>NZ_JACHJK010000001.1:0-64483 GCF_014203595.1 Streptomyces echinatus
CATAGTGTTTCGGTGGTCATAGCGTGAGGGAAACGCCCGGTTACATTCCGAACCCGGAAGCTAAGCCTCACAGCGCCGATGGTACTGCAGGGGGGACCCTGTGGGAGAGTAGGACGCCGCCGAACAAATTTTGAGAAAACCCCCGCACCTCAGGTGCGGGGGTTTTCTGCGTTCAGGGCCTTCTGGAGCCCCCAAGGGGACAAGGCCTATAAGAACGGCCGGAGGCGCCGGCTCCTCAGAGCCGGCCCGCCGCTTTCAGCGCCAGATAGGCATCCGCGAGCGCGGGCGCCAACTCCTCAGGGGTCGCGTCCACCACCGTCACGCCGTGCCGACGGAGCTGCTCCGCAGTACGCCGGCGTTCGCTCTGGGCCTGAGCCGCTGCCGCCGCTTCGTACACGGCCTCCGCGTCGCCCCGGGCCTGCGCCATACGCGCGATGTGGGGATCGGCCACCGAAGCGATCAGAACCGTGTGACGTCGAGTGAGCTGCGGAAGCACCGGAAGCAGGCCCTGTTCCACCGGCGCCGCGTCCAACGTCGTGAGGAGGACGATCAGGGAACGCCGGGGGGCGGTGCGCAGAGCGGTGGCGGTGAGGCCGCGGGCATCGGTCTCGACCAGTTCCGGTTCGAGCATCGCCATCGCGTTGACCAAGGAAGGCAGTACATCGCCGGCCGAACGCCCCTGGACCAGGGCTCGTACCCGGCGGTCGTAGGCGAGCAGGGCCACGCGGTCGCCGGCGCGCGAGGCGAGGGCCGCGAGCAGCAGGGCCGCGTCCAGGGAAGCGTCCAGGCGTGGGGCGTCGTCGACTCGGCCGGCCGAGGTGCGGCCGGTGTCCAGGACCAGCAGGATGTGCCGGTCGCGCTCGGGACGCCAGGTGCGGACGGCGACGGCGGACTGCCGGGCCGTGGCTCGCCAGTCGATCGTGCGAGTGTCGTCCCCGGGGACGTACTCGCGCAGACTGTCGAACTCCGTTCCCTCACCCCGCGTCAGCACGCTGGTGCGGCCGTCGAGTTCACGCAGCCGGGCCAGCTTCGACGGAAGATGCTTGCGGCTGGTGAACGGAGGCAGGACCCGTACAGTCCAGGGCACCCGGTGGGCGCTCTGCCGGGCGAACAGGCCGAGGGGGCCGTAGGACCGGATGGTCACGCGGTCGGCATGGTGGTCGCCACGGCGGGTGGGGCGCAGTCGGGTCGTGACGCGGCGCCGTTCGCCCGGGGGGACGGTCAGCTGGTGCCGGGCGGCCTCGGTCTCGGTGCCCGGCTGTCGGCTGCTCGGTGGCCAGGCGTCCCGGAGCCGGGCTCGCAGCCGGCGGCGGGACGGGTTCGTGATCGTGAGAGTGATGTCCGCGCTGTCCCCGAGCCGGACCGAGGTGTCACCGGATCGGGTCACCCGCAGACGGCGTACCGGCGCGGCCAGGGCGTAGTCGCAGGCGCAGGCCAGCGCCAGGGAGCCGTTGACCGCGAGGATGCCCGTCCATCCCGGTTCCAGGACGCCGACGGGCACCGAGCCGAGGGCCGCGAGGAGGGCGGCGCGTCCGGTGAGCGCCATCAGCGGGGGACCGGGACGTGGGCAAGGATGGCGTTGATGACCGAGTCGGGGGTCACGCCCTCCATCTCGGCCTCGGGGCGCAGTTGGACCCGGTGCCGGAGTGTGGGGAGGGCCAGGGCCTTCACGTCGTCAGGGATGACGTAGTCGCGGCCGGTCAGCCAGGCCCAGGCGCGCGAGGTGGCGAGCAGGGCGGTGGCGCCGCGCGGGGAGACACCCAGGGTGAGGGAGGGCGACTCGCGGGTGGCCCGGCAGATGTCCACGACGTAGGCGGTGATCTCGGGGGACACGGTCGTCTCGGCGACCGCTGCGCGTGCCGCCTCCAGGTCCGTGGGACCCGCGACCGGGCGTACGCCGGCGGCGCGCAGGTCGCGTGGGTCGAAGCCGGAGGCGTGCCGGGTGAGAACGTCGATCTCGTCCTGGCGGGAGGGGAGAGGGATCGTCAGCTTGAGGAGGAACCGGTCCAGTTGGGCCTCGGGAAGGGGGTAGGTGCCCTCGTACTCGACCGGGTTCTGGGTGGCGGCGACCAGGAACGGCTCGGGGAGCGGGCGCGGGGTGCCGTCGACCGTGACCTGGCGTTCCTCCATGGCCTCCAGGAGCGACGACTGCGTCTTGGGCGGGGTGCGGTTGATCTCGTCCGCGAGCAGGAGATTGGTGAAGACCGGTCCGGGCTGGAAGGAGAACTCGGCGGTGCGCGTGTCGTAGACGAGGGAGCCGGTGACGTCGCTCGGCATCAGGTCCGGGGTGAACTGCACGCGTTTGGTGTCGAGTTCGAGTGCGGATGCGAGCGTGCGGACGAGCAACGTTTTGGCGACCCCGGGGACTCCTTCTAGTAGTACGTGTCCGCGGCAGAGGAGGGCGACGACGAGGCCGGTCACGGCGGGGTCCTGGCCGACCACGGCTTTGGCGATCTCGGCGCGCAGGGCTTCCAGGGAGGTCCGGGCGGCACCCGGATCCCCGCTCTGCCCGGCGCTGTCAGTGGTCGGGTCCATCATGAACGGCGTACCTCTCTTTCGAGGGCGTCGAGTTGGTCGGTGAGTGCGAGGAGGGCCGCGTCGTCGCCGGGCGGCGGTCCGAAGAGAAGGGGGTGCAGGGCCTGTCCGTCGCCGGGGAGGTGGGCGGACAGGGCGGGTAGCAGGGTCTCGGGTGTGTGCGCCTGGGCGAGGGGGACGCCGACGAGGGGGGCGAGGCGGGTGCGGGTGGCGGTGCGAAGAGCGGCGGCCGCGCGGTCGCGGGCGTTGGCCTTGCGGTAGAGGCGGGCGCGGCCTTCGGTGGCCTCGGAGGCGCGGATCGCGACGGGGAGTTTCTCGGCCACGAGGGGGCCGAAGCGGCGGGCCCGCCAGAAGGCGGCGAGGGCCGCCGCGATGAAGAGCTGCAGGGTGGCCCAGAGCCATCCGGAGGGGAGCAGGTCGAAGAAGCTCTTCCGCTCGCTGGTTCCGGTGGCGGAGGCGTCCGAGAGCGAGGGGAGGTACCAGACCAGATGGGGGCGGGAGCCGAGGAGTTGAAGGGCGAGCGAGGCGTTGCCCTGCTCGTCGAGGCGGTCGTTGTAGAGGATGTCGGGCGCGCCGAGCACGACGGTGTCGCCGCCGCCGGAGGCCGCGGGGATGCGCAGCAGAGTGGCCAGGCGCTTGCTGGGGTAGCAGGAGTCGGCGTCGAGATGGGTGGTGGTGTAGCGGACGCCGCCGGTGTCGGCGGTGCCCGCGCGCCGGGCTTCGGGGAGGGTGCAGTCCGGGGCGAGCGTGGAGTCGCCGCTGGTGGCGGGGTCGGCGGTGACCCCGGGGGCGAGGCGTTCGACGGACCGGCTGCCGGCCGCGACCAGGACGGTGCGGCCGCCGGCTGCCGCGGTGGCCGCGTGCAGCTGGGACTGCTGACGGTGGGTCAGCAGGTCGGGCACGGCGACCAGCAGAGTGGTTTCCCGGCCGGCGGCGGCGCGGGCCGCGCCGAGTGTGGTGACCACCCGTGTGGAGACGCCCCGTTCGGCGAGGAGTTCGGCGACGGCGCGGCTGCCGTAGGGGTCGGCGGAGCGCGGGTCCAGTTCGCCGTGCCGGGTGGTGGAGCGGACGGCGGCGATGGCGACGGCCGCCACCAGGATCAGTACGACGGCGAGCGCGATGCCCCGCGTCCGGGTCCACACCTGGCGGCCGGTGGGCGCGGTGGAGGTGCTCGTCGGCGTGGCCACGGTGGTCACTCGGCTGCCCCCTGGCGGGTGCTCCGGGCCGTGCCGGCTGTGCTGTGGGCGAGGGTCGGCCTGGTGCGTTCCAGGTCGCGGTCGAGCTCGGCGAGACGGTGGTACGACTGCTCGCCGGCTCTGCGGCCGCCGTATGTGACGTCGTCGAACTCGCGGGCCGCGGCGCGCAGCCGGTCCGTGTGCGCGGGGAGGACGCGGCCGGCTTCGGCCGCTGCTTCGTCGGCGGTGCGGCCGGGGCGTGCGTCGAGCAGGGCGCGTTCCTCCAGGGAGCGGACGATGGCGCGCATGCGCTCCTGGACGGCCTGGTTCCAGTGGCCCTGGGCCGCGTGCGCCTCGCTGGCCGCGCGGTGCTCGGCGGCGCTGCGGGGCCGTTCGTCGAACAGGACGGCGGCGGAGGTGGCCCGGCGGCGGGGGGTGCCGAGGCGCCACCAGAGGGCGGCCAGGACGGCGACGGCGAAGAGGATCACGACGATCAGGCCCACCGCGCCGCCGGGGGTGGCCGAGGCGGCCGTGCCGAAGAGCCGGCCGAGCCAGTCCCAGAACGCGTCGAGCGCGCGCTGGAACCAGCCGGGGTCGTTCTCGTGGTACATCCGCTTGGACAGCTCGCGCCGGGCCGCCTCCCGGGCGGGTTCGCGCGGGATGGTCACCGGCGGCTCGTCACCCGAGCCGCCGGCGGTCAGGACGGCCCGCTGCGTCGCGCCCGACAGCCGTCGTACGACCGTGGCGGCGGCGCCCGATGGGGCGGGCGCCGTGAGAACTCCCCCCGTGAGGCTCACCGCATCAGCTCCCGGTGACGGGACCGGAGGCGCCGGTGCCGTAGCCCTGGACACCGGCGGCGCGGGCCAGTTCGAGGTCGAGGGCCTCGCGGCGGATGCGCTGGTCGATGTAGAGGAGCACGGTGACGCCGGCGCTGATCGGAAGGGTCAGCGTGGTGCCGATCACGGAGCCGATGCCCCGGATGATCAGGAACGTCCAGCCGACGTTGCCGCTGTTGGCGGAGAGGAAGTCGGCCACGCCGTCACCGCTCACGGCGGCGCCGACGAGGGCGAAGGGGATGGCGATGACCGCCGAGACGATGCTCGTGATGAGCGCGGCGAGCAGCTGGATGCCGAAGATGCGCCACCAGGAGCCGCGCACCAGCTTGGCGGAGCGGCTCAGGGACTTGCCGATGCTCTGCCGTTCCAGCATCAGGGCGGGCGCGGCCAGGTAGTAGCGGACGCCCAGCCACACCGCGACGATGGTGCCGCCGAGGATGCCCAGGGCGAACAGCGCTGCTCCGCCGGCGTCGCTGCCGCCGCTGATCATGACCAGGAGGCCGGGCAGGGCCCCCGCGACGATCACGCCGATGACGATCAGGCCGAGGAGGAGGAGCAGGCCGCACAGCTTGGGCAGCTGTGGGCGGGATTCACGCCAGGCTTCGCCGGTGGTGACCGGCCTGCCGAGCACGGCGCGGCTGGTGATGGTCGTGATCAGGGCCGTCGTGACGATGATGGCGGCCGCGGAGATCACCGTGACGAGCCCGGTGCCGATCATGGTGTCGCGCAGCGCGCGGAACGCCTCGTCGGGTGTGGCGGTCCGGCTGTCGAGAGAGGTGCGGGAGAGGGCGTCGTCGAGGACGAAGCCCTGCAGGAGGACCAGGCTGATCTCGGTGAGCAGGGCGACCGCCAGCGAGATGCCGAGGACCGAGCGCCAGTAGGTGCGCATGGTGGAGACGGCGCCGTCGAGGATTTCGCCGACGCCGAGCGGGCGCAGGGGGATGACACCGGGTTTGGCGGCCGGTGGGGGGCCGCCCCAGCCGCCGCCCCAGGCCGGGTATCCGCCGGGGCCCGGGGGCGGGCCGCCGTATCCGCCGGGGCCCGGGCCGCCGGGGTGCTGACCGCCCCAGCCCGGGCCTGGCGGCGGGGGTGGAGGCGGCTGGTGGGGGCTGGGGGCACCGGTGGGCGCCGGCCACTGGCCGGGTGGAGGCTGCTCCTTGGACCATTTCACGCCGGGGCCCTGCGCGTCCTCGCCCGGCTGGGGCGTGGGCTCGGTGGGGCCGGGGCGGTCGGCGGGCTCGGCGGGGCCGGACGCACCGGGTTCCCGCCCCTCGGACGACGGGGAGGATCCGGGCGAGGCCCAGCCCGGAGTGTCTGTCATCGAAGCTCCTTCTCGGTGCCCGTCCGCGGTCGCGGCGGCAGTTTGGCAGCCATCGTGCCATGGGCTGATCACCACGGGACCGGCGACGGGGGAGGCCGGACGCCTTCAATTGTCCGCCGGATCCGGGGCAGACTGACGGCATGGCTGATCAGCAGGCGCGAACCGGCGGGGACAGGCGGCCGACCGAGATACCGGTGATCCGTTGGGAGGAACCACCAGAAGGTCCCGTAGTGGTCCTTCTTGATCAGACGAGGCTCCCGTCCGAAGAGGTCGAGTTGGTGTGCACGGACGCGCCGGCGCTGGTGGAGGCGATCCGTTCGCTCGCCGTGCGCGGGGCGCCGCTGCTCGGGATCGCGGGGGCGTACGGCGTCGCGCTCGCCGCCGCGCGCGGCTTCGACGTGGTGGAGGCGGCGCGGGCCCTCGAAGGGGCCCGGCCTACCGCGGTGAACCTGGCCGTCGGGGTACGCAGGGCCGAGTCCGCGTACCGGGCGGAGCTGGCCGGGACCGGCGAGCCGACGGCCGCGGCCGTGGCGGCGCTGGCTGCCGCGCGGGCACTGCACCAGGAGGACGCCGAGGCCAGCACCCGGATGGCGGCCCATGGCGTGGCCCTGCTGGACGAGCTGCTGCCCGGCGGCGGGCACCGGATCCTGACCCACTGCAACAGCGGATCGCTGGTCTCGGGCGGGGAGGGCACGGCCTTCGCGGTGGCCCTCGCCGCGCACCGGGCGGGACGGCTGCGGCGGCTGTGGGTGGACGAGACGCGTCCGCTGCTCCAGGGCGCTCGCCTCACGGCGTACGAAGCGGCCCGCACCGGCATGGCGTACACCCTGCTGACCGACAACGCGGCGGGCTCGCTGTTCGCGTCGGGTGACGTGGACGCGGTGCTGATCGGGGCGGACCGGATCGCGGCGGACGGTTCGGTGGCGAACAAGGTGGGGAGCTATCCGCTCGCCGTGCTCGCCCGGTACCACCATGTGCCGTTCATCGTGGTGGCGCCGGTGACGACGGTCGACCCGGAGACCCCCGACGGGGCGTCCATCGAGGTCGAGCAGCGCCCCGGCTTCGAGGTGACCGAGATCCTGGCACCCCAGGTGCCGGTGACGGGGGCCGGCGGCGGGATTCCGGTCGCGCCGCTGGGGACCCAGGCGTACAACCCGGCGTTCGACGTGACGCCGCCCGAGCTGGTGACGGCCATCGTCACCGAGGAGGGAGCCGTCTCGCCCGTGACGGCGGAGGCCCTCGCGGAGCTGTGTGCCAGGTCGCGCCGGGCGACGATCGGCTGAGGGGCGCTGCCGGGCCGGGCCGGCGGATACGGTCCCTCGCCTATGGTGATGTGTAGGGGAGGGACCGCCGGGGCCACTGTGGCTGAAGGGCCACTGTGGCCGGCTTCGGGGCGGGCGTGCCCCAGCCACCGGTCGCGGAGCGGGCGGACGGCTGAAGGCGCTCCGGGGGCCGGCTCGGCGGCGCCGGCGTCCGTCCATGAACCGACGCCGGCCGACAGGGGCAGACAGTGACGGCCCCATACGACTATCGTCACCGGCCAGTGACCTCCCTCACCAGGGCGCCTGTCGCTGTTATGAGAATGGGATGATGTCGTTTATGAAGGGACGAGTCCTTGTCGTCGACGACGACACCGCACTGGCCGAGATGCTCGGCATCGTGCTGCGTGGTGAAGGTTTTGAGCCGTCTTTCGTAGCCGACGGCGACAAGGCGCTGGCCGCGTTCCGTGAGAGCAAGCCCGATCTGGTGCTGCTGGACCTGATGCTGCCCGGACGGGACGGCATCGAGGTGTGCCGGCTGATCCGGGCGGAGTCCGGTGTGCCGATCGTCATGCTCACCGCCAAGAGCGACACCGTCGATGTCGTGGTGGGCCTGGAGTCGGGCGCCGACGACTACATCGTCAAGCCGTTCAAGCCGAAGGAGCTGGTGGCCCGGATCAGGGCGCGGCTCAGGAGGTCGGAGGAGCCGGCGCCGGAGCAGCTCACCATAGGTGACCTGGTCATCGATGTCGCCGGGCACTCGGTGAAGCGGGACGGGCAGTCGATCGCGCTGACCCCGCTGGAGTTCGACCTGCTGGTCGCTCTCGCCCGTAAGCCGTGGCAGGTGTTCACGCGTGAGGTGCTGCTGGAGCAGGTGTGGGGCTACCGCCACGCCGCCGACACCCGTCTGGTGAACGTGCATGTACAGCGGCTGCGCTCCAAGGTCGAGAAGGACCCGGAGCGGCCGGAGATCGTGGTGACCGTCCGTGGTGTCGGTTACAAGGCCGGACCGAGCTGAGATGTCCGGGGACAGTGCCGCTTCGGCTTCCGGCGGGCCCGGGACCCGGCCGGGGCGGCCTGTCGGCCGGGCGACGGCGGGTGCGCGGCTCAGAAGACTGTTCGAGGGCGGGTTGCTGCAGGGCGGTGTCCAGGGCAGCTCGGTCCTCCGCCTGTTCCTGCGCTGGGTGCGCCGGCCGCTGCTGCCGGTGATGCGGCTGTGGCGGCGCAACATCCAGCTCAGGGTCGTCGCCACCACCCTGCTGATGTCGCTGGGTGTCGTACTGCTGCTGGGCTTCGTCGTGATCGGGCAGGTGCGCAACGGCCTGCTGGACGCGAAGGTGAAGGCGTCGCAGAGCCAGGCCACGGGCGGGTTCGCTGTGGCCAAGCAGAAGGCCGACGAGGCGGCGTCCGGGACCGGCGCGGGCGGCGGGGCCGCCACCGGCGACGGCACGGCGACCGCGGACGGGCGGCAGTCGCAGAACGTCATCCAGTGGATGAGTGACCTCGTGGAGTCGCTGTCCAGCGGTGGCGCGGGCGCCTTCGACGTGGTGACGCTGCCCGTGGGCGACGACAGCGGCGGCGGGCGCAGCCCGCGCGGCTCCGGGAACGTCAACCCGACCTCCAGCGTGCCCGCCGCTCTGCGCGAGCGGGTCAACAGCGGGACGACGGCCGTACAGAGCAACACGCGGATCGTCTACTCCGGCGGCAAGGAATCGCAGCCGGGTCTGGTCATCGGCAAGCAGGTCAACGATCCCAACGGCCGCCCGTACGAGCTGTACTACCTCTTCCCGCTGACGCAGGAGGAGAAGTCCCTGAGCCTGGTCAAGGGCACCCTCGCCACCGCCGGGCTGTTCGTCGTCGTGCTGCTCGGCGCCATCGCCTGGCTGGTGGTGCGGCAGGTCGTCACGCCGGTGCGGATGGCGGCCGGGATCGCGGAGCGGCTGTCCGCCGGGCGGCTGCAGGAGCGGATGAAGGTCACCGGCGAGGACGACATCGCGCGTCTGGGCGAGGCCTTCAACAAGATGGCGCAGAACCTGCAGGTCAAGATCCAGCAGATGGAGGACCTGTCGCGGATGCAGCGGCGGTTCGTCTCCGACGTCTCGCACGAGCTGCGCACCCCGCTGACCACCGTCCGGATGGCCGCGGACGTCATCCACGAGGCGCGCGAGGACTTCGACCCGGTGACCGCGCGGTCGGCCGAGCTGCTCGCCGACCAGCTGGACCGGTTCGAGTCGCTGCTCGCGGACCTGCTGGAGATCAGCCGTTTCGACGCCGGTGCCGCGGCGCTGGAGGCCGAGCCGATAGACCTCAGGGAGGTCGTCCGCCGGGTGGTGAGCGGCGCCGAGCCGCTCGCCGAGCGCAAGGGCACGCACATACGCGTGATCGGCGACCAGCAGCCCGTCGTCGCCGAGGCGGACGCCCGGCGCGTGGAGCGTGTACTGCGCAACCTCGTCGTCAACGCCGTCGAGCACGGCGAGGGCAAGGACGTCGTCGTCAAGCTCGCCGCCGCCGGCGGGGCCGTGGCCGTCGCGGTGCGCGACTACGGCGTCGGCCTCAAGCCCGGTGAGGCGACCCGGGTCTTCAGCCGTTTCTGGCGGGCGGACCCGGCACGCGCGCGTACCACCGGTGGTACGGGCCTCGGGCTGTCGATCGCCCTGGAGGACGCGCGGTTGCACGGCGGCTGGCTGCAGGCCTGGGGAGAGCCGGGCGGCGGCTCCCAGTTCCGGCTGACGCTGCCCAGGACCGCCGACGAGCCGCTGCGAGGCTCGCCGATACCGCTGGAGCCCAAGGACTCGCGCCGCAACCGAGGCCTCGACGACGCGGGGCTGCCGCGCGAGACCGAGGAGAAGCGGGCGACCGTTCCGGTGCAGCAGCCCGGCGCCCAGGCGTCCGCGCTGCCGCCGCGGGCGTCGATCGCGCC
Organism: Streptomyces echinatus; assembly: GCF_014203595.1. Taxonomy (GTDB): domain Bacteria; phylum Actinomycetota; class Actinomycetes; order Streptomycetales; family Streptomycetaceae; genus Streptomyces; species Streptomyces echinatus. The sequence goes on from NZ_JACHJK010000001.1 coordinate 10,047, forward strand.
GCGGCTGTCGCCCGCGACCCCCGCCGCCGACCCGGCCGCCCTGCCGGGCAACGGCAACGGCGCGCGCGTGGTGCCCCGGCCCCCCGGTGGCGGCGCACGGCGCCCGGGCGACGGGCCGGCCGAACGTCCGGCGCCCGACACGCAGCAGGGCCGGCCGGACGTAGCCGCGCCGGAGGATTCGACCGAGCCAGGGGAGGCATTTCGTGGTCGCTGACCGCGAGGGGGGCGCACGGCGGCGGCCGGCGCGCGCGGTGGCGTACGCCGCCTTGGGTGTCGTACTGCTGGCCGGGTGCGCCTCCATGCCCGACAGGGGGGACCTGCGGGATGTGGAGTCCACGCCGCGGCAGGACACCGGTGTCCGGGTGTTCGCCATGCCACCGGCCGACGGCGCGGGGCCCGGCGAGATCATGCAGGGTTTCCTTGAGGCGCTGACCAGCGACGATCCCGGGTACGACACGGCTCGCAAGTACCTGACGGCCGACGCGGCCCGCAGCTGGCGGCCGGAGCGGTCGACCACCGTCCTCGCGAACGGGCCGAGCATCGAGACCGACTGCGGTCCGGGCGCCCGGGAGGAGACCAACAGCGTCACCTGCGTGCTGGCCGGCAGCCGGGTCGCCACGGTCGACGCGCAGCAGGCCTACCAGCCCGCCGACGGCTCCTACCGCGAGAAGCTGCATCTCACGAAGGACGCCAAGAGCGGGCAGTGGCGCATCGACGGACTGCCCGACGGCGTCGTCATGGGCAACTCGGACTTCCAGCGCAACTACACGTCGGTCGACAAGTACTACTTCGCCTCCAACACGGCGGTCGGCGCGAGCGGGCAGCCGGTGGCGGTCGCCGACCCGGTGTTCGTGCGCAGCAAGGTGGACGCGATGACCCAGATGGTCCGCTCGCTGCTGAAGGGGCCCACCGCCTGGCTCGGGCCGGTGGTCAGGTCCAGCTTCCCGACCGGTACGGCGCTGCAGAAGGGCGTAACCGGGCTGGCGCCGGACGACCAGAACAAACTGACCGTGCCGCTGAACCTCAGGGCGTCCCGGGTCGCGTCGGGCAAGTGCACCGAGATGGCGACGCAGGTGCTGTTCACCCTGCGGAACCTTGCGCCGACGCTGGAGTCCGTCGAACTGCAGGGGACCGGCGGTGACCGGCTGTGCGAGCTGACCGACGAACGCGCCGAGTCCGCGGCCTGGCACGGGGCGTCGAAGCACCCCGAGTACGTGTACTTCATCGACGGCAAGCACCGGGTGGTACGGATGCCGACCGCGAGCACCGGTTCGGACTCCGGCTCCGGCTCGGGCACCGGCTCCGCTCCGGTGCCGGGTCCGATGGGCGAGGGCGGCAAGAGGCTGCAGTCGGTGGCGGTGTCGCGGGACGAGCACAACGCGGCCGGGGTCGCGGACGAGGGCAGGTCGCTGTACGTGACCTCGCTGGCGTCTGGTGGTTCCTTCGACGAGGCGCTGGTGAGCAGCGCCGGCGCGACCCCCGCCGACCGGCTGACCACTCCGAGCTGGGACGCCCGCGGCGACCTGTGGGTGGCCGACCGTGACCCGCACCGGACCCGTCTGTTCGTCCTGGAGCAGGGCGTCGGCAAACCGGAGCAGGTCGCCGTCCCGGACCTGTCCGGCCAGATCAAGGACGTGCGCGTGGCCGCCGACGGGGCGCGGATCGCGCTGGTCGTGGAGAAGGACGGCAAGCAGTCCCTGTTCATCGGCCGGATCCAGCGCGACGACGGGACCGGGCAGGGCATCTCGGTGGACGGGCTCCGCTCGGCGACCCCGGACCTGGAGAAGGTCAGCGCCATCTCCTGGGCCGGGGACAGCAGGCTGCTCGTCGTCGGGCAGGAACAGGGGGGAGTGCAGCAGATGCGGTACGTCCAGGTCGACGGGTCCACGCTCGACGGCCCGGCACCGGGCGCGCTCACCAGCGTCAAGGCCGTCGCCGCGTCCGAGGACGAGCGGGTCCCCCTGGTGGCCTACTCGGAGGACGGGATCGTACGACTGCCGTCCGGGGCGCAGTGGCAGAAGGTCGACAAGGACGGGTCGGCGCCGGTCTATCCGGGCTGACGGGCTGAGGGCCGTGGGCTGGGGGCAGGCGGGCCCCTGCCTCCCCGGCGGGGGTGCGCTCACGCCGGTGCTCCGCTGCACGCCCGTGCGCGACATGCCCCGCCCCGGGGCTCCCCGGGGACTTGTCCACAGGGCGTTGTCCACAGGGGTGGCCGGTCCGCGGTGACGTTGGCACAGTGGTGGTCATGCGGGGGTGGTGGCAGGACCTCACCGACCTGGTGCTGCCGGCCGACTGCGCGGGCTGCGGAGCACCTCGTACGGCGCTCTGCCCGCGGTGCCGGGCCATGCTGGACGGGGGCGTGGCGCGGCGGGCGCGACCGGTGCCGGAGCCGGCCGGGCTGCCGGTGGTGCACGCCGTGGCTCCGTACGCGGCGGAGGTGCGCGCGCTGCTGCTCGCGCACAAGGAGCGGGGTGCGCTGGCACTCGCGGGTGTGCTGGGCACGGCACTGGCGACGGCCGTGCGGGCGGGCCTCGGCGTAGGCGACGGTGCCGGTCCTGCTCTTGCTGCCGGTGCCGGTGCCGGTGCCGGTGCCCGTCCCGGGGCGGCCGGGGGGTCGTGGCCCGGGGCCGTGCTGCTGGTTCCCGTGCCCTCCGCCCGGTGGGCCGTGCGGGCGCGTGGGCACGACCCCGTACGGCGGATGGCGCTCGCGGCGGCCGGGGAGCTGCGGCGCACCGGCACGCCGGCCCGGGTGGCGGCCGTGCTGCGGCAGCGGCGGCCCGTGGCGGACCAGGCGGGGCTGGACGCGCGGCGGCGCCTGGAGAACCTCGCCGGGGCGCTGGAGGTGGCCGCGGGAGGCAGCCGGCTGCTCGGCACGGGCCGCGTCGTGCTCGTGGACGACCTCATGACGACGGGCGCCAGTCTCGCCGAGGCGGCACGGGCCCTGCGGGAAGCGGCCGTATCACGTCGTGATGGCGGAACGGTCGTGTATCGGGCGATAACCCGGGAAGGTAGGGAGGAACGACGGATCGGTGTACGGCCGGAGGGGAGGGAGTGGGTGCATCGTGCACGGGAAAAGAGGGCGGTGAACGCCCCTCGGCGGAGGCTCCATGCCGCCGTGATCGCCGCTCCTGGCGATTCTTTCGAAATAAACAGGAACTGACTATCAACTTGCGTCGTTGCAGGTAGTGAGAGGGGTAATTCACCTGAACGGAGGTACGCCGTAGTAGAGGGTGACGACATCCGTCCGGGCGAGATATGTTCGGTTGTGAGGAAAGGCGCAGGCCACACCTCGCTTATCCGAATGCCGCGCTGCGGGTTTTCCGCAATCACCCGCGCCGGTGGGGTGGAGCTCTCGCCCATGGGGGAGGAGGAGGTGGAAGTCACCGAGTCCGAGGTCCGGTGCTCACCGGACCTGGTGCGAAAGGGAGATGCTCCGCCGTTGGAGCGGAGCGATCCGGGAACGGAGTTCTGCGTGGACATCGTCGTCAAAGGCCGCAAGACCGAGGTGCCCGAGCGGTTCCGCAAGCACGTGGCCGAGAAGCTGAAGCTGGAGAAGATCCAGAGGCTCGATGCCAAGGTGATCAGCCTCGACGTCGAGGTGTCCAAGGAGCCGAACCCCCGACAGGCCGACCGCTGTGACCGAGTGGAGATCACGCTCCGCTCCCGCGGTCCGGTGATCCGGGCGGAGGCAGCGGCCAGCGACCCGTACGCGGCACTCGACCTGGCGGCGGAGAAGCTGGATGCCCGGCTGCGCAAGCAGCACGACAAGCGCTTCTCGCGGCGCGGCGCGCGCCGGATCCCGGCGGCGGAGGTCGCCGACCACGTCCCGGGCGCGGCGACGCTCAACGGCAACGGCCTCCCCGTCCACGAGGAGGAGGGGGACGGCGTGCCGACCAAGAAGATCGGCCCGCTGGAGGTCAAGGGCGAAGGCCCCCTCATCGTCCGCGAGAAGACCCACGTCGCCGCTCCGATGAGCCTCGACCAGGCCCTCTACGAGATGGAACTGGTCGGCCACGACTTCTACCTGTTCGTCGACTCCGAGACGAAGGAACCGAGCGTCGTCTACCGGCGACACGCCTACGACTACGGCGTGATCCACCTCAGCACGGACCCGATGGTCGCCCAGGGTGAGACCCCGGCGGCGGGTGGCACGCTGGGCGGCTGACCCGCCCGGCCGAAGCTGAGCCTGTGCCCCTGGAGCGCGTGTGCGCCCCCAGGGGCACCGGTGTGCGACCACTTCGCGCCCCGCACGTCACCCCGGTGTCGCCCGGGCATGGAATCATGGCCGCACCGGCCCAACCGGTGGGCCGCTGCCTTGGGTTGGCGATGGCACAGGACCACAGGCCACAGCCTTCAGGGGGAGGAACGATGGCGGACACCTTCGGACCGATGCGGGACGGGGGCGCCGGTGACGATGTCATCGGTACGGGCCCGGACCCGGGCTCTCCACGTAAGGAGCCGATCAGGGTCCTGGTCGTGGACGACCACGCCCTCTTCCGGCGCGGCCTGGAGATCGTGCTCGCGGCCGAGGAGGACATCCAGGTGGTCGGCGAGGCGGGCGACGGTGCCGAGGCCGTCGACAAGGCCGCCGACCTGCTGCCCGACATCGTGCTGATGGACGTCCGCATGCCCAAGCGCGGCGGGATCGAGGCCTGCACCTCCATCAAGGAGGTCGCCCCCAGCGCCAAGATCATCATGCTGACGATCAGCGACGAGGAGGCCGACCTCTACGACGCCATCAAGGCGGGCGCGACCGGGTATCTCCTCAAGGAGATCTCGACCGACGAGGTGGCCACCGCCATTCGCGCGGTGGCCGACGGGCAGTCGCAGATCAGCCCGTCGATGGCGTCCAAACTCCTCACCGAGTTCAAGTCGATGATCCAGCGCACTGACGAACGCCGGCTGGTGCCCGCGCCCCGGCTGACCGACCGGGAACTGGAAGTCCTCAAACTCGTCGCCACGGGCATGAACAACCGGGACATCGCCAAGGAACTGTTCATCTCCGAGAACACGGTGAAGAACCACGTCCGCAACATCCTGGAGAAGCTGCAGCTGCACTCCCGGATGGAGGCGGTGGTCTACGCGATGCGCGAGAAGATCCTGGAGATCCGCTAGCGCCTCACCCCCTAGCCGAGGAGACGGGCGAGTTCCCTGGTGAGGGGCTCGCGCAGCTCGGGGGTGTCCGCGCGCTCCACACGGACGTCCGTGCAGTCCACCCAGGTCGCCGCCTCGACCAGGGCCTGGGCGACCGCCGGGACCGCCTTCGGGCCGTCCAGCGTGACCTGCTTGGCCACCAGCGTCCGGCCTTCGCGCGCCGGGTCGACCCGCCCGACCAGCCGGCCGCCGGCGAGCACCGGCATCGCGAAGTAGCCGTGGATCCGCTTGGGCTTGGGCACGTACGCCTCCAGCCGGTGGGTGAAGCCGAAGATCCGCTCCGTGCGCGCCCGCTCCCAGATCAGGGAGTCGAACGGCGACAGCAGTGTGGTGCGGTGCCGGCCGCGCGGCGGCGTCGCCAGGGCGGCCGGGTCGGCCCAGGCCGGCTTGGACCAGCCCTCGACCTCGACCGGCACCAGGCCCGAGTCCGCGATCACCGCGGCGACCTGCTCGCCCTTGAGCCGGTGGTAGTCGGCGATGTCCGCGCGGGTGCCGACGCCGAGGGACTCGCCCGCCAGCCGGACCAGCCGGCGCAGACACTCGGTGTCGTCCAGCTCGTCATGCAGCAGAGCGCCCGGCACGGCGCGCTCGGCGAGGTCGTACACCCGCTTCCAGCCGCGCCGCTCCACGCACACCACCTCGCCGTACATCAGCGCCCGTTCCACGGCGACCTTGGTGCCCGACCAGTCCCACCATTCACTGGTCTTCTTGGCGCCGCCCAGCTCCGTGGCGGTCAGCGGGCCCTCCGCGCGCAGCTGCTTGACGACCTGGTCGTAGGCGCCGTCGGGCAGTTCGTGGTTCCAGTGCGGGCGGTTGCGGTAGGCGCGGCGGCGGAACGCGAAGTGCGGCCACTCCTCGATGGGCAGGATGCAGGCCGCGTGCGACCAGTACTCGAAGGCGTGTGTGTCCGTCCAGTACGCGGCCTCCACGGTCTTGCGGCCGACCGCTCCCAGCCTGGCGTACGGCACGAGTTCGTGGGAGCGGGCGAGGACCGAGATCGTGTCGAGCTGGACCGCGCCGAGGTGGCGCAGCACCCCTCGGACACCCGTGCGCCGGTCGGGGGCGCCGAGCAGGCCCTGGGCCCGCAGGACGATCCGGCGGGCGTCGTCCGCGGTGAGGGTGGTGGTGGGGCGCGGAAGGGTCGTCATGCGTCGGACGATAGAGGGTGCCACTGACAGCCCGCGACGAGCTGCGCGTTCACCGGGAACGAGCGGGGCGGGGCAGCGGCGGACGAGCCGGGCGGGGCACCGGAGACGGGGCACGGACGCGCCTCGCCGGACCGGCCGGTAAGGCCCTCGGGACGCCCGTGGCGCGGCCGGTCCCGGTCCCCCGTCGCTCAGGCACGCGCGGGCAGGTACGGGGCGGTGGACGGCAGTCCCAGATCCGAGGGGAGCAGGGAGCCGACCCAGCAGTCGCGGCGCACCCCTTTGTTGTTGATGCCGGAACGCAGGGTGCCCTCGACGGCGAAGCCCGCGCGTTCGGCCACCGCGCGGGAGGCGTGGTTGCCGACCTCGGCCCGCCATTCGACACGGTCGACACCGACCTCGGTGAAGATCCACCGGCAGGCGGCGAGCGTGGCCTCCACGATGTACCCGTGGCCGCGGTGCTCCACGGCCGCCCAGAAGCCGACCTCGGCCGTGCCCAGCGAGCGCATCGTGAGGGCGAGCATGCCGGCCAGCTTCCCGCCGGTGAGGAACACGCCGAAGGTGAACATCGACCCCTGCGACCATCCCCCGGGGACGATCTGCTCCGTGAAGCCGGTCGCGTGCTCGGGCAGATAGGGCGAGGGGACCGTCGTCCAGCGCTGGATGTCGGGGTCCTGCACGGCCTCGTACACCGCGTCGGTGTCGCCGGGGCCGACCGGGCGCAGCAGAAGACGGTCCGTGGTGAGCGTGACGGGTTCCATCGCCCGATTCTGCGCGGGACGACCCTCCTGAACCACGGGTTTTCGCGATGCGTGAGCGGGTGATCACATTTCGCTCAATTCCTCGCGCCGATGCGGCACTATCGGGATTCCCCGCCCGTTGTCCAGGGTGAAGCAGCCGCCGGGCCGCCAGGGCCTCCCGGCGTGGCCTGGTCCTCGCATACGATGGCCGTTGCTCAGTACGTCATGGAAAACCGACCGTCCCAGGCCCGACCGGCAAGGAGACCAGCCCCCGTGTCCGTCCTCTCGAAGATCATGCGTGCAGGCGAAGGCAAGATCCTGCGCAAGCTGCACCGCATCGCGGACCAGGTCAACTCCATCGAAGAGGACTTCGTCGACCTCTCCGACGCCGAGCTGCGGGCCCTCACCGATGAGTACAAGCAGCGGTACGCCGACGGTGAGAGCCTGGACGATCTGCTCCCCGAGGCGTTCGCCACCGTGCGCGAGGCCGCCAAGCGCGTCCTCGGCCAGCGCCACTACGACGTGCAGCTGATGGGCGGCGCCGCGCTCCACCTCGGCTATGTGGCCGAGATGAAGACCGGTGAGGGCAAGACCCTCGTCGGCACCCTGCCCGCGTACCTGAACGCGCTGTCCGGCGACGGCGTTCACATCGTCACGGTCAACGACTACCTGGCCGAGCGCGACTCCGAGATGATGGGCCGCGTCCACAAGTTCCTGGGCCTCGAGGTCGGCGTCATCCTCGCCAGCATGACCCCGGCCCAGCGCCGCGAGCAGTACGCGTGTGACATCACCTACGGCACGAACAACGAGTTCGGCTTCGACTACCTGCGCGACAACATGGCGTGGTCGAAGGACGAGCTGGTGCAGCGCGGCCACAACTTCGCGATCGTCGACGAGGTCGACTCCATCCTGGTCGACGAGGCCCGGACGCCGCTGATCATCTCCGGCCCGGCCGACCAGGCCACCAAGTGGTACGGCGACTTCTCCAAGCTGGTCACCCGTCTGAAGAGGGGTGAGGCGGGCAACCCGCTCAAGGGCCTCGAGGAGACCGGCGACTACGACGTCGACGAGAAGAAGCGCACGGTCGCCATCCACGAGAACGGTGTCGCCAAGGTCGAGGACTGGCTGGGCATCGACAACCTCTACGAGTCGGTGAACACCCCGCTCGTCGGCTACCTGAACAACGCGATCAAGGCCAAGGAGCTGTTCAAGCGCGACAAGGACTACGTCGTCATCGACGGCGAGGTCATGATCGTCGACGAGCACACCGGCCGTATCCTCGCCGGCCGCCGTTACAACGAGGGCATGCACCAGGCGATCGAGGCGAAGGAAGGGGTGGACATCAAGGACGAGAACCAGACACTCGCCACGATCACCCTGCAGAACTTCTTCCGCCTCTACAACAAGCTCTCCGGCATGACCGGTACGGCGATGACCGAGGCCGCCGAGTTCCACCAGATCTACAAGCTCGGCGTGGTCCCGATCCCGACGAACAAGCCGATGATCCGCAAGGACCAGTCGGACCTGATCTACCGCACCGAGGTGGCCAAGTTCGAGGCGGTCGTCGACGACATCGCCGAGAAGCACGAGAAGGGCCAGCCGATCCTCGTCGGCACGACGTCCGTCGAGAAGTCGGAGTACCTCTCGCAGCAGCTCAGCAAGCGCGGCATCCAGCACGAGGTGCTGAACGCCAAGCACCACGAGCGCGAGGCGTCGATCGTCGCGCAGGCCGGCCGCAAGGGCGCCGTGACCGTGGCCACCAACATGGCCGGCCGTGGTACCGACATCAAGCTCGGCGGCAACCCCGAGGACCTCGCCGAGGCGGAGCTGCGCCAGCGCGGTCTCGACCCCGAGGAGCACATCGAGGAGTGGGCCGCGGCCCTGCCCGCCGCCCTGGAGAAGGCCGAGCGCGCCGTCAAGGCGGAGAAGGACGAGGTCGAGGACCTCGGCGGTCTGTACGTGCTGGGCACCGAGCGGCACGAGTCGCGGCGGATCGACAACCAGCTGCGCGGCCGTTCGGGCCGTCAGGGAGACCCGGGTGAGTCCCGGTTCTACCTCTCCCTCGGCGACGACCTGATGCGGCTGTTCAAGGCGCAGATGGTCGAGCGCGTGATGTCCATGGCCAACGTGCCGGACGACGTGCCGATCGAGAACAAGATGGTCACCCGCGCCATCGCGTCCGCGCAGTCGCAGGTCGAGACGCAGAACTTCGAGACCCGTAAGAACGTTCTGAAGTACGACGAGGTGCTCAACCGGCAGCGCGAGGTCATCTACGGCGAGCGCCGCCGCGTCCTGGAGGGCGAGGATCTGCAGGAGCAGGTGCGGCACTTCACGGACGACACGATCGACGCGTACGTCCACGCCGAGACCTCCGAGGGCTTCCCCGAGGACTGGGACCTGGACCGGCTGTGGGGCGCCTTCAAGCAGCTCTACCCGGTGAAGGTCACCATCGAGGAGCTGGAGGAGGCGGCCGGCGACCGGGCCGGTCTGACCGCCGAGTTCATCTCGGAGTCCATCAAGGAGGACATCCGCGAGCAGTACGAGGCCCGCGAGGCGCAGCTCGGCTCCGAGATCATGCGTGAGCTGGAGCGCCGGGTCGTGCTGTCGGTCCTGGACCGCAAGTGGCGCGAGCACCTCTATGAGATGGACTACCTCCAGGAGGGCATCGGCCTGCGCGCGATGGCGCAGAAGGACCCGCTGGTCGAGTACCAGCGCGAGGGCTTCGACATGTTCACCGCGATGATGGACGGCATCAAGGAGGAGTCCGTCGGCTACCTGTTCAACCTGGAGGTCCAGGTCGAGCAGCAGGTCGAGGAGGTGCCGGTCGAGGAGGTCGAGCCGGTCGGCGAGGGTGTGCAGGACACGGTGCCGGCGCAGGCGGGCGCGCGTCCGGAGATCCGCGCGAAGGGGCTGGACGTTCCGCAGCGCCGGGATCTGCACTTCTCCGCGCCGACGGTGGACGGTGAGGGTGGCATCGTCGAGCGGGATCTGGAGGACGACGAGCCGGTGCGGTCCGAGTCCGACGGGCTGACGCGGGCGGAGCGGCGCAAGCAGGCCAAGGGTGGTCGGCGCCGCAAGAAGTAGGCACCAGAGCCAGTGCGAACAGGGCCGGGTCTCCCTTCGGGGAGCCCGGCCCTTCCGCGTTGCCCTCCGGGCCCCCCTTCCGCGTTGCCCTCCGGCCCCCTTGCGGGCCCCGGGCGGCGCCTGTGTCGGTGCCGGAGCCGGTGCTGGGTGTGGGTGGGATCGCTTGCCCGCGCCTGCGGGGTGCCGCTGCGCCCACCCGTGCCGCCCCAGCGGCCCGGCTGCCCGCAGCTACGGCGCGTGTGCGGCCCGCCCGCTGCGGCCACGGTGCGCCCGCACCCCCACCAGGTCGGTCGGCGGTGTCGTTATTTTGGGCCCGTTTCCACCGCTGTGCAGCGCCAGCGGAGGTCCTTGCCGAGTTCCAGGCGGAAGGCCATGGCGCGTAGCCGGTCTCCGGCGGCGATGCGGGCGAAGACCTCCAGGGTTCCCTCGCTGGGGACGTAGTAGCCGATGTCGTGGACGACCGGGCGGGTGCCGCGGGTCCGCAGGGGGCTGTGCTCGGCCAGGCGGGCCAGCTCGTCATAGGCGCGGCCCGCCGTGTGCCGGAGCATCCAGTGGACGGGCCGCTGGCCGCTCAGGACGGCCAGCAGACGGTCCGCGAAGACGTCGGTCGGCCGGGGCTGCCGTACGGCCGTCACCGGCGCCGTACGGGGCGCCTCGGGAGCCGGACGGGGCGTCTCCGGGGGCGTTCCGGGTTTCCCGGCGGGCGTCGTGGCGGCCGGCCTGCTGGGTGTGCGGGGTGGTGCGCCGCCCGGGCGGCGGGTGTCGCGACGGGTCGGCGGGCGGTGCCGCGGGCGGGGCCGGGCGGCGGTGCGGCTCATGACCTTGTTCATGGGAGTCCCCGTTCGGCGGGCCCGGAAAAATACCGGGCGGTAACCAACTGGTGGGGATCTTGTACGGGGCGCGGAAGGGGCTCGCAAGGAAGGGACGGCGGGCAGGAGGGGGTCCGGAATGTTCACCTATCCGAGCGGTGCGGAAGCCCCGGCCCCCGTGGGCAAGCGGCGGGGCAGGGTGAATCTCAGGCTCGGAGTTGACGCTTCCGCGGGCCCGGCCGGGGACCCGAAAGGGGACGGCCGCACGTATCCTGACAAGGCCCTCCGGAGACGCGCCAGCCGCTCTCCCCGGGGCCCCAGCGGAGTCTTTGACCAGGAAAGAGCGGCCAGCATGCGCGTCTACGTCCCCCTGACCCTCCCCGCTCTCGCCGAGGCGCACAAGACGGGTGAGCTGGGGAGCGGCCCGTTCGTCGCGTACGCCGTCACGCCCGCCCTGCGTGAGTGGTACGTCTCCGAGGACGTCGAGGAGCTGGAGTACGCGGCGCTCGGCCGGGCCGCGCTGGCCTCGCTGCGACTGCTGACGGCGGACCCGGGAGCGGTGCGGCGGCGGGTCGTGGTCGCCGTGGACGTGCCCGAGGGCGCCGCGACCGTCGGCCCGGACCGCGGGTCCGAAGCGGCCGCCCTCGGCGAGGTGACGGTGTCGGTGTCGGTGCCGCTCGCGAAGGCGGCCTCCGTGCACGTCGACGCCGGGGACGCGGAGCCGGACGTGGCCGCGGCGGCGGACGCGCTGGCGGCGGCGGACGGCGGGGACGACGACGCGCAATCCGTCGTGGACGGGGCGGACGACCACGAGCTGCTGTGGTTCGCCACGCAGGAGATCCCCCACCTGGTCGGACAGGGCTGACCCGGGCGGCGCCCTGGTTGTCAGTGGGGGCGGGTACGGTCTTGGACATGGGGATGCACGGAAGGGCGCACATCGTCTGGGACTGGAACGGCACGCTGTTCCACGACAATGACGCCATCATCGGGGCGACGAACGCGGCGTTCGCCGAGCTGGGGCTCGCGCCGATCACGCTGGAGCAGTACCGCACGCTGTACTGCGTGCCGGTGCCGAAGTTCTACGAGCGGCTGCTCGGCCGGTTGCCGACCGACGCCGAGTGGGAGCTGATGGACGGGGTCTTCCACCGGCACTACACCGAGCACCGGGTGCGATGCCGGCTCACCGAGGGGGCGGAGGAGCTGCTCGCGGGGTGGCGGTCGGCGGGACACAGCCAGTCGCTGCTGAGCATGTACGGGCACGAGGAACTGGTGCCGCTGGTCCGGGGCTTCGGCATCGAGGCCCACTTCATACGCGTCGACGGGCGGACCGGGCCGTCGGGCGGCAGCAAGGCCGAGCACATGGTCCGGCACCTGGAGGCACTGGCGGGGCTGGTGGAACCGGCGCGGACCGTGGTGATCGGGGACGCGGCGGACGACGCGCTCGCCGCCCGGCACGTGGGGGCGCGGGCCGTGCTGTACACCGGGGGATCGCACAGCCGGGCCAGCCTCCAGGACGCGGGGGTGCCGGTGGTGGACACGCTGGCCGAGGCAGTGGCGGAGGCCGGGAGGGTGGCGGCGTAGCGGACCCGCCCGGCACAGCTCCGCCCGGGCACCGGGAACCGCAGGACGGGCACCGGGAACCGCGGGACCCGGCTATGACGAACCCGCCCCCGGGGACGAGCCGGAGGACCGCGCCCGGCCACGGCTGACCCGACGCCACCGCCACGGCTGACCCGACCCACCCCGCCACGGCTGACCTGCCCCACCCCGCGGACGGATCGTGACCGGCTACGGCGAACCGGTCTCCGGCGACGGACCGCATGCCCGGCCACGGCCGGCCCGGCGCCCGGCCGCGGCTGCCGCAGCTCCGGGGGTGGGCCGTGGCCCCGGACGGTGTCGACGTTTCGGTGGTCCCGGACTCTCAGTCCGCCGGTGCCGTCGTGCGCAGTACCTTGAGGAACTCCCGCATCCACGCCGGGTGGTCCGGCCAGGCCCGGGCCGAGACCAGCGTGCCGTCGACGACCGCCTCGGAGTCCTGGAAGCCCGCTCCGGCCGCCTGCATGTCCGGCTCCAGCGCAGGGTAGGCCGTGACCCGGCGGCCCCGCAGCGAGTCGATCGCGGCGGTGAGCAGCGGCCCGTGACAGATCTGGGCGACGGGCTTGTCCGCGTCGAAGAACGCCTTGAGGATCTTGCGCAGTTCGGGATCGTTGCGCAGATACTCGGGGGCCCGGCCGCCGGGGATGACCAGGGCCGCGTACTCACCCGGGTCGACCTCGGAGAAGCCCAGGTCCGCGGGCCAGGTGTAGCCGGGCTTCTCGGTGTAGGTGTCGTAGCCGGGTTCGAAGTCGTGGACGACGAAGCGGAGCGTCTTGCGGGTGGGGGCCGCGATGTGGACCTCGTAGCCCTCCTCGCGCAGCCGCTGGTACGGGTAGAGGACCTCCAGGGACTCCGCTGCGTCGCCGGTGACGATGAGGATCTTCGTGGGCATGATCGGCTCCTCGGGGCAGACTCCGGGCTCGGCCGGAACGCTGGGCCGTGCGGGGGGAACTCTTGGGCACCGTGCCCCGGCCGGGCGCGCTTGCCAAGAGGGCCTGGTGCTTTTCAGGGTGCGACCGGCGGCCCGGGGGCGCGACCGGATACGCCACCCGCCCCCGGCCCGCCGCTGTGCAAAACGTCAAACTTCGCCCCCTGGTTTTGTACACATACGGCTCATGACGGACCCCGGGTGAGTGGCGATAGCCTTGTGGCGTGATCAGCGCGATATCTCGCGGGGGCGACGGCGCCCCTGCCCTGCGCCCGGGCCGCACGGAACACCTCCGTGACCGGGCGGCGGTCGCTGGTCTTCGCGGGCGGGACGGGGCCACCGAGGCCCCTGGTACGCCGAGGACGGTCCGGGCCGAGGCGATGCCGAGAGCAGCGTCACACCCGGCGGGCGTCCCCACAATGGCCGAAATCCCCCCCGCTCATCTCACCTCGCGGCATACCGTCGGAACCGACCGGACACCCCGGGTCGTGGCGTTGTGTCGCAAGGGAAGAGACCGTACTTCCTTCTACGTCACGCAACGGCGCGCGACAGGAGCCAGAGGACAATGCAGACCAAGCTGGACGAAGCCAAGGCCGAGCTGCTCGAGAGGGCCGCGAGGGTAGCTGAGAACAGCCCGGTCGGGGGGCACCTACCGACCGGGACGACGAGCGAGGGCACGCCCGGCACCCCGGACAGCGAATCGGTGCTCGCGTTCCTCCAGCGCTACTACCTGCACACCGCCCCGGAGGACTTCGCCGACCGCGACCCGGTCGACGTCTTCGGCGCCGCGGTCTCGCACTACCGTCTCGCCGAGAACCGCCCGCAGGGCACCGCGAACGTCCGGGTGCACACGCCCACCGTGGAAGAGAACGGGTGGACGTGCAGCCACACCGTCGTGGAGGTCGTCACCGACGACATGCCCTTCCTCGTCGACTCCGTGACGAACGAGCTGACCCGGCAGGGGCGTGGCATCCACGTCGTCATCCACCCGCAGTTCGTCGTCCGGCGTGACCTGACCGGCAAGCTGATCGAGGTCCTGCCCACCTCGCCCACCGCCGACCTCCCGCACGACGCGCACGTCGAGTCCTGGATCCACGTCGAGATCGACCGGGAGACCGACCGCGCCGACCTGAAGCAGATCACCGCCGACCTGCTGCGCGTCCTGTCCGACGTCCGCGAGGCCGTCGAGGACTGGGAGAAGATGCGGGACACGGCGACCCGGCTCGCCGACGGCCTGGAGAGCGAGCCCGCCCCCGAGGACCTGCCCCGGCCCGAGGTCGAGGAGGCCCGCGAGCTGCTGCGCTGGCTGTCCGCGGACCACTTCACCTTCCTCGGCTACCGCGAGTACCAGCTGCGCGAGGACGACACGCTCGCCGCCGTGCCCGGCACCGGTCTGGGCATACTGCGCTCGGACCCGCACCACGCCGAGGACGAGCAGCACCCGGTCAGCCCCTCCTTCGAGCGGCTCCCCGCCGACGCCCGCGCCAAGGCCCGCGAGCACAAGCTGCTCGTGCTGACCAAGGCCAACAGCCGCGCCACCGTGCACCGGCCGTCGTACCTGGACTACATCGGCGTCAAGAAGTTCGACGCGGACGGCAACGTCGTCGGCGAGCGCCGCTTCCTCGGCCTGTTCTCCTCCGCCGCCTACACCGACTCCGTGCGCCGGGTCCCGGTGGTCCGCCGCAAGGTCGACGAGGTGCTGCGGCGCGCCGGGTTCTCGCCCCACAGCCACGACGGCCGCGACCTGCTCCAGATCATGGAGACCTACCCGCGCGACGAGCTGTTCCAGACGCCCGTCGCCGAGCTGCAGTCGATCGTCACGAGCGTCCTCTACCTGCAGGAACGCCGCCGGCTGCGGCTGTACCTGCGCCAGGACGAGTACGGCCGCTACTACTCGGCCCTCGTCTACCTCCCGCGCGACCGCTACACCACCGGTGTCCGGCTGCGGATCATCGACATCCTGAAGGAGGAGCTCGGCGGCATCAGCGTCGACTTCACCGCCTGGAACACCGAGTCGATCCTGTCCCGGCTGCACTTCGTCGTCCGGGTCCCGCAGGGCACCGAACTGCCCGAGCTGTCGGACTCCGACAAGGAGCGCATCGAGGCCCGCCTGGTCGAGGCGGCCCGCTCCTGGGCCGACGCGTTCGCCGAGGCGCTGACCGCCGAGTGCGGCGAGGAGCACGCGGCCGAGGTGCTGCGCCGCTACAACCACGCCTTCCCCGAGGGCTACAAGGCCGACCACAGCCCGCGGGCCGCGGTCGCCGACCTGGTCCACCTGGAGCAGCTCAGCGAGGACAAGGCCTTCTCGCTGAGCCTGTACGAGCCGGTGGGCGCCGCGCCCGACGAGCGCCGCTTCAAGATCTACCAGAAGGGCGGCACGGTCTCCCTCTCCAAGGTGCTGCCGGTGCTGAGCCGCCTCGGCGTCGAGGTGACCGACGAGCGGCCGTACGAACTGCGCTGCGCGGACCGCACCACTGCCTGGATCTACGACTTCGGCCTGCGCATGCCGAAGTCGCTCGGCGGCGGCAACGGCGACTACCTGGGCGACGACGCCCGTGAGCGGTTCCAGGAGGCGTTCGCCGCGACCTGGACCGGCAAGGCCGAGAACGACGGCTTCAACGCCCTCGTGCTGAGCGCCGGGCTGACCTGGCGGCAGGCGATGGTGCTGCGCGCCTACGCCAAGTACCTGCGGCAGGCCGGCTCGACCTTCTCCCAGGACTACATGGAGGACACCCTCCGCAACAACGTCCACACCACCCGGCTCCTCGTCTCCCTGTTCGAGGCGCGGATGTCCCCGGAGCGGCAGAAGGCCGGCCTGGAGATCACCGACGCCCTGCTGGAGGAGCTGGACGCGGCCCTGGAGCAGGTGGCCAGCCTCGACGAGGACCGCATCCTGCGGTCGTTCCTGACCGTCATCAAGGCGACCCTGCGCACGAACTTCTTCCAGGAGACGCTCGGCGGCACGCCGCACGACTACGTCTCCATGAAGTTCGACCCGCAGGCCATCCCGGACCTGCCCGCGCCGCGCCCGGCGTACGAGATCTGGGTGTACTCGCCGCGCGTGGAGGGCGTGCACCTGCGCTTCGGCAAGGTCGCCCGAGGCGGCCTGCGCTGGTCCGACCGGCGTGAGGACTTCCGCACGGAGATCCTCGGCCTGGTCAAGGCGCAGATGGTGAAGAACACCGTCATCGTGCCGGTCGGCGCCAAGGGCGGCTTCGTCGCCAAGCAGCTGCCGGACCCGAGCGTGGACCGCGACGCCTGGCTGGCCGAGGGCGTCGCCAGCTACAAGACCTTCATCTCGGCGCTGCTCGACATCACCGACAACATGGTGGCCGGCGAGGTCGTGCCGCCGCAGGACGTGGTCCGCCACGACGGCGACGACACCTACCTGGTGGTCGCCGCCGACAAGGGCACCGCGACCTTCTCGGACATCGCCAACGGGGTCGCCGAGAAGTACAACTTCTGGCTCGGCGACGCCTTCGCCTCCGGCGGCTCGGCCGGCTACGACCACAAGGGCATGGGCATCACCGCGCGCGGCGCCTGGGAGTCCGTGAAGCGGCACTTCCGTGAGCTGGGCGTGGACACGCAGAGCGAGGACTTCACGGTCGTCGGCATCGGTGACATGTCCGGTGACGTGTTCGGCAACGGCATGCTCCTCTCGGAGCACATCCGCCTGGTCGCCGCCTTCGACCACCGGCACATCTTCATCGACCCCACCCCGGACGCGGCCACCTCCTACGCTGAGCGCCGCCGCCTGTTCGAGCTGCCCCGCTCCAGCTGGGCCGACTACAACACCGAGCTGCTGTCGGCGGGCGGCGGGATCTTCCCGCGCAGCGCCAAGTCGATCACGCTCAACAGCCACATCCGCGAGGCCCTCGGGATCGAGGACAAGGTCGCCAAGATGACCCCGGCCGACCTGATGAAGACGATCCTCGAGTCGCCGGTGGACCTGCTGTGGAACGGCGGCATCGGCACGTACGTGAAGGCGTCCGTCGAGTCGAACGCCGACGTCGGCGACAAGGCCAACGACGCCATCCGCGTCGACGGCGCCGCCCTCAGGGTCAAGGTCGTCGGGGAGGGCGGCAACCTGGGCCTGACCCAGCTCGGCCGCATCGAGTTCGCGACGCACGGCGGCAAGATCAACACCGACGCGATCGACAACAGCGCCGGCGTGGACACCTCCGACCACGAGGTGAACATCAAGATCCTGCTGAACGGCCTCGTCGCCGAGGGCGACATGACCGTCAAGCAGCGCAACAAGCTGCTCGCCGAGATGACCGACGAGGTCGGCGCGCTGGTCCTGCGCAACAACTACGCGCAGAACACCGCCCTGGCCAACGCCCTGTCCCAGGCCAACTCCATGCTCCACGCCCAGCAGCGGTTCCTCCGCCACCTGGTGCGCGAGGGCCACCTGGACCGGGCGCTGGAGTTCCTGCCGACCGACCGTCAGATCCGCGACCGTCTCGCCCAGGGCCACGGCCTGACCAGCCCGGAGACGGCCGTCGTCCTGGCGTACACGAAGATCACGGTCTCCGAGGAGCTGCTGCACACCTCGCTGCCGGACGACCCGTACCTGCGCGGCCTGCTGCACGCGTACTTCCCGACGGCCCTGCGCGAGCGCTTCGCCGAGGCCATCGACACCCACCCGCTGCGCCGCGAGATCACCACGACCGTGCTGGTCAACGACACGGTCAACACGGGCGGTACGACGTATCTGCACCGTCTGCGCGAGGAGACCGGGGCCTCCCTGGAGGAGATCGTCCGCGCCCAGACCGCGGCCCGCGCGATCTTCCGCTCGGCACCGGTGTGGGACGCGGTGGAGGCCCTGGACAACAGGGTCGACGCGGCCGTCCAGACCCGCATCCGGCTGCACTCGCGCCGCCTGATCGAGCGCGGTACCCGCTGGCTGCTCAACAACCGGCCGCAGCCGCTCGAACTCGCCGAGACGGTGGAGTTCTTCGCCGAGCGGGTCGAGCGGGTCTGGCAGGAGCTGCCGAAGCTGCTCAAGGGCGCGGACCTGGAGTGGTACCAGCACGTGTACGACGAGCTGTCCGCGGCCGGCGTCCCGGACGAGGTCGCCACACGCGTGGCCGGTTTCTCCTCCGCCTTCCCGGCGCTCGACATCGTGTCGGTGGCCGACCGCATGGGCAGGGAGCCGCTGGACGTCGCCGAGATCTACTACGACCTCGCCGACCGGCTGAACATCACCCAGCTGATGGACCGCATCATCGAGCTGCCCCGTGAGGACCGCTGGCAGTCCATGGCCCGCGCCTCCATCCGCGAGGACCTGTACGCGGCCCACGCGGCGCTCACGGCGGACGTCTTCGCCGCCGGCAACGGCACCTCGACGCCCGAGCAGCGCTTCAAGGCGTGGGAGCAGAAGAACAGCGCGATCCTGGGCCGGGCCCGCACCACCCTGGACGAGATCCGCGGTTCGGACTCCTTCGACCTCGCCAACCTGTCGGTGGCGATGCGCACGATGCGGACGCTGCTGCGCACGCACTCGTAGCCGTACGGCACGAAGAAGGCGCCCCGGACCGCGATGTGGTCCGGGGCGCCTTCCGTGTGCCCGGGCTGTAGGGTCGGTGAACGATGCACACCGTGCCGTCCGATACTGAACCCGAGCGCCGTACGGCACCGGCGCGTGGCACCGCGGCGGGGGCCGGCCGGGTGCTCGCGCGGGCCGCCGCCGTCCTCGTCGTGGCGCTGCTGCTCCTGGTCGTGGTCCATCTGCCGTGGGCGGGCGACCTCGGCATGCACGCGGCCACGGTCCAACGCCTGCGGCACAGCCTGCTGCACCCCGGCAACCCGCTGGTCGACGCCGACACCCCCAGCCCGTACTACTCACCGTGGATGCTGCTGCTCGGCACCGTCGCCAAGCTGACGGGCCTGTCGGTGTTCGTGGTCCTGCGCCTGGCCGCGCTCGCCGGACTGGGGCTGCTGGTGACCGGCGTTCGGGCCTACGTCCGTACGCTGAGCGCCCATCGTGCCGCCCCCGCCCTGGCCCTGCTGAGCCTGCTGCTCCTCTGGGGCCCCACGCTGTTCAACTGGAGCGGCTTCCTCGGGCTGAACTCCCTCGCGCTGACGGTGTCCTACCCCAGCGTGTTCGCGCTCGGCCTCGCCTTCCACTTCTGGGCGTGGCTGACGCGGGCGGCGCGCGGGCAGGCCGGGTGGGGGGTGTGGCTCGGGCTGGGGGCGCTGTGGGCACTGATCCTGCTGTGCCATCAGTTCACCGGTGTCGTGGCGTCCCTCGGCGCCCTCGCCACGCTGCTCGCGGCGCGGCCGGCCCGCACTGCGCTGCTCCGGCTCGGCGCCGGGCTGGTGCTGGCGCTGCTGGTGCTGTGGCTCTGGCCGTACTACGACTTCTTCGCGCTGTTCTCCGCGGGGGCGGACCTGGAGGCCATCCACCGGCCGCTGTACCAGGACCTGGCCGCGCGGTTCGGGCTCGTGCTGCTCGGGGTGGCGGCGCTGGGGCTGCGGTGGCGGCGGGACCGCCGGGATCCGCTGGTCCTCTTCTTCGTCCTCGGTGTGCTGGTGTTCGCGGCGGGGGGCCTGTCCGGGCACTACTCCTGGGGCCGCGCGCTGCCCGCCGCGCTCGTCCCGGCGCAGCTCGCGGCCGCGCTGGAGACCGTGTCGGCGGGGCGGCGGGCGGTGCGCAGGGGCTGGGCGTGCGTGCTGCTCGCCGCGCTTGCTGTGGGGGCGTGGACGCAGGCCGGGACGCTCGGGTACGTGGTGGAACGGGACGCGCTGCCCGGCGTGATCGCGGAGAAGTACCGGACGCCGTGGGCGGGGTACCAGTGGATCATGCGGGCGGGGGTGTCGTACGGGGACGTGGTGATGGCCGGTACGTGGCCGGCCCGGCAGATCCCCGCGTACGGGCCCTACACCGTGGCGCCGGGGTATCCGGACGTGTTCCTGAAGGACGCGGGGCGGCGGGAGGCGGCGGTGACGCGGTACTTCGCGGCGGACGCGTCCGACGAGGTGCGGCGGGGGATTCTGCGGGAGTACGGGGTGAAGTGGGTCGTGGGGGGCAGGCCGGCGCCGTGGCTGCGCAAGGCGGCCGCCGGGCCGGGCGGGAAGGTCCTGTACCGGGTGGTGCCCTGAGCCGCGTGGCGGGTGGGGGCGCTTGCCGGCGCTGCAGGGTGCCGCCGCGCCCACCCGTGCCGCCCCAGCGGCACGACTGCCCGCGGCTCGGTACAGCGGCATGACTGCCCCCGGCAGGGTACGACGGCGCCGCAGGCAGTTGTCCGTCTGCGGCGCGTCGGTGTTGAGGGGTGTCTGTTCCTACCTCAGGACGCTCGCCACCAGTCGCACGGCGTTGCGTACGCGGGGGCGGGCGATGCGGTGGACCACCGGGCGGATCACCCGGGCCGTCACACCGACCGGACGCCAGCGCAGTTGCAGGCGGCCGGGGTTGCGGCCCTCCGGTTCGAGCGTGAGCTCGTGGTGGCCGACCCGGGTCGTGCGGGTCGGGAAGTCGAGGGGGGCCAGGAGCAGGGCCGCGTTGGACAGGCCCTGCTGGTTCAGCCGGATCACGGGGTGCCGTACGCCCTCGAAGCCGTGGACGGGGAGCGAGGCGTCGGTCAGGTCGAGGCGGACGGTGCCCTCGAAGACACCGGGGCGCACCGGGTCCAGGCGGAAGGGCACCGTCATCCGGCGCTTGCCGGGAGTCAGGAGCAGGGACGCGCGCTGCGGCCCCACGGGCAGCCGCAGACCGGGGTCGTACGTGCGGATCGCGAGGGTCAGCGTCGCTCCCGCGCCGGGCGTCAGATCCGTGATCTCGTGGCGGAACTGGGCGGTGGGGAAGGGACGGGTGTCCAGCTCCAGGTCGGACACGTCCAGCTCGCGGCGGCCCCGGTCCGTGGACGGGACGCTGTCGCCCCAGTAGGTCGCGCCCGTGCCGTCGGTCGTGACCTGCCGCGGGGCCGCTCCCTGGCCCAGTCCGCGCGCGGCCAGCCGGGCCTCGGCCGTGCGGCCGTCCCGCAGCAGCTCCAGCACCACCCGCTCGGGCCGCGGCAGCCTCTCGTACGCGCCGGGGGACAGCGTGTCCAGATAGGGGTTCATGATGTCCGTGAAGGACGCCAGCCACTCCTCGTCCCGGTACGGCAGGTCACCGGCGTACATGCGGAAGTCGTGCTTGAGGAACTTGTAGTCCTTGTCCTCGCGCAGCCCCGCGTGCCCGCTGTCGACCAGGAACTCGTCGATCAGCCGCTGCACGTGCACGCGGTCGCGGACGTTGGAGATCTTGTGCCGCTGGTTGGAGATGGACGCGGAGGCCGCGGCGGCGAACGGTTCGATGTACCAGATGTACACCGGGTCCGGAATGATCGTGAACGCCTTCGCCAGGCAGTACGCCTGCGCCGAGAACAGCTGGTCCTCGTAGTGGATGCCCTCGGGGAAGCGGAGCTGGTGGCGGTCGAGGAAGGAGCGGGCGTACATCTTGCTGGTCGACAGGTGCTCGAACAGCAGTCGCGGGTCCGCCTCGATGCCCTCCACGGTGCGGCGCTCGGTGACCACGTGCGGCATCCAGGTCGAGCGGCGCCCGCTGTCCACCCGGATCCGGCGCACCGCGCCCATGGTGAAGTCCACCTCGCGCTCCCGGTGGGCGCCGAGCAGCAACTCCACCGCGCGCGGAGGGAGTTCGTCGTCGCTGTCCAGGAACATCAGGTACGGCGCCCGGGCGATCTCGATGGCCCGGTTGCGCGGGGCGCTGCAGCCGCCGCTGTTCTCCGGCAGCCGGATGTAGCGGACGCGGTGGTCCTGCGCCGCCAGCTCCCGTGCCACCGAGGGGGTGTCGTCCGTCGAGTGGTCGTCGCTGATGACGATCTCGATGTTCGCGTGGGTCTGCGCGCGCAGCGAGGCGACCGCGCGCGGGAGGCGGGCCGCGTCGTTGTAGACGATGACGGTGACCGTGACGTCGGGGGTGGTCATGCGGTGGCCTCCTCGGGGGTCGGGGCGGGGGTGCGGTCCTCGAGGGGGAGCACCGGCGGCAGCGATTCCTCCGGTTCGCCCAGGAACACCCGCCGGACGATCCGCTCGGCGGCGCGCCCGTCGTCGTACTCGCAGAACCGGCGCCGGAACGCGGTCCGCGCCTTGGCCGCGCTGTCGTCGCGCCAGGCACCGGAGAGGAAGATCTCCGCGAGCTCCTCCTGGGTGCGGGCGACCTGGCCGGGGTGCTCGGTCATGAGGTCGAAGTAGACGCCCCGGGTGGTCCGGTAGGTCTCCCAGTCGTCGGCGTAGACCACGATCGGGCGGTCGAGGTTGGCGTAGTCGAACATGATCGAGGAGTAGTCCGTGACCAGCGCGTCGGCGGCCAGGCAGAGTTCCTCGACGGGGTCGTAGGAGGAGACGTCGATGATCCGGCCGGAGCGGCGCAGTCCGGTCAGCGGGGAGGCGGCGCCGCCGTAGAAGTAGTGGGCGCGGACGAGGAGGACGGTGTTCTCGCCGAGGCGGTCGGCGAGGGCGGCGAGGTCGAGGCGGGGGGTGAAGCCGGCCTCGTAGTCGCGGTGGGTGGGGGCGTACAGGACGGCCGTCCTGCCCGGGGGGATGCCCAGGCGTTCGCGGGCGGCGCGGACCGCCTCGGCGTCGCTGGTGTAGTAGACGTCGTTGCGCGGGTAGCCGTGGTCGAGCGAGGTGTAGCGGGACGGGTAGGCGCGCTCCCACATGCGGGTGGAGTGGCCGTTGGCGCTGACGCTGTAGTCCCACTTGTCGACGCGGGCCAGCAGGGCGGCGAAGTCCAGGCCCTTGGCGGCCGCCGGGTGGTCCATCTGGTCCAGGCCCATGCGCTTGAGCGGCGTGCCGTGGTGGGTCTGGAGGTGGATGGCGTCCGGGCGCTTGATCACGCCGTTGGGGAAGTTGACGTTGTTCGTCAGGTACTTGGCGGTGGCCAGGGTCTCCCAGTAGCGGCGGGTGCCGGGGATCACGTGGTCCGTGCCGGGCGGCAGCAGGGCGGCGTTCGCCTTGTTCACCACCCACACCGGGTGGATGTGCGGGGCGAGTTCGGCGAGCTTCGCGGCGATCGCGGCGGGGTTGCAGGCCACTCCGCGGTCCCAGTAGGCCGAGAACACGGCGAGGTCCGGGTCCACCGGGCGGGTCAGGGCGCGGCGGTACTGCTGGTCGCGGACCTTGGCGCCCAGCTGCTGCTTGCGGGTCCGTACGGCCTTGCGGGCGGCGCGGCGGGTGCGGTTGGCGGCCTGGAACGCGCGGTACTTGGCGTACGCGCCCTCCTCCAGCAGCGCGTGCCGGACGCCTTCCAGGCCCGCCGGGCGCCGGTGTCCCTCGGGGCGCCAGCGGACCGCGGCCAGGGAGGCGCGGCGGAAGAACTCGCGGGCCGCCCGGTCGGGCAGGTCCTCGCCGGCGAAGGTGCGCACCAGGTCGCGGACCATCAGGTCGTACAAAACGGTGTGCGGGGCGCGGCGGTCCCGGGCGAGCGGGAGCAGGGACTCGTAGCGGTCGATGAGCGCGAGCCGGTCCTCGGGGGTGCCCGGCGGCAGGCTCTCGGGACGCAGCACGCGGTGGTCGTACGCCGTCTGGTTCAGGCAGGCGACGCGGCCGGCGAGGAGCAGGGCGGTGTGGGCGGCGAGGGGCTCGTCGTCGGTGGCCAGCTGCTCCTGGTGGGCCTGCCAGAACGCGGCGCGCAGGGCGCGGTTGCCGAGCAGCGGGGTGAGCCGCAGCAGGTCGGCGGCGTCCCGCAGGGGCAGGGCGGCACGGCCGACGGCGGCGAGGTGGCGGCCGTCGCGGGAGGGCGCGGCGGCGGTCTGCCAGGTGGTGGTGACGTGGTCGAAGAGCAGGACGTCGACGGGTTCCGGGGCGCCCGCCTCGTCCAGTTCGGCGGTCCGCTCGGCGATCAGGCGGGGCGCGCCGGCCGGCAGGCCGTCCTTGGCGTGGACGAAGTGCAGCCAGCGTCCGGACGCGCGGGCGGCGCCGGCCGCCCGGGCCGCCGCGTCACCGGTGCCGTCCGGCAGGGGCACGACGACGGTCTCGGGGGCGTGACCCTCGGCCGTCTCCCGCGCCCAGTCGCCGACCGCGGCGACGATCACCTCGGCGTCGGTGAGGGGGTGAGCCGCCAGGGAGTCCAGCAGCTCGGTCAGATGCCCCTGTGCGTTCGGCCCGTAGACGATCACGCTCAGCTGCGGCATCGCGGGGGACTCCTTCGGTTCGACGTCTTTCGGCACACCTTTCATAACATACTGTCACTAAGCAGATGAAAGGGATAATCACCGTTGGGGGTGAGAGTCGGCTCAGGAGGGAAGAGACGCTTCCGCTCCGGACGGTTGCGGCGTGTTCACTTTCGCCACAACTGCTTTTGGTGCGGGCTTCTTCGGGGCCGGTTTCTTGTCCCCGGTGAACGCCTCGTACTCCTTCATGACCTCTTCGGTCGGCCCGTCCATCCGCAGTTCCCCGCGCTCCAGCCACAGGACCCGCTCGCAGGTGTCGCGGATCGACTTGTTGTTGTGACTGACGAGGAAGACCGTGCCCGCGTGCTGCCGCAGCTCGCGGATGCGCGCCTCGGAACGCTTCTGGAAGGAGCGGTCACCGGTGGCCAGCGCCTCGTCGATCAGCAGGACGTCGTGGTCCTTGGCGGCGGCGATGGAGAAGCGCAGCCGGGCCGCCATGCCGGAGGAGTACGTGCGCATCGGCAGGGTGATGAAGTCGCCCTTCTCGTTGATGCCGGAGAAGTCGACGATGTCCTGGTAGCGCTCCTTGATCTGCTCCCGGGACATGCCCATCGCGAGACCGCCGAGATAGACGTTCCGCTCGCCGGTCAGGTCGCTCATCAGGGCCGCGTTCACGCCCAGCAGGGACGGCTGGCCGTCGGTGTGGATGTGCCCGCTCTCCACCGGGAGCAGCCCGGCGACGGCCTTGAGCAGGGTCGACTTCCCGGAGCCGTTGGTGCCGATGAGCCCGATCGCCTCGCCCTTGTACGCGACGAACGACACCTTCTTCACCGCGTGCACCTTGCGCACCCCGGCCGCCTTCTCGGCCTGCTTGCGGCGCAGGATGCGGTTGAGGGCGGCGGTGGCGGTGCCACGGCCGGCGCCGGTGCCGTTCACCCGGTAGACGATGTCGACGTCGTCGGCGATGACGGTGGGGATCTTCTCGGTGGGGGTCTGCTCAGCCACGGCCGTACGTCTCCTCAGCCTTCCAGAAGTAGATGAAGCCGCCGACGCCGGCGAGCAGGGCCCAGCCGGTGGCCGCCGCCCACACGTGCGGGGGCAGCGAGTCGGCGTGGAAACTGTCGATCAGGGCGAACCGCATCAGGTCGATGTAGACGGCGGCGGGGTTGAGCTCCAGCAGCACCCGGACGATGTGCGGCTCCTTCGTGGTCAGCTTGTCGATGCTCCACATCACGCCGGAGACGTACATCCACGTGCGCAGCACGAACGGCATCAGCTGGGCGATGTCCGGGGTCTTGGCGCCCAGCCGGGCCACGACCATCGACACGCCGGCGTTGAAGGTGAACTGGAGCACCAGGGCCGGGATCGCCAGTACCCACGAGGCGGCGACCGGCACACCGAAGCAGAGCAGGATGACGACCAGCGCGGCCATCGAGAACAGCAGCTGCTGCAGCTGCTGGAGCGCGAAGGAGATCGGCAGGGCGGCGCGCGGGAAGTGCAGGGCGCGGACCAGGCCGAGGTTGCCGGAGATCGCGCGGGTGCCCGCCATGATCGAGCTCTGGGTGAACGTCCAGATGAACACGCCCGTGACCAGGAACGGGACGTAGTCGGGCACGTTGTGCTTGGTGCCGAGCAGCACACCGAAGATGAAGTAGTAGACCGCCGCGTTCAGCAGCGGGGTCATGACCTGCCAGACCTGGCCGAGCTTCGCCTGGCTGTACTGGGCGGTGAGCTTGGCGGTGGCGAAGGCGCTGATGAAGTGGCGTCGGGCCCACAGCTGCCCGACGTACTCGCGCAGGGAGGGGCGGGCGCCGCTGACCGACAGGCCGTGCCGGGCCGCGAGTGCCGCGAGGTCTTCGGCGGCCGGGGCCGGGGTGGGGGGCGGTGTGTGGAGGACCTGACTCACATCCGCTGCTTTCGCTCGGGGGGTGGGGGTGCCGCGCCCGGCTCTCGCCGGGGCCGCCGCGCCGGCCGGGCCCGTCGTCCGGCGTTTCCTTACGCTTCTCTTCACGTTCTCTTACGTCGGGACGGGACCGTATCGTCGCAACGCGAGAGTAGGCCCAACGAACGTCGGAACGCAACCGTTTCGTCGTAGCGCCCTATGCTGGGGGCATGACGACGAACGCCGCCGAGTCCGCCGACGAGCCGCCGGCGCGTCCGCGCCGCCGGGCGCCCGCCGGGGCGGCCGTGCTCCGGGAGGACGTGACCGAGGCCATCCGGGCGGCCGTCTTCGAGGAACTGGCGGCCGTCGGCTACGCGCGCATGTCCATCGAGGGCATCGCCCGCCGGGCCGGGGTCGGCAAGACGGCGGTGTACCGGCGCTGGCGTTCGAAGCTCCACCTGGTCCTGGACGTCGTCTCCGCGATGGCCGTGACCGGCTTCCCGGTCCCCGACACGGGCTCCCTGGAGGGCGACCTGCGCCTCCTCTACGAGGTCACCTCGCGCGCCCTGCGCCACCCCGTCGCGTCCCAGATCATCCCCGACCTCCAGGCCGAGGCGGCCCGCAATCCCGACCTCGCGGAAGCGTTCCAGAAGGCTCTGCGGGACGGCCAGGAGGGCGTGGCCAGCAGGATCGTGGCGGCGGCCGAGAAGCGGGGCGAGGTCCGCGCGGGCGTCGATCCCGACCTGGTGCTGGACCTCGTCTCGGGCCCGCTGTACTGGCGCTCGGTGGTGATCCGCACCCCGAAACCGCCGAAGGGCTACCTGGAGCAACTGGCACGGGCCACGGCGGCGGCGCTCAAGGCGCTCTGACCCCGGCCGCCGCACCGGCCCGCCCGGCTCCGCCGGTGTCCCGCGGGCGCCGTGCGAGCGGGGTTCTACGAGCGTGCCGCCTCCGGGTGGAGCCGGATCCAGCCCTCCCAGGCCGACGTGATCATGTCCTGTACGTCGTACTTGGCCTGCCAGCCCAGCTCCGTGCCGATGCGGGCGGCGGAGGCGACCACACGGGCGGGGTCGCCGGGGCGGCGGGGGGTGACCGTCGGGGCGCGGTCGTAGCCGGTGACCGCGTTGATGCGGTCGATCATCTCGCGGACGGAGACGCCCTCGCCCCGGCCGATGTTCAGGGTCAGGCCGGTGCCGGGGGAGGAGCGCAGGGCGCGGGCGACGGTCACATGGGCCTCGGCCAGGTCCACCACGTGGATGTAGTCACGGACACAGGTGCCGTCGGGCGTGGGGTAGTCGTCGCCGAAGATACGCGGTGCCGCGCCCTCCGTGAACCGCTCGAAGACCATCGGGACCAGGTTGGACACGCCGGTGTCGGCCAGCTCGGGGGCCGCCGCGCCCGCCACGTTGAAGTAGCGCAGCGACGCCGTGGCGAGGCCCGTCGCCCGGGCCGTGGCCCGGACGAGCCACTCGCCGGCCAGCTTCGTCTCGCCGTACGGCGACAGCGGGTGGCAGGGCGTCTCCTCCGTCACCACGTCGACGTCCGGCATGCCGTAGACGGCCGCGGAGGAGGAGAAGAGGAACGAGGGGATCTCCGCCCTCGTCACCTCCTCCAGGAGGACGCGCAGACCCTCCACGTTCTCCCGGTAGTAGTGCAGCGGGCGGTCCACCGACTCGCCCACCTGCTTCTTCGCCGCCAGATGGACGACCCCGGTGATCCCGTGCCCGGCGAAGGTCCGGGCCAGCCGGTCCGCGTCCAGGACCGAGCCGCGCACCAGCGGGACCTCGGCCGGCACGCGCTCGGCGACCCCCGTGGACAGGTCGTCGTAGACGACCGTGCGCTCACCCGCCTCGGACATCGCCCGTACGACGTGCGCCCCGATGTATCCGGCGCCGCCGGTGATCAGCCAGGTCATGTGCGGCCGTCTCCTCCTCAGCTCGTCGGTCTCGCCCGTGCCCCCGTCTCAGTGAAGCAGGCGGCGGAGGCGCCCGCGGACCACCGTCAGCACTCCGCTCAGGCCCGTGGCCACGCGCAGGGCCAGCGCGCCGGAGTGCGTGGCGTACGGCTGCGCCAGGAGCACGCCGTGCACCGTGCTCGGGACGGCGCGCCGGCGCAGCCGGCCGTCGCCCCCGAGGGCGTGCGCCGTGACCTCCCGCCGTGTGCCGTCCGCGAAGCGGAGGGTCAGCCGGAGGTCCCAGGTGCCCGAGCCGAGCCGTGCCAGGTCGACCGGCACCACGGCCGACCAGGTGTCCGCGCCGGACGGCGTGAGTGCCACCGTCGCGCGCCCCCGCGTGTGCTCGTTCTCGCGCGCCTGCCACACCACGTCCACCTCGCGCGGGCCCGCCTCGGCCACCTTCCCGTACAGCTCGTGCAGCCGCAGGCGCAGCAGTGAGGCACGCGCGCGGGGGCGCAGTTCCGCGTCCACCGCGAGCGGGAGCGCGGCGGCGGCCCGGTCCGAAAGCGGGGCCAGGGAGACCTGGGGCAGGTCGGCGGACCAGACCGGGTCCCCGTCGGCGGTGCGGGCGTAGGGCGGGAGCAGCCGCGCCGGGCGGGCGGCGAGTTCACGCAGGCGGGCCAGGTCGCGCGGTTCGGGCGACGCCATCACCACCCGGGCGAGCAGGCGGCCGGGGGCGCCGGGGTTCAGCGCCCAGTCGGCCGCGTCGTAGTGCTCGAGGTACTCCCGGGTGCGCGCCCACCACGCGCGCTGGTAGTGCGCGTCGCGCAGCCCCAGTTCACGCGCGTACATGCGCATCTCGTGGTCGAGGAACTTGGCGCGCGTCGCCCGCGCCAGCTCCTTCTGCCCGGCGCTCAGCAGGATGTCGTACGCCAGCGTGCACGCCTCCAGGCGCGCCGTCCAGTTCGCGATGTGCCCCCGGTCCAGCGAGAGCGACAGCCGCTCGGCCGACCGGCGCACCTGCCACACGTACACCCGGTCGGGTACCAGCGCGACGCGCGGACCGGCGGCCAGCACGCGCGCGGTGAAGACGAAGTCCTCGTAGAGGAAGCGCCCCTCGGGGAAGCGGATGCCGTGCTCGCGCAGGAAGCCGGTGCGGTAGAGCTTGTTGACGCACAGCGTGTCGTTGATCAGACGGGGGTGCCGGGAGGGGTGCGCGAGGACGGTGCGCTCCGTGTAGAGGGGCACCTGCCAGGGCTGTTCGCTTCCCGAGGGCAGCTCCCGGCGCACGCACAGTCCGCTCGTGACCTCGGCGCCCGTCTCCGTGGCCGCGGCCAGCAGCGCGTCCACCGCGCCGGCCGGCAGTATGTCGTCGCTGTCCAGGAACATCACGTACGGCGTGGTCGCCGCGTCGATCCCGGTGTTGCGCGGACTGCCGCAGCCGCCGCTGTTCACGGCCCGGCGCACCACCCGCAGGCGCGGTTCACCGGCGGCCAGCCGGGCGAGCAACCTGTCGCTGCCGTCGGTGGAGCAGTCGTCGACGGCGATGACCTCGGCGACCGCGGGTCCCTGGGACAGCGCGGAGCGCACGGCGTGGGCCACGTGGGCGCGGTCGTTGTAGCCGATGACGACGACGGCGACCCGAGGCGCCGGTGCCGGTTCCGCACCGGGCTGCGGTGCCGGTTCCGGTGCCGGACTCGGGTCTGGCTGTTCTGTGTGCGGGTCGCGCGGTGTCGGTTGCATGGAGTCCACGGGCCGGGTGCGGAGAAAACTCAGTAATACCTCATCGGGAGACGCTCAAGGCTCGATCCGGTAGACGGCCGGAACCGGCCAGGGGTTGCGTCCCTCTTAGGGACTTTACGGTCGGTGTCCGGCCGGACCGCCACAGCCGTACGTAGGACAGTACGGCGGCGGCCGTCAGCAGCCCGTTGCGGGCCAGCATCAGCAGGCACCCGGCCCAGGTGCCGTCGATCACCTCGCGGTAGCACATCGGGTACGCCACGGTGCTCAGCGCGGACGCCGTGAGCACCAGCACCGCCACCGGCCGCTGGCAGGTGAACCGCGAGGTCAGGCAGACCGCGGCCAGCCCGATCAGCCAGATCAGGTACTGCGGGCTGATGACCCGGCTGGTGACCGTGAACAGCAGCACCGCGCTCAGCGCCGCGTCGTACGGCGTGGCCTCGTTCCAGCGCCGGGCCCGCACCCGCCACAGCACCAGCAGCCCGAAGGAGACCGCCGTCAGCACCAGGGAGGCGGTGGCGACGGCCCCCACGTGCGGGCCGGCCATCTCCATCGCGCCGTACCGGTAGCGGGTCCGGCCGGACCAGCCGGCGTGCCGGGCCAGGTTGAGCGCCGTGCCGCCCAGCGACTCGATCTGCACGCCGCGGCCGCCCTGCTCCCGCAGGAAGGCGAGCGGGTGGGTGAAGAGGGCCGCGAGCAGGGCGAGACACACCGCCCCGGCGCCCGCCGCCCCGGCCCACGCCCCGCGGGTCGGCCGCCCCCGGGGCATGCCCAGCAGCACCAGCGCGGGCCACACCTTCACCAGGGCGCCCAGTGCCCCGAACACACCGCCCGCGCGCGGGGAGCGCGCCGAGGCCAGCAGGGACAGCACGGCCAGGGCGGTGACCTGGACGTCGTACCGGGCGAGCGGCAGGTGCAGCAGCAGCGGCAGGCCGCCGGTCCACACGGCCGCGCCCAGCAGGCTGCGCCCGGGCCGGGTGCCCGCGCGGACCAGCACCGTCGCGGTCAGCGCGTCCGCGGCCAGCGTGAGCAGCACGAACGCCTGGAAGTACGTCAGGCCGGGCAGCAGCCCCGGCGCCAGCAGCACCGCGCCCGCGCCCGGCGGGTACTGCCACAGCGTGTCGTGCACCGGGAAGGAACCGTGTGCCAGCACGTCGTACCAGTGGTGGTACAGCCGCCACACCTCCCGGGTCACCGAACCCCCGCCCAGCAGCGGCCCTCCGCTGTGGGCGATCAGCCACAGCATCAGGGCGCGGGTGGCGAGCCACAGGGCGGTGAGGGGGAGGACCGGGCCGGGGGTGACACGGAGACGGTTCATCACATGGGAGCCTAAGCGGTGCGGATGGTGTATCCATGCTGATACGCCGTCAATGATCGCAAATATTGGCTAATCGCAAGAGATCGGGCCATGGTGAACGTCGGGCTTCGTGCGAAACCGCAGTCGCGCAGGGCGGCTGGAGCGACCACTGACGTGCCGACCGGTGCAACGAGCCACCCATCGCGTCGGACACCGGCGCACGTCCGGGAACGGCTGTGCCGGGCCGCCGCCGTGGGAGTGCCCGCGCTGGTGATGCTGACGCTCGGACTCTGGCGGCTGGACCGCGGCGGCATGTGGCGCGACGAGGCGGTCAGCTTCCAGGTCAGCCGCCGGACGGTGCCGCAGATCTGGAAGCTGCTGGGCGATGTGGACGCCGTGCACGGCCTGTACTACCTGGTGTTGCACGCCGTCCTCGCCCTCCACCCCGGCGAGGTCGTCCTCCGGCTGCCGTCGGTGTGCGCGGCGGCGGCAACGGCGGCCCTGGTGGCCGCGCTCGGCACCCGGCTGGCCCGCCCGCGCGTCGGCCTGTGGGCCGGTCTGCTCTACGCCGTCACGCCCATGGCCGGGCACTACGCGCAGGAGGGCCGCTCCTACGCCCTCGTCGCGGCCGGCGCCACCGGTGCGACCCTGCTGTTCGTGCGGGGCGTGCGGGGCGGCTCCTGGTGGCCGTACGGCGTCGTGCTCGGACTCACCTGCTGGCTGCACGAGTTCGCCGTCCTGCTGCTCCTCGCCCACGCGGTGTCGCTGGCGTCGGCCCGGGCCGGGAGGCGGGTGTGGCGGGGCTGGGGGTGTGCGGCGGCGGTGGTCGGGCCGGCGCTGCTGCCGATGGTGCTGGTGTCGCGGGCGCAGTCGGCGCAGGTGGCGTGGCTGCGGGAGCCGACGGTGGAGACGGCGGAAGGGCTGCTGCGCGGGTTTCTCGGGCCGACGGACGAGGTGTACGC
Source organism: Streptomyces echinatus (assembly GCF_014203595.1). Lineage (GTDB taxonomy): Bacteria > Actinomycetota > Actinomycetes > Streptomycetales > Streptomycetaceae > Streptomyces > Streptomyces echinatus. The sequence goes on from NZ_JACHJK010000001.1 coordinate 42,395, forward strand.
GGTGTGCCTCGGGCTGGCCCTGGTGGGGCTGCTGGGTCTGGTGGGGCGGCGGGGGGAGGTCACGTGCGCGGGGGTGGGGCTGCCGCTGATGGTGGTGCCCCCGGTGGTGCTGATGCTGGTGTCGCAGATGTCGCCGCTGTACGTCGACCGGTACGTGCTCTACGCCCTGTCCGGGGCGTCGTTGGTGGTGGCCGCGGGCGCCGACCGGGTGGCGGTGACGGCGGCCCGCCTGCGACCGCCCGCCCGCCGCACCGCCACCCGCTGCACCCCGCCGAACGACCACCCCCCGAGAGCCGCTCCGCAGAAACGCCACTCCACCTCCCGGGACTGCGGTGCGGGTGGGGGTGGGCGGTCGCGGCGGGGGATCTTGTCGCGGGCCGGCTGCGTGGTCCTCGTCGGGGTGCTCGCCGTCGCCCTTTCCCTCCTGCATCAGTTCCCCCTGCTCCTGAGGGACCGGGACCCCGGGCGGCGGCCCGACGATCTCGCCGCCGTTTCCCGGGCGGTCGCGCGGGAGGTCGGCCCCGGTGATCCCGTCCTGTTCCTGCCGGCGCCGATGCGGAACACGGCGCTGACCTACCCGCGGGCGTTCCGGGGGACGCGGGACGTCGCGCTGGTGGCGGGGGCGGCCGAGTCCGGGACGCTGTACGGGCGCGAGGCCGGCGTGGCCGAGCTGCGCCGCAGGCTGGCGCGGCTGGACCGGGTGTGGGTGGTCGCGGACCGCAGGCTGCTCGGCGGTCGCTGGGCCCCGCGCAACCCCGTCGAACGCGCGAAGGCCGCCATCCTCTGGCAGGAGTTCAGCGGCCGGCGGCAGGCCGTGCGGGGCGGGGTGACCGTACGGCTCTATGTCCGCCCGGTCAGCGCCCGGCCCCGGCCTCCGTCCGCGCCGCCGCGTCCAGAGCGGTGGTGAGCTGGTCGAGCCGTGCGCGCAGCTCGCCGATCTCCGCCAGGTCGAACCCGGTCGCCGACATGATCCGGCGCGGCACCTCCAGCGCCCGCGCGCGCATCTGCGAACCCTCCTCGGTGAGGTGGACCCGGACCGACCGTTCGTCCTCGGCGCTGCGCTCACGCCGTACGAGACCGGCCGTCTCCAGCCGCTTGACCAGCGGGGACAGCGTGCCGGAGTCGAGGCGCAGCTGCTCGCCGAGGGCCTTGACCGGCAGGTCGCCCTGTTCCCACAGCACCAGCATCACGAGGTACTGGGGATAGGTGAGGCCGAGGTCCTTGAGGATCACGCGGTAGACGCCGTTGAAGGCGCGGGACGCGGCGTGCAGGGAGAAGCAGATCTGGCGGTCCAGCCGGAGCCAGTCGGCGTCGGGGGCCGGGGTGCCGGGGGCGGTGGGCGAGGCGGTCATGGTTCCAGAGTAGCTCGTGCGGACCATTTAGTTGTGCGCAACTGAATCGTGTGCTCTACTTGTGGTCGTGCGGCGGTCAGGACAGGGACCGCCGGAACACCCGACTTCCTCAAGGGATGGTCTTCATGGACGCGCTCTACACCGCCGTCGCCACCGCGACCCACGGCCGCGAGGGTCGTGCCGTCTCCTCCGACGGCAGGATCGACCTCAAGCTGGCCCCGCCGGCGGAGCTGGGCGGCAACGGCGAGGGCACCAACCCGGAGCAGCTCTTCGCCGCCGGTTACGCCGCCTGCTTCGGCAGCGCCCTCGGCCTGGTCGGACGCCAGGCGAAGGTGGACGTCAGCGAAGCCGCCGTGACCGCCGAGGTGGGCATAGGCAAGCAGGGCGAGGGCTTCGGGCTGCAGGTGACCCTGCGCGTCGAGCTGCCCGACACCGTGGACGCGGAGACCGGCCGCAAGCTGGTCGAGACCGCCCACCAGGTCTGCCCGTACTCCAACGCCACCCGCGGCAACATCGACGTCGACCTCGTCATCGAGTAGACGCGCGAGCGGGTCACCGAGTCACCGGGTGAGCAATGAGCGGTCCACCCGGTCGAGCGGGTGCGGACGGTCGAGCGGCCGTACCCGCGACGCAGAGGGGCCGGTCCCGGCGGGGACCGGCCCCCGCGCCGTCTACGCCGACGTCAGCGCGTCCGGAGCCGACGCCTGCCCCGGGATGCGGACCGCCGGCCAGGGCATCGGCTCGCCCAGCAGCAGCCCCCGTACGACCCGCTCCGCCGCCCGCCCGTCGTCGAACTCGCAGTACCGCTCCCGGAAGTCCGCGCGCAGCCGCGCCGACTCCTCGTCCCGCCACCCGCCCGAGGCGAACAGCCAGGCCAGCTCCCGGTACGAGTGCGCGACATGGCCCGGCGCCTCGGCCGTGATGTCGAGATAGGCGCCCCGGCTCGCCGAGAACGCGGGCCAGTCGTCGGCGTGCACCACGATCGGCCGGTCCAGGTTCGCGTAGTCGAACATGACGGACGAGTAGTCGCTGACCAGCACGTCCGCCGCGAGCAGCACGTCCGCCGCCCCCGGCTCGTCGGTCGCGTCGATCACGATCCCGCGCCGGGCCAGCTCCGCGAGCCCCATGCCCCGCGCGGGACCGTTCGCCAGCGACGGGTGCAGCCGGACCACCAGCGTGTGCCCCTCACCGAGGTCCGCCGCGAACCGGGCCAGATCGATCCGGTCCACGTGCCCGCCCCGGCGGTAGTCCCGGCGGGTCGGCGCGTACAGCACGACCGTGTGGCCGTCGGGGATGCCGTGCCGCTCCCGGAAGTCGCAGGCGCCGCCGTTCACCAGCACGTCGTTGCGCGGGCTGCCGGTGCGCACCGAAGTGAAGTGACAGGGGTAGGCCCGCTCCCAGACCAGCTCGGAGTGCCGGTTGGCGACCAGGCTGTAGTCCCACCGGTCGGCCCGGCGCAGCATCTGCGGCACGTCGAAGCCGAGCCGCGCGCCCGGCTTGTCCAGCAGGTCGGCGCCCAGGTACTTGAGCGGCGTGCCCTGGTGGGTGTGGATGTGCACGCTGCCGGGGCGCTTGGCCAGCGCGCCGGGCCAGTTGACGTCGTTGACGAAGAACTTCGCCCGCGCGGTCACCTCCAGATAGCGCCGGGAGCCGACGACCACGTGCTCGACATCGGACGGCAGCCGCGCGGCCGTCTCCGCGTCCCGCACCACCCACACCCCGCGCAGCCACGGCGCGACCTCCCGGGCCGCCGCGTACACCGCCGCCGGGTCGCCCAGCACGCCCCGGTGCGAGGACGCCGAGTACACCACCAGGTTCTCGTCCAGCGGGCGGTGCGCGTGCAGCCCCGCCCAGCCGGTGCGGGCCCGCGCAGCGGCCGCCCGGCGGGTCCGGTCCGCCCGGCGGGCCGCCTCCCGCCCCGCCCGCGCCGCCTGCCGCCGCAGCCGGTAGGCCGTCCAGGAGCCCGTCAGCACGGCGGTCTCACCGTCCACCGGGGTGCCCTCGGGCCGGTGCCGGCGGAACATCTCCGCCGTACGCCGGAAGAACTCGGCCCGGTCGGCGGGCGGCAGCCGGTCCGGCTTGGCGAGGATGTCCAGGCAGTGCTCGCCCATCTTGCGGTGCAGGTAGGGCCGCCAGTGCGCCAGCTCCGGCCGCTCGGCCACGAAGGCGAAGACCCGCTCGTACTGGTCGTGGATGTCGAAGTGCTTGCGGCTGGTGGTGGACAGGATGTTGCCCTGCCGGCGCTGCCGGTAGTTCAGGCAGATCCGGTCCAGGGCGGCGATCCGCCGGGCGCTGAGCAGCACCGGGAAGGTCCAGGGGGTGTCCTCGTAGTAGCCGGGCGGGAACGCGAAGCCGTGCTCCGCGACGAACTCCCGGCGGTAGACCTTGTTCCAGACCACCATCAGCAGGTCGAGGATCCGCGGGTACTCCGCGACGGTGAACGTGCCGGCCCCGGCCTCGCCCAGGACCTCGGCGAGGACGTTGCGCCGGGTGCCGCCCCACCAGTAGGTGCGCGCGTAGTCGAAGACGAGGACGTCCGGGGCGTCGGTCTCCGCGAGCCGGTCGGCGATGGCCCGCAGCGCGCCCGGGGTGAGGGTGTCGTCGCTGTCCAGGAAGAACAGGTAGTCGCCGGTGGCCTCGGGCATGCCCGCGTTGCGGGCCCGGCCCAGGCCCACGTTCTCCGGCAGGTGCAGCACCTTCACGCGCGGATCGCGCTCGGCGTACTCGTCCAGGATCGCGCCGCAGCCGTCCGGGGAGCGGTCGTCCACGGCGATCAGCTCGAAGTCTCCGAAGGACTGCCCGAGCACCGAGTCCAGGCACTCGCGCAGAAAGCCCTGCACCTTGAAACAGGGCACGATCAGACTGAAGCGGGGCACGGCGGGTCAGCTCCTCACGAGGGTCGCGGCGGCGGGGGCGGGGATGCGCTCCGCGAGCGGGATCACGGCCGGGATCGCCTCCGGCGGCTCACCGAGCAGCACCCGCCGCACCACCCGCTCGGCGGCCCGCCCGTCGTCGAACTGGCAGAACCGCTCCCGGAACGCGGCCCGCAGCGCAGCGGCCCCGGGGCCCGCGTACGAGCCGTCGCGGAAGACGGCGGCCAGTTCCCCGGGGGTCCGGGCGACCAGGCCGGGCGGCTCGGCCGGCAGGTCGAAGTAGACGCCCCGGGTCTCCCGGTAGACGTCCCAGTCGTCGGCGTACACGACGATCGGCCGGTCCAGGTTGGCGTAGTCGAACATGATGGACGAGTAGTCGGTGACGAGCGCGTCCGCGGCCAGGCACACGTCCTCCGCGGAGCGGTGCGCGGTGACGTCGATGATCCTCTCCGAGCCCCGGGAGCGGCCCCGGTCGTAGAAGTAGTGGGCGCGCAGCAGCACGACGACGTCCTCGCCGGCCGCCGCGCAGAACGCCTCCAGGTCCAGCCCGGCCTCGAAGCCGGTGTGGTGGTCGCGGTGGGTCGGCGCGTACAGCACGGCCGTCTTCCCCTCCGGGACGCCCAGCTCGCGCCGGATCCGGGCCACTTCGCGGGCGGTCGCCGTGTAGTAGACGTCATTGCGCGGATAGCCGTACTCCAGGTGCTCGTAGGAGCCGGGGAAGGCGCGCTCCCACATCTGGGTGGAGTGGCGGTTGGCGGAGAGGTTGAAGTCCCAGCGGTCGACCCGGCCCAGCAGCCGGGTGAAGCTGCCGGACTGCGCGGCCACCACCGGGTACGTCGACTGGTCCACGCCCATCGTCTTCAGCGGGGTGCCGTGCTGGGTCTGCACGTGGACGCTGCCCGGCCGTTTGACGACGCCCTCGGCGAAGTTCGCGTTGTTGATCAGGTACTTGGCGCGGGACAGCACCTCCCAGTAGCGCCGTGAGCCGATCACCGCGTACTCGACGTCCCGCGGCACGGCGTGTTCCTGGCCCGCCTCGACGAGGAACACCGAGCGGATGTGCGGGGCGAGTTCACGGGCCTTGGCGTGGATCGCGGCCGGGTTGCAGGCGTAACCGCGGCCCCAGTAGGCGCAGTACACGGCGAGGTTCTCGTCGAGCGGGCGGCGCAGGTCGCGGGCGTAGCGCAGCCGGGTGCGCAGCGTCCGCGGGCGGGGCAGCCGCCGGGCCGCGCCGTCGGCCGCCCGGTTGACGCCGCGCAGGCCGCGGAAGGCGGTGTAGGCGCCCGCCGCCAGCAGCCGGTGCTGCACGCCCAGGCTGCCGCCCGGCACCCGGTGCCCGGCCGGCCGGTGCCTGCGGTAGAGGCGGCCCGCGCGGCGGAAGAAGGCCCGGTGCCCGGAGAGCAGCCGCTCGGGCCGGGACGCCGTCTTCAGCACCACGGCGAACAGCTGGTCGAACAGGGGGCCGGTCCGCTCGGCGGGCAGGGCGCTCCCGGCCGCCCGCGACAGCACCCGCTCCACCTGGTCGAGCAGCGTGTGCTGGTGCGGCCCGGGCAGGTTGAGCCGGCTGCCCTGGCGGCGCGGACGGTGCCGTACGACGGTCCGGCGCAGCACCGCGATCCGCCCGGCGGCGACGCCGACCAGCCCGGCCCACCCGAGGTCCGTGAACAGGCCCTCGGGGAAGACGAGTTCCTGCTCGGTGAGGAAGGCCCGGCGGTAGACGGCGCTCCACGCCGGCAGCTGCACGCCGGTCAGCTCGGGCAGCTCGACGGGGGCGAAGGCGCCCTTCGGGGCACCCGCGAGCAGCGGCGCGGCCGGGTTCGTCGGCTCGCCCTCCCACCAGGGGGCGCGCTCGTGCTCGGCGTACAGCACATCCACGCCGGCGACCTCCGACAGCCGGGCGTCCAGCGCGGCCAGCGCGCCCGGCAGCAGCAGGTCGTCGCCGTCCAGGAACAGCAGATAGGCGCCGGTGGCCGCCCGCATCCCGGCGTTGCGCGCCCCGCTCAGACCGGCGGACGGCTGCGAGTGGACCGGGGTCACCCGGGGGTCCCGCTCCGCGTACCCGGCGGCCACCGCGGCGGCCGGGGCGTCGGGGGCGTCGCAGACCGGGATCAGCTGAAGGTCGCCGAAGGACTGGCCGAGGACCGAGTCCAGGGCCTGGGACAGCCGGCCGGCGACCCCGTGGGAGGGGACGATGATGCTGAAGCGGGGCATGTGGTTCTTTCTGTCGTCGTGCGGACGCGGCCGGGCCGTCCCGCCGGACGCCAGGTGGACGGCCGGCTCGGGGTGGGCCGCGTCGAGCCGAGGGGCATGGGAACTCCCGGTAGCACCAACGGTGTTCAGTGGCTCTCGGTGACGGGGAGGGGGCCGGAAGGTTGCGGCACGGTGGCCAGCGGGGAGCGCGTGCGGGCCGGCGGCGCCGGATCGCGGTCCGCGAGCGGCACCACCGGCGGCAGCTCCGTCTCGCCCAGCACCACCCGCCGTACGACCCGCTCGGCGGCGCGCCCGTCGTCCCACGGACAGAACCGCTCCCGGAACGCCGCCCGCAGCTGCGCCGAGCGCGAGCCGCGCCAGTGCCCGGTGGCGAAGATGTCGATCAGCTCGTCCTCGCTGCGCGCCACCGCGCCCGGCGGGAAGGCCCGCAGGTCGAAGTAGGCGCCACGGGCCGCCTCGTACGCTGCCCAGTCCTCGGTGTGCACCACGATCGGCCGGTCGAGGCCCGCGTAGTCGAACAGGACCGGCGCGTAGTCGGTGAGCAGCGCGTCCGAGGCCAGGCACAGGGCGGAGAGGTCCGGGTGGCCGGAGACGTCGATGACCCGGTCGCCCCGGGCGGGGGCGGGGGTGCGGGCCAGGACCACGAAGCGCGGGCCCAGGCGGCGCAGGATCCGCTCCAGGTCGAGCAGCGGACGCTGGGTGCGCCGGTGATCGCGGTGCGCGGGCGCGTACAGCACGGCGACCGCGTCCTGCGGAACGCCCAGTGAGGCCCGCAGCCGGGCCACGTCCGCCGTGGTCGCCCGCTGGAGGACGTCGTTGCGGGGCAGCCCGTACTCCAGCGTGGTGTAGCGGCCCGGGTGGACCCGTTCCCAGGTCAGGGTGGCGTGCCGGTTGCCGGACAGCACGTAGTCCCACTGGTCGACGTCCCGCAGCAGCCGGGCGAAGTCCGTGCCGTGGGCCGCCGCCGGGCGTTCCAGCAGGTCGAGGCCCACGTGCCCCAGCGGGGTGCCCTGCTGGGTCTGTACGACGACCTGTCCGGTCCGCTTCCGCAGCCGCCCCCCGAAGCCGGAGTCGCTGACCAGGTAGCGGGAGCGGGCCAGCGCCGACCAGTAGGCGGCCGTGCCGGGCCTCAGCCGGCGCGGACCCGGCGGCGCCGCCCGTTCCTGCCCGGCCGGGGTGATCCACGCCGTCCTCAGGTGCGGGGCGTGCGTCCGGAACGCCTCCTCCAGCGCGGCCGGGTCGCCGCGCCCCTCCTGGGCGGTGAACACCGCCCGGTCCGCGCGCAGCGGCAGCCGCAGCTGGACCCGGTAGTGCAGCCGGAGCGCGCCGGTGCGCAGGGCGCGGGCCAGCTTCACCGCGCACTTCAGCGCGCGCCGGCGGGCGGCCGCGGCCAGCCGGAGCGCCCGGAACGTGCGGTGCAGGCCGAAGCGGACCAGGGTGTGCCGCAGCCCGAGGCGCACCCCCGGCACGCGGTGGCGGCGGCAGTGGGCGCGGGCCCGGCGCAGGAACTCGCCGTGGCTGCCGCGCGGCAGCCGGCCCCGGTGGGTGAACACCACCGCGTAGTGGTCGATCATCCGCCGGAACAGCTCCGGCCGCCAGCGGGCCAGTTCCGGCCGTTCCCCGACGTAGGCGAAGACCCGGTCGTACTGCTCGAACAGATCGAAGTGGCGGCGGCTGGTGGTGCCGAGGATGCTGCCCTGGCGGCGCTGCCGGTAGTGCACGCACACCCGGTCCAGGGTGGCGACCGACCCGGCCGTCAGCAGCACCGGGAAGGTCCAGGGGGTGTCCTCGTAGTAGCCCGGCGGGAACCGGAACCCGTGGGCCCGCACGAACTCCCGCCGGTAGGCCTTGTTCCAGGCCACCATCAGCACCCGCAGCAGTCCGGGCCGGTCCGCCAGCCGGAACGGCGCCGGTCCCCGCTCGGTGAGCTGGGCGGCGAGCTGGTTGCGCACCTCCCGGCCGTCCCAGTAGGTGCGCGTGTAGTCGAAGACCAGGACGTCCGGGTCGCCGGTCTCCTTCAGCCGGTCGGCGACCGACCGCAGCGCGTCCGGGGTGAGCGTGTCGTCGCTGTCCAGGAAGACCAGGTAGTCGCCGGTCGCCTCGGCCATGCCCGCGTTCCGGGCCCGGCCCAGCCCCCGGTTCTCGGGAAGGTGCACGGCCTTCACGCGCGTGTCACGAGCCGCGTACTCGTCGATGATCGTGCCGCAGGCGTCGGGCGAGCAGTCGTCGACGGCGATCAGTTCCAGATCGGAGTACGACTGCGAGAGCACCGAGTCCAGGCACTCGGAGAGGTACGCCTGGACCTCGTACGCGGGGACGATGACACTGAACCTGGGCAAGGGACATCCAAGGGTCGGTCGGCGCGGGGGTTCTGCCCGGGAACGGCCGATGGGGTGACTTGGTTACGGGCCCGTACGGCATTCGGGCTACTCCAGGTGAACGCGAAAGGGCGGGCCCCTTAAGACCCGCCCCGCGAAAGGTGTCCGCTTTGTGGCTACTTGACCGCGCCCGCCATCACTCCGGACACGAACTGCCGCTGGAAAGCGAAGAACACGGCCAGCGGGATCACCATGGAGATGAACGCGCCGGGAGCCAGCACGTCGATGTTGTTGCCGAACTGCCGTACCTGCGTCTGCAGGGCGACCGTGATCGGCTGCGTGCCCGACTTGGTGAACACCAGCGCGACCAGCATGTCGTTCCACACCCACAGGAACTGGAAGATGCCGAGCGAGGCGATCGCCGGGCCGCCCAGCGGCATCACCACCCGGACGAACAGGCGCAGTTCACCCGCGCCGTCCAGCCGGGCCGCCTCCAGCAGCTCACGCGGGATCTCGGCGAAGAAGTTCCGCAGCAGGAACACCGCGAACGGCAGACCGAACCCGGTGTGGAACAGGATCACCCCGAGGATCGTCCCGAACAGCCCGATGTTGCCGAACAGTTCGGCGATCGGGATGAGCGCCACCTGAACGGGCACCACCAGCAGGCTCACCACGCCCAGGAACCACCAGTCCCGGCCCGGGAACTCCATCCACGCGAACGCGTACCCGGCCAGCGCCCCGATCACCACGACGAGGACGGTCGCCGGGACCGTGATCAGCACCGTGTTCACCAGGGAGTTGGTGATGTCCGAGTTCTCCAGCAGCTTCTGGTAGCTGTCCACGGTGAGCTGGGACGGCTTGGAGAACACCGTCCACCAGCCGCTCGCGTTCATGTCCTGGGGCGTGCGCAGCGAGGAGACGAGCAGGCCGATGGTCGGCACCAGCCAGAACAGGCCCACGACGATCAGCACCACGCGGACCAGCCCGCCGCTCAGCTTCTCGGCGATCCGGGAACCGACCGACCGCCTGGCCCCGGCCGTCCGGACCGGCTCGGTCTTCCCGACGCTTTCGGCGGTCGTCGTCATCGCCGCACCTCCCGCCGCAGCCGACGGATGTTGAATGCCATCACCGGGATCACCAGCAGCAGCAGGAACACCGAGATCGCGCTCGCGATGCCCGGCTGGCCCTCCGCGAAGCCCTTGCGGTACAGCTCCAGCGCCAGCACGTTCGCATCGTCCTGGGAGGAGCCCGGCGCGATGATGAACACCAGGTCGAACACCTTCAGGACGTTGATCATCAGCGTGACGACGACGACCGCCAGCACCGGGGCCAGCAGCGGCACCGTGACCTTGCGGAACACCTGCCACTCGGTGGCGCCGTCCACCCGGGCCGCCTCCAGCAGCTCCCGGGGCACACCGGCGAGACCGGCCGCGATCAGCACCATCGCGAAGCCCGCCCACATCCACACGTACGACCCGATGATCGCCGGGGTGACCAGCGCCGGGCCGAGCCAGTCGACCCCGTTGTACGGCTCCTTGAAATTGCCCGCGGGCAGCCTGAGCCGGGCACCGTCGGCCGACGCGGGGAGGGTGAACGTGCCGTCGCCGGCCGCCTCCGTCGAGGCGACCACCTCGCCGTCCTTCACCGCCTCGATCCGCATCCCGGCATAGCCCACCTCGGACGGATCGGGCGCGCCGAGCTTGCCGACACCCTTGCCGCGGGTGAAGTCCTGCCAGGTGCTGCCCGTGACCTTCCCCGGCTCCGGGCGGGCGGCGACGGCCTTCTTCACACCGTCCGGCAGCTGGTCCGGGGCGACGCCGACGAGCGGCAGGGTGACCGGCTGCCCGGCGTGCACGGCGGCCTTGGTGACGAAGCCGCCGTCCTCGGCCACCAGCGGCGACTCCCGGCCCGGGTGGGCCTTGGGGAACGCCGACGACTGCGCGAACGTGTCGTGCACGCCCACCCACACCGCGTTCGCGACCCCCTTGTCCGGGTCCTGGTCGTACACCAGCCGGAAGATGATGCCGGCGGCCAGCATGGAGATCGCCATCGGCATGAAGACGACCAGCTTGAACGCCGTGCCCCAGCGCACCCGTTCGGTCAGCACCGCGAAGACCAGACCGAGCGCGGTCGAGACGGTCGGCGCGAACACCACCCAGACGACGTTGTTCTTCAGGGCGGTCCGGATGCTGTCGTCCGTGAAGAGGGCCGAGTAGTTGTCGAAGCCGGCGAAGCCGTCGCCGGAGGCGTTGTAGAAGCTGCGGACGAGCGAGTACCCGATCGGGTAGACCACGAGCGCGCCGAGCAGCACCAGCGCGGGCAGCAGGAACAGGGCTGCCACGGTCTTCCGGGTGCCGGTCACGCTCTTGCGACTGCGGGGGGCGGCGGGGCCCGGTGGGGCCCCGGCCGCCGCTGCCGACGCCATGGCCGGATCAGCCCCCGTTCCCGTAGGCCGCCGCCGCGTCCTTCTCCAGCTTCGCCTGGGCGCCCGCGACGTCCTTCGGGTTCTTCAGGAAGTCCTGGAGGTCCTTCCACTCACCCTTGCCGGGCGTCCCGCCGAAGGCCTGCGGGGCCTGGTCGGACATGTCGAAGCGGAAGTCGTCGCCGGACGCGATCAGCGCCTTGGCGATCTTCTGCTGCACCGCGTTCGGGTACGCCGACACCGGCACGTTCTTGTTCGGGGAGAGGTAGCCGCCGAGCTTCGCCTGGATCGTGGCCGCGTCCGGCGAGGCGAGGAAGGTGATCAGGGCCTGCGCCGCCTTGGAGTCCTTCAGGATCACGGCCGCGTCCCCCCCGGACACCACCGGCGCGTCCGAGCCGACGGCCGGGAACGGGAACACCTTCGCGTCCGTGCCCACCTTCGCCTTGGTCTCACCGATGTTGACCTGCACGAAGTCGCCCTCGTAGACCATCGCCGACTTCGGCTGGTCGCCGCCGGTGAAGGTCTGGGTGACCGACTGCGGGAACTCCGTCTGGAGGGACCCGTCCTGGCCGCCCGCCAGATAGTCCTTCTTGCCCCACACCTGCGCGAGGGTGGTCAGCGCCTGTTTCACCGACGGATCGGTCCACTTGATCTTGTGCTGGGCGAGCTGGTCGTACTTCTCCGGGCCCGCCTGGGACAGATAGATGTTCTCGAACCAGTCGGTCAGCGGCCAGCCGTCCGCGCCGGCCACCGAGAACGGTGTGACCCCGGAGTCGTACACCGCCTGCGAGGCGGTCAGCAGGTCCTGCCAGGTCTTCGGTTCCTTGGCGCCCGCGTTCTCGAAGACCTTGGCGTTGTACCAGATCAGCGACTTGTTGGCGGCCTTGTAGTAGACGCCGTACTGCTTGCCGTCGACCTTGCCGATGTCCTGCCAGCCCTGTGAGTAGTTCTTCGCCAGCTCCTTCAGGCCCTCCGCCCCGACCGGCTTGGCCCAGCCCTTCTGCACGGCCTGCTTGATGGCGCCGGGCTGCGGCAGCAGCGCGACGTCCGGCGGCTGGCCGCCCGCGATCTTCGAGCCGAGGAAGTTGATGATCGGGTCCTGCGCGGGCACGAAGGTGACCTTCGCGCCGGTGCGGTTCTCGAACTCGGCGAGGACCTTCTTGAAGTTGGCCTGCTCGCCGCCGGTCCAGACGGCGGCCACCTCCAGATGGGCGCCGTTCAGCTTCGGCAGGGTGACGGAGGGGCCGGTGGTCCCGCCGCTCTTCTCCCCGTTGTCCTTCTTGTCGTTGTCACCGCTGGAGCACGCGGAGAGCGCGAGGGCTCCCGCGAGCAGGGCGGCGCATGTGGTAACGGCCCTGTGTGTCCGGAACGTGCTGCTCTTGCTGCGCATCACTTCCCCGTTCGTCGTTCTCCGTTGAACGTCGTTGAACGTCAGAACTCTGTCCCGTGCGGTCCGGTCTACGCCGGGCCGCTCCGGGCGGGCAAGAGCGCCTGCGGTGTCAACCGGCGCATCGTGACCGGCTCGTGACCAGGGCCGTATGCGCGCCGCTTGCAAGCGGCCGGGGAGACGGCGGGATCACTCAGAGGAGGGAGGGCACCTCCGCCGCCTCGACCTCCCGGGCCGCCCGTTCCACCGCGCTCGCCAGCAGGGCCAGGTCGGTCGGGCCGTTGCCCAGCTCCCGCACGGGCCGGCGGGCCGGCGGGTCACCCATGCGCTGCCAGTCCAGCGCGACGACCGTGGGCCGCTGGGTCGCGGTGCGCGGGATGCGCCCGGTCACCCGGCCGCCCTGGAAGCCCACGGCCCGCCCGTCCGCGTACGCCAGCCGTCCCCGTCCCGGCGCCGGCTGGTCCGGCCCCGGCTGCGGGGCGTCCAGCACGGCCCGCAGGGTCGCCCGGAGCGCCGGCTCCGACTCCGCCGTACGGCCGCCGGCCGCGGCCGCCGCCACCAGATGCACTCCGAGCCGCTCGCCCTCCCGGGCCACCGCCTCCAGCGCCCGTATCACCGAGCCGGCGGCGGGCCGGCCCGGCGAGCCGAGTGCGGGGGAGACCAGTGCGTCCAGGTCGTCGACGACGACCACCAGCCGGGGCAACGGCGGAGCCGCCCCGGCCCGCCGCCGGGCCGCCGCGCCCGGCCGCAGCCGCAGGGTGGAGCTGGGCGGCGCCTCTATGTCGCCGGAGGAGGAGGCGGACGCGCGCTGCCCGAGCGGGTCCCCGGAGGCGGAGGTGCGCTGTGCCACCATCCGGCCGGACACCTCCCGCCCCGTGTGCCACCGGGCGAAGTCCGTGCGGCCCAGCAGTTCCGCCCGGCGCTTCAGCTCGGCGGCCAGCGACTGGGCGAACTCCCGCATGCGCACAGGGTCGTTGGCGATCAGGTGGGTGGTGACGTGCGGTATGTCCGTGCACACGCGCAGGCCCTCGCCGCGCCCGGCGCCCGTGCCGACCCCGTCCCGGCCGTCGAGCAGCACCACGGCCAGCCGGTCCGGCCGCTCGGCCGCGGCCAGCGAGGCGACCATGGTCCGCAGCAGCTCGGTACGGCCACTGCCGGCCGGCCCCTCGACCAGCAGATGCGGCCCGTCGGCCACCAGGTCGGCGGTGACCGGACCGCGCGGCCCGGCGCCCAGCACCGCCCGCGCCCGCCCGCCCAGCGACTCCGTGTCGTCGGCCGCGTCCGCCCAGCGCGCCATCAGCGACGCCGGGGTGGCCCGGGCCAGACCCAGCTCGTCCAGCAGCCGCGCCGACTGCGGCAGCGGCGTGGACACGCGCGCGAGCGGCCCGCCGGACGGGCCGTCCGGGCGCAGCGGCGCCAGCGCCCGCGCGAACCGCTCCGCCCAGGCGGCGGACACGGCGTCGACGGCGGCCTGCGCACCGGGACCGGCCGGACCGCCCGGCGCCACCCGCAGCAGCTGCAGCCCGGCGGCGACGTCCCCGCTGAGCAGCGCCACGGCACCGCAGTGCCGGAACGTCGGTGTCACCGTGCACGCGGCCTCGTACGTCCGCGTCACGGGGGAGGCGGGCGAGGCGGGCTCGGTCTCGGCGAGACACACCACGTGGATCCCGGCCCGGGGCCCGGCCACGGCCAGCCGCGCGAGCGCGTCCCGCAGCGCCGAGCCGCCCGGATCCCCGTCCACGACGACGACGGTGTACGGCCCCGGGTAACCCCCGGGGCCGGCGTCCTGCCTGGCCCAGGCGGGGCGGCGGGCCGGGTTCTCGCCGTAGGGGTAGGAGGAGGCGTGCGCGGCGGGGCCGGCGAAGGTACCGGTTCCGTGGGTCGTGGGGCCGGCGGAGAGGGACAGCGGCTCCGTGGCGGGAGCGGCCGGCGCGGTCGGACCGGGGACGTGCGCGCCCGACGGGCCGGGAACGGCGCCGTCGGCGGGCACGCCCGGGGTGCCGGGACGCGCGCCGGCCGCGAAAGTGCGGGGGCCCGCGGGGTGCGGGACGGGTGCGGGACCGCCGGGGCCTTCCGGGCGGGCGCCGGGGGCGGGGAGGCCGGGCGCCGGGGAGGAGGGGTCCGGCGCGGGTGTGCCCGGTGCCGGCAGTCCGGCCGGGCCCGTCGCCGCGCCCCGGACCGGGACACCGGGCGGGCCGGACGGTGCGGTCGGGCCCTGGGCGCCGCCCGCCGCCGGGTCCGCGCCGCGCGCCGCGGCGGAGTGGGCCGTCGTCCGGCCCGTCGCCGCGTGGTCCTCCACCCGGCGCAGCAGTTCCTCCGTGCGGGCCGCCGCCTGTTCGCGGTCGTAGGCCAGCAGCAGACGGCAGTCCTGGCCGTGGCCCGGCCGGACATGCGGGAGCCAGCCCAGCCAGGCCCACTCGGCCGTACGGTCCGCCACCGGACGCGTGTGGTCGGCGCTGATCAGCACGATCTCCAGCAGCTCTGGGGAGTGCAGCGCGGCGAGCTGGGCCAGCACCGCGCGGGCCAGCCCGGACAGCCGGGGGCGCGGACCGGCCAGGCCCAGCGCGCCCGCCTCGCGCAGCGCGGCCGTCACCGGCACCGCCGGCAGCAGGCCCGAGCCGTCCGGTGTGCTCCGGTCGGCCGTGCCGAGCCGCACGGTCAGCGCCTCGGGGTGACCCGGCCCGCGCTCCCACAGCCGGGGCCCGGGGCCCAGCGCGGTGAGCAGGAGGGCGGCGGGGTCCGGCCAGGTCTCCGGCTGCCGCGGGGCGCCGGCCGCCGGGGCGTCGCCGGTGCGGGCGGCCGTACCGGTGTACGGCGCGGGGGCGGCCGGCTGCTCCGCGCGCCCGCCGGCCAGCCGGCGCGCCCAGGCCCCGAGCCCGCGCCGCCGGGCGCCCTGCGGGGCGTCGGTGGTCCCGGGCCGGGGGCCCTGCGGGAGATCGGTGCCCCGGACGGGGGTGCCCTTCCGCCCGCCCGCGCGCGCGTCCTCGCCGCCCGGCGCGTCCGCGTACCCGGCGCCGGCACCGAAGCGCCCCGCGTGGGTGTCCCCGCCGGACGCCGTGCCGGGCGCGCCGGAGCCGTCGCCCCGGCTCTCCACGCTCGGCGCTCCGGCCTGCCCCGGCACCACCGGGGACTGGCCGCGCCGGTGCTCCTGGGCCCCCGTGCCGTGGCCGGAGGCGCCCCAGCCGGCGGAGTCGTAGGGGTCGTACGCGTGGTGCCCGCCCGAGGAGATGTCACGGGCGGCACCTTCCGGGCCCGCCGACGGCGGCACGGGCCCGCCCGGGGCTCCCGCACCGGCCGGCGCTCCGTCACGACCGCTCGCGGCCGCCGGCGGCGACTGCTCGCCAGGGCCACCGGTACGCGGCGAACCCGCGTCCGCGTCCCCGGTGGCGATCCGCACGCACCCCTCTCCGTCGGGCACCGTGCGGATCCGCATCCCGGGCCCGCCGGACGGCGTGACCCGCAGGGCGGACTCGCCGATCCTCAGCAGACTCCCGGCGGCGAACCGCACCGGCCGGTCGGTCAGCCGCGTGCCGTCGAGGGAGGTGCCGTTGGTGGAGCCGAGGTCGGCGACCGAGACGCGGCCGTCCGCGCCGACGGTGACCGCGCAGTGCAGGCGGGAGACGTCGGGGTCGTCCAGCGGTACGTCGGCGTCGGCGGAACGGCCGACGGTGATCCGGCCGCCGTGCAGCAGATGGACCCCGCCCGCGTCCGGGCCCGCGACCACGTGCAGCTGGGTGGGCGCGTCGTCCAGCTCGGGGTGCGGCTCCGGGGCCGCCGGGGCGCCCAGGGACAGTACGGCGCCGTCGACCAGCGGGGGTTCGCCGAGGGTGCGCCGGCGGGGGTCGAGCCGGTCGGTGCCCGCGTACAGCACCACGGAGGCGCCGCCCGCCTCCCGGCCCGCGCCGGTCTCGCCGGTGACCGCCCCGGCCAGCGCCGACGCGACCGCGGCCAGCTCCGTGCCCGCGGGTGCCGTGACCAGCACGTCGCGGCACGCGGCGCGGCCCCGCTGCGGGGACGGGCCGAGCGGGTCTACGACGGTCAGCCGGATCTGCATCGGCGTCAGCGGTCCCTTCTGCGCGGGTCTGCGCGGGCGCGGACTTCCCCCCACCCCGCACGAGCACGTCGGCCAGCAGCCGCTGGAACCGTCCCAGCAGGCCGCTGGAGGCATCCTCGCACCTGCCACCGACGACGCGCCCGGGACCCGGACAGAAGTGATCTTGATTGGTCGGCTCTGCCCCCAAAAGTGCCTGACCAGTGCCCCGTCGGCGATCAGTTGAGATCGGTCACGTCCGGCCCCGGCAACCGGCGGACAGGGACGCGCGTCTTTCCGTCGAACCTCTCGAACGTGCCCCGGAACGCATACGTACTGCCCTGGAGCACGGCACTACAGTGGGTCGGAACACCGGAATGCAGGCAAGCAAGCAACAGCAATCAGCAGGGAGCGCGTGACGTGCGGCCAGTCGGCAGCAAGTACCTGCTTGAGGAGCCGCTCGGACGCGGCGCCACAGGCACCGTCTGGCGTGCCCGCCAGCGCGAGACCGCGGGCGCCGAGGCGGCCGTGCCCGGACAGCCCGGAGAGACGGTCGCGATCAAGGTCCTCAAGGAGGAGCTGGCGAGCGACCCGGACATCGTGATGCGCTTCCTGCGGGAGCGCTCCGTCCTGCTCCGGCTCACCCACCCGAACATCGTCCGGGTGCGCGACCTGGTCGTCGAGGGCGACCTGCTGGCCCTGGTCATGGACCTCGTCGACGGTCCCGACCTGCACCGCTACCTGCGCGAGAACGGCCCCTTCAGCCCGGTCGCCGCCGCGCTGATGACGGCCCAGATCGCCGACGCCCTCGCCGCGAGCCACGCCGACGGCGTCGTCCACCGCGACCTGAAGCCCGCCAACGTCCTGCTCCAGCAGTACGACGGCCAGATGCACCCGATGCTGACCGACTTCGGCATCGCCCGCCTCGCCGACTCCCCGGGCCTGACCCGCACCCACGAGTTCGTCGGCACGCCCGCGTACGTCGCCCCGGAGTCCGCCGAGGGCCGCCCGCAGACCTCCGCCGTCGACATCTACGGCGCCGGCATCCTGCTGTACGAGCTGGTCACCGGGCGCCCGCCGTTCTCCGGCGGCAGCGCCCTGGAGGTTTTGCACCAGCACCTGAGCGCCGAGCCGCGCCGCCCCTCCACCGTCCCCGAACCGCTGTGGACGGTCATAGAGCGCTGCCTGCGCAAGAGCCCCGAGCAACGGCCCAGCGCCGAGAACCTCGCGCGCGGGCTCCGGGTCGTCGCCGAGGGCGTCGGCGTGCACGCGAACGCCGCGCAGATCGCCGCGGCCGAGGGCGTCGGCGCGCTGCTCGCGCCCGACCCGGCCCCGGCCGCCGTCCCCGGCGCGCCCGGCGCCGCCGACCCCACCCAGGTGCTGCCGACCAACGCGCCGCAGGGGGCGTACGACCCGAACGGCGCGACCAGCGTGCTGCCGCACACCGGCGGCCCGGCCGGCGCCGCCGACCCCACCACCGTCCTGCCGAACACGGGCGCGGCGGACCCGACGGCCCTCCTGCCGCCGGTCCCGCAGGGCCAGGACCCGTACGGCCAGGGGCAGTACGGCCCGCAGGGCCAGCAGCCCGATCAGCAGCACCCCTGGCAGACGCAGCTGCGGGCGGCCCGCGACCGCAACGAGCAGACGCAGGTCCAGTACCTCGACCCGGACGAGGACCCGCTGCGCCGCCGCCCGCAGCGGCAGGTCGCACCCCGGCCCCAGCAGCAGCCGCGCCCGGCCCCGCAGGGCCGCCCGCAGCAGCCGCAGCCGCGCGGCCGGCAGCAGGCCCCGGGATACGGCTACCCGCAGCAGCAGCCTCAGCAGTACGCCCCGCCGCAGCAGCCGCAGCGGTACGCGCCGCCCGCCCCGCCGGAGCCGCAGCGGCCCGCGCGGGAGCCCCGGGCGCCGCGGCAGCGCAGCGCCAACCCGACGAAGATCCCCGGCCTCGGCTGCCTGAAGGGCTGCCTGTTCACGATCGTGATCCTGATCGTGGCGAGCTGGCTGATCTGGGAGCTGACCCCGCTGCAGGACTGGATCGGCACCGGCAAGGGCTACTGGGACCAGCTGAGCGACTGGGCCGGCAAGGTGGGCGGCTGGATCAAGGACCTGGGCGGCTCGTCCGGCAGCGGGAACTGACCGGCGGAGCGACCGAGCCCGATCGGGGAGAGCGACCGCTCCGATCGAGGGCAGCGACCGCTCCGATCGGGCGAAGCAGGGGAAACCGATCGCTGGTTTAGGGATTTGTCGACATCTGGCGGGTGATTTCCGTCTCCGCGGTGAAGGTTGGCTCCATCGACGCGTAGTTTTATCGCTCAAGGTCCTGGTCTGTCGGCTGGGGGTCCGGGGGACGCCCCCGGAATGACGCAGCAGCGACAACACGCGTCTGTAGGAGCAGTCTTGGCACGGAAGATCGGCAGCCGGTACACCGCGAACCAGATCGTGGGCCGGGGCAGCGCCGGCACGGTGTGGCTGGGCGAGGGACCGGACGGCCCCGTCGCCATCAAGCTGCTGCGTGAGGACCTCGCCTCCGACCAGGAGCTGGTGGGGCGCTTCGTGCAGGAGCGCACCGCGCTGCTCGGCCTGGAGCACCCGCACATCGTCACCGTGCGGGACCTCGTGGTGGACGGCAACGACCTGGCCCTGGTCATGGACCTCGTGCGCGGCACCGACCTGCGCACCCGGCTGGAGCGGGAGCGGCGGCTCGCGCCCGAGGCGGCCGTGGCGATCGTCGCCGACGTCGCCGACGCGCTGGCCGCGGCCCACGCGGCCGGGGTCGTCCACCGGGACGTCAAGCCCGAGAACGTCCTGCTCGACATGCAGGGCCCGCTCGGCCCCGGCGGAGCCCATCCCGCGCTGCTCACCGACTTCGGCGTCGCCAAGCTGATCGACTCGCCGAAGCGGACCCGCGCCACCAAAATCATCGGCACCCCGGACTATCTGGCCCCGGAGATCGTGGAGGGCCTGCCGCCCCGGGCCGCCGTGGACATCTACGCGCTGGCGACGGTCCTGTACGAGCTGCTGGCCGGCTTCACGCCCTTCGGCGGCGGACACCCCGGCGCGGTTCTGCGCAGGCACGTCACCGAGACCGTCGTACCGCTGCCCGGCATCCCCGAGGAGCTGTGGCAGCTGCTGGTGCAGTGCCTGGCCAAGGCGCCCGCGTCCCGGCTGCGCGCCTCGGAGCTGGCGGCCCGGCTGCGCGAGCAGCTGCCCGTGCTGGCCGGGATGCCGCCGCTGGACGTGGACGAGCCGGGGCTCGCCGAGGAGGAGACGGAGGAGCCGGCGGCGGCCGCCGAGCCGGGGGAGGAGCCGGTACGGCGCCGGGGGGCCGTCTCGCTGGTGCCCGGGGCCAAGCCGGACTCCAGCCGGGACACGCACACGTCGATGCGGGTGCCGGGGCCGGACGAGCTGGCGGGCGGGGCCCACGGGACCGCTCGCGTCCCCCGGACCGCCGGTACGGCCCGGCCGGGCTCGGCGCGGCACCGGGCTGCCGTGCGGCGGCGGAGGGTGACGCTGGGGGTGGCCGGGGTGGTCGTGGCCGCGGTGGTGGGCGTCGGGGCGTGGTGGGCGTCGGCCGACGGGGACGACGGTCCGGCCCCGGCCGACCACAGCACGTCGGCCCCCTGACCCACCCGACTCGGTCGGCTGCGACGGTGGACCCCCGGTCCGGTCCCGCATCCATGCGGCTCGGTCGGCCGGGGCGGGGTGAGGCCCCGGTTCGGTCGGCCGGCGCGCGGGGGGAGCGGCCTGGTCCGGTGGGCCGGGGGCGGGGCGGACCAGGTCGCTTGCCACAGCCGTTACGCTGGAAGGCGTGGCAGTCGTCGATGTATCCGAAGAGCTGAAGTCCCTCTCCTCGACCATGGAGTCGATCGAGGCCGTCCTGGACCTCGACAAGCTGAGGGCAGACATCGCCGTGCTCGAGGAGCAGGCGGCCGCGCCGTCCCTCTGGGACAACCCGGACGAGGCGCAGAAGATCACCAGCAAGCTCTCCCACCTCCAGGCCGAGGTCAGGAAGGCGGAAGGGCTGCGCGGACGCATCGACGACCTCGCGGTCCTCTTCGAGATGGCCGAGGAGGAGGACGACCCGGACACCCGCGCCGAGGCCGAGTCCGAGCTGGCGTCCGTGAAGAAGGCGCTGGACGAGATGGAGGTCCGTACCCTCCTGTCCGGCGAGTACGACTCCCGTGAGGCGCTCGTCAACATCCGCGCCGAGGCCGGTGGCGTCGACGCCGCCGACTTCGCCGAGAAGCTCCAGCGCATGTACCTGCGCTGGGCCGAGCAGCGCGGCTACAAGACCGAGCTGATCGAGACCTCGTACGCGGAAGAGGCCGGCATCAAGTCGACCACCTTCTCCGTGCAGGCGCCGTACGCCTACGGCACCCTCTCCGTCGAGCAGGGCACGCACCGCCTGGTGCGCATCTCGCCCTTCGACAACCAGGGCCGCCGCCAGACCTCCTTCGCCGGTGTGGAGATCCTCCCGGTGGTCGAGCAGACCGACCACATCGAGATCGACGAGTCCGAGCTGCGGGTGGACGTGTACCGGTCCTCCGGCCCCGGTGGCCAGGGCGTGAACACCACCGACTCCGCGGTGCGCCTCACCCACATCCCCACCGGCATCGTGGTCTCCTGCCAGAACGAGCGGTCGCAGATCCAGAACAAGGCCACCGCCATGAACGTCCTCCAGGCCAAGCTGCTGGAGCGGCGCCGGCAGGAGGAGCAGGCCAAGATGGACGCCCTCAAGGGCGACGGCGGCAACTCCTGGGGCAACCAGATGCGTTCCTACGTGCTGCACCCGTACCAGATGGTCAAGGACCTGCGCACCGAGCACGAAGTCGGCAACCCGGAGGCCGTGTTCAACGGCGAGATCGACGGGTTCCTGGAGGCCGGGATTCGCTGGCGCAAGCAGCAGGAGAAGTAACTTTGTCGACATGACAACTGCCGCCCCGAGGGCGGCAGTTGTCTTTTGTCTGGCGTTTTACGTCACACTCACAGGCTTCAACTCTCCGCAAACGTCACCCGACCGGACATTGCGCCCGCAACGCCCTTGACGTTGCTTTGAAAAATGGGAAAGGTGAGCCGCGGCATGCGTACTTGAGGGGCGCATGTGAACCGGGGGATCGAGTTGACGCGCTTCGTCACCAGCTGCCTCCGTCGATCACGGCACGCCCCACGCGACGCCCCATTGACGAACAGCTACTGGGGGTAGCAACCATATGACGAAGAAGACGCGGATCCGGGCCGCGCGGATAGCCGCCGGCGCCGTGATCGCGGCCGGTGCGTCGCTGACCGCGGCCGGCGCGGCTTCCGCCCTGGACCTCGACGTCCAGGCGGGCCCGATCAGCCTGGGAGTGAGCGGTGTCGGCGCCGACGGTGGCAACACCGAAGGCGGCACCGACGGCGGCTGCCCGATCGGCATCTGCACCACGACCGGTGAGACCAGCACGTCTGGTGAGACGACCACGACTGGTGAGACCACCACGACCGGCACCACCGGCACGA
>NZ_JACHJK010000001.1:64581-1030765 GCF_014203595.1 Streptomyces echinatus
GACCGGTACCACGGGCACGACCGGTACCACGGGCACGACCGGTACCACGGGCACGACCGGTACCACGGGCACGACCGGTACCACGGGCACGACCGGTACCACGGGCACGACCGGTACCACGGGCACGACCGGTACCACGGGCACGACCGGCACGACCGGCACCACCGGCTCGACCGGTACCACTGGCACCACCGGCTCGACCGGTTCTACTGGAACCACTGGTGAGACCGGCACCACCGGCTCGACCGGTGCCACTGGCTCGACCGGCACCACTGGCACGACCGGTGAGACCGGCACCACCGGCTCCACCGGCACCACCGGCAACAACACCGTCCCCGACGGCGGCAACAACAACGTGCCGCAGGACGAGGGCTCCTCGGCGCTGACCGACACCGGCTCCGACACCACGGCCCAGGGCGGCGACAAGCAGCTCGCCGAGACCGGTGCCGGCCAGACCGCGTTCCTGCTCGTCGGCGCCGCGACGATGATCGCCGGCGGCATCGGCTTCCGCGTTCTGCCGCGTCTGGTGAGCGGCCGGGGCGGCGCCGCCGCCTGAGCGTAGCCCCACGCTCACGCACCGCACGCACAGCGCATACGTAAGGGCCCGGAGCTTGGCGCTCCGGGCCCTTACGGCGGCTTTCGCGGACTTGCTACGCGGTCTGGTGGGCCAGCAGCGCCACCGCGGCGATCAGCACCGCCAGCAGCGCGATCAGCGCCATCGGGTTCAGCCCGTTCAGGCCGCCGAAGAAGCCCTCCTGCTGCAGCCGCTCGCGGTTGGCACGGCACACCGGGCACCGGCCCTCACTCACGGGCGCCGCGCAGTTCGCGCACACCAACCGGTCGTACGTCATGCGCTCGCCCTCCTTGCACCGGCCATCACATGTACAACGTTCACGGGAACGAGAACGTTCCCCTCGTCCCCCCTCCACTGTGCCAGGTTCCCGGGGAGCATGCGCGGGGCCCGGGCGGAGGGGACACGGACAGGGGCCGGTACAAATACGCACAAGTCTTGCCCAACCTCAACCTGCGACTGCACTTGCACACCCGGTTCGCGTATGGTCACGCTCATCTACCCCCGGCGACCCGTGGTGCATCCGTGATCCGATTCGACAACGTCTCCAAGGTCTACCCCAAGCAGACCCGGCCCGCACTCAGGGATGTCTCCCTAGAGGTGGAGAAGGGCGAGTTCGTCTTCCTCGTGGGGTCCTCCGGCTCCGGAAAGTCCACCTTCCTGCGGCTTCTCCTCCGCGAGGAGCGGTGCAGCCACGGTCAGGTGCACGTGCTGGGCAAGGACCTCGCGCGCCTCTCCAACTGGAAGGTGCCGCAGATGCGCCGCCAGTTGGGGACCGTGTTCCAGGACTTCCGGCTGCTGCCGAACAAGACGGTCGCGGAGAACGTGGCCTTCGCCCAGGAGGTCATCGGCAAGTCCCGCGGCGAGATCCGCAAGTCCGTGCCGCAGGTGCTCGATCTCGTCGGGCTCGGCGGTAAGGAGGACCGGAGACCCGGCGAGCTGTCCGGTGGTGAGCAGCAGCGCGTCGCGATCGCGCGGGCCTTCGTCAACCGGCCCAAGCTGCTGATCGCCGACGAGCCCACCGGCAACCTCGACCCGCAGACCTCCGTCGGCATCATGAAGTTGCTCGACCGGATCAACCGGACGGGCACCACCGTCATCATGGCGACGCACGACCAGAACATCGTGGACCAGATGCGCAAGCGCGTCATCGAGCTGGAGAAGGGCCGCCTCGTCCGCGACCAGGCCCGCGGCGTCTACGGCTACCAGCACTGACCGCCCCCAGTTCCCGAAAGGCCTGAAGAACCCGCCATGCGCGCCCAGTTCGTCCTGTCGGAGATCGGTGTCGGTCTCCGCCGCAATCTGACGATGACCTTCGCCGTCATCGTCTCCGTCGCCCTGTCCCTGGCCCTGTTCGGCGGCTCGCTGCTGATGAGCGACCAGGTGAGCACCATGAAGGGCTACTGGTACGACAAGGTCAACGTCTCGATCTTCCTGTGCAACAAGCACGACGCGGAGAACGACGTCCACTGCGCCAAGGGCGCGGTCACCGAGGACCAGAAGAAGCAGATCCTCGCGGACCTGAAGAAGATGCCGGTCGTCGAGAACGTGACCTCCGAGTCGCAGGACGAGGCGTACAAGCACTACAAGGAGCAGTTCGGCAACTCGCCGCTGGCCGGCTCGCTGACGCCGGACCAGATGCAGGAGTCGTACCGGATCAAGCTCAAGGACCCGCAGAAGTACCAGGTGATCGCGACCGCGTTCAACGGCCGCGACGGCGTGCAGTCGGTGCAGGACCAGAAGGGCATCCTGGACAACCTCTTCCAGCTGCTCAACCTGATGAACCGGGGCGCGCTCGGCGTGATGGCGATGATGCTGATCGTCGCCCTCCTGCTGATCGTCAACACCGTGCGGGTCTCGGCGTTCAGCCGCCGGCGCGAGACCGGCATCATGCGCCTGGTCGGTGCCTCGGGCTTCTACATCCAGGCGCCGTTCATCGCCGAGGCCGCGGTCGCCGGACTGATCGGCGGCGGCCTCGCCTGTGTGGCCCTCGTCGTCGGCCGGTACTTCACCATCGACCACGGCATGGACCTCTCCCACAAGCTCACGCTGATCAACTTCGTCGGCTGGGACGCGGTGTTGACCAAGCTGCCGCTGATCCTCGCAACCAGCGTGCTGATGCCGTCCCTTGCGGCGTTCTTCGCGTTGCGCAAGTACCTGAAGGTGTGACGCATACCAAGAGGGCCGTACGGGCATCCGACCGTACGGCCCTTCGCGTTGTCCTAGACTCACCGCCATGTCAGGCCGTGACCCGTTCTGTCAGCCCCGCCGCATCCACCGCGGGGCCGCCCTGACATTGGTCTTCGCCGGCGTGCTGATCGCCGGCGCCGCCACCGGCTCCTTCCCGGAGCCCGACAGCCCCGCGCGCGGGGCCGTCGCCGGGCCGGTGGGCCCGGCGGGCCGGCACGAGGCCGTCGAGAGAGCCGCCGCCGAGGCGATGGCCGACGGCAAGTCCCCCATGGAGGCCGCCGAGCGGGCCGTCAGCCGCAGCGGGGACCGCTGGGGCGCGGTGTACTCCGAGGGCGAGTACGAGGAGTTCCAGGACGCGCTGGACGGCCGCTACACCGGCGTCGGTCTGTGGGCGCGGCAGGAGCCGGACGGCCGGGTCGAGATCACCAGGGTGCAGCCCGGGTCGCCCGCCGCCGACGCCGGGATCCGCACCGGCGACCGGCTGCGCAGCGTCGACGGCGGCGGGGTCGACGGCCGGCCGGTCACCGAGGTGATGGCCTTACTCCGCGGGGACGCCGAGGACGCCCCGGCCGGCACGACGGTCACCCTCGGCCTGCAGCGCGGCACGCGCGCGTGGAGCCGGACCCTGCACCGGGCCAGGCTGTCCACCGACTCCGTGACCGTGCGCCGGCTGTCCGACGGGATCACGGTCCTGAAGATCTCCGCCTTCACCAAGGGCTCCGCCGAGGCGGCCCGCGAGGCCCTGCGCGCGGCCCCGGCCGACGGCCGCACGGTCCTCGACCTTCGGGGCAACTCCGGCGGCCTGGTCACCGAGGCGGTGGGCACCGCCTCCGCGTTCCTGGACGGCGGCCTGGTCGCCACCTACGACGTCGACGGCGACCAGCGCGCCCTGCACGCCGCCCCCGGCGGCGACGCCACCCGGCCCCTGGTGGTGCTGGTCGACGGCGGCACCATGAGCGCGGCCGAGCTGCTCACCGGCGCTCTGCAGGACCGGGGCCGCGCGGTGGTGATCGGCTCCCGCACCTTCGGCAAGGGCTCCGTGCAGATGCCGACGAAGCTGCCCGACGGCTCGGTGGCCGAGCTGACCGTCGGCCACTACCGCACGCCTTCCGGGCACACGGTCGACGGCCGGGGCATCACGCCCGACCTGGAGGCGGGGTCCAGCCCCCTGCGGCGGGCCGGGACGGTCCTCGCGGGCCTGGGCGACCCGTCGTAGCCCCCGTTAATACGCTTCCCCCACACCCCCTGCGTGGTGCGAAAATGGTCGGCACTATGAGCAAGGGAATGTACGTACCGAAGGAGTCCCAGCCCAAGCAGGGCGGAGGGGCCGGCAAGGCCCGGGACGGCGAGAAGGGCGGCAAGCGCAAGATCGTCGCCCAGAACAAGAAGGCCCGGCACGACTACGCGATCATCGACACCTATGAGGCCGGGCTCGTGCTCATGGGCACCGAGGTCAAGTCGCTGCGCGAGGGGCGGACCTCGCTGACCGACGGCTTCGTCCAGATCGACCGGGGCGAGGCGTGGCTGCACAACGCCCACATCCCCGAGTACCACCAGGGCAGCTGGACCAACCACTCCGCGCGCCGCAAGCGCAAGCTGCTCATGCACCGCGAGGAGATCGACAAGCTGGAGTCGAAGTCCCAGGAGACGGGTCACACGATCGTGCCCCTCGCCATCTACTTCAAGGACGGCCGGGCGAAGGCCGAGATCGCGCTCGCCCGGGGCAAGAAGGAGTACGACAAGCGGCAGACGCTGCGGGAGAAGCAGGACCGGCGGGAGTCGGACCGGGCGATCGCGGCGGCGAAGCGCAGGCAGCGCGGCGTCTAGCGGGCCGGCTCCCGGGAATAGGCTGGCACCGTCGTGCGTTGGTCACGTACGATGGCACTGCACCCCACAGAGGGTGCGCGCCCCCTCCACGCGGAGGGATTGAAAAAACAACATGGGGATGATCGGTTTCGACAGCGGCTGTCGAAGCAGGGGAAGCGTGTCGAGGAAGCGGCAATGATCTCGTAAACCATATGTCGCAAAAAATAATCGCCAACACCAAGCGCGATTCCTTCGCCCTCGCTGCCTAAGTAGCGACTTGCGAAGTGTCAGCCCGGGGCTGTTCCCGACCCGGATCCTGGCATCAGCTAGGGAACTAAACCTTGATCCCGGTCACGGGGTGAAGAGGGAAATCTAACAGTGACTGAGCCCGTCGGCGACTTGTTCGCGTGATCGCCGGGGCTGAGAAAATCACAGCGAACTGCACACGGAGAAGCCCTGATTCCGCACCGTTGGACGCGGGTTCGATTCCCGCCATCTCCACGATCGGGAGGCTCCCGGGCCTCTCAAACCCATGTGGGCTAAGGCCCCGCCGCTTCGCGCGGCGGGGCCTTCGTCATGCCTGCGCCGGGTCCTTCCAGCCCTCGTCCAGCAGCCCCGGATCCTCGAGCTCGCCCTCGAAGGGGGCGGCGGTCACGAAGTTCGGCCCGACGGTGAGCCGCAGATGGGGGCTGAGCTCCACGGTCACGAACGACTTGGTGCCCGCCACCACGCCCCGGAACGTCTCCAGCGCCGGCTGGGGCACGACCAGCCGCTCGGCGTGATGGGGGACGGAGAAGGTCTCCGTCCCGGGCGACAGCCGGCCGCGCGACCCGGTGGAGCGGTGTGCGGAGCGCAGCGGGCGGCGGACGCCCGGGTACAGCGCCGCGTACAGCCCGGCGAAACCGTTGAGGTGCGCGAGCCCGGCCGCCGTCAGACGGCAGACGCGGACGTCCTCGATGTGCCGCCGCTCCACCAGGTGGGGCGGCAGCAGCTCGACGTCGGTGGAGAGCAGTTTCGCCACCGCCCACAGGCCGCCCTCGGCCCGGGAGGCGTGCGCCTCCACGTTGAACAGGTCCACGAGCAACTGCCAGAAGGTGGACGGCTGGGCGTTGCGGTGGAACTGTTCCATCCGCGGGACGACGCGGGCGAGCTCCCGGGCGTAGACCTGGTTCCAGCGCACCAGGGCCAGCTGGGCGTTGGCCTGCCGGTCCCGGTCGGTGTCGAAGTCGGCGATGACCCGCTCCCGCTCCGCCCGGACGTGTGTCTGGCGCAGCTCGCCCAGTTCGTAGGTGAGGACCCGGCGGGTGCGCTGCACGGGCCGGCCGTAGGCGGCGGCCAGCTCGGCGAGGTCCGGGTCGTCGGGCGCCGGCCCCTTCCACGGCCCCGGCGCGGGCACGTAGCGCTCGGCCAGGATGTCGATCAGCTCCGCGGCCCGCTCCTGGCGTCCGCGGACGGCGGGGGTGCGGTTGACCGCGCGTTCCAGGCTGGCGCGCTGTATGCCGAACAGTGCCGCCACCTCGTCGAGGAAGCACGGGCGCCGGCTGGGCACGATGCCCTCGTTCTCGAACCGCCGGTAGTTCTTGGGCGACACCCCGAGCGCGTCCACGACGTCCCGTGCCCGCAGACCGCAGGCCCGGCGCACGTCGGCGATGTCCCAGGAGGCGCGGCCCTGGGGGTTCATCAGGGCGGCGGGGTGGGTGCCGAGGGCCCGGGCGAGGGCACGGACCCGGGGCGGGTCTGGCACTCGGTGCCCGTTCTCGTAGGCCAGTATCTGGGCCTTGGTGGTCCCGACGGCCCGCGCGAGCTCCTCCGCCGTCATGGCCACCGCACCGGGACGCGCGTAGAGGTTCATGCGGAGCGCGCGCAGCTCCGACGGGCTGAAATCGGCCAGTCCCCGTGCCATGCGCGTGTTCTCCCTCCTCGGGAGGACCACTTTAGGGGTACCATTCCTGGGCCACGGCGTTGTCACATCGTCGGACGGCGGGAGCAACTGACCTGGTTCGCTTTGCTTTTAGGCGGCTGAACTGGTGGATGCGTCCGCTGAAATGCGCGAGGTTGGACGACGTCGGGCCCAGGTTGGTGACTGCGGTCCACGTAGATCGGTTGTGAAAGTGGCCCTGGCCCCCACGGTGTCGACGCCGTTGGCGGGGGCACAGGGCCGGCGTGTGGGAGCGAGACCCCCGAGGGCCCCCTGGTGCAACAGGGGGCCTTCCGCCGTCAGAAGAGGCTTTCCAGCTGGTGTCGCAGCCAGGCACCCAGTGCCTGGAGCGCCAGCCAACCGAAGATCTTCCTGCCGGTCTTCCGGTTGCCACGCCCGCCGCCGTCCGGCGGGTTCTCCACGCGCACACCTCCTCTCGGTCGCGGGGCGATCGGCCCCGATCGGGCGAACCGATCGCGATGTGCGCCGCGAGAGACGATGTTGGGATGAGCCTACCGGGTCACACGCGTCACGCTGCCCGGGTTCCGGGCGCGTCGAGCCCCAACTCCCTTGCCCATTGTCTATTTGACGACCAGTTGATTGCTGTACTTCTCGGTAGGGCGTCGGGGTGGCCTGCGAACTCGTGGGACGGTGAACGGGGTTGTTGACGGTTGTCGCAGTTCACGGCCGTTACGGGTGTGACCGGGCGGCTCGGTGCGTGGGGAGTGTGGCTACGTCGGCCGGGCGTGGTCACCGTTCCCGGTCGTAGACGAAATCCGATCGTGTGGGATCGGTCACGTTGATAACGATCCGCTTACTTCCGGTCGCCGTCCGTAAGGGGTCGAACGCTGATCGAGTCGCGTGCGCAGGTTGACCGGTGCCCTCCCGTGGCCTGCGGGAACCCGCGGACCGTCACGCGCCGCGCGGCCTCCGGCGCCAGGCTGACGAGCAGGGCGAGAGCGGCCGCCGTGGCCGGCACCCCGAAGGCGGCGACGGGGGAGAGGCGCTCCGTCGCCCAGCCGCCCGTCGCCGAGCCGCAGGCGATGCCGATGAGCAGCCCGGTCACCACCAGGCTCATGCCCTCGTTCAGCCGGTCGTCCGGGGTGCGCCGCTGCACCAGGGTCATCGCCGTGACCATGGTCGGCGCGGTCGCCATGCCGGCGACCAGCAGCGCCCCGGCGAGCACCCCGAGCGAGCCCGTGGAGGCCGCCGCCCAGGGCAGCGTCATGAGCGCGGCCATGGCGGCCAGACACCGGTGCAGCCGGGGCGCGGCCGGCTTCCGCGCCCCGTACACCAGCCCCGCCGCGCACGAGCCCGCCGCCTGGAGGGCGAGCACCGCACCCGCCGCCGCACGCCGTCCCCCCGCGTCCGCGTAGGCGATGGTGA
Source organism: Streptomyces echinatus (assembly GCF_014203595.1). Classification (GTDB taxonomy): domain Bacteria; phylum Actinomycetota; class Actinomycetes; order Streptomycetales; family Streptomycetaceae; genus Streptomyces; species Streptomyces echinatus. The sequence goes on from NZ_JACHJK010000001.1 coordinate 72,453, forward strand.
CGACCTCCATCGAACCGAACACCGCGCCGGTGGCCGTGAAGCAGACCAGCAGCGCCGGGACGCCGGGACTGCGCAGCGGCGACGGCGCCTTCGAACGGGCCCGCGGCGGCGGCTCGGTCGCCCGCTGGGCGGTGAACAGCGCCATCCCGGCGAGCAGCAGCACCGCGCCCACGAGCGTGCCCGCCTCCGGGAAGAACGTCCCGGTCAGGAAGGACGCGAGCACCGGCCCGAGCATGAAACACAGCTCGTCCGCGGCCTGCTCGAAGGCGTTCGCCGCGTGCAGCGTGCCGGGCTCGTCGCGCAGCAGATGGGCCCAGCGGGCCCGGGACAGACCGCCGATGTTGGGGGTGGCGGCGGTGCAGGCGTAGGCGGCGAACAGGGTCCAGTCGGGAGCGTCACGGCGCACGCACAGCAGGAGCGCGAGGCTGCCGAGCGCGGAGACGGCCGTGGCCGGCAGCGCGATGCGGGCCTGCCCGTGCCGGTCCACCAGCCGGGCGAGCCAGGGACCGGCCACCGCGGTCGCCGCGAGCCCGGTCGCGGTGACCGCACCGGCGAGGGCGTACGAGCCCCGGGCGCCGGCGATCATCACGACCGCGCTCACGCTGAACATCCCCATGGGGAGGCGGGCGAGGAGGTTGCCGGCCGTGAAGGCGCGGGCGCCGGGGAGGCCGAAGAGGCGCCGGTATCCCGCGAACCGGCGGCGGCCGGGCCGTGTCGGAGTGTCCTGGGCGGTCTGCTGCGGCACCGGAGTGTCCTGCGTGGTCTGCTGCGGCATACGGCTACGGTCACCCGCGGCGGATCACCGGGTCCAACACCTGGTGGATGCCGATTGACGCAGTCGCGTTGTAAGTTCGCCGCATGCCCGCCTCCGCCGCCCACCCGGACCCCCGCCTGCTGCGCGCCTTCGTCGCCGTCGCCGAGGAACTGCACTTCACCCGGGCCGCGGCCCGTCTGTACGTCGCCCAGCAGGCGCTCAGCCGGGACGTACGGCGGCTGGAGCGGGAGCTGGGCGCCGAGCTGTTCCTGCGGACCACCCGGCAGGTCGCGCTGACCCCGGACGGCGAACGCCTGCTGCCGCACGCGCGCCGGGTCCTCGCCGCCCAGGACGACCTGCTCGCCGCGTTCACCGCGGGGCAGGCCCGCCCCCTGCTGGTGGACCTCAACTTCCGGGGGCTGCTCACCGGACACCGGGTGCTGCACCGGGCGCGTGAACTCGCCCCGGACCGCGAGCTGATGGCCCGCTACGAGAGCGGTCTGACCCGAGCCGCCGGCGAGTTGCTCGCCGGCCGGCTGGACGTCTCCTTCGGCCGCTTCGCCGGCCTGGACCCGGCCCTGCGCGCCGGACTCGCGCATCAGCCCGTGCGGTACGAGCCGATGGCCGTCGTGCTGCCCGAGGACCACCCGCTGGCCGCGCTGCCCGAGGTCCCGCTGGCCGCGCTGGCCGGGGAGACGGTCTACGCCGGTGCCGGGAACCCGCGCACCCGGGAGTGGACCGATCTGGCGTGCGCGCTCTTCGAAGGGCGCGGCATCCGTCTGGCCGACCCCCTCCCGCTGGCCGTCGGGGACGAGGAGTTCGAACGGATCATGGCCAAGAACCGGAACCCGGTGCTGGCCGTGGTGGACTTCCCGGCCATGACCCGGCGGGTGTCCAGGCCCCTGGTCGCGCCCGTGCCGTTGTCACCCGTCTCGCTGGTGTGGCGCAGGGGCCTGGTCCATCCCGGCCTGGACGCGCTGCGCCGGGCTGCGCGGGAGCTCGCGGATGCGGAGGGATGGCTGCGGCGGCCGGACGACACGTGGATCCCGGCGAGCGACGAGGGCGCGATGGCCGCCGGTGGGTGACCAAGGGCGCCAGGGGCGCCGGCGAGCGACGCGGGCGCGATGGCCGCCGGTGGATGACGACGGACCGACCGCACGCCTCCGCCCCGGCGCGGGAGTCGCCGACGGCGTCCGTGATGGCTCTGTGATGTGCCCGGGGGCAACGAACAACACCCCCCGGCTGTCGGATGGTTGAGTGCTCGACAAGCGGCACTCCCTCGGGGTCCTACATGCGACAAGGAGGCGTTGATGAGACGTCCCGTCCGCAGATCCGTCTTTCGGGCCGTGCTCGGACCGGTGGCGGCCACCGTGCTGGCCGCCGGATCCGGTGCCGCCGTGCCCGCGCTGGCCGCCGACGGCGACCCGCTGCCGGTGCGGATCACCGGCGAGAACCACGTGGATCTGTCTCTCCAGGGCGACAACGGTGACCCGGCCGAACCGCAGGTCACCCTGCGCCTCGCGGCACCCGGCAGCGACGAGCCGGGCGACGACGGGGAGGTGCCCGTCGCCCACCAGGGCCATTACAAGATCACGATCGACGCCGGAGGCCTGGCGGGCGTCGCGACGGTGAAGCTCCCCTGCGCGGCGAACGGCTGGACCGCCACCTGCGAGGGCGACCGGATCCGCGCCGGGGAGAAGGCCAACGTGCTCGGCGGCATCCGGCTCGACGTCCCCGCCGGCGGTTCACCCAGACGGTTCGGTGAGATCACGGTCACCGGCGAGGGCGAGGGCGTCGCCTTCGCGCCGCTCCACATCCAGGTGGTGGTGAGCGACTCCAGGATCGTGAGCCACGAACTGCCCACCCCTGGTGTCGGCGTGGGGGACACCTGGGGAGCACCGCTCGGCCTGCGCAACGCCGGCGGCGCGTCCGCCGACGGTGTCGTGCTGCGCTTCCGTGGCACTCGCGGGCTGGGCTTCCCCGACAGCTACGGCAACTGCCTCTACCGGCACACCACCGACGGCCCCCTGCAGGACCAGGGCACCGACGCGATCTGCGCCTTCTCCGGCGTCTACGAGGCGGGCGCGGCCTACGAGGTGACCGAGCCGCTGAAGGTGAAGACCGCCGCGTTCGCGCTGAACGACCTCTTCACCTACAGCTTCGCCCCGGCGGACGCCCGGCGGCCGAAGACCCTGTCTGCGGCCGACGGCTACACCCCGGGCACCGGCGCGCCGATGACCCTGAGGAAGCTCCCGGGCGTTCCCTCGGGCCTCTACTCGAGCAAGGGCACGGCGTGGCTGCCCCAGAACAACTCCTACGACATCCAGATCACCGGTGACTCGGCGCGCGGCGCGGTGGGCGACAAGGTGACGGTGGACGTCGGCTTCCGCAACCTCGGCCCGGCCTGGGTCCGCGGGCTCGAACCGCCGGACGACGACCCGATGCTGGTCTACGTCGCGATCCCGCCGGGTGCGACGGTGACCAAGGTTCCCGAGGACTGCTGGGCCGGCCGTCTCGACGACGGGTCGGACGGCTACGGATGCTGGGCGCACACGCCGGTCCTGGAGGACGCCGACCTGACCTTCCCGTTCGAGCTGCGCATCGACAAGGTCGTGAAGAACGCCAAGGGCAAGATCCAGATGCAGCCCTTCGACTACCCGAGCGAGCCCAACCACGACAACAACTCGGCGTGGATCGTCCTGAACGCCACCGACGACGACGGAGGCACGCAGGGCACCTCCGGCGGCCCCTCGGCCGACCCGAGCCCCAGCGCCTCCGGCAGTCCCTCGGCCGAGCCGAGCCCCGGCACGTCCGGCGGCGACACCTCCGGCTCCGCCGGCACGACCGGCGGTGACGCGTCCACCTCCGGCGGTACCTCCGGCGGCGGGCTCGCGACGACCGGCGCCGGCGGCGCCGTGTTCCTCGGCGTCGGAGCGCTCCTCGCCCTCGGGCTGGGCACGGTGCTCGTCCTCGTCGTACGCCGCAGGTCGGCGGCCTGACACGGGGCCGGCCGTGATGGCGCCGGGCGCGGCCGCCGCGGCGGCCCGGGGCGGGCGGCACGGGAGCCGCCGCCCGCCCCGGTCCCTCGCCTACGCGTCGGCGTACTTCTCGTCCGCCGCCGGGTCCAGGGCCAGGCGGTACCCCCGTTTCACCACCGTCTGGATCAGCTTCGGGGCCCCGAGGGCCGTGCGCAGGCGGGCCATCGCCGTTTCCACGGCGTGTTCGTCACGGCCCGCGCCCGGGAGGGCCCGCAGCAGGTCGGCACGGGCCACCACCCAGCCGGGGCGGCGGGCCAGCGCGCGGAGGAGGGCCATGCCGGCCGGGGGGACCGGCCTGAGGTCGTCGTCGACCAGGACCGCGTGACCGCGGATCTCCATCCGGTGACCGGCGACCGGCAACGACCGGGCGCGCGCCGGGAGTTCCTGGCACAGGAGTTGGACCAGGGGGCCCAGCCGGAAGCGTTCCGGCTGGACCGTCTGCACGCCGTGGGCCTGGAGGGGCAGCGCGGTGACCGGGCCCACGCAGGCCGCAAGGACGTCATGGGCCAGGGCCGACAGCAGCTCGTCCAGCAGACCGCGGTCCTCCGCGCGGGACAGCAGGGAGGCCGCGGCGGGGGCGCTGGTGAAGGTGACGGCGTCCAGGCCGCGGGTGACGGCCGCGTCCAGCAGGCGGTCCAGGGGGCCGAGGTCCTCCGGGGGCATCCAGCGGTAGACCGGGACCGGAAGCACCTCCGCACCGGCGGCGCGCAGCGACTCGACGAAGCCGGGGAGGGGTTCGCCGTGGAGCTGGACGGCGATGCGGTGGCCGTCGACGCCCTCCTCCAGGAGGCGGTCGAGCACCTCGGCCAGGGACTCCGAGGAGGGCGACCACTCCTCCGTGAGGCCGGCCGCCCTGATGGCGCCCTTGACCTTGGGGCCGCGGGCCAGCAGCCGTGCCCCGCGCAGCCGGCCGAGCAGCTGCTCGCCGAGCCCCCAGCCGTCGGCGGCCTCGACCCAGCCCCGGAAGCCGATCGCGGTGGTGGCCACGACGACGTCCGGCACCTGGTCGATGATCTCCTTCGTGGCGGCGAGCAGTTCGCTGTCGTCGGCGAGCGGCACGATCCGCAGGGCGGGGGCGTGCAGCACGCCGGCGCCGCGCCGCTGGAGCAGGGCGCCGAGCTCGTCGGCCCGGCGCGCGGCGGTGACGCCCACGGTGAATCCGGCGAGGGGACCGTGCTCGGGTTGCTGCTCTTCGTCGTACATGGGCTCTCCTAGCTGACCGGCACGCCGACCGAGCCTGTCAACGGTCCGTGACAGGCTCGGTTCGGCTGGATGTCACCGGTGTTACGTCACACCTCGGCATAGCTGAGCTGGGCCTTAGACTCCGAAGCGGCCTCCGTGGCCGGCACCTGCCCGGTGGGGCGGCGAAGGTATACGGCCCAGGTGACCACGAAGCACACAGCGTAGAAGCCGAGGAAGGCGACGAACGCGCCGGTGCCGGAACCGTAGGCGAGGAAGGACTGGCGGAAGGCGAGGTTGATGCCGACGCCGCCGAGCGCGCCGACCGCTCCGATCAGGCCCATGGCGGCGCCGGACAGCCGTCGGCCGTGGGCGACGGCCGCCTCGCCCTCCAGCCCCTTGGCCAGGGCCTTGGCCTGGAAGATGCCGGGGATCATCTTGAACGTCGATCCGTTGCCCAGCCCGCTGAGCATGAACAGGACGACGAAGACGGACACGAACAGCGGCAGCGACTTCGCCATGCCGGCCGCGACGAGCACGGCGGTGGCGGCGGCCATGCCGACGTAGTTCCACAGGGTGATGCGGGCGCCGCCGTAGCGGTCGGCGAGGCGGCCGCCGACGGGGCGGACGAGGGAGCCGAGCAGCGGGCCGACGAAGGTGAGGTACGCCGCCTGCAGCGGGGTGCGGCCGAACTGGTTCGTCAGGACCTGGCCGAAGGCGAAGCTGTAGCCGATGAAGGAGCCGAAGGTGCCGGTGTAGAGGAAGGCCATGATCCAGGTGTGGGCGTCCTTCGCGGCGTCCTTGGCCGCGCCGGTGTCGTTCTTCACCGTGGCCAGGTTGTCCATGAACAGCGCGGCGAGCACGGCGGCCACGACGATCAGCGGGATGTAGATCCCGAGCAGCACGCGCGGGCCGCCGCTCGCGCCGATGACGCTGAGCGCGACGAGCTGGATGACCGGGACGCCGATGTTGCCGCCGCCGGCGTTGAGACCGAGCGCCCATCCTTTCTTCCGCAGGGGGAAGAAGGCGTTGATGTTGGTCATGGAGGAGGCGAAGTTGCCGCCGCCGATGCCGGTCAGCAGGCCCACCAGGAGGAAGGTGGAGAAGGACGTCCCCGGCTCCATCACCACGAACGCGGCGACGGCCGGGACGAGGAGCAGGCTCGCCGAGACGACCGTCCAGTTGCGGCCGCCGAAGACGGCCACGGCGAAGGTGTACGGCACCCGGACGACCGCGCCGACCAGCGTGACCAGCGAGGTCAGCAGGAACTTGTCGGCGGGGGTGAGGCCGTACTCCGGGCCCATGAACAGGACCAGCACGGACCACAGGGTCCAGACGGAGAACCCGATGTGCTCGGAGAGCACGGAGAACCAGAGGTTCCGGCGCGCGATCCGCTCGCCCGTCGTGTTCCAGAAACCCTCGTCCTCCGGATCCCAGCGCTCGATCCAGCGGCCACTGCGACGGTTCGGGACTGGGGCTGTCATGACGCCTCCACGGGGCTCCGGCTGCTCGGTCTGCCGACCACTGACCGACCCGAAGGTAGGAACGACGCGTTTCCGGCCCTGTGGCCGCGGGTGACCGGAAGAAGACGTTGCTCTCACTCACCCGGGGAGCGGCCGGTGAGGCGGCCCCGCACGCCCGTCGGGGGGACGGACACCGGTACGAGGGGTTCCGGCGCACCGTCCGGGCAGGCACTGTGAGAGGAGAAGGACGGCTCCCCGCACGCTTCCTGCCCAGGCGGTGACTCGCACATGGCATTCGGTAGCGCCACGCCCCCGTACGAGCTGCGGTTCGATGCCGGGCGGGTGTGCCTGGACCTGCTCGCCACCACGCATCCGGGCGAACGCCTGGACGGTGTCGAGGCGTTGTGCGCGTGGATCGGGGGCGCCGGCCTCGTGCCGGCCGGTACACCGCTGGAGCACGCCGACGGCTCCTGGCTGGCGGACTTCCGGGAACTGCGCGGGCACGTCGGGTCGTTGGTGCGGGACATGCGGGGCGCGCAGACACCGGCGTACGGGCGTGCCCTCGGACACGTCAACGAGACCGCCCGGACCGCCACCCCGGCCCCGCTCGCCGTCCGCGTGGCGGACGGCGGCCTCGTAAGGGAGTTGGCGGCGCCGCCCCGCTGTGCCGCGCTGCTCGCCGTCGTCGCCCGGGACGCGGTGGAGCTGCTCACCGATCCCGTCGCGCGGGCCGCGGTGCGGGAGTGCGAGGGGGACAACTGCCCCCTCGTGTACGTCGACACCTCCCGTGGGCGGCGCCGGCGCTGGTGTTCCAGCGAGGTGTGCGGGAACCGGGAGCGGGTCGCGCGGCACCGCCGGCGGGCCGCGCTCACGCGGGCCTGAGGGCGTCGGGACCCCCGAGTCCGGAGTGATTTCCGTTACACGGGCGTTTCGTTGGTGTCTACACGGGTAGCGCCCGGCGCTTCCGGTGTTGTGTCGGAAATGTAAAGATCGCTCGGTGGGAATGTGCACGCATGTCCCGCTCGTCACGTCACCCCGGAGAAATCTGTCACTCCGTTTTGAACATCGTGTGGTCTCGGTCCGTACGGGTGGGCGAGCGACCGACTGGGGGAACCCCCGGACACCGGAGGTGGGCGTGCGCAAGGATGCGGCCGTGGCCAATGAACGTGGAATGAGGGCCCGACATCGCATGTCCTCACAGCCCTCGGAGCCGGATGAGGAGCTGATGCGTGCGCTGTATCGAGAGCACGCCGGACCTCTGCTCGCGTATGTCCTGCGACTGGTCGCCGGTGATCGGCAGCGCGCCGAGGACGTCGTACAGGAAACACTCATCCGTGCCTGGAAGAACGCCGGTCAGCTCAATCGGGCGACCGGTTCGGTACGCCCCTGGCTGGTGACGGTCGCACGCCGCATCGTCATCGACGGCCACCGCAGCCGGCAGGCCCGGCCGCAGGAGGTCGATCCGTCGCCGCTGGAGGTCATCCCCGCGGAGGACGAGATCGACAAGGCGCTGTGGCTGATGACGCTGTCGGACGCGCTCGACGACCTGACCCCGGCCCACCGGGAGGTGCTCGTCGAGACGTACTTCAAAGGGCGTACCGTCAATGAGGCGGCCGAGACGCTGGGCATACCGAGCGGCACCGTCCGTTCCCGGGTGTTCTACGCCCTGCGGTCGATGAAGCTGGCACTGGAGGAGCGGGGGGTGACGGCGTGATGAGCAATGGGTACGGGGGAATGCAGGGATTCGGACCGGGTGGTCCGGGTATGTCTGGGCCCATGAGCCCCAGTCAGGGATCTTCGGTGCCGAGCGAGCACGAGACCGTCGGTGCCTATGCCCTCGGGATTCTCGACGACGCCGAGGCAACCGCTTTCGAGGCGCACCTCGCCGGCTGCGAATGGTGCGCCCAGCAACTCGACGAGCTGGCCGGGATGGAGCCGATGCTGGCCGCGCTCGCGGACCTGCCCGGCTCCGGCAGCACCCCCGCGATCGGGGACTCGCTGTCCGCCAGGCCCAGTCCGCGGCTGGTGGAGAAGCTGGTCGACGACGTCGCCGAGAAGCGCGCCCAGAAGCGACGGCGCAGCTTCTACATGATCGCCGCGGCGGCCGCGCTGATCATCGCCGGGCCGCTGGCCGCGGTGGCGATCGGCGGCGGATCCGACGACGGCGGCCAGGTCACGGCGACGCCGGCCCAGGCGACCTTCAGCACCATGTCCGACAAGAAGACCGCCACGGACGCGTCGACCCACGTCAGCGCGACCGTCGCCATGGCGCAGAAGGTCTGGGGTACCGAGGCGGTCCTGGAGCTGAAGAACGTCAAGGGCCCGCTGAAGTGCTCCCTGGTCCTCGTCGCCAAGAACGGGCAGCGCGTCACCATGTCGTCGTGGTCGGTGCCGAACTGGGGGTACGGCATCACGGACGCCAAGACCGAGGACGCGAAGAAACCGCTCTACATCGGCGGGGCGGCGGCCTTCCAGCCGAACGAGATCCACCACTTCGAGGTGGTGACGTTCGAGGGCAAGAAGCTGGTGCAGGTGAACGCGTAGCGGCACCGTTCTCCGGGGGCCGGGCCCCCGGGACCCCGCGGATTTCCGGGCGGGTGCCGTTTCGTCGTCGGGCGCGGGCCCGCAGAGGTCGCTCGGCCTGCACCCCGCGCCCCCTCGTCACGCACTCCCCGGCCGAGCGGCGCCGCGACCCCTTGCCGTAGCCTCCCGGGCCCCCTTCGCGTACGGTTGACGGCTGCCCAGCACGTCAGAAGGGGGCCCGGTGGCCGCTCAGGTTCAGCAGTCCGCGGTCGGCTCGGTACACGACGCACCCGACTCCGTCCGTGACCGAGAGATCAGCGTCGAACAGGAACACCTGGACCGGGTGTACCGGCGGCTGGAGGAGAAGATCCACGAGGCCGAGTTCCTGATGCACGACGCGGCCAAGCGCGGCCAGGTCGGCACCCCGGGCGCGCTGGCCGAGCGGGACGCGCAGGTCTTCCGGGCCGGCGTCCACCTGAACCGGCTGAACAACGAGTTCGAGGACTTCCTCTTCGGCCGCATCGACCTGCTGCCGGGCAAGGACGGCAGGAAGGGCCCCGACGGGGCGTACACGGCGGTGGAGCCCGCCGAGGGCGCCGTGCGGGACGACAACACCGCCGACATCGCCGAGACCCTGCACATCGGCCGCATCGGTGTCCTCGACGCGGACTACTCCCCGCTGGTCATCGACTGGCGCGCGCCGGCCGCCGCGCCCTTCTACCGGGCCACGCCCGTGGACCCGGGCCGGGTGGTGCGGCGCCGGGTCATCCGGTCCAAGGGGCGCCGGGTGCTCGGCGTCGAGGACGACCTGATGCGGCCCGAGCTGACGGCCTTCCGCGACGGCCGCGCACTGCCCGTCATCGGCGACGGCGCCCTGATGGCCGCCCTCGGCCAGGCCCGCAGCCACACCATGCGGGACATCGTCTCGTCCATCCAGGCCGAGCAGGACCTGGTCATCCGGGCCCCCGCCGCCTCCGTCACCTATGTGGAGGGCGGACCGGGCACCGGCAAGACCGCCGTCGCCCTGCACCGCGCCGCCTACCTGCTCTACCAGGACCGCAGACGCTACGCGGGCGGCATCCTGATCGTCTCGCCGACCCCGCTGCTGGTCGCCTACACCGAGGGCGTGCTGCCCTCGCTCGGCGAGGAGGGCCAGGTCGCGATCCGCGCCATCGGCTCGCTGGTCGACGGCGCGGAGGCCGGCCTGTACGACTCCCCGGCCGTGGCCCGCGCCAAGGGCTCGTACCGGATGCTGAAGGTGCTGCGCAAGGCAGCCCGGGGCGCCCTGGAGCTGGGCGCGGCCGCGCCGGCGGGGCAGCTCGCCCTGGGCGAGGACGGCGGGCAGCCGGTCCTCGGCGGCCCGCCCTCGCGGCTTCGGGTCGTCGCCTTCGGGCGCCGCCTCGAACTGGAGGCCAACGAGCTGGAACGTATCCGCCGTACCGCCCTCGGCGGCACCGCGCCCGTCAACCTGCTCCGCCCGCGCGCCCGAAGACTGCTGCTGGACGCCCTGTGGGCCAAGTCCGGCGGCGCCTCCCGGCACACCGACCCGGAGCTGGCCGCCGAGCTGCGCTCGTCCTTCGACGAGGACGTCATGAGTGAGGACGCCTTCATCGGCTTCCTCGACGCCTGGTGGCCCGAGCTGACCCCCAGGGGCGTGCTCGCGGCCATGTCCGACGAGAAGCGGCTGGGCCGCTGGGCCCGGCGGATCCTCAACCCCGGCGAGGTCCGCAAGGTCGCCCGCTCCCTGCGGCGGGACGGTCACTCGGTGCACGACATCGCCATGCTCGACGAACTCCAGGCCGTCCTCGGCGCCCCGGCCCGGCCGCGCAAGAAGCGCGAGCTGGACCCGCTGGACCAGCTCACCGGCCTGGAGGAGCTGATGCCGGTGCGCGAGGAGTCGCAGCGGGAGCGGGCCGAGCGGCTGGCGCAGGAGCGCACCGAGTACGCGCACGTCATCGTGGACGAGGCACAGGACCTCACGCCCATGCAGTGGCGGATGGTCGGCCGCCGCGGCCGGCACGCCACCTGGACGGTCGTCGGCGACCCGGCGCAGTCCTCCTGGTCCGACCCCGACGAGGCGGCCGAGGCCCGCGACGAGGCCCTCGGCACCCGGCCCCGGCGCCGCTTCCAGCTCACCGTGAACTACCGGAACCCGGCCGAGATCGCCGATTTGGCCGCGAAGGTGCTCGCGCTCGCCATGCCCGGCTCCGAGGCCCCGTCCGCCGTTCGGTCCACCGGGGTGCAGCCGCGTTTCGCGGTCGTCTCGGGCTCGCTGGAGGCGACCGCGCGGGCGGAGGCCGAGCGGCTGCTCGGACTCGTGGACGGCACGGTCGGCGTGGTGGTCGCGATGAACCGGCGCGAGGAGGCCCGGCGCTGGCTGGCCGGGCTCGGCGACCGGGTCGTCGCGCTGGGCAGCCTGGAGGCCAAGGGCCTGGAGTACGACGCCACGGTCGTCGTGTCGCCCGCCGAGATCGCCGACGAGTCCCCGGCCGGGCTGCGCGTGCTGTACGTGGCGCTGACCAGGGCGACCCAGCAGCTCACGGTGGTGTCGGGGGAGCGGGACGAGCCGGACGCGGCGGGGGTGCCGGACCTGCTGCGGGACTGAGGGCCCGGGTACTCCCCCGGGCGGGAATGGCCGTACGGGATCCGTTTGTTAGCCTTGACGTGGCACCGGCCCGATCCAAGCCCCCGGGCCCAACCTTCGTCCCTCAGAGGGACCACTTGCCGCGAGGCGAGCATGGCGGGTCGGTGTCATGAACGTGTGGGAGGCCCACGTCACGGATGTGACGTGGGCCTCTCTCTTTGCCCCGGCTCCCTCTTTCCTTGCCTGATCGTTTCTCGTATGGTGGAAGTGGTTTTCCGAAACCATCCATTCGGCAGAGAGCCTCGCGTGAACAAAACGTCCGTAACCCAGGGCGACTACCACGTACTCGGCGGTAGGTGCGACGATCGGACGGCACAACTCGCGACACGGTGAAAGCAGAGGAAGTCGGCCATGGCAACGGCGCCCAGCGTCTCCTACTCGATGACGATCCGGCTGGAGGTGCCCGCGAGCGGAACCGCCGTATCGCAGCTCACCACCGTCGTGGAGTCCTCCGGAGGCTCGGTCACCGGCCTCGACGTCACCGCGTCCGGCCACGAGAAGCTCCGCATCGACGTCACCATCGCGGCCTCCTCCACCGCGCACGCCGACGAGATCGTCGAGAAGCTGCGCGGCATCGAGGGCGTCACCCTGGGCAAGGTCTCCGACCGTACGTTCCTGATGCACCTCGGCGGCAAGATCGAGATGGCGTCGAAGCACCCCATCCGCAACCGTGACGACCTCTCCATGGTCTACACGCCCGGCGTGGCCCGTGTCTGCATGGCCATCGCCCAGAACCCCGAGGACGCCCGCCGCCTCACCATCAAGCGCAACTCCGTTGCGGTCGTGACGGACGGCTCCGCCGTGCTCGGCCTCGGCAACATCGGCCCCAAGGCCGCGCTGCCGGTCATGGAGGGCAAGGCGGCCCTCTTCAAGCGCTTCGCCGGCATCGACGCCTGGCCGCTCTGCCTGGACACCCAGGACACCGACGCGATCGTGGAGATCGTCAAGGCGATCGCCCCGGGCTTCGCCGGCATCAACCTGGAGGACATCTCCGCGCCGCGCTGCTTCGAGATCGAGGCCCGGCTGCGCGAGGCCCTCGACATCCCCGTCTTCCACGACGACCAGCACGGCACCGCCATCGTCGTGCTCGCCGCCCTGACCAACGCCCTGCGGGTCGCGGAGAAGGCGATCGAGAACATCCGGGTCGTCATGTCCGGCGCCGGCGCCGCCGGTACGGCCATCCTCAAGCTGCTGATCGCGGCCGGGGTGAAGAACGCCGTCGTCGCCGACATCCACGGTGTCGTCCACGCCGGCCGCGAGGACCTGGTGAACGCCCCGGCCGACTCGCCGCTGCGCTGGATCGCCGACAACACCAACCCCGAGGGCCTCACGGGCACCCTGAAGGAGGCCGTGCGCGGCGCCGACGTCTTCATCGGCGTCTCCGCCCCGAACGTCCTGGACGGCGACGACGTGGCCGCCATGGCCGACGGCGCCATCGTGTTCGCGCTCGCGAACCCGGACCCCGAGGTCGACCCGGCGGTCGCCCGGCAGACGGCGGCCGTCGTGGCCACCGGCCGCTCCGACTTCCCGAACCAGATCAACAACGTGCTGGTCTTCCCGGGTGTCTTCCGCGGACTGCTGGACGCCCAGTCCCGGACGGTGAACACCGAGATGATGCTCGCCGCCGCGAAGGCCCTCGCCGACGTGGTGAGCCAGGACGAGCTGAACCCGAACTACATCATCCCGAGCGTCTTCAACGACAAGGTCGCGGGCGCCGTGGCCGGGGCGGTCCGCGAGGCCGCCAAGGCGGCCGGCGCGACGGCCTGAGCACGGCGTGGCGTACGGTGCGAGGGGCTGTGAGCATCACCACTGCGGCCCCCGCACCGGCGCGTCGCGGAACCACCGGATGCCGGGCGCCCTCTAGGGTGACGGCCGAGCGGGCGCTTTTCGTGTGACTCCCCAGGGTGTTCTCACGACTCCTACGGGTGCCGGATTGGCTTTCCCGCCGCAGGTAGGGGCAGGATGCGTCCCTGGGCGCGAGCGCATCGGCATCGCAGTGCCTCGGGCGGCCTCGCCGCCTGGCACACCCCAACGGCAAGAAAACACGGGAGTAACAACATGAACCGCAGTGAGCTGGTGGCCGCGCTGGCCGACCGCGCCGAGGTGACCCGCAAGGACGCCGACGCCGTGCTGGCCGCGTTCGCCGAGACCGTCGGCGAGATCGTCGCCAAGGGCGACGAGAAGGTCACCATCCCCGGCTTCCTGACCTTCGAGCGCACCCACCGTGCCGCTCGCACCGCGCGCAACCCGCAGACCGGCGAGCCGATCAACATCCCGGCCGGCTTCAGCGTGAAGGTCACCGCGGGCAGCAAGCTCAAGGAAGCCGCCAAGGGCAAGTAAGCGCTCAGCTTCGAGCGCCGGCCCACTGAGGCGCCGTTCGACAGAGCGCGGTGGGTGACTGCGGGTCCGTTGCGGCTGATCGCGCAGTTCCCCGCGCCCCTTCGGGGCGCCTCAGCCGAGGACGCCGAAAAGGGCGGCCCCCCTTCCGCCGAAGGGGGGCCGCCCTTTGGTGTTCCCGGACCGCTAGCCGAGCGCCTTGCCCGGCAGCTCGACCTTGGCGCCGAGCTCCATCAGCTTCTCCATGAAGTTCTCGTAGCCGCGGTTGATCAGGTCGATGCCGTGGACCCGGGACGTGCCCTCGGCCGCCAGGGCCGCGATCAGGTACGAGAAACCGCCGCGCAGGTCGGGGATGACCAGGTCGGCCCCCTGCAGCCTGGTGGGCCCGGAGACGACGGCGGAGTGCAGGAAGTTGCGCTGGCCGAAGCGGCAGTCGGAGCCGCCCAGGCACTCGCGGTAGAGCTGGATGTGGGCGCCCATCTGGTTCAGCGCCGAGGTGAAGCCGAGCCGGGACTCGTACACCGTCTCGTGGATGATGGACAGGCCCGTGGCCTGCGTCAGGGCCACCACCAGCGGCTGCTGCCAGTCGGTCTGGAAGCCGGGGTGCACGTCCGTCTCCAGCGCGATGGACTTCAGCTGGCCGCCCGGGTGCCAGAAGCGGATGCCCTCGTCGTCGATCTCGAAGGCACCGCCCACCTTCCGGTAGGTGTTCAGGAACGTCATCATCGAGCGCTGCTGGGCGCCGCGGACGTAGATGTTGCCGTTGGTCGCCAGCGCCGCCGACGCCCAGGAGGCGGCCTCCAGGCGGTCCGAGAGGGCGCGGTGGGTGTAGCCGCCGAGCTTGTCCACACCGGTGATGCGGATCGTGCGGTCGGTGTCCATCGCGATGATCGCGCCCATCTTCTGCAGTACGCAGATGAGGTCCTCGATCTCCGGCTCGACGGCCGCGTTGGACAGCTCGGTCACGCCCTCGGCCAGGACGGCCGTCAGCAGCACCTGCTCGGTCGCGCCGACGGACGGGTACGGCAGCCGGATCTTCGTGCCGCGCAGCCGCTGCGGGGCCTCCAGGTACTGGCCGTCCGCGCGCTTCTCGATGGTCGCGCCGAACTGCCGCAGCACGTCGAAGTGGAAGTCGATGGGCCGGCCGCCGATGTCACAGCCGCCGAGGCCCGGGATGAACGCGTGACCGAGACGGTGCAGGAGGGGGCCGCAGAAGAGGATCGGGATACGGCTGGAACCCGCGTGGGCATCGATGTCGGCCACGTTGGCGCTCTCGACGCGCGTCGGGTCCATCACCAGCTCGCCGGGCTCGTCGCCCGGACGGACCGTCACCCCGTGCAGCTGGAGCAGGCCGCGGACGACCCGCACGTCACGGATGTCCGGAACGTTGCGCAGTCGGCTCGGCTCGCTGCCCAGCAGGGCGGCGACCATGGCCTTCGGCACGAGGTTCTTCGCACCGCGGACACGGATCTCGCCCTCCAGCGGGGTTCCGCCGTGGACAAGCAGGACATCGTCGTTGACGGTCATGAATCTCGCGTTCCGATGAGTTGGTCAGGGGCCGGCCGATCACTGTGCGCAGGGGCCGGGAAGACAGGGTAATCGTCTATTACCCCCCTCCCGTAAGCCCAAGGGCCGCCAAGCCACGTCATAGCTGTGTCACAACACGAACCGTTCACCGTCGGGCACATGGGGTCACCGGGCGGGAGGGCGCCCGCCCGCCCCGCTCCGATGCGCTCTGAGCTGCGTTCACTCCGGCGCCCCCGATTGGGTCCCCACACCGGGGGAAGATGCGGGATCATGTCTGGCATGACCGAGGTGTCCTCGCTCACAGGGCGGCTGCTCGTGGCCACGCCCGCCCTGGCGGACCCGAACTTCGACCGTGCGGTCGTGCTCCTCCTCGACCACGACGAGGAGGGCTCCCTCGGTGTCGTCCTCAACCGTCCCACCCCGGTGGTCGTCGGCGACATCCTGGAGGACTGGGCCGATCTCGCCGGCGAGCCCGGTGTGGTCTTCCAGGGAGGCCCGGTGTCGCTGGACTCGGCGCTGGGCGTGGCGGTCATCCCGGGCGGCGCGAACGGCGACCACGCCCCCCTCGGCTGGCGGCGGGTGTACGGCGCGATCGGCCTGGTCGACCTGGAGGCACCGCCGGAACTGCTGGCCGCGGCCGTGGGCAGCCTGCGGATCTTCGCCGGTTACGCCGGCTGGGGTCCGGGCCAGCTGGAGGACGAGCTGGTGGAAGGAGCCTGGTACGTCGTCGAGTCCGAGCCGGGTGACGTCTCCTCGCCGGCCCCGGAGAGACTCTGGCGCGAGGTGCTGCGCCGTCAGCGCGGTGAGCTGGCGATGGTCGCCACGTACCCGGACGACCCTTCGCTCAACTGATGCCTGTGAGCTTCAGTACCCTGGCTGTTATGAGCACTCTTGAGCCCGAGCGCGGGACTGGTACGGGGACCCTCGTAGAGCCGACGCCACAGGTGTCCCACGGCGACGGTGACCACGAGCGCTTCGCCCACTACGTCCAGAAGGACAAGATCATGGCGAGCGCCCTCGACGGCACCCCCGTCGTGGCGCTGTGCGGCAAGGTCTGGGTGCCGGGCCGCGACCCGAAGAAGTACCCCGTGTGCCCGATGTGCAAGGAGATCTACGAGTCCATGGGCAGCGGCGGGGACGACAAGGGCAAGGGCGGCGACAAGTAGGTCCCGGCCCGCCCGGTGGTGGTGAGGTCCCCGGGGCGCGCGGCAGGCGCGTGCCGGGGACCTTCGTGTTCCCGGACCTTCAACTGGTCCAGACCTCTTGTGGGGGTCCGGCGCAGTCCCTAGCCTTCGAGACGTCGTGCATCCGTTGTGCATGAGGCAAAGGTCGTTGCACGACGCGCAACGCGTCGTGCGGGGTGAAGGGCTGATGTCGTGGAACTGATTCCGGCGCCGCGCGCCATCGAGGGGCCGGCGCGGACCACCGTGCCGCTCGACCGTGACACCACGCTGTGGGCCGGCCCGGGGACGGAGCGCACCGAGCGCTGGCTGCGCGCCACGCTCGGCGCCGCCCTGGCCCTGCCGCTGCGTCCGGGACCGCCCGAGGCCCGCAATGCCGTGCGGCTGCTCCTGGACGACACCCTGGAGCCGGAGGCGTACCGGCTCGACGCCGTCGACGGCCGGGGCGTGGAGATCCGCGGCGGCGGGCCCGCGGGTGTGTTCTGGGGCGCCCAGACCCTGCGTCAGCTGCTGGGCCCCGACGCCTTCCGGCGCGCCCCCGTACGGCCGGACACCGGCCTCGGCGTCCCGGACCTGGTCATCGCGGACGCCCCGCGGTTCCGCTGGCGCGGCCTCCTCCTCGACGTCGCCCGGCACTTCATGCCCAAGGAGGGCGTGCTGCGCTATCTGGACCTGATGGCCGCGCACAAACTCAACGTCCTGCACCTGCACCTGACGGACGACCAGGGCTGGCGGATCGAGATCAAGCGGTACCCGAGGCTGACCGAGACCGCCTCCTGGCGCGCGCGGACCAAGATCGGCCACCGGGCCTCACCGCTGTGGGACGAGAAACCCCACGGTGGTCACTACACCCAGGACGACCTCCGGGAGATCGTCGCCTACGCCGCCGAGCGGCACATCAGCGTCGTCCCCGAGATCGACGTACCGGGCCACTCGCAGGCCGCCATCGCCGCGTACCCGGAACTCGGCAACGCCGACGTCGTCGACACCGCCGCCCTCTCCGTCTGGGACACCTGGGGCATCTCCGCCAACGTGCTGGCTCCCACCGACACCACCCTGCGGTTCTACGAGGGGGTGTTCGAGGAGGTCCTGGAGCTGTTCCCCGCCGACGCCGCCGAGTTCTCGCCGTTCGTCCACGTCGGCGGCGACGAGTGCCGCAAGGAGCAGTGGACCGAATCCGTGACCGCCAAGACCCGGATCGCGGACCTCGGCCTCACCGACGAGGACGGGCTGCAGTCCTGGTTCATCGGGCACTTCGACACCTGGCTCGCCGCGCGCGGGCGCCGCCTGATCGGCTGGGACGAGATCCTGGAGGGCGGGCTCGCCCCGGGCGCGGCCGTCTCCTCCTGGCGCGGCTACGGAGGCGGTGCCGCCGCCGCCCGGGCCGGCCACGACGTGGTCATGTGCCCCGAGCAGTACGTGTACCTGGACCACCGTCAGGCCCCGGGCGAGGACGAGCCCGTACCGATCGGCTTCGTCCGCACCCTGGAGGACGTCTACCGGTTCGAGCCGGTGCCGGCCGGGCTCACCGCGGAGGAGGCCCGACGGGTGCTGGGCACCCAGGCCAACGTGTGGACCGAGGTGATGGAGGACTCCGCGCGCGTGGACTACCAGACCTTCCCCCGCCTCGCGGCCTTCGCCGAGGTCGCCTGGAGCCCGCTGCCCGGCCCGGCGGACCGGGACTTCGCCGGCTTCGAACGCCGGATGACCGCCCACTACCGGCGACTTGACGCCCTCGGCGTCGCCTACCGGCCGCCCACCGGGCCCCGCCCGTGGCAGAAGCGCCCCGGCGTGCTCGGCCGCCCGATCGAGGGGCCGCCCCCGAACCGGTAGCGGCACCGGGCCGCCGTCCCGAACAGGTAACGGAAAAATCCCGGCAGGATCACCGAAGAGTGGCAATCCGCGTGTACCGGTGATGCCGTGCGAAAACGGACCATCTCCCTGGTGAGGTGGGCGAATGCCTCCTAGCGGACCCCCGCGTTCGGGCCTTGCGAAGATGTGCCAGAGTTGCGTCGTCCGCCCTGTCAGCACGTACCGTACGGCAACACAGGCGGGACCAGGTGGGGCAGCGGGAAGGGGCAGCCGGTTTGACCACGCACGCACCGCAGGCGGCGCAGGCCGTCACGCTGCCCACGACGCTGGACGAGGCCGTGGCGGCCCTAGCGGCCATGCCCACCGCCGTCCCCGTCGCGGGCGGCACCGACCTGATGGCCGCCGTCAACTCCGGTCAGCTCAGGCCCGCCGCGCTGGTGGGACTCGGCCGGATCAGCGAGATCCGCGGCTGGCAGTACCAGGACGGCCACGCGCTGCTCGGCGCGGGCCTCACGCACGCGCGCATGGGCCGCCCCGACTTCGCGGCCCTGATCCCGGCGCTCGCCGCCGCCGCGCGCGCCGCGGGCCCGCCGCACATCCGCAACGCGGGCACCCTCGGCGGCAACATCGCCACGGCCGCCCCCACCGGGGACGCGCTGCCGGTGCTCGCCGCCCTGGAGGCGACACTGATCATCGCGGGCCCGGGCGGAGCCCGCCGGGAGATCCCGGTGTCGCACCTGCTAGCCGGCGTGGAGATGCTGCGCGGCGGCGAACTCATCGGCTACGTGCGCGTACCGCTGCTGCACGCCCCGCAGGTCTTCCTGAAGGCGACCGGCCGCACCGGACCGGGCCGCGCGCTGGCCTCCGTGGCCCTCGTCCTCGACCCCGCCCGGCGCGGCGTGCGCTGTGCCGTCGGGGCCATAGCGCCGATGCCGCTCAGGCCCCTGGAGGCCGAGCAGTGGGTCGCGGGGCTGATCGACTGGGACAACGACCGCGCCCTCGTCCCGGAGGCCCTGCACGCCTTCGGCGAGTACGTCGCCGCGGCCTGCATCCCCGACCCGGCCCCCGAGCCCGACGGCTCGGTGAGCCCGCTTCCGCCCGCCGTACTGCACCTGCGGCGCACTGTCGCCGCGCTGGCCCGACGAGCACTGGGGAGGGCGCTGTCGTGACCGACGACCAGCACGGAGAGGGCACGCCCCAGGGCGGCGGACGCTGGAACCCGCTGCCCCAGGGCGACTACGACGACGGCGCCACCGCCTTCGTCAAACTCCCCGAGGGCGGGATCGACGCCCTGTTGGCCGGCGACAGCCCGCTGGCCGCGCCCGGACACGGCTACGTGCCGCCGCGGATAGCGGCCGCGCACGCCGCCCCCGACGACTGGCCCGTGCCCGACGGCGGCGGCCGGTGGCCCGACGCGAACGCCGCGCCCGCCCAGCCGCAGGGCACGGACGACCGGTTCACGTACCAGCCGGGCGCCACCCAGCACTGGACCTTCGAGGAGCCCGCGGCACCGGCCGCGCCGGGACACGACGTCACCGGCCAGTGGTCCATCCCCGTCGCCGGGGGCGATCTCCCGGACGAGTCGGGCGAGTACACCACCTCCTCGCTGGTCGAGCAGTGGGGCGGCACCCCGCCGGCCACGCTGCCCGGCGGCGCGCCGGCACCCTGGGCGACGGACGGCGCGGGCCGCGCGTGGGGCCGCACTCCGGCCCAGCCGGCCGCCCCCGACCACACCGACCTGCCCGACCACACCGGCGCCCACCCGGCGGGCGGCGCCCCCGCCCCGGAGGCGTACGCCCCGGAGGCCGGCTACGGCCACGGCACCGGGTACGCGGACCCCGGCCACACGGAGAGCGGCCGCACCGACGCGGGCCGCACCGACGCGGGCCACACCGGGAACGGGCACGCCGACGCGGGGCACGCCGGTAGCGGCCACGTGGACGCGGGTCGTGCCGGCCGTGGTTTCCCGGACGCGGGTCACGCCGAGGGCGGTTTTCCGGACGGCCATGTGGACGCGGGTCACGCCGAGGGCGGCTTCCCGGGTGCCGGGCACGGCGAGGGCGGTCACCCGGATGCGGGTCACGGCGAGGGCGAGCACCCGGACGACGCTCACCCCCGGGCGGCCCACGCCGACGCCGGCCACGCGGACGCGGGTCACGGCGAGGGCGAGGGTGGTCACCCGGACGCCGGTGACGGCCTGGTCGGCTATCCGGACGTCCGTGACGGCCGGGCCGGGCACGCCGACGCCGGTCGCGCCCCGGCGGGCCACGCCGACGCCGGTGACGGTGACACGCACGGCGGTACGGACCTGTCCGCCGTGCCCGGGGAGCCCGTTCCGGCGGCGCGGCCGCAGGCCGGGCCGGGCGCGGCGGCGGGAGCGGATGCCCACGGCCTCGCCGAGACCCCTGAGCGCCCCGCTGACGCCTCCGCGGGCCACGAGCGGTCCGCCGACCCGGCAGCCGCGCCCCGGCCCGCCACAGCGGCCGCCACGGCCGGCCCGGCGGCGCCCGAGGGCCCGGTGACGGCGGGTCACCCGGCGCCCCAGGACGACCCGGCGGCCACGGCCGGCACACCTGACCCCGAGTCGGCCGGCGCCTCGTCGGCAGCCCCGCCCCGCGACGGAACCGCCGTACCCGGGACCGCCGTACCCGGGACCGCCGAGGCGCCCCTCTCCGAGGACGAGGCCGCCCAGGAGACCGACCCCGAAGGCGCCGGGGAACCGGACGCCGTGCCGCTGCCGTCGCACGACGACCACCCCCTCGCCTCCTACGTGCTGCGCGTCAACGGCGCCGACCGGCCGGTCACCGACGCCTGGATCGGCGAGTCCCTGCTGTACGTGCTGCGCGAACGGCTCGGCCTCGCGGGCGCCAAGGACGGCTGCTCACAGGGCGAGTGCGGAGCCTGCAACGTGCAGGTCGACGGCCGCCTGGTCGCCTCCTGCCTGGTCCCGGCGGTCACCGCGGCCGGCAGCGAGGTGCGCACGGTCGAGGGTCTGGCCGCGGACGGCCGGCCCTCCGACGTACAGCGCGCGCTCGCCCGGTGCGGTGCCGTGCAGTGCGGTTTCTGCGTGCCCGGCATGGCGATGACCGTGCACGACCTGCTGGAGGGCAACCCGGCGCCGACGGAACTGGAGACCCGCCAGGCCCTGTGCGGCAACCTGTGCCGGTGCTCGGGCTACCGGGGCGTCCTGGAGGCCGTCAAGGAGGTCGTCGCCGAACGCGAGGCGTCCCACGCCGGCCCCGGCACGGACGCGGACGAGGCACGGATCCCGCACCAGGCGGGACCCGGCTCCGGCGGCGTCCACCCGTCGGCGTTCGACACGCCGGGCGTGTTCGACACCCCGAAGACCGCCCCCGACGGCTACGGCGACACCCAGGGCGGCGCGTACGGCGACCCGCCGGACCCGTACGGCACGCCGCCGGGACCGCAGGACCAGCACTACGGCCAGGACGGAGGCCAGGCGTGAGCAACGAAGCCGGCATCGCGACCACCGCCGCGGAACCCGCCCCCGCGGCCGACCCGTTGCCGCACGGCATCGGCGCCTCCCTGCCGCACGCCGACGCCCGCGCCAAGACCGAGGGCACCTTCCCGTACGCGGCCGACCTGTGGGCCGAGGGCCTGCTGTGGGCGGCCGTGCTGCGCTCCCCGCACGCGCACGCGCGCATCGTGTCCATCGACACCACCCACGCGCGCGAGATGCCCGGAGTCCGTGCCGTCGTCACCCACGAGGACGTGCCCGGCACGCCCCGCCACGGCCGGGGCACGCCCGACCGGCCGGTGTTCGCCTCCGAGGTCGTACGGCACCACGGCGAGCCCATCGCCGCCGTCGCCGCCGACCACCCGGACACGGCACGGATGGCCGCCGCCGCCGTCATCGTCGAGTACGAGGTGCTCGACCCCGTCACCGACCCGGAGCAGGCCTTCGAGGCCGAGCCGCTGCACCCCGACGGCAACCTGATCCGGCACATCCCGCTGCACCACGGCGACCCGGAGGCGGTCGGCGAGATCGTCGTCGAGGGCCTGTACCGCATCGGCCGCCAGGACCCCGCCCCGATCGGCGCCGAGGCCGGCCTCGCCGTGCCGCGCCCCGACGGCGGGGTGGAGCTGTACCTGGCCTCCACCGACCCGCACGCCGACCGCAACACGGCCGCCGCCTGCTACGGCTTGTCCCCCGATCGGGTGAAGATCGTCGTCACCGGGGTGCCCGGCGCCACGGCGGACCGCGAGGACCAGGGATTCCAGCTCCCGCTCGGCCTGCTCGCGCTCAGGACCGGCTGCCCGGTGAAACTCACCGCCACGCGCGAGGAGTCCTTCCTCGGCCACGCCCACCGGCATCCGACGCTGCTGCGGTACCGCCACCACGCCGACGCCGAGGGCCGGCTGGTGAAGGTGGAGGCGCAGATCCTGCTGGACGCGGGCGCGTACGCCGACACCTCCTCCGACGCGCTGGCCGCCGCCGTCTCCTTCGCGTGTGGCCCGTACGTCGTCCCGAACGCGTTCATCGAGGGCTGGGCCGTCCGCACCAACAACCCGCCGTCCGGCCATGTGCGCGGCGAGGGCGCGATGCAGGTGTGCGCCGCCTACGAGGCGCAGATGGACAAGCTGGCGAAGAAGCTGGGCCTGGACCCGGCGGAGGTGCGGCTGCGCAACGTCCTGGCGACGGGCGACGTCCTGCCGATCGGCCAGACCGTGACCTGCCCGGCGCCGGTCGCCGAACTCGTGCAGGCGGTACGCGACTTCCCGCTGCCCGCCCTCCCGAAGGACACGCCCGAGGAGGACTGGCTGCTGCCCGGCGGCCCGGAGGGAGCGGGCGAACCGGGCGCGGTGCGCCGGGGCGTCGGCTACGGCCTGGGCATGGTGCACATGCTCGGCGCGGAGGGCGCCGACGAGGTGTCGACGGCGACGGTCAAGGTCCAGGACGGCGTCGCGACCGTGCTGTGCGCGGCCGTGGAGACCGGCCAGGGCTTCACCACGCTGGCCCGGCAGATCGTCCAGGAGACGCTCGGCGTCGAGGAGGTCCACGTCGCGCCGGTCGACACCGACCAGCCGTCGGCCGGCGCGGGCTGCCGGGGCCGGCACACCTGGGTGTCGGGCGGCGCGGTGGAGCGGGCGGCGAAGATGGTCCGCACCCAGCTCCTGCAGCCGCTCGCCCACAAGTTCGGCATGTCGACGGAGCTGCTCCAGATCACGGACGGCAAGATCACCTCGTACGACGGCGTGCTGTCGACCACCGTCACGGAGGCGCTGGAGGGCAAGGAGCTGTGGGCCACGGCCCAGTGCCGGCCGCACCCCACCGAGCCGCTGAACGCGGCGGGGCAGGGCGACGCCTTCGTGGGCCTGGCGTTCTGCGCGATCCGCGCGGTGGTGGACGTCGACGTCGAGCTGGGCTCGGTCCGCGTGGTGGAGCTGGCGGTCGCCCAGGACGTCGGCCGGATCCTCAACCCGTCCCAGCTGGCCGCCCGGATCGAGGCGGGCGTCACCCAGGGGGTGGGCATCGCGCTCACCGAGAACCTCCGTACGCCCCGCGGTCTGATCCGCCACCCCGACCTGACCGGTTACGCTCTGCCGACCGCCCTGGACGCCCCCGACATCCGGATCGTGAAACTGGTCGAGGAACGGGACGTGGTGGCGCCCTTCGGCGCCAAGTCGGTCAGCGCGGTCCCGGTGGTGACGGCTCCGGCGGCGATCGCCTCCGCCGTCCGCGCGGCCACGGGCCGCCCGGTCAACCGTCTCCCGATCCGCCCGCAGGCGGCGGTGGTCACGGACCGCTGAGCCCGCCGCCCGGCGAGCCGCCCCCGGCGGTCGCGTCCGGCGGGCTCCACCTCCCGTGGGCGGTCGGACGCGCAATGGGCGCGCGCCGCGCGCGCAACGGGCGCGTGCCGCCCGGCGTCTTCTCCCGTGCGGGCCGTTGTCAGTGGGGCGGCGTAGTGTGCCGAGCAGTTGAGGGCACCTGCCCGGGAGGCGCCGTACGACGGTGTACGCACGCCTGTCACGCACGGGGAAGAGCGCGGGGGAGCGATGGGCACGACCGACGCCGAGTTTCCGGCGATCACGCTGACCGAGGCGGAGCTCGGCCGCCACATCACGCACGCGCCGACACGGGGTCTGCTCACGGGCGCCGGCCTGCCCGCGGAGACCGACCTGCTGACCTTCTCCCCGCTGCGCACCTACGGCCTGCGCACGCTCGCCGACGCCGCCGACGGCCCGTTCCGTGTGGCGGAGGAACTGCGCGGCCGTCTGGTGATAGGCGAACTCCTCACCCCGGCCGGCAGGGAGCGCGAGTCGATCCTGCTCGACGGCACCACGGGCGAGCTGACGACGGCCTACCTCTTCGACCCGTCCGACCCGCGCCCCTTCGCGCCCTCCCTGCACACGCTGCTGCGCTTCGCCGCGGTCACCGAGGAACTGGCGGGCCTGCGCGGCCGATTCGCCTCGCTGGCGGGCCGGTACGGCCCCGAGACGGTGACCGAGGCCTCCCGCCGCCTCCTCACCCTCTTCGAGGAGGGCACGGACGGCGCGGTCCCGCCGTACTGGAAGGCGGCGGCCCTGATCCGCCCGCTCTCCCTCATCGCCGGGCCCGGCACGGTCTCGGGCCTCACCCTGGACGTGCCCGCGCGCGTTCTGGAGCAGGAGTTCGGGCACGGCAGGGTGGCCCGCTTCGAGGAGGTCGACTTCCCGGCGACGCTCACCCACGAACCGACCCGCCGCTTCCTGCGCGGGACGGGGCTGCCGGAGGAGGCGGTCTTCTTCCGCGCCGACACGGACGTGCCCCTGCCGACGCTGCGGGAGTACTTCGCACAGGAGCACCCCGACCGACCCGCCCCGGACCTCCCGGCCCACTGCGACCACCTGATCCGCCTCGGCTATCTGCTGGAGGAGAACAGCCTGGTGGTCGACGGCAGAACGGGCAGGGTGCTCACGTACAGCGAGCCGGACGCGACGCTCCACTCCCTCAACACCGACGTGTCCACCCTGGCCTTCACCCTCTGGCTCATCCACCACGAGCGCACGATCGACGCCCACCTCGGCCACGAGCTGGCGACACACGCCTACGACCACCTGGTGGCCGCGATGATCCACACCCTGAACGCCCTGGACCCCACCGGCACACTGCCGGCCACGTCCTGGCACTACTGGACGGAGCTCTTCCAGGACGAGGCGGGCGGGGTGTTCTGAGCCACCCCGCCGGTCCTGGGCCGGCGGACGCCGTCCCCCGGCCCAGGACCGCCGGGACCGGGATCAGGCCCGGATCACCGGTGCCTGCAGTTCCGTCACCCAGTCGTCGCGGTTCTCCGGGCACTCCAGGTTGATCTCCCGGGGGTAACCGGTGGACCGGTAGCCGCCCGCGTCGGTCCAGCGGGCCAGGGTCTGGGCGGTGGGCAGCACGGTGTCCATCGAGCCGCGGTGCACGATGGTCGCCGCCTCGTCGATGGCGGGCAGGTCGCGGACGCGGAAGGCGCCGTCCCGGAGCGGGGCGGAGACCTGGACGGCGGCGTGGACGGTGATCCGGCCGCCGCCCTCCGGGGCGTCCTCGTAGAAGGCGATGCCGGGACCCGTGGGGCTGATCCCCGCGGTCTCCAGGCGCCGGAACAGCTCGTCGTAGAGCGGTCCGATGACCGGTCCGATGTCCTCGGGGGCGAAGCTCGCGGCGGTCGCGGTCAGCTCCGCGACCCGGACGGCGGGGACGTGTTTGATGACGACGTCGTCGGTGGGCATGTGCCCCTCACTCTCGATCGCTCGGAGCCTCGCCTCGACCTGGACCAGCCGCGCTTCCGCGGTGGCCACGGCGGTTTCCAGTTCGGCCCGCCGCAGCCGCAGCATGGCCCGCAGCTCCTCGGTGCCGGCCTTCTCGTCCACGATGTCCCGGACCTGCTGAAGGGTGAAGCCGAGGTCCTTCAGCGCGATGATCCGGTTGAGGCGGGCGAGCTGGGCGGCGGTGTAGTGGCGGTAGCCGCTCGAGGGGTCGACATGGGCCGGGCGCAGCAGTCCGGTGGCGTCGTAGTGACGCAGCATCCGCACCGAGACGCGGCCGTGCCGGGCGAAGTCTCCGATGGTGAACATGACGCCTCCGAGTCGACCGCCTGACACGGTGTGAGGGTCAAGAAACTACTCGCCCGCGGCCGCGCCGAGACCACCCGAGCCACAGAGAGGGCGGCACCCCCGCGGGGTGCCGCCCTTTCGTTCTGCATGGTCAGGCAGGCAGAGGCCGTGGCGGGATTCGAACCCACGTAACTCGCTTTGCAGGTTTGTCCGCGCTGAGAAGAGCGTGATTCGGGCTCGTTCATGGCCATTCAATCTCGTGCAGCCTTGTTGGCCCCGGTGCCGACTGAACCGCTCCGGACGTCCACGCACGACGACGAATGAGACGGAAACTGAGACGGGTCGTGGCTGAACCAGCCAGCAAGGCACGGTAGTTGCCGGAGGTGTCGATCTGTATCGGCTGCGCGCCAGGATGCCTCCGGGGTGTGTCGATCCGAGCTCTGCAGCGACCGGTTCGCTGCGATGTGCAGAGCCCTTCATGACGTCTTGGCCACCTAGGGACAGTGGAAGCGACCCGCAGCGGATGCGACTCCACCTGATTGGTGGTCTTCTGGAAGAAGGATTTGGCACGCCGTGATCACTAGGGCTCTGCTAAGGCGGGCATACGGCACACGATCGGTATGGCCCG
This sequence comes from Streptomyces echinatus, assembly GCF_014203595.1. Lineage (GTDB taxonomy): Bacteria > Actinomycetota > Actinomycetes > Streptomycetales > Streptomycetaceae > Streptomyces > Streptomyces echinatus. The sequence continues at coordinate 99,579 of NZ_JACHJK010000001.1, forward strand.
TGCAGACTCCCGGGCAGCGTCTGCCAGTCGCTTCGTGGACACAACAAGCAGTCAAGCCTGATCGCCTTCCAGTCGCCCCGGAGGCACTCGATGACGACCCAGAAGCAGACAGTGGCTCCCCCCCTGCGCTACGCCAGTAACGGCGCGCGGCCCCTGACGCCACGTGAACTCACACAGCTGCCACCCAGCCTTGGAACCGGGGAGCGGCCTGCCGAGTTGGTTGAGCTGGCCGGCCGCCAGAGCATCCATGTCTTCGCCGATGGTGATGGCCCCCCAGAGCCGGAGATCTGCCGCGTGGATGGAGCCGAGGGTAATTTGTGGCGTGTCGATGTGCCGGTCGGGACCGCAGGCGACGTTGCCTTGCCTGGCAGGACGGCGATCCGCGGCCGCCCACGAGAGCCGGTGTCCGACGCTGATTTGGCACCCTATCGTCCGGAGTGGCTCGACCTCTTCTATGTGCCACGCGTTCTTCCCAGCCGTAGGAAAAAGCCGATCAAACCACTGGATGGGGATACGCTGCAGCCGAGATGGGTCATCGGTCCCGACAACCGGCAGGAACTGAACGAAACAAGCTGGCCCTGGGGCTGCGTGGGTAAAATCTTTACCAGCGCGGGATGGGAAGGCTCAGGGGCACTCGTTGGCCGCCGCGTTCTCCTCACGGCCGGCCATGTGGTGCCATGGGCTGACGTCGCAGCAGGCAATTGGTGGATGCGTTTCGTGCCTGCGTGCTACAACGGCAAGTCGCTCCATGGCGCTGGCGTTCAATCCTACGTCTCGGATGTATCCGGCTTCAACCCAGACTTGGAAGGTGGCGCGTCAGCGGGCTGGGACCGGGCTGTTTGCCGACTGTATGAGCCGCTCGGGAATCCACTCGGTCACTTCGGAACGCTGCCCTACGACCCTGCTTGGAACGGCCAGCGGTGGTGGATCAATATGGGTTACCCCGGCCACATGTGGTTCCTGGGGGCGAGCTACGAGAGTGGCATCAGTATCAACGGCGCCAATAGTGACCTCCACAGAGGCCTAGAATGCCGCCATTTCGGCGACATCACTCCTGGCAATTCCGGTGGCCCGATGTTCACCTTCTTCGGTGCGGGCAATCCCCGCATCGTTGCCGTTCAGTCCTCGGACAGTGCGGATGGAGACATGGTCAACTTTGCGGCCGGCGGCCCAGGACTGGACGACGACGTGGCTTGGGCACGCGCCAACTGGCCCGCCTGACCACGACTCTGCGTGAGGGGCCGACAGCTTGCTGACGGCCCCTTTCTGCTCGTTCACACCGGAGGTGTCTGCTTGAGGGCAGGTTGATGGCGCCGCTTGCCGCGCCGGGTTCCATGACTCGGGGGGCTGCCCGTAGGAGCAGGACGCCGGTGGTCGGCTCGGGCCAGGAAGGCATCGAGCCGGGTAAGGGCGTGATCACCAGGCGGGTCTCGGCTCCCTTTCTAACCTCGGAGCCTCTCGTCCATCACTTGCGAGGTGTTTCGATGAACAGGACATTCGACGAGGTTGCGGATCGAGCGATGTACGCGCCGTGCGAACCCGTACATGACGAAGAGCCGGCGGCACCGGAGGAAGGCCTAGAGCGCCTCACAGGGGTGACTCGGGTGGCGAGCGGCCAGGGACATGGTCAGTTCTGGTTTCCGGTTGCCAGCTCAGTGGTGAACCGCAACAGCGTCGTTCTCGCCTCGATCAGCCAACTCGTAGCAGGGGTCCCGGAGACCGGACCCGCTCGGATGCAGATCAGTAGCGTCGTACCCCGGGACGGCGGGGTCGTCTTCTGGCTGAACATCGACTGGCCTATCGATGTGGCATTTCGCATCGGCTTCCGGGTCGAATGACGGGAAATGCGGGCGGGGTCGCCAACGTCCAGGCAAGGCGGGGACCGGCGGAGAGCTGACGACCGGGCAGTGCTCCCGGCGATCATTTACGTTGCCAGGACAGGCTGCACCTGGCGGCAGCTCCCACCGGACGACGGCCACACCCGCCGGGTAGCGCGAGCTTCGCCGTACGGCTGTGTACGGCGATGAACGAGACGAAAACTGAGACGGACGCCAGCGTCTTGTATCTCGTGAGCGATCGCTCAGCGCTGCCGGCAGAGGGTCGGCCCACGGCGCCGGGCGCTAGGCGCTCCTTGGCCTGCACCTGGAGCACGGGATCAGCCCCGTCTGCAGGGCCTCGTACAGGGTGATCTCTTCCGGTGCCCGTTTGTCAGGCGGCAACTCCGGTTCGCCGTCGCGTGGTAGACGGTGCCGCGTCCCTTTGGGCCACTGGGGGCATGCCGCCACTGCGAGGCCACCACCATCGTCTCCAGTTGCTTCAGTAGCCGCTGGACCTGCGCCAGTTCGTCCTGCAGTTCCTGCCGGCGTGCGCGCAGCCGTTCCTGGGCGGCGGGGGCGGATTCCCTCTGGCTTTCGGGTCCTCTCACGTGTGCTGTGCGCTCTCGGCGCGCCCTGCCTGAACGTACACCGTGGAGCCGGCGCCAACGGCCCTTTTGCGGCTGCTGAGAGAGCATCACCGCCCGCGGCATGCGGGACCACTTGAAGCTTCGCCGCCGCCTCGCCGCTGTGAGGGCTCGGCGCCTGCACGCGGAGGCGCTTCGCTAGCACCGACGCGCCTCCGCGTGCCACGGGGACGAGCGCGAGGCTGGCGTGATCTGAGGCTTGGCCGAGCTCCGGCCGGGGGAGGCAGCCAAAGATCCCAGGAGGAGCCGGGGAAAGGGAGGACACTGATGCCAAATCAAAGCGTGTACGGGAGTTGTTAGATTCTGCTTCAAGGTGACTCATCCGTTCACTGTTGAACATGTTAATGCCCTCCCTCACGTGGGAGAATCTCAGGCTGAGCGACGGCAGCGTCATGAAGAATTTTACGAGCAGACTGCGCAGCAGTTCAACACGCTAGTTCTTGTCGGGTCAATTGCGCTTGCATCGTGGTCTCAGCTCTTTGCGGGCTCCAGCGGTGGCCTCACTTCCCTTACGAAGAACCTGCTTCTATTCTCCTCTGCGGTTCTTTTGGTGGCGCCGTTGCTCTTTAGGAGGCCTTCAAGGGAATTCTCCTTTCTGTGCAGGGAGGGTCTTACTGCCGTCGGCTACACTGCGCTAGTCATTTCCTTGGCGTCTGTCTTTTTCGACCTTTTCGGGACCGCTGGGGCGGTGCTTGCCTCGCTTGCTGCTGTTGCCATCGCGGTGAGGGACCTGATGCAAGGATGGCGGCTACTTGAGATGTGGCGATAGGCGCGTGTTGCACTGTCGCAGTTGGGGGTACGACGGCCACCAATGAGCTGGGCTGTCGGCATGGGTGAGCCAGTCGGGACTGTCATCGCCTGGCCAAGCGATGGGATCCCTCAACGCTCGACCGAGACGGAAACTGAGACGGGCGTACGGGCGGGCAGCACCCCGGCGGGGTGCTGCCCATCTGTTTTGCCCGGTGGGACGCCAGAGGCCGTGGCGGGATTCGAACCCACGTAACTCGCTTTGCAGGCGAGCCCCTGAACCACTCGGGCACACGGCCGTGTTGAGTTGTCGTTCTCGGCCGTGGCGGGAATCGGACCCACGTGACTCCCCGCGGGCGGAGCCCGCTGATGGATGCAGCGCAGGCGAGCCCCTGAACCACTCGGGCACGGCCGTGTTCGTGCAATGAACGTACGGGGGTGGGGGGAAGGGGATCAAGGGGATCGGTGGGGGTGCAACGGGACTGCCATGCGGCGTTCACAAACGGGCGGGGCGTAGGACCAAGGGCCGAGTCGAGGTCGGACTCCTGACAGGAGTCAATGTCGGTTGTGGGCCTTACTCTGACCGCATGAGTGCCCTGGAGTCCCACGACCCCGCCGTCCTGCGTCCGCCGGCCGAACAGGAAGACGGCGTGCTGAGCCGTGCGTACCGGGCGCTCAGCGTCGGGATCGTGTCCGTCGTGGTGCTGATCGCCTTCGAGGCGACCGCCGTCGGCACCGCCATGCCCGTCGCGGCCCGCGAACTCGACGGGGTGGCGCTGTACGCGTTCGCCTTCTCCGGGTACTTCACGACCAGCCTGTTCGGCATGGTGCTCTCCGGCCAGTGGTCCGACCGGCGCGGCCCGCTCGGCGCCCTGACCACGGGGATCGGCGCCTTCGCTGCGGGACTGGCCGTCGCCGGCACCGCGCGGGTCATGTGGGTGTTCATCCTCGGGCGGGCCGTGCAGGGGCTGGGCGGCGGGCTGGTCATCGTGGCCCTGTACGTCGTCGTCGGCCGGGCCTACCCCGAGCGGCTGCGGCCCGCGATCATGGCCTCCTTCGCGGCCGGCTGGGTCGTACCGTCCATCGTCGGCCCCCTCGCCGCCGGCGCCGTCACCGAGCACCTCGGCTGGCGCTGGGTGTTCCTCGGCATCCCGGCCCTCGTCGTGTTCCCGCTCGTCCTGGCCCTGCCGCAGATACGGCGCAGGGCGTCGGGCCCGGTGGGCGGGAAGGCCGGCGCCGGTTCCTTCGACCGGCGACGGATCCGGCTCGCGCTCGGGATCTCCCTCGGCGCCGGGCTCCTCCAGTACGCCGCCCAGGACCTGCGCCCCCTCTCCCTGCTCCCGGGGCTGGCCGGTGCCGCGCTGCTCGTGCCCGCCGTCCTCGGGCTGCTGCCGCGCGGCACCTACCGGGCCGCCCGCGGCCTGCCCTCCGTCGTGCTGCTGCGCGGGCTGGCCGCGGGGTCCTTCATCGCCGCCGAGTCCTTCGTGCCCCTGATGCTGGTCACCCAGCGGGGGCTGTCGCCGACGCTCGCCGGGTTCTCGCTGGCGGCCGGCGGCGGGACATGGGCGCTGGGCTCGTTCGTACAGTCCCGGCCGCGCATGATGCCGTACCGGGAGCGGCTGATGACCGTGGGCATGGTGCTCGTCGCCGCGGCGATCGTGACCGCGCCGAGCGTGCTCGTGCACTCCGTGCCCGTGTGGACCGTCGCCGTCGCCTGGGGGGTCGGCTGCTTCGGCATGGGACTGGTGATCGCCTCCACCAGCGTGCTGCTGCTCCAGCTCTCCGCCCCGGAGGAGGCCGGCAGCAACTCCGCCGCCCTCCAGATCTCCGACGCCCTCTCCAATGTCGTCCTCCTGGCGGCCACCGGCGCGGCCTTCGCGGCCCTCGGTGGCGGCACGGCGGCCACCACCGCCGCGACCACGGAGGCCGGCCGTCCCGCCGCCTTCGCCGCCGTCTTCCTGCCGATGGCGGCCGTGGCCCTGACGGGCGCCTGGGTGACCCGCCGACTGCGCCGACAGGAAGCGTAAAGACCTGGTGGCGGATGGTCACGGCGCTCTACCGTGGCCCGCGTGAACGATCTTCCGCTCGACTCCGCGACCCGCCACGCGCTGTCCGACCTCGCCGACGCCCAGGGGCGGACGGTGGACGACGTGGTGGCCGACGCCGTACGCCGGTATCTCCGGGAGGAGCAGCGCAGTGTGCGCGAGGCCGCCGAGCGGCTCGCCGACGCCCACGCCGACCTGCTGCGGAGGCTGGGCGAATGAGCCGCCATCTCACGGTCGCCGAGGTCACCGCGCTGGCCGGGATCGCGTTCGGTGGGCGGGAGCCCGAGGCGCGGGAACCCGGGCTGCTCGCCTCCGCCGTGCTCCGGCCCCGCGCCCGCATGTTCGGTACGGCCGCGTACGACGACCTGTACGAGCAGGCGGCGGCGCTGCTGCACGGCCTGGCCTCGAACCATCCCCTCGTGGACGGCAACAAGCGCACCGCGTGGCTGGCCGCGGCCACCTTCCTCGCCCTCAACGGGGTCGACCTCGTCGGTGTCGATCAGGATGTGGCGTACGCCCTGGTCATCGATGTGGCGGCCGGGGCCGAGAGTGAGGTGGCGGTGATCGCGGAACGGCTGCGGCGGTTGTGACGTGGCTCCCACCCACGGGCGACCCGGGCTTGTTCGCGCGTTGACGGCGGTACGGCGCCGGTAGGGTGGCCCGGTTGTCATACGTAGCCGCCCGACCTTGATGCACGGAGACCGTGACTACTACCGCCGCCTCCTCCGCTCACTCCCACCACCTCTCGCCCGCCTTCCCGGGCCGGGCCCCCTGGGGTACCGCCAGCAAGCTGCGCGCCTGGCAGCAGGGGGCGATGGAGAAGTACATCCAGGAGCAGCCGCGCGACTTCCTCGCCGTCGCCACGCCCGGCGCCGGCAAGACGACCTTCGCGCTGACCCTGGCCTCCTGGCTGCTGCACCACCACGTCGTGCAGCAGGTGACCGTGGTCGCGCCCACCGAGCACCTGAAGAAGCAGTGGGCCGAGGCCGCGGCCCGGATAGGGATCAAGCTCGACCCCGAGTACAGCGCCGGCCCGCTCGGCCGCGAGTACGACGGGGTCGCCGTGACGTACGCCGGTGTCGGCGTGCGGCCCATGCTGCACCGCAACCGCGTGGAGCAGCGCAAGACCCTCGTGATCCTGGACGAGATCCACCACGCCGGTGACTCCAAGTCCTGGGGCGAGGCGTGCCTTGAGGCCTTCGAACCGGCCACCCGGCGACTGGCGCTGACCGGTACGCCCTTCCGGTCCGACACCAACCCCATCCCCTTCGTGACGTACGAGGAGGGGACGGACGGCATCCGCCGGTCCGCCGCCGACTACACCTACGGCTACGGCAACGCCCTCGCCGACCATGTCGTCCGGCCGGTCATCTTCCTCTCCTACAGCGGCAACATGCGCTGGCGTACGAAGGCCGGTGACGAGATCGCCGCCCGGCTCGGCGAGCCGATGACCAAGGACGCGGTCAGCCAGGCCTGGCGTACGGCTCTCGACGCGCGCGGCGAGTGGATGCCGAGCGTGCTGCGCGCCGCCGACCAGCGGCTGACCGAGGTCCGCAAGGCCATCCCGGACGCGGGCGCGCTCGTCATCGCCTCCGACCAGGACTCCGCGCGCGCGTACGCCAAGCTGATCCGGGAGATCACCGGCACGAAGGCGACCCTCGTGCTCTCCGACGACACCGGCGCCTCGCAGCGGATCGACGACTTCAGCGGCAGCAACGACCGGTGGATGGTCGCGGTCCGGATGGTGTCCGAGGGCGTCGACGTCCCCCGGCTCGCGGTGGGCGTGTACGCCACGACCATCTCCACCCCTCTCTTCTTCGCGCAGGCCGTCGGGCGTTTCGTGCGGTCCCGGCGGCGCGGCGAGACCGCGTCGGTGTTCCTGCCGACCGTGCCCGACCTGCTGACCTTCGCCAACGAGATGGAGAAGGAACGGGACCACGCCCTCGACAAGCCGAAGAAGGAGGGCGAGGAGGACCCGTACGCCGAATCCGAGAAGGAGATGGAGGAGGCGAACAAGCAGCAGGACGAGGACACCGGCGAGCAGGAGCAGTTCTCCTTCGAGGCGCTGGAGTCCGAGGCCGTCTTCGACCGGGTGCTCTACGACGGCGCCGAGTTCGGCATGCAGGCCCACCCCGGGAGCGAGGAGGAGCAGGACTACCTGGGGATTCCGGGGCTGCTGGAGCCCGAGCAGGTGCAGATGCTGCTGCAGAAGCGGCAGGCCCGGCAGATCGCGCACAGCCGGAAGAAGCCGGACACCGAGGCGGACCTGCTGGAGCTGCCGGCCGAGCGGCGGCCGGTGGTCACGCACAAGGAGATGATGGAGCTGCGGAAGCAGCTGAACACGATGGTCGGCGCGTATGTGCACCAGAGTGGGAAGCCGCACGGGGTCATCCACACCGAGCTGCGGCGGGTGTGCGGGGGGCCGCCGAGTGCGGAGGCCACGGCGGGGCAGTTGCGGCAGCGGATCGCGAAGGTGCAGGAGTGGGCGACGCGCATGCGGTGACGCTGCGCTGCTCTCGCCGGGTCCTCGCCCACCCGCCCACCCGACTCGGCAGACCGAGAAGGCCCCGCCACGGGGCTCCGCCCCGGACCCCGAGAGATCTCGGCCCCGCCCGGTGAGATCTGGGCCCCCGGTGAGCTCTCGGCCCCGCCCGGTGAGATCTCGGCCTCCCGGTGAGATCTCGGCTCCGCCCCGGACCCTGAGAGATCTCGGCCCCGCTCCGGTGAGATCTCGGCCGTGGCCCGGTGGGATCCCGCCCCGCCCCGGTGGGCTCTCGGTCCCGGCCCGTCGGCTCTCGGCCCCGGCCCGGTGGGCTCTCGGTCCTGGCCTGTCGGCTCTCGGTCCCGGCCCGGTGGGGTCTCGGTCCTGGCCTGTCGGCTCTCGGTCCCGGCCCGGTGGGCTGTCGGCCTCGGCCCCGTGGGGTCTCGGTCCCGGCCCGGTGGGCTGTCGGCCTCGGCCCCGTGGGGTCTCGGTCCCAGCCCGGTGGGCTCGCGGCCCCGGCCCCGCGAGGGGCTCAGCCCTGCGGCCCGTGGGGCTTCGGGCCGGGGACCGTGCGGCTTTGCCCCGGGGGCAGGGGGTTTCGGGTCGGGATTCCGAGGGTCGGACTGTGTGCGTATCCGGACGAATGGCGGCAGGCCGGATCTGGTCTTGCCCGGATTCTGGACGAAGGCTTCCGCTCAGCGAACCGGCTTCGCTACTGTCCCGCTACGCATACGCCCCGTGGCAGCGCCGCCGCGGAGCGCAGCCGTGAAGCGACAAGGTCCGGGAGCCGCCCGGCCGTCCTGCCGATCGGCGGCCTCTGTAGCGCGTCGCCGACGGGACTCGGTGACGCATACGCCGCTCAGGGGTCGCCGACCTCACCGCCGAAGGAGTGGGCGTCGTGACCGCGGAGACCTCTCAGACGCTCGACCGGGGACTGCGCGTCCTCAAGCTGCTGGCCGACACGGACCACGGGCTGACCGTCACCGAGTTGTCCACCAAACTGGGCGTGAACCGGACCGTGGTGTACCGGTTGCTCGCCACGCTGGAACAACACGCCCTCGTGCGACGTGACTTGGGCGGCCGGGCCCGGGTCGGGCTCGGCGTGCTGAGGCTCGGCCGGCAGGTGCATCCGCTGGTACGGGAGGCCGCGTTGCCCGCGCTGCGGTCGCTGGCCGAGGACATAGGGGCGACCGCGCACCTGACGCTGGTGGACGGGACGGAGGCACTGGCCGTCGCCGTGGTCGAGCCGACGTGGACCGACTATCACGTGGCCTACCGGGCCGGTTTCCGGCATCCCCTGGACCGGGGGGCAGCGGGCAGGGCGATCCTGTCCGCGCGGCAGTCGCCGTCCGCCGACCCCGGGTACACCCTCACGCACGGCGAGCTGGAGGCCGGGGCGAGCGGGGCCGCGGCACCGCTGGTCGGGGTGACCGGCGTCGAGGGCAGCGTGGGCGTGGTGATGCTGGCGGAGTCCGTGCCGGAGCGGGTGGGGCCGAGGGTGGTGGAGGCGGCCCGCGAGGTCGCCGAGGCCCTCCGCTGAATCAGCCGCCCCGCGACTCCGGGCTCAGGTCCGCCAGGGTGCGCAGGTGCAGCCACAGGATCAGGCGTTCGTCGGGGTCGGTCAGGTCGATGCCGGTGTGCTGCTGGAGCTGACGGAGGCGGTAGCGGCAGGTGTTGGGATGCACGGCCAGCGCACTCGCCGCGCCCGCCATGTCGCAGCCCGCCTCGAACCAGCAGATCAGCGTGCGCGCGTACGCCGTGCCGTGCCCGGCGTCGTACGCCAGCACCCGCCGCCACCCGCCCGCGCTCAACTCCCGCCGCTCGGCCATCACCTCGGTCAGCCGCAGCAGCGTCACCCGGGCCCGCACCTCGTCCACCACGGCCACCGGCAGATCCGCGTCCAGCACCCGCAGCACCAGGTCCGCGTCCGCCCGCGAGTCCGCGAGCCCCTCCCCGCCCGGCACCACCTCGCCCAGCCCGGCCCGTACCGGCACCCGCAGCGCCTGCCCGGCCCGCGCCACGATGTCCTCGGCGAGCCGTCGGTGCCGCTCGCCCGGCCCGGGCAGCACCGCGTACACCACGCCGTCCACCAGCACGCACGCGTGCCGGCCGTAGCGGGCCTCGCACTGCAGGCGTACGACGTCCAGCAGACGCAGCGCCGTGCGCTCGGCGTCCGGGACGCTCGCCGCGGAGTCCAGGACGAAGGCCGCGACCCGGGCCGGGCCGTCGACTCCCAGCCGGGCGGCGGCGGTCGCCGACTCGGCCGCCGTGCCGTCCAGCAGCCGGCGCAACAGGTCGCCGCCCCGGTGCCGGGCCAGTTCCCGGGCCGCCCGCGCGCGCAGCAGGAGCAGGGCCGCGGTGGAGGCGCCCTGGACGAGGGTGTCCTCGGCGTCCGGGGCGAGCGAGCCGCCGTCCACCACCCACACCGAGCCGAGCGTCTCCCCGCCGGCCCGTACCGGCATCGCCAGCCGGGGCAGGTCCGCCTCGGACAGCGCGGGCAGCCGCAGCGGCCGGCCGGCGGCGAACAGCCGCCGGTACTGCTCGGTGTTCTGCGGGCCGGCCGGCACCTGCCGGCCGAGGATGCCCTGCCGGCGGTCCTCGTCCACGGGCTGGCCGGCGACGGTGGAGTAGGCGAGGACCCGTTGCCGCGGGTCCTCGATGGCGGTGGCCCCGCCGGTCGCCGTCGCGATCGCGTCGGCCAGCGCGAACAGGTCGCCGAGGCCGGTGTCGGCCGGGACGGCGGCGGACCGGGCCGAGATCGCCGAGGCCAGCAGGAGATGGACGTGGTGCCAGGCCGCGTCCGCCGGCACCGAGAGCAGGGCCACGCCGTGCGCCTCCGCGGCCGCGGCCGGCCCGTCCGCGCCGCGCACCACCACGCCGGTCAGCCCGGCCTCGCCGGCCGCCGCAAGCAGCGGCCCCGCGTCCGCCGCCGGTACCCCGACCGCCAGCAGCAGCGCGCCGGGCAGCCGGGGGAGCGGGACGCCGCCGTCGTGCAGCACCGCCTCGGTGACCGGGACGCCGAGGCCTGCGGGAGCGGTGTGCAGGAACAGCGCCGGACCGCCGACGACGTCCAGCAGGTCACCGAGGGTGCAGGGGTCCATGAGGGTCCTCATCAGGTGGTCGGCGGGCGGTGGAGACGGGACCTGTGCGGTCTCGGGCGGGGGAGCGGGACCCGTGCGGCCGGCGGGCGGTGGTACGTACCCACGTGGTGGTTGGCGGATCGTGAAACGAACCTACGCATCCATTGGCCGGGCGCACAACACACGCCCCCTCCCTTCCGCCGAGACTCGTGGCCATGACCGCAGGAATGACGACCACCGGGGTCACCGTCCGTACCGTCCACGACGTCGCCGGGCTTGCGGCCGTCGCCGACCACTTCAGCGACGTGTGGCAGACGCCCCGCACCGCCCCGCCCTACCCGGCCGAGGTGCTGCGCAGCCTGGCGCACGCCGGCGGCGCGGTGCACGCGGTGTACGCCGGGCAGCGGCTCGCGGGCGCGTCCGTCGCCGTGCTCGGCCCGGAGCGCGGCACGTATTCGCTGGTGGCCGCCGCCGAACGGGGTCTCGGACCCACCCTGAAGCTGGCCCAGCGGGACTGGGCCGTCGCCCTCGGCGCCCGCACCATGCGCTGGACCTTCGACCCGCTGGCCGGCCGCAACGCCCGCTTCAACCTGGCCAAACTGGGCGCCGTCGGCACCGAGTACCTGGCCGACTTCTACGGCCCCATGGCCGACGGAGTGAACGACGGCGACGAGAGCGACCGGCTGACGGTGACCTGGGACCTGACGGCGCCGCCCGGCCCGTACGACGGCGGGGGCGAGGGCGACGGCGGGGGCGGCGCCGTGTTCCGGACGGCCCCCGACGGCGGCCCGCTCGCCCGCCGCGACGACCGGTACGTCCGGTGCCGGGTGCCCGAGGACGTCGTGGCCCTGCGCGCCGCCGACCCCGCGCTCGCCCTGCGCTGGCGGCACGCCGTGCGCGAGGTGTTCCTGGAGGCCTTCGTGGAGGGCTTCCGGGCCACGGGGATGTCCCGCGACGGCTGGTACACCCTGACCCGGACGGAGGGGGCCGCGTGAGGCTCGAACGCGTCGAGATCGTGCACGTGGCGATCCCGCTGGTCACCCCGTTCCGTACCTCCTTCGGGACGATGACGTCGAAGGACACCTTCCTGCTGCGCGTGGTCACCGACTGCGCCGAGGGCTGGTCGGAGTTCGCCGCCGACCCCGAGCCGCTGTACTGCCCGGAGTTCGTCGCCGGAGCCGAGATCGTGCTGCGCGACTTCCTGCTGCCCCGCGTGGCCGCGCTCCCGCACCTCACCACGGCCGCGCTGGCCCCGGCCATGGCGAAGGTGAAGGGCCACGAGCTGGCGAAGGCGGCCCTGGAGACCGCCGTGCTGGACGCCGAGCTGCGCGCCCACGGCATGCCGCTCGCGACCTACCTCGGCGCGGTACGGGACCGGGTGCCCGCCGGCGTCTCCGTCGGCATCCGCGACTCGCTCCCCGAGCTGCTGGAGGAGGTCGAGCGCTACCTGGCCGAGGGGTACGTGCGCATCAAGCTGAAGATCGAGCCCGGCTGGGACGTCGAGCCGGTCCGGGCGGTCCGTGAGCGCTTCGGCGACGGCCTGCCCCTCCAGGTCGACGCCAACACCGCCTACACCCTCGCCGACGCCGAGCACCTGCGCCGGCTGGACGCGTTCGGGCTGCTGCTGATCGAGGAACCGCTGGAGGAGAACAACCTGCACGCCCACGCCCTGCTCCAGCGGCGCCTCGGCACGCCCGTCTGCCTGGACGAGTCCCTGCACCACGCCCGCGACACCGCGTCCGCGATCGCCATGGACGCCTGCCGGGTGGTGAACGTCAAGCCCGCGCGGGTCGGCGGCTACCTGGAGGCCCGCCGGGTGCACGACGTGGCCCACGCGCACGGGGTGCCGGTGTGGTGCGGCGGCATGCTGGAGACCGGCATCGGCCGCGCCCCGAACCTCGCCCTGGCCGCGCTGCCCGGCTTCACCCTGCCCGGGGACACCTCGGCGTCCGGCCGCTACTTCGCGGAGGACATCACCGAGCCGTTCGTCCTGGAGGACGGGCACCTGCCGGTGCCGGCCGGCCCCGGCATCGGCGTCGAGCCCCTCCCGGACGCCCTGCGCCGGTTCACCCGGGGGCGCCGGGACCTGTACCCGGGGTGAGGGGCCGGTGGCCGGACGGGGGCGCCGGGTTAGATTGACTCCGTGCTCTCACGTCTCACGCGCCCCCAGGCCCTCGCCGTCTGCGCGCTGCCCGTCGTGGCCCTGCTCGCCACTGCGGTGTTCGCGCCGCTGCCGTTCTCGCTGGCGCAGCCCGGCTCGACGGCGAACGTGCTCGGCGAGAACCAGGGCGACCCGGTGATCAGCGTCTCCGGCGCGGCGACCCGGAAGACCAGCGGGCAGCTGCGGATGACCACGATCGTGGTGACCGGTCCGGACACCCGGGTCTCCCTCGGTGACGTGGTCGACAACTGGTTCCGCACCGACCGGGCCGTCATGCCGCACGACGCGGTCTACCCGAGCGGGGACACCGTCAAGGAGATCGAGAAGCACAACCTGGCGCAGATGCGGGAGTCCCAGGACGCGGCGACCCGGGCGGCGCTGAAGTACCTCGGGCTGAGCGCCGGCAAGGTCAAGGTCACGCTGAAGCTCGCCGACGTGGGCGGCCCCAGCGCGGGCCTGCTGTTCAGCCTGGGCATCATCGACAAGCTGGACGGCGACGGCAGCGGCGGCGACCTCACCGGGGGCCGCACCATCGCCGGCACGGGCACGATCGACGACGCCGGCAAGGTCGGCGCGGTCGGCGGGGTGGCCCTGAAGACGCAGGCCGCGCGCCGGGACGGGGCCACGGTCTTCCTGGTCCCGAAGGCGGAGTGCGCCGACGCCGAGGCGGAGCTGCCAAGAGGCCTGCGGCTCGTTCCGGTGACCACGCTGAAGAGCGCGGTCGACTCCCTGGTGGCCCTGGAGAAGGGCAAGGGCTCGGTCCCGAGCTGCTAGGGGCCTGTCGTCCGGAACGTGCCGGGCTCCCGGACCCCGGCGGCACGCCTGGCGACAGCGCCGGGAGCGGTGCCCGCATCGGACCGGCACCTCGCCCAACGCGCCACGAGGCGCCGGGCCCCCGTGGTGGGGTCCCGGCGCCCGAAGGGCGGGCCGGCCCGCTACTTGACGAGGACGGTGTCGCCCACGGCCGTGGCTCCGGCGGTGGTGGAGTCGCCCGCGTAGTACCAGCGCCAGGCGCCGCTGGTGTTCGCGGTCACCGTGGTCCTCAGCGCGCCGCCGCTGCCGGTCCTGACGGTCTTGACGGTCTTGTAGGAGCCGCCGTCGGGGCGGAACTGCAGCACCGCAGACTTGCCGGCCTGCCCGCGGTAGGTGTGAGTGTTCCAGTCGGCGTGGGCCAGCTTGCCGGTGACGGTGAGGGTCTTGCCCTTGGCGACCGGCTCGGGGTCGGCGTCGGTGGTGGTCATGGTGGAGGCGCGCAGCACCTTGGTCGGGTACAGGCCGCCCTTGCCGATCACGTTGTCGTCGGCGTCGCTCGCCTCCAGGAGGACGTGCCAGGTGCCGGCGACGCCGCTGCCTACGAGCGTCTCCGGGTCGATGGCCAGCGTCTGCACGCAGCGCGTGACGGTGGCACTCAGGTCCCGGCACGACGGCTCGCTCACCGCCTGGCTCTGGCCGCTCCACGTGTCCAGGCCGCCCGCGTACAGGTACGCCTGGGAGAAGTAGAGCCGGTGGGCGTGGTTCACGGTGTAGTGCACGGAGAACTGCTTCGGCGTGCCGGCGCCGACGACCAGGGGGTTGCCGCTGTTGATCGCGATGTTCGAGAACGTGATGGGGTTCTCCTCCGCCTGGGCCGCCGGGAGGGCGAGCGCGGACAGAGCCAGGGCGCCGCAGAGGGCGCCCACGAAGGAGCGAATGCGCATGATGGTGTCCCCACACTGAAAGCCCGCCGGATTCCCCCCGGGACGGGACCTTGTTGATGTGAAGATCGTATGGCTGATCGATGTCCCTCTGAACAGGGAAAACGCTGCTGTTACACAGTCAGCACATCGGTTGGACACTGCACGGACACAGCGCGAAACGGTCACGGTGAGGGGCTACTTCACGAAGCCCTCCTGCTTCATCCAGTCCAGCGCCACCTGGTGCGGGTCCTCGCCGTCGACGTCCACCTTGGCGTTCAGGGTCCGGGCCACCGTGTTGTCCAGCTTCCGGGTGACGGGTTCGATGACGTCCGCGATGGCCGGCCACTTCCTCAGGACCTTCGTGTTGACCACGGGGGTGGCGTTGTAGTTGGGGAAGAAGTTCTTGTCGTCGGCCATCACCACCAGGTTCATCGACTTGATCCGGCCGTCGGTGGTGAACACCTCGCCGTAGGTGCAACTGCCCTTGGCGACCTGGGTGTAGATGATCCCGGTGTCCATCTGGGTGACGTTCCGGGCCGGCACGCTCATGCCGTACGCCTTCTCCATGCCGGGCAGCCCGTCGGCCCGGTTGGCGAACTCGCCCTCCACGCACAGGGTGACCGCGCCCGGGTCCCTCTTCGACAGCGCGGCCACCTCGGACAGCGTCTTCGTGCGGTACTTCCCGAAGTCGGCCTGGTTCATGGCGAGCGCGTAGGTGTTGTCCAGCCGTGAGGGCGCCAGCCAGGTCAGCCCGTTCCTCAGGTCGGCGTCCCGCACGGCCTCCCACTGCTTCCGCGGGTCGGGGATCGGCCCGCTGTTGCCCAGATAGGTGATCCAGCCCGTGCCCGTGTACTCGAACTGGGCGTCCGCGTCCCCCTTCCTGACCGCCTCCCGGGATCCGATGGACCCCTGGATGCCGGTCCGGTCGAGGACGTCCGCGCCGGCCGCCTGGAAGGCGATCCCCATGATCGCCCCGAGGATCAGCTGCTCGGTGAACTCCTTGGAGGTGACGGTCAGATGGGCGCCCGCCAGCGGCCTGCCCCGCCCGATCGTGCCCGGTTCGACGTCGTCGGTCATGGGGGAGCCGCTGGTCAGCCCGCAGCCGGACGGCACGACGAGCAGCGCGGCCAGCGCCAGCCGGGTACGGCGTCTCATGCGCCCGCCTCCAGTCCGCGCGGCCGCAGCAGCACTTCCGCGAGCGAGGCCAGCCAGTCCACCAGCAGGGCCAGTGCCACGGTCAGCACCGAGCCCAGCACCAGGACGGGCATGCGCTGGGTGGTGATGCCGGTGGTGATCAGCGTGCCGAGGCCGCCGCCCCCGCCGAAGGTCGCCAGGGTGGCCGTACCGACGTTGAGGACCAGCGCGGTGCGGACGCCCGCCAGGATCAGCGGGACGGCGAGGGGGAGTTCGACCCGGGTGAGCACGCCGAGCGGGGACATGCCGATGCCGCGGGCGGCCTCCAGCAGGGCCGGGTCGTTGGCCTTGAGGCCAGCGATCGTGTTGGAGAGCACGGGCAGGACGGCGTAGACGACGATGCCGATCAGGGCCGCCCTGGTGCCGGTGCCCAGCCAGATGACGAGGAGCGCCAGCAGGCCGATCGCCGGGGTCGCCTGTCCCATGTTGGCGATGGTCATGGCCAGCGGGGTGGCCTTGCGGAACGCGCGGCGGGTCAGCAGGATGCCCAGCGGGATGGCGATGATCAGCACGAAGAACGTGGAGACCGCCGTCAGCCGCACGTGCTGCCACAGCGCCTTGGAGACCTGGCCGCCCGACAGCGCGTTCCGGGAGATCGTGTCCAGGTCGGCCTGCCGGAACCACAGCCAGGTCGCGAGGAGCAGGGCGACCAGGAACGCGGGCAGCACGGTCAGCCGCGGCCAGGACAGCCGGCGCCCGGACGGGCGCGCAGGCGGGGGCGGGGCCTCCTGCTCGGCCTCGCCCTCGTCGCGGAAGGCGAGGCCCCGCACGTCGTGCTCGCCCTCGGGGCGCCGGGCGGTGCTCATGCCTTCCTCTCCGTCGCTTCGCCCTCCTGCTCGAAATGGGTCTGCTGGGCCCTCGCCTCCTCCAGATCGTGCTGGTGCTCCAGGGCGTCGAGCCGGTCGGCCTCCAGCAGTTCGTGCACGGAGTTCATCAGCGTCTCCATGTCGACGACGCCGATGTACTCGCCGCGCCGCCCGGTCACCGCGACCCGGCCCGCGTTGTCGGTCAGCACGGCCTCCAGCGCGTCCCGCAGGGTGGCGTCCCGGGTCACCGTGTCGTGCACCAGGGTGCCCGCGCGGGCGAGCGAACCGCGGGCCCGCATCAGGTCGCCGCGCCGGAGCCACTTGTAGGGGCGGCGCCGCCTGTCCAGGAGCAGGATCTCGTTGGTGCCGCCGGCGCGCAGGAGGCCGAAGATCTGCTGGAGCGGGGTGTCCACGGTCACCGTCGGGTACTCCCGCATCTCCACGTCCCGCACCCGGCTCAGGTTGAGCCGCTTCAGGGCCGCCCCGGCACCGACGAAGCCGGAGACGAAGTCGTCGGCGGGGTTGGTGAGGATCGCCTCCGGGGTGTCGAACTGGGCGATGTGCGAGCGTTCGCGCAGCACCGCGATCCGGTCGCCCAGCTTGATCGCCTCGTCGAAGTCGTGGGTGACGAACACGATCGTCTTGTGCAGCTCGAACTGGAGCCGGATCAGCTCGTCCTGGAGGTGGTCGCGGGTGATCGGGTCGACCGCGCCGAACGGCTCGTCCATCAGCAGCACCGGCGGGTCGGCGGCGAGCGCCCGGGCCACGCCGACGCGCTGCTGCTGGCCGCCGGAGAGCTGACGCGGGTAGCGGCCGTGGAACTCGCCCGGGTCGAGCCCGACGAGGTCCAGCATCTCCTCGACCCGCTCCGCGACCCGCTTCTTCGGCCAGCCGGTCATCCTCGGTACGAGCGCGATGTTCTGGGCGACGGTCATGTGCGGGAACAGCCCCGAGGACTGGATGGCGTAGCCGACCTTGCGGCGCAGCCGCACCGGGTCGATGTCGGTGACGTCCTCGCCGCCGATCCGGATGCGCCCGCCGGTCGGCTCGATCAGCCGGTTGATCATCTTCAGGGTCGTGGACTTCCCGCAGCCGGACGGGCCGACGAAGACGACCGTCTCGCCCGCCTTGATCTCCATGTTCACGTTGTCCACGGCCGGCTGCGGACTGCCCGGGTACCGCTTGGTCAGGTTCTCCAGTTCGATGGGGGCGCCGTGCGCGGTGGCGGGGGCCGGCTCAGACACGGATCCCCCTGGGAATGGTCAGCCGCCCGATCAGGACGTACGCGGCGTCGAACAGCAGGGCGAGGATGATGATCCCGAGCGTGCCCGCCAGCACCTGGTTCAGGGCGTTCTTGCTGCCCAGGGAGGCGAGTCCGCGGAAGATCTCGTTGCCGAGGCCGGGTCCGGAGGCGTAGGCGGCGATCGCGGCGATGCCCATCAGCATCTGGGTGGAGACCCGGATGCCGGTGAGGATCGGCGGCCAGGCCAGCGGCAGCTCCACCCGCGCCAGCCGCGCCGGCCCGGACATGCCGATGCCGCGGGCCGCGTCCACCAGCGCCGGGTCCACCCCGCGCAGGCCCACGATCGCGTTGCGCACGACGGGCAGCAGCCCGTACAGCGTCAGCGCGATCACCGTGGGCGGCACGCCCAGGCCGACGACCGGGATCAGCAGGCCGATCATGGCGAGCGAGGGGACGGTGAGGATGGTGGAGCCGGCGGTGGTGGCGAGGTTGCCGGCCCACTCCGTGCGGTAGGTGGCGACGCCGACGAGGACCCCGAGGAGGGTCGCCAGCACCATGCACTGGAAGACCACGCTGGCGTGCTGGTAGGCGTCCGTGAGCAGCTGCTGGTGGCGGCTGCCCAGGTACTCCCAGAAGTTCACCCGCGCTCACCCCCGGGTCGGTCAGGTCTCTTCCCTGTCCCGGGCCGCCTGCTCCACCAGCGGGATGACCCGCAGCGGAACGGGGTTCTCCATGACGATCGCCGTGGAGGCCCGGACGATCCCATCAAAACCGACGACCCGGTCGATCACCCGTTGAAGATCGGCGTTCGAGCGGGCCACCAGCCGGCACAGCATGTCTCCGCTGCCGGTGGTGGTCAGCAGCTCCAGCACCTCCGGCACGGTCGTCAAGTACGCCCGCACGTCCGCGCCTTGGCCCTGCCGGATCTGCAGTGTGGCGAACGCGGTGACCGGGTAGCCGAGGGCCGCCGGATCCACCTGGGGACCGAATCCGCGGATGACTCCGTTCGACTGAAGCCGGTCGAGCCGTGCCTGCACGGTCCCCCGCGCCACGCCCAGCCGCCGGGACATCTCCAGCACCCCGATGCGCGGCTCCTCGGCGAGCAGCACGATGATCCGTCCGTCCAGATGATCGATCGCCACGGAAGCTCCTCTGATGGTCATCCTGTACAGAAAGACCGCCGACACGGGCGTACCACCAAACAGATTGCCCAGTGGATCGGCGAACTATTGCGCACCTTGCAGAGCGGGTCCACCCTTCCGCTATGACGCAGACCACACAGCACACTCCCGACACGACCGCCCGGCAGGCCGACCCCTTCCCGGTCAAGGGAATGGACGCGGTCGTCTTCGCCGTGGGCAACGCCAAGCAGGCGGCGCACTACTACTCCACCGCCTTCGGCATGCGGCTGGTCGCCTACTCCGGACCGGAGAACGGCAGCCGCGAAACCGCCGCATACGTACTGGAGAACGGCTCCGCCCGCTTCGTCTTCACCTCGGTGATCAAGCCGAGCAGCACCTGGGGCCACTTCCTCGCCCAGCACGTGGCCGAGCACGGCGACGGCGTCGTCGACCTGGCCATCGAGGTCCCGGACGCCCGCCGCGCGTTCGCCTACGCCGTCGAGCACGGCGCCCGCCCGGTCACCGAGCCGTACGAGATGAAGGACGAGCACGGCACCGTCGTCCTCGCCGCCATCGCCACCTACGGCGAGACCCGCCACACCCTGGTCGACCGCTCCGGCTACGACGGCCCCTACCTGCCCGGCTACACGGCCGCCGAGCCGCTCGTCGAGCCGCCCGCCCAGCGCACCTTCCAGGCCGTCGACCACTGCGTCGGCAACGTGGAACTCGGCCGGATGAACGAGTGGGTCGAGTTCTACAACAAGGTCATGGGCTTCACGAACATGAAGGAGTTCGTGGGCGACGACATCGCCACCGAGTACAGCGCGCTGATGTCGAAGGTGGTCGCGGACGGCACCCTCAAGGTCAAGTTCCCGATCAACGAGCCCGCCATCGCCAAGAAGAAGTCCCAGATCGACGAGTACCTGGAGTTCTACGGCGGCGCCGGCGTCCAGCACATCGCGCTCAACACCAACGACATCGTGCAGACGGTCCGCACCATGCGCGCGGCCGGCGTCGCGTTCCTCGACACCCCCGACTCCTACTACGACACCCTCGGCGAGTGGGTCGGCGACACCCGCGTGCCGGTCGAGACCCTGCGCGAGCTGAAGATCCTGGCCGACCGCGACGAGGACGGCTACCTGCTGCAGATCTTCACCAAGCCGGTCCAGGACCGGCCGACCGTGTTCTTCGAACTCATCGAGCGGCACGGTTCGATGGGCTTCGGCAAGGGCAACTTCAAGGCCCTGTTCGAAGCGATCGAACGCGAGCAGGAGAAGCGGGGCAACCTGTAACGGCAGGCCCTACTCGCTGGGCGGCGGCTCGTCGGGGACGTCGCCCAGCTCCCGCAGCGCCTCCCGAGCCACCGGCACCCGCAGCGGGGAGAAACGGGGGTTGATCCGCAGCGCCTCCTCGAGATGCCGCTGCGCCGGGCCGTACCGGTCCAGCTCCCCCTCGATCACCCCCAGGTGGAACACGTACAGCGCGCTGCGCACCCCGCCGCCCTTCGCCTTGTCCGTCGCGACCGTCGCGTAGGTGAGCGCCTCCTCGTCCTCGCCGGCCCGGTGCAGCGCCCAGCCCAGGGCATCGGCCACCTCGATCCCCGGCTGCCGCCGCCACTCCTCCCGCAACCGGTCCACGGCCTCCCACGGGTCCCCGTGGTCCGCCTCGAACTGCCCGATGAGCAGCTCCTCGTCGACCCCGCCGTCCACCGACCGCCGCACCGCGGTCCGCAGCCGCGCGTACTCCTCCTCGGCCGGCCCGGTCTGCCCCAGCGACTCGTACAGCTCACCCAGCTCCAGCAAATCCTCGGGCCTCGGCCGCTCCTTGACGGCGGCCCGGTACCCGGCCAGCGCCTCGGAGGTGCGCCCCAGCGCGGCCAGCGTCCGCGCCCGCCCGGCCGGTGCCGCCCGCTGGTCGGGATCGAGCCGCAGCGCGGCCTCGAAGTGCCGCAGCGCGTCCGGCAGGTCCCCGCGTTCCCAGGCCAGCTGCCCGACCCCGGCCAGCCAGGCGGCCTGCTCGGCCGGCGTGCGGGCGGCGGCCGCCGCGTCGGTCAGCTGGGCCACCGCGTCCTCGCGCCAGCCCCGGTCCCGGTACACCGCCGCCGCCCGCGCCATCACGGCCGGCCGCACCGCAGCGCCGGTGCGCAGCCCCATCAGCTTGTCCAGGGTGGCGCGGGCGTTCTTGTAGTCACCGAGCCCGGTGTACGCGTCGATCAGCGGCGGATACGCCGACCACTGCTTCGGCGCCGCCTTCAGCGCCTGCTCGCCGTACTGTTTCGCCGCCGGGAAGTCCCGGCGCGCGAGCGCCAGCGCGGCCAGCCCGTCCAGCGCCTCGGCATTGCGCGTGCCGCGCACCTCCAGCGAGGTCCGCAGCGCCCGCTCGGCCCGCGGATAGTCGGCGGCGTCGGCCGCCCGGCGCCCCCGCTCCACATACGCCGACCCCAGCACCGCCCAGGCCCGCGCGTCCCGCGGCTGCGCCCGCACCCGCGCCTCCTGCCGCCCGATGAGCCCGGTCAGACCCGGCAGCGCGGCCGGCACCCCGTAGGTCACCGTCGTCAGCGCCTGCGTCCGCACCTGGGCCCGCGGACCCGGGGCGGGCGGCCCGGCCACCGGGTGCCGACGTTCCCCCGGCAGCAGCGTCAGCGCCGCGCCCGCGAGGACCCCGCCCGCCAGCGAGGCGACCAGCACCCGCCGCAGCACCCGCCGGGAACGGCGCGGCGGCTCGGGGACCGGGGACGTGCCCGGCTCGCTCAGTCGGTTGTCCATGGCGCTCACTGTGCGCCAGTACGACGAGCACATCCGGGTGGCCCAAGGGCGGCACGGGCGGGGTTCACACCGATGGCCGCGAGTGTCACGCTGTGATCATGAGCCGTATCGAAGCACCGCGCGACGAGCACACGGGTAACCTCACCGACCGGCTCCTGGCCGGCCTGCCGCCCGAGGCCGTCCTCACCGATCCCGACGTCACGACCTCCTACGGGCACGACATGGCGAGCTTCTGCCCGGCGGGCAGCCCCGCCGTCGTCGTCCTGCCGCGCACCGTGGAGCAGGTCCAGCACGTCATGCGCATCGCCACCGAGCTGCGCGTCCCCGTCGTCCCGCAGGGCGCCCGCACCGGCCTGTCCGGCGGCGCCAACGCCGTCGACGGCTGCATCGTGCTGTCCCTCACCAAGATGGACCGCATCCTGGAGATCAGCCCCGTCGACCGGGTCGCCGTGGTCGAACCCGGCGTCGTCAACGCGGCCCTGTCCCGCGCGGTCGACGCCCACGGCCTGTACTACCCGCCGGACCCCTCCAGCTGGGAGATGTGCACCATCGGCGGCAACATCGGCACCGCCTCCGGCGGCCTGTGCTGCGTCAAGTACGGCGTCACCGCCGAGTACGTCCTCGGCCTGGACGTCGTGCTCGCCGACGGCCGTCTGATGTCCACCGGCCGCCGCACCGCGAAGGGTGTCGCGGGCTACGACCTCACCCGCCTCTTCGTCGGCTCCGAGGGCTCCCTCGGCATCGTCGTCCGGGCGGTGCTGGCGCTGCGCCCCAAGCCGCCCCAGCAGCTCGTCCTGGCCGCCGAGTTCGCCTCCGCGGCCGCCGCCTGCGACGCCGTCTGCCGCATCATGGCGGGCGGCCACGTCCCGTCCCTCCTCGAACTGATGGACCGTACGACCGTCAAGGCGGTCAACGACCTCGCTCACATGGGGCTGCCCGAGACCACCGAGGCGCTGCTGCTGGCCGCGTTCGACACCCCGGATCCCACCGCCGACCTGGCCGCCCTCGGCGCCCTGTGCGAGGCCGCGGGCGCCACACAGGTCGTCCCGGCGGAGGACGCCGCCGAGTCCGAGCTGCTGCTGCAGGCCCGGCGGCTCTCGCTGACCGCGCTGGAGGCGGTCAAGGGCACGACGATGATCGACGACGTGTGCGTGCCCCGCTCCCGGCTCGGCGCCATGCTGGACGGGATCGAACGGATCGCCGCCAAGTACGACCTGACGATCGGCGTCTGCGCGCACGCCGGCGACGGCAACACCCACCCCACCGTCTGCTTCGACGCCCAGGACCCCGAGGAGTCCCGCCGGGCCCGCGAGTCCTTCGACGAGATCATGGCCCTGGGCCTGGAACTGGGCGGCACCATCACCGGCGAACACGGGGTCGGCGTGCTGAAGAAGGAGTGGCTGGCCCGGGAGATCGGCCCGGTCGGGGTGGAGATGCAGCGGGCCGTGAAGCAGGTCTTCGACCCGCTGGGCATCCTCAATCCGGGCAAGCTCCTCTGACCTCGGGGTCACCGGGCGAGCAGCTGGTCGAGCGCGTCGTCGAGGCCCAGCCGCCCGCCCTCCGTCCCCGGCGGCACCGCCCTGAGCGTCCGCTCCAGCCAGGCCGACACCTGCGAGGCCGGCGCCTCCAGCAGCGCCTCGCCGTCCGGCGAACTCAGCGCCATCAGCACGACACCGCGGCCGCCCACCTTCGTCGGCCACACCCGCACGTCCCCGTGCCCGCACGGCCGGAACACCCCTTCCACCAGCAGCTCGCGGGCGAACGTCCAGTTGACGGGGTGCTCGGAGGTGATGTGGAAGGCGATGTGGACGGCGAAGGGATCGTCGGAGCGGTAGCCGAGCCGGGCCGGGACCGGCACGCTCCGCTCCGGCGACAGGACGAGCTTCAGCTCCAGTTCCCGCT
The DNA here is from genome assembly GCF_014203595.1 of Streptomyces echinatus. Classification (GTDB taxonomy): domain Bacteria; phylum Actinomycetota; class Actinomycetes; order Streptomycetales; family Streptomycetaceae; genus Streptomyces; species Streptomyces echinatus. The sequence continues at coordinate 123,262 of NZ_JACHJK010000001.1, forward strand.
CCACCACGATGGGTTCCATGATCTGCGTTCCCTTCCGCTCGGGGCCGCTCGAACCGGGCCCGCACCGAGTCAGAGGGGACAGGGGCCGGGCCATTACGCGGGTTCGGGAGATTTTCTTCGCGCGGGCGGTAAGTCCGGTTCGGCGTTGCCCGGAAAGGGGTCGGTCCGGCGGGACTGGCGGTGGGGGATGCCCGGGTCTGATAGATGTGGAGGCCCCCATACCACCCCCGAGCAGATACGGGACGACGGACATGAGCGCCCCAACCCCGGCACCCGGCGACGACAGGCCCCGCGAGGGCTACTACCCGGACCCGTCCATCCCCGGCTACGTCCGGTACTGGAACGGCGCCTCCTGGGTGCCCGGCACCAGCCGACCGGCGCCGAAGGACGGTGAGCCGCTCGTCCCGCCCGCCGGCGTCCAGCCGGCCGCCCCGTCCGTCGAGGAGACGGGCCCCCACTTCTTCGACGAGGACCCGGCGGCCCCGGCGGACACCGGCCCGCGGGACGGCGCCGACCAGCAGGGCCAGGCGGGTCCGGGCGGCCGGTGGGCCCGGGCGGGCGGGCCGGGGCCGGCCGCGCAGGGCGCGCAGTGGGGCCGGCCCGGGCAGCAGGACCGGCCGGCCGGGTCCGGCGGGGACGCCGGCCACCGCGACGCCCCGGGCGTCGACCCGCGGGTGCCGGCGGACCTGCCGGGCTCCGCCGACGGCCGGGGCACCGACCGCACCGACGGCACCGGCACGATCCCTCCGGCGGAGCACGACGAGGCCCCGGACCCCGGCACGTTCATCTTCCGCCGCCCGATCCCCGGTCCGGCGGCGGCCCGCACCGACGACGGCACGATGACGTTCCGCCCGGTGCTTCCGGCCCGGCCGGCTTCGGCACACAGGGCCCGGCCGGCGCACCCGCGAACTCGGGCTTCGCCGCCGGGAAGGCCGCCGCGGCCCGCGCCGGAGCCGCACAGCCGCCGCACACGCCGCACCCGCCGGCCACGCCCCAGACCCCCGGCGCCCCGCAGACCCCGCAGACCCCTCAGACGCCCGTCGCCGCGGCCCCGTCGGTCCCGCATCAGGCGGGCCCCGCGCAGGCGGGAGCCCCGCAGCCCGGGGTGCCGCAGGCCGCGCCTTCGCGCTCCGGTGCCTCCGGCGCCCCGCTGACCAGCGGTCCCGGTGGCGGGCAGGCCTCCTGGGCGCAGCAGGTGCACCAGCTGGCCGGGGGCGGGGACGAGCAGCCGGTGGCGCCGTGGAAGCCGCCGGTGGAGGACCTCTTCCAGGCCGCCGCGCGCCGGCAGGCCGCCGCCCGCCCCGCGGGACTCGGCAAGCGGCTCGCCGCCCGGCTGATCGACCTGCTGGCGGTGGGTGCCGTGACGGCCGCCGCGGCGGTCCCGCTCGGCACGCGGGCCGTTGACCACGTCCAGGAGAAGATCGACGCGGCCAGACTGTCCGGCCACGAGGTCACCGTCTGGCTGCTCGACGGCACCACCGGCACCAGCCTCGGCATCATCCTCGCCGTCCTTCTCCTGGCCGGCGTCCTGTACGAGGTGCTGCCCACGGTCAAGTGGGGCCGCACCCTCGGCAAGAAGCTGTGCGGTCTGGAGGTGCGGGACATCGAGGCGCACGAGCCCCCGACGTTCGGCCCGGCGCTGCGCCGCTGGCTGGTCCTGAGCGTGCCGGGACTGCTGGCCGTCGGGATCCTGGGCGTGCTGTGGTGCCTGTTCGACCGGCCCTGGCGCCAGTGCTGGCACGACAAGGCGGCCCGCACGTTCGTCGCGGGCTGACCGCGGCGCGCCTACTCCGTACGGCCGTCCGCCGGGTGCGGAGCCGGGGTGTTCGGGTTCCACTCGGGCCATGAGCAGTGAACCGCCCCCCGGCTCCGGAGAGCAGCCCCCGGAGGACGACCCCCTCAGGAAGCAGCCCCCGCCGGACCAGGGCGGCTCGCCCTACGACACCCCGTACGGCGGCGGTCCCTATGGGGGAGGTCCCTACGGTGGCGGCGGCCCGTACGACGCCGGCCCCTACGGATCCGGTGCCGGCGGATATCCCGCCGACCCCCTGTCCGGCATGCCCCCGCTCGCCGACAGCGGCAGACGGACCCTCGCGCGGATCCTCGACATGATCCTGGTCGGCATCGTCGTCTGGCTGCTCACCTGGGCGTTCGGGGTGCGTGAGTACACCGTGGACGGCGACCGCATCGAGGCCGGCAAATCCTTCGCCCAGTCCCTCACCGCGGCCGTGCTCTACGTCGCCTACGACACCGTCCTGATCAGCAGAACGGGGCAGACCCTCGGCAAGAGGTGGCTCGGCCTGCGGGTGGCCGACCTGGAGAACGGCGCCACTCCCTCCGCGCAGACCTCGCTGATCCGCGCCCTGGTGCTGTGGGTGCCGTTCGCCTTCTGCTGCGCCTGCATCTGGACGGCGATCTGCGGCGGCTGGAGCTTCTTCGACAAGCCGTACAAGCAGGGCCTGCACGACAAGGCGGCCAAGACGGTGGTGGTCAGCACGCGTTGAGCGCGGGGGCGGCGATGCCCAGGGGACGGCGGTGAACCCGGGACGTGCCCGGACCCGCCGCCGGCCTGTCTCGCGCGCCGGCCTGTCTTGCGCCGGCCGGTCACAGGGAGGTGGGCACGCGCTCCTCGTCCGTCACGGGCTCGGCGGGCGCCTGCGCCGTGCGCGCCACGGGGACGGGAACCGTCCAGGCGACGAGCAGGCCCAGCGCCAGGGCCGAGAGGGCGATGACGACGATCCCGACGCCCGAACTCGTCTCGGACAGCAGCAGCATGGCGAGCGTCGAGAAGATCACGGTGCAGGAACCGTAGGCGAGCTGTGCGGCGGTCGGACGAGGCATGGCAATCGTGTCCTCGGCAGTCTTCGGAAGCGGGCGTGGTGCCGTTCGGCTCTCTTGGCCTGCATGCCCGAGCGGGACGCCCGGTAAGCGTGACCTAACCCACGGTACCGGTGCACGGGGGGCGCACGGAGTCACCCCGCCCCTCGGACGGACGGATCCCTGCGCCTGTCGGCAAGTCGACACGTGTCCGTAAAGCGAACGCCGACTCCGCATAGTGCACTTGTCTTGCTCAAGTCAAGGTCTGGTTTTTCGGCTTAACCTCTAGTCAAATGTCGTCACTTGATTACACGCGTTGATCGTGCGCGCACGGATTCCTCCATGACCCGGAACCCCCTGTCCGTGTGCGCGGCGCGGGGGAGGAACTCAAGTGACCAGCAGATCCTGGACGTTCAGAGCGGCCGCCATAGGCGTGACGCTTGCTGCGGCCTCGGCCACGTTCGCGACCTTCGCCGTCGCGGAGGCCGGCACCCAGGCCCCGTCGGCCGCCGCGAACCGGCACGACCCGGCTCCGGTGAAGCAGCAGAAGCACGACCTCGACGGCCCTCTGAGCAAGACTCAGGACGCCCAGCGCGAGGAGGCCCTGAACCAGCTCATATCGGGCAAGGCGAAGGCGGAGGAGCGCAACGGCTCCAAGGTCGTCAAGCTCAAGAGCCGCAAGGGCCAGAGCAAGTACGTCGAGCTGAGCCGCGAGAAGACCGACAAGATCTTCACGATCCTGGTGGAGTTCGGGAACCAGACGGATCCCAAGTACGGCGGCACCGCGGGCCCGCTGCACAACAAGATCGCCGCGCCGGACCGTAAGAAGGACAACTCCACGGCCTGGCAGAAGGACTACAACAAGAAGCACTACCAGGACCTCTACTTCGGCACCGGCAAGAAGACCGAGTCGCTGAAGAAGTACTACGAGAAGCAGTCCTCGGGCCGCTACTCGGTCACCGGTGAGGTCACGGACTGGGTCAAGGTCCCGTACAACGAGGCGCGTTACGGCAACAACGCCTGCGGCCAGACCAACTGCCCGAGCGTGTGGAACGTCGTCAGCGACGGCCTGAGCGCCTGGGTCGCCCAGCAGAAGAAGGCCGGCCGCACGGACGCCGACATCAAGGCGGACCTGGCCAAGTACGACCAGTGGGACCGCTACGACTTCGACGGCGACGGCAACTTCAACGAGCCGGACGGCTACGTCGACCACTTCCAGATCGTGCACGCCGGTGAGGACGAGTCCGCCGGCGGCGGCGTCCAGGGCAAGGACGCGATCTGGGCCCACCGCTGGTACGCCTTCGGCACCGACGCCGGCGCCACCGGCCCCGCGGACAACAAGCTCGGCGGCACCCAGGTCGGCAGCACCGGCATCTGGGTCGGCGACTACACCATCCAGCCGGAGAACGGCGGACTCGGTGTCTACGCCCACGAGTACGGTCACGACCTCGGTCTGCCGGACGAGTACGACACCGCCGGCGGCGACAACTCCACCGGCTTCTGGACGCTGATGTCGTCCGGCTCCTGGCTCGGCACGGGCAAGGAGTCCATCGGTGACCTGCCCGGCGACATGAACGCCTGGGACAAGCTGCAGCTGGGCTGGCTGAACTACGACACCGCCAAGGCCGGCAAGCAGTCCACCCACAAGCTGGGCCTCGCCGAGTACAACACCTGGGACAAGCAGGCCCTCGTGGTCAACCTGCCCGACAAGGCGGTCACCACCACGATCACCCAGCCCGCCGAGGGTTCGACCCAGTGGTGGAGCGGCAGCGGCAACGACCTGAAGAACACGCTGACCCGTTCGGTGGACCTCACCGGCAAGTCCGCGGCGAGCCTGAGCCTGGACGGCTGGTGGGCCACCGAGGACGGCTACGACTACGTCTACACCGAGGTGTCGACCGACGGCGGCGCCAACTGGACCGCCCTGGACGGCACGGCGGACGGCCAGGCCCTCCCGCGTGACGCCAGCGGCAAGCCGGCGCTGAGCGGCTTCTCGCAGACGCACAAGAAGCTGTCGTTCCCGCTCGACGCCTACGCGGGCAAGAAGATCGACCTGCGCTTCCGCTACGCCACCGACGGCGGTGTCGCGGAGAACGGCTTCACGGCCGACCAGATCACCGTGACCGCCGACGGCGCGCCGGTGTTCTCGGACAACGCCGAGACCGCCGACGCCGGTTGGACCGCGGCCGGCTTCTCCCGCATCGGCGCGTCCTTCACCAAGGACTACAAGCAGTACTACATCGCCGAGAACCGGCAGTACGTGTCGTACGACAAGACGCTGAAGACCGGCCCGTACAACTTCGGTTCGGCCAAGCGTCCCGACTGGGTCGAGCACTACCCGTACCAGAACGGCCTGCTGATCTGGAAGTGGGACACCTCCCAGGCGGACAACAACACCAACGACACCAACGGCCACCCGGGCACCGGTCTGATCCTGCCGGTCGACTCGCACTCGAAGGCGCTGCGGTGGTCGGACGGCACGCTGCTGCGCAACCGCATCCAGGCCTACGACTCCCCGTTCAGCCTCTACGGCACGGACGGCATCACCCTGCACAGGGCCGACGTCGCGCTGAAGATCAAGGCGTCCAAGGGTGTCTCGGTCTTCAACGACCACGCCCACACCTACTACGACGCCTCGAACCCGACGGGCGGCGTGAAGGTCACTGACACCAACACCAAGATCACGATCGTCAAGGAGGCCAAGGACGGCTCCACGATCCAGCTCAAGGTTGGTCCCGCGGTCAAGTAATTCTTAAAACCGCAGGTCAGAAGCGTATCGGCGGCAACCCCTTGGCGGGTTGCCGCCGATCGTGTTTAGGTGCGTCCTGTGGACCGCTTATTGACACCGACCGGAACGGGGATGTGACCACATGGCCGCTGGAGGCTTCTGCAAGCTGCCGAACGGCTCGGTGGTGGTGGCGCTGAACCTGCCCTACGACTCCGCCGCGGTGCGGGTGCTCGTGCACGCCCAGAACCGGGCCCGGGCCCTGACCAGGCTCCGCAACCTGGGCCTGCGGGCGATCTACCTCCGGGGGAACGCGGCGCCTCCGACACCGGACGAGATCACGGCGGTGCTGCACCATCCGGACGGCCTGATATGGCGCACGGCCCCGGCCGACAACGGTGTCATGGTGAACGAACTGTGGCACCCGATCCGCACCCTCCTCCGTAGACCCCCGGCGATCCCCCAGCCCTGACATCCCTCGCGGAACACCACCGACGGTTCCCGCCGAGGGGCGCGACGGCGCGTGGGCGGCCGCGGGTGCGTCGCGGCCGGTCGCGCCGGTTCGCCCCTGAGGCGGGCCGCCCCGCTCGGGACCGTCCGAATGCTGTCGACCGGTCTCCGCCGCCCTAGGCGCCGACCACCGGCTTGCCGGTCAGTTCCACGCCCGCTTCTCTCAGCTCCTCCAGGGCGCGCTCCGTGGTCTCCGGGGCGACGCCGGCCGTCAGGTCGAGCAGTATCTGTGTGCGGAAGCCCTCCCGGGCGGCGTCCAGGGCGGTGGCCCGCACGCAGTGGTCCGTGGCGATGCCCACCACGTCCACCTCGGTGATCTCCCGCGCCCGCAGCCAGTCGGCGAGGGGGACACCGTTCTCGTCGGTGCCCTCGAAGCCGCTGTAGGCCGCCGAGTACGCCCCCTTGTCGAACACGGCGTCGACCGCGCCGGAGGCGACCGCGGGAGCGAAGTTCGGATGGAAGCCCACGCCCTCCGTGCCCGCGACACAGTGCGCGGGCCAGGAGCGGACGTAGTCGGGGTTGTCCGCGAAGTGGCCGCCGGGCGCGATGTGGTGGTCACGGGTGGCCACCACGTGCCGGTATCCGGCGCCCCCCGCCTGGCCGATCAGCTCGGTGATGGCGGCGGCCACGTCCGCCCCGCCGGCCACCGCGAGGCTGCCCCCCTCGCAGAAGTCGTTCTGCACGTCTACGACGATCAAGGCGCGGCGCATGCTGGTTGTCCTTCGACTAAGAGTTAAGTAACTGAGCCTAGAGACTTCCGGTCCCTTGCGGGAGGGGGCGTTCGAGGGGGCGGACGGCGGTCCCGCTCTAGCTACCCGAGCGCCCGTGGACGTACTCCGTCGGAATGACGGGTTCCCCCCTGGAGAGCTGCGTGGCGGACAGAGGCAGATTCGCGCGGGCCGCGATGTGGCGGTCCCGGGGCACGTCCAGCGGCTCGCGGGCGACCACCTCGCCGTCCCTGACGAGCCGCACCAGCAGCTGCCGGTCGGCCAGCTCGGCCGGTACCGGCCCGGTGCCGACGACCTCGGCCTCCGCGATCCCCTCCGCGTCCGGCCGGCGCGCGGCCCACTTGCGCCCCCCGATGGAGGTCTTGCCCCCGCTGGACTTCTTCGCGACCGGGACCAGCGGCGCTCCCGGGTCGGTGGTCTCGGCGCGGGCGACCAGCTTGTAGACCATGGAGGCCGTCGGGTGCCCGGAGCCGGTCACCAGCTGGGTGCCGACGCCGTACGCGTCCACCGGGGCCGCGGCCAGGGAGGCGATGGCGTACTCGTCCAGGTCCGAGGTCACGACGATCCTGGTCTTGGTGGCGCCCAGCTCGTCCAGCTGCTGGCGCACCCGGTGGGCCACCAGCAGCAGGTCGCCGGAGTCGATGCGGACCGCGCCCAGCTCGGGGCCGGCCACCTCCACCGCGGTTCGGACGGCCTCGGCGACGTCGTAGGTGTCCACCAGCAGCGTGGTGCCCCGGCCGAGGGTGTCGACCTGGGCCTGGAAGGCGTCCCGCTCGCGGTCGTGGAGCAGGGTGAAGGCGTGGGCCGAGGTGCCGACGGTGGGGATGCCGTAGCGGAAGCCCGCCGCGAGATCGGAGGTGGTCGCGAAGCCGCCGACGTAGGCGGCCCGGGCGGCGGCCACGGCGGCCAGCTCGTGGGTGCGCCGGGCGCCCATCTCGATCAGCGGGCGCTCCCCGGCCGCGGACGCCATCCGGGAGGCGGCGGCGGCGATCGCGGAGTCGTGGTTGAGGATGGAGAGGATCACCGTCTCCAGCAGCACGCACTCGGCGAAGGTGCCCTCGACCCGCATGATCGGCGAGCCGGGGAAGTACACCTCGCCCTCGGGGTAGCCCCAGACGTCCCCGGTGAAGCGGTAGTCGGCGAGCCACTTCAGCGTCCGCTCGTCGACGATCTTCCGGTCGTCCAGGAAGCCGAGGACGCCCGGGTCGAAGCGGAAGTTCTCCACCGCGTCCAGGACGCGCCCGGTGCCGGCCACCACGCCGTAGCGGCGCCCGTTCGGCAGCCGCCGGGTGAAGACCTCGAACACGCTGCGCCGCTCGGCGGTACCGGCCCTCAGCGCGGCCTGCAGCATCGTCAGCTCGTACTGGTCCGTGAAGAGCGCCGTCGAGGGAACATCCACCGGCAGTCCAAGGTCCGCCATGTCCACCGAAACCTCCCCTAGCTCGTGACTGCCCGGGTACCCCGGGACCGGCCGGGGGTCCGGGGACCGACCCCCGGTCTGTGCAGCATGGCGATAAGCGTACCCCCTTTTCGTCGGTGTGACGATTTGTCGGGGCCGTGGCAGCATGGCTGTGTGACGTCACCCGCGCCCGTAGAGATCGAACGCACCGAGTCGGCGGAGGAGGTCTTCGCCGTACCCGAGCCCGACGTCCCCTGGGTCACGATCGTCCACAACGACCCGGTCAACCTCATGAGCTATGTGACGTACGTCTTCCAGTCGTACTTCGGCTACACCAAGGACAAGGCCACCAAGCTCATGCTCGACGTCCACCACAAGGGCCGGGCGGTCGTCTCCAGCGGCAGCCGCGAGGAGATGGAACGCGACGTGCAGGCGATGCACGGTTACGGTCTGTGGGCCACCCTCCAGCAGGACCGGAAGTAGCGACCGACTCACATGCCCGGACACTTCGAACCGCTCCCCGGCGGCGGCGCGGCCGTCGCGCTCGACGACGTCGAGATCTCCATCATCCGGTCGCTGGCCGTCCAGCTCCTGGAGCTGATCGGACCCGGCCCCGGCGCGGACACCCCGGACGACCCGCTCGCCGAGCTGTTCGCCGAGGGCCCGAGCGAACCGCCGGCCGACCCGGTCCTGCGCAGGCTCTTCCCGGACGCCTACAGCGACCCGGAGCAGGACCCCGGCTCGTCGGCCGAGGCCGAGGAGCGGCGGGCGCACTCCGCCGAGTTCCGCCGCTACACCGAGAACGACCTGCGCGCCGGCAAGCGGGACAACGCACTCGGGGTGATCCGCACCCTGGACGCGCTCGCCCCGGTCGACGAGGGCGGGGCGGTGCTGAAGCTGTCCCCGCAGGAGTCCCGGCAGTGGCTCGGCGCCCTCAATGACCTCCGGCTGGCCATCGGCGCCCGGCTGGAGATCACCGACGAGGACGACACCGATCTGCTCTACCGGCTCCCGGAGGACGACCCGCGCAAGCCGATGGTGCTGGCCTATCTCTGGCTGGGCGGTCTCCAGGAGACCTTGGTGACGACCCTTATGTCGTAACCCGTACGGATTCGTCCACTGGCTGGTGTTCGCTCAGAGGACGCTCAAATCCGGATAACGATCCCATCACCTTCATGGCCTGCTTTGACACGTTCGGGCGCTCTTTGTCCGCTTTTCCCTGTGCGGTGCATCACATCGTGCCAGTGTGATCAGTATTGCGGCCGTGATAAATCTTCACGACCGCCCGGCCAACACCACCCATGTTCGGCCGGGTGCGCCACCGAGCCGACGACCGTCGGCCAGGCAACAGCTCCAGCAATCCGGGGGGATCGAGACCCGATCCGAGGCCGACGAAAGGCCCGGGTCGGCATGGAGAAAGGCGCACCACACATGACCTCAGCGCAGGTCGACCAGCATCGCGACGGCAATGAGGCCGTGCGGGCCGAGGACAGCGAGGGCGGCGAGGGGTATCAGCGCGGGCTCGGCGCCCGGCAGATCCAGATGATCGCCATCGGCGGTGCCATCGGCACCGGCCTCTTCCTCGGCGCGGGCAAGGGTATTTCCAAGGCCGGTCCGAGCCTCATCCTGGCGTACGCCGTCGCGGGCCTCGTCATCTTCTTCATCATGCGCGCGCTCGGCGAGCTGCTGATGTACCGCCCGGTGTCGGGCTCCTTCTCGGAGTACGCGCGCGAGTTCATCGGCCCCTTCGCGGGCTTCGTGACCGGATGGACGTACTGGCTGTTCTGGGTGGTCACGGGCATCACCGAGGTCACCGCGGCAGCCGCCTACATGACGTACTGGTTCGACATCCCGCAATGGGTGTCGGCCCTGATCTTCACGTTCGTCCTCTACGGTGCCAACCTGATCTCCGTGAAGCTCTTCGGTGAGCTGGAGTTCTGGTTCTCCATGGTCAAGGTCACCGCCATCATCGGCATGATCCTGATCTGCGCCGGCATCCTGACGGTCGGCTTCTCCGACGCCGGCGACACCGCCTCCGTGAGCCACCTGTGGAACGACGGCGGCTTCTTCCCGCACGGTGTCGGCAACACGCTGATGACCCTGCAGATGGTGATGTTCGCCTTCCTCGCCGTCGAGCTGGTCGGTGTGACCGCGGGCGAGTCCAAGGACCCCAAGACCGTGCTGCCCAAGGCGATCAACACCGTGCCGTGGCGCATCGCCGTCTTCTACGTCGGCGCGCTGATCATGATCCTGTCGGTCGTGCCGTGGACGAGCTTCCAGCCGGGCGTGAGCCCCTTCGTGGCCGCCTTCGAGAAGATGGGCCTGGCCGCGGGCGCGGGCATCGTGAACTTCGTGGTGCTCACCGCGGCGCTGTCCTCCTGCAACTCCGGCATGTACTCCACCGGCCGCATGCTGCGTGACCTGGCGCTCAACAACCAGGGCCCGCAGTTCTTCACCAAGCTGACCCGCAGCGGTACCCCGCTGGTCGGCACGACGGTCTCCGCCGCGCTGATGCTGGTCGGTGTCTGGATCAACTACCAGTGGCCGGGCAAGGCGTTCGACTACGTGGTGTCCTTCGCGACCATCTCCGGCATGTGGGCGTGGATCGTCATCCTGCTCTGCCAGATCCGCTACCGCGCCAAGGCCGACCGCGGCGAGCTCCCCCGCTCGGAGTTCCGCTCGCCGGGCGCTCCGCTCACCAGCTGGCTCGCCCTCGCCTTCATCGGCATGGTGATCGTGCTGATGGGCATCGACAAGGACGCCCGGGTCTCGCTGTACTGCGCGCCGCTGTGGGGCCTGATCCTCGCCGTCGCCTATCTGGTGCTCAAGCGCCGCAACCCGGAGGCCGCCGCCTTCCGCAAGCGCTGACACCACGGCCGTGCGGGCGTGACAGCCCTACGGCCTCACCGGGACACCCTCCCCAGGACGTCCGGCCGCCGGGAGCACTCGTGGCGCCCCCGGAGGCCGCCGCTCAGGACGTCCACCATGCGGGCCGTCCCGTACCGACCTTCGGTACGGGACGGCCCGTCTGCTTATCCTGACCCGCATGCTGACCATCACCCAGGCCCTCGTCGACCAGATCGTCGCCCACGCGCGCAAGGACCACCCCGACGAGGCGTGCGGCGTCGTCGCCGGCCCGGCCGGCTCGGACCGCCCCGAGCGCTTCATCCCGATGCTGAACGCGGCCATGTCGCCCACGTTCTACGAGTTCGACTCGGGTGACCTGCTCCGGCTCTACCGCGAGATGGACGACCGCGACGAGGAGCCGGTGGTCGTCTACCACTCCCACACGGCGACCGAGGCCTACCCCTCCCGCACGGACATCTCCTACGCGAACGAGCCCGCCGCCCACTACGTCCTGGTCTCCACCGCGGACACCGACGGACTGGGCGACTTCCAGTTCCGTTCCTTCCGGATCGTGGACGGCGAGGTCACCGAGGAGGAAGTGAGGGTCGTGGAGGCCTACTGACGTGGAGGGCCGGCGCGCGGACGGAACCCGCGCCGCACCCAAGGGCAGGCGTCTCATTCACCGGACAGTTTCCGTCCGTCATGCGGAATCACACTCCGGGAGCCGGACCGGGAATCGATACGATGAGCCCATGGTTCTGAACGACGTGAGCGACAAGACGCCGGGCATGCTGCTCGTGGCGCGGCTGCACGTCGACCTGTGCAGGCTGAACAGCGCCATCTGTTGACGTTCCCCTCGCCGCACGGCCGTGAGCCGCGGCGCTCCCCCCAGTGCCGAACGCCTGGGGGAACCCCCAGGCACGCACACCGAATCGACGAACCCTTCCGACAGGAGCCCGCAACCATGGCCATCGAGGTCCGTATCCCGACCATCCTCCGCACGTACACCGACGGTCAGAAGGCGGTGGAGGGCAGCGGGAACACCCTCGCCGAGCTGTTCACCGACCTGGAGACCCGGCACGCGGGCATCCAGGCCCGCATCGTGGACGGCGACCAGCTGCGCCGCTTCGTCAACGTCTACCTCAACGACGAGGACGTCCGCTTCCTGGACGGCATCAACACCAAGCTGTCCGACGGCGACAGCGTGACGATCCTGCCGGCCGTGGCCGGCGGCATGCGCTGATCGGCCGCTGAGCAGCGATGCGCTACGACTCCCCGCTGGCCGCGGTGGGCAACACCCCCTTGGTGCGCCTGCCGCGGCTGTCGCCGTCCCCCGACGTCCGCATCTGGGCCAAGCTGGAGGACCGCAACCCCACCGGCTCGGTCAAGGACCGTCCCGCCCTGCACATGATCGAGCAGGCGGAGAGGGACGGCCGGCTCACCCCGGGCTGCACGATCCTCGAACCCACCTCCGGCAACACCGGCATCTCCCTCGCCATGGCGGCCAAGCTCAAGGGCTACCGGATGGTGTGCGTGATGCCGGAGAACACCTCCCAGGAGCGCCGGGACCTGCTCGGCATGTGGGGCGCCGAGATCATCTCCTCCCCGGCCGCCGGCGGCTCCAACACCGCCGTGCGCGTGGCCAAGGAGCTGGCCGCCGAGCACCCCGACTGGGTGATGCTGTACCAGTACGGCAACCCCGACAACGCGGGCGCCCACTACGCGACCACGGGCCCGGAGATCCTCGCCGACCTGCCCTCGATCACCCACTTCGTGGCGGGCCTCGGCACCACCGGCACCCTCATGGGCGTCGGCCGCTTTCTGCGCGAGCACAAGCCGGACGTGAAGATCGTCGCCGCCGAGCCGCGCTACGACGACCTGGTCTACGGCCTGCGCAACCTCGACGAGGGCTTCGTCCCGGAGCTGTACGACGCCTCCGTGCTGACCACCCGCTTCTCGGTCGGCTCGGCCGACGCGGTCACCCGCACCCGCGAACTCCTCCAGCAGGAGGGGATCTTCGCGGGCGTCTCCACCGGCGCCGCCCTGCACGCGGCGATCGGCGTGGGCAGGAAGGCCGTCGCGGCGGGCGAGAACGCCGACATCGTCTTCATCGTGGCCGACGGCGGCTGGAAGTACCTCTCCACCGGTGTCTACACGGCGGCCACGACGGAGGAGGCCATCGAGACCCTCCAGGGCCAGCTCTGGGCCTGAGGGCTCTCGTTCGGATCATGCCGGGCTCGTGGGCGGGGGATCCGATCGCGGCGGTGGTACGTCACATCTGCACCAGGCCGCCGGGCCGACCCGGCGGCAGACGGCAGAAAGGCGGACCCCCCATGCGCCGTACGACGCCCCTCGCCCTCACGGCGGCAGCGCTGCTCCTCGCGGGCTGCGGCTCCCAGGAGGACACCGGGAGCAGCGGCAAGGCGTCGGAGCCGCCGTCCCCCACCCGGTCCTCCGCCGGCTGCGCCGCCCAGGCGGAGCTGAAGGCCGCCGACCACGGCCGTACCGTCTGCGTGACCAAGGGCGGCGAGATCCGGCTCACCCTGGACGGCACCAAGGCCCGCCCCTGGAAGCCGGTCACCGCGAGCGGCACGGCACTGAAGGCCATCAACACGGGCTTCGTGCTCCAGCCGGGTGACGCCACGGCCGCCTACCAGGCGGTGGCCGCCGGCACCGTGAAGCTCGCGTCGTCCCGCCCGATGTGCGCCCAGCCCACCGCCCCGGGCCAGGTGTCCTGCGAGGGCATCGAGGAGTGGACGGTCACCGTCCGCGTGAGCTGACCCGCTTCTAGCCGGCCAGGTGGCGCACCTGGTCCCACAGGACCGGGTCGACCACGCCCACCCGGCGCCGGAAGCCGTCCACCGGCACCTCGCGCAGCTCGTCGGTCTCCAGGAAGCTGGGCCGTCCCTGGGCGTCGCCGACCGCGCCGGGCGGCAGCGGGATCACCCCGCTGCGTTCGTCGTGGTACTTGCTGGTGATCTTCGCGACCGTCGCCCGGTCACCCCGCACGGCCAGCACCAGACAGGGCCGGTCCTTCACCCCGGTCCGGTCCTCGTACGGGACGTTCGCCCACCAGATGTCCCCGGGGGACGGCCGCTGCCCGTGCGCCCCGCGGGTGCCCGCCCGGCCCGGCGGCCTCAGACGCCGTCCGGCGGGCCGGCGGCCGCGGCCCCAGCCGTCGACGAGCGTGGCGACCAGCGCGAGCAGCACCACCGCGGCGAGCGCCAGCCACCATGACGTGTCCATACGACGACGTTACCGGCGCGCACCGAACATCGCGCGCGCTCTTCCGATGCTTGTGCGCCCCTGGTCCAGCCGAACCGGTGACAGCACAGGTGAGTTCGCCCACAACGGCCCCTGGCGGAGGAGCGACCCGCCCTTTTGCGCCTTACGCTCGACGAACCGCACGACCCCCGACAGCCCCCACCCCCGAGTGGTCCCCTGTCCCGCCCACCGATGTCCCGCCAACGGAGGTTTCTGCTTCATGAAGCTCACCGTCGTCGGCTGCTCGGGGTCGTTCCCGTCCGCGGAATCGGCCTGTTCGAGCTACCTCGTCGAGGCCGACGGCTTCCGGCTGCTCCTCGACATGGGCAACGGCGCCCTTGGCGAGCTGCAGCGCCACTGCGGTCTCTACGACCTCGACGCGATCTTCCTCAGCCATCTGCACGCCGATCACTGCATCGACATGTGCGCGTACTTCGTGGCGCGCTACTACCGCCATGACGGCGGCCGGTGCGCCCCCCTCCCGGTCTACGGCCCCGAAGGCACCGAACACCGCCTGACCACGGCCTACGCGGACACCCCCTCAGCCTCCTCCATGAGCGAGGTCTTCGACTTCCACACGGTCAAGCCGTCCACGTTCGAGATCGGCCCGTTCACCGTGCACACCGAGCGGGTCCGTCATCCGGTGGAGGCCTACGGCATCCGTATCGAGCACGGCGGGAAGTCCCTGACGTACTCCGGGGACACGGGCGTCACCGAGGCGCTGGACGAGCTGGCCCGGGACACCGACCTCTTCCTGTGCGAGGCCGCGTTCACGCACGGCAAGGAGAGCATTCCCGACCTGCACCTCAACGGTCGCGAGGCGGGCGAGACGGCGGCCCGCGCGGGCGCCCGCCGGCTCCTCCTCACCCACATCCCGCCGTGGACGGACCCCCAGACCAACCTGCGGGACGCCCGCGAGGTGTTCGCCGGGCCGGCGGAGCTGGCCGTGCCGCGGGCCGCGTACGAGATCTGAGCCCGCGCCCCCTCCGGACGCCGAAGGCCCCCGCAACCTTCCTGGTTCCGGGGGCCTTCGTCCGTTGCCGGGCCGGGCTACTTGGCCTCGGCCTTCTGCAGTTCCGCGAGCTCCTCGTCGGACTCACGGCCCGGGGTGGGCAGGTTGAACCTGACGATCGCGAAGCGGAAGATCGCGTAGTAGGCCACCGCGAAGCACAGGCCGACCAGGACCAGGCCCCACGGGTTGCTGGCGATGCCCAGGTTCAGACCGAAGTCGACCGCGCCCGCCGAGAAGCCGAAACCGTCCTTCATGCCCAGCGCCCAGGTCAGCGCCATGGAGACACCGGTGAGGACCGCGTGGATGGCGTAGAGCACCGGCGCGATGAACATGAAGGTGAACTCGATGGGCTCGGTGACACCGGTGACGAAGGACGTCAGCGCCAGCGAGAACATCATGCCGCCGACGACCTTGCGGCGCTCGGGCCGGGCGCAGTGGACGATGGCGAGGCACGCGGCCGGCAGCGCGAACATCATGATCGGGAAGAAGCCGGTCATGAACTGGCCCGCGTGCGGGTCGCCGGCCAGGAAGCGCGCGATGTCACCGCTCTTGCCGTGGTACTCGCCCGCCTGGAACCACGGGAACGAGTTGAGCAGGTGGTGCATACCGATCGGGATCAGCGCACGGTTGGCGACACCGAAGATGCCCGCGCCGACCGCGCCCGACCCGACCAGCCACTCACCGAAGTTGTGCAGGCCCGTGCCGAGGACCGGCCAGATGTAGCCGAAGACGACGCCGAGGACCAGGCCGGCGAAGGCCGACAGGATCGGGACGAGCCGGCGGCCGCCGAAGAAGCCCGCCCAGTCGGGCAGCTTGGTGCGGTAGAAGCGCTGGTACAGCAGGGCCACGACTATGCCCATCACCACGCCGCCGAGGACCTTAGCGTCCACCGGGGCGTTCTGCATGACGATCTTGCCGTCGACGACGGACGCCACCTTCGGCAGGTTCTTGTCGGTGAACGTGGCGAGCACGTTCTTGAAGACCAGGTAGCCGACGACCGCGGCGAGGGCGGTGGAGCCGTCCGACTTCTTCGCGAAGCCGATCGCGATGCCCACGGCGAACAGCAGCGCCATGTTGTCGAGGATCGCGTTGCCGCCCGCCGCCATGAAGGACGCGATCTTCGTCAGGAACGTCGGGAAGGAGGGGCGCCCCAGCATGTCGGTGTTGCCGAGGCGCACCAGGAGGGCTGCGGCCGGGAGTACGGCCACCGGGAGCATCAGGCTGCGGCCGATACGCTGCAGTACAGCCATCGCGCCCGCGCCCTTCTTCTTCTGGGCCGCGGGAGCGGCGCTGGCCGTGGTCACAACTTCCTCCATCGGGCAGGGCGCCGCCCGGGAAGCAAGGAAGGGGACGGCAGCGTCTCTGGTCTACACCACCAGTGGTGTAGACCTGTTGTAGCACGATGAACGCGGGATAAGGAACCCACGAATCCGCTACCGCGGCGCTACGCCTCGTACACATGCGCGCGGTGCCTCACCTCACGTTGTCCCGCTCCATCTCCTCCGCCAGCTCCCGCGGCTCCCGCCCCGGCGTCTTCAGGTCGAACCGGGTGATCGCGACGCGGAACACGACGTAGTACACGGCCGCGAAGCACAGACCGATCGGGATGATCGCCCACGGTTTCGTCGCCAGGTTCCAGTTGATGACGTAGTCGATCAGGCCCGCGGAGAAGCTGAAGCCGTCGTGCACCCCGAGCGCCCAGGTCACCGCCATCGAGACACCGGTCAGTACGGCGTGGACGGCGTACAGGGCGGGCGCGATGAACAGGAACGAGTACTCCAGCGGCTCGGTGATGCCCGTGACGAACGACGTCAGCGCGACCGACAGCATCAGCCCGCCGACCTCCTTGCGGCGCTCCGGCCGGGCGCAGTGCGTGATGGCCAGCGCGGCGGCCGGCAGCGCGAACATCATGATCGGGAAGAAGCCCGAGGTGAACTGGCCGGCGTCCGGGTCGCCCTGCAGGAACATGTTGATGTCGCCGTGCACCACCGTGCCGTCGGGCTTGACGTAGGTGCCGAACTGGAACCAGATGGGCACGTTCAGGAACTGGTGCAGGCCCACCACCAGCAGCGCGCGGTTCGCGACCCCGAAGACGCCCGCGCCCCAGGAGCCCGCGTCCCGCAGCCACTGGCTGAAACTCTCCAGGGCGTCGCCGATCGGCGGCCAGACCCACAGGCACAGCACCGCGAACACGATGGCGACGAAGGACATGATGATCGGCACCAGCCGTCGGCCGTTGAAGAAGCCCAGCCAGTCCACCAGCCTGGTGCGGTGGTAGCGGGCCCAGAAGAAGGCCGTCAGCAGGCCCATGACGATGCCGCCGAACACGCCCGGGTTCTGGAACGCGAACGGTGTCACGGTGTCGGCGCCCGTCTCGACGACGACCTGGCAGCCGACGTCCCGCACGGACGTGGAGCCGCCCGGGCACCGCTCGGGGAACTGGTGCAGGACGGTGTAGTAGACGAGGAAGCCGGCCACCGCCGCGAGCGCGGTCGAGCCGTCCGACTTGCGGGCCATGCCGATCGCGACGCCCACGCAGAACAGCAGGGGCAGCCCGAGGGAGCCGTCGAGCAGCGCGCCGCCCGCGCCCTTCATCACCTTCGAGACATCGGTCCAGCCCAGGCCGTCGTCCCCGAAGACGTCGGGCTGGCCGAGCCGGTTGAGGATGCCCGCCGCCGGCAGCACCGCGATGGGGAGCTGAAGGCTCCGCCCCATCTTCTGCAGGCCCTGGAACAGCTGGTTCCAGCGGGCCCGGGCGGGGCTCGCCGCGCTCTCGGCGCTCATGGGCGTCCTTTCCGGGCCGCCCGACCGGGACGCGGTTTGGCGACCTTCCCCACGGTGGTGTAGACCAGTTGGCGGACGGTTCCGCTGTCGTGATCGCCATCATTCGGCACGGACGGCATGACCGCTCGCGAAGATGGGCCAACTGTGGGTTACTGCGACTAAGCGGTTCGGAGCAGGGAGAAGGAACATGGCCAGCAAGGCTGAGAAGATCGTGGCCGGTCTCGGCGGCATCGACAACATCGAGGAGATCGAGGGCTGCATCACGCGGCTGCGCACCGAGGTGTCCGACCCCGAGCTGGTCGACGAGACCGCGCTGAAGGCCGCCGGCGCCCACGGCGTCGTCAAGATGGGCACCGCCATCCAGGTCGTCATCGGCACCGACGCCGACCCGATCGCCGCGGAGATCGAAGACATGATGTGAGCCCCCGCGCTCACGGCAAGGGGCTCCTCCCGACACGGGAGGAGCCCCTTCCGCATGTACGGCTAGGCTCCATGCCATGTCTCGCATCGACGGCCGTACCCCCGAACAGCTCCGCCCGGTCACCATCGAACGCGGTTGGAGCAAGCACGCCGAGGGCTCCGTCCTCGTCTCCTTCGGCGACACCAAGGTGTTCTGCACCGCCTCCGTCACCGAGGGCGTCCCGCGCTGGCGCAAGGGCAGCGGCGAGGGCTGGGTCACCGCCGAGTACGCCATGCTGCCCCGCTCCACCAACACCCGCGGCGACCGCGAGTCCGTCAAGGGCAGGATCGGCGGCCGTACGCACGAGATCTCCCGGCTCATCGGCCGCTCCCTGCGCGCCGTCATCGACTACAAGGCGCTCGGCGAGAACACCATCGTCCTCGACTGCGACGTCCTCCAGGCCGACGGCGGCACCCGCACCGCAGCGATCACCGGCGCCTACGTGGCGCTGGCCGACGCCATCGCCTGGGCCCAGGGCAGGAAGCTCGTCAAGGCCGGCCGGCAGCCGCTCACCGGTACCGTGAGCGCCGTCTCCGTCGGCATCGTCGGCGGCGTCCCGCTCCTCGACCTCTGCTACGAGGAGGACGTGCGCGCCGACACCGACATGAACGTCGTCTGCACCGGCGACGGCCGCTTCGTCGAGGTCCAGGGCACCGCCGAGGCCGAGCCGTTCGCCCGCGACGAGCTCAACTCCCTGCTCGACCTCGCCGTCGGCGGCTGCACCGAGCTGGCCACGATCCAGCAGGCGGCACTCGCCGCCACGACCGCGTAAAGAATTCCTCAAGGCGGGGGCAACCCACCGGGCCCCGCCGACGTCCCTCTGGGTACGGGCGCACGGCCCATCCGCGTGCGCCCGGTCAGTCGTCCCAGGGGAGGGAATCCACGATGTCCGCCAGCCGCCGCGCACGCCGGGGCCGGGCCACCGCCATCGCCGCCGCCGTGGCCGTCGCCGTACTCACCACCGGCCTGACCACCGGCTGCGACGCCGTGAACAAGGCGCTGGACTGCGTACAGACCGCCGACACCATCGCCGACAGCGTCACCGACCTCCAGCAGGCCGTGGAGAACGCCGCGAACGACCCCGCCCAGGCCGACGCCTCCCTCGACTCCATCGAGAAGAACCTGCGCACGATCGGCGACAAGACGGACGACACCGACGTCAACAAGGCCGTGGACGAACTGAACCAGGCCGTGGACAACGTCCGCACGGCGATCAAGAACGGCGACAGCACCCCCGACGTCGGGCCGGTCACCTCCGCGGCGGGCGAACTGACCAAGGTGTGCACGTCGTAGCGGACCCCGCCCCTGGCGGGGGAGCGGGCAACCGCCCGACCGGCCGCGGCCGCCCACGGCGCCGTCAGGAGCCCTGTCCCGCTCCTCCGGGCGCGCCCGTCACGACTCGTCCCGCCACCGCTCCCCGCGCTCCAGCTTCTCCAGCCGGCGCTGCTCCCGCAGCCGCCGGCGTTCGGCGCGAGGGAGCTTACGGGCCACGCCCACGCCGCCCCAGAAGGCGAAGCCGCTGATGACCACCCGCGGGGCACCCGGGTCGACGGGGCCGTCGTCCCTCGGATGCTCGAAGCCGCCCATGACCCCGACCCCGCGGACGACCACCTCCACCCCCGGCTCCACGATCACCTGCACCCCGCCCATGACCGCCACGCAGTGGATCTCGACCTCCCGGTCCGCGAAGTCCGCCTCCCGCAGGTCGATCTCACCGCCGCCCATGAACGTGAAGCAGGAGAACCGCTTGGGCACCGTCCAGCGGCCCTTGCGCTCGAACCCCGACAGCACCGCGACCCCACTTGTCGAGGAACCCCCGCCCCCGACGATCCGCGAGGCCCAGCCCCCGCTCTCCACCGGCACCTTGGTGAAGGAGACCGGCACCGGCGGCGCCACCGCCCCGGCCGCCGGCAGATCACGGGTCAGCGGCGCCAACTCGCCGTACGTCCGCGCCCGGTAGGCCGACTCCAGCCGCTCCTCGAACTCCTCCATGTCCAGCCGGCCCTCGGCCAGGGCGTCCCGCAGAATCTCGGCGACCCGATCCCGGTCGGCGTCGGACGCCCGGAGGTCCAAGGCTGCGTCGTCGCTCATGACAGCAGCCTACGAGACCGCCTTCTCCGCGTA
Organism: Streptomyces echinatus; assembly: GCF_014203595.1. Classification (GTDB taxonomy): domain Bacteria; phylum Actinomycetota; class Actinomycetes; order Streptomycetales; family Streptomycetaceae; genus Streptomyces; species Streptomyces echinatus. The sequence continues at coordinate 143,932 of NZ_JACHJK010000001.1, forward strand.
CATCCTGGCGATGACGGCCTCGATGTCCGGCTCCCGCACCGACAGATCCACCAGCGGATACCGCTCCGCCAGATACGCCACCACCGGCGCCGCCGACTGCCCCGCCGGGAACGCCAGCCACTGCCGCGGCCCCTCCACCCGCACCACCCGCGCCGCCGGCACCTCCACCGGCGGCAACTCCCGCTCCAGGTCCACCACCAGCGTCCGCTCGCTCTCCCCGGCCTCGTGCAGCCCCGCCAGCCGGCCGTCGTACACCAGCCGCCCGTGGTCGATCACCATCACCCGCGAGCACAACTGCTCGATGTCCTGCAGGTCGTGCGTGGTCAGCAGCACCGTCGTACCCCGCTCGGCGTTCACCTCCCGCAGGAACCCCCGCACCTTGGCCTTCGACACGACATCCAGGCCGATCGTCGGCTCGTCCAGGTACAGCACGTCCGGATCGTGCAGCAGCGCCGCCGCGATGTCCCCCCGCATCCGCTGCCCCAGCGACAGCTGCCGCACCGGCACGTCCAACAGGTCGCCCAGCTCCAGCAGTTCCACCATGCGGTCCAGGTTCTCCCGGTAACGGGCGTCCGGAATCCGGTACATGCGGTGCGCCAGCCGGTACGAGTCGATCAGCGGCAGATCCCACCACAGCGTGGTCCGCTGACCGAACACCACCCCGATCCGGTGTGCCAGCCGCGCCCGCTCCCGCGCCGGATCGATACCCGCCACCCGCAGCCGCCCGCCGCTCGGCGTCAGGATCCCGGTCAGCATCTTGATCGTGGTCGACTTCCCGGCACCGTTCGGCCCGATGTACCCGACCATCTCCCCACGCGCCACGGTGAACGAGAGCGAGTCCACCGCCCGCACCTCGCGCCGCTCCCGCCTGAGGAACCCGGTCCTCCTGCGCACCTCGAAGACCTTCTCGACCCTCTCCAGTGCGATGAACTCATCCACGCTAACTCCCTGTGCTGCGGTACGAACGAAGTCCCGCCCGCCAGGCCAGCCCCGCCAGCGCACCACACCCCACCGCCACCAGCGGCGGAGCCCACGCCAGCCACAACGGCAGCCCCAGCGGGTACGGCCGCCCCAGCACATACGTGGCGGGCAGCCAGTTCACGAAGGCCAGCGGCAGCACGAAGGTCACCCCGCGCACCAGCTCCTTCGCGAACACCGTCGGCGGATACTGCAACAGCGTCGTACCGCCGTAGGTGAAGGCGTTCTGCACCTCCGAGGCGTCCTGCGCCACGAACTGGAACGCCGCCCCGGCCACGAACACCGCGCAGAAGATCCCGCAGCCGCTCACCACCATCACCGGCATCAGCAGCAGCCGGTCCGCCGTCCAGTCGATGTCCACCCGGGTCAGCGACCAGCCCAGCACCAGCGCCCCCTGCGTCACCCGGCCCAGCCGCCGCAGGGCGAACCGGTCGGCCGCCACCTGCGCCAGCACCGGCGCCGGCCGCACCAGCAGCGTGTCCAGCGTGCCGTCGCGCACCCGCCGCCCCAGCCGGTCCATCGACCCGATCAGCAGATCCGCCGCCCCGAAGGAGACCGCGGACAGCCCGTACAGGAAGGCCACTTCGGGCAGCGGATAACCGCCCAGCGCGTCCACCCGGGAGAACATCAGCATGATCGCCACGAAGTCGAGGAACGTCGCCGCGAAGTTCCCGAACGTGGTCATCGCGAAGGACGCGCGATAGGCCATCGTGGACCGCACCCACATCGCCGCGACCAGCCGGTACGCCCGCACCCCCTCGGCCAGCCGGCCCCTCCGCGTCCACGGCGCCACCGGGCTCCCCTCAGCCACCCTGCACCACCACCCGGCGCGTCGCCGCCGACTGCAGCAGCCGGCCGGCACCCAGCAGCGCAGCCGCCCAGGCCGCCTGGAACAGATAGGTGGGCAGCGGATCCCCGTGCCCGAGCAGGATGTCCGCCGGCGCCTGCAGCAGCGAGGACCACGGCAGGGCCCGGACCACCTCGCCGAGTGTGCCCGGGAACACGTTCAGCGGCAGCAGCATCCCCGAGCAGAAGAACCCCGCCAGCCACGCCATCTGCGCCACACCGGTGCCGTCCAGCAGCCAGAACGCGCTCAGCGCCACCAGGTAGCGGATGCCGAAACCCACCAGCATCGCGAGGGCCACGGCGACCAGGAACGCCGCCCACGTGCCCACGTCGGCCGGCAGATACAGCGGGAAGCACAGCGCCCCGAACAGGAACGGAATCAGCCCGCGGCCCAGCAACTGGAAGAACGCCCGGCCGAGGTCCGCCGCCAGCCACCACAGCTGAAGGTCGGCCGGCCGGTACAGATCGATGGCCACGTCCCCCGTACGGATACGCTCCATCAACTCGTCCTCGACCCCGCCGCCCCCGAGGGCCAGCGTCGACAAGAAGGCCTGACCGAGCCAGACATAGGTCATGGCCTGTGCCTGGTCGTATCCCCCGAGATGCGGCTTCTCGTCCCACAGGGCGCGGTACGTGTACACGAGGATCAGCCCGAAGACCGTGTTCGTGAAGACCCCTGCCGCAGTGGCGGCCCGATAGGTCGCGTACCGTCTGAATCCCCCTGCCGCGACGGCCGCGTACAACCGTCCAGCGCCCACGCCAGTCGACCTCCTCGGACCGCTCGACACCGAAGCGCAGGAGCCTAGTCCGGAGGCCCGAGGGCCGGCCACGCGTTTTCGGCCGGAAGGGTGCCGGAATCCGGGAACGGAACGCCGGGTGCGAGAGTCTTCAAACAGGGGGAGCGCAGAAGCGTACGAGGCGTACGGGAACGTACGACGCGAAACAGGAGTCCGTGCACGACATGAGCGACGAGCCGCAGCCGCAGCAGCCGAACGAAGGCGTGGCGCCGGAAAAGCCGCTGCCGGCTGAAGGGCCCGGGCACCCGGGGGGCCACGAGGAGCCGGCGCCGGCCACCGGTCAGCCCGGAAGCCGCCCCGGGCGACCCCGCCGGGAGCCGGGGTCCGAACGGGAGGGGAACGCCCGGCGTGACGACGGGGACGGAGCCGCCCGGCCCGCCCCCGCCCACACGGGCTCGCCGTCCACCGCCACCCCCCGCCCGGGTTCACCGTCCGCGGGTACGGGTTCACCGTCCGCCGGTACGGGTTCGCCGGCCGCGGACGGCTCCGGCCGGGCGAGCACGGCGTCCCGGGACGGCTCCGGCCGCCCGGGGCCGACGCCCGGGAACGACACGCCCCGGGCCGACGCGCCCCGGAACGACACGCCCCGGGCCGACGCACGGTCCGCGGAGGGTTCGGGCCGCGCGGGCTCCGCGGCGCAGGACCGGACGGCTTCCATGGCCCGCGCCCGCCAGGCGGCCCGCGGCGCCCGCACGGACCAGAAGGGACCGGGGGACACCGTGGGAACCAACGGAGGCACCCCGCCCAACGACCCCACGAAGCCCGGCCACCGCCCGGCGTCCGGCGACGGCCCGGCGTCCGGCCGCGCTTCGGGCTCCGGCGAGGCCTCGGCCTCCCGTGGCGCCTCGGGTCCGGGTGGTGGCCCGGTCCCGGGGCGTCCGTCGGGCTCGGGTGGCGCTCCGGTGTCCGGCGGGGCCTCGGGCTCCGGCGGGGCCTCGGGGTCCGGCGGTGGTTCCGGTTCCGACAGGGCTCCCGGCCCGAGGAAGCCGTCCGCCCCCCAGGGTCCGGCCGGCTCCGGTGAGGCTTCGCCGGCCGAGAGCACTCAGGTGCTCCGGCGGATCACCCCGCCCAGGGGTCCCCAGACGTCCCCGGACGGATCCGCGTCCTCGGCCGGTAGCGGCAAGGCGGGCCGGGGGGCCCAGCCCGGCAAGGCGGCCGGTGCCGCACCGGGTACCGGCAAGGCGGCCGGTGCGGGCAGCGCTGCCGGTGCCGGTTCGGCTGCCGGTGCTGTCGGGCAGGGTGCCGCGGCCGGCGCTTCCCGCGGCCCCGGCAAGTCCACCGGCGCCTCTCTCGCGTCCGGGCCCGAGCAGGCGCCCGAGACCACCCAGGTGCTCCGGCGGATCGGCCCGCCTCGCGCGGGTGAGCCGGGCGGGACCGGGACCAAGCCCGAGACGGCCTCCCCGGCGGAGCCGAACCCCACCGGCCGTACGCCGCGCACCGGCATGCCCCGCCCCGGCGGCCAGAACCGTGCCGCCCAGGCCACCGGCGCCAACGCGGCCGGCACCACCAGCGCCAACGCGGCCAACGCGGCCGGTACCCCCGGCTCCGGTGCCCCGACCTCTCCGGCCGCCGCGCGCGCCGCCCGAGCCGCCCGCGCGGCGGGCAACGCCGCTGCCGCCGCCGGTGCCGGCGCCCAGGCGGCCAAGGCCGGTGCCGCCGTGGGTGCCGCCGCCCAGGCGGGCAAGGCCGGCGCCGCAGCCTCCCTCGCGGGAGCCGGAGCCGGAGCCGCCGGCTCCCGTGCCGGTGGCGGAGCCTCCCGTGCCGGTGGCGGCGCCCCCGCGCAGCCGGGCGGCGCGGAGGACAAGACCACCGTCAACGCCGCCGCCGACGGCACGACCGCCGGAGGCAAGGGCAAGAAGGCGAAGAAGGGCAAGCGGCCCAAGCACACCGGCTGGCGACGGATCTTCCCGACCTGGCGCATGGTGCTCGGCACCTTCTTCGTCGGCATACTCCTGCTCATCGGCCTCTTCTTCCTCGGCTACTCCATGGTCAAGATCCCGCCCGCCAACGCGTTCGCGACCATGCAGAGCAACGTCTACCTCTACGCCGACGGCTCCCAGCTCGCCCGCGACGGCGACGTCAACCGCGAGAACGTCACCCTCGCCCAGGTCTCCAAGGCCGCCCAGCACGCCGTACTGGCCGCCGAGGACCGCGACTTCTACACCGAGTCCGCCGTCGACCCCAAGGCCATGCTCCGCGCCGGCTGGAACACCGCGACCGGCAAGGGCAAGCAGTCCGGCTCGACGATCACCCAGCAGTACGTGAAGAACTACTACCTGGCCCAGGAACAGACGGTCACCCGCAAGGCCAAGGAATTCTTCATCGCGATCAAGCTCGACCAGAACAAGTCCAAGGACGAGATCTTCGAGGGCTACCTCAACACCAGCTACTTCGGCCGCAACGCCTACGGCATCCAGGCCGCCGCCCAGGCCTACTACGGCATGGACGCCGAGGACCTCGACCCGGCCCGCGCCGCCTACCTCGCCGCGCTCGTCAACGCACCCAGCGAGTACGACGTCGTGGCCCACCCCGAGAACAAGAGGTCGGCCCTCGCCCGCTGGAACTACGTCCTGGACGGCATGGTCAAGAAGGGCTGGCTCGACGAGTCCGAGCGCACCGGCATGAAGTTCCCCATGCCGAAGGAGCAGACGGTCTCCACCGGCATGTCCGGCCAGCGCGGCTACCTCGTGGAAGCGGTCAAGCAGTACCTGACCAGCAACAACATCATCGACGCCGACCACCTCAAGCTCGGCGGCTACCGCATCACCACGACCATCCAGAAGAACAGGCAGGACGCCTTCGTCAAGGCGGTCGACGACCAGCTGATCTCCAAGCTGGACAAGAAGAACCGCAAGGCCGACACCTACGTCCGGGCCGGCGGCGCCTCCGTCGACCCCAAGACCGGCAAGGTCGTCGCGATGTACGGCGGCATCGACTACGTGAAGCAGTACACCAACGGCGCGACCCGCGGTGACTTCCAGGTCGGCTCCACGTTCAAGCCGCTCGTGTTCACCTCCGCCGTGGAGAACGGCTCGACCACCCAGGACGGCCGCACGATCACCCCGAACACCATCTACGACGGCACCAACAAGCGGCTCGTCCAGGGCTGGAGCGGCACGCCGTACAACCCGGAGAACGAGGACCAGCGCTCGTACGGCCCCATCACCGTCCGCAAGGCCACCGACCTGTCGGTGAACTCGGTGTACGCGCAGATGGCCGCCGACGTCGGCCCCGAGAAGGTCAAGAAGACCGCGGTCGCCCTCGGCATCCCCGAGGACACCCCCGACCTCTACCCGTCCCCGTCCATGGCCCTCGGCACCGCCAACGCCAGCGTCCTGGAGATGGCGGAGGCCTACGCCACGCTCGCCAACCACGGCAAGCACGGCGCGTACACGCTGGTCGAGAAGATCACCAAGGACGGCACGAACGAGATCCGGCTGCCCGAGCAGCCGGTCAAGCAGGCCGTCAGCCGCGAGGCCGCCGACACCACCACCTCCGTCCTGCAGAGCGTGGTCCAGAGCGGCACCGCCACCGCCGCGCAGGCCGCAGGCCGCCCGGCCGCCGGCAAGACCGGCACCGCCGAGAGCGACACCGCCGCCTGGTTCGCCGGCTACACCCCCGACCTGGCCACGGTGGTCTCCGTCATGGGCCAGGACCCGGTGACGGCCAAGCACATGCCGCTGTACAACGCCCTCGGCCAGGCCCGCATGAACGGCGGCGGCCCGCCCACCGAGATCTGGGCCCAGTACACGCGTGACGCGCTCAAGGGCAAGTCGCCCGCCGAGTTCGACCTCCAGCTCGAGGAGGGCGCCGACCAGATCCAGGAGCCCCCGGCCACCGGTACGCCCGAGCCCGGCACCGACGCCGGCCAGGACACCGGCGGCACCACCACCGACGGCGGCCAGGACACCGGCGGCGCGACCGCCACCCCCAGCACCGACGGCGGTGCGACCACCACCGGCGGCGGCGCGACCACCGGCGGCGGCCCCACCACGGGCGGCGGCGCGACGACGGGTGGCGGCGCGACGACGGGCGGCGGCCCGACCACGGACGGCGGCGCGACCACCGGCGGCGGCCCCACCACGGACGGGGGCGCCACCACCGGCGGGGACGCGACCGGCGGCGGCCCGACGACCGGCGGCGGCACCCCCGGCGGGGGCACCGACGCCGGCGGCACCACGGGCACGGTCGAGGGCACCGGAGGCGGCCCCGGCACCTGACGTCCCGGTGCCGCGACGCCTCGGCGACGTGACGACTCAGTGACCGCTGGTCGCCTTCAGCCCCACCACGGCGACCAGCAGCAGACACACGAAGAAGATCCGGGCGGCGGTGACCGGCTCACCCAGCACCACCATGCCGAGCACCGCCGCACCGGCCGCGCCGATCCCCACCCACACGCCGTAGGCCGTACCGATGGGCAGGGACTTCGCGGCGTACGACAGCAGAACCATGCTGGCGACGATGCCGACGCCGGTGAACAGACTCGGGACCAGCCGGGTGAAACCCTCGCTGTACTTCATCCCGATCGACCAGCCGACCTCCAGCAGACCGGCGACGACAAGCAGAACCCAGGCCATGACAGGCACCTCCGAGACGTGACGACTCTCCACGGGGTGCGTCGTCTTTGCCTTCGACCCGGTACGGCGCGTCTCGTCGGGTTCCTTTCGAACATAGCAAAGCCACGACGAAGAGGGCCGGTGACCACCGTCACCGGCCCTCTTCGTCGTCGTCACCTCACCGCTCGGGGCGGACAGCCCCCGCGCCGGGGGCACCCCGTGTCAGAGATACAGCCCCGTGGAGTCCTCCGACCCCTCAAACCGGTCGGCGGCGACGGCGTGCAGGTCACGCTCGCGCATGAGCACGTACGCCACGCCCCGCACCTCGACCTCCGCCCGGTCCTCCGGGTCGAACAGAACACGGTCGCCCGGCTCCACCGTCCGTACGTTCTGGCCGACCGCGACGACCGCGGCCCAGGCCAGCCGCCGCCCGACCGCCGCGGTGGCGGGAATCAGGATGCCGCCCCCCGACCGCCGCTCGCCCTCACCGGTCTCCTGCCGCACGAGAACCCGGTCGTGCAGCATCCGGATGGGCAGCTTGTCGTGATGGGGAGTGCTGTGCTGGTTTCTGTTGGCGCTCACGCCTTGAACCTACCTGTCCCGCTCAGTCGCGGCGCCGCCGGGCCCCGAGGGCGAGCAGCCCCACGACCCCCACGACGGCGATCGCGACGGGTACGACCCGCTCCAGCCGAGGCGCCCCCTCGTCGTCCACGAACCGCGCCCGGACATCGCTCACCATCCGGTTGACCTGCACATACGCCCGCCCGACCGTGTGATCGATGTTGGCGACGACCTTGGCCTTCGCATCCCCGACGATGGTCTTCGGATGCACCCGCACCCCGATCTCGTCGAGCGTCTCGGCCAGCACTTCACGGCGGCGCTTGATGTCCGCCTCGATCTGCGCCGGGGTTCTGGTGTCCGACGTGTCCGCCACCGTACGGCCTCCGAAGTCTGCCGAAGTCTGTTGATACTGTTCCGAACAGTCTGTCAGCTCATGGCCGCGCCGCACCGCAAGGCCCCCCGGTTACGCTAGTCCGATGAGCGAGCGACTCCAGCCCGGGGACGTTGCCCCCGCCTTCACCCTCCCCGACGCCGACGGCAACGACGTGTCCCTGTCGGACCACAAGGGCCGCAAGGTCATCGTCTACTTCTACCCGGCCGCCCTGACTCCAGGCTGCACCAAGCAGGCCTGCGACTTCACCGACAACCTCGAGGTCCTGGCCTCCGCCGGCTACGACGTCATCGGCATCTCGCCGGACGCACCCGAGAAGCTCGCGAAGTTCCGCGAGAAGGAGTCCCTGCGGGTCACGCTCCTCGCCGACCCCGACAAGAAGGTCACCGAGGCCTTCGGCGCGTACGGCGAGAAGAAGAACTACGGCAAGACCTACATGGGCGTCATCCGCTCCACGGTCGTCGTGGACGAGGAGGGCAAGGTCGAACGCGCCCTGTACAACGTCCGCGCCACCGGCCACGTAGCCAAGATCATCAAGGACCTGGACATCTGAGCCCGCACACCGCCGACGGCCCGCACCCGGACGACCCGGGGCGGGCCGTTTCCGTTCTCCGGCCGTGACTGTCCGATAAACGGTTCGTTACTCCGTACGGGCCGCGAACGCACGCCCGGAACCGGGAGGGGGCTCGATGGGGGCCAGCGCGTACACGAAGGAACGGCTGCAGACAGCGGCCCACGGAGCGCGAACGCTGTCGCAGGCGCTGGAGAGGCTCGGCGTCGACCCGAGAAGCCCGACGCGGCGCTATGTCCTCGACCGCATGAAGAAACTCGGCGTGGACGTGTCCCACTTCGAACGGGAGGGGGTGAAGTGGACGCGGGAGGTGCTCCAGCGGGCCGTGACGGCCTCCACGAACATGTGCGAGGTTCTGCGCCATCTCGGCCTGGAGGTCGTGGGGGGTCATCACACCTACATCAGCCGCCGGATCAGGGCGTTCGGAATCGACACCTCGCACTTCCGAGTGCCGACGCGGCGGGGGAAGCCCTGGCGTCCCCGGACACCGGAGGCACTGCTCGTCGAGCAGCCGGCCGGCCACGCCCGGCGTATCCAGAGCGACCGGCTCAGGTGGGCGATGACGGCGATGGGCACGCCGGAACGCTGCGCCCGCTGCGGCACGGAGCCGGTGTGGCGGGGGCGTCCGCTGCCGCTGGAGGTCGATCACATCGACGGAAACTGGCGCGACAACCGCATCGACAACCTTCGGCTGCTCTGCCCCAACTGCCACGCGACCACGGACAACTACCGGGGGCGCGGAAAGGGCCGCGCGCGGCGTGGTGCCGTATGAGCAACGGCGCGCGGTACACGCGTGAGCGGCTGGCGGAGGCGGCCGAGCGGTGTTCCAGCATCGATGAGGTCATCGCCTACTTGGGCACCGAGCCGTACGCCAAGCTCGATCGCCACCTCCTCGGGCGCTTCGCCCATTTCGGGATAGACGTGTCGCACTTCGCTGTTCACCGCGGGATTCCGCGCCCCGGCCCGGAAGAGTTGCGGGCCGCGGTTGCCGAGGCGATCTCCATCGCAGGGGTGCTCCGCCGCCTCGGGCGCCCGGACAGCGGCGCCCAACGCGCGGCACTACGTCGCTGGATCGCCGAAGAAGGCCTCGCGACCACTCACCTTCTCGGGCAGGGGCACCAGCGCGGCAAGCCCGGTGTAGTCGCGGCCAAGAGGCATGACGAGATCCTGGTCCTGCACGACGGCAAGCGCCGGACAAAGACCGCGCTGCTGCGCCGCGCACTCCGTGAAGTCGGTGTTCCTGAGGTGTGCGCGGAGTGCGGTACGGGTCCGGAGTGGCTGGGGGATCCGATGACGTTGGAGGTTGACCACATCAACGGCGACTGGGGCGACGACCGGCCCGGAAATCTCCGGCTGCTGTGCCCCAACTGCCACGCGACCACCAGCACCTGGTGCAGAGGGGGCGGACGGCGAGAGGCGTAGCACAGTACAGTAGGGCGCGGTTTATGCGTCCGTACGCCAACTGGCCGAGCGGCGATCTTTAGGTGGTCGTGTTTGTCGGTTCGAATCCGACCGGGCGCACAGGTGAGAAAGGCCCCGTACCTTGGAAACAAAGGTATGGGGCCTTTTGCGTGAGGCTCAGCCCAGGAGTTCTCGTACCACCGGTACCAGCGCCCGGAACGCCTTCCCCCGGTGGCTGATCGCGTTCTTCTCGTCCGGGCTCAGCTCCGCGCACGTCCGGCTCTGGCCCTCCGGCTGCAGGATCGGGTCGTAGCCGAAACCGTTCGTACCGGCCGGCGCGTGCCGCAGGCTGCCGCGCAGCCGGCCCTCCACCACCCGCTCCGTGCCGTCCGGCAGGGCGAGCGCCGCCGCGCAGGCGAAGTGGGCGGCGCGGTGCTCGTCGGCGATGTCGGAGAGCTGGGCGAGCAGCAGGTCGAGGTTGGCCTTGTCGTCGCCGTGGCGTCCGGCCCAGCGGGCGGAGAAGATGCCGGGGGCGCCGCCCAGGACGTCGACGCAGAGGCCGGAGTCGTCGGCGACGGCGGGCAGGCCGGTCGCCCGGGCGAGGGCGTGGGCCTTCAGCAGCGCGTTCTCGGCGAAGGTGACGCCGGTTTCCTTGACGTCGGGGACCTCGGGGAAGGCGTCGGCGCCGATGAGTTCGTGCGGCAGTCCGGCCTCGGCGAGGATCGCCCTCAGCTCGGTGATCTTTCCGGCGTTGCGGGTGGCGAGGATCAAGCGGGTCATGCCCGCCAGTATTCCCCGCCCCCGGCCTACAGCTCCGCCTGCCCCGTGTTGTTCAGGGTGGTGAGGTCGAAGGTCTTGGCCATGGTGCGGTAGCCGAGGTCGCTGGGGTGCAGGTGGTCGCCGCAGTCGTATTCGGGGCGCAGTCGGCGGGGGTCGTAGGGGTCCTTGAGGGCCTTGTCGAAGTCGACGACGGCGTCGTACACGCCGCCGTCGCGGATCTCCTCGTTGATTCGCTGCCGTACGGCTTCCCGCTCGGGGGTGTAGCGGGGGTGGCCCTTGAAGGGCATCAGGGTGGCGCCGATGACCTTCAGGCCGCGGCCGTGTGCCTGGCGGACGAGGGTGCGCAGGCCGGTGACGACGCGGTCGGGGTCGGCGAGCCCGGGGTTGCGGAGGATGTCGTTGATGCCGAGGGCGATGACGACGGCTTTGGCGTTGGGGCGGGAGAGGACGTCGCGGTCGAAGCGGTCGAGGCCGCTCTGGTTCTCGGCGGGCCGGCCGGGGCCGCCGACGAGGACCTGGTTGCCGCTGATGCCCTCGTTGACGACGCTGTAGCGGGGGAGTCGCTCGCCGTTCTCCAGGGCGCCGCGCAGTCGGCCGGAGAGGACGTCGGGCCAGCGGCGGTTGGTGCCGGTGGTGGAGGTGACGCCGTCGGTTATGGAGTCGCCGAAGGCGACGACGGTGCCGACGGCTTCGTTGCCGAGGACGTCGAGGGCCGTCAGGTAGCGCCAGTAGGGGGTCTGTTGGGTGTAGGGGGTGCCGGTCGCGTCCTCGGTGCGGTCGCCGGTCGCGACGTACGACGTCTGCTGGGCGTGGGGGTGATAGGTGACGGGGCCGGACGCGGTGGGGGAGTAGGTGGTGACGAGGACGTCGGCGCCGCGGGGGATGGTCACGGGTGCGGCGTCGCTGACGGCTTGTCCGCCGGCGGGTATGACGACGCCGGTGCTGCCGTCGAAGGTGAGGCGCCGCATCGTTTCGGCGTCGGCGGTCGCGCTGCCGTCGCCCGTGGACAGGGCGAGGGTGGCGTGGGTGAGGGTGAGGGGGGTGCGGCCGTAGAGGTTGGAGAGGGTGACGCGGGCGCTCGTGCCTCCGGTGCTCGCGTGGACCACGTTGCGCACCGATCGGCCCGCCAGGCCGGCCGCCTCGGTGCCGGGTTCGCCGCCGACGGGTGCGGTGGCCCAGGCGCCGACCCAGGTGCCGGTGGAGGCGGGGGCGGCGGAGCCGTGGTGGGGGCGGCCGTCGGCGAGGGTGTGGCGGGGGGTGCCGTCGTCGGCCGCGGCGGCGACGTATATGGCGGCCGACAGGGCCACGACGAGGGCGACGAGTGCGCTCAGGACCGTACGGTGCCTCGCGGGGGACACCCTCGCGTCCCCGTCATGACGCTCGGTCATGCTTCTGTTGTTCTCCTCGGTGATGGGAGCCCGGGGCTCCGATCAGGCCGGCCCCATGATCCGTCATGGGCCGGGGAGTTCTGACAGGACCCTGCCACTTCTGCTGACAGGACCCTGCCACTTCACCCGTGGAGTCTGACGCTGGGAACTCGTGTTCTGTTCCGGGAGTCGGTCAGGAAGGGACAATTGTGGGCGGGATCACCGAACGGGTGGAGCTGATGGAACCTACCGATACGGGAACACCGGCGCGGGCCATGTCGTACCGGACCATGACGGCGTTCACCCCGGCCGACGAGGAGCGCCGGCGCGGGGTGCGGCGGATGAAGCTCACGGCGACGGGCCTGCTGCTGTTCGTGGCGGTGGTCTACGTCCTGGCCAAGCTCGCCGGGCACGAGGGCGCCGGGGCGTGGGCGGACTATGTGGCGGCGGCGGCCGAGGCGGGCATGGTGGGCGCGCTCGCCGACTGGTTCGCCGTCACCGCGCTCTTCCGGCATCCGCTGGGGCTGCCCATTCCGCACACCGCGATCATCCCCACCAAGAAGGATCAGCTGGGTATCTCGCTGGGTGAGTTCGTCGGGGAGAACTTCCTCTCCGAGGACGTCGTACGGCAGCGGCTGCGATCGGTCGGCATCGGCAGCCGGCTCGGCGCCTGGCTGGCGGAGCCGGAGCACGCGGACCGGGTGACGGCGGAGCTGGCCACGGCGCTGCGCGGTGCGCTGACGGTGCTGCGCGACTCGGATGTGCAGGCGGTCGTCGGCGAGGCGATCACCCGGCGGGCGAACGCGCAGGAGATCGCTCCGGGCATCGGCAAGATGCTGGAGAAGATCGTCGCCGACGGCGGGCACCGGCGGGCGGTGGACCTGGTGGTGGCCCGCGCGCACGACTGGCTGGTGCTGCACCGGGACGACGTGATGGTGGCCGTGGAGGGTGGCGCGCCGGGGTGGACCCCGCGGTTCGTGGACCGGAAGGTGGGTGAGCGGGTCTACAAGGAGCTGCTGCGGTTCGTCACGGAGATGCGGGACATGCCCTCGCATCCGGCGCGGGGCGCGTTGGACCGTTTCCTCACCGACTTCGCGTCCGACCTGCAGTCCGACACGGACACGCGGGCGCGGGTGGAGCGGCTCAAGGGAGAGGTGCTGGGCCGGGGCGAGGTGCAGGATCTGATCGCGTCGGCGTGGACGGCCGTACGGTCGATGATCGTGGCGGCCGCGGAGGACGAGCGCAGCCAGCTGCGGCAGCGGGTGCGGGCCGCGTTGCTGTCGCTGGGTTCGCGGATGGCGACCGAGCCGAAGGTGCAGGGGAAGGTCGACAGCTGGGTGGAGGGTGCGGCGGTGCATGTCGTGACGACGTACCGCAAGGAGATCACCTTGCTGATCACGGACACGGTGGCGGGCTGGGACGCCGAGCACACGACCCGGAAGATCGAGGCGCACATCGGCCGCGACCTGCAGTTCATCCGGATCAACGGCACGGTGGTGGGATCCCTGGCGGGGTTGCTGATCTACGCGGTGTCGCGGGGGATGGGGGTCTGATCGGCGAGCCGGGGCGGGGCGGGCCGGGCGGCGGGCGGCCCGAGCCGCTGCCCGGGGTGGGCCGGGGGCCGGTGCGGCCTATTTCGACCGGGCCGGGGCACCCGATATCCGTCCTTCAGCGAGGAGGGTGCCCATGAGCACAGCCGAGGCCGAGACCGGCCGGACCATCACCACCGACATTCCCGCCCGGCTGGACCGGCTGCCCTGGTCACGCTGGCACTGGACGATCGTCATCGGCCTGGGCACCGTGTGGATCCTGGACGGCCTGGAGGTCACGGTCGTCGGCAACATCGCCAGCCGGCTGTCGGAGCCCGGCAGCGGCCTGTCGATCTCCTCGGGGCAGGTGACCGGCGTCGCCGCGGCCCTGTATGTGGCGGGCGCCTGTTCGGGTGCCCTGTTCTGGGGCCGTCTGACGGACCGCTGGGGCCGCAAGAGGCTCTTCATGATCACGCTGGCGGTGTATCTGGCCGCGACGGCCCTGACGGCCGTCTCCTGGGAAGCCTGGTGGTTCTTCCTGTTCCGGTTCCTGACCGGCTTCGGCATCGGCGGTGAGTACGCGGCGATCAACTCCGCGATCGACGAGCTGATCCCGGCCGACTACCGCGGCCGGGTCGATCTGATGATCAACGGCAGCTTCTGGCTGGGTGCCGTCGGCGGCTCACTGCTGTCGATCGTCGCGCTGAACACCGACCTGCTGGCGGCGAACGTGGGCTGGCGGCTGACGTTCGCCCTCGGTGCCGTCCTCGCGCTCGTCATCCTCCTCGTACGGCGGCACGTGCCGGAGAGTCCGCGCTGGCTGCTGATCCACGGCCGGGACCGGGAGGCGGAGGAGATCGTCACCGGCATCGAACGCCAGGTGGAGGCGGAGAAGGGCGAGCGGCTGTCCGAACCCCGGGGCGTGCTGGAGATCCACCAGCGCAAGAGCGTGACGTTCATGGAGATCGCCCGGACGGTCTTCGGCGAGTACCGCAAGCGGGCCGTCCTCGGTTTCTCCCTCTTCATCGGCCAGGCGTTCCTGTACAACGCGATCACCTTCGGTTTCGGTGCGATCCTGACCAAGTTCTACGACGTGCCCGCCGATCACACCGGCTACTACTTCGCGGTGATCGCGGTCGGCAACTTCTGCGGTCCGCTGCTGCTCGGCAAGCTGTTCGACACGGTCGGCCGCCGGGTGATGATCTCCTCGACGTATCTGCTCTCGGGCCTGCTCCTGTTCGGTACGGCGTGGCTGTTCGACCGGGGTTCGCTGAGCGCGAGCACGTTGACGGCGTGCTGGTGCGCGGTGCTGTTCTTCGCCTCGGCGGGTGCCTCCAGTGCCTACCTCACGGTCTCGGAGATCTTCCCGATGGAGACGAGGGCGATGTCCATCGCCTTCTTCTACGCCCTCGGTACCGCGGCCGGCGGCATCAGCGGTCCGCTGCTGTTCGCCGACCTCACGAGCACCGGCAGGGTCGGCGACACGGTCCTCGCCTTCTGTGTGGGCGCTGCGCTGATGTGCGCGGCCGGTCTGGTGGCGGCGTTCCTGGCGGTACGGGCCGAACGGCGCTCCCTGGAGGACATCGCCCGTCCGCTGACGGCGGTGGCGAGCCGGGCCAGGGCGGCGACGCGGGGCGCGTCCCAGGGTTCGGGGAACGGTCCGAAGGCCCCGCCGGCGGCGAGCGCGCCGTGACCGTGCCGGTGGCCGGGCCGTCCGTCAGGCACCGGTCGTGGAGCCGGGCCGGACGATCATCAGGACCGTCACGGCGGCCCACAGCAGGTTGAACAGCCCGGTGGCCATCGCGAGCCGGGCGGTCACCGCGGCCGTACCGTCGCCCTGGACGAGCGCGCTCTGGGCCGGCAGGACCAGAGCGCCGAGCACCAGGGCGGCGAGCGCGGTCAGCGCGATGGAGACGATCAGCCAGGCGCTGCCGAGCACGCCCATCTCGCTCGCGGTGGCGAACCCGAAGACCGGGACGACGACGCCGACGACGGCGTACACGCGGCAGATCCGGTGCAGCAGCCGCAGCGTCCCCGTGGCGCCGGAACCACCGGTGTGAGTGGCATCTCCGGGGCCGGTGGCGTCGGCGTCGCCGGGCCCGGCGGCCAGGGCCCGGCGGGCGGCGGGCGGGAACATGCTGGCGGCGACGGCGACGGGACCGATGGCGAGGATCGCGGCGATGACATGGACGGCGAGCAGGAACTTGGTCACGGCAGGACGCTAGGGCCGGCGCCGGCCCCCCGACAGTGGCGGGACTGCCACTGATCAACGGATTCCCGCCACCCGATGTCACACAGCCGCGACACCTTTCCACGCTGCTCGCGCCCGGTTGGCGAGAGCCCGTCGTACCACTACATTCCCGCCATGCACTCTGTGGCCGTACTGGCACTGGACGGCGTCATCCCGTTCGACCTCTCCGCCCCGGTCGACACCTTCGGCCGGGCGCGGCTGCCCGACGGCCGGGCGCCGTACCGGGTGCGGGTGTGCGCGGTGGAGCAGGAGGTGAGCGCCGGCGCCTTCACGGTGCGGGCGCCGTACGGCCTGGAGGCGCTGGCGGAGGCCGACACGATCATCCTGCCCGGGGTGGCGGAGCCGCCGGACACGCTGCCGCCGGAGGTCGCCGAAGCGCTCCGCTCGGCGGCGGCGAACGGCACCCGCATCGCGTCGATCTGCGTGGGCGCGTTCCTCTTCGCGGCGACGGGCCTGCTGGACGGCCTGCGGGCGACGACCCACTGGCTCGCCGCCGACCGGCTGGCGGCGCTGTACCCGGGGGTGAGCGTCGACCCGAACGTCCTGTACGTCGACAACGGCCAGTTCCTGACGTCGGCGGGCGCGGCGGCGGCCCTGGACATGTGCCTGCACATGATCCGCGGGGACTTCGGCTCGGCGGTCGCCGCGCACACGGCACGGCTGTCCGTGATGCCGCTGGAACGGGAGGGCGGACAGGCCCAGTTCATCGTCCACGACCTCCCGCCGGCCCCGGCCGGCGCGACCCTGGAGCCGCTGCTGCGCTGGCTGGAGGACCACTGCGACCGTGACCTGACGCTGGACGAGATCGCGGGGAAGGCCGGCATGAGCACCCGCACCCTCAATCGGCGCTTCCGCGAGCAGACCGGTACGACCCCGCTCCAGTGGCTGCACCGGGCGCGGGTGCGGCGGGCCCAGTACCTGCTGGAGACGACGGACCATCCGGTGGAACGGATCGCCGTCCAGACGGGGTTCGGGTCGCCGACGGCCTTCCGGGAACGGTTCCGCAGGGTGGCGGGGACGAGCCCGCAGGGGTACCGGAAGGCGTTCCGCCAGGGTGACGGGAACAGGTGAGGACCGCTCCTCGGCCGCTCCTCCAAGATCGGTTAGGGTGACGGGCCGTGGCACGTGCGAACGGGTGAACACCCCCGGCGCGTGCTGTTCGGTACGTCTTCGGGGGAGTCTCAGTGAGCAGCAGCCGAGGGGCCGCGTCCGCGCGCCTGCGATCGATACCCAGTCCCTTCGCGGTCGCCACGACGATGACCGCGCCGTCCCGTCCCGACCGGATCGAGGACCCGTTCGTCGCCGGACTCCAGCGGGCCCGTACGGCGGTGGGGATCGTCGCCACGGTGTGGCTGCTGATGGCGTACCCGCTGGCGGAGGGGCGGGAGCAGTTCGTCATGGGCAAGGTGGAGGACCTGCTCATCGGCAGTGGTCTCACCCTCGCCGTCGGCCTCGTCGCCGTGACCGCCTTCATCGCCACGGCCCGCTCACCGCTGGGCCGCCGTTACGCCGCCCGGCTGACCGGCCCGCTGAGCTCGCTGGGCGCGATCGCGCTGGGCGCCGGGGCGGCATGGCTGATGGTGATGATGCTGAAGGGCGACATCATCTCGACGGCCGACGTCGGCTACCACGGCATCCTGATCGGCCTGCTGGTCGGGGCGTTGTTCATCATCGGCGGGCTGGTCTGCGCGCTGCTCCTGCTCTTCGCGCTCCTCTTCACACTGGTCGCGCTGGTCCAGGGGCTCAACTCCTGCTTCCGCCTGGGGGACGTGCACGAGCTGCTGCCGGCCCTGATCTCCCCGCTCCTCGTCTGGTCCCTGTTCGTCCTCGGCCTCTTCGACGGCCCCGACGTCGCGGCCCCGCCCGTGGTCCTCTACACCTTCCTCCTCGGCGGCCCCGTCTCGGTGACGGCCCTGTCGGCCTGGGAGGTACGGAGACTGCGGACGCACCACGGGGTGACGCTGCGGGGGGCGTTGGGGAGGTAGCCGCCGGATTGGGGTGCCGGGTGCCGGGTGCCGGATGCCGGGTGCCGGGGCGCCGGGGTGCCGCCGGCACGGGGGCGCCAGGGTGCCGGGCGGCCGGGCCGCCCCCTGGGCGACCGGGCCGGGCCGGGCCGGGGCGACGGGATCGCTCAGGCCTTGCGGTCGGCGACGGCCCAGGAGGCGAGGGCGACGGCGCCGGCGACGCCGAGGACGGACGGCCAGGCGCCGACCTTCTTGGCGAGCGGGTGGGACCCGGCGAAGGCTGCCACGTACGCCACGGTCAACGCACCCGCCGCCTTCCCGCCGGCCCGGGAGCGCCACTGCTGCGCGGCCGCGGCACCGGCGACGGTCAGGACCGCCCCGCCCAGCTGCCGCTTCTTCGTCCAGCGGGCGACGCCGTAGCCGCCGACGAGCCCGGTAGCGGCGACGACCGCGCTGGGAACCCTGGCCATGAGTGCCTCCTCGTGTCCGTATGTCATCCCTTATGTCTGCCCTGAGGCTAACGCGCCGGCCGTGACGCGGAACCAACCTGAGTCGATGCTTGTCAACTTTCCGGCGGTGGTCTATATAAAGAGCTGTAGGGCATCGCATCCAATAGCTGAAGAGAGGAGTGACCCGTGATGCTCATGCGTACCGACCCGTTCCGCGACTTCGACCGACTCGCGCAGCAGGTCTTCGGCTCCGACGCCCGACCGTCGGCGATGCCGATGGACGCCTACCGCTCCGGGGACGATTTTCTGGTCCACTTCGACCTCCCCGGTATCGACCCCGAGACGATCGAGCTCGACGTCGAGCGCAACGTCCTCAACGTCCGTGCGGAGCGACGCAGCCCGGCCCCCGAGGGCGCGGAGATGCTGCTCGCCGAACGCCCCGAGGGCACGTTCACCCGCCAGCTGTTCCTCGGCGAGACCCTCGACGCCGACCGTATCGACGCCTCTTACGAGGCGGGTGTCCTCACCCTGACCATCCCGGTGGCCGAGCGAGCCAAGCCGCGCCGGATCCAGATCAGCGGCGGCGGCGACCGCAGGCAGCTCAGCGGCTGACGCCGGGGCGGCACCGATCCGGCCGCTGTCCACCGAAGCGACGGACGCGTCCCGAGACCGAGTGGGACCGGGACGCGTCCGCACGCCACGCGCCCCTGGCCCGGCGGACACCCCGCTCCACCACACCACACCCCACGCCGCCACGCCTCGCCGATGGCCCCACACGTCGCATGACACCACATGCCGCACATTGGCCGAACTCCTGCCCATACCCGCCGCGTTACGGGGTACCGGGCCTTCCGGTGCCCCGCAGCGTCCCGGAGGAGGAACCACCACGATGACCGTGACGACCCCGAAGCCGAGATCCACCGTCCCCGCCCTGACCCCGTCGCCGCGCCCCCGCGCCCGGGACGCGGCCGAGGACGCCGGCTGGCCGCAGCTGACCGAGGCGGTGCGCGAGGCGGGCCGGTACCCGACGAGGGCGGAGGCGGAAGCCGTCACCCGCATCGTGCTCACGGCCTTGGGCAGCCACGTCACCGGCGACGAACGGGTGGCCCTGGCACAGGCACTGCCGCGCGAGGCGGGCCGACTGATCGCGTCCCAGATCCCCGCGCCCCACCCCCTGTCGGCCCGCGAGTTCGTCGACACGGTGGCGACCCACATCGACGGCTCCACGCCGGCCACGGCCCGCTGGGACGTCAGCTCGGTCCTCAACGTCCTGGCGAACAGGATCGGCCAGTCCCTGACCACCCGCCTCCTGGCCCAACTCCCCCCGGGCTACGCCCTCCTCTTCGGCCGCGCGGACCTCGCCCCGACGGCATAGCCCCAGCACCAGGGCGCCGCTGACACCGCGCGCGGCGCCCTACGGTCGGTGGTAGGTGCCCCGGATTGGCAGATTCGTTCCGCGAAGCCAGCCAGTGGCGGAAACGGCGGATGGAACGGATCAGCCGATCAGCGCCAGAGCCGGAGAGGGACCTCCACCCACCGCCCCCGCGCCGCCGAACTCACCCGGCGTCCATGCGAGACGCGACCGCGCCCCCTCGCCCACGACGCGAACGCAGCCGACCCCAGGGCCCAACACGCCTCAGCCGGCCACTTTCCCCGGGCTGCCCGCTCGCTTCTCACCCGTGCTGGAGCGAGCCGAGTCAAGGGTGGCCCGAAGGGCCATCGGCGCAGCCGACGCGAAGCGCCCTTTACTCGGCTCGCGGAAGCACGACACTCACCAAAGAAGCGGGCGGCCCCACAGCAACTCACTAACCCTGAGCGGATGAACCGTTCAGGCACCGGTCATGTCGTGCAAGTAGCGCTCAGACTGCTTGTGCCCACACGGCGCTCGAACGCACGCCGGTGGACGATTTTCCTCGGCAAGCAAGGAAATCCAACCGTGACGCATGTGATCAGATGATTTACTTGTCCACTGACGCCCATCCCCCAACCCGGCTTCAGCCTAACTCCCTTGACGTGGCGTCAGGAGGCTTTCTATGCCCAAGTACAGCTATGACCTGCCCAAGCATGCCGTTGATCACGGCGTAGAGGTCAAGATCACTGAGCTCCTCATCGATCCTCAGGCGCAGCGAACGCTGAACGAGCGTCGTGCCCAGTCGATCGCCAACAACCTGGTCCGCGAGGCGATCGGAACCATCATCGTCTCGGAGCGTGAGGACGGTTCCCGGTACATCGTTGATGGTCAGCATCGAAAGCGTGCCTCTGAGCTGGCGGGACTGGAGACCATCAGAGCTGACATTCACTATGGACTCACCCAGGAGCAGGAGGCCATCCTGTTCCTGATCAAAAACCGCGAGTCGCACAAGCCCCGCCCGATCGACGAGTACCACGTGGGCCTAACTGGAGGCGTGCCGCTGTTCGTCGACACAGACCGCGTTCTGAGGGCTCACAGGCTCAGCCTCGGTTCCTCGTCGACCAATAGCGTCGGGGCCGTGTCTGGTGTGCTGCAGATTACGGACCGTTACGGAGCGGATGTCCTCGACCGCACCCTTACGATCGCGGAAGAAGCGTGGGGGCGTAGTGCGGAGTCCTGGGACGGCATGCTCCTCGGGGGGATAGGGATGTTCCTTGGTCGCCACGGTGACCTCGTCAACGACCCGGAGCTCGCGAAGAGGCTTGAGCGCACGGCCACGGCCGCGAAGTGGCGCTCGCAGGTTCTGAGCGCCTCGTCTAACGGGGGTTTCAACAACAGCGGAACCGGTTCTCGGATCAGCGTCAGCTACCGCCTTGTCTTGGACGCGTGGAACAAGGGGCGGCGACCGGCCAACCGCATCGAGGGGTGAGGTTAGCCGCATTCAAGAAGACCTGATGCGGCTTCTCCAGAGGGGCCTGAGTGATGGTTCAGGCCCCTCTTCCGTTGGGATCGCGGCTATCTGAGCGCATCCTGCGTCAGGGCACGTATGAAGGCTCGCCATGTATCAGAGTGGACCTGGACCACCGAGGCTTCTGTCTGCTTTGAATCACGTATGAGCGCGTCTGCGCCGGTGTACGCGCACTCCACGCACTCGGTTCCGCTGCCGCCGCTGTGAGACGACTTGAACCACTGCAGTTCTGGTGTCGTTGCCATCAAGGCTCCTTGCTGATCCGTTCGATGAGTTCGGCTGAAGACTCGAAGTCGAGTGCCTGAGCACTGAGGTACTCGAATGCCAGCTTGTAACGTTCTAGTTCCGCCGGTTTCTCCATGAAGAGGCCGCCACCGATCAGATCTACGTACACCACGTCGAGCTCGCGAGTCTGTCCGCGTAGGACGGCGAAGCTACCCACGGCTGCTGCATGCGCGCCCCGTGCGAACGGGAGCACCTGGATAGTGACGTGTGGCCGTTCGGATTGAGCGAGTAGGTGTGCCAACTGCTGCTGCATGACCTCGCGACCGCCGACGAATCGACGGATGGCCGCCTCGTCGATCACACACCAGATGTGGGGTGGGTCCTCGCGGTCCAGCAGCTCCTGGCGCTTCATGCGGATGTCGACCATGTGTTGGACCTCGCGATCCGGACACTGCACCTCAGAGGCCCGGTGCACGGCTTCGGCATAGGACCGGGTCTGTAGGAGGCCCGGCACGTACATACAGGCGTAGTGGTCCTCGCGTACGACCTCGTCTTCGAGGGTCAGCATGAGGTTCATGGACTCCGGGATGGAATCGGCCAGAGAACGCCACCAGCCCTGGATCTTGGCGCCCTTGGCCAGCTCGACCAGGGCGACGCGTTCCTCGTCCGTGGCGTCATACTCGCGGCACAACGCGTCGACGGCCGGCCACTTCACGGTGCCTTCCTTCGTCTCGTACCGGCTGAGTGTTGCCTTCGAGATGCCGACGCGAGCTCCCGCCTCCTCCAAGGTCAGCCCCTTCAGCTCGCGGAGTCGACGGAGGTCAGCTCCCAGCTGGCGCCTACGGGTGGTGGGTCCAACTGCCATGGCTGCGGCCCTTCCTGTCCGTGCGGTAGATCGTCCTCGCCCTCTTGGGCGCGCTGCAAGGTGGTGTGCGCGGGGGGCGCGTTGCGTTGGGTCCCACTCCTCCTCGCTCACTATGAGAGTTCCATTTTGGAACTCCAGCTGCAACTCTTAGTCGTGAAGCCATCACTGTAAGTGTGGAGTGTTGGGCTCAGTCGAGTAAGGGAGTTGAGGACCGATGGACTGCATCGGTTGCATGCCACGAACGGCATGGAAGCGACCGTTTCTAGCTGAGGCGCAGGAAGTTGCCCAGCTGCGACGATCCCTGCGGCACCACCTTGACCGCTGGGGGCTGCACGAACTCAGTGAAGCCGCACAACTGTGCGTCAGCGAGCTCGTGACCAACGTCATCAAGCATGTAGGCCCAGGCACCCCGACCACGCTGACGGTGTGTATGAGTGGCACCCGTCTACGTATCGAGGTCCATGACCCCGACCCCCGCGCCCTTCCCACACTGACTGACGCGACATCGGACGCTGAGGCGGGGCGCGGGCTGGCCCTCATCGACGCTGTCGCCGATCGTTGGGGTGTCGACCTCGCTCCTGGCCGTAAGGCGACCTGGTGCGAACTTCGCACGAGCCTCACGAAGGCGGATGGGCACACTCCCGGTCCTCGCGTGGCCCGGGCGGCCAACGTGCTCGGGCTCTACGCCCGTGGCATGCAGCTGCCGACGGGGTCCCAAGGCCGGCTTTGGACGACAGCGGTGGCAGAGGCGGCCATCCATGTGATCGCCGATCTCCTGCACTGGCTTGGCGCGCATGGCCTGGACCCGGACGAGGTGCTGGAGCGTGCCCAGACTCACTTCCAGGTCGACGCAGAACGTCCCTGACCCTCAGCGCGGCATGCCATGGTCAGCTTGCCGTGATGGCCGAGTAGGTCCACACGTCGGCCGGAAGCTCGTGCTTCAGGCGCCAGGTGATCGCCATTGGCTTGCTGCCGGTGTGTCGATCGTAGGTGGCAGGTCCGAGCAGCATCCACGGCTGGGACTTGCCTATGTCGGTGTTCTTGTAGCGCCGCATGAAGAGAAGGACATGGCTCCCGCGATCCTTGTGTTGCCGGTAGCGCAGGCCGGTACGGGAGTCAGCGGCCGTGGAGTTTTGGGACTCCCAGTGGAAGAGCGTTGGGCTCAGCGCGTAGTCCTTGTACCGGACCGTGGGCGAGAAGTCCTTCTCGTTCTTCTCCAAGGTGATGAGCAAGGCGTCCGTCTGAAGCTCCTCCACCCACTGCACACCTTGCGCGAAGGATCGAGGCATCTGCCCACCGAAGCGCGCCACGCCGAGGGCAGCCAGGATCTCGGAGCGGTTGTAGGCACTGTGAACCTTCAGCGGGACCTCGCCGAGGCGGCCGGACAGAGCGATGGGGAAATGGTCAGCCTGCTCGAAGACGTGCGCTATCACCTGCTGCAACTCGTCGCGGACCGCCTTCTGGGAACGCAGAGAGTCCAGCCCCTCCTGGAAGCTGGTGAAGCCACCTGCGTTGTCCCAGAGGTTGAAGAACAGCATGCGGGCGTACGTCTGATCGGTGGGGCTCAGGTCCTCGTACGGTGGAGCGTCGTCCTGGAGGAGGCGAAGGTAGGCCTCCGCCCGCTCCGGGTCGTCTACGTGGAGGAAGGCGTGGACCCGCTTGAGAAGGGCGGCTTCTCCCGCGGGTGCAGAGTCGTCTATCAGGTTGGCTCGGCGTAGGACTGCCGTCCAGGAGTTGTCGCTCTTGTACAGCTCCTTGATCTCTCGACGGCTCTCCCGAAGGTAGTCGGCGAGGCGGGGCGTGCCGTAGGCCCTGACCTCCTTGACCAGCGTCTTCACCGTGGCACCCAGCTGAGCCCGGATGTTGTCGATGACGAGGTGTTTCGACTTGCCTTCCAGGATGATCTGGCAGCCGGACGGTAGCTGCGGGAAGTCGTGCTCAATGTGATCGAGGAGTCGGTTCCGCGACAAATTCGTCATGGCCCGGAACTGTTCCTCGAAGCGGAACTCAGCCCGGTGCTGCCCGATGAAGTCGAGAACGGTAAGAACGGGCTTCGTTTCGGTTCGCCGCAGGCCTCGTCCCAGCTGCTGCAGGAAGACAGTGGCACTGTTGGTGGGACGGAGGAGGAGTAGCGTGTCGACATCAGGGATGTCGAGTCCCTCATTGAACAGGTCGACGGAGAAGATCACTTGGAGTTTTCCGTCGCGAAGGTCAGACAGTGCCTGGGAGCGCACGTCGGGGGGAGAGTCACTGTCGAGCGCGACCGCCTGGAAGCCGGCACTTCGGAAGAAGTCCGCCATGAAATGAGCGTGCGCCTTGGTTACGCAGAAGCCCAGCGCCCGCATCGCGGCTGGGTTGGACACCTTGTCCCGGATCTGCTTGACCACAATCCGTGCACGGGCGTGGTTGCCCGTGTACAGGTTGTCGAGGTCCTGATCGGCGTACGAGCCCTTTTGCCAGCCAAGGTCCGTCAGATCCGTGCCGTCTGGAATCCCGAAATAGTGGAAGGGGCAGAGCAGATCGTTTTCCAGGGCTTCCCAGAGCCGCATCTCGGCAGCGATCCGGCCGTCGAAGAACTCGTCCTGAACGTTGAGCCCGTCCATCCGCTCTGGTGTGGCTGTCAGACCCAGCAGTTCCTTCGGCGTGAAGTGGGTGATGACCCGCCGATAGGTGGTGGCGGTGGCATGGTGGAACTCGTCGATGACGATGATGTCGAAATGGTCGGGTGCCAGTTGCTCAAGGCGCTGGACATTGAGCGATTGGACGCTGGCGAAGACATGGTTCCACTCGCGTGGATCCTGCCCTGCGTGCAGCAGCTCTCCGAACGACGCATCGTCCAGCACCTCCCGGTAGGTGCGGAGGGACTGCTTGAGGATCTCCTTGCGGTGGGCCACGAACAGCAGTCTCGGTCGGCCCCCTCCCGACGTACGGCATAGGTTGCGGTAGTCCAGGGCAGCCATCACCGTCTTGCCGGTTCCAGTTGCTGCGACCAGAAGGTTGCGATGACGCCCGCGGAGCTCCCGCTCGACGGTAAGCCGCTCCAGCATGTCCCGCTGGTGGGGGAAGGGGCGTACCTCCAGGCCGGAGAGGCTGATCTTCAGGTCCGCGCTGGCGGGGGAGCCACTGGCTTGGGCCAGCGCTTCATCGAGGCGTTCGCCGTGCAGGTCGGGGTCGTACGTCTCGAATGCGATGTCGTTCCAGTACGCGTCGAAGGTCGCCTCGAACTTGTTCAGCACCGCAGGTGTCGCGACCGACGACAGACGTACGTTCCACTCCAGACCGTCGACAAGCGCCGCCTTCGAAAGGTTGGAACTGCCCACGTATGCGGTGTCAAAGCCTGTCTGACGTCTGAAGAGCCAGGCCTTGGCGTGCAATCGGGTGGAACGGGTCTCGTAGTTGATCTTTACAGTGGCGCCGAAGTCCCGGACTAGACGGTCAAGGGCATGACGGTCGGTGGCGCCGATGTAGGTGGTTGTGATGACGCGAATCGGTACGCCTCGTTCCCTGGCGGCGCGCAGTGACTCTTCCAGGACACGGATGCCGTACCACTTCACGAAGGCACAGAGCAGATCAATACGGTCTGCCGTGGCCAGCTCCGCCCTGAGCTCGGCACCAAGGCTGAGGTCCTCCGGGGAGTTGGTGATCAGCGACGTCTCAGATAGAGGTGTCAAGGGGCGCAAGGCGTATACCCCCGCTGCCTCCTGCCGGGCGAGCGTCAAGAGCTGCCGCGGGCCCTCCACGATGGCGCTGACGGCGTCCGCATCGCTCGGTTCGGGATCACTCGTAGCGAGAGCCTCGAGGATGCGGTTCGCTGCCTTAACGCGCTCCGCTGGCGGAAGTTGGGCCAACCGTTGGCCGACAGCGTCACCTATGTGGCGAGCCAGGACATGGGGAGCCGACTCCGAGCTGACCTCTGCGTCGATGACCTTCCAGCCCGCCGCTTCGAATCGCTCCAACTCACTGCGTACGTCCTGCGTGATCAGCTTCTCGTACACGCCCGCGATCGGCTTCGACTCGCCCGTCGGTTCCGCCACGCTTGCCCCCTGATCCCTCGCGGTGCCCCTGCCCGACCTCACGCACCGATATGGATCAGTTCTAACAGCCCCCACTGACAAGTGGGGGCCGGGTGTTGAAACGCAGCCGAGGCGCTGGCACACCCCAGCAGGGGCCGTAGGGTCGCCCGCTTCTCGGCATTGTCGTGCTTCCGCGGCCCGCCTCAAGGGCGCGTCCGCTTCGCTCCCGCGTCGGCTGGCGCCGATGGCCCTTCGGGCCACCCTTGACCCGGGCCGCTCCAGCACGGGGAAGAAGCGAGCGGGCGGCCCGGGGAAGGCGGGGCCTCAGGGGAGTGGTCGCCTGGGTGGGCTGGAGGGTCGGCCGGAGCAAGGGGCGCACCAGCCGTGTGGCGGCACGCCGGGTCGGCTAAGCGGCTATCCCAGGGGCGGGGTCGTAGCGTTCCTGCCTCTATGCGCCGTGGCAGCTCGCGTAGACCTCTTCCGCCCCACACCAACACCCCGCTCCAGCCTGCGGCGGCCAGGCCACCGCCCGCCCGCGGGCCGCCAGTGTCGTCGCGTACTGCGGGAGCAGCGTGGCGTCGTCCGGGGACGTGCCCTCCGACGCCGCGAAGGCCTCGTAGGAGGGGACCGTGCCCGTGACGATGCCCAGGTTTCCCGTGCCCGACGAGGACAGCTCGCGCAGGGAGGACTCTATGGTCGACAGGTGGGCCTCGTGGGACGGGTACTCCGAGGTCAGCGTCGGGTACGCCGACAGCAGTTCCGTCAGTTCCGGGGCCGGCCAGTGGAGGATCGCGACCGGGAACGGGCGGGACAGCGCCTCTCGGTAGGCGCCCAGTTCCGCGCGGAGGCGGGAGATCTCCGCTTCCAGTTCCGCCGGGTTGTCCGAGCCCAGGGACCACACGCGTTTGGGGTCGTGGAGTTCGTCCAGGGTGACGGAGGCCGTGTGGAGGTTGTCGGCCAGGGTGTCCCAGTCATCGTGGGGCAGGCCCAGCATGCGGCGGACGCGGTGGCGGCCGTAGAGGACGGGGTGGGTGGCGGGGGGCGGCTCCGTCGCGTCCGGCACGAAGAGGCTCGCGGCCTCCGTGAAGGTGTCCGCCGCCGCCTGGAGCTCGTCGTGGGCTTCCAGGGCCTCGGCCACGATCACCCAGGGGCCCGGGTCCCGGGGAGCCGTGGTGCGGATGCCGTCGATGATCGCCCTGGCCTCCGCCTCGTGGCCGTACTCCCAGAGGTTGGACGCCTTCAGGGCCCGCACCAGGTGGGGGTTGTCCAGGCCGTCGGCGGAGCTCAGCAGGCGGTCGTAGAGCGTGCTCGCCGCGGGGCGGTCGCCGGACAGTTCCAGGTGGGCAGCCGCCCGGAGGAGGAGGGTCTCGGCGTCCTCGGGGTACAGGCCGGCGGTCCGCTCCAGGCGTGCCGCTTCTGCGGTGTGGTCGACGTTCTCGGCAGGCGTGTCGGGGCGCATGGGGGACACCGTACTGCCGGGCGGTGACAAAAGTGAGGCGTGGAGGGGTGAGGGGGAGGTGCGGGGGAGGGCGGCCGGGGATCTCCCCCGCTCCGTCTCTGGTCAGTTGAGGGCGCCGGGCCTATCGTGCGGGCGGCTTCGGCTGGAGGTGGGGTGCGGATGCGGGCTGCGGCGGGCGTGCGGGTCGTGCGGCACGGGGACCGGCGGCGGCGTGCCCGGTACG
The DNA here is from genome assembly GCF_014203595.1 of Streptomyces echinatus. Classification (GTDB taxonomy): domain Bacteria; phylum Actinomycetota; class Actinomycetes; order Streptomycetales; family Streptomycetaceae; genus Streptomyces; species Streptomyces echinatus. Next base: position 172,037 of record NZ_JACHJK010000001.1, read on the forward strand.
GGCGGGTGCTGTGGGGCGGCGGCGAGGTGCTCGTGACGGCCGGGCTGGTGCTCCTGTTGCTGGTCGTGCACCAGTTGTGGTGGACCAACCGGGAGGCCCGGCGGGGAGCCGAGCGGAAGGTGGCGGCGCTGGAGCGGGAGTGGGGGAGCGGTGCGGCGGCCGCCGACGGCGGGACCTCCGGGGGCGTCGGCGGTTCCGGTGGCTCGGGTGGGCACGTGGGCGGTGATTCCGGTGCGGTTTCCGGTGCGGAGCCGGATGGGTCCGGGGCGTCCCGTGCGGCACGGGGCTCGTACGCCCCCGCGTCCCCGCCCCGGCGGTCCCAGGCGTACGCCGTGCTCACCATCCCCCGGCTGGATATGCGCGTGCCCGTCGCCGAGGGGGTGAGCAAGGCGGACGTGCTGAACAAGGGGTACGTCGGTCACTACCGCGGCACCCAGCAGCCGGGGCAGGCGGGGAACTTCGCGCTCGCCGGGCACCGGAACACGCACGGCGAGCCGTTCCGGTACCTGCCCCGGCTGCGGCGGGGGGACAGCATCGAGGTGGAGACGCGGTCGGCGACGTACACGTACGGCGTCGACCAGGTGCTGCCGCGGACGTCGGCGAGGGATTACGGGGTCGTCCGGCCGGTCCCGCGCTCGCGCGTGCGGCCCGGGTACGGGTACGACGCGCCGGGCTACTACCTCACCCTCACCACCTGTACGCCCGAGTTCACCTCCCGGTACCGAATGGTGGTGTGGGCCAAGCTGGTGTCCATGCGGCCGAGGTGAGCCGGGGGCCGGCCGGTCGTGCCCAGTTCCGTGGGGCCGGTGCCGCTGCTGTCTCGCCGGCCGCTCGGGCCTGCTCCCGTGATGCCGGTGCCGTCGCCGTGGGGCCGGCGGCCCGGGCCCGCTCCCATGGTGCCGCCGTCGTGGGGCCGGCCGCTCATGCCCGGTCCCGTGGGGCCAGGACCGCCACCGCGCCCGCCGCCGCCAGTCCCGCCGACACCAGCAGGGCGATGTTCGCGCCCCGGGCCAGGTCGCCGGCCGATGTGGCGAGGGCGATGGTCAGGGCCACGCCGGCGCAGGAGCCGATGTAGCGGAAGGTCTGCTGCGCGCCGGAGCCCATCGCGGCCCGCCCGGCCGGTACCGACTCGACGGCGAGCAGCGGCAGCGCGCCGTTCAGCAGGCCGCTGCCGAGGCCGCCGATGATCAGGCCGGGCAGCAGCCGGGGCCACGTGCCGGAGCCGATGGCGCCGAGCATCGTCACCGTGGCCACCGCGTGCAGGGCGAAGCCGAGGGCGAGCTGGGTGCGCGGGGCGACCCGGCCGGCCAGGTGCTTGACCTGGAGGGCCACGGCGAAGCTCAGCCCCGACCACAGCAGGAACAGCCAGGCCGTGGCCAGCGGCGAGAGCCGGAGCGCCTGCTGGAGCAGCGCCGGCAGGAAGCTGAACATGCCGATCACGGCCAGGCCGGTGAACAGGCCGCCCGCGGAGGAGGCCAGGAAGCGGGGGCGGCGCAGCAGCCCGAGGTCGATCATCGGGGTGCCGGTCCGGTGTTCCACCGCGACGAACACGGCGACCAGGGCGACGGCCGCCCCGAGCAGCAGGCCGACCGGGGCGCGCAGCCAGCCGTCCCGGCCCAGGGTCAGGGCCGCGACCAGCGCCACCAGGGCCAGGCCGAAGGTGAGCGCGCCGAGCACGTCCGGCCGGCCGCCGCGCGGGGCGCGTGACTCGGTCAGGGCCCGGGTGCCGAGCGCGGCCACGCCGAGGGCGGCGGCGCCCAGGACGCCGTAGCCGATCCGCCAGTTCGGCAGCGCGCCCGCGAGCAGCGGGCCCACGGCGATGCCGCCGCTGACGAAGGCGCCCCACACGCCGGTGGCGTGCAGCCGGCCGCGCGGGCTGGGGAAGGCGTGCACGATCAGGCCGAGGGCGCTGGCCAGCAGGGCCGCGCTGGCCGCGCCCTGGGCGATGCGGGCCAGGGTGAACTGCCAGGTCGACGTGGTGAACGCGCCGAGGGCGGTGGTGAGGCCGAGGGCCAGGGTGCCGGCGAGGAAGACCCGGCGGCGGCCGTAGTCGTCGGCGAGGCTGCCGGCCACGAGCAGGAGGGCGGCGAGGCCGAGGGGGGTGCCGTTGAGCAGCCAGGCCTGGGCGGAGAGCGGGGTGTGCAGGGCGCTCGCGGTGTCCGGCAGCGTGACCATCGGGGCCGTGTACGTCATCAGGGCCACGGCGGTGGCCGCGCTGGTCAGGGCGAGCGTGGCGCGGGGGCGTGCGGGGGTGTCCCGGGGGGAGCGGGCGTGTACGGCCGTGGGGGGCGTGGCGGAGTCGAGCCGGGTCATGGCCTGTCCTGTTCCTTCCGTGGCCCCGGTCTGTCCGGCGGAGCCTGCGGCAGTCGGTTCAATCATTGAATCGACCTGTCCCCGCCACCGTAGCACCATCGGTTCGTTCACTGAACCTACCGGCTGCCAGTGGTTACAGTGGAGGGCATGGCACTGGGCAAGGACTATGTGACGCAGGAGTGCTCGATCGCCCGCGCGCTGGAGGTCGTCGGCGAGCGGTGGACGCTGCTCGTCGTCCGCGACGCGATCTACGGCGTCCGGCGCTACAACGACTTCCTCGTCCACCTCGGCATCCCGCGGGCCGTCCTGTCGGCCCGGCTCCGGACCCTCACCGAGGAGGGGGTCCTCGAGAAGCGCCGGTACCAGGAGACACCGCCCCGGGACGAGTACGTCGTCACCGAGCGCGGCGCCGCGCTGTGGCCCGCGCTGCGCGCCCTCGGACAGTGGGGGCGCGAGTACGTCGACGGCAACCGGCTGCGGTCCTTCCGGCACGCGGACTGCGGCGGGGACGTCGAGCCGTACGGAACGTGCGCCGCCTGCGGAACTCTCGTGCCGGTCGCGGACGTTGTCATGGTGCCGGGCCCGGGACTGGACTCCGCGCCCGCGGATCCGGTCAGCAGGGCGCTGCTGCGGCCGAAGCGGCTGCTGGAGCCCCTGGAGACCGATCCGGTGCACCTGGCACACTGAGAACCAGACGAAGGGGAAGGGGGGAGTGCCGATGCGCAGCAATGCCGTCACGCGTCCCCTCGTCCCGCTGATGCTGCTGGCGCAGTTGCTGCTGCTCCAGGCGGCCCTCCTCGGCGCCGGCGGCCTCACCACCGCCGTCGCCCTCGCCGCGACCGCCACCACCGCCGCCGCGCTCGCCGCCTGCGCCCTGCTGGCCGCGCGCAGCGTGCCCGCCGTACCCCCGACCCGCGTGCGCACCGCGATACGCGACCGGGCCCGCCGTACGGCGTTCCTGCCCCAGCGCGACCCCGACGCGCCCGGCCGGCGGCGGCCCAGAGCACCCGGACACATGGGTCCGGCGACCGCCGCGTAGGGCACGTCCTCGCACATCTCAGCGCGTGACCCCGCGCGGGTCGTCATGCCGATTTCCGTCCGTCACCGGCCGATTCCGGTGACTTCCGGCACGACGAGACCCCCGGAGGGCTCACCCATGTCCGTTTTCGCCCGTCTGGTCGAGCACCTCGCCGACCTGCTGACCCCGCTTTTCCACGCCTCCGCGGCGGCCGCCGCGATCGTCCTGTTCACCGCGCTCGTACGGCTCCTCGTCCACCCGCTGTCCCGGGCCGCCGCCCGCGGCCGGCGCGCCCAGGCCGCGCTGCAGCCGAGAATCGCCGACCTGCGCAAGAAGCACGCCAAGGACCCCCGGCGGCTCCAGCAGGCGGTGCTCGAACTGCACGCCGAGGAAAAGGTGTCACCGCTCGCCGGCATTTGGCCCAGCCTGCTCCAGCTGCCCGCCTTCTTCCTCCTCTACCACCTCTTCTCCAGCGGCACGATCGGCGGCGAGGGCAACGGCCTGCTCGGCCACCGGCTGTTCGCGGCACCGCTCGGCGGTCGCTGGGCCGACGCGCTCGCCGACGGCGGCCCGGCCGGCCCGGCCGGTCTGGTCTACCTCGGCCTGTTCGCCGTCGTCGCGGCCGTCGCCACCGTCAACTACCGGCGGGCACGGCGGACGACGGCCCTGCAGCCCGCCCCGCTCGCCGGCGGCGACCAGGTGCCCGGCCTCGCCGCGGTCACCCGGGTCGCGCCGCTGCTGTCCTTCCTCACCCTCGTCACGGTGGCGGTCGTCCCGCTGGCCGCCGCGCTCTACGTCGTCACCAGTACGGCCTGGAGCGCGGCGGAACAGGCCCTGCTGTACCGCTGAGCAGGGCGTGCCGTACCGCTGAGCAGGGCGTGCCGTACCGCTGAGCGGTCGGGGTTACGGTCCAGTACGTGAACAGGGTCTTGCGGACTGGACCTGGCGATTGGAGGATCAGCCAGTCCTCCGATGGCTGCACCCATCGGTCGGGCGCCCGCGATCGAGGGAGATTGTGACCATGAAGCTGCTGCGAGTCGGTACGGCCGGGGCCGAGCGCCCCGCGCTGCTCGACGCCGACGGGACCCTGCGGGACCTGTCGGGCCTCGTGGACGACATCGACGGCGCGCTCCTCGCCGACGCCGCCGCGCTCGGCCGGGTGCGGGCGGCGGCCGAGTCCGGTGAGCTGCCCGTGCTGGACGCGGCCGGGCTGCGCGTCGGACCCCCGCTCGGCCGGATCGGGAAGGTCGTCTGCATCGGCCTCAACTACCACGACCACGCCCGCGAGACGGGGGTGGAGCCGCCCCTCGAGCCGGTCGTCTTCCTCAAGGCGCCGGACACGGTCGTCGGGCCGCACGACACCGTGCTGGTGCCGCGCGGCTCGGTGAAGACCGACTGGGAGGTCGAACTCGCGGTCGTCATCGGCCGTACGGCCCGCTATCTGGACTCGGCCGAGGAGGGGCTCGCGCACGTCGCCGGGTACGCGGTGGCGCACGACGTCTCCGAGCGGGAGTTCCAGATCGAGCGCGGCGGGACGTGGGACAAGGGCAAGAACTGCGAGACGTTCAACCCGCTGGGGCCGTGGCTGGTGACGGCCGACGAGGTGGCCGACCCGCAGTCCCTGCCGCTGAAGCTGTGGGTGAACGGGGAGCTGAGGCAGGACGGTACGACGGCCGAGCAGATCTTCCCCGTGGGGGAGGTCGTGCGGTACCTCAGCCGGTTCATGACCCTGCACCCCGGTGACGTCATCAACACGGGGACGCCGGCCGGCGTGGCGATGGGGCAGCCCGAGCCCAAGCCGTATCTGCGGGCCGGGGATGTGGTCGAGCTGGAGATCGAGGGGCTCGGGCGGCAGCGGCAGGAACTCAAGGACGCGTAGCGCTCCGCTGGGGGCGGCGGGGAGGTGCGGCGGGGAGGTGCCGGGCCGCTTTCGGGTGCGGGTGGGGTGTGGCTGGTCGCGCAGTTCCTCGCGCCCCTTGGGTTGGGGCGGCCGGCCCCGTTGCAAGGCTTGTGGTGTTGGTTTTCGGGTGCTGCCGGCCTGGGGGCGTGGCGTCGGTCGCCCGTTCCCTCAGCCGGTTGGACGGTCGAGGAACTGTTCCAGTGCCTCCACCACCAAACGGTGGTCCTGGAGCTGGGGCAGGCCGGAGACGGTCACCGTGCCGATCACTCCGGCGCCGTCGACCGTGATCGGGAAGGAGCCGCCGTGGGCCGCGTAGACGTCCGGGTCGAGACGGGAGGACTCCTCGAACGTCGTGCCCTTGGCCCGGAAGCGGGCGCCGACCAGGTAGGAGGCGGCGCCGTAGCGCTCCACCACCCGGCGCTTGCGGGCGATCCAGGCGTCGTTGTCCACGGTGGAGCCCGGCAGGGCCGCGTGGAACAGCTGCTGGCCCGCGCGGTGGATGTCGATGGCGACCGGTGCCTGACGCTCCCGGGCCAGCCCGACCAGCAGGGAGCCGAGGGCCCAGGCGTCGTCGTGGGTGAACCGCCGGAACACCAGGCGCCGTTGCTGCGCCTCCAGTTCCTCGACGGACGGGGCGGGTTCGGAAGTGATCCGCGGCATCAGAGGCTCACCGTCACCTTGTCCCGGGCGGACCTGCGGGCCGCTTCCAGCACGTCGAGCGCGGCAGCCGCCTCCAGGGCGGTCACCGGGTTGGGGCCGGCGCCGCGCAGGGCGTCGGCGACGGCCGCGTAGTAGGCGGGGTAGTCACCGGGCAGGGTCGGTACGGGCGTACCGCCGCCGGACATCGGGGACTCACCGGACCCGACGCGACCCCACAGCGACTCGTCCTCCACGCCCCAGTCGGCGATGGTGTCGGGGCGGCCGCCCTCGCGCAGGGCCGCCTCCTGGGGATCCAGGCCGTACTTGACGTAGCCCGCGCGGGAGCCCAGCACCCGGAAACGGGGGCCGAGTTGGGCGGCCGTCGCGGAGACGTAGAGGTGGGAGCGGACACCGTTCGCGTGGGTGAGCGCGATGAAGGTGTCGTCGTCGGTCTCGGCACCGGAGCGTCGGACGACCGCCTCGGCGTAGACCTCGGTGACCGGGCCGAAGAGGACCAGGGCCTGGTCGACGACATGGCTGCCGAGGTCGTACAGCAGACCTCCGATCTCTGCCGGGTCGCCGGACTCGCGCCAGCCGCCCTTGGTCTGCGGCCGCCAGCGTTCGAAGCGGGACTCGAAGCGCCAGGCGTCGCCGAGTTCACCGTCCGCGAGGAGCCGGCGGAGGGTCAGGAAGTCGTTGTCCCAGCGGCGGTTCTGGAAGACCGAGAGGAGCAGGCCGCGCTCCTCGGCGAGGGCGGCGAGATCGCGGGCCTCGGCCGCGGTGCCGGCGATCGGCTTGTCCACGACCACCGGCAGGCCCGCCTTGAGAGCGGCCGTGGCCAGCGGGACGTGCGTCTTGTTCGGGGAGGCGATGACGACGAGGTCCAGCTCGCCCACGCGGTCGAACAGCTCGTCGGGGGAGGCGGCCGTCGTCACGTCCGGGAACTCGGCGCGGGCCTGCTGCTGCCGCTCCGGGTTGGAGGTGACCACCGTGTCCAGGGCGAGGCCCTCGGTGGCGGCGATCAGCGGGGCGTGGAAGACGGAGCCGGCCAGGCCGTAGCCGATCAGGCCGACGCGGAGGGGGGTAGCAGTCATGCCTCCCACTTTGGCAACGCTGTTGCGAAAGTGCAAGCGGCGAGGAGAATGGGGGCGTGGACAGGACGAGGGCGACGGCGGGGACGACGCGGAGGACGACCGTGGGGACGACGGCGAGTGTGGCGGTGAGTGCCTCTGAGGGTGCCCCTGGGAGGGCGACGGCGAGGAGCGGTGGACCGGCGGGGGCGAACCTGGGCGTGGTGCGCAGTCACAACGCCGCGCTGGTGCTGGGGCTGCTGCGGGACGCGGGGGCCGAGGGGATCAGCCGGCTGGAGCTGGCCGAGCGCACCGGGCTGACCCCGCAGGCCGTCAGCAAGATCACCGCGCGGCTGCGGGAGCAGGGGTTCGCGGCGGAGGCCGGACGGCGGGCGTCGACCGGGGGCAAGCCGCGGACCGTGCTGCGGCTGGTGCCGGAGGCGGGGCACGCGGTCGGGGTGCATCTGGACCGCGACGAGCTCCGGGTGGTCCTCGTGGATCTGAACGGGACCGTGGTGGGGGAGCGGCGCGGGGAACTGGACCTGGGAGCGGGCGCCGAGGCCGTGCTGGGGGCGGTGTGCGCGGCGGTTCGCGGGGTGGTGGGGGAGCTGGCGGTCGCGGAAGCGGCGGGGGTGGAGGAAGCGGCGGGGGTGGCGGGAGGTCGTGGTGGTAGGGCTGCCGGTGTTCGTGATGCGGGCGTCGGTGGGGCAGGGCTCGCTGGGGTGGGGTCGCTGGTGGGGGTGGGGGTCGCGCTGCCCGGGCCGTTGGATCACACGCGTGGGGTGCTGCACCGGGTCACCGGGTTCACCGAGTGGGACGGCTTTCCGCTGCGGGACGCGCTCGCGGAGCGGCTCGGGGTGCCGGTGGTGGTGGACAAGGACACCAACGCGGCGGCGCTCGGGCTGGCGGTCGGGGGCGCGGCGGACGCGGCGGACACGGCGGGTGGATCGGGCGGGGCGAGCGCGTCTGGCGGGGCGGGCGCGTTGGGTGGGTCCTTCGCCTATCTGCACCTCGGTACCGGGCTCGGGGCCGGGCTGGTGTTCGGCGGGAGCGTGCATCGCGGGTCGCGGACCGGGGCGGGGGAGTTCGGGCACCAGGTGATCCAGCTGGACGGACCGCTGTGCGACTGCGGCAACCGGGGCTGTGTGGAGGCGCTGTGCCTCGGGGCAGCGGCGCGCGGGGAGGTGGCCGAGGCGGCGCGGGTGCTGGGGGTGGCGGCCGGGAATCTGGTGGGGCTGCTGGACATCGACGTGGTGCTGCTCGGGGGGCGGACGGTCGCGCGGTCGCCTGAGGCTTACGTGCGGGGGGTCGGCGAGGTGCTGGGCGCGCGGGCCCGGCGGGAGGGGCTGAGCGAGGGCTCCGTACCGGTGCGGGTCGCTCCGCGGGGGGAGCGGGTGGTGGCCGAGGGCGCGGCGCAGTTGCTGTTGGCGCCGCTGTTCGGGCGGGGGGACGTCTGACGCGGCGATCGGTGCCGGAACCGGGCGCCCGGGGATGAGCGCGCTCGCCCGCACCGGCGCCGGCGGGCCATGACGGTGGGGCGTCTCTACCTGGATGGGCGCCGTCACCCGGAACAGGCGTCGCTATCTGGATGGGCGTCGCCACCCGGAACAGGCGTCGCCACCTGGACGGTCGTCGCCACCCGGAACAGGCGCCGCCACCCGGATTGGCCGCCGTCACCCGGACAGGCGCCGCCACCTGGATGGTCGTCGCCACCCGAATGGGCGTCGGGGAATCGGGCGACCACTCCGACCTGGTGACCAGCCACCGGCCCACGCGGTCGGCGCCCCGTCTGCGCGCCCAGCCTCCGCCCGGCGCACTGACCTGCCCCCGGACCTCGGATTCGGCCCCCACCTGCGCGGTCGGCCCTCACACGTGCGTTCGGCCTCGAACCGCGCAACCCGGCCTGATCCCCCCGGCGCCTGGCGTCACTCTGTGGCCCACTCCGGACGCGGTCCCGCCCCCCCGCCCGCCGTGTGCGAAGGAAGATGGGTCCGGGTACTCGACGCACCCGGTCTTCCCTTCCGGCAAGGAGGGCACGAAGTGGATTCGACCAGGATGAGAACGGCCGCGGGCCTGCTGGGAGCCGTCGCGCTCTGCCTCGCGGCCCCCGCCCAGACCTTCGCGGGCACGCACCGGGCACCGGACCGCAAGCCCGTCCTCTGCGGCACGGACCAGGCGTCCGGGCTCGCGGTGTGGGCCGCCGACAAGGGGTCCTGCACGACCGCCGTCCAGGTGGGGGCCGCCTACACCAAGGCCGCACGGGACTCGGCGCGCGCGCCCGTGGAGGTCCGCGTGGCCGGAGCCGCGTGGAAGTGCCGGGAACGCCAGGGCGACCCCAACCCGTACCTGGAATGCGTCAGCACGAGTGACGGCGGCCGATGGGTCAGGCTCTCCTCCTGACCGGGAATCCCACCCCGGAGGTCCCTTCATGGTGTCCATCCGTCTTCCGCTCGCCGCGCCGGCACCGCCGCGCTTCTCGCGCTCTGCCCGACGGTCCATGCCTCGCCCGCCACCGCCCGGACCGCCTGCGACCAGGCCCTGGCGGCCGCCGACCGGGCGGAGCACGACTACCAGGCCCTGAAGGAGGAACTGCGGCGGATCACCGCCGACGGGGGGCACCCGGACGCCTCCCAACGGCAGGCGCTCGCGGACGCCGAGGCGAAGACCGTCTCCACGGCGTCGCAGGCGCAGCGCGTCTGCGGTCCCTGACGCGGTGCCGGGCGTGCGCTGATCGGGGGGACCGCGCGGACGTACCCGGAGTGGCGGCCCCGGACGCCCCGGCGCTTCCGGCATGGTCATGTGTTCATGCGACTGCGCACGTCCCTGTCCCTCGGCCTGGCCGCAACCGTCGCCACCGCCACCCCCCTCCTCCTTCCGGCATCGGCGGCGCACGCGGCCGCCGAGTCCGCCTGCGCGAGCACCGACGCGCGGGCCTTCCCGCTGGCCACCCGGATCCGGGGCGGACCCGGCTCCTACGAGGCCGGGGGCGGATACGGCACCTGGTACATCGACCTCACCAACACCACCGGCCGGACCTGCGCCGGCGTCCACCCGGTCGTGGTCCTGGTCGACGACAAGCGCGCCCTGCGGGCGAACCAGCCCCAGCTGGAGTTCTACGACGGCCCCCGGGCCCGGCCGGTGACCTTCGAGACCACCGACGAGCAGGAACTGGTCGGTGTGCTGGACGCACCCGGGTTCGGCGGGTTCAGCGTGCCGGCGGGCAAGACCGTCAGCGTGCGGGTCCGGCTCGCGCTCACCTCCGACGCCGAACCCGACCAGGTGACCGTCAGTGCCGCGGCCGTGCAGCGGCGGAACGGGGACGGGGACTGGGTCGGTCAGTCCAACGCGTACCGCTTCGGGATCGACCGGGAGGAGGGGGGCGCCCGGGAGACTCAGGACGCCGAGGAGACCCAGGACACGGAAGAGGCACGGGAAGCCGAGGAGACCCGGGGTACGCAGGACGCGGGGAAGACCCCGGGCACGGAAACGCGGGGCACCGGGGACGTCCCGGACAGCCAGGACGCCCAGGAGACCGCGGGCGTGCCGACCCGGCCCGGCAGCGAGCCGCCCACCCCCGGCGCCACCGGTACCCCCTCCCCGGCCTCCTCGGCCCCGGCGTGGCAGCTGGCCGGAACCGGGCCGGGCCTCGCCCTGGGACTGCTCGCCGCCGTCGTCACCCTGTCCGGCCTGGGCGCCGCCGCGTTGCTCCTGGCCCGCACCCGCCGCTGACCGGGCCTGTCACGTCGGCCCCTTCCCGCCGCCCGCACCCGCCGCTGACCGGGCCCGCCCTCCGTCGGCCTCTTCCGGCCGGCCGCTGAGCCAGGCCACGTCCGCCCCCTCCCTCCCCTCCCCCCCCCGCCGCCGAGCCGGACCCCATCCCACAACCCCTCGTCCCCCGCCCGCGTCGTCCCCTTCCCGCCGCCCCCGCCCTCCGCCGAAGCAGGTCCCGTGCCCCGCCCCTTCCCCCCGGTCTGCGACGATCTTTGCGTGGACTACCCGAACGACCAGGCCCCCGGCGCCCCCGTCCGCTCCGGCATTCCCGAGCACGGGCGCATTCCCAAGTACTACGCGGTGAAGGCGCGGATCGCCGCGCTGCTGGAGGAGCTGGGGGAGGACAGCGTCATCCCCACCGAGCGGGACCTCGCCGAGCGGTACGACGTGGCCCGCGAGACCGTGCGGCAGGCCGTGCGGGAGCTGGTGCTGGAGGGGCGGCTGCGGCGCCGGGGCCGCGGGACGGTCGTCGCCGGGCCCAAGCTGGCCCAGCCGCTGTCCCTCGCCAGTTACACCGAGGGCGTGCGCCGGCAGGGACGGGAGCCCGGCCGTACCCTCGTCACCCTCGACCGGTTCCCGTGCCCGGAGGCGCTCGCCGCCGAGACCGGGCTCACCCGGGGCGAGCCCGTCTGGCACCTGGAGCGCGTGCTGCTCGCCGACGACGAGCGGGTCGGCCTGGAGAGCACGTACGTCGCCGTCGAGCGGGTGCCGCGGCTGGGCGACGACTTCGACCCGGACTCCTCCTTCTACGCCTATCTGGAGGGCCAGGGCATCGTCTTCGGCGACGCCGACGAGCGGATCGAGACCGTGCTGGCCACGCCCCGCGAGGCCCTGCTCATCGGCACCCCGCCCGCCCTGCCGATGCTGCTGATCCACCGGGTGTCCCGGGACACCGAGGGCCGCCCGCTGGAGCGGGTGCGGTCGCTGTACCGGGGCGACCGGTTCTCCTTCACGGCCCACCTGCAGGGCTGAAAAAGCAAGCCCTCGGACCCCGGAATCTCCGTAACGTATTGATAACGGGTCTAGCCCAAAAGTGATGGGTCGTTCACGCTCTCGTTGTCAGCCGGATGTCTCCGGTTACCGAATCGCGAGGAGCGTTGCCGTCGTGAAAGTGACAGTCGTCGGAGCCGGCGTGGTGGGCACCATGCACGCCTGGCAAGCAGTGGAGCGCGGCCACCAGGTCGTCCAGATCGAGCGCGAGGCCGAGGCGCGCGGCGCCTCGCTGCGCAACTTCGGGCAGATCTGGGTCAGCGGGCGCGCCGGTGGAGAAGAGCTGGAAGCCGCCCTGCGGGCGCGGGAGCTGTGGGAGGAGATCGGCGGCCGGGTCCCGGCGCTCGGCTTCCGGGCCATCGGATCGCTCACCCCGGTCCGCGGGCCCCTGGAACTCGCCGTCGCCGAGGCCGCCGTGGCCCGTCCCGACGCCGCGGCCCGCGGCTACAAGCTGCTCACCCCGGGCGAGGCCCGCGCGATCAACCCGGCCCTGCGCGGCGAGTTCACCGCGGCCCTGTACTGCGAGCGGGACGCGGCCGTGGAGCCCCGTACCGCACAGCTCGCGCTGCGGGCCGAGCTGCTGAAGTCGCCGAACTACACCTTCCTGCCGGGCCGCGAGGTGCGCGAGGTGACCGGCGCCGGCACCGTCCGCGACGACCACGGCGACGTGCACCACGCCGACGCCGTCGTCCTGTGCACCGGCGCCTGGCTCGGCGGACTCGTGCGCGAACTGGCGGGACCCGGTCTCCCGGTGCGCCGCGTCCGGCTGCAGATGATGCAGACCGACCCGCTCGGCGAGCCGCTGACCACCTCGGTCGCCGACGCCGACAGCTTCCGCTACTACCCGGCCTACGCCTCCCCGGCGCTGGACGAGCTGAACGCCCGGCAGCCGCAGCCGGAGACCGCCGCCGCGCACCGGATGCAGCTGCTCATGGTGCAGCGCGCCGACGGCGGCCTGACCATCGGCGACACCCACGAGTACGAGCACCCCTTCGCCTTCGACACCGTCGAGGAGCCGTACGAGCACCTCACCGGCGTCGTGGAGTCCCTCCTCGGCCGGCCGCTGCCGCGCGTCCGGCACCGCTGGGCGGGGGTGTACGCGCAGTGCACCGAGCCGGGCAAGGTCGTGCACCGCCGGCAGGTGCACGAGGGGGTGTGGCTGGTCACCGGGCCCGGCGGGCGCGGGATGACCTGCTCCCCCGCGATAGCCGAGACCACCGCGAACGAACTGGGCTGGTGAGCTCCATGAACACCCTGACCGAAACCCCCGAGAACATCCGTCTCGTCGTCCTCGACATGGCCGGCACGACCGTCGCCGACGGCGGACTGGTCGAGCGCGCCTTCGCGGCGGCCGCCCGTGAACTGGGCGTCGAGCCCGGCTCCGCCGAGCACGCCGAGCACCTGGCCTACGTCCGCGCCACCATGGGCGAGTCCAAGATCTCCGTCTTCCGGCACCTGTTCGGCGACGAGGACCGGGCCCAGCGCGCCAACACCGTGTTCGAGAAGGCGTACGGCGAACTGGTCGACGCCGGTCTGATCGCGCCGGTCCCCGGGGCCCGCGAGGCCATCGAGGAGCTGGCCGCCGGCGGCCGTACCGTCGTCCTAACCACCGGTTTCGCCCGGGTCACCCAGGACGCCATCCTGACCGCCCTCGGCTGGCACGGCCTCGTGCCGCTCACCCTGTGCCCGGCCGACGCCGGCGGGCGCGGGCGGCCGTACCCGGACATGGTGCTGGAGGCGTTCGTCCGGACGAAGGCGGCCGAGGACGTACGGCAGGTCGCCGTGGTCGGAGACACCTCGTACGACGTGCTCAGCGGCGTACGGGCGGGAGCCGGAATCGTCGCCGGTGTGCGCACCGGGGCCCACGGCGACGACGCGTTCCGCGCCGCCGGCGCCACGCACGTCCTGGACTCGGTCGCCGGCCTGCCGACCCTGCTCGCGGGAGACCGGTGAGATGGGCATCCGCTTCGACTCCGTCACCGTCGCCTACGACGGCAACGTCGTCCTCGACTCCCTCGACCTGACCGTCGAGCCCGGCGAGGTCATGGCGCTGCTCGGGCCGTCGGGCTCCGGCAAGACCACCGCGCTGCGGGCGGTCGCCGGGTTCGTACGGCCCGTGTCCGGGCGGGTGCTCCTCGGCGGCAGGGACGTGACGGACCTGCCGCCGTACCGACGGGGCATCGGGATGGTCGTCCAGAGTTACGCGCTCTTCCCGCACATGCGGGTCGAGGAGAACGTGGCCTTCGGACTCCGAGCCCGCAAGGCCCCCAGGACCGAGATACGGCAACGGGTCGCCGAGGCCCTGGAGATGACCGGTATGGCCGGCTACGCCCGCCGGCATCCGCGCGAGCTGTCCGGCGGACAGCAGCAGCGGGTCGCCATCGCCCGGGCGCTGGCCATCCGCCCGGACGTCCTGCTCCTGGACGAGCCGCTGTCCGCGCTGGACGCACAGCTGCGCTCCGGCATGCTCACGGAACTCGCCCGGCTGCACCGCGAGTTGCCGGACCTGTCGATGCTGTACGTCACCCACGACCAGGTCGAGGCGCTGACGCTGGCCGACCGGATCGCCGTCATGGACAGGGCGAGACTCCAGTCCTGCGGCACGCCCAGGGAGCTGTACCGGGCCCCGGCCGACGAGTTCACGGCGTCGTTCGTCGGCAACGCCAACCTGTTGCCGGTGACCGTCGGCTGCGGCGGCGTCGACTTCGCGGGGGCCGGACTGAAGGTCGGCACCGGCGACGCCGTCGCGGGGGCGCGGGCCACCCTGTGCGTACGGCCGCACCTCGTCGGCCTCGGGGAGGGCCCCAACCGGCTCACCGGCACCGTCACCGAGATCCAGTGGCGGGGCGCCACGCACCGGCTGTACGTGGAGGTCGACGGGCACACGCTCATGGCGGACGTGCGCGAACTGAGGGATCCGCCCCGGCACGGGGACCGGGTGCACGTGCACTTCGCCGCCGAGGACGCGGTGCTGCTGCCCGCGGGGGTGGCCGGCGATGGCAGCTGACCTGGTCACGCGGACCGTGGGCACCCTCCCCCGGACGACTCCGGCGAGCCCCGGGCCGGGGAAGGTTCCCGAAGCCCCGCGGAACACCCGGCCACGGCGATGGGGGGCGGCGCTGTGGGCCCTTCCCCCGGTCCTGGCCCTCGGCCTCTTCTTCCTCTACCCCCTGGCCCTCGTCGTCCGGCAGTCCCTCCAGCCGGACACCGGAGGCACCTCCCTCCGGCCGTACGCCGACATCTTCGCCTCCGAGGCGTTCCGGCACGCACTGTGGACCACCGTCTGGCTGGCGTCGGCCTCCACCGCCGGCTGCCTGGTCCTGGGTTTCCTGCTGGCGCTGGTCATCGCGTTCGTGCCGTTCCCCGGGGCGAAGGCGGTGGCGCGGTTCATCGACGTGTACCTGTCGTTCCCGTCCTTCCTCATCACGCTCGCCCTGCTGTTCGTCTACGGCACCACCGGCATCGTCGGCTCGTTCCAGTTCCTCACCACACCCTGGGGCGTGCTGCTGGCGGAGGTCACCTACTTCACGCCGTTCGTGATGCGCCCGCTGCTCGCCGCCTTCGGGCAGCTCGACACCGCCCAGCTGGAGGCGGCCGGATCGCTGGGTGCGCGGGCACCGCGCATCGTGCGGCAGGTGATCCTGCCGGAGGCGCTGCCCGCGCTGGCGGCCGGCGGCAGCCTCGTCCTGGTGCTGTGCCTCAACGAGTTCGGGATCGTGCTGTTCACCGGCGCGAAGGGGGTCACCACCCTGCCCATGCTCGTCTACAGCAAGGCGATCCTGGAGTCCGACTACCCGGGCGCCTGCGCGGTCGCCGTCGTCAACGTCCTGATCTCCGTGGGCCTGTACGGCCTGTACCGGGTGGTGAGCCGTCGTGCTGGTGCATAGCCGCAAGGCCAGGTGGGCCGTGTGGGCGGTGTTCCTCGTCCTCTTCCTGCTGCTGTTCGCGCTGCCCCTCCTCGTCGTCCTCGGCGCCTCCTTCGCCACTCACTGGTCCGGCGTCCTGCCCTCGGGCATGACCACCGCCAACTACCGCGTCGCCACCCGGGGCGAGGCCCTGGAGGCACTCACCACCAGCCTGGTCACGGCCGCCGTCGCCAGCCTGCTCGCGCTGACCGTCGGCACCTGGGCCGCGCTCGCCGGGGCGGCCCTGAGGAAGCGGTACCGGCGCCTGCTGGACGCCCTGTTCGTCCTGCCGGTCGCCGTGCCCTCGGTGGTGGTCGGACTCTCGGTCCTGGTGGCGTTCTCCCAGCCGCCGCTGCTGCTCAACGGCACCCGGTGGATCGTGATCGTCGCCCACACGGTGCTGGTCACGGCCTTCGCCCACCAGTCGGTGTCGGCGGCCCTCGCCCGCCTCGACCCGGCCTTCGAACAGGCCGCCGCCTCCCTCGGCGCCCGGCCCTCCTACGTCCTCCTGCGGGTGCGGCTGCCGCTGCTGCTGCCCTCGCTCACCGCCGCCGCCGGCCTCTGCCTCGCGCTCTCCATGGGCGAGCTGAGCGCCACGATGATGCTCTACCCGCCCGACTGGACCCCGCTGCCCGTCCTGATCTACGCGGCCACCGACCGGGGTGCCCTGTTCACCGGGTCCGCCGTCGCCGTGGTCCTCATGGCCGCGACGCTGCTCGTCCTCCTCGCCGTCTCCCGGGTCCGCACCCGGGCGTCGTACCGCTGACACCTCCTCCCCGAACGCCTTTCACCACGCCAGGAGTTGGCCTCGCCATGCCCAGAAACCGCCTCCCGCTCGCCGTAGCCCTCGCCCTGCTCGCCACCCCCGGACTGTCCGCCTGCGGCGGCTCCTCCGCCGCCTCCGACGCCAAGGTCGTCACCGTCTACAGCGCCGACGGCCTCAAGGGCGAGAACGGCGACGGCTGGTACGACCAGGTCTTCGAGGACTTCGAGAAGCAGACCGGCATCAAGGTCGAGTACGTCGAGGGCGGCTCCGGCGAGATGGTGCAGCGCGCCGTCCGCGAGAAGAGCAACCCGCAGGCCGACGTGCTCGTCACCCTGCCGCCCTTCATCCAGCAGGCCGGCAGCAAGGGCCTGCTGCAGAAGTACGCGCCCAAGGGGTCCGACCAGGTCAGCGGGGCCGACAAGGCCGCCGACGGCACCTGGACCTCCGTCGTCAACAACTACTTCGGCTTCGTCTACAACAAGAAGGAGCTGAAGCAGGCGCCCCGGACGTGGGACGAACTGCTCGACGGCACGTACAAGAACAAGCTGCAGTACTCCACCCCGGGTGTGGCCGGCGACGGCACCGCGGTGCTCATCAAGGCGATCCACGACTTCGGCGGCAAGGACCAGGCGCTCGCCTACCTGAAGAAGCTCCAGGCCAACAACGTCGGCCCGTCCGCCTCCACCGGCAAGCTCGCCCCCAAGGTCGACAAGGGCGAACTGCTCGTCGCCAACGGTGATGTGCAGATGAACTACGCCCAGACCAAGACCATGCCCAACCTCGGCATCTGGTTCCCGGCCGGCACCGCAGGCAAGCCCACCACCTTCGCCCTGCCGTACGCGGCCGGCCTGGTCACCAAGGCGCCGCACAGCGAGAACGGCAGGAAGCTGCTCGACTTCATGCTCGCGCAGCGGCAGCAGCGGGAGGTCAGCGAGATCGGCGGCGGGTTCAGCGCCCGCCAGGACGTCAAGGCCACCGACGCCAACGCCATCGCGCTGACCCGGCTGATGGACGGCGTCGAGGTCTTCGAGCCGGACTGGGACGACATCGACAAGAACCTCGCCTCGTACGTCGAGGACTGGAAGTCCGCGACCGGCAGCTGAGCCCTCCGGGGGTTCGGCCGCCCCACTGGTCCCGCCGTCCGAATCCGACCCGCCGTCGTGGCCGGTCGCGCAGTTCCCCGCGCCCCTGGGGCGCTGGTGCCGTACCGCCCCTGGTTCTGCCGGGGGCGGTGTCATGCCCGCGCGTGCACGTTCATCCCTTCATCTACGGAGGTCCTCCGTGTCGTCCCGCATGTCCCGTCGTACCTTCCTCGTCTCCGCCGCCGCCGTGGCGGCGGCCGCCGGACCGGTCACCGGTGCCGCCCGTGCGGCCGCCCGCACCCCCAAGGTGCTGGTCATCGGCCTGGACGGCGCCCTGCTCAGCCGCATCAAGGACGCCGACGCGCCGAACCTGGACGCCCTGACGGCCGCCGGCCTCACCGCACCCAGCAGCATCTACGCCAACCCGCTCGCCCCCACCCTGTCCGGCCCCGGCTGGTCGACGATCATCACCGGTGTCTGGCCCGACAAGCACAACGTCAAGGACAACAACTTCACCGGCGCCCGGTTCACGCAGTACCCGGACTTCCTCACCCGGGCCGAGACGGCCCGGCCCGCCCTGTCCACCTACGCCGTCGCCTCCTGGAACCCGATCACCGACACGGTCTTCTCGGCGAAGGTCGACACCCGCGTCTCCACGCCGGGCGCCGAGTACGACACCGGCACCACCTCTCGCGCGGTCGCGCGGCTGCGGGACGGCGACCCGGACGCGGTCTTCGTCCACCTCGACAACATCGACCACGCCGGCCACAGCTACGGCGCCGCCTCCCCGCAGTACCTGGACGCCATCCACGGCGCCGACGCCCAGGTCGGCCAGATCGTGGCCGCCGTGAAGGCCCGGCCCACCTATTCCGCCGAGGACTGGCTGATCATGGTCACCGCCGACCACGGCCACACCGACACCGGCGGCCACGGCGGCTCCACCCTCCAGGAACGGCAGACCTTCCTCATCGCCACCGGCCCGACGCTCGCGCCCGGATCGGTGCGGTACGACGTGAAGATGCCGGACGTCGCCGCCTCCGCCCTCGCCCACCTCGGCATCGCGATCGACCCCGCCTGGGACCTGGACGGCCGCCCGGTCCAGCAACCCGCCCCCGACGACTTCGACACCCTGCGCGGCGTGCTGCGGTCCCGCGCCGACGAGACCGGCATCCCGGCGGGCGTCCTCGGCTTCACCCACACCCCGCCCGCCGGCTGGTCCGTCGACAACTCCGCGATGGGCGGCGCCGGGGTCACCGAGTGGCGCGGCTGGACCTTCACCACGGACGAGTTCTGGACCCAGGCCCAGCGCGACCAGAACCGTGAGTGCAACGTCCGGGCCCGGAACGTCTTCGCGGTCGCCGACGGCGACGAGTGGTACGACAAGGCGCTCACCGGCAGCTTCGACTCCACCCTGGTCAGCCCGGCCTATCCGGTCACCGGCGCGGGCACGGCCGTGCTGACGTACACCACCCACTACCGGCAGGAGGCCCCGCAGAAGGGCGAGGTCCTCGTCTCCTACGACGACGGCACCCCGGTGACCGTGCGCACGTACACCGCCGACGTGCCCTCGCGCACCGAGACCGTCACCCTCCAGGTGCCCGCGGGGGCGACCAGCGCCCGGGTCCGCTTCCGGTACACCGGCGGCAACAACTGGTTCTGGGTGATCGACGGGGTCAGGATCGGCGGGTCCTGACTAGGCTGGGGGCGTCGGTACGCCGTGGTTCCGGCGCCCCCAGCTTCTCGCCCGTACATCCGCAGGAGACGCACAACATGGCAGACCGCAAGCCCGTCGAGTCGTGGCTCACCGACATGGACGGCGTACTGATCCACGAGGGCGTGCCGATCCCCGGCGCCGAAGCCTTCCTGAAGAAGCTGCGTGAGTCAGGCCGGCCCTTCCTGGTGCTCACCAACAACTCCATCTACACCGCCCGGGACCTGCACGCCCGGCTGCGGCGCATGGGCCTGGACGTGCCGGTGGACAACATCTGGACCTCGGCCCTGGCCACCGCCCAGTTCCTGAACGACCAGCGGCCCGGCGGCAGCGCCTATGTCATCGGTGAGGCCGGCCTGACCACCGCGCTGCACGACATCGGCTACATCCTCACCGACCACGACCCCGACTTCGTGATCCTCGGTGAGACCCGCACCTACTCCTTCGAGGCCCTGACCAAGGCCGTCCGGCTGATCAACGCCGGCGCCCGGTTCATCGCCACCAACCCCGACAACGTCGGCCCCTCCACCGAGGGTGACCTGCCCGCCACCGGTTCGGTGGCCGCCCTGATCACCGCCGCCACCGGCAAGAAGCCGTACTTCGTCGGCAAGCCCAACCCGCTGATGATGCGGGCCGGGCTGAACGCGATCGGCGCCCACTCCGAGACCTCGGCGATGATCGGGGACCGCATGGACACCGACGTGCTCGCGGGCCTGGAGGCCGGGATGCGCACGTTCCTGGTGCTCAGCGGTGTCACCCAGCCCGAGGACGTCGACCGCTACCCGTTCCGGCCCTCGCAGGTCGCCGACTCCATCGCCGACCTGGTCGACCTGGTGATCTGAGCGCGGGCACCGCCCGGCCGAAACCCGGCATCACCCGTTCGGAGCAGCGGGGCGCCTCCCGAGGATGCGGGAGCGCCCCGCCCGGGGGAGCCTCCAGATATCTGGAGGTTAACGATGGGCTCACTACGCCTCACTCTCTGTACGGGGATCCTCGCCGCCACCGCGGTCGCCACGGTCGCTCCCGCGGCCCGCGCGGCGGACGGCGGCTCGGTCACCGTGACCCCCGCCTCCCCGGCTCCGGGCACCGACGTCGCGCTGCGGGTCGGCGGCTGCGCCGGGGCTCAGGGCACCGCCGCCTCGTCCGCGTTCGTGTCCGACGCCCGGCTGACCGGCGCCGAGGGCATCCTGAACCGCGCCCAGGGCGTCCTGACCGGCGAGACCCGCGTCCGTACCGACCTGGAGCCCGGCGCCTACGCCGTGAAGGTCACCTGTTCCGACCGGGTGATCACCGGCAACCTCACGGTCGGCGGGACGGGCGGCGCCCAGCCCGCGGAGCCCATCGTCCCCACCTCCGGCGCCTCCCCGGTCGCGCCGGTCCAGGCGGGCGGCGGCGGCACCGCGCACTTCGCCACGGTGGCCACCAGCGGCTCCGGCCCCGACACCGGGCAGGCGGTGACCGGGCTGGCGCTCGCCGGGATCGCCGCGGCCGCCGTCGGGCTGCGCGCCCGCCGGAGCCGCGGTACCGGCTGAGCGCTCATGTCCGACGACGACCAGGGGCGCACCACCGGCACCGGGCGCCTCGTCACCGGCCTGGCCTGGACGCTGCTGCTGTTCGCGCTGTGGCTGTGGGGACGCGGGGTGACCGACGTCGAGGGGAGCACGGCCGGCCCCGCCACGGGTGACGTCTTCGCCGCCGGCCTGCCCGCCGGCCTGCCGCGGGCGGCCCGCCCCCTGGGCGACGCGGTGCCCCAGCGCGTCGACATCCCGGTCCTGGGCGTCCAGGCCCCGGTGGTGACCCGCGGTCTGGACGCCCAGGGCGCGGTCGACCCGCCGCCCTACGACCAGCCCGGGGTGGTCGGCTGGTACGGCGGCGGTCCCAAGCCGGGCGCCGCCGGGGCGGCCGTACTGGTGGGGCATGTCGACACCGAGACCCGGCCGGCCGTGTTCTACCAGCTCAGCACCCTCAAGCCGGGCCAGACGGTGAAGGTCTTCCGCGCGGACGGACGGGTCGCGGAGTTCACCGTCGACGACGTCCGCGTCCTGCCCCGGGAGGGTTTCGACGCCCGGCAGGCGTACGGCCCCCGGAAGGCCGGCCGGGCCGAACTCCGCCTGATCACCTGCGGCGGCACCTTCGACCGCGCCACCCGCAGCTACACGGCGAACGTGGTCGTCTCGTCGTACCTCACCGGGACGGCCGGCTGACCGTCGGGCGGTTCAGTGGTGGGACACGGCCATCCGGGACAGGCGGGTGCGCACGTTGCCGAAGTGGTCCCGTATGGCCCGCTCCGCCCGCGGGGAGTCGCCGGACCGGACGGCGTCCAGGATCTCCCGGTGCTGGCGGCAGGTGACCCGCGGGTCCTGCGGCACGTCCACCAGGTCCTGCTGGACCCGGTGGAAGGCGTCCCAGAACGCCTCCAGCACCTCGCCGAGCAGCACGTTGTCCAGTCCCCGGTAGAGGGTGGCGTGAAAGGCGCGGTCGGTCTCGGCGAGCCCGGTCCCCTCGGCGGCCTCCCGCTCCATGCGCTGGACGAGTGCCTCCAGCTCCACGAGGTCCGCCTCCGGCAGCCGCCCGGCGAGCCGTGACACCAGCCCGGTCTCGACGGCCTCGCGCAGCTCCAGCAGCTGGAGCAGCGAGTCCTCGCCGCGGTAGTGGCCGGCGACGGTCCGGAAGGCCAGGCCCTCGATCATCGGCGCGAACGACATCGGGCCGACGTACGTCCCGAAGCCGTGCCGGATCTCGACGATCCCCATCGCCTGGAGCGCCTTCAGGGCCTCGCGCACCGAGTTCCGGCTCGCTCCGAGCAGCCTCATCAGCTCGGGCTCGGTGGGCAGCGGGGCGCCCGAGGGCAGCCGCTGGTCCACGATCAGCTTCTTGATCCGCTCCTGAAGGTCCCGGGCTGCCATGGCCAGAGGGTATCCGGCCATTCGGGGAGAGGGCAGACGAAAAGCCCCCCGCTTCCGCGAGGGGCTTCTCCGTCGGTGCGCCGCCAGGGACTCGAACCCCGGACCCGCTGATTAAGAGTCAGCTGCTCTAACCAACTGAGCTAGCGGCGCCTGCTGACAGAGAAAACTCTACCTGACCTTCCGGGGTGCTTCCGACCACCCCCAGATGACCCGTCCGTCGCCCGGGGGCCGTGTACATCGTTCGGACCGTCAAAATGCGCGTTCCGAAAGCGGTTGGGAAACTGATCAACGTGCACACTCGCGGACAATTCACCCCCGAATGTGAGGCAGATCGCATGACCACTCCGGTGTTCGAGGAAGTCGACCCCGCGAGCGATTGCGACTGTCCCGGTTGTGTCCACGGCCGGCGGCGGGCTCCCCGCCCGCTGCCCGGCCGTGGTCATCCCGCGGCCCGCGGGGTGGTGGTCGTGGCCGCCGCCTCCGCCGCCCTCGGCACGGTATCCCCGGCCGCCGCCCTCACCCCCGGCCACTCCCCGCACCGCCAGGCCGTGCCCGGCGACGGCGAGACCGACACCCCGCAGGGCAAGAAGGCCCCGCTGCACGGCCCGGCGGGGAAGCCGATCGAGACCCCCGCCGTCCCCATCCCCGCCACCACCCGGACCGACATCATCAACCGGGCCAAGGTGTGGGTGGCCGCCAAGGTGCCGTACAGCATGACCGCCTTCTGGTCCGACGGCTACCGCCAGGACTGCTCCGGCTACGTCTCCATGGCGTGGGGCCTGCCGAACAACGAATGGACGGGCAGTCTCGACCAGTTCGGAGTGAAGATCACCAAGGAGGAATTGCAGCCCGGCGACATCCTGCTCTACCACAATCCGGACAACCCCGAGAAGGGCTCGCACGTCGTGATCTTCGGCGGCTGGACGGACCACACCCACGACTACTACACGGTCTACGAGCAGACACCCCCGCGGACCCGCCGCCAGACCACCCCGTATCCCTACTGGAGCAACACCAGCAAATACGTCCCCTACCGCTACAAGGGCCTGCCCCAGAGCGCGGCCGGCGCCCAGGCGGCGGCCGGCGCGAAGGCGGCGACGCCCTTCCCGGGCGCGGCCTACTTCGGGCCCGGCGCCGACAACAAGTACGTCACCCGGCTCGGCGAGATGCTCGTCGCCCGGGGCGGGGGCGCGTACTACGCCAAGGGCCCGGGGCCGGTCTGGGGCGAGCCGGACCGGCGCGCCACCCAGGCGTTCCAGCGGGCCCAGGGCTGGAAGGGGTCCGACGCCGACGGGCTGCCGGGCCGGCACACCTGGGATCTGCTGGTCACGGGCAAGGGCAAGGACATCGGTCCCCGGCCCGCGCCGCACGCGGTGCCCGGCTATCCCGGCCGGCAGTACTTCCGGCCGGGCGCGAAGAACGACCACGTCACCCGGCTCGGCGCCCAGCTGGTGAAGAAGGGGTTCGGCCGGTTCTACACCCTCGGCCCGGGCCCGCACTGGGGCGAGGCGGACCGGCGGGCCGTCGAGGCGTTCCAGCGCACCCAGGGCTGGCGGGGCGGCGCGGCGGACGGCTACCCGGGTCCGGAAACCTGGCGCCGGCTGTTCGCCTGAGCCCGGGCCGGGGCCGGCCGTCCGGCCCCGGCCCGTTCCCGCACATCCCCCACCCCCGTTCATGACGCGTCTGGCGCGGAGGCTGGAGCACGCATGAGTACGACCACATCCCACACGCCATCCGAATCCGAGGGGCAGTCGGACGGCGCCGGTGCCGGGCCCGGTACCCGGCCGGCGCGCCTGATCCACAACGAGGTGACCACCGAGATCCCCGTCCACCTGCTGTTCCGGGACGACCCCGACCCGGTGAAGGTGCCGCTCAGACCGGCGGTGGTGGCCCGCAGGCAGGGCACCGGCGAGCAGCCCCGGCTGCGCCGGCCGGCGCCCGTGCGCAGACGGCCGCTGCCGGAGGTCGACCCGGAGCTGGTGGAGCGCCCCGCGCGGGTGCTGCCGGGGGCGGCCGGGCTGCTCGCCGGCGCCTGCGGGCTCACCGGCTGCCTGGCCACCACCTGGTGGGCGGGGCTGCTGCCGCCGCTCGCCGCTCAGGCGCTGCGCCTGCCGGTGTCCGTGGGCTGCGGCCTCGGTCCCGCGCAGTGGGCCGCGTACGCCGGGGCCGGGACGCTCGGCGCGTTCGGCTTCGGCGGGCTGGCCCGGGGGCGGACCGGGCGGGCCTGGGTGCTCGGCCTGTTCGGGCGGTACCGCGGGACGGTCCGGCGCACCGGGCTGCTGTGGGTGAACCCGCTGGTGCGCCGCCGCCGGGTGGACGTGCGGCTGCGGCACTGGCGGAGCGAGGCGATGCCGGCGACGGATCCCGACGGGATGGCGCTGCGGGTGGCCGTGCTGGTGGTGTGGCGGGTGCGGGACAGCGCCCGGGCCCTGCTCGGTGTCGAGGACCACGAGACGTATCTGCGCGAGTGCGTGGAGGCGGCGCTGGCCCGGGTGCCGGTGGAGCCGGCCGGCGGGACGCGGGGCGGGACGACCGCGGCCGGGGACGCGCTGACCCGGCTGGTGGCCACGGAGGCGGCGCCGGTCGGCCTGGAGGTGTTCTCGGTGCAGCCGGTCCGGGTGGACTACGCCCCCGAGGTGGCCGCCGCGATGCACCGGCGCCGGATCGCCGCGCTGGACGCCCGGCAGCGGGCCAGCATGCTCACCTCGGTGGTGGACTCGGTGGAGGACACGGTGACCCGGCTGACCATGCGCGGTCTGGTCGAACTGGACGACTACGAGCGCAAGGTGCTGGTCCGGGACCTGACGGTGGCGTTCTGCTCGGGTCGCTCGGAGCCGGTCTGACGGGCGGCCGCAGCGCGCTCGCGATTGGTATGGACATGTTTAACTCGCACCAATAATCTGAGACTTGGTCTAGACCTACCTGCACGGCTCACCGAACTCCCCACGTTCTCCAGGAGCGGCAGCATGCGCACCAAGACCAAGTTGTCCGCGGTCGTGCTGGGCGCGGTGACCGCCGGAGCCTTCGCGCTCTCCAGCGGCGGCGCCAGCGGTCACGGCTACACCGACCTCCCCATCAGCAGGCAGAAGCTCTGCCAGAACGGCACCGTGACGAACTGCGGCTCGATCCAGTGGGAGCCGCAGAGCGTCGAGGGCCCGAAGGGCTTCCCGGCCGCCGGCCCCGCCGACGGCCAGATCTGCAACGGCGGGCTGAGCCAGTTCGCCCAGCTCAGCTCGCCGAGCACGCCGTCCGGCGCGGCCTGGCCCACCACCCGGGTGACGGGCGGCCAGTCGTACACCTTCCGCTGGCAGTTCACCGCCATGCACGCCACGACGGACTTCAAGTACTACGTCACCAAGCCGGGCTGGAACCAGAACCACAACCTCTCCCGCTCGGACCTCAACCTCACCCCGTTCCTGACGGTGCCGTACAACGGCCAGCGCCCGCCGGCCACGCTCAGCCACAGCGGCACCCTGCCGTCGGGCCTGAGCGGGCGCCACGTCATCCTCGCGGTGTGGACGATCGCCGACACGGGCAACGCGTTCTACGCCTGTTCGGACGTCACCTTCTGACCCGCGTCCCGTCACAGCACGGAAACTGAGGTTCCCTTGAGGGCCGGCGCGCGTTCCGCCGGATAGGTTCCCGCCACGCCGGTCTTCCGGAGCGGCGCACCGACCTCGGGGGAACCTCATGTTCGAATCGCTCTTCTACCTCGCGCCCACCCTCATCATCGCCGGGGTGGGCTACGCCGCGTACCGGATGGTGCAGCGGGCGCGGCGGATCAGCAGGACGTGGGACCACGGGCTGACGGCCGAGGCGCGCTGCCTGCGGACGTACGCCACGACCAGCGGGGGCGGCGGCAACACGTCCGTGCACACGACCCTGCACCACGTCTACGAGTACACCACCCGTGAGGGCCGCACGATCCGGTTCGAGGAGGAGGGCGGTGCCGGCACCGTACTGGAGGGTGACTTCGTCACCGTGCGGTACCTCCCGGAGCAGCCCTACCTGGCCACCGCGCTCCCGCGGTCCCGCGGCCGGCTCGTCGCCGAGTCCGGCTGCCTGCTGGCCTTCCTCGGCGTGATCACCGTCTTCTGCCTGGTCTTCATGCTCGTGGCGCACATGATGTTCTCGGAGCCCGGCGGCGTCATGCCGTGACCCTCCACTTCTGACGCATCGTCAGTTAATCTGCCCCGCCATGAGGTCCACGACGGGTACGGTCGCCGAGCTGGTCGCGGCGCGGTGGGGGGACCACCGGCCCGGGCTGTGGTGCGAGGACCGGGTCCTGACCCACCACGAAGCGGCCGTGGGCGCCGCCGCCCGGGCCGCGCTGCTGGCCGACCTGCTCCCGCCCGGCGCCGTACCGCACATCGGGGTGCTCCTCGACAACACCGAGGAGTTCCCGCTCTGGCTCGGCGCCGCGGCCCTGGCCGGGGCGGCCGTCGCCGGCGTCAACCCCACCCGGCGGGGCCCCGAGCTGGCCCGGGACATCCGGCACACCGAGTGCCCGCTGCTGGTCACCGAGCGGGCCCACCTGCCGCTGCTGGCCGGGCTCGGCCTGACGGAGGGGCCGCCCCGCACGGGCGGAGCAGGGCGCGGGGGAGTGCGGCTGCTCGTCACGGACACCCCGGAGTACGCCGGCCTCCTCGCGCCTTACTCCGGTGCCGTGCCCGACCCGTCCCGGGCGGCCCCGGCCGACCGGCTGCTGCTGTACTTCACCTCCGGCTCCACCGGCGCCCCCAAGGCCGCGCTCTGCTCCCAGGGCCGGCTGGCCGCGGCCGGGCGGGCCCTGGTGGGGCAGTTCGGGGTGGGCGCGGACGACGTGCACTACGTCTGCATGCCGATGTTCCACGGCAACGCGGTGATCGCGGACTGGGCTCCCGCACTGGCCGCCGGGGCCGGGGTGGCGCTGCGCCGGCGCTTCTCCGCCTCCGGCTTCCTGCCCGACGTGCGCCGCTACGGAGCGACCTACTTCACCTACGTCGGCCGGGCCGTCCAGTACGTCCTGGCCACCGAGCCGAGGCCCGACGACCGGGACAATCCGCTGCGGCTCGGCTTCGGGACGGAGGCGGGCGCGGTGGACGCGGCCGCCTTCGAGCGGCGCTTCGGGGTGCGGCTGGTGGAGGGGTACGGCTCCTCCGAGGGCGGGGCGGCGATCCAGTGGGCGCCCGGGACCCCGGCGGGCGCGGTGGGTCCGGCCGGGCCCGGCCTGGTGGTGCTGGACCCGGACACCGGCCGGGAGTGCCCGCCGGCCCGCTTCGACGGCTCCGGGCGGCTGCTGAACGGGGACGAGGCGATAGGCGAGCTGGTCAACCGCGCCCCGAACCCCTTCGAGGGCTACTGGCGCAATCCGGCCGCCGAGGCGGAACGGCGCCGGGCGGGGGCGTACTGGACGGGTGATCTCTTCTACCGGGACGCCGAGGGCTACCTGTACTTCGCGGGCCGCACGGACGACCGGATCCGCGTCGACGGGGAGAACCTGGCCGCCGCCGTGATCGAGAACATCGTCGCCCGCTACCGGGGCGCGGACGCCGTCGCCGTGTACGGGGTGCCGGATCCGGTCACCGGCGACCAGGTCATGGCGACCGTCGCCGGGAGCTTCGACCCGGCCGGTTTCGCGGCGTTCCTGCGGGCCCAGCCGGACCTCGGGACGAAGATGGCGCCCCGGTTCGTGCGGGTGGTGGAGCGGATGCCGGTGACGGCGACGAACAAGATCCACCGGGCGCGGCTGCGGCGGGAGGGCTTCGTGTGCGCGGATCCGGTGTGGTGGCGGCCGCCGGGGGAGGAGTCGTACCGGAGACTGACCGCGGAAGACGTCGAGGGGCCCCTCGCTCTCGCGAGAGACCCCTCGATCTCGTGCGCCGCCAGGGACTCGAACCCCGGACCCGCTGATTAAGAGTCAGCTGCTCTAACCAACTGAGCTAGCGGCGCATGACTCCCGCCGACCGCGTATTTTCTTCCCCGCGGCTGGCGACGAAGAAAATACTACCTGCTCCCGAGGGGTGCTCATGACCACCCCGGGAGCGCCCCCGCGGTGCCGGCCGTCCCTAGATCGTCAGGGACAGCAGGACCGGTGCCGCGTTGCGGTTCAGGGTGTCCGCGGCCTGCTTCAGCCGGTGCGCGTGTTCCACCGGCAGGGACAGGGCGAGGCAGCCGACCGAGGAGCCCGCGGTGATCGGTACGGCCGCGCAGACCGTGCCGACCGCGTACTCCTGGAGGTCGAGCACCGGCACCGTCGGCGGCTGCGACTCCAGTCGGGACAGCAGCAGCTTGTCGCTGGTGATGGTGCGCGAGGTCAGCCGGGCCATCTTGTGCCGGGAGAGGTGGTCGCGGTGGGCGTTGTGGTCCAGCTGGGTGAGCAGGCTCTTGCCGACGGCCGTGGCGTGGGCGGAGCAGCGGAAGTCCACCCACTCGTTGACCGCCGGGGTGGCCGGCCCTGCGGCGTACTGGGTGACCCGGACCTCACCGTCGACGTACCGGCTCATGTAGACGGCCGCGCCGACCGAGTCGCGCAGCCGGTCCAGGGTGTGCTGGATCTTCTCGCCCAGGGCCCGCTCCCGGTCGTGCGCCGAGGTGAGCCGGCGCAGGGTGTCGCCGGTGACGTACGCCCCGCCGGTGATCTGCTCGACATAGCCCTCGCGGCGCAGCATCCGCAGCAGGGCGGTGAGCCGCTCGGGGCCGAGGCCCGTGCGGCGGGCCAGCTCGGTGTCGGTGACGCCGGCGGAGTGCCGGGCCACGCTCTCCAGCACGCGCAGCGCGTCCTGGGCGGAGTGGTACGGGGCGGTCGGCTCGATCCTCATGTCGGTCCCCCTCGGCCGCGATCCGGGTCGGCGGATCGTCTCCACGATAGCCGTCAAAGGGCTGCCGGGGAGAGGGGGTTGGCGAGATTCCGGCCCGTGCGCCCGTGCTCCCAACTGCGACGGAGATCCTCCGGCATATGCCAGGGTCATGCCCCAGTGACCGGGCCTCGGCACTTCCCCCGGCCCCCGCCCGGCTCACAGCACCGCGCTGATGAATTCCCGGGTGCGCTCCTGCTCCGGATCACCGAAGATCTTCTCCGGCGCCCCGGCCTCGATGACCCGGCCCGCGTCGAACATCAGCACCTGGTCGGAGATGTCCCGGGCGAAACCCATCTCGTGGGTCACGCACAGCATCGTGATGTCGGTGCTGCGCGCGATGTCCCTGAGCAGGTCCAGCACGCCCGCGACCAGCTCCGGGTCGAGCGCGGAGGTCACCTCGTCCAGCAGCAGCACCTGCGGCCGCATCGCCAGCGCCCGGGCGATCGCCACCCGCTGCTGCTGACCGCCGGAGAGCCGGGTCGGCTTCGCGTCGCACTTGTCGGCCAGGCCCACCAGGTCCAGCAGCTCCCGGGCCCGCGCCTCGGCCTCGTCCTTCGACAGGCCCAGCACCCGGACCGGGGCCTCGGTGAGGTTCCGCAGCACCGACATGTTCGGGAACAGGTTGAACTGCTGGAACACCATCCCGATCTTCTTGCGGACCTCCCGGACCTGCTTCTCCGGCGCCGGGAACAGCGGCTGCCCGTCGACGGTGATCGTGCCCTCGTCCGGCTTGGTGAGGGTCATCAGGAGTCTGAGGATCGTGGTCTTGCCGGAGCCCGAGGGGCCGATCAGGGTCACGTGCTTGCCGGGCTCGACGGAGAAGTTCAGGTCGTCGAGCACGGTGTTGGTCCCGAAGCGCTTGGTGACCCCCTCCAGGCGGATCAGCTCACCGCCGGCCACGGCCGTGCCGGTGCTCGCGTCGGGTTCTTTCGTCAAGGGGGTGTCAGCGGACAAGGCGTCGCTCCAGGGCTCGCATCAGAAGGGAGGCCAGATAGGAGATGAGGATGAAGGCCACCCCGATCACGGTCAGGGGTTCGGTGAACTGGAAGTGCTCCTGGGAGAAGAGCCGGGCGTGCCCGAGCATCTCCAGCACGGTGATCACCATCAGCAGGGGCGTGTCCTTCAGCATGGAGATCACGTAGTTGCCCAGCGCGGGCACCACCCTGCGGATCGCCTGCGGCAGGATCACCGCGGTCCAGGTCCGCGCCCGGGGCAGGTTCAGCGCCGTGGCCGCCTCCCACTGGCCGGCCGGCACCGCCTCGATACCCGCCCGGTAGACCTGCATCGTGTACGTCGAGTAGTGCAGGCCGATCGCGAACACACCGGTGGCCAGTGCCGAGAAGGTCAGGCCCCACTCGGGCAGCACGTAGAACAGGAAGAACAGCTGGACCAGCAGCGGGGTGTTGCGCACGAACTCGGTGACCACCCCGACCGGCCAGCGCACCCACCGCGTCGGCGTCCGCATCAGCAGCGCCCACACCAGACCGAGGGAGAAGGACAGCAGCGACCCCAGGGCCAGGGCCTGCAGGGTGACCAGCAGTCCCTTCCAGAAGTCCGGCATGAAGTCGCTCACGGCGTTCCAGTCCCACTTCATGCGACCCGTCCCCCCACTCCGGTCGTCTGCGCCCGCTTCAGCTCACGCGCCGCCGACTCCGTCCCGGCGTCCTTGCCGACCCCGGCCTTCAGCCGCTTCTCCAGGGAGCGCATCAGCCGGGTCAGCACGAAGGCGATCGCGAAGTAGATCAGCAGCACGTACGTGTAGATCTCCGCGCTCTGCTGCAGCGCGAGCCGCACCAGATTGGCGCTGAAGGTCAGATCGCCCATGCCCATGACCGACACCAGCGCGGTGCCCTTGAGCAGCTCGATCAGCAGGTTGCAGAAGGAGGGGATCATCTCCGGCACCGCCTGCGGCAGCACCACCAGCCGCAGCCGCTGCCAGGGCGTGAAGCTGAGCGCGATCCCGCCCTCCTTCTGCGCCGGCTCGACCGCGTTCAGCGCGCCGCGCACGATCTCCGAGCCGTACGCGCCGTACGTCAGGCCGAGCGCCAGCGTGCCCGCCCACATCGGCACCAGCTGCCAGCCGAACGCGACGGGCAGCACGAAGAACACCCAGAAGATCATCACCAGCGCGGAGGTGCCGCGGAACACCTCGGTGTAGAAACCGGCGACGAAACGCACGATCCACAGCCGGTGGGTGCGCGCCACGCCGACGACGAACGACACCGCCGTGGTCAGCAGCGCGCTGAACACGAGCAACTGGACCGTGGTCCATATGCCCTTGAGTACGAGTTCCCAGAGCCCCGAGGTCATCCGCCGCACAGCTCCTTCGCGGTCAGGTCCGTCATCTCGGCCTCGGTGAACCCGAAGGGCCGCAGGATGCGGAGCAGCTCCCCGCTCTTCTTCAGCTTGCGCAGCTCACCGTTGAAGGCGTCCCGCAGCCGCGTCTCGGTCGCCCGGAACGCGAACGCCCCGCCGTCGGTGTGCGGTTCGCCCTTGACCAGCGGGGTGAAGGGCTTGGTGGCCTCCGCCTTGGACGACTTCTTGACCACCTCACGGGTGGTCAGCGCGGTACCGGCGAAGACGTCGACGCGGCCCGCCTCGACGGCGTTCAGCCCGGCGACCTGGTCGGGGACGATCAGGATGTCGCTCTCCTCGTACCCGGCCTCGACCGCGTACTGGATCTCCGCGTAGCCGGTGCCGGTGGCGAACTTCGCCTTCTTCGCCACGACGTCCCGATAGGAGTGCAGCCCCTTCGGGTTGCCCTTGCGGACGATGAAGGAATCCAGCATCTGGTAGTCCGGATCGGCGAAGATCACCTGCTCGCAGCGCTCGGGGTTGACGTACATCCCGGCGGCCACGACGTCGAACTGCTGTGAGTTGAGCCCCGGGATCAGCGAGCCGAACTCCGTCGGCACCGGCTGCACCCGGTCCACCCCGAGCCGCTTGAAGATCACCTTCGCCAGTTCGGGCGCCTCACCGGTCAGATTCCCGTCCCTGTCGATGTACCCGAAGGGAATCTCACCGGCGATCCCGAGCCGTACCACGCCCTGCGCGCGCAGCCTCTCCAGCAGATCGCCGCCGTCCTTCCCGGACGCCGACGCCACCCGCGTACAGCCCGCCGCGCCCAGCGCGCCGAGCGAGGCGAGGCCCGCGAGCACCGAGCGCCGGGTGTGTCTGTGTTCCGGCCGTGTTGTGTGTACGTCGTTCCCAAGTGGTGGAGCCATGGCGGCGCGGCTACCCAAGCGCACCTGGGCTATGCACCCTGGTTCCATGGCCGATCGATTCGTCACCGTCTCGCTCGACAAGCGGGACGTGCACTGCACGGCACGACTGCTGGACGACCGCGCGCCCCTGACCTGCGCGGCAGTGTGGGAGGCACTGCCGCTCACCGGCGACGTCTACCACGCCAAGTACGCGCGCAACGAGATCTACGCCCTCTTCCCGCCGTTCGCCTCCACGGAACCCCCACTGGAGAACCCGACGGTCACTCCGATTCCCGGCGACCTCTGTTACTTCTCCTTCGCCGGAACCGAACTGGGCACGCGGGCCTACGGCTACGACCGCGAGGTCCGCCCCGGCGCCACGGTGGTGGACCTGGCCCTGTTCTACGAGCGCAACAACCTGCTCCTCAACGGCGACGTCGGCTGGGTGCCCGGCATCGTCTGGGGCGAGATCGTCGACGGCCTCGACCGGATGGCCGAGGCCTGCAACGACCTGTGGCGGACCGGGGCGGCGCAGGAGACGCTGTCCTTCCGGCGGGCGTAGGCCACTTCGCCGGGCGCGGGTCGCCGGACCGCCGGTCTCCGTCTGCCGCCGTGACGGCGCTAAGCCACCGTGGTGGGGACCGGCGGTGTCGCGGCCACCTCGGCCTCGTACAGCGCGTGCGCGGCCCGCAGCACCAGGTCGTCCCGGTGCCGGGCCGCGACGAGCTGCAGGCCCACCGGCAGACCGTCCCCGTCGGCCCCGACCGGCACCGTCGCCGCGGGCTGCTGGGTCAGGTTGAACGGGTACGTGAACGGTGTCCACCCCGTCCAGCGCCGGAACACCGACCCCCTCGGCACCTCCACCCCCGCCTCGAACGCCGTCACCGGCAGCGTGGGCGTCACCAGCAGGTCGTACCGCTCGTGGAAGCGTCCCATCCGCCGCCCGAGGTTCATCCGGACGTCCACCGCGGCCAGATACTCCAGCGCGCTCATCCGGGCACCCCGCGCGCAGATCTCCCGCAGCCCCGGATCCAGCAGCTGCCGGCGGCGCGGTGAGAAGCTCTGGGTCAGCCGGGCCGCGCCGCTGAACCACAGGGTGTGGAAGGCGTCCACCGGATCGCTGAAGTCGGGGTCGGCCTCCTCGACGTACGCCCCGAGGTCCGCGAGGCGGGCCACCGCCCGCCGCACCGCCGAGGCGACCGCCGGCCGGACCGCCACCTGACCGCCCAGCGACGGCGAGTAGGCCACCCGCAGCCCCCGCACGCCTCCCCGCAGCGCCTCTCTGAAGGAGCCCGGCGCGGCCGGCAGCGCCGACCAGTCGCGCGGGTCGGGGGCGCCGATCACGTCCAGCAGCAGCGCCGCGTCCGCCGCGTCCCGGGTCATCGGACCCGTGTGCGACAGCGTCCCGAACGCGCTCGCCGGATACAGCGGCACCCGGCCGTACGTCGGCTTCAGCCCGAAGATCCCGCAGAACGCGGCCGGAATGCGGATGCTGCCGCCCCCGTCCGTGCCCAGCGACAGCGGGCCCGCGCCGAGCGCCACGGCCGCCGCGCTGCCGCCGCTGGAGCCGCCCGCGGTGCGCGCCGGGTCGTGCGGGTTGCGGGTGATCCCGGTCAGCGGGGAGTCCGTGACGCCCTTCCAGCCGTACTCCGGCGTGGTCGTCTTGCCGATGAACACCGCTCCGTGCTCCCGCAGCCGGGCCACCGCAGGCGCGTCCTCGTCCCAGGCACCCTGCTCGGAGACGGTGGCGGAGCCGCGCAGGGTGGGGTGGCCCCGCATCAGCAGGATGTCCTTGACCGTCACCGGCACCCCGTCCACCGCCCCGGCCGGCTCACCGCGCCGCCAGCGCGCCTCCGACTCCCGGGCCCGGGCGAGCGCGTCCTCCTCGGTGAGCCGCACGAACGCGTTCACCTCCGGCCGGCTCCGCCGCGCCCGCTCCAGCGCCTGTTCGGTCGCCTCCACCGGACTGAACTCACCCTTGCGGTAACCGTCGAGGAGCCGGACGGCGGTCAGGTCGGTGAGCTGCATGCACCCTCCAGGGGGGTTCAGTGACCGGGCACGTAACCACGCGTCTTGTCGACCACGTTCGGCAGAGATCTGCCCGCCGCCCACCGCTCGTACAACTCCACGAACTGCACGCCCAGTTCGTCCCGCCAGCCGACCGTGTCCCCGCTCATGTGCGGGGAGACGACCAGCCCCGGCAGCTCCCACAACGGGCTGTCGTCGGGCAGGGGTTCGGCGGCGAACACGTCCAGGGCCGCGCCCGCGATCCAGCGCCGGGTCAGCGCCCGGGCGAGGGCCTCCTCGTCGACCAGACCGCCCCGGCCGACGTTCACGAAGAACGCCGAGGGCTGCATCACGCCGAACCGGTGGGTGTCGAACATGCGGTACGTCCGGTCGGTCAGCGGCGCCGCCGCGATCACCCAGTCCGCGCGGGAGATCAGCCGGTCCAGGTCGTCCGGCCCGTGCACGCCGGTCCGCGACACCCGGCCGACCAGGGCCGTCGTCACGCCCAGCGCCTTCAGCGTGCGGGCGATCGCCCGGCCGATCGGACCGGAGCCCACCACGCACGCGCGCGTGCCCGCCACCCGCCGGGTCTCCCGGTGCCGCCAGGTCCGCTCCCGCTGGTACTCCAGGGTGCGCGGCAGGTCCTTGGCGGCCGCCAGCACGAGGGCCGCGACGTACTCGGCGATCGGCTGGTCGAAGATCCCGCGCGCGTTGGTCACCACCGTGTCCGACGCGGCCAGCTCCGGGCACATCAGATGGTCCACGCCCGCGCTCGCCGTGTGCACCCAGCGCGGCCGGGGCCCATCGCCGGGCCACGCCTCGCGCACCGCGTGCGAGGTGAAGTCCCACACCAGCAGCACGTCCGCGCCGGGCAGCCGCTCGGCCAGCCGTCCCGCGTCCGTATGGACGATCCGGGCGCGGCCGGTGAGGCGGCCGAGCCGGGGCGGCGGATCGGCGTCCAGGACCAGAAGGGTGGGGGGTGTCGGCGTCATGCGGGGCGGCTCCCGGCGTCTGACATGCACGGATTGACCACGCTCGCACCCGAACCTACCTTCGTCAACACGGGCGTACCCACGATCCGTTGCCCACTCGTCTCTCAGCGTGAGGCCGGTGTCAGCCATGGACGTCTCCTTTCTCGGCGGCCCCCGCCCCCAGCGTGGTGTCGGTGTGGTGGCCCCCTTCGACTTCGCCCTGGACCGGGAGCTGTGGCGCTGGGTGCCCGACGACGTCTCGCTGCATCTGACCCGGACCCCGTTCGTGCCGGTCGAGGTGAGCCTGGACCTGGCCCGGCTGGTCAGCGAGCACGAGACCCTCGGCGAGGCGGTCCGGGCGCTGACCGCGGTCTCCCCCGAGGTCGTCGCCTACGCCTGCACCTCCGGCAGCTTCGTCGGCGGGATCGCCGGGGAGCGGGCGATGTGCGCGGCGATGTCCGTGGCGGGCGCCCTGCCCGCGCTGACCACCTCGGGGGCGCTGCTGGAGGCGCTGGCGGAGCTGGGCGCCCGGCGGGTCGCGCTGGTCACGCCGTACACCGTGTCCGTCACCCGGGCGCTGGAGGACTACGTGGCGCAGGCCGGCGCACGGGTCACCGGCTGCGCCTACATGGGGCTGACCCGGCACATCTGGCGGGTGCCGTACCGGGACGTCGTCGACATGGCCCGCCGGGCCGCCCGCCCGGG
Organism: Streptomyces echinatus; assembly: GCF_014203595.1. GTDB lineage: Bacteria > Actinomycetota > Actinomycetes > Streptomycetales > Streptomycetaceae > Streptomyces > Streptomyces echinatus. The sequence continues at coordinate 207,833 of NZ_JACHJK010000001.1, forward strand.
CACCGCCGACGCCCTCTTCCTCTCCTGCACCAACCTGCCCACCTACGACGTGATCCCCCAACTGGAGGCCGAGCTGCGCATGCCGGTGATCTCGGCCAACCAGGTCACGATGTGGGCTGCGCTGCGCCGACTGGGTACCCGGGCCGTGGGGCCCTATCAGGCGCTGCTGGACGACGCCGCCCGGGTATGGCCCGTACTGCCCGAAGAACAGCAGGAAGGCTGGACATGACCGCACTCGGATTCCTCTACCCGGGCCACTCCGCCGAGGACGACTATCCACGTATCGAGCAGCTCCTGGGCAGCGACATCCGGGTGGACCTGATCCACACCGACATCGGCGAGGACGCGCACCGGGTGGACGCGCTGCGGGAGATGGGGTCCGCCGAGCGGCTCGCCGCGGGTGTGGAGGGGCTGCGGCTGGCCGGGGCCGAGACGGCGGTCTGGGCGTGCACCAGCGGCGGCTTCGTCCACGGCTGGGAGGGCGCCCAGGCCCAGGTGCGCACCCTGGCCCGGCTGGCGGGCATGCCGGCCTCGTCGACGTCCTTCGCCTTCGTGCACGCGGCCCGGGAGATCGGCGTACGGCGGGTCGCCGTCGGCGCCACCTATCCGGAGGACGTCGCCGGTCTGTTCGCGGACTTCCTGCGGGCCGGCGGCCTGGAGGTGACCGGGACACGGTCCTCCGGGATCGTCACGGCGGCGGAGGTCGGCACCTGGGGGGAGGAGGAGGTGCTCACGCTGGCGCGGGCCGCGGACTGTGCCGACGCGGAGGCCGTGCTGCTGCCGGACACCGCGCTGCACACCGCCGCCCACCTGGGGCTGCTGGAGAAGGCGCTGTCCAAGCCCGTGCTCACGGCCAACCAGGTCACCGTGTGGGAGGGGCTCAGGCTCGCCGACCGGCGGGTGAACGCGCCCTCGCTGGGGACCTTGTTCACCCGGGAGCCGCTGGTGCAGGCATAGCCCCCCGGCCCGCTCTCCTCGTCGTACGTCCCCTTGCGCGGGCGCGGGACAATGGACGGTGGCCCACCCGAAGGCGGTGACGGCGAACCGTACGAGGAGGAGTGAAGACATGGCGGAGCCCACGCCGCGTCGTAACGAACCGCGGCTACGCCCCGCGCCCCTGCTCTTCGAGCCCGCGGAGGCGGCCTCGGATCCCGAGCACTTCTTCGACCTGGAGTCGATCGAGGATCCGCGGGAGCTGCTGGCCCGGGCGACGGAGCTGACCCAGGCGTTCCGCGCGGCCGCCGACCGGGCCGTGGAGTTCCAGGCCGTCGCGGCGGCCCAGCTCGCCGACCCGCGCCGCTTCGACCGGCTGACCCCGGCGGACATCGCCGACCGGGCGGAGTGGACCGAGGACTACGCGAAGAGGATGGTCGAGTTCGGGCGGGACCTGATGCGCGGAGAGGGCGAGGGACGGACGACCGCCGACCCGCTGTAGCAGCCCGGGGGCATATGCCAGGCGGGCAAGATACTCCTTCCCGGTCGCTCCTGTCCCGTCTTTCCGCAACCCTGGAGAACGGCCCGCTCACCCGCTGTACATGTAGATGTCATGAGCAGCGCCCAGAACGTCACGTGTGTCAGCTCCGACGGCGTCTCCTGGCTCGCGTCGGCAGGAACGTATCCCCGGAGCACCCTCGCCCTGTGGCGGGAGCGTCCGGACGCCCCGGTCGTCCTGCCCTGCGGCACCGTCTTCGACGTGGTGAGCGCCCCGGCGGTCTTCGGCCGCCGGATGGTGGACCGGCTGTGGGACGAGGGGGCGGGATCGGGGCCGGTCGCGGTGTTCCGCGGCCGGATGCTGCTCTTCGTCGCCCCGGGCACGGCCCAGCGGCTGCCCTCGCTGCTGGCCTGGGAGGAGTGGGGGTCCCAGCGGGCGCAGGAGGTGCCGCCGCTGCTGTGCCACGGCACGGGTGACGCGGTGACCGTGCCGCCCCTGACCGGCGGCGACACCCCCGCAGGCGCCCGCTGGCTGGTCGCCCCCGACACCCGGCACCCCTGGCTGCCCGGCCCCGAGGTCATCCTCTGGGCGGCCGTACGGGCCGCCCGGTCCGCCGTACGGATTTCGATTTTTCCTCCCGCCGACCAGGATGCTAAGGTCTACGACGTCAGCAGGCGCCGCTAGCTCAGTTGGTTAGAGCAGCTGACTCTTAATCAGCGGGTCCGGGGTTCGAGTCCCTGGCGGCGCACGATGACGATGGCGATCCATGTCCGCGGAGAACGCGGACCTGGGTCGCCATCTCTGTTTCTGCGCGGCTTCGCCGCGCGCTGCGGGGGCTTCGCCCCCCCGCACCCCCCATCGGACCGGCATCGTGGTCGTCGGCGGTAGGGGGAGCCGGGTTCGCCGGGAGTGGCGCGGCGCCGGGTTTCCGGGCGGCTCGCCGGTCCTGACCCCCTCGGCCGGCGGCGTGGGTGCCGGCCGGTGAGTCAGTCGGTGGGGGCCGGAGTGATCTTGACTGTCCATGCCCCGGATGCCGTGCGGCCCTCCGCCTCCACCCGTACGCCCTCCCCGGGCACGGTGAAGCTCTCCCCGAGGGCGACCGGTGCGTCGGCGAGCGGCGGGTAGACCGAGTTCTCCCAGCAGGCCTCGGTGCGCGGGTGGGCGTCCACGACCTGGACCGGGCCGTCGCCGGACGCGGCGCCGCCGCGCACCCGGTAGACCAGGATCCCCTGGCGGCAGGACGCGCGGTCGGTGCCCGCCGCGCCGCGCGCCTCGAAGGCGAGCGCGCTGTCCGGGCCGGTCCGCACCACGGCCAGCTTGGCGCCGTGCCCGAGGCCGAAGGCGGGGGCGCCGCCCGTACCCGGCACCGGGACTCCGGGCCCGGCCGCGAGGGGTTCCAGGGTGAGGCGGGTCGGTGTGGTCCCCCGCACGCACACCACCTGGCGCGGATCCAGCCAGCCGAGCTTCCACTTGTGCCAGCCGAACAGATCGGGCGCCAGCCCGAACTGGCTGCCCATCAGGTCCCAGTCGCCGACATGGGTGTCCCAGTCGCCCTTGCCGTCGACCGGACGGTGGTAGAGATCGGGCAGGTCGAAGACGTGTCCGGTCTCATGGGCGAGGACGAGACGGTCCGGCGGATGGTGTTCGAACACCGTGACGACCCTGCGGACATCGGTGCCGTCCACGTGCAAGGGCGTGTCGAGATTCACCACTTTGGTGGCATCCGAGTCGACACCGGGTGCGTCCGGATCGGCGACGAGATACACGACCTGGTAGCGCGAGAAGTCGACCTCCCTGTCCGCCACGGCGAAGGCGTCGTGCAGATAGGCGGCCCGGTCCTCGGCGTTCCAGTCCCGCCTCATGGCGTACGAGGCCGACGGCCGCGGCATGCGCAGCCAGCGCTTCAGGGGGTGCGGGCGCAAGGTGAACCTGCCGTAGGAGGCCTGCTCGTAGAAGGCGCTGGTGGCGGGGAAGTGGTCGGCCGCCAGTTCGGCCGGGGTGGTGCGCGGGGCCGCGTCCGGGAAGGAGAGGAAGACCAGCACGGCGTCGAGCGTGCCGGTCGGCCGGGTGTAGGCCGCGCTCCAGGTGTCCACGCCCTCCGAATGGTGGGCCTCGGTGCGGTGCAGGGCGCAGGGGGTGGTCGAGAAGGGCTCGGCGGCCGAATGGCCGGTGAGGATCGAGGTCGCGGCGAGCGCCGACATCGTGGTGAACACGGCGGCGGTGCTGCGCAGCTTGGGCACGGACATGACCTCCGGATGCGGTTCGCGGGACCCGCAACCAGATTGCTGGTATTCATTGCGTTATGCCCTGTTCGCCTGCACCGGAAGGGTGAGTGCGCCCCCGTCGTACGCTGGCGCGCTCCGGCGCTCGACACCCGGGAGTACTCACGGAACGTCACAAGTGGTCGGAGGCCTGAAGAACCCGTCCAGGTGCGGGCAGAAACGATCTGTCAGAACCTGTGCTCTGTCCGGGACACTGGAGAGTGGCTGGAAGGGCCCGGGGCCAGCCTCTATGATCGGCACACTTTCCGGCACGGACAGAGATCGAGTGCACTGCGGGAGCGAGCGGTGAGCGGAACGTCCGAAGGGCCGACGCCCGCGGCAGACCTCGACCGGTCAGCCGTCACAGACAGTCACCACACCACCTACTACCGTGTCTTCGCGGCCGCCCCGCTCGCCATGGCGGTCGTGTCCCCCGAGGGCTTCGTCGACACCGCGAACACCGCCCTCGGTGAACTGCTCGGCACCGATCCGGCCACGCTCACCGGGCGGGTCGCCGCCGACCTGGTGGACCTGGCCTCGGACGCCCGCAGCCGGCACGCCTACCACGAGGTGCTGCGCGGCCGGCAGGCCCGCCTGCGCTGCACCCGCAGGATCAAACACCCCGAGGGGCACGTGGTGTGGGTGCAGGTCACCGTCACCCCACTGGCCGAAGGGGAACCCGGCGTCCTGATGTCGGTCGCCGACATCAGCGCCCGCCGCGAACTCCAGGCACAGCTGAGGCACTTGCAGATGCACGACCCGGTGACCCGGCTGCCCAACCGCACGCTGTTCTTCGAGCGGCTCACGGCCGCGCTGGAGGCGGGGGCGGACGAGCAGGGCGGTACCGGCCGGGTCGGCCTGTGCTATCTGGACCTCGACGGCTTCAAGGCCGTCAACGACACCCTCGGCCACCGCTTCGGCGACCGGCTCCTCGCGGCCGTGGCCGAACGCCTGACCCGGGTCGCCGACCAGACCGGGTACGCCCGCGCCGTCACCCCCCTGGTGGCCCGGCTCGGCGGTGACGAGTTCGCCCTGCTGGTGGAGGACTCCACCGGCACCGAACAGCTCGCCGACCTCGCCCAGTCCGCGCTGAAGGCGCTGGAGGACCCCTTCGACCTGGCCGGGCAGCGGCTGTCGCTGACCGCGTCCATCGGTGTCGTCGAGCGGCACGCGGCGGGCACGACCGCGACCGGTCTGATGCAGGCGGCGGACACCACGCTGTACTGGGCGAAGGCCGACGGCAAGGGGCGCTGGACGCTGTTCGACCCGGAGCGCAACGCCCACCGCATGACCCGTCAGGCGCTGTCCTCCACCCTCCGGCCCGCCATCGAACGCGGCGAGTTCGCCCTCGAGTACCAGCCGCTGGTGGCCATGGAGGACGGCCGCCTCAACGGCGTCGAGGCCCTGATCCGCTGGCACCACCCGCAATTCGGCACGCTGACGCCGAATCGGTTCATCGGACTGGCCGAGGAGGACGGCTCGATCGTGCAGCTCGGCCGCTGGGCGCTCGCCACCGCCTGCCGGCAGGCCCGCCGCTGGCAGCTGGACCGGCCCGGTGAACCGCCCATCTTCGTCAGCGTGAACGTGGCCGTGCGGCAGGTGTGGGACTCGGACCTGGTGGCCGACGTCGCGGAGACCCTCGCCGAGACCGGGCTCGCCCCGCACCTGCTCCAGCTGGAGCTGACCGAGTCCGCGGTGATGGGCTCGGCGGGCCGCCCGCTCCAGGCCCTGCAGGCCCTCAGCGACATGGGTGTGCGCATCGCCATCGACGACTTCGGCACCGGCTACTCGAACCTCGCCTACCTCAGCCGCCTGCCGGTCTCCGCGCTGAAGCTGGACGGCTCCTTCGTCCGCGGCTTCCAGTACGAGGAGGCCGCCAAAGGGGCCGTGCCGAACCCCGCCGACGAGGTCATCGTGGAGGCGATGATCCAGCTCGCCCACCGGCTCGGCCTGACGGTCACCGCGGAGTGCGTGGAGACCTCGGCCCAGGCGACCCGGCTGCGCCGCATCGGCTGCGACACCGGGCAGGGCTGGCTGTACTCACGCCCGGTGCCGCCGGATCGTATCTCCGAGCTGCTGGGGACGGGGGCCTACGCGGTCGGCAACCCGTAGGCGTCCGCGATCAGCTCGTAGGAGCGCAGGCGCAGTTCGCCACGGTGGGCGTGGGAGACGAGCATCAGTTCGTCGGCGCCGGTGCGCTTGTGGAGGTCGTCGAGGCCGGAGCGGACCTCGTCGGCCGTGCCGTGCACGATGTTCGACGTCCAGGAGGTGAGGAACTCCTCCTCCATCGGGCTGAACTCGTGCCGCTCGGCCTCCTCCGGGTCGGGGAACAGGCCCGGCCGGCCGGTGCGCAGCCGGAGCATGTTCAGCGCCACCGCCCGGGTCTGCCGGCGGGCCTCCCGCTCGTCGTCCGTGGCGAGCGCGGACACGCCGATGAGCGCGTACGGCTCGTCGAGGACCGCGGAGGGGCGGAAGGTCTGCCGGTACAGGTCCAGGGCCGGGATGGTGTTCTGCGCGGAGAAGTGGTGAGCGAAGGCGAACGGCAGACCGAGCGCGCCGGCCAGCCGGGCGCTGAACCCGGAGGAGCCGAGGAGCCAGACCGGCGGACGGTGCGCGGACTGGACGCCGCCCGGGGCGCTGCCCTGCACCGGCCCCGGGATCGCGTGGATCCGGCCGTACGGGTGCCCGTCCGGGAAGTCGTCGTCCAGGAACCGGGTCAGCTCGGCGAGCTGCTGCGGGAAGTCGTCGGCGCCCTCGGCGAGGGTCTCGGTACGGCGCAGCGCGGCGGCCGTGGCCCCGTCCGTGCCCGGCGCCCGTCCGAGGCCCAGGTCGACCCGCCCCGGGGCCAGCGCCTCCAGCGTGCCGAACTGCTCGGCGATCACCAGCGGGGCGTGGTTGGGCAGCATGACGCCGCCCGAGCCGAGCCGGATGCGGTCGGTGTGGGCGGCGAGGTGCGCCAGGATCACGGCGGGCGAGGAGGAGGCCACGCCGGGCATGGAGTGGTGCTCGGCGACCCAGTACCGGTGGAAACCGCGGGACTCCGTCAGCCGGGCGAGCGCGACGCTGGTGCGCAGGGCGTCGGTGGCGGTACTGCCCACGCCGACGGTCACCAGGTCCAGTACGGAGAGGGGGACGGGTGCGGTCCCCTGCGTCGTGCCCCGGATCTCGTCTGCCTCGTCTGCCGACACGGTGTCGCCTCCTGATCGCGAGCGTGAACTGTCCTCGCGGTGCTAACAGGAGGCTGTCCCCGCTTATTCCGCGGCCGCCCGCCGGGGCGCGTGCTCACCGGCAGGGGGCCGGGCCGGGGTCAGGGGCGCCAGGGCACCCGGTGTTCCGACAGGTGGGCCAGGACCGCGTGGTTCGCCTCCCAGCCGTCCGGGAACTTCACCAGCGTGCCCAGCTGGACCGGCTCCGTGGACGGGTAGTCGTCCAGGAGGCCCGTCACGCCGGCGCGGCAGACCACGATGCACGCGTGGCGGTGGCGGGAGGCCAGGACGCACAGGCGGCCGGTCTCCAGGTGGAAGGCGGTGGCGTCGGGGCGGCCGGAGAGCGGGTGCAGGACGACCGTGACGTCGTACTCACGGCCCTGGAGACGGTTCGCGGTGTCGACCGTGACGCCCCGCACGCCCAGCTCGGCCAGGGCCGCGCGGACCGCCGCCGCCTGGTCGCGGTGGGCCGTGCCGACGGCGACGCGGTCGGCGGTCAGGGGCGTGGGCGCGGGGGAGCGCTCCGAGGTCGCCGCGCCGCCCCGGTCCAGGAGGCGGCGGACCACCGTGGCCACCGCCCGGACCGCCTCGGGGTCCGTGCGCGGGGTGTGCCGGGCGGGCAGCTCCAGCAGGCCCCAGCCGGACTCCGCGGCCTCGTCGATCACCCGGTCCGGACCGGAGCCGTCGGACGGGACGGCGAAGGCCAGGCGGCGGTCGCCGTGGTCCGTGCCGCTGCGGAACGGGGTGTACGGGTAGAAGGCGTCCGAGACCAGCGGGGCCGCGGACGCCGGCAGACGCCAGGAGACCGGCAGGCGGTGCTGGGGGAGGTCCGCGTTGTGCGCCAGGAGGGTGGTCACCGCGGAGGCCGAGGGATCGTACGACAGGCCCGCCCACTGCTCGCTGCCCACGATCGCGAACGGGTCCAGCTGCCCGGGGTCGCCCACGAACAGCGCCCGCTCGAACAGGCCCGCGACGGCCAGCAGCGAGTCCGAGCGCATCTGGTACGCCTCGTCGACGATCGCGTGCCGCCAGGGCTCGTCCACCTTCACGTGCGCCCACTTCGCGGCGGTGGACAGGACGACCGGCAGCCCGCCCAGCTCGGCCGCCTTCGCCGACGTACGCACCTGCGGCAGATCGTCCAGCGCCTTGTCGTACGCGTCGGTGTCGCTGCTGTGCAGGCGGCCGACCGGCAGCTCCGGGTTCTTCTCCGCCAGGCGCAGGACCAGGTCGTCGACCTGGGCGTTCGTCTGGGCCACCACCATCAGCGGGCGCCCGGCCTCGGCCAGTTCCAGGGCCGCGCGGACCACCAGGGTCGACTTGCCGGCGCCCGGCGGCGAGTCCACCACGACACCCCGCTCGGTGCCGTGCAGCGTGTCGTGGAGGATCGCGTCGGTGGCGCGGCCGGCCGCCGCTGCGGGATCGAAGTCGACGGTCGTCACAGCACGTCCTCCTCGGTCACGGTGTCCGGTGCCTCCGGCGCGGGCTCACCCGGCGGGCCGCCGTGCGTCCACGGGGTCTCCTCCGGCTCGGGCAGCTTCGCCCCGCCGCGCTGCTCGTGCTCGAAGAGGGTGAAGCAGACCCGGTCGCCCTTCTCCGGCACGGACCCGGGCTCGGGCTCCTTGCCGCGGCCCATCTTGTCCAGGATCCGCAGCACCAGCACGCCGTCGCCCTCGCACCCGGCGTACTCCGCCGACTGGGGCCTGCCCTCCAGCGAGCGGTACACCTTGGCGCGCTCCGCCAGATGCGGCCGGTCGTCCGTGCGGACCGTCACCAGCGGGCGCGGGCTCGGCCGCCTGCCCTCGCTGTACGCCATCACGACGTCGGTCACCTCGCCCGCGAACGCCTCCCCGGCCAGCCGCCGCCCGGCCATCTCCAGCGGATCGTCCAGCGCCTCCTGCGCCTCCAGACGGGCCTGCTCCCGCTCGCGCGTGGCCAGCTTGTTCGCCGCCGTCACCGCGTCGTCCCGGCGCGGCTGCGGGGGCTCGCCGGCCAGCACCCGGTCCCGGTGCCCGGTGAACGACCAGCGGTCCCGGGTCCAGCGCCCCTCCACATGCGCGCCCGCCGGCAGCGCCCGCAGCAGGTCCAGGCCCCGCCACACCGCGTCCCAGGTGGGCCGGGTACGGCTCGCGACGAGGTCACGGACGTCCCGCTCGGCCGCGGTGAGCGCGGCCAGCCGGTCGTCGGCCTCCAGCGGGTCCTCGGCGGCGGCCAGGGCCGTACGCGCGCGGTCATAGCGCTCGATCGCCGGGGCCAGCAGCTTGTTGTCGAACGCCGGGTCGGTCGCGGGACCGGCCGGCGGGCACCGCAACTGCCCGTCCGGGTCCCGCTCCAGCTCGGCCCGGCGGGCGGCCTCGGCGCCGGTCAGGCCGTCCGGCGGGGCGATCCAGGCGAGCAGCGCGCCCAGGTGCTGGTCCTCCAGACCGGACTGGCCGGTCGCCCAGTGCCGGGACAGCACGTCGGTCAGGGCGAGCAGCAGCGAGGAGCCGGGGACCCGGGACCGCTCGCCGTAGTGGGTGAGCCAGCGGCCGAGCAGCGGCACCCGGGGCGGCGCCGGATAGGGCGCGTCCGGGTCCTGCTCGGCGGTGCGCCGGAACCGCATCGAACGGCCCAGCAGCCGTACGAGGTCCAGGCCCGCGCGGCTCGGCACGATCAGCTGGGGCGCGTCCGCGCACAGCTCGGCCTCCACCTTGACCCGCTTGCCGGTCTCCGGGTCGGTCTCGGTGCGCTCGGCCGCCTCCACGGACCCGGCGTACGCGTCGATGTACGGCAGGACGACGTCGGCCAGGTCGGCGAGGAACGTGAAGCGCAGGTCGCGGTCCCGGGGCTGCGGTACGACCAGCAGCCGGGGCGCGTCCCGGTCGGTGCCGACCAGCGCGCCGAGCGGGGCGCCGGTCTCACCGGCGGTGGTCAGCGGCACGAACACCAGCGGGCGGTCGGACAGGTGCCGGTGCCGCACGGTCGCGGCGGGCTGTGCCCGGCCGCTGCCGACGGCCTCCAGCCGGGCGAGGGTGGTGATCAGGGACACGCGGACACCTCCCCGGCCGCCGCCCGGGCGGCCTCCGCGTGCGCGGACGGCGCCCGGCCGGCCGCGCGCAGGGCCTCCGCGCGCAGGGCCGCGGCCTCCTCGGCCGACCGCAGGGCTTCCGCGCGCAGGGCGGCCGCCCGGCGCAGCGCGGCGACCGCCGGGTCGTCCGGGTCGCCCCTCTCGCCGTGGGCCGCCGCGAGGACCTCCTCGACCGTGGCCAGGCCGCCCAGTTCGGCCCGCAGGGGCCGGCCGAGGCGGGTGACCGCGCCGGCCGCGCGGGCGCTGTCCCGGCAGTGGAAGGCCAGTTCGCAGGCCGACAGGCACTCCGGCGCGTAGGTCGCGGGCACCGCCTCCACGGACGCCGTCAGCTCCTCGGCAGAGCGGTCGGGAGCGAAGCAGGTGCCCTCGGGCAGCGCACCGGCGATCTCCTCGACGCGGGTGAGCCGGGCCAGCTGGCGCGCGGTGACCGCGCGCTGCTTGCGGACGTCCACGGCGGAGCCCGTGGGCAGGTTGGAGAAGTCCCTGGGGCACACCAGCAGCACCCGGTGGTGGACCCGCGGGACGGGATCGAGACGGGAGGCGACCTCCTCCAGCGCCAGCACGTACACCGCCGCCTGCCGGGCCGCCGCGCCCACCTTCGCCGGGTCCGCGGAGCCGTCCACCATCGGGAAGGACTTGATCTCCACCACCGACCAGCCGCCGTCGGGGTGCACCACCACCGCGTCCGGCTCCAGGAAGGCGAGCGAACCCGCCACGTCCAGCGCGAGCATCGGATGGTCCAGCAGCGTCCAGCCGCCGGCCCCGGTGGCCTCCCGCAGCGCCAGTGCCGTACGGGCCGTGCGCCCCTCGGGGCCGTGTGCGGTCAGGTCGGGCACGGCCGCGCCGGCCGGCGGTTCCGCGCCCGGGTCGAGCCGGGCGTGCGCCAGCCGCAGCAGCTCCGCGCCGCCGTCCGCCTTCACCCGTGCCTCGAACGCGTTGCCCCGGGTCAGCGCGAACTGGGACTGTCCGAAACCGGAGGGCGCGCCCAGCGCGCCGGCCAGCCGGGCCTTGTCCACCCCGGCGCCGTCCAGGATCGCCCGCCGGGCACACCCCGGGTTGGCCGCGAGCGCCGCGAGAGCGCGCGCGTCCAGGGACTTGGCCGGCACGTCGGGACCGCGCAGCTCAGCGAGCCGGTGCCGGAGCCTCTTCTCCCGCGTCGGTGGGGGAGGCGTCCGGTCCGGCCGCGGGGTCGAGCTGCGACTCGCGCTGCCGTGGAATTCGCTCACCCGCGGAAGTCTGGCATCCGGCACTGACAATCGGGGAACCCGCGGTCGGCGTGACCGGTGCGGTGCGGCGCGACAGCCGGACCCGGAGCAGGTTCGCGGCCCGCATCACACGCGGTGCCAGCAGGAGACCGACGCCCATCACGGCGACGCCCGCGACCGCGTCCAGGAAGTAGTGGTTGGCGGTGCCCATGACCACGAGCGCGGTCACCAGCGGGTAGAGGACGCCGAGGACCTTCGTCAGGCGGGTGCCGCCGTACCGCCACAGCATCACACCGCACCACAGCGCCCAGCCCACGTGCAGACTCGGCATGGCCGCGTACTGGTTGGTCATGCCGCCCATGCCGCGCGGGGCGCTGGCCTCGCCGCCCCACCAGCCGTACGAGCTGTACTGGGCCATCGTGTCCACGAAGCCGTGGTCCGCCGAGAGCAGGCGGGGCGGGCAGGTCGGCAGCAGCGTGAAGCCGATCAGGCCGATGAACGTGGACGCCATCAGCCAGGTGCGCGCCGCGCGGTAGTGCCGGGCGTGCACGCGGAACAGCCACACCAGGATGACGGGCGTGACCAGGTAGTGCAGCGAGGCGTACCAGAAGTCGGCCGGCACCCCGAGCCAGGTCTCCCGGGTGAACAGCCGGTTCAGCGGGTGCTCGGCGTTGAGGTGCAGTGCCTTCTCGACGCGCAGGATCGTCAGGCCGTGGTCGACGGCGCCGGCGACGTCACCGCGCGCGAGGAGCCGGCCGGCCGAGTAGCAGCCGTAGACCAGCAGGATCAGCGGCAGCTCGGTCCACCAGCGCAGCCGGGATCGGGGGGCCACCTCGGTGCCCGGTGTCTCGGTCTGCGGCAATCCGATCGCCCTCCCCCTTCTGCTGTGCGGTGCGCCCCGGCGGGCGACCGTGCCACTTTACGGTGTCCCTACGACGCCCATGCGGGGTGCTCCGTCATCCCCGGCGCGGGCTCAGCTCTCGAAGACGCCGGGATCGCCCGCCGGGTTGCCTGTGAGTGGCGTGCGCGATGATGGAGGAACCGAATCCAGTTGTCGTTTCCGTGATGTCCACCTGGCGTCACGCTCCCGGAGAGGTCTCCCATGGCACCGCGCATCCTGCTGGCCCGGCACGGACAGACGGCATGGTCACTGTCCGGCAAGCACACCGGTAGGACCGACGTACCGCTGCTGGAGGAGGGCCGGCGCGGGGCCAAGCTGCTCGGTGAACGGCTGCACCGTCCCCCGCTGGACGGGCTGGACGGCGTGGAGGTGCGCACCAGCCCGCTCTCACGCGCGCGTGAGACATGCGAGCTCGCCGGGTTCGGTGAGCGTGCCGAGCGCTGGGACACGCTGATGGAGTGGGACTACGGCGCGTACGAGGGGATGACGCCGGCCGAGATCCAGGCGGTCCGGCCGGGCTGGCTGATCTGGCGGGACGGGGTTCCCGGGGGCGAGACCGTGGCCGACGTCACCGCGCGCGCGGACGAGGTGGTGTCCTGGGCCCGCTCGGCCGACCGTGACGTCCTGGTCTTCGCCCACGGCCACATCCTGCGGTCCGTCGGCGCCCGGTGGCTGGGCCTGCCCCTGGACTTCGGAGCCCGCATACGCCTGAATCCGACCTCGCTGTCCGTCCTCGGCTGGGCCTACGGCGAACCGGCCCTCGAAAGCTGGAACGACACAGGCCACCTCGCAACCTGACCGCCCCCAGCAGCCGTCGGCCCCGCGCCCCCGAAGGGGCGCGGGGAACTGCGCGACAAGCCACCACCAACCCGGGGACCGGCGACCACAGACGGCCCCACCCCGCGCCCGGAACCAGCCCTGGCCCAGCACGGCCCGGGGACCGGCGACCACAGGGCACCCCACCCCGGTCCCGGAACTAGGCCTTCCCCACTCGCGGCGTGGACGCGTGCCGGTCCAGGAACTCCGAGACCCCCGACGCCCGCCGATGCGGCAACAGCACCCGTGCCGTCCCCGCCAGCATGCCCTGGATGCGCGAGGACTGGACCTGGTCCAGCAGGCACAGCACCCGCAGCCCCGCCTCCGCCGCCTCGTCGGGACGCCCCTCACGGGCGAGATCGTCGGCCAGCTCGGCCGTGTAGAGCGCGATGTTGCGCGTGAAGTGCGGATCCTGCAGCCGGGCCGCCCGCCGAGCGTGCCGGGACGCCCGCCGCCAGTCGCCCAGCGTGGACCAGCACTGCGCCTCCAGCCCCTCCAGCTCGGCCTCGCCGTAGAAGCTCATCCACTCGGGGTCGGCGTCCGAGCGGCCCCGGGCGAAGTAGGTCTGCGCGCGGACCAGTGCCTGCTCGCAGCCGGTGCGGTCGGCGAGCCCCGCCCAGCCGCCCGCCTCGCGCAGCGCCAGCAGGGACATCAGCCGGTCGGAGCCGAGCGGCTGGGCGGCGCGCTGCGCGGCCTGCGCGGCCCGGACCGCCTCCCGGGGCCGGCCCGCGTCCCGGGCGAGGAACGCGGTGTTGCAGAAGGCGTGCGCCTCCAGCCCCGGGTCTCCCGTCATCCGGGCGGTGGCCAGCGCCTCCGCGTAGTGCGAGCGCGCGTCGTCGAAGCGGCCGGAGTCATGGGCCAGCCAGCCGACGGAGATGGCGAGTTCACCGGCGCCCGAATGCAGCCGGTCGGCGGTGGTCTGCCGGGTCGCGCCGGCGTCGAGCAGCGCGTAGGCCGCGCGCAGCGGAGCAGCCGCCCGCCGGTACAGGCCGTCCGCGCCGTGCCGGTCGTCGAGCAGCCGGATGCGGCGGACCGCCTCCTCCAGCGCCGTGGCCTCGGGGGTCCCGACGCGCCGCAGCGGCCGTTGCGCCGCCGCGGCGCCGGTGGTGAGCCCCAGCGGGGCCAGCGTGGCGGCGGCCACCGTGGCGCCTCCGCCGGTCATGAATGCGCGACGCAGCACGTCGCTCTCCTCGTGGTTCAGGGGGTCTTTCTCATGGGGGTCCCCCCTGTTCGAGCGAAGCCGAGAACGTGGGGGAGGTTCTTGCGGGTCCTGCGGGTCATACGGCTCGAGGGCCCCGCGTGGCTCACCGGCCACCCCGTCGGGGGCGGACGCCTCCGACGTCTCCCCGGCCGTGCGCGCCGCGCGTCCGCGGACGGACGAGCGGGGCGCGAAGCCGAGGTCGGTGAGCGTGCGACCGGGGAACATATGCAGGAACACCCGTTCGTACGCGTAGTTGGGGCAGCGGATCTCGCCCGCCTCCACCCTGCCGATGTAACGGGCGTCACAGCTCACCCGCTCACCGATCTCACGCGCCGCCCGCCGCACCAGCGCCGCGAACTCGGCCGGTGAGCGCCGACCGCGCAGCTGCCGGAAGGCCGGATTCGGCCGGGGTGGCCGTTCGGGCTGGGACGAGGTCACGGTTGACGACGCCATGGCCGGGTCCTCTCGTGCGAACCGTCGAACCATGCCGGGGCCAAGACGATTTCGGGACGAGTCGCCCTGTGACGCCCTGGTTCCAGCGGGCATGAACGTACCTGCTGTGACGGACCCGCCACGCGGTGTTTGGCTACAAACCGGATATCTCATCCAAGATCTGCCATGAAGTGCCATCCTTTGCGGCGCACTTGTGCCGTAGCCGTTGACAGGCTCGCGCGTTGGATCCCATGGACCGCAACAGGGCTGCGTGGTGGAGGCCGGCATGGAGACCAGCCAGAGCGACGAACCTTGCACGTCGCCGTCGTCGTCCGCGTCCGCGGCGGGTGACCCGGCATGCGACCTCGTGACGGTGCCGGCCCGGCAGGGGCTGGAGGCGGTCGACATCCTGCGGCGCGGCGCCGCGGACGCGGTGGGACCCGTCCTGCACGACGACGGCTGCGACACCCTCGGCTTCCTGGTTCCGGCCGGTACGGCCGCCGGCTGGGACGTCCCCGGCAGCACCTGCACCAAGACGGACGGGCGCGGGCTGCGGCTGAATCCCGCGGCGCCGGTGGAGGGCTCCGACTGGCTGCTGCCGCCCGGCGAGGCCGACCTCGCCACCGACCCGGTGGTGCTGCGCCGGGCCCTGGGGGAGGCGGCCCGGATGATCGAGGCGGCCGACAGCTGCCGGTGACGCGCGCCCCCGCGACAGCTGCGAAAATGGGCGGATGGGCAGGTCCAGGAGCACGTCCGGGAAGACAGGGCGCAGGTCGGCCGCCGTCGCGGCCGTCGAGGAGCCGGTCGACGGCGGGCTCGCGCAGCTCGTTCCCGACCCGGACCGCGGCCGGGCCTGGACGCTGCTGATCGACGGGGCCCCGCAGTCGCACGTCGACCTGGACGACCCGGCGTACCTCTCCTTCGAGTACCAGCGCCGCCTCGGGCACGTCATCGACCTCGTCGCCCCGCCCGGCAAGCCCGTGCACGCCGTGCACCTCGGCGGCGGCGCGTTCACCCTCGCCCGGTACGTCGCCGCGACCCGGCCCCGCTCCACCCAGCAGGTCGTGGAACGGGACGCGAGCCTGGTCCAACTGGTCCGCCGCGAGCTGCCGCTGGACCCGGGCGCGCGGATCCGGGTGCGCGCGGTGGACGCCCGCGCGGGCCTGGCCAAGGTGCCGGACGGCTGGGCGGACCTGGTCGTCGCCGACGTCTTCAGCGGCGCCCGCACCCCGGCCCACCTCACCTCCACCGAGTTCCTGGACGAGGTCCGCCGGGCCCTGAAGCCGTCCGGGGTCTACGCGGCCAACCTCGCCGACGGCCCGCCGCTCGCCCACCTGCGTGGCCAGATCGCCACCGCCGCCGCCCGGTTCGGCGAACTCGCGCTGATCGCCGACGCGGCCGTGCTGCGCGGCAAGCGCTTCGGCAACGCGATCCTGGTCGCCTCCGACCTGCCGCTGCCGCTCGCCGAACTCACCCGCCGGGCGGCCTCCGACCCGCACCCCGGCCGGGTCGAACACGGCAAGCCGCTCACCGACTTCACCGGTGGCGCGGCGCCCGTGACGGACGATGCCGCGGTGGCCTCCCCGGCACCGCCGCCCTCGGTATTCCGCTAGGATCCCGCGGCCCGGGCCGGACCGACTGCCGAGGGGTTCCCGGTCGGCCACATACGGTCTTTCTTGATACAACTCCCGCCATTTCGGGACGCTTCCGCGTGTCACTTCGCGATTGCTGCTGATCTGGTGGTCCGTCACTTCGGATGGAACCGAAAGGAAACGGTCATGAGCGCTGCTGTCCGACGGACCGCCTACGCCCTGGGCGCGGTCGCCGCGGTCCTTCTCGCCCTGGTCGCGTTCAACACGTTCACCTCGACCTCGGCCGGCGCCGCGGTCTCCAACCCCATCGTCAGGTCCCAGTACTTCACCACCGGCGCCAGCACGATCTACTGTCCGGGCGGCTACGTCGCCACCGGCGGCGGCGTAGGCGTCGACCTGCAGGACAGCATGTACGTCGCGCGCACCGAGCCCGTCCAGAGCGGCGGCCAGCCGGTCGGCTGGAAGGGCGAAATCCGGCAGCGGTCCAACGGCGCCGCCGCCAGCGGCACCGTCTACGTCGTCTGCGCCCAGTGACCCCGGCGCGCGTGCCGTCGTAGCACCACGATGAGGGCCGCCCCGGCCGACCGGTCGGCCGGGGCGGCCCTTCGGCTCAGTAGGTTCCGACCTCCACCCGTGGCGGCCCGTCGTGCCAGGTGCAGAACACCGACACCCGGTCCGCGCCGCGGGCGAACTCCACCCGGATCCAGCTCTCCGTCTTCCACACCTGCATCGACCAGCCGGTTCCCGGCGTCGCCGAGACGAGCGTGGCGTCGGCCGGACCGAGGTCGAACACCGCCCGGCCGCCGTCGGTGTCGTAGGCCCTGACCCGGCCGGAGCCGGTGGCCGAGGCGGTGGGGGACGGGGTCCGCGGACGGGCCGGGGTGCGGGCGGGCGTCGGCGTCGGCGAGGCCGGCCGCTGCGGTGACGGGGTGGCGGACGGCGAGGGCGCCCGGGACGCGGACCGCACGTCCCGGGCCGCCGGGTCGGCAGCCGTGACCGGCAGGGCGCGCGGCGGGTCGTACGCCGTCCCCGCCATCACCGTGTGCACGCCCCACCACGACAGCGTGGCCGCCGCTCCGGTGGCGAGCAGCCACGCCAGTACGTGTACGAGTCCTCTGCGCATCGCGGGCCATACTGCCCCAGCGGGACCGCGGTGCGCACATGCCCCGAGTTGTCCACAGGCGCCCGCCCGGCGTCGTCCGCATGGCGTACGGTGCGGCGCATGGCAAGTGTGCTCGTGGTCGAGGACGACCAGTTCGTACGCTCGGCGCTCATCCGGCATCTGACCGACGCCGCACACACCGTGCGCAGCGTCGGGGCGGCACTGGAGGCGCTGCGCGAGGTCGCCCACTTCCGTTTCGACGTGGTCATCCTGGACCTCGGACTGCCCGACCTGGACGGCTCCGAGGCGCTGAAGATGCTCCGCGGCATCACCGACGTGCCGGTCATCATCGCCACCGCCCGGGACGACGAGACGGAGATCGTCCGGCTCCTCAACGCCGGGGCGGACGACTACCTCACCAAGCCGTTCTCCGTCGACCACCTCTCCGCCCGTATCGCGGCCGTGCTGCGCCGGGCCCGGTCGGCCGGTGCCGAGGCCACGCCCTCGGCCGTGCTCCGGGTCGGCGGCCTGGCCGTCGACCCGCTGCGCCGCCAGGCCGAGCTGGACGGCGTCCGGCTCGACCTCACCCGCCGCGAGTTCGACCTGCTCGCCTTCCTGGCCGGCCGGCCGGGCGTCGTCGTCCCGCGCAAGGAACTCCTCGCCGAGGTCTGGCAGCAGTCCTACGGCGACGACCAGACCATCGACGTCCATCTGTCCTGGCTGCGCCGCAAGCTGGGGGAGACGGCCGCCCGGCCGCGCTATCTGCACACGCTCCGGGGCGTCGGTGTGAAGCTCGAACCGCCCGTGGACGGTGACCCGCGATGAGATGGGCGCTCGTCAAGGTCTGCCTGGCGGTCACCACGATGGTCGTGGTCGCCTTCGCCGTGCCGCTCGGCCTGGTCGTCAAGGAGATGGCCCGCGACCGCGCCTTCGCGGGCGCCGAGCGGGAGGCCGCCGCGGTCGCGCCCGCGCTGTCCATCACCACCGACCGAGACGAGCTGGAGCGGGTGGTGGCCTCGGCCGGCGCCGACTCGGGGATGGCCGTCCACCTGCCGGCCGACACCGGCCGGGCCGCGCTGGACCTCGGCCGGCAGCGCGCCGCCGCCCGCGACATCCAGGCCGTCCGAAGACTCGGCCGCGCCTCCACCAGCACCGTCCCCGGCGGCTCCGCCCTGCTCCAGCCGGTCGCGCTCGGCTCCGGCGCCATCGCGGTGGTCGAGGTGTACGTGCCCGAGTCCGAGATGACCAACGGCGTGGGCACGGCCTGGGCGGTGCTCGCGGCCGTCGGTCTCGCGCTGATCGTCGGCTCGGTCGCGGTCGCCGACCGGCTCGGCGTGCGCATGGTGCGCCCGGCCCGGCGGCTGGTCGAGGGCGCGCACGAACTGGGCGAGGGCAAACTGGGCGCCCGGGTGCCGGAGGACGGCCCGACCGAACTCCGGCTGGCCGCGGTCGCGTTCAACTCCATGGCCGACCAGGTCGTCCAGCTCCTCGCCAACGAACGCGAGCTGGCGGCCGACCTCTCGCACCGGCTGCGCACCCCGCTCACCGTCCTGCGGCTGAACACGGCCTCCCTCGGTGCCGGACCGGCCGCCGAGCAGACCCGGGCCGCCGTCGCCCAGCTGGAGCGCGAGGTCGACACCATCATCCGGACGGCCCGGGAGGCCAAGCCGCAGACGGCCGCGGCCGGGCCCGGCGCCGGCTGCGACGCGGCCGAAGTGGTCCGGGAGCGCATGGAGTTCTGGTCCGCGCTGGCCGAGGACGAGGGCCGCAAGTGGCGGCTGGCCGGCGTCGGCCGGCCGGTGCGGCTGCCCGTGGCCCGCGCGGACCTGGCCGCCGCGCTCGACGCCCTGCTCGGGAACGTCTTCCGGCACACCGCCGAGGGCACCGCCTTCGCGGTCGACGTCCACAACGGCGAGGACGCGGTGATCGTGCTCGTCTCCGACGCGGGCCCGGGCATACCCGACCCGGACGCGGCGATGGCCCGCGGCCGGGGCTCCGGCACCACCGGCTCGACCGGCCTCGGCCTCGACATCGTCCGCCGGCTCGCCGAGTCCACCGGCGGCGACGTCCGCATCGGCGCCTCGGTGCTGGGCGGCACCGAGGTGCGGATCTGGTTCCAGCTCGACGGACGGAAACCGGTGGGCCGGGGCCACCGGGGGGCGATGCGACGGCGTCGGCCGCGCCGACTGGTCTCGACCTTTAACCGATCCCGATCGCTTCCTTAAGCGCACCATAAGGTATTCAACCCCCGCCTAGAACAGGCCATTTGTCCGAATCCGGCTCGCTAGCGTGCTGCCGCACCCCACAGGGTCGACACCCCCTGTGACCCCCGTGAAGCAGTGAAGGCAGGCACGCGCATGAGCACGCACCGGCGCAGGATCAGTGGCAGGAACAAGGCGATAGGCGGCCTGGTGGCCGCGGCCGTGATCGGCGGCGGCGCGGTCCTGCTCACCGGCACCGCCAACGCGGCCGGCGTGAACGCCGCGTACACCAGGACCAGCGACTGGTCGACCGGCTACACCGCCCAGTACGTCGTCACCAACAACAGCGGCCAGGCCGAGAAGACCTGGACGCTGGAGTTCGACCTCCCGGCGGGGGCCCGGCTCAGCTCCCTCTGGAACGGCGAGTCGAGCGTCAGCGGCCGGCACGTCACCGTGAAGCCGGCCACGTGGGACACCACGGGCCTCGCCCCCGGAAAGTCGGTGACCGTCGGCTTCGTGGTGAGCGGCAGCGGCGACCCGACGGGCTGCCGGATCGACGACACCCGGTGTTCCGCGGACAGCGGCGCCACCCCCGAGCCGAGCGGCCGGCCCACCGAGCCCCAGTCCCCGGCTCCGACCCCCACCAAGCCGACCGCCACCCCCACCCAGAGCGCCACCCCGACCCCGACCTCCACGGGCGGCCCCGGCAGCGGTACCACCGCCTCCGCCGGCTTCGCCCCCTACGTCGACACCTCCCTCTACCCCGCCTTCGACCTCGTCGGCTCGGCCGACGCCACCGGTGTGAAGAACTACAACCTCGCCTTCGTCACCGACGGCGGCGGCTGCACCCCCAAGTGGGGCGGTGTCACGGACCTGACCGGCGACGCCGTGGCCGCGCAGATCGGCGCCCTGCGCGCCAAGGGCGGTGACGTCCGGGTCTCCTTCGGCGGTGCCTCCGGCTCGGAGCTGGCCACCACGTGCTCCTCCGCGGACGCGCTGGCGGCGGCCTACGGCAAGGCGGTCGACGCGTTCAAGCTGACCAAGGTCGACTTCGACGTCGAGGGCGGCGCGCTGCCGAACACGGCCGCCAACACCCGCCGCGCCCAGGCCATCGCCAAGCTCCAGGCCCGGCACCCGGGTCTGGACGTCTCCTTCACCCTCCCGGTGATGCCCGAGGGCCTCACCCAGGACGGCGTGAACCTCCTCGCCGACGCCAAGTCCAACGGCGTGCGGATCGGCACCGTCAACATCATGGCCATGGACTACGGCCCCGCGTACAGCGGCGACATGGGCACCTACGCCGAGCAGGCCGCGACGGCCACCCAGGCCCAGGTCAAGAGCGTACTGGGGCTGTCCGACCCCGCTGCCTGGAAGACGGTCGCGGTCACCCCGATGATCGGTGTCAACGACGTCTCCTCCGAGGTCTTCAAGGTCGACGACGCCACCCAGCTGGTGGACTTCGCCAAGTCCAAGGGCCTCGGCTGGCTCTCCATGTGGTCCGCGACCCGCGACAAGCAGTGCGAGGGCGGCCCCAAGCCCACCGCCGACGCCACGTGCAGCTCGATCACCCAGGCCAAGTCCGCGTTCTCGAAGGCGTTCGGCACCTTCAACTGACCTCCGCACCACAGCCGCTCCCGGCCGGACCCCCGCGTCCCGGCCGGGACGCACGTCCCGAAGGCCCTGAGCGGCCGGCACCGGCGCCGGCACCCCCGTCCGGGCCGTCTCCCCGTACCACCGCGCGCTCGACTTCGGCGTTCGCTCCAGCGTCGTGTAGTCCACGTGCACCGCGCCGAACCGCTTGCCGTAGCCGTACGCCCACTCGAAGTTGTCCAGCAGGGACCACAGGAAGCAGCCGCGGACGTCGGCGCCGTCGCCGAGGGCGCGGTGGACCGCGGAGAGGTGCCCGTACGAGCGTGCCGGGCGATCGTCCGTCAGGCCGACTCGCGGACCACCAGCTCCGTCGGCAGCACCACCCCGCGCTTCCCGGAGCCGCGCTGGGCGATCTCCTCCAGCAGAAGGGCCGCCATGGCGCGGCCCATCTCCTCCAGCGGCTGGCGGACGCTGGTCAGCGGGGGGTCGATGTGCCGGGCCACGACCGAGTCGTCGAAGCCGATCAGCGCGACGTCGCCCGGAACGCGGCGGCCCGCCGTGCGCAGCGCTGGTACCGCGCCGGAGGCCATCACGTCCGAGGCGGCGAAGACGGCGTCGAGATCCGGGCGCCGGCGCAGCAGTTCACCCATGGCCGCGCGTCCGCCCTCCTCCGTGAAGTCGCCCTGCGCGACCAGGTCCTCCTCGACGGTGAGCCCGGCCTCCCGCAGCGCCTCCCGGTAGCCGTCGAGCCGCGCCCTCGCCACGTCCATGTCCAGCGGGCCCGTGATGGTGGCGACGGACCGGCGGCCGGCCGCCAGCAGATGCCGGACGGCGAGCCGGGCGCCGCCCCGGTTGTCCGCGCGGACATGGCCGAGCCCCTCCCGGTCGCCGCGCCGCCCGGCCAGCACGGTGGGCACGGCCAGTTCCTCCAGCCGGTCGGGCAGGGTGTCGTCGCCGTGGACCGCCATCATGAGCACCCCGTCCACGCGCTGGGCGGCCAGATAGCCGGCGAGGCGGTCGCGCTCCCACGCGTCTCCCGTGAGGACCAGCAGCAACTGCATCCCGGCGCCGGTGAGTCCGGCGGACACGCCCCGGATGATGCCCGAGAAGTACGGCTCGGAGAACAGCCGGTTCTCGGCGTCGGGCACGACCAGCGCCACCGTGTCCGTACGGCGGGTGGCCAGGGAGCGGGCCACGCGGTCGGGGACGTAACCGAGTTCCGCGATCGCCCGCTCGACGGCCGCCCGGGACCGGTCGCTGACCTTCGGGGAACCGTTGATCACCCGGGAGACCGTGCCGCGCCCGACGCCGGCGCGGGCCGCCACGGCGTTCAGCGTCGGGCGCCGGACGTCCACGGCGTTCAGGGTCGGCCGCCGGACGTCCGCGGTGCTGCGCGGCTGCGGCTGTTCGGCAGGGCTCATCGTTCACCTTCCGGCGTTCCGTGGGACGGGTGCCTCATTCTGGCCCAGCGACTCGCCCAACCGCCGCGTGGCGGGCGGTGGTTGGCCGGTTGCGGGCATTGACCCGCCCGGTGACCTGCCCCGACGCTGTACGGGAGAGCCGGACGGCGGGCCGGGCGGCCCGGCGGGGGGCGACACGTTCCCGTGACGCGCGGAACACGCTTACGCAACAACGCCGTCTTCAAGTCTTGACACCCGGGCCGGCACCAACGAGTCTTCCGGCATGCCGCGTGGGAGCGGTCCCACGGGGTGACCGAGGGCCCTCTCCCACCGGGATCGAACCACCCATGGCCTTCCCCTCCACCTTGCATGGCACATCGTTGACCAGCACCTTTCCGCCGTACACCGTGTGCTGTTGGCTGGCCGCTGCTCGAACCGAGAGGGCAGGTCCGGACCACCGTGCGCGGCGGTCCGAATCCTGAGGTCCCGTTCCCCACTGGAACAAGGAGTAGTGGAATGCGCATCACCCGCACCGGCGGTGCTCACGGCCGCAGAGCAACGGCCGTGGCCACGACGGTCCTGACGGCCTCCGCACTGCTGCTGACCGGCTGCAGCAGCGACGACGACTCGGACAGCGCGGACGCCAACGGGAACATCACCCTCACGGTGGCCGACTTCGGGCAGTTCGGCTACAAGGAGGCCGACCTGTTCGCCAAGTACCACGAGCTGCACCCGAACATCACGGTCAAGGAGGAGACCACCGCCAACGAGCAGGACTACTACCCGAAGCTCCTTCAGCAGCTGAACACGGGCAGCGGTCTCGCCGACGTCACCGGCATCGAAGTCGGGCGCATCAAGGAGGTCGTCGACACCCAGGCGGACAAGTTCACCGACCTCGGCAAGGTGATCGACGTGAACGACTGGGTGTCCTGGAAGGAGAAGCAGGCCACCGCCGAGGACGGCGCGGTGATCGGCGCCGGCACCGACATCGGCCCCATGTCGCTGTGCTACCGCAAGGACCTCTTCGGGAAGGCGGGCCTGCCCACCGACCGGGAGGCCGTCGCCAAGGCCGTCGCCGGCGGCTGGGAGGACTACCTCAAGCTCGGTGAGCAGTACAAGAAGAAGGCACCCTCCGGCACCTACTTCATGGACTCCGCGTCCGCCATGTACAACGCGGTCGTCAGCTCCTCCGCCCAGCAGTACTACGACGCCGACGGCAAGCCGGTCTACAAGGACAGCCAGTCCGTGCAGCAGGGCTGGAACCTGGCCGCCGAGGCCGCCGACAAGAAGCTGTCCCAGGGCCTGCCCCAGTTCACCGACGCCTGGACGGCGGCGCTGCGCAAGGGCAGCGTGGCCACCGTGGCCTGCCCCGCCTGGATGGCCGGCCAGATCTCCACCAACTCCGGTGACTCCTACAAGGGCAAGTGGGACATCTCCCGCGCCCCCGGCTCGACCGCCGCCAACTGGGGCGGCTCCTTCCTGGCCGTGCCCAAGAACGGCAAGCACGCCAAGGAGGCCACGGAGCTGGTCAAGTGGCTGACCGCCCCCGAGCAGCAGGCCGCGGTGTTCAAGGCGATCGGCGTCTTCCCGTCCAACAAGAAGGCCTACGAACTGGCCGACGTGAAGAACGCCAAGCTCCCGTACTTCAGTGACGCCCCCATCGGGCAGATCTACGCCGAGGAGGCCAAGTCCATCCCCGAGGCGGTGCTCGGCCCGAAGGACGCCACGATCAAGGACACGGTCTCCACCCAGATCAACAACATGGAGCAGCACGGCACCTCGCCCGACGACGCGTGGAAGGCCGCGACCGACTCGATCGACAAGGCGCTCGGCTAGCCGCCCCCGGGTGCGGGGGCCCGCCGGCCGTCCGCACCCCGCCCGCGCGGGCGCACCGCCCGCCGCCGTACGCGGCGGACGGGCCCCCGGTACGCGGCACGGGCCCGCGCGGGTGAGCGTCCGACGACCCGAGCGGCGCCCCGGGAAGGGCGCCGCCGCGGGACCGCCCGGCGGGGCCCGGCAGCCGACGGCCGGGACCCGCCCCACACGCACGTCAGGCCGGGGCGCGGGCCGTTCGCCACCGCACCGGTCCGCGCGGGGAGCGGCGGACCGGCCCCGGCCCCCCCGGACGCGACCCTCGCCCCCACCCGGCCGAAACCTCCAGGGAAGGACTCCCTCCGTGGCAACGACAACCCCCGCCCGGGGTGCCTACAGCCCGCCGCCCGGCGGCACCGGTGCCGCGCCGCACGGACGCGGCACATGGCGCGCCCGGCTGTGGCGCTTCGACGACAAGGCGTCGCCGTACGCCTACATCGCCCCCTTCTTCCTGATCTTCGGCGCCTTCGGGCTCTACCCGCTCCTCTACACCGGCTGGATCGCCCTGCACCGGGTGGAGATGACGAGCCTCGACCGGTCCGAGTGGGTCGGCTGGGACAACTTCGCCCGGATCCTCCAGGACTCCGAGTTCTGGACGGCCGTCTTCAACACCTTCGTCATCGGTGTCATCTCCACCGTCCCGCAGCTCCTGGTGGCGCTCGGTCTCGCCCACCTGCTCAACTACAAGCTGCGCGCCAGCACGTTCTGGCGGACCGTCATCCTCACCCCGTACGCCACCTCGGTGGCCACGGCCGCCCTGGTCTTCGCGCTGGTCTTCCGCGCCGACGGCGGCATCCTCAACTGGGTGCTGCACTTCTTCGGGGCCGGCAACACCGACTGGGGCAACGGGGAGTGGACCTCGAAGATCGCCATCTCGGTCATCGTGATCTGGCGCTGGACCGGCTACAACGCCCTGATCTACCTGGCGGCCATGCAGGCGGTTCCCACCGACCTGTACGAAGCCGCCGCCATCGACGGAGCGACGCGCTGGCAGCAGTTCCGCAAGGTGACCATTCCCTCGCTGCGGCCCACGATCCTGTTCACCATCGTCATCTCGACCATCGGCTCGATGCAGTTGTTCGGTGAGCCGCTGCTGCTGCAGGGCGGCACCCTCGGCTCGATCGGCGGCAGCGAGCACCAGTACGAGACGCTCAGCATCTACCTCTTCAACTACGGCTGGAAGCTGGGCCACCTGGGTCCGGCGGCGGCCGTGGCCTGGGCCATGCTCGTCCTGCTGCTGCTCATCGCCCTGATCAACTGGATCGTCGGCCGGTTCGTGCGCAAGAGCGCGGCCTGACGGGAGCGACTTCGATGACCACTGCCAGTCCCACCAAGACCGCGCCGGGTCTCGCCCCGGCCCCGCTCCCCGCCACCCCCCGCAAGGGCCGTGCCCGTCTCCGGCTGGGAGCCGGCCGGCAGCTCAGGGGCGGCCCGTTCACCTACGCGGCCCTCGTCGTCGTCGGCCTCGGTTCGGTCTTCCCGCTGTACTGGACGCTGGTGGCCGCCTCGCACGACCAGCAGCGGGTCCTGGACAGCCCGCCGCCGCTCGTGCCGGGCGGCAGACTGTGGAGCAACCTCCAGGCGGCCTGGGACCAGGCCCACCTGGGCAAGGCCATCGTCAACAGCGTCATCGTGGCCGGCTGCATCACCGCCGCCACCCTGTTCTTCTGCACCCTCGCCGGATACGCCTTCGCCAAGATGCGCTTCCGCGGCCGGGGCGTGCTGATGACCGCGGTCATCGCCACGCTGACGATCCCGCCGCAGCTCAGTGTCGTCCCGCTGTTCATGATGATGTCGGACATCGGGTGGAGCGGAAAACTGGAGTCGGTCGTCTTCCCGACCCTGGTCGGCGCCTTCGGTGTCTTCTTCATGCGCCAGTACCTGCTGGAGGCCCTGCCGTACGAGCTGATCGAGGCGGCCAAGGTCGACGGGGCGAGCAACATACGCATCGTGTGGAACGTGGTCCTGCCCGTGGCCCGGCCCGCGATGATGGTGCTGGGCATGCTCACCTTCGTACAGGCGTGGAACGACTTCTTCTGGCCCTTCCTCGCGCTGAACCAGCAGGACCCCACCATCCAGGTGGCGCTCGGCCAGCTCAGCGCCTCCTACACCCCCGACCAGAGCATCGTCATGGCCGGAGCGCTGATCAGCACGCTTCCCCTGCTGCTGGTCTTCGTCGTCTTCGGCAAGCAGATCGTCGGAGGGATCATGGCGGGCGCGGTCAAGGGCTGAGGCGGTTCACCGCCGCCGGGCCGGCCGCCCCGGTGCCGCCCCGGTGCCGTCCCGGTCCCCGTGACCGGCGCCCGTCCGCCCGGCCCCCTGCCGTGCCCGGTCCGGTACCGCCCGCCTCCACGGGCCGCCCCGCAGCGGGCCGTTCCGGACCGGGTGCCTCCGGGCCCTCCCCGCCGTGCTCGTGCACCGCGCCCTCCCTCCAGCCGAACTCCCGGACCGCCGTCCCTGTCTCACATCCCCCTTGGGAGCGTTTTCACGATGACCGCCGTACGACCCGAGACCACGGCCCAGCCGCTCTCGGACACCTCCTTCCCGACCGGATTCGTCTGGGGTGCGGCCACCGCCGCCTACCAGGTGGAGGGCGCCGCCGCCGAGGACGGCCGCACCCCTTCCATCTGGGACACCTTCAGCCGCACTCCGGGCAAGGTCCGCAACGGCGACACCGGCGACATCGCCGCCGACCACTACCACCGGTACCGCGACGACGTGGCCCTGATGAAGGACCTCGGCCTCAAGGCGTACCGGTTCTCCATCTCCTGGTCCCGGGTCCAGCCCACCGGCCGCGGCCCCGGCGTCGAGCGCGGCCTGGACTTCTACCGCCGCCTCACCGACGAGCTCCTGGAGGCGGGCATCACACCGGTCGCCACCCTCTACCACTGGGACCTGCCGCAGGAGCTGGAGGACGCGGGCGGCTGGCCGCACCGCGACACCGCCCACCGCTTCGCCGACTACGCCGACATCGCGGCCCGCGCCCTCGGCGACCGGGTCGGGATCTGGACCACCCTCAACGAACCCTGGTGCTCGGCGTTCCTGGGCTACGGTTCCGGCGTGCACGCGCCGGGGCGGACCGACCCGGCCGCCACCCTGCGGGCCGCGCACCACCTCAACCTGGCCCACGGCCGGGCCGTCGGCGCGCTGCGCGAGGCCCTGCCCTCGTCGGCGCGGACCTCCATCACCCTCAACCTGCACCAGGTGCGCCCGCTCACCGACAGCCCCGGCGACGCCGAGGCCGCGCGCCGCATCGACGCGGTCGGCAACCGGATCTTCACCGGGCCCGTGCTGGACGGCGCCTACCCCGAGGACCTGCTGTCCGACACCCGTCACCTGGTCGACTGGGGACAGCTGGTGCGTGACGGGGACCTGGCGGAGATCTCCCGGCCCATCGACCTGCTCGGCGTCAACTACTACTCGCCGACCGTGGTCTCCCTGGCCGCCGACGGAGGCGCCGGCACCAGGAACGACGGCCACGGCGCGAGCGACCACTCCCCGTGGACCGGCTGCGAGGGCGTCGCCTTCCACCTCGCCAACGACGAGCTGACCGCGATGAACTGGGCCATCGACGCGAGCGGACTGCACACGCTGCTGACCGGGCTGGCCGCCTCGCACCCGAGGCTGCCGCTGATGGTCACCGAGAACGGCGCCGCCTTCGACGACTACGTCTCCCCCGAGGGACGGGTCGACGACCCCGAGCGGATCGCCTATCTGCACTCCCACCTGGACGCCGTCCGCCGCGCCATCGCCGACGGGGCCGATGTGCGCGGCTACTTCCTGTGGTCGTTGCTGGACAACTTCGAGTGGTCCTACGGCTATTCGAAGCGCTTCGGCGCCGTCTACGTCGACTACGCCACCCAGCGCCGCATCCCCAAGGCCAGCGCCCGCTGGTACACCCGGGTGATCGGGGGCAACGCCCTGCCCGTCTGACCGGCGCCGGGCGGCGGGCGCGGTCCCGGCCGGGGCCGCCGCCCGGCCGTCGCCCGCGGGATCCGGGGCGCCGCCGCCACGGCTGTTACATTCCTGGCCAGACGGCGGTGAGCGGAAGGCGGCGACTATGGCAGGCAACGGTGTGAGAGGCCGGGGCGGCCGGCGGCCCACCCTGGAGGAGGTCGCCGCCCGGGCCGGGGTCGGGCGGGGCACGGTCTCCCGGGTGATCAACGGCTCGCCCCGGGTCAGCGACGCCACCCGTGCCGCCGTCGAGGCGGCCGTCGCCGAGCTCGGCTACGTTCCCAACACCGCGGCCCGCGCCCTCGCGGCCAACCGCACCGACGCCATCGCCCTGGTCGTCCCCGAGCCGGAGACCCGGTTCTTCGCCGAGCCGTACTTCTCCGACATGCTGCGCGGGGTCGGCGCGGAACTCGCCGACACCGAGATGCAGTTGCTGCTGATCTTCGCCGGCAGCGACCGGGAACGGCAGCGCCTGGCCCAGTACCTCGCGGCCCACCGCGTCGACGGCGTCCTGCTGGTCTCGGTGCACGCCGACGACCCGCTGCCCGATCTCCTGGCCCAGCTGGAGATCCCGGCCGTGATCAGCGGTCCGCGCTCGGCGGCCGAGCCGCTCACCTCGGTGGATTCGGACAACTACGGCGGCGCCCGCTCGGCGGTGGAGCACCTGCTCGGCCGGGGCCGCCGCCGGATCGCGCACATCACCGGCCGGCTGGACGTCTACGGCGCCCAGCGCCGCGTCTCCGGCTACCGCGACGCCCTGCGCGACGCCGGTCAGGAGGTGGACGAACTCCTCATCGAAGCGGGCGACTTCACCGAGGAGGGGGGCTGCCGCGCGATGACGGCCCTGCTCGAACGCCGCCCCGGCCTGGACGCGGTCTTCGCCGGCTCGGACGTGACCGCGGCCGGCGCCCGGCAGGTGCTGCGCGAGGCGGGCCGCCGCATCCCCGACGACGTCGCCCTGGTCGGGTACGACGACTCGGCCATCGCCCGCCACATGGACCCGCCGCTCACCAGCGTCCGCCAGCCCATCGAGGAGATGGGCCGCGCGATGATCGACCTCCTGCTCACGGAGATCGCCGACCGCCGCCCGGCCGCGTCGCAGGGGCCGGACCGCCGTCAGGCGGTGCTGGCCACGGAGCTGGTGGTACGGGCGTCCTCCTGACGCAGTCCGCAGTCCGCCGGGTGCGTTCCGGCGGTCCTAGGAAGCCCGTCCGGCGTCCGGGCGGGCCGCCTCCCAGCCCCGCTCCAGCAGGTCGAACGCCGCGTTGACGGCGGCCTCCGGGTCGGCGGCGCCGCCGGCCAGGGCCCGGGCCTCCAGGGCCAGATGGGCCAGGGCCGCGCAGACGGGGTCGTCGGCGGGGGCGCCGGTGTCGGCGGCGATCGCCTCGGTGAGGGCGCGTTCGTGCCGCATCCACATGCGCCGGTGGTATTCGACCAGCGCCGGTGTGCTGTTGACCAGCCTCTCGAAGGCCGCGATCTGCTCGCCGTACTCCGCCTTGACGGCCCGGGTGCCCAGCATGTGCGTGCGCAGCGCCGTCAGGAGCGGTGTTCCGGGCTCCCGCTCGCGCACCGCCGCGACCAGGGCCTGTTCCACGTCCGCGTCCAAGTCGAAGAGCAGCGCTTCCTTGCTCGGGAAGTGCTTGAAGAGGGTCGTGGTGGAGACGTCCGCCGCCTCCGCGATGTCCCTGATGCTCACCTGGTCGAAGCCGTGTTCCAGGAACAGCTCCAGGGCCGCGTCCGCCAGTGACCGGCGGGTCGCGGCCTTCTTGCGTTCGCGGCGGCCCATGGCCGGCCCCTGTCGCCCGGCACTCGTCGTCTCGCTCATGCCGGCCAGCCTACCCGGCTTGGTTGCCTCGCCCAAAAAGTTGACTCGTTGCACTTAGTGAGTCGGTGTGCTTTTCTGGGGTCGTTCCCACCCCCCACTCCGGAAGGAGCACTTCGTCATGCCTGTCACCAACGTCCGCCGGACGTTGCTCGGGGTCATGCTCGCCATGCTGCTGGCGATGCTCGACAACAACATCGTGGGCACCGCGATGCCGACGATCGTCCGCGACCTGGGAGGGTTCGAGCACATCTCCTGGGTCGTCACGGCCTACACACTGGCCACCGCCATAGCGACCCCGATCTGGGGCAAGCTCGGCGACCTCCACGGCCGCAAGCTCACCTTCCAGGCCTCGATCACGGTCTTCCTGCTCGGCTCGCTCCTCGCCGGCGCGGCCCACTCGATGGCGCAGCTGATCGAGTTCCGGGCCCTTCAGGGCATCGGCGCGGGCGGCCTCGCCGCCGGGGGATTCGCCCTGGTCGGCACCCTCGTGCCGCCCCGCGAGCGCGGCCGGTACCAGGGCATGACCGCCACCGTGATGGCCGTCGGCGTGGTCGGCGGACCGCTGGTCGGCGGATTCGTCACCGGACACCTCGGCTGGCGCTGGGCGTTCTACGTCAATCTGCCCCTGGGCGTGGCCGCGCTGATCTGGGTGCAGCTGCTGCTGCGGCTGCCCGCGCCGGCCCGGCCGTCCCGGCCGCGCATCGACTGGCCCGGCATCACCGTGCTGACCGTGACGATCGGTTCGGCCGTGCTCGCGGCGACCTGGGCGGGTACGACGTACGCCTGGACGTCCTGGCAGGTGCTGCCGGCGTGGGCGGTGGCCGTCTTCGGCACGGCCGGCTTCGTGCTGGTGGAGCGGCGGTCCCCCGAACCCCTGCTGCCGCCCCGCGTCTTCACCGGACACCGCAACTTCCCGCTCGGTGTCGGCCTGCTGGCGGCGGTCGGCGTGGTGATGTTCGGCTCGGCGCTCTACCTGCCCCTCTTCCAGCAGACGGTGCAGGGTGCCACGGCCACCGACTCGGGTCTGCTCCTGCTGCCGATGATGCTCCCGGTGGTCCTCGCCTCCCACCTCGCGGGCAAGGTGATGTCCCGCACCGGCCGGTACAAGGTGTTCCCGGTGCTCGGCACCCTGCTGCTCACGGCGGGCGCGCTGCTGCTCGCGACGATGGACACCGGAACCTCCCGGCTCACGGCCGGATGCGCCATGGCGCTGCTCGGCCTGGGGCTGGGCTTCACCATGCAGATGGCCACGACCATCGCTCAGAACAGCGTCGGACTGCGGGACATGGGCGCGGCCTCGGCGGCGACGAACCTGTTCCGCACGCTGGGCGGCTCGCTGGGTGTCGCGGTCTTCGGCTCGCTGTTCGCCCGGGCGGTGCCGGCCACGGCGGCGGGGGAGGCGTACCGGCAGGCGGTGGCCACCGGCACGCGGCACGTCTTCCTCACGGTCGCCGGGGTGTGCGCGGTGGCGTTCGCGCTGGCGCTGCTGGTGAAGGAGGTGCCGCTGCGGGGCGGCCCCGGCGGGGCGAAAACGCATCAGCCGGTGACCCCGTCTCGCGACGAAGTCACCGGCTGATGACTCAGGGTGAGTGACGGGACTCGAACCCGCGGCATCCTGGACCACAACCAGGTGCTCTACCAGCTGAGCTACACCCACCATGACCGGCGGTGGAACTTGTCGTTTCCCCGACCGGCCGAGAAGAAGTCTACAGGGTCAGAAGGGGTGCTCGCGCACACGTTTTCGCGCGGGCCGCGGAGCGGGCTCCGGGGAGCCCGCGCGAACGGCTACTGCGCGGGCAGGACGTGCTTGGCGGCGATCGACTTCGCGGTGTCGGAGTCCGGGCCGGGCTGCGGCACGAAGATGGCCTCGCGGTAGTAGCGCAGCTCGGCGATCGACTCGCGGATGTCGGCGAGGGCCCGGTGGTTGCCGTTCTTCTCCGGGCTGTTGAAGTACGCCCGCGGGTACCAGCGGCGGGCCAGCTCCTTGATCGAGGACACGTCGACGATCCGGTAGTGGAGGTAGTCCTCCAGGGTCGCCATGTCCCGCAGCAGGAAGCCCCGGTCGGTGCCCACCGAGTTGCCGCACAGCGGCGCCTTGCCGGGCTCCTTCACGTACTCCTTCACATAGGCCAGCACCTGCTCCTCGGCGTCCTGGAGGGTCGTGCCGTTCTCCAGCTCGGCGAGCAGCCCGGACGCGGTGTGCATCCGACGCACCACCTCCGGCATCGTCTCCAGGGCCCGGGCCGGCGGGCGGATGACGATGTCCACCCCCTCGCCGAGTACGTTCAGCTCGGAGTCGGTGACGAGGGCGGCCACCTCGATGAGAGCGTCGTCGGACAGCGAGAGGCCGGTCATCTCGCAGTCGATCCACACCATGCGATCGTTCATGTGTCTCACCTTACGGCGAGCCGCGCTGAGCTGGACCGACCGTGCGGCGACCTTGTCGGCGCCGGGGCACGGCGAAGGGGGCGGAGTCCGGCTCCGCCCCCTTCGCTCCTTCGTCCGTCCGCCGCTCAGCTGCCGCTGCGCGGCCCCGGCAGCAGGCCCACCGCGCCGGCCGCGGCCCGGCGGCTCTGCATCGGCACCCCGCCGTCCCGGTGGTCGTGCAGCAGGGCCGGCGGAGGCACCGGCCCGGGACCGGTCAGGCCCGGGGGCATGCCCGGCTGGCCGGGCGCCGGCACCGAGGGCTCCACCTCACCCGGCCGGTCGCTCTGCGGCCGGCGGGCCCGGTAGGCGGCCCGGTAGGCGGCGGGTGACGAGCCGAGCTGGCGGCGGAAGTGCCCGCGCAGCGCGACGGGGGAGCGGAACCCGCACCGGCCCGCCACCTCGTCCACGGAGTAGTCCGACGTCTCCAGCAGCCGCTGCGCCTGCAGCACCCGCTGCGTGATCAGCCACTGCAGCGGAGCACTTCCGGTCAGCGAGCGGAACCGGCGGTCGAACGTGCGGCGGCTCATGTAGGCGCGTGCCGCCAGTGTCTCCACGTCGAACTGCTCGTGGAGGTGTTCCAGCGCCCAGGCGACGACCTCGGCCAGCGGGTCGGCGCCGATCTCCTCGGGTAAAGACCGGTCGAGATAGCGCTCCTGGCCGCCCGCCCGGCGCGGCGGGACCACCAGGCGCCGGGCGAGCGCGCCGGCCGCCTCGTTGCCGTGGTCCGTCCGCACGATGTGGAGACAGAGATCGATTCCGGCCGCCGTACCCGCCGAGGTGAGCACGTCGCCGTCGTCGACGAACAGCTCCCGCGGATCGACGTGCACCGACGGATAGCGCTTGGCCAGCGTCGGCGCGTACATCCAGTGGGTGGTCGCCGGGCGGCCGTCCAGCAGTCCGGCCGCCGCGAGCACGAACGCGCCCGTGCACAGCCCGACGATGCGGGCACCTTCCTCATGTGCCCGGCGCAGCGCGTCGAGCGCTTCCTCCGGTGGTGGCGAAGTGATCGAACGCCAGGCCGGTACGACGACCGTCCCGGCGCGTGAGATCGCCTCCAGCCCATGTGGTGCGGTGAGTTCGAGGCCCCCTGTGGTCCGCAGCGGGCCTTCCTCACCGGCACACACCAAAAGGCGGTAGCGCGGCACGCCGGCGTCCTGGCGGTCGATCCCGAACACCGACAGTGGAATGGAACTTTCGAAGATGGGGCCGCCGCTGAACAGCAGCACCGCGACGATCTCCTTGCGGCGTCGCCCGGAAAGTTTCCGGGCCGCGGCATCCGGCGTGGCAGTGGAGTCGTGGCTCATACTGCTAAGCCCCCCTCGGTGGTCGCGGCTCCTCGGTTGTGTCGCTCCTGCACGTTTCCCCTCGGTCCTGCACGAGTCCCCCGCCGTACGACAGTCAAGATCGAATTTACTGGCTCCCGCGATCCCGCGGTGACCAGTTCGACACGCCGGACATTGTCGACATGACAACTTGGCGTGAAGCATTCGATCACGAAGCGTTGCACTCGTGAGCCGTGCAGGGAAGTGCGCCTTGTCGCAGTGGCCAAACCGCGTAGGGTGCGCAGCGGCCCCTGGACCCTTTCCGTGCAGGTGGAACGGGGGTTGAGGGGTGCTTCCGACCCCTCCTGGCCGATATCCAGAAGTTGGCTGAAAACCAGCGTTCGAAGGTGCGGAAACAGGTCAGTCGACCGGTGTACGCCCCCGCGTGTGACGTCCGCCTCTTTGCGTCGCGCAACGCCCGGCGCACCGCTCCGAGCGGCGCAGCAGCAGCCGGCACAGCGCCGTGACGGCGGCCAGGCCCAGCGCGGTTCCGGTGGCGCCGGCCAGCGAGGTGCCGTACCAGACCAGGACCACGGGCACGAGTACGCAGCTGAACACGGCCCAGCGGATCACATCGCTCGCGGTGTCCGGCGCGGGGTGCGGGTCGCTGCTGGATCGGCGTCCGGGCATCTCGTACTCCCTGGGGCGGTGGCTCACCCCGGTTCAACGTCCGTTCGACCGGTCGGTCACCGGCCGTACCACTGTGAACCCTGCGCAAACCGCCTGTACGGGGCAGCAACCATTGCGTTACGGGCGCGGCTCGTGCATGCTCCGGTGAACCCCTACGGACGTCGGGGGGCCGCTCACGGAGCGTGCGCGGTATCTGGGCTCAGGAGGCGTGCCGCCGTACCCTTGGGGGTATGGGCTTGGGAAGGTGTTTCCCGGACACAGCTCTGCCGCACTCTGTCGTCCCCCCATAAAGGATCACAACGCCGAGACAGTCATGGCCGGTCACGAATTCTTCGAACCCGCGGACCGCAAGCGGCCGGTCGCCGATCCCACGGCGGCCGATCCCCTGGCGGCGGAAGAGTCACGCCCTTCCTGCGATCCCGCCTTCCGGCACGGAGTCGTCGTCGGCTTCGACGGCTCCACCTCGAGTGAGCGCGCCCTCGCCTACGCGATCGGCATGGCTCACCGCTCCCACTCCGGCCTGATCATCGTCCATGTCGCCAACCGGTTGCCCACCACCGTGTGGGCGGGCTGCGAGCCGCCCGTCTTCGTCGACGTGCCGGACCACCGCACCGAGGTCCTGGGGCTGGAGCTGGCCTGTGCGGACTATCTGGCCGAGGTGCCGTGGATCCTGGTCGAGCGGGGCGGCGACATCTGCCACGAACTCGAGGAGGTCGGCCGTGAGTACGAGGCCGACGCGATCGTCGTCGGTTCCACGCACGGCATCGTCGGGCGGATCTTCGGCTCCGTCGCGGGGCGGCTCGCCAAGCGGGCGCAGCGGCCCGTGATCGTCATTCCCTGACGCGATCCCGGGTTCCCCGTCTCCTCACGCTCCGTCAACTCCCTTTGTGCAACGCGAAACTACTCGCGCGTAGAGGTGGTTTGTGCCCTTGTGAAGGGCATATACCGGTCACCGCGCAACTGCACAGCACGAAGGGAGCCCGCCGTGGACAACGAAGTTCCCGCGGGAAGCGGAAGCACCACCGTGGTCGGCCGACTCGCCCTGGGGATAACCCTGTTGGCGTTCGGGCTCGGCACGACCGGTGTCATCGACGGCGTGGCCGCGTCCGACGCGGTCTCAGTGGCCCACTACGTGGGCGGAGTTGCCCTGTTCCTCGTCGGCCTGCTGGCCTTCCGTGGCGGTGACGGCGTCTCCGGTACGGGCTTCGTGGCCCTCGGGGCCCTGTGGTTCACCTGGGCGGTCGGCGGTCACTCGTCCGCCGACGCGGCCGGTCTCTTCCTGCTCCTGTTCGCCCTCGTGGCCCTCACGCTGACCCTCGCGGGCGGGGACGGTCTCGGACAGGTCGTGCACGGGCTGCTGTTCCTGGCGATGCTGGTGCTGGCCGTCGCGGCCTTCGCCGACAGTTCCGCTCTCGCGAAGGCCGGCGGCTGGGTCGCGGTCGCCTCCGGTGCGGTGGCCTGGTACGCGGCGACGGCGGCGGTGGCGCACTGGCCGACGGTGCTTCCTCGGCGTGCCGCCGGCCGGGGGGTGACGGCCACCGGCTGAACCTCAGCGGCATGAGAAGGACCCCCGCGTGCTTGGTGGCCACGTGGGGGTCCGCTCTGTTGTCGCGCCTGTGCGGGTACGTGGGGGTTGCTCGCGCCCACGCGGCGGAGCCGCATGTCGAACACAGCCCCGCGCCCCTGAGAGGTGCGTTCTACTCCACCGTCACCGACTTCGCGAGGTTTCGGGGCTTGTCGATGTCGCGGCCGAGGGCCTTCGCCGTGTGGTACGCGAGGAGCTGGAGCGGGATGCCCATCAGGATCGGGTCCAGCTCGTCCTCGTTCTTCGGGACGATGACCGTCTGGTCCGCCTTCTCCTGGTGCTGGTGCGCCACCGCAAGGATCTTGCCCGAGCGGGCCTTGATCTCCTCCAGGGCCGCGCGGTTCTTCTCCAGCAGGTCGTCGTCGGGGACGATGGCGACCGTGGGCAGGGCCGGCTCGATCAGGGCCAGCGGGCCGTGCTTCAGCTCGGAGGCGGGGTAGGCCTCGGCGTGGATGTAGGAGACCTCCTTGAGCTTCAGGGAGGCCTCACGGGCCACCGGGTAGCCCCGGACGCGGCCGATGAAGAGCATCGAGCGGGCTTCGGCGTAGGCCTCCGCCAGCTCCTTGATCTCCTCTTCCTGCTTGAGGATCTCGTTGATCTGCTCGGGCAGCTTGCGCAGGCCCTCGATGATCCGCTTGCCGTCGCGCACCGAGAGGTCGCGGGTGCGGCCCAGGTGCAGGGCGAGCAGCGCGAAGGCGACCGTGGTGTTGGTGAAGCACTTGGTGGAGACCACGCAGACCTCCGGGCCCGCGTGCACGTAGACGCCGCCGTCCGCCTCGCGGGCGATCGCGGAGCCGACCACGTTGACCACGCCGAGGACGCGGGCGCCCTTGCGCTTCAGCTCCTGGACGGCCGCGAGGACGTCGTACGTCTCACCGGACTGGGAGACCGCGATGTACAGGGTGTCGGGGTCGACCACCGCGTTGCGGTAGCGGAACTCGGAGGCCGGCTCGGCGTCGGCGGGGATGCGGGCCAGCTCCTCGATCATCTGGGCGCCGATCATGCCCGCGTGGTACGAGGTGCCGCAGCCGAGGATCTTCACGCGGCGGATCTGCCGGGCCTCGCGGGCGTCCAGGTTGAGGCCGCCGAGGTGCACGGTGGAGAACCGGTCGTCGATGCGGCCGCGCAGCACGCGGTCCACGGCGTCGGCCTGCTCGTGGATCTCCTTGTGCATGTACGTGTCGTGGCCGCCCATGTCGTACGACGCCGCCTCCCACTCCACGGTGGTCGGCTCGGCCGAGGTACGGGTGCCCTCGGTGGTGTACGTCCGGAAGTCGTCGGCCTTGAGCGTGGCCATCTCGCCGTCGTCCAGCGTCACTATCTGCCGGGTGTGGGCGACCAGGGCGGCGATGTCCGATGCGACGAACATCTCCTTCTCGCCGATGCCGAGGACGACGGGGGAGCCGTTGCGGGCCACCACGATGCGGTCGTTGAAGTCGGCGTGCATCACCGCGATGCCGTAGGTGCCCTCGACCAGCCGCACGGTCTCGCGGACCTTGTCCTCCAGCTTCTCGGCCTGGGAGCGGGCGATCAGGTGGGTGAGGACCTCGGTGTCGGTCTCGGAGAGGAACTCGACGCCGTCCGCCTCCAGCTTGCGGCGCAGGTCCGCGGCGTTGTCGATGATGCCGTTGTGGACGACGGCGACCTTGCTGTCGGCCGACATGTGCGGGTGGGCGTTCACGTCGGAGGGGGCGCCGTGGGTGGCCCAGCGGGTGTGGGCGATGCCGGTGGTGCCCTTGAAGCGCGCCGGGACCTTGGCCTCCAGGTCGCGCACCCGGCCCTTGGCCTTCACCATCCGCAGACCGGGCGTCTTCGGGGAGGTGACGACGATGCCCGCGGAGTCGTAGCCGCGGTACTCCAGCCGCTGCAGACCCTCCAGGAGCAGAGGGGCGACGTCACGCTTCCCGATGTATCCGACAATTCCGCACATATATAGAGGTATCCCTTGGCTGTCGCTGGTCCGGTCCGGCTGGTCTCAGCCGTAGACCATGCGGCGCAGCTGCCTGAGCGTCAGCTCCGGCGGCGCCACCGCCCGGTATTTCAGGTCCGCCTCGATCCGTTCGAAGATCTCCGCGTTCACCAGGCCCTGGGCCTGCAGTTCGCGGTGGCGGCGACGGACGAACTCCTGGGTCGTCTCGTCGAAGAAGGCGAGCACGTCCTGGACCACCCGCAGCGCCTCGCCCCGGCTCAGGGCGGTGGACCGCGTCAGGTGATCAAGGAGTTCGTCGTGCACCCGGTAGATCCTGGAGCACCGGAGCCGGTTTCGCAAGAATCGTGCCCGATTTCGGGCAGACCCCTGTTGAAACTCTTATGGTGCTCTGTTCGCGCACCGTCCATCCTGTGTCCTGCGTCTCGTCGCCCGAACCGAAGAGTTTCAGACGTCATGGACATACCTCGTATGGGAGTACCCGAGAAGCTGGCCGCGCGCATGAGCATGGCCGAGCAGCATGAGTACCTGCGCGCCAGGTTCTCGCGGCGCACCATGATCCGGGGCGGGGCCGTCACGCTGGGCGCCGTCGCGGGTGGCGCGTTCGTGCCGGGCGCCACCGCCCAGGCCGCCGTGCCGACGCAGCGCGGCTCTTCCTCCGCCGAGTCGGTCGACGGCGCCCTCGTCGCCCCCTTCGGCCGCCACCTGGCCTGGGGCAACGACCCGCGCACCGAGATCACGGTCTCCTGGCAGGTGCCGGTCGCCGTGCAGAAGCCGTTCATCCGCGTCGGCGCCCACCCGTGGGACCTCTCCCGCAAGATCGAGGCCGAGGTGCGCACCCTGCACACCCCGGCCGGTGTCGGCGCCGGCGGCGACCACACCCAGTACTACCTGCACGCCCAGCTCACCCACCTGCGCCCCGGCAGGACGTACTACTACGGCGTCGGCCACCAGGGCTTCGACCCGGCCGAGCCGCACCTGCTGGGCACCCTCGGCACCTTCACCACCGCCCCGGCCCACAAGGCGCCGTTCACCTTCACCGCCTTCGGTGACGAGGGTGTCGGCTATCACGGCCTGGCCAACAACGCCCTGATCCTCGGCCAGAACCCGGCCTTCCACCTGCACGCCGGCGACATCGCCTACGGCGACCCGGCCGGCCAGGGCAAGACCACCGACACCGGCTTCGACTCGCGCACCTGGGACCAGTTCCTGCACCAGACCGAGTCGGTCGCCAAGCAGGTCCCGTGGATGCCGTCGTACGGCAACCACGACATGGAGGCCTGGTACTCGCCGGGCGGCTACGGCGGTGAGGACGCCCGCTGGACCCTCCCGGACAACGGCCCCGACCGGGAGAACCTGCCGGGCGTCTACTCCTTCTCCTACGGCAACACCGCGGTCATCTCGCTCGACGCCAACGACGTCTCCTTCGAGATCCCGGCAAACCTGGGCATATCCGGCGGAACTCAGACCAAGTGGCTGGAAACCCAGCTGAAGAGGTACCGGGCGTCGAAGGACATCGACTTCATCGTCGTCTTCTTCCACCACTGCGCCTACTGCACCTCCGTCGCGCACGCCTCGGAGGGGGGCGTGCGCCAGGAGTGGGTGCCGCTGTTCGAGAAGTACACGGTGGACCTGGTCATCAACGGCCACAACCACCAGTACGAGCGCACCGACGTCATCAAGGGCGACAAGGTCACCAAGAAGCTGCCGATCGGCGGCACGGCCTACCCCGAGACGGAGGGCGTGGTCTACGTCACCGCGGGCGCCGCGGGCCGCAGCCTGTACGCCTTCACCGCTCCGGACTCCTACGAGGGCCACGAGCACGAGACCGACTCCGTGGCCTCGTTCGTCAACACCAAGGACGGCAAGGTCAACGAGACCGTCGGCTGGTCCCGGGTGCGCTACCTCGACTACTCCTTCCTGCGCGTGGACGTCACGCCCGCGCCGCGGGGCCGTCAGACCACGCTGACGGTGTCGGGCATCGCCGAGACCGGCAACCGCATCGACCACTTCACGGTGTCCCGCAGGGCGAAGTAGCCGTCCCGGAGACGGGCGGTCCTCACATCCGCCTGAGGACCGCCTGCTTGGCCAGGGCGAACTCGTCCCCGGTCAGCACCCCGTCGCGGTGCAGCTCGCCGAGCTCGCGCAGCCGGCGCAGCAGCGCGTCGTGATCCTCCCCGGCCGGCTCCCCGGCCGGCTCCCCGGCCGGCCGGGGCAGGCTCCGCCGTGCCTCCGGCTCCGGCGCCACGGGTCGGGACAGGCGCGCCCGCGCCGCCGCCGTGGGGTGCGGGAGGCGTGCCTGCACCGCCGCCGCGACCAGGGCCATCAGCGGATCCCTCTTGAAGCCCCACAGCTCGACGGCGTTCGGGTCGTACTTGGGCGGTGCGGCGACCGGGGCGCCGTGCACGAGGAAGCGCAGGTGCCCGTTCTCCAGGCCGGCCGCCGGCTGCCACTCCACACCGCTCACGTCCGCGAGCGGGATGGTGCGGGGGCCGGACGACGCC
This sequence comes from Streptomyces echinatus, assembly GCF_014203595.1. GTDB lineage: Bacteria > Actinomycetota > Actinomycetes > Streptomycetales > Streptomycetaceae > Streptomyces > Streptomyces echinatus. Next base: position 248,282 of record NZ_JACHJK010000001.1, read on the forward strand.
TTGGCCTCCTCCGTCTTCCAGTTCCACTCCAGCCGCACCCGCTCCCCGTCGAAGCCCGCCGTGCCGTCCCCGGCCGAGGCGGACACCGGCAACGCGGGACCCGGCAGCAGGTACCCGTCGACCGGGTCCGCGGAAATCCCGTCCAGCAACAGGGCGTTGCGCACCTCGTCGGCGAGGTACTCGGCGACGCCGTACCGGTCGGGCTCGACGGTGAGCCGGTACGGGTCCTGGGCCTCGGCGAGCCGGCCGCCGGTGGCCTGCAGCAGGGGGTCCGCGCCGTCGCGCAGCCGCAGCCTGAGCCGCCCCGACTTCTTGCCCTGCTCGACGGAGATCCCCGCCAACGCCCGGAACGGCACGACGAGTTCGCCCAGCTCACGGCGGAGCAGGCCCACGCTCCTGTCCCGGCCCGGAGTGATGCGCACGGCATCGTTGTCGAGGATCCAGGTGCCGTCCTTCTGGATGATTTCCGCCATGCGGGGATTGTTTCACCCGATCTGCGGGACAGTGGTCTCGACCACGTCTGACGGTCGACCCCCTCCGAAGGGAGCGCATGTGAGACGGAACCACAGCACGACTCCCCGAACCCCCCGCGTCCTCGGATCCCTGCTGCTGCTCGCCGCGGCCGGCGTCTCCACCCTCGGCGCGGCCCCCGAGGCACGGGCCGCCACCACGGTCCCGCTGGACCGGGTGGTCCCGGCACCCGCCTCGGTCTCCCCGGGCGGGACGCCGTACCGCATCACCCGCGCGACCGGCATCCGCGTCGACGGCTCCGCCGAGGTCCGCCGCGTCGGCACCTACCTGGCCGGCATCCTGCGCCCCTCCACCGGCTATCCGCTGCCGGTCACCGAACGGGGCGCCGGCGGTATCCGACTCCGGCTGACCGGGGACGACTTCGGCGCCGAAGGCTACCGGCTGCACAGCGGCGCCGACGGGGTCACCCTCACCGCGCGCACCCCCGCGGGGCTCTTCCACGGCGTCCAGACCCTGCGTCAGCTTCTGCCGCCGGCCGTCGAGAGGAGGACGGTCCAGCGCGGCCCCTGGCAGATCGCCGGAGGCACCGTGCGGGACCGCCCCCGCTACGCCTACCGGGGCGCCATGCTGGACGTCTCCCGGCACTTCTTCACGGTCGCCCAGGTCAAGCGGTACATCGACCAGCTGGCCCTCTACAAGATCAACGAACTGCATCTGCACCTCAGCGACGACCAGGGCTGGCGCATCGCGATCGACTCCTGGCCGCGGCTGGCCTCCTACGGCGGCTCCACCCAGGTCGGCGGCGGCCGCGGCGGTCACTACACCAAGGCCGACTACCGGGAGATCGTCCGGTACGCGGCCTCCCGCTATCTGGAGGTCGTGCCCGAGATCGACATGCCCGGCCACACCAACGCGGCCCTGGCCTCCTACGCCGGGCTCAACTGCGACGGGGTGGCACCCCCGCTGTACACCGGCACCAAGGTGGGCTTCAGCTCGCTGTGCGTGCCCAGGGAGATCACCTACGACTTCGTGGACGACGTCGTCCGGGAGCTGGCCGCCCTCACCCCCGGCCGCTATCTGCACATAGGCGGTGACGAGGCGCACTCCACCGCCCACGCCGACTACGTGACGTTCATGGACCGCGTGCAGCCGGTCGTCGCCGGGTACGGCAAGACGGTCGTCGGCTGGCACCAGCTCACCGGCGCCCACCCGGCCGAGGGCGCCCTCGCCCAGTACTGGGGCCTGGACGGCACCGCCGCGGCGGAGAAGGCGCGGGTGGCCGAGGCGGCCCGGAACGGCACCGGGCTGATCCTGTCCCCGGCCGACCGGGTCTACCTGGACATGAAGTACACGCGGGACACCGTGCCGGGCACCAAGTGGGCGGGCCTGGTGGAGGTGAGACGGTCCTACGACTGGGACCCGGGCGCCTACCTCGCCGGGGTTCCCGCCTCGGCGGTCAGGGGCGTCGAGGCGCCGCTGTGGTCGGAGACCCTGAAGACCTCCGCCGACATCGAGTACATGGCGTTCCCGCGGCTCGCCGGAGCGGCGGAGCTGGGCTGGTCACCGGCGGCACGCCACGACTGGAACGCCTACAAGGCGCGCCTGGCCGCGCAGGGCCCGCGCTGGGACGCCCTCGGCATCCGCTACTACCGGTCGCCCCAGGTCCCCTGGCCGACGCGCTGACCTGACACCGGCGGACACCCCGGGGACCGTACTCCGGGGTGTCCGTCCGGTGGGGTTCAGCGGCCGCTGAGCGGGTTCGGCAGGGTGCCGACCAGCTGGAGGGCGCCGGACGGGTCGGCGAGGTCCACCATCTGCCTGTTGTCGCGCAGCTGGAGCCGGTTGAGGCAGGACAGGGCGAACTCGGGGGCGAACAGGTCGTACCGGCGGAACCTGTCGGCCAGTTCCGGGTTCGCCTCCTGGTACTCGCGGGTGACCTCGGCGACCGTGCGCCAGAAGCCGTCCTCCTCCAGGACTCCCTCGGTGGCGAGGTGGGCGGCGAGGAAGCGGAAGAAGCAGTCGAAGACGTCGGTGAAGATCGACAGCAGCTTCGTGTCCTCGGGGACGTCGACGCGGATCCGCCGTACCTCGGGCGGCAGGGCCGCGTCCGGGTCCATGACGGCTATCTCCTCGGCGATGTCCTTGTAGACCGCCCGCCGCACCACGCCGTCCTCCAGCACCAGGATCACGTTCTCGCCGTGCGGCATGAACACCAGGTCGTAGGCGTAGAAGCTGTGCAGCAGCGGGGTGTAGTAGGCCCGCAGATAGCCGCGCAGCCACTCGGTGGGCGTCAGGCCCGAGCGGGCGATCAGCGCGCCGGCGAAGGAGGCGCCCTCGTGGTCCACGTGCAGCAGGGAGGCCATGGTCGCGAGCGACTCGCCGTCCCGCAGCGAGGGCACCGGGCTCTCCCGCCACAGCGCGGCCAGCATCTTGCGGTACGGCGAGTACCGGTCGGTGGCCCGCTCGTACTCCAGGTGCCGGTAGCCCACGGCGGCCCGCTCCCGGATGATCGTGAGGCCGGTCGCCTTCAGCACCGGGTCGTTCTCGATGAGCTGGGCCAGCCAGTCGTTGATGGCCGGGGTCGCCTCCATGTAGGCGGCCGACAGACCGCGCATGAAGCCCATGTTGATGACGGAGAGGGCCGTCTTCACGTAGTGCTTGTGCGGGGCGCTGGTGTTGAAGAAGGTCCGGATGGACTGCTGGGCCAGGTACTCGTCGTCGCCCTCGCCGAGGCAGACGAGGTGGCGCCGGGCCACCTCGGCGGCGAAGGTGACGCTGAGCTTGTTCCACCACTGCCAGGGGTGGACCGGGATGAACAGGTAGTCGGCGGGGTCCAGGCCCTCGCCGGTGAGCACGGCACGGAACCGCTCCACCGTCTGGTCGCCCAGCTCCTCACGCAGGAAGGACTCGTACTCGATGCCCACGCCCGCCGTGAACGCGGCCCGGGAGCGGTGCGCGGCCAGCCACACCAGCCGGACCGGGCTCGCCGTCTCGGGGGCGTACGACAGGTACTCGTGGACGCCGAAGCCGAGCCGCCCGTTGTTCGCGACGAAGCACGGGTGGCCCTCGGTCATCCCGGTCTCGATCGCCTGGAAGCCGCTCTCCGCCAGCTCCGCGGAGGTGACGCGGGGCTTGGTGAGCTTGTAGCAGGTGCCCGAGAGGGTGGAGGAGATCTCCTCCAGGTAGACCGGCAGGATCTCGTCGCTCAGGCCCAGGGAGTCCTTCAGCTCGATGAAGAAGTCCAGGGCGGCGAGCGGCAGTTCGCCGCCGTCGCGGTGCCGGGTGATGGAGTCGGGGTCGATCTGCCAGTGGTCCAGGGTCCGGCGTACGGCGCAGAACCGGTAGGCGGTCAGTCCGTCGTCGCTGCGGACGACGTACCGGCCGCCGTCCTCCTCGGGCGTGAGCAGGCGCTCGTGCGCGAACTCGGCGAGGGCCTTGCGCAGCAGCAGCCGGTTGGCGGCCGCCCAGCGCTCGGGGGACAGATGGGCCACGGTGTCGGCGAGGGTCATGCGGTCACCGCCTTCTCGAACCGCTCGCGGGTGCAGAAACTCAGCAGGGCCCGCTTCTCCGGCTTGTCGATCTCCCGCTCGGCCACGAAGCCGACGGCCTCGTTCAGGGCGTGCACGGCCTTGTTGCGGACGTCCGGCTCGACGACGACGCGCTCCACGGCCGGATCCTCGAAGAGGCGGGCCATGACGGCGGTGATGACGGCCTTGGTGAACCCGTGCTCGGGGCTGTCCGTGGCCGGGGTCAGGAAGTGCATGCCGACGTCCCCGGGCCGCGCTTCGTACAGCCCGGCCAGTTCCCGGTGCGCGGGGTCGTACTGCTCCATCAGGAAGGCGGGTTCGCCGTCGCGCAGTCCGAGCAGTGCGTGGTGGTGCTCGTCGGCCGCGATCTCCATGTAGGCGCGCTCGACGTCCTCCGGTCTCGCGTCCTGCATCATCCAGAAGGCCGCCTTGGGATGGGTGACCCAGGAGTGCAGGAGCTCGCCGTCCTTCAGCGGGTCGACGGTACGGAAGGTGAAAGTCATACGGCGAACTCCTGGAACGCGATGGTCTTCTCGACCGGGTAGTACTCGGTGCCGAGCAGCTCGCGGATGATGTACGAGTTGCGGTACGCGCCCATGCCCAGGTCCGGGCTGGTGATGCTGTGGGTGTGGACGCCGGCGTTCTGGAGGAAGACGCCACGGCCGGTGACGTCGACGGTGTAGTTGCGGGCGACGTCGAAGCGGCCGTGGCCGTCGAAGCGGAGCCGGTCCCGGAGCGGGGCGAGGAAGGCGGGCGGCGTGTAGTGGTAGCCGGTGGCCAGGACCAGGCCCTCGGTGCGGATCTCGAAGTCCTTGTCCTGCTCGTCCTGGTGGAAGCCGAGGGTGTACATGCCGTCGCCGTACTCCGCCGTGCGCAGCGTGGAGTTGGTGAGCAGCCGGGTGGGGACCGGGCGGTCGCCGCTCTCCACGTCCTTCTGGTACAGCAGGTCGAAGATCGAGTCGATCAGATCCGCGTTGATGCCCTTGAACAGGCCCTTCTGTTGCTTCTCCAGCCGGTAGCGGGTCTCCTCGGGCAGCGCCCTGAAGTAGTCGATGTAGTCCGGGGACGTCATCTCCAGGGTCAGCTTGGTGTACTCCAGCGGGAAGAACCGCGGGGAGCGGGTGACCCAGTCGAGCCGGTAGCCGTGGACGTCCGTCTCGGCGAGCAGCTCGTGGTAGATCTCGGCGGCGCTCTGGCCGCTGCCGACGATCGTGATGGACTTCTTCTTCTGCAGCTCCGCCTTGCGGTGCATGTACTGGGAGTTGTGCAGGAAGTCCCCGTCCAGGCCCTGGCAGGCCGGCGGGACGTAGGGGACCGTGCCCGTGCCGAGGACCAGGTGGCGTGCCCGGTAGGTGTCCCCGGCCCCGGTGCGTACGACGTACAGCTCGTCCTCGTACGTCACCTCGGTGACCGTGGTGCCGAAGCGGACACTGCTCAGCCGGCCGGCCGCCCAGCGGCAGTAGTCGTCGTACTCGACGCGCAGCGGGTAGAAGTTCTCGCGGATGTAGAACGAGTACAGTCTTCCCTTCTCCTTCAGGTAGTTCAGGAAGGAGTACGGCGAGGTCGGGTCGGCCAGGGTGACCAGGTCCGACATGAACGGGGTCTGGAGGTGGGCGCCGTCCAGGAACATGCCGGCGTGCCACTCGAAGTCCGGCTTTGACTCCAGGAAGACGCCGTCCAGTTCGGTGATCGGCTCGGTGAGGCAGGCGAGGCCGAGGTTGAAGGGGCCGAGCCCGATGCCCACGAAGTCGTAGGTCTTGCTCGGGCTTTCAGGACGCGCGGTCAAGGGACACTCCCAGGTACTGCTCGGCATGGCCGGCGATCAGGTCGAGGACGGTGGCGATGTCGGCCGTCGTGGTCTCGGGGTTGAGCAGGGTGAACTTCAGGTACTGGCGGCCGGCCACCTTGGTGCCCGCGACCACGGCGTCGCCGGAGGCGAACAGGGCCTTGCGGGCGTAGAGGTTGGCACGGTCGATCTCGGCCGGGTCGGTGACGGCCGTGGGGATGTAGCGGAAGACGAGGGTGGACAGGCCGGGTTCGACGACGACGTGGTAGCGGGGGTCGCCGGCCAGCAGCTCCCAGCCCTCCCGGGCCAGGTCGCAGACCTCGTCGAAGAGCTGTCCGATGCCGTCGGCGCCCATCGTGCGCAGGGTGAGCCAGAGCTTGAGGGCGTCGAAGCGGCGGGTGGTCTGGAGGGACTTGTCCACCTGGTTGGGAATACGTTCCTGCACCATGCGGCGCGGGTTGAGGTACTCGGCGTGGTAGGTGGCGTGCCGCAGGGTGGCCTCGTCCCGGACCAGCAGGGCGGAGGAACTGACCGGCTGGAAGAAGGACTTGTGGTAGTCGACCGTGACGGAGTCGGCGCGCTCGATGCCGTCGATGCGGTCCCGGTACTTCAGCGAGGCGAGCAGCCCGCAGCCGTAGGCCGCGTCCACGTGCATCCACACGTCGTGCCGGGCGCACAGCTCGGCGATCTCGGGCAGCGGGTCGATGGAGCCGAAGTCGGTGCTGCCGGCGGTGGCGACGACGGCCATGGGGACCAGGCCGTCCTTCGCGCAGCGCTCCAGCTCGTGGGCGAGGGCGAGCGTCTGCATGCGCTTGTCCTGGCCGACGGGGATCGCGACGACGGCGTCCGGTCCGAGGCCGAGCAGCTTCGCGGATTTCTGCACGCTGAAGTGGCTGACCTCGGAGGCGAAGATGCGCAGGCCGGCGAGGTCGCCGCTCTTGGCCTCCTCCCGGGCGAGGAGGAGCGCCTGGAGGTTGGACTGGGTGCCGCCGGAGGTGAAGACGCCGTCGGCGGCGGGGCCGAGGCCGATGCGGGCGGCCGTCCAGTCGATGAGCTTGCGCTCGATGAGGGTGCCGCCCGCGGACTGGTCCCAGGTGTCCAGCGAGGAGTTGACCGCCGAGAGCACGGCCTCGCCGAGCACCGCCGGGATGACGACCGGGCAGTTGAGGTGGGCGAGGTAGCGGGGGTGGTGGAAGTAGACCGCGTCCCGCAGGTAGACGTCCTCCAGTTCGTCCAGGGCGGCGGAGGTGTCGCCCAGCGGACGGTCGAGGTCGATCTCGTCGACACGGGGGGAGAGGGCGTCCACGGTGACGCCGGTGAACGGACGGTCGATGGTGGCGAGTTTGGCCGCCACCCGCTCGACTCCTTCGGTCACGGAGCGGCGGTAGTGCTCCGCGGTGAGGCCATTGAGCAGGTGCGAGCGCATGTGGGGGTCCTCCGAGGGGACAGTCCGTGGCGGATCAACTTAGGTTAGCCTAACCTAAGTTCTTTGTTCCAGGTCATGCCTCTCCCGTGACCGGGGTCACCTCAGGGGGGTGGTTACTCCGCGGCGCGGAGCTGCTCCTCCGTCATCCCCTGGCGCCAGTAGCCGACGAACGTGACGCGCCGCCGGTCCACCGCGCGTTCTGTGACGAAGTGCCGCCGCAGCGCCTTGACCTGACCGGACTCGCCGGCGATCCACACATACGGCCGCTCGGCGTCCGGCAGCCGGGCGGCCCGTACGGCGTCGACGGCCATGGGGGAGCCGTCGTGCCGTACGAGCCAGGTGATCTCCGCGTCCGCCTCCGTGGACACGTCCTGGATGTCACCGGCGTGCGGCACTTCCAGCCAGGCCCGGACCCGGGTGCCGGCGGGGAGGGATTCGAGGATCGCGGTCGCGGCCGGTACGGCCGTCTCGTCACCGCACAGGACGACGAGACCGGTGCCCTCGGGCGGACGGAAGCGGATCGCCCGGTTGTCGGCGAGGGCCGGTCCGAGCAGCAGGACCCGGTCGCCGGCGGTGGCGCGCGAGGCCCAGCGGGAGGCCGGACCGGCAGGGGCGGCGCCGGACGCGACGCCGTGCAGGGCGAAGTCGATGTCGATCTCGGCCGTGTGGCCCAGGGCGTCCCTGCGCAGGGCCCGCAGGGTGTACGAACGCATCACCGCCCGTATGCCGTCCGGCAGTTCACGCCAGCCCTGCCACCAGCCGTCGCCCAGCTCCAGCGGGACGACCGGCTCGGGCTGGCCGGGGTGCGGAAGAAACAGCGAGAGCGACTGGTCCCGCCCGTCGGAGTGGAAGGCGTGCAGATCGGCGCCGGCGAACGTGACCCGGACCAGGGACGGCCCGAGCCGCCTCGTCCGTACGACCTGGAGGGAGAAGAAACGGAACGGGGCGGCTACGGCCGTTGTCATGGGGGCTCCTGATGTACGTCAGGTCTTCAGATGTGGGGAGGCGGGGCGGCTGTGCCTAGCCGACCTTCTTGGCCTTCTCCAGGGCCTCGGCCAGGCTGGTGAGCAGCGGTACGCACTTGTCGTAGGAGAGGATCGGCTCGGGGGAGCGGCCGATGACCTGGCCGGCCTTGACGGCGGGCAGCTTCTTCCAGGTCGCCTTGGTGATGTCGGCCGGCTGGATGGCCGAGGTGCGGTCGTCCATCATGATGATGTCGGCCTGGTACTTGTCGACGTTCTCCCAGCTGAGCGACTCGTACCAGCCGCCGCCCTGCTTCTTGGCGCTCTCCGGCGGCTCGACGACGTTCACGCCGAGGGACTTGAAGTACTCCAGGTCGATGGAGAGGTTGCTGCCGGAGACGTAGAACAGCTGGTCGCTGGCGCTGCCGGCCATCACCTTGATGCCGGGCTTGGCCTTGGCGGCGGCGCGCAGCCGGGCGGCGGCGTCCTCGAAGCGCTTCTTGGCATCGGTGACCTTGGCGGCCTTCATGTCCGCGCCGAGCGACTCGGCGAGGCTCCACATGCGCTGCAGCGGCTCGGTGAGCGGGCGGTCGTAGACGGAGATGCCGACGCTGGGGGCCAGTTGGGCGATCTTCTTCTTCGACTCCTCGGGGACGTACCAGAGGGAGCCGGCGTCGTCGAACATCGTCGTGATGAGCACGTCCGGCGCGAGGGAGGCGTACTTCTCGATGCTGAACTGGCCCCAGGTGTTGCCGAGGACCGTCAGCTTGCTGACGTCCATGTCGCCGGCCTGGACGTCGGGCTTGCCTGCGGTGGTCTTCGTCGGGCCGAAGACGCCCTTGACCTGGATGCCGTAGTCGTACAGCGCGGCGCCGACACCGGTGAACGCGACGATGTTCGCGGGGACCTTGTCCAGCTTCACGGCCGTGCCGCGGTCGTCCTTGAAGGACCAGGGGCCGGACTTGCCGTTCTTGGCGGCCGTACCGGTGTCGCTGTCCTTGCCCTTGCCGTCCCCGCAGGCGGCGAGCGCGGCACCGAGTCCGAGGGCGCCGCCCGCGACGAGCAGGCCGCGACGAGTGGGGTGGGTGGCACGGGCTTGGGACATGGGTATGACTGCTTTCGAACGGGGCGAAGCGCCCGCCGGACAAGTTCAGCAGTCAGGTTAGCCTAACCTCAGTTGATGTCCAGTGGCCGTGCGGAGCCGGAATTCCCGCCCCTCAGGCCGGTTGCGACTGTGATCGACCCCCTTGTTCCCGTGATCGCGGCGGTGTTGAATGTCCCGGCCCTTATGAAGATCAGATGAGAATGCGGGAGAGAAGCGCCAATGCGGTTGCACATAGGTGAAGGAACGGCGCGCCGAAGACGGAACCGAGGTGTGTACGCCCTGACGACGGGCGTCACTTCGATGGCCCTGCTCGCGTCCCTGGCGCCGTTCACGGCGACCGCCGCGACGCTCGCCGGCAATCCGAGCCGCACACAGGTGGCCGGAATCGACCACGCCACCGCCGCCGGGCGCGCGGCCGCCACCGGCAAGCAGGTCGAGGTCACCGGCGACCGGACCGAGTACTCGACCACGATGGCGAACCCGGACGGCACGTTCACGCTGACTCAGTCCGCGGTGCCGCAGCGGGTGCACGACGACGACGGTTCCTGGGACCCGGTGGACACCACGCTGGTGCGGCGACCGGACGGCACCGTGGGGCCGAGGTCCGCCGTGGTGGATCTGTCCTTCTCCGGGGGCGGCCACACCCAAATGGTTCGTTTGGGCAACGAGCGGGGCTCGCTGCGGCTGAACTGGCCGGGCAAGCTGCCCGATCCGCGCCTCGAGGGCGCCAAGGCCGTGTACCCGGAGGTGCTGGACGGGGTCGACCTGGAGCTGACGGCCACGGCGGAGGGCTACCGCGAGGTGCTCGTCGTGAAGTCCGCCCAGGCTGCCGCCAACCCCGCGCTGGAGCAGATCCGGTTGTCCGCCTCGACGACCGACCTGGAACTGACTCCGGGAGCCGGTGGTGGTCTGCGGGCGGTCGACGCGGACGGCAACACCGTGTTCAAGGGCCCCGCCGGACAGATGTGGGACTCCGCGGGCCAGGCCGGTGACGCCACGGGCGGCGCACACACCCAGCTGGCGCGCGTCGGCGTGGCCGCAGCGGGCGGCACGAACTCCGCGACGGCCGCCCCCGCCGCCGCGGGGGAAGTGCCCGACCCGGTCGAGGAAGGCACCCAGCCGAGCGCCGGCGACACCAGCGCGGTGATGCCGGTGCACGTCAGCGGTGACTCGGTCAGCGTCAAGCCCGACCTGGAACTGCTGCGCGGCGACGACACCGTGTACCCCGTGCGGATCGACCCCTCGGTCGGTCTGGGGGTCTCGGAGCGGACCGTGCTGTCCTCGGACGGCGACAAGTTCTGGCAGTTCGACGGTGACTACGGCGTCGGCCGGTGCAGCGTCTCGGGCCCGTACTACTGCGGCAGCAACTACACCAACCGCATATACTTCGAGTTCTCGCCCTCGAAGCTGGCCGGCAAGTACATCCTGGACGCCACCTTCCGCGCCCACGAGACGTGGTCCTTCAGCTGCACGCCCAAGTGGGTCGACCTGGAGCGCACGGACAACATCTCCGAGGGCACCCGGTGGCCCGGGCCCGCGCAGCTGGACCAGATGGGCGACCGGCTCGTCTCGGCGGGCCGGGGCACGCAGTGCAGCCCGGACCAGCCCGACGAGTGGATCGAGTTCAACGACAACCCCGACGAGGCCGACGAGAACCTCGCCTCCACGGTGCGCAGTTTCGCCGACGGCAAGATCTCGCGGCTGACGCTGATGCTGCGGGCCAAGGACGAGTCCGACCCCGAGGCGTGGAAGCGGTTCGACGACAACGCCGAACTCAAGGTGAACTACGCCTTCAAGCCGGGCGTGCCCACCAGCGTCGGGGTGATCCCGGGCGACGGCACCACCGCGTACTGCAAGACGTCATCCTCCGACCCGCTGATCGTCACGCGGGTCGACCCCATGGTCCAGGCCCGGGTGCAGACCCAGGTCGAGGCCCACCTGGGCGACGAGGAGGGCTCGCTGCAGGCGGAGTTCGTCGTGGAGCGCGGGGACGACGCCGCCTGGCACCAGGTGTGGACGGGCTACCGTCCGGACAGCGGCTGGGACCCCGACGAGACCCTGGAGAAGCTGCGCACCTCCAACCGTGCGGACGGCGGCCTGTACCGGCTCCGTTCACGCACCCAGTCGCACTGGTCCTACAGCGGCAAGTCCGGTGATCTGTTCTCGTCGTACTCCGCCTGGTGCTACTTCAAGATCGACTCGACCGCGCCGAAGGCCCCGGTCATCACCACGGGCACCCCGTACACCGAGTGCACGGCCAACCTGTGCGAGGGCAAGGGCGGTCCGGGCGTCCCGGGCAGCTTCACCTTCAAGCCCAACGCGGCGGACAAGGACATCACCGGCTACCGCTGGCGGCTGCTGACCTCGTCGGCCAAGGACGCCAAGGTGGTCACCGGGGCGTCGTACACCGCCAAGGACGTGACACCGTCGCTGTCCGGCACCCAGGTGCTGTCGGTGGAGGCCAAGGACGTCCGCGAGCGCTGGGGCACCCCCGCCGAGTTCAGCTTCAAGGTCGCCCCGGCGGCCGGGCCGACCGGTGTCTGGCACTTCGACGACGCCGTGTCCGGCTCCACCGCGACCCTCGCCAAGGACTCCGCGACCGAGGGCACCCGGCACGACGCCACCCTCTACACCGCCGGTGCCGGCTGGTCCTCGCTGGCCCGGCGCGGCGACGCCGACTCCTCCCTGTGGCTGGACAGCACCGACCCGGCCAAGCAGCAGGGCTACGCGGCCACCGCCGCCCCGCCGGTGAACACCAAGGACTCCTTCACCGTCTCCAGCTGGGTCTACCTCACGGACGCCTCGGTGAACCGGGTCGTGCTGACGGCTCCGGGCACCTACGGATCCGCGTTCACCCTGTACTACTCGGCGAGCTACAAGAAGTGGGTGTTCAACCGGACGGCCGGTGACGTCAAGGACAGCCCCGTCTACCTGCGCTCGCTCGGTGACGCCACCAACCCGCCGCTGAAGGTGTGGACGCACCTGTCCGCGGTCTTCGACACCAAGAACGACACCGACAAGACCAACGACACCGTCCAGCTGTACGTCAACGGCCGCCCGCAGGGCAAGCCCGTGGTGCTCAACACCCTGTCGACCGCCTACCAGCCGTGGGCCTCCACCGCCGGTCTCCAGATCGGCCGTTCGCTGGTCGGCGGCACGTGGGGCGAGTACTTCCGCGGCCGCATCGACGAGGTCAGCGTCTGGCAGCGGGTGCTGACCCCGGACGAGATCGCCCAGCAGGCACAGCTGCTGGAGAACGGCGTCCCCGCCAACGAGCTGGTGGCCGCCTGGGACGCGGGCGCCTCCACGGGGACCCAGGTGAAGGAGATCTCCTCGTACGGCGTCGCGAGCATGACGCTGTCGGGATCCGGCGCCACCCTGGACGGCGAGAACAACGCCCTGGTCCTGGACGGCACCGCCGGTTACGCGTCCATGACCGGTCCGGTCGTGGACGAGAGCGGTTCCTTTACCGTCTCCGCCCGGGCCAGGCTCGACTCCGCAGGGCTGGCCGACAAGCCGGTCGGCTACCAGGCCCAGGTCGCCGCGCAACAGGCGAGCGCGGGTGAGTCCTCGTGGGCGCTGTGGGTGACCAAGCCCGCCGCCGACGTCTACCAGTGGAAGTTCACCCGCACCGCCGTCGGCAGCGACGGGAAGGTCACCCAGAGCGCCGAGGTGCCCGCCGGCGACGTCGCCGAGACCGACACCTGGGTCCAGGTCACCGGCGTCTACGACGCCCAGGAAGCCTGGGAGTGGACCGACCCGGCCGACGCCGCCAAGACGGAGACCCGCTACGGCAAGCTCCACCTGTACGTCGGCGAGTTCGACCAGCCCTCCGAGGGCGCGGCCGGCTTCACCGCCCCGCAGTACGGCTCCGGCTCCCTCTCCGTGGGCCGCGGCAGCCAGGGCGGCTCCACCGGGCACTACCTGCCCGGCGCCCTGGAGACCCTGCGCGTGTGGACCGGCGCGATGACCGCCGACCAGATCCGCTCGCAGGTCCTCGAAGGCTGACCCACCACCGGCCGGCCCGGACGGAAGACCTCCGCCCGGGCCGGCCGGACACCTCCGCGCGCCGAAGAGCGCGCTCCACAACCTGCGCGAGCCCCGCGCGCACCGTCGCGCCGGGGCCCCGTGCGCACCCTATGTGACCTTTCCAGACAGAGGATTCCATGCCATATCGACCACCGGTGCGGCCCGCACCGGATCGCACCGGCCCGGCCCGGGTGCCCTGGCTGCGCCGCGTCAGCGCGATCGTCAGCCTGGGCATGCTGCCCGGTCTGCTCGCGCCCGCCGCCGCACTCGCCGCCGACCGCGATCCACTGGGCCGGCCCGAACTGTCGGCGCCGCACGCCCAGAACGTGGTGCGGTTCAAGGCCAGGAACGACGCCAGGTCCGCGGCGACGGTGAAGGCCGCCGCCGAGGCGGACCGCACGGCCGCCGCCCGCGCCGGCAAGGACCGGGCGCGCGGGACCTCCTGGCCCGTCCACGGCGCCACGCGGCTGACCATGCCCGCCTCCGGCGCCGCGAGCGCCGAGGCCGGCGGACTGCCCGTGACGCACGCCCCGCCCGCCGGCCGCGGTACGCGGCGCGCCGCCTCCGTCTCCGTCGAGGTGCTGGACCAGAAGGCCACCAGGGCCCTCGGCGTCAAGGGCGTCGTGCTCAAGGTGACCGGCCCCCAGGGCGGTGGCCGGGCCAGGCTCGGCATCGACTACGCGGACTTCGCCTCCGCCTACGGCGGTGACTGGGCCGGCCGGCTCTCGGTGCTCCGCCTGCCCGACTGCGCCGCCGAACCGGCCGCGGCCAAGACGGGCAAGTGCCACTCCGCGACGCCGGTCCGCACCGTCAACTCCCGTGACAGGGAACGCGTCACCGCGGACCTGACGTTCGGCGCGGCCACCACCGCGAAGTCCGCCGCGGCCACCACCGCGAAGTCCTCCGCGAAGACCGCCGCGGGGGCCACCAGGTCCGCGCCGGCCGTCGGAGCCGCCGGGCAGACGATGATGCTGGCCGTGGCCGCCGGCAGCGCCTCCGCCGATGGTGACTACAAGGCGACACCGCTGTCCGCTTCCTCCACCTGGGAGGCCGGCAACAGCTCCGGCACCTTCACCTGGAGCTACCCGCTCAAGGCGCCTCAGGCCGCCGCCGGCCCGGCCCCGCAGCTGGAGGTCTCCTACGACTCGGGCAGCGTGGACGGCCGTACCGCCACCACCAACAACCAGGGCACCCAGGTCGGCGAGGGCTTCGACATCACCTCGTCGTTCGTCGAGCGCAAGTACGGCTCCTGCGACGACGACGGCCAGGACGGCAAGTACGACCTGTGCTGGAAGTACGACAACGCCTCGCTGGTGCTGAACGGCAAGGCCACCGAGCTGGTCAAGGACGACACGACCGGCGAGTGGCGGCTGAAGAACGACGACGCCTCGAAGGTCACGCACTCCACCGGCGCGTCCAACGGCGACGACGACGGCGAGTACTGGACCGTCGTCACCGGCGACGGCACCACATACGTCTTCGGACTGAACAAGCTCGACGGCGCGGGCACCGACGACCGCACCAAGTCGGTGTGGACCGTCCCGGTGTTCGGTGACGACGAGGGCGAACCGGGCTACTCCGACGGCACCTCGTTCTCGGGCCGCGACAAGAAGCAGGCCTGGCGCTGGAACCTCGACTACGTCGAGGACACCCACGGCAACGCCATGTCGTACTGGTACGAGGACGAGACCAACAACTACGACAAGCTGGGCGACGACAACACCGGCACCCAGTACACCCGTGGCGGCTACCTGAAGGAGATCCGCTACGGCCAGCGCGCCGGCGCCCTGTTCTCCGCCACCCCGGCCGCGTCGCACAAGGTCGTCCTCACCTACGCCGAGCGCTGCGTCGCCTCCGGCACGGGCTGTGACTCGCTGACCGAGGACACCCGGGACAACTGGCCCGACGTGCCGTTCGACCGGATCTGCAAGGACGGCGACAAGTGCCCGTACCTGGACAGCCCGACGTTCTTCACCCGCAAGCGGCTCACCGGCGTCAGCACCTACGCCTGGGACGCGGCGGCGGCCACCCCCGCCTTCGCGCCCGTGGACAGCTGGGAGCTCAAGCAGCTCTACCTGGACCCGGGCGACACCGGTGACTCCACCGACCAGTCGCTGTGGCTGGACGAGATCAGGCACACCGGCAAGCACGGCACCGACATCGCCCTCGACCCGGTCAAGTTCTCGCACGTCTTCCTGCCCAACCGGGTGGACAGCCCGAGCGACGACATCCTGTCCTTCGAGCGGCCCCGGTTGAAGACGGTCGTGTCCGAGACCGGCGCGCAGACGATCGTCGACTACATGCCGGCCGACTGCGTGGCCGGGCAGACCATGCCGCAGCCCGACGAGAACACCAAGCGCTGCTACCCGGTCTACTGGTCGCCCAACGGCGAGCAGACCCCGGTCCTCGACTGGTTCCAGAAGTACCCCGTCAGCGCGGTGCGCACCACGGACCCGCTCGGCGGCTCCGAGGCCGTGCAGCACACCTACCAGTACTCCGGCGGCGGCGCCTGGCACTACAACGACGACCCGCTGACCCCCGCCAAGGAGCGCACCTGGTCCCAGTGGCGCGGTTTCGCCCGGGTCACCCACCTCACCGGCCCGTCCGGAGGCACCCAGAGCAAGACGGTCTCGGTGTACCTGCGGGGCATGGACGGCGACCGCGTGCTCGGCTCCGACGGCAAGACCGTGGACCCGGACAAGCGCAAGACCGTCACGGTCACCGGTGTGAAGGCCGCCGAGATCACCGACTCCGACCAGTACGCCGGCTTCACCCGGGAGACCGTCGCCTACGACGGTGACAAGGAGGTGTCCGGCACCGTCAACGACCCCTGGTCCCAGCGCACGGCGACCCAGCACAAGTCGTACGCCGACACCGAGGCGTACTACCTGCGGGTCGGCGCCTCGCACGCCCGCACGGCGATCACCAGCGGCCTGACGCCGTACGACCGCACCCGCACCACGGCCAACACGTTCGACGACCACGGCATGCCCGTCACGGTGGAGGACCGCGGCGACGACGCCGTGACCGGCGACGAGAAGTGCACCCGCACCTGGTACGCCCGCAACGACGCCCTGGGCCTGACCTCACTGGTGTCGCGGACCCGGATCGTGTCCAGGGCCTGCTCCGTCGCCGACTCGGCGCTGGACCTGCCCGCCGATCACACCCGTCCCGGTGACGTGGTGTCCGACAAGGCCACCGCGTACGACACCCTCACCTGGTCGGCCACGCAGAAGCCCACCAAGGGCGACGGCCGCTGGGCCGGCCGCGCCCAGGGGTACGGAAGCGACGACCAGCCGCAGTGGCAGCAGACGGCCGTCACCGAGTACGACACGCTCGGCCGGCCCACCCTGGTGAAGAACGCCGACGACGTCGTCACCTCGACGACGGCCTACGATCCGCCGGCCGGCGGCCCGCTGACCAGGACCACCATCGGCAACGCCAAGAAGTTCCAGACGGTCACTGTGAAGGACTTCGCCACCGGCGCCGACCTGAAGGTCACCGACGCCAACGGCAAGGTCACCGAGACGGAGTACGACAGCCTGGGCCGGGTCACCAGCGTGTGGCTGCCCAACCGCCTCCGTGCCCTGAACAAGTCCGCCAACTACGTCTACGCCTACAGCGTCAATTCGACCTCGCTGCCCTGGGTGTCCAGTGCCTCGCTCAAGGGCGACGGCTCCGGTTACAACACCACCTACGAGATCTTCGACTCGCTGCTGCGCACCCGTCAGGTGCAGGCCCCGTCCGCCGTGGGCGGCCGGGTCATCGCCCAGACCCTGTACGACGGACGCGGCCTGGCCGTGACCGCCCAGTCCGACATCTGGGACGACAAGGCCGCCCCGTCCGGCACGCTGGTGCAGATAGACGGCGGCCAGGCGCCCAAGCAGACCGACACGGTCTACGACGGCATGGGCCGGGCGACCAGGGCGACCACGAAGACCTACGGCGTCGCCAAGTGGTCGGTCGACACCACCTACCAGGGTGACACGGTCCTCACCAGCGCCCCGGCGGGCGGCTCGGCCAACGCGGTCGTCACCAACGCGCTCGGCGACACCGTCGAACGCCGTGAGTACGCCGGATCCCAGCCGACCGGCACCGACTACATGACCACCCGCTACGGGTACGACGGGGCGGACCGGCAGAAGTCGATCACCGCACACGACAAGTCCGCCTGGTCGTACACGTACGACCTGTTCGGCCGCCAGGTGACCGTCACCGACCCCGACAAGGGTGACACCGTCACCGACTACGACGACCTGGACCAGGCGATCAAGTCCACCACGGACGGCGGCAAGAAGGTGCTGCTGTTCGAGTACGACGTCCTCGGCCGCAAGTCCGGTATGTGGCAGACGTCCAAGACCGACGCCAACAAGCTGGCGGCGTGGACCTTCGACCAGCTCGCCAAGGGCCAGCAGGACACGGCCGTCCGCTACGAGGGCGGGGTGGCCGGCAAGGCCTACACCCAGCAGGTCACCTCGTACGACGCTCTCTACAAGGTCACCGGCAACAAGCTCGTCCTGCCCGCCGGGGACCCGCTGGTCGCCGCGGGCGTGTCCAGCACGCTGTCCTTCTCCACCGGCTACAACCTCGACGGCACGGTGAAGCAGGCCGCCGCGCCCGCCGTGGCCGGGCTGCCCGCCGAGACGGTGTCCTACACCTACGACGCCCTCGGCCAGGTGCAGACCGCGAAGGGCACCACGGGCTACCTCCAGTCGGTCGCCTACTCGCCGCTCGGCGACGCGCGCCAGCTGACGCTCGCCACCGACCCGACCAGCGCGAAGAAGGTCTACCTCAACAACGACTACGAGGCCGGCACCCGCCGCCTGACCCGGTCGTACGTCACCGACGACGTCCACGGCTACATGCTCCAGGAGCTGAAGTACGGCCAGGACGACGCCGGCAACATCACCTCGGTCTTCGACGGCACCACGCTGGGCGGCACCGGCAAGGCGGACTACCAGTGCTTCGCCTACGACGGCCATCGCCGGCTGAGCGAGGCATGGACGCCGAAGACGGCCGACTGCGCCGCCGCCGGCCGCACCACGGCCAACCTCGGCGGAGCCGCGCCGTACTGGACGAGCTACCAGTACAACGACTCCGGCCTGCGCTCCCAGCAGGTCGAGCACAGCGCCTCCGGTGACGTCACGACCGACTACAAGTACGGCACGGCCAAGGGCCAGCCGCACGCCCTGTCCTCGACGGTGAGCGGTTCGAAGACCGTGTCGTACACCTACGACAGCACCGGCAACACCGAGACCCGGCCCGGCACCCAGGCCACCCAGAGCCTGGTCTGGAACAGCGAGGGGAACCTGGCCACCGCCGGCGAGCCCGCGGCCGGCGGCAAGCCCGCCACCGGCACCGGATACCTCTACGACGCCAGTGGACAGCTGCTCATCCGGCGGCCCACCACGACCGACGGCGAGACCGTGCTCTACCTCGGGACCACCGAGGTCCGGCTCAAGGTCAGCGGCAACGGCGCCACCAAGGCGCTGTCCGGTGCCCGCAGCTACAAGGCGGGCGACACGATCATCGGCGTCCGCACCTCGACCGCGGGACAGACCGGCACGAAGCTGTGCTTCCTCGCCGGTGACAACCACGGCACGTCGAGCCTGGCGATCGCCTCGGACACGCTGGCCTTCGTCAAGCGCTACACGGCGCCCTTCGGCGCCCCGCGCGGCACGGCGTCCGGCAGCTGGCCCGACGACAAGGGTTTCCTCGGCAAGCCCGCCGACCAGACCACCGGTCTCACCCAGCTCGGCGCCCGGCAGTACGACCCGGCCATCGGCCGGTTCCTCAGCGTCGACCCGCTGCTGGAGCCGGAGCGCCCGCAGACCCTGAACGGGTACGCGTACGCCAGCAACAGCCCGGTGACCAACTCCGACCCGGCCGGCACCTCGGACGGTCTCGGTGCCCTGCTGGGGCTGATCGGTGCCGTGATCGGCGGCGCCGTCGGCGGTGTCATCGGCGCGGTGGGCGCCGCGATCACCGTGGCCGGCTCGCTGGGCGGCGGTGGTGGTACGGCCCCGACCAACCCCAGCGGCTGGACCGCCATGGGCGAGACCTGGCGTCCCGGGGCGACGTACAACTTCATCACCAAGTCCTGGGACACCCCGTTCAACCCCGTCGGCAAGTCCGTCGACCTGTTCGCCGGGATCCCGGACTGGGGCATCGTCTCGGACCCGAAGGCCGCCAACCAGTGGGAGTCCTCGCGCTCCCTGTTTCTCGGCTGGCTGTGGGGCGGCGGCTACCCGCTGAGCGACCACCAGGACTTCCGCGGCGGCGACGCGTTCACGGCGATCCTGGCCAAGGACGACACGGTCTCCGGCTGGCGGTCCCGCATGGTGGGGCAGGCCCGTGAGGGCAGCAAGGGTGTCTTCGCCAAGGAAGTCGACATCCAGTACCAGGACAAGGGACCGGACCCGGGCAGCTCGATCTGGCACGCCAACTCGCTGCGCGGCTTCGCCAACGACATGCTCGGGATCTTCAGCGGCGGAAGGCTGGGCACGCCCAACGAGGCGGACGCCTTCCTGGGCACCTGGTCCGGCACCGCGAAGATCAAGACGATCAACAAGAAGGAAGGCTCGGTCACCCTCCAGTTCACCGCCTACAACGAATCCGACTGGCGCTCGGCGACCCACGTCATCCCGCGGTCGTGGAACCCCGCGTTCAAGGACACCTTCGGTGCCCATGTGCACGAGGACTTCTCCTGGGAGGAGAAGTGGCCGGTCAACACCTGTGTGAACTATTCGGACTGGCTCCAGTAGCCGCGTCCGTCAGCTAGAAGACCGTGGGGCCGGGCGTCCGCTCGCGGCCCCGGCCCCACGGCCTGTCGTTTCCGTCCCTAGGATGAAACCGTGTTCAAGGCCCCACCACGTCCGGCGCGCTGGACCGCTGTCCTGCTGCTGCCCCTGCTGCTGGTCGCCGCCTGTGGCGCCGAGAAGAGGTCGACCGTCCCGGCCGACCGCATCGTCGGCACCTGGACGGCGGCCGACGGCGAGGAGATGTCCTTCGCCGCCGACCGCTCCTTCACGTCGTCCGGACTCGACTCGAAGAAGCTCTCCGAACAGCGGTGCCCGGGGCAGAAGGCGACCGGGACCTGGGCGTTCTTCGCCGATCAGGGCGACGGTCTCTACGGGACGTCGGCCAGGGCCACGTCGGGTTCCCAGATCGGGTTCACCTTCGACGACGAGGCCGAGGGCCCCTGCACGATCACCCTGAGCGTGGTCGAGGACGGCAAGACCCTGTGCGCCACCGCCGACGCCGACGACCCCTGCGGCCTCGGCGTCCGCTTCACGCGGCGCAAGTGACGCCGGTGCCCGCGCGGCCCGTGGGCCGGTGAGACCCCGGACACGCCGACGGCCCGGACCGCCCCCGCGGGCGACCGGGCCGTCCTGCGTCGCTCTCAGCCCACCAGGCCCAGTTCCCGCGCGATCAGCATGCGCTGGACCTCGCTCGTGCCCTCGCCGATCTCCAGGATCTTGGAGTCGCGCCACATGCGGGCCACCGGGTACTCGTTCATGAAGCCGTAGCCGCCGTGGATCTGCGTGGCCTCACGGGCGTTGTCGACGGCGACCGTGGAGGAGTACAGCTTGGCCAGCGCCGCCTCCTTCTTGAACGGCTCGCCCGCCACCAGACGGGACGCCGCGTCGCGCCAGGCCAGCCGGGCCGTGTAGGCCTTCATCTCCATGTCGGCGATCTTGAACTGGATGGCCTGATTGGTGCCGATCGGACGGCCGAACGCGTGGCGCTCCTTGGCGTACTTCACCGACTCGTCCACACAGCCCTGGGCCAGGCCCGTCGCGAGCGCCGCGATGGCGATGCGGCCCTCGTCCAGGATCCGCAGGAACTGGGCGTAGCCGCGGCCCTGCTCGCCGAGCAGGTTGCCGGCGGGTACCCGCACGTCCTGGAAGGAGAGTTCACGGGTGTCCGAGGCGTTCCAGCCGACCTTGGAGTACGGCGCCGCGACCGTGAAGCCCGGCGTGCCGGACGGGACGATGATCGCCGAGATCTCCGGACGGCCGTCCGGCTTGCGCCCGGTGACCGCGGTGACCGTGACCAGACCCGTGATGTCCGTGCCCGAGTTGGTGATGAAGCACTTCGAACCGTTGATCACCCACTCGTCCGTGTCCGGGTCCAGGCGGGCCGTGGTGCGGGTCGCCCCGGCGTCCGAGCCGCCGTCCGGCTCGGTCAGGCCGAAGGCGCCCAGGATCTCGCCCGCGCAGAGCCGGGGGAGCCACTCGCGCTTCTGCTCCTCCGTACCGAAGAGGTGGATCGGCATGGCGCCCAGCGAGACGCCCGCCTCCAGGGTGATGGCCACCGAGGAGTCCACCCGGGCCAGCTCCTCCAGGGCGATGGCGAGCGCCAGGTAGTCGCCGCCCATCCCGCCGTACTCCTCCGGGAACGGCAGCCCGAACAGACCCATGCGGCCCATCTCGCGGACGATCTCGTACGGGAACTCGTGCCGCTCGTAGAAGTCGCCGATCTTCGGCGCCACGACGTCGTGCGCGAACTCCTCCACCGTACGGCGGAGTTCCTCCAGCTCGGGGCTGAGACGGTGGTCCATGCTGATCACTGGTCCTTGTGGGAGAGAGCGCGGACGGTACGGGACGGGCTGGGCCGGTCCAGATGGGCGGCCATCCACACGCTGGTGGCGGTCAGACGGCCGAGATCGACCCCTGTCTCGATGCCGAGGCCGTGCAGCATCCATACGAGGTCTTCGGTGGCGAGGTTGCCGGTGGCGGACTTGGCGTACGGGCAGCCGCCGAGGCCGCCCGCGGAGGCGTCCACCGTGGTCACACCGTGCTGGAGGGCCGCCAGGGTGTTGGCGAGCGCCTGTCCGTAGGTGTCGTGGAAGTGCACGCCGATCTCGTTCGTCGGCACGCCCTCCTCGTTGAGCAGCGAGAGCAGTTCGAGCACATGGCCGGGGGTGGCCACGCCGATCGTGTCGCCGAGGCTCAGCTCGTCGCACCCCATGTCCCGCAGGGCCGTGCAGACGCGGGCCACCTGGTGCAGCGGCACCGCGCCCTCCCACGGGTCGCCGAAGCACATCGACACATAGCCGCGCACGTGCGCGCCCTCGTCCTTCGCGTGCCGTACCACCGGCTCGAACACCGCGAGCGACTCGTCCACCGTGCGGTTGAGGTTGGCCCGGGCGAAGGACTCGGTGGCGCTGGCGAACACCGCGACGCGGTCGGCGCCGAGGGCCAGCGCCCGGTCCAGTCCGCGCTGGTTCGGCACCAGCACCGGAAGGGCGGCCCCCAGGCCGCTGACGAGCGGGAACAGCTCCTCCGCGTCGGCGAGCTGCGGCACCCACTTCGGGTGCACGAAGCTCGTCGCCTCGATCGTCGTCAGGCCCGCCCCGGCCAGTCGGCGGATGAACTCCGCCTTGATCTGCGTCGGTACGGCCGACTTCTCGTTCTGCAGCCCGTCGCGCGCGCCGACCTCGTGGATCCGCACCCGCGCGGGCAGATCCTGGGCCGGTACGACCATGGGCAGTCCCTCGGCGGTCACGGAGCCACCTCCTCGTGCGGCGCGATGACGGCCAGCACCTGGTCCATGGCGACCGTGCTGCCCGGGGTGACGTCCAGCTCGGCGACCGTGCCGGCGTGCGGGGCGGAGATGACGTGCTCCATCTTCATCGCCTCGACCACCAGCAGGCTCTGCCCGGCGCTCACCTCGTCCCCGACGGCCACCTTGACCACGGTGACCGTGCCGGGCATGGGCGCGGTGAGAGAGTCGGCACCCGCGTGCGCGGCACCGCTGAGGGACGCGGCCACCGGGTCGTGGTCCCGCACCTGCCAGGCGTCG
The DNA here is from genome assembly GCF_014203595.1 of Streptomyces echinatus. Taxonomy (GTDB): domain Bacteria; phylum Actinomycetota; class Actinomycetes; order Streptomycetales; family Streptomycetaceae; genus Streptomyces; species Streptomyces echinatus. Next base: position 271,395 of record NZ_JACHJK010000001.1, read on the forward strand.
CCGTCCCGGCCGATCCAGTCACCGGCCCGGTGGAAGGTGTGGCGGACGCCGTCGAGGGTGACGCCGACCGTGGCGTCGGTGACGGTCGCGGTGCCCCGCGGGGTGTACGCCACCGGGTCCTGCACGCGCAGGTGGAAGACGGGCGGCTTCGGGGTGCCGCCGAGGCGCCAGCCGCTGGGCACCGAGAACGGGTCGACCCAGCCGTCCGCGCGGGGCCGGAGCGCCTGCGCCCGGACGGCCGCCGCCGCCTCGTAGACCTCCTCCGGCACGTCCGTGCCGACCAGGTCGTCCACGACCCGCTCGACCAGGCCGGTGTCCAGATCGCCCCGCACCACGGCCGGGTGGGCCAGCAGCCGGCGCAGGAAGCCCGCGTTGGTCTGCACGCCCAGCGTGACCGTCTCCGCCAGGGCCGCCCGCAGCCTGCGCAGCGCCGTCGCGCGGTCGGGGCCGTAGGCGATCACCTTGGACAGCATCGGGTCGTACAGGCTGCCCACCTCGGTGCCCTCGCTGAGCCCGGAGTCGGTGCGGACGCCGTCGCCCTGGGGCTCGTCCAGCAGCAGCACGGTGCCGCCGGAGGGCAGGAAGCCGCGCGCGGGGTCCTCCGCGCAGATCCGGGCCTCCACGGCGTGCCCGGTCAGCGTCACGTCCTCCTGCGTGAAGCCCAGCCGCTCCCCGGCCGCCACCCGCAGCTGCCACTCGACCAGGTCGAGCCCCGTGATCAGTTCCGTGACCGGGTGCTCCACCTGGAGGCGGGTGTTCATCTCCATGAAGTAGTACTGCGAGGGGTCGTTGCCCGGCACGATGAACTCCACCGTGCCCGCGCCCCGGTACCCGCAGCTGCGGGCCGCCTGCACGGCCGCCTCGCCCATCGCGGCCCGGGTCTCCTCGTCGAGGAGCACGCTCGGCGCCTCCTCGATGATCTTCTGGTGGCGCCGCTGCAGCGAGCACTCGCGCTCGCCGAGGTGGACCACGTTCCCGTGGCCGTCGGCCAGCACCTGGATCTCGATGTGCCGGGGCCGGTCGACCCACCGCTCCACCAGCAGGGTGTCGTCGCCGAAGGAGGCGCGGGCCTCGCGACGGGCGGCGGCGATCTCCTCCTCCAGGACGGAGACGTCCCGCACCAGCCGCATGCCCTTGCCGCCGCCGCCCGCGGACGGCTTCAGCAGCACCGGTACCCCGATGTCCCGCGCGGACGCGGCGAGGTCGGCGTCCGACAGCCCGCTGCCGCTCGAACCCGGCACGACCGGCACCCCGGCCTTCCGCACGGTCTCCTTGGCCCGGATCTTGTCGCCCATGAGGGCGATGGCGTCCGCCGGCGGGCCGATGAAGACCAGCCCCGCCTCCTCGCAGGCGCGCGCGAAGCCCGCGTTCTCGGCGAGGAAGCCGTACCCGGGGTGGACGGCCTGGGCGCCGGTGCGGGCGGCGGCCTCCAGCAGCCGCTCCACCGACAGATAGCTCTCGGCGGCGGACGCCGGACCGATCCGTACCGCCGTGTCGGCCTCCCGGACGTGCCGCGCGTCGGCGTCGGCGTCGGAGAAGACCGCCACCGAGCGCACGCCCAGCGAGCGGAGCGTACGGATCACGCGGACGGCGATCTCGCCCCGGTTGGCCACCAGCACTGTGTCGAACACGGTTCCCCTCCTCACATCCGGAAGACGCCGAACTGGGGTTCTCCCAGCGGCGCGTTGGCGCAGGCCGTCAGGGCGAGGCCCAGCACCTGACGGGTCTCCAGCGGGTCGATGACGCCGTCGTCCCAGAGCCGGGCGGTGGCGTAGTAGGCGTTGCCCTGGCGCTCGTACTGCTGCCGGATCGGCGCCTTGAAGCCCTCTTCGGCGTCGGCCGGCCAGTCCTCGCCGCGCGCTTCCAGCTGGTCCCGCTTGACGGTCGCGAGGACGCTGGCGGCCTGCTCGCCGCCCATGACGGAGATCTTGGCGTTGGGCCACATCCACAGGAAGCGGGGGGAGTAGGCCCGGCCGCACATCGAGTAGTTGCCCGCGCCGTACGAACCGCCGACCACGACCGTCAGTTTCGGCACGCGGGTGCAGGCCACCGCCGTCACCATCTTGGCGCCGTGCTTGGCGATGCCGCCCGCCTCGTAGTCCTTGCCCACCATGAAGCCCGAGATGTTCTGCAGGAACACCAGCGGGATGCCGCGCTGGTCGCACAGCTCGATGAAGTGGGCGCCCTTCTGGGCGGACTCGGCGAACAGGATGCCGTTGTTGGCGACGATCCCCACCGGGTGGCCGTGGATCCGGGCGAAGCCGGTGATCAGGGTCTGCCCGAACTCGCTCTTGAACTCGGCGAACCGGGAGCCGTCCACCACGCGCGCGATGATCTCGCGCACGTCGTAGGGGGTGCGGGAGTCGACCGGGACCGCGCCGTACAGGCCGTAGGGATCGACCTTCGGCTCGACGGAGGGCAGGACCTCCCAGGGGAGGGACTGCCGGGCCGGGAGCGTGGCGACGATGTTCCGCACGATCCGCAGGGCGTGCGCGTCGTCCTCGGCGAGGTGGTCGGTGACCCCGGAGACCCGGGAATGCACCTCGCCGCCGCCCAGCTCCTCCGCCGTGACGACCTCGCCGGTGGCGGCCTTCACCAGCGGGGGACCGCCGAGGAAGATCGTGCCCTGGTTGCGGACGATCACGGCCTCGTCGCTCATCGCCGGGACGTAGGCCCCGCCGGCCGTGCAGGAGCCGAGGACGGCCGCGATCTGCGGGATGCCGGCGCCGGACATCCGGGCCTGGTTGTAGAAGATCCGGCCGAAGTGGTCCCGGTCGGGGAAGACCTCGTCCTGCATCGGCAGGAAGGCCCCGCCGGAGTCGACCAGGTAGACGCACGGCAGCCGGTTGTCGAGGGCCACCTCCTGGGCGCGCAGGTGCTTCTTCACCGTCATCGGGTAGTACGTGCCGCCCTTGACCGTGGCGTCGTTCGCGACGATCACGCACGCGCGTCCGCTGACCCGGCCGATCCCGGCGATCACGCCGGCGGCCGGGGCCTGTCCGTCGTACATCCCGTCGGCCGCCAGGGGGGCCAGCTCCAGGAAGGGCGAACCCGGGTCCAGCAGCGTGTCCACCCTGTCCCTGGGCAGCAGTTTGCCGCGCGCCGTGTGCCGGGCGCGCGCCTTCTCACCGCCGCCGAGGGCCGCCGCCGCCAGTTTGGCGCGCAGCTCCTCCACGAGCGCGAGATGGGCCTGTTCATTGGCCCGCCAGCCCTCCGACGCGGGATCTGCCGCGCTCCGAAGCTCCGGTGCCTCCTGCATCCTGCGGTCCCCTCACCCGGTGGTCGAACCTGTTAATGAGCGTTAACCATTGCGTCCAGGTTAACGAGCGCTAACCGCGCTGTCTAGAATTGGCCGTATGGTCAGCAGAACCGATGCCCCGACCCGCCGCGAGCAGATCCTGAAGGAGGCCGCGCGGCTCTTCGCCGAGCGCGGTTTCCACGGCGTCGGCGTGGACGAGATAGGCGCCGCGGTCGGCATCAGCGGACCCGGTCTGTACCGGCACTTCCCGGGCAAGGACGCGATGCTCGCCGAGCTGCTGGTGGGCATCAGCGGGCAGCTGCTGACGGGGGCCAGGCGCCGCCTGGCGGAGGCCGACGGGCGGACCGGCGCCTCGGAGGTCCTGGACTCGCTCATCGAGGGCCACATCGACTTCGCGCTCGACGACCGCCCCCTGATCACCCTGCACGACCGGGAGCTGGACCGCCTGCGCGACAGCGACCGCAAGCTGGTGCGGCAGCTCCAGCGGCAGTACGTGGAGCTGTGGGTGGAGGTGGTCCGTGAGGCCCACCCGGCGCTGACCGAGCCGGCCGCCCGCTCGGCCGTCCACTCGGTGTTCGGGCTGCTGAACTCCACGCCCCACCTGGGCCGCGCGGGCACCCTGCCCGGCCGGGGCACCACGGCGACCCTGCTGCACCGGATGGCCCGGGGGGCCTTCGCTGCGGCGGGCACACCCGAGGACTGACCTCGGCCGGCCGACGACCCCGCCGCCGGGGTCGCGCCTCAGTGCTCACCTGATCGTCGACCCGCGCACCGGGACGACAACTGACGCCGCTCATCCGTCCGTGCCGGGCGGGTGGCACAACTCACCCTGGACGCCTCCGCGTACTGGCCGGTATCTTCGACTCTGAGCAAGCGCTTAGACAGACGTGGAGGTGGGCGGCGTGCGCCGTACGGTGTTCAACGAGGATCACGAGGCGTTCCGGGAGACCCTCCGCGCCTTCATCGAGGCCGAGGTCGTCCCCGTCTACGACGAGTGGTTCGCCGCCGGCCAGGCGCCGCGCGACTTCTACTACAAGCTCGGCGAGCTGGGCATCTTCGGCATCAACGTGCCCGAGGAGTTCGGCGGCGCGGGCATGGACAGCCACAAGTTCGAGGCCGTCCTCTACGAGGAGACCGCCCGCGCGGGCGTCCAGTTCGGCGGCTCCGGCGTGCACGTGCTGCTCGCCCTCCCGTACATCAAGATGCTCGCCACCGACGAGCAGAAGAAGCGCTTCCTGCCGAAGTTCGTCAGCGGCGAGGAGATGTGGGCCATCGCGATGACGGAGCCGGGTACCGGTTCCGACCTCGCGGGCATGAAGTCCACCGCCAAGCTGTCCGAGGACGGCACGCACTACGTGCTCAACGGCGCCAAGACCTTCATCACCGGCGGTGTGCACGCCGACAAGGTGATCGTCTGCGCCCGCACGGCCGCGCCCACCGCCGAGGACCGCCGCCACGGCATCTCCCTGTTCGCCGTGGACACGAAGTCCGAGGGCTACTCCGTCGGCCGCAAGCTCGACAAGCTCGGCCTGAAGACCTCCGACACCGCCGAGCTGGCCTTCGTCGACGTCAAGGTCCCGGTCGAGGACCTGCTCGGCGAGGAGAACAAGGGCTTCTACTACCTCGGCCACAACCTCGCCTCCGAGCGCTGGGGCATCGCCTTCGGCGCCTACGCGCAGGCCAAGGCCGCCGTCCGGTTCGCCAAGCAGTACGTGCAGGAGCGCACCGTCTTCGGCAAGCCGGTCGCCCACTTCCAGAACACCAAGTTCGAGCTGGCCGCCTGCCAGGCCGAGGTGGACGCCGCCGAGGCCGTCGCCGACCGCGCCACGGAGGCCCTGGACGCCGGCGAGCTGACCCCCGCCGAGGCCGCCTCCGCGAAGCTCTTCTGCACCGAGGTCGCCCACCGCGTGATCGACCGCTGCCTCCAGCTGCACGGCGGCTACGGCTACATGAACGAGTACCCGATCGCCCGCCTGTACGCGGACAACCGCGTCAACCGCATCTACGGCGGCACCAGCGAGATCATGAAGTCGATCATCGCCAAGGACATGGGCCTGTAGGGTCCCCGCGATCACTGGCCGGTACCACCACAAGCCATGAGCCAGGCACTCCAGGATCTCCTCGATCTGCTCGACCTCGAACAGATCGAGGAGAACATCTTCCGCGGCCAGTCCCGCTCCGCCGTCGTGCCCCGCGTCTTCGGCGGGCAGGTCGCGGCGCAGGCGCTGGTCGCCGCCGGGCGGACTGTCCCCGCGGACCGGCCCGCCCACTCCCTGCACGCGTACTTCCTGCGCCCCGGCGACCCCGGCGCCCCGATCGTCTACACCGTGGACCGCATCCGCGACGGCCGGTCCTTCACCACCCGGCGCGTGGTCGCCGTCCAGCACGGCAAGCCGATCTTCCATCTCTCGGCGTCCTTCCAGGTGCACGAGGAGGGGCTGGAGCACCAGGCGCCGATGCCCGCCTCGCCCGACCCGGCGACGCTGCCGACCTCCCACGAGCGGCTGCGCGGCTACGGTCATCTCGCCCCCGAGGTCGTCGAGAAGTTCCTCGAGGCCCGTGAGGCGATCGACCTCAGGTACGTGGACGAGCCGCCGTACGGGCAGTACGGCGAGCCGCGCGAACCCCATTCCCAGGTGTGGTTCCGCACCAACGGCAAGCTGGGCGGTGCCGTCGACGAACCGCTGCTGCACGTCGTCCTCGCCACCTACGTCTCCGACATGACGCTGCTCGACTCCGTGCTGCTCGCGCACGGCCGCGGCGGCTGGGCCGTCGGGGACGTCGTGGGAGCCTCCCTGGACCACGCGATGTGGTTCCACCGGCCCTTCCGCGCCGACGAATGGCTGCTGTACGACCAGGAGTCGCCGTCCGCGCACGGCGGCCGGGGCCTCGGCCAGGCGCGCATCCACACCCAGGACGGGCGGCTCGCCATCACGGTGATCCAGGAAGGCGTGGTGCGCGTCCCGAGGTGACCGTGACGGGGGTGCCGTTCGAGATGACGAGTGCCGCCAGCGGTACTACGCTCTTTGAGTGAAAGCCGCAGCGAACGGCATGCCCTGTACACGGGATTCCGGAACCGCGGGATCCGCGTTCGCAGCACCCGGTCACGCGACCATGCGCGGGTGGGCTGCGAGGGTGTCGGTGAATACGCCGTTTCGTTCAGTCCGGCTGCGGTGACACCTCAAGACCGCGCCGCATCTTCCCCTGTTTGTCGCGGCGACGGCCATCCACCTCGCGCCTTCCCGCTGGGAATCGCGAGAGACGATGGAGATGGAAGGTACTCCCATGCGATCACAGCGCACTAGGCGCCTCGTCGCGCTGTCCGCCTCCGGTCTGCTGCTGGCAGGCGGAGCCGCGCTCGGCACGGCCGGCACCGCCTTTGCCTCCTCGGACCATGGCGACCACGGTTCCTACAGCTGGGACAGTGGCGACCACGGCTGGTGGGGCGACGACGATGACGACGACTACGGCTATGGCGGCGGCCATGGCGACTACGGCGACGACGACGGTGGCTACGGTGGTGACCACGGCGGTGGCTACGGCGGTGACCACGGTGGTGGTTACGGTGGTGGCGACCACGGCGGTGGCGGCGGCGACCACGGCGGCGGTGGCGGCGACCACGGCGGCGGTGGCGGCGGTCACGGCGGCGGCGGTGGCGGCGGTCACGGCGGTGGCGGCGGAGGAGGGGGCGGTCACTGAACCGACGACGGACTGACCACGACGTGCGGCCCCGGCCCGGGGGCCGCACCTCCGCGTGGTCGCCGCCGCGTCAGGCCAGGTTCGCCGCGGCGAGCAGATAGGCCGTCATCGGGTCGTAGTGGCGCGGGCTGACCACGTGGTCGTCGAGCGGGACGACCACCTGCAGGGTGCCCTCCGCCTCGGCGAGGAACAGCGCCGGGTCGTTGCAGTCGGCGTACCCGACGGAGTCGACACCGTGCTGTCCCGCGTACCCGGCCCAGCCGTGGTCGGCCACCACCAGGTCCGGCAGCGGGCGCCCCTCGCGCTCAAGTCCGGTCAGAATGGCCCGCATCGGCTCCCCGGAGTGGGTGTGCCAGAGCGTCGCCCCGTGCTCCAGCACGGCGACGTCCGCGAACTGCATCACGTAACCCTCGTCCGTCTGCAGCCCGTCCGGGATCACCACGATCTCGCAGCCGGCGGCGCGCAGCGCGGCGGCCGTGGCGCGGTGCACGTCCAGCAGGCCGCCCGGGTGACCGGTCGCGAACAGCACCCGCTGGCGCCCCTCGGCCGCCTTGCGCAGCCGCGCCGCCAGCCGCTCCAGCGCGTCCACGGTCAGCTCGGGGTCGATGGTGTCCTGCCCGTACCGGTACTCGGGATCGTCGTTGACGCCGACCCGCTCCGCCATGACCGCGAGCACGTCCTGCTCGTCCGTCCAGCGGTCGCCCAGCTCCAGGCCGAACCAGAAGTTGCGGACCCCGTTGGCGAGCTGACGGTAGTGGGAGAGGTTGTTCTCGCGGGGCGTGGCGACGTCCCCCGCGATACGGGTTCGCACCAGGTGGTCGACGAGCTGGGCGCGGCTGGGTGTCCCGGATATCGGCATGCCTTCCATTGTGAGGCAGCGCGCCGCGGGAGTCTTCGGCATATCGGCCCCTGGGACAGGCGTCACTCGCCCCTGCCGTCAGCCCCGTCGCAGCGCGAACCACAGCTCCATGCGTACGTCCGGGTCGTCCAGGTCGGCCCCCAACAGGCCCGCGCAGCGGGCGATCCGCTGCCGGACGGTGTTGCGGTGCACGCCCAGCGCCACCGCCGCACGGTCCCAACTGCCGTGCAGCGACAGCCAGCTGCGCAGGGTCTCGGCGAGCGCGGGCTGTCCCGAGAGAGGGGCGAGCAGGGACCGGGCGTGCGTCTCGGCGTCCGCCGGCGGCACCAGGTCCGCCAGCGCGGGGCGGGCGGCGTGCCGGAGCAGCGGGGCGCGGGTGGCGCGGGCCCGGGCGAGGGCACGGGCGGCCTGGGTGTCGGCGGCCGGCCACTCGTGCGGCTCGGCCGGGGCACTCACCCCGAGCGTCCAGCCGGGCTGCGGCGCCGGTTCCCGGTCCGCCGGCACCAGCACCCGTACGACGTCCCCGCCGAGGTCGACCAGCGGCGAACCCAGGGCGGCGCCGAGCGCGGAGGCGGCGACCGGGTCCGGGGCCTGGGCCTCCGGCCGGGCGTGCACGACGAGCCACCGCCCGGCGCCGAGCAGCGGGGCCACCTCCCCGGGCGGGGCGCCCAGCAGCAGCCGGACGAGCGCGGAGGACCGGGCCGCGCCGGCCCCGCTCTGGTGCTCCCCGGTCAGCAGGGTCAGCAGCACGGCGGCGATGGAGGCGATGGTGTGATCGCCGGGTTCGCGGCGGGGGGTGGCCACGCCGAGCACGAACCCCTCGCCGGCCCCGAGGGCGTACACGGCGAGGTGGGTGTCGCCGAAGGCGTCGGTGGCGGAGCTGGGCTGCGGGCGGGGCGGGGGAGCACCGGGGGCGGCCGACGGGGTGGCGGCCGGCTGGGGCCGGGCAGATGAGGTGATCGGGGTGAGCCGGGTGCCTGGTGGGGTGGTGGTCGGGTGGGGACGGGTGCCCGGTGGGGTGGTGGGCGGCTGGGGACGGGTGCCCGGTGCCGGGGGCGTGCCCGGGGCGTGGGGCCGGCGGTCGGTGGGGTCCGGGGGTGTCGTCGTCCTGGCCGCCGGCCGGACCACCCCGGCCAGCGCCGCCAGCGCCGCCCCGGCACCCTCCACCGGCTCCCGCCCCGCCCCCGCGCCGACCGCGGGCTCCCGCCCCGCCCCCGCGCCCACCACGGGTTCGCGGCTCGCCCCCGGCTCCCGGCCCGCCCCCGGGCTCGCCGCCGGCTCCCGGCCCGCGCCCGCGACCTCCGTGCCGTCGGGGCCGTACAGCACCGCCCGACCGCCCAGGCGCTGGGCCAGCTGGCGCAGCACGGACGGGACCGGATCCTGCCGTGCGGCGGCCACCGCGAGGCTCTGCTGGGCCTCGGTGACGCGCCGCAGCTCCGCCAGCCGGGCCTGCGCCATCAGCTGCCACACCGCGCGGGCCACGCCGGAGAACGTGGTCTGCGGCGGGACCTCCAGCAGCGGCAGGCGCCGGCTCTCGCAGGCGGCGACCAGGGCCGGCGGCACCGTGTCGTGCACGGGTGCCAGCCCGAAGCCGAGGGCCGCGCCGCCCGCCGCGACGATCCGGGAGACGTAGTCGTCGAAGTACGCGCTCACGTCCGGCCCCTCCGGGATGTGCACCCCGGCCGTCAGCAGCAGCTCGCCGCCCAGCAGGTACGGGTACGGGTCGGCCATCTCCGAGGTGTGCGCCCAGTGGATCACGATCCCCGGGTCCGTCGGCCCGGCGATCTGCCGCAGCCCCAGGTCCTCCCTGGCCAGCAGGGCCGACAGCGTGACCGGTGGGGTCGGTGGGACGGCTGGGGTGATCGTCTCCGGCATGATGTGCGTTTCCTCCATCCCGTCCCGTTCATATGGATGAAACGTACTCTTCGCAGTCGCTTTCCAGCCACCTAGTGTCGACACCGAACGGCAGCCGCGGGTACGGGCGGATGTCCCCGCGATCCGCTGCCGTCACCCCCGTCTCCGGAGCACCCCTTCTCCCCCGAGGGGCCCGCCCGGAGACCCCCGTATCTGCACGACACGCCACCGACAGTGCGCGAAGGAGGGCCCCACATGGCCGTCGACTACACAGTGATCGTCGTCTATCTCGCCGGCATGCTGGCCATGGGCTGGTGGGGCATGCGCCGCGCCAAGTCCAAGAGCGAGTTCCTGGTGGCCGGCCGGCGCCTCGGCCCGGCGATGTACTCCGGCACCATGGCGGCGATCGTCCTCGGCGGCGCGTCCACCATCGGCGGTGTGGGTCTCGGCTACCAGTACGGGCTCTCCGGCGCCTGGATGGTCTTCACCATCGGCCTCGGCCTGCTCGCCCTGTCGGTCTTCTTCTCCGCGCGCATCGCCCGCCTGAAGGTCTACACCGTCTCCGAGATGCTGGACCTGCGCTACGGCGGCCGGGCCGGTGTGATCTCGGGCGTGGTCATGTGGGCGTACACCCTCATGCTGGCGGTGACCTCGACCATCGCCTACGCCACGATCTTCGACGTCCTGTTCGACCTGAACCGCACGGTCTCGATCATCATCGGCGGCGCGATCGTCGTCGCGTACTCGACCCTCGGCGGGATGTGGTCCATCACGCTGACCGACATGGTCCAGTTCGTCGTCAAGACCATCGGCGTGCTCCTGCTCCTGCTGCCCATCGCGGTGGTCAAGGCGGGCGGCTTCTCGGAGATGAAGGCCAAGCTGCCGACCGAGTACTTCGACCCGCTGGGCATCGGCGGCGAGACGATCTTCACCTACGTCCTGATCTACACCTTCGGCATGCTGATCGGCCAGGACATCTGGCAGCGCGTGTTCACCGCCCGCAGCGACAGGACCGCCAAGTGGGGCGGCACGGTGGCCGGAACCTACTGTCTGGTCTACGCCCTCGCCGGCGCGGTGATCGGCACGGCCGCCAAGGTGCTCTATCCCCACCTCGGCAGCCCGGACGACGCCTTCGCCACCATCGTCAAGGACGAACTCCCCATCGGCGTGCGCGGCCTGGTGCTCGCCGCCGCCCTGGCCGCCGTGATGTCGACCTCCTCCGGCGCCCTGATCGCCTGTGCCACCGTCGCCAACAACGACATCTGGTCGCGACTGCGCGGGATGGTCCGGCGGGACGGCGAGGAGCACGACGAGGTCGCGGGCAACCGCGCCTTCATCCTGATCATGGGCGTCGGCGTGATCGGCACCGCGATCGCGCTGAACAACGTGGTCGAGGCGCTCACCGTGGCCTACAACCTCCTCGTCGGCGGCCTGCTCGTGCCCATCCTCGGCGGCCTGCTGTGGAAGCGCGGCACCGTCCAGGGCGCCCTGGCCTCGGTGATCGTCGGCGGCCTCGCCGTGATCGGCCTGATGGCCGGCTACGGCATCCTCGCCAATGAGCCCGTCTACTACGGCCTGCTGGCCTCCCTCGCGGTCTACGTCGCCGTCTCCCTGGCGACGAAGCCCACCGACGAGAGCGTCCTCGCCACCTGGCGCGAGCGCCTCGCCGGGCGGTCCCCCGAGCTTCCGTCCGAACCGGTCCCGACTCCCCAGTAGAGTCATATGAAAAGCAGTACATGCGCGATGAAGCGCAAGAAAGAAGGCATTTCACTATGAGCAGCAACGAGACGCCCCGCGGCCCTGTCGACTCCTCCCGCATCCCGCGGTACGCCGGCCCCGCGACCTTCGCCCGGCTGCCCCGCCTCGACGAGGTCGGCACCGCCGACGTCGCCGTCGTGGGCGTGCCGTTCGACTCCGGCGTCTCGTACCGGCCGGGCGCCCGCTTCGGCGGCAACGCCATCCGCGAGGCGTCCCGGCTGCTGCGCCCCTACAACCCCGCGCAGGACGCCTCGCCCTTCGCCCTCGCCCAGGTCGCGGACGGCGGCGACATCGCCGTGAACCCGTTCAACATCAACGAGGCCGTCGACACCATCGAGGCCGCGGCCGACGACCTGCTCGGCACCGGCGCCCGCCTGATGACCCTCGGCGGCGACCACACCATCGCGCTGCCGCTGCTCCGCTCGGTCGCGAAGAAGCACGGCCCGGTCGCCCTGCTGCACTTCGACGCCCACCTGGACACCTGGGACACCTACTTCGGCGCCGAGTACACGCACGGCACCCCGTTCCGCCGCGCGGTGGAGGAGGGCATCCTCGACACCTCCGCCCTCTCCCACGTCGGCACCCGCGGGCCGCTGTACGGCAAGCAGGACCTCACCGACGACGAGAAGATGGGCTTCGGCATCGTCACCTCCGCGGACGTCTACCGCCGGGGCGCCGACGAGGTCGCCGACCAGCTCCGCCAGCGCATCGGCGACCGCCCGCTGTACATCTCCATCGACATCGACTGCCTCGACCCGGCCCACGCGCCCGGCACCGGCACCCCGGAGGCGGGCGGCATGACCTCCCGCGAGCTGCTGGAGATCCTGCGCGGTCTGGCGTCCTGCAACCTGGTGTCGGCCGACGTGGTCGAGGTCGCCCCGGCGTACGACCACGCCGAGATCACCTCGGTCGCGGCCTCCCACACCGCCTACGAACTCACCACCATCATGAGCCGCCAGATCGCGGCGGCCCGGAAGGACGCGGAAGCGAAGTGACTCACGACCACGACCTGGTACTCCGCCCGACCGAGGCGCAGATCACCGCCGCCCTGAACCCTCCCCCGGGGCGCAACGGCGGAGACCTGGTCGTGGAGACGCTGGCCGGGCTCGGCGCGACCACGGTCTTCGGCCTGCCCGGCCAGCACGCGCTCGGCATGTTCGACGCCCTGCGCCGCTCCTCGCTGCGCTACATCGGCCTCCGGGTGGAGAACAACGCGGGCTTCGCGGCCGACGCCTACGGCAGGATCACCGGCGAGGCGGCCCCGCTCCTGCTCTCGACCGGCCCGGGCGCGCTGACCTCCCTCGCGGCCCTCCAGGAGGCGGCGGCCGCCTCCGCCCCCGTCCTGGCGATCAGCAGCCAGATCCCCACGGCGGGCCTGGGCGGCGGCCGGCACGGCTACCTCCACGAACTCCCCGACCAGGCGGCCTCGTTCCGCGGCGTCGTCAAGTCGGTCCACACCGTCCGCACCCAGTCACAGATCCCCTCCGCGATCGCGGCGGCCTGGCAGTCGGCGCTGACCGCCCCGCACGGCCCGGTGTGGGTGGAGATCCCGCAGGACGTGCTCCTCGCCGAGACCGCCCTGCCGGTGGTGACGGCGATGGACGCGACCCCGGACGACCTGGTCCCGCGCCCCGAGCTGACGGCGGTGGCCGCCGACCTGCTGTCGAAGGCGGCCCGTCCGGCGATCATCGCCGGCGGCGGAGTCGTACGGTCCGACGCCTCCGGCAAGCTCCTCCAGCTCGCCGAGAAGCTGGACGCGCCCGTGGTCACCACCTTCGGCGGCAAGGGTGCCTTCCCCTGGGAACACCCGCTGTCGATGCGGTCCTGGCTGGAGGACCGCCACACCACGGACCTCCTGGAGGACGCGGACGTCCTGCTGGTGGTCGGCTCCGGCCTCGGCGAACTGTCCTCCAACTACCACACGTTCAAGCCCCGTGGCCGAGTGATCCAGATCGAGGCCGACGCCGGCAAGCTGGAGTCGAACCACCCCGCCCTGGGCATCCACGCGGACGCGCGCCTGGCTCTCCAGGCACTGCTGGAGACGGTGACCGACCGCACCGACGCGGCGGCGCCGGAACGGGTGCGCGAGCTCCTGCGGAAGGTCGCCGACCGCATCGCGTCCCAGGAACTCACCCTGGAACAGGACGTGCTGGCGTCGGTCCGCCGGGCGCTCCCCGCCGGCTCCCCGTCCTTCTGGGACATGACGATCCTGGCGTACTGGGCCTGGTCGGCGTTCGACCCCCGGGGCGCGAACACCATGCACTCGGCCCAGGGCGCCGGCGGCCTCGGCTACGGCTTCCCGGCGGCCCTCGGCGCGGCGGCGGCGGACCCGGCCCGGCCGGTACTGGCGGTGTCGGGCGACGGCGGAGCCCTGTACTCGATCGCCGAGCTGGCGACGGCGAAGCAGTACGACCTCCCCGTCACCTGGCTGATCGTGGACGACGGCGGCTACGGCATCCTCCGGGAGTACATGACGGACGCCTTCGGCCAGGCGACGGCGACGGAACTCACCCGCCCGGACTACGTGGCCCTGGCGGAGTCCTTCGGCGTCCCCGGGGTCCGCACGACCCCGAAGACCCTGGAGGAGGACCTGGCGAAGGCCCTGGCCTCCCCGGGCCCGTCGGTGGTCGTCCTCCCGGCGCTGCTGCGGATGTTCGCGCCGACCCACCTGGATTGAGTCCGTGCCGCCGGGCTCCTATGATCATGGGCATGTCCGCCCTGCGTGAGCGTTCCGCCCACAGTCGACTGACCCCCGGTGAGCAACTCCTGGCGTACGGCTCCGTCGTCCCCGCCAAGAGCGCCAAGGGCGTCGGTGTCGGCGCGGCGGTCGCGAACCGGCTGGTCAACTCCGTCGGCGCGCAGGCCGGCGAGGCCGGCAGCATCGCCGCGCAAGTGCCGCCCACGTCCGGCGCGCTGCTGCTGCGCGTGACGGACCAGCGCGTCGGGCTGGTCCGGCCCCTGGACGGCGCCCCGGTGTGGGAGGTGCAGCGGGCCTGGGTGACCCGGGTCGAACGCCGGCCCCGGACACAGCTGATGGCCCGCTTCCGGCTGCACTTCGCCGACGGCTCCTGGCTCGCCTTCCTCACCATGCGCCGCCGCACGATCGAGCAGTTCCGCGAACTCATCGGCTGACCCCGGCCGGAACCCGGCCGGTCCCTCTCGGCACGGCGGCGCCGGAGCGGAACTGGTTCTGCCCGCGCGGTCGTCCTCCGTGGTGATCATGAACGTGCGGCCCTGACCAGGCTGTCACCGGCGGGGGAGTGCGAGACGTGTTCGAGGCTGTGTTCGGCGACGATTACGGGTTCCTGGGCGGGCTCACCGCCGTCGCGGTGGTGGCCGGCGGGGTGGCGTGGGGCGTCGCCCGGCGGCAGGGGGCCGCCCACGCCTTCTGGTGGGCTCCGCTGGGCTTCTGCCTCACCGGTGTCCTCGGGGTCACCCTCGGCCTGCGGGCCGGTGAGCCCGGCGCCGCCGAGTGCGTGATCAACCATGAGCTCACCGAGCCGCTGTACACCACCCAGGGGCAGTGGAACCTGGCCATGTTCGTGCCGGTCGGACTGTTCGGGGTGCTCGCGCTGCGCCGGCCGGTGCCGGTGCTCGCCGGTGTGCTCGCGCTGCCCTGTCTCGTCGAACTCGCCCAGGCCCTGGCCCCGTTCGCCGGCGGCATCTGCGACAGCGCCGACGTCGAGATGAACGCGGGCGGGGGGCTCGTCGGCGTGGCGGTGGGGCTCCTGGCGGTGCGCGGCCGGGTCGCCTGGCGGGCCTGGGGCAGGACCAGCCTCGTCCTCCTGGGGGCGCTCGGCCTCGTCGGCATCACCGTGCTCCGCAGCGCCGTCACCCTTGACCACGTCGACGGCTCCAGCGTCCGGGACGCACACGGTGCCGAACGGGCCGTCGCGGAGCGGCTCGTACGGCAGGCTTCCGGCGACCGGTACGAGGTCGGGAGGGTGCAGATCAGCCCTGGTCTCGACGGTTACAACGGGTTCATGTACATCCAGGTGTCCGGAGGGGCCTCGGCAGAGCTGATGTGGCCCGGTGGACGCCGGCTCACCGTCGAGTTCGGCGGCGGTTCCGGCCCGGGTCTCACCGTCCCCGGCGCCGGCCCGGCGCGTGACGCCCGGGACGCCTACCGCATCGCCCGCACCTACATGCACGCCCACTACCCGTGGGCGGAGTCGGCCTCCTGGCACACGACACGGGCGGCCACCCAAGAGCAGGACGGGGACGGGTGGGTCACCTCCTGGCGTTTCCGGGAGCGCGGGGTGGCCATGCCCCGCAGCCTCGACGTGCGGATCGACCGGGCCGGGCGCGTGTACGGCCTGACGGCCGACTTCGGACCCACGCACGTGGACGTGCCGGCCGAACTGCTGACGGCACGGCAGGCGGAGGAGGCGGTCACGCAACGGGAGCGGAAGTACGGCGCCGCCACCAAGGCGCTGCGGATCCGCGCCCTCGACCTGACGACGGAGCGCACCAAGGGCTATCGGGGCCCTTGGCGCGCCGTGTGGTCCGTCGAGGTCGCCGACCCGGGATGCGAGCCGGACGAGGAAGGGGGCGGCTGCGATCCCTACGTCGCGGTCGTGGACGCCGCGACCGGGCGGCTCACCGAGTGACGCGTTCCCTGCCGGCCGAGGTGCCTCCCGCCCGGCCCCACCCCGGCGCGGATCTCGAACTCGCGCCCTGCGAACATGCGTACAACTTCCGGCACCCCTGACGAGTCCAGTCAGACAGCGCACGGGTGCGCTCAAAGGCGTTCAGGGGGACGCCCGTACGACGTTCAAGGGGGACCATTTCATGACTCACCGGACATTCGGCCGGACCGGCGCGCTCGCGGCCACCGTGAGCGCCGCGCTGCTCATACCGGCCGTCACCGCCGCCACCCCGGCCGCCGCGGCCACCCCGGCCGCCGCGGCCGCACCGGCCGTGACCTGTACGTCCGCCAAGGCGGGCCTGGCCGCCAAGCTGAAGAAGGACATCACGGCCGCCCTCGCGAACCGCAAGGGCACCGTCGCCGTCGGTCTGTACGACCGCAGCACCAAGACGACCTGCACGCTGCGGGCCACCAGCGCCTACGACTCGGCCAGCACCGTCAAGGTCACCGTGCTCGCCACGCTGCTCTGGGACGCCAAGAAGCACAACCGGTACCTGACCACCACCGAGCAGTCGCTCGCCAAGGCCATGATCACCCAGTCGGACAACAACGCGACCAGCAAGCTCTGGAAGCAGCTGGGCCTGACGAAGATCAAGGGCTTCCTGACCGCCGCGGGCATGACCAAGACCGTGCCGGGCACGGACGGGTACTGGGGCCTGACCCGGGAGAACGTCAACGACGAGCAGAAGCTGCTGAAGCTCGTCACCGCCAGGAACAGCGTGCTGAGCGACAACGCCCGTGCCTACATCCTGAAGCTGATGGGCCAGGTCGTCTCCTCGCAGCGCTGGGGCACCCCGGCCGGCGCGCCGTCCGGGGTCGCCGTGCACGTCAAGAACGGCTGGCTGCAGCGGTCCACGCACGGCTGGCGGGTGCACAGCCTGGGCACCTTCAACGGGGCCGGCCACGACTACATGATCACGGTGCTGACGCAGGACAACAGCACCATGAGCTACGGCGTGACCACCATCCAGAACGTCGCCAAGGCGATCCACAAGGACCTGGTGCCGACCACCGCCGGCGTCACCCGCTACGTCCCGACCAGCCGGCCGCGCGAGGCGTTCGTCGCGGTGCCGCCGCAGGGCTGAGAGCCGGGCCTCGCGGCGCCGACCGTGAGGCCCCGCCCCGTCCCGCCCCTTCCTCGCCGGCGTGCCTAGTCGGCGGGGACCGTGAGTGCCACGGTGTCGCCGCCCGTCACGGCGAACGTGCCGGACTTCCCGGCGGCGACCGTGTCGCTGTGGACCACCGCGCCCGCCGGGGTCTTCTCCGTCAGGGTGAGGGTCCGGTTGGTGAGGTTGGTGACCGCGAACTGGGTGGCCCCGGCCTGGACGCCGTCGCCCTGCTCCGTGATGCCCGGCACGAACAGGAACGTCTGCAGGGTCACCAGGTTGCCCGTGCTGCCCTTCTGGATGATCAGCACGTCACCGGTGGCCGCTGCCGCCGGACCCGCCGAGGCCGCGACCGCGCCGAGCCCCGCCAGCAGCGCGAGAACGGCTCCGACCGCGGTGCGGCGTCTGCCGGTTGAGGTACCCATCGTCTTCCCCTCCCTGGTCGTGCCCCCGGCCCGCGTCGGGCCGGCGGCCGTGGCGCAGAGCCTCGCGGGACCCGCCGCGGTCGTGGAAGAGGCACGGCAGGGCGCACGAGGGCACACGGGCGGCGCCGAGCCCGGTGGGGAGCCGTCACCGTCCTCACGTCGCCCGCCGCCCGCCGCCCGCCGCCCGCCGCGCCGACGGGTCCGGGTGCCAGGGGCCATCCCCCTGATCGTCCCAACTCCCGTACTGCGAACATGCGTACAGCCGTAGTCCGTCCCCGGCCGCCGCGGCAGGCGGGGCCGGGACGCGACCGACGGCGTCCGCAGGACGACCGAAAGACGTTCAAGGGGGAACCACTTCATGACCCACCGGATATCCGGCCGAGCCGGGGCGCTCGCGACCGCCCTCGGCGCCACGCTGCTCGTCTCCGCCGTCGCGGCCCTCCCGGCCGCGGCGGTGCCCACGCCCGCCGTCAACTGCACGTCCGCCAAGGCGGGTCTGGCCGCCAAGCTGAAGAAGGACATCACGGCCGCCCTGGCCGGCCGTACGGGCACGGTCGCCGTCGGCCTGTACGACCGCTCCACCGACACCACCTGCACGCTGAACGCCGACACCGCGTTCGACTCGGCCAGCACCGTCAAGGTCACCGTGCTCGCCACGCTGCTCTGGGACGCAAAGAAGAGCAACCGGTACCTGACCGACACCGAGGCCGACCTCGCCACGGCCATGATCACCCAGTCGGACAACGACGCGACCAGCAAGCTGTGGAAGCAGCTCGGCATCGCGAAGATCCAGGGCTTCCTGACCGCGGCCGGGATGACGAAGACCGTCCCGGGGGCGGACGGGTACTGGGGCCTGACCCAGGAGAACGTCACCGACGAGCAGAAGCTGCTCAGGCTGATCACCGCCAGGAACAGCGTGCTGAGCGACAACTCCCGTGCCTACATCCTGAAGCTGATGGGCCAGGTCGTATCGGACCAGCGCTGGGGCACCCCGGCCGGCGCGCCGGCCGGCGTCGCCGTGCACGTCAAGAACGGCTGGCTGCAGCGGTCCGCGCACGGCTGGCGGGTGCACAGCCTGGGCACCTTCGACGGGGCCGGCCACGACTACATGATGACGGTGCTGACGCAGGACAACAGCACCATGGACTACGGCGTCGCCACCATCCAGCTCGTCGCCAGGGCGATCCACAAGGACCTGGTGCCGGCCACCGCCGGCGTCACCCGCTACGTCCCGACCAGCCGGCCGCGCGAGGCCTTCGTCCCGGCGCCGCCGCTGGGCTGACGCTTCACCAGGCGGACTCCCGCGCGTCACGGGCCGGTTCTACGGTGACGGCCATGCGCCTGACAACCGTACTCGCCACCCTCACCGCCGGCCTGGCGGCGGCCACCTCCCTGGCCGCCGCCGGGCCCGCCGGTGCCAACACCCATGAGCGCAACGCCTGTTCGGCCGCCGTGTCGATCGACCGCTTCTCCGACGCGCTCGACAAGACGACGTACGACGGCACCTTCGCCGGGAACTTCTCCGCCCTCGCCGTGGACCGGGACGGCTCGCTCGCGGCCCTGGGCGACCGCTCGTCCCTGTTCCGCCTGGACGCCCGTACCCTGCGGCCGGAAGGGGTCGTCCGCCTCGCCGACGAGAAGGGCGCCGACCTGGACTCCGAGGGCCTGGTCGTCGACGTCCCCCAGTCCCGGCTTCGCCCGGGCGGCGGGACCCCCGCCGGCACCCTGCTCGTCAGCTCCGAGACCGAGCCGTCCGTCCGCCGCTACTCCCGCGCCGGCGCGATCCTCGAGCGGCTCCCGGTGCCGCCCTCCCTCCAGGTCGCCCCGGCCGGCCGCGCCACCGCCAACCAGACCTTCGAGGGGCTGACCCTGCTGCCGGGCGGCCGCACCCTGCTGGCCTCCATGGAGTACGCGATCGCGGGTGACGCCACGGGTACCGTCCGCTTCCAGACCTGGCGGCGGACCGAGGGCGGCCGCTTCCGGCTCGCCGCCCAGTACGCCTACCGCGCCGACGCCGGCCTGGGCGTCCCTGAGGTCCGGGCCGTACCCGACGGCCGCCTCCTGGTCCTGGAGCGCGGCTTCACCGCCGGCGTCGGCAACACGGTCCGCCTCTACCTGGCCGACACCCGCCGTGCCACGGACACCAGCGGCATCGAGAACCTGACGGGCCAGGACGGGGTCCGGCCGGTCCGGAAGACCCTCCTCACGGACCTGTCCGCCTGCCCCTCCCTGGGCGCCACGGCGAAGCAGCCCCAGCCGAACCCCCTGCTGGACAACATCGAGGGCATGACCGTCACGGGCCGTGACCAGGAGGGCCGCCTGCGCGTCCTGCTGGTGAGCGACGACAACCAGAACGCGGCACAGACGACGAGGTTCTACTACCTGCGGGTACGAGTCTGACCCCGGCGCGGCGGCCGACCAGGGGGCGCGGGACCGTAGCGACACCCGCCCGCGCCACACGAACGCGCCCGACCACGCCCCGCGCCCCGCGGCCGCCGCACGCCCGCCCCCGCCGACAACCGGACCCGTCCGCGCCCGCGGCCACCCCACGACTGCACCCGACCCACCTCCGCCGCACGCCCCGCGCCCCCGTCCGCCCCGCGGGCGCCCACCGCACGCCCCCCCCGCATGCCCCGCGCCCCCCCGCCAGCCACGCGCGCGCCGCACCCGCACCCCCCGCACAGCCGCCCCCGGGCCCGCCCCCGCCCCGGTGATTTGTTACGGCGGGATGAAATCGCCCGCCGCGGGCGTTGGTGTCTTGCGGTAGAGCAGGCCGAAAAACAGGAGGGCACCGGCGTGGCACCGCAACGGGGATGGGCAGGACGACTGGCGAGCTACGCCTGGCGTCACCCCAAGGACGTGGTCCTCGCCCTCGGCTCCTCCCTGGCCGGCATGGCCGTGCTGGCCGTCGTCCCGCTGATCACCAAGGTGATCATCGACGACGTGATCGGCGACCACAGCCGCGCCATGACCCCCTGGGCCGGTGCCCTCGTAGGCGCGGCGGTCCTGGTCTACGCCCTCACCTACATCCGCCGTTTCTACGGCGGCCGGCTCGCCCTGGACGTCCAGCACAACCTGCGGACCGAGATGTACGACACGATCACCCGGCTGGACGGCCGCCGCCAGGACGAGCTGTCCACCGGGCAGGTCGTCGGCCGGGCCACCAGCGATCTCCAGCTGATCCAGGGCCTGCTCTTCATGCTCCCGATGACCATCGGGAACGTCCTGCTCTTCCTGATCTCCCTGGCGATCATGGCGTGGCTGTCGCTGCCGCTGACCCTGGTCGCCCTGGCCGTCGCTCCCGCCCTCGGCTGGATCGCCAGGCGCAGCCGCACCCGGCTGCACCCCGCCACCTGGTACGCCCAGGCCCAGGCCGCCGCCGTCGCCGGAGTGGTCGACGGCGCGGTGAGCGGCGTACGCGTGGTGAAGGGCTTCGGGCAGGAGGACCAGGAGGCCGGCAAGCTGCGCGAGGTCGGCCGCCGCCTCTTCGCGGGCCGCCTGCGCACGATCCGCCTGAACAGCAGGTTCACCCCGGCCCTGCAGGCCGTCCCGGCGCTCGGCCAGGTCGCCATGCTGGCCCTCGGCGGCTGGCTCGCCGTACGCGGTCACATCACGCTCGGCACCTTCGTGGCCTTCTCCACCTACCTGGCCCAGCTGGTCGGTCCGGTCCGGATGCTCGCGATGGTCCTCACGGTCGGCCAGCAGGCCCGTGCCGGCACCGAGCGCGTCCTGGAGCTGATCGACACCGAGCCGACCCTGCGGGACGGCACCAGGGAGCTGTCCGCCGACGCGCCCGCGACCGTCGAGTTCGACGACGTGTCCTTCGGGTACGACCACGACCGCCCGGTCCTCGACGGGCTCAGCTTCGAGATCCGCTCCGGCGAGACCCTCGCCGTCGTCGGCTCCTCCGGCTCCGGCAAGTCCACCCTCTCCCTGCTCCTGCCGCGCTTCTACGACGTCACCCACGGTGCCGTCCTGATCGGCGGCCACGATGTCCGTGAGCTGACCCTGGAGTCGCTCAGGGCGGCGATCGGGCTGGTCCCGGAAGATTCGTTTCTCTTCTCCGCCACCGTCCGCGAGAACATCGCCTACGGCCGCCCGGACGCCACCCGGGAGGAGATCGAGGCCGCTGCCCGCGCCGCCCAGGCGGACCGTTTCATCAGCGAGCTGCCCGACGGCTACGACACCACGGTCGGCGAGCACGGCCTCACCCTCTCCGGCGGCCAGCGCCAGCGCGTCGCGCTCGCCCGCGCCCTCCTCACCGACCCGCGCCTGCTGGTCCTGGACGACGCCACCTCGGCCGTGGACGCCCGGGTCGAGCACGAGATCCACGAGGCGCTGAAGCAGGTGATGGAGGGCCGTACGACCCTGCTCATCGCCCACCGCCGCTCCACCCTCAACCTCGCCGACCGCATCGCCGTGCTCGACGGCGGCCGGCTCGCCGACCTGGGCACCCACGAGGAGCTCCAGGAGCGCTCGGCCCTCTACCGCCGTCTGCTCACCGACCCCGACGAGCTGGGCGGGGTCTCCCCGGGCCACGCCCTGCCGGCCGAGCCGCGGGCGGACACCTCCGTCCGCGAGGAGCTGGACGCCGAGTTCGACGCCGAGCGGGGCGTGACCCCCCGGCTGTGGACCGGCGACCGCGAGCCCAAGGACCCGGCGCTCACCGGCACCCCGGCCACCCCGGAGCTGCTCGCCCAGGTCGAGGCGCTGCCCCCGGCCACCGACACCCCCGACATCGACGAGGGCCGCGCGGTCCTGGCCGAGGACTCCTACGGCCTGCGCCGGCTGCTGCGCGGTTTCGGGCGGCCCCTCCTCGTCAGCCTGCTGCTGGTCGCCGTGGACGCGGGCGCCGGTCTGCTGCTGCCGGTGCTGATCCGGCACGGCATCGACTCCGGTGTCTCCGAGATGGCGATCGGCGCGGTGTGGTCGGCCTCCCTGCTCGGCCTGCTGACCGTGCTGGTGCAGTGGGCCGCGCAGACCGGCGAGACCCGGATGACCGGCCGCACCGGCGAACGCGTGCTGTACGCGCTGCGGCTGAAGATCTTCGCCCAGCTCCAGCGGCTCGGCCTGGACTACTACGAGCGCGAGCTGACCGGCCGCATCATGACGCGCATGACGACCGACGTCGACGCCCTGTCCACGTTCCTCCAGACGGGCCTGGTCACGGCGTTCGTCTCGGTCGTCACCTTCTTCGGCATCATGGTCGCCCTGCTGGTGCTCGACGCCTCGCTCGCCGTGGTCGTCTTCGCCACCCTGCCCCCGCTGGCCGTGGCCACCTTCTTCTTCCGCCGGGCGAGCGTGAAGGCGTACGAACTCGCCCGTGAGCGCGTCTCGGGGGTCAACGCCGACCTCCAGGAGACCGTGGCCGGGCTGCGGATCGTGCAGGCCTTCCGGCGGGAGCGGGACGGCGGGCGGCGGTTCGCCGAGCGCAGCGACGGCTACCGGCGCGCCCGGATCCGCGGCCAGCGGCTGATATCGGTCTACTTCCCGTTCGTGCAGCTGCTGTCCTCGGTCGCCGCGGCGGGCGTGCTGATCGCGGGCGCGGGCCGGATCGAGGCGGCCACCCTCACCACCGGCGCCCTGGTGGCGTACCTGCTCTACATCGACCTCTTCTTCGCGCCCGTCCAGCAGCTCTCCCAGGTCTTCGACGGCTACCAGCAGGCCACCGTCTCGCTGGGCCGCATCCAGGAGCTGCTGCGCGAGCCGACGTCCACGAAGTCCGCCGACGAGCCCGCCGAGGTGCCGTCCCTGCGCGGTGACATCGTCTTCGAGGACGTGCGCTTCGCCTACGGCGCGGAGGAGGCGGCGCTGTCCGGCATCGACCTGCGGATCCCGGCCGGGCAGACGGTGGCCTTCGTCGGCGAGACGGGCGCCGGCAAGTCGACCCTCGTCAAGCTGGTCGCGCGGTTCTACGACCCGACCGCCGGGCGGGTCACCGTCGACGGCGCGGACCTGCGCGGCCTGGACCTCACCTCCTACCGGCACCGGCTCGGCGTCGTCCCGCAGGAGGCGTACCTCTTCCCGGGCACCGTCCGTGACGCCATCGCCTACGGCCGCCCCGACGCCGACGACGCCGAGGTCGAGGCGGCGGCCCGGGCGGTCGGCGCGCACGAGATGATCGCCACGCTGGAGGGCGGCTATCTGCACGAGGTCGCCGAACGCGGCCGCAACCTCTCGGCGGGCCAGCGCCAGCTGATCGCCCTCGCCCGCGCCGAGCTGGTCGACCCGGACATCCTGCTCCTGGACGAGGCCACGGCCGCCCTGGACCTGGCCACCGAGGCCCAGGTCAACCACGCCACCGACCGCCTGGCGGGCCGCCGTACCACGCTGGTGGTGGCCCACCGCCTCACCACGGCGGCCCGCGCGGACCGGGTGGTGGTGATGGACCACGGCCGGGTCGCCGAGGACGGCACCCACGAGGAACTGCTGGCCCGCGGCGGCCGGTACGCCGAACTGTGGCGGACCTTCATCGGCCGGTCCGAGCCGGAGGAGCCGGTCGGCGCCGCCCGCTGAGCCCTGGGCCGGCCGGGTTCGTACGGGGACCCGGCCGACACGCATCGATGACGGTCGTGCAACCATCCGACACACTCGTGCGTCCGTACATCAGTACGGACACGGGGGTGCGTGACCGGGTACGGGGAGGACGACAGTGGACAGTGGTGTGATACGCCGACGGCTGGCGCTCGGCGCGGCCGTGCTGGCCGCGTCCGGAGCGCTCGCGCTCACGGCGACGGGTACCGCGCAGGCCGCGGACGGCGGCTGTGCCGGGCACGAGGTGCGCACCCTGCCGTTCAGAACCGGCGTCACCCACGTCTACAAGAGCGGCGACTACGTCTGCGCCGTCACCGTCGCCCGGCACTCCGGCGCCGCCCAGAGCATGGCGGTGAGCGTGCAGGCGCGCGGCAACCGGCCGGTCGTCGACAAGGGCCGTTACAAGTACCACGCGGGCCCGGTGACGGTGAACACCGGGCACCGCTGCGTCTGGATCAGGGGCGCGGTGGGCCGGTACACGGTCAGCTCCGGCTGGATCCTGTGCTGAGCGACTGATCTCGGCCGCCGCGGCGGACCGCGCAATTCCCTCTGGTGGGACGGCAGTTGCTGGGATAACTTCCGGCGCACATCTGTCTCACAGGGGAGAGTGCGCATGCGCAAGGTGCTCAGATGGCTGCTCGCGTTCACGGTGCTCATAGGCACGTGGAGCGCGGCGGCCGGGGCGGCCACCGCCGCCGGGTCCGAGCCCACCGACATCAAGGACCGGCTCCTGTCGATACCCGGCATCAGCCTGGTCCAGGAGAAGCCGTACCCCGGCTACCGCTACTTCGTCCTGAACTACACCCAGCCGGTCGACCACCGCCACCCGGACCGGGGCACCTTCCAGCAGCGGATCACCGTGCTGCACAAGGACACCAGCCGCCCCACGGTCTTCTACACCAGCGGCTACAACGTCTCCACCAACCCGTCCCGCAGCGAACCCACCCGGATCACGGACGGCAACCAGGTCTCCCTGGAATACCGCTACTTCACCCCCTCCCGCCCCGAGCCGGCCGACTGGTCCAAGCTCGACATCTGGCAGGCGGCGAGCGACCAGCACCGGGTGTACCGGGCGCTGAAGGGGATCTACTCCGCCAACTGGCTCGCCACCGGCGGCTCCAAGGGCGGCATGACGGCCACCTACTACGAACGCTTCTACCCCCGTGACATGGACGGGGTGGTGGCGTACGTGGCCCCCAACGACGTCGTGAACAAGGAGGACTCGGCCTACGACCGCTTCTTCACCCGCGTCGGCACGAAGGAGTGCCGGGACCGGCTGAACGCCGTGCAGCGGGAGGCGCTGGTGCGCCGCGCCGCGCTGGAGAAGAAGTACACCGCGTACGCCGCCGAGAAGGGCTACACCTTCGAGACCGTCGGCAGCCTGGACAAGGCGTACGAGGCGGTCGTCCTGGACTACGTGTGGGGCTTCTGGCAGTACAGCCTGCTGAAGGACTGCGACTCGATCCCGGCGGACGCGGCCACGGCGACCGACGACGCGATCTGGACCTCGGTCGACACCATCTCCGGCTTCTCCGCCTACACCGACCAGGGACTCGCGCAGTACACGCCGTACTACTACCAGGCCGGCACCCAGCTGGGCGCGCCGACGATCCACTTCCCGTACATCGAGAAGGGCCTGGTCCGCTACGGCTACCAGCCGCCGCGCAACTACGTGCCGCGCTCCGTCCCGATGCGCTTCCAGCCGGGGGCGATGCGGGACGTCGACGGCTGGGTACGGCACCACGCCACCCACATGCTCTTCGTCTACGGCCAGGACGACCCCTGGGGCGCGGAACGCTTCCGGGTCGGCGCGGGCGCCCGTGACTCCTACGTCTTCACCGCGCCCGGGATGAACCACGGCGCGAACGTGGCGGGCCTGGTCCCGGACCAGAAGGAACTGGCCACCGCCCGCATCCTGACGTGGGCGGGCGTGTCCCCGGCCGCCGTCGCCCAGGCCAG
Organism: Streptomyces echinatus; assembly: GCF_014203595.1. GTDB lineage: Bacteria > Actinomycetota > Actinomycetes > Streptomycetales > Streptomycetaceae > Streptomyces > Streptomyces echinatus. Next base: position 297,496 of record NZ_JACHJK010000001.1, read on the forward strand.
GCCCCTGGCGGCCTACGACTCCCGGCTGGACGGCCGGGACCTGGAGCGGGAACCCACGCTGCGGCCGTAACCCGGCTCCACCACGGCGGCCACGACGGCCGGCCCGGGACGCCCCCACTGCCGAACACGGGCCTGGGGGCCCCGCGCGACCGTCGCGGCCGTCGCGGTCCACGCAGCCTCCGACAAGCAGGAGAGCCCCGGCTGCCCGCGCGAGCCTCAAAAGTCGAGAGGGGCTCACCCAAGATCCCCGGTGCGGCGGGAGGGCCCGCCTACCGGAGGTGGCCCGTGTCGTTCAGCAGGTGGACCGACGCGGCCCCGTCCGACCGGTACACCACCGCCGACAGGGACGCCGCCGCCAGCTCCATGCGGAACAGCGACTCCGGCGGCGCTCCCAGCGCCAGCCGCACCAGCGTCCGCAGCGGGCCGACGTGCGAGACCACCAGCACCGTCCGCCCCGCGTGCCGCGCCAGCAGTGCGTCCCTCGTCACCGCCACCCGCCGCGCCACCGACTCGAACGTCTCGCCGCCGCCCGACGGCGCCGCCGCCGGGGACCTCAGCCAGGCCGCGAAGTCGTCCGGGTGGCGCTCACGTGCCTCCGCGAAGGTCAGCCCCTCCCAGGCGCCGAAGTCCGCCTCCCGCAGGCCGTCCTCGACGGCCACGTCCAGCCCCAGCCGCGCGGCGACCGTCCGGGCCGTCTCCTGGCAGCGCCGCAGCGGCGAGGTGACGACCGCCCGCACGCCGCCGCGGGCGGCCAGCGCGGCCGCGGCGGCCGCGGCCTGCCTGTGCCCGGTCTCCGACAGCGCCGGATCCGGGCCGCCGCTGCCGGACAGCCGCCTGTGCGGCGTCAGCGGCGTCTCACCGTGCCGCAACAGCAGGAGCGTCGTGGCCGGGCCCCCGCCGGCGGGCCGGCCGGAGGCGGCCGGAGCGGCCTTCGCCGGCGCGGCTGCGGCCGCCGGCCCGTCCTCGGCCCCGGTGTCGAAGCGCGCCGTGGATCCCGACGGCTCCCGCCTCCCCCCGGCGGGGCCCACCTCCGTCGCCACGTCCACGGGCCGGCTATTCCTTCGGCAGTGCGAAGTGGTCCCGCACGGCGTCGGTCTGCTTCTCCATCATCGCGATGATCGCCTCGACGACCCCGGGGTCCGCGTCCTCGGCGATCGTCAGCTCCCGCGACCACTCGAAGAAGCTGCGGTGCGGGTCGTTGGTGATCGGCCGGACACGAATGGTGGCGGCATAGCCGTCGACACCCGTGGCCGGCGCCACCGCCCGGTAGGTGGAGGACCGCTCCACCTCGTCGCGCCCGGCGATCTCCTGCTGGACGAGCCCCTCGTTGAACACGAGCGTGAAGTCGTACCGCGACGGCACCTTTTCGAGCGAGCCGCCGTCGGCCCAGTGCACGTTCTTCACCGCGGGCCCGGACACGATCCGCACGACCTTCATGGGGTCGCGGACCTCGGACCAGACGCTGTCCGGTCCGGCGTCGAGGATCGTCGAGTGGTACATCGTGTGCTTGCGCTGGATCGCCACGAGAGCTCCTTGTCAGTAGTCGATGCGGTCGGACTTGGCCACCCACGCGTCGAACGGCGCCGTACGGCTGGGCAGATCGAGCCGCTCGATGGCCAGCGGCCACATCGACTGGGGCTTCTTCTCGAACAGGTCGTAGAACTTGCGGTCGTCGAAGCCGGCCACCGCCGCGTCGTCCCGGTCGGCGGCGAAGACGATCCGGTCGACGCGCGCCCACAGCGCCGAGGAGAGACACATCGGGCACGGCTCGCACGAGGTGACCAGGACACAGCCGGCGAGCGAGAAGGTGTTCAGCTCCTGGCAGGCGGCACGCATCGCGCTCACCTCGGCGTGCGCCGTCGGGTCCAGGTTCGTGGTGACCTTGTTGTTGCCGAGCGCGACGATCTCGCCGGCTCTGGCGACGAGGGCACCGAAGGGGCCGCCGCCGTTCGCCACGCTGTCGGTGGCCAGCTGGATCGCCTTCTCCAGCCAAACGCGCTCGATGTCCTGGGCGGTGGGTTCCAGGGTGTGTGCGGTCATGGTCACTCCATTTCGGGGGAGAGGGGGTTGCCCGGATACCGCGGAGGCACGGCCGGGACGATGAGGAATCCGCGCGGCTGGACGCCGGCGATGTGTTCCGGAGCGACCGGAGCGGGGGCGGGCGGGGACTGCCGGGCCATCAGGACGTCCCCGCCTTCCCCACGAGACGGTTGCCGAGCACCAGGTAGTCGATCTCCGTGCCGAGGAAGCAGTTCAGGGCGTCGGACGGTGTGCACACGATCGGCTCGCCCGCCACGTTGAAGGAGGTGTTGATCAGACAGGGCACGTCGGTCAGCGCGGTGAACCGGCGCAGCAGGGCCGCCAGCCGCGGGGTGTCCTCGTCGGTGATCGTCTGCACCCGGGAGGTGCCGTCCACATGGGTAGCCCCGGGGATCACGTCACGGAACTCCGGCCGTACCGGGAACACGAAGGTCATGTACGGGGAACGCGTCTTGCGGCCCATCTCGAAGACCTTCGGCGCGTCCGACTCGAGCACGAGCGGTGCGAACGGGCGGAACGGCTCCCGGTGCTTGACGCGGGTGTTGATGATGTCCTTGATGTCGGGGAAGGCGGGGTTCGCGAGGATGCTGCGGTGCCCCAGCGCCCGCGGGCCGTGCTCGATCCGGCCCTCGTACCAGCCGACGACGACCTTCTCGGTGAGCAGTTCCGCCACCCGGGTGACGACCTCGTCGTCGCTCAGCCTGGTCCACTCCACCCGGCCGGCGCACTCCCGCAGGGCCTGCTCGATCGCCTCGTCGTCGTACTCCGGTCCGAGGTACGGAGTGACCGGTGGCGCGGACTTCCGCCCGCCGGCTCCGTCCGGGTGGTGGACCCAGGCGTGGACCGCGGCGCCGATGGTGATGCCGGTGTCGCTGGCGCCGAAGCTCACGTGCATGTCCTCGAACCGCGAACCCTCGAACAGCGGGGTGTTGTTGAGGCAGTTCAGCGCCACCCCGCCCTCGAACAGCAGGTGGTCCAGGTCCGTCTTGGCCTCCAGCGCGCGGACCTGGTGGCTCGTGACGACGGTCAGCATCTCCTGCGCCGCGGCAGCCACCCGGGCCGTGTACTCGAGGGTGTCCTGGAAGGGACCGAAGTACTTCTCGAACAGGGCGTCGAGGCCACGGGGGTTGTCCGTCTCCAGGGGCCTGCTGAAGGAGTAGCGGCCGTCCTCGTGCAGTTCGACGAGGTCCTCGAGGAACGGGTTCGGCACCGGCGGCTCGGCGTACCCGGACAGGCCCATGATCTTGTACTCGTCGTTGTTCGGCACGAAGCCCAGGAACCGCGTGATCGCCGCGAACAGGAGCCCGATCGAATGGTGCGCGCCGATGGTCGACTCGTCGAAGACGCGGACGCGGCCGTCGCGGATCTCGCCGAGCAGCGACGAGTACCGCTCGGCGCGGCCGTCGCTGACGAGGAACGCGGCGTCCTTCATGCCCGCCATGTAGTAGCCGGTCATCGCGTGGGCCAGGTGGTGCGGAACGAACACCACCTTGTCCGGATCGGGAGTGAAGCCGGTGCGGGCCGCGAAGTCGGCGAGGATCGCGTCATGGCTGACGGCCCCGGTGAACAGCTCACCGATGCCGCTGAGGAGATCCAGCTTCGCCGCGGGCACCATGGGCGCGGCCGTGATGTCGGACAGCATCCCGTCCAGGACCTCGGCGGAGAAGTCCCAGGGAACGGCGATGAGATCGACGTCGGAGAACTCCAGCCCCGCCTGGTCGAGGCACCATCGCACGGCGTTGACCGGGAAGTCGGTGGTCTTCTTCTGCCGGTTCAGCCGTTCTTCCTCCACGGCGGCGACCAGTTCACCGTCGACCAGCAACGCCGCACCCGCGTCGTGGCCGAGGAGGTAGTGCTTCTCGGTGCCGACCGCGCCGAAGCGCTCGGCGAAGATTCCGCAGACGCGGCTGAAACCGTTGCACCCCAAGACGATCATGGTAATTCCCTTCTCTCGGGGAGCGGTTACGCGCCGGCCAGGAGGTCGCGGACGGTCTCTCCGGCTGCGGGCGCCTGGCACAGCCCCTGGCCGGAGAACCCGGCCGCGTAGAGGAAGGAGCGGGAGGGATGGCGGCCGATGAGGCCGGTCCCGTTGGGGCTGGCGTCGAAGGCTCCGCTCCACCCGCGGTGCAGGCGGATGCCGTCGAGCGCCGGGTAGGTGGTGCCGAGCAGGCGGGACAGCCGCTGGAGCCACGCCTCCCGGGACTCCTCCGGACCGGGGCGGCCCATCCCGACGAGGACGCGGTCCTTCCAGCTCCGGATCCGCAGGCCGGAGGAGGCGTGCAGGGTCATCGGCAGGGTGCCGAGCGGGGTGGCGGGCGGGTCCGTGAGGAGCAGCTCGACGGGGTACGTGGTCACGGGGAGGTCGACGTCGGCCATGGAGGCGACCGTTCTCGACCAGGGGCCGGCCGCGCAGATGACGGTCCCGGCCAGGATGCTGCCCGTGGAGGTGTGGACCCGCCCGTCGGGGTCGATGCCGGTGACGGTGGTCTCCGTGCGCACGACGGCGCCGGCCTGCTGGGCGGCCGCGGCATAGCCGCGCACGATGGCGGCGGGGTCACAGGCGTAGGCGTCGGGTGACCAGGCCGCCGCCAGGACGGCGCGCTCGTTGAGCAGCGGGTTGAGCCGCACCGCCGCGGAGGGGCTCACGAGTTCGACGTCCACTCCCGCGGCCCGCTGTGCCGCCTCGGTGCGCCGGAACTCCTCCACCTGCCGCTCCTCGGTGAACACCACCAGGAAGCCGACGCGTTCGAGGCCGAGGGGGGTTCCGGTCCGCTCGGCGAAGGAGTGGTAAGCGGCCATGCTGCGGACGGCGAGGCCGCCGGTGTGGGGGTCGCCGGGGAAGTAGGTGCGCAGGACGCCCGCGGTGGCCGCGGACGCTCCCGATCCGAGCGTGCCGCGCTCCAGCAGGACGGTGCCGACACCGGCCTCGGCGAGATGGCACGCGATCGAGGTGCCGACGACTCCTCCGCCGATGACGAGGGCGTCCGTGCGTTCGGGCAGCGCGCTCATGATCCCTGCCCCGCTCCGGCGGTGCTCAGCCGGCGCAGCTGGTCCGCCGCGTCCCACGGGAACAGGTGCAGGTTCCAGCCGCCCAGGCAGTTGATGTAGAGGGCGAGCTGGCTCGCCACGGCCAGGAAGTCCTCGCGGTCGAGGCGGTCGAGGCAGGACAGGAAACGCTGGGTGAAGCCCCACAGCTTCTCCAGGCCGCAGTAGCCCAGGAACTCGGCCGGGACACCGGTCAGCAGGCGGGCCATCTGGCGCAGGGAATCCAGCGGCATGCCACCGGTCACGGCCCGCACCAGGCCGCCGTAGGCGGCGTAGCCCAGCGGGCGCGTCTCACCGTTGACGAACAGCAGGGTGGGCAGAACCGTCTCGTAGGTGCCGGCCCCGGAGGGAATCCAGCCCCGGTGCAGATCGGCGAGCTCGGGCGGCTCGGACAGCCAGATCCGCTCGGTCTCGGCGTGCACGTCCTTCAGCAGGCGGTCCGCGTCGGGGTCGGTGGCGGTCAGAAGGGGGATGCGGTGGCCGCCCGCCACGCCCGCCCTGCGCACCTCGACCAGGATCTGCTTCTTCGTGGAGTAGACGGCGTCCCACACCGCGTGCCCGGCCTCGACCAGCGCCGGCATGTCCTCCGGCCGGACCCGGCCCACCGGGGAGGCGGGCATCGGCTCGGTCAGCGGGCCGTACTTGATGCCCAGATGCTGCAGCGCCGAGCAGAACACCGTCCCGTCGGGCGCGTCGCGCCGGTCGGGGATCCGGTGGGACGCGGGCAGGTGCAGCAGCGAGTGGATCGGGGCCACGTGATACAGGTGGGAGCCCGCCACCAGCGTGTGTCCTTGCAGGCTCTGGTAGGGCAGCGCTTCCCACAGCGCGTCGGCCAGTGCGGCGTTGCGGTCGTCGAGCTCGGCGGTGACGGTGATACCCAGATCAGGCCAGGCGATCTCGATGTTCCGACCGGACAACGTCTCAGTCAAGGTTCTCCCCCTAGTCAGGCATGTCGGGACGAGCGGGCCGAGTGATCGGCCGACGGTGGTCCGTGCCGGTCCCGACCGTCGCGCCGTACGCCGGCGGCCGGTGCTTTCCCCTCATCTGGCACGTGGGAGGTGGCGCGCGGCACTCATCCCTTGCTTCCGCCGCAACCGCCATGCGTCGTTGCGACTTGTACGAGGAGTACACAGCCAACCGAGTGAAGTCGGCCAGGCGTGGAAGGCATGAAAGCGTCCGCAGGTCAGGGCCGTTTCTTTCGTAGTTTTGTACAAGGGCCGGCCGGACCTGGGGACCGTGGAAACTCCCACCCCTCCCGCCCTGGAACGTGCTCGGGGCGGCGGGTCCCGAAACAGCGCGGGGCGGCTCCGGGCGGTCCCGTACGGGCCACGCACGAGGCGTGATCACGCGGGAAAGCCCGGCCGCCGCCCGGCCGCGCCCCGCGGCTCACCCTCCGGCGAACCGCGGAACGCCTCTCAGTACGTCAGTCCGTGCCCGATCGGGAACAGCACCTGTGCGGGGTCGTCCGCCCGCTGCACCGGCACCGGCAGCTTCCCGCGGGGCGACATCCGGCCGGCGATCGCCCGTGCGGCGGCGCGCAGCTCCACGTCCGTCCAGCAGTACGTCGCCAGGCAGGCCCTGGCCGAGGGGAGCTGCGCGACGTCGTACGGGTTGCGGATCGCCACCACGGCCACCGGCCTGCCCGTCGCCACGAGACGGTCCACCAGGGTCCGCTGGGAACTGCCCGCCGTCACGTTGTACGTGCCGACCACCACCGCGTCCGCGTCCCGTGCCGCCGCGACGGCCTTGTCGATGGTCGCGGCTGAGGGCGCCGTGCCGGTGGACAGGGCCGTGGCGGTGAAGCCCAGCTCGGTGAGTGCGGTGGCCAGGACGCCGGTGGGCGGACCCGTCGTGCCGGACGGGGAGGCCGGGTCGGCGCCGACGACCAGGAGCCGGTTCTCCCGGCGGCGGTCGAAGGGCAGCACGCCGTCCTCGTTGACCAGCAGGGTGGTGGTGCGTTCGGCGATGCGGTCGGCGGCGGCCAGGTGCGACTTGACACCCACGGTGCGGTCGACGTCCGCCGGGCTCGCCCAGGGGTGGTCGAGGACTCCGCGCCGGGCCTTCAGCCGCAGAATGCGCAGGATCGATTCGTCCAGCCGGGCCTCGGTCAGCTCGCCGTCCTGGACGGCCTTCAGCACCGCGTTCCAGGCCACGTCGAGCGCGGGCGGGTTGAGCAGCTGGTCCACGCCGGCCTTGAGCGCGAGCACCGGCACCCGGTCGTCGCCGTACTTGGTGCGTACGCCCTGCATCCCGAGGGAGTCGGTGATCACGACCCCGTCGTAGCCGAGTTCGCCGCGCAGGATGCCGGTGAGGATCGGGCGGGAGAGGGTGGCCGGGTCGCCGGACCCGTCCAGGGCCGGGAACTGGATGTGCGCGGTCATGATGGAGTCGATGCCCGCCCGGATCGCGGCCCGGAACGGCACCGCGTCCAGCTCCTCCCACAGTTCCCGGCTGTGCGTGATGACCGGGAAGCCGTAGTGGCTGTCGACGGCGGTGTCCCCGTGGCCGGGGAAGTGCTTGGCGGTCGCCGCCACCCCGGCCGACTGATAGCCCTTCACCTCGGCGGCGACCAGTCCGGCGACCGCGTCCGGATCGGCGCCGAAGGAGCGGACCCCGATGACCGGGTTGGCCGGGTTGACGTTCACATCGGCGTCGGGGGAGTAGTCCTGGTTGATGCCCATCGCGCGCAGCTCGGCGCCGGAGATCCGGCCGAGGGTCCGGGCGTCGGAGCGGGAGCGGCCGGCACCGATCGCCATCGCACCGGGGAAGAGGGTGGCGGGCTCGCCGACCCGGCACACCGCGCCGTGCTCCTGGTCGGTGGCGATGAGCACCGGCAGGCCGCGCGGCTGGTCCAGCGAGGCCCGCTGGATGCCGTTGGACAGGCCGGCGATCTGGTGGGGATCGCGGGTGTTGTGCGCCCACGTGAAGTAGATGATCCCGCCGACCCGGTACTTGGCGATCAGCTCGGCGGCGGTGCGGACGCCGATCTCCTTCAGGTTGGCGTCGATGTCGGCCTGGTCGGGGGCGGTGGCGGAGTGGCCGTAGACCCGCATCACGAAGAGCTGGCCGACCTTCTCCTCCAGCGACATACGGGAGATCAGGGCGCGCAGCCGGCGGTCGTCGTGGGGGGCGGCGTGGGCGGTCGTCGGTACGGTCAGCGCGGCGGTGAGGCCCGCGGTCGCGGCGAGGACGGCACGTCTGGACGGCCGTGCGGTGCTTCCCGTGCCGGTGTCGCTTCCCGTGCCGGTGCCGCTTCCCGTGCTGGTGTCGTGCACGTGCGCTCCTTCCAGAGGAGAACCGCTGAAGGAAACTTCCGAGGAGTCACCAATATCCGGGAAGTTTCTTTCCGTCAAGGGAATGCACAGTAACCAGGAAGCCGCCGCCGACCGCGTATTCACGGGGCGCGTCCAGCCCCTGGACGCCCCGTCATGTCCTTCGCCGTGACGGGCCTGCGCACGCCCGGGCTGACGTACGGCGACCCCGGCTGCGTACGCAAGACGTTCCCCGGCTTCCACGAGGCGTTCGCGGCGCTGCCCGCCGTCGGCCGACGGGGCTCTCGGCGACCACCACCGGAGGCCTCGGGCCCGGCGCCCGAAGCAGAGCGCGCCCGCCGCTCACGCTCCGTCCGGTTCCGTGGCCGGCCTGCCTGCCGCGCGCAGTTCGGGCGTCGCCGTGGCCACCGCGGCGACCGCCAGCACACACAGCACACCGCCCGTGACCAGGGAGGTCACACCGGAGGTCCAGCCGGCGAGGAGGCCGCCGCGCACATTGCCGAGGTTCGGGCCCGCCTGGCCGACGATCTGCTCGGCCGCGGTGACCCGGCCGAGCAGCGCGTCCGGGGTGCGGGTCTGCACGAGAGTGGAGCGGGCGACCACCGCCGTGGCGTCCGCCGCCCCGGCGACCACCAGCAGGGCGAGCCCGGTCCAGGGGTCGCCGGACAGACCGAAGAGGACCAGGGCGGCGCCCCAGGTGGCGGACGCGCTCAGCATCACCGGACCCGGCCGGCCCAGCCGGGTCAGCGCGCCGGACAGCCCGGTCGCCATGACCCCGCCGACCGCCAGCGCCGACAGGAACAGCCCGAGCGTGCGCGGGTCGCCGCCGAACCGCTCGGCGTTGACCAGCGGGAACAGGCTCACCGGGAACGACAGCACGGTGGCGGCGAGGTCGGTGATCAGCGCGCCCCGCACGACCTGGTGCCCGGCCAGGAACCGCAGCCCGTCCAGCACCCCGTGCAGCCCCGCCCGGGACGGCTCGCCCTCGGGCGGCAGCGCGGGCAGCCCGAAGGCGCCGTAGAAGGCGAGGCCGAAGCTGAGGGCGTCCAGCAGATAGCAGACGCCGATACCGAACCAGCCCAGCAGCACACCGGCCAGCGCGGGGCCGAGCAGCATCATCGACTGGCCGGTCACCTGTTGCAGCGCCAGCCCGGCGGCCACCTGCTCCCTGGGCAGCAGCCGCGGCAGGAACACCCCGGCGGCCGGGGCGCCGAGCGCGCCGAAGGCCGACTGCACGGCGACGAGCAGCAGCACCGCGGCCACCGGCACGTGTCCGGTGAAGCCCTGCACCGCGAGCAGCAGGGAGCAGGCCGCCTGGCCGACGGTGGCGACGAGGAAGACCCGGCGCCGGTCGGCCCGGTCCGCCCACGCCCCCGCGAACAGCCCGAACGCCACCAGCGGCAGGGCCTGCGCGAGGCCGACCGCACCGGTCCAGGCGGTGCTGTGGGTTCTGTCCCACACCTGGTACATGACCGTCACCATGGTCATGAACCCGCCCAGCACGGACACGGTCCGCCCGATCAGCAGCCGCCGGAACGGGGGCGAGGTGCGCAGCGGCCGTACGTCGACGAACGAGCGAGTGAGGGTCATGAGCGAGAGCGGGCACACGGCCCCGACGGCTGAATCACCGGGGGGAGGCTACCCGCGCCCCAACTCCCCGGCCAACGAATTACCCACCACCCCACCACCCCGAGCCCCCGCAGGGAGCGCGGGGGACTGCGCGCTCAGCCACACACGACGCTGACCCGACGACGGTCCCGAGCCCCCGCAAGGGGCGCGGGGAACTGCGCGCCCAGCCACACACCACCCGCAGCCGACGGACTTCCTACCCGGCCCCCACCCCCCCCGCGTCCCTCTACGCCGTCTCCCCCAACACCTTCAGCACATGCTCCCGCCCCCCACTCAACAGCCCCGGAAGCGGCGCAGCCGACTCGTACCAGCGCTTCTCGTACTCCCAGCACAGCCACCCGTCCCACAGCCGCCGGGACAGCACATCCACACACTCGGTGAGCGGAAGCACCCCCGCGCCGAGCGGCAGCGGCGCGGTGTCCTCGGCCGAGGCGATGTCCTTGACCTGGACATAGCCCAGATGCGGAGCGAGAGCCGCACAGGTCTCCGCCGGCTGCTCACCCCCGAGCCACGTGTGCATCACGTCCCACAGCGCGCCCACCTGCCGGTGCCCGACCGGACCGAGGATCCGGATCACGTCCGCCCCGGTGCGGTGCGAGTCGTGGGTCTCCAGCAGGATCCGGACCCCGAGCGCGGCGGCGTCCTCCGCGGCCGTGCCGAGCCGCCGCGCGGCGACCGCCTCCGACTCCTCGCGGGGCAGGTCCGGGTCGGCACCGGGGAAGACCCGGACGAAGGGCGCGCCCAGGTCATGGGCGAGCTGGAGGAGGTCCCGGATCTCCGCAAGGACGGGCGCGTCCTCGCCCGGGGCGGCGACGCGCGTGTACCCGGCGATGCCCAGCACCTCCACGCCCGCGGCCCGGAACAGGGCCGCGGTCTCCGCGCGTTCGGCGGGGGACAGGCCAGGATGCACCGGTTCCTCGGGATGGGCGCGCAGCTCGACGCCGTGATAGCCGTGGGCGGTCGCGAGCGCCAGGACCTCAGGGACGGGCAGGCCGGGGACACCGAGAGTGGAGAAAGCGAGCTTCATGGGCACCCTAGGTACCCCTCAGTCGCCGGGTCCATGCAACTCCAGCCGCCAGTCCTGCCCGACGAGGTCCTTGCCGAAGGAACGGTGCGGCTTCTCGGTGCCGAGGACGAAGCCGTGCCGCAGGTAGAGGCGGCGGGCGCTGCTCAGCACGTCGTTGGTCCACAGCACCAGGTCGCGGTAGCCGGCCCCGCGGGCGAAGTCGATCACGGCCCGCACCAGCCGGTCGCCGACGCCGTGCCCGCGCGCCTCGGGCTCGACTAGCAGCAGCCGCAACCGCGCGGTGCCGGGTGCGTCGTCCCGTACGCACATCACACACCCCACCGGCCGCCCCGCCAGCTCGGCGATCCAGACCCGCTCCAGATGCGGGTCGTGGTCCTCGGCGAAGTCGGCGACGATCCGGGCGACGAGCCCCTCGTACTCGGCGTTCCACCCGTACTCCGCCGTGTACAGGGCGGCGTTGCGCTGCACGATCCAGCCCAGCTCCCCGGGCAGCGGCTCCCGCAGTCCGACACCCCCCTCGGGCCGCTTCTCCTCCCCGAGGATGTCCTGGATGGTCCGCATGGCCTCGGCCAGCCGGGACCGGTCCCCGGGGGCCACGCCGTCGAGCAGCGCGCCGATGGTGTCCTGGGCCCGCTCGTCCAGCAGCGCGGCGGTCTCCTGCCCGGCCGCGGTCAGGGTGACCCGGCGCCGGCGCGGATCGCTCTCCGAGGGCCCGCGCGCGATCAGCCCGGCCTCCTCGAAGCGGTTCAGGATCCGGCTCAGGTACCCGGCGTCGAGACCGAGCAGGCCACGGAGGTCGGCCGCGTCGAGCGAAGGGGCGTGCGCCAGCTCGTACAGCACGCGGGACTCGGTGAGGGTGTACGGCGCGTACAGCCGGCGCCCGTAGTCGAGGGCGCCGATCAGCCCCGTGTAGAACCGGTTGAACGCGCGGATGTCCTGGACGGTCATGATCGCCCCCGGATGCTTGACTGAGTCAGAGATCCCGCGAGCGTAACCCGCCCTCACCACCACGTCCACGCCTCAGACAAGAGACGACACGCCCCCCACAAGGGGCGCGGGGAACTGCGCGCCCAGCCACCACCGACCCGCACCCGGCAACCGCCGGAACCCCCCCGCAACGGCCCTCAACTCCGCGGCACCCCCGTGGACCCCCGTACCATCAACTCCCCACGCACCGAGGCGATCCCCCCGGGCGGCGGCTCCTCGCGGCCCATCGCCACGCGGCCGGCCCGCGCCCCCGCCTCCGCCAGCGGCAGCCGGACCGTCGTCAGGGCGGGCACCGCGTCGATGCTGAACGGCAGGTCGTCGAACCCGGCCACCGAGACGTCCTCCGGAATGCGCAGCCCGGACTCGCGCAGCGCGGCACAGGCGCCCAGCGCGACGGAGTCGTTCGCGGCCACGATCGCCGTCAGGGAGGGATCGCGGCGCAACAGCTCCAGCGTGGCCTCGTAGCCGGACCGCCGGTCATAGCGGCCGTACACCGTCCAGCCGGCGTCCTCCTCGATGCCGGCCGCCGCCAGCGCCGCGCGATGGCCCTCCAGCCGGTGCCGGGTGGTCGTCCGCTCCTCGGGCCCGGCGATGTAACCGAGCCGCCGGTGGCCGAGGCCGGTCAGGTGGCCGGTGAGCGCGCGGGCCCCGCCCCGGTTGTCGAAGGTCAGCGCGACGGCCTGGGTGTCCGGCGACGGCGGGCGCCCGCACAGCACCACCCGCGTCCCGGCCTCGGCCAGCTTCCGCAGCTTCGTCGCGACCGCCGCCGCGTGCGGCGCCTTCTCCACGGCCCCGCCGGTCAGCACCACGGCCGCGGCCCGCTGCCGCTGCAGCAGGGTGAGGTACGTCAGTTCGCGCTCCGGCGACCCGCCGGTGTTGCAGACGACCGCCAGGCGCTCCCCGCCCGCACGCCCGCCCGGCCCGCCGATCTCGGCCTGGATCGCGCTCGCCATGATCCCGAAGAAGGGGTCGGCGATGTCGTTGACGAGGATGCCCACCAGGTCGGAGGTGGCCGCGGCGAGCGCGCTGGCGGGGCCGTTGAGGACGTAGTCCAGCTCGTCCACCGCCCGCAGCACCCGCTCGCGTGTGGAGGCGGCGACCGGGTAGTTGCCGTTCAGCACGCGCGACACCGTCGCGGGGGAGACCTGGGCGCGGGCCGCCACGTCCGCCAGGGTCACCGTCATCTCGTCGTCCTCCGGTCGCGCATCTCGTCCTACGTCTTTCACAGACGGCTGGTACGCCCTCGTAGACAGCCAGGCATGGGTCCTGGTTCCGAGCAGACCTTAAGGCCATGACTCCCGGTTGTTCGCCCCCTCGAACAACTCGAAGCGGACACGGTCTTGTACGGACCCGGTCCGGAGGGCTAGCTTCCCCTGACGGGAAAGCGCTTGCTACGCGATCGACGCGGCTACTCAACGGGGCGTCCGGCGCCCACGAAGGGGACTGACGTGACACGTAAGACGGTGCGTATCGCCATGAACGGCGTGACCGGGCGCATGGGCTACCGCCAGCACCTAGTCCGGTCGATCCTCGCCCTGCGCGAGCAGGGCGGCCTCGACCTCGGCGACGGCACCGTGCTCTGGCCCGAACCGGTCCTGGTCGGCCGGCGCGAGCACGCACTGCGGGAGATCGCCGAACGGCACGGCCTCGACCACGTCTGCACCGACCTGGACGCCGTACTCGCCGACCCCGCCGTCGACGTCTACTTCGACTCCCAGGTCACCTCCGCCCGCGAGGAGGCCCTCACCAAGGCGATCGCGGCCGGCAAGCACATCTACACCGAGAAACCCACCGCCGCCGGCCTCGACGGTGCCCTCGCCCTCGCCCGCCTCGCCCGGGACCGGGGCGTCAGGCACGGCGTCGTCCAGGACAAGATCTTCCTGCCGGGACTGCGGAAGCTGAAGCGGCTGATCGACGGCGGCTTCTTCGGCCGCGTCCTCTCCGTCCGCGGCGAGTTCGGCTACTGGGTCTTCGAGGGCGACTGGCAGCCGGCCCAGCGCCCGTCCTGGAACTACCGGGCCGAGGACGGCGGAGGCATCGTCGTCGACATGTTCCCGCACTGGGAGTACGTGCTCCACGAGCTGTTCGGCCGGGTGAGGTCCGTCCAGGCCCTGGCCGCCACCCACATCCCGCAGCGCTGGGACGAACAGGGCAAGCCCTACGACGCCACCGCCGACGACGCCGCCTACGGCATCTTCGAACTGGAGGGCGGCACGATCGCCCAGATCAACTCCTCGTGGGCCGTGCGCGTCCACCGCGACGAACTGGTGGAGTTCCAGGTCGACGGCACGGAGGGGTCGGCCGTGGCCGGTCTGCGCAGGTGCCGCGCACAGCACCGCGGAGCGACCCCCAAGCCCGTGTGGAACCCCGACCTCCCGGTCACCGAGGTCTTCCGTGACCAGTGGCAGGAGGTGCCCGACAACGCCGAGTTCGACAACGGCTTCAAGGCCCAGTGGGAGCTGTTCCTCAAGCACGTCTACGCCGACGCCCCCTACCACTGGGACCTGCTGGCCGGCGCCCGCGGTGTGCAACTCGCCGAGCTGGGCCTGAAGTCCTCCGTCGAGGGGCGCCGCATCGTCGTACCGGAGATCGCCCTGTGACCATCCGTCTCCCCGCCGCGGACGGCACCCTGCGCCGCCACGAGCCGCGCACCGAGCCCCTGGCGGTCGCGCCCGGCACCCCCTTCACCTCCCGTACCGTCTTCGCGGCGGCCCACGTCGTGGCCGACCCGTACGCGGACGTCTCGCCGGACTCGCCCGCCGCGGTCGACTGGGACGCCACCCTCGCCTTCCGCCGCCACCTGTGGTCCCACGGGCTGGGCGTCGCCGAGGCGATGGACACGGCCCAGCGCGGGATGGGCCTCGACTGGGCGGGCGCGGCCGAGCTGATCCGGCGCAGCGCGGCGGAGGCGCGCGCCGTGGGCGGCCGGATCGCCTGCGGAGTCGGCACCGACCAGATCACCGGCGGCACGCTCGCCGGGATCCGCGCGGCCTACGAGGAGCAGCTCGCCGTGGCCGAGGAGGCGGGCGCCCAGGCCGTCCTGATGGCGTCCAGGGCACTGGCCGCCACCGCCGACGGCCCCGAGGACTACCTGGAGGTCTACGGCCACCTCCTGCGCCAGGCCGCCGAGCCGGTGATCCTGCACTGGCTGGGCCCGATGTTCGACCCCGCACTGGAGGGCTACTGGGGCTCCTCCGACCTGGACGCCGCCACCGACACCTTCCTGCAGGTCGTCGCCGCCCACCCGGACAAGGTGGACGGCGTCAAGATCTCCCTCCTGGACGCCCGGCGCGAGATCGACCTGCGTCGCCGCCTCCCGCGGGGCGTGCGCTGCTACACCGGTGACGACTTCCACTACCCCGAGCTGATCGCGGGCGACGAACGGGGCTTCAGCGACGCCCTGCTCGGCGTCTTCGACCCGCTGGGCCCGCTCGCGGCCGAGGCGGTACGGGCCCTGGACACCGGCGACGCCCAGGGCTTCCGCGCCCTCCTCGACCCCACCGTCGAGCTGTCCCGGCACCTCTTCCGGCCGCCCACCCGCTTCTACAAGACGGGCGTGGTCTTCCTCGCCTGGCTCGCGGGCCACCAGTCGCACTTCACGATGGTCGGCGGCCTCCAGTCGGCCCGTTCCCTGCCGCACCTCGCCCGTGCCTACGAACTCGCCGACACCCTGGGCCTGTTCCCGGACCCGGAGCTCGCGCAGGAGCGCATGCGGACCCTTCTCTCGCTGCACGGAGTGACGCCATGAGCACGGACCTCGCCCGCTTCTCCGTCAACCAGATGACGGTGAGGCAGCTGTCGCTCCCCGAACTGGCCGACGCCTGCCGTGCGTCGGGCGTCGGCCAGGTGGGCCTGTGGCGGGAGCCGGTCCGGGCGTACGGCGTGGAGGCGGCCGCCAAGCTGGTCCGCGACGCGGGGCTGACCGTGACGACCCTGTGCCGCGGCGGCTTCCTCACGGCCCTCGACCCGGGCGAACGCGCGGCGGCCCTGGCCGACAACCGCCGAGCGGTCGACGAGGCGGCCGCCCTCGGCACGGACACCCTGGTCCTGGTCTCGGGCGGCCTCCCGCCGGGCTCCAAGGACCTGCGCGCGGCCCGCGAACGTGTCGCGGACGCGCTCGCCGAACTCGCCCCCTACGCCGGGGACCACGGCGTACGCCTCGCCATCGAGCCCCTGCACCCCATGTTCGCCGCCGACCGCTGTGTGGTCTCCACCCTCGGCCAGGCCCTGGACCTGGCCGAGCGCTTTCCCGCGCACCAGGTCGGGGTGACCGTGGACACGTACCACGTCTGGTGGGACGACCGGGCCCCCGCCGAGATCGCCCGCGCGGGCGCGGCGGGCCGCATCCACGCCGTCCAGCTCGCCGACTGGACCACCCCGCTGCCCGAGGGCGTCCTCAACGGCCGCGGCCAACTCGGCGACGGCGCGATCGACATGCGGCAGTGGAAGAACCTCGTGGACTCCGCCGGCTACACCGGCCCCATCGAGGTCGAGCTGTTCAACGAGCGGCTGTGGACCCGGGACGGGCGGGAGGTGCTGGCTCGGACGGCGGAACGGTTCGTGGAGCACGTGATCCGCTAGCGGTCCGCCGCCCCGCGAAAAATCTCGGCGGACCGTGCAACCCTTCCCGCGATTTTCGTGTCGTATCTGTCGTCGGAACCACGGGGGACCCCGGGGGGGAATCGGGTTCCGGCGGGGGAGGGGAAAACCGAGGGGGCGTGTCCAGGCCGACGGGCCGGAGACGCCCCCTCGAAGCATCCGGGCCCACGCGGCCGACCAGGACGAACACCGCGACACGCCGAGAGCTACACGCGTTGATTTCATGATCATCTTCTGCGAGTCTCGTGATCGCCCGAGAGGTTCGGGCAGCACGACTCGCACACGGGGGAATCCTGATGAGCCTCAAGTCCACGATCGTCAGGAGCGGTGTGGCCGCCGCTCTGACCGGCGCCGCGCTGATGGGCGCCGCCACCTCGGCCGGCGCCAGCACGGGCGCCGCCTACATCGGCTCCGGCAAGCCGAACGGCGGCGCCGCGGTGTGGTGCGTCCAGCACAACATCAACTACTGGCTCGCCACATCCGGTTCGGACGCGCCGACCATCGCCGAGGACTCCACGTTCGGGCCCGCCACCCAGGCGGCCATCAAGGAGTTCCAGGGTGAGATGGGGCTGACGCAGGACGGCACCGTCGGCCCGAGGACCGGGAACGCGATCATGTCGCACGGCGACCCGTACTACACCGGCTCCAACATGCCCAACGACGCCTCGCACCAGGGGAACAGGTCCGCCTACTGCTACACCTACCTGCCCACCACCTGGTAGTCGGCAGCGGCCTCCGCGACACCCGGCAGGGCCCCGCTCCGGCGAGGTCCCGCCGCGTCCGTGCGCGGCCCGCACCGAAGTCCGGCCGGCAGGACGGGCCCTAGAAGAACACCCCGCAGCGCAGCAGCACGTTCGCGTACGGCCGGGCCTCGCCGGTACGGACGATCAGCCGCGCCCCCGCCGACAGTTCCTTGAGCCGCTCGTGCGGGACGAGGGCCAGCCCCGGGAAGCGGCCCTCCAGCAGCTCCGTAGCCGCCGGATTCGCCGCCCGTACCTCCTCCGCCGCCGTGGCGCCCTCCACCACCAGCTCGGCCAGCAGACCGTCCAGCACCTCCGCGAAGGACGGGACACCGGCCCGGAAGGCGAGGTCCACCAGACGCGGCCCGTCCGGAACCGGCATGCCCACGTCGCACACCAGCACCCCGTCGCCGTGCCCCAGCCCGGCCAGCGCACCGGCCAGCCGGCGGTTGAGGATCCCCGCCTTCTTCACCGCGACCCGCCCCGCTCACCCGCGGCGGGCGCTCCGCCGGCAGCCCTCCCGGTGGCGTCCGGCACGGCGCCGCACAGGGCCTCGACCTCCTGCGCCGTCGGATACGACTCCTGCGCGCCCCGCCTGGTCACGGCCGCCGCGCCCACCCGCGCCGCGTGGGCCGCCGCCTCAGCCAGACCGGCACCCGCACCCAGCCTCCAGGCCAGCGCGGCGGTGAACGCGTCGCCCGCACCGGTCGTGTCCACCGCGCCCACCCGCACCGACGGCACCCGCGTCACGCCCCGGCCGTCGCACACCAGCGCCCCCTCCGCGCCCAGCGTCACGACCACCGAACGCGGCCCCTGAGCCAGCAGCAGCCGCACCCAGTCCGCGGGCTCCCCGCTCACCCGGGCGTCACCGAGGATCACCCGCGCCTCGTGCTCGTTGACGATCAGCGGATCGCAGGCCGCCAGCACCTCCGCGGGCAGCTCACGCGGCGGCGACGGATTCAGCACGAAGCGGCTGCCCGGCGCCAGGTTCCGCACCACCTCCGCGACCGTCTCCAGCGGGATCTCCAGCTGCGCCGACACCACCCGGGCGGTGTGCAGGAGGCGCGCGGCCGCCCGGACGTCCGCGGGCGTCAGACGGGAGTTGGCGCCCGGCGACACCACGATGCTGTTGTCGCCCTCCGGGTCGACGGTGATGAGCGCGACGCCCGTCGGGGCCCCGCCCACCAGCACGCCCGCCGTGTCGACCCCGGCCGCGCGCAGGGAGTCGAGCAGCAGCCGGCCGTGGCCGTCGTCGCCGACCCGCGCCAGCAGGGCCGTGCGCGCGTCCAGCCGGGCGGCGGCGACCGCCTGGTTGGCGCCCTTGCCGCCCGGGTGCACGGCCAGGTCGCCGCCGAGCACCGTCTCGCCGGCGGCCGGCCGCCGCTCGACGTCGATCACCAGGTCGGCGTTGGCCGATCCCACGACCAGGAGGTCGTAGTCGTACATCAGTTGACTCCCCTGAGAGATGACGCCGGGCGGGCCGCCCCCGGGAAGTCCCCCGGAGGCACCCGCCCGTCCGTCCGTGTCAGCCGCTGAAGCCGGCCACGTTGTCCTTCGTGACCACCTTCACCGGCACCTTGACCATCGGCTCCACCTTGTCGCCCCGGACCGCCTTCAGGGCGTTGTCCACGGCGATCCGGCCCAGCTGGCTGGGCTGCTGGGCGACCGACGCGTACAGCGTGCCGTCCTTGACCGCCGTCAGTCCGTCCGGGGTGCCGTCGAAGCCGACGACCTGCACGGACTTCCCGGCCCTGGAGCCGAGCGCCTTGATCGCGCCGAGGGCCATCTCGTCGTTGGCCGCGATGACACCCTGCACGTCCGGATGGGCCTGGAGCAGGTTCGACATCACGTCGAGGCCCTTGGTGCGGTCGAAGTCGGCCGGCTGCTGGGCCAGCACCTGGATGCCCGGGTAGGCCTTGAGCCCCCGGGCGAACCCGGCCGCCCGCTCCCGGGCCGCCGACGTGCCCGCCTGCCCCTGGAGGATGACGATCTTCCCCTTGCCGCCGAGCCGCTCGGCGACGGTCTTCGCGGCCAGTTCACCGCCGGCGACGTTGTCGGAGGCCACCAGGGTGTCCACCGAGGCCTTGTTGACGCCCCGGTCGACGGCGACGACCGGGATCCGCGCCTTGTCGGCGGCCTTGACGGAGTTGCCGGCCGCGTCCGAGTCCACCGGGTTGACGATGATCGCGCCCAGGCCCGAGCTGGTGAAGTTCTGCAGCTGGTTGGCCTGCTGGGAGGCGTCGTTCTGGGCGTCGGTGACGGTCAGGTCCACGCCCAGCTTCTCCGCCTCGGCCTGGGCACCCGCCCGGATCTGCACGAAGAAGGGGTTGTTGAGCGTGGACAGGGACAGCCCCAGCCTCGGGTTCGTGGACGAGGAGGAACCGCCGTGCAGGAAGGAGGTGGCGCCGACGACGGCGACGGTGACCACGGCGGCGAGCGCGTACGTCACCGCCTGCCTGCCCTTGGGCCCGCCGGTGCCCGCGGCCACCGGAGTCGCCCCGGCCTTGCGGCGCACGGTGTCCAGCAGCACCGCCAGCGCGATCACGACACCGATCACGACCTGCTGCCAGAAGGCGGACACGCTCAGCAGGTTGAGACCGTTCCTGAGCACCGCCAGGATCAGCGCGCCGATCAGCGTGCCGGAGGCCTTGCCGGTGCCGCCCGCCAGCGAGGCGCCGCCGATGACGACCGCGGCGATCGCGTCCAGTTCGTAGCCGTCGGCGGCCTGCGGCTGAGCCGAGGACAGCCGGGCCGCCAGCACGATGCCGGCGACCGCGGCGAACAGCCCGGACAGGGCGTAGATGGCGAGCTTCTGCCGCTTCACCCGCAGGCCCGACAGCCGCGCGGCCTCCTCGTTGCCGCCGATCGCGTACATGGACCGGCCGATGTAGGTCCGCCCGAGCACGAACGCGGCGATCAGCCCCATCAGCACCATGACCAGCACCGGCACCGGCAGCCAGCCGCCGAGGGTGTCCCCGAGGTGCGAGACGGAGCCGGGGAAGGCGATGGGGGAGCCCTGCGAGATCACCAGGGCGAGACCGCGGCCCACCGACAGCAGGGCCAGCGTCGCGATGAACGGCGGCAGCTTGCCGTAGGCGATGAGGAAACCGTTCACCAGGCCGGCCGCGACACCGGTGGCGACGGCGAGGATGACCGCCAGGGCGACCGGCACCCCGTGCTGCGTCGCGCTCCAGGCCAGCACGGTCGCCGACAGCGCGGCCACCGAACCCACGGACAGATCGATGCCCGCGGAGACGATCACGAAGGTCACGCCGAAGGCGAGGATGGCCGTGACGGCGGCCTGGACACCGATGTTGAGCAGGTTGTCCGTCGTCAGGAAGTCACCCGACAGCGCCGACAGGGCGATGACGAGGACGATCAGCGCGGTGAGCGCGCCGTTGTCGAGGAGCAGCCGGCGCAGGGCCCCGGGGGCGCCACCCGCGCCCGGCTCGCTCTTGAGCGTGTCAGTGGCCACGGGGGGCCTCCTTCTCGGTGGTGGGAGTGCTGACGGCGAGGGACATCACCGCGTCCTGCGTGGCCTCGTCGGCGGAGAGCTCACCGGCGATCCGGCCCTGGGCCATCACCAGCACCCGGTCGCTCATGCCGAGCACCTCCGGGAGATCGCTGGAGATCATCAGTACGGCGGCCCCGGCGGCGGTCAGCTCGTTGATCAGCTGGTAGATCTCGACCTTGGCGCCGACGTCGATCCCGCGCGTCGGCTCGTCCAGGATCAGCACCCTGGTGTCGGCCAGCAGCCACTTGCCGATGACGACCTTCTGCTGGTTGCCGCCGGACAGCGTCCGCACGTGCTGCCCGAGGCCCGCCATGCGCACCCCCAGCTGCCCGGCCATCCGCTCGGCCGCCGCGTACTGCGCCCGGCGGTCCACGAGCCCGGCCCGGGTCGCCGAACGGAGGGTCACCAGACCCAGGTTCTCCGCGACGGAGGCGTCCAGCACGAGCCCCTGGCCCTTGCGGTCCTCCGGCACGAGCCCGATCCCGGCCGCCATGGCGGCGTTCACGTCATGCCGCCGCAGCCGGTCACCCAGGACCCGCACGCTCCCGGCGTCGTAGGGATCGGCGCCGAACACGGCACGTACGACCTCCGTCCGGCCGGCCCCCACGAGCCCCGCGATGCCGACGACCTCCCCGGCGTGCACGTCGAAGCTGACGTCGTGGAAGACCCCGTCACGGGTGAGGCCCTCGACGCTGAGCAGCGCGGCGCCCCGCTCGGGCCGCTCCCGCGGGTACTGCTGCTCGATGGACCGTCCCACCATCAGCCGTACCAGTTCGTCCTCGGGCGTGGCGGCGGGCACCTGCCCGACGCTGCGGCCGTCCCGGATGACGGTGACGCGGTCGCCGAGGGCGGCGATCTCCTCCAGGTGGTGCGTGATGAAGACGACCCCCACGCCGTCCGCGCGCAGCGACCGCACGATGGCGAAGAGCTTCTCGACCTCCTCCGAGGTGAGCACGGCGGTCGGCTCGTCC
This sequence comes from Streptomyces echinatus, assembly GCF_014203595.1. Taxonomy (GTDB): domain Bacteria; phylum Actinomycetota; class Actinomycetes; order Streptomycetales; family Streptomycetaceae; genus Streptomyces; species Streptomyces echinatus. Next base: position 319,320 of record NZ_JACHJK010000001.1, read on the forward strand.
ATGATGAGCACGCGCGCGTCCAGGCTGAGCGCCTTGGCGATCTCGACCATCTGGAGCCGCGCGATGCCGAGTTCCCGCACGCGCGCGCGTGGCGAGACGTCGACACCCACGCGCGCGAGGAGCCCCTCGGCGTCGGCCTCCATCCGCTTGCGGTCGATCATCCCGAAGCGGCGCGGCTGCCGGCCCAGGAAGATGTTCTCGGCCACGGTCAGATCGGGCACCAGGTTGAACTCCTGGTAGATGGTGGCGATCCCGAGCCGCTCGGCGTCCTGCGCGCCATGGATGCGCACCTCCCGGCCGTCGACACGGATCCGCCCGGAGTCGGGTGTGTAGGCCCCGGAGAGCATCTTGATCAGCGTGCTCTTGCCGGCGCCGTTCTCACCGAGCAGCACATGGACCTCGCCCCGGCGCAGGTCGAAGTCGACGCCGTCGAGCGCGACCACGCCGGGGAAGGTCTTGCGAATGCCCTCGATGCGCAGCAACTCGTCCGGGTTGCTCACGACGTGCTCCTTTGCACTGGGGAGAGGGACGGTGTGGGGGTGGCCGGCTCACCGCACGAGCGGCGCGCGACGAGCCGGGCGGGCAGGGTGACGGAGCGCGGGGGGCGCCCCTCGATCCGGTCGACCAGCGCGCGTACGGCGAGACGCCCCAGCTCGCCCGTCGGCTGGGCGATCGCGGTGACCGGCGGATCGGTGTGCACGAACCAGGGGATGTCGTCGAACGCGGCCAGCGCGATGTCGTCGGGCACGCGCAGCCCACGCGCGCGTACGGCGTCCAGCGCGCCGAGCGCCATCAGGTTGTCGGCCGCGAAGACGACCTCGGGCGGCTCGGGCAGGTCCAGGAACCCCTCGGTGACCCGCCGCCCGCTCTCCGCCTGGAAGTCGCCCTGGCCCGTATAGGCGTCCGGGAGCGGAAGCCCGTGCTCGGCCAGGGCGGCCCGGAAGGCCTCGACGCGCTCGCTGCCGGTCGTGGTGGCGGCGGGGCCCGCGATGATCGCGAGCCGCCGGTGCCCGAGCCCGTACAGATGCGCCACGAGATCCCGTACGGCCGCCCGCCCGTCGGCCCGTACGACCGGCACGTCCACCCCGGGGATCCACCGGTCCACGAACACCATCGGGGTGCCCGCGCGCGCGGCGTCCAGCATCAGGGGCGAGCCGCCGTCGGTCGGGGAGACGAGCAGCCCGTCGATCCGCCGGTCGAGCAGGTTCCGCACGTGGTGGTCCTGCAGCTCGGGCCGTTCGTCGGCGTTGCCGATGATGACGCTGTAGCCGAGCGCCCGGGCCTCCTCCTCGACGGAGCGGGCCAGCTCGGTGAAGTACGGGTTCAGCACGTCGCTGATGACGAGCCCGAGGGTGTGGGTCTGGTCGGTCCGCAGGGACCGGGCGACGGCGTTCGGCCGGTACCCCAGGTCGGCCACGGCGGCCAGCACGCGCGTGCGGGCGTCGGCGCTGACGGACGGGTGCTCGTTCAGCACCCGCGACACGGTGGCCACGGAAACCCCGGCCGCCGCGGCGACGTCCTTGATGCTCGCCATCGCCGGCTCCACCTCCTCGTGGAATCGATTACACACCCGCTGCAGGAGATTGGAATCGATTACACGGCGAGGGACAACCCCCTGCCCGCATCCCGAAACCGGATCGTGACCGGCCACGAGAAGACCTAGGCTGCCCCCGGGGTGCGCGGGTGGCATGCCCGCGCCAATCAACGGGAGGAGCATCGGACATGCACGCACGCCGAATTCTCGGGGCGTCCCTCGCGGCCGCCGCGCTGGCCGGAACCACGCTGGTGGCGGGCACCCCCGCCGTCGCCGCGACGAACGCGTCAGCGGCGAGCTGCACGGCGAAGGCCCTGGAGACCGTGATCATCCGCGACCGCACGAGCACCAGTGGCACGGCCCTCGCCCAGCTGAACAAGGGCCAGACCGCGTCGTCGCCGTGCCAGATGTACTACGGCGGCTCGTACACCGCCTGCGGCATCACCAGCACCCGCTGGGTCAAGGTCACCAAGAGCGGCGTCACCGGTTACGTGGTCGGCACCTGCGTACTCCAGCCCGCCTGACCCGTTCGCCGGGCCGGACGGTTCCACACCACCCGGCCCGGCCACGGGCCCCCACCACACACAACGGCCCGGCGCGCAGCGCCCGCACTCAGCGGCCCCCAGCAGCCTGCCCCCTCAAATCCAGCGCCCCTGACATCCAGCCCCCCACGGCCAGCCCCTGATATCCAGCAGCCCACGGCCAGCCCCTGACCACGCCCAATGGACTCAGAGGCCGGCGAGGGGACGCGGGCTCAGAGGCCGGAGAGGGGGTGGGCGTGGCTTACGGCCTGCCCCACGATTGATATCTGGGCGTACCGGCCTGGGGTTCGGCTGGGCGGGTTGCTCAGCGGGTCATGGTGCGGGCAAGTACGAGTTCGGTGCTCTGCTGGTGTCGGGTGATGCGCCGGGCGGCGCGGTCGGAGACCAGGCCGGCGACGGCCAGGTGGATCTCGCCGTAGTCCTCGCGTCGTCCGGTGTACCGCTGGAGGGGCCGCCACTGCCGATGCTCGGCGTTGGTGTGCTCGACGCAGAGCCGGCGGGAAGATTGCCGGCGTCGCAGCTCGCGCCACCCGTACCGCTCGGTCAGCGGCGTGTTGTCGATGTCTTTCGGCTTCCGTGGCGGGGCGCTGATCTGGCCGGGGAACTCGTTGGCCAGACCGCGGTAGCCCTCGTCTACTTCGGCTTTAGCGTCCGGATGGAGGCGGAGCTGCTCGGCGATGCCCTCGGTGCGGATCGCGGTCTGGTCGTGCATGCGGCCGGGCCGCACTGCGCCGGAGTACAGGGTGCGTCCCTGCTGGTCGCTGATCGTGGTGGTCTTGATGGTGTTCTGGCGGCGCTTGCCGGAGACGAACGCCCGCCGTCCTGGACGGTGCGCCTGCGGACGTCGCACCTGGGTCTCGGTGCCGTCGATCCGCAGCGTGACGTTCTCCGCTTCGGCGTAGGCGAACGCATCGGCCAGGGTGCGCAGTCGCAACCCGGAGCGACCGGGCACGGCGAAACCACGCGCGGCCAGCAGTGGGCGAATCTCACTGATTGCCCGGCCGATGGTGGATGATCCCACCTCGTAGATCACGGCCAGGGCCTCGTGGGTCAGACGGGTGCGCAGGTGGACCAAGGTGGCCAGCACCCGGTCGGTGGAGGACAGTTCACAGTTCGGCCCGGCTCCCCGGTGCCGTCGGCGGGCGCCCCGGCGCCGCTCGTGCCGTCCGGACTCACAGCGTGCTTGCCAGCGTGGCGCGAGTTCTTGGATCAACTCGCCGAGATGGTGGCACGACAGACCGCAGAGGGAAGGATGGGACATGGCCGTGCGGATGTGCTTCTTGATCACACTCGAAGAACCCGCACGGCCCGCCTCCTGTCACGGCCGAACCTCGATCATTCGCGGGGGCGTAAGCCGAACAAGCGGCTGTACGAATACGGCGGGCGACTCGGCAAGCCGTAGCCGGCGTCGGGGTTCAGCCGCCGACTCGCTCCACCGGAATCCAAACCTCCGCGTCCGCGTGCGTACCGTCCTCGGACACCCGCGTGCGCGAGAGTGATGGACCCGGCCGGCTCCGGTACGGGTTCGACGGGAACCACTGCGTGTACACATCCCGCCAGAGGTACTGCACCGCCAGCGGAAACTCGCCCGAGGACTCGAACACCGCCCACGTCCCCGGCTCGACGTCAAGGCTCTCCGAAGCGCCGGGCACCTCCGCGTCGCTCACCACCCCGTGGAAGTAGTCGATTTCGGTGCCCTCCGCATCGTCCGCGGAGTGGTTGCTGACAGCGGCCACGACACCGGCGGGCTCCCCGTCCACGTACTCCTCCCAGCGCCCCAGTGTCTCCTTGCCGATGCTCTTGACGAACTCCACGATGGCCGGGTTCATCCCCTCGTAGACCAGCGGGACCTGTGTCCCCCTGCCCATGAGCCTGAACCCGTCCTTCTCCACTACCCGGTACCGCATGCTGCTGCTCCCTTCGACGATCAGCCGGAAGGACATCCGGGGCTGGGAGTGCAGCGCGGCACCCGTCCGCCGCGCCTCGCCGGGTCCGACCCCGTGCACGGCGCGAAAGGCACGCGCGAACGCCTCGCCCGAGCTGTACCCGTACCGCACCGCGACATCGAGCAGCGTCCGCTCCCCGGCGAGCACTTCGGCCCCGGAGAGCGTCAGCCGGCGGCGGCGGATGTACTCGGAGAGCGGGATCCCCGCCAGCGCGGAGAACATCCGCCGGAAGTGGTACTCCGACGTCATGGCGATACGGGCCAGCTCGGCCGCGTCGATAGGCTCATCAAGGTGGTCCTCGATGTAGTCCATGGCCTGATTTAGCCGCTCCAGCACCCCTGGCCGTCCTTCCCTTACTGATCTCCACGCTAGGGAAGACCCACTGTGCCGGACCCGACATCCTGTGCCCGGTGCGGTCGGGTCAGCTCGCTGCCCTGGTGTCTCGCATGACCTCATTACGCAGTGCCAGACGGCGGAGGCCACGCATGCCTGACGGCTCGGACTACGGCGGCACCAAGGAGGCTGGCGCCACGGTCGCCCTCGCACTGCGGCCCGAGGGGCATACCGCCCGGGACACGCTGATCAGGGCCCACGATGAGGCGCCGTACCGGCGGGGTCTGCCCCGCGATCAATCGCGGGGCAGACCGTTAGAGGCCGGCGAGGAGGTGGGCGAGGGGATCGGGTACGCGGTCGGCGTCGAGGGCGTCGACGAGGACACGCCCGTAATGAATCTTGCGCCCCTTCTTCGTGCCGAGGAAGCGCCGCAGCTGCTGCTCCGAGGTGCGCCCCTGCTGCGCGGGCTGGCGCAGAAAGGTCCGCAGGGCGCGCAGGTCGCCCTCCGCCCGGACCAGCTCCTCCACGCGCGCCACGCCCAGCGCCCGAATCAGCTCGTCCTCCAGATCAGCCGCGCACACGAAGAACCCCTCCTGCGCCGCGCCGGCCCGCTCCCAGCCGCGGGCGTAATACCGGCGCTCGGCCTCGTCGCACAGCCCCGTGAGGCGCAGCCCCAGACCGACCGGCCCGAGGAGCCCGGCGAAACGCCCGACGCTCATCGCCCCGCCCATCGGCAGGACGCAGACCCCCTCGGCCGCCAGGTCACGGCCGCGGCGCGCGGCCAGCGCGTCGACGGCCGCCGCGTCGCTCGGCCCCTCCAACAGGACGGCCACCCGCACGGGCAACCGCGCGGCCAGCGCGCGTGCGGCCCCGCCGTCCCCACCGGCCGCCCACGCACCGACCGCCTCCCGGAACTCCCCCATGCCATCCATGAGTCGAGTCTCCGCCGCCCCGAGCCACCGCGACAGGCATTTTCCCCGGGCCCCCGCCAGGGCGCCCTGCGCAGCAGGGGTAATTGGTGGATCCGTGCCACTGAGCGCAGACGAATCAGCAGGTGGGAAAGCGAGCCCAAGCCCGTGACGCGGCACAGATCTGCCAATTGAGGGTGAGCGGCGGTTCGAGTGCTCCCAGGCACTCAGTCAGGGCCGCGAACAGCCGCTTCTCCGACCCAGGGATCAGGCGTCGTGTGGGGCCGACCGGCAGACGTACGAACGCGAACGCGCTGGGGGCCGACCGGCCACAAGTATCCCCGACACCGAACGCCGCCAACGCCCCCGGCGCCCATGCGAGAGGCGTCCGCGCACCCCCCACTACCCGTGACCCGCTGAACCCACCCGGCGTCCCTGCGAGGCGCGTCCGCGCGCCCCCCCCACTACCTGTGACCCGCCGAACTCACCCGGCGTCCCTGCGAGAGGCGTCCGCGCACCCCCCACTACCCGTGACCCGCTGAACCCACCCGGCGTCCCTGCGAGAGGCGTCCGCGCACCCCCGCCGACAGCACGCCCTCGGCCCACTCAAGGGCCCGGTACCGGCCTGGGCCACTGCCTTTGCGGCCCGCTCCAGCACGACACTGGCCGAGAAGCGAGCGGCCCGACGGCCACCTGCTCACTCCGTGCCGATCAACTCCGTCACATTCGTACAGCGGGCAGCACTTGGCAACGCCGGACCTCGCCGAAGCCGGCCTCAGCCGTACCCACCGAAGCCGGACCCAGCCCGGCCCCGCCAACGCACGGACCCCGAACCGCACACACGATGACGCCACGGCCGGCCCCGCTCCACCCCCCATCCCCGTCACACCCCAGCCCGGCCCGGTCATACCCGCACCCCGTCGCACCGCCACCCCTGTCACACCCTCCCGGTACCGTCGCACCATGGATCGACAGGCGGGGAACTCCAACTCCACGAGCTCCACGGGCCCCATGAGCACGGGCCCCACCCCCACGAGCTCCACGCGCCCCCCTGCCCCCAGCCCCACGCGCCCCACACCCCCCACCTCCGCGAGCCCGGGCCCCACCCCCAGACCCCCCACCGGCCGCACCCCCACCCCCACACGCCCCCCGAACCCTTCCCCGTCCCCAACCCCCTCCCCCTCCCCTCCCCCCACCCCACCCCACCGCCACCCAGCCACGCTCGAAGGGGTGCTGGAGCGGATCACGTATGCCAACGAGGAGAACGGATACACGGTCGCCCGTGTCGACACCGGCCGGGGTGCCGGGGAGCTGCTCACGGTGGTGGGCGCGTTGCTCGGTGCCCAGGTGGGGGAGTCCCTGCGGATGGAGGGCCGCTGGGGTTCGCATCCGCAGTACGGCAAGCAGTTCCTCGTCGAGAACTACACGACCCTCCTGCCGGCCACGGTCCAGGGCATCCGCCGTTACCTCGGCTCCGGTCTGGTCAAGGGCATCGGGCCGGTCTTCGCCGACCGCATCACCCAGCACTTCGGTCTGGACACGCTCCGGATCATCGAGGAGGAGCCGAAGCGGCTGATCGAGGTGCCGGGGCTCGGGCCGAAGCGGACCGGGAAGATCGCGGAGGCCTGGGAGGAGCAGAAGGCGATCAAGGAGGTCATGCTCTTCCTGCAGACCGTCGAGGTGTCGACGTCGATCGCCGTGCGGATCTACAAGAAGTACGGCGACGAGTCGATCTCGGTCGTGAAGGAGCAGCCGTACCGGCTCGCCGCCGACGTCTGGGGCATCGGCTTCCTCACCGCCGACAAGATCGCCCAGTCGGTCGGCATCCCGCACGACAGCCCGGCGCGGGTGAAGGCCGGCCTGCAGTACGCGCTGTCCCAGTCCGCGGACCAGGGCCACTGTTTCCTGCCGGAGGAGCGGCTGATCGCCGATGCCGTGAAGCTGCTCCAGGTCGACACCGGGCTGGTCATCGAGTGTCTCGCGGAGCTGTCCGAGCCTGCGGAGGAGGGGGCGGATCCGGGGGTCGTACGGGAGAAGGTGCCTGGTCCCGAGGGGGATTCGGAGCCCGTCAGCGCCGTCTATCTGGTGCCGTTCCACCGTGCCGAACTGTCCCTGTCCGGACAGCTGCTGCGGCTGTTGCGGACGGACCAGGACCGGATGCCGGGCTTCCGGGACGTGGACTGGGGCAAGGCCCTCGGCTGGCTGAAGGCGCGTACGGGAGCCGACCTGGCGCCGGAGCAGGAGGCGGCCGTCAGGCTCGCGCTGACCGAGAAGGTGGCCGTGCTGACCGGCGGGCCGGGCTGCGGCAAGTCGTTCACGGTGCGCTCGATCGTGGAGCTGGCCCGGGCCAGGCGGGCCAAGGTGCTGCTGGCGGCGCCGACGGGGCGCGCGGCCAAGCGGCTGTCCGAGCTGACCGGAGCCGAGGCGTCCACGGTGCACCGGCTGCTGGAGCTGAAGCCGGGCGGGGATGCCGCCTACGACCGGGACCGGCCGCTCGACGCGGACCTGGTGGTCGTGGACGAGGCGTCGATGCTGGACCTGCTGCTCGCCAACAAGCTGGTGAAGGCCGTACCGCCGGGGGCTCACCTGCTGTTCGTCGGTGACGTCGACCAGCTGCCCAGTGTCGGCGCCGGGGAGGTCCTCCGGGATCTCCTGGCCGACGGCAGTCCCGTCCCGGCCGTCCGGCTCACCCAGGTCTTCCGGCAGGCCCAGCAGTCCGGTGTCGTCACCAACGCGCACCGGATCAACGCGGGGCGGCATCCGCTCACCGACGGGCTGAAGGACTTCTTCCTCTTCGTCGAGGAGGACACGGAGGCAGCCGGCCGGCTCACGGTCGACGTCGCCGCGCGGCGGATTCCGGCCAAGTTCGGGCTGGACCCGCGCCGGGACGTCCAGGTGCTCGCGCCGATGCACCGGGGGCCGGCCGGCGCGGGCGTGCTGAACGGGCTGCTCCAGCAGGCCGTGACGCCCGGGCGGCCCGATCTGCCGGAGAAGCGGTTCGGCGGCCGGGTCTTCCGCGTCGGCGACAAGGTCACCCAGATTCGCAACAATTACGAGAAAGGGAAGAACGGCGTCTTCAACGGCACCGTGGGCGTCGTCACCTCGCTCGATCCGGTCGACCAGCGTCTGACCGTGCTGACGGACGAAGACGAGGAGGTTCCGTACGAGTTCGACGAGCTCGACGAGCTGGCCCACGCGTACGCGGTGACCATCCACCGCTCTCAGGGGAGCGAGTATCCCGCCGTGGTGATTCCGGTCACGACCGGGGCGTGGATGATGCTCCAGCGGAACCTGCTGTACACGGCGGTCACCCGGGCCAGACGGCTGGTCGTCCTCGTCGGTTCACGCAAGGCGATCGGGCAGGCGGTGCGCACGGTGTCGGCGGGACGGCGTTGTACGGCCCTCGACTTCAGGCTCGGCAAAAATGATCGATCAAACGAGTCGTAAAGGTCACAGAGCACTTCCGGATGCCCCTCGGAGGGGGCAGGATGAGCAGGTTGACGGCACTGAGTGCCGCCAATAGGCCCAATGGTCGACCCCGAGTGCACTCTCCTGAGCCAAATGGGGGATGGTAGAGACAGTCAGGGCACCTCGAAGATGAGGCACTACGTCGGTGAGGGAAGACGTGAGCGACAACTCTGTAGTACTGCGGTACGGCGACGGCGAGTACACCTACCCGGTGGTCGACAGCACCGTCGGCGACAAGGGCTTCGACATCGGGAAGCTCCGCTCCCAGACCGGTCTGGTGACCCTGGACAGCGGGTACGGCAACACGGCCGCCTATAAATCCGCGATCACCTACCTCGACGGCGAGGCGGGCATCCTCCGCTACCGCGGCTACCCCATCGAGCAGCTGGCCGAGCGCTCCACCTTCCTTGAGGTGGCGTACCTGCTGATCAACGGCGAGCTGCCCACCGTCGACGAGCTCTCGACGTTCAAGAACGACATCACGCGGCACACGCTGCTGCACGAGGACGTCAAGAACTTCTACAAGGGCTTCCCGCGCGACGCCCACCCGATGGCCATGCTGTCCTCGGTCGTCTCGGCGCTGTCCACCTTCTACCAGGACAGCCACAACCCGTTCGACGAGAAGCAGCGCAGCCTCTCCACGATCCGGCTGCTCGCCAAGCTCCCGACGATCGCGGCGTACGCGTACAAGAAGTCGATCGGCCACCCGTTCGTCTACCCGCGCAACGACCTCGGCTACGTCGAGAACTTCCTGCGCATGACCTTCTCGGTCCCGGCGGACGAGTACGAGCTGGACCCGGTCGTCGTCTCCGCGCTCGACAAGCTGCTGATCCTGCACGCCGACCATGAGCAGAACTGTTCGACCTCCACGGTCCGCCTGGTCGGCTCCTCGCAGGCGAACATGTTCGCCTCGATCTCGGCCGGCATCAGCGCCCTGTGGGGCCCGCTGCACGGCGGTGCCAACCAGTCGGTGCTGGAGATGCTGGAGGGCATCCAGGAGTCCGGTGGGGACGTCGACTCCTTCATCCGCAAGGTGAAGAACAAGGAGGACGGCGTCCGCCTGATGGGCTTCGGCCACCGGGTCTACAAGAACTTCGACCCGCGCGCCAAGATCATCAAGGCTGCCGCGCACGACGTCCTCTCCGCCCTCGGCAAGTCCGACGAGCTGCTGGACATCGCGCTGAAGCTGGAGGAGCACGCGCTCTCCGACGACTACTTCGTCTCGCGCAGCCTCTACCCGAACGTCGACTTCTACACCGGTCTGATCTACCGGGCCATGGGCTTCCCGACCGAGATGTTCACGGTCCTGTTCGCCCTCGGCCGGCTGCCGGGCTGGATCGCCCAGTGGACCGAGATGATCAAGGAGCCGGGTTCCCGCATCGGCCGCCCGCGCCAGATCTACACGGGCGTCGTCGAGCGCGACTTCGTTCCGGTCGAGGAGCGCTGAACACACCGAGTACCAGGGTCTGCCCGTCGGGGCGGGCCCTGAGCCGGTGCCGGAGAGACGGCGACAGCCGGAGAGCCGGCGACAAGCGGAAGGCGCCCTGAGACGCCGGTCCCCCCACGGGCCGACGACCAGGGCGCCTTCCCATGTCCCGGTGCGGATTCCCCCCACGGGATCCGGCCGGGCGCTCGGAGAGGACAGCGCCTGAATCGCTGTCTGAGCACAACGAGCAGAACTCGCCGTGCTCCAGTGATGCGGTGCGATCTGCCGGGACAACGCACGCTGGGAGGGCCGCTCAAAGCTTCCCGGTGTACGTGCCCCGGCAACGCATCTCTGAGGAAGTCCCCCAAGACATCCTCAGATGCCAGTCAGCGCCCCCCAAGACGCTGGTCTGACATCGCCAACTTAGACCTTCGAACCCCTTCGATGGTTACGTTCGCATCACTGTGATCTGCGTCTCTTGCATATGTCCCTTAGGTACGCAAGAGCCCCGATACGGCAATCGGGACCCAAGCGTAAGGATGATGCGCGAGCCTTGTGAAGAGCTTATGTGAGGCGCGCGCCGGACTCCAGGGGGACCGGTACATCGATCCGCATTGATCCGTGTCGGTCCCGCGGGCGCCGCCGGTTCAGCGGAAGGCCCGCAGCCGCAGACTGTTGGTGACCACGAACACCGAGGAGAAGGCCATCGCCGCCCCCGCGATCATCGGGTTGAGCAGTCCGGCGGCGGCCAGCGGCAGCGCGGCGACGTTGTAGCCGAAGGCCCACGCCAGGTTTCCCTTGATGGTGGCCAGCGTCCGGCGGGACAGCCGGATCGCGTCCGCGGCCACCCGCAGGTCCCCGCGCACCAGCGTCAGATCGCCGGCCTCGATCGCCGCGTCCGTGCCCGTGCCCAGGGCGAGGCCCAGGTCGGCGGTGGCGAGCGCGGCGGCGTCGTTCACCCCGTCGCCCACCATGGCCACGGACCGTCCCTCGCGCTGCAGCCGTCGTACGACGTCCACCTTGTCCTCGGGCAGCACCTCGGCGTACACATTCCCGGGGTCGATGCCGACGCTCCGCGCCACCGCCTCGGCGACCGTCCGGTTGTCCCCGGTGAGCAGTACCGGCGTGAGCCCCAGGCCGCGCAGCTCGCGGACCGCCTCGGCGCTGGTGTCCTTGACGGCGTCGGCGACGGCGAGCACTCCGCGGGCCCGTCCGTCCCAGCCCGCCACGACGGCCGTACGGCCCTGCTGCTCGGCCTCCCGTGCCGCGCGGGCCAGCTCCTCCGGGAGGGTGTCGTAGAGGCGCCCCACGGCCACCTCACGGCCGTCCACCCGTCCGCGCACGCCGCGCCCGGGCACGTTCTCGAAGTGTTCGACCGCCGGCAGGGCGCCGGCCCGTTCCTCCGCGCCGGTGGCGATCGCGCGGGCCACGGGGTGCTCGGAGGCGTGCTCCAGGCCGCCCGCGAGCCGCAGCAGTTCCTTCTCGTCCTCGCCGTCGGCGGCGTACACCGCCTGCAGGCTCATCCGTCCGGTGGTGACCGTGCCGGTCTTGTCCAGGACGACCGTGTCGACGCGGCGCGTGGACTCCAGGACCTCGGGGCCCTTGATCAGGATGCCGAGCTGGGCGCCCCGCCCGGTGCCCACCATCAGCGCGGTCGGCGTCGCGAGGCCCAGCGCGCAGGGGCAGGCGATGATCAGTACGGCGACGGCGGCGGTGAACGCGGCGGCCGTGTCGCCGGTGGCACCCAGCCAGGCGCCGAATGTACCGAGCGCGACGAGGATGACCACGGGGACGAACACGGCGGAGATCCGGTCGGCGAGCCGCTGCACCTCCGCCTTGCCGTTCTGGGCGTCCTCCACCAGCCGCGCCATCCGGGCGAGCTGGGTGTCCGCGCCGACCCGCCCGGCCTCCACGACCAGCCGTCCGCCCGCGTTGACCGTGGCGCCGGTGACCCGGTCGCCGGGGCCGACGTCGACCGGCACCGATTCGCCGGTCAGCATGGACGCATCCACCGCGGAGACGCCCTCCACCACCGTGCCGTCGGTGGCGATCTTCTCGCCGGGCCGTACGACGAACCGGTCGCCGACGGTCAGGGACGACACCGGCACGCGCACCTCGCGGCCGCCCCGCAGCACCGCCACGTCCTTCGCGCCCAGCTCCATCAGGGCCCGCAGGGCGGCCCCGGCGCGCCGCTTGGAGCGGGCCTCCAGGTAGCGGCCGAGCAGGATCAGCGCGACGACCCCGGCGGCGACCTCCAGATAGATGGTGGAGGCGCCGTCCATGCCGGAGACGGTGAAGCGGAACTCGTCGCGCATGCCGGCCATGCCCGCGTCGCCGAAGAACAGCGCCCACACAGACCAGCCGAACGCGGCCAGCGTGCCGACCGAGACCAGGGTGTCCATGGTGGCGGCGCCGTGCCGGAGGTTGGTCCAGGCGGCCCGGTGGAAGGGGGCGCCGCCCCAGACGACGACCGGTGCGGCGAGGGTGAGCGAGAGCCACTGCCAGTTGTCGAACTGGAGCGCGGGGATCATCGCGAGCAGCACCACGGGGGCGGCGAGCAGCGCGGAGACGAACAGGCGGTGCCGGAGCGCGCCGAGTTCGGGGTCCCGCCCGGGGCTCTCCGTCCCGGCCTCGGGTCCGGGCTCCGGCGGCGCGGGTTCCCCGGCCGTGTAGCCCGTCTTCTCCACGGTGGCGATCAGGTCGGCGACCCGGACGCCGTCGGTGATCGTGACCTGGGCCTTCTCCGTGGCGAAGTTGACGGTGGCGCTCACGCCCGCCATCCGGTTGAGCTTCTTCTCCACCCGGGCGGCGCAGGAGGCACAGGTCATTCCGCCGATGAGCAGTTCGACCCGTTCGGCGCCGGACGTTTTGGCCGTGGTCCCGGCCGCTGTCTTGGTGGTGGTGCTGGTCATGTCCGGACTCCAGACATCGGACCGGACCGTACGGATCCAGTATCAGCTGGTCGGCACGGCCCGGTCGGGAAAGGGAGGGGTCTTTCTCAGGCCTTGCCGGCCAGCTCGAAGCCGGCCTCGTCGACGGCGGCGCGCACGGCCTCGTCGTCCAGCGGGGCGTCGGAGACGACGGTCACCTCGCCGGTCGACGCCACCGCCTTCACCGAGCTGACGCCCGGGATCTCGGAGATCTCGCCGGAGACGGAGCCCTCGCAGTGGCCGCAGCTCATGCCGGTGACCTTGTAGACGGTGGTGACGGAGCCCGCGGTGTCGGTCTGGGCGGTCATGTCGTTACTCCTCGTCGAGGCGTGTGGGGCCGATGGGGTCCGCGATGGGAACCCACGCTGTTCACACTATACCCCTAGGGGGTACTTACCAAGGCTCGCAACCTCTTCCGGGGCGCCGTGGTGGGCCGAGTGGCGCACGGCCGGGCCGGTCGCCCGCGGGCGGCGCCGGGCGGCGGAGCGGACCCGGCCGCTCCGGCTCGGGCGGCGCCCGCCCGGGGCTCCCGGAACCCTGCCCGCCGATCACTCAGAGTGAGTAAGCGTCGCCATCCCATAACCCTGATGGGTCCGCTGCGTTCTATGGGGTGCGGGTGAGTGCCCGCGACGATGTCAGGAAGGCAGGAAACCCATGAGACGGACTACCCGAACCGGTGTGATCGCGGTCGCCGTGACTGGCGCGATGGCCGTGACGCTCCCGGTGTCCGCCGCCTTCGCGGCCGACGGGGCCGAGGCCGATGGTACGGCGGCCGGCTCGCCCGGGGTGCTCTCCGGCAACACCATTCAGGTCCCGGTGCACGTGCCGCTGAACGTCTGTGGCAACACGGTGGACGTCGTGGGGCTGCTCAACCCGGCCGCCGGCAACAGCTGCGAGAACAAGGGCGCCGGGAAGGGCGACGGCGCCGGCAAGAGCGATGGCTCGATCACGTCCGGCGGGTCGTCGGCGCACGGCAGCGCCACGGACTCGCCCGGGGTGCTCTCGGGCAATCTCGTCCAGCTCCCGATCCACGTGCCGGCGAACGTCACCGGGAACAGTGTCAACGTGGTCGGGGTGGGCAACCCCGTCATCGGTAACCACTCGGTCAACGGTTCCGGCGAGCATCCCGAGTCCCCGGTCCCGAAGCCCCGGTCCCCGAAGCCCGTGGCACACGTCCGGTCCCACCCGGCCCCGCGCGTCACGCACACCCCGCGGCCGGTCGCGTCCTCACTGGCCCGCACCGGAGCGGACCTCACGGTGCCCGCAGCCGCAGGCAGTGTCGCGCTCCTCGTCGCGGGTGGGGTCCTGTACCGCCGCTCCCGCCCGGCCCGCACCCGCTGACCGGCACGCCACGGCCCCGCCCGGTGTGCCCCGGGCGGCTCGGGCGGACGGCCGCGCCCCGCATCCTCGGTGCGGGGCGCTGATATCCGTACGCGGCCGGACCACCCCTTCGGGGGCCGTGGCGGTGCTGCCGTGTCGAACCCTGCTTCGTCCGGTGCCGATTCCCCGTGGGCGGCCCCGGTCTCGTGAACCCAAGGCCGCGCGCGTCCGCGCGTCTGCTCCCCGGGGCACCCCGTCCCACCGGCCGGACGGCGACCGGCCGAAACCATTCCAAGTGGTTACAGGAGTGAGGGAAAGGGTTCACGGGCACATAGAGGGACGGGACGGCTGTGGCAGTGGTTCGTTCCCCCACGGCACTGCCACAGCCCCACCCGCCTACGCCTGGGGAGACGTGGTCACGGCCTGGCCGTCGTCAGCGCCACGACCCCCCTCGGGCCGTTTCCGGCTGTTCGCGGGCGCGTCTGCTCGAAGCCCCCGCCGTCACCGATGAGTACGGTGACGGCGGGGGCTTCGGCCGTGTGATCCGGTGAAGGGCCTCGACGGCGCCGGCACGTACCGGAACAAGGGGGAAGGACCCGCACGGGCGCCGAAGTCGCCCACCCCATGTGCATGCGGTGGGGGACCGGACGAGATGATCCGTGCGGGTCCGGAGGGCGGGGCGGCAAGCTGTCAGAGCGCCTGGTTGTTGCATCCCATGTCGGAACCGAGGTGGCTCTGCTGCGCACCCGGGTTGCCCTCGCCGTTCAGCAGGTTGCCTGCCAGGCCGGTGAGAGCGCCGACGCTGCCGATCACCTCGATGTTCATGTCGTGCGAGCGGCACTCGATGCCCTGCGTGATGTCGAGGTCGTGGCCCCGCTCACCGTGGGCGAAGGCGGTGGTGCTGCCGAGGGAGCCGACACTGCCGAGGAGGGCGCCCACGAGGACGGCCTTGTGAAACTTGTGCATGGATACTCCGTTGGTCGAGCGGATGAGATGTGCGACGGATCGAGTCGGTGGACGCCGACGGGGAGGCCGTCAGCCGAGCCGGGGAAGACCCAGCTGGCCGAGGGGAGGTGCCGCGACCTGGCCGAGGCCCACGGGAGACAGCTGCGGTACGCCCGGCGACCCGAGCGCCGGGTTGACGAGCGGGTTCACCTGCGGGTTGATCTGCGGGTTCACCTGCGGCATGACATGCATCGGGGGCTCCGGGGCGAACGCCTGGGGCATGCCTACCTGCGGCGCGACCTGGGGCATGACCTGCGGCATGACCTGCGGCACGACCTGAGCCGGCTGAGCCGGGGCGGCCTGCATCGGCTGCGGTGGGGCGGCCTGCGCCGGCTGCTGAGGGTACGGCGTTGCGGTGGCCTGCGCCGTGCCTTGCGACGAGGCCGCGGCGGAGGCGTAACCGGACTGCTGCGGCGCCTGCGGGGCGTACTGCGGTGCCGGCTGGGGAGCGTACTGCGGGGCGGGCTGGGGTGCCGGCTGGGGAGCGTACTGCGGGGCGGCGGGCTGGGGTGCCGACTGGGGAGCCGGTGCCGGGGCCGCGGTCTGGGGAACGGATTGATCGGGAGCTGACGCCGGTGTGGCACCGCCTGGTGCGACAGCAGTGTCGGCATGGCTGACGCCGGCGGCGATGCCGGACAGACCGCTGGCCGCTGCTACGACGAGCGCGGCCTTGTGGAGCTTGCGCATGAAACCCTCGACCCTTCGATACCTGAAAGCAGATCAGTGCGGTCGCGCGTGCAGTCGGTGCGATATCCGCACCGCGTCGTCGGCAGCAATCACTCGAGTGGCACGCGGACTTCACGTCGGAGCCGACAGCGAATTCCCTGGCCCCTCTGCAGGTCTTCGGGTGCTGCCCTCTCTGCACCGGAACGAGAATCGCCTCGCCGTGGTCACGGCGCCTCAGGGCCCGTCACCCATTTGCCGCGCGTCACGGGTCCCCGTGGCCGCGCGCCCCCTTGCGTCAAATGGGTGACCACGGCCAGGCGCCCGTATCCGGGTCCGCGCCCGCTTCGTTCCCCACGGGGCAAGAACGACGGCTCACCGCAGCCGTATCGGCAGCAGGAGCAGCGGCAACTGCGGCGCCTGTTCCGGCATTTCACCAGGTTTCGTACACAGGTCAACGAAGGGCCGAGGATTTCATGCGCAAGCTTCACAAGGTCGCGCTCGTCGTCGCAGCGGCCGGCGGTCTGTCCGGCGTCGGTGCCGGCCCAAGCTCCGCCGCCACCCCCGCCTACACCGGGCCTGCCCCGGCCCCTGTCTCGCAGCCCGACGCCCAGGCCGCGGCCGCCACCAACGCCCAGGCCAGCGCACAGACCTACGGCTCGCCGGCCCCGCAGCAGGCAGCTCCGCAGCGGGGGACCGAAGTCGCCCCGCAGGTCAATCCGCAGCTGAACCCTCAGATCAGCCCTCAGATCTCTCCGCAGGCCCCCCAGGCCTCCTCGTCCGAGCAGGGTGCGCCGAGCCAGACGAACCTGTTCCGCCCGTACCAGGAGTGCAGCCCGCAGAACCTGCTGGCCGCGAACGTACCGGTCGCCCTGCTCGCGGCCTCCGAGACCCGGGGCGTGGACTGCACCCAGGCCAACAGCCAGGCGAACTCCTTGGCCAGTGCCAGCGCCAACGCGCGGTAACGGCAACGGCGGTCGCGTCTGACGTCCGGCACGGGCCCCTCGGGAATGACACCCGACGGGCCCGTTCGCGTGCTCTGAAGCCTTCGGGTTCTCCTGACGATCCATCACGAAGACGGCGCGTCGCTACCAATGTCCCGATATAGCGCTATTAATCTTCCATAACTGTAAAGCCGATCTACCACAACAGATCGCATCCACTCGCACACTCTCATCGGAGAAGACATGCGCAAGCTTCGCAGCGTTGCCGTTCTGGTCACCGCCATCGGCGCCCTCGGGCTCGTCGGCGGCACGGCCCACGCCGACCAGGGCGGCAAGGACGGACACGGCGACAAGTTCAAGATCACGCAGAGCTCGAACTGCAAGTCGCACGACCTGAACCTCGACCTGCTGGGCGAGGTCGGGCTGCTCAACGGCGTGCTGGGCAACGCGCTGAACGGCGAGGGCAACCCCGGCGCCCAGGCCACCGACATCGGCTCCACGATGGGCTGCAACAACAGCGCCCTCTAGGGCCTCCGCCGGCGCGCGACGCCGGACGGCACATGGTCCCGGCGCCGGGCTTCACGCCGGGCGCCGGGACCATTCACATGCGCGAGCGGGCTGCCGGAGCAAGGGGCATGTGAGCCCGGCCCGCCGCCGGAATTCCTTCGGATGCCCCGCAACAGCGTTCCTCACACAGACGACATGACGGCCCGTCACGGGCCTTCTCCACCAGACCTCACCGGAGATGACATGCGTAAACTCCACACGGCCGCCGTCCTCATCGCCGCATTCGGCAGCATGGGGCTCCTGGGCGCCGGCACGGCCCACGCCGATCAGGGCTGGGGCAAGCGCGGCGGCGACAGCTTCGACATCACACAGTCAAGCACCTGCACGTCGCACGACAGCAACCTCGACGTCCTCGGCGAGGTCGGTATCGGCAACGGTCTGGGTGGCAACCTGGCGAACGGCGAGGGCAACCCGGGCGCGCAGCAGTCGTCCCTGGGCTCGACCATGGGCTGTGACAACAGCTTCGGCGGCTAGCAGAACCGCATCTCTGCCCGGTGCCCCGGCCGACGGCCGGGGCACCGGGCTTTTCCGTCCCGCAGCCGAGCGCATCGGGCGGGGAGCGGAAACCGGTAACTGAAAAGCCGGACCAGAAACCGTCCTGGTCCGGCCTGTGCCGTGAATGTTCAGAACTCGAAGCGCGGCTTCTTGAAACCCTTGGGCAGCGGAGCCGTGTTGGAACAGTCCACGACCGGACCGGAAGCGGCGGACCCGCCGTCCACCAGTTCCTCCTCCTGGAACACCACACGCGGACGGTCGGCCGTCGAGCAGTCCTGCTCCTGGCGGACGAGGTGTGTGCCGTCTTTGTCGGTATGGATCTCGTTCTTGCGGACGCAGACGGTGTCACCCTGAGCGTTGGTCCTGCAATCGCTCGAGGGCTCGTCCGCGTAAGCGTGTCCGGCGCCGACGCAGACCGCGGCGAGACTTCCGACGAGCGCCGAGGCGGTGGCGATCTTCCGGGGACTGAACATGTGCTTCGTTCCTTTACGACGGAGGCCCGGGCGCGTGTGCCGTTGACCGGCGTGCGCCCGGGCCCGAGAGGTCGGAGTGGATGCCGTGCCGGGGCGAGCCTTCGGTCGCGTCCGGCGGCGGGACGGCCGCAGCCCGGACGCGTGACCTGATGGTTCGTCACGCGTCCGGGCTGCCATCGCCGCGGGTGTCATTGGCGCACCGTCGGGGGACCGGGTAGGTGCGGGGCCGGGCGTCGAGTTCGGGGGATGCGCATCAGGCTTCCATGGAAGGCGATACGTCCGAGACGGGGTCGAGAGAATGAGCCCTCGACGCGACCTCAGTCGTCTTCGCCGTGCTGCTCCTGGCCGTAACCCTCCTCGGGCTGGTCGGCCTTCTTCTCCTCGGGCTGGTCGGCCTTGTGCTCCTCCGGCTGCTTCTGCTCCTCCGGCTGGGCCTCCGGCTGGGCCTGCGGCGGGGCGTAGAAACCGTCGCCGATGGCCACAGCGTTGGCCGACGAGGTCGCCACGGCGTTGGCACGCGGAGCGGCCTCGTCCTCACCGCCGGCGAAGCTCACCCCGGCACCGAGGGCGGACAGGCCCGCAACCGCTGCCGCCACGACCGCAACGCGCTGGAACTTACGCATGTCAGATCCTTTCTCACCCGAGCGCCACGCTCGGCTTGACTACTCGATGTGAGCTTATACACACACATCGTGACATTTAAGGATCTGCGTTCCAGTGTCGCGTCGGGTCGAACGGCCCGGCCCCGGTGGTTCAGGGCAGCAGGCCGGGTGCTCCCTGCTCGCCATCGGGTTCCGGGGGCACCCCGACTGTCGTGGGGTTGCACGTCACCTCGGGGCCGACCCGTGTCACGCCGGTGCCGCCCAGGGGCGCCGGGATCGTCACGGGCTGGACCGGCTTGCAGGTCTCCTGGTGGGGGACGAATCCGTCCTCGGGGACCTCGCCCTCGATCCGCTGGGTGCAGCTGAAGCCGCCCAGGAGATCGCTGACGCAGGTTCCCGGCCCTGATCCGGTGTTCGCGTGGGTGATGCCGGCGCAGGTCATCACGAGGCCACCGATGAGCCCCGAGACGGCTGCGATCTTCTTCCCGCTGATCATGTGATGTGTCTTCCTTTGCAGTGACCCGGCCCCGGCCGCTCCGGGCTCAGCCGGTGAAGGCGTTGTTGTACTGACCGCAGGTGGTGTCCGCGGTGCCGGCGAGACCGAGTACGCCGATCGGGACGTCGTTCTCGGCGACCGTCTGCGGGCTGCACTCCTGGTAGGGGCGGTAGAGGTCGGACACCTGGAGTCCGCCGTCCGCGGGGGCGGCGATGGCGGTGCCGGCGCCGACGGCGGACAGGCCGCCCGCCGCCGCCACTGCTGCGATCACGACCTGCTGAAGCTTGCGCATGGAACCCTCGGTTCTTTGCTTGTACATCGAGGCTGATTGCCTACCGTGACGGCTCAGACACTAGCAGTTACGAGAAGGGGCTTTCCACAATGGACATCAGCTCCGAAGGCATTGACTCGCAATGTCCTCGGACGGGCGTCAAAGGGCCGTACAAAAACCGGATTTGCCGTCCGGTGTTCGGCCGCGGCGCGGGAATCCACATCATGCGTTTTATGGAGCCGGCGTCAACGTGGTTCACCCGGTCGGTGGTTACGTCAGGAGAATGCCAATTCCGCGACCCGCAGGCGGTCGTCGGCCGGCATGGAGCTGATCAGTTCCCGCAGTCCCTCGACGTACCGTCGCACGTTCTTGTAGGCGACGTCGGTGTCCGGGTAGCGGCAGGCGAACCACAGTCCCTCGTGCAGCCGGTTGACCCAGGCGCACACTTGGTCGCCGTAGGAAACCCGGATGAGTCCGTAGGCCTTCTTCTCGGTCCAGCGGGCCGAGCCGGGAGTGGGGCGAGCATCAACATACGAGACGATCGAGTACATATCGGGTGATGTTGGACGGAAGTCCGCGCCGAGCAGCCGCAGTACGCGCGCCAGCGGAATGCGTGCCAACGACCGGTTGGCCCGCAGTTCGGCGCGGACCGTGGCGAGCGCGCCGTCGAAGTCCCGTGCCGCGGGGACCTCGATCGGTGCGCCGCCGACGTACCAGCCCACGGAGTCCGACCACGCGGACTTCACTCTGGTGTGGAAGGGCACGACCGTGCGGTAGACCGGCTGCCCGCCGAGTTCGTGGACGATCAGGCTGGTCGCGGCCAGGATGCCCACCAGGCTGCCTCCGTAGGGGCGGCAGTGCTCCTCGAACGCGGCGGCGGTGTCCGCGTTCACGAGCGGCTCGCACATCAGCTTCTGGGTGGGCAGTTCGCCACCGGGCTGCAGACCGAGGTCGACCGGGAAGGTCGGCAGCCTCCCGTCGCACCGGCCGATGAACTCCCGCCAGCGCGCGACGATCGTGTGGGTGTCGTCGATTCCGTCCGCGTTGGCCCGCTCCTGCTCGCAGAAGTCGACGTAACTTCCCGCGGGTGTGCCGATGGCGGGCCGTCCCGTGACGCCCGCGAGATAGAGTTCGTGGACTTCGTCCGGGATGCGCTGGAGGGAGTAGGCGTCGACGTTGGTGTGGTCGAAGGCCATGTACACGCTGGTGGAGTCGTCGCGTACGACCGCCGTGTAGATGAGGTTCGGCCAGCCCAGTGCGTCCGCCGCGACGTCGAATCGATCCTGCATGTAGCGGACCAGTGCCTCCGGGTCGGCGAAGTCGCCGATCACCTCGCGGTGCAGTGACACGTCGTTGTCGCCGAGTGTGAACCGGTGCATGTCGTCACCGGTCCACCGGAAGCCGCTGCGCAACGTCTCGTGACGCAATGTCCAGTCCCGCAGGGCCTGTTCGAGTGCGTCGAGGTCGGCCCGGCCGGGCAGGTCGAACGCCGTGCCCAGCCAGGTCGGTACGAAAAGCCCGTCCTGGCGTACCGAACGCGCCGTTCTGATGTGCGACTCCTGGATGTACGCCGGCGGCCGCGGATCCGGCGGCAGAGCTGCCGCCGCCGCGACGGTCGCCTTGCTGAACGTCCACTCGACGAGCCGTCCGGGCCGGACCTCGCAGCGCTGAATGTCAGAAATTCGCAAGCTGACGTCTCCTTCGCAGAAGACACCAGCTTGTTCGCGGGGGAGCCGAGTGCGCGCGATGGCCGCTGTGTCGCGGCAATTTCAGCGGAACGTGTGATACCTCGAACGGTGAAGCGATTACCTGTTCATGGCCGGGTGACACCGAACGGCTTTCCACCAGGAGGAGTTGACGAAACCGCCGGGGGAGGGCGGTGGGTTCCCGGCGCAACGGCCCCGTGAAATCCAGTCTACCGAAAGGAGCATGCATGCGAGCCGTGGTCTTCGAACGGTACGGCGACCCCGCCGAGGTACGTGAGCTGCCCGATCCCTCCCCGGCCCCGCACGGCGTGGTCGTCCGCGTCGAGGCGACCGGCCTGTGCCGGAGCGACTGGCACGGCTGGATGGGGCACGACCCGGACATCACGCTGCCGCATGTGCCGGGGCACGAACTCGCGGGCGTGGTCGAGGCGGTGGGCGGCCGGGTGACCCGGTGGCGGCCCGGCGACCGGGTCACGGTGCCGTTCGTCTGCGCCTGCGGCAGCTGTCCCTCCTGTGCGGCGGGCGACCAGCAGGTGTGCGAACGCCAGACCCAGCCCGGCTTCCACCACTGGGGCTCCTTCGCCGAGTACGTCGCGCTCGACCACGCCGACGTCAATCTCGTCGCCCTCCCGGACGACATGGCGTACGGCACCGCCGCCGCCCTCGGCTGCCGCTTCGCCACCGCCTTCCGGGCCGTGGTGCAGCAGGGCCGGGTGGCGGCCGGCGAGTGGGTCGCGGTGCACGGCTGCGGTGGGGTCGGCCTGTCCGCGGTGATGATCGCGGCGGCCTCGGGGGCCCGGGTCGTCGCGGTCGACGTGTCCCCCCGGGCCCTGGAACTGGCCCGGCGGTTCGGTGCCGCCGAGTGCCTGGACGCGGCCGGTGTGCCCGACCCGGCCGCCGCCGTCCGCGAGCTGACCGGCGGCGGCGCCCACCTCTCCCTCGACGCGCTCGGCTCGCCCGCCACCTGCGCGGCGTCCGTGAACGGGCTGCGCCGCCGCGGCCGGCACGTCCAGGTCGGCCTGCTGCCCTCGGCCGACGGCACCACCCCGGTCCCGCTGGCCCGTGCGATCGCCCTGGAGCTCGAACTCCTCGGCAGCCACGGCATGGCCGCCCACGCCTACCCCGGCATGCTCCGCCTGGTCCGCACCGGCGTGCTGCGCCCCGACCTCCTGGTGACCCGGACGATCACACTCGACGCGGCCCCGGCGGCCCTCGCGGCGATGGACACGGCACCGGCGGCGGGGGTCACGGTCATCGAGCCCCGGCGCCGACGGCCCGGCGGCCCCCCGTTCCCCGCCGCCGGGTGATCAGCCTTCTCTGCGGCCCCGGTTGCCTGGGCGGGAGGCGACCCAGGCACGGACGGTGTCGGCGTACCAGTAGGGCTTGCCGCCCTCGACATGGTCGGGCGGGGGCAGCAGCCCGTGCTTGCGGTAGGACCGCACGGTGTCCGGCTGCACCCGGATGTGGGCCGCGATCTCCTTGTAGGACCAGAGCCTTCGGTCGGTCATGGGTCGTACCTCCCCGCGCACGCCGCGGCGGCGGCCTGGTACGGCCGCCGGGGGGACCGGGCGCTGTGCTGGCGATCACCAAGCCTGTTCCCGGTGAACGACGCAGAGTGACCGGCGGAGGCCGCCTGTAGGCCGGGTGTGACCGAGGGTTCGCGTACGCGTGACATGTGTGACAGGAAGGGGGTGTTTGTGACACTCCGGCCACCACCTGGTCCGAATGTCTGGACAAAACATTGACAGGGTCCGGTGGACGGGCTAGAAAACCGTGGAGAGCCATGACGAAGGGAAGCCGATGGCCTACGACCTGATCACCATGGGGCGGATCGGAGTGGACCTCTACCCGCTGCAGACCGGTGTCCCGCTCGCCCAGGTGTCGTCCTTCGGCAAGTTCCTCGGCGGCTCGGCGGCGAACGTCGCGGTCGCCGCGGCCCGGCTCGGCCGGCGCACCGCCGTGATCACCCGCACCGGCGACGACCCGTTCGGCGCCTATCTGCACGAGGCGCTGCGCGGCTTCGGCGTCGACGACCGCTGGGTCACCCCCGTCCCCGGACTGCCCACCCCGGTCACCTTCTGCGAGGTCTTCCCGCCGGACGACTTCCCGCTCTACTTCTACCGGCAGCCCAAGGCCCCCGACCTGCAGATCGACGCCCACGAGCTGGACCTGGACGCCATCCGCGGGACCCGGATCTTCTGGGTCACCGGCACCGGCCTGAGCGAGGAACCGAGCCGTACGGCGACCCTCGCGGCCCTCGCCCACCGGGCCCGGACCGGGACCACGGTCTTCGACCTCGACTGGCGCCCGATGTTCTGGAGCGACCCCGGCGAGGCCCGCACCCTCTATGCCGAGGCCCTGCGCCACACCACCGTCGCCGTCGGCAACCTGGACGAGGTGGAGATCGCCACCGGGGTGCGCGAACCGCACGCCGCCGCCCGCGCGCTGCTGGACGCCGGGGTCGAGCTGGCCGTGGTCAAACAGGGACCCAAGGGAGTCCTCGCCGTCCACCGCGACGGCGAGTCGGCCGAGGTCCCGCCGCTGCCCGTCACCGTCCTCAACGGGCTCGGGGCCGGGGACGCCTTCGGCGGCTCCCTCTGCCACGGCCTGCTGGCCGGCCGGGACCTGGAGACGGTCATGCGGCACGCCAACGCGGCCGGCGCCATCGTCGCCTCCCGCCTGGAGTGCTCCTCCGCGATGCCGACCCCGGACGAGGTGGCCGCCGCGCTGGACGCCGGAGCGGTCCTGTGAGGGCCGGCCGGGTCGCGGGCACGCACACCGAGGGCGGGGACGCCGGCCGGCGCCCCCGGGTCGACGTCGCCGAACTCGTCCGGGTCCGCACCCACCACCCGGAGGCGATCGCCGAGGCCGCGGCCCGCCGGGCCCGCAGACCCCTGCTGACCGGGACCGGCCGGCTGATGATCGTCGCCGCCGACCACCCGGCCCGCGGCGCCCTCGGCGTCGGCGACCGCAGGCTCGCCATGGCCAACCGCGCCGACCTGCTCGAACGCCTCTGCCTCGCACTGTCCCGGCCCGGCGTCGACGGCGTCCTCGCCACCGCCGACATCCTCGACGACCTGCTCCTCCTCGGCGCCCTGGACCACAAGGTCGTCATGGGCTCGATGAACCGCGGCGGTCTGCAGGGCGCGAGCTTCGAACTCGACGACCGCTTCACCGGCCACCGCCCCGAGGACATCGAGCGCCTCGGCTTCGACGCGGGCAAGCTGCTGCTGCGCGTCGACTACGCCGACCCGGGCTCCCTCACCACCCTGGAGTCCACCGCCCGCGCCATCGACGCCATGGCCGCGCGCCGGCTGCCGGTGTTCGTCGAGCCGTTCATCAGCCGCCGCACCCCCGAGGGCAGGCTGACGAACGACCTGTCCGCCGAGGCGGTCACCCGGTCCATCGCCATCGCCTCCGGCCTCGGCGGCTCCTCGGCCTACACCTGGCTGAAGGTGCCCGTCACCGAGAACCCCGACGACATGGCCAGGGTCATGGAGACCTCCACGCTGCCCGCCGTGCTTCTCGGCGGGGACGTCGGCGACTCGCCCGAGGGGCAGGACGCCGCCTACGAGAAGTGGCGGGGCGCACTCCGACTTCCCACCGTGCGCGGCCTGGTGGTCGGCCGCTCGCTGCTGTACCCGGCGGACGGCGACGTGACCGCCGCCGTGGACATCGCCGTAGGACTGCTGTGAGGGCCGAATGACCAGCACCGACCTGCATCTGCCCAGGGGCACGACCGCGAACGCCCGGTACGCCCTGGACATCGGACCCGAGACGGCCGGCTGGACCCACAGCAGCCTGCGCGTCGCCGAGTTGACGCCCGGTGGCAGTCATGTGTTCGCCACCGGGGACAGTGAGTGGATCGTGCTTCCGCTGGAAGGCGGATGTGCCGTACAAATTGAGACTGCGGCAGCCGAGAAGGACGAGTTCCAACTCCTGGGCCGGGACAATGTGTTCGCGGCTGTCTCCGACTTCGCGTACGCCCCCCGGGATGCCCGGGTCCAGATCGCCTCCGGCGCGGGAGGCCGCTTCGCCCTGGCAGGAGCGAAGTGCGAGCGACGACTCCCCGCCCGCTACGGCTCCGCGCCGGAGGTCCCCGTCGAAGAGCGCGGCAGCGGCACCTGCGCCCGCCGGGTGCGCAACTTCGCGTCCGCGGACTCCTTCGACTGCGACCGGCTGATCGCCGTGGAGGTGGTCACCCCCGGCGGCAACTGGTCCTCGTACCCGCCGCACAAGCACGACGAGTACCGGCCGGGCGAGGAGTCCGAGCTGGAGGAGATCTACTACTTCGAGATCGACGGCCCGGGCGGTCTCGGCTACCAGCGTGTCTTTCCCTCGCGCGAGGGCGGTTCCGACGTCCTCGCCGAGGTCCGCTCCGGCGACGCCGTCCTCGTTCCGGACGGCTGGCACGGCCCGTCCATCGCCCAGCCGGGGCATGACATGTACTACCTGAACGTCATGGCGGGACCGGGCGAGACCCGGGAGTGGCGGATCTGCTTCCACCCCGACCACGGAGCAAGCACAGGGAGCTACCGATGACGATCCGGCTGACCGTCGCCCAGGCGCTCGTCCGATTCCTCGCCGCCCAGTACACCGAGCGGGACGGCGGGCGGCAGCGGCTGATCGGCGCGACCTGGGGCATCTTCGGCCACGGCAATGTCGCGGGGCTCGGCCAGGCCCTGGTCGAGTACGCCGACGTCATGCCGTACCACCAGGGCCGCAACGAACAGTCCATGGTGCACGCGGCGGTCGGCTACGCCCGCCAGTCGAACCGCCTGTCCACGCACGCGGTGACGACCTCGATCGGCCCCGGCGCGACCAACCTCGTCACCGGCGCCGCCCTGGCCACCGTCAACCACCTCCCGGTCCTGCTCCTGCCCGGCGACGTCTTCGCCACCCGGCCCGCCGACCCGGTCCTGCAGCAGCTGGAGGTGCCGTACGCGGGCGACGTCTCGGTCAACGACACCCTGCGCCCGGTGTCGCGGTACTTCGACCGCGTCACCCGCCCCGAGCAGCTGATCCCGAGCGCACTCCAGGCCATGCGGGTGCTCACCGACCCGGTGGAGACCGGCGCGGTGACGCTCGCCCTGCCGCAGGACGTCCAGGCGGAGGCGTACGACTGGCCGGAGGAGTTCTTCTCGGCGCGCGTGTGGACCGTACGGCGGCCGGGCGCGGACCCGACCGAGCTGGCCGAGGCGGTCCGGGTGGTCCGCGAGGCGCGCAGGCCGCTGGTCGTCGCCGGCGGCGGGGTCCACCACAGCCGGGCGGAGGAGGCCCTCGCGGAGTTCGCGTCGGCGACCGGCATCCCGGTCGCCTCCACCCAGGCCGGCAAGGGCTCGCTCCGGTACGACCACCCGCAGGACGTCGGCGGGGTCGGCCACACCGGCACCGCGACCGCCGACGAGCTGGCCCGCACCGCGGACCTGGTGATCGGCGTCGGCACCCGCTACACCGACTTCACCACCGCCTCCGGCACCCTCTTCGAGAACCCGGACGTCCGCTTCCTGAACCTCAACATCGCCCCCTTCGACGGCCACAAACTGGCCGGCCTGCCCCTGGTCGCCGACGCCCGCAGCGGCCTGGGCGAGCTGACCGAGGCGCTGGTGATGCACGGGCACAAGGTGGCGGAGCCGTACGTCACCGAGTACACCGAGGACAAGGAGCGCTGGGAGCAGCGCGTGGACGCCTGCTTCGAGGCCGGGGAACCCGACGTACGGCCGAGCCAGCCGCAGGTCATCGGCG
The DNA here is from genome assembly GCF_014203595.1 of Streptomyces echinatus. GTDB lineage: Bacteria > Actinomycetota > Actinomycetes > Streptomycetales > Streptomycetaceae > Streptomyces > Streptomyces echinatus. The sequence continues at coordinate 346,694 of NZ_JACHJK010000001.1, forward strand.
CCCTGGACGCCCTGGTGGACGAGTCGGACATCATCATCAACGCGGCCGGTTCGCTCCCCGGCGACCTGCACAAGCTGTGGCGGACGCGGTCGCACGACCAGTATCACCTGGAGTACGGCTACTCCTGCATGGGCTACGAGATCCCGGCCGCGCTCGGCGTGAAGCTCGCCGCGCCCGGACGGAACGTGTGGGCACTGGTCGGCGACGGCACCTATCTGATGATGCCGACCGAGATCGTGACCGCCGTGCAGGAGGGCATCGCGATCAAGATCCTGCTCGTGCAGAACCACGGGTACGCGTCCATCGGCGGTCTGTCGGAGTCGGTGGGGGGAGAGCGGTTCGGCACGGCGTACCGGTTCCCGACGGACGAGGGGACGTACACGGGCGCCCCGCTCCCCGTCGACCTCGCCGCCAACGCGGCCAGCCTGGGTATGCGGGTGCTGCGCGCGAAGACCGTACGGGACCTGCGCACGGCGCTCGCCGAGGCGCGGGCCGCCGACACTCCCACATGTGTCTACGTGGAGACCGAAACGTCCGACACTGTGTCGGGCGCGCCTCCGGCGCAGGCCTGGTGGGATGTTCCTGTGGCCGAGACCGCGACCCGACCGTCGGCGGTCAAGGCACGAGAGCTGTACGAGCGGCATGTCTCGACCCGACGCCGCCATCTGTAAGAAGGAGTCTCTGGGCATGACGAAGATCGTCAACCACTGGATCGGCGGCAAGACCGTCGAAGGCGCGTCGGGCGCGTACGGGCCGGTCACCGACCCGGCGACCGGCGCGGTGACCACGAAGGTCGCGTTCGCGTCGGCCGAGGAGGTGGACGCGGCCGTCGCGACGGCCAAGGACGCGTTCGCCACCTGGGGCCAGTCCTCGCTCGCCCAGCGCACGACCATCCTGTTCCGGTTCCGCGCGCTGCTCGACGCGCACCGCGACGAGATCGCCGAGCTGATCACCGCCGAGCACGGCAAGGTGCACTCGGACGCCCTCGGCGAGGTCGCGCGCGGTCTGGAGATCGTCGACCTGGCGTGCGGCATCAACGTCCAGCTGAAGGGCGAGCTGTCCACGCAGGTCGCCAGCCGCGTCGACGTCGCGTCCATCCGGCAGCCGCTCGGTGTCGTCGCCGGCATCACCCCGTTCAACTTCCCGGCGATGGTCCCGATGTGGATGTTCCCGATCGCCATCGCGACCGGCAACACCTTCGTGCTGAAGCCGTCCGAGAAGGACCCGTCGGCCGCGATCAAGATCGCCGAGCTGCTGTCCGAGGCCGGTCTGCCCGACGGCGTCTTCAACGTCGTCCACGGCGACAAGGTGGCCGTCGACCGGCTGCTGGAGCACCCGGACGTCAAGGCCGTCTCCTTCGTCGGCTCGACCCCGATCGCCCGCTACATCCACACCACCGCCTCCGCCCACGGCAAGCGCGTGCAGGCCCTCGGCGGCGCCAAGAACCACATGCTGGTCCTGCCGGACGCCGACCTGGACGCGGCGGCGGACGCGGCCGTCTCCGCCGCCTACGGCTCCGCGGGCGAGCGCTGCATGGCCATCTCGGCCGTCGTGGCGGTCGGCTCCATCGGCGACGAGCTGGTCGACAAGATCCGCGAGCGCGCCGAGAAGATCAAGATCGGTCCGGGCAACGACCCGGCCTCCGAGATGGGCCCGCTGATCACCAAGGTCCACCGCGACAAGGTGGCCTCCTACGTCGAGGGCGCGGCGGCCGAGGGCGCCGAGGTCGTGCTCGACGGCACCGGTTACACCGTCGAGGGCTTCGAGGACGGTCACTGGATCGGCATCTCGCTGCTCGACAAGGTGCCGACCAGCGCGAAGGCGTACCAGGACGAGATCTTCGGCCCGGTGCTGTGCGTGCTGCGCGTCGACACCTACGAGGAGGGCGTGGCCCTCATCAACGCCTCGCCGTTCGGCAACGGCACCGCGATCTTCACCCGGGACGGCGGCGCCGCCCGCCGCTTCCAGCTGGAGATCGAGGCCGGCATGGTGGGCGTGAACGTGCCGATCCCGGTGCCGGTGGGCTACCACTCCTTCGGCGGCTGGAAGGACTCGCTCTTCGGCGACCACCACATCTACGGCAACGACGGCACGCACTTCTACACCCGCGGCAAGGTCGTCACCACGCGCTGGCCCGACCCGGCCGACGCCCCGGCGGGCGTGGACCTGGGCTTCCCGCGCAACCACTGAGCCGGACGGCACGGTGCCCCGCCCTCCGCGCAGGAGGGCGGGGCACCGGTGCGTTCAGCCCTGCCGCTTCCGCTGGTCCTTGATCACTTCCGTGAGGTCGGCGATGCGTGCCGCGGGCGGGGTCCTGACGGCGGCCGTCTTGCCGAAATCGTCGAAGTCCATGGTCACCGTCATGGTGCCCATCTTCTGCTTGAGCCGCACCGGGAGGTCGTCGGAGCCGACCCACACGTCCGTCACGACGGAGGCCGTCCCGGTCGCCTTGGCCAGCGGGCTGTTCTGGCCGTAGACGTCCTTGAGCTTGCCCATGCGGTCGGCGTCGACCACTGCGCGGTAGTGCGTGGCGCGGTGTCCGTTCACCGTCTGCGTGCCGAGGTCGGTGACGTCCTTGGCGTACTTCAGGCCCTTCATCGAGGCCGAGGGGCTGCCGTTGTCGCCGGCGAGGGCCTGGGCGCCCTTCTCCCCGAACACGGCCGAGCCGTCGACCTTGATCCAGTCCTTGCCCTGGTACGGGCCGGAGGGGAAGGCGTCGACGTCGTAGTAGTAGGCGCCGTGGACGAACAGGACGTGCGTCTTCGGCGCGTGGTTCACCGCCTGCATGTTCGCGGCCCTGGTGTCCATCTGGACGTCGAAGGCGTACCCGTCCCCCCAGGAGTAGGTGCCCTCCATGGCGATGGGCCTGCCGTTGCCGAGGTCGGTCGACATCCGCACCTCGGCCGAGCCCAGCTCCTCCGTCCGGTCCGTGGCCCTGGCCAGCGCGGCCATCGCCCGGTCGGCCTCGCCGACCGTCTTGACGGCCGACTTCACGCTCTCCGAGCCGCAGCCGGAGGCCGTCACCAGGGCCGCCGTCGTGAACGCCACCCAGGCGGCGGTGTGTCGCATCCTCATGTCCCACCCCAAGTGCTGTGTGCCTGCTGTGCGGGGCGCACTCTATCCAGCGCCACTGACATGAACGCGACCGGTTTATGCGTCCGGATACCGGACGGGTTGACATTTTTTTGAAACGCCGGCTGCGGTTCCCGTTCATGCGGGATGAAACGGGTGACGAAGGAATTGACGGAAGATGACCTTTGAAAGCAAGGTCACATTCCACTGAAGCTTGATGGATGCGCCTAGGGGGCGTCACGGCCTGGGAAAGTGATGCGACGCGAGGTCATCCCCAAGTGCGGATTCCGAAGGTAAACGGCCATTGACGCGGCGGTTTTCGTCGGGGTTCTATGCAGCGCCGGGAGCGGACGAGACGAACGTACGACGATCCGCCGGAGGCGATAGCGCTCCCGACCCCACCCTCAGTCGCACGAGTCGATCGGAACCGCCGTATGACCGACACGCTCCAGAAGTCCGTGGCCGACCCCCCGACGGCCCCCGCGCCGGGGCTGAAGCGGTCCATCGGTGTGGTCGGCGGCACGCTGCTGACGCTGTCCTGCGTCACGCCCGCCTCCACGCTCTTCGTGGTCGTCCCGGACCTGTTCGGCTCCCTCGGCACCGCCACCGCCCTGACGATCGCCATCGGCTCCCTCCTCTGTATCGCCGTGGCGTTCTGCTACTCGGAGCTGGGCACCCTCATCCCCAGCGCCGGCGGCGAGTACGCCATGGTGTCGACGATGGCCGGACGGCTCGCGGGCTGGCTGGTCTTCGTGCTCTCCCTGCTGGTCGTCATGATCGTGCCGCCGGTGATCGCGATGGGCACGGCGGACTACCTCGCCCCGATCGTCCACCTCGACCCGTCCCTGACCGGCGCCGGCGTGATGCTGCTCGCCACCCTCGCCGGCCTGCTGGACCTGCGCGCCAACGCCTGGATCACCGGCATCTTCCTGGTCCTCGAGGTCATCGCCGCCGGAGTCGTCGCCCTGCTGGGCTTCACGCACGGCCACCGGGGGGCCGGCAGCCTCGTCTCCCTGCAGGTGGCGGGCGGCGGCGGCCACGCGGACACCGTGACGGCCATGCTGATCGTCTCCGGGCTGGCCATCGCCCTCTTCGTCACCCAGGGCTTCTCGACCGCCGTCTACCTCTCCGAGGAACTGGAGGACCCGCGCCGCAACGTCGCCCGCACGGTCCTCGCCACCCTCGCCATCTCCACCGTGGTCATCCTGGTGCCGGTCGCCGCCATCACCATGGGCGCCTCCGACCTGACGGAGCTGACCGGCGGCGACATCAGCGCCATGGTCACCGCCTGGTCCAACTCCGCCGTCGGCACCTTCGTCAGCCTCTGCGTGGCCCTCGCGATCATCAACGCGGGCATCGTCATGGTCATCCAGAACTCCCGCGTCCTGTTCGCCTCCGCCCGCGACAAGGCCTGGCCCGGCCCGGTCAACACGGTCTTCTCCCGGCTCGGCCGCTTCGGCTCCCCCTGGGTGGCCACCCTCGCGGTCGGCGTCCCCGGCGCGCTGCTCTGCTTCGTCAACCTGGACACCCTGTACGGCGTCACCGGCGTCTCGGTGACCGGCATGTACCTGCTGGTCGCGGTCGCCGCGCTGCTCGCCCGCCGCGGCTCCCACAAGCACACGCCCGCCTGGCGGATGCCGCTGTGGCCCGCGGTGCCGGTCCTGCTCATCGCCGTCCTGGCGTACATCCTGACCCAGCAGGAGACGAGCTACCTGCTGTGGACCGGCGGCATCACCGCCGTCGCCACCCTCTACTGGGCCCTGTACCTGCGCCCCCGCCGCGACACCCACTGGCTGGTGACCATCCCGGCGGACGCCCAGATCCCCCAGACCCCGGCGGCCGTCCCGGCCCAGGCCGGCCCGCCGGCCGAGGAACTCACGCGCCGCTGATCCCCCGAGAGGCCGTCGAGGCGGACCCCGCGCCCTGAGCGCCCCGGACGGGCGGCGAGGGGCGCGGGGCCGTACCGGCGTACGGTCCCGCCGCACCGGGCGTGACCGGCCACGGCGGACCCGCGGCCGGCCGGTCCCGCCGGAGACCGGGCCGACCGCCGTACCGCGATCGCGGTACGGCGCGGCGGACTCGTACTCCCGGGGGAGGGGGCGCCGGTCACCCCGGGGTCGGCAGCGCCTCCTCCCGTCGGCCCGTACCGTTGACGCATGGATCTTCGACTGCCCGCGCTGCGGACCCTGCTGCGCCGGCCGCGTCGGCTCACCGCCTCCGCGGCCGCCGTCGTGGTGCTGGCCGGCGCCGGGACGTGGACGGCGGCCGTCGCCTCCGACGACACGCCCTCCGTGCGCCGCAGCGACCGGATCATGGCGGTCGACGGGGTGCGCCTGGACACCTCGTACTTCACCCCGGCCGGCGCCGGCCGCCACCCCGCCGTCCTGCTCGCCCACGGCTACGGCGGCAGCAAGGACGACATGCGGCGGCAGGCCGAGGACCTCACCCGGGCCGGATACGCCGTCCTGACCTGGTCCGCGCGCGGCTTCGGCCGGTCCACCGGGAAGATCGGGCTCAACGACCCGAAGGGCGAGGTCGCCGACGTCTCCCGGCTCCTCGACTGGCTGGCGAAGCAGCCCGAGGTGCGGCTCGACAAGCCCGGCGACCCGCGCGTGGGCGTGGCCGGCGGGTCCTACGGCGGCGCGATCTCCCTGCTCGCCGCCGGACACGACCGGCGGGTCGACGCCATCGCCCCCGCCATCACCTACTGGAACCTCGCGGACGCCCTGTTCCCGAACGGCGTCTTCAAGAAGCTGTGGGCCGGCGTCTTCGTCAACACCGGCGGCGGCTGCGCGAAGCTCCAGCCCGAGCTGTGCCGGATGTACGAGCGGGTCGCCGAGTCCGGCACCCCCGACCCGGCGGCCCGAAAGACGCTGGAGGAGCGCTCGCCGTCCGCCGTCGGCGACCGCGTCAAGGTGCCCACCCTGCTGGTGCAGGGCCAGCGGGACTCCCTGTTCACCCTCGACCAGGCCGACGCGGCCGAGAAGGCGATCCGGGCCAACGGCGCCCCCGTCGACGTCGACTGGATCGCCGGCGGACACGACGGCGGCGACATGGAGACCGGCCGGGTCGAGGCGCGCATGCGAGCCTGGTTCGACCGGTACCTGAAGGACGACAAGGGCACCGACACCGGACCGGCCTTCCGGATCACCCGCACCGGAGGCGTCGACTCCACCAACGGCACGGCCCAGTTGCGCGGCGCCGGCGCGGACACCTACCCGGGCCTGCGCGACCACCGCCGCGCCATCGCCCTCACCGGCGGCGAACAGCACGTCGCCAACCCGGCCGGCGCCAGCCCGCCCGGCGTCTCGGCGCTGCCCGGCCTCGGCGGCGGCGGCCTCGCCCAGCTGTCCGCGCTCGGCGTCGGCGTCTCCCTGGACTTCCCCGGCCAGTACGCGAAGTTCGACTCCGCACCGCTCACCCGCGACCTGCGGATCACCGGCACCCCGACCGCCACCGTCCACATCACCTCCACCCGCGACGACGCCGTCCTGTTCGGCAAGGTCTACGACGTCGGACCCGGTGGCACCCGACAGGTGCTGCCCGCCCAGCTCGTCGCTCCGCTGCGGGTGACCGGCGCCAAGGCCGGCAAGGACGTCACCGTCACCCTCCCGGCGATCGACCACGAGGTGCAGAAGGGCCACCGGCTCCGCCTGGTCCTCGCCTCCACCGACCTCGGCTACGCCTCACCGGCGGCCCCGGCCGACTACACCGTCTCCCTCGAAGGAGACCTGAGCGTGCCGACGGCCCCCGCCGTCACCACCGCCGCGGCCCCCCTGCCCGCCTGGGTCTGGTGGCTGCCCGCGGCCGGCGCGGTCGCCGCCCTCGCCCTGCTGCTCACCACCCGCCGCCGCACGGACGCCCCCGCGCCCGACCCGGAGCTGGCCGACGTCCCGCTCGTGATCAAGGACCTGAGCAAGCGGTACGCGAAGTCCACCGACCGGTACGCCGTCCGCGAGCTGTCCTTCCGCGTCGAGAAAGGCCAGGTGCTCGGCCTGCTCGGACCGAACGGCGCGGGCAAGACCACCACCCTGCGCATGCTGATGGGCCTGATCCGGCCCGACGACGGCGAGATCCGCGTCTTCGGCCACACGATCCGGCCCGGCGCGTCGGTGCTCTCCCGGGTCGGCGCCTTCGTGGAGGGCGCGGGCTTCCTGCCCCATCTGTCCGGCCGGGAGAACCTGGAGCTGTACTGGCGGGCCACCGGCCGCCCGGCCGGGGACGCCCACCTGGACGAGGCCCTGGAGATCGCCGGGCTCGGCGACGCGCTCGCCCGCGCGGTGCGCACCTACTCGCAGGGCATGCGCCAGCGCCTCGCCATCGCGCAGGCCATGCTGGGCCTGCCCGACCTGCTCATCCTGGACGAGCCCACCAACGGCCTCGACCCGCCCCAGATCCGTGAGATGCGCGAGGTGATGATCCGCTACGCGGCCGCCGGCCGTACGGTGATCGTCTCCAGCCATCTCCTCGCCGAGGTGGAGCAGTCCTGCACCCACCTGGTGGTGATGGACCGCGGCCGGCTCGTGCAGGCCGGTCCGGTCCGGGACATCGTCGGCTCCGGCGACACCCTGCTGGTCGGCACCGCCGCACCCGTGGAGGAGCCCACGGTGGAGAAGGTCGCGGCGCTGGACGGTGTCGCCTCCGCCGTGCGCACCGACGACGGGCTGCTGATCCGGCTCGAACCCGGTGGCACGGCCGAGCGGCTGGTCGTGGAGCTGGTCCGGCTGGAGGTGCCGGTCGCCTCGGTCGGCCCGCACCGACGCCTGGAAGACGCCTTCCTCACCCTGATCGGAGGTTCCGCATGAGCGCGCTCACCGAGGTCGCCTCCGGCTACCGGGCGGGGCACACCCTGCCGCCGCGGGTCGAGCTGGTCCGCCAGCTCAAGCGGCGCCGCACCCTGGTCATGGGCGCGGTCCTGGCCCTGCTGCCCTTCGTGCTGCTGATCGCCTTCGCGATCGGCGGCACCCCGGAGGGCCGGAACAACCAGGTCACGCTGATGGACACGGCCACCGCCTCCGGCGCCAACTTCGCCGCCGTCAACCTCTTCGTGTCGGCGGGCTTCCTGCTGGTGATCCCGGTCGCCCTGTTCTGCGGGGACACGGTCGCCTCGGAGGCCGGCTGGTCCTCGCTGCGCTATCTGCTCGCCGCGCCCGTGCCCCGCGCCCGGCTGCTGTGGTCCAAGCTGGTCGTGGCGCTCGGGCTGAGCCTCGCCGCGATGGTGCTGCTGCCGGTCGTGGCGCTCGCCGTCGGCTCGGCCGCCTACGGCTGGGGCCCGCTGGAGATCCCCACCGGCGGCGCGCTGGACACCGGTACGGCGGCGCAGCGCCTGCTGGTGGCCGTGGCCTACATCTTCGTGGCCCAACTGGTCACCGCCGGGCTGGCGTTCTGGCTGTCGACCAAGACGGACGCCCCGCTCGGCGCGGTCGGCGGCGCGGTCGGCCTGACCATCGTCGGCAACGTCCTGGACGCCGTCACCGCGCTCGGCCACTGGCGCGACTTCCTGCCCGCGCACTGGCAGTTCGCCTGGGCGGACGCCGTACAGCCGCATCCCGAGTGGTCCGGGATGATCCAGGGCGCCGCGGTCTCCGTGACGTACGCCCTGGTGCTGTTCGCCCTCGCCTTCCGGGGCTTCGCCCGCAAGGACGTCGTCTCCTAGCCGTCCCGCACGTCCCATTGACCTTCCCTTACTTCTGAGTAAGTTGACCCACCGGTAAGGACCGTCGGCCGTACCGCCACCGGGAGCCGTCATGGGCGTACGCAGGGATCTGAAGCGGGCACGCAGGCGCACCGGTCTCGCGGACCGCGCCTCGGTGGAGATCGTCCGGGACCCCTCGGGCACGGTGCGCGAGGTGCGGGCCGCGCCCCTGGCGCCCCCGCTCGCCTCCGGCTCCCTGGCCGACCTGCCGTTCGGGCACGCCGCCGGGACCCCGGACGCGGTGCTGCTGCGCCGCCGCGAACGGGACGGTTGGCGGCCGGTCACCGCGGCCGCCTTCGCCGCCGAAGTGGCCGCCGTGGCCAAGGGGCTGATCGCCGCCGGGCTCGAACCGGGCGGCCGGGTCGTGGTGATGTCCCGCACCCGCTACGAGTGGACGGTCCTGGACTTCGCCGTCTGGGCGGCCGGCGGCCGGTCCGTGCCGGTCTACCCGACCTCCTCCGCCGAACAGGTGGAGTGGATCGTCCGCGACTCCGGCGCCCGGTTCGCCGTCACCGAGACCGCCGCGAACGCGGCCACGGTCACCACCGGCACCGCCGGCCACCCGCGCTCGCCGAGGCTGTGGCAACTGGACTCCGGCGCCCTCGCGGACCTCACCGCCCTCGGCCGGGACATCCCCGACGACGAACTCGCCGAGCGGCGCGGCGCGCTGACCCCCGACACCGTCGCCACCATCTGCTACACCTCCGGCACCACCGGCCGGCCCAAGGGCTGCGTCCTCACCCACGCCAACCTGCACGCCGAGGCCGCCAACACCGTCGAGCTGCTCCACCCGGTCTTCCAGGCCGTCACCGGCCGGGCCGCCTCCACGCTGCTCTTCCTGCCGCTCGCCCACATCCTCGGCCGCACCCTGCAGCTCGCCTGTCTGCTGGCCCGCATCGAGACCGGCCACTTCCCGAGCGTCAGGCCCGACGAACTCAGACCCGTCCTCAAGGAGTTCCGGCCCACTTTCCTGGTCGGGGTGCCGTACCTCTTCGAGAAGATCCACGACACCGGGCGCGCCACCGCCGAGCGGACCGGCCGGGCCGCCTCCTTCGACCGCGCCGAACGGATCGCCGTCCGCTTCGGCGAGGCCCATCTGCGGACCCTCCTCGGCACCGGCACCGGCAAGGGCCCCGGCCCCGGCCTGTACGCCGCCCGGGCGCTGTACGACCTGCTGGTCTACCGCCGCATCCGCAAGGAACTGGGCGGCCGGATGCGGTACGCCGTCAGCGGCGGCTCCCCGCTGGACCGCGACCTCAATCTGTTCTTCCACGCGGCCGGCATCGTCGTCTACGAGGGCTACGGCCTGACCGAGACCAGCGCCGCCGCCACGATCGTGCCCCCGCTCGGCCCCCGCCCCGGCACCGTCGGCCGGCCGGTGCCGGGCGTGTCCGTGCGCATCGCCGACGACGGCGAGGTGCTGATCCGGGGCGGCATCGTCTTCGGGGCGTACTGGAACGACCCGGCCGCCACCGAGGACGTGCTCCGGGACGGCTGGTTCGCCACCGGCGACCTCGGTGCGCTGGACGGCGACGGCTATCTCACGATCACCGGCCGCAAGAAGGACATCCTCGTCACCTCCGGCGGCAAGAACGTCTCACCGGCCGTCCTGGAGGACCGGCTGCGCGGCCGGTCGCCCGTCGGCCAGTGCGTGGTGGTGGGCGACAACCGGCCCTTCGTCGCCGCCTTGATCACCCTGGACCCGGAGGCGCTCGCCCACTGGCTGTCCGTACGGAAGCTGCCGCCGGACACCCCGCCGGCCGAGCTGGTCCGCGACGAGCGGCTGCGGGCCGAGGTGCAGCGGGCGGTCGACCATGCCAACGAGGCCGTCTCCCGCGCCGAGTCGATCCGCGCCTTCGCGCTGGTCGAGGGGGAGTTCACCGAGGAGAACGGGCTGCTGACCCCCTCGCTGAAGGTCAGGCGGCACGCGGTGACGGCCGCGTACGCCGAGCAGATAGAGGCGCTGTACCGCCGCTGACACGACGAAGCGGGGCGCCGGACCACTCGGCGCCCCGCTTCGATCACCGGATCACTTGTCCGCGTTCGAGGACAGGACCGAGACGTCCTCCAGCAGGTGCGCCAGCGCGCCGTCGCGCTTGACGTTCGAGGAGTTCTCGGTGCACTGCTGCTGCATGTGGTCGGACAGGATCGGAACGTCCTGGATCGCTCCTCCGATGGCCGCGTCGACCGAGGCCGGAATGTCGTTCACGGCGATGCAAGGCTTGTTGAAGGACCCCTGGATGAGAGCGAGCTGCGGGCTCATCTTCCCGTACGTGGTCGAGTTGCCGAAGGCCTGCCATCCCGCGTTGCCGTTCGCGACGGTCGGGCCCTGGTCGTTCCCGACCGCCAGCGCCTGCGGTGCCGCGGCAGCGGAGGCGCCCAAGGCGGAAGCGGCGACAGCCGCAGTGGCAACAAGCTTCTTGATCACTAGGCCAATCCTTTCTGAGGAAACCCCGTACCGGAGCGCCCTGCTCAACTCTGCGGATCCCGCGTGGTTTCTCCCGTTCACCCTGTCGGCCGAAGGGGTGGACCGTGATGTGTTCTTCGGATCGGTGACTTCCTGTCACCTCCCTCGCTGTTTACGCTCCAACAGAGTGAATAAGCGGAACCATTCCCTATGTGCCGGGTTGATGAGGCCGTAGGGCATGCGTCGCTACGAGGAAAGGAACGCGAAGTGCTCAAGAAGGCAATGGTCGCCGCTGCGACCGTCGCTTCTGTCGTGGGAATGGCGGTGGCGGCCGCGCCGCAGGCGCTTGCCATCGGCAACGACAACGGACCGACCGTCGTGAACGGCAACGACAACATCTCGTCGTTCGGCAACTCGGCGACGAGCGGCAACCTGAGTCCGCAGCTCTCGCTGGTGCAGGGCTCGCTCAACAAGCCGTGCTTGGGCGTCCAGGACACCGACGTCGCCGTCGACGCGGCCATCGGCGGCACCATCCAGGACATCCCGGTGCTCTCGGACCACGTCCAGCAGCAGTGCAGCGAGAACTCCACGAACAGCAAGCGGGACGGCGCGCTCTCGCACGTCCTGGAGGACCTTTCGGTTCTCTCGGCGAACACCGAAGGCTGACTCCACGTCGGCTGGCCCGGGCAGTCCGCTGCATGGTCTGCGGATCGCCCGGGTGTCTTTGTGTTCCGTGAAATCCAGGCGAGGGAGTCGCGTGAAAGATCGGTGCGATCGAGTGATTATCGCGCGGTTCGCGTTCCATGCTCTCCCATTGCGTCTAACCCTCGTTCCATACCACGACCGTTCACGTCGTGCGCACACGATTCTGGCCGTCGTCGGGGTATGACTCCAAAGAAGGGAACATTCATGAAGAAGACTGTTGCTGTCGTCGCGGGCGCCCTCATGCTCCTGGGCGGTGCGGCACCCGCCTTCGCCGACACCGGGGCCGAGGCCGCCGCGGTCGGTTCCCCCGGTGCCGCCTCCGGCAACGCCGTCCAGGTCCCGATCCACCTGCCGGTCAACGCCTGCGGCAACACGGTGGACGTCATCGCTCTGCTGAACCCGTCGTTCGGCAACGCCTGCGTCAACGACTGAGCTTCTCGCACACCACGCACAGCCCCACCGGCTGCGTACTGGCCGGCCTCGGACCGTCGATCCGTCGATTCTTCGTTCCGGGGCCGGCTTTCCCATTTCTTCGAGCAGGAAGACCACGAGATTGCGACAGACTCTCAGCAAGGGCATGGCCGTGGCCGCCGTCGCGACCGGCATGCTGTCCTTGTACGGCGGTGCCGCGCTCGCCGACTCCCGCGCGCACGGCGCCACTCAGGATTCCCCCGGGACAGTGGCCGGGAATCACGTCCAGGCTCCGGTGAACGCGCCGGCCGACGCCTGCGGTGCCTCCACCGGCGTGGTGGCCGCGCTGAACTCGGCGGCCGGTGACTCCTGTGCTGCCGCCGATCACAGTACGGAGGGGCAGGAGAGCAGCCGGCACGTCGACGAGGCCGTCGGCACCGGTGACTCCGACAACAGCGGTTCCAAGGGCGCCGACGACGAGCCCACTCCCAGCAGCAGCCACTCCGCACCCCCCTACGGCGATGACGAGGCGACCTCACCCGCCTACGGCGACAGCGAGACCAAGTCTCCTTCGTACGGGGATGAGGAGACCAAGGCGCCTGAGACCAAGTCTCCTTCGTACGGGGATGAGGAGACCGAGGCGCCTGAGACCAAGTCTCCTTCGTACGGGGATGAGGAGACCGAGGCGCCCGAGACCAAGTCTCCTTCGTACGGGGATGAGGAGACCAAGGCGCCCGAGACCAAGTCTCCTTCGTACGGGGATGAGGAGACCAAGGCGCCCGAGACCAAGACTCCTTCGTACGGTGACGAGGAGACCAAGGCGCCCGAGACCAAGACTCCTTCGTACGGTGACGAGGAGACCAAGGCGCCCGAGACCACGGCACCTCCCTATGGCGGGAAGGAGACCACAGCACCTCCGTACGGTGGTGAGGAGACCACCGCGCCTCCCTACGGTGGCGAGAAGACGACTTCGCCTCCCTATGGTGGTGAGGAGACCACCGCGCCTCCCTATGGCGGGAAGGAGACCACACCACCTCCGTACGGTGGTGAGGAGACCACACCACCTCCGTACGGTGGTGAGGAGACCACGCGGCCTCCCTACGGTGGTGAGGAGACCACGCCGCCTCCGTACGGTGGTGAGGAGACCACACCGCCTCCGTACGGTGGTGAGGAGACCACACCGCCTCATCACGGCTGGCACCACCCCAGGCCGGAGCTCTCGCACACCGGTGGTGAGGCCCGGGCCATGATCGCGACCTCGGCCGTCAGCGCCGTGCTGATCGCTGCCGGAACGATTCTGTACCGGCGAGGCCGGTCCGCCTCCCGTCGGTAGCGCGTCGGGTGCCGGACCAAGCGTCCGGCACCCCGCCGTGCCCCCGTGCTTCCGCGTCGTGCAGCATCCTTCTGCGCCGGACCGGCTCAGGCAGCCGCGGTCGCCCGGCACCTCACGGGCCGTCACATCTCCCCACCTGGCACCTCCCCCATCGCTCCACCCGCTCGCGCACCCATCGGAACCCCGCGCAGGCTCGTGACCGTCTTCCGCTGGCCCGTACGGGGGTCCGTGCGACCCGGAAGAGGCAACCGGGCTGGCGCCGGTCGTACTGATGTGACTGGCTGTCAGTACGAACGCCCTGACACCGCCGGACGGACGACGGAGGGCGAGTGGAGAGAGGAGCCGGCATGACCGCACAGCGGCGCAGGGCCCGGCCCGGGCGGCCGGTCGTGCTAGCGGCGTCGGTCGTCGGGGCGGTCACCCTGGCGGTCGGCTCCGGGTTCGCCGCGAGCCCGGGTACGGCCCGGGCGGCGGACCCGCCCGCCCCGGCCCCGGCGCCCACGACCGTGCCTGCCGGCCCGGCCGTTCCCGCGTCCCCGGCCGTTCCGGCCCCGACGGCGGCGCCGACACCTCCGGCGGCCAGGGGGACCCCCGTGCCCGTCCGGGCCGTCCGGCCCTTCGGAGCGTTTCTCGACTCCGGTCCCAGCGGGGTCGCGCACATGGCCCAGCTGAGTCGTTGGCTCGGCGGGACCGAGCTGAAGGTCGCCCACACCTATCTGCCCGGCGGCAGCTGGCAGGACATCGAGGGGCCACCCGGCTTCCTGGACGTCTGGGCGCACTGGCGGCGGGGGAAGGCGGACCGGACGCTCGTCCTCAACGTGCCGATGCAGGAGCGCAACGAGGAGGACGTCCCGGACGACCAGGTGCGGCTGCTGCTGCGGCAGGCTGCGGGCGGCGCGTTCGACCAGCACTTCAGGACCCTCGCCGAGCGGCTGGTGGAGCTGGGGGTGCCGGACACGGTGATCGTGCTCGGCTGGGAGATGAACGGCATCACCTACACCCACCGCTGCGGACCGGACCCGGCCGCCTGGAAGGCGTACTGGAACAGGATCGTCGCCACGATGCGGTCGGTGCCGGGGCAGAAGTTCCGGTTCGACTTCACGCCGAGCCGCGGCCGGGACGCCGTGCCCTGGACCGAGTGCTATCCCGGGGACGACACGGTCGACGTCATCGGCATGGACTCCTACGACCAGCCGAGCGGGCTGTCGTTCGACGAGCAGGTGAAGGAGCCCTACGGGCTCCAGCAACACGTGGACTTCGCGAAAGCCCACGGCAAGCCCATCTCCTATCCGGAATGGGGGCTCTTCCGCAACGGCGACAACGCCGAGTACATGCGGCGCATGCTCGCCTGGATCGACGAGCACCGGCCGCTGTACAACACGCTGACCGACTACTGCCCGCACGGCGTGTGGCAGTGCTCGGCCAACCCCCGTGCGTCGCTGGTCTACCGGACCGCCCTGTACGGCCTCACCCAGCCGCCCGCGCCCACGCCGGCCCCGGTCTCGCCCCCGCCCCCGGCAGCCCTGCCCGAGCCGGCACCCGCCACCGGCCCCCCGGCCGTCTGCTCGCCGCTGAGCCTGGGCGACTGGGCCGAGCACTGGCTCGACAGACAGCCCTGCGCCGGCTTCGACTGGTGGTCGCGGACACGCTAGGGCCCCTCGTCCGGTTCATGCCGGGCCCGCGGGTGGCCCGGCCTGATCCAGACGCAAGACCCTAGCCCTGGCCGCGTTCCCGCCACCGGTGCCGCACCTCCCTGCCGCACTGTCTGGCGGCCACGCCGCTCAGCGCGGCCGCCAGCAGCGGGGCGGTGCGCCGACGGGCCATGAGAAGTCGCTGGTTGACGACCCGTTCGGGCCGCCAGTGAAGCTTGTACGATTCGTCGCCGCGCAGCAGGCTCAGCACGCCGCGCCCGCCGCCGGTGTGCTCGGTGCAGGCGTCCAGCAGCATCACAGCCACGTCCGCCTTCCGGTCCCTCAGGCCCGGATGGGCACCGTAGAGGTAGCCGCCGGCCAGGCTGTCCGAGAGCAGGGTCAGATCGACCGCCAGTACCTCGTCGCCGATCAGGAACTCGGTGACCACCGCGTTCCCCGAGCGCACCATCGGTGGCACCGCCCGCATCAGGTGCTCCCGGAACCTGGGCCGCAGATGCTCGCTCGTCACCTTCCGGCCCTGCCACTGCAGCCGGTGCAGCTCCAGCAGCCGGCCGAGTGCAGCGGCCGCCTCCTCCGGGCCCACAGTCCGCCGCCGCACACCCAGTGCGGTCAGCCTGCGCAGCTTGGCCCGCGCCCGCTGGCTCGTCTTGCCCGACGACAACCGGGCGATCAGCTCGTCCATGGGCACACCGGGCAGCTCCAGGCACAGCGAGTCGCGGACCCTGTGACGCGGACCGCACCAGTGGTCGTACACCCGCTCCACCGCACCGCCCGGACGCACCTCGCGGAAGTCGACCAGTGCCGTGCAGGCGGCGTCCGCGAGCGCATCGGTGAGCGTGCCCGCCGCCCTTCCGTCGTCCGTGTCGTCCAGGAGCACGTCCGTGTAGTCGGAGATCGGGCCGCCGAGCGGCACCAGCGCGGGCAGCGGCCGGCTCACCAGCATCAGCGGCGCGACGGCGACCAGTTCGCCGCCGGCCCGCACCAGGAGCAGCCTGAGATGCCCGGGCCGGCCGTACGACAGCCACCACGAGTGCAGCCACGCATGGCTCTGGAAGGGGGTGGCGGCGGAGCACTTCCCGAACAGCCGGCCCCAGTCCGGGGCCAGCGCCGCGAAGGCCGCCTCGTCGGTGACGAACTCGGCGGTGAGAACCGGGCACGCGGTGCGTGCCGTGAAGGTGGCGGTCACAGCCGGCCGCGCGCATCGGCGGCGACGGCCGGGCCGGGCACCGAGGCCCGCACGCACTCGTCCTCGGGCCGGCATCTCGGCCGCACCAGCAGCGCGAGGCCGCCGAGCAGCCCGCCCGCGCTCGCCCCGATCAGACCGGTCACCCCCGCGGAGGGCGAGGACGGCTCGGTCGGCGGCACCGCGGGGGAGAACTGCATCAGGTCCACGTGGGTGGCGGCCTTGGCGGCGTCGGCGTGCCGGGTGAGCGCGCGGGCGACCGCGTTGGCCATGCCGGCGGCCCGGGCCGGGCGGGGCGAGGTGGCGGAGACGGCGACCATGGGGGCGTCCGGCGAGGTCGCGGTACGCACACTGTCCCGCAGGGTGGCCATCGGCACCCCGGCCCGCGCCTGGGCGTCGGCGAGCACCGCGACCTGGGTGGCGACCCGGCCGTAGGCCTGTGCGAAGCCGAGCGCGGTGGCGGTGTCGGACTGCTCGCCGGGGACGGCGACGACATAGCTGGTCGCCGTGTACTGCGGGGTCCGCAGCACGCCGTAACCGCCGCCCAGCAGCCCGCCCGCGAGGACGCCGGCCGCCACCAGCGACCAGGGGGGGAGTGCGCGCAGACGGGAGAAGCGGGAGGGGCCGGGGCGCCGGGTGGGGTTCTGGGTCATGAGGGGCCGACTTTCTCGGGGGATCGGGGCTTCGGGACCGGGTGGGCGAGCGCCGCCGCGTAGACGTCCATCAGCCGGGCGGCGCTGCGGGTGATGCAGTAGTGGCGGGCCGCCTCGGGAGTGGTGCGCGGGCCGGGGCCGGCGGCACGGACCCCGGCGAGCGCGCGGGCGTAGGCGCCGGCGTCGCACGGGAGGCGCACCGCGTCCGGGGCGGACCGGGGAGGCAGGTCCTGAAGGGCCGGGCAGGAGGTGTAGCGCACCGGCAGCCCGGCCGCGAGGGCCTCCACGACCGCGAGCCCGAACGCCTCCTCGGGCGAGGGGGAGGCGAATACGTCCATCGCCGACGCCAGCGCGGGCAGGCCGGGGCCGGGCGAGCCGTCGGGCAGGTACGGCCGCTCCCCGGCGAACAGCACCCGGTCGGCCACCCCCGCCTGCCGCGCGCACCGCCGCAGGGAGGGCTCCTGCGGGCCGCCGCCGGCCAACAGCAGCCGGCAGTCGGCGGGCAGCTCGGCGAAGGCGCGGACCAGGACGTCGAAGCGTTTGCCGGGGGCGAGCCGGCCGATGCCGCCGACCACGAACGCGTCCTCGGGCAGCCCCAGTTCGGACCGGGTACGGCGGCGGGCCGCCGGGTCGAAGGCGAACCGCGTCAGGTCGATGCCGTTGGGTACGACCGCGATGCGCGGCTCGGGCACCCCCCAGCGGGTGAGCCGGCCGGCGACGGTGGGGGACACGGCGACGGTCGACCGGCCCAGCCGCTCGCCCAGCAGATACAGCGCCCGGACCCCCGCGGTGAGCGGCCGGCCCTCCATCTGCGTGTCGCCCAGGGAGTGTTCCGTGGCGACGACCGCGCGGACCCCGGCCAGCCGGGCGGCGATCCGGCCGTACAGGCAGGCCCGGTACAGGTGGGTGTGCACGAGGTCGTACCGGCCGCGCCGGACGATCCGGGCGAGCCGGGGCAGCGCGGCCAGGTCGCGGTTGCCGGCCATGCCGAGGTGGGTCACCCGCACCCCGTCTGCCGCCAGCCCGTCGGCGACCGGCCCCGGGTTGGTCAGCGTCACCACCTCGCACTCCACCGGCAGGTGCCGCAGCAGCAGCCGCAGTTGCTGTTCGGCGCCGCCCACCCCGAGCCCGGTGATGATGTGCAGGACCCTCACCGCAGCCCCTCCACGGGACGTCGGCGCAGCCGGTGCAGCCGGCGCTTGAGGACCAGGCGTACGGCGGTGTCGTTCTGCCCGACGTGCACGCGGGGCAGGACGTGCGTGCCGTTCAGCTCGCCGGGATCGATGGCGCACGCATAGTGGTAACCGGCCGACCGTACGGCCTCCACGGCACGCCGGTCGACCGTGCCGTACGGGTAGCAGAAGCCGGTGACCGGGGCGCCGGTCAGCTCCTCCAGCACGGCCCTGCTCTCGGCGGTCTCGGCCCGCAGCGAGGCGTCGTCGGCGCGTGTGAGGTCGACGTGGGTGAGGCCGTGCGAGCCGATCTCCACGCCCGCGGCGGCCGCCCGCCGGATGCCGTCGGCGGTCAGCAGCGGCTTGCGGGGGCCCAGCGGGTCCCAGGCGTTGTCGCCGCCCAACCGGCCGGGCAGCACGAACAGGGTGGCCGTGCATTCCCAGCGCCGCAGGAGAGGCAGGGCGTTGTCGAGGAAGTCGGCGTACCCGTCGTCGAAGGTGAGACCCACCAGGTCCCGCCCCTCGCCGCGCGCGCGGGCGGCGAGCAGCTCGGCCACCGACACCCCGCGCAGGCCCCGCCGGCGCAGCCAGCGCAACTGCCCGTCCAGTCGGCCGGGGGTGACCGTGATGCGGTACGGGTCGTCGGTGCGATCGCCGACCGAGTGGTACATGGCGATCCACGGGACCGGGCCGGGGGCCAGGGGCCGGGCGGCGGCCGTGGACTCAACGGAGGACGGCATGGGTGAGCCTTCGGGTGAGAGTGCGTACGGAACGGAGCACGGTGGCGCAGCCCTGGGCGTCCAGGGCGCGCCCGAGCAGCAGGAACACGACGCTCACCGTGGCGCCGCCGACGGCGAGTCCGACGAGCGGCGTTGACGGCAGGGCCGCCGCCTGCGCGCCTGCCACGGCTGCGACCGTCGCCGCCCGCAGCGGCCGGCTCAGCTCGCGCAGTACGGGCCCGGTCCGGATGGGCACTCCGCGGCGCCCGGTGCCGGCGAGCAGCAGGACGGCGGTGAGGGTGATGCCGGCGGCGTTGGCGGCGGCGATCCCCTCGACCCCCCAGGGGCCGACCGCCCAGGCGCCGAGCCACGAGGTCGCGATGATCCCCGCGGTCATCGCGGCCACCGGGTACCAGGTGGCGCGGCCCGCCGAGAAGCAGGCGCGAACCAGGACGCCGGTCAGGGTCTGGCCGAGCAGGCCGAGCGCGTACACCCGCATGACACCGGCGGTCGCCGCGGTGTCCTGGGCCGTGAACGCCCCCCGTTGGAACAGCAGCCCGACCAGCTGCGGCGCGCAGGCCACGACCGCGGCCGTGCCGAGCAGCACCAGACAGGCGGCCAGTGCCAAGTCGCGCTCCACCCGGTCCCGGGCCCGCTCGGTGTCGCCGTCGGCCAGTGCCCGCGCCACCACCGGGAAGGTGACCGTGCACAGCATCAGCGACATCGTCATCGGGAGCTGCGCGACCTTCTGCGCGTAGTTCAGGTGCGAGATGGCTCCGGCGGGCAGCCCGGAGGCGAGGAACCGCTCGATCAGCACCTGCGACTGCCGGCACAGTGCGAAGAGCAGCACGGTGGCCAGCAGCGGCACGTCCAGCGGCTGCGTCGCGGCGGCGGCCTTGACGCCCGCCCGTCCGCTGGGCCGGCGCAGCTCCCTCACCAGCGACGGCAGCTGGATCGCCACCATCAGGCAGCCGCCCGCGGCGACCCCGAACGCGGCCGAACGTACGCCCCAGTGGCCGCCGAGCGCGTACATCGCCGTGACGATGCCGATGTTGTGGACGACGTAGATCGCGGCCGGCGCCAGGAAGCGGCGATGGGCGCGCAGGGCGGCGCTGCAGTACCCGGCGAGGCCGAAGGTCAGCACACAGGTGGCGGTGAGCCGGGTGCAGTCCACGGCGAGGGAGGGGACCGGCAGACCCGGCGCGAGTACGGCGACGAACTGCGGTGCGGCCAGCGCGAGCAGTGCCCCGACCGCCGTGAACGCCAGCGCCAGCCGGGGCAGGGTGCCGGCGGCCAGCGACCGTACCGGATCCCCGGGCGCCCCCTGCGCGCGGCGGGCCAGGGCCGCGCTGAACGCCGGGATCAGCGCGAAGGCCAGCCCTTCCTCGATGAGCAGCGTCGCCGCGAACTCCGGCACGGTCCAGGCCACCAGGAAGGCGTCGGTGTCCTGTCCGGCCCCGAACAGCCTGGCCAGTGACTGGTCCCGTACCAGCCCGAGCAGCGCCGCCGCGACCGAGAGGGAGGCGGTGACGAGGGTGGCCCGGGCGAGGAAACGGCCGCTGGGCGGAGCCGGGCCGGGGGTTGGAGGGGCCGGTTCGGGGGACCGGGGGTTCGGGCCGGGGGGCGGAGGGGAGGTCGGTGGCGGTGGGGCCGGGGCGTGGGGTCCGGGTGCCGTGGTCGGGGAGAGGGCGCTCCCGGTGCGGGGAACTCCCGTGCCGGGGGCGGGGGGTACGGCGGAGCGCGCCGACGGGAGGGTGACCCCGCCCGGCCCGGCCGTCCGTTTCGGCCCCGCGCCCTCGGCCGTCCCGTCCGGTCCCGTGGTCCCGGCCGTCCCCTCCGGCCCCGTCTGCGCGAGGGGCTGCCCGGCCGCGTCGGCCCCCGGTCCCGGTGCCCCACCGGTCGTACGGCTCGTCATCCCGCCCGCCTCCGCCCCCGTACCGAGAGGCGGACAGCGCCGGGCACGGGGGAGGGACAGGGCGCCGTCGTCGTCATCACGGGGCCGCCTCCCCCGCCCTCCGGCTGCCACCGGGGCGGTACGGCGCCCTGCCCGCCGGTTCCGAGCCGGTCGCCGCCCACCAGCGCCCACCAGGCGACCAGTCCGAAGCACACCGCCGTCAGCACGGTCGAAGGGCCGCCGATGTCGGCGTACCCGAAGTCCACGAGCTGCCACACCAGCAGCCCGCCGGCGATCAACGCGCAGTCCCGGCCCCGGCCGCCGGCCGCACGGGTCCGCCGCAGGCCGCGCAGGCAGCACACCAGCAGGGCGAGCCAGCAGCCCGCCAGGCAGACCAGCCCGATCAGCCCCTGTTCGCCGAGGACCAGCAGATACATGTTGTGCGGCGAGAGCAGCGGCTGCCGGCGGAACGCCGCACCCGCGCCCTCGGTGTCGCTGCCCGAGGACAGCGCGAGCGAGGCGTGCCCGTCGCGGTACTCGGGAAAGCCCTTCAGGCCCACACCGGCCAGCGGCCGCTCCCGCCACATGTCGGTGGCCGCGGCCCACATCGTGTACCGGTCGGTGACCGACTGGTCGGGCGCGTCGGTGACCCGCGTGATGCTGTCGATCCGCTCCTGGAGCATCGCCGTGCCCACGCCCAGCCCGCCCACCAGCACCACGCCCGCGGCCACCACGGCCGCCCCGATCCGCACCGCCCGGCGCGGCCCGGCCAGCACCAGCTGGACGGTGAGGGTGACCGCGGTGGCGATCCAGGCACCCCGGCTGAAGGACAGCGCGAGGGGCACCGTCAGGGCGCAGGCGCAGCAGGCGGCGGTCACCCGCTCCCGCACCGCCGGCCGTCCCAGCGCCAGGCCCACCGCGCACACCAGCCCGAACGACACGACCGTCGCCATGCCCATCACGTCCGCCGCCCCGAAGGTGCCGACCGCCCGGATGTCCGCGCCCTGGTAGGAGGCCCCGGTCCCGGTGACGTACTGGTGCACCCCGAGCGCCCCCTGCCAGCCCGCGAGGGCCACGACCGACCAGGCCAGCAACCGGAAGTCGGCCCGGTCGCGGACGAGGAGCAAGACCGCGGCCGGGACCAGGACGAAGACCTGCAGATAGCGGCCGAGGCCGGTGATCCCGGCGCCCGGCGACACCGCGTGCAGCGCGGCCAGCGCGAGGCCGGCCACCGGCAGACCGAGGATCACCGCGGCGGCCGGGGTGAGCGGGCGGCGCCGCGCGCGCAACAGCCGTACCGCGCAGAAGACGACGACCACCGCGGACAGCACGTCGGCGGGACCGGCTCCGCCGTCGCCGCCGGGCGCGACCGGCAGGGCGAGCAGCCCGACCACCGCGAGCACCGGCAGTACCGGGGACAGCCGGGCGGGGCGCCACAGCGGCAGGGTGAGGGCCATCGGTCAGCTCCCCGTGGAACGCACGAGCGCGGCGGCGGTGCGCAGCAGGATGCAGACGTCCTGCCACAGGGACCAGTTGTCGATGTAGGCGTTGTCGAAGCGGGCCCGGTCCTCGATGGAGGTGTCACCGCGCAGCCCGTTGATCTGGGCGAGTCCCGTGATGCCGGTCCGCATGCGGTGGCGGGCCGCGTAGCCCGGGTGGAGCCTGCTGAACTGGTTCACGAAGTACGGTCGTTCGGGCCGGGGGCCGACCAGGCTCATGTCCCCCCGGAAGACGTTCCACAGCTGGAGCAGTTCGTCCAGCGAGGTCTGCCGCAGGAACCGGCAGAAGGGGCTCATCCGCCGCTCACCCGCCACGCTCCACCGGGTGGCCGCCTCGTGCTCGTCGACCGGGCGGTGGGTGCGGAACTTCAGCAGGGTGAAGGGGCGGCCGTCCTTGCCGACGCGCTCCTGCCGGAACACCACCCCGGGCCCCTCGGTCAGCCGCAGCACCGTCGCACACACCAGCAGCACCGGGCTGACCAGCACCAGCAGCACCCCGGACACCACCACGTCCAGCAGCCGCTTGCCGGCGCTGCCGGGTCGCCGCGTGCGCAGGTCCAGACCGCGCACGGCGAACCCGGCGAGCCGGTCGCGCGTCTCGTACGCCGACGGCTCCGCGTCCACCTCCCACAGCGTGCAGCCCGATTCGGCGAGCGCCCGCAGCAGAGGCCGCTTCTCGGTGCGGGCGGTCGGGTGGACGGTGAGGACGATCCGCACCCCGTTCTGGACAAGGGCCCGCTCCACCTCCTCGCCGGTGGTGAGCACCGGCAGCCCGGCGGCGCTCTCCGGGTGCTCCGCGACCACGCCCACCGGCCGCACCCCGCAGCGCGGATGCCGCAGCAGGGCGGCGGCCACCCGCTGTGCGGTGGTGGCGGGCCCGATCACCAGGGCGGTCCGCGGGTGGCGCAGCAGCGCGACCCGGCGCCGCCAGTGCACCAGGCCCCGGCACGTTCCGGCCGCCGCCGTGTGCAGTGCGCAGCCCAGCAGCAGGGTCCGGGCGTCGAGGGAGAGTCCGGGGTCGTACGCGGCCAGCAGCGCGGCCAGGCCCAGCCAGGTCACCGCGATCCGCCCGCACACCGCGGGCAGTTCGTCGAGCACACCGGGCACCGGCCGGACGGAGCGCGGACGCAGCAGCAGCGTGCCGGTGACCAGGGCGCCGACCAGCGTCGGCCGGCCGGCGGCCCCGTCCAGCGCGACGGCGCCCACCAGCGTGGCGAACAGGTCGGCGGCGAACAGCGGCAACCTCGAGCGCGGCCTGGCGGGCCGGCGCCGCAGCGGGAACCGAAAGCCGCCGGCAGGGCGGCGCGGCAGTACGGAGACGGACCGGAACCCGTAGTCCCGCGGCTGCGCTCCTGGGGAGGGAACGGTGGTTTCCGGGGTCACGAGACGATCGACTCCCTGCACTCGGAGCGCACGAGCCGGGCTGTTGCGCCGTCGGCCGCCGGGGTTTGGACGAAGAGTTCGTGGTAGACGGCCGCGATCCGCTCGGCGGTGTGCCGCACGTCGTGCAGGGCCAGGACGTGCCGGCGGCCCTGACCGCCCAGTGCCGCGCGCAGCGCCGGATCGGACAGCAGCCCGGTGATCGCCCCGGCCAGCGCCACCGGGTCCTCCGGCGGTACCAGACAGTGCTCGGCGAGTGCGGGCGGCAGGCTCTCACGGGCCCCGTCGACGTCGGTGACCACGACGGGCCGTCCGCAGCCCAGCGCCTCCAGCGGGGCGAGCGCCATACCCTCCCAGCGCGAGGGCAGCACCACCAGGTCGGCGGCCCGGTACCAGGGCACGATGTCGGCGACGGCGCCGGCGAACTCCACCGAGGGATGCGCCTGCCGGCGCAGCTCCTCGTGGTCCGGGCCGTCGCCGACCAGCACGAGCCTGGCTCTCGGCAGCACGCCGAGGACGTCCTGCCAGGCGCGCAGCAGGACGTCCTGGCCCTTCTGCCGGCAGAGCCGGCCCACGCAGACGACGAGGGGCCGGGACGCCGCCTCGGCTTCGCCCGAGGCGGGGTGGCCGTTCGCGCCGGCACCACCGGTGCGGCCTTCGTGGTCGGGCGCGGCCCGGCCCGGTGGGGGCTTATCTCTCCCGGCGGCCTGCGGCGCCCGTGGGTGCGGGGCCAGCGAAGCCGGCGAGAAGCGGGTGGTGTCGATGCCGTTCGGAACGACCGTGTACGCGGCGTGCACCCCGGCGCGCAGGCCGGTCGCGCGCTCCGCTTCGCTGACGCACACCACCCGGTCCGCCCAGCGCGCCCCCCACCGCTCCCAGCGCAGCGCGAGTGCCGCGGTGAGTCCGCCGACCGCCTCGAAGGACCAGGCGTGCGGCTGGAACACGGTCGGGGTCCGCCCGCGGACCGCGAGCCGCGCGGCCAGACCGGCCTTCGCGCTGTGCGCGTGCACCAGTTCGGGCCGGACCTCGTCGATCAGCCGTACGAGCCGTCGCACCTCACCCGGCAGGCCGGGTCCCGGGGACCTGCCCGCCCGCCAGTCGCGGACGTCGGCGCCCAGCGCCCGCAGGTCCGTGGCGAGCGCACCGTCGGGGCAGGCGATCGTGACCCGCTGGCCCGCCGCGAGCTGAGCTCTCGTCAGGTCGGTCACGACGCGGGCCACACCGCCGTCGACGGGTTGCGCGAGGTGCAGGACCCGGGGCCGCAGGGCGGGTGCTGACTGGTGCATTCGCGGGATACCTCGCTCACGGGACGCTCGGGACTGCGGGCGTGAACGCGTCTTCGGTTCCGGGCGTCCACGAGGCGGAGGGCGCGCCGGCCCACGCCACGTCCGCGTGGGAAACGAGCCGGAAGCCCGGCTGGTCACCACCGTGCCTCAGAGCCGGTCCGAGACCGTGCACGTCGTGGTCGTAGACGACCGTGTCGGCGCAGGCAGGCACCCGCCCGGCCGGTACGGCACCCCGGTTCGCCGGCCGTGGATCCGCTACGTCGTTCGCGGGGCCACACGGAGCCGCGCGGTGCGACCGGCGTACGCCGGAGGCCGGTGGCGAGGGTGAGCGGAAGCCCGGTCCCGGCAGCCTCGTACGCCCTGCCGCCGACCCTTCCTCGGTGGAGGGCGGGCCGCACGACGGGGGAGTGCGGTCACGTAATGCCATCGGCCATTCGCATCTATCGGTCTAAAAGGTGCGAAGTGTTTTTAAAGGTGTGATCATGTCTCTTCCGTACATCACCCCATTGGCGGCACAACCCGCGCGAGGGCCGCGCGTTGACACAGCGCCGGGTGTCCGCCCGGACGTTTGTGTCGACCCCAAGGAGCACTTCTCCATGTCGCGTATCGCGAAGGGCCTGGTCCTGACCTACGCCGCCGTCGCGGCCGTCGCCGCTGGTGCCGGCGTGGCCGCCGCCGACGCCGGCGCCACCGGTTTCGCCGCCAACTCGCCGGGTGTCCTGTCGGGTAACGCCGTCGAGGTCCCGATCCACCTGCCGATCAACGTCTGCGGCAACACCGTCGACGTCATCGGTGCGCTGAACCCGGCGTTCGGCAACGCCTGCGTCAGCGACTGACGTCGGAACGCAGATCTTCCGGCCGGCCGCCCACCCCGCGCATGCGCTGCGAGGCGGACGGCCGGTTTCGCGCTCCCTCGGACGGATCACAGCGGGTGTGTGAGCGGTTGCGCCGCGCGATGGGCGAACAGACGGTGGGCACAGGTCCCACTGTTCGCCGAAAGGAAAGTCCATGCGTGATCTGCCCGCCCGGCGTCTCGCGTCCACCGTCCTCTGTGCGGCCGTCCTGGTCGGCATCACCGGCCCGGCCGTCGCCGCCGCCGACACGGCCCGGCATCAGGGGCGTGTCCCCGCCCCTGTCCCGGCCGCGGCGAAGGAGAAGCTGCTCGCCCAGGCCAGAGCCCTGGGTGATACGAACCCCGTGCTCTCTCCGGTCGTCGAACTGCTCGACCAGTCGCTGCAGAAGGGCAAGCTCCCCGCCGACCGGGCCCGACAGCTGGGCGAGGCGGCGAAGGAGGCTGTGGCCAGGGCCGCCGCCGACCCGAAGCCCGCGACGCCGACGGCCACTGCCGCTCCGACGGCGACCGCGAAGCCCGCGACGCCGACGGCCACTGCCGCGCCCACGACAACCGCCAAGCCCGCGACGCCGACGGCCACTGCCGCGCCCACGACAACCGCCGAGCCCGCGAAGCCGACTGCGACCGCGAAGCCTGCGGCCGAGGTGTCGCCCACGGCGCCGGTGACCGCGAAGCCCGCGGCCCCGACGGGCACCGCCGCGCCCACGGCGACCGCCAAGCCCGCCACCCCCACCGCGTCCGCGGCGCCGGCCGCGCCCACGGCCTCCGGCGTCCCCGCGTCCCCTGCCGCTCCCGCGAGTTCCGCCGCCCCCGCGGCCCTCACAGCCCCTGTGGCCGCACGGCACGCGAACGTCGGCGTGCCCTCCTCCCGCGACCTCCTCGGTGACGCGCTCAGCGCAGTGCAGACCGCGATCGACAACCTGGTGAAGGCGGTCACCGACGGCCTCGACCAGCTCCTGTCGTCCGCCGACGACGTGGTGTCCGGCCTGGTAGACCTGCTGACGTCCGTCCTCGGTGGCGGCCTGCCCACGAACACTCTGGCCGAACTTCCCTCGCCGGCCGCGCTGCCGAGCCTGCCCACGACCGGCTGAGCCGGGGTTCCGCCGGCCCGGTCGGGGATTTCATATGTCTTCTGCGCGTGGGGTTTCCGGCTCGTCCGGAACTCGTTGGGCACGGTGTCAGAATTCCCTGCGGCGACTTGCGTTGCCGATGAAAGGAACACGATGAAGTCCCTGAAGGCTGCCGCCGTCGTCGCCGGAACCGTGGCTCTCGCGGGCATCACCGCGCCCGCGTTCGCCGACGACACCTCCGACTGGACGCCCACCAGCCTCAACGGTGCCGTCAACAAGCTCACCGAGGAGCCCATCACCCTCAAGGACGCGATGCCGATCAGGCACCAGCCGGACGTGGTCGACACCAAGAGCACGGGCTCGCTGCGCCACGAGGGCAAGGGCAAGGGCAAGGGCAAGGGCAAGGGCAAGGGCAAGGGCAAGGGCAAGGGCACGGGCAAGGGCAAGAGCACGGGCAAGGGCACGGGCAAGAGCACGGGCAAGGCCGTCGGCACCACGTCGAACCAGCACAAGCCACTCCTCGGTGGGCTGCCCCTCCACGGCTGACACCCCGTCCCCGCACCCGGAACACTCAGGAGGCGAGAGGCCGGACACGTAGGAGGCGAGGGGCCGGTACCGCACCCGCGGCACCGGCCCCCGGCCTGTTCGAGGCCAATTCCCTCGTTCGTGTGGAGCGCTCCCGGGCGCTGGTCCGGAAGGGTGAGAAGTCGTCCGGCGGTGCCAGGGGGCGCCGGTACGGTCGCGCGGTGACCACAACCCCCCTCGAGAACCGTCCCGCCGGGCTCGGCACGCTCGTCGTCCTGGCCTGGAGCGGCGAGGCCCCCGACGGCTCCGACATGCCCTACCTGCTGGCCTACTCCCTCGGTGACGCCGCGGGCGGCCCGGAGGCGACCGCCGCCGCGGTCGAGCGGCTGCTGGTGAGCAACGGGCTGCCGGTCGGCGGCGAGCTGATCGACGGCACCGGCCGGCCCGGCCTCCCGGTCAGTCTGCTGGTGGCGGCCGGCCAGGCCGTCGTCCGAATGCCGCAGATGGTCGCCCAGGCCGACGCGCCGCCGGAGTGGCTCGCCGCGGTCAGGGAACGTGGTTACGCCTATCTCGTCTTCACCACCCGCGCCTGGCCCGAGGGCGCGCCCGGCCAGGTCGTCGAGCCGGCGGCGCTGGCCGCGTTCGCCGGTGCCGAGGAGACGCTGCAGGCCGCGGCGCACGTCGTCCTGCCGGTCACCAGCCTGCGCGGATGACGTCCAGGGCCCCCGCCGGTGACAGGGGGTTCGGTCTACTCCTGGTGATCACCGGCGCGGCCGGACTGCTCGCCTCCTGGGTCATCACCCTGGACGAGTTCAAGCTGCTCGAGAACCCCGCGTTCGTGCCCGGGTGCAGTCTGAACCCGGTGGTGTCCTGCGGGAGCGTGATGAAGAGCGACCAGGCCTCGGTCTTCGGGTTCCCCAATCCGATGCTGGGGCTGGTGGCCTACGCCGTGGTGATCTGCGTCGGCATGAGCCTGCTGGCCGGCGCCCGCTTCCCCGGCTGGTACTGGCTGCTGTTCGAGGCCGGTTGCCTGTTCGGCATCGGGTTCGTCTCGTGGCTCCAGTTCGAGTCGCTGTACCGGATCGACGCGCTCTGCCTGTGGTGCTGTCTGGCCTGGATCGCCACCATTCTCATCTTCTGGTACGCCACCGCACTCATCGTTCGAGCCGGGTTCCTGCCCGCCCCCGGCCGGCTGAAGCGCTTCTTCGGTGAATTCGGCTGGGTGCTGCCCCAGCTCCATCTCGGAGTGATCGGAATGCTCGTACTCACCCGCTGGTGGGACTTCTGGACGAGCTGACCATCGCCCGGACGGCTGTGACCAGCTGACAAATACGGCAATCGGGCGAAAAGTGAACTGGTGGCGAATTCCGGCTCGTTACCCGGTACGGACGTCGATTCCCCGCATCCTGAAAGGGACCGTACCTGACATGAAGCCGACCACCCGAGCAACGCTCGCCGCCGTCATCACGGGCGTCACGGCCGCCGTGGGGGCCGCGGCCACCCCCGCCGTCGCCGCGACCGGCACGATCCCGGTCCCCGTGCCGCTGGACGGCGTCTCCAGGTCCCTGGGTGTGGAGATGCCCCAGGCCGTCCTGGACGTGCCGTTGCTGACGCCGGGGGTGCCCGAGGGGCCGCGCTTCGTCACCGGGCGGCTGATGCCGGAACGCACCGTTCCCCAGGTGCCGATCAGGGGTGCCCTGCCCGGCGTGAACCTCCGGACGCCCGTGCCGCACCTCATCGGCGGCGGGGCCGACCACATCGGTGTCGGCACCCCCGCCTCCGCCCTGCGCACCCTCACCCCCGGCCTGGCCCTGGACGCCCCGCTGACCCCGCCGAACCCGGGCCGTGCCGACCTCCCGGACCTGAAGATGCCGCAGGCCGCCGTCATCGGCCCGGTCCTGCAGACCGTGGCCGGCGCGGACCTCAGCACGGGCCCGGGACGGTAGCCGCGCACGGCCGGACCGCCGTCCGGCCGCACGGCCGTACCCGCCGTACGTACGGCCACACGGCCGCACGGCCGCACGGCCGTACCCGCCGTATGGCTCTACGGCGGTGACCCCGCGCCCCCTCGGCCGGTTAGCCGGTACGGACATCTGAACCCGGACGAGGAGCGAGCATGGCTGTGGGTGTGGGCGGAGTGGCGGTCGGCGCGGAGCAACAGGCCACAGCGGAACCCGTCAGAAGGTCACGGCGGGAGGTGGCGCGGGGGCTGCTGGGCTCCGCCGCCGTGCTGGCGATGGCCCCGGTCGTCGCCGCTTCCCGGCCCCTGCCCACCGCCGGGCCGGCAGACGCCGGAGCCTTCGACGAGACGTACCGGGGCCGCCGTATCCAGGGAGTGCAGGTTTCCGACACGGGCCGCACGCTGGTGGACGGCGTTTGGCAGATCACCGTCGACGGCCGTCCGCTGCACCTGATGCGCCGGGCCGACGGCACCTGGCTGAGCATCATCGACCACTACACGTCGTATCGCACGCCGCTGGAGGCGACACGGGCGGCAGTGGACGAGCTGGGGCCCCACCGGAAGTTGCGCGACCTGGCGCCGGGCCGGTTCGGCGGCGAGCACTCCGGTGTGCACACGGGGGAGGGCGGACAGCATGGTGTACGTGCGTAAGGACGTCAGCACGCTCACCGCCGGGGAGCGCAGAAGGTTCGTGAACGCGCTGCTGGAACTCAAGCGGCGTGGTGAGTACGACGAATTCGTCCGCCTGCACATCGACGTCTACACCGCCGACGGCGAGAACGGACTGCGCAGCGCCCACATGGCGCCCTCCTTCCTGCCCTGGCACCGCAGGTTCGTGCTGGAGCTGGAGCGGGCGCTGCGTCGCGTCGACTCCTCGGTGACGGTCCCGTACTGGGACTGGACCCGGAACCGCAAGGCGACGTCCGTGCCATGGACGAAGGATCTGCTCGGCGGGAACGGCAGGCGCTCCGACCGGCAGGTGACGACCGGCCCGTTCGCCTACGCGGCGGGCCACTGGACCATCAAGGAGGGGGTCACCGACGGCAGGTTCCTCACCCGGGACCTGGGCCGCGCCGCCGCCCCCATCCAGCTGCCCACGAAGAGCGAGCTGCAATGGGCACTCGCCGATCCCGTCTACGACGTGCGGCCCTGGAACTCCACCGTCCGCAAGGGGTTCCGCAACAAGCTGGAGGGCTGGGGGAGCGGCAGCGGCAGCGCCTCCTGGCTCAACCACAATCGAGTGCACCGGTGGGTCGGCGGCGCGATGCTCGGCGGCGCGTCCGTCAACGACCCGGTGTTCTGGATGCATCACGCCTTCCTCGACCTGCAGTGGACGCGCTGGCAGCGGGCCCACCGCAGCCACCGCTATCTGCCGGCCGAGCCGCCCGGGGCCGGTGACGCTCAGCACGGGCGGGTCGTCGCTCGGCACGAGAAGCTCCCGCCGTGGGACGAGACGCCGGACCAGCTGGAGGATCTGAGCAGGATCTATCGCTACGGCTGAGCACCTGGTCGTGGACGTGGGGGAGCCCCGGCGCTCGGAGTGCCGGGGCTCCCGTCCGCTGTGCCGGTCCGCTCAGTTGCCGTACCCGTTGCCGCCGGGCGTACCGGGCGTGTCGTGGTCGTCGATGTTGGCGCAGGCGTTGCCGAAGGCCGGGTTCAGCAGGGCGATCACGTCGACGGTGTTCCCGCACACGTTGACCGGGACGTGGAGCGGAACCTGGACCACGTTGCCGGACACCACGCCGGGCGATCCGGTGGCCGCGCCGAGGGCGCCCGAGTCGGCGAGGGCCAGCCCGGACCCACTGACCACCACGGCACCGGTGCCGAGAGCGACAGCGGCTGCCTTCGCGATGCGAGACATCACGTTCTCCTTTTGTAGCTCGGTAAGCGCGGCGGCCAGACCAGCCGCCGCACTCCCCGTTCAACGGCGGGGCGCGGGGTGGGTCACGCAGATCAGCCGGGGATCACCCGTTCAACGGCCGGTCTGTCCGGGAGGGAGTCCCGGGTGAGGTGGCGGGGTGTGTCCGGCGGGGTGTCCAGGGTGAGGTGGCGGGGTGTGGCCGGCGGGGTGCCCGGGGGGAAGCGGCGGGGCTGCCGCGGCGCGGAACCGCGGGGAAATTCACGGGCGCGCGGCGGGGCCGGTCTCCTACCCTCCGGCCATGGACACCGACAACGTTCCCGATACGCGCGAGCGGTCCCGGCAACTGATCGGTCTGCTGGCCGACGAGAGCCGGCTGCGGGCCTTCGCCGCGATCGCACTGGGCGCGCGGAGCGCCGGCCAGGTCGCCGAGACGGCCGGCCTCCCGCCGAGGGAAACGGCCCTCGCGCTGCTCAGACTGCGCGAGCAGGGTGCCGTGACCGGCCGGGGCCGGGAGGCCGCCGGGGGTCGGAGCGGCCGGAGTGAGAACGGCGGGGCGCTGCCCGGCGGGGCGGAGGAAGGGCTCGCGGTCTCCTACGACCTGCTGCGCGAGCTGGCCCGGCCGGAAAGGCCCGCGCGGCCGGCCGGCGGCGGCACACTGGAGACTTTCGTACGGGACGGCCGGCTGGTGCGGCTGCCCGCCAGGTGGACCCGTAAGCAGCAAGTGCTGCGGCACATCGCGGAGCAGACCTTCGAGCCGGGCGTCGCCTATCCGGAGCGGGTCGTGAACGAGCGCCTGCGCGCCTGGTGCCAGGAATCCGACGAGATCGACCATGTGACGCTCCGGCGCTATCTCGTGGACCTGGGCGAGCTGCGCCGGAGCGAGGGCGTCTACGAACGTGTGGCGGCCGCCTGACCGGACGGCCTCAGGGCAGCCGCCGCAGCGGGGAGCCCGCCAGATAGGCCTGGATGTCCTCCACGGCCTGGCCGTAGTACGTCGCGTAGTTGGCGCGCGAGACGTAGCCGAGGTGGGGCGTGGCGAGGAGCCGGGGCGCGCTGCGCATCGGATGGCCGGCGGGCAGCGGCTCGACGTCGAAGACATCGACGCCGGCGCCGGCGATCCGGCCCTCGCGCAGCGCGGCCAGCAGCGCGTCCTGGTCGACGATGGCCGCGCGGGAGGTGTTGACCAGGTAGGCGGTCGGCTTCATCAGGGCGAGTTCGGCGGCGCCGACGAGACCGCGGGTGCGGTCGCCGAGGGCCAGATGGATGGAGACGAAGTCGCTGTCGCCCAGCAACTCCTCCTTGGAGGCGGCCAGTTCCACACCGGCCTCCCCGGCGCGCTCCTTGGTGAGGTTCTGGCTCCAGGCGCTCACCCGCATGCCGAAGGCGAGCCCGACCTGGGCGACCCGGCCGCCGATCTTGCCCAGCCCGAGCAGCCCCAGCCGGCGGCCGTGCAGATCGGCGCCGACGGTCGACTGCCAGGGGCCGTCGCCGCGCAGGGCGTTGCTCTCCTGGACGATCCCGCGGGCGAGCCCGAGCAGCAGTGCCCAGGTCAGCTCGACCGGCGGGGTGCTCGAACTCGCCGTACCGCACACGGTGACGCCGTGCGCCTCGGCGGCGGCGTAGTCGATGACGCTGTTGCGCATCCCGGAGGCGACGAGCAGCTTGAGCCGGGGCAGGCGGGCGATCAGGGAGCCCGGGAAGGGGACGCGTTCGCGCAGGGTGACGACGATGTCGTAGTCGGCGAGGGCCGCGGCGAGGGCGTCCTCACCGTCGAGGTGCTCGCGCAGCGGGACGACGTCCACCTGATCCTCGATCACCGACCAGTCGGCCGATTCGGCGGCCACCCCCTGGAAGTCGTCCAGCACCGCACACCGAAGCCGCATGTCGTCTCCCTTCCCCGGGCGACTGTACCGATCGGCCCCGGAACGCGACCGACAGGGTCACCCCGCCCTTCGCCCCGCGACTCCCGGGCCCCCCGTCCCCGGTCAACTCCTACCGGCCAACTCCCCCTGGCCCGCTCCTCTCCCCCCAGCCTGGAAGAGTGGCCCCATGCTGCTCGAACCCGAGAACACGCTGTTCGTCCGTGGTGCCACGCCCGTGCTCCTGCTGGCGGGGGCGCCCGTCCACGACGCCCTGCCGCAACTGAGCGCGCCCGACGGGGCGATACCCCTGTGCGAGGGCTGGAGCATCGTGCCCCGGCTCACCCTGTGCGTGGTGGACGGCCCGGGCGACCACGGAATCGTGGTGCCCGCCCTCGCCGCGCCGGTGGTCGGCGAGGCCGACGGCGGTACGGCGCCGGGCGACATGGCCGACTGGTGCGCGGACGCCGAGCAGGCCGGCGGCGCGGTCGTCCTGTCGCTGGACCGGCTGCCCGAGACGCTCGACTGGTCCGCGCTCCTGTCCTCGGGCACCACGCGCGGAGGCTTCCTGCCCGCCCTGGCCTGACACCACGTGACACCGGCTTGGCAGACCGACAGCACACCCGCCGGCCGGCCTGCCGAACCCGGCCCCGCCGAACCTTTCGCGCCGAGCGACTCGGAGCGGGATTTTTCTGTTGAGCACCGATGGGTGATCGGCAACCATGGGCCCATGAGTCACGGCTTACGTCGCATCACCGGACTGACGATCATGATCGCGGGCATCGCGTTGGGTGCCTGGGTGGCCTTCGGGTCCCCACAGCACTGGCACGGCGCCCAAGCCCTGGGGCGCATGGCGCTGGGCCTGGGATCCCTGGGGATGATCAGCGCCTCACCCCGCCTGATCTTCCCCGACGCCTCGGATTGATCACCGAAGACGCGGCGGTGCCCGGCGACACGGCCCCCCGCCGGCAGAAGCGACCGGCCGCCCCAGCAGAACCCGAACCAGAGACCAAGCACCGAGAAGACGCTCGGCACGACGCGGGTCACCCCCGCTGACCTGCTCCTCCCGCCCTGCCGGTCCGTGTCCGCGACGGTTGGCCTGACCTGGGGAAAGTGCTGGGCCGACGGGTGACGAACGGGCGAGGCCAGGGTGGTCAAGGCGATCAACACGGCCAACGGTTCACCGGGCGCCGACACCCTCCGGCTGGCCCGCAAGTGCACCTACAAGCTGACGTCCCCGAACGCGACCGATCCCGCGAACGGCCTGCCCACCGTCACCAGCGAGATCACGATCGAGGGCAACGGCGCGACGATCACGCGCGCCAAGTCGGCCTCGGACTTCCGCATCCTGTTGGTGGGCGCGTCGGGCACCCTGATGCTCAACAGGACCACGATCAGCGGCGGCCGGGCGACGGACTGCCGCTCTTCCCCGGAGGCGCGGTCTGCGGGGGCGGCATCAACAACCAGGGAACCCTGACGGTGAACCACGGCAAGGTGGTCCACAACGCCGCCGGCTCCGCCACGGACGGCATCGTCGTGGAGGGCGGTGGCATCGACAGCGACGGCACCGCAGCGACGGCACCGCGACCGTGAACGACACCGACATCAGTGACAACACCGCCATCTAACCGGCAGCACCGCGAGCAGTGCCGACGGCGGCGGACTCGCCAACGACGGCCCTCTCACGCTCAAGCGCAGCCGGGTGACCGGCAACATCGTGCGCGTCGCCGAGAACGCCGGCAGCTTCGCGTTCGGCGCCGGCTACGCCGTCTTCGCGAAGACGACCATCGACCACAGCACCATCAGCGGCAACCGTGCCGACGCCCCGCGCGGGACCGCGCGTGGCGCTCTGGCGAACGCCTCCCCGGAGGGCATTACGGTGACCGACACCGTCATCAGCCGCAACGCCACCAGCGCTCCGGGCGGCACCGCCACGGGCGGCGGAGTCGCCAACAACTCTCCCCTGGACATGATCAGCACCCGTGTCCTCGACAACACCGCCACGGCCGCGGGCGGCGTCGCACGAGGCGGCGGGATCAGGAACGGCCCCTTCGGCACGCGCGCCCTGAAGAGCAGCGCGGTGCGGGGCAACCTCGCCAAGGCCGTGGACGGCGGCACCGCCCAGGGCGGTGGGATCTTCCACGCCGCCGGCACCCAGGCCACGGGCTCCACGGTCCTGAACGACAGCTTCGTCACGGCCAACAAGGCCGACGACGGAGGCGGCATCTTCACGGCGTCCGGCACGGTCACGCTGAACAACACCGTGGTCCAACGCAACAGAGCCGAACAACTGCGCCCACCGAAAAGCGTCCCCGGCTGCACCGGCTGAGCCCATGGGTGGGGCCCGCCACGAGCAGTGCGGGCCCCACCTGCCAGGTGCGCCGGGTCTGGCGGGTCTGCCGGTCCGCCTGATGTCGCTTTCGCGAGCAAGGGTGTTGTCACTGAGGGCGCATGCGACTCCGCCGACGCACACGACCGGCACATCAGCTCCGACCGGGTGATTTGCCGTTCCCACGCAGTGGACGCACGGCCCGCCCGACGAAGTGGATCAACGCTATTTCGAATCGACCGTCGCTGGCCTCTGAGCTGGGCCTCTAGCAGCGCGGCAGGCCGCATACTCGTCGGCGTCGACTCACATTCAACTGGTTCTTCACGTGCGACGATCCCGGTTGCAGTGCACACTTCTCCGCCGTGGAGATCATCAAGGGGGAGCTTCGGCGTCTTCGGTCCGGTCTCGGATCTGATGACATGCAACAGCGGCCTTTCCTCGTCCGGGTCCGGTTCACCGCCGAGAGTCCGGCACGCGTCATCGCGGATGCTCGTGCCGTGCTGAACTGTGTGGTCGAGCAGACGGACACCTGGCCCGCGTTCGAGCGGTGGCCGGAGCTGTTGCCGGCCTGGTTCGTGCAGCGGAGTGCGCCGGAACATGCGGAGTTGAGTGCTGGCTGGTCGTTCGATGTCCGGGCCTGGTTCCGGAAGCGGCGGGCGACGGCATCTAGGCAGAACGCGCATTTGGATCAGGGGCCTTGGACGCTGTCAGGCTGGCTTTGCGACTTCGACCCGACCGAGGAGGGCATGGGTGACGACCGTAGCTGGTGGTGGTGGGACGCGGGCTCGGATGAGCCGGGCACCGGCTGGGTCGAGGTGGCCACCACCGGTTGGCCATTCGGCAGCGGTTCGCTGTTCTGGCTGATCGAGGCCAGCGGTGGCCGGTATCTCGAGTATGGGGCGTAAGCGTCGCGGACCCAGGAGCTGGTAGGTGCTGTGCAGTAAGCGCGTTGACCACCGCTTCAGGAGTCCGATCACGGGTTGCGCGGAGGCACTTCAGCCCGTTGCAGCACGGCCACCTCTGACTGTTCCGGCCCAATGGTGTTCGCCAGCGTTGATGTCGGTCAAGGATGCCAGGGGGTGGCGTCCTTCCCTCATTGAGGACGTCGGCGAGAGCCTGCGCCTGGTCCGGCGTGATACCGAGTGCGAGCGGCACCCGACGGGGACTGCATGTTGTTGTACGACTCGCGATGTCGGGCGAACGAGTGCAGTCTGGATTTAAGGGTTGCCTCGCGGCGCAGCGCGAGGTGGAGGCGCGGACACACAGCGGAACGCCATCTCATTCCGCCGGAATCGCGGACGCTATGTGCACAAGTCTGATGTCTTGATTTCCTGAAGACGAATGTGCACGCCGACGACTGCCTGACGGCCGCAGTGACCGCGCAGGGGCATCAGTGCGCCGACGCCTTCAACATACGCGGCGGAGCATCTTACAACTCTGTCTCGCGCGGGATGCGGCGCTCCTTCTGGTTCCTTCTGGAAGAGAAGTGATTTCTCCTCTTCCCCAGGGCTCATCACCCTCTTCGTGTCCCACATCGACCGGTAGTCGCCGACTGCTCCAGGAAGCCGCCGCGGCCCACCGAGCAGGGCCCAAGATCCGAGAGGTTGGTCGAGCATGACGAAAAGTCGACCAGGACGAATAGCTCGTGGAGCGGCGATTCTAAGCGCCGCACTGATCAGTGGGCTCCTTGGGCTCACGGGCCCTTCCCAAGCGCAAACCGGATCCCAAGTCACCGATGCCGAGCGCAATGCCGTTCTCGCCCAGCACAACCAAGAGCGCCAAGCGGTCGGCGTACCACCTTTGGTGTGGAATAATCAACTCGCCGCCGATGCGCAGGCCTGGGCCGCTCTCGGAACGGGGAAGCACAGCGATCCCAATACAGGACAAAGGCCCGCCGACCAGGGCGAAAGCCTGTACGAAGCCTGGGGAACCCCCACGCCCGCCCGTGACTCCATAGCCCGTGATGCGGCGGCTTGGTGGGCCAGCGAGAAGCAGTACTACAACGCCGATCCAAACAAAAAGATCGATCCGGCCCATGCGGTCAACGACCTCGATCCTGCGAAGAGGACCAATTTTTACAGGTGGGGTCATTACACGCAGATGGTGTGGTCATCCACCAGGGAGATCGGCTGTGGGATAAAGCAGGGTGCGCCCAAGCCCAACGGATGGTTTGTGGTGTGCCGGTACCGCTCCGCAGGTAACATCGCGGGACAGACGCCCTATCCGCCCGGACAAGCGCCGCCCCCTGCGGGGCGAATGGCAACGGTGGCCGGTGAGGATGTAGACGTTTACAACGTCAAGAATGAGCCGGACGGTGCTGGGCGGGTGATTGGCATCCTGCGCGTCGGCCAACAAGTCGAGCTCGTGGGAAGCTGTGAGCGGGAATCCTGGTGCCAGGTCGCCGGACGCAACGTCCCCGGTGGCAACGGCTGGGTTTGGGGGCACCTGCAGTTCGGACAAGCGCCGCCCCCTGCGGGGCGAATGGCAACGGTGGCCGGTGAGGATGTAGACGTTTACAACGTCAAGAATGAGCCGGACGGTGCTGGGCGGGTGATTGGCATCCTGCGCGTCGGCCAACAAGTCGAGCTCGTGGGAAGCTGTGAGCGGGAATCCTGGTGCCAGGTCGCCGGACGCAACGTCCCCGGTGGCAACGGCTGGGTTTGGGGGCACCTGCAGTTCTGAAGATTGGCGGAGTCTCAATGGGCCGTCTCAATCTGCCTTGAGGGCACCCAGCAGCCGGCCTACTGACCACCGGTCTCGCTGACCAGCGAAGCTGACGAAGCCCACGGCTCTGACGAGGTCGGATGCCGTGGGCTTCTGTCGTTGTCGGTTGAGGTCGAGCGGCTTCGCACGGCCCGGAGACGGCCCAGGCCGATCACTCCACCACTCTCGTACCACTGCCGTGTAACAGTTGCGGACAGTGAGTTACCAACTCGGCTCGTTGACCGAAGAATTGGCCTATGACACTCAGCCGGGCCAGAGGTAACCACCTCGCGGCCGGCACTCAATTCGACCAGACGGGCGAGGACATCCAAGCAAAGGCGTCTGCAGTTCGGTTGGCCAGTGACCGGATACGCCAAGAGTCGGTGATGTCGGTCCAGCCTTCGAGGTATACGTCGCGGGCGCCGTGCTCTGCTGCTTGGTCATAAAAGAGGGTGAACCTGTAGACCCTGCCGTCTTCGGAGATGACTTGCCCGTCCTCGTGATCGGGGCCCTCCTGCAAGAGATCGACGACGACCGTCCGGTGCGGATCGAGCCCCTGGCCCTTCAGGAGCTCCCGCAACCGGCTCCACATCTCGTATTCGCTGGTTCGCAGAAGAGCGGTGTACTGAACGACGATGCTTGACGCCATGACCCCATGATCGGCGCGGCACCTGGTGAAGGGAAGCGAGCCGACGAGGCCAAGGCCAGCGCTAGGTCGCGTCCGCAACTCCACCTAGGTTGCGGACCTCGATGCGCGCGCCCTCCTCCCACGTAAAGGTTCTGGTGGTGCCGTCGGTCACCGCCGCCCTGAACCCTCGTGAACGGCTCTGGATGAGACGGAAACTGAGCGGGGCTCCGATGGAACGAGTGGAGGCTGAGCCGTTCACCGATGGCGGCAACGACGCCGTGGCGCGCCTCCCGGGACGCAACTCCCCCGGAGTCTTGATCCAGGGGGACACCCTCAGCACCCGCAACCGGCCGCCGACGATGCGGGCGTGGAAGCAGATGGAGAACTGCTGGCGGTCCTCGTCGTCGTAGGCCATGACGTGCCCGGGGTTCGTGTAGGTCCCAACCGACCAAACCGGTCACCTCCACGTCGAACCGGTTTCTTCCTTCGTCTCGCGGAGAGCCCCGTCGGGGCCGACTCGCCCAGATCGATGCCGCCTCCGCGCAGGGCTCACAGGTCGTTGCCGGTCTAGAGGAAGCCGTAGCCGTGAGGGACGTGATCCTGCCCGCCCCCGATGCGGTGGATCAGTGGTGTGAGTTGCTGATCCGCACGGCGACCCGGGAGGTCGGAAAGCAGTGGACCGACCCGGGCGAGATTCACGAGCGGCGCGACCTGAAACGTCGTGCCGAGGGCGGGACGCGCACGGTGCCGGGGCATCCGGCTCTCACTCGCGTCCTGCGGCAGTACATCGCCGACGAACAGCTCCGACCGGGTGATTTGCTGTTCCGGGGTAGTTCGGCGGCATCCTCCCCGGTTCCGTGATCCGAAGGGCCTGGCGGCGTGCGCGCGAGGCCGTACTGCCCCGAACGTCTTCGAGTCGCCGACGGGACGCCCGCCCAGGTGGCGGAGTGGGCCGGTAACAGCGTCGCCGTGCTCCTGGCCACCTACGCCCGCTGCATCGACGGCCAGCTGCCTGATCTGAAACGGCGGCTGGAAGCTGCGGGCGATCTACCAGAGGCGGAGATGCCAGGCGCTGGCTGATCTTCCCCGGGCCGGGAACTTCGACACGTATGCGCCACGGCCACCTGCGAGAACCCGGTGACGGCCGACGAGGCTTTGTCGAGCTAAACCGCCCCTGACCAGCGAAAAGCCCTCCCGAGGGGAGGGCTGGGCTTGGGCGCCCCCGGCAGGACTCGAACCTGCGGCCAAGCGCTTAGAAGGCGCCTGCTCTATCCACTGAGCTACGGGGGCCGGTGGGTGGCCTCGTGCCTGGTGCCCTGGTGCGGGCTGATCCGTGACGTTGCCGGGGACAAGGATAGGGCTCCCGGTTCCTTGACCCTGTCGCTTCGCCTCCGTGGCTCAATGTGGAGGTTCGGTGAAGCGGTCCTGATAATCGCAGGCAGGTACGAATCGTGCACCGCTTTTGGCGTCTGCCGCACCGGGTGTTGTGCACTCGTTATGCCTGGACAGCGCCCGTGTCCCGGTCATCCCTTGTGCCCTTTCTGTCCTGTCGGCACGCAGACGAGTCCATATGCTTCAGAATTCCCCTAAAATTGGGCATTCTTCGCATGTGGTGACCTTGGACGTACGGCCCCAGCTGCTCGACACACTTTCCGCTCTGCGCGACCGTGTTGCCGC
This sequence comes from Streptomyces echinatus, assembly GCF_014203595.1. Classification (GTDB taxonomy): domain Bacteria; phylum Actinomycetota; class Actinomycetes; order Streptomycetales; family Streptomycetaceae; genus Streptomyces; species Streptomyces echinatus. Next base: position 387,220 of record NZ_JACHJK010000001.1, read on the forward strand.
CGCACGCTTTCCGCTGCCCCTGGCCGGGGCGCCACGCGCGCGTGCCAACCGCGACGAACTCCTCGCGCAGCTCGACGACTATCTCGTTCCCCGACTGCGGCACCCCGAGGCGCCGCTGCTGGCCGTCGTCGGCGGCTCCACGGGCGCGGGCAAGTCGACCCTCGTCAACTCCCTGGTCGGCCGGCGGGTGAGCGAGGCGGGCGTGCTCCGTCCGACCACCCGGACGCCGGTCCTCGTCTGCCATCCGGAGGATCATCACTGGTTCAGCGGCATGCGCGTGCTCCCCGACCTGACCCGCGTGTGGGCGCCCGACCGGGACCCGGTCGACGACTTCCTCGTCCGCGACGAGGAGCCGACGCGCGTGCTGCGCGTCGAGACCGCCGACACACTCCCGCGCGGGCTCGCCCTCCTCGACGCCCCGGACGTCGACTCCCTGATCGAGGACAACCGTGTCCTCGCCGCGGAGCTGATCTGCGCCGCCGACGTCTGGATCATGGTCACCACGGCCGCCCGCTACGCCGACGCCGTCCCCTGGCACCTGCTGCGCACCGCCAAGGAGTACGACGCGACCCTTGTCACCGTCCTGGACCGGGTACCCCACCAGGTCGTCTCCGAGGTCTCCCGGCAGTACGGCGCCCTGCTCACCAAGGCGGGCCTCGGTGACGTACCGCGCTTCACCGTGCCCGAGCTGCCCGAGTCCGCCTGGGGTGCCGGCCTGCTCCCCGCGACCGCCGTCGCGCCCCTGAAGAGCTGGCTCGTCCACCACGCCCACGACTCGGCCGCCCGGCAGCACGTCATGGCCCGTACGGCCCACGGCCTGCTCGACTCGCTCAGATCCCGCATGCCCGAGCTGGCCAACGCCGCCGCCGCCCAGTACGCGGCGGCCCTCCGGCTCACCTCCGCCGTGGAGGCCGCCTACGACAACGAGCACGCGCGCGTGCGGGCCCGCCTCCAGGCCGGCGCCGTACTCGCCGGGGACGCCCTCAAGCGGTGGCGCGCCTTCCCCCTGGACTGCACGGCCGGGGAACTCCTCGACGCCCTCGTGGAGAGCCTGGCCGCCCTGCTGCTGTGCGCCGTCACCGCCGCCGACGAGCGCGTCGACGACGTCTGGCGGCGCGAACCCGCCGCCGGCGCCGTGGAACTAGCCGGCCGCGACACCTCCCTGGAGAACGCCGAGCACCGCATCGGGCTCGCGGCCCGCCGCTGGCGGCGCGAGCTGGAGGAGTACGCCGAGGAAGAGGTGCGGGTACTGGAGCGCACCGGCGCACCCGACCCGGAGCTCGTCGCCGCCCTCGTCGCCACGGCGGTGCTGGGTGGGCGCCGGGCGCGTACGGCGGGCGAGGGACTCGCCGAGCGGCTCGGGGCGCACGGCGTGCTGCGGCTGCGCGACCGGGCGGGACGGCTGCTCGGCGAGCACGTGGACCGTGTCATGCACGCCGAACGCGAGCGCCGTCTCGCACCGCTCGACGCCCTGAACGTCCAGCCCGACCCCCAGGCCGAACTCATCGCCGCGCTGTCCGTACTGCAGAAGGAGAGGTGACCGGTGACCGCCGTCACTGACCAGAACCACACGGAGCACACCGACCACATGAGGCGCACCGAGCACGGCAGCGGCAGCGGCGACACGGGTTCCTCCGGGCACAGCGTTCACACCGGTTCGGGCGCCCTGGACGGCGTCGAGCGCACCGGCGGTTTCCCGCAGGTGCGACTGAGCCTCGTGAAGGAGCCGCGCGGCGACGACGACCCAACCTGCCACGACCGTCCCGGTGCCGATCGCCCTGGTGCCGATCGCCCCGGCAGGGATCGCCCTGGCACCGACCGTTCTGGCACCGACCGTTCTGGCACCGACCGTCCTGGCACGGATCGTCCCGGTGCCGGTCGCGCCATGGATCTCCGGCCCGCCGTCGTCCGCCTCTCCGACGGCCTGGGCGGCGGCCAGGGCCAGGGTCATGATCCGAGTCGGGGCCAGGAGCAGGAGCAGGAGCACGAGCAGGTGCAGAGCCTGAGTCGGGGGCAGGGCCAGGGCGAGGTCCGGAGCCTGGGCGAACAGCCGGGCCACGGCGCGGGCCAGGGCGGCGAGGCCGGGGCCCGGGACCTCGCCGGGCTGCTGGGCGGGGACGGCGACGACGACCGGGAAGAGGGCCGGGGCGAGGCCGGGGACGCCGGCGGGGGACGGCACGCGCGCGTGAAGGGCGAACAGGCCTACAGAGGTGAGGCGCGAGAGGAGGACGAGGCAGGCGACGAGGGCCGGAACGGGGACGAGAAGGGCGAGGGCGCGGGCCGGGAGCGCCACGCGCGCGTGCAGGGCGAGAACGCCGAGCGTGACCTTCCCGCGCGCGGGCGCGGCCCCGACGACGGCGTTCCCGTCCCCCGCCCGCAACCCCGTTCCCCGAAGCCACGCACCGCGGCCGACGCCACACCCGCCAGGGCGACGGCCCCCGGCACCGCAACCGGCACCGCCCCAGGCGCCTCGACCGCTCCCGGCGCCTCGACCGCTCCGGGCACGGCGACCGCTCCCGGCACGGCGACCACCCCCAACGCGGCGGCGACCGCCCCTCACGCCGCGGCTGCTGTCCCCGACACGGCGGCCTACGCCGACGCCGACGCCGGCACCGGCACCGGTAAGGACGGCGACGCCGATTCCGCCGAGTCCTGGGACGACGGCCTCATCGCGCGGCGCGTCACCGAGGCCACCTCCGCCGCCCTCGCCGCCGAGCGCGCCTCCGCCGCGGAGACCGGCCAGCGCGGACCGGCCGGCCATGCGCCGGCCCCACTGGCGTACGACGGCCCGCTGCGCTCCCGCCTGGACGCCCTGCGCGAACTCGTCGGGCTCTCCCGTACCCGCCTGGACAGCCAGACGCTCGCCGAGGCGGGCCGCGTCCTGGACGAGGCCGCCGCCCGCCGCAAGCTGTCCGGCCGGCACACCGTCGTCGCCCTGGCCGGCGCCACCGGGAGCGGCAAGTCACAGCTGTTCAACGCCCTCGCCGGAGTGGCCATTTCGGAGACCGGCGTACGCCGCCCGACCACCGCCGCGCCCATCGCGTGCAGCTGGAGCGACGGCGGGGCCGCCCTCATCGACCGGCTGGGCATCCCGGGCCGGCTGCGCCGCCGCCCGATGCACAGCCCGGACAACGAGGGGCAGTTGCGCGGGCTGGTCCTGGTCGATCTGCCCGACCACGACTCCGCCGCCGTACAGCACCGCGAACAGGTCGACCGGATCCTGAAACTGGTCGACGCGGTCATCTGGGTGGTCGACCCCGAGAAGTACGCCGACGCCGTCCTGCACGAGCGGTACCTGCGGCCGATGGCCGGCCACGCGGAGATCATGTTCATCGTCCTCAACCAGGTGGACCGGCTGCCCGGGGACGCCGCCCACCAGGTCCTGGACGACCTGCGGCGGCTGCTGGACGACGACGGCATCGCTCTGGGCGAGCACGGCGAACCGGGCGCCACCGTGCTCGCGCTGTCCGCGCTCACCGGTGACGGCGTCGGCGACCTCCGCGAGGCGCTCGGCCAGTTCGTGGCCGAACGCGGCGCGGCGGCCCGCCGGGTGGCGGCCGACCTGGACGCCGCCGCCGCCGAACTGCGGCCCGTGTACGCCACCGGGCGGCGGGCCGGCCTCAGCGAGGAGGCGCGCGAGGAGTTCGCCGCGCGGCTCGCGGACGCGGTGGGCGCCACCGCCGCGGGCGAGGCCGCCGAGCGGGCCTGGCTGCGCAACGCCAACCGCGCCTGCGGGACGCCCTGGTTGCGGCTGTGGCGCTGGTACCAGGGCCGTGGCGAGTCCACGACGGGCCGTATCGCATTGCGTGCCCAGGCGGACGAGGAGGCCACGGCCCGCCAGCGGGTGGAGCAGGCGGTCCGCACGGTCACCGACCGGGCCTCGGCCGGGCTGCCCACGCCGTGGGCGCAGGCGGTGCGCGAGGCGGCCGTACGCGGGTCGCAGGGGCTGTCCGAGGCGCTGGACAGCCTGGTGGCCCGGGCCGGCCTGCCGCCGGGCCGCCCGCCGCGGCCGGGCTGGTGGCCGGTGGCCGTACTGGTCCAGGCGGCGATGACCCTGCTGCAGATCGTGGGCGGTGCGTGGCTGGCCGGGCAGATCGCCGGAGTGATGGCGCCCAACCTGGGGGTTCCGGTGCTGCTGATGGTGTGCGGGATCGTCGGCGGGCCGCTGGTGGAGTGGGGCTGCCGGATGGCGGCCCGGGGACCGGCGCGGCGCTACGGGCAGGAGGCGGAACGGCGGCTGCGGGAGGCGGCGGCGAGCTGCGGCCGGGCCAGGGTGCTCGATCCGGTGGCGGCGGAGCTGCTGCGGTACCGGGAGGTGCGGGAGCAGTACGGGAGGGTCGTGCGCTCCGGGGTGGGGTGAGAAGGCGGCTGGTCAGGGGTGGGTGGGGGCGCGGGGGAACGGGGAGCCACCCGCACGGGGGGAACGGGGAGCCATCCGCACGGGGGGAACGGGGAGTCACCCGTGCGGGTGGCGGAGTTTTCCACAGGCGGGTGGTCGTCCACAGCGCTCAGCGGGCCCGGCCCGGCGGAGGCAGTCTGAGGTCACGGCGATCGCACGGCGGGTCCGGCCGGAGGACACGGCGGGACCGGTGCGGGCGGTCGGCGGGACGTGCGGGCACGTACGGCAGTCGTACGGGCCCGGCACGGCAGACGCAGCCGTACGGGACGGGCCCGTACCTGTGTCCGCCCGGCCGGAAGGGGACGGGCGGGGGAGGGGAGCGAGGACATGAACGAGACGATCGTCTGCGTGGTGGGGAACGTGGCGACCCAGCCGGTCTACCGCGAACTGGCGGCGGGGCCGTCGGCCCGGTTCCGGGTCGCGGTCACCGCGCGCTACTGGGACAGGGAGAAGAACGCGTGGACGGACGGGCACACCAACTTCTTCACGGTGTGGGCCAACCGTCAGCTCGCGGTCAACGTGGCCGCGTGCGTGGAGGTGGGCCAGCCGGTGGTCGTCCAGGGCCGGCTGAAGGTGCGCACGGAGACACGGGAGGGACAGCAGCAGTGGGCCTCCGCCGACATCGACGCCGTGGCGATCGGCCACGACCTGTCACGCGGTACGGCGCTCTTCCAGCGCGCGGCCAAGCCGGAGGGCACGCCGGCGGCGGCCCGGCCGGAGCCGAACTGGGAGACACCGCGTCCGGCGGATACCGAGCACGGACATCCTGAGCAACAGGCGCGGGAGGCCGCCACAGTGACGTGACGTCAGCCGTCATCTGCTTGCGGCGAGCCGTAGTTGACCGTCTCTGCCGTCCCTGTGCGTGCCGCGTGAGCATGCTGTACAAACCGGTGGATTTGTCGATACGGCCAGCTCACGGGCGATCCCGGCGATAACGATTACGGATCGGATCGGCCATCGGATGATCCGACCGGCGGGTCGGGCTGCGGCTGATCCATAGGATGCCGGGCGAGCCCCTAGGGGCTGCTGATTCTGCTGGTGGGACCGTCCCCCACGTCCAACGGGTCCTGCTCGAAGGGGAATTCTGTGCTTGCTGCGCTCTCTGAGTTCTGCCGGTCCACCGGAACGACCCGTCTGGCCGCCGCCACGACGGTGTCCGGCCTCGTGGCGGCCGGCGTGCTGTCCGGCGCCGGTACGGCCGCGGCCGACGAGAGACCGCAGACGCAGGGCGGGGCGACGGCCACGATCAACGGTCTGAAGACCTACGGCGAGGCCGTGATCCACGGCGACGGCGGCGACCAGCAAGTGTCGGCGGGCCTGTTCGAGATGTCCGTGGACGGTGGCGGCACCCTGCAGACGTACTGCGTCGACCTCCACAACCCGACCCAGCGGGACGCCAGATACGAGGAGACGCCCTGGAGCGGCACCTCGCTGGGCGCCAACAAGGACGCGGGCCGCATCCACTGGATCCTGGAGCACTCCTACCCCCAGGTGAACGACCTCGCCGCACTCGCACGGCAGGCGGGCACGAGCGGGCTGACCGAGCAGGACGCGGCGGCCGGCACCCAGGTGGCCATCTGGCGCTACTCCGACGGAGCCGATGTCGACGCCGTCGACCCGCAGGCGGAGAAGCTCGCCGACTACCTGGAGAAGAGCGCCCGGAGCGTCGCCGAGCCGCAGGCCTCGCTCACCCTGGACCCGCCCGCGGTCTCCGGCCGGCCCGGCGACCTGCTCGGACCGGTGACCGTGCACACCAACGCGAGTGAGGTCACGGTGAGCTCGTCGACGGACGCCGCCACCACCGGGGTGCGGATCATCGACAAGACCGGAAAGGTGATCACCTCGGCGGAGGACGGCAGCCGGCTGTACTTCGACATCCCCGAGGACGCGGCCGGGGGTCCCGCCCACGCCTTCGGCAGCGGGGGAGGAACCGCCGAGCTGACCGTGCAGGCGTCGACGACCGTCCCGGTGGGCAGGGCCTTCGCCTCCGAGAGCCGCAGCCAGACACAGATCCTGGCCGGCTCCAGCGAGTCCACGGTGTCCGCGACCGTGACGGCCCTCTGGGCCGCCGAGGGCGCCATACCGGCGATCTCGGCCCGCAAGAACTGCGCCAAGGGCGGCGTGGACATCACCGCGGTCGACAAGGGCGACGAACCGTTCGTCTTCCGGCTGATGGGCGTCGAACACACGATCCCCGCGGGCACCTCCCGGACCGTGACCGTGCCGCTCCAGGAGGACCAGGCCTACGACTTCACGATCACCGGCCCGCACGGCTTCAGCCACCGCTTCACCGGCGTCCTGGACTGCAAGACCCAGGGGGCGATCACCACGCAGACGGCCCAGCTGCGCAACGAGCCCAGCCCGGCCACGGTGGGCGGCGGCACGGTGGACACCACCGACCTGGCCGCGACCGGCGGCTCCGCGATCACTCCCATGATCGCGGGCGTGGCCATCGGCCTCGTCGTGATCGGCGGCGCCGTCCTGGTCGTGCTGCGCCGGAAGGAGACCGAGGCGGCCGAATGACACCGGCCGGCCTCCGGACGGCGCGGGCGGCTTGAACACCACCCGCGCCGGCCGACGCCGAGGCGCCTCGGCCGGGCTGCCGGGCCGGGCCGTCTCCTGGCCGGGTGAGGGTGCCCCGGGGCCGACGGGCGGCGACCGACGGTGCCGGACGGGCCGTCGTCGACGGCCAAGAAACCCCAGGTCACAGCGCCCGGATGAGACGGGTTTCCGCCCAGGGCTGGCGGTACGGCAAGATGGGGTGTATCTGCCCACTGCCAGATTTCAAGCTGCCGGACGGTTTCTCTTGGCTGAGTTCATTTACACCATGCGCAAGGCGCGCAAAGCGCACGGCGACAAGGTGATCCTCGACGACGTCACCCTGAGCTTCCTGCCGGGAGCGAAGATCGGTGTCGTCGGCCCGAACGGTGCCGGTAAGTCGACCGTGCTGAAGATCATGGCCGGTCTCGAGCAGCCGTCCAACGGTGACGCGTTCCTGTCGCCGGGCTACACCGTGGGCATCCTGCTCCAGGAGCCCCCGCTGAACGAGGCGAAGACCGTCCTGGAGAACGTCCAGGACGGCGTCGCCGAGGTCAAGGGCAAGCTCGACCGGTTCAACGAGATCGCCGAGCTGATGGCGACCGACTACTCCGACGCGCTGCTCGACGAGATGGGCAAGCTGCAGGAGGAGCTGGACCACGCCAACGCCTGGGACCTCGACGCCCAGCTGGAGCAGGCCATGGACGCGCTCGGGTGCCCCCCGGGCGACTGGCCGGTCACCAACCTCTCCGGTGGTGAGAAGCGCCGCGTCGCGCTCTGCAAGCTGCTCCTCGAGCAGCCCGACCTGCTGCTCCTCGACGAGCCCACCAACCACCTCGACGCCGAGTCCGTGAACTGGCTGGAGCAGCACCTCGCCAAGTACCCGGGCACCGTCGTCGCCGTCACCCACGACCGGTACTTCCTGGACAACGTGGCCGGCTGGATCTGCGAGGTCGACCGCGGCCGCCTGCACGGCTACGAGGGCAACTACTCCAAGTACCTGGAGACCAAGGCCACCCGCCTCAAGGTCGAGGGCCAGAAGGACGCCAAGCGGCAGAAGCGGCTCAAGGAAGAGCTGGAGTGGGTCCGCTCCAACGCCAAGGGGCGCCAGGCCAAGTCCAAGGCCCGTCTCGCCCGGTACGAGGAGATGGCCGCCGAGGCCGACAAGATGCGGAAGCTGGACTTCGAGGAGATCCAGATCCCGCCGGGCCCGCGCCTGGGCAGCGTGGTCGTCGAGGTCGACAAGCTGAACAAGGCCTTCGGCGAGAAGGTCCTCGTCGACGGGCTCTCCTTCACGCTGCCGCGCAACGGCATCGTCGGCGTCATCGGCCCGAACGGCGCCGGCAAGACCACGCTGTTCAAGATGATCCAGGGCCTGGAGACCCCGGACTCCGGCGACATCAAGGTCGGCGAGACCGTCAAGATCTCCTACGTCGACCAGAGCCGCGAGAACCTCGACCCCAAGAAGACGCTGTGGGAGGTCGTGTCCGACGGACTCGACTACATCAACGTCGGACAGGTCGAGATGCCGTCCCGCGCCTATGTGTCCGCCTTCGGGTTCAAGGGCCCGGACCAGCAGAAGCCGTCCGGTGTCCTCTCCGGTGGTGAGCGCAACCGCCTCAACCTGGCGCTGACCCTGAAGCAGGGCGGCAACCTGCTGCTCCTCGACGAGCCCACCAACGACCTCGACGTCGAGACCCTCTCCAGCCTGGAGAACGCGCTGCTGGAGTTCCCCGGCTGTGCCGTGGTCGTCTCCCACGACCGCTGGTTCCTCGACCGGGTCGCCACACACATCCTCGCCTACGAGGGTGAGTCGAAGTGGTTCTGGTTCGAGGGCAACTTCGAGTCGTACGAGAAGAACAAGATCGAGCGGCTCGGCCCGGACGCCGCGCGTCCGCACCGTGCCACCTACAAGAAGCTGACCCGGGGCTGATCGGTCTTGCGCCACCTCTACCGCTGTCCCCTGCGCTGGTCCGACATGGACGCGTACGGACATGTCAACAACGCGGTCTTCATCCGTTACCTGGAGGAAGCCCGCATCAACTTCCTGTTCCGCCCGGACAAGGAGTTCAAGCAGGGGTCCGTGGTGGCGCGCCACGAGATCGACTACAAGCGGCAGCTCGTCCACCGGCACCACCCGGTCGACATCGAGCTGTGGGTCAGTGAGATCAAGGCCGCGTCCTTCACCATCTCCTACGAGGTGAAGGACGAGGACCTGGTCTACGTACGGGCCTCGACGGTGGTCGTGCCGTTCGACTTCGAGACCCAGCGGCCCCGCCGGATCACCGCGGAGGAGCGCGAGTTCCTCCGGGAGTACACGGACGAGGCCGACGAGGAGGCCGTCGCCGCATGACGGTGCTGCACCTGGCCGACGAGACGGAGGCGGCGGACCTCGCCGCCTTCCTCTCCCGGCTGCTCCACTACGACCGTGGAGCAGCGGTGCGCCTGCAGGCGGCCGGTACCGCCCTCGCCGTCTTCGGCCGGCCGCCGTCCTTCGAGGTGCTGGCCGTCCGCGCGGTACGGCTGGCCAAGCCGTACGAGGACGGGCTCGACGTCACCCTCGACGTGACCGTCTCCGCCGGTGAGTTCCTGGAGTCCGTGGACGAGCGGGCGGCCACCGCGGCCGTCCCCGGCGCGGTCACGGGACCGCCGTGGGCCGGTGTGCTGCCGCCGCGCGCCGGCTGGCAGCCCGAGCCCGGGCTGCCCGCACCGGACGCGCTGCGCGGCACGGTCGCCGCGGCCGTGGCCGAATTCCGCTCGCGCACCGAGGAACTGGGGCCCGAGGGCCGTACCCGGGCGGAGCTGGACCGGATCGGGCGGGACATCTGGTCCCGGCAGATCAACGGCACCGGGCTGCCGGTCCGGGCCGTGCACGCGGCCCAGTCGCTGGGCTTCCTGCGGCCGGGGACCGGGCCCGAGGACACCGTGCTGTTCTCCTCGGGGGCGTGGCTGCGGCTGCGCACGCCGTACGGGTCGGTGGCCGTGCGCCAGTCGGGCCTCGGGACCTTCGGGCTCAGCGTGCGCTGAGCCGCGCGCACTTCTCGTCGGCGTCTATCACCGCGTGCCGTTCTGCGTCGATCACTGCGTGCCGTCCGGCGTCGATCATCGCGCGTCGTCCGGCCAGACTCCGATGTGGTCGGACTCCAGCTCCAGGGCCACGCGGTCGCGCATGTCCAGGGCGCGGAGGTAGTCGGCGGGCAGCTGGAGGCGGCCCGCGCGGTCGAGCATGGCGTACTCGCGGGCGACGACCGTCTCGTGGCCGGTCGCCGCGTCGATCTCGCTGCGGCGCAGCACCTCGGTGGAGGTGCGGCCGTCGCGGATCGCCACCGTACGGCGGACCTCGCCCGCCACCGCCTGGTCGTGGGTGACGACGACGATCGTGGTGCCGAGGGTCTCGTTCGCCGTGCGGAACGCCTCGAAGATCTGCGTGGCCGTCCGGGAGTCGAGTTCGCCGGTGGGTTCGTCGGCGAGCAGCACCGCGGGTCCGTTCGCGAGGGCCACGGCGATCGCGACGCGCTGCTGCTGGCCGCCGGACATCTGCTGCGGGCGGCGGTCCCGGCAGTCGGCCACCTGGAGCAGCTCCAGGAGTTCCAGGGCGCGTTCCGTGCGGGCCCGGCGGCCCTTGCGGGTGCCGGAGAGCTGTAGGGGCAGGGCGACGTTCTGGGCCGCGGTGAGGTAGGGGAGAAGGTTGCGGGCGGTCTGCTGCCAGACGAAGCCGACGGCCTCGCGGCGGTAGGCGAGGCGGTCGGCGGCGGTCATGGTGAGCAGGTCGCGGCCGGCGACACGGGCCGCGCCGGCGGTGGGGGTGTCCAGGCCGGCGAGGATGTTCATCAGCGTGGACTTGCCGCTGCCGGAGGCGCCGACCAGGGCCATGAGTTCGCCCTCGCGGACGAGGAGGTCCAGGCCCTGGAGGGCTTGGACCTCCACGCCGTCCGTGGTGAAGACACGGACCAGGCGGTCGCAGGTGATGAGCGCGTCGTGGCCGTAGGCCGGGCGGTCCCTGGCTTCGCTGACGCGGTTCGCCAGGTCGGTGAGGCTCGGGTCGGTCGTCATGGGGTCTCCTGCGTGGGTGCCCGGTGCGGTGGCTGGGCGGGGCTGGGGTCGCTCGCCCGCGCTGCCGGGGTGCCGCCGCGCCCACCCGTGCCGCCCCAGCGGCACGACTGCCCGCGGCTGGGTGGGTCCGGCTGTCCGCGGCCCGGCCGGTCCGACTGTGCGCGGCTGGGTGGGTACGTCCGTTCGCGGCGCAGTGGGTGCGGTCGGCTGGGGGTGAGGGGGCTCATTGGGTGTCCCCCGCGCGGAGTTCCGTCACCGAGCCCCGTCGCCCCGACCACCATGCCTGGAGGGCCGCGACGCCCGTCGACGCGGCCAGGACCAGCAGTGCCGGGACGACGAGGGACCAGGTGTCGGGGCGCAGCTCGGCCTCGGCCGGCGGTGCCGGGGCGGACGGCAGGGCGATCGCCGTCAGGTCGACGCCGGGGGAGAGCAGACGGATCGCGGCCCAGCCGGTCAGGGCGCCCCCGAGGGCGGCCAGCAGGGCCTGGGGGAGGGATTCCAGGACCAGCAGACGGCGGCCCTCCGCGCGCGTGAGGCCCATCGTGCGCAGGCGGGCGAGGAGCGCGGCCCGTTCGGGCGCCGCCCGGAGCAGCGCGAGGAGCAGGGCGAGGACCGCGAAGCCGGCGCCCGCGGCGACCGCCGCCGTGTAGACGTGCTCGGCACCGGTCTGGAGCGGCGAGTCGGCGTACCGGGCGCGTTCCTCCGCCCGGGTCCGGACGGCGGCCGCGCCCGCGACGGCATGGCGCAGCGCGCCCGCGTCCACGTGCGCGCCGGTCACCAGGAGGGTCGTGGGGCGGCCCGCCCCGGCGCCGAGGCCCGCCCGGTTCACCACGAGGAAGTCGGGGCCGGGGACGGCCGGGGTGCGGTCGCGGACCAGGACGATGCGCACGGTGACCGAGCTGCCGTCCTCCAGCCGCACCGGGAAGGAGCGCCGGGTGCCGTACGCGGAGGCGACGGAGGGCGAGGCGACGGCGGCCAGCGTGCCGGAGCGGCCCGCCAGACGGTCGGCCGGGAAGGCGCCCGGACCGGTGCGGGCGGTCAGCTCGCCGTAGGCGTCCGGATCCACGCCCACCAGTGGTACCGCGTCCTGGCCGTTCGCCGGTTCGGCCTGGTGGGCGATGCTCACCGCGGTCGCCGCGCCGACCCCGGGGACCGCGCGGACGCGGGCGGGGAGGTCCGCCGGCAGCGGGGCGGCGGAGTCCGCGCGGGCGTCGGCGCCGACGGTGAGCAGGGCCGCCCGGTCCCGGGCCCCGGCCACGCCCGCCAGCACCGAGCCGCCGAACGCCGCCGTGGTCAGCGCGGTCAGCAGGGCGAGGAGCGGGAGCACCGCGGAGGCCTGGGCGCGGCCCGCGCGGGCCAGGGAGAGGTGGCCGATCGCGCCGCGCAGCCGCCCGGCGGGGCCGGACAGCCGGCGCAGCAGCAGCGGGTGGAGGCGGAGCAGCAGCAGCGCGGCGATGACACCGATCAGGACCGGGGCCACCGCCACCAGCTGGTCGCCGCTGGTGCCGCGCCGGCGCAGGGTGGCCACCGCCCCGACGGCCAGCACCAGCAGGGTCAGCTCGGCGACCGTGCGGCGGCGGGACGGCCGTACCGAGGTGACGTCCTCGCGCACGGCGGTCAGCCGTACCGTGCGGTGGGCGAAGGCGGCGCGCACGGGGAGGGCCGCGCAGCCGGCGAGGACGGTGGCCAGGGCGGCGGCGACGGCGGGACCGGTCCGCCCGGCGGGGACCGCGACCAGGGCCACGGCCAGGCCGAGCGCGCCCGCCGGTACGGCGGCCACCGCGGTCTCGGCCAGCAGCCGTCCGGCGAGCCCGGACAGGCCGGCGCCGCGAGCGCGCAGCAGGGCGAGTTCGGCGCGGCGCCGGTCGGCGGCCAGGCCGCCCGCCATCAGCAGGACGACGGCGACGACCGTCCCGGTGCCCGCGGCGGCGACCAGGACCAGCGGCGAGATGCCGGAGCGCAGCCGGGAGAAGGAGGCGAGGGTGTCGTCCAGGTCGGTGCCGATGTCGGCGCCGTCGCCGGTGACGGCGCGGACGCGTTGCAGGGCCGGGCCGGACTCCAGGGCGGCGACGGCCGGCCTCAGCCGGTCCAGGTCGTGGGCGTGCAGGGCCCGCGGGTCGGGTGCGAGGTGCCAGTAACGGGCCGGGTCGGTGCTGGTGCCGAGCAGGGCGGGGGCCGCCTCCGGGGCGAGCAGCAGCGCGCCGAGCCAGTACTTGTCCGGGTCCGGGCCGGGCGTCGGCAGGGTCACCAGGCTGGGGGTGCGCAGCAGCGGGACGGTGGACCAGTAGGCGCCGCCGGGGTCGCGCGGGACGAGGATGCCGGTGACCCGGACGGCGAGCGGGGGACGGCCGGGCGCCGGCACGTGGACGACCGAACCCACCCGGATGTGCAGGCCTTGGGCGGTGGCGGCGGTCACGGCGGCCTCCACCTCGCGCGTCGTCCCGTCCACCGGGTGCGGGGCGCGCGGCAGCCGCCCGCCGCGGACGCGGGCGTGGCCGGCGAGGCCGCTCTGCGCGGCCAGCGAGACCTGGGCCGGCAGCCCGGTCGGCCGGGGCAGCCACGGGTCGGGCACCGCCCGGCTGACGGTGCTGCCGACGCCGTACGCGGACTGCTCGCGGTCGACGGCCAGCGGGCCGCCGACCGTGCCGAGCACCTTGCGGTACTGCCGTTCCAGCGCGGCGGGGCGCATCGCCGCCGCCCGTTGTCCGGGCGGCAGGCCGAGGTCGGGCTGGGGCAGCGACACCCGCAGGGTGGTGTGGTCCGGTCCGGCCTGCCGCAGCGCCCGCCGCAGGCCCGCGTCCTCATACCGGTCCACCGCCCGCGGGAAGGCACCGGCGAGGCACGAGGCCAGGGCGACCAGCAGCGCGAGCGCGGCGGCGGCACCGGGCGCGGCCCGCAGCCGGGTCCGCACCCACGGGGCGGCCGCGGGAGCCGGCCGGTGGGTGGCCGGGCGCGGCACCGGACGGCCCATCTCACTCACCTCCCCGGGCGCGCAGCGCCCGCGCCGGATCCGTCCGGCGCACGGCCGGTACCGCGGCCACCGCCAGCGGCACCACGGCGACGGCGGCGAGCAGCACCGCCACCCGGCCGGGCGGCAGCAGGACCAGCAGATCGGGTACCGGCCGGGTCGCCTCGCCGGTCAGGACGATCAACGGCAGGACGGCACGGGCCAGTACGGTGCCCAGGCCCAGGCCCACGGTGAGCGCCAGACCCACCAGGACCGTCTGTTCGGCGGCGACCGTCCGGGCCAGCTGGCGGCGCGGCGCGCCGAGCGCGCGCAGCACGGCGAACTCACCGGCGCGGCCCCGCTGCGCGCCGGCGGCACCGACGGCGAAGCCGACCGCGGCGAGCGCGGCCGCCACCACGGCCGCCGCCGTGAACGCGGCCTCGGGACCGGCGCCGAAGGGGTCGTCGCGCAGCTCGGCGGCGATCTCGTCACGCGCCACGACCTGGCCCGGGCCGACGTCCGGCAGGGCGCGCAGGGCGGCGGTCACCCGGGCGGCGTCGCCGCGGGTGGTGCCGAGCCACCACTCGGTGGGCACCGCGCTCTCGCCGTACCGGGCCTGGAGCACCTGGTTCAGGGTGCGCAGGTCGAGCAGGACGGCTCCGCCGTCGTGGGCGCCGGTGGCGGTGGGGTCGGCGGTGGCGGGCAGGGCCCGTACCGCCCGGACGATCCGGACCTGCACCGTCCGGTCGCCGAAGGTGAGGCCGACGCGCTGCCCGGGGCGGGCGCCGGCCGCGGCCAGGTAGCGGTCGGTGGCGAGGGCCGGTATCTCGGCGGGCGCGGGCCGGGTCACCTGGAGCCGGAGCGTGACGGTGGCGATCGTCCAGATGTCGGCGCCCGGGAGGTAGCCGGTGCCATAGGCGAAGGTCAGCGGGCGGGTGCCGGTGACCCGGGGCCGGGTGGGGCTGGTGGTGGCGCTCGGCACGGCGGCGCCGCCGGCCTCGGCGGAGGTGGTCCACCGGGCGGGCAGCGCCAGCGGGTGTTCCTTGCCGTCCGCCCCGGCCGCCGTCAGCTCCTCGACGCTGAACAGGTGCCGTTCGGCGCGCTCGGCGGGTTGGGTCAGGTCCAGGCGCAGCCCGGTGAGGGTCGCCGGGCCGGCGGCGGTGCCGAGGACGAGGGTCAGGGTGTGCGGGCGGCCGTCGGCGGGGAGCTGCCCGGCGGGAAGTCGGTACGGCACCCCGGAGCGGTCCGCCAGCGTCACCGTCACCGCGGTGGTGGTGCCCGGCCCGGCCGAGCTGCGCAGGCGTGCCGTCAGCCGCAGCCGGGCGGTACCGGCCGGCACCCGGGCCCCGGCCGGGGCGCCCCGGGGCGCGAGCCGGGCCAGCAGCGGCCGCAGGGGTTCGTCCGCCAGGTCGGGGCGCATGCGGACCGTGTCCGCCGCGTGTGCGGTGTCCAGGGCCAGCACGGTCGCGGTGCGGTCGCCGGACAGCGGCTGGGCGCCGCGCACGGCCGGCGCGGCCGTACGGACGTGCGGCAGGCCGGCGTACAGGTCGGTGCGGCCGAACTCGTCCTCCCCGGCGGCCAGCACCCGTACGTCCGCCCCGGCCCGGAAGTCGGCCTGGTCGTCCTGCGAGCGGTCCCAGGAGGCGGCCTGTCCGATCGCGAGCATGCCCAGCGCGACGGCGAGGACGAGCAGCAGCACCGGCCCCGCCCCGCGCGCGGTGCGCCGGCTGAACTGCCAGCCGGCCAGGGCCACCGGCAGCCCGCGCCCGCCGGCCGCCCACCGCTCGGCGAACCGCGCCACGGGCGGCAGCAGCCGCAGGGTGAGCACGGTCCCGGCGAGCAGGGCCAGCGCGGGCGCGGCCACCAGCAGCGGATCGACACCGAGCGCGCCCGTCCGGTCGGCGGCCACCCCGCCGGAGCCCTGCCGGCCCAGCTGCCAGTACGCCACCCCGGCGACCGCGAGCAGCCCGAGGTCGGCGCCGGCCCGCAGCGGGGCCGGGACGGCCCGGGAGCCGGCCGGCCGTGACGCCTTGCGGCGCAGCCTCGGCGGCAGCGACCAGGTGCGCCGGGGGCCGGTCCGCCGCGGCCGCGCCTGCGCCCCGGCTCCCGTCACCGCGGGGACGGTCACCGCCAGCGCACAGCCCAGGGCCACCGCGGCCGCCACCAGCCAGACGACGGGCCGGCCGGCCGCCGGGAGGTCCAGGCGCAGGCCGAGCCGGGCGAGCGGCCCGTGCCCGGCCAGCAGGGCGGTGAGCGGGCCGGCGAGCAGCGGCGCGCACACGGCGGCGGGCAGCGCGAGCAGCAGGCCCTCGGCCGCGGCGAGGGCGGCGATCCGGGTGCGGGCGGCGCCGCGGGCCCTGAGCAGCCGGGTCTCGTCGGCCCGTTCGGTGCTGAGCAGCCGGGCCACCAGCAGCAGGGCGTACCCGGCGAGCAGCACGAGCTGGAGGGCGACGATCAGCAGGGTGGAGCGGGCCACGAGCAGCGAACGGTCCACCCGGTCCAGCACGTCCGGCAGCGCGGTCTGCGACACCGTCGTACCGCTCAGCGCGGTCTGCCCGCGCAAGGCCCCGCTGCCGTCCCGGGCCGCCGTGCGCAGCTCGTCGATCCGTCGCGTCGGCACCGTGGCGAAGTCCGCCGACGCCAGCCAGCCCGTCGTCCCGGTGCTGACCCGGCCGCCGGTGAGGACGGCGGGGTCGGCGAGCAGCGGGCCGTACGTGGTGAAGCCGGACTTCCGCACCCCGCGGCCGAGCAGGTCGTCCAGCCGCCAGTACGGGTCCGTGACCGAGGCGGGGCGGTACACGCCGACGACCCGGACCCGGACGGCGGGGCCGTCCAGCCGGTTCGCCAGGGTGAGCCGGTCGCCGGGCCGCAGCCGCAGGACGCGGGCGGCGGTCCGCGGGAGGGCCACCTCGATGTCGTCGGCACCGGCACCCTCGCGCGGGAGGCGGCCGGCGGTCAGCCGCAGCCGGCTGTGGTCCAGGGCCGCTACGTACGTCAGGTCCGGGTCTTCCTGCCGGTCGGCGGCCGGCCGGAGGGAGCGGGGCAGGGCGTACGGTCCCGAGCGGCGCAGGGTCCGCACGGTCACGGGCAGGCCGTCGAAGGTCTTCCGGGCGCCCGCGCGGACGGCGGTGTCGGCCGCGGCGCGCTGGGCCAGGGGCACGTCGGCCTTGACGATCAGCGCCGTGTCGGCGGCGTTGCGCGGGTCGGCGAGCACATGGCGCAGCGCCGCGTCACCGATGGCGCCCGAGTACGCGGTGAGCGTCGCGAGCACCGCGGTGGTCAGCACGACCGTCAGCAGCGCGGCGCCCAGCAGCAGGCGGTGCGCACGCGCGCGTGAGAAGACGAACCCCGTCACCCGGCCCCCCGTGTGTCCGGCGCTTCCAGACCTTCGGGCGATGCTGACAGAGGCGCGGGGGGCGGGGTAAGCGGTTGTCGGCCGGTCTACACCGGATTGTGATCGGAATACGGCAACGCGTGACCGGAATCCGACCTTCAGTGACGGGCCGTCAGTCCGGGGTGTTCACCATCGAGGCGGCGGCGTACGTCAGGTAGTTCCAGAGCGTCCGCTCGTGCTCCTCGGACAGCGCCAGTTCCTCCACGGCCACCCGCATGTGCCGCAGCCAGGCGTCGTGCGCCGCACGGTCCACGGTGAACGGGGCGTGCCGCATGCGCAGCCGGGGGTGGCCGCGGTTCTCGCCGTAGGTGGTGGGGCCGCCCCAGTACTGCATCAGGAACAGGGCCAGCCGCTCCTCGGCCGGGCCCAGGTCCTCCTCCGGGTACATCGCCCTGAGGGCAGGGTCCCCGGCGACCCCCTCGTAGAAACGGTGGACGAGCCGGCGGAAGGTCTCCTCCCCGCCGACCTGCTCGTAGAAGGTCTGCTCCTGAAGCGTGCCGCGCCGAATCTCATTCACGGATCCATGGTCTCAGACGGGGCGACCCAGGACTCAAGCCCTAGGACCGGCCCCGCTCGCCCCTACTGTGGACCCATGGGCGCCTACGACACCGAGTCCGAGGGTCCGGCCGCCGCGGCGCGGGCCGCGCTGGTGCGGGAGATCGACGCCGAGGGGGCCTGGGACGGGGACCCGGTGTGGCGGGAGGCGTTCGCGACGGTTCCCCGGCACCTGTTCGTGCCGTACTACTACGTCGCCGGACCGCGCGGCTACGAACGCCGCTGGGGCGAGAGCCCCGACCCGGCGGCCCGCGCGCGCTGGCTGTGCGGCGCCTACGCGGACGTGCCGCTGGCCACCCGGCTGCGCGACGGCGAACTGCTCTCCTCCAGCAGCCAGCCCTCCCTGATGGCACGGATGCTGGTCGCCCTGCGGGTCGAGGACGGCGACCGGGTCCTGGAGGTGGGCGCCGGCACCGGCTACAACGCGGCCCTGCTCGCCCACCGGCTCGGCGCCGACGACCTCGTCACCACCGTCGACCTGGAACCGGAGATCACCGAGTCCGCCCGGCGGCACCTCGCGGCGGCCGGCCACCATCCGGTCGTGGTCACCGGTGACGGCGCGCGCGGGGTGCCCGCACGCGCCCCCTTCGACCGGATCATCGCCACCTGTGAGCTGCGCACCGTGCCGCGCGCCTGGCTCGCCCGGTGCCGCCCGGGCGCGCGCGTCCTCACCCCGCTCGCCACCGGCCTGCTCGCCCTGACCGTGCGGGACGCCGAGCACGCCGAGGGCCGCTTCCTGCCCCGGGCCGCCTTCTTCGTGCCGCTGCGCGGCGAGCGCGGGGCGGAGCCCGGGGGCGGCTGTCCGGCCGTGGTGCCGGGCCGGGCCCGCGAGCAGGAGCCGTTCCGCTTCCTGCTCGCGCTGACCCGGGGCACCCTCGGCCCCGAGGAGGCGTACTCCCTGTGGCTGCGGGAGGGCCGGCCGGACCGCGGACGGTACGGCGTCACGGTCGCCGGCGGTCACGCCTGGGCGTGGCTGGACGACCCGGAGGGGCCGTACGCCTGGCCCCTGCCGTGATCCCCGTGGGGGAGTTTCGATCTGGATCAGGTCGGATCCAGACGAAAGACCCTAGCCCCGGCGGACGGTGATCGTCGTCCAGGCGCCCACATGCACCCGGTCGCCGTCCTGCAGCGGGACCGGCACGAACGGCTGGATCGGCTCCTCCGACATGTTCACCGTGGTGCCGTTCGTCGAGTTCTGGTCGACGACCGCCCAGCCGCCGTCCGGCTGCTGCACCAGCACCGCGTGCTGGTGCGAGACGCCCGGGTCCTCCGGCGGCACCGCCAGGTCGACGTCGGGGGTGTCGCCGGTCGAGTGCCGGCGGCGGCCGATGGTGAGCTGGTTGCCGGTGAGCGGGCGCTGCTGCTCGGGCGAGTACGCGGGCAGGTTCAGGCCCGCGGCCTCGGGGCCGGAGCGCTGCATCATCGCCATGAAGTACTCGCGGTCCGGACCGATGGTCGCGACCCAGGTGGTCCGCTGCGGCGCCTGCGGGAAGCCGTTCGGTCCCTGCGGGGCCTGGCCGGCGCCGGGCTGCGGGTAGCCGTACCCGCCGGCCTGGCCGCCGGGTCCCTGGCCCTGACCCGGTCCCTGGCCCGGTCCGGCGGGACCGGAGGACGGCGGGGAGAGCACCCAGTCGTCGTCCCCGCCACCGAAGGAGGGGCCGCCCGGGGGCCGGCCGGTCTCCTGCGGGTACGCCGGAGCCGGCGCCCCGGACTGCTGGAACGCCTGCGGGGCAGCACCGGGACCGGCGGGCGGCGTCGGCCCGGGCGGCGGCGGTGCCGGACGGGAGGGGTCGCCGCCGAAGCCCGAGGGGCCGGGCGCAGTGGGCCCACCGGGACCGGAGGGCGCACCCCCGAAGGCCGGCGAGCCGCCGGGTCCGCCGGGACCCTGCCCCGGACCGCCGCCGAAGCCGGAGGGTCCGCCGTGACCCTGTCCCTGTCCCGGGCCGCCGCCGAAGCCGGACGGGCCGCCGGGACCTTGCCCCTGGCCGCCCCCGAAGCCGGAGGGTCCGCCGGGACCCTGTCCCTGACCGCTCCCGAAGCCGGACGGGCCGCCGGGGCCGCCGGGGCCCTGCCCCGGACCGCCGCCGAAGTTGGAGGGTCCGCCGGGACCCTGTCCCTGACCGCCGCCGAAGTTGGAGGGGGCGCCGCCGCCGGGGCCCTGCCCCGGACCGCCGCCGAAGCCGGACGGGCCTCCCGGACCACCGGCACCCGGACCCGGACCCTGTCCAGGACCCTGCGCCGCACCCGGGCCCTGACCCGGACCCTGGCCCTGACCCGGACCCTGGCCCGGTCCGTGTCCCGGGCCCTGGCCGAAGGCCGGCGGGGGCCCCGGCGGGCGCTGGTTGCCGCCGCCGAACGCGGGCGGCCCCGGGGGGCCGGGGCTGGTCGGCGGGCCGGACGGGGCGCGGTCGCCGCCGAACGGCGTCGGTCCCGACGGCTCGCTGCCGAAGGACGGGATCGGCTCGGCGGGCCGGTTCACCTGCGAGGGCCGCGAGCCCTGGTACTCGTACGGGTCACCGCCGCCGTACGTCGCGCTCGGCGGCTGGAACCGCGGCTGCGGCGAGCGCGGGGCGGCCGGGGTGTACGAGGTCGCCGTGTTGGTCAGGAAGTTCCACCGGCACTCCTCGCAGAAGGGCGCGCCGCCCTCGCGGGGCGTACGGCACTGCGGGCACAGCTCCGGTTCGGGCTCGGCGCCCGGACGCGGCCGGCCGGCGCCGGCCTGGCCGCCGGGGCCGCCCGAACCGGCGGACTGCGGGAAGCCGTAGCCGCCGCCGGGCGGCGGCGGAGGCGGGGGCGGAGGTACGGCACCGGCCATGCGGTGACCGCAGACCTCGCACCAGTCGTCGGAACCCGACTGGTGTCCGTTCGGGCAGGTCGGCATGTCGGTGCTTCCCCTTCTCCTAAGGGTCGGTCTGGATCGCTTCGGTCGCTTCCAGGATCACTTCTTTACACGAACAGTCTTTGTGGACCGGGTCTCCAGAGTCATCTCGTCCGCCTCCGCGACCCTCGTCTTCAACCGCACAGTACCTGTCGCGGCGTCGACCACGTCCACCACCTTCGCAAGCAGTTTCGCAGTATCCGCGTTCCCCGAGGCACTCGCGAGCTGAACTGCGCGCCCCAGTTTGGCCGTTGCTCCATCGAAATCGCCCGCTTTGCGCAGATCGAGCCCTTGCTGGATGGCTTGCGCCAGTTCGGCCTGCCCGGTGTAGTGGGCGACTTGGGGGCTGATCGAGGTGGAGGCGACCATGTCGTCGGTCCACACGGCCCGTACGAGCCCCTGTGCGCCGAGGTTCTGCACGCTCCCCGCCCCGCCCCCGGGCTCCGGCATCACCAGGGAGACCCGCGCGGCGAGCATCTCCCGGCCGAGCCCGGCCGGCGGAACCGTCACACACAGGTGGTAGTCGCGGGACTCGTCGCCCCAGGACCCGGTCGGATAGTCCCCGGCCCGCGGTCCGGCCTCGGCGCGGCGGGCGGTCAAGTCCTCCATGCTCGGGGCGACTTGCTTGACGAACCGGATGGCCGTGCCGACCGGCGTCCACACCCTGAGGGCGACGTCGGCGACCTCCTTGCCCATCGCCGTCTCCATCATCCGCGTGAAGTCGGCGGCGAGACCGGCCGGGTCGGCGACGATGTCGGCGGTGCCGAGCAAGGCGGAGGCGATGCCTGTGACTTCTTTCACTTCCCAGTCGGTGCCCACACCCCGCGCGTCACAGGTGAACCGGCCGGCGCAGGCGTCGAGCGCGGCGCGCAGGTCGTCCGGTGACTCGTGTTCGTTGCGGCCGTCGGTGAGCAGGATGCCGTGCCGGATGGTGACGTCGGCCGCCGACAGCAGCCGGTCGGCGAGCCGCAGCCAGGTGCCGATGGCCGTACCGCCGCCCGCGCTCAGCCGGCGCAGCGCCTGCTTGGCCTGCTCCCGGGTGGTGGCGTCGGCGACCGCGAGCCGCCCGCCGCCCGGATAGACCTCCTTGGCGACGTGCGTGCCGCCGATCACCGCGAAGTGGGTGCCGTCCCGCAGCGTGTCGATCGCGGCGGCCGTGGCGTCCCGGGCGTTGCGCATCTTGGTCGGCGGGTAGTCCATGGAGCCCGAGCAGTCGACCATGACCGCCACCGCCGCGGAGGGCCGGTGCCCCGCCGTGTACACGGGCGCGGAGACGGCGCTGCCGATGGTGCCGCCGCCGGTCGCGGTCACCGTGACGATGGCGTTGACCTCGCTGCCGCCCTCGGGCAGGTACTCGTTCTGGTAGACGTCCACCGAGAACCGCGGCAGGCTCGGCTTCGCGAAATTGGCCATGCTTGATCGCATCCCCCTCGGACACCTCGCTGACGCGAGGCGATGACTAGAAGCGGACCGGTCCCCTCCGGTCCGCCGCGGCTTCCCCGTGCCGTCTTCCCGTCCTGCACGGCCCTCAGGCCGATCCTGCCCCCTGCGACGGCGCCGGGAACGGCAGGACCGCCACTGTTACGTTGTCGTGGCCCCCGCCGTCCAGCGCGTGCCCGACCAGCACCCGGGCGCTGTGCAGCGGACGGGCCACCGCGTCCGGCGGGACGATCTCGGACATCTCCTCGGCCGTCTCGGCGTAGTTCCACAGTCCGTCGGTGCACACCACCACCGCGCCGGGCCGGTCCGGCTTGAAGGAAGCGGTGTGCGGCTCCAGTTCGTAGGCGTCCGCGCCGAGCCAGCCGGTGATCGCGTGGGCGCGCTCGTCGGCGTACGCCTCGGCCTCGCTCATCAGTCCGGCGGCGACCATCTGGGCGGCCCAGGAGTCGTCCTCGGTCAGCCGGGCGGACGGCGCGCCGCGGTCGGTGGGCACCCAGTAGGCGCGGCTGTCGCCGACCCAGCCGACGACCAGCAGCCCGGAGGTGACCACCGCGCCGACGATCGTGCAGGCCGGCGCGTTCTGGTGCGGGGCGTGCTCGCGCGCCGTGGCGGGCTCCTCGGCGAGCGCGTTGACCGCCTGCGCGGCGGCGACGATCGCCTCGTGCATCGCCTGCTGCGGGTGGGTGCCGCGCGGCAGCGCCGCCAGCAGGGTGTCGCCGGCCACCCGGGAGGCGGCCAGGGAGGCGTCGTCGGGGCGGGTCGCGGAGGACACGCCGTCGCAGACGATCGCCATCGCCACCGGACTCCCGTCGGGCAGCGCGGTGTGGCCGACGGCGAAGGCGTCCTCGTTGCGGTGGTGGCGCAGCCCCCGGTCGCTGACGGCGGCCACCGGACCCGCCTCCCGCTCCACGTGGTCGCGTTCGCGCGGCTGGGCGTGCCCGCAGTTCTCGCAGTAGCCGTCCTTGTCCACCCGGCCCGCCCGGCAGGCCACGCACACCTGGGCCGGCTCGGCCGGGGCGGCGGCACCGGCGGCCAGCCGCGGGTCCGGCGCCTGCAGCGGGTACTCGTCGGGCTCCGGCGCCCGGTCGAACCGCACCCCGGAACCGGCGGACTGCTCCGAGCCGGGCCGGTGCCCGGGCAGCGGCGTGTCGCCCGAGTCGGTGCCGGGCAGGTCAGTCGGCAGGTGCACCCCTTCCGGGGTGCCGGAGGCGGCCGGTTCGGGCGCGGGCCAGTCCACGCCGTCCTCCGGCGCGGCGGGGCCGGTCATGGCCAGCGTCGGATGGTCCTGCGGGGGCGCGGGCACCACCGAAAGGTCCTGCCCGCACGCTCCACAGAACAGGTCACCCGACTCCACGGGCTCCGCGCAGCTCGGGCACTTCGGGAGTGCGGCCTGCTGGGGCATCTGCGACATCGACTTACACCCACGTCCGGGGGCGGTAACGGTTGGCCCGTTCCACCAGCTCGATCCTCTCCTCGCCGCCGGGCGCCAGCCGGGCCAGCGTGCGGTAGGCGCGCTCCAGGCCGAAGCGCAGACCCCGCTCGTCCAGACCGCTGCCCAGCAGCACCCGGCCTCCGGCGGCGGGCGCGGTGCCCTGGCCCCCGGAGAGTATCCAGTCCAGCGCGCAGCCGAGCACCTCCGCCGACAGCCGCTCCCGCCGGGCCGGATCCAGACCGTAGGCCTGGAGTGCCTCGACCTGCCCGGCGGCGGCCGTCAGGTCGTCAAGGAACGGTACGTCACCGGGACTTGCCGTGCGCTGTCCGATCCGCGCCCGGACGGCGGCGACCCGGGCGGCCGTGTAGTGGATGGAGGCCTCCGGCACCGACTCCAGCGTCGTCACGGCACCGCGCCGGTCCCCGGCCGCGAGCTGCACCCGGGCCAGCCCGAACGCGCCGCTCACGAAGCTCGGATCGGTCGTCCACACCAGGCGGTAGTACTCGGCCGCGTTGTCCAGCTGGCCCAGCACCTCGGCGCACAGGCCGAGCGCCAGCTTGGGCGCGGTCTCGCCGGGGAAGGCGTCGTAGATCGCGTCGAAGGCGAGCGCGGCGCCCTCGAAGTCGCCGGTGACCAGGGCGGCCACGCCCCGGTACCACACCACCCGCCAGTCGTCGGGCCGTTCCTCGTCCAGCTTGGCCAGGCTCATCAGCGCGCCCTGGTGGTCGCCGCTCTCCAGCCGGGCGCGGATCTGCCGCAGCCGGGTCTCCACGGTCTGCGCGGGCGCCGCCGCCAGCGCGCCCATCAGCTCGGCCGGCGCGGAGGCCATCAGACCCGCCAGGAAACCGGCGTTGGGGTCGGCCGGGTCGACCAGCGGGACCGGCAGGGCGAGCGCCGCCACGGGCGAGTCGACGGGCTTGACCAGGGCCTGCGGGACGCGGGCCGGGGCGGTGGCCCGCGGGCCCCCGCGCGTCGCCCGCGCGCCCAGCCGGGACACCTCGCCGCCCTGGAGCGGGAACAGCTCGGTGTCCGTGACCTTCACTTCGGGCCCGAACAGCGTCGACAGGGCGGGCCGTGCCTGCCCGGTCTGCAGCGAGACGACCTCCCGCAGCACGCCCGTCAGCTGCTCGGCCATCTCCTGCGCGGAGGCGAACCGGCGGGCCGGGTCGGGGTCGGTGGCGCGCACCAGGAGCCGGTAGAACGACTCGTAGCGGCGGAAGACCTCGATGGTGTCGGGGTCGGGCAGGGAGTCGGCGTAGACGGTGGTGTAGCCCTGGAAGTCGAAGGTGAGCACCGCGAGGGTGCGGCCCACCGTGTACAGGTCGCTGGCCACCGACGGGCCGATCTCGGCGACCTCCGGGGCCTGGTAGCCGACCGTGCCGTAGATCGCCGACTCCTCGTCGTCCATCCTGCGGACCGCGCCCATGTCGATCAGCTTGAGCTGGTCTTCGGTCTGGATGGCGTTGTCGACCTTGAAGTCGCAGTACAGCAGGTTGCGGCTGTGCAGATGGCCGAGCGCCTCCAGGGCCTCGATGCCGTACGCGCAGGCCTGTTCCACCGGCAGCGGGTCGCGCCGGCCGTCGGCTGCCCGGCGGGCGTTGGCGATCTCCTTCAGGGACTTGCCGCCGACGTACTCCATGACGATGTAGCCGTCGAGGGAGCCGGTGCGCTGGTCCAGGTGCTCCACGAAGTTGTAGATCCGCACGATGTTGGCGTGCTCGATCTCCGCGAGGAAGCGCCGTTCGGAGATCGCCGCGGCCATCGCGTCCTGGTCGCCGGTGTCCAGCAGGCCCTTGAGCACCACCCAGCGGTCGGACACGGCCCGGTCCACGGCGAGGTACACCCAGCCCAGGCCGCCGTGCGCGAGGCACCCCGCGACCTCGTACTGGCCGTGCACGATGTCCCCGGCCTTCAGCTTGGGCATGAAGGAGTACGGGTGCCCGCACTTGGTGCAGAAACCTTCCGTGCGGCCCGACCGCTCACCCCGGGCCCGGCCCACCGGCGCCCCGCAGTCCGACCGCGAGCAGAACCGCTTGCGCTCGGGCACCTCCGGGTTCTCCAGCACCATCGCGCGCGGGTCGGGCCGCGGCACCTGCGGCACGGACACCAGTCCGACGCCCAGCCGCCCGCGCGTGGAGGTCCCGGACGAGGAACCCGAGCTGCGCACCGACACCGAGCGGCCCGTCGACTTCCCCGACACCGACCGGGAGAGCCGCCCGGACACCGAGCGGCGCGACCTCGACGACTGCGAGGACGTGCGCGCGCTGCGGGAGCTGCGGGAACTTCCGCCGCTCGCGGAGCCCTTGGTGACCCCGGTGGGCGGCGAGCCGACCATGCCTCCCCCGGAGGAAGGCCCCCCGGCGGACACGACCGGCGCGAGACCGCACGTGTCGCAGTACAGCTCGCCGCCGCCGACGTCCTCGTACGTGCCCTCGCAGCCCGGCCGCTGGCAGGCCTGCCCCGGCTGGCTCATGACTGGTCCCCCTTACGGTCCTGTGGCGCGCCCGCGCCGCCGAGCAGCTCGGTCGCCAGCTGCTGGTAGCGCAGCACGGCCTGTTCGGCCACCCGCAGGTCGCAGGGCGCGCTCCACAGCATCCGCCGCGCCGCGTCGTACCGCTCGATCAGGAACGGGTCCTCGGCGAGTCCGTGCCGGGCGACCTTCGCCCGGTAGGCGTCGAGCCGGCCGCGCAGCTCGGCGCGGACCGCGAGCGGCGCGGTCACCGCGGTCAACGACTCCCGGGCGCGCAGCAGTTCGTCCTCCGCCTTGGCCTCCAGGGACTCCAGCAGCGGGGAGAGCCGGTGCCACTGCGCCTGCCTGCGGAACTCGGCGGCGGCCGCCAGCTGCTCCTGCAGCACGGTCGGCGGCCCGCTCACCACCGGCACCTCGGTCGCGGCGATCTTCGCCAGCACCTCGCCGCGCGCCGTCCGGGCCTCGGCGAGGGTGCGGTCCGCGCGCGAGAGGACGTCCCGCAGCCGGATCAGCCGCGCCTCCGCGTCCTGCCGCACCGTCAGCACGGCGTCGATCTCCCGGCGCACGTCCTCCAGGGCGCGCGCCTCACGGTCGTACACCGTCGTGTCCGGACGCCCGCCGCCGGGCGCCGAACTGCCCTCGGCCGGCACCCAGAAGGCGAGCGGGTCGGTGACGACGTCCTCGCGCAGCCGGGTCAGCGTCCGGGTGATCCGTTCCAGGTCGTCGCCGGCCGGGTGCTCGCCGGGGCGCACCCCGACGGAGTGCGCGAGTCCCCGGGTGCGCTGGAGCTCCGCGGCGAGTAAATCGATCCGCGCGGGCAGCGCCGACCACACCGCGTCGGCGGCGACGATCAGGTCCAGGCTCGTCGCGTACAGCTCGTTCATCCGGTCCACCAGCGCGGACAGCGAGAACGTCTCGCTCAGCCTGCCGTTCGCGCCTCCGGGGACGGTCACCGACTCGCCGCGCAGCAGCCCGGTCAGCTCCGTCAGGTCCTCACGGCTGGACCAGCGGCGCCGGGCGCGGATCTCCCGGGCGGAGCGCAGCGCGGCCGCGTAGGCGTCGAAGTACCCCCACAGCAGGGTGATCTGCGCCTCCGTGGCCCCCCAGCGCTCCCGGGTGACACCGGTCAGCTCGGCGCCTTCGAGGAGTCTGCGGCCCGCGTGGTCCTGCAGGGCCAGCAGCGAGGTCTCGATCGCCTCGTGCTCCTGGCCGAGCCGCGCCAGCGCACGGTCCACCTCGTCCCGGTCCATCACCGGCCCGGCGGGGTCCGTGACGCCCATCGATCACCTCTCGCTTGCTGTCGGTTCCGGTCGGGTGTGACTCAACTGCTGCGCAGGTACTGCGGCGCGGGCGGCTTCGACGCGGCCGGGTCCTTCCCCAGTGTCGCCGACAGCCAGGTGTCGTACGACGTCTGCCAGCCCTGCGCGCGATAGTCCACCAGAACGCGATTGACCCGGCGTACCAGATCGTCGGCGTCCTTCTTCATCGCCACGCCGTAGTACTCCTCGGTGAACGCCTCGCCCTTCAGCTCGACGGTCGGATCCTGGGCGGCCTGGCTCGCGGCGAGCGCGCCGTCGGTCACCACCGCGTCCACCTCGCCGAGTTGCAGCCGGACCAGGCAGTCCAGCTGGTTCGGGACGGTGGCGGAGAGGTCCGTGGAGACGGGCAGCCGGCCGGACTTGCGGTCGGCGTCCAGCTTGGCGTACGCGGTCGAACCGGCCGCCGTGCACACCTTCTTGTGCGCCAGCGAACCGTTGTAGCCGGTCACCGTCGACGACTTGGGCGCGAGGACCTGCTGGCCGGTCTTGAAGTACGGCGCGGAGAACGCGACCTGGCGC
Organism: Streptomyces echinatus; assembly: GCF_014203595.1. GTDB lineage: Bacteria > Actinomycetota > Actinomycetes > Streptomycetales > Streptomycetaceae > Streptomyces > Streptomyces echinatus. The sequence continues at coordinate 415,164 of NZ_JACHJK010000001.1, forward strand.
AGCCGCTCGCAGGTGATCGTCATCGTCCGGACGACCATGTCGACGCGCCCGTCCTCGATCGCCGGGATGCGCTGGCTGGTGGGGATCGCCTTGAACTGCACCGCGTCCGGGTCGCCGAGGATGTCCTGCGCTATCCGGTGCGCCAGGTCGATGTCGAAGCCCTCCAGGCGGGCGCCCTCGGTGTTCGGGTTGCGGTAGCCCCAGTGGTAGCTGTTCTGGTCGACACCGACGATCAGCTTGCGCTTGGCGCCCGTACGGGCCTTGATGGCGTCGATCGTCGGCCCGTCGGCGCCGGACGGGGCGAGCGTCTGCCGGTGCGCGTCGGCGTCCTCGCAGGCGTCGACGCGGGCCTGGGTGCCGGTGGCGGCCTTCTGCCCGCCGCGCAGCGGGGCGTCCGGCGTCTTCTGGGTCCACGGCAGCAGCAGGGCGAAGGCCAGCGCGAGCGTGCACAGCACCGCCATCGCGGCGACCCCGCCCCAGCCCCGCAGGGAGGCCCGCGCACGGCTCATGTCCATCGCCTCGTCCTCTGTCACCGGTACTCCGAAAGTCTGCGGCCGACACCGGCGACGGCGCCGGCCGCGCCCAGCACCGCGAGGACGGCGGCGCCCACCGGCAGGCCGGTGATGGCGTTCCGGCCGTCCGTGGCCGACTGCCGGAACTCGTCCTGCTCATGGCCGATGGCCCGGGCGAGATTGCGGTCGACGCTGTCGAAACACTCGCCGGTCGCGCCCTTCGCGCCGATCACCTGGTCCAGGGCCTGCTGGTAGTTGCCGTTCTCGTCCTCGGTGCGGGCCGAGGCGTGGCGCTGCTTCCACACCGCCATGTTCCCCTCGGCCGCCTTGACCGGTGCGGTGCCCCCCTGGTCGTCGGCGAGCCCCGCGGCCTCCGACAGCCCCTTGCCGAGCACGGCCATGTCCTTGTCGAAGTCGTAGTAGTAGGCGTCGTACGGCTTGCCGTCGACCGTGATCGTCTCCGCGCCGCGCGCCACCAGGCTCAGGTTCTCGTTCCCCCGTGCCTTCAGGGAGGCGATGCGGGCGTCGTGCAGCACGTTGAGCGAGCGGATCCCGTGGTCGTAGGAGCCGTCGAGCCCGGACCGGGCGACCATGTGGCCCACCACCAGCCACAGCAGGGCGACGGCGGTCACGGCGGAGGCGGCGACCAGACCGTGGTTGAGGACGCGGTTGGTGCGCCGGTACATCCGGTGCTGGGCCCAGCCGAGGACGGCCAGGGCGAGCAGGCCGAGCGCGATCGCCGCCCACGGGTACGGCCGCGCGTCCCCGTAGTCGGCGTCGAGCCGCCGGTTCTCCGTGGTGTAGAGCGTCTCCGCCGCCGGGAGCATCTCCTTCTGCATCTTCTCGTTGGCGTACCGCAGATAGGCACCGCCCACCGGGTAGCCCTGCCGGTTGTAGGTCCGGGCCCGCTCGATGAGGCCCTTGTACTCGGGCAGCAGCCGGTTCAGCCCGGCGATGGTCGTCTCGGAGGCCGAGCCGGGCTCGGCGTTGGCGGCGGCGGTGACCAGTCCGGCGGCGGCGGTCCGGATGTCCTTCTCGTACCGGTCGCGGGAGCTCGCGTTCTCCTGCCCGCCCGCCAGGAACCCGCTGGAGGCGGCGGTGTTGGCGTCGGCCAGCGACCGGTAGATGCCCGCCGCCCCCGAGCTGAGCGGCTGGCTGCGGTGCAGCACGTCGTCGGCGGCGGCCGAGCGCGCGCTGGTCTGCCAGGCGGTGACCGCCCCGAACGCGATCACCACCAGGGCCAGTACGGCACCGATGACCCGCAGCCGCCCCGGCTCGGTGGTCGCGGCGGCCCGCACCCGTTCGGCACCCTCGGCGAAGGCGGTCCGGCGCGCGGGCGGAGCCGCGGGCGGCACCGCTGCGGCGACGGCCCCGGGCGGCCCGGACTGGGCCGGGACGGCGGGGATGCCGGCGGACCCGGCGGGTCCGGCCGGCGGCGGTGCCGCGCTGCTCTTCGGCGGGTGTGTCACTCGACCTCCCCCATGGTCATCCGTTCGCCGCCCAGTATCGCCGCCCGGACCGGCGATCCGCACCGGCCTTCACTGGATCTTGATCGGATCGCAGCGTGTGCCGCTCATGAATACGCCGGGTGCGTTTGTTCGGTTCCCGGGGGCGCGGGCCGGCCGGGACCGGGCCTCGGGCGTCCGCCGCGGTCAGGGCTCCCGGTGTTCGCGGGCGGCCTGTTCGAGCGCCGCCGCCTCCGCCTCGGCCAGGCGCGCCTCGGCCGCCACGTCGATCGACCGGGTCAGCCACCAGTACAGCAGCGCGGAGACCGGCAGCCCGACGAACAGGGAGATGTCGGCGCCGCCGAGCGCCTCGGCGGCGGGACCCACGTACAGGGTCCCGACGGCGAAGAACGGGATCATGACGGCGAAGCCGACGAGGTACGCGATGATGCCGTGCCGTCCCCAGCGCCCGTAGATGCCGTGCGGGTTGAAGATCTCGGCCACGGCGTAGTGCCCCCGGCGCACCACGTAGTAGTCCATGAGGTTCACCGCGGTCCACGGGATGAACAGGTAGAGCACGAGCAGCAGGAAGTTCTCGAAGTTCTCCAGGAAGTTCGACGTCGCGGCCAGCGCGCCGACCAGGGAGAGCGCCGCGGTGAACACGAGGGTGGCCAGCCGTACGGCGAGCGTCGGCCGGACCCGTCGGAAGGAGTCGATGGCGCTGATGAGGGTCAGCGACCCGCCGTACATGTTCAGCGCGGTCACCGACACCAGGCCCAGCGCGGAGAACAGCAGCACGATCGCGCCGAACCCGGTGAACACCTTGTCACCCGCGCTGTTGATCGACGGGATCGTGTCGAAGTCCTGGCCGGCCCAGGCGGCCAGCAGCGCCCCGAGGACCATCAGCCAGATTCCGCCGAGCGCGGAGCCGAAGTAGGTCCAGTAGAAGGTCTTGCGGACGGTGACGTCCGGCGGGAGGTAGCGCGAGTAGTCCGACACGTAGATGGCCCAGCTGATCTGGTAGCCCGCGACCACACCGAACTGGGCCAGGAACGGCGTCCACTCGAAGGCGCCGAGGTCGAAGGAGCCCGGCGGGTAGTGCAGGGTGAGCAGGACGCCCACGGTGAAGATCCCGAAGATCACCAGGAAGGCGTACGTCAGGACCCGCTCGGCCTTGTGGATGACGTCGTAGCCCACCAGCGCGACGACCAGCGCCACCACGGTGACCACCACGATCCACAGTCCGAGGCTCCCGTGGACCGTGGTGTGCAGCGCGTCGGCGGCGAGGCTGCTGTTGAAGACGTTGAACCCCGCGTACTGCACATAGGCGAAGAGCCACACCAGCAGGGCGCCGACGTAGCCGAACTGCGGCCGCGACTGGATCATCTGCGGCAGGCCGAGCTGGGGGCCCTGGGCCGAGTGGAACGCCATGAAGAACGTGCCGATCACGGTGCCGGAGACGATGGCCAGCAGGGACCAGACGAGGTTGCCGCCCTGGGTGATGCCGACCAGTCCGACCGCCAGGGTGGCGATCTGGGCGTTGGACATGAACCACAGGGGGCCCAGATGCCAGAGCTTCCCGTGCCGCTCGTCCAGCGGCACGTAGTCGATGGACCGGACCTCCAGGCCGGACACCCTGCGCTCGGCCGATGTGCTCATGGCGCCTCCCGAGGACGGGTCCGCCCCTCTCGTCACATTGTTGCCCTGCTCCCCTCCGGCGACGACCCGGATCGGCCCGCCTCCCAGTGCCCCCGCGCCCGCTCCCGGGCCCCCGGACCCGCCCCCAGCCGGTCCAGGCCCAGCAGGGCCGCGCCCAGGACCGGGCTCGCCGTGACCACCCGGGGGGCGGCCTTGGGCGCGCGGACCGCCAGGAGGCCGCGGACGGTGTCGTCCAGCTGGGCGTGGCCGGCCGCGAGGACGCCGCCGCCGAGCAGCACGGGGGTCTCCTCGGCGAGGAGGTCCAGGCGGGTCAGGGCGACCGTGGCCATCACCGTGACCTCCTCCGCGAGCCGGGTCACGAGCGAGCGGGCCACCCGGTCGCCGTCCGCCGCCGTCGCGAAGAGGACCGGGGCCAGTTCGTGCCGGCGGTGGTGCTCGATGTGCTCCAGGTGCAGGGCCTCGATGAGCGCGTACATGGTCGGCAGGCCGAAGTACGCGGGCAGGGTGCGGGCGAGGGAGGTCGCCTCGCCCCGGCCGTCCTCCGCGCGGGCCGCGTGCCACAGGGCCTCCTCGGCCAGGCCCCAGCCGCCGCCCCAGTCACCGGAGATGCGGCCGATGGCCGGAAAGCGGGCGGTGCGGCCGTCGGGGCGCATGCCCACGCAGTTGATGCCCGCCCCGCACACCACCGCCACACCGCGCGGCTCGGCGACGCCCGCGCGCAGGATCGCGAAGGTGTCGTTGCGGACCTCCACCGATCCGCCCCACCCGCGCGCGTGCAGCGCCGCCGCCAGCCGCTCCTCCTCGACCGGGAGGTCGGCGTTGGCCAGGCAGGCCGACACATGGGAGACGGCCGGCACGCCCGCGTCCGCGAGGGCCCGCGCGACCGGTCCGGCCAGCGCGTCCAGCGCCGCCGGCACGCCCACCGCCGGCGGCCGGAAGCCGCCGCCCCGGGCCGTGGCCAGGACCTCGCCGGCGGCGGTGACCACGGCCACGTCGGTCTTGCTGTTGCCCGCGTCGACGGCGAGGACCGTCGCGGGTCCGGTTGCGGTCAGGCCCACGCCAGGTGCTCCCGGTTGTGTGCGACGAGCCGGTCGGTGAGGGTCTCGGCGTACGCGTACTGGCCGATCAGCGGGTGGGACAGGAGCGCGCGGAAGACGCGGTCCCGGCCGCCGCGCAGGGCCGCCTCCAGGGCCAGGTCCTCGTACGCCGTCACGTTCGCGACCAGGCCCGCGAAGAGGGGGTCCGGTTCCGGGACCGGGAGCGGGACCGGACCCGACGGGCCGACCGCCGCCTGGACCTCGATCACCGCGTCGTCGGGCAGGAAGGGCAGCGTCCCCCGGTTGAGCGTGTTCACCACCTGGTACGGGCTGCCGCCCCCGCCCAGCAGCGCCGCCGCCAGGTCGACGGCCGCCTCCGAGTAGTAGGCGCCGCCCCGCTTGGCCAGCAGGGCCGGCTTCTCGTCCAGGGCCGGGTCGCCGTACATCGTCAGCAGTTCCCGTTCCATGGCGGCCACTTCGGCGGCCCGGGACGGCTTGGTGCGCAGTTCACGGACGACCTCGTCGTGGTCGTAGTAGTAGCGCAGGTAGTAGGAGGGGATGACGCCCAGGCGGTCCAGCAGGGCGCGGGGGAGGCGGAGGTCGCCGGCGATGGCGTCGCCGTGCTCGGCCAGGAGCTTCGGGAGGACGTTCTCGCCCTCCGGACCGCCCAGTCGCACACCTGTTTCCCAGGTGAGGTGGTTGAGGCCCACATGGGCCAGATGCACATCCGCGGGGGAGGCGCCCAGCAGGGCCGCGAACTTCCGCTGGAAGCCGATCGCCACGTTGCACAGGCCGACCGCCCGGTGCCCGGCCTGGAGCAGGGCGCGGGTGACGATGCCGACCGGGTTGGTGAAGTCGATGATCCACGCGCGCGGGTTGGCGCGGCGGACCCGTTCGGCGATGTCCAGGACGACCGGGACCGTGCGCAGGGCCTTGGCCAGGCCGCCCGCGCCGGTGGTCTCCTGGCCGATGCAGCCGCACTCCAGCGGCCAGGTCTCGTCCCGCTCGCGGGCCGCCTGGCCGCCGACGCGCAGCTGCAGCAGGACGGCGTCGGCGCCGTCGACGCCCGCGTCCAGGTCGTCGGTGGTGACGATCCGGCCGGGGTGACCCTGCCGGGCGAAGATGCGCCGGGCCAGTCCGCCGACCAGTTCCAGGCGTTCGGCGGCCGGGTCCACGAGGACGAGTTCCTCGACGGGCAGGGTGTCCCGCAGGCGCGCGAAGCCGTCGATGAGTTCGGGGGTGTAGGTCGAGCCTCCGCCGACCACGGTGAGTTTCACTGGAGGTTCCCTCGCTTCCATGAGGTGCGGGCAGCGGTCATCGGCCGGGGGCGCGGGGGGCGTCCCCCGGGTGAGCACGGCATACCTGGATCAACCCTTCACCCCGGTGAGGGTGACGCCCTCGACGAACGCCTTCTGGGCGAAGAAGAACACGAGGATCACGGGGGCCATGACCAGCACGGTCGCGGCCATCGTGAGGTTCCAGTCGGTGTGGTGGGCGCCCTTGAACGACTCCAGCCCGTAGGACAGGGTCCAGGCGCCGGGGTTCTCCGACGCGTAGATCTGCGGCCCGAAGTAGTCGTTCCAGGCGTAGAAGAACTGGAAGAGGGCCACGGCGGCGATGCCCGGCTTCGCCATGGGCAGGACGACCCGCAGCAGGGTGCGCAGGTCACCGCAGCCGTCCACCCTCGCCGCGTCCAGGTACTCGTTCGGGATCGTCATCAGGAACTGGCGCAGCAGGAAGACGGAGAACGCGTCCCCGAACGCCATCGGGACGATCAGCGGCCACAGCGTCCCGGACAGGTCCAGCTGCTTCGCCCAGAACAGGTACATCGGGATGACGACCACCTGCGGGGGCAGCATCATCATCGAGATCACCAGCATGAGCGAGAGACTGCGGCCCCGGAAGCGGAACTTGGCGAGGGCGTACGCCACCGGGATCGAGGACACCACGGTCAAGGCGGTGCCCAGGCCGGCGTAGAGCAGCGTGTTCCGCCACCAGGTGAGGAAGCCCGGGGTGTCGAACACGCTTCTGTAGTTGCCCCACTCCCAGGTGTGCGGGATCAGGTCCCGGCTGAGCGCCTGGCTGTCGCTCATCAGCGAGGTCAGGAACACGAACACGAACGGCAGCGTGAAGAACAGCGCGGCGGCGACGCCGAGCGCGTGGACCGCGACCCACTCCAGCGCCGCCTTGCGGCGGGCGGTGCGTGCGGCCCCGGAGACGAGCGGCGCCGGCTTCACCGGCGGGTCCAGCACCTGGGTCATGGTCAGTCACCTGCCTGGATCAGGCCGCCCCGGCGCCGCATCAGCAGCGCCGTGAACGCCATCGACAGGGCGAACAGCACCAGCGCCACCACGCAGGCCGAGCCGTAGTCGAAGCGCTGGAAGCCGAGGTTGTAGACGAGCTGGGGGAGGGTGAGCGTGGACTTGTCCGGGTAGCCGGGCTCGAACTGGGTGCCCGCGCCCTGGATCACGCCGGAGGCGACCTTTCCGGCGATCAGCGGCTGGGTGTAGTACTGCATGGTCTGGATCACGCCGGTGACGACCGCGAACATCACGATGGGGGAGATGTTCGGCAGCGTCACGAACCGGAACCGCTGCCAGGCCGAGGCGCCGTCCAGCTCGGCCGCCTCGTACTGCTCCGTCGGCACGTCGAGCAGCGCGGCCATGAAGATCACCATCAGGTCGCCGACGCCCCACAGCGCCAGCAGGGTCAGCGCCGGCTTGGACCAGGCGGGGTCGTTGAACCAGCCCGGCGCCGGCAGGCCGGTCCGCTCCAGGATCGAGTCGACCGGGCCGGTGCCGGGGTTGAGCAGGAACGCGAAGGCCATGGTCGCCGCGACCGGCGGGGCCAGGTACGGCAGGTAGAACAGGGTGCGGAAGACACCCGTACCCGTCTTGATCTTCGTGATGAGCAGGCCGACGCCCAGCCCGAAGACCACGCGCAGGCTCACCATGATCACGACCAGCCACAGCGTGTTGCGCAGGGCGGGCCAGAACAGCGGGTAGTGCTCGAAGACGTAACGCCAGTTCTTCCCGCCGCTCCACTCGGGCGGCCGGAAGCCGTCGTAGTGCATGAAGGAGAAGTAGACCGTGGAGAGCAGCGGGTAGGCGAAGAAGACCGCGAAGCCGATGAGCCACGGTGACATGAAGGCGAGCGTGCGCAGGGCCGAGCGCCGGCGTTTCGACGCGAGGGTGACGCCGCTCATCCCTTCGCCTGCGCGATGTCCGTGTCGATCTGCGCGGCCGTCTTCCTCAGCCCGGCCTTCAGATCGGTGGCCTTGCCGCTCTCGTAGTCGTATCCGAACTGCTGGATCGTCACCAGGTACACACCGCCGTTGACCGAGGCGGGCGTGGTGGTGGAGTGCGGGTTGCCGGCGATGTCGAGGAAGGTCTTGAACCGCGGGTCGTACTTCAGCTTCGGGGACTTCAGCGCGGCGAGGGTCGAGGGCACGTTGTGGATGTCGTTGGCGAAGCCGACCACCGCGTCCGTGTCCGTGGTCATGTACTTCACCAGCTCCCAGGCCGCGTTCTGCCGGTGGCTGGTGGCGGCGATGCCCGCGATGGTGCCGGTGATGTAGCCCTTGCCGTACTGGTCGGCCTGGTCGTCCGGGACGGGCAGCGGGGCCACCCCGATCTCGAAGTCCGGATCCGCCTCCTCGGCCATCCCGAGCCGCCACTCGCCGTCGAGCTGCATGGCGACCTGGCCGGTGTGGAAGGGGTGCTTGGGGCCCCATTCGTCCCCGAGCGTGGCCCGGAACCTCTCCAGCCGCCTGAATCCGCCGAGTTCGTCCACGAGCTTCTTCTGGAGCGTGAAGCCCTTCTCGAAGGCGGGGTCCTCGGCGAGGTTCGACCTGCCGTCCTTGGCGAAGTACGTCGGCGAGAACTGGCCGAGGTAGTGCTCGGTGGTGGACTCCCAGCCGTGGTAGTCCGGCATGAACCCGAGCTGCTTGTAGCCGTCGCCCTGGCGGACGGTCAGCTTCTTGGCGTCGGCGGTGAACTCGGACCAGGTCTTCGGCGGGCTCTCGATACCGGCCTTTCGGAACGCCGTCTTGTTGTAGTAGAGCCCGTACGCGTCGCCGAGCAGCGGGACCGCGCAGCGGTCGCCGTCGAACTGGGTGTACTCGTTCATCGGCTTCGGGAACGTCGCCTCCGGGTCGACGCCCGACTTCTCGAAGAACGGGTTCAGATCGACCAGCGCGCCCGAGGAGCAGAACTTGCCGACGTTGTTGGTGGTGAACGACGAGATCACGTCCGGGGCCTTGTCACCGCCGGCCCGCAGCGCCTGGTTGATCTTGTCGTCGGTCATGTTGCCGACGACGTTCACGTGGATGTTGGGGTGTGCCCGCTCGAAACCGGCGACCAGCGACTTGACCGCCTTGACCTCGTTCGGCGCGCTCCAGGCGTGCCAGAAGTTGATCGTCGTGTCCTTCGACGGGTCGTCCGAGGCGCCGGAGCCGGACTGGCCGGTACAGGCGGTGGTGAGCAGGGCCAGCGACGCTGTCAGGGCAAAAGCCGCTTTTCGGGCGATCGGCGGTATGACTTCGGGCATGGCGAGGTCTCCCAGGGACGGGTGGGCGGAGGGGAGGGTGCCGGAAGGGGGTGGGCGGGGCTCAGCGCGAGGTGTCGAAGACCTCGTCGCGGGTGGCGGCGAGCGCGGACTCCAGCGCACCGCGCAGTACGGGGTGTTCGCGGACGTCGCCGACGACCAGCCGGGGCCGGGCCGCGGCCAGTTCCTCCAGCTCGGCCTGGACGAGGGCGCGCAGCACCTCGCCGCCGGCCGTCAGGGCGGAGCCGCTGAGGACGACGAGCTCGGGGTCGAGGACGGAGACGAGCGAGGCGAGACCGGTGGCCAGCCGGGTGGCGTAGGCCTGGAGGAGTTCCCGGTGCGGGCCGCTCGCGTGGTCGGCGGCGCGCGCCACGAGTGCGGCGGCGGCTTCGCTGTGCGGCCCCGACGGCACGTCGGGGACGCCGAGTTCGCGGGCCAGCCGCGGTACGGCCTGGGAGCCGGCCAGCTCCTGGTAGCCGCCGCTGTTGGCCTTGGCGACCTGCCGGACCAGCGGGGTGCCCGGCACCGGCAGGAAGCCGACCTCGCCGGCGCCGCCGGTCCAGCCGCGGTGCAGCCGGCCGCCGAGGACCAGGGCGGCGCCGAGGCCCTCCTCGTTCCACAGCAGCACGAAGTCCGCGTGCCCGCGGGCCGCGCCGAGCCGCTGCTCGGCGATGGCGGCGAGGTTGACGTCGTTCTCGTACTCCACCGGCATCGGCAGCGCCGCCGCGAGTTCGTCGAGCAGCGTGGGGGAGTGCCAGCCGGGCAGGTGGGAGGCGTAACGCAGCCGCCCGGTGTTGGGGTCGAAGGCGCCGGGGGTGCCGATGACCAGCCGGTGCACGTCGGACCGGGCGAGCCCGGCGGCCTTGACGGCGCCGTCGAGGGCGTCGGTGACCTGCTGGACGACCGGCTGCGCCGGGTGCCGGCCGGGGGTGGGCAGTTCGTGCTCGCCGACCGTGCGGCCGGTGATGTCGGCGACCGCGGCGCGGATGCGGTCCGGGGTGACGTCGAGCCCGGCGGCGTACGCGGCGGTGGGATCGACCGCGTACAGCTGGGCGTTGGGGCCCGGCCGGCCCTCGCTGGTGCCGGTGACCCGGACCAGTCCGGCCGCCTCCAGGCGGGCGAGGAGCTGCGAGGCGGTGGGCTTGGACAGGCCGGTGAGCTTGCCGATCCGGGTGCGCGACAGCGGCCCGTGCTCCAGCAGCAGGTCCAGCGCGGCACGGTCGTTCATGGCGCGCAGGACGCGCGGGGTGCCCGGCGTGCCGGCGGTTCCTGCCATGGGGTCGAACACCTGCCTTTCCAGCCGCCCAGTTTTTCAGTGACCTGGGCATGACGTCCAGTCTTGATCGCCGGACGCCGGAAGATCACTGTTAGGAAAGTTTCCTATTCGGGTGGGAGGAACGTAAGCCCAGGACGAAGGAGGCGTCAATAGACAACGCCCCCGAGGCAACAGAGTCGTTACCTCGGGGGCGTCGGCGGCGGGGCGCGGTCGGCCCCGTCGGCTACTTGACCGTCACGTGGTCGCCCACGGAGGTCTTCGCGGCCGTGGTGGCCGTACCGGCGAAGACGAAGCGGTAGGTGCCGCTCCGGCTCGCCTTCACCGTGGTGGACAGGGCGCCCCCGGTGCCGGTGGTGATCGTCTTGACGTCGGCGTACGCCCCGCCGTCCGCCTTGAACTGGAGGACGGCCTTCTGCTTCAGGTAACCGGTGTACCTGCCGGTCGCCCAGTCGGCGCGCGTCAGCTTGCCCTTGACGGTCAGCGTCCTGCCCTTGGTCACGGGCTCCGGGGCGGCGTCCGCGGTCAGCAGGGCGGCGCGCAGCACCTTGACGGAGGCCAGGTTGCCCCAGGCCGTCACCTCGTTCTCGCCGTGCAGGTAGTCGTCCGAGACGCTCTCGTCGCTGTGCACGTAGATGCCGGCCGCCTTCCAGGTGCCGGCGTCACCCGCCTCGTACAGCGACATGCCCGGATCGGCGATGACCTTCTCGGTGCAGTGCTCGGTGACCGTGGTGTCGGTCGTGACGGTCGTCCTGCAGACGGGCGGGGTGTTCGGACCCATGTCGTTGTCCATCGACTTCAGGGTTCCGCGGTACAGCATCACCGCCTGCACGGTCTTGTCCTGGTCGATGACCAGGTTCTTGGGCCGGGTCAGGGTGTACGAGACCGGTATGGTCACCGCCTTGGCGGCGCCGACCACGACCGGCTTGCCGTGGTTCACGGTCACGCCGGAGAACGTCAGGTCCGGCGTACCGGCCGCCGACGCGGCGGGCGCGGCCAGGCCGGCCAGGGCCAGAGCACCGGACAGGGCGGTGCCGATGGCGAGCTTGCGCATGCTTCCCCACATTCGAGACGGGCCCCCGGGCGACGTCGCGCTCCAGAACAAGGGTCCGTTGTGCTGGTGACCTTAAAGGATCACCGGATGCGGAGGGAATGGGGGGCTCCAGTGAAGGCGATCTGTACGCCTGCCCCGGCTCGGAGTTCGTCACGAGCGCCTCGCGGCGGGCGTACCGGCCGGCCCGCGGGCGGATCAGTCGGTGAGGAACGGGGTGGTGTCGAGGGCGGGGTAGGGGGCCGGGAGGGGGAGGGGCTCGCCGAGGGAGACCTTGGTGTCGGTGGCGTAGTACGCCTCGGTGGGGTCGTCGCCGGGAAGGACCGGGTCCGTGTGGCAGTGGGCCGTCCCGGAGTGGCGGTCGACGAGGACGTAGACCGGGACGCCGGCGGCGGCGTAGGTACGGAACTTGGGGCCGGTGTCGGTCTCGTGGTTGGTGGAGGTGACCTCGCCGACGAGGGCGAGCATGTCGATGGGGTACCACCCCTTGTTCGCCTTGCAGTACGACTCGTCGAGCTCGGTCGGCCTGCGGCGACGGACGTAGAAGTCCGGAATGACCAGAGCCATGGTCCTGCCGTCTCCGTGGGCGGCGCGGTATCCGTTGCCGAAGCCCACGAGATCGATTCCGGCGGACCGGAACTGGTAGAACAGCTCCCCGGCACCGTGGTTGTGGTCGTCGTTCGCTTGCGGCGGCACCATGGCGGTCCCCTCGACGTACTCCGGTCGAATCGGCATCGGCGACGCCTCTTCGAACGCGCTCAACAGGTCGATGGGGTCCACCTGCGTCATGACCGGCTCCAGGATCGGTTCGGCGCTCATCGCTTCTCCTCGTCACGCTGCTGCCAGGCTAAGCCCGCACTGGGCCCCCCGGCAGAACGATGGGGCACCCCGTGCGCTCCCGCGCCGGAATGCCCCATCCCGTTCACTCGAACGAGCGTGCTGAACCGTTCCGCTACTTCGCCGGAGGCGCCGGTCGCTGCGAGACGATCGGAGACGCCGCCGCCGTCTGGGGCGAGTCCGCTTTGGAGTACACCGACGGGGCCGCCACCGCCGCCGTCGGGTCCGGGGCGTCCTCGACGTCCTCCGCCGCCGTCGCGCCGCCCACGATGCGGATGCTCGCCGCGTCGAACGCCCGCTTGATCCGCCAGCGCAGCTCCCGCTCCACCGTCACCGACTTGCCGGGCATCGTCCTCGCCGACACCCGCACCACCATGGAGTCGATCAGCACCGAGTCCAGGCCGAGCACCTCGATCTGACCCCACAGCAGCTCGTTCCAGGGCTCTTCCTTGCTCATCTTCTCGGCGACCTCGTCCAGCGTGGCCTTGACCCGGTCCAGGTCCTCGCTCGCCCGCACGGTCACGTCGACCCCGGCCGTCGCCCAGCCCTGCGACAGGTTTCCGATCCGCTTGACCTCGCCGTTGCGGACGTACCAGATCTCGCCGTTGTCGCCGCGCAGCTTGGTCACGCGCAGCCCGACCTCGATCACCTCGCCGGAGGCCACGCCCGCGTCGATCACGTCACCGACGCCGTACTGGTCCTCCAGGATCATGAACACGCCGGACAGAAAGTCCGTGACCAGGTTCCGCGCGCCGAAACCGATCGCCACACCCGCGACACCGGCCGACGCCAGCAGCGGCGCCAGGTTGATCTTGAAGGTGCCGAGCACCATCAGCGCGGCCGTGCCGAGGATGAGGAAGCTCGCCACCGACCGCAGCACCGACCCGATCGCCGCCGAACGCTGCCGACGGCGCTCGGCGTTGACCAGCAGCCCGCCCAGCGCGCCGCCGTCCGACGCCTGCGGGGCACGGCCCATCCGGTCTATCAGCTTGGTGATCGCCCGCCGCACCACCGCTCTGAGCGCCACCGCCACGGCCATGATCAGCAGGATCTGCAGACCCATCGCGAGCCACGTCGACCAGTTCTGCTCGACCCAGCTCGCCGCGTTCGTCGCGCTCTCCTGGGCGTCCTGGAGCGTCGGCACGGCCGGGGCCGTCGACGAGGGTGACGGCGTGGGGGACGGTGACGCACCGGCGGCCAGCAGAACGGCGGGCAGGGACGACACGGCAGGTACCTCCAAGGTGCTGCGCGGTCCGTACCGGCGGGCGGTCAAGGTCACGAAAAGGTCACCGGACGGACAGGACCACCACACTAACGGGGCATCGTGTGTGCCCCGTGCCGATCCGCACAGGAGGCGCGAAGGAGAGACACGGCTCACCCCGGCTTGAACAGGTCATGCCCCGGGGGATGTATCAGGTGTGGTCGAAAACACTCCCAGCCCGTTACCGGGACATGGTGGCGCTTCCACCAGGCATGAGGGGAGACTGACTGCAGATCGTCCCGGCGCGAGCCACGCGCCGCCGACGCCCAAGGAGGCACCCGTGCCGCATGTCCTGGTCCTCAACGCGTCGTACGAGCCACTCGGCGTCGTACCGCTCCGCCGCGCGCTCGTCCTCGTCCTGGAGAACAAGGCCGTCTCCCTGGAGGAATCCGGCGCCTTCCTGCACAGCGCGACCGTCACAGTCCCCGCACCCAGCGTGGTCCGGCTCAAGCGATTCGTCCGGGTTCCCTATCGGGGGCCCGTTCCTCTTACCCGCCGGGCGCTCTTCGCCCGGGACGGGGGCCGGTGCATGTACTGCGGTGGCGTCGCAACCAGCGTCGACCACGTCATCCCGCGCAGCCGCGGGGGCAAGCACGTCTGGGACAACGTGGTGGCCTCCTGCCGCCGCTGCAACCACGTCAAGGCCGACCGCCACCTCGTCGAACTGGGCTGGCGGCTGCGGCACAAGCCGGCTCCGCCGACCGGGCTGGCCTGGCGCATCATCGGCACCGGGCATCGGGACCCGCGCTGGATGCCGTACTTGCAGCCGTACGGCGCGGACGACGCTCTGGCCCGGATCGACGGCATCTCCGCCTAGGGGGTTTCGTTTGGATCAGGTCGGATCAGGCCGCGGCGTCCGGTGCGGTGCATCGCAAGGCGGAGGACCATCCGCGTACTGGGCGTACTCGGGTGGTCCGACAACGCGGCGAGGTGCCGTGCCGGGCGTCGCGGACCCGGGCTGATCCAAACGAAGCCCCCTAGATCCGGGCCTGTGTGTCCGGGGCCGCGTGCCTCGTGTGTCCCATGCCCACGAGGCACGTGTGTCCCATGCTCTCGGGGCACGTGTGTCCCACGGCCTCGGGGCCCGTGTGTCCGTGCTCACGAGGGGCGGGTGTCCGTGCTCACGACGGGCGTGGTGGCGGCCGTGCGTCGGCCGCGGTCCGCCGTGGCCGCCCGCGCGGTTCCCCGCGCCCCCACGCACCGCGTACAGGGCCGTGCCCGGGCCGTGCCCGGTCCGCGCGCCGTCAGGGCCGTACGGGGGCCGGGCGCCGGTCCGTGGACGGATCCACCGGTGCGCCGGTTTTGCCGCGCGTGGCTCGGGGCTCACGGGGTAGGCCTGCCGTAACCCGTCCAGAGCCGAAGCATCCGGCGCACCCTAAGGAGGCCCCCGTGGCCGCATCGGCACGTCTCACGTTCCCGGCCCAGTTCAAACCCGGGGCGGACCCGTCCGCCGACACCGACGAGGCGCTGTCGTGCGTCTTCAGCGCGGAGAGCGCCTACGCGCAGGCACCGCTGACCAGCGAGCCGCCGCTGCCCGACGCCGAGCCGCTGACCAGCGAGCCCCCGCTCGCCGAGGCCGCCCCGCTGACCAGCGAGTCCGACCCGGTCCCGGACTCCTTCGCACCGGGGCTGTAGATGGCCGCGGCGCCCGAGGAGCCCCTCACGGAGGACCTCGCCCGGCTCGCCGAGCTGCACGGGGTCGCCACCTCCTACCGCCCGGCCCCGGACCGTACCGTCCAGGTCCCCGCCTCCGCCGTGACCGCCGCCCTCACCGCCCTCGGCGTCGACGCGACCGGCCCGGCCGCCGTGCGCGCCGCCCTCACCGCACGGGAACGCGAACTGCGCGAGCGCCTGCTGCCGCCGACCGTGGTGCGCTGGGCCGGCGCCGAGCCGCCCGCCGCCCTCACCGCGCTGCCCACGGGCACCCGGCTGCGCGTCGAGACGGAGGACGGGGAGATCCACGACGAGACGGCGGACCTTCGCATCCCGGGCAGAGGCGTCCGTGAGGGAGGTATGCAGGACGGAGGCGTCCGCGAGGGAGGGGTCCGGCACGGAGGCGTACGGGACGGAGTCGCGTTAGTCGCCGGCCTCCCGCCGGGTGTCCACCGGCTGACCGCCACCGCCCCCGACGGACGGACCGGTGAGACGTTCCTCGTCGTCGCCCCGGACCGGCTGCCCGCCCCGCCCGGCCGCTCCCACGGCCTCCTGGTCCAGCTGTACTCCCTGCTCTCCCACCGCTCCTGGGGCATGGGCGACCTCGCCGACCTCGCCGAACTGGCCGGCTGGGCCGGACGCGCCGCCGGCGCCGGCTTCGTCCAGGTCAACCCGCTGCACGCGGCCGTACCCGGCGCCCCCACCGACCCCTCCCCCTACCGCCCCTCCTCCCGCCGCTTCCCCGACCCCGTCCACCTGCGCGTCGAGGACATCCCCGAATTCGCGTACGCCGAGGACCGCGAGCGGCTGACCGGACTGCTGGACCGGGCCGCGCGGCTGCGCGCCGACGTCCTCGACAAGGGCGCCCTCATCGACCGGGACGCCGTGTGGGAACTGAAGCGGCAGGCCCTGGAGCAGGTCCTGGCCGTCCCCCTCGGCCCCGGCCGGCAGGCCGCCTACGACGCCTTCCGCGCCGCCCACGGCCCGGCCCTCGACGACCACGCCACCTGGTACGCCCTCGCCGAGCTGCACGGCCCCGACTGGCACCGCTGGCCGGACGGGCTGCGCGACCCCCGCTCCGCCGCCACCGCCCGCGCCCGCACCGAACTCGCCGACCGGGTCTCCTTCCACGCCCGCCTCGCCTGGCTCACCGACGGCCAGCTCCGGGCCGCCCAGCGCGCCGCCCGCGAGGCCGGCATGTCCGTCGGGATCGTGCACGACCTCGCCGTCGGCGTGCACCCGTCCGGCGCCGACGCCTGGGCCCAGCAGGACGTGTTCGCCGCCGGCATGTCCGTCGGCGCCCCGCCCGACGCCTTCAACGCCCGCGGCCAGGACTGGGGACTGCCCCCCTGGCGCCCCGACCGGCTCGCCGCCACCGGCCACGCCCCCTACCGCGACCTCCTGCGCGCCCTCTTCCGCTACGCCGGCGCCCTGCGCATCGACCACGTCATGGGCCTGTTCCGGCTCTGGTGGGTCCCCCAGGGCAGCCCGCCCACCGACGGCACCTACGTCCACTACGACGCCGACGCCATGCTCGCGATCCTCGCCCTGGAGGCCGCCCGCGCCGGGGCGGTCGTGATCGGCGAGGACCTGGGCACCGTCGAGCCCGGCGTGCGCGAGGCACTGCAGCGGCGCGGGGTGCTCGGCACCTCCGTGCTCTGGTTCGAACGTGACTGGGAGGGCGACGGCCGCCCGCTGCCGCCCGAGCGCTGGCGCGCGGACTGCCTGGCCACTGCCACCACCCACGACCTGCCGCCCACCGCCGCCCGGCTCACCGGCGACCACGTCGACCTGCGCGACCGCCTCGGCCTGCTCACCCGGTCCGCCACCGAGGAACGCGCCGAGGCCGTCGCCGACACCGCCGAGTGGCTCGCCCTGCTGGGCAGCCTCGGCCTGCTGGACAGCCCGGCGGCCGGACCGCCCGGATCCGACGAGGAGGAGGAGATCCGCGCCGTCCACCGCTTCCTGCTGCGCACCCCGGCCCGGCTGATCGGCGTCTGGCTCCCGGACGGCATCGGCGACCGCCGCCCGCAGAACCTCCCGGGCACCTGGGACCAGTACCCCAACTGGCGGCTGCCGATCGCGGACCGGGAGGGCCGGCCGGTGCCCCTGGAGGAACTGGTGGCCTCGCCCCGGCTGCGGGCACTGCTCCAGGTGCTCCGGCCGTCCGGCCCGTCCGGCCCGTCCGGGGTCTGAGGACGGGGCCGCCCGGGCGAGGCGGGGGTCCGGCGCCGCCGGACCCCGTCACGGCGGGGCGGTCGCGTGCCACTACCGGCACCCCGGGCGCGCGCGCTCATCGGCCGTTCGCTAACTTTGGCACCGTGGACAAGAAGAACGCCCTGCGCGCCGGCGCCCTGGCTGCCGGTACGACGCTGATGATGCTGCTCATGTCGTCCCCCGCGCTCGCGCTGACCCGCGACGACGGTGACGACCCCGGCTCGGGCCTGAGCGTCATCGAGACGCTGGGCCTCTACGTCATTGCCCCGTTGGTGCTGTTCGTGGTGATCGCCGGCCTGGTGATGGTGCTCGACAAGTCGCGCGCCAAGAAGGACACCACCTCGTCCAACATCGACGTCAAGTCCGGCGCCCGGGTCTAGGCCCAGGCCTGACCGGACCCCCCTGGACCGTTCGCCGGGGGCGCCCGTCCTCCCGTCGGTACGCACGCACGCGTACCCGGGTGAGACCGGCGCCCCCGGCGTTTTCGTGTCCCCGGCGGGTCAGGGGTTCGGCGCGGTCAGGTACCGCTGCACCGTCGGGCCCAGCCAGGCCACCAGTTCCTCACGGGCGAGCGCCCGGGCCGGCGGCAGCCGCAGCACATAGCGGGTGAGGGCGAGCCCCAGCAGCTGCGCGGCGCACAGCGCGGCCCGCGCGGGGACCTGCTCGGGGTCGGGGCACGCCTGCCGGGCCACCGGCAGCAGCTGCTCCTGGAAGATGCCCCGCATCCGCTCGGCCCCGGCCTCGTTCGTGGCGCCGACCCGGAGGACGGCCGTCAGCTCCTCGTTCTCCTCCCACAGGCCGAGGAAGTGGGTTACCAGCGCGCGGCCCACCTCGTCCCGCGGCACCCCTGTCAGATCCGGCAGCCGCAGATCGAGGGCGACCGCCGCGGCGAAGAGGCCCTCCTTGCTGCCGAAGTACCGCATCACCATGGACGGGTCGATCCGGGCGTCCCGGGCGATGGCCCTGATGGTGGCCCGCTCGTAGCCGTCGGAGGCGAAGCGCTCGCGGGCGGCGGCGAGGATGGCGCGCCGGGTGGCGTCGGAGCGGCGGGGCGGGGGCCCCGGCTGCTCGGGGTGTGTGCTGGCCGTCATGACAACAAGCGTAGGCCAACGAACGTAGGCCAACAAGTGTTGACTTCACTTCCAGGGGCGGCCTAGGCTGCCAACAAGCGTTGACCAACAAGCGTTGGCACACGCTTGTTGGCCTCTCCTGGGATGGCCCACGTTTGTGGCCTACCGCTGTCGGTTGGCAGCGGATGGCCAACAGGTGAGGGCCAACAGGTGAGGGCCAACAGCGGATGGCAAACAGCGGATGGCGAACGAGCGTTGGCACACCAGGAGGCCCTCATGTCCGGCACCACTGGAAACAACGGAACCAACGGAACCAACGGCATCACCGGCACCGAAGACACGCGGCGCCCTGTAGTCGTCGTCGGCTCCGGCCCCACCGGCCTTCTCCTGGCCGGCGACCTCGCCACCGCCGGCATCGCGGTCACCGTCCTCGAAAAGCGCCCCCAGAAGATCAGCAACCTCTCCCGCGCCTTCGTCCTGCACGCCCGCACCCTCGAACAGCTCGACGCCCGCCCCTCGTCCGCGCCCGGCCCGCGGAGCCTCGCCGACGACCTCGAAGCGGTGGGGCGGCCCCTCGACCGCATCGGCCTCTTCGGCCGCCTCACCATCGACCTCTCCACTCTCCCCTCCCGCTTCCGGCACCTCCTGGTCCTCCCGCAGTACGAGGTGGAGAAGGTCCTGCGGCGGCGCGCGGCGGAGGCGGGGGCCGAGTTCCGGTACGAGACCGAGCTGGCCGGGCTGAGCCAGGACGCCGACGGCGTGACGATCGAGGCCCGCGGGCCAAAAGGGCGCACGGAGTCGCTCCGGGCGGCGTACGTCGTCGGGGCGGACGGGATGCGCAGTGCCGTCCGGCAGGCCATCGGGTTGCCCTTCCCGGGCCGGTCGGTGATCCGCTCCGTCGTGCTCGCCGACGTACGGCTCGCCGAGAAGCCCCCGACGCTGCTCACCGCCAACGCGGTCGGGGACGCCTTCGCCTTCCTCGCGCCCTTCGGTGACGGCTACTACCGGGTGATCGGCTGGCACCGGGGCCGCGACGTCCCGGACAGCGCGCCGTTGGACCTCTCCGAGGTCAAGGAGATCGTCCGCCTCGCCCTCGGCCGGGACTACGGCATGTACGACGCCCGCTGGATGTCCCGCTTCCACAGCGACGAGCGCCAGGCGCCGGCCTACCGGGTCGGACGGGTCTTCCTCGCCGGGGACGCCGCCCATGTGCACACTCCGGCGGGCGGTCAGGGCATGAACACCGGTCTGCAGGACGCGGCGAACCTGAGCTGGAAGCTGGCCGCGGTCGTCGGCGGTCACGCGGACCCCGGGCTGCTCGACACCTACCAGGCCGAGCGGCACCCCGTCGGCCGGGCGGTGCTGCGCAGCAGCGGCGGGATCGTCCGCCTCGCCATGGCCAAGCGGCCCTGGACGCTGGCGGCACGCGCGGCCCTCACCTCGTTCCTCGACGCGGTGGGCCCGGCGCGGCGCAAGGTCGCGGGACAGATCACCGGCCTCGGCTACCGCTACCCCGCGCCCCGCGGGGCCCACCGGCTCACCGGCGCCCGGATCCCGGACGTCACCCTCGCCGACGGCGGCCGGCTGTACGAGGCGCTGCGCGGCGGCCGGTTCGTGCTGATCACGCCGGAGCCGTACGAGGCGGGGGCCGGGCGCGCGGACCGGCTGGCCGTGGCCCGGTGGGCGGGCGACCGCCGCACGGCCGTGCTGGTGCGCCCCGACGGATACGCGGCCTGGGCCGCCGACTCGGCCGCCCCGGCGGAGCTCGAGGCGGCCCTGGCCCGCCACCTCGGCCCCACCGCCTGACCCGGCACCCCACCGCCCACCGCCCGCACCCCTCACCACCCACCCGCCGCCGGCCCCCCGCCCGCGCGCCGACTACCCGGCCGTCACGACCTTCCGCCCGCGCAGAGCTCGCTCACCGCCGGACTTCCGCTCCAGACGCGGCTCGCTCACCGCCGGCGTCCCGCCCCCCCCGCAGGGCCCGGCCTCCCGCCCCCACCCGGCCCGCCCGCCGCCGGCGTCCCGCCCCCGCACGGCCCACCCGTCGCCGGTCTTCCGGCCCGCGTGCCGTCCGGCCATCCGGCCCGCGTGCCGTCCGGCCGTCCGTCGGCTACTCGCCCGTCGCGCTCAGCAACTCCCTCAGCAGGTCGGCCAGTTGGCCGGCCCGATCGGGGTCCAGGGCGGTCAGGGCGGCGCTCTCCTGGGCCAGGCCGGCGCCCACCGCCTCGTCGATCAGCCGCAGTCCCTCCTCGGTGAGCGTCACCTGGAGGCCGCGCCGGTCGTGCGGGTCGGGGGAGCGGCGCAGCAGTCCGGCGCGCTCCAGCTTGTCGAGCCGGCCGGTCATTCCACCGGTGGTGAGCATGAGCGTGCCCGAGAGCTGGCGCGGCGAGAGGGTGTAGGGCTCGCCGGAGCGGCGCAGGGTGGCGAGGACGTCGAACTCGCCGCGCGAGATGCCGTAGGCCTTGTAGGCCTTCTCCATCCGGTCGCCCATGGCCCGCGAGAGCCGGAAGATCCGGCCGAAGACCTCCATGGCCCGGGTGTCCAGGTCGGGGCGCACGCGCGCCCACTGCTCGATGATCGCGTCGACGGAGTCCGCTGGCTGTGGCTGCATGCCGAAAAGTATTGACCCTCTTCCACTTGTTCGCAAGAAAGTCACTTGACGCTAAGTCGCTTAGCGCTAAGCTAATCACCAGCGACCTAGTCCGAACCTCTCCCGAAGGGGCCCCTCCCATGGCCATCCGCCGCCTGGCCGGAACCTCCACCACCAGCGTCATAGCCCTCACCGCGCTCGCTCCCGTCTCCTGGGGCACCACCTACGCGGTCACCACCGAGTTCCTGCCGCCGGACCGCCCCCTGTTCACGGCCCTGATGCGGGCCCTGCCGGCCGGCCTGCTGCTGCTCGCCGTCACCCGCGTGCTGCCGCGCGGCATCTGGTGGGCCAAGGCGGCCGCGCTCGGGGCGCTGAACATCGGCGCCTTCTTCCCGCTGCTGTTCGTCGCGGCGTACCGGCTGCCCGGCGGGATGGCCGCGGTCGTCGGCTCGGCCGGGCCGCTGTTCGTCGTCGGGCTCTCGGCGCTGCTGCTCGGCCAGCGGCCGGCTCCCCGCACGCTGCTCACCGGGCTGGTGGCCGCCTTCGGCGTCAGCCTCGTCGTGCTGAAGGGGGCCGGCGCGCTCGATCTGGTCGGCGCCCTCGCGGCCCTCGCCTCCACCCTCTCCATGGCCGCCGGCACCGTGCTCACCAAGCGCTGGGGCCGCCCGGAGGGTGTCGGCCCGCTGGCGCTCACCGGCTGGCAGCTCACCGCGGGCGGCCTGCTCATCGCCCCGCTCGCGGCCCTGGTCGAGGGCGCCCCGCCCGCGCTCGACGGCCGTGCCGTCGGCGGCTACCTCTATCTCGCCCTGGCCAACACGGCCGTCGGCTACTGGCTCTGGTTCCGCGGCATTGGCCGGCTCACCGCCACCCAGGCCGGATTCCTCGGCCCGCTGTCCCCGCTGACCGCGGCGGTCGTCGGCTGGGCGGCCCTCGGCCAGGCGCTCACGCCGGTGCAGATGGCGGGCATGACCCTGGCGTTCGGGGCCACGGTGGCCGCGCAGCTCGGCGGCCGGAAGATCCGATCATTCAGGATTGCTGAAAAGAACGGTCACAAAGATTCGATGGACCTGACAGTTCCGGCGCTGCGACGGTAGAGGCGACAGACCCCGCCACCCTTCCCGGAAAGGCTCCCCGTGACCACCGTCGCGCACCGGACGACCACCGCCCAAGCCCCCCGCACCACCCGCCCGCGCAAGGCCGCCCCCCTCCTCGGCCTTGCGTGCGCGGCGCTCGCCACGGTCGTCTGGTCCGGCAGCTTCGTCACCGCGCGCGGACTGCACGACAGCGTCCCACCCGTCCAGCACGCCTTCTGGCGCTGGGTGATCGCACTGGTGGCCGTCGCCCCCTTCGGAGCCCGGCAGGCCTGGCGGCAACGGCATCTGTTCCGGCGGCACGCCCCGTACGTCCTCCTCGTCTCCCTCCTCGGCGTCGCCGTCTACAACACCCTCGTCAACCAGGCCGGCCTGACCACCCCGGCCGCCACCATGGGCATGATCATGGCCGCCTCGCCGGTGCTCATGGCCGTGCTGGACCGGCTGGGCGGCGTACGGCTCGGCGCGCGGCGCGCCTCCGGGCTGCTCCTGGCCTGCGCGGGCGTGGCGCTGCTCGTCGGCGGCGGCGCGAGCTTCTCCGCCGGGGCCCTGTGGATGCCGGCCGCCGCCTGCTGCTTCGCCGGATACAGCGCGCTGCTGCGCCGCCGGCCGGCCGAACTCGGCGGTACCGCCTTCCTGTTCATCACGTTCCTGGCCGGCACCGTGCTGCTGGTGCCCGCACAGGCCGTCAGCCTCGTCGTGCAGGGCGGCTTCCGCCCCGCCCCCGGCACGGTCCTGCCCCTGCTCTACGTCGGCGTGGTCTCCTCCGCGCTCGCCTTCTTCGCCTGGAACAAGGCCGTCGCCCTGATCGGCGCGACCCGCGCCGGCATCGTGTACTACCTCCAGCCGGTCTGCGTGGCCCTGCTGTCCTGGGCCGTGCTGGGCGAGCACACCGGCTGGCCCCGGCTGCTGTGCCTGGCGCTGATCCTGGCCGGGGTCGTACTGGGCGCGGGTTCCCGCCGCTGACCCCGCGCACCGCCCGAGCCACCCCGCGCACCGCCCGAGCCACCCCGCGCACCGGGCGACTCCGCGCCGGGCGACTCCGGCGGCGGAGCAGCTCCACCCGGGGAGCAGCTCCACGCACCGGGCAACTTCGCACGCGGGACGCTCCGGTGGCCCGCGGGAGCCGCGGGGACGGCGTGTAGCGTGCGCGCATGGCCGAGTGGGAGCTGAGGAAGCTGCGGATTCTGCGCACCCTGCGCGAGCGGGGGACCGTGACCGCGACGGCCGAGGCCCTGCACATGACCCCGTCCGCGGTCTCCCAGCAGCTCACCAACCTCGCCGCGCAGCTGGGCGTGCCCCTGCTGGAGGCCCAGGGCCGCCGGGTCCGGCTCACCGACGCGGCGCGGCTGGTGCTGGCGCACACCGAGGCGGTGTTCGAGCAGCTGGAGCGGGCGGACGCGGCCCTCGCGGCCTACGCGCGGGGCGAGGCCGGCGAGGTCCGCGTCGGTGCCTTCCCGACCGCCGTGCCCGCCCTGGTCGTACCGGCCGTCCGGGCCCTGCGCGAGACCAGCCCGCAGGTGACCGTCCGGGTCCGGGAGGCGGAGGCCGCCGAGGCGTACGACCTGCTGGCCGCCGGTGACGTCGACCTCGCCCTGTCCCTCGCGGCCGAGGCGCCGAGCGCGGCCGACCCCCGCTTCACGCACGTCCCGCTGCTGGCCGACCCGCTGGACGTGGCGCTGCCCCCGGACCACCCGCTCGCCCGCGCCGACCGGCTGACCCTCACCGACCTGGCCGCCGAGTCCTGGATCTTCGGCGGCAGCGGCCCCTGGTCGGACATCACCCGCCGGGCCTGCGAGGCGGCCGGCTTCAGCCCCCACCAGGGCCACTCGGCCTCCGGCTGGACCGCGATCCTGGCCATGGTGGAGGCGGGGATGGGCGTCGCCCTGGTACCGAGGATGGCGGCCGGCCGGGGCGCGGGCGTGGTCCTGCGGGAACTGGGCGCGGACCGCCCGGTGCGGCACGTGGTGGCGGCCGTCCGCAAGGGCGCCGGGGAGGCGCCGGCGGTCGACAGGGTGCTGCGGGCGCTGCGGCGCACGGCGGGCCGGGCGGCGTAGGGCCGCTCGTCCGGACCGGGCCGGCCCCGGGGGCCGGAGCCGCCCGCGGCGACCCGGCGGTACCCGGAGCGGCGAGGCCCCGGGCCGGCGGTCGTCCGAGATGCCGAGCGATCGAGGGGCGGCTAGCGTGTTGGAGGAGGGCCGCGATCGGGCAGTGTGCCCCACCGTCGACAAGTGCCCCGGACACGGGGCCGGCGGCCCAGGTGACGCAGGCCGTGCCTCGTCCCCCGCGGCAACACCTAGACCGCGCAGTGCCCGTTTCGCACCGCGGCAGCGGCCATCGCCCCCGTAGCGGAAACCCCACCCGAGGGCGTGGAAGGAAGGTAGGCCCATGAAAGCACAACGCGTGAGGCGTCTCTTCGCGGTATCCGCGGCGGGCGTACTTCTGGCATCAGGCGCCGCCATCAGCACCGCGGGTACGGCGTCGGCAGCCACCCCGACTCAGGTCTCCGCCTCCCCCAACCACGGCTGCTTCCGCGGCTGGGGCGGCTGTGGCGGCTTCGGCGGCTTCGGCGGCTTCAACAACAACTTCTTCGGCGGCTACGGCAACGGCTTCGGCTACGGCAACGGCTTCGGCACCGGTGTCGTGGTGGTCGTGGTGGGCTGATCACGGTCGCGGACCACCGCGTCGCCGGCCGGCGAGGCCGGACGGGCCCCCGCCCGTCCGGCCTCGCCGTGTCCGGGCCCGGACGCACGGCCCCGGCACCCCGGCCCGGACACACCGGCCCGGACGCACCGGCCCGGACGCACCGGCCCGGACGCACCGGCCCGGGGGCCGCGCGCCTGACTAGGACCTGCGCACCTCGTACAGGAAGCACCCGTACTCGACCGCCCGGACGTGCACCAGTGCCACCTCCGGGTCGTCGAAGGCGTCCGCGAGTGCGGGCGGGAAGGCGTCCGCGTCCGCCACCAGCCGGCCGCCGAGGATCCGGCCGTCGGCCGAGTAGCGGCGCAGCGTGCGGTGGGAGTTGATGAAGGGCAGCGCGCCGCCGTCCGGGCCCGGGCACTCCTCGGCGTGGACGAAGACCGGGCCCTGCTCGTCGTAGGCGCCCGGGTCGGCGCCCGTCTCCGCCGCCCAGCGGCGCAGCGGTGCGTACGAGACCAGGGCGATCCGCTCACCGGGCCCGCTGTGGCGCAGGCAGCAGCGCAGGGGCGCGCCGCCCTCCGTGTCGGTGAGCGGAGCCATCGGGCGGCCGGCGTCGTCGGCCGTACGCAGCTCCTTCAGGACCGCCGCCGTGATGGGGCGGGCGATGTGTGTCGTCATGTCCCCAGCGTCCCGCCGCGCCGCCCCGCCCACCGGCGGGATCTGGACATCGCGTTCTGTGTGGATCCCATGGAAGGATGGCGCAACCGACACATAACGAGGAGATGACCGGGTGCCTGGCACAAACCTGACTCGCGAAGAGGCGCGGCAGCGGGCCGAACTGCTCACCGTTGACTCGTACGAGATCGACCTCGACCTCTCCGGCGCGCAGGAGGGCGGTACCTACCGGTCCGTGACCACCGTGCGCTTCGACGTGGCCCGCGGCGACGCCGGGTCCTTCATCGACCTGGTGGCCCCGGCGGTCCACGAGGTGGTCCTCAACGGCGACCAGCTGGATCCGGCCGAGGTCTTCGAGGACTCACGGATCGCCCTGACGGGGCTGCTGCAGGGCCGCAACGTCCTGCGGGTCGTCGCGGACTGCGCCTACACCAACACCGGAGAGGGCCTGCACCGCTTCGTCGACCCGGTGGACGAGCAGGCCTACCTCTACACCCAGTTCGAGGTGCCGGACGCCCGCCGCGTCTTCGCCTCCTTCGAGCAGCCCGACCTGAAGGCCACCTTCCAGTTCACCGTGAAGGCGCCCGAGGGCTGGACGGTGATCTCCAACTCGCCGACGCCGGAGCCGAAGGACAACGTCTGGTCCTTCGAGCCGACCCCGCGCATCTCGACGTACATCACGGCGCTGATCGTCGGCCCGTACCACTCCGTGCACAGCGTGTACGAGAAGGACGGCCGGTCCGTCCCGCTCGGCGTCTACTGCCGGCCCTCGCTCGCCGAGTTCCTCGACGCGGACGCGATCTTCGAGGTGACCCGGCAGGGCTTCGACTGGTTCCAGGAGAAGTTCGACTACGCCTACCCCTTCGCGAAGTACGACCAGCTCTTCGTGCCGGAGTTCAACGCGGGCGCGATGGAGAACGCCGGCGCGGTCACCCTCCGCGACCAGTACGTCTTCCGGTCCAAGGTGACCGACGCCGCGTACGAGATGCGGGCCGCCACGATCCTGCACGAGCTGGCCCACATGTGGTTCGGCGACCTGGTCACCATGGAGTGGTGGAACGACCTGTGGCTGAACGAGTCGTTCGCCACCTACGCCGAGGTCGCCTGCCAGGCCGCCGCGCCCGCCTCGAAGTGGCCGCACGCCTGGACGACGTTCGCGAACTCGATGAAGACCTGGGCGTACCGGCAGGACCAGCTGCCGTCCACGCATCCGATCATGGCCGAGATCCGCGACCTGGACGACGTGCTCGTCAACTTCGACGGCATCACCTACGCCAAGGGCGCGAGCGTGCTCAAGCAGCTCGTGGCGTACGTCGGCGAGGACGCGTTCTTCAAGGGCGTGCAGGCCTACTTCAAGCGGCACGCCTACGGCAACACCCGCCTGTCCGACCTGCTGGGCGCCCTGGAGGAGACCTCCGGCCGCGACCTGAAGACCTGGTCGAAGCAGTGGCTGGAGACCGCCGGGATCAACATCCTGCGCCCGGAGATCGTCACCGACGCCGACGGGGTCATCACCTCCTTCGCCGTGCGCCAGGAGGCCCCGGCGCTGCCGGCCGGCGCCAAGGGCGAGCCGACCCTGCGCCCGCACCGCATCGCGATCGGCCTGTACGACCACGACGAGGCGAGCGGCAAGCTGGTGCGCACCGACCGCGTCGAGCTGGACGTCGACGGCGAACTGACGGCCGTGCCGCAGCTGAGCGGCCGGCGCCGCCCGGCGGTCGTGCTGCTCAACGACGACGACCTGTCCTACGCCAAGGTCCGCCTGGACGAGGACTCGCTGAGGACCGTCACCGAGCACCTCGGCGACTTCGCCGAGTCCCTGCCGCGCGCCCTGTGCTGGGCCTCGGCCTGGGACATGACGCGGGACGCCGAGCTGGCCACCCGCGACTACCTCTCGCTGGTGCTGTCCGGCATCGGCAAGGAGTCCGACATCGGCGTCGTGCAGTCCCTGCACCGCCAGGTCAAGCTGGCCATCGACCTGTACGCCGACCCGGCCACCCGCGAGTCGCTGCTGACCCGCTGGACCGACGCCACCCTGGCCCATCTGCGCGCGGCCGAGGCCGGCGGCGACCACCAGCTGGCCTGGGCCCGGGCGTTCGCGGCGACCGCGCGCACCCCGGAGCAGCTGGACCTGCTGGAGGCCCTGCTCGACGGCACGCAGACCGTCGAGGGCCTGGCCGTCGACACCGAGCTGCGCTGGGCGTTCGTGGAGCGGCTCGCGGCCGTCGGCCGGTACGACGAGGCGGAGATCGCGGCCGAGTACGAGCGGGACAGGACGGCGGCCGGTGAGCGGCACGCGGCCACCGCCCGCGCGTCCCGTCCGACGCCGGAGGCGAAGGCGGAGGCCTGGGCCTCGGTCATCGACTCCGACAAGCTGCCCAACGCCGTGCAGGAGGCCGTGATCGGCGGCTTCGTGCAGACCGACCAGCGGGAGCTGCTCGCGTCCTACGCGGACACCTACTTCGAGGTCCTCAAGGGCGTGTGGGAGTCCCGTTCGCACGAGATGGCCCAGCAGATCGCCGTCGGCCTGTACCCGGCGGTCCAGGTCTCGGCCGAGACCCTGGCGAAGACGGACACCTGGCTGGCCGCGGCCGAGCCGAGCGCGGCCCTGCACCGGCTCGTCTCGGAGTCCCGCGCGGGCATCGAGCGTGCGCTGAAGGCCCAGGCGGCGGACACCGCGGCGGTCTAGCGGAGCGTTCTCGGGGGCGTCCGGTGCGACACCGGGCGCCCCCTTCGCGTCCCCTTCCGGGTCGCCTCTCGGCCTTTCGCGCTCT
Source organism: Streptomyces echinatus (assembly GCF_014203595.1). Taxonomy (GTDB): domain Bacteria; phylum Actinomycetota; class Actinomycetes; order Streptomycetales; family Streptomycetaceae; genus Streptomyces; species Streptomyces echinatus. Next base: position 443,500 of record NZ_JACHJK010000001.1, read on the forward strand.
GCTTCTCGCCCACTCGAGGATGTTGAGCGTCCTCGTGGGAACCCCCGGGGTGGGCCTGTCAAGAGTGGCCGGTGCGTCGCGGGGTGCCCGGGGGCGGTCCGGCTCCGGCCCCGCGCCGGCACACGGAAAGGGGCGGCCACGTGACCGTGACCGCCCCTGTGCCGCTCGGGTGACCTACTTCTTCGCGGACAGCTCCGCCGCCACCAGCTCCGCGATCTGCACCGCGTTCAGCGCGGCGCCCTTGCGGAGGTTGTCGTTGGAGATGAACAGCGCGAGGCCGTTGTCCACCGTCTCGTCACGGCGGATGCGGCCCACGAACGACGGGTCCTGGCCGGCCGCCTGCAGCGGGGTCGGGATGTCGGAGAGGGCGACGCCCGGCGCCTTCGCGAGCAGCTCGGTGGCGCGCTCGGGGGAGATCGGGCGGGCGAAACGGGCGTTGACCTGGAGGGAGTGGCCGGAGAAGACCGGCACGCGCACGCAGGTACCGGAGACCTTGAGGTCCGGGACCTCCAGGATCTTGCGGGACTCGTTGCGCAGCTTCTGCTCCTCGTCGGTCTCGTTCAGACCGTCGTCGACGATGCTGCCCGCGAGCGGGAGCACGTTGAAGGCGATGGTGCGCTTGTAGACGCCCGGCTCGGGGAAGTCGACCGCCGCGCCGTCGTGGGTGAGCTTGTCGGCCTCGGCCGCCACCTTCTGCACCTGGCCGTGCAGCTCGGCCACGCCGGCGAGACCCGAGCCGGACACCGCCTGGTAGGTGGCGACGACCAGGGCTTCGAGGCCGGCCTCCTCGTGCAGCGGCTTGAGGACCGGCATCGCGGCCATCGTGGTGCAGTTCGGGTTGGCGATGATGCCCTTGGGGCGGTCGGCGATCGCGTGCGGGTTCACCTCGGAGACCACCAGCGGGACCTGCGGGTCCTTGCGCCAGGCCGAGGAGTTGTCGATCACGACGGCGCCCTGGGCGGCCACCTTCTCGGCCAGCGCCTTGGAGGTCGCGCCGCCCGCGGAGAAGATCACGATGTCCAGGCCGGTGTAGTCGGCCGCCGCCGCGTCCTCCACCGTCACGCCGTCCAGCACGGTTCCGGCGGAACGGGCCGAGGCGAACAGGCGCAGCTCCGTGACCGGGAAGTTCCGCTCCGCGAGGATCCTGCGCATGACCGTGCCGACCTGACCGGTGGCTCCGACGATTCCGACCCTCACAGCGACTCCCTCTATGTGTCTCTTGCCTGACCGGGGCGTTTCCATCATGCGGCCGACCCCGGCCCACCTGTCCAATTCTTTGCCGTGCGTGCCCGAGGAATGGGACACGATCTCCCCGCGGACGGTTCCACATGTCCGCTGGGCGCGTCCCTGAGCTGCATAAATTCCCTACGCTGTGGGCCCGCGCCGGAAGCTGTGCTGTCCCGCCCCTGCCCGTCCGGGCGGCGGCCATACGAAGGTGTGACGTACGCCTCCGTGGCCGGCCGCGGCGGACCGAACGTTTCGGCCCGCCGCCGCGTCGTAGGGGCAAACGCGTGAGGGGGTGGCTTGTGCTGCGCGGAAAGGCGCGCCGTGACCAGCGGTCGTCGGTCGCCGGTACGGACCGGGCGGACCGGGTCGACCGGATCGACTCGGTCGGCGACGATCCGCTGGACACGGCCCAGGAACGGCGGGTGCGGGCGGTGCTCGCGCTCGGCGGGGTGCCGCAGTCGGACCTGCCGGACGGGGTGCAGCAGGTCCGGCTGCGGTTGCTGGAGCGGACCGCGAGCGGCCGTGAGGCGCCACGGGACGTGTCGGCGTGGGCCGCGGTGGTCGCCTCCAACCTGGCCATGGACTGGCACCGGGCCAAGCGGCGCCAGGAACGGCTGGGGGAGCGGCTGGCCGCGCTGCGCGAGCCGGCGCACCCCTCCGGCGAGGAGACCAGCCTGCTCTCCCTCGCCGTCGCCCGGGGCCTGGACGAGCTGCCGGCCGCCCAGCGGCAGGTGGTCGTGCTGCGCTTCTTCGCCGACCTGCCGGTACGGGGCATCGCCGAGGAGCTGGGCATCCCCGAGGGCACGGTCAAGAGCAGGCTGCACACGGCGGTCCGCGCCCTGCGCGACCGGCTGCACGAGGACGAGGTGGTGTGACATGACCGCCGAACACGAGGCCCCGCACGGCGCGGGGAGCACCGGGAACGCGGGGAGCCCGGGGAGCGCCGGGGGCGCGGCGAACGCGGGGAGTGCAGGGGGACGTGGGGAGTCCGGGCGGCACGAGGATCACGAGCACCGCGAGCAGCACGGGGAGTACGGGAAGCATGGGGACTTCGGGGATTCGGGGGAGTTCGGGGAGTACGACGGCATGGACGCCTTGATGGCCGCGATCACCGGCGACCCGCTGCCGGAGGAGGCCCGCCGGGATCCCGTGTTCCTCGCCGAACAGCGGGCTGCCGAGGCCGACGTGGCGGTACTGCGGGACCGACTGGCGTGGCTGGCCGAGGCGCTGACGGGGGACGAGCGGGGGGAACCGGCGGAGCGCTCGGTGACCAGGGACGCGGCGCCCCGGAACGCGGTGACCGAGGACGCGGCTGCCGGGAGCGCGGTGACCGGGGACGAGGTGGCCGGGGGGACGGCGGCGGACGACGGCGTGGGTGCCGTGCCTTCCGCCCGCCGCTCCCGGAGCCGCACCCGCACCGCCGGATCGGTCCGCCCTGCCGGCTCGGTACGTCCCGCCGGCTCGGTCCGCCCTGCCGGCTCGGTGCGTCCCGCCGGCTCGGTGCGTTCGTCGCGGGCGGGGCGGACGCGTGGGTCTGGCCGGGCGTTGCGGATCGCGCTCGGCTCGCTCGCCGGAGCCGCCGCCTTCTCCCTCGCCCTGGGCGTCGGCTGGCTGGTGACGAACGGCGGCGTCGGGGGCGAGAACGGCGGGTCGGCCAAGAGCGCGGCCGACGCCGCGGGCAAGGAGGTACGGACCGCTGTGCGGCCGGCGGACCCGGAGCGGGAACTGGCCTGCTCTCCACTGGTCGTGGAGGGCACCGTGACGCGGGTGCAGCGGCGGGAGGAGGACTCGTCGAGCCGGGTCACGGTGACCGTGAGCCGCTCCTACCGGCCCGCGCACGGCCCGGCCGAGGTCGGCTTCCTCGTCGACGGGGGCATGCGGCCGGTGCCGCGCACGGGACAGCACGTGCTCGTCGTGGTCGGCCGGGGCGAACGGTACGCGAGCCGGTGGGCCGTGGGCGACGCCCGCGTGGCGGCCGAACGCGCCTGGATCACCGACGCCCTGCCCGGCGCCCGAAACCTGGCCTGCCCCTCCGGCGAGGCCCCCTGACCCGGCCGGGGCGAGGGGTGTGCGGAGGGGCGGGCGCCCGTCGGGCCGCCCGCCCCTCGCCTTCACGTCACCCCGTCACGGCGTGACCTCGTGTTCGCGTCACCCCGTTACGGCGTGACCTTCCCGATCTTCACGCTGCCGGTGCCGGCGACCGTGCCGTGCGCGTTCACCAGCTGCACCCGGCCGAAGAACTCGCGGCCGGCCGGAGCCTCGGAGGCGGCCGTGACCTGACCGGTCACCGTCGCCGACGCGCCCGTGCCGAGCTCGACCGGGGCCGAGCCGTCGACCGTGACGGAACCGAGCGCGGAGGAGAAGAACACGTCCCGGTAGTCGTAGTCCGTGGAGCCGGACGGGACCGAGTAGCCCACGACCTTGATGGTGTAGGTGCCGGCGGCCGGGGACGGCACGGAGACCGCCTCCTCCGAGTCACCGTCGGCGGACTTGCCGACCTCCTTGCCGGCCGCGTCGTACACCGTCAGGTCCAGGTCGGCCGCCGCGTCGGAGACGCCCCCGATGGCGACGTCGAGCGAGGTCGCGCCGGCCGGGACGGTCACCGTGGTGGTCTGCGTCTCGCCCTCCTTGATGGCGGGGCGGGCGGACTTGGCGGAGCCGAGCGGGCCGCCGACCAGCTTGCCGTCCAGCGCGGCGTACTTGTTGGTCACCTTCCAGGAGGCGGTCACCGGGGTGCCGACCTTGGCCTCGGGGACGGTCACGGTCTCCGGGTCGAAGGCCGCGCCGAGGACGGAGACGTCCAGCTTGTACGGGTTGTCCAGCAGCGGCGAGGTGCGGCGCGCCTCCACCTCGACCTCCCAGACGCCGGGCTGCGGGTCGGCGTACGCGCGCACGTCGGGCTTGCAGCCGTTGCCGTCGAGGTAGTTGTTGTAGCAGTACGGCGTCGAGGTGTTGTCGGACGGGACGCCGTACGGGTGGATGGCGATGAACCGGGTCTGGCTCTTGTCCTTCAGGCCGCCGATCGCGACCTCCAGCGACTTGGCGCCCTCGGGCACGTTCACGAAGTACGACCGGGTGGCGTTGCGCTGCACCGAATCCGACGCCGACCAGGTGAAGTCGACCGGGGAGGCGACCACGACGGTGGTGAGGATCTGCTTGTCGACGCCCTCCGTGCGCGGGTCGTCGACCTCCAGGATCGCGCTCTTGATGCCCGCCGACTTCGGGGCGGCCTGCACCTTGACGGTCACCGGCTGGTTCAGCGGCAGCTTCACGACGTCGTCGCCGACGATCCGGAAGGTGTGCCCGGCGTTGTTCTCGAAGTGCAGCTCGTGCCGGACGGCCTTGTCCGGGCCGGAGGTGCGGGTGATGGTGACGTCGTACGTCTTCTTCTGGCCCGCCTTCAGGCCGCCCTCGCGGTCGTAGAGGCCGGTGCCGAAGCCCGGGGTCTTCAGGGCGTAGTCGATCGCGGTGTCGACGGGCGCCTTGACGGTGTAGTCGTGCGCGTCGGCGTCGTCCTTGATCGACTCCCACGCGTCCGGGACGTTGATGAGGCCCGCGCCCTCCTCGTACGCCTGCGCACCCTTGATGTGGTCGGCGGTCGAGGTCAGTGCCGTGCGCAGCTTGGCCGGCGTGAGGTCGACGCCCTTCTGCTTCGCGGCGCTCAGCAGCAGCGCGGAGGCGCCGGCTGCTTGCGGGGAGGCCATCGAGGTGCCCTGGAGCATCGAGTAGCCGGCCGGCAGCGAGTAGCCCGCCTCGGCGACCGGGGAGCCCGGCAGCCAGGTCTGGGTGGTGTTGATGGAGGCGCCGGGCGCGCTCAGGGTCGGGGTGAAGCCGCCGTCCTCACGCGGGCCGCGCGAGGAGAACGGCATCATCGCGTACCTGGTCTCCACGGCCGAGCCGTAGTTGGCGGCCCAGGTCTCCTTGGAGATGGCTGCGCCGACCGAGATGACCTTGTCAGCGAGGCCGGGGTCGCCGATGGTGTTGGCGCCGGGGCCGGAGTTGCCCGCGGAGATCACCAGCTGGACGCCGTAGGTGTCGATGAGCCGGGTGTACAGCTCGGCGCGCGCGTTGTTGCCGTCGTTCAGCGCCGGCAGGCCGCCGATCGACATGTTCACGATGTCGACACCGCGGTTGGTGACGAGGTCGATCATGCCCTCGGTGAGCGCGACGTTGGTGCAGCCGCCGGTCCAGGTGCAGGCCCGCGAGGAGACGATCTTCGCGCCGGGGGCGGCGCCGTTCATCCTGCCGCCGAACAGCCCGTGGGCGGAGGTGATGCCGGCGACGTGGGTGCCGTGCTCGGACTCGATGACACCGATGTTGACGAAGTCGGCCTTCTTGCCGACCCAGTCGCCGCCGTACGGGTCGGTGGGCACGTCCTTGCGGATCTGGACGACGAACGGCTGCCGCTCGACGACGTCGGTCTTCGGGTCGTCGGTGCCGAAGTAGCCGATCTGGTAGCCGTCCTTGTACGGCTTCATCGGCGTGTCGTCGGTGAAGTCGAAGTTGTTGTTCAGGTCGACGCGGACGGTGCCGGCGGCCGGGTCGTAGAGGATGCCCCAGGCGTCGGTGGTGTCGCCGTCGCGGTTGGCGTCGCCCTTGGCGTCACCGCCGGCCGTCGCGGACTCACGGAACACGTTGATCTGGTAGTCGCCCGCGGGCGCCTTCCAGCTCACGCCGCCGTAGCTGAACGACGGGCCGCTGACCGGGTTGGTCATCCGGCGCCAGGTGCCGTCGCTGTCGATGATCGGGTCCGTCGCGGTGACCCAGTCGACGATCTTCCGCTCGCCGGTGGTGGTCTTCTGCAGCGCGGGGTGGCCGAGGTCGACGCCGGAGTCGAGGATGCCGATGGTGATGCCGCGGCCGTCCGCCTTCGGGTGGTCCTCGACGAAGTCGACGGCACCGGTCTCGAAGGAGGGGTTGTACGGGTTCTCCGCCGGGGTGTTCCTGCCCGGCGCCGGGTAGGAGCCCGCGGCCTTCCCGGACCTGTCCGCGGTGTCCGCGCCCGGCGTCGGGTCGTCGAGCGGGATCTCCTGCCTGAGGTCGATGGCGTGCACCGAGGAGAGCCCGGCCGCCGCCTTGATGGCCGCGTCGGCCCTGGCGGTGGGGACGGTGGCACGGACGTAGCCGACCTTGTCGTAGCTGCGGCCCACCGAGCCGCCCTTGACCGCGTCCAGCTTCTCGGCGACCTGCTCGGTCTGTCCCGGGGCCGTCGCGATCATCATCGTGACGTTCTTGTCGCCGGCGGCCTTGGCCTCGGCGAGCACGTCGGCGTCGTCCGAACCGAGCTTGTCGTGGCCGGACTTGACCGGGTCCGCGGCCGGGGCGGGCGGAGCGTCCGCGGCGAGGGCCAGGGGGACCGGCCCGGCCGCGGAGAGAGCGGCCACCACACCCACGGCCACGGCTATGCGGGCCAGGCGTCTCGGGCCGGATATGGGATCACGCTCGGGCGTGTGGGTCATCGGCATCCCTCAGGTAAAGGAACGAGCGGACGAGAGCGCTCAGCTTTACCGAAGGGCACGCCTTTGGGGACCCGTTGACCGAATCGATATGCATGTATGGGGAAAACCCCCGATGGGATTTGAGCGTATCCGGCCCTGATGGTCCGGTATTTGCTCAGTTCTCCTTCGAACGCGCGTAATGGCGGGATGCCTTGGCCCGGTTGCCGCACGCCGCCATCGAGCACCAGCGGCGGGTGCCGTTCCGGGAGGTGTCGAAGAAGTGCAGAATGCAGGCGCCGCCGGCGCAGGTGCGGATCCGCTCCGGGGCCCGGGTGAGCAACTCCAGGTAGTTCCGGGCGGCGAGCCAGGCCGGCGCCCAGGCCGGGTCGGCGAACTCGGGCTCCTCGGCCGGGCCGTCGGCGGTCAGCCGGGCCCGGATGCGCCCGTGTCCCAGCACGGCGTCCACGAGCGGAGCCGCCTGTTCCGCGGGGCCGTCCACCGCGGCCCGCAGTGCCTCCCGGGCCTCGCGGAGGTGGTCCAGTACGGCGGTGTCGGCCGGGTGGTTTCCGGCCAGCCCGTTGCTCGCGAGCCACACGGCGAGCCCCTCCGGGTCCGCGAGCAGGTCCTGGACGACGCCGTCCCTGTTCCAGCGGGTGTTCAGCAGGTCGAGCGCCAGGGGCTCGCCGGTGAGCGGGCGGGGATCGCGGGCGGTGGGCATCGGGCATTCCTCCTCGGCTAACCAGTAAAGGGTACGTGAGCGGTTGACGCTGTCGAAGCTAACTGTCTAATGTGATGGCAATGGTTAGATATGCCTGCGAGGGCAGGCAGCCGAAGGGGAGAGCCATGACCTTGCGCACCAGCCACACCGGCCTCAACGTCACCGACGTCGACCGCTCGCTCGCCTTCTACCGGGACGTCCTCGGCTTCACCCTGCTCGCCGAGGGCAAGGGGGACGGCCGGCGCTACGCCTTCCTGGGCGACGGCGGCGACCGGCCCGTCCTCACCCTGTGGCAGCAGGCGCGGGGTCCGTACGACGGCGGCCGGGCCGGGCTGCACCACCTCGCCTACACCGTCGACTCGGTGGACCGGGTCCGCGCCTACGAGACGGCGCTGCGGGCGGCCGGGGTGGAGTTCGCCCACGACGGCGTGGTCGCCCACCGCGAGGGCTCGGCCTCGGGCGGGATTTTCTTCCACGACCCGGACGGCACCCGCCTGGAGATCTCCGTACCGCACGGCGCCGAGGACGCCCCCGCCCCGCACGGATCCGCTCCGACCTGCGGTTTCTTCTAGTCATGGGCGTGTATCACGCGGGCTCGCGGGCCGTGCAGGACCTGGTCGGCGTCCGTGAGCGCGCCGACCACGTGGGGCGCTCCCTGGGCCAGGACATCAAGGTCGTCGCGGCGGCCTTCCTGGAACTCCAGCCGCTGCTGGTCGTGGGTGCCGCGGACCCGGGGACGGGAGGGGTGTGGGCGTCCGCGCTCACGGGCGCACCGGGCTTCGTCCGCGCGACGGGGCCCCGCCGGATGTCCGTCGTCACCGGGGCCCGGCACGGCCCCCTCGCCGCGGCCCTGGCCACCCCCGGCACCCGCGTCGGCACCATCGCCCTGGACCCCCGCACCCGCCGCCGCATGCGCCTCAACGGCCGCCTCACGCCCACGGCCCGGGGCTTCGCGGTCGAGGCGGACCAGGTGTTCTCCAACTGCCCCAAGTACATCCAGCGCAGGGACTCCTACGAGACGCCCGCCGGCCGCACACCGGGCACTTCCCGCCGGCTCACCGGCCTCCACGCGGACGCGGAGGCGTTGATCCGCTCCGCCGACACCTTCTTCCTCGCCACCGTGCACCCCGGCGGAGCCGACGTCAGCCACCGCGGCGGCAACCCCGGCTTCGTCCACGTCACCTCGCCGCGCGAACTGGCCTGGCCCGACTACTCCGGCAACGCCATGTTCCTCAGCCTCGGCAATCTGCGCGCCGACCGGCGGGCGGGCCTGCTCTTCCTCGACTGGGACACGGGTACCACCCTCCAGCTCACCGGCGAGGCACGCGCCGAGTTCGCCCCCGACGGCACCCGCGCCGTCCGTTTCACCCTCGCCGAGGCCTGGTGGACCCCGGCCGCCCTGCCGCTGCGCTGGAGCCCGCCGGAGTACTCGCCGGCCAACCCGCCCGCTAACGTCGGGGAATGAGACAGAGGTTGAGGGTGGCGGCCTACGCCGTGTGCGTGCGCGACGGACGGATCCTGCTCGCCCGCTCGCCCGGGCCGGACGGCACGCCCGAGTGGGTGCTGCCCGGTGGCGGCATGGAGCACGGCGAGGACCCGTACGACACCGTCCGCCGCGAGGTCACCGAGGAGACCGGCTACCGCATCGAGGTGACCGGTCTCCTCGGCGTCGACTCCTCCCGGCGGGTCTTCCCCGGCGGGCGCCCGCCGCGCCGCACCGACCACCACGGGCTGCGCGTCATCTACGAGGGCGAGGTGGTCGGCGGCGAACTCCGGTACGAGGTGGGCGGTTCCACCGACTTCGCCGCCTGGCAGGACCTGGACGCCGTGTCCGGACTCACCCGCGTGCGCCTGGTCGACGTCGCCCTGCGGCTGTGGCGTGAACGCCCCCCGCACGGACGCCTGGAGGAGCTTCCCCGGAAGGGCTGAAAGTCGCCCAACCGGCCCACATCGAGGCAACCTTCGCGCAACACCTCAGGGTCCCTTCCCCCGACCGTGTCACACCACAGGCTGGGGGAAGACATGCGCGTACGCACGGCTCTCGTCGGGAGCACCGCCCTCCTCGTCACGGCGGTCCTGGCGGGCCAGGCCGCGGCCGCCACCGCGGGCCACCCGGGCGGCGGCCACTCGGGCACCCGCGAGGCGATCCGGGCGGCGGTCGAGGCCGGCGTGCCCGGCGCGACCGCCACCGCGAAGGACTCCCACGGCACCTGGTCCACGACGGCCGGCGTCGGCGACCTGCGCACGGGCGAACCCCGCTCGGCCGCCGACCGCTACCGCGTCGGCAGCATCACCAAGACCTTCGTGGCCACCGTCCTGCTCCAGCTGGAGGCGGAGGGCCGGCTCTCCCTGGACGACACGGTCGACCGGTGGCTGCCCGGCGTGGTGAGCGGCCACGGCCACGACGGCCGGCGCATCACCGTCCGCCGGCTCCTCAACCACACCAGCGGCATCTACGACTACACCTCCGACGACGACTTCGGTCGCACCCACTTCCTCAAGGACGGCTTCTTCCGGCACCGCTACGACACCCTCGCCCCGGACGACCTGGTGGCGATCGCGATGCGGCACGCGCCGGAGTTCGCACCGGGCACGTCCTGGAGCTACTCCAACACCAACTACGTCGTGGCCGGCATGCTGATCGAGAAGGTGACGGGCCACTCCTACGCCACCGAGATCGAGCGCCGCGTCCTCGGCCCCCTGCACCTGACGGCCACGTCCGTGCCCGGCACCAGGGTCACCGTGCCGCGGCCCAGCGGTCGCGCCTACTCCAAACTCGCCGAGACGACGACGGGGCCGACGTACGACGTCACGGCCCTCAATCCCTCGATGGCCTCCTCGGCCGGTGAAATGATCTCGAATTCCGCGGACCTGGGCCGCTTCTACAGCGCTCTGATGCGTGGAAAACTTCTGCCGCCGCGCCAGCTGAAGGAAATGAGGACGACGGTGAAGATCGACGGCGTCCCGAACGTCCGCTACGGCCTCGGGCTGATGGACACCAAGCTGACCTGCGGTGTTCATGTCTGGGGCCATGACGGAGGCATCCACGGCTCCACCTCCTCGGCCGTGACGACGGCGGACGGACGCCATTTCCTCGCCCTCAATTTCAACGCGGACTGGACGGGGGAGCCGGCGCCCGTGATCGAAAAGGAATTCTGCTAGCCGACGTTTCATTCGCGTAGTTCTCCGTTAACGCCTACGTAACGTCCATACCGCCTCATATCGGCTAACCCGCTGTGAACGGGGATGGCTCGATCTTTTCGATCATTTATGCAAGGCGGGTGGTCGTGTGCGCGCAAGGCACGAACTGCGTGTGCTCTCGGTCTACGAGGGCTTCTTCTCCGGGGGCGCCCGGATCCTGCACTCCGACGTCGTTCTGGGACTGGCCGAGGGCGGCCAGTCCCACCAGGTGCTCAGCATCCACGGCGAGGTCCACCGCGAGGCCACCCGGCAGCGCATGGAGGACGACGCCTGCTACCGGGCGCTGACCGCCGGCGGCGTGGGTGTCACCTCGCTGGGCCGCACCGCCGGCCTGGTCGAGGGCACGGTCGCGGCGAACGTTTTCAGCGGGGAGGAGCTGGCCGAAACCGCACGGTCGATGGCCGCGGCCGAGGTGATCCTCTCGCTGAAGGAGCAGCCGCTGGCCCTGCTCAACCAGGCCGGACTGCCCCGCCGCCCGGTCGTGGTCTGCCTGCACCGCTCCGACCCGGAGAACCAGGGCCCCGCCCTGGACGAGCTGAAGGCCGCCATAGCCGACGGCACGGTGGTGGCCTGCGTGTGCTGCGCCGAGTCCACGCGGGCCGCGTACGAGGCCGCGGGCATCCCGCGCGAACTGCTGCACGTCATCCCCAACGGGGTGGACCTGCTGCGCTTCCGCCCGGACGCGGCGGCCCGGCTCGCCTTCCGCGCCTCCCTGGGCGTCCCGGCCACGGCACCCGTGATCGTCTTCGCGGCCCGCTACGCCACGATGAAGAACGTCCCGCTGCTGCTGCGGGCCGCCCGCGCCTGGCTCGCCCGCGAGCCCGAGGGCCGGGTCCTGATGTGCGGCGCGGGCATGGACGGCGCGAACCCCGCCCTGGCGGCCGACCTCGCGTCCGCCTTCGGCCCGCACCGGGACCTCGCGGCACGGGTCCGCCTCCTCGGCGTACGCCGTGACATGGAGGCCGTCTACGCCGGTGCCGATGTCGTCGCCCTGACCTCCGCCTCCGGCGAGGCGGCGCCGCTGTGCCTGATCGAGGGCATGATGTGCGGCGCGGTGCCCGTGACGACGGACGTCGGCGACAGCGCGGAGATCGTGCGCGGCCACGGTTTCGTGACCCCGCCGGACCCGGAGGCCATCGCCCTGGCCTGGGCGGCCGCGGTGGCCGGCCGCGCCGGCCTCGCCCCGGCGCTGGCGGCCGCCCGTGAGCGGTTCAGCCGTACGCGCATGATCGCGGCGTACGCCGCGCTGCTCGACGGTCTCCACACCCGCTCCTCGCGTCTGCCGACGCTGCCCGAGCCGCTGTAGCGGTCAGGACGCGCGGGCGAGCACCGGCAGGTAGCCGAGCGACTGCCCCGGTGCCGTCGGGTGGTACGACTCGGTGATCGAGAACACGTCGACGCTGTGCAGCCACGGGTGGGACGAGCAGATCTCGTGGCCGGCGAAGGCGCCGGTCACGTCGGCGAAGGTGAACCCGTGGACGACGGCGCGCCGGGCGATCACCGCGTTGAGGTGGTCCACGGCGTCGTTGAGGGTGGCCCGCTCGCCGTCCGGGAGGCCCAGGGCGCAGCTGCCGCTGAGGTGGTAGAGGTGCGGGTAGCCGAGCACCACGACACGGGCCGCGGGCGCCCTGTTCCGGATGGCCGTGTAGAGACGGTCGAGGTCGGCGGAGAGGGGCCCGTCCATGGCGGCGCGGGACCGGGAGACGGCGGACAGGCACCGCTCGGCGCCGCCCAGCGCGCAGGTCGCCAGGACGCCGACGAAGCCCGAGTCGTGGCCGCCGACCGTGAGGGTGACCAGGCCGGTGCGGGCGCTGAGATGGCCGAGCTGCTCGGTCAGGACGTCCTTGGCGCCGGCGCCGTTGCAGGCGGCGAAGCTGAAGGACTCCGGCGCGTGGGCCTCGGCCCACAGCACGGGGAACGCCCGGCTGCTGCGCTTGCACTCCTTGCCGGAGGCCTCGTAGTCGCCGGCGCCGACACCGGAGGAGTAGGAGTCGCCGAGGGCCACGTAGCCGCCGGCCACGGTCCGGGGCGCCTGTGCCCTCGCGGGGGCGGCGAACGCGCAGGCGGCGGCGAGGAGGAGGGAGCACGCGCCGGCCGCTATTCGGGACTGTCTCATGACTCTCCTGTATCGCGGCCCGCGCGGCCCCGCCCGCCCCGCTGGTCCGTTGCGGTGAGCCCTCACCCGGTCGGCGCAGCAGAAGTGGCCGGGCGCCGGCACGCACGAGGAGGGGCCCCCGGCGTCCGGCCCGGTGGCCCCTCCTCTCCTGACGGCCTTCCCGCCGTTCCCCCGGTCCGTCACTACCGGGGGAGCACGACGACGTACGCGGCCGGGTCCCGGTCGCCGGACGCCATCAGCGCCGTTCGCACCACCGCGGCCTGCTGCTCCAGGGACTCCCTGAGCTTCCTCGGCGTGATGTGCACGACCGTGATGCCGAGGCGTTCCAGGTGCTCGCGCTTGCGGGCGTACTCCGACCACAGGGCGTCGTCGTCCTGCCGGTGGCCCTGCCGGGGTGCGCGCGTGTCCAGCTCCACGGCGACGGCCTGCTCCGGCCAGTAGGCGTCCAGACCGCCCAGGTGCGGGCCGCCGGGCAGGCGCAGGTCGACGTTCCAGGCCGGGTCGGGCAGGCCGAACTCGCGGACCATCCGGTACAGGCGGTCCTCGGCGATGGAGCGGCCCTCCGCGAGCAGCGCGTCCACCGCGTCCACCACGTGCGGGCGGCTCAGCAGCTTCGCCTGGGTCAGCTCCCGGACGACGGCCGCCGGTTCGCAGTGGCCGCCGCGCACCGACTCGGTCAGCAGCCGGCGTACCGCCTCCGCGTCCGTCAGCTCCGCCACGGCGTCCGCCAGCGCGCGCGTCACCGGCGCCACCGGCAGGCCCGTCACCACGTGCGCGGCGGGCAGGGCGGAGGTGCGCAGGACGCGGACGTACCCCGCGGAGCGCAGCCGGCGCGGCCGCAGGACCAGCACGTCCACGTGGTCCAGCGCGGGCAGCGGCGGGGTGGACGAGAAGCCGTGCAGGGTCAGCGCCGCCAGGCCGGTGATCACCGCCTCCGCGTACACCGGCCGGTGCGGGCTCTCGGCCGTCGGCTGGGCCGGCACGCCCGGCTCCGCCGCGCGGGCCGCGTACAGCAGGGCGCCGTGCAGCCGCTCCTCGCCGGTGGGCGGGCCGGGGTGCAGCAGGATCACGTTCGGGAGCAGCTCCCGCCAGGGGCCGTCGGGGCGGCACTGCTCGGTCACCTCGGCCGTGCCGACGCCGTGGGCGCGCAGCTGAGCTGCCGTCAGAACGCGGCGGTGAACGTCGGAGAGGTGGCGGAGGGGGCGGGGGGAGAGTGGGGTGTTGTGGGTCATGGCCTCGGGATTCCCGCGCCCGGGCCCGCCCGTAACCGCTGTTACACGGCCGTCGAAGAATGCGGACAAGGCGGGACTAAAGGTCAGGTGTTCGGATGCCGAGTAGGCAACGAAAACCCCTGGTCCGATCGGGTGCGGACCAGGGGTTACGGCTATGTTTGCCCGAATTTCGTAACGGTCACCGACCGGGCAAGCTCAGGCCAAAGCTCAGCGGTCGGAGGCCGCAGCGTCGCACGCCTGTGCGCGCAGCGCCCGCGCCAGGTCGTCCCGTGCCTCCAGCACCAGCCGGCGCAGCGCCGGCGCCGCGTCCTCGTGCGCCGCCAGCCACACGTCCGTCGCGTCGAGGATCTCCTGCCGGTCCTGGAACGCGGGGAACAGGCCCCGGACCACGTCCATGCCGATCTGGATCGACCGCTCCCGCCACACCCGCTCGACCGCGGCGAAGTACAGCTGCGCGTACGGCGCGGTCAGCTCCCGCTGCGACGGCTGGGCGAAGCCCGCGATCGTCGCCTCCACCAGCGCGTTGGACAGCGTGTCCGACTCCACCACCTGCGCCCACGCCTGCGCCTTGACCGCCGCCGACGGGCGCGCCGCCAGGCAGCGCACCTGGTGCCGCTTGCCGGACGCCGTGTCGTCCCGGGCCAGCTCCGCCGCCAGCACCGACTCGTCGGCCGCGCCGTGCGCCGCCAGCGGCTCCAGGAACGCCCAGCGCAGCTCCTGGTCCACCGCCAGGCCCTCGACCTCGCCCGTGCCGTCCAGCAGCTCCCGCAGCAGCCTCAGGTCCGGCTCGGCGGAGGCCACGGACGCGAAGAACCGCGCCCAGGCCAGCTGGTGCTCGCTACCCGGCCCGGCCGCCCGCAGCTCCCGCAGCGCGCCCTCGGCCAGCAGCTCCCCGCCGGTCTCCCGCCAGGCGGGCGCCGCGTAGTGCACCAGCGCCGAGTTCGCCCAGGCGTGCAGCATCTGGAGCACACCGATGTCCGACTCGCGTCCGGCGAACCGCAGCACCAGACCGATGAACTCCCGCGCCGGCAGCAGCCCGTCCCGGGTCAGGTTCCACAGCGCCGACCAGCACAGGGCACGGGCCAGCGGGTCGGTCAGCGCGCCCAGGTGCGTCCGCAGAGTCGCCAGCGAGGTCTCGTCGAAACGGATCTTGCAGAACGTCAGGTCGTCGTCGTTGACCAGCACCAGCTCCGGTGCCTCGGCGCCCGCCAGCTCCGCCACGACCGTACGCGGCTCGTGCACGTCCGTCTCCACGCGCGCGTACCGCTCCAGCGTGCCCTCGGGCGTACTCCGGTACAGGCCCACCGCGATCCGGTGCGGGCGCAGCTCCGGGTGCGACTCCGGAGCCTCCTGCACCACCGCCAGCTCCGCGATCCGGCCGCCCGTGGTGTCCAGCAGCACCTGCGGGGTCAGCGAGTTCACCCCCGCCGTCTGCAGCCAGGACCGCGCCCACCCCGTCATGTCCCGGCCGCTGGTCTCGGCCAGCACCGACAGCAGGTCGCCCAGGCGCGTGTTGCCGTACGCGTTCCGCTTGAAGTAGCGCCGGGCGCCCTCCAGGAACGCGTCCTGGCCGACGTACGCCACCAGTTGCTTGAGCACCGAGGCGCCCTTGGCGTAGGTGATGCCGTCGAAGTTCAGCTTGGCGTCCTGCAGGTCACGGATGTCCGCCGTGACCGGGTGCGTGGAGGGCAGCTGGTCCGCGCGGTAGGCCCAGGCCTTGCGGCGGTTGGCGAAGGTGATCCAGGCGTCCTTGAAGCGGGTGGCGCCCACGTTGGCGAACGTGCCCATGAAGTCCGCGAAGGACTCCTTCAGCCACAGGTCGTCCCACCACACCATGGTGACCAGGTCGCCGAACCACATGTGCGCCATCTCGTGCAGGATGACGTTGGCCCGCGCCTCATACGACGCCTGCGTCACCTTCCCGCGGAAGATGAACTCCTCCCGGAAGGTCACCAGGCCCGGGTTCTCCATCGCGCCCAGGTTGTACTCCGGCACGAACGCCTGGTCGTACTTCCCGAAGGGGTACGGGTAGTCGAAGTGGTCGTGGAAGAAGTCCAGGCCCTGCCGGGTGACCAGGAAGACGTCGTCCGCGTCGAAGTGCGGGGCGAGACCCTTGCGGCACATAGCGCCCAGCGGGATCTCCAGCTTCGTCCCGTCCTCGAAGGTGCGGGTGTAGGAGTCCGTCACGTAGTGGTACGGGCCCGCCACCACGCAGGTGATGTACGTCGAGATCGGCTTGGTCTCCGCGAACCGCCAGACGCCGTCGACGAGTTCACCCGTGCCGTTGCTCCACACCGTCCAGCCCTCGGGCGCCCGCACCTCGAAGCGGTACGGCGCCTTCAGGTCCGGCTGCTCGAAGTTCGCGAACACACGGCGGGAGTCGGCCGGCTCGTACTGCGTGTAGAGGTAGACCTCGCCGTCCTCCGGGTCGACGAAGCGGTGCATGCCCTCGCCGGTGCGCGAGTAGGCGCACTGCGCGTCCACGACCAGCTCGTTCTCCGCGGCCAGGTCCTCCAGCGCGATGCGCGAGCCGTCGAAGACCTCGCCCGGGTCCAGGTCCCGGCCGTTGAGCGAGACGGCGGTCACGCCCGGCGCGATCAGGTCGGCGAAGCTCGACGACCCCGGCTCGGCGCAGCGGAAGCGGACGGTCGTCACCGAGCGGAAGGTGCGCGGCTCGCCGTTCCCCTCACCGACGGCGGAACGGAGGTCGAGGGACACGTCGTATCCGTCGACGGACAGCAGCGCGGCCCGCTCCCGGGCCTCGTCGCGGGACAGATTCTCACCGGGCACGGACGGCACTCCCTCGTGATCGCATGGGTGTCGGCTGAACAGGACCGATCCTGCCATGTGCCCCTGACGGCGGACAGCGGGGAATGCCGTCGGCCGTGACCTCGTTGACGCCTCAAAAGTACGTTTCGCTGAGGAGCGCCATGTCCGAGACCGTCACCCCGTCCGGCAAGACCCCCGTCGACTTCTGGTTCGATCCGCTGTGTCCCTGGGCGTGGATGACCTCCCGCTGGGTGACGGAGGTGGAGAAGCTCCGTGACATCGAGGTCCGCTGGCACGTCATGAGCCTCGCGGTCCTGAACGAGAACCGGCTGGACGAGCTGCCCGCCGACTACCGCGAGCTGCTGACCACCAAGGCGTGGCCGTCGGTCCGCGTGGTCACCGCGGCCTGGCAGAAGCACGGCGAAGACGTCGTCGGCCCGCTGTACACCGCGCTCGGCACCCGCATCCACAACAACGGTGAGGGCGTGACCCGCGAGGCCATCGCCGGCGCGCTCGCCGACGCCGGCCTGCCCGCCGAGCTGATCGACTACGCCGATCAGGAGGACTTCGAGTTCGACGCCGAGCTGCGCGCCTCCCACAAGGACGGCATCGAGAGGGTCGGCCAGGACGTCGGCACGCCGGTCATCTCCCTGCCCGGCCCCGACGGCGAGCAGATCGCCTTCTTCGGCCCGGTCGTCACCCCCGCCCCGAAGGGCGAGCAGGCGGCCCGCCTGTGGGACGGCACGGTCGCCGTCGCCTCGGTGCCGGGCTTCTACGAGATCAAGCGGACCCGCACCAAGGGCCCGGACTTCAGCAATCTGTGACCCCGCGTGCCGGTTCGGCACGGACACGGAGGACCCCCGCGAGTCACGTCCTCGCGGGGGTCCTCTTTCATCCGCCTGCCGCCGTGAAGGGTGAGAAGACGATCACGAGGCAGGACGTCCGGGGGCCGCTCAGGGAGCGAGCAGCAGCACGTCCGCGCGGGACTTGGCGGCCTCGTACCGGCGGGCCACGTCCTGCCAGTCGACGACCTGCCACATCGCCTCGATGAAGTCCACCTTCTGGTTCCGGTACTGGAGGTAGAAGGCGTGCTCCCAGGCGTCGAAGACCAGGATCGGGGTGGAGCCCTGGCCCACGTTGCCCTGGTGGTCGTAGACCTGCTCCACGATCAGGCGCCCGCTGAGCGGCTCGTACGCGAGCACGCCCCAGCCCGAGCCCTGGGTGGTGGCCGAGGCCTTGGAGAGCTGCGCCTTGAACCCGGCGAACGAACCGAAGGACTCCCTGATCGCCTCGGCCAGCTCGCCCACTCCGTCGGCGGCCAGCGGCTCGCCCCCGCCGTCCTTCGGGCCGGTCATGTTCTGCCAGTAGATCGAGTGCAGGATGTGCCCGGAGAGGTGGAAGGCCAGGTTCTTCTCCAGGCCGTTGACCGAGCCCCACGTCTCCTTGTCCCGCGCCTCGGCGAGCTGCTCCAGGGTGTCGTTGGCGCCCTTCACATAGGCGGCGTGGTGCTTGTCGTGATGCAGCTCGATGATCTCGGGGCTGATCACGGGGGCGAGCGCGGAGTAGTCGTAGGGCAGGTCGGGCAGCGTGTAGACGGGCATGGGTGATCCCCTCCGGAACCTTATTGCAAGTCTCTTGCAAGTACACGCTAGCAACAAGAGTGAGCGGGCAACAGAAAGGCCCCCACGTGTCGCACGTGGGGGCCTCGCCCGGCCTGCGGAGATCAGCGCGCGGCGCGCGCCCGCTGCCAGGCGTAGCCGACCGCGGCCAGGGCCAGGGTCATGGCGCCCGTCGAGTACAGCTGGATCCGGGTGTCCGCCTCACGGGCCATCAGGACGAAGATCGCGACCATGCCGGCCAGCGCGACCCAGGTCAGCCACGGGAACGCCCACATGCGGACGACGAGCTTCTCGGGGGCCTCGCGCTCGATGCGGCGGCGCAGCAGCAGCTGGGAGACGGCGATGAAGATCCAGACGACCAGGATGACCGCGCCGATCATGTTCAGCAGCCAGGGGAAGACGTCGTCGGGACGCCAGTAGCTGAGCAGCACGCAGACGAAGCCGAAGAAGCAGGAGGTGAGGACCGCGGTCCGGGGCACCCCGCCGGACAGCCGCGCCAGCGCCTTGGGACCCTGACCGCGCTCGACCAGCGAGTAGGCGATGCGGGAGGAGCCGTAGATGTTGGCGTTCATCGCGGACAGCAGGGCGACCAGGACGACCACGTTCATCAGCTGGCCGGCGCCCGGGATCCCGAGGTGGTCGAGCGTGGCGACGTACGGCCCCTTCTCCACGACCTCCTTGGAGTCCCACGGGACCAGGGTGACGACGACCGCCATGGAGCCGATGTAGAACAGGGCGATGCGCCACATCGCGGTGCGGACGGCGGAGGCGACGCCCCGCACCGGGTCCTCCGACTCGGCCGCCGCGATGGTGACCGTCTCCAGGCCGCCGTACGCGAAGACCGAGGCGAGCAGGCCGACGAGAAGGCCTTCGCTGCCGTGCGGCAGGAAGTCGCTGAGGTTCGAGGCGCCGGGGGAGTCCGTGCCGGGCAGCACGCCCGCGACGGCCAGGACGCCCAGCACCAGGAACAGGCTGATCGCGCCGACCTTCAGGGCCGCGAACCAGAACTCGAACTCGCCGAAGTTCTTCACGGCGGCCAGGTTCGCCCCGCAGAAGACCACCATGAACAGGGCCACCCACATCCACTGCGGGGTGCCCGGCAGCCAGCCCTGGACGATCTTCGCGGCGCCGATGCCCTCCAGGCCGACCGCCGTGCACAGCAGCACCCAGAACGACCAGCCCGCGGTGAAGCCCGCCCACGGGCCGATCGCCCGCTCGGCGTGCGCGGAGAAGGAGCCCGACGACGGGTAGGCGGCCGACATCTCGCCGAGCATCCGCATGACCAGCATCACCAGGATGCCGGAGACGGCGTAGGCGATCACGACGGACGGCCCGGCGGCGGCGATGCCCGCGCCGGAGCCGACGAACAGCCCCGCGCCGATCACCCCGCCGAGGGCGATCATCGACAGATGGCGCTGCTTGAGGCCGTGGGAGAGGGAGCCGTCCGCCCGCTGCTGCGGTGGCGTCTCGGTGGTGGTGCTGGGCATGGGGCGCGGCTCTCCCAGTGCTGTAGGCGGGCAAAAACTCCGCCAGTCTGGGCGGCCCGTCCGCTCACGCGAAGGGACCGCCCATTATCCGGACACTCGCCGTACCCTGGGTGAATTTTCGATTACGCCGCCACGGGGGTGTAATGCGCGGCGTCGCCCTCGATCGAGTAGCTCTCCTTGCCCTCGACGCCGGCCGGGACGTCTCCGGCGACCGTCACCCGGTGCAGGCGGCGCGGCAGGCCGTCGTAGTTGTCGATGGCGTAGTGCTGCGTGATGCGGTTGTCGAAGAGGACCAGCTGGTTCTCCGACCAGCGGTGGCGCAGCACGTTCTCCGGGCGTGTGACGTACGCCTGGAACAGGTCGAGCACCTTGCGGGACTCGCCGGCCGACAGGCCCACGATCCGCTGCGCGAACCCGCCGACGAACAGCCCGCGCTCCCCGGTCAGCGGGTGGACCCGGACCACCGGGTGGGCGGTGCGGTACGTGATCGAGGTGAACCGGGCGCGCTGGGCGGCCCGCTCCTCGTCGATCTCCTCGTCCGGCACCGCGTAGTCGTAGTCGTTGGTGTGCTCCGCCCACAGGGTGTCGGCGAAGCGGCGCAGCGGCTCGGGCAGGTCGCGGTAGGCCGCCGCCGCGTTGGCGATCAGGGTCTCGCCGCCGTACGGCGGGACCGTGAGCGAGCGCAGGGTGCTGGCCTGCGGCGGGTTGAGGACGAAGGTGACGTCCGTGTGCCAGTGGTTGGCGCGGCCCCGCTCGCTGTCGACCGGCAGCACGTTCGGGGCGCCGTCGACCGCGCCGACGGTCGGGTGGGCGGTGGTGAGCTCGCCCAGGTGGCGGGCGAAGGCCTGCTGGCCGGTGTCGTCCAGGCGCACGTCGTCGAAGACGAGCGCCTTGTGGACGTTGAGGGCTTCCCGGATCGCCGCCACCTCCTGCGGGGCGAGCGGCCGGGAGATGTCGACGCCGGAGACCTTCGCGCCGATGCGTGCGGTGACCTTGGTGATCTCGATGGACATGTGCGCCGGTCCTTTCAGATTCAGACGAGGGCGGGGGCGGGGGCGAGGTACTGGTTGACGGGGCGGGGCAGGCCGTAGCGCTCCCGCAGCGTCCGGCGGGGGCCGTATCCGGTGCGCAGCAGGCCGCGGGCGCGCAGGAGCGGTACGACGTGCTCGACGAAGGCGTCCAGGCCGGAGGGCAGCACGGCGGGCATGATGTTGAAGCCGTCGGCGGCGCCCTGGGTGAACCAGGTCTCGATCTCGTCGGCGACCTGTTCGGGCGTCCCGGCGAAGGTGAGGTGCCCGCGTCCGCCGCCGAGCCGGCCGATCAGCTGCCGCACGGTGAGCCGCTCGCGCCGGGCCAGCTCCACGATCAGCGTGTAGCGGCTCTTGGCGCCCTCGATGGCGGACTCCGGCGGCAGGCCGTCGGGGAGCGGGGCGTCCAGCTCCAGGGTGCCCGGCTCCAGCCGCAGCAGGTTCTCCAGGCGGTCCACCCCGTGCTCGTGCACGATGTGGTCCTCCAGCAGCTGTTCGGCGGCCCGCGCCTCGGCCTCCGTCGAGCCGAGGACGGGCACGATCCCGGGCAGCACCTTGAGGTGTCCGGGGTCGCGGCCCGCCGCCCGCGTACGGGCCTTGAGGTCGGCGTAGAAGGCCTGCGCGTCGGCGAGGGTCTGCTGTGCGGTGAACACCGCCTCCGCGTACCGGGCGGCGAACGCCTTGCCGTCCTCCGAGGAGCCCGCCTGCACCAGGAGCGGATAGCCCTGCGGGGTGCGCGGCACGTTGAGGGCCCCGGCGACACCGAAGTACGTCCCCCGGTGCCGGGGCGGATGGACCTTGCCGTCGTCGCCCCAGACGCCGGCCGCCTTGTCGGCGACGATCGCGTCGTCCTCCCAGCTGTCCCAGAGCTTCAGCGCCACGTCCAGGAACTCGGCGGCGCGGGCGTACCGCTCGGCGTGCGCGGGCTCGGCGTCCAGGCCGAAGTTGCGGGCGGCCTCGGCACCGGCGGTGGTGACGATGTTCCAGCCGGCCCGGCCGGCGCTGATGATGTCCAGCGAGGCGAACCTGCGGGCCAGGTTGTAGGGGGAGTTGTAGGAGGTGGAGGCGGTGGCGATCAGGCCGATGTGCTCGGTCGCCGTCGCCAGCGCGGTCAGCAGGGTGAGCGGCTCCAGGGCACCGGCCGGCCGCTGGGCGAGGCTGCCCCACAGCTGGGGGCCGTCGGCGAGGAAGAGGGAGTCGAAGGTGCCGCGCTCGGCGGTCCGGGCCAGGCCGACGTAGTGGGCGAGGTCGACGTGCGCGTACGGGTCGCTCTCCGGGAGCCGCCACGACGCCTCGTGGTGGCCGGTGTTCATCAGGAACGCGTTGAGATGGAGTTGCCGGGTCATGCGTGGTCCTCCGTGACGCCGAGCGCGGCCAGCAGCCGCTCCCGGTACTCGCCCAGCACCGGCTCCCGGTAGGAGCGCGGGTGGGGACGGTCGATGATCAGGTCGAGGCCGATCCGGCCCCGGTCCAGTACGAGGACGCGGTCGGCGAGCACGATCGCCTCGTCCACGTCGTGCGTGACGAGCAGCACGGACGGCCGGTGCCGCTTCCACAGCTCGCGCAGCAGGCCGTGCATTTTGATCCGGGTCAGCGCGTCCAGCGCGCCGAACGGCTCGTCCGCCAGCAGCAGTTCGGGCTCACGCACCAGGGAGCGGGCGAGCGCCGCCCGCTGGGCCTCGCCACCGGACAGCTCGCCCGGCCAGGCCCGCTCGCGGCCCCCGAGGCCGACCTCCGTCAGCGCGGCCCGGCCGCGTTCCTCGGCGTCCTTGCCTTCGAGCCCCAGCAGGACGTTCGCCAGCACCCGGCGCCAGGGCAGCAGCCGGGAGTCCTGGAACACCATCGACACCCGCTCGGGCGCGGTGAGCCGCCCGCCGCCGGCGACCCCGTGATCGAGGCCGGCGATCGCCCGCAGCAGGGTGGACTTGCCCGAGCCGCTGTGCCCGAGCAGGGCCGTGAACTGTCCGGCCGGCAGGTCGAGGTCGATGCCGTCGAGGACCGTACGGCCCTCGAACGACCGGGTCAGGCCGCGCAGGCGCACGGCGGGACGGGTCAGTTGCTCAGTGTGCGGCGCCACGACAGCACCCTCCGTTCGATCAGGCGGACCACGCTGTCGGAGACCAGGCCGAAGACGCCGTAGATCAGCAGGCCGACCAGGATGACGTCGGACTGGCCGTAGTTCTGCGCCTGGAACATCAGATAGCCGAGGCCGCTGGTGGCGTTGATCTGTTCCAGCACCACCAGGCCCAGCCAGGAGCCGGTGACACCGAGCCGGAGTCCCACGAAGAATCCGGGCAGCGCGCCGGGGATCACGACCTGGCGGACGAAGGTGAACCTGGACAGCCCCTGCACCTCGGCGAGTTCGACGAAGCGGCTGTCGATGCCGGACAGCGCGGCGTGCGTGTTCAGATAGATCGGGATGTAGACGACGATCGCGATGATGGCGATCTTGAAGGTCTCGCCGATGCCCAGCCAGAGGATGAACAGCGGGATCAGACCGAGGGTGGGGATCGCCCGGTTGAGCTGCACCGTCCCGTCGATCAGCGCTTCCCCGGTCCGGCTGAGGCCGGAGGCGAGCGCGAGCAGCACGCCCGCGGTCAGGCCGATCGCGAAGCCGTACGCGGCCCGTTCCAGGGAGGTCAGCACGTCCGTGGGCAGCGTGCCGTCCGTCCACAGGTGGCCGGCCGTCCGCAGCACCGTCCACGGCGCCGGTATGGCCCCCGTGTCCAGCGTTCCGGCGGCCGAGGCCGCGGCCCACAGGACGAGCAGCACCAGGGGGCCGGCCAGCCGGGCGGCGGGCAGCCGGCGGCCGGGGGACAGACGCCTGCGCCGGCGCACCTGGGGGAGTTCGGCGGCGTCCGATGCCGCCACGGCGGTCGTGGTCGTGGTCACGGCGCTCACCTCCGGTACTCCGCCGGTACGGCCTTCGCGGCGAGGGACTCGAAGCGGTGGTCGAACAGGGCGGAGACGTCGAACTTCTTCACGAACCCGCCCTCGGCGAGCAGGTCGGCCGTCTCCTGCTCCCACTTGACCGCCTCGTCCCAGGCGGGCGGGAACAGCGGCTTGTTGGCGAGGGCGGTGATGGACCTCGCCTGCTCCGGGGTCAGGTTCTGCGTCTTGACGTAGAACTCCTCGTCCCACTGCTCGGGGTGCTCGTAGATCCACACCTGGCCCTTGGCCCACGCGGGGATGTAGGCGGCGATCGCGGCGGCCTTCGCCGGGTCGTTCAGCACGGACTGCGGCGCCCACAGCAGGTTCAGCAGGTCGACGACGTCGGTCTTGATGACCTGGGCGCCCTTGCCCTCGTACTGCTTCAGGTACGCCGGCGCCTGGCTGTTGGCGAGCGGGGCGATGTCCACCTGACCGGACTGCAGGGCGGTCAGGAACTGGTTGCTGGTCAGCGGGACCAGCTTCACCTCGTCGTACTTCAGGCCCGCCTGCTTCAGGGCCCGCAGCAGGACGACGCCCTGGGCCTGCCCCTGGGAGAAGGCGAGGCGCTTGCCCCGGAAGCCGGCGACCGTGCGGATGTCGCTGCCGGGCTTGGTGGCGAACAGGTAGTTGGGCTTGCGGGTGATGCCGATCGCCACGATCTTCGCGTCGAAGCCCTGGTAGTGCGCCTGGATCGGCGGGATGCCCGCGTTGTTGGCGAGGTCCAGGGACCCCGCGCGGAAGGCGTTGATGACGTCCGGACCCGCCCCGATGTTCACCCAGCTCGACACGGTGAAGGGCAGCTCGGGCAGCTTCGCCAGCCGGAACTGGAGCTGCTGCGTGTCCTGGTACGAGGCGATCTTCAGGCTGGTGCCGGCCGGGACCTTGCCGGCCAGCGGCCGGGTGGCGGCCCCGGCGTCGGCGGAGGCGTCGCCCTTGGCGCAGCCGCTGAGGCCCGCGACGGCGGCGGACGCCCCTACCAGGGAGGTGAGAAAGGCACGACGGTGCATGGGAGAACTCCCAGAGGAAAAGTGCGGAAAGGCAGGAAGAATTCCGGTGAGGCAGGCCGGAGGAAGGGAAACTCACACAGCGGGAAACACGCGCTTCACGCGCGGCAATATGTCAGCAACAGAAGGTGCGACAGCTGATGAGTACGTCCATGACCAGGATGTTCCCGGCCACGAACGCCTCCTGTCAACATTCCGAGTTTCTGAATTAAATAGTCTCAGGTGACGCGGCCAGTGGATCTTTGAACAACACGTCGAGCATCACGGAGCCGCCCGCGAGCGCCAGCACGGAATCCGGAAAACTGGTCGGCAGCACGGCCGCCGCACGGCTGTGCCCGGCCGCTTCCCGCAGCGCGTCCAGACAGTCCTCGAAGTGGCTGACGCCCACCTCGGTCACCACGACCGTCTCCGGGTTCAGCACGTCCAGCAGCAGCCCGGCCGCCCGCCCGGTCGCCCGGGCCCGGTCCACCAGCAGCCGCCGCGCCGCCGCGTCCCCGCCGGCCGCCGCGGCCACCACGTCCATCGGATCGGCCGAATCGCTCACCCCGGCCGCCCGGGCCCGCCGGCACAGCGTCCGCTCGCTCAGCTCCGCCTGGAGGCACCCGGTACGGCCGCACGCGCACGCCTCGGTGCCGCCCGGCACCGGCAGATGGGCGATCGTCCCGGCCGCCGACCGCGGACCGTGGTGCACCTCCTCGCCGGTCGCGAACGCCGCGTCGACCACGTTGCCCACGAACAGGTGCAGCACGCTGCGGCTGCCCCGGGCCCGCCCGAACAGCCGCTCCCCGTTCACCAACGCCCGCGCGTGGCCGTCCACATGGACCGGCAGTCCGGTGCGGGCGCCGAGCAGGTCCCGTACCGGCACGTCCCGCCAGCCCAGCAGTTCGTGCTCGACCACGGTGCCGGTCTCCCGGTCCACCCAGCCGCCGACCGCGACCCCGGCCCCCAGCGGGCGCCGGCCAGGCACCTCGGCGGACAGCCGCGCGAGCCCCTCGGCGGCCCGCGCCAGCACCCGGACCGGATCGGTCCTCTCGTGCTCCAGCTCCCGCCGGGCCACCACCCGGCCCCGCAGGTCCAGCAGCGCCACCGTGGTGTACGGCACGGCCACATGCACGCCGGCGACCAGGAACCGCGTGTCGTCCAGGTCGACCGGCACGTGCGGGCGGCCGACCCCGTTCGAGCGGCGGGGCGCGGCCGACTCCCGGAGCAGGCCCAGACCGCGCAGCCGGGCGCAGTGCTCGGTCACCGACGCCGGGGACAGCCCGGTCAGCCGGGCGATGGTGCTGCGCGCCACCGGCCCGTGCTCCAGCACGGAGCGCAGCACGACGCTGGCGCTGGTGCGCAGCCGGTCGCTGTCGGCGGCACGCGGGACGGGGGAGAGGAGAGCGGGGACCGCGGTACGGGGCATGGAGGACCGTCCTCGGGAACGGGGCCGACACGTCTCGGGGGCTCGAAAGCGGGCGAGGCGCGCCGGAAGAGTCCGCCTCTACCCCCGGCGGCGACAGGTGGCCGTGCCCTGGCGTCGCAGGTCGACATAGCGACGCGAGGTGAGGTTCCGGGACTGGGCGACCATGGCCGGAAGGGTAGGGCAGGGAAGGTGAATCCGACCAGATGGCCGGGATTCATTTGGCGAGACCGCACAGTTTCGTCGACGTCCCCGACACGTGAGCGAAACGTCCCTGCCTCAGTGATCAGCGTCACGCCGCGACCGGTGTAACCAGCACTCTTTGTCCGGAGCCCACCAAGCCCTCGTTGCGGCCTTTGTCGAGCGCTGACGGTGATCGTCCCGAGTCGCCTGGGATAGCGTCACCGTTGTCCCAGCATGTCCCCGTCACCCGCGGAGTCCCCATGAGCACCGCCACCGCCGTCGCCCGCCCCGGCGCAGTCCTCGCCGACCTGCTGCCGTCCCCCAGGCTCTCGGCTTCGCTGGGAGGCGCCTCCACTCGCGTCCGTGACGCCGCCCTCGTCGTCGGCGGCGCCGCGCTCACCGGCCTCGCCGCCCAGCTGTCCGTGCCGGTCCCCGGCTCCCCGGTGCCGGTGACCGGCCAGACCTTCGCCGCGCTGCTCGTCGGCACCGCCCTCGGTGCCCGCCGCGGCTTCCTCTCCCTCGCCCTGTACGCGGCCGTCGGGGTGGCGGGCGTGCCGTGGTTCGCGGACGGCAAGTCCGGCGCGGGCATGGTCTCCTTCGGCTACATCCTCGGCATGCTGCTCGCCTCCGCCCTCGTCGGCGCCCTGGCCCGCCGCGGTGCCGACCGCTCGCCGCTGCGCATGGCCGGCACGATGATCCTCGGCGAGGCCGTCATCTACGCGGTCGGCGTCCCCTACCTGGCCCTGGCGGCCCACATGTCCGCGTCCGCGGCGATCGCGGCCGGCCTCACCCCGTTCCTGATCGGCGACGCCCTCAAGGCCGTCCTCGCCATGGGCGCGCTGCCCGCCGCCTGGAAGTTCGCCGGCAAGCGCTAGGCGTCCGCTCCGCGGTTCCCGTGGCAGAGGCCCGCCCGGTCGTCGTTCTCCGCGACCCGGCGGGCCTTTGTCGTATCCGCGCCGTGCGCCGGAGGCGGGAAAACGGCATGGCCGCACAACCTGGGTCAGGTTGTGCGGCCATGCCCGGTCCGGGACCGGATCAGCCGATGGAGACCTTGTCGGCCGGTGCCTCGGCGACGGGCGCCGGGCGGTTCGCCGTGACCTTCTGCTTGACCAGCGCGACCACCAGCACCACCGCGGCGACCAGCAGGGACAGCAGGACCGTCTCCCGGCCGTCGTGCTTGGTGTCGAAGAGCATGTACACCAGGACGAAGACGATCATTCCGGCCGTCGCCCAGGTCAGGTACGGGTACAGCCACATCTTCACGACGAGCTTCTCCGGCGCCTCACGCTGGATGATCTTCCGCATCCGCAGCTGCGAGAAGCAGATGACGAGCCACACGAACAGGGCGACCGCACCGCTGGAGTTGAGCAGGAAGAGGAAGACCGTGTCCGGGTACTGGTAGTTGAAGAACACGGCCACGAAGCCGAAGACGACCGAGGACAGGATCGCCGCCATCGGGACACCGCGGGACGTGGTGCGGGCGAACGCCTTCGGGGCGTCACCGCGCTGGCCGAGCGAGAAGGCCATCCGGGAGGCCGTGTACAGGCCGGAGTTGAGGCAGGACAGCACCGAGGTCAGCACGATGACGTTCATGACCTCGCCGGCGTGGGCGATGCCGAGGGAGTTCAGCGCGGCGACGTAGGAGCCGTCCTTCTGGATGGACGGGTCGTTCCACGGCAGCAGCGAGACGACGACCAGGATCGAGCCCAGGTAGAAGACGCCGATCCGCCAGATGATGCTGTTGGTGGACTTGGTGACCGCGCGCTCCGGGTCCTCCGACTCGCCGGCCGCCAGGGTGGCGATCTCGCTGCCCATGAAGGAGAAGACGACCAGCAGCACACCGGTGAGGATGGCGCCCGGCCCGTGCGGCAGGAAGCCGCCCTCGCCGGTCAGGTTGGAGAAGCTCGCCTTGTCGGCGTGCACGCCCGGCAGCACGCCGAACACGGCGAGCAGACCGACGACGACGAACGCGCCGATCGCCACGACCTTGATGCCGGCGAACCAGAACTCGAACTCGCCGTAGGAGCCGACGGAGACCAGGTTGGTCGCGGTCAGGACGACCATCACGATCAGCGCCCAGCCCCATTGCGGGACGGCCGGGACCCAGCCTTCGAGGATCTTCGCGCCGGCGGTCGCCTCGACGGCGAGCACGACGACCCAGAAGAACCAGTACAGCCAGCCGATGGAGAAGCCGGCCCAGCGGCCCAGGGCACGGTCGGCGTGCGCGGAGAAGGAGCCGGAGGTGGGGTTGGCGGCGGACATCTCGCCGAGCATCCGCATCACGAGGACGACGAGGGTGCCCACGAGGGCGTACGACAGCAGGATGCCGGGGCCCGCCGTGGCGATGCCGGAGCTGGACCCGACGAAGAGTCCGGCACCGATCACACCTCCGATGGCGATCATCGTGAGATGGCGGTTCTTGAGGCCTGCTTGAAGTCCGGAACCAGGGGTCATGGACGGATTTCCTTTGCGCCGGTGGAGCGTTTCCCGTACGAGCGGGGGTGCCGTTGTGCGGCTGGGTACGGGGCCTCGCACGAGCGGTGTACGAGGCGGTCCAGTGAATCGGAGGCGAACGAATTCGGGAACCTCTGAATCCGTATCGTTACTTGAGGTTGCCTTGAGGTTCTATGGCCCGGCTCACATTTTCCGGGGGGAAGTTCGCGCCGACACCCGGGGCTGCTGCCCCCCTGCGGGCGTGTCACACTCGTTGCATGCGCGTGTATCTCGGCTCGGACCATGCGGGCTACGAACTGAAGAACCACCTCGTCGAGTGGCTGAAGGCCGCCGGGCACGAGCCCGTCGACTGCGGGCCGCACATCTACGACGCCCAGGACGACTACCCGCCGTTCTGCCTGCGCGCCGCGGAGCGGGCAGCCGCCGACGGCGACGCCCTCGGCATCGTGATCGGCGGCTCCGGCAACGGTGAGCAGATCGCCGCGAACAAGGTGAAGGGCGTGCGCGCGGCGCTGGCCTGGAGCGAGGAGACGGCGGCGCTCGGCCGTCAGCACAACGACGCCAACGTGGTGGCCGTGGGTGCGCGCATGCACAGCACGGAAGAGGCCACCAAGTTCGTCGAGGTGTTCCTGAACACGCCGTTCTCCGGTGACGAGCGTCACATCCGCCGCATCGACATGCTGTCGGCGTACGAGACCACGGGCGACCTCCCGCCGGTCCCGGCCCACCACCCGCAGCAGGACTGAAGCCACCCCCGGGCCCGGACGGACACCGGGCCCGGAGGCTCCGAAAGGAACAGGAAACCGTGCCAGAGGGGCACACGATCCACCGGCTGGCGCAGGACTACGCAGCCCGCTTCCTGGGCACGGCCCCCCGCGTCACCAGCCCCCAGGGCAAGTTCTCCGACGCCGCCGCCCTCCTGGACGGCACCGCACTGACCGCCACCGAAGCCCACGGCAAGCACCTCTTCCTGGGCTTCCGGGACGCCGACTGGGTCCACATCCACCTCGGCCTCTTCGGCAAGGTCGGCTTCGGCGACGCCCCGGCGCCCCCGCCCACGGACACCGTCCGGCTCCGGCTCGCAGGCGGCACCTCGTACGTCGACCTGCGCGGCCCCACCACCTGCGCCCTGATCACGGACGCCGAGAAGCGCGCCGTGCACGACCGGCTCGGCCCCGACCCGCTGCGCGCGGACGCCGACCCGGGCACGGCGTACCGGAGGGTCTCCCGCAGCCGCACGACGATCGCCGCGCTGCTCATGGACCAGAAGGTCGTCGCCGGCGTCGGCAACGTCTACCGCGCCGAGGTCCTCTTCCGGCACGGCATCGACCCCTACCGCGCGGGCCGGGACATCACCCCGGCCGAGTGGGAGGCGATGTGGGCCGACCTGGCCGGGCTGATGCGGGAGGGCGTGCGCAACAACCGCATCGACACCGTCCGCCCCGAGCACACCCCGGAGGCGATGGGCCGTCCGCCCCGCGTGGACGACCACGGCGGCGAGGTGTACGTCTACCGCCGGGCGAACCTGCCCTGCCACCTCTGCGGCGACGAGATCCGCACCGCCGGCCTCGCCGCCCGCAACCTCTTCTGGTGCCCCCGCTGCCAGAACCGGTGACCCCCGGCCCGGCTCCCCGGGAGTGCCCTCCCGGGCCGCGGGCGGCCCGTGTGCCGCACGCCGGCAGGGGAGAGGCCCCTTCCCGGCCCCGTCCGGCCGAAGGTCCCTAGAAGCCGTGCGGCAGCCACGGGGCCACCGGCGAGCCGAACGCCACCGACGCCTCCGCCAGCGCCCCTGGCCGCAGCTCCCGCACCCGCCCGGCCGACGCCAGCGACAGCAGGGCCACCCCGCCCAGGTAGGCCGAGCCCAGCTCCCGTACGGACAGGGCGAGATCGGCCGCGTCGGCCGTACGCTCGCAGGACGCGCCCTTCGGGTCGCCCGTCAGCCGCCAACGCCCCGCGTTCCACGGGCAGAAGGCGTCCTCGACCTCGAACACGACGTCCACCGGCGTCTGATAGGTCCGCGCCGACAGCGCCGCGCCGACGTCCACGAGCCGGAGGTAGGCGTCGTCGCGCAGCCGCGGCTCGCAGCGGCGGGTGTCGGAGACCAGGTGCCGCCAGGCGTCGTCCACCGGACGCGACCCCACCGACACGGTCGTCATCAGGTCGATGCCGCACAGGAAACGCCACAGCGCCGCCTCGGTCGCCGGGTCGAGCCCGGCCAGGTCCTTCACCCGCACCGTGCCGTCCGGGCCGCTCGGACTCCACTGGGCCTTGGTGTGGAAGCGGGCGTATCCGGTGATCTCGCCGTCCCGCTCGGCGACCACGCACTGCAGCGGCGACGCCCCGTCCCGCTCGCTCGCCGGGTCGACCAGGGGGGCCCGCTCCCAGTGCGGCCGCCGGACCAGCATGCCCGGCCGCCGCGGGACCAGGGCCGCGTACACCGCCTCACAGGCGTCCAGGACGTCGGCCGGCGCCGCGTACCGCAGCCGCACCTCCTCGGCGCCGGCGGGCAGGGCCAGGGTCACCCGGTTCGTGTCGATCTCCGCGCTCAGCCGGAAGGTCGCGGCGCCGTACCCGAACCGGCCGTAGATCGCCGGCTCCGACGCCGTCAGCATCGCGACCGGCTCGCCCAGCGCGCGCACGTCGTCCAGCTGCCGGCGCATGAGGGAGGTCAGCACCCCGCGCCGCCGGTGGGTGGCCGCCACGCTCACCATCGTCACCCCGGCCGCCGGGACCGCCGCCCCGCCCGGCACGGTCACCCGGAAGCTGAACGCCCCCGCCGTGCCGACCAGCGCGTCCCCGTCCCAGACCGCGAGCGAGCGGTCGAACTCGGTGACCGCCTTGTCCACTTCGCGCTCCTCGGCCGGGGCCGGCCCCGACCCGAAGGCCCGGTACAAGGCGTCGTACCACCGGTCCCACTCGTCCTCGCGCAACACCCTCAGCTCGGTTCCGTGAACAGTCCCCATGGGCCATGCCTATCAGGGCATTGGGGGACGAGCCAGTGAATTTCCCCGCTCCGGGAACCCGCCGGCGGGGGCCGGCGGGCGGCGAAAGCGGAATCTCGCACGGGGGACAAGTGGGACCTCCCGTGCCAAGCGGCCGGTCGGCTGGATAGGGTCCCGAACTGATGGCAGCAGGACGACAGCGGCGAGCGAAGGCCGACACGTTCACGGCCCGGTGGAAGATGCAGTGGCACCGGGCCCGGATCGGGCTGCGCAGAAGCGCCGTCGACTACTTCCGCGGCGACGGCTCCGACTGGATCGCCTTCGCCGGACTGCTGCTGACCGTCCCGGTCCTCGCGGCCATGACCCTCTTCGACTCGGTGTGGTGCTCCCCGGCCACCCTGGTGCTGCCGATCGTCGCCGGCGGCCTGGTGCTGCGCCCGGCGAGCCTGCTCGGCCTGTACGCGGCGGCGGCCACCGCGCTGATCGTGGAGTCGGTGCGGCTCGGCCCCTACACCGAGGGGCCCTCCCGGGTCACCCCGGGCATCGTCCTGGTGGTCGCCGCGTGCGGCTTCTTCGGGCTGCTGACCGCGCAGTTCCGCAGCCGGGTCGGCGTGCCGTGGCGGCGCGGCGGCACCATGCTGTTCGACCTGCGCGAGCGGATCCGGGTGCAGAGCAAGCTGCCGAAGCTGCCGAAGGGCTGGCACCACGAGATGGCGCTGCGCCCGGCGGGCGGCCAGTCCTTCTCCGGGGACTTCGTCGTCGCCTCCCGGACGAACGGCGGCCGGACCCTGGAGGTCGTGCTGACCGACGTGTCCGGCAAGGGCATGGACGCGGGCTCGCGCGCCCTGCTGCTGTCCGGCGCCTTCGGCGGCCTCGTCGGCTCCCTGCCCCCGCACGCCTTCCTCCCGGCCGCCAACGGCTATCTGCTCCGCCAGGACTGGGACGAGGGCTTCGCCACCTCCATCCACCTGGTGCTGGACCTGGACTCCGGGGACTACGAGCTGTACTCCGCCGGCCATCCGCCGGGGCTGCAGCTGAGCGCGGGCAGCGGACGCTG
Organism: Streptomyces echinatus; assembly: GCF_014203595.1. Classification (GTDB taxonomy): domain Bacteria; phylum Actinomycetota; class Actinomycetes; order Streptomycetales; family Streptomycetaceae; genus Streptomyces; species Streptomyces echinatus. The sequence continues at coordinate 476,311 of NZ_JACHJK010000001.1, forward strand.
GGAGGAGAAGGCGGCCGAGGGCCCGCTGCTCGGTGTGTATGACGGCGCCCAGTTCGACTCCGTGAAGGGCTCGCTGCGGCCCGGGGACGTGCTGATGCTGTTCACGGACGGTCTGGTGGAGACCTCCGACCGGGACATCGTGGAGGGCATCGACCGGCTCACCGGCGAGGCCGACCGCTATGTGGCCGGGGGCTTCCACGGCGCCGCCTGGCACCTCATCGAAGCGGTCGCCAGGGACGTCAACGACGACCGGGCGCTGCTGCTGATCTGCCGTGAGGCGGCCGCCGCCCGCTGAGCCGGGTGAGGCCGCCGCGGCCCGCCCGCGCCGCAGGGGGCGTGCCGGGGCGGTGCGCGGGAGACACTGGGCGGCATGACCCACCTCACCCTGCCCGAGGTCGAGAGCCTCGCGCGCGCCGCCCACGAGGGGCAGACCGACAAGGCGGGACGGCCGTACGCCGAACACCTCGCGGCCGTCGCCGAGGGCGTACGCGCCCGCGGCGGCGACCCGGAACAGATCGCGGCGGCCTGGCTGCACGACTCCGTGGAGGACGCCGCGCTGAGCGAGGAGTGGCTGGCCGCGGCCGCCCTCACCGAGCGCACCAAGGCGATCGTGGGCGCCCTCACCAAGCGGCCGGGGGAGCCGCCGGAGGCGTACGCGGGCCGGATCCTGGCCACCCCGGGCGCGCTGCTGGTGAAGGAGGCCGACCTGGGGCACAACGCCGACCCGCGGCGCCTCGCGGTCCTCGACGAGCCGACCCGGAGACGGCTGACCGAGAAGTACGCCCGGATGCGCGCACTTCTCGGCCTGGAGGAGGAACCGGGCTGATCCGAACGCCTCCCTAGGCGCTGGCCTTCTCCCGCTGCTCGTGCCGCTCGCGGGCCGGCCCGGCCGCGTCCTGCCGGAACGCCCACTCCAGGCTCGGCTCCATCGCGAAGCGGAACAGGCGCCGCACCGGCCGCGTGCACAGCGCCGTGACGGCGGCCGCGGCGAGCGCGGTCACCAGGATCTCGCCGAGCGGGCGGTGCAGCCAGGAGTGGTCGTACCAGCCGCGGTAGTCGGCGAGCTTCACCAGGAAGCCGTGCAGCAGGTAGCCGTAGAGCGTGCCCGCGCCGAGCGCCGTGAACCACATCCTCCGGCGCGGCACCCAGGCGAAGAAGCCGGCCGTCAGCGCCAGCGAGCAGCCCATCAGCGCGAGCGTCATCACCGGGCCGCACCACCACGGGGCACCCAGTTCCTGTGCCGAGTCGCGGTGGTAGAACCACCCGGTGTTCATGCGCGGCACCGCCCACCAGCCGAACGCCAGCGCCGCCGCGAACACCGGCACCGAGGCGATCCGCACCCAGCGGCGGCGCACCAGCTGGAAGTGCTCGGTCTTCATGCACAGGCCGAGCACGAAGTACGGCAGGAACTGCAGGACACGCTGCAGGTCCAGATCGTCACCGATCTCCGGGCTGACGGTCGCCAGCATGGCGATGCCGACGGCCAGCGGCAGCGGCCGGCGCACCAGCTTCCAGACGGGCGTGGTCAGCCGCCAGACGAACAGGGCGACGAGGAACCAGGTCAGGTACCAGGGGTCGAGGAGGCTGATGTCCTCGTGGGAGCCGGTGACGAGGTTCTTGAAGAGCGGGTACGCCGTCTCGAACAGCACGTACGGCACGACGACCCCGGTGATCAGCCGCTTCAGCCGGTCCGGGCGCATGTCGAAACTGCGTGAGAAGAAGCCGGAGATGATGATGAACGCCGGCATGTGGAAGCTGTACACGACGGAGTACGCGGCCTCCACGATCCGGCTGTCGTCCTTCAGCGGTTCCCACGCGTGACCCATCGCGACGAGCACGATGGCCAGGTACTTGGCGTTGTCGAAGAACGCGTCGCGCTCGCCGCGGGGTCTGTCCCGCGCCGTCTGCCGCTCCTCCCGGGCACCGACCGGGGTGCGCGGGCCGGGCACTCCGTCCGCCGACGGCTGGGCCGGGGGGAGTGGACTGCGGTTCTGGCCGGGGGACGGGGCGGCGTCAAACATCTGAGGCACCCTAGCGTCGCCCGCGGGTATTCGTAAAACGCCCGTAGTCATTCCTGGCTATTCGCGTTCGAGTACCCGCTGTTTTACCGAACTTGCCCCCCGGTGCGCGTGATGGTGCGCACACCCGGGTCGCCAGTTCACCCTTGATGTACCGATTCATCCTGACTAATTGGGGCATGCCTCGCCCCTGTGTCGCCAATTCGAATTACCTGCGCACAAGATGTGTGGACACGGAAACGAAGTCGCGCAATTCCACGGCGAGTCACCTGCGGGTGCCCATTCGAATTGCAGTGCGGAAGATCGCCCGCGACGGGACGGCACCCGACGTTGTGTCACGGGCCGCATAGGGTGGCCGGGTTGGTGGCACGATGGTTCTGGCGGGGGTGTGCGGGCCGTACCCCCGGGCCGGGAGAGCGGACCGACCGAGGGTGTGATCAGTTGTGGCCATTTCACTGTCTGTGGTGCTGCTGTTGGCGATCATCCTGGTGGTGCTGATCCGAGGGGGGAACATCAAGGCCGGCCCCGCCATCGTCGCCATCCTCTTCGGTTTCTTCCTGGCCTCGACCGGCATGGCACCATCGATCAGCCGCTTCCTGAACTCGATAGCGGAGTCCATCAACTCGATCAGGTTCTGACCGGCGGGGGAGCCGGCAGGGGGCCGTGACGGGCTGAACAACTGAAACAACGGGGGGACGTACGGGAATGGCGCTGCGCGACTCGGACCCGGCGGAGGTCGGCGGCTACCGGATCGACGACCGCCTCGGCAGCGGCGGCATGGGGGTGGTCTACCTCGCCCGCTCCGCCTCCGGCCGCCGGCTCGCCGTCAAGGTCGTCCACGCCCAGTACGCCGACGACGACGAGTTCCGCATCCGGTTCCGCCGCGAGGTGGCCGCCGCCCGCCAGGTCAGCGGCGCCTTCACGGCCCCCGTGGTGGACGCGGACGCCGACGCGTCCCGCCCCTGGATGGCCACCGTCTACATCCCCGGCGAGGACCTCGGCACCCACGTCCGCCGGCACGGCCCGCTCCCGCCGGACCGGCTCCGCGAACTCGCCGCCGGCCTCGCCGAGGCCCTGCGCGACATCCACCGCGCCGGAGTGGTGCACCGGGACCTGAAACCGGCCAACGTCATGCTCGCCGAGGACGGCCCCCGGGTCATCGACTTCGGCATCTCCCGCGCGGCCGAGGCCGCCGGGATGGACGCCCTCACCCAGACCGGCCGGGTGATGGGCACCCCGCCCTTCATGTCCCCCGAGCAGTTCGCCGCCCCGCACGAGGTCGGCCCGGCCACCGACATCTTCTCCCTCGGCGCCGTCGTCGCGTACGCCGCCACCCGGCGCGGTCCCTTCGACAGCCCGAGCCCCTGGGAGACCGCGACCCGGGTGGTCGAGGGCGACCCCGACCTGGCCGGCGTCCCCGCCGACCTGCTGCCCTTCGTCCGCCTCTGCCTGGAGAAGCACCCCAAGTCCCGTCCCGGCCCCGACGAGCTCCTGCACCTGCTCCGCGAGGGCCGGCTGCCCGACCCCCGCCCCGAGGCCGCCCCGCCCGACACCGCGCCGCCGCGCCCGCGCCGGCGCCGCCGCTGGCCCGCCGCCGTCGCCGCCACCGCCGTGCTGGCCGCCGTCGCCGCCACCGGCACCCTCCTCGCCCGCGACGGCGGGGACACCCCGCACGCCCTGCCGGCCGGCTGGCACACCTGGCACCGGCAGGCCGAGGACCCCCTGGCCGGGGACCCGGACTCGATGGGCCCGAGCGGCCCCTTCAGCCGCTGCGTGCTCGCGGACGGGTCGCTGCTGTGCGCCGGCGACAGCATCATGGCCACCCGCTTCACCCTCGCCGACGGCCGCAACGTCTGGACCCGGCCCATGGACCCCACCCCCGCCGAGACCAGCTCCAGCGGCGGCGGCACGATCATCGGCACCCGCCCGGGCGCGGTGTACGTCTACGGCGCCGACGACCGCGACATCAAGGGCGGGGACGAGCCCGAGAGCCGCACCCGGTACACCGTGCAGGCCCTCGCCCCCGCCACCGGCAGGCCGATCTGGCGGACGGTCGTCGCCGACAACGTCGACGGCATGGGCCCGGACATCAACGGCGCCGTCGCCGTCCCGGCCGGGGTCATCACCACCTACGGAAACGCCTCCGACTCCTACGCCCTGCTCGACGCCACCGACGGCGGCGTCCGCTGGCACCACAGGCTGCCCGCCGGCGCCGCCCCCGACTGCCAGCTGACCGGCGCCGCAGGCCAGGTGTACCTGATCTGCCACACCTCCGACGACGACGGAAACTACGAGCGCACCACGGCCGCCCAGCTCGACCCCGCCACCGGCAAGGCCCGCTGGCGGATCACGGCCAAGGGCCAGCTCTACCTGTTCGGGCAGACCCGCGGCCACCTCGTCCTCGGCACCGACCCGCTGATGAACCGGCTGACCGGGCTGACCCTGATCAACGCCTCCTCGCACGTCCTGACGACCGTACGGCTGACCGCCCCGCGCACCGCGACGGGCGTCCACCTCGTCCGCGACACCCTCTACCTCACCCTGACCAGCGGCAGCGTCCACGCGGTCGACCCCTGGACCGGGCGGGAGCGGTGGCAGAGCAACTCCACCGTCGAGCAGCCGGGGCCGCCCACCGCCTCGGCCACCCGGCTCTACCTCGCCTCGCCCACCGGCCGGCTGGCCGCCCTGGACCTGCGCACCGGCCGGGTCACCGGCACCCTCCCCGGCCGCGACGACGGCGACACCGGCGGAGGCCCCGACAACACGGCGGCCCCCGTCCTGTCCGGCGACGCCCTCTACGTCCCCTACGGCATACGCGCGGTGTACAGCGTGGATGTCAGGGACCTGTGAACACGCCGGGGCCCGGCCCCACCGGTCCCCGAACGGCCGAAGGCCCAGGGAGAGGAAATCAATCTCTCACCTGGGCCTTCGGCATCCAGAGCGGGCGACGGGAATCGAACCCGCGTAGCTAGTTTGGAAGACTAGGGCTCTACCATTGAGCTACGCCCGCAACGCTGCGCCGCAGGTCGGTGACCGCGGCACTGAAGGCATCGTAGCGGGTCGCCCGCCGCCGAGGCCAACGAGTTCGGCGCGCGGCGATTCGCGCGCGCCGCCTCGGAGAATGCGGCCGACGCGAACCGCCCGGGCATGTACCCTACGTGTCGCACCAGACGGGGTGTGGCGCAGCTTGGTAGCGCGTCCGCTTTGGGAGCGGAAGGCCGTGGGTTCAAATCCCGCCACCCCGACCACCGGCTCGTGTCGTTGCGATGATCACCTTTTGGGGTGCTGACCGGCTGCGGTTACTATGCAAGCTGCGCGCCCGTGTGTCCCGGCCCACTCGGCCTACGAACTCCTCCGGGCGGCGAAATCCGCCGGACCAGTCTGGCTCCGGCAGAACCCAAGAAGTCAGCCACAAGGAGACCGAACCGTGAAGAGCGCCGTGGAGACCCTGAACCCGACCCGGGTTCGGCTCACTGTCGAGGTGCCCTTCGAGGAGCTCAAGGACAGCCTCGACGCGGCGTACAAGAAGATCAACCAGCAGGTCACGGTGAAGGGCTTCCGCAAGGGCAAGATCCCGGCCCGCGTGATCGACCAGCGGTTCGGCCGCGGTGCGGTGCTGGAGGAAGCCGTCAACGACGCGCTGCCGAAGTTCTACACCGAGGCGGTGAACGAGGCCGAGCTCTCCGTCCTGGGCCAGCCCGAGGTCGACATCACCGAGCTGAAGGACGGCGAGACGCTGAACTTCACCGCCGAGGTCGACGTCCGCCCGGCCCTGGAGATCCCGGACTACTCCGGTATCGAGGTCGAGGTCGACGCCATCGAGGTCACCGACGAGGACATCGAGAAGTCGGTCGAGCAGCTCCGTGAGCGCTTCGCCTCCACCTCCCCGGTCGAGCGTGCCGCCGAGGACGGCGACGTCGTCACCATCGACCTGGAGGCCAAGGTCGACGGCGAGGTGCTGGAGGACGGCATCGCCAACGGCGTCTCCTACACCATCGGCTCCGGCGAGCTGCTCGACGGCATCGACGACGCCGTCAAGGGCAAGTCCGCCGGCGAGGAGGCCACCTTCACCTCCGAGCTGAAGGGCGGCTCCGCCGCGGGCCGCGAGGCCGAGGTCACCGTCAAGGTCACCCAGGTCGCCGCCCGCGAACTGCCCGAGCTGGACGACGACTTCGCTCAGCTCGCCTCCGAGTTCGACACCCTGGAGGAGCTGAAGGCCGACAGCCGCAAGCGCCTCACCAACATGAAGCAGTTCGACCAGGCCACGCAGGCCCAGGAGCGCGTCCTGGAGAAGCTGCTGGACCTGGTGGAGGTGCCCGTCCCCGAGAAGCTCCTCGAGGACGAGGTCAACACCCGCAAGCACAACCTGGAGCACCACCAGCTCGGCCAGATGGGCCTCGACCTCGACAAGTACCTGGAGATCCAGGGCAAGACCGCCGAGGAGTTCGAGACCGAGACCCGCGAGGCCGCGGTCAAGGGCATCAAGACCCAGTTCGTCCTGGACGAGCTGGTCAAGAAGGAAGAGCTGAACGTCAACCAGGAGGAGCTCACCGAGCACCTCATGCGGCGTGCGGCCTCCTCCGGCATGTCCCCCGACCAGTTCGCCCAGGCCGTCGTCGAGGGCGGCCAGGTTCCGCTCCTGGTCGGCGAGGTCGCCCGCGGTAAGGCCCTGGCCGTCGTGGTCGAGGCCGCCACGGTGAAGGACACCAACGGCGAGGTCGTCAACCTGGACGACGAGGAGGAGGAGACCGAGGCCGCCGAGGCGTCGGAGACCTCCGAGGAGAACGCCGAGGGCTGAGCCGCCCCGCGGCGCCTCTGACGGCGTGGACGGGCCCCCGGGAGTGTCTCCCGGGGGCCCGTTCGTCACACGGGGGGCGTGAGCCGCCCCCAGGGGCGCGGGGAACCGCGCGAACAACCCGAACGCGCCCGCGGTCCGAAGACCACCCGCACCACCCCTGTGCACCGCACCGTCTCTCCGCGTGAGCGCTACGCCCCCGGCGAACACCCCCATCTCCGGGATTCCCCGAAGGGGCCTGAGCGTTAGGGTCCATAAATACGGGGGCAGGGGAGTCTTCTGAAACCCCCCGCCAAGCCTCCGGCAGGACGACGTGAGACGGCCCGGCGCCGTCGTAAGACGAGCAGGTGGATACGTGACGAATCTGATGCCCTCCGCCGCCGGCCAGCCTTCCATCGGCGGTGGCCTCGGTGACCAGGTGTACAACCGGCTGCTCGACGAGCGAATCATCTTCCTCGGTCAGCAGGTCGACGACGACATCGCGAACAAGATCACCGCGCAGCTGCTGCTCCTCGCCGCGGACCCGGACAAGGACATCTTCCTCTACATCAACAGCCCCGGCGGCTCGGTGACGGCCGGCATGGCGATCTACGACACCATGCAGTACATCCCGAACGACGTCATCACGATCGCCATGGGCATGGCCGCCTCGATGGGGCAGTTCCTGCTGACCGGCGGCACCGCCGGCAAGCGCTTCGCCCTCCCGCACGCCGACATCATGATGCACCAGGGCTCCGCGGGCCTCGGCGGTACGGTCTCGGACATCAAGATCCAGGCCGAGTACCTGCTGCGCACCAAGAGGCGCATGTCCGAGCTGACCGCGCTGCACTCCGGCCAGACGGTCGAGGCGATCATCCGCGACGGTGACCGCGACCGCTGGTTCACCCCGGAAGAGGCCAAGGAGTACGGTCTCATTGACGAGATCATCACGCACGCCTCGGGTGTTCCGGGCGGCGGCGGCACCGGTGCCTGACCGGCCAGACCGCGCCACGCACCGCCGAGACCGAAGCCCCCAGAACGCCACCAGGACGGTGAACACCCCATGAGCAACTTCCCCGGCGCCGCCAGCGGCCTGTACGAAGGGCCCCGCCCCGACAGCCGCTACGTCATTCCGCGCTTCGTCGAGCGCACCTCCCAGGGCATCCGCGAGTACGACCCGTACGCGAAGCTCTTCGAGGAGCGCGTGATCTTCCTGGGCGTCCAGATCGACGACGCCTCCGCCAACGACGTCATGGCGCAGCTGCTGTGCCTGGAGTCGATGGACCCGGACCGCGACATCTCGATCTACATCAACAGCCCCGGTGGCGACATGACCGCCCTCACGGCGATCTACGACACGATGCAGTTCGTGAAGCCGGACATCCAGACGGTCTGCATGGGCCAGGCGGCCTCCGCGGCGGCCATCCTGCTCGCCGCCGGCACCCCCGGCAAGCGCATGGCGCTGCCGAACTCGCGCGTGCTGATCCACCAGCCGGCGGGCTCCACCGGCCGCGGCCAGCTCTCCGACCTGGAGATCATCGCCAAGGAGTTCACCCGGATGCGTGAGCAGCTGGAGGACATGCTGGCGAAGCACTCGAACCAGCCGCTCGAGAAGATCCGCGAGGACATCGAGCGCGACAAGATCCTCACGGCCGAGGAGGCGCTGGAGTACGGCCTCGTCGACCAGATCATCTCCACCCGCAAGCTGAACAACGCATCGGTCCGCTGACGCGGAACCGAGCACTTCCGTCCCCCCTTGGCGCGGTGCACGTCAAAGTGAACCCTGCCAAGGGGGGCCCGAACACCGGGCCCGGCAAGGTACCGTCGGACATAAGGCAGCACCAGGAGCCGCTGGACTGATGACGTCCAGGCGTCTCCCAGGCGAAGGGGAAGCACACCGTGGCACGCATCGGTGACGGCGGCGATCTGCTCAAGTGCTCGTTCTGTGGCAAGAGCCAGAAGCAGGTCAAGAAGCTCATCGCAGGGCCCGGTGTGTACATCTGCGACGAGTGCATCGATCTCTGCAACGAGATCATCGAGGAAGAGCTCGCGGAGACCAGCGAGGTGCGCTGGGAGGAACTGCCCAAGCCCCGTGAGATCTACGAGTTCCTCGAGGGCTACGTGGTGGGCCAGGAGGCCGCCAAGAAGGCACTCTCCGTCGCGGTGTACAACCACTACAAGCGGGTCCAGGCGGGCGAGAACGGCGGCGCGAGCGGCCGTGACGACGCGATCGAGCTGGCGAAGTCCAACATCCTGCTGCTCGGCCCCACGGGCTCGGGCAAGACGCTCCTCGCGCAGACCCTGGCGCGGATGCTGAACGTCCCCTTCGCGATCGCCGACGCGACGGCGCTGACCGAGGCGGGGTACGTCGGCGAGGACGTCGAGAACATCCTGCTGAAGCTGATCCAGGCGGCGGACTACGACGTCAAGAAGGCCGAGACCGGGATCATCTACATCGACGAGATCGACAAGGTCGCCCGTAAGAGCGAGAACCCGTCGATCACCCGTGACGTCTCCGGCGAGGGCGTCCAGCAGGCCCTGCTGAAGATCCTGGAGGGCACCACGGCCTCGGTCCCGCCCCAGGGCGGCCGCAAGCACCCCCACCAGGAGTTCATCCAGATCGACACGACGAACGTGCTGTTCATCGTGGGCGGTGCCTTCGCCGGGCTGGAGAAGATCATCGAGGCGCGGGCCGGCGCCAAGGGCATCGGCTTCGGCGCGACGATCCTCTCCAAGCGCGAGCTGGAGGCCAAGGACGTCTTCGAGGACGTCATGCCGGAGGACCTGGTCAAGTTCGGCATGATCCCCGAGTTCATCGGCCGGCTCCCGGTCATCACCTCGGTCCACAACCTGGACCGCGAGGCCCTGCTCAAGATCCTGGTGGAGCCCCGCAACGCGCTGGTCAAGCAGTACCAGCGCCTGTTCGAACTCGACGGTGTGGAGCTGGACTTCGAGCGCGAGGCGCTGGAGGCCATCGCCGACCAGGCCATCCTCCGCCAGACCGGCGCCCGCGGCCTGCGCGCCATCATGGAGGAGGTCCTCCAGGGCGTGATGTACGAGGTCCCGTCCCGCAAGGACGTGGCCCGCGTCGTCATCACCGCCGACGTGGTCCTCTCCAACGTCAACCCCACCCTCATCCCCCGGGACGCACGGGGCCGGGGCTCGGGGGAGCAGAAGACGGCCTGAGCAACTCGACGCCGACGGGCAGGCACACCCCAGCGCGGGGTGCCTGCCCGTCGGCGTGTCAGACAATGGGCGGTCGTATACCGCCATCGTGCTGCCAGGCCCTGGAGCCGAATCCCGCTTTCATGATCCAATGAGTCGACCTATCCGAACGTTTGTTCGATAGGAGGCCTGCGGCTTCGGGGCGATCAAAACTCCCTTCGGCCCCATGCCGAGCCCGGGTTGTGAACTGGGCCTGAGCAAACTCAACATCAAGGGCGAAGTGTCGAGTCCCGCCTGCCGTCGCGCCTGACAAGCAGGACTGAGGCGCAGAGGGGTGCCCGTCATGCACCGGTGGGCACCCCTCCGGGGTAAACGTGGTTCAGATCTTCACTCGTACGTCGTTGCGGAGCTTGGCCGCGATCTCTGCGGCGTCGTCGACCGAACCCCCCTCGCCCGAGGCGATGGAGGCGACGCTGTACGACGAGACGATGGCGACGGTGCTGTGGTCGCCCCAGATGCAGATCGGCAGCTTCAGGGTCTTGGGTACCCCTGCCTCCGAGGACGCCGAGGCGCTGCTGTCGATCTGGGCCACCTGGCACTTCATGATGCCGTTGAAGTCCGCAGGGTGGACGATCTCGGGGCTGCCGACCAGCTTGCCCTTGGTGTCGGAATCGCCCTGGTCCTTCTCGGACTCCGTCTTGGCCTTGGCGAACATCGCGTCGACAACCGCCTCGGGGTCGTCGATCGTTCCGTACACGCCGCTGAAGCCGAGGCCCTTCATGGTCAGGCCCTTGCCGCTCTCGTACTTGGCGCTGACCTCCGTGGGGTTCTTGACCCCCCACTTCTCGAAGTCCGAACGGTCGGAGTCACTGATGTCGTCCGACGAGTCCGAGTTGCTGGACTTCTTGTACTCCGTCACCACCGTGTCCGGCGTCGTCAGCTTGTGCGGGCCGTCGTCCGCGACGTCGGTGCCGCTGCCGGCGAGCACGAAGTAGGCGCCCACCGCCAGCGCGGCGACCACGGCGACCGCGCCGATGATCAGGCCCGTCTTCTTCTTGCCCCCGGCAGGCTGCGGCGGCTGCGGAACGGCGAACCCCTGCTGGCCGTACGGGTTCGGCTGCTGGCCGTACGGGGCCGGCTGCTGCGGCACGCCCTGCTGCGGGTATCCGTAACCCGGCTGCGGGGCCGCGGGCGCCTGCTGGGGGTAGCCATAGCCGGGCTGCGGCGCCTGCGGCTGCTGGCCGTAGGGGCCCGGCTGGCCGTACGCACCAGGCTGCCCCGGCTGGCCGTAAGGACCCGGCTGCTGGGGCGGCTGGCCGTACGGGCCCGGCTGGTTGTGACTCATTCCTGGGTTCCCCTCCAGATGCCTTATGTGTTCCTGACATCCTGGCGCAGGCACGGGAGGCACACGGCACCGGGGGCCGCACCGTTACAGAACAAACGCGTTTCGGGACCACCCCGTGACACCTCTAAACTGACCCCCGTGACCGAGAACGCTCAGCAGCAGCCACCCGCGCCCGACCCCGAACTGCCGACCCAGTACGCGCCGGCCGATGTAGAGGGGCCGCTGTACGAGCGCTGGGTAGAGCGCGGTTACTTCGAGGCGGACGCGAAGAGCGAGAAGCCGCCGTACACGATCGTCATCCCGCCACCGAACGTCACCGGCTCGCTCCACCTGGGCCACGCCTTCCAGCACACGCTCATGGACGCCCTCACGCGCCGCAAGCGCATGCAGGGCCACGAGGCGCTGTGGCTGCCCGGCATGGACCACGCCGGCATCGCCACCCAGAACAAGGTCGAGCAGCAGCTCGCCGAGGAGGGCAAGTCCCGCCACGACCTGGGCCGCGAGGAGTTCGTCGAGCGCGTCTGGCAGTGGAAGGAGGAGTACGGCGGCAAGATCCTCGGCCAGATGCGCCGCCTCGGTGACGGCGTCGACTGGTCGCGCGAGCGCTTCACCATGGACGAGGGCCTGTCCAAGGCCGTCCAGACCATCTTCAAGAAGCTCTACGACGACGAGCTGATCTACCGGGCCGAACGCATCATCAACTGGTGCCCGCGCTGCCTGACGGCCATCTCCGACATCGAGGTGGAGTACCAGGAGGACGACGGCGAGCTCGTCTCCATCAAGTACGGCGAGGGCGACGAGACCCTCGTCGTCGCCACCACCCGCGCCGAGACGATGCTCGGTGACACCGCCGTCGCCGTCCACCCCGACGACGAGCGCTACCGGCACCTCGTCGGCAAGCGCATCAAGCTGCCGCTCACCGACCGCAGCATCCCCGTCGTCGCCGACACCCACGTCGACCCCGAGTTCGGCACCGGCGCCGTCAAGGTCACCCCGGCCCACGACCCGAACGACTTCGCCATCGGCCAGCGCCACGGCCTGGAGTCCATCACGGTCATGGACGAGCGCGGCGTCATCACCGCGCACGGCCCCTTCCAGGACCTCGACCGCTTCGAGGCACGCAGCGCCATCGTCGCGGCGCTGCGCTCCCAGGGCCGGATCGTCGCCGAGAAGCGGCCGTACGTCCACAGCGTGGGCCACTGCTCCCGCTGCAAGACCACCATCGAGCCGCGCCTGTCGATGCAGTGGTGGGTCAAGGTCGGCCCGCTGGCGAAGGCCGCCGGTGACGCCGTCCGCGACGGCCGGGTCAAGATCCACCCCGAGGACATGTCGAAGCGGTACTTCGACTGGGTCGACAACATGCACGACTGGTGCATCTCGCGCCAGCTGTGGTGGGGCCACCGCATCCCGGTCTGGTACGGCCCGGACGGCGAGATCGTCTGTGTCGGACCGGACGAGGAGCCGCCGGCCGGCGAGGGCTGGCGCCAGGACACGGACGTCCTCGACACCTGGTTCTCCTCCGGCCTGTGGCCGTTCTCCACGCTCGGCTGGCCCGAACAGACCGAGGACCTGCAGAAGTTCTACTCGACCGACGTCCTGCTGACCGGCCACGACATCATCTTCTTCTGGGTCGCCCGGATGATGATGTTCGGCCTGTACGCCATGGACGGCGAGGTCCCCTTCAAGACCATCGCCCTGACCGGCCTGGTCCGCGACGAGCGCGGCAAGAAGATGTCGAAGTCCTTCGGCAACGTCGTCGACCCGCTGGACTGGATGGACAAGTACGGCTCCGACGCCGTCCGCTTCACGCTGGCCCGCGGCGCCAACCCCGGCACCGACGTGCCGATCGGCGAGGACTGGGTCCAGGCGTCCCGGAACTTCGCCAACAAGATCTGGAACGCGACCCGCTTCGCGCTGATGAACGGCGCGACGGTCGAGGGCCCGCTGCCCGACCCGGAGCAGCTGTCCGCGACCGACCGGTGGATCCTGTCCCGCCTGAACAAGACCGTCGCCGAAGTCGACGCGTTCTACGAGGACTTCCAGTTCGCGAAGCTCAGCGACGCCCTCTACCACTTCGCCTGGGACGAGGTCTTCGACTGGTACGTCGAGCTGTCCAAGACGGTCTTCCAGGCGGGCGGCGCGCCGGCCGAGGCCAGCAAGCGTGTCCTCGGCGAGGTCCTCGACGTCACCCTCAAGCTGCTCCACCCGGTGGTCCCGTTCGTCACGGACACCCTGTGGACCACGCTGACGGGCGGTGAGTCGGTCGTCGTCGCCGAGTGGCCGAGCGACAGCGGCTTCCGTGACGCGGCCGCCGAGCGGGAGATCGAGACCCTCCAGTCGGTCATCACCGAGGTCCGCCGCTTCCGCGCCGACCAGGGCCTGCAGCCCGGCCAGCGGGTCCCGGCCCGCCTGACCCTGGACGGCACGGCCCTCGCCCCGCACGAGGCCGCCATCCGCCAGCTGCTGCGTCTGCAGCCGGAGGGCGACTCCTTCACGGCCACGGCCACCCTGCCGGTCGCCGGCGCCGAGGTCGCCCTCGACCTCTCCGGCACGATCGACGTCGCCGCGGAGCGCAAGCGCCTGGCGAAGGACCTCGCCGCGGCCGAGAAGGAGAAGGCCCAGGCCACGGCCAAGCTCGGCAACGAGGCGTTCCTGGCGAAGGCCCCGGACAACGTGGTCGACAAGATCCGCGGGCGCCTCGCCAAGGCCGAGGAGGACATCACCCGCCTCCAGTCCCAGCTGGACCGCCTGCCGCAGGCGTAGGCACCGGTACGACGACGAAGGCCCCGGCACCGACGAGGTGCCGGGGCCTTCGGCTACCCGCGGCGCCGGCCCAAGAGGGACCCGCACCCGGCAACGCTCCGCACCTTCGCGGCGACGGACCGCCCCCGGCCCCGGCACCTCGACGGCCGACGGCACGGCCGTGCCCCAGGGGCGCGGGGAACCGCGCGCCCGGCCGAGACCCACCCGCACCCGGCGACGGCGGTCAGGCACCCCCAAACCGGCCCGTTGTCACCTGCGCTCCGTAGACTGGCCCTGTGAGCGACCTCCCACACGAAAACGACCAGCCAGACCCCCTCGACGCCTTCGAAGAACTCGTCGCCGAGGAGACCGACCGCGACCCCGACCTCGCGGTCATCGAGGCCGGCAGCCGCACCTTGCGCACCCAGGGAGGCCCGCCGGAGGCCGACGTACCCGCGCGCCCGGCGGACCCGGAGGTCGACAGGGCGCTGCGCGAGGTCGAGACCGAGCTGGCCACCCGCTGGGGCGAGACCAAGCTGGAGCCCTCCGTCGCCCGGATCGCCGCCCTGATGGACGTCCTGGGCGAGCCCCAGCGCGCGTACCCCTCGATCCACATCACGGGCACGAACGGCAAGACCTCCACCGCCCGCATGATCGAGGCCCTGCTCAACGCCTTCGAGCTGCGCACCGGCCGCTACACCAGCCCGCACGTGCAGTCGATCACCGAGCGGATCAGCCTGGACGGCGCGCCGATCTCCGCCGAGCGGTTCATCGAGACGTACAACGACATCAAGCCGTACGTCGAGATGGTGGACGGACAGCAGGAGTACCGGCTGTCCTTCTTCGAGGTCCTCACCGGCATGGCGTACGCCGCCTTCGCGGACGCGCCCGTCGACGTCGCCGTCGTCGAGGTCGGCATGGGCGGCTCCTGGGACGCCACCAACGTGATCGACGGCGATGTCGCCGTGGTCACCCCGATCGACCTGGACCACACCGACCGCCTCGGCGGGACGCCCGCGGAGATCGCCACCGAGAAGAGCGGCATCATCAAGCAGGACGCCACCGTCATCCTGGCCCAGCAGCCGGTGGACGCGGCGCAGGTGCTGCTGAAGAAGGCCGTCGAGGTGGACGCCACGGTCGCCCGCGAGGGGCTGGAGTTCGGCGTCGTCGCCCGCCAGGTCGCCGTCGGCGGGCAGCTGCTCACGCTGCGCGGTCTCGGCGGCGAGTACCCGGAGGTGTACCTCCCGCTGCACGGCGCCCACCAGGCGCACAACGCGGCCGTCGCGCTCGCCGCGGTGGAGGCGTTCTTCGGCGTCGGCGCGCAGCGCTCGGAACCGCTGGACGTCGACACCGTGCGGAAGGCCTTCGCGGCCGTCTCCTCCCCGGGCCGCCTGGAGGTCGTACGCCGCTCCCCGACGATCGTGCTGGACGCCGCCCACAACCCGGCGGGCGCCGAGGCCGCCGCCGAGGCCGTCCGCGAGGCGTTCGACTTCACCCGGCTGATCGGCGTCGTCGGCGCGAGCGGCGACAAGAACGTGCGGGGGCTGCTGGAGGCGTTCGAGCCGATCTTCACCGAGGTCGTCGTCACCCAGAACTCCAGCCACCGCGCCATGGACGCGGACGAGCTCGCCGCGATCGCCGTCGAGGTGTTCGGCGACGAGCGGGTGCAGGTCGAGCCGCGGCTGCCGGACGCCCTGGAGGCCGCGATCACGCTGGCCGAGGAGGAGGGCGAGTTCGCCGGCGGCGGCGTCCTGGTCACCGGTTCCGTCATCACGGTCGGCGAGGCCCGGCTGCTGCTGGGGAAGGGCTGAGATCTCCCGTGCGTACGCTCTGTTCATCGACCCTGATCGGCGAGTTCTTCGTCATCGGCTTCGCCGGGCTCGTCGCCATGAAGGACCCGGACCTGTCCACGTCGACGGTGTGGCTGGTCAGCGGTATCGCCATGCTGCTGTGCGTGCTGCTGTGCGGCATGGTTACCCGCCCCGGCGGGGTGGCGCTCGGCTGGGCCCTGCAGCTCGCGCTGATCGCCTCCGGCGTGGTCGTCCCGGCCATGTACTTCATGGGCGCGGTGTTCGCCGCGCTGTGGTGGGCATCGGTGCACTTCGGGAGGAAGGTGGACGAGGCGAAGGCGAGATTCGCCGCCCAGGCCCAGTCCTCCTCCCCGGGGGCTGACGCTGCGTAACAGGCGCCCCGACACGCCCTGTAACCTCGTCCCACCGCACCCGCAAGCCGTGTTAGGAGCCCCTCGTGAGCCAGCGCACCCTCGTCCTCCTCAAGCCCGACGCCGTCCGTCGCGGCCTGACCGGCGAGATCATCAGCCGAATCGAGCGCAAGGCGGGCTGGCGGATCACCGCGCTGGAGCTGCGCACCCTGGAGCGGGCCACGCTGGAGCAGCACTACGGCGAGCACGTGGGCAAGCCGTTCTACGAGCCGCTGGTCGAGTTCATGTCCTCGGGCCCGGTCGTCGCGTTGATCGTGGAGGGCGAGCGGGTGATCGAGGGCGTGCGCCAGCTGGCGGGCCCGACCGACCCGATCGCCGCCGCGCCGGGTTCGATCCGCGGCGACTACGGCGTGATCGTCCGCGAGAACCTGATCCACGCCTCGGACTCCGAGGAGTCCGCCGAGCGCGAGGTGAAGATCTTCTTCCCCGGCCGCGCCTGAGTCCGGCGCGCTGACGTCCCGGTGAATTTTTCTGAGGGGACGTCAGCCGCTTCGGGGCGCCTGACCAGGGACGGCCGTGCATTTTCGGCCGTCCTCCGGCATATGTCTTGCCGATCGGGGGAACGCGTGCCTCCGATGGGCCGTCTCCACAAGCGAGGCGGCACGCCATCTGGTGACAATGGCGGAGACCCTCGCGCAGTGTTCGTGCAGGCGCGTTTACGATGGAAGCCTTCACGTCACAGCACCCGCCTCGCCGACCTGATATGCCCTCACATGCTCAGGAAGGCCAGATGAATCCGGATGGGGAACTCAATGTCGTTCATCGGCCGTGACATGGCTGTCGACCTCGGGACCGCCAACACGCTGGTGTACGTCAGGGGTCGCGGGATCGTACTGAACGAGCCGTCCGTGGTGGCGATCAACACCAACACGGGTGGCATCCTCGCGGTCGGTGCCGAAGCGAAGAAGATGATCGGCCGCACGCCGGGCAACATCGTGGCCGTCCGCCCGCTGAAGGACGGCGTGATCGCCGACTTCGAGATCACCGAGCGGATGCTCCGCTACTTCATCCTGAAGATCCACAAGCGGCGCTATCTGGCCCGGCCGCGGGTCGTCGTGTGCGTGCCCTCGGGCATCACGGGCGTCGAGCGCCGCGCGGTCATCGAGGCCTCCTCCCAGGCCGGCGCCCGCCAGGTGCACATCATCGAGGAGCCCATGGCCGCGGCCATCGGCTCCGGCCTGCCGGTCCACGAGGCCACGGGCAACATGGTGGTGGACATCGGCGGCGGCACCACGGAGGTCGCGGTCATCTCGCTCGGCGGCATCGTCACCGCCCAGTCCATCCGCGTCGCCGGCGACGAACTGGACAACGCGATCATCCAGTACATCAAGAAGGAGTACAGCCTCCTGCTGGGCGAGCGCACGGCGGAACAGATCAAGATCACGATCGGTTCGGCGTACGACCTCGACAGCGACGAGCACACCGAAGTCCGCGGCCGCGACCTGGTGTCCGGGCTGCCGAAGACCGTCGTCATCTCGGCGGCCGAGGTCCGCAAGGCGATCGAGGAGCCGGTCAACGCCATCGTGGACGCGGTGAAGACCACCCTCGACAAGTGCCCGCCGGAGCTGTCCGGCGACATCATGGACCGAGGGATCGTTCTGACCGGCGGCGGAGCCCTGCTGCGCGGGCTCGACGAGCGGCTGCGGCGGGAGACCGGCATGCCGATCCACATCGCCGAGGACCCGCTGGACAGCGTCGCGCTCGGCTCCGGAAAGTGCGTCGAGGAGTTCGAGGCGCTGCAGCAGGTGCTGGACGCCCAGCCCCGCAGATGACGTAACTCTTCGATTCCGCCGTACGAGACGTTCTCCTCTCGTGCGGCGGATCGTTGATATAGAGGCATAAGCTCCCCCAAATGGGCCTCTTCGGTTCACGCCGCACCATTCGCGTTTTCCAGGGAGTCCCCGAATTCCTACTTGAGGAAGGGCACGGCCGCCGCACGTGAGGGACACGAAAGAGAGCCGGCTGCTCCTGGTCCTGTTGGTCGCCATCGCGTTCGCGCTGATCACGGTGGACATCCGCGGGGGACGCAACTCCCCGGTCGACGGTGCCCGGCACGCCGCTGCGGCGGTGTTCGGCCCCGTCGAGGACGGACTGAGCTCGGCGGTCGACCCGGTCGGCAACGCCGTCTCCGCGGTCCGCGCCTCGGGCGGCCGGCACGACCGGCTCGCCGCGCTGGAGAAGGAGAACGCGGCCCTCAAGGCGAAGCTCGGCAGCGACGACCGCAACCGCAGCCGCCTCAAACAGCTCGACAAGATGCTGAAGGTCGCCGGCGAGGGGCAGTACGGCATCAAGGGCGCCCAGGTCATCGCCATAGGGTCGGCGCAGGGCTTCTCCTGGACCGTCACCATCGACGCCGGCGCCGACGACGGCATCAAGCGGGACATGACCGTCCTCAACGGCGACGGCCTGGTCGGCCGCGTCACCACCGTCGGCCCCGGCACCTCCACCGTGCTGCTCGCCAACGACCCCGACTTCACCGTCGGCACCCGCATGGAGGGCGACGACGAACTCGGCTTCGCCTCCGGCCAGGGCGACCGCCCGCTGCGCGTGGAACTGCTCAACGGCAAGGCGGAGGTGAAGAAGGGCGACCGGCTCGTCACCTTCGGCTCGCAGGCCGACCGGCCGTTCGTGCCCGGCGTCCCGGTCGGCGTGGTCTCCCGCGTGGACCCCTCCGGCGGCGGCCTCACCCGCACCCTCTACGTCACCCCGTACGTCAGCTTCACCAAGCTCGACATCGTCGGCGTGGTCGTCCAGGCCCCGGAGAAGGACCCGCGGGACACCGTGCTCCCGGCCAAGCCGAAGCCGGTCCCGACGCCGACGGTGACCGTCACGGTCACGCCGTCCGCCGACGCCCCCGACACCGCCACCGACGAGCAGCAGTAGGAGCTGTATCCCATGCGTGTCAACCGGATCCTGCTCTCCAGTGCGCTGGTCGTAGTGGCCCTGGTGATCCAGGTGAGCGTGCTCGCCCGGCTGCACCTGCCGGGCGCCGTGCCCGACCTGCTGCTGCTCACCGTCCTCGGCCTGGCGATGGTGTACGGCCATGTCGGCGGCGCCCTCGTCGGCTTCGGCGCCGGCCTGCTCGCCGACCTGGCCCCGCCCGCCGACCACGCGGCCGGCCGCTACGCCCTCGTCCTGTGCGTCACCGGCTACTTCGCCGGGCTCATCCGGCCGGAGAACGGCCGGCTGAAGTCGGCGACCGGCCCCATGGCCGTCGTGGTCGCCGCCGCCGTCGGCTCCACCCTGCTCTACGCCGGGGTGGGCGCCCTGGTCGGCGACACCGCCGCCCGGCACGTCGGCCTGACCAGCCTGCTGATCTCGGCGGCCCTGTACGACCTGCTGCTCGCCCCGTTCGTGGTGCCCGGAGTCATGTGGCTGGCCCGCCGCGCCGACAACGACCCGCTCACCGAGACCGGCCCCGCCGCCAAGGCCGGGGACATCTCCTCCGGCTGGCTCTCCTCCGGCACCGGCCTGCGCATCGGCAGCCAGCGCGGCGGCCTCGGCGCCCTGAAGGCCAAGGCCCGCACCCGCTCCGCCCGGGTCGGCCGCATCAAGGGGGTCAAGCGGCTGTGACCGGCGAGGAGTTCACCCGAACGGGTAGGCCCGCCCGGAACGCGGGCTCACAGGCTGGTCGTTCATCATTCGTACGCGTGCGGCCGGTTCGTACGGACGCGCTGCGCGCACCTGCGTCCGCGCACTGAGAGGGGGAGACAGCCGCAGTGACCAACATCCCCGAGACCGGTCGGACCCCACGGGTCCAGATCAGGCTCGTCGTGATCCAGATCCTCGTACTCTCCCTCCTCGGCACGCTCGGCGGCCGGCTGTGGTATCTGCAGATCCGCGAGGGCGCCGAGTACCAGCGGGAGGCGTCCGGCAACCACGTCCAGCAGGTGGTCGACCCCGCCGTGCGCGGCGACATCCTGGACGCCCGCGGCGTCCCCCTCGCGGACAACGAGACCCGCCTGGTGGTCTCCGCCTCCCGCACCGACCTGCTGAAGCAGAAGGACGACGGCAAGGCCGTCCTCACCAAGCTGGCCGGCGTCCTCGGCATGCGCCCCGAGGAGGTCGAGCAGAAGGTCCGGCTGTGCGACTCCGAGACCCCCCAGCCCTGCTGGAACGGCTCGCCGTACCAGCCGATCCCCATCACCGACAAGGCCACCGCCCGGCAGGCCCTGCAGATCCGCGAGCGCTCCGAGGACTTCCCCGGCATCACCGCCGAGCCCAAGGCCGTCCGCCGTTACCCCGGCCCCGGCAAGTCCAACACCGCGCAGGTCCTCGGCTATCTCTCGCCCGTCACCGACGACGAGATCCAGCAGGCCAAGGACACCGAGTCGCCGTACCTGCGCTCCGACATGGTCGGCCGCTCCGGCCTCGAGCGCACCTACGACAAGATGCTGCGCGGCAAGGCCGGCGTCACCCGCTACGAGGTCGACAACCTCGGCCGGGTCATCGGCAAGGCCAAGTCCGACGCGGCCGAGTCCGGTTCGAACCTGGTCACCAGCATCGACTCCCGGGTCCAGCGGGTCGCCGAGTTCGAGCTGAACCAGGCCATGAAGAAGGCCCGCGAGCAGTTCGACAAGATCACCGGCACGAACTACAAGGCCGACTCCGGCGCCGTCGTGGTGATGGAGGCCAAGACCGGCCGGATCGTCGCGATGGCCTCCGCGCCGACGTACGACCCGAACGTCTGGGTCGGCGGCATCTCGGCCAAGGACTACAAGGCCCTCACCGGCAAGGACTCGGACTACCCCCTGCTCAACAGGGCCATACAGGGTCAGGCCGCGCCCGGCTCGACGTTCAAGGTGGTCTCCACGGCCGCCGCGGTCGAGGCCGGCTACCCCTTCGACGGCCGCTACCCGTGCACCAGCTCGTACTCGGTGGGCAGCCAGGTCTTCAAGAACTTCGAGGGCGAGAACTTCGGCCCCATCTCCCTGGGCCGGGCCCTGGAGGTCTCCTGCGACACCGTCTTCTACGGCCTCGCCGACAAGGAGTGGAAGCGGGACGGCGGCATCAACCCCAAGAAGGGCCAGCCGAAGGACTACTTCTACAAGGCCGCCCACCAGTTCGGCCTCGGCAAGGAGACCGGTCTCGACCTGCCCAACGAGGTCACCGGCCGGGTCCCCGACCGCCAGTGGAAGCAGGACTACTGGAAGGCCAACAAGGACGCCTGGTGCAAGACCGGCAAGAAGGACGGCTCCTACGTCGAGAAGATTGCCTACGAGAACTGCCTCGAAGGCAACAAGATGCGCGAGGGCGACTCGATCAACTACTCCATCGGCCAGGGTGACACCCTCGTCACCCCGATCCAGGAGGCCGTGATCTACGGCGCTGTCGCCAACGGCGGCACGATGTACCAGCCGACCATCGGCAAGGCGGTCATCAGCGCCGACGGCAAGAGCGTGCGGGAGATCAAGCCGAAGAAGCGCGGCAGGCTGCCGGTCAGCCAGGCCACCATCAAGGGCATGGACGACGCCTTCGCCGGCGTCATCACCCGCGGTACGGCGGCCTGGAAGTTCGGCGGCTGGCCGCAGGACAAGATCCCCCTGCACGCCAAGACCGGCACGGCCGAGGTCTACGGCAAGCAGACCACGTCCTGGCTGGCCACCTACTCCAAGGACTACACGGTGATCATGACGATCGCCCAGGCCGGTACGGGTTCCGGCGCCTCCGGTGAGGCCGTGCGCAACATCTACAGCGCGATGTACGGCGTCCAGGGCGACGGCTCCGTTGACAGCAGGAAGGCGCTGCTGCCCGAGCCGCAGAAGGGCCTGCCCAAGATCCGCACGGACGGCACCATCGCCGCCCCGAAGATCATCGGTGACCCGGCGAAGGACGCCGAGGCCGCCCAGAAGAACAACCCCACCAACGGCGACGACCAGCAGCCCGCGGGCACCACCGCCTCGCCCTCCCCGGGCAACCGCGACACCCGCAGGCGTCGCAGGCACCGCGCGCGGGGAAGCCGGAGGATGCCCTCATGACCGGCGCGAACAGCTTCTCCGTCTCCGGGTACGGCCCCGAGCGGGCCGGCTGGACCAAGATCTTCGCCCGCGACTCGCTCACCCGCCGGCTGGACTGGCCGATACTGCTGGCGGCCATCGCGCTGTCCCTGATGGGCTCGCTGCTGGTCTTCTCGGCGACCCGCAACCGCACCGAGCTCAACCAGGGCGACCCGTACTTCTTCCTGGTCCGGCACCTGATGAACCTCGGCATCGGGATCGCCCTGATGATCGGCACGGTCTGGCTCGGCCACCGGGCCCTGCGCAACGCCGTACCGATCCTCTACGGCCTGTCGGTGCTCCTCGCCCTGGTCGTCCTGACCCCGCTCGGCGCGACGATCAACGGCCAGCGCAACTGGCTCGTGATCGGCGGCTTCTCCCTCCAGCCGGCCGAGTTCATGAAGGTCACGATCATCCTGGGCATGGCCATGCTGCTGGCCGCGCGGGTGGACGCGGGCGACAAGCCGTTCCCCGACCACCGGACCGTGTTCCAGTCGCTGTGCCTGGCCGCCGTACCGATCCTGATCCTGCTCCTCATGCCCGACCTCGGCTCGGTGCTGGCCATGGTGGCCATCATCCTCGGCGTGCTGCTCGCCTCCGGCTCCTCCAACCGCTGGGTCTTCGGCCTGCTCATCGCGGGAGTGCTCGGCTGCGTGGCCATCTGGCAGCTGCACATCCTGGACGAGTACCAGATCAACCGGTTCGCGGCCTTCGCCAACCCGGACCTGGACCCCGCGGGCGTCGGCTACAACACCAACCAGGCCCGGATCGCCATCGGCTCCGGCGGCCTCACCGGCGCCGGGCTCTTCCACGGCTCGCAGACCACCGGCCAGTTCGTGCCCGAACAGCAGACGGACTTCGTCTTCACGGTCGCGGGGGAGGAGCTGGGCTTCCTCGGCGCGGGCCTGATCATCTTCCTGATCGGAGTCGTCCTGTGGCGCGCCTGCCGGATAGCGCGCGACTCGACCGAGCTCTACGGCACGATCGTGGCCGCCGGGATCGTCGCCTGGTTCGCCTTCCAGTCGTTCGAGAACATCGGCATGACCCTCGGCATCATGCCCGTCACCGGCCTGCCCCTGCCGTTCGTGTCGTACGGCGGCTCGTCCATGTTCGCCGTCTGGGTCGCGATCGGACTGCTGCAGTCGATCAAGGTGCAGCGGCCGATGTCGGCGTGAGCCACCGAGCCGGCACCAGGTCGTTCACCGGGTGGATGGTGTGACTTCTCCGGCCATTCACCCGGGACGGCCCCTGCCGCGCCGGCCTCTCGCCCACTAGATTCGGTGCATGGCGGATGCGAAACGCGAGATCGAGCGCAAATACGAATCCGATGAGAGCGGCCTGCCCGACCTGACCGGAGTCGGCGCAGTGGCCACGGTCCTCGACAAGGGCCTGGTCGACCTGGACGCCACCTACTACGACACCGCCGACGAACGCCTGGCCGCGGCCTCGCTCACCCTGCGCCGCCGCACCGGCGGCTCGGACGCCGGCTGGCACCTGAAGTTCCCCGTCGCCCCCGGCGTCCGCGACGAGATCCGGGCCCCGCTCTCCGACACCGTCCCCGAGGAGATCGCCGCCCTGGTCCGCTCCCGGACCCGCGACCGCGCACTGATCCCCCTCGTGCGGCTGCGCTCCTCCCGCGACGTACGGCACCTGGTCGACGCCGACGGCGCCCTGCTGGCCGAGGCGAGCCTCGACACCGTCACCGCCGAGCGGCTCACCGGCGCGGGCGGAGCCGCCCAGTGGACCGAGATCGAGATCGAACTGGCCGACGGCGGCGATCCGGCCCTCCTCGACCAGGTGGACAAGCGCCTGCACAAGGCGGGCGTACGACCGTCGAAGTCACCGTCGAAGCTGGCCCGCGCCCTGGAACAGACCACGCCGGGCCAAAGCGGGAAACGGCGCCCGAAGAAGGCCGGGCCCACCGGCCCCGTGACGGCCGGCGACCACGTCCTCGCCTACCTCCGCGCCCAGCGCGACGCACTGGTCGGGCTGGACCCCGCCGTCCGCCGCGACATCCCCGACTCGGTGCACCGGATGCGGGTCGCCACCCGCCGCGCCCGCAGCACCCTGCGCACCTTCGGGAACATCCTGGACCGCGCCGTCACCGACCCGGTCGCCGCCGAGCTGAAGTGGCTCGCGGGCGAGCTGGGCATCGACCGCGACCAGGAGGTGCTCGCCGACCGCCTGTCCACCGCCCTCGACGCACTCCCGCCCGGCCTGGTCACCGGCCCCGTCCACGAACGGCTCACCGCCTGGGCCGGCCGCCGGCACGGCGGCGCCCACGCCCACCTGACCGGCGTCCTGGACTCCCGCCGCTACCTGATCCTGCTGGACTCCCTGGACACCCTGCTCGTGGACCCGCCGCTGCGGAAGGCGGCCCGCAAGAAGCCGGAGAAGGCGCTCGGCAAGGCCGTACGCAAGGACGAGAAGAAGCTGACCGGCCTCGTGGAGCACGCACTGGAGCTGCCGCCGGGCGAAGACCGCGACGTCGCCCTGCACGAGGCCCGCAAGAAGGCCAAACGCACCCGGTACGCGGCCGAGGCCGTCACCGACGCCCTGGGCGGCCCCGCCCGCTCCCTCACGAAGTCCATGAAGTCCCTCACCACCCTGCTCGGCGACCACCAGGACAGCGTCATGGCCCGACGCACCCTGCGCGAGTTCGCGGCCGTGGCCCACGCGGCGGGAGAGAGCGCCTTCACGTACGGGCTGCTGTACGGCAGGGAGGAGGCGCGGGCGGCGGAGCTGGAGGCCGAGCTGCCGGAGCGGTGGAGGAAGATCACGAACGGGTAGGCCGGCCGAGCGTACGGGGGAGTCCGCCGGGCGGGTTACGCTTGATGGTCACCCCTGTCAGCTCACGAAGGTTCGCGAGATGCCTGCCGAAGCCGCCGAGTCGGTGTTCCCGCAGCTCGAAGCACTGCTCCCGCATGTGCAGAAGCCCATCCAGTACGTCGGCGGAGAGCTCAATTCCACGGTCAAGCCGTGGGACGAGTGCGATGTCCGCTGGGCGCTCATGTACCCGGACGCGTACGAGGTCGGTCTGCCCAACCAGGGCGTCATGATCCTCTACGAGGTACTCAACGAGCAGGAGGGTGTCCTCGCCGAGCGCACCTACAGCGTCTGGCCGGACCTCGAGGCGCTGATGCGTGAGCACGGCGTCCCGCAGTTCACGGTCGACACCCACCGCCCGGTGAAGGCCTTCGACGTGTTCGGCCTCAGCTTCTCCACGGAGCTGGGCTAC
Source organism: Streptomyces echinatus (assembly GCF_014203595.1). Taxonomy (GTDB): domain Bacteria; phylum Actinomycetota; class Actinomycetes; order Streptomycetales; family Streptomycetaceae; genus Streptomyces; species Streptomyces echinatus. Next base: position 501,810 of record NZ_JACHJK010000001.1, read on the forward strand.
ACCAACATGCTCACGGCCCTGGACCTGGCGGGCATCCCGCTGGAGTCCAAGGCCCGCACCGTCGACGACCCGATCGTCCTGGCGGGCGGCCACGCGGCCTTCAACCCGGAGCCGATCGCGGACTTCATCGACGCGGCGATCATCGGCGACGGCGAGCAGGCCGTGCTGGACATGACGCGGATCATCAAGGAATGGAAGGCGGAGGGCCGCCCCGGCGGCCGCGAGGAGGTCCTCTTCCGCCTGGCGAAGACGGGCGGGGTGTACATCCCGGCGTTCTACGACGTCGAGTACCTGCCCGACGGCCGTATCGCCCGCGTCGTCCCCAACAAGTCCGGCGTCCCGTGGCGGGTCTCCAAGCACACGGTGATGGACCTGGACGAGTGGCCCTACCCCAAGCAGCCCCTCGTGCCCCTGGCCGAGACGGTCCACGAGCGCATGTCGGTGGAGATCTTCCGCGGCTGCACCCGAGGCTGCCGCTTCTGCCAGGCCGGCATGATCACCCGCCCCGTCCGTGAGCGCTCGATCACCGGCATCGGCGAGATGGTCGAGAAGGGCCTCAAGGCGACCGGCTTCGAGGAGGTCGGCCTGCTCTCCCTGTCCTCCGCGGACCACTCGGAGATCGGCGACATCGCCAAGGGCCTCGCGGACCGCTACGAGGAAGACAAGATCGGCCTCTCGCTCCCCTCGACCCGCGTCGACGCCTTCAACGTCGACCTGGCGAACGAGCTGACCCGCAACGGCCGCCGCTCCGGCCTGACCTTCGCCCCCGAGGGCGGCTCGGAGCGCATGCGCAAGGTCATCAACAAGATGGTCTCGGAAGAGGACCTGATCCGTACGGTCGCCACGGCCTACGGCAACGGCTGGCGCCAGGTGAAGCTGTACTTCATGTGCGGGCTGCCGACGGAGACCGACGAGGACGTCCTCCAGATCGCCGACATGGCGATGAACGTGATCCAGAAGGGCCGAGAGGTCTCCGGCCAGGGTGACATCCGCTGCACGGTCTCGATCGGCGGCTTCGTCCCCAAGCCCCACACCCCCTTCCAGTGGGCCCCGCAGCTCTCCGCCGAGGAGACGGACGCCCGCCTGGAGAAGCTGCGCGACAAGATCCGCGGCGACAAGAAGTACGGCCGCTCGATCGGCTTCCGCTACCACGACGGCAAGCCCGGCATCGTCGAGGGCCTGCTCTCCCGCGGCGACCGCCGCCTCGGTGCGGTCATCCGCGCGGTGTACGACGACGGCGGCCGCTTCGACGGCTGGCGCGAGCACTTCTCCTACGACCGCTGGATGGCGTGCGCGGACAAGGCCCTCGCCCCCTCCGGCGTGGACGTCGACTGGTACACCACCCGCGAGCGCACCTACGAGGAGGTCCTGCCCTGGGACCACCTCGACTCCGGCCTCGACAAGGACTGGCTCTGGGAGGACTGGCAGGACGCCCTCGACGAGACGGAGGTCGAGGACTGCCGCTGGACCCCGTGCTTCGACTGCGGCGTGTGCCCGCAGATGGACACCAGCATCCAGATCGGCCCGACCGGCAAGAAGCTCCTGCCTCTGACGGTCAAGAACGCGGGCCCGACGCCGGCTTCCAGCGGTCACACGCACTGACGTGGGCGGGGTCTGCCGGAGCAGGGGTGCCTGCTGAAGACCTTGGGGAGCCCCCTTCGATACGGAGGGGGCTCCTTCGCTTTTGGGGTGCGTCCGGAGGCAGCGCGGGACACGGTGCCTCCGTGCCCTGCGGGCGCTGAGACCCGCGCGGACTGCCGTGAGGTTCGTGCGTCAGTAGGTGGCCACCAGCAACACCCGGTCCTCCAGCGGCAGTCGCCAGGGACGGCCGCGCTGAACATCGTCGCCACGGCGCCGTACCAACGCCACCAGCCTGGCGAACTTCACCTCGGACAGCCCGGAGAACGGCTCGATCCACTTCGGATCATCCGCTGAGATCACCCACCCATGCCCAGGCAACGCACCAATTCTTTCGCAACGACCTGCCCAAGTTCGCCTCGTCCGGCAGCTCTTCAGGTTGTTACCGGAGGGACACGGATTAGAGGCCTTTGAGTCGCCTGCTGACCGAGGGAAGGGCTCAGAAGGCGGCGCCACCATCGCGGCGACCCTGTACCCATCGGCTCCCCGAGAAATCTGGCACCGCAGAGATCGGGTTCCTCTACGACAACACGCCTCGCGCGGAGCACCAGCACCGCAGCCCCCGACATGAGCGAGCCCGCCGACTTCACCCTGCTCAACCGACTATGGCACGTTCGCCGAAATCCAAGCAGTAGACCCAGAGCACACCACAGCCACCCCATTCGGACCGCATGTCAGGGGCGCAAGTGGGTCAGTAGTTCGTCACCGGCGGGGTACGGCTGTTCCTGGGGGAGGAGTCGAGCAGCGGAGTCCGCATCGCCGCCACTGACGAGGGCGCGGATTTGGCGGGCGAGCGGAGTCACATCACTGATGGACACGATCCACTCGTCCGCGTAACGTGCCGATGCCTCGCCCGAGAGCCCCAATTGCAGCGATCGGTACGGCAAGGGACACAAATTCAGGTCGCGTTCGGGATCCCACTGCACCCGCGCCGGGGACCGCCGCAACTGCCGCTTCCACGCCGCCTGATCCGCGTACAGCTCGGGCACGTAGTGCGACAGACACGCGTTGCGCAGCGCCCAGTCGAAGCCGTCGCGATCGATCTCGACTGCAAGAACGGTCTCCTGCCCGGCGCTCGTGCCCCAGTTGGAGCGGTACATCATCCACAGGAAGCTGGGCTTGATCCACGTCATGCGGTCAGGCTTCCACGCGGCGGGAAAGCGGCCGTCACGGATGGCGGGCCTTCCGATTTCAGGGGAGTACGCCTGGTAGACGGTGATCGTGGATGCCGTGTGGAGCGCGCGGATCCTGCGGTGCGGTTCTTCCATGGCGTACAGCGTGGGCTCGTCCGGCTCCGGTGGCCACTGGTTTTCGACAGTCGCTCGCCGCGAGGGCACACCGGCCACGCCTCCACGGAGGGGTCCGATGGCATGGACGCTGCCAAACAAAAAGGAGGGCGGGGGTCGCCGAGTGTCCGGTGCGTGTGCAGTGGGACCCGGACCGGTCGACCGGAACACCTTCGTCGGCGATTGGGAGCGGACGGCTGACTGGCTCCGACCGGTCAGCCGCGACTCGCACGCCGATCGGCAAGAAGTTGCTGGCTCAGTGAAATCCGCATCACCCGTACGGCGGCCCTGGCGTGCAGCCGGTCGCCGCAACCGGAAGCCTAGGATTCCTCACTGGACAACGGGGAAATACCTGCCTTGTCAAGACATAGGCAGACCCGCTCCCTGGCCGAAGGAGACGGGATGTCGCACCGTGCCGGCAAGACCCGTTGGCGGCGCTTCGCGGCGATCCTGGTTTCCGGCGTCGCAGCCTGCGCAGCCCTCGGCGTCGCCATGGGGCAGGGGGCACTGGCCGCGTCGTTCCTCATTTCCGGCCAGAGGTTCCAGGTCACCGCGGACACGCTGACCGCTCGGGGATTCAGTGTCTACGGCATGGTGGATGTGACCAGGCAGGGCGAGCGTGTACCGGTCCAGGTCACCGGAGCCCGGCACTCGACGATCAGCGGACTGTGCGAGTCCGTAGTGGTCGACGTCCCGGTGCTGGGCCCGCAGACGCTGAAGCTCACCGGCGGACGCGAACGCCCGATCGAGGCATCGAGTCTGTTCCTCGACACGACGTCCCAGTCGGCCGGACAGGCGGACTTCAAAGGCCTCGACCAGGGCATCGCGCAGGGGGAGATCACCAAGGGACCGATCAGTCCGGACGACAGGAGCTCGCGGTTCTTCGATCCCAACGGTTTCGGGCAACAGGCCGCGTCGGTCATCCTGACCGACGTGCACGTGACCGCGGTCGCGCTCTCTGCCGGTACGTTCAACATTCCCGGCCTGCGCGTGCGGATCGAACAAGCCCGTCATGAATGCTCCTGACTCCCGTGCGGGCCGGGCCCGCCGAACGCCCCCGCCTTCGCCTCACACGGCCCGTGCCAGACCGCACCGCTGATCAGGAAGACACGTGATCACCAACCTCTTCGGCAGACGGCCCCGGCTGCGCGTCACGGCGGCGCGCACCCGACGCGGGTTCAGAACCTGGCGTGGTGAACGTCCCTTCTGGGCCGGGCTTTTCACCCTGATGGCCGGATTGCCCATCCTGTACTGGCCGTACGCGCATCTCGACCTGGGCGGAATTCCCCTGGCCATGTCGACCACGTCCGGTGCCGGAGCCCTGATCATCGGAGTTCTGCTCATCACCCTGGGTCTCACCCATTGGTATCAACCGCACCTTCGCGTGTTCGCCGGGATCGCCACTCTCCTGCTCACTCTCGTCTCCTTCCCCGTCGCGAACTTCGGCGGCCTCTTCCTCGGACTGATCACCGGTCTGATCGGCGGCTCCCTGGCCTGCTCCTGGGCTCCCCCCGTCACCACCGAACCGTCGACGGCGTCGGCGGACCGCGCGCCCACGGCTGTTCCGGCAGGCGAAAGACGACCTGGCAGCTGACCAGGCCAGTCGGTTCACGCAGCCTCGCCCGGACCCGCGGACGGGAGGGGCCCTCGGCGTGGTCTGACGCGGGGGGTGGGTCAGGCTGCCGGGGTGCCGGTCTCCTGCGCGGAGACCGCGAACGCCTCGGGGCCCTTCTCCGCCGCCGCCGGGTCCATCCACATGACCTGCCAGCCGTGGCCGTCGAGGTCGAAGAAGCTGCGTGAGTACATGAAGCCAGTGAGAAGTCGCACCCCGACCTCTACTGGGGCGTACTGCAGGTGGCCGCCGGCGCGCAGCGCATCGCGCAGGACACCGCGGCCGACAAGCGGTTCCATATGCGTCTGGGCATCGGGACCAACGGGACGACCAGGGCACAGATCCGTGCGAACGCCAACGTCAACGCCATCGGCCAGTTCTACGGCACCGTCCAGGAACTGCGTGCCGTCCTCGGCCCGCGCTGAACACCGGCACGGCCGAGGAGCGCGCCCGCAACAGCGCGTCCGTCCGTCAGGTGACCCCCGGTGAGGCGAGCGAACTGCTGAGCGCGACCACACCGATCGAACGCTTCGCCACCAAGTCGGCGATGCTGGACTCCCGGACGCTCCTGACCGACCGGCAGGTCGGCGCCGCGGCCGAGCGCCTTCTGGAGTGGCCCGGCAGCGGCAACGAGGACGGAGCCGGGTTCGCGATGTTCGCCCTCGGCGGTGAGATCAACCGGGTGGCGCCGGACTCGACCGCGTTCGTGCACCGCGACGAGCTCTTCGTCCTCGCCGCCGAGACCTCGTGGGCGGACTACGACCGCCCGGCGTCGCCGACACCAACCTCCGCTGGCTTGACCGGTTCTACGGCGACATCTTCGCCGAGGGCACACCCGAACACTCCTACCAGAACTTCCCCGACCCGACGCTGAAGAACTGGCAGGACGCCTACTACGGCACGAACTGCCCCCGGCTTGTCCAGGTGAAGCGGAAGTACGACCCGACCGGCTTCTTCAGCTACCAGCAGGCGATCGGCACGCGCTGAGCCCGAACGGCGCGGGGCACGTCGGATGAGGAGGCGCCGTCCGGTTCGCGGCGAGTTGTCTTGAATCGGGCGGCGGGCCGTTGCTAAGCCTGGGGCACCCAACTCCAGGGAGCACGCCGTGCATCGAGAGCCCCCTCCTGTCGTTCCCCCGCGTTCACGTGCCCGGGCGTTCCGCTGCGCCCTCGCGGCCCTCGCCCTCGTGACGCTCACCGCCGCGACCGGCCGCCCCGACGCGGACACCCGGACCGCGTCGGACCCGGCGGCCGTGGTCCGCGAGTGGAACGCCATCGCCACCGACACGATCAAGGCCGCCCTCGGCCCGCGTCCCTCCGGGCAGGCGGCGATCTGGCAGGGGTTCGTCTCCGTCGCCGTGTACAACGCCGTGGTGGGGATCGAAGGCCGCTACGCCCTGTACGAGTGGCGCGAGCGCGGTCCGGCGAACGCGTCCTCGGCGGCGGCCGCCGCCACCGCGGCCCACGACGTGCTGCTCGCCTCCTTCCCCGCCTTCAAGGAGCGGATCGACACCTCCTACGCGAACTCGATCGCCGCTCTCCCCGCCGGTCAGGCCAGAGACCGGGGCGTCGGCTACGGAAAGCGCGCTGCCGCCCGCCTCATCGAACTCCGGGAAGGGGACGGCAGGTTCGCGGACGTTCCCTTCACCGCCTCCCCGGCACCGGGGGTCTGGCGGCCCACCCCGCCCGCGTTCCAGCCCTTCATCGACACCTGGCTCGCCAGGCTCCGCCCTCTCCTGCTCACCTCCCCCCGGCAGTTCCGCCCCGGCGGACCACCCGCCCTGTCCTCGGCCGCTTACGCCGAGGACTTCCGGGAGCTGAAGACCATGGGTGCGAAGACCGGCTCGGGCAGGAGCGCGCGGCAGACCGAGACCGCCCTCTTCTTCAGCGGCAACCTGGTCGAACAGGTGCAGACCGCCGTCCGGGACCACGCCGCCCGGCACCGGCTGGGCATCGCCGAGACGGCCCGGCTGTTCGCCGCGGTGAACGCGTCGGCGACCGACGCCGTCGTCACGGCATGGGACGCCAAGCTCCACTACGGCTCCTGGCGGCCGATCACCGCCATCCGGCTCGCCGACACCGACGGCAACCCCGGCACCACGGCGGACCCGGCGTGGGAGCCGCTGCTCGTCACCCCGCCGCATCCGGACTACGTCGCCGGGCACACGACCGTCGCCGGCGCCGTGGCGCGGGCCCTGACCGGTGTCCTCGGCACCTCGCGCATCGACCTCCGCGTCCCCTCCGAGATCACCGGCACCACGCGGTTCTACGGGTCCGCCGACGACCTCGACCGGGACGTCGTGGACGCCAGGGTGTGGGGCGGCGTCCACTCCCGCACGGCCGACGTGGCCGGCTGCCGGGCCGGCACCCGCGTGGCCGCCTGGGCGCTGGACCACTACTTCCGGCCGCTCGCCGAGGACGGCACCCCGCGGTCCCCGCGGACACCTCGGCAGCACAGGCCCGCCGAGCCGGCGTGCGGCGATCCGTCCGGGGCCGGGGGTAGCGTGAAATAGGGACCCCGGCAGGCCGCCGGGCCGGGCCCGGCCGCGGGGCCCCGACGAGGAGGCCGGCACCGGCGTCGTTCTCGTCCGGAACGCCCGCCGGGCCCGGCAGGCGCTGAGAGACGGAAGGTCACTCATGCCTCGATCCATGCGCGCGCTCGTGGCCGGGAGGGCCGGCGAGCCCGCCGATGTCCTGCGGCTGGAATCCCGGCCCGTACCCACGCCGGAAGCCGGTCAGGCGTTGATCCGGGTGAGGGCGACCCCGGTCCACGCCAGCGATCTGCACGTGCTGCGCGGCCGCTACGGTTTCTCCCCCGAGTTCCCCGCCGTCGGCGGTCACATGGAGTGTGTGGGCCGTATCGAGGCCCTGGGCCCGGACACCGGGGGACTGAGGATCGGCGAGCGTGTGGTGGCCGCCGCGATCCCGGCGGTGCCCGGGCCCCCGGTGGCCGGTACCTGGCAGGAATACCTCGTCGCCGACACCCGAAGGCTGCTGCCGGTCCCCGACGATCTGAGCGACTCCAGCGCCTGCCAACTCGCCGTCAACCCGTTGACCGCGCTGCTCCTCGTGACGCGCGAACTCGACGTACGGCCGGGCGAATGGCTGCTGCAGACGGCCGCGGGCTCCACCGTCGGCCGGCTGGTCATCCAGCTGTGCCGGCATCTGGGGATCCGCACGATCAATGTCGTGCGGCGGCGCGACGCCGTCGAGGAGATCAAGGCGCTCGGCGGCGACGAGGTCGTCTGCACGCAGGACGAGGACCTGGTGCGGCGTGTGGCGGAGACGGCGGGGCCGGCCGGCGTGCGCAAGGCCGTCGACTGCGTCGCGGGCCCCGTCGGTGCCCAGGTGTCCCAGGCGTTGGCTCCGGGGGGCGAGGTCGTGGTCTACGGCGCGCTCTCCACCCATCGGCAGACCGACCCGGCGGCGCTGACGATCCCGCTGCAGGCACGCTCGGTGATCTACGAGACCAAGACGGTCCGCGGCTTCTGGCTGAACCGCTGGTTCGGCACCGCCTCACCCGAGGAGGTCCTGCGCGCGCTGTCCCGGGTCCGGGGCCTCGTCGCCGAGCACGTGCTGAGCATTCCCCGGGGCCGGCCGTTCCCGCTCGAACGCTTCGCCGAGGCCATCGCGCTCGCCGAGACACCCGCACACGGCACCAAACCCTTCTTCGTCTTCGAGGACGCCCCGGACGGAGACGACGCCTCGCAAGCGGTCCTGGGGGCAGGCGCCGATCTTCCGGGTGCGTGAGCGCTGTGCATGTGTCTTATATGTACGAGAAGTGCCACAAGACGGCGTGAGGGAAGGCGGGTGCCGGAGCAGTGGAAGCGGCTTCGCCGGAACCCGAGGGCAGGGAGGATCCCACCGCCCTCGGGGGATATCAGCAGGAGCTGAAGCGGACGCTCGGCTCCTTCCAGGTGTTCGCCGTCTCGTTCGCGTTCATCTCGGTGGCGGTCGGCATCTTCTCGACCTACGACGACGTCCTGCAGAACGCGGGGCCGGTGGGCATCTGGCTGTGGGTCGTCGCGACGGTCGGCCAGGTGCTGGTCGCCCTCGTGGTGGCGCAGCTCGCGGGGCGCATCCCGCTCAGCGGCTCGTCGTACCAGTGGGCCTCGCGGCTGGCCAACCCGAAGGTCGGCTGGGGATTCGGCTGGCTGAGCTTCTGCTACCTGGCCATCGCGGTGGTGGCGATCGACAACGCGCTCGCGAGCCAGGCGTTCATGCCGCTCATGGACATGCGGCCGGACGAGGACACCGCACGGGTGATCACCCTGGTGATCCTGCTGATCCAGGCGGTGATCGTGGTGGCCTCGACCCGCCTCGTCAGCCTGATCAACACGGCTGCGGTCGGGCTGGAGCTGGCGCTGGTCGTGGTGGTGGCGCTCGCCCTCGCCATCGCGGTGGCCGTCACCGGCCGTGGTGCGGCCGGCAACCTCACCTCACGCGGCATCACCGAGAACGCCCCCCACTACTTCGACGTCGGCGGCGGACTGATGATCGCGATGATCATGGGGCTCGCCACCCTCGTCGGCTTCGACTCGGCGGCGAACCTGGCCGAGGAGGCCAAGGACCCCTTCCGCAGCGTCCCGCGCGCCATCGTGGGGTCCGTCGTGGCCGCCGGCGCCCTCGGGATCGTGTTCCTGATCTGCCTCACCATCGCGATCGAGGACATCCCACGCGTCACCGCGAGCGAGTCGCCCGTCGCGGCGATCATGCGTGAACAGCTGGGACCGCCGATGGAGACGGTGCTCCTGGCGGCCGTCGCGATCGCGTTCTTCGGCGCCGGGACGGTGGTGATGACCGCGTGCTCACGGATGGTCTTCGCGATGGCGCGCGACGGACGCTTCCCCGCCCACCACCTCATGCGCCGGGTCAACCCCCGTACGCGGACACCGGTCCCCGCGACGGTGCTGATCCTCGTCGTGGGCCTCGCCCTGATGGTCGCGCTGCCGGGCGCCGCGCTGCTGAAGCTGATCACGGCGTCCACGATCCTCCCGGCGATCATCTACGGCGCCACGGTCGTCCTCTATCTGGCGGTGCGCCGCCGCCTGGACCGCAGGAAGGGCGCGTTCGACCTCGGGCGGTTCGAGCTGCCGGTCGCGGTCTGCGCGCTGGTGTGGACGCTCGCGTCCCTGTTCATCCTGGTGTCGCCGGCCGAGGCGCTCGTCCCCGTGCTGATCGTGGTGGGTCTGCTCGTCGCGGGCGGGCTGTTCTTCGCCGGCCTGCTGCTGTTCAACCGCCCGGCGCTGGAGACCCAGCCCCAGGACGCCGCCGTCCCGGAACGCTGACGAGGCGGGCCCGGCACGGTGGCGGGGCGCCGACGGGGCCGGTGGCTAGCGCGCGCCCGCGTCGTACGGCATCGGCTCCGGCCCGGTCGCGCACCGGTCGGCGAGGATCATGGCCACGTCGTCCGCCAGATCGCCCTCGGTGTGGCGGGTCAGCGCACGGTGCAGTTGTTCCAGGAACACCGGTGGGGAGGTGTCGGCGCGTATCCGCTCCATGGCCTCCGGCAGAGCGAAGAACTCGCCGCCGGGGTCGCGGGCCTCGATGACGCCGTCGGTGTACAGCAGCAGGCGGTCCCCGGGAACGAACGGATAGCTCTCCGGCTTGGCGGGGAGGTCGAGGCCGAGGTCCTCCAGACCGAGGGGCGGCGACGGCGAGGGCGGCACCAGCGGCGTCGCCCTTCCCCGGTGCAGCAGCAGGGGCGGCGGGTGCCCACGGTTGATCAGCTGCACCACGTGCTCGTCCGGGACCTGCGCGATGAGCGCCGTGATGAACCCTTCCAGCCGGACCTCCTCCTCGAACGCGCCCGGTACGGCGACCTCCCGGCGCAGCGCGGCCGCACAGCGGTTCATGACCTCCACCAGCTCGTCCTCGTAGTGCACGGCCTCCCGGAACGCGCCCAGCGCCACGGCGACGGCCCGCACCGCGGACAGTCCCTTGCCGCGGACGTCCCCCACGATCATCCGGACGCCGTACGAGGTCTCCACGGCCTCGTACAGATCACCGCCCACCCGGGCCCCCGTCCCCGCCGCCAGGCAGAGGCTGCCCGCCGCCACCGGGCCGAGCCGCGCCGGCACGGGCCGCAGCACGACCTCCTGGGCCGCCACGGCGATCCGGCGTACCTGGTCGAGCTCTCGCTGCCGGCGGGCCTGCACGGCGCTGCTCGTGATGAAGCCGGCCACGGAGACCAGGGCGAGGGCGAGGAAGTTCGTGTAGACCTGGAGGGTGCCCCAGGCGTCGTTCCAGGTCGCGGTGGTCGCGCTGATCGCCAGCGCGAAGGCCGTGGCCGCGGCGGTGCCTCTAGGGCCCAGCGTCACCGCCGCGAGCGCCGGGACGGCGGTGAGCAGGGGGCCGGTGTAGAGGAAGTGCGCGGGCGTGAGCTCGATGAGCAGGACGGCCAGCGCGATCAGGAAGGGCACCCCCTGCATCAGGGTGAAGAGGACCCGGCCGCGACCGCCCGCTCGCCGCCGAGGGGGTGAGCGCAAGTGCGACTTCATGCACCAAGCCTGCCTCGCCGCAGCCCACCCCTCCACTCGCCGCCGGCCCCGGGACCGCCGGCCCGCTCACGCCGTACGGGTCAGCAGCACAGGGCCTGGGCCACTGCCTCGCCGGAATCGTCCTTCGCCAGTGCCCCGGCCGGAATCGTGAAGTACAGCGTTCCGGCGTCCCCCCAGCCCCGTCCCAGGCCGGTGTCCTCGGCGAGCTGCAGCAGATGGACCGCCGGGCCGTCGGCGTCGCGGGACGACACCCGGAGCGTGTGCGAGGTGTCCGGCCGGCCGAAAGCGCAGTGGGAGCCGGCGTCCCAGCAGTCCGGGAGCATGGTCACCGCGGCCGTGTGGACGGGCGTCGCCGCCCAGAGCGGCGGAGTCCTCGACCCGCATGCCGGGATCCTCTCGGCCCCCGTGCGGTCCCGGGCGCCCGGGCGGGTGACCGGTGGCCGTCCGGGCGGCCCCGCGCTGTTGCGGAGGGAAGCGGCCCGGCGTTGGAATCAAGTGTGAGGCACTTCGCTGGCGCCGAGTCCGCCGGCCGCCCCGCTCCCGGGACGGGCGTCGGCCGGAAAGGGCTCAAGAGCGACGCCCTGGGCTTGATCTCCTCGGTGGTCATGGGCCTCGCCTCCAGCGGCCCGGCGTACAGCCTGGCCGCCACGCTGGGCATCATCGTCACCGGGGTCGGACTGCAGACCCCGATCGTCACCATGCTGGCGTTCATCCCGATGCTGCTGGTCGCCTACGCCTTCCGGGAGCTCAACGCGAGCAACGCCGACTGCGGCACCACCTTCACCTGGGCCACCCGCACCTTCGGGCCGCACGCCGGCTGGATGGGCGGCTGGGGCCTCATCGTCGCCAACATCATCGTCATGGCGAACCTCGCCGTGATCGCCGCCGCCTACGGCTTCCGGCTGGTGGGTCTGGACGGCCTGGCGGAGAGCCGGCTGTGGACCACGGTGGCGGGCGTCGCCTGGATCGCCGTACTGACCGCGATCTGTTACGTCGGCATCGAGTTCTCGACGGCCGTCCAGCGCTGGCTGCTGTGCCTGGAAGTCCTGATGCTGACCGTCTTCGCCGTCGCCGCGCTGGTCCGGGTCTACACCGACCCGCCGCCGACGGCGCTCCATGTCTCCGCCTCCTGGTTCAACCCGTTCGAGGTGCCCTCGGCGCGGGCCCTGACCTCGGGCGTCCTCGTGGGCGTCTTCATGTACTGGGGCTGGGACACCGCCTTCTCGGTCAACGAGGAGACCATCGACAGCACGCGCGTCCCCGGCCGCGCCGCGGTTCTGTCCACCGTGCTGCTCCTGATCACCTACGTGCTCGTGTCCACCTCGGCACAGGCGTTCGCGGGAGTCGGCACCACGGGCATCGGGCTCGCCAACACACAGAACTCGGACGACGTGTTCTCCGGACTGGGCGAGGCCGTGTTCGGGAGCGACGAGACGGGTCTGTTCCTGTCGAGAATGCTCATCCTGATGGTGCTGACCTCCGCGCTGGCCTCCGCCGAGACCACCATCCTGCCCCTGGCCAGGACCGTCTTCTCCATGGCGGTCCACAAGGCGGTCCCCGCCCGGTTCGCCCGCATCCACCGCAGGTACCTCACCCCGACCTGGGGGACCATCGGCATGGGAGCGGCCTCGATCGCCGTACTGCTCCTGCTGACGTCGTTCAGCCGGAACGTGCTGGCCGACTCGATCGACTCGGTCGGACTCGCGATCGCGTTCCAGTACGGCCTGACCGGCTTCGCCTGCGTCTGGTACCACCGCAGGATCCTCACCCGTAACGGCAGGGACCTGGTCTTCAAAGGGCTGCTGCCGGGGCTGGGCGGCCTGATCATGCTCCTGCTGTTCGTGTACGCCGCCTTCGTGGTCTACGCCGACCCCGACTACGGCACGACCTCCGTCGACCTGCCGCTGATCGGCAGGACCGGCGGGGTCACCGTCCTGGGCCTGGGCGCCCTGCTGATCGGTGTCCTGCTGATGCCGGTGGTCACCCGCGGCCACAGCGTGGCCCTGAAACTGCAGCGCAGCCTGCTGCCACGCCGTCTGCCGCCGTACACCGCCGTCGACGCGGCGAGCCGCTACGTGCCCGCCGACAGCGGGTCCGGGGTGGGCGGCGACTGGTACGACGTCATCCCGCTGTCGGGAACCAGGGTCGGCCTGGTCGTCGGGGACGTGCTCGGCCACGGTCTGCGGGCCGCGGCCACCATGGGACGCCTGCGCACCGGGGTGCGCGTCCTGGCCCGGCTGGACCTGGCCCCGGACGAGCTCCTGTCCCGCCTGGCCGACCTCGTCGAGCAGAGCGCGCACGAGGGCATGGCCGCGCCCGCCCCGGTCCGCCGCCGGAGGCCGCACACCGACGAAGCGAGGGGAGTGAGCTGCCTGTACGCGGTGTACGACCCCGTCTCGGGCAAGTGCAGCCTGGCGCGGGCCGGTGATCCGGCGCTGGCGGTCGTCGACGCGCACACGGGCGCCGTCCACTGTCCGCAGCTGCCGCAGGGCCCGCCGCTCGGCATCGGCGGCGTGCCGTACCGCGGCACGGAACTGGAGCTCGCGCCGGGCAGCCTTCTCGCCCTCTTCACGGACGGCCTCCTCCAGGCGGCCGACAGCCGGGACGTCGGGCTCGCACGGCTCTGCCAGGTCCTCGCCGGTGAGCCGGCGCCCCTGGAGGCACTGTGCGACCGGGCGGTGACGGTCCTGCTGCCCGGGGCGGTCGACGTGGACGCGACGCTGCTCGTGGTGCGCACCCGCCGGCTCGACCGGAACCGGTTCGCCGAGTGGGCGCTGCTGCCGGACCCGGCGGCGGTGGGCTCCATCCGCACCGCCGTCAGCAAGCAGCTCGGCGACTGGGGACTGGACGACCTGCAGTTCACCACCGAGCTCATCGTCAGCGAGCTGGTCACCAACGCGATCCGCTACGTCGGCGGGCCGTGCCAGGTGCGCCTGATCCGCGACCGGAGCCTGATCTGCGAGGTCTCCGACCACGGCCACACCTCGCCCAATCTGCGGCACGCCGCGAACGACGACGAGGGCGGCCGGGGCCTGTACATCATCGCCCAGATGACCCACCGCTGGGGCACGCGCTACACCCCCACCGGCAAGACGATCTGGACCGAGCAGGACCTGCCGCGACCGGACGGCCCGTAGGCCCCCGCCGCCACGGCGGTGCCGTCCGAGGACGGCCGCCCCGGGTCAGGCCGGCTGGGGGCGGGGGGCCGCGACGGTCAGTCTGGCGCGGGCGAAGTCGCGGTTGGCGACGACCCGCTCGCGGTGGGCGTCGGGCAGCTTGCCGCCGTCCAGGAGCTGCTCGCAGCACTCCAGTGACTCGCGGTACGCGCCCACCCAGTACGCCGACACCGCCAGCTCGTCCAGGATGCGCCAGTCGTACCAGCCGTGCTCGACGAACAGGACGTCGTCGGGCCGGGGGATCTCCGCCGCGCGCCGCGCGAACAGGTGGGCGAGCGGCCAGCGTTCGCCCTGCACACGGCAGAGATGGGCGAGTTCGCCGAGCGGTTCGGCCCGGGTGGGCCGGTACTCGTACGCCTCCAGGAGGCGGGACACGACCTCGGGCGTCGGGTGCTCGAGCGTCATGGCGAGCCGGGCGGCGTACAGCCGGGAGCAGAACGCCTCCTCGGCGAAGCCGCCCATGGCCGCGCGCCGGTCGTAGGCGGCCAGTGCCTTCGCCGGTTCGTCGGCATCGCGCCAGCTCTGCGCGAGATAGAAGACGTAACGGGCGTTGTCCGGTTCCCTGGCGAGCCCGTCCTCCAGGACGGCGGCGTCGCGCAGGTACTTCGTGCGCTGGTCACCGTCCTTCTGACGTCCGCCGCCGCCCATGATGACCATGCGGGTGCCGTCGAGGGTCGCGCGGCTGAACGGCGTGTCGCAGTCCAGGTACTCGTGCAGGACGCCGACGTACCGCCAGGGGAGGCGGGTCGACACCATCGTCGGGCGCCAGTGGACGATGGGTCCGTGGCGCACCTCGAAGTCGTAGCAGTCGTGGGTCAGCTCCGGCATGGTGAAGCCGGCGTCGGTCTCCATCACGTCGTCGGCGTCGATGAACAACAGGTAGTCCCCGCGGTCCCGGGCCCGTTCGATCGCCTCCGTGCGGCTCAGGTCGAAACCCTTCCACGGGCTCTCGTACAGCGTCCCGGGCAGGTCGGCGAACGTCTCGCGGATGACGTCCTGGGTCCCGTCGGTCGAGCCCGTGTCAAGGATCACCCAGGTGTCGACGAGGGGGCGTACGGATTCGAGGCAGCGCCGGATCACATGCGCCTCGTCCTTGACGATCATATTGAGGCAGACCGTTTTCATGGACCTGTTCTTCTTTCCCCGGGAGAAAGGACCGGCCGGTGAATTTATCGAGCCGCGGCGGTCCGCACAAGCAGCCACCGGCGTATCTCCCGGCGCCGTACGGGAGTTGTCTCGCAGGTCCGGGGCGGTTCTTATGGTTATCACCGCACGGCTTCCGCCGTCCGGCGGAGAACGCGCGGAGCATACGGTGAACGGGACGTATTACCTGCTGAATTGTCTCCGGAATTCTCTTCGAGACACTTCGGAATTCCCTTCGCCCGTCGCCCGAGGGCCGGCGGTGCCGCCCTTCCCACGGGGCCGCGCCCGGCCGTACGACGGGCGCGGGGCGGGCCGGGGGCGGCAGGATGGGAGGGACGGGGGTGGCCACCGGACCTGACGGGAGGAACCCCCATGGCTCAGCAGACGGCGACGAAAGCCCCGGCCAGGAAGCCCGTCACCACCGGCGGCGTCTTCCTCTCGTTCGCCCCGTGGATCATCTTCGGCGTGGTCGCCAGTCCCAGCACCTGGGAGTACGCCGCCCTCGCCGCCCTGGTCGCCTCGATCGTCCTGTCGGGACAGGACCTGCTGCACGGCAGGCTCCGCGTCCTCGACATCACCGGCATCGTGTTCTTCGCCGTCCTCTCGGTCCTCGCGCTGGCCCTGGAACGCGCGCAGCTCGACTGGCTGGAGCAGTACGCCCAGGTCATCTCGAACGGACTGGTGGCCGTCGTGGCGCTCGGATCGCTGTTCACCGACCCGTTCACCGCGCAGTACGCCCGCGAGCAGACACCCCGCGAGGTGTGGGACTCGCCCGTCTTCCGGCACATCAACCGTGCGCTGACGGCCGGGTGGGGAGCGGTCTTCGCCCTGATGACGGTGTCGACCTGGCTGGCCGTCCGGTACCCCGCCCAGGACGACTGGTTCAACTGGGTCATCCCCATCGCCCTGCTGGTCCTCGCCGTGAAGTTCACCGCGCGCTACCCGGAGTCGTACAAGGCCCGCACCACATAGCCGGATCCGGACGCGCGGTCCGTGCGTCTACCCCTGTATGGATCTGCAGAAGCCACCACCTCCGCCGGCACAGCCCGAAGGGTGCCTCGTCGTCGCCGTCCGCCTGCCCGTGCGGATCGTCGTCCTCGTGCTGGTCGTGCCCGTGCGGATGGTGTGGGACGCGCTCGTCGTCGCCGGGCGGATGCTGCGGGACACCGTGCTCAGGCCGCTCGGACGGGCTCTGCTGTGGACCGGCCGGGCCCTGTTCGTCTGGCCGTTCGTGGCCCTGTGGCGGTACGTCCTGGTCCCCGTCGGCAGGGCGCTCGCCTGGCTCGGCAACGTCCTCGTCGTCGTCCCGGCGGTGTGGTTCCACCGCTGGGTCCTCACCCCCGTCGGGCACGCCGTCGCCTGGCTGGCGCGCGGCGTGGGCGCCGGGCTCGCCTGGGTGTACGCGCGCGTGCTGTGCCCGGTCGGGAACGCGGTGACCTGGCTGCTGAAGGGCGTCGGCGCGGTGCTGGCCGCCATCGGCGTCGGGACGTACACGGCCGTCGCCTGGCTGCTGCGGTACCTGTTCGTCATACCCGCCCGGTGGCTGTACACCTGGGTCCTCGCGCCCGTGGGCCGGGCCGTCGCCTGGTGCGCGCGCGGCGTCGGGGCGCTGCTGGGACTGCTCGTCACCGGCGTCGGCCTGGCCCTGTACTGGACCGCGCGGGTGCTGTTCGTCCTGCCCGCGCTCGCCCTGTGGCGCTGGGTCCTCGCGCCCGTCGGCCGGTTCCTGGCCCTCGTCGCGCGCGAGGTGGGGGAGGCCCTCGGGCACGCCTGGCGGGTGGCGGGGCGGATCTCGCGTGCCGTCGGGCGGGTTCTCGGGACCCTCTTCCGGTGGATCTTCGTGGAGCCGGTGCGCTGGGTGTACCGGACCGTCCTCACCCCGGTCGGGCACGTCGTGCGGGACGCCGTCCTGCGGCCCGTCGCCGCGGGACTGCGCGCCGTGGGACGGGCCACGCGCGAGGCGCTGGCCACGGCCCGCGACACGGTGCGGCAGGCCCGCGCCGAGTTCCGGCGGATGCTCTTCGGCGCCGCCCCGCGGCCGGAAGCGGTGGACCGGCGGGAACCCGTGGCCCGGGACACACGTACTCTTGGTAGGAGTACGACCGCACTCACGAAGGACTAGGACACTGGGCAAGCGACAGCCCGAAGGCCCGCCGCCCGCACCCGCGGTGCAGCGCATCCGACTGCGCTACACCAAGCGCGGCCGCCTGAGGTTCACCAGCCACCGAGACTTCCAGCGCGCCTTCGAGCGTGCGCTGCGCCGCGCCGAGGTGCCCATGGCGTACTCGGCGGGGTTCACGCCGCACCCCAAGGTGTCGTACGCCAATGCCGCACCCACCGGCACGGGCAGTGAGGCGGAGTACCTGGAGATCGCGCTCACCGCACCGCGGGACCCGGAGACCCTGCGCGTCCTCCTCGACGAGTCGCTGCCCACCGGGCTCGACGTCGTCGACGCGGTCGAGGCACGGACTTCGGGCCTCGCCGACCGGCTGACGGCCTCCGTCTGGGAGCTGCGGCTGGACGGCGTGGAGCCGGCCGACGCCGAGCGCGCGGTCGAATCCTTCGACCGGGCCGACAGCGTCGAGGTACAGCGGATGACCAAGAACGGTGTCCGCACCTTCGACGCCCGCCCCGCCGTGGTGAGCCTGGAAACGCACGGTTCACCGGCTGATAGGCCGACCGACCAGCCCTGTGCGATACTGCGGCTGGTTGTTCGGCACGTGACGCCTGCCGTACGACCCGACGACGTCCTGTCCGGTCTCCGCGCCGTGGCCGACCTGGCGCCGCCGGTCCCCGCAGCGGTGACCAGGCTGGCGCAGGGGCTGCTCGATGAAGAGACCGGCACGGTGACCGACCCGCTCGCGCCCGACCGCGAGGCAGCCGAGGCCCTGACGGCCCAACCGGCCGCCGCCGCGACGGCGCCGACGCCGGAAGGTCCCGCGTAAGGACGGGCGTCGTAGCGCAGCCCTCGTACTCGGGAGCCACCTGGGTCGGGCAGCGCACCGACCAGAAGACTTTCGCCAGGCCGTACCGACAAGGCGTACGGAACCGGCGAGACAGGACACAGAGTGCTCCCGTGTGGCGCCCGCGCCCCGGACGGCGGCCATCGCGCATCGCGCGGGCCGCGGACGTCAACGGCGGACGGTCCCCTGAGACCGTCGCCGGACCAGGCGCGGCGCCCGGGAGCCTGACGGGAGAAACGCCCGCATGCTCGAGCCGACCGAATCCCATGAGGGTTCCGAACTGAACACCCCCAGCGACACCCTGCCGCCGCGCAGGCGTCGCCGTGCCGCCTCCCGACCGGCGGGCCCGCCGGTCGCGGGCGCCGAGGCGCCCGAGGAGGTCACCGTCCCGGCCATACCGGTCGCGGAGGCCGGTGAGCTCACCGAGGAGCTGGAGGCCGAAGAGGCCGCCGGTGCCGAGGAGGCCGGGGTGACCACCGAGGCCGAAGAGGCCGTGGAGGAGCCCGCCCCCGCGCGTCCGCGCCGCCGGGCCACCCGCCGCGCGTCCGCGCCCACCGGTTCCCCGACGTCCGCCGAGGCCGTCGAGACCGTCGTACCGGCCGCGTCCGCCGCCGAGCAGGCCCCCGCCGTCGTCGCCGAGGCCGGCGCGGTCGTCGTCGGCGAGGAGGCCGCGCCGCGCCGCACCCGTCGGCGGGCCACGCGCAGCGTCACCGCGCCGACCGCCGCCGCGGAGACCGTGACCGCCGAGAGCGCCGCCGACGCCAAGGCCGCCGAGAGCACCGCCGACGGCGGGGCGCCCGCCGGGGCTCCCGCGACGGAAGCGGCCGCCGAGGCCGCGCCCGCCGCACGTCCGCGCCGTCGCGCGACCCGCCGTGCGTCCGCTCCCGCCGGTGCGCCCGGGTCCGCCGAGGCCCCCGAGACCGTGATCCCGGCCACCGCCCCGTCGGCCACGACGGCTGCTGTCCCGGAGACCGAGGCTGCCATCGAGGTTCCCGCCGCCGAGGCCGCGCCCGCGCGTTCGCGTCGGCGTGCCACCCGTCGTGCGTCCGCGCCTGCGGGTGCCCCGCAGGGTGGGGAGGAGGCTCCGGCCGCCGTCGTGGCCGCCGAGCCGGAGGCCGCCCCGGAGACCGAGGCCGCCGTCGAGGTTCCCGCCGCCGAGGCCGCGCCCGCGCGTTCGCGTCGGCGTGCCACCCGTCGTGCGTCCGCGCCCGCGGGTGCCCCGCAGGGTGTGGAGGAGGCTCCGGCCGCCGTCGTGGCCGCCGAGCCGGAGGCCGCCCCGGAGACCGAGGCCGCCGTCGAGGTTCCCGCCGCGCAGGAGGAGCCCGCCGCCGAGGAAGCCGCCCCGCGTCGCACCCGCCGTCGCGCCACCCGCCGGGTGTCCGCGCCCGCCGGCGAGCCCGAGAGCGCGGAGACCGCCGAGGTGAGCGGCGACAAGGCGCCGGCCGCCGAGGCCGCGCAGCCGGAGGCCCCCGCTACCCCGCCCACCACCGAGCCGGCCGCCGCCGAGGCCGCGCCCGCCGAGGCCGCCGCGCCGCGCCGGGCCCGCCGCCGGGCCGTCCGGGCCGCTTCCGGGTACTCCGAGCCCCCGCGGTCCGCCGAGGCCACCGAGGCCGAGGCCGAGGCCTCGCGCCGCCCCGCCCGCCCCTCCGTCGCCGTCTTCCAGGCGCCGGTGTTCGCCGAGCCCCGGTTCCAGACCCCGGAGCGCGCCGCTGCCGAGGCCGCTGCCGTGGCCGCCGAGCCGGAGGAGTCCGAGGAGTACGCGGAGGAGCGCACGGAGACCGGCTCCCGCCGGCGCCGGCGCCGCCGCAGTGCCGCCGCCGAGGAGACCCGGCCGGTCGAGGCCGCCGCCGAGGAGGAGGAGCCGGAGGAGGCCGAGGAGGCCCCGGAGTCCGCCGAGGACCTCGCCGAGGGCGAGGAGGGCGACGAGACCGAGGGCGCCGAGGGCTTCGAGGAGTCCGGTTCGCGCCGCCGTCGCCGCCGTGGCGGACGCCGCCGCCGGCGCGGTGACGCCGCCGACGGCGAGGGCGCGGAGGCCGACGAACTGGCCGCCGAGCAGGCCGCGCAGGACGCCGAGGACACCGCCGAGCAGGAGGAGGAGGACGCCGAGGACGCCGAGGACGACGCCGGTTCCTCCAGCTCCAGCCGCCGTCGCCGGCGCCGCCGTCGCCGCGCCGGTGACACGGCCGCCGACAGCGAGCCGTCCTCCGACGACCCCGAGCGCACGGTCGTCAAGGTCCGCGAGCCGCGCAAGCCCAGCGAGCCGTCCGACGAGGTGCAGTCCATCAAGGGCTCGACCCGCCTGGAGGCCAAGAAGCAGCGCCGCCGGGAAGGCCGCGAGCAGGGCCGCCGCCGCGTCCCGATCATCACCGAGGCCGAGTTCCTGGCCCGCCGCGAGGCCGTCGAGCGCGTGATGGTGGTCCGCCAGCACGGCGACCGCACCCAGATCGGCGTCCTGGAGGACAACGTCCTCGTCGAGCACTACGTCAACAAGGAGCAGTCGACCTCCTACGTCGGCAACGTCTACCTGGGCAAGGTCCAGAACGTCCTGCCGTCGATGGAGGCCGCCTTCATCGACATCGGCAAGGGCCGCAACGCCGTCCTGTACGCCGGTGAGGTCAACTTCGAGGCGCTGGGCATGGCCAACGGGCCGCGCCGCATCGAATCCGCCCTGAAGTCCGGCCAGTCCGTCCTCGTCCAGGTGACGAAGGACCCCATCGGGCACAAGGGCGCCCGTCTGACCAGCCAGGTCTCCCTCCCGGGCCGCTACCTCGTGTACGTCCCCGAGGGCTCCATGACCGGCATCAGCCGCAAGCTGCCCGACACCGAGCGGGCCCGGCTGAAGACCATCCTCAAGAAGATCGTCCCCGAGGACGCGGGCGTCATCGTGCGCACCGCCGCCGAGGGCGCGAGCGAGGAGGAGCTGCGCCGGGACGTCGAGCGGCTGCAGGGGCAGTGGGAGGACATCCAGAAGAAGGCCAAGAGCGGCGGCAGCTCAAGTGCGCCTTCGCTGCTCTACGGCGAGCCGGACATGACCGTCCGGGTCGTGCGCGACATCTTCAACGAGGACTTCTCCAAGGTCGTCGTCAGCGGTGACGACGCCTGGTCGACCATCCACGGGTACGTCTCGCACGTCGCCCCGGACCTGGCCGGCCGGCTGTCGAGGTGGACGTCCGAGGTCGACGTCTTCGCCACCTACCGGATCGACGAGCAGCTCGCCAAGGCGCTGGACCGCAAGGTCTGGCTGCCCAGCGGCGGTTCGCTGGTCATCGACCGGACCGAGGCGATGGTCGTCGTCGACGTCAACACCGGCAAGTTCACCGGCCAGGGCGGCAACCTGGAGGAGACGGTCACCAGGAACAACCTGGAGGCGGCCGAGGAGATCGTGCGCCAGCTGCGGCTGCGCGACCTCGGCGGCATCATCGTGATCGACTTCATCGACATGGTCCTGGAGTCCAACCGCGACCTGGTGCTGCGGCGCCTGCTGGAGTGCCTGGGCCGGGACCGGACCAAGCACCAGGTGGCCGAGGTGACCTCGCTGGGCCTGGTCCAGATGACCCGTAAGCGGGTCGGCCAGGGCCTGCTGGAGTCCTTCTCGGAGACCTGCGTCCACTGCAACGGCCGCGGTGTCATCGTCCACGTGGACCAGGCGACCGTGAACGGTGGCGGCGGCAAGCGCAAGAAGCGCGGCGGCCGGGGCGGTGAGGCACAGGAGCACGTGCACGAGACCGCCGCCGTGGCCGTGGAGACCGGCGAGGCCGTCGAGCCCGAGGTGGAGACCGCCGCCGAGGTGGCCGCCGAGGCCGCCGAGCCGGTCGCGCTGCCCGCGCCCGACTTCGCGCCGGACGAGGAGCTGTACAGCAGCGTCGCCGAGGCGGAGGCGGCGGCCGGCCGTGGCCGTACGCGGCGCCGGGCGAGCCGCCGCGCGTCGGCTCCGGCGGGTGCGCCGAAGGCGGAGAAGGCCCCCAGGGCCGAGAAGCCCGAGCGGGCCCCGAAGGCCGAGAAGGCTCCGAAGGCCGAGGTCTCCCCGGAGGAGGCCCCGACCGCCCAGGACGTCACCGCCGAGGAGGCGGCGGCGCGCCCGGTGCGGCCGGAGCCGGCCACCGAGGCGCTGGCCGAGCCCGCGGCCGTCGAGGACCAGGTGGTTCCGGCGCCGCAGGCCGAGGAGCCGGCCGCCGAGGAGGCCGCGCCCAAGGGCCGCACGCGCCGCCGGGCGACCCGGAAGGTGTCGGCCCCGGCCGGTAGCCCCGCGGGCGCCGAGGCGACCGTGGTGACGGTGTCCGAGGCTCCCGTGGTGGAGGCCCCGGCCCCCGTCGAGCCCGCCGCGGAGGAGGCGCCCGCCGAGGCGCCGGCCGCCGAGAGCGCCGCTCCGGCCCGTCCGCGCCGCCGCGCGGTGCGCAAGGCCACCGCGCCGACCGCGTCCGAGGAGGCGGCCGTCGTGGTCGTCCCGTCGGCCGAGGCGGCACCGGAGGCCCCGGCGGGCGAGGTGACGGCCGAGGAGGTGGCCGAGGTGACGGCTCCGGCCAAGAAGGCGGCCCGTAAGACGGCTGCCAAGAAGGCCACGGCGAAGAAGGCCACCGCCAAGAAGACGACGGCCAAGAAGACGGCCGCCAAGAAGACGACGGCCAAGAAGGCGACGAAGACCGCCAAGACGGCCGCCGCGAAGTCTGCCGCGAAGAAGACCACCACGGTCTCCACCGGCGGCGACGAGGGCTGACGCCCGCGGTGTGCGGCCGGTCCGGTCATCCGCGACCGGACCGGCCGCGCACCTGTGGGGCCCGTCCCCGGCGATGGGCCGCGCAACCCGTGGGGCCCGTCCCGAGTGACGGGCCGCACATCCGCGGGGCCCGGTTTGACCCCCTCGGTCGTGGCCCCGTAACCTTGACCGTCGGCGTGTCCACTGAACACGCCACATCCCCGTAAACCTCTTCCTCCCGGACGCAAGGCGGGCCGGGAGAGGTCGTCCGTGTGTTTCTGGACGGCTGGCCTGCGGGGGTGCCGTTTCTTCGAGCGAAAGAGAGATCCGCGTGTACGCCATCGTGCGCAGCGGTGGTCGCCAGCACAAGGTTGCTGTCGGCGACATCGTTGAGGTTGACAAGATTTCCACTGCCAAGGTCGGCGACACGGTCGAGCTCTCGACCCTGCTCGTTGTCGACGGCGACGCTGTGACCAGCGACCCGTGGGTGCTGGCCGGCATCAAGGTCCAGGCCGAGGTCGTGGACCACCACAAGGGCCAGAAGATCGACATTCTGCGCTACAAGAACAAGACCGGCTACCGCCGTCGGCAGGGCCACCGCCAGCAGTACACGGCGATCAAGGTCACGTCGATCCCCGCGGCTGCGAAGTAAGGGACTGAGGAGACATGGCACACAAGAAGGGCGCATCGTCCACCCGGAACGGTCGCGACTCCAATGCCCAGCGGCTCGGCGTGAAGCGCTTCGGCGGTCAGGTCGTCAACGCGGGTGAGATCCTGGTCCGTCAGCGCGGCACCCACTTCCACCCCGGCGCCGGTGTCGGCCGTGGCGGCGACGACACGCTGTTCGCCCTCCAGGCCGGTGCGGTGGAGTTCGGCAGCCACCGTGGCCGCAAGGTCGTGAACATCGTTCCGGTCGCCTGAATCGACTGATTCGGCGCCGAACGCTTTCGCGAGGCGGACCTCACTTCCCGGTCGGGAAGGCGGGTCCGCCTTTCGCGTGTTAAGCAGTAGACATTTCCGTAATCCCCCAGCTTCCCGCCGGGGGGACCCCCAGGAGGCACCAAACCATGACCACCTTCGTGGACCGCGTCGAGCTGCACGTCGCCGCGGGTAACGGAGGCCACGGCTGTGCCTCCGTCCACCGTGAGAAGTTCAAGCCGCTCGGCGGCCCCGACGGGGGCAACGGCGGCCGGGGCGGTGACATCATCCTGACCGTCGACCAGTCGGTCACGACGCTGCTGGACTACCACCACTCCCCGCACCGCAAGGCCACCAACGGCAAGCCCGGCGAGGGCGGCAACCGCTCCGGCAAGGACGGCGAGGACCTGGTCCTGCCGGTGCCGGACGGCACGGTAGTGCTGGACAAGGCGGGCAACGTGCTCGCCGACCTGGTCGGCCACGGCACCTCGTTCGTCGCCGCGCAGGGCGGCCGGGGCGGCCTCGGCAACGCGGCGCTGTCGAGCGCCCGCCGCAAGGCGCCCGGCTTCGCGCTGCTGGGTGTGCCCGGGGATCTGCAGGACATCGTCCTGGAGCTGAAGACGGTCGCCGACGTGGCGCTCGTCGGCTACCCGAGCGCCGGCAAGTCCTCGCTGATCTCCGTGCTCAGCGCGGCCAAGCCGAAGATCGCCGACTACCCGTTCACCACGCTGGTCCCGAACCTGGGCGTGGTGACCGCTGGTTCCACCGTCTACACCATCGCCGACGTGCCCGGTCTCATCCCCGGCGCCAGCCAGGGCCGCGGTCTCGGCCTGGAGTTCCTGCGGCACGTGGAGCGGTGCAGCGTGCTGGTGCACGTGCTGGACACGGCCACCCTGGAGTCCGACCGCGACCCGGTCTCCGACCTCGACATCATCGAGGAGGAACTGCGGCAGTACGGCGGTCTAGACAACCGTCCCCGGATCGTCGTCCTGAACAAGGTGGACGTGCCGGACGGCAAGGACCTCGCCGAGATGGTCCGCCCCGACCTGGAGGCCCGCGGCTACCGGGTCTTCGAGGTGTCGGCCGTCGCCCACATCGGGCTGCGCGAGCTGTCCTTCGCGCTCGGCGACCTGGTCGCCAGGGCGCGTGCCGCGAAGCCGAAGGAGGAGGCGACCCGGATCGTCATCCGGCCCAAGGCCGTGGACGACGCCGGCTTCACCGTCACCCGTGAGGAGGTCGGCGGAGAGCCGCTGTTCCGGGTGCGTGGCGAGAAGCCCGAGCGCTGGGTCCGCCAGACCGACTTCAACAACGACGAGGCCGTCGGCTACCTCGCCGACCGGCTCAACCGCCTCGGTGTGGAGGAGTCGCTGATGAAGGCGGGTGCCCGCTCGGGCGACGGCGTCGCCATCGGCCCCGAGGAGAACGCGGTCGTCTTCGACTGGGAGCCGACGGTCATGGCAGGCGCCGAGATGCTGGGCCGCCGCGGTGAGGACCACCGCCTCGACGTGGCCCGGCCCGCGACCCAGCGCCGCAAGGACAAGCAGGCGGAGCGGGACGAGGCGACGCGGGAGTACGACGACTTCGACCCGTTCGAGTAGCGAGGACGCGCTGCCCGCCCGCCGGGCAGCCGGACGAGTGACACCCCGGCCGCACGGCCGTGGCTGTGGTGGCAGCGCCGCCCCGCCCCGGTGAGCCGGACCGCGCGACACGCAGAGGGCCTCGGCCCCCTGCGTGTCGCGCTTTTTCGTCTCCTCTCCCCGTCCCCCGCGTGCGGTGGGGAGGACGGGTGCCGGGTGCCGGGTGCCGCGGTGAGACGGGTGCCGCGGCGGGGCGGTTGCCGATTTACCGTCAGACTGCTTGTGCTGCCTAGGGGTTGGTGCACCGGCACCGGGATTCTGCTGTCTGTGCATTTGTCATGCCCTTGATAGGTCTGGTTCAGCGGGCGGACCGTCCGGCCGTGGGAGCTTCCGGAGGTCCGATCGGCCTGCCCAAGTGGCCCCGTGGCAAAGGGAGTCAGCGCATGCCCGCACCAACGCCCGACCGCCGCCGCATTCTGTCCGCCGGCGCCGCCGTCCTCGGCGCCGCCGCCTCCGCCCAGTTGTGGCTGCCCGGCGCCGCCCGCGCCGCCGGCCCACCGCTCCCCGACGGCGTGTTCAGCCTCGGAGTCGCCTCCGGTGACCCGCTCCCCGACGGTGTCGTGCTGTGGACCAGACTCGCGCCCGACCCGCTGAACGGCGGCGGCATGCCCGCCGCGGTCTTCCCGGTGGGCTGGGAGATCGCCGAGGACGAGCGGTTCCGCAAGGCCGTCCGCCGGGGCACCGCCCAGGCCCGCCCCGAACTCGGCCACAGCGTCCACGTCGACGTCCGCGGTCTGCGCCCGGACCGCCGGTACTGGTACCGCTTCCGGGCCGGCGGCCGGCTCTCGCCCGTCGGCCGTACCCGCACCGCACCCCATCCGCACCAGCGGGGCGGCTCGCTGCGCGTGTCCCTCGCCTCCTGCCAGAACTGGCAGCAGGGCTACTTCACGCCGTACGCCGACATGCTCGCCCAGGACCCCGACGTCGTGCTCTTCGTCGGCGACTACATATACGAGTCCGCGCCCTCGGCGACGGCCGTGCGACGGCACGAGGGCAAGGGAGAGCCGTACACCCTCGCGCAGTACCGCAACCGGTACGCCCAGTACCGCTCCGACCCGGACCTCGCCGCGATGCACGCGCACGCCCCCTGGGTGGTCACCTTCGACGACCACGAGGTGGACAACGACTGGGCCGGCGAGATCCCGCAGGACCCGGACAAGCAGTCGCACGACGCGTTCGCGGCCCGGCTGACCGCGGCCTTCCAGGCGTACTACGAGCACATGCCGGTGCGCGCCTCCGCGATCCCGGACGGCCCGCACATCCAGATGTACCGCCGCCTGGAGTTCGCCGGCTGGCCCGCCTCAACGTCCTCGACACCCGGCAGTTCCGCAGCGACCAGGCCACCACGCAGGAGGGTGCCGAGGCGCCCACGCGGACCATGCTCGGCGCCGGGCAGAAGCGGTGGCTGCTCAAGGGGCTGCACGACTCCCCGGCCCGCTGGAACCTGATCGCCTCGCAGATCATGATGGCCGAGACCGACCTGCTGCCCGGCGACGGCAAGCTCTGGTACTACGACGCCTGGGACGGCTACCAGGCCGAACGCAACGCCCTGCTGCGCGAGTTCACCCACGTCCGCAACCCGGTCGTGCTCAGCGGCGACCGCCACCTGACGATGGTCAGCGACCTCAGGACGGACTACGCCGACCCCGCCTCCGAGGTCGTCGGTGCCGAGTTCGTCGGCACCTCGGTGTCCAGCAACGGCGACCAGGACCAGGACGCCTTCCACAAGCAGTGGGACCCGCTCAGGGCGGACAACCCGCACTGGAAGCTCATCGACGCCCACCGCGGCTACCACCTGTTCGACATCCGCCACGACGGCATCGACGCGCGGGTGCGGGCCGTCGACACGGTGCTGAAGCCACGGGCGACGGCGAGCACCCTGGCCCGGCTGCGGGTGGAGTCGGACGAGCCGGGCGTCCGGCTGGTGTGACGCGGAGCGGCCTTCGCATGGGCGACGACTCCTGGACGGAGCGTACGCCGCGCGGGCCGCCGCAGGCGGGACCCGGCCCAGCCTCCGGCACCGGACACCGGGCACCGGCACGACCGGCCGGCCGGGGCGCCGGGCCCGGGTCACCCGGCCGGAATGGGGCCACCGGCGGGCGTGAGGGACGACCATGACCGCGGCGGCCCGCCGCTTATTTCCGAGGCGCTGCCCGGACTGCCCGCGAATCTTATTCAGCCGATTCCGGACATCGTCAATAGATCACTCGGCCCGGTCGAACTCGAAATGATTTGAAACCTGTATGTGGAATTCCGTGACAAGGGTCTCCCCACGATCTGTTTTCTCGCCCGGCCCGTAACGCTGCCGTGTCTCATATGAAGAACGCGTGCACCCTCACGGCCCGCGATGTGAAGATCCGTACACTCCGCCGATCGGTCGAGGAATCGGCCCCGATCGGTGCCGCGGTGGCGCGGTCGGACACCGTGCCCGGGCAGTCGGCCGAGCGTTGGGGTGCCGCCGAGAGCACTGGAAAACGCAGGTCAGAGCCTGTGTTGAGCGCTCACGACGATGGCGGTGGCCGCCCGGTCACATGCTCCGGAGTGCCGCCGCCTTCGCGCGGATGTGGCGCCGCTGATCGACTCTTTCGGTTATCTGTGGACTTGCTCACAGCAAATTCACAGGAGTTCACACGGCTTGTCTCCAATCACCGGGGGTGCAAGGTGAATGGCAGGTTGCGTCCGTATATGCAGCGAAGGTCACTCGCCTTGCACGGCGGTAACCGGAAGTGGCACGCTCTCCCGGTTCCCAGTCGCCACAAGGTAGGTCAGCCTGTGTCACAGCACATAGCCAAGCCCCGAACAACCGCGGTGATCCTGGCCGGTGGAACCGGTCAGCGTGTGGGTCTTTCGATCCCCAAGCAGCTGCTGAAGATCGCCGGTAAGGCAGTCATCGAGCACACCCTGGCCATCGTCGAGAACGCCGAGTCCGTCGACGATGTCATCGTGCTGATGGCCCAGGGCTACGTGCCGGACGTCGAGAGGCTCGTCGCAAAGGCCGGCTTCACCAAGGTGAAGAAAGTCATCGAGGGTGGCTCGACGCGGAACGAGACCACCGAGCGCGCCATCGCCGCGCTCCGTGAGGGCCTTGCCGTGGAAGAGGACCTCAACGTCCTCTTCCACGACGCCGTACGCCCGCTGCTCTCGCAGCGCGTCATCGAGGACTGCGTGACCGCGCTGGACCGTTATCAGGCGGTGGACGTCGCCATCCCGTCCGCCGACACCATCATCGTCACGCGTACGCACGGCGAGGACGGCGAGTTCATCACCGAGATCCCGGACCGCTCCCGGCTGCGCCGCGGCCAGACCCCGCAGGCCTTCAAGCTGTCCACGATCCGCCGCGCCTACGAGGTCGCCGCCGCCGACCCCAGCTTCCAGGCCACGGACGACTGCTCGGTGGTCCTCAAGTACCTGCCGGACGTGCCGGTCCACGTCGTCCTGGGCGACGAGTACAACATGAAGGTGACCCAGCCCGTCGACGTCTTCATCGCCGACAAGCTGTTCCAGCTCGCCTCCACCGCCGCCCCCGACCAGTACGGCGATGACACCTACCGCGACCTGCTCACCGACCGGACCGTCGTCGTCTTCGGCGGCTCCTACGGCATCGGCAAGGACATCGCCGAACTCGCCGGGTCCTACGGTGCGAACGTCTACGCGCTGGGCCGCTCCACCACCGGCACCCACGTGGAGAACCCGGAGGAGGTCGACGAAGCGCTGTCCACGGCGTACGCGGAGACCGGCCGGATCGACTACGTCGTCAACACCGCGGGCGTGCTGCGCATCGGCAAGCTCGCCGAGACCGACAACGCCACCATCGAGGAGGCGCTGAACGTCAACTACCTGGCCCCCGTGCAGATCGCGCGCTCGGCCTACAAGTACCTGGCCGAGTCCCAGGGCCAGTTGCTGCTCTACACCTCCAGCAGCTACACCCGCGGCCGCGCCGAGTACTCCCTGTACTCCTCGACCAAGGCCGCCATGGTGAACCTCACCCAGGCGCTGTCCGACGAGTGGGCCGCCGACGGCATCCGCGTCAACTGCATCAACCCCGAGCGCACCGCCACCCCCATGCGCACCAAGGCCTTCGGTGAGGAGCCCGCGAGCACCCTGCTCTCCTCCGAGGCCGTGGCCGGCACCTCCCTGGACGTGCTGCTGTCGGAGCTGACCGGGCATGTCATCGACGTACGGCAGCAGGACCCGACCGCGGGCGCCGCCGAGGCGTCCGGCTTCGAGCAGGCGCTCGCCTCGGTGCTGGACCGGCAGGGCGACCTCTGACCACCGCCGTGACCGGGTGTGCGGGCCAGGCCTCCGTGACGTTCACGCATGTGAGCGTCCGCGGAGGCCTGATCCATACATCGCGCGAACCCGCCCACCTTCCGCAACCCCGGAATGTCCGGCACAACCGACCCACGCTTGCACTCCCCCTCCCAGAGCAGGTTTCTCCGTGATAACCATCGCCCTTCGCGTCGCCCGGGTGGGCAGCGCGGCCGAGCTGGCCGCGGCGGCCCTCCTGATACTGGGCCTGCCGGCGCTCATGCTGGCCGCGCTCGTCCCGAGCGTCCCCGCCTTCGCGGCGCTGGCCGCCGTGACGTACCTGGCGGACCACTACCTGCACCGCAGAGGCAGCTACCTGATCAGCCGGCTCAGCAAGGTCCGGGCGGGTCTGTCGATCCGCTTCCTGATCCGGCAGCTGCTCCTGGTCCTGCTGCTGGCCCGGCTGTCCCTCTCGGGCGACCTGATCTTCTACGGCGCGATCGCCTGCTTCATCGCCTTCTTCGGCCTCCAGGCCCCTCACGGCGCGCTGGTCACCCTCATCCGCAACCGCCGCCGGATGCCGGTCGCCACCCGCAACATCGACCTCGGCTCCCGCATCCGCATCCCGGACGCCCCGCCGCGCGTGCTGCTGCACCGCTCCGCCGAGAAGATCCTCCACCTCGACCTGTTCGCGCTCGCCGGCATCCTGCTCTCCGCCGAGCTGGGCTCCGCCGTCGCCGGCTTCACCGGCATCGGTCTCACCTTCGGCCTCGGCTGCCTGTACGTCCTCGTCCTCATGCCGTACGTGCGCGGCCGGAGGATCCCGCCGAGGCCCGACGCCGTCCTCGCCGCCGTGGACGACTGGCTGGCCGGCCACCGGCCCGAGACGGTCCTGTACTTCTCCGGCTCCAAGGACTCCGCGTACCAGGTCAACATGTGGCTGGAGACGATGGAGCGGCTGGACACCCGGCCGCTCGTCCTTCTGCGTGAGCGCGCCATCCTGCGCAGCCTCGCGCCCACCACGGTCCCCGTCGTCTGCGTGCCCGGTGGGGTGCATCTGATGAACCTGGACCTGTCCACCGTCCGCGTGGCCCTCTACGCGGCCAACGTCGGCAAGAACATCCACCTGCTGCGCGTGCCCACCATGAAGCACGTCTTCATCGGCCACGGCGACAGCGACAAGCTCGCCAGCGTCAACCCGTACAGCAAGGTGTACGACGAGGTGTGGACAGCCGGCCGCGCCGGCCGCGACCGCTACGCCGTCGCCGACGTCGGTGTCCGCGACGAGGACATCGTGGAGGTCGGCCGCCCCCAGCTCGCACCCGTCCGCAGCCGGCCGGACGCGCCGGCAGGCCCCCGTGGCAGCGCCTCCGGTGACCGCTGCCCGACCGTGCTGTACGCGCCCACCTGGGAGGGCTGGGACGGCAACCCCGGCAACACCTCGATCGTTCTCGCCGGCGAGAACATCGTGCGGAGGCTGATCGCGGCCGACCCGCCGGTCCGCGTCCTGTACAAGCCGCACCCCTTCACCGGCAACGTCAGCAAGGAGGCGGGCGCCGCCCACAGGCGGATCACCGCCCTGGTCGAGAAGGCCGCCGCCGAGCGCGCGGACGACCCCCGCTTCACCGCCGACGGCGACGCCATGGACGAGGCCAGGGCCGAGCTGGCCCGTATCGAGGCCCGGCTCGCCGAGCTGGCCGGTCCCCACCGCGCCAAGGGCGACGAGGCCGAGGCCACCCGCGACGGCATCACCGACGTGCACCGGCACGAGGAGACCGCCCGGCTGCGCGCCGAGTGGAACGACGCCTACTGGCGCTCCTTCCCGCCGCACGAGCACCGGGTCGTCACCGGCGCCCAGCCGCGCCTGTACGACTGCTTCAACGTCTCCGACGCGATGGTCTCCGACATCTCCTCCGTGGTCTCCGACTTCATCGCGAGCGGCAAGCCGTACGCGGTCACCGACTCCGCCGGGGTGGGCGCCGAGGAGTTCGAGCGGCAGAACACGGCCGTACGCGCCGCAGTGATCCTGTCCAACGACGCGGCCGGACTGGGTGGCCTGCTGGACGCCGTGCGCGACCCGTCCGCCGACCCGCTCGCGGACGCGCGCACGGAGCTGAAGCGGTACCTGCTCGGCCCCGACGAGCCGAAGTCGATCGACCGGTTCAACGCCGCGGTCGCCGACCTGGCCCTCAGGGCCGACGCCCGCAACCTCGGCCGGCAGCCCCGGCCGGGCGCGGCGAACGCCGACCCCGCCGAGACGGCCGAGCTGGCCGACGCGGTACCGAGCCAGCGCACGGTGACGGCCGAAGAGACCGACGGCGTGATCGCGGGCTGAGCCTCCCGCCGTGGTCACCGGGCCCCCGAGGAGCGTTCCCCGGGGGCCTTCGTCCGCCCGCCCGGTGCGGTGGACGGCGCTGTCCGGGGGGTGGACCGATGTGCGGCGGGAGGTCCGCTTCCCGTAGATTTCCGACCGGCGCAGCGGACCGAGGCGAGGGACGGCAGACAAGGTGGCAAGGGCAAGACAGGCCGTGGGCGAGGCCCGCAGGATCGTCGTCAAGGTCGGCTCCTCCTCCCTGACCACCGCCGCGGGAGGCCTGGACGCCGACCGTGTCGACGCGCTCGTCGACGTCCTGGCCAAGAGCCGCAGCGGGGGAGAGCGGGAGATCGTCCTCGTCTCCTCCGGCGCCATCGCCGCCGGCCTCGCCCCGCTGGGCCTGCGCCGCCGCCCGAAGGACCTCGCCCGCCAGCAGGCCGCCGCCAGCGTCGGCCAGGGCCTGCTCGTCGCCCGCTACACCGCCTCCTTCGCCCGCTACGGCGTCCGCGTCGGCCAAGTCCTGCTCACCAGCGACGACATGAGCCGCCGCGCCCACCACCGCAACGCCTCCCGCACCCTCGACAAGCTGCTCGCGATGGGTGCCTTCCCGATCGTCAACGAGAACGACACCGTCGCCACCGACGAGATCCGCTTCGGCGACAACGACCGCCTCGCCGCCCTCGTCGCCCACCTCGTCCACGCCGACCTGCTGGTCCTCCTCTCCGACGTCGACGGCGTCTACGACGGCGACCCCAGCAAGCCCGGCACCTCCCGGATAGCGGAGGTGAAGGGCCCGGAGGACCTCGCCGGCGTCGAGATCGGCAGCGCGGGCAAGGCCGGCGTCGGCACCGGCGGCATGGTCACCAAGGTGGAGGCCGCCCGCATCGCCGCCGCCGCCGGCATCCCCGTGGTGCTGACCAGCGCCGTCCACGCGGCCGAGGCCCTGGCCGGCGGCGACACCGGCACCTACTTCCACCCCGCCGGCAAGCGCTCCGCCGACCGGCTCCTCTGGCTCCAGCACGCCTCCACCCCGCAGGGCGCGCTGATCCTGGACGACGGCGCGGTGGACGCGGTCGTGAAGCGGCGCACGTCGCTGCTGCCGGCCGGAATCGCCGCCGTGGAAGGCGAGTTCAGCGCCGGTGACCCCGTCGAACTGCGCGACGCGCGGGGCCGCGCGGTGGCCCGGGGACTCGTCAACTTCGACGCCAAGGAGATCCCCCGGCTGATCGGGCGTTCGACCCGAGAGCTGGCGCGAGATCTGGGCCCGGCGTACGAACGCGAGGTCGTACACAGGGACGACCTGGTGCTCCTGCACGTGTAACTCTCGCAAAACCGCTCGTAAAACAGGACGTAAGGAATGCCCCCGGGTGGGGACGTTCCGCAAAACCACCACGCGGAGCCCTGCGGCCTGCTCAACTTTGTCTCGGGGACATGTTGAAAGGACATGTTCCGTCAAGGGGCCGAGCGAGCCATGCGGGCCTGGCCGGCCAAGCGTGAAGGAGGCCGTCGTGAGACGAGTGCGCCCGGGGGCGGCGTCCCGCGGTGCTCTGACGAGCGTCGCGGCCGGGGACACCTACGAGGAGCCGAAGGACCTGCCCAGGCTGTGGCACGTCACCCTGAGCGTCTCCGGGCAGAAGGTCCCCCTGCCCGAACTGCGACGGGCTCTGGAACAACTCGCCCACGACCATCCCTTCCTGCTGACCAGCAGATACGCGACCGACCACGCCGAGATCCGGTACTGGGAGGAGGCCCGCGACCTGCACGACGCCGCCGTGGCGCTGCGTCTGTGGGGTGAGCACCGGCAGAGCGCCGGGCTGCCGCCCTGGGAGATCGTCGGCCTGGAGGTCATCGACCGCGAGACCTACCACCACCGCATCGCCGAGGGGTACGGCCCCGCGCCGGCGACACCGGTCGGAGTGCATCCGTTCTGAGCCGGCCGGGCCGGGGGAGGGGGCGCGGGGGCCGAGCCCCGGAAGCGGTCGCAAGCGGGAAGCCGGTCGGCGCCCCGGCCGGGTGGTTCATCCCTTTTGTGGTGTCTCGGGGTGTGGGACGACCGCTGAACCGGGACGCCCCGCGCACTACCCTTCCCTCATGACCACGCTCTCGCCGTACGACTCGATGTCCCCGGTCACCCAGGCCGCCTACCGGGCCAAGGCCGCCGCCGCCGACCTCGCGCCGCTCCCGCGCGCCGTGAAGGACGACGCGCTGCTCGCCATCGCCGACGCCCTGGAGGTCCGGACTGCCGAGATCGTCGAGGCCAACGCCAAGGACGTGGCCAAGGCCCGGGAGAACGGCACCAGCGAGGCCATCGTCGACCGGCTCACCCTCACCCCCGAGCGGGTCCGCGCCATCGCCTCCGATGTCCGCGACGTCGCGAAGCTGCCCGACCCGGTCGGGGAGGTCGTTCGCGGCTCCACCCTCCCCAACGGCATCGACCTGCGCCAGGTCCGCGTGCCGCTCGGCGTCGTCGGCATCATCTACGAGGCCCGCCCGAACGTCACCGTCGACGCCGCCGCGCTCTGCCTGAAGTCCGGCAACGCCGTCCTGCTGCGCGGCTCCGCCTCCGCCTACGAGTCCAACACCGCCCTGGTCCGGGTCATCCGGGACGCCGTCGGCGGCGCCGGGCTGCCCGCCGACGCCGTCCAGCTCGTGCCCGGCGAGAGCCGCGACTCCGTCCGCGAGCTGATGCGGGCCCGCGGCCTGGTCGACGTGCTCATCCCGCGCGGCGGCGCCTCCCTGATCCAGACCGTCGTCAGCGAGTCCACGGTCCCCGTGATCGAGACCGGGACCGGCAACTGCCACGTCTACGTCGACGCC
Organism: Streptomyces echinatus; assembly: GCF_014203595.1. GTDB lineage: Bacteria > Actinomycetota > Actinomycetes > Streptomycetales > Streptomycetaceae > Streptomyces > Streptomyces echinatus. Next base: position 536,754 of record NZ_JACHJK010000001.1, read on the forward strand.
CAGGCCGACATCGACACAGCCGTCGAGATCCTGATCAACTCCAAGGCCCACCGGGTCAGCGTCTGCAACGCCGCCGAGACCCTCCTCGTCCACCAGGACATCGCCCCCGAGTTCCTGCCCCGCGCCCTGGACGCCCTCGCCGAGGCCGGCATCACCGTCCACGCCGACGAGCGGGTCATGGCCTACGCCAAGGACTCCAAGGCGACCGTGGTCGAGGCGACCGCCGAGGACTGGGAGACCGAGTACCTCTCCCACGACATCGCCGCCGCCGTCGTCGACTCCCTCGACCGGGCCGTCGAGCACATCCGGCTGTGGACCTCCGGCCACACCGAGGCCATCGTCACCACCTCCCAGCAGGCGGCCCGCCGCTTCACCCAGCTGGTCGACTCCACCACCGTCGCTGTGAACGCCTCCACCCGCTTCACCGACGGCGGCCAGTTCGGCTTCGGCGCCGAGATCGGCATCTCCACCCAGAAGCTGCACGCGCGCGGTCCCATGGGCCTGCCGGAGCTGACCAGCACGAAGTACATCGTCACCGGCGACGGCCACGTACGCCGCTGATATTCACCCGTTCGGCCCAGCGCGCCCGGCCCCCGTGCCCGGCGCGGCCACACGGCCGAAAGGCGTCTCACAGGGCAGACGAATTTCCATACCGTCTGCCCAAATTGACCCCCCAGGTCTACTCTGGACCCGTGCCGGAGGACGTGGGGGGCACGCCGTTCCCTGACGGCTGGGAGCCCGACGACGACCACGACCACGGGGTGTCGGACGAAGAGTTCGCCTCCGTGGTGTTCGACGAGGCCTTCGTACAGGCCGCCACGCTCCATGAGCCGACCGCCGTCGAGCGACTCCTCGCCGCCGCCCAGGCCAGAGCCGAGGCATCCGAGGCGGAGGCCCGCCGCGCCCACGCCCGAGGCGAGCGCTACGACGACGGCTACGGCCCCGAGGGCGCCGCATTCGGTCAAGATCACGACGATGACGAGCTGGACGACACCTACGTCCTCGGCGACGGCCCCTACGGCTCCTACGGCAAGCAGGTCCGCTGGCACCGCCCCGTGGCCTGGATCCTCGCCGTCGTGATGGGCATCGGTATGGTCGCCCTGGCCTTCGCCGCCGTCTACCGGGGAAGCTCCTCGGGCACCCGCGACCGGGTCCCCGCCCCCGCCTCGACCGGCCTCGGACAGGGCGGCGCGACCGCTCCCGCCGCCTCCGCGGAGCACTCCCAGCCGGCCGTCTCGGCCATCCCGCGCTCCCCCTGAGCGCCCCGCCCGCACCTGGTGAGAACCTGTCAGAACTTGTCGTGTGACGGGGCGTTTACCCGGGGCCCACGAGACCTACCCTGAAAGTATGGGCGGGCCTGGAGACCCACCGGAGGGGACACCCGAGGGCGGCCCCGGAGGTGCTGAGGACGAATACCGATCCGTCGTCTTCGACGAGTCGTTCGTCCGCGCTGCCCGCCTCCAGGAGTTCTCCGCCGAGGAGCGGATGGCCGACCACGCGCCCGCCGTACGCCGCCGCCCGCCCCTGCACCGGGGACTCACCCGGCAGGTCCTGATCCTCGCCGTCCTGATCGCCATCGCCTTCGGCACCGCGATCTACATGGGCGTCCGCCACCCCTACAGCTCCCCGCAGGCCCGCCGGCCCGTGGAGCCCCTGCGGATGACGGTCATCCCGCTCGCCCCCCAGGGCAAGGTGCCCGGCGCCGCCGACGCCGAGAGGCTGTACGCGCACAGTCCCGCCGCCCCGTTCCCGGTCGGCGCCAAGGGCATACCCCTGCCGGTCTCGCGCAGCACCGCCCACTTCTCCGAGAGCCAGGTGGTGGCCGCCCTCACCATCGTCAAGAACTACATCGTCCGCTCCTCGCTCCACCCGGAGGTCATCACCGGCCACGAGGCGCGCGCCGCCCGGGCCATGGTCGACCCCGAGCAGCTCGCCCAGTTCGACCAGAGCTTCGACCACCCGGCGGCGGACGGCCGGCACGCGCCCACGGGCTGGGTCGTCCGCATCGACCCCGCCCGGGCCCGGCTGGCCGACGAGGAGATCCGCGTCTCCGGCAGCCTGCGGGCCGTCGAGGCCGACTCCGCGACGCTGGAGGTCACCGCCGACCACACCTTCGTCTACGCCCTGCTCCCCACCGGCGCCGCGTCCGACGCCCCCGCCTCCCTCTTCACGGTCCGTCGCGAGCTGACCTTCCGCTTCGACCGCGACGACCTGCGCACCAACCAGCTCCAGCTGGTCACGTCCTACGTCCAGGCGGGTCCTCTGGCCTGCGCGGAGGACGCCTCGTCCTATCTCCGCCCCCTCCTGGCCGGCCAGAGGGCCGGGTCCGGCGGCCCCGCGGGCACCAACCCCTACGACTCGGACGGCGCCACGCCCCTGTGCGGAACCCTCTCCACCCAGGCCCAGCCGAGGGCCTGACCGCCGACGCCGACGCCGACGTCTACTCCTCGTCGCCGCCCGGGGTGTCCCCCTGGGCCGGCGGCGGGCTCCGGAAGCCGTCGAAACCCCGCCGGACCCGGCCGCCCAGGTCGCCCGCGCCGCCCGCGAGGTCCGTGACCAGCTTCATCAGCGGGTCCTTGGAGCCCTTCACATCGCTCGCGTAGCTGGCCGCCGACTCGCGGAAGGAGTCGCTGACGGAGGTGTCCTTGTCCTCGTTGCGCCGCGGGTAGTGGCCGTCCATGATCCGCTGGAAGTCCCGGGACTCGGCCCACTTCTTCAGCTCGGCGGCCCGCACCGTGGTGAACGGGTGCGAACGGGGCAGCACGTTCAGGATCTTCAGCACGGAGTCGCGCAGATCGCCGCCGGAGTCGTACTCCTCGGCCTGCTCCAGGAACGCGTCCACGTTCATCTCGTGCAGGTGGTTACCGCCCGCGATCTTCATCAGGCCGCGCATCGAGGCCTGGACGTCCTGGCCCACCAGGAGGCCGGCACGGTCGGCGGACAGCTCCGACTTGCGGAACCACTCCCGCAGCGCCGTGACGATCGCCATGATCGCGAGGTTGCCCAGCGGGATCCACGCGACCCTCAGGGCGAGGCTCGTCAGGAACAGCAGGATCGTGCGGTACACGGAGTGCCCGGACAGCGCGTGCCCCACCTCGTGTCCGACGACCGCCCGCATCTCCTCCTCGTCGAGCAGCTCCACCAGCCCCGTGCTGACGACGATGATCGGCTCGTCCAGACCGATGCACATCGCGTTCGGCTGCGGGTCCTGCGTCACGTACATCGGCGGGACCTTCTCCAGGTCCAGGATGTAACAGGCGTCCAGCAGCATGTCGTGCAGGTGCGCGAACTGCCGCTCCGAGACCCGCACCGAGTCGGACAGGAACAGCAGCCTGAGGCTCCGCTCCGGCAGCAGCCCGCTCAGCGCCTTGAAGACGGTGTCGAACCCGCTCAGCTTGCGGAGCGCGACCAGGGCCGAGCGGTCCGCCGGGTGCTCGTAGGCCCGCGAGGATATTCCCGGGAAGCGCCTGCGCTGCCTGCTCGGCACGCGCTCGTGCCCCGTGTGCTGGTGGCCGTCGTCGGACATGTCTTCCCCCATGTGCGTATGAGTGCCCACTGCGCCCCCGAGGCGGGGCCCAGCCTAGGCGGAGATACCGTGGACGGGCAGTACACCCGAAGGAGTCCCCGCCATGGAGCACCACCCCGCAGCCGCCCGGCTGACCGAGGCCGCCGCAAGCGCCGTCCAGCAGCACGGGACGGGAAACCTGCTGCGCATCGTCCTGGTCGTGATGGTCCTCGGCTGTGTGCTGACCGCCTGGTTCCTGCTGCGCGGCTACAAGCGCAAGGACGACTGACGGCCGGCGAAAGTTCCCCGCTTCCCGGCGGCGAACGAAGCCGGCACTCCGGTGCCCGGCCGGCACCCTCCGTCCCCAACGGCGGAGTCGGCGTGATCGCCGCGGGGCCGCCCGCTTACGATGAGCCGACATCTTTATTCCGCCCACACGCGATAGGTCCTGCCGAAGATGAGCTTCCAGAGCACCGCAGCCCAGTTGGTCACCCTCGCCGCCGAGGGCGAGCCGCACGGCGGAAACCACGAGAGCCTGAACCCGGCCGTCACCGGCGGCGGCGCGCTGATCATCCTGCTCCTGCTGCTGTGGATCACCACCCGCTTCAACCGCGACCGCTGAGCGGGGACCCCGTCCCCGGCCGGACGTCCGAGACCGGGCCGGTAGGGTCTGCACGCATGGGAGAGCAGGACATGCCTACCGGTCCGGCGCACGAGACGGCCGACGACGCGGTGAAGCACCCGCAGCAGGGACCGGGCAACGGCCCCGCCCACACGGGCAAGCGGCGTCTCGGCGTCATGGGCGGGACCTTCGACCCGATCCACCACGGGCACCTGGTGGCGGCCAGCGAGGTCGCCGTGCAGTTCCACCTGGACGAGGTGGTGTTCGTCCCCACCGGCCAGCCGTGGCAGAAGTCCCACCGCAAGGTCTCCCCGGCCGAGGACCGCTATCTGATGACGGTCATCGCGACCGCCGAGAACCCGCAGTTCTCCGTCAGCCGCATCGACATCGACCGCGGCGGCCCCACGTACACCGTGGACACCCTGCGTGACCTGCGCGCCCTCAACCCCGACACCGACCTCTTCTTCATCACCGGTGCCGACGCCCTCGCCCAGCTGCTGACCTGGCGCGACTCGGCGGAGCTCTTCTCCCTCGCGCACTTCATCGGTGTCACCCGTCCCGGCCACCACCTGACCGATCCCGGACTGCCGGAGGGCGGCGTCTCCCTCGTGGAGGTGCCGGCGCTCGCCATCTCCTCCACGGACTGCCGGGCGAGAGTCGCCAAGGGAGACCCCATCTGGTACATGGTGCCGGACGGAGTCGTGCGCTATATCGACAAGCGCGAGCTGTACCGCGGCGAGTGAGCCGAGAGGGGCACCGGTGAACGACCGATACGACGCGGGGTACGGAGACGGCCCGTACGAACTCGTCGGCTACGACGAGTACGGCCAGCCCGTGTACCAGCAGGTCCCGGCACAACGGCCTGCCCAGGCACAGCAGGTCCCGGGCACCCAGCAGCCGGCCTACGACCCGTACGCCCAGCAGCAGGGCTACGGCTACGACCCGTACGCCACCGGCGGGCAGCAGCCGGGGTCCTCCTACGGCTCGGGCCAGCAGCCGCCCGCCTACGACCCCTACGGCTCCCGGGCCCCGTACGACCCGTACGCCACCGGCACCCAGGACGGCACGGGCTACGACCCCTACGGGCAGGCGGCGAGCAGCGGTCAGCAGCCGCGGGTCGCCGAGCAGACCGCCCACATCCCGCAGCAGGCCGGCCCCGCGAAGGACATGCGGCCCCCGCACGGGAACGGCCACACCCCGGACGCACCGGAGTACGGCAACGCGTCGGACGCACCGGAGTACGGCAACGCGTCGGACGCACCGGAGTACGGCGGCGCGTCCGGCGAACCGGACTACCACACCGAGCAGTTCGCCTTCGTCGAGGACCCGGACGGCGACTCCGAGGACGTCATCGACTGGCTGAAGTTCACCGAGAACCGCACCGAGCGCCGCGAGGAGGCACGCCGCCGTGCCCGCGGCCGGCTCATCGCCCTCGTCGTCGTCCTCGCCCTCGTCGCGGCCGGCGGTGTCGGCTACCTCTGGTTCGCCGGAAAGCTGCCCGGCCTGTCCTCCTCCGACGGTGGGAACGGCACGGCCACACCCGTCGCCGCCCAGAAACGCGACGTGCTCGTCGTCCACCTGCACAACACCGGCAAGGGCGGCACCTCCACGGCGCTGCTGGTCGACAACACCACCAGCAAGCAGGGAACCACGGTCCTGCTGCCCAACTCCCTGGCCCTGACCGGCGACGACGGCTCCACCACGACCCTCGCCAAGTCCGTCGACGGCGACGGCACCTCCGGCACCCGCGACCAGCTCGACACGGTCCTCGGCACCAGCATCCAGGGCACCTGGCGGCTCGACACCCCCTACCTGCAGAACCTCGTCGACCTCGTCGGCAACATCGAGCTGGACACCGACACCGACGTGCCCGACCCGGACACCAAGAAGAAGGGCACCGCGCCCCTCGTCCACAAGGGCCAGAGCCAGACCCTCAGCGGCAAGATGGCCGTCGCCTACGCCACCTACCGCGCCACCGGCGAGTCCCAGAACGCCCAGCTGCAGCGGTTCGGCCAGGTCATGCAGGGCGTGCTGCGCAAGATGTCCTCCGACCCGTCGTCCGCCACCATCACCGTGCAGACGCTCGCGCAGATCCTGGACCCGCCGCTCACCGACAAGGACCTCGGCGCCTTCCTCGCCAAGCTCGCCGACCTCGCCAAGAGCGGCGACTACAAGACCGCCCTGCTGCCCGTGCGGTCCGACGGCACGCTGAGCGCGCAGACCAGCGACAGCGTGGTGAAGGACATCCTCGGCGGCACCGCCAAGAGCCCGAGCGCCGGCTCCGCGGTCCGGGTCTCCGTCCAGAACGCCACCGGTGTGAAGGACGACACGGAGAAGGCCCGCGTCGTGCTCCTCAACGGCGGCTTCACCTTCCTGGAGGGCGGCGGCGCCTCCGGCACCGAGGCCACCTCGAAGGTGATCTACGCGGACGCCGCCGACAAGGCGAACGCCTCCGAGGTCGCCAAGACCCTCGGCCTGCCCGCCGGCTCCGTGACCAAGGGCAACGTCTCCTCCGGCGCCGACGTCTCGGTGATCCTCGGCGGCGACTACAAACCGTCCTCGTCCTGACCGCCGGCCGCCTCCCCCGGGGGAGCGCGGCCGGGGCCATCCCACGTGCTCGCGGTAAACGCGTGGGGTGCCCCGGGCGGTCCGTGAGACCCTTGAGGTCAAAAGACCGCCGACGGAAAGCCATGTAGTGACCGCCACCGACCGTTCTCTTGAGCTCATCCACACCGCCGCCCAGGCGGCCGCCGACAAGCTCGCCCACGACGTCATCGCCTACGACGTGAGCGACGTGCTGTCGATCACGGACGCCTTCCTCCTCGCGTCCGCGCCGAACGACCGCCAGGTCAGGGCCATCGTCGACGAGATCGAGGAGCGCCTGCTGAAGGAACTCGGCGCCAAGCCGGTCCGCCGCGAGGGGGACCGTGAGTCCCGCTGGATCCTGCTGGACTACGTCGACATCGTCGTCCACGTCCAGCACAGCGAGGAGCGCGTCTTCTACGCCCTGGAGCGGCTGTGGAAGGACTGCCCCGAGCTGGACCTGCCCGCCGACGCCAAGGCCACCCGCGGCAAGGCCGCGGAGCACGCCGAGCTGCAGGCCGCCGAGGCCGACCAGGAGCCGGGCGGGGAGTGGTGATGAGCGCCACGGGTGAGGTGACCGACCGCAAGGGCCGGGGCCGCCGCATCATCCTGTGGCGGCACGGCCAGACCTCGTGGAACGTGGAGCGCCGCTTCCAGGGCAGCACGGACGTCGAGCTGACCGAGACGGGCATCGGCCAGGCCCGCCGCGCCGCCCGGCTGCTCGCCTCCCTGCGGCCCGACGCGATCGTCTCCTCGGACCTGCAGCGGGCCGCGAACACGGCCGCCGAACTGGCCGCCCTCACCGGCCTCGACGTCACCCACGAGGAACACCTGCGCGAGACGTACGCGGGTGTCTGGCAGGGGCTGACGCACGAGGAGATCATCGACCGCTACGGGGAGCAGTACGCCGCCTGGAAGCGGGGCGAGGCCGTCCGCCGCGGCGGCGGCGAACTGGAGACCGAGGTCGCCGACCGCGCCGCCCCCGTCGTGCTGCGGCACGCCGAGAAGCTGCCCGAGGACGGCACCCTGGTCGTCGTCAGCCACGGCGGCACCATCCGCACCACCATCGGCCGGCTCCTCGGCCTGGAGGCCGGGCACTGGGAGAGCCTCGGCGGCCTCTCCAACTGCTGCTGGTCCGTGCTCGGCCAAGGTGCCCGCGGCTGGCGCCTGCTGGAGCACAACGCGGGCACCCTCCCGGAGCCCGTCCTCGGCGACGACGACTGACCGTCCCGAGGAGCCCCGGCCCCGGATTTCACTTTCTGGCAGGTCACAGGCTAAAGTTCTTCTTGTTCGCCCCGCCGAGCGGGGCGAAACAAGACATGCGGCTCCGGTCGCATGACGCCAGGGGCTATAGCTCAGTTGGTAGAGCGCCTGCATGGCATGCAGGAGGTCAGGAGTTCAATTCTCCTTAGCTCCACTGATCGACACTCTATTGAGTTGTCAAAGATCGGTGATGAGGATCCCGTCCCCTCAGGGGGCGGGATTTTCTGTGTTCAACGGTGGTCGGTCCCGCTCAGGTACGAAGGCTCTCTTCGCTCCCGCAGCACCGCCAGCTTCGCCCGCGCCTCCTCGTCCGCCGGGTTGTAGACCACGATCCGGCACTCGGGCATCCCGTCGAGGGAGAGCGACTGCGAGGTCATCCGTATCTCGCCGACGCCGCCATGGCGGAACGTCTTCACCCGGGGGCCGGGAGGCGCCACGGTGCCACTCGCCCACAGCTCCGCGAACCAGGGGCTCGCCGCCGACAGCTCGCGTATGTACTCCTCCCAGGCCGGCTCGCCCACATGTCTGCCGTAGGACGACCGCAGGGTCGCCACCATCAGTGGCAGCTCCTTCTCCCGGTGCACCACCGGACAGGCTCCCTCCGGCAGCGTGAACACCGTCCACAGCACGTTCGGCAGGCCCGCCCGGATCTTCGGCAACAGGAACAGGTCTCGATACGCCGCGTTGGTGGCCAGGACGTCGTACCGCGAGTTGTAGACCACCGCCAGCAGCGGGTCCAGGGCGTCGACGATGCCCTGCACCTCCGCGCTGATCCGCCGGGTCAGACCCGCGGGGGCCGACTGGAAGGGCACCTCCGCCAGGCGGTACAGATGTTCCCGCTCCGGCGGGTCCAGCCGCAGTGTGCGCGCGACCGCGTCCAGCACCTGCGGCGAGGCGTTGATCGGCCGGCCCTGCTCCAGCCACGTGTACCAGGTCACGCCCACGCCCGAGAGCTGGGCGACCTCCTCCCGGCGCAGCCCCGGTGTGCGCCGCCGCAGACCCGGGGGCATCCCCACGTCGGCCGGTGTCACCCGCGCCCGCCGGTTGCGCAGAAAAGCGGCCAGCTCCGGCCTGCGCCGCTGTGTACTCGTCCTCATCGTCCGCCCCCCGTCATCCCCATCCTCCATCGTCGGCACACCGGCTCGTCGCTGCCAGGTGCTGGCAGTACCAGCATCGGCGGGCACTCGGCACCCGTACCGGCCCGTGGTCAGGCTCGACGCCATGACGACGACATCCCCGACCGGCCCGGACACCGAGCCCGTCCCGAACCTTGCGAAGAGTCAACCACCCGGCACTGACAGTGACTCCCCGGTCACCGGCCGAGCCGAAGCATCCAGCACGGACAGTGAAGCAGCCGCCACTGACAATCGGTCCCGGCTGCTGCTCGGGGTGCTGCTCGGCGCCCTGTTCATGGCGGCCCTGGACGTCTTCATCGTGAACGTCGCGGCGCCCACGATCGGTTCCGATCTGCGCGCCTCGGGCGCCGACCTGCAGCTGGTGGTCGCCGGTTACGCCATCACCTACTCCGTGCTGATGATCACCGGGGCCCGGCTCGGCGACCGGCTCGGGCACGGACGGGTCCATCTCGCCGGACTGGCCGTGTTCACCGCCGCCTCCCTCGCCTGCGGACTGGCGCGGGGTTCGACCGAGCTCATCGTGTTCCGGCTGGTGCAGGGCGCGGGATCGGCCCTGATGATCACGCAGGTGCTCAGCCTCATCCAGCGCATGTTCACCGGAGAGGCCCGGGCGCGGGCGCTCGGCGCCTACTCGGCGGTCCTGGCCGTCGGTGCGGCGGCCGGACAGGTCGTCGGTGGCGTGCTGGTCAGCGCCGACCTGTTCGGCACCGGCTGGCGGCCGGTGTTCCTGGTCAACGTGCCGGTGGGCGTCGTGCTGCTCCTGCTGGGCCGGCGCGTCCTGCCGCTGGGCGGCGCGGGCGGGCGGGAGCGGGCCCGGGCGCTCGACCTGCCCGGCCTGGTGCTGCTCGGCGCCTCCGTGTCGCTGCTGACGGTGCCGCTGGTGCTCGGCCAGGAGGAGGACTGGCCGCGGTGGTCCTGGCTGTCGCTGGCCGGAGCCGTGGCGCTGTTCGCCGTGTTCTGCGGCCACGAGGCCCGGCTGGCCCGGCGGGGCGGCGCCCCGCTCATCACGCCCCGGGTCCTGCGGCACCCCGGCGTCGGCGGGGCCGTGTTCCGGATCCTCGCCGCGATGTCCGTCAACGCCGGCTTCCTCTTCGCGCTGACCCTGCACGTCCAGGGCGGCCTCGGCTACAGCGCCCTGCGGGCCGGGCTGACCTTCGGACCGACCGCCGTCGTCTTCGGCGCGGTCAGCCTCACCTGGCGGAAGTGGCCGGCGGCCTGGCAGCGGGCCCTCGCCCCGGCCGGGTTCGCGCTCACCGCGGTGTCCGTCGCCGGCGTGGGACTCGCCTTCCACGGCGGCGGCGACGGGGGAGCGGTTCTGTACGCCGGGTTCGCGGGCACGGGCGCCGGGCTGGCGCTCGCCTTCAGCCCGACGCTCACCGGGGCGCTGGCCACCGTGCGGCCCGAGGACGCGGCGGACGCCAGCGGTCTGCTGGCGACGGTCGCGCAGCTCGGTCAGCTGATCGGTGTGGCGTCCTTCGGCACACTGTTCCTGAACCGGCTTGAGTCGTTCGGACCGCTGGGGCCGTATAGCTCCGCGGAGGCCTTCTCGGTATGCGCCTGGGCCCTGGCCGGAACGGCTGCGGTGGGAGCTGTGTCCGGACTGGTACTGAGGCGTCGCTGACCGTATTGGTCCGGTCGTGGCAGAATCAAACGGCCGGAAGGGGGCGCGGCCCGACGGGAGGGAGTAGCGATGCCTGCGAGCATCCTCGAGGAGGTCGGCCACCTCCTCGGTGCGGCGTTGATACGGGACACGACCACCCGGCTGAGCTGCCCTTCCTGCGGTTCCGCGCATGTGGCGCAAGTTCTCGGCGACAATGGCGGAATCTCCTACGTGTGCACGGCCTGCGGCCACAGCTGGAGCTGATCAATGGGTGCACACAGGCGGAAGTGCGACTGGTGCGGCAGCGGAACGCCGATCGTCCGTGACATGGAGCCGATCAATCCCGATTACCAGTACTGGTGCGAGGAATGCGCGCGGGCGCTGATCATAAAAGGCGACCCGATCGAGACGTACCGGGAACTGGAGGGCGAGCCGATCTACGGCCGGCTCCTGGAGGAGCACTGCACGCTCAAGCGGTTCTACCAGTTCGTCACGGCTTGACGCGGACCCTGTCCCGTCCGGGCCTCGGCAACGATGTCCGGGCCAGTGCGAGGAAAAGCGCGCCGGTCCCTCCGTAGGCGGCCGACAGCACCAAGTCCGCCCCGGTCAGGTGCAGTTCCGGTCGGCCGGTGCCGTGCGGCACCCACCAGGGGACGTACGAGCAGAAGACGAGCAGGGAGCCCAGGGCGGCCGCGCGGTGCCCGCGCGACCACAGCAGCACCACCAGTGGCACGCACCACACCCAGTGGTGGGTCCATGACACCGGACTGATCAGCAGGGTGGTGATCGCGCAGGCGCACACCGCCCAGGCCCGCCGCCCCCGCAACTCCGCCCGCACGGCCACCGCGAGGCCCGACACGGCCACCACGGCCGCGCAGACCGTCCAGAGGGCTCCCGGGTCGGGCGTGTGCAGAAGGCGGCCCAGGACGCCGCGCAGGGCCTGGTTGGCGGTGTCCTCCGGCTGCCCGACCCGGCTCGCGCGGAACACCATGTCCGTCCAGAACCGCCAGGAGTCGTACGGCAGGACGGCCGCCGCCAGCACGGTCGCCCCGGCGAACGCGACGGCCGCCCCGCGCGCGTGCCGCAGCCACGGCTGCCCGCCCCCGCCCCCGCGGCGGTCCACGATCCCCGTGGCCAGCAGGAACACCGGGAACAGTGCGGGGGTCAGCTTGACCGCCGTGGCCAGCCCGAGGCCCACCCCCGTCCAGCGGTCGTACCCCCCGGCGGGGCGGCGGGTCAGGTCCCACAGCACCAGGACGGCCAGCAGCAGGTTGATCTGGCCGTAGCGCACGGTCGTCCACACCGGCTCGCACCACACGGCCGATGCGGCGGTCCAGCAGACGGTCTCCACGTGCGCGTGGCCCACGAGCCGCAGCGACAGCCCCACGAGCATCACCAGGAGGGCGAGATTGCCGGCCGTCGCCACCGTGCGCAGGAGCGCGGGGTCCAGCAGGGGCAGCGGGGTGAACAGCAGGGCGGCGAACGGCGGGTAGGTGGTGGGCAGGTGTGCGGCCGTCGCGCGCAGGGCGTACAGGTCGCCGCCGGCGCGCACGGCGGCGCCCTCGGCCCGGTAGACCATCAGATCGATCATCGACACGTGCGCGGCCCGCTGAGCGGCCCAGAACGCCGTGAACGACACCAGGCACACCCCCAGGGCGAGCCTGGTCCGGCGGCGGGCTGGGGGCGACGCGATCATGGTCATGAAACCGACATTAGCGGCCGTATCGGAGCGAAGCCGAAACCGATTTGGTGCTACGCCCCCAGGCCTGTAATGTTTACGACGTCGCCAGGGAAACCGGGCGAAACAACAAAACAAGGGGCTATAGCTCAGTTGGTAGAGCGCCTGCATGGCATGCAGGAGGTCAGGAGTTCAATTCTCCTTAGCTCCACAGAAATCGAAGGCGGATCATCCGATGGATGGTCCGCCTTCGGCGTGTTGTGCAAGAAGTCACAGTGGTACGAGGGGGCGGGCCACCCGGCTCGGGTGGCCCGCCCCCTCGCGTCGGCTCAGCGGCCGAGTGCGCGCCGGCCACGCCCCTGGGAGAGCACCGGCAGATTGCGCGACGGCGCCTGCCCGCGCGTGTCCTCCTCCAGGCGCAGGGCGAGCGCCGGGCAGCGGCGCACCGCCCGCAGCGCCTTCGCCTCCGCGTAGCGCGGCACCTGTGCCTGGGCGACGGTCGGGAAGCCGTCGGCGCCGAGCTCGAACACCTCGGGAAGGATGTCCGCGCAGAGCCCGTGGCCCCGGCAGAGCGTCCAGTCGACGAAGATCTTCTGGCGGCTGGAGCCGGTCTCCTCGGGCTCCCCGCCGCCGGGGACGCCCGTGGGGGCCCTGCCCCCCTCGAAGAGCGGCAGAACGCCCTCCACGGGCCGCCCGCAGCCGTTTCCGAGGACATGGGCGGCCAGGTCGTCGGTGAACGCCTTGATGGTCGACTCCAGGAACATCGCCGAGCCGTCCGGGTGCGAACACGCCCCGCGCCGCTTGACGTTCTTCGCGACCTGCTTCAGCGCCTCCAGGGCGGCCGGTCCGCCGCCGTTCAGGATGTCCTCCATCCCGCGCGCGGCGGCGGGCAGTCCGAGGTAGCAGGGCCCGCACTGGCCGGCGCTCTCCTCGGCCAGCCACTGGGCCACCCGCAGCGACTCGCCGAGCGGGCAGGTCTCCTGAGTGATCGGCAGGATCGCGCCCGCGCCCAGCGCACCGCCCACCGCGTCCAGGGAGTTGCGGGAGACGATCGCCTCGTTGACCGTGGCCGCGTCGATCCACTTGCCGTGATAGCCGCCGGTCAGCACGCCCTGCGGCACCGGCGGGGCGCCGGCCAGCTGCAGCACGTAGCGCAGCGGCACGCCCGTGGGTACCTCGATCACCATCGGGCGGGCGACCGCGCCGGACACGGTGAGCATCACCGTGCCCGGCTCGTCGTACAGGCCCGTGTTGCCGTAGCGCTCGGGACCGATGCGGGCGGCGATGGCCAGCTGCGCGAACGTCTCCGCGTTCGACAGCAGCGTGGGCGCGCCGCCGACGCCGCTCTGCGAGGCGCTGATCTTGCGGCCGGGCGGGACCGCCGGGCCGCCGTCGACCGAGCGGATCAGCGAGGCGGCCGCGCCGGTGACCATGCGCACCGGATTGCGCTGCACCCACGCGCGCAGCGCCGATCTACGGCTGTTGCTCAGCCCGCGCTCGGCGAGCGCGGCCTCCATGGAGCGCTGCGTGGACTCCCGGGTGACGCCGATGACGAGCGTGCGCGCGCCGAGCGCCTCGGCGCACAGCAGCGCGCCGTCCAGGATGAGGTGCGGGGCACGGTTGATCAGCACCGTGTCCTTGCGGCACGCCGGTTCGTCCTCGCTGCCGTTGACCACGACGACCGGGCGCACCCCGCGCTTGATCGCCGACTCGGCGACCGAGCGCAGCTTCTTGTGGAAGGGGAAACCGGCACCACCGCGGCCCCTGAGGTTGATGCCTTCGGCGAGCTGGGCGAGCTGTTCGCCGCCCAGCGGGTCGAGCGGCCCGTGCACCTTCAGATGCATGGGCAGATCGAGCCGCTCCACAAGGTCGAAGCCCGACGTGAGCTGGGGAAGCCCGACCACGCGGACTTCGGGGACGTCGGGCAGGGCCTCGTTCACTTAAAGCCTCCGGAAGGCGTGTTCCAAGGTTCGCCCGAACCCGGCGCCTCGTAGGAGGAGCCGGGCAGCGTTTCGGTGGCGGGACCGCTGTTGTACGTGTCACTCGGGTTGTACGTGCCGTAGAAGCCGTTTGTCTCACCGGTGTCGTACACGTCACTTCCGCCGTATCCCGCGGCGCCCGGATTGCCGTAGGCCGGGATGTTGTATCCGGTGTCCTGCAGCGGGTCGTACGCGGACGGCGGTGCCTCGCCGACCGGCGGCGGGGACGGGACCGGCCAGCTGCCCGAGGTGCTGGAGGGGCCGTCCATGCGCGGGATGGCCTCCGTGGGCTGGAGATCCAGCGGCAGGTCCATGCGGGCCGTCTGGCCGGCCGCGAACGGCTGCTGCGGGCGGCCCGGCGTGGACACCGCGCGGTAGGCCGCCGCGAACCCGGTGGCGGGCTCGGGGGCCGGTGCGACCGGGGTCTGGTAGAGCGGGGAGGCCGCGGTGCCGGAGGGCGACGGCCTCGGCTCCCGGCGGCTTCCGTAGCCGGCCGACGCCGCGTCGGCCACCCGGGAGCGGCTCGCGTCCAGCTCGTCCAGCCCGGCCCGCTCCGAGCTGCCGAACAGGGCCACCAGCCGGTCGGCGACCCTGCGCTTGACCGGACGCGGCGCGGCGCGCAGCGCGAGGGCGCCCATCACGCCGAGCAGGGAGAGGCTGTAGAGGATCACGAAGACCGGCTTGGCCGAGCGACCCGCGTAGAGGCCGTGGACCAGCGCCGCGCACCAGGCCGGGTAAGCCAGCATGTGCATGGCTCGCCAGCGGGCGGCGACCGGGGCGGGGGTGGCGAAGTTGCTGCGCAGGGCGCCGGTGATGCCCACGAAGACCATCAGCAGGCCGGCCAGCGAGCCGAGTCCGATCAGGCCGCCGATCCCGGAGACGCCGAGCGAGAACGGGATGATCGCGGCGATCAGCTCGGTGTGCCCGAGCGCGATCTTGGTGGTGATGTGCAGCAGCAGGAACGCGATCGAGCCGACCGCGGTGGTGCGGTGCACCGCCTGGCCGATGATCCGCTGGCGTGTGTTCAGGAAGATCCGGTCCTGGGCGAACAGGCCCCAGATCACCGAGCAGCTCAGCGAGACGAGGGACAGCACGCCCGCGCCGAAGTTCAGGAACTCGCGGAACTGGCTGCCTCCGACCAGCACGACCACGGGTATGAGCAGCAGAACGACAGCGGACGCCACCCCATAGGCCGAGCGGCCGGGTTTGGGGAGCGAGCTGGTACTACGACGAGGGTTCATGGGGGCACTCCGAGCAGTTCCGGGAAAGCGGTCCCGCTGCCGAACTCTAAGTGGCGTCATACCGATCAGTACGAGGGTTTGCGTTATTGCGTTGTTATCAACGCACAATCTGATTGCCGGGGTGCCCCTTAGGGGGCGGTTCGCGAA
This sequence comes from Streptomyces echinatus, assembly GCF_014203595.1. GTDB lineage: Bacteria > Actinomycetota > Actinomycetes > Streptomycetales > Streptomycetaceae > Streptomyces > Streptomyces echinatus. Next base: position 552,508 of record NZ_JACHJK010000001.1, read on the forward strand.
GTAATTTTTGACCTTGGTTCACTTCCGGTGGGCGTGCCTGGCATGTCCACCACCCATACGGAAGAGCGTCGCGGCTTGCTCAAGGGCTGCGGTACCCTAACGCCATGCGTGCCGTACGCCTTCTGCTTAGCGGGCCGCGCTGATCAGTACCGACCTTCGGTCAGCCGTGAGGTCGGCATCGGCGCGGCGTCCCCTCCTGTGCGAGGGGCTTTTTCGTTTCCGCAGGCAGAGACGATCGATGGAGCTTTGAGGATCATGAGCGAGACGAACCCCGCCGTCACCGCCGAGGTGGCGGCGCCGCACCGCTACACGGCCGCCATGGCAGCCGAGGTCGAGGCACGCTGGCAGGACTTCTGGGACGCCGACGGCACGTACGCGGCCCCCAACCCCACGGGCGACCTGGCAGGCGACGACGCGCTGGCCGCGAAGCCCAAGAAGTTCATCATGGACATGTTCCCGTACCCCTCGGGTGCGGGCCTGCACGTCGGCCACCCCCTGGGTTACATCGCCACCGACGTCTACGCCCGGTTCCAGCGCATGACCGGCCACAACGTCCTGCACACCCTGGGCTTCGACGCCTTCGGCCTGCCCGCCGAGCAGTACGCCGTGCAGACCGGCACGCACCCGCGCGTGTCCACCGAGGCCAACATCGAGAACATGAAGGCACAGCTGCGCCGGCTGGGCCTGGGCCACGACAAGCGCCGGTCGTTCGCCACGATCGACCCGCAGTACTACAAGTGGACCCAGTGGATCTTCCTGCAGATCTTCAACTCCTGGTACGACCAGGAGGCGGGGAAGGCCCGCCCGATCGCCGAGCTGATCGCCCTGTTCGAGTCCGGTGAGCGTGCCGTTCCGGGCACCACGCGCGCGTGGAGCGAGCTGAGCGGTACCGAGCGCGCCGAGGTCCTGGGCGAGTACCGCCTGGCCTACGCCTCCGACGCGCCCGTCAACTGGTGCCCCGGCCTGGGCACCGTGCTGGCGAATGAGGAGGTCACCGCCGACGGCCGTTCCGAGCGCGGCAACTACCCGGTCTTCAAGGCCAAGCTGCGCCAGTGGAACATGCGCATCACCGCCTACGCCGACCGGCTGCTGGAGGACCTGGAGGGGCTGGACTGGCCCGAGGCCATCAAGCTGCAGCAGCGCAACTGGATCGGCCGCAGCGAGGGCGCCCGCGTCGACTTCCCGATCGACGGCGAGCGCATCACGGTCTTCACCACCCGCCCGGACACCCTGTTCGGCGCGACCTACATGGTGCTGGCGCCCGAGCACCCGCTGGTCGAGAAGTTCACCCCCGAGACGTGGCCCGAGGGCACGCACGAGGTGTGGACCGGCGGACACGCGACCCCGTCCGAGGCCGTCGCCGCCTACCGCGCGCAGGCCGCCTCGAAGTCCGACGTCGAGCGCCAGGCCGAGGCCAAGGACAAGACCGGCGTCTTCATCGGCGCGTACGCGACCAACCCGGTCAACGGCGAGCAGGTCCCGGTCTTCATCGCCGACTACGTCCTGATGGGCTACGGCACCGGCGCGATCATGGCCGTCCCGGCGGGCGACCAGCGCGACTTCGAGTTCGCGCGCGCCTTCGAGCTGCCGATCCACTGCATCGTCGAGCCGACCGACGGCCGCGGCACCGACACCTCGACGTGGGAGAACGCCTTCGGGTCGTACGACGCGAGGATCATCAACTCTTCCAACGACGAGATCTCCCTGGACGGCCTGGGCGTCGCCGAGGCCAAGGCCCGCATCACCGACTGGCTGGCGGACAAGGGCATCGGCGAGGGCACCGTCAACTTCCGGCTGCGCGACTGGCTGTTCAGCCGCCAGCGCTACTGGGGCGAGCCGTTCCCGATCGTCTACGACGAGGACGGCGTCGCCCACGCGCTGCCCGAGTCGATGCTGCCGCTGGAGCTGCCCGAGGTCGAGGACTACAGCCCGCGCACCTTCGACCCGGACGACGCCGACACCCAGCCCGAGACGCCGCTGTCGCGCAACGAGGAATGGGTCAACGTCACCCTGGACCTGGGCGACGGCCCGAAGAAGTACCGCCGCGAGACCAACACCATGCCCAACTGGGCCGGTTCCTGCTGGTACGAGTTCCGCTACCTGGACCCGCACAACGACCGGAAGCTGGTCGACCCGGAGATCGAGCGGTACTGGATGGGCCCGCGCGAGGGCCTGCCGCACGGTGGTGTCGACCTGTACGTCGGCGGCGCCGAGCACGCCGTGCTGCACCTGCTGTACGCGCGCTTCTGGTCCAAGGTGCTGTTCGACCTGGGCCACGTCTCCTCCGCGGAGCCGTTCCACAAGCTGTTCAACCAGGGCATGATCCAGGCCTACGTCTACCGCGACAGCCGTGGCATTGCGGTCCCGGCCGCCGAGGTGGAGGAGCGCGACGGCGCCTACTACCACCAGGGCGAGAAGGTCAGCCGCCTGCTGGGCAAGATGGGCAAGTCCCTGAAGAACGCGGTGACCCCGGACGAGATCGCCGCCGAGTACGGCGCCGACACGCTGCGTCTGTACGAGATGGCCATGGGCCCGCTGGACGTGTCCCGGCCGTGGGACACGCGCGCGGTGGTCGGCCAGTTCCGGCTGCTGCAGCGGCTGTGGCGCAACATCGTCGACGAGAACACCGGCGAGGTCACCGTCACCGACGCCGAGGCCGACGAGGAGACCCTGCGCGCCCTGCACAAGGCCATCGACGGCGTCCGCCAGGACCTGGAGGGCCTGCGCTTCAACACCGCCATCGCCAAGGTCACCGAGCTGAACAACCACCTGACCAAGGCCGGCGGCGCCGTGCCGCGGTCCGTGGCCGAGCCGCTGGTGCTGATGACCGCCCCGCTGGCCCCGCACGTCGCCGAGGAACTGTGGCGCAAGCTGGGCCACACCGACTCGGTCGTCCACCAGGACTTCCCGGTCGCCGACCCCGCCTACGTCGTCGACGAGACCGTGACCTGCGTCGTGCAGATCAAGGGCAAGGTCAAGGCACGGCTGGAGGTGCCGCCCACCATCTCCGAGGAAGAGCTGGAGAAGGTGGCACTGGCCGACGAGAAGGTCGTCGCGGCGCTGGACGGCGCGGGCATCCGCAAGGTGATCGTGCGGGCTCCCAAGCTGGTGAACATCGTTCCCGCGTGATCACCGGGTGCCGGGTGACACCGGCGTCGGGGTAGTCCCCTACGGGCAGGTTCGGGGTCCTCGCGGAACTCCGGGCCTGCCCGCTGCGTTTACCGTGGAAGAGCACGGCGGCTTGCGCCGTACGGTCGGAGGAGGAGCGTCATGGAAGTAGTGCTGACCGTGTTCGCCCTGCTCTTCCTGCTTTTCGTCGGCCTGGGCGCCTACGCCACCGTCAAGGCGGTCGGCGCCGCCAAGCGCGGGGTGGACCGGACCATCGCGCAGGCCCGCCGCACGGTCGAGGACCACACCCTGCGCGCCAAGTCCTTCACCCAGTTCGGGCCGGCCGGTGAGATCGCCCAGCTGCGGCTCACGCTGCGCACCTCTCTGCGCGCCACCCAGGACGCGCTGCACGCGGGCGTGACCGAGGACGAGTCGCTGAAGGAGTCCCTCGGCCTGTTCGAGCGGCTCAGCGTGCACGGACACGAGCTGGACGACGACCTCAAGCGTCTGGAGTCCGAGCCGGACCGGGCCACGCTCGCCGCCCGCCTGCCCGAACTCCGCGGCCGCACCGAGCGCATCACCGCCTCCGCCGACTCCCTGCGCTGGGCCGTCCGCGACCGGGCCCGCCGCTTCTCCGACGACGATCTGGACAGCCTCAGCGCCCAGATCGACATCGAAGCCGGCGCCCTGCGCCACTGGACACGGAGTGAGCCCGGCGAGGCGTCCCCGCAGTGGCCCGACGCGGCCGCCCCCGCCGACAGCCCTGCCGCCGGGCGGACCTGGCCGGGGACGGACGAGGCCCGCACCGCCCCGGAGCCCGCTGCCGGCGCGATCGACCCGCCTTCATGGCGCCCCGCCCACCCGTGGCAGAAGAAGCCCCGCCCCGAGAGCACCACCTGAGCGTGCCGCTCCGGGCCCGCACCACCGGGGCCGGGCTGCCGCGCGAGCGGTACGCCAGGTAACCTCCAGCTCATGTCCCGCCATGTCGCGATCGTCACCGATTCAACGGCCTACCTGCCGCCCCGGACGATGGAGCGTCATGGCATCACCGCGGTCCCGCTGACCGTGGTCCTCGGCGACCGGGCCCTCGAAGAGGGCACCGAGATCTCCACCCGCTCCCTGGCCCAGGCACTGCAGAAGCGGCGCCCGGTCACCACCTCCCGGCCCAGCCCTCAGGTCTTCGCGGAGACCTACCGCAGGGTCGCCGAGTCCGGCGCCACCGGAATCGTCTCCCTGCACCTGTCCGCCGAACTGTCCGGCACGTACGACGCGGCGGTCCTCGCGGCGCGCGAGGCACCGGTGCCCGTGCGGGTCGTGGACACCGGCATGGTCGCGATGGCGCTCGGCTTCTGCGCTCTCGCCGCCGCCGAGGCCGCGGAGGCGGGCGGCACGATCGACGAGGCCGTCACGGCCGCCGAGAAGCGGGCCGCCGGCACCTCCGCCTACTTCTACGTCGACACCCTCGACTATCTGCGCCGCGGTGGCCGTATCGGCGCCGCGCAGGCGCTGCTGGGTTCCGCGCTCGCCGTCAAACCGCTGCTCCAACTCGACGGCGGCCGCATCGAGCTGCTCGAAAAGGTCCGGACGGCGTCCCGGGCGATCGCGCGCATGGAGGAGCTCACCGCCGAGCGCGCTGGCGGTGCGGAGGTCGACATCGCCGTCCACCACCTGGCCGCCCCCGACCGTGCCGCGGCACTCGCCGACCGGCTGCGGGTACGCGTACCGGGCCTGAACGACCTGCACGTCAGCGAGGTCGGAGCGGTGATCGGCGCACACACCGGGCCCGGGCTGCTGGGCGCGGTCGTCTCACCTCGCTGACACCACGACTCCCGGTTCCGGCGGGCCACTTGGACGCCGGGGCCGGCCGGCTTCACCCGCGTGGGTGGCGGAGTTATCCACAACCGGGCGGTCGTCCACGGAAATTCATCAAGATCATCACTGTGCGGCGGAAACCCCCATCCTCGTCGCATGGCACTTCGATCTCGTTCGCGTACCGCGACTCCGACCAGCGGGCCCGGCCGTGGCCCCGCTTCCGACGGCCGCATCCGCCACCGCCGCCCCCTCGAACACCGCCGCACTTCCGAACACCGCCGCACCCACCGCCGCCCGCCCGCGCCCGCGGAGGAACTGCGCCGCCGGGCGGAACTCCTCTTCGGCGAACGGACCGCGCAGTGGCGCGAGTCGGGCAACGCGCCACCCGAGCCGGACGGACCCTCGCCCGCCTCGCCGTCGCCCTCGCCCTCGCCCGCCTCGCCCTCGCCCGCCTCGACGACGGCGACGGGGCCGGCCAGGGGGACGGCGCCCGGTCCGCGTCCGATGACGCCGGTCGCGGGTCCTGAACCGGATGATGTGGCGCAGCCGTCGCAGCTGTCGCAGCCGGAGGAACTGCGGGAGCCGGAGGGACTGCCGGAGCCGGAGTCGGAGGGGCGGGCGGGAGTCGGGGCCCCCGACTGGCGGGTGCGAGCCGGGCTGGCGCTGCGGGAGCGGATGCCGGTGTGGCTGCAGGCGCGGTACGCAGTGGAGCGGCGCGGAGTCGTGGCGCTCGCCGTGGTCCTGGTGGCCGCCGCCGTCCTCGCCGCGCAGCACTTCTGGACGGGCCGGCCCCAGTCCGTGAGCGCTCCTCAAGTGGTCCGGGCCCAAGCGCCCTTCGACAAGAAGGCCGAGGGACCCACGACCGGAGCGGCGATGACCGGAGCGGCGATGACCGGAGCGGCCGCGGCCGGAGCGGCCGCGGGCACGTCGGCGACACCCGGCGCGGAGATCGTCGTGGACGTCAGCGGCAAGGTCCGGAAACCCGGGATCCGGCGGCTGCCGGCCGGTGCCCGGGTGGCCGACGCCTTGCGCGCCGCGGGCGGGGTACGGCCGGGCGTGAGCACGGAAGGACTCAACCGCGCCCGCTTCCTGGTCGACGGCGAACAGGTTGTCGTCGGCCTCCCCACCGGCTCCGGCGCTCCTCCCGGCGCGGCGGCCGGACCGGTCTCCGGCCCCGCCGGCACGGGCCCGTCGACACCCGTCTCCCTCAACACGGCCACCGCGGACCAGCTCGACACCCTCCCCGGAGTCGGCCCGGTACTGGCCCAGCACATCCTCGACTACCGCGCCCAGCACGGCGGTTTCCGCTCCGTGGACGAACTGCGCGAGGTCAACGGAATCGGCGACCGCCGGTTCACCGATCTGCGCGATCTGGTACGGCCGTGAGCCGCGTCCTGGGCGAAGCCGCGCCGCGTGCCGAGCCCGAGCGGAGCGGGGCCGCGCACCCTGACCGGACCGTCCCCATGGACCTGCGACTGGTGCCGCCCGCGCTCGTCGCCTGGGGCACGGCGGCCGTGACCCTGGACGCGCCCGCGGCCTGGACCGCGGGAACCGCCGTCGCCTGCCTGGTCGGCGGGGTCCTGCTGCTCGTGGCGCGGAGACCGGGACGAGTCGCCTGGACCGATCGGATCGGGTGGGCGCACCACCCGTTCCGCTGGGCACGTGCCACCGTCGCCGGGGTGCTGCTCTGTACCGCGGCGGCAGCGGTCTCCGCCGGACTGCACGGGGCCGACGTGCGGCGCGGGCCGGTGCCCGAGCTGGCCCGGCGGTTCGCCACCGTGACCGCCGAGGTGGAGGTGAGCGGCGATCCCTGGCTGAGCAGGCCACGGGTGCGCGGCGATCACGCGGCGCCCACGGCGGTGCTGGTGCGGGCCGAGCTGCGGAGCGTGGAGGAGGCCGACGGGAGACGTGCCCGGACCCGGACGCCCGTGCTGATGATCGTCGACGCGGATGTACCGGCACCCGAAGCGAGTGCCGAGGAAGACCGGCGGCCCGGGGCGCGGTCGGCCGACGGCGCGCGGCGGAGGCCGGGTGGGCGGGACGCCTGGCTCGGGCTGCTGCCGTCCACGCGGCTGAGGGTCGGCGGGCGGCTGGCGCCCGCGCTGACGGGCGGTGACCGGACGGCGGCCGTGCTGCGGGTGCGGCGCCGCCCGGGTCCCCGCATCGTGGGTGGGCCGAGCGGGCCGCAACGGCTGGCGGGGCGGCTCAGGGCCGGTCTGCGGGAGGCGACCGAGGACCTGCCGGAAGACGCCCGGGCGCTGCTTCCCGGGCTGGTCGTCGGGGACACCTCGCGGATCACTCCCGAGCTGGACCACGCTTTCGAGGAGACGGACCTCGCGCACACGCTCGCCGTCTCCGGCAGCAACCTCACCGTCCTGCTCGCGCTGCTCATCGGGCCACCCGGCCTGGCCCAACGGACCGAACGCCGTGGCCTGGCCCCGCGCCTGGGGCTCTCACTGCGGGCGACGGCCCTGCTCGCGGGGGCGCTGACGCTGGGCTTCGTGGTCGTCTGCCGGCCCGATCCCAGTGTGCTGCGGGCCGCGGTCTGTGGCGCGGTCGCGCTGCTCGCCCTGGCCACCGGCCGCCGCAGATCCCTGATCCCGGCGCTGGCCACGGCCGTCCTGCTGCTGGTGCTGTACGACCCGTGGCTGGCCCGCAGCTACGGCTTCCTGCTCTCGGTGCTGGCCACCGGAGCGCTGCTGGTGCTGGCGCCCGGCTGGAGCGAGGCGTTGCGGCGGCGCCGGGTGCCCCCGCGGCTGGCCGAGGCACTGGCGGCGGCCGCCGCCGCGCAGGCCGTGTGCGCGCCGGTCGTGGCGGTGCTGTCGGCCCGGGTGAGCCTGGTGGCGGTGCCGTGCAACCTGCTGGCCGAGATGGCGGTGGCACCGGCCACGGTGCTGGGCTTCGCGGCGCTCGCGGCAGCGCCGGCCGCGATGCCGGTGGCCAGGGGGCTGGCCTGGTGCGCGAGTTGGCCGGCCGGCTGGATCGCCGGGGTCGCCCGGACCGGGGCGGCGCTGCCCGGCGCGGGGGTGGACTGGCCGGGGAGCTGGGCGGGGGCGCTGGCGCTCGCGGCGGTCACCGTGGCCGTCGTCCTGGCCGGGCGGAGGCTGCTGCGGTACCCGGGGTGGTGCGCGTTGCTCGGAGTGCTGGTCGTGCTGCTGGTGACGCGGCCGGTACCGCTGACCCGGGTGATCACGGGCTGGCCGCCGCCGGGCTGGCGGTTCGCGATGTGCGATGTCGGGCAGGGCGACGCGACCGTGATTGCGGCGGGCGAGGGAGCCGGTGTGGTCGTGGACGCCGGACCCGACCCGGCGCTGGTCGACGACTGCCTGCGGCGGCTGGGCGTCACCCGCGTCCCCCTTCTCATCCTCACCCACTTCCACGCGGACCATGTGGCGGGGCTCCCGGGCGTCCTGCGGGGCCGCTCGGTGGCCGCGATCGAGACCACGGGATTCGCGGAACCGGCGGACCAGGCGGAGTTCGTCCGAAGACAGGCGGCCGAGCGGCACATCCCGGTCACGACGGCCGTCGCGGGAGAGGAACGGCGCACGGGACCGCTCAGCTGGCGCGTTCTGTGGCCACCGCCGCAGGGCCCGCGGCCGGGGGTGCCCTCCGCCATCCCGGTGCCGTCGGCCCGGCCGGGTGTCTTCTTCGAGCCGGAAGACCCGAACGACGCCAGCGTGGCGCTGCTCGTGCGTACGGGCGGGCTGCGGCTGCTGCTGCTCGGAGATCTCGAACCGCCGGCCCAGCAGGCGTTGCTGCGCTCCCCGCCGGCGGCCGACCTGGCCGGAGTCGACGTCCTGAAGGTGGCCCACCACGGCTCGGCCTACCAGGACCCGCGACTGATGCGCCTCGCGGCACCCCGGGTGGCGCTCGTGTCCGTCGGCGCCGGCAACTCCTATGGCCACCCGGCACCGGCGACCGTGGCCGCCCTGCGGACCGGCGGAGCCGTCGTCCTGCGCACCGACCGGGACGGCGCGCTGGCGGTCACCGGGACCGGAGGGAGGACCGGAGAGATACAGGTGACGAGCGAGAACTAGAGAGGAGCCGACGAGGACCGAACCGGACCGGAAGAGCGCCGGAGAGAACCGAAGCGTGTGGAGAGGAGGGCGAGCGGAGAGGAGCCGAGCGGCATTCAAGCGGTCGGAGCGGGACCGGCGACGACCGAAGCGGTCGGAGCGGGACCGGCGACGACCGAAGCGGGCGGAGCGGAACCGGCGACGACCGCAGCGGGCGGAGCGGGGCCGGCCACGACCGAAGCGGTCGGAGCGGGGCCGGCCACGACCGCAGCGGTCCCGCGGCGAGGCCCGAAGCGGGCGGAGGGGAGCGAGGAGGACTGCGGGCGGGAGAGGAATGTCGGCATGAGCCCACACCTGCCGCGGGCATCGGGCGAGACTGGGCTCATGACATCAGCACAGGTCGACGCCTATCTCCGCCGACTCGGCAGTGCCCGCCCGGAGCAGCCCACCAGCGAGGCGCTGCGCGAGCTGCACCTGCGCCATCTGCTCACCGTCCCCTTCGAGAACCTGTCCATCCACCTCGGCGAGGAGATCACGCTGGAGGAGAAGCGGCTGCTGGACAAGGTGACCGCGGACCGGCGCGGCGGCTTCTGCTACGAACTGAACGGCGCCTTCGGGACGTTGCTGGCCGCACTCGGTTACGAGGTGGAACTGCTCGCGGGACGTGTCTACGACGACGAGGGGCGGCCCGGGATCCCCTACGACCATCTCGCGCTGCGGGTACGGACGGCGGACGGGGACACCTGGCTCGCCGATGTCGGGTTCGGGGCGCACAGCCACTACCCGCTGGCCTACGCGGAACGCGGGGCGCAGGACGACCCCGGCGGCACGTTCCGGGTGGTGGAGGCCGGGCCGGACCCGGCCGGGGTGCACGGCGGTGACGCGCCGGGCGCCGGGGATCTGGACGTCGTGCGGGACGGCACGCCGCAGTACCGGCTGGAGACACGGACCCGGGTGCTCGGGGACTTCGTGGCCGGCGCGTGGTGGCACAGCACTTCGCCGCTGTCGCACTTCACCCGGTCGCTGGTGTGCTCCCGGGTCACCGACGACGGCGGGCGGATCACGCTCAGCGGGCGGAAGCTGAAGACGACCGCCCCGGACGGCACGCGCGAGAAGCGGGAGCTGGAGACGGACGAGGAGGTGCTGACGGTCTACCGGAACTGCTTCGGGATCGAGTTGGACGGGGTGCCGACCGTGCGAAACCCCGACCTGAGCGACTCGGCCGATTCCTAGGCCGGGGTCGGCCTCGCCCGGCCTGGGCGTGGGCCTCGGGCCCACGCGGGGTGCCGGAGAATGGGCCCGTGAGCGATGTGAGACACGTGCTGGTGCTGCCCGACCGCGACGCCGCCGAGGAGGCCGTCGAGGCGCTCGGTGAGAGGTTCGGGATCGACGAGGAGCCCCAGCTCGTCCGGGACGCGCTGGCCGGCGAGGACGACGCCGAGGACGCCCAGTGGCTGGTGGTCCTGCGGGACGAGCGCGAGCGGCTGGACCCCGCCGAGCTGGACGCGTTCGCGGGGGAGTGGGACGGCTGGCGCGAGGAGCCGTGACCCCGAGCCGGACTCGGGGTCCGCTCCGGGGCCGGTCGGGGTGCCGGGGCCGGTTCGTTGTCAGTGCGGCGTGGGATGCTTTGAGCGATGGCCAGGAAGACTGCGAATGACGACCCTCTCGCCCCGGTGACCCTTGCCGTGGGCCAGGAGGACCTCCTGCTCGACCGTGCCGTGCAGGAGGTGGTGGCCGCCGCCAAGGCCGCCGACGCCGACACGGACGTACGTGACCTGACCCCGGACCAGCTGCAGCCCGGCACCCTCGCCGAGCTGACCAGCCCGTCGCTCTTCGCCGAGCGCAAGGTCGTGGTCGTACGCAACGCGCAGGACCTGTCCGCCGACACGGTCAAGGACGTGAAGGCGTACCTCGGCTCGCCGGCCGAGGAGATCACCCTGGTGCTGCTCCACGCCGGCGGCGCCAAGGGCAAGGGGCTGCTGGACGCCGCGCGCAAGACGGGGGCGCGGGAGGTGGCCTGTCCGAAGATGACCAAGCCGGCGGACCGGCTGGCCTTCGTGCGGGGCGAGTTCCGCTCCTTCGGGCGGTCGGCCACCCCGGAGGCGTGCCAGGCGCTCTGCGACGCCATCGGGAGCGATCTGCGGGAGCTGGCCTCCGCGGTCTCGCAGTTGGTCGCCGACGTGGAAGGGACGATCGACGAGGCGGTCGTCGGGCGGTACTACACCGGTCGTGCCGAGGCGTCGAGCTTCACGGTCGCCGACCGGGCCGTGGAGGGGCGTACGGCGGAGGCGCTGGAGGCGCTGAGATGGTCGCTGGCGACGGGGGTGGCGCCGGTGATGATCACCAGCGCGCTGGCCCAGGGCGTGCGGGCGATCGGGAAGCTGTCCTCCGCGCGCGGGGGCCGGCCGGCCGATCTGGCGCGTGAGCTGGGTATGCCGCCGTGGAAGATCGACCGGGTGCGGCAGCAGATGCGGGGCTGGACGCCGGACGGGGTCGCGGTGGCGCTCAGAGCGGTCGCCGAGGCGGACGCGGGCGTGAAGGGCGGCGGCGACGATCCCGAGTACGCGCTGGAGAAGGCGGTCGTGGTGATCGCGAGGGCCGCCCGGTCGCGCGGACGCGGATAGGCGCGTCCCAGCCCCCTCAACCCCTCAGCCCCCTCAACCCCTCAGCCCCCGCACCCTGAACACCGCGAACCCTGAACCCCTCGAACCCTGAACACCTCGAACCGAGTCGGCCACCTGCCCACCCCGCACTGTCCGCCGAGAGGTGGCCGTCACGGCGGGGGCAGGACTCGGCCGGGCCGAGAAAGCGCTCTGCTCCCGCATGCCGAAAACCCCGGCACCCGCCCTGGGGAAGGGAGGAATGCCGGGGTCTCCGAATCAATCCGGTGGATTCGCACCCGCGTGGCGAACGCAGGCCGCGTGCGAATCCGGGGGCGCCGGACGGGAGCGGATGAGAGAGGGCCCGCTCTGGGTCCTTCCGGCGGTCAGATCAGAAAGGGGTTCAGCCCTTGAGGGACGCGACCTTGGAAGCAAGCGCCGACTTCTTGTTGGCGGCCTGGTTCTTGTGGATGACGCCCTTCGAGACGGCCTTGTCGAGCGCACGCGCGGCAGCGCGCTGCAGCTCGGTGGCCTTCTCGACGTCACCCGCGGCAGCGGCCTCACGGGCCTTGCGGACCGCGGTCTTCAGGGAGGACTTGACGGCCTTGTTGCGCAGCCGGGCCTTCTCGTTGGTCTTGATCCGCTTGATCTGGGACTTGATGTTCGCCACGAAGGAGCCTTTTCAGGTTCAGGTGCCGGGCCGGGAGATCCCGTACCGGTGATCTAAATTTTCTCTGACGTGCCTCGCGCTGAGAGGGCATGAGGCACAGCCATCTACAGTACCAGTGGCCCTCCGGACGGCCCAAAACGGCCCCCGGTCCCTGCGCGTGGGACCATGGAGACTACGTAACGATCCGACCCGAGGCATAAGGCGCCTCAAGAGACAGGACCCTGCGTGCCCGCGACCCCTAACCATGTGCCCGAGCCGAGCCGTACCGCCCCGGCCCTGATCCGCAATTTCTGCATCATCGCGCACATCGACCACGGCAAGTCCACCCTCGCCGACCGGATGCTCCAGCTGACCGGTGTGGTTGAGCAGCGGCAGATGCGTGCTCAGTACCTCGACCGGATGGACATCGAGCGCGAGCGCGGCATCACGATCAAGTCCCAGGCGGTGCGTCTGCCCTGGGCCCCGACCGAGGGCCCCGACCAGGGCACGACCCACATCCTCAACATGATCGACACCCCGGGGCACGTCGACTTCACCTACGAGGTCTCGCGGTCGCTGGCCGCCTGCGAGGGGACCATCCTCCTCGTCGACGCCGCCCAGGGCATCGAGGCGCAGACCCTCGCCAACCTCTACCTGGCGATGGAGAACGACCTTACGATCATCCCGGTGCTGAACAAGATCGACCTCCCGGCCGCGCAGCCGGAGAAGTTCGCCGAAGAGCTGGCGAACCTGGTCGGCTGTGACCCGGAGGACGTGCTCAAGGTCTCCGCCAAGACCGGCCTCGGCGTGGACGCGCTGCTGAACAAGGTCGTCAAGGAGATCCCGGCGCCGGTCGGGGTCGCCGACGCGCCCGCCCGCGCGATGATCTTCGACTCGGTCTACGACTCGTACCGCGGGGTCGTGACGTACGTCCGTGTCATCGACGGCCAGCTCAACAAGCGCGAGCGCATCAGGATGATGTCGACGGGCGCCACCCACGAGCTGCTGGAGATCGGCGTCAGCTCGCCGGAGATGCTGCCGGCGGACGGCCTCGGGGTCGGTGAGGTGGGCTACCTCATCACCGGTGTGAAGGACGTCCGGCAGTCCAAGGTCGGTGACACGGTCACCAGCCAGCACAAGGGCGCCACCGAGGCGCTCGGCGGCTACAAGGACCCGAAGCCGATGGTCTTCTCCGGTCTGTATCCGCTGGACGGCTCGGACTACCCCGAGCTGCGCGAGGCCCTGGACAAGCTGCAGCTCAACGACGCCGCGCTGGTCTACGAGCCGGAGACCTCCGCGGCCCTCGGCTTCGGCTTCCGCGTCGGCTTCCTCGGCCTGCTGCACCTGGACGTGATCCGGGAGCGGCTGGAGCGCGAGTTCGGCCTCGACCTGATCGCCACCGCCCCCAACGTGGTCTACCGCGTGGTCATGGAGGACGGCAGCGAGCACACGGTCACCAACCCGAGCGAGTTCCCCGAGGGCAAGATCGACGAGGTCTACGAGCCGGTCGTGCGGGCCACCATCCTCGCGCCCACCGAGTTCATCGGCTCGATCATGGAGCTGTGCCAGACCCGGCGCGGCACCCTGCTCGGCATGGACTACCTCTCGGAGGACCGGGTCGAGATCCGCTACACGCTGCCGCTCGCGGAGATCGTCTTCGACTTCTTCGACCAGCTGAAGTCCAAGACCCGCGGCTACGCCTCGCTGGACTACGAGCCCACGGGTGAGCAGACCAGCTCCCTGGTCAAGGTCGACATCCTGCTGCACGGCGACAAGGTGGACGCCTTCTCGGCGATCACCCACAAGGACCAGGCGTACGCGTACGGCGTGCGGCTCGTCGCCAAGCTCAAGGAGCTGATCCCGCGGCAGGCCTTCGAGGTGCCGGTGCAGGCCGCCATCGGCTCGCGGGTCATCGCCCGCGAGACCATCCGCGCCATCCGCAAGGACGTCCTCGCCAAGTGCTACGGCGGTGACATCTCCCGTAAGCGGAAGCTTCTGGAGAAGCAGAAGGAAGGCAAGAAGCGGATGAAGATGGTGGGTTCCGTGGAGGTTCCGCAGGAAGCCTTCATCGCCGTCCTGTCCAGCGATGACAGCGCGGGGTCGGGCAAGGGCAAGAAGTAACCAGAGGTAACAGCCGGTCACGTCCGCAAACCGGGCATGCGGGGGCCCGTCGTGCGAAAGCGCGGCGGGCCCTACGCGCGCGTAGCGTCGCTCTCCGTGGAAAGTGACAGGCCGATGCCCCTTACGCAGCGGGCGGTCGCGCCTTACCCTGATCCCTGCTCGATAGTTACTCGCGAGTTAAACAACAGACCGAACCCATACCGTGAGTTAACCCAGCCGCACCGAGTCAGCCGCACCGTCGCGGGCCCCCGGAGGATGTCGTGAGCGACACACAGACCATGATCGAGAACCGTCCGCCGTCCGTGGCGGCCCTCTTCCTGGAGCGCGTCGCGGCCACACCGGACGCCGAGGCCTACCGCTATCCGGTTCCGCCGGCCGCGGGCCAGGGTCCCGACGACTGGAAGTCGCTCAGCTGGGCCCAGGCGGCCGACCGGGTGTATGCCATCGCGGCCGGGCTCATCGAACTGGGCGTCGAGTCCGAGCAGCGGGTGGCGCTCGCCTCCTCCACCCGCGTCGAGTGGATCCTCGCCGACCTCGGCATCATGTGCGCCGGCGGTGCGACCACCACCGTCTATCCGCAGACCAACGCCGACGAGTCGTCCTTCATCCTGTCCGACTCCGAGAGCCGGGTGCTGATCGCGGAGGACGCGGCCCAGGTCGCCAAGGCCGTGGAGAGGCGCGCCGAGCTGCCCGCCCTCGCCAAGGTCGTCGTCATCGACCCGGCGGGCGTCGAGACGGACGACTGGGTGATCACCCTCGCCGAGCTGGAGCGCAGCGGTGCCGCCTACCTGGAGCAGCACCCGCAGCTGATCAAGGAGCGCGTCGGCGCGATCACCAAGGACCAGCTGGCCACCCTCATCTACACCTCCGGCACCACCGGCCGCCCGAAGGGCGTGCGCCTGCCGCACGACAACTGGTCGTACATGGCGAAGGCCATCGCCGCGACCGGCCTGGTCACCATGGACGACGTGCAGTACCTGTGGCTGCCGCTCGCGCACGTCTTCGGCAAGGTGCTCACCTCGGGGCAGATCGAGGTCGGGCACGTCACCGCCGTCGACGGCCGCGTCGACAAGATCATCGAGAACCTCCCGGTGGTGCAGCCGACGTACATGGCGGCCGTGCCGCGCATCTTCGAGAAGGTCTACAACGGTGTCGCGGCCAAGGCCCGCGAGGGCGGCCCGGCCAAGTACAAGATCTTCCAGTGGGCCGCCGACGTCTCCCGCGAGTACGCCAAGGCCACCCAGGACAACTTCCGCCGCACCGGCACCGCCTCGGCGCCCTTCGGGCTCGCCGCCAAGCACAAGATCGCCGACACCCTCGTCTACGCCAAGCTCCGTGAGGCCTTCGGCGGCCGGCTGCGCGCCTGCGTCTCCGGCGCCTCCGCGCTCTCCCCGGAGATCGGCTACTTCTTCGCCGGCGCCGGCATCCACATCCTGGAGGGCTACGGCCTCACCGAGACCTCCGCGGCGTCCTTCGTCAACCCGGGCGAGGCCTACCGCACCGGCACGGTCGGCAAGCCGCTGCCCGGCACCGAGGTCCGCATCGCCGACGACGGCGAGATCCTGCTGCGCGGCCCCGGGATCATGGAGGGCTACCACCAGCAGCCCGAGAAGACCGCCGAGGTGCTGGAGTCCGACGGCTGGTTCCACACCGGCGACATCGGCGAGCTCTCGCCCGACGGCTACCTGCGCATCACCGACCGCAAGAAGGACCTGATCAAGACCTCGGGCGGCAAGTACGTCGCCCCGGCCGAGGTCGAGGGCCAGTTCAAGGCCGTGTGCCCGTACGTGTCCAACATCCTCGTGCACGGCGCCGACCGGAACTACTGCACCGCCCTGATCGCCCTGGACGAGCTCGCGATCCAGGACTGGGCGAAGGAGAACGGCCTGGAGGGCAGGCCGTACGCCGAGATCGTGGCCGCCCCGCAGACGGTCGAGATGGTCGACGGGTACGTGCGGGAGCTGAACGCCGGGCTCCAGCGCTGGCAGACCATCAAGAAGTTCCGGCTGCTGCCGCGGGACCTCGACGTGGAGCACGGCGAGATCACGCCGAGCCTGAAGCTGAAGCGGCCGGTGGTGGAGCGCGAGTACAAGAACCTCATCGAGGACATGTACGCCGGCACCAAGGAGAACTAGGGCCCCTCGTCCGGACACCGGGCCGATCCTGCCGGGGCGCGGTGAGTCGCCGTCGTCCCGGGGCCGGCCCGGTCCGGAAGGGCGGCCCCCGGGGCGTCCGGCGCCTCGGGGAACCGCGGGCCGTCACAGGCCGAGCGCGTGGTTCCCCACGCCCCTTCATGCTCACCGGCGCTCAAAAGCCGCCGTCTTCTGTCCACTTCGATAACTGACCGCTTATGCGTGCCCCCGGTCTGTCACCCTGGCGGCATGGAGACGGCCGCCATACCGACGCAGCGGGAGAGTGAGACCCGGCCAGGCGAGAGGCGGGGCCGGGCCACGCTGCCCGGGAGCCCCGTCGCCCCGGGCTCGGCCCGCACGCTGGTGCGCGCCGCCCTGGCCGAGGCGCCCGGCGTCCCGGCCCGGCTGGTCGACGACGCCATGGCCGTCGTCAGCGAGCTGGTCACCAACGCCGTCGTGCACGCCGGCACCGACGTACAGATCGACTGGCGGCTGGAGGACACCGGCGCGTTCGTGATCGAGGTCCGCGACCAGCACCCCTCACGGGCCCCACGGGACGCCACGGGCGGCGAGGGGCCGCACGACACCCCCGAGTACGGGCGCGGACTGCGCCTCGTCGGCACGCTCGCGGAGTCCTGGGGCGTCACCTACCGCACCGGCGCCAAGACCGTGTGGGCGCGGCTGCCCCCGGGCGGCAGCGAGGCCCTGGACGGACCCGCCCCCGATCCCGCCCTGGAGGTCGCCGAGGACCTCGCCCCCCAGCCGCACCGCGCCGAAGGCGACCGGGACTGGCTCGGCCGGGGCGCCCTGTCCTTCCTCGCCGAGGCCTCCGACCTGCTCGCCGGACAGCTGGACGAGAACCTGGTCGCCGCGCTCACCGGCCAGCTGATCGTGCCCCGGCTCGCCGACTGGTGCGCGGTCTGGCTGGAGGACGAGGCGACCGTGCGCGGCGGCGACGGCGGCGGGCCCGCCCGGGTCTGGCACGCCAGCGAGGCCCGGATCGAGGAGCTGCGGTGTGCCCTGGAGAAGGAGCCGCCGTGCCCGCCGGACGGGCTGCGCTCCGGCCCCGAGCCCTATCCCTGGCCCGGCCACGCGCTCGGCGCGCAGGGCGCCTGCGGGACGGCGCTGTCGTACCGGCTGATCGCGGGCGGCCGGCCGCTGGGCACGCTCGTCATCGGCCGGTGCGGACCGGCCGGCTTCCCGGACGAGGTCACCGGGCTCGTGGAGGACCTCGGCCGACGGGTCGCCCTGGCCATCGGCGCGGCCCGCCAGTACGCCCGCCAGGCCACCATCAGCGCCGTCCTGCAGCGCGGCCTGCTGCCCGGCGCGGTCGCCGAGATCCCCGGAGTGAGCAGCGCGCTCGTGTACGAGCCGTGCGACAAGGGCGGCCCCAGCGGCGACTTCTACGACCTGTTCCCGGCGGGCGACGGCCGCTGGTGCTTCGCCGTGGGCGACGTCCAGGGCAAGGGCCCGGAGGCGGCCGTGGTGATCGGCCTCGCCCGCCCCTGGCTGCGCCTCCTGGCCCGCGAGGGCTACCGGGTCGCCGACGTCCTGGACCGCCTCAACCAGCTCCTCCTGGACGACGCCACCGAGGCCGCCGACGCCGCTGCCCGTGCCCTGGTCGCCGCCGGCGGCCGGCCCCTGGTCTCGGGGGACGGCCCGCAGACGCGTTTTCTCTCGCTCCTCTACGGCGAGCTGACACCCCACGAGGGCGGGGTCCGCTGCACCCTCGCCTCCGCCGGCCACCCGCTGCCGCTCGTCCTCGGCCCCGACGGCGCCGTGCGCACCGCCGCCCGTCCGCAGACCCTCCTCGGCGTCGTGGAGGACGAGACGTACACCAGCGAGACCCTGGAGCTGTGGCCCGGCGACAGCCTGCTGTGCGTCACCGACGGGGTGACCGAGCGGCGCTCCGGCTCCCGCCAGTTCGACGACGGCGACGGCCTCGCCCGCGCCCTGTCCGGCTGCGCGGGGCTCAGCGCCGAGCTGATAGCGGAAAGGATCCGCCGCCTCGTCCACGACTTCGGCGGCGGCCTGCCCGAGGACGACCTGGCCCTGCTGGTGCTCCAGGCGGAGTAACGCCACCGGTACGGGACAATGGGGGCATGCCTTCCGCACTCCCCGACGGCGAGCCCGTCCCCGCCGACGGCGCGCTGCCCGCGCACGCGCTCGCCGGGGCCGCCGACCGCCCGCTCGGCTTCTACCTCCACGTCCCTTACTGCGCGACCCGCTGCGGCTACTGCGACTTCAACACGTACACGGCGACCGAGCTGCGCGGCACCGGCGGCGTGCTCGCCTCCCGGGACAACTACGCGGACACCCTGGCGGACGAGATCCGGCTGGCGCGGAAGGTGCTGGGCGACGATCCGCGCGAGGTCCGCACGGTGTTCGTCGGCGGCGGTACGCCGACCCTGCTGGCCGCCGACGACCTGGTACGGATGCTCGCGGTGATCCGGGACGAGTTCGGGCTCGCCCCGGACGCGGAGGTCACCACGGAGGCGAACCCGGAGTCCGTGGACCCCGCCTACCTCACGACCCTCCGCGAGGGCGGCTTCAACCGGATCTCCTTCGGCATGCAGAGCGCGAAGAAGCACGTGCTGAAGGTCCTCGACCGCACCCACACCCCCGGCCGCCCCGAGGCGTGCGTGGCGGAGGCGAGGGCGGCGGGCTTCGAGCACGTCAACCTCGACCTGATCTACGGCACGCCGGGGGAGAGCGACGACGACTGGCGGGCGTCCCTGGAGGCCGCCCTCGGCGCCGGTCCCGACCATGTCAGCGCCTACGCGCTCATCGTCGAGGAGGGCACCCAGCTCGCCCGCCGGATCCGCCGGGGCGAGGTCCCGATGACCGACGACGACGTCCACGCCGACCGCTACCTGATCGCCGAGGAGCTGCTGAGCCGGGCGGGCTTCGACTGGTACGAGGTCTCCAACTGGGCCACCTCGGAGGCCGGCCGCTGCCTGCACAACGAGCTGTACTGGCGCGGCGCCGACTGGTGGGGGGCCGGGCCGGGGGCCCACTCGCACGTGGGCGGGGTGCGCTGGTGGAACGTGAAGCACCCGGGCGCCTACGCGGCGGCACTGGCGGACGGACGGTCCCCGGGGGCCGGGCGCGAGCTGCTGACGGACGAGGACCGGCGGGTGGAGCGGATCCTGCTGGAGCTGCGGCTGCGGGAGGGAGTGCCGCTGTCGCTGCTGAAGGAGGAGGGGTCGGCGGCGTCCCGGCGGGCGCTGGCGGAGGGGCTCCTTCAGGAGGATCCGTACGAGGAGGGGCGGGCCGTGCTGACGCTACGCGGGCGGCTGCTGGCGGACGCGGTGGTGCGGGACCTGGTGGACTGATCACGCCGGCGGGTGAATCCCCCCGGAACGCCGGTTCGGTCCCTAACCTGGTTCGTAGGCTGCCGCCGACAGGACGCGGCGGATGTGGAGGCCACGGAGATGACCGCTGTGGACGAGCGTGGGATGACCAAATACTTCGAGGAGCTTCAGCCTCCCGAGGGCATCAAGGTCGAGCTTCTCCGGGGGGAAATCGTGATGATGGCCAGCCCTGATCTTGTCCACAACATGATCGTGGAAGACGTGCTGGACCAGATCCCACGTAAGCGGTGGTCTCGCCTGCAGACCCAGGACGTCGACATCCTCGATGAGGCCAGCGAGCCAGTACCGGACCTGGTGGTTCTCGAGCGCGAAGCCAGGCCCGCCTCGGGCCGCCTGCTGCCGTCCTCACTGATCATGATGGTCGTCGAGGTCGTCTCCAAGACCAGCGTCCAGCGGGACTACGAGATCAAGCGGTCGATCTACGCTGCCGGCAAGGTGCCTGTCTACCTCATCGTGGATCCGGTCATGGCGCAGTGCGTCCTGCTGACGAGGCCTGTCGGGAACGGAGACAACGCCGACTACCAGCGGCAGCAGGTCACCAAGTTCGGGGCGCCCCTGCCGTTGGAGGAACTCGGGCTGGAACTCGACACCACCGAGTTCGGAACGTTCCCCAACGTCAGGCCCCACCGCTACCCGTGACGAAGTCGATCAGCTCCTCCACCCGGCCCAGCAGCTCCGGTTCCAGGTCCTTGTAGGAGCCCACCCGCTTCAGGATCGCCTGCCACACCGCCCCGGTGTTCTCCGCCGGCCAGCCCAGCGCCCGGCACACGCCCGTCTTCCAGTCCTGCCCCTTCGGCACGTCCGGCCACGCCGCGATGCCCAGCGAGGCCGGCTTCACCGCCTGCCAGATGTCGATGTACGGGTGCCCGACCACCAGCGCGTGGTCGCTCGTCACCGACTGCGCGATCCGCCACTCCTTGCTGCCCGGCACCAGGTGGTCCACCAGCACGCCCAGCCGGGCGTCCGGACCCGGGGCGAAGGACTCCACGATCGACGGCAGGCCGTCCACGCCCTCCAGGTACTCCACGACCACGCCCTCGACGCGCAGGTCGTCGCCCCACACCTTCTCGACCAGCTCGGCGTCGTGCCGGCCCTCCACGTAGATGCGGCCGGCGCGGGCCACGCGCGCGCGTGCCTGCGGGACGGCGACCGATCCCGAGGCCGTACGGGCGGGCCGCGCCGGAGCCGGGGACAACGGCCGTACGAGCGTCACCACCCGCCCCTCCAGCAGGAAGCCGCGCGGCTCCAGCGGGAACACCCGGTGCTTGCCGAAGCGGTCCTCCAGGGTCACCGTGCCCGCCTCGCAGCGGATCACCGCCCCGCAGAACCCGGTGCCCGGCTCCTCCACCACCAGACCCGGCTCGGCCGGAACCTCCGGCACCGGCTTCGGCTTCTTCCAGGGCGGGGTCAGGTCGGCAGAGTACTGGCGCATTCGGATGACGATAGGAGAAGCAGCACACCGGCGCTCACGACACGCCGGGAGTGGCTCAGCTCACGCCGAACCGCGTTGCCAGCGCGTCGCGTTGCCGCCGCACGAACCCCGCGTCCACGACCGCCCCGTGGCCCGGCACGTACAGCGCGTCCTCGCCGCCCAGCGCCAGCAGCCGGTCGAGCGCGTCCGGCCAGCGGGACGGGACCGCGTCCGGGCCCGCCTGCGGCTCACCGGACTCCTCCACCAGATCCCCGCAGAACACCACCTCCGGGGAGCCCGGGACGAGGACCGCGAGATCGTACGCGGTGTGGCCGGGGCCCACGTTGGCCAGCAGCGCCTGCCGGCCGTCGCCGAGGTCGAGGGTCCACTCGCCGGAGACCGGGTGCCGGGGCGCGGCCAGCACGTCCACCGCCTCGTCCGCGTCCGCCGGCGGGAGCCCGTTCCCGACCGCGTCCGCGCGCAGCTCCGCACGCCCGCGGACGAACGCCGCGTCGGCTCCCACCGCCGCGTACACCTCCGCGCCGGCGAACGCGGACGCCCCGAAGACGTGGTCGAAGTGGGGATGGGTCAGAGCGAGATGGGTCACACGGCCGCCGGCCAGTTCCTGCGCCTGCGCCCGCAGACGCGCCCCCTCGGCCACACTCGACCCGGCGTCCACCACCAGCGCCGTCCCCGCGCCGATCACCAGGCCCGCGGTGCAGTCCCAGCCGGGCAGCCGGCACCGGCCCACCCCGGTGGTCAGCCGTTCCCACCCCAGGTCTTCCCAAGTCACGGTCATACCGGCGACGCTAGCGGTACGACCCGGTACGGCGGCCCGACCTTGCCCAGTGCGTACCCGACAGCCGTACACTGGGCCGGGGAATGCTGGCACTCACGTGGGAAGAGTGCCAGGCCGACGACGCGAGGGGACGACGTGCTGGAGGTGCGCGCGAATGCTGAGTGAACGCAGGCTTCAGGTACTGCGCGCCATCGTCCAGGACTACGTGGGCACCGAGGAGCCGGTCGGTTCCAAGGCGCTCACCGAGCGGCACAGCCTCGGTGTCTCCCCGGCGACCGTCCGCAACGACATGGCGGCCCTGGAGGACGAGGGGTACATCGCGCAGCCGCACACGAGTGCGGGGCGCATCCCCACCGACAAGGGCTACCGGCTGTTCGTGGACAAGCTCGCGGGCGTGAAGCCGATGACCGCGCCCGAGCGGCGGGCGATCCAGAACTTCCTGGAGGGCGCCGTCGACCTCGACGACGTCGTGGCGCGCACGGTGCGGCTGCTGGCGCAGCTGACCCGGCAGGTCGCCGTCGTGCAGTACCCGTCGCTGACCCGGTCCACCGTCCGGCACGTGGAGCTGCTCTCGCTCGCTCCGGCGCGCGTGATGCTCGTGCTGATCACGGACACCGGCCGGGTCGAGCAGCGGATGGTCGACTGCCCGGCGCCCTTCGGCGAGGCCTCGCTGGCGGATCTGCGGGCGCGGCTGAACAGCAGGGTCGCGGGCCGCCGGTTCACGGACGTGCCACGACTGGTCGAGGACCTCCCGGAAGGCTTCGACGTCGACGATCGCGGTACGGTCTCCACGGTGCTCTCCACCCTTCTGGAGACACTGGTCGAGGAGAACGAGGAGCGGTTGATGATCGGCGGCACCGCCAATCTCACCCGCTTCGGGCACGACTTCCCCCTCGTGATCCGGCCCGTCCTGGAGGCACTGGAGGAGCAGGTCGTGCTCCTCAAGCTCCTGGGCGAGGCGAAGGACCCCGGCGTGACCGTGCGCATCGGCCACGAGAACGCCCATGAAGGACTCAACTCCACGTCCGTCGTGTCGGTCGGCTACGGTTCGGGCGGCGAGGCGGTTGCCAAGCTCGGCGTGGTCGGACCGACCCGCATGGACTACCCGGGAACGATGGGAGCGGTACGCGCAGTGGCACGGTACGTCGGACAGATCCTGGCGGAGTCGTAAGTGGCCACGGACTACTACGCCGTTCTCGGCGTGCGCCGCGACGCGTCGCAGGATGAGATCAAGAAGGCGTTCCGTCGGCTCGCGCGCGAGCTGCACCCGGACGTCAACCCGGATCCGAAGACCCAGGAGCGGTTCAAGGAGATCAACGCCGCTTACGAGGTGCTGTCGGACCCGCAGAAGAAGCAGGTCTACGACCTCGGCGGCGACCCGCTCTCCCAGTCGGGCGGCGCGGGCGCGGGCGGCTTCGGGGCCGGCGGCTTCGGCAACTTCTCGGACATCATGGACGCGTTCTTCGGTACGGCGTCGCAGCGCGGGCCGCGCTCGCGCACCCGGCGCGGCCAGGACGCGATGATCCGGATCGACGTCGAGCTGGACGAGGCGGCCTTCGGTACGACCAAGGACATCCAGGTCGACACCGCGGTCGTCTGCAACACCTGCAACGGCGAGGGCGCGGCTCCGGGCACGTCCGCCCAGACGTGTGACATGTGCCGCGGCCGCGGTGAGGTCTCGCAGGTCACCCGGTCCTTCCTGGGCCAGGTCATGACCTCCCGGCCCTGCCCCCAGTGCCAGGGCTTCGGCACGGTGGTCCCGACCCCGTGCCCGGAGTGCGCCGGCGACGGCCGGGTCCGCTCGCGCCGCACGCTGACCGTCAAGATCCCGGCCGGTGTCGACAACGGCACCCGTATCCAGCTCGCCGGCGAGGGCGAGGTCGGCCCGGGCGGCGGTCCGGCCGGTGACCTGTACGTCGAGATCCACGAGCTGCCGCACCCGATGTTCCAGCGGCGCGGCGACGACCTGCACTGCACGGTCACGATCCCGATGACCGCGGCGGCCCTCGGCACCAAGGTGCCGCTGGAGACCCTGGACGGCATGGAGGAGGTCGACATCCGGCCCGGCACCCAGTCCGGCCAGTCGATCCCGCTGCACAACCGGGGCGTCACGCATCTGCGCGGCGGCGGCCGGGGCGACCTGATCGTGCACGTCGAGGTCACCACGCCGACCAAGCTCGATCCCGAGCAGGAGCGGTTGCTGCGGGAGCTGGCCAAGCTGCGGGGTGAGGAGCGGCCGACGGGGCAGTTCCAGCCGGGGCAGCAGGGGCTGTTCTCGCGGCTGAAGGACGCGTTCAACGGGCGCTGACCGGTAGGGGCCGTTCAAGGGGCTCCGCCCCTTGGACCCGCCAGGGGGTTCCGCCCCCTGGACCCCCGCCCCGCCCACCCACCACCCGACTCGGTCGGCCGAGAGGGCGCCGTCGACCCCCGGCTCGCCGGGCGGCGAAGCGCCCGTCGGCAAGTGTTCGGTCGGTCGGCAAGGTGGTCGGAAAGTGGCACGTGCCAGGGGGAAGGGCCGATTCGGACTTGTACGGAGGACGTGACAACATGCCGTCATGTCCTCCGCGCTGACCGATCTCTCCCCCCTCCCGATCGTGCAGGCCCCCATGGCGGGCGGCGTCTCCGTCCCGCAGCTCGCCGCCGCCGTCTCCGAGGCCGGTGGCCTCGGGTTCCTCGCCGCCGGATACAAGACCGCCGACGGGATGTACCAGGAGATCAAGCAGCTGAGGGGACTCACGGGACGTCCGTTCGGCGTGAACGTCTTCATGCCGCAGCCCGAACACCCCGGCGCGGGCAACGGCTCCACCGGAGCGGCGGGCGTCGCGCCCCCCTCCGGTGCCGTCGAGGTGTACGCGCACCAGCTGGCCGGCGAGGCCGCCTGGTACGAGACCGAGCTCGGCGACCCGGACAGCGGCCGGGACGACGGCTACGACGCCAAGCTCGCCGTCCTGCTCGACAACCCGGTGCCGGTGGTCTCCTTCCACTTCGGGGTGCCGGGCCGGGAGGTCTTCGACAGGCTGCGCCGGGCCGGGACCTTCACCCTGGTCACCGCCACCACCGTGGAGGAGGCCCGCGCGGTCGAGCGGGCCGGGGCGGACGCGGTGATCGCGCAGGGCGTGGAGGCCGGCGGCCACCAGGGCACCCACCGGGACCTCCCGGAGAACGACGGCTCCGGCATCGGACTGCTGTCGCTGGTCACGCAGATCCGGGAGGCCGTGCGCATCCCGGTCGTCGCCGCCGGCGGCATCATGCGCGGCGGCCAGATCGCCGCCGTCCTCGCGGCGGGCGCGAGCGCGGCCCAGCTGGGCACCGCCTTCCTCGCCACCCCCGAGTCCGGCGCGAGCGCCGAGCACAAACGGGCCCTGACCGACCCCCTGTTCGCGCGCACCGAGCTGACCCGCGCCTTCACCGGCCGCCCGGCCCGCGCACTGGTCAACCGCTTCCTGCGCGAGCACGGCCCGTACGCCCCCGCCGCCTACCCGGAGATCCACCACCTCACCGCGCCGCTGCGCAAGGCCGCCGCCCGGGCCGGGGACCCGCAGGGCCTGGCGCTGTGGGCGGGACAGGGGCACCGGATGGCCCGCGAGCTGCCGGCCGGGCGGCTGGTGGAGGTGCTGGCCGGGGAACTCGACGCCGCCAGGACAGCGTTGTCGACCGGAGGAGATGCCCGATGACCGCGCCGGTGTTCGTCGTCGACTCGCTGGAGGGCGTGGGCCCCGGCTCGGTCGTCGACGTCGAGGGACCCGAGGGACGGCACGCCGTCTCCGTGCGGCGGCTGCAGCCCGGGGAGAACGTGGTGCTCACCGACGGCCGGGGCCGCGGGGCCGCCGGGGTCGTCGTCAGCGTGTCGGGCAAGGACCACATGGTCGTCGAGCCCTTCGAGTTCCCGGTGGAGCCGGAGCCCAGCCCCCGGATCACCGTCGTCCAGGCCCTCCCCAAGGGCGACCGCGGCGAACTGGCCGTGGAGACGATGACGGAGACCGGGGTCGACGCCATCGTGCCCTGGCAGGCCGCCCGTTGCATCACCCAGTGGAAGGGCGACCGGGGACTGAAGGCGCTCGCCAAGTGGCGCGCCACCGCCCGCGAGGCCGGCAAGCAGGCGCGCCGGCTGCGTTTCCCGGACGTCGCGGACGCGTCGAGCACCAAACAGGTTGCCGCACTTCTGGCCAAGGCCGACTTCGCCGCCGTCCTGCACTCCGACTTCGAGCACGAGAGCGTGCCGCTGGCGACCGCCGAACTGCCCGCCGAGGGCGAGATCGTGCTGGTCGTCGGCCCCGAGGGCGGCGTCGCACGGGACGAGCTGGCGCTCTTCGAGGAGGCCGGCGCGCGGGCCTGTGTGCTCGGCCCCAGCGTGTTGCGTACATCCACCGCCGGCACCGCCGCCGTGGCCCTGCTGCTGGGCCGCACCGGCCGCTGGTCCTGACACCTCCGGGGGACACCGTGGAACTCGCCCAGGTCCGGCTGCTCGTCACCGACTTCGCCGCCTGCTACCGCTTCTACGCCGACGTCCTCGGCCTGAAGCCGCAGTCCGGCGCGACCGAGGGACCGTACGAGAAGTTCAGCCCGCACGTCGGCTCCGCCGGGATCGCGCTGCAGGACCGCGCGATGATGGCCGAGATCCTGGACGAACTCGGCGGGACCGCCACCGGCCACCGCTCCCTGGTCGTGCTGCGCGTCGACGACCTGGACGCCTACTGCGCGGAGATCACCTCCCGCGGCGCCACCCTGCTGCACGGCCCCGCCCCCATGACCGACCGCATGCGCGTGGCCCATCTCAAGGACCCCGAGGGCAACCTGGTCGAACTCCAGCAGTGGCTGCTGCTGCGCGGCTGACGAACGCTCCACGGGCGTCGCCGCGAGGCGCGCCGACGGCAGGCGCCGCCGCCCGTCCGCGGGTTCGCCCCGGCCGGCCGCCCGGGCCCCCGCCCCACCGGGACGGTGCCCCGCTCCCCGAACGGGTGAGTGGCCGTATGCGGTCTTCCGCACCGCCCGGGCCGGTGGCACGCTGCCGGACATGGGGGCATGGAGAGGGACACGGCGCGGGCGGCGAACGGTGGCCGTCGCGGGGCTCGTCGTGCTGGCCGGAGGTGCCGCGGTGGCGTGCCAGCCGGGCGGTCTCGGGTCCGCGACCGTCGCGTACACCACCGACCAGACCGCGACCGCCGCACTGGAACACCGGCACGTGGACGTCAACTGGCTCACCTGCACGGGGAGTTACCGGGACGGCGGCGGCAGGGGCGGCACACCCGCGCCGACCGCGACCGTCGTCTCCGTCGACTGCCAGGGCGAGACGGACGACAGACGGAAGATCGTCGTCACCGGACTGGTGACCAAGGCCGTCGACGGCGCCTGTGTGCGCGGCGACCTGAAGGCCACGGTGGACGGCAGACAGGTGTTCCACGTGAGCGGGCTCGGCGACTGCTCCGCGGGGCCCGGGCCGACGTACCGCCCGCCCACCCCGGGACAGCCGAAGCCCACCGTGACCGTCACCGTCACCCGCACCGTCTGGCCCGTACCGGGCAAGTGATCCGAAACCGGGAGCGGCGGCTCCGGTCGCTGCGTAGAGTGACCGCGTGACTCAGGGTGCCTCGACGGGAACCACGGAAAGCTCCGCCTATCTCCGTTACCCCCATCTGCACGGCGACTTGGTGACCTTCGTCGCCGAGGACGACGTCTGGCTCGCGCCGCTCGACGGCGGCCGGGCCTGGCGGGTCAGCGCCGACAACATGCCGGTGAACCGGCCCCGGATATCGCCCGACGGCAGACACCTCGCCTGGACCTCCACCCGGGACGGCGCCCCTGAAGTGCACGTCGCCCCCGTCGAGGGCGGCCCCGCCGAACGCCTGACGTACTGGGGCAACCGCCGCACGGGGGTGTACGGCTGGCTGGCGGACGGGCGGGTGCTCGCGCTCGGCGCGCACGGCCGGCCCAGCTTCCGGCACACCTGGGCGCACGCCGTCCCGCTGGACGGCGGACCGGCCGAGACCCTGCCGTACGGCCCGGTCGGCAACCTGGCGCTCGGACCGGCCACCGTGCTGCTGTCCGCGCCGATGGGCCTGGAGGCCGCCTACTGGAAGCGCTACCGGGGCGGTACGGCGGGCAAGCTGTGGATCGACCGGGCCGCCGAAGGCACGGAGGACGCCGGCGAGTTCACCCGGCTGCACGAGGAGATCGACGGCAACATCGAGTACCCGGTCTGGGCCGGTGACCGGATCGCCTTCCTCTGCGACCACGAGGGCACCGGCGCGCTGTACTCCTCCCTCGCCGACGGCTCCGACCTGCGCCGGCACACCCCGCTCGGGGACAGCTTCTACGCCCGGCACGCGGCCGGCGACGGCACCCGGGTCGTCTACAGCTCGGCCGGTGAACTCTGGCTCCTGGACGACCTGGAGGGCGCCGAGCCGCGCCGCCTGGACATCCGGCTCGGCGGCCCCCGCGTCGATCTGCGGCCGCGGCCGGTCAACGCCGCCCGCTGGTTCGGCGAGGCGTCCCCCGACCACACCGCGCGCGGCAGCGCCGTCTGTGTGCGCGGCGGGGTCCACTGGGTCACCCACCGCTCCGGCCCCGCCCGCGCCCTGGCCGCCACCCCCGGTGTCCGCGCCCGGCTGCCGCGCGCCTTCCGCGCCGAGGGCGAGGAGTGGGCGGTGTGGGTGACGGACGCCGAGGGCGACGACTCCCTGGAGTTCGCCCCCGCGACCGGCACCGTGCCCGGCGCGCCCCCGCGCCGCCTGGCCGCCGGACAGCTCGGCCGGGTGCTGGAGCTGGCCGTGGCCCCCGACGGCAGCCGGGCCGCGGTGGCCGCGCACGACGGCAGGCTGCTCCTGGTCGAGCGGGAGACGGGCGAGGTCCGCGAGGTGGACCGCAGCGACGACGGCGAGGTCTCCGGCCTCGCCTTCTCGCCCGACTCCGCCTGGCTCGCCTGGGCCCACCCCGGCCCCCGCCCGCTCTCCCAACTGCGGGTCGCCCACACCACCGACCTCTCGGTCATCGAGGCGACCCCGCTCCGCTTCCAGGACTACGCGCCCGCCTTCACCCTCGACGGCAAACACCTCGCGTTCCTCTCGCACCGCGCCTTCGACCCGGTCTACGACGAACACGTCTTCGACCTCGCCTTCGTGGCCGGCGCGCGCCCGCACCTGATCACCCTGGCCGC
Source organism: Streptomyces echinatus (assembly GCF_014203595.1). Classification (GTDB taxonomy): domain Bacteria; phylum Actinomycetota; class Actinomycetes; order Streptomycetales; family Streptomycetaceae; genus Streptomyces; species Streptomyces echinatus. The sequence continues at coordinate 581,683 of NZ_JACHJK010000001.1, forward strand.
CACCACCCCCTCGCCGTTCGGCCCGCAGCGCCACGGCCGCCCCTTCGAGGCCCCCGACAAGGACGAGACCCCCGACAGCGAGGGGACCCCCGCCACCCGCATCGACCCCGAGGGGCTCGCCGACCGGATCGTGCCCTTCCCGGTGGAGGCCGGCCGCTACTCCACGCTGCGTGCCGCCAAGGACGGCGTCCTCTGGCTGCGCCACCCCGTGCGGGGCGTCCTCGGCGCCTCCCGCGCCCACCCGGAGGATCCCGACCCGCACACCGAGCTGGAGCGGTACGACCTCGCCCAGCGCCGTCTGGAACACCTCGCCGCCGACGCCGGCCACTTCGAGGTCAGCGGCGACGGGAAACGCGTCCTGCTGTGGAGCGACGGACGGCTCCGGGTCGTGCCCGCGGACCGCCGCACCGGCTCCGACGACGACGGCGACAGCAGCGTCACCGTCGACCTGGCCCGGGTCCGCCAGACCGTCGACCCGGCCGCCGAGTGGCGGCAGATGTACGACGAGACCGGCCGGCTCATGCGCGACCACTTCTGGCGGCCCGACCTCGGCGGCGTCGACTGGACCGGCGTCCTCGCCCGCTACCGCCCCCTCCTGCGCCGCGTCGCCACCCACAGCGACCTGGTGGACCTGCTCTGGGAGGTGCACGGCGAGCTCGGCACCTCGCACGCCTACGTCACCCCGCCCGGCGGTTCCGGCGGCGCCGGGCAGGGCCTGCTCGGCGCCGACATCTCCCGGCACCCGGACGGCAGCTGGCGCATCGACCGGATCCTCCCGGCGGAGACCTCCGACCCCGACGCCCGCTCCCCGCTCGCCGCGCCCGGGGTCGCGGTACGCCCCGGCGACGCGATCATCGCCGTGGCCGGCCACTCCGTCGACCCGGTGACGGGCCCCGGCCCCCTCCTCGTCGGCACGGCCGGCCGGCCCGTCGAGCTGACCGTCTCCCCGGCCGGCGGCGGCGAACCCCGCCACACGGTCGTCGTCCCCGTCGCCGACGAGGAACCCCTGCGCTACCACGCCTGGGTCGCCGACCGCAGGGCCCACGTCCACGAGACCTCCGCCGGCCGGCTCGGCTACCTCCACGTCCCCGACATGCACGCCCCCGGCTGGGCCCAGATCCACCGCGACCTGCGCGTGGAGGTGGCCCGCGAGGGTCTGGTGGTCGACGTCCGGGAGAACCGCGGCGGGCACACCTCCCAGCTGGTGGTCGAGAAGCTGGCCCGCCGGATCGTCGGCTGGGACTTCGCGCGCGGACTGCGTCCCACCAGCTACCCGCTGGACGCGCCCCGCGGCCCGGTGGTCGCCGTGGCCAACGAGTTCTCCGGCTCCGACGGCGACATCGTCAACGCGGCCATCAGGGCCCTCGGCATCGGCCCGGTCGTCGGCACCCGCACCTGGGGCGGTGTCATCGGCATCGACAGCCGCTACCACCTCGTCGACGGCACGCTCGTCACCCAGCCCAAGTACGCGATCTGGCTGGAGGGCCAGGGCTGGGACGTGGAGAACCACGGCGTGGAGCCGGACGTGGAGGTCGTGCAGAGACCCCAGGACTGGGCCGCGGGGAGGGACGCCCAGCTGGACGAGGCGGTGAGGCTGGCTCTCGAGGCCCTGGAGACGGCACCCGCGAAGACGCCGCCGGCCCCGCCCGCCTGAGGGGGCCCGGGGCCGTACCGGCGTACGGCCCCGCCGCCCGGGCGCGATCGGGCCCTCCACGGCCCCGCACCCGAACGACTACGATGCCCACGGTATTGATCACTGAGGAGGCACACGCATGGCCGGCGAGCCGCAGGACGACTGCCTGTTCTGCAAGATCGTCACGGGTGAGATCCCGGCGACGATCGTCCGTGAGACAGACACCACCGTCGCCTTCCGGGACATAAACCCCCAGGCCCCCACCCACATCCTGGTGATCCCCAAGGCCCACTACGAGAACGCCGCCGCGCTCGCCGCCGAGGCACCGCAGCTGGCCGCCGACGTCCTCGCCGAGACCAAGGCCGTGGCCGACGAGGAGAAGCTGGACAGCTACCGCCTCGTCTTCAACACCGGCAGCGGCGCCGGACAGACCGTCTGGCACGCCCACGCCCACGTCCTCGGTGGCCGTGGCCTGCAGTGGCCGCCCGGGTAACTCGGTATGTCCGTCCGTGAACTGGTGGTCCTCGGCACCGCCAGCCAGGTTCCGACCCGGCACCGCAACCACAACGGCTATCTGCTGAGGTGGGACGGCGAGGGCATCCTGTTCGACCCCGGCGAGGGCACACAGCGGCAGATGCTGCGCGCCGGGGTCGCCGCCCACGACCTGAACCGGATCTGCGTCACGCACTTCCACGGTGACCACTCCCTCGGCCTCGCGGGAGTCATCCAGCGGATCAACCTGGACCAGGTGCCGCACCCGGTCACCGCGCACTACCCGCGTTCCGGTCAGCGCTTCTTCGACCGCCTGCGCCACGCGACCGCCTACCGGGAGACGGTCGGCGTCACCGAGGCCCCGGTGGCCGACGACGGCCCCCTCGCGGTGACCGGGTCCTACACCCTGGAGGCCCGCAGGCTCTCCCACCCGGTCGAGTCCTTCGGCTACCGCCTGGTCGAGCCCGACGGCCGCCGCATGCTGCCCGAGCGGCTCGCCGCGCACGGCGTCAGGGGCCCGGACGTGGGCCGTCTCCAGCGCGAGGGACGGCTCGGGGACGTGACGCTGGAGGACGTCAGCGAGGTGCGGCGCGGGCAGCGGTTCGCGTTCGTCATGGACACCCGGCTCTGCGACGGCGTGCACGCGCTCGCGGAGGGCTGCGACCTGCTCGTCATCGAGTCCACGTTCCTCGACGAGGACGAGGACCTGGCCGTCGAGCACGGGCATCTGACGGCCGGACAGGCCGCTGCCGTGGCCCGGGACGCCGGCGTGCGGCACCTCGTCCTGACCCACTTCAGCCAGCGCTACTCCGAGCCCGAGGAGTTCGAGCGGCAGGCGCGGGCGGCCGGGTTCGAGGGGGAGCTGACGGTGGCGTACGACCTGCTGCGGGTGCCGGTTCCGAAACGGCGGTAAACCACCCGTACGATGCTTTGATGCCCCTCCCGAAAGCAGAACTGCACCTCCACATCGAAGGCACCCTGGAGCCGGAGCTGGCGTTCGAGCTGGCCGCCCGCAACGGCGTGAGGCTTCCGTTCGCGGACACCGAGGAACTCCGCGAGGCCTACCGGTTCAAGGACCTCCAGTCCTTCCTGAACCTGTACTACGAGCTGATGGCGGTCCTGCGCACCGAGCAGGACTTCGCCGACCTGGCCGACGCCTACCTCGCCCGGGCGGCCGCGCAGGGCGTACGGCACGCGGAGATCTTCTTCGACCCGCAGGCCCACATCGCGCGGGGCCTGAGCCTCGGCACGGTCGTGGAGGGGCTGTGGCGGGCGCTCGGCGACAGCGAGCGGAACCACGGCGTCTCCACCCGGCTCATCATGTGCTTCCTGCGCGACGAGTCCGCCGACTCGGCGCTGGAGACGCTGCAGGCCGCGACGCCGTACCTGGACCGGATCACCGGCGTCGGCCTGGACTCCGCCGAGGTCGGGCACCCGCCGCTCAAGTTCCGGGACGTGTACCGGACCGCCGCCGCGCTCGGCCTGCGCAGGGTCGCGCACGCCGGTGAGGAGGGGCCGCCGGAGTACATCACCGAGGCGCTGGACGTGCTCGGCGTGGAGCGCGTCGACCACGGTCTGCGCTGCCTGGAGGATCCCGTCCTGGTCGAGCGGCTGGTCCGGGAGCGGATCCCGCTCACGCTGTGCCCGCTGTCCAACGTCCGGCTGCGTGCCGTGGACACCCTGGCCGACCATCCGCTGCCGGCCATGCTCGACGCGGGCCTGCTGTGCACGGTCAACTCCGACGACCCGGCGTACTTCGGCGGGTACGCGGGGGACAACTTCCGCGCGGTGCGGGAGACCCTGGGCCTGAGCGAGGACCGGCTGCGCGAGCTGGCCCGCAACTCCTTCCTCGCCTCCTTCCTGGAGGACGACGAGGAGCGCAGGGCCCGCTATCTCGCCGAGGTCGACGCCTACGAGTTCGGCGACGCGGTGTCGTAAGCGCGCTGCGCGGGCACGACGGGCGTCTCCACCGGCACCTCCACGACCGGGAGTTGGGCCACCGGGACGTCCCTGGCCGCGCGTTCCGCGAGGGGGATCTCCACGACGGGGATCTCCAGGACGGTCCGGGGACGCCTGCCGGCCCGCAGCGCCACCACCGTCATCGGTACGGCGATCAGCAGCAGCCCGGCGCCGAGCACCCTGCCCATCACCGGGAAGCCCGCGCCCGCCGCCAGCACGCTCCCCGCCAGCGGTCCCGCCGCCGTCCCCAGCGAGGACGCCGAGCCGACCAGGACCGCCCAGCGGCCGCGCGGATCGAGGGAGGCGGCGAGGCCGATGACGTACGACAGGACGACGGGGTACAGCAGGTTCCAGGAGATCTCGCCCGCCGCGAAGGCGGGGAGGTCCCGCGCGGAGGCGCTGAGCGCGATGCACCCCGCTATCAGTGCCGTGCCGGCACCGATGGGCACGCCCCGGCCCAGCCGCTGCCCGAGGGCGCCCGCGCCGATGACCCCGACGAGTCCGGCGCCCAGCGCGACCGCGAACACCGCGCCGACGGTGACCTCGGAGAGCCGGGCCTGATCGAGTCCGATCCGGCCGCTGACCCCCCACAGCGAGTTCTGGGCCAGGGACCAGAACGGCATCGCGGCGGCCAGCAGCAGTCCGGCCCGCGGGTGCGGGAGTCTGCCGTGCACGACGGTCGTGCGGGCCGGGGCGGTACGGCCGGTCAGCCGGCCGGTGAGCGGCCAGACGGCGAGCGCGGTCAGCGCGAGGGCGGCCAGCGGGAGACCGTGGCCGGGGCCGAGGTGCGGGATCGTCAGATACAGGGCGCCCGCGAGCGCGGAGACGCCGAGCAGGCCCCGCGTGGTGACCCGGTGCGGATCAGGCTGGGCGGCGATGCCGCTCGCGGCGACCGCCGTGACCGTGCCGGACCCGAGACCGCCGACGACCGCGCCCGCGACGACGGCCGGTACGGCGCCGGTGAGGGCGGCGCCGCCGTAGCCGAGGGCGGCGAGCGCCAGCCCGGCGCGGGCGAGGGCGCGGGGGCCGATCCGGTCGACCCGGGAGGCCAGCAGGAAGCCCGCGGTCGCCGAACTCAGCAACAGGGCACTGCCGATGGCGCCGGCCTGGGTGGCGGTGAGCGGGAGTCCGCCGTCGAGTCTGCCGACGGTGGTGGGCAGCAGGTAGGGGGCGAGGTACCCGGCCGTGAACAGGGCGACGAGGGGCCGGGGCAGGGTGCGGGGGGCGGACACGGGCGTTCCCAGGGCAGGCGGAAGGAGCGGCTCGGAAAAGGGGGTTGGGGCGACGACCGTCGACGGACAGGAACGCGCGAGCAAGTTGTATCAAGCACGTGGTTCCGGAAGAAGATCGGGGGCTGTGATCCGGGTCACGCTGGCGTTTGGGTCCGTCGGGGCCGGGTAAAAGCGTGTGCTTCCGGGCTCCGGGTGCCCCCCGCCGTCAGGCCGGGAGAGGTGCTTCCGGGTGTCCCGTCATTGACGGCCGCTCGTTCACCTCTCTAGCCTGAGTTCTCATACATAGACGCTATTCATAAGGGGAGATGGTCAGGTGGGCGGCGACCCGGCTCCGCAGAACACGGCGCGGCGACTGCGGGAGGGGATGGCGCACGGCGTGCTCTCCTTCCCGCTCACCGCCTTCCACGACGACGGCACCCTCGATCCCGACGGCTTCCGCGCCCACGCGGCCGACCGGCTGGCGGCCGGCCCCGGCGCCCTCTTCCCCGCCTGCGGCACCGGCGAGTTCTTCTCGCTGGACGAGGACGAGTACCGGACCGTCGTCACCGTCGCCGTCGAGGAGGCGGCGGGCCGGGTGCCCGTGGTGGCCGGCACCGGATACGGCTGGGCGCAGGCCGCCCGGTTCGCGCGGATCGCCGAGGAGGCGGGCGCCGACGCCCTGCTCGTGCTGCCGCACTATCTGACCGACGCCCCGCAGGACGGCCTCGCCGCCCAGCTGGAGCGGCTCGCGGCCCGCACCCGGCTGCCGCTGATCGCCTACCAGCGCGGCCAGGTCGCCTACGACGTGACCACGTTGCGGCGCATCGCCCGCATCCCGAACGTCATCGGCGTCAAGGACGGCCACAGCGACCTGGACCGGCTGCAGCGCCTCACCCTCGCCGCCCCCGACGGCTTCCTCTTCTTCAACGGAGCCGCCACCGCCGAGATCCAGGCCCGCGCCTACGCCGCCGTCGGCGTCCCCGCCTACTCCTCCGCCGTCCACGCCTTCGCCCCCGAGATCGCCGGCGCCTTCTTCACCGCGCTGCGGGACGACGACCACAAGACCGTCGACAGGCTGCTGCGCGAGTTCTACGTCCCGTTCGTCGAACTCCGCGACCGCGCGCCCGGATACGCCGTGTCCCTGGTGAAGGCGGCGGCCCGGCTGCGCGGGCAGCGCGTCGGACCCGTGCGCGCCCCGCTCGCCGACCCCTCGCCCGCCGACCTCGCCGAGCTGAAGGCCCTCCTCACCGCCGGACTCGACCTCGTGGGAGCCGCTCTGTGACCCGTGACCTGACCATCGCCGAGGTGCGGCTGACCCCGATCCTGGTCGCCGACGCGCCACTGCTCAACACCCAGGGCGTGCACCAGCCGTACACCCCCCGGCTGATCGTGGAGATCGTCACCGCCGACGGGATCACCGGGGTCGGGGAGACCTACGGCGACACCAAGTACCTGGAGCCGGCCCGGGCGCTGGCCGAACGGCTCACCGGCCGGTCGGTCATGGATGTGAACGGGCTCTTCGGGATCGACCTCGCCGTGGACGCCTCCCGGGTGGAGGGCCGGACGGACGCCGGCGGACTGCGCGGAGTGCAGAGCGCCGGCAAACTGCGGCTGTCCGTGCTCTCCGCCTTCGAGGTCGCCTGCCTCGACGCCCAGGGCAGGGCGCTCGGCCTGCCCGTGCACGCGCTGCTCGGCGGCAAGGTGCGGGACGCGGTCGAGTACAGCGCCTACCTCTTCTACAAATGGGCCGCCCACCCCGCGGGCGTCCCCGCCGAGCCCGACGAGTGGGGCGCCGCGCTCGACCCGGCCGGCGTGGTGGAACAGGCCCGCCGGCTCCGGCAGCGGCACGGATTCGGCTCGTTCAAGCTCAAGGGCGGGGTCTTCCCGCCCGACGAGGAGATCGCGGCCGTCCGCGCCCTCGCCGAGGCCTTCCCCGGACACCCGCTGCGGCTCGACCCCAACGGCGCCTGGTCCGTCGCCACCTCGCTGAAGGTGGCGAAGGAACTCGGCGACGTCCTGGAGTACCTGGAGGACCCCACGCTGGGCACGCCCGCCATGGCCGAGGTGTCCGCGGCCACGGACGTACCGCTCGCCACCAACATGTGCGTGACCACCTTCGGCGAGATCAAGGAGGCGTTCACGCGCGACGCCGTGCAGGTCGTGCTCTCCGACCACCACTACTGGGGCGGGCTGCGCAACACCCAGCGGCTCGCCGCGGTCTGCGCCGCCTTCGGGGTCGGGGTGTCCATGCACTCCAACACGCATCTCGGCATCAGCCTCGCCGCGATGACCCAGGTGGCCGCCACGGTCCCCGGCCTCCACCACGCCTGCGACTCCCACTACCCGTGGCAGCCCGAGGACGTCCTCACCGAGCGGGCCGTCTTCGTGGACGGCCGGGTCGCCGTGTCCGACGCGCCCGGCCTCGGCGTCGAGCTGGACCGCGACGAACTCGCCCGGCTGCACCGGCGGTGGGCCGAGGACGACGGCTGGCTGCGGGACCGCGACGACGCGGCGGCGATGCGGACGGCCGAACCGCACTGGCGGACACCGGTGATGCCCCGCTGGTGACCGTCGCGTGGGCGTCCCGGAGCGTGACCTGGTGCACACTGGCCAGAACCGCACCACGCCAGGGAGCGCACCGTGACGCCGTCACACACCCTCGCCGGAGAGGAACCGGAACACCTCACACAGGCAGCGCGCCGCCAGACACAGGTCGACCCGCTCGCCGCGCTGCGCGCCCCCGGAGACCCGCCCTGGGACGTCTACCTCACCGGCACGGTCTTCCTCGACATCATCTTCACCGGCCTGGACTCGGCACCGGTCCGCGGCACCGAGTCCTGGGCCCGGGGCATGGGCTCCAGCCCCGGCGGGGTCGCCAACATGGCCGCCGCCCTGGCCCGGCTCGGCCTGCGGACCGCCCTCGCCGCGGCCTTCGGCGACGACCACTACGGCGAGTACTGCTGGGACGCGCTGGAGCAGGGCGAGGGCATCGATCTCTCGGCCTCGCGGACCGTGCCCGGCTGGCACTCCCCGGTGACCGTCTCCATGGCCTACGAGGGCGAGCGGACGATGGTCTCCCACGGGCACGAGCCGCCGCCCGGCACCGCGTTCGTCCCGGACGGGATCCCGGCCCGCCCGCCCCGCGCGCGGGCCGCCGTCGCCTCCCTCACGCCGGGGCGCAGCGCGCCGTGGATCGCCGGGGCGGCCCGTGCGGGCACCCGCATCTTCGCCGACGTCGGCTGGGACGAGACGGGTGCGTGGGATCTTTCCGGCCTCGCCGACCTGGAGCACTGCGAGGCGTTCCTGCCCAACGCGGAGGAGGCGAAGCGGTACACCGGCGCCGATTGCCCGCGGGTGGCCGCGCACGCCTTGAGCGCGTACGTGCCGGTCGCCGTGGTGACCCTCGGGGAGGAGGGGGCCTACGCGGTGGACCGGCGCACGGGGGAGGCGGCCGAGGTGCCGGCGATCGCCGTGGAGGCGCTGGATCCGACCGGGGCGGGGGACGTGTTCGTCGCCGGGTTCGTGACGGGTTCCCTGGCGGGGTGGCCGCTGGCGGACCGGCTGGCCTTCGCGGGGCTGACGGCGGCGCTGTCGGTGCAGGAGTTCGGGGGGTCGCTGTCGGCGCCGGGGTGGTCGGAGATCGGGGCGTGGTGGCGGCGCGTGCAGTCCTTGCCGGGGCAGGAGCCGAGGGCGTTGGAGCGGTACGCGTTTCTGGAGGGGCTGGTGCCGGAGCGGCTGGACCGGCCGTGGCCGCTGCGGCGGGCGGTGCCGACGATCGGGTTCGGCCGGTCCGGCTGACGCCCCCGGGGGGATGGGGCGGGTTTCCGGCTCGGTCTGCCGAGGAGTGGCCGGGTGTGGGGTGTGAGGTGGGTGCGGGAAAAGGCCTGGGGTGTTGTCAGTCCACCGTCGTACCCTGGAGTCGCGAGGCCGCCCTCAGCTACGCGGCCGTGACGAGGAGGAAGCGCAGGCCTTCAGCGCCGGCCCATGACACAGACACCCACAGCTCACACCCCTGCGCAGGAGCAGGCGAGAGCGCAGTTGACCGTCCCCGCCCAGCACCCCATGGTGACCGTGCTGGGTTCCGGCGACTCTCTCCTGCGCGTCATCGAGAGGGCCTTCCCGGCGGCCGACATCCATGTCCGGGGCAATGAGATCAGCGCGGTCGGCGACCCGGCCGACGTCGCCCTGATCTCGCGCGTGTTCGACGAGATGATGCTGGTGCTCCGCACCGGGCAACCGATGACGGAGGACGCAGTGGAACGCTCGATCGCCATGCTCAAGGCGAGCGACAACGGGACGAGCGACGGGCCCGAGACCCCGGCGCAGGTGCTGACGCAGAACATCCTGTCCTCGCGCGGCCGCACGATCCGTCCCAAGACCCTCAACCAGAAGCGGTACGTCGACGCGATCGACAAGCACACGATCGTCTTCGGCATCGGCCCCGCCGGCACCGGCAAGACCTACCTGGCCATGGCCAAGGCCGTGCAGGCCCTGCAGTCCAAGCAGGTCAACCGCATCATCCTGACCCGTCCCGCGGTCGAGGCCGGTGAGCGGCTCGGCTTCCTGCCCGGCACGCTCTACGAGAAGATCGACCCGTACCTGCGCCCGCTGTACGACGCGCTGCACGACATGCTCGACCCCGACTCCATCCCGAGGCTGATGGCCGCGGGCACGATCGAGGTCGCGCCGCTCGCCTACATGCGCGGCCGCACGCTCAACGACGCCTTCATCATCCTGGACGAGGCCCAGAACACGAGCCCCGAACAGATGAAGATGTTCCTCACCCGCCTCGGCTTCGACTCGAAGATCGTGATCACCGGTGACGTGACGCAGGTCGACCTGCCGGGCGGCACCAAGTCCGGTCTGCGCCAGGTGCAGGAGATCCTGGAGGGCGTCGAGGACGTCCACTTCTCCCGGCTGTCGTCCCACGATGTCGTACGGCACAAGCTGGTGGGCCGTATCGTCGACGCGTACGAGGTGTACGACAGCAAGCACGGCACCGAGAACGGCACCCACAAGGGCGGCCGGGGCCGGTCCGGGCACAAGGGGAAGTAGAGACACGGCACCACCATGTCGATCGACGTCAACAACGAGTCCGGCACCGAGGTAGACGAGCAGGCGATCCTCGACATCGCCCGCTACGCGCTCGCTCGGATGCGCATCCACCCGCTCTCCGAACTCTCGGTGATCGTCGTGGACGAAGACGCCATGGAGCAGCTGCACATCCAGTGGATGGACCTGCCGGGTCCGACCGATGTCATGTCGTTCCCGATGGACGAGCTCCGGCCGCCGTCGAAGGACGACGACGAGCCGCCGCAGGGACTGCTCGGTGACATCGTGCTGTGCCCGGAGGTCGCCACCAAGCAGGGGGCGGAGGCTCCCACGCAGCACTCCATGGACGAGGAGCTCCAGCTGCTCACCGTGCACGGCGTGCTGCACCTGCTCGGGTACGACCACGAGGAGCCCGACGAGAAGGCCGAGATGTTCGGGCTCCAGGCCGCCATCGTGGACGGGTGGCGGTCCGAGCACGGTCTGACCGGGCCGTCCCCGGCGCCGACCGTCTCGTAAGCGGGCCGTATGTCTCCGCAGATCGTCGTCGGCGCGATCGCGCTGGTCGTCGTGGCCTGGCTCGCCGCCTGTGCGGAGGCGGGCCTTGCGCGCGTCTCCAGCTTCCGCGCCGAGGAGGCCGTGAAGTCCGGCCGGCGGGGCAGCGCCAAGCTCGCCCAGATCGCCGCCGACCCCACCCGCTACCTGAACGTCGCCCTGCTGGTCCGGGTGGCCTGTGAGATGGCCGCCGCGGCGCTGGTGACCTACGCCTGTCTCCAGGAGTTCGACGCCACCTGGCAGGCGCTGCTGGTCGCCATCGGCGTGATGGTGCTCGTGTCGTACGTCGCCGTCGGCGTCTCCCCGCGCACCATCGGCCGCCAGCACCCCCTCAACACGGCCACCGTGGCGGCGTACGCGCTGCTGCCGCTGGCCCGGATCATGGGGCCCATCCCCTCGCTGCTGATCCTCATCGGCAACGCGCTGACACCCGGCAAGGGCTTCCGGCGCGGCCCCTTCGCCTCCGAGGCGGAACTGCGCGCGCTGGTCGACCTCGCCGAGAAGGAGTCGCTGATCGAGGACGAGGAGCGCCGCATGGTGCACTCCGTCTTCGAGCTGGGCGACACCTTGGTGCGCGAGGTGATGGTGCCGCGGACCGACCTGGTCACCATCGAGCGCTTCAAGACCATCCGGCAGGCCCTCACCCTCGCCCTGCGCTCCGGGTTCTCCCGGATCCCGGTCACCGGCGAGAACGAGGACGACATCGTCGGGATCGTGTACCTGAAGGACCTGGTCCGCAAGACGCACATCAACCGGGAGGCGGAGGGCGACCTGGTGTCCACGGCCATGCGCCCGGCCGTGTTCGTGCCCGACACCAAGAACGCCGGCGACCTGCTGCGGGAGATGCAGAAGGAACGCAACCACGTCGCCGTCGTCATCGACGAGTACGGCGGCACCGCCGGGATCGTCACCATCGAGGACATCCTGGAGGAGATCGTCGGCGAGATCACCGACGAGTACGACCGCGAGCTCCCGCCCGTGGAGGACCTCGGCGACGACCGCTACCGGGTCACGGCCCGCCTGGACATCACCGACCTCGGCGAGCTCTACGGCCTGGAAGAGTACGACGACGAGGACGTGGAGACCGTCGGCGGACTGCTCGCCAAGGCGCTCGGCCGGGTACCCATCGCCGGCGCCTCCGCCGCGGTCGACCTGCCCGACGGACGCCGCCTGCGGCTGACCGCGGAGGCCGCCGCCGGCCGCCGCAACAAGATCGTCACGGTGCTGGTGGAGCCGGTGCCCGTGCCCGCCGCCGAGAAGGACGAACCCGAGTGAGCCCCCGGGAGCTGCGCGCCCTCTGCCTGTCCTTCAACGCGGTCGTGGAGGACTTCCCCTTCAACCCGGAGGCCTCGGTCTTCAAGGTGCTGGGCAAGATGTTCGCGCTGACGAACCTGGACGCGCGGCCCCTCACGGTCAACCTCAAGTGCGATCCGGAGGACGCGATCCGGCTGCGCGGCGAGCACGAGGGGCTGATCGTCCCCGGCTGGCACATGAACAAACGGCACTGGAACACCGTGACGGCCGACGGCGGACTCCCGGACCGGCTGGTCCGGGAGCTGGTCGAGGACTCGTACGACCTGGTCGTCGCCGGCCTACCGCGCGCCGAGCGGCTGCGGCTGGACCGTCCGTGACCTGAGGCCCAGACCGACCAGGACGGCCGCGGCGAGGACCACGCCCGCGTCCAGGGCGAGGACCGTGTGCGCCCCGCTCAGCAGGTCGTCCGAGGTGGTGGCCAGCACGCCCAGCAGCGGGATACCGACCGTGAGGCCGACCTGCTGGGTGGAGGTCACCAGGCCGGTGGCCAGGCCCTGCTCCTCGTCCGGGACACCGGAGGTGACGGTGATCCCGTACGAGATGATCGCGCCCAGGTGGCACATGCTCGCCAGCGACACGGCGGCCGTGGCCAGCCACACCGACCAGCTGCGGTCGTTCAGCAGGACCAGGGCCGCCACCAGCGTGCCCTGACCGGCCAGCGAGCCCACCAGGGTGCGACGGGCGCCGAAGCGGCCGACGACCCTCGCCGCGAGCGTGCCGGCGACGGCCGACAGCAGGCCCTGGACGCCGAAGACCAGGCCCGTCTCGAAGGCCGACAGGTGCAGGACCTCCTGCAGGTACAGGGTCAGCACGAAGATCACCGTCGACATCATCGAGAAGGTGACCAGACCGCCCACATTGCCCCAGGCCACCGTGCGGCGGCGCAGCATGGGGAGCGAGACGAGGGGGGACGCCGAACGGGACTCGATCACGGCGAACGCGGTGAGCAGCAGCAGGCCGGCGATCAGCGCGGTGACGACGTCCGTCCGGCCGAAGCCGTGGTCGGCGGCCGTGGACAGGGCGTAGATCAGCGACAGCAGACCGGTGGTGACGGTGACCGCTCCGGGCACGTCCAGCCGGGGGCGCTCAGGCGTGCGGGACTCCGGCAGCAGACCGGGCGCGAGCGGCAGGACGACCAGCGCGAACACCGTCAGCAGGGCCATCGTGGAGCGCCAGCCGAGCGTGTCCGTCAGCACACCGCCCGCGACCATGCCGATGGTGAAGCCCAGCGACAGCAGCGTGCCGGAGATGCCGAGGGCGCGGTCCCGGGCCGGGCCCTCCGGGAAGGTGGTGGTCAGCAGCGACATGCCGGCCGGCACGATCGCCGCCGCGGCGAGGCCCTGCAGCGCCCGCCCCGCGAGGAAGGACGCCGGGTCCCAGGCCAGCGTCGCCAGCAGCGAGGCCGCGCCGAACAGGCCCAGACCGGTCAGGAGCAGCCTGCGGCGGCCGTACAGGTCGCCGATGCGGCCGAACAGGAGCAGGAAGCCGCCCGAAGGCAGCGCGAACGCGGTGACCGCCCACTGCAGGGCGGACTGGCTCATGCCGAGGTCGTCGCCGAGGTCCGGCAGGGCCACGTTGAGGACGGAGAAGTCCAGCGCGACCATGAACTGGGCCGCGCACAGGACGAACAGGACGAGCTTGTCACGCGTCGACAGCCGGGGGGTGCCGAGCGGTGCGTCCGTGGACGCGGACGGTGGGGTGGTGGTGTCGATCGCCATGCGACGAGCATCGGGTGATCGGAATACGGGTGGGGAGTCGGAACTTATGGTGGTGGTGGTACCACCAGAGACGACGGGGGAGGAGCGGTACGTGCCGGCTGTGGGGGCGACGAGGAGTCAACGGCAGAACGAGCTGCGCGAGTTCCTGATGAGCCGGCGGGCCCGGGTCAGACCCGAGGAGGCCGGACTGCCGGGCGGCGGCGGCCGGCGGCGTACGCCCGGACTGCGCCGGGAGGAGGTCGCGGTGCTCGCCGGTGTGGGCGCCTCCTGGTACCAGTGGCTGGAGCAGGGCCGGGACATCTCCGTCTCCCCGCAGGTCCTCGACGCCGTGGCCCGGGTGCTCAGGCTCAGCGACGCCGAACGCCGGCATCTGTACCTGCTGGCCGGACTGAACCCGCCGGCGCCCCAAGTGGCGCCCGAGAAGCGGGACATGTGCGACGGGCTGCGGAGGCTGATCGACACCTGGATGCCGTACCCGGCCCACATCATGGACGTGTACTACAACTGCGTGATGTACAACGACGCCGCGGCCCTCGTGCTCGGGATGCGGCCGGACAACACGCAGAACTGCCTGATCGACTTCTTCGCCGATCCGCTGTACCGGTCGCGCAGCAGCAGCTGGGAGCGGAACGCCCGCACGGTCGTCGCGCAGTTCCGGGCGGCGTGCGCGGCCCGGCCGGACGACGAGGGGTTCCAGTCGGTGCTGGCCGAGGCGTCGGCCCGCAGCCCCGAGTTCCGGGCGCTGTGGGCCGAGCGGGACATCGAGGACCAGGGGCAGGTCCGCAAGGAGCTGGACCACCCGGTGGTCGGGCTGCTGGTCGTGGAGTCGACCGTGATGAAGGTGCCGGCCAGGCCCGATCTGATGATCGTGCTGCACGCCCCGCTGGACGAGGCGAACACCGCGGCGAAGCTGGAGTGGCTGGCGTCTCCGGAGGGGCGGCGGGGCGCCATGTACCCCGTGGCGGGGTGAACCCGTCGTGGCTTCGTATGCTCGGGGCATGACGGAGAGCAGCGCGCTTGACCCCGAGGACCGCAAGATCGTCACCCTGGCCCGTTCCGCGCGGGCCCGCAACGGTGTGCCCGAAGGGGCGGCCGTACGGGACGAGACCGGACGTACGTATGTCGCCGGGTCGGTGGAGCTCGCCTCGCTGAGGCTCAGCGCGTTGCGTACGGCCGTTGCCATGGCCGTGGCCTCGGGGGCGCGGTCTCTGGAGGCGGCGGCCGTGGTGAGTGACGCGGAGGGGGTGCCGGCCGAGGATCTGGCTGCCGTTGCCGATCTCGGGGGTGCGGGGACGCCGGTGCTGCTCGCCGGTGCCGACGGTGTGGTGCGGGAGACCGTTTCCGCCGGCTGACGTACCAGGGGGCTCCGCCCCCTCGACCCCCGTCCCGCCCGCGCGCCCACCCGTCTCAGTCCGCCGAAAGGGCACCGACCGGGGTGGGTGCTCGGCCGGCTGGGCGTGTGCGGCCGGGGTGGAGGCTCGGTCCGCTGGGGTGGTTCTGTCGGTCGAGGCGGGGTCGGGCGCGGGCCGAAGTGCCCCGGGGTGGTTCGTTCGCTCGTCACCGAACAAAAGGTCGGCTGGAATTCAACCTTGTTGGGGGCTGGTCGGTCCGCGTCAATGGACCCCGTACCGTCCGACGGGCCGTCAGATCCGCACCGCCGCGCAGCGCGCCCGCACCCACCTGCGTCGGCCTCCCCGTCCGTCGGTGTCCCCACATGGCACTCCCCCCACACGGAAAGGGAAGCGGATCTCCATGAGAGGCAAGCGCACGGCAACGGGTGCGGCACTGGCCGCCGGGGCCCTCGCGGTCACCGGACTCGCCTTCGCGCCCACCGCGGCCGCCGTCACCCCCCAGACGGCGACCATCAACGCGAGCTGCGGCATCTTCGGCGGTGGCGCGGCCACACTCACCGCCACCCAGAGCGGCAACGCGGCCACCATCACCCTCACCTCCTCCGCGATCAAGGCGCCCGTCGCGGTGGCCCCGGACTCGATCACCTCCACGCTCACCCTGGTCAAGGCGAGCGGCGGCACCACCGTCTTCAGCGGGACGAAGAACCCGGCCATGCCCAGTGGCTCGGCGGTCAGCGTCGGCCCGCTGCCCGGCACCGTGGCCTTTGGCGACAGCCTGGAGGCGTACGGCGGGTCGCTGAAGATGGTGATCTTCGGTGTCACCGTGACCTGCAAGGCCACGGCCAAGCAGTCGCCCGGCCCGTTCGTCTTCGACTGAGCCACCGGCCGGTCCGGAGCCGATCCGGTCGGCCCGGCGGCCGATCCGGCCCGTCCGGCTGAGCGATCTGTTCCGGATCGTGCCGTAACTCCCACAGATGCCGCAGAAACTGATGATCCGTCAGATTTCTGCGGCATCTCCATTGACTTCTCACCCCCGCTCCACATCAATGCCCCCTGTCGGCGCAGATGAGCCGCTGCGCCAGCAACCCTCAGGAGGGGGCCCATGGGTCCGACCACCCCAAGAACCCGGCGGTGGCGCTGGGCGTCACTGCTCGGGTCGACCGCCCTCGCGGTCACCGCGGGCGGCGCGCTGGCCTGTCCGGCCGGCGCCGCCGGCACGAACGTGGACTTCGCCACGCACTGCATCCCGCCCGCCGTCTCCGGCCTGCCGCCGATCGACGGCACCACCACCGCGAGCGTGTCGGTGGACAACATCAAGCCCAAGGTGGGCGACACGGTCACCGTGACCTACACGGTGGTCACCCCCGCCGCGGGCAACCCCACCGACCTGGCCCTGCCGGCCGACATCATGACCCCGACCGGCAAGGTCGCGCTCGGCGGCGCCCAGACCGGGTCCGTCACGGTCGCCGGGCCGAAGAAGAACACCCCGGTGCCGGGGAAGGCACCCTTCCCGTCCTTCTCCATGACCGGCACGTTCACCGTCACCAAGCCCGGGCAGATCACCCTCTCGCCCGGCGACTACAACATCCACACCAGCTACATCCTGGAGCTGGACACCCCGTGCACGGTCATCACCCCGCCCGCCCCGGCCTCGGAGACCATCACCGCGACCGACGGCACCCCGGCCAACACCCGGGCCATCTCGCTCGGTTCCGCCTCCGGTGACGCCGGTGCCGGCGTCACTGTCAGCGGCACCAACTTCACCCCGGGCGCGAGCGTCACCCTGGCCGGACGGTCCGGGACCACCCAGACCGCGGACACCGCGACCGTGACCGCGAACGCCCAGGGCTCCTTCAGCGGCTCCCTCGTCGTCAACGACAGGACGACGACCGGGATCGTGGCCTACGAAGGCGCCTCCTGGAACGCGGACAAGGGCGCCGGACCCGCGGCCTACGTCGTCAACGACAACACACCCGTCCCCGACGGCAGCCAGAAACTGACCACCACCGTCAAGGCGGGCACCCTGTCCATGTCCCAGGCCGGGGACTCCGTCGCCCTGTCGGCGGTCGACTTCGGCCAGGGCGGGGCCTCCACCGGGGGCCTCAACACCGTGACCGTCAAGGACTTCCGCGGCGGCCCCGCCGGCTGGTCCCTGACCGGCAAGGTCACCGACTTCACCGGTCCCGGCGCCAGGATCGACGCCGGGAAGCTGAGCTGGTCACCGGCCTGCGCGGCCAAGGCGGGCAGCCCCAGCACCTGCAAGGCCGGTTCGGCCGGCACCGTGGGCACCTCGGGAGCGACCCTCGCGTCCACCGCGAACGGCACGCTCACCGGCGGTGAGTTCACCGTCGACGCCGGACTCTCCCTGGACGTACCCGCGTTCACGCCCCCGGGTTCCTACTCCGGTGTCCTGACCCTCACCCTCACCTGACCGACCGCACACCGACACCGGTGGCCGGGCGCCCCGCCCTACGACCGGGGCCGCACCCGCCCGACCGCCACCGACCCGGCCCATGGGAGGTCCGCACCCATGCGCAAGCCGTATGTCCTCCTCCTGATCCTGCTCTGCCTCCTCGGCCTGCCCGCGGGCGGCACCGCCCACGCCGCCGACAACGGCAGCTGGTCCGTCTACCCGGTCGCCTCGAAGATCGCCGCGCGGCCCTACTTCACCTTCTCCGCCGAGCCCGGCCAGACCCTCACCGACCAGGTCGCCGTGCAGAACAAGACCGGCCGGCCGCTCACCTTCCGGCTGTACGCGGCCGACGCCTACAACACCGCCCGGGACGGCGGTTTCGCCGTGCGGACCGTCCGGGAACGCATGCACGGCGTGGGCGCCTGGGCGAAGCCCGCCAGATCCCGGGTCACCGTCCCGGCCCACAGGACCGTCACCGTGCCCTTCAGCCTGCACGTCCCCGACGGCGCCGAGCCCGGCGACCACCCGGGGGCCGTCGTCGCCCTCGACGAGCGGGTGGACCCCGGCAGCGGCAAGCTCGCCCTCGGGGTGCAACGGGCCGTCGGCGCCCGCGTCTATCTGCGGGTCGGCGGCCCCGCCCTGCCCGCGCTCTCCGTCGAGCAGGTGCGGATCAGCCATCACCAGCCACTGGTCCCGGGCCTCGGCGACAGCACGGCGACCGTCTCCTACACCCTGCGCAACACCGGGAACGTCACCCTCAGCCCCGAGGTGAACCTGAAGGCACGCGGGCTGTTCGGCCGTACGCTGCTCGACCGGGACCTCACCCGCGTGCCCGCCGAGCTGCTGCCGGGGCAGCGGGTACGGCTCACCGAGACCTGGCGCGGGGCGCCCCAGTTCGACCGGGGTGACGTGACGCTCACCGCGAGCGCGCCGGGCACCCGCCAGACGGCCGGCGCCTCCTTCCTGGCGCTGCCCTGGCTGCTGGTGGCGCTGGTGTTCACCGCCGGTGCGCTCACCGGGGCGCTGCTGGTCAGAGCGCGTCGGGTCCGCGCTCGCCGGTCCGCACCCGTACGACCGTCTCGACGGGAACGGACCACACCTTCCCGTCCCCGATCTTCCCCGT
The DNA here is from genome assembly GCF_014203595.1 of Streptomyces echinatus. Classification (GTDB taxonomy): domain Bacteria; phylum Actinomycetota; class Actinomycetes; order Streptomycetales; family Streptomycetaceae; genus Streptomyces; species Streptomyces echinatus. The sequence continues at coordinate 600,502 of NZ_JACHJK010000001.1, forward strand.
CTGCGCGGCCCTGACGATCGCGTCGATCACATCGTCCGCCACCGCGTCCTCCACCACGACCTCGATGCGGGCCTTCGGCACCAGGTCGACCCGGTACTCGGCCCCGCGGTACACCTCGGTGTGGCCGCGCTGCCGGCCGTAGCCGCTTGCCTCCGTCACGGTCAGACCCTGCACTCCCAGCTCCTGCAGGGCGGTCTTGACCTCGTCCAGACGGTACGGCTTGACGATCGCGGTGATGAGCTTCATGCCTGGGTGTCGACCTTCTGCGCGCTGGTGCCGGTGAGGACGGAGTGGGAGACCGGGGCGCCGTGGCCCAGGACGCCGTGATCGTATGCCGTCTCGGCGTGCACCGTAAGGTCCAGACCGGTGCGTTCCTGCTCCTCGTCCGCCCGCAGGCCCAGCACCTTGTCGATCAGCTTGCCCAGGCCGTACGTCACCGTGAACGCGTACCCGGCCACGACCACCACGGCGAGCAGCTGCCTGCCGAGCGGGGCGAGTCCGCCGCCGTAGAACAGACCCTCCGTGCCGCCGGTCATCGCCTTCTCGGCGAACAGGCCGATCAGCACGGTGCCGATGATCCCGCCGACCAGGTGGACGCCGACGACGTCCAGCGAGTCGTCGTAGTTCAGCCGGAACTTCCAGCTCACGGCGTACGAGCAGACGACGCCGGCGGCGAGGCCCACGACGAGGGCGCCGAGCAGGGAGACCGTGCCGCAGGACGGGGTGATCGCCACCAGGCCGGCCACCGCGCCGGAGGCGGCGCCGAGGGTGGTCGGGTGGCCGTCGCGCCGCTGCTCGACGAAGAGCCAGCCGAGCAGGCCGGTGCAGCCGGCGGCGAGGGTGTTGAGGAACGCGGCGGCGGCCAGGCCGTTCGCACTCAGCGCGGAGCCCGCGTTGAAGCCGAACCAGCCGAACCAGAGCAGACCGGCGCCGAGGACCACCATGGGCAGGTTGTGCGGGCGCATGGCGTCCTTCTTGAAGCCCAGCCGCGGGCCGAGGACCAGGCACAGGGCGAGACCGGAGGCGCCGGAGGTGATCTCGACCGGCAGACCGCCGGCGAAGTCGAGCGCGCCGAGCCGGTCGAGGATCCAGCCGCCCGGGCCCCACACCCAGTGCGTCACCGGAACGTATACGAGGAGCGTCCAGACGGGGACCAGGACCAGCCACGCCGAGAATTTCGTCCGGTCGGCGACCGCGCCGCTGATCAGCGCGGCCGTGATGACCGCGAAGGTCAGCTGGAAGGTGGCGAAGAGGAGGGTGGGCACCGTGCCGTGGACGCTGTCCGGGCCGAGGCCGCGCATACCGGCGTGTCCGAGCCCGCCGATCAGGCCGCCGCCGATGTCGTCGCCGAACGCGAGGGAGTAACCGGCCGCCAGCCACACCACCGTCACCAGGGCGATCGACACGAAGCTCATCATCAGCATGTTGAGGACGCTCTTGGTGCGGACCATGCCGCCGTAGAACAGGGCCAGGCCCGGTGTCATCAGCAGGACGAGAGCGGTCGCGGCGAGCAGCCAGGCGGTGTCGCCGGTGTCGACGTGGGCTGCGGCGAGGGTCACGGGCGTCTCCAACGGTGTGGGGGCTGCGTCAGAGCGTCACCGGCATGCGTTTCCGGTCGCGTACGGGTGTGTTTCCGTGACGTTTCGTCGCGTGCGGGTTTCCGGAAGCTCACACGGAGGGGCCGTGTGCCGGGGCGGTACGGCTCAGCCTCGTGGATCAGGGACAATGAACGCCATGAGCGTTCGCACCCCGTCATCCGAGCAGCCGGCCGAGACCGTCCACCGCGCCGGCTTCGCCTGCTTCGTGGGCCGCCCCAACGCGGGCAAGTCCACCCTCACGAACGCTCTGGTCGGGCAGAAGGTGGCGATCACCGCCAACCAGCCGCAGACGACCCGGCACACCGTGCGCGGGATCGTGCACCGGCCGGACGCCCAGCTGATCCTGGTGGACACGCCGGGACTGCACAAGCCGCGCACGCTGCTCGGCGAGCGGCTCAACGACGTCGTGCGCACGACGTGGGCCGAGGTCGACGTGATCGGCTTCTGCCTGCCGGCGAACGAGAGGATCGGCCCCGGCGACCGCTTCATCGCCAAGGAGCTGGCCGGGATCAAGAAGTCCCCGAAGGTCGCCATCGTCACCAAGACCGACCTGGTCGACTCCAAGACCCTCGCCGAGCAGCTGATCGCGATCGACCAGCTCGGCAAGGAGCTGGGCATCGAGTGGGCGCAGATCGTCCCGGTGTCGGCGACGGCGAACAAGCAGGTCGACCTGCTGGCGGACCTGCTGATCCCGATGCTGCCCGAGGGCCCGGCCCTCTACCCCGAGGGCGACCTCACGGACGAGCCCGAGCAGGTCATGATCGCGGAACTCATCCGCGAGGCCGCGCTGGAGGGTGTCCGCGACGAGCTGCCGCACTCCATCGCCGTGGTCGTGGAGGAGATGCTGCCGCGCGAGGACCGTCCGGCGGACAAGCCGCTGCTGGACATCCACGCCAACGTCTACATCGAGCGGCCCAGCCAGAAGGGCATCATCATCGGCCCCAAGGGCAAGCGCCTCAAGGAGGTCGGGATCAAGTCCCGCCGCCAGATCGAGGCGCTGCTCGGTACGCCGGTCTTCCTGGACCTGCACGTGAAGGTGGCCAAGGACTGGCAGCGCGACCCGAAGCAGCTCCGCAAGCTGGGCTTCTAGCCTTTCGGTCGCCGCGCGCGTCAGGTCCGGCCGGCCGGGTTCCGGGGGGTCATGTCCTGGAGCCCCACCACCCTCAGCAGCTGGAGCCGCTCGTGGGACTCCGTGCCCGGGCGGGCCGTGTGGATGATGAGGTGCTGGCGGCGCTCGTGGCTCAGCAGCACCTCGCAGTCCAGTTCCAGCAGGCCCACCACCGGGTGCAGGAAGCGCTTCTTCGCCGGGCGGCGCCGGGACACCTCGTGCTCGTCCCAGAGCCGGGCGAACTCCTCGCTGGCCGAGCGGAGTTCGGCCACCAGGGCGGCCGGTTCCGGGTCCTCGGGGTGGGCCGCCGCCACCGCGCGGAGGTTCGCGACATGGTCCCGGGCATGGGCCGGAAGATCCTCCGCCGGGAAGAGCGCGCGGGCCGTGGGGTCCAGGAAGAACCGCCGGGTCAGATTCCGCTCGCGCGGCGGACGGGCGAGCGCGTCGCCCACCAGCGCCTTGGCCGGCGCGTTCTGCGCCAGCACCGTGCCGCAGTCCGTGACCACCTGCGCCGGTGAGTCGTACAGCCGGTCCAGCACCAGCAGCAGCCCGGGGCGGACATGGGCCGACGCGGTCTCCCGGCGCGGCGGCTCCTCGCCCACCAGGTGGAACAGATGGTCCCCTTCGTCGTCGGTCAGCCGCAGCGCGCGGGCCAGCGCCACCAGCATCTGGCGGGAGGGGCGCGGGCCGCGGCACTGCTCCAGGCGCGTGTAGTAGTCCACGGACATCCCGGCCAGCGACGCCACCTCCTCCCGGCGCAGTCCGGGCGTGCGACGGCGGGTGCCGGGGGCGAGGCCCACGTCGGCCGGTCCCAGACGGGCCCGGCCACGGCGCAGGAAGTCGGCGAGTTCGGCTCGGTTCACCCCTTCAGGGTGGGGCAGACCACCGGGCTTATCCAGGGACTGCCGATCCCCTGATCGGAAGGTCTCTCCCGGCCGGCGCCGCTGCGTCCGACAGTGGTGGCACCCGACGGGAGGAGCGAACGATGGTGACACTGGTGACGGGCACGACGGGGCAGGTCGGACGGCGATTCGTGCCGAGGCTGCTGGCGCGGCGGCGGCCGGGGGAGGAGGTGCGGGTCCTGGTGCGCGACGCGGAGCGCGGGGCGCCCTTCGCGGAGCTCGGCGCCCGGATCGTGGTCGGCGACCTGCGGGACGAGGAGGCGCTCGGCAAGGCGGTGGCCGGGGTGGACGCGGTCGTGAACATCGCGGCGTCCTTCCGCGGGGTGCCGGACGACGAGGTGTGGGCGGTCAACCGGGATGCGGCCGTGGCACTGGGCCGGGCCGCGCTGGCCTCGGGGGTACGGCGTTTCGTGCAGGTCAGCACGGGTCTGGTGTACGGCGTCGGGCGGGGCCGCCCGCTGACCGAGGACGACGAGACCCGGCCCGGCGGCGCGATGTGGGGCGCCTACCCCGAGTCCAAGGCGGCGGCCGAGCGGGAACTGCTCGGGCTGGACGGTCTCGACGTGCGGGTGGCCCGGCTGCCCTTCGTCTACGGCGAGGGCGACCCGCACCTCGCCCAGTCCCTGCGCTGGGCCGCGCACTGGGCGCCCACCCAGCGGCTGCACATGGGCCACCACGCCGACGTCGCCCAGGGGCTGCTGCGCCTGCTGCACGCACCGGCGGTGCGCGGCCCGGTCCACAACATCGCCGACGACGCCCCGGTCACGGCGGTCGAGCTGCACCAGCTCAACGGCGCCGAGGTGCCCGCCGGCATGGACGCCCGGACCGATCCGGACCCGTGGCTGGGCATCATGTCCACCGAGAAGATCCGCCGGGACCTCGGATACCGGCCCCTCCACCCCACCGTCTGGGCCGCCCGGGACGCCGGAGCGCTGTGACGCGGGGGCCGGCCCCGCGGATCCGCCCTCCGCGCCGCCCCGGCCCCCGCGCGGGCGGCGGTGGTCACCGCTGCGCGCGCAGCAGTTCCCGGAACCAGTGGTAGGAGGACTTGGGGGTGCGTTCCAGCGTCGCGTAGTCCACGTGCACCAGGCCGAACCGGCGGGCGTAGCCCTCCGCCCACTCGAAGTTGTCCATCAGGGACCACACGAAGTAGCCGCGTACGTCGACCCCGGCCTCCACCGCCCTGTGCAGGGCGCGGACGTGGGCGTCCAGGTAGGCGATGCGCTCCTGGTCGTCGACGCCGTCGTAGGAGCAGCCGTTCTCGGTGATGACGACGGGCGGGAGCCGGTCGCCGTAGCGGTCGCGGAAGCCGGTGAGCAGTTCGGTCAGCCCCTCCGGTACCACCGGCCAGCCGAAGTCGGTCACCGGGCGGCCCTCGATCTCCCGGACCGAGAAGGGGAGTTCGGCGGGGAGCGCGAGCCCGCCGTACTCGCCGTCACCGCCGCCGGGCGCCCCCACCAGGGACGGCGCGTAGTAGTTCACGCCGTACCAGTCGACCGGCTCGGCGATGATCTTCAGGTCCTCCTGGGCGTCCCCGGGCATCAGCTCGCCCATGCCGTCCGGGTAGGCGCCGAGAATGACCGGCTCGGCGAACAGCCGGTTGAGCAGGACGTCGTAGAAGCCCGCCGCCTCCACGTCGGCCGGTTCCCCGGAGGCGGGCCAGGTGGGGCCGTGGGAGTTGGCGATGCCGACGTCCGTGGCGCCGGCCGCGCGCAGGGCCCGCACGGCGAGGCCGTGGGCGAGGAGCTGGTGGTGGGCGACCGGGAGGGCGTCGAAGAGCAGCCGCCCGCCGGGGGCGTGGGCGCCGATCGCGTGCCCCAGCAGCGTGTGTTCCGCGGGCTCGTTCAGCGTGATCCACTTGCCGACCCGGTCGCCGAGCCGTTCGGCGACGACCGTCACGTAGTCGGCGAACCGGGCCGCCGTGTCCCGTTCCAGCCAGTCCAGCGAGGCGGGCAGGTCCCAGTGGAAGAGGGTGGGGACGGGGCGTACGCCCGCCGCGCACAGCTCGTCCACGAGGCGGTCGTAGAAGTCCAGTCCGCCGGGGGAGTTCACCCGCGGCCAGGAGACCGAGAAGCGGTACGCGTCCACGCCGAGGCCGGCGAGGAGCGCCACGTCCTCGGGATAGCGGTGGTAGTGGTCGCAGGCCACCGCCGCCGTCGAGCCGTCCTTCACCCGCCCGGGCTCGGCCGTGAACACGTCCCACACGGACGGTTCCCGCTGTGCCGCCGCCCCCTCGATCTGATGGGCCGAGGTCGACACGCCCCACAGGAAGCCGGCCGGGAACCGGGGGATCTCGGTGCCTGCGTCAGTCGCCATGGCCGGATCATCCGTACCCCGGGTAACCCACGTCAACGCCTGTGCGTGAACCGGTGGTTGCCCATGAGGGGAGCTTCGGCCGCGCGGGGTTCCTATGATCACGGGATGATCGAAGGCAAACTCGTGCGACTGCGCGCCCTGCGCGCCGAGGACCTGGACACCCAGCTGCGCTGGCGCAACGACCCGGAGGTGGCCCACTGGGCGACCGGCGGCCATCCCGGCTTCGGCCCGGTGACCCGCGAAGCCATGGAGCGGTTCCACGAGGGCCGGCTGCGCGAGGACCCGCGCGACGGCGCCACGTTCACCGTCGAGGAGCGGGAGAGCGGCCGGCCCGTCGGCATGGCCGACTACCGCGGCCTGGACCCGTTCGCCGGGCGGGCCACGGTCGGGATCACCATCGGCGAGCGGGACCTGTGGGGCGCCGGCCACGGCGGTGAGGCGCTGTCGCTGCTGCTGGACCACCTGTTCGGGGCCTGCCGCCTGCACCGGGTCGAGCTGGAGACGTGGAGCGGGAACGAGCGTGCCCAGCGGGCGTTCCGCCGTCTCGGCTTCGTCGAGGAGGGGCGCCGCCGGGCGGCCGTACGGGTGGGCGGGGAGTGGTACGACGAGGTGCTCTTCGGGCTCTTGCGCGAGGAGTGGGAGGCGGCCCGCTGAAAGGGGCGGGGTGCCCTCCGTCACGCCCCCTCTTTCAGTACCCGTGACACCAGGTCCCGCTGATCCTGGGTCAGTCGGGGGTCCGCCGCGTACACCGTGCGGCCGTCCACCGTGATCTCGTAGCTGAAGCCGTCCGGGACCCCCGCCGGAGGCGTGCCCCGGCCGGACGCGACGACGCGTTCGGCCAGGGTCTGCCACTCGTGGGCGTCGGGCCGGCCCGAGGTGTCCACCTCGGCCCGGCGCTCGATGCCCGCGAAACCGCCCGTGCGCCGCACTCGAATACGCATGGGTCTCTGTGTAGTACGGAACTACAGCGTCCGCACCCCTACCTGTTCCCACGCCTTCTGCACGCCCAGGAGTTCGTCCCCGGCGCCGTACCGCTCCCGGGCCGCCTTCACCGTCAGCGTGGCGAAGTCGGTGAACAGGGCCTTCTCCTTCAGGTCGCCGCCGGTCAGCACGTCGTACCAGATCTGGCCGGCCTTCTCCCAGGCGTAGCCGCCGAGGGCCGTGGCGGCGAGGTAGAAGGCGTGGTTGGGGATGCCGGAGTTGATGTGCACGCCGCCGTTGTCGCGGCCGGTGCGGACGTAGTCCTCCATCGTCGCCGGCTGCGGGTCCTTGCCGAGGACGTCGTCGTCGTACGCCGTGCCCGGGGCCTTCATCGAGCGCAGGGCGGTGCCGGTGACGCGCGGGGCGAGGAGTCCGGCGCCGATCAGCCAGTCGGCCTCGGCGGCGGTCTGGCCCAGCGTGTACTGCTTGATCAGCGAGCCGAAGACGTCGGAGAGCGACTCGTTGAGCGCGCCGGGCTGACCGAAGTAGGTCAGGTTCGCGGTGTGCTGGGTGACGCCGTGGGTCAGCTCGTGGCCGATGACGTCGACCGGGAGGGTGAAGTCGAGGAAGATCTCGTTGTCGCCGTCGCCGAACACCATCTGCTCGCCGTTCCAGAAGGCGTTGTCGTAGCCCTCGCCGAAGTGCACCGTGGCGTCCAGCGGCAGCCCGTTGTCGTCGATGGAGTGCCGGCCGTACGCCTTCAGGTACAGGTCGAAGGTGGCGCCGAGGCCCGCGTAGGCGCGGTTGACGGTGGCGTCGGAGCCGGGCTCGGAGCCCTCCTCGCGGACCTTGGTGCCGGGCAGGTCCTGGGTGTGCCCGGCGTCGTAGATGGTGCGGTGCGGCTGGTCGGCGGCGGCGCCCGTGGGCGGGGCGACGGAGGGCGCGCCGATCACCGTGGTCAGGCGGCGCTTGGTGCGCTGGTAGGCGTCGTGCTCCAGGGACCGGCGGGCCGGACCGGAGAGCGCGGAGTCCTCGTGGCGGGCGAGCCGGTCGAGGACGTGCGGCGGCACGATCGTGCAGAAGACGGGCTCGAAGCCCCCGTTGGTGGTCATGTCCGGCACCATCGCACTGTGTGATGCAAGTGTCACTACCTGCCACCATGATTGGTGAAATACCCGGACACGGATCGCGACGCTCCGTGACGATGTGCTAGGGCGGTGTGGTACAGCGCACTTTTTGTCCTGATTTGCCGGGTGGTCCCGCATACTGGGACAGGCCCGCGCACCCGGACCGGCTCGGCTAGGCTGCGGAACATCATGCGTTCCTGGCTGCTTCTTCTTAGCTGCCGCGGCGAGGGCCTGTAGTCGAGGCCGACTCCCTCCCCGCGGAGCTTGGCGTTGCGTCGTCGGCCGTCCTTCCGGACACCCTGAGGAGCCTTACGCATCATGGCCAACCGCCAGCAGCCCAGCCCCATGCCGATCCACAAGTACGGCCGCTACGAGCAGGTCGACATCCCGGACCGCACCTGGCCCGGCAAGCGGGTCACCGCCGCTCCCCGCTGGCTCTCCACCGACCTGCGTGACGGCAACCAGGCCCTGATCGACCCCATGTCGCCCGAGCGCAAGCGCCGGATGTTCGACCAGCTGGTCAAGATGGGCTACAAGGAGATCGAGGTCGGCTTCCCCGCCTCCGGCCAGACGGACTTCGACTTCGTGCGCTCGATCATCGAGGAAGAGGGCGCGATCCCGGACGACGTCACCATCTCCGTACTGACCCAGGCCCGCGAGGACCTGATCGAGCGGACGGTGGAGTCCCTGAAGGGCGCCAAGCGGGCCACCGTGCACCTGTACAACGCGACGGCCCCGGTCTTCCGCCGGGTGGTCTTCCGCGGCTCCAAGGACGACATCAAGCAGATCGCCGTCGACGGCACCCGCCTGGTGACCGAGTACGCCGAGAAGCTGCTGGGTCCCGAGACCGAGTTCGGCTACCAGTACTCGCCGGAGATCTTCACCGACACCGAGCTGGACTTCGCCCTGGAGGTCTGCGAGGCGGTCATGGACGTCTGGCAGCCCGGCCCGGGCCGCGAGATCATCCTCAACCTGCCCGCCACCGTGGAGCGTTCCACGCCGTCCACGCACGCGGACCGCTTCGAGTGGATGCACCGCAACCTCTCCCGCCGGGAGCACGTCTGCCTGTCCGTCCACCCGCACAACGACCGCGGCACGGCCGTGGCCGCCGCCGAGCTGGCGCTGATGGCCGGCGCCGACCGCATCGAGGGCTGCCTGTTCGGGCAGGGCGAGCGCACCGGCAACGTCGACCTGGTCACCCTGGGCATGAACCTCTTCTCCCAGGGCGTCGACCCGCAGATCGACTTCTCCGACATCGACGAGATCCGTCGCACGTGGGAGTACTGCAACCAGATGGAGGTCCACCCGCGCCACCCGTACGTGGGCGACCTGGTCTACACGTCCTTCTCCGGCTCCCACCAGGACGCCATCAAGAAGGGCTTCGACGCCATGGAGGCCGACGCGGCCGCCAGGGGCGTCACCGTCGATGACATCGAGTGGGCGGTGCCGTACCTGCCGATCGACCCGAAGGACGTCGGCCGCTCCTACGAGGCCGTCATCCGCGTCAACTCGCAGTCCGGCAAGGGCGGCATCTCCTACGTCCTGAAGAACGACCACAAGCTGGACCTGCCGCGCCGGATGCAGATCGAGTTCTCGAGGCTCATCCAGGCGAAGACGGACGCCGAGGGCGGCGAGATCACGCCGAAGGAGATCTGGGCGGTCTTCCAGGACGAGTACCTGCCGAACCCGGACAACCCCTGGGGCCGCGTCCAGGTCAGGACCGGCCAGTCCACGACCGACACCGACGGCGTCGACACCCTGACCGTCGAGGCCACCGTCGACGGCGAGGACACCGTCCTGACCGGTTCCGGCAACGGTCCGATCTCGGCCTTCTTCGACGCCCTGCAGTCCATCGGCCTGGACGTACGCCTGCTGGACTACCAGGAGCACACGATGAGCGAGGGCGCCTCCGCGCAGGCCGCCTCCTACATCGAATGCGCGATCGACGGCAAGGTTCTGTGGGGAATCGGCATCGACGCGAACACGACGCGTGCGTCGCTGAAGGCGGTCGTCTCCGCCGTCAACCGCGCGAGCCGCTGACCCCGTCCCACCGGGACTTTCGCCGCCCCGGCCGCCCGACACGGCGGCCGGGGCGGCGTCGATTGTCGGCCATCGCGCCCCTCAGGTCACGGAAAGGTCTCTTACGGGGTACTGACTCCGCCTCACTGATGTGGCTAACATCACGCCAGCGCGGCGATGTTGCCGCGCGGTTACGGAGGTGCGACGTGCTGCCAGTACGGGGACGAGACGGCCGTGCCACCAGGGCTGTGCGCATCCTGGGCATCCGCACCGCCTGGACATCCGTCGGGGACGGCGAGTTCTTCTGCCCCGGCTGCGGCGGCGACCGCAACTACCAGCGGCTCACCGGCCGCCGCAGGCTCACCCTGCTCGGCGTGCCCGTCCTGCCGCGCGGCACGACGGGACCGGTCGTCGAGTGCGCGGCCTGCCGGCACCACTTCGGCACCGAGGTCCTGGACCACCCCACCACCCGCCGGTTCTCCGCGATGCTCCGCGACGCCGTGCACACCGTCGCCCTCGCGGTGCTCGCCGCCGGCGGCACCGGATCCCGTACGGCCCTGGAGACGGCCGCCGGCGCGGTCCGCGCGGCCGGCTTCGCCGACTGCACCGAGGACCAGCTGGCCGCCCTGGTCGAGGCCCTCGCCGCCGACACCGGCCGGTACACGGAGCAGCCCTGCGGGGCCGGGCTGACCATAGAGCTGCACGAGGCACTGGACCCCCTCGCCCCGCACCTGGCCCCGGCCGGCCGCGAGTCCCTGCTCCTGCAGGCCGCCCGCATCGCCCTCGCCGACGGCCCCTACACCCCCGCCGAACGCGACGCCCTCGCCACCGTCGGCGCGGCCCTCACCATCTGCGCCGACGACGTGACCCGGCTGCTGGCCGCGGCCCGGACCCCGTCCTGACACCCCCGCGGAAGCGGCGCCGCACACGGGACACCCCCGCAGTAGCGCCCGCGATCCGGGACGCCCGGCGCCGGGACGTCCGCGGTTTCCCCCGGACGGAGTAAGGCCGCCCCGGGGATTGTGGGGAGCATCAGGGCGTGAATCCGCGCAGCCGCTCCCTGGTCACCAGCCTGGCGCTCCTCACCTCGCTCACCTCGCTCCCGGCGCGACAGCCCGCGCACGCCGCACCCGGCGCCGCACCGGGCGGCTGCGGCTCCTCCCTGCCGTACGTCTCCGGACAGGGCGGCTACGCCGTCTACCGCATCCCGGCCGTGGTGCGGACCCGGCACGGCACCGTCCTGGCCTTCGCCGAGGGCCGGCGCGGCGGCGCCGCGGACACCGGCCACATCGACGTCGTCCTGCGCCGCTCCACCGACGACGGCTGCACCTGGGGGCCGCTGACCGTGGTGTACGCCGGACGGGGAAACACCCGTGGCAACCCGGCGCCCGTCATCGACCCCCGCACCGGCGCCGTCGTCCTGGTGACCTGCGGCAACGACGGAGCCGTGACCGAGGCGCAGATCATGCGCGGCGAGGCAGCACCGGGGCGGGGCCGCCGGGTGTTCGTGCAGCGCAGCTGGGACGACGGCCGGCGCTTCACGGCCCCCCAGGACATCACGGCCGAGGTGACCCGGCCGGGCTGGCGCTGGTACGCCACCGGCCCCGGCCACGCGGTCGCGCTCACCCGGGGCCCGCACTCCGGCCGCCTGCTGATCCCCGCCAACCACTCCGCCGCCCCGCCCGCGGGATCCCCCGACACCGGCCGGGAGGCCAGGTACTACGGCGGCCACGCCCTCTACAGCGACGACGGCGGCCGCAACTGGCACCTCGGTTTCGTGGACGCCGGATACGACGGGGTGACCAACGCCAACGAGACCAGCGCCGCCCAGCTCCCCGACGGCCGTGTCTACTTCGGCTCCCGCGACCAGAACGGCACCGCCCCCGGCAACCGCCTCGACACCTACTCCAGCGACGGCGGCCGCACCCTGGACCGCCCCTATGCCGTCCAGCCCGCCCTGAACGCCGTCCCCGTCGTCCAGGGCAGCGTCCTGCAGCCCCACGGCCCCGGCGCGCCCCTGCTGTTCTCCGCACCCTCCGTGCCGACCGCCCGCCGCGCCCTGGCCCTCTGGTCCAGCACGGACGCCGGCCGCACCTTCACCGCGCTCGGCACCCTCACCCCCCGCCCGGCCGCCTACTCCGACCTCGTCCAGCTTCCCCGCGACTTGATCGGCGTCCTCTACGAGACCGGCGAGCACGGCCCGTACGAGACCCTGGAGTTCCGCAGAATCCGTCTGCGCCAGGGCCTCTCGTTCGGATCGCGCTGGGCTCGCGGGTCCTGGCACCGCCCTCCCACTGCCTGAACGGCGTGAAGGGCCCCATCCCCGAGCCGCTGCCCGCGGCGGGGCGCCGCGCACCATGGCACGCCGGAGCAGTGACGGGGCCGGGGCCCTCGTCGGTGCCGCTCGGCCGCGGGAAAGAGGCCGGCAGGACGGTTCGAGGCCGGGGCCGCCCTCGGATGGCTCCCCCGGTGAGCGCGGTGGGAGATGTCGATCTAGCCTCCGAAATGAGCGCACTTATCGGATCTTTGACGATGCGCTCCCACACCCGACTCAAGGAGGAGACATGCGCAAGCTTCGCAAGGCCGCTGTTGCGGCCGTCCTCATCGGTGGCGTGAGCCTCATGGGCGTCGGCCCCGCCACCGCCGCGGCAGGTGGCGGCGGCGGTGGGTGCAAGTCCCACGACATGAACATCGACATTCTCGGCGAGGTCGGCATCCTCAACGGCCTGGGCGGAAACCTGCTGAACGGCGAGGGCAGCCCGGGCGCGCAGTTCACCGACATCGGTTCCGAATGCGGTCACGGCTGGTAGCCGCGCCGCGTAACGCACGGATCCGGGTCTCGGCACCCGTGCCGTAGCGCCCGTCCAGCTGTTGTGGCAGCCTGCGTTCGTCTCGGAGTGGATGCGGAAGGCCCCGGACCCTTACCGGTCCGGGGCCTTCCGGCGCGTTGCCGTCGCCGACGGAGCGGCTCCGGCGCCGGTGATCGCGGCGCCGGTGGGTGGCTTCAGCGCCGGTGGGTGCCGACGCCGAGCAGCCCGGCCGCGGCCAGGAACTTGCCGACCCGCTCGACCTCCTCGCCGGACAGCGGCACCTGCGGCTCGGCGGTCACCGGGCAGTCGATGACACCGCGCAGATGCAGCGCCGCCTTGAACGCCCCGAGCGCCGCCGAGCTGCCGCCCATCCGCGCCGGAGCGCCGACGCCGACGATCCCGAACAGGGCACACAGCCGCTCCTGTTCGGTCCGCGCGCCCTCCCAGTCGCCCGCCCGGCACTGGCGGTAGAGGCGCACATAGCCGTGCGGGTCGACGTTGGCCAGACCCGGCACCGCCCCGTCGGCCCCCAGCGCCAGCGCGGAGTCGGCGATCAGCTCGGAGCCGGTCAGCACACTGAACCCGGGGTGCGCACGGGCACCCGTGACGATCTCCCGGAAGGCCGCCAGATCACCGCTGGAGTCCTTGATCCCGGCCAGCACGCCGTCCCCGGCGAGCCCCAGCACCAGATCGGCGGGCAGCTTGGTGTGCACGGCGACGGGAATGTCGTAGGCGATCACCGGGACCGGGCTGGCGGCCGCGATCCGGCGGTAGTGGTGGACGATCTCCGAGGGATGGGTGCGGGCGTAGAACGGGGCCGTGACCACGACCGCCCGCGCGCCCGCCGCGGCGACGGCCGAGACGTGCTCCAGGACCCGCGGGGTCGTCATGTCGATGGCGCCCGCCAGGACGGGCAGCTGACCGCCCACGTGCCCGGCGACGGCCTCCACCACCCGCCTGCGCTGCCCGTCCGTCAGGAAGGCCGCCTCCGAGGTCGACCCGAGCAGGAACAACCCGTGCACCCCGGCCTCCACCAGGAAGTCCACCAGGCGCAGCAGCGAGGGCACGTCCACCTCGCGGTCCGGCGTCAGGGGCGTGCAGACGGGCGGGACGACACCGGTGAGGGGGGCGGGGAAGGTCATTCAGGGCTCCTGGCGAGCTAGGTCTCGGGTCGATGTGTCCTCCTCCACAGGATGGTGACAACGGTAGCGGTGTCCGGGCTGCGACGCGGCCGAGAAGTCCGGCATCACCCGGGCGCACACCTCGTCGGCCTTCCAGCAGCGGGTCCGGAACGGACAGCCGCTCGGCGGCCGGGTCGCCGAGGGCACGGGCCCGGTCAGCGGAATCGGCTCGACCGGGTCCAGCAGGCCGGGCGTGGCCGAGAACAGGGCCCGCGTGTAGGGATGCCGGGCGCCATCGGTGACCCGGCCGGCCGGGGTCTCCTCCACGATCCGCCCGAGATACATGGTGATCACCCGGTCGCTCATCCGCCGCACGGTCTGGATGTCGTGCGAGACGAACACCAGGGCGAGACCGAGGCGTTCCTTCAGATCGAGCAGCAGGTTGAGGATCTGCGCCCGGACCGAGACGTCCAGGGCGCTGGTCGGCTCGTCGGCGACGACCAGGGCCGGGTCCAGGGCGAGCGCCCGGGCGATGGCCACACGCTGCCGCTGCCCGCCCGAGAGCTGCCCCGGCAGGGCGTCGGCGAGCGCCCGGGGCAGGCCCACGAGATCCATCAACTCCCGCACCCGCTCCTCCCGTGCGGACCGGGTACCACGCCGGTGGACGTCCAGCGGGTCACGCAGCACACGGCGGACCGTCAGCCGGCGGTTCAGGGCGGTCGACGGGTCCTGGAAGACCAGACCGGTGCCCGCGCCCACCGTCGCCCGGCGCTCGGCCGGCGGCATCGCCCACAGGTCCCGGCCCCCGAACGTCACCGTCCCCGAGACCGGCCGCTCGATGCCCACCAGCACCTTCGCCAGCGTCGACTTCCCGCACCCCGACTCGCCGACCACACCGACCGTCTCCCCGGCCGCGACCGACAGATCGGCGCCGGTCAGGGCGTACACCCGGTCCCGCCGGAACAGGCCGCCGCTGCGCGCCTTGTGCACGACGTGCGCGTCCCGCACCTCCACCACAGCGGTCACTGCAGGGCCTCCTCGCTCTCCGCGGACGTCGGCTCCACCGCCGGACGGTGGCAGGCGGCCGTGTGCGTGGGCGTGCCCACGAGCACCGGCGCGGTCGCGTGGCACACCTCGACGGCGAGCGGACAGCGGTCGGCGAACCGGCAGCCCGCCGGGAAGTCGGCGGGAGCCGGCACGACCCCCTTGATCTGCGTCATCCGCTCCTCGGCCGACTCCAGCGAGAGCACACTGCCGAGCAGCCCGCGCGTGTAGTGGTGGGCCGGTGCCGCCACCAGGTCCGCGGTCACCCCGGCCTCCACGATCTGCCCGCCGTACATCACCACCACCCGGTCGGTGACGTCGGCGACCAGCGCCAGGTCGTGCGAGACCAGGATCAGCGCGAAACCCAGCTCCGCCCGCAGCCTCAGCAGCAGCTCCATGACCTGCGCCTGCACGGTGACGTCCAGGGCCGTGGTCGGCTCGTCGGCGACGATCAGCTTCGGGTCGCGGGACAGGGCCATCGCGATCAGCACCCGCTGGCGCTGCCCGCCGGACAGCTCGTGCGGATAACTGCGCAGGGTGCGCTCCGGATCCAGCCCGACCAGCGACATCAGCTCCCGCGGGCTGCGGCGGCCACCGCGCCGGACGAGCTGCTTCAGCTGGGCGCGGACGGTCATGGCCGGATTCAGCGAGGACAGGGCGTCCTGGTAGACCATGGCCATCTCATGGCCCAGCAGCCGCCGCCGCACCCGCATCGGCTCGGCGAGCAGATCCCGCTGCCGGAACCGCACCCGGCCGCTGATCCGGGCACCCTTCGGCGCCAGACCCATGACCGTGAGCGCGGTCAGCGACTTGCCACAGCCCGACTCGCCCACCAGACCGAGCACTTCGCCCGGGTACACCTCGAAACCGACCCCGGCCACGATGTCCACGCCCCGGTGCCGGTCCGGGAAACCGATGGCGAGGTTCTCCACGGCCAGCACCGGCTGCCCGGACCGGTCGGGCAGCGGCCGCGCCCGGGAACGCAACCGCCGGGCGGCCTCGCCGAGCCCGGGCAGCGCGAGCACCTCGCCGGTACCGGGCTCGGGCGCCTGGAGCCGGTCCTCCGGCGCCCGCACCTCCCTCGGGGCGGGCGCCGCCCACGCGTCCGACACACCCTCGGAGAGGACGTTCAGCGACAGCACGGTGAGCAGGATCAGCAGTCCCGGGAACACGGTCGCCCACCAGCCGCCGGTCAGCACCATGTTCTTGCCGTCGGCGATCACACTGCCCCAGGAGGGGTCCGGGGGCCGGACACCCGCGCCGATGAAGGACAGCGACGCCTCGAAGACGATGGCCTCGGCGACCTGGACCGTGCAGAACACCAGCACTGGCGCGGCACAGTTGACGGCCACGTGCCGCAGCACGATGTGCGGGGTGCGCGCCCCGATCACCCGCTCCGCCGTGACGTAGTCCTCGCCGTACTGATCCAGCACGTTGGCCCGTACGACGCGGGCCACCGGCGGCGTGAACAGGAAGGCGATGGCGAGGATCAGCACACCGATCCCGCCGCCGAACACGGCGACCAGCACGGCCGCGAGCGCGATCCCCGGGAACGCCATCACCACGTCCAGGCAGCGCATCAGCGTCTCGTCGACCGCCTTGCGGGAGGTGGCGGCGAGCGCCCCGAGGAGGGCGCCGACGACGAGCGCGAGCGTGGTCGCGCCCAGCCCGATCGCCAGCGACCACCGGGCGCCGTACATCAGCCGGCTCAGGACGTCCCGGCCCAGGCTGTCCTGCCCCATCCAGTGCGCGGCGGACGGCGCCCCGGTCCCGCCGGCCGGGTCCTGCTGGTCGAGCGGATCGTCCGGGGCGAGGACCGGGGCGAGTACGGCCACGAGGACGACGAGGGCCAGGAAGCAGAGGGCGACCCTGGACAGCAGCGGCAGCCGGCGCGGCCCGCGCAGCCGGACGCCCGGCCGCGACAGCCGCTCGGCGAGACTCGCGCGCGTGACCATCAGCCCGCCCTCAGTCGTGGGTTGACCAGCAGATACAGGATGTCGATGACCAGGTTGACGACGACGAAGCCGGTGGCCGTCGTCAGGACGACCCCCTGCACGACGGCCGGGTCGCCGTTCTTCACGGCGTCGATCATCAGCTTGCCCATGCCGGGCAGCGAGAAGATCGTCTCGATCACGACCGCGCCGCCGAGCAGATAGCCGACCCGCAGACCGAGCACGGTCAGCGGATTGACCAGGGCGTTGCGCAGCACGTTCCGCCCGACGACGACCCGGGGCGGCAGCCCGCTCCCGACGGCCGTACGGACGTAGTCCTTGTCCAGCTCCTCCACCACGGAGGTCCTGACGATCCGGGTCAGCTGGGCGGCGACCGGCAGGGACAGGGCGAAGGCGGGCAGGGCCATGGTCTTCAGCCAGCCGGTGACGGAGTCGGCGGGATTGATGTAGCCGCCGGTCGGGAACCAGCCCCGGTCCACCGCCAGGTACTGGATCATCAGCAGCGCCAGCCAGAACCCCGGCGCGGCGACCCCGACCAGCGAGACGACCCGGATGACCTGGTCCGGCAGCCGGTCCCGGTACACCGCCGCCGTCACCCCGCCGGCCAGCGCCAGCACGACCGCGAGGGCCAGGCCGAGGAAGGTCAGCTGGAGGGTGAGCGGCAGGGCGGTGGTGACCTGGTCCACCACCGGGGCACGGGTGAGGGCGCTGATGCCGAGGTCGCCGTGGAGGAGATCACCGACGAAGTGGACGTACCGCACCGGCAGCGGGTCCAGCAGCCCGTTCTCCTCCCGGAAGTCGTGCAGCTGCCGCGGGGTCGGATTGGCGCCCTGGAAGAACGCGGACGCCGGGTCGACGTCCGAGAACCGCATCACCAGGAACACGAACAGCACGATGCCGAGGAGCAGCGGCACGAGCAGGGCGACCCGGCGGAGCAGGATCCGTACGACGGTCGTCATACCGTCAGATCCACTGGGCCTGGAGGAGGTTGACGCCCGGATACGGCTGGGCCCTTATCCCGCTGAGCTTGCGCGCGTCCCAGGCGGTCATCAGCTCGTTGTGGACGACCGGATAGAGCACGGCCTGCTCCGCGACGACGTCGATGTAGTCCTGGACCATCGCCCTCTTCTTCGCGGGGTCCGGCTCCCGGGTCGCCCGGTCCATGTCCTTGAAGAGCTGCCTGGCCACCGGGTCGCCGGCCCACCGCGTGTACTGCATCCACAGGTTCTCGGGCCCGTAGTTGTAGTGCATGATCAGATCGGCGTCGAGCCCGAACTGGTTCGGGTTGGAGGCCGCCGCCACCACCTGGTAGTCCTGCTTCTGGTCCATCTTGGTGAACACGGCCGTGGTCTCCTGCGGCGACAGCGTGGTCCGCACGCCGATCGCGTCCCAGGAGGACTTGATGGTCGGCAGGCAGTCCACGATCCAGCTGACGTTGACCGCGAGGATCTCGACCTTCAGGTCACTCACGCCGGCGGCCTTCAGCAGCGCCTTGGCCTTGGCGGGGTCGTAGCCGTAGACGGTCCCGGCCCGCCGGTAGCTCGGATTGCCCTCGTCGAGGAACGAGGACGCGGGCCTCCCGTGCCCCTTCAGCGCGACCCGCACCATCTTCTCCGTGTCGATCGCGTAGTGCAGGGCCTGACGCACCCGGACGTCGTCGAAGGGCTTGTGCCGGGTGTTGAACATCAGGAAGAGGTTGTTCATCCCGGCGCCGCCGGCCACCTTCAGCCCGCCCTGCTCCAGCCGCGTGATGTTGGCGTAGGGGATGTTGTCGGCGATCTGCGCGCCCGCACCGGTCCCGGAGATCTTCGCCACACGCGGGGCCGCGTCCACGATGGTCAGCCAGTTCATGCGCTTGAAGGCCGGCTTGCGGGGGCCGTTGTAGCCGGCGAACGCCTCGAAGGTGGTGTTCGACTTCGGGTGGTGCGCGGTCTGCCGGTACGGTCCCGAACCCACGGCCAGACCCTTGATCGCGTCATCCCAGGCGCCGGGCGCGGAGAAGACGTGCTTCGGCATGATCTTGGCCAGGGTGAGCCGGGAGAGCCCGTCCGGGAAGGGGAACTTGAGCACCAGCTCGACGGTGCGGGCGTCGACCTTGCGCACGGAGCCCAGCCAGGAGGTGAAGAACCCCTTGGCGAGGGTCTGGGTCTTCGGGTCCAGGATCCGGTCGAAGACGAACACGACGTCGTCGGCGGTGACGGGCTTGCCGTCGTGGAAGGTGGCACCCGGGCGGAGCGTGAAACGCCAGGTGGTGGCGCTCGCGTCCTTCGGCACCTCGGTGCCGAGCGCCGGATAAGGAGCCCGGGTGATCGGGTCGGTGTCCAGCAGCCCCTCGTAGATGTGGTTGTTGGCGGCCATCGCGAACGCCGACGCGGTCTGGGTCGGGTCCCAGCTGCCGTCGTTGCCGTAGCCGATCACTGCGGTCAGCGTCCGGTTCTTGCCGCTGCCCCCGTCGCCGGTGTCATTGGTCGACTCCGGCCCGGCGGAACAGCCCGCCACCAGCGCGCCCGCACCCAGCGCCCCGGCACCCTTCAGCAACGACCGGCGGCGCGGTGCCGGTACGTCGGGCTTCACGTCATCGCGCACGGGTCCTCCAGCGGGGGTGGGAGGGGGAGGGGTGAGATACGACGTCCTACGTCCTACGTCCGGTCGGTAGCGCGACCATAGGAGGGGCCGTGGGGGCGGTCAAGACGGCACACACGAATGGCGTAGGCGCCAGAGGTCGGGCCAATGGGGGTGGTGGGGGTGGGAGCGGCGGGGCTGACGGGGGGTGCCGTTGGGTTGTGGGGTTCTTTCGCCCGGCGGTGTTGGTGTGGTTGGTGTGCCAGCTCTGTGCGTGGTCCGCCGTTCTGAGCTGGGGCATGGGGAGGTGCTCGGGTGGTCCTCTGGCGCGAATCTGCCAATCGCTCCCCGATCGCCGGCGCAGGGCCGTCCTTGCGTCCTCCGTCGTGCCGGCGTGGTCAATGCATGTGGGGGGTCGGGCAGTTGTAGGGCGCAGGTGTCTGTTGAGTTTAGACGCGGAGCGTCACTCTGGGTGTACGAAGCGTGAAATTCGCGAGGGGAGGGGAGCAGGGGGGAGGCGCGAACGTGGCGCCCGGGCGGCGCTGTCTGGCGAAGAGGCGGAGGGAATGTTGAGGGAATCGCGGTCGGGTCTGGAAGCAGTCGGCGCCATTTCCGGGTCACCGGGGGTCGGGTCGGGGAGGGTGGTGTCCGAGGTGGCGTCCTTGCTCGGGGGGTCCAGGCGCTGTCCCGGCGTGAGCGTCCGTCGGCTCGTGGCCGCGCCGGTGGGGGTGGCGTGGTGAAGCCCCCCGTCGGGAGTCATGTGATGGACACCCATACCGGCAAGGTCGGTATCGTCATGGGGCACGAGGGGCCGTACGTGCAGTTGAGACCGTACGGGGGCGGGCGGGAGTGGGACGCCGAGCCGGGCGTGCTGCGCAGTGCGACCGCCGCCGAGCGGCTGAGCGCGGCGACCGCGTACGCCAACGCCCGCAGTCGCGGAGAGGCTCTCTAGCCGCTCCGGGCATGGGCGAGAATGGTGGGCATGAGTCTGTTCCGCGACGACGGCATCGTGCTGCGCACCCAGAAGCTGGGTGAGGCGGACCGGATCATCACGCTGCTCACGCGCGGTCACGGGCGGGTACGCGCCGTGGCGCGCGGGGTGCGGCGCACCAAGTCGAAGTTCGGGGCCCGGCTGGAGCCCTTCTCCCACGTCGACGTGCAGTTCTTCGCGCGCGGGAGCGAACTGGTCGGGCGCGGGCTGCCGCTGTGCACACAGAGCGAGACGATCGCTCCGTACGGTGGCGGGATCGTCACCGACTACGCGCGGTACACCGCCGGTACGGCCATGCTGGAGACGGCCGAGCGGTTCACCGATCATGAGGGCGAGCCGGCCGTCCAGCAGTACCTGCTGCTGGTCGGGGGGCTGCGGACGCTCGCCCGGGGCGAGCACGCGCCCCACCTCGTCCTCGACGCCTTTCTGCTGCGCTCCCTGGCCGTCAACGGGTACGCGCCCAGCTTCGGCGACTGCGCGAAGTGCGGGATGCCCGGCCCGAACCGTTTCTTCTCGGTCGCCTCCGGCGGTTCCGTCTGCGTCGACTGCCGGGTGCCCGGCAGCGTCGTACCGTCCCCGCAGACCCTGGTACTGCTCGGGGCGCTGCTTACGGGAGACTGGGAGACGGCGGACACGTGCGAGGCGCGGTACGTCCGCGAGGGCAGCGGGCTGGTGTCCGCCTACCTGCACTGGCATCTGGAGCGCGGGCTGCGCTCCCTCCGGTACGTAGAGAAGTAGTTCACGGTCGAGGAGACGAGAAGCAGATGGTCGTACGCGGGATCCTGGGGCGCCAGCGGCGCGAGTACAAGGCGCCGGAGCCGCACCCGTCCGGTGCCCGCGCACCCAAGCTCCCGGGTGAGCTGGTGCCGAACCACGTCGCGATCGTCATGGACGGCAACGGGCGGTGGGCGAAGGAGCGCGGTCTGCCGCGCACCGAGGGGCACAAGGTCGGTGCCGAGCGGGTGCTGGACGTGCTCCAGGGCTCGATCGAGATGGGTGTGCGCAACATCTCCCTGTACGCCTTCTCCACCGAGAACTGGAAGCGGTCGCCCGACGAGGTCCGTTTCCTGATGAACTTCAACCGCGACTTCATCCGCAAGACGAGGGACCGGCTCGACGAGCTCGGGATCCGGGTGCGCTGGGTGGGCCGTATGCCCAAGCTGTGGAAGTCGGTCGCCAAGGAGCTCCAGGTCGCGCAGGAGCAGACCAAGGGCAACGACCTGCTCACCCTGTACTTCTGCATGAACTACGGCGGGCGCGCGGAGATCGCCGACGCGGCGCAGCGGATGGCCGAGGACGTGAAGGCCGGCCGGCTCGACCCGTCCAAGGTGTCCGAGAAGACCATCCAGAAGTACCTGTACTACCCGGACATGCCGGACGTCGACCTGTTCCTGCGCCCGAGCGGTGAGCAGCGCACCTCCAACTACCTGCTCTGGCAGAGCGCTTACGCCGAGATGGTCTTCCAGGACGTGCTGTGGCCCGACTTCGACCGCCGTGACCTGTGGCGGGCCTGCATGGAGTACGCCTCCCGGGACCGGCGTTTCGGCGGGGCCGTCCCGAACGAGGAACTGATGGCCATGGAAGCCGCCATGAAGGGTGATTCCACCTCCTAGCCATCGTGGGTTCATGCGGGCCGCCGAGGATGCGGGACTCATGAGACGTCTCACCCCTGTCCTCGCCCTCGGCGCCCTGCTGCTCGCCGCGCTGCCCGCGCACGCCGCCGACGGCCCCGCGCACCGCGAGAGTTACGGCACCAAGGCGCCGTACTCCCCTGTGCAGAACCCGCGTGGCTACCAGAAGGCCCCGGCCGGTTTCGTTCCCGTCTTCACCGAGAACGTCTCCCGGCACGGGTCCCGGGCGGCCACCGACAGCGAGGACGGGGACCTGATCCTCGCGCTGTGGGACAAGGCCGAGTCGGAGGGTCAACTCACCCGCAGGGGCGAGGAGTTCGGGCCGAAGGTGCGGGCTCTGCAGGCCGCCATGGCGAAGGTCGGCTACGGCAACCTCAGCGGGCGCGGCCGGCAGGAGCTGGCGGCGGCCGCCGTGCGCATGGAGCGGCGGCTGCCGTCGCTGTTCGCGAAGATCGCCGACGACGGGGAGAGGATCGACGTCGTCAGCTCCGGGCAGGGCCGGGCCGTCGGCAGCGGTACCGAGTTCGCGGACGCGCTCGCCGGTGCCGCCCCCGAGCTGAAGCCGCTGATCGGGCCGGGCCGGACCGACAAGGACCTGCTGTACTTCCACAAGTCGGCGGGCGGGGCCGCCTACCGTGAGTACATCGAGAACGACCAGCGCCTCAAGGACACCCTGAAGGGCATCACCGGCCAGGCCAGGACGCGTGAGGCCGCCCGGTGCGTGCTGCGGAAGATCTTCGAGGAGTCCTTCGTCGAGCGGATCGACGACCAGGTGGGCGCCGCCCAGGCCGTCTACAACCTGTACGCCATCGCCCCGGCGATGAGCGAGGAGAGCCCGGACGGCGGGGGCTGGGGCATGGAGCGCTACATCTCCCCTGCGGACGCGGCCTGGTTCGGCTATCTGTCCGACGCGGAGGACTTCTACGAGAAGGGTCCGGGGTTCCTGGACAGCGACATCACGTACAAGATGGCGGACGTGCTCCTGGACGACTTCTTCAAGCAGGTCGAGGCCAAGCGGGACGGCACCGGCGGCCTCGGCGCCGAACTCCGCTTCACGCACGCCGAGGAGATCATTCCGCTGGCCGCGCTGATGGGGCTGCCGGGCAGCACGCGGCCTGCGGCGCCGGGGGAGGCGTACACGTACGCCGACAACCCGTGGCGGGGCGCCTCCGTGGCTCCCCTGGGTGCCAACATCCAGTGGGACGTCTTCCGCAAGGGCGACCGCTATCTGGTCCGCATGCTCTACAACGAGAAGGAGACGGCCTTCAAGACGGGGTGCCGTCCCGTCGCGAAGGGCAGCACGTTCTACGACCTGAACGAACTGGAGCGCTGCTTCGGCCGAGGCTGAGCGAAGGGGGCGAGGGGCCAAGGGGCTGGGAGGCCAAGGGGCCGGGGCCCGGTGGTGGCCGGGTGGGGGGCGCTTGCCCGCGTTGGCGGGGTGCCGCTGCGCCCACCCGTGCCGCCCCAGCGGCACGACTGCCCGCAACGGCGGCGGCGCATGGCACGACGGACGGTGCCGCAACCCCCTGGGGGCGCGGGGAACTGCGCGATCAGTCAGTCGGTCTTCGCCGCGCAGTCCGCGCACGTGCCGAAGATCTCCACCGTGTGGGCCACGTTGACGTAGCCGTGTTCCGCGGCGATGGCCTCCGCCCACTTCTCCACCGCCGGGCCCTCCACCTCCACCGCCTTGCCGCAGGTGCGGCAGACCAGGTGGTGGTGGTGTTCGCCGGTCGAGCAGCGGCGGTAGACCGACTCCCCGTCGGACGTGCGCAGGACGTCGACCTCGCCGGCCTCGGCGAGGGACTGCAGGGTGCGGTAGACCGTGGTCAGACCGACGGAGTCGCCCTTGTGCTTGAGCATGTCGTGCAAGTCCTGCGCGCTGCGGAACTCGTCGACCTCGTCCAGGGCCGCCGCCACGGCTGCACGCTGGCGGGTCGCGCGGCCCTTCACGGGCGGTCCAGCGGTCGTCACCGTTGCCTCCTCACGTCTGGCGTCTGCCGGGCCATTGTGCCAGTCCGGGCAGTCCGCGGTCAGACGCCGGCTTCCTCCCCCGCCGCCCGCGCGGCCGGAATTGAGCACTCCGCCGGGTCTCCGGCGGGCTGGGCCGCGGCCGCCGCGCGGGCGCGCCGCCGGGCCAGCGGGGTGGCCAGCGCGGTCAGTGCCATGAACGTGGCGATGGTCAGCAGGACGATGGTCGCGCCGGGGGGCACGTCCTGGTAGAAGGACGTGACCGTGCCGCTGACGGTCACGGCCACGCCGATCGCCACGGCGATCACGAAGGTGACGGTGAAGCTGCGGGTGAGCTGCTGGGCCGCCGCCACGGGCACGACCATCAGCGCGGACACCAGCAGCAGGCCGACGACCCGCATGGCGACCGTCACGGTCACGGCCGCGGTGACCGCCGTCAGCAGGTTCAGCGCACGCACCGGCAGCCCGGTGACCCGCGCGAACTCCTCGTCCTGGCTGACCGCGAACAGCTGGCGGCGCAGCCCCAGCGTGACCAGCAGGACGAAGGCGGCCAGGACGCAGATCGCGGTCACGTCGGACGGGGACACCGTGGACAGCGAGCCGAAGAGGTACGAGACCAGGTTGGCGCTGGAGCCGCCCGCCACGTTGATCAGCATCACGCCGCCGGCCATACCGCCGTAGAACAGCATGGCCAGGGCGATGTCGCCGCGCGTCCTGCCGTACCAGCGGATCAGCTCCATCAGGACCGTGCCGAGGACGGAGACGGCCGTCGCCATCCACACGGGGGACGTGGACAGCAGGAAGCCGAGGCCGACGCCCGTCATGGCCACGTGCCCGATGCCGTCGCCCATCAGGGCCTGGCGGCGCTGGACCAGGTAGATGCCGACCGCGGGCGCGGTGATGCCGACCAGGACGGCCGCGAGGAGCGCCCGCTGCATGAATGCGTAGTTCAGGAGGTCCATCAGCTCAGCAGTCCCGTGCGGATCGGTTCGGCGCCCTCGGGGGCGTGCGGGTGTACGTGGTCGTGGCCGGGCAGCGCGTGCTGGCCGACCGCCTGCGGGGGCGGCCCGTCGTGCAGGACGCAGCCGTCGCGCAGGACGACCGCCCGGTCGATGAGGGGCTCCAGCGGGCCCAGTTCGTGCAGGACGAGCAGGACCGTCGTACCCACCTCGACCTGCTGCCGCAGCGTCCGCGCCAGCACCTCCTGGCTGGCCAGGTCGACGCCCGCCATCGGCTCGTCCATGATCAGCAGTTCGGGCTCGGCGACCAGCGCGCGGGCGATCAGTACCCGCTGGTGCTGGCCGCCGGAGAGGGCGGTCACCGAGTCCTTGGCGCGGTCGGCCAGGCCGACGAGCTCCAGGGCGTGGCGTACGGCTTCCCGGTCGGCCTTGCGGAAGACGCCGAAGCGGGTGCGCGACAGGCGGCCCGAGGAGACGATCTCGGCGACCGTCGCGGGGACACCGCCCGCGGCCGTCGTCCGCTGCGGTACGTAGCCCACGCGCGCCCAGTCCCGGAAGGACCGGCGCGGGGTGCCGAACAGCTCGACCGTGCCGCCGCTGGCCGGCACCTGGCCGATGATCGTGCGGATCGCCGTGGACTTGCCGGAGCCGTTGGCGCCCAGCAGCGCGACGACCTCGCCGCGGCCGACGGTCAGATCGATACCGCGCAGCACGGGTCGCGCGCCGAGTTCGGCGGTCACCCCGCGCAGGGCTACGACGGGTTCACTGGTCATCTTCTCTCCCGTGCCGGTCACTTGGCGCCCAGGGCCTGCTGGAGTGCCTTCAGGTTGGCCCGCTGGACGGCGAAATAGTCCTTGCCGCGGGACTGGTCCGTGATGCCCTCGAGCGGGTCGAGGACGTCGGTCCTCAGGCCCGCGTCGCCCGCGACGGTCTTGGCGGTCTTGTCGCTCACGAGGGTCTCGTAGAAGACGGTGGTGACGCCGTCCGCCCTGGCCATCTCCTCCAGGTCCCGGATCCGGGCGCCGCTCGGCTCGGCCTCGGGGTCGAGACCGGCGACGGCCTCCTCGGTCAGGCCGTAGCGCTCGGCGAGGTAGCCGAAGGCGGCGTGCGTGGTGATGAAGACCTTGCTCTTCGTGTCCGCGAGGCCGTTCGCGAACTCGGTGTTCAGCCCGTTCAGCTGCTTCACCAGGGCCGCGGTGTTCTTCTCGTAGTCGGCCGCGTGCTCGGGGTCGGCCTTCCCGAAGGCCTTGCCGACCCCCTCGGCGACCTGGGCGTAGCGCACCGGGTCGAGCCAGAGGTGCGGGTCCTTGCCCGTCTCCTCGTGCTCGCCGGCGTGGCTGTCGTCGTGCTCGGCCGCGTGGCCGCCGACCTCGGTGCCGTGCTCCTCCAGCGAGGTCAGGGAGGCCGCGTCGATCTTGACGTCGACCGGGGACTGGGCCACCGCGTCGTCGACGGAGGGCTGGAGGCCCTTCAGGTACAGGACCGCGTCGGACTCCTCCAGGGAGGCGATCTGCCGGGGGCTGATCTCCAGGTCGTGCGGTTCCTGGCCGGGGGAGGTGAGGGTGGTGACGTTCACGTGCTCCCCGCCTATCCGCTCGGCGAGGAAGGCCATCGGGTAGAACGAGGCGACGACGTCGAACTTGCTCGTGTTGGCGGCCACCGCCGTGCCGCCGGAGCAGGCGGAGAGGGTGCCGATGCCGAGCGCGGTGGCCGCGGCGACCGCGGCGGCGGGTATGAGGCGTCGTCGTACGTTCATGACAGTCATTTTCAACAAACATGGAAACCGTTGTCAACAACGCTCGTCAGACGGTCTGGGCAGGGGCCGATTTGGTCGTGGGGGAGCCTGCGCCGGTAACCTGAATCATTCGCTGGAAGCATCTCGCTTCAACGCCCGTCGTCGTAATGAAGAGAGCACCGTGGCCGCCGACAAGATCGACACCATCGTCAGCCTGAGCAAGCGCCGTGGCTTCGTTTTCCCGTGCAGTGAGATCTACGGCGGACAGCGTGCCGCCTGGGACTACGGACCCCTGGGTGTCGAGCTCAAGGAGAACATCAAGCGTCAGTGGTGGCGCTACATGGTGACGTCGCGCGAGGACGTCGTCGGTATCGACTCGTCCGTCATCCTGGCCTCGGAGGTCTGGGTCGCCTCCGGCCACGTCGCCACCTTCACGGACCCGCTGACCGAGTGCACCTCGTGTCACAAGCGGTTCCGTGCCGACCACCTTGAAGAGGCGTACGAGGAGAAGAAGGGTCACGCCCCGGCGAACGGCCTGGCGGACATCAACTGCCCGAACTGTGGCAACAAGGGCCAGTTCACCGAGCCCAAGCAGTTCTCGGGTCTCCTCTCCACCCACCTCGGCCCGACCCAGGACTCCGGTTCCGTCGCCTACCTGCGTCCCGAGACCGCCCAGGGCATCTTCACCAACTTCGCCCAGGTGCAGACCACCTCGCGCCGCAAGCCGCCGTTCGGCATCGCCCAGATGGGCAAGTCGTTCCGCAACGAGATCACGCCGGGCAACTTCATCTTCCGCACCCGCGAGTTCGAGCAGATGGAGATGGAGTTCTTCGTCAAGCCCGGCGAGGACGAGCAGTGGCAGGAATACTGGATGGAGCAGCGCTGGAACTGGTACCGGGGCCTGGGTCTCCGTGAGGAGAACATGCGCTGGTACGAGCACCCGAAGGAGAAGCTCTCCCACTACTCCAAGCGCACCGCCGACATCGAGTACCGCTTCCAGTTCGGCGGCTCGGAGTGGGGCGAGCTGGAGGGTGTCGCCAACCGCACCGACTACGACCTCGGCGCCCACGCCAAGGCCTCCGGCCAGGACCTCTCCTACTTCGACCAGGAGGCCGGCGAGCGCTGGACGCCGTACGTCATCGAGCCGGCGGCGGGTGTCGGCCGCACCATGCTGGCCTTCCTGCTCGACGCGTACGTCGAGGACGAGGCGCCGAACGCCAAGGGCAAGATGGAGAAGCGGACCGTGCTGCGGCTCGACCACCGTCTGGCCCCGGTGAAGGTGGCGGTGCTGCCGCTGTCCCGGAACCCGGAGCTGTCCCCGAAGGCGAAGGGGCTCGCGCAGGCGCTGCGGCAGAACTGGAACATCGAGTTCGACGACGCCGGTGCGATCGGGCGCCGCTACCGTCGTCAGGACGAGATCGGTACGCCGTTCTGTGTGACCGTCGACTTCGACACGCTCGAGGACAACGCCGTGACCGTGCGTGAGCGTGACTCGATGAAGCAGGAGCGGGTGTCTCTCGACCAGATCGAGGGCTACCTGGCCCAGCGCCTCGTCGGCTGCTGACGCCCGGCTCCGGCCGCCCTCCCCGGGGGCTCCGCCCCCGGCCCCCCACCCCGCCCACCCACCACCCGACTCGCTCGGCTGGTGGGTGGGCGTTTTGGCGCCGGCGCGCTGCCCTCGTCCCCCGTTCTGCGGGAGGGGGCGGCTCGTGGCGGGTGTTTCAGGGGCTGCGTACGGTCAGTTCGCAGTGGCCGTCCTTGCAGGAGCGCTGCAGGCGGCCCCTGGAGACGGTCTGCAGCAGTCCGATCGCCCAGCACATCGGGCAGCCGCGCAACGCGAGCAGGCCGGCCGGCAGGAGCAGCAGGCTGACCGGCCCGACGGCCGGCAGGCAGGCGAACGAGGCGATCAGCGCGCCGAATCCCAGCGCCCCGCGCACCAGGTGCCGGGGCAGCGAGGCGCTCGCGAAGTCGGGGCCCGCGGGTTTCGTGCCGGCCGTCGCTCGGGGGTCCGGGGTCTTCCTGGCGGCCGCTGTGTCGGGGGTCTCGGTCCTTCTAGCGGACATCGCCACCTCCGGGCGCCGCGTCGGACGTGGTGCGGAGCGTCTGGTGGACCGCCGC
This sequence comes from Streptomyces echinatus, assembly GCF_014203595.1. GTDB lineage: Bacteria > Actinomycetota > Actinomycetes > Streptomycetales > Streptomycetaceae > Streptomyces > Streptomyces echinatus. The sequence continues at coordinate 629,384 of NZ_JACHJK010000001.1, forward strand.
GCGGGCGCGGTGCAGGCGGGATTTCATCGCCGCCGTGCTGAGGCCCAGCGCATGGGCGACCGCCCGTCCGCTGTGGCCCTGCAGATCCCGCATGACCAGCACCCGGCGCTGGTCCGGTGGCAGGGCGGCGACCGCCGCCGCCACCCTGCCCGCCTCCAGTCGGCGCAGCACCTCGTCCTCGGCCGACTCCACGGCCGTCTCCACGGCGGTGTCCAGGGCGGTGTCCGGCAGCACCGCCCGGGCCCGCGCCGCCGTCCGCGCGCGCCGCAGGCACTCGTTGCGGACGATGCGGAACATCCACGACGCCAGCGCGCCGGAGGCCCGCAGCATCCCGATCTTCCGGTACAGGATGATCAGGGCCTCCTGTGCCGCGTCCTCGGCGTCCTCCGGTGTCGCGCACAGGGCGTGGGCGAAGCGCCGTACGTTCGGGTGGGAGCCCGACACCAGCGCGGCGATCGCGTCGACGTCACCGCGCTGCGCGGCGACGACCAGCCGGTCGCCGGGCCAGGCCGTTCCGCTCACGCTCACCTCGCCCTCCGCCTGATGGCGACCGCACAGGTGCAGAGCAGCACCAAGCCGACGGTGATACCGATACCAAGGATCACGAAAACCTCCTGTGCCCGTACCGACGGCCGCCGGTACGGGCATAAGAGGCGCGAGCCGCCCGGAAGGATTCACCGGGCGGTGCTTCAACGGCCCTGCAGCGCCTTCACATTGTCGCCGAAGGTCCAGTTCTTCGAGCCGTCCCAGTTGATCGACCAGGTCATCAGGCCCTTGAGCGAGCTGCCGTAGTGCCTCCAGGCCTGGGAGACGAGGGACGGGGACATGTGGCCGCCGCCCGCGCCGGGCTGGGCGGGCAGTCCCGGGACCTGCTTGTCGTACGGCACCCTGATGGTCGTTCCCTGGACCACGAGCCCCCTGTCGAGGCAGTCGGTCTGCGCGGTGAAGCCCTGGACCGTGCCGGCCGAGTAGGAGTCGCCGGAGCAGCCGTACATGCTGCCGTTGTAGTACTGCATGTTCAGCCACCACAGGCGGCCGTTGTCGGCGTACTTCTTGATGACCGGCAGGTACGCGCCCCAGATCGAGCCGTAGGTGACGCTGCCGCCGGTGACATAGGCCGTCTCGGGGGCCATCGTCAGGCCGAAGTTCGACGGCATCCGCGCGAGGATCCCGTCGATGATGCGGATCAGGTTGGCCTGGGACGTGGACGGCCGGCCGATGGACCCGCTGCCGACCAGGCCGGTCTCGATGTCGATGTCGATGCCGTCGAAGTTGTACTTCTGCAGGATCGGGACGATCGTCGCCACGAAGCGGTCGGCGACGGCGGAGGACGACAGGTCGATGCCGGCCGCGGCGCCGCCGATGGAGAGCAGGACCGTCTGCCCGGATGCCTTGGCCGCGCACATCTCGGCGGGTGTCGCCACCTTCACGCCGCTGTCCATGCCGTCCTCCCACAGCGCGGTGCCGTCGGAGCGGATCACCGGGAAGGCCGCGTTGATCACGTTGTAGCCGTGGGCGGGGATGCGCGAGTCGGTGACGGGGGTCCAGCCGAAGGGCGGGTGGACGCCGTTGGCGGAGCCGTCCCAGTTCTCCCAGTAGCCCTGGAGCACCTTGCCCGCGGGCCGTGACTTCACCGCGCAGGTGTCGGCGGCGGAGGCGGTGGGCGCGGCGGCGATCGCGAGCGGGGCGAGGACGGCGGTGGTGAGGGCAGCGGTGAGCAGGCGCAGGGTGCGGCGGAGCATCGGGCCTCCCGGTGGGGGATCGGTGAGGTGTCGTAGGCATGACAGATCGCGGTGCTCTCCGCACAGTGCTCTGGTCCAGACCTTCCGTCAATAGGTCTGGACCAGTTCTGAAGCGGGGGTGGCAAGGATGGAATGACAGATATTGAAATCTGTCAGCTGTCATGTCAGGCTAGGGGGCATGACGATGCGAACCCGAACCCTCGGAACCACCGGCCCCCAGGTCTCCGCCCTCGGCCTCGGCTGCATGGGCATGTCCGCGCTGTACGGCGACGCCGACCGCGCGGAGTCCGTCGCGACGATCCACGCCGCCCTGGACGCGGGCGTGACCCTGCTCGACACCGGCGACTTCTACGCCATGGGCCACAACGAGATGCTCATCGGCGAGGCTCTGCGCACCGCGCCCGCCGCCCTGCGCGAAAAGGCCCTGACCAGCGTCAAGTTCGGCGCTCTGCGCGACCCGGACGGCAACTGGAGCGGCTACGACGGCCGTCCCGCCGCCGTGCGGAACTTCGCCGCCTACTCCCTGCAGCGCCTCGGCGTCGACCACATCGACGTCTACCGGATCGCGCGCCTCGACCCGGAGGTCCCGATCGAGGAGACCGTCGGCGCGATCTCCGAACTGGTCGAGAAGGGGTACGTCCGGCACATCGGCCTGAGCGAGGTCGGCGCCGACACCATCCGGCGGGCCGCCGCCACCGCTCCCATCGCCGACCTCCAGATCGAGTACTCGCTGATCTCCCGGAGCATCGAGCGGGAGATCCTGCCGGCCACCCGTGAGCTGGGCATCGGCATCACCGCGTACGGCGTGCTCTCCCGCGGCCTCATCTCCGGTCACTTCTCCCGTGACCGGCAACTGGCCCCGACCGACTTCCGCGCCCACTCGCCCCGCTTCCAGGGCGACAACCTCCAGCACAACCTGAACCTGGTCGAGGCCCTGCGCGAGATCGCCGGGAGGAAGGGCGTCACGGTCGCCCAGACCGCCATCGCCTGGGTGGTCTCCCGCGGCGAGGACATCGTGCCGCTCGTCGGCGCCCGCACCCGCGAGCGGCTGGGCGAGTCGCTGGGCGCGCTGGAGGTCACGCTGGACGAGGCCGACCTGACGGCGATCGAGGAGGCCGTCCCGGCGGACGCGGCGGCGGGCGACCGTTACCCGACGGTGCAGATGGCGCACCTCGACAGCGAGCGCTGATCGCCGTGCCGGGTACGGTCTAGGCATGCCACCGACCAGCGAGACCCTGACCGCCGAGCGGATCCTCGAAGCCACCGAGGAGGTGCTGCGCCGCCACGGCCCGGCCAAGGCCACCGTGGTCGACGTGGCCCGCGCGCTCGGCGTCAGCCACGGCAGTGTCTACCGGCACTTCCGCACCAAGGCGGCGCTGCGCGAGGCGGTCACCAAGCGCTGGCTGGACCGGACCTCGGAGCGGCTCGCCGGGATCGTCGACGCCGAGGACCGGGACCCCGAGCGGCGGCTGCGCGACTGGCTCGCCGCCCTCTTCGCCGCCAAGCGGCACAAGGCGGGTGACGACCCTGAGCTGTTCGCGACCTACACCGTGCTCACCGACGAGCTCGGGGGTGTGGTCCACGAGCACATAGCCGAACTGACCGGCCAGCTCACCCGGATCGTCATGGCGGGGGCCGGGTCGGGCGACTTCTCCGTGCCCGACCCGGCCGCCGCGGCCCGGGCCGTCTTCCAGGCCACCTGCCGCTTCCACGACCCCTGTCACGCCCGGGAGTGGACCGCCCCGGGGATCGACGAGGAGTTCACGGCCGTCGTGGACCTGCTGGTGCGGGGGCTCAGTTCACCTTCACGGTGACGGTGGGCGAGAAGACCTTCCCTTCCTTGGTCACGCTCGCGACCCGCAGGTGCTCGTCGCCCTTGGTGTTCAGCTTGGCCGCGAGGGCGTAGGAGTTGCCGGTCTTGACCTTGGCGGTCGCCTTCAGGGCCGTCCACTTGCCGTTCTTCTCGTGCTGGAGCACCAGCGGGCTGCCGACCTTCAGGCCCTTGGTGCGCCCGGTGAACGTCACCATGTCGCCGGCCTTCACCGAGGACTTGCCTGCGGTGACGGTGATCGAGGTCTTGCCGGTGGGGCTCGGGCTCGCGGTGCCCGTGGGGCTCTTGTCGCCCGTGGGGCTGGCGCTGCCGTTGTCCGTGGGGCTCGGACTGGCGGCGAAGGCTCCGGCCGTCCCGCCGGAGAGCAGTGCCGCGCAGAGGATGCCGGAGCCGAGCACGCGGCCGTATCGATGGCGGAGTACGGAGGTCATGTTTCGTCTCCCGTCGCTCGATGAACCTTTCCCAGGCTGGCCCGGGTCCGGCCGGGCGGCCACTCGGGACGAGCCGGAACACCGTGCGGACGCCATCGAAACCGCAGGTCGGCGGGGGTGCCGAGGGATCTGCCCGGCACTCGGCGAGCACGGTCCGGCGCCCGGCCACGAGCGTGCCCCGGTGTCTGGCCGCGAGCGTGCCCCGGTGTTCTGGCCGCGCGCGCGGTCCGGTGCCTGGCCGGCACCACGGTCCGGCGCCCGGCCGTGACCACGGTCCGGCGCCCGCGTGATCAGGTTCCCGGCGCCGGCGCACGATGCCGCGGGCCCGGGGCCGGCGCACGGTGTCGGCCGGACGGCTCCCGTCGCCGGCGTGAGCCGTCGGCGCTCAGCGCGAAGGCTGCCGGGGTGCCGTCGGGTCGACCGTCGCCTGGTGGGACTCGGCCAGATGCTCCTCCGCCTTCAGCCACGGCAGGAACTGCGCGCCGCGCCGCCAGCCGCAGGTCTCGCAGCGGATGGTGCGCTGTACGCCGGTCCGCACCACGTGGACCACGTGCTCCCGGCCGTGCCCGTCCCAGCGGCTGACCCTGCTCGTGCTGCTGCCCCTCGTCATCGCGCCCTCCCTCCCCGCGCCGGACCTCCCGGCCGCAAGGAAGTGTGCGGCAGGAGCGGCACCGGCGGGGCCCGGTCGGCACGGGCGGCCCGGGCCGGGCCCCCGGCTCAGCCGACCGCCCTGGGCAGCCGCAGGCTCAGCAGGCCGGTCAGCACGATCCCGCCCAGCTGCACCAGCAGCGTGCCGACCAGCGCGTCCCGCATGCCCAGGTGCGGTACGAGGGTCAGGAACAGGGTGCCCAGCGTGGCGACGCCCAGGGCCAGCGCCGACTGCTGTGTGGTGACCATCACACCGCTTCCGACACCGGCGCGGGCGGGCGGCACCTCCGACATCACGATCCGCATCACGTTGGGCAGTTGCAGCGCCTGGCCGGCACCGGCCACGGCCGCGCCCGGCAGCAGCGGACCGAAGCCCAGGTGCGGCCAGTCGCGCCAGGCGGCCAGCACGATCAGCAGCACGCCCACGCCCTGCAGCACGGATCCCGCGGTGACCACCCGGGTCCCGAAGCGGGCGATCAGCCGCGGTCCGGCGAGCGAGACGAACAGGAACGCCAGCGCCATCGGCGCGAGCGCGAGCCCGGCCCGCACCGGGCCGAGCCGGGCGCCCTGCTGCAGTGCCAGCGCGATCACGAACATGAATCCGCTGAATCCGATGGAGAACGGCACGATGAGTTCGAGACCGTGCCGCATGGACGGCACCCGGAACAGGCTCGGCGGCACCAGCGGGGTCCGCCCCGCCCGGTCCGCCCGCCGCTCCACCGTCCAGAACCCGGCCACGGCGAACGGGAACGCGGCCAGCGACAGCCAGGTCCACAGCGGCCAGCCGGCCGCCCGGCCCTCGGTGAGCGGCGCGAGCAGCGTCAGCAGGGACACCGCGAGCAGGACCGTGCCGGGCACGTCGACGGGCTCCGGGTGCTGTGACCGGGTCTCCGGTACGAACCGCACGGCGAGCACCAGCCCCAGCGCGACCACCGGCACGTTGACGAGGAAGATGGCCCGCCACCCGGTCCCGGCGACGTCGGCGGCGACCAGCACCCCGCCGAGGATCTGGCCGGCCACCATGGACAGCCCGGCCGTGGCGCCGTACAGGCTCATGGCCTTCGCCCGGCGCGTGCCGCTCGTGGAGGCCTGGATGGTGGCGAGGACCTGCGGCAGCATCGCGGCGGCCGAGGCGCCCTGCGCGACCCGGGCCGCGACCAGGCTCCCGGCGCCGGGCGCGAGCCCGCAGGCCAGCGAGGTAAGTCCGAAGGCGGCCATCCCGGCGAGGAACATCCGCCGGCGGCCGTACAGGTCGCCGAGCCGCCCGCCGAGCACGAGCAGTACGGCGTACGCGACTCCGTACCCGGCGACCACCAGCTCCAGCACGGCCTCGCCGGCGGCGAGATCGGTGCCGATGGCCGGCAGGGCCACGTTGACGATGAAGAAGTCGACCAGCGGCAGGGCCGCGGCGAGCAGGACGGTGAACAGCCCGGGCCCGCCGAGCGCGGGCGGCGCGGCCGTCGTCCGGACGGCGGGGACGGTGACGGTTTCACTCATGTCCCCGAGCCTGCGTCACTTCTCAGCCTGGTACCAGAGTGTTCTGATCCTGGTAGAAGAACTACCCGGCAACAGGGTCGGTCACCATGGTGGTGGCCGGCAGCCCCTCGCCGGGGTCCACGGTGTCCCGGGCCAGCAGCCAGTTCCCGTCCGTGCCCCGGGTGAACGTCATGGTGTGGGGCAGGGCCAGCTCCTCGGGCCAGGGGACGCCGGGCCGGGACAGGCGGGTGTACTCGGTGACCCGGAGGGTGGCGGTGTCCGGGCCGACATCGGCGCCGGTGATCTCGGCCTCGGCCCGCGCCCCGGTGTATCCGCCGCCGTCCGCCGCGTACCGCCCGCCCTTCGCGCGCAGGGCGGTGAGGTCGGCGCGGGCCCGGCCGGCCAGCTCGGGGGTGATGTGCAGCAGGGCCAGCGACTCTTCGAGGGCGGGCGGGGAGGTGGTGAGCATCGCGGCGCGCTGCTGCAGATAGGCCTCGGCGATCCGGGGCAGTGCCGGCGGAACGGCCTGGGCGGAGGCCGCCGGCCGCGTCGCCGGCGCGTCACCGGCACCGAGCGCCACCGCCACGCCGACGACGGCCGCGGCGAGAACCGGGCGGGCAGCACGCATGGGGACCCCCTGCTCGACGGGCGGGCCGGGAGCTCCGGCCCGCATCAGGAGAGCGTTCCTGCCCGCCGCCACGTTCCCCTCCGGCCGTATCTCGCCCCGGAACGTCCGATTCCTTCCCCTCCCGTCCCCTCAGCCTGGTTATCTGCCGCTCTCGTCCTGGTACCGGAAACACCTGGCACCAGCCTGGCCGGCACGGCACCCTGGGCGTATGACGACCACGGCCCAGGAGACCCCGCCGCAGCCGGCCCGGGGTGCGGAGATCCGCCGGCACGAGCTGGCCGCGTTCCTGCGCAGCCGGCGCGAGCGCATCACACCGGAGCAGGTGGGCCTGCCGCGCGGCGCCCGCCGCCGTACGCCCGGACTGCGTAGGGAGGAGGTCGCCCAGCTCTCCGCGGTCGGCGTCACCTGGTACACCTGGCTCGAACAGGCCCGCGACATCCAGGTCTCCGTACAGGTCCTGGACGCCCTGGCGCGCGCCCTGCGGCTGGACGGCAGCGAGCGTGCCCACCTGTTCCAGCTGGCCGGCGTGACCGATCCGAGCCCGGCCGCCAGCTGCCCGAGCATCACGCCCGCCCTGCGCGAGATGCTGACCCGGCTGGAGCCGATCCCGGCCTGCATCCAGAACAGCCGGTACGACATCCTCGCCTACAACCGCACCTACGGCCGCCTCCTGTGCGACCTGGACGCGGTCCCGCCCGAGGACCGGAACTGCATGCTCCTCATCCACACCGACAAGGACTGGCAGGCGGCCGTCGTCCACCTGGACGAGGCCCGGCGCCTGATGGCCGCCCGGCTGCGCGCCTCCCTGGCCGGTCACCTCGGCGAGCCGGCCTGGAAGATGCTCCTCGGGCGGCTGGAGGAGATCCCGGAGTTCCGCGAGAACTGGGAGCGGTACGAGGTGGTCGGCACCCGCTCCAAGACGAAGGAGTTCCTCAACCGGTACGTCGGCCACCTCACCCTGGAGCACACCGACCTGTGGCTGGGCCCCCAGCTGGGCGCCCGGATGGTGACGTACACCCCGAAGAACGAGGAGACGCGGGAGCGGCTGGAGCGGCTGCACCGGATCGCGTCCGGGGCGCCGGAACGCTGATCAGCGGCCGTCCGCCCGGTGGGGCCCTACACCCGCTCGGAGGCGCCGACGGCCGGGCGGGTCCGCGTCGGCTCCAGCGTCCGGACCGCCCGTTCGGCGGTGCGGCGCGCCCAGCGGCCGCTGGTCAGCAGGCCCAGGACCAGGACGGCCAGACCGCAGCCGGTGAGAATCCACCAGCCGGGGCGGGCCGCCGGGACGAACATCTGCCGGTAGGGGTGCGAGCCGATGCCGGAGGCCAGGACGGCGCCGACCACCGCGACGCCGAGCGTCTGGCCCAGCTGCCGGCTGGTGGAGGCGACGGCCGCGGCGACGCCGGCCTGGGCCCGCGGCATGCCCGACACCGCCGTGTTGGTGATGGGCGCGTTCACGAAGCCGAAGCCGATGCCGAACAGGACGTAGCCGACGAGGAGGGTGGCGTTCGCCGTCTCCGCCTCGAACGCGGCGAACAGCACGCCGCTCGCGGTCATCGCCGTACCGGCGATCAGCAGGGGGAGGCGGGGGCCGCGGCTGCCGACCAGACGGCCGGACAACGGGGCGCACAGGAACGTGGGCGCGGCCATCGGCAGCATCCACAGCCCCGCGTGCAGGGCGTCGAGGCCGCGCACGTTCTGCAGGTACAGGGTGGACAGGAACAGGAAGCCGCCCAGGGCCGCGAACGCGCCGACCGCGATCACCGTGGCTCCGCTGAACGGGGCCGAGCGGAAGAAGCGCAGGTCGATGAGGGGTTCCGCGCGCCGGGGCTCGTACCACCGCAGTGCCAGCAGGGCGGCCATGGCGACCGCGGCGAACGGCACCACCGGGCCGGCGCCCGACGCGGGTGCCTCGATGATCGCGTACGTCAGCGAGCCGAACAGGACGATCACCAGCAGCTGGCCGACCGGGTCGGGGCGGCGGGCCCTGGGCGCGCGGGACTCGGGGACGAAGCGAAGGGTGAGCAGGAGGGCGGCGAGGCCGACCGGGAGGTTGACCCAGAAGATCGAGCGCCAGCTCACCGACTGCACCAGCAACCCGCCGACCAGCGGACCGGCCGCCATGGAGATGCCGACCACCGCACCCCACACGCCGATCGCGCGGGCGCGCTCCCGGGCGTCGGTGAAGGTGTTGGTGATGATCGACATGGCGACCGGGTTGAGCATCGAGCCGCCCACCGCCTGGATCATGCGGAACACGATCAGCAGTTCCAGGCTGGGGGCGAGGGAGCACAGCAGGGAGCCGACGGTGAAGATCACCAGGCCCGCCATGAACACACGCTTCCGGCCGATCCGGTCGGCCGTGGAGCCCGCGAGCATCAGCAGCGAGGCCAGGACGAGCGTGTAGGCGTCGATCGTCCACTGCAGGCCGGAGGTGGTGGCGTGCAGGTCACGCTGCATGGACGGCAGCGCCACGTTCAGGGCGGTGTTGTCGAGGCTCACGATCAGCAGGCTCATGCAGCAGATCCCGAGTACGAGCACGCGCCGGCGATGGCTCAACTCTGGCATGCGTCCCATCGTACGCCGATTTCGATAGTGCGGCTAACTAATGAGTGTTACACGATCTTTGAGGGAGAAGGGGGAGAGGGGGAGAAGGGGGAGAGCGGGGAGCGGCTGGAGCGGCCGGCGGAACTGCCGGACGAGCCGCCGGCCGGGTGAGGGACAATGGGTGCTTGCCTCCTGTTCCTGTGCCGTCCACCCGCCCCGGAGTCCTGACGATGACCCACCCGCTCTCCATCGGCCCGCACGCCGTGACACCGCCCGTCGTGCTTGCACCCATGGCGGGCATCACCAACGCGCCCTTCCGTACCCTGTGCAGGGAGTTCAGCGGTGGCAAGGGCCTGTTCGTCAGCGAGATGATCACGACCCGGGCGCTGGTCGAGCGCAACGAGAAGACCATGCAGCTGATCAGGTTCGACGCGAGCGAGCGGCCGCGGTCGATCCAGCTGTACGGCGTCGACCCGGCGACCGTCGGCAAGGCCGTCCGCATGATCGCGGAAGAGGACCTCGCCGACCACATCGACCTGAACTTCGGCTGCCCGGTCCCCAAGGTGACGCGCAAGGGCGGCGGGTCCGCGCTGCCGTACAAGCGGAACCTGCTGCGGGCGATCCTGCGCGAGGCCGTCTCCGGGGCCGGGGACCTGCCGGTGACCATGAAGATGCGCAAGGGCATCGACGACGATCACATCACCTACCTCGACGCCGGCCGCATCGCCGTGGAGGAGGGTGTCACGGCGATCGCGCTGCACGGCCGCACCGCCGCCCAGCACTACGGCGGCACCGCCGACTGGGACGCCATCGCCCGGCTGAAGGAGCACGTGCCGGAGATCCCCGTGCTCGGCAACGGCGACATCTGGTCCGCCGAGGACGCGCTGCGGATGGTGCGCGAGACCGGCTGCGACGGGGTCGTCGTGGGCCGCGGCTGTCTTGGGCGGCCGTGGCTGTTCTCCGATCTGGTCGCGGCGTTCGAGGGGCGGCTCGACGCCGTGGCCCGGCCGGCGCTGCGGGAGGTGGCCGACGTCATGGTCCGGCACGCCACCCTGCTCGGGGAGTGGATCGGTGACGAGTCCAAGGGCGTCGTCGACTTCCGCAAGCACGTCGCCTGGTATCTGAAGGGTTTCGCGGTCGGCTCCGAGATGCGCAAGCGGCTCGCGATCACGTCGTCCCTGGAGGAGCTGCGGGCCGGGCTGGACGAGCTGGACCTGGACCAGGCGTGGCCGGTCGGGGCGGAGGGGCCGCGTGGGCGTACGTCCGGCAACAACCGGGTGGTGCTGCCGGACGGGTGGCTGAAGGATCCGTACGACTGTGCGGGTGTGAGCGAGGATGCGGAGCTGGACACGTCGGGGGGGTGAGCCGGGTCCGGCGCCCGCCCGCCCGGCTCGGTGGGCCGGGCGGGCGCCGGCGCGGGGCTTCGCCCCGGACCCCGGGTTTGCCCACCCGCCCGCCCGGCTCGGTCGGCCGGGAGCGGTGCCGTCGCGGGGCTCTGCCCCGGACCCCGGTCTCGCCCAGCCGCCCGCCCGGCTCGGTCGGCCGGGTGGGTGCCGGCGCGGGGCTTCGCCCCGGACCCCGGGTTGTCCGAGGGGTCGTTTCCTTCGCCTGATCCGTGGGTCAGTTTCGCTTGGGGTGGGGGGTTGAGCCGTAGGCCGTCAGGAAGCGGTCGCGGAAGGCGCTCATCTTCCATACCGGGGCGTCATGGGCGGGGCGCAGGCCGTCCGTCCAGCCCCAGTCGGTGATCTTGTCCAGCACCTTGGGGTCCTTGGCGACGACCGCCACCGGCACGTCACGGCTCGCGTGGTTGCCGCTGACCCGGGCGATCGGCTGGTGGTCGCCGAGGAAGACCAGCACGGTGTCGTCGGTGCCGTAGCGCTCCAGCCACTCGGTCAGCGCGGTCACCGAGTACTGGATCGACTTGCCGTACTCCTCACGGGACCTGGTGGTGTCGGCGATGACGTCGGCCGGGTCGTTGCCCGCCTCCTCGATGCCCTTGAAGCCCGAGCCGTCGCCCAGCTGGTCCCAGCCCACCATCCTCGGGATGGGCGCCCACGGCTGGTGGCTGGAGGTCAGGATGAGCAGCGACATCCGTGACTTGCCGTCGGCCGGCCGCTTGCTGTGCACCCGCTCCTGGTACTGCTGGAGCGCGTACTGGTCCGGCATCGTCGACCAGCTGAACTTGGGTCCCCGGTAGCCGAGCTGGAAGGCGTTGTAGACCTTGTCGAGGCCGTACCACTTCTGCTCCGGCCACCCCTTCTGCACGCCCGGCATGACACCGACCGTGTCGAACGCGCCGGTCCTCTTGAACGCGTCCGTCAGGCTCATGTGGTCGCTCGCCATGACGGTGCGGTAGCGCTGCTGGTTGCTGACCCACAGGCCGGACATGGTGGTGGAGTGGCCGAGCCAGCTGCTGCCGCCGTAGGTCGCCGAGGTCAGCCAGCCGCTCTTGGCGTGGAAACCGGCCTTGGCCAGGGCCTTGGTGCGCGCGTCCAGGGTGCTGTCCACGCCCGGCGCCATGATCGGGTCCTCGATCGCGCTGCGGCCGTAGCTCTCGATGAAGGTGAAGATCATGTCCTTGCCGCGCAGACCGGGGACGAGCTGGTCGCCCGGGGTGTTCCCGAAGGCGTCGACCCGGGCCACCTTCCGGAACTCCGCCTCGTCCCGCAGGGTCTGCTGGATCCGGTGGGCCTGGCTCTGGACCGCGGTCGCGGTGCGGTCGGAGGCGAGGGGCGCGCCCGCCACCTGCAGGCCCAGGGAGGAGCAGGTGATCCAGACGACCCCGGCGATCAGGGTGCCCCGGGTCGCGGTGCCGGGGTGCCGGGCGAGGACGTTGCCCAGCCGGACCACGGACAGCGCCAGCAGCACGAAGAGCAGCAGGACCAGGACGACCAGTCCGGCCACGGCGGCCAGCGTGGTGGTGCGGCCGAGGGAGTCCTCCAGATACGACTCCGCGTCGCCGAACAGGCTCCAGTCGAGGATGACGTCGAACCTGCGCCCGAGATACTGGCCGAAGCCCATGTCGAGCGCGTTCAGCACCGTCATGGCCGCGAGCAGGACGCCGGACAGCGCCGCCACCGCCGTCCGTGGCCGGCGCGGCAGCGCGAGCAGCACGGCGGCCCCGACGACGGCCTCCGCCGGTATCCGCACGAACGCGGCGGGCTCCAGCCGGGCGACGGAGTCGGGCATCACGAGCGCGGCGACGACGAGCGCGGCGGCGAGCACGGTGAGGGTGACGGACAGGACGCGCGCGGCGTCCGGGTGCCGCTCCCGCCACCGCCGGCTCCACGCGGACGACCGCGCCCAGGGGCGCGGGAAGGAGCGGGCTCGGGACAGGAGGGCGGGGGTCTTACCGGGCGCGGAGGCGGCGCCGGTGGCGGCCCCCTTCCGCGCGGGCGCGGTGTCCTCCTCCGGTTCGGCCGTGGACGCGGAGGCGGTGTCCTCCTCCGGTTCAGCCGCGGACGCGGTGGCCTCGTCCGGTTCGGGGGCGGACGCGGTGGCGGGGGTGTCCCCCTCGGGCACGGTGGCGGGGGTGTCCCCCTCGGGCACGGTGGCGGGGGTGTCCCCCTCGGGCACGGTGGCGGTGGTGTCCCCCTCAGGCACGGTGGCGGTCGTGTCCCCGTCAGGCACGGAGGCGGTGGTGGCCTCCGCGGTGGCGGGTGCGGTGGCCTCCTCCGGTGTGGGTGCGGTGTCCTCCTCCGATTCCTCTGCTGCCGGCTGGCGTGTGCTCGTGTCCTGAGACAACCCGGAGTCCTTCCCTGTGCAGCCCGTCGACCGTCCTCCCGTACGGTGTCACCCTCGCCGCTGTTCAGGGCCGGGAGCAAAGACCGGGCAAACGCCCGGCCGACACGGGCCACGGCGCCGGGGACGCCTTGAAAGGCCGCCCCGGAAGGCCGTCCCGGAAGCTGTCCCGGAGACGCGCCCTCAGACGCCCCCCAGGGCCGTCAGCAGGGCGAGGGGGGCCGCTGCCGAGCGGGCCTCCCGGCCGCACGCGTGCGGATACGGCACCGGCTCACCGTGGGTGTCCCGCCCGTACCCGGCCAGCACCTCCGGCAGCCGGTGCCCCGTCACCGACGCCGCGTCGACCAGCGCGTTCGCCACCGTCCGGGCCTCGTCGTGCAGCCCGTACCGGGCCAGCCCCAGCGTGATCAGAGCGTTGTCGTGCGGCCAGACGGAGCCCCGGTGGTAGGACAGCGGGTGGTATGCCGGCTGGCCGGAGGCCACCGTGCGGACCCCCCAGCCGGAGAAGAAGTCCGGCTCCAGCAGCCGTCGGCCCACCACCTCGCCGTACTCCTTGTCCAGCAGCCCCGACCACAGCAGATGCCCGGCGTCGGAGGCCAGCGCGTCGATCTGGCGGCCCCGCCCGTCCAGCGCCAGCGCCGGGAAGGACCGCTCCCGCATCCAGAAGTCCCGCTGGAAACGGTCCCGGAGGTCGGCCGCGGCCTGCTCCAGCAGCGCGGCGTACGTCTCGTCGGCCCACACCGCGCGCGCCGTCCCGGCCGTACGGCGCAGCGCGTCGTACGCGTAGCCCTGGGCGCCCGCCGCCATCACCGCGCCGGTGGGCCGGGTGCCGTCGGCGCAGCAGATCGCGCCGGGGGAGTCCTTCCAGTTCTGGTTGGCGAGGCCGCCCTCGTCGGCGCGGTAGACGAGATAGCCGCGCGAGGTCAGGCCGCCGTGGTCGAGCATCCAGCCGACGGCGGCGCGGGCGTGCGGCTCCAGTCGCCGGGCCAGTTCCGTGTCCCCGGTCTGTTCGACGTACGCGCCGAGCAGGATCAGGAACAGGGGAGTGGCGTCGACCGAGCCGTAGTAGCGGCGGAACGGCACCTGGCCGAAGTGGGCCAGCTCCCCGTGCCGGACCTCGTGCACGATCTTGCCGGGCTGGGCGACCGGGGACGGGCCGGCGCCCGTCGCCTGGGTGGCGGCCAGCGCGAGGAGGGTCGCGGCGGCCGGCCGGGGGCGGTACGGCAGGGCGAAGAGGGAGGTGAGGAGCGCGTCACGGCCGAGCAGGGTGAGGAACCAGGGGGCGCCGGCGGCCGGGACGCGCAGCTCCTCGCCGTCCGGTCCGGTGGCCGGGACCTGGAGCGCCGCCAGGTCGGCGAGGCCCCGGGCGCAGGCCGCGGCCAGCTCCGGCCGGCCCGCCGGGAAGGCCACGCCCTCGGTGAACTCGTCTTCCCGTGCGCGGAGTTGACGGTGCACGGCGGCGGGGTCGCGGGGCACGCGCAAGGCGCGTTTCTCACCGTGCGGACGGGCGATCACCCGCAGCAGCAGCTCCGTCGTGCCGTGCGGCGCGAGGTCGAGGGTCCATACCAACCGGCGGGCTCCGGTGCCCGTCTCCTCCACGGCGTCGGGGGCCGGCTCGGCCGTGACCGTCGTGCGGGACCGCCACTCGGCGCGCCGGTAGGTGAACTCGATCCCGTCGTCCAGGACTTCGCGGGAGCGTACGGCGCCGGCCTTCACGTAGGTGCGGTGGTCGGAGCGGAGCTCGAACTGGTCGGTGAAGTCGGCGTCGACGGTGAGTGCCAGCCGGACGGTGGTGGGGACCGGGCGGTTGCTGGTCACCCGCACGGACTCCACGAACGAGTTTTCCCCGACGGCCTGTTCACGGAAGAGGGTGTGGCCCGGTGGTTCCTGCCGGCCGCCGCGCGGGACCAGTACGCAGCGGGGCGTCTCCCCGTCCTTCACCGGGGTGAGGACGTCGGGCACCGCGCCGTCGACGGTGAGCTGCCAGCGGCTGAGGTGCCGGGCGTCCCGGACGAATAACCCGTCCGGAGGGCCGCCGCCGCGCACCCCGCTGATGTCGCCGCGGTCGCCGACGGCGGCGAAGGTGGCGCCGTGCACAAGCAGATGATGCCGGTCCGTCATCCCCGGTCCCCTCCTTTGTCACTCCTGTCGAACGTGCCGGTGTCCGCGGCGGACACGTCGTTTTGTGGGCCCTTGTCCAGCTTTTGACGCTCATGTGGTGCGGACGGCCGGTGACACAGGTCGAGCGCGAGCGCCGCCGTCCAGCTGAAGCCGGTGGCGCCGCAGGGCTCGCCGGTGAACGGATCGACGTACTCGGCGAAGCCGGTGGCACCGGCCAGGCGCAGGACCGCCGCGCGCAGGGCTTCGGCCGCCGCCGTCTCGCCGTGCGCGCGCAGCCCGCGCTCCACCAGCCAGCCGGTGTTGAACCAGGCCGGGCCGCGCCAGTACCGGTGCGGGTCGAAGGCCTCCCCGAGGAGGTCGTAGCTCGGCACCAGCCGGGTGCGGTCGCCGAGCGAGAAGTGCGGCCCGTGGAGGGTGCGGACGAGGGCGGCGGCGATGTCGCGGGGCAGTCCGGGCAGCAGCAGCGGGACCAGCCCGGAGACGGAGCGCTCGGGGACGAGCGCGTCGCCGCGCAGGTCCCGGCACAGGAACATGCCGGCCTCCGCGTCCCACAGCCGGGCCACCAGCACCCGGGTCAGCCGCTCGGCGCGAGCCCGGCGGGCGGAGCCGGCCGCGCCCAGCTCCTCGGCGATCCGGGCGAGGGCGTGTTCGGAGGCGATGAGCAGGGCGTTGAACGCCGGGTCCTCCACGGCGAACTCCCCGCCCCCGCCCCCGTGCCGCCCGCCCGGCCCGTCCCGGTATCCGCCGTCCCGGTAGTCGGCGGCCAGCCGGACGTACCGTCCGTAGTCCAGGTCCGTCGGCCGGTCCCCGGGCGCTCCGTGGTCGAGGTCGGCGCGGTGGAAGGAGCGGGCCGCGGCCGGGGCGATCCGGGCCAGCGGGGCGTCCCAGCAGGGACTGTTGTCCATGCCCTGCTCCCACGGGTGGACGACGCCGGCCAGGCCGGCGCCGCCCAGGTCCCGCCGGTGCAGCAGATACCGGTGCCAGGCGGCCAGCCGCGGGTACATCCGGGCCAGGAAGCCGCGGCTGCGGGACAGCGCGGGGTCGGCGCGGTGCACCAGCCAGGCGGCCAGCGCGTGCACCGGTGGCTGCACGATGCCGGAGGTCTGTACGGTGCGCGGGGCGCCCGCGGTGCGCCCGGCGGTGGAGGAGCGCCAGAAGTCGGGGCTCGGGAAGTACGCGTCGAGCGGTACGGAGGGGTTGAAGACGATGTGCGGGACGCGTCCGTCGGCCCACTGGGCCGTGAACAGCGTCTCCAGCTCCGTCTGGGCCCGCAGCGGCGAGACGTGCCGCAGTCCGATGGCGATGAAGGCGGAGTCCCAGGACCACTGGTGCGGATACAGGCTCCGGGAGGGGACCGTCGAGCCGCCCGTCCAGTTCGCCTCCAGCACCCGGGCCGCTCCGGCGCGCAGAGACGCCGTCGCGGCCGGTGGATCGTATGCGATCCCGGACGTCGTGGGGCGGGCGGTGAGCTGGGCGGTTCGATCCACTCGGGACTCCCCGAAGACGTTCGGCCGACCGGGTTCGGCGGCGGCCACCGTAGGGTTACGTCTATTTAACACGCAAAACTCACTATGTAATGCAGGCTTGAGGAACACAAGGGGGTGCGCATGACCGGGCGTCCGGGGAGGACCGGCAGGAGCGGAAGCCAGGCGGGCGCCGGCGATCTGCTCGAACTCGTCCGCAACGGACGGGCGGTGACGCGTGGTGCGCTCCAGCAGGCGACCGGGCTGTCCCGGGCCACCGTGGGCCAGCGCCTGGACCGGCTGTTCCGGGCGGGCTGGCTGCGCGAGGGCGCCGGCGGGCCCGTCGGCTCGCCGCTCGGCGGACGTCCCTCCATCACCCTGGAGTTCGACGACTCCCACGCGGTGGTCCTCGCCGCCGACCTGGACACCCGGCACGCCCGCGCGGCCGTCCTCTCCCTGACCGGCGACATCCTTGCCGAACACGCCGGCACGCTGGTGGTCGAGGACGGCCCGGAGGCCGTGCTGGGCGAGCTGGGCCGCTGGTTCGCCGAGCTGCTGGCCAAGGCCGGGCACGGGGCGCGGGAGGTGTGCGGGATCGGGGTCGCGGTGCCGGGTCCGGTGGACAGCGAGACCGGCCGGGTGATCCACCCGCCGATCATGCCCGGCTGGGACGGCTACGACATCAGGGGCCGCCTGTCCCGCGCCTTCACCGAGCACACCGGCGCCCCCGCGGTGCCGGTCCTGGTCGACAACGACGCCAACCTCATGGCCTACGGCGAACAGCGCACCGGACACCCCGACTGCACGGCCTTCGTGCTGGTCAAGGTCTCCACCGGGATCGGCGCCGGGGTGGTCGTGAACGGCTCGCTCTACCGGGGCGTCGACGGCGGTGCGGGTGACCTCGGGCACATCCGGGTCGGCGCCGACGCGCTGTGCCGGTGCGGCTCGTACGGCTGTCTCGCGGCGGTCGCGAGCGGCGGTGCCGTGGCCCGGCGGCTGGCCGCGTCCGGGGTGCAGGCCGCCTCCGGCTCGGACGTGCGGGACCTGCTGGCCGCCGGGCACCCGGAGGCCGCGGCGCTGGCCCGGGAAGCAGGGCGCCGGGTCGGGGACGTGCTGGCCACGGTGGTGACCCTGCTCAACCCGGGCGTACTGATGATCGCCGGCGATCTGGCCGGGACGCCCTTCCTGACCGGCGTGCGCGAGCTGCTCTACCAGCGGGCGCTGCCCCGTTCCACCGCCCACCTGGACGTCGTCACCTCCCGGCTCGGGGAGCGGGCCGGGCTGATCGGCGCCGGGGCGCTGGTGGTGGAGCACCTGTACGCGCCGGAGCGGGTGGAGGAGCGGCTCGCCGCGATGGGGGTCTGACGCGGACGGCCCCGGTGCGGACCGGCTGCCGACATGGGCGGTTCCCGGTGCGGACCGGTTGCCGACGCGGACGGTTCACGTCCGGATCGCCGTCCGCATGGTGAAATCGGACCCGCTGTGGCAGCGTGATTCTCGCCACCCTTGATAAGGGTAGCGCTCAGATGAGCGGATCATGGGCGACTGCACTTCTCCAAGGGGTGGCACTCGGTGCCACCCCTTGATCGTTCATCGATCGAAATCAGGCGTGCCGAGGGTCGCTCATGTGAGCGTAAAACTGCACCAGTGGGCACTCTTGCGTTCAAGAAGTGAAAACATCAGGCCGACTTGGCTTGCCAAGCTTTGACTTTCGATCCGCTGGCGGACGAGTGGTTACAGGCGCATGACGCGCAAGTGGACGTACCCAGGGACCTTCGATCTGGGTATGTTCCTGGCCGTCAGGGCAGCCACCGTGGCCTCAAGGAGTCGAGACCCGTGTCGGAAAACAAAGAACCCCACGTAGCGAAGTTCGTTTACGACTTCACCGAGGGCAACAAGGACCTCAAGGATCTTCTCGGCGGCAAGGGTGCCAATCTCGCCGAGATGACCAACCTCGGTCTTCCGGTCCCTCCCGGCTTCACCATCACCACGGAGGCCTGCAAGGTCTACCTTGACAGCGGTGAGGAGCCCGCGGCACTGCGTGACGAGGTCAGTGCGCACCTCGACGCCCTCGAGACGAAGATGGGCAAGAAGCTCGGCCAGGCCGACGACCCGCTGCTCGTCTCCGTCCGCTCCGGCGCCAAGTTCTCCATGCCCGGCATGATGGACACCGTCCTGAACATCGGCCTCTCCGACAAGTCGGTGCAGGGCCTGGCCAAGCAGGCCGGCGACGACCGGTTCGCCTGGGACTCCTACCGCCGCCTCATCCAGATGTTCGGCAAGACCGTCCTCGGCGTCGACGGCGAGCTGTTCGAGGAGGCCCTCGACGCGGCCAAGGCGGCCAAGAAGGTCACCGTGGACACGGACCTCGAGGCGGCCGACCTGAAGAAGCTGGTCACCAAGTTCAAGAAGATCGTGAAGGCCGAGGCCGGCCGGGACTTCCCGCAGGACCCGCGCGAGCAGATGGACCTCGCCATCAAGGCCGTCTTCGACTCCTGGAACGGCGACCGCGCCAAGCTGTACCGCCGCCAGGAGCGCATCCCGCACGACCTGGGCACGGCCGTCAACGTCTGCTCGATGGTCTTCGGCAACCTGGGCCCCGACTCCGGCACCGGCGTCGCGTTCACCCGCGACCCCGCCTCCGGCCACCAGGGCGTCTACGGCGACTACCTGCAGAACGCGCAGGGCGAGGACGTGGTCGCGGGCATCCGCAACACGGTCCCGCTCGCGGAGCTGGAGCAGATCGACAAGAAGTCGTACGACCAGCTGATGCAGATCATGGAGACGCTGGAGAACCACTACAAGGATCTCTGCGACATCGAGTTCACCATCGAGCGCGGCCAGCTGTGGATGCTCCAGACCCGCGTCGGCAAGCGCACCGCCGGTGCCGCCTTCCGCATCGCCACGCAGCTGGTCGACCAGGGCCTGATCGACGAGACGGAGGCGCTCCAGCGCGTCACCGGCGCCCAGCTGGCCCAGCTGATGTTCCCGCGCTTCGACGAGGAGGCCAAGACCGAGCAGGTCGGCCGGGGCATCGCGGCCTCGCCGGGTGCGGCGGTCGGCAAGGCGGTCTTCGACTCGTACACCGCGGTGAAGTGGTCCCGCTCCGGCGAGAAGGTCATCCTCGTCCGCCGGGAGACCAACCCCGACGACCTGGACGGCATGATCGCGGCCGAGGGCATCCTGACCTCCCGCGGCGGCAAGACCTCCCACGCGGCCGTCGTCGCCCGCGGCATGGGCAAGACCTGTGTCTGCGGCGCCGAGGAGCTGGAGGTCGACACCAAGCGCCGCCGGATGACGGTGCCCGGCGGTCACGTCGTCGAAGAGGGCGACCTGATCTCCATCGACGGCTCGTCCGGCAAGGTGTACCTCGGCGAGGTCCCGGTCGTCCCCTCTCCCGTGGTGGAGTACTTCGAGGGCCGGATGCACCCGGGCGCCGACGACGCGGACGAGCTGGTCGAGGCGGTCCACCGCATGATGGCCTTCGCCGACCGCAAGCGCCGGCTGCGGGTGCGCGCCAACGCGGACAACGCCGAGGACGCGCTGCGCGCCCGCCGCTTCGGCGCCCAGGGCATCGGTCTGTGCCGCACCGAGCACATGTTCCTCGGTGAGCGCCGCGAGATGGTCGAGAGGCTGATCCTCGCCGACACCGAGGAGGTCCGCGAGGCCGCCCTGCGGGAGCTGCTGCCCCTGCAGAAGAAGGACTTCGTCGAGCTGTTCGAGGCGATGGACGGTCTGCCCGTGACCATCCGCCTCCTCGACCCGCCGCTGCACGAGTTCCTGCCCGACATCACCGAGCTGTCGGTCCGGGTGGCCCTGGCGGAGTCCCGTCAGGAGCCGCACGAGAACGACCTGCGTCTGCTGCAGGCCGTGCACCGCCTGCACGAGCAGAACCCGATGCTGGGTCTGCGCGGCGTGCGCCTGGGCCTGGTCATCCCCGGCCTGTTCACCATGCAGGTCCGTGCGATCGCCGAGGCGGCCGCGGAGCGCAAGACGGCCAAGGGCGACCCGCGCGCCGAGATCATGATCCCGCTCGTCGGCACGGTCCAGGAGCTGGAGATCGTCCGCGAGGAGGCGGACCAGGTCATCGCCGAGGTCGAGGCGGCGACCGGTACGCGGCTGAAGCTGGCGATCGGCACGATGATCGAGCTGCCGCGGGCCGCGCTGACGGCGGGCCAGATCGCGGAGGCCGCGGAGTTCTTCTCCTTCGGCACGAACGACCTGACCCAGACGGTGTGGGGCTTCAGCCGCGACGACGTCGAGGCCTCCTTCTTCACCGCCTACCTGGAGAAGGGCATCTTCGGAGTGTCGCCCTTCGAGACGATCGACAAGGACGGCGTCGGCTCCCTGGTGAAGGCGGCGGCGGAAGCCGGCCGTCGCACCCGTCCCGACCTCAAGCTGGGCGTCTGCGGCGAGCACGGCGGTGACCCGGAGTCGGTCCACTTCTTCCACGAGGCGGGTCTGGACTACGTCTCCTGCTCCCCGTTCCGCATCCCGGTCGCCCGCCTGGAGGCCGGCCGCGCGGCGACCCAGTCGGCGGGCAGCGACCACCGCTAGGGCCTGCGGGCCGGCAGAACCCCGGAGCCGCCGTCGGTCCCCGACCCTCACCGATCGGCGGCGGCCCCGGCGCACGAAAGAGAAGGGGCGGCATCCCTGTGCGGGGGATGCCGCCCCTTCGGCCGTCAGCCGCGGACCCTTCGCCCGCATCGGGCCCGCGCTCAGGGCCGAGCGTGGGGAAACCACACCATGCGCAGACGCGCCACTGCCGCCGCCAGCGCCGCCGCCTTCAGCACCGTCCTGGCCGTTGCCGCTCTCGCGGTACCGAGAACGTGCCCCTCGTCGGGCACCAGGTGCTGCTTCAGTACCGCAAGGGCACGAGCGGCGCCTTCGTCACGCTGAAGAAGGTCAGGACCGACCGCGACGGCTGGGCCACGGCCACCGTGAAGGCGACGGCGGACGGCGCGTACCGCTACGACTTCGCGGATACGAGCCTCACCCGGGCCACGACCGGCAGTTCGCGGAGCGGAGGACCGTCACCGAGGCCCTGAGGCGTGGCGGAGCGCTATGCCGGGGTGTGGCTCAGGAGCCCGGTCAGCAGCGCCCGCAGGCCCTGTTCGTAGGTGTCCTCCGCCGTGAGGGGGGTCCAGCGGGGGGCGGCCCGGGACAGGAGGGGGAGTTCGGCCGGGTCGAGGGCGGCGAAGACCTGGTCGCGGTAGGTGGGGCGGTCGTCGGTGCTGCGGCGGCGGGCCGAGGTCGCGTGGACCAGGATCTCGCCGGCCGTGTAGTACCAGATCGTGCGGTATCCGCGCACGGCCTCGTCGAGGCTCAGGCCGCTCTCCGTCAGTCCGGCGACGATCTGTTCCACGAACCAGAGGGCGGACGTCGACATGAGGTCGTCCGCCGTCAGCACCTCCACGATCCAGGGGCACGCGGCGAGCACCTCGTGGATGGCCGTGGCGGCGGCGAGAACGCGGTCGCGCGGGTCGGCGGGTGGCGGTTCGGGGCGCCGCAGGGACCGGGCGGCGTGGTCGTCCAGCAGCAGGAGGAGCAGTTCCTCCTTGTCGCGGACGTGGTGGTACAGGGCCATCGGCGTGCTGCCGATCTCCGTGGCGAGCCGGCGCATGGTCAGCCGGTCCGCGCCGTCCTCCGTCACGATCCGGCGCGCCGTCCGGATGATCTCCTCGCGGGAGATACGGGCGGGTCGGCCGGTGGTCTTGCGAGGGGCGGGCGGTCGCGGCATGGGCCCATCATCCCGCAGGCGGCGGGGACTTCGGACGGCGGGTGTCGACATCGGGGAGGACTCCGCGCTACTTTTCTTACATGTATAAAAACTTACGCGGCCGTCCGGCGGCCGTGCTGGCGGCGGCTGCCGTCGCCCAGTTCGTCGTCGCCCTGGACATGGCCGTCGTCAACGTCGCCCTCCCGGCGATCCGCTCCTCGCTCGGATTCGCCCCGCTCGACCTGTCCTGGGTGGTCCACGTGTACGCGCTCACCTTCGGGGGGTTCCTGCTGCTCGGCGGGCGGGCCTGTGACCTCTTCGGCCGGCGCCGGCTGTTCGTGGCGGGGCTGGCCGCCTTCGGGCTCTGCTCGCTCGCGGGCGGACTGGCCCAGGAGCCCTGGCAGCTGGTCGCCGCCCGCGCGGGGCAGGGGGTGGGCGCCGCCGCGACCGCGCCCGCCGCGCTGGCGCTGCTGACCACCACGTTCACCGAGGGCCCCCGGCGGGTCCGCGCGCTGGGCGTGTGGAGCGCCGTGAACGCCGCGGGCGGCGCGCTCGGCGTGCTGGCGGGCGGGGTGCTGACCGAGTACGCCGGCTGGCGCTGGGTGATGCTGATCAACCTGCCCATCGTGGCGGCGGCGCTCGTCCTGGTGTACGCCGCCGTGGCCGCCGAGCCCCGGCCGGTACGGCGTGAGCGGCCGGACCTGCTCGGTGCCGTCCTGGCCACCGCGGGTGTCGGGCTGCTGGTGTACGGGGTCGTCCGGACCGACGTCCGGGGGTGGGCGTCCGCCGCCACCTGGGGGACGCTCGCCGTGGCGGGCGTTCTGCTCGGCGCCTTCGTCGCCGTCGAAGCCAGGTCCCCCGCCCCGCTGCTGCGGCTCGGCCTGCTGCGCAGCCGCTGGGTCGCCGGCGCGAACCTGGTGGTCTTCCTCGCCGCCGCCGGACAGTTCACCGCCTTCTACTTCGTGTCCCTCTACCTCCAGCAGGTCCTCGGACTCGGCGCGGCCGCGACCGGTGCCGCGTTCCTGCCGTTCTCCGCGGGCCTGGTGGCGGGCACCGTGGTCGCGACCCGCGTCACCGCCGCCCGCTCGCCCCGCGCCTCGCTGGTCACCGGTTCCCTTTCCGCCACCGCGGGGCTGGCCTGGTTCGCCTGCGTCAGCCCGCACGGCGGCTTCCTCACCGATGTGCTCGGACCGTCCCTGCTCACCAGTGTCGGCGCCGGGCTGGTGCTGGCGCCCGCGGCGGCCGCCGCCACCACCGGTGTCCGCCCCGGCGAGGCCGGCATGGCCTCCGGCGTGCTCAACAGCGCCCGCCAGCTCGGCGGGTGCGTCGGGCTGGCCGTCCTGGCCACGGTCGCCGCGCACCGCACCGGCACGGCCGCCGACCCCACCGACCCCGCCGCGCTCACCAGCGGTTACGCGCTCGGTCTCGCCCTCACCGCGGCCCTGTTCGTGCTCGCGGCGGCGGTCGCGGTCGGCGTGCTGCCCGCCCGCCGGCCGGCCGGCATCACAGCAGCCCCCTCGGCGACGCCCGCCGAGGAACCCCGACTGGAAGGAACCCCGTCATGACCCTCACCCCCGTCGACCTGTTCGGCTCGGCGCTGCGGTTCCGGCCCGACGGTGACGTCCGGGCCGGTGCCCGGCGGATGACGGACGGCGAACCCGGCGTTTGGCAGCTGGCCACCTTCCATGTGGAGACCGACGCCGACGTGCACGCCGGCCACTGGGAGACGCACCCCGACGGCGAGGAGGCCGTGTGCTGTCTGTCCGGCGGTGCGCGCCTGTACTTCCGGCCCGCCATGGAGGGCGGCACGGAGGAGATGGTGCGGCTGCGGCCGGGGACAGCCGTGATCGTGCCGCGCGGCCGTGCCCACCGCATCGAACTGGACGGGCCCAGCGACCTGATGTCGATCACCCGCCGCCGCGGCACGCACCAGCAGCCACGTACCCCCACCCCCTGACCACCGAGACCCGACCCCGCCCGCCTCGCGGGCCGGCCCGGGCTACTCGCAGGCCACCCCGTCCCCGTCGCGGTCGAGATGGGCGGCGTAGCCCGGGTCGCCGGCGTACAGGGGCGTGACGCCGGCGGCCCGGGCCTCGCTGCAGTTGGCGTAGTAGGCGCTGCCGCTGCCGCCGGTGCCGCTGACGTCGCCGTTTCCGTAGGCGGAGGTGTCGTCGTCGGCCGCCGGCTGGGCCGTGACGGTCCGGGTGACCTTGACCGTGCGGGTCCGGGTCACGGTGGGAGCGGGCCGCGGGGCCGCCGTCTCCGTGGCGGTCGCGGTGGCCGTCACGGTCACCGTCGGACGAGGGGAGGCGGCCGTCGGCTCGGCGTCGGACGAGGGGCTCCCGTCGGCGGCGCCGATGCCCACGCCGACGAAGAGGGCGAGGCCGAGGGCGGGCAGCACGTACCGCTTGCGCGCCCATCGAGGGGCCCCGCGGGGGGCCGGCGGCATGGGAGGCGAGGTGTACGGGTTGCTCATGGCGTCCCCCCGGACGGTGGTACGGGTCCCGGACGGGATCACGTGCCGACGACCGTAGTGCCGAGTCACCGCCCGTGAAGGAAAGGTGACGGATTCGTGATGATTGGCCAGAGGCCGGGGCGCGGCCGGGGCGGAGCGGTCCGGGATCGACTGACGAGGAGGCGGGCTCAGGCCGTGGCGCCGCCGTCGACGACCAGGTCCGCGCCGACCACCGAGGCCGCGTCGTCCGAGGCCAGGTACAGCACCGCGGCGGCCACCTCCGCGACGGTGGAGACCCGCCCGACCGGGCTCTCGGCGCGCATGCGCGCGGCCCGGTCGGCCTCCGTCTCGCCGTCCTTGAAGGACATGTCCGTGGCGGTGGGGCCCGGGCTGACGGCGTTGACACGCACCCCGTCGGCGATGTGGTCCAGGGCGGCGCCGCGGGTGAGCACAGAGACGGCCGCCTTGCCGGCGGCGTAGGCGGCGGTGCGGGGCAGCCGGCTGTGCACCCCGATCCGGGAGGCGATGTTCACGATGGCGCCGCCGTTCGGCTGGGTGCGCATCTGGGCGATCTCGGCCTGGAGGGCGAGGAAGATGCCGGTGACGTTGACGTCGAGCATCCGGTGCCAGTCCTCCTCGGCCAGGTCGCCCACGGTCTGCCCCCGGCCCTCCAGGACGCCGGCATTGTTCACGGCGACGTCCAGGGAGCCGAAGCGGTCCACGGCGGCGGTCACCAGGGCCCGCAGGTCCTCGGCGCGGGAGACGTCGGCGGTGACGGCGAGCGCCTTGCCGCCCTCGCCCTCGCCCTCGATCAGCGCGACGGTCTCGTCGAGCGGCTCACGGCGCCGGCCGGCGACGACGACGTGGGCACCCTCCCGGGCGAACGCGAGGGCGATCCCGCGGCCGATGCCGGAGCCGGCGCCGGTGACGAGAGCGGTGCGGCCGGAGAAGCGGTGCGTCATGATGATGTTCCCTTTTCTTGACCGATCGGTTCAGTTTAGAGGCGAGAGAAAGGCGCCTCCGGGGAGGCGCGTTCCTCAGTCCAGCAGGGCCAGCGCCTGTTCGGCCGCGTCCCGCACCCGGGCCGGGTCCCCGGACGCCTTGCCGACCACCCGCAGTCCCTGCAGCAGGACCAGCAGCATGCGCGCGAGGGCCAGTGGATCGCGGCCGGCGGCCAGCTCGCCCTGGGCCCGGGCGCGGACCAGGGCGGAGTGCAGCAGCGTCTCCAGGGTGTCCCAGCTGTGCTCCACCCGGCGCGCGGCGTCCCGGTCGTGCGGGGCCAGTTCGACCGCCGCGTTGGTGACCATGCAGCCCTGGCCGCGGGTGGTCTCGGCGGTGGCCTCGGCCGCGAACCGGCGGACCAGTTCGCGCACGGCGGGCAGGACCGGGCCGGGCCGGGACAGTTCGCGCGTCAGCCGCGGGTTCTGTGCCTGCCCGTACCGGTCCAGCGCCCTGAGGTACAGCTCGTGCTTGCTGCCGAAGGTGGCGTACAGACTCGCCTTGCCGATGCCCAGGTGGGTCACCAGGTCGGCCATCGACGTCGCCTCGTAGCCGCGCCGCCAGAACAGCTCCAGGGCTGACTGCAGCGCGGCGTCGGGGTCGAACTCCTTGGTCCTCGCCATGTCCTGAAGCCTAGGCTTACTGGAACGATCGGTCAAGATATTTAGCGGGCCCGCACCTCGTACACGGCCACCCGCACCGACGCGTCGTCCAGGCACTGGCCGTCGGCCAGGTCGAAGCGCTGCTTCAGCAGCGGGGACGCCACGAACGGGCGGCCCAGGTGGCTGCCGGTCAGGCCGCGGGAGAGAACGGCCGCGCCGGTGAACGGGTCGATGTTGTCGACGGCGAACAGCCGGTCCGAGCGGTCACGGAAGACGGCCACCTGGCGGCCGTCCGGCAGCAGGGCCGCGATCCCGCGGCCCGGGACCAGCGTGCTCAGGTCGCAGACGGTGAACCAGCCGTCCGCCAGCTGGAGCTGGACCTTCAGGTCGGTCGTCTCGAGTGCCAGGGTCATCGCTGGGCGCTTCCTTCCAGGACGTCGTCGGCGGGCCGCAGGCCGATGGCCAGCAGCGGCAGGTCGGGCTTGATCTGGTCACGCTCGGGGACGAAGGAGACCACCGGGTCCGGGGTGTCCGGGGCGTTCACGAAGGACACGAACCGGGCCAGTTTCCCGGGGTCGTTCACGGTCTCCGCCCACTCGTCGCGGTAGTGGGCGACATGCGCCCGCATGAGCTTCTCCAGCTCGTCGCAGATGCCGAGCGAGTCGTGCACCACCACGTCCCGTACGTGCTCCAGGCCGCCCGGGATGCGCTCCAGCCAGGTGCTGGTGCGCTCCAGGCGGTCGGCGGTGCGGATGTAGAACATCAGGAACCGGTCGATCAGGCGGACCAGTTCGGCGTCGGACAGGTCCTGGGCGAGCAGGTCGGCGTGGCGCGGGGTGGCGCCGCCGTTGCCGCCGACGTACAGGTTCCAGCCGTTCGCCGTGGCGATCACCCCGAAGTCCTTCGACTGGGCCTCCGCGCACTCGCGCTGGCAGCCGGAGACCGCCGACTTCAGCTTGTGCGGGGAGCGCAGCCCCCGGTAGCGCAGCTCCAGGTCGATCGCCATGCGGACCGAGTCCTGCACGCCGTAGCGGCACCAGGTCTGCCCGACGCAGGACTTCACCGTGCGCAGCGACTTTCCGTACGCGTGTCCCGACTCGAAGCCGGCGTCCACCAGCCGGGCCCAGATCAGCGGCAGCTGCTCCACGCGGGCTCCGAACATGTCGATCCGCTGACCGCCGGTGATCTTCGTGTAGAGGCCGAAGTCCCGGGCGATCTCCCCGATCACGATCAGCTTCTCGGGGGCGATCTCCCCGCCGGGGATGCGCGGCACCACGGAGTACGAGCCGTTCTTCTGCAGGTTGGCGAGGAAGTGGTCGTTGGTGTCCTGCAGGGCCGCCTGCTCGCCGTCCAGGACGTAGCCGCTCGCGCCGATGGCCGGGGCGAGGGAGGCGATGATCGAGCCGACGGCCGGCTTGCACACCTCGCAGCCGTCGCCGCCCCGGGCGCCCTCCCGGCCGTGCCGGTCCAGCAGTTCCCGGTACGACGTGAGGCGCAGGGCGCGCACGATCTCGTACAGCTCCTCGCGGGTCTGCGCGAAGCAGCCGCACAGGCCCTTGTCGACCTCGACGCCGGACGCCTCCAGCTCGGCGGTGACCAGCTGGCCCAGCACCTTCACGCAACTGCCGCAGCCGGTACCGGCCCTGGTGCACTTCTTCACCTCGGGCACGGTCGTGCAGCTGTGCTCGGTGACCGCGCCGCGGATCGTGCCCTTGCTGACGTTGTGGCAGGAGCAGATGACCGCGTCGTCCGGCAGCGCGGACGGGCCGAGCGCCGCTCCCGCGCCGGCTCCGGCGGGCAGGACGAGGGACTCGGGGGAGACGGGCGGGACGGAGCCGGTGAGCGCGCGCAGGGTGCCGTACGCCTCCGCGTCGCCGACCAGGATGCCGCCGAGCAGAGTGCCGTCCGCCCCGATGACCAGCTTCTTGTACAGACCGGCGCGGGAGTCGGAGTAGACGACGTCCAGGCAGTCCGCGGCCGTGCCGTGCGCGTCGCCGAAGGAGGCGACGTCCACGCCGAGCAGCTTCAGCTTGGTGGACAGGTCGGCGCCGGTGAAGGACGCCTCGTCGGCCGCGATGGTCGCCGCCGCGGTCTCCGCCTGTTCGTAGCCGGGCGCCACCAGGCCGTACACCCGGCCGTCGGCGGCCAGCGCGCACTCGCCGATCGCGAACACCCGCGGGTCGGTGACGGTGCGGCACTGCTCGTCGACCGCGATGCCGCCGCGCTCGCCGACCGTCAGACCGCAGTCGCGGGCCAGCTGGTCGCGGGGGCGGACACCGGCGCTGAACACCACCAGGTCGGTGGCGAGTTCGGAGCCGTCGGACAGCTTCATACCGGTGACCGCGCCGGAGGCGTCCGTGACGACCTCCTGGGTGCCCACACCGGTGTGGACCGACAGGCCCATCTCCTCGATGGTCCGCAGCAGGGCCGCGCCACCGCCCTCGTCCACCTGCACCGGCATCAGGCGCGGCGCGAACTCCACGATGTGGGCGTTCAGTCCGAGGCCCTTGAGCGCGCCCGCCGCCTCCAGGCCGAGCAGCCCGCCGCCGACGACGGCACCGGTGGACGCGTTCTTCGCGTACTCCTCGATCGCCAGCAGGTCCTCGATGGTCCGGTAGACGAAACAGCCGGCGGCGTCCTTGTTCGGCACCGGCGGCACGAACGGGTAGGAGCCGGTGGCCAGGACGAGGACGTCGTAGTCGACGACCAGACCGGAACGGGCGGTCACCCGCCGCGCCTCGCGGTCGATCGTCTCCGCCGGGTCCCCGACCCGCAGCTCGATGCCGTGGTCCTCGATGAACCCCCTGTCGGTCAGGGAGAGGTCCTCGGGCGTCCGGCCCGAGAAGTACGAGGTGAGCTGCACGCGGTCGTACGCCGGACGCGGTTCCTCGCCCAGCACGACCACGCGGTGCGTGGCGGTCAGGCCGCGCTCGGCGAGCGCTTCGAGGAAGCGCTGGCCGACCATGCCGTGGCCGACGAGCACGATCGTGGGGGTGGCCCCCGGGGTGGCGGTCATTCAGGAGCCTCCATCGTTGGTGAGCAGGTGGAGCAGGGGACCGTCGTCGGGGAGCGGCTCCGCTCCCTCCCAGGCGCGGGCGAGCGTGCCGACGGTGCCGAGTTCGCCGACGAGGACCCCGCCGACCAGGCGGTCGTCGCGGACGACGACCTTGCGGTAGGTGCCCCGGGTGGCGTCGGCGAGCCGCACCACGTCGTCACCGGGGCGGGGCTCGGTCTCCCCGAACGCGGCGAGGTCGAAGGGGGCGTCGGAGCCGGTCAGGGTCAGCCGGGTCAGGGAACGGGTGCCCCGGTAACGGGAGCGCGGGTCACCCGCGAGCAGCCCGGCGAGCGCGTCGGCCTGTTCGAGGGCCGGGGCGGCCAGTCCGTAGACCGTGCCGTCGTGCTGGGCGCAGTCGCCGACGGCGTGGATCCGCGGGTCGGAGGTGCGCAGCTCGTCGTCGACGAGGACGCCCTTGCGGACGGCGAGGCCCGCCTGCTCGGCGAGACCCGTGCGGGGCCGTACCCCGCAGGCCAGGACCACGAGGTCGGCGTCCAGGGCGTAGCCGTCGGCGATCTCCACCGAGCGGACCGCGCCCCCGGCGCAGCGCACGTCCCGCACCCGGCACTCGGTGTGCACCTCGACGCCCAGGCCGGTGAGGTGCCGCAGCACCAGGCGGGAGGCGTCCGGGTCGAGCTGGCGCTCCATGAGCCGCTCGGCCTGCTGGGCGAGCACCACCTGGGCGCCGCGTACGGCCAGCGCGCGGGCCGCGGAGACCCCGAGCAGCCCGCCGCCGATGACGACCGCGCGCACCCCCGGCCGGACCGCCTTCGCCAGGCGCAGGCAGTCGTCCATGGTGCGGAACGCGTGGACGCCCTCGGGAAGCCGGCGGTCCGGGCCGAACAGCCCGCGCAGCGGGGGCAGCACCGGGTTGGAGCCGGTGGCCAGGACCAGCGTGCCGTAGCCGATCGGGGTGCCGTCGGCGCAGGTGACGGTACGGGCGGCCCGGTCGATGCCGGTGATCAGGGTGCGCCGCAGGCCGGCGGGCGGCGGGAGGGCGATCACCTCCGGGGCGTACCGGCCGGCCAGGACCTCGGCCAGGAGCACCCGGTTGTACGGCGCGTGCTCCTCCTCGCCGACGAGCAGCGCGGGCACGCCCAGCTCGCCGAGCCGCCGGGCGAGCCGCACGCCCGCGAGGCCGGCGCCGATCACCACCACACGCGTATCCGAGGTCATGCCCCGAGCGTGCGGCCCCGACGTTACCCGGCGGCATCACCTCTGTTTCCCAGGAGGAACGCTGCCCTCAGCGGGCGGCGGCCCGGGGTGTGAGGGCCGGGCGGCTCAGTTCACCGCCCGCTCGACGAGCGCGGCGATGCGCGCCTCCACCTCGGGTGTCACCTCGGTCAGGGCGAAGCCCGTCGCCCACATCGCGCCCTCGTCCAGCCGCGCCGGGTCGTTGAAACCGAGCGTCGCGTAGCGCGCCTTGAACTTCGCCGCGCTCTGGAAGAAGCAGACGATCTTTCCGTCCAGCGCGTAGGCGGGCATCCCGTACCAGAGCTTCGGCGCGAGGGCCGGGGCGGTGGCGGTGACGACGGCGTGGACGCGCTCGGCCATGATCCGGTCCGAGTCGCCCATCTCGGCGATCTTCGCGAGCACGTCCCGCTCCGCCTCGGCCGCCTTGTCCGCGCGCGAGGTGCGGCGCGCCGCCGTCTTGAGCTCCCGCGCGTGCTCCTTCATCGCGGCCCGCTCCTCGGCCGTGAACCCCTCGTACGTGCTGTCGGTGCCACTCATGCCAGGTCCCCCCGTAGATCTCGATGTACGGCGACTCGGAGGGGACCTTACCGGCGCTCGCCGACAGCGGGCCCCGGAACGGACGGAGGGGCGGTCACCGGCTCCGCAGCAGCTCCACCAGACCGCTGATGTCCTCCTCGCCGTGGCCGTCGGCCAGCCGGCGGCGCATCAAGTCCAGGAACGGCGCGAGGAGTTCCGTGCTCACCCCCTGTTCCGCGGCCGTGCGCAGCAGGGTGCCGCTGCCCGCGACCTGCATCGCCAGGTTGGAGACGACCGCGGAGGTGTGGTCGCCG
Source organism: Streptomyces echinatus (assembly GCF_014203595.1). Taxonomy (GTDB): domain Bacteria; phylum Actinomycetota; class Actinomycetes; order Streptomycetales; family Streptomycetaceae; genus Streptomyces; species Streptomyces echinatus. Next base: position 660,866 of record NZ_JACHJK010000001.1, read on the forward strand.
GACCGCAGCCGTTCGGCCGTGCCGTGTGCCGAGCCGGCCATCGCGTTCAGCCAGGGCACGAGCAGTGCGGCGAGGTCCTTGGGTGCCACGTCCGTCCCGCGCAGCAGCGCGAAGGCGTGCGTGATCCCCGCGAACATGCCGTACATCCCGCTCAGCAGGGCCACGTCCAGCAGCGCGGCGAGGCCGGGGTCGGCGCCGGCGTACTCGGTGCCGGCCGGGACAGCGAGCGTGTCCCGGTGCTCCTCGAACACCTCCGGCCGGCCGCTGTAGAGCACGAAGGCGCCGGGCGCGCCGATCATCGGCGGCACGGCCATGATCCCGCCGTCCAGGAGGCGGGCGCCGCGCTCCTCGGCCCAGGCGGAGCGCGCGCGGGCGTCGGCGGGGGTGCCGGTGGTGAGGTTCACCAGGTCCCGGCCGGCCAGTTCGACCCCCTCCAGGGCGGCGCCCACGGAGGCGTCGTCCAGCAGGCAGACCACGACGAGCCGGTTCGCGGCCACCGCCTCGGCCGCGCTCGCGGCCGCCACCGCTCCTTCGGCGGTCAGCGCGGCCGTACGTTCCGGTGTGCGGTTCCAGACGGTCAGCGGGTGCCCGGCGGCGAGCCAGGCCCGCCCGAGCGCGGTGCCCATGGCACCGGTGCCGAGCAGGGTCAGAGGGGTGCGGGGGAGAGGGGAAGGGGAGTTGTCGTTCATGGCGACTAGGCTCGCCCGGGGAACCGCCGCGCAGAAGTACGCACTTCGAAGTGGGTGGTTTCCGGCGGGAAAGCGTGCGGGTCGAGGAGGGGGAGCAGCATGCCGGTGGGGCGGCGGCCGGGGGCGTACAGGTGCGGGACCGACGCGGCGATGGACATCATCGACGGCAAGTGGAAGGTGTCGATCCTGTGGGCGCTGGGCGAGGGCACCCGCCGTTTCGGCGTGCTGCGCCGGCAGCTGCCGGGGGTGACGGAGAAGGTGCTCGCCGCTCAGCTGCGCGAGCTGGAGGCCGACGGCATCGTGCACCGTGAGGAGTACGACGAGGTTCCGCCCCGCGTGGAGTACTCGCTGACCGGGATCGGGATCCAGCTGAACGAGGCGCTGGCACCGCTCGGGCTGTGGGGCGAGAAGCACGTCCTGGGCGGGGAACGGGCCCCGCACTGAGGGCCGGCGACGGCCGCGTGCCGCGGCTCAGCGGCTCCCCGTCAGCCGGGCGAACACCACCACGTTGCCCTGGTAGCCGGTGGCCTTCGAATAGCCTCCGCCGCAGGTGATGACGCGGAGTTCGGGGCCGGGGGCCGCGCCGTACACCTTCTCGTCGGGGAAGTCGCGGGCCGAGTACACCTCCACCGCGTACACGGTGAACAGGGCCACCGTGCCGTCCTCGCGGTCCACCTCGACGCGGGCGCCGCGCTTGAGCGCACCGAGGTCGTAGAAGACGGCGGGTCCGTCGGCGTTGTCGACATGGCCGGCGACGATCGCGGTGCCCGTCTCCCCGGGCGTGGTGCCGGCCTCGTACCAGCCGGCCAGGTTCTTCTCCTTGGCGGGCGGTGCGTCCAGGCTGCCGGAGCGGGTGAGGGCGAGACCGGTCAGGGGCGCGTCCACGCGGATCGCGGGGATGCGGACACGGACCGGCACGGACGGCGCGAGACCGGGGGCCGCGCGCCGCGCGCCGCCCGGGTCGGGGCGTCCCTCGGCGGCCGTCGGCTGCGGTGGGGCGTGCGTGCCGGTGCCGTCCAGCAGCCACACGCCCGAGCCGAGGGCCACGACGGTGACGGCGGCTATGGCGGTGTCGCCGAGCCGGGCGCTCCGGCCGCGCCCGGCCCCCCTGGCGCTCCTGCGCATACCAACCCCTCTCCCGGAAGACGGCCCCCCTTCAAGGCACCCTCCCCCTCCGGGCCGCGAGGGGCGTCGGACCCGGAGGGGGCGGGATGTGCGGTACCGGCGGACGGACAGCGGAGGGTGTCCGTCAGATCCCGTCGCCTCTCGCCCGGCGATGCAGGAGCCAGGTACCGCCCGCGGCGGCGACGGCCAGCGCCGCCACACCCGCCGCGGTCTGTACGGGGTCGTGGCCGAGTCCGCCGCCGACCCCCGTCTTCACGCTTCCCCGCGGCTGCACCTGTTCGTGCGCCGCGCTCAGTGCCACCACCAGATCGCCCGACACCTGCCGGTCCCCCTCGGCGCACCTGGCGACGATCTCGTACGTCCCCGGCTGCGCGCTCGGCGGCACCCGGAACTGGCCGATCGCCTCTCCCTCGTGCGTGCTGGGCGCCAGCGTGAAGGTGCCGGCCCCGACCGCGCCCGCGTCACCGGTCGCGGCGCCCGGGTCCCCGCACGCGGCCGTGTTCACCGTGACCTGTGCGCCGGGCGTCACGGTGGACGGGTACACGTCCAGGCGGCCGGACTGGGCGGCCCGGGGGCGGGCCGCCGGGCGGTCCGCGTCCACGGCGGCGTGGGCGGGTGCCGCGGCGGCCACGGCGAGCGCGGTACCGGCCAGGAGACGGGCAGTGCGTCGCATGGTGCTCCCCAGAGCTTGTCCGACTCGTCCAGGGGTGCGCCCCTGCCCTACCGAGATAAGTGGCTCCGGGCCCGGTCCGCTTCCTGAGGGAGCGTCAGGAATGCGGTGAACGGGTGTCGGCCGCGCCACCCGCGCGGGCTAGCCCGCGCGGGGTTCCGGCAGGTCACGGGCGGGTGCGGGGCGGCGCGAAGAGGGCGGTGTGAAAAGCACACGAATGGAGCGGCGGGCCCGGTGAACGGGTGACGGTGCGTCAGTGCTCCGGGGACCGGTGCCCGAGCCGTGCCGCCAGGCCGTCGAGGACGACGTCGAGGCCGTAGCCGAACTTCGCGTCCCGGTCCCGGGCCGGGTCCCGGGGGGCGGTGCCGGCTTCCGTGTAGGCGGCGGCGAGATGGTCGTGGCCGGCCGCGGCCTGCCGGGCCGCGGGCATCAGGAGGGTGACGAACTCCGTCTCGCTCCGGCCGGACCGGGCGACCGTGGTGAGCCAGGCCGCCTCGGTGGTGCTCATGCCGAGCACGTACGCCAGCAGGGTGCTGATCGCCTGGTCGGGCTCGCGGAAGCCGGCCCCCGTGAACAGCGCGGCGAGCCGCTCGGAGAAGGACATCAGGTTGGGGCCCAGGTAGACGAGTCCGGCCTGCCCCATCACCGAGGACATCCACGGGTGGCGCAGGACGGTCGCCCGGAAGGACTGCGCCGCCTCGGTCGCGGCGGCCCGCCAGTCCGGGTCCGGGCCGTCCGGCACCCGCACCTCGGCGGCGACCTCGTCGACGGCCAGCTCCATCAGCTCGTCCTTGGTGGCGACATGCCGGTAGAGGGAGGTCGCGCCGGCGTTCAGGCGGGCGCCGAGCTTGCGCATGCTCAGGGCCTCGACGCCCTCCGCGTCCAGCATCGCCACCGCCTCGCGCACGATCGCCTCCCGGCTCAGCGCGGGCTGGCCCGGCTCGCGCCGCTGCCGGGTCCAGACGGAGGGGATCGGGTTCGGGGTGCTCCTGGCGGCCATGGGCGGACTCCTTGCTTCCCTCAGTGCGTACGTTGTGCGCACCAGCGTACAGAGTTCAAGCCTTGCGCACACCGTTCCGGTCTGCGTACAGTGTTCGCAACGAACGGAACGGTGTACGCACATCGGGAACGCTGTGCGCGCCGCACATGCTGAGGGGGAAATACCCATGGAAAGCCGCAGTCCCCGCCGCTGGTGGATCCTCGTGGTGCTGTGCCTGAGCTCGCTGGTGCTGGTGATCGACAACATGGCCCTCACCGTGGCGGTGCCCGCGATGACCGAGGACCTCGGGGCGAGCGCCCACGACATGCAGTGGATCCTCGACTCCTACGTCCTCGTCTTCGCCGGCCTGCTGCTGACCTCGGGCAGCCTCGGCGACCGGTTCGGCCGCAGGAGGGTGATGCTGATCGGCCTGCTGCTCTTCGGGGCCGCCTCCCTGGCCGGGACGTTCGCCGCGAACCCGGCCGAGGTCGTCGCGGTGCGCGTCGCGATGGGCGTCGGCGGGGCGCTGATCATGCCGTCCACCCTCTCCATCCTCATCACCGTCTTCGACGAGGCCGAGCGCGGCAGGGCGATGGCGGCATGGAGCTCGGTGTCGATGCTCGGCCTGGTCGGCAGCCCGGTGCTGGGCGGTGTGCTGATCGACCACTTCTCCTGGCACGCGATCTTCTTCCTCAACGTCCCCGTCGTCGTGCTGGCCGTCGTCGCGGGCCTCACGCTGATGCCGGAGTCCCGGGCGCCGTGGCAGAAGGCCGACCCGCTCGGCGCGGTGCTGTCCGCCGCCGGAATGACGGCGCTCGTGTGGTGGATCATCGACGTCCCGCAGCACGGGGCGTTCTCCGGCCGCCAGTTGCCGGCGCTCGCCGCGGCCGTGGTCACCCTCGCGGCCTTCGTCCTGTGGGAGAACGTGACCGAGTCCCCGATGGTCCCGCTCGTCCTCTTCAGGCACCGCAACTTCAGCGGCGGTTCGCTCTCCCTGGCGCTCGTCCAGATCGGCAACGGCGGCCTGCTGCTGGTCCTCACCCAGTACCTGCAGTTCGTCCTCGGATACTCGGCCGTCAAGGCCGGCCTCGCCTTCCTGCCGCTCGCGGTCACCGCGCTGACCGGCAACGGTATCGGCATCAAGCTGGCCGCGCGGATCGGCCACCGGTTCGTGATCCTCGCCGGGATGCTGGTGATGGTCGCCTGCTTCGCGCTGCTCACCACGGTCGGTGCCGATTCCGGCTTCGCCGTCCCGGCGGTCGCCCTCGGCCTGCTCGGCCTCGGTGCCGGACTGGCCATGCCGGCGGCGGTCGCGGCGCTCATGGGCACCATCCCGGCGGACCAGGCGGGCGTCGGCTCGGCCCTGAACGACACCATCCAGCAGGCCGGCACCGCACTGGGCATCGCGATCCTCGGCTCGCTGCTCACCAGCGGCTACACGGACCGCATGCCCTCCGGCGCCCCCGCGGCGGCCCGTGAGTCCATCGCCGGTGCCTTCGCCACGGCCCGCCCGGACCTGCTGCGCACCGCCCGCGAGGCCTTCGCCTCCGCCATGACGACCACCTTCGCGCTCAGCGCCCTCGGCGTCCTCGCCGCGGCGGTCCTGGCGACGGTGATGATGCGGGAGGCGAAGCCGGCGGAGCCGGCCGCCGCCGAGCCGGCCGCCGCCGAGCCGGCCGCCGCCGAGCCGGAGCGGCAGCCGGAACCGGCCGCCTGAACCGGCCGCCCGAACCGGAGGACGCGAGAAGGCCGGTGCCCACCCGGGGGCACCGGCCTCGTGCTGTCGCCGTCGGCTCAGCTGACGTTGACCGCGCTCCAGGCGGCGGCCACCGCGTTGTACTCCGTGCTGCCGGCGCCGTAGAGGTCCTTCGCCGCGTTCAGGGTCGCCGTGCGCGCGCCCTTGTAGTTCGTCGAGGACGTCATGTACACCGTCAGTGCCCGGTACCAGATCTTGCCGACCTTGTCCCGGCCGATGCCGGTGACCGTGGAGCCGTTGTAGGTCGGGGAGTCGTAGCTGACGCCGTTGATGGTCTTCGCTCCGCTGCCCTCGGCGAGGAGGTAGGCGAAGTGGTTGGCGACGCCGGAGGAGTAGTGGACGTCCAGGTTCCCGACCGACGAGCTCCAGTAGTCCGCCGAACTGCCGTCCTTGGACGGCTTGTCCATGAAGCGGAGGGCGGCCTTGCCGAAGCCGGGCTTCACGATCTTCTCGCCGATGAGGTAGTCACCGGTGTCGGAGGAGTTGTTCGCGTACCACTCCACCATCGTGCCGAGGATGTCGGAGGTGGCCTCGTTCAGCCCGCCGGACTCGCCCGAGTAGGTCAGCGCGGCCGTCTTGGACGTCACCCCGTGGGACATCTCGTGCCCGGCGACGTCCAGGGCGACCAGCGGCCCGAACGTGGTCCCGTCGCCGTCGCCGTACGTCATGCAGAAGCAACTGTCGTCCCAGAAGGCGTTGTTGTACTTGTTGCCGTAGTGGACGCGGTTGTACGAGCCTTTGCCGTCACCGGCGATGCCGTTGCGGCCGTGGATGTTCTTGTAGTAGTCCCAGGTCTCGTTGGTGCCGTACTGGGCGTCGACGGCGGCCGAGGCGCGGTCGGCGGTGGTGCCGGTGCCCCAGTGGTTGTCGGCGTCCGTGAACAGGGTCGCGGGGGCCCGGCTGAAGCAGATGCCGAAGAAGCACAGGTCGGTCTTGCCCTCGGCGTCACCGGTGAAGGTGTTGCCCCGCGTCGGGTCCTTGAGCTGGTACGAGGACCCGGACTGGGTGGTCTCCAGCGGCACGGTCCCGCTGTACAGCGACGTGCCGTCGCCGGTGGCCGTCTCGATGCTGTCCCAGGCGTCGATCTGCGCGCCGGTGCGCGCGTCGGTCAGCACGGTCCGGGCGACGGGGTTGCCGAGCGAGTCCCGGCCGACGGCGTTGGTGCGCCAGGCCAGCTTCGGGCTGCCGTGCAGGGCGTCGACCACCAGCTCGGGCCTGGCCTTGATCTGCTTGAGCGCCTCGCCGAGGTTGGCGGCGCGCAGGGCGTTCACCGCGAGGCCGGCGGCCTTGGGGCCGGAGACCCGCGGGGTGACGGAGGGCAGGGAGACCGCCTGCCGGGTGGCGCGGTCGGCGCCGCGGTAGCCGCCGTCCGCGGCCAGGTGGACGACGAAGTCGCCGCCGAGCACGGGGAGTCCGTGGTAGGTGCGGTCGTAGCGGACGTGCTGGGTGCCGTTGCCGTCCACGATCACGTCCCGGACGCCGGCGTCCTGGGCGGAGGTCAGGCCCAGGGTCGCGGCGTGGGCCAGGAGTGCCGACGCCGCGTTCTCGACCGCGGTGGCCCGGGTCGGTCTGGCGTCGGCGTGGGCGGCGGGGGAGAGGGTGACGGCCAGCAGGGTCGCGGTGGCTGCGGCGACGCCGGCGGTGGCTGTGTGACGGGTTCCTCGGACGTGCTGCCGTATCCGGCTCATCTGTCTCCTCGGGAAGGCGCCAGGTTAGGCGTGGGGGTGGCGCTCATGTCACCGAGATTTAAGTGGCCATGACATGTCATGTCCATAGCCTCTTCATGGAGATGTGTGGGGAGCCGGCGTGGGTACAGAATCGTTTCCGTGATCGCCGAGGACCCCCGCGAGGACGACCGCCCCCTGCCCTTCTTCGTCTACGGCACGCTCCGCCCGGGCGAGGTGAACCACGACCTGTTCCTGCGCGGCCGCGTCCTCACCGAGGAACCGGGACACCTCGCGGGTGCCGTGCTGTACGACGGCCCGGGCTATCCCTACGCCGTGGAGGAGCCCGGCGAGACGGTGCGCGGCGAGCTGGTGACCGCCCGGCCGGAGGCGTACGAGGACCTGCTCGCGGCCCTGGACCGGCTGGAGGAGTACGTGCCGGGCGACCCCCGCAACCTCTACGAGCGTGCCGCCCGGGACGTCGTACGCGCCGCCGGCGGCACCGTCCGGGCCTGGGTCTATCTCGCCGCCCCGGGCGTCGCCGGCCGGCTGCGCGACACCGGGACCCGGATCACGGGCGGCGACTGGATCTCCCGCCGCTGACTCAGCCCAGCAGCACCGTCCCGTCGGGCACCTCGATGCCGAACTCCTCCGCCACCACGCGCCGCGCCTCGGCCTCCTCCGTCAGCGTGCGCTCCGTCACCGTGCCGTCGGCGAGCGTCTCGGTGAACCGGGCGCCGTCCAGGGAGAGATGACGGCCCGCGGTGGTCCGCTGCAGATAGGGGCGGCGGGTGAACGGGGACCTCGGGTGGGTGCCGACGAACCAGTTGAACACCTCGAAGTCGACGGGCGCGAACGGCTCCCGCGTGAACGCGTACTGGCCCGCCCAGTCCCCGGCCCGCCGGTCGTACGCCTGCAACTCCAGCAGCTCCAGCGGCCCGTGGTGCGACAGCCGCACCAGCCGGTGCCGGCGTCCGGCGCCCTCCCACTCGGCGCCGGTCACCAGCGGCACCGGCAGCAGCAGCGCACCGGGCGCGCCGAAGCCGACGTCCGCCAGGTACGGCTGCGGCTCGCCCGCCACCTCGACCTGGAGCATCGCGTGCGTACGCGGCCTGCTCTCCGGGGTCCCGGCACCCACCACCACCCGGCCGGCCAGCGGAGTCACCCGGAAGCCGAGCGCCTCCAGAGCCAGCCGGAGCAGGGTGTTGTGCTCGTAGCAGTAGCCGCCGCGCCGGCCGTGGACCATCTTGGCCATCAGGTCGGCGGTCGCGAGGGAGGGGGCCGCACCGCGCACCGGGTCCAGGTTCTCGAAGGGCAGCGACAGCGCGTGCGCCAGGTGCACGTCCCGCAGCGTGGCCAGGTCGGCCCGCCGGGCGCCCTTCCAGCCGATGCGGTCGAGGTAGGCGTCGAGGTCGTACTGCTCGGTGTCGGACATGCTCCGAACCTACGCGAGCCCGGCCGCCCGGACCGCGTCCCAGGGACCGAACCCCGCTACGACCCTGGCCCCAGGTGTGCTGTCCCAGGACGCCGACGCTCCGATGTGGCTCCAGGTGGGGCGGCTGCTGTCCAGGGTCGACCGCTCCATCGACCGGGCCGTGCGGACGGACCTGATCGACAACTCCCCGGTCCTGACCCGCCTCGGCTCATGAGGCCCCGGGGGCGTCCCGGGACAGCGCGCCCAGGACCTCCACCCGCACCGCGCACGACTTGAACTCGGGCATCCGGGACGTCGGGTCCAGCGCCGGGTTGGTGAGGGTGTTGGCGCGGCCCTCGCCCGGCCAGTGGAAGGGCATGAAGACGGTGTCCGGGCGGATGGCCCCGGTGATCCGCGCCGGCGCCACGGCCCGGCCGCGCCGGGAGACCACCGCCACCCGGTCGCCGTCGGCCGCGCCCAGCCGGGCCGCGAGCCGCGGGTGCAGCTCCACGAACGGCCCGGGCGCCGCCGCGTTCAGCTCCGCCACGCGCCGGGTCTGCGCCCCCGACTGGTACTGGGCCACCACCCGGCCGGTGGTCAGCAGCAGCGGGTACTCGGCATCCGGTTCCTCGGCGGTGTCCCGGTGCACGACGGGAACGAACCGGGCCCGGCCGTCGGGGGTGGCGAAGCGGTCCAGGAAGAGGCGGGGGGTCCCGCCATGCGGACGGGGGGCGGCGGCGGTTCCGGCGGCCGGTTCGTCCGGGCAGGGCCAGAAGACGCCGTCCTCCTCGGCCAGGCGGCGGTAGGTGATGCCCGAGTAGTCCGCAGGGCCGCCCGCACTCGCGCGCCGGAGTTCCTCGAAGGTCTCCTCCGGGTCGGTCGGGAAGCCCTTCTCCACGCCGAGCCGGCCGGCCAGCTCGTGCAGGACGTACAGGTCGCTGTGGACGCCGGGCGGGGGAGCGACGGCCCGGCGGCGCAGCAGCACGCGGCCCTCCAGACTGGTCGTCGTGCCCGTCTCCTCCGCCCACTGGGCCACCGGCAGCACGACGTCCGCAAGCTCCGCCGTCTCGGACAGGACGACGTCGGCCACGGCCAGGAAGTCCAGCGACCGCAGCCGCTCCTCCACGTGGGCCGCGCGGGGAGCGGACACCACCGGGTTCGAACCCATCAGCAGCAGCGCCCGCACGTCCGTGCCGAGGGCGTCGAGGAGCTCGTACGCGCTGCGTCCGGGGCCGGGCAGGCTGTCCGGGTCCACGCCCCACACCCCGGCCACGTGCCGCCGGGCCGCCGGGTCGTCCAGCTTGCGGTAGCCGGGCAACTGGTCGGCCTTCTGGCCGTGTTCGCGTCCGCCCTGCCCGTTGCCCTGCCCGGTCAGGCAGCCGTAGCCGGACCGGGGGCGGCCCGGACGGCCGGTCGCCAGGCAGAGGTTGATCCAGGCGCCCACCGTGTCCGTGCCCTTCGACTGCTGCTCCGGCCCGCGCGCGGTGAGCACCATCGCCGACGCGGGCTCGCAGAACATCCCTACTGTCTCGCGGAGTTGGGGGACGGACACCCCCGTGATCCGCTCCACGTACTCCGGCCAGTACGCCATGGCCGCCGCCCGCGCCTCCTCCCAGCCGGTGGTCCGCTCGCGGATGTACTCCTCGTCCGTCCGCCCGTCGGCCACCACCAGGTGCAACAGGCCCAGTGCCAGCGCGAGATCGGTGCCGGGGCGGGGGGCCAGGTGCAGGTCCGCCTGCTCGGCCGTCCTCGTGCGGCGCGGGTCGACGACGATCAGCGTGCCGCCGTTCTCCCGCAGCTCCGTGAAGAAACGCAGGGAAGGCGGCATGGTCTCCGCGAGATTCGACCCGACGAGGATCACGCACCCGGTCCTCGGGATGTCCTCCAGCGGGAACGGCAGCCCCCGGTCGAGACCGAACGCCCTCGTACCGGCCGCCGCGGCCGACGACATGCAGAACCGGCCGTTGTAGTCGATCTGCGAGGTGCCGAGCACGACCCGGGCGAACTTGCCCAGCGCGTAGGCCTTCTCGTTCGTGAGCCCGCCGCCGCCGAACACGCCCAGCGCATCGGCGCCGTACTCCCTGCGCGTGCGCCCGAGCCGCTCGGCGATCCGGTCGAGCGCCTCGGGCCAGCCCGCCTCCACCAGCCGACCCCCGGTCCGCACCAGCGGCGAGGTCAGCCGCACTCCCGGCGCCAGCACCTCGGCCGCCGTCCGGCCCTTGCCGCACAGCGCGCCCCGGTTCACCGGGAAGTCCGTCCGCTCGGTCACCTCGACGCCCCCCTGGGGCAGGGGCGTGATGTTCATCCCGCACTGCAGGGCGCAGTACGGGCAGTGGGTGGGCGTCGAGGCGATCGTCTCCATGCCGCCCAGCGTGCGTCCACCGTGTTACGGCCTCGCCCGCCTCCGGTTACACGCCCGGCACGGCGACCTCCCCGCCGGTCCGCAGGCGGCGTGAGGTTCCGGCGCGCACCTACTGCCGGTTCAGCGAGCGGGTGACGCCCGCCGCGATCGTGGTGGCCAGCACCCAGCCGGTGGCGGTCAGCAGGTACGACAGCCACTGGTACCCGCCGCGCGGCGCGAAGGCGCCCTCCTGGCCGAAGTCGACGATCGGCAGCAGCAGGTCGAGGGCGTAGGCGAGCGGGTTGAACGCCGGCGCCTCGGCGGGCTTGAGCGCAGGCGGATGGTGCAGGGCGAAGGCGAGGGTGCCGGTGCACAGCAGCAACAGCAGCCAGCCGGCGGCCCGCATCGGGCGGAATCCGTAGCCGACGGCCGCGTCCTGGAGGAAGCCCCACAGCCGGGCGTACGGCGGCAGGGTGCGGCGGTGGCGGCGGAGCCTGGCCAGCTGGACGGTGCGCGCGGAGGCGTCGTCGCCGACCGTGCGGTAGGCGGTGGCCAGCTGTTCGTACGGCTGCGGAAGGTAACCGTCCGGGTCGCCTTCCAGCAGCGCGAGACGCTGTTCGGCCGGGAGGTGCGGGGTCAGTACACGGTAGGCGAGCCCGTCGAGCTGGACGCGGTGCGGCCACACCTCGGGCGGCACGTGCAACAGGTCGAACTGGGCCCGGCGCAGATTGACGGCCCCCTCGACGGGCGCGGCCTCCCGCAGCCACAGCTCGCCGATCACGCTGCTGCTGGCGCGCAGGGCCTGGCCGCCCGGGTCGGAGAGGCGGGCATGGGCGAGGTTGAGCTGCCGGGGGATCCGGGCACCGGCCAGATTCACCCGGCCGTGGGTGCGCAGCCGCATGGCGTGCAGGTCGGTGCCGACCGCCAGCACCTCGGCGTGCAGCACGGTCTCCCCGGGAGCGGTCAGCTCCGCGTCGTCGAGGTTCACCTGATTGCGGACGACCGTCCCGTTCAGGTGGACCTTTCCGTGCGTGACCAGGCCCGGGGCCCACACGTCGGTGCCGATCTCGGCGTGGTTGAGCTGGAGGACGGCCTCCTCGGGGTTCTCGCCGGGCACGCCGAGCCGGGCGCCGTTGGCGAAGAACGCCCCGGACAGCTTCGCGCCCGGGAGCCGGACCGGCCCCGTGATCCGGCAGCAGGTGATCCGCACGACCCCCTCGGCGCGCAGGCTCCCGGCCGTCAGCCCCGGCAGCACCGAGTCGCTCAGGACCAGGGCGCCGACCTGTGCCCCGTACAGATCGGGCGCCTGCTCGAAGTGGCAGCCGCGCAGCCGGACCGGATGGCCGACCTTCCCGTACTTCAGGTCCAGCCGCCCGGTGATCCGCGCGCCCCACACCTTCAGGCCGGCCGTCCGCCCCGCCCGCACCGGCCCGTCCAGCAGCAGCTCCCGCAGCACCTCCGCGCGCAGCGTGCGCTCGGCGCCCCACGAGGCCCCCAGCGCGGGATCGTCGTCGCCCTGCCGGAAGTCGACCCCCTCGCCGAGCGGGAACGCCTCCACGACGCGGCGCTCGGCGGGCGTCAGGTCCGTGGTCTCCATGCTCAGCCCCGCGCCCCAGCGAGCGCCTCCGCGACCCCGGGCTCCTTCGGCCCGAGGAAGCGCGGATCGGGCCGGAACACCGCGTCCAGGGCCGCCTTGCCCGCCGCGAACACCTCGCGCGTGCCGCCGTAGTACCAGGTCACGTCGTGCTTGTCGTCGACCCCGACGCCGTACGAGTCCACCCCCGCGGCCTCGCACAGCGCCACCGCCCGCCGGATGTGGAAGCCCTGGCTGATCAGCACCGCCCGGTCCACCCCGAAGATCTTCCTCGCCCGGACACAGGAGTCCCAGGTGTCGAACCCGGCGTAGTCGCTGACGATCCGCGCGTCCGGCACCCCGTGCTTCGTCAGGTAGGCACGCATGGCGTCGGGCTCGTCGTAGTCCTCCCGGCTGTTGTCCCCGGTGACCAGCACGACCTCGATCCGCCCCGCCCGGTACAGCCCGGCCGCCGCGTCCAGCCGGCGCGCGAGGTACGGCGAAGGCTGCCCCGCGTTCCACAGCCCGGCCCCGAACACCATCGCCACCTCGGTGCGCGGCACGTCCGCCGTCGTCCGCAGCCGGTCCGCCGTGGACACGTACAGCCAGGTCATCGGCAGCAGCGCCAGTACGCACCCGGACATCACCGCCTGCACCAGCCGCCGCTGCCCGGCACGCGTCCGCGGCAGCCGCGGTCGACGGATCCTCATACCGCCTCCAGTGATCGGTTCCGACCAGGGAGGACGCGCACGAGCGCGATCCGGTTCGCCTCGCCTCGCGCATCCGGCCTCACATCGCGCATCCGTACGAGGTGAACCGGCGGAAAACGCTCGTGACGGCCCGGCAACGGCCGCGCAACCTGACGACGGCAGGATCCTTGCATGACGGCGTCGCACCCTCCCCGCTCCGAGTCCGCTCCCCACCTCGACAGCACGGCGCAGCTCATCGGCGGCATCGTCAGCCGGCTCGCCGGGCAGCTCCGGCTCGTCCCCCCGCCCGTCCGCCGCCCGGCCCCGCCCGCGCTCGTCCTGGTCGCCCACGGCAGCCGCGACCCCCGGGCCCTCACCACCGTGCGGGCCCTCATGGCACGGGTACGGGACCTGCGCCCCGGCCTCCCCGTGCACCTCGGCCACATCGAGCTGAACGAGCCCCTGCTCCCCGGCACCCTGGCCGCCCTCGGTGACGCCCGGGCCGTCCTCGTCCCGCTGCTCCTGTCGCGCGGCTACCACGTCGGACAGGACATCCCCGGGATGGCCGCGGCGGCCGCCGCCCGCACCCGCACGGCCGCACCACTCGGCCCGCACCCGCTGCTCGCCGAGGCCCTGCACGCCCGCCTGGTGGAGGCCGGCTGGCCGCAGGCCATGGACGGCACCGCCCGCCGGTCGAGCGCGGTGGTCCTCGCCGCCGCGGGCTCCCGCGACCCCGACTCGGCCACCGACACCCGCCGCGCCGCCCGCCTCCTCGCCGACCGCCTGGGCGTCCCGGTGATCCCCGCGTACGCCTCGGCGGCCACCCCGACCGTGCCGGAGGCCGTACGCGCCCTGACGGAAAGCGGCCGGCACCGGGTGGCGGTCGCGTCGTACTTCACGGCACCGGGCCGCTTCGCGTCGCAGTGCGCCCAGGCGGCGCCCTGGATCGCCGCGGCCCCCCTGGGGGCTCACGAGACGATGGCCCGCCTGATCCTGCACCGCTACGGGCAGAGCCTGGCCGAGCGGTCCACGCAAGCCGCCTGAGGGGGCGCGGGGCGGCGTCCGGCACGCGGCCGTGACGCGCGGACGCGACCGGCCGCACCGGGCCCGCGGCCGCCCGGATCCAGGACCCGGCGGCCCCTCGGGCACCCGACACCCCCCGATTGTCGGAGCCGACCCGTACTGTCGAATCATGGAAGGCACCGCAGGCACCGCAGACATCGCAGGCACCGGCACCGCACCCCCCTCGTTCTACGACACGGCGTCAGCCGAGCGCTGGGCCCCCGAGCCGGACAAACGCCCGGGCCGCACCGCCTTCCAGCGCGACCGCGCCCGCATCCTGCACTCCGCGGCGCTGCGGCGCCTCGCCGGCAAGACCCAGGTCGTCACCCCCGGCACCCGCAGCCACGCCTGGGACGCCAGCCCCCGCACCAGGCTCACCCACTCCCTGGAGTGCGCCCAGGTCGGCCGTGAGCTGGGCGCGGCCCTCGGCTGTGACCCCGACCTGGTGGAGGCGGCCTGCCTGGCGCACGACCTCGGCCACCCGCCCTTCGGCCACAACGGCGAAACCGCGCTGAACGAGTTCGCCGACGACTGCGGAGGCTTCGAGGGCAACGCCCAGTCCCTCAGGCTCCTCACCCGCATCGAGCCCAAACGCTTCACCGAGGAGGGCTCCGTCGGTCTCAACCTCACCCGCGCCACCCTCGACGCCGCCACCAAGTACCCGTGGCCGCGCGGCCGTCACCCCACCGACCCGGCGTCCCGGAAGTTCGGGGTGTACGAGGACGACCGCCCGGTGTTCGACTGGGTCCGGGCCCACGCCCCCGGCACCCGCACTTGCTTCGAGGCGCAGGTCATGGACTGGTCGGACGACGTCGCGTACTCGGTGCACGACGTCGAGGACGGCCTGCACGCCGGTCACATCGACCCGAACTGCCTGCACGCGGAGCCCGAACGGCAGGCGGTGTTCGAGGTCGCCATCGGTCGGTACGTCCCGGCGGACACCGACCCGGCCGAGCTGGCCGAGGCCCTGGACCGCCTCCAGGACGAGGAGTGGTGGCCGCACGGCTACGACGGCACGGCCGTCGCCCAGGCCCGCCTCAAGGACACCACCAGCCAGCTCATCGGCCGGTTCTGCCTGGCCGCCGAGTCCGCCACGCGTGCCGCGTGGGGGGACCGCCCGGGCACCGGGGGCAGCGGCGGCCGGCTCACCCGCTACGGCGCCGAGCTGGTCGTACCCCGCCGGACCCGCATGGAGTGCGCGGTGCTCAAGGCGGTCGCGGACCGCTATGTGATGCAGCGCGCCGAGCAGGAGCAGCTCCGTGCCGACCAGCGGGTGATCGTCGCCGAGCTGGCCGAGGCGCTGACCGCCCGGGCGCCCGACGGCCTGGACCCCCAGTTCCGGGCACTGTTCGACGGGGCGGGCGACGACCGGGCGCGCAAGCGGGTGATCGTCGACCAGATCGCCTCCCTCACGGACGCCTCCGCCCTGTCGCTGCACGCGAGACTGACGGGGCATATGTGAGACGAACATGACCCTCCGTGGCCTGATCGGGTCACTCCCCCTTCCCGCATCACGCTGCGTGCGGGACGCTCCCCTGTGAAGGCACCCTTACGAGGAGGCATCAAGTGGTCGACGCGGATCAGACATTCGTCATCGTCGGAGGCGGTCTCGCCGGCGCGAAGGCGGCCGAGACGCTCCGGGCGGAGGGCTTCAGCGGACGGGTGATACTGATCTGCGACGAACGCGACCACCCGTACGAGCGCCCGCCGCTGTCCAAGGGCTATCTGCTCGGCAAGGAGGAGCGCGACAGCGTCTTCGTGCACGAGCCCGGCTGGTACGCGCAGAACGACATCGAGCTGCACCTCGGCCAGACCGTCGACCGCGTCGACCGTACGGCGAAGACGGTCCGCTTCGGCGACGACGGCACCCTCGTCCGCTACGACAAGCTGCTGCTGGTCACCGGTGCCGAACCGCGCCGCCTGGACGTCTCCGGCACCGACCTGGTGGGCGTGCACCACCTGCGCCGCCTGGCGCACGCCGAGCGCCTGAAGGGCGTCCTGCAGAACCTCGGCCGGGACAACGGGCACCTGGTGATCGCGGGCGCCGGCTGGATCGGTCTGGAGGTCGCGGCGGCGGCCCGGGAACGCGGCGCCGAGGTCACGGTCATCGAACCGGCGCCGACCCCGCTGCACGGCGTCCTCGGCCCCGAACTGGGCAACGTCTTCGCCCAGCTGCACCGCGAGCACGGCGTCCGCTTCCGCTTCGGCGTGCGGCTGACCGAGATCGTCGGCCAGGACGGCATGGTCCTCGCGGTCCGCACCGACGACGGCGAGGAGCACCCGGCGCACGACGTCCTCGCCGCCATCGGAGCGGCGCCGCGGACCGCCCTCGCCGAGGCGGCGGGGCTGGAGCTCGCCGACCGGGCGGACGGCGGCGGCATCGCCGTCGACGAGCGGCTGCGCACCTCCGACCCCGACATCTACGCGGCCGGTGACGTCGCCTCCTTCCCGCTCTCCCGGTTCGGCACCCGGCTGCGGGTGGAGCACTGGGCCAACGCGCTGAACGGCGGCCCGGCCGCGGCGCGCGCGATGCTGGGCAAGGAAGTGGTCTACGACCGCGTGCCCTACTTCTTCACCGACCAGTACGACCTGGGCATGGAGTACAGCGGCTGGGCGCCGCCCGGGTCGTACGACGAGGTGGTGATCCGGGGCGACGCCGGCAGGCGGGAGTTCATCGCGTTCTGGGTGAAGGAGGGACGCGTGCTGGCCGGGATGAACGTGAACGTGTGGGATGTCACAGATCCCATCCAGAAGCTGATCCGGGCCGCGGCGCCGGTGGACCCGGAGGCGCTGGCCGACCCGCACGTACCACTCGACGGCCTGGTGCCGTGACCTCCGGGTGCTCAGGGACTGTCACAGCGGCCCCGTAGAATTCATCCGTGGCAGGACGGATCAACGACGAGGACGTGAAGGCGGTACGGGACGCGGTCCCGATCGACGCCGTGGTCTCCGAGTACCTCCAGCTGCGCAACGCGGGCGGCGGCAACCTCAAGGGGCTGTGCCCGTTCCACGACGAGAAGTCGCCGTCCTTCCAGGTCAGCCCGAGCAAGGGACTCTTCCACTGCTTCGGCTGCCAGGAGGGCGGCGACACCCTCACCTTCGTGATGAAGGTGGACCACCTCTCCTTCTCGGAGGCGGTCGAGCGGCTGGCCGCCCAGGCCGGCATCACGCTGCGGTACGAGGAGGGCGGGTACAACCCGGCCCACCAGCGCGGCGAGCGCATCCGCCTGGTCGAGGCGCACAAGATCGCCGCCCAGTGGTACGCCGAGCAGCTCGCCACCAGCCCCGAGGCCGACACCGGCCGGATCTTCCTCGCCGAGCGCGGCTTCGACCAGAGTGCCGCCGTGCACTTCGGCGTGGGCTACAGCCCGCAGGGCTGGGACCACCTCACCCGCTATCTGCGCGGGAAGGGCTTCACCGACAAGGAACTGGTCCTCTCCGGGCTGTCGCAGGAGGGCCGCCGCGGCCCGATCGACCGCTTCCGGGGCCGGCTGATGTGGCCCATCCGGGACATCGGCGGCGAGGTCGTCGGCTTCGGCGCCCGCAAGCTGTACGAGGCGGACAACGGCCCGAAGTACCTGAACACGCCCGAGACGGCGATCTACAAGAAGTCCCAGGTCCTCTACGGCATCGACCTGGCGAAGCAGAACATCGCCAAGACCAGCCGGGCCGTCGTGGTGGAGGGCTACACCGACGTCATGGCCTGCCACCTGGCCGGCGTGACGACGGCCATCGCGACCTGCGGCACGGCCTTCGGCGGCGACCACATCAAGATCCTGCGCCGGCTGCTGATGGACAACGGCTCGGCCCGGGTGATCTTCACCTTCGACGGTGACGCGGCCGGGCAGAAGGCCGCCCTGCGTGCCTTCGAGGACGACCAGAAGTTCGCCGCCGAGACGTACATCGCCATCGCGCCCGACGGCATGGACCCGTGCGAGCTGCGACTCGCCAAGGGCGACGAGGCGGTCGCCGACCTGACCGAACCCCGCACGCCGCTCTTCGAGTTCGCGCTCCGCCAGATCGTGGGCCGGTACGACCTGGACACCCCGGCCGGCCGCGCGGCGGCGCTGGACGAGGCCGCGCCGATCGTCGCCCGGATCAAGAACAGCGGCGCCCAGCACGAGGTCGCCGTCCAGCTGGCCGGCATGCTCGGCATCCTCGACACCCAGTTCGTGGTCCGCCGGGTGGCCCAGCTGGCCCGCTGGGCCCGGGAGCGCGGCGGCAAGGGCGACCCGCAGCAGGGCCGGACCCGCCCGGCGGGCCAGGAGTGGGCCGAGGCGCCCCGCCCGGCCGGCGGCGGCCCGGCACTGACCCTGCGCAACCCGGTATACGCCGCCGAGCGGGAACTGCTCAAACTCGCCCTGCAGCGCCCCGAACTGGTCTCCCCGGCGTTCGACGCCTACGGCGTGGACGAGTTCACCGCGCCGCCGTACGCCGCCGTGCGCCAGGCCGTCGCGGAGTCGGGCGGCGCCGAGTACGGCACGCAGGACCCGCAGGAGTACCTGGTCCGCGTCCGCGATGCCGCGCCCGACGACGCGGTCCGCTCGATGGTCACCGAGCTGGCCGTCGAGCCGATCCTGCGGCGCACGGTGGACGAGACGTACGCCGGCACGGTGCTGGTGCAGATCCGCCGCCGGGCCGTGGAGCGCCGTATCCGCGACATCCAGTCCCAGCTGACCCGCCTGGCCGCCGGCGGCGACCCCGCCCAGCTGGCCGCCGTGCAGAACGAGCTGTGGGTCCTCCAGCAGTACGACCAGGCCCTGCGCGAGCGGGGCGCGCAGGCGCTCTGAACCCGGCGGCGGCCCGCGGGCCCGCAGCAGTTGCCGCTCGCATAGTCCGGCGAACCGAGTAACCACCCCGTCACGGACCGGACGCAAAAAGTCACCGCACGCCCCTCGTGGCGGGCTTGTGTCGTACCCCACACTGGGGGCGGTGCCCGAGTCCTCGGAGCGCAGGCCGTCGACTCTCCGCCCCCGCATACCGCTGCCGCACACCTTCAGCAGCGATCATCCTGGAGGTCGCCCCCGTGCAGACCCAGACCCTCGCCCAGACCGACAGCAGCGCCGGCGCCACCGGCACCGGCGCGGACGAGCCGGAAGCGGAGCCGGACGTCCTCGCGGCCGTGCCCCCGCAGAGCCGAGCCGCCCGGCACCCGGAGACGACGGCCGCGGAGCCCGCGGAACCGCCCGCCGAGGCGCTCGCGGAGGAGCCCGAGGAGGCCGCCGAGCCCGTCGAGGCGCCGTCCGCCGCACGTGCCGAGTCCGCGGGGCCCTCGGCCGACCTGTTCCGCCAGTACCTGCGCGAGATCGGCCGTATCCCGCTGCTCACCGCGGCCGAGGAGGTGGAACTCGCCCGCCGGGTGGAAGCCGGACTGTTCGCGGAGGAGAAGCTGAGCAGCCCCGGCCTGGACGGCCGGCTCGCGCTCGACCTGGACCGGCTCGTCGTCATGGGCCGGATGGCCAAGCGCCGGCTCATCGAGGCCAACCTGCGGCTCGTCGTCTCCGTCGCCAAGCGGTACGTCGGGCGCGGCCTGACCATGCTCGACCTCGTGCAGGAGGGCAACCTCGGGCTCATCCGGGCCGTGGAGAAGTTCGACTACGCCCGGGGCTACAAGTTCTCCACGTACGCGACCTGGTGGATCCGCCAGGCCATGTCCCGGGCCCTGGCGGACCAGGCCCGCACCATCCGTGTCCCGGTGCACGTGGTGGAGCTGATCAACCGTGTCATCCGGGTCCAGCGGCGGATGCTCCAGGAGCGCGGCTACGAGCCGACGGCGGACGAGGTCGCCGCCCATCTGGACCTGCCGCCCGAGCGGGTCGGCGAGGTGCTGCGACTCGCCCAGGAGCCGGTGTCGCTGCACGCCCCGGTCGGCGAGGAGGACGACGTCGCCCTCGGTGACCTCATCGAGGACGGCGACGCGGCGAGCCCGGTCGAATCGGCGGCGTTCCTGCTGCTGCGCGAGCACCTGGAGGCGGTGCTGTCCACGCTGGGGGAGCGGGAGCGGAAGGTCGTACAGCTCCGGTACGGGCTGGCCGACGGGCGCCCGCGCACGCTGGAGGAGATCGGCCGGCTGTTCGGTGTGACGCGGGAGCGGATACGGCAGATCGAGTCCAAGACGCTGAACAAGCTCAGGGATCACGCCTTCGCGGATCAGCTGAGGGGCTATCTGGACTGAGGGGGACCGCCGTTCGGCGGCGGCCCCCACCCCCTAGTCCACCTCGGCCACGGCCTCGGCGAACTGGGCCTTGTACAGCCGCGCGTACGCCCCGTCGGCCGCCAGCAGCTCCGTGTGCGCGCCCTGTTCGACGATGGACCCGTTCTCCATGACGAGGATCGTGTCGGCGTCCCGGATCGTCGACAGCCGGTGCGCGATCACGAACGACGTACGGCCGGCCGCGAGTTTGGCCATCGCCTTCTGGATCAGCACCTCCGTGCGGGTGTCCACGGAGCTCGTCGCCTCGTCCAGCACCAGGATCACCGGGTCGGACAGGAACGCCCGCGCGATGGTGATCAGCTGCTTCTCGCCGGCGCTGACGCCCGTGCCCTCGTCGTCGATCACGGTGTCGTACCCGTCGGGGAGCGTACGGACGAAGCGGTCCGCGTGCGCGGCGCGCGCGGCCTCCTCGATCTCGCCCCGGGTGACCTCGCGCGCGGCGCCGTACGCGATGTTCTCCGCGATGGTGCCGCCGAACAGCCAGGTGTCCTGGAGCACCATGCCGATACCGGCCCGGAGTTCGTCCCTGGTCATCCGGCGGATGTCCACCCCGTCGAGGGTGATCCGGCCGCCGGAGACGTCGTAGAACCGCATCAGCAGGTTGACCAGCGTGGTCTTGCCCGCGCCGGTCGGACCGACGATCGCCACCGTGTGCCCCGGCTCCACCGCGAGCGACAGGTCCTCGATCAGCGGCTTCTCCGGGTCGTACCGGAACGACACGTGCTCCAGCCGTACCCGCCCGCGCAGTTCCGCCGGCCGCTCGCCCGGCACCGGATCGGCCTCCTGCTCCTCCGCGTCCAGGAGTTCGAAGATCCGCTCGGCCGACGCGACCCCGGACTGCACCAGGTTCGCCATCGACGCGACCTGTGTCAGCGGCATCGAGAACTGCCGCGAGTACTGGATGAACGCCTGGACGTCACCGATGGAGAGCGAGCCCGAGGCGACGCGCAGACCGCCGACGACCGCGACCAGCACATAGTTCAGGTTCGACACGAACATCATCAGCGGCTGCATGACACCGCTGTTGAACTGCGCCTTGAACCCGGCCTCGTACAGCGCCTCGTTCTGCTCGGCGAACTGCCGCGCCGACTCCTCCTGCCGGCCGAACACCTTCACCAGGGTGTGCCCGGTGTACATCTCCTCGATGTGGGCGTTCAGCTTGCCGGTGGTCCGCCACTGCTGCACGAAGTGCGGCTGCGACCGCTTGCCGACCCGGGTGGCGACCACGAACGACAGCGGCACGGTCACCAGCGCGACCAGCGCCAGGATCCAGGAGACGTAGAACATCATCACCAGGACGCCGACGATGGTCAGCACCGAGTTGATCAGCTGGCCCATCGACTGCTGGAGGGTCTGCCCGATGTTGTCGATGTCGTTGGTCGCCCGGGACAGCACCTCACCGCGCTGGCGCTTGTCGAAGTACGACAGCGGCAGCCGCGACAGCTTCGTCTGCACGTCCTCCCGCAACCGGTACATCGTGCGGTTCACGGCCCGGTTGACCAGCCGGGTCGCGACCGCCATCAGCAGGCCCGCGACCAGGAATGTGCCGAGCGCGAGCAGCAGGACGTCCCCGACGGCGCCGAAGTCGATGCCCTTGCCGGGGGTGAAGTCGGTGCCGCCCAGCATGTCGGCGATCCGGCCCTGGCCGCGCTCGCGCATGGAGTCGAGCACCTGCTCCTTGGTGGACCCCTCGGGCATCCGCCGGCCGATGATGCCGGCGAACACCAGGTCGGTGGCCCTGCCGAGGATCTTCGGGCCGATCACGCTCAGGCCCACGCTGACCACCACGCACAGCAGCAGCGCGTAGATCGTGAGCCGTTCCGGCCGGAACTGGGCGACGAGCCGTTTGCCCGACCCCTTGAAGTCCATCGAGCGCTGGTCGGGCCCCCCGGCCATCATGCGTCCCATGGGCCCGGCCATCAGGCTGCCTCCGCTTCCGTCAGCTGGGAGAGCACGATCTCCCGGTAGGTGTCGTTGGTCGCCATCAGCTCGGCATGCCGGCCGGAGCCGACCACCCGGCCCTCGTCCAGCACGATGATCCGGTCGGCGTCCCGGATCGTCGCCACCCGCTGGGCGACGATGACGACGGTCGCCTCGGCGGTCTCCTCGGCCAGCGCGGCGCGCAGGGCGGCGTCGGTGGCGTAGTCGAGCGCCGAGAAGGAGTCGTCGAAGAGGAAGATCTCCGGGCGCTGCACCAGTGTGCGGGCGATGGCGAGCCGCTGCCGCTGGCCGCCGGAGACGTTCGTGCCGCCCTGCGAGATCGGCGCGTCCAGGCCGGCCTCCAGCTTGCTCACGAAGTCCTTGGCCTGCGCCACCTCCAGCGCGTGCCACAGCTCCTCGTCGGTGGCGTCCGGGTTGCCGTAGCGCAGGTTGGTGGCGACGGTGCCGGCGAACAGGTACGGCTTCTGGGGCACGAGCCCGACGGTCTTCGCGAGCAGCCGCGGCTCGACCTCCTGCACGTCCACGCCGTCCACCAGGACCGCGCCCTCGGTGGCGTCGAAGAGCCGGGGGACGAGCCCGAGGAGGGTGGACTTGCCGCTGCCGGTGGAACCGATCACGGCGGTCGTCTCGCCCGGCCGGGCCACCAGGTCGATGGACTTCAGCACCGGCTCCTCGGCACCCGGGTAGCGGAAGCCCGCGCCCCGGATCTCCAGGTGCCCGTGCGCGCGCAGCTCGGTGACCGCAGCGGTCGGCGGCACGACGCTGGAGTCGGTCCCGAGGACCTCCTGGATGCGCTCGGCGCAGACCTCCGCGCGCGGCACCATCATGAACATGAAGGTGGCCATCATCACGGACATGACGATCTGCATCAGATAGGCGAGGAACGCGGTCAGGTCGCCGATGGCCATCCCGCCGCTGTCGATGCGGTGGGCGCCGAACCACACCACCGCGATGGACGACAGGTTCACGACCGTCATGACGATCGGGAACATCAGGGCGAGCATCCGGCCGGTGGCCAGCTGCATGTCGGTCAGCTCGGCGTTGGCCTTCCCGAACCGGCCCTGCTCGTACTCGTCCCGGACGAAGGCGCGGATGACCCGGTTGCCGGTGATCTGCTCGCGCAGCACCCGGTTCACCGTGTCCAGCCGGACCTGCATCGACCGGAACAGCGGGCGCAGCCGGCGCACGATGAGCGTCACGGAGATGCCGAGCACCGGCACGACCGCGACCAGCACCCCGGACAGCGGTACGTCCAGGCCGAGTGCCAGCACGATCCCGCCCACACACATGATGGGCGCCGACACCATCAGGGTGAACGTCATCAGGGCCAGCATCTGGACCTGCTGCACGTCGTTCGTCGTGCGGGTGATGAGCGAGGGCGCCCCGAAGTGACCCACCTCACGCGAGGAGAAGGACTGCACCCGGTCGAAGACGGCACCGCGCACGTCCCGGCCGAGCGCGGAGGCGGTCCGGGCGCCGTAGTAGACGGCACCGATGTTGCACACGACCTGCGCCAGCGAGATGCCGATCATCAGGGCGCCGAAGGACAGGATGTATCCCGTGTCCCCCTTCACGACACCGTTGTCGATGATGTCCGCGTTCAGCGTGGGCAGGTAGAGGGTGGCGCAGGTCTGCAGGAACTGCAGCACCACCAGGAGGGCGATGGGTTTCTTGTAGGGCCTGAGATAGGTCCGCAGAAGTCGTATGAGCACGCTACGTCTCTCGGAGTCGGCGAAAGGGGCCGGTTCGGTTGCCCCTGGCCCCTATCGTCGAACACTCCACCCGTGTTACCTCAACCGAATTACCCGGCGGCACGGGTTCTGCGGCCTTACGCCTTCGGGGTGTTGTGCCCACCCCTGTCCCCCTATGAGTTGAATGCTCCGGGGTGAGTCTGCTCACGCACCGACGTGAACTGCTGCCGTACCGCCTGCCCCACGGCCAGCTCCTCGCCCGGCTCCAGCACCTGCGCCGCCGCGCCCTGCCAGGACGGCGGGGTGCGCGGGTCCAGCGTGCCCTGCGACACGCCGAGCGCCCAGGCCGCCTGCCGGGCCGCGCCGATCGCCGCGTAGTCCGCCGGCTGCGGTACGACGACCTGCGCGCCGAACAGCGACGGCGCCGAGGCCTGCACGGCGGGCAGCTCGGCGGCGGCACCGAGCAGGAAGACCCGCCGCACCTCCACGCCCCGCCCGCGCAGCACGTCCAGCGCGTCCGCGAGCCCGCACAGCATGCCCTCGAAGGAGGCCCGCGCCAGATGCTCGGGCTTCATCGACTCGCGCCGCAGCCCGGCCAGGGTGCCCGCGGTGTGCGGCAGGTTCGGCGTCCGCTCGCCCTCCAGGTACGGCAGCAGCACCAGGCCGTGCGCCCCCGGCGTGGACTTCATCGCCAGGTCGGACAGGCTCTCCAGATCCGGCAGGCCGAGGAGTTCGGCGGTGCCGCGCAGGGTGCGTACGGCGTTCAGGGTGGTGACGACCGGCAGGTGCATGCCGGTGGCGTCGGCCAGGGAGGTGATCATCCCGGACTGGTCCGCGAGCGCCTCCGGGTGCACGGCCATCACGGAACCGGAGGCCCCGAGCGAGACGACCGCGTCCCCCAGCCCGATCCCGAGCCCGAACGCGGCGGCCATGGTCTCCCCGGTGCCGGCGGAGATCAGCAGCCCCTCCGGGGTCGTACCGGCCGCGTCGGACGGGCCGATCACCTCCGGCAGCATCGCCTGGTGGCCGAGCGCCAGCTCGATTAGGTCGGGCCGGTAGGAGCCGGTGGCCGCCGACCAGTACCCGGTGCCGGAGGCGCCGCCGCGGTCCGTGGTGCGCCGCACGGGCCGGCCGAGCAGCTGCCAGACGAGCCAGTCGTGCGCCTGGAGCAGGACGGCCGTGCGCAGCGCGTTCTCCGGCTCGCTCTTCGCGAGCCAGCGCAGCTTGGTGACCGGCTGGGCCGCCTGCGGCACGCAGCCGACCGCCTGCGCCCAGGCCTCCCGGCCGCCGAGGGCGTCCACGAGATCGGCCGCCGCGACCTGCGCCCGCTTGTCGCCGCCGACCATGGCCGGGCGGACGGTGTTGCCCTGGGCGTCCAGCGGGATCAGCGCGTTCTGCTGCGAGGAGACGCCGATGGCCTGCACGCCCTCCAGCAGACCGCCCCCCGCGGCCTCGCCCAGGGACAGCAGCCAGGCCTGCGGGTCGACATCGCTCGGGCGCCCGCCGTCCGGCGCCTCGACCGGGTGCGGTGCGTATCCCTGGCGGAGTACCGCGCCGGTGTCTGTGTCACAGACCACGATGCGCGTGAAATCGGGCGAGCTGTCCAAGCCGGCGACTATCCCCATGCGGAGAATTTTGCAGCATTACCGGGCATGCGTCGGCCGCGGGCGCCCGACGGGGTGCGCGGGGTCCGCGGCCGGGGCCCGATCGGGGCCCGTCGGCCGGGCCCGCCGGCTGAGCCCGCCGGTCGAGCCCGCCGAGCGAGCCCTACGTGTTGCTCGTGCCCCAGTCGTCCTCCGCCGTTCCGTCGACGCCGCGCTCGCGCAGGGACCGCACCCGCTGGGCGACGGACTCCGGGACACGGTCCCCGACCTTGTCGCTGACCGTGTGGAAGGCCTTGCCGGCGTAGACGCGGCCCTGCTGTGCGGCTGTCTCGGCG
This sequence comes from Streptomyces echinatus, assembly GCF_014203595.1. Classification (GTDB taxonomy): domain Bacteria; phylum Actinomycetota; class Actinomycetes; order Streptomycetales; family Streptomycetaceae; genus Streptomyces; species Streptomyces echinatus. Next base: position 686,613 of record NZ_JACHJK010000001.1, read on the forward strand.
GTGTTCCGCACCGCGGGGTTCTGCGCGATCTGCCGGGCCGACTTCTTCAGCTGCTCGTAGCGCTCGCGTCCGGCGCGCGTGCCGAGCACGTAACCGAGGGCCAGTCCGGTGAGGAACGTGAGCCGGTAGCGCATGGCTGCCACCCTTCCCGTGTGTAGGTCTCTGGTGCGGCGATGGCGCCGAGGAGTACCGATTGGCGGAGCACCCCCCTGCTTGCGCTAATGTATGTGTCGCAGCGAGCGCCCGCCCCCTGGCGAATACCCAGGTAGGTACGTTCGATGCAACGAAGCGATCCTCCGTAGCTCAATTGGCAGAGCAGCCGGCTGTTAACCGGCAGGTTACTGGTTCGAGTCCAGTCGGGGGAGCTTCGGTCCTCCGTAGCTCAATTGGCAGAGCAGCCGGCTGTTAACCGGCAGGTTACTGGTTCGAGTCCAGTCGGGGGAGCGCTGAACGAGGACCCCTCAGGGGTCCTTTTTCATGTCCAGGGGAACCGCCGCGCCCGCGCCGTAGTCCTCAAGGTCATGAGCAGCGCGGAAGGCCGACCATCCGAAGCAGGAGATCGTATGAGCGGCTATGCTGCGGCAGACGGCGCGCACACTTGTACGCGACACGCCGCTATGGGGCGGTAGCTCAGCCGGTTAGAGCAGCGGACTCATAATCCGTCGGCCGTGGGTTCGAGTCCCACCCGCCCCACCGCACATCGCGGGTTGCAGAATCGATGCCACCTGCGTGAACGGAAGAACGGTGGCCGCCACGCCGAGCCAGCGGCCATCGTTCACCCGCGCAGAGCAGGATCACCTGCGCTACCGCCGCCCATCCCGTGCGGACGGGACGAGGGCGGGGCCGTTCTCCAGGACCACCTCACGTCGGGCCGACGGAATCCGGATGAGACAAGCGGTAGTTGAACGGCCGTCATCTCCGTCCCGCCGCTCGTATGCGTCTGTGCTGAGCAGGGCGGGTTCACCGCCGTTCCGCCCTTCCCGGGGGCACCGGTGAGCTCCCGCGGACGCGGACATCGCCATGGAACGGTCCTCACCCTCGCTCGGGCCTGCGGGCTGTTCTCGGTCGAGCATGTCAGCGCGTCGGCCCCTGGTCAGCGGGCGGAATCCGCCATCCTGTCAGCACGCCGCCCTGTCCGGATCCGGTGCGCCGGGGCCGTCGGGGTCTGTCCGGCCGGCACCGCCCTCTCTACGGTGGGGGAGTACCGCGTCCTCGTGTGCCGCCGCTGCGGGCCGCGCCGCCATGCGCCGGGCCCGGGAAGGAGAACGGCCGCATGACACCTCCGCCTCGGGCCGACCACGGCGCGCCGGCGGCCGCCCCGCCCGGGCCGGCCGCCGCTTCCGCCCTGCTGCGGGAGGCGCGCCGGCTGGCCCCCGAGGCGGTCGCCCTGCGCCGCGCCCTGCACCGCGGCCCGGAAACGGGCCTCGACCTGCCGGCCACCCAGCGCCTGGTGCTGGACGCACTCGACGGCCTCGGCCTGGAGATCGGCACCGGCCGCGCCCTGTCCTCCGTGACCGCGACCCTCGCCGGGGCGGCCGACGGCCCGACGATCCTGCTGCGCGCCGACATGGACGCGCTGCCGGTCACCGAGGACACCGGGCTGCCGTTCGCCTCGCGGAACCCCGGGCTGATGCACGCCTGCGGTCACGACGCCCATATGGCGATGCTGGTGGGCGCCGCGCGGCTGCTCGCCGGGCGGCGCGACACCCTCGCCGGACGCGTGGTGTTCATGTTCCAGCCGGGCGAGGAGGGAGACCACGGAGCCCGCCACATGATCGAGGAGGGGGTACTGGAGGCCTCCGGCCGCCGCGCCGACGCCGCCTTCGCCCTGCATGTGCAGCCCACCCTGCCCGCCGGCACGCTGTGGCTCCGCCCCGGGCCGCAGATGGCGGCCTCCGACCGGTTCCGGATCCTCGTCCGCGGGCGCGGCGGGCACGCCTCGGCGCCGCACACCACCCGCGACCCGGTGCCGGCGGCCTGCGAGATCGTGCTCGCCCTGCAGACGACGGTCACCCGCGGCCTGGCCGCCGACGACAGCGCCGTGCTCAGCGTGACCCTGCTGAGCGCGGGCACCGCCCACGGCGTCATCCCGGACACGGTGGAACTCGGCGGCACCCTGCGGACCCTGACCGAACCGGTCCGGCGGCAGCTGCACGAGGCGATCGACCGGGTCGCCCGGGGAGTGGCCGCCGCGCACGCGGTGACCGCGGAGGTGACCGTCACCCCCGGCTACCCGGTCACCGTCAACGACGCCGACTTCACCGACCTCGTGCTGCGTACCGCCGCCGGCACGCTCGGCGCCGACGCGGTGGACGTGCTGCCCGCCTGCCCGATGACGGCGGAGGACTTCTCCTACGTCCTGCGGGCCGTCCCCGGCGCCCTGGCCTTCCTCGGCGTGTGCCCGCCGGACCGCGCACCGCACGAGGCGCCCTCGCTGCACTCGTCCCGCATGACCCTCGACGAGGACGCCCTCGCCACGGGCATCGCCTGCGAGGCCGCCGTGGCCCTGTCCTTCCTCGCCGGCCGCGGACCGGAGCAGGCCCGGTGACCGCCCCACGGCATACGGGCCGCCCGCCCGGCGGAACTGGAACAGGTCGAGGCGGGGCCGGCGGCTGACGTCCGCCGCGCCTCCTGACGGTGTGCCGGATCACCCAATACCCCACGCATGAGCGGCGGTTGTCGGGTGACGCCGCCTCGGCGAATGCTGTTGGCCCCGGGCCGGCCGGCCCGCAGATTCCCGTCCCGTCCCGAGTAATGGTCCAGACCAGTTGAGTGCGAGGGCGGCAGGCAGCGGTGCCGGACGGCCGGCCCCCGACGGCACCCCGGCCGGCCAGGGAGAGCGACGAACACCCCGCGCCCTACCGGGGCTCCGCCGGGGCCGGGAAACGGGCGGCGGCCGAGGCGGCGGGTGGTGCGTGGGGCGGGATCAGGTCGGCCCGGCACCCCGCCGAACAGGGAGGCGGCGACGAAGCAGCCCGCCAGGCGGGCGCGCGGGGCCCCTCGCCCTGGGCATGGTCCTCGTCGGTGCTCACCCTGCTGATGCTGCTCATGGTTCGCGCCCGCGGCGTCCGGGCCCGCGGCGGCTGAGCCCGGCCGGCCCCGCCCGGGGCCTGTGCGAACGCCGGGCATGGACGGGTCGGGCCCGGCCGCCATACTTGTCCGCATGGAACGCATCGGGGGATACCTCGTCGAACGAAAGCTCGGCGAGGGCGGCATGGGCACGGTCTATCTCGCGCGCACACGCGGCGGACGGGCCGTCGCGCTGAAGGTGGCCAAGGCCGAGCTGGCGGCCGACCCGGTCTTCCGGGAGCGGTTCCGCAGCGAGGTCGAGGCGGCCCGCGCGGTGGGCGGTTTCCACACCGCGCCGGTGGTGGACGCCTCCCTCGACGGCGACCCGCTCTGGCTGGCCACCGCCTACATCCCCGGGCCGACCCTCGCCGAGCGGCTCGCCGCCGACGGCGCCATGGACGAACCGCGGCTGCGGGCGCTGGCCGCCGCGCTCGCCGAGGCCCTGGAGTCCATCCACTCCTGCGGCCTGGTGCACCGCGACCTCAAGCCCGGCAACATCATCATGGCCGCCGACGGGCCGCGCGTCCTGGACTTCGGCATCTCCCGGGCCGTGGAGTCCAACCGCCTCACCGCCACCGGCACCGCCTTCGGCACGCCCGGCTTCCTCGCGCCCGAACAGGCGCTCGGCCACGATGTGACCGGCGCCGCCGATGTGTTCGCCCTCGGTGCCGTGCTGGTCGCGGCGGCGGGCGGCAGCGCCTGGGGCGAGGGCACGCCGATGGGGCTGATGTACCGCTCCGTGCACGAGCCGCCGGACGTGACCGCCGTCCCCGCCGCGCTGGTGGACGTGGTCTCGGCATGCCTGGCCAAGGAGCCCGCGGACCGGCCCACGCCCACCGCGCTGCTGGACCTGCTGGACCCGGACCCGGACCCGGGCACGGACATGGGCACGGGCACGGGCACGGAGACGGACCGGCCCGGGACACCGCCGTACGCGCCGACGCCCACCGCGCCCCCGCAGGCGACCCCGGCCTCCGCACCGGCGGTCCCGGTCTCCGTACCGGCGGTTCCCGCGCCCCCGCCGCCCGTCACGCCGCCGCAGGTCGCGGCGCCCGCGTACCATCAGCCCGTACAGACCGCCACGCCCCCGCATCTGCCGGCGCAGCCCGCCACCCCGCCGCGGCTGCCCGCGCAGCCCGTCACGCCCCCGCATCCGTCCGGGCAGCACGCCGTCGCTCCGCCGCCGGCCCCCTACGGCTTCGGGCCGCCGATCCCGTACGGCAACCCGTACGCCGGTCCCGACCCCGAGGTCGTGCTCGCCGACTCCGGCGCCGGCGTGGTCGTCAACGCCGCCGGAGTGCTGCTCGAACTGGCCGGAGCCACCGCCGACTTCCCCTGGAACGAGATCGCGCGCGTCGAACGCAGCTGGCGCGGCCACCGGCTGACCATCACCGTGCGGCTGTGGGACGGCGGTGTGTACTCCTGCGAGCTCAACGCCCGCCGGCAGGCCCGCCTCCGCGCCTGGCTGGCCCAGCTCGACCCGGTCCTCGCCCGGTATCTGAACCGGTGACGGCCGCCGGGACAACCGCCGCCCTCCCCGCGCGACTTGAGCCTGACCAGGCTTGAACCGGCCGTCTCCTGGGCACGGACCCCTTACCGGTGTCCAGCGCCGGCCGGTGTCGGCACAAGGAGGGCGTCATGGACCGTCGTATCCGGGTACGAGTCAGCCGGCGGCCGCCCGCCCCGCGCGGGCAGGAGATCGACCGCAGGACTCCGTCCGGGCGGGTGCTTCCGTACTGAACCGGCCGGTGTGCCGGGCCGTCGCCGCGGCCAGCGCCGTGCGCAGCGCCTCGGGCGGGGCCGGCCCGTCGGGCGCCGCGCTCTCCGTGACCGCCGCCGCCACCTGCCGGAGCTTGGTGTTGGACCGCTGGGACGCCTCCCGCAGGATCTCCCACGCCTGGTCCGGAGTGCAGGCATGAGCCGCCATCAGGACGCCGCGGGCCTGGTCGATCACCGGGCGTGAGTCCATCGCGTGACGCAGCTGCTCTATCTCCAGGCGCAAGCCGTCCAGTTGCTCGGTCCGCTCCAGCGCCACCGCCGAGGCCGTGCGGGCGGGAAGGTCCGCGGGCAGGTCCCCGCTCAGCGGGTCCACCGGGTCCAGACCCATGAGTTCCAGTACCCGGCGCGGCTGCCCCCGCCAGCCGGTGGCCCTCACCGGTACGCCGTGCCGCCGCCCGTACGCGCCGAGCGTGTCCAGGACCGCGAGCCCCGCTGTGTCCAGGAAGGTCACCCCGGCCGTGTCCAGGCCGACCCGGGCGGCGCCCGCCGGCAGCGCGGCCAGGGCCTCCGCGAGGATCTCCGTACAGCCGTGGACCAGCTCGCCGCGTGCGGTGAGGAGGACCCGGCCGCCCTCGCTGTGGACTGCGACCGCCAGGGCGTCCGGCCGCCCGTCGTGCGGTGCGCGTGCCGCTGTGGTCATGTGTTCCGTCCCGGTGCGCCGTTCGTGTACCGCCCCCTCGCCTGCCCCCCGCGCCGGGACCTACACCACCGGGATGACGGGGGCGCATACTGGGCACCCGTGTAGCTGTGCAGTTGGGAGAAGATGTGAGCCCCGAGCCGGCACGGCCCCGGCCGGCCGCCGCCGCGCCGGTGCCCGCGGGGCCGAGGCTTGATGTGTACCCGCTGACCGGGCGGCGAGGATTCCGGGCGGCGGGCGAGGTGAGCCTGCCCACGCGCGTCATCTGGGAGCGTGCGCTGGAGCGGGCCGTTCGCGAGGGCGAGGACGTGTACTACTTGGAGCTTTCCGCGCTGACCTTCGTCGATGTCGCGGGCGCCGGCGTGCTGGCGGACGCCGCCCGGAGCCTGGGCGAGGGGCGACGGCTGGTGCTGCACCGGCCGCCCGGCTCGCTGCCCCGCGTACTGGACCTGCTGTGGCCCGGACTCGCGGGGATCGAGGTGTCGGCGTCATGACGGGGGATGGAGGTGCCGGCGTCATGACCACGGCGCCCGGACCCGCGGACCCGTTCGTGCATCCCGCGCTGTTCTACGGCGACCCCGGGGAGTACCTGGCCGGGACCGTGCCCTTCGTCCGCGCGGCGCTGGCCGCGGACGAGCCGGTCGCGGTCGCCGTCCCCGGCGAGAACCTCCGGCTGATCCAGGACGAGCTGGGTGCCGACGGCGCGGCCGTGCGCTTCCTGGACATGCGGGAGGCCGGCCGCAACCCCGGCCGGATCATCCCGGGCGTGCTGCGCGCCTTCGCCGACGGCCGGCCGCCCGGCCGGCGGGTCCGGATCGTCGGCGAGCCGGTCTGGGCGGGCCGCAGCCCGGCCGAGTACCCGGCCTGCGCCCAGCACGAGGCACTGATCAACGCGGCGTTCCGGGGCCGCGAGGTCACCATCCTGTGCCCGTACGACACCGCCCGCCTCGACGAGCGGGCCCTCGCCGACGCCCACGCCACCCACCCCGTCGTCATCCCGGCGGGCTCCGGCGCCGAGCGTGCCAGCGCGGTCTACGACCCCGAGGGCGTCGTCGCCCGCTACAACGTGCCGCCGGGGCCCGCCCCCGGCGCCGGCCCCGACGTGCTCGGCGTCGCCTTCGACGCGGAGTCCCTGTCCGCCGCCCGGCATCTGGCCACCGGCCACGGCGCCCGGCTGGGCCTGTCCGGCGCGGGCCTGGAGAACCTGGCGCTGATCACCGCCGAGCTGACCACGAACAGTGTGATCCACGGCGGCGGTACGGGCGCGCTCACGGTGTGGCCCGAGGGCGGCCATGTGCTGTGCGAGGTCCGCGACAAGGGCCGCTTCACCGACCCGCTGGCCGGCCGCCGCCCCGCCGCCCGCGACCAGCGCGGCGGCCGCGGGCTGCTGCTGGTCAACCTGGTGGCGGACCTGGTACGGATCCACACCGGCCCGGAGGGCACGACCATCCGCTGCTACCTGGGCCGCTGAGACACCGCCCCGTCACCGCCGCGCCGCTGGGAACACCGCTGCGGAATCCGGGTGCCGGTGCGCCGTCGTGCCGCCCGGGCCGCTCCGGGGTCCGCCGCGCCGGCCGGGCCGCCGGGGCGCCGTCGTGCCGTCCGGGCCGTCGGACGCCGCCGTCACCTCGGGCAGGGGATCGGCGCGGCGGGCGACGTCGAGCAGGGTGCGCAGGGCCGCCTCGGCCGGGCCGAGCCGGGCGCGCCACCGGGCGACGATGCTGACGGGCCGGATTGGCTCGGTCAGCGGCAGCTCTACCAGCTCCCCCTCGCGCAGCTCCCGGGTGACCGCCGGCTCCGGCAGCAGGGTGACCCCGTGCCCGTGCCCGATGAGCCGCAGCAGAGCCGCCAACGACCCCTGGAGCAGCGTCTGCTGGGCCCCGGCCGGCAGATCCCGGCCGAAGCGGTCCACCAGCATCCGCGAGGTGCAGCCCCGCTCGGCAACCAGGAAGTCGTACCGCAGCAGCTGTTCCGGCGTCACCGGACCCCGCCCGGCCGGCGGAGGGGGTGCGTGGCGTCGTTTGGGTGCTGCCTTGGGGTGCTGGTTCAGAGGGGGGCCTGCCAGGTTGTCGGGGGGTGGTTGTCGGTGTGTACCGTCAGGCGTACGGCGGGGCGGCCGTTGGGAAGGGTTGCCGTCGTGTCGACGGTGACCGTGAGGCGGGTGACGTCGGGGCGGCGGGTCGCGGTCGCCAGGGCCCGGCGCAGCGCGGTCAGCAGATGGCCGGCGGTGCGCTCCGGGACCAGGCTGTCCACCGGCCCGAGGAACCGGGTGGACGCCGGGAAACCGAGCACCGCCGCCGCGCCGGCCGTCTCCCGCAGCACCCTGCCCCGCAGGGTGGCCGGGGCTTCGGCCGGCTGCTGCTGGAGCGCGAAGATCGCCGTGCGCACCTCCTGGACCGTCGACTCCAGCTCGTCCACCGCCCTGCTCAACAGGTCGCTCACCACCGGCACCCGGGCCCGCCGCCGCGCCGCCTGGAGCATCATCCCGGTCGCGAACAGCCGCTGGACCACCAGGTCGTGCAGGTCACGGGCGATCCGGTCGCGGTCCTCGTACACCGCGAGCCGCTCCCTGCCGTGCCGGGCGCCCGCGAGGACCAGGGCGAGCGCCGCCTGCGAGGCGAACTGACCGGCCAGGCGCCGTTCCACCGCCGTGTACGGGCGGTCGCCGCGCCGGCGCGGCAGCGCGAGCGTACCGATGAGCTGCCCCTCCGCCTGCAACGGCAGCATCATGCTGGGCCCGAACCGGTGCCGGACATGCGTCGTCATCCGCGGATCGGTCGCCGAGTCCTCGATGAACACCGGCTCACCACCGAGCAGTTGCTCCAGCACCGGGCTGCCCGGCGCGATGGTCGTCCCGACGAGGTCGCCGGGATCGTCGTACGCCGACGCGGTCACGATCTCCATGCCGCCCTCCGGGGTGGGCTGCAGGATCACCCCCGCGGCGGCGTCCGCGAGCAGCCGGGCCCGCTCCGCGACCGTCGCCAGCGCGTCCTGCGCGCTCTCCCCGGACAGCAGCGCCGTGGTCACGGCCGCCGCGCCCTCGATCCACCGCTCCCGCTGCCGGGCCGCCTCGTACAGCCGGGCGTTGCCGATCGCGGTGCCCGCCTGCGTGGCCAGCACCCGCAGCAGCTGTTCGTCCTCGGCGGTGAACGGCCCGCCGCCCCGCTTGCCCGCCAGCCGCAGCCGCCCGAACGGCTCGTCGTCCACCAGGATCGGCACGTCCAGGACCGGCGCGTCCGGGACCGGCACGTCCGGGGCGCCCGCCGGGGCCGCCGGGGGCGGTTCGCCGGTCCGGATCTCGGTGAGGCCGTCCTGGCCGGGATCGGCCGGGCCGAGCGTCGCGTACCGGGCGCCGGTCAGCTCGGCGGCGCCGTCCACGATCCGCTGGAGGGTGGTGCGCAGTTCGAGTTCGGAGCCGACCGAGAGGACCGCCTCCAGCAGCGGCGGCAGCCGGGGAACGGGATCGCCGGCCATACGGCGGTGCGCCCGGTCCCGCTCAGGCGGCCAGCGGGTCCAGGACCAGCGGCTCGATCCGGCCCTCCAGCATGGCGCCCAGGCCCTGGGCCGCGCAGATGTCGGGCCGCTCGGCGATGTGCACCGGCATCCGGGTGGCCTGCCGCAGCATCTGGTCGAACCCCGGCAGCAGCGCCGAACCGCCGACCATCATGATCCCGCGGTCCGCGAGGTCGGCCACCAGGTCGGGCGGGCAGTCCCGCAGCACCCTGCCGATGCTGTCCAGGACGGCCGTCAGCGGGGTCTGGATCGCGTCGCGCACGGCGGCGGTGTCCACGCGCACACTGCGCGCGAGCCCCGTGACCACGTCCCGCCCATGGATCTCGGTCGACGCCGGGCCGTGCGGGGTGAGGCCGTTGCCGGACAGCGCCAGCTGCAGCGGCCGTACCGACTGGCTGGGCAGCATCAGCTCGTGCTCGTGCCGCAGGTGCTGCACGATCGCGTGGTCCACGGCCTCGCCGCCCACCTGGATCCGGTCGGCGGTGACGATGGAGCCCAGCGAGAGCACCGCGACCTGGGTGGCCGCCGCCCCGCACACCATGATCATGGTGGCCTCGGGCCGCTCCACCGGCAGCCCGCACCCCACCGCCGCGGCGATCAGCGTGTCCACCAGCTCGACCCGCCGCGCCCCCAGCCCGACCAGCGTCTCGATCGTCGCCCGCTGGGCCAGCGGATCCGCGTCGTGCGGGGCACAGGCCGCCGCCCGCAGCCGCGGCTTGCGGCGCAGCATCCGGCGCATCTTGTCGCCGAGCAGATGCCGCAGCATGCGCTGGGCCATCTCGATGTCGACCACCGTGCCGCCGGCGATGGGCCGTACGACCTTGATGTAGTCCGGGGTGCGCCCCGTCATCTTCTCCGCGAACTCGCCCACGGCGATGAGCGCGCCGGTACGGGTGTTCACGGCGGCGGCCGAGGGCTGGTCCACGACCAGACCGGCGCCCCTCACGTACACCCGGGTACGGGCCGCGCCCAGGTCGACGGCGAAGTGGCACCGGCGCAACTGCTCCAGGCTGACGGTCACGGCAGATCCTCTCGAGTGCGCGGGCCTTGGGGCCCCTCCGGATCGGCGGGCCCACTGGCATCCTGCCGCGTGGCCGGGAGCGGGCGCCTTCTGTGGGCGGCCGGGCGGGGCGCCGCTGAACGGGCGTATTTCGGGGCCGCTTCGGTGTGTCGTCCACGTCAGACCGTGCGGGCGGCCTCCAGCAGCGGTTCGAGGGACGAGACGGTGACCTCGCTGCCCTCCTCGCGCAGGCGCCGGCGCCCGGACGTGGTGGGGGCGTAGCCGACGAAGCGGAGCCCGAGCTGCTGGGCGGCGGTCAGCTCCGCGACCGAGGAGCTGATCAGGACGCCGCTGCGGGCGGGGATGTCCAGGACGTCCAGGGCCCGCAGCAGGCAGTCGGGGTGCGGGGTCAGCAGGCCCAGGTCGTCGCGGCGGCCGTGGACACCCGCGAGGGGCAGCCGGTGGGGTTCCAGACAGCGATGGACGGCCGGGGCGGACACGTCGGTCACCACGCTGACGCTGCGGCCGGACCGGTGCAGGGCGCGGACCAGCGCGAGGGATCGGTGCGTCGTGGGCGCGTCGGGTACGGCGGCCAGTTCCAGCTCGTCGAGGCGCGCCCGCAGCAGCGGGCCGAGCCGGTCGTGCGCGAAGGCGCGCAGCAGGTCCAGCGGATGCGTGAAGGCCTCCCGGCCGGCGGGGCCCGCGATGGGCAGCGGCCGGCCTGTCAGCGCGTCCTGCGGGTCGCGGTGGTCGGCCACGACCGACAGCAGGTCGAGGACCGCCTCCCGTGCCGTGTGCGCCGTGAACAGCCGGGCGAGGGGTCCCTCGAAACCGATCAGCACCGTCTCGGCGCCGGTGAGGAGGGCCGACAGCCGGCGGCGCGACGGAACCGGCGGCTCGGCGGCCGGCTCGGGCGCCCACTCGGGGACCAGCTGCACGGTGTACGACACCGTCAGCCCCGGCACCGGCCAGTCGTCCACCTCCGCGTTCACCGCCCGCTGGGCCGCGCCCGCACGGCGCAGCGGATGACGGCGGGTGACGGGGGCCGCCGCGGCGCACAGGTGCTCCAGCAGGAGGGCGGGGACCCCGGTGGCCTCGCCCCGGACGAAGGCGACCGGATCGGCGACGCGCCAGGACAGCATCACCGCGGCCTTGAACGCGCCCTTGCCGGAACTCGGCAGGGACACGATGTGGCGGGTCTCGTGCGGGGTGAGGTCGACCGAGTAGTACGTCTCCGGGCGGGGCGGACGCGCGCCGTACGGCTGGATCGGGTCGAGCAGGGTCAGCGGGCCGTCGGCGCGGGTGTGGACGACGGCCGTGCGGCCCGGGGTGGGGACACCCAGCTCGTGCAGGTCGTGGGTGATGAACGGGCCCTGGACCAGGTCACGTTCACCGGGCTCGGCGGACCGGGACCCGAGCGGGCAGTACCAGGCGGCCGGCGGGCTGTCCGGGGCGCTGTCGGGGAAGAGCGGCCGGAAGCGCTGTGAGCGCTGGGCGGCGGAGCTGGCGGCGAAGGCGTCGTACAGCGCGGGCGGCACGACGACCAGGACGTCGGCGGTCGCTCGCGGCGGCGGGACGGACGGCTGTCCGAACGTCACCCGCAGCCGCGGCGGATCGGCCAGCCGGGTGAGCGCCTGGGGGAGTTCCCGCAGGACGGCGACGAGGACGGGCAGGAGATAGGCGCCGGGCTCGACGCGCACCAGGTAGCCGTCGGGGCGGACGTCCATCTCGTACTGGCGGGGGCCGAGGGAGCCGCGCACGAGGATCTCGTGCACCGCGGCCTCCAGGGTGATGCGGGCCTCCGGGCGGCCGGTGAGTTCGTCGGCCTCGAAGCGGATCTCGGGACGGCCGACGGGCACCCCCACGGACACTCCGGCACCGGCACCGGGTTCCGCGGCGACTGTGCCCTGGGCGCCGGTTCCGGCTTCGGGTTCCGCGACGGCTCCGCCTTCGGCGCCGGTTCCGGGTTCGGGCTCGGCATCGGTTCCGCCGCCGTCCGCCGAGAGCCGCCGTACGCTGTCCTCGCTGACCAGGGCGAACGGATCGCCTTCCGCGGCCGTCCCCGCACCCCGCGCGGACGGCACCGACGCCTGGAACTCGCCCGGCGCCCGGCCCGCCCGTCGGTCGATGAACTCGCCGATGCGCCCCAGGAGTTCGGAGGTACGGTTGCGGTCGGTGCGCGGCAGGCCGAGCAGCAGCAGCTCGCGGACGCCGTCCCGGAACGCGTAGGAGCCGGGCGATCCGCCGGGGACGGCGGTGAGCATGCCGCTGAGAACGACCTCGGCCAGGTGCTGGGGGCGCGGATCCGGTTCGACCGCGGCCTGCACCAGGCGCATGACCGGCAGGTCGGGGCGGCCCACCGCGAGATGGCCGGCCAGCCGGAACGCCTCGGGCGAGGCGGTCGCGCGGAACCGCAGCACCAGCTCCTCGGCGGACAGCGTGCCGACGTCGGTACGGTCCTCGGCGTCCGCCGGCAGCGGACGGCCCAGTGCGGCGACCGCGCCGGGGAACTCCGCTCCTCCCGGGGTGGTGAGCAGCGCGGCCCAGTGCGCCAGCCACCGCGGCTCCGGCTCCAGCACGGGAAGGGGGACGGCACCCCCGGCCACGCCGGACGCGAGCCGTCCCCGCGGCTCGTACCATCCGTGTCCCTCGTGCCACCCGTGCTCCTCGCACTGCCCAGGGCTCTCGCACCGCCCGTGCCCCTCGCACTCCCCGGGGCTCTCGCACGGCCCGGGCCCCTCGCACCGCCCGTGCGCCTCGTACGGGGTGAACGTGAGCGCCGCCGTGGGGGCCGCCGGACGCGGGGCCGACAGGCGGCCGGGGACGGTGGGCAGGGCCGTGTCCCGCCACAGGTGTTCCGGGAGCGGCTGCACGACCGCCAGCGGCATCCGGCGCGCCCAGCGGTGCAGGGTGGCGTACCAGCGGGTCCCGGCCGGGCCCTCCCGCCACTGCGGGCCCATGCAGTCGCTGATCAGCAGGGTGACGGTCCGGCCGTCGGCGGGGGCGAGCGCGTCGGGACCGCGCACCGTGCCGTCGGCGCCGGCGCGGTACAGCACGACCGTGCGGAACGCGCCCGACTGGGCCAGCACCGTGTGCAGTTCGCGGACCAGGGGGCGCCAGACCGGCATGGTCGGGCCGGTGTCGTACACCAGGTTCAGGCGCAGCCAGCGCTCCCGCGCGGGGCGCAGGACCGGCAGCCACCACGCGGGGTCGGCGCCCAGCCGGGCGATGCGGTCGGCGGTCGCCCGTTCGTCCAGTTCGTGGCCCACGGGCGCGTCGATCCGGCGGCCCAGCGGGCGCAGCGAGCGCTGCAGCGCGAGCGGATGGCGCAGCATCGGCGGCGCCGGGGCCAGCAGGATCCTGTGCGGCCGGTCCGCCGCCGGGCCGGGACCGCGGGAGGGGAGGTGCAGGGGAACGCGGGAGGGCGGCGCGGGCGCCGGGTCAGCGGGCTCCGGCGGGGACGGCCGGGGCGGCGGCACCGGAGACGGAGGCGGCGGCGGGGACGGGGACGGGGACGGTGGTGCCTGCTCCGGGGGCTCCCCGGGCATGCCCGGTCCGAGGCCGTCGGTGCCGGGGCCCATGTGCCGGGCCAGCCACAGCAGTTCGGCCAGTTCGAGCGGGGTCGGGTGCGCCCCGTCGGCCGCCCCGGCCAGTACGTCGGCCAGGCGGACCAGGGGATCCCGGGAACCGGGGCGCTCAGAAGACATCGGACTGCACGGCCCGCCCCAGGTACGGCATCAGCTGCTCGGCCAGCCGGTCCAGGGAATCGGTGTCGAGGTCGGCGGAGCGGGCCAGGTAGATCGCGTTGAGGAGCTGGTCGGTGGCCAGGTCGCCGACGCCCGACCGGGACAGGAAACGGTCGATCAGGGTCCGTGCGTAGGAGTCGGGTTCACCCAGGTGGGCTCGGACGATCTCGGCGAGGTGCCGGTCGTCCGGCTGGCGCAGGTGCAGCGTGACGCAGCGGCGCAGGAAGGCGGGCGGGAACTCGCGCTCGCCGTTGCTGGTGAGCACGACGAAGGGGAAGGCCCGGCAGCGGACCCGGCCGCGCGCCACCGGGACCCGCTCGTCGGTGCCGTCGGCCAGCACCTCGGCGACGCCGTCCGGTGCGAGCCGGGCGGCGCGCACCAGCTCCGGGATCTCGTACTGGCCCTCCTCCAGCACGTTCAGCAGGTCGTTGGGCAGGTCTAGGTCGCTCTTGTCGATCTCGTCGATGAGCAGCGCGCGGGGACGGGCGTACGGCAGGAGGGCCGTCCCCAGCGGACCCAGGCGCAGATGGTGCTCGATGCCCGACCGGTCGTCCGCGCCCCGCGGCCCGTCCTGGCGGGCGGCCTCCTGCCGGGCCGCGTACAGCCGCGAGAGCGGGTCGTACTGGTAGAGGCCGTCGTGCAGGGTGCTGCGGCTGGTGATGTTCCAGCGCAGCACCGGGCCCAGCCCGAGCTCCCGGGCGACCGCGTACACGAGCGAGGACTTGCCGGTGCCGGGCGGCCCGGTGACCAGCAGCGGTCGCCGCAGGTACAGGGCCGCGTTGACCAGCTGGACCGTCTCCTCGGTGGCCTGGTACGTCTCGGCGCGGTGGGTGCGGTCGGGGGAGACGGCGGAGGCGTCGGCGGCCGCGTCCGGCGCCGGGAGCACCGGCCCGCCGTCGAAGGCCCGCCAGGGCGGCGGGGCGGGGAGCTCGGCGATGCCGTCGTGCGGCTCGTTCGTACCGGTGTAGACGGGCCACAGGGGCATGGGTTCTTCTTCTCCGTGGGGGCGGTCGTACGGTCGGTCAGGCGACGGGCGAGTGCAGGCTGGCGGTGGTCTCGGGGAAGCAGCGCGGGTCGTCCCAGAGCAGCTGCAGGTCTCTCGCCCAGTGCTGGTCCGGTTCGTCGGCGGCGTCCGCGGTCAGCCGCAACGACAGGATGTGCCGGGGGAGTTCGGCGGGCGGGACATCGGCGACCGAGGCGGTGAGCCGGTCCAGGAACGCGGTGCCGGTGCAGGGCGGATCCCCGGGCCCGGCGCCGGGGCAGGAGGCGTCCTCGTGCACCGCGCAGCCGGGGCCGCTCCGGGGCCACAGCAGGACCGGCACGGGCACGGTGAGACCGATCTCGAAGTGCCGCCGTACCGCCGCGGGCGGGGCCGCGAAGCCCGCGAGTCCGGCGTCGCCGTCCCACAGCCGCTTCCGCAGGCTCGGCGGTCGCTCCTGGGTGCCGCACTCGACGCGGTGCAGCTCGACGCCGCCCCGGGAGTCCAGCTTCTGCCACTTCTTGCGCAGCTGGTGGCGGAGCCGGCCGCTGTGGTGGCGTGCGCGGTCGGTCACCACCAGGGGGTAGGCACAGCCGAGGGGTGTGCTGTCGTCGGCGCCGCACTCCCAGTGCGCCACCGCCTCGTTGAGCCACTCGCGCGGCAGGACGAACGTCACCAGCTCGTCGGCGTCCGGGGCGAGGTGGGCGACGGCCTCGTCGATACGGCCCTGGACGTAGTCCCGCACACCGGTGCGCGGCAGCCGGCGGGCGCCCACCGGCCGGCGCCGTCCGTCGCGGTACGCGGACACCTCGACCGTCACCTGGTCGGGACCGGCGCCGCTGTGGTCGATCTCGACGACGACCGGGGACCAGGCCGGCGTGTCCGGCGCGGCCGGCGATCGGGCCGGTTCCGTCGATTCCGCCGAGGCAGCGGGGGCCGACGGGGACGGCGACGCCGACGGGACCGATGCCTCCGGATGTCGTAACGCCGTTACGCCGTCCAGCAGTTCGCGGAGCCGGTCGGTGAACCGGTTCAGTGCCTCCGGGTCCGGGACCTCCCACTGCACATAGCCGGCGGCCGCCCACAGGGTGGGGAAGCCGCCGGGCGGCAGGGGCGGCCCGAAGGGGCCCACCGCGTCCACGTACACGCGGTTCGGGTCGCACGCCCCGTCCGCGCCGGCCGCGGCCCGGCGCAGCAGGGCGTAGAGCAGCCGGCGGGTGTCGCCGCGGTGGCCCGGGGTGGGCACCAGCTCGCCCAGTTCGGGCCAGTGCCGGGCCAGCACGTCCAGCGGCAGCATCCGGCCCTTGCGCATGTCCGGCGCCTCCAGGGCCGCGGTGACCAGGCCGGCCACCGTGCCGTCCGGCAGGGTCGCCGCCGCCCCGCTGAAACCGCCCGCGAGCGGCTGCCCGTGCCCGTTCCACGCCACCAGCTCCAGCCATTCGCCGGCGATCAACTGGCCGGAGACGGCCTGGTACTCGGCGAGCGTGCCCTCGTCGTAGCCCTCCGGGAAGCCGTACGCGATCAGCTTGGGGTACGGCTCGGTGTACGCGGCGTCGGGGGGCGCGAAACCGGCCGGGGCGAGCGGCACGTCACGGTCCAGTTCGAGCACGGCGACATCGCCGGGATCGGTGACCTCACCCGCCCAGCCGCCGTGGGCGACGACCGAGGCGGACAGCTCGCCCAGCTCCCTGGCGTGCGGAAAGCTGACGGTCACCGCCGCGCTGTCGCTCCATCGGACGACATGGGCGCAGGTGAGCACCCGGCGGCCGGTGACCAGGAAGCCGGCCCCCACCTCGTCGCCGCAGGCGATCCGGGCGTGCCACGCCGCGTTGCGCCTCACCGGTCGGCGGACTCCGGATCCGGCACCGACGGCGCGGGCACGGCCGGCGCGGGCACGGCCGGCGCCGGTGTGGCCGGCTCCGCCGCGGCCGGTTCCGGCGCGGCCGCCCCCGGGGTCTGTCCCGGGGCCCAGCTGAGCTTGACGACCAGGTGGCCCTCGGCCGACCCCTTGGCGATGACGGCACCGGCCTCCGCCGACAGCCGCACGCCGAACTCGATCTCCACCGTGTCGGGACGCAGGCTGCCGTCCCGGAAGACCCGCAGCGCGGACGCCGCCGCCGCGCGCACGCCGTCCAGGGCGCCCTCGAAGGTGCGCGCCGCCTGGGCCGGTCCGTCGCCGCGCGAGACCAGGCGGGCGCCCGACCTGGTGCCGACGCCCTCCACCACGACGAGCGCGCCGTCCTCGGTCCTGAACTCCACCAACCCGTCCATGGCGACGCCCGCTCCCCCTCGTCCGTGACTCATGACAACTCCTATGTTACGGACGGTGCTTCGGGTGTCACATCGTCCAACGGGTGTGGCAAGAGAGTGACCTGGGTTGGCGAGAACCCGCCAGGGCGCCTTTCCGTCAGGAACGATCAACTCCTGTTCATGAAACGGCACATCACACTCGTCCCTGCACACGACACGCTCGACACACACGAGAAGAGACGTGGATGAGCACAGGACCAGTCAGACGCGGGACGGCACTGCTGGCGGCGGCGCTGGTGAGCGCTCTGCTCCCGGCCGGCCCCGCGGCGGCGCGAGGGGCCGTGGCCGCGCACACCCCGGGCGCCGCGACCCCCACGACCGTCACCCTCGTCACCGGCGACAAGGTGACCGTCACCGATCTCGGCCACGGCAGGAAGACCGTCACCGTGCAGCGGCCCCCCGGGGCCACCGGCGCCGTACGGACCGCTTCGAGCGACGGCCGGCTCACCGTCGTACCGGACGAGGCGCTGCCGTATCTGCGGGCCGGCACGCTGGACCGGCGGCTGTTCGACGTGGGCGGGCTGATCCGGCAGGGGCTCACCGACGCCAGGGCCGGCACGCTGCCGCTGATCGTCGCCTACGACAGGAACGCGCGGGCCGCGACCCCGGCCGGCGCCCGGCGCACCCGGGCGCTGCCCAGCCTGCGCGGTGCCGCCGTGGAGGCCGGAAAGGGACGCGCCTTCTGGCGGTCGTTCACCCACGCGCCCGGCATCGACAAGGTGTGGCTGGACGGGCGGGTGAAGGCCGACATGGCCGAGAGCAACGCCCAGATCGGCACGCAGGCGGCCTGGGAGGCGGGGCTGACCGGCAAGGGCGTCACCGTCGCCGTCCTCGACACCGGCGTCGACCTGAGCCACCCCGACCTGACGGACCGGGTCACCGCCACCAGGAGCTTCATCGACGGGCAGGAGGTCGCCGACCGCAACGGACACGGCACACACGTCACCTCCACCGTCGGCGGCAGCGGCGCCGCCTCCGGCGGCCGGGAGAAGGGAGTCGCGCCCGGCGCCACCCTCGCCGTCGGCAAGGTGCTCAGCGACCAGGGCTCGGGCAGCGAGTCCCAGATCATCGCCGGCATGGAGTGGGCGGCACGGGACGTGCACGCCAGGATCGTCTCCATGAGCCTGGGGTCGACGGAGGCCAGCGACGGTACCGACCCGATGGCCCAGGCCGTGAACACCCTCTCGCGCGCGACCGGAGCGCTCTTCGTCGTCGCCGCCGGCAACACCGGCGCCCCTTCTTCCATCGGCTCGCCCGGCGCCGCCGACGCCGCCCTCACCGTCGGCGCGGTGGACTCCGCCGACCAGCCGGCCTACTTCACCTCCGCCGGACCCCGGTACGGCGACAACGCCCTGAAGCCCGACATATCGGCCCCCGGCGTCGACATCCTGGCCGCCCGCTCCCAGCTCGTCTCCGGCAGCGGCTACTACACCTCCATGAGCGGCACCTCCATGGCGACCCCGCACGTCGCCGGGGCGGCCGCCCTGCTCGCCGAGCAGCACCCCGACTGGACCGGCGCCCAGCTGAAGGACGCGCTGATGTCCAGCTCCGCCCAGCTCGATCCGTCCCCCTATGTGCTGGGCGCGGGACGGCTGAGCGTGCCCGACGCGGTCCGTGCCGACGTCACCGCCACCGGCAGCGCCGACCTCGGCTTCCACCGCTGGCCGTACGACACGGACAAGCCGGTCACCCGGACCCTCACCTACGCCAACCGGTCCGATGCGCCGGTCACGTTGAAGCTGTCGGTGCGGGGAGCTCCGGACGGCGTCGCCACCCTGGCCCGCGACACCCTCACCGTCCCCGCCCACGGCACCGCGTCCACCACCGTCACCGGCGACGGCTCGAAGGCACCGGTGGGCGAGACGAGCGGACAGGTGGTGGCCGCGGCACCCGACGGCACACCCCTCGCGCACACCGTGTTCGGCCTGGTCAAGGAGGAGGAGCGGTACACGCTCACCGTCCATGTGAAGGACCGTGACGGCGCCCCCGCGGCCGCCGACCTCACCGTGCAGCGGCTCGCCGCGGGCGAGGACGCCGCGCCCGCGCACGTCGGTGACTCCGGCTCCCTGCGACTCCGGCTGAAGCCGGGCACGTACAGCCTGGCCTCCTTCCTCGACGTGCGCGGCAGCCACGGCGCCGACTCGCTCGGCCTCGGCTTCCTCGCGGCCCCCGAGATCCCCCTCGACCGCGACCGCGAGGTCACCCTGGACGGACGCGCACTGCGGGAGGTCAGGGCGGACGTCGGCCGGCGCACGGAGACGCACCAGCTGCTCATGGAGTACGACCGGAAAGCCGGCGGCGCCGACCTGTTCGGCGCGGTCCAGGTGCCCCTGACCTACGACAGCGTCTTCGCCGCGCCCACCGGGAAGGTCACCGAGGGCACCTTCGAGTACCGGACCGTGTGGCGGCTGGCCCAGCCCCGGCTGGCGGTCAAGGGGGTCGGCGAGGCGACCTCGCAGGCCGGCGGCACACCGGTCGAGGGGCGCGTGAGGCTGCCGCTCGTCGACGTCGGCGACGGACCGCTCACCGGCGTGTCCGGCAAGGCGGTGCTCGCCCGTCTGTCCGACGGCGCCGCCCCGGCCGCACTCGCCCAGGCCGCCCAGGACGCGGGCGCCAGGGCGCTGTTCGTGACGGACGACGCGCCCGGCCGGCTGATGGCCTGGTGGGGCACCGACGACAACGCCGACCGGCCGCTGCAGATCGCCACGGTGAACAGGGCGGACGCGGCCCGGCTGCGGACGGCGGGACGCGTCGACATGACCGGCACCCCTGACCCGTCCTACGTGTACGACCTGTCCGAGGGCCACCGGGGCGCGATCCCGGACCGGAACCTCACCTACGCCCCCTCCGGCCGCGGGCTCGCCGCCGTCCACGTCAAGTTCCACGCGGCGAAGCCGGTGAGCGGCGGCGAGTTCCGGTACTCGATCACCGGCACCTTCCCGATCGGCCTCGGCTTCCAGGAGCGCGTCGACCTGCCCGCCGAGCGCACCGACTACGTCTCCACCGGCCCCGGTCAGCTGTGGCACGAGTCCGTCACCGCACGCGACGGCGCCCTGGAGGAGCGCAGCGGCCTGGTGCGGTACGACGGCGGGTCGCGTCCGGAGCTGAACTGGTTCCGCCCGGTGTGGCACCCGTGGCTGGGCACCGGGCTGGGCTGGGGACAGCAACGCGCCGGGAACCAGATCCAGCTGAACACCCCCGGCTGGGGCGACTCCGGGCCCGACCACACCGGCTTCGGCGACGTGTGGAGCGACGGCAACGGGATGAGCCAGACCACCGCCGTCCACCTGGACGGCACGCTCGTCGACCGGAGCAGCGGCTCCGCCGCCTACGTCTGGGACGCGCCCGCCGACGAACACACCTACAAGGTGGTCACCGACACCGCCCTGGACGCCGGCCGGTGGCAGCCCGCCACCGAGGGCCACACCGAGTGGACCTTCCGGTCCGCGGCCACTCCCGAGGACCACTGGACCTACCTGCCGCTCGTCAACCTCGCCTTCGACGTCGACACCGACCTCGCCGGCACGGTGCGCGGCGGACACCGGATCCCGGTCGGCATCGGCGCCGAGTACGTGGCGGGGGCGGCCGGCACCGGCACCCTGGGCGGCGGCCGGCTGGAGGTGTCGTACGACGACGGCACGACCTGGCGGACGGTCCCGCTGACCGCCGGCCGGGGCGCCTCCTGGCACGGCACGCTGTCCGTGCCCCGCGGCGCGGCCCATGTCTCCCTGCGGGCCTCGGCCCACGACGACAAGGGCGGCTCGGTGACCCAGGAGATCATCCGGGCGGTGGCCGTGCGGTAGCCCGGGGCCGGGACGGCCCGGTGGCCCAGGGCCGGGGTGGTCCGGTGCTCCGGGGCCGGGGCGGTCCGGTGGTTCAGGGCCTGCGGTGGTCCGGTGGTTCCGGGCCGGGGTGGTCCGCGGGCCCGACGACGCCCCGGACCACCCCCAGCTCCACCAGGTCCTGCGGCCGGATGCGCAGCTGGTCCGCGGTCGCCTCCACGGCCTCGGGCGGGCGCTTGAGGATCGCCGCCGCGAGTTCGGGCGCGATCACCGAGAAGTAACTGTCCGGGGTGGCCCAGGTGTTGCCGGGCGCGGCCAGGGCGAGCGCGCCGCCGGAGCCGCCCTCGCCGATGACCAGCGTGGTGACCGGCACGCGCGCGGCGGCCACCGCCCCGAACACCTCGGCGATCGCGGCCCCGGCCCCCTGCCGCTCCGCCTCCGCGTCATTGGCGGCACCGGGGGTGTCCACCAGCGTCAGCACCGGAACGCCGAGCCGGTCCGCGAGCCGGATCAGCCGGGCGGCGGTGCGGTATCCGGCGGGCCGGGTCGCCGCCCCGGTCTGCGCCGCGTAGGCCACGGTACGGCCGTCCCGCTCGCCGAATCCGCACAGCATCCCGTCGGGATCGGTGCCGCCGCACCGGTCGCCGCCGAGCAGCACCCGTTCGCCGAAGTAGGCGTCCAGGTACGCGCGTGCGCGCGGCCGTTCGGAAGCCCGGGCCCGCCCGACGGCCTCCCACCCGCTGCCGGGCAGCCCGGCCCGCCCGAGGGCGAACGGCACCGGGGCGGGCTCGATGCCCGCCGCGGTCTCGGTGTGCGGGGTGGGTCCGGTGCCCGCCGTCGGCTCGGTACCCGGCGTGGGTTCGGTACCCCGCGTAGGCCCGGTGCTCGCCATTGGCCCGGTGCCCTGCCTGGGCCCGGTGCCCGGCGCGGACCCGGTGCCCGGTGTCGCGTCACTGCCCGGCGCGGGGCCGGTGCCCGGTATCGCCCCCGCCGGTCCGGCCAGCAGGCGTAGCCACCTTCCCAGCGTCTCCTTCAGCTCCCGGGCCGGCACCACCGCGTCCGCCGAGCCCGCCGCCGTCTGGGACTCCGCCGTGTAGGCCGCCGGGTCGGCGCCGGGCGGCCGGACCCGGGAGCCGGCGAAGCCCACCTGGGCGCCCGGCAGGGCCAGGACGACGTCCGCGCCCGCGCCGAGCGTGGCCCAGCCGCCGCCGGTCGTCGGGTCCCGCAGGACCGCGATCTGCGGCAGGCCGGCCTCCCGGGTGAGCGCGGACTGGCGGGCCACCCGCTGCAGCTGGGTCAGCGCGAGCATGCCCTCCTGCATCCGGCTGCCCCCGGTCGCGATCAACGACACGAGCGGCAGCCGGTGTTCCCGGGCATGACCGTACGCCGCCTCCAGCCGGTCCCCGGTGCGTTCGCCCAGCGAGCCGCCCAGGAAGCCGAACTCGAAGGCGATCAGCACGGCCCGGGTGCCCTCGACGAGCGCGGTGCCGCAGACGACCGACTCCTGCTCGCCGGTGCGTTCGGCGGCGCGGGCGCGGGAGGCGTCGTAGCCCTGCCAGCGGAGCGGGCCGTCCGGCCGGGACTCCCGGGCCGGGGCGACCAGTTCACGGAAACCGTCCGCGTCCGCCACCAGCGCGAGGACCTCCCGCGCCGAGAGCCGCTCAGGCATCGGCCAGGGCCCGTTTCATGATCTTCCCCATGTCGTTGCGCGGGAGCGCCTCCAGGTAGCGGACGACGCGGGGGCGCTTGTGCGGGGCGAGGCGACGGGCCACATGGTCCGCCAACTCCCCGGCCGACGGCGGGCCTTGCGGATCCGCCGGGACGATCCAGGCCACGATCCGCTCGCCCAGGTCGGCGTCCGGCTCCCCGGTCACCGCGGCCTCCCGCACCCCCGGATGCTCCAGCAGCGCGTTCTCGATCTCACCGGCCCCGATCTTGTAACCGCCGCTCTTGATCAGGTCGGTGGCCTTGCGCCCGACGATGCGGACATAGCCGTCGGGCTCGCGCACGGCCATGTCCCCGGTGCGGAAGAAGCCGTCGGCGGTGAACGCGGCGGCGGTGGCGTCGGGCCGGTTCAGGTACTCGGTGAACAGGTTCGGGCCGCGCACCTGGATCTCGCCGACGGTCTCCCCGTCGTACGCGGTGATCTCCGTGCCGTCCTCCTCCACCAGCCGCAGCCGCACGCCCGGCAGCGGCACCCCGACCGTGCCGGCCCGGGCCTCCCCGTCGGCCCGCACACTGGTGTTCATCAGGGTCTCCGTCATGCCGTACCGCTCGATCACACGCCGGCCGGTCGCCGCCGCGATCCGCTCGTGGTCGTGCACGGGCAGCGCGGCCGAGCCCGAGACCAGCAGCCGGGCCCGCCCGAGCGCCTTGGCCAGCTCCGGGTCGTCCGGCAGGGCCTCGGCGAGGCGGTGGTACATCGTCGGCACGCCGAACATCATGGTCGCGCCGTCGTTCAGTTCGCGGACCACGCCCTCGGGGGAGAACCGCCCCAGATGCCGCACCGAGCCGCCGCGGCGCAGCGGACCCAGGACACCGAGCACCAGCCCGTGCACATGGAACAGCGGCAGCCCGTGCACCAGCACGTCGTCCCCGGTCCAGCGCCAGGCGTCGGCGAGCGCGTCCAGGGTGGTGGCGAGGGCCCGGCGGGGCAGGACCGCGCCCTTGGGCGGGCCGGTGGTGCCGGAGGTGTAGACGACCAGGGCCGGGTCGCCGTCCGCCGCCCGCTCCGCGGGGACGGGCCCGGCGGCCGAGGCGTCGACGTCGGTCCGGGGCAGCTCACCGAGGACCGGCGGCAGTTCCGCACCGGGCGCGGCGAGCACCAGCGAGGGCGCGCTGTCGGAGAGGATGTGCGCCAGTTCCTTCTCGCCCGACTTCGGGTTCAGCGGCACGGCGGCCACCCCGGCGAGCAGTGCGCCGGTCACCGCGACGGCGGTCTCCAGCTCCGGGGTGGCCCACACGGCGACCCGGCCCGCCCCCGCGATCCGGGCGGCGAGGGCACCCGCGGCGCCCGCGAGCTCGCCGTACGTCAGAGTCCGTGGTCCGAACCGCAGGGCGGTCCTCCCCCGGACTTCGTCCGGAGGGCCCCCCGTCTCGCTGCGCTCACCCGGACCGCCGGTCAGGGCGGGAAAGAGAGAGGACACGCGGCGCACTCCTTACTGTCGGCGGTGCCGACTG
Source organism: Streptomyces echinatus (assembly GCF_014203595.1). Classification (GTDB taxonomy): domain Bacteria; phylum Actinomycetota; class Actinomycetes; order Streptomycetales; family Streptomycetaceae; genus Streptomyces; species Streptomyces echinatus. The sequence goes on from NZ_JACHJK010000001.1 coordinate 710,608, forward strand.
CGGGGACGACAGCATCCTTCCTACACCAGGAGCGGAGCGTTCCGCGGACGGGCACCGGGTATCAGCCCCCGGGCGGTGACCGGCCGTCCCGCCGCGGGCGAAGGAGGCTCCATGGGCAGCAGGCCGGCCTTCCACGCCACCAGGGTGACGGAGGCGTCGGCCTCGGCCTCCAGGGCTTTTCGGACAGGTCGGTGACGCGGCCGGCCGGGGTGTGGGCACCGGTGCCGGGCCCCGCCCGGAGGGTAAGGTCAAATGCGCTGTCCCGGTTCCCGTCGGCCTTGTTAGCCTCGCAGCCGCACCGACCGTCGAACCGTCGCACGACAGGGAGCCCGCCGTGCCCCGCATAGCCCTCGCCACCTACGACCCCGGAGCCGAGCCGGGCGCGGACACCGACCTGCCCGTGCTGGTCCGGGCGCTCACGGACGCCGGAGCCGAGGCGGAGGCGCGGTACTGGGACGACCCGGCGGTGGACTGGGGCGGGTACGACCTGGTGGTCATCCGCTCGACCTGGGACTACAGCTGGCGGGCCGCCGAGTTCGCCGCCTGGGTGGAGCGGACCGGCACGCTGACCCGGCTGGCCAACCCGGCCCCGGTCGTGCGCTGGAACACCGACAAGCGCTACCTCGGGGAGCTGGCGGCGGCCGGAGTGCCCACCGTGCCCACGCGTTACCTGGCGCCCGGCGAGCCGGCCCGTCTGCCCGCAGGCCACGAATTCGTGATCAAGCCGACCTCGGGCGCGGGCGCCCGGTTCGCCGCCCGCTACACGCCCGAGGAGCACGACACCGCGGCACGGCAGCTCGCGCGGATGCACGCGGAGGGCTTCACCGCCATGGTGCAGCCGTACATGCCGGGCATCGACGTGGGCGGGGAGCGGGCGCTGCAGTTCTTCGGCGGGCGGCTGCTGCACGCCAGCCGGAAGGGCGCCGTCCTGTCGCCCGGCACTCCCTACGACGCCGACAAGGTGGCGCACCCCGGCCTGGAGCGCTGGAAGCCCACGGACGCCGAACTCGCCCTGGCGGAGAAGGCGTTGGCGTCCGTGCCCGGCTCGGCCGGGCTGCTGTACGCGCGCGTGGACGTGGTGGACGGCGACGACGGCGAGCCACGCCTGATGGAGCTGGAGCTGGTCGAGCCGAACCTGTTCCTGTGGCTGCACCCGGACTCGCTGCCGCGCGTGACGGAGGCGATCCTGACGGCGGCCGGGGATCCGGCCTAGGGGGTTTTCGTCCGCCGGGCCCGCCCGCCGTGGCTCCTGGACCGGCGGCGCCCGCGGCCGCAGGCTGATGCCTGTATCCGCGGCGAGTGATCCGAGTGTGTGACGAAGACGAGGGGGATGTCATGAGCAAGGTATGGCTGGTGACCGGGGCGACCAGTGGCTTCGGGCGGGCAATCGCCGAGGCGGCCGTCGCCGCCGGTGACGTGGTGGTCGGCGCGGCCCGCCGTCCGGAGGCGCTGGACGGCCTGGTGGCCGCGCACCCCGGACGGGTGGAGGCGCTGGGCCTGGACGTGACCGACCTGGCCGCGGTCGACGCGGCGGTACGGGACGTCGTGGCCCGGCACGGCCGGATCGACGTACTGGTCAACAACGCGGGCCGCACGCACGTCGGCGCGGTCGAGGAGACCACCGACGCGGAGCTGCGGGACCTGTTCGACCTGCACGTCTTCGGGCCGGTGGCGCTCGTGCGGGCGGTGCTGCCGCACATGCGGGAGCGGCGCTCCGGCGCGATCGTGCAGATGAGCAGCATGGGCGGGCAGATGTCGTTCGCGGGCTTCGGCGCCTACAGCGGCACGAAGTTCGCGCTGGAGGGCATCTCCGAGGCGCTCGCGGACGAGGTGGCGGAGTTCGGCATCAAGGTGCTGATCGTGGAGCCGGGCGCGTTCCGGACCTCCCTGTTCGGGGCCGGCCGGGCCGGGGCCAGCCCCGACAGCGGGGTGTACGCCAAGGTGAGCGAGACCCGCGGCGCCGTCTCCGGCGGCGACGGCACCCAGCCGGGCGACCCGGCCAAGGCGGCGGCCGTCATCCTGGCCGCGCTGGAGGCCGAGCGGACCCCGCTCCGGCTGCCGCTCGGCGACGACGGGGTGAGCGCGGTGCTGGGCCATCTCGACCAGGTCCGCACAGAGATCACCGAGTGGGAGAAGCGGACGCGGGCCACGGGGTTCGACACCCCGTAGGGCTCGCCCGGCTCAGCCGGCGACCGCCGTCCGCTGGAGCAGTCCCCAGGTGAACTCGGCGACCACCTCGTGCCGTTCACCGTCCCCACCGGGGGCGGTGAAGGCCAGTCCCCACCGGGTGGGGGCGGTCCCCTCCAGCGGGCGGGCGGGGGCGAAGGCGCGGGCGGCCTCCTCCACCGTGCAGGACCAGGGGGTCAGATCCTCCAGGGCGCGCAGGTGCGGGGCCGGCGCGCCCGGCGCCCGTACCAGCCACTCGTTCCACACCCCGCCGTCGGGCCCGACGAGCACCTCGAAGCGCAGGTCCGGCCAGAGCGGCAGCGCCCACCGCCGGGCCTCGCAGTCGACGTCGCCGAGGCGGCGGGGCAGGACCGACTCGGGCTCGCCGAGGACGGCGCGATACCGGGCGGCGGCGCCCCGGGTCCGCGGTGAGCGGACCATCGCCTGCCACCGCTTGTTGGCCTCACGCATGTCCGCGACCGACGCGCCCAGCCGCCGCCGGGCGTCCTCGACGAGGTCCGGGTTGTGGTCGGCCATGCGGCGCAGCAGCACCAGCTGGAAGTCGAGACGCATGGCATCCATGGTGCCCGGCCCGTTCCCGGCCATTGCCCGCACCACCGTCGCTGACTAGCCTGTGTTCGTCATGCCGATCGTCTGTTGATATCTCGAACGCCGTGTCTGCCGATATCGGAAACAGGCGCTTAGACCCAAGGGAGGGGGCCGGACGTGGGACGCCTCGTGCCTGCCGTGACCCGGGCTCTCGACATTCTGGAGCTGTTCCTCGACGGGGACGGGACGCTCTCCGCCCCCGACATCGTGCGCAAGCTGCAGCTGCCGCGCACCACCGTGCACGAGCTGGTCACCACGCTCGCCGCACGGTCGTACATCGTGCAGGTGCCCGGCCAGCCCGGACGGTACCGGCTCGGCGTACGCCCGTACCAGCTCGGCAGCCGGTACGCCGAGCAGCTCGACCTCGCCGCCGAGGGACAGCAGGTGGCCCGCTCGGTCGCCGAGACCTGCGACGAGACGGTCCACGTGGCGATCCTGGAGGGCACCGACGTCATCTACATCGCCAAGGTCGACTCCACGCACGCGGTCCGCATGGTCTCCGCGGCCGGCCGCCGGCTGCCCGCCCACTGCACCTCGGTCGGCAAGATGCTGCTGGCCTCGCTGCCGGAGCCGGAGCTGGCGGCGCGGATCCCGGACGGCGCCGAGCTGACCGCGATGACGCCCAACAGCATCACCGATCCCGCCGCCCTGCGCGAGGCGCTGGCCGGGATCCGGCGGCGGGGCATCGCGGTCGAGAGCCGCGAGTCCAATCCTGACGTCTCCTGTGTGGCCGCGCCGGTGCGCGACCGCACCGGCCAGGTCGTGGCCGCGCTGTCCATCTCCGTCCCGATGATCCGCTGGAGCGAGGAGCGGCGGGCCGAGCTGGAGCAGCTGGCCGCCAAGGGCGCGGCGGAGCTGTCCGAGCTGCTGGGCCACCGGGGCGCGGTATGACGGCGTACGAGGTCGCGGTGCGGGCGCGGGCGGAGCTCGGCGAGGGACCGGCCTGGGACCCGGCGACGGGCCGGCTCCTCTGGCTCGACGTCCTGGGCATGCGCGTCCACACCTACGACCCGGTCAGCGGCCGTCGCACGATCCGTACGACGCCGCAGCACATCGGCGCGGCCAAGCCCCGCGCGGGCGGCGGGCTGGTGCTGAACCTGCGCGACGGCGTCGGCCTGCTGGACCCCGACGACACGTTCCGCTGGCTGCACCACGAGCCGGTCACGGGCCGCCGCGCGAACGACGCCGCGGTGGCGCCGGACGGCTCGCTGTGGGCCGGCACCATGCGCTACGACGAGGCGCCGGGCGGGGGCACGCTGTCCCGGCTGACGGGGGACGGCTCCGTGCGGACGGTCCTGCCGGACGTCACGGTCAGCAACGGCACGGGCTTCAGTCCCGACGGCCGCCTCATGTACTACGTCGACACCCCGACCCGGCGTGTGGACGTCTTCGACCACGACGCGGACGGCGTCCACGACCGCCGCCCGCTGGTGGAGATCGAGGAGGGCGCGGGCTTCCCGGACGGCCTGACGGTCGACGCGGAGGGCTGTGTGTGGGTGGCGCTGTGGGACGGGGGAGCGGTACGCCGCTACACACCGACCGGTGAGCTGGACCGGGTGATCACCGTGCCGGCACCACGGACGACCGCCTGCGCGTTCGGCGGCGCCGCCCTGACCGATCTGTACATCACCACGGCCCGCACGGGCCTGAGCGCACCCCACCCCCTGTCGGGCTCCCTCCTGGTGATCCCCCACGCGGGCAAGGGCCTGCCCCAGCCCGCGTTCACCGGCTGACCCCGGCCCGCCACAGCAGCCGACGCCCACCGCGGAAGCCGCCGGGCGCGACGGCGGTGGGTCTGTGATCACTCGCGGACGGCAACGCTCTCCGCCGGGACGGCCGCACGGGCGCGCACCGCCTCGATGCCGTCGCAGCGGCGCAGCGCCCGGGAGACGGCACCGATCTCCCGGAGCAGATTCGTGGTGTCCGGCCCGGCGGCCGGCTCGGGCGGCTCCGGCGTACGGGACCTGGTCTCGACGGCGTCGAGGACGCACACCGCGGCGGCCAGCGCCCGGGCCCGTCCGGGCGGGTGGCCGAGGGCGAGAGCGGCGTCGTACGAGCGGGCGCCGAGACCCGTGTCGATGTGCCGGGCCAGCGACAGCAGCACGTCCCGGATGAACGTCTCGCGCCGGGTGAGCCGCAGTTCGGGTGTGGCGCGCAGCATGAACGGCACGCCCTCACCGCTCGCCTCGCACATCAGCCGGTACAGGGGCCGCAGTTCGCGGTGGGCGGCCCGGAACCGGCAGCGGTCGCGCAGGTACTGGCCGGCGTGCGGCAGGATGAAGCCGACGGCGATGAGGATGGCGGAGAGGGCGGCGACGGGCGGCGCGAGGTCGGTGCTCAGCCAGTCCAGGTTCCGTCCGGACCAGCGCGCGATGACGGCGGTCAGCTTGGTCGCGCCGAAGACCAGGTTCGACACATAGCCGGCGCCCAGCAGCTTCAGGCCCCAGCGCAGCCAGACGTCCAGGCCCTCGGTGCGCACCCAGTTCCAGATCAGCCGCGCGGTGATCAGGCAGGCCACGGCGTGCGCCACGAGATAGAGCAGGATCTCCTCGCGCAGGAACGGCGTGTTGGCGTAGTGGGTGTCCAGGTCCCGCAGCCGCTCCTCGTGGCGGCCGGCGAGCAGGAACAGCACCCACAGGGCGACGATCACCCCCGAGTACGCCGAGATCACCCAGCGCATCGCGCGGCGGGTGACGGCCGAGCGGCCGGACCGGCCGTTGCGCCAGGTGACGATGAGCAGCAGGCAGGAGCCGCAGTACGCGGTGATGAGCGAATAGCACCAGGGCGCGGAGATGTTGGGCACGCCGGTGAGCCGGTTGACCCGGGCGATGGTGGACGGGGCGCAGAACACGAACACCGCGCAGGCGAGCAGCAGCAGTCCGCCGACCGCGCGCAGCAGCGGGTCCCGCCACAGCCGGATGATCGTGGGCAGCTTGATCATCAGGGCGGCGCCGAGCACGGCCGTGGGGATCCAGAAGGAGATGTAGAACTCGCCGAGGAAGTCCGAGGGGTTCAGCGCCAGCGGGATCACCGCGGGACGCTCTTCTTCCCGGGCGCCCGGTTCGCCGGCTCGCGTCCGCGGTAGCCGAGGGAACGCTGGACGGGGTCGAGCGGGGCGGGGCGGGTCCCGCAGAGGTGCTCCCGGAACAGGGCGGCCAGCCGGTGCCCGAAGTCGTCGGCCTCGGCCTCGTCGGTCTCCCGGGAGCCGTTGCGGGCGGCCACCGTGAGGGCCTCCTCCCGCCAGCCGGGTGTGTCGGCGAGGGCACGGGCCGCGGCGGCGGTCACGAGATGGTGGTGCCGGTGGCCGGCGTACAGATGCCACAGCTCGTGCCCCAGGATGACCAGCTGCTGCACGGCCTCGGCACGCTCCTCCACGATGACCAGGTCGAAGTCGGCGAACTCCACCCACAGCCCGGTGACTTCGATCTCGTCCGGGAACCGCTCGAACCGCAGCTCGACCGGCCGCCCGTCGCGCAGCGCGCTCATCTCCTCGCACAGGGCCCGGCACAACTGCCGTACGCCGTCCGGCGGCTCGGTCCGGGTGCGGACGGCTGCGGCGAGCTCGTCGGCCAGGGAGCGCATCGCCGATCCGGAGCCGGGGCGGCGCAGTCGCGAGGCGAGCCGTGCGGCTCGCCGACGCGCGCCCGCGATGCCCATCGGTCCCCCTTCTTCCGCCCTCTTCCGGCCGGTCACGGCCTCTTCCGGCCGGTCACGGCTGGTCCGAGGGTACGCGTCCGGACGTGTTCGCGTCATGCGTTCCGGCCACCGTGGTTCAAGGGGAAACGACACCTGTCGGGGGGCGCCGCCCTGGTGGACGGCGCCCTCACCGCCGTACCGGAACCGCTGTCCCGGAACGTGCTCAGACCGGCTCGACCGGCAGCCCGCCGGACGCCCTGCCGAGCAGTGTCAGACGTACCGACCCGGGGCCCGACAGCGTGGTGAACTCCGAGAGGACCGCCAGCGCCAGGGTGTTGGTGCCCCGGGTGCGCAGGACGCCGTTCGGCAGGACGAAGGTGTGCTGCGGGCCCACGTTGTTGATGTACTGGCCCAGGTTCCAGCCGTTGAGGAAGATCTGGGCGCGGTAGGCGCGGTACGGGTCGTCGTCCAGGGTCAGGCCGACCGACGCGTCGACGTCGGCCGGTACCGACAGCCGGAACGTGGTCCGGTACCAGGTGACGCCCTGGTACCGCTCGGCGCGCGGGAAGGACACCCGCTCCCAGTCCCGGTCCCGGAAGCCGGGCAGGTGCCAGCCCTCCCGCTCGCCGTACAGGCCGCCGTTGTTCATCGGCCCGCGCACCGGGTCGGCGGGACCCTCGCCCTGGATGCGCCAGCTCACCTCCGGGGACGCGCCCTTGAAGGCGACCTCCGTCAGGCCGCGGGCCACCTTGTGCGTGTCCAGCGCCTTGCCGTCCTGGTCGTGCTGCATGCGCCGGACGAGCACGGACAGCACATGCCGGCCGGGGGAGCGCAGCCGCTCGCCCACCGGGAAGGCCGCCGTCGCCGTCCAGCTGCCCTGGCGGACCGTGGCGCCCTTGGCGGGCACGGGCATCCGGTGGGTGCCCAGCGGCTCACCGTCCAGCCAGGCCATCAGCAGGCCCTGCGTGCCGGTGCTGTAGGCGAGCGAGACCTCCTCGATGCCCGCCGCGCCGGTGAACGTGCCCCGGTACCAGACGTCGCCGTAGTGGAAGCCGTAGTCGTCGGCGAACAGCACGGGCCCGCCGTCCGGGACCGCCGTCGTGCTGAACGTCGAGGTCCTGTCGGCGCTCTTCCACGAGGAGTCGTCGAAGCTCGGGCCCGCCTCCGGGTTCTCCGTCCGCATCCGCCAGCCGCCCAGCTCGGGCAGCCGCACCTCGGGTACGTCCGGCACCATCTCGGTGGTCATCAGGCTGCCGGAGCGGGTGACCCGCGTGGCCAGCTTGCGCCCGTTCCACACCAGCGTGTCGATCCCGCGCGGAGCCCACACCTCCAGGGTCGTCCGCTCGGTGATGTCACCGGTCAGGTGGACCTCCGAGCCGCGCAGCTCCGCGTGCCGCAGCAGCGCCGGACCGTACGCCAGCAGGGTCCCGGACGGGGTGTCGTACGGGAACAGGCGGACGGCGGTGGCGTCGTCGGCGAAGAGCAGCACCAGCGGGGTGCCGCTCCCGCCCTCCCGCACCAGTACCCGGGTCAGACCGCCCTGCCCCAGCGGGACGTTCACATGCAGCTCGCCCCGGTCGTAGGCCCAGCCGGCCTCGGGGTCCAGCCGCTCCACGTACGGCTCGTCGGGGCAGTCCAGCACCAGCTCGGCCATGTCGTCGAGCCGGCCCGTGAACACGGCGAGGTCCTGCCGGCCCGCCGTCAGATGCAGCATGGGCGCGGCGGTGGAGTACTTCAGGGTGCGGTCGCCCAGCGCCAGCCCGGTGGTCAGCAGCTTGGCGTCCTTGCCGGGCACGGTGATCCGCAGGGTGCCGGCGTCGGTCGGCAGGCCGGTGGTGACGGCCTCCGTGCCGTCGTTGCGGGCGACGTACACGTGGGAGCCGGTGTCCGGGTTGGTCAGGTGATAGACCTTCAGCCCCGCGGCCGTGACGTCCGCCGCCCGGTCCAGCTTGGCGAAGTCGGGCACGCGCTGGAGCAGGTGCCCGAGCTGGTGCATCGGCGCGATCTTGTCGGTGACGATCCGGCCCTCGTCGATCGCGGCGCCGTAGTCGTACGACGTGTAGACGACCGGCGCGGGCAGCCAGCCCCACGAGGTCCCGCCGAACGTCATGTACACGTTGTGCAGGGTGAGTCCGTTGGCCAGGTTGGTCAGATAGAAACGGCGCTCGTAGGCCGCGTCCCGGGTGTGCCGCGACTCGGCGTACCCCTTGCCGTCGAACTCGGCCCCGCCCCAGGGGTCGAACCAGCCGCCGCCGAACTCGGGCACGAACCCGGGCGTGCCGGGCGAGGCGGTGGCCCCGCCCTTCGGGCCGCCGGGGCCGTAGTGCCCCCAGTCCGGCGGGGTCTTGGAGGGCGAGGGGTAGCCGTCGAACCCGTAGAGCCAGCCGCCCTTCTCACCGCCGGTGCCGAACGAGCCGGGGACCCAGTAGCCGTTGCGCCCCTTGTCGTTGTGGAACAGCGGGACGTCGATCCCGTCGGCCCGCACCTTGCGGTACAGGTGGGACATGTAGTTCCGGCCGGTGTCCTCCCCCGCGTGGGCGTCGTACTCGTTCTCGATCTGGTACAGCAGGACCGTGCCGGTGCCCTGCGTGTACAGATGCCGTCGGGCGATCCGGTTGACCTGGGTGAGCCACTCGTCGACGTGCGACAGGTACGTCGGGTCGTCGGTCCTGGCCGTGCCCCGGGTCGCGGTCAGCCAGCCGGGGAAACCGCCGCCGTCGACCTCGGCGTTGATGTACGGGCCGGGCCGCAGGATGACGTACAGGCCGGTCTCGGCGGCCATGCGGAGGAACAGGCCGAGGTCCCGCACGCCGGTGAAGTCGTAACGGCCGGGCGCGGCGGAGTGGTAGTTCCAGGCCACGTAGATGCTGACGGCGTTGTAGCCGTGCGCCCGCATCTTCTGCAGCACGTCCCGCCACAGGGACGGACTCGGCAGCCGGAAGGGGTGCATCTCCCCGGACCACACCACCAGCCGCCGCCCGTCGACGAGCAGCGAGTGGCGGTCGTACCCGATGGTGTGCTGCTCGCCGTCGGCGCTCGGCGGGCCCGGGACCGGACCGGTGGGCGCGCTGCCGCCCGCGTACGCCGAGAACGCCCCGGGGCCGTTGCTGCCGCCCAGGGCGAGACCGAGCGCGGCAGAGCCTGCCAGGGCACTGAAGGTACGTCTGCTGAGCGCCAAGATGGATCCTCCGGGCGAGCTTACGGGGGCGCGGCTGCGGCCATTCTCCATGGCGGCACGCCCCACAATGGACCCATGAGGATCTCGGCACGGGCGGATTACGCGGTACGGGCGGTGCTGGAGCTGGCCGTACGGCAGGGTAACGGCCCGGTGAAGGCAGAGGAAATCGCCGCCGTTCAGGATATTCCGCACAAGTTCCTCGAAGGCATCCTGGGCGACCTGCGACGGTCCGGGATCGTGGACAGCCGGCGTGGCGGGGGCGGCGGCTACCGGCTGGCGCGGGAGGCGGCCGCGATCACCGTGGCGGACGTCATCCGGGCGGTCGACGGCCCGATCGTGTCGGTGCGCGGGGAACGCCCGACGGGCCTCGCCTACACGGGCACGGCCCGGCCGCTGCTGCCGCTGTGGATCGCCCTGCGGGCGAACGTCCGCCGCGTCCTGGAGGGCGTCACACTCGCCGACCTCGCCTCCGACACCCTCCCCGCCCCCGTCCGAGCCCTCGCCGCGGAACCGTCGGCCTGGGAGAACCCCTGACGGCCTGAATCCCGGACCCTGCCGGCGCGGGGACGGCGGCACCTCGCCGTCGGGCCGGGGGTCCCCGAGGTGTGTGCGCGGTGGGCGTGGAGGCCGTGAAAAGCCCGGTGTGAATGGCCGGAGTTCACCCTGCCGGGTGGGGGCGGGGCTTCCTACGATTCCCACGCCTCCATCCCTGGTTCACAGGTGGCGCACAGATTCTTCACCTGTGAACGGCCGCGGCGGGAGGCCCACCCCCCACTCGACAACCGGGAGAAACCATGGCTGGTGGACTCCTCCTGAGCGGCGCAGTGGCCGCTCTGGTCACCACCGCTCTACCCGCCCACAACCCCTCCGACGTGTTCGACAACCCGCCCCCGGACAAGATCGTCATCGACGTGGCCACGGTGAACGGCTCCGGCTGTCCCGCGGGCACGGCCGCCGTGGCCGTGTCCCCGGACAACACGGCCTTCACCGTCACCTACAGCGAGTACCTGGCGCAGGCCGGCGGCGGCTCCGATCCCACGGCCTTCCGCCGCAACTGCCAGCTCAACCTGGTGGTCCATGTGCCCCAGGGCTTCACCTACGCGGTCGCGAGCGCCGACTACCGGGGCTTCGCCGCCCTCCAGCGCGGCGCCACCGGCACGCAGAAGGCGTCGTACTACTTCCAGGGCTCGTCGACCACCGTGCCGAGGAGCCACCCCTTCACCGGGCCCTACAACGACGACTGGCAGGCCACCGACGACACCGACTGGGCCCAGCTCGTCTGGGCGCCCTGCGGCGTGCTGCGCAACTTCAACATCAACACCGAACTGCGGGTGAACGCCGGCAGCACGTCCGCCGACAAGGTCAGCTTCATGACGATGGACTCGACCGACGGGGACATCAGCACGGTGTACCACCTGGCGTGGAAGGAGTGCCCGTCCTCCTGACCACGCGCCCCGCCATGGCCCGGCAGGAGCCATGGCGGGGCTCCCGCCCGTCCAGTGACCAGGCGCCGTCGGCCCGCCCGGCCCGTCGGCCGGGGGTCAGCCCGCCGCTTATCCCGCCCCCGCGGCGTTCGGCCAGCTCTGGGCGTTGGGCCAGCCCGTCGCGGGGGCCGGGGTCAGGCCGGTGGCCGGGGCCGTCATCCCGCGCACCTGGGCCGCGGTGAGCCCGCCGCGGGCCGGCACACCGGGCGGGGTGAGGGCGGCGGCCGCGGCGGGGACCGCCGGCGCGGGCGTGGGGACGGCCGGTACGGGCGTGGGGGCGGCCGGTACGGGCGTGGGGGCGGCCGGTACGGGCGTGGGGGCGGCCGGTACGGGCGTGGGTGCCGCCGGGACCGGTGCGGGGGGTGCGGGCACGGGTGCCGTCACGGCCGCGGGGGCCGGTACGGACATGGGGGCCGGTACAGACATGGGGGCCGGTACAGACATCGGGGCCGGTGCGGACATGGGGACGGGCGGCGCAGGCGCGGGCGCCGGGGTGAACGCCGGCTGCGGGGCCGCGGCGGGCATCGGCTGGGCTGCCGCCGGCATCGGCATCCCACCGCCGGCCGGCGCGACGGCGGCGGGGAGCGGCATGCCGGTGCCGGCGGCCGGGGCGGGACCGGCCGCGGGAAGCCGCAGGCCGGCCCCGTTGGTCTCGCTGACCAGCCGGTCCACCGCCGCCGTACCCGAGCTGTAGCTGGTCCCGGTGCCCAGCTCGGGTACGGCGGCTCCCCTCCTGGACCCGTAGAGCACCTGTTCCAGGCCGGACACCAGGCGACGCACGTCGACCTGGGGGCGCACCACGAGCCGCAGGAAGCGGCTGGAGGATCCGATCTTGTTGCCGCACTCGCGGACCAGGATCCGGTGCTCGGTGAGCATCCGGTCCCGGACCACCGTGCCCTCGGCGCCGACGGGCAGGCGCACGAAGAGGAAGTTCCCCTGGGAGGGATAGACGGTGAGGCCGGGCAGCGCGGAGAGGTGGCTGGCCATCTCCAGGCGGTCGCGGCGGACCTGGGTCAGGCTCTGCGCGTACTCGGCACCGTGCTCCTTCAGCATGAACACCACATGTTCGGCGAAGGAGTTGAGGTTCCACTTCGGCAGCATCGAGCGGACCTTGCCCGCCAGCGCCGGGTTGGCGACCAGGTAGCCGAAGCGGATGCCGTGCAGACCGAAGTTCTTGCCCAGGCTGCGCAGCACGATCACGTTGGGGCGGAGCATGGCCTCCTGGACGACGCTCGGCTCGGTCTCCGCGTCGGCGAACTCCAGGAACGACTCGTCGACCACCACCAGGTCCAGGTCCGCCATGGCGTCCATGAACTGCACGACCTGCTGCCTGCGCAGATAGCCGCCGTCGGGGTTGTTCGGGTTGCAGATCACCGCCACCCGGGTGCCCCGGGCGCGGATGAACTCGGCGTACCGGCCGAGGTCCAGGGCGAAGTCGCTCGCCTCCTGGAGCGGGAACATGTCGACCCGCTTGCCCGTCTCCATCGGCTGGTCGGTCCAGCGGCCGAACGTGGGCACGGGGACGGCGAGGGACTCGCGGACCAGCAGATGGTCGATCCAGGTGATCAGCTCGGTGGAGCCGTTGCCCATCGCCACGCACTGCGGCGGCAGCTGGAGCAGGGCGCACAGCTCACTCGTGATGGTGTCGGCGCCGCTCGGGTAGTACGTGACGATCTCGCGCAGCCGGTGCGCCATCTCCTCGAACATGGCCGGTGTCGGGAAGTACGGGTTGCACGGGATGCAGAAGTCCACCGGGCCGGTTCCGTCGCCGCCCTCCCGCGTCAGCGCCGCCATGGAGGGGCTGTGCGCGGCGCCGCCGCGGAACAACGAGGTGACGTTGCCGGCCAAGGGGACCTCCGTTCAGGGTGGCCCGTGCGGGGGAGCACGGGCCGCCCTTGGATACGGAGGCGGCGGCGGTGGTGTTCAACTCATCCGATGGGTGAGCGACTTCACGACCCGAACGCGTGGATCGTCGTCGACCGGTACGTCTGCCCGGGCCGCAGCACGGTGGAGGGGAACGACGGCTGGTTCGGCGAGTCCGGGAAGTGCTGGGTCTCCAGGCACAGACCGTCACTCTGCCGGTAGGTCCGCCCGGACGTGCCGACGAGGGTGCCGTCGAGGAAGTTGCCCGAGTAGAACTGCACGCCGGGCTGGTCGGTGAGGATCCTCAGGGTCCGGCCGGACCCCGGGTCGCGGAGCGTCACCACGTGCTCCGGCCGCGCGGTCACCCCCTTGTCGAGCACGAAGTTGTGGTCGTAGCCCTTGGCGGTCACCAGCTGGCCGTGGCCGGTGCGGAGGTCGCGGCCGACCGGCTTGGGCCGGGTGAAGTCGAACGGGGTGCCCGTCACCTTCGCCAGTTCGCCGGTGGGGATCAGGCCCGCGTCGGTGGGGGTGTACCGGCTCGCGGCCAGCCAGAGCTCGTGGCCACAGATGCTGCCGCTGCCCTCGCCGGCGAGGTTGTAGTACGTGTGGTTGGTGAGGTTGACGACCGTCGGCCTGTCGGTGGTGGCCGCGTAGTCGATCCGCCAGTCGCCGTGCCGGTTCAGCGTGAAGGTGACCCTCGTCCGCAGCGTGCCGGGGTAGCCCATCTCGCCGTCGGCGCTCGTGTCGTACAGGTGCAGGCCGACGTCCGTGCCCGCGCTGAACGGCTCCACGTCCCACACCTTGGTGTTGAAGCCCTTGGCGCCACCGTGCAGGCTGTTCTCGCCGTCGTTGACGGACAGCTGGTAGGTCCTGCCGTCCAGGGTGAACCGCCCCTTGGCGATGCGATTGCCGTAACGGCCGATGGTGGCGCCGAAGAAGGTGGTCCCGGCGACGTACGCGGCGAGGTCGTCGTAGCCGAGCGAGACGTTCGCATACCGGCCGTGCCGGTCGGGGATCTCCAGCGACTGGACGATGCCGCCGTAGGAGAGGACCTTCAGCCGGGTGCCGCCGTTCTCCAGCGACCAGCGGTGGACCCTCGTGCCGTCGGCGAGGGTGCCGAAGAGCTCCTTCACCGGTTTCCTCCCCGAGGAGGCGTGGGCGGTACCGGCGGTGGTGGCGGCGAGCCCCGCCGCGGCTGCTCCCGCGATGACCGTGCGTCTGTTCAGTTCCATGGGGTGCGCTCCCTTGTCTGGACCCTTACGAACCGGACTTGCGCTTGTTCCACACGTCGAATCCGACCGCCACCAGCAGGGCGAGGCCCTTGATGACCTGCTGCCAGTCGGTGCCGACACTGAGGAGGTTCATGCCGTTGTTCAGCACGCCGAGGACGAGACCGCCGATGATGGCGCCGAGGACGGTGCCGACGCCGCCGCTCATGGACGCGCCGCCGATGAACGACGAGGCGATGGCCTCCAGTTCGAAGTTGAGGCCGGCCTTCGGCGAGGCCGCGTTCAGACGGGCGGCGACCACCAGACCCGCCAGGGCCGCGAGCACGCCCATGTTCAGGAAGACGTAGAAGGTGACCTTCTTGTCCTTGACGCCGGACAGCTTGGCCGCCGGCAGATTGCCGCCGATCGCGTAGATGTGCCGGCCGAAGACGGCGTTGCGCATGACGTAGCCGTAGCCGACGACCAGCGCGCCGAGGACGATCAGCACGATCGGGGCGCCCTTGTAGCTGGCGAGCAGCATCGTGACGACGAGGATCGCGGCGCTGATGGCGACGAGCTTGAGCAGGAAGAGGCCGCGCGGCGGGACCTCGAGCGAGAACTCCTGCTGGCGCCTGCGGTCGCGGAACTCCTGCAGGACCGTGAAGACGATCAGGACGATGCCCAGCAGCAGGGTGAGGTTGTGGTAGTTGGTGTGCGGGCCGGCCTCCGGCAGGAAGCCGTTGCCCATCTTCTGCAGCCCGCCCGGGAACGGGCCGAGGGTCTGCCCCTCCAGGAAGATCTCCGTCAGACCGCGGAAGATCAGCATCCCGGCGAGGGTGACGATGAACGAGGGGATGCCGAAGTAGGCGATCATGAAGCCCTGTACGGCGCCGGCCACCGCGCCGACCAGCAGGCACAGCACCAGGGCGACCGGCCAGGCCACCCCGTGCTGCACCGTCAGGACGGCCGCGAACGCGCCGGTGAACGCCGTCAGGGAACCGACCGACAGGTCGATGTGGCCCGCGATGATCACCAGCATCATGCCGATCGCGAGGATCAGGATGTGGCTGTTCTGCAGTACCAGGTTGGAGACGTTGCGGGGCAGCAGCAGGTCGCCGTCGGTCCACACCGAGAACAGGACCACGATCAGGCCGAGGGCGATCAGCATGCCGTACTGGCGCATGTTGTTGCGCAGGCCGTCCAGCATCAGCCGCAGCAGACCGCCGGGGGCCGCGTCGCCGCTCTTCCCGGGCGGCGCCGGGGCCGGGGTCCTGGCGGTGACATCCGTGCTCATCGGGACACCTCTTTGTCCTTCGTCATCTGGCGCATCAGCGATTCCTGGGATGCCTCGGCCCGGGAGAACTCGCCGGTCAGCCGGCCCGCGGCCATCGTGTAGATGCGGTCGCACATGCCGAGCAGCTCCGGCAGCTCGGAGGAGATGAAGACGACCGCCCTGCCCTCGGCCGCCAGCTTGTCGATGACCGTGTAGATCTCGAACTTGGCGCCGACGTCGATCCCGCGCGTCGGCTCGTCCAGGATCAGCACGTCCGGACCCGCGAAGATCCACTTGCTGAGCACGACCTTCTGCTGATTGCCGCCCGAGAGCTTGCCCACCGGCTCGAAGACGCTGGGCGCCTTGATGTTCATGGAGGTGCGGAACCGCTCGGCGACCTGCCGTTCCTCGTGCTCGTCGACCACACCGCGCCGGGCCACCTTGGCGAGCGAGGTCAGCGAGATGTTGCGGTTGACGGTGTCGATGAGGTTGAGGCCGTAGTGCTTGCGGTCCTCGGTGACGTAGGCGATGCCGTGCCCGATCGCCTCGGCGACGGACCGCGTCCGGATCTCCTCGCCGTCCTTGCGGACCGTGCCGCCCGCGTACCGGCCGTACGACCGCCCGAAGACGCTCATGGCCAGCTCGGTGCGGCCGGCGCCCATGAGGCCCGCGATGCCGACGATCTCCCCGCGGCGCACCTGAAGCGACACGTGGTCGACGACCTTGCGCTGCTGGTCGATCGGGTGGCGCACGGTCCAGTCGCGGATCTCCAGGGCCGGGGCCGTGCCCTCCTCGGCGTGGTGCGGGGTGCGCTCGGGGAAGCGGTGGTCGAGGTCGCGGCCGACCATGCCGCTGATGATCCGGTCCTCGGTCGTCCCCGGGTCCTTCACGTCGAGCGTCTCGATGGAGCGCCCGTCCCGGATGATGGTCACCGAGTCGGCGACCCGGCGGATCTCGCCCAGCTTGTGGGAGATGATGATCGAGGTGATGCCCTGCTTCTTCAGCTCCAGGATCAGGTCGAGCAGTTTGCCGCTGTCCTCGTCGTTCAGGGCCGCGGTCGGCTCGTCCAGGATGAGCAGCTTCACCTTCTTCGACAGCGCCTTCGCGATCTCCACGAGCTGCTGCTTGCCGACGCCGATGTCGGCGACGCGGGTCTCCGGGTGGTCGGTCAGACCGACCCGGCGCAGCAGTTCGGTGGCATGCCTGAGGGTGTCGTTCCAGTTGATGAGCCCGCGCGTGGCGTGCTCGTTGCCGAGGAAGATGTTCTCCGCGACGGAGAGGTACGGCACCAGTGCCAGTTCCTGGTGGATGATGACGATGCCGTGGTGCTCGCTCGCCCGGATGTCCCGGAAGCGGCAGAGTTCTCCCTCGAAGAGGATCTCGCCCTCGTAGCTGCCGTGCGGATGGACGCCGGAGAGCACCTTCATCAGGGTGGACTTGCCGGCGCCGTTCTCCCCGCAGACGGCGTGGACCTCGCCCTGGCGCACCGTCAGTGTGACGTCCGAGAGCGCTGTGACACCGGGAAAGGTCTTGACGATCGAGCGCATTTCCAGGACGGGTCCCGCCATGGTCGTGCCTTCCAATCAGTGTGGGGTCGTCGGGTGGGCGGGTCTCACTTGAGCTGGGAGTCCGTGTAGTAGCCGCCCTTGACGAGCACGTCCTCGTAGTTGGTCTTGTCGACGCTGACCGGCTGGAGCAGGTAGGCGGGGACGACCTTGGAGCCGTTGTCGTACGACTTGGTGTCGTTGACCTCGGGCTTCTTGCCCTTCAGCAGGTCGTCGACCATCGTCGAGGCGACCTCGGCGAGCTTGCGGAGGTCCTTGTAGACGGTCTGCGTCTGCTGGCCGCCGATGATCGACTTCACGGAGGCCAGCTCCGCGTCCTGGCCGGTGATGACCGGCAGCGGCCTGCTCCCCGAGCCGTAGCCGTCCGACTTCAGCGCGGACAGCACGCCGATGGAGATGCCGTCGTAGGGCGAGAGGACGGCGTCGACCTTCTCGCTCTTGTACGAGGAGGTGAGGATGTCGTCCATGCGCCGCTGGGCGGTGGCGCCGTCCCAGCGCAGCGTGGTGACCTTGTCGAGCGCGGTCTGGCCGGACCGGACGACGAGCTGCTTCTTGTCCATGTACGGCTTCAGCACGCTCATCGCGCCGTCGAAGAAGTACCGGGTGTTGTTGTCGTCGTTGGAGCCGGCGAACAGCTCGATGTTGAACGGGCCCTTCGCGCCCTTGCCCAGCCCGAGCTTGTCCACGATGTACTGGCCCTGCAGCTTGCCGACCTTCTCGTTGTCGAACGAGGCGTAGTAGTCGACGTGGTCGCTGCCGAGGATCAGGCGGTCGTAGGAGATGACCGGGATGCCGGCGTCGGCGGCCTGCTGGAGCACGCTGTTCAGGGACTTGTTGTCGATGGCCGCGATGATCAGGCCCTTGACGCCCTGCGTGATCAGGTTCTCGATCTGCGAGACCTGCTGTTCGGGGTCGTCCTCGCCGTACACCAGCTTGGTCTTGTACCCCTTGGCCTCCAGGTCCTTCACGACGTTCTTGCCGTCGGATATCCAGCGCTCGGAGGACTTGGTCGGCATCGCGATGCCGATGGTGGCGCCCTTGGTGTCGCCCGGCTTCTCCTTGCTGCCGCCCTCGCTGTTCTGGCCGCACGCGGTCAGGGTGAGGGCGAGCGAGGCGGCCGATGCCAGCAGGGCGAGTGCGGCTCTGCGGTTGCGCATGGGATCAGTCCTTGTCGTTCTCGTCGTGGAGAGGCTCGTCGTGGAGAGGCTCGTCGTGGGGAGGAGCGGAGGCTTCGACGGGGAAGCGGTGGAGGGTTCCGGGCAGCCGGGAGCCGAGCGGCGCCATGCCGTCGTCCGCGCCGTGCCGGGCGAGCAGGTCCAGGGCTAGCCGGCCGCGCCGCACCCGCTCCCGGGCGGTGTCCAGGGTCACGTCCCGCAGATGGGTGCCCCACGGGTAGATGCCGGGCGCCTTGGACAGACCGAACTTCAGGTAGAGCGGTGCGCCGCGCCGGATCAGCTCGGCGACCTCGTACATCCGGACGTAGCCGCCGAGGTCGTCCGGGGCCTCGATGTACATGTCCATCGGGGCGGCGGACACCCGGCGGATCTCGGTGAGGTGGTCCAGCGTCAGATCGCTGGGCACGTTGACGGAGTCGGCGCCGAGCCGCTCGTAGACGGCGTACGAGGCCGGGTTGACGGGGCCGATGAGCGCCGAGACCTTCAGCGTGGTGCCGGCCGGGAGGATGCCGGCCGCGCGGGCCCGGTGCAGGGTCCACAGCACGCCCTCGTCGGCGACGAGCAGGCACTTGACGCCCAGTTCGGTGGCCCTGACGGCGTCCTCGACACAGCCGGCGACCGCGTCGTGGCCCCGGGCGCGCGGTCCGGCCCCGCGGGAGTCGGACCGCACCGAGCCGCCGATGTCCCAGGTGCCGCGCGGGCCGGTGAACAGGCAGAGCTCGATGCCGCGTTCGGCGGTGGCCTCGGCCATCTCGGTGATCTCGGCGTCGGTGAGCATCCACACGCCGCTGCCCTGGCTGATCCGGTGGATGGGCACATCGAGGCGCGAGGCCTCCTTGAGGACGACCGCCAGCGCTTCGGGACCCTCGCACGAGGGGATCTCGGTGCGCCAGCGACCGCCGCCCGGGAAGCTGTGGACGGAGGCGTCGGCGGGGTCGAGGGCGGGCGCGCCCAGGCCGAGTGCGGCGAGCGGCTGCTCACCGGGCCTGCGCACCGCCGGGGCGGAAGCGTCGTTCACTGGCTGTTCCTTAGTGTCCTGAGTGTTCGAAATATCGGACAAGGTTCGCGGCTTCGGCTGTGAAAGGGCGCCGGGACAAGCGCGGGAAAAGCGCCGGGAGTACGCCGGCCGGGGCGCCGTCAGGTCACGCCCCGGCCGGCGTACGACAGGGGCCCCTAGGGCCTCTCGTTTGGATCATGCCGGGCTCGCGGGCCCTGGCACCGCACCTCGCCGCGTTGTCGTCGGTTGCCATGGCTCCGCCATGTCGCCCTCCTCCGCCTTGCGATGTACGGCACCAGACCCCGCTCCCTGATCCGGCCTGATCCGAACGAAAGGCCCTAGGGCCGGAGCAGCACCTTGCCCACCTTCGGATCGCCGGCTCCCACCAGCTCGATGGCCTGGGAGAACCCGGTCAGCGGCAGCTCGTGCGTGATCAGCGGCAGCGGGTCGAGCAGCCCGGCGCCGAACACCCGCACGGCGTGCGCCCAGGCGTCCGGCGGAGCCCCGAAGACGGTGCGCACCTCCAGCTGCCGTACGACGAGACCGGTCGGGTCCAGCCCCTGGGCGCCCGGCGCCGGGATGCCCGTCAGGACCAGCCGTCCGCCGCGCCGGAGCAGCGAGGCGGCGGTGCGCGCGGCGGACGCCGACCCGGCGGTCTCGATCACGACGTCGAAGTCGTCGGGCAGTTCCCGGTCCCTGAGCCGGAAGTCGGTCGCCCCGAACCGCCGGGAGAGCGCCTCCCGGTCATCGCGCGTGCCCACGACGAGCAGTTCCGCGGGCGAGACGGCCTTCAGGAACTGCACCGCGAACATGCCCAGCGTGCCCGTGCCGACCACCGCGACCCGCTCGCCCGGCCGGGCGCCCGACTTCAGCGCGGCGGCGGCGATGCAGGCGGCCGGCTCCAGCAGGGCGGCGGCGGTGAGGTCGGCGTCGTCCGGCAGCGGGTGCAGCAGCCGGGCCGGGAGGGTGAGCGTGCCGGCCATGGCGCCGGGCCGGGTGAAGCCGGTCTCCTCGTACCCCGCGGCGCACAGCGTGGTCTCGCCCGCGTGACAGCGTTCGCAGACCTGGCAGTTGCGAAAGCCCTCGCCGACGACCTTGCGGCCGATGAGGCCCTCCGGCACACCGGCGCCCACCGCCCACACCGTCCCGGACCACTCGTGGCCCGGCGTGAGCGGGTAGCGGACGTACCCCTCCGGCCGGGTGCCCTGGTACACCTCGCGGTCGCTGCCGCAGATGCCGACGGCGTGCACGGCGACCAGCGCCTCGCCGGGGCCGGGGTCGCGGGGCGTGTGCTCCTCCACCCGGTGGGTGCCCGGCGCCTCGACCAGGATCCGGGAACTCACTTCGTGCCCTTCGGCCTGCGCTGCTCCCAGCCCTCGGACCACAGGTCGAACCGGGCCTGCTGCTGCGGGAACTCGGCCGCCGCGTCGACGTCCAGCTCGACGCCGAGACCGGGTGCGTCGGAGAGGTGGAAGTACCCGTCCACGACCTGCGGCGCCCCCTTGACCACCTT
This sequence comes from Streptomyces echinatus, assembly GCF_014203595.1. Classification (GTDB taxonomy): domain Bacteria; phylum Actinomycetota; class Actinomycetes; order Streptomycetales; family Streptomycetaceae; genus Streptomyces; species Streptomyces echinatus. The sequence continues at coordinate 731,275 of NZ_JACHJK010000001.1, forward strand.
CTTGATCTCCGCGTCCGCGAAGTCGTTGAAGTGCTCAAGGATCTTGAAGTTCGGGGAGGTGAAGCCGACCTGGAGGGAGGCGGCGGTGAGGACGGACCCGCCGACGTTGTGCGGGGCGACGAGCATGTAGTGCGTCTCGGCGGTGGCGGCCAGCTTGCGGGTCTCCCAGATGCCGCCGATGTGGCCGACGTCGGGCTGGATGACGTCCACGGCCTGGCTCTCGAACAGCTCGCGGAACTCGATCCGGTCGTGGATGCGCTCACCGGTGGCGACCGGGATGTCGACCTTGGCCGCGACCTTCTCCAGTGCCTTGAGGTTCTCCGGCGGCACGGGCTCCTCCAGCCAGGCGGGCTCGAAGGGGGCCAGCTCCCTGGCGAGCCGGACGGCGGTGGCGGGGGAGAAGCGGCCGTGCATCTCCAGCATCAGTTCGGCGTCCGGGCCGATGGCGTCGCGCACGGCCTCGATGAGGGAGACCGCGTACAGGGTCTCGTCGTGGTCCAGCTCGAAGTGCCCGGTGCCGAAGGGGTCGATCTTCAGCGCCTTGTACCCACGCTCCATGACCCCCCGGGCGGCCTTGTGGTACGCCTCCGGGGTCCGCTCGGTCGTGTACCACCCGTTGGCGTACGCCTTGACCCGGTCGGTCACCTTCCCGCCGAGCAGCTGCCACACCGGCACGCCCAGCGCCTTGCCCTTGATGTCCCAGCACGCCATCTCGACCACCGCGATGCCGGACATGACGATCTCGCCGGCGCGGCCGTAGTCGCCGTACTTCATGCGGCGCACCAGGTCCTCGACGGCGAACGGGTCCGAGCCGAGGATGTGATTGGCCTCGGCCTCGCGCAGATAGCCGAGCAGCGCGTCGGTGTGACCGAGCATCCTGGTCTCACCGACCCCCGTGAGGCCCTCGTCGGTGTGCACCTGGACGTAGGTCAGGTTGCGCCACGGCGTGCCGACCACGTGCGTGCTGATTCCGGTGATGCGCACGGCAGTTGCCCCTCAGCTGTTCGAGATTTCGTCACTCGTTCGAAATGTTGGCGTGACAGTAAGGATGGGGCGGCGGGGGTGTCAATGGGTCGAACAGGTAACGGTTTCGGCAAGGCTTTCGATAACTTTTTCGACCTCGCACCAAACCTTCACAGGGGCGCCTGGAACCTGACCCGTGCGGACTCTAGTCTTCCCGCGTCATGGACTACTGCCCCCCGTGCCAACGGCACCTGAACGGCGCCCTGGCCTGTCCCGGGTGCGGCACTCCGGCCGACCGCCTCGCCGTCTTCGCGGCGGCGCCGGCCGCGCACGCGCACGGGCGCACCCACGGGTACGAGCAGAGCCGTGCGCAACCGCCTGCCCCGTACGGGGGTCACTCGTACGAGCGGTCGTACGACGAGTCGTACAGCGAGCCGTATCGCGAGGCCTACGGCGAGCCGCACCCCGAACCGTACGGCGGCCACGGCGAACCGGAAGACCCGGAGGGGCCGGACGGGCCGGACGGCCGGGACGAGCCGGTCCGGTCGGAGGAGGGCGACGAGGACGACCGGGAGTTCGCCGAGGACGACGCTCCCGCCGGCCGGCGCGTCGCCGGCCGCGCCGACGCCCGTGCCGCCGGCAGCCGGCGGGACCGCAAGGCCGCCGTCCACCGCCGTCGCCGTCGCCGTACCCTGCTGGTCGCGGCCGGTTTCGTGCTCGCGGCCGGCGGGCTCAGCCTCGCCGAACTCGGCACGGACGCCCCCTTCTCGCCCTTCACCACCGGCGACACCCCGGCCCCGGCCGGGGACACCGCGGCGGACGGCGGCGCCGCCTCCACCCTGCCGGACCACACGGCCGAACCCCTCGACGCCACCTCCGGCATCACCCCGAGCCACGGCGGGTCCGCCTCCCCGGACGCCTCCGCCTCACCGTCCGCCTCCGGGTCCCCGCGGGACGAAAAGGACTCCGCGTCCCCCTCCGCCCAGGACACCGGCACACCCCGGCAGTCGGCCACGACGGGTTCCGGTGCGACCGCCCCCACCCCGGCCGCCCCGCCCGGCACACCGCCCGCGAGCCCGACGGCGGCCCCGACGACGGCCGACCCCACCCCCGAGCCGACACCCACCAAGACCTGTGACCGCTTCCTGTGGTGGTGCACCTGACCCGCGCCCCGGCGCACCTGACCCGCGCCCCGGCGCACCCGCACCCCCGCGTTCCTCCGGCGACCCGCACCCCGGCGCACCCGCGTTCCCCCGGCCGTCCGGGGCCTTCGTGACATCCGGGAGCCCGCGGCAGTTGAGTCGAACAGGCACGTCCCGCCGTACCGGTCCCCGGAAACGCCCGACGCCGGCGCGGGCGTTGTGCCGGGGGCGGCAGCGGGCAGCGGATCGGCCGAGGAGAGTGGATGACGCAGGAGAGCACCGTCCGGGGCACGGTCGCCGAGGGTTTCGAGACGGTGCGCGAGGAGTTCGCCGCCGTCGTCGCCGAGGAGGCGGGCGACCACGAGGCCCAGTTGTGCGCGTACGTCCACGGGCGTCGCGTCGTGGACCTGTGGGCCGGCGCGGGTGTGACGGGTGACTCGCTGTACGGCGTGTACTCGGCCACGAAGGGCGCGGCCCACCTGGTCACCGCGCTGCTGGTGCAGGACGGCACCCTGGAGGTGGACCGCAAGGTCACCTACTACTGGCCGGAGTTCGCCGCCGAGGGCAAGGGCGCGCTGACCCTGCGCGACCTGCTCGCGCACCGGGCGGGGCTGGTCGGCACCGACACCGGCTTCAGCCTCGCCGAGCTGGCCGACGACCGGGTGATCGCCGAGCGCCTCGCCGACCAGCGGCCGTTCTGGCGGCCTGGCACGGCCTTCGGGTGTCACGCACTGGTGATCGGCGCGCTGACCGGTGAGATCGTCCGCCGGGCGACGGGCCGCACGCTCCAGGAGGTGTACGAGGAGCGGGTCCGGGTCCCCCACGGCCTCGACCTCCACCTGGGTCTGCCGGCCGCGCACGAGCCCCGCTTCCGCCCGGTCCTGCCCCTGCGGCCGACTCCCGCGCAGCGGGCGCGGCTCGACGCCGTGCCGGCCGGCCCGCACACCCTCACGTCGATCGCCTTCAACCGGCACGGCGCGGAGCCCACCGACCTGGAGAGCCTGCCGAACGAGCGGCTGATCCGGGCCAGGGGCCCCGCCTCGGTGGGCGGGACCGGCTCGGCACGCGGCCTCGCGGGCATGTACGCGGCGATGATCGGCGAGGTGGACGGCAGAGCCCCCTTGCTGAAGGAGGACACGCTCGCGGAGTTCGCCCAGATCCACTCCGTGGGGTACGACCTGGTGGCCCGCGGCCACCAGGCCTTCGGCCTCGGCTTCCAGGCGACCGCGGACACCTGGCACCCCTTCCTGGGCGCCGGCGCGCTGGGCCACAGCGGCGCGAACGGCGTCCAGGCCTTCGCGGACCCGCGCAGCGGGCTCGCCTACGGCTATGCGCGCAGGCGGTTCGCGTTCCCGGGCGGAGCCGCGCCGGAGAACGACAGGCTGGCGGCCGCCGTCCACCGGGCGGCACTGGCGATGCCCTGAAGGGGCGCGGGGAACCGAGCCAGAACCGCCGGCGGCCCGCACCCGGTGACGTACCGGTTCCGGGCGGCGGCCGTGGGCGCGAAGCAGCCGCACCCCACGTCCAGGGGTGCGGCTGCCGCTGTGCGCAACGACGAAGGTCAGACCAGCGTCACGGTGATGTTGCCGCGGGTCGCCTTCGAGTAGGGGCACACCTGGTGCGCCTTCTCGACGAGTTCCCGGGCGGTCGCCTCGTCGACGTTCGGGATGCTGGCCGAGATCTCCACGATGATCCCGAAACCGTCGTCGTTCTTGCCGATACCGACCTTGGCCGTGACCGTGGAGCCGGAGACGTCGGCGCCCTCCTGCCGGGCCACGACGCCGAGCGCGCCCTGGAAGCAGGCGCTGTAGCCGGCGGCGAACAGCTGCTCCGGATTCGTGCCGGCGCCGTTGCCGCCCAGCTCCTTGGGCGGGTTGACGACCACGTCGAGCTTGCCGTCGTCGGTGGCGACCCGGCCGTCGCGGCCGTTCTCCGCGGTGGCGACGGCGGTGTACAGGACGTCGGACTGCGTGATGGGCATGCGGTTGTCTTCCTCCTCGGTCCGCCGTGACTCGCGCCCACGATCGACGACGGATGATTTCGGAAAGAAGTTACCGCATGCCGAAAACGTCGTGAAGGCTAGAGCTTGACGACCATCTTGCCGATGTTGTCGCCGCGCAGCACTCCGAGGAACGCCTCGAGGTTGTTCTCGATGCCCTCGACCACGGTCTCCCGGTACTTCAGCGCGCCCGAGGCGACCCACGGGCCGACCTCCTGGACGAACTGCGGCTGCAGGTCGTAGTGGTCGCCGACCAGGAAGCCCTCGATCCGGCCGCGGGTCTGGATCAGCCGGGCGAGGTTCCGCGGGCCGGGGGCGGGCTCGGTGTTGTTGTAGACCGAGATCATGCCGCAGACCGCGATCCGGCCGCCCTGGTTCAGTGACCCGATGGCGGCCTCCAGGTGGTCCCCGCCGACGTTGTCGAAGTAGACGTCGACGCCGTCGGGCGCGGCCTGCCGCAGCTGCTCGTCGACCGGGCCGTTCTTGTAGTTGAAGGCGGCGTCGAAGCCGTACTCCTCCACCAGCAGCTTGACCTTCTCGTCGGACCCGGCCGAGCCGATGACCCGGGAGGCGCCCTTGAGCTTGGCGATCTGGCCCACCTGGCTGCCGACGGCGCCGGCCGCGCCCGACACGAACACGACGTCGCCCTCCTTGAAGGAGGCGGTGCGCAGCAGCCCGGCGTAGGCGGTCAGGCCGGTCATGCCGAGGACGCCGAGGTACGCCGACAGGGGCACGGCCTCCGGGTCGACCGTCACGGCCGGGACGGCCGTCGGGCCCACCTTGACGGCGTTCTTCGCGTCCACCGCGGCGTACTCGCGCCAGCCGAAGAAGTGCAGGACGTGGTCGCCGACGGCGATGCCCTCGGCGTTCGACTCGATCACCTCGCCGACCGCGCCGCCCTGCATGACCTTGCCCAGCTCGAAGGGGGCGGCGTACGACTTCGCGGCACTCATGCGGCCGCGCATGTACGGGTCGACGGAGAGGTACTTGTTCCGCACCAGCACCTGGCCCTCGCCCGGGGTCGGGACCGGCGCCTCGACCAGGGCGAAGTCCTCGGGCTTCGGCCAGCCGACGGGACGGCTGAGCAGGTGCCACTCGCGGTTGATCATGACGGAGCCTTTCCAATTTACTTCAGAACCTGAAACAACCATGCGCCTGAATATTTCATGATGTCAAGTAACCGGGTATCCTGGTGGGCATGTCCACCCCATCGCGTACCCACCGCCCCGACGCCCTCACCATGGAGGTGGTCGAGCTGATCGGTGACGTCGTGGCCCGCTTCTACGCGGACTACGAGAAGGCGGCGGGCGAGCACGCGCTGACCGGCCCGCAGGCCCGGCTCCTCAGCCTGCTCTCGCTGGAGCCGCTGCCGATGCGCAAGCTGGCGCAGAAGCTGAAATGCGAACCGTCGAACGTGACCGGGATCGTGGACCGTCTGGAGTCCCGCGGCCTGGTGGAGCGCCGCCCCGACCCGGCCGACCGCCGGGTGAAGGTGGCCGCCGCCACCGGGGAGGGCCGGCAGATGGCCCGGGACCTGCGCGAGGGCTTGCACTTCGCCCGCGAGCCGCTCGCCGGACTGTCCGAGGAGGAGCGGCGCTCCCTGCGGGACCTGCTGCACCGCATGCTGGCCGACTGACCCCCCACCCGGCCGCACCGAGCCAGTAGAGTCCTCGCCATGCGTGATCTTGGGGTGGGATTCGGTTATCTGCTGAAGGGCCAGCGGTGGGTGGCGCGGCACGGCCGCCAGTACGGGTTCGGGCTGCTGCCCGGCCTGATCACACTGGTGCTGTACGCGGCGGCACTGGTCGCCCTCGCCCTGTGGGGCGCGGACGCCGTCAGCTGGGCGACCCCGTTCGCGGACGACTGGGGGAGCCCCTGGCAGGGCCTGTTCCGCGGCTTCCTGACGGCCGTCCTCTTCGCCCTCGGCCTGCTGCTGGCGGTGCTGACGTTCACCGCCGTCACCCTGCTGGTCGGCCAGCCCTTCTACGAGAACCTCTCGGAGACGGTCGACGCCGACGTCTCGCCCGACGGCACCGCTCCCCGGTCCGGCCTCCCGCTCTGGCGCGAGCTGTGGATCTCCGCCCGGGACAGCCTGCGCGTGCTGGTCCGGGCCGCCCTGTGGGGCGTGCTGCTCTTCGCCCTCGGGTTCCTGCCCTTCGTCGGCCAGACCGTCGTACCCGTGATCGGCTTCTTCGTCACCGGCTTCTTCCTCACCGAGGAACTCGCCGCCGTGGCCCTGCAGCGCCGGGGCGTCGAACTGCGCGCCCGCCTCACCCTGTTCCGCTCCCGCAAGACCCTGGTCTGGGGCTTCGGCACCCCCCTGGGCCTGGCCTTCCTGGTTCCCTTCGCCGCGGTGTTCCTGATGCCGGGCGCGGTCGCGGGCGCCACACTCCTCGCCCGTGACCTGCTGGGCGAGGAGAGCGCCGCCGACGACCCCGCCGCACCCGGTGCTCCCGGTGGCCGGCCGGACACGGAGGACGTCACCCCGAGACCCAGATACTCGCCGTCGCCGTCATCACGGTCCTCGCCGTGATCGCCCCCGGCGCGGACTTCGCGATGATCGTCCGCAACAGCTACCTGTACGGCCGCCGCACCGGTCTGCTCGCCGCCGTGGGCGTGGCGGCGGGCGTCCTGGTCCACGTCACGTACACCCTGCTCGGCGTCGGCCTGCTGATCGCCTCCTCCACCGCCCTGTTCACGGTGATCAAGCTGATCGGCGCCACCTACCTGGTGTACGTCGGCGTCCGCACCTACCGCACCCGCGGCGAGCTGCGCATCGACCTGGACGACAAGCGGGAGCTCACCCCGCTCGCCGCCCTGCGCGCCGGCTTCCTCACCAACGTGCTCAACCCGAAGACGACCCTGTTCGTCGTCTCCACCTTCGCCCAGGTCGTCAGCCCGGACACCCCGCTCTGCCAGCAGGCGGGCTACGGCCTGTTCATGTCGCTGGCCCACCTGCTGTGGTTCGGCGTGGTCGCCGCGTTCTTCTCGCACTCCCGGATGCGTGCCGTGATGCTGCGCGGCCAGAAGGTCCTCAACAAGGTGATCGGTTCCGTCCTGGCCGGCCTCGGCATCAGCCTCGCGTTCGCTCCGTCGCACTGAGCGCGACGGTCACGATCGACCGCGTCTGCGCGATGATGTCCAGCCGGTTGCGCACGAACTCCGGGTCGGTGACCGTGCCGGCGGCCGGGTCGGTGTTGCCGGCGCCGAACTGCAGCACGGGCGTGTGCACATGCCCGCCCGGCAGGGAGTCGTGCAGTCCGAGCCGGTCCCGCAGCAGGGTGGCCCGGTAGGCGATCTCGTTGGAGAGGTAGTCACCACCGCCCCCGGCCCGGGCGGTGGAGCCGGGGGTCGGTCCGTCCGGCCGCACCACGGGACCGGTGCCCGGCCCGGCCGGGATCTCGGTCACCTCCGTGTGGTCGTAGACCGGGAAACGCCCCGTCCGCGCGGCCACGACGGCCGCGTACGGCAGCGTGGTGCCCGTCCACTGGGGCTGGGTCGCCGGGTCGGCGACCGGGACGGTCTCCGTGCGCGAGACGTCGTCGTTGTCCGGGAAGCCGCCGCGCCAGGCGCCGTTGGTGCGTTCGACGTCGAACCGGCCGACGCGGCCCTGGCTCACGGTCGTGAACAGGTCGACGTGCGGCAGGTGGGGCCGCAGCGTCCGCTCCACCGTGCCCTCGGCGAAGTCCTGCCAGCGCACCGGGAACACGGCGGTCTCGACGCGCGCCGGGCCCCGCGCCGTCCGGATCACCGTGCCGTCGAGCGCGAGCGCGGCCGCCCCGGACGGGTTGGAGATGCGGATGTCCCGGTCGAGCGTGAAGGGGTCGAAGCCGGTGAGCAGCACGCGCCGCAGATGCCCCTTCTCCGGGTGACGGATGTCGGTCTGCCCGCGCGAGGTCCGCTCCAGCCGGTCGAGCAGCGCCGTCCGCCGGGCTTGGGTGAGGCCGAACCCCGGTTCCCAGGTGCGCACCTCCCGGGTCATCCCCAGCCGTGCCCAGTACAGCGGCCGGTCGTCGTCCCGGGAGAGATCACCGCCGGCCGGCCCCCGCCCCTGTGCCCGGTCCACGGCCCGCCGCCACAGCGCGGAACCCTCCCGTGCGACGACCCGGCGGGCCTCGGCGTAGGAGCGCGCGCGCTCCAGTGCGCGGCCGAACTCCGGTGCCGCGTCGTCGAATCCGGAACGCCTGAGGATCTCCTGCGGGACGGCCCCGTCGAGCCGCCGCTCCTCGGCGGTCGGGGAGGGCGCCGCCGAGGCGGTCGTGACGGGAACGGACAGGGCGGCCGACAGGGCCAGGCCGAGCACGCCGATGCGAAGCCGTATACGTAACAAGGCGGTTGAGACCTTCCGTCGCTGTGGGGCGCGTGGTTCGGTGGACGGCGGCAGTATGACGCAGACGCCGCGCAGCCGCGCCCCCCTCGGACCGTTCCCCTCAGTCCGCCCGTTCCCCCAGCAGCCGCAGGAAGTCCCGGAACGCCCCCGGCATGTCGACCGACTCGGGGTCCAGGAGCCACTGGTACTGCAGGCCGTCCATCACGGCGATGAGCAGGGGGGCGGTGCGTTCCGGGGTGAGGCCGTTCGGCAGCCGGTCGCCGTACTCGCCGCGCAGGACCTCGGTCATGGACTCCCGGACCCGCGCGTACCGTTCGGTGAAGTAGGCCCGCGCCGGGTGCCCCTCGGTCACGCTCTCGCCGAGCAGCGCGGAGAAGGTCTGGATGATCGCCGGACGCATCGCGTTGTACTCGACCAGCGAGGCCAGCAGGTCCACCCGCCACCGCGAGTCCGGCACCGCGTCCCACCGGTCCCGCTCCTGGAGCACCGCCACCAACAGCGCGTCCTTGGTGGGGAAGTGGTGCAGCAGGCCCTGCTGGGTGAGTCCGACGCGCTCGGCCACCGCGGCCAGGCTCGCGCCCCGGTAACCGCGCTCGGCGATCACCTCCAGGGCGGCTCCGACGATCTCCGCGCGCCGTTCCTCGCTCCTGACCCTCGCGTTCATGACGTCACCGTACGGCATGCCGGGTGACCCCAGATGACGGCAGGATAACGAAACCTACCACTCTACAGGGAATGCGGGCACGATGGGGGCACCTGCAGCGACTCGACGAGGAGGAACCGCGATGGCGGGATCCCAGCCCACCCCGGCCGAGAAGGCCCGCGAGGCGGCCGTGGAGGCCGCCCTCGGCACCCTCGGCCTCGACGCCAAGGCCCGGCTGCTGGCCGGCCAGGACATGTGGACCCTGCCCGCGCTGCCCGAGATCGGTCTGCGGTCCCTGGTCATGTCCGACGGCCCGATCGGCGTCCGGGGGCGTCCGCTGGACCGCCGACGACCCCTCCGTCGCCCTGCCCTCACCGACCGCGCTCGCCGCCACCTGGGACCCGGAACTCGCCCGCCGCGCCGGCGTGCTGCTCGCCCAGGAGGCCCGCCGCAAGGGCGTCCACGTCCTGCTCGCCCCCACGGTCAACCTGCACCGTTCCCCGCTCGGCGGACGCCACTTCGAGTGCTACAGCGAGGACCCGTACCTGACCGGCGCGATCGGCAGCGGCTATGTGTCCGGCGTCCAGTCCGGCGGAGTCGGCACCACCGTCAAGCACTTCGTCGCCAACGACGCCGAGACCGACCGCTTCACGGTGAACAACCTGGTGCCCGAACGCGCCCTGCGCGAGCTGTACCTGGCGCCCTTCGAGACCATCGTGGAGAACGCCCGCCCATGGGGCGTCATGACCGCCTACAACACGGTCAACGGCACGACCATGACCGAGCACCACCACCTCGTCAACGAGGTCCTGCGCGGCGAATGGGGCTTCGACGGCGTCAACGTCTCCGACTGGATGGCCGCCCGGGACACCGTGGCGGCCGTCAACGGCGGTCTCGACGTCGCCATGCCCGGCCCGCGGACCGTGTACGGCCCCGCCCTCGCCCAGGCAGTGCGCGACGGCAGGGTCGCCGAGGCCACCGTCGACGCGGCCGTCCGCCGCGTGCTGCGCCTCGCCGCCCGCGCGGGCGTCCTGGACGGCGCCGAACCCGCCGTCACCGAACCGCCCGCGCCCGTCGACGGCGAGGCCCTGGCCCGCGAGATCGCCCGCCGCTCCTTCGTCCTCGTCCGCAACGAGCGCGCCGCCCTGCCCCTGCGGCCGGGCGGTACCGTGGCCCTGATCGGCGCCGCCGCACGCGACGCCCGCGTCCTCGGCGGCGGCTCCGCCACCGTCTTCCCGGCCCGGATCGTGTCCCCGCTCGACGGCCTCACCGCCGCCCTCCCCGAAGGCACCCTCGGCTACGCCGTCGGCGCCGACCCGGCCACCGAACTGGCCGTCGCCGATCAGGGCTTCACCCTGCGGGCGGTCTGCCGGGACGCCGCCGGCGAGGTCATCGGCACCCGCTCCGCCCCGGGCGGCCTCATCCAGTGGACGGGCACCGACCTCCCCGACGGCGTCACCCATGACTCCCTCCACAGCATCGAGCTGACCGGCACCTTCACCCCGCGCGAGTCCGGCCCGCACACCTTCGGCATCAAGGGCACGGGCGGCTTCACCCTCGCCGTCGGCGGGACGACGTACTACGACGACGACCAGCGCCCCGAGAAGGAGGGCCCCTTCGAGACGCTCTTCGGCGCCCCGGTGCCCCGCGCCGAGGCCGAGCTGACCGCCGGCGAACCGGTCGAGGTCTCCCTGACCCACGTCGTCCGGCTCCCCGAGAGCCTCCCCATGAAGGTCATCGCCTTCGCGCTCGCCCACTGCGGCCCCCGGCGCGACGCGGACGAGCTGATCGCCGAGGCCGTCGAGGCCGCCCGCGGCGCGGACACGGCGGTCGTCATGTTGGCCACCACCGACCGCGTGGAGTCCGAGGGCTTCGACCGCGTCGACCTGCGGCTCCCCGGCCGCCAGGACGACCTGGTCCGCGCGGTCGCCGCCGCCAACCCGAACACCGTCGTGGTCGTCAACTCCGGCTCCCCGGTGGAACTCCCCTGGCGGAACGAGGCCGCCGCCGTCCTGCTGACCTGGTTCCCCGGCCAGGAGGGCGGCGCAGCCCTCGCCGACGTCCTCACCGGCGCCCACGAGCCCGGCGGCCGGCTCCCCACCACCTGGGGCTCCCTCGCCGACGCCCCCGTCACCCGGGTCGTCCCCGCCGACGGCGAGCTGCCGTACGACGAGGGCGTGTTCATCGGCCACGGCGCCTGGGAGAAGGCCGGCCGGACCCCGTCGTACCCCTTCGGCCACGGCCTCGGCTACACCGGCTGGGCGTACGAGTCCCTGGAGCTCTCCGTCGGCGCCGACGGCATCACCGTCCGCGTCCGCGTGCGCAACACCGGCGAGCGGGCCGGCCGGGAGGTCGTCCAGGTCTACGTCGGCCCGGACGGGTCCGTCCCCGAGCGCCCGGCGCGCCGGCTGGCCGGCTTCGCGTCCGTCGAGGCCGGGCCCGGCGAGAGCGCCGAGGCGACCGTGGAGCTTGCGCGCCGCGTCTTCGAGGTCTGGGACGCGCCGGCGAAGGCGTGGGCGTTTGTGAAGGGTTCGTACGAGATCACCGCCGGACGCTCGATCGCCGACCGCAGGCTCACCGCGCCGATTAACGTCTGATCCGGGACAGTCCCCGCGCACCGCGGACAGAGTCCCCCCACGAGCAGCCCCGGTCCGGGACCTGACCCCTGGACCGGGGCTCGCGCCCGTCAGGGCCTCTCGTTCGGACCATGCCGGGCTCGATCCAGACGAAAGACCCTAGGACGGGCCCGGGCGGACCGGCGTCCCCTCCCGCACCCCGAAGCCGTACACCGTCTCGGACCGGAAGACCTCGCCGGGCCGCAGGACCGTGCTCGGGAACTCCGGGCGGCTGGGGAGTCCGGGAAGTGCTGCGTCTCCAGGGCGGTTCACGTGGGAACCCTGGGTCAGGGGTTCCGTGCCGTGACCCTCCGGTACGCGATCTCCGCCAGCTCGGCCTGGCCGTCCCTGCTGGGGTGGAACCAGTCCCAGTGGCTGAGCTGGTCCGTGCCGAAGCGGAAGTCGTACACCGCGTTGTCGTCGAAGCGGCAGCGGCGGTCCTTGGCGCACACCTCCGCGAGCACCTTGTTGTACTCCACCACCCGCTGCTGCACGCTGTCCCGGCGCACCATCGCCGCGCTGGTCAGATCGTCCGCGTCGGCCAGCATCGACGGACAGATGCCCAGCTTCCACACCTGCTTGCCCAGCATGTTCGTCCGGCCCTCGGACCACAGCCGCTTCAGGTTCGGCACGCTCGACACGTACACCTGCGTCTTCGGCAGCGCCGAGCGCAGGGTGCCCATCGCCTCCTCGAAGTCCGCGCGGAACTCGGCCACCGAGGTCATCGCCGACGCCGAGGACCGGCAGGCGTCGTTCCCTCCCACCATCACCGTCACCAACTCCGGGTCGTGGGCGGCCGCCTGCTCCATCTGCTCGGGCAGGTCGGCCATCCGGGCGCCGGTCACCGCGTGGTTCCAGCTGCGCTCCGCCGCCCCCGCCGCGCCCAGCAGCCGCACCGCCAGGCTGTCCACCCGGGCGTCGCCGCCCGTCGCCCACGACGCCTCCGGGCAGTCCGACAGGACCGTGCACGCGTCGAAGCCGCGGGTGATGGAGTCACCCACCGCGGCGATCGAGTCCGGGCTGCGGTCCCACAGCGGGGCCCGGGCCGCTCGCGCCTTCGTGGGCTCCGCCCGCGGCGAGCCCCCGCCCCCGCCGTCACAGCCGGCGGCCCCCAGCACCATGGCCGCCACGACGGTGAGAGCGGCTCGCACACGGTGGCTTCGCTTCCGCATCCCTGCTGTTCTCCTCGCTCGACGGTCCGGCACTCCCTCACATAACAACGTGCGAGGGTTCCCGGCCGGGCGCCCGGGAACGGCGCACCCCCGCACAAGCGTCCCCCTGGGTGAATGGCGACGGTTTCCTGGCACCGGGACCGACGGTACGTCACACTCCTTGCGCCGCCGCAGGGTAGCCTCGCCATCAACGCGGCCGTCGTGCCACTGCCGCCCAGCCAGACCGCAAGATGTCCCGCTCTGCCCGGAGGTTCCGGTGACGACACGTGGAGTTCTGTACGTGCACTCCGCGCCGCGCGCGCTGTGCCCGCACGTCGAGTGGGCCGTCGCCGGGGTGCTCGGCACGCGCGTCAGCCTGGACTGGATCCGGCAGCCCGCGGCACCCGGCACCTGGCGCTCGGAGTTCTCCTGGCAGGGCGAGGCCGGCACGGCCTCCAAGCTCGCCTCCGCGCTGCGCGGCTGGCACCTGCTGCGCTTCGAGGTCACCGCGGAGCCCTGCCCGACCGCCGAGGGCGAGCGCTACAGCTGCACCCCCGACCTGGGCATCTTCCACGCCGTCACCGGTATCCACGGCGACATCCTGATCCCCGAGGACCGCCTGCGCGCGGCCCTGACACGCTCTCAGCGGGGCGAGACGGACCTGGAGGCCGAGCTGGCCAAGCTCCTCGGCAAGCCCTGGGACGACGAACTGGAGCCCTTCCGCTACGCGGGCGAGGGAGCACCGGTGCGCTGGCTGCACCAGGTGGTGTAGAGCACCCCGCGGCCGGCTGCGAAGCGGCCCCACCGACGGCGATGGCCCGGTCTCCGTCGAAGGAGACCGGGCCATCGAACGTCACGTGACTCAGATCGTCCGGAACGCCAGCACCACGTTGTGCCCGCCGAACCCGAACGAGTCGTTCAGCGCGGCGATGCGGCCCTCGGGCAGCTGACGCGCCTCACCGGTCACCACGTCCGCGTTGACCTCGGGGTCGAGGTTCTCCAGGTTGATCGTCGGCGGAGCCGTACGGTTCGCCAGCGCCAGGATCGACGCGACGGTCTCGATGCCGCCGGCGCCACCGAGCAGGTGACCGGTCATCGACTTGGTCGCGGAGATCGCCATGTGGTCGACGTCGTCGCCGAACACCTTCCGCAGCGCCTTGATCTCGGCGACGTCACCCTGCGGCGTGGACGTGGCGTGCGCGTTCACGTGCACGATCTCGGCCGGCTTGAGGTCGGTGCTGTCCAGCAGGTTCTGCAGCGCGTGCGCGATCCCGTTGCCGGACGGCTCCGGCTGCGTGATGTGGTGGCCGTCGGCGGAGATGCCCTGGCCGACCGCCTCGGCGTAGACCCGGGCGCCGCGGGCCTTCGCGTGCTCCTCGGACTCCAGGACGATCACACCGGCGCCCTCGCCGAGCACGAAGCCGTTGCGGTCGGCGTCGTAGGGACGCGAGGCGCCCTGCGGGTCGTCGTTGTTCTTGGACATCGCCATCATGTTGCCGAAGGCGGCGATGGGAAGCGGGTGGATGGCGGCCTCGGTGCCACCGGCCACGACCACGTCCGCACGCCCGGTGCGGATCATCTCGATCGCGTACCCGATGGCCTCCGCGCCGGAGGCGCAGGCCGACACCGGGGTGTGCACACCGGCGCGGGCACCCAGCTCGATGCCGACGTTGGCGGCCGGGGAGTTGGGCATCAGCATCGGCACGGTGTGCGGGGAGACACGGCGTACGCCCTTCTCCTTGAGCACGTCGTACTGGTCCAGCAGCGTCGTCACGCCGCCGATGCCGGAGGCGATGACCGCACCGAGACGGTCGGGGTTCACGGACGCGTCCTCACCGGCCTTGGCGGTGAAACCGGCGTCCTTCCAGGCCTCCTGAGCGGCGATCAGCGCGAACTGCGCGGACCGGTCCAGTTTGCGGGCCTGCGGCCGGGGCAGGACCTCGCCCGGCTCTACGGCGATCTGCGCGGCGATACGGACCGGCAGGTCCGCCGCCCACTCCTGTTCGAGGAGGCTGACACCGGGCGTGCCGGCGACCAGGGCCTCCCAGAACGAGGCTGCGTCGCCACCCAGCGGTGTGGTTGCGCCGATACCGGTGACGACCACGGTGCGATTGGTCGGGCTCACGGGAATTCTTTCTCCAACGGATACGGGAGGACTACCCCCGCGTCTGCGGGGATTACGGCGCCACCGCCGGGTGGCGGGGCTTGCAGCCTGGGGCCTACGGGATGGCTCAGGCCTGGTGCTTGAGGATGTAGTCGGTCGCGTCGCCGACGGTCTTGAGGTTCTTGACGTCGTCGTCCGGGATCTTCACGTCGAAGCGCTCTTCAGCGGCGACGACGACCTCGACCATGGACAGCGAGTCGACGTCCAGGTCGTCGGTGAAGGACTTGTCCAGCTGGACGTCCTCAACCGGGATGCCGGCGATCTCGTTCACGATTTCGGCGAGACCGGCGACGATCTCTTCCTGAGTGGCGGCCATGTCAGGCGCTCCTTCTTAGATATTCCAGACGGTTTGTGGCAGTTGTATCCGCTCCGGACCGCATGATCCGGCACGGAGTGCCTAGGGGAGGGTAACGACCGTGGCGGCGTAGACGAGACCCGCCCCGAATCCGATGACGAGCGCGGTGTCGCCGCTCTTCGCCTCCCCGGTCGCCAGGAGCCGCTCCATCGCGAGCGGGATCGAGGCGGCCGAGGTGTTGCCGGTGGTGCGGATGTCACGGGCGACCGTGACGTGCTCCGGCAGCTTCAGTGTCTTCACCATCGAGTCGATGATCCGCACATTGGCCTGGTGCGGGATGAAGACGTCCAGGTCGTCCGGGCTGATTCCGGCCGCGTCCAGCGCCTGCTGGGCGACCTTCGCCATCTCGAACACGGCCCAGCGGAACACCGCCTGGCCCTCCTGCGTGATCGCAGGGAACTTGACGTTGCCCTCGCTGTCGAGGGGCAGCGTGGAGACGTCGCCGACGTGGAAGCGGTCCCAGGGGACGGTCTGCTTGATGGTCCCGGACTTGTCGCCCTCGGAGCCCCACACGGTCGGGCCGATCGCCGGCTCCTTCGAGGGGCCGACCACGACCGCGCCGGCGCCGTCACCGAACAGGAACGCGGTCGCGCGGTCCTCCAGGTCGGTCAGGTCGCTCAGCCGCTCCACACCGATGACGAGCACGTACTCGGCGGAACCTTCCACCACCATGCCCTTGGCGAGGGTCAGGCCGTAGCCGAAGCCCGCGCAGCCGGCCGAGATGTCGAAGGCGGCGGCCTTGTCGGTGCCGATCCTGTCGGCGATCTCGGTGGCGACGGCCGGGGTCTGGCTGAAGTGCGAGACGGTCGAGACGACCACCGCGCCGATCTGCTCGGCGTCGATGCCCGCGTCGGCGATCGCCTTGCCGGCGGCCTCCACGGACATCGCGGCGACCGTCTCCTCGGGACCGGCCCAGTGCCGGGTCTCGATGCCGGAGCGGGAGCGGATCCACTCGTCGGACGAGTCGATCTTCTCGAGGATCACCTCGTTCGGCACCACCCGGGTCGGCCGGTAGCCGCCGACGCCGAGGATGCGCGCATACGGGGCGCCCTTGCTGGGCTTGATCTTCGACATGCTCTCGGGCTCCTTGTCAGGCGCCCGCCGCGTCAGCGGCAGGTGTGGACGCCTCCGCGATGAGCTCGCGAGCGGCGTCGAGGTCGGCGGGGGTCTTCAGGGCGAGTGTCTTCACACCGGGCAGGGCCCGCTTGGCCAGGCCGGTCAGGGTGCCGCCCGGGCACACCTCGATGAGCGCGGTGGCGCCCTGCTTCTGGAACGTCTCCATGCACAGGTCCCAGCGGACCGGGTTGGCGACCTGGCCGACCAGCCGGTCCAGCACCTCGGCGCCGGACGCGACGGTCCGGCCGTCCTTGTTGGAGACGTAGGTGACCCGGGGGTCGGCCGGCGACAGTTCCGCCGCGGCCTTGGCCAGGGTCTCGACCGCGGGGGCCATGTGACCGGTGTGGAAGGCGCCGGCGACCTTCAGCGCGATGACCTTGCGGACGCCCTCGGGCTTGTCCTCGTTCAGCGCGGCCAGCTGCTCCAGCGTGCCCGCGGCGACGATCTGGCCCGCGCCGTTGATGTTCGCCGGGGTCAGGCCCAGCTTCTCCAGGTGCGGGAGGGTCACCTCGGGCTCGCCGCCGAGGAGCGCCGCCATACCGGTCTCGGTGACCGCGGCGGCGTCGGCCATGGCCAGACCCCGCTTGCGGACCAGATCCAGGGCGGCGGTGTCGTCCAGGACTCCGGCGAAGGCGGCGGCGGTGATCTCGCCGACGCTGTGGCCCGCGACCGCGCCCGGGGCGATCTCGGCGATGTCACCGAGTGCCGCGGCGGACAGGAGACCGGCGGCGACCAGCAGCGGCTGGGCCACGGCGGTGTCACGGATGGCGTCGGCGTCGGCCTGGGTGCCGTAGTGGACAAGATCCAGGCCGATGGCGTCCGACCATGCGGCGACGCGGTCCGCGGCACCGGGCAGTTCGAGCCAGGGAGTCAGGAAGCCGGGCGTCTGGGCGCCCTGGCCGGGAGCGACGAGTACGAGCACTCTCACACTCTCTCTTGGGGACGGGCACGGCCGCCCGTGAGGACAGGGACGAAGAACACGAAGGGCTTTTGTGGGCCCCCGACAAAACCCTATGCCTGGGCTTCACCGTCGGCCAGACGCCCCAGGATGAGGGCGATCCGCAGTGTGAACGCGGATCGTACATCCGATGGCGACCAGCCGGTGACGTCTGTCACACGTCGGAGCCGGTAGCGCACGGTGTTCGGGTGAACGAAGAGCATCCTCGCCGCGCCTTCCAGGCTGCTCGCCTGCTCCAGGTAGACACTCAGGGTTTCCAGGAGGGCCGAGCCCGCCTCCTCCAACGGTCTGTAGATCTCCTCCACCAGCTGCTCGCGGGCGCCCGGATCGCCCGCGATGGCGCGCTCCGGCAGGAGATCGTCCGCCAGGGCCGGCCGCGGCGCGTCCTGCCAGGCGGAGCAGGCCTTCAGCCCGGCGGCGGCGGCCTGCGCGGACCGGGGGCCGGCCAGCAGGTCGGGCACCACGGGACCCGCGACGACCGGCCCGGCGGCGAACGGCCCGATCAGCGACTTGGCGACGGCGAGAGGGTTGTCGCTGCCGCCCGCGATGACCACGAGCCGGTCCCCGAGCACCCCGGTGAGCACCTGCAGCTTGGCGTGCCGGGCGGCCCGCCGGATGGCCTCCACGGTCAGCTCGCTGTCCCCGTCGGGCGCGGTCCCGAGCACGACACAGACATGCTCGGGCGAGTTCCAGCCGAGCGCCGCGGCCCGGCTCACGGCCCCCTCGTCCGCCTCCCCGCTGAGCACGGCGTTCACGACCAGCGACTCCAGCCGGGCGTCCCAGGCACCCCGTGCCTCGGCGGCCTGGGCGTACACCTGGGCGGTGGCGAAGGCGATCTCCCGGGCGTACACCAGCAGCGCCTCACGCAGCACGCTCTCGTCCCCGGGGGCCGCCACCTCGTCGATGGCGGACTCCATGACCTCGATCGTGGTGCGCACCATCTCCACGGTCTGCCGCAGCGTGATGGCCCGGGTCAGCTCGCGCGGCGCCGTGCCGAAGACGTCCGTGGAGATCGCCTGGGGCGCGTCCGGGCGCCGGAACCACTCCGTGAAGGCCGCGATGCCGGCCTGGGCGACGAGGCCGATCCAGGAACGGTTCTCCGGTGGCATGGCCCGGTACCACGGCAGGGTCTCGTCCATGCGCGCGATGGCCTGTGCGGCGAGACTCCCGGAGGACTTCTCCAGCCGCTTCAGGGTCGCGGAGTGCTGATGGACGTCGTGGGCTGCGGGACCGCCGTGGTGGGATTCGGGTTCGGGCACGGGGACAAGACTGCCTTATCGGGACGGGCCCGTGCGTAGCCGGGTCAGGGCTCAGGTCTACGGTGGTGCCCGTGATGGACGTACGGCGCGCCGGCGAGCGCTACCGCGGAGGGGACCCGGAGGCCGGGATCGACACCCGCCACGCCTTCTCCTTCGGCCCGCACTACGACCCCGGGAACCTGCGCTTCGGCGCGGTCGTCGCCTGCAACGAGGAGCGGCTGGCCCCCGGCGCCGGTTTCGACGAACACCCCCACAGCCACACCGAGATCGTGACCTGGGTGGTCGAGGGTGAGCTGACCCACCGCGACTCGACGGGCCACGAGACGCGGGTACGCCCCGGGGACCTCCAGCACCTCAGCGCGGCGGCGGGGGTACGGCACGCGGAACGCAACGACGGCGACGCCCCCCTCACCTTCGTCCAGATGTGGCTGACGCCACGCGAACCGGGCGGCGACCCCTCGTACGTCCTGGTCCCGGGCATCGCCGACGCCACCCCCTACGCCCTCCCGGCCGCGGGCGCGGTGCTGCACGTGCGCCGCCTGGCACCGGGGGAGCGGACGGCGGTCCCGGCCGCGGCGTACGTGTACGTGCACGTGGTGCGCGGTGAGGTCCTGCTGGCCGGGGAGACGCTGGGAGCGGGCGACGCGGCGCGGATCACGGGAGCGGAGGGCGCGGAGGCGGTGGCGGTGGCCTCCGCGGAACTGCTGCTGTGGGAGATGGCGCCCTAGGCTCTTTTCGTCCGGATCCCGCCGGGCGCCCGCGCGGCGCTCCCTCAGCCCCGCAGCTCGGCGAGGACCGCGTCCGTGAACACCGGCCACGCCTCGGTCGCCCAGGGGCCGAACGCGCGGTCCGTCAGGGCGACTCCGGCCACCCCTGCGTCCGGGTCGACCCACAGGAACGTACCGGACTGCCCGAAGTGTCCGAAGGTGCGCGGTGACGACGAACCCCCCGTCCAGTGCGGGGACTTGTGGTCACGGATCTCGAAGCCCAGACCCCAGTCGTTCGGGTTCTGGTGGCCGTACCCGGGCAGCACGCCCTTCGTCCCGGGGTACTGCACGGTCATCGCCGCCGCAACCGTCCGCGGATCCAGCAGCCTCGGTGCCTGCACCTCCGCCGCGAACCGCAGCAGGTCCTCGACGCTCGACACCCCGTCCTTCGCCGGCGAGCCCTCGAGGGACGTCGCCGTCATGCCCAGCGGCTCCAGCACGGCCTGCCGCAGATACTCCCCGAACGGAATGTCCGTCGCCTTGGCGATGTGGTCCCCGAGCTGCTCGAACCCGGCGTTGGAGTACAGCCGCCGCTCTCCGGGCGGCGCCGTCACCCGGTGCTCGTCGAAGGCCAGCCCGGAGGTGTGCGCGAGCAGATGGCGGACCGTCGACCCGGGCGGACCGGCCGGCTCGTCCAGCTCGACCGCGCCCTCCTCGTAGGCGACGAGCGCCGCGTAGGCCGCCAGCGGCTTGGTGACGGAGGCGAGCGGGAAGCGGTGTCCCACGGGACCGTGCGTCCCGAGGACGGTCCCGTCCGCTCGTACGACACCCGCCGCCGCGGTGGGGACGGGCCAGTTCTCGGTCAGCGCCAGGCTCTGCAACGACATGCGTCCGAGCCTATGCGGCTCACGGCGGCAGCCGCACCGACGGGTCCGGATCCCGGATGAAGCCCGGCGAGGCGCACAGCGGCTCGGCCTCCGGCGAGTGGGGCCCGGCCGGTGCGGATTTCTTACCGGGGGCCGCTTGCTTGGAGTGCACTCGAAGGTCATAGCGTGGGGGCATGACGGTGATGCAGACCACGCCGGCGGCCACCGAGCGCGCCACTCCCGCCGACATCTGCTCCGCTCCGCCCCGACGCCACCCCCGCCCCGACGGGCAGGACCGGTACACGATCAGCGAGGTCGTCGCGTTCACCGGTCTCACCGCGCACACCCTGCGCTGGTACGAGCGGATCGGCCTGATGCCGCACGTGGACCGCTCGCACACCGGCCAGCGCCGCTACAGCAACCGCGACCTGGACTGGCTGGACTTCGTGACCAAGCTCCGGCTGACCGGCATGCCGGTGGCGGACATGGTCCGGTACGCGGAACTGGTCAGGCAGGGCGAGGACACGTACGGGGAGCGGCGGGCCCTGCTGGAGTCCACCCGCCGGGACGTGCTGAACCGGATCGCCGAACTGGGCGACACGCTCGCCGTGCTCGACCGGAAGATCAGCTTCTACTCGACGGAGGAGACCGCCCGCTGACCCGGCCCGGGCCGCCGCGACCGGGCGGGCATGGCCGGGGAGCTGCGCCTGGATCAGGCCTGACCGGGGCGCGGTGCCAGGGCCCGCGAATCCGGCCTGATCCGAGTGAGAGCCCTGGAGCCCTAGAGCTCGGCCAGCAGCTCGGCCTTCTTGGAGGAGAACTCCTCGTCCGTCACCAGCCCGGCCTGGTGCAGTTCCCCGAGATGCCGGATCCGCTCGGCGATGTCGGCCGGGTCACGCCGCGACGGAGCGACCGGCACCGAGGTGACCGCGGCGCGGGAGCGCATCGCGGCCAGGACCGCGGCGGCGAACGGCAACGACTCGTGCACCGGCCCGTACCCCAGCCCGAACACCACCGAGGCGGGATCCTGGTCGGGCTGCGCGGGCGCCGCCGCGTCGGCCGAGCGCCTGATCAACCGCAGGTGCCCCTCGAACACCTCCGGTGACCGCCACTCCAGCCCGCTCAGGTCGGCGACCGCGAAGCTCTGGTCGCCCGCCTTCCACTTCGCCGAGGACGCCCCCGTCCAGGACCAGCGGAACTGCACGGACGTCCCGTCGAAGGACGCCTTCCCGTCGTACGCCTTGAACTGCAGCGGTGTCTCGGGCGGCGCCACCAGGTGCCGTTCGGCGGGACCGGACTCGGTCAACAGCCCCTTCAGCTCGTCGGCGTAGTACTCGGCGAGGGTCTCCCGCTCGGCCGGCAGCACCAGCCGGTAGGGGTCGGAGCCCTCCTTCAGCTGCCCGTCGGCCGCCTCCATCAGCGGATCGGCGCCGGGGCGTGGCCGCAGGCTCAGGACGACCGTGCCGCGCCTGCCCGGGGCGAGGGTCACGCCCTCGACCGCGGACAGCGGGATCCGCCGCTCGCCGAGCGCCTGGAACAGCTTCGGTGTTCGAATCCCCCGTTCGTAGCGGATGAGCACGGAGTCGGACTCGAACTCCCAGACGGCATGAAAACCCGCCAGTACGTCACCCATGCGGCTCATCGTATGCGGCACGTGCTCCTCCGTCGCCACCCGCGCAGACCGCACTTCCTGCTGTTTCTACGCGCGTCCGGCCGTCGTCGTGCCGGACAGACCGGACCGGCACGCATCGTCCTCCCGTGCGCACGTGACCGCGCCGTACGCGCCCACGCCGATGCCGGCGAGGTTGCGCAAGCTGTCCGTGCCGGGTGTGAAGTAACCGCTGTGACCCTGGGCGTCCCGGGCCGACAGCACTCGCGCGCCGAACCCGGACGACACCGGGTCGGCGCCGTGGCCGAGGCCGCCCAGCTCCAGATACGGCACGTCCTGCACCCAGTCGCTGGCGTCCCGCATGGCCCACACCCGGGCCGTCGTGCCCAGGTGGGAGGCCTTCGTGACGCGCATGCCGGGGCTCGCGGCCACCGCTATGTCGGAGACCCGGCGGGGCATGCCGTGCGCGGCCACCCCGCAGAGCACCGAGCCGTAGCTGTGACAGAACATCGACACCGGGGACCGGCCGGGCAGGGCGCGCAGCAGCCGGTTCAGCCGTACGGCGCCCTCCGCGGCGCGCAGGCCGGTGGCCGCGTCCACCCCGATCCCGTCGGGGGAGGTGTAGTCGGCCCAGGCGATCACGGCGGTACGGGTGCCGGGACTCTCGGTGCGCTCGGCCGCGTACAGGGCCTTGGCCATGCCGACCGGGGCGCTGTACGGGCGGTAGGTCCGCTGGAAGGTGAGCAGGTCGGTGTCGACACCGGGGACGACGACCGAGATCCGGCGGGCCGCCTCGAGGTCGCCGAACACCTCGGCGATCCGGCCCGAGCCCTCGGGGTCGAAGGCCAGGATCTGCCGGCCGGAGCTCAGCAGGGACTCGTAGCGGTGCATGCGCTGGCCCGCGTCCTGCTGGCCGGCCGGGCTGAGCCGGCTGTCGTGCATCCGTTTCCGCTCGACCTTGCGGGCCTGCTCCAGCGCGACGCGGTTGGCCCGGTAGCGCAGGGAGACGGGGGCGCCGTTCATGTTGCCGACCGCGAGCGGATAGCGGTGGGCGAGACGGTCGCGGTCGTGGGGGGTGAGCCGGGCGAAGAACCGGCCGAGGTGCGCCGGGCCGGCCTCGGGGTCCGGCAGCGGGAGGCCGTGGAGGTGACCGTGCTCCCACTTGGCGAGCGAGGTCTGCAGCGCCGACGACTCCCGGTGCGTGCGCAGGGCGGTCCAGCCGGTGGTCGCGAGCATCACGAACACCACGGCCAGTGCGAGAGTTGCGCGCCAGACGTTGAGTTGCGGGGAGGTGTCGAAGGAAGTCACTGGGAGGACACACTAGGAGAACGAGCGGGTCTCGGGGTAACCGAGTGGCAGGGATCACGTTTTGGGCGACGGGGGACACGGTGCCGACGATCTCGGGGCGGCCGCGCCACAGTTCACCGCACGCCGCGCCCCGCTCCACCGGACGCACCGTCAACGACCTCAGCTGGTGCGCCAGTTTCCCGTGAGCGCCGAACCCACCTGATCGAGGTACGTCGCGGTGAGCATACGGATCGATTCCAGGCCGAAGTCCTCACTCGTGCACCAATGCCGTTCGGTGACCCTTATCACCCCGCCGAACACGGCCACCGCCAGCCGGGGCCGCGGATCGGCGTCGACGTCGACGCCCTCCCGCTCGGCCAGCACCCGCGCGAGGGTCTCCTCCGTGGCCGCCGACCGGCGCAGATGGGCGGCGAGCAGCGCGGGCGTCGACTCGATCGACCGGTACATGCGCAGATGCAGCTCGACCGGGACGACCGACTCGACGGTCTCGCGGATCGTGTCCCAGCCCTCCAGGAAGGCCTGCCGCAGGGCCTTCATCGGCGCCTCGTGCGGCGGACGCGCGCGTACGGCCGCCACGAAGGCCTCCTCCGTCATCGCCTGGACCGCGAAGGCCGCGTCCTCCTTGCCCGCGAAATAGCGGAAGAAAGTGCGCTGCGAGACGTCGACGGCCTCGGCGATCTCGTCGATGGTCGTCTGCTCGTACCCCTGCGTGGTGAACAGCTCCAGGGCGGCCCGCAGCAGTGCTTCCCGGGTACGCCGCTTCTTCCGCTCGCGCAGCGTCTCCAATGGCCCCTCTTTCCGTGCACTTTCCTGCGGCCCAGCGTATGCGCCGGTGTCGTGTCAGTCACCGACTAGTGAATTGGTTTGTCAACTGTCAGTGGCTGTCACTAGCCTTCGAGTATGACTAGTCAGACCACCATCGACACCTCGGAGCCGGGCGGCGGAGCGTCATCGGCCCCGGCGGAGCCGACCCCGGCAGCGGGGCTGCGCGGCCATCCGTGGCTCACTCTCCTCACCGTCGCCGTCGGGGTCATGATGGTGGCCCTCGACGGCACCATCGTGGCGATCGCCAACCCGGCGATCGGCCGGGACCTGCATGCCAGCTGGGCCCAGCTGCAGTGGATCACCAACGCCTACTTCCTGGCTCTGGCGGTGTCCCTGATCACCGCCGGCAAGCTCGGCGACCGCTTCGGCCACCGGCAGACCTTCCTCATCGGCGTGACCGGCTTCGCCGCGGCCTCCGGCGCCATCGGCCTCTCGGACAGCATCGCCGCGGTCGTCACGTTCCGCGTGTGCCAGGGCCTGTTCGGCGCGCTGCTGATGCCGGCCGCGCTCGGCCTGCTGCGGGCGACCTTCCCGGCCGAGAAGCTCAACATGGCGATCGGCATCTGGGGCATGGTGATCGGCGCGTCCACCGCGGGCGGCCCGATCCTCGGCGGAGTCCTCGTCGAGCACGTCAACTGGCAGTCGGTGTTCTTCATCAACGTGCCGGTCGGCGCGCTCGCCCTCCTGATGGGCTCGCTGATCCTGCGCGACCACCGCGCCGAGAACGCCCCGCGGTCCTTCGACATCCTC
Organism: Streptomyces echinatus; assembly: GCF_014203595.1. Classification (GTDB taxonomy): domain Bacteria; phylum Actinomycetota; class Actinomycetes; order Streptomycetales; family Streptomycetaceae; genus Streptomyces; species Streptomyces echinatus. Next base: position 756,035 of record NZ_JACHJK010000001.1, read on the forward strand.
GGCATCGTGCTGCTCTCGGGCGCGATGTTCTGCCTGGTCTGGGCGCTCATCAAGGCTCCGGCCTGGGGCTGGGGGGACGGCAGGACCTGGCTGTTCGTCATCGTCTCGGTCGTCGGCTTCGCCCTCTTCTCCTTCTGGGAGACCAGGGTGAGGGAGCCGCTGATCCCGCTGGCGCTGTTCCGCTCGGTCCCGCTGTCCGCGGGCGTCGTCCTGATGGTCCTCATGGCCATCGCGTTCATGGGCGGGCTGTTCTTCGTCACCTTCTATCTGCAGAACGTGCACGGCATGAGCCCGATCGACGCGGGCCTGCACCTGCTGCCGCTGACCGGCATGATGATCGTGGGCTCCCCGCTGGCCGGCGCGATGATCACCAAGCTCGGCCCGCGGATCCCGCTGGCGGGCGGCATGGCCGTCACCGCGATCGCCATGTACGGCATGTCCACGCTGGAGGAGAACACCGGCAGCGGCGTGATGTCCGTCTGGTTCGCCCTGCTCGGCCTCGGCCTGGCACCGGTCATGGTCGGCGCCACCGAGGTCATCGTCGGCAACGCCCCGATGGAGCTGTCCGGCGTGGCGGGCGGTCTGCAGCAGGCCGCGATGCAGATCGGCGGCAGCCTGGGCACGGCCGTGCTCGGTGCGGTCATGGCCTCCAAGGTCGACAGCACCCTCGCGGACAACTGGGCGGGCTCGGGGCTGCCGAAGCTGCCCCCGCAGCAGCTGCACCAGGCGGCCGAGGCCGTTCAGCAGGGCGTCGCCCCGGTCGCCGAGGGCACCCCGGCGCCGGTCGCCGCGAAGATCACCGAGGTGGCGCACCACACCTTCATCTCGGGCATGAGCCTCGCCTCCCTGGTGGCGGCGGGGGTGGCGGCGGTCGCCGTCCTGGTCGCGCTGCTCACCAAGCGGGGCTCGAACGCCGAGGCGGGCGCGGGCGTGGGTCACATCTGACGCCGCGTTCCATGCCTTTTCCCGGCGGATTTCGCCTATCAGGGTGACTCCGCTAAAGATCCCTGGCTCCCGGCACGCGCCGCAGGTCACAGTGGGTCAAGTCCTCCGCAGGACATGGGAGGACCACTGGGCCGCGGCGCGCGCTGCCGGAGGGGGGTGGCGCGCGCAGGTCTGGCCCCGCGGAACCGGGGTACCCGCCTTTCGAAGCCGAACTGTCCATAGGCCTCAGGGAGTTGATGATGGCAGGCTTCGGGCACGGAACACGCGGGTACCCCCGGTCACGTGGCCGCTCATGGCAACGGACCGGGCCGGACCGCGCGACGCTCGGGATCATCGGCGCCATCTGCGCGGTGGCCGGTTTCTTCGCGCTGGGCATCGTCCTCGGACCGGTCGCGATGTTCTGCGGCTGGCAGTCGATGGGCCGCACCTGGTCCAACGGCCGCGAGGTCCCGGCCCTGGTCGCCCTGATCCTGGGCGCGATCGACACGCTGCTGGCCGTCATCGCCCTGGCGGGCGCGGCCGCGTGGGGCCACGGGCTCCTCTGACCGGCGGCGTCCCGCTCCGGGGCCGCGGCCCGTCCCGGCCGACGGCCCCGGGGGCGTGGACTGTTCCGGCCGACGCCGGCTCACCGTGCACCGGCGTGCGCGGCCGCGGCCGCGGGCATGGGCTCAGGACGCCGGCATCGGTGCGGCGGGCGGGTGTCAGCGCCGTTCCGGGCGCTCCGCGGTCAGCCGGGAGACCTCCGCCCGCAGCAACCGCACCTCTTCGGTCAGCGCGGCGATCGCCTCCGTCTGCCGCCGCTCCTCCACGTCGTCCTTCTCGAACCGCGAGATGAACCAGGCGGCGATGTTCGCGGTCACGACACCCAGGAGCGCGATCCCCGACAGCATCAGGCCGACCGCGATGATCCGCCCGAGTCCGGTCGTCGGCGCGTGATCCCCGTATCCCACGGTCGTCATCGTCGTGAACGACCACCACACGGCGTCACCCAGTGTCCGGATGTTCCCGTGCGGCGACTCCCGTTCCACGGACAGCACGGCGAGCGAGCCGAACATCAGCAGCCCGATCACGGCTCCGACGACATAGGTGGTCAGCCGGATCTGCGGAGCCATCCGCGCCCGCCGGCCCACCAGCAGCAGCGTCGACACCAGCCGCAGCAGCCGTAGCGGCTGGAGGACCGGCAGCACGACCGCGCACAGGTCCAGCCAGTGCCGCCGGACGAACTCCCGGCGCTGCGGGGCCAGCGCCAGCCGGACCAGGTAGTCGACGGCGAACGCTCCCCACACCACCCACTCCACCGCCGTGCACGCGGCCGTCACGGAGGGACCGGCGGAGGCGTCTACGATCGGCACGGCGTAGGCGACGGCGAAGGCCACCGCGAGCGCCAACAGCGGCCGCTGGGTATGCCGCTCCCACCCCGCCTGCGGGGACATCTGCTCCATGCCCGCAATCGTAAAGAAACCGTAAGCCCCCAGAAGAACCAACGCCCCCGCACCCCCCGAAGGGGCGCGGGGAACGGCGCGATCGGCCCCCACGGGCCGGCGGATGCCCACGGCGCGAACCTCCGGTGGATTCCACAGCCCGCACCGACAGGCCGGGCCGGGCGCCCCCGAAGGGGCGCGGGGAACGGCGCGATCGGCCCCCACCGGCCCGCGGATGCTCACGGCCACCGCCGGCCCGGTTTCTCAAGGCCCCGGTTGCAAAAGGGCCCCGCACTGATCCCGCCCCGTCGGCCAGAGCCGAGCGCAGCGGCTACGCGTCGCCGACCGCCGCCCCCGGGTCCGCCGCCGTGACGTCCAGCAGCTGGTACCGGTCGATGGCCTGCTTCAGCACGGACCGGTCGACCTTGCCCTCCCTCGCCAGCTCCGTCAGCACCGCGACCACGATCGACTCGGCGTCGATGTGGAAGAACCGGCGCGCGGCCCCCCGCGTGTCGGCGAAGCCGAAGCCGTCGGCGCCGAGGGACTGGTACGTACCCGGCACCCACCGCGCGATCTGGTCCGGAACCGATCGCATCCAGTCGGACACGGCCACGAACGGACCCTCGGCCCCGCTGAGCTTGCGCGTCACGAACGGCACCCGCTGCTCCTCCTCCGGATGCAGCAGGTTGTGCTCCTCGCACTCCACGGCCTCACGGCGCAGCTCGTTCCAGGAGGTCGCGGACCACACGTCCGCCCTGACGTTCCACTCGGCCAGGAGCCGCTGCGCCTCCAGCGCCCACGGCACCGCCACGCCCGACGCCATGATCTGCGCCGGGATCGAGCCGTCCGTTCCCTCGGCGATCCGGTGGACACCCTTGACGATGCCCTCGACGTCCACGTTGGCCGGCTCGGCCGGGTGCCGGATGGGCTCGTTGTAGACGGTGAGGTAGTAGAAGACGTCCTCGCCGTGCGGGTGCTCGGGCGAGCCGCCGTACATCCGGCGCAGGCCGTCCTGGACGATGTGCGCGATCTCGTAGGCGTACGCCGGGTCGTACGCGACGCACGCCGGGTTGGTGGACGCCAGCAGCTGCGAGTGCCCGTCCGCGTGCTGCAACCCCTCACCGGTCAGAGTCGTACGCCCGGCGGTCGCGCCCAGGACGAAACCGCGCGCCAGCTGGTCGGCCATCTGCCAGAACTGGTCGCCGGTGCGCTGGAAACCGAACATCGAGTAGAAGACGTACACCGGGATCAGCGGCTCGCCGTGCGTGGCGTAGGCCGAGCCCGCCGCGATCAGCGAGGCCGTGCAGCCCGCCTCGGAGATGCCGTCGTGCAGCATCTGGCCGGTCGGCGACTCCTTGTAGGCCAGCAGCAGCTCCCGGTCCACCGACTCGTACTGCTGCCCGAGCGGGTTGTAGATCTTCGCACTCGGGAAGAAGGAGTCCATGCCGAACGTGCGGTACTCGTCCGGCGCGATCAGCACGAACCGCTTGCCGATCTCCTTGTCCCGCATGAGGTCCTTGAGGAGGCGGACGAAGGCCATGGTCGTCGCGATGGACTGCTGGCCCGTCCCCTTCTTCACGGTCGCGTACGCCTTGTCGTCCGGCAGGGCGAGCGGCTCGGAGCGTACGACACGCGTCGGGACGTAACCGCCGAGCCCCTTGCGGCGGTCGTGCATGTACTGGATCTCCTCGCTGTCCCGGCCCGGGTGGTAGTACGGCGGCGCGCCGGACTCCAGTTCCTTGTCGGAGATCGGCAGGTGCAGGCGGTCCCGGAAGCGCTTGAGGTCGTCGACCGTCAGCTTCTTCATCTGGTGCGTGGCGTTGCGGCCCTCGAAGTTCGGGCCCAGTGTCCAGCCCTTGATCGTCTTGGCCAGGATGACCGTCGGCTGGCCCTTGTGCTCCTTGGCCGCCTTGAACGCCGCGTAGATCTTGCGGTGGTCGTGACCGCCGCGGCCCAGGTGCAGGATCTGGTCGTCGGTCATGTTCTCGACCATCGCGCGCAGCCGGTGGTCGTCGCCGAAGAAGTGGCGGCGGATGTAGTCGCCGGACTCGGTGGCGTAGGTCTGGAACTGGCCGTCCGGGGTCGTGTTCATCTTGTTGACCAGCACGCCGTCACGGTCCTGGGCGAGCAGCGGGTCCCAGGTGCGGTCCCAGACCAGCTTGATCACGTTCCAGCCGGCGCCCCGGAAGACCGACTCCAGCTCCTGGATGATCTTCCCGTTGCCGCGCACCGGGCCGTCCAGGCGCTGCAGGTTGCAGTTGACCACGAAGGTCAGGTTGTCCAGGCCCTCGCGCGCCGCGATGGTCAGCTGGCCGAGCGACTCCGGCTCGTCCATCTCGCCGTCGCCGAGGAACGCCCACACATGCGACTTGGAGGTGTCGGCGATGCCGCGCGCCTGCATGTAGCGGTTCATCCGGGCCTGGTAGATCGCGCCCAGCGGGCCGAGGCCCATCGAGACGGTCGGGAACTCCCAGAAGTCCGGCATGGAGCGCGGGTGCGGGTAGCTGGACAGCGCGTTCGGGTACTTCGACTTCTCCTGGCGGAAGCCGTCGAGCTGGTCCGCGCTGAGCCGGTCGAGCAGGTAGGCGCGCGCGTAGATGCCGGGGGAGGCGTGGCCCTGGAAGAAGACCTGGTCGCCGCCGTCGCCCTCGTCCTTGCCGCGGAAGAAGTGGTTGAAGCCCACGTCGTACAGGGAGGCGGAGGAGGCGAAGGTGGCGATGTGGCCGCCGACGCCGATGCCCGGGCGCTGGGCGCGCGAGACCATCACGGCCGCGTTCCAGCGGGTCGCGTTCAGGATCCTGCGCTCGGTCTCCTCGTTGCCGGGGAAGAACGGCTCACTCTTGGTGGGGATCGTGTTGACGTAGTCCGTGCTGCGCATCTCGGGCACGGCCACGCGCCTCTCGCGGGCCCGCTCGATCAGGCGCAGCATGAGATAGCGGGCCCGCTCCCGGCCGCGCTCGTCGACGGCGGCGTCGAGGGAGTCGAGCCACTCCTGGGTCTCTTCCGGATCGAAGTCAGGAACCTGACTCGGAAGGCCGCCAATGATGATCGGATTGCGATCGGATCCGGAAGCCACGCTGTTCCTTACCTGTCAGAGGGCCAGTTTTTTTGCACCTGCCTACACCGTTCCCCATCGTGTACCTCGGGAAGGCGTACGTCATCTCCATGGTCGTCGCCGCCGGTGCTCCACCGGTCAAAACGCAACGATACGCCCGGGGTGTGACGTGCATGGCAAAGTTGTTCGAGCGACGTAACACTGGATGATTCCGAACCACGCAAACCGGGCACATCGGTGTGATGTGGGCTCCGGAAAAGCGCGATACGGTGCCAGGAGTTGCGGCGACCCGGCCGGGATCGTCACCGTTTCGACGGTCCCGACGGCCGGGTACTTGCGCGATCCGCCCCGTCCGTGTGGACTACGGCCAATGCTTCGCGCACGCGCGTGGCTGAGATATTCACCAAGACATGATCAGGAGGCAACCCGTGAGCGCGACCGCGGACCACGCGGAGGAGCGGACGAACCCTGCCGCCAGGCTGGGGTTCCAGCCCGGGCAGGTGGTCCAGGAGATCGGCTACGACGACGACGTCGACCAGGAGCTCCGCGAGGCCATCGAGGAAGCCGTCGAAGGCGACCTCATGGACGAGGACTACGACGACGTGGCCGACGCCGTTGTGCTCTGGTTCCGTGACGACGACGGCGACCTGACGGATGCGCTGGTGGATGCCACCACGTACATCGAAGAGGGCGGCGCGATCCTGCTCCTGACGCCGAAGACCGGCCGTTCGGGGTACGTGGAACCGAGCGACATCCAGGACGCCGTCACGACGGCCGGCCTGACGGCTTCGAAGAGCGTCAGCGTGGGCAAGGACTGGAGTGGCAGCCGACTGGCCACGCCGAAGGCGGCCAAGTCCAAGAAGTGACCGTTGCGTCACCACCGGACGGGCCGAACCCCCGGCCCGTCCGGAAGCCCCGGTGATCGCTGCGTAGGGTGGACCCGAGCGTTGTGCTGTGCGCTCACCCGAACAGCCCACCGAAGGGATGCACGACGATGGCGATCCAGGTCGGCGACAAAGCGCCCGACTTCGAGCTCAAGGACAACCACGGCCGGACCGTGAGGCTCTCGGACTTCCGCGGCGAGAAGAACGTGGTCCTGCTCTTCTACCCGTTCGCCTTCACCGGCGTGTGCACGGGCGAGCTGTGCGAGCTGCGCGACAACCTGCCGAAGTTCGCCGACCGCGACACCCAGCTGCTCGCCGTCTCCAACGACTCCATCCACACCCTGCGCGTCTTCGCCGAGCAGGAGGGCCTGGAGTACCCGCTGCTCAGCGACTTCTGGCCGCACGGCAACGTCTCGCGCGCGTACGGCGTCTTCGACGAGGACAAGGGCTGCGCCGTCCGGGGCACCTTCATCATCGACAAGGAGGGCGTCGTGCGGTGGACCGTGGTCAACGGCCTGCCGGACGCCCGTGACCTCGGTGACTATGTGAAGGCGCTCGACACCCTGTGAGCCGGCCGGGGCCGACACCTGAGATTCATCGGCTCCAGGGTCTGCGGAGGGCGGGAACCCGTCACTAGGATCGGCACGTTGATCCCATATCCGAAGCACGACGGGGCTTCCCGCCCCGGAACACCACATGGAGGACCCGTGGGAGTCAGCCTCAGCAAGGGCGGCAACGTATCGCTGACGAAGGAGGCCCCGGGCCTCACCGCCGTCATCGTCGGTCTGGGGTGGGACGTGCGCACCACGACCGGCACGGACTTCGACCTCGACGCCAGCGCGCTGCTGCTGAACACCGAGGGCAAGGTCGGCAGCGACCAGAACTTCGTCTTCTTCAACAACCTCAAGAGCCCCGACGGCTCGGTCGAGCACACCGGTGACAACCTCACCGGTGAGGGCGAGGGCGACGACGAGCAGATCAAGGTCAACCTGGCCGGTGTCCCGGCCGACGTGGAGAAGATCGTGTTCCCGGTGTCGATCTATGACGCCGAGAACCGCCAGCAGTCCTTCGGCCAGGTCCGCAACGCCTTCATCCGCGTCGTGAACCAGGCCGGTGGCCAGGAGATCGCCCGCTACGACCTGAGCGAGGACGCCTCCACCGAGACCGCCATGGTCTTCGGCGAGCTGTACCGGCACGGCGCGGAGTGGAAGTTCCGCGCCATCGGCCAGGGCTACGCGTCCGGGCTGCGCGGCATCGCGCAGGACTTCGGCGTCAACGTCTGACACCGAACCGCCCTCGAGTCCGGCGCCGCACCGTTTAGGGGCGGCGCCGGACGCGCAGGAACCAGAAAAGCATCACCAGGGGAGGACCAGGACATGGGCGTCACGCTCGCCAAGGGAGGCAACGTCTCCCTCTCCAAGGCCGCACCGAATCTCACCAACGTCATGATCGGACTCGGCTGGGACGCCCGCTCCACCACCGGCGCCTCCTTCGACCTGGACGCCAGCGCGCTGCTGTGCGGCGCCGGCAACCGGGTGATGGGCGACGAGTGGTTCGTGTTCTACAACCAGCTCAAGAGCCCCGACGGCTCGGTCGAGCACACCGGTGACAACCTCACCGGTGAGGGTGAGGGCGACGACGAGTCGATCCTGGTGGACCTCGCCAAGGTCCCGCCGCAGTGCGAGAAGATCATCTTCCCCGTCTCGATCCACATGGCGGACGAACGCGGCCAGACCTTCGGCCAGGTCTCCAACGCCTTCATCCGTGTCGTCAATCAGGCCGACGGCCAGGAACTGGCCCGCTACGACCTCAGCGAGGACGCCTCCACCGAAACCGCGATGATCTTCGGAGAGCTGTACCGGTACCAGGGCGAATGGAAGTTCCGTGCGGTGGGCCAGGGGTACGCGTCGGGTCTGCGCGGCATCGCTCTAGACTTCGGAGTCAACGTTTCGTAAAGCCGAGTACGGCGCGGGGGAGACCCTCCCCCAGACTTCGTCTGGGAGGTACCCCCAAAACACGATGGGGTAGCCAGTGCTTCTCAAAACCTTCGGCTGGTCGTTCGCGGTCACCGCGCTCGGTCTGGTCGCGGCGGCGTTCTACGGGGGGTGGACCGCCTTCGGGATCGTGGCGATCCTGGCCATCCTGGAGATCTCGCTGTCCTTCGACAACGCGGTGGTCAACGCCGGAATCCTGAAGAAGATGAATGCCTTCTGGCAGAAGATCTTCCTCACGGTCGGCGTCCTCATCGCCGTCTTCGGCATGCGGCTGGTGTTCCCCGTCGTCATCGTCGCGATCAGCGCCAAGATGGGCCCGATCGAGGCCGTCGACCTCGCGGTCAACAACAAGGACCGCTACCAGGAACTGGTCACCGACGCCCACCCGGCGATCGCCGCGTTCGGTGGCATGTTCCTGCTGATGATCTTCCTCGACTTCATCTTCGAGGACCGGGACATCCAGTGGCTGCGCTGGATCGAGCGGCCCCTGGCCAAGCTCGGCAAGGTCGACATGCTGTCGGTCTGCATCGCCCTCATCGTCCTGCTCATCACCTCCTTCACCTTCGCCACCCACGCCCACCAGCACGGCGGCGCCCACGTGGACAAGGCCCAGACGGTCCTCATCGCCGGCATCGCCGGCCTGATCACCTACATGATCGTCGGCGGCCTCTCCGGCTACTTCGAGGACAAGCTGGAGGAAGAGGAGGAGCGCGAGCACGAGGAGGAGGAAGAGGCCGCCCGCAGCGGCAGGCAGAAGCCGGCGATAGTGCTGGCCGGCCAGGCCGCGTTCTTCATGTTCCTCTACCTGGAGGTCCTGGACGCGTCCTTCTCCTTCGACGGCGTGATCGGCGCCTTCGCCATCACCAACGACATCGTCCTGATGGCCCTCGGCCTCGGCATCGGCGCGATGTACGTCCGGTCGCTGACCGTCTACCTGGTCCGCCAGGGCACCCTCGACGACTACGTCTACCTGGAGCACGGCGCCCACTACGCCATCGGCGCCCTCGCCGTGATCCTCATGGTCACCATCCAGTACGAGATCCACGAGGTCATCACCGGTCTCGTCGGTGTCGTCCTGATCGCCTGGTCCTTCTTCTCCTCGGTCCGCCGCAACCGCGCGCTGGCCGCGGAGGGCAAGGGCACCGGCGAGAAGGCAGAGGTCTCCTCCGGGGTGTGACACCCCAGCCGGTGAGGAACGCTTCGAACGGGGCGGCCGACGTGGTCGGCCGCCCCTTCGCTGTCACAACAGCTATCTGGGGGCGGGAATGGGTTTCTTCGACGGGCTGCTGGGCGGGCGCGCCGCCGACTTCGACTCGGGCAACGCGTCGACCAACGCCATCGAGCTGACCAGGCGGCACCAGGCGGTGTCCCTCACCAAGCAGGACGCGGCCACCGGCCACCTGCGCGTCAACCTCACCTGGCGGATGCGGACCTCCGACTTCGACGGAGCCCAGCGCACCAGCCTGCTGCGCCACCCCTTCAAGGCCCTCAAGCCACCGGAGGTCCTCGGCCACGGCCAGAGCATGGTCAACGTCGACCTCGACCTCGGCTGCCTGTACGAGCTGACCGACGGCACGAAGGGGGTCGTACAGCCGCTCGGCGGCTACCTGGGGGACGTCAACGCACCGCCGTACATAAAACTCAGCGGCGACGACCGGTTCGGCTCGGCGTCCGGCGAGACGATGTACGTCAACCTCGACCACCGGGAGGCCATCAAGCGGCTGCTGGTCTTCGTCTACATCTACGACCAGACCCCCGCCTTCGACCGCACCCACGCCATCGTCACCCTCTACCCGAGCAACGGTCCCCGCATCGAGATAGGCCTGGACGAGCGCCACCCGCAGGCCCGCTCCTGCGCCGTGGTCATGATCGAGAACATCAAGGGCGAACTGATCGTCCGCCGCGAGGTGAAGTTCGTCTACGGCTTCCAGGGCGAACTGGACCGCCTGTACGGCTGGGGCCTGCAGTGGGGGAGGGGCTACAAGGCCAAGGCGGACAGGTGAACGCCCCGCACGAGAGGCCGTAGCGCCCGTGCGCGCTACCGCCCGATGAACTGCGGCCCCTGCGGGGGCAGCCGGAAGTTCGGGTCGGCCCCCACCGGCACCGGCAGCGGCACCGGCTGGGACGGGGGGTAGCCGTACGCCGGCTGCGGATAGCCGTACGCCGGCTGCGATGACGGCGCCTGCGGGTAGCCGTACGCGGGCTGCGCCGACGCCGCCTGCGGATAGCCGTACGCGGGCTGCTGCGCCGGCAGCGCGGACGTCGGCTGCTCCGGAGGCAGCGGCTGCGACGCCGGCTCGCCCGGAGCCCGGTCCTCCGCCGCCTCCGACTCGTCCACCGAGATACCGAAGTCCGTGGCGAGGCCCTTCAGCCCGTTCGAATAGCCCTCGCCCAGCGCCCGGAACTTCCATCCCTCCCCGCGCCGGTACAGCTCACCGCAGATCAGCGCCGTCTCCGCGCCCGTCTCCGGCTTGATCTCGAACCGGGCCAGCGGCTCCCCGTCGGCGACCGCGGCGTCGTACAGCTGGATGCACAGCGCGGGCACCTGGTCGAACGCGACCCCGTCCGCGGAGGCGACCAGCAGAATCCGGCCGACGCCCGGCTCGACGCCGGAAAGATCCGCCTGGACCGTGTCGGTCAGCCCCTCGGCGACCCGCTTCTTGCCGAGCCGCCACACCTTCCCGGAAGGGTGCCGGGGCTGGTTGTAGAAGACGAAGTCCTCGTCGGAGCGCACACGGCCGCCGGGACCCAGCAGCAGCGCCGACACGTCCACGTCCGGGACCTCCTGCCCGGGTGTCCAGCGCAGCACGGCGCGCACCGTGGTGGCCTCCAGCGGGACGTTCGACCCCTTCAGCATCGCGTGCGTCATGCGGTCATCCTGCCTTCTCGGTCCTGGTCACGACAATGCGGGGGTGCGCCGCCGACACGGGCGAGTCACCGGAAATTCACGCCCGTCGGGAACCCACGACACGCATCCCTACGTACTATTACCGGCCACCCTTTACCGAACCTAGAGGCTCGGCTCGCATCCTGAGGGAGTCCTATGCGTCATTTCGGGCACATCGCCCCCGAGGTACGGCAGCGCCTCTTCCACCGGGAGCCGTGCGCGTTCACCGCCGACTCCCCGGCCCGGCTGCTCGCCGCGGCCCTGGGCGCCACGCTGTACAGCCCGGCCACCCGTCCCCGGCTCGCCGACGACATCGTCAAGCAGGCCGGCAACGGCGTGGTCTCGATGGTCCTGTGCCTGGAGGACTCCATCGACGACGCGGACGTCGCGGCGGGCGAGGAGAACCTCGTCCGCCAGTTCACCGGCCTCGCCGCCCGGCCCGGCACGGACCTGCCCCTGCTGTTCGTCCGGGTGCGCGCCCCCGAACAGATCCCGGACCTGGTCCGCCGCCTCGGCCCGGCCGCTCGCCTGCTCTCCGGGTTCGTGCTGCCCAAGTTCACCGAGAAGCGTGGCACCCCCTTCCTGGAGGCCCTGACCGCGGCCGAGAACGACAGCGGCCGGCGGCTCTTCGCCATGCCGGTCCTGGAGTCGCCCGAGCTGCTCTACCGCGAGTCGCGCGTGGAGACCCTGGAGGGCATATCCCGGGCGGTCGACAAGTACCGCGACCGGGTGCTGGCCCTCCGCCTCGGCGTCACCGACTTCTGCTCCTCCTACGGCCTGCGCCGCGCCCCGGACATGACCGCCTACGACATCCAGATCGTCGCCTCCGTGATCGCCGACGTCGTGAACATGCTCGCCCGCGCCGACGGCACCGGCTTCACGGTCACCGGCCCGGTCTGGGAGTACTTCCGCGCATCCGAACGCATGTTCAAGCCGCAGCTCCGGCAGAGCCCCTTCCTGGAGGTGCAGGCCGTCGAGCTGCGCGAGAGGCTCATCGAGCACGCCATGGACGGACTGCTCCGGGAGATCTCCCTCGACCAGGCCAACGGCCTGCTCGGCAAGACCTGCATCCACCCCTCCCACGTGCTGCCCGTGCACGCGCTCTCCGTGGTCAGCCACGAGGAGTTCAGCGACGCGCAGGACATCGTGCGGCCGGAACGCGGCGGCGGGGGTGTACTCCGGTCGGCCTACACGAACAAGATGAACGAGGTGAAGCCGCACCGCGCCTGGGCCGAGCGGACCCTGCTGCGCGCCGAGGTGTTCGGCGTCGCCAAGGAGGACGTCGGCTTCGTGGAACTGCTCGCCGCCGGAATACCCGGCTGAACCCTTCTCCACCTCACCAAGGAACGCATGAAGAACGCAGTGAACGACGGGGTCTGGTCCGGCAGCTGGGTCGCCGAGCGGCTCGGGGTCGAACTCGTGGGCGACGACGGGCTGCCGGCCCTGCTGGGGCTCGCCCTGCGCCGCAACCCCAAGCGCGCCCACCTGCTGGTCTCGAACGTCCTCGGCAAGCACGTCCCCCAGTCGCCGTCCGTGGTCTACGACCATGGGTTCCGGCTGGGCCGCGAGGTCGCCGCGCTGCTCGGCGCGGAGGAGGGCACCGCCGTGGTCCTCGGGTACGCCGAGACCGCGACGGGACTGGGCCACTGCGTGGCCGACGGGCTGGGCGGGGCGCCGTACCTGCACTCCACGCGGCGGCCGGTGGCCGGGGTCGCCCCGGCGGGCGGCTTCGAGGAGTCCCACTCGCACGCCACGTCCCATCTGCTGCTGCCGGAGGACCCCGCCCTGCTGGCCGGGGACGGGCCGCTGGTACTGGTCGACGACGAGTTCTCCACCGGCAACACCGTGCTGAACACCATTCGTGACCTGCACGAGCGGCACCCGCGGCGGCGGTACGTGGTGGTCGCGCTGGTCGACATGCGTTCCCCCGAGGACTGCGCCCGGCTGGACCGGTTCGCCGCGGAGACCGGGGCACGGGTGGACCTGGTCGCCGCCGCGTCCGGGACGGTGCGCCTGCCGGCGGACGTGCTGGAGAAGGGCCAGGAGCTGGTGGCCCGGTGCGAGTCCGCCGGACACGGGCCCGACGGGCCGGCCCGCGCCCACCCGGCTCAGCCGCACGACACCCCGCCCCGCCCCCCGCACGGAGCGCGCCGCCTCGACCTGCACTGGCCGGCGGGCCTCCCCGACGGCGGCCGGCACGGCTTCACCCCCGCCCACCGCGCCCGCCTGGAAGCGGCCCTGCCCGCCATGGCCGGCCGGATACGGGACGCCCTGCCCGACGGTGCCCGGCGCGTGCTCGTCCTCGGCTTCGAGGAACTGATGTACGCCCCGCTGCGCCTCGCCCGCGAGCTGGAGCGGCTGACACCGGCCGAGGTCCGCTTCTCCACCACCACCCGCTCGCCCGTCCTGGCGGTCGACGACCCCGGCTACGCGATCCGCACCCGCCTGGTCTTCCCCGCCCACGACGACCCGGCCGACGGACCCGGCGAGCGCTACGCCTACAACGTCGCCGGCGGCGGCTTCGACACCGTCGTCGCCGTGGTCGACTCCGCCGCCGACACCCCCGCCCTGCACGCGCCCGACGGGCTGCTGGCCCGGCTCGCCGCGCACACCCCGCACGTCCTGCTCGCGGTGGTGCCGTCGTACGTCCCGCACGCTCCCGAAAGGCCGGCCATGCTGCCCGAGCCCCTCCGCGGCCCCGCATTCTCCTCGTACGCACCGGAGGAGGTCGGCTGGCTGCTCCAGGACCTCTCCGCCGTCACCCTGGAGGCGCCGACCGAGGAGCGGGAGGAGGCCATCCAGAGCGGCGGCGCGCACTACGCCGAGTCGCTGCCGGTGGAGTACCAGCCCAGCGAGCAGTACCAGGAGCTGTTCCACGCGGCCCTGGACGCCTCGGCCGCCCGGATCGCCCGGGCCGTCGGCGTCGTCACCGAGACCGTCATCGCCGAGCGGTCGCCGCGCCCGGTGCTGGTCTCCCTCGCCCGCGCGGGCACCCCGGTCGGCATCCTCATGCGCCGCTGGGCCGGGTTCCGGCACGGGCTGGACCTCCCGCACTACGCCGTGTCGATCGTGCGCGGCCGGGGCATCGACGCCAACGCGCTGCGCTGGCTCGCCGCCCACCACGACCCCCGCGACGTCGTCTTCGTCGACGGCTGGACCGGCAAGGGTGCGATCTCCCGGGAACTCGCGCAGGCGGTGGAGGAGTTCGAGGCGAAGGAGGGAGTCTCCGGGTTCGACCCGGAGATCGCCGTCCTCGCCGACCCCGGCTCCTGCGTGCGCACCTACGGCACCCGCGAGGACTTCCTCATCCCCTCCGCCTGCCTCAACTCGACCGTTTCCGGCCTGATATCGCGCACGGTGCTGCGCGCGGACCTGGTCGGCCCGCACGACTTCCACGGCGCCAAGTTCTACCGCGAACTCGCCGACGCCGATGTCTCCGTGGCCTTCCTGGACGCCGTCTCCGCCCGCTTCCCCGAGGTCGCCGACACCGTCGAGGAGGCGGTGAAGGAGCTGCTGGCCGCCGACCGCACCCCGACCTGGGCGGGCTGGCGGGCGGTCGAGCGGATCAGCGAGGAGTACGGCATCCACGACGTGAACCTGGTCAAGCCCGGCGTCGGCGAGACCACCCGGGTGCTGCTGCGCCGGGTGCCGTGGAAGATCCTCGCCCGGGCGGGGGCGGGTGCCGACCTGGACCATGTGCGACTGCTCGCCCAGCAGCGGGGGGTGCCGGTCGAGGAGGTCGGCGAACTGCCCTACACCTGCGTCGGGCTGATCCACCCCCGGTACACGAAGGGCGCCACGGGCGCCGACGGCAAGGCGGTGAACCTCTGATGCCGGTGCTGGTGGCGAGCGATCTCGACCGTACGCTCATCTACTCCTCGGCGGCCCTCGCGCTGACCATGCCGGACGCGCGGGCGCCCCGCCTGCTGTGCGTGGAGGTGCACGAGGCCAGGCCGCTCTCCTACATGACGGAGACCTCGGCCCAGCTGCTGACCGACCTCGGCGACGCGGCCGTCTTCGTACCGACCACGACCCGGACGCGCAAGCAGTACCAGCGCATCAACCTGCCGGGGCCGCCCCCGAAGTACGCGATCTGCGCCAACGGCGGGCATCTGCTGGTCGACGGGGTGACGGACGCCGGCTGGCACGCGGGCGTGCAGGCACGGCTCGCCGACGAGTGCGCGCCACTGGAGGAGGTGAGCGAGTATCTGCTGCGATCGGCCGACCCGGTGTGGGTGCGCAAGCACCGGGTCGCCGAGGACCTGTTCGCCTACCTCGTGGTCGAGCGCGAGCTGCTGCCCGGGGACTGGGTGAAGGAGCTCGCGGTGTGGGCGGAGAACCGGGGCTGGACGGTGTCCCTGCAGGGCCGCAAGCTCTACGCCGTGCCGAAGCCGCTCACCAAGAGCGCGGCCGTCCGGGAGGTGGCCCGCCGCACCGGCGCGGAGCTGACCCTGGCCGCCGGGGACTCGCTGCTCGACGCCGATCTGCTGCTGGCCGCCGACCGTGGCTGGCGCCCCGGTCACGGCGAGCTGGCCGACACCGGCTGGAGCGCGCCGGAGATCAGCGCGCTGCCGGAGCGGGGCGTGCTGGCGGGGGAGCGGATCCTCAGGGAGTTCCTGAGGGCGACACGGGGGTCCACGGCAGTGGGCCAACACCCGTAGGCCTCCGGGCGGAGGTTGTGCCAACGGGTGTGGGCCAACAGGTGTGGGCCAACAGATGTAGGCCAGCGAGTGCTGGCCCACCGCTGCTGGCCCACGGCTGTTGACCGGCAGGCGTTGGCCCACGGCTGTTGACCGGCCGCGGCGTAGGCCAACACGCGTTGGTCAACGTTTGTAGGCCATCTCAGCCGCAGCACCCTCCGCCACAGCAGCCGCCGCCCCCGCCGGCCCGCGGGGCCGGTGCCGGGGCGGCCGACACGCCGCCCACGGCCACCGTCGACAGAAGTTTCACCGTGTCGTCGTGGCCCGCGGGGCAGTCGGCGGGGGCGGCGGACTCCGCCATCGGACGGTTGAGTTCGAACGTGTCGCCGCAGGTCCGGCAACGGTACTCGTAGCGAGGCATGCGCCCAGGTTAGCCGTCAAGGGCCGGCCGGGGGCATCTCAATGTTTCATGAGTGTTGCTTTCTATCCGGCATATGTGCAGGGCATTCGAAAACGTTACTGATAATTTGTGAACGCCGTTGCGAGGATGCTCAGCTCACCCGCGCGAGCAAGACCTAGTGCGGAGGGAGACGCAGGCGTGACCGATGCGTCGCAGGGGGAGGACGGCCCCATGGGGGGTGGCCGTGGCGAGAAGCCATTGGACGCCGACGAGACGCTGCATCTGAGAGTCGACGCTCTCAGGGCGGACGAGACGATGCAGTTGCGCGTGCCCGCGCCACCGGAGCCACCCGCTCCGGGCGGCGGCCGGGCGGAGCGCCGGCGCAGCACGCGCGCCGCCGGGCGGGCGGACGCCCGGGCCGCCGGCGCGGTCGCGGGCACCCTCGCCCGCCTGCTGGGCCCGCTGGCCCCGTACGCGCGCCGCCTGGAGCCCTGCACGCGCCGGATAGCCCCCTACGCGCGCCGCCTGAAGCCGGTCTATCCGCGTCCCGGCCGGGCCGGCTGGCGCCGCTGGATACCCTCCTGGCGCCAGTGGATCGGCGCCGTCCTGACCTCGTTCGGTCTGCTCGGCGCGTTCCTCGTCACCGCGTACGCGATGACGGACATACCGAGCAACCTGAACTCGTACGCGACCCAGCAGGACAACGTCTACTTCTGGTCCGACGGCACGCCCATGGCCCGTACCGGCTGGGTGCAGCGGCAGGCGATGCCGCTGAAGGACATACCCGAGGACGTCCGCTGGGCGGTGCTCGCCGCGGAGAACGAGAGCTTCTACTCGGACCCGGGCATATCCGCCAAGGGCATCACCCG
The DNA here is from genome assembly GCF_014203595.1 of Streptomyces echinatus. Classification (GTDB taxonomy): domain Bacteria; phylum Actinomycetota; class Actinomycetes; order Streptomycetales; family Streptomycetaceae; genus Streptomyces; species Streptomyces echinatus. The sequence goes on from NZ_JACHJK010000001.1 coordinate 773,130, forward strand.
GGCGGTGTTCCGCACCCTGGGGCAGGGGGACACCGAGGGCGGATCCACTATTACTCAGCAGTATGTGAAGAACGTTTATCTCACCCAGAACCAGACGATCAGCCGCAAATTCACCGAGGCGATGATCGCCCTCAAGCTCGACAACAAGATGAGCAAGGACGAGATCCTCGAGGGCTATCTGAACACCAGCTGGTTCGGCCGCGGCAGCTACGGCATCCAGCGCGCCGCGCAGGCCTACTACGGCAAGGACGTCGGCAAGCTCAACGCCTCCGAGGCGGCCATGCTCGCCTCGCTGCTCAAGGGCGCCGGCCTCTACGACCCCACCCTCGGCAAGGCCAACCACGCGCGGGCGGCGGAGCGCTGGTCCTGGATCCTCGACCGCATGGTCAAGATCGGCAAGCTGTCCCCGCAGGAGCGGGCGAAGTACACGAAGTTCCCCGAACCGCTGAAGAGCAACCCGCTGTACAACACCGGTGAGCAGAGCGACTACCTCGTGGAGCTGGCGTCGCAGTACGCCAAGAAGGCCGGCCACCTGACGGACAAGCAGTTCGACCTGGGCGGCTACCAGATCTACACGACCTTCGACCGCAAGCGGGAGCGCACGCTCACCGACGCCGTCACCAAGGCCCGCAAAGAGGCCGGGCAGCGCGATCCGGCGGTGGCGAAGAACGGGCACTACGGCGCCGCCTCGGTGGCCCCCGACGGCCGGATCCTGGCCGTCTACGGCGGCCCGGACCACCGTAAGCAGGGCTACAACGAGTCCAACGCGACCACGGTCCCGGCCGGTACCGCGTTCCTGCCGTTCGTCTACGCAGCCGGACTCGAACACGGTGTGCACAAGACCCGCGGCGGACCCGCCACCCCGGTCACCCCCGACAGCGTCTACGACGGCGACGACGCCGTGCCCGTCACCACGCCCGAGGGGCCGTACTGGGACCGCAGCGGCAAGAAGGTCGCCGCGCACAACGACGGCGGGAAGTCGTACGGGGACATCACGCTGCGCGAGGCGCTCGCGAAGTCGGTCAACACGCCGTTCATGCAGCTCGGCATGGACGCCGGCCTGGACAAGGTGCGCCAGACCGCCGAGGCGTCCGGACTGCTGTCCTCCAGCATGGGCCCCCAGGTGCCCGCCCTGTCGCTGGGCAACTCCACGCCCAGCGCCATCCGGATGGCCAGCGGATACGCGACCTTCGCCGCCGACGGCAACCACACCGAGCCGTACTCGGTGGGCCGGATCACCCGCAACGGTTCCCCGGTCGCCCTGGCCACCCCGCATCCCAGACGCGCGGTGGGCGCCACGGTGGCCGAGCAGGTCACGGAGGCGCTCGGCGACTCCTTCCGCACGGCCCACCCCGACGCGGCGGCCGGCCGGTCCGGGGTGTCCGGGAAGGCCGGCGGCAACGACAAGGACACCGCCTCCTGGTACGTCGGGACGGCCGACTCCGTGTCCACCGCGATCGTCGTCTACCGGATCGACCTGGCCAAGTCCCTGGAGCCGCTGCCGCTCAAGGGCCTGGCCGGTACGTCCGCGAGCAGCGTCCCGTATGCCCTCTGGTCGGCCGCGACGGGTCTCGGCTGAGCCGTGACCCGTCCACCCTCCCCTTCCGAGAATGAGCCGCGCATGCCCAGCAAGATGTCGTCGTCAGGCCGCCGTCGAGCCCCCCGCAGCCGCAGTGCGCCCCGTGCCACCCGGCCGCAGGTGCTGACACTGGCCGCCCTCCTCGTCGTGGCCTCGCTGGTGGCCGGGTTCCTCGCGCTGTCCGGCACGGACGACAGCGGCACGCCGGCCGGGTCCGCGGACAAGAAGCAGGCGTCCGCGCCGAAGGCCAGCCCGACCCCGGAGTGGGACGGCAAGACCAAGATCCTCGGTGACGGTTCCACCTCCTACACCGGCCCGCAGAAGGGGCAGTTGGTCCCGAAGCCGCTCAAACCCGGTGAGAAGCCCCCGCAGTTCGTGGTCTTCTCCTGGGACGGCGCGCTGGAGGGCAGCGACCACCTGTTCTCGCACTACCGGGAGCTGGCCAAGGAGTACGACGCCCACATGACCTTCTTCCTCACCGGCATCTACCTGCTGCCGAAGAGCAAGAAGGCCCTGTACCACGGACCCATGCACTCGCCCGGCGACGCCGCGATCGACTACGCCACCGACGACCACATCCGCACCACGGTGGAGGAGCTGAGCAAGGCGTACGAGGACGGCAACGAGATCGGCACCCACTTCAACGGCCACTTCTGCGGCGCCAAGGGCGGCGGCGACTGGAGCGTGGCGGAGTGGAAGAGCGAGATCGACCAGTTCTTCTCCTTCGTGGAGCACTGGAAGACCAACACCGGCTTCAAGGACGTCCCCGCGCTGCCCTTCGACTTCAAGAAGGAGGTCACCGGCGGCCGGGCGCCCTGCCTGGAGGGCCAGCCCAACCTGCTGAAGGCCATCAAGAGCTACGGCTGGCGCTACGACGCCAGTTCGCCGGGCGACTTCCAGATATGGCCGTCGAAGAAGAACGGCGTCTGGGACTTCCCGCTGCAGATGCTGCCGTACGAGAGCGGCAAGTTCCAGGGCCTGTCCATGGACTTCAACTTCCTGTACAACCAGTCCGACGGCGAGACCCAGGGCGACGCCGCCAAATTCCCGGAGTGGGAACAGCAGACCGTGGACTCGTACATGGCCGGCTTCAACCGTGTCTACTACGGCAGCCGTGCGCCGCTGTTCGTCGGCAACCACTTCGAGGACTGGAACGGCGGCATCTACATGAAGTCCATCGACCAGGTGGTCAAGAACGTGTGCACCAAGGAGGGCGTGAAGTGCGTGTCCTTCAAGGAGCTGGCCGACTGGCTCGACGTGCAGAAGCCGGCCACCCTGGCCGCCCTGCGCACCCTCGACCCGGCCCAGTCGCCGGACTGGTCGGCGGTCGTCAAGTAACAAGTCAGCACGGCGGGTTCCACTTGTGCAACCCCCTTCACAACCGCCACTCCGGTCGTGCGAAGATGCCCCTCTCCCGGTGTGTGTACCGGCGTAGAGGGGAACATCATTGAAATCCAGAAGACTGAGCCGTAAGCGGAGCCGTACCGCCATAATCACCGCCGCGGCCGCCTCCGTGGTCGCCGGTGTGGCCCTGGTGCCCAACTGGAGCGCGGGCGCGGCGGTGACCGACGACCCGACGGTGGACGCGGCCACCAAGGCGACCTTCCAGCGGCTGGCCGACGCGGTCTTCACCGACCGCACGCAGGCCCTGGTGAAGGGCGCCGACCAGACGGACACCCGGCACACCTCCGGCTTCTCCGGATCCGTGCGCCTGTCCGGCGGGCAGACCCAGGAGCAGAAGTCCGCGCTGGACGAGCTGCGCAGCCGCCGGGGACGGCTCGCCCGGCTGGGTGAGGCGTACCGCGCGGGCAGCACCACGGTCACGCTCGACGCGACCCAGGTGAAGGGCCGCCACGCCAAGGTCGCCGTCACGGAGACCACGTCGCTGACCTACGACAAGGCGAACGCCAAGAGCCCGAAGTCGACCGGCTTCACGGCCCACCACGAGCTGACCTTCACGGCGGACCGGCACGGCGACTGGCAGCTCACCGGCATCCAGGACACCGACCAGGGCTACCTCGCGGTGAACCAGGTCGCCAAGCCCGAGGTCGCCAAGGTGCGGACCACCGCCGACGACGGCCCGCCGAGCGCGCCCCGTGCGGCCACCACCTGGCCCGCACCGGCCAACCGGAAGAACCTCACGGGGACCGGGTACGACTACAAGGCCATGGTGTCGTACGCGGCGAAGTACTGGAACAATTACAACCCGGACTACCCCGACTTCAACGGCGCGGGGGCCGGCGGCGACTGCACCAACTTCGTCAGCCAGGCCCTGAAGGCCGGCGGCTGGAAGCACGTGCCGGGGTACACGAACGACTTCCACAAGTGGTTCGGCAACTCCGAGATCCAGTCGGACTCCTTCATCGGCGTCAACGAGTTCTCGTGGTTCGCCCTGTCCTCGAAGCGCGTCACCAGCCTCGCCAACGTCTACCAGCTGGACATCGGCGACGTGCTGCAGATGGACTTCAACCGGGACGGGTCCAAGGACCACTCGATGATCGTCACGTACCGTGACAGCCGGGGCGTGCCGTACGTCAGCTACCACTCGACCAACACGTCCAACAGGTCGGTGGCCAGCCTCGTCGCCTCGTACCCGACCGCGGCGTTCTACGCCTACCGGACCTGATCCGGCGGCGGGCCCTGCCGCTCCCGCCCTTCCCGCAGCTCGTGCCGCGTCCGCTGCTCATGCGGGGAGGGCTCCGGATGGCGGGCCCGCCAGTAGGGGTTGTCGTGCGGCAGCGACGAGCCGACCCGGCCGTACATGCCGAAGGTCATCAGCAGCAGGCCCACGACGAAACTGAAGAACACGTTCTGGATCTTGAACGCCAGGAAGTTGCTCTCGGTGTCCAGCAGGCCGAGGAACAGGAAGCCGTTCAGCAGGAACAGCACGCCGAGCACCATGTTCAGGGTCGAGGCGAAGTTCCCGCCGATCGCCATGCCGACCAGGAGCAGCCCGCCGATGCAGATCGACAGCACGCTGAGCGCGCCGTTGGAGTTCAGCCCGGCGACGGTGTTGCCGCCGGTGTCGAAGAGGCCGATGTGGTTGATCAGGCCCAGGATGCCGAAGGCGACCAGGAAGGCGCCGATCAGACCCGCGCCGATGCGGTAGACCGTGTTGAGCCGGTGGTCGACGGGCAGGTGGTCGTCCAGCCGGGCGCGCCGGCGTTCCCCGGCATTCCTCGTGTGCACCGTGTGTGTGGCCATGTCCGCCTCCTCGGGCGCTAGCGGAGGCCGCTCGTCCAATTCAATATCCGCCTGCCCCGGCCCACCGGCAACACGCACGGTTCAGTGCCCGGAGCCGCGCTCCTCGCGGATCTGGGCCACCACCCGCGCCACCGACTGCCGCACCCCTTCCGTCTCGCTCAGGAAGTGCCAGTAGTCCGGGTGCCGCCCCTCCAGCGTGCCGACCGCCCGCTCCAGCCGGGCCACCGCGTCGTCCAGCGGCCGGGCGTGCCGCGGATCGGGGGTCGTGCGGCCCGTCATGGCCAGGCGCTGCGCGTCCCGGATCGCGAACCGGGTCCGCTCGATCTCCGCCTGTGGGTCCTTCTGTACCGCGTTCAGCCTGGCCAGCCGGTCCCCGGCGGCCGACACGGCATCATCGGTGGCGTTCAGCAGCGCCCGTGCGGTCGACAGCAGCGAGGTGGCGTCCGGCCACCGCTGGGCGTCCCGGGCCGCCTGCGCCTCCCGGAGCCGCGCCTCGGCCTGCCGCACGTTCTCCGCGGCCTGTCCGGGCACCTGCTGCAGGTCCTGCCAGCAGGCGGCGGCGAACCGGCGCCGCAGCTCGCTCAGCGCCGGCTCCACCTGCCCGGCCCGGGTGGTCAGCGCCTGCGCCCTGGTCCGCAGGGACACCAGCCGGTGATCGATCTCGGCCGCCCGCTCCGGCAGCCGCTCGGCCTCGGCCCGGATCGCCCCGGCCTCCCGCTGCACCCGCTCGGCCCGCTCCAGCGTCGCCTGCACCCCGTGCTGCCCGGCGCCCTGGTTCAGCCTGGTCAGCTCCGGGGACAGGGCCGCCAGCCGCGCGGCCGCCTCGTCCGCCCGCAGGTTCTTCGCCCGCACGGCGTCCAGGGCGTTGCTCGCGGCCAGCAGCGACTGCCGGGCCCGTTCCACCGCGGGGGCCAGCCGGGCCAGCTGGGTCTCCGCCTTGCCGAGCAGCGGCCCGAGCGAGCCGCCGAACCGGTCCAGCTCCTGCCGGACCCGGAGCAGTTCGTCCTTGGCCGCGGTCAGTTCGGCGCGGGCGCGGGTGGCCGCGTGGGCCTCCAGGTCGACCCGGTCCAGGTCATGGGCGTCCACGGCCTGGATGTACTGCCGGCTGACCTCGTCGATCCGCTGCCCGAGCGCCTCGAAGTCGGAGACGGCGCGCCGGGCGGCGGGGGAGTCGTCCACCGCCGAGATGGTCTCGACGGAGATCCGCAGATCCCGCTGGGCGGTGTCGAGTTCGTAGAACGCCGTCGCCGCGGCGTCCTTGGCGGCCTGTGCCTCGGCCCGCTGGCTCTCGGCCCGGCCGCCGAACCAGCGCCGGGTGCCACCGCCGGCGAACGCGGCGGCCAGCACCGGTGCGGCCAGCAACGGCAGGCCCAGCAGGGCGAGGGTGTCGCCCAGGGGGGAGCGGACGCGCCGCGCCCGGCGCGATGACGGCGGAGGGTTCGGCGGTGTCGCTGGCGTGCCCCGTGTCGCCGTCACATCCCTCTCCCGTGCCGTGGTTCGCTGGGTGGTGACATTCTCCCACCCGTGGAAGACGAACACACGGGCCGGTCAGTTCGCCGTGCGCGGCGTGACTTTCCCGTCCGGGCGTGCGCCGTCTCCCGGTGCTCCGGGAAAGAGGGTTTGCGGTGCGGGCCACCGGGCAATGTAGGCTGTCGACCTGCCCGGGTGCGTAGCTCAGGGGTAGAGCGCCTGCCTTACAAGCAGGATGTCGGCGGTTCGAAACCGTCCGCGCCCACAGGTCCGGCCCCTCGGAAGTCTCCGAGGGGCCGGTTCGTTTCTCCCTCTACTCCTCCTCGGCCTCCGCCTCGTGGGCGTGCTTCAGCCGGCTGCGGGCCGCCACACGGTCCCCCGCGGCCACCTCGGCCCAGAAGCGGTGCGTACTGACGAAGACCGCCAGCTCGTGCTCGCGCCGCCGCAACTTCTCCACCTCGGCCTGCTCGTCCTCCGTCCAGCCGGGGGAGGCGGGCCGCTCCACCTTGCGCCAGCCGGTGGTGTCACTGAAGCCGTCCATCGGCTCGACCGACCAGGGCAACCGCTTGAGCAGGGCCGACAGCTCGGCCCGGACCTGATGCAGCTCCTCCTGGCCGGCGAGGAGGTCACTGGGGAATTCAGGGGTCGTAGCCACACGGCAATGCTACGCCTGTTCGATTTTGAGGCGCGAGGCCGTTCGCGGGGTCAGGGGCCAGGTTCAGCCGAACGGGTGGTGCCGGGTCGGTGGCCTCAGTCCCGCAGCTCCCGCACCAGCCGTGCCGTCACCGGTACCGGGACGCCGTGCCGCTCGGCCGCGCGGAGCAACGCGCCCCCGATGGCGTCGAGTTCGAGCGGGCGGCCCGCCTCGGCGTCGCGCTGCATGGACGACTTGGCGGCCGGCGGGAAGGCGTCGTACCGGGAGAGGGCCAGGGCCGGGTCGGCGGGGGCGCCGCAGGCGCGGCTGACCGCGGCGGTCTCGGCGACCAGCGCCTCCAGCTCGGCGCGGTGCCGGGTGCGGGCCTCGCCGAGCGGGACGCCGTACCTGGTGGTGAGCAGGGCGAACGGCGCGAGGAACGCCATCTTGGCCCACAGGGCCGCCGTCTCGTCCCCGGCCACGCGGGCGGTCACGCCACAGGCCGTGAGGTGGGCGGCCAGCGCGTCGAGGCGGGCCCGGGGCACGGTGTCCCCGGCCAGATCGATCTCGGTGAACGGGCTGCCGTGTTCGATCACGCCGGGGGCGGTCCGGGTGGACTCCACGCGGATCACGGCCGGCGCGACCCGGTCCGGGCGGTAGCCGGCGCGCAGGGCGGCGGGGTGTTCGACGCCGTTCAGGAGCGGTACGACCAGGGCGTCGCCGAGAGCGGCGGGCGGGACCCGGGTGAGGGCGGCGTCGAGCGCGGTGTGCTTGACGGTGAGCAGGCAGGCGTCCACCGGCTCGCGCAGTTCGGTGTCCGCCTCGACGGGGGCGGTGAAGTCGCCGAACTGCCGGCTGCGGACCGAGATGCCGGTGCGGCGCAGGGTGCCGGCCGTGGCCTCCCCGGCCAGGCAGATCACGCGGTGGCCGGAGCGCGAGAGCAGGGCGGCGAGCAGGCCGCCGGTACCGCCGGGGCCGAGGACGGCCACGGTGAGCGGGTGCGTCATGAAGTTGTTCCCTTCGACGGTCGGCCCCGGGAGTCGGTGGCCGCCTTCGCGGTGATCTTCGCAGGGCGCGGTGGCAAGCGCCAGACTGGGGGCATGTGCCGGAGCATCAAGACGCTGCGACCGCCCGTGCTGCCCGACGAGGCCACGGACGACGAGATCCGCGCGGCCGCGTTGCAGTACGTGCGGAAGGTCTCGGGTTTCCGGGCCCCCGCCGCCCACAACCGCGAGGTCTTCGACGAGGCGGTGGAGGCCGTGGCCCGCGCCACGGCGGAGCTGCTCGCCGGGCTGGAGGTGCGGGGCCGCTCGGCGCGGGGCGCCGGATAGCCGGAGCGCCGTCCGCAACGGCGCCGCCGAATGTGATCACTCTCATGGCGGCACCGCTCCGGACCTCATCTCCCACGCGCGGGCGACGAGTTGCTCCCGGACCGCCGCTGCCGCGTGTTCGTGTGCCCCTGTGCGGAAACGTCCCAGCATGGCTGGATGTTGAACTTGCAAGCATTGATTAGGTGTGCCTAACCTATGGCTCCATTCGGTACCCGCCGCCCCCACGACCGGCCTTCTCCGTCCCCGGCCGGCCCGACAGACACCGAAGAGGAGTCATCCACCATGTCCGCTCGTCTCAACGCCGCTCAGCCCTATGTCCTCGGGGTCTTCCGCATCGTCATCGGCCTGCTCTTCGCGGTGCACGGCGCCGCCTCCCTGTTCGGCGTCCTCGGCGGCGCCGGGGGCACCGGGGGCACGGTCGCGGCCGGCACCTGGCCCGGCTGGTACGCGGCCGTGATCCAGCTGGCCGCCGGCGCCCTGGTGCTGCTCGGCCTCGGCACCCGCGGTGCCGCGCTGATCGCCTCCGGCTCGATGGCGTACGCCTACTTCGACGTCCACCAGCAGGCCGCCCTGTGGCCCATCCAGAACGGCGGCGAGCTGTCGGTGCTGTTCTGCTGGGCGTTCTTCCTGCTGGTCTTCACCGGCTCCGGCGCCTTCGGCCTGGACCGGCTCGTCGGCCGGCGCGCGGCGGCGGACGGCGAGTCCGCTTCGGAGCGGGCCGCGGTGACGGCCTGACCGCCACCCGCGGCCGGCCCGGCGTGAACGACCTGTAATCGCCCCGGGGACCCCCCGCGAACCTCCTGTCACACCCCCGGCGTACGCTGTATGGCTGTCAAACGGGGGAGTGACGGGAGTCGTGGTGTTCGAGAGCGTGGGGTCGCTGGCGGCCGGACCATGGGTGTACGCCGTGGTGGCCGTGTCGGTGCTGCTCGACGTGTTCCTGCCGGTCCTGCCCAGCGGCGTGCTGGTCATCACCGCCGCGACGGCGGCGGCCGCGGGTTCCGGTGCGGCGACGGGCCGGGTCCCGCACGAGGTGCCGGACATCCTGGCCCTGATCCTGTGCGCGGCGACCGCCTCGGTCCTCGGCGACCTGGTGGCCTACCGGCTGGCCTGGCGCGGCGGGGAGCGGCTGGACCGGGCGATAGCCCGCTCCCGGCGGCTGACCTCCGCGCAGCAGCGTCTCGGCGACGCCCTCGCCCGGGGCGGCGGTGCGCTGGTGGTCCTCGCCCGCTTCGCCCCCGCCGGCCGCTCGGTCGTCTCCTTCTGCGCGGGCGCCGCCCATCGCCGCGCCCGCGACTTCGTGCCCTGGTCGGCCCTCGCGGGTCTCTCCTGGGCCGTGTACAGCGTGGCGCTCGGCTACTACGGCGCCCAGTGGCTGGGCGCGACCTGGCTGGCCACGGGCGTCTCGGTGGCCGCCCTGTTCGGTGCGGGCGCGGCCGCGGGCTACGTGATGCGCCGCCAGCCGGCCTCCTGAGGCGACTGCCGGCCCGTCCGAGGGGTCGCGGGGCCGGGTCGATGCGCGGCTGCGCCGCGGGGCGCGACCGGCCGCGAGAAGCCCGTGGCCGCCGTACAGCCACGAGTGCCGCGGTGCCACCCGGGCGACGGTCGGCGCAGCTCCCCAGGGGCGCGGGGAACTGCGCGATCGGCCACGACGAACCCGCGGCTGACGTCCGGGTTCAGGGCCTTGCCCGAACCGGCGGAGCCGCGGTCAGCAGCCCGCGAGGTAGTTCGTGAGCGCGCTCTTCTCGGCGGAGTCGACCGAGAGGCCGTAGTAGTACTTCACCTGGACCCAGGCGCGGACGTAGGTGCAGCGGTACGCGGTGCGCGACGGCATCCAGGTGGCCGGGTCCTGGTCGCCCTTGGCCTGGTTGACGTTGTCGGTGACGGCGAGGAGCTGGGGGCGGGTGACGTCGTTGGCGAAGGCCTGGCGCTGGGCGGTGGTCCACTTGCTCGCGCCGGAGTCCCAGGCCTCGGCGAGCGGCACGAGGTGGTCGATGTCGAGGTCGGAGGCGGCGGTCCAGGTGGCCCCGTCGTACGGGGAGTACCAGCTGCCGCTGGTGGCGGTGCAGGCGGAGTCGGTGACGACGTTCGAGCCGTCCCGCTTGAGGACCCACTCGCGGGTGTTGCAGGTGCCGGAGATGGTGATCCAGAGCGGGAAGAGGTCGCGGTTGTACCCGGTGCGGTTCTCGGTGGCCACGGTGAGCTGGGCGAGGTAGCCGCGGGCGGTGGCGGCGCTGACCGGCGTGGGGAGGGCGGCGGAGGCGTTCGGGGAGTTGAACAGGGCGACGGAGGCTATCAGGCCGGTGAGGGCCGCGAGTATGCTCGTCCGTCGACGCGCGTAGAACTTCCGCATGAGTGAACTCCCTGATGGGGTGGGGGTGTTGGACGCGAGCGAGGGAATGCTCGCGGTGACGTGTGGCCGGCGTATGAGCGCCCGGTAAGAAGTTAGTGACGTGTGCATGTCACTACAAGGTTCACGGGCGAACTTTCACATCCCGTACGATGGGAGGCGCAGAAGGGGAGTAGCTCTTCGCCGGACCGTCGACATACTGCTCAGCGAGCCTGAGCCGGCGCCCGGAGGCGGACCGCCTCGATTCGTCGAGGTCCGCCAGCGAGACCTTCGGCAAGCAGTGCACGCCCGTGCCCCCACCGGCACGGGTGCCATGTGCGCTGCCGTGCCGAGGTGTCCATCGCGTGACGTGCCGCACTCTCGGCGGGGCAGCCCCGACCGATTGAGGGATCTTGATCAGCATCACCGTGACGGCGATCGTCTTCGGCGTCGTCTTCTTCGCCGAACTGCCGGACAAGACCGCGCTCGCCGGCCTCGTCCTCGGCACCCGCTACCGGGCCTCCTACGTCTTCGCGGGCGTCGCCGCCGCCTTCCTGCTGCACGTCGTGCTCGCCGTGGCGGCCGGCAGCGTGCTCACCCTGCTGCCGCAGCAGCTCGTGCACGCCCTCACCGGCGTCCTGTTCCTCGGTGGCGCCGCGATGCTGCTGCTGAAGAAGGACGAGGAGGAGGAAGAGATCAGGAAGCCCGCCGACCAGTCCTTCTGGAAGGTCGCGGGTACGGGCTTCATGCTCATCCTGGTCGCCGAGTTCGGCGATCTCACCCAGATCATGACCGCCAACCTCGCCGCCCGCTACGACGACCCGGTCTCCGTCGGCCTCGGTGCGGTGCTCGGCCTGTGGGCCGTCGCCGGACTCGGCATCGTCGGCGGGAAGGCCCTGATGAAGCGGGTGCCGCTGCGGCTGATCACGCAGATCGCGGCGCTGCTGATGCTGGCGCTCGGCGCGTGGAGCCTCTACGAGGCCGTGACGGGCTGATCCGTGCGGGCGTGGCGGGCCGAGCTGAACGGTGGGTGAACCCTTCCGGGGGGCGGTGGCGCAACCCGCCCTCGGTTTTGTACCGTGGGGGAACAAAGTGGCTCCCGCTCGTTTTCCCTGACCGGCGGGCGGGGCCGCCTTGTCCCTCCCGCCGTCCCGCCCGACGCGGGGTCTTCACGCACCTGGAGCTGCCGATGCCGGCCACCGCCACACCCGCCGTCCTCACCGCACGTGCCCTCCTGCTCGACATGGACGGCACCCTCGTCAACTCGGACGCCGTGGTCGAGCGCATCTGGCGGCGCTGGGCCGAGCGGAACGGGCTGGACGGCGACGAGGTGATGAAGGTCGTGCACGGCCGGCAGGGTCACGCCTCCATGGCCGTCCTCCTGCCCGGCCGGCCCGTGGAGCAGAACCTCGCCGACAACGCCCGGATGCTCGCCGAGGAGACCGCCGACACCGACGGTGTGGTCGAGATCGCGGGCGCCGGGGCGTTTCTCGCCTCGCTGGACGGGGTCGCGCACGCGCTGGTGACCTCCGCCGACGTCGCCCTGGCCACGGCCCGGATGGACGCGGCCGGGCTGCCCATGCCGGCGGTCCGTGTCACCGCCGAGTCCGTGGGGGCGAGCAAGCCCGACCCCGAGGGTTTCCTCAAGGGCGCGGCGGAGCTGGGTGTCGACCCGGCCGACTGTGTCGTCTTCGAGGACTCCGGGGCGGGGATCGCGGCGGGGCGTGCGGCGGGGATGCGGGTGGTGGGGGTCGGTCCGCGGGCCGTGCGGCACGATCCCGACGTGGCCGTGCCGGATCTCACGCATGTGCGGGTCGAGGCGGGGGCCGACGGGGTGGTGCGGGTGCGGGTGGGCTGACACCGACGAACACCGGCCGGTTCTTCGGGTGCGGGTGCGTTGTGGTTTGACGGGCGGTTTTTCGGGTGCGGGTGTGTGGTGGCTGGTCGCGCAGTTCCCCGCGCCCCGGGGTGGGGATTGTGGGGCGGGGCTGCGCGGGGCCGTCGGCTTCTAGGGTTTCCGGGTTTCGGATTCCAGGGTTTTTCTTGTGGCCGGGCCGTATTCGCCCAGGGGGTCGGTCAGGATGCCCCGGGCCAGTTGGTAGGCGCGTACGGCGTCCTCCACCGGGCGGGTGTAGGTGCCGTCGATCCGGTCGCCGTAGAGGTTCAGCTGCCGTAGGCGCAGTTGGAGTTCGGTGACCTCCGGGCCCGTGTCGCCGCGTCGCAGCACCGGTGCCACGGAGGGGGTGGCCGACGGGGTGCCGGACGCCGTCGCGGACGGGCTGGGCGAGGGCGTGCGGGAGGCGCTGCGCGAGGCCGTGGGAGTCGGCGACGGTGACGCGGTGGTGGGGGAGGGGCTGGGCCTCGCCGATGCCGATGCCGATGCCGACGCCGGCGCCGACGGGGAGGGAGCCGGTGAGCGGGGCGTGACCGGCGGTGCCGGCGCCGATGCCGACGCGGGCGCCTCGGTCGTCGCTTCCGGGATGCGCTCCCTGACCTCCTGGGCCGCCGGGTCCCGGGCCGGCGCGTGATAGGAGAACAGCGCGAAACCGGCCGCCGCGACCATCGCCGCGCCCACACCCCCGGCGGCCAGCAGCACGGTACGCCGCGAGCGTCGCCGGGGCCGAACGGCTTCGGGTCCACCCGGCGCCGTCCCGAAGGCCTCGCCGTCGCCCCCACGACCCCCGGCGCCCCGGCCCCCGTCCCCCACGTCCGCCCAGCCGGCCCCACCGACCGCGACGGCCCGCTCGGTCCCGGGCGTCACATCCGCCACAGCGGTCCAGTTCGCCTCACCGGCACCGGCACCGGCACCGGCACCGGCACCGGCACCGGCACCGGCACCGGCACCGGCACCGGCACCGGCCTCACCGGCCTCCTGCGCCCTGCCGGTCCCGTTGGTCCCATCGGCCCCACCGGTCTCCCGCGCCCCACCCGGCGCGTTCGGATGTGGTGCCGGGCGGTGTGTCTGTGGTGGGGGTGTGGTCGGGACCTCTACGTACGGGCGTATGCGCAGGGGGTCGAAGTCCTCCGCCGCTGCCGCCTCGGCCGTGCGGGTCTCGCGCAGGGCCTCGGACGCGCGCTTCGTGCAGTCGCACGACGGTGTGCGGTCCGGCCCCCTCGGTGCCCCGCACTCCGGGCACAAGGCCCCCTGCCTCCCAGTCACGCGTCCGGCCCTCCCCTCGGGAACTTCAGAGAATATGCGTATCTCCCTCACATCCCCGCGGGGCTCGACAGGCCGTACGCGGTGACACCGATCACGATGGAAGAGGCGCACCCGAGCCCCGGGAGGTCTCCATGACCCTGGACACGCACGGCACGGCACAGGACGCACGGAGCGGCGAGAGCGTTCCGGGCGGCGTGCTGGTCCCGATCGGCGCCCTGCTGCTGGGCCTGCTGCTCGCCGCCCTCGACCAGACCATCGTGTCCACCGCGCTGCCGACGATCGTGAGCGACCTCGGCGGCCTCGAACACCTCTCCTGGGTCGTCACCGCCTATCTGCTGGCGTCGACCGCCGCGACCCCGCTGTGGGGCAAGCTGGGCGACCAGTACGGCCGCAAGCGGCTGTTCCAGACCGCCATCGTGATCTTCCTGATCGGCTCGGCACTGTGCGGCATGGCACAGGACATGCCCCAGCTCATCGCCTTCCGCGCGCTGCAGGGCCTGGGCGGCGGCGGGCTGATGGTGCTGTCCATGGCCATCGTCGGCGACCTCGTGCCGCCCCGCGAACGCGGCCGCTACCAAGGGCTCTTCGGCGCGGTCTTCGGCGCCACCAGCGTGCTCGGGCCGCTGCTCGGCGGGCTGCTCACCGAGCATCTGAGCTGGCGCTGGGTGTTCTACGTCAACCTGCCCGTGGGTGTCGTCGCGCTCGTCGTGATCGCCGCCGCGCTGCGCATCCCGCGCCGCACCGCCGGCCATGTCATCGACTACCTGGGGACCTTCCTGATCGCCGCCGTCGCCACCTGCCTGGTGCTGGTCGCCTCGCTCGGCGGCACCACCTGGGCGTGGGACTCGGCGCAGGTCATCGGGCTCGCCGTGCTCGGCGTCGCCCTCGCCGTGGCCTTCGTCGCCGTGGAACGCCGGGCCGCCGAACCGGTGCTGCCGCTCAAGCTGTTCCGCGTCCGCACCTTCACCCTGGGCTCGGTGATCAGCTTCATCGTCGGTTTCGCCATGTTCGGCGCGATGACCTATCTGCCGACCTTCCTCCAGGTCGTGCACGGCGTCTCCCCGACGCTGTCCGGGGTGCACATGCTGCCGATGGTGTTCGGCCTGCTGCTGTCCTCCACGGTCTCCGGGCAGATCGTCAGCCGCACCGGCCGCTGGAAGGTGTTCCCGGTCGCCGGCACCGCCGTCACCACCCTCGGCCTGCTGCTCCTGCACCGGCTCGACGAGCACAGCCCGACCGCCGAGATGAGCGTCTACTTCTTCGTCTTCGGCCTCGGACTCGGCCTGGTCATGCAGGTCCTCGTGCTCATCGTGCAGAACGCCGTGTCCTACGAGGACCTGGGCGTCGCCACCTCCGGCGTGACCTTCTTCCGCTCCATCGGCGCCTCCTTCGGCGTGGCCGTCTTCGGCACCGTCTTCGCGAGCCGTCTCGGTGACAAGCTCACCGACGCCTTCCGGGCCGTACGCCTGCCGCCCGGCGTCACCGCCGACGCGCTGATGTCCGACCCGCGGGGCATCGCCGCCCTGCCGGCCACGGTGCGGCCCGCGGCCCTGCACGCGTACTCCTCCGCCATCACCGACGTCTTCCTCTACGCCGCGCCCGTCGCCCTCCTCGGCTTCGTGCTGGCCTGGTTCCTGAAGGAGGACCGGCTGCGCGGCTCGGTCACCGCGCCGGACGTCTCCGAGACCATCCCGCCCAACCCGGTCGAGCGCTCCTCCTACGACGAGGTGTGCCGCGCGCTGTCCGTGCTCGGCACCCGTGAGGGCCGCCGCGAGATCTACCGGCAGATGACCGAACGGGCCGGCTACGACCTGCTGCCGGCCGCCAGCTGGCTGCTGCTGCGCGTGCGCCGCTACGGCTCCGTGGAGCCGGGGGTGCTGGCCGAACGCACCGCGGTCCCGATCCAGGTGGTCATGGCCGCCGCCCGCCAGGTCGAGGAACGCCGGCTCGCCGAACGCCAGGGCCTGGACCTCGTCCTGACCGATACCGGCCGTGAGGTCGCCGAACGGCTCGCCACGGCCCGTGAGCAGTCCCTGGCCGAGCTGCTCGGCGACTGGTGGCACCCCGGCCGCCAGGCCGATCTCACCCAGCTGGTCCGGGAACTCACCGGCGAGCTGTGCGGCGCCGAAAGCGAACGGCCGCACGACAGCGGCAGGACCGCCGGGATCAGCTGACGGCCTCCCCCGGACCGGGGTCCCCGTCCGGGCCCTGGTCCGAGCCCAGCTCCTTGCGGAACCAGTGCTCGGCGTACGGGTCGGTGTTGTGCGGACCGGTCTCGGTGTAGCCCAGGCGCGCGTACAGGGCGCGGGCCTCCACCAGGTCGCCGCGGGTGTCGAGCACGACCCGCCGGGCACCCAGCAGGCGGGCGGCCAGCTCGGCGGCGGCCACCAGCGGCGCGGCCCCGTTCAGGCCGCGCAGTCCCGGCAGCACGAACACCCGGGTCAGTTCGGCGGTGTCCGGGTCCAGCAGCCGTACGCCCGCCGAGCCGCCCGGCGTGCCGTTGTAGCGTCCGATGAGCAACTGCCCGGTGGGTGGCTTGAGTTCGGCACCGTCGCGCGCGGCGATCTCCCGTTCCAGCTCGTCCGGGTCGGTCCGGCGGCCCTCGTGCAGCAGGTACCAGCGGTCGCTGACCTCCGTGTAGTACGCCCGCCACAGCGCGGTGGCGGCCGGAGAGTCGTAGGGCTCGGGAGCGATCGTCCACGTCATGCCGGCCATTCTCGGGAGCCGTGCCGCACCTTCCGCAACCGGATATGTGCGGCCCCGGCGCGGCCGGCACCCGCGTCCCGCGCCCGTCGGGGGGCCGGGGGAGGCCGTTTGCCCGCCGGGTTCCGGGTCACACGAGGAGAGAACCGGCCGGCGGGGCCGGTCCGACCGGAAGGCAACCATGTCCACAGGATTGATCATTCTGTTGATCGTGATCGCGGCGGTCGTGGTCCTCGGCGCGGCGACCTTGATCCTGCGCGGCCGGGGACGGCACGGCGGGCCCAGCCTGAAGCGGCGCTTCGGGCCCGAGTACGAGCGGACCGTGGCCCTGCACGACGGGGACACCCAGGCCGCCGAACGCGAGCTGACCGAGCGCGTCGAACGCCACGGCGACCTGCACGAGCGGCCGCTGGACGGCGCCGAGCGGCAGCGGTACGCGGACCGCTGGACGGCCGTACAGGAACGCTTCGTCGACTCCCCCCGCGAGGCGGTGGCCGAGGCCGACCGGCTGCTCGGGGAAGTCGCCGCGACGCGCGGCTACCCCGACGGCGGGCGGTACGACGAGCAGCTCGCCGCGCTGTCCGTGCACCACGCCGACCACGTCGACGGCTACCGGCAGTTGCACCGGGTGGCGCGCACGGGACCGGACGGCGGCGCGAGCGGGGCCGGCGGCGGGACCGAGGAGATGCGCTCCGCGCTGCTCGGCGCCCGCGCCCTCTTCGACGACCTGACCAGCGCCGATTCCGGACGGCACCGCGCCCCGGGCGGCACGGGCCGCGACACGGCCCACACCGGGAGCCACTCCCACGCGCGCTCGCACGCGCCGTGGGCCCTGCACCGGAGCCGACCGAAGGAGAGCTGAGCCCCATGCCGGACAGGACGAGCGGCCCGGGCGACGCCCGGCGCCAGGCACCACGCCCGGCCGGCCAGGACGTGCCGGCCGACGAGCGGACGACAGCGCGGGACGCGTGGGCACCGGGGGACGCGGCACCGGGACGGGCCGTGCCGAGAGAGCCCCGGCCCGAGGAGCGGCTGCCCGGGGAACCGGGTGCCGGCGGGACCGCGGGCCGGCTGCCCGGCTCGGCCGGGCCCGGCCGGGAGGGCCTCACGGGCGACGACCGCGCCCCGGAGCCCACACCCCAGCCGCCGCCCGGACCGGCGGGCGTGCCCGAGTCCGCGCACCTGGGCGGCCCGGGCGCCGGGCAGTGGCACGGGACGGAGGGGCTGCGCCCCGGCACGGAGGATCTGGGTCCCGGTGTCGACGCCGGGTTCACGGCCAGCCACCGAACGGAGCGGGCGGCACACGCGGAGGAGGGGCGGATGCCCGACAACGGGCTGGGCGCACCGGCGCCCGGCGGTACCGGACAGCGCGAGGCCGGCACGACCGACGCCCCCGCGCCGGACACCTGGCCGGCCGCCCCCGGCGGGGCCGCGGCCTCCGGCGGGGCCGGGGCTCCCGGTGGGACGCCGCTCTCCGGCGGCACCACCGCCCCGGCCGGCGGCCTGGCACCGGGTGCGGCCCTGCCCTCCGACGCCGCCTCGCCGCCCCAAGAGACCCCGCTCTCCGGCACCGGTGCGCCGCTGCTCGGCCAGGAGGAGACCGAGCGGTGGGAGCGGCGGCTGCGGGAGGCCGCCGTCGGCTTCGTGGACGAGCCCAGGGTGGCCGTGGAGCAGGCCGACCGGACCCTGGAGGAGATCGCCACGCGGTTCACCGAGGCCGTGACACGGCGCCGCCGCACCCTGCGGATGTCCTGGGAGGCCGACGAGGGCCCCGGGGACGGTGCCGAGTCCGACACCGAGCAGCTGCGGCTCGCCCTGCGCGACTACCGGGAACTCGCCGGACGCCTGCTACACGGCTGACCCCGGCGCGTCCCCCTCGGCGGCGGCCCTGCGCCGCCGCCGTTCGCGCAGCACCTCTTCCACGTCGTACGGCTTCTTCCCGAGGAAGGGGCCGGGCGGCGGCTTGAACATCATGTCCTTGATCCGCACGTTGACGTCCTCGATGAGTTTGCGCGCGATCCGCTCCGAGGGCGCCGCGTAGGCCGACTCCAGCGCGTCCTCCGCCTCCTTGCGCAGCGCGAGCGCGGGCGGCAGCACGGCCAGGCCCTCCCGCACCATCTTCCGCTTGACCCACCACAGTTCGTCGTAGGTGGAGTCGACCTCCGTGGGCAGCGGCGCCCCCGCCCCCGGCAGCCGGTCGAACTCGCCACGCCCCTGCGCGTCCCGGATCTGCTTGTCCACCCAGGACTCGAACGGAACACCTGGTGGCTTTCGCTCGGTCATGGCCCCATTGTGCCGGACGCGACCCCGCCGGGCGTTTTATCATGCGGCGGCGGCAGGGCAATCCGCCCACCGCACCAGAACGTTTCAGGGGGAGCGCTCGTGCTCGAACTCACCATGGCCGTCGTCTCCGGGGCGGACACGGGTGCCACGGCCGGCATGACGATGGCCGAGGCGTCCAGCGAGCCCGGCGCCGTGCTGCGGGTCGGCCGCGACGCGGCGGTGTGCCGGCTGGTCACCCCCGAGGACTGGCTGTTCGTCTCCCGCGTCCACCTGGAGTTCGTGTGCGGCCCGGACGGCGCCTGGCACTTGAGCTGGCTGCGCGGCTCACAGCCCGACCCGGCGTCCGAGGTGCGGATCGTCTTCGGGCAGCACCAGCACCCCGTCGGCTACGGCGCGACGGTACAGCTGCCGCGCGGCGGGTCCGGCGAGGTCATCGTCCAGGACCGTACCGAGCCGCGCAGCGTCAACATCGGCTTCTACCAGGAGGTCTGAGCCCCGCCCGCGCCCTGCCCCCGGCTCAGCCCAGCACCCGGGCCAGCGCGAAGCCGTCGTAGCCTTTCTGTCCGACCGTCTGGAGCGCCGTACCGCTCAGGCGCGGGTGGCCGGCGATCAGTTCGATCGCGGCGCGGGTGCCGGCCACGTCCGGCTCGGTGCTGTCCGCCTCGGTCACCCGGCCGCCGCGCACCACGTTGTCCACGATGATCAGGCTGCCCGCGCGGGTGAGCCGCAGCGCCCACTCCACGTAGTGCGCGTTGTTGGCCTTGTCCGCGTCGATGAAGACCAGGTCGAAGGGGGCCGGGTTCTCGTCGGCGAGCTTGGGCAGCGACTCCAGGGCCGGGCCCACCCGCACCTCGACGATCCGTTCCAGGCCGGCGCGGGCGATGTTGCGGGTGGCCACGTCGGCGTGCTTGGCGTTGTACTCCAGCGAGATCAGCCTGCCGTCCTCGGGCAGGGCACGGGCCATCCAGATCGTGCTGTACCCGCCGAGGGTGCCGATCTCCAGCACGTTCCGGGCGCCCTGCACCTGGGCGAGCAGCTGGAGGAACTTGCCCTGCGCGGCCGTGACCGCGATGGCGGGCAGACCGGCGGCCTCGCTGTCCCGCAGGGCCGCCCGCAGCGCATCGTCGTCCGGTGAGAGATGGCTGATGAAGTAGTCGTCGACGTCGTCCCAGAGCTGCGACCCGCTCATAGCGCCTGCTGCCTTTCCCGAGTGTCTTTCCGGAGGCTGTACCGCCCTGCCCGCTTCGATGATCTCAGCCGAGGGGCGCGGGCGGGGCGACCGGCGGCGGCGGAATCACCGGCCGCCGCGAGTGCCGTACGACGAGCAGGGCGGCGGCCGTGACGACGACGGCCAGTGTGCCGCCGACCGTCAGCGACCAGGCCGGGATCCCGGCGACCCGGAGCAGTTCGTCCTCGTAGATCACCTGCTGGACCGGCGTGTCCGCGGCGGCCCGGCGCAGCTCGTGGTCGCCGGAGATCCGGGCGGGGTCGGGGAAGCTCTGGGTGAGGGCCGTCAGGTAGGGGGTGCCGGCGGCCAGCTTCCCCAGGGCGCCCTCGCGGGTGCCGAGCCGCCCGGCGAACAGCACGTCGGGCGGTGAGCCGCCGATCGTCCCGCTCGTCTCCATGCGGTGCGCGGCGAGGATGTACAGGCCGAGCGACTGCGGGGTGGCGGCCAGCCGGGACAGGCGCATCGGATAGACCGGCCGGTCGGCGGCGAAGGTGAGGTGCAGCGGGTCGAGGGCGCCGTGCAGCGCGGTGCCGTGCCGGTCCGGGGCGAGGCGGACGGCCACGTACTCCCAGTGGCGGTCGACGTAGGGCCGCAGGGCGGTCCTCAGCCGGGCGGGGAGGGAGAAGCCGTGGTCGCGCAGCCAGTCCTGGAGGGCCGCCGGGTCGGTGGCGGTCAGGCGGGCCACGTCGAAGGGGCCGAGCCGCTGCCGGCCGACGACGCCGACGCCGGTGCCGCCGGCGGCCGGGAGCGCGGCGTCACCGGCCAGGTGGCGGCCGTCGAAGGGCCACTCGCCGTTCTCCGGCCAGAAGTGGTGGCGGGTGCGGTGCACGGGGGCGACCGCCTCGGCCAGCTGGCTGAAAAGGGCGGCGTCGCCGAGACGGACGGTCGCCCGGTGCGGGACCGGCATGATCCAGGCGGCGTGCTCGGCGTCGCCGTCGACCGTCAGCCGCATCACGATCTGCTCCTGGCGCCCGTCCCAGCGCAGGACCGACCGCTCGTCGGAGACGGCGATGCGGGCGGCCGGATCGGGCACCATGGCGCCGCAGCCGCAGGCGTACGCCGGGGCGATGAGCCAGGTCAGCTGGATGCCGAGCAGGGACAGGACGACCGCGAGCAGGCGTGCACGTGCGGCGTGGGTGGCGAGCACTGTTCCGTTGACCCCCGTCGTTGCCGGTGACGGGGGTACAGACGGCTGCGGCGCCCCGACGGTTCCGCCGGCCGGCGCAGCACCCGGTCCACCCGGCATTCGTCCGCATATGTCCGAAAGATAAAAGCTCCGCGAGGGGTCGGTTGCGCCCCGGGGGCGCGACAAGGATCACACCGAGCAGCACGAATGGCGCTGCGTGAACGGGCAGACGTACCTGCGTATCCGCGTTTTAGCTGCACTCTGCACGTAAACGCGTACGGCACGTAAGGGGCGGAAGTGCCCCTATGGTCGTTTTTCGGCCCGGCGTACGTCACCGCCGCCGTCTCGGGCCCGTCTCTGTCCCCGTCGAAAGGCAGGCGAGCCCCGTTTTGGCGACCGCCACAGCAGTCATCCCGCAGCAGAAGACCCGCCGGGCCACCAAGGCCCGCGACGTCACCGTCACCAATCCCGCGCTGGTCAAGCGCGCCGTCAAGGCGGCGGCGCTCGGCAACGCGATGGAGTGGTTCGACTTCGGCGTCTACAGCTACATCGCGGTCACCCTGGGCAAGGTCTTCTTCCCGTCCGGCAACCCGACCGCCCAGCTGCTGTCGACGTTCGGCGCCTTCGCGGCGGCCTTCCTGGTCCGCCCGCTCGGCGGCATGGTCTTCGGCCCGCTGGGCGACCGCGTGGGCCGCCAGAAGGTCCTCGCCGTCACCATGATCATGATGGCGGCGGGCACGTTCGCGATCGGCCTGATCCCGTCCTACGCGACGATCGGCGTCGGCGCGCCGGTCCTGCTGCTGGCCGCCCGGCTGGTCCAGGGCTTCTCCACCGGCGGCGAGTACGCGGGCGCGTCCACCTTCATCGCCGAGTACGCGCCGGACAAGAAGCGCGGCTTCTTCGGCAGCTGGCTGGAGTTCGGCACGCTCGCCGGCTACATCGGCGGCGCGGGTCTGGTCACCCTGATGACCGCCCTGCTCTCCTCCGACGACCTCACCTCCTGGGGCTGGCGCATCCCGTTCCTGATCGCGGGCCCGATGGGCATCATCGGCCTGTACCTGCGGATGCGGCTGGAGGAGACCCCGGCGTTCGCGGCGGAGGTCGAGAAGGCGGAGGCCGCGCGCCCCAAGGTGCCGCTGCGCGAGATGGTCGCGGGCCAGTGGAAGGCGCTGCTGCTGTGCATGGGCCTGGTGCTGGTCTTCAACGTCACCGACTACATGCTGCTGTCGTACATGCCGAGCTACCTCACCAGTGAGCTGAAGTACGACGAGACCCACGGTCTGCTGGTCGTGCTCGGCGTGATGGTCCTGATGATGGTCGTCCAGCCGTTCGCGGGCGCCCTGACCGACCGGATCGGCCGCCGCCCGGTGATCGCGGCGGGCTGCGCGGGCTTCCTGTTCCTGTCCGTCCCCGCCCTGCTGCTGATCCGCGACGGCAGCCTGCTGGCCGTGGGCCTGGGCATGGGCGCCCTGGGCCTGCTGCTGGTGTGCTTCACGGCGGCCATGCCGGCCGCGCTGCCCGCCCTCTTCCCGACCCGGGTGCGGTACGGCTCCCTGTCGATCGGCTTCAACGTGTCGGTGTCCCTGTTCGGCGGTACGACGCCGCTGGTGGTCACCGCGCTGATCGGGGCGACGGGCAACATGATGATGCCCGCCTACTACATGATGGGCGCGGCCGTGATCGGCGGATTCGCCGTGTGGCGCATGGCGGAGTCGGCGGGCCGTCCCCTGCCGGGTTCCGCTCCCTCGGTCGAGGGCCGCTAGGGGGTTTCGTTTGGATCAGGTCGGATCAGGCCGCGGCGTCCGGTGCGGTGCATCGCAAGGCGGAGGATCATCCGCGTACTGGGCGTACTCGGGTGGTCCGACAACGCGGCGAGGTGCCGTGCCGGGCGTCGCGGACCCGGGCTGATCCAAACGAAACCCCCTAGGCCCCACGGGGACGACGACGCGGGCACGGCCGGCCAGGGGCGCACAGCCCCGGGCCGGCCGCCGCCGTTCCTCCGCCCCCGCGCTCACGCTTCGGGCGCCGGGCGGACGGCGTCCGGGAACCCGCACTCGAACCAGACCGTCTTCCCGCCGCCGGCGTCCGCCGACACGCCCCACTTGTCCACGACGGCGTCGAGCAGGGCCAGCCCGCGGCCGCCCTCCGACTCCTCGTCCACGGCGGGCCGCAGACGGGGCAGGGGAGCGTGGCCGTCGGTCACCTCGGCCCGCACCCCCGCCGTCCGCCGCGCCACGACGAGCGTGCAGCGGCG
The DNA here is from genome assembly GCF_014203595.1 of Streptomyces echinatus. Lineage (GTDB taxonomy): Bacteria > Actinomycetota > Actinomycetes > Streptomycetales > Streptomycetaceae > Streptomyces > Streptomyces echinatus. The sequence goes on from NZ_JACHJK010000001.1 coordinate 796,431, forward strand.
GTCGGGCACATGCCGCACGACGTTGGTGACCAGCTCGCTGACGCCCAGCTCCACGGCGAAGGCCAGCCCGGGCAGCTCCCACTCGTGCAGCAGCGAGCGGACGATGCGGCGGATGTGACGTACCGAGTGCTCGCCGACGGTGAGGTGCATGCGGTACTGGGGGGTGTGGGGAATGTCGAGGTTCACGGTACGAGGCTGACCTCCCGTCACTACGCTGGGCTACAGGACGGATACAACGGGTCCGGCTGTGGGCCCTGTCGCCTGAGAGGGGACCGACCGTGGCCCACATCAACACCCTCGACCCGGGCGCCTCACCGCTCGACTACTACGGCTTCGAACTGCGCCGCTACCGGGAGGCCGCCGGCCTGACCCAGCGGCAACTGGGGGAGATCGTCAACTACACGGGGTCGCTCGTCGGTCAGGTGGAGACGGCCAGGAAGGTACCGACGCCGGAGTTCAGCGAGCGGGTGGACGCGGCGCTGGGGACGGGCGGGTTACTTTCGCGGCTGGTCGAGTTGGTCCTGCGGAGCCAGCTCCCGGGGTGGTTCCAGCAAGTGGCCGAACTGCAGGCGCGAGCCACCAAGATCTACTCCTTCGAGATGGGCATGGTGCCTGGCCTCATGCAGACGCGGTCGTATGCGCGGGCCGTACTCGGTGCGCTCAATCAGGCCGACCTCGACGATCGCACCACCGTACGACTGGGGCGTCAGCGCATCTTCGAGAAGGACGAGTCGCCCATCTACTGGTTGGTGCTCTTCGAGGCGGCCCTGTACCTGCAAATCGACAGCCCGGCGACCATGCGGGAGCAACTGGCGCACCTGTTGGCCTTCGAGGATGACCCTCGTATCAACGTGCAGATCCTGCCGTACAGGACTGGCGCGCACGCCGGTATGACGGGCTCGTTCGACGTCTACCGCTTCGCGAGCGACCCAAGCATCGTCTACACAGAGAGCTACGGCAGTGCGCATCCGACGGCTAACCCAGAGACCGTCAAGGACTGTTCGCTCCGTTACGATCACCTGCAGGCCGCCGCGCTATCCCTCAAGGACTCGGCGGAGTTGATGCGACGCGTGATGGAGGACCGCTATGGAGAGCAAGTGGCGTAAGTCCAGCTACAGCAGCGACCAGGGCGGCAACTGCGTCGAGTGCGCACCGCTCGGCCCACTCGCCTGGCGCAAGTCCTCGTACAGCGGTGACCAGGGCGGTGATTGCGTGGAGGTTGCCGACACCCCCTGCGCCTCCCTGGTCATCCGCGACTCCAAGAACCCGGCGGGCCCGATCCTCACCGTCGGTCCCGCCACGTTCACCGCCTTCGTGTCCTGGGCGTCGGCTACAGCCGCTGGATGATCGTCCCGGTCGCCAGCCCGCCGCCCGCGCACATGGTGATCAGCGCGAACTCCTTGTCCGCGCGCTCCAGTTCGTGCAGGGCGGTGGTGATCAGGCGCGCGCCCGTCGCGCCGACCGGGTGGCCGAGGGCGATCGCACCGCCGTTGACGTTGACCTTGTCCAGGTTCTGTTCGAAGACCTGAGCCCAGCTGAGCACGACCGACGCGAACGCCTCGTTGATCTCCACGAGGTCGATGTCCTTCAGGGACATGCCCGCCTTGCCGAGCACGGCCTTGGTCGCGTCGATCGGCCCGTCCAGGTGGAAGTGCGGGTCGGCGCCCACCAGGGCCTGCGCGACGATGCGCGCCCGTGGCCTCAGCTTCAGGGCGCGAGCCATCCGCTTCGACGCCCACATGATCGCCGCCGCGCCGTCCGAGATCTGGGACGAGTTGCCGGCCGTGTGGACCGCCCTCGGCATCACCGGCTTCAGACCCGCCAGCGCCTCCGTGGAGGTGTCCCGCAGCCCCTCGTCCTTGTCGACCAGGCGCCACATGCCCTGTCCGGCGTGCTGCTCCTCCTCGGTCGTGGGCACCTGGACGGCGAAGGTCTCGCGCTTGAAACGTTCCTCCGCCCAGGCGAGGGCCGCCCGTTCCTGTGACAGCAGCCCGAGCGCGTCGGTGTTCTCCCGGGTCAGGCCCCGGTGCCGGGCGATGCGTTCGGCCGCCTCGAACTGGTTGGGCAGGTCGACGTTCCACTCGTCGGGGAACGGCTTGCCCGGGCCGTGCTTGGAGCCGGAGCCCAGCGGGACCCGGGACATCGCCTCGACGCCGCAGCTGATCCCCACGTCGATCACGCCGGCCGCGACCATGTTGGCCACCATGTGGGAGGCCTGCTGCGAGGATCCGCACTGGCAGTCGACCGTCGTCGCCGCCGTCTCGTACGGCAGTCCCATGGTCAGCCAGGCCGTGCGCGCGGGGTTCATGGACTGCTCACCGGCGTGGGTCACCGTGCCGCCGACGATCTGCTCCACCGCGTCGGCGGGCATGCCGGTGCGGCCGAGGAGTTCACGGTAGGTCTCGCCCAGGAGGTAGGCGGGGTGCAGGTTGGCGAGCGCGCCGCCGCGCTTGCCGATCGGGGTGCGGACGGCTTCGACGATCACGGGTTCCGCGGCCATGGGTGCGGGTCCTCTCCGAGAGGGCTCTCCTCCAGAACTAGTACGCGTTCTAGTTCCGCTCAGCAGTCTGCTGACGTGACGTCCATCACCGCAAGGGTCTTGCAGGTGCCGAGGGCGCGATCTGCACGACTTCCGTACCGATTGGGAGTGCCGTACCTCTTGCTACTTGTAGAACCCGTTACTACCTTCACGGCACCCGCTGATGGACCGTCAGATGGCTGGAGACGCCGATGCCCTGTCCAGCGCTGCCCGACGGGTTCGACCTCACCGACCCCGACCTGCTGCACCACCGCGTGCCCCTCCCGGAGTTCGCCGAACTGCGCCGGACCGAACCGGTCCGCTGGATGCCGCAGCCGCACGGCATCGCGGGCTTCGCCGACGACGGCTACTGGGCCGTCACCCGGCACGCCGACGTCAAGCACGTCTCCACGCACCCGGAGCTCTTCTCCTCCTGCCTCAACACCGCGATCATCCGCTTCAACGAGCACATCCAGCGTGACGCGATCGACGCACAGCGGCTGATCCTGCTCAACATGGATCCACCGGAACATACGCGGGTGCGCCAGATAGTGCAGCGCGGGTTCACGCCACGCTCCATCCGCGCCCTGGAGGACCGGCTGCGCGCCCGCGCCGAGGCGATCGTCGCCGCCGCCCGCGCCCGCTCCGGGCCCTTCGACTTCGTCACCGAGGTCGCCTGCGAGCTGCCCCTGCAGGCCATCGCCGAGCTGATCGGCGTCCCGCAGGAGGACCGGTCCAAGATCTTCGACTGGTCCAACAGGATGATCGCCTACGACGACCCCGAGTACGCCATCACGGAGGAGGTCGGCGCCCAGTCGGCCGCCGAGATCATCGCCTACGCCATGAACATGGCCGCCGAACGCAAGCGGTGCCCGGCCGGTGACATCGTGTCGACCCTGGTGGCGGCGGAGGACGAGGGCAACCTGAACTCCGACGAGTTCGGCTTCTTCGTACTCATGCTGGCGGTGGCCGGCAACGAGACGACCCGCAACGCGATCACCCACGGCATGCACGCCTTCCTCACCCACCCCGAGCAGTGGGACCTCTTCACCCGCGAGCGCCCCCCGACCACGGCCGAGGAGATCGTGCGCTGGGCGACTCCGGTCAACGCCTTCCAGCGGACGGCCACGCAGGACACGGAACTGGGCGGTGCGCTGATCCGCAAGGGCGACCGGGTCGGCCTGTTCTACGCCTCCGCCAACCACGACCCCGAGGTCTTCACCGACCCCGACGCCTTCGACATCACCCGCGATCCCAACCCCCATCTGGGCTTCGGCGGAGGCGGTCCCCACTACTGCCTCGGCAAGTCCCTGGCCGTCCTGGAGATCGACCTGATCTTCAACGCCCTGGCCGACGCGATGCCCGGCCTGCGCCTCGCGGGCGACCCGCGCCGGCTGCGCTCGGCCTGGATCAACGGGGTGAAGGAACTCCGGGTCGTCGCCGGCTGAGCCGCGGGACTCCTCATTCCCGGCCCGAGGCCACCACCGCCATCGCCCCGGACACCAGCGCCGCGAGCAGCAGCGGCACACCCAGGCCGTGGTGCAGGACCAGCCACGCGCCCAGGCAGGCGCCGCCGGCCATGGCGAGCACCGAGGCCGTGCGGCGCGGGGAGCGGTGACCGGTGCCGTCGCCGAGGCGGGACTCCGCGGCCAGGCCGGTCAGGGTCATGGTCAGCACGGTGGTGGTGAGATCGGGTACGCCCAGTCTGCGGACCGTGGCGTTGCGCAGGCCCATCGCGTAGGCCGTGAGGGCGATCAGGGCGTACCGGGTGCCGGCGGCGTCCGGCCAGGCGAAGGCCACCGCGGCACCGGCGCCGACCAGTACCGCCTCGGCCGCCAGCGTCAGCCGGGCCCATCTGCGGCGGGAGCCCGAACCGTGGCGGGCCGCCACCCGGCCGCCGGTGACCGCGCCCAGCAGGAAACAGACCAGGGACGCGGCCGTGTGGGGCACGGAGAAGCCGGGGGCACCCGCCGCGGCGAAGCCGAGGACGACGACGTTGCCGGTCATGTTGGCGGTGAAGACCCGGCCGAGGCCCAGATAGCTGACGGCGTCGATCAGGCCGCTGACCACGGTCAGCGACAGCAGCACGGTCACCAGTCGCAGCCCGCGCGTCTCCGGGTCCCGCACCGGTGGCGTCGGCGTCGTCATGGCTCCTCCGAAGGTGTCCCGGCGCAGCCTGCGTCCGCGGCCCGCGGGGCGTGCCGCGGGACACGCCCGGAACGGCGGAAAGCAGCCCGGTCGGCCCATTCGCCAGGGTCCGTAGGTCCGGCCGACGGCGCCCGGACATGCGCGCGCACCCTCGCCCGGTGCGGGGCGAGGGTGCGGAAGCGGGTGCGGCGGTGACGCGGCCCGGAGTGGGGCCGGTCAGGTGCCGGGCGTCGGTGCGGCGGCTCAGTACCAGCCGTTGGACTGCCAGAAGTCCCAGGCCTTGACCGGGCTGCCGTAGCGGGAGTTCATGTAGTCCAGGCCCCACTTGATCTGGGTGGCCGGGTTGGTCTTCCAGTCGGCGCCGGCGGAGGACATCTTCGAGCCCGGCAGGGCCTGGACCAGGCCGTAGGCGCCCGAGGAGCTGTTGGTGGCGGCGGGGTTCCAGCCGCTCTCATGCGAGACGATCTTGCTGAACGCGGTGAACTGCGCGGCGTCCGGGATCATCTTGTGCGCGATCGCCTGTGCGGAGGAGGCCGAGGCAGGGGCGGCGGCGTGGGCGGGCGCCGCGGTCAGAGCCAGGCCGGCGGTGGCGGCGGCCACGGCGGCGGTGGTCAGGGCCTTCTTCGGGGAAGCGATGCGGCGGATGAAGGAGACGGACACGGAGAACCTCTTGCGTCGGGGACAGGGGATCGCCCGCATCGGATGGACCACGCGCTGTGGCCGTATGCGTCGGCGCCGCGGCCCGGGTGGGCTCGTGGCGCCTGGCGACGTCCTCAAGACAAGCAGGCGCGGAACCTGTCCGCAATGACCCCCTTTACTAGTTGTGGCCGGATCGGGGAGGAACGTCCGCTCTGTGGCGTGGCTCTCAATCCGCAGGTCGGAAGGGGTGCACGAGGGGGCGAATCGGGCATATCTACCTACGGCCCGGGGTCGTAGGTGACGTGCGTCATGTGGGGCGCTTCACCGACTCGCTCACCCCGCGTACGTGAGGCCTCACTGTGCGGGACCGTCGAATGTGACCGCGGTCTCGAAAGCGGCCCGCCGCGTGGCCCGGCGCAGGGCCCGCAGCACCGCCGGACCCAGGGCCAGGGTCAGCACCACCGTGCAGAGGGCCCGGCCCAGGTCCCAGCCGAGCGAGGTGGCCACGCAGTACGCGACGAAGCGGGCCAGGTTGGTGGCGACCGGTGCCCCGGCGTCGAAGGAGATGTTCGAGGCCGCGCCGCCCAGGAAGGGCCAGCCGGCCAGGTTCATGACCGTGCCGTAGGCGAAGGCCGCGACAAATCCGTAGCCGGCGAGCATCAGCGGCTCGCCCCGGCCGCGCAGCCTCCCCCACCCGCTCGGCCCAGCCTGCACGGCGGCGGCGCCCGCCGCGCCGGGCAGCAGGCCGGCGCCCATGGTGAACCAGCCCATCGACAGCATCTGGAACGGCAGCCACGGCCCGACCCCGCCCGTGAGCAGCGCGGACGCGAACATCGTCACCGAGCCCAGCACGAACCCGAAGCCGGGTCCGAGCACCCGGCCGCTCAGCACCATCAGGAAGAACATCGGCTCGATCCCCGCCGTACCCGCGCCGATCGGTCGCAGCGCCGCTCCCGTCGCGGCCAGCACGCCGAGCATGGCCACGGCCTTCGGGCCGAGGGCCGACTCGGAGATCGTCGCCGCCACGACCGCCACCAGCAGCACCAGCAGGCCCGCGAAGAGCCAGGGCGCGTCCTGGGCGTGGGCGCTCAGCCGCGAGTCCGGCGGGGCGAGGAAGGGCCAGCCGAAGGCGACCACCCCGACCGCGCTGGTCAGGGCCAGCGCGGCGAGCGAGCGGGGGCCGAGCCGGACGGCGTGCACCCGTGCGGTGCGGCTCATGCCAGCGCCTCCCGTACCTCGGTGACGGTCAGCCACTGCTGCGGGGCCAGGATCTTCGTCACCTGTGGCGCGAAGGACGGCGAGGACACCACGATCTCGGCCGTCGGGCCGTCCGCGATCACCTCGCCCTCGGCGAGCAGCACCACCCGGTGCGCCAGCTCGGCGGCCAGCTCCACGTCGTGCGTGGCCAGCACGATCGCGTGCCCCTCGGCAGCGAGGCCGCGCAGGCCGGCGACCAGGCGGGCCTTGGCCGCGTAGTCCAGGCCGCGGGTCGGCTCGTCCAGCAGGAGCAGGGGCGGGCGGTCAGGATCACCGCGAGCGCGAGCGCCAGGCACTGGCCCTCGGACAGGTCCCGGGGATGGGTGCCGTCCGCGATGTCCGGCAGGAGGCCGGTCAGCAGGGCCCGGCAGGTGCCGGGCCCGGCGCCCGCGTCCCGGTCGGCGGCGGCGCACTCGGCGGCGACCGTGTCGGCGTACAGCAGGTCGCGCGGGTCCTGGGGGACGAGACCGACCTGGCGTATCAGCTCCCCGGGCGGGGTGCGGTGCGGAACCAGCCCGCCGACCCGGACGGTCCCGGCCGACGGTTCCACCAGTCCGACGAGCGAGCCGAGCAGGGTGGACTTCCCGGCGCCGTTGCGGCCCATGAGGGCGACGGTCTCCCCGGGGCTCACGGTCAGATCCATGTCGCGGAGGGCCTGGACACGGTCGTGGCGCACGGAGAGGGAGCGGACCTCGGCGGTGCGCGCCGCGGGCCCGGGGGCGGGGGAGGGACGGCGCCGGAAGAAACGACGGCGCCCCGTACCGTCGCCTACCGGCACCGGTGCCGCCGACCCGCGCGGACCGGGCACCACCGGCTCCACGACGGACGCGGGCCCGGCGGTACGACCGTCCGCGGCCGCGGCCGGCCGGGTGGCACGGTCGGGTGTGGTCGTGGCCAGGCGTTCGCGGAGGTCGTCGGCGCGGCGGCGGGCGTCGCGGACGGTCAGGGGCAGGGGGGACCAGCCGGCCAGCCGGCCCAGCGCCACCACCGGGGGATACACCGGGGAGACCGCCATCACCTCGGACGGGGTGCCGGCCACCGGGGCGGCGCCGGGAGCGGGCAGCAGGACGACGCGGTCGGCGTACTGGATCACCCGCTCCAGACGGTGCTCGGCCATCAGGACCGTCGTGCCCAGGTCGTGCACCAGCCGTTGCAGCACGGCCAGCACCTCCTCCGCGGCGGCCGGGTCCAGCGCCGAGGTCGGCTCGTCCAGGACCAGCACCCGCGGGTGCGGGGTGAGCACCGAGCCGATCGCGACCCGCTGCCGCTGACCGCCGGAGAGCGTGGCGATCGGACGGTCGCGCAGTCCGGCGAGGCCCAGCAGGTCGAGGGTCTCCTCGACCCGGCGCCGCATCACCTCCGGGGCGAGGCCCAGCGACTCCATGCCGTAGGCGAGTTCGTCCTCCACGGTGTCGGTCACGAAGTGCGCGAGCGGATCCTGGCCCACCGTGCCGACCACGTCGGCGAGTTCCCGCGGCTGGTGGGTACGGGTGTCCCGGCCGGCCACCGTCACGCGTCCGCGCAGGGTACCGCCGGTGAAGTGCGGGACCAGTCCGCTGACCGCGCCCAGCACGGTCGACTTGCCGACCCCGGACGGACCGGCCAGCAGCACCAGTTCGCCCTCCGCCACCTCCAGATCGACGCCGGCGACGGTGGGTCCGGCGGCGCCCTCGTACGTCACGCTGACATCCTCGAAGCGGATCACGAGTGCTCCCTGGGAACGGGCTGGGGGACGGCGAAGGCGGGCAGCAGGGCGAGCAGGACGGACGCGGCGGGCCAGACCGGAAGCGTCGGCGGGACGAGGGGGACGACCCCGGGGTGCAGGGCACCCGGATCGCGGACCGAGGCCAGCGTCAGCAGCGCGGCCACCGCGACGCCCGAGCCCGTGACCAGCCAGGCACGCGCGTCCCACGGGTCCGGGCGGTACCGCGTCCGCAGCGAACGCCGGCCGCCCAGCCGCAGCCCCGCCAGCGCGGCGACGACCCCGGCGAGCAGCAGGGGAAGGCCGTACACGCCCCCTTCGGCCGTCAGCAGCCCGTACGTTCCGGCGCACACGCCGAGCAGGCCGCCGAGGGTGAGCGCGGCCGTCGTACGGCGGACGGGGGCGGGGACCTCGGCGGTACGGCCGTAGCCGCGGGCCTCCATCGCAGCGGCCAGCGACACCGAGCGCTCCAACGCGCCCTCCAGGACCGGCAGTCCGACCTGGAGCAGGCCGCGGACGCCACGGTCCGGACGGCCGCGCAGCCGGCGGGCCGCCCGCAGCCGCTGGACGTCGGCGATCAGGTGGGGCGCGAAGGTGAGGGCGACGACCACGGCCACGCCCGTCTCGTACAGGGCGCCGGGCAGCGACTTGAGCAGGCGGCTGGGGCTGGCCAGGGCGTTCGCCGCGCCGACGCAGATGAGGAGGGTGGCGAGCTTCAGACCGTCGTAGGCGGCGAAGACGACCGACTCGGCGGTCACCTTGCCGCCCAGCCGGATGCCCTGCGCCCAGTGCGGCAGCGGGACTTCGGGGAGGGTGAGGAGGGTGTGGGTGCCGGGGATGGGGGAGCCGAGGGCCACCGCGAACAGGACGCGGACGAGGATGACGGCGAGGGCGAGCCGGGCGAAGGCGGTGTAGGAGCGGGACCAGGGGGCGGGGGAGCGGTGCGTCGCCACGACGTAGGCGGAGGCCGCTATGAGCAGCCCGAGCAGCAGGGGATCGGTGGTACGGGTGGCGGCGGTACCGAGCCCGAGGGCCCACACCCACCAGGCCCCGGGATGCACACTCACCCGCCCCCGCCCCCGACTCGACCCCGCCGCCGGCAACCCCGCAGGGGCGCGGGGAACTGCGCGCTCACCCACGACGGACCGGCACTCGCACGAGGACCCGCACCCAGGACACGCCCGCCCACGGCTACGGCGCGACTCAACTGGGCCCGCCGACAACTCCCCAGGGGCGCGGGGAACTGCGCGACCGGCCACAACGGACCCGCAGTCACACGACGGCCCGCACCGCGCGTCGCACGACGGCCCGCACCGCACGTCACTCGGCCTTCCGCCGCGCGGACCGGCGCCGTGCCTGCCAGGCCGCTGCCGCCGCCAGGAGGGCCACCGCGCTCGCGCCGAGCGGCAGGCCCAGCGAGGGCCCGCTGTCGGTCCCGGTCTCCTTCGGCCTCTTTGCCGGAGCAGCCGCTCCCCCGGCCGAGACCTGCTCCCCGCACCCCTTCACCGGATACCCGGCGATCGCGCACAGCAGCGCGTTGGTGTCGTACCGCAGCGGCTTGGCCACAGCGGCCAGCGCATCCGCGCTCGTCGCGTCGGACGCCACCCGCGCGCACGCCGTACGCCGCCCCGGCGGTGTCTCGCCGGACGGCGCGTCCGCGGGCGTACCGAAGTCGAGGACCACGGCCACCCGCTTCGTCCCGGACTTCGCCGCCGTACCCGCACAGATCGTGTCGAAGTCCGCCGTACCGCGCGGCCGGCTCGCGTCCGCGGAGTCCTCGCTCACCGCGAACCGGAAGCCCTCCACCGCGCCGTCGTCGGGACGTACGAACGACGGTCCCTGCGTGGCGTACGTCCAGTGGCCACCGCCGCGCTCCCAGAAGGACCAGTAGCGGTACCCGGCCGCACCGGCCCGCCCGGCGGAGCCGAGGAGCAGCAGCGCGGCGACGAACGCCGGCACGGCACGGCGGACGGCGGTCACGGCTGCCGCTTCTTCCGGCCGCTGAGCAGGAAGCCGATACCGATGCCCGCGACGAGGAAGACGCCGACGGTCCACCAGACCCCGGTCTTGGAGTCCTTCTCCTCCGACGCCGCCTTGTGCTCCCCGTCCTCCGCCGAGGGCATCCGCGGCGCCGGGCCCTGCGCGTTCAGGGAGCTGACCAGGCTGGTACCGGCGAAGTCACCCGGCTGCTCCCCGATCGCGTGCGCCGCGAGGATCAGTTGCGCGTACGCGGCCGGCCCGCTCTGCGCCGCCCACTGGCCGGCGTTCTTCTCCAGCCAGGCGTACGCCTTCCTCGCCGGCTCGGTCCGGCCGTCCGCGGCGAGCGCGACGACGGCGTCCGCGGTGTTGCCGAAGTCGGGCTGGCCCTTGGCGCCGGGCAGCGTGGACCGCAGGTGGCCGCTCTTCGCGACGGCCGCGGCCAGGTACGCGCCGGCGTTGTCGGCGACCTGCTCCCGGGTCGGGTGGCCGGCCGCGACGCAGGCGTCCTTCGCCGGGGCCTTGCCGGCCTTCGCCACGAAGCCCTTGCCGAGCGCGCCCAGCAGACCGGCCGCGGTCGCGTCCGCGTTGGCGACCAGCTCGCCCTTCTTGTCCGGCTGGAAGGCGAGGGCGCCACCGCCGTCCCGGTCGCACGGCACGGCCCAGGCGGGCAGCGCGTCGTACGGGGACTTGCCGGACTTGCGGACGTTCGCCGGGTCCGTGCCGGCCGCGGCCAGCGCGCCGATGACGACGGAGGTGGAGTTGGCGTCGCTGGGGCTGCCCGGGAAGTAGCTCCAGCCGCCGTCCTTGTTCTGCACGGACTTCAGCCAGTCGACGGCCTTGGTCACGGCGGCGCCGCGCCCGCCGGTCGCGGCCAGCGCCTGGACGGCGGCGGCCGTGCTGTTGGTGTCGGCCGTCACCTTGTCGTCGCAGGGCTTCGCCGGGGCGGCGCGGAACGCGGCGAAGGAGCCGTTCGCGCACTGCTGCCCGGTGAGCCAGTCCACGGCCCCGGTCGCCGGCCGGTAGCCGAGCGTCCGCTGGGCGACCAGGGTCAGCGACTGCCGCCACACGCCGTCGTAGGTCGGATCCCCCTTGCCGTACAGCCCGGACGGGACCGTCACCTTCGGGGACGGGGACGGACCGGCGGCCGTGGCGGGTGCGGCGGCGGCCAGCACGCCTACGACGGCGAGAGCCGCGGCACTGCGGCGGACGTTCATGGTCGGCGACTGCCTCTCCTGCGGGGAGCCGGGCAGCGCACGGGACACCCCGGGCGGCTCGGCTCCGTAGACCTCGACGGTGCCGTGCGCGGCGGGCCGCCTGCGCACGTGAGCCGGTCAACGTTCCGCCCGGGGCGGTCCGGCTCACCGCCCGGAGGACCGGAGACGGTTGACGGTTGCGGGTCAGCGCCGGAATTGCACCGGCTTCCCCCCGTACGGGTGTGATGACGACTCGGCCACTTTACCGGCAGCCCGGAACGACCCGAGGGGTGGCCGTGGGCACACCCGCCCGGTGACCGGCGTCACGGCCGGCCGCACCGGGAAGCCCGCGGCCGGGGCGACCGCTCCCGGGGCCCGCCTTTCCGGCGCACGGCCCGGTCCGCGCACCCGACAGGCCCCGTCCTGCGCAAGGCCGGGCCGGTTCCGCGGACGGTGGCACGGGATCCGTACGCCGTGACGTTCCGGCGCCACCACCTCGCGCCCGGATCAGGCCGCGTACGTCTCCGCGGTCGGGGTCACCGTCGCCGTCAGGTGGCGGGCCATGTGACGCAGGGTCTCCTCGCACTCCGCGGCGTCCTCGCCGGTCGCCACCCAGTGGGCGAGCCGGTCGGTGACGTCCGCGTGCGGGGCCGCCGTCACCGGGTCGCCGGTGCGCCGGGTGAGGACCATGCGCTCGGCGGCCGGCTCGTGCCCGGCGGCGGGGTCCAGCCACAGGTCGGTCAGGCGGCCGGTCATGGCCGGATAGGCGAACTGCACGGCGGCGGCCCGCTGCCGGGTCGGCGTCACGTCCGGGAGCCCGCCGGTGGCCAGCGCGGCGGCGGCCCCGGCCAGATCGACCCCGGTGGCCCGCTCCACCAGCAGCGGGATCAGGTCGCCCGGCAGATGCGGGGCCACCCCCAGGACGCGGGGGCCGCGGGCGGTCAGCCGCAGGGTGAGGTGCGCGACCGTGTGGGTGAGGCCGAGCGCGCGGACGGCCCGCTCGACGCACTGGCGCAGGAACCGGTTGTGCAGGAGCCCGTCGTGGGCGTGGACGCAGTGCCGCAGCGGGCGGCGGGCGGGCGGCGGCCCCGTGGTCGTACGGGTGAGCGCGACGATGCGGACCTCGTCGTCCAGGACGACGGCCTCGACGGACACCAGCGGCCCCTCCGTGGCCTCGGGGTCCTCGGGCCCGGCCGTCGGCACCCGGTGCCGCAGCAGCAGCGCCCGTGACGCGACGGGATCGGCACAGACGGCGGCCGTCTCGGGCGCCATGCCCGGCAGCCCCAGCCGGCCGGCGACTTGCGCGGCCGTGAGCAGATGTTCCCCGGACCAGGTCAGCACACCGCCGACCGGGTCCCCGGCCGTGTACCGCAGCACCGCCTCCGCCGTCCGCGCCTCCCCGGCCGGGTCGGCGGCGAGATGACCGGACATGTACGCGCGTGCCCAGGCCGGCGGATCCGGGTCGACCAGCAGCACCGGCCGGACCGCGGCGATCCGCGCCAGCGGGAACTCGCCGCAGACGTCCCGACGGCCGGCCCCGAGGAGGACGACTGGCTGCGCCATGGTGCCTGGACCTCCTCGGGGGACGGAGGTGAAGAAACGCCCCCGATGCCGCTCCCCCATAGGCGGCACCCGGGGCGGGTCTGCCGGATCTTGCTCTCCGTGCAGTGATCCTCACCCACCGCGCCCTCAACTGTCAACGATAGCTGCGCAATTACGCAGGGAGCCTTGTCACGTCTGGTCGCCGAACGGGCGAACGGGTAGCCTCGCGCCCAGCCACCGAACTGATGACATGCCCAGGGGGGACCTCGGTGAGTGACGCCCACGCCGCGCTGGCCGAGGTCCTGGACCGGCTCGGCGAGCTGACCGGCCGGCCCGGTCGGCTGCCGGAGACCCTCGACGTGGCCGGCCTCTCGTACCGCACCGGCATCCCCGTCGGCACCGTCGTCGAACTGCTCTGCGGGGGCCGGGCCGTCGAGACCTGCCTCGCCCAACGCGTCCGCCAGCGGCTGGACTTCATCCGGGAGAGCCGGCGCCGGCCGGACGGCAAGCGGTACTCGCTGGACGAGCTGGCCAGGATCGCCGGGACCAGCCGGCAGTGGCTGAGCGAGTGGCGCAAGAGCGGGATGCCGAGCCTGGAACACGCCGACCGGCTGCGCCGGTTCTTCGGCCTGCCCGCCGGCTTCTTCACCGCCGACGAGCCGGAGGCGCTGCACGAGGCGCTGAGACCGGTGCTGCAGAGCCTGGAGGCCGAGGCGGACCCGCTGCTGCGGCTGCGCGAGAGCGGACTGGTACGACTGGCCGCCCGGGCCCCGCAGATGAACGCCCGGCAGCTGGCCACGCTGGCCGATCTGGCCGAGATGATCATCGCCTCGGAGCGGGCGGGGGACATCGGCCGTGCCTGAACGCCCCGAAGGCCCGAGGCATCCGCGGTTAGCGCCGCCCGCGAAGCAGGGGAAGTCCCCCAAGCGCTTCCTCGACCGCCTCGTGCGCGACACCGTCCGGACCCTCACCCCGCCGACCGCCCCGGAGGCGTTCCTGCACGCGCTGTGCGCCACCCTCAGCCCGCAGCTGGACCGCCCGGTCCGGCTGAAGTTCGTCGCCTTCCCGCCGGGCCTCGGCATCTCCGGCGTCACCCTCGCCCGGGACGAGGACTACATCGTCGTGGTCGAGGACCGGGCCCCGGACCCGCACAAGTTCGTCATCACCGGGCACGAGATCGGTCACATCCACTACGGCACGCTGGACGTGCACCACCCGGGCGGGCTGCCCGCCGCCGCCCGCCGGCTGCTGACCCGCGCCGACGAGGACATCCCCTGGGAGCGGGTGCTCGCCATGGCCACCCGCTCGCCCGCCGCCGCGGCGGCCGAGGCCGAGTGGGAGGCCGAGGAGTGCGGGCTGCGCCTCGCGGCGAAGTTCTCCAGGGTCGTCGGGCCCGGCGCGGCCGGCCGGATGACCCAGGACACCCTCACCGACCGGCTCTCCTCCTCGCTGGGCAACATCGGCGGGCCCTGATGCGCTGGGACATCGCCGGCTCCTTCGCCGCCTACGCCGTCCCGGCGGCCTTGCTCGCCGTGGCCTTCGTGATCAAACTGCCGCTGCTGCGGCGCGCCTGGCAGGACCCGATCCTGCGGGCCACCGCGCTGCTGCTCGGCATCGGCGCGGTCGTCTTCGCCTCGCTGCCGCCGGCCAACCTGCACCGCATCAACGTGTCCACCGGCATCCCCAACTTCGCCAGCCTCTGGGTGTACTCACTGCTGACCGCGTACTGCGGCGCCTGCCTGTGGCTCATCATCACCTGGCGCGAGCCGCCGTCGGCCGCGCGCCGCGGGCGCACCCGCCTGGTCTGGATGACGTACTCCGTCATCGTCATCGGCCTGTGGACGACGTTCCTGCTCGGCGACCACCACGTGGAGCGGCTGCGCGACCTCGACACCTACTACGCCGACACGCCCTGGATGCGCGAGTTCGTCCTGCTCTATCTCCTCGCCCACCTGGTGTCCGCGCTGGTCGCGGCCGGCCTGCTGTGGGCCTGGTACCGGGAGCTGGAGGACACCTGGCTGCGCCGGGCGGTGATCTTCCTCCAGGAGGCGTACGCCCTCGGGCTCGTCTTCGACATCGCCAAACTCGCGGCCGTCGGCGCCCGCTGGAGCGGCCGGGACTGGGACTGGCTGTCGACGTACGTCGCACCGCCGTTCGCCATCGTCGAGGCGGTCCTGGTGTCCGTGGCCTTCATCGTCGGCCAGGCCGGCCCGCTGGTGGCGGAGCGCCGGCGGCTGGTGCGCACCCACCGGCGCCTGAAGCCGCTGTGGCAGACGATGGTGACGGTCACCGCCCCGGCGGCGCCCGCGACCGGCCGGGTCAGCGGTGCCGCCCTGCGCCTGGAGCTGCGCCGGGCCGCCATCAACGACGGCCTCCTCAAGCTGGCCCCGCACCTGTGCGCGGCCCGGCGGGAGCGGTTGCGGCACGCGGCGTCGGCGGCGGGCTACCCGGAGTCCGTCGCGCGGGGCATCGCGGCGGCGGTCGACATCCACGTCGCCGCCGAGATGCTGCACGCCCCGCCGGACGACCCCGGCGGTCCGGAACCGGCGGACACGCACCCGGGGTTCTTCGCCTGTGTGCCCGACAGCGAACTGGAGTCCGTCGCTCACGCGTTGAAGTTCCACGCGCCGGCCATCGAGAGGTTCCGCCGCCAGGCGATCGCCACGGAAGGTCTCAGCTCCTATGCCTGACATACCCACCGCCCGCCGTACCGCGCTGGTCATCGGCGGCAGCACGGCGGGCATGCTCGCCGCGTCCGTGCTGGCCGGCCGCTTCCACGAGGTGACCGTCCTGGAGGCCGACCGGCTCCCGGCGGGCCCCGAGCCGCGCAGGGGGCTGCCCCAGGCCCGGCACGCCCATCTGCTGTGGTCGGGCGGGGTGGCCGCCCTGGAGGAGCTGCTGCCGGGCGTCACCGGGGAGCTGACCGCCCGGGGCGCCGGACTCATCGGCGTGATGCGCGACCTGGTGAGCAAGGCGCCCTCCGGGCAGTGGTTCCGGCGGTTCGACGACTCCCGGCACCACATGATCGTGTGCAGCCGGGACCTGCTGGACGCGGTGATCCGCGCCGACGTCCTCGCCCGGCGCCGGATCACGCTGCTCGACGGAACCCGGGTGGCGGGACTGGCGGGCGACCGGCACCGGGTGACCGGCGTCCAGGTGCCCGACGGCCCCGACGGCCGGCTCACCACGCTCCACGCCGACCTGGTGATCGACGCGAGCGGCCGCGGCTCCCAGGCGGACAACTGGCTCCGGGCGCTGGGGCACGCCCCGGTCGAGGAACGGGTGGTCGACGCGGGCGTCGCCTACGCCAGCCGCGTCTACGCGGCCCCGTGCAGCACGGAGACGCTGCGCTACCCGGTGGTGAACGTCCAGGCCGACCCGCGGGACGCGCCCGGCCGGGGCGGGATCGTCGTACCGATCGAGGGCGACCGCTGGCTGGTCACGCTCTCCGGTACCCGGGGCGGCCGGCCCACCGCCGATCCCGACGAGTTCGAGCACTTCGCGCTCACCGGCCTGAAGGACCCGGTCATCGGGCGGCTCATCGGCCTGGCGAAGCCGCTGACCGACCCGGTGACCACCCGCAGCACGGCCAACCGCCGCCGCTACTACGAGAAGGCCGGGACCTGGCCGGAGGGTTTCGCCGTCCTGGGGGACGCCGTCGCCGGCTACAACCCCGTCTACGGGCACGGTCTGTCCGTCGCCGCGCAGAGCGTCATCGCGCTCGGCCGGGTCGTCGACCGGTACGGCCCCACCGCCCCCGGCACCGCCCGCCGCATCCAGCGCGCGGTGGCCCGGCCGGTGGGCAACGCCTGGAACCTCGCGGTCGGCCAGGACGCCTACTACCCCGGGGCCGCGCCCCAGCCGCCGACGCGCGTCGAGCGCCTCCTGACCGCGTACGTCGACAAGGCCGTGGCGGCCGGCTCCGCGAACCCGCACGCCCTGCGCGGCCTGCTGGACGTGATGAGCCTGAAGTCCCCGCCGGCCCGGCTGTTCGCCCCCGACATGCTCTGGCACATCACCACGGGCCCCCGCAGACAGCCCCTGCCGGCCCCACCCCTGACCGACCGGGAACGGAACGCGGTCGGTCTCGACTGAGCTCTGCGGCGGCCGTTCTCACATCGCGGTGTACGCCACCGGGTCGCTGCCCGGTACCGGCTCGGCGCGGCCCAGCTTCACCAGGCGGCGCAGATGGGACTCGGCCTCGGAGACCGCGATGGTGCGGGAGCCGTAGGGGATGTCGGCCCAGGGGCGGTTCCACTCCATGCGTTCGGCGAGCCGCCAGGGGGTGAGGGGCTCGGCGAGCAGGGCCAGGAGGTTGGACAGGCGGCTCTCGTGGTGGTCGAGCAGCACCCGTACCCGCCCCGGGGCGTCGGTGAAGGCGTGCTGATGGGCCGGGAGGACCTCGGCGGGGGCGAGCCGGCCGATCCGCTCCAGGGAGTCGAGATAGTCGCCGAGGGGGTCCGTCACGGTCGCGTCGTCCGGGTCCTCGTACAGGCCGATGTGCGGGGTGATGCCGGGCAGCAGGTGGTCGCCGCTGAACAGGCGGCCGTGGCCGGGGAGCCGGGCCGGATGCTCCTCCTCCAGGTGCAGGCAGACGTGCCCGGGCGTGTGTCCGGGGGTCCAGATCGCGCGGAGCCGGCGGCCGGGCAGGTCGAGGAGTTCGCCGGGGACGATCTCCCGGTCCGGCAGGGCGGGCGAGAGACCGGGCAGCGTCCGGGCGCGGGGTGCCCGCAGGGGAGCGACGTGCTCCTCGGGCGCCCCGGCCGCCGTCAGCTTGGCGGCCATGTACGAGAACCACCGCTCCGGCCGGCTCTCCCGCGCCCGGCGCACGATCGCCGCGTCCGCCGCGTGCAGCGCCACCCAGGCGCCGGAGGCCTCGCGCACCCGTGCCGACAGCCCGTGGTGGTCCGGGTGGTGGTGCGTGACGACCACGCCGTAGACCTCCTCGGCCGCCGTGCCGCAGCCGGCCAGCCCCGCCGTGAGCGTGTCCCAGGAGGCGGGGTCGTCCCAGCCGGTGTCGACGAGCACCGGGCCCCGGTCGGTGTCCACCACGTACACCAGCGTGTGCCCGAGGGGGTTGTCCGGGATGGGCACCTGGACGGACCGCACGCCCCCGCCGTGATCGAACGTCTTCGTCATCAGGCCCCTCCGCCCCACCGCCCGCAGCCTCCGGCCACGGCCCACTATAGCTGGAACTGATGAAGCGTCAGATCTGATCGGAGCGGAAGCCGGACCGGCCGCCGCGCGTCGGTGGACGGGGAGGCCGGGCGGCCGGCGGAGGTGGCCGCACGGGCCGGTCATCCGCGGGTTGCGTCACGCTTTCGGACTATTAGAGTGGAAATATCCCATATGAGAGTATTGGGGAGAGCTCATGCAGCGAAGGACCATCAAGAGGGCTGCCGCCCTCAGCTCCGCCCTGATGGCGACCGGTATCGCCCTCATGCCGTTGAGCGCGCAGCCGGCGTTCGCCTCCTCTTCCGCAACGCACGTGAGCTCCGCGGCGGTTGCCCCGGAGCAGAACGGCTACCGGCAGGGCTTCCGGCAGGGCTTCCGCGACGGCTTCTCCGACGCGCGCTACGACTGCGACCGTGACGGCTACAGCTCCGACTACGGAAGCGGCCACGACTCGTCGTGGGCGCGCGGTTACATCGACGGCTACGGCCAGGGCTACAACTCGGCCTACGACCGGTACTGCGACTGAGGCCGTCCGAACTCGCCGCGGCCAGGGCCGCACCGGCACGGAACCCGCTGGTGCGGCCCTGGCCGGCGTCGGCCATTGCTCCCCGCAACTAGAACTGGTATCAGTTCTGAGGCAGCGTCAGAAACGTGCGGTGCGGCGGGAGGCAGTCGGCCATGACCGAGCTCGTGGAACACGGACAGCTGTTCATCGGCGGGGAGTTGACCGACCCGCTGGGCCGGGACGTCATCGAGGTGATCTCGCCGCACACCGAAGAGGTCATCGGCCGCGTGCCGCACGCCTCCCGGGAGGACGTCGACCGGGCGGTGGCCGTCGCGCGCCGCGCCTTCGACGAGGGCCCCTGGCCGCGCGCCTCGCAGGCGGAGCGGATCGAGGTGGTCACCCGCATCAAGGACGGCATCCTGGCCCGGCACGAGGAGATCGCCCGGCTGATCTCCGCCGAGAACGGCTCGCCGTACTCCTGGAGCGTCCTCGCCCAGGCGCTCGGCGCGATGATGGTGTGGGACGCGGCGATCCGGGTCGCCCGGGAGTTCCCCCACGAGGAGCGCCGGGACGGCGCCCTCGGCCCGATCCTGGTCCGCCGCGAACCGGTCGGCGTCGTCGCCGCCGTGGTGCCCTGGAACGTCCCGCAGTTCGTCGCCGCGGCCAAGCTCGCCCCCGCGCTGCTGACCGGCTGCCCGGTCGTCCTCAAGCCCTCCCCGGAGTCGCCGCTGGACGCCTACCTCCTCGGTGAGATCGCCCGTGAGGCGGGCCTGCCCGAGGGCGTCCTGTCCATCCTCCCGGCCGACCGGGAGGTCAGCGAGTACCTGGTCGGCCACCCCGGCGTCGACAAGGTCTCCTTCACCGGCTCGGTCGCGGCCGGCAAGCGGGTGATGGAGGTCGCCGCCCGCAACCTCACCCGGGTCACCCTGGAACTGGGCGGCAAGTCGGCCGCGCTGGTGCTGCCGGACGCGGACCTGGAGGCGGCCGTCTCCGGGATCGTCCCGGCGGCCTGGATGAACAACGGCCAGGCCTGCGTGGCCCAGACCCGCATCCTCGTCCCGCGGGCCCGCTACGCCGAGTTCGCCGACGCCTTCGCCCAGGCGGCGAGCGCGCTCAGGGTCGGTGACCCGCTGGACCCGGCCACCCAGGTCGGCCCGCTGGTCGCCCGCCGCCAGCAGCGGCGCAGCCTCGACTACATCCGCGTCGGCCAGGAGGAGGGCGCCAAGGTCCTCACCGGCGGCGGCCGTCCGGCGGGTCTGGAACGCGGCTGGTACGTCGAGCCGACCCTCTTCGGGGACGTCGACAACTCCATGCGCATCGCCCGCGAGGAGATCTTCGGCCCGGTGATCTGCCTGCTGCCCTACGGCGACGAGCGGGAGGCCGTGCGCATCGCCAACGACTCCGACTACGGCCTGTCCGGCAGTGTGTGGACGGCCGACGTCGAGCACGGCACCGACATCGCCCGCCAGGTGCGCACCGGCACGTACTCCGTCAACACCTTCAGCCTGGACATGCTCGGCCCGTTCGGCGGCTACAAGAACTCCGGCCTGGGGCGGGAGTTCGGCCCGGAGGGCTACGGCGCGTACCTGGAGCACAAGATGATCCACCTCCCGGCCGGGGCGTGAGCATGGGCGACCGCTGGCACGTGGAGGTCGACCGCTCCGTCTGCATCGGCTCGGCCCAGTGCCTCCACCACGCGCCGGACGGCTTCCGCCTCGACTCCGCCCGCCAGTCCCACCCGGTCGAGCCGGACACGGACGCGAGCGAACGGATCCTGGAGGCGGCGGAGAGCTGCCCGGTGGAGGCCATCGCGATCGCCCTGCTGGGCAGCGGGGAGACGGTGTTCCCGCCGGAAGAGTAGGGCGGCACGTGGCGCGGGCGTGTGCGGTGCGGGCGTGTGCGGCGGGGGGTGTGTGGCGGGGCTCACGCCCGCGCCATGTCACGCGCGGTCCCTCCCGTCTCGTCTCGGAGGTGAACAACTGCTCCGAGGGGAGACCGGGATGAAGGTCGTAGTGGTGGGCGCCGGATACGCGGGCACGTTCGCGGCGAACCGGGTGGCCAAGAAGGTGAGGGGCGCCGAGGTCACGGTGGTCAACGCGCGGCCCGAGTTCGTGGAGCGCATCCGGCTGCACCAGCGGATCGCCGGGACGGCCGCCGCCGCGACGCCGCTCACCTCCATGCTGCGGGCCGGCGTCGCCTCGCGGATCGGCACCGTCGAGAAGATCGGCGACGGCACCGTCCTCCTCGACGACGGCGAGAGCCTCGGCTTCGACCACCTCTTCCTGGCCGTGGGCAGCACGGTGCGCCCCCTCGCGGGCACGGTCCCGGTCGGCACGTGGGAAGGGGCGGAGCGGGCACGGACGGCGCTCGCCGCACTGCCCGCGGGTAGCACGGTGACGGTGGTCGGGGGTGGTCCGACGGGCATCGAGACGGCGGCCGAGGTCGCCGACGCCCGTCCCGGCGTCCGGGTCCGGCTCATCGGGTCGTCGGTCGCCGCATGCCTCTCCGGCGGGGCACGGCAGCGGGCGCTCGCCGCCCTGTCCCGGCTCGGCGTCGAGGTCGTCGACGACGGGGTCGAGGAGGCGGCCGACGGGGTCCTGCGGCTGCGGTCGGGCCGGGAGGTCCCCTCCGCCCTGACCCTGTGGGCGATCGTGGAGGGCGTCCCCGAACTGGCGGCGCGCAGCGGCCTCGACGTCGACGCGGAGGGCCGTGTCGTCGTGGACGCGTACCTGCGCAGCGTCACCGACCAGCGGATCTTCGCCGTGGGTGACTGCGCGGGGGTGGCCGGGTCCCGCTTCGGCTGCCAGACCGCCGCCCCGCAGGCCCGTGCCGCGGCCGACGCCCTGGCCCGGCTGGCCGAGGGCCGCGAGCCCGAGCCGTACGCCCTGCGCTACGTGGCCCGGTGCGTCAGCCTCGGGCGCAAGGACGCGGTCGCGCAGTTCACCCACCCCGACGACTCCCTCAAGGAGAGCTACCTCAAGGGCGGCACCGCGGTGGCGTTCAAGAGGATCGTCTACACCGGCACGAAGTACGGCTCCCGCAAGGCGATCGGCGCCTGACCCCGCCGGCCCGGCCCGCCGGGGCCTCTGGTCCGGATCCCGCTCGGCTCCAGGGCCCTGGCACCGTCCCGCCACTCGCGGCTCCGCTCGAACGAGGGGCCCCACCGGCCGACGGCGCGGGATGCACCTCCACCGATCGGGTGAGGTGGCAAATGGTCGGAATTGGCGGGTTCTGTCAGGGAAGTGCGGTCTATCCTGAAAGCAGCCTACGAGGCGAGTGAGGGAGTCCGACCGGAGTAGCCGACTCGGGCGAGACGCGCAAGCATCCGCCGGTGCCGACAGCGACGGTAGGGCTGAGAGGCCGGAAGGCAGTAGCAAGGCCCGACGGCGACCCCCATGACCTGATCCGGACCATGCCGGCGAAGGGAACCCGTCTCGTAGGTCTTTTTCGTGTCCGCTTCACCCTCGCCCCCTGTACTACGGGGGTGCGCGGAGTTCACGGCCGGCCGGACGGCTCCGCCAGGTCGATCAGACGGCACACCGTCTCGATGTCGATCTTCACCTGGGCGATGGAGGCGCGGCCGGAGAGCCAGGTGATCAGGGCCGAGTGCCAGGTGTGCTCGATGACCCGGACCGCGGAGAGCTGCTCGGGACCGGGGTCCTCCAGCCCGATCGCGTCCAGGATGATCGCCGTGGTCTGCCGCGAGACCTGGTCGACCTCGGGCGAGACACTGCGGTCGGCGAAGGTGAGGGCGCGGACCATCGCGTCGGCCAGGTGCGGCTCCCGCTGCAGCGCACGGAAGGCGCGCATCAGGGTCACCGCGACCCGCTCGGCGGCCGTGTCACCCGCGGGAGGCTTCTTGCGCAGGGTGCCGTGCATGTGCTCCAGCTGGTCCTGCATGGTGGCGACCAGCAGATGCACCTTCGACGGGAAGTAGCGGTACAGCGTGCCGAGGGCCACCTGGGAGGACTCCGCGACCTCGCGCATCTGCACGGCGTCGAAGCCGCCCCTGCTGGCCAGCTGGGCGCTGGCGCGCAGGATCCTGCGGCGGCGCGCCTCCTGCCGCTCGGTGAGGGGCGGGGTGGCCGGACGCGACGTACTGGCTTCCGCAGGCATGGGTCCCGTTCCGTGACAGTCGGTGAGGGCGTCTGGTGGGGCTCGTGATCAGCCGGCACGGCAGGGCCGCGCGCCGTGGCGCGAATCACCTGATCCACTGCTCACAGCGCCCCTACCTGCCGGTAGATTCAGAGCCTCTTGAACGATCAAGTCTGAAACTTGTTCTAGATTAGCGTCCCGTCGTAGTCTCGCGGGACAGTGCAGGCAGAAGGGGGCACGGAGTGACCGCTGAGGCCCGGGAAGCGGGTGCCGGCCAGGAACCCGCTGCCGACGGCGAGCGACCGCTCGACATCGCGCTCCTCACCTATAAGGGGAACCCGTTCTGCGGGGGCCAGGGCGTCTACGTACGGCATCTCTCGCGCGAGCTGGCCCGCCTCGGACACCGCGTGGACGTCATCGGGTCCCAGCCGTATCCGGTGCTGGACGAGGGCCACCCCGGTCTCACCCTCACCGAGCTGCCCAGCCTCGACCTCTACCGCCAGCCCGACCCCTTCCGCACCCCGAAGCGGGACGAATACCGGGACTGGATCGACGCCCTGGAAGTCGGGACCATGTGGACCGGCGGCTTCCCCGAGCCGCTGACCTTCTCCCTGCGCGCCCGCCGGCATCTGCGCGCGCGACGCGGCGAGTTCGACGTCGTCCACGACAACCAGACCCTGGGCTACGGCCTGCTGGGCGACATCGGCGCGCCCCTGGTCACCACGGTCCACCACCCCATCACCGTGGACCGGCAGCTGGAGCTGGACGCGGCCGGCACCTGGCAGCGCCGCTACTCGGTGCGCCGCTGGTACGCCTTCACCCGCATGCAGAAGCGCGTCGCCCGCCGGCTGCCCTCGGTCCTCACCGTCTCCGGCACCTCGCGCCAGGAGATCGTGGACCACCTCGGCGTCCGCGGCGAGCGGATCCACGTGGTCCACATCGGCGCCGACACCGACCTGTTCGCGCCGAATCCGGCCGTCCCCGAGGTGCCCGGCCGGATCGTCACCACCTCCAGCGCGGACGTGCCGCTCAAGGGGCTGGTGTTCCTCGTGGAGGCGCTCGCCAAGGTGCGCACCGAGCACCCGGCCGCCCACCTCGTCGTCGTCGGCAAGCGCCCGCAGGAGGGCCCGGTCGCGCAGGCGATCGAGCGGTACGGCCTCGAAGGCGCCGTCGACTTCGTCAAGGGCATCTCCGACGCCGAACTGGTCGACCTGATCCGCTCCGCCGAGGTGGCCTGCGTGCCCTCCCTCTACGAGGGCTTCTCGCTGCCCGCCGCCGAGGCCATGGCCACCGGCACCCCGCTGGCCGCCACCACCGGCGGTGCGATCCCCGAGGTCGCGGGGCGTGACGGCGAGACCTGTCTGGCCGTACCCGCCGGCGACGCGGGCGCGCTGGCCGCCGCCCTGGGCCGGCTGCTGGGCGACCCGGAGCTGCGGGCGCGGCTCGGCCGGGCCGGCCGCGAGCGGGTGCTGCGGAAGTTCACCTGGGCCCGCGCCGCGGAGGGAACCGTGGCCCACTACCGCGAGGCCATCGCCCGCTCCGCGGGCTCCCACCCGTCCAAGGCCCCGTCACCGAGCCGCTCCGCGGCCCGGACCCCCGGCCGCTCCGCGGCCCCGGCAAGTGTTGCAGGCGTCTCCTCCGAAAGCAGGGCCACGTGCTGACCGTCGACTTCTCCCGGTTCCCGCTCGCCCCGGGCGACCGTGTCCTGGACCTCGGCTGCGGGGCCGGGCGGCACGCCTTCGAGTGTTACCGGCGCGGTGCCCAGGTCGTGGCCCTCGACCAGAACGCCGAGGAGATCCGCGAGGTCGCCAAGTGGTTCGCGGCGATGAAGGAGGCCGGCGAGGCCCCGGAGGGCGCCACCGCCACGGCCATGGAGGGCGACGCCCTCGCCCTGCCGTTCCCGGACGACTCCTTCGACGTCGTCATCATCTCCGAGGTGATGGAGCACATCCCCGACGACAAGGGCGTGCTCGCGGAGATGGTGCGCGTGCTCAAGCCGGGCGGCCGCATCGCGATCACCGTGCCGCGCTACGGCCCCGAGAAGGTCTGCTGGGCGCTGTCCGACGCCTACCACGAGGTCGAGGGCGGCCACATCCGCATCTACAAGGCCGACGAGCTGGTCGGGAAGGTCCGCGAGGCGGGCCTGAAGCCGTACGGCTCCCACCACGCGCACGCGCTGCACTCGCCGTACTGGTGGCTGAAGTGCGCGTTCGGCGTCGACAACGACAAGGCGCTGCCGGTGCGGGCGTATCACAAGCTGCTGGTCTGGGACATCATGAAGAAGCCGCTCGCCACGCGGGTCGCCGAGCAGGCGCTGAACCCGCTGATCGGCAAGAGCTTCGTGGTCTACGCGACCAAGCCGCACCTGCCGCGGCTCGCCGAGACCGACGGGGTGGCCGCCAAGTGACCACCCCCCGGACAGAACACCTCGTCCTGCCCGGGGTCCTCACCGCCGGGCAGGCCGCCGCGACCGTCGCCGGCATCCTCTCCGTGCAGCGGGAGGACGGTGCGATCCCGTGGTTCCGCGGCCACCACCTGGACCCCTGGGACCACACCGAGGCCGCCATGGCCCTGGACGCGGCCGGCGAACACGAGGCCGCCGAGCGGGCGTACGGCTGGCTCGCCCGGCACCAGAACGAGGACGGCTCCTGGTACGCCGCCTACGCCGACGGCGCCCACGACGACGTCACCGACCGCGCCCGCGAGTCCAACTTCGTCGCCTACATAGCCGTCGGCGTCTGGCACCACTACCTGTCCACGGGCGACGACACGTTCCTGGACCGCATGTGGCCGACCGTCTACGCCGCCGTCGAGTGGGTGCTGCGGCTGCAGCAGCCCGGCGGGCAGATCGGCTGGCGGCGCGAGGACGACGGCACGCCCACGGCCGACGCCCTGCTCACCGGCAGCTCCTCCGTCCACCACGCGCTGCGCTGTGCCCTCGCGATCGCCGAGCAGCGCGAAGAGCCCCAGCCGGACTGGGAGCTGGCGGCCGGAGCGCTGCGCCACGCGATCCGCCGGCACCCGGAGCGCTTCCTCGACAAGGACCGCTACTCGATGGACTGGTACTACCCGGTCCTCGGCGGCGCCCTGACCGGCACGGAGGCCAAGGCCCGCATCGAGGAGTCCTGGGACCGTTTCGTCGTCCCCGGCCTCGGCGTGCGCTGCGTGATCCCCAACCCCTGGGTGACCGGCGGCGAGTCCAGCGAACTCGCCCTGGCCCTGTGGGCGGTCGGGGAGTCCGACCGGGCCCTGGAGATCCTCCAGTCCATCCAGCACCTGCGCGACCCGGAGACGGGCCTGTACTGGACGGGGTACGTCTTCGACGACGACGCCGTCTGGCCCCGCGAGCTGACCACCTGGACGGCCGGATCCCTGCTCCTGGCCGTGGCCGCGCTGGGCGGCCACGAGGCCACGTGCGCGGTCTTCGGCGGCGAGCACCTGCCCGCCGGCCTGGACCCGGACTGCTGCTGAGCGCTCCGCGGGGCGCCACGACGGGCCGGACGGGCCGGTTTCCGGCTGCCCGGCCCGTCGGCCGGCCGCGCGGTTCCCCGCGCCCCCGCGGGGGCGCTTCAGTGCCGGTGCATCCGGTTGGCGACGGCGTGGCCGACGAAGAGGTAGACCACGGCGGCGAGGCCGTATCCGGCGACCACCCGGGCCCACGCCTCGTCGAACGTGAAGAGGTCGTGCGACCAGCCGGCCAGCCAGGAGGCCGCGTCGTGGACGAACTGGACCAGGCTGTTGGCCCGGTTCGCGTCCAGCAGGTACATCAGAATCCAGAGGCCGAGTATGAAGGCCATGACGTCGGCGACGACGGCGATGACCGTCCCCGCCTGATTCGCGCCAGTGCGATATCGAGACATGCCCTTCGGATTGCCGCTTCCGCGGCGGTGAAACAGCGCCGGGCACCCGCATGGCGTCCCCCGAGTGGCGCATCCCTCCACCCCGGGCGAGGCTGCCGGAGGAAGCAGACCGCTCGGGGAGGATCCGTCGGAGGACCACGTGCCCGTACCGATACGGCGCCTCTTCGTGGCGCTCACCCTGTGCTGTGCCCTGGTGGCCGGAGCCACCGCCTGCGGCAGCGAGAAGAGCAGTGCGAAGGACACCGCGGCGGCGCAAGCCGTACCCGCCGCCGACTCACCCAGCCCGTCCGCGTCACCGTCCGCCGAGCGCCAGAAGCTCGCCAAGACCCGGTTCGTGGCGAACGCGGGCCTCGCGGCGGGCGCGACCTACCAGTGGATCGTGAAGCCCTGGAAGGCCGGCAAGTTCAAGAAGGGCGCCAAGGGCCGCAGGACCGCCCTGATCAAGGCCGGTCTCGCCGGCGCCTTCGCCTACAACAGGCTCAAGGCGGCCCAGAAGAACGCCCAGGGCGATCCGCTGCTCTCCAAGGCCATCGCGCCGCTGAGCGCCGGCATCGACAGCCTGAAGAACCTGCCGTCCAAGCTCCGCAAGGGCGACGGGGACGCGGCGAGTTCGTTCGACGACATCATCGGCAAGGTCAAGGGCGCGGGCCAGGACGCCGGTGCCCCGGTCAAGGACCAGGTGCCCTCCGGCTCCCAGCTCGCCAAGGGCTAGGCGGCGGTCAGGAGTTCAGCTCCGCCAGCACCCGGAGGGTGTGCGGGTCCGGTGACAGGGCCAGCAGGTCCGTCACCGGGCCCGCTCGCCACGACTCCAGCCGCTCCGCGATGCGTTCGCGCGGACCGACCAGGGAGATCTCGTCGGCGAAGGCGTCCGGGACGGCCAGCACGGCCTCCTCCCGGCGCCCGGCCAGGAACAGCTCCTGGACGCGGCGGGCCTGCTCTTCGTAGCCCATGCGGGCCATCAGGTCGGCGTGGAAGTTGCGCGCCGCGTGGCCCATCCCGCCGATGTAGAAGCCGAGCATGGCCTTGACGGGCAGCAGCCCCTCGGCGACGTCGTCACACACCTTCACCCTGGCCAGCGGAGCGACCGTGAATCCCGCGGGCAACTCCCGTACCGCGTCCCCGTACACCCCGGGCCGGTTCGGCGCCCAGTACAGCGGCAGCCAGCCGTCGGCGATCCGGACGGTCTGGGCGACGTTCCTCGGCCCCTCGGCGCCGAGCAGGACCGGGAGGCCGGGGCGCAGGGGATGCGTGATCGATCTGAGCGGCTTGCCGAGGCCGGTGCCGTCCGGGCCGCGGTAGGGCAGGGGATGGAACCGCCCGTCCACGGTGACCGGCGCGTCCCGGCGCAGCACCTGGCGTACGACGTCCACGTACTCCCGGGTCGCGGTCAGCGGCGACTTCGGGAACGGGCGGCCGTACCAGCCCTCCACCACCTGGGGCCCGGAGAGCCCGAGTCCGAGCAGCACGCGTCCGCCGGAGAGGTGGTCCAGCGTGAGCGCGTGCATCGCGGTGGCGGCCGGCGACCGCGCGGCCATCTGGGCGACCGCCGTGCCCAGCCTGATCGTCGACGTCCGCGCGGCGATCCAGGTCAGCGGGGTGAAGGCGTCCGAGCCCCAGGACTCGGCCGTCCACACGGAGGCGTAGCCGAGCCGTTCCGCCTCCTGGGCGAGCGCCACATGGCCGGCGTCCGGACCGCGTCCCCAGTAGCCGAGTGCGAGACCGAGCCGCATACGCGCCTCCTGACGATTCGTCAGTTCACAGCAGGGAGGCGACTGTACGGCAACGGCCCCCCGCCCGGAAGGGCGAGGGGCCGGTACGGCGGTGTGCGGGGCTCAGCCGCGCTGGATGCCGGAGGTGTCCTGCAGCACGCCACGGCGGCCGTCCTGGGTCTGCGCGACCAGCGTGGCACCACGCTGCTCGACGGCCAGGTACCAGGTGCCCGGGGCCAGTTCGGCGATGGGCGACGGCGAACCGTCCTCCGCGAACAGCGGACGGGTCACCGGAACGGCGAACCAGAACGGGGAGAAGTCCCCGGTCGCGGGCTGCGCCGCCGGGGCGGGCTGCGCCGGAGCACCCGGACCGGCCGGCGGCTGCTGACCGAACGGCTGACCCGGCTGCGGCTGGGCGCCGTACGGCTGCTGGGGCTGGGCGCCCGGGTAGCCGTAACCACCGGGCGGCTGGGCGCCGTAGGGCTGCGGGGCGGCCGGCTTGGCGGCCGGCACCAGCGGGGCCTGCAGCGCGGGCAGCAGGGGGGTGGCGATGGCGGCGGCGGCCAGCAGCAGCGCGGCGATGAGGCCGAGGATCAGGCCGGAGCCCGCTCCGACGTCGAACTGGTCGAACTGGTCGAAGGCGCCCAGCGGATCGATGATCGTCCAGAACGAGGTCCAGGCGGCGAACAGCGTCAGGGCGACACCGACCTGGCCGAGGTCCATTCCGGCGACCTTGCGAGGCTGCGGGAGGGCGCGGGCGACGACGATCAGGACCGCGCCGACGATTCCACCGACGTACATGCTCATTACCAGGCCCAGGTTGTCCCAGGCGTTGGGGACGTCCCTGCCGTCGCTGTCGAACGTGCTGAGGAACGACGCGATGAACAGCACCACCGCTGCTCCGATCACCACGCCGTCGCCTCTAGTGAGGGAGCGGATATTCACTTCAGGTCCTTCGTAGGTCGTCTCGTCGTCGGTAGACACTACCGTCCGCAAGATCGGGCTGTCCGGCCGGTTCCGCACGCCGGTCACGAATCGCGCAGGAAACTCACGATTCCCTCAGAGATCCCTTGCGCCGCCTGCTGTCGCCAGGCGCCGCTGGTCAGCAGTGCCGCGTCCTTGCTATCGCGCATGTTGCCGCACTCGATGAACACCTTGGGAACCGTTGACAGATTGAGACCACCCAGGTCCGTACGCGTGACCAGACCGGTACCTTCGCCAAGGTAGTTGGAGGGCGGTTCGCCCGTCTCGCGAAGGTAGTTGCCCGCCACGCGCACCCCGAGGTCGTGCGACGGACCGACGATGCCGCGGGTGTCCGCCGCTCCCGCGTGCACGGACCCCGGCAGGATGACGTGGAAGCCGCGGTTGCCGGCGGCGGAGCCGTCGGCGTGCAGGGAGATCGCCGCGTCCGCGTGCGCGGTGTTCCCGATCCGGGCCCGCTCGTCCACGCACGGCCCCCAGGACGGGGCGCCGTCGTCATGGGTCAGTTTCACCGTGGCACCCTGCCGCTCCAGCAGGGTGCGCAGCCGGTGCGCCAGGTCGAGCGTGAACCGGGCTTCGCTGTAACCGTCGTTGGTGGACGTCCCGGTGGTGTCGCACTCCTTGCTGTGCGTCCCGATGTCCACCTGGCGGTTGATCTCGGCCGGGTGCCGGAAGTTGCCCGGGTTGTGGCCCGGGTCGACGACGACGACCTTCCCCCTGAGCGGGCCGGAGGAGTCCGGCCGGGCGGAGGGCGAGGCGGACACCTTGGCGTCGTCGCCCGGGGAGGCGGGGGCCGCCGGGGCGGAGGACAGCGTGGAGGCGCGTGAGGCCGGCGCGGGCGAGGCCGTACGGTCCCCGCCGCCCGGCCCGCTGCCGCCGACCGCCTCGTAGACCACCCAGCCGAGCAACGCGCCGGGCACCAGCGCGGCGAGCGCGACGGTCAGCGGGCCGCGCCGGGGACGGCGGGGCCGGGGGGCATCGAAGTCCGGGCCTGTGTACGACACGTCTGCGACTCTAACCGGGGCCTCAGATCCCCGCCCCGGTTCGCCGCAGGACGCGCAGCGAGCCGGTCGCCGAGACCTCCGTGAACGCCCCGGACCCGAGTGCCCGCAGGTACACGCGGTACGGCGCCTGGCCCGTGAACTCGTCCTCGGGGTGCGGGAAGACGTCGTGGATGACGAGCAGCCCGCCCTCGGCCACGTGCGGTGCCCAGCCCTCGTAGTCGGCGCCGGCGTGCTCGTCGGTGTGGCCGCCGTCGACGAAGACGAACCCGAGCGGGGAGTTCCAGATCTTCGCGATCTGCGGGGAACGGCCGACGACCGCGACCACGTGCTCCTCCAGCCCGGCCTTGAACAGCGTGCGGCGGAACGCCGGGAGCGTGTCCATGAGGCCGATCTCCGCATCGACCGTCTCCGGGTCGTGGTAGTCCCAGCCGGGCTGCTGCTCCTCGCTGCCCCGGTGGTGGTCGACGGTCAGCGCCGTGACCCCGGCCGCGCGGGCCGCGTCGGCCAGCAGGATCGTGGAGCGCCCGCAGTACGTGCCGACCTCCAGCAGCGGCAGCCCCAGCCGCCCCGCCTCCACCGCCGCCGCGTACAGCGCCAGCCCCTCGTCCACGGGCATGAACCCCTTCGCCGCCTCGAACGCGGCCAGGATCTCGGGCTTGGGTGCGGCGGGCATGGGCGGCCTTCCGGGTCGTACGACAGTCTGACCGCCCATGCTGCCGCACCCCCCGGCCACGAGGGCACAGGGGGTGCGGACAACGTCCCGCGAGGGGCGCGGGACGTTGCCGGCGTGCGGCTCCGCCGCGCGGGCGCTACGGGGCCGCGGCCGGTGCGCGGCCCCGCCACGCGGACCCGCCGGGGCCTCGGCCGGAGGGCGGGCAGTCCCCGGGTTCCTCAGGCGCTCACACTCTCGCCGGGCAGCGAAAGGTCCAGATCGACGGCGCGCTCCTCACCGGAGTGCGAGGCCGACGAGGCCAGCGGGCCGTGGCCGGAGGCCCGCGCGGCCAGCACGTACGCGCCCTGGGACGGCACGGCGAGCGTGTAGCCGCCGTCCTCGCCGGAGACGGTCGCGCCGGCCTGCCGTCCCCGGCGGTCGATCAGGGTGACCTTGGCCCGGGCGACCGGGGCGCCGTCCGCGCCGAGCACCCGGCCGCGGAAACCGCGCAGCGCCTCCTCGGCGCGCTCCAGCGCCGCGTCCTCCTCGCTGCTGGCCCGCAGCTGCGTGTGCTGGGCCGGGCGGGCGGCCTTCGGCAGGAAGAGCGCCAGCAGCAGGCCGACGGCCACCGCGGCGGTGGCGATCAGGAAGGACACCCGGAAGCCGTGCATGGTCGGGATCGCGACGCCGCCCACGTCGTTCGCCGTGTTGGCGAGCACCATGCCGATGACGGCGCTCGACACCGAGGTGCCGATGGACCGCATCAGCGTGTTCAGGCCGTTGGCCGCGCCGGTCTCGGAGGCCGGGACCGCGCCGACGATCAGCGCGGGCAGCGAGGAGTAGGCGAGGCCGATGCCGGCGCCGAGGATCACGGACGTGACGATCGTCTGCCAGGCGGCGTCCATCAGGCCGAGGCCGCCGCCGTAGCCGACCGCGATGATCAGCAGGCCGATGATCAGGGTGACCTTGGGGCCGTAGCGGGCCGACAGACGGGCGTACACCGGCGCCGTGAACATCATCGTCAGGCCCAGCGGGGCGACGCACAGGCCCGCGACGACCATCGACCGGCCCAGTCCGTACCCGGTCGCGGCGGGCAGCTGGAGCAGCTGGGGCAGGACGAGCGAGACGACGTAGAACGCCACGCCGACCATGATCGACGCGAGGTTCGTGAAGAGGACGGCCGGCCGGGCGGTGGTGCGCAGGTCGACCAGGGGCGCCTGGACGCGCAGCTCGAACAGGCCCCACAGCAGGAGCACGACGACGGACGCGGCGAACAGGCCGAGCGTGGTGCCGGAGGACCAGCCCCAGTCGCTGCCCTTGGTGATGGGCAGCAGGAGCAGCACCAGGCCGGTGGACAGGCCCAGCGCGCCGAGCAGGTCGAAGGAGCCCTCGGCACGCATCGGGGACTCGGGGACGGCGAGCAGGGTGAGCAGGATGGCGAGCACGCCGAGGCCGGCGGCGCCGTAGAACAGGGCGTGCCAGTCCATGTGCTGGGCGACCAGGGCCGCGGCGGGCAGGGCGAGGCCGCCGCCGACGCCGATCGAGGAGCTCATCAGGGCCATGGCCGAGCCGAGCCGCTCGCGCGGCAGCATGTCCCGCATCAGGCCGATGCCCAGGGGTATCGCGCCCATGGCGAAGCCCTGGAGGGTCCGGCCCACGATCATGGTGAGCAGCTGGCTGGTGAGCGCGCTGACCAGGGCGCCGACGACCATCACGGCGAGGCTCAGGACGAGCATGCGCCGCTTGCCGTAGAGGTCGCCGAGGCGGCCCATGATGGGGGTGGCCACGGCGCCGGACAGCAGGGTCGAGGTGAGGACCCAGGTGGCGTCGCTCGGCGCGGTGTCCAGCAGCTGCGGCAGGTCCTTGATGACCGGCACGAGCAGCGTCTGCATCACCGCGACGACGATGCCGGCGAAGGCGAGCACCGGCACCACCGCGCCACCCGCTCTCCGGGTGGGCTGGTCGGTCGTCGTGTCTGTCATGGAGTGAGGCCTTCCGCGTGTCATGAGTGCCGGGTAAACCTCGTATGCACAGGCAACTATTCCGTTGCTTCGGGCCTCTAATGATTTCTTGACCCATCCATGACTTACTGATGCGGCGTCAGGAGCTGGTGCGTTGGTGGAACACGTTCTAGTCTGACGCGCCATGAAGGCCTATGTCGCCGGGGTCGGGATGACCAGGTTCGAGAAGCCCGAGACCCGTGAATGGCAGTACTGGGACATGGTGCGGGAGGCGGGAGGCGCGGCGCTCGCCGACGCCGGCCTCGCCTACACCGACGTGGAACAGGTTCCCATCGGCTACTGCTTCCAGCCCTCCACCGCCGGCCAGCGCGCCGTCTACGAACTCGGCCTGACCGGCGTCCCCGTCTACAACGTCAACAACAACTGCGCGACCGGCGCGACCGCCCTCATGCTGGCCCGCCAGCTCGTCGAGGGCGGCGCCTGCGACTGCGTGCTGGCGCTGGGCTTCGAGGAGATGCGGAAGGGGGCGCTCGGCGCGGGGGCCGACGGGGGCGACTTCGCCGCGTCCCCGGTCGCCCGGCACTACGGGATCATGGCCGCCCGGCACGGCTTCGCGGCGGCCCCGCCGACCGCGCAGATCTTCGCCGCCGCCGCCCGCGAGCACATGGAGAAGTACGGCACGACCGCCGAACAGCTCGCCGCGGTCGCCGCCAAGAACCACCGGCACTCCGCGCACAACCCCTACGCCCAGTTCCGGGACGTGTACGAGGTCGAGGACGTCCTCGCCGCGCGCATGGTGCACGCCCCGCTCACCAAGCTCCAGTGCTCGCCCACCTCGGACGGCGCGGCGGCGGCCGTGGTCGTCTCGGAACGGTTCGCGCAGCAGCGGTCCCTGACCGGCCTGGCCGAGATCGCCGGACAGGCCATGGCCACGGACACCGAGGAGTCCTTCGCCTCCGGCTCCTGCGTCGACGTCGTCGGACAGCCGCTGTCCCGGGCGGCGGCCCGGCAGGCGTACGAGCGGGCCGGGCTCGGCATCGAGGACGTCGACGTGATCGAGCTGCACGACTGCTTCTCCGTCAACGAACTCCTCACGTACGAGGCCCTCGGCATGTGCGCGCCGGGGGAGTCGGGCGGGCTGGCCGGGTCGGGCGCCACGACGTACGGCGGCCGGTGGGTGGTGAACCCGTCCGGCGGGCTGATCTCCAAGGGCCATCCGCTGGGCGCGACCGGGCTGGCGCAGACGGCCGAGCTGGTGTGGCAGCTGCGCGGCGAGGCGGACGCGCGGCAGGTGCCGGGGGCGCGGGTGGGCCTCGCGCACAACATCGGGCTGGGCGGCGCGGCGGTGGTGACCGTGCTGCGGGCGGTGTAGGGAGGGGCGGGAGGAAAATTCCTCGGCTTCTGCTGATCGAGGCAACGGTCCGGGCGGCTCATGGACTCCTTTTGACATCTAGGAGGTGCCCATGGGGGACGGGAAGCAGAGTCGGAACGAGGAGTTCCAGAGCTTCATGGTCGGCCGCTGGCCGCGGCTGATGCGTACGGCATTCCTCCTCACGGGGGAGCAGCACGCCGCCGAGGACCTGGTCCAGTCGACGCTCGAACAGGTCTACGTGGCCTGGCGCCGGGTCGGCGCCGCCGACGACCCGGAGGCGTATGTACGGCGCGTGATGATCAACGCCCACGCGCGCCGGCACCGCAGAAGGCTCCGGGAGTTCCTGGCGCCGAGGGACGACTCCGGCCTGGTGCGCGAGGTGGCCGACACGGGGGACCGGATCGCCCAGGCCGACGACCGCGGCGCGCTGCTCACGGCGCTCGCCCAACTGCCCGCGCGGCAGCGGGAAGCCGTCGTCCTGCGCTACTGGGAGGACCTGACGGAGACGCAGACGGCCGAGGCGATGGGCTGTTCGGTCGGCACGGTGAAGAGCAACGCCGCCAAGGGGATCGCGAAACTGCGGGCCATACCGGGACTGGCGGAGACGGTGACGCACGGAGGGCGGAAGTGATGAGCGGCTACCGGGAGAACCACGACATGACGCAGACGGACATCGCCCTCCTGCTCGCGGACGCGGCGGACGAGGTCGAGATCGGCATAGCCCCGGTCCAGGCGGTCATCCGCGGCGGCAGAAGGCGCAGGGCGCGACGCTGGGCGGTGGCGGCGGCCACCACCCTGGCGCTGGCGGGCTCGACGGGGGCGACGCTGGCGTTCGCCGGGCTGCCCGGGGTGCACGCGGACCAGGTGACGCCGACCGTGTCCAGGCCGCTGTCCGCGAAGGCGCGGCATGTGTACGAGCCGCAGCAGACGGAGCTGGCGCGGGGGACCGAGCACGGGAAGGAGTGGCGGGTCTGGGTCCAGGTGTGGGGGGCGCCGCGTGACGCGCGAGAGGCGGACCGGCAGTTCGACGCCATGAAGCGGATGGGCCTCAGGCCGTACGTGGACAAGGCCGAACTGGTGGGCAGGTCGTCGTACTTCTCGTTCCGGTCCTACGGTGACAGCCTCTCGCTGGGGGTCATGTTCGACACGGCCGAGCGGGTCGACCGCCTCTCCGGCACCGACCTCCAGGCGGCCGCCGTCCCTCTCGACGAGGAGCCCAGCGCCACGGCCCCCGACCGGCTCGTGGTCGGTCATGTGGCGAAGACCGCCCGCGAGGTCACCTGCCGCTGGAAGGACGGCACCTCCACCGTGGCCCGGCCGGCGGACCCCTCGCCCGGCACTCTTGACGGCACCGCGCTGATCCGGCCGGTGGCCGGCTACCCGGGGGGCAACTGGTTCGTGTGCGTCGGCCCCGAGGGGACGTCCCTGAAGGACGCGAAGGTGACGAAGTGACCGGGCGCGGGGAAGGCGCCGGTCCCGGGGAAGACGTCGGCCGCGGGGGAGGCATCGGCCGCGGGGGAGGTGCCGGTCACAGCCAGCCCTGCTGACGGGCCTCCCGGACCGCCTCGGCCCGGTTGCGGGTGCCGGTCTTGCCGATCGCGGAGGAGAGGTAGTTGCGGACGGTGGACTCGGACAGACGGAGCCGGCCGGCGATGTCGGCGACGGTCGCCCCGTCGGCCGACGCGTTGAGCACGTCGCACTCGCGGGCCGTCAGCGGACTCGGCCCGGCGCTGAGCGCGGCGGCGGCCAGCGCCGGATCGACCACGGTCTCCCCGGTGAGC
The DNA here is from genome assembly GCF_014203595.1 of Streptomyces echinatus. Lineage (GTDB taxonomy): Bacteria > Actinomycetota > Actinomycetes > Streptomycetales > Streptomycetaceae > Streptomyces > Streptomyces echinatus. Next base: position 832,505 of record NZ_JACHJK010000001.1, read on the forward strand.
ACGCGGCGGACGGCCTCGGCCAGCTCCTCCACCGGCCCGTCCTTGACGAGGAAGCCCGCCGCACCGGCCTCCATGGCCCGGCGCAGATAGCCGGGCCGGCCGAACGTCGTGAGGATCAGCACCCGACAGTCGGGCGCCTGCTTCCTCAGCTCGGCGGCCGCGTCCAGCCCGCTCAGCCCCGGCAGTTCGATGTCCAGCAGGGCCACGTCCGGCCGGTGGACGAGCACGGCGTCCACGATGCCGTCCCCCGAGCCCAGCTGGGCCACGACCTCGATGTCGCCCTCCATGCCGAGCAGCAGGGCGAGAGCGCCGCGCATCATGCCCTGGTCCTCGGCGAGCAGGACCCGGATGCACTTGGCGGGCCGGTGGTCCCGGGGCATCTCGTTCATGGCCTCAGAGTACGGCGACACCCCGGCGGGAGCGCCCCGCGCTCAGGGGCGAGCCCGGAGCCCGGGAGCCGCCGGTTCCGGGCGGACCGCCGGCTCCCCGGCCCCTGCGGCCACCGGCCCCGTCGGCAGCCCCGCGGGGACGTCATCCGGGCTGCCGGGCCGCCCCGGGCGTCGCGGCCGTCAACTCGTCCGCGCCGACCGGGAGGTCGGCGGTGACCGTGAAACCGCCGCGTGGCGCCGGGCCGGCCGTGAGGGAGCCGCCCGCCGCCGCGAGGCGCTCGGTCAGCCCCTTCAGCCCCGTACCGCCGACCCCCTCGCAGGTGTCCGCCCCGGTGCCGGTGCCGGTGCCGGGGCCGGTGCCTGTGCCTGTGCCCGTCCCCGTGCCGTTGTCCGTGACCGTCAGCCGGACCCGCTCGGCGGCTCCCTCCACGGTGATCTCGCAGCGGCTCGCGCGACTGTGCCGGACGACATTGGTGACCGCCTCGCGCACCACCCAGCCGAGCAGCGCCTCGCTCTGCGGGTCGAGCGGCGCCCCGGACTGCCGGACCACCGGCTGCACGCTCGCCGCGGACAGCGCGGACCGGGCCCGGGTCAGCTCGGTGGCCAGGCTGCCCTCGCGGTAACCGGTCACCGCCTCGCGGATCTCGGTGAGCGCCTGCCGGCCCACCGACTCGATGTCCGTGATCTGCCCCAGGGCCGCGTCCATGTCGCGCGGGGCCAGCCGCCGGGCCGCCTCCGACTTCACCACGATCACCGACAGGGTGTGCCCGAGCAGATCGTGCAGATCGCGGGAGAACCGCAGCCGCTCCTTCTCCACCGCGCGCCGGGCCAGTTCCTCACGGGCGGCCCGCAGTTCCCGCACGGCCTCGGACAGCCCGAGGATCGCGGCGGTCACCATGCTGGAGATGAAGGTGGCGTACCCGATGCCGGTGGCGTCGTCCCAGCCGCCACGGACGTAGGCGATGGCACCGGCGTACAGCGCGAGCAGCAGACCCGTGCGTCCCAGCCCCCGGCCGCGCAGAGCGGCGCCGGTCGCCAGCCCCAGCAGCGGGAAGAACGTCAGCCAGTCACCGCCGTAGCCGAGGGCCAGGCCGGTGGTCAGCAGGCCCATCAGGCCGAGCGCCACCCGGGTGGACACGGACTCGCGCTTGACCCGGTCGAAGGAGCGGAAGGTGACGTAGATGTAGAGGGAGTTGAAGACCGGAAGGCCCAGGCCGCCGATCCACGGGTTCGGGGTCTCGCCCTGGAGCAGGTTGGAGAAGGCTCCCAGTCCCAGCAGCAGCCAGGGCAGCAGGGTGAAGCCGGTCGGGGGCGGACCCGGATGGTCGGTGTCCGGGAACCCGGGCTTCTTTCCGGCGGCCCGCCGTGCGGCCTTGGAACGCTCGTACTCCGCCTTCCACTCGTCCCGCGCCGCCTTCCACTCGCTCCGCGCCGACTGACAGGTCCGCACCCGGAGCCGCACGTTCTGCCGCCACGTCATCTCTTCCGTCTCCCCCGATCAGCCGGCCCGCCCTCGGCGGTACGCCGGCACAGCGTACGGACCGACCCTACGGAGCCGGACCCCGCTCCGGCAGATGCGTCTGTACGGACTAGGGCAGTACAAATGTCACAGGTGCCGCCCGGGGCTGACGCGGTGTCAGGAGACTTCACAACTGCGGGGCGCTGGGCTATACAAGGGGCGCCGGACTGGAACGCGTTCTAGATCTGCTCTCTGGATCGGTTCCGGTCCGGACCGCAGCGACCCCGGTGCGGCCGACGGTGCGGACGTCCGCGCCGGGGTCTTTCGCCGTCACTGTCTCAGGAGCCCCATGCCCATCGACGCAGCGAAGGCCCTCGCGGCCGAACCCCGGACCGGCGAGATCACCTGGGACCACAAGGACGTGCTCCTCTACCACCTGGGCATCGGCGCCGGCCGGCCCGCCACCGACCCCGACGAGCTGCGCTACACCCTGGAGTCCCGGCTGCACGTCCTGCCGAGCTTCGCCACCGTCGCGGGCAACGGCTCGCCGGGAGTGATCAGCGGGCTGTCCATGCCGGGTGTCGAGGTCGATCTGGCACGCGTCCTGCACGGCGGGCAGACCCTCGCCCTTCACCGCCCGATCCCGGCGCGGGGCACCGCCACCGCCACCGGCCGGATCGCCGCCGTGTACGACAAGGGCAAGGCGGCCGTCCTCGTCATGCGCACCGAGGTCGCCGACGCCGACGGCCCGCTGTGGACCAACGACGCCCAGATCTTCGTACGAGGGGAGGGCGGCTGGGGCGGTGACCGCGGCCCCTCCGACCGGCCGGCCCCGCCGGCCGGGGAGCCCGACCGGACCGTCGAGCGCCCGGTCCGCGAGGACCAGGCCCTGCTCTACCGCCTCTCCGGAGACTGGAACCCGCTGCACGCCGACCCCGACTTCGCCAAGCGCGCCGGCTTCGAACGGCCCATCCTGCACGGGCTGTGCACCTACGGCATCACGCTCAAGGCGGTCGTCGACACGCTGCTCGGCGGTGACGCGACCCGGGTGCGCGGCTACAGCACCCGGTTCGCCGGGACCGTGTTCCCGGGCGAGACCCTGCGCATCCGCATGTGGCGGGAGGACGGGCGGGTGCGGGTCACGGTGGGCGCCGCGGACCGGGACGACGCCCCGGTGCTCACCGACACCGTCGTTCAGCACTCCTGACAGCACGCCGCGAACAGCCTCCGAGGGGAGCCGCACCATGCGCGCAGCCGTACTGCACGAGATCGGCCAGGAAAAGCTGGAGGTCCTCGACGACGTCGAGGCGGTGGGCTTCGGCCCCGGCAAGGTCAGGGTCCGGGTGCGCGCCACCGGGCTGTGCCACTCGGACCTGTCCGCGATGAGCGGGGTGCTGCCCCAGCCGGCCCCCTTCGTGCCCGGCCACGAGGGAGCCGGTGACATCCTGGAAGTGGGGGAGGGGGTCCGGCACCTGAAGCCCGGTGACCGGGTCGTGCTGTGCTGGCTGCCTGCCTGCGGGGCCTGTCCGGCCTGCAAACGCGGGCAGACCCAGCTCTGCCTGGCCGGGTTCATGAACGCGGGCACCCCCAACTTCCGTCGCCCCGGCGGCGATCTCTTCGGCTTCGCGGGCACCGGCACCTTCGCCGAGGAGGTCGTGGTCGACGCCGGCTGTGCCGTGCCCATCCCCCAGGACGTGCCCTTCGACATCGCCGCGCTGATCGGCTGCGGGGTGACCACCGGTCTCGGCGCCGCGCTCAACACCGCCGACGTGGAAGCCGGTTCCTCGGTCGCCGTCATCGGCTGCGGGGGCGTCGGCATCTCGGCTGTCCAAGGGGCCCGGCTGAAGGGCGCCGCCGAGATCGTGGCCGTGGACCCGGTCGCCTCCCGGCGCGAGTCCGCGCTGAGGTTCGGTGCCACGAAGGCCGTCTCACCGGAGGAACTGGCCGGCGCCAAGCAGGAGATCACCGCCGGCGAGGGCTTCGACTACGTCTTCGAGGTCGTCGGCAGGTCCGCCACCGCCCGCACCGCCTACGAGAACACCCGGCGCGGCGGCACCCTCGTCGTGGTCGGCGCCGGCGCCATGGACGACTTCCTCCAGCTCAACATGTTCGAGCTGTTCTTCGACGAGAAGCGGATCCTGCCCTCCATGTACGGCGGCGGCGACGTGCTGCGCTCCTACGAGCGCACGATCGCCCTGTGGCGGGCCGGCCGGATCGACCTGGCCGGCCTGATCACCCACCGGGTGCCGCTCGCGGAGATCAACGAGGCGCTGGACCAGATGCGCACCGGGGCCGCCCTGCGTACCTGCATCGAGATCTGAGAGAGCCGAGGACTCCCGCCATGCCACTGCCACTCGAGGGACTCTGCGCGATCGTCACCGGCGCCGGACGCGGGCTCGGCCGGGCCGAGGCCCTGGAACTCGCCGGGCTCGGCGCGGCCGTCGTCGTCAACGACTACGGACAGCCCGGGCGGGACGGGTCGGGCGCCGCCTCCGCGGGGCCCGCCGAGGAGGTGGCGCGGGAGATCCGCGCGGCCGGCGGCAGGGCCCTCGCGCACTCCGGCGACATCGCCGACTTCGACCGGGCCGGGGAACTGGTCCAGCTGGCCGTCACCGAGTTCGGAAAGCTGGACATCCTCGTCAACAACGCCGGCATCCTGCGCGACCGCATGGTGTTCTCCATGGCGGAGGACGAGTGGGACTCGGTGATCCGCGTCCATCTCAAGGGGCACTTCAACACCACCCGCTTCGCCGCGGCGCACTGGCGGGAGCGGTCCAAGGCGGCCGGGGCCGCGGTGTACGGGCGGATCGTGAACACCTCCTCGGAGGCGTTCCTCGCCGGGTCCGCCGGCCAGCCCAACTACGCGGCGGCCAAGGGCGGGATCGTGGGCCTGACCACCTCCACCGCACTCGCCCTCGCCAAGTACGGCGTCACGGCCAACGCCATCTGCCCGCGTGCCCGGACCCGGATGACCGAGGACGTCTTCGCCGGCTTCGGGCGGCCGGAGGAGGGGCTGGACCCGCTCGCCCCCGAGCATGTCGCTCCGCTCGTCGGCTATCTGGCCTCGCCGGCCGCCGCCGGGGTCAACGGCCAGCTGCTGGTCGTGCACGGCGGCATGGTCGCGGTCGTCGAACGGCCGCGGGTACGGGCCAGGTTCGACAGCAAGCAGGACACCTTCACGTACGACGAACTCGACGCCCTGCTCACCCCGCACTACGCGGACCGGCCGCCGGGGGAGACCTTCGCGGCGGCGGAGGTGCTGGGACTCAGGCGGGGGTGAAACAGAAGGGGCGCTCGAGAACGAGCACCCCTTCGTCCATCTACCGCCAGGCGGCCGCCTCGGCCGCCTCCTGGGCCGGCTTGCGGTGCCGGCCGTGCGGAGCGCTCTCGCTCTCCTGGGCCGCGATCGGGCCCCGGTGCCGGCCGTGGCCGGCGGTCTCGTAAGAGTCGGCAGACAGCTGTTCAGTTGTGCTGGTGTCGCTCATCGGACGTTTTCACCCCGTCAACATGATCTTTCGTACAGCCGGGCGAGTGTAACCGGCGCACCACGGGCCGAATCCAGGCGCACACGCCAACCGGCACTACTTCGTTACAAGACGTCCCAGAGGGGCCTGCTGCAACGGCACCGGGCGGGTCACGAGCGGCGCCGGAGGCTCCGGTTCCCTCGGCGGAAGACTGGATTCCGTTGCCGGAAGGCGGGGTTCCGCCGTCGCTCCGGCCTGCCCGGGGCTCCCGGTCCGCGGTGCCGTCAGATCCGCCACCCCGCACGGGTTCGCCTCCGTCGCGTAAGGCAGCCGCAGCACCCCGTCCTCCGTCCACAGCCCGGCCCCCGCGAGCCACCCCTCGGGCGCCGCGAGGTGGCGGACCCGCCGCTCGGCCGGCCGCCAGGTGCCCACCCAGGTGCCGAACGCGCCGTCCATCCGCAGCGCCACCGCGCAGTGTTCCGGCGTCAGCACCTGCCCCGGCTGGATCGCGAACGGCGTCACCGCGCAGTCCGGCAGCCGCAGGCACTCCGGGAACCGCACCGGCAGGGTGCTGCCGAGCACCCCCCAGCCCAGCCGCTCCACCCCGGGGCAGGGCGCGTCGGAGGAGATCAGCAGCAGTCCGCTGTCGGGGTCGGCGAGCAGCAGCCGGTCGTCGCTGCCGTCCGCGATCTGCAGCAGCGGCGAGACCTCGCCGGCCCGCTCCAGGTCCACCACGACCGTCTTGGTGCGCCCGTCCAGCTCCCGGTCCAGCGCCAGCAGCCGCCCGCCGCGGTCCAGCCAGACCCCGCCCGAGCAGCGCCCCGGCACCTCGGCGAGCCGCTCGGGACCGAACGCCGCACCCGCCACCAGCCACACCACGCTGGAACGCGGCCCCACGGCGAGGGCGTACGCCCTGGCGCCCCCCGGCGCCGGCGGCAGCAGGGTCAGCCGGCCGCCGGGCCCGGGACACTCCACGGCGCCCAGCGAGAGCTCACCGGTGCCGGGTCCGGTCGGGTACAGCAGCGAGAAGGCGTGCCGGCCGTCCGCCGGCCGGTGGATCAGCACCCGGCCGTCGCCCATCGGCTGCACCCCGGTGCCGGGCTCCTCCGGCCGCTCGCCGGGCAGGGGCACCGCGTACGGCTCCGGGCCGTCCAGGGTCCAGCGCTCCGGGAACCAGGAGTCACCGTCCAGCGCGAGCCGGGCGGCGTACGCGCCGTCCGCCGTGATGGCGCACTCCGTCCCGCCGTTCCCCGCACCGGTCGACGGGGGTTCGATCGCACAGGCCGTCATCGTTCGGTCACCTCCGGCGACGAAGCTAGTTTTCGCACGCACAGGCGGGGGATCCGGCGACGGCCGCTTCACACGTACGGGTGGCGCAGAAGCGATTCACCTGAGGAAAACGGGGCGTGTGTGCTGAGCCGGGGCAGAGCGGACGCATGCGGTACAGCCGCGCCGAACGGCCAGGTAGCCTTGCCCCGTGCCCCGTCTGTCTGAAGTCATCGCCGCTCTGGAGAACCTGTGGCCCGCCGAGCGGGCCGAGTCCTGGGACGCGGTCGGTACGGTCGTGGGCGATCCCGACCAGGAGATCACCCGGGTCCTGTTCGCCGTCGACCCCGTGCGGGAGATCGTCGACGAAGCGGTGAAGCTCGGCGCCGACCTGCTGGTCACCCACCACCCGCTCTATCTGCGCGGTACGACCACGGTCGCGGCCACGCACTTCAAGGGCCGGGTCGTGCACACGCTGATCAAGAACGACATCGCGCTGCACGTCGCCCACACCAACGCCGACACCGCCGATCCGGGTGTCTCCGACGCCCTCGCCGGCGCGCTGGACCTCCGGGTCGTACGGCCTCTCGTACCGGACCCCACCGACCCGCACGGGTGCCGGGGCCTCGGCCGCGTGTGCGAGCTCGACCACCCGCTCACCGTCCGCGAACTGGCCGCCCGCGCCGCCGAGCGGCTGCCCGCCACCGCGCAGGGCATCCGGGTGGCCGGCGACCCCGACGCCGTCGTCCGCACGGTGGCCGTCAGCGGCGGCTCCGGCGACAGCCTCTTCGACCAGGTTCGCGCGGCCGGCGTCGACGCCTTCCTCACCTCCGACCTGCGCCACCACCCCGTCTCCGAGGCGGTGGCCCACAGTCCTCTCGCGCTGATCGACGCGGCGCACTGGGCCACCGAGTGGCCCTGGTGCGAGCTGGCCGCGAGCCAGCTCGACGAGATCTCCGACCGTCACGGCTGGGACCTGCGCGTCCACGTCTCCAAGACGGTCACCGACCCCTGGACCGCCCACGCGGCGTCCACCACCTCTAGCTGAACCTGGGAGCCCCCAACTGAACGCCGCGCCCGCCGACCAGATCCGTCTCCTCGACGTCCAGGCCCTCGACGTCCGCCTCCAGCAGCTCGCGCACAAGCGGAAGTCCCTGCCCGAGCACGCCGAGATCGAGTCGCTGACGAAGGACCTCACGCAGCTGCGCGACCTGCTCGTGGCCGCGCAGACCGAGGAGAGCGACTGCGCCCGCGAGCAGACCAAGGCCGAGCAGGACGTCGACCAGGTGCGCCAGCGCGCCGCCCGCGACCAGCAGCGCCTGGACTCCGGTGCGGTCACCTCGCCGAAGGACCTGTCCAACCTCCAGCACGAGATCGCCTCCCTCGCCAAGCGGCAGGGAGACCTGGAGGACGTGGTCCTGGAGGTCATGGAGCGCCGCGAGAGCGCGCAGGAGCGGGTGAACGAGCTGACCGAGCGGGTCGCCTCGGTGCAGTCGAAGATCGACGACGCCACCGGGCGCCGGGACTCGGCCTTGGGGGAGATCGACGCCGAGGCCGCGTCGGTGACCAAGGAGCGCGAGGTCGTCTCCGCCTCCGTCCCCGCGGACCTGCTGAAGCTCTACGACAAGCTGCGCGGGCAGCAGGGCGGCATCGGCGCGGCCAAGCTGTACGCCCGCACCTGCCAGGGCTGCCGGCAGGAGCTGGCCATCACCGAGCTGAGCGAGATCCGCTCGGCGGCGCCGGACACGGTGGTCCGCTGCGAGAACTGCGGCCGCATCCTGGTGCGTACGTCGGAGTCGGGTCTGTAAGGGGCTTCAGGGGTGCGGGAGTTCATCGTCGAGGCCGACGGCGGGTCACGGGGCAACCCCGGGCCCGCCGGTTACGGGGCCGTGGTCAGCGACGCGACGACGGGGGAGACCCTGGCGGAGGCGGCGGAGTACATCGGCATCGCCACGAACAACGTCGCCGAGTACCGCGGCCTCGTGGCCGGTCTCCGTGCCGCCCGCGCCCTGGACCCGGACGCGTCGGTGCACGTCCGCATGGACTCCAAGCTCGTCATCGAGCAGATGTCGGGCCGCTGGAAGATCAAGCACCCCGACATGAAGCCGCTGGCGGCCGAGGCGCGGTCGGTCTTCCCGCCCGGCCGGGTCAGCTACGAGTGGATGCCCCGGGACCGGAACAAGCACGCGGACCGGCTGGCCAACGAGGCGATGGACGCGGGGGCGAAGGGGCGGCAGTGGTCGCCGTCGGAGTCCCGGGCCGACCTGGCCACCCCGCCGGCCGTCCCGGAGCCCTCGGGCCCCCCGGGCGACGCGGCGGCGGGAGCGGCGAAGGCCCGAGCGGCGCTGGCGGAAACCCGGCCGAACACCGCCACCGAAGCGCCCACAACCGCGGCCACCGGCCCGGCCCCGGCCACAGGCTCCGGCACGGCCACAGGCCCCGGCCCGGCCCCGGCCACAGGCCCCGGCTCGGCCCCGGCCGCGGGCACCGAGAAGACCTCGGCCGCGGTCACCGGCGCGGCCCCGGCCACGACCACCGGGACGGCCTCGGCCGCAGGCGCCGGCACAGCCCCGGCCGCGGGCGGTCGTGCCGCTGGGGCGGCACGGGTGGGCGCGGCGGCACCCCTCGGCGGGCAGCGCCTGTCCGACGGCGGTCCGCGCCCCGAGGGCGCCCGGCAGCCGTCGACCCCCGGCTGGAGCGCCGCACCCGACCTCGGCGCCCCCGCCACCTTCGTACTGCTCCGCCACGGCGAGACCCCCCTCACCCCCCAGAAGCGCTTCTCCGGCAGCGGCGGCACCGACCCTTCCCTCTCCGACGCCGGCCGCGAGCAGGCCCGGCGCGTCGCGGAGGCGCTGGCCAGGCGCGGCACCGTCCAGGCGGTCGTCGCCTCTCCGCTCGCCCGCACCCGTGAGACCGCCGGCATCGTCGCCGCCCGGCTGGGCCTGGACGTCATGATCGAGGACGGTCTGCGCGAGACGGACTTCGGCGCCTGGGAGGGCCTGACCTTCGGCGAGGTCCGCGACCGCCACCCGGAGGACCTGAACGCCTGGCTCGCCGACCCGGAGGCCCACCCCACCGGCGGCGGCGAGAGCTTCGCCGAGACGGCCATCCGGATCGCGGCCACCCGGGACAAGCTGGTCGCGGCCTACGCGGGCCGCACGGTCCTGCTGGTCACCCATGTGACCCCGATCAAGACCCTCCTGCGGCTCGCCCTCGGCGCCCCGCCCGAGTCGCTGTTCCGGATGGAGCTCTCGGCGGCTTCGCTGTCGGCGGTGGCCTACTACGCGGACGGCAACGCGAGCGTACGGCTGTTCAACGACACGTCCCACCTGCGTCCCTGAGTCCGGCCGCACCGAGCCCGGCCGCGGCCCGGGCCAGCTCCTCGATCCGGCCCCAGTCCCCGGCGGCCACCGCGTCCGCCGGGACCATCCAGCTCCCGCCGACGCACGTGACGTTGGGCAGGGCCAGGTACTCCGGCGCGGTGGCCGGTCCGATCCCGCCGGTCGGACAGAACCGGACCTGCGGCAAGGGGCCGGCCAGCGACCTCAGATAGGGCGTACCGCCCGCGGCCTGCGCCGGGAAGAACTTCATCTCCCGCACCCCGCGCTCCAGCAGCGCGACGACCTCCGAGGCGGTGGACACCCCCGGCAGGTACGGCACCCCGGACCCGCGCATCGCGTCCAGCAGCGCCTGCGTCCACCCCGGGCTGACCAGGAACCGCGCCCCGGCCGCCGTGCACGCCTCCACCTGCTCCGGCGTGATCACCGTCCCCGCTCCGACCACGGCCCGCGGAACCTCCGCGCTGATCGCCCGGATCGCGTCCAGCGCGGCCGGGGTCCGCAGGGTCACCTCGATCGCGGGCAGCCCGCCCGCCACCAGGGCCCGCGCGAGCGGCACGGCGTCCGCGGCGTCGGCGAGCACCACCACGGGCAGGACGGGGGCGAGATCCAGCACGGAGGCAGCGGCAGCGGAGGGCACCGGCGAGGTCATGCCCCTCATCGTGCCCAGCGGCTGCAACACGCGCAATGAAGGTTGCGCATGTTGCAACAGTGGGGGTGGTCCCTCAGTGGATCTCGTCCACCAGCACATCCAGCGACCAGGCCTTGCCCGCCCGGCCCGGGGCCTCCGCCTCCACGACGTACCCCAGTTCCCGCAGCACCTCCACCAGCCCGGCGGGGTCCTTCGGTGCGGCGCCGGCGGTCAGCAGGCCGCGGACGATCCGGCCCTTGGTCGCCTTGTTGAAGTGACTGACGACCTTCCGGGTCGGCGCGTGCAGCACCCGTACCGTCGCCGTGCGCCCCGCGACCTCACCCTTGGGCCGCCAGGCCGCCGCATAGGCGGAGGACCGCAGATCCAGCACCAGGCCGTCACCGGCCGCCGCGGGCAGCACCTGGGCCATCGGCGTCCGCCAGTGCCCGGCCAGGGCGCCGAGTCCCGGCAGCTTGACCCCCATCGAGCAGCGGTAGGTAGGAATGCGGTCCGTCACCCGCACGGCACCCCACAGGCCCGAGAAGACAAGAAGCGAGTCCGCCGCGCGCCGGCTCGCGGCCGCGTCCAGCGTGGCCAGGCCGAGGGCGTCGTAGAGGACACCGGTGTAGATCTCCCCGGCGGGGCGGGCGGCGGCCGCGCGCAGCCCGGCGTTCTTCGCGACCTCGCCGCGCAGCCCCTCGCTCAGCCCGAGCACCTCGCGGGCCTTCTCCTCGTCGCCGGAGCACAGCTCGACCAGTTCCCCGAGCACGGCCTCCCGCGCGGCGGCGAGTCCCGGCAGGGACAGCGACGCCGGCTCCAGCGGGGCACCCTCGCCCGGGTTCGCCTTGCCTTCGGAGGGCGGCAGCAGGACCAGCAACACGTACTCCTTACGTAGACCTCCGCGCCAGGGTACGGCGTGCCCCCCCGCCCGGCCCGGACCCGCGCTCCCCGTGCGCCCGGCCCCCGGATCCGCCGCCGGAGCCCGCGAGTCCGCCTTCTCGGCGCGCCGCGCGGGCCCGGAGGAGGGAGCCGGAGCCGTCCGCGTCCGGCCGCATCACGCCCACCCGCCCGCGGCGGACCGCCCGCGAGCGGGCGGTCCCGAAGGGCGGCGCGTGCCACCGGTGCGGACGTCGACGACGCCGCACGCGTGCCACCGGTGCGGACCGTGCGCCGGCTGGCGGCGGGCGACCCGGTGGACGAGGTGGCGCGCGACCACCGGGCCCGGCTGGAGGCGGCGTCCGGAGCGCTGGAGCGGGCGGGGCTTGACGGCTAACAGTGTTAGCCGTACGGTGTGGCTAACAGTGTTAGCCAGGTTCGTCCGTGCGTATCCCCTCCGGAGGCAGCCATGACCGCGACAGCCGGCACCACCCCCGCGCGCACCACGCCCACCGTCCTGCGCCGCGGCGCCTGGCTGGCGTCCGCCCTGTTCTGGACGGCCTTCGCCGGCGTCGAGGGCGTCAACCACGGCTGGCAGGCCGTCACCCTCGCCCTCGTCTTCCTCGTCCTGCCGGACCTGACCTTCCTGATCGCGGTGGCCGACGCGCCCCGCATGACGAAGGGACAGCTGCCGCCGCGCGCGGTGCCGTACTACAACGCGATGCACCGCGCCCTGGTCCCGCTCACCCTCGCCGTCGCCTACACCGTGCTCCCGGTCGACTGGCCGCCCGCCTTCGCGGCACTGTGCGGCTGGCTCGCCCACATCTCGTACGACCGCGTCTTCGGCTACGGCCTGCGCACCAAGGAGGGCTTCCAGCGTGGCTGACCGGCTCACCCCGCGAGCACGGGAGATCGTGACGGCGGCCCGGGACCTCCTGGAGGAGTCCGGGGCCGCCCACCTCACCATGCGCACCCTCGCCGACCGCCTCGGCATCAAGGCCCCGTCCCTCTACAAGCACTTCCCCGACAAGCAGGCCGTGGAGGTCGAACTGGTCGCGCTGCTGCTGACCGAGACCGCCGAGACCCTGGAGGCCGCCGAGGCCCGCGCCCCCGGCTCGCTCGAAGCGCTCGCCGGGGCCTACCGGGACCACGCCCTGGCCCACCCCCACCTCTACCGCCTGGCCACCGAGCGCCCCCTGCCCCGCGCCGCGCTCCCGGCCGGCCTGGAGGACCGGGCCGCCCTGCCGCTGCTGCGCACCTGCGCCGACGACATGGACCTGGCCCGCGCCGTCTGGGCCTTCGCCCACGGCATGGTCATCCTGGAGATCCACGGCCGCTTCCCCGCCGACGCCGACCTGGACGCGGCATGGAAACGGGGCCTCGCGGCGTTGCACGCTTAGCGGGCGGTACCGCGAAGGGGAGCGCCGAGCCCATGGGGGAAGCCCGGAAAGCCCATGGGGGCGCGAAGGGGGGAGATTCCATGGGGGAACAGGCACGATGGACGCGGGCCCGGCTGGGCCGCTGCGGCCCCCCGCTCGACCTGCTCACCGCGAGCTTCCGCCGGCACGTGTACGCCCCGCACGCCCATGACGAGTACACGATCGGCGTCTGCGTCGGCGGCCACGAGATCATCGACTACCGGGGCGGCCACCTCAGCACCGGCCCGGGCACGATCGTCGTCCTGGAACCCGGCGAGATGCACACCGGCGGCCCCGGCAACCCCACCGACGGCTACGCCTACCGCGCCCTGTACGCCGAGCCGGCCCTGCTGGCCGACGGCACCCTCGGCGGCCTCCCGCACTTCCGCGAGCCCCTCCTCGACGACCCCGCCCTGGCCCGCGCCCTGCGCACCGCCCACACGGAACTCAGCGCCTGCCCCGACCCCCTCCAGGCCGAGTCCGTCCTGCCCTGGCTGCTGACCGCGCTGGCCCACCGCCACTCCACGGCGCGCCCCGCCCCCGACCGCGTCCCCGGCGCCCACGCCATAGCCCGCACGGTCCGCGACCGCCTCGCCGGTGAACTCACCGACCCGCCCTCCCTCGCCCTGCTCGCCACCGACCTCGGGCTGTCCCGGTACCAGCTCCTGCGCGCCTTCCGCACGACGATGGGCATACCCCCGTACGCCTGGCTCGCCCAGCACCGGGTGACCAGGGCCCGGGCGCTGCTGGAGACCGGCCTGCGCCCCGCCGAAGTCGCCCCCCTCGTCGGCTTCGCCGATCAGGCCCACCTGACCCGCTGGTTCCGCCGGGTGCTCGGGGTGACCCCGGCGGCCTACCGCAACAGCGTTCAAGACAGGCCGTGACCGGGCGGCCGAGACTCGGCCGTATGAGTGCACGAGGCTGGTTGCTGTTCTCCCTGATGGGAGTGGTCTGGGGCGTTCCCTACCTGCTGATCAAGGTGGCGGTGGACGCGGTGTCCCCGCCGGTGGTGGTGTTCACGCGCTGTGCGGTCGGCGCGGCCCTGCTGCTGCCGCTCGCGCTGCGCCGAGGCGGCTTCTCCACCGCCGTACGGGCCCACTGGCGCCCCCTGCTGGCCTTCGCCTGCCTGGAGATCATGGGGCCCTGGTACACCCTCACCGACGCCGAACGGCACCTGTCCAGCTCGACGGCCGGACTGCTGATCGCCGGGGTGCCGATCGTCGGCGTGGTCCTGGCCCGGCTCCTGGGCGACACCGAACGGCTCGGCGTCCGCCGGGCGGCGGGCCTGACCCTGGGCCTCACCGGCGTCGCGGTCCTCACCCTCCCGCACCTGACCGGCGGGGACGCGCGCTCCCTGGCGGAGGTCCTGCTGACGGTGCTGGGCTACGCCACCGCCCCGCTGATCGCGGCCCGCCGCCTCAAGGATGTGCCCTCCCTCCACCTGACGGCCGCCTGCCTGACCCTGGCCGCCCTGGTCTACGCCCCCGCCGCCGCCCTCACCCGCCCGTCGGCGCCGCCCTCGCCCACCGTGCTGGCCGCGCTGGCCGGCCTCGGCGTCATCTGCACCGCGGTGGCCTTCGTGGCGTTCCTGGAGCTGATCAGGGAGGTCGGCCCGACCCGCTCGACGGTCATCACCTACGTCAACCCGGCGGTCGCGGTGGCGGCGGGCGCCCTGTTCCTGGACGAGCCGCTCACCCTCCCCGTACTGGCCGCCTTCCTGCTCATCCTGGCCGGCTCGGTCCTGGCGACGGCCGCCGGTACACGGCGGCGCGGCCGCCCGGTACCATGGTCGGCACGGCAGACGAGCCGGGCGGGCGGCCGCGTGGAGTCCCCTTGAGGGGCTTCCCGAGGAACGTCCGGGCTCCACAGGGCAAGGTGGTGGCTAACGGCCACCCGGGGTGACCCGCGGGACAGTGCCACAGAAAACAGACCGCCGGGGACCTCGGTCCTCGGTAAGGGTGAAACGGTGGTGTAAGAGACCACCAGTGCCCAGGGTGACCTGGGCAGCTAGGTAAACCCCACCTGGAGCAAGGTCAAGAGGGGCGCCGTCACAGGCGCCCTGCGCGGACGACCGAGGGCTGCCCGCCCGAGTCCGCGGGTAGACCGCACGAGGCCGACGGCAACGTCGGCCCTAGATGGATGGCCGTCGCCCCGGAGTCCGCGAGGACCCCGGGGAACAGAACCCGGCGTACAGCCCGACTCGTCTGCCTCACCGCTTTCGACCTGTTCAGAGCGATGGTGCCGACTCGCCGTTCCGAGTGGGGGCAGGTCGGGGGCGTCTCGGCCCCCGAGTCCAGGTGACGGCCGGGGTGCTACGCGCCTTGCCCTTGCGCCTTTGTCCACGGACGCCCAGGCCCTCCGCGCGGGTCGCGTCCTCCAGCTCCGTCAGGCCCGTTCTGCTCGCCGCTGGTGGGACTGCGAGAGGAACCGCCGGCGCGCGACGGCCCTCGCTGCGGGTGGGAGCGAGGCGCCGCGGCGCCGGTCAGATCGCGGCTTTCAGCCTGGCCACGTCGCGGGCCCGCGCGTCCAGCGCGCGCACGACCGGTAGCGACGCGTACGGCCGGATGGACGCCCGCAGGGTGGCGAAGTGCTCGTCACCCCGTGCGCTGCTGATGCCGACGTAGTCGTCCAGGAACGTGCCCCACTCCCGGGATGCCTCTTCCACATGCCTCATCTCCATGAGCCGGGTGGCAAGGAGACCGGTGGCATGTACCCGCCCCTGCCGCTCACCGGAAGGACGCGCCTTGTTGGAACGGCGCAGGGCTTTGACAGATCCGGGCCGGTCGCCGAGTTCCCACAGAACGTGTGCGACGTGGAATTCGTAGGCGGCGCGATCGTAACCGCCGATGTGGTCGTTGCGGCCGTCTGCCTGCGAAAGCGCCTCTTCGGTTTCCCGGAGACGGTCGAACGCCTGTCGCCGGTCGCCGACCATGGCCGCTCCGTGCGCCTGCTGGCCGCGCAGGAACGCCACCAGGCGCGGCCCCGAGGCCGGAGCGGCTTCCGCGGCCGAGTCGGCGAGTTCGAGAGCCTTCGAGCCGTACCCCAGGTTCGAAGCCTGCAACGCCATACCGCGCAGGGTGCGGCAGTACGTCACGTGATCCTCGGCCGCACCGGCGAGCTTCAGCGCCTTCACGTAGTACCGCTGGCCGACGCGATGTTCGCGCTCATACATGGCCATCCACCCCGTGAGGTATGTGAGATCCGAGGAGGCGGCCCGCATCGCGCGCTTCACCTCGTCCGTGCCGTCGGTGCGCAGATAGGGCCCCACGGTATTGACGAGGAACGCCGCTGCCATGGGCCGGGCGTGGCCACCACCGAGGTCGTCAAGGATGTCCGCGATCCGCTCCGTCATCCGTTCCACGGTCTTCACGTCGGACCGGCCGATGCGTACGGTGCGACCGGCCGAGACGTGATCTGTCCGGCCTGCAAGGTCCTCGTAGCGAGGGATGGCCAGTGCCGCCGAGTACAGGCCCGCGCCGAGCACAGCGCGCCGGGATGGGTCCATGTCCGCCTTTCCAAGGTCGACAATCCCCGACACCATGTCCGGGGACTCGGCGGTGTCGCCGCCCCAGCCGAGTTCCGCTGACGTTACGGGCCGCGCGAGCAGGCGCGAGAGCGCTTCGGTGACGGCAGGGCGCGCTTCTCTCTTGGGCCGGTGGCCTTTCAGCCACTGCGAGACGGCCGTTTTGGTGTAGGTCAGACGCAGGCCGAGTTCGGCGGCGGCGGCGTTGACTCGGCGTGCTAGCTGGTCGTTCCGGATGTTCCCCTCTCGCATCAGCGCGGCCAGGGCGTCGTTCGGCATGAGTGGCTGTCGTCCCATCGTGACCCCCGAGCGTGTGCAACCTGTGCAACTCACCATCCACTGTGCTCGCTTACCCATGGTCGCGCACAGGTGTTGAGTGATTACCGGCCGTTCGATGGTCATTCCCGAGGGGCCGATCGACGGCTTGCCGGACCGCCCACACCCGAGAGGGGCCGGCGGGTACAGACACGACGAAGAGGCGACCATGACCACGACGGCTCCCCCCGGCCCGCCCGCACTGCAACCCCTGACGGGGCCGGTACCCGGGTACGCGCAGACGCTGCCCCTCTGCCCGTCGTCCGTGGCGGTGGCGCGGATGAGCGTTCGCACCACCCTGGCGTGTTGGGACCTGGAGGGGATGACGGACGACGTCGTGCTGGTCGTTTCGGAGCTGGTGACGAATGCGGTGCAGCACGCTCGCCCGGCGGGCGCGCCGCCGGAGGAGCCGGGCTGGTGCCGGCTGACGCTGGAGCATCCCGAGCCAGGAACGGTGTGGGTGTCGGTCGCGGACCTGTCGAGGCGTCGGGTCATACACCGGGATCCTGCTGACGACGCGGAGTCCGGGCGTGGGCTGGCGGTGGTGGATGGACTGGCGACCCGTTGGCTGGCGCAGCCGTCCCGCACTGGCAAAACGGTCTGGGCCGAGCTGCGGGCTGACACGTGAGCGGGCGACACCGTGCGCCGACCGCCGACCGCCGACCGCCCGCAAGCCTCCGGCCGGGGCATGCGCGTTCACCCCTCGCCCCGGCCGGGCCGCTCTCACCGTCCGGACCCCCGGGCGGGGGGACTGTCGGATCGCCTGAAAGACGAAGGAGACTCATGGAGCAGCCATTAGCGTTACTGGATCAGGCCAAGCCCTGGGGGCTCGGACGCATGCGGCCCTACCCCACAGCGGCCGTCCTCCCTGCCGCCCGGCCGGTCCTCGACCCGGGCACGCAGGTACCCGTCTGGGTGAGCCCCGACGGGACACCACTGACGGTGGAGGCCAAGCACAAGCGGTCGCAGACGTCGCAGGAGACCAGCACGAAGACCAGCCTGGACGGCAATCCGGACCAGGGCAGCGACCAGCACGGGGACTCTGACTGATGGTCCTGGGCGGGCCGCCCGTCCTCGTCGTCACGCGCCTGGATGACGCGACCGCGGACGGTGTGATCACCGAATTGAACCGGCGTCGCGTGCCAGTGGTCCGTCTGGACCCCGGCGACTTTCCCATGGAGATCCGTCTGTCGACGACGTTCGACAGCATCGGGCCGCAGGGCACCCTCGTCACCGCGTCCCGAACCCTCGCCCTGGGGAACGTCCGCTCCGTGTACTGGCGGCGGCCCACCCCCTGCACCGTCGACCGCGCCATGGACGACCAGACAGCCCGGTGGGCCGTCGAAGAGGCCCGGTACGGACTTGGCGGCATCCTCGCCGCCCTCCCTGGGGCCCGCTACCTGAACCACCCCTGGCGTAACCGGGACGCCGAGCACAAGCCGGCACAACTGGCCACGGCCGCAGCCTGCGGCTTCACCGTGCCACCCACACTCATCACCAACGACCCCGACCGTGCGCGAACCTTCGCCGCCGACCACGGTCCGGTCGTCTACAAGCCGTTGCGAGAGACCGAGTACGCCGACGGCACCGGCCGCGCACTGACGGTGTGGATGGAGGACGTCACCCCCGACCAGATCGACCACCGGATACGCCACACCGCGCACCTCTTCCAGCAGCGCGTGCGCAAGACCGCGGACATCCGTCTGACCGCTGTCGGCGACCACCTCACCGCCGTCCGTATCGACGGCTCACCCGGGATCGACTGGCGTCGCCACTACGACCACCTCACCTACACGCCGGTGCCCGTCCCACCCGAGATCGCCAAGGGCGTGCGTGGCTACCTCGACGCCTTCAGGCTCGTCTTCGGCGCCTTCGACTTCGGCCTCGACCATGACGGGGTGTGGCATCTGTACGAGTGCAATCCGAACGGCCAGTGGGCCTGGTTTCCCGACCACATCATCAGGCCCGTCACCCGCGCAATCGCCGACCACCTACAGCACGGAGCCCCCGCATGACCAACCCGACCGAACTGCGCCGCCAACTCGCTGCAGCCGTCCCCGCGGACGACCCGGCATGGCGCACCGCCCTCGAAACGGTGCCCCGTGAACTCTTCGTCGGCACCGCTCTGTTCCGCTTCGACGGCCGCCGCTGGACCCCCCTTCACCGCGCCCGGACCGAACCCGGTGAGTGGCTCAGCCTCGTCTACCAGGACACCACCTGGGTCACCCAGGTCGACGGCACCGCCGCCTCCGACACCACCGGCCCCGTCACCGGGCGCCCCACCTCGTCCAGCACGCTGCCCTCCCTGATCGTGCGCATGCTCGACCTCGCGCGCATCAACGAGGGTGACAAGGTGCTGGAGATCGGCACAGGCACGGGATACTCCACCGCCATCCTGTGCAGCCGCATCGACGACAAGAACGTGTACTCCATCGAATACGACCCGGGCTTGGCCGCGACCGCAGCCGAGCACATCCACGCCGCCGGTTACCACCCCACACTCATCACCGGTGACGGCCTCACCGGCCACAAGGACGGCGCCGAATACGACCACATCGTGGCCACCTGCGCCGTCCGCCACATCCCCCCCGCCTGGCGGCACCAAGTACGCGACGGCGGCACCATCACCACCACCATCAGTGGATGGATGCCGGCTTCTGGCCTCGTCCGCCTCACCGTCCACGACGACGGCACCGCCACCGGCCGCTTCCACACCGACCAGATCAGCTACATGCTTGCCCGCCCCCACGAACGGCCGCCCCGCCCCACCTTCCACCAGCATCCGGGCCACATCCGCCCCACCGGCGTGAACCCCGCCCTCTTGGAGGACTGGACCGGGCAGTTCCTCGCCCAGCTCGCCGCACCCTCGGCCGAACTCATGACCACCGGCAACGGCGTGATCCTGGTCGACGTCGCCACCGGCTCCCAGGCGTGGACCGAACCCGCGGGAAAGGGCTGGACCGTGCACCAGCACGGCCCCCTCAGCCTTTGGGACCAGGTGGAAGACGCCCTCACCATCTGGCAGCACGAGGGCTCGCCCACCCTGTCCGGCTTCGGCATGACCGTGGAGCAAGACGGCACCCAACGCGTCTGGATCGGCAGCCCCGACGGGCCGGCCTGGGACCTCCCGGTCTGAGACTTTCGCCCACCCCTCCTCGCGCGTGCTCAGTCTGCCCGGTTCGCTTTCGCCGGCGTGGCAGCCCGTTACCACCGTGGACAACTACGCCGCCGCGCAACGCCTCCTGAGCGTCCACCCGACCTGGCTTCCGGAGCCGGACAGGATGCCGCCTACCCGTTCACCGATGGCGCCCGGGACCGGCCGCCACCGTAAGCCGTGAAAGGACGAAGCATGTCCGAGTGGATCGATCCGCGGTACGCGGGACTGGTGGCGATGTGGAAGCGCGCGCAGCAAGCTCGCCCGCGGGACCCGCGAACGAGGCCGGTGCGGGGGTTCATCGTCCCGCCGAAACCCTGACCGGCCCGGCATCACACAGGCGCCCCACCCCCGAAGTGCTGGGGGTGGGGCGCTTTCGTCGTGGTCCTGGATCTCGTCGCCGGCCGTAGCGTCAGCGGCCCGCGCCCCGGTGTCGCCAGGGGCCCCGGTGCCGGTCAGGCCGTCGCTGCCGTCGCCGCCTTGCGCAGCGGTGGTACGAAGGCCAGGGCGATCAGGGACAGGACGAGGTTGAGGATCAGGGTCAGGGTGAACGCGTGGGTGTAGGCGTGGCGCGAGCCCCCGTCGCCGAGGGTGCTGAAGTAGAGCAGTCCGACGAGCGTGATGCCGATGGACATGCCCAGTTGGCCCACGGTCTCCAGCACGCCGGCCGCGCTGCCCGCCTCCTGCGGCGGCACCCCGGTCAGCGCCGCGCCGAGCAGCGGGCTGACGCCGAGGCCCTGCCCCACGCCGATGACGACGAGCGAGGGGATGAGCACCGGGCCGGACAGGGAGTCGCCCGCGCCCAGCGCGGTGAGCAGCAGGAGCAGATAGCCGAGCGCGTTGAGGCCGTACCCGGCGGTCAGGACGTGCAGGCCGAGCCGCGGCATGATCTTCGGCAGGGCCAGCGAGGTCCCCGTGAACGCGATGCCGAGCGGGGCGAACAGCAGCCCGGACTTCAGGGCGGAGTAGCCGAGCCCGCTCTGGAGCTGGACGGCGAGCACGAAGAACAGGCCGGCGTTGCAGGCGAAGAACGCCAGGAACAGCGCGTTGCCCGACCGGTAGGCGCGCAGCCGCAGCAGCGGCGGGCTGATCAGGGGCTGCCCGCCGGTGGCGGCCAGCCGGTGCTGCCACCAGCCGAACGCCACGAAGCACGGCACGGACAGCACCATCATCACGAAGCACCAGACGGGCCAGCCGGCCGTACGGCCCTCCGCCAGGGGGAAGGACAGCAGCAGCAGGGCGAGCGTGAGCAGGCCGACGCCCGGCAGGTCGAGGCGGGGCCGCCGGGTGCCCCGGAACCCGGGCATGGTCAGCGCGGCACCGGCTATGGCGGCCAGGCCCAGCGGCAGGTTGACCAGGAAGATCGGGCGCCAGCCCCAGCCGAACAGGTCCAGGTGGACCAGGACGCCGCCGATCAGCTGGCCGGTGATCGCCGCGAGGCCGATGGTGACGCCGAACAGCGCCAGCGCCTTGTCCCGCCGGGCGCCCTCGAACGAGGTCTGGATGATGGACAGGATCTGCGGGAAGAACAGCGCCGCGGCCAGGCCCTGGACACAGCGGAAAGCGATCAGCGTCCCGGGACCGGGGGCCACGCCGCACGCCAGCGAGGCGGCCGTGAACAGCCCGAGGCCGGTGAGGAACATCCGCTTGTAGCCCAGGATGTCGCCGAGCCGGCCGCCGGTGACCAGGAACAGCCCGTACACCAGGATGTACCCGCCGACCGTCATCTCGGCGGCGGAGACGGAGGCGCCGAGGTCGGCGCGGATGGACGGGATGGCGACGTTGACGATGTAGGAGTCCATCATCGCCATGAACGTCGCGGCCATCGCCACCAGGACCATCGCCTTGACCCGGGCCGGTGGGAGGGGCGGTGGGCCGGCGTCGCCGCCGGCCGGTGCCGCGTCCGTCGTCTCGCCCGGGTCGGTGAGCGAGACGGACTTTTCATCCTGCATGTGCTGGCCTGCTCTCGTGGGTGGGGGGCGTCGGGTCGGCGTCGAACTCCGGGCCGAGCAGGTGAAGTCGGGTCCCCACCAGTTCGACCCGGGAGCAGACGCCGAGCTTCTGGAAGATCTTCCGGAGGTGGAAGTTGACGGTGTGGGGGGAGAGATTGACCCGGGATGCTATCTGACGGTTGGTCAATCCGGCTGCCACCAGGCGTGTGATGGTCTGTTCGGTGGGGCTCAGTACGGCACCCTCCGCATCGTCCGCCGACGGCTCGCGCCCCAGCAGGGCCGCGGCCTCGTACAGCAGCGGGTGGCGGAAGCGCAGCCGGTCGCCGTCCAGGACGAGCACCCCGGCCTCCACGGCCTCGCGCACCGCGCCCAGCACCGACACCGCCTGCCCGTCGGGCAGTTGGGCCAGCTCGCTCATCCGCGGCGGCAACTGCCGTGCCGCCACCGCCCCCAGCAGACTCCGGGTCCGGGCGGACAGCCGCGGATCCGCGTTCAGCAGTGTGGCCACCACCTGCGGCGGGGGTGACGCCGACACGAGCCGCGCGACACCGCCGCTCACCCGGTGGCCGCCCCCGCCGGTCAGTGCCTCCAACGCGGCCGTCAGCAGGCCGGGATGGCCGCCGCAGGCGGTGATCAGGTGCTCCACCGAGGCGTCCGGCGCCCCGCCCAGCCGGTCCGCGGCGATCCGCAGTGCGTCCCGGCGGCGCAGCGGGCCGAGCGTGAGCTCGACGGTGTCCGGGTGCCGGCACAGCGCGGGCGAGGCCGGCCCGCCGGTGCCGGACAGCAGCCACAGCACCCGGCGGGCCGAGCGTGCCTCGGGCAGCGCCCGCAGGGCGGCGACCACGTCGGGGTCGTCCCAGGCGACGTCGTCCAGTGCGACCAGGACGGGCCGGGCCCCCGCACCGCCGGAGTCCGGGGACCCGGCGCCGAGGGCGGCGAGAACCTCGTCGAGGAGGTCCGGCCCGCGCTGCGCCGTGTTCGGTCCGGCCACTCCGGAGAATGTCTGGAAACCGGTGATGCCGGTCATGAGGGAAGCGGTGAGCAACAGCCTCTTGTACTGCGCCGCCGGGCCGTTTACGACCTCGAAACCAACCTGTCGCGCGGTGTCCGAAATACGGTTGACCAAAGCGGTCTTTCCGTAACCCCTCGGACCCTGAAGCAGAATCAGATTGCTGCGCCCGGTTTGTATCCGGTGTAAACGCTGACGCATTACCCATTGTTCATGGACGCGGCCGTACAGCTTCACTTCTTTCCCCCGGTATGCGGCTGTCACAGCAGATGGCGCGGCCTCGTTCAGGGGGAACGATGCCATGCGCGCCGCAATGGACATTATCCGACCCGGGTAAAGAATCACCCATGACCCGATGCCATACCCCACCGCTCACTAAGGCGTCAACTACTCGAACAAGTAGTGGCTGATTTCCAGAGGGTTTGACAGCTTTGAACGGTCCGCGGAGTGCCACCGACGGGCTGGAAGCGATCTCTATGGGGGAGAGTCTCATCGACATGTCGGACGCCGACCGGGGCATTCGTCTGCCGTTGACCGCCGCACAGGAAGGCGTATGGGCCGCCCAGCGGCTGAATCCAGCGAATCCGCGCTACAACTGTGCCAGCTACCTGGAGATCCACGGCCCGGTCGACGCCGGGCTGCTCGGTCGCGCGGTGGCGGTCGCGCTCGCCGAGGCGGAGACGCTGCGGGTGCGGCTGGACGACGACGGCAGACCGGGCCAGACCGTGCGGCCGGTGGCCGAAAAGAGCCCCCTCGAGGTGCTCGATCTGTCGGACGCCGCGTCACCCAGGGCCGCCGCCGAGGAATGGATGCGCGCCGATCTGTCCCGGCCGGTGGAACCGACCCGTGGACCGCTCGTGCGGCACGTGCTCGTCAAGGAGTCCGCCGACTCCTGGCTGCTGTACCTGCGTTACCACCACGTGGTCATGGACGGCCTCGGCCACACGGTCCACGTCCGGCGCATCGCCGCCGTGTACACCGCGCTCACAAGGGCGCCGAACCCCCCGCCGTACGGACGCTGCCGCTCGCCCGGCTCGTCGAGCAGGACGCGGCCTACCCGGACTCGCCCGGCCACGCAGCCGACCGCGCCTACTGGCTCGACCGCTTCGCCGACCGCCCCGCCCCGGTCAGCCTCGGCGACCGGCACACCCGGTCCGCGGGCGGGCTGCTGCGCCGGGTCACCGAACTCGCCGACGCCGACACCACGCTGCTGCGGGACACCGCCCGGCGGCTCGCGGCCCGGCCCTCCACCCTGCTCGTCGCCGCCGTGGCCGTCTACCAGAGCAGGCTCACCGGCAGCGAGGAGACCCTGCTGCGGGTACCCCTGCCCGCCCGCCCCTCCAGCGCCGCCATCGGCACCCCTGCCATGTTCGCCAACGAACTGCCGGTGCGCGTCGCCGCCCCCCGCACCGCCTCGTTCGCCGAGGTGGCCGCAGAGGTGGCCCGGGAACTCGGCAACACCCTGCGCCACCAGCGCTTCCGCGGGGAACAGCTGCACCGGGAACTGTTCCCCGAAGGGCGCCGCGAGCTGCTCGCCGGCACCACCGTCAACGTGGTGACCTTCGACGCCGACGTGTCCTTCGCGGACGTCCCGAGCACCGCGCACCACCTGTCCTCCGGACCCGTCGACGACCTGCGCTTCGACTTCTTCTCCGACGCCCGGGGCAGCCGGGTGCGACTGCACACCGACGCCAACCCCGAGCGGCACACCGCCGGCGCCCCCGCCGCCCACACCCACCGGCTGCTCGGCCTGCTGCGCGCGGCCCTCACCGACCCCGAACTGCCCGTCGGACGGCTGCCGCTGCTGGACGACGCCGAACGCCGGGCGGTGCTCGCCGCGGGCGCGCCCCGGCGGCGTGACTACGACCTGGACACCCGGCTGCACGAGCTGGTCGAGGCCCGGGCCGCCCGCACCCCGGACGCCGTGGCCGTCACCGACGACACCGAGTCCCTGACCTACCGCGAACTCATGGACCGGGCCCGCCGCCTCGCCCGCCACCTGGGCGAGCAGGGCGTCGCCCGGGGCACGGTCGTCGGCGTGTGCCAGGAGCGCTCGGTGCACCTGGCCGTCTCCCTGCTCGCCGTCCTCATGGCCGGCGGCGCCTATCTGCCGCTCGACCCCGAACTGCCCGCACAGCGCGTCGCGTTCCAGCTCGGCGACGCGGCCGTCACCACCGTCCTGGCCACCGCCCGGACCGCCGGCCGCCCGGCCGCGGCCGGCGTGCGGGTCGTCGCCGTCGACGAGGTGCTGCCCGCCCTGCCCGCGGCCGACGGCCCGCTGCCCGCCGGCGGCCCCGCCGACATCGCCTACGTCATCTACACCTCGGGCTCCACCGGAACGCCCAAGGGCGTCGCCGTGCCCCACCGCGGCGTGGTCAACCGCCTGCTGTGGATGCAGGAGGAGTACGCCCTCGAACCCGGCGAATGCGTGCTGCAGAAGACCCCGTTCACCTTCGACGTGTCGGTCTGGGAGTTCTTCTGGCCGCTGCTCGCCGGCGCCCGGCTGCACCTCCTCGCCCCCGGCGCCCACCGGGACCCGCGGGCCGTCGCCGCCGCCGTCCGCACCCACGGCGTGACCACCCTGCACTTCGTGCCGCCCATGCTCGACCTGTTCCTGGCCGAGCCCGACGCGGCCCGCCTGCCCTCGCTGCGCCGGGTGGTGTGCAGCGGCGAGGCGCTGCGGCCCGAGACCGTGGCGCGGTTCCTCGCCGTCCACGGCACCGCCGCCGGCGCCCCCGGCCTGTACAACCTCTACGGGCCGACCGAGGCCGCCATCGACGTCACCCACCTGCGCTGCACCGAACGGCACACCACCGGGCCGGTGCCGATCGGCCGGGCCGTCGCCAACACCGCGCTGTACGTGCTCGACCCGGGCGGCGAACCGCTGCCGTTCGGGGTGCCCGGCGAACTCCACATCGGCGGTGTGCAGGTCGCCGCCGGCTACCTGAACCGGCCCGAGCAGACGGCGGAACGGTTCGTCACCGACCCGTACACCCCCGGCGGGGGAGTGCTCTACCGCACCGGCGACCTGGCCGTGCTGCGGGCGGACGGCACGGTCGAGTACCACGGCCGGCTCGACCACCAGCTCAAGATCCGCGGCTTCCGCGTCGAACCGGGGGAGATCGAGTCGGCGCTGCTCGCCCTGCCCGGGGTCGAGCAGGTCGTCGTCACCGCACCCCGGCAGGCCGACGGACAGCACCGGCTGCTCGCCCACGCCGTCGCCCCCGGCGCCACCGCCGGGGCCCTGACGGCCGCGCTGGCCGAGCGGCTGCCCGAGTACATGGTGCCGTCCGCCCTCGTCCTGCTCGACACCCTGCCGCTGTCGCCCAACGGCAAGGTCGACCGGCGCGCCCTGCCCGAGCCCGACGGCACCGCCGCGGCCGGGCCCGCACCCGGCGGCCCGCTGGACGAGGCCGAACAGCGGATCCACGACGCCTTCGCCGCCGTACTCGGCGCCGAACGGGTCGACGCCGACAGCTCCTTCTTCGCCCTGGGCGGCGACTCCCTGCTCAGCATCCGGCTGCGCACCGCCCTGGAGCACACCGGCGTCACCTTCGACCTGCCCGACCTGTACGAGGCGCCCAGTGTCCGCGCCCTGGCCCGCCGCACCCGGCCGTACGTGCCGGCCGGACCGCGCACCCGGCCCTTCTCGCTGCTGTCCGACGCCGACCGCGACCTGCTGCCCGACGGCCTGGACGACGCCCACCCGCTCAGCAGCATGCAGTCCGGCATGGTGTTCCACGCCGAGTACGAGGAGAACTCCTCCGTCTACCGGGTGGTCACCAGCATCCGCGTCCGGCTGCCCTTCGCCGAGGCTCCGCTGCGCGCCGCCCTGGCCGGCACCGTCCGGCGCCACCCGGCGCTGCGCGGCTCCTTCCACCTCACCGGCTTCAGCGAACCGCTCCAGCTGGTGCACCGGGACGTCACCGTGCCCCTCGCGGTCGACGAGGAGCTGTGGGGGGCCGCCCCCGACGTCCGCGACGCCCGGCTCGACGCGTGGGCCGAGGCGGCCAAGCACCACGTCTTCGACCTCACCGCGGCCCCGCTGCTGGCCTTCACGGCCCACCCGCTGGATGCGGAAACGTTCCAGCTGAGCGTCGTCGAACACCATGTGGTGCTGGACGGCTGGAGCGACGCGGCGATGCTGGACGAGATCGTCGCCCGCTACCGGGCCGCCCTCTCGGGCGAGGACCTCCTCCTGCCCGAGATCCCCAGCACCTTCCGCGAGTTCGTCGCCGCCGAACGGCGGGCCGCCGACCGGCCCGAGCACCGCGACTTCTGGGCCGGGGAACTGGCCGGCGCCGAGCCGGCCCCGCTGCCGGCCCGCACCACGGGCCGCCCGGCCGGCGCCCGGCACCGGCGGTTCGACGTACCGCTGGAGCAGACCACCGGAACCCGTATCGCCGCCGCGGCCCGCGCCGCCGGACTGCCCCCGAAGTCGCTCCTGGCCGCCGCCCACGCCGTCGTCCTGCACGCCGTGACGGCCGGCGACGAGGTGCTGACCGGTGTCGTCACCCACGGCCGGCTCACGGACGAGGGCGGCGACCAGGCGATCGGCGTCTTCCTCAACACGCTGCCGCTCCGGCTGTCCGTGGCCGAGGGCACCTGGCTCGACCTCGCCCACCGGGTGCGCGCGCACGAGCAGCGCACCCTGCCGCACCGCCGCTACCCCTTCGCCCGCGTCCTGCGCGACCACCCCGACCTCGCGCTGGACTCGTACGTCAACTTCATGGACTTCCACCAGCAGTGGGGCTCCGACGCGGCGATCCAGGACGGCTTCGGCATCGCCGAGACCAACTTCCCGCTCGCCGCGAACTTCCTCGTCGACCCGGCGGGCGGCCGGCTCCGGCTCTGGCTGGACTGCGACACCTCCCTGCTCGACCCCGAGTTCTGCGACCGCCTGACCGGCTACTACGGCCGCGCCCTCGCCGCGCTCGCCGCGGACCCCGCCGCCGCGCCGCCGGCCGAACTGCGCGGCCCGGCGGAACGGGCCCGGCTCGACGCCTGGAACGACACGGCGGTGCCCTACGACACCGGCGCGACCCTCAGCGGCCTCATCGACCGGCGGATCGCCGCCACCCCCGAGGCCACCGCGGTCGTCGACGGCCGCGAACGCCTCACCTACGCGGCACTCGGCGAGCGGGCCGCCCGCCTGGCCCACCAGCTGCGCGCGCACGGCGCCGGCCGCGGGTGCCGGGTCGGGGTGAGCGTACGGCGCTCGGCCGACCTCGTCGTCACCCTGCTCGCCGTGGCCCGCACCGGCGCCGCCTACGTCCCGATGGACCCCGGCTTCCCCGCCGAGCGGCTCGCCTACATCGCCACCGACGCCGCCCTGGACTGCCTGGTCACCGGCCCCGGCGGCCCCGAGGACCTGCCCGCCGGGGCGGTCGTACGGCTGGACCGGGACGCGGAGCGGATCGCCGCCCGGCCCACCGGACCGCTGGAGGACGGACCGGGCGCCGACGACCCGGTGTACGTCATCTACACCTCCGGCTCCACCGGCCGGCCCAAGGGCACGGTGCTGTCCCACCGCAACGTCGTCAACTTCCGCACCGCCATGGACCTGCGGATCGGGCTCGCCGAGGACGACGTCGTCCTCGCCCTCACCAGCGTCTCGTTCGACATCTCCGTCCTCGAACTGCTGTGGCCGCTCACCCGCGGGGCCACGGTGGTCGTGGCCGGCGAGCGGATGATCGAACGGCTCACCCCCGCCGACGGCGAGGACTCCCTCCGGGACCTCCTCGTCCGCCACCGGGCCACCCTGGTGCAGGCCACCCCGTCGTTCCTCGCGGCGGTGGCCGCCCAGCCGGAGGCACTGGACGCGCTGCGCCCGCTGCGCGCCCTGCTGGTGGGCGGCGAGGCGTTCCCCTCCGGACTCGCCCAGCGGCTGCTGACCGCGCTGCCGGCGGTGCGGGTGTTCAACATGTACGGCCCCACCGAGACGACCATCTGGTCGACGGTGCACGAACTCGACCGTGAGCGGGACGTGCACGCCGCCGCGCTGCCGATCGGCCGCCCCATCGCCAACACGACCGTCCGGGTCGTCACCGGCGACGGCCGCGAGGCGCCCGTGGGTGTCGCCGGCGAGCTGTGGATCGGCGGCGACGGGGTCGCCCGGGGATACCTGGAGCGGCCCGAGCTGACCGCCGAACGGTTCGTCACGGCGGCCGGGGCCCGCTGGTACCGCACCGGCGACCGGGTGCGGTGGCGGGCCGACGGGCTGCTGGAGTTCCTCGGCCGCATCGACCGCCAGGTGAAGATCCTCGGCCACCGCGTCGAACCCGACGAGGTGGAGAGCGTCCTGTCCCGCCATCCCGAGGCCGCCTCGGTCGCCGTCGTCGCCGCACAGCGCGCGGGCGGCGGAGCCGAACTCGTCGCCTACGTCGCCCCGGCCGCGCAGGGCTGGAACGCCGACGGCGAGCGCAGCCACGTCGACCGCTGGCGGGACGTGTGGGAAGGGGCGTACAGCCCCGGCGGGGCCGGCGACGGAGCCACCGGGGAGACGGCGGAGACCGGGCAGACCGGCGCGACCGGAGGCCGGGTGGATCCGGCGGGCTCGGCGAGTTCGGTGTCCTCGGCGGGATCGGCGGCTTCGGCGGGCTCGGTGCGCGCCGGCGGCTCGGCCGGCGCCGGTGGGTCCGTGGGTCTCGCGAGCGCCGAGAGCCCCGCCGGGGCCTCGCGTTCCGGCGGCAGCGGCAACGCGGGTGGCACCGGCACGGACGGCACCGGCAACGCGGGTGGCACCGGCGCGAACGGCACCGGCACCGCGAGCGGCAGCCCGGAGAGCACCGGCACCGGCACCGGCACCGATACCGGCACCGGCACCGGCGGCGCCCGTCCCGTGGGCCCCCGCGGCGAGGACGCCCGTTCCGCCGACGAGCGGGACTTCGCCGGGTGGCTCAGCAGCTACACCAAGCGGCCGATCCCCGCGCACGAGATGCGGGAGTGGCTGGACCACACCGTGGAGCGCATCCGCCGGACCGGCGGCGCCCGGATCGTGGACGTCGGCGTCGGCGTCGGCCTGTACCTGCGCCGGCTCGCCCCGGACGCCGACTCCTACCTGGGGCTCGACCTGTCCCCGGCCGCCCTGGCCACGGCCGCCGCCGCGGTCTCCGGCGACGGCCCCCTGCCCGGCCACATCACGCTGCGGCAGGCCGAGGCCACGGCGCTGGCCGAGCTGCCCGACGCCGGCGCCGACCTGGTGCTGTTCAACTCCGTCGTGCAGTACTTCCCCGGCCCGGAGTACCTGCGCCGGGTCCTCACCGAGGCGGTCCGGGTCGCCGGCCCCGAGGGCGCCGTGTTCGTCGGCGACGTGCGCGACCTGACGCTGCTGCCCGCCTTCCACGCGGACACCCAGCTGCGCCGGGCCCCCGCGCTGAACCCGGCCCGGGAGGTGTCGGCCGCCGCGGCCCGCGCCCTCGCCGAGGAACGCGAACTGTGCCTGACCCCCGCCTTCTTCGAGGAGTTCGCCCGGGACGCCGGCCTCGGCCTGCGCATCGAGCTGAAGCGGGGCCGGCACGCCAACGAGCTGACCCGGTTCCGCTGGGACGTGACCCTGTACGGCCCCGGCCGCGCCCCCGGCGCCGACGCCGACGGCAAGCGGCTGACCTGGGCCGAGGTGACCGACGCCGACGCCCTCGCCGAGCTGCTGACGGCCACCGCCCCCGAGCGGACGCTGACCGTCACCGGCCTGCCCGACCGGCGGCTGGTGCGCCCGCTCGCCGCCCTGGCCCTGCTGCGCGCCGAGACCGGCCCGGAGCAGACGGCGTGGGATCTGGAGCGCGCGCTGTGGGAGGCCTCGGCCGCGCAGGGCACCGACCCCGAGGACCTCGCGGAGCTCGGGGCACGGCACGGCCGGACCGTCCGCCTGCTCCCGCCGGAACCCGGCCGCACGGGCGAGTTCGACGTCGTCTTCGAACCGCGCTCCGCCGCACCCGAGGCCACCGCCCCGGCAGCTGTGGACGTACCGGCGGCCGCCGCCCCGCGCTCCGCCGCCCCGGCAGCCGGCGTCCCGGAATCCGAGCAGGCGGCCCGGCCGCCGAGGAAGCAGTGAGGACCGTGAACGCATCCACCCCGCCCCTGGCCAACGATCCGCTGGCCCAGACGGCCTGGGCCGCCTTCCGTACCCGGCTGCGCGAGTTCGCCGCCGAACAGCTGCCCGAGGCGATGGTCCCGTCCCGGTTCGTCGTCCTGCCCGAACTGCCCAAACTGCCCAACGGCAAGGTGGACCGCGGCCGGCTCCCGGCGGTGCCGGACGGCGAGAGCACCGGCACCGCCTACGTCGCCCCGGTGACCCCCCTGGAGATCCGGCTCGCCGAGATCTGGGCCGACCTGCTCGGCGTCGGGCGCGTCGGCCTGAAGGACAACTTCTTCGAGCTGGGCGGCGACTCCCTCGCCGCCGCCCAGATGGCGGCCCGGCTGCGGGCGGCGACCGGCCTCCAGGTGAACCTGCGCGGCCTGTTCGACCACCCCACCCTGGAGCGCCTGGCCCGCCACCTCGACGCCCAGGACGGCCCCGCGGCCACCGGCGACAGCGGCCGGCACCCGCGGTCGATCGCCGGCGCGGACCTGGCGGCCGAGGCCGTCCTGCCCGCCGACATCACCCCGGCCGCGGACGCCCTGCCGCCCGCCGTCACGCCGTACCGGACCGTGCTGCTCACCGGCGGCACCGGGTACACCGGGGCGTTCCTGATGCGCGAGCTGCTCGACCGGTCCGACGCCCACCTGTACGTCCTGGTCCGCGCCGACACGCCCGGACAGGCGGCCGGCCGGGTGCGGGCCGCCATGGAGCTGTACGGCGTCTGGCGCGACGGCGACGAGACACGGTTCACCGGAGTGCCCGGCGACCTCGCCCGGCCCTACTTCGGCCTCGACCACGACACCTGGCTGCGGCTCGCCCGGGACGTCGAGATGATCGTCCACAACGGCGCCTGGTCCAGCTACGCCCTGCCGTACCGCAGGCTCAAGCCCGTCAACGTGCTCGGCACCCAGGAAGTGCTGCGGCTCGCCGCCCGCCACCGGATCAAGCCGGTGCACTACATCTCCTCCCTCGCCGTCTACCCGGGCCGTCCCGGCGACCACCGGTGGGCGGAGGACGCGGCCACGGACCCCGAGGGCGTGGTCGGCGGCTACCGGCAGACCAAGTGGGTCGGCGACCGCATGATGGCCCAGGCCCACGAACGCGGCCTGCCCACCTGCGTCTACCGGCCCGGCCAGATCACCGGCGCCCAGACCACCGGCGCCTGCGCCGAGGACACCTTCCTCAACGCCACCCTCAAGGGCTGCGTACAGCTCGGCGCCGCCCTGGAGTTCGACGTCTTCCTGGAGATGACCCCCGTCGACTTCTGCGCCGCCGCCGTCGCCCACATCGCCCTGGGCGGCGGCCGGCACGGCACCTCCTTCAACCTGCCCGGCGGCCACCCGCTCGCCTGGAACCGGCTCGTCGAGCTGCTCGCCGAGTGCGGCTACCCGCTGCGCCGGCTGTCGTACGCCGACTGGTACGCCGAGCTGACCCGGGCCGTGGAACGCGGCGAGGAGAACGAACTCGCCCGGTTCCTGCCGCTGTTCGACGCCGAACAGCCCGCCGAGGACCTCGGCTACCGGGGCAGCCGCCCCGTCTTCGACACCACCAACCTGCGGGCGGCGCTGACCGGTTCGGACATCGCTTGCCTGCCGCCCGAGCGCGAGCTGGTCGGCCGCTACCTCGACCATTTCGAAGCCACCCGCTTCCTGCCCGCGCGCGCCGAGAGGACAGCCCCGTGACCCAGCCCTCCCTCCTGGACGAGCCCACCGCCCTGCACCTCCTGCGCCGGCACGCCGCCGAGCGGCCCGGCCGCGCCGCGGTCACCTTCGTCCACGACCACGACGCGGCCGACGGCGCCCGCACCCTCGACTACGCGGCCCTCGACGCCGAGGCGCGCCGCGTCGCCTCCTGGCTCCAGGAGTGCTGCGCGCCCGGCGACCGCGTCCTGCTGCTGCACCCGCCGGGCCTGCCCTTCGTCACCGCCTTCCTGGGCTGCCTGTACGCCGGCACGGTCGCCGTGCCCTCGCCGATGCCCGGCCAGTTCCAGTACCAGCAGCGCCGGGTCACCGGCATCGCGCTGGACGCCGGCGTGAGCGTCGCGCTCACCGACACCGGGCAGCTGGACGAGGCCCGCCGCTGGATCGAGTCCGAGGGCCTGGACTTCACCGTGGCGGCCAGCGACACCGCCGACTTCGGCGCCGCCGACCGCTGGCGCGACCCGGAGGCCGGCCCCGGCGACCTGGTCCTGCTGCAGTACACCTCCGGCTCGACCGGCGACCCCAAGGGCGTCATGGTCGACCACCGCAATCTGCTGCACAACGCCGACAGCCTGCGCGGCGCCCTCGGCCTGACCGCCGACACCAACTTCGGCGGCTGGATCCCGCTGTACCACGACATGGGCCTGATGGGGCAGCTGCTGCCCAGCCTCTTCCTGGGCAGCAGCTGTGCGCTGATGTCCCCGATGGCCTTCCTCAAGCGCCCGCACCAGTGGCTCAGCCTCCTCGACCGCTACGACGTGGGCTACTCGGCCGCCCCCAACTTCGCCTACGAGCTGTGCGTGCGCCGGGTCACCGACGCCCAGCTGGCCCAGCTGGACCTCTCGCGGTGGCGGTTCGCGGCCAACGGCTCCGAGCCCATCCAGGCCTCCACGCTGCGGGACTTCGCCGAGCGCTTCGCCGCCGCCGGGTTCCGCGCCGAGGCCCTGGCCCCCTGCTACGGCATGGCCGAAGCCACCGTGTACGTCTCCGGCCTGGCCGGCCGGCCGCCCCGGATCGAGCCCGTCGACTCCGACGCCCTGGAGAAGCACGTCCTGCAGCCCCCGCTGCCCGACGGCCCGGTCCGCGAGCTGGTGGGCTGCGGGAACGTACCGGACTTCGACGTACGCGTCGTCGACCCGGCCGACGGCACGGTGCTGCCCGACGGCACCACGGGTGAGATCTGGCTGCGCGGCCCCAGCGTGGCCGCGGGCTACTGGGGGCGCCCGGAGGCCACCGAGGAGACCTTCGGCGCCCGCACCGCCGACGGCGAGGGACCGTTCCTGCGCACCGGCGACCTGGGTGCCCTGGTGGACGGCGAGATCTATGTGACGGGCCGCAGCAAGGACCTGCTGATCGTGCACGGCCGCAACCTCTACCCCCAGGACATCGAGCACGAACTGCGCCGCCGCCACCCGGAGCTGGCCACGCTCGCCGGCACGGCGTTCACCGTGTCCGTGCCGCAGGAGGAGGTCGTGGTCCTGCACGAGATCCGCGGCCGGTTCACCGACGAGCAGTTCCGGCAGCTGGCCCGGGACCTGCGGACCACCGTCTACCAGGAGTTCGGGGTGCGCACGGCCGGCCTGGTGCTGCTGCGGCCCGGATCCGTCCGCAAGACGACCAGCGGCAAGGTGCAGCGCTCCGAGATGCGGCGGCTGTTCCTCGACGGCGCGCTCACCCCGCTCCACGCCGACCTGGAGCCCGCGGTGCGCGCGCTGCTCGGCGAGGTCCCTGCGTGAGCGGCGGCGCGGCCCGCTGGCCCACCGGGCTGCCCGGTGCCCTGGACACCGCGATCGAGGAGGCCGCGGCGCCCGGCGGCCCCTTCCACCCGGCGACCGGCTCCCGGCTCGACGCCCGGGAGGAGTTCCCCGCCGCGGCCTGCGCCGTCCTGGACGACTGCGGCACGGCCCGTGCCTATGTGCCGGCCGAACTGGGCGGCGTCCCCGGCGGACTGCCCGAACTGGTCGCCGCGCTGCGCACGGTGGCCCGCCGGGACGTGACCGTCGCCGTCGCGCACGGCAAGACGTTCCTCGGCTCGGTGCCGACCTGGGTGGCCGGCACCGACGAGCAGCGGCGGGCCCTCGCCCGCCGGGTGCTGGACGGCGCGGTGGTCTCCTGGGGCCTGACCGAACCGGGCCACGGCAGCGACCTGCTGGCCGGCGAACTGACCGCCGAAACCACGGCCGACGGCGGCCGGCGGCTCGACGGCGCCAAGTGGCCCATCAACAACGCCACCCGCGGCGACCTGATCTCGGTGCTGGCCCGGACCGCCCCCGAGGGCGGCCCGCGCGGCTTCGGACTGCTCCTGGTGGACAAGGCGGCCCTGGCGGCGGGCAGTTGGAGTCCGCTGCCCAAGGAGCCGACGCACGGCATCCGCGGCGCCGACATCAGCGGCATCCGCTTCACCGGCGCCGAGGTGCCCGCCGACGCCCTGACCGGCGCGGCCGGCGACGGCCTGGACGTCGTCCTGCGTTCCCTGCAGCTGACCCGGACCGTGTGCACCTCCCTGTCGCTCGGCGCCGGCGAGCACGCCCTGCGGCTGGCCCACGCCTTCGCCGCCGGGCGCGCCATGTACGGGACCACGCTGCTGCGGCTGCCGCTGGCCCGCCGGGTGCTCGGGCGGGCCGCGGCCTCGCTCGCCCTCGCCGACGCCGCCGCACTGCTGGCGGCCCGGGCCGCGCACTGCCTGACCGGGGAGATGAGCGTGGTGTCGGCCCTGGTCAAGGCCGGTGTGCCGGAGATCGTCCAGCTGGCCGTCGACGATCTGGCCGAGCTCCTCGGAGCGCGCGGGTTCCTGACCGAGCACCATGCGGACGGCGCGTTCCAGAAGCTGGAGCGCGATCACCGGATCGTCGCCATCTTCGACGGCAGTACGGCGGTGAACCGCGCCTTGCTGATCAACCAGTTCCCGGTGCTCGCCCGGCTGCACCGCAAGGGCACCCACGACGCCGAGGGCCTCGCCGCCACCGTCGGCGCGGAGCCCGTCCCGCCGCTCGACCCCGGGGCGCTGCGCCTGTTCAGCCGTACCGGGTGCAGCGCGGTGCAGGCCCTGCCCGGCGCCGCCGGCCGGCTCGCCGCGCTCGCCGCCGCCGGGGCCGTACCGCCGCGCGTGCCCGAGCTGGCCCGCGCGCTGGCCGAGGAGGCGGCGGCCGTCGCCGCGGCCATGGCCGCGCCGCTCCCGGCCGGCCGCGGCACACCCGCCGAGGCCTTCGAGACCGCCCGCCGCTACGAACGCTGCTTCGCGGGCGCCGCGGCCGTCCACCTGCTCCTCGCCGACCCGGGCGACCCGCGGCGGGTCAGCTCGCTCACGGCGGCGATGGAACGGGCCCTGGAACTCCTCCGGCCGGGCCACGAGGCACCCCTGGAGGCGTACGAAACCGTGCTGGAGACGCTCGCGGACCCGGCGAAGGAGCTGATCGCATGACCTCGGCGCGTTCCGCGGACACGGCACCCCGGCCCGGGACCGGGACCGGGCCGGCCGGCGCCCCGGAGGCGGGCCGCCCGGAAGACGCCGACCCCAGGGAAGCCACCCCCCGGCCGGAAGCCACCGGCTACCCGGAGGGCACCGGCTGCCCGGAGGCCGCCGGTCGCCCGGCGGACGTCGACCGTCTGGAGCGGCTGTTCGGAGACGCGGGCGACCCGGCGAACCCGGTGGGCCGGAACGCGGTGCTCGCCGCCGACGACCGCGCCGGGATGCTCGCCGCCGGTGAGGACCTGCTGACCCGGTTCGGACTGAACGCCCACTTCGTCCCCCGGGACCTGGGCGGCCGGTTCGAGCAGCTGGACGACCTGGTGCGGGTCATGCGGGCCGTCTACCGGCGCGACCCCTGCCTCGGTCTCGGCTACGGTGCCGGCTCCTTCATGGCCGCCGTCAACGTGTGGACGGCCGGCAGCACCGGACAGCGGGAGCGGCTGGCCGGCCGGCTGCTCTCCGGCGGCCGGGCGGCCTGCGCCTACCACGAGCTGGACCATGGCAACGACTTCACCCGGGCCGGCCTCACCGCCCTGCCCGGTCCCGACGGCCGGCTGCGCCTGAACGGCCGCAAGGAGGTCGTCGCCAACCTGCGGCGCGCCGAGACCGTGGTCCTCTTCGCCCGCACCGACCCCGCCCACGGCAGCCGCAGCCACTCCCAGCTGCTGTTCGACACCGCCGACCTGCCCGCCGCGGCGGTACGGCACCTGGACCGGTACCCCACCGTCGGCATGCGCGGGGTCCAGCTCGGCGGTATCGAGTTCACCGACTGTCCCGTACCCGACGACAGTGTGGTGGGCCGTCCCGGTCAGGGCGTCGAAACCGCCCTGCGCTCCTTCCAGCTCACCCGCGTCGCCCTGCCCGGCATGACCATCGGCCTGCTCGACACCGCCCTGCGCACCGCCCTGCGCGGCGCCCGTGGACGCACCCTGTACGGCGGCCGGGCCGCGGACCTGCCGCTGTCCCGGACGATCCTCGCCGAGACCTTCGCCGACCTGCTGCTCGCGGACACCTTTACCACGGTCGCCGCCCGGGCCGCCCACACCGCGCCCGCCCAGGCCGGCGTCTACGCGAGCGCCGTGAAGTCCTTCGTCCCGACCGTCCTCATCCGCGCCGTCCAGCGGCTGTCCGAACTGCTCGGCTCCCAGTTCTATCTGCGCGCCGGGGAACAGCCGCTGTTCCAGAAGCTGCTGCGGGACGTGCAGCCATCGGCGTTCGGGCACGCCTCCCGGGTCTCCTGCCAGTCCGCGCTGCTGGCGCAGCTGCCGCTCACCGCCCGCCGCGGCTGGCGCGCCGACACGGCCGACCCGCTGCCCGCGGACACCTTCCGCGCCGGCCGGCCACTGCCTCCGCTGCGCTTCGCCGACCTGGCCGTCTCGGCCGCCGGGCGCGACCCGCTGGCCCGCTCCCTCGTCGTCGCCACCGCCTCTGCCGCCCCGGACGACCCGCTCGCCGGGTCGGGCCGCGCCTGGTGCGCGCGGCTGGCGGAACTCACCGCCGACGCGTCCGGCCTGGCCCCCACCCTCATCGGGCCCGACGCACCCCCGTACGCCTTCGGGCTGACCGCCCGCTGGACCGGCGTCCTGGCCGCCTCGGCATGCCTGAACACCTGGTGGAACCGGCCCGCCGAGGCCGCCGGCAGTGCCGCGGATCCGGCCGTCACGCTCGCCGTGCTGCACCGGCTCGGCAGCCACCTCGACCACCACCGCGAGCCGCTGCCGCCGCGGCTCGCCGAGCCC
The DNA here is from genome assembly GCF_014203595.1 of Streptomyces echinatus. GTDB lineage: Bacteria > Actinomycetota > Actinomycetes > Streptomycetales > Streptomycetaceae > Streptomyces > Streptomyces echinatus. The sequence goes on from NZ_JACHJK010000001.1 coordinate 870,287, forward strand.
CTGTACGCCGAACTCGGCCGGCGCCTCGACGCCGGACTCACCTTCGACCTCGACCGCCGCCCCACCGGGGCCTGACCGCCGCCAGGAGCACCCATGACCGAGCTGACCACCCAGACCGCCCAGCCGACCGCCGCCGAGCTGGTCGACTGGCTGCGCGACCGCGTCGCGGCCCAGACCGGCCGGCCCGCCGAGGAGATCGACGCCGACGTCCCGCTCAACGACTACGGCCTGGACTCCGTCTACGTGTTCGGCCTGTGCGCCGAGATAGAGGACCAGTACGGCATCGAGGTGGAGCCCACCGTCATGTGGGACAACACCTCCCTCGCCCCGCTCGCCGAGGCCCTGCTCACGCTGATCGCCGCGCGCTGAGCCGCCCGCCCGCCACCCCCGCCGTCCCGCCCGCCCAGCCCGGAGCCGCCGCGATGACCGCCCTTCTGCCCGAATTCCCGATGCCGCGCGAGCATCCGCTCGACCCGCCGCCCCAGTACCGCGCGCTCAGCGCCGAACGCCCGGTGTTCCAGGTGCGCACCCCCCGCGGCGACACCGCGTGGGTCGTCACCCGCCACGAGGACGTCCGCGCCGTGCTCACCCACCGCGCCTTCAGCTCCGACCCGCGCACCCCCGGATTCCCCACCTACGTCACCGGTGACGTGCCCCCGCCCGCCGGCTTCTTCATGCAGGCCGACCCGCCGGACCACGGACGCCTGCGCCGCACCGTGACCCGGGAGTTCCTCATCAACCAGATGGAGGCGCTGCGGCCCGTCATGCGGCGCATCCTGGACGGCCTGGTCGACCGGATGAGCGCGGACGGCCGCCGCTCCGCCGACCTGGTCCGCGAGTTCGCGCTGCCCATGGCCGCCATGACCATCTGCGAGATCCTCGGTGTCCCCTTCGAGGACCACGAGCTGTTCGTACGGCTCACCGACACCGTCCTGGACCGCACGAGCACCCCCGAACAGGCCGTCCAGGCGGCCACCGAGCTGATGGGCTACTTCGACCGGCTGGTCACCGCCAAGGAACAGCGCCCCTCCGAGGACCTGTTCGGCCGCATGGTCGCCCGCTCCGCCGAGGGCGGCCTCAACCACGAGGAACTCGTCGGCATGGCGGCCCTGTTGCTGCTCGCCGGCTACGACACGATGGCCCAGATGATCGGCATCGGCACCGTCACCCTCTTCGAACACCCCGACCAGCTGGACGAGTTGAAGAAGAACGCCGCCCTGCTGCCGGGCGCGGTCGAGGAGCTGCTGCGCTACCTGTCCATCAACCACGCCGGACTGCCGCGCGCCGCCACCGAGGACGTGCTCGTCGGCGGCCGGCAGATCCGCGCCGGGGACGGTGTCCTGGTGATGCTGAACGCCGCCAACCGCGACGAGGCCGTCTTCGAGAACGCCGACACCTTCGACATCCACCGCGAGAACACCGGCAAGCACCTCGCCTTCGGCCACGGCTTCCACAAGTGCGTGGGCGCCACCCTCGCCCGGGTCGAACTCACCGAGGTCTTCGGCGGCCTCTTCCGCCGCCTGCCCGGACTGCGCCCCGTCAAGACCGTCGAGGAACTGCCCTTCCGGCACGACATGGTGCTCTACGGAGTCCGAGAACTCCCCGTCACCTGGTGACCCAGGACCCGCCGACCCCCATCCGAAGGAACCCCCCCGTGACCGCATGTCCGCACGCCGCCGGTGCCCTGTTCACCCCGGCGTTCGTCGCCGACCCCTACCCCGTGTACGCCGCCCTGCGCGAGGAGGGCCGGGTACACCGCGTCACCCTGCCCGGCGGTGTCGAGGCATGGCTGCTCACCGGCTACGAGGACTGCCGCCGGGCCTTCCTCGACAACGACTCCTACTCCAAGGACATGGCGGCCACCTGGACCGCCTTCCGGGAACAGCGGGTCCCGGTCACCGGTGACGTGGTCATCGGCATGGGCGACTCCATGCTGGTGTCGGACCCGCCCCGGCACACCCGGCTGCGGTCGCTGGTCTCCAAGGGCTTCACCCCCCGCCGGATCGAGGCCCTCGCGCCGAGCATCGAGGCCACCGCGAACCGGCTGCTCGACGACCTCCTCGGGCGCGACGGCGAGCGGGCGGGGCGCGCCGACCTGACCACCGAGTTCGCGGCCCTGCTGCCGATGGAGGTGGTCCGGCACCTGCTGGACGTGCCCGCCGAGGACGGGGAGCGGCTGCGGCGCGCGGTGGAGGCGGTGATGAGCAACGACGAGGACAGCCGGGACGCCGCCATGGCCGCCTTCCAGGAGGTCCACGACTACCTGCGCGCCCTCGTCGCCCGCAAGCGCACCGGGAGCGGGGACGACCTCACCTCGGCCCTCGTCGCCGCCCGCGACGAGGACGACTGGCTCAGCGAGGACGAACTCGTCTCGATGCTGGCGCTGCTGCTCTCCGCCGGCCACGAGACCACCGTCAACCTGCTCGGCAGCAGCGTGCTGGCCCTGCTCCGCCACCCCGGTCAACTCGACCTGCTGCGGCGGGAACCGGAGCGCTGGCCGGACGCCGTGGAGGAGGTGCTGCGCTGGGACGGCCCGATCCAGAACGCCATCTGGCGCTTCACCCGCAAGCCGGTCACCATCGGCGACGTCACCGTCCCGGCCGGCGAGGCCGTGGCGCTGAGCGTCGCCGCCGCCGACCGCGACCAGGACCGTTTCCCGGGCGGCGAGGAGTTCGACATCACCCGCGGCGAGCGCGCGCATCTCGCCTTCGGCCACGGAATCCACCACTGCCTGGGCGCGCCGCTGGCCCGTCTGGAAGCACGGATCGCGGTCCCGCTGGTCTTCGAGAGGCTGCCGGGCCTGGCCCTGGCCGGCGAGCCCGCCTACCGCTCCTCCACCGTCTCCCGGGCGCTTTCCTCCCTGCCCGTGTCCTTCGAAAACGTAGGCTGATCGACATGAGAATCCTTGGTCTGTGCGGAAGTCTGCGATCCGGATCGCTGAACGCGGCCGTGCTGCGCTCGGCCGCGGAGCTGACCCTGCCCCCGCGCGAACTCGTCGTCGACCCGGGCCTGGGCCGGCTGCCGTTCTTCGACGCCGACGTCGAGATGACCGCGCTGCCCGGGATCGTGGCGGAGCTGCGGGCCGCGGTCGGCGCGGCGGACGGTCTGCTGATCGTGACCCCGGAGTACGCCCACGGCACCTCGGGGGTGCTGAAGAACGCCCTGGAGTGGCTGGTCGGCGGGGGTGAGATCGGCGGCAAGCCGGTGGCCCTGGCGAGCGCGTCCCCCGCGGTGACCGGCGGCGACCGGGCCCGGGCCTGGCTGGCGGAGACGCTCACCGTGATGGGCGCCCAGGTGATCCCGCAGGACCTGCGCATACCGCAGGCCACCCTGAAGATCGCGGACGGCCGGGTCACCGACGAGCCGACCCGGGCGGCCCTGGCCGCTCTCCTGGACGACCTCGCCGCCGCCGTCGTCGAGGCCCGCGAGGCCGACGGCAGCTTCGCGTCCTGACCGACGGCCGACGAAGACAGCCGACAGGGGTTCCCGAACGTTCCGGGGACCCCTGTGCGCCGCCTCACTCCTCGAACAGGGCCTCCTGCTCGCCCTCCGCGCTCCGCCGCACCCGCCGGTTGCGAGCCCCCACCACCACGGCGGTGGCCGCCGCGGTGACGCCGAGGGCGACCGGGACCATCCAGCCGCGGTCGAAGACGTGCCCGAGGGCGTGGTCGAGGGAGAGCCGGCCCGGGCCGGCGACGGCGAGGCCGGCCGCGGCCAGGCCCAGGCTCGCCGCGTGTTCGTAGCCGCCCTCCTGGGCGAAGAAGCCGTTGGGCGCGTGCACCGCCGCGGCCCCCGCCATCGCACCGGCCGCCGCCGCGCCCGCGGCCGGGGTCGCGAGGCCCAGCGCCAGCAGCGTGCCGCCGCCCGCCTCCGCCAGGCCCGCCGCCGTGGCGCTCGCCCTGCCGGGCGCGTAGCCGACGGACTCCATGAACTGGCCGGTGCCCTCCAGGCCGTGCCCGCCGAACCAGCCGAACAGCTTCTGCGCGCCGTGCGCCGCCAGTACCCCGCCGGTGCCCAGCCGGAGCAGGAGCAGGCCCAGATCGCGTCGGTCGTAACAGCTCACGGTGACTCCCCGGCAGACAGGCGGACAGGCGGACGGGTCTCTCCCGTGCCCCCACCCTCGCACCGACGGGGCCGCCCGGCGCGTCCTGGCTGCCGTTCGGGTGGCGGACCGGGGTGAGCGGTGTGAGCCTGACGCCATGACGATTCAGCCAGCCAAGCTCAGCGACCCGGCCGTCCGCGCCTTCGTCCACGCCGTCAACTCCCACGACCGCGAGGGCTTCATGTCCCTGCTCGCGCCCGGCGCGACCATGGCCGACGACGGCTCCGACCGGGATCTCGCCGACTGGATCGACCGGGAGATCTTCTCGTCGCACGGGCACATGGACGTCGACAACGAGTCGAACGGCGGCCGTACCCTGCTGGCCCGCTACAGCAACGACGCCTGGGGCGAGATGCGCACCAAGTGGTCCTTCACCGTCGAGGACGACGGACGGATCTCGCGGTTCGAGACCGGACAGGCGTAACCGGGCGTGAAGACCCCGCGCGGGACCGCACGGCCGCACGGCCGTACGGCACGCGCGCGATGCGCCGAGTGCCGCACCACTGTGCATCATCGGATTTTCATGTGGCCGTAAAATCCCGCCCGTTCTGGCCGTTCCGGCCCTTCGGTCACGAAACCCCTGCTCGACGCGGTGTACCGTCCCCGGGTGCGTGAATGTTCCCGGCTCAGCCGGCGTGCCGCCCTCGGGCTGGCGGCCGCCGCGCTTCCCTTGTCCACGGCCACCGAGGCCGCCGCGGCCACGGTCATCGGCGGCGAGCGTCTGGCCCGCGGCGGTGTCCAGGTGCGTGGTGCCTCCGGCCTGCCCAAGAAACTGACCGCCCGCTCCTGGCTGGTCGCCGACTGTGCGAGCGGGGAGGTCATCGCCTCCTTCAACGCGCACCGGCGGCTGGCGCCCGCGTCCACGCTGAAGATGCTGTTCGCGGACACCGTGCTGAAGAAGTTCGACCGTGCCCGGCGGTACCGGGTCACCGACGCCGACCTCGCCGACGTCCCGGCCGGCTCCAGCCTGGTCGGTATCAAGCCCGGCCTCACCTACACCGTCGAGCAGCTGTGGCAGGGCGTGTTCCTGCGCTCCGGCAACGACGCCGTGCACGTGCTGTCCCACATGAACGGCGGCATCGCCGGGACGGTCGCCGAGATGCAGGCCAGGGCCGAGGAGCTGCAGGCCCTGGACACCCATGTGGTCAGCCCCGACGGCTTCGACCACAAGGGGCAGATCTCCTCGGCGTACGACCTCACGCTGTTCGCCCGCCAGGGCCTGAAGGACGCCGACTTCCGCGGCTACTGCGGCACCAGGACCGCCGACTTCCCGGCGGGCGGCAAGAAGACCTTCCAGATCCAGAACACCGACCGGCTGCTGACCGGGGCATGGGGCATGGAGACGTACGACGGCCTGATCGGTGTGAAGAACGGCTACACCAGTCACGCCGGCAACACCTTCACCGGCGCGGCCACCCGTGGCGGACGCACCCTCCTGGTCACCGTGATGCACCCCGACGCCGGCGGCAACGCCGTCTACGAGCACACCGCCGCGCTGCTCGACTGGGGCTTCACGCACGGGCGTTCGGCCCGGGCCGTGGGCACGCTGGTGCAGCCGCTCGGCGAGGGCGGGGCGGGCGCGAGCCCGGCACCGGAGGGGGAGGCCGTGCGGGCGGCGGCCGGCGCGCCCGGCTCGGCGGCCGGGGGCGGTTCGGCGTGGCACCTGGCGGAGGGCACGGCCGGGGCGGCCGCCCTGCTGGGCGCCGGGCTCTGGGCCCTGCGCCGGCGCAGGGCACGGCCGGCGGCCGGCGGAGCGGGGAACGGCGGGTCCGGCCGGGGCGTCGAGAGCGACGGCGGGGACGGCGAGCGGAGCTGAGCCGCCGGGCGGTGCGCCGCGCCGGGCGGTGTGCCGCGCCGGACGGTGTGCCGCGCCGGACGGTGTGTGCGGCGGCCGTTCCACCCACCGGCGTGCGGACCGTGGTCGTCGCCGCGAGTCCGCCCCCGAGTCCGGTCCGGTGGAACGGCCGCCGCCGCCCCCCTCGGAGTGGCCGCGGAACTACCGTGTTTCAACTGTGAAGCTCTGGTGGAGGAAAGTTGAGCACACGTCCGCGACCGGTTGCAATACCGCGGACGTTCAAATTCCGGTTGTGCGCGCGGGGGAGGACCGCTCAGCCCCGCCCGATGTACGGCATCGCCGTCGCCAGTACCGTCGCGAACTGCACGTTCGCCTCCAGCGGCAGCTCGGCCATGTGCCGTACCGTGCGCGCCACATCGGCCACGTCCATCACCGGTTCCGGGGTTACCTCCCCGTTCGCCTGGAGCGCGCCGGTCTGCATCCGGGACGTCATGTCGGTCGCCGCGTTGCCGATGTCGAGCTGGCCGACCGCGATCCGGTACGGCCGCCCGTCCAGGGACAGCGACTTGGTCAGGCCGGTCAGCGCGTGCTTGGTCGCGGTGTAGGCGACCGAGTGCGGGCGGGGCGAGTGGGCCGAGACGGAGCCGTTGTTGATGATCCGGCCGCCCTGCGGGTCCTGCTCCTTCATCCGCCGGTAGGCCGCCTGGGCGCACAGGAACGCCCCGTTGAGATTGGTGTCCACCACGTGCCGCCAGGCGTCGTAGGGCAGATCCTCCACGGGCACCCCGCCCGGACCGAACGTCCCCGCGTTGTTGAACAGCAGATCCACCCGGCCGAACCGCTCCACGGCCGCCGCGAACAGCGCCTCCACGTCCTCCGGTCGGGACACGTCGGTGCGCACGGCGAGCGAGGCGGCCCCCGGGACCAGGGCCGCCGTCTCCTCCAGCGTCCCGGCCCGCCGGCCCGCCAGCGCCACCGACCAGCCATTGCGCAGCAGCTCCACGGCGACGGCCCGCCCGATCCCGGAGCCGGCCCCCGTCACCACCGCGATCTTCGATTCCCTGTCAGTCATGGTTCCGCAGCCTAGGCGCGAAGTCCGTCATGCGGAATCGGATGTCCGCCATACGGTTACCGGGCGAGAACGGCCCCCGCTTCCCCCGGATACCGCACCCCGATCCGCTCCCGCACCGCGTCCAGCGTGCGCATCACCGCGAGCGTGCCCTCCAGCGGCACCAGTGGCGACTCCTTCTCACCCGCCCGCAGCGCCCGCATGACCTCCCGCGCCTCGTGCCGCAGGCTGGTCCGCGGCCCGTCGGCCGGGCCGGCCGTGAACTCCTCCGGTTCGCGGCCGTCCCGGTGCAGCACGAACCGGTCCGGATGGAAGAAGCCGGCCGGGACGTCGATCCGGCCCCGCGAACCCGTGACCGAGGCGGTGACCGCCGTACCGCCGGTGATCGAGCAGTGCACCGAGGCCAGCGCGCCGCTCTCCCACGACAGCACGGCACCCGTCTGCAGGTCGACGCCCTCCGGCGACAGCACCGCGCTCGCCGCGATGCCGTCCGGCTCGCCCAGCAGCAGCTGCGCGAACGACACCGGGTACACCCCGAGGTCCAGCAGCGCCCCGCCGCCCAGCGCCGGATCCCGCAGCCGGTGCGCCGGAGGGAAGGGGCCGGCCAGCCCGAAATCGGCGTGCACGGACCGCACTTCCCCGATCGCCCCCGCCTCGACCAGCGCCTTCAGCCGCCGCACCAGCGGATTGCAGTACATCCACATCGCCTCCATCAGGAAGCGGCCGTGTTCCCGGGCCAGCGCGACGAGCTCCTCCGCCTCGCGCAGGTTCAGCGTGAACGGCTTCTCGCACAGCACGTTCCGTCCCGCCTCCAGACAGAGTCCGGCCGCCGCCCGGTGCGCCGTGTGCGGGGTGGCCACGTACACGACGTCGACGCCCTCGTCCGCCGCCAGCGACTCCCAGTCGCCGTACGCCCGCGCCACCCCGAAACGCTCCGCGAACGCCTCCGCCGACTCCCGCCGGCGCGACGCCACCGCCACGATCTCCGCGTCCGGCAGGTCGACCAGATCCGCGGCGAACGCCGCCGCGATCCCGCCGGTCGCCAGGATCCCCCACCGCACGCCCCGCTCCGCCATCGCCGCCCCGCCCTCGCTCATGTGTGCCTCGGCAGTGTGTACGAGCTGAGAGCATAGGTGCCTGCTCAGAACGAGAGGGAGGGACGCATGACCGAGCACGCGGCGGTACCGGCACCGGGAACGGGACACCCGTCCGCCGCCCGGCACCCGGCCGCCACCCGCCGTACCGGCCTGCTCGTCACCCTCGTCCTCGGCGGCCTCACCGCCACACCCCCGCTCGCCATGGACATGTACCTCCCGTCCCTTCCGGAGGTCACCCGCTCCCTGCACGCCCCCGCCGCCACCGTCCAGCTCACCCTCACCGCCTGCCTGGCCGGCATGGCACTCGGGCAGCTGATCGTGGGCCCGATGAGCGACCGCTGGGGCCGCCGCCGCCCGCTCCTGGCCGGCCTCGCCGTCTACCTCCTCGCCACCGCCCTGTGCGCCTTCGCGCCGAACGTGGAGACCCTGGTCGCCTTCCGGCTGGCCCAGGGCCTCGCCGGAGCCGCCGGCATCGTCATCGCCCGGGCCGTCGTACGTGACCTGTACGACGGCGTGGCCATGGCGCGTTTCTTCTCCACCCTCATGCTGATCTCCGGGGTCGCCCCCGTCGTGGCCCCGCTGATCGGCGGACAGATCCTGCGGGTGACGGACTGGCGGGGCGTCTTCGTGGTCCTCACCGTCGTCGGCGCCCTGCTCGCCGCCGTCGTCTGGCGGCGGCTGCCCGAGACACTGCCGCCCGCGGACCGGCACGACGGCGGGATCGGCCAGACGCTGCGCGCCATGCGCGGCCTGCTCGCCGACCTCCCCTTCACCGGCTACACGCTCGCCGGCGGCTTCGCCTTCGCCGCGCTGTTCGCCTACATATCCGCCTCGCCCTTCGTGATCCAGGAGATCTACGGCGCCTCCCCGCAGACCTTCAGCCTGCTGTTCGGCGTCAACTCGGTCGGCCTGATGATCGCGGGACAGATCAACGGCAAGGTGCTGGTGGGGCGGGTCAGCCTGGACAAGGTCCTCGCGGCCGGCCTGGCGGTGATCGTGCTCGCGGCGACCGCCCTGCTCCTGCTGTCCACCGGCGTCCTCGGCGACACCGGCCTCGCCCCGATCGCCGCCGCCCTGTTCGTGCTGATGTCCGCCATGGGCATCACCCTGCCCAACGCCCAGTCCCTCGCCCTGCTGCGCACCCGGCACGCCGCCGGCTCGGCCTCCGCGCTGCTCGGCACCACCTCCTTCCTCGTCGGCGCGGTCGCCTCGCCGCTCGTGGGCGTCGCCGGAGACCACACCGCCGTGCCCATGGCCGTGGTCCAGCTGGCGGGAGCACTGGTCGCGACGGCCTGCTTCGTGGGAATGTGCCGTCCCTGGAGGTCACGGGACACCGCCCGTGCGGGGCCGGAAGGAGACGGGAACTGAGCGCACCGAGACTGCGCGCCGGCACACCGGAGCGGGCCGGGCTCGACCCCGTCGAGCTCGGACACCTGGTGGCCGAGGCGCACGCCCTCACCGCCGGCGCACACCCCTGGGCGTCCGGCGCCGTCGTGCTGGCCGGCCGCGGGCCCGTGATCGCCGTGGCCGAGGCCGCCGGCTGGGCGGTGCGCTACGCCGCCCACGACCCCGGCACCGGCGCCGGCGTCGAACTGCCGCCCCCCGCCCGGGTCCCGGTCACCGTCTCCACCCCCTTCGACCTGGCCTCCCTCACCAAGCTGTTCACCTCCGTCGCCGCCGTGCAGCAGATCGAGCGCGGCACCCTCGGCATCGACGCCCGCGTCGGCGACTACCTTCCCGACTTCTACGCCGCCGCCGCGTTCGGCGTCACGGTCCGGCAGCTGCTCACCCACACCTCCGGGCTCCGCCCCGAACTGCCCCTCTACGACTGCCCGGACGACGCCGGCCGGCTGGACCTGCTGCGCGCCGAGGCACCCGCCGGCGAGCCGGGCCGGTACATGTACTCGGACCTGAACATGCTCCTGCTCCAGTCCGTGCTGGAGCGCATCACCGGCCGCCCCCTCGACGTCCTCGTGCAGGACGGCATCACCCGGCCGCTCGGCATGACCGCCACCGCCTTCGGGCCCTGCCCCGGCGCGGCGGCCACCGAGGACCAGCGGCGGCCGTGGGCCAAGGCCGACCGGGGCATGCTGCGGGGCGTGGTCCACGACGAGAACGCCTGGGCGCTCGGCGGGGTCGCCGGTCACGCGGGCCTGTTCTCCACCGCGCACGACCTCGCCGTCTTCTGCCGCGCCCTGCTCTGCGGCGGCTCCTACGGCCCCGCGCGCATCCTCGGCCCCGACTTCGTGGAACTGCTGTTCACCCCGCCCGGGCTGGGCTTCGCCCTGGACCAGCCGTGGTTCATGGGCGAGCTGGCGGGCCGCGGCGCGGCCGGCCACACCGGCTTCACCGGCACGTCCCTGGTCCTGGACCCGGCGACGGACACGTTCCTGATCCTGCTGGCCAACAGGGTCCACCCCAGCCGCCGCCCCCCGGACAGCACACCGAGAGCGGCACTGGCGACGAGACTGGCGCGGGCGGTGATCTGAGCCGCCCCCGGCAGGCCGGCACCGGCTCCGGGCGCCATAGAATCAGCGGGTGAACGACCCCCTCCGCACCGCACTGGCCGAGCTGCTCGACGGCCTGCCCCCCACGGAGGTGGCCGCCGCCGTGGACCGGCTGATCGCCAACTACCGCGGAGCCACCCCCACCCACGCGCCGATCCTCCGCGACCGCGCCGACGTCGCCGCCTACGCCGCCTACCGCATGCCCGCCACCTTCGAGGCGGTCCGCTCCGCGCTGGAGGCGTTCGCCGACACCGTCCCCGGCTGGACGCCCGGCAGCCATGTCGACGTCGGCGGCGGCACCGGCGCCGCCACCTGGGCCGTCACGACCACCTGGCCCGGCGAGCGCGGCGTCACCGTGCTGGACTGGGCCGAGCCCGCGCTCGCCCTCGGCCGGGAGATCGCCGCCGCCCACCCCTCCTTGCGGGGCGCCCGCTGGCAGCGCGCCCGGATCGGCGCGGACCTCACCCTGGACGCCACCGACCTGGTCACGGTGTCGTACGTCCTCAACGAACTCTCCGGGGCCGACCGGGCCGCCCTCGTCGACGCCGCCGCCGGCGCCGCGCAGAGCGTCGTGATCGTCGAGGCCGGCACCCCGGCCGGCTACGACCGCGTCATCGAGGCCCGCGACCGGCTCGTCCGGGCCGGCTTCCGGATCGCCGCCCCCTGCCCGCACAGCGCCGCCTGCCCCATCGTGCCCGGCACGGACTGGTGCCACTTCTCCGCCCGGGTCGGCCGCTCCTCCCTGCACCGCCAGGTCAAGGGCGGCTCCCTGGCCTACGAGGACGAGAAGTTCTCCTACGTCGCCGCCACCCGGCTGCCCGCCGAACCGGCCCCCGCCCGGGTGGTCCGGCGCCCGCAGATCCGCAAGGGCCAGGTGCTGCTCGACCTGTGCGAGGCCGAGGAGCAGCTGCGCCGCACCACGGTCACCAAGCGCCACGGCGACCTGTACAAGGCGGCCCGGGACGCCGACTGGGGGGACGCCTGGCCGCCGTACGGCTCCGTGTCGTAACCGTCCCCGACGCTTGTTACTTTCGACCCCATGGTCAACAAGCCCGCCCCCGACGCCACCCGCCGCAGCGAGAAGTCCCGCCGGGCGATCTACGAAGCGGCCCTCTCCCTGGTGGGGGAGGTCGGCTACCCCAGGACCACCGTCGAGGGCATCGCCGCCCGGGCCGGGGTCGGCAAGCAGACCATCTACCGGTGGTGGTCCTCCAAGGCGGACGTACTGCTGGAGGCGTTCCTGGACCTCGCCGAGCAGGCGGCCCAGGCGGCGGGGCACGAGCCGTACAGCCTCCCGGACACCGGTGACCTGGCCGCCGACCTCAAGGCGGTGCTGCGGGCCACCGTGGACGAGCTGCTCGACCCGCGCTTCGAGGCGCCCTCACGGGCGCTGGCCGCGGAAGGTCTGGTCAACGAGCAGCTCGGCCGCGAGTTCGTGACCAAGCTCCTCGAACCGCAACTGCAGCTGTACGTCCACCGGTTGCGCGCGGCGCAGGACACCGGGGCGGTACGGCGCGACGTCGATCCCCGGATCGCCCTCGAACTGTTCGTCTCCCCCCTCGCCCAGCGGTGGCTGCAGCGAACAGGGCCGATCTCGTACGACTACACGGACACCCTGGTCGAGTACGCGCTGCACGGCCTCGCACCCCGCTGATCCCCACCCGCCCACCCGTCCCGGCGGCTGTGAGGTACGTCTCGTCCCGTTCCGCCTGAACCGTCCTGCGGCCCCCCGAAGCACGCGAAGATGGGACGATAAGGCATGCTGTCCGCACACCAGCGAGGCGACCACCAGACCGAGGCGATAGATGAGCGCGACGTTCGGCGGCCGGACCGGCCGGCAGGGCAAACTCTCCCAGTGGCTGCGCGGACGCCGCCCGAAGGAGACCGCCGCCGACGACGAGGGCCGTGAGGCCCTGCTGCTCGCCGCCGCCGGCGCGGGGCTGCCGCTGGCGCCCGCCGCGCACCCCGCCCCCGGCTACCGCTGCTCCTGCGACCGCGTCGGCTGCCCCACCCCGGCCCGGCACCCCGTGTCGTTCGCCTGGCAGACGCAGTCCACCACCGACCGCGCCCAGATCGAGCGCTGGGCCCGGCACCAGCCGCAGGCGAACTTCATCACCGCCACCGGCATGGTGCACGACGTGCTGGACGTGCCCCTGAAGGCCGGCCGCGAGGCCCTGGACCGGCTCCTCGGCTCCGGCATCGAGGTCGGACCGGTCGCCGAGAGCGACGACGGCCGCATGCTGTTCTTCACCCTCACCCGCGGCACCCCCGAGGACGAGGACGAGTGGTGGCCCTGCGAGCTGGACTGCCACCCCGAGACGATGGACGAGCATCCCGGCCTGCGCTGGCACTGCCGCGGCTCCTACGTCCTCGTGCCGCCCGCCCGGCTGCCCGGCGAGGACGGCCGGCAGGTGCGCTGGGCGCGCGGCCCCGAGCATCCGCTGCCCGATCCGCTGAGCCTGCTGGAGGTGCTCACCGACGCCTGCGCCCGGCACGCGGGCGACGAGAGCGGCCACCAGGCCGCGACCTGGCCACCGCGCCACTGACCGGCCGACCCGGCGGCCGGCGACGGCCCCGGCGGCCGCCGACGACCGTCCCGGCGGCTACTCGCCCTGGGCGGACGTCATTCCCTGGACCCGCCCCAGCATCCGCACCGGGCCGCTGCCGGCCGGGTCGAGCACGGCCTGGTTGGCGATCGACTCCAGCGTCAGGGACTGCTTCACCTCGCCCTTGACCAGGGCCTGCACGTCCTTGTTCGGCACCTGCACGGTGCCGCCCGTGTAGGCGGTCTGCTTCTCGTAGTGGTGCGTGGTGAAGAACACCAGCGCCCCGCCGTCCGCGGTGCGCAGCGCGAGCGGCGCGTAGTCGTCGCGGGTGAGCGGTTCGTCGATGTACTGCCGGACCAGGCCGGGCGTGTTGGCGGCCTTCTCGCGGTCCGCGCGCAGCCCGCTGGTGTCGCGGCCGTCGGCGAAGGCCTTCCCGCCGTCCTGCAGATAGCTCGCGAAGGACTTGCTCAGCTCGTCCGGGCGGACGGCCAGTTGCGTGGTGTCGGCCGGTACGGCCTCGGCCCAGCCGTCCTCGTCCGTCCTGAACTCCGGTACGGTCCCGGGCGTCATGAGGGTCAGATAGGCCACCTGCCACCGCTCGCCGAGGTCGTGGCGGGTGAACACCAGCACCCAGCGGAAGTCGCCGCCCTTGTTGCCCCGGGCGTCGGCGACGAACCAGCGGGGCCAGCCGGCCTTCTCGGGGATCGTGAAGTGCGCGTCCGTCAGCGTCAGCGGGGTGTGGTTCGCGTTCCCCGACGGGCTGTTGACGTGCCCGGCCTTCAGCCGGGCGGAGTCGATGTCGGCGAGCGCCCCGGTGACATAGGGCGCGTCCACGGAGCTGTCGTAGGCCTTGTCGGCCTTGTTGTACGCGTCCGTGAACGCGGTGAGCGCCTTCGCGGCCTCGGCGCGGGTGGTGGCGGGCACCACCTCGCGCTCCCCGTGCACCACCACACAACCGCTCGCCGTCGTCAGCGACAAAGCGGTCAGCGCGGCTGCTATGAGTGCGTTCCGGTCACGCCTGCGAAGCCGTCGACGGCTGTGTTCCCTGCTCATCCGGCTCCTTCACCTTCCCCTTTCCGGAGGCGAACCCTACCGGGGAGAGGAACAGCGCGAGCACCGGGACCAGATACAGCGCCCACACCGTGATCTGGACGACCGTCGGATCAGGCTGGAAGTTGAAGACGCCCTTCAGCAGGGTGCCGTACCAGCTGTCCGGCGGGATGGCGCCGCTGATGTCGAAGGCCAGCTCGTTGATGCCCGGGACCCAGTTGGCCTCCTGCAGATCGTGGAAGCCGTACGCCAGCACGCCCGCCGCGACCACGACCAGCATGCCGCCGGTCCAGGTGAAGAACTTGGCCAGGTTGATCCTCAGGGCGCCCCGGTAGAACAGCCAGCCCAGGAGCACCGCCGTGGCGAGGCCCAGGGCCACGCCGACCAGCGGGCGCGGGGTGCCGTCGGAGGCAGCGTGCACCGACGCCCACACGAACAGCGCGGTCTCCAGGCCCTCCCGGCCGACGGCGAGGAACGCGGTGGCGACCAGCGCGCCCGTGCCCAGGGCGAGGGCCGCGTCCAGCCTGCCGTGCAGCTCGGACTTCAGGTGCCGGGCGGTGCGCCGCATCCAGAACACCATCCAGGTCACCAGGCCCACGGCGACGATCGACAGGGAGCCGCCGAGCGCCTCCTGCGCCTGGAACGTCAGCTCCTGCGAGCCGAACTCCAGGGCGCAGCCGAAGCCCATGGCGATGGCGATCGCGATGCCGATGCCCGTCCAGATCGGCTTCAGGGCGTCCCTGCGGCCGGTCTTGACCAGGTAGGCGATCAGGATGCAGACGACGAGCGACGCCTCCAGCCCCTCGCGCAGGCCGATGAGGTAGTTGGAGAACACGGGCTACGCCTCCTTCGAGAACAGTGTGCGGCCCCACCAGTCGTGGGCGTCCCGGACGCCGGGGGGAACCGCGAAGACCGCCGAACCCACGTGCTGGATGTACTCGTTCAGCGCGTCCTGCGCCGACAGCCTGCGCTGCAGCGGGATGAAGCCCTTGCGCACGTCCCGCTGGTAGGCGAGGAAGAACAGGCCGGCGTCCAGGCGGCCGAGGCCGTCGGTGCCGTCGGTGAAGGAGTAGCCCCGGCGCAGGATGGTGACCCCGCCGTTGGAGTCGGGGTGCGCGAGACGCACGTGCGCGTCCGGCTTCATCGCCTTCAGGAACGGCTCGTCGTGCTCCTTGGCCTTGCCGACCGGGGCGCCCTCGCGCTTGTCCCGGCCGAACACGTCCTCCTGCTCCTGCAGCGAGGTGCGGTCCCAGGTCTCGATGTTCATCCGGATGCGGCGGGCGACGAGGTACGACCCCCCGGTCATCCAGGACGACTTCGCGTCGCCGTCCCCGTCGCCGACCCACACGAACTTCTTCAGCCGGTCGGTCTCGGTGCCCGCGATGTTGCGGGTGCCGTCCTTGAACCCCATGAGGTTGCGCGGGGTCTGCGCGTCCGGGGTGGTCGAGGAGGTCTTGCCGAAGCCCAGCTGGGACCAGCGGATGGCGACCTTGCCGAAGCCGATCCGGGCCAGGTTGCGGATGGCGTGCACGGCGACCTGCGGGTCGTCGGCGCAGGCCTGGACGCACAGATCGCCGCCGGTGCGGGACCGGTCCAGGTTGTCCCCGGGGAACTTGGGCAGGTCGACCAGGGCCTCGGGCCGCTTGTCGGCCAGGCCGAACCGGTCGAAGAGCGACGGCCCGAACCCGATGGTCAGCGTCAGCCGGGACGGCTTGAGCCCGAGCGCCTCACCGGTGTCGTCCGGCGGGGCCTCGGCGAGCCCGCCGTAGGCGCCCTCGCCGACCGCCTCGCCCGCGGTCATCCGGCGGGCCGCCGCGGTCCAGTCCTTGAGCATCTGGACGAACTCCTCGCGGTCCTCGGTCTTCACGTCGAACGCGGCGAAGTGCAGCCGGTCCTGCACCGGGGTGGCGATGCCGGCCTGGTTGGCGCCGTGGAACTCCACCGCGCCGCCCGTCTCGGCGGCCACCGGGTCCACGTCGTCGCCCGCCTCGGCCATCGCCACCGCACCGCCGGCCGCGGCGGCCCCGAGCGCGAGCCCGGCACCACCCCAGCCGATCAGCGTCCGACGCGACGGATTGCTCCCCTGGCTCTCGGTCATCGCCCTACCCCCTGCTTACTTCACGACCGCGGCGGCGAGCTTGGACAGCGGCTCGGCGAGCGCGTTCACCGCGTCCGACAGCTCCTTGCGCTGTTCCTTGGTGACCTTGTCGTAGGAGACGAAGTCGTAGGACGTCTTGTCCTCGCGGTACTTGTCGAGCAGCGCGTCCAACGCCGCGAACTGCTTGTCCAGCTCCTTGGCCAGCGCCGGGTCGTTCTTCGCGGCGACCGGCTTCAGCAGCTCGTACGCCTTCTGGGCGCCCTCGACGTTGCCCTTGAAGTCGACCAGGTCGGTGTGCGCGTAGCGGTCCTCCTCGCCGGTGACCTTGCCGGTGGCGACCTCGTCCAGCAGCTCCTTGGCGCCGTTGGCCATGGAGGTCGGGGTGATCTCGGCCTTGCCGACCCGGCCCTGCCAGTCCTTGAGGTCCTTCACCAGCTGGTCGGCGAGGGACTTCTCCTCGGCGCCGATCTTCTTGTCGTGCCAGAGCGCCTTCTCCAGCCGGTGCCAGCCGGTCCACTTCTGGCCGTTCTCGAGGCCGTCCTCGCGGACGTCGACCTTCGGGTCGATGTCACCGAAGGACTCGGCGACCGGCTCGGTGCGCTCCCAGCCGAGGCGGGATATGCCGTAGGCCTTCTTCGCGGCGTCCAGGTCGCCGGCCTTGACCGCCTTCACGAAGGTCTCGACCTTCGGCAGCGTCTCGTCGGCCTGGTCCTGGGCGTACTGGCGGTAGTCGGCGACCGCCGTGTCCAGCTTGGGGTCGCGCTTGGCGGCGGTGCCGGCGCCGGTCACGGTGAGCTTCTGCCGGACGCCGTGGCCCTTCATGCCCGGACGGCAGGCGATCTCGTACGCACCGGCCTTCACCTCGGCGGTGAGCGTGTACTTGGTGCCCGGTCCGATGTTCTCCTTCTCGGAGACGATCCGGTCGTCCGGGAACAGGATCTCGACCTCGGTCGCCTTGGAGCCCTTGTTCTCGATCTTCAGCGTGACCTGGCCGGCCGGTACGGACGTGGCGGAGGTCTCGCACTTCGAGTCGGCCGCCGTGACCTGGATGGCGTCACCGTCCTTCGCATCGCTCTTCGCGGTGCAGGCCGAGAGGGCGGTCAGAGCGGCCGCGGTGGCGGCGGCGGTGACGGTCAGTCGGACGGCTCGCATGCAGGCTCCAAGCGGATCTGGTCTGGTGAGGCTGCCCTAACTTACATGAGGCTTACCTCACCGATACCCGTGCGGGTCGTGATTCACCTCTCACGGAAAGATCACAGGCACGGCTTGATCTCGGCGGCCAAAAACAAATTCCAAGCGGAAGTAAAGGACGGGTCATGGGGCCGGGTGCGGAGCTGTCGGCCGGACGCGGGCGGCATCCCGTACCCGGCCGCTGCCGGGCGGTGCCCCCGCCGGGGAGGCGCCGGCGGGGAACGCGGTGTTTGAATGCCCAAGTGACTGATTACGACGTGCTCCGCGTCTTCTGCGGGCCGAACGGCGGCTACGGCAACGAGCTGGGGGTCGTCCGCGAAGGTTCGGTACTGCCCGAGCGCAGCGACCGGCAGGAGCTGGCGGCCAAACTCGGCTTCAGCGAGACCGTGTTCGTGGACGACCCCGAACGCGGAGTGATCGACATCTACACGCCCACCCTGCGCCTGCCCTTCGCCGGCCACCCCTGCGTGGGCACGGCCTGGCTGCTCGACGTGCCCGAACTGGTCACGCCCGCCGGGGTCGTCGGGGCCCGGCTGGACGGCGAGTTCAGCTGGATCGAGGCCCGCGCGGAGTGGGCGCCGCCGTGCACCCTGCGCCAGTACGCGAGCGCCGCCGAGGTGGACGCGCTGGAGGTGCCGCCGCCGGGGGAGCGAAGCGAGACGGGGGTCCCCCCGGAGGAAGTCCTGGGGAGGACCTACGCCTGGGCCTGGGAGGACGAGGCGGCCGGACGTGTCCGGGCCCGTGCCTTCCCGGCCCGTATCGATGAGCGCGGCGACAGCCGCTCCCGCGGAGCCGGTGCTTGCACCGGGAGCATCGAGGAGGACGAGGCCACCGGTGCGGCGGCGCTGCTCCTCACCGAACGGCTCGGCCGGGCCCTCAACATCACCCAGGGCCGGGGCTCCCAGATCCTCACCGCGCCGCAGCCGCACGGGTGGGTGGAGGTCGGCGGCCGCGTGTTCCTGGAGAGGTGAGCCGGCCCGCCCGGCCCGGGAAGGTCACGCCGACAGCTCGAACTCCTCGCCCAGTTCCCTGAACACCCCGGTGTTCAGCGCGAACGCGGCCCTGCACTCGGCGACGATCCGCTGCCTCTCCAGCTCGTCCGCCGCGATCCCGTCCAGCAGGGCGCGGTAGTCCCGCTTGAAGGCGGCCGGGTTGGGGATCCGCTCGAAGACGTAGAAGCGGACCCCGTCGCCCTTCCTGGGGAAACCCCACGCGCGCTCCGCCCTGTCCCGGATGATCTGGCCGCCGGAGAGGTCGCCGAGATACCGGGTGTAGTGGTGGGCGACATAGCCGCCGGGCCAGCGCTCGGCGCACTCCCGCACCCGGTCCGCGTACGCCCGGGTCGCGGGCAGCGCGCTCAGTCCCGCCCGCCAGTCCGCACCCCGCAGGCGCGTCAGGTCCCGCTCCAGCTCGGGCAGCCGGAACAGCTCCGGCCGCACGAACGGCCCGGCCACCGGATCCGCCGCCAGCCCTCCGGCCGTGCTCTCCAGCGCCTCGTAGACGAACCACAGTTGCTCGGTGTAGCGCGCGTACGCCTCGACGCCGAGCCGGCCGCCGAGCAGGTCGGTCATGAACGTCGAGGTCTCCGCCTCCACGTGCTGTTCGTGGGAGGCGGTGCGGATCAGGGACGAGAAGGGGTCCATGAACACATCCTCTAAGGTAAGGCTTACCTAAGTCAACGCCTTGCCGACCTTGTGTCGGCAACTTTGCCGACAGTCTGTCGGTAAAAGCGTACAAGAGAAAGCCCGCCCCGTCAGGGAGCGGGCTCCGCGCCGATCAGGGCAGCGTCAGGATCTCCGTCCCGGTCTCCGTCACCACCAGCGTGTGCTCGAACTGCGCGGTCCGCTTGCGGTCCTTCGTCACGACCGTCCAGCCGTCGTCCCACATGTCGTACTCGTGGGTGCCCAGCGTCAGCATCGGCTCGATCGTGAACGTCATGCCCGGCTGCATCACCGTCGTCGCGTGCGGGCTGTCGTAGTGCGGGACGATCAGCCCGGAGTGGAACGAGGAGTTGATGCCGTGGCCGGTGAAGTCCCGGACCACGCCGTAGCCGAAGCGCTTGGCGTACGACTCGATGACCCGGCCGATGACATTGATCTGCCGGCCCGGCTTCACGGCCTTGATCGCCCGGTGGAGCGCCTCGTGCGTGCGTTCCACCAGCAGCCGCGACTCCTCGTCCACGTCACCCACCAGATAGGTGGCGTTGTTGTCGCCGTGCACACCGCCGATGTACGCCGTCACGTCCAGGTTGACGATGTCGCCGTCCCTGAGGACCGTCGAGTCCGGGATGCCGTGGCAGATGACCTCGTTGACCGAGGTGCACAGCGACTTCGGGAAACCGCGGTAGCCGAGCGTGGACGGGTAGGCCCCGTGGTCGCACATGTAGTCGTGGGCGACCTTGTCCAGCTGATCCGTGGTGACCCCGGGCGCGATGATCCTCGCGGCCTCCGCCATCGCCTGCGCGGCGATACGGCCGGCGATCCGCATCGCCTCGATGGTCTCGGGGGTCTGCACCTCGGGCCCCGTGTACGGCGTCGGCGCGGGCTTGCCGACGTACTCGGGGCGGCGGATGTTTCCGGGGACCGAACGGGTGGGGGAGAGCTCCCCTGGTACGAGCAGCGACTGGCCAGACATGCCAGCGAGTCTATCCAGCGGACATGGGGGAACATGTCGGTGGCGAGAGGAGCTGTCCATGGCCCTGTTCAAGAAGCGCACCGCCGGCAAGCCCGGCGAGTGGTACTACTGCCTGGAACACAAGAAGATCGAGGAGGGCCCGGACTGCCCGGGCAAGGACCGCTTCGGGCCGTACGCCTCCCCGGACGAGGCCCGGCACGCGATGGAGACCGCCGCCGAACGCAACCTCCAGTGGGAGAACGACCCGCGCTGGCACGACGCGCCGTCCGGCGGCGGAACGGCCGAAGAGGACTGACTCCTCCCTCCCTGCCTGCCTGCCTGCCTGCCTGCCTGCCGTGCCTGCCGGTCCGGCTGACGCCGCGTGTCATGCCTGCGCGGTCACGGCGTCACCGGGGGCCGCGCGCCGCTCGCGCATCCGTACCGCGTGCTCGTTCGTCCGGGCGTCGTACGTCATCAGGCCCGGCAGGCACAGCGCGAGCAGCCCCACCGCGCCCGCGCACGCCAGGCCACCGGACCACACCGAGGCCCGTACGCCCGCCCAGGCCGCCGTGCCACCGGCCCGGACCTGGCCGAGCTGCGGGCCGACCGAGTACGACAGCAGCTCGATCCCGGCGAGCCGGCCGCGCAGCTCGTCCGGGATCGTCTGGTTCCACATGGCCGCCCGGAAGACCCCGCTGACCATGTCGAAACCGCCGCCGACGGTGAGGAGCAGCAGCACCAGCCACACGTTCCCGCACAGACCGGCCGCCGCGACCGCCAGGCCCCACCCGGCGGCCGCCAGCACCACCATCAGCCCGTGCCGGTGCACCCGCGAGGTCCAGCCGCTGGTCAGGCTCACCACCAGCGCGCCCGCCGGGAGGGCGGCGTACATCAGCCCGAGCGCCCACTCGGCGTGCAGGTCGTCGGCGAGGAACGGCAGCACGGCGAGCGGCATGGCCAGGAACATCGCCGCGAGGTCGACGGCGTAGGTGCCGAGCAGCTCCTTGCGGCTCCATGCATACCGGGCGCCCTCCGCGACGGCCTTCAGATCCGGCTTCGCGGCCTCCGCGGCGGCGGGGGAGGGGGCGATCCGCGCCATGTACGCCAGCGAGAGCGCGAAGGTCAGCAGATCGGCGGCGTAGGCCCAGCCGAGGCCGGCGTAGGCCACGACCACGCCCGCGACCGCCGGCCCGGCGACCCCGCCCACGGTCCAGCGCAGCGAGTTCAGCGAGGCCGCGGCCGGCATGTCGTCGTGGGCGACGATCCGGGGCCACAGCGAGTCGTGGGCCGGGCGCTGGACGGAGACCAGGGCGGAGGAGAGGGCCGCGACGGCGTACAGCGGCCAGACCGCGGGGTGCGGGAGCAGGGCGTTCAGCAGCAGGACGGCGCTGAGCAGGCCCTGGCCGGCCTCTGTCCACACGATGAGCTTCCGCTTGTCCAGGGCGTCGGCGAGGGCGCCGCCGTAGAGACCGCAGACGATCAGCGGAAGCAGCTCCACGGCGCCGATCGCCCCGACGGCCGCCGCGGAGCCGGTGAGGTCCTTCAGCTGGACGGGCAGCGCGACGAAGGTCAGAAAGCTGCCGAAGTTGCTGATGAGCCCGGACTTCCACAGACGGCGGAAGTCGGCGGAGGCTTTCCAGGGGGAGAGGTCGGGGAGGAGATTGCGGAGCACAAGGGGCCATGCTCGGCGGCCGCGCGAAGCGGAGCAACCGCTTTTCGAACCGACCGCTCCCCCCGCGCCTCCCCGGGGCCCGGCCCGCCCGGCACACCGGCCATCCCCGCCCACCGGCTCACCCCACCAGCCGCCCCCGCCCCCGACACCCCCCGCCACCACGCCCGTTTCCCGCCCGGACGGGTCGGGCGTCCCTCCCCGGCCCGGCGGTCACCTCTGCCGCAGGGCTCGGCCCCGGGTCGGACGGGGCGGGCGCGGGGAAGTCACCAAGGGGCGGGCGGTGGTGCCATCAGGGCCTCCGCCAGCCGGGACAGCCGGTCCCGGAAGCCCCGCCGCGCCCGCGGAGAGCCCGCGTTCTCGCCCGCCGCCGCGCTCACCAGGTGCTGCACGGTGTCCAGGTCCAGCTCCGCACCCTCCGGCACGGCCAGCGTGTCGTGCGCCATCGCGGCCAGCTCGCCCCCGTCGGCGCCCAGCGCCAGCACCGTGACCCCGGCCCGCCGCGCCGAGTGCACCCGCTCCAGCAGCGGCGCGGGCTCCTCGGGCGCCACGACCAGCAGCGTCTCACCGCGCCGCGCCGCCGCGATCCGGCCCGGCCCGACCGCCAGATGCGCGGGATCGCAGGGCCGCGCGTCGTGCCGTACCAGGGTCGGCGCCAGCTCGGGCGTGCCCGACCAGGCCGCCTCGTCCACCAGGTGCGCCGCCAGGTGCCACGGCTCGTACTCCGGCGTGCCCACCAGCAGCAGCCCGCCCCCGTGCGCCACCACCGAGCCGCGCAGCACCCCCGCGAACCTCCGGGTGGCCCCCAGCCACTCCGTCCCGGCGAGCACTTCCCTCAGCCACGCGACCCGTACGGCGTCCATGCGACCGCATCCTGCCGCAACGAAGCATCCGTGACCCCGAGTTCACCCCGAATTCGCCCGACGTGGGGATGGGCCCGGCCCAGTCCCAGGCCGTGAGGAGCCACCCGATGACCGACGTGACCGTCCTCTTCCGCGCGGGCCACGAGGGCTACGCCAGTTTCCGCATCCCCGCCGTCGTCGCCACCCGCACGGGCACGCTGCTCGCGTTCTGCGAGGGCCGGCACGACTCGGCGGCCGACCACGGGCACATCGACATCGTGCAGAAGCGGTCCACGGACGGCGGCCGCACCTGGGGCCCCCTCCGGGTCGCCGCGAGCAACGGCCCCGACCTCGCCGGCAACCCCGCCCCCGTCGTCCTCGACACCGGCCGCGTCCTGCTCGTGCACGTCCGGGCCGCCGCCTCGGCCACCGAGGCCGCCATCCTGCGCGGACAGGTCGGTGACGCCGACGGCCGCCGGGTGTGGGTGCAGCACAGCGACGACGACGGGGCCGGCTGGTCCGCGCCCAGGGAGATCACCGCACAGGTGAAGAAGCCCGGCTGGCGCTGGTACGCCACCACCCCCGGCCACGCCCTGCAGCTCACCTCCGGCCGGGTCCTCGTCCCCGCCAACCACACCCTGCCGCCCACCGGCACCGACACCGGCGCCGAGGCCAGGTACAACAGCGGGCACTGCCTGCTCAGCGACGACCACGGCGAGAGCTGGTACCTCGGCTACCTGGACGAGAACACCGACGGCTACGTCAACGTCAACGAGACCACCGCCGCCGAACTCCCCGACGGCCGCGTCTACCTGAACACCCGCAACGACTCCCCGTCCCCCGGCAACCGGGCCGACGCCCACTCCAAGGACGGCGGGAAGACCCTCCTGAAGCCCTTCCGGCCGCAGGCCGGGCTGACCGCACCGGTCTGCCAGGCCTCCGTGCTCCAGCTCCGCGACCCCGACCTGCTCCTCTTCTCCGCCCCGGCCGACCCCGCCGCCCGCGCCCTGATGACGATCCGCGCCTCCGCCGACGGCGGCACCACCTGGCGCACGGCCCACACCGTCGACGGGCTGCCCGCCGCCTACTCCGACCTCGTCCGCGTCGACCCGCACACGGTCGGACTGCTCTACGAGACGGGCGACTTCGGCACCTACGAGACGATCACCTTCCGCCGGGTCCCCGTGCGCCGGCTGACCTGAGCAGGTGCCGAGCCGGGCCCGCACGTAGAGTCGGCCCATGACCTCTAGCGACAGCGCACAGAAGGCCCCCGCCAAGGACCCCTGGGACCTGCCCGACGTCTCCGGGTACGTCGTCGGCGTGCTCGGCGGCACCGGACCGCAGGGCAAGGGCCTCGCCCACCGGCTCGCCCGGGCCGGCCAGAAGGTGATCATCGGCTCGCGGGCCGCCGAGCGCGCCCGGGCCGCCGCCGGCGAGCTCGGCCACGGTGTCGAGGGTGCCGACAACGCCGAGACCGCGCGCCGCAGCGACATCGTGATCGTCGCCGTGCCGTGGGAGGGCCACGGCGACACCCTGAAGGCGCTGCGCGAGGAACTGGCCGGCAAGCTCGTCGTGGACTGCGTCAACCCGCTCGGCTTCGACAAGAAGGGCGCCTACGCCCTCAAGCCGGAGGAGGGCAGCGCCGCCGAGCAGGCCGCCGCCCTGCTGCCGGACTCCCGGGTCACCGCAGCCTTCCACCACCTGTCCGCCGTCCTGCTCCAGGACCCGGGGACCGAGCGGATCGACACCGACGTGATGGTGCTCGGCGAGGAGCGCGCCGACGTGGAGATCGTGCAGGCGCTGGCCGGACGCATCCCCGGCATGCGCGGCGTCTTCGCGGGCCGGCTGCGAGGCGCCCACCAGGTCGAGTCGCTGGTCGCGAACCTGATCTCCGTCAACCGCCGGTACAAGGCGCACGCCGGGCTCCGCGTCACCGACGTGTGAGCCCCGCGGGGCCATGGGGGACACTGGTCGGCGAAGCAGTTCCGAGCAGTGTCCCCGACAGGAGCCGACCGACCATGCCCCGCATCGCCCTCTACACCCTCGTCGTCTGCGTCCTCGCCGTGGCCGCGGCGGTCGTCTCCTTCGCCCAGGGCAGCTGGCTGGGGATCGTCTGGGTGCTGCTGGCCGGCCTGACCTCCAACATGACCTGGTACTACGTCAAGCGGGAGCGGACGGCCCGGAGCCGGTCCGTCACCGGCTGACCGCGGAGCAGTACTCGTTGGTGTCCTGCCAGAACCGGTACAGGTCCTGGCCGCAGTACTGCGAGAAGTAGTCCACGTCCATCGCGCGCATGATCGAGTCGATCACGTCGAAGAAGGCGTCGTTCACCGACGGCAGCCACAGCAGCGCGAAGACGAACAGCAGCCCGAACGGGGCGAACGGCTCCACCTGGCGCTTCACCTTGGACGACAGCCACGGCTCGATCACCCCGTAGCCGTCCAGGCCCGGCACCGGCAGGAAGTTCAGGAGCGCCGCCGTCACCTGCAGCAGCGCCAGGAACGCCAGCGCGAACCGGAAGTCCGCCGGCACGCCGTCCAGGGCGCCCAGCCAGAACGGGGCCGTGCACACCGCGGCGAACAGCACGTTCGTCAGCGGGCCCGCCGCCGAGATCAGGCTGTGCCGCCAGCGGCCCCTGATCCGGTGCCGCTCGATGAACACCGCCCCGCCGGGCAGACCGATCCCGCCCATGATCACGAACAGCACCGGGAGCACGATGCTCAGCAGGGCGTGCGTGTACTTCAGCGGGTTCAGCGTGAGATAGCCCTTCGCGCCCACCGTGATGTCCCCGCCGTGCAGGGCGGTGCGCGCGTGCGCGTACTCGTGCAGGCACAGGGAGACGACCCAGGCCGCCGTCACGAACAGGAACACCGCGATGCCCGGCTGCGCGGCGAACCCGGTCCAGGTGGCCCAGCCGGTCACCGCCGTCACGGCGAGGATGCCGGCGAACACGGGACTGACCTGTCGGTCGCCGTGACGGGTGGTGGCGGTGGTCATGGTCGGACTCCTGTACGGCCGGGATGGTCGGGACTGCGACCGTACCGGCCGCCGACACGAGGGGAAAACGTCTCGCGACGGCCGTCCGGTTCCTGGAGGGTGGAGGAATGACGCGGATGAGGGTGTTCTACGAGCACTGGCAGATGGAGTGCTGCGGCACACCGTTCGCCGTCGGCGACGAGGTCGCCTGGCGGCTGGTCGCCGTGAACGCGCGGGCCCCGCAGGGTGAGTACCACGGCGCCGGGGCATGGGTGGAGCACCACGGCGGACCCGACCACGAGACCACCGGCCGGGTCCGCGCCATCGACCTGGTGCACCAGGAGTACCTGGCCCACCACGACCCGCTCGCCGTCAGGCACCCCGAGCCGGAACCCGGCACGCTCGTCCTGCGGGCCACCGGCCGCCGGCTGGAGCCGGTGCCCGGCGCGCCCGCCCTGGAGCCCGTCGACGCCTGCCCGAAGTGGTTCGACGCGTTCGAGGACGAGGAGCCGCCGCCCCGGCAGGTGCCGTTCCGGGTCCGCCGCGCCGTCGGCGTCCTCGTCACCCTCGACGTCCCGGACGGCACACCGCGGCAGCCCCGTGACCGCCGCTGACCGCTCCGGAGACAATGGACCCCGTGCGATACCGGCTGCTCGGCACCACCCAGGCAATCCACCCCGACGGCACGGCCGTCCCGGTCGGCGGGGCGCGGCTGCGTGCCCTGCTGAGCGTGCTCGCCCTCCGGCCCGGCCGGACCGTACCGGCGGGCGTCCTGGTGGACGAGGTGTGGGGCGCCGACCCGCCCGCCGACGCCGCGGGCGCGCTGCAGGCGCTCGTCGGCCGGCTCCGGCGGGCCCTCGGCGCCGACGCCGTCGCCTCGGCCGACGGCGGCTACCGGCTCACCGCCGCCCCCGACGACGTCGACCTCACCCGCTTCGAGCGGCTGGCCGGCGACGGCCTCGCCGCCCTCGCCGACGGGGACCCGGCCAAGGCCGCCGCCGTCCTTGACGACGCCCTCGGCCTGTGGCACGGGCCCGCCCTCGCCGACCTGCCCGACCACACCGCCGAGGCGGCCCGCTGGGAGACCCGCCGCCTCGACGTCCTGCGCGCCCGGCACACCGCCGCCCTGGCCCTCGGCCGGGCCGAGCGGTCGCTGCCCGAACTGACCGCCCTGTGCGACGACCACCCGCTGGACGAACCGCTCCAGGCGCTGCGGCTGCGCGCCCTGCGCGACGCCGGCCGCCCGGCCCAGGCGCTCGCCGCCTACGAGGACGTACGCCGCCTCCTCGCCGACCGGCTCGGCTCCGACCCCGGCCCCGAGCTGCGCGCCCTGCACGCCGAGCTGCTGCACGAGGAACCGGCGGCCGCGCACCCCGCCGCGGGCCCGGGCAACCTGCCCGCCCGGCTCACCTCCTTCGTCGGCCGGGAGGCCGACATCGAGGACATCGGCGCCGACCTCGCCGGGGCCCGCCTGGTCACCCTGCTCGGGCCCGGCGGCGCCGGGAAGACCCGGCTGTCCCAGGAGGCCGCCGAGGCCGTACGGCACACCGTCCGGGACGGGGTGTGGCTCGCCGAGCTGGCCCCCGTGGACGATCCCGACGCCGTACCGCAGGCCGTGCTCACCGCGATCGGCGCCCGCGACACCGTGCTGCACGGCGCCGGCGTGGAGAGCATGCGCGCGGTCACCGAGCGGCACGGCGACCCCCTGGAACGGCTCGTGGAGCACTGCGCCCGCCGCCGGATGCTGATCATCCTGGACAACTGCGAGCATGTCGTCGACGCCGCCGCCCGGCTCACCGAGGGCCTGCTGGCCCGCTGCCCGGAACTCACCGTCCTCGCCACCAGCCGCGAACCCCTCGGCGTCCCCGGGGAGCGGGTACGGCCCGTGGAGCCGCTGCCCGAGCCGGTCGCGCTCCGGCTGCTCGCCGACCGGGGAGCGGCGGCCCGCCCCGGCTTCCGGGCCGACGACGACCCCGAGGCGTGCGCCGAGATCTGCCGCCGGCTGGACGGACTCCCGCTCGCCATCGAACTGGCGGCGGCCCGGCTGCGCATGCTGACCCCCCGCCAGATAGCCGACCGGCTGGACGACCGCTTCCGGCTGCTCACCTCAGGCAGCCGGACCGTGCTGCCCCGCCAGCAGACCCTCAGAGCCGTCGTGGACTGGTCCTGGGACCTGCTGGACGGCGGCGAACGGGACGTCCTCGCCCGGCTGTCGGTCTTCGCCGGCGGCTGCGACCTGGCCGCCGCCGAGGCCGTGTGCGGGCCGGCCGCGCTGGACGCCCTCGGCTCCCTGGTCGACAAGTCCCTGGTGGTGGCCGCCCCCGCCGACGGCGGCGGCATGCGCTACCGGCTGCTGGAGACCGTCTCCGAGTACGCCGGCGAACGGCTCGCCGAGACCGGCCACCGCGCCGAGGCCGAACGCGCCCACCTGACCTACTACCGCGAACTCGCCCGCACCACCGACCCGCTGCTGCGCGGCCCCGGCCAGCGCGCCGCCATCGGCCGCTTCCAGCTGGAGTACGAGAACCTCCGCACCGCCCTGAGACACGCCGTCGCCGCCCGCGACGAGCAGGAGGGCCTGAGCCTGATCCACTCCCTGCTGTGGTTCTGGCAGATGCGCGACCAGCGGGTCGAGGCCCGCGTCTGGTGCCGGGAGGTCATGTCGCTCGGCCCCGACCCGTTCGCCGAACCGGTCCGCCGCGCGGAACCGGTGTGGCGGCGCTGCACCGACACCCCGCCCCCGTACACCGGCGAGGACCTCGCCGAGGCCCGGCGGGGGGTCCATCTGGCCCACCTCGCCTGCATGGACACCGAGATGGAGGCCTGGCAGAACCCCGCGGCCCAGGCGAAGCTGCGCGCGATCACCCGGGTCTACGAACCCGGCATGCCGCAGACCTGCCGGACACCCGGCCTGCTGTGGTTCTTCGCCGTGCTGCTCACCGGGGGCGTCGACCTGCTGCGCACCATCGTGGACGCCGCCGTGCAGACCTCACGGGACACCCCGGGCTACGAGTGGGAGCTGGCCGGGGCGCTGCAGATGCGCGCGGGGCTGTTCGCCAACCGCACCGCCTGGGCCGGCGACGCGGCCCGCGACGCCGACGAGTCCCTGGAGATCTACCGCCGCCTCGGCGACAACTGGGGCGCCACCGAGGCCCTGTCCGCCCGCGGCGAGGCCCGTGAACGCAAGGGCGACTGCCACGAGGCCGCCGCCGACTACCAGGCGGCCATCGGCCACGCCGAACGCCTGGGCGCCCGCGCCCAGGTGGCCGTCCTGCGCGCCCGGCTCGGCAACGTGCTCATCGAGGCCGGCGACAGCGACCGCGGCGAGCGGATGCTCCGGGACGTCATCGCCAGCCAGGACGGCAGCCTCCACGACGCCATGCCCACCGCCCGGCTCCACCTCGCGGCCTGGCTCGCCCTGACCGACCGCACCGCGGAGGCCCGCGAACAGCTGCGGCTGCTGCGCGAGGAGGGCCCGCTCGCGCACTTCGTCGTCTTCGACGCCGTGATCCTCTGCCAGGAGGGCTGGCTGGACGCCCTCGACCGGCGCACCGAGGAGGCCCTGCCCCGGATCCGCAGGGCGCTGCGCCTGGCCGCCGACCCGCTGACCCAGGCCATCAACCCGCACCAGCACTCCCTCTGCCTGTCCGCCGCCGCGATGGCCCTGGCCGACGCCGACGCCGACGGCGGCAGCCGGGCCGCCGACGGCGCCCGCTGTCTGGCCGCCGCGCACGCGCTGCTGCCGCCCGGCCACAGGCCCTCCGTCGTGGAGCGGCTCGGCCTCGACCTGACCGAGGCCCGGATCCGGGAGCGGCTCGACGAACGCGCCTACGCCGCCGCGTACGCCGAGGGCGGTGGCCTCTCCCTCGCGGAGGCCACCGCCCTGGTCTGAGCGCCGGAGAAGGTCAGCTCTTCGTGCGGAACTTGTGGACCGCGACCGGCGCCATGACCGCGGTCAGCCCCACCGACCAGATCAGCGTCACCCACAGGGCGTGCGAGTCCGTGCCGCCCTCCATCAGCGCGCGGGCGCTGTCGGCCAGCGAGGAGAGCGGGTTGTAGTCGGTGAACGCCTGCAGCCAGCCCGGCATCGACGCGGTCGGCGCGAAGATCGACGAGCCGAACTGGAGCGGCATCAGCACCAGGAAGCCCATGGCCTGCACCGACTGGGCGCTCTTCATCACCACGCCGAGGGTCAGGAACACCCACATCAGCGCCGAGCCGAACACCGCGGACAGGGCCACGGAGGCCAGCAGGCCGCTCCAGCTGTGGACGTCGTAGCCCACGAGGAGGGCGACCACCATCAGCACCGCGCTCGCGAACAGCATCCGCATCAGCTCCACCGCGATCTTCGCGAAGAGGACGGAGCCGCGCCCGATGGGCAGCGAGCGGAAGCGGTCCATGACACCGGAGTTGAAGTCCTGGTTGAACCCGGTGCCCACGCCCTGGGCCATGTTCATGCCCATCATGGCCAGCAGTCCGGGGATCACGTACTGGACGTACCGGTCCTGCCCGCCGCCCAGCGACTGCCCGATGGAGCCGCCGAAGACGTACACGAACAGCAGGGTGAAGACGACCGGGAACAGGATGGCGTCGAACATCGACTCCGGGTCCTGCCGGATCCACAGCAGGTTGCGGCGGATCAGCGCGCCGGTGTGCCGCAGATGGGCCCGCACGGAGATCGGCGTGTCCGCCTTCGCGGCGGCCGGGGACAGGGTGGCGGAACTCATACGGCGACCTCCTGGCGGTCGTCGGCGGGCGCGGTGTCCTGCGGGGCACTGGCACGGTGGCCGGTGAGGGACAGGAACACCTCGTCCAGGCTGGGCAGTTCGGTGGTGATGGAGGAGAGTGTGATGCCGCGCGCGGTGACCGCGCCGACCACGGCGGTCAGCTGCTCGTCGCTGAGGACCGGCACCAGCAGGGTGCCGGTCTCGGCGTCCACGGTGGTGGCCGCGAGCCCGGTGATCCCCAGCTCGTCCAGCATCCCGGCGAGCGGGCGCAGCTCCAGCGGGTCGACCGGGCGCACCCGCAGCGTGCGTCCGCCGACGCGGGCCTTCAGCTCCTCGATGCCGCCCTTGGCGATGACCTTGCCGCGGTCCACCACGGTCAGCTCGGAGGCGAGCTGCTCGGCCTCCTCCATGTACTGGGTGGTGAGCAGCACGGTGACGCCCTCGCCGACCATCGCCTTCACCTCGTCCCACACCTCGTTGCGGGTGCGGGGGTCGAGACCGGTGGTCGGCTCGTCCAGGTACAGCACGGCCGGCCGGCCGATCATCGAGGCGGCCAGGTCCAGCCGGCGCCGCATACCGCCGGAGTAGGTGCCCGCGGGGCGCCGGGCGGCCTCCGTCAGCGAGAACCGCTCCAGCAGTTCGTCGGCGCGGGTGCGGGCGTCCTTGCGGGACAGGTCCAGCAGCCGGCCGATCAGGTACAGGTTCTCCCAGCCGGGGAGCTTCTCGTCCACCGACGCGTACTGGCCGGTGAGGCCGATGGTCCGGCGCAGCTGCCGGGGCTGCCGTACGACGTCGTAGCCGGCGACGGTGGCCCGGCCGGCGTCCGGGGTGATCAGGGTGGACAGGATGCGTACGAGGGTGGTCTTGCCGGCGCCGTTCGGCCCGAGCACACCCATCACGGTGCCCTCGCGCACGTCCAGGTCGACACCGTCCAGCGCCTTGGTCTCGCCGTAGTGCTTGACCAGCCCCCGTACGGTCACGGCGGACTGTCCGCCGACGGGGATGTCGTCGATTCGCTTCATGCACATGAAGATGCCAGGGCCCACCGACAAACCACCGACAGCCCGCCTACACGCACCGACACGCACCGACACGCACCGACACGCACCGACACGCACCGACACGCACCGACACCCCACCCACAGCCGCACCGGCCACGCCGTGGGGCGTCGGGAGCCAAAAGGGACAGCCCGCCGACGGGGGACGATCGGCGGGCTGTCCGGGGTGTTGCCGCAGTGGACTAGTGGACGGAGTGCTCCTCCAGCGGGAAGTTCCCGCCGACGACGTCCTCGGCGAACTCCTTCACCGCGTTCCCCATGACCTCACGCAGGTTCGCGTACTTCTTGACGAACTTCGGCACCCGGCCCGGCGTCAGCCCGAGCATGTCGGTCCACACCAGCACCTGCGCGTCCGTCTCCGGCCCGGCGCCGATGCCGACGGTCGGGATGTGCAGCACCCGCGTCACCTCGGCCGCCAGCTCCGCCGGCACCAGCTCCAGGACCACCGCGAAGGCGCCCGCGTCCTGCACGGCCTTGGCGTCCCGGAGCAGCTGCTGCGCCGCCTCCTCGCCGCGGCCCTGCACGCGGTAGCCCATCGCGTTGACGGACTGCGGGGTCAGGCCGATGTGGGCCATGACCGGGATGCCGGACTCCACCAGCAGCCGGATCTGCTCGTGCGAGCGCTCGCCGCCCTCCAGCTTGACCGCGCCGACCCCGGCCTCCTTCACCAGCCGGGTCGCCGAGCGCAGCGCCTGCACCGGACCCTCCTGGTAGGAGCCGAAGGGGAGGTCGCCGACGATCAGGGACCGCTGGGTGCCGCGTACGACGGCGGCCGACAGCAGGGTCATCTCGTCGAGGGTGACGGGCACGGTGGTCTCGTACCCGAGGTGGCAGTTGCCCGCCGAGTCGCCGACCAGGATCACCGGGATCCCGGCCTCGTCGAAGACGGACGCGGTCATCGCGTCGTAGGCGGTGAGCATGGGCCACTTCTCGCCGCGCTCCTTGGCGAGGGCGATGTCGCGGACGGTGATGCGGCGGGTGCCCTTCCCCCCGTACAGCGCCTTGCTGCCGTCGGAGGGCTTGTTCTGGGCAGCCGAAAGCTGCGTCATGGCAACGGCTCCTTCAGTCATCTCGAGGCGCCCTGACGGCGTCCCCGGACCGCCTCCATGGTGGCACCTAGTGCCGACGAGAACCAGGGGGACCCCCTGTGATCCCCACCCACACCCCGGCCCCGCCCCGACCCGCCCACACCCCGGCCCTCTCTCCCCGTCGGCCCCCTCTTCGGCGCCCCCGGACCTCCCCGCGGACTGCCGTGTAAGGCCTTGGTAAAGAAATAAGATACGAGACGGTACCGTATCGAAATGATCGTAGGCTCGGACGCATGACAAGTCCCGTCCCTGCCTCCCGAATACCGGAAGCGGTACACCGGCGCCGCTGGGCGATCCTCGGCGTCCTGATGCTGAGCCTGCTCATCGTGGTGCTCGACAACTCGATCCTGAACGTCGCCATCAAGACCATCGCGACCCCGGCGCCCGTCGGCCTCGGCGCCACCCAGAGCGAGATCGAGTGGGCGATCAACGCCTACACCCTCGTCTTCGCCGGCCTGCTGTTCACCGCCGGACTCGTCGGCGACCGGCTCGGCCGCAAGAAGGTCCTGCTGGCCGGCATCGCCGTGTTCGGCATCGGATCCGCGCTCGCCGCCGAGTCCGGCTCACCGGGCCAGCTGATCGCCTACCGCGCGCTGATGGCCCTCGGCGCCGCCTTCGTCATGCCCGCCACCCTCGCCGTCCTCATGAACGTCTTCGAGCGCGAGGAACAGCCCAAGGCCATCGGCATCTGGGCCGGCGGCGTCGGGCTCGCCATCGCCATCGGCCCGATCACCGGCGGCGCGCTCCTGGACCACTTCTGGTGGGGCTCGGTCTTCCTCGTCAACGTGCCCATCGTGATCGTCGCGCTCGTCCTCATGGTCTGGCTGGTGCCCGACTCCCGCGACCCCCGGCCCGGCCGTCTCGACCCCGTCGGCGTGGTGCTGTCCGTCGTCGGCCTCGTCCTGCTGGTCTACGGCATCATCAAGGGCGGCGAGCTGGCCGACTTCACCGACGCCAAGGTGCTGGGAACGATCGTCGCCGGTGTCCTCGTCCTGACCGCCTTCGTCGTCTACGAGAAGCGCAGCGACCACCCCTCGCTCGACGTCACCTACTTCAAGAACAAGGTCTTCTCGGCCGCCATGAGCGCCATCGCCCTGGTCTTCTTCGCGCTGATGGGCGTCACGTTCTTCGGCGTCTTCTACACCCAGAGCGTGCGCGGGTACTCCCCGCTGGAGTCCGGTGCGCTGATGCTGCCGCTCGCCGTCGCCCAGCTGATCTTCGCCCCGCGCGCC
The DNA here is from genome assembly GCF_014203595.1 of Streptomyces echinatus. Lineage (GTDB taxonomy): Bacteria > Actinomycetota > Actinomycetes > Streptomycetales > Streptomycetaceae > Streptomyces > Streptomyces echinatus. The sequence continues at coordinate 903,947 of NZ_JACHJK010000001.1, forward strand.
CGGCTGGTCGTCGACCGGTTCGGCAACAGGGCCACCACCACCGCCGGCCTGGTGCTGATCGCCGCCACGCTGGCCGCGTTCACCGCCTTCGAGGCCGACACCCCGATCTGGCTGCTGGAGGTCGTCTTCTTCCTCATGGGCACCGGCATGGCGCACATCATGACGCCGACCTCCGTCGTGATCATGCAGGCGCTGCCCCGGGAGAAGGCCGGCTCCGCCTCCGCGCTCAGCAACACCTTCCGCCAGGTCGGCGGCGCCCTCGGCATCGCCGTCCTCGGCTCGGTCCTCGCCACCTCGTACCGCAACGGCATCGAGGACAAGCTCGGCCTGCTGCCGCCCGGACTGCGCGACACCGCCGCCGAGTCCATCGAGGCCACCCTCGGCGTCGCCGAGAAGCTCGGCCCGCGCGGCCAGGCCCTGGTCACCCCCGCCGACGACGCGTTCCTGCACGCCATGCACGTCACCGCCCTGTGCGGTACGGGCGTCGCGCTGATCGGCGCCGTGGTGACCGCGCTGTTCCTGCCCGGCAAGCCGCCCGCCGGCCAGGAGCACGAGAAGGAGACGGAGTTGGTCGCGGCGGCGGACTGAGCCCGCGAGCGGCTCCACGGGGGAAGGAGGCGGCTGCGGGACAATTCCCGCAGCGCAGCGAGAGGACGGAACGACGTGAGCCTTGCCGACAGCCGACCACGGCCGGACACACCCGCGCGGGGACGGCCGCGCAGTGAAGCCGTGGAGCGCGCCATCCTGGAGGGCGTGATAGGGCTCCTGGAGGAGGGCGTGCCCCTCGCCGAGCTCTCCATCGAACGCATCGCCCGCACCGCCGGGGTCGGCAAGGCCACCATCTACCGCCGCTGGAGCGGCAAGGAGGAACTCTTCGTCGATGTGATCCGCGCGGCCGAGCCACCCGAACCCGAACTCCCCGGCACCTCCATGCGCGACGACCTCCTCGTCCTGCTGGAGAACCTGCGGCAGCGCGGACTGGCCAGCCGTTCCTCGGCACTTCTGCACAACGTGCACGCCCAGATGAAGTCCAACCCCAAAATCTGGGCCGCGTACCACGAGAACGTCATAGCGCCCCGGCGCGCCCTCGTCCTCGACGTGCTGCGCCGCGGACAGCTCAACGGCGAACTCCGGCCGGACGTCGACGTGGAACTGGCGAACGACCTGTTCGTCGGTCCGGTCCTCGTCCGCTCCGTCCTGCGTCCCGACGCCGACCTGCCGGCGGGGCTGGCCGAGGACATCGTCGACACCGTCATGGCGGGCCTACGACCCGTCAGCTCGACAGTCTCGCAGCACTAATGTGCGCGTTTCGTCACAGACCCCGTCCGCCCGGGGACAACCGGAACTCCTCGCCCCGCCTTGTTCGTCCTCGTCTTCCGTACGGCCGTCATGGGACGGCGGGAACGGAGCCGATCATCCCCTAGGGTCGGAAGCGAACGGGGGGCGAACGGTGTGCACGGCAGGCAGTGAGGCAGACGGTATGGCGCAGCAGGCGTACGAGACGGAGACGGCGGACGGCGGCTCCGGGCCCGGGGGACCGGGGTCCCGGTTCCGGCGTCTCGCGCACCGCCTGTCCGCCGGCTGGCGGGGCGATCCGCGCGTCTGGCGCCGCGGTGTCGTCCTCGCCGTGCTGGCCCTCCTGCTCGCCCTGGTGATGCTGATCCACTCGCACATCCCGAACCGGGTGGGCAACCTCGGCAGTCTGACCGAGACGTTTCTGCCCTGGCTGGGCCTGGCCATCCCGGTACTGCTGGTGCTCGGCCTGATCCGGAAGTCGGCGACCGCGCTCATCGCCGTACTGCTGCCGGCGATCGTGTGGCTGAACCTCTTCGGCGGACTGCTGACCGACAAGTCGGGTGGCAGCGGCGGCGACCTCATGGTGGCCACCCACAACGTCAACGCCGGCAACCCCGACCCGGCCGCGACCGCCACCGACGTCGCCGGGTCCGGCGCCGACGTGCTGGCCCTGGAGGAACTGCCCGCCTCCTCCGTCCCCGTCTACGAGAAGGCGCTCGCGTCGACGTACGAGCACCACGCGGTGGTCGGCACGGTCGGCCTGTGGAGCAAGTACCCGATGACCGACGTGCGGGCCGTCGACATCCGGCTCGGCTGGAAGCGCGCGATGCGCGCGACCGTCGCCACCCCCAAGGGCCCGGTGGCCGTGTACGTCGCGCACATGCCCTCGGTGCGGGTGAAGATGCAGGCCGGTTTCACCGCCCGCCAGCGGGACAAGAGCGCCGACGCGCTCGGCGAGGCGATCGCCGACGAGCCCCTGGCGCGCGTCGTCCTGCTCGGCGACCTCAACGGCACGATGAACGACCGCTCGCTCAACGCCGTCACCTCGCAGCTGCGCTCCACGCAGGGCGCGGCGGGCAGCGGCTTCGGCTTCAGCTGGCCGGCGTCGTTCCCGATGGCGCGGATCGACCAGATCATGGTCAAGGGCGTCGAGCCGGAGAGCTCCTGGACGCTGCCGCGGACCAACAGCGACCACCTGCCCGTGGCGGCCCGTGTGAAGCTGGACACAGCCTCGTAACCCGCTGGAATACCGGGCCCGCGAGCATTTGTTCCGTACGGGAACTTACTGCGAGACTCGAACCCGTACGGCACTCCGCTCTGAAAGGCCCTTCATGCCCCTGGCCCTGCTCGCCCTCGCCGTGGGCGCCTTCGGCATCGGTACGACCGAGTTCGTGATGATGGGGCTGCTGCCCGACGTCGCGGACGACCTGCACATCTCGATCCCCGCCGCCGGGCACCTGGTCTCGGCGTACGCGCTGGGCGTCGTCATCGGCGCCCCGCTGCTGGCGGCCGTGACCGCGCGCATGTCCCGCCGCACGGTCCTGATGGCCCTCATGTGCCTGTTCGTGGTGGGCAACGCGCTCTCCGCGCTCGCCCCCGGGAACGGCTCCCTGCTGGCCGCCCGCTTCCTCAGCGGCCTGCCGCACGGCGCCTTCTTCGGTGTGGGCGCGGTTGTCGCCACCGGGATGGTCCCGCCCGAGCGCAAGGCCCGCTCGGTGTCGCTGATGTTCCTCGGCCTGACCGTCGCCAACATCGCCGGCGTGCCCGCCGCCACCCTCATGGGCCAGCACTTCGGCTGGCGCGCGACGTTCCTGGCCGTGAGCGTGATCGGCCTGGCCGCGATCGCCTCGCTGGCCCTGCTGATCCCGCACGACCGGGAGCACGCGGCCGCGCCGGCCGGCCTGCGCGGCGAACTCGCCGCCCTGACGTCTCTGCCGGTCTGGCTGGCCCTCGGCACCACGGTGGCGGGCTTCGGCGCGCTCTTCGCGGCCTACAGTTACGTGACCCCCATGCTGACGGACACGGCCGGCTTCGCCGAGACGAACGTGACCGTGCTCCTCGCCCTCTTCGGCGTCGGCGCCACCGCGGGCAACCTGCTGGGCGGCCGCCTCGCGGACCACTCCCTGCGCGGCACCCTCTTCGGCGGCCTGGCCTCCCTCGTGGCGGTCCTGGCGCTCTTCCCGCTCCTCATGCGGACGGAAGTGAGCGCGGCCCTCGCGGTGGCCCTCCTCGGCATGGCGGCGTTCGTCACCGGGTCCCCGCTCCAGCTGATGGTGATGGAGAAGGCCGCGGCGGCCCCCTCCCTGGCCTCCTCGGCCAACCAGGCGGCCTTCAACCTGGCCAACGCGGGCGGCGCCTGGATCGGCGGCCTGGCCCTCGCGGCGGGTTTCGGTACGACGTCCCCGGCCCTCGCGGGCGCCGCCCTGGCGGTGCTGGGCCTGGGCGTGGCGAGCGTCGCATACGCGGTCGACCGCGGCCGCGAGACCCCGTCCCCCGCCCGGATCATCACCACCCACCTCCCGGAGGAAACCACGGCCCTCCACCACTGACCCCCCGCCCCCACCCCTCCGGCGTCGCGCGGCGATTGGCAGATCTGTGCCAGCGAGTGCGGGAAAAAGCGCAGGTCAGGAGGTTGGCCGGCTGGTGGGCGTGGCACAGATCTGCCCATCACCGGCTGCGGGCACGAGAAGGGGGCGTGAGGCCCAGTGGCCTCACGCCCCCTTCCGGTCAGTGGATCAGCGGGTCAGCGGGTCAGTGCTTCCTCGCGTACGACCCCACGTAGCCGTTCGCCGGGGAGCCGACGCCCGTCACGTCGTCGTAGCCCTTCACCGCGGACAGCGAGCTGTCCTTGCCCAGGCTGCGGACCGAGTACAGCAGGCCGTCCTTGGCGTTCAGGCCGTTGGCGAAGTCCACACGGGCGACCGCCAGGCCGGAGCCGGTCGGGTTGTCCGTGACGTCGTGGAAGACGCCCTTCTTGCCGTACTTGGCGTAGATCGCCGGGTTGGCGAAGCCGAGCGCCTTGCCGCCCTGCGCCTCCTGGGCCAGGGCCTGGACCGCCGCGATCACCGGAGCGGCCAGCGACGTGCCGCCGATGCGGTACTCGCTGTACCGCTCCGAGCCGTCGGGGAAGGTCTGGGTCTGGCCGACGAGGAAGCCGGTGTTCGGGTCGGCGATGGCCGCGATGTCCGGGACGACGCGGTTGCCGGCGGCGTTGTTGGCCGTGGCCAGCGCCTTCGGCACGACGTTCCGCTGGTAGTACGGCTGCGGGACCGTCTTGCTGGTGCCGCCGCCCGCGCCCGAGGTGAACGCGCCGGGGAAGCCCTCCCAGCTCTTGCCGTCGGCCGACAGGGTCGCCTTCTCGGTGCCCCAGCCGGTCTCCCACTGGTACGTGTCGCCCTTGCCGACGGCCAGCGAGGTGCCGCCGACCGCGGTCACCCACGCCGAGTTGGCCGGGGTGTCGACCTGCTTGACCCCGGAGGCCGCGGCCTGGTCGCCGTCGTCGCCGGAGGAGAAGTAGAAGCCGATGCCCTGCACCGCGCCCAGCTGGAACACCTGGTCGTAGGCGGCCGCGAGGTCCGGCGTCTGGTTGGCCTCGATGTCGCCCCAGGAGTTGGAGACGATGTCGGCCAGGTGGTTGTCGACGATCTTGCCGAGCGAGTCCAGCAGGTCGTCGTCGTAGCAGGAGGCCGCGCCCACGTACGTGACGTCGGCGGCCGGCGCGACCGCGTGCACGGCCTCGACGTCGAGGGTCTCCTCGCCGTACCAGCCGGCCGCGCCGCACTCCTCGGTCTTCGTGTAGTTCTTCGGCAGCACCTGGTGCAGCTGGCCCGTCTTCCAGGCCGCGTCACCGTTCTTCTTCGCGTACGAGGCCGCGTCGAAGGCGATCGTCGGGGAGGCGTACGCGTCCGTGATCGCGATGCGGACCTTCTTGCCGGTGTACGCGCCGGCGCCGTACGCGGCGCGCAGCTGCTTGCCGGTGTAACCCCGGACGGCGTACGGGACCTTGCTGCCGTACGCGTCCGGCAGCGTGGTCGCGACGTTCGAGCCGTAGTACGAGGAGAACGGCCCGGCATTCTTGAACACGGCGTCCGGCGGCGGCAGCTGGTCGTCGTGGTTCGACTTGTGCGGCGCGCTGTCCAGGCCGGTGACGGTCAGGACGGCGCCCTTGAGGCCGGCCGGCACGGAGGCCGTCTGCGCCGGGGCCCGGTAAGTCTTCGAGCCCTTGGCGAAGTTGTGCAGCTGGGTGCCGAACGCCTTCTCGGCGGCGGCCACGTCACCGGAGACGGCGACGTAGTGCGGGGTGACCGCGGTGATGGTCAGACCGGCCGACTTCAGCCAGGACTTGACCGCGGTGACCTGCTCCTTGGTGGCGCCGAAGCGGGTCTGCGCCTTCTTGGCGCTCAGGTACTTGCCGTACAGCGGCGAGCTCGGGTCGGACACGGCCCTGGCGTAGGCGGCGAGTCCGGCCGCGTCCTTGCCGGCCAGGTAGACGCGGGCCTTGACCTGGGCGCTGTCCGAGGTCGCGCCCTTGTCCGCCTTGGCCGTGGCCCAGAGCGGCTTGCTGCCCTTCAGAACGTCACGGGCGGGGCTGTCCGCAGCGTGTGCCGCGGGTATGCCCAGCGCCAGCGCGCCGGCGATCATGGGCAGTGTCGCTGCCATGCTCACACCGGCGCGCACGGTGGCGCGGTTGGATCTCATAGAACCCCCTGCGATGCGGTTCGCATGCACGTAGTGGCTGGTACGTCGCGGCTCCGCGCGCCGGCCCGCGGCGGTGTCGGCCGGCGAGTGGATCACACGATGGGGGCCACTCTTTCGATGAACCGTTCATGCCAGGGGAACGTGAAAGTCAAGAGAAGCTCAAGTAGCCGTCGAACAGGGCGAATTGTGCCCTTCCGTTCCTCACGGTTGCGTAACGGAAGGGCCGGGCGGCTGTTCACGGACGCGGCTCGGCTCCCCGCGCCCTGAGCATCCCGGTCATCAGCTCGATCTCCGACTGCTGCGAGTCGACCATGCCCTGCGCGAGCCGCTTCTCCACGTCGACGGTGCACTTGGCGACACAGCCCTCGGCCATGTGGATGCCGCCCTTGTGATGGGCCGTCATGAGCTGGAGGTAGAGGACCTCCGCCTGCCTGCCGTTCAGCGACTGGAGCTTTTTCAGCTCGGTGTCGGTCGCCATGCCCGGCATCAGCGCGCCGTCCTTGCCGGAGGCCATGCCGCGCATGCCCATCCAGGTCATCGGCGGGTCGGCCGACACCTTCGGCAGCTCCCACAGGTCCAGCCAGCCCAGCAGCATCCCGCGCTGGTTGGCCTGCGTCTGCGCGATGTCGTACGCGAGCCGCCGCACCTCCTCGTCCTTCGTGCGGTCCCGCACGATGTACGACATCTCGACGGCCTGCTGGTGGTGGACGGCCATGTCCCGCGCGAAGCCGGCGTCGGCCGACTCCGCGCCCGGCGTCGTCGCGTCCGGTCCGCCGGACTCCTCGGCGACCGCGTAGGTGATCGCGCCGGCCGCGACGAGCACCGCCGCCGCGGCCCCGGCGACCCAGCCGACGTACCGCCGGCTCACTTCATGACCCCGCCGGTGCACGAGGCACCCGGCTCGGGCGTCTGCCGGCCCTGCACATAGGTGGCGAAGAACTTGTCCACTTCCGGATCCTTCGCGCTCTTCACCGCCACCTGGTGGCCCCAGGCCGACAGGATCAGCGGGGCGTCCTGGTTCTCGTACGGGCTCATCAGCGAGTACGGCGTGCTCTTCACCTTGGCCGCGAGCGCGTCGACGTCCGCCTTCTGCGCCTTGCCGGTGTACGTCACCCAGACCGCGCCGTGCTCCAGCGCGTGCACGGCGTTCTCGTCCTGCACCGGCTCGGTGTAGACGTTGCCGTTGCAGTTCAGCCAGACCGGGTTGTGGTCGCCGCCGACCGGCGGGTGCATCGGGTACGTCACCTTGGACGTCACATGCGTCCGCGACAGCTTGCCCGACCAGGTCTTCACGCCGTCCGCGCCGGCGGTGAAGTGCCCGGTGTCACCCGAGCCCTTGCCGTCGTCGCTCGCGGTGGCCGAGTCCTTCTTGTCCGACTGCGCGTTCACGAGGACCACACCGCCGACGGCGAGACCGGCGACGACCACCACACTGGCGGCGATGACGAGGATCCGGTTGCGGCTCTCGCGGGCACGCTCGGCGCGCCGCATCTCCTCTATGCGCGCCTTGCGCGCCGCGGTGCTGCTGTTCTTGCCGGAACCCATGAGTCGTGTCCTTCTGGAAGGGAATGGGCGTGGACGGTGGGGCCCGCTGATCGTAGTGCGCGCAGGGCTCGCTTCCGTAGGCAGGACGCGGCAAGCGGATAATTTGAAGCCAGGATGCGCATTACCTACGCTCGGGGGTATGCGGCTGCTGCGCTCCACCGATCTGGCCCTGCGCGTCCTGATGCGCCTGGCCGTGGCCGTCGACGCCACCCCCACGACCCGCCAGGTCGCCGCCGACATGGACGTGCCCTACACGCACGCCGCGAAGGTCGTCGCCGAACTCCAGCACCTGGGCCTGGTCGACGCCCGCCGCGGCCGGGGCGGCGGTCTGGCGCTCACCGAACGGGGCCGTACGGCGTCGGTCGGCGCGGTGGTCCGCACCTTCGAGGGCGAGGGCGACGTGGTCGAGTGCGAGGGCGCGACCCCCTGCCCCCTGAACTCCGGGTGCCGGCTCCGCGGGGCCCTGCGCCGGGCCCAGGAGGCGTTCTTCGCCACGCTGGACCCGGTCACGGTCTGCGACATCGTCACCGATCCGACCGGCCCGCTGCTGCTCGGCATCACGCGCGGCCCGGCCGGGGACGGCTGCCCCCCGGGCCGGAACCGGCCGTCGGTCTAGCCCTGCGCCAGCCACAGGTCCGGCCCGAACACCTCGTAGTGGATGTCGGCCGGGGCGACGCCCTTCTCGATCAGCCGGGCGCGGACCGCGCGCATGAAGGGCAGCGGCCCGCACAGGTACGCGCGCGTGCCGGGCCGTACGTCGATGCCGGCCAGGTCGACCAGGCCGGTGCGGTGGCCCGGCCCGGCGTCCCGCTCGTAGAAGAAGTGCACGGCGGCGTCCGGCAGCTTGCCGGCGTACGCCTCGTGGTCGGCGCGCAGGGCGTGGTCGGCGGGGGAGCGGTCGCCGTGCACGACGGTGACCGGCCCGCCGTGGCCGGCGTCGGCGAGGCCGGCCAGCATCGCGATCATCGGGGTCACGCCGATGCCCGCCGAGGCGAGCAGCACCGGGGTGTCCGGGGCGGCGTCCAGCACGAGATCGCCGTACGGCTCGGACAGCTCCAGGACGTCGCCGGGCTCCACGCGCGCGTGGAGGTGGTGGGAGACCTCGCCGTCCGGCGCCGTGCCGCCGTGCACACGCTTGACGCTGAACCGGCGCTCCGCCGCGGCCGGCGCCCCGGACAGGCTGTACTGCCGTATCTGCCGGGCCCCGTCAGGCAGGGTGACACCGACGGAGACGTACTGTCCGGCGCGGAAGCCGGCCACCGGCCCGCCGTCCGCCGGCCGCACCCGGAAGCTGACGACGTCGGCGGTCTCCTCGATCCGCTCGACGACCTCCCACGCGCGCGTGCCCGGCCCGCCGCTCTCCTCGTAGAGCCGCTTCTCGACGGCGACGAGCGCGTTGGCCATCAGCCAGTAGACCTCGTCCCAGGCGGCGGCGACCCCGGGCGTGACGGCCTCGCCGAGGACCTCGGCGATCGCGGCGAAGAGGTGCTCGTGCACCACCGCGTACTGCTCGGGGGCGACGCCGAGGGAGGCGTGCTTGTGCGCGATGCGGCCGAGCAGGGCGTCCGGCCGCTGCTCCGGGTGCTCCAGCAGGTGCGTGGCGAAGGCGGCGATGGAGCCCGCGAGGGCCTGCTTCTGGGTGCCCGCGGCCTGGTTGCCGCGGTTGAACAGGTCGCGCAGCAGTTCGGGGTGGGCGGCGAAGAGGCGGGCGTAGAAGCGCTCGGTGATCTCGCCGATGGCCGCGCCGACGGCGGGCAGGGTGGCGCGGACGGTGGCTGCGGATTGCTCGGTCAGCATCGGGACTCCTCGGAGAACTCGGCTGATCGGCACGCTAGAAAACTTGCATTTAAGATGCAAATTAAACGGCCGTGGTGTCGGTCACCCGGCGAAGCGGATCGGCCATTACGGATGTCGGTGCGAACAGGCAAGATGGGCGAGAGCGCAGTACACCTGCCGTACGGGAGGCGTTCAGGGCGAGGACGCTCGGGCGATCAAGGTCCGCAACGCGCGTGAAATGGTGTTGTGGTGGGATGCTCAGGTGCCCGACCGCCTCCCGTGGTACCGGAGACAGGCGGCCTGACCAGCAAGGATGGGGAAGCGGAAGATGGACAAGCAGCAGGAGTTCGTGCTCCGGACCTTGGAGGAGCGTGACATCCGGTTCGTACGCCTGTGGTTCACGGACGTGCTGGGCTTCCTGAAGTCCGTCGCCGTGGCCCCCGCCGAGCTGGAACAGGCCTTCGACGAGGGCATCGGCTTCGACGGCTCCGCCATCGAGGGCTTCGCCCGGGTCTACGAGTCCGACATGATCGCCAAGCCGGACCCCTCCACCTTCCAGGTCCTGCCGTGGCGCGCGGAGACCCCCGGGACCGCCCGCATGTTCTGCGACATCCTCATGCCGGACGGCTCCCCCTCCTTCGCCGACCCGCGCTACGTGCTCAAGCGCGCCCTCGCCCGCACCTCCGACCTGGGCTTCACCTTCTACACCCACCCCGAGATCGAGTTCTTCCTGCTGAAGGACCGCCCGCTCGACGGCTCCCGCCCCACCCCGGCCGACAACTCGGGCTACTTCGACCACACCCCGACCAACGTCGGCATGGACTTCCGCCGCCAGGCGATCACCATGCTGGAGTCCATGGGCATCTCGGTCGAGTTCTCCCACCACGAGGGCGCGCCCGGCCAGCAGGAGATCGACCTGCGCTACGCCGACGCGCTCTCCACGGCCGACAACATCATGACGTTCCGCCTGGTCATGAAGCAGGTGGCCCTGGAGCAGGGAGTCCAGGCGACGTTCATGCCCAAGCCCTTCTCCGAGCACCCGGGCTCCGGCATGCACACGCACCTCTCCCTCTTCGAGGGCGACCGCAACGCGTTCTACGAGTCCGGCTCGGAGTACCAGCTCTCCAAGGTCGGCCGCTCCTTCATCGCGGGCCTGCTCAAGCACGCGGCGGAGATCTCCGCGGTCACCAACCAGTGGGTGAACTCCTACAAGCGCATCTGGGGCGGCTCCGAGCGCACGGCGGGCGCCGGCGGCGAGGCCCCCTCGTACATCTGCTGGGGCCACAACAACCGCAGCGCCCTGGTCCGCGTCCCGATGTACAAGCCCGGCAAGACGGGCTCCGCCCGCGTGGAGGTCCGCTCCCTCGACACCGGCGCCAACCCGTACCTGGCCTACGCCCTCCTCCTGGCGGCCGGCCTGAAGGGCATCGAGGAGGGGTACGAACTCCCGCCCGGCGCCGAGGACGACGTCTGGGCGCTCTCCGACGCCGAGCGCCGCGCGATGGGCATCGAGCCCCTGCCGCAGAACCTCGGCGAGGCCCTGACCCTCATGGAGCGCAGCGACCTGGTCGCCGAGACCCTCGGCGAGCACGTCTTCGACTTCTTCCTGCGCAACAAGCGCGCCGAGTGGCACGAGTACCGCTCCGAGGTCACCGCGTTCGAGCTGCGCAAGAACCTGCCGGTGCTGTAGGCGCAGGCCGGAGCGTGTTTCCGCGCGCGTCCGCCGGGGGGCCGTCGGTCGTCGACCGACGGCCCCCCGGCGTATCACTTCGTGCGTGCGTCGGCTTCCCGGCAGCGGTGTTATCAAGGGTGTATGGAAGTATTTTCCGGGCGCCCACGGGGTCCGGAACGGCATCCGCTCGGCGGGGGCTCGCGCGCACGTCGCGCCTCCCGGCCGGACCGGCGCAGTGTGGCCGGTCAGGTGCTCCTTCTCCAGGTCGTGATCGTGGTCCTGCTGGTCGTGGCCGCCGTGGTGGGCATGGTGCTCCAGGCGGCGAACGACGCCCTGCAGCAGGGGCGCAGGGAGTCGATCGTCGCGGCGCAGACGTTCGCGAGCGCTCCCGGCACGGCCGAGGCGCTGCGGAGCCCGGACCCGACGGCGGTGCTCCAGCCCCGGGCCGAGGAGGCGCGCAAGCGTGCGGGCGTGGACTTCGTCATCGTCATGAACACGGACGGGATCCGTTATACGTATCCCTACCCGCGGGAGATCGGAAAGAAGTTCGTCGGCACCATCGAACCGGCGCTGAAGGGCGATACCGTCGTCGAGCAGGCCGGCGGGCCGCCCCTGCCCGCGGGCAGGGGGACGGACGTGCAGGCGGTGGTCCCGGTGACCGACTCGCACGGCGCGGTGGTCGGCCTGGTCTCCGCCGGAATCACGGTCAGGAACGTGGCGGCGCTGTGGCTGCCGGATCTGTCGATCATCCTGGGCAGCGGCGTGGCCGCGCTGGCGCTGGCCGTGGCGGGAACGACGCTGGTGTCCCGGCGGCTGCGGCGGCAGACGCGCGGCATGGCCCCGGCGGAGCTGGCGGAGCTGTACCGGCACCACGCCGCGGTCCTGCACGCGGTGCGGGAAGGACTGTTGATCACCGACGCCGACGGGCGACTGCTGATGGCCAACGACGAGGCGACACGGCTGCTCGGACTGCCGGCGGACGTGCGGGGGCGTCCGGTGCGGGAGCTGGGACTGCCGGAGCCGATCACGCGCCTGCTGACGTCGCCGGAGGCGGTCACCGATGAGGTCTGCCGCGCGGGGGACCGGTTGCTGGCGGTGAACAAGCGGCCGACGTACCCGCAGGCCGAGTCGGAGGGCAGCGTGGTGACTCTGCGGGACACCACGGAGCTGGCGGCGGTCACGGGGCGGGCCGAGGTCGCGCGGGAGCGGCTGAAGCTGCTGTACGAGGCCGGGGTGGGGATCGGGACCACGCTGGACGTGGAGCGTACGGCCCAGGAGCTCGCCGACGTGGCGGTGCCGCAGTTCGCCGACCTCGTGACGGTGGACCTGCTCGAAGCGGTGCTGCGGGGGTGGGAGCCCACGGCGGAGGGCTGGCGGCATCTGCGCCGGGCGGCGATCGGTGGTGACCGGCGGATGATCCCGGTGTATCCGCGGGGCCAGCTGGTCTCGTTCTCGCGCCGGACTCCGCAGATGCGGGCGCTGCAGGAGCCACGGGTGACGCTCGAGGCGGACCTGCGGCAGGCACAGGGCTGGCGGGAACAGGATCCGGAGCGTGCCGCGAGGGCGCTGGAGCGCGGGTTGCGGTCACTGGTGGCCGTGCCGCTGCGGGCGCGCGACGTGACGCTGGGCGTGGCGAACTTCTACCGGATGGCGGGTTCCGCGGCGTTCGAGTCGGATGACCTCACCTTCGCGGAGGAACTGGCCGCGCGGGCGGCGGTGGCCATCGACAACGCCCGGAGGTTCACCCGGGAGCACGCGATGGCGGTGACGCTGCAGCGCAGCCTGCTGCCGCGGCGGCAGCCGGAGCAGGACGCGCTGGAGGTGGCCTGGCGGTACCTGCCCGCGGAGGCCGGGGTGGGCGGGGACTGGTTCGACGTCATCCCGCTTCCGGGCGCGCGCGTGGCTCTGGTGATGGGTGATGTCGTCGGTCACGGGCTGCACGCGGCGGCGACGATGGGCCGGCTGCGCACCGCGGTGCACAACTTCTCCACCCTGGACCTGCCCGTGGACGAGGTGCTCGGGAACCTGGACGACCTGGTCGTCCGCATGGACAACGAGGAGAACACGGACGATGCCAGGGAGGGCCAGGAAGGCGAGGGCGTGACCGGAGCGACCTGCCTCTACGCGGTCTACGACCCGGTGACGGAGATCTGCACGATGGCCCGTGCGGGGCATCCACAGCCGGTGGTGGTGCGCCCGGACGGGACGGTCACCTGTCCTGACGTGCCGGCCTCGGCGCCGCTCGGTCTGGGCGGCTACCCCTTCGAGACCGTGGAACTGTCCCTGCCGGAGGGTTCGCAACTGGTGCTGTACACCGACGGGCTCGTGGAGGACCGTACCCACGACATCGACGTCGGGATGGAGCGACTGCGCCGGGCGCTGGGCGGGTCCGGGGGCCGCACGCCGGAGCAGACGTGCCAAGCGGTGATGGACTCGTTGAAGCCGTCGCACTCCTCCGACGACATCGCGCTGCTGACGGCACGTACCCGCAAGTTCCCGCGCTCGGACGTGGCCGTGTGGGAGGTGCCGTCGGATCCGGCGGTGGTTCCCTCGGTACGGGCGCGCTGCCGGGAGAGGTTGCTGGAGTGGGGGCTGGAGGAGGCGGCGTTCGCCACGGAGCTGATCATCAGCGAGCTGGTCACGAACGCGATCCGGTACGGCTCGCCGCCGGTCGGCGTACGGCTGCTCCACGGACGTTCTCTGGTCTGCGAGGTGTCGGACGGAAGCGGCACGTCGCCGCGCGTGCGGCGGGCGGCCACCACCGACGAAGGCGGGCGGGGGCTGTTCCTGGTGGCGCAGTTCGCCCAGCGATGGGGGACGCGGTACACCTCTCACGGCAAGGTCATCTGGACGGAGCAGTTTCTTCAGGACGGCGCGTCCGCCGCCTCGGGCCTCGTCCCGGTCGACTTCCTTCTCGACCAGTTCGATGAGCCCGGCCTGTGAGCCGGCGCCGAGGAGGGGAGGCCGTCCGGTGGCGCGCCGGGGCTACTGGCCGGTGATGTTGACCATCCATGTGATGCCGAACCTGTCCGTGCACATGCCGAACACATCGCCCCACATCTGCTTCTCCAGGGGCACGGACACGGTGGCGCCGTCGGACAGCTTGTCCCAGTAGCCCCGCAGCTCGTCCGCGTCGTCGCCGCTCAGGCTCACCGCGATGTTGTTGCCGGGGGTGCGTTCCATGCCCGGCGGACTGTCGGCGCCCATCAGCGTGAACCCGCCGGTGGTCTCCAGCATGCCGTGCATGATCTTGTCGGCGTGTCCGGGGGGCGCCTCGGAGCCGAACTCGCCGAAGGTGTGGACGGCCAGACTGCCGCCGAAGACCTCCTGGTAGAACTCCAGGGCCTGCTTCGCGTCACCGGCGAAGCTGATGTACGGATTGAGACGAGAGGCCACTTTCAAACCTTTCGCTGCGAATGGTCGGGTCGGTCAGCCTACGTCCACGACCCGGCCGCTTCGACTCGCCACCCCGCACCCCCCGCCGGGCCTCAGGGCAGGTACGCCGGTGACACGGCGGCCGGGCCGATTCGCCGGGGCCTGCCCGAGCCGTCGGCCGGGACCTCGTACAGATCGGCGCCGTAGTCGCCCGGGAGCGCGTACACGACCGTCCGCGCGTCCCGCCACACCGCCTGGTCGTCCACACTGCGCGGCTCGGCCAGCGGGGTCTCCCGCATCGTGCGCAGGTCCAGGACGTACAGCCGCCAGGGGGCGTCCTTCGGCAGGCCCTCGACCCGCTTCTTGTACGCGATCCGCGTGCCGTCGGGCGACAGGGACGGGCACTCGACGTTCTCGTGCACGGTGGTGACCGTACGGGCCCGAAGGTCGCCGCGGACCAGGTGGGTGTGCCCCCGCGTCGCCAGCGTCGCGTAGAACGTACGGTCGTCGTCCGCGAAGGTCACGCCCCAGAAGTTGACGTCCGCCGCCCGGTAGGGATGCCCGTCCCTGACGATCCGGAAGGTCTCCAGGGAGGGGATCAGCTCCCCGCTGCGGGTGTCCACGACGGCCGCTCGGGTGGAGAAGTCCGTGCCGGCGTACGAGTCGCCGCCCACGAACGCCGTCCAGGCCGCGAAGTGCCCGGTGGGGGAGACCCGGGCGCGGGACGGGATGCCCGGGACGTCGTAGCGGTCGACGGTCCGCAGACGGGCGTCCAGGATCAGCGCGCGGTAGGTGTCCGAGAGCGGCCCGTGCACGGCCTGCAGGCACACCCCGGTGCCCGAAGCCGCGTAGAAACGCAGGCACTTGAGGCCGGAGGCGGTGCGCGGTCCGCCCGGATCCGCGGCCGGCACGCTCGTCAGCTCGTCCCGGTGCGGCCCCCACGCCATGTTCCGGAACACCAGCCGCCCGGAGTCCTTCAGCGTCACCGTCCCCGGCGTGACCCGCGGGCCGCCCGCCTGCGTGTGGTCACGGCGGTCCGCGCGCGCGGAGGCGTGCAGCACGGACGCCAGCCCGACCGCCGCCAGTACGGCGACGGCCGCGACCAGGATCAGGACACGGTTGCGTACGGTCATGCGGTCACCGTCTCCTTCGTTCCGTTCGTGTTCTCGGGGCGCATCCCGAGGGAGAACGCGGCGCAGGCGGCCAGCGCCACCGCCGCCCCCGCCAGCGCCGCCCGGTCGCCCCACATCGTCCAGGCCGCGCCGAACAGCAGCGAGCAGGCGAACCGGGTCAGGGCCTGCCCGGTCTGCACGACGGCCAGTCCGGACGAGCGCAGCCCCTCCGGCACGCTGTCCGAGGCCGCCGCCATCAGCACCCCGTCGGTCGCCGCGTAGAAGGCGCCGTGCAGGGCGAGGACGAGATACGGCAGACCCGTGCCGTGCCAGGAGGTCAGCAGCAGGAGGTAGGCGAGGAGCAGGGTGCCGTGGCCGGCCAGAAAGACCGTCCACCGGCCCACCCGGTCCGCGAGCCGGCCGAGCGGCACCGCCAGCAGCAGGAACGTGGCGGCCGTCCCCAGGGGCAGCAGCGCGAACCAGCGGTCGGGGACGCCGAGTCGGCGCTGGAGCAGCAGGTAGACGAAGGAGTCGCTGACCGTGGCGAGCCCCAGCAGCAGCGCGCAGACGGTGACCCGGCGCAGGTCGCGGCCGCCCAGCAGGGTGAGAGCCGCACGGATCGTGGGGCGTACGGCCGGTTCCGGGCCGCTCGGCGCCCCCCGCCCGCCCGGTACGAACAGGACCAGCACCAGGACGCCGAGCACGGCCACGCAGAAGCTGACGGTGAACACCGCGTCGTAGCCGTCGACGGTGGCCCGCAGGATCCAGAACGCCGCCAGCGGCCCGAGCAGGGCGCCGGCCGTGTCCATCGCCCGGTGCACCCCGAAGGCCCGTCCCCGCGTCTCCGGCGTGCTGGACAGCGAGATCAGCGCGTCCCGCGGGGCCGTCCGCAGCCCCTTGCCCGTCCGGTCGGCGGCGAGCACCAGCCCGATCGGGGTCAGCGCGTGCGCCATCAGCAGCAGCGGCTTGCACGCGGCCGAGATGCCGTAGCCCAGCCCCGCGACCCACTTGTGCCGCCCGCCGCCCCGGTCGGCGAGGTGGCCGCCCGCCAGGCGCACGAGCGCCGAGAACCCGTTGTAGATGCCGTCCAGCAGTCCGAAGCCCAGCGGGGACAGGCCGAGCCCGGTCACCAGGTACAGCGGCAGCACCGCCGTCACCATCTCCGACGAGACGTCGGTGACCAGACTCACCGTCCCCAGCGCGACCACGGTCGGCGCGACCGCGGCACGGCGCCGCCCGGCGGGGGGCCGGACGGCACCATGAGCGGACGTGCTGGCGCGGCTGTCCGCTACGTACACGTCAGGACGCCCAGATGCCGGTGATGTCCTTGGCGGATGCCGCGTTGCCCGCGTGCGTGGTCAGGCCCTGGGTGTCCTCCAGGGTGCGCAGCAGGTCGTAGTGGTTGTACGTGGTCGCCGAGCTCGAACCGGCGGTGACGGGCTGCCCGTAGAACACGGTCGGGATCCGGTTGCCGCTCAGCCGGTTGTCCTCGTCGAACGTCACGACGAGCAGGCTGTTGTGGGTCTTGGCCCACGTCGCGTAGGCGCCCAGGTTGTTCTTGAGCCAGGTGTCACCGCTGGACACCGAGCAGTCGTGCATGTCGCTGCACAGGTTCGGCACCACGAACGACAGCTGCGGCAGCGTCGAGTAGTCCGCCGGGAACTGCGCGAAGGTCTTGGCGCTCGACGTCGGCACATTGCTGAAACCGAACCAGGGGTTGTGCTTGCGCGCGTACTTGCCGCTGCTGCAGGTCGTGGCCCCCTGGCTGGGCAGGGTCTCGTTGTAGCTGGCCCAGCTGCGCCCGGCGGCGATCTGCTCGGAGGCGAGGTTGGGCGCCGACGAGAAGCCCGGGGTGTAACAGCTGTCGTCGGTGATGCCCTGCGTCGAACCGGAGAACAGCGCGAAGTAGTTGGGCTGGCTCGGGTGGGTCTCGCCGTACGACTGCGAGAGGTTGGCGCCTCCCGCCTTCAGCGAGTTGATGTAGGGCGCGCTGGAGGAGCCGATGACCTGGCTGTAGGCATGGTTCTCGAAGACCACGACGACGACGTGGTCCGGGCTGGGCACGGCGCCCGCGGCGTGCGCGGAGCCCTCACCGACCCCGGTCCACACCCCGACCGCGGCCGCGGCGAAGGCCGCCGCGGCCGCCACGACGGTACGGGCACGGCGGTACACAGAACTGCCGGACACATCAACCTCCGGGTTTGGATGGACGGCTGGCGGTGCGGACAGAGCATGCACACGCCAATATTCCCGCGCCCCACGCAAGCCAACCTCACGGGTGAAGACCGGATGAACGACGGGTACTGGCGCTTTCATGACGGACGTCCTCATCGGCACCTGCGGCTGGACCGATCCGGCACTGCTCCGCAGTGGCTGGTACCCACCCGGTCACCGGGACGCCGAAAGGCGCCTGCGCCACTACGCGACCCGTTTCCCGCTGGCGGAAGCCGACTCCCCGTACTACGCCCTGCCCACCGCCCGCACCACGGCCCTCTGGGCGGACCGCACGCCGCCCGGATTCCGCTTCGACGTCAAGGCGTTCTCCCTCCTCACCGGCCACCCCACCCGCCCCGCCGCACTCCCCCCGGACCTCCGCGGCCACCCCCGGGACGAGGCCCTGCGCGCCGAGATCTGGACCCGCTACGCCGAAGCGCTGGCCCCCTTGCGCGACGCCGGCCGCCTGGGCACCCTCCTCTTCCAGTACCCGCCCTCCCTCACGCCCGGACCGGAGGCCGAGTCCTTCATCCGCACCGCCCGGGAACGCGCCCACGGCTGGCCGTTCGCCGTCGAGTTCCGCAATCCCGCCTGGTGGGAGACCGGCCGCACGGCGTCCTTCCTGAGCGACCTGGACGCCACGGCCGTGGCCACGGACACCCACGAGGGCATGTCACCGGTCCCCGTCACCACCTCCCGCCTGGCGGTGATCCGCTTTCACGGCCGCAGCCCGCTCTGGCGGACGGGCACGAAGGAGGACCGCTTCCGGCACACCTACACCGACCGGGAACTCGCCGAATGGCTGCCCCGCATCCGCCCGCTGACCGCGCGGACCAAGGAACTCCACCTCCTCTTCAACAACTGCTGCGCGGACGCGGCGGTCAAGGCGGCGGAGGTGATGCGGGACCTGCTCGCCCCCTCGCATGCGTGATGCGGCCGCACCCGGTTCGCGGCAAAGGTGATCAGGGTCATAGTCGAACCTGTTCGCGAGCCACCCGCGAGGCTCTCTCTATAGGTTGGTTACGACCAAGTAGGCCTGTTCTCAGGGGGATTCATGCGTAAGAGCCTTACGGGCAAGCGCAAACTCGCGGTCGTGGGGGTGCTGACCGCCGTCACCATCGGTGTTCCCGCGGTGACCGCTGTCGCGGCCGAGATCAACACCAGTAGGCTTCCGTTCTCGATCGCCACCGGCGGCAGCGCGGAGGACGACGACCGCTGGAAGGGCAGCGGCAGCGGCCACGCCAAGCCGTGCGGCGACGTCCCGGTGAACGACACCAGGACCTTCAGCGTGTACATCTACCAGGACAAGAGCTTCCGCCCCGACCCGCAGATCGCCGGCACGTCCCGCAGCTACAGGCAGGCATACGGCTGTGGCTCGTACAAGGGCACGAGCACCGGCGGCAAGTACTACACCAAGGCCAGCTGGGCCGGCATCCCCGGCAGCAGGGCCTACGGTTTCGCCAGTGCCGAGAACTGACCGGGGCTCAGGAACCACGTGACCACTCACCACAACACCGCCGCGGCCGGCTCTCAGCCGGTCGCGGCGGTCTCGGGCGTCACCGTGCGGTACGGGGCGACGGTCGCCCTCGACGACGTCTCCCTCGCCTTCCCCGCGGGGGTCACCGGTCTCCTCGGCCCCAACGGGGCGGGGAAGAGCACGTTGCTGTCGCTGCTGAGCACGGCTCGCACCCCCAGGTCCGGGACCGTCGCCCTGCTGGGGGAGCAGGCGTCGGGACGAGCCCGCACGGAGCGGCTCAGGCGGCGGATCGGAGTGCTCCCGCAGTCCTTCGGCTTCTATCCCCGCTTCACCGTCCTGGAGTTCACCGAGTACGCGGCATGGCTGCGCAAGGTCCCGGCCGCCCAGCGGCGCGAACGGGCCGTCGAGGCGCTCCGCCTGGTGCAGATGGACCAGCACGCCGACCGCAGGATGGGCGCGCTGTCCGGCGGCATGCTGCGCCGCGTCGGCATCGCCCAGACCATGGTGAACGAACCCTCCCTCGTCCTCCTCGACGAACCGACGGTCGGCCTCGACCCGGCCCAGCGGGTCGGCTTCCGCAGCCTGATCAGGCAACTGGGCGAGCGGTGCGCCGTGGTGATGAGCACCCACCTGGCCGAGGACGTCGCGCACGTGTGCGACCGGGTCGCCGTACTGCTCGCCGGCACGGTCCGCTTCACCGGCACGGTCGCCGAACTCTGCGCCCTGCCGTCCCGCGACGCGTCCCCCGACGGCGCCGGGGACACGGAAGCCGAAGGTACGGCCGTGGAAGTCGACGGTACGGCCGTCGAGGCCGGCTACCTGCACCTGGCGGGCGCGGAAGCGGCGGCGATCTGATGCGCGTCCTGCTGACCGAGATGCGGCGGGGAGAGGCCAAGTGGGCCGCCGCCCTCATGGGAGCCGTCGGCGTCTACTACTTCACGGCCGAGAGCCCCGGCCAGAGCGACTGGATCGGCTGGTGGACCCAGACCAGCCTCCAGGTCCAGCTCTTCTCGGTGATCGTCATGGGCTCGGTGATGAGCGCGGCGGCCGCCTGGGGAGCGGGCCGCGCCTTCCGCCACCGCACCCGCCCGTGGGCGGACACCGCTGCCCGGGGCGGATGGGCACAGGCCTTCCTGCTGTGGCTCGCGGCATGGCTGTGGTCCCTGATCGCCTACGCCCTGTTCGTCGTCATCGCGTTCTCCCGCACGGCGGGCGTCAGCGACGTCACCGAACCCGCCTGGACCCCCCTCCTGCTCGGCGCGAGCATGATGGGCCTGCAGACCGCTCTCGGCGTCGCCGTCGGCTCGGCGCTCCCGTCACGGGTGATCGCACCGTTCGCCGGGATCTTCTGGTACGGCCTCTTCGTGGTCGTGGCGTTCGTGCCCGGCACCCCTCTCGACAAGCTGTTCCCCGCGATAGACGAGTTCTGGAGTTCGGAGTTCGCGCCGAACACCACCCGCATGCTCACCGCCGTGGCCTGGTGCCTCGCCCTCGGCCTGCTGCTGCTCGCCCTGCCCGCCCTCCGGCGCCGTGCCACCCTCGCACCGCGGCCCGTGGCCCTGGCGGCGCTCGCCCTCGTCGCGCTGGTCGCGGGCGGCGCCCTCGTGGCGTTCCGCACCCCCGCGCCCGACTCGTACTGGGCGGTCCGCAAGGCGCAGCCCGCGCACCCGCTCTGCGCCGGCAGCGGCGGCACCACGCTGTGCCTGTGGCCCGAGGACCGCCACCTCCTGCCGCGGGCCCGCGCCGCGGTGCGGACCGTGGACGCGCGGCTCGGCACCCTGGGCGGGCTCAACCGGAGCTTCTACGCCGCCGGCCTGGACCGTCCGGCGGGCGACACCGCCGAGCTGTCCGTGATGTCGCCGGGCGAGAGCGAGACCGACCTGACGGAGGCGATGCTCAGCGCGGCACTGCCCCAGCCGGCGTCGCCCGACTGCGCACCGCACATACTCAGGGAGAGCGGCGGCTACCCCGACACCTTCCTCTTCGAGGCCGTCGTACGCGACCGCGTCGGCGCGCCCGGCGACTACTTCGGCGAGGAGTTCGGCCGCGCCCTCGGGCGGGTCACCCGCGCCCCGCGCGCCGTGCAGGACGTCTGGATCGAGCGGGCGGCCGAGCGGATCCGTGCCTGCGAGCCCGTACCCCCGCTCCCGCGGTGAAGCCCGTGGTGAATCCTGTGCCCAGACCTCGCACGACCCCCGTACGCGGCCCCCGGTACGGCGCCGCCGTCGCCTTCGTGCGCTGCCGGGGCCTGCCGCGGGCCGCCGGGACGGCCCTGCTCGTCGCCGTGGCGGCCACCGCCTTCGCCGGGCGGCGGGTGGCCCTGCCGGAGTTCCGGTACCTGGTCGACTTCAGCGTTCCGGTGGCCGAGGTCGTGCCGTTCGCCCACGCGGTCGTCCTCGCCACCACGCTGTTCTCACCCATGGCCGACCTGGAGCGGACGTCCGCCCAGCCGATGCGGCGCCATCGGGCCGTGTACCTGGTGGGACTGCTCGCCCTGGCGCTGGCCCTGAGCGCGCTCCCGCTGCTCGCCGGCGCCGGCGGGGAGGTGACCGCCGCGGCCGCCCGCAACGTCGTCGGTCACCTCGGCCTCGCCATGATCAGTGCCCGTCTGTTCGGCAGCGGCCTCGCCTGGCTGCTGCCCATGGGCGTCTTCGGGCCCACCCTGCTCCTCGGCGTGTCCGGCGACAACACCCCCGAGCCCTGGGCCTGGTCCCTGCACCCGGCCACGGACTCAACAGCCGCCGTCGTGGCTGCCGCCCTCTGGCTGACCGGCGCCTGCGCGGCCGCGACCGGCCAACCACGCCGCACGGACCAGGCCGAGCGGGACTAGGGTCTTCCGTCCGGGCGGGCCCGGCACGATCCGCACGACAGGCCCCAGCCGTTCCCGGACGGCGCGGCGGGACGGAACGGAACCGGGGTGGTCCGGACGGCGCGGTGGGACGGAAGCGGGGTGGTCCGGACGGCGTGGCGGGAAGGAAGCGGGGTCGTCCGGGCGGCGCGGTGGGACGGAACCGGGGTTGCCGGGACGGCGTGGCGGGAAGGAAGCGGGGTCGTCCGGGCGGCGCGGTGGGACGGAACCGGGGTTGCCGGGACGGCGTGGCGGGACGGAACCGGGGTCGTCCGGACGGCGTGGCGGGACGGAACCGGGGTGGTCCGGACGGCGTGGCGGGACGGAATCAGTGCCCGGAGGACGGCGCGGCGGGACGGGACCGGCGTTCTCGCCGGGCGGTGTGGTGGCGCGGAGGCGGAGCCGGGGGAAGGGGGCGTTCCAGGGGCGGTCCACGGCCGTGCCCGGCCCCTCCGGTTAGGCTCTGGCCAGGACACCCGAGCACCCGAGGGAGGCCACGGAGATGACGCCGGGGCGCAGGAGCAGCACCTTCACCCGTCTGCTGCGGCACGGCTTCACCGACCCCTCCGCCGCCGAACGCCTCCTCGACGGCCCCGAACTGGCCCCCGTCCGCGACGACCCGGTCCTCCTGGAAGCCCTGGGCGCCACCGCCGACCCCGACCTCGCCCTGCACGGTCTGGCCCGTCTCCTGGAGGCCCAGGACGGCCCCACCGCCCACCGCGAACTGCTGGACACCCTCATCGCGGCCAAGCCCCTGCGCGACCGCCTCCTCGGTGTCCTCGGCGCCTCCGCCGCCCTCGCCGACCACCTGGCCCGCCACCCCGGCGACTGGCAGGCCCTGGTCATGTACGAGCCGCACGACCTCCACCCGGGCCTCGCCGAGTTCGAACACGGCCTGGCCGGGGCCACCGACCCGGTCTCCCTCCGCGTCGCCTACCGCCGCTGCCTGCTCTCCATCGCCGCCCGCGACGTCTGCGGCACCACGGCCGTCGCCGAGACCGCCGCGGAACTCGCCGACCTGGCCACCGCCACCCTCCGCACGGCCCTGGCGCTGGCCGAGCGCACCGCCCCCGAGGACGCCGCCGCCTGCCGCCTCGCGGTGATCGCGATGGGCAAGTGCGGCGGCCACGAGCTGAACTACGTCTCGGACGTGGACGTGATCTTCGTGGCGGAGCCGGCCGAAGGTGTCCCCGAGCCCAAGGCCCTCCAATCCGCGACGAAACTCGCCTCCCACCTGATGCGGATCTGCTCCGAGACGACCGTCGAGGGCTCCATCTGGCCGGTGGACGCCAACCTCCGCCCCGAAGGCCGCAACGGCCCCCTCGTCCGCACCCTCAGCAGTCACCTCGCCTACTACCAACGCTGGGCGAAGACCTGGGAGTTCCAGGCCCTCCTCAAGGCCCGCCCGGTAGCGGGCGACCCGGACCTCGGCCGGGCCTACGTCGACGCGCTCGAACCCCTGGTCTGGAAGGCGGCGGACCGCGACAACTTCGTGACGGACGTCCAGAAGATGCGCCGCCGCGTGGTCGAGAACATCCCCGCGTCCGAGATCGAACGCGAACTCAAACTGGGCCCCGGAGGCCTCCGCGACGTCGAATTCGCCGTCCAGCTCCTGCAGTTGGTGCACGGCCGTACCGACCCCGCCCTGCGCAGCGGCAGCACCCTGGACGCCCTCCAGGCCCTCGCCGCCGGCGGCTATGTCGGCCGCGAGGACGCCGCCCGGCTGGACGAGGCGTACCGCTTCCTGCGCTCCATGGAGCACCGCATCCAGCTGTACCGCCTGCGCCGCACCCACCTCGTCCCCGAGGCCGAGGAGGACCGCCGCCGCCTCGGCCGCTCCCTGGGCCTGCGCACCGACCCGGCGGCCGAGCTGAACCGCGAGTGGCGGCGCCACACCGGTGTCGTACGCCGGCTGCACGAGAAGCTCTTCTACCGCCCGCTGCTCGACGCCGTCGCCCAACTCGCCCCCGGCGAGGCCCGGCTGCGCCCCGAGGCGGCCCGTGAACGCCTGGTGGCGCTCGGCTACGCCGACCCGGCCGCGGCCCTGCGCCACCTGGAGGCCCTGGCCTCCGGCGTGACCCGCAAGGCGGCCATCCAGCGCACCCTCCTGCCGGTCCTCCTCGGCTGGTTCGCCGACTCCGCCGACCCGGACGCCGGCCTGCTGAACTTCCGCAAGGTCTCCGACGCGCTCGGCAAGACCCCCTGGTACCTGCGCCTGCTGCGGGACGAGGGCGCCGCGGCGGAGAACCTGGCCCGCGTCCTCTCGGCGGGCCGCCTCGCCCCCGACCTGCTGATGCGCGCCCCCGAGGCGGTCGCCCTCCTCGGCGACGGCACCGGCGCGGGCCCGGCGGCCGTCGGCGGCGGCCTCGCCCCCCGCGACCGCGCCCAGCTGGAACAGGAGATCATGGCGGCCGTGGGCCGGGCGGAGAACGCCGCACAGGGCGTCACCGCGGCCCGTGGCGTCCGCCGCCGCGAGCTGTTCCGCACCGCCGCCGCCGACATCGTCGGGTCCTACGGCACCGAGACCAGCCCCGCCGAGGCCGACCAGGGCGCCCTGGTGGACCGGGTCGGCGCGGCCGTCTCCGACCTCACCAAGGCCACCCTCGCCGGCGCCCTGCGCGCGGTCGTGAGGGACGGCTGGGGCGACACCCTGCCCACCCGGTTCGCGATCATCGGCATGGGCCGCTTCGGCGGACACGAACTGGGCTACGGCTCGGACGCCGACGTGCTGTTCGTGCACGAGCCCCAGGACGGCGTGGACGAGCACGAGGCGTCCGCCGCCGCCAACAAGGTCGTCGCCGAGATGCGCCGCCTGCTCCAGCTGCCCAGCGCCGACCCGCCGCTGCTCATCGACGCCGGCCTGCGCCCGGAGGGCAAGTCGGGCCCGCTGGTGCGCACCCTGAAGTCGTACGAGGCGTACTACCGCCGCTGGTCCCTGGTCTGGGAGTCGCAGGCGCTGCTGCGGGCCGAGCACGTCGCCGGCGACGAGGACCTGGGCCGGCGCTTCATCGGGCTGATCGACCCGCTGCGGTACCCCGCGCACGGTCTCACGGACGAGTCGGTCCGCGAGATCCGCCGGCTGAAGGCCCGGATGGAGGCCGAGCGGCTGCCGCGCGGCGCCGATCCCAAGCTGCACACCAAGCTCGGCCCCGGCGGCCTGTCCGACGTCGAGTGGACCGTGCAACTGCTCCAGCTCCGCCACGCCCACCGCGAGCCCGGCCTGCGCACCACCCGTACCCGCGAGGCCCTGGCCGCCGCCCGGGAGGCCGGGCTGCTGTCGGCCGAGGACGCCGAGATCCTGGACGAGGCGTGGGTGCTGGCCACCCGGGTGCGCAACGCGGTCATGCTGGTGCGCGGCCGGGCCGGGGACACCTTCCCCACCGAGTCGCGCGAGCTGGCCGCCGTCGGCCGTTACCTGGGGTACGGCGCCGGGCACGCGGGGGACATGCTGGACGCGTACCGCCGTACCGCGCGCAGGGCGCGCACGGTCGTGGAGGAGCTGTTCTACGCGGACTGAGCGGACCCGAGCGGCCGGGGCGCGGGCACCGCGACCAGCCGGGGCAGCGCGTACGGCAGGCTGCCGTACCAGGCCCGGGCGGCCGCGAAGCCAAAGCCGAGGCAGAGGGCGCCGCCCACCGCGTCCAGCCAGAAGTGGTTGGCCGTGGCAACGATCACCGCGAGGGTGGCCGTCGGGTACAGCAGTCCCAGCACCCGCACCCACGGCACCGACGCCAGCGCGAAGATCGTCAGCCCGCACCACAGCGACCAGCCGATGTGCATCGACGGCATCGCCGCGTACTGGTTCGACATGTGCTTGAGGTCGCCGGAGGCCATCGAACCCCAGGTGTGGTGCACCGTCACGGTGTCCACGAAGCGGCCGCCGTTCATCAACCGAGGCGGCGCGAGCGGGTACAGATAGTAACCGAGCAGGGCCACACCCGTGGTCGCGAACAGCACCAGCCGGGTCGCCGCGTACCGGCCGGGATGCCACCGGTACAGCCACACCAGCACGCCGAGCGTCATCACGAAGTGCAGGGTCGCGTAGTAGTAGTTCATCCCGATGATGAGCCAATTCACCGAGTTCACGGCATGATTGACCGACTGCTCGACGCCGACCCCCAGCGCGTGCTCGGCGCTCCAGATCCAGTCCGCGTTGCGCAGCGCCGCGGACCGCTGCTCCGGTACGGCGTTGCGGACCAGCGAGTACGCCCAGTAACTCACCGCGATCAGAAGGATCTCGAACCACAGCCGGGGCCGCCGCGGGCGCCGCAGCCGGCCGAGTCGACCTCGTCGGTCCTCGCCCGTGACGGCCTGCGGAACGGCCACCTCCTCGCGACCTTCCGGATCTGTCACGGTCGAGTCACTCATAGGCACAGAGTCTGCCAGAAAAGGCTTCTTCGGCCGATCATCCCAAGGTTGGGTCCGTGACGCACCTTCTACGACGTACGGAGGACATTCGGCGCGGAAGCGGTTGAACCACGCACCACCAGCTCCGGCATGAACACGAATTCACTGTGCGGAGCCGGCGTCCCGCCGATCTCCTCCAGCAACGTGCGCACCGCCGCCTGGCCCATCGCCGGTACCGGCTTGCGGACCGTGGTCAGCGGCGGGTCGGTGAAGGCGATGAGCGGGGAGTCGTCGAAACCGACCACCGACACGTCCCGGGGGACCTCCAGGCCCCGCTGCCGGGCCGCCCGTATCGCGCCCAGCGCCATCATGTCGCTGGCGCACACGACGGCCGTGCAGTCCCGTTCGATCAGCGAGTTCGCCGCCGCCTGGCCGCCCTCCAGCGTGTACAGCGAGTGCTGGATCAGCTCGGTCTCGACGGTCTGGGCGGAGAGGTCGAACCGCTCCTGCATCGCCCGGACGAAACCCTCGATCTTGCGCTGCACGGGCACGAAGCGCCTGGGGCCGAGTGCGAGCCCGATCCTGGTGTGCCCCAGCGACGCCAGATGCGTCACCGCGAGCGCCATCGCGGCCCGGTCGTCGGGGGAGATGAACGGTGCCTGCACCTTCGGCGAGAACCCGTCCACCAGCACGAACGGCACGCCCTGCGCCCGCAGCCGCTCGTAGCGCTGCATGTCGGCGGTGGTGTCCGCGTGCAGGCCGGAGACATAGATGATCCCGGCGACCCCGCGGTCCACCAGCATCTCGGTCAGCTCGTCCTCGGTCGACCCGCCCGGGGTCTGCGTGGCGAGCACCGGCGTGTAGCCCTGGCGGGTCAGCGCCTGGCCGATGACCTGGGCCAGGGCCGGGAATATCGGGTTCTCCAGCTCGGGCGTGATCAGACCGACGAGTCCCTCGCTGCGCTGCCGCAGCCGGACCGGGCGCTCGTAGCCCAGCACGTCCAGTGCGGCGAGCACGGACTGGCGGGTGGTGGCGGCGACGCCCGGCTTCCCGTTGAGGACCCGGCTGACTGTCGCTTCGCTCACCCCCGCCTGCGCAGCGATGTCAGCAAGCCGTGTGGTCACGCCACTGGACTGTACCGGTCGTATCCGCCCTTGCACACCGGCCGGTCGCCGGGCACGGGCGGGCACGCGGCCTGCCGTGGGTTGCTGCGTCATCGCGCTCCCTCGGATTCATGCTGGCAAGAGCTTGCAGAGTCTTGCACAAGAGTCGTCCCCGCCGCTCAACCCGTGCACCACAGGGTTGCGTCACGGTCGACGGCCGGTCACGGCGGGGTAACCATCGTGGCCTCTTGCACTTTTTTTCTGCAAGGTCTTTCGCAATGCTTACATCGCTGTTACGTTCCCTGTCGCCCGGCCGCGGCAACGGCGCAGTCGGCAAGTCGCAGGGGCGGACGGGACCGCCCTCTGCACCACTCGGGCTTGAACCCTCAAGGAGAACTCATGCGGCGTGGCATAGCGGCCTCCGCGCTGGTGGCGTCCCTCGCCCTCACGGCGACGGCGTGCGGCGGGAGCGACAGCGACAGCGGGAAGTCGGACGGCCCGGTCACCATCACCTGGTGGGACACCTCCAACGCCACCAATGAGGCGCCGACGTACAAGGCCCTGGTCCAGCAGTTCGAGGCCGCCAACAAGAACATCAAGGTCAAGTACGTCAACGTCCCCTTCGACCAGGCGCAGAACAAGTTCGACACCGCGGCCGGCGCCAGCGGCGCCCCGGACGTGCTGCGCTCCGAGGTCGGCTGGACCCCGGCCTTCGCCAAGAAGGGCTTCTTCCTGCCGCTGGACGGCACCGAGGCCCTCGCCGACCAGGCCAGGTTCCAGCCGAACCTGATCAAGCAGGCCCAGTACGAGGGCAAGACCTACGGCGTGCCGTTCGTCACCGACACCCTCGCGCTGGTCTACAACAAGGCCCTGTTCAAGAAGGCCGGCATCACCGAGGCCCCCAAGACCTGGGACGAGCTGAAGGCCGACGCCGCCAAGATCAAGGACAAGGCCAAGGTCGACGGCTACTGGGGCTCCACCCAGGCCTACTACGCCCAGACCTTCCTCTACGGCGAGGGCACCGACACCGTCGACGTCGCCGCCAAGAAGATCACCGTGAAGTCGCCCGCCGCGAAGAAGGCCTACGGCACCTGGCTGAGCACGTTCTCCGGCAAGGGCCTGCACAAGGCCGACGCCACCGCCGACGCCTACGCCCACATCCAGGACGCGTTCGTCAACGGCAAGGTCGCCGCGATCATCCAGGGACCCTGGGAGATCACGAACTTCTACAAGGGCAGCGCCTTCAAGGACAAGTCCAACCTCGGCATCGCCACCGTCCCGGCCGGCTCGGCCGGCAAGGCGGGCGCCCCGACCGGCGGTCACAACCTCTCGGTCTACGCCGGCTCCGACAAGGCCCACCAGGAAGCGGCCCTGAAGCTGGTGAAGTTCATGACCTCGGCGCAGTCCCAGGAGGCCATCGCCCTGAAGAACTCCACCCTGCCCACCCGCTCGGACGCCTACACCGCGAAGGTCAAGGCCGACCCCGGCATCGCCGGCTACCAGGGTGTCCTGTCCGCCGCCCAGCCGCGCCCGGCGCTGCCGGAGTACAGCTCCCTGTGGGGCCCGCTCGACACCGAGCTGCCCAAGGTCGCCAGCGGCAAGGAGTCGCTGGACAAGGGCCTGGACAACGCCGAGCTGGCCATCTCCAAGCTCGTGTCCGACTTCAGCAAGTGAGCCGTGTGGCCGTCGGATCCTCCCGGTACGAGACGGGGGGGAAGGATCCGGCGGCCACCGCCCCGTGCCCAGCCGAACCCTCGAACCATTGAAGGTGTCGAACCATGACAGTCGCCATCGACCGCGCCACCGGCAAGCGCCGCGGTGACCGCGCGCCTCGGCCCGGGCTGGGGCAGCGCATCCGCAACGGTTTCCACAAATACTGGTACGCCTACGCGATGATCGCCCCGGTGGTCGTCGTGCTCGGCGTCCTCGTGGGCTACCCGCTGGTGCGGGGCTTCTACCTGACCCTCACCGACGCCAACAGCCTGAACTCGGCGCGCACGATCGGCGTCAACCACATCGACGCCACCTACCGGTTCATCGGCCTCGACAACTTCCAGGACATCCTGTTCGGCCCGACGGCCTACGACCGGTTCTGGTCGCACTTCCTGTGGACGGTGTTCTGGACGGTCGCCTGCGTGGCCCTGCACTACTCCATCGGTCTCGGTCTCGCGCTCATGCTCAACCAGAAGCTGCGCGGCCGCACCCTCTACCGGCTGCTGCTCGTCCTGCCCTGGGCCGTGCCGACCTTCGTCACCGTCTTCTCCTGGCGGATCATGCTGGCCGACTCCGGCGTGCTCAACCAGCTCCTCGGCGCGCTCCACCTGCCCCAGCCGGAGTGGCTGGAGGACACCTTCTGGCAGCGCTTCGCCGCGATCATGGTCAACACCTGGTGCGGTGTGCCGTTCATGATGCTGTCCCTGCTCGGCGGCCTGCAGTCGATCGACTCCACGCTCTACGAGGCCGCGGAGATGGACGGCGCGAGCGCCTGGCAGCGCTTCCGGCACGTCACGCTGCCCGGTCTGCGCTCGGTCAGCTCCACCGTCGTGCTGCTCGGCATCATCTGGACCTTCAACCAGTTCGTCATCATCTTCCTGCTGTTCGGCAAGAACTCCGCCCCGGACGCACAGATCCTCGTCACCTGGGCCTACCAGCTCGGCTTCGGCCAGCAGCCACGCGACTTCGCCCAGTCCGCCGCGTACGGCGTGCTGCTGCTGTCGATCCTGACCGTCTTCACCTCCTTCTACTTCCGCTGGCTGAAGCGCAATGACCAGCTCGCCGTCTGACGCCGCAGGAGCCGCCGCCATGAGCACCACGACCCTGGACAAGACCGACACCGCAGCGGACGCCGCCCCGGGCACCGCGGCCCGGCGCCGCACGCGCCGGCGCGGCGAGCGCGGCCCGCTCGGCGCCGCCCTCCTGCACGGCGGACTCGTCGTCGCGAGCCTCATCGCCCTGGCCCCGGTGGCCTGGCTGTGCTACCTGTCCCTCGGCCCGGACAAGGAGGACTACCTCCACCCGGGCGGCATCGCGGGCAAGGCGACCTTCTCCAACTACAGCTTCGTGCTGCAGCACACCGGGTTCTTCGACTGGTTCAAGTCGACGATGATCGTGGCCCTGGGCACCACCCTCATCGGTGTCCTCGTCGCCGCCACCACCGGTTACGCGGTCTCCCGCATGCGCTTCCCCGGCTACAAGCAGCTGATGTGGGTCCTGCTGCTCACGCAGGCGTTCCCGATCGCCATCCTGATCGTGCCGATGTACGAGATCTTCAGCGAGCTCGGTCTCATCGACAGCTACTGGGCGCTGATCCTGATCAACTGCACCACCGCCGTGCCGTACAGCGCCTGGCTGCTCAAGGGGTACTTCGACACCATCCCCTTCGAGATCGACGAGGCCGGACGGGTGGACGGGCTCAGCCCGTTCGGCACCTTCTTCCGGCTCATCCTGCCGCTGGCCCGGCCGGGTCTGGCCGTGGCCGCGTTCTACAACTTCATCACCGCCGTCGGCGAGGTCGCCTTCGCGACCACCTTCCTCCTGGACGACTCCAAGTACACCTTCGCCGTCGGCCTCCAGAGCTTCGTCAGCGAGCACGACGCCCAGTGGAACTACATGGCCGCCACCGCGGTACTGATCGCGATACCCGTGACCGTGTTCTTCTACCTCGTGCAGAAGAACCTCGTCACCGGCCTCACCGCCGGCGGCACCAAGGGCTGACGCCCGCCGGAGCAGGACTCCCGCGCGACCGACCGCGCGGGTAGGCGGGCCGCGGTGTCCATCCGACCCCGCTGTCACCGCGGCCCGCCTCGCACCCGTCCGCGCCCGTCCGGCCCGCCGCCGCACCCACCGTCTGCCCACCTGCCCCAGTCACGTATCAAGGACGCCATGAGCCAGCAGCACTCCGCCGCACCGGCCCGCCACTTCTCCGTCGCCACCGTCACCGACCACCGCGACTGGTGGCGGGACGCGGTCATCTACCAGGTCTATCCGCGCAGCTTCGCCGACAGCAACGGCGACGGCATGGGCGACCTGGAAGGCGTCCGCTCCCGCCTGCCCTACCTGCGCGACCTCGGCGTCGACGCCGTGTGGCTCAGCCCCTTCTACGCCTCGCCGCAGGCCGACGCCGGCTACGACGTCGCCGACTACCGTGCCGTCGACCCCATGTTCGGCAACCTGCTCGACGCCGACGCGCTGATCCGCGACGCCCACGGGCTGGGCCTGCGCATCATCGTGGACCTGGTCCCCAACCACTCCTCCGACCAGCACGAGTGGTTCAAGCGCGCCCTCGCCGAGGGCCCCGGCTCCCCGCTCCGGGAGCGCTACCACTTCCGCCCCGGCAAGGGGAAGGACGGCGAACTCCCGCCCAACGACTGGGAGTCCATCTTCGGCGGCCCGGCCTGGACCCGGGTGACCGAGCCGGACGGCACCCCCGGCGAGTGGTACCTGCACCTCTTCGCCCCCGAGCAGCCCGACTTCAACTGGGAGCACCCGGCCGTCGGCGACGAGTTCCGCTCCATCCTGCGCTTCTGGCTGGACATGGGCGTGGACGGCTTCCGCATCGACGTCGCCCACGGCATGGTCAAGGCGGAGGGCCTGCCGGACCTCGGCTCCCACGACCAGCTGAAACTGCTGGGCAACGATGTCATGCCGTTCTTCGACCAGGACGGTGTGCACGAGATCTACCGCCAGTGGCGGCTGATCCTCGACGAGTACTCCGACAAGAAGGGGCCCGAAGGGCCTTCCGCGGAAGGGCGGTGGCGGGAGACGGGCGAGCGCATCTTCGTCGCGGAGGCCTGGACCCCGACCGTCGAGCGCACCGCCAACTACGTCCGCCCCGACGAACTGCACCAGGCCTTCAACTTCCAGTACCTGGGCACCGAGTGGGACGCGAAGGAGCTGCGCGCGGTCATCGACCGCACCCTGGAGGCGATGCGCC
Organism: Streptomyces echinatus; assembly: GCF_014203595.1. Lineage (GTDB taxonomy): Bacteria > Actinomycetota > Actinomycetes > Streptomycetales > Streptomycetaceae > Streptomyces > Streptomyces echinatus. The sequence goes on from NZ_JACHJK010000001.1 coordinate 936,343, forward strand.
CGGTCGGCGCCCCGGCCACCTGGGTGCTGTCCAACCACGACGTCACCCGGCACGCCACCCGCTTCGCCAACCCGCCCGGCCTCGGCACCCAGATCCGCACCGCCGGCGACCGCGAACTGGGCCTGCGCCGGGCCCGCGCCGCCACCCTCCTGATGCTCGCCCTGCCCGGCTCGGCGTACGTCTACCAGGGCGAGGAACTGGGCCTGCCGGACGTGGTGGACCTGCCCGACGAGGTGCGCCAGGACCCGGCGTACTTCCGGGGCGCCGGCCAGGACGGCTTCCGCGACGGCTGCCGGGTGCCGATCCCGTGGACCCGCGAGGGCTCCTCCTACGGCTTCGGCAGCGGCGGCAGCTGGCTGCCCCAGCCGCCGGCCTGGGCCGGGCTGAGCGTGGAGGCGCAGACCGGCGTCCCCGGCTCGACGCTGGAGCTGTACCGCTCGGCGCTGCGCCTGCGCCGGTCCCAGCCGGACCTGGGCGCGGGCGACGCCGTGGAGTGGCTGCGGGCGCCCGAGGGCGTCGTGGCCTTCCGGCGGGGCGAGTTCGTGTGCGTCGCGAACACGAGCGGCGAGTCCGTGACCACTCCGTCCTACGGTCGCGTCCTGCTGACCAGTGGTGAGGTGACCGAGGCGGACGGCGAGACGAAGGTTCCGGCCGACACCACGGTCTGGTGGACGGCCGTCGCCTGACGGCCCCTCTGAAAGTTCTTGCATCAACTTCACACCGGCCCGCTGTCTTTCCGACGGCGGGCCTTTAACATCTGCGTCACCGCAAGTTTGCTGAAAAGTTTCAGCAAGCGCCTTCAGCGGTCCTTGCCTTCAACGTCGAAGGAACCCCACATGGCACGCAGAATGCTCCCCGCGGCGGTCTCCCTCACGGCGGCCGTCGCTCTGGTTGGCATGAACCCGACCACCGCCGCGGCCTCCCCGCCCGGCACCAAGGACGTCACCGCCGTCCTCTTCGAGTGGAAGTACGACTCCGTGGCCAAGGAGTGCACCGGCACCCTCGGCCCCGCCGGCTACGGATACGTGCAGGTCTCCCCGCCCGCCGAGCACATACAGGGCTCGCAGTGGTGGACGTCGTACCAGCCGGTGTCGTACAAGATCGCCGGACGCCTCGGCGACCGCACGGCGTTCCGGAACATGGTCGACACCTGCCACGCGGCCGGTGTGAAGGTCGTCGTCGACACCGTCGTCAACCACATGTCGGCGGGCTCGGGCACGGGCACCGGCGGCTCGTCGTACACGAAGTACGACTACCCGGGCCTGTACTCGGGCAACGACTTCGACGACTGCACCTCCCAGGTGTCGAACTACTCCGACCGCTGGAACGTCCAGCACTGCGAACTCGTCGGCCTGGCCGACCTCGACACCGGCGAGGAGTACGTCCGCAAGACGATCGCCGGCTACATGAACGACCTTCTCACCCTCGGCGTCGACGGCTTCCGCATCGACGCGGCCAAGCACATCCCGGCCGGGGACCTGGCGAACATCAAGAGCCGTCTGACCAACCCCTCCGTCTACTGGAAGCAGGAGGTCATCTACGGCGCGGGCGAGGCCGTGCAGCCCTCCGAGTACACCGGCAACGGAGACGTCCAGGAGTTCCGCTACGCCTACGACCTCAAGCGTGTCTTCAGCAACGAGAAGCTGGCGTACCTGACCAACTACGGCGAGGGCTGGGGCTATCTGGGCGGCTCGGCCGCGGGCGTCTTCGTGGACAACCACGACACCGAGCGCAACGGCAGCACGCTGAACTACAAGTCCGGCGCCAACTACACGCTGGCCAACGTCTTCATGCTGGCCTGGCCCTACGGCGTCCCCGACGTCAACTCGGGCTACGAGTGGACGGACGCCGACGCCGGACCGCCCAACGGGGGCACGGTGAACGCCTGCTGGCAGGACGGCTGGAAGTGCCAGCACGCCTGGCCGGAGATCAAGTCCATGGTCGCCTTCCGCAACGCCACCCGGGGCCAGGCGGTCACGGGCTGGTGGGACAACGGCAACAACTGGATCGCCTTCGGCCGCGGCGGCAAGGGGTACGTGGCGATCAACCACGAGCCGGGCAGCATGACCCGGACCTACCAGACGTCGCTCGCCGCCGGCACCTACTGCAACGTCCAGAACAACACCACGGTGACCGTGGACTCCAGCGGCCGGTTCACCGCCACCCTGGGCTCGAACACGGCCCTGGCCCTCTACGCCGGCAAGTCCAGCTGCTGAGCCGGACCGCTGACGGTCCGTGAAACCTCTTTCTCAAGGTTTCACAAGTCTTGCTGTAAACCTTTCGTCGGCGGTACGGTCGCGCGGGCGCCCGGCAGCGCAGCCGTGCCGCGGGCGTAGGGGTCGGACCCGAATGAGCCGTAATCGCAAGGAGTTCCCGCCTGTGATACCGAGATGGCCGGCGCCCCCGAGGCGCCGTACCGCCCACGCCGGACGCACCGCGGCCGTCATCGCCGCCGCCCTCGCCGCCGCGCTGATCCAGCCACTGGCCGCCCACGCGGCCACACCGCCCGCTCCGCCCTCGGACGCGGCGCTCGCGGCCCAGCCCGCCCGGCACGACGACACCCGCGAGCAGTTCTACTTCGTCATGCCGGACCGTTTCGCCAACGGGGACGCCTCGAACGACCGGGGCGGCCTGACCGGCTCACGCCTCAGCACCGGCTACGACCCCACCGACAAGGGCTTCTACCAGGGTGGCGACCTCAAGGGCCTCACCAAGCGGCTCGACTACATCAAGGGGCTCGGCACCACCGCCATCTGGATGGCGCCGATCTTCAAGAACCGCCCGGTGCAGGGCACGGGCGCCAACGCCTCCGCCGGGTACCACGGTTACTGGATCACCGACTTCACCCAGGTCGACCCGCACTTCGGCACCGACAAGGACCTCAAGGACCTCATCGCCAAGGCACACGCCAAGGGCATGAAGGTCTTCTTCGACGTCATCACCAACCACACCGCCGACGTCGTCGACTACCAGGAGAAGACCTACGACTACCTGTCCAAGGGCGCCTTCCCGTATCTGACCGAGGACGGGCGGCCCTTCGACGACGCCGCTTACGCGGACGGCCGGAAGAAGTTCCCCGCCGTCGACGCCGGCTCCTTCCCTCGCACCCCGAAGGTCACCGAGAAGTCCAAGGTCCCGGCCTGGCTGAACGACCCGGCGATGTACCACAACCGGGGCGACTCGACGTACGCCGGCGAGTCGGCCACCTACGGCGACTTCTCCGGCCTGGACGACCTGTGGACCGAGCGTCCCGAGGTCGTCCACGGCATGGAGCGGATCTACCAGCGGTGGGTGCGGGACTTCGCGATCGACGGTTTCCGCATCGACACCGTCAAGCACGTGAACATGGAGTTCTGGACCCAGTGGGCGACCGCCCTCGACAAGTACGCGGCGGTGCACGGGCGGAAGAACTTCTTCATGTTCGGCGAGGTCTACTCCGCCGACACCTCGATCACGTCCCCGTACGTCACCCGGGGCCGCCTGGACGCCACCCTCGACTTCCCCTTCCAGGACGCGGCCCGCGCCTACGCCTCCCAGGGCGGCAGCGCCCAGAGGCTCGCGAGCGTCTTCGGTGACGACTACAAGTACACGACCGACAAGGCCAACGCGTACGAGCAGGTCACCTTCCTCGGCAACCACGACATGGGCCGCATCGGGTACTTCCTGAAGCAGGACGACCCGAAGGCGAGCGACGCCGAGATCCTGCGCAAGGACAGGCTCGCCAACGAGCTGATGTTCCTCAGCCGCGGCAACCCGGTCGTCTACTACGGCGACGAGCAGGGCTTCACCGGCTCCGGCGGCGACAAGGACGCCCGCCAGACCATGTTCGCCTCCAAGGTCGCCGACTACCTGGACGACGACGAGATCGGCACGGGCCGCACCCACGCGAGCGCCGCCTACGACACGAAGGCCCCGCTCTACCGGCAGATCGCCGCTCTTTCCCAGCTGCGCAGGGCCAACCCGGCCCTGACCGACGGTGTCCAGACGGAGCGGTACGCGGCCGAGAGCGCCGGCATCTACGCCTTCACCCGTACGGACGCGAAGTCCGGCCAGGACTATGTCGTCGCCTTCAACAACGCGGCCGACGCGAAGACCGCGACCTTCGCGACCGGCTCCGCGGGCATGACGTACCGCGGGATCTACGGCACGGCCGCCACGGCGAAGACCGACGGCGACCAGAAGATCACCGTCACCGTCCCGGCCGGCTCCGCCGTCGTCTACAAGGCGGCCGGTGCCCTCGCCAAGACCGCCACCAGGCCCACGATCACCCTCAAGGCCCCGGCCGCCGGCGCCACCGGAACCGTCGAGCTCGCCGCCGGCACCGACGGCGGGCAGCTCGACCGGGTCGTCTTCGCCGCCCAGGTCGGCAACGGCAAGTGGCGCACCCTCGGCTCCGCCGACCACGCCCCCTACAAGGTCACCCAGACCATCGGCGAGGACGTGCCCGCCGGCACCGCGCTGCGCTACAAGGCCGTCGTGATCGACTCCGCCGGCCGGACCGCGAGCGCCACGGCGAGCAGCACCACCGGCACCCCGCCGGCCCCGGAGGTCCCCACGGCGTCCTCCCGGGACTACGCGGTCGTCCACTACAAGCGCACCGACGGCGACTACGCCGACTGGGGCCTGTACGCCTGGGGCGACCTCGCCGACGGCGAGGCCACGAACTGGCCCGCCAGCCACCCCTTCACCGGCCGGGACGCCTACGGCGCCTTCGCCTACGTCAAGCTCAGGCCCGGCGCCTCCAACGTCGGCTTCCTGGTCATCGACAAGGACGGCGACAAGGACGTCTCCGCCGACCGGACGATCGACGTCACGAAGACGGGTGAGGTGTGGATCGAGCAGGGCAAGGCCGACGTGACCACCCAGCGGCCCGACTACCCGGCGCAGGACAAGGCCAAGGCGGTCCTCCACTACCACCGGGCCGACGGGAACTACGACGGCTGGGGCCTGCACGTCTGGACGGGTGCCGCGCACCCCACCGACTGGTCGGACCCGCTGAAGCCGGTGAAGACTGATGCCTATGGCGCGGTCTTCGAGGTGCCGCTCACCGAGGGTGCCGGCAGCCTCAGCTACATCATCCACAAGGGCGACGACAAGGATCTCCCGACCGACCGGTCGCTGGACCTCAAGGCGAACGGCCACGAGGTGTGGCTGTTGAACGGCCAGGAGAAGTACCTGCTGCCGCAGCCCGCGGGCAGCGCGGCCGCCCTCGACCTGACTACCTCCAAGGCGGTCTGGATCGACCGGGACACGGTCGCCTGGAACGGCTCCGACGGCGCCGCCTCCACCCAGCTGCTGTACTCCCGCGACGGCTCCATCGCCGTCGCGGACGGGACGCTCACCAGCGACGACGAGCGCTGGATCCGGCTGGAGAAGGCCACGCTCACCGACGCCCAGAAGGCGAAGTTCCCGCACCTGAAGGACTACACCGCCTGGTCCGTCGACCCGCGCGACCGGGACCGGGTGCGTGAGGCCCTGAAGGGCCAGCTCGTCGCCTCGCAGCGGGCCGCGAACGGCGCCGTGCTGGCCGCGACCGGAGTGCAGATCGCCGGGGTGCTGGACGACCTGTACCCGGGCGCGGCCAAGGCGAAGCTCGGCCCGGTCTTCCACGACGGCAGGCCGACCCTGGCCGTGTGGGCGCCGACGGCCCAGAGCGTCTCCCTGGAACTGGACGGCTCGCTCAAGGCCATGCACCGCGACGACACCACCGGCGTCTGGTCCGTCACCGGGCCGGCGTCCTGGAAGGGCAAGCCCTACCGGTACGTGGTGAAGGTGTGGGCGCCCAGCGTCCGCAAGCTGGTCACCAACAAGGTCACCGACCCCTACTCGGTCGCGCTCACCGCGAACTCCGAGCGCAGCCTCGTCGTCGACCTGGACGACAGGTCCCTCGCCCCGGGCGGCTGGTCGGCCCTGCGCAAGCCCAAGGCCGTACCGCTGAAGGACGCGCAGATCCAGGAGCTGCACATCCGGGACTTCTCCGTCGGGGACCGCACCTCGAAGCACCCGGGCACCTACCTGGCCTTCACCGACCAGGACAGTGACGGCTCACGGCACCTGAAGGCACTGGCGAAGTCCGGCACGTCGTACGTGCACCTGCTGCCGGCCTTCGACATCGCCACCATCCCCGAGAAGAAGGCCGACCAGGCCACCCCCGACTGCGACCTGGCCTCCTACCCGGCCGACTCCGACAAGCAGCAGGAGTGCGTGGCGAAGACCGCCGCGAAGGACGCCTACAACTGGGGCTACGACCCGTACCACTACACGGTCCCCGAGGGCTCGTACGCCACCGACCCCGACGGCACCGCCCGCACGGTCCAGTTCCGCCGGATGGTCCAGGCGCTCAACCAGGACGGCCTGCGGGTCGTCATGGACGTCGTCTACAACCACACGGCGGCCGGCGGCCAGGCGGACACCTCCGTGCTGGACCGGATCGTGCCCGGCTACTACCAGCGGCTGCTCGCCGACGGCTCGGTGGCCAACAGCACCTGCTGCGCCAACACCGCGACCGAGAACGCGATGATGGGCAAGCTGGTCGTGGACTCGATCGTCACCTGGGCGAAGCAGTACAAGGTCGACGGGTTCCGCTTCGACCTCATGGGCCACCACCCGAAGGCCAACATCCTGGCCGTCCGCAAGGCCCTCGACGCGCTGACCGTCGCCCAGGACGGCGTCGACGGAAAGAAGATCATCCTCTACGGCGAGGGCTGGAACTTCGGCGAGGTCGCCGACGACGCCCGGTTCGTGCAGGCCACGCAGAAGAACATGGCCGGCACCGGGATCGCCACCTTCTCCGACCGCGCCCGTGACGCCGTGCGCGGCGGCGGCCCCTTCGACTCCGACCCCGGCGTCCAGGGCTTCGCCTCCGGGCTCTACACCGACCCCAACTCCTCCACCGCGAACGGCACGGAGGCGGAGCAGAGGGCCCGGCTGCTGCACTACCAGGACCTGATCAAGGTAGGCCTGACCGGCAATCTCGCCGGGTTCCGCTTCACGGACACCGACGGCAAGGAGGTGACGGGCGCCGAGGTCGACTACAACGGCGCGCCCGCCGGCTACGCGGCCGCGCCCGGCGACGCCCTCGCCTACGTGGACGCGCACGACAACGAGTCGCTGTTCGACGCCCTGGCCTACAAGCTCCCGAAGGACACCTCCGCCTCCGACCGGGCCCGGATGCAGGTCCTGGCGATGGCCACGGCGGCCCTCTCGCAGGGTCCGGCGCTCTCCCAGGCGGGCACCGACCTGCTCCGCTCGAAGTCGCTGGACCGCAACTCCTTCGACAGCGGCGACTGGTTCAACGCCATCCACTGGGACTGCGCCGACGGCAACGGCTTCGGGCGCGGGCTGCCCCCGGCGGCCGACAACCAGTCCAAGTGGGACTACGCCAGGCCGCTGCTCACCGCCGTCGGGGTGGGCTGCCCGCAGATCACCGGCGCCTCCGCCGCCTACCGCGACCTGCTGCGGATCCGTACGGCCGAGCGGGCGTTCTCGCTCGGCACGGCCGCCCGGGTGCAGGACCGGCTGGCCTTCCCGCTGTCCGGCAAGGACGAGACTCCCGGCGTGATCACCATGCGGCTGGGCGACCTGGTCGTCGTGTTCAACGCGACCCCGCAGGAGCGGAAGCAGCGCGTCGACGCCCTCGCCGGCACGTCCTACCGCCTGCACCCCGTGCAGGCCGGCGGCGCCGACCCGGTGGTGAAGACCTCCGCGTACGCGGCCGACTCGGGCACGTTCACCGTGCCGGCACGGACCGTGGCGGTGTTCACCCGAGCGAAGAACTAGGGTGAGGCCGTTGCCTTAGAACGGGAGTGCGCATGCCGCAGATCACCATCGACTACTCCGACACCATGGAGAACGCCTTCGACCGCGAGGGCTTCGCGCGGGCGCTGCACGAGGCGACCGTGGAGATCGCGGCGGCGAAGCCGGAGGCCTGCAAGACGCAGTTCCGGCCGAGCGCGTACACGGCGTTCGGGTACGAGGACCCCGGGGCGCGCGGGCACGCCGTCGTGCACGTGACGATCGGGCTCCTCGCCGGACGTGCCGACGAGACGAAGGAGAGGCTCGCGGAGGCCGCGCTGGAACTGCTCCGCGAGCACGTGGCGGACGCGGCGTTCACCCTGCACGCCTCCGCCGAGATCCGTGACCTGGATCCGTCCTACCGGAAGTTCGACCGCTAGGGGTCAGGAACCGAGGGCGATGAGCCGGCCGACCAGGTCCGCGAAGGGGCCGTCGGCCGGCTCGTCCTTGGCCATGGTGCGCACCAGCTCGGCCATGTCCGCGTCGTAGCCGGCGCTGACGGCGGCCAGCGCGGCGAAGTCGTGCACGAGCTGGACCTCCAGCTCGGCACGCGGGATGCGCCGGCCGTCCAGCCAGATCAGCGCCGTCGACTCGACGAGCGAGATCCACGAGCGGACCACCAGCTCCAGACGCGGCGACGCCTCGGTCACCCCCAGGTGCGACAGCATCTGTTCGTAGGCGGCCTGCCGCACGGAGTCGATGAGCGCATGGGTGGCCGAGACATGGTCCTGCGAGCCGGCTCCCTCGGCGGAAACCGCCGGGCCGCCGCGCATCAGCGCCGAGAAGCCGGGGCCGTGCTCGTCCACGAAGTCGAAGAAACGGCGCATCACCCGCAGCAGCCGGCCGCCGAGCGGGCCCTCGTGCGGCTCGGCGAAACGGCTCGCGAGATCCTCCGACGCACGCTTCAACGCGGCCTCGTACAGACTGAGTTTGCCGGGGAAGTAGTGGTAGACGAGCGGGCGTGAGATGCCCGCCGCCGAGGCTATCTCGTCGATGGAGACCTCGTCGGGCGAGCGTCGGCTGAACAGGTCGAGGGCGACACCGATCAGCTGCTGCCGACGCTCCTCGACGCCCATTCTGCGGCGAACCCCGATACTCATACGAACACCTTACCGATCGAATTCGGCCGCTCGTATTCACATGTCGAGCACCAGACGGTCGCCCCGGGCCCGGGAGACGCAGATCAGCATCGAGTCGCGCCGTTCCGCGTCCGTCAGCAGCTCGTCCCGGTGATCGACCTCCCCCTCCAGCACCCGCTGCCTGCAGGTTCCGCAGAACCCCTGCTCGCAGGAGTAGGCGGTGTCCGGCAGCGCGCCGCGTACGGCGGCCAGCGCCGTGGAGCCGGCCGGCACCGTCAAGGTCCGCCCGCTGCGGCGCAGTTCCAGCTCGAACTCCGCGCTGCCGTCCGCGCCGGCGCGCGGGGCGAACCGCTCCAGGTGCAGGCGGGCGTCCCCGGGCAGCGCCTTCTCCACCGCCGCCGTCAGGCCCTCCGGCCCGCAGCAGTACACGGCCGTGCCGGGGGCCGTACCCGCGAACAGACCGGCCAGATCCGGCCGTCCGTCCTCGTCCTCGGCCACCAGGGTCAGCCGGTCCCCGGCGAGTGCGCGCACCTCGTCCAGGAACGGCATCGAGGCCCGGGTCCGCCCGCCGTACAGCAGCCGCCACTCGGTGCCGTCCGGCAGGGCCCGCAGCATCGGCAGGACCGGGGTGATGCCGATGCCGCCGGCGACGAAGACGTACGCGGGCGCGTCGACCAGCGGGAAGCGGTTCCGGGGGCCGCGCACCTCCAGCTCCGTGCCCTCGGCGAGCCGCTCGTGCACCTCGCGGGAGCCGCCCCGGCCGTCCGCCACGAGCCGCGTGGCGATCGTGTAGGCGGAGGTGTCCTCGGGGTCCCCGCACAGCGAGTACTGCCGCACGAGCCCCGACGGCAGCACGAGGTCGAGGTGGGCGCCCGGCTCCCAGCGCGGCAGTCCGGTTCCCTCCAGACGGAGCCGTACGACCCCGTCGGCGATTGTCTCGTGGGCGGTGACCAGCAGCTTCAGCGCCCGTGAGCGCGGCCGGCCGGAGATCGGCGGGTCCAGGGCGGGCAGCGGCCACAGCGGGGAGCGCCGGACGCGGCGGCGCAGGGCCCGCCGGGTGAGCAGGGCGGCGCCCGCGACGAGGGCGACGGTCCGTGGTTTCGGGATCACGCCGCCTCCCTCTTCTGGGCGGCGAGCGCGGCGGGGGAGCCGGCCAGGTAGGCCACGGCCTGGGCGGTGGAGCAGTCCTGGGAGGGGTGGTAGCCGCGGCCGAGGTAGCGCGGGATGGACCTCAGCATGTCGCCGGTGGCGGGCAGGGTGCCCTGCCGGCCGCGCAGATAGAAGTCCTTGAAGGACGCCTTGGGGTCGGTGAGGGTCGGGTCGTTCTCCAGGAAGAAGCGGATCCCGCGCTGCCACAGGAACACCAGTGCCGAGAAGGCCGTCGCCCAGGTGCGCACCCGGCGCCGGTAGCCGCCGTCGACGTGCTGGAACAGGTCGAAGGCCACGGACCGGTGCTCGACCTCCTCGGCGCCGTGCCAGCGCAGCAGGTCCAGCATGGTCGGGTCGGCGCCCCGCCGGTCCAGCTCGGAGGCGCCCAGTACCCAGTCGCCGAGGAACGCCGTGTAGTGCTCGATGGCCGCGATGAGGGCCACGCGCTCCAGCAGCCACCAGCGGCGGGCCCGGCCCGGCGGCAGGGTGCGGTCGCCGAGCAGCTTCTCGAAGAACCAGTCGACCTGGGCGGTGTACGGCGTCGGATCGAGGCCCTGGTCGCGCAGGTGCGGCAGCACCTCGTCATGGGCCTGGGAGTGCATGGCCTCCTGGCCGATGAAGCCGACGACGTCCGCGCGGAGCCGGTCGTCCCGGATCAGCGGCAGCACCTGCTTGTACACGTGCACGAACCACCGCTCACCGGCGGGCAGCAGCAGGTGCAGCACGTTGATGGTGTGCGTGGTGAACGGATCGCCGGGCACCCAGTGCAGCGGTGTGTCCTCCCACGAGAAGGACACGTTGCGAGCCTTGAGCGCGATGCGCTCGGACTCCACCGGCCGAGGCTGCGTGTTAGACATGGCGTCAATGTACTGGCGGGTAGGGCAGCTGAGAACCCCTGCGGCCCGGCCTGTTTACGCGGATGTCAACAACGGCGCCACCGGCTACCGCAGCCCGTTGATCTTCCGTCCGTCCGTCAGGGTGCCCTGGAGGTCGGCCCGCACCCCCTGCTCGGCCCTGGCCGTCAGCAGCGGCCCCCGCCCGGACGCGGTGACCCCGCCCGTCGCCCGGATCGAGGCCGTGTCCCGGCTGCCCGCCGCCAGCAGGTACCAGTTCCCGGCCGCCGACTTCCACAGCACCCCGGCCAGCACCTGGGGATCACGCGGCCCGCAGGCCCGCACGTCCGTGGCCTTGGCGACGGCCGCCCCGGCCGCCCCGCCCGGAGTGCCGAAGTGGGCCAGGGTCACCGTGCCGGCACCGCGCCAGGTCTCCGCCCGGGTGCACACCCACGCGCCGGACCCGGTGCCGTCGGGCAGCGGCTGCTGCGCGTAGGTCCAGGCGTTGACGGCGCGGACACCCGCCGAGCGGTCGGCCGCCAGCGAGCAGGCGAACGGCGCCCAGGTGCGCAGCCCCTCCGTGTCCGACGCCTCCCGGGGCGCGTCGGGGCGGCCGGCCGTGAGGTGGGCCGGGACCAGCTCGCCGAGGTCGGTGGCGAGCCGGGTGCCGGAGCCGTCGGTCAGCTGCAGCACGGACCACGAGGTGCAGGTGCCGGGCCGCATGGCGGAGCTGGGCAGGGGCGCGGTGACACCGTCGGCGACGGTGAGCGGTGCCGCCGCCGAGTCCGGCTTCGCCAGGTCCCGCTGGGCCGCCTTGGTCACCCAGGGGGCCAGCAGGTAGCGGACGTTGCCGTCGGAGCGGCCGAGCACCAGCGCGCCCGCCCCGGTGTCCGCGCCGCCGTCGGTCCGGGCGAAGTCCAGGGCCGCCCCCTGCGTGCCGTTCCTCGGCTCGGCGTAGCGGGTGATGCGCAGGCCGTCGTAGAGGATCACCACCCGGGCCGCGTCCACCTCACCCGCGTACAGCAGCTGGGGCGGGCCGGCCGGGCCGCCGGTCTGGGTGCCGGGGGTCGCCGACACGCGGACCTGTTCCCCGGGGCGGGCCCAGACGGCGAGGGCGCGGCGCAGCAGGGCCTTGTCGCCGGTGAGCGGACCGCGCGCGGGCCACACCGAGAAGTCGGTGCGGGCCGAGGTCCGCCAGGCGGTGGGGGAGACCCGGGTCAGCCTGCCGGGGTCGAGGGCTGCCTCGGCGGCGGGGTTCTCGGCGTAGACGGGCGCGGCTGCGCCGTCCGGGCCCCAGCCGCCCTCGGGCAGGGCGACCAGCGCGCCGCACACCGCGAGCGCGGCGGCCGCCGCGAGGGCGGCCCAGATGTGCTGTCGGCGGCGCATCAGATCGGTGGGCCGGGCCTGCAGCGAGCAGGGGTCGAACTCGGGGGAGGCGAGCAGCCCCGGCTGTGCGGGGACGCTGTTCGCCGAGGCCAGCGCGCCGTCGGGGTCGGCCACCCCGGCGGCCCCGAGGAGTTCGCGGACGCCCGCGTCGGACAGCTTCTCCAGGTCGCGCAGGACGTAGGCGGCGCGGGCCGGGCCGGACAGGGCGGACAGCCGCTGGTCCAGGGCGAGTTCGTCGGCACCGCCGGAGCGCGGGAACAGCCGCAGCCCCCACACCTGGGGCAGCGACGGCGGCAGCTGGGAGAGCCGGGACAGGCCCTTGCGGGGACGGGCCGCCTCCAGGGCCGTGCCGAGGACCCCCGCGCGCAGGTAGGCGTAACCGGGGTCGGTGTCCCGGCCCGGGGACTGGGCCGGGATCACGGGCGCGTGCTTGCGGCCCCGGGGCAGGGCACGCTGGACGAGGGCGTGGGCGGTCAGCACGCGGCGGCTGCGGCCGAGACCCGGGGGCAGCACGAGGTAGGAGAGCCGGACCAGCCGGGGATAGTGCTCGACGAGCGCGGCCTCGACCTGCTCGACGTCCACCGGGCCGGGGGCGGGTGCGTGACGCTGGGCTACATCCTGTGACTGCACGTCCGGGAAAACGAGCCGGCCGGGGGTTGGTCACCGCCGGACGGGTGGTTCACGCCTCCGGCTCGACCAGGGCGCGCGCGTAGTTGGCCATCGACCGCTGGTAGCGCGGCAGATGCGGGGCCAGCGCGCCGAGCACGAGGGAGAGGCCCTCGCGGTCGCGGCCGAGGCTGGACAGGCACAGCGCGAGGCACCCCCGGACCGCGTCGTCCAGCTCGTCGCAGGGCGCGTCCAGTTCGGGCGTGAGGAGCTTCACGCCCTCCTCCGCCTGCCCGATGTTCCGCAGCGAACTCGACAGCTGGATCTTGGTCCGGCGCGCCTTGTACGGGCTCACGTCGCCGAGCCCGCGCTCCAGCGCCTCCCGGTACAACGGCACCGCCTTGTCCGAGTGCCCGGTCGAGTCCCAGGCGCAGGCCCGCTCGAAAGGGCCCAGCGGGCTGTCGTCCGGCAGTTCGGCGACGAGGGTGTCGATCAGCGCGCGGAACTCGTGCGCGCGCTCTTCCGGATACTCGTCGAAGGCGGCCCAGGCGGCGGCCACACGGTCTTCCCAACTCTGGTTCACCGGGGCACTCTCGCACACCCGTGCGCCTTCGGGCAGCGGATTTGAGCGCATCGCGCGCGGGAGCCGTATCCGAAGGGGCTGGGGCATGCTCGGCACACCAGGACCGGAGGAACAGATGAGGTTCACGCGACTGACGCTCGGCGCGGTGGCGCTGCTCGCGCTGGCGGGCTGCGGCTCGGACAAGGACGCCGACCCGGTGCCGCCCACCGCGACCGGCAGCCTGGAGCGCCTGGCCGCCGAGGTGAAGTGCCGGCCGAACATGCAGACCGACGCCGACGAGATCCGCCAGGCCATCTGCCGCAACGGCGACGGCAGGTTCATCCTCGCCACCTTCGCCACCGACCGCGGCCAGCGCGAGTGGATCAACGACGCGAAGGACTACGGCGGCCACTACCTGGTCGGCCGCAAGTGGGTCGCCGTCGGCGACGACGCAGTGGTCGAGGCGTTGCGCGGCACGCTCGGCGGTGACCTGGAGACCGGCACCGACCATCACGCGCACAGCGGCTGACGCCGGACCGCGGGCAGGACGAAGGCCGGTGACGGGAGGGGGGATCGTCACCGGCCTTCTGTCCTGCCCCCGTTACCGGGTCATGCGCAGTTCTGACCGCGGTTGATGCAGTTGGCGATCTTGTTGGCCAGACCGTTCTTCGTGACGCTGATGAAGTCGTCGTGGTCCGTGGCCGCCTTGTGCAGCTGCTCCGGGAAGCCGTCGACCGCGTAGGCGTTCTTCACCTGGCCGTTCTGCACGGTCGGCGGGTTGATGTTGTACACCAGCCGCATCGTCAGCTGCGGGATCGCCTTGAACCCGTTCGGGCAGACACCGCTGCCCGGGTCGGCGAAGGCGACGTGCGTGCGGTGGTTGGCGCTGTCGATGTTCTGCCCGTCCCAGCAGCTCTGGAAGGCGAACGAACGCACCACCTTGCTGCCCTGCGGGCAGATCGGGTACTGCTCGGTCAGCTGGACCTGGCTCTCGAAGCCGGTGCAGCTCCAGTGCGCGTTGGCGTTGGCCAGACCGTTGGTGGTGGTCTTGGCGTCACCGGTGATGATGCGCAGGAACTGCGGCATCGGGACGACCTTGCTGGCCCGGCTGCCCACGTACTTGATCTCGGCCTGGACCGGGGTGAGGACCTTGCCGACGTTGCCTTCCTTGCCGCCGCCGTCCCGGTTCTGGTCGAAGTCCTGGGTGCCGTCCTGGATACGGACCACCGGCCAGTAGTACGACGACAGGTCGCTCCCGTTCTGGCAGCTGGTGCCGCCCTGCAGGAACGTGTCGTTGCTGGCGAACGCGTTGATCTTCTGGTTGCCGACGTAGTCGTGCAGGTGGTGCGCGCCGTTGTTCACGCCGGGCGCCACGATCACGTTGTCCGTGTTGAAGTTGCGGTTGGCGTTCACACCGCAGCGCGTGGTGAACGTACCGCTCGACGAGTTGCGGAGCCGGCGCGGCTTGCCCTGGACGTTCGGCGCGACCTTGGTGATGTCCACGAAGTCCGCGGCGGTCGGTCCATTGCCGGCCTGCCCGCCGATGTTGCCCTGCTGGCCGTTGTTGCCCTGCTGCTGACCGCCGTTCTGCTGCTGACCGCCGTTGTTCTGCTGGCCACCGTTCTGCTGCTGGCCGCCGTTCTGCTGCTGGCCGCCGGCGGTGGTCTGGTTGGCGCTCTGCGTCGTACAGGCGGCGAGCTGCTGCAGCGCGTTGTCGAAGGAGCCGCCGACCCGCTGGATGTCGATCCGGATCCGGTTGATCGTCGCCGCCCGCTTCTCCTTGAGGGGGCCGACGATCGCGTTCTGGACGAAGCTCGGGTCCTTGGCCTGCGCGTCCCGCGTGGAGGCGAGCCGGGTGTAGGCCTCGGTGATCTGCTTGTCGAGGTTCGCCAGCTCCGTCGCCACGCCCTGGCGGGCCCGGTAGGGCACGTTCGTCAGCTTCTGGCCGACGTCCGGGCACGAGATGGTCGCGACGCTCGCCGTCGCGGCCTTCGTCTCGTTGCCTCCCCACGTCTGGTTGCTCGACTCGTGCGCCGAGGCATAGAAGTTCGCCCAGATCAGCCCGCCCCCACCGAGCGCTAGGGCCGCCGATGCGGCAATGGCCTTGGTGGCCAGCGGCGTACGGCGTTTTCGTGTGTTGCGTCCCATGGAACTCCTCTGACTTCCTTGCGGGGCAGCATCGGGGCGCCCGACAGGAGTGAAGCGGCGCCCATTGATACGGACGCCGCCCCAGAGGTGTTCACGGTTCCCACAAATAACTTGCGGAAACAGGCGAGTTGACAGGTCAGCGGGTGCGGTCGAGATAGGCGAGGACCGCCAGAACGCGCCGGTTGTCGTCGTCCGAGACCTCCAGGCCCAGCTTGGCGAAGATGTTGGAGGTGTGCTTGGCGATCGCCCGTTCCGTCACCACCAGCTGCGTCGCGATGGCCGCGTTGGACCGGCCCTGCGCCATCAGCTCCAGCACCTCCACCTCCCGCGGGGTGAGCCGGCCGAGCAGCCGGTCGCCCGTCGACCGCCGGGACAGCAGCTGCTGGATCACCTGCGGGTCCATCGCCGTACCGCCCGCGGCCACCCGTCGTACGGCGTCGATGAACTGTTCCGCGTCGAACACCCGGTCCTTCAGCAGATAGCCGATCCCGCCCTCGCCGTCCGCGAGCAGCTCGCGCGCGTACAGCTGCTCCACGTGCTGGGAGAGGACCAGCACCGGCAGTCCGGGCCGCGCCCGGCGGGCCGCCAGCGCGCACTGCAGGCCCTCGTCGGTGTGCGTGGGCGGCAGGCGTACGTCGACCACGGCGACGTCGGGGTTCAGTTCGGCCAGCGCGCGGGTGAGCTCGGGACCGGACTCGACGGCCGCCACGATCTCGAAGCCGAACGCCTCCAGCATCCGCACCAGTCCGTCGCGCAGCAGGAAGAGATCTTCGGCTAGGACAACACGCACGGGATCTCCATGGTCACCATGGTGGGGCCACCGGCGGGGCTGCCGACGGCCAGGACGCCGTCGAATGTACCGAGCCGGCGTTCCACCCCGGCGAGTCCCGACCCGGCGCCGATCACCGCGCCGCCCCTGCCGTCGTCGGTGACGATGATCCGCAGCCGGCCGTCGGCGTGGTGCACGTCGACCAGGACCCGGTCGGCGCCGGAGTGCTTGACGGCGTTGGTCAGCACCTCGCTGACCGCGAAGTAGGCGGCCGACTCGACGGGCGCGTCCGCGCGGCCGGCCAGCTCCACCGTCACCTCCACGGGCAGCGGCAGCCGCAGCGCCAGCGCCCGGACGGCGTCGCCGAGCCCGCGTTCGGCGAGGACCGGCGGATGGATGCCGCGGACCAGGTCGCGCAGCTCCTCCAGGGCCTCCGCGGAGTTCCGGCGGGCCTGGGCGATCAGCTTCTTCGCCTGCGCCGGGTCGTGTTCGACCAGCATCTCGACGGTGCCGAGGTCCATGCCCATCGCGACCAGCCGGGCCTGGGCGCCGTCGTGCAGGTCCCGTTCGATCCGGCGCAGCTCGGCGGCCGAGGTGTCCACGGCGTCCTGCCGGGTCTCGGTCAGCACCCGGACGCGCTCGGCGAGTTCGGCGTCGCCGCCCAGCACGGCCCGGGTGAGCCGGAAGTGCGCGGTCAGCAGGCGCGGGGCGAGACGCGCGCCGGCGAGGAGGATCACGGCGCCGAGCGCGGCGGCGACGAAGGCGGAGGCCTGACCGGTGACCGGCACGAAGGCGTACCAGTAGGTGTCGCCCGGGCCGCGCACGTACGCCCGCCACAGTCCGGCCGCCAGCATGAGTCCCTCGACCGGGAACAGCAGCAGCACGGCCGGGAGCAGCGCGGTGAGGAAGCCCGCGGTCATGTCCACCGGCAGCCAGAGCGCGTCCCGCCGCACCTGCGGGTCCCGCAGCAGGGCGAAGGTGCGGGTCAAGGGGTGGGCGCCGGCGGGCAGCGGCCGGTACACCGCCGGGATCCGGATCCCGCACCACTGCGCCGCGAGCCTCCTGCGGGCATCGGCCAGCGCCCGTACGCCGGTCAGGACCGCCGGAGTCGTGACGAGCCCGATGCCGAGCGGGACGAGCGCGAGCGAGACGAGGGTCAGCGCGAAGAAGGCGATGGAGCAGGGCAGCACCACGAGGGCCAGCACCAGTCCCTGCACGCCGGCCAGCAGCACCGCCCTGGCCCGGTCCCGGAAGTCGTCGCTCTTGGTGTCGGTGTTCATGGGGCCAGTCTCGTCGACGGCCGTGCGGGCGTCAGTCGTGCGAGGCCGCCTCTTGTGGGGTGGTGCCAGGTACACCTCCGGCCAGCACCTTCGCCTCCTTCTCCGGGGCGAGGCCCTTGGCCGTGCGGTCCGGTCGCATCGGTGCCACGCCGCCGATCCCGGTCAGCCACCGCCAGGTGTCCGCGACGGTCTCGTCCGCCGGCCGGCACACAAGCCCCGCCGCGAGCGCCCGGGACACGTCCGAGCGGTGCAGCGCGTCGTACATCTCGCCGCCCGGCGGCACCCACACCGGCAGTTCGGTCCATGGCTCGACGCCCGCCTCCAGGATCACCCGCGGGTCCGTCCAGCACAGCTCGGCGTCCTGGCCGGTGGCCCGGACGCAGGCCTCCAGCAGCTCCCCCATGGTGGTGTGGCCGGGCGGGCTCACCAGGTCGTACGGTCCGCTCAACTCCTGTTCCACCGCGCCGAGGAGCCAGGCGGCCAGGTCGCGCACGTCGATGAACTGGAGCGGCAGCTCGCGCGGCCCTGGGGCCAGGACCGGGCCGCCGCGGGCGATCCGGGTCAGCCACCAGGGCAGCCGGCCGACGTTCTCGTACGGGCCGAGCACGAGCCCGGCCCGTACCAGCAGCGAGGCCTCGGCGCCGAAGGACTCCAGGACGGCCAGCTCGCCGCCCCGCTTGTCCCGCGGGTAGTCGCTCGCCTCCGCTCCGGCGGACGCGCCCTCGACCGGCGCGCCCTCCTCGGCGGCCCCCGGCGGCGGGGGCCAGGCGTAGACGGACCGGCTGGAGACGTACACGTACCGTCCGGTGCGGCCCGTCAGCAGCCGGGCCGTGTCCCGCACCGCGCGCGGTGCCGCCGACCAGGTGTCGACCACGGCGTCCCAGGTGCCGCCGTCCGCCGCGAGCGCGGCGAGGCCGTCGGGCGTGGTGCGGTCGCCGTGCAGCGCCCGCGCCCCGGGCGGGGGCTCGTGCCGTCCCCGGTGGAAGACGGTCACCTCCCAGCCGCGTCCGAGCGCGGCCTCTACGACGGCCCGCCCCACGAACTCCGTTCCGCCCAGCACCAGAAGTCTCATAGGGGTGATCGTGCCCGGTCCGGGCCCGTGGCGGCGGGTGGCTCTGCCGAGGGCAGAACGGTCAGTCGGCGGTCGGCGGGGTGTACTTGTAGCCGACCCGGCGCACCGTCTGGATCGACTGGCGGTGCCGTTCGCCCAGCTTGCGGCGCAGCCGCGCGATGTGCACGTCGACGGTGCGGCCGTCGCCGACGTGGCCGTAGCCCCACACCGTGGTGACCAGCTGGTCGCGGGTGTGCACCCGGTGCGGGTGCGTCACGAGGTGGGCGAGCAGCTCGAACTCCAGGTAGGTGAGGTCGAGTTCGTGCCCGTCGACGCTGGCGGTGCGCTGCACGGGGTCGATCCGCACCAGCGGGTCGGTGCCGGTGCCGGCCTCGCTCTCCGGCCGGTCCGGGACCGCGACCGGCAGGAACGGGGGCCGCTGGTCGGCGGGGACCAGCACCAGGTAGCCGACCATCGGCGGCCGGCCCGGCAGGGCGGGCAGGGTGTGCTGGGGCGCGGGCAGCCAGGTGGCGCCCGGCGGCAGGAAGTCCGCGACGTCCACCACCTCGTCCCGGTCGACGGCGCGCAGCCGGTGCCGGGTGCCGTTCGGGGCGGGGGTGGGCAGGGGGGCGGTGGAGAGGGAACGGGTGGTCGCCATGGGAGGTCAGCTCTTTCGCGCGAGGAGTTCGTCGGAAGAAGCGACGGCCGCGATTCGTGGTCGGGCGCGCCGGAGGACGTACGTCGTTCCGCGCTGGCCGAAGGCCGGGGTGTACGGCTTTAGAGGGCCCGCGCGTTCATCGCGCGGCAACACACACGGTCGAAGTCGTGGTGCTGACGGGAAGGCCAGAACGGCTCCAGGTCGTGACGACCCGTCGCGGTGATCTTCTGGATGCCGGCCATGGGCCCATTGAAGCAGAGGCGTGCGCCGGGCAGGAGCCTCCTCTCACTGCTTGGACGCCTCTTCGGCGTGAAGCTGACGTCGCGTCGGCCCGGCGGCCGGGCTTCAGGCCCTGATCAGGGGCCTGAAGGGGGCCGGAGGCGGCCGGAATACCGTCTCGGTATCCGGACAGGGGTGCTCAGGCGAGCACCTTCGCGGACGCCGGCAGCGCGCGGAGGGCGGACCGCAGGACGTCGTCCGGGTGCGGCTCGCCCGTGACGAACAGGTCCTGGGCGGTGCGGCGGGCCGAGTCCGCGACCGCGCGCAGCGGGGCCACGGCGAACCGGGGCAGGAGACCGATCGAGGTCAGCGCCGGCAGGGCGGGGGCTCGAACGGGGACCGGAAACCGTCGGCGACCAGCCAGCGGGCCAGCGGCTCGACCGTGTCCCCGGTCCGGCCCGTGATGCGCCAGACGGCCAGCGCGGCCACGCCCCGGCCGGCGGGCGTGCGGGCGTCCGTCAGCCGGGGCTCGATGAGCGGCAGCAGCGGCGCGGCGGCGGGCCCGAGTTCGGCGGCCGGCCGTAGTGGTTCCCGGGCGCCGTCGGCGAGTTCGGGGCCGAGCAGGGCGAGCGCCGGTGCCGGATCACCGGTCACCCGGTGGTACGCCAGCGCGGCGGCCACCGGCACCGGGGGGCCGAGGCGTCGTAGGGCCTCCTCGCGTACGCCGGCGTCCTCGGACTCCATCGCCCGCAGCAGGCCGGGGATGCCGTCGGCCGGGCCGTACGCGTGGCCGAGCGTGCCCCAGTCGGTCTCCATGACAGCGCACGATACGCAGCGAGGGGCGCCCGCCGTCACGGCGGGCGCCCCTCGGGGAAGCTCTGCGGATCAGACCTGGCCGGCCTTCTCCAGCGCGGCGCAGCAGGTGTCCACCAGCAGGCGGGTCACCACGTACGGGTCGACGTTGGCGTTCGGGCGGCGGTCCTCGATGTAGCCCTTGCCGTCCTTCTCGACCTGCCACGGGATGCGGACGGAGGCGCCGCGGTCGGACACGCCGTAGGTGTACTTGTCCCACGGGGCGGTCTCGTGCAGACCCGTCAGACGCTCGTCGATGCCGGCGCCGTAGTTCTTGACGTGGTCCAGCGGCTTGGAGCCCTCGCCGAGCGACTCGCAGGCGGTGATGATCGCGTCGTAGCCCTCGCGCATGGCCTTCGTCGAGAAGTTGGTGTGCGCGCCCGCGCCGTTCCAGTCGCCCTTCACCGGCTTCGGGTCCAGGGTCGCGGAGACACCGAAGTCCTCGGCGGTGCGGTACAGCAGCCAGCGGGCCACCCACAGGTGGTCGGAGACCTCCAGCGGGGAGACCGGGCCGACCTGGAACTCCCACTGGCCGGGCATGACCTCGGCGTTGATGCCGGAGATGGCCAGACCCGCCTTCAGACAGTTGTCCAGGTGGGCCTCGACGACGTCACGGCCGAAGATCTCGTCGGCGCCGACACCGCAGTAATAGCCGCCCTGCGGGGCCGGGAAGCCGTTCTCGGGGAAGCCCAGCGGACGGGAGCCGTCGAAGAAGGTGTACTCCTGCTCGATGCCGAAGATCGGCTCCTGCGCGGCGAACCGCCCGGCGACCTCGGCCAGCGCGGCACGCGTGTTGGAGCGGTGCGGCGTCATGTCGGTGTCGAGGACCTCGCACAGCACGAGGATGTCGTCGCCGCCGCGGATCGGGTCCGGGCAGGTGAAGACCGGGTTGAGCACGCGGTCCGAGGCGTGCCCCTCGGCCTGGTTGGTGGAGGAGCCGTCGAAGCCCCAGATCGGCAGCGCGTCGAGGCCGGCGAAGTCGCCCGTGATGATCTTCGTCTTGGAACGGAGCTTGGCCGTCGGCGCAGTGCCGTCGATCCAGATGTACTCGGCCTTGAAGGTCACGGGGGCCACATCCTTCGGGGGTGGGTCGGGCGCACTCGTCGTCGCGGGTGCTGCGGCGCTGCGGCACCGGTGCGCCGCTCGATCTGCCGGGCAGCCTGTCAACGGGCCGTTTCCCGGTCATTGCTCGAATGTGAACCCCGTGTTACCTGGGCCTTCTGTGCCGCGAGTCACCTTGTGAGGCGTCACCGGGCGCGGTATGGGCGCCCTCCGCCGCGGCCGTCCGCACACCGTCGAGGAAGTCCCGGATCGCGGCCCGCTGGTGCTCGTCGTAGCCGCGCAGCAACTCCACCGACCGCTCGATCAGCGGCCCGAAGAAGGCCCACCCGAGGTCCACGGCCCCGTCCGTCACCTCCACGACGACCCGGCGCCGGTCGCCCTCCCCGCGCACCCGCCGCACGTGCCCCGCCCGTTCCAGGCGGTCGATCAGCGCCGTGGTGCCCGCCGAGTTGAGCCCGAGCGTGGTCCCGAGCCGCCCGGCGGTCGTCTCCTCGCCCGCCCGCCGTGCGTCCATCAGCGCGATCAGGGCGCGTACGTCGGTCGGATGCATGCCGCTCCGCTGGGCGAACCGGGTGCTGTGCAGGCCGAGTTCGACGGCGGCGGCGCGCAGCAGATGGACGAGTTCCAGTTCGGGCTGCGCGCGGTCGGGCTGCACCGGGGGCCTCCATGGCTATTATCTCGATGGGCGAATATCTTGCTCAACGAGATAATAAGGGGGCGGTCCCGTGGCCGGGTACGACAGTGACGTCTTCCGGGTTGCGTACGACAAGGTGCTGGCGAACTGGCCGGCCGACCATGAGGCGCTGACGGTCGCCACGCCCTTCGGCCGGACCCGGGTCAACGCCTGCGGCCCGCGCGACGCCCCCGCGCTCCTCCTGCTGCCGGGCGGCGGCGGGGCGACCTCCGCCTCCTGGTACGCCCAGGCCGGTGAACTGGGCCGGGCCCGCCGCGTCTACGCGGTCGACCTGATCGGCGCCCCGGGGCTGAGCGACCCGGCCGGCGACCGTCACCCCCGTACGGTCGCCGGCCTGGCCGACTGGCTGGACGCCGTCCTGGACGGCCTCGGCGTCACCGAGGCCGACGTCGGCGGCCACTCCTACGGCGCCTGGATCGCCCTCCAGTACGCCCTGCGCGCGCCCGGCCGGGTGCGCCGCCTGTTCCTCCTGGACCCGACCCAGTGCTTCGCCGGGTTCAAGGCGGCGTACCTGCTGCGTGCGCTGCCGATGCTGGTGCGGCCCACGCCCCGCCGGGTCCGCGCGTTTCTGGAGTGGGAGACCGGGGGCGTGCCCCTGGACCCCGACTGGCTCCGCCTGCAGGAGGCGGCCGCCGGATTCCCGTCCCGCAGGCCGGTGACGGGGCCGCGCCCGGCGGCGGACGCGCTGCGCGGCCTGCGGGTGCCGGTCCTGCTGCTCGTGGCCGCGAGCAGCAGGACCCATGACCCCACCGAGGTGACCGCCCGGGCCGCCGGCCTGCTGCCGGACGTGGAGAGCGCCGTCCTGCCGGACGTCTCGCACCACGCGCTGCCGCAGGGGGCACCGGCCGCCCTGGTCCGCCACCTCACTGACTTCCTGTCGGCTTCCTGAGACTCACCCCACCTTCTCGATCACCGCGCGCCGGATGAGGAACTTGCCTGGTTCCCGGACCTGTTCGAAGGCGGCGTTGTTGAGCAGGACACAGCTGCCGGAGACGGACGTCACCTTCACCGTGGTGGACTTGTTGTTGTCCAGGTTGGTGACCTTCAGGGTCGTCCCCGCGGGGAACTGGCCGCTGGACGCGGCGGGCGCACCGCCCTCGCCGGAGAGGGTGACGGTGGAGCCCTTGCACACCTGCTGGCCGGAGGCCGCGGCGGCGCCAGCGCCGTTGTCCCCGGCCGCGCCGGGCTGCGACGGCTGCGCCTGCTGGCCGCCCTGCTGAGCGCCGCCCGCCTGCTGGCCGCCCTGTTGTGCGCCGCCCGCCTGCTGGCCGCCCTGCTGGCCGGCGTTGCCGTTCTGCGCCCCCTGGGAGTCCTGAGCCGACTCCCCAACGGTGCATCCGGCGGCCTTCTGCTGGACCTCGATCTGTTTGATGACCGCCTCGCGGTTGGCGATCCGGGCCGCCGACTGCGCGTCCGGTTTCGCCTTCTGGTCCGCGATGAACCTGTCGTTGTTGCCGTGGGCCGTGGCCAGCCCCTGGCAGACGGTCGAGTTCCCGGCCGAGAGGGTCTTGGCGTCCTGCGGGCTCTGCGCGGCGTTCGAGGTGGACGCCAGGGCGAAGGCCCCGCCGCCCGCCACCGCCGCGGCGCTGACGAGCAGCGCGACCTTCTTCTTCGTGCCGAGAGTTCTCCTGCGCGACATGCGCGCCTCCTGAAGAGGTAGGGGAGCGTACGCCGCTATGTACGAGATACCGAACGGAGTTACTCAGCGGTCACGGGAGTTGCCGAAGTAACCTCCGTCACAACCTCGTTGACGACCGGTCCGGCGTCAGTCCCTGGTGTGGGTCAGGGCCTCGCGCACGGCCTCCTCGCTGCGGGCCACCAGCGCCGTCCCGTCGTCCGCGGTGATGATCGGGCGCTGGATCAGCTCGGGGTGCTCGGCCAGCGCGCCGATCCACCGGTCCCGGGCGGCCTCGTCCCGCGGCCAGTCCTTGAGGCTCAGCTCCTTGGCGGCCGGTTCCTGGGTGCGGGTGATGTCCCACGGTTCGAGGTTCAGCCGGCCGAGCACGGCCCTGATCTCGTCGGCGCTCGGCACGTCCTCCAGGTACCGCCGGACGGTGTAGTCGGCTCCCTCGGCGTCGAGCAGGCTGATGGCGCTGCGGCACTTGGAACAGGCCGGGTTGATCCAGATCTCCATGCGGCACACGGTACTCGGCCTCGTTCTTGTTCGAATTCATGACGCCTCGGCAGCCACATCGGCATCGGCGGTGACGGAGCGCCAATTCCATCCCTCACCTGGGGCTTTACCGGCTCCCGCAGACCTCCGATTGTCAGTGCCCGCCGGTAGACTGGAAGCAGTGTTCGAGGGTGGGCGCCGGGTCTTCCGGTGCCCGTCCTGACCGCGACAGGAGGATGCCCGTGCCCGCTGCCGCCCTGAAGCCGAAGCCGTTGCCGACCCAGTCCACCGCCAAGCGTTCCGTGCTGTTCGACTCGCCCTACGAGCCCGTGGCGAAGCGACCGCTGCCGGCCGGCCGGCCGCGCGAGTGGTACATCTCGCACAACCGGCGCCTGAAGGCCATGCGCCTCGCCATAGCCCTGCTCGACTCCGGGATCCACCTGCCGGACCAGGCCCGGAACGAGACGATCCGCGGCACGGCCGAACGGATCGGGATGCGGCCCCCGTCCGACACCACCTGCCACATGGTGCGGGCGCTGATGCGTTACTCGCGCTGAGCGAGTCGCGCTGCCGGGTGCCCCGCGCCAAGCGGCGGGGCACCCGGCACCGTCACGCCGTCAGCTCCCGCTCCAGCGGCGTCCGGAAGCGCGGGGTGATCCGGGTCGCGCCCAGCAGGCCGCCCAGTCGCCCGGCCGCCGCCGCGACCTCGGACCCCGCCTCCCGGCGGACGCCCTCCTCCGGGATCCGCCAGACGATCTCGCCGTCCGCGCGCTGGGCCCAGCCGCCCACCACCCGGCCGTTCCACCACACCGTCGGGCCCACGTTGCCGCTGCGGTCGAAGAGCAGGGGGCGCAGCGCGGGGTCCAGGTACCAGTCGCGCTGCTGCCAGCCCATGGCCGTCGGGTCCAGGGCGGGCAGCAGCGCCGCCCAGGGCTCCTCGGGGGCCGCCACCGGGGCCGTGTCCCCGTCGGCGACGTACCCCGTGCCCTCGTCCAGGACGACCTCCCGGGCGCCGATCGCGGACAGCGCCCGGCGGACCTCCGTGACCCGCCAGCCGGTCCACCACTTCAGGTCCGCCTCGGTCGCCGGTCCGCAGGCCCGCAGCCAGCGGCCGAGCAGGCCGGCCTGGGCCCCGGCCACGTCCAGCTCGGCGTGGGCCGGCGCCGGTGCCCAGCGGAACTGGCTGGACGTCCAGGACCCCAGCGGCCGGCCCCGCACCACCTTGCCCTCCACGCCCAGCAGGCGCAGCAGACGGGTCGAGACCGTGTGGACCCCTTCGTAGCTCTTCCCGGCCGCGTAGGCGAACTGCTCGCGCAGGCGCGGTTCGTCCGCCGCCAGCTCCGCCGCGGTCGCCTGGCCGCGCCGGGCCAGCGCGGCGAGCGTCGCCTCCTCCACCTCCGCCAGCCAGGCCGCGTCCGGGGCGCCCGCGCTCGCCATGTCCTTGACCAGGCGCGCCCGTTCGCGGGCCGCCACCGCCAGGCCCGTCGAGGCGTGCACCACGGCCGTCAGCTCCGTCGGGAACACGAACACCGTGTGCCGCATGCCGTGCATCCGCACCAGCGTGCCGTCCTCGTACAGGGCGCGCTCGGTCTCCCGCACCGCCTTCGCGGGATCGGCCAGCCGGGCGGCCACCGCCAGGTGCACCGCCGCCGGGTCCGTGCCGTGCAGGGCCACCAGGGAGGCCGCCACCTCCTCGGGCGACGCCGCCCGCGCCGGGCCCGCGAGGCGGTGGCGCAGGGCCAGCCGGGCCCGCCGCTCCGCCGTGCCGATGTGCCGCCGTCCGTCCGTCATGCCGGCCTCCCCATGACTCACGATGCCTTGCCGGTATGGTCGCCCACGCCACTGACAGCGGGCCCCCGGGCCGGGAGCCGGCCGTCCAGCAGCGCCGCCACGAACGCCCGCCGGTCCTCGGCGTGGTCGCGGAACCACAGGCCCAGGAAGTGGTCCGCCTCGGGGAGTTCGAAGCGCGTGCACCGGCCGCGGGCGGACAGTGCCTCCTGCACGGCCCGCGTCACCGCCGGCGGGATGACCGTGTCGTGGCCCGGGACCGCCAGCACCGCCCGCCCCTCGTGGGACCGGAACGCCTCCAGGGCGGGGGAGCCCCGCCAGCTGTCCGGGGTGCGGATCAGCTCGGAGAAGCGGCCCTCCCCGGTGCCGAACGGGACCTCCCAGGCCTCGGGGGTGTAGACGGCGGGCGCGCACAGGCCCACCGCCGCCACCCGCCGGCCGTAGTGCCGTACCAGATCCGCGACCGTCTGGCCGCTCATGCTGAAGCCGACCAGCACCAGCGGGTCGTCCGCCGGGGCGTGCGCGTCGAGCACCGCCACCGCCTGCTCGTACCGGCGGCGCAGGCTCAGCTCCGCGAGCGCGCCCGTGCTCTCGCCGTGCCCGGAGAAGTCGAACGCCAGGGCCCGGCAGCCCTGGGCGGCGAAGTCGGCGAGGAACGGCAGGAGCCGTTCCTTGCTGCCGTTGCCCGCGCCGTGCAGCAGCACCGCCGTGGCCCGGCCGGCCGGTCCGGCGATCGCTCCGCTGAGCCGTTCGCCGTCGTACGCGTAAGCAAAACCGGTGAGTTGGTCCATGCGGGCCATTCACTCATGGCGGCCCCCCGGGCCGGAAAACGGGATGCAGCGGCGGTCCCGCCCTCCCTACGCTGAACAAACGGAGGCGAACCAGACACACCCGCCTCTTCCCCCATCACCCCACCCACCCACGGAGGTCCGTCATGCGTGGCATTCTCGCGACCGGGACCCTCGTCCTGGTGATCCTCGGAATCGGAGACCATCTCTGGTGGCTCGCCGCCGTCGCGCTGCTCTACCTGTACGCGACGCACGGTCGCGGCGCACCCGGCCCGGCCACCCCGCCGCCCGCCGGCTCCGGCACCCCGCCCGACAGCTACCGGGCGTACCGGGAGCGCAGGGACCGGCAGGCCAGGTGGGAGCGCCGCTACCGCCGCGAGCGGCCCCTGGAGACCCGGCGCCGGCAGCGGGAGCAGGCCCGCTGAGCGGGGGCGCCGCCGGCCGTCACAGGCCGGGGGCGCCCCACACCGGGAACCAGCGGCCCAGGTCCTGCTCGATCCGCAGGTCGTCGCCGAGCACGGCCTTCAGCTGCAGCTCCAGCGCGGTGTCCCGCCGCTCGGCGGCACCGGGCAGCGGGGCGAACGGATAGAAGGTGCCGCGTTTGTAGAGGTACACGAGCGCCAGCTTCCGGCCGCCGCCGTCCGCGAAGGCGGCCAGGGAGCACAGCAGCTGCGGTCCGAAGCCGCCCGCCTCCAGCGAGCTGTTCACCGCGTGCAGATCGTTGACCAGCTGCGGCAGCTGGCCGGGGGAGCGCCGGGACACCAGCCAGGAGTAGCCGTAGCCGTCCCGGCGCACCTCCACCGGCGGACCGGTGCGGTCGGTGTCCGCGTCCAGCAGCTCCCGCACCTCGTGGTGGATCCGCTCGAAGGCGGCCCCCTCCACCGAGGCGAAGCACACCGCCCCGCCACCGGTCGGGGTGAAGCCGGCCGCCGCCTCCAGCGTCACCGCCGCCGACGGCAGCGCGAACAGCCGGTCGAGATCGGGCGCGACCGGCCTGGTGCGGCCCAGCAGGATGTCCAGCAGCCCCACCGGTCACCCCTTCCCGGGGGTGGCGGCCTCGCCCAGCTCCGCCGAGATCCGGCCCAGCTGCTCCAGCCGCTGCTCCAGGGTCGGGTGCGTGGAGAAGAAGCGCTCGATGCCGGGCTCCCGGCCGGTGGCCGGGGTGAAGTAGAACGCGTTGAACGCCTGGGCCGTACGCAGGTCCTTGGTCGGGATCCGCGCGATCTCCCCGGAGACCTTGGTGAGCGCCGCCGCCAGCACCGAGGGCCGTCCGGTCAGGTGGGCCGCCGCGCGGTCGGCGGCCAGCTCCCGGTACCGGGACAGCGCCCGGATCAGCAGGAAGCTGATCGCGTACACGGCCGCCGAGACGCCCAGTACGGCGGCGAACACGACGGCGGTGTTCTGGTCCCGGCGGCCCCCGCCGAGCACCTGTGAGTAGAAGGCGAACCGCACGATCAGTCCGGCGATCACCCCGAGGAAGGACGCCACCGTGATCACGGCGACGTCCTTGTGCGCCACGTGGGACAGCTCGTGCGCGAGCACACCCTCCAGCTCCGCCGGCTCCAGCCGCCGCAGCAGGCCGGTGGTCACACAGACCACGGCGTGATCGGGGTTGCGCCCGGTCGCGAACGCGTTCGGCATGTCCATCTCGGACACGGCGATCACCGGCTTGGGCATGTCGGCGATCGCGCACAGCCGGTCGACGACCGCGTGCAGCTCGGGATACTCCGCGCGCTCCACCACCCGGCCGCGCATCGCGAACATGGCGATCCGGTCGGAGAACCAGAACTGCGCCACGAACATCGCCCCGATCAGGACGACGACCAGCAACCAGGACTTCAGCAGCACGATCAGGGCGGCGACGAAGCCCACGTACAGCAGCCCGAGCAGGAACAGCGTGAGCCCCATCCGCACGGTCAGCCGCCGATCGGTCCGGAACCGGCTCTGCATCTCGCATCACCCCGCAGTCAGGCACTCGTCCCGCTGTCCAGTGTGCACCTGCCGATTCCCATGAAGCGGTTCCGAACGGCCCCAGGACCGGCAAAAGGTCCCGGGGCGCGGCCCCGGCCGGACGGCTCGGTGACCTGCCGGCCGGCGGCCCCTTCAACAGCGGGCGGCCCCTCGCGGGGGCCGGCCCTCCCGGCCGCGGCCCTTCCTAGTAGGGGGAGCGCATCTGCGCGTACCCCAGCAGCACTATCACCACGGCCACGCAGCCGAGCACCACGGCCGTCGACACCCACGACGACCGGCGCGGCGCGCCCCGGTCCGGGTCCGCGCGGAAGGGTGCCGGGTTCGGCGGGTTCTCCTTCCAGCGGGCGGCGAGCATCCGGGCCCGGGCGGAGGGCTCCTTGTGCTCGGCCGAGTTCGCCCAGGTGTGATCGAACTCGTGCTCCCAGTCGTCCTGTTGCGGCATCCCCGTTCAACCTCTCTCGTCCGACACGGCCTGGAGGGATGATCCTCCGACAATAGGAAGTCTGGGAAGCGGGAAAGGTTGCACAGGGGGCCGGGACCGGTCAGCCGGAACGGCGGAAACGGCTGCGGTACTCCGTGGGTGTCGTGCCGAGCTTGCGGCGGAATGCCCGGATGAGGGTGTCGGAGGTGCCGAAGCCGCACGCGGACGCGACCCGGTCCAGCGTGTCGTCCGAGGTCTCGAGCCGGTTCCGGGCCACCTCGACGCGGGCCGCCTCGATGTAGGCGGCCGGGGTCATGCCGAGTTCCGTCTTGAAGATCCGGGTGAGCTGGCGCTCGCTGACGTGGGCGTGCCGGGCCAGGTCGGCGACGGTCAGCGGCCCGGCGATGTGCTGGGTGACGAAGTGGCGCAGCTCGGCCATGCGCCGGGTGGTGGAGACGGGCTCGACGGGCACGCTGAACTGGCTCTGGCCGCTCGGCCGCTTCAGGTACATGACCAGCTGGCGGGCGACCCGCAGGGCCACGGCCTCCCCGAAGTCCTCGGCGACGAGCGCGAGGGACAGGTCCAGGCAGGCGGTGATGCCCGCGCCGGTCCACACCCCGCCGTCGCGGATGAAGATCGGGTCGGCGTCGACCTCGACCGAGGGGTGATCGGCGGCGAGCTGCGGCGCGGTCGACCAGTGGGTGGTGGCGCGCCTGCCGTCCAGCAGGCCGGCGGCCGCGAGCAGGTGCGCGCCCACGCAGACGGAGGTGACGCGCCGGGTGCGGGCGGCGAGTGTCCGCACCCAGTCGACGACGCCCGGGTCGGTCAGCGCGTGCACCCGGCGCTCCTCGTCGACCTCGACCGAGCCGGGCACCAGCAGGGTGTCGATGGCCCTCAGGGACGCCTCGGCGAAGGTCACGTCCGGCAGGACGCGGACGCCCGCGGCGGTGGTGACGGGGTCCATGGTCTCGGCGGCCAGGACCACCTCGTACCCGGTGTCGTCGTCCGTCTCCCGCCGCAGCAGGGCGAACACCTCCGGCGGCCCCGTGACGTCCAGCAGATCGACCCCGTCGAACAGCATGATGACGATGAACCGCCGAACCCCGCTCACGCACTCTCCCCCCGTCGGCCTGGAGCCGAAACCCCGCGTATGTCCGGATCTGCAAGTTACATGAAGGTGCAGCCATACCGTGGCGGTCTCACGGGGACGGGCGCCGGTTCCGACGTTCGTCCTCCGTGTGCCTGCTCCACTCCCGGCGCACGCGGCGCCAGGCAGCGATGATCTGGGGCAGCCGGGCCAGCACGTCGCTGACCTGCGCCAGCAGCAGCGAGACGGCGCCGAAGGACGCCAGGATGAAAACGAGGATGCCGTCCCAGTCCATCAGCGGCTCTCCCCCGTGGAGCCGCGGGCCGGCCTACGGCGCCCCGTGACGGCCGACAGGCCAGGGCTGCTCGACGGAAGCACCCGGTCCAGCCACTTCATGGGGGAGCCGACGCTCTTCAACGTCCCTCGGGCGTCGGATCCGTACACGGCAGATCCGTGACGGAAGCGCAGCTGCAGGCCGCCATGAGGCCGGGCGGCGTACGTCAGGTGGTAGGTGCACTGGCGGAGGTAGAAGCGTTCGTCGGGGTCTCGCCGTTCGCCGCAGGAGCAGTGCTGTCGATCCACCCCGAGCGGCAGCCCCCAGACGGGGTCCATGAGCCGTGCCAGGAAGTGGTCGTGCGCGAGCGGGACACCGAGCACCGTGTCCAGTTCGAAAATCCATTCATCGCCCGTGATCCACGAGCGGGTGGAGTACGCGGAGCTCGACGTGTGGAAGAGCGCGACACGGCGAAGCAGTGCGGATCCGAGCCGGTCGAGATGACGCTCGTCCCGCCACGTCTCCCCGTGGTTGCGGATGTCTGCGGATTCGTGGCTCGTCAGGGAAGGGCTGTACCACAAGGGGGGACACCCTGCCTCCGTGGCGTGGTGCCACCGTTCGTCGAGCAGTTCCTCCCAGCGTGTACCGGGAACACCTCTCAGAACGACGCGGCATGTGCTCCCGCTCAAGGTGAGGTGGAGATCCGCCCCCTCCACACCCGCGACCCGGAGGCCGATCACTCCGGCCACCTGGACGCCCGGCTCCGCCATCGGAAGGAGTCTGTCCAGCGCATGGGCACTGCGGGGATACGGCGTTCCGCGGCTGAACCTGGTGTGACTGTCGAGCTGGACGACGGCCGAACCGGGCCCCGGGCGCACATGGGCGATACCGAGAGGGTGGGACCACCACTGTCCGCCCGTGCCCAGCTTGGCGAGGACCTCCGCCTCGAGGCGTGCCTGATCCCCCGTGGTGTCCGGAAGAGGGTGCCCGTTGTCGCCACCGTGCAGCGCGTTCCGCGTCACCTGAAAGGGCTCGCCGGTGTACTGCTGCCGGGTGCGGGCCAGCCTGGTGAGACGTCCACCCATCGTCATGCAGAATCCGTCCCCGAATGCCGCCGCCCCTTGGCACTCGACAACTGATCTGCGCGCCCAGGAAACAGGGCGCTGACGGACAGTGTCACGCAGACAGGTGGGGCTATGGCTCCTTCATCCACGAGTGACCCTGCGACGGGGCGGCGCAGGACCGGGATGGGCCGCCTGGCGGCCGACCCGAGTCTGCCCCACGAAGAAGATCACATGCAAGGCGGAATGTCGGACAGCCCAGGGTTGCCTTTCCGTGACCGACCGGTCACGGGCGTCCGGGGGCAGAGCCCTCCCGGCAGCCGCTTGCGCCAGGCCGGACGGCAGTCGTTCGGGCCGTCCGCATGCGTGGCGAACGGCCGAGGCCCCACCGCTCCCAGGGGAACGGCGGGGCCTCGGTGGTGCTCCGGGGCGTCTGTCACACGTCGAAGTAGAGCTCGAACTCGTGCGGGTGCGGGCGCAGCTGGAGCGGGGCGATCTCGTTGGTGCGCTTGTAGTCGATCCACGTCTCGATCAGGTCGGGCGTGAAGACGTCACCCTGGAGGAGGAACTCGTGGTCGGCCTCGAGGCGGTCGAGGACGGCGCCGAGGGAGGTCGGGACCTGGGCGACGTTCGCGTGCTCCTCGGGAGCCAGCTCGTACAGGTCCTTGTCGATCGGCTCGGCCGGCTCGATCTTGTTCTTGATGCCGTCCAGACCCGCGAGGAGCAGGGCCGAGAAGGCCAGGTACGGGTTGCCGGAGGAGTCCGGGGCGCGGAACTCGACGCGCTTGGCCTTCGGGTTCGAGCCGGTGATCGGGATACGCATCGCGGCCGAGCGGTTGCGCTGCGAGTACACCAGGTTGATCGGCGCCTCGAAGCCCGGCACCAGGCGGTGGTACGAGTTCACCGTCGGGTTGGTGAAGGCCAGCAGCGACGGGGCGTGCTTGAGGATGCCGCCGATGTAGTAGCGGGCGGTGTCCGACAGGCCCGCGTAACCGGCCTCGTCGTAGAACAGCGGGTCGCCGTTGCTCCACAGCGACTGGTGCACGTGCATGCCCGAGCCGTTGTCACCGAAGATCGGCTTCGGCATGAAGGTCGCGGTCTTGCCGTTGCGCCAGGCCACGTTCTTCACGATGTACTTGAAGAGCTGCAGGTCGTCCGCGGCGGCGAGCAGGGTGTTGAACTTGTAGTTGATCTCCGCCTGGCCGGCGGTGCCCACCTCGTGGTGCTGGCGCTCGACCTTCAGGCCCTGCTTGTCCAGCTCCAGGGAGATCTCGGCGCGCAGGTCGGCGAAGTGGTCGACCGGCGGGACCGGGAAGTAGCCGCCCTTGTAGCGGACCTTGTACCCGCGGTTGTTCTCCAGGGCGCCGGTGTTCCAGGCACCCGCCTCGGAGTCGATGTGGTAGAAGGACTCGTTCGCGCCCGTCGCGAAGCGGACCGAGTCGAAGACGTAGAACTCGGCCTCGGGGCCGAAGTACGCCGTGTCGGCGATGCCCGTCGACGCCAGGTACGCCTCCGCCTTCTTCGCCACGTTGCGCGGGTCACGGGAGTACTGCTCGCCCGTGATCGGGTCGTGGATGAAGAAGTTGATGTTGAGCGTCTTGTCCCGGCGGAACGGGTCGACGCGCGCGGTGGACAGGTCGGGGCGCAGGGCCATGTCCGACTCGTGGATGGCCTGGAAACCGCGGATCGACGACCCGTCGAAGGCCTGCTCGTCATCGGGGTCGAACGCCTCGGCGGGCAACGTGAAGTGCTGCATGACGCCCGGCAGGTCGCAGAAACGGACGTCGATGAACTTGACGTCCTCGTCCGCGATGTACTTCTTGGCCTCGTCGGCGTTCTGGAACATCCAGCTCCTCCTACTCCCGACCGTCGACGCCGGGGTGGTAGATCGTTCGTGCGGCCAGTGCGGTGGCACACGCTGGTCTCGACCCTAGGGACGGGTGATTTCTCGGGCGTGACCCGTTTGTTTCGCAGAAGTTAACCGGCCACCTGTCCACCGTAGCCCCGACACACCCCTGCGCGTAGTGCCCGAAACCGGGCGCAGTACCGTGGACGCGTGGACAACAGGCAGGCAATCGGATCGTGGCTCTCCGGGCCGCGCGCGGCCATGGAAGAGGCGGGGGCCGACTTCGGATACCGGGGCGAGCAGCTCGGCCTCCCGGAGGAGGGCCCGAACTCGATCGCACGGCCCGGACGCCGGCTCGGCGCGCTCGCCGTGGACTGGGGACTGTGCGTGCTGATCGCATACGGCCTGATCACGCATGGCTACAACCCGGCTACGGGCAACTGGGCGCTGGGCGTCTTCTTCGTGCTGAGCGCCCTGACCGTCGGGACGGTCGGCTCCACCCCCGGCAAGCGGATCTTCGGCATCCGGGTGCTGGCCCTGGACAGCGGCACGGTCAGCCCGGGACGCTCCCTGCTGCGCACGGTCCTGCTGTGCCTCGCGATCCCGGCGCTGGTCTGGGACCGCGACGGCCGCGGCCTGCACGACCGGCTCGCGAAGACGGTCGAAGTCCGCATCTGACGCGTCAGACGCGTCTGCCGTCCGGCGCAACCGGCGCAACCGGCGTATTCGCGCGTCCGGCACGTCCGCGCGTCCGGCACGTCCCGCACACGGCACGAAGGCCACCCGCACCGCCCGGTGCGGGTGGCCTTCGGTCTGTCCGTGCCCGCGCTCAGCGCCGGTACAGGACCGTCGCCAGGACCTCCCGCAGCTCGGCCTCCGGATCCCCGGCCGCACCGGCGGAGCGCCAGGCCACGAACCCGTCCGGCCGCACCAGCACCGCGCCGTCGGCACTCGTGCCGTGCGCCGCCGCCCAGTCGCCGCCTTCGGGCGCGTCCGTGTCGTACGTCAGGTCGGCGTCCGCCCCCGCACCGATCCGGTACGCCTCCAGCCGTACCCCGTCCGCGCCGGCGATCCGCCGGGCGGCGGCGTGCCAGGCCCGGCCCGCTGCCGAGCCGGCGTCGCTGAGCAGCACCAGTGACCGCTCGTAGAGGTCGACCGTGGAGAGCCGTTCACCCGCCCGGCGCAGCCACAGGTGCGGGGCACGGCTGCCCGGGTCCCCGGTCAGCCGCACCCCGTCGGGCACGACCGGCTGGGCGGGGTCGGCGTCCAGGACGGCGCCCTCCAGATAGCGGTAGCACAGGACGACGGGGAGGATGCCGCTGCGCGGCCCGGCGCCGACGCCCGGGGTCGGGGCGAAGCCGGGGTGGCTGTGCTCCACCGAGCGGGCCGAGGCGCGGGCGCTGGTGGCCAGGGCGACGGGCCGGCGCTCGGTGTCGTAGGTCTCCAGCAGGCCGGGGCCGGCCCAGCCGTCGAGGACGGCGGACAGCTTCCAGGCCAGGTTGTGGGCGTCCTGGATGCCGGTGTTGGAGCCGAAGGCGCCGGTCGGGGACATCTCGTGGGCGGAGTCGCCGGCGAGCAGGACCCGGCCGGCCGTGTACCGCTCGGCGACGCGCTCCGCGGCCCGCCAGGACGCCTTTCCGGTGATCTCGACGTCGAGGTCGGGGACGCCGACGGCCAGCCGGATGTGCCGCTGCAGCCGCTCCTCGGTGAACTCCTCCAGCGTCTCGCCGTGTTCCGGGTGCCAGGGGGCGTGGAAGACCCAGTGCTCCTTGTTGTCGACGGGCAGCAGGGCGCCGTCGGCCTCCGGGTTGGTGAGGTAGCAGCAGATGAAGTGCCGGCCGCCGACGGTCTCGGCGAGCAGCTTGGAGCGGAAGGTGACGCTCACGTTGGCGAAGAGGTCGCCGGGACCGCTCTGCCCGATGCCGAGCCGGCGCCGGACGGGGCTGCGCGGGCCGTCGCAGGCGACCAGATAGTCCGCCCGGACGGTGTACAGCTCGTCGCCGTCGCGGTCCCGGACGAACGCCGTCACTCCTTCGGGGTCCTGGGAGAAGGACTCCATCTCGTGGAAGTAACGGAGGTCGCCGCCGAGCGCGCGGGCCCCCTTCAGGAGTACCGGCTCAAGGTCGTTCTGGCTGCACAGACACCATGCCGTGGGGCTGAACTTCGCGAGTCCGCCGCCCGGGTCGATGTGCCGGAACAGCCATTCGCCGGCGTCACCGGCCAGGGTGGGGGTCTGCAGGATGCCGTGGTTGTCCGCGAGGAGCGAGGCCGCCGCCTTGATGTCCGGCTCGACGCCGGCCACCCGGAACAGCTCCATCGTCCGCAGGTTGTTGCCGCGGCCACGCGGGTGGATCGAGGTCCCGGAATGCCGCTCGACGAGCATGTGCGGTACGCCGAGACGGCCCAGGAACAGGGAGAGGGACAGACCCACCAGGGAACCGCCCACGACGAGGACGGGCACCCGGTGATCGGCTTTCTGCTGCATCAAGGCTCCAGGGGCAGGGTTCGGGATGTGGGGCGCATTGGTGTTTGTGTGCCCTGTGGGAGGGCTTTCGCGTGCGCAATCACCCACGTGGTTCACGCGAGTCGCGCGCAGCGGGAAAAGCGGCACAGGATCAAGGAGCGCTGACGTCGTGTCATCGGCCGCCGGCGTTCGCCTCTGCCCTCGTGAAGGAGATGTGCGCAGCATGACCACCATCTCGGAAAAGCTCTCGGACCAGTTGACGCGCCAGGCGAAACGGGTCTCCCAGTCCGTGTTCGACGGCTCCCGCCTCCGGGTCGTCCTGCTCGTGGACGTCTACGACGGCGCCCAGCAGCAGTTCCTGGAGGCCTATGAGCAGCTGTGCAACCAGGTGGCGCAGGTGCCCGGTCACGTCAGCGACCAGCTGTGCCAGTCGATCGAGAACCCCTCCCAATGGCTCATCACCAGCGAGTGGGAGAGCGCCCCGCCGTTCCTCACCTGGGTGAACAGCGAGGAGCACGTGCGGATGGTGGAACCGCTGCACAGCTGCGTCCGGGACACCCGGTCGCTGCGTTTCCACATCGTCCGCGAGACGGGCGGCGAGGAGGCCGGCGCGCCGGCGTCGCACCGCCGGCTGCAGGCGTCCCCGCGGATCGGTGACGGCGTGATCCGGCACGCGCTGACCTTCACGGTCAAGCCGGGCAGCGAGCGGGAGGTCGCGCGGATCCTCGCCGACTACGCCTCGCCCCAGGCGCGGGTCGACGACGCCACCCGGCTGTGCCGCACCTCCCTGTTCATGCACGGCAACCGGGTCGTGCGGGCCATCGAAGTACGCGGCGACCTGCTCGCGGCGCTGCGCCACGTCGCCCGGCAGCCCGAGGTGCGGGCCGTCGAGGAGGCCATCAACCCCTACCTGGAGCAGGAGCGGGACCTCAACGACCAGGAGTCGGCCCGGGTGTTCTTCACCCGGGCGGCGCTGCCCGCCGTGCACCACGTCACCGCGGACGAGCTCACCGAGGGCGAGCGGCAGGCCCTGTACTACCCGGCCAAGCCGGGCGCCGGGATGCGGCTGGCGGAGCTGCTCGCCCAGCAGGACGAGGCGGCGGCGGACGACACGGACAGCCCGGTCCTGCGCAGCACGATCTTCCACCGTGACGACGTCGTCGTACGGCTGGTCGACGTACGGCCCGGAAAGGGCGGGCACGCCGTCCTGCCGGAGCCGGGGCGTCAGGCCGCGCTGAGCGCCCTGCTGGACGGCGAGCCCGTCGGCATGGACCTCGTCACCGACCGCCGCTCGCCCGACGCCTGACCGGGCGGGCCCAGCACACCAACGGAGGAACGCCGTGATCAAACCCCTTCCGAAGATCGTGGACCTCAGCGAGGTCGAGCCCAACACCCGGCGCGGCGGAGATCTGCGCGCCATGCTCACCCCGACGACGGTGGGCGCCACCAGCGGTTTCATGGGCGTGGCCATCATCCGGCCGGGCGACCGCATCGGTGAGCACTACCACCCGTACTCCGAGGAGTTCGTCTACGTCGCCTGCGGGCAGCTGGAGGTGGACCTGGACGGCGAGCCGCACCCGCTGCGGCCCGAGCAGGGGCTGATGATCCCCATGAACATGCGGCACCGCTTCCGCAACGTCGGCAACGTGGAGGCGCGGATCGTCTTCCACCTGGGTCCGCTGGCCCCGCGGCCGGCCCTCGGGCACGTCGACACGGAGGAGACGGAAGCCGTCGCCACCGAGCCGGCCGAGCGGGAACAGGTCCGCTCATGACCCGGCGCGTGGCGGTCACCGGCATAGGCATCGTGGCTCCTGGCGGGATCGGCGTACCGGCGTTCTGGGATCTGCTCGCCGAAGGCCGCACCGCGACGCGGGGCATCACGTTCTTCGACCCGGCGGGGCTGAGGTCCCGGATCGCGGCCGAATGCGACTTCGACCCCGCCGCGCACGGCCTGGACGCCGAACAGGTCCAGCGGGCGGACCGGTACATACAGTTCGCTCTGGTCGCCGGGGAGGAGGCGGTCAAGGACTCCGGTCTCGAACTGGCCGCCGAGGACCCCTGGCGGATCGGTGTCTCCCTGGGCACCGCCGTCGGGGGCACCACCCGCCTGGAGCACGACTACGTCCTGGTCAGCCACCGAGGGCAGCGCTGGGACGTCGACCACAGCGAGGCGGAGCCACAGCTGCACCGGGCGTTCTCGCCGAGCACCGTGGCCTCCGCGGTGGCGGAACGTTTCGGCGCCCAGGGTCCGGTGCAGACCGTGTCCACCGGCTGCACCTCGGGACTGGACGCCGTCGGATACGCCTTCCACACCGTCCAGGAAGGCCGGGCGGACATCTGCATCGCGGGTGCCTCGGACTCCCCGATATCCCCGATCACCATGGCCTGCTTCGACGCGATCAAGGCCACGTCGCCGAACAACGACGACCCCGCACACGCCTCCCGTCCCTTCGACAACAACCGTGACGGCTTCGTCATGGGCGAGGGCGGCGCGGTGCTCGTCCTGGAGGAACTGGAGCACGCCCGGGCCCGCGGTGCCCATGTGTACTGCGAGTTCGGCGGCTACGCCACCTTCGGCAACGCCTACCACATGACCGGCCTGACCAAGGAGGGCCTGGAGATGGCGCGAGCCGTCGAGACCGCCCTCGACCAGGCGCGGCTCGACCCGACGGCGATCGACTACGTCAACGCGCACGGCTCCGGCACCCGGCAGAACGACCGGCACGAGACGGCGGCCGTGAAGCGGGCGCTCGGCCACCACGCCTACGACACCCCGATGAGCTCCATCAAGTCCATGGTGGGGCACTCCCTCGGGGCGATCGGCGCCATCGAACTGGTCGCCTGCGTCCTGGCCCTCACCAAGCAGGTCGTACCGCCGACCGCGAACTACGAGATTCCCGACCCCGAGTGCGACCTGGACTACGTCCCGCGCGTGGCCCGCGAACGGAAGCTGTCCAGTGTGCTGTCC
Source organism: Streptomyces echinatus (assembly GCF_014203595.1). Lineage (GTDB taxonomy): Bacteria > Actinomycetota > Actinomycetes > Streptomycetales > Streptomycetaceae > Streptomyces > Streptomyces echinatus. Next base: position 975,266 of record NZ_JACHJK010000001.1, read on the forward strand.
GTGGGCAGCGGTTTCGGCGGCTTCCAGTCCGCGGTGATCCTGACCCGGCCGAGGGAGTGAGGACACGATGAGCGAACCGAAGGACCGGCACGCGGCCGTCACCGGCATCGGGGTGGTCGCGCCCAACGGCACCAGCACCGACACCTTCTGGAAGGCAACCCAGGAGGGCCTGAGCGTCCTCGACCGGGTCACCCGCGAGGGCTGTGAGCACCTTCCCCTCAAGGTGGCCGGTGAGGTCCGCGCCTTCGACCCGGCGGCGACGATCGAGGAGCGCTTCCTCGTCCAGACCGACCGGTTCACGCACTACGCCATGGCCGCGGCCGACTTCGCGCTGGAGGACGCCCGGCTCGGGCAGGGCAGCATCCCCGACGCGCCGTACTCCATCGGCGTGGTCACCGCCGCCGGCTCCGGCGGCGGCGAGTTCGGCCAGCGCGAACTGCAGCAACTGTGGGGCAAGGGCAGCCGGTTCGTCGGGCCGTACCAGTCCATCGCCTGGTTCTACGCCGCGAGCACCGGCCAGGTGTCCATCCGCCGCGGCTTCAAGGGGCCCTGCTCGGTCGTCGCCTCCGACGAGGCCGGCGGCCTGGACGCCCTCGCGCACGCGGCACGGGCGGTGCGGCGCGGCACCGACGTGATCGTGGCGGGCTCCACCGAGGCGCCGCTCGCGCCGTACTCGATGGTCTGCCAGCTCGGTTACGACGAGCTGAGCCGCGAGGAGGACCCGTCCCGGGCCTACCGCCCGTTCACGGACGGGGCGTGCGGGTTCGTACCGGCCGAGGGCGGTGCGATGCTCGTCGTGGAGTCGGCGGACGCCGCCCGGGAACGCGGCGCCGACATCCGGGCCTTCGTGGCCGGCCACGGGGCCACCTTCACCGGCGCCTCCCGCTGGGCGGAGTCCCGGGCGGGCCTCGCCCACGCCATCGGGCAGGCCCTGGCGGAGGCCGGCTGCGCCCCCGAGGAGATCGACGTCGTCTTCGCCGACGCCCTCGGGGTGCCGGAGGCGGACCGGGCCGAGGCACTGGCCCTCGCCGACGCCCTCGGCGAGCACGGCACCCGGGTACCGGTCACCGCCCCGAAGACCGGCTTCGGCCGCGGATACTGCGCGGCCCCCGTGCTGGACACCGCGGCGGCCGTGCTGGCGATGGAGCACGGCCTGATCCCGCCGACGCCGAACGTCTTCGACGTCTGCCACGACCTCGACCTCGTGACGGGCAGCGCCCGCGTCGCCGAACTGCGGACGGCACTGGTCCTCAGCCGCGGACTCATGGGGTCGAACTCGGCGCTGGTGCTGCGACGTGGCACCGGCAGTGCGCCCGTGGGCGAACGACACAGAGAGCTGTGAGCACAGCAAAGGAGGAAATCACCATGCCGCAGATCACCGTGGAAGAACTGGCCGCGCTGATGAAGAAGGCCGCAGGGGTCACCGTCAGCCCGCAGCAGCTGATGGACAAGCCGGAGACCGGCTTCGACGTCCTCGGCGTCGACTCGCTGGGCCTGCTCGGCATCGTCGGTGAGCTGGAGAACACGCACGGCACACCGATGCCGGTCGACGCGGAGCGCTGCAAGACGCCGCAGCAGTTCCTCAACCTCGTGAACACCACCCTGATGGCAGGAGCCTGAGATGGCAGGACACACCCAGAACGAGATCACCATCGCCGCCCCGCTGGACCTGGTCTGGGACATGACCAACGACCTGGAACGCTGGCCGCAGCTGTTCAGCGAGTACGCGTCGGTGGAGGTCCTCAAGCGGGAGGGCGAGAAGACGACGTTCCGGCTGACCATGCACCCGGACGAGAACGGCACCGTCTGGAGCTGGGTCTCCGAGCGTGAGCCGGACCGCCCGGCCCTCACCGTCAAGGCGCGCCGGGTGGAGACCGGGCCCTTCGCCCACATGAACATCCACTGGCGGTACGAGGAGGTCCCCGCCGGCACCCGGATGGTCTGGACCCAGGACTTCGAGATGAAGCCGGACGCCCCCGTCGACGACGACTGGATGACCGACAACATCAACAAGAACTCCAAGGTCCAGATGGCCCTGATCCGGGACAAGATCGAGAAGGCGGCGGCCGGCCACCGGCCCGCCCCGGCCCTGGCCGACTGAGCCGGACGACAGGAGACGACCGTGCACCAGGCCCTGATCGTCGCCCGGATGGCCCCGGGCTCCGCCCCCGGCATCGCCAAGGTGTTCGCGGACTCCGACCGGGGAGAGCTGCCGCACCTCGTCGGGGTCGTCCGGCGCAGCCTCTTCCAGTTCGGCGATGTGTACATGCACCTCATCGAGTCCGAACGCGACCCCGGACCGGCCATCGCCAAGGTCACCTCGCATCCCGAGTTCAGGGAGGTCAGCGAGCGGCTGTCGGCGTACGTCAGCGCGTACGACCCGGAGACCTGGAGGTCCCCAAAGGACGCCATGGCCCAGCGCTTCTACCTGTGGGAGCGCGACGGCGGCGGCTGAACCCCGTCCGGAACACCGGTGCCGGGCCCGCGTCGGACGCGGACCCGGCACCGGTGTGCTGGGGGAGGAGTGCGCTCACCCGGGCACCCTGCAGTCGAAGGCGTGCAGGTAGGGGTTGACCGGCTGGACTTCACCGACCTCCAGGCCCGCCGCCCTGAGCCGGCCGGTCATGCTGTCGGTGGTGTGCTTGGCCCCGCCGACGTTCAGGAGCAGCAGCAGGTCCATGGCGGTGCTGAACCGCATCGACGGGGTGTCGTCGACGAGGTTCTCGATCACCACGACCCGGGCGCCGGGCCCGCCCGCCTCGACCACGTTGCGCAGCAGCCGGGCGGTGGACTCGTCGTCCCACTCCAGGATGTTCTTGATGACGTAGACGTCGGCCTCGACCGGGACGGCCTCGCGGATGTCGCCCGGCACGATGTGCGCCCGGTCCGCCAGGTCCCCGCCCTCGCGCAGCCGCGGCAGGGCGTTGCCCACCACCCGCGGCAGGTCCAGCAGATAGCCCCGCATCTCCGGGTACTTGTCCAGCAGGCAGGCCACCACGTGCCCCTGCCCGCCGCCGAGGTCCGCGACCGACCTGCTGCCGGACAGGTCCAGCAGCGCGGCGACATCGCGTGCCGACTGCTCGCTGGACGTCGTCATCGCCCGGTTGAAGACGTCCGCCGACTCCGGGGCGTCCTCGTTCAGGTAGCCGAAGAACTCCTTGCCGTACAGGTCCTCGACGACGTTCCGGCCGGTGCGCACCGCCTGGTCGAGCTTCGGCCAGGCGTCCCAGGTCCAGGGCTCGGTGCACCACAGGGAGATGTCGCGCAGGCTGTTCGGGTCGTCCACACGGAGCAGCCGGGACATCTCGGTGTGGGCGAAGGTCCCGTCGGGCCGCTCGGCCAAGACGCCGTAGCAGGACAGGGCGCGCAGCAGCCGGCGCAGCGGCTTCGGCTCGGTGCGCACCGCGGTCGCGAGGCTCTCCACGGTCATGGGGGCGTCGCCGAGCGCGTCGGCGACACCGAGCCGGGCGGCGGCGCGGACGGCGGCGGCGCAGGCCGCCCCGAACACCAGCTCGCGCAGCCGCATCGACGGCAGGGGGGAGGGAGATACGCCCGGCTCCACCGGAGCCGAGAGGGCGGGGGACGGTGCGGTCATGTGCCGCCTTCCTTCCTTGCTTGGGTCGGGTACGGCCGTCCGGTCAGCACAGGCCCGAGGGCTTGGAGGACCGGCAGAAGTTGCTGTCGAAGGCGTTGGCGCTCTTGGTGGTCTCCTGGTTCACGAGGTCCGCCGGGGAGTTGCCGCTCAGGCTGTTCCCGGCGATCAGGTTCCGTTCGCTCTTGGCGCCCACGAAGCTCTTGAACAGGACGATGCCGCCCGAGAGCGGGGACTTGCCGGAGTGGCCGGTGACCATGTTCTGCGTCACCACGGCCTTCTCGGTACCGGTCAGGACGATGCCGGAACCCTTGAGGTAGGGCAGCCGGGCGGTCTTCGGGCAGTACTTGTTGTTCCGCTCGACGACGTTGTAGCTGACGGTCAGGTCGCCCGTCTTCGGTTTGTTCTCGTCACCGACGACGAACAGGCCCGCGCAGTTGCCGCTGATGCGGTTGTGCGCGACGGAGAGGTTGCGCAGCCGGCGGACGGTGATGCCGATCCGGTTGCCCTCCACGAGGTTCTCCGAGACCCGCGTGCCCTTGCTGTTCGTGGCGCCCTTCTCGGCCGTCACGGTGTTGGCGAGGAACAGCCCCGCGTCCCCGTTGTCGCGGGCGGTGTTGTTCCGGAACACCGCGCGGGTGGAGTGCTCGTCGGCGATGCCCCACTGGCCGTTGTGGTCGGCGGTCACCCGCTTCACGGCCAGCCGGTCGGTGCCCATGGACCACACGCCGGTCTTGGCGTAGCCGGTCACCCTGAGGTCGGAGACGGTGACGTCCGGCAGGGCCTTGTTCTTGCCGCCGATCACGCAGATGCCGTTGCCGGCCTGGCGGCAGGTGGGCGAGCTCTTCTTGGGGCGCGGCGCGGACTCGGTCCGCCCGGGCGCCGCGGACTTGGTCTTCCTGGGCGGCCGGAGCACGGTGTCCGGGCCCACACCGCGCAGGGTCAGACCGGGCGTCTTCACCGTGACGCTCTCGCGGTAGGTGCCGGCCAGCACGAGCACGGTGTCGCCGGACCGGGCGGCGTTCACCGCCTTCTGGATCGACTCGCCCGGCCGCACCACGAGGGTCCGGTGGGCGGCCGACGCCGGGGTGGTGCCGAGGAACGCACCGGCGAGGGTGGCGGTGGTCGCGAGGTACGCGATATGGCGTTTTTTCACACCCTGAAGGCTAGGAGCGCATGAGCTGATTACCGGCCGGATGCTCCGTTCGGCGGCGTGTCAACGGGCCCGCAAACGCCGAAGCGCCCCCGAAGGGGCGCTCGGCCGGGTGGAGGGGCGGGCCGCTCAGCGACCCCGGGGGCCGCCCTTCGGCAGCTTCATGCCCTTGGGCATGGGCCCCTTCGGCAGCGGCATGTTGCTCATCAGGTCGCCCATGGCCCGCAGCCGGTCGTTGGTGGCCGTGACCTGGGGGCCGGTGAGGACGCGCGGCAGCTTCAGCATGGTCGTGCGGACCTTCTTCAGCTCGACCTGGCCCTCGCCGGTGCCGACGATCAGGTCGTGCACCGGCACGTCCGCGACGATGCGGTTCATCTTCTTCTTCTCGGCGGCCAGCAGGCTCTTCACCCGGTTCGGGTTGCCCTCGGCGACCAGCACGATGCCGGCCTTGCCGACCGCCCGGTGCACCACGTCCTGGCTGCGGTTCATCGCCACCGCGGGGGTCGTCGTCCAGCCCCGGCCGATGTTGTCCAGCACGGCCGCTGCGGCACCCGGCTGGCCCTCCATCTGGCCGAAGGCGGCCCGCTCGGCCCGGCGGCCGAACACGATCGCCGTCGCAAGCAGCGCGACCAGCAGGCCGAAGACGCCCAGGTACCACGGGTGGTCGATCAAGAAGCCGATCGCGAGGAAGACACCGAAGGTGCCGATGCCGACGGCCGCGAGCACAAGGCCGAGCATCTTGTCGGCCTTGCGGGTCATCTTGTACGTGAGGGCGATCTGCTTCAGTCGCCCGGCATTCGCGGCGTCCGCCGCGGGTTCCTTCCTCGCCATGCCACGAAGTCTACGTGCCCCCGGGAGCGCGGACGACGGCAGTGCCCGGCGGGAGGGCGTCAGGGCCGGTCGGCGGCCTGTTCCAGGACCCGCTGGGCCTCGACCCGGTCCTTGGCGCGACGGCGGTCCTCCAGGACGGAGGTCCAGGCGTTGCGGCGGGCGGTGCGCTGGCCGCCGCTCATCAGCAGGGACTCGACGGCGCGGAGGGCGTCGGTGAACGACGGGATGGCGGTGGCGCGGGTCTCTTTCGGCAGTACTTCGTAGACGGGCGCGGCCTGCATGATCGAGGTCCCCCCTCGGAGCGGTGGAGATACGGGGTGTGATACGAGAGTCACTGATTGGTGTTACCAGGGCATGTCCGACCGGTCAAACACCGATGAAACCTTGATGCGGGAGTCGAAACGCCGACGCGGCCCTGACGGCCGCCCTCATCAGCGAGGACGGTCAGGACCGCGTCGAGTCGGCCATTACTGGCCGGTAATTGCTTGTGCGCGAATTCACACGGGCGGGGGCGGCCTCAGACCGCCTGGGCCGCGATGTACGCGCCCCGCTTCTCGACGGCCATCTGGTAGAGACGGCCGGCGCGGTACGAGGAGCGCACCAGCGGGCCGGACATCACACCGGAGAAGCCGATCTGCTCGGCCTCCTCCTTCAGCTCCACGAACTCGTGCGGCTTCACCCAGCGCTCCACCGGGTGGTGGCGCACGGAGGGGCGCAGGTACTGGGTGATGGTGACCAGCTCGCAGCCGGCGTCGTGCAGCTGCCTGAGCGCCTCGCCGACCTCCTCGCGGGTCTCGCCCATGCCGAGGATCAGGTTCGACTTGGTCACCAGGCCGAAGTCGCGGGCCTCGGTGATGACCTTCAGCGAGCGCTCGTAGCGGAAGCCGGGGCGGATCCGCTTGAAGATCCGGGGCACGGTCTCGACGTTGTGCGCGAAGACCTCGGGCCGGGACTCGAAGACCTCGGCCAGCTGCTCGGGGACCGCGTTGAAGTCGGGGGCCAGCAGCTCCACCTTGGTGCGGCCGCCCTCGCGCTCCGCCGTCTGCGCGTGGATCTGGCGCACGGTCTCGGCGTACAGCCAGGCGCCGCCGTCCTCCAGGTCGTCCCGGGCGACGCCGGTGATGGTGGCGTAGTTCAGGTCCATGGTGACCACGGACTCACCCACCCGGCGCGGCTCGTCACGGTCGAGCGCCTCGGGCTTGCCGGTGTCGATCTGGCAGAAGTCGCAGCGCCGGGTGCACTGGTCGCCGCCGATGAGGAAGGTCGCCTCGCGGTCCTCCCAGCACTCGTAGATGTTCGGGCAGCCGGCTTCCTGGCAGACCGTGTGCAGGCCCTCGCTCTTCACGAGGTTCTGCATCTTCGTGTACTCGGGGCCCATTTTCGCCCGGGTCTTGATCCACTCGGGCTTGCGCTCGATGGGGGTCTGGCTGTTGCGGACCTCCAGGCGCAGCATCTTGCGTCCGTCGGGTGCGACTGCGGACACGACCGGCTCCCTAAGCTTTGATTCCTCGGCGCACACCAGGGTACGCCCGTGCTCTTCGCGCCTTGCCGCTGAGACCAACCTCACTGATGCAGGGCGCATTCCCGGACGGCCGGACGGATCAGGCGGACGCCCGCTCGATCACCCGGGGGGCGAGTTCCGCGTGCTCCAGGATGTCCTTCAGGTGCTTCTCGATCACCGGCAGAACCTCCTCGATCGTGATGTCCCGGCCCAGCTCGCTCGCGAGGGAGGCGACGCCGGCGTCCCGGATCCCGCACGGGATGATCCGGTCGAACCACTTCATGTCGGGGTTCACGTTGAACGAGAAGCCGTGCATGGTCACGCCCTTGGCCACCCGGATGCCGATCTGGGCGATCTTGCGGTCCTCGCGCCGCTGGCCCGCGTTGGAGGGCGCGTACTCCGGGCCGTTGAGGCGCGGGTCGAACTCCTCGTCGGTCAGTCGGGGGTCGAAGTCCAGCGACAGACCGCCGAGCGCCGGCCGCTGCTCGACCGGGTCGCCGAGCACCCACACGCCGCTGCGGCCCTCGACCCGGGTGGTCTCCAGGCCGAACTCGGCGCAGGCGCGGATGATCGCCTCCTCCAGCCGCCGGACGTGCGCGACCACGTCCACCGGGCGGGGCAGCTTCTGGATCGGGTAACCCACCAGCTGGCCCGGGCCGTGCCAGGTGATCTTGCCGCCGCGGTCCACGTCGATGACCGGGGTGCCGTCCAGCGGGCGCTCGCTGTCCTCGGTGCGCCGGCCCGCGGTGTACACCGGCGGGTGTTCCAGGAGGATCACCGTGTCGGGGACCGCGTCGGCGAACCGGGCCGCGTGCACCCGGCGCTGCTCGTCCCAGGCCTCCTGGTAATCGACGGCATCCGCACCGAACCCCATGCGGACGAACCGCAACTCACTCACGGCAAGCGCCTCCCTCAGCGAACCGGTGTGTCAGGCACGTAACGCGCCCACGCCACTGTACGTCCGACCGGAGTACGTCAGCTGTGCGGGCGTTCCTCACACGATCGGATGAATGAACGGCGAAGCATGTGATCGTCTGCTCACTCTCCGCTACATTCGCGCCGTTCGTGAGGCCATAAGGGCTGCTCACAGGCAATCCGGGCACTTCAGAGGCCCGGAAGGCAGGAGACCGCACCGCAGATGACGGACCGACCCGCGCAGCGCACCCCCAACCGCCAGCTCGCCGCGCTCATCGCAGAAGCGGGGTTCTCCAACGCGGGTCTGGCCCGTCGCGTCGACCAGCTCGGCCTGGAGCACGGGCTGGACCTCAGATACGACAAGACGTCCGTGACCCGCTGGCTGCGCGGACAGCAGCCGCGCGGCACGACGCCCGCTCTCATCGCCGAGGTGTTCACCCGCCGGCTCGGACGCCGGCTCACCGCCCAGGACCTCGGCCTGGACGCCTGCGCACCGGTGTACGCCGGCCTGGAGTTCGCGGCCACCCCGGAGGAGGCCGTCGACATCGTCAGCGGGCTGTGGCGCAAGGACTCCGGCAGCCACGCCGAGCTGCGCAAGATCGCCTTCACGCCGGCGGGGCTGGTCGTGCCCAGCCGGGACTGGCTCATCGGCAAGCCCGACGACCGGGTGGCCCGCGAGCCGGCGCCCCGGGTGCCGCAGCAGAGCCGGCCCGGTGCGGCCAGGCCGCAGCCGCAGCCGGGAATGCCGGCCGTGGCCCGGCCGCGCGGGCAGGCCGAGCGCGGCCCCGGGCACCGGGTCAGCGGCGGTGACATCGCCGCGCTGCGCTCGGTCGGCGAGCTGTTCCGCACGCTCGACGACCGGTTCGGCGGCGGCCACGCCCGCCAGGCACTCGTGCGCTACCTGGAGCACGAGTGCGAGCCGATGCTCCGCGGCAGCTACGACGAGCAGACCGGCCGCCGGCTCTTCGGCGCCGCCGCCGACCTGACCCGGCTCGCGGGCTGGACGTCGTACGACATCGCCGCGCACGGACTCGCGCAGCGCTACTTCGTGCAGGCCCTGCGCCTCGCCCAGGCGGCCGGCGACCGGGCGTACGGCTCCTACGTCCTGGTCACCATGAGCCGTCAGGCCGTCTACCTCGGCCACGGCAGGGAGGCCGTGCAGCTGGCGCGGGTCGCCCAGCAGGGCGTCGGCACCGGCGCCCCGCCCGTCGTCCAGGCGCTGCTGCACGCGTCCGAGGCGCGGGCGCACGGCGTCCTGGGCGAGGTACGGGCGTGCACCGCGGCGCTGGTGCGGGCCGAGCGCGCGCTCGAGGCGGCCCGGCCCGGGGACGACGTGCCGTACTGGGCCGCGTTCTTCGACGAGGCGCAGCTCGCCGACGAGTTCGGGCACTGCCACCGGGACCTGCAGCAGTACCGGGCCGCCGCGCAGCACGCCGAGCGCGCCCTCCAGCTGCGGGCGGCCGGCTATGCCCGCAGCCGCCTGTTCTGCCGGGTCGTGCTCGCCACCGCCCGGCTCGGCCTCGGCGAACTCGACCAGGCGTGCGCGCTGGCGGCGGAGGCCGCCGGCCAGGCCGCGGAGATGCGGTCCGCCCGCGCGGTGGAGTACGTCAAGGAATTCGAACGCCGCCTGGAGCCGTACCGCGACGCGGCCCCGGTACGGGGCTACCGGGAGAAGGTGGCGGCCCTGGGCTGAACACCGGCGGCCGCGGCCCGCCACCCCGGCCACGCCCGTCGTGGCCGGGGGCGCCGGCCGGGGGCGTCGGTGCGGCTAGGCCGCGCGGGGCAGGGTCGGGGTGGGGTCGGCGGTGTGCATCGAGCCCGCCGCCCCCAGGTCGGCCAGGATCGCCGACGCCGCCCGGTGGGCCGAGTGCAGGGCGCCCTGGACCGTGCTGGTGTCCCGGTGGTCGCCGCAGACGTACAGCCCGGCCAGCAGCCGTACCGGCCGGCGCAGGTCGTGCGGCGGCCGCATCGCCGGGACCGCCTCCGGGGTGTGGTGCACGGCCAGCGTCTCCCAGCGGCGCGTGGAGGTGCCGTAGAGACGGGAGAGATGGATGCGGACGGCCGTGTCCACGCCCTGGGGCGGCGGGCCCAGCACCGTCGAGGAGATCAGCACCCGGCCGGCCGGCGCCCGGCTCGGGTCCACGTTGCTGAGCACCGCCGTGTGCGCCACCGGCCCGCCCCGGTCCGCGTCCAGCAGCAGCGAGGTTCCGGCCGAGAAGGCCGCCGCCGGGTCGTCGGTGGTGTGGTGGACCACGGTCACCGGATGGAAGTCCGGCACCCGCAGCCCCGGCAGCAGCTCCGCCGCGGCCCGCGCGTCCGTGGCCAGCAGCACCGCCCGGCAGTGGATCTCCCCGTGCTCGGCGGTGCTCACCCTGGTCGTGGACACGGAGGTGACCCGCACCCCGGTGCGCACGGTGCCCGGCGGCAGCCCCCGCGCCAGCAGCTCCGGCAGCATCTCCGCGCCGCCCTCCGGCACGCACAGCCGGCCGCTCGCGAAGGCGCGCAGCGCCAGGTCGGCACACCGGCTGGACGTGCTCAGCTCCGGGTCGCACAGCAGCGCGGCGAGCAGCGGGCGCAGGAAACCGTCGATGGTGCGGGCCGGCACCCCGCGCTGGGCGAGCGCCTGGCCGGCCGGCATCTCCGGGCGGGCCAGGATGCGTTCGACCGGGGTCGCCGCGATCCGGCCGAGCGCGGCACCCAGCCGGGCCTGGTCCACCGCGCCGCCCACCGGCGCGGCGGTACGGCCGGGAGTGCCCGCCGCACCCCGGGGAGCGCCCGCGAGAGCGCGCACCACATGGAGTGCGCCCCGTGCGCCCCGCGCGCCCCCACCGCCCGCCGGCGGGAGCGCCCGCTGGGCGCGCCCGTCACGGTGCAGCAGGACGCCCGGCGCGAAGCGGCGCACGGCCAGGGCGTCCAGACCCGGCGTCAGCCGGAGTTCGGGGTAGGACGTGGACAGCAGCTGTCCGATGCGGTCGAGCCGGAAGCCGTCGACCTTCTCGGTCGACATGCGGCCGCCGGCGTACGGGGCGGCCTCCAGGACCGCGGTGGTGACTCCTGCGCTGGTCAGCCGATGGGCCGCCGAGAGGCCGGCGATTCCGGCTCCCACGATGACGACGTCCACCTGGTACGCGGGCTCAAGCACGAGGCCCCTCCTGTGGTTACGCGGCCGGTGGAGACGTCATGCCCCCAACTGGCTCCGGGGATACCCGAGTTCGGGTCGAGGTTAGGGCTGTGATCGGTCAACAACAGTCGCGCATCGACAGGGCACGGTCGCATGGAGGTCGCATACGGTCACTTTCGTTCGCCGACGTTGCCATCCGGCTCACTACGCCGCCCGAATCGCCTCGTCGATACCCGGAAACGCGAACCGGAACCCCGATTCCAGCAACCGCTTCGGCACCACCCGCTGGCTGCCCAGCACATCCCCGGCCATCTCCCCGAGCGCCGTCCGCAGCACCGGCGCGGGCACCGCGAACGCCGCCGGCCGGTGCAGCACCCGCGCCATCGCCGCCGTGATCTCACGGTTCGTCAGCGGCTGCGGTGCCGTCAGATTGACCGGCCCGGCCGTCGCCTCGGCGTCCATGAGATGCCGGATCGCTGCGACCTCGTCGTGCAGCGCGATGTACGACCAGTACTGCCGCCCGTCGCCCAGCCGCCCCCCGAGACCCGCCCGGAACAGCGGGAACAGCCGCCCCCAGGCCCCGCCGCCCCGGGCCACCACCAGCCCCGTGCGCAGGAACACCGTCCGCACCCCCGCCTCCTGCGCGGGCGCCGCCGCCTCCTCCCACTCCACGCACAGCCCGGCCAGGAAGCCGTCGCCCGGCGGCGCGTCCTCGTCCACCACCCGGTCGCCGGTCTCGCCGTAGAAGCCGATCGCGCTGCCGTTCAGGAACACCCGCGGCGGCCGGGGCAGCGAGGCCACCGCCTCGGCGAGCGTCACCGTGCCCAGCACCCGGCTGTCCCGGAGCAGCCGCTTGTACTCCGGTGTCCAGCGCCGGTCGCCCACCCCGGCCCCCGCCAGATTGACCACCACGTCGCACCCGGCCAGCCCGGCCACGTCGACGTGCTGCCGCCCGGGGTCCCAGTGCACCTCGTCCGGGCCCCGGGGCGCCCGGCGCACCAGCCGTACCACCTCGTGCCCGTCCGCGGCCAGGGACCGCACCAGAGCGCTGCCGATGAGACCGGACGCGCCGGCCACCGCGATGCGTGAACGTTCCATGGCCCCAGCATGACCGCACGGCCGCGCGAAAACCCGGTGGCCCTCCGGGCCGGCCGCCGTAGGGTGATCGTCATGCCCGAGCCCCGCATACGCCCCGCCGAGGCCCGCGACGAGGAGGAACTCGCCGTCCTCGACCGGGCCACCTGGTCCACCCTGCACGCGGTGGCCCCCCGGCCACAGCCGCCGTACCAGCCGTTCTTCGACGAGCGGCACCCCCCGGACGAGTTCCTGGTCGCCGAGGCCGGCGGACGCCTCCTCGGCTATGTCCGGCTCACCCGGCCGACCCCGCTCGCCAGCAACGCGCACGTCCTGACCGTCCAGGGGTTCGCCGTCGCGGAGGAGGCACGCGGGCGGGGCATCGGCCGCGCCCTGCTCAGGGCCGCCGTCGCCGAGGCGCGCGACCGCGGCGCGCGCCGCCTCACCCTGCGCGTGCTCGGGCACAACACCCCGGCCCGCGGGCTGTACGAGGCCGAGGGGTTCGCCGTCGAGGGCGTACTGCCCGGGGAGTTCTTCGTCGGCGGCGAGTACGTCGACGACGTGTGCATGGGCCGCGCCCTGTGACCCCGTGACCCCGTGATCCCGCGGCCTCGTGAGCCGGTGCGGCCCGCGGACCGGCCGACGCGCCCGGGCGCTACGAGCTGACCAGCTCGCCCGTCTCCACCGGCTCCGTCGCCGCCGCCGCGCTCCGGGCGTCGCCCGCCACCTCGTCCGCCGTCAGCGCGTACCCCGTCTCGGCGTCCGAGGTGGAGCGGGCGAAGACCACCCCGAAGACCCGCCCGTCCGTGGTCAGCAGCGGGCCGCCGGAGTTGCCCGGCCGGACGGTGGACCGGATCGCGTAGATCTCCCGGGTGACCGCGCGGTCGTTGTAGATGTTCTGGCCGGTCGCCCGCACCCGGCTGCCCACCGTCGCCGCCTGCAGGTTCAGGCCGCCGTCCTCGGGGTAGCCCGCCACCACCGCCGAGTCCCCGCGCACCGCGCTCGTGTCGAACCGCAGCACCGGAGCGCTCAGCCCGGGCACGTACAGCACCGCCAGGTCCCGGTCCGGGTCGAAGAGCACCACCCGGGCCTCGTACGACCGCCCGACCCCGCCGACGCGCACGCTCGGGTGGTCGATGCCGGCCACCACGTGCGCGTTGGTCATCACGCGCCGCGACGCGTACACGAACCCGCTGCCCTCACGGCCCTCGGTGCCCGCGGCGCCCTCGATCTTCACCGTGCTCAGCCTGGCCGCGTTCGTCGCGGCCGGGGTGACGCTGTCACCGGTCGGCCGGGCCACCCGGGCCGTCGACTCGTTCTCGAACGGGTTGAACACCTGCGGGAAACCCGCCTCGGTCAGCGCGGACGTCGCCCGCGAGAACCACGCCGGCGTGGTCTGCGGCATCGCCTCCTGCACCGCGCCCAGCAGCGCCGAGTTCCGTATCGCCGTCGTCAGCGTCTGCGACGGCGCCGCGGCCAGCACGCTCGCCGCCACCCAGGCCACCACCAGCACCGCGACCGCGTTCGCCGCCGCACCCCCCAGCCCGTCCGCCACCCGCAGCGGACCCCGGTCCAGCTCCCCGCGCAGCCGCAGCGCCAGCCGGCCCGCCAGCTCGTGCCCCACCACCGCCGGCACCAGCACCGTCAGCACCGCGAGCACCGTCGCCGCCGCCGAGCCCCGTTCCACCTGGCCCGTCACCCAGGGCAGCACCCACACGCCGATGACGGCGCCGCCCACGAACCCGGCCAGCGAGACACATCCGGCCACCAGCCCGCGCCGGTACCCCGACACCGCGTAGACGGCCATCACCAGCACAAGCAGCAGATCGAGCAGGTCCACGGAGCCGCCTTTCTCTCGGACCCCTCTGTACGGACGGGACCGGTCCGTTGATCACCCACGCGCGAGCCGGACGACCACCGGACGGTGGAACCGGCCACGTACGTGTGTACCCCCAGAAACGACCCGGACCGGGACGATGGTTCCACCAGGTGGCACAGCGCACATCGCGGGCACGGTACACCGGCCCGAGAGTGAGATCATGCGTGTGGTCCGAAGAGTCCTGAAGGCCGGTGCACCGGGTGTCGCACGGACCGGCCGCGCGGTGCGTGTGCTGGCCGCCTGCCTGCCCGGGGTGCTGGCCGTGGTCTCGCTGGCGCTGTGCGCCCGCGGCGTGGAGCGGGCCGTCCTGCCCGCCCCCGGCCGTGCCGCCGCGGCCCGGCCGCCCGTCGCCCACCAGGCCGCCCGGCCGCGCATCGTGCCGCGCTCCGCCTGGCTCGACCGCACCACCGGGCAGAGCCAGCCGCCTCCGCGCTACGACGACAAGGTGGTCGCCGTCTTCCTCCACCACACCGACTCGCCCAACGGCTACCGGTGCGCGGAGGCGCCGCGCATCATCCGGCATCTGTACGCGGGCCAGACCGGTGCCCGCGGCTGGGACGACATCGGTTACAACTTCCTCGTCGACCGCTGCGGCACCATCTACGAGGGCCGGGCCGGAGGCGTCGACCGGGCCGTCACCGGTGCCCACGCCCAGGGCTTCAACCACCGCACCGCCGGTATCGCCGCCCTCGGGACCTTCACCGCCGGGGTCCCCGTGCCCCGGGCCATGACCGACGCGATCGCCGCGCTGGCCGCCTGGAAACTCGGCCTGGCCGACGTCGACCCGCGTGGCCGGGCCCGGCTGGTCTCCAGCAGCGGCCTCAGCCGCTACAAGGCGGGCACCGCGGCCACCCTGCCCGTCCTCTCCGGCCATCAGGCCGGCTACCGGACCGACTGCCCCGGCGCGGCCCTCGCCGCCCGCCTCCCGGCCATCCGCGAACGCGCCGCCCTCCTGCAGGGCCGCACGCTGTCCCCGGTCCGCCCGGCGACGGGAAAGCCACCGGGGCCAGGAAAGCCGACGGCGACGGGCAAGCCGACGGCGACGGGCAAGCCGGCGGCCGAGGGGAAGCCGTCGGCCGGAGGGAAGCCGTCGGCCGAGGGCAAGCCGTCGGCCGAGGGGAAGCCGAAGCCGTCGGCCACGGGCAAGCCGTCGGCCACATGAGGCCACCGGCCGCTGCGAGGCCCCTCGTCCGGAACGCGGTGGCCCGGGGCCCGGCGCCGGAGACAGGGCAGGGCGGGTCATGTCCTGAAGCGGTTCCAGAGGCGGGGGTAGCGCTCGGCCAGTACCTGGTCGCTCTCCAGGTCCAGTGCCGTGCCCTCCGGCTCGGCCGGTGCCGGGGCGATGCCCAGGTCGGGCGCGACGGTCCCGGTCAGCTGCTCGTACGCCTCGTCCGCCGCGTACCCCAGCTCCTCGCCGTCGCCGTCGATCTCCTCGTCGAACTCGCCGAGCAGCTCGGCCAGCGCGTCCGGTTCGTGCAGCGCGCCCTCGAAGACCTCCCGGCCCTGGCCGATCAGCCAGCACCGGAAGAAGTCGAACGCGTCGTCGCTGCACCCGTCCAGCAGCAGCCAGGCGGCCCCCCACAGGTCCCAGCGGTAGGCGCGGTTGTAGCGGGCCTCGAAGTGACGGGCGAAGTCCAGGACCAGCTCCGGGTCCAGCCGGAGGAGCCGGTCCACGAGCACGTCGGCCTGCTCCTCGGGATCGCCCTCGGCGGCCTCCCGGCTGGCGTCGATCAGCTCCCAGAACTCCGTCTCGTCCATCACGGCACCAGCATCGGGCCTCGGCCGGTGCGACGCACCCGGAGTACGGCGGATCGCCGTCAGCCGTCCGCGCTCCGGTACAGCGCGGCGGTCCGCGCCGCGTCCGCCGCGAACCGCTCCCGCAGCCCGGCCGGCGCCAGCACCTCGGCCTCCGGCCCGAGCGCCGTCAGCTGGGTGTGCGCGACCTCCTCCGACTCCACGGGCAGCGTCACCGTCACCCAGCCCCCGGCGTCCGGCGAACCAGCACCGTCCAGCGCCTCCCGCGCG
The DNA here is from genome assembly GCF_014203595.1 of Streptomyces echinatus. Lineage (GTDB taxonomy): Bacteria > Actinomycetota > Actinomycetes > Streptomycetales > Streptomycetaceae > Streptomyces > Streptomyces echinatus. The sequence continues at coordinate 991,357 of NZ_JACHJK010000001.1, forward strand.
CCGAGCGGGTCGACGGCGTGCGGCAGCCTGCGCACCCCGTCCGGGGAGAGCCGTACGACGACCTCGGCGCGCAGGATCGACCGGGCGAACCGCTCGGCCTGGTCCGCCCAGAAACCGGGCAGGTCGAAGCCGGGGTCCCGGTCGAACGTCGCGTCGAGGGCGTCGACGGTGCCGAACCGGTCGATCCGGTACGTCCGGAAGGAGCCGCTCTCGGCCACCCGCGCGCACAGGTACCAGATCCCCGCCTTCAGCACGAGCCCGTACGGTTCCAGCCGCCGCTCCACCTCGTGGTCCGCACGCCGGTAGCGGGCGGTGACAGGACGGTCGTCCCACACCGCCTCGGCGAGCACCGGCAGCGGCGCGGGGGTCTCCGGCTCCCGGAACCAGGCCGGAGCGTCCAGGTGGAACCGCTGGGCGGCCGTGTCCGGGGCGTCCCGCAGCGAGGGCAGCAGCGCCGCGGCGACCTTCAGCCGGGCCGCGGAGGCCGCGTCCTGAAGCCCCATCTCCCTGAGCGCCCCCGGCACCCCGCTCAGGAACAGCGCCTCGGCCTCGCTCCTGGCCAGGCCGGTGAGCCGGGTCCGGTAGCCGCCGACCAGCCGGTACCCGCCGGCCCGCCCCCGGTCGGCGTACACCGGCACCCCGGCCTCGGACAGCGCCTGCGCGTCCCGCGTCACGGTCCGCTCCGACACCTCCAGCTCCCGGGCCAGCTCGGCGGCGGTCATGGCGGGACGGGACTGGAGGAGCAGAACCATCTTGATGAGGCGAGCGGCACGCATGCCCTCATCATGCCGGGGGGGGACCGACAGGAAAGGGGCACGGCAGCGGCCGTACCCCTTTCCCGGAACCCCGGTGCTTACAGCCCGTACTTCTCGCGGGCTTCCTTCACCGCCGTGGCCTTGACCTCGCCGCGCCGGGCGAGCTGGGCCAGGGCCGCGACGACGATCGACTCGGCGTCGACGCCGAAGTGGCGGCGGGCGGCCTCACGGGTGTCCGACAGACCGAAGCCGTCGGCGCCCAGCGAGGACCAGTCCTGCTCCACCCACTGCGCGATCTGGTCCGGCACCTGGCGCATGTAGTCGGAGACGGCCAGGACGGGACCCTCGGCACCCTGCAGCGCCTGGCGGACGAACGGCACCCGCTCCTCGCCGCGCAGCAGCGCCGCGTCGGCGTCCATCGCGTCCCGGCGCAGCTCGGACCAGGAGGTCGCGGACCACACGTCGGCGGCCACGCCCCACTCCTCGGCGAGCATCCGCTGGGCCTGAAGGGTCCAGTGGATCGCCGTACCGGAGCCGAGCAGCTGGATGCGCGGGGCGTTGGCCGGGGCGGTCACGCCCGCGGACTCCGCCGTGTTGAAGCGGTACAGGCCCTTGACGATGCCCTCGTCGATGCCGAGACCGGCCGGCTTGGCCGGCTGCGGCAGCGGCTCGTTGTAGACCGTCAGGTAGTAGAAGACGTTCTGGTCCTCGCCCGGCTTGGCCTCGCCGTACATCCGGCGCAGACCCTCACGGACGATCACCGCGATCTCGTAGGCGAACGCGGGGTCGTACGTCAGCGCGGCCGGGTTGGTCGCGGCGATGACCGGGGAGTGGCCGTCGGCGTGCTGCAGGCCCTCACCGGTGAGGGTCGTACGGCCCGCCGTCGCGCCGACGAGGAAGCCGCGGCCGAGCTGGTCGCCGAGCTGCCACATCTGGTCGGCGGTGCGCTGCCAGCCGAACATCGAGTAGAAGATGTAGAACGGGATCATCGCCTCGCCGTGCGTCGCGTACGCGCTGGACGCGGCGATGAAGTCGGCCATCGAACCGGCCTCGGTGATCCCCTCGTTGAGGATCTGGCCGTTCTTGGCCTCCTTGTAGTACATCAGCTGGTCGCGGTCGACCGGCTCGTACGTCTGGCCCTTGGGCGAGTAGATGCCCAGCGACGGGAACAGCGACTCCATGCCGAAGGTGCGCGCCTCGTCGGGGACGATCGGCACCCAGCGCTTGCCGGTCTCCTTGTCGCGGACCAGGTCCTTGACCAGCCGGACGAAGGCCATCGTGGTGGCCACGTTCTGCGAGCCGGAACCCTTGTCGAAGGAGGCGAACGCCTTCTCGGCGGGGGCGGGCAGCGGGGCCAGCGCGTGGGTGCGGCGGGCCGGGGCCGGTCCGCCGAGGGCCGCGCGGCGCTCCTGGAGGTAGCGGACCTCGGGGGAGTCGGCGCCGGGGTGGCCGTAGGGCACCACGCCGTCGGTGAAGTCGCTGTCCTTGATGGGCAGCTCCAGCAGGTCCCGCATCGTCTTGAACTCGTCCACCGTCAGCTTCTTCATCTGGTGGTTGGCGTTCTTCGACGCGAAGCCCTCGCCGAGGGTGTGGCCCTTGACCGTCTGGGCCAGGATCACGGTCGGCGCGCCCTTGTGCTCGACGGCGGCCTTGTACGCGGCGTAGACCTTGCGGGCCTCGTGACCACCGCGCGAGAGGTGGAAGCACTCGAGGATCTTGTCGTCGCTCAGCAGCTTCGCCATCTCGGCGAGCGCCGGGTCCTTGCCGAAGAAGTCCTCGCGGATGTAGGCGGCACCGCGCGTCTGGTACGTCTGGATCTGCGCGTCGGGTACCTCGCGCAGGCGGCGTACGAGCGCGCCGGTGGTGTCGAGCTGGAACAGCTCGTCCCAGGCCGTGCCCCACAGCGTCTTGATGACGTTCCAGCCGGCGCCGCGGAACTGGGCCTCCAGCTCCTGCACGATCTTGAAGTTGGCGCGGACCGGGCCGTCGAGGCGCTGCAGGTTGCAGTTGATGACGAAGGTGAGGTTGTCCAGCTCCTCACGGGCGGCGAGCGCGAGGGCCGCCGTCGACTCCGGCTCGTCCATCTCGCCGTCGCCGAGGAACGCCCACACGTGCGAGGCGGAGACGTCCTTGATGGCGCGGTTGGTCAGGTAGCGGTTGAAGCGCGCCTGGTAGATCGCGGAGAGCGGGCCGAGGCCCATCGACACCGTCGGGAACTCCCACAGCCAGGGCAGACGCCGCGGGTGCGGGTACGACGGCAGGCCGTTGCCGCCGGCCTCCTGGCGGAAGTTGTCCAGGTGCGCCTCGTTCAGGCGGCCGTCGAGGAAAGCGCGGGCGTAGATGCCGGGGGAGGCGTGGCCCTGGATGTAGAGCTGGTCGCCGGACCCGTCGGCCTCCTTGCCCTTGAAGAAGTGGTTGAAGCCGGTCTCGTACAGCCAGGCCGCGGAGGCGAAGGTGGCGATGTGGCCGCCGACGCCGTACTTCGAGCCGCGGGTCACCATGGCGGCCGCGTTCCAGCGGTTCCAGGCGGTGATCCGGGCCTCCATCTCCGGGTCACCGGGCAGGCCCGGCTCGGCGGAGGTGGGGATGGTGTTGACGTAGTCCGTCTCGAGGAGCTTCGGCAGCGCGATGCCGCCCGCCTCGGCGCGCTCCAGCGTGCGGCGCATCAGGTACGCGGCGCGGTGCGAACCGGCCTCCCTGGCGACGGCGTCGAGGGAGGCCTGCCATTCGGCGGTCTCCTCCGGGTCGCGGTCCGGGAGCTGGTCGAGCGCGCTCGGCTGGATGGCGTGGGGGTCGGTCATGTCGCCGCCTTCCTCAGTCGAAGGGGGTTCCCTCATCGGTAAGGGGTTGGGGGTGCCCTAGGTCTTTGGCAGGACAGGGCTGGACTTCGGTGGAAGTCCGTCGGCGACTGTAACTCCCTGATCGATGATCGATCAAAGGGTTGAGGGCGAAAACCTCTTGATTTGAAGAAAGTCGGCACCGGGTGCCTTCGATCATGGCACCCGGTGACGCCGAAATGCCGGGTTTTCGCAGGTGAGCAGGGGGATGCTCGGGTGCGTCAGGGGCGCGGGGCGCACCCGAGGACGTGCGCCTTGACCAGTTCCGGGATCCGCGGATCCCGGCGCTTGAACGCCTGCACCAGCTCCTCGTGCTCCTCCGCGTACGACTGCTGGACGGTGCCCAGCCAGCGGATCGACAGCGCCGTGAAGACCTCGATGCCGAGACCTTCCCAGGTGTGCAGCAGCACCGAGTTGTGGGCCGCGCGGACCAGTTCACGGTGGAAGCCGACCGTGTGGCGCACCTGGGCCGTGCCGTCCGCGTTGCGGTCGGCCTCGTACAGGGCCATGACGTGCGGCTCCAGCGCCGAGCAGTCCTCCGCGAGGCGGTCCGCCGCCAGCTCGGCCGCGATGGCCTCCAGGCCGGCCCGGACCGGGTAGCTCTCCTCCAGGTCGGCCGCGGTCAGATTGCGGACCCGGACGCCCTTGTTGGGGGCCGACTCGATCAGGCGGAGGGTCTCCAGCTCACGCAGGGCCTCCCGGACCGGGGTCTGGCTGACCTCCAGCTCGGTGGCGATCCGGCGCTCCACGATGCGCTCGCCCGGCTGCCAGCGCCCGCTGACGATCCCCTCCACGATGTGCTCGCGGATCTGTTCGCGCAGCGAGTGGACGACGGGCGCGGTCATGAGGGCTCCTTCGGGAGGGCTGACGTTTAGACAATACGGCGGGTTCGCTCCGTGGGTAGGGCGCGTGGGGGTGCTTTGGTGCAGGTGAGACGAGGCGCACACGGAGTGTGTGGCGCGTTCGGGCCCGGGTCCGTCCGTGTTCGGGCGGGAGCGGGCCGTATGCGGCCCGTCACCCGGTGCCCCGCGTCCCTCGTGGGGTCGCGGCCGGTCCTGCACGGAAAGCGGCGCCCCGCCCGGAGGATCCGGACGGGGCGCCGTACTGCCCGATCAGAGGATCAGAGGCCGAGCTCGACCTCGAACTCGCCCGCCTCCAGGATCGCCTTGACCGCCGTCAGGTAGCGGGCCGCGTCGGCGCCGTCCACCAGGCGGTGGTCGTAGGAGAGGGTCAGGTAGGTCATGTCGCGGACGCCGATGACCGTGCCCTCCTCGGTCTCGATGACGGCCGGACGCTTGACCGTGGCACCGATGCCGAGGATCGCGACCTGGCCCGGCGGCACGATGATCGTGTCGAACAGCGCGCCGCGCGAACCGGTGTTGGAGATGGTGAAGGTCGCGCCGGACAGCTCGTCCGGGGTGATCTTGTTGGCGCGGACCTTGCCGGCCAGCTCCGCCGTGGCCTTGGCGATGCCCGCGATGTTGAGGTCGCCGGCGTGCTTGATGACCGGGGTCATCAGGCCCTTCTCGGAGTCCACCGCGATTCCGACGTTCTCGGAGTCGAAGTAGGTGATCGTGCCCTCGGCCTCGTTGATCTTGGCGTTGATGACCGGGTGGGCCTTCAGCGCCTGGGCCGCCGCCTTCACGAAGAACGGCATCGGGGAGAGCTTGACGCCCTCGCGCGCGGCGAAGGAGTCCTTGGCCTGGGCGCGCAGGCGCATCAGGCGGGTGACGTCGACCTCGACGACCGACGACAGCTGGGCCTGCTCGTGCAGCGCCTTGACCATGTTGTCGCCGATGACCTTGCGGATGCGGGGCATCTTGACGGTCTGGCCGCGCAGCGGGGAGACCTCCAGCGCCGGGGCCTTCTTGGCGGCCGGCGCGGCGGCGGCCGGAGCCGGAGCGGCGACGGCGGCCTTCGCGGCCTCGGCGGCGGCGAGGACGTCCTGCTTGCGGATACGGCCGCCGACACCGGTGCCCTTGACGCCGGCCAGGTCGACGCCGTTCTCGGCGGCGAGCTTGCGCACCAGCGGGGTCACGTACGCGCCCTCGTCGGTCGCCTGGGTGGCGGTCGGGGAGGTCGGCGCGGTGGCCGGGGTGACCGGGGCCGGGGCGGGCGCCGGGGCCGGAGCCGGGGCGGCAGCGGCGGGCGCGGCCGGAGCGGCGGGGGCCGGGGCGGGCGCCGGAGCCGGGGCCGGAGCCGGGGCGGGGGCCGGGGCCGGAGCGGCGGCGGGGGCCGGGGCGGCCGGGGCCGGAGCGGCGGCCGGGGCGGCACCCGCGGCGCCGATGACGGCGAGCTTGGCGCCGACCTCGGCGGTCTCGTCCTCGTTGACCACGATCTCCAGCAGCACGCCCGAGGCGGGTGCCGGGATCTCGGTGTCGACCTTGTCCGTGGACACCTCGAGCAGCGGCTCGTCGGCCTCGACGGAGTCGCCGACCGACTTCAGCCAGCGGGTGACGGTGCCCTCGGTGACGGACTCACCGAGCGCGGGCAGGACCACGTCGGTGCCCTCGGCGCCACCGGCCGGAGCGGCCTCGGCGGCGGGAGCCGGAGCCGGGGCGGCCGGGGCCTCGGCGACCGGGGCGGGGGCCGGCTCGGCGGCCGGGGCCGGAGCGGCCTCGGCGGCCGGGGCCGGAGCGGCCTCGGCGGCGGGGGCCGGGGCGGCCGCGGGGGCGCCGGTGCCGTCGTCGATGACGGCCAGCTCGGCGCCGACCTCGACGGTCTCGTCCTCGGCGACCTTGATGGAGGCCAGCACACCGGCGGCGGGCGAGGGGATCTCGGTGTCGACCTTGTCGGTCGAGACCTCGAGCAGCGGCTCGTCGGCCTCGACGCGCTCGCCCTCGGCCTTCAGCCAGCGGGTGACAGTGCCCTCGGTGACGCTCTCGCCGAGCGCCGGAAGGGTTACGGAAACCGCCATGGTTTCGGTTGCTCCTAACGAATTGCGGAAGTCTGTGTCGTCGCGCCCGTTGACCGAAGGCTCAGTCGTGGGAGTGCAGCGGCTTGCCGGCGAGCGCCAGGTGCGCCTCGCCCATCGCCTCGTTCTGCGTCGGGTGGGCGTGGATGAGCTGGGCGACCTCGGCCGGCAGCGCCTCCCAGTTGTAGATCAGCTGGGCCTCGCCGACCTGCTCGCCCATGCGGTCGCCGACCATGTGGACGCCGACCACGGCACCGTCCTTCACCTGGACGAGCTTGATCTCGCCCGCGGTGTTGAGGATCTTGCTCTTGCCGTTGCCCGCCAGGTTGTACTTCAGAGCGACGACCTTGTCCGCGCCGTAGATCTCCTTGGCCTTGGCCTCGGTGATACCGACGGAGGCGACCTCCGGGTGGCAGTACGTCACCCGCGGGACACCGTCGTAGTCGATCGGAACGGTCTTCAGACCGGCCAGACGCTCCGCCACCAGGATGCCCTCGGCGAAGCCGACGTGCGCGAGCTGGAGGGTCGGGACGAGGTCACCGACGGCGGAGATGGTCGGAACGTTGGTGCGCATGTACTCGTCGACCAGGACGTAGCCCCGGTCCATGGCGACACCCTGCTCCTCGTAGCCGAGGCCCTGGGAGACCGGGCCGCGGCCGACGGCGACGAGGAGGACCTCGGCCTCGAACTCCTTGCCGTCGGCGAGGGTGACCTTGACGCCGTCCTGGGTGTACTCGGCCTTCTGGAAGAAGGTGCCCAGGCTGAACTTGATGCCGCGCTTGCGGAACGCGCGCTCGAGAAGCTTCGAGGAGTTCTCGTCCTCGACCGGGACGAGGTGCTTCAGGCCCTCGATGACGGTGACGTCCGAGCCGAAGGACTTCCACGCGGAGGCGAACTCGACGCCGATGACACCGCCGCCCAGGATGATCGCGGACTTGGGCACGCGGTCCAGGACGAGGGCGTGGTCGGAGGAGATGATGCGGTTGCCGTCGATCTCCAGGCCGGGCAGCGACTTCGGCACGGAGCCGGTCGCCAGCAGCACGTGGCGGCCCTGGACGCGCTGGCCGTTCACGTCCACGGAGGTGGGGGAGGACAGCCGGCCCTCGCCCTCGATGTACGTCACCTTGCGGGACGCGATCAGACCCTGGAGGCCCTTGTACAGGCCGGCGATCACGCCGTCCTTGTACTTGTGGACGGCCGGGACGTCGATGCCCTCGAAGGTGGCCTTGACGCCGAACTGCTCGCTCTCGCGGGCCTGGTCGGCGATCTCGCCCGCGTGCAGCAGGGCCTTGGTGGGGATGCAGCCCCGGTGCAGGCAGGTGCCGCCGACCTTGTCCTTCTCGATCAGGGCGACGTCCAGGCCCAGCTGCGCCCCGCGCAGAGCCGCGGCGTAACCACCGCTGCCACCGCCGAGGATCACTAGGTCGAAAACAGTGCTGGCGTCGTTCGCCACGTCACGTTCCTCCATGCATGTGCGCCGTACGCCGGTCGTCGCTGACCGGCAGGCGGCTGGTGTCCGGCCGCTTGATGCTTCGGCCCTTCGGTGGGGGCCCTGTCCTGCCGGGCTCCATCTTTGCACTTGTTCGAGGCGGACGAGACGCGGGGCTGGAGTGTGAGACACCCCACTGGCGGGCCCGCGAAGGGGCCCGGGGCCGGGTCCGGCGGGCGGTCGCGCCGCGTGGGCGCGACCACTCGCCGGGTCCGGCCGGGAGGCGGGCCGGCGGCCGGCCGTCAGCCCAGGTCGCCGGCGGCGGTCAGCTCAGCCAGCCGGACGAGCGTGCGCACGGCGGAGCCGGTCCCGCCCTTCGGGGTGTACCCGAAGGGGCCGCCCTCGTTGAACGCCGGGCCGGCGATGTCCAGGTGCGCCCAGGTGATGCCGTCGCCCACGAACTCGCGCAGGAAGAGGCCGGCGACCAGTCCGCCGCCCATCCGCTCGCCCATGTTCGCGAGGTCGGCGACCTGCGATTCCATGCCCTTGCGCAGGTGCTCCGGCAGCGGCATCGGCCAGGCCGGCTCGCCGACCTCCTCCGCCGCCTCGTGCACCGCCGAGCGGAACGCGTCGTCGTTGGCCATGACGCCGAACGTCCGGCTGCCCAGCGCCAGCATCATCGCGCCGGTCAGCGTGGCGACGTCCACGATCGCGTCCGGGGTCTCCTGCGAGGCCGCCCACAGCGCGTCGGCGAGGACGAGGCGGCCCTCGGCGTCGGTGTTGAGCACCTCGACCGTCTTGCCGCTGTACATGCGCAGCACGTCACCCGGGCGCACGGCGGAGCCCGACGGCATGTTCTCGGCCAGCGCCAGCCAGCCGGTGACGTTGACCTCCAGACCGAGGCGGGCGGCGGCGACGACGGCGGCGAACACGGCGGCGGCACCGCTCATGTCGCACTTCATCGTCTCGTTGTGACCGGCCGGCTTCAGGGAGATGCCGCCCGAGTCGTAGGTGATGCCCTTGCCGACGAAGGCCAGGTGCTTGTCCGCCTTCGGGTGCTTGTACGACAGCTTCACCAGGCGCGGGGTGGCCGCAGAGCCGCCGCCGACCCCGAGGATGCCGCCGTAGCCGCCCTTGGCCAGGGCCTTGTCGTCGAGCACCTGCACCTTGATGCCGTGCTCCTTGGCCGCGGCCTGCGCGATGCCGGCGAAGATCGCGGGCGTGAGGTCGTTCGGCGGCATGTTGATCAGGTCGCGGGCGCGGTTCAGCTCCTCGGCGACCGCGAGCGCGCGGACGACCGCGCCCTTGTGGGCCACGTCGCGCGGCTTGCCGCCGAGCAGCGCGGCCTCGGCCAGCGGCGCCTTGCCGTTCTTGGCCTTGGTGTTCGCGGCCTCCTGGGCGTTGCCCTTGTAGGCGTCGAAGGAGTAGGCGCCGAGCAGGACGCCCTCGCCGATCGCGCCGATCGCGCCGGGGCCGTCCACGGGCAGCGCGAACGCGGCCTTCCTGGAGCCGGTGAGCGTCCGGGCCGCCAGGCCGGCGGCCCGGCGCAGCGCCTCGGCGTCGTACCCGGCGTCCTCGTCCTCGGCGTCGGGCGCCGGGCCGAGGCCCACGGCCACCACGAGCGGGGCCTTGAAGCCGGCGGGCGCGGGCAGCTTCGTCAGCTCGCCCTCGGCACCCGAGGCGCCGAGGGTCTCCAGGACGCCGGCCAGCTTGCCGTCGTACGCCTTGTCCACGGCCTCGGCGCCCGGCGCGACGACGGGCCCCTGGGCACCCTTGGCGACACCGATCACGATCGCGTCGGCCCGCAGGCCGGGCGCCGCGGCGGTGCTGAGAGTCAGAGCAGTCACGGTGGTGAAATCTCGCTTCCGATGTGAAGTTGCTGTGGCCGATGTGGGGTGGGTCGACCGGGCCCGGGAGCCGACCCTAGGCCCAGGCCCGGGGAGACATGGCAACCGGGTCCTTCACCCTGTCGGCGAACACCCGGGACGAGACTACGCGCGTGTGTGTCTTCGCTCATTCCTTCGGGTGTTCACCCGGGCGTGGCGTCACGGCCACTTCTCCCCCCTGCGCTCCCGTGACCTGAGCCACACTCGTCGGGTTCCGGTGTGGTGCCGACCCACCGGTTCGCATGATTTCCACTGATTCTCCGCGCATTCACCGCGAAGGATCCTCTGGGGGAGGAACCAGCCATGGCCCACCGTGCACACCGCTGGAGAGCGGCCGGCGTCACCGCCGCCGCAACCGGACTGATATCGCTCGGGCTCGCCGCGCCGCAGGCGTCGGCGGCGGGCGAGCCGCGCGTCGACCTCAGGGTGCTGGTCGTCGACGACGGCGCGGGACCCGTCGGGGCGATCACCGCCCAGCTGAGGAGCGAGGGAATCCCGTACACCACCGTCGACCTGGAGGACTCCGGGCGGCCCACGATCACCGGCGCCTTCCTGAGCGACACCGTCGGCGGCCGGCCCCGGGCGAGGTTCCAGGGCGTGGTCCTGCCGGACGAGGCCCCGTTCGGGGCGGCCTCGGCCGAGCAGACGGCCCTGGAGGAGTACGAGCGCACGTACGGCATCCCGCAGCTCGACGCCTACACCTGGGCCCACCCCGGGGTCGGGCTCGACTACACCGACCGCGACGGGTACGCCGGCCCGCTGGACGGGCGCACCGCGAACGTCACCGCGGCCGGCCGGGCGGGCCCCTTCGGCTATCTGCGGGGCCCCTTCTCCTTCGAGGACAACTCGCCCTCGGTCGACGAGAGTTACGGCTTCGTCGCCCAGCCCCGCGCCGGCTTCACCAGCTATGTCGACACCCCCGTGCCCGGCGGCACCGGAGCCGGCAGCCTGCTCGGCGAGTACGCCCACGACGGCCGCCGCGAGCTGGTGGTGACCTTCGCCCACAACCAGTACCAGCAGCAGTTCCGGGTGCTGGCCCGCGGCATGGTCGAGTGGCTGACCCAGGGCGTGCACCTCGGGCAGGCCCGCAACTACTTCGCCGTCCACGTCGACGACGTCTTCGCGTCCGACGCCCGCTGGGACGCCGAGCGCAACTGCACCCCGGGCGACATCGACTGCGCGGGCGGCGGCGACGACACCGGCACGCCGATCCGGATGACCGCGGCCGACGCCCAGTACCTGGCCTCCTGGCAGCGCGGCCACGGCCTCACCCTGGACCTGGTCTTCAACGCGGGCGCCGGCGAGGAGTGGAAGGCGGAGCACGGCGGCACGGACGCCCTGACCGGGCAACTGCTCGCGGACAAGGCGCAGTACCGGTGGGTCAACCACACCTACACCCACCCGTTCCTCGGCTGTGTCCAGGACGTGACGACCGTGCCGTGGAGCTGCGCGAAGAACGCCGACGGATCGACGAAGTGGGTCAGCCGCTCCGACATCTCCGGGCAGATCTCCGACAACTACTCCTGGGCGCTCCTGCACGGTCTGTCCGTCGACCCCGGCGAGCTGGTCACCGGCGAGCACTCGGGCCTGAAGACCCTGCCGCAGCAGCCGCAGGACAATCCCAACCTGGGGCCGGCCCTCGCCGCGAACGGCGTGAAGTGGACCGCCTCGGACAACTCCCGCGAGTCCGCGCAGCGGGCCGTGGGCAGCGGGGCGCTCACCGTGCCGCGCTACCCGATGAACGTGTACTACAACACCGGCACCAGGGCCGAGATGGCCGACGAGTACAACTGGATCTACACGTCCAGGGCGGACGGCGGCAGCGGGGTCTGCGAGGACAACCCGGCCTCGACCTGCCTGGCCGAGCCGCTGGACACCGCCACCGGCTACGTCGACCACATCGTCCCGAACGAGGCGCACACCGACCTCGGGCACGTGCTGGGCAACGACCCGCGCCCGCACTACGTCCACCAGTCCAACCTGGCCGAGGACCGCGTGCTGTACCCGGTGCTGGACCGTGTGCTGGCCGACTACCAGGCGCTGTTCGCCGACAGCGCCCCGATCGTCAACCTGCGTCAGAGCGCCATCGGCGCCGAGCTGCAGAACCGGGCGAAGTGGCAGACCGCGCTCGACGCCGGCAAGGTCACGGCCTACCGGATCGGCAACACCGTGACGGTCGGCGCACCGTCCGGAACGAAGATCCCGGTGACCGCTCCGGAGGGAACGCGGCAGCAGCAGGTGCTGGGCACGACCGCCTTCGGCACGGCGTACGCCGGCGAGCGCTCGGACTGGGCGGCCCCCGGCCTGCTCCAGACCGCGCTCACGCTGAAACTGCCGTAGAGGGCCGCGGGGGGCTGCGGGCCGGCCTGAGCGTGACGGTGCGTCGTGGCCGGGCGCGCGGTGCCCCGCGCCCCTTCGGGGGCGTGCCTGTCAGTGGCCGAGGGACAGCAGGACGAGGGTGGTGGTTGCGGCTGTTTCCGCGAGGGCGCCGAACACGTCGCCGGTGATCCCGCCGAACCGCCGGACGCAGTGGCGCAGGAGCAGTTCGGCGACGGTGACGGCGGCGGCCACCGCGACGGCGGTGCGCGCCCCGTCGTACCGGCCGAGGCCGGCGGCCGCCGCCCCGGCCACCGCCACCGCTCCGGCCGCCAGCCCCAGCGCGGCGGCCCTCGGGACCACCCCGGCCACCGCCGCCCCGAGTCCCTCCGGGCGGGCGGCCGGCACCCCGGCCCGGGCGGCCAGGGTGAGCGCCAGCCGGGCCGCGACCGCCGAGGCCACGGCGGCCACCGCGCCCCGCGCCCAGGAGGCGTCGTAGAGCTGCGCCAGCACCGCCACCTGGGCCAGCAGCACCAGGACGAGGGTGAGCACGCCGAACGGCCCGATGTCCGACTGCTTCATGATCCTGAGCGCGTCCTCGGCGGGCTTGCCGCTGCCCAGCCCGTCCGCGGTGTCGGCGAGCCCGTCGAGATGCAGCCCCCGGGTGAGCGCGGCGGGTACGGCCACCGAGGCGACCGCGGCGAGCAGCGGACCGGCGCCGCCGAGGAGCAGCAGCAGGCCGAGCCCGGCCGCCGAGCCGCCGACGACCAGTCCGGCCGCCGGGGCGCACAGCATCCCGGCACGCGCGGCCTCCCGGTCCCAGCGGTGCACCCGGACGGGCAGCACGGTGAGCGTGCCGAAGGCGAAGCGAAGACCGTCGTGAGCGGAGGACTTGAGCACCGGCGCAGGTTACCCGGCGCTTCCCGGGCCCTCCCGTGCCCGGGAAGGAGGCCCCCTCCCGCACCTGGGGATAAGGTGCGCATATGGGGCACTGGTGGGTGCGCAACATCGTCGAGCCGGGCAAGCTCCCGCTGTTGCTCGCTCTCGCCGCCTTCGTGCTGACCTTCGTCGTCACCCGGGTCATCACCCGCCTGATCCGGGCCGGGAAGGGCCCGTTCGGCAACGTCGAGGCGGGCGGGCTGCACATCCACCACGTCGTCCCCGGGGTCGTCCTCACCGTCGTCGGCGGCTTCGGCGCGGTCGCCAGCGACCGGCACGGCGTCGGCGCGCCCGTCTCGGCCGTGCTCTTCGGCGTGGGCGCGGGCCTCGTCCTGGACGAGTTCGCGCTGATCCTCCACCTCCAGGACGTCTACTGGACCGCGGAGGGCCGCAAGAGCGTCGAGGTCGTCGTGCTCACCGTCGCCCTCGTCGGACTGCTGCTCGCCGGGTTCGCCCCGTTCGGCGTCGACGACCTGACGCAGGAGGAACTGCAGGACCGCGGCGGCGCCATCGCCACCATCGCCGGGAACTTCGTCTTCGCGCTCGTCGCCCTCGGCAAGGGCAAGACGCGCATCGCGCTCTTCGGGGCGATCGTGCCGCTGGTCGCGTTCGTCGGCGCGGTCCGGCTCGCCCGCCCCGGCTCCCCGTGGGCCCGCCGCTTCTACGGCCGCCGCCCCCGCGCCCGCGCCAGGGCCGCCCTGCGCGCCTACCGGCACGACCGCCGCTGGGCCGGGCCGCGCCGCGCCGTTCAGGACTGGATCGGCGGCAAGCCCGACCCCCGGCCGGCGCGCCTGCCCGGCCACCGGTGACCGCGCGCGGGGCCCGGCCGGCTCACTGACCGGTGCCGCGCCGCCGCCACGAGGCACAGCACCCCGACGGCCATCAGCGCGGCCAGGTGCTCCTTGCCCGCCAGGTTCTCCTTCACCAGCACCTCGACGACCATCGCCAGCGTGACCGCGCCCGCCGTCACATAGGCGCCGTACCGCCAGCCCACGAACACCGCGAGTCCCACGACCGCGGCCGACGGGCCGGTGTCCACCACCTGGGCGTCGGTCCACGGCAGCCCGAACGGGGCATGCGGGCCGAGGGTGATCCCGAGGCGCGCGTACAGGGTTCCGGCGAGCGTGGCGAGGTAGGCGATGGCCAGCGTCCGCCACCAGCCGAGGCACAGCTCGGCGATCCCGAACACCAGCAGGATCTGTACCAGCGCCCCCCACACCGGCAGGTCCAGCGCGGGCACGAACAGCGACAGGGGAGTGCGCAGCAGGGCCGGCCCCAGCGGGTCCGCGGCCCGTACCGCACCCAGGTCCTGGACGGGCTGGTAGCCCCAGGGCTGGTTCTGCACGTACTGGAGGAGGGCCGTCAGGGCGACCCCTGCGAGCGTCATCGGGACCGCCGGCAGCCCGCGCCGGCGCAGGGGTTCGCGCACGGCGGCGTACAGCGGCCCCCACTCGGCTCGGGCCCAGCGGGCGAGCGTTCCCCTCACGTGTTCCTCATCCCCGTACGGTCAACGATGTGTGTCCAGGTGCCTGCGGTGCAGCCACTTCGGCAGTCCCGGCGCCTCCAGGAAGCCCTCCGCGCGGGCCGAGGCGAGGCCGATGCGCGGCAGGTCCCCGCTCTTCTCGAAGAGCAGGAACCGTGGCTCCCAGATGGGCCGGTACTTCGCGTTGGCGCGGTAGAGCGACTCGATCTGCCACCAGCGGGAGAAGAAGCTGAGCAGCGACCGCCACAGCCTCAGCACCGGTCCGGCTCCGAGGCGCGCGCCACGTTCGAAGACCGATCTGAACATCGCGAAGTTGAGTGAGACCTGCGTGATCCCGATCTCGCGGGCCCGCCGCAGCAGCTCGATGACCATGAACTCCATCAGCCCGTTGTCGGAGTCCCGGTCGCGCCGCATGAGGTCCAGGGACAGCCCGTACGGTCCCCACGGCACGAAGGACAGCAGCGCCCGCAGCCGTCCCTCGCCGTCCGTGCACTCCAGCATCACGCACCGGCCGTCCTCGGGGTCCCCGAGCCGGCCGAGCGCCATGCTGAAACCGCGCTCGGTGGCGCCGTCGCGCCAGTCGTCGGCGCGCTCGACGAGGTACGCCATCCGGTCCGCCGGGATGTCCTCGTGCCGCCGGACGCGCACCTCGTACCCGGCCCGTTTCACCCGGTTGTACGCCTGCCGGACGGTGCGCATCGCCCGCCCCTCCAGCGTGAACTCGGCGACCTCCACGATCGCCTCGTCCCCGAGCTCCAGCGCGTCCAGACCGTGCCGGGCGTACACCGTCCCGGCCTCCTCGCCCGCGCCCATCACCGCCGGGATCCAGCCGTGCGCCCGCGCCTCGGCCAGCCAGGGCGCGATCGCCCCCGGCCAGGCCTCCGGGTCGCCGAGCGGATCCCCGGACGCCAGGCTCACCCCGCCGACGACCCGGTAGGCGACGGCGGCCTTCCCGGTCGGCGACCACACCACGCTCTTCTCCCGGCGCAGCGCGAAGTAGCCGAGCGAGTCGCGCTCCCCGTGCCGCTCCAGCAGCGCCCGCAGCCGCTTCTCGTCGTCCACGGTGAGCGGGTCGACGGCGCGGCGGGAGCGGAAGGCGGCGTAGAGGACGGCGAGGACGAGGACCGTACTGAGCACGTTGACGGCCACGTTGGCCCAGTTGGGCGGGTCGATCCCGGGGAAGCGGGACTCCTCGGCCGCGACGGAGATCAGCCGCAGGGTGCCGTAGTGCCAGCGCTCCGCGAAGGTCGAGCGGGCCGCGTCCGGCGCCTGGTCGGTGACCGTCACCAGCAGCCCGGCCAGCAGGCTCGCGGCCAGGCCGCCGCCGACGGCCACCGTGGCCGCGAGCCGGGGGTTGGACCGGTCGCCCTTGGCGTAGAACTCGCGGCGGCCGACGAGCAGCGCGCCCACGAAGGCGGCCGTCAGCGCCAGCGAGATCCAGTTCTGCCCGTACCGCCGGATCTCCGGGAACGCCATGGCGAACGCGAGCAGGGCCAGGAAGAGGCCGCTCGTCACCAGGTTCAGGATCCACGCGGCCCGCTTCCGGCGGCGCATGGTGATGGCGAGGAAGGCGGTGAACACGCCGGAGGCGAAGCCGGCCGTCAGCAGGTACGGCGTGAAGAAGTCGTCCTGGTTGTGCCGGCGCACGTCCTGGCCGAGCGAGACCCACACCGCGCTGAGGAAGTTGATGAAGGCGACGGTCCGCAGGTACCAGACGGCGAAGGCGGCGGCCCTCCGGGAAGCCCCGGCGGCCCGCCGCCCCCGCCCGCCCGTCCGCTCGGCCCCGGCACAGCGCGCCACGGCAATTCGGGCATCTCCCATAGCCCAGGATCATATGGGCGCAACCCCAACGAACCCCGCTATTCCCCCGCCCTGCCCAAGCCGCCCCCCACCGGACACCGCCGCCGCCCCACGCTTCCCCGACGGCGCGCCCCGGCGGTCTCGAACCGGTCGGGGTGTTCTACTCCGTGTTCTCCTCCGGGCCCTTCTCGGTCTCCGGCGTTTCGGGCTCCGGGGTCTCCGGCAGCTCCGCTGCCAGCGCGGCGGCGGCTCGCACCAGGGGCAGCGCCAGCAGCGCGCCGACGCCCTCGCCGACCCTCACCCCCTGCTCCAGCAGCGGTTCGAGGGCCATCCGGTCCAGCGCCTTCGCCTGCCCCGGCTCCCCGCTGTCGTGCCCGGCCAGCCACCAGTCCGGCGCCCGGAACGCGACCCGCTGGGCGACCAGCGCGCACGCGGCGGCCACGACCCCGTCGAGCAGCACCGGCAGCTTCCGCACCGAGCACTGCAGCAGGAACCCGGTCATCGCCGCGATGTCCGCCCCGCCCACCGCCGCCAGCAGCCGCAGCTGGTCCCCGAGCACCGGCCGGGCCCGCCGCAGCGCGTCCCGGATCGCCGCGCACTTGCGCATCCAGGTCAGGTCGTCGATCGCGAGCCCGCCCCGCCCGGTGACCACGGACGCGTCCGTGCCGCACAGCGCGGCGATCAGCACCGCCGCCGGCGTGGTCCCGCCCACGCTGACATCGCCGAGCACCACCAGATCGGTCCCCGAGTCGGCCTCCTCGTCGGCGACGGCGACACCGGCCCGCAGAGCGGCCTCCGCCTCCTCCAGGGTGAGCGCGTCCTCGATGTCGATCCGGCCGCTGCCCCGCCGCACCCGGTGCCGCACCACGTCCTTCGGCAGCGTCTCCGGATCGCAGTCCAGGGCCATGTCCACGACCCGTACCGGAACCTCCAGCCGGCGCGCGAGCACCGCCACCGGGCTCTCACCCTCCAGCACCGCCCGCACCAGCCGCTCCGCGCCGCCCGCCGGACGCGCCGAGACACCCAGCCCGGCGACACCGTGGTCCCCCGCGAACAGCACCACCCGCGGCCGCTCGACCGGCCGCACCGGCACGTCACCCCGCGCGGCGGCCAGCCACTCGCCCAGCTCGTCGAGGCGGCCCAGCGCCCCCGGCGGCACGATCTGGCGCTCCCGCCGGGCTTCGGCGTCACGGCGCACGCCCCCGTCCGGGCGCTCGATCAGATCGGTGAAGTCGTCCAGATTAAGGCTGCTCATTCGCCGAACAGTACCGCCAGCGAACGAACGCTCCCGCGCCACATCGCCACCACACCCCCACGACGTCTTTGCACCCCGGATCGTGATCCCATACGTTCCGGTTTGCCGCGGAATGTCGCACAGGGAGCCGCCCATGCCGACCACGCCCCTCACCCCGCAGATCACCACCCCCCACGACCCGTTCCAGGAGCCGCGCCGTGAGACCTGCCCCTGGTGCGGTTCCCGCAGCCTGCGGACCCGGCTGCGCGCGCCCGATCCGCTGCGCCACCGGCCGGGCACGTTCGCCGTCGACGAGTGCGGCGACTGTGCCCACGCCTTCCAGAACCCCCGGCTCAGCCCGGAGGGATTCGCCTTCTTCCACCGGGACTTCTACGAAAGACAGCTGGAGGAGTTCACCGCGCGCGTCCTCTCCCCCCGGGCGGTCCGGCGCCGGCACCGGGCCACGGCCCGGCGTCTGTCGGCGCTGCGCGAGCCGGAGAGCTGGCTGGACGTCGGCACCGGTCACGCCCGCTTCCCCGAGGCGGCGAAGGAGTTCTTCCCCTACACCAGCTTCGACGGGCTGGACCCGACCGCGCGGGTGGAACAGGCGCTGCTGGAGGGCCGCGTGGAGGAGGCGCACCGGGGCTATCTGACGACCCCCGGCATGGCGGCCCGCCTGCGCGGCCGCTACGACGTCGTCACCATGTTCCACCACCTGGAGTACGCGCCCGACCCGCGCGCCGAACTCCGCGCCGCGCTGGCCGTGCTCCGGCCCGGAGGCCACCTGGTCGTCGAAGTCACCGACCCGCGCTGCGCGTTCGCCACGCTCCTCGGCAGGTGGTGGCTCCCGTACGGCCAGCCCCGTCACCTGCATCTGGTGCCGCGTGCCAACCTGCGGGCGGAGCTGGAGCGCCTCGGCTGCCCGGTCCTGGTGACGGACCGCACGTCGCCGCACGTCCCGTACGACCTGACGGCCGCCCTCACCCTGTCCCTGGCCCACGCCCACCCGCTCGTCCAGCTGGCGGCGACACCCCTCCTGGACCTGGCCTGGGGTCTGGACCAGGGGTGCGCTCCGCTGTTCCGGCGGACGGGCTTCTCCAACGCGTACCGGATCGTGGCCCGGAAGAACCCCCGGGTGACCGGATCCCCGGCCCCGCCCGGCACCCGCACCGGGCAACCGGTCAGCCCCTGAGCACCAGCGCCTGCCCGGCGACGACCAGCAGCACCTGTTCGCACTCCGCCGCGAACACCGCGTTCAGCCGCCCGAGTTCATCCCGGTACCGGCGGCCGGACGCGGTCGCCGGCACGATCCCGGAGCCCACTTCGTTGGAGACGGCCACCACGGTCCGCCGGGTGGCGCGCACGGCGTCCGCCAGCTCCCGCACCCGCTCCCGCAGCGCCTTCTCGCCCCCGCCCGCCCACTCCGCGTCGTCCCACGCCCCGACGGAGTCCATGACGTCCGTCAGCCACAGCGACAGGCAGTCGATCAGCAGCGGAGGGCCGTCCTCCGCCAGCAGCGGCACCAGGTCCGTCGTCTCCGTCGTACGCCACGACCCCGGCCGCCGCTCCCGGTGCGCGGCCACCCGGTCCGCCCACTCGGTGTCCCCGCCGCGCGTGCCGCCCGTCGCCACGTACAGCACGTCCGGGAACGTCTCCAGCCGCCGCTCGGCCTCCACCGACTTGCCCGAGCGGGCCCCGCCCAGCACCAGCGTCCGGCGCGGCACGTCCGGCACCTCCTCGTACGCCCCGACCGCGAGCGTCGTACCGTCCGGCACCGCCCGCGCCCCGGCCGCCGCGAGCCGGCGCCGCAACTCCGGGCCGGGCGGCACGTCGTGGTCGAGATGGACCGCGAGGACGTCCGTCGTGGGGCCCGCCGAGCCGACCGCGCGCAGCCGGGCGAGGGCGTCGGGCCGGCTCACGACGTCCGCCAGGACCATGTCGTACGCCTCCGCCGTCGCCTCCTCCAGGCCGGCCGGCGCCCCGCCCGGCGGCAGATACAGCAGCCGCTGCCCGTCCGGCCCGGTCACCGCGTACCCGGTGCCGCCCGCGTCCATCGCCACCGCCCGCACCCGATGCCCCGTCAGCAGCGCCAACTCCCGGCCGTCCGGCACCCGGCCGGGCTGCGGCAGCCCGGCCGGCACCTCCACCGCGGGACCGTCGTGCGGATGCGACAGCAGCACCTGCCGTACCCCGCCGAGCGAATGCCCGGCGCGCGCCGCCGCGAACGCCGCGCCCGGCGTCAGGTCGAGCAGCAGCGTGCCGTCCACGAGCACCGCGGTCGCGGCCCGCGCGTCCGGCCCGAACGCGGTCGCGCAGGCGGCACAGGAACAGTCGGGGCGAGGCAGTCCCGCGGGGGCACCGGTACCGAGCAGAGTGATTTCCACGGACCGATTTTCGCCTGTCCCGGCAGGTCTTGCGCTTCCGGCTAGGCTGCCAGCAGTGTCGGATCGAAGGAGGCCCACATGACGGCATGGACGTGGCGGTTCGAGAAGGCCGACGGGACGGAGGTCCAGCCGGCGGTGCTGCCCGAGGAGTTCACCACCCAGGGGGACGCCGAGTCCTGGATCGGTGAGCACTGGAAGTCACTGCAGGAGGGCGGGGCCGACCAGGTGCGGCTGTTCGAGGAGAGCACCGAGATCTACGGCCCGATGAGCCTGCACGCCGACGCGTGACCCGTCAGGAGGCGGCGTGAGGAGGACCCCCTCCTCACGGCTCGCCCGGCCCTCACTGCTCGCCCAGCGTCACCTCGACCGTCTTCCCGGTACCGTCGCGCTGGTACGTCACCGAGGTCCGCCGGCCGGGCCGCTCCGCCGCCAGCGCCTCGGAGAGCGAGGTGACGGTGGTGACGGGCCGGTCGCCCAGCCTGGTGATGATGTCACCGGGGCGCAGGCCGGCCCGGTCGGCCGCGTCGCCGCCGCGGACGCTGACCACGGCGGCCCCGGCCGGCTGGTAGCCGTCGTCCAGGACCGTCCGCCCGGTCACCCCGAGAGCCGCCCGCCCGGAGTCGACGACCTTGCCATGTCTGACGATCTGGTCGGCGACCGTCCGCACCATCGACGCCGGGATCGCGAACCCGATGCCGGCCGCCGCGCTGCCCCCGAGGCCCGGGTCGGCCGCCGCGAGCGTCGGGATGCCGATCACCCGCCCGTCGAGATCGACCAGGGCGCCGCCGCTGTTGCCCGGGTTGATCGCGGCCGACGTCTGCACCATGTTCGCGATCGTCGCGCCCGTACCGCCGCTCGAACCGCCCTCGCTGACGGTCCGTCCGGTCGCCGAGACGATGCCCTGGGTCACGCTGGACGACAGCCCGAGCGGCGACCCCATGGCCAGCACGATGTGGCCGACCTCCACCTTCTCGGAGTCCCCGAACACCGCCGGTCTCAGCCCGTCCGGCACCTCGTCCAGCTTGACCACGGCGAGGTCCTGCTCGGGGTAGGAGTGGACCAGGCTCGCGGTGAGCGGCTCCTCGCTGCTGGCCGTGGTCACCCGGAAGGTCTTCTCCGCCCCGACCACGTGCGCGTTGGTGACGATGTGCCCCTTGTCGTCGTACACCACCCCGGAGCCCAGGTCGTGACTCGCCTGGATCTGCACGACCGACGGCAGGACCTCCTTGATGACCCGCTGGTACCGGCCCTGCAGATCGGCCGCGGCCACCGGCGCGGCCGCCCGGGTGTCCGTGTCCCGCCCGGCCCGGGCGCCGGGGACGGCGCAGCCCGCGGCGAGCGCCGTGCAGCACAGCAGCGCGGCTGAGAAGACGGCCGCCCGGAGGGAACGCGCACGGGGAGGGGAAGCGTCCATGTCCCGAGTCTCACCGCGCGGTGATCACCCGTCCCGTGCTGTTGCCCCGAACGGGCTCAGCCCCTCACCCCGCACAGATGCAGCAGCGCCGCCACCCTGCGGTAGGGGTCCGTGCGCCCGGCCCGCTCCTCGACCGCGAGCAGCGTCCTCAGGTCCTCCGGTATCGGCGCGTCGTCGGCCGCCGTGTCCGTGAAGACCCGGACGCCGTACCAGGCGTGCAGGGGGGCGGCGATGCCGTCGAGCGTGGCGGCGAGGGCCGTGAGCCGGTCGGCGCGGACGTCGAGGCCGAGGCGGTTGCGGTAGGCGGTGGTGTCGAAGGCGGCCAGGGCGCCCGCCCAGTCACCGCCGAGACCCGGCCGCACGGCGAGCGCGTCGCCGTTGCGGACCAGGAGGGAGAGCAGACCACCGGGGGCCAGCACCCGGGCCAGACCCGCCACCAGCGGGTCGGGCTCCTCGACGTACATCAGGACCCCGTGGCACAGCACCACGTCGAAGCTGCCCGGCAGGAAGTGCACACCGGTGTCCCGCCCGTCGCCCTGCACCAGCCGGACCCGCTTGCGGATGCCGTCCGGCTCCCGGGCCACGGCCTCACGGGCGGCGGCGATCATCGTCGGATCCTGCTCGACCCCGGTCACCTGGTGGCCGAGCCGGGCCAGCCGCAACGCCTGCGTGCCCTGGCCCGTGCCCACGTCGAGCACGCGCAGCCGCTGCCCGACCGGGAACCGCCCGGCTATCTGCTCGTCCAGCTGCCGGGCCACCAGCTCCTGGCGTACGACGTCACGCAGCCCGCCCAGCCCGTTCAGCCACCTATCGGCCGCACCCCCGGCGAAAGCGTCAGCGCTCAGGGCCGCTCTCCGCGCTTGACCTGCGGTTTCGGCAGCCGGAGCCGACGCATCTGCAGAGAACGCATCAGGGCGTAGGCGACCGCGCCACGGGTGTTCCCGTCCGGGAAGCGCTCCTTGAGCCGCTTCTTCAGACGGAAGCCGCTGACCGCCGCGTCCAGCACGATCAGCACGATCACGATCAGCCACAGCAGCAGGGCGATGCTCTGGATCGCGGGCACCCGCACCACGCTCAGCACCAGGATGACCACGGCGAGCGGCAGGAAGAACTCCGCCACGTTGTACCGCGAGTCGACCCAGTTCCGGGCGAACTTGCGGACCGGCCCCTTGTCACGGGCCGGGAGATAGCGCTCGTCCCCGTCGGCCAGCGCCTGGCGCTGCCTCGCCAGGGCCGTCCGCCGGTCCTCGCGCTGACGCTTCGCGGCCTCCTTGCGGTTGGTCGGGGTACTGGCCACGCTGCGGCGCTGGGACTGGGCCTCACTGCGCTTGGGCGTGGGCCGACCCTTGGGGGCCTGCGGGTCACGGGTCTGCTTGGAGAGGGTCACCTGCGCCTTGTCGGCGGTCGGGGCCTTCTCTTCCTTGGCACGGCTACGGAACACAAAACCCAAGGGTACGGGCTGCACCCGCATGGACCCCAGTCCGGTGGGGAACGATCCGGCAACACCGGACGTCTCCAGAGGAACAGAGGGGACACGCAGAGGGTCTCCGGGTGGGATCACCTACTCCCTACGCCGGAGCGGTACGGTCCGCAGTCGTCCTCGGGGATGAGCGCATCGCCCCGCGGACAGTGCGGTAATGGAGGCAGGGCCCGTACTGTGGGTTCTGTCGCAGGTTCTGTGAGCTGGAGTCCGTCAGAAGGGGGCGCGCGAAGCCCATGAGCGGTGTCATGAAGCGTATGGGGATGATCTTCCGCGCGAAGGCGAACAAGGCCCTTGACCGGGCCGAGGACCCGCGCGAGACCCTCGATTACTCCTACCAGAAGCAGCTGGAGCTGCTGCAGAAGGTGCGGCGCGGCGTCGCCGACGTGGCGACCAGCCGCAAGCGCCTGGAGCTCCAGCTCAACCAGCTGCAGCAGCAGTCCACCAAGCTGGAGGACCAGGGCCGCAAGGCGCTCGCCCTCGGCCGTGAGGACCTCGCCCGCGAGGCGCTGTCCCGCCGTGCCGCCCTCCAGCAGCAGGTCACCGATCTCGAGACGCAGCACGCGACCCTCCAGGGCGAGGAGGAGAAGCTCACCCTGGCGGCCCAGCGCCTCCAGGCCAAGGTGGACGCCTTCCGCACGAAGAAGGAGACCATCAAGGCCACCTACACCGCCGCCCAGGCCCAGACCCGCATCGGCGAGGCCTTCTCCGGCATCTCCGAGGAGATGGGCGACGTCGGCCTCGCCATCCAGCGCGCCGAGGACAAGACCGCCCAGCTCCAGGCCCGGGCCGGCGCCATCGACGAGCTGCTCGCCTCCGGCGCCCTGGACGACCAGTCCGGCATGCACAAGGACGACATCCAGGCCGAGCTGGACCGGCTCTCCGGTGGTACGGATGTAGAGCTGGAACTGCAGCGCATGAAGGCCGAGCTGGCCGGGGGCTCCCCGCAGCAGGCCATCGAGGGCGGCACCGGACAGGGGCAGTCCCAGCAGCAGCCGCAGGACACCCCGCGCTTCGACAAGCAGTAGCCCGGCGCCGGGGCCCGAGCCGAGGAGGCCGACGTGATCGTACGGATCATGGGGGAGGGCCAGGTGAGGCTGGACGACACCCACCTCACCGAGCTGAACAAGCTGGACGACGAGCTGCTCGCGGAGATGGAGAGCGGTGACGGCGAGGGCTTCCGCCGCACGCTCACCACTCTCCTGGACGCCGTCCACCGGCTCGGCACCCCGCTGCCGGACGACTCGCTGGAACCCTCCGAACTGATCCTGCCGTCGCCCGACGCGACGCTGGAGGAGATCCGGGAACTGCTCGGCGACGACGGGCTGATCCCGGGCTGAGCCCGTCGCCGGTCAGTTCAGGGTGAACCAGGTGGTGCGCGACTTCTGCCACTCCGGGTGCGTGAGGTCCTTGGCCTCGGTGCCGTCGCCGTAGAGGTCGGCGGCCCCGTCGTCGGTGATCAGCTGTACCCGGGCGCCGGCGGCGGTCAGGTCGGGCACGGACACCACGGACTCCCAGCCGCCCGCGTCCGCCGTCGGCAGGTCCAGCACCTTCACGGGCCGGTGCCCCGCGACCCCGTCCCAGGAGTACAGGGCGTACGGGGCGCTGTTGTCCTCGGCCGCCCAGGACCCGGCCAGGATCAGGTACTGCCCCTGGGCGTTGCGGCGCAGGTCCCGGACGGACAGCCCGCCGAGATCCAGCTCGATCGGCGTACCGACGGCCGCCTTCGTCCCGCGCGCCACCTGGTCCATGTTCGTGACCGGCACGATCAGCGCCCTCCCGCCGGTCTGCGGCGGCACCAGCGGGGCGCGGAAGCCGACGTAGGCCGTGGTGACGGAACCCGGGGCGAACTCGAGCCCCTCGACGTTGAAGCCGTCCACCTGCTTCGGGGCCCGCCCGGCGGCCGTCGCGGCGGCGAAGCCGTACCGGTCGCCGTTCGCCTCGTCCCAGGCCACCAGGTCGTCGCGCAGCCGGTGCCCGGCGGTGCCGAAGGCCAGCTGGGTGGCGGCGCCCGAGCCGGAGACGGTCGTCGTGAACACGGTGTTGCGGTCCGGCTTGTACTCGCCGTCCTTGTTGTTGCCCAGCGAGCCCGTCCAGTAGATCGTGTTCCCGGCGCGCGCCGCGCCCTCGATGTCCACCTCCTTGCCGGCGCCGAGCGCCCCGTCCAGGTCCCAGCTGCGCACCGGCGCGCCGGAGGCCGCACCGTCGTACAGGCGCAGGGTGTTGTCCTCGTCGTTGGCGACGAGGACGTAGCCGCCGCCGGCGTCGACGGCCGCGGAGGCGTCCGAGGCACCGGTCAGATAGCGGGCGTCGGCACCGTGCTGGACGGCGGGGGACGCCGCGTAGTGCAGGGTCGTGGTGGCGGTCTTGCCGCCGAGGCCGGTCACCTTCAGCGTGAGGTCGGTGTAGCCGCGGGCGTGCGCGGTGACGGCGACGGTGCGGCTGCCGCCGGTTCCGGTGACGTGTACGTCGGCGGGGGCGGCCACGCCGCTCGCGCTGCTTCTGGTCGCGGTGACCGTCAGCGCGGAGGCGTCCGCGCCGCTCTGGGCGACGGTCACGGTGACGGTGGGGTCGCCGGTGCCGTCGACGGCGCCGGACAGGTAGCCGGTCGACAGCTTGATCGTGGGGGTGCCGTAGGAGGCGGCGTGGGCGGGGAGCGCGGCGGCGGACAGGAGGGTGAGAGCGGCGACGGCCCAGAGCGGTGAACGGCGGCGCATGGGGTGCCTTTCGTCGACGGGAGGATGTCGAGGAGGAGGCTGGGCGCGTTCGGCCAACGGCGCCTGACGACCGGCGGTCGGCCGGCCGACGGGGCACCTGACAGGCGACGTCGCACCCAGTTTCCGGGGCGGGCGCGGTCACGGCTACCGCCCATTCTCCCCGCCGCGTCCCTTCCCCGCGCTTCCTGGCGGCGGCCACCGTGTGTGGGGGCCGTTGTGGTCGGGTGGCTGCGGGTGCGTCGTGGCTGGTCGCGCAGTTCCCCGCGCCCCTGGGGAGTTGGGGGTGGGGTCGGTTTTGGGGTGGGCGTTGGGTGGGGGCCGTTGCGGTCGGGCCCGCGTAGCTGCGGGCAGTCGTGCCGCTGGGGCGGCACGGGTGGGCGCAGCGGCACCCCGCCGGCGCGGGCGAGCCACCCCGCCTGGGGCCCGGACCCCGCCTGCGGCCCGGGCCCCGCCTGCGGCCTGCGCGGCCCCTCGTCGCAGGGGACTTGCTGTCGGCCCGGAGCCGAACCGTACTGTTCCTACGTGAGCACTCTCGAACGTGCCCGGTGCAGCCTCCGGGCCCACCCGCTGGCGCTGGACGCGGCCATCGCGGCGGGCGTGCTGGTCTGCATGGTCGCGGGTTCCTTCGTCGTGCCCCGCGGCGAGCACGGCGTCACCTGGGGCGTCCGCACTCCCGCCGTCCTCAGCCTGCTCCTCATGGTGGCCGGCGCGGCGGCGCTCGTCTTCCGCCGCCGTGCCCCCCGCACGGTCCTCGCGGTCACCGGCACGGTCTCCCTGGTCGAGCTGGTCACCAGCGACCCGCGCGCCCCGGTCGCCATGTCCGCCGTCGTCGCCCTGTACACCGTCGCCGCGACCACCGACCGCCCCACCACCTGGCGTCTCGGCCTGCTCACCATGACCGTGCTGACGGCCGCCGCCATGCTCGCCGGCCCGCTGCCCTGGTACGCCCAGGAGAACCTCGGCGTCCTCGCCTGGACCGGGATCGGCGCCACCGCGGGCGACGCCGTACGCAGCCGCCGCGCGGTCGTCCAGGCCATCAGGGACCGCGCCGAACGCGCCGAACGCACCCGCGAGGAGGAGGCCCGCCGCCGGGTCGCCGAGGAACGGCTGCGCATCGCCCGTGATCTGCACGACGTCGTCGCCCACCACATCGCCCTGGTGAACGTGCAGGCCGGCGTCGCCGCCCATGTCATGGACAAGCGGCCCGACCAGGCCAAGGAGGCCCTCGCGCACGTCCGCGAGGCCAGCCGCAGCGCGCTGAACGAGCTGCGCGCCACGGTCGGCCTGCTCCGCCAGTCCGGCGACCCCGAGGCGCCCACCGAGCCCGCCCCGGGCCTGAGCCGCCTGGAGGAACTGGCCGACACCTTCCGCAGCGCGGGCCTGCCGGTGGCCGTCGCCCGCGCGGACCAGGGCACCGAACTGCCCGCCGCCGTCGACCTGGCCGCCTACCGGATCGTCCAGGAGGCCCTGACCAACGTGCAGAAGCACGCGGGCCCCGAGGCCAGGGCCGAGGTGAGCGTGGTGCGCGCCGGAGCCGGCATGGAGGTCACCGTCCTCGACGACGGCCCCGGAAAGCCCGGCGGGCCCGAGGCGGGCGGCGGGCACGGGCTGCTCGGGATGCGTGAGCGGGTCACCGCCCTCGGCGGCACCCTGACCACCGGACCCCGCTACGGCGGCGGCTTCCGCGTCCATGCGATCCTGCCGGTCAAGACGACGACGGCCCAGGGGGAGTCCGCATGACGATCCGTGTCCTGCTCGCCGACGACCAGGCACTGCTGCGCAGCGCGTTCCGGGTGCTGGTCGACTCCGAGCCCGACATGGAGGTGGTGGGGGAGGCCTCCGACGGTGCGCAAGCGGTCCGGCTGGCCGGGGAACACGTCCCCGACGTCGTCCTCATGGACATCCGGATGCCCGGCACCGACGGCCTCGCCGCCACCCGGCGGATCAGCGCCGACCCGGCCCTCGTCCAGGTCCGCGTGGTCATCCTGACCACCTTCGAGGTGGACGACTACGTCGTGCAGGCGCTGCGCGCCGGCGCCTCCGGTTTCCTCGGCAAGGGCAGCGAGCCCGAGGAACTGCTGAACGCCATCCGGGTCGCGGCGGGCGGTGAGGCCCTGCTGTCCCCCACCGCCACCAAGGGGCTGATCGCCCGCTTCCTCGCCCGGGCCGACGACGGCGACACCCCCGACCCCGCCCGTTCCGAACGGCTCGGCGCGCTCACCGGCCGGGAGCGGGAGGTCCTCGTCCTGGTCGCCGGCGGCCACTCCAACGACGAGATCGCCGAGCGCCTCGCGGTCAGCCCGCTGACCGTGAAGACGCACGTCAACCGGGCCATGGCCAAGCTGGGCGCACGGGACCGGGCGCAGCTCGTCGTGATCGCCTACGAGTCGGGGCTGGTACGTCCGAGGATGGAGTGACCTCCACCCGCGTGTACTGCACGCGGAGTAGGGGACGGATAAGGAAATGTACCTGGGGTCTACCTACCCGCGGTCCGGCATGGCCGAGGGTGGTGGGGTGGGCGCTCACCGGCGTCCTCGCCGCTTCTGCCGCTCACCGAAGAGAGACCCTGATCCATGTCCTGGCTGTCGAGATTCAGCCTCCGGCAACGGGCCCTGGTCGGCCTGATGTCCCTGATCGCGCTCGTCTTCGGGCTGATCGCGATACCCCAGATCAAGCAGCAGCTGCTGCCCACCATCAACCTGCCCATGGTGTCGGTGATCGCGCCGTACCAGGGCGCCTCGCCCGACGTGGTCGAGAAGCAGGTCGTCGAGCCGATCGAGGAGAACCTCGAGGCCGTCGACGGTGTCACCGGTGTCACCTCCACCGCCAGTGAGGGCAACGCCGTGATCATGGCGTCCTTCG
This sequence comes from Streptomyces echinatus, assembly GCF_014203595.1. Classification (GTDB taxonomy): domain Bacteria; phylum Actinomycetota; class Actinomycetes; order Streptomycetales; family Streptomycetaceae; genus Streptomyces; species Streptomyces echinatus. Next base: position 1,019,807 of record NZ_JACHJK010000001.1, read on the forward strand.
ACTACGACAACGACACCAAGCAGATCGTCTCCGACGTGCAGCAGGCCGTGAACCGGGCCCGCAACCAGCTCCCGGACGACGTGGACCCGCAGGTCGTCTCCGGCTCCACGGACGACATGCCGACCGTCGTCCTCGCCGTCACCTCCGGCAAGGACCAGCAGGCCCTCGCCGACCAGCTCGACACCACGGTCGTACCGGCCCTCAAGGACATCGACGGCGTCGGCCGCGTCCAGGTGATGGGCGTGCGTGACCTTCAGGTCATCGTCACCCCCGACGACGAGAAGCTCGCGGAGGCGGGTCTGACCCCGGCGGCGCTCGGCCAGGCCCTGCAGGCCGGCGGCGCGACCGTCCCGGCCGGCTCCTTCGACGAGGCCGGCGCCAACCGCACCGTCCAGGTCGGCGGCGGCTTCACCTCGCTGAAGCAGATCAAGGACCTGAGGGTCACCGGCGACGACGCGGACGAGCCCGTACGCCTGGGTTCCGTGGCCACCGTCGAGGAGCGGCCGGCCCCGGCCGACTCCATCACCCGCACCGACGGCCGGCCCAGCCTCGCCGTCAACGTGACGATGGACCACGACGGCAGCGCGGTCTCCATCTCCGACGCGGTCCAGGACAAGCTGCCCGGCCTGCGGGCGGACCTCGGTGCGGGCGCCAGGCTCACGGTCGTCAGCGACCAGGGCCCGGCCGTGTCCAAGTCCATCAAGGGCCTGACCACGGAGGGCGCGCTCGGCCTGCTCTTCGCGGTGCTGGTCATCCTCGTCTTCCTCGCGTCGGTCCGCTCCACCCTCGTCACGGCGGTCTCCATCCCGCTGTCCGTGGTCCTCGCGCTGATCGTGCTGTGGACGCGCGGACTGTCGCTGAACATGCTCACGCTCGGCGCGCTGACCATCGCCATCGGCCGGGTCGTGGACGACTCGATCGTGGTGCTGGAGAACATCAAGCGGCACCTGGGCTACGGCGAGGAGCGCAAGGAGGCGATCCTCACGGCGGTGCGCGAGGTGGCCGGCGCGGTCACCTCCTCCACCCTCACCACGGTCGCCGTGTTCCTGCCGATCGGTCTGGTCGGCGGCATGGTGGGCGCCCTGTTCGGCTCGTTCAGCATCACGGTGACGGCGGCCCTGCTGGCTTCCCTCCTCGTCTCGCTGACGGTGGTGCCGGTCCTGTCGTTCTGGTTCCTGCGCGCGCCGAAGGGCACCCCCGAGGACGCGGCGGAGGCCCGCCGCAAGGCCGAGGAGAAGGAGGCGAACAGCCGCCTCCAGCGCGCCTACGTGCCCGTCCTGCGGTTCGCCACCCGGCGTCGCCTGACCAGCGTGCTGATCGCGATCGTGGTCCTCGTCGTCACGTTCGGCATGGGCGGCCTGCTGAAGACGAACTTCTTCGACCAGGGCGATCAGGAGGTCCTCACGGTCAAGCAGAAGCTGAGGCCCGGCACCAGCCTGGCCGCCACCGACGCGCAGGCGAAGAAGGTCGAGAGGCTGCTGGCCGCGACCGACGGCGTGAAGGACTACCAGGTCACCGTCGGCTCCTCCGGCTTCATGGCGGCCTTCGGCGGCGGCACCGACACCAACCAGGCGTCGTACCAGGTGATGCTGACGGACTCGGCGTCGTACGACGACGTCCAGCGGCACATCGAGGACGGCCTGGCGAAGCTGAAGGGCATCGGCACGACCACCGTGTCGGCCGGTGACGGCTTCGGCAGCCAGGACCTGAGCGTCGTCGTCAAGGCGTCCGACGGGCAGGTGCTGCGGACGGCGGCGGAGCGGGTCCGCTCCACGGTCGCCGGCCTCGACCACGTCACCGACGTCAGCAGCGACCTGGCGCAGAGCGTGCCGCGGATCTCGGTCAGGGCGAACGCCAGGGCGGCGGACGCCGGGTTCGACGACCAGAAGCTGGGCGCCGCGGTGGCGCAGGCCGTGCGTGGTACGACGGCGGTCAAGGCGGTCCTCGACGACACCGAGCGGGACGTCGTCGTGCGGTCGGCGAAGCCCGCGACCACGCTGGCCCAGCTGCGGAACCTGCGGCTCGGCCCGGTGAGGCTCGGCGACATCGCGACGGTGCGGCTGGTGGACGGCCCGGTGTCGATGACCCGGATCGACGGGCAGCGGGCCGCCACGGTCACGGCCCGGCCGACGGGTGACAACACGGGCGCGATCAGCAGCAGGCTGCAGTCGAAGATCAAGGCGCTGAAGCTCCCGGCGGGCGCCACGGCCGAGATCGGCGGTGTCAGCTCGGACCAGGACGACGCGTTCAAGAACCTGGGCCTGGCCATGCTGGCGGCCATCGCGATCGTCTTCATGCTCCTGGTCGCGACCTTCCGTTCGCTGGCCCAGCCGCTGATCCTGCTGGTCTCGATCCCCTTCGCGGCGACCGGTGCGATCGGCCTGCTGGTCGCCACCGGCACCCCGATGGGTGTCCCGGCGATGATCGGCATGCTGATGCTGATCGGCATCGTGGTGACCAACGCGATCGTGCTGATCGACCTGATCAACCAGTACCGCGCGCAGGGCTACGGCGTGGTGGAGGCCGTGATCGAGGGCGGCCGGCACCGGCTCCGCCCGATCCTGATGACGGCGCTGGCGACCATCTTCGCCCTGCTCCCGATGGCCCTGGGGGTCACCGGCGAGGGCGGCTTCATCGCCCAGCCCCTGGCCGTGGTCGTCATCGGCGGCCTGATCAGCTCGACCCTGCTGACCCTGCTCCTCGTCCCGACGCTCTACTCGATGCTGGAGCTCCGCAAGGAGCGCCGGGCCGCGAAGCGGTCGGCGAAGCGGGACCGGAAGGAGACGCCGGTACCGGAACCCGTGGGGGTGTAGGCAGAGATCCGCACCACACCACCGAGGCCCGTCCGCACGGAGTGCGGACGGGCCTCGGTGTTCTCTCGGCCCGCGGCTACGGCAGCGCCAGCATCCGCTCCAGCGCCAGCTTGGCGAACGCCTCCGTCTCCTTGTCGACCTCGATGCGGTTGACCAGGTTGCCCTCGGCCAGGGACTCCAGGGCCCAGACCAGGTGGGGCAGGTCGATGCGGTTCATGGTCGAGCAGAAGCAGACCGTCTTGTCGAGGAAGACGATCTCCTTGCCCTCGGGGGCGAAACGGTTCGCCAGGCGGCGGACCAGGTTCAGCTCGGTGCCGATGGCCCACTTGGAACCGGCCGGGGCGGCTTCGAGGGCCTTGATGATGTACTCGGTCGAGCCGACGTAGTCCGCCGCGGCCACGACCTCGTGCTTGCACTCGGGGTGGACCAGGACGTTCACGCCCGGGACGCGCTCGCGGACGTCGTTCACCGAGTCCAGGCTGAACCGGCCGTGGACCGAGCAGTGGCCCCGCCACAGGATCATCTTCGCGGCGCGCAGCTCGTCCGCCGTCAGGCCGCCGTTCGGCTTGTGCGGGTTGTAGACCACGCAGTCGTCCAGGGACATGCCCATGTCGCGGACGGCGGTGTTGCGGCCCAGGTGCTGGTCCGGCAGGAAGAGGACCTTCTCACCCTGCTCGAAGGCCCAGTCGAGGGCGCGCTTGGCGTTGGACGAGGTGCAGATGGTGCCCCCGTGCTTGCCGGTGAACGCCTTGATGTCGGCCGAGGAGTTCATGTACGAGACCGGCACGACCTGCTCGGCGATCCCGGCCTCGGTGAGGACGTCCCAGCACTCGGCGACCTGCTCGGCCGTCGCCATGTCGGCCATGGAGCAGCCGGCCGCGAGGTCGGGCAGGACGACCTTCTGGGCCTCGGACGTCAGGATGTCCGCCGACTCGGCCATGAAGTGCACACCGCAGAAGACGATGTACTCGGCCTCCGGGCGCGCGGCCGCGTCCCGGGCCAGCTTGAACGAGTCGCCCGTGACGTCCGCGAACTGGATGACCTCGTCGCGCTGGTAGTGGTGGCCGAGCACGAAGACCTTGTCGCCGAGCTTCTCCTTGGCGGCGCGGGCGCGCTCGACCAGGTCGGGGTCGGAGGGCGACGGCAGGTCACCGGGGCACTCGACGCCCCGCTCGCTCTTCGGGTCGGCCTCGCGGCCGAGCAGCAACAGGGCGAGCGGAGTCGGCTGTACGTCGAGATCCGGGGTCTGGGCGGTGGTCACGACACGCACCCTTTCTACTTTTCGTCTAACTGACGCTATCTATCATAACCGCTTCACGTCACTTTGACGATGGCCATAGCGTCTATGTGACGTGAATCCCGCCGGGTCCCGCTCCCGGTCGCTGTCGGCCCGACCGGGCGTGTGCGAGCATGAACAAGGAAGAAAAAACGCGACAACGCGAATGCCCGGCCCGGAATGAATCCGCGGAATCGCCGGTTGCACTCGTCGGCAAGCAGTCTCCGTACAACCCGGGAGAGATGTAGATGTCCGTATCGGACGAGACCAGCACCGCCACCGACGGCATCATCCTGAGTGACGCCGCCGCGGCCAAGGTGAAGGCCCTGCTCGACCAGGAAGGCCGCGACGACCTGGCGCTGCGCGTCGCCGTTCAGCCCGGTGGCTGCTCCGGCCTGCGTTACCAGCTCTTCTTCGACGAGCGTTCGCTCGACGGCGACGTCGTCAAGGACTTCGGCGGTGTCAAGGTCGTCACCGACCGTATGAGCGCCCCGTACCTGGGCGGCGCGTCGATCGACTTCGTCGACACGATCGAGAAGCAGGGCTTCACGATCGACAACCCGAACGCGACCGGCTCCTGCGCCTGCGGCGACTCCTTCAGCTGACGGGCTCGGCCGGCGGACCCACGGTCCGGCGGCCCCACGGTTCGACGAAGGCGGCGGTCCCCGGTCCCGGGGCCGCCGCCTTCGTACGTACGGAGGGATTCAGCGGGGCGGAGTCAGCGCGGACGCGCGTTCGCGTCCGGCCGCAGCGAGCCCGGCTTCGCCTTCGGCACCGCCTCGCCGTCCGTGCCCACCACCGTCCGCCCGTCCAGCGGCGCGTCCAGCCGTACGCTCTTCACGTACTCCTTGGCGATCAGCACGCACACTTTGTCCGGCCAGGGCGTCTCGGTGACCGTCACCGTCACCCGGCCGCCGCTCTCCCGTGCCGATGTCCGGTAGTCCGCGCACACCCCGCCGTAGAAGCTCAGGTTCAGCGTCCGCCCCTCGGCCGTGTAGGCGGCCACCCGCACGCTCCGGCTCTTCCCCGGGGCCTCGGAGGTCCGCGGTGCCGACGGCGCGGACGCCGAGGCCAGATACTTCGGGTCGACCGCCGGATACGTCACCGTGAACCCGTCGGACGCCCCGGACCCCCGCACCTGGAACAGCCAGGACGGCACCAGCGTCTGCCGCCCGCCGACGGAGTGCGCGGCCAGCCCGAACACCGCCTTCTCGACCGTCACCGTGTCCCCGGCCGGCTTCGGCGCCCCCGTGGACGCGCCGCACGGCTGCTCCAGCCGGTCCTTCAGCGGCACCGGACTGGCGCACCCGCCGATCCCCATCCGGTGGCCGTCCCCCGCCGTCCCGTTCATCAGCTCCAGCGCCTTCGCGGCGCCCAGCACGGGATAGCTGTCGCTCTTCACCGGCGTGGCCAACAAACCGTGGCCGCCGATCAGTTCACCCTTCCGGCCGACCGTGAGACCGGTCGTCCAGCCGTACGTGGGCAGCCCCCCGACCACCGGATCGGCGTTGACCACCCGCTGCGCGCCCATGACCTGGCTCGCGTCGAGCTTCGCGTCGTCCAGCCCCGCGGCCTTCAGCACCGGTGCCGCCGCCCGCTCGGCCTCGGCCACGCTCACCGGTGCGCCGGCCGGAGCGCCCGGGTCCTGCGTGCAGACGGTCACCTTGCGGCAGTTGTCGGTGCCGGGCGCGTACCGGGAGTACGTCCAGCTGCCCGGCGCGTCCCGGTTCACCTGCAGACTCGGCCCGAAGCCGTCCTGGCCGCCGACCCGCCAGGTCCGCCCCTCGGCCACCGGCGCCCCGTCCATGCCGAGCGCCTCCGCCAGCCGTGCCACCTGCTCACGGCCCACCTCGGCGCCCGGCTCGTACACCGCCGCCGAGCCGGGCCCGTCCGGCAGCTCGCCCGCCGCGACGTACCGGGCACCGCGGGGATCCGGCTCACCGGGCGCGATACCGCCGGTGCCGTCGTCCGCCCAGCCGTCCAGCACGAGCGGCGGGGGAGTGGCGCCCCCGCCGGAGGCGGCCGGGCCGCCCGTACGGCCGCCCTGGTCGCCGCTCGCGGCCAGGTACGCGCCACCGCCGCCGACCAGCAGGACGGCCGCGGCGACGGACACCACGACGGCGGGTGACCGCCGCCGTCCGTCCCGGCCGCCCGTGTCCTCGGCCGTACGCTTCTCGGATGCCTCCGGAACCTCCGCGTTCCCGGAGTTCTCAGGCCGCTCGGTGTTCACCGCATCGCTCCTCGCTGGATCGTGTCCCACGGCCCCTGCGCGGGGGACGACGATGGGACGCGGGAGGGCAGCGCGCGGTTCCCGGGGGTACGCCCCCCCGGGTCAGTCGCCGTAGTCCGACATCGCGTCCAGCAGCCGGGCCGACCGCGTCGGCACCCGCACCCCGTGGATCAGGGACGGGGGCACGGGCCGGGACTCGGCGTGCTCCGGGACCGCCCAGTGCGGAGCCATCCGGGCGCAGTCGCCGCGCAGGGAGGCGAGGCCGCCGTCGAGTTCGGCGCGGGTGGAGGGGGTGGCCTTGAGGTTCGTCATGACGGAACCGTAGGCATGGCACGGGCTGCGAAGAAAGATCTACTATCGGGTAGTTTTGCCAGCTTCAGTGGCGGCTCCCGACCGGGTAGCGTGAACTGTCAATCCCGCCTCCCGCAGGAGAATGCCGACGTGCGCATCGCAGTCACGGGCTCCATCGCCACCGACCACCTCATGACCTTCCCCGGCCGTTTCGCCGACCAGTTCGTCGCGGACCAGCTGCACACGGTCTCGCTTTCCTTCCTGGTGGACAACCTCGACGTGCGCCGGGGCGGAGTCGGCGCCAACATCGCCTTCGGCATGGGCCAGCTCGGCACCGGGCCGATCCTGGTCGGCGCCGCCGGCTTCGACTTCGACGAGTACGGGGCCTGGCTCGGCCGGCACGGTGTGGACACCGACTCGGTCCGCATCTCCGAGACCCTGCACACCGCCCGCTTCGTGTGCACCACCGACGCCGACCACAACCAGATCGGCTCCTTCTACACGGGCGCGATGAGCGAGGCCCGGCTGATCGAGCTGAAGACCGTCGCCGACCGTGTCGGCGGGCTCGACCTGGTCCTCATCGGCGCGGACGACCCGGAGGCGATGCTCCGCCACACGGAGGAGTGCCGCTCCCGGCAGATCCCCTTCGCCGCCGACTTCTCCCAGCAGATCGCCCGGATGGAGGGCGAGGAGATCCGGATACTGCTGGAGGGGGCGACGTACCTCTTCTCCAACGAGTACGAGAAGGGCCTGATCGAGACCAAGACCGGCTGGACCGACGCGGAGATCCTGGCCAAGGTCGGCCACCGGGTCACCACGCTCGGCTCGCGGGGCGTGCGTATCGAGCGGGACGGAGAGGACCCGATCGAGGTCGGCTGCCCGGAGGAGGAGCGCAAGGCCGACCCCACGGGTGTCGGCGACGCCTTCCGCGCGGGCTTCCTGTCCGGACTGGCGTGGGGTGTCTCGCTGGAGCGGGCGGCGCAGGTGGGCTGCATGCTGGCGACGCTGGTCATCGAGACCGTGGGTACGCAGGAGTACCGGCTGCGGCGGGGGCACTTCATGGAGCGGTTCGTGAAGGCGTACGGGGAGGATGCCGGGCGGGAGGTCCAGGCCCACCTCGGCTGAGGCGCCGCGCGCCCTGGCCCCGGCCGTTGTCGGGTGCGGGTGCGGGTGCGGGTGCGGGTGCGGGTGCGGGTGCGTGGGGGCTGGTCGTGCCCGCGCGGCGGAGCCGCAAATCGACACAGCCCCGCGCCCCTTTCGGGGCTGTGCCCCGGACCCCCTCGGGGGTGTGCCCCGGAGGCTCGTCAGCTCAGTCGGCGTACCAGGTAGGCCGTGCCTTTTTCCGTCGGTTCCTCTCCGAGGTAGCGCTGGCCCCGCATCTCGCACCACGCCGGGATGTCCAGGCGGGCCGCCTCGTCGTCGGAGAGGACCCGTACGGTTCCGCCCACCGGGACCTGTCCGATCACCTTGGCCAGCTCGATGACGGGGATCGGGCAGCGTTTGCCCAGGGAGTCGACCAGCAGTTCGCCGGGGCCGGTCGCGGTGGCCGGTGCCGTCGGCGCCCCGAGTTTCTCGCGGACGCCGGCCACCGCCCCCGGCAGCACCTGAAGGAACCGCTCCACGTCCGCCCGGGCCGTCCCCGGCGGCAGCGACACCCGTACGTTCCCCTCGCTGAGCACCCCCATCGCCTTCAGCACATGGCTGGGAGTCAGCGTGCTGCTGGTGCAGGAGGACCCGGAGGAGACCGAGAAGCCCGCCCGGTCCAGCTCGTGCAGCAGCGCCTCACCGTCGACGTAGAGGCAGGAGAACGTGACGATCCCGGGCAGCCGGCGCTCGGCGTCGCCGACCACCTCCACGTCCGGCACCAGCTCCGGCACCCGCGTCCGGATCCACTCCGTCAGCTCCCGCAGCCGTGCCGCCTCCTGGTCCGCCTCGGCCCGCACCGCGCGCAGCGAGGCCACGGCCGCCACGATCGCCGGGAGGTTCTCGAAACCGGGCGCCCGGCCCGACTCCCGCTCGTCCACCGGCCCTTGGGCGGCGAACCGCACTCCCTTGCGGACGGCGAGCAGCCCGACCCCGGACGGTCCGCCCCACTTGTGCGCGCTGGCCGTCAGCAGCGACCAGTCGCCCCCGGCCGGCCACCAGCCCAGCGACTGCGCCGCGTCCACCAGCAGCGGCACCCCGGCCGCCCGGCACGCCTCGGCCACCTCGGCCACCGGCTGCACGGTGCCCACCTCGTGGTTGGCCGACTGCAGACAGGCCAGCGCGGTGTCGGGGCGCAGGGCCGCGGCGAAGGACGAGGGGTCGACGGCCCCGGCCCGGTTCACCGGCACCTGGCTGACGGAGCCGCCCTCCGCCTCGAACACCTCCGCCGAATGGAGTACAGAGGAGTGTTCGACCGCAGACACGATCAGGTGGCGTCCGGCCCTGCGCCGCCCGGCCAACGCCCCCGCGACGCCCGTGTGTACGGCCCGCGTGCCGGACGAGGTGAACACCAGCTCGTCGGCCCGGCAGCCCACGGCCTCGGCGGCCGCCTCCCGCGCGGCGTCCAGCAGCAGACGCGCCTTGCGCCCCTCCCGGTACAGCCGGGCGGGATCGGCCCACCCGTCGTCCAGAGAGGCCATCAGGGCCTGGCGGGCCACAGGGTGCAGAGGGGCGGCGGACGCGGCGTCGAAGTAGGACACAGGTCAACGGTAAAGCGCAGGTGGGAGTAAGGGGACGCGAGGAGCGGGGAACCGGTCCGCCAGGTGCCCGGACCCGCACGTCAAACCGTCACAACCCGAGCCATTGGGCACCCGTCCGCACCCCAACAGAGTGACAGGCGACGCGTATGCCCCCCTCCCCGCGAACCCTCGAAGAGCGTCGGCTAGGGTTTGGTCCGCATAAACATCCAAACCCCTGCCCGACGCAGGGCGGCGACCGACCAGCGAGAAGGCCGCAGCCGACCGCGCGGGCGAGACTCTCGGGAAGGCGCTACGTGAGTCCCAACGGCTCCGACCGCTCGCCGCGGCGCCCGATGCGGCGGAAGCTGCTGCAGGCACTGACCGCGGGCCTGGTCCTGGCGACCGCCACCGGTTGCACATACAAGGACTTCCCCCGCCTTGGCATGCCCACCCCGACCACGGAAGAGGCTCCGCGGATCCTCTCCCTGTGGCAGGGCTCCTGGGCTGCCGCGCTGGCCACCGGCGTGCTGGTGTGGGGCCTGATTCTGTGGAGCACGATCTTCCACCGGCGTAGCCGCACCAAGGTCGAGGTTCCTCCGCAGACCCGGTACAACATGCCGATCGAGGCCCTGTACACGGTGGTCCCGATCATCATCATCTCGGTGCTCTTCTACTTCACGGCCCGGGACGAGTCGAAGCTGCTCAGCCTCACCGACAAGAAGCCGGACGTCACGGTCAACGTGGTCGGCTTCCAGTGGAGCTGGGGCTTCAACTACGTCGAGAACGTCCCCGGTTCCACCGGCGATGCCAAGACCGACAAGAACCTGGACGCCATTCCGGACCGGTTCAAGAAGGAATTCCCGGCGAACGCCGGCGGCGTCTACGACGTCGGCACGCCCGGCACCCGGAACCCGCAGACGGGCAACCCCGGTCCGACGCTCTGGCTCCCCAAGGGCAAGACGGTCCGCTTCGTCCTGACCTCGCGTGACGTCATCCACTCCTTCTGGGTGGTGCCGTTCCTCATGAAGCAGGACGTCATCCCGGGCCACACCAACGCCTTCCAGGTGACCCCCAACAAGGAGGGCACCTTCCTCGGCAAGTGTGCCGAGCTCTGCGGCGTCGACCACTCCCGGATGCTGTTCAACGTGAAGGTCGTCTCCCCTGAGCGTTACGAGCAGCACCTCAAGGACCTCGCCAAGAAGGGGCAGACCGGTTACATTCCCGCCGGCATCGCGCAGACGAGCCACGAGAAGAACCGGGAGACGAACAACCTGTGAGCATCCTCAACGAACCCCAGGGTGCCGCGGCAGCTGAAGGCTACGCCGACGAGCTGCCGGTCAGGCGCAAGCAGCCCGGCAATGTCGTGGTGAAGTGGCTGACGACCACCGACCACAAGACGATCGGCACGCTCTATCTGGTCACCTCGTTCGCGTTCTTCCTGATCGGTGGCGTGATGGCGCTGCTGATGCGCGCCGAGCTCGCCCGACCGGGTCTGCAGATCATGTCGAACGAGCAGTTCAACCAGGCGTTCACGATGCACGGCACGATCATGCTGCTGATGTTCGCGACGCCGCTGTTCGCCGGCTTCACGAACTGGATCATGCCGCTGCAGATCGGCGCGCCCGACGTGGCGTTCCCGCGGCTGAACATGTTCGCCTACTGGCTGTACCTGTTCGGCTCGACGAT
>NZ_JACHJK010000002.1:0-807341 GCF_014203595.1 Streptomyces echinatus
ACGAGATCGGCATGGGCGACAACATCTGGCTCGGCGACCGCGACGCCGTACGCACCCCCATGCAGTGGACCCCCGACCGCAACGCCGGCTTCTCGACGTGCGATCCCGGCAGGCTCTACCTGCCGACCATCATGGACCCGGTCTACGGCTACCAGGTCACCAACGTGGAAGCCTCCATGTCCTCCCCGTCCAGCCTGCTGCACTGGACCCGCCGCATGATCGAGATCCGCAAGCAGAACCCCGCCTTCGGTCTCGGCTCGTTCACGGAACTGCAGTCCTCCAACCCGGCGGTCCTGGCGTTCCTGCGCGAGTACGGCGACGACCTGGTGCTGTGCGTGAACAACTTCTCCCGCTTCGCCCAGCCCACCGAACTCGACCTGCGGGCCTACGACGGACGGCACCCCGTCGAGCTGATCGGCGGAGTGCGTTTCCCCGCCATCGGTGAACTGCCGTACCTGCTGACCCTGCAGGGCCACGGCTTCTACTGGTTCCGGCTCACCCGAGTCGCATCCCGCATCGGCCGCCGCCGCTGACCCGTCCGGCGCCGAGGAAAGGACGCGTCACCCATGCCGAAGACCATCACACCCCGACCGCGCACAGCCACCGGCATCGACGGGCCCCTGGCCTCGCTGGGCGACCTCCTGCGCGAGTGGCTGCCGCGGCAACGGTGGTTCGCGGGCAAGGACCGGCCCGTCACCGATCTGTCGGTGCTGTCCACGACCGAGCTGTTCCCGGGGTGTCTGCACCTGCTGGTGCACGCCTCGCACGTGCCGGTGCCCACACCGGGCGGCACTCCCCCGCCCGGGGACTGCTACCAGCTGCTGCTGGGCCTGCGCCGGCACCTCGCGCCGCGCCTGGAACGGGCGTTCATCGGGCGCGCCCAGCAGGGCCCGCTGGCCGGGCTCGCGGTGTACGACGCGCTGCACGACCCGCGCTCCGCCGACCTGCTGCTGGAGCGGCTGCGGCAGCCCGGCACGGCGGGCCCGCTGCGGTTCGAGGCGGCACCGGGCGCCCAGGTGCCCGGCGGTCTGCCGCCACGGCTGCTGGACGCCGAGCAGTCCAACTCCTCCATCGTGTACGGCGACGCCTACATCCTGAAGGTGTTCCGGCGGATCCAGCCGGGCGTCAACCCGGACCTGGAGGTGCCGGCGGCACTGGCCGCGCAGGGCTGCGCCCGGGTGCCCGCGCCGGTGGCCTGGTTCACCACGACCGCACCGAGCCGGGCCACCCTCGGGGTGCTCCAGCCGTTCCTGCCGGACGCCACCGACGGCTGGTCGCTGGCGCTCAGCGCGCTCGCGGCGGGCGACGACTTCACCACCGAGGCCCGCGCGCTGGGCCGGGCCATGGCCGAGGTGCACCTGGCGCTGGCCGACGCCTTCCCGCCGGCCGGACCGGGCGAGAACGGCCGTACGGCCGAGGCGATGTGCGCGCGGCTGGACGCCGCCGCGCACGTGGTCCCCGGGCTGCTGCCCTTCGTGCCCGGCCTGAAGGCCGCGTTCGGGGCGCTCGCCACCTGCGACACCGGGCCGCCGGCCCAGCGCATCCACGGCGACCTGCACCTCGGGCAGGTGCTGCGGGCCGGCCGCGACTGGTTCGTCATCGACTTCGAGGGTGAACCGTCGCGTCCGCTCACCGAGCGCCGGGCCCCGCAGTCCCCCCTGCGTGACGTCGCCGGGATGCTGCGCTCCTTCGACTACGCGGCCCGGCAGCGCCGCCCCTGGCGACCCGAGTGGGCGCGCCGCTGCCGGGAGGCGTTCTGCGCGGGCTACGCGGCCCGCGCGGGCTGGGATCCACGCAAGAAGCACGCGCTGCTGCGCGCGCACGAGACGGACAGGGCGGTCTACGAGGTGCTGTACGAGGCGAGACACCGACCGGACTGGCTGCCGGTCCCGATGGCGGCGATCAAGCGGCTCGCCGTGTGGGGAGGCTGAACCATGGCACTGCGTGACACCACACGTCCCGAGGCCGCCGGGCCCGTGCCGCCCGCGACCGTCCCGCTGGACGCGGCGGACCGCGGCCGGCTGCTGGCCGGCGCGCACCACGACCCGCACGCCCTGCTGGGCGCCCACCCGGTGCCGGGCGGCACGCTGTTCCGGACGCTGCGCCCGAACGCCCGGGCGGTGAGCGTCGTGATCGACGGCGCGCGCACGGAGATGTGGTCGGAGGGCGACGGTCTCTTCGCCACCGTCCTGCCCTGCCCGGCGATCCCGGCGTACACCCTGGCAGTGACGTATGACGACGCCGAGCTGGAGGTGGAGGATCCCTACCGCTTCCTGCCCGCCCTCGGCGAGCTGGATCTGCATCTGATCCGGGAGGGCCGGCACGAGCAGCTGTGGCGGGCGCTCGGTGCCGAGCCGATGGTCCACGAAGGGGTGGCCGGCACCCGGTTCACCGTGTGGGCTCCGAACGCCCAAGGGGTGCGGGTGGCGGGGGACTTCACGTACTGGGACGGCACCCAGTACCCGATGCGCTCGCTCGGCGCGTCCGGGGTGTGGGAGCTGTTCCTGCCCGGGATCGGCGAGGGCACCCGGTACAAGTTCGAGATCACCTCCCGGTACGGTCACCGTTTCCTGAAGGCCGACCCGATGGCCCGGTGCACGGAGGTGCCGCCGGACACCGCGTCGGTCGTGACGGCCTCGCGCTACGAGTGGGGTGACACCGAGTGGATGACGCACCGCGGTGACACGCCCGTGCACCAGGCGCCGTTCTCGGTGTACGAGGTGCATCTGCCGTCCTGGCGGCCCGGCCTGTCTTACCGTCAGCTCGCCGAGGAACTCCCCGCGTACGTGAGGGGCATGGGCTTCACGCACGTGGAGCTGATGCCGGTGGCCGGACATCCCTTCAGCGGCTCCTGGGGCTATCAGGTCACCTCCTACTACGCGCCGACCCCGCGGCTCGGCACGCCGGACGACTTCCGGTACTTCGTGGACGCCTGTCACCGGGCCGGCCTCGGCGTGATCATGGACTGGGTGCCGGCGCACTTCCCGAAGGACGACTGGGCGCTGGGCCGGTTCGACGGGGACGCCCTGTACGAGCCGGGGAACGCCCTGCGGGCGGAGCACCCGGACTGGGGGACGTACGAGTTCGACTACGGCCGTACCGAGGTGCGCAACTTCCTCGTCGCCAACGCGGTGTACTGGTGCGAGGAGTTCCACATCGACGGGCTACGGGTCGACGCCGTCGCCTCCATGCTCTACCTGGACTACTCCCGTGACTCCGGCCAGTGGGAGCCCAACGTGTTCGGCGGCCGGGAGGACCTCGACGCGGCCGCCTTCCTGCAGGAGATGAACGCGACCGTGTACCGGCGCTGCCCGGGCGTGGTGACCATCGCCGAGGAGTCCACGGCCTGGGACGGCGTGACCCGGCCGACGGACGGCGGCGGCCTCGGGTTCGGGCTGAAGTGGAACATGGGCTGGATGCACGACTCGCTGGAGTACATCCAGAAGGAGCCGGTGCACCGCAAGTACCACCACGACGAGATGACCTTCTCGATGGTGTACGCCTACAGCGAGAACTACGTCCTGCCCATCTCCCACGACGAGGTGGTCCACGGCAAGCAGGCGCTGGTGTCGAAGATGCCCGGCGACTGGTGGCAGCGGCGCGCCAACCACCGTGCCTACCTGGGCTTCATGTGGGCGCATCCGGGCAAGCAGCTGTTGTTCATGGGGCAGGAGTTCGCCCAGGGGGCCGAGTGGTCCGAGGCGCACGGCCCCGAGTGGTGGCTGCTCGGCGACGACTACCACTCCGCGGGCGACCACCGGGGGGTCCAGGACCTGGTCCGGGACCTGAACACGGTGTACCGCGGGACGCCGGCGCTGTGGCAGCGGGACACCGACCCGGCGGGCTTCCGGTGGGTGCTGTGCGACGCGGCGGACGACAACGTACTGGCGTTCCTGCGGTTCGCCGCCGACGGCGGGCCGCTGCTCGCGGTGTCGAACTTCTCCCCCGTCGTCCGGCACGGCTACCGCCTGTGGGTGCCCGGCGACGTCCCCGCCTGGCGGGAGGAACTGAACACCGACGACGTCCGGTACGGCGGGAGCGGGGTCGGCACCGGGGCTCCGGTCAAGCCGCAGGACGGTTTCCTCGAAGTGACGCTGCCACCGCTCGCCACCGTCTGGCTGGCACCCGAGCGCTGAGGGCCGCAGGTGTCGGCGGCCGTCCGAGGGGCAGTCGGGGTCGTACAGATCCCTGACTGCCCCTTGTGGCACGGACAGAAGGGCGGCACGTGGTGCGCACCGTCGGAGTGGAGGAGGAACTCCTTCTGGTCGATCCGGACAGCGGCGAGCCGAAGGCCCTGGCGGCGGCCGTCCTCGCCCGCGCGGCCCAGGACGATCCCGGGCAGGACGTGTTCGAGAAGGAGCTGTTCGGGCAGATGCTGGAGTTCGCCACGCATCCGCAGTCGGACATGGGGGCCCTCGGCGAGGAGATCGTCCGCTGCCGCAAGGAGGCGGCCCGGCACGCCGGGCAGATCGGCTGCGGTGTCGCGGCACTGGCCACCTCGCCCCTGCCGGTCAGCCCCTCCCTGAGCGTGAACGAGCGCTATCAGTGGCTGGCCGAGCGGTACGGGATACCCACCTGGGACCAGCTCGTGTGCGGCTGCCATGTGCATGTGTCGGTCGAGTCCGACGAGGAGGGCATCGCGGTCCTCGACCGGATCCGCCCGTGGCTGCAAGTGCTGCGGGCGATCAGTGCCAACTCCCCGTTCTGGCAGGGCCGGAACACCGGTTACGCCAGCTATCGCAGCCGGGTGTGGAACCGCTGGCCGTCGGCCGGGCCGACCGAGCTGTTCGGGTCCGCCGAGCGGTACCACCGGCAGGTGGCCGACATGGTGGCCACCGGGGTCATCCTGGACGAGGGGATGGCGTACTTCGACTCGCGGCTGTCCGCCCGCTACCCCACCGTGGAGATCCGGGTGGCGGACGTCTGTCTGTGCGCGGAGACCGCCGTACTGATCGCGACGCTCGTCCGTGCCCTCGTGGAGACGGCCGCGGGCGAGTGGCGGGCGGGACGGCCGGCGCCCGATCCCCGGGTGAGCCTGCTGAGGCTGGCCGACTGGCAGGCCGCCCGGTTCGGGCTGGAGGAGGATCTGCTGGACCCGGTCACCCTGCGGCCGCGGCCCGCCGCCCGGGTGCTGGACTCGCTGCTGGAGTACGCCGGAGACGCGCTGACCGGGAGCGGCGACGCGGACCGCGCCGCGCGGGCCGTCGAGGAGCTGCTGCGCCGGGGCAACGGCGCGCGGGAGCAGCGCGCGCTGCTGGAGCGCACCGGCAGCCTGCGGGACGTCGTCACCGAGTGCGTGCGGCGTACGCAGGGGTGAGCGTCCCGCCGGGCGTGGTTCAGAGGATCAGGACGAGGGCGTAGACCAGGAAGAACGCCGCTATCAGCACGACCAGCAGCAGGATCAGCGTCAACGGTGTCCTGGCCCAGCCCCTGTGCCGGGCGTCCGGTTGACGGGGCCCGGCTTCGGGCAGGCTGCTCTCGGCGGGCGGGGTCTCACCCGGTGGCACGCCCCCGCCTGGCTCGAGACCGGTGGTCCGCTCGGGTTCCGGATCGGGGTTCACATGACTCATGTCTCCCGAGTCCCCAGAACACGCCCACATCATCAGCCGATCACGACTTCCCCGTTCCCGTCACCGAACGCGCTTACCTGGGCTACATTCGAGCACCGCCGACACCGAGCCGATCGGCGGAGTGACCCTCCGTACACCAGGAGCAGCGCATGCGCGACGTCGCCCTCGCTCCCGCTTTCACCCCGCCGCTCACCGGCGGCCTCGCCGACAGCGTCTTCGTGACGGCGGACCGGAATCCGACGCTGCCGGTGCTGGCGCGCCGCACCGGTCCCGCCGCGACCGGATGGGAGGAGGTGACGGCGGTCGAGCTGCGGGACGAGGTGGTCGATGTGGCCAAGGGCCTGATCGCCGCCGGAATCTCGCCCGGCCACCGGGTGGCCCTGATGGCGCGGACCCGTTACGAGTGGACGGTGCTGGCGCACGCGCTGTGGGCCGTGGGCGCCGAGGTGGTGCCCGTCCACCCGGCCTCCTCGCGGGACCAGGTCGAGTGGATCCTGCGGGACGCGGGCTGTGTGGCCGTGGTCGTGGAGGACGAGCAGGGCGTCATGACCGTCGGTACCGTGTGCACCCGGCTGCCGCGGCTGCGGCACGTCTGGCAGCTGGACGCGGGTGCCGTGTCCGACCTCGTCGAACGGGGCGCGGTGGTCCCGTACACCACGGTGGAGTCGCTGCGCCGGATCGTGCTGCCGGACTCCACGGCGGCCGTCGTGTACACCTCCGGCACGTCGGGGCATCCGATGGGCTGTGCGCTCAGCCACCGGGGCCTGGCCTACCCGTGCGACACCCTGCTGGCCGGCTGGGCGCACACCGCGGCACCCTCGGGGGAACAGCCGTCCGTGCTGGCCTTCCTGCCGTTCTCCCACGTCTACGGCATGATGATCATGCTGATGTGCGTGCGCGGCGGAGTGCTGATGGCGCATGAGCCGGAGCTGACCGAGACGGCGCTGGCGTCGGCCCTGAGCACGTTCCGGCCGACGTACCTGTACGGCGTGCCGTCGGTGTTCGAGCGGCTGTACAAGACGTTCCTGCGCACCGCCCAGGAGGCGGGCCGGGGCGCCCTGTTCGAGCGTGCCGCGCAGACCGCGCGGGAGTTCGCCGCGGCCGAGGAGCGCCGGCGGCTGGGCACCGGACCGGGCCCCGGGCTCGAACTCAGGCTGCAGCACGCCCTCTTCGAGCGGACGGTGTACCGCAGACTGCGGGCCGCGCTCGGCGGCCGGGCGGTGCGGGGCACCTCCGGCGGCTCCGCGCTGGGCCGCGAACTGTGCCTGTTCTACGAGGGCATCGGGATCTTCCTGCACGACGGGTACGGGCTCACCGAGGTCTCCGGCGGGATCACCATGCAGCCGCTCGGCCGGGAGAAGTCCGGGACGGTGGGGATGCCGCTGCCGGGCACCGAGGTCCAGGTGGCCGACGACGGGGAGATCCTGGTGCGCGGGCCGTCCGTGTTCCAGGGCTACATCAGCGACGAGGCGGCGACCCGGGCCGCGCTGCGCGGCGGCTGGCTGGCCACCGGTGACATCGGGCTGCTGGACTCCGAGGGCTATCTGACGATCACCGGGCGCAAGAAGGACATCATCGTCACCAGCGGCGGCAAGAGCGTGGCGCCGGCCCTGCTGGAGCAGCGGCTGCGCATGCACCCTCTGGTCCACCAGGCGGTGGTGATTGGCGACGACCGGCCCTGCGTCGGCGCGCTGATCACGCTGGACCCGGACTTCCTCGCGCACTGGCGGGGTTCCCTGGCGCTGCCGGGCGATCACCCGGGCCGGGAGGCCCGGGAGGAGAACGCGCTGCGCGAGGAGATCGCTCGGGCCGTGGCCTCGGCCAACAGCGCGGTGTCCCGCGCGGAGTCCATCAGGGTCTACCGTGTCCTCCAAGAACCGTTCGCACTGGACAACGGGCTGCTCACACCGTCCATGAAGCTGCGCCGGGACGCCGTCGTGCGGCACCACGCGGCCGAGATCGAGGCGATGTACCAGGCGCGTTCCCGGTCACGGCCGGTCGTGCGGGACCCGGCCGACTGGGACGAGACGGACGACGTCTTCCGTTGAGGAGGGGCAGCCGGGGGCGGACGGGCCGAGCGGAGACGGATAGTCCGCGCGGCGGGGGGAACCCGCAGCGGAGCGAGAGATCAGCAACGACGACCGTTCTGGTCGGATGGGCCGGTGGCCCTGCCCGGCCGGGGCCGGGGAATGCGAGATGGTGACGGAGCCGCGCTGGGACGACACACCTTCCTCGGAGGAGAGCTACGAGCGTTCGTTCTCCTTCCCCGGTGAGCTGCGCAATGTCACGGGGGCGCGGCTCGCGGCGGAGGAGTTCCTGTGCGCGCTCGCCCGGCACGCGCCGCCGGGCGCCCACGAGTACTGGGACGACATCCTGCTGGTCGTCACGGAGCTCGCCGCCAACGCGATCCAGTACGCGCCCGGCCCGTTCGATCTGCGGCTGCGCCGCACGTTCGACGGGGTGCATGTGACGATGCGCGACACGAACCGGACGGCACCGGAGCCGCGGCCCTTCCATCCGCACACCGGGGGCGGCGGCATCGGCTGGCACCTGGTGCACACGCTGTGCACCCAGGTCAGTGTCGTCGTGCACGACGCCGGCAAGGACATCCACGCGTTCCTGCCCTGGTGACGGGTGTTCGACGTGTAGGTGTGCGTCAACCGGTTACTCCACCCCGGGTGGGGGCATGTTGATCCCCACGCGTTCGTCTGCCTGCCGCGCACAGCTGGCGGAACGGCTGGAGGCACGGTGGGATCGGTGGGGTGCTCAGCGGTCCGGGGCGGGCGAGCGGCGTCGAGTCGGACCGCCTGGAGCCGCAGAAAGGGATGGACACCGTGACACGACCCAGGATCCTGGTGGTCGGCGCCGGTTTCGCCGGAGTCGATTGCGTCCGCCGCCTGGAGCGGAAACTCGCCCCTGACGAGGCCGACGTCACCCTGGTGACGCCGTTCGCCTACCAGCTGTATCTGCCGCTGCTGCCGCAGGTCGCCTCCGGCGTGCTCACGCCGCAGTCGATCGCCCTGTCCTTGCGCCGGAGCAAGAAGTACCGCACGCGGATCATCCCGGGCGGTGCGATCGGTGTGGACCTGAAGTCCAAGGTGTGCGTCATCCGCACCATCACCGACAAGATCGTCAACGAGTCCTACGACTACATCGTGCTGGCACCGGGCAGCGTGACCCGCACCTTCGACATCCCCGGCCTGACCGATCACGCCTTCGGGATGAAGACGCTCGCCGAGGCCGCCTACATCCGCGACCACGTCATCGCGCAGCTCGACCTGGCGGACGCCAGCGAGGACCCGGCCGAGCGGGCCGCGCGACTGCAGTTCGTGGTGGTGGGCGGCGGATATGCGGGCACCGAGACCGCGGCCTGCCTGCAGCGGCTGACGCACGCCGCCGTGCGGCGCTATCCGCGGCTGGACCCGGGGCTGATCCGGTGGCATCTGATCGACATCGCGCCGCGGCTCATGCCGGAACTGGGCGCCAAGCTCGGCCGCAGCGCCCAGGAGATCCTGAAGCGGCGCGGCATCGACGTCTCGCTCGGCGTCTCGATCGACAAGGCCGGCCCGGAGGAGGTCACCTTCACCGACGGCCGGGTGGTGCCGACACACACCCTGATCTGGACGGCCGGTGTGGTCGCCAGCCCGCTGATCGCCACGCTAGGCGCGGAGACGGTCAAGGGCCGGCTGGCGGTCACCGCCGAGATGTGCCTGCCGGGGCACGACGGGGTGTTCGCGCTCGGCGACTCGGCGGCCGTGCCGGACCTGGCGAAGGGGCAGGAGGGCGCCGTCTGCCCGCCCACCGCGCAGCACGCCATGCGGCAGGGCAGGAAGGTCGCCGACAACGTCATCGCCGCACTGCGGGGGCTGCCGCTGCAGCCGTACGAGCACAAGGATCTGGGGCTGGTGGTGGACCTGGGCGGCAAGGACGCGGTGTCCAAGCCGCTCGGCGTCGAGCTGCGCGGGCTGGCGGCGCAGGCGGTGGCCCGCGGCTACCACTGGTCGGCGCTGCGCACCAACGTCGCCAAGACCCGGGTGCTGACCAACTGGCTGCTGAACGCGGTCGCGGGCGACGATTTCGTCCGCACCGGCTTCCAGGCGCGCAAGCCCGCCCGGCTGAAGGACTTCGAGTTCACCGACTCGTACCTGACGCCGGAACAGGTACGGGCGCGCGTGGGCGACACCGCACCCGATCGGCCCTGAGGCGATCGGGATCACCCCGGGACCGCCGGTCATCGCGCACCGGACCGGCGGTCGTGTCGGGTGATCCACACGGCCGGTCGCCCGGCTGAGGCCGGAGCACGGACTCGGCCACGGCCATGCGGGCGCCCCGGCGGCCCGCGGTCCCGGCCGAGGGCGGGCAGGGCCCCTGGCTCGATCAGGCCGGGCGGCCCTGGCGCCGCTTCCCCAGTGCCTGCAACGGCGCGCGAGGTATCCCCATCACGGGACCCCGCTCCGTGCCCCGGCCGGTGCAGACGAAAGTCCCTCACCGGGGCCCGCGTGCGATGCTGGGGCGGAGATCGTTTTCTGGAACGGGAGAGAGCACGGCGGCGTGAGCGCAGCGGCACGGTCGGGACGGGTACGGATGTGGGACCGGCTCGCGGCGTCGGATCCGGGGCTGCTCCGGCTCACCGCGGGGCTGCGCACGGTCACCGCCATCGCCCTGACCCTCGCGGTCCTCGCCGTGCTGCGCGTCCCGGTGTCCCAGCTGGTCGCCGGGGCCATCGCGGCGATGGTCGCCACGTTCGCCATCCGGGAGAAGCAGTGGGGCCCGCAGGCCGTCACGCTCGCGCTGGGCCTGCCGATGGCGCTGGCCTCGGTGACCCTGGGCGCGTTGCTCAACCGATGGGCCGTCGTGGGCGACGTGTTCTTCGTCGTCCTCATCTTCTGCGCGGTCTACGGCCGCCGGTTCGGCGACCGGGGCACGGCGCTGGGGCTGATCGGCTTCCAGGTGTACTTCCTCTCCCTGTTCGTGGGGGCGACGCCCGCCGGGCTGCCCGCGCTGTACGGCGTCATCGGCGTGGCGTTCGTGTGCAGCGCCGTCGCCCGGTTCGTGCTGCTGCCGCAGACGCCGGCGGGCACGCTGGACCGGCTGCGGCGGGCCTTCCGCGCCCGGCTCGCCCAGCTGCTCGCCACGCAGGTCGAGTTGCTGGACGCCGGGCCCGACGACGTGGAGAAGGTGCTGGAGGAGCTGCGCACCGGTACCGCGCGGCTGCACGAGACGGCGCTGATGATCCAGGGCCGGCTGGAGGACGGCACATCGGACCCGGCCGTGGCCCGGCTGCTCCAGCGCCGCATCGCGGACGCCGAGATCGCCGCCGAGCGGCTCGGTCTGCTGCTGCTCACCGCGCGCAGTGCCGAGCGGACCGACACCCTCACCCTGCATCTGCCGGGTGCCCCGCTGCCCTCCGGCGGCGAGCTGCCGGTGCGGGACGAGGCCACGGCCGCGCTGCGCCGGGACCTGAAGGCGCTGCGGGTGCTGATGCTGCGGCCGGCCGGCGAGGCGTCGGGGACCGCGCTCGCCCAGGTGCGCAACCGGCTGCTCGGCTATCGCGAGGAGGAGAACCTGCCCGAGGCCGCCCCGGCCGTGCAGGACGTCTTCCGGGGCCTCGGCGAGGCCGCGCGGGCCGCGATGGGTCTGCGGGTCGCGCTGGAGGGGCCGCAGGACGAGTCGGACGACTCCCCGGCGACCGCCCGCTCGCGGGAGGAGCTGGACGCGGAGGACGCCGCGATCGAGATCAGCGAGGAGAGCGAACCGCAGGAGGCGGAGCCGGCCGGTCTGAAGCGGCCCACGACCCGGGCCGCGGTCCAGGTGGCCGTCGGCTCCTCGCTGGCCATCGCCGGCGGTGAGCTGCTGTCCAGCCAGCGCTGGTACTGGGCGGTGCTGACCTGCTGGATCGTGTTCATCAACACCGCCTCCACCGGGGAGATCCTGGTGAAGGGCTACCGGCGGCTGCTGGGCACGGTGCTCGGGGTGGTGGCCGGCATCGGGCTCGCCGGGCTGGTCGGGCACCACACCTGGACGGCGTTCGCGCTGGTGCTGGTGTTCATCTTCGTGATGTTCTACACCGCGCCCCTGTCGTACACCCTGATGTCGTTCTTCGTCACGGCGATGCTGGGGCTGCTCTACACCCTGCTGAACACGTACAGCACCTCGGTGCTGGTGCTGCGGATCGAGGAGACGGCGCTCGGCGCGGCCTGCGGGGTGATCGCGGCCGCGCTGGTGCTGCCGGTCCACACCGACCGCCGTACCAACGACCTCCTGGTGGCGGCGCTGAACCGGCTCGCCGAGGTCACCCGGGGCGCCGTCGACCAGCTGAGCGGCGGGACCGGCGGTGACCTGGTGGAGCAGGCGCGCGAGCTGGACCAGGCGCTGGCGGACCTGCGGGCGGCCACCCAGCCGCTGACCCATCCGATCACACCGCTGCGCTCACGCCGGGACACGGCCCGGTACGTGGTGGCGCTGCTGGAGACCTGCGCCTACCACGGCCGTTCCCTCGCGGCCACGGCCGAGCTGCTGCCGACGCATCCGTCGATCGCGGCGGATCCGCGGCTGCGCGGGGCGTGCGGGCGGATCGTGCACAACATCGAGGCGATCGCCGCGCATGTGGCGGACCCGCGGTCCGCCGAGGAGATCGAGACCGGCCCCAGCATCGCGTCGATGCTGGAGCCGGGCAGTCTGCGCACCCCGCGCTACGGCCGGGTGACCGACCGGGTGCTGCGGCATCTGCAGCGGCTGGACGAGGCGGTCTCGGGGCTGGCCCGCCCGCTGGGTGTGGCCGGCGGGCCCGCGCAGCCGCGGAGGTGAGCGCTCACCGCCGGTCGGCACCGGGGTGGCGGCTGCCCAGCACCTCGTCGCGGACGCGGGCGCAACTGCGGCTGATCAGCCGGGAGACGTGCATCTGGGAGATGCCGAGCCGGTCGGCGATGCGGCTCTGGGTCATGTCCTCGAAGAAGCGCATGTAGAGGATGGCCCGCTCGCGCTCGGGCAGCCGGCGCAACCCCTCCTTGGCGGCCTCGCGGTCGACCACCACGTCGTAGGAGGTGTCGGTCTCGCCGAGGGTGTCGGCGAGGCTGTAGCCGTCGTCGCCGGTGGACAGCTCGGCGTCCAGTGAGAGGGTGCTGAAGCTCTCCAGCGCCTCCAGTCCGGCGGTCACCTCTTCCTCGGTGAGGCCGGTGTGGGAGGCGATGGCCGCGACGGTGGGCTCGGGGCTGCCGGGGTGCTGGGTGAGTTCGCGCCGGGCCACCCGTACCCGGTTGCGCAGTTCCTGCACCCGGCGCGGCACCCTCAGGGCCCACATCCGGTCGCGGAAGTGCCGCTTGACCTCTCCGGTGATGGTCGGCACCGCGTAGCTCTCGAAGGCCCCGCGGGACGGGTCGAAGCGGTCGATGGCCTTCACCAGGCCGAGCGCGGCCACCTGCCGCAGATCCTCGACGGACTCGCCGCGGTCGCGGAACCGGCCGGCGATCCGGTGGGCCATGGGCAGCCAGGCGGTGACGAGTTCGTCGCGTAGGGCGTCCCGCTCCGGACCGTCGTCCAGTTCCGCCAGCCGGGCGAACTGCTCGGCGGTGTGGGGGGCGTCGTCGTGGTTCCGTCGACCGGACGCCGGGGCGCCGGCGGGGGCGGTCGCGCCGGGACGGCTTGTCGACATGTCGGTCAGCATGCGGAATCGCTCCTGAACGTGGTTTCAGGGCATGGACGGAACGCGGGTTCCGGGTCCTGGCCCGAACGGTGGTGTCAGGGGTCGCCACGGGGCTGAGCCGCCGGGTCCGCCGAGGAGCGGGCCCAGACAGCGGTCGTGTCTCCCCGCTGAGCGCGCGCCTCCGGTCCGAAGCACGAGGTTCCGTCTGCCCCCCGGTCATGCGCGCAAACGCCGAGCGGCGGAACTTCGGGTACCGCTTCAGTTCAGCGGTACGACGGCGGTGATGCACTTGCCGCCGCGGGGCAGCTCGGCCACCCGGACGTCGCGGGCCAGCCGGCATACGATGGGCCAGCCGCGGCCGCCCGGCCGGGTGCGGCCGCGCTCGTCGGCGGCCTGGAGGGCCACCGGCAGTTCGTCGCTGCGGTCGCTGACCGAGACCCGGACGCCACCGGCGTCGACCTCGACGTCGAAGCCGGTGATGCCGCCGCCGTGCAGCAGGGCGTTGGTGGTGAGTTCCGAGGTGACCAGCAGGGCGTCCGCCACCGCCTCGGGCGGACACGCGAGGGCGCGGGCCCGGCACCGTTCGTGCACCACCCGCTCCACCGTTCTGCGGGCCTCGGCCGGCCGGCCCGGCACCCGGCGGTGCGTGTCCGGCAGGGTCGCGGAGGAGCGGGTCCGGTGGTTGTCGAGCATCCTTTCCTCCCTGGACGGTGCCCGGGTTGTGTTGCTCTCTCCTTTCGGCTGACCTCCGAAGCCGCCCTCAAACACTCTCGGTGCCGCTGCCATCACCTGGATCGGGGCGGGTACCCGCCCCCGTATGACGGATGTGGTGGACGCGGACGAGTTGTTGCGGCGGATCCGGCGGGGCCGGGAGCACGCGGCCGCACAGGAGCGGGCCTGCCGGGAGCGGGCCCGGAGCCTGGCGGCGACGGACCCGGAGGGTGCGCGGGAGGCGGCGGACCGGGCGGTGGCCTTCGAGGCGGTGCTGCGGGTGCTGGAGGAGATCGTCCGCCCGGGCGGGGCGCCGGAGCGAGCGGACGGAGTGAAGCAGGTCACCTGACCCGTACTGAGTTACCGGTCAGTGCACAAGATGGTTTATTGTTCATCCATACGTGATGCGGGAGTGGCGCGGAACCGTCCTTCCCCCCTCCCACGCGTCACCGCATACGGCCCTGGCTGGCTTCCCCCGTCCAGCCAGGGCTTTTTGCCGCCCGGAGGGCGACAGGGGGCCGCCGGGCCGCCTCCTTCGAGGTGCTCGGGGCGGCGGCAGCGGCTGAAATGGGCTTAAGCACAGCACCGCAACCGCCGCCGGTGAGGAGCCCCGCGCCATGACCAAAGCGATCAAACTGCTCACCGCCCTCCCCCAGGCGCAGCGCGAGCGCCTCATGGAGGTGGCCAAGGAGGTGTCCTTCGCGGAGGACACCCGCATCTTCGAGGCGGGCGGCACGGCCGACCGGTTCTGGGTGATCCGCTCCGGTGCCGTCCATCTGGACCAGCAGGTCACCTCCCGGCAGCGGGTGACCGTGGCCTCGCTCGGCGCGGGAGACCTGCTCGGCTGGTCGTGGCTGTTCCCGCCGTACCGGTGGGACTTCGGCGCGGTGGCCTTCAGCAACGTAAGGGCCTACGAGTTCGACGGGCCGTCGGTGCTCGCGCTGTGCGTGGAGGATCCGCTGCTCGGGCTCTCGGTGGTCCGGACGGTGGCCGAGATCCTCGCCAACCGGCTGGAGACGACCCGCGGGAAGCTGATGGACCAGTACACGATGCGCCGGGCGCGGGGACCGCTGTAGGCCGTCAGACGCGGTAGCGGCGCAGTGCGGGGACGGCGCAGGCCAGGGCCAGCATCACCACGACGACCAGGGCTCCGCCGCCCGCGACGGCGGCGCGTGGGCCGAACGCCGCGCCGGCCGTGCCGTGCAGCACGTCGGCCAGGCGCGGGCCGCCCGCGACGACCACCGTGAACACCCCCTGCATCCGGCCGCGCATCTCGTCCGTGGCGGCCGACAGCAGGATGGCGCCGCGGAACACCATCGAGACCATGTCGGCGACCCCGGCCGCGGCGAGGAAGAGCACGGCGACCCAGAGGTTCCCGCTCAGTCCGAACCCGGCGATGGCCACGCCCCAGGCGACGACCGCCCCGATGACCATCGGGCCGTGCCGCCGGGCCCGCGAGAACACGCCGGAGAACAGGCCGCCGAGCACCGCGCCGACCGGGATGCCGGCGAACAGCACACCGAGGGCGACGCCCTCGCCCCAGGAGCCGTACGTCTGCGCCGCCAGCTGCGGGAACAGGGCACGGGGCATGCCGAACACCATGGCCACGATGTCGGCGAGGAAGGACAGCAGCAGCACCTTGTGCCGGGAGATGTACCGGAAGCCGGCCGCTATCTCGCGCACCCCGGCCCGGCGGGCGGCCGAGCCGTCGAGCGGCGGCAGCGCGGGCAGCCGGTGGACGGCCCACACGGTCACGCAGAGCGCCAGCGCGTCGACCAGATACAGCTCGGGCAGCCCGATCACCGGGATGAGCACGCCGGCGAGCAGCGGGCCGGCCACCAGGCCGGTCTGCATCACCGTCGAACCGAGCGCGTTGGCCGCGGGCAGCTGCTCCGCCGGCACCAGGCGGGCGATGGAGGCGGTGCGGGCGGGCGCGTTGAGCCCGAAGAACGCCTGTTGCAGCGCCAGCAGGACCATGAGGACGCCGACCGAGTCCAGGCCGGTGACGGCCTGCGCCCAGAACAGCAGCGAGGTCACCGCGATACCGGTGTTGGTCACCAGCAGCAGTTTGCGGCGGTCCACGGTGTCGGCGACCGCCCCGCCCCACAGCGCGAAGGCGACCATCGGCACCAGCCCGGCCAGGCTCGCGTAGCCGACCCAGGCCGAGGAGTGGGTGATGTCGTAGATCTGCTTGGGTACGGCGACGGCGGTGAGCTGGCTGCCGACGGCGGTGACGATGGTCGACGACCACAGGCGCCGGTAGGCGGGTATGCGCAGCGGGCGGGTGTCCATCGCCCAGCGGCGCCAGCCGCGCCGGGGCGGGGCCTCGTCCGCCGGCGCGTCGGTATCGGTCTCGGTGGTGCTCTCGCTGGTGTCCACGGATGTCCTGGTTGCTCGTTACATCTTTTCGCTTCGCGAACCTAACTATCACAGCAACACCCGTGTGCGACGAACGGATTCCTCAGGATCCGGCCACCAGGGTCGCGCCCAGGGCCAGCATGGTGACCGCGACCAGGCCGTCCAGGACGCGCCAGGCACCCGGGCGGGCCAGGAACCGGCCGAGGAGGCGGGCGCCGAAGCCGAGCGCGGCGAACCAGCACAGGCTGGCGAGCGCGGCGCCGAGCCCGAAGGTCCAGCGCAGCGGGCCCCGGTCGGCGGCGATGGAGCCGAGCAGGAACACGGTGTCCAGGTACACGTGCGGGTTCAGCCAGGTCATCGCCAGACAGGTGAGCACCGCCCGGCGGCGCGAGCCGGCCGCCTCGCCCTCCGCGCGCAGCCCGGTGCCGACGGGCCTGAGGACCCGGCGGGCGGCCAGGGCGCCGTAGCAGAGCAGGAAGACACCGCCGACGATCCCGATCGCCCGGAGCGCGCCCGGCCAGGCCACCACGACCGCGCCGACCCCGCCGACGCCGAGCCCGATGAGCAGCGCGTCGGACAGGGCGCAGATGCCGACCACGGCGAGGACCGCGTCCCGGCGCACCCCCTGGCGCAGGACGAAGGCGTTCTGGGCGCCGATGGCGACGATCAGGGAGAGGCCGGTGCCGAATCCGGCGGCCGCGGCGGTCAGGGCGTGGGTCATGCCCCCGACGGTAGAAAGACGCCGCGGACAAGTACAGCTAAAGATTTTTACGTACCCTTAGCGTTCATGATGACAGAGCTGCCCCTGGAGCAGGTGCGGACGCTGCTGGCCGTGGTGGACGAGGGCACCTTCGACGCGGCCGCCGTCGCCCTGCACGTGACGCCGTCGGCGGTCAGCCAGCGGGTGAAGGCCCTCGAACAGCGCACCGGCCGGGTACTGCTCCAGCGCACGAAGCCGGTGCGGCCCACCGAGTCCGGCGCGGTGCTGGTCCGGTACGCGCGCCAGCTCGCCCGGCTGGAACGGGACGCCTGGGGAGAACTGGGGCTGAGCGGCACCGGGGAGCCGACCCGGGTGTCGGTCGCGGTGAACGCGGACTCGCTGGCGACGTGGTTCCTGCCGGCCCTCACCCGGGTCGCGGGCCTCTGCTTCGAACTGCACCGGGAGGACGAGGACCACACGGCGGCGCTGCTGCGGGAGGGCCTGGTGATGGCGGCGGTGACCTCCTCCCCCGACCCGGTGCCGGGCTGCACGGTCCGTCCGCTCGGCCGGATGCGCTACCTGCCGGTGGCCGCCCCCGGGTTCATCACGGCCCATCTCGACGGGCGGCCCATGCCGGAGGCGCTGTCCCGGGCGCCGGTAGTGGCCTTCGACCGCAAGGACGACTTCCAGGACGGTTTCGCGCGCCGGCTCGGCGGGCGGCCGGCCGGCCCGTTCCGGCACCATGTGCCCACCTCGGAGGGGTTCCTGGACGCGGTCGCCGCGGGACTCGGCTGGGGCCTGGTCCCGGAGGTGCAGGCCGGCCCCCTGCTGGACCGGGGACGGCTGGCCCTGCTCACCCCCGGCGAGTACATGGACGTCACGCTCCACTGGCAGCAGTGGAGGCTGGACTCCCCCGCGCTGGCGGCCCTCGCCGACGCGGTGACCGCGACGGCGGCGGAGACACTGCGCCGCTGAGCCGCCCGGGGCCCGCGGCGCCGTGACGGGAAGGTCCCACGGCGCGACGAATTCGGGCGAGTCAGCACAAGGCGGGCGCTTGGCGGTCCGGGGCGGAGTACCGTGGTCGCGCGGTGGCGCGGCAGCCCGGGGGCAGGTGGCCCGCCGGTCCCAACTCCCCGTCACCGGTGCCCGGTCGGGCGGCGCCGTGCTCTGCGCGCCCCGCTTCCCGGCCTGTTGACCGCCCCCGGCCCCGCGCGGGCGTCGGCGCCCCGCGGCGACCGGCGCCCGATGGTCGCCCGATCCCCTCCGGTTGTCCCGTTTCACGTCTTGTCCCGTTTCACGTCGCGCCGACCGGTCACCCGACCCCGGAGAACGCATGCGGAACGCATGCCACAGGGCACGGACGACTTCGATCCGAATCAGGAGACTTCGATGGACAACTGGCGCACTCACGCCGCTTGCCGACACGAGGACCCCGATCTGTTCTTCCCGATCGGCACCACCGGGCCCGCCCAGGTGCAGGCCCAGCAGGCCAAGGCGGTGTGCGGGCGATGCCCGGTCCGCGAACAGTGCCTCGACTGGGCGCTGGACACGGGACAGAGCATCGGCGTCTGGGGCGGTACGACGGAGTTGGAGCGGCGCGCGCTGCGGCGCCGGGCACGCTCGCGCCCGCGCTCCGGCTGACCGGGCTCGGCCGGCCGGCTCCGGTACGGGCAGCCCTCAGGCCTCGTCGGCGGACGGCGCCATGGCCGGCAGCCGCAGCGTGAACACCGCGCCCGCCCCCGGCTCGCTCGCGGCCGCGGCCGTGCCGCCGTGCGCGGCGACCAGATGGCGGACGATCGGCAGCCCCAGGCCGCTGCCGCCGGTACGGCGGCTGCGGGACTTCTCCGCACGCCAGAACCGCTCGAACACGTGCGGCAGGTCCTCGGCGGCGAGGCCCGAGCCGGTGTCGGCGACGGTGAGGACGACGTCGTCCCCGTCCCGGCGGGCGGCCAGGGTGACGGTGCCGTCGGCGGGGGTGTGCCGCAGCGCGTTGGAGACCAGGTTTCCGAGGGCCTGCCGCATCCGCACCGGGTCGGCGTCCAGCCAAACGGCTTCGCCGGTCTCGGTGCGCAGGGCGACCCCGGCAGCGTCGGCGGCGACATGGTGGGCCGCGGCGACCTGGTCGAGCAGGTCACCGGCCCGCAGCGGCTCACGGTGCAGGCGCAGCGTCCCGGCGTCTGCCGCGGCCAGGTCCTGGAGGTCGTCGATGATCCGCTGGAGCACGAGCGCCTCCTCGTGCAGCGAGTCCAGCAGCGCCGGGTCGGGGTCGACGACGCCGTCCCGGACGACCTCCAGCCATCCCCGGATGTTGGTGAGCGGGCTGCGCAGCTCGTGCGCGATGTCGCTGACCATGGCCTTGCGCTGCGCCTCCAGACGCTCGCGCCGTTCGGCCAGGCCGTTGAACGCCTCGGCGAGGATGCCGGTCTCGTCCCGGGTGGTCACCGGCACCCGCACATGCAGCTCCGGCGGCTGCTGCGCGGCCACGGTGAGCGCGCGCAGGGGCCGCACCAGCCGGACGGCGACGACGGCGGTCACGGCGACGGTCACGGCGAGAACCAGCCCGGCCACGCCGACGACCTTGCCCTTGTTGGCCGTCGACATGTCGAACCGGGCCGGGTTCTGGTCGCCGATACCGAGGAACAGCTCGGCCGCCGGGGCGACGTAGGGCTCCAGCTGAGTGCGGCGGGCGGTCTGGACGCAGTCCTGGGCCGTCCGCTCCACCTCGCGGGTGGCGACCTTGGCGGCGTACTTGCCGAGCAGGTAGCCGCCGCCGAACGGGTCCTTGCCGGTGGGGTCGAAGGTGAGGAACAGCCGCCCGCCCAGATGCACTCCGGCCTGTTCCAGGCAGGGCCGGGCGAGTTCCGACAGCGCGTCCAGGGCCCTCCGTTCCGTCGGCGTGGGGGCGTTGAGCTCGCCGTCCTCGCACACCGTCGCGCCGTAGTCGGCCGGGTCGGCGTCGTCCGGCGTGGTGACCACCGGCCGCCCGTTCGTGATCCGTACGACAGTGGGCCGCAGGCCGTGACGTTCGTAGCACCGCCGGCGCTTGACGGCCAGCGCGTCCAGCCCGGCGCGTTCCTTCGCCGTCAGCCGGTAGGGGCCCTCCACGCGCGGGTCGATGCCGCTGAGCTGGGCGCCGCTCTCGGTGTAGGTGTCGGTGCGCAGCGGGTCGACGGTGGCGGCGGGCCGGGGCGGCAGCGGGGTGCCGCGGGACGCGGAGTCGGTGACGAAGGCGCGGTCGGCGGTGGTGAGGGCGATCCGGCGTCCGGTGCGGGCGGCCAGCTCCCGGACGGTGTGCCGGACGCCCGACCAGTCGGAGTGGGTGGCGGCGTAGCCGCTCAGCTCGGCGAGGATGCGGTTGTCGGCGGCCAGGTCCTGGCCCTGCTCCTCCTTGAGGGCGCTGGTGGTGGTGGTCACCGCGAGCCAGGCGGTGGCCGCGACCGAGCAGACGGCGATCAGCGCGGAGACGGACAGCAGCCGGACGAGCAGCCGTTTGCGCAGCGGGATCCGCCGCTTCACGGGCGCCGGCCGGCCGGCTCGCGGCCGGCCGCGCACCTCGGCGTCCGGCCGGTCCGGCCGCGGGTTCCCGCTCCGCTCGGCCGCCCGCCCGCCGGCCCCGGGCTCCCGGCGTCTCACGGCCGGGTGCCGCTCAGCTTGTAGCCGACGCCGAACACCGTCAGCAGCCGCACCGGGCGGCGCGGATCGGCCTCGACCTTGCGGCGCAGGTTCATGATGTGCACGTCGACGG
This sequence comes from Streptomyces echinatus, assembly GCF_014203595.1. Lineage (GTDB taxonomy): Bacteria > Actinomycetota > Actinomycetes > Streptomycetales > Streptomycetaceae > Streptomyces > Streptomyces echinatus. The sequence goes on from NZ_JACHJK010000002.1 coordinate 20,727, forward strand.
CCCGTTCGGTGGAGGCCCGGTCGAAACCGCGGGTGCGGTGCAGCAGTTGCCGCCGGGTGAAGACACGGTCCGGCTCGCCCGCCATGGCCAGCAGGATCTGGAACTCGGCGGGCGTGCAGTCCACGGGTGCGCCGTCGCAGCGCACCTCGTGCCGCACCGGGTCGACGCTGATCCCGCCGGCGCGTACGACGGGGTCGTCGTCCCGGGCGCCGGCGCCCCGTCCGCCGCGCCTGAGGACCGTACGGATGCGGGCCATCAGCTCGCGCGGGCTGTACGGCTTGGTCATGTAGTCGTCGGCCCCGAGTTCCAGGCCGAGCAGCACGTCGTCCTCGGCGGAGCGGGCGGTGAGCATCACCACCGGTATGCCGGGCTGTTCCGCGTCACCGCGCAGGGCCCGGCACACGCCGAAGCCGTCGACGACCGGAAGCATGAGGTCGAGGACGACGAGGTCGGGGCTCAGCCGGCGGGCCGCGTCGAGCGCCGCCGCGCCGTCGTGCACCACCGTCGCGCTGTGCCCCTCGGCCAGCAGCGACCGGCGGATCAGCTCGGCCTGCTTCTCGTCGTCCTCGGCGACCAGCACGTGTGCGCACATGAGTTCGGATTCTATGACCTGTCAGCGGGCGAGCCAGTCCGCGTGGCCCATGACCACGACCGGGTGCCGGGCCGGGTCCAGGGTGCGCAGGAGGTCCTTCATATGGGTCTTGGCGACGCTGACGCAGCCGTGGGTGGGCCCGCCGTGGTCGACGTGCAGCCATACGCCGCCGCCGCGCTTCGGGCCGAGGGGCCGGGTCCAGTCCAGGGGCGAGGTGCCGGGCTCGCGGTTGTAGTCGATGGCGACGACGTAGTCGAAGGAGCCCTCCAGCGGTTCGCCCTCGAAGCCGGTGCCGGGCGAGTGGAAACCGCCGGAGTGGTGGTACGGGAGCCTGCTGCCGGGGTCCGGGAGCAGGCCGCCGGCGTCGGAGAGGGTGTAGACGCCGAGCGGGGAGCGCAGGTCGCCGATCATGTGGTGGGCGCTCCAGCCGCGCAGCGCGTTGTGGGCGGGCCAGGCGGGTCCCGGCTGCCAGCCGTCGGCGGTGCGCTGGTGCAGGACGGCCGTGCAGAGCGGGGAGTCCGGGCCGCGTCCGGTGACGACGACGGCCTGCCCGCAGCGCTCGGGTATGTCCGCCAGCCGCTCGGGGCCGAGGCCGGGTATGCCCCGCGGTGCCGGCTCCGTGGACGTCTCGGGGGTGGGCGCCGGCGCCGGACGGCGCGGTGACGTCCGGCGCTCGGTCGCCTCGGCTCCGCCGCCGCAGCCGGTGAGCAGCAGCGGGGAGGCGAGGAGTGCGACGGCGGTTCTGCGTTGGATCATGGGTCGACCTTGGCCGACAGTTGTTGGGAAGTGGTCAGGGCCCGGGCCGCCCGGATGCGGTCGGCGCGCGGGTCGTCCGGAAGTGGTGCCGCCTCAGGCGCTGTTCGGCTTGCCCGGCGTGTACAGCCAGGTCTGGAACAGCCCCTTGAGCGGTTTCCCCGACTTCGCCTCGGCAAGCCTGACGAACTGTGCCGTCGTACCGTGCCCGCCGCGGTGGCCGGCCGCCCAGGAGCGCAGGATCAGGAGGAAGTCCCGGTCGCCGACGGCCCGGCGCAGCTCGTGCAGGGCCATCGCGCCGCGCGCGTAGACGGGCGTGCCGAAGAGCCGGGCGCCGCTGCCCGGGTCGCCGGGCGGGTAGGCCCACAGACCGTCGCCGGCGGGCCGGGCGTAGAGGGCGTCGAAGGTCCGCTGGGCGCTGTCACCGCCGTGCTGCTCGGCGTAGAGCCACTCGGCGTAGGTCGCGAAGCCCTCGTTGAGCCATATGTCCTTCCAGGCGGTGAGGGAGACGGAGTCGCCGAACCACTGGTGGGCGCTCTCGTGGACGAGGGTGTCGAGCGTGGGTGCGGAGTCGTAGAGCGGCCGGGTCTGGGTCTCCAGGGCATAGCCGACGTCGGGGGCGTGGTCGACGATCGAGCCGGCGGCCCGGAACGGGTACGGCCCGAACAGCCGGCTTTCCCACTCCAGGACGGCGGGCAGCCGCTTCAGTACGGGTGCGGCGGCGCGCGCCTCGCGGGCGTCCACGGCGTTGTACACCTGGATGCCGTCGCGGGTGGTGTACCGCTCGACCCGGAATCGGCCGATGGTGGCGGTGGCCAGGTAGGCGGCCATGGGCTGGGTCTCGCGCCAGCGGAAGGTGGTCCGGCCGTGGGCGGTGCGCTGTCCGAGCAGGATGCCGTTGGCGACGGCGGTGCGACCTCGCGGCACGGTGATCGTGAAGTCGTACGACGCCTTGTCCTTGGGGTGGCCGTTGACGGGGAACCAGGTCATGGCGCCCTGCGGCTCGCCCGCGACGAACGCGCCGTCGTCGGTGGGGATCCAGCCGTCCGCCGAGCCGTCGGGGTCGGTGACCGGCTTCGGGGTGCCGTGGTAGGCGACCCTGACGCGGAACGGCTGTCCTGCGCGCAGGGCCCGGCGCGGGGTGACGACCAGTTCCTGGCCGTCGCGCCGGAAGGCCGCCGCCCGGTGGTCGACGGTGACGGCGGTGACCGTCAGGCCCTTCAGGTCGAGGTCGAAACGGGTGAGCCGTTCGGTGGCGCGGGCGGAGAGTTCCGCCGTGGCGTCCAGGCGGCGGGAGGCGGTGTCGTAGCGGAGCGTCAGACCGTAGTGGCGGACGTGGTATCCGCCGTTGCCGCTGAGCGGGAAGTACGGGTCGCCCGCTCCGGACCCGCCGGTGCCGCCCGGCGCCGCGGGTCCGGCGGCGCCCAGGAGGGCCGCCACGGCGACGGGGACGGTGGCGAGGGCGGTGGTACGGCGGCGCGCGGGCTGTCTGCGGGGTGGCGTCACATGCGCTCCTCGGGGAATGACCGGTGATCGACTGGCCGTCAGACTAGGGGCGGCGGTGCCCGGGGTTCCCCCTTGTTCCGGTCAAGTCATGCCGCGTCGCCGCCCGGTGGGCGCGGCGGAGCGCAGTACGCTCGCACCACCGTCCCCGACCCGGAAGGTCCCTGCCGTGAGTGTGCGCGTGCGCCGGATCTACGACCCGCCCGAGTCCGACGACGGCCTGCGCGTGCTGGTCGACCGGCTGTGGCCGCGCGGCCTCGCCAAGGACGCGGCGCGGATCGACGAGTGGCCCAAGGGGCTGACGCCGTCGAGCGAGCTGCGCACCTGGTACCACGGCGGCGGCTCGTACGAGGAGTTCCGCAGCCGGTACGAGGCGGAACTGGACGCGCCGCAGGCCGCCGAACTCCTCGACGGCCTGCGGAAGTCGGCCCGCGAGGGGCGCGTGACACTGCTGACGGCGTCGAAGAAGCCGGAGCAGAGCCACGCGACGGTGCTCGCCGGGCTGCTGGAGGACTGAGCCGGGGAACCGGGTTCAGGCGGTCTGCTTCGCGGCCGCACGCCCCGCGGCCCGCCCCGAGAACAGGCAGCCGCCGAGGAAGGTGCCCTCCAGCGCGTTGTAGCCGTGCACACCGCCGCCGCCGAACCCGGCCACCTCACCCGCCGCGTACAGCCCCTCGACCGGGGTGCCGTCGGCGCCGAGGGCGCGGGAGTCCAGGTCGGTCTGGATGCCGCCGAGGGTCTTGCGGGTCAGCACCCGCAGCCGGACCGCGATGAGGGGGCCCGCGGCCGGGTCGAGGACGCGGTGCGGGGCGGCGACCCGGCCGAGCCGGTCGCCGATGTAGCGGCGGGCGTTGCGGATGCCCTGGACCTGGGAGTCCTTGCTGTAGGGGTTGGCGATCTGCAGGTCGCGGGCCTCGATCTGGCGGCGCACCTCGGACGCGTCCAGCAGCGGCTTGCCGGTCAGGCCGTTCATCTTCTCGACCAGCTGCTCCAGGCTGCCCGCGGTGACGAAGTCCGCGCCCTTGTCGAGGAAGGCCTGCACGGGGGCCGGGGCGCCCTTGCCGAGCAGCCGGTCACGCAGTACGGCCTTGCGGTCCTTGGCGGTGATGTCGGGGTTCTGCTCGGAGCCGGAGAGCGCGAACTCCTTCTCGATGATCTTCCGGGTGAGGACGAACCAGGAGTGGTCGTGTCCGGCGATGTCCTCGGTGGTGCGCAGGTGTTCGAGCGTGCCCAGGGTGTCGTAGCCGGGCAGGCAGGGGTCGGGCAGCCGGCGGCCGAGGGCGTCCAGCCAGACGGAGGACGGCCCGGGCAGGATGCGGATGCCGTGGCCGGCCCAGATGGGGTCCCAGTTCTGCAGGCCCTCGGTGTAGTGCCACATGCGGTCGCGGTTCACGAGCCGGACTCCGGCCTCCGCGCTGATGTCGAGCATGCGGCCGTCGACGTAGGCCGGGACGCCGGTGACCATCTCGGCGGGGGGCGTGCCGAGCCGCTCGGGCCAGTAGCGGCGGACGATGTCGTGGTTGGCGCCGATGCCTCCGGTGGTGACGACGACGGCCTGGGCGGTCAGCTCGAAGTCGCCGGCGCGGTCGCGGCTGGAGGCGACACCGCGCGGGGAGTCGTCGGGGGCGAGGACGGTGCCGCGGACGCCGCGTGCCGTGCCGTCCTCGATGACCAGCTCGTCCACCTGGTGGCGATGGTGGAAGGTGAGCAGCCCGTCCCGGGCGGCCTGCCGGGCGTACCGGACGAACGGCTCGACGACTCCGGTGCCGGTGCCCCAGGCGATGTGGAAGCGGGGCACGGAGTTGCCGTGTCCGTCCGCCCGCAGGTCGCCGCGCTCGGCCCAGCCGACGGTGGGGAGCAGCTCGATGCCGTGTCCCTGGAGCCAGGACCGCTTCTCACCGGCCGCGAACTCGACGTAGGCGCGGGCCCAGCGCACCGCCCAGGAGTCCTCGTCGGCGAGCCGGTCGAACTGGGCGCTGCCCTGCCAGTCGTTCCAGGCGAGGCCGAAGGAGTCCTTGATGCCGAGGCGGCGCTGCTCGGGCGAGTCGACGAGGAAGAGCCCGCCGAAGGACCAGAACGCCTGGCCGCCGAGGTTGGCGGCGTTCTCCTGGTCGACCAGGGCCACCCGGCGGCCCCGGCTGGTGAGTTCATGCGCTGCGACCAGGCCGGCGAGGCCCGCTCCGACGACGATGACGTCCGCGTCCATGGCGTCCGTGTCCTTCCCTAGGGGTGCTCGTGACTGGCCCGTTCCAGGGCTATGAGGGGGTGCGGCTGCCGTCCGTCAGCAGCGCGGTGAGCAGCTGTTTGAGCCAGGTCCTGGCGGCCTCGACGTCCCGGTCCAGCAGCAGTTGGGTGGTGACGCCGTCGTACGCGGCGACCACGGCGTGCGCGGCGCCCTCCGCGTCGCCCAGGACGGCGGGCAGCGCGGTGTGGCCGCGGGCCCTCAGGAGCCGGTCGGCGACGGCCTCCCGGAGCCGGGCGCGGTGGTCGAGGAGGGTCCGGGCGACGGCCGGGTCACGGGCGGCGTGCACCAGGAAGTCGGTCTTCACCAGCAGCCAGTCCACGTCGAGCAGCAGCGCCTCGGTGACCCGGTCCACGGCGGCGGGCACGTCCAGGTCGGGGCCGTCCTGGGCGAGCGCGTCGGCCACCTGGGCCGCGATGAGGTCGGCGCGGTCCCGGTACAGGGCGAAGAACAGCTCGTCCAGGGTGGCGAAGTTGGAGTAGAAGGCGCCCCGGCTGAAGCCGGCCGCCTCGCAGACCTCCTCGATGGAGACCCGTCCGAAGCCCTTGGCCGCGAACACGGCGAACGCGGCGTCGAGCAGCCGGGCCCGGGTGCGGACCCGGCGCCGGGTGACGCGTCTGGGTGTCTCTTCGGTCGGTTCCACCGGTGCCGGCCTCCATTTCGATACACGAATGTATCGGATACACCGCTGTATCAAAAGCCCCTGGGAAGCCACGGACGCCCCCCCGTCGAATGGAACGTACTTTCGATTCGGGAGTACGCTGGGTCCATGGCCACGCACCTCCAGGGCTCCCTGTTCGACCAGACCGACGAGCTACGGCTCGGCCCGCTGGACGGGCTGCGCCGCACCGAGCTGGGCGCGGGCGCCTGGATCGACGTCCTGCCGGGCTGGCTGAGCGGGGCCGACACGCTGTTCGAACAGCTGGCGTCGGACGTGCCGTGGCGGGCGGAGCGCCGCAAGATGTACGACAACGTGGTCGCCGTGCCCCGGCTGCTGGCCCACTACGGGGCGCGGGACCCGCTCCCCCACCCCGTGCTGGACGAGGCCCGCGCCGCCCTGTCCCGGCACTACGCGGACGAACTGGGCGAGCCGTTCACCACCGCGGGACTGTGCTTCTACCGTGACGGCCGGGACAGCGTGGCCTGGCACGGGGACCGCATAGGGCGAGGCGCCCGCGAGGACACCATGGTCGCGATCCTGTCGGTCGGCGCGCCCCGGGACCTGCTGCTGCGCCCGGCCGGCGGAGGCGGCGCCACGCTGCGCCGGCCCCTCGGCCACGGCGACCTCATCGTGATGGGCGGCTCCTGCCAGCGCACCTGGGAGCACTGCGTCCCGAAGACCGGCCGGGCCACGGGTCCCCGCATCAGCATCCAGTTCCGGCCGCAGGGCGTGCGCTGAGGCCCGGCGGGCCGGTGTCCGGCGCACGACACCACGCGCCCCCTTGCGCGCGCAGCCACCCCGTCTGGTTGGCTGTCCCCGACGATTCGCCGCTGAGGGCTCGGGGAGATCATGCGGGCTGACGTACGACAAGTCGCCGACGGCACCTATCTGGTGCACGGCCACAACACCAACTGGGTCATCCTCAAGGACGGCGACGCCGTCACGCTGGTGGACACGGGGTATCCCGGGGACCGGCCGGGGCTGCTGGATTCCCTCGCGGCGGTGGGCGCCTCACCGGACGCGGTGACCGCCGTCCTGATCACCCACGCGCACAACGACCACCTGGGCTCCGCCGAGTACCTGCGCGCCGCCCACGGCACCCCGGTGTATCTGCACCCGGCCGAAGTCCCGCACGCACGGCGGGAGTTCCTGCAGCAGGCCGACATCCCCGGCGTGCTGCGCAACGCCTGGCGGCCCGGTGTCCTGCCCTGGGCGGTGCACGTGATGCGTGTGGACGGCCTGAAGAGCTACCCCGTCTCGGCGCCCGAGCCGTTCCCGGCCGACGGGCCGCTCGACCTGCCGGGCCGGCCGGTCCCCGTGCACACCCCCGGCCACACGGACGGCCACTGCGTCTACCACCTGCCCGACGCCGGCATCGTGATCTCCGGGGACGCCCTGGTCAGCGGGCACCCCACCACCCGGGTCAAGGGCCCGCAGATGCTGCTCGACTTCTTCCACCACGACCGCGCGCGGGCGCTGGACTCCCTGGAGCTGATCGGCGCGCTCGACGGCGACACCCTGCTGCCCGGCCACGGCCCGGTCCACCGGGGCCCGGTACGCGCCGCGGCCGACCTGGCCCGGGAACGGGCCTCGTAGAAACGGGCGGGGGCGTGCCATGGCCTACGTCGCGAACGTCCTGCCCGACGCCCGCGCCCCCTTGGAGCCGGACGGTCCCACGTGGCTCACTCGTGCGGGATCACGGCCACCGGGCAGCCGGCGTGGTGCAGCACCCCGTGCGCGACCGAGCCGATCCGGGCGCCGACCGCCGTGCGGCGCGCCCGGCGCCCGACGACCATCAGCTGGGCGCGGCCGACGACCGACAGCAGCACCTGGGCGGCGCTGCCCATCTCGACGTGCTCGGCCACGGGCACCTCCGGGAACCGCTCGCGCCAGGGCTGGAGGGCCTCGGCCAGCGCCTGCCTCTCGTACGGTTCGAGACCGCCCGCGTCGTCGAGGAGCTTGAGCGAACCGGGGCTGTAGGCGAACACGGGCGGCAGCGTCCACGCCCGGACGGCCCGGACGGCCGCGCCGCGGGCCGCCGCCGTCTCGAAGGCGAACCGCAGCGTCGCGGCGCTGTCCTCGGGGCCGCCGTGCTGGCCGACCACGACGTCCCGGCCGGCCGCCTCCGCGGTGGCCTCGTCCCCGGCGCGCACCAGGACCACGGGCCGGGCCGCCTCAGCGATCACCTGCTGGCCGACGGAGCCCAGCAGGAACCCCAGGACGCGCCCGTGCCCGCGTGAACCGAGCACCAGCATCTCCGCCCCGGCCGCCGCGCCGGCCAGCGCGTGCGCGGCCGCGCCCTCGACGACGTCGGTGGTCACGGTCAGCCCCGGATGGCGCTCGGAAACGGTGCGCACCGCCTCCGTCACCCCCTCGGACACCCATCCGCGCTGGGTGTCCCGGTCGGCGGCGGCGAGGGCCTCGGCGTACCGCCAGGCGTGCACCACGCGCAGCGGCAGGTCCCGGCGTACGGCCTCCCGGGCCGCCCAGTCCAGCGCGGCCCGGCTCTCCTCCGTACCGTCCACCCCTGCCGTGATCGGGCGTGTCATCGATGGGCCTCCTCGTGGTCGCCGCGTCCTTCGTCGTGCCGTTACCCGCTGACGGGCACCGCGCGCACGGTCATGATGATCTCTTCCGCGGGCCGCCGCACGCTCCGCCGGGAGGCGGGGCGCGCACGCACCACGGCCGCCTCCCCCGAGGCCCGGACATCCGGAAGCACGGGGTCCGCCCGTCCACGGACCGGCACGGGTGATCACGGCCGGTTCCTCGTCCCGGAGCGAACCCGGACGATCGAACATACGATGGGCTGGAACCGGTGCGGTGGTCCCCACGACACCGTCCCGTGGGATCCGGCACTCGGGTGGGGAGAGGCATGGCACAGGCCGCCGACGCAGCGCGGACCGTCATCCTGACCGTGGACGACGACCCGGGGGTCTCCCGCGCCGTCGCCCGTGACCTCAGGCGGCGCTACGGCGAGTCCTACCGGATCGTGCGCGCGGAGTCCGGGGAGTCGGCGCTGGACGCGCTGCGCGAGCTGAAGCTGCGCGGCGATCTGGTGGCGGTGATCCTGGCCGACTACCGCATGCCGCAGATGAACGGCATCGAGTTCCTGGAGCAGGCGCTCGACGTGTATCCGGGGGCGCGGCGGGTGCTGCTGACCGCGTACGCGGACACCGGCGCGGCGATCGACGCGATCAACGTGGTCGACCTGGACCACTACCTGCTCAAGCCCTGGGACCCGCCGGAGGAGAAGCTCTATCCGGTGCTGGACGACCTGCTGGACGCCTGGCGCAACAGCGCCTACCGGCCGGTGCCCGCCACCAAGGTCGTGGGTCACCGCTGGTCGGCGCGGTCGTCGGAGGTGCGCGAGTTCCTGGCCCGCAATCAGGTGCCGTACCGCTGGTACTCGGTGGAGGAGCCGGAGGGGCAGCGGCTGCTGGCGGCGGCCGGCCAGGACGGCCGGCGGCTGCCGCTGGTGATCACCCCGGACTGCACTGTCCTGGTGGAGCCCGAGGCGCCCGAACTGGCCGCGCGCGTCGGCCTCGCCACGAGTCCGGCGGCCGACTTCTACGACCTGGTCGTGATCGGCGGTGGTCCGGCCGGGCTGGGCGCCGCCGTGTACGGGGCCTCGGAGGGGCTGAGGACCGTGCTCGTGGAGCGGTCCGCCACCGGTGGCCAGGCCGGGCAGAGCTCACGGATCGAGAACTACCTCGGCTTCCCCGACGGCGTCTCCGGCGCCCAGCTCACCGACCGGGCCCGGCGGCAGGCGGCCAAGTTCGGCGCCGAGATCCTCACCGCCCGTGAGGTGACGGGTCTGGAGGTCAACGGCGCCGCGCGGGTCATACGGTTCGCGGACGGCTCGTCGATCGCCGCGCACAGCGTGATCCTGGCGACGGGGGTGCAGTACCGGCAGCTGGGGGCCGCCGGCTGCATCGACCTGACCGGCTGCGGGGTGTTCTACGGCTCGGCGCTGACCGAGGCCGCCGCCTGCCAGGGGCACGACGTGTACATCGTCGGCGGCGCCAACTCGGCGGGACAGGCGGCGATGTACCTGTCCCGGTTCGCCAAGTCGGTGACGCTGCTGGTGCGCGGTTCCGACCTGTCGGCGTCGATGTCGTACTACCTGATCCAGCAGATCAACGACGCTCCGAACATCTCGGTGCGCAGCCGCACGGTGGTCGACGCCGCGCACGGCACCGACCGCCTGGAGCAGCTGACGCTGCGCCATGTCGCCTCCGGTGAGACCGAACAGGTCGACGCGCAGTGGATGTTCGTGTTCATCGGCGCGGCCCCGCTGACCGGCTGGCTGGGCGAGACGGTGCTGCGCGACGAGCGCGGCTTCATCCTGGCCGGGCCGGACCTGACCGCCGACGGACGGCCGCCCGCCGGATGGGAGCTGGACCGGCCGCCGTACCACCTGGAGACCAGCATTCCCGGCGTGTTCGTCGCGGGCGACGCGCGCGCCGAGTCCGCCAAGCGGGTCGCGTCCGCCGTCGGAGAAGGAGCCATGGCCGTGATGCTCGTCCACCGGTATCTGGAGCAGTCATGAGCGGGCAGGTCATGCCGTGCAGCCCCCAGGAGATCGGCTCGCTGTTCCTCTTCGAGAAGCTGCGCCCCGAGCAGTTGGGCCGGCTGTGCGCGGCGGGCCGGGTGGAGCTGTTCCAGCCGGGCCCGGTGTACACCGAGGGCGACCCGGCCACCTGCTTCTTCGCGATGATCGAGGGCACGGTCGTGCTGTCCCGGCGGGTCGGCGGTGACGACGTGGAGGTCACCCGGACCTCGCAGCGCGGGGTGTACGCGGGCGCGATGCAGGCCTACCTCGGCGACCGGGTGCGGCAGGTCTACAACAACTCCATGCGGGTCACGGAGCCGACGCGGTTCTTCGTGCTGCCGGCCGATCTCTTCGCGGACGTCATGCGCGAGTGGTTCCCGATGGCCGTGCACCTGCTGGAGGGTCTGTTCTTCGGCGCGAAGAACACCCAGGCGATGATCGGGCAGCGGGAACGTCTGCTGGCGCTCGGCTCGTTGTCGGCGGGGCTCACGCACGAGCTGAACAACCCCGCGGCGGCGGCGGTGCGGGCCACCGCGACCCTGCGGGAGCGGGTCGCGAAGATGCGGCACAAGCTCGGCCTGATCGCCGAGGGGCCCTTCACCCGCGAGGTGCTGGCGAGCCTGGTCGAGATCCAGGAGCGCACCGCGGAGCGGGTGGCGAAGGCCCCGGTGCTCAGCCCGCTGGAGGCCACCGACCGGGAGGACCTGCTCACCGACTGGCTGGAGGACCACGGCATCGACTACGGCTGGCAGGTGGCGCCCACCTTCGTGCAGGCCGGGCTGGACGTCGACTGGCTGGAGCAGGTCGCGGCGGCGGTGGACGACGACATCCTGCCCAACGCGGTGGGCTGGCTCAACTACACCATCGAGACCGAGCTGCTGATGAACGAGATCGAGGACTCCACCACCCGTATCTCGCACCTGGTCGACGCGGCCAAGCAGTACTCGCAGCTGGACCGGGCGCCCTACCGGGTGGTGGACGTGCACGAACTCCTCGACAGCACCCTGCTGATGCTCTCCGGGAAGATCGGGGCGGGCGTCGAGGTCGTCAAGGAGTACGACCGTACGCTGCCGCCGGTGCCCGCCTACCCGGCGGAGCTGAACCAGGTGTGGACCAACCTCGTGGACAACGCCGTCTCGGCCATCAACGGCGCGGGCGGACAGGGCACGTTGACCGTGCGCACGGGGCTCGACCACGAGCGGCTGCTGGTGGAGTTCCGGGACACCGGGCCCGGTGTCCCGCCGGAGATCAAGGACCGGATCTTCGACCCGTTCTTCACCACCAAGCCGGTCGGCGAGGGCACCGGCCTGGGCCTGGACATCTCCTGGCGGATCGTCGTCAACAAGCACCACGGCGTCCTGCGGGTCGAGTCGGTGCCCGGCGACACCCGCTTCCAGGTGCTGCTGCCCCTGACCCCGGACACGCCCGACGAGGAGCCGGTATGAACGACGCCGACGGTATCGATCCGCACGTGCCGCCCAGCGGCCCCGGCTGCGTGGAGTGCGAGGAGGCGGGCGGCTGGTGGTTCCATCTGCGCCGGTGCGCGCAGTGCGGGCACATCGGCTGCTGCGACGACTCCCCCGCGAAGCACGCCACCGCCCACTACCGGGCCACCGGGCACCCGGTGATCCGCAGCTTCGAGCCGGGCGAGGCGTGGTTCTGGAACTACGCCACCGAGGAGTTGTACTCCTCCGGGCCCGAACTCGCCGCTCCCGTCAGCCATCCCGCCGGCCAGCCGGTCCCGGGCCCGGCGGGCCGCGTCCCGGAGGACTGGGCACGCACACTGCGCTGACACCCGCCGGGCAGGGTCCGGAGTCTTGGCTGCGTGGGCGTGGGGCACGGGGCCGGGACGCCGTTCACGGGGGTGGTGTCGGTGCCGCGTGTCAGGATGGGGCCGTGTCGCAGACCGTCTTCACCACAGCACCGTTGATCGGCCGGGACGAGGAACTCGCCCTCTCATGGGCGTGCTGGAGCGCGCCCGGGGCGGCGCGGCGGGTGCCGTGCTGCTCGCCGGGGACGCCGGGGTCGGCAAGACGCGGTTGCTCGACGAGGTCGCCGGGCGGGCTGCGCGGGCCGGCACGACCGTGGTCAGCGGGCACTGCGTGGACCTCGGCGACGTCGGCCTGCCCTATCTGCCGTTCACCGAGATACTGGGCGTGCTCGCCGCCGACGAGCGGTTCGCGGCCGCACTGGCGGCGCACCCGGCGGTGCACCGGCTGCTGGGCTCCGGCCCGGACGCGGCCGGGGACCCGGACGGGCGGCTCAGGCTCTTCGAGGACGTCGCCGGGCTGCTGACCGACCTGGCCGCCGTGGCCCCCCTGCTGCTCGTCCTGGAGGATCTGCACTGGGCCGACCAGTCCTCCCGGGACCTGCTGCGCTTCCTGTTCAGCCGGGGCGTGCTGCACCGGCCGGGCGGCGGCCCCGACCGGCGGCTCGCGGTCCTCGCCTCCTACCGCGCCGATGATCTGCACCGCCGCCACCCGCTGCGCCCCCTGCTCGCCGAGCTGGTCCGGCTGCCGGGCGTGGAGCGCCTGGAGCTGCGGCCGTTGCCGGATCCCGAGGTCGCACGGCTGGTGCGGGCCCTGGAGGACCGGCCGCTGCCCGACGCCGTCGTGCGCGGCATCGTCGCGCGCGCGGAGGGCAACGCGTTCTACGCGCAGGAGCTGTTCGCGGCGACCGAGGGCGGCTCCCCCTGCGCGAACGGAGCCGGGAACCCGGCGGAGGACACCGACGGGGTGCCCAGCGGGCTGGCCGACCTGCTGCTCATCCGGGTCGAGCAGCTGTCCGAGACCGCCCAGCAAGTGCTGCGGACCGCCGCCGTGGCCGGCCGGCGCGTGGAGCACGCGCTGCTGCGGGAGGCGGCCGGGCTGCCCGAGGACACGCTGGAGGCGGCCCTGCGGGCGGCCGTCGGCCACCAGCTGCTCTCCGCCCAGGACGACGGGACCTACGCCTTCCGGCACGCTCTGACGCGCGAGGCGGTCTACGCCGACCTGCTGCCCGGCGAGCGGTCCCGGCTGCACGGCGCCTACGCCCGGCTGCTCGCGTCCCGCGGCCGGACCCCGGCGACCGCGGCGGAGCGCGCCCACCACTCCCGGGAGAGCCACGACCTGCCCGAGGCGCTCGCGGCCTGTCTGGAGGCCGCCGACCACGCCCGGCGGCTGGGCGCGCCCGCCGAGGAGCTGCGGCACCTGGAGGCCGCCCTCGACCTGTGGGCGTCGGTGCCGGCGTCCGCCCGGCCCTCCGGGCAGGAGCAGGACCGGATCACGCTGACCCTGCGCGCCTCGGCCGCCGCGGCCCACGCCGGGGAGTTCCACCGCGCGGTCTCGCTGACCCGGGCGGCGCTCGCCGGGGTCGGCGAGGACGCCGACGACGAGCTGGCCGCCCGGGTCCGGTACACGCTGGCCGGGAACCTGCTGATCGTGGACAGCCTGGCCGCCGCGTTCCGCTACAGCAGCGAGGCGCTGGCGCTGATCCCCGCCGATCCGCCGTCGCGGACCTGGGTGTGGGCGGCGGCCACGCACGCCGTGGCGGCCCGTCAGGTCGGCGAGGAGGCCCTCGCGCTGCGGGTCGGCCGGCAGGCCCTGCGGGCGGCCGAGGAACTGGGCATGACCGCCGCCCGGGCCGATCTGCTGATATCCCTGGCGAACGCCGAGGGCGGCGGCCGGCGCTCCCGGGAGGGCCGGGAGCGGCTGCGGCAGGCCCGGGACCTGGCCCGTACCGCCGGGAACGCCCCGGTGGAGCTGCGCGCGCTGTTCGGCCTGGCGATGGGTGCCTTCGAAGCCGGCGACCTGGCGGAGTGCCTGCCCGTGCTGGCCGACGGCCTCGACCGGGCCCGCCGGGCCGGGCTGTCGTCCTCGGCGTATCCGCGGGAGATGCGCTTTCTCCAGCTGGTGGTGCTGTACACGCTGGGCCGCTGGGACGAGTGCGTGCGTATGGCGGCCGAAGCGATCTCCGGGCTGCCCGCGGCGGGCGGCGTCCGTGTCGCCGGCCCGGCTCTGTACGTGGCGCTGGCCCGCGGTGACGAGAGCGTCCCCGACCGAGCCCGTGCGCTGCTGGAGGGGCCGTTCGACTGGATGGGCTCGCTGGTCGCCGGGATCGTGCTCACCGACGACGCCGTGCGCCGCGGTGACGTGGCGGGGGCCATGGAGCGGATGCGGGAGGCGGTCGAGGCGCTCGGTGACGGTACGGCGCGCCGGCCGGGCGTAGCGGTCCGGCTCGCCGCGCTCTGCCTGACGGCGGTCGCCGACCGGGCCGTGGAGGCGCGCCGTACGGGCGACGCCGAGGGGGATCCGGCCCGCTGGGCGGAGATCGCGGCCGAGCTGGTGGAACTGGCGCGGGACACGGCCGGCCAGGACGCGGACGGCCGGGTGCAGGGCCCGGAGGGCCAGGCGTGGCTGGCCCGTGCCGAGGCGGAGTTCGCGACGGTCGTGTCGGGGCCGGATCCGGCGGCCTGGGAGAAGGCGGTCGCCGCGTTCGCGGCCGGCGATGTCTACGAGCAGGCGCGGTGCCGGCTGCGGTGGGCCTGGGCGCTGCTGGCCGTGGAGCGGCGGGCGGAGGCCGCGGAGCAGGTGCGGCTGGCCCGCGAGACGGCGGCCGGGCTGGGCGCCGTGGCGCTGCTGGAGCGTATCGACAGGCTGACCCGCCGGAGCCGTCTCGGGTCCGGCGCGGACGGTGCGGACGCCGTGCCGCTGACCGCGCGGGAGCGGGACGTGCTGGGGCTCCTCGCCCGGGGCCGCAGCAACCGGCAGATCGGCGAGGAGCTGTTCATCACCGGCAAGACGGCGAGCGTGCACGTCTCCAACATCCTCGCCAAGCTGGGCGTCGCGAGCCGCACGGAGGCGGTGGCGGTCGCCTATCGCCGGGGCCTGATCACACCGCAGCCGGCCGGCCCCGCGTGACGCTCCGCCTCGCGCGACGCCGCACGGCGGCCGCCCGGCCCACCTGATCAGGACTGCTGTCCGATCAGGAGTGCCTGATCAGGACTATAGGAACGGTCGGCGGGCACGCAGACAGACGGGACGGCTGTGCCGGTCGTTCGCCCCCCGGCGGCACGGTCACGGCCGGACCGACCGCTGAGGAGTGGGCGCGTGACCAGACCGGACGACGCTTCGGGCCCCGAGTTCGCGGGTGCCGTGCTGGGCAGCATCGGCGCGGGTGTCTTCACCATGGACGCCGACGGGCTCATCACGTATGTCAATCCGTGGGCGGAACGGCTGCTGGCCCGGTCGGCGGCGGAGATGCTGGGCCGCGACGGGCACGATCTCCTTCACCGTCGTCCCGACGGCGGGACGGTGCCACGGGAGCTGTGCCTGATGCGGGCGCCGTTGCGCAGCGGCCGGGATGCCGAGGAGGGCAGCGAGGAGTACTTCCTGCGGGGTGACGGCACCACCGTGCCGATCATCTGGTCGACGACACCCTTCGGGCTCGGGGGACACAGGAGCGGGCTGGTGGTCGTCTTCAGCGACTTCAGCCTGCATCGTGACGCCGAGGAGCGGGCCGCCGCCCACACGGCCGCCCTCGAAGCGCTGACCTGTCGGCTGAACCTGCTCGCGGACGTGTCGTCGGTGCTGATGTCGAGCATGGACGCCACCACCGCCGCGCGTCGGCTTCTCCCCCTGCTGGTTCCGGCCATGGGCGACTGGGCCGTGGTCGACCTGGTCGACGCGCGCTCCGCCGTGCTGGAGCGCGTGGCGGTGCGGCTCGCCGGCCACCCCCGCCGGGCCGGACGGCTGGAGGGGCCGCTGCCCGCCGGGGCGCCTCGGGGCGCGTCCGGTGACCGGCCGGTGCTGGTGAGCGCCACCGACCTGCGGGATCCGGAAGCGGCGTTCGCGGCCACCCACCGGATCCTGTTCGAGACGCTCGGCGGCCGTCAGGCGGCCGTGATCCCGATCCGTTCGCGTCACCACGACTACGGAACGCTGACCGTGGGCCGGGGCACGGACTCCCCCGGCCTCGCCGAGGCCGAGGTCCGGCTGCTGGCGGACATCGGCCGCCGCCTGTCCCTGGTGCTGGACAACACGCGGCTCTACGACGAGCAGCGCAACGTCGCCGAGACCATGCAGCGCCAGTTGCCGGCACCGCTGCCCCAGGTCGACCACCTGCGGATGGCGGCCCGCTATCTGCCCGCACAGAGCGCCATGGAGATCGGCGGCGACTGGTACGACGCCTTCCTGCTCCCGGACGGCGTCATGGCCCTGGTCATCGGAGACGTGGTCGGCCACGATCTGCAGGCCGCCGCCCACATGGCCGAGGTCCGCAACATGCTGCGCGCGCTGGCCTGGACCCTTGTGGAACCACCCAGCCTGATCATGTGCCGGCTGGACGAGGCGGTGACCCACACCAGCGACGCGCCCATGGCCACGCTGGTCTTCGCCCGCGTCGAAGGCCCCGAAGGGGGCCCCTGGCGGCTGCACTGGGTCAACGCCGGCCATCCCCCGCCGCTCCTGGTCACCCGGGACGGCGGCACCCGCTGTCTGACCGGCGGGCACGGACCGCTGATCGGCATGAGTGCCACCCTCCACCTGGGGCTGAGCTGGCCGGACACCTACGAGGAGCTGCCCGCCGAAGCCACCCTGCTCCTCTACACCGACGGTCTCGTCGAGAGCAGGGACCGCCCCATCGACGCCGGCATGGACAAGCTCCGCCACCACGCCTCCGTCCTCGCCCGGAGCCTTGCCGGGGAGAGCGTGGACGTCTTCTGCGACGAACTGCTGCAACGCCTCACGCCCCAGGGCGACGACACCGCCCTGCTCGCCCTGCGGCTGCCCACAGCCGGCGCCGGCTCCCCGGGTGACCAGAGTCCGCCGCCACCCCCGCAGGCGCCTCGCAGCCCCGCCGCTCCCGGCAGAGCCGCCCCCGGCTCACTGGAGGAACGGGCCCCGGTGAAGGACCCGACACGCGGCCCCCAACCGTGAGGCCCCGAACTGTGAGGCCCCGAACCCATGAGCCGGAGCCCCCGCCCGTGCTCGGCGACCCGGCGCCCGCGAGGACGAGTACGCGATCCGCTGTCCCGTGGCCCTGAGGTGATGATGAGATGACCGCATGTCTCCCGAAGCCATGCGGCCCGACGCCGAGCGACCGCAGGACCAGCCACCGCACCTCGCCCACCAGACCTGGTGGAAGGCGCCTCTCGTGGCCTCCCTGATCGCCCTGCCCTTCCTCGTGCTGGAGTACAAGTGGTTCCGGTCCGAGGACGGTGTCGACGCCTTCGGAGGAGCCTTCTACTGGTCGGTCGGCCTGCTCGCCGTCTCCTGGGCGCTGCCGCACCGCCGGTCCCTGCGGACACCGCGCGCGCTGGCCGCCGGCGCCGGACTCGGCTGCGTGCTCCTGCCGATGACGTTCGCGCTCGCGCTGGGGGCGGCCATGTCCGGGATCTGACGGGGCGGCGACTTCGGCCGGGCCGCGCCCGGCATGCGGATGCCCCGCGCGGGGCGGGGCATCCGGTGGTGCTGCTGAGCGTTGCCGTCCGTCAGTGGCGGGCGCTCGGCGTGTTGGCAACGGTGACGTTGACCGCGGCCCACGACAGGCTGACCGTCTTGTACTCGGTGCTGTTCGCGCCGTACAGGTCCTTGGCCGCCTTCAGGGTCGCGATGCGAGCCTGGTGGAAGTCGGTCGTGGAGACCATGTAGCGGGTGAGCGCACGGTAGTAGATGGCGGTCGCCTTGGTGCGGCCGATGCCCTTGACCGTGATGTTGTGGTAGGTCGGCGAGTTGTAGGTGACGCTGCCGATCTTCTTCTTGCCGCTTCCCTCCGCCAGGAGGTAGTAGGCGTGCGAGGAGACACCGGAACCGGCGTGCACCTCGGTGTAGAAGGTGTCCGGGGACCAGTAGTCGATCGTGCCCTCGAGCTTGTCGAGGGACGGCCGGTCCAGGCGGCGCAGGAACTTCTGCGCGAGGCCCAGCTTCTCACCGACCAGGTAGTCCGGCGTGTCCTTCGCGTTCTTGGCGTAGAACTCGACGTTGGAGCCGAAGATGTCCGCGAGCGACTCGTTGAGCGAGCCCGGCTCGCCGTACTGGTTGCCCTCGGAGTCGACGAAGGTCGGCTGCAGGTTGGCGGTCGCCTCGACCACGCCGTGGGTCAGCTCGTGACCGGTGACGTCGAGGACGACGAGCGGCTTCTTGAACATCTGGCCGTCGCCGTCGCCGTACAGCATGCAGTTGCAGGTCGGGTCCCAGAAGGCGTTGGCGACCTTCTTGCCCCAGTGGACCATCGCCAGCGCGGGCTTGCTGTTGTTGGCTATGCCCTTGCGCTTGAACGTGGACTTGTAGAAGTCCAGCGTCTTGGTGATGCCGTACTGGGCGTCGGCGGCGGCGCTGACCCGGCTGGAGGTCGCGTTGTTGCCCCACACGTTCGTCGTGCTGGTGAACCTGGAGCCCGCGCTGAACTTCTCCGTGTACGAGCCCTTGGCGTCCCGCGTCTCGGTGCCGTACCGGCTCGGGTCCTTGAGCTGGTAGTGACCGCGCGAGGTCGCCGTGGTGGTGAGGGCGACGTTGCCCACGAAGAGGGTCTTGCCGGTGCCCCTGGCGGACGTCGGGTAGTGCGTGACGCCGGAGAGACCCGAGCCGGCCAGGCCGGACGCGGTGGAGGCGGAACCGGCGCCGGTGGCCGGGTCGATGGTCTCGCCGCGCTCGCGCAGGGTGTCGAGCAGCTTGGGCGACAGGAACTCGTCCCGGTCGGGCGTGTTGCTGCGCACCTTGCCGGTGACCGCGTCGACGACGACAGTACGGGAGCTGTCCTGGTCGGTGACGGTCACCTGGTAGGCGAGGGCGGAGGCGCCACCGCGGGCGTCCACCACGAGCTGGGCGCTGCTCGCGTCGCCCTTGGCCGCCTTCGCGGCCTTCGCGGCGGCCTGGCCGGCGGTCAGCTTGGCCTTGGCGGCGGCCGGCTTGACGGAGTGGTCGGCCGCACGGGTCACGCCCGTGTAGGCCAGCTTGCCGTCGAGGTGGACGATGAGGTCGCCACCGAGCACGGGCAGGTCGTTGTGGGTGCGGACGAAGCGAACGTGCCGGGCGCCCTCGGGGTCGATCATGACGTCCTGGGCGAGCAGAGCATCGCCCTCCGAGACGCCGGTCGCCGAGGCGTGCGCGAAGGCCGCGGTGCGCGCCGCCTCCACCACCACCGTGGCGTTCGAGGCGGCGGAGGCGGCGGACCGCTCCACCTCCGAGGAGGGACCCGCGAAGGCCGTACCGGCCAGGCCTGTGGCAGCCGTCGCCACCGCGACGGCGACCGCCACGGTGCGTATGTGCGGTCTACGCAATCTGATCAGGGTTCCTTCGTTCGAAGGCGGAAGGGGTTGCCAACCGCCTTGAGGCATGGCCCAGTTGGGGGCCACGGGGGCCCGTCCGGCCCCGAGGGACAACCCTTGCGGATCAGTCATGCGCACGTAAAGCCGGAATGATCCATTTCGCGAACTTCTATGACAATCCTTTACGAATGGGCGCCATGGAGTGATCGCGGGACCACCGACTGTGTGTCGGCTGTGGAGACGCCATCACCATCCCCTAGGTTCCGTGGACGGAATGTGACCGAAATCGCATCAGACGCCGAACGACAGGAGTGACAGGGGATGGTCTCAGCAACGGTGGGCCGGGGGGCGGTCCTTGGAGCGGTCGCGCTGTCGCTCCTCGCGGTCCCCGCGCGGGCCGCGACCCAGGAACCGCACACCCCGGCGGCCGCGCTCCCGGCGCCCGACCTCGCGGGCCTGTCCACGGTGCTCCGGTCGGCGGTGGCCCAGGGCGCGCCCGGCGCACTCGTCCGGATCGACGACCACGGGCTGACCTACCGGGTCACGCACGGCGTCGCCGACCGGGACACCCGGCGGCTCATCTCCACGGACGACCGGTTCCGGGTCGGCAGCATCACCAAGACGTTCTCGGCCGTCGTGCTGCTCCAGCTCGTCCACGAACACCGGCTCTCGCTCGACGCGCCGGTCAACCGCTATCTGCCGGAGCTGCTGCCGGACGACCGGATCACGGTCCGTCAGGTGCTGAGTCATCGCAGCGGCCTGGCCGACTACACGAACGACATGTTCGCCGACAGCGTCAAGGGCTTCGAGGCGGTCCGGAACAAGGTCTTCACCTACCGGCAGCTGGTCGCCCTCGCCCTGCAGAAGCCCCGTACCAACGCCGCCGGCGCCGCCTACTCGTACTCCAACACCAACTTCGTCGTCGCGGGCATGCTCATCGAGAAGCTCACCGGGCAGCCCGTGCGGACCGCGTACGACAAACGCATCATCGGGCCGCTGGGACTTCAGGACACGTTCTACGTCCATCCCGACACCGCGATTCCGGGCCGGTACGCCCGCGGGTACCTGACCCCGGACAAGGCCGGCGCCCCACTGGTCGACGCGACCGCGCAGACCGTGTCCTGGGCGCAGAGCGCGGGGGCCGTCATCTCCAGCGCGCGGGATCTCGACGTCTTCTACGGTGCCCTGCTGGGAGGGAAGCTGCTGCCGGCCGCGCGGCTCGCCGAGATGGAGCGGTTCACCAAGGTCGACGGCACGACGGCGTACGGGCTCGGGCTGCGGCGGCGTGACCTGTCCTGCGGGGTGTCGGTGTACGGGCACACGGGGGCGGTGCAGGGGTACTACTCGTACGCGTTCGCCACGAAGGACGGCGGGCGGAGTCTCACGGCCGTGGCCAACACGTCGAACAACGGGAAGGTGCTGGGCACGTTGGCAGGGGTCCTGGAGTCGGCGTTCTGCGGGGAGCCGAAGGCGGCGAAGCGGTAGGGGGAGCGGGCCGTCGCCGGATGCGGGGTGCGGGGGGGCTGGTCGCGCAGTTCCCCGAGCCCCTTTGGGTGGCCTTGCGGGGACCTCGTTGTCGGTGCGCGGTGATGGGATGCCGGTTCGTTGCCGGGTGCGGGAGAGCGGGGGGCGTCGCGCGGTTCGCCGCGCCGCCTTGGGGCGGGCCGCGGGAACTTGGTTGGGGGGTTCGGCGTTGTGTCGGTGACATGGTCGGACGCCGGGCGGTGGCGATGGGTGAGCTTGTGCCCGGGGGGAACGTGATCCTTCCCGGCGGGGCGGTGCGGCTGCGGGTGGCCGGTGACTTCGATGTGTCCGCACTGGTGACGGGGGCCGGTGGAAAGGTCGGCGGGGACGCCGACTTCGTGTTCTACAACCAGCCCGACGCGCCCGGCGTGCGGCTGCGCGGTGACACCCTGACCGTCGATCCGGCCCGGCTGCGCGGCGGCGCGTGCCGGGTCACGGTCGTGGTGAGCGCGGCCGCGCCCGGCACCCCGCTCGGCCGGCTGCCGGCGCCCCGGCTCGACGTCACCGACGGCACCGGCCGTGCCGTGGCCGGCTTCGCACCGCCGAGGCCGGGTCCGGAGACCGTCCTGCTGCTCGCCGAGCTGTATCTGCGTCCCGGCGCCGGCTGGAAGCTGCGGGCGATCGGGCAGGGGTACGCCGACGGACTGGCGGGACTCGCCCGGGACTTCGGTGTGGACGTGTCGGACGACGGCGGACGGACCCCGGCGACGGCGCCCCAGCGCTCCCCCCGGCGCTCGGCGCCCCAGCAGTCCCCCCGGCACTCCCCCGATTCCGAGGTCCCCCCGGCCTCCGACGACTTCACCCGCCTGGTCAACACCGCCCGCGCCCGCACCGGCGCACCGCCCGTCGCACCCGACCCTCGTCTGCTCTCCGCCGCACGTGCGCATGCCCGGGCCATGGCGGACGCGGGCCGCCTCGGCGTGGAGGGGCCGGACGGCATGTCGGTCCACCAGCGGATCTCGGCGGCCGGTTACGCGTACCTCTTCGTCGGCGAGCATCTCGTCTCCGGGCCGCGCACCCCGGCCGAGTTCGTGGAGTACTGCCTGGGCGCGGAGGGGACCCGGCGCACCCTGCTCGACCCCGCCTGCCGGCATGCCGCCCTGGCCCACGCGGACGCCGGTGACCGGTTCTGGACCGCGCTGTGGGCCTCGCCCCTGACGCCGGCCGGGCTGACGCGTACGGCCGCCGAGGTCCTCGCCCTCACCAACGCCGAACGCGGCCGGGCCGGGCTGCCCCCGCTGGCCGCGGACCCGCTGCTGACGGCCGCCGCACAGGCGCACAGCGCGGACATGGTGGCCCGGGACTTCTACGCGCACACCTCACCCGACGGCGGCGAGCCCTGGGACCGGGCCGCCGCCGCGGGAGCCCGGCGGCGCACGGTCGGCGAGAACATAGCCTGCGGCCAGCGCTCACCCGGCGAGGTCGTGGCGGGCTGGATGAACAGCCCCGGCCATCGCGCCAACATCCTCGGGCGGGAGTTCACCCACCTCGGCGTCGGCTTCGCGGGCGGCGGCCGGGCGGGCACGTACTGGACACAGCTGTTCGGTGGCTGAACCGGTACCTTCCGCGATCTTGGCGGAATGCCGCCGTCCGGGTCACCATGCCCCGCATGAAGGGTGACCTCTTTTCCAGTCAGCACGTGGTGCAGCCGCCCGCAGTGCCGGGCATGTCCGTGGAGAACGCCAAGTGCATCCGCTACACGGTCGACGGCGAGATGCACGCCCGGCAGGGCGCGATGGTCGCCTACCGCGGCAACCTCCAGTTCGAGCGCAAGGGGCAGGGCGTAGGCGGCATGCTCAAGCGTGCGGTCACGGGTGAGGGGCTGCCGCTCATGGCGGTGCGCGGGCAGGGTGAGGCATGGTTCGCGCACGAGGCGCAGAACTGCTTCATCGTCGACGTCGAGGCCGGTGACCGGTTCACCGTGAACGGCCGCAACGTCCTGTGCTTCGACGCCTCGTTGTCGTACGAGATAAAGACGGTGAAGGGATCGGGCATCGCCGGCGGCGGCCTCTTCAACAGCGTGTTCAGCGGCCAGGGCCGGCTCGGCCTGGTCTGCGACGGCAACCCGCTGGTCATCCCGGTCTCCGCGCAGGCGCCCGTGTACGTCGACACGGACGCGGTGGTGGGCTGGACCGCGCACCTGCAGACCTCGCTGCACCGCTCGCAGTCCATCGGCTCCATGCTGCGCGGCGGTTCCGGCGAGGCCGTGCAGCTGATGCTCCAGGGAGAGGGCTTCGTCGTGGTGCGGCCGAGCGAGCTGACGCCCCAGAAGGCGCAGCAGCACTGAACCTTCACATGTGATCCGTACCCCACGGGCAACCCCCGTCGCGGTAGCCGCGTCTTGATCGACAACAGACCGGGCCCCGGCCCCTCAGGGCCGGGGCACATTTTCTAGACGCTATACACGACATGTATACACTCCGTGTATAGAAGGGTACGCATGTACGGCAAGGCTTTCGCCCCGGAGTACCAGGGCGCCCTCACCACCCTGTCCGTGAACTCCTCGCTGGTCGACGTGCTGGCCGAGGCCACCGAGCGGCTGCGCGAGGCCGAACGCGCCGGGAGCCCCGGCGAGGCGGCGCGCTGCGGGCTCGCCGTCGCCGAGGCGCACCGGCGGCTCGGCCACGTCCAGGACGCCGACCGGGCCTGGAAGGCGAGTTACCGCACCGCCCGAAAGGCCGGCGACACCGCCGCGATGGCCTGGGCGCTGTGGAGCGGCGGCACGCTGGCCCGGCAGCGCGGGGCGTTCCCACTGGCCTGGCGGCTGCTCGGGCTCGCGGCGGAACTCGGCGAGCGCGGCGGGGACGTCGTCGTCCGCGGCTACTCGCTGGCCGGGCTCGCGGAGACCGGCCGGATCCAGGGCGACTACGCGGCGGTCGGCCGGCTGCACGAGCGGCTGCTGGCCGAGGCACGCAAGCGGGGCGAGGCCCGGCACACCGTCTGGGCACTGGAGGGCATCGCCCAGATGCACCGCAACACCGGCGAGTACGACCAGGCGTACGCCCTGTTCGAGGAGGCGGCGGAGATAGCCGGCCGGGCCGACGACCGGCGCGGGCACGCCTGGGCGCTGCGCGGACTCGCGGACGTGCTCTCGGTGCGCGACGGCGCCACCGAGCGGGCGCTGGAGCTGCTGGCCGAGGCGGAGGCGACCTGCCGGGAGATGAACCTCTCCAGCGCCCTCGCCTACAACCACAAGATGCAGGGCAACGTCCTGTACCGCGCCGGCCGTCACTCCGAGGCCCGCGACCGGTACGAGCTGGCGCTGACGGAGTTCCGGACGATGAGCGAACCGCGCGGCGAGGCGCTGTCCCGGCTGGGGCTGGCCAAGTCCCTGGCCCGGCTGGGCCGCGACCGCGCCGAGACCGCGGCCGAACTCGCCGGCCTGGCCCGGACGCTGGAGCGCAGCGGGCTGCGGCACGCCCGCGAGATGGTGGCCCGGGCCCAGCGGGAGTTCGGCCTCGACGCGGAGGCCGCGCGATGACGGCGCTCACCTCTCCGGTGCGCGAGTCCGCTCCCCGGACCCTCGCCCGGTGCCGGGACCTGGTGCGGCCCCGGCTGCGCGAGGCGGTGGAGCGGCTGCATCCCTGGACGGCCGAGATGGCCGCGTACTCCTTCGGCTGGTGCGAGGTCGGCGGGGCACCCGCCGAGGCGCCGGGCGGCAAGGGTGTGCGGCAGGCGCTCGCCGTCCTCGGCGCCGAGGCCGCCGGTGCCGACGGACAGGCCGGCGTCCCGGCGGCGGTGGCCGTCGAGTTGGTGCACGCCTTCTCGCTGCTGCACGACGACATCATGGACGGCGACGCGACCCGGCGCCGCCGCCCGGCGGTGTGGCGGGCGTACGGCACGGGGCCGGCCGTACTGGCCGGGGACGCCCTGTTCGCGCTGGCGGTGGACACCCTCGCCGTCGTGCCCGAGGGCCCCGGAGCGCTGCGGCTGCTCTCCTCCGCCCTCGCCGACCTGGTCCGCGGGCAGGCCGACGACCTGCTGTTCGCCACCCGGCCCTGGACCGGCCCGGACCGGGTGACGCCACAGGAGTACCGGGCGATGGCGGAGGGCAAGACGGGCGCGCTGCTGGGCTGCGCCGCCGCGCTCGGCGCCACCCTCGGCGGGGCACCGCAGGACACGGCCGACGCCCTGGACCGGGCCGGGCGGCACCTCGGAATCGCCTTCCAGCTGGTCGACGACGTGCTCGGCATCTGGGGCGACCCGGCCGTCACCGGCAAGCCCGTGGGCGGCGATCTGCGGGAGCGGAAGAAGACGTTCCCGGTGCTGGCCGCGCTCGGCTCCCCGGCGGCCCGGCGGCTGCCCGCGCTACTCGGCGACCCCGGGCACGCCCAGGAGGCCGCCGCGCTGATCGAGGCGGCGGGCGGCCGTGCGGCGGCGCTCGCCGAGGCCCGTAACCACACGGCCGCCGCGCGGCGGCTGCTCGGCACCGCACCGCTGGCCGCCGGCCCCGCCGGGGAACTGACCCGGTTGCTGGACCACCTGGTGGGCCGCGCGCTGTAGCCGTGATCCGTGATCCGAAACGGCGTTGACCACCGCCCTGCCGGCGGGCCAAGGTGCGAGCGGCGCGGTTCCCGGTCCGTGCCGGAAGGGTGAGACGCCTTGATCGACATCTCGGACATCGAAGCCGCCGCGCGGCGGATCGCCGGACACGTCGTACGGACGCCGACGGTGCCGAGCCCCGGCCTCGGGGCGCTGCTCGGCGTCCCGGTCACCGCCAAGCTCGAACTGCTCCAGCGCACCGGCTCGTTCAAGGCGCGCGGGGCCACGGCCAAGCTGCTGTCGCTGAGCGGGGCCGAACGGGCGGCGGGCGTGGTCGCGGTCAGCGGCGGCAACCACGGGATCGCGCTCGCCGTGATGGCGGCGGCCCTGGACGTGAAGGCCACCGTCGTCATGCCGCGCTCCGCGCCCGCGCGTTCCATCGCGCTCGTCGAGGACGCCGGGGCGTCGGTGCGGCTGACCGACGGCATGGACAGCGCCTTCCGGTTGGTGACGGTGCTGCGGGACGAGGGCCTGACCCTGGTCCATCCCTTCGACGACCCGGTCGTGATCGCCGGACAGGGCACCGTGGGACTGGAGTTGGCCGAGGACGCAGGCGAGCTGACGGACGTCGTCGTCAGCGTCGGCGGCGGGGGCCTGATCGCCGGCGTGGCGGCGGCCCTGCGCGCCCGCCGTCCGGGGGTGCGCGTATGGGGCGTGGAGACCGTGGGCGCGCAGGCGATGTCCGGCGCGCTCGGGGCCGGCGCTCCGGTCCCGGTGCCGCTGTCCTCCCTCGTCACCACGTTGAGCGCGCCCTCGGTGTCGCGGCTGACGTACGACCATGTGTCCGCGCTCGTCGAGGAGGTCCTGGTGGTCCCGGACCGGGACGCGGTGCAGGGCTGCCTGGACCTCGCCGACCACGCCAAGGTGTGGGCCGAGCCGGCCGCGGGCTGTCTGCTGCCGGCGGCCCGGCAGGTGGCGGCGCGGATCGGCGCGGACGCCAGGATCGGGCTCGTGGTGTGCGGCGGCAACACGACGCCCCGAGAACTCACCGGCTGGGCCGACCGCTTCGGGCTGCTGTGAGCCACGGCGGGCATCCCGAAATCGCAAGCCCCTTCGAACGTTTGAATAAAAGGCAAGAAGGGGCCTGAATCGAGGATTCTTTGAACGCTCCCCCGCGGGCCCCGCGTACCTCTGGGAAAGTCGAGGCAGGGGTTTCAGCGAGGGATGACCATGGTCAAGGCGCACGTCTCCGCACATGAGTTGGTCGCCGGGCGGTACCGGCTCCTGGAGGTCTTCTCCCGCGAGACGAACCGTCTGTGGTGGTACGCCGAGGACGTCGCGGCGGAGCAGCCCCGGCTGGTGGCGCAGACCGCTCTGCCGGAGCCCGTCGCCGAGGACACCGCGCGCCGGGCCACGGCCCGGGTCGTCCGCACCAGCGAGACCATGCGGCCGCTGCGCCCGGGCCAGATCGCCGCGGTCGTCGACGCCGCGGTGGAGGCGGGCACCCTGTGGACGGTGACCGAGTGGATCGACGGCGTGCCGCTCGGCGAACTCCTCGCCCGGGAGGGCTCGTTCCACCCGGTGCGGGCGGCCCGGCTCGGCCTGGAGCTGCTCGACGTGCTGCAGGCCGCGCACGACGAGGGCATCACGCACGGCGAGCTGAGCCCCGGACAGGTCTTCGTCAGGGAGGACGGGCCGGTGGTCGTCACGGGGTTCGGGCTGGCCGGCACCACACTCGTGCCCCGGCTCACGGCTCCCTCGTACGCCTCCCCGGAGCAGGCCCGCGACGAGCGGATCGGTCCGGCCGCCGACCTGTGGGCGCTGGGCGCGCTGCTCTACACCATGGTCGAGGGGCGGCCGCCGTTCAGGGACCGCGGCCGGGCCGAGGCCACTCTGAAGGCGGTGGACCGGCTGCCGCTGCGCACCCCGCTGCGCGCCGGCCCGCTCGCCCAGGCGGTGCAGGGGCTGCTGCGCAAGAACCCGCGGGAACGGCTGACCCGGCCGGTGGTCCGGGAGGCCCTGACCCGGGCGCTGAGCGAGGACTACGACGCGGACCGGCGGCCGGCCCCCGAGCCCCGGCTACGCGGGGCGTACGCGGGCGTGCGTCATGCTGTGCCGCTACGGAGCAGCCGGATGCTGGCCGCCGGCACCGCGCTGGCCGTGGTCACCGTGGCCGCCGCGGTACTGGCCGCGACCGACGCGCTGCCGGGCAGGGACACGGCCGAGGCCCCGCCGCGGGCCACCGTGCCGACCGCTCCCACCGCCCGGCACACTGGCGACGGCACCGCGCCCACCCCGGCGCCGACCGCCTCGGCCTCCCCCGCCCTGCCGGCCGGTTACCAGCGGTACAACGCTCCCGAGGGCTTCTCGGTGGCGCTGCCCGAGGGCTGGGAACGGCTGGCCACCGCCCGGTCGGCCGACCGCGCCTACCGCGTCACCTTCGGCCGGGGCGGCGCCGCGCCCACGCTGGCCGTCACCTACACCGAGCGCGTCGACCGCGCCCCGGTCGCCGTCTGGCGGGACGACGTCGAACCCGAGCTGGCGAAGCAGCCGGGCTACCGCCGGGTCGGCACGCTCCGGGCCACCACCTATCAGGGCCGCGAGGCCGCCGACCTGGAGTGGCTGGCCGGCTCCGGCGCCGCCCGGGTGCACACCTTCGGACGCGGCTTCCTGCTGGGCGGCCGGCGCGGATTCTCCCTGCGCTTCACCACCCCGGCGGCGGCCTGGGACGACGCGGCGAGCCGGCAGGCCCTGCGGACGTTCCTGCGGACGTTCCGGGTGCCGAAGGACTGACCGGGACCGCCGGCCGTTTTCCCCACGTCCAGCCGGGGACTCGCCCGTCATGGTGCAAATCGGATACACGATGATGACCGAGCAGGCCGGCCCCCGGGACCTGGTGGATCACGTGGTGGGAGCCGAAGAGGCGGGTTTCGACTTCTCGGTGATCTCGGACCACTACTTCCCGTGGCTGCGCGCCCAGGGGCACTCCTCGTACGCGTGGAGCGTGCTCGGCGCCGCCGCACAGGCCACCTCGCGGATCCCGCTGATGACCTACGTGACCTGCCCCATCCTGCGCTATCACCCGGCGATCGTGGCGCAGAAGGCGGCGACCGTGCAGTTGCTGTCGGAGGGCAGGTTCCGGCTCGGCCTCGGCGCCGGCGAGAACCTGAACGAGCATGTCGTGGGCGGCGGCTGGCCCCCGGTGGACGTCCGCCACGAGATGCTCGAGGAGGCCGTCGAGATCATCAGGGCGCTCTTCGAGGGTGGCCATGTCACCCATCACGGACAGCACTACGACGTGGAGTCGGCCCGGCTGTGGGACCTGCCGGACGAGGCGCCGCCGATCGGCATCGCCGTCTCCGGCGACCAGTCATGCAAGCTCGCCGGGCGCCTCGCCGACCTGGTGATCGCGACCGAGCCGAAGGCGGGCCTGCTGGAGGCCTTCGACCGGCACGGCGGCGGCGGCAAGCCCCGGGTCGGCCAGCTGCCGGTCTGCTACGACCCCGACCGGGACACGGCCGTCAAGCGCGCCCACTCCCAGTTCCGCTGGTTCGGCCTGGGCTGGAAGGTGAACGCCGAGCTGCCGCACCCCGACTCCTTCGAGGCCGCGACCGGGTTCGTGACCGAGAACGACGTCGCCGGCTCCATCCCGTGCGGTGACGACCCCGACGCCTTCGTGGAGGCCGTACGGCCCTACGCGGAGGCCGGGTTCGGGGAGATCGCCCTGGTGCAGATCGGCGGCGAGTCACAGCGGGACTACCTGGACTGGTCGGCGAAGACCCTGTTGCCGGCGCTGCGGGAGGCGTTCGCCTGACGCCTCGCGGCCGCCGCAACACGGGTCGGCCAAAGCATGGCACAGGCCGCCGCCGGCACGCCGAAGGTGTCGGCGGGGCGTGGACCTGCCGGACGCCGACGTCCGGCCGAGCCACTACGTCTCCCGCTCCAGCGCCTCCTCCGAGCCCGGCACCGCGATCACGCAGTCCGCCGAGGCCGAGGGCATTCGCCCCACCAAGGCCCTGGACGCCCGGAGGAACTCCAGCGGGCCGTCGGCGGCTGGCCGGCCGCGCTGCGCGCAGCCCGCGGGAATCAGTCGCACGGGTGAGCATCCCGGGCGCTGCCGGGGTACTAGAGGGCCCTACGCCGTTTGTTTGCGAAAGGTCCCCGCGTGAACTCGTTCGTGCACAAGACCCTGGTGGTGCAGCTCCTCGCGCCCGGCACCGGCCGCTGTCCGGTGCTGGCCCATCTCGGCTACGACGCCGACGACCCGTTCGCCGTCACCGCCGTCTTCGCCCACGACGGCCATGTGCTGGCCTGCTGGCGGCTGGACCGGGAGATGCTCTGCGCGGGGCTGGACGGGCCGGTCGGCATCGGTGACGTACGGCTGCGGCCGGCCGACACCGGACTCTGGCAGGAGCTGCGCATGGAGTTCCTCGGGGACGCGCGTCCGGACGGCAGCCGGCACCGTGCGGTGGTGTTCGTCTGGGCGCCCGCGATCGCCGCGTTCCTGCGCGAGACCCACCTGCTCGTCCCGCCGGGACGGGAGCACGTCCCGGTGGACGAGTTGCTGGCGGACATCCTCTCCGCGGGCTGAGTAGCCGTACTCATGTCCGCGGACCGGGCCCGGCGCCACGATGAGGTGCCTACGACGCCCTCAGTCAAGGAGCCCCGCCGTGACCGCAGTGCACTCCGCCCCGCTCCCGGCGCCGCGCCGCGTGCCGCCCGCCCTCTTCGCCGGCGTGGTGGCCCTGGGGCTGGCCGTGTCGGCGTGGGGCGCGCGCGACCGCGCCACCTGGTTCCTGGAGACCGTGTGGGCGCTGGTGGGCCTCCCCCTGGTGGTGCTGGCCTGGCGGCGCTTCCCGCTGACGGGACTGCTGTGCGGCCTGCTGACCGTGCACGCGCTGGTCCTCGCGCTCGGCGGCCACTACACCTACGCGCAGGTCCCGCTGGGCGACTGGGTGCGCGACACCTTCGGCCTCGACCGCAATCCGTACGACCGTTTCGGGCATCTGATGCAGGGCTTCGTACCGGCGGTGCTGGTCCGTGAACTGCTCAGCCGCACCTCGCCGTTGCGTGGCAGCCGCTGGCTCGCGCCGCTCACCGTGTGCGCCTGTCTGGCCTTCAGCGCCTGCTTCGAGCTGCTGGAGTGGCTGGCGGCCGAGATCGGCGGGCACGGCGCGGACGCCTTCCTCGCCACCCAGGGCGATGTCTGGGACACCCAGTGGGACATGTTCTGCGCGCTGATCGGCGCCGTGCTGTCGCTGCTGCTGCTCAGCCGGCCGCACGACCGTCAGCTCCGCGCCCTGGCGGGCGTTGCGCCTGCGGACCATGATCGGTAAGGTCATCCGGGTGACTGCCGGGTCGGCCATGGGCCATACACGAGTGAGGGTCCCGGCCTCGGCGTGAGCGCGAGGCGGGCGAGAGGCCCGCCGTCGTCTCCGAGTTCGTGCCCCGGCGCCCGCGAAGGCGCCCGTCCAGCAGATCTCATGACCGGAGACGCAGCCACCCCATGCAGGCCACCCCTCAGCACTCCCCGTCGACCGCCGTACGGCTCGACCACACCGCCGTCCTCGCCCGCGACCGGCGGCTGTCGGCGGAATTCCTCGCCGCCGTCCTCGGACTGACGGTCGGCGCCCCGTTCGGACCGTTCCTGCCCGTCGACCTCGGCAACGGCGTGACGCTCGACTACTACGAACAGCGCGAGGAACCCATACAGTCGCAGCACTACGCGTTCCTCGTGCCCGAGGAGCAGTTCGACACCATGATCGCCCGGCTGGAAGCGCTCGACGTCACGTACTACGCCGATCCGCACCACACCGATCCGGGCCGGATCAACCGTCTCTTCGGGGGCCGCGGCGCCTACTTCACCGACCCGTCCGGCCACAACATGGAGATCATGACCCGCCCCTACGTCCGCCCCTAGGGGGACGGCCGTCGCGGGCACCCGGCCGGACGGAGGACCTCAGTCGTCCGACCGGCTCGTGTGCCTGCGGCGGGCCCACAGGGGCAGGCCGTACCAGCACACGAGGTACCAGGCGACGACGCCGGTCACCAGATAGGGCACATAGCCGTCGTGCGTGGCCACCCGGAGGATCAGCAGCAGCGACGACGTCATCGTGGCCAGCAGCAGGACCAGGCCGACGAACGTCATCCGGGAGGCCAGCCGCACGGCCTGCGGCTTGACCCGGCGGCCGGAGACCAGGCGGTGCAGTGACACCGGACCGATCAGGGCGCCGGTCGCGCAGGCGCCCAGGACGACGGTCACGATGTAGATCGTCTGGTCGGGGAGGGCCAGGCGGCCGTACTTGGGCTGGAAGACGACGGTGAGCAGGAAGCCGAACAGGATCTGCACGCCCGTCTGGGCCACCCGGACCTCCTGGATGAGCTCGCCCCACATCCGGTCGGCCCGCTCTTCCTCGGACTCGTCACGCCCCTTGCGCCGCCCTTCCTGTGTCATGCGGTGCGTGTAACCGCCCGGCCGTTCGTTCAAACGGTCGGCGGTCGCCCGCTCACCAGCGGTGCTCGACCTGGTCCTTGATCCGGCGGTCGTACAGCTCGCGGATGGCGGTGCGGGTCTCCTCCGGCAGCGGCGGCAGCTTGGCCGCGGCGGCGTTGGCGCGGGCCTGCTCCGGGCTGCGGGCACCGGGGATCACCGTGGTCACGCCGTCCTGCTCGATGATCCAGCGCAGCGCCAGCTGGGCCGGGGTGTACCCCTCGGGGGCGAGCGCGGCGAACTCGGCGGCGGCCTCCACGCCCGCGCCGTAGTCGACGCCGGAGAAGGTCTCGCCCTGGTCGAAGGCCTCGCCGTGACGGTTGTAGGTGCGGTGGTCGTCGGCCGCGAACACCGTGTCCCTGGTGTACTTGCCGGACAGCAGGCCGGAGGCGAGCGGCACGCGCGCGATGATGCCGACGCCGGCCTCGCGGGCGGCGGGCAGGACCTCGGTCAGGGGCTTCATCCGGAAGGGGTTGAGGATGATCTGCACGCTCGCCACGTTCGGCCGGGCGATCGCGGTCAGCGCCTCGGCACACGTCTCCACGCTCACCCCGTACGCGGCGACGCGCTCCTCCTCGACCAGGGTGTCCAGGGCGTCGAACACGGCGTCCGAGGAGTAGACCGGGGTGGGCGGGCAGTGCAGTTGCACCAGGTCGACGCGGTCGACGCCGAGGTTGCGGCGCGAGCGGTCGTTCCACTCGCGGAAGTTGTCCAGGATGTAGTTCCCGGGGATCTGCTCGACCCGGCGGCCCATCTTGGTGGCCACGAGCACGTGCAGGTCGGGGCGGCCGCGCAGGAACGAGGCGATGGTCTCCTCGCTGCGCCCGTCGCCGTACACGTCGGCCGTGTCGAAGAAGGTGACCCCGGCCTCCGCCGCCGTCTCCAGGACGGACAGGGCCACCTTGTCGTCCACGTCGCCCCAGTCGGCGCCCAGCTGCCATGTGCCGAGACCGACGACCGACGCCCACTGACCCGACCTGCCGATTACGCGTTCGTCCATGGCGCCAGTCTGTCACCCGGCCCGGCGCCCCGCGGGACCGGCCGCTCCGCCGGGGGTACGGGTTCGCGCGCCGGCCGGACGGCGGCTGTCACCCGGTGGTACCGGGCCCGCCGGGCGTCAGCTGAGCCTGTACGGCGGGCCCGTAGCGGTCGGCGACGGCGTCGGCGCCGGTGCCGCGCAGGTGCGGGCCGCGGGCGATGCCGTACATCACGCCGAGGCCGACCAGGGCGGCGACCGCGAGTTCGGCGCGCAGGCCGGCGTCGGGGCCGGTGAGCCGGGCGGCGAGGCGCTCGGTCACCTGGGCGCGGAAGTTGGCGCGCAGCACGTCGCCGTGGTCGCCGTGCAGCGGGGCGAAGGCGATGCGCAGCAGCGGGTCGGCGCCCCGGTCGCGCTGGCTGGACAGCACGTGCCGGACCATGTGCCGGCCGAGGTCGTCCAGCGGGGCGTCCAGCAGGGCGTCGGCGTCGGTGTCGAAGGACATCACGCGGGCGAAGAGGGTGTCCTTGTTGCCGAAGTACTTCAGGATCAGCGGTGGGCTGACGCCGGCCCGGTCGGCGACCGCCTTGAGGGTGATGTCGGCGTGCGCGTGCCGGGCCAGCAGGAAGCGGGCGGCCTTCAGGATGGCTGCCTTGGTGGCCTCGGCGTCCCGGCGAGCGGGGGCGGGCGCCTGACCGGGTGGCGTGGTCACGGCCCTCCCGCTCCCCGCGTCGTCGCCATGGTCCTCATGGGCCGTGCCCCCTCCGTCGCCCTGCCCCTCATGCTCCCTCCAGCGCCTCGTCGCGTGCGCCCCGGGTGGCGCCCCGGGCCCGCCGGGTGGCCCCGGCGCCGCCGTCGCCCGGGATGGACAGGGCCGCCGCGCAGGCCACGAGGGCGATGGCACCGGCCATGGCGAAGGCGAGCAGGTAGCCGTCCAGGGTGGGTACGGGAACACCGCCCAGAGGGCTGCTGTGGTGGACGAGGACGGCCGCCACGGCCGCGCTGGAGACGGCCTGGCCGATGGTGCGCATGAGGACGTTGACGCCGTTGGCGGAGGCGGTCTGGGCGGCCGGTACGGCGCGCAGGATCAGGGTCGGCAGCGCCGAGTAGGCGAGCGTCGTGCCGGTCGCCACCACGGTGGCGCCCAGGATGATCATCCACAGGTCGCGGCTGTCGGTGATGCGCAGCGCGTACCCGCAGGCGATGACGGCGGCGCCCAGCGCGAGCGTGATGCGCGGGCCGCGCGCGGCCGAGATACGGGCCGACAGCGGGGAGAACAGCAGCATGGTGACGCCGCCGGGCAGCAGGCAGAGTCCGGTGGCGACGATGGACAGGCCGAGGCCGTACCCGGTGGCCTTCGGCGCCTGCACCAGCTGGGCGGTGACCAGGGAGTTGGCGTAGAAGGCGAACCCGGTCAGCAGGGCCGCCACATGGGACAGGCCCACCCGCGGCCGGCCGACCAGCCGCAGGTCGACCAGCGGCTGCGCGGTGCGCAACTGCTGCCACCACCACAGGGCGAGGACGACGAGGGCGCCGAGGAACAGGCCGAGGACCCGTGCGCTCCCCCAGCCCCAGGTGCCGCCCTGGGAGACACCGAGCAGCAGGCAGACCAGCCCGGCGGCGAGGCCGAGCGAGCCGAGGACGTCGAACCGTCCGGGCTCACGGACCGGCGACTCCTTCACCGCCCACCAGGTCGCCGCCACACCCGCCGCGCCGAGGGCGCTGGTCAGCCAGAACATGGTGTGCCAGTCGGCGTACTGCACGACCAGCGCGGCGAGCGGCAGGCCGAGCGCCGCGCCGATGCCGACGGTGGAGCTCATCAGTGCCACCGCGGAGCCCCGCCGCTCCGGCGGGAGTTCGTCGCGCAGGATGCTGATGGAGAGCGGAACGACGGAGGCCGCGGCGCCCTGGAGCGCGCGGGCGGCGATGAGCACGCCGATGTCGGAGGAGAGCGCGCACAGGACGGAGCCGACGGTCATCAGGGCGAGCGCGGCGGTGAGCACCCGGCGCTTGCCGTACATGTCGCCGGCCCGGCCGAGCACGGGGGTGAGGACGGCTCCGGAGAGCAGGGTCGCGGTGACCGTCCAGGAGACGGCGGCGGCCGACGCGCCGGTGAGCCGGGGCAGGTCGGGCAGCAGGGGGACGACCACGGTCTGCATGACCGCCATGAGGATGCCGCCCGACGCCAGCACCGGGATGGTGAGCCGGTCGCGCAATCGGGGCGCCGGCGTGCCGGTGCCGGGCGGCGGGGATATCGGGGCCGGCTGGTCCATCGGCGCTCCTGCGGGCGACACGGATACGAGGTGAATTTAAATTCACCCTATCGAGTGAATGAGCATTCACCAACCGGCGCCGGGCACGCGGGTGACGGCTCGGGCCGGGGTCCGCTCCGGGACGGCCGGGCAGTGGCCGGGGGCGGGCGGAGGAGCGGCTAGCGGTGGCGGGCGTGCAGGGCGCGGGCCGCGCGGGGGCCGAGCCAGCGCTTGAGCCTGCGCAGCGGCTCCAGCTGTCCGGCCGCCTTGTCCAGGCCGTAGTACAGCTGCGGCGGGACGTGCGGCAGCAGCGGCGAGTGGCGCTGGCCGAGGAGGGCGAACATCCGGTGCGGGGGCAGGTGGATGTAGCGGGGCAGGTTCTCGTACCACTGGGCGCTGTAGCGGGCCGCGCTCTGGACGGCCACCAGTTCGGCCCGGCGTCGGCGCCCGTACTCGGTGAGGGCCTCGGGCAGGCCGGCGTGCGTGCGCAGGGCGCCGGCGAGGCACATGGCGTCCTCCAGGGCGAGCGTGGTGCCGGCGCCGACGGAGTAGTGGGTGGTGTGGGCGGCGTCGCCGAGGAGGACCAGGTTGCCGTGGTGCCAGGTGTGGTTGGTGAGGGTGCGGAAGTTCTGCCAGGAGGCGCCGGAGCGGGCGATGAGGGGATGGCCGTCGAGGACGTCGGCGAAGAGTTTCTCCAGCAGGGCGAGGCTCTCGCCCTCGTCGGCCCGGTCCAGGCCGAGGCCGGTGAAGGTCTCCGGGGCGCACTCGACGACGCAGGTGCTGTGGTCGCCGCTGTAGCCGTAGCCGTAGGCCCAGATCCAGCCGTGCGCGGTCTCGGTGAAGGCGAAGGTGAAGGCGTCGAAGACCTTGGTGGTGCCGAGCCAGATGTAGTGGTTGCGGCCGGTGGTGATCCGGGTGCCGAAGTGGCCGGACCGGCCGGTGCGCAGGGCGCTGTGCACGCCGTCGGCGGCGACGACGAGGTCCGCTCCCAAGGGCGGTTCCGTGAGTTCGCTGCGGAACTCCACCCGGACGCCGAGGGCGCGGGCGCGGGCGCCGAGCAGGTCGAGCAGCCGGTGCCGGCCGATCCCGAAGCCCTCGTCGCTGTGATGCCGGGTGGACAGCTCCCGCACGTGGGCGACGCCTTCGTTCCAGCGGACGGAGTGCGCCTCGATCTCGTGGGCCGAGGCGGGGTCGTGGGCCCGGAGCCGGTCGAGGAGGTGACGCCAGTACGTCACACCCCAGCCGTAGGTGGAGCCCTCGGGGTCGCGTTCGTGCACGGTGATCTCGTGGGAGGGGTCCTGCCGCTTGAGCAGGATGGCGAGGTAGAGCCCGGCGGGCCCGCCTCCGACACAGACGACCTTCACGCGCACACCCCTGACAGTCACCGGACGTGGTCGTTCGGCACCGGAGAGTAGCAGGGCGGCGAGCCCGCCCGATCACGTCAGTCTGCCGTGGTGAGCCGCGCCACTCGGACGGGCGGCCGCCGGAAAGGATCGGCGGAGACCGGGGCGACCCGGCAAGGAATTCCCCGTTCCGGGTCAGGTCGGGCCACCTTCACAGCAAGATCATCTTGGTTCAACCCTGTACGACATGTGGTTAATTGTCCGGATCATAGCCAACCGGTTCCAGGCGATTTCTTCCACTCCACGACCTCCCGATAGGCATGCGTCGTCACCACCGCACCACTCTTCAGGAGGACCCGCATGCCCGACATCACCCGGCGCCGCGCGCTCACCGCGGCGGCCGCCGTGGCCGCGACGGCCTCGGCCGTCGCCCTCACCGCCCCCACCGCGTCGGCAGCCGGACACCACGACCACACCCCCACCGCGCCGGGATCGTTCGACGAGGTCTACAAGGGCCGCCGAATACAGGGCGGGCCGGGCAGCGGCGGCGGTCACCACCACGAACACGGCGGCGGATACGAGGTGTTCGTCGACGGCGTGCAGCTGCACGTGATGCGCAACGCCGACGGCACCTGGATCAGCGTCGTCAGCCACTACGACCCCGTGGCCACCCCGCGCGCCGCCGCCCGCGCCGCGGTGGACGAGCTGCAGGGCGCGCCGCTGCTGCCGTTCCCCGCCAACTGACCGCCCCCGCAAGACTCCCGGAGCACCCCGCACCATGACCGTACGCAAGAACCAGGCCGCCCTGACCGCCGACGAGAAGCGCCGGTTCGTCGCCGCCCTCCTCGAACTCAAGCGCAACGGGCGCTACGACGAGTTCGTCCGCACGCACAACGAGTTCATCATGGCGGACACCGACAGCGGCGAGCGGACCGGCCACCGCTCCCCCTCCTTCCTGCCCTGGCACCGCAGATTCCTGCTCGACTTCGAGCAGGCGCTGCAGTCCGTGGACTCCTCGGTCACCCTGCCCTACTGGGACTGGAGCACCGACCGCACGGTGCGTGCCTCGCTGTGGGCGCCGGACTTCCTCGGCGGCACCGGGCGCAGCAGCGACGGCCGGGTGATGGACGGCCCGTTCGCCGCGTCCGCCGGCGCCTGGCCGGTCAACGTGCGCGTCGACGGCCGCACGTTCCTGCGCCGCTCCCTCGGCACGAGCGTGCGCGAGCTGCCGACACGCGCCGAGGTGGACTCGGTGCTGGCGATGACGACGTACGACATGCCGCCCTACAACAGCGCCTCGGACGGCTTCCGCAACCACCTCGAGGGCTGGCGCGGGGTCAACCTGCACAACCGGGTGCACGTCTGGGTCGGCGGGCAGATGGCCACCGGCGTGTCCCCCAACGACCCGGTGTTCTGGCTGCACCACGCATACGTGGACAAGCTGTGGGCGGAGTGGCAGCGCCGGCACCCGGGCAGCGCCTATGCGCCGGCGGGCGGCACGCCGGACGTGGTGGACCTGAACGACACGATGAAGCCGTGGAACGACGTGCGCCCGGCGGACCTGCTGGACCACACCAAGCACTACACCTTCGACGTCTGATCAGACCTCGGCGGTACGGCACTCCGGGTGGCCCCAGCCCTGCGCGTTCTTGGCGATCTTCTCGCCGGCCGCGTAGGACCGGCCGCACGGGCAGCGGCCGGGGAACTTCGCCTTGATGGTGCGGGAGGACGCCCCGCCGCCCGTGCGGCGGGGTGCCTTTCCGCGCGGCGCCCCCGCCGCCTTCGGCGTGTCGGGGGACGGCGGGGGTTCCGGCGAGCCGAGCGCGCTGCCGGACGGCTCCTGGACGGTGGCCGCCTGGCTGGCCGCGCGGTCGGCGAAGTCGTTCAGCGGGTCGCCGTCGACCTGGTGGGCGGGAACGTACCGGAACTCGACCGACCGGCCGTCGAGCAGCTCGTCGATGCGGACCACCAGGTCCTGGTTGGCGACGGGCTTGCCGGCGGACGTCTTCCAGCCGTTGCGCTTCCAGCCGGGCAGCCAGGTGGTGACGGCCTTCATCGCGTACTGGGAGTCCATCCGGATCTCCAGCGGCACCTCCGGGTCCACGGCCGCAAGGAGCCGCTCCAGAGCCGTCAGTTCGGCGACGTTGTTCGTGGCCCGGCCGAGCGGGCCGGCCGCCCAGCGGGCGGCGGTCCGCTCGTCGTCGTCCGAGACCACCCACGCCCATCCGGCCGGTCCGGGGTTCCCCTTCGAAGCCCCGTCGCACGCGGCCACCACACGTTCACGCATGCGCTCGATCATGCCATGGCCGCGGGGAGCCCCGTCCCGGGGCGGGTCACACGTCCTTGATCTTCGGCATCTCCCCCTCGGTGGTCGTGATGTCGATCACCGAGAAGTTCGCGCCCTGCGGATCGCTGAGCGCCGCGAACCGGCCGAAGGGACTGCTCATCGGGCCGAAGCGGAGGATCCCGCCGAGCTTGGTGGCCCGCTCCACGGCCGCGTCGCAGTCGTCCACGGTGAAGTAGACGTTGATGTACGACGGCACCTCGGGCGGGAAGTCGTCGGTCATGCGCATGCGGCCGAGGACCGTGTCCTCGCCGATGTCGAACATCCGGAAGTCCACCGCGTCGTCCTCGATCTCCTTCATCCGGTACGGGAAGACAGAGGAGAGGAAGGTGTCCGTCTGCCCGGGCTCACGGGTGAACACCTCGGCCCAGCAGTAGGCGCCGGGCGTCGCCGTCGCCTCGAAGCCCTCGTGGGTGCCCGCCTGCCACACGCCGAACACGGCTCCGCTGGGCTCCCGGGCCAGGCACATCGTGCCGAACTCGCCGACCTGCATCGGCTCCATCAGCACCTCGCCGCCGTTCTCCCGGATCCTGTCCGCCGCGGCCGAGGCGTCCGGCGAGGCGAGGTACAGGCACCACTGCGACTGGCCCTCCTGGCCGGGCATGGGCGGGACGACGGCCGCCACGGCCCTGCCGTCCGCGTAGGCCTGCGTGTAGTTGCCGTACTCCGACGACGACTCGCCGAAGGTCCAGCCGAGGACGTCGCCGTAGAACCTCTTGGCTCCCTCGACGTCGCTGAACATCGCGTCGGCCCAGCAGGGCGTTCCCTCGGGTTGCACAGCCATGGTCGAAAGCCCTCTCGGTCGGCCGGATTGTCCCGCTACCTCACGCTAGCCACCCTGTGGTCGCGCCGCCCGTCGAACGCCGGGACGCCGGAAACCCCGGCGCCCCCAGGGCACGGAGGCGCGACACCGGCGCGCGATCACCCCCGCTCCCACGGAACGCGCTCAACGGCTCGTTTACGCGACGCAGTGATCGAAACCGCCCCTTTCACGCTGTACCGGAAGATCACGTGCCCTGTTTGGCTGGTCCGAGCGCACCGGCACCGCGCGCACCGCCGACCGATCCGCACCACCCCTGTCCGCCTCTTTCGCAGGAGGGAACGTGTCCACTCCGGACATCGCCACCGGCTCCGCAGTCGACGAACCCGACCCCGGCCCCCCGGCAGACGCTCCGCTCACCAGCCTGAGCACCCGGGCGGCCCGTCAGCTCACCACCACCACCAAGTCCGAACCGCAGATGCAGGCCATCACCTCCCGGTGGCTGCTGAAGACCCTGCCGTGGGTGGACGTCAAGGGCGGCGCCTACCGGGTCAACCGGCGTCTGCAACTGCGCACCGGTCGCGGACGCGTGCACTTCGAGCAGAACGGCGCCGACGACATCCGCGTCGTCCCGGAGACACTGACCGAGCTGCCGATCCTGCGCGGCTATGCCGACCTCGACGTACTGCGGGAGATCGCCTCCCGGTTCCAGCCGCGGGAGGTGCGCCCGGGCCAGGTGCTGTTCGAGGCGGGACAGCCGGTCACCGAGGCCTACCTCGTGGCGCACGGTCGCTTCACCCGCTACGCGCGCGGCAAGTACGGCGACGAGGAGATCGTCGGCGTCGTCACGGGCGGCGACCAGATGGGCGACGAGGCGGTCGGCCAGTCCGATCCGCTGTGGCTGACCTCCGTGCGGGCGGAGACCGCCGGTGTGGTGCTGGCGCTGCCCTGGGCGGTCGTGCAGGAGTTCACCGGGCGGGTGCCGTCCCTCGCGGCCCACCTGGCGGCGTATGTCGAGCGGCAGCACCGTCCGATGAACCGCAAGGGCGAGGCGGAGGTGCCCGTACAGGCCGGGCATGTGGGCGAGCCGACCCTCCAGGGCGGCTTCGTCGACTACGAACTGGCCCCACGCGAGTACGAGTTGTCGCTCACCCAGACCGTGCTGCGGGTGCACTCCCGGGTGGCCGACCTCTACAACGACCCGATGGACCAGACCGCCCAGCAGCTGCGGCTGACCGTGGAGGAGATCCGCGAGCGACAGGAGTGGGAGCTGGTCAACAACCGCGAGTTCGGGCTCCTGCACAACGTCGACTACGGCCAGCGGATCAGCACCTACACCGGTCCGCCGACACCGGACGACATGGACGAACTGCTGGCGATGCGGCGCAAGACGAAGGTCTTCCTCGCCCACCCGAAGGCGATCGCGGCCTTCTTCCGGCAGT
This sequence comes from Streptomyces echinatus, assembly GCF_014203595.1. Taxonomy (GTDB): domain Bacteria; phylum Actinomycetota; class Actinomycetes; order Streptomycetales; family Streptomycetaceae; genus Streptomyces; species Streptomyces echinatus. The sequence goes on from NZ_JACHJK010000002.1 coordinate 61,887, forward strand.
GCAACAAGCGCGGCCTGGTGCCCGGCACGGCGAGCGTGGACGGTCACGAGGTGCCCGCCTGGCGGGGGGTGCCGATCTTCCCGTGCAGCAAGATCCCGGTCAGCGGGAACCACACCAGCAGCATCATCGCGCTGCGCACCGGCGAGGCCGACCAGGGGGTGATCGGTCTCTACCAGACCGGCATCCCCGAGGAGTACCAGCCGGGGCTGAACGTCCGTTTCATGGGCATCGACACCGCCGCCATCATCAAGTACCTGGTCACGGCCTACTACTCGCTCGCCATCCTGGTTCCCGACGCGGCCGGCATCCTGGAGAACGTCCAGCTCGGCCGGACCGCCGAGTGACGGCCCGGAGCACGTCATGAGCACCTCGACCCCCGGCTACCGGCTGCCCGGACCACCGAATATCGCCCAGAGCATGCGCAGGGACCGGCGCACCGGCACGATCCCCGGACTGCGCCACCGGCCGGCTGCTCCCGCCGACCCGCAGAAGGCCGCCGAGGTCGACCGCCGGCTGGAGACCTGGGCCCGCGGACTGGACCTGTTCCCCGAGGCGTGGAAGGGGGACTTCTCCGGCTTCCAGTTCGGCCGGGCCGTCGTCCTGCAGCACCCGGGCGCACTCGACCTGGATCGCCTCACGGTCGCGGGCCAGCTGCTGCTCGCCGAGAACGTCGTCGACTCCTGCTACTGCGAGGAGGACGAGGGCCGGGGCGGAGCGCGCCGCGGACTGGGCGGACGGCTGATCATGGCCCAGTCGGCGATCGACCCGTACCACGGGGTCCCGGAGCTGGAGGAGGAGTGGCGCGAGGGCGTACGGACCGACGGTCCGCTGCGCTCGTACCACTTCGCCCTCGCCGACTACGCCGCCTTCGCCACCCCCAGCCAGACCGGCCGGTTCGTGCACGACATCGCCCGGCTGCACCTGGGCTACCTGGCCGAGGCCGCCTGGGCCGAGACCCGGTACGTGCCCCGGGTGTGGGAGTACCTGGTGATGCGGCAGTTCAACAACTTCCGGCCCTGTCTGTCGATCGTCGACGCGGTGGACGGCTACGAGCTTCCCGAACAGGTCTACGCCCGGCCCGAGATCCAGCGGATCACGGCCCTCGCCTGCAACGCCACCACCATCGTCAACGACCTGTACTCCTTCACCAAGGAGCTGGCCAGCGACCCGACCCACCTCAACCTGCCGCAGGTGGTCGCCGCCAACGACCGCCGCGGGCTGAAGGCCGCCTATCTGAAGGCCGTCGAGATCCACAACCGGATCATGGAGGCCTTCGAGGAGGAGTCCGCCCTGCTGTCCGCCACCTCGCCCCTCGTGGAGCGCTACGCCGAGGGGCTCGCCGCCTGGGTGTCCGGCAACCACGAGTGGCACGCCACCAACTCCCACCGCTACCACCTGCCCGACTACTGGTAATCGCACCGCTCACCGGATCGAAACACCGTCATACGCGCAACAAGGAGTCACCGTTGACGACCGTGCCCGTCGCCCGGACCGCAACCCTTCCCGTGCCGGCCCAGTCCACGTACCAGAGCCGCGTGGCCGACTACTGGAACGCCGAGGAGAACCCGGTCAACCTCGAACTCGGCAAGATCGACGACCTGTACCACCACCACTACGGCATCGGGGCGGCCGACCGCTCGGTGCTCGACGAGCCGGACGCCGCCCTGCGCCGGGAGCGCGTGACCACCGAACTGCACCGGCTGGAGCACGCCCAGGCCGAGCTGCTCGCCTCCCATCTCGGGCCGCTCTCCCCCGCCGACCGGGTCTTCGACGCCGGCTGCGGGCGCGGCGGCGGCAGCGTGGTGGCACACCTGCGGTACGGCTGCCACGCCGACGGGGTCACCCTCTCGACGAAGCAGGCGGAGTTCGCCAACGAGCAGGCCCGCGCGCGGGGCATCGACGACAAGGTGCGCTACCACCACCGCAACATGCTCGACACCGGGTTCGAGACCGGCGCGTACGCGGCGTCCTGGAACAACGAGTCCACCATGTACGTCGAGCTGGACCTGCTGTTCGCCGAGCACGCCCGGCTGCTGCGCCGCGGCGGCCGCTACGTGGTGATCACCGGCTGCTACAACGACACCTACGGGCAGGCCTCCCGCGAGGTGTCGCTGATCAACGCGCACTACATCTGCGACATCCATCCGCGGTCGGAGTACTTCCGCGCGATGGCCCGAAACCGGCTGGTGCCGGTCCACGTCGAGGACCTGACGGAGGCCACCATCCCGTACTGGGACCTGCGCAAGGAGGCGGACCACCTGGTCACGGGCATCGAGGACACCTTCCTGTCCGCGTACCGCAACGGCAGCTTCCAGTACCTGCTCATCGTGGCCGACCGGGTCTGAGCCCGGCGTAATTCCGTCGACAGCGCGGGCGTCGAGACGCTGGGATGGGCTCCGATGAGTGCCTTCGACAGCAAACCGCAGCGGATGCACGCGGACGAGCTCGACCTCGACGCCCCGCTGGTCCAGCGCCTGGTCGCCCGCCGGTTCCCGCGGTGGGCCGCGCTGCCCGTACGGCGGCTCGCGTCCTCCGGGACCGAGAACGCCATGTTCCGTCTGGGTGCCGACCTGGTGGTCCGGCTGCCCCGGCGCCCCGCCGCCGTACCGGACGTGACGCGCGAGCGGCACGTGCTGGCCCGGCTCGCTCCGCTGCTGCCGGTGGCGGTGCCCGAACCGCTGGGGGTGGGCGGACCGGACGAGGACTTCCCGTGGCCCTGGGCCGTCTACCGCTGGCTGGAGGGCCGCAACCCGGTGGCGGGGGCCGTGGCGGATCCGGAACGGCTCGCCGGAGATCTCGGGGCGTTCGTGCGCGCCCTGCGCCGGATCCCCCGCCAGGACGGGCCGCCCGGTCACCGGGCCGGTCCGCTGCGCGACCGTGACGCACCCACCCGCGCGGCCATCGCCGAGCTGGCCGGGCAGGTCGACACCGACGCGGTCACGGCCTGCTGGGAACAGGCCCTGCGAGCACCGGAGCACTCCGGTCCGGTGTGGGCCCACGGCGATCTGTCCCCCGGGAACGTGCTGGTCGAAGACGGCCGGCTGAGTGCCGTGATCGATTTCGGCACCGCCGGGGTCGGCGACCGGGCCGTGGACCTGATCGTGGCCTGGAACCTGCTGCCCGCGACCGCCCGGGACACCTTCCGCGCGGCCGTCGGCGCCGACGACGCGGAGTGGGCGCGGGGGCGCGGCTGGGCGCTGTCGATCTCGCTGATCCAGCTGCCGTACTACCGGCACACCAACCCGGCCCTGGCCGAGAACTCCCGGCACGTGATCGCCGAGATCCTCGCCGAGGCCGGGTGAAGGCGGCCGGCCGGGCATCCCGCTACGCGCCGGCGTACGCCTGTTCCAGCGCGGCGGCGTCCAGCTTGCCCATGGCCATCATGGCCCGGGTGGCCCGCGCGGCCTTCGCCGGGTCGGGGTCGGCGATCATGCCCAGGAGCGGGGCGTAGACGACCTGCCAGGAGACGCCGTACCGGTCCTTGAGCCAGCCGCAGGGTCCGGGCTCGCCGCCGTTCTCGGTGAGCTTGGCCCAGTACTGGTCGATCTCCTGCTGGTCCGAGCAGAGGATCTGGAAGGAGACCGCCTCGTTGAACGTGAACTCGGGGCCGCCGTTCAGCGCCACGAACCTCTGGCCGTTGGCCGTGAAGTCCACGGTCAGCACGGAGCCGGCCGGGCCGGGACCGGACTCGGTCCACCGGACGACGCGTCCGATGCTGGAGTCCTTGAAGACCGACACGTAGAAGTGCGCGGCCTCCTCCGCCTGGCCGTCGAACCAGAGACACGTGATGAATCCGTCGGTGGTCATGAGCGCCTCCCGGGGCGTGGAACGGTGCGTGGAACACGGTCATGTGTGTCGACCCCTCCCGCGCGCGGAACTCATCGGTCCCGTCCCCGGACCACCCGGACGGGTGAGGCGTGTGCCCTAGCATCTGGATCATGACCTCCGCACCCGACGCGAGCATCCGGCCCTTCCGCCTCTCGGTCCCGCAGAGCGACCTCGACGACCTCCACGACCGCCTCGACCGCACCCGCTGGCCCGCCGAGCTGCCCGGCGCCGGCTGGGAGTACGGCGTCCCGGCCGGCTATCTGCGGGAGCTGGTCTCCTATTGGCGGCACGCGTACGACTGGCGCGCCGCGGAGGCCCGGCTGAACGCGTGGCCGCAGTTCACGACGACGATCGACGGCGCACACATCCATTTCGCGCATCTGCGCTCCCCCGAGCCGGACGCCGTCCCGCTGCTGCTGACCCACGGCTGGCCGGGATCGTTCGTGGAGTTCCTGGACGTGGCCGGACCGCTCGCCGACCCGGCGGCGCACGGCGGGGACCCGGCCGACGCCTTCCACGTCGTCATGCCGGCCATCCCCGGCTTCGGGTTGTCCGGTCCGACCACGGAGCCCGGCTGGGAGGCGGGCCGCGTCGCCGACGCCTGGGCGGAGCTGATGCGCCGGCTCGGCTACGAGCGGTTCGGCGCCCAGGGCGGCGACTGGGGCGCGGCGATCTCCCGGGAGCTGGGCCGCGCCCATCCCGACCGGGTCATCGGCGTCCACCTCAACCTGCTGCCGGGCGCGCAGGCGGCCACCGAGCCGACCGAGGAGGAACTGGCCGGGCTCGGGCCGGAGGAACGGGAGCGGACGCTGCGGTCGTGGCGCCGCTGGGCCGACTGGTCGCGGGAGGGCACGGGGTACGCCGTCCTGCAGTCCACCCGGCCGCACACCCTCGGCTACGCCCTGACGGACTCGCCCGTGGGCCAGCTCGCCTGGATCGTGGAGAAGTTCCGCGAGTGGAGCGACTGCGCCGAGCTGCCGGAGGAGGCCGTCGACCGGGACCGGCTGCTGACCAATGTGATGCTGTACTGGCTGACCGGCACGGCCGCCTCGTCCGCCCGGATCTACTACGAGCGGGCGCACGCCTCCGGCCGGACCGCCCGCCCCGCCGAGCCGTCGGCCGCCCCGACCGCGCTCGCCCTGTTCCCGGCCGAACCCCAGATCGCGCTGCGGCACAAGGCGGAGCGCACGGAGAACCTGGTGCGCTGGACGGAGTACGACCGCGGCGGGCACTTCGCGGCCATGGAGGAGCCGGACCTGCTGGTCGACGACGTCCGGGCGTTCTTCCGGCAGCTGCGGACGGGTGACCGGACGCCGGGGTGACCGGGCGGCCGACGGCTGGATGACCAGGCGGACGGGCGGCCGGACGGGCGGCCGGGCGGGCGGGCGGACGGGCGGACGGGCGGACGGGCGGACGGCGGGATCAGGCCGCCAGGCAGAGCCCCTGGTACGGCCGGTGCGGCACGGCGGCGGGCCGACGCCGCTCGGCCGTGCGCCGGGTCAGCTCGCCGTGCGCCAGCGACAGCAGATCCCCGAGGCCCAGGCCGAGCGCGTGCGCGGCGGCGGCGAGGACCTCGGAGGACGCCTCCTTGCGGCCCCGCTCGATCTCGGACAGGTAGGGCAGCGAGATCCGGGCCTCGTCGGCCACGTCCTTGAGGGTGCGCTCCTGCTCCTGCCGCTCACGGCGCAGCACCTCGCCGACCAGATCCCGCCACAGGGGTTCCTTGGGGGCGGGCTCGGGCTCCGGCGCCGCCGGACGGGCCGGCGCGGGTCGCAGAGGGATCACTCGGGCTTGGTCGCTCAGCGGGACGGTCATCCCATCAGCCTAGGAGTGCGGCGATCGGGGACAAGGTCCCGGTGTTCCGCCCTGAGGGAAATCCCGGGCCGGGACCCGCCTTCGAACAGCCGTTTTACGCCAGTGCGGCCGACCGGGTGCATGCGCGGCGTCACTGTGGGTACCCGCCCGGTGAGCGGCTTCACGGGGGCATGACCCATCGGAAAGCGGGTACCCGGAGAGACGCGAGTCGCACAAAAAGAGATGGGACACGCAGGCCCTTAGAGGCACACGTCGAACCGTGACTTTCGTGGGAGAGGCAATGAACACCGCCGCCGGGATCCGGTCGGAAGCAGAGGTCGTCGAGCAGACCGAGCAGGACAGGACGGTCGGAAGGTCACTGCCTGGCATCGAGGACCCTGCGTCCGTCGCCCCGCGGGACGCACGGGAGCTGTCCCGCCAGTTCTTCCGCAGGCTGGCCGAGCTCGAAGAGGGCACGCACGAGCACCAATACGCGCGCAACACCCTCATCGAGATGAACATGTCGCTGGTGCGCTTCGCGGCCGGACGGTTCCGGGGTCGTGGCGACGACATGGAGGACATCGTCCAGACCGGCATGATCGGCCTGATCAAGGCCATCGACCGGTTCGAACTGTCGCGCGAGGTCGAGTTCACCTCCTTCGCCCTGCCGTACATCGTCGGCGAGATCAAGCGGTTCTTCCGGGACACCACCTGGGCCGTCCATGTGCCGCGCAGGCTCCAGGAGCTGCGGGTCGAGCTGGCCAAGGCGCGCGAGGAGCTCTCCAGCCGGCTGGACCGGGACCCGACGGTCGCCGAGCTGGCCACGCTGATGAACATCTCCGAGACCGAGGTGGTCGAGGGCCAGCTGGCCTCCAACGGCTACAACTCGGCCTCGCTGGACGCCGCCCTCACCGGAGACGGACCCGAGGACGGCGAGGCGGTGCTCGCCGACTTCATCGGTGTGGAGGAGGAGGGGCTGCGGCTCGTCGAGGACTTCCACGCGCTCGCCCCGCTGATGGCGGAGCTGAGCGACCGTGACCGTCAGATCATCCACCTGCGGTTCGTGGAGGAGGCCACCCAGGCTGAGATCGGGGAGCGGCTCGGGTGCTCCCAGATGCACGTCTCCCGGCTGATCAAGCGCATCATCACCCGGCTGCGCCAGGGAATGCTCGGCGAACTCGGCTGCGCCTGACACGGCACCGTCGGGGCGCTCCCGGCCGGGCCGGAGTGCCCCGACGGTCCGGTACGGAACCGGCCTTCCTCAACGGTTGGGCTCAGCGGTTCAGCGCAAAGACCGCCCGCACCCGTTTGCCCACGGGGACGCGCTCCACGGTGATCTCCGAGGCCAGGGCGTGCACGATCTCCAGCCCATGCCGTCCGACGCGCTCGGGGTCCCGCGGGAAGCGGCGCGGAAGGGCGCTGCTGCTGTCGTACACGGACACCGCCACGGCGCTGCCCGTGCCCTCCAGCTCCAGGATGTAGGGGCCGTCGCTGTGCTGGTCGGCGTTGGTGACGAGTTCGCTCACCATCAGCAGCAGCTCGCCGTCGGCCCGGCCGTCGACGGTGGCGCACCATTCGGTCCGCAGTTGCTGGAGGAACCGGGCCGCGAAGGCGCGTGCCTCGGCGATGCATCCGGGTTCGCCGGTGTAGTGCGCCGCTCGTCGCAGCGGCTCCACGGGTACGTCGAAACCAGTCGGTATCACTGCCCCGCCCAGGTGCTCGGTCATGCTGTCTCTCTCGGAAAGCCCGGTACGGCCGGTCGCTGTTGCACCAGTCCTCGTACCCCGAGCCCGGCCGCGCAGTCCACCGGATGCGTTCGCCTACCGCGCACAGTGGCGAGGGTCACGGTACGGGGCGCGCGGGTACCGGCGCCCGCTCACGACTCGGTACCGCCCTGCTGGTCCTGCCGCTGATCGTCCTGCTGATTGTCCCGCTGCTGATCGGACGTCTCCTCCGGCTGCGGCTGGGAGGTCGGCTGCGGCTGCTGCGACGTCTGCCGGGGGCGCTCCGGGGTCTGCTGGGGCGGCTGCGGTGTCCGACGGGACCGCTCCGAGGTCGGCTGCGGCTGCTGGGAGGCCTGCCCCGGCTGCCCGCCGGTCGCGGAAGTGGGGGCGACGGGCGTGGACTGCAGCTGCGAACCCGACGCCGGCGGCTTCGGCGACTCCGAGGGCGGGTTCGGCGACTCCGACGGCGGCTTGGACGATGGTTTCGACGACTCGGGCTGCGGCGACTCCGACGGCTTCGGCTCCGTTGACTCCGGCTTAGGCTTGGACGACTCCGGTTTCGGCGACTCCCGCTTCGGCTTCGACGACTCCGGCTTGGGCTTGGACGGCTCGGGCTTCGGCTCCGATGACTCGGGCTCGGGCTTGGACGACTCCGGTTTCGGCGACTCCCGCTTCGGCTCCGATGACTCCGGCTTCGGCTCCGTTGACTTCGGCTTCGGCTTGGATGACTCGGGCTTCGGCTTGGACGACTCTGACGGCGTTTTCGAGGGCGGCCTGGACGACCCCGGCTTCTGTGACGCCGACGGTGACCTCGACGGTTGCGTGCCGGTCGGCCTCGGGGACGCGGACGGGGGCCCGGAGGACGGCGAGGGCGACACGGACGGCGTCGGCCGGTTCCACGGTTCCGGATGCTCGGGCGGCTTGGTGTCGTGATCACGGCGGCCCTGCTCGTCGCCGCGGTGCCGCCCCACCCACTCGTCGCGGTGCGGGTCGTAGAGCACGAAGACGGGCACCGGCGCGGGTGCCGGCCGCACCACGACGACGTTCCCCGGCCGGTAGGCCGGCCAGCTCTTCCCCACGATCCTGGGGGTGGTGCGCTGCGCGACCGGCGAGCCCAGCGGGTTGCCGCAGGCACAGCGCACCCGGGGCACGCCGTGCCCGTCGACCAGCACGGCCGTACCGGCCTGCAGGACGGACTGATAACCGGTGGCCGTACCGTTGCGGAACCCGTGGTTGGTCACCCAGGTGTCCGTACGCAGCTGTACGGGGGTGAGCGAGCGCAGGAAGGAGGGCACACCGGCGGGCCTCACACCGACCGTCCTGGCGAATGCCCGGTTCTTGGCCGGATCGGCCCGCAGGTACTTGACCTGCTTCTCGACATCGCAGCTGGCCGTCTGCCGGGTGCCGCCGTACAGGCCGGGTGCCCCGCCCTGCACACCGCGGACCTGCTCGGCCCGGCCCGTCGCCCCGCCGGAGGCGGAGGCGGAGGGCGTCTGCGGGGCGGAGACCTTCTGCGCGGTCGACTCCGTGAACGGGTCCGGCCCCACACTGTTGGCGGACTGCAGGAATACTTCGCCGCCGGAGGAGGACCCACCGCCCAGGTGGGTGAAGACCAGTCCGAGCGTCACCGCGGCGGCCACGGCGGCGGTGAGCGCCGCCATGCGGGGCACCGATGTCCACCACGGCCGGTCCGGCTCCCCGGGCCCCCGGCCGCCGCGCGGCGGCCCCGTGGGCGGCGGCCCGGACGGCGGCCGGGCGGAGCCCGACAGGGGGCCGGAGGGAGGGCCCGCGGCAGGGCCGGTGGGCGGACCGGAGGGCCGGCCGCTCGGAGGGCCGGAGGGTCGGCCGGAAGACGGTGGATCGACGCTCACGAGGCCTTCTTCCCGTCGCGGTGCGCGGCATCTCGGAGACGAACCCGCCAAACCCTCCTTGATACGTATGCCAGCACTTTGACCCCATTGTGTGTCGCAGCACCGTACGGCCCGCAAGCGGACGCGGAGGCCGTCGGCGGGCGGAGCGCCCGGCCGCTGCTTAGCGTGGCGAGCGTGAGCCACCCCACCGTCCCCGCGCGGCCCGCCGCCCGCCACGGCTGGGCGCCGGCCCTGGCCGCGGTGCTGACCGGCCTGGCCGTCATGGTCCTGGTGGCGACGCTGGGACTGCTGGCGGCCGGCGCCGCCGCGCTGCCGGACGGCGCGTTCCCCCGGGTGGTGGCCGCGACCGTGGTCACCGCCGTCGGCGGCAGCGTGGACATCACGGGCGACGCCGGTGTGTTCGCCGAGACGCGAGCCGACCTCACCGCGCTCCCGCTGTCGGTGACGCTGGTCGGGGCCCTGGTGCTGGGTGCGGGCTTTCTGCGCCCGCTGCGGTACCGGGCGGTGGCCTCGGCCCGGGAGCTGGCCGGCTGGGCGGCCCGGATCGCGGTGCTGTGGCTGGCGGCGCTGACCGGTCTGGCGTTCGCCGCCCGGCAGACCTTCGCGCTGGACGTGGGCAGCGGGACCCTCGGCGATCTGACCGGTCTGCTGGACGCGACGCCGCGGGTCGGGTTCACCGCCGATGTGCCGCTGACCGTGCTGTTCGGGCTGCTGTGGCTGGCCGGCACGCTGCTGGTGGCGCTGCTGGTGGCGCGCGGCGCTCCCCTGCCGGGACGGCTGCTGCGCCGGCAGGAGGCGGTGCGCCCGGCGGCGCACGCGATGCTGGAGCTGATCCTCGCCTACGTCCTCATCGGCGTCGTCGCCACGCTGATCGCGGCGGCGGCCCACGGGCACGTCGCCGCGATGTTCGCGCTGCTCCTGCTCGGGCTGCCCAACCTGGTCTGGCTGGCCGTGACCGTCGGCCTGGGGGCGACCTGGCACGGCCGGGTGGAGGGGCCGTTCGGCCTGCCCGTGCCGCATGTGCTGGACGCCGTCCTGCGCACTCCCGACGTGTCCGCGCTCAACCTCCGTTCGCTCACCGCCTACGACGGCCGGATGTGGTGGCTGGTGGTCGTGGACGCCGTCCTGCTGCTCGTCGTGGCCTTCCGGATGGCCGTCCGCTCACCGGCCCGGGTCCGGCTCTGGCAGCATGCCCTGCACCTGGCCGTGGCGCTGGCGCTGAACGTGCTGATGATGTGCCTGACGGGCCGCGTGTCGGTGCACTTCGGAATGTCCCTGCTCGGCATCGGGGACCTGGGCGGGGGTCTGTCCGGGGAGCTGTTCCTCGATCCGCGGTTGTGGCAGGCGGTGGGCCTGGGCGCGCTGTGGGGACTGGCGACCGGCTTCCTGGGCGGCTTGCCGGCCCGGTGGGTACGGCGCCGCCGGGCCGTGCACGCCCGTTAGGCCCGCACGGCCTCAGTCCCCCGGGAACACCGGCGCGGCCCACCGCGGGGGACGGTGGACCTCGGTGGGTGCCGTGGGACCGGGCTCCGGGTCCGTGCCGCCGGCCGCCGGCGCCGCCAGTGCCGTGCGCAGGGCGGCGACGAAGGCGAGGCAGGTGTCGTGACGGGCGTCCGGGGCCTTGGCCAGGGCGGTGGCGAAGACGGGGTCGACGGCCGCGGCGAGTTCGGGCCGGGCCGCGCTCGGCGGTGGCGGATCGTCGTACTGGTGGGCCCACAGCAGGGCCATGTCGTCGTCGCGCTGGAACGGGGGCCGGCCGGTGAGGGTCTCGTAGACGACGCAGGCCAGGCCGTAGACGTCGCAGCGGCCGTCGACCGGGCGGCCGGAGATCTGCTCCGGGGAGACGTAGTCGAGGGTGCCGACGAACTGGCCGACGCTGGTGAACCCGGTCAGGGACAGCGACTTCTTGGTGAGCCCGAAGTCGGTGAGGTACACGTGCTCGGGATGGTCGCTGTCGGTGCCCTCGGCGACCAGGATGTTGCCGGGCTTGACGTCCCGGTGGACCAGACCGTGCTCGTGCGCGGCGTCCAGGGCCGAGGCCACCTGGGCGGCGATCCGCACCGCGTCGGCGGGCGGCAGCGGGCCGCGCTCGTCGAGGAGGTGGCGCAGGTCGCTGCCGGAGACGTACCGCATGGCGATGTAGAGCACTCCGTCGGTCTCGCCGGCCTCGAAGACGGGCACGATGTGCGGGTGGTCGAGCGAGGCGGCCACCTGGGACTCATGGATGAAACGGCCGCGGAAGGTGTCGTTGCGGGCCAGTTCCGGGGCGAGCAGTTTGAGGGCGACCGTGCGGTCCAGGCGCAGGTCGTGGGCGCGGTACACGACGGCCATGCCGCCGCGCCCGACCTCGCTCTCGATACGGTAGCCCGCCACCTGCCGGCCGACCAGTTCCGAGGGCCGGCCGGAGAACAGGCCGGTCCCGCTCGTCATCAGCGCTCACCCTCGGGCGCGGCCGGCCGGGTGGGGGCGTGCCCGGTCTCCCGCACGCCGGTGACCGTCCGGTCGGTGGCGTAGGTGCTCAGCCGCCGTCCGTCGCCGTACATCCACCGTTCCTCCCGCGGGTCGTACAGCCACATGGACTCGCCGTCGATCACCAGCCCGATCCGCAGGCCTTGGGTGCGGGTCTCGAACTCCTGCCCGTCCAGGGCGCCGGACGCCAGCGCCTCCACGGCGGCCCGGTAGTCGGCGAGCGCCTGTTCGGCGCGGGCCAGCAGGGGCCGCGGGTCGGCGGTGGTCTCGGGGCCGCCGGCGGCGGGCGGGTCACCGGGTACGGCGACGAGGACGCGGCCGTCGACCCAGGCGGCCCAGCCGTTGGCGCAGCGGATGTACCCCCAGTCGCCGCGCCGCTCCATGAGTTCCACGGGCAGCAGCGGGTCCAGGGGCGCCGTGGGCCGCGCCGGGTCCGGGCCCTCCCAGGCGGGCATGCCGTGCGGCGGTACGACATGTGTGGGGCGGAATCCGCGAGAGGTCATCGCCTGCCTACTTCCGCATCACGGCCGGCTCCTGCCGGCGCAGCAGCCGGGCGACCACCAGGCCGTAGAGCGCGGACAGCACCAGCAGCATGGTGATGTCGAGCAGCCAGACGTCCGTCGCGTGCCGGAACAGGGGGTCGGCGGAGAGGTTCCCGGGGACGATCCGGGACAGGCCGACGGTGCCGGCCATGGCGCCGAGCGCCCAGCGGGAGGGCACGAGCCAGGACAGCTGTTCCAGGCCGGGCACCCCGTCGAGGGTGAGCAGGGCCCCGCAGAAGACGACCTGGACGATGGCGAGCAGCACCAGCAGCGGCATCGTCAGCTCCTCCTTGCGGACCAGCGCGGAAACCAGCAGGCCGAGCATCATCGCCGTGAACGCCAGCAGGGCCACGGCCAGGGTGATCTCGGCGAGCGGCGGCAGCAGGACGCCCCGGCCGTCCGGGGCGTTCAGATCGACGCCGAGCAGGGCGACCAGGGTGAGCACGACGGCCTGGGCGACGGTGACCGTGCCGAGCACCACGACCTTGGACACCAGGTATCCGGATCTGGGCAGGCCGACGGCGCGTTCCCGCCGGTATACGGCGCGTTCCTTGACCAGTTCGCGCACCGCGTTGGCGGCGCCGGTGAGCACCGCGCCGACGCAGAGGATGAGCAGCGCGTTCATCGCGGTGTCCCGGGTGAGCCGGCCGCCTGCCAGGGCCCGGGCCATGGCGCCCATCACGAACGGCAGGGCGATCATGACGATCAGGAAGGTGCGGTCGGCGCTCAGGACGGCCGTGTAGCGGCGGACCAGGGTGGCGACCTGGGCGCCCCAGCGGCGCGGGCGGGGCGGCGGCACCGGGGGGACGGGAGCGGGGCCGGGGTGGTGCGGCTGGGTGGTGGCGTCGGTGACGTAGCGCCGGTGGAACGGCGAGGCGCGGTACTCCTTGCCCCAGTCCCGGTCCCGGTCCCGGTCGAACGCCTCGAAGGCCTCCGGCCAGTGCGCGAAGCCGAAGAAGGCGAGGGTGCCGCCGGGCGGCCCGTAGTAGGCGATCTTGCCGCCGGGGGCCAGGACGAGGAGCCGGTCGCAGACGTCCAGGCTGAGCACGCTGTGCGTGACCACGACGACCGTGTGGCCGTCGTCGGCGAGGCCGCGCAGCATGTGCATCACGGAGCGGTCCATGCCGGGGTCGAGGCCGGAGGTGGGCTCGTCCAGGAAGAGCAGTGAGGGCTTGGTGAGCAGTTCCAGGGCGACGCTGACCCGCTTGCGCTGCCCGCCGGAGAGGGTGTGCACGGGCCGCTCGGCGCACTGCTCCAGGCCGAGTTCGCGCAGGACCTCGGCGGTGCGGGCGCGCCGCTCGGCCGGGGCGGTGTCCTCGGGGAAGCGCAGTTCGGCGGCGTAGCCGAGGGCGGCGCGGACGGCGAGCTGGGGGTGCAGGATGTCGTCCTGCGGGACCAGGCCGATGCGCTGGCGCAGTTCGGCGTAGTCCCGGTAGAGGTCGCGGCCGTCGTACAGGACGGTGCCGCGGTCGGCGGGCCGCTGGCCGGTGAGGGCGTTGAGCAGCGTGGACTTTCCGGATCCGCTCGGTCCGACCACCGCGAGCAGGCACTTCTCCCGCACCGGGAACGACACGTTGTCCAGCAGGACCGTCCGGCCGCCGTCGGCGGTGACGGTGAGTTCCTGGACGTCGAGGCAGATCTCGCCGGTGTCGACATACTCCTGGAGTTCGTCGCCGACCAGGCAGAACGCGGAGTGCCCGATGCCGATGATGTCTCCGGGGCCGACCGCGGACAGGGTGACGGGCCGGCCGTTGAGGTAGGTGCCGTTGTGGCTGCCGAGGTCGGCTATCTCGAAGCTTCCGTCCGCGTGGGCGCGCAGTTCGGCGTGGCTGCGGGAGACGACCAGGTCGTCCACGACGAGGTCGTTGTCGGGGGCGCGGCCGATCCGTATGGTCCGGGCGGGCAGCGGGCGCACGCTGGTGGGTCTGCGGAAGGTGCCGGTCAGCTCGGGCTGGGAGACGGCGGCGGGACGGTCCGGGGCGGGTTCGGGGGCGTCGGACAGGACGGCGCGGGGGCCGTCGGCGGGGTTGCCGAAGCGGATCACGCTGCCGGGCCGGACCTGGCGCTGCCGGATCTTGTGGCCGTCGGCGTAGGTGCCGTTGGTGCTGTCCCGGTCCACGACGGTCCAGTGGCCGTCGTCGCAGCGCAGCACGGCGTGGTGCCACGAGACCCGGACGTCGTCGAAGACGATGTCGCTCAACGGGTCGCGTCCGATGAGGTAGTCGTGGCTCGGGAACATCACGGTGGAGCCCGTCTCCGTCTCCAGGACGAGGTCGGGCGCAGTCGGCAGGACCGGCCGGTCAGCCATGCCCGAAATTCTACCGATTCGTAGGGTTCTGTGCCCCGCGCGGCGGCCGGGGCCGGCGGTCAGGCGACGGGTACGACGAGCACCGGAGCGGTCCGCTGCATGCGCAGCGCGTCGACGGACTCGGCGAGCAGCTCGTACTCGGTGGTGTCGTCGCCGGTGGCGATCCGCACCAGTCGTCCCGCGGCCAACTCGTCGGCGACCAGTTCCTGTCGGGCCGGGTCACCGCACCAGGCGCGCAGTACGGCCGGCACGTCGGGCACGGTGTTCCCGACCGGGACGAGCGAGCTCGGCGGGAAGTGTCCGGCCTCGGGCTGCGGGTCGAGACGGTCGGCGATCCAGCTCGCGCGGTCGCGCAGCCACCACAGGGCAAGGGCCAGGGTGGGCGCGCGGTAGGTGCCGAGGGGCACTCCGATGCGCCGGCCGCCGCAGGTGCCGTACGCGGTGACATGGCACAGGAATTCGTCGTGCATGCACACTCCCCGTCGCGCCGTTCGCCTGTCGGCCGGCCTCGCTTTCGGTGTGGCTCATGTGCGGTGCGTGATCGGGTCTTCGCTGGAAGTGAAGCCCTCCCTGTCGAGTATGTTCACTACTGAATCACTGTCACCATGTCTTTCCAGCCAGTCTCTTGGCATATTCAGGGCAGCCAGTGGCCGAAACACGGCGGCCGAGACCGTGCCCGGGGGCGATCCAGTGGCCGCAGGGCGCCGGGCACGGCGGTCGCACGCACGCGACGGGACCGCGGGAGCCGGCGCGGACGGTTTCCACGACCGGGTGCCCGCGGGTGCGTGACGGCCGGGAGGCGCGGGGGGTGCCGCGGCTCCCGGCGAACGTCCTACCGCTTGACGATCTCGTCGATCCGGGCCAGTTCGCCGGCGTCGAAGTCCAGGTTGCGGATGGCCGCGACGCTGTCCTCGATCTGCCGCGTGCTGCTCGCGCCGACCAGGGCGGACGTCACCCGGCCGCCGCGCAGCACCCAGGCCAGGGCCAGCTGGGCCAGGGTCTGGCCGCGGGACTTCGCGATCTCGTCCAGCGCGCGCAGCCGGGCGACCAGCTCCTCGGTGACCGCGTCCGAGTTCAGGAACGGGCTGTCGCTCGCGGCGCGGGAGCCTTCGGGGATGCCGTTCAGGTAGCGGCCGGTGAGCAGGCCCTGCTCCAGCGGGGAGTAGACGATGGAGCCGACCTGGAGTTCGTCCAGGGCGTCGAGCAGGCCCTCGTCCTCGGGGCGGCGGTCGAGCATGGAGTAGCGAGGCTGGTGGATGAGGAGCGGGGTGCCGAGGCCGGCGAGGATGCGGGCGGCCTCCCGGGTCTGCTCGGCGGAGTAGTTGGAGACGCCGACGTAGAGGGCCTTGCCCTGCTGCACCGCCGTGTGCAGGGCGCCCATCGTCTCCTCCAGCGGAGTGTCCGGGTCGGGGCGGTGCGAGTAGAAGATGTCGACGTGGTCCAGGCCCATCCGCGCGAGGCTCTGGTCGAGCGAGGACAGCAGGTACTTGCGCGAGCCCCACTCGCCGTACGGACCGGGCCACATCAGATAGCCGGCCTTGGTGGAGATCACCAGCTCGTCGCGGTAGCGGGCGAGGTCCGCCCGCAGCGCCTCGCCGAAGGCGGACTCGGCGGCACCGGGCGGCGGGCCGTAGTTGTTGGCGAGGTCGAAGTGGGTCACGCCGAGGTCGAAGGCGCGGCGGAGGATGGCCCGCTGGCTGTCCACGGGCCGGTCGGGCCCGAAGTTGTGCCACAGGCCGAGCGACAGGGCGGGAAGCTTCAGGCCGCTGCGGCCGGTGCGCCGGTAGGGCATGTCGGCGTAGCGGTCGGGGTGTGCGGTGTACAACGCGACTCCAGAGGGGTGGGCACACGATCTACCGCTGTCCACTCTTCCTCCGGGGGCGGGCAGTGGTCCAACAGGAGAATCCGATGAAATTCAGCGACTAGGCTTCTCAATCATGGAACTGCGCCATCTCCAGCACTTCGTCGCGGTCGCCGAGGACCAGCATTTCACCCGGGCTGCCGAACGCCTGATGGTGTCCCAGTCGGGCCTGTCGGCGTCCATCCGGGCGCTGGAGCGGGAACTGCGGGCGCCGTTGTTCGTACGGACGACCCGCCGGGTGACGCTCACCGAGGCGGGGCGGGCGCTGCTGGCGGAGGCCGAGCGGATCCTCGCCCAGGTACGGAGCGCCCACGAGGCCGTGGCGGCGGTGCAGGGCGTGCTGCGCGGCACCCTCTCCCTCGGCACCGAGCAGTGCATCGCCGGGGTGCACGTGGCCCGGCTGCTGGCCGCGTTCCGGGGCCGGCACCCGGACGTGGAGATCCGGCTGCGGCAGGCCGGCTCGGGCGCGCTGGCGGAGGAGGTCGCCGCCGGACGCCTGGACCTGGCCTTCGCCTACCGCACCCAGGCCGACACCGACCAGTTGCGGTCGGTGGCGCTGACCAGCGAGCCGATGACCGTGCTGTGTCACCCGAGCCACCGCCTCGCCCCGGCCCCGGCCGTGCTCGGCCCGGACGACCTGGCCGGTGAGGTGTTCGTCGACTTCCACCCCGACTGGGGTCCGCGCCGCGCGACCGACGCCGCGTTCGCCGCGGCCGGTGTCCGGCGCACGGTGGCGCTTGAGGTCAACGACGTGCACAGTCTGCTGGACCTGGTGGACGAGAACCTGGGGATCGCCGTCGTACCCCGGCACTTCCGGCACAAGCGGCCGTCGCTCACGGCGCTCCCGCTGAAGGGCGTGGGTGAGACGGAGTACGAGACCGTGGCGCTGCTGCCACCGGACCGCGCCACCAGTCCCGCCGCCCGGGCGCTCGTCACACTCCTGGAGACCGGGGGCGGGACGGGGGATCTCCCGGCGCCACCCCGGGGCGAACCCTCGGTGGCCTCCTGAGCCCGGCCGCGGCCCGCCCGCAGCGTCGTCCTGCGGCGCCGCGTCACCGTCCCGCTGCCGAAGAGGGGCAGTGGCCCCTCTCCCGAGGAGATTCCGGACGCGTGAGGGGCGGCGATTTGCGATGGTGGTCGGTATGCATGCCAAGGACATCCTCATCGACGGCTTCGGCCGCATCCAGGAAGAAGTCCATGCCGCCCTCGACGGCCTCGGCCCCGGCGAACTGCACCGTCGGCCGGCTCCCGACGCCAACTCCGTCGCCTGGCTGGTCTGGCACCTCACCCGGGTGCAGGACGACCACATCGCCGACGCCTTCGACCTCGACCAGGTCTGGCTCTCGCAGGACTGGGTGAAACGCTTCGGCCTCGACCTGCCCCGGCACGACACCGGCTACGGGCACGGCCCGGCCAAGGTCGCGAAGGTCCGCGTCGAGTCGGCCGAGCAGCTGACCGGGTACTACGACGCCGTCCACGAACAGACCCTCGGCGTCCTGCGCTCCCTGGCCGCCAAGGACCTGGAGCGTGTCGTGGACGAACGCTGGGACCCCCCGGTCACGCTGGGGGTCCGCCTGGTGAGCGTCCTGTCCGACGATCTTCAGCACGTCGGACAGGCCGCCTACCTCAGGGGGCTGGTTCAGAGCGCTGCCGCGTAACCCGGCAGGACCACGTCCTCGATGAGGGCCTTGCGCTCGTCGAACGGGATGAACGCGCTCTTGAGGGCGTTCACCGTGACCGTGCGCAGGTCCTCGACGGTCCAGCCCGCCTCCTCGACCAGCAGGGACATCTCGCGGGTCATCGTCGTCCCCGAGACCAGCCGGTTGTCGGTGTTGAGGGTGACCCGGAAGCCGAGGTCCTTCAGAGCGGTGATCGGGTGCTCGGCGATCGAGGTGGCGCACCCGGTCTGCAGGTTGGAGGTGGGGCACATCTCCAGGGCGATCCGGCGGTCGCGCACCCAGGAGGCGAGACGGCCGAGCTTGCCGTCCACGATGTCCTCGGTCAGGCGCACGCCGTGGCCGATGCGCTGGGCGCCGCACACCTGCAGGGCCTGGTGGATGCTGGGCAGGCCGTGCGCCTCGCCCGCGTGGATGGTGAAGGGCACGCTCTCGCGGCGCAGGTGCTCGAAGGCGTCGAGGTGGTCGGCGGGCGGGAAGCCGTCCTCGGCGCCGGCGATGTCGAAGCCGACGACACCGGCGTCGCGGTAGGCGACGGCCAGGTCGGCGGCCTCACGGACCCGGTCGAACATGCGCATGCCGCACAGCAGGGTGCCGACGCGGACCGGGGTGCCGGCGGCGGCCGCCTTCGCCATGCCGACGGCCAGGCCCTCCTGGACGGTCTCCACGACCTCGCTCAGCGCCAGCCCGCCGTTGGTGTTCAGCTCGGGGGCGTAGCGCACCTCGGCGTAGACGACGCCGTCGGCGGCGAGGTCGAGGACGTACTCCTCGGCGGTGCGCAGCAGGCCCTCGCGGGTCTGCATGACCGCGAGGGTGTGCTCGAAGGTGGCGATGTAGCGGACGAGATCGCCCGAGTTGGCGGCCTCGAAGTACCAGGCGGCCAGCTCGTCGGGGTCGGTGGTGGGCAGCTTGTGGCCGACCGCGGCCGCGAGCTCGACGACGGTGGCCGGGCGCAGGCCGCCGTCGAGGTGGTCGTGCAGGACGGCCTTGGGGAGCCGGCGGAGGGTCTCGGTGTCGATGCGGGGCGCGGTCATGGCAGGGCTTTCCTCGGCAGACGGATCCGGGCAGGCGGATCTGGGCGGGTGGATCTGGGTGAGTGGTTCGTGACCGGTCAGACGGCGGCGGGCTGGAGCAGGTCCCAGCGGTTGCCGTACAGGTCCTGGAAGACCGCGACCGTGCCGTAGGGCTCGTGGCGCGGCTCCTCCAGGAAGGTCACGCCGGCGGCGGCCATCCGGGCGTGGTCGCGGGCGAAGTCGTCGGTGTGCAGGAAGAAGCCGACGCGGCCGCCGGTCTGGTCGCCGGCCCGGGCCCGCTGGTCCTCGTCCTTGGCGCGGGCCAGGAGCAGGCCGGTGCCGTGATCGTCGCCGCCGGGCTCGACGACGACCCAGCGGGAGCCGTCGGGGCGCGGGGCGTCCTCGGCGAGCCGGAACCCGAGGGCCTCGGTGTAGAAGCGGATGGCCTCGTCGTACTCGCGGACGACGAGGGTGACCAGGGCGACGCGGCGCATGGCGACCTTCCGGTGTGGGTGGTTAGCCGGTGAGGTTATACGTAAAACTACGGGGGCGCCAGTCTTCGTTCTACGCGCGTCAAGGAGCGGCCGGGAAAGGGTCCCGTCGGGGCCTTCCGGGACCCTGCACGACCCTCACGCGGGGGGTCAAAGCGCCGGCTGAGGTCCCGTCAGCGCCCCCTTCGCCCCGCGCGCGCTCCACGGGGTCGAAGGGCGCCGGGGGAAGGGTCGTCCAGCCGCCCCCTCCTCGCTCCGCGCGGCCTCCACGCGAGGGTGGAGGTGCCGGGAGCAGGGGTCGCCTCAGCGGCCCCTCCTCGCTCCGCGCGGCCTCCACGCGAGGGTGGAGGTGCCGGGAGGAGAGGTCCCCTGAGCGGCCCCTCCTCGCCCTGCGCGGCCTCCACGCGAGGGTGGAGGTGCCGGGAGGAGAGGTCCCCTCAGCGCCTCTCCTCGCCCTGCGCGACCTCCACGCGGTGGTGGACGTCGGCCGTCCCGGTGACCGAGGCCACGCAGGACAGGGCGGCGCAGGCGGCGAGGAGCGCGGCGACCGCACGGCCGGCGCGGGGTGCCCGCGGGGCGGCCAGCAGGGCCTGGACGCGCTGCGGGACGGGACCCGTGGCCACACCGGGGGCGAAGCCGGGGCGCTCGGTCCGCGCGGCCCGGCCGGCGAGGGCCGCGCGGGCGATGGCCCGGGCGGTCAGCCGCCGGTCGCCGACCGAGGCGGCGGCGGCCTCGTCGGCGGCACGCTCGGCGGCGAGCCGGACCGTGTCGCGGACCCGGCGCAGCGCGGGGTGGCAGTGCGCCGCGAGTTCGGCGGCGGCGAGGGCGTAGTGGTGGCCGCCCGCGTTGTGCGCCCGCTCATGGGCCAGCAGCACCTCCCGCTCCGGGCCGTCCAGGCTGCGCAGCATGGCCGTGGTCACGACGACCCGGTGCGGGCGGCCGGGCAGGGCGTAGGCGTCGGGGCGGGGCGAGTCCACCACGTACAGGTCGCCGGCCGCGGGTCCGCGCCCGGCCTCCGCGCGGGCCGCCCGGAAGGCGCGGGCCTGGCCCACGGCCGAGCGGACCAGGGCCCGGCCGCACACGGCGAGCGCGCCGGCCGAGACGGCGGCGGCCGGGACGACGAAGGCGTCGGAGGCGGTGCGCAGCGGATGGACCAGTTCGCCGAGCGCGGCGAACGGCGGCAGTTTCAGCAGGCCGAGCAGCAGGTACACCCCGAGCGCCACGGCCGAGCAGCCGGCCAGGAGCAGCGCGCAGACGGTGACCGACCACAGCGCGGCGGCGGGCGCCAGCCGCTCCAGGGCCCGGCGGGCCAGGGGCGGCAGCGCGAACGGCAGCAGCAGCGGGAGCAGGAGCAGGGCGGTCATCGGCCGTCGGATTCCAGCAGGGTCCGCAGGACACGTTCGTCGTCCGGGCCGAGCTGGGCGACGAAGCGCGCGAGGACCGTCTCACGGTCACTGTCCCGGTCCAGTTCGCTGTGCATCCGGCGGGCGGTGAGACCGTGGGCGTCCTGGACGTCCCGCACGGGAAGGTAGGCGTAGCCCCGGCCCTGGCGCCGCCGGTCGACGACCCCCTTGTCGTGCAGGCGGGTGAGGATCGTCGTCACCGTGGTCCGGGCGAGGTCCGCACCGAGGCTCAGCTGGACCTGGCCGGGGGTCTGCGGCGCACCGGCGGCCCAGAGCGCGGCCAGGACGCTCGCTTCGAGTTCACCGGCCGGCCGGCGCTCGTCCTTGGCATCGGTCATGAGGACGTCCCTCACCCCGCCTTGTCTGCTGTCCGAAAGTTCCGTCTACAAGATTGTAGTTGGCCGCGCGCCGCGACGGGACCGAGCCGTGCCGCGGGACCGAGTCGTGGGCATCGGCCATCGCCCTGCCCACCGGCACCGGCTGAGCCCGGTGACAGCCGGGCACGGGTGGGTGACACGGCTGCCCCCGTCGGGCGAGCGAGGTGGCCGCCCCGGCCGGGGAACCGGGCCGCCTTGCCGGACGCGCACGGAAGGCACGGCGGTCGCCTCCAGCGTTCGGGGCGAACGGGGTCAGCCCCGCCGCGCGCGTGCCTCGTCGAGCCGTGCCCGCTCCTCGTCGGTGAGTCGCAGCGCGCCGGCGGCGACGTTCTCGGCCAGGTGGCGGGGGTTGCCGGTGCCGGGAATGGCGAGGACGTGCGGACCCTGGTGCAGCGTCCAGGCGATGCGGATCTGGGCGGGGCTCACGCCGTGGGCCCGGGCGACGGAGAGCACCGCCTCGTCGTGCGCGGTCGTCGAACCGGCCTCTGCGGCCTCTCCGGCCTCTCCGGCGACGGCGTAGAAGGGGACGAAGGCGATGCCGTGCTCGCCGCACAGGCGCAGGACCTCGTCGCCTTCGGGATCGGGGCGGTCCACCGCGTACCGGTTCTGGACGCTGACCACCGGGGCGATCTCCAGCGCCTCGGCGAGGTGCCGGGGTTCGACGCTGGAGATCGCGAGGTGGCGGATCAATCCCGCCTCGCGCAACTCGGCGAGCGCGCCGAAGTGTTCGGCGATGGAGTCCTGACGCATCCGGCGCAGATGGACGACGTCGAGGTGGTCCCGCCCGAGCTGGCGCAGGTTCTCCTCGACGTGCCCGCGCAGCTGGTCGGGCCGGGCCGCGGTGCCCCACTCGCCGTGGTAGTCGCGGTAGGGGCCGACCTTGGTGGCGATGACGAGGTCGTCGGGGTACGGGGACAGCGCGGTGTTGATGAGTTCGTTGGCGGAACGCAGCGACGAGAAGTAGAAGGCCGCCGTGTCGATGTGGTTCACCCCGAGTTCGACGGCCTTGCGCAGGACGGCGAGCGATCGTTCCCGGTCGCTGGGGGTGCCGAGGTGGAAGGCGGCGCTGCCGGTCAGCCGCATCGCGCCGAATCCGAGGCGGTGGACGGGCAGGTCACCGAGTTTCCAGATGCCGGAGGCTTCCGCGGTGATCGTTTCTGCAGTCATCGGCGGAGCATCCCACACGGCATCCGGGAGGGCATCGGGAATACGGGCCGGCACCCGGCGAGCCCCGAGGATCCGGGCGAGGCGCCGGCGGGCGGAGATCCGGCTCGGCGCCCGGCCGCGTGTCACGGCCGGGCGCCAGGGACTGCGGGGATCAGGACAGCGGCTTCACCAGGACCGCCTTGCGGTGGCTGAACGTCTCGATGGAGTAGCGGCCGTGGTAGCTGCCCATGCCGCTCTCCCCCACCCCGCCGAACGGCAGGTCGGAGACAGTGAGATGGGCGAGCGGCAGGCCGTGGCCGAGGCCGCCGGAGGAGGTCTCGGCGGCGATGCGGTCACGGGTCTCGTCCGACTCGCTGAAGACGTACAGGGCGAGCGGCTTGTCGCGGTCGTTGATGAAGCCGATGGCCTCGTCCAGGCCGGGCACGGTGACGATCGGCAGGATGGGACCGAAGATCTCCTCCCGCATGACGGGCGACTCGGGGTCGACGTCCGCGAGGACGGTGGGCGCGATGTACCTGGCCGCCCGGTCGGCGGCGCCGCCGACGGCGACACGGCCCGAGCCGAGCAGCGCGGACAGCCGGTCGAAGTGCCGCTCGTTGATGATCCTGCCGTACTCCGGCGAGCGCGCCGGGTCGGCGCCGAACAGGCCCTCGACCGCGCGGACCAGCGCGGCCTCCAGGGCGGGCGCGGTCCCCGGGTCGGTCAGGACGTAGTCGGGGGCGACACAGGTCTGCCCGGCGTTGAGGAACTTGCCGCGGGCGAGCCGGTCGGCGACCACGTCCAGGTCGGTGCCGCGGTCCACGAACACCGGGGACTTGCCGCCCAGTTCGAGGATGACCGGGGTGAGGTGCTCGGCGGCGGCCCGCATGACGACGCGGCCGACGGTGCCGTTGCCGGTGTAGAAGATGTGGTCGAAGCGCTCGGCCAGCAGGGCCGTGGTCTCCGGGACACCGCCCTCCACCACGGCGACCGCGTCCGTGTCCAGGTAGGCCGGGATCAGCTCGGCCAGCGCGGCCGAGGTGGCCGGGGCCAGCTCGCTCGGCTTGGCGACGACGGCGTTCCCGGAGGCCAGCGCGCCGACCATCGGGGCGAGCAGGAGCTGCGCCGGATAGTTCCAGGGGGCGATGACGAGGACGACGCCCAGCGGGTCGTACTGCGTCCAGGCCGTGGCGTCGGCGCCGAGGTGGGCCGGGACGGGCGCGGACTCGGGGCGCAGCCAGTCCGCCAGGTGCTCCAGGGTGTGGTCGATCTCGCGGACGGTGAAGTCGATCTCGGTGCGCCGGGCCTCGGCGGCACTCTTGCCGAGGTCGGCGTGGAGGGCGGCGGCGAGGTCGGCCCCGCGTTCCGTGAGCATCGCGCGCAGCCGGCGCAGCTGGCCGGTGCGCCACTCGACGGGCTTGGTGCGGCCGGTGCCGTAGGCGGCACGCAGCCGGGCGACGACGTCGGCGGGCTGCTCGGGCAGGGAGTGGTTCACGGATGCCTCGCTGCTGGTGCGCGGGCCGGTTCGGCCCGGACGGGGGAACACGTCGGATGTAAATGCCAACCTTTCATGTCCTCAAGTTCATTCCGGGAGCGCTCCGGGGTGACGAGGGTCACGTCCCGGAGCGGGCCGACTCCCCGCCGCCGTCGCTCCGGGCGCCGACCGGGGACGGGCGCCGCGCCATCAGTGCTGGTCCACGAAGGGCCGTACCTCGATGGGCAGCGTGGTGGCCAGGGCCGCCTTGCGCCCCCAGGCCAGGGCCTCGTCGAGGTCGGCGGCCCGGATGAGGCACAGTCCGCCCAGGTACTCCTTGCCCTCGGCGTAGGGGCCATCGGTGACGAGGACGTCGCCGTCCCGGGGCCGGAGCACGGTGGCGGTCTCCGGGCCGTGCAGGCCGCCCGCGAAGACCCAGGCGCCGGCGGCGCGCAGTTCGTCGTTGAACGCCTCGACGTCGTGCATGATCGCGGCGAGGTCTTCGGGGGCGGGCGGCGTGCCGTCGGCCGGCTGGACCACGCTGAGCAGGTAGTGCCTCATGACGTCCTCCTAAACGTCGGGCCCCTCTCGGGCTCTGAGTCACCTCCTACACGAACGGCCCGGGCCGGGCTCGACAGCGCGCGCCGCGCGTCGCGGAAAAGTCTCCGGAAGAACCCTCCGCATGCCCTCCCGGCCCCGCGTCCGCTCGTGGTCCGGCGCCTCAGCGCCCGCGCACCAGCCGGTGCGCGACGGCGTGGGTGCCCACCGCGGCCGCCGCCGCGAACGCGATGCCCTGGAGGACGTCCCGCGGGCGGGTGGGACGCAGCAGGCCGGCGCGGCGCAGCCGGGCGCGGGCCCACAGGGTGAAGGGCAGGACGACCAGCGGCGTGGTCGCGGAGCCGGGGGTGTATCCGCGGACGGCCGCCGCCTGCGCGAGGTGGACCAGGCCGTGCGCGCCGAAGCCGTTCAGCGCGGTCTGGTAGACGGCGGAACGCCCGCCCGTGCGCCGCCCTTCGGCCGCGGCCGCGCCGACGACGACCGCCATCAGGGCGACCGCCGTGCTGAACTCGCGCCGGTCCGCGCCCTCCAGCCCTCGCCACACCGGCTCGGGCACCCGGGGGAACCGCTTGCGCAGCTCCGGCACCTGTGTCCGCACCCAGCGCGGCACCATGACGACTTCCTCGGTGTCGTGCACCGCCCAGGCGGCCAGCAGGCCCCAAGTGACCGCCTTGCTCACGTCGTTCCGCTCGTCTCGCATGAACGCCCAGTCTGCCAGGGCGCGTTGTCCGGCTCGCGAGCGGCCCGGGGGCGTCAGCCCGCCGCGGCCAGCAGCGGAATCCGGTGCAGGGCCGTGGCGAACTGGTCCACCACCTGGTCCAGTGCCTCGGCTGTGGCGGGCGCGACGGTCACCGAGCCGTCCTCCCGCACGGTGATGTCCTTGTCGAGGGTGAACCAGCCCTGGACTATGTGCGCGGCGCCCATGGAGTTGAGCACCGGCCGCAGGGCGTAGTCAATGGCGAGAACATGCGCGGTGGAGCCGCCGGTGGCCAGCGGGAGCACGGTCTTGCCGGCGAGCGCGTACTGCGGGAGCAGATCCAGGAGCGCCTTGAGGACCCCGGAGTACGACGCCTTGTAGACGGGCGTGCCGACCACGACGCCGTCGGCGCGGGCGAACAGTTCGGTGGCCTCGACGACGGCGGGGTGCCGGAAGTCCGCGCCGAGCAGGGCCTCGGCCGGGACGGTACGGACGTCGAGCGGGATCACCTCGTGGCCCTGGGCGGCGAGCCGCTGGTCCAGGTGGCGGAGCAGGCGGCCGGTGCGCGAGGAGGCGGAGGGGCTGCCGGAGACGGACAGGACGGTGGCCATGGGTGCCTCGTTTCTGTGCCAGGGAGTGGCCGCCGGGCGCGCGGGCACGGACTCGGGCTCGCCGCCCGTCGGACGGCACGCACCGGCCCAGGACCCGGCGGCCCGTCGGCGGGCGGCGGTCGAGTCGCCGCCCGGAACGTTCTCGGGGAAGGGCGGACCTCGCCGGGATCCGGACACAAGCCGGTCTCAGCGCAGGTCACGGGCGCCGCGGGCACGCCGAAGCCGGCCCGGGGGTCGGGGAGTTCGAGGCGTGACGGAAACCCGTGAGGAGGGGGAGGAAGGACGCGGATCAGACCGCGGCGCGACAGGAGGCGCTGGAGACGCGTGCGAGGTCGACGTGGCGTCGCCGCGTGAGGTCCAGTCGCATCGTCATGTCGCTGATCGTGCAGCAGCCGTTGACGGCAGTCAAGGAAAACCCGGCCGGTCTCGTATCCCGGACCGCCGGGTCGCCACGGAGGCTTGATCGGGCGGGGGGCGCCGCCGGAACGCTTCGGCGGGACGTCCGGAGGCGGCCGGCGCAGTGCGCTTCCGGTCCCGTCCCGACGCCGCCCGCACCCGCCCCGGTGGCCCCGGTCCGGCTTCTCCCCCCGCCCCGCCGGGGCGCCAGCCCGCCCGTCCCGGCCCGGGTGTGCCCCGGGGTCAGTCTTCGCCCCTGCCCCGTCGGCCGCCCGCCCGGGCCCGTGCCCCGGGATCAGACGCGGCCGTCCTCCTCGTGTCCCTCGACCACGACGAGGAACGCGTCCGACTTGAGGTCCATCACCACGGTCGCCGGTTCGCCCGCGGCGCGTCGGGCCGCCGCGTACTCCTCCGCCGGCCATGAGCCACGCGGAGCCCCGGCGGGAAATCGCTCCAACACCTTCGCACTCATGGCGGCGGCCACCTCCTGCGTCGAGGACCCGGACGGAATGTACGTGTTGTACTGGTCCGGCTGCCCCCGTTCAGCGCATACATGTCACCGCCCCGGCACCCGTACCGCCGCCGTTCCGGTGAGGCACGCATCCGTGGGCCCGCGTCGGCGGGAAGTCCTCTCCCGGGGGGCCACCGACGCGAAGGACCTGGCTGCGATGAACCACGACGACTCGGCGGACGGTCTCCGCTGCCTGGTGACCGGCGCCACGGGGTACATCGGCGGCCGGCTGGTGCCCGAACTGCTGGCCGCCGGACACCGGGTGCGCTGCCTCGCCCGCTCCCCGGGCAAGCTGCGCGACCACCCCTGGGCCGAGGAGGTGGAGGTGGTGCGGGGCGACGTCACGGACGCCGACTCGGTCGCCGCCGCGATGCGGGACGTCGACGTGGTCTACTACCTGGTCCACGCGCTGGGCAGCGGCGGGGACTTCGAGGAGACGGACCGCCGCGCGGCCCGCGTCCTCGGCGAGCGGGCGAAGGCGGCCGGGGTGCGGCGCATCGTCTACCTCGGCGGTCTCACGCCGGCCGGGGTGCCCGGGGACCGGCTCTCCCCGCATCTCAGGTCGCGGGCGGAGGTCGGCCGCATCCTGCTGGCCTCGGGGGTGCCGACCGCCGTCCTGCGGGCCGCCGTCATCATCGGCTCGGGATCGGTGTCCTTCGAGATGCTGCGGTACCTCACCGAACGGCTGCCGGTGATGGTCACGCCGAGCTGGGTGCGCACCCGGATCCAGCCGATCGCCGTCCGGGACGTCCTGCGCCTCCTCGTGGGCTGCGCGCGTCTGCCGGACGACGTCAACCGCTGCTTCGACATCGGCGGGCCGGACATCCTGACGTACCGGGACATGATGATCCGGTACGCGCGCGTCGCCGGGCTCCCACGGCGGCTCATCGTGCCGGTGCCGGTCCTGACCCCCGGCCTCTCCAGCCACTGGGTAGGGCTCGTCACGCCCGTACCGGCGTCGATCGCGCGGCCGTTGACGGAGTCGCTGCGCCACGAGGTGGTCTGCCACGAGCACGACATCGCCGGGTACGTGCCGGAGCCGCCGGGCCATCCGCTCCGGTTCGACGAGGCCGTGCGGCTGGCACTGCGCCGGGTGCGGGAGGCGGCGGTGAGCACGCGCTGGTCGTCCGCGGCGGTGCCCGGGGCCCCCAGCGAGCCGCTGCCCACCGACCCCGACTGGGCCGGCGGCAGCCTGTACACCGACCGGCGCGAGGCGGTGGTGGACGCCCCGGTCTCCGCGCTGTGGCGGGTGATCGAGGGGGTGGGCGGGGAGCACGGCTGGTACTCCTTCCCGCTCGCCTGGAGCCTGCGCGGCTGGCTGGACCGGCTGGTCGGCGGGGTCGGCCTGCGCCGGGGCCGCCGGGACGCCGAGCGGCTGCGGGTGGGCGACTCGCTGGACTTCTGGCGGGTGGAGGAGATCGAGCCCGGCCGGCTGCTGCGGCTGCGGGCGGAGATGCGGCTGCCCGGTCTGGCCTGGCTGGAGATGCGCGCCGAGCCGGACGGCGACGGTCGCAGCCGGTACCGCCAGCGGGCCCTGTTCCACCCGCGGGGGCTGCTCGGCCACGTCTACTGGTGGGGCGTGTCGCCCTTCCACGCCGTGGTCTTCGGCGGCATGGCCCGCAACATCGCCCGGGCGGCGGCCCGCCAACCGAAACCCCCCACCCACTGAGGCACCGACGACCACCCCCGCCCGCCCGGAAGTCCCCGACTCCCGAGTCGGCCGCCCACCGGCCCTGCCCGCGCCGTGGTCGCCCGCCCACCGGGACGCGCATCCGGTGGGGCCCTCGCGGCGGAAGTGCTGAGCGTCCGTATCCCTCGCCCCGGAGCCGCGCCATGTCCGTCTCGGTCGTCCTGTTCACCGCCGACCTGCGCCTGTACGACCACCCGCCCCTGCGGGCCGCGCTGGAGGGCCGCCGTCAGGTCGTCCCGCTGTTCGTCCGCGACCAGGCGGTGGCCGCCGCCGGCTTCGCGGTGCCCAACCGGCTGGCGTTCCTCGCCGACTGCCTGCGGGACCTGGACTCCGGGCTGCGCGAGCGCGGCGGACACCTGGTGGTGCGCTCCGGCGACGTCGTCGAGGAGGTCTGCAAGACGGCCGCCGAGGCCGATGCCGACGAGGTGCACATGTCGGCGGACGCGAGCGCCTACGCCCACGCGCGGGAGCGGCGGCTGCGGCGCGCCCTGGAGGCCGAGGGCCGGCGGCTCTACGTCCACGACGCGGTGACCACCGCGGTGGGCCCCGGCACGGTGACCCCGGCCTCCTCGGACCACTTCGCCGTGTTCACGCCGTACTTCAGACAGTGGTCGGGGCAGCGGCTGCGGGACGTTCTGACGGCGCCCCGCGTGGTACGTGTCCCGTCGGGCGTCGGATCGGAGGAACTGCCCTCCCGGGCCTCGGTGCCGGGGGTCTCGCCGGGGCTGGCCGAGGGCGGCGAGAGGGCGGCCCGCGAACGGCTCACCGCCTGGTTCCGCTCCGGCCTCGCCGCCTACCAGGACCGGCACGACGACCTGGCGGGGGACGCGACCTCCCGGCTCTCGCCGCACCTGCACTTCGGCACGCTGTCCCCCGTCGAGGTGGTCCACCGGGCGCGCGGGGCGGGCGGTCCGGGGGCGGAGGCGTTCGTACGGCAGGTCGCCTGGCGGGACTTCCACCGCCAGGTGCTGGCGGCCCGCCCCGCCGCGGCGCACGCCGACTACCGCACCAAACACGACCGCTGGCGGTCCGAGCGCACGGCCCGGGACGACATCGAGGCGTGGCGACAGGGCCGTACCGGCTATCCGGCGGTCGACGCGGCGATGCGCCAGCTCCTGCACGAGGGATGGATGCACAACCGGGCCCGCCTGCTCACGGCGAGCTTCCTGGCCAAGACGCTCTACGTCGACTGGCGGATCGGCGCCCGGCACTTCCTGGAGCTGCTGGTCGACGGGGACCTGGCCAACAACCAGCTGAACTGGCAGTGGGTCGCGGGCACCGGCACGGACACCCGTCCCAACCGGGTCCTCAACCCCGTCACCCAGGCCAGACGGCACGACCCCGACGGCGCGTACGTCCGGCGCTGGGTGCCCGAGCTGAGGGAGGTGGCGGGGGCGGCGGTCCACGAGCCGTGGAAGCTGCGGGGAGCGGACCGGGAGCGGGTCGAGGCGTATCCGGACCCGATCGTCGACCTCGCCGACGGGCTGGCCCGTTTCAAGCGGGCCCGCAACCGAGCCTGAGCGGGCCCGCCGCCGTCAGGAGGGCTCGCCGCCGTCAGGAGGGCTCGCCGCCGTCAGGAGGGCTCGCCGGGCGGTGCCGCGCGGCAGCCGGCCGCCAGGATGTCGAGGGCCTCGGACAGCGAGGCGGGGCGGAGCATGCCGCGGGCGGGCCGCCCGGACCAGCCGGGGCCGCCGAGCAGCATCAGCGGCCTGGCACGGGCCCCTCTGACACCCCACTCCATCGCGGTGACGTGCTCGGCCAGCGGCAGGCTCGCGGTGGAGCGGGCCTGCGCCCACAGGACCACGGCGACCGGGCCCAGCCGCCGTACCGCCGCCAGCAGTGCCTCCGCCGGAACCGCGGCACCGAACATCCGCGCCGGGACACCGAGCCGGCTCAGGGCCGCGTTGAGTGCCTCCAGGGGCAGGGTGTGCTGCTCGCCGGGGACGCAGGCCAGGAGCACGGGCCCGGCCCCCGTGGCTCCGGCGGCCGCCGCGGACTGCCGGGTGTGCCGGCGCAGCGTGGTGGACACGTGCCAGGACAGCAGGTGCTCCACCTCGACGTACCGGTCCCCCGACGAGGCCCATCGGCGGCCCACGGCGTGCAGCGTCGGCGCCATCACGTCCTGCCAGGCGACCACCAGGCCGTAGCGGGTCAGCATGCTCTCCAGCCGTTCCTCCAGTGCCACGGCGTCGAGCCGGACGGCCGCCCGGGCCAGCCCCCGGCCCTCCTGCCGGGCGTCGGCGGGGAGCGGTGCGCCGTCGGCGGCCGGTGCGGGGAGTCCGGCCGGCCCTCCCGGCGCGGGGGCCGGCCCGGGCGGACGCCGGAGGGCTGCCGGTTCCGCCCCCTCCCGCGCGGCCCGGGCGGCCTCGGCGGGCGGCACCCCGGACGCGGTCAGCCGGCACATCGTCTCCAGCGTCGTCACGTCCTCGGGCGCCCAGCGCCGGTGCCGGCCGCCGGTGCGTGCGGCGGGGCCGATGCCGTAACGGCGGTCCCAGGAGCGCAGGGTGGTGGGTGAGACGCCCAGCCGGCGGGCCAGCGCGCCGGTCGTCAGCGCCGGGTCGGCGGCACCCGGCCGCGATGGTTCCGCGGGGTTCCTCACGTCCATGCGACGACGATACGACGCAGAAACGATGCGAGTTGTCGCTTCGCCGCACCGGATCACACGATCGAACGGATCGGGCCGACAACCGGCAGGTCCCGGTCCGCCGACCGGACGGATCAGGACGACACCACGGCAGCCCCCCGGACCGCCGGAACGGCGGGGAGCACACCGGTCCGCCGGAGCAGTGGGAGTCCAGCGGTCCGCCGGAGCAGTGGGAGTCCGTGGGAGTCCAGCGGTCCGCCGGAGCAGTGGGATCCGCCGGAACGGTGGCGGGGTCGCCGTGCCCGGCGGGGGTTGCGCCGGCCCGGCACGCCCCGGCCGGCCCGTCCGAAGCGAAGGAGCCGTCGTCATGAGCCCGCACCCGACCGCCGTCGCCACCGGCTCCACGGCCCCGGCCGGCCGGTCCCCCGGCGCACCGCCGTGGCCCGGCGCCGGGGAGCCGCTCACCGACGAGCGGCTCATGCGGGGGCTGGCGGCCGGCGACGACGCCTGTCTCGCCGCCGTCCACCGCCGTTGGGCGCGTATGGTGCACGCGCTGGCGTGGCGCACGCTGGGCGACGCCGCGGAGGCCGAGGACGTCACCCAGCAGGTGTTCCTCGGCGTCTGGCGCGGATGCGGCGGCTACCGGCCCGAGCGCGGCACGGTGGCCGGGTGGATCGTCGGCATCACCCGCCGCCGGATCGCCGACGCCCTGTCCGCCCGGACGCGCCGTGGCGAACTGGTCGTGGCCGCCGGGGCGGCCCTGCCGCCGGGCGAGTCCGCCGCCGGCCGGCCCGAGGCCGCCCTGGACCGCGTCCTGGTGGGCCAGGCACTGGCCCGGCTCCCGACACCGCAGCAGCGCGTGCTGCGGCTGGCCTACTACGAGGACCTCACGCAGACCCAGATCGCGGAGCGCACGGGATGGCCGCTGGGCACGGTCAAGAGCCACGCGCGAAGGGGGCTGCGCCAGTTGCGCCACGACCTGGAGGGCCAGAGCGGACCGCACGAGACCTGCCCCTGAGGAGACCTACACATAAAGAAGAAATAAGAGCAAACTGGACTATGTGGCGCTCATCGCACGCCAAGTCAGACGCGGTCCGATCCGCGAAGCCAAAGGAGACGACTCATGGCCAACCTGCACAGGGGTGACATAGCGAGCCACCCCGATGTCTCCGAAATGCGGGACCGCTATGCCCGCATGCTCGGCGGTCGTGATGTGGCCCTCGTGGACGGGCCTGTGTTCCTGCTCGGCCTGTACTGTGCCGCATCCCCGTGGATCGTGCACTACTCGGCGAGCCAGCCCTCGCTCATGGCCCACAACCTGATCATGGGCATAGCGATAGGCCTGCTGGCCCTCGGATTCACCCGGGCCCCCGAGCGGATGTACGGCCTCAGCTGGGCCATGTGCGCGCTCGGCATCTGGATGATCATCGCCCCGTGGATCGTGGGCCGTGGCCCGGACGCGGGTGTCATCGTCAACAACATCGTCATCGGCGCCCTGGCCCTGATCCTCGGGCTGATCTGCGCCGGTACAGCGGCGAAGAGCGCCCCCAGGCCGTAGAAAGAGGAGACCGAGGAAAGGAAGCAGGGAACAGCGCGGCCGGTCCGCCTGGGCGGACCGGTCCGCGCCTGCCCGCCGCCGCTCAGCGGGTCGGCACCAGCCACGGCTCCTGCGGCAGGGTCCGGCCGGTCTCCAGCAGCGACTTGAGGTTCGACAGCACGGCCGGCCAGCCGGACGCGACGTCCGAGCGCTCGCCCTCGTCGCGCAGGTCCTCGTGCGTGACGGTCAGCCGGACGATGTCCTCGTGCGGCCGGATCTCGAAGGTGACCCGGGAGTGCCGGTCCTCCCGCTCCTCCTCGCCGGGCGCGGCCCAGGTGGTCACCAGCCGGGTCGGCGGCTCGCTCTCCACGACGCGGCCGACCACGTCGGCGACACCGGAGCCGTCGGTGCGCACATGCTCCCAGCGGGATCCGGGCCGCCAGTCGGACACGTTGGCGTGGCCCCAGTAGGCGGCCGTCAGGCCGGCGTCGGTGAGCGCCTCCCAGACCCTCTCGGGCGTGCTCGCGATGTACGTGACGTACACGAAACCGGGCTTGTCCGTCATGGCTTCCTCGGCTCGTCGCTTCACGGCGCCGAGCGCGCTCAGGCGCGGGCGCTCGAACTTGTCGATCCACCGCTCCTGGATCTCGTGGAGCGGCACGGGGTTGAGGTAGTGCAGCTTCTCCCGCCCCCGCCGCACCGTGCTGATCAGGTTGGCGGCCTCCAGGACGGCCAGGTGCTGGGTGACCGACTGGCGGCGCATGGAGATGCGCTCGCACAGCTCGCCCAGGGTCTGGCCGTTGTTCTCGTGGAGCCGGTCGAGCAGCGCCCTGCGGGTGTCGTCCGCCAGTGCCTTGAAGACCTTCTCCATCCCGGTGCCGTCCTCCTCCGATCGCGTCGCGGGTGCCCCTAGCCCACCTCGACGGGCGGCTTCCGCGCGTCGTACTCCTCGCTGATCTCCTTGGGACCGAACGGCCACACCTTCTCCAGCCGGGCCCACACCAGGAAGGCCACGCAGCCGAGGGCCAGCCAGGCCAGGGACCACTCGACGGGATGCCGGCCCGGGGAGTTCCGGTCGGCGTACCCGTAGATCACGCACCAGCCGGCGAACGCGACGACGCTCGGCAGCGGATAGAGCCACATCCGGTACGGGCGGGACAGCGTCGGCCGGCGCCTGCGCAGGACGGTCAGCGCGACGATCTGGGCGAGGGCCTGCACGATGACCATGACCGTGGTGAGCAGCTGGATCAGGGTCGCGAGGTCGGTGTGGCGGCCGATCAGGAAGCCCACGGCGGTGATCGCACCCATGGTCGCGAGGCCGAGCACGGGGAAGCGGTGCCTCGGGTGCAGCTTCCCGTACGGGCGGAAGAACACCCGGTCGCGGGCCGCGTCGTAGGGCACCCGGGAGCCGCCGAGCAGACCGGCGAAGACGGAGGCGAACGCGGTGATCAGGATCAGCACGGTCACCACGTCGGCCGCGCCCCTGCCCCAGGTCTCCTCCAGCACCGCCGAGGCCACCGAGGTGGAGGCGATGTCCCGCGGGTCGGACATCCGGTGCCAGTCGACCACTCCGAGGGTGCCGATCTGGAGCAGCAGGTAGATCACCATGATGCCGAGGATGGAGAGGACGATGGAGCGCGGGAGCGTACGGCCGGGGTCCTTGATCTCGGCCCCCATGTAGGCGGTCGTGTTGTAGCCCAGGTAGTCGTAGATACCGATGGTCAGGCCCGCGGCGAAGCCCGGCCAGAAGTGGCCGCTCGTCGGGTCGAAGGCGCCCGCCGGATAGGTGAAGGCCAAGTGCGGGCTGAAGTCGCCGGCCGCTGCCACGATCACCAGCAGCACGGAGGCGATCATCACGGTCCACATGACGGCGGTGATCCGGGCGATGTGTTCGATGCCGCGCCACAGGAGGACCATCACCAGGGCGATGACGCCGAGGCCGGTCAGGTCCCCGGCGGTCCGGTCCAGCCCGGGTGCGAGATAGCCCAGGTACTGGACGAATCCGACCACGCCCGTGGACATGATCAGCGGGATGAAGAGCATCGCCGTCCACACGAACAGGAACGGCATCAGGCGGCCCGTGCGGTACTGGAAGGCCTGGCGCAGATAGACGTAACTGCCGCCGGAGCCGGGCATGGAGGCGCCCAGCTCCGCCCAGACCAGCCCGTCGCACAGCGCCAGGACCGCGCCCGCGACGAATCCGACGACCGCCTGGGGTCCGCCGAACGCGGCGACCATCAGCGGGATCGTCACGAACGGGCCGATGCCGCACATCTGGCTCATGTTGATCGCCGTGGCCTGGAACAGGCCGACGCGGCGGACGAAACCACCCGTGGGTGGCGGACTTCCGGACATGGGGGGCTCCTGACGCGATGCTCCGCGGCACCCGGCCGGGGGCCGACATGGCCGATAAAGTTAAGGAGCCTTACTAGGGCCGTCAAGTATGCGCGGACCCATGCACGAGAATGGTGGGATGCCCGCCAGTGACGCCGTAGAGCAGCCGGAACAGCCCTGGAGCCGCCGCCGCCTGCGCAGTACCAACGAGCGGCTGCTGCTGGACCGGCTGCGCGGCCTGGGCACCGCCTCGCGCGCCCAACTCGCGCGGGAGACGGGCCTGTCGAAGCCCACGGTCTCCAGCGCGCTCGCCTCGCTCGCGGCGGCGGGCCTGGTGCACGAGGTCGGCACGCACGCTCCGGAGCGCGGGCGCACGGCCGTGCTCTACGCCCCCGATCCGGCCGCCGGGTACGCGCTCGGCGTGGACATCGGCCGGGGCTGGCTGCGGGTGGCGCTGGCCGGTCTGGACGGCCGGCTCGTGGCCCGGTCCGACGTCCGCAACCGGGCCCGTGCCTCCGCCGCCCTGACCGACCTGATCGTGACCACCGCCCGCCAGGTCATGGCGAACTCGGGCGTGGACCCCGCGGAGGTGGCGCACGGGGTGATCGGCACGCCGGGGGTGTACGACGAGGAGCGGCGACGGGTGCGGTACGCGATGCATCTGCCCGGCTGGGGGCGGGCCGGGCTGGTGGACCGGATACGCGCGGAACTGGGCGTGCCGCTGGAGGTGCACAACGACGCCAATCTGGCGGCGCTCGGCGAGTACGCGTTCGGCGTCGGCGCGGGCAGCCGGCTCTTCGCGTACATCATGATAGGCACCGGGCTCGGGATGGGCATCGTCAGCGAGGGACGGCTGTTCACGGGCGCGCGCGGGCTGGCCGGGGAGATCGGCTTCCTGCCGTGGCACGGGCGGCGGAAGCCGGAGCGGCTGGAGGACGCGGTGTCGGGGGTGGCCGTGGTCGAGGCCGCCCGGGAGTTCGGGATGCGCGGGCAGCTCACGGCGAAGGCGGTGTTCGACGCGGCCCGGCAGGGCCATCCGGACGCCGTGCGGGCGGTGGAGCTGGAGGGCGAGCGGATCGCGCACACCGTGGCGGCGGCCGCCGCCGTGCTCGATCCGGAACTCGTGGTGCTCGGCGGCGGTGTCGGCCACAGCGTCGACCTGCTGCTGCGGCCGGTGCGGGAGCACGTGCGCGCGCTCACCCCGCTGCGCCCCCGGATCGCCCCGAGCCGGCTCGGCGAGGACGCCGTCCTGCTGGGCGCGGTGGCCGTCGCGCTGGACACGGCGCGGGACCTGGTGTTCGAGCGCCGGACGGCCGGAATCTGACTCGCCGTCAGCCCGGCGCGGCCGAGGTCGTTGACACGGCTCCCGCCGGACCCTAGCTTGAACCAGATTTGTAAAGTTTCCTAACTTTACGAGCCTGGAGACCCCCGTGTTCCCTCGCCCCGTTCCCACCCGCCGGTACACCACCACGACCGTCGTCCTCGGCCTGCTCGCCACGCTGGCCACCGGTGCCTGGACCGGGGAACGGCGGCCGGTCGCGCCGCACGGGCCGGCGGAGACCACCCGGGTCTCCGACTCGGCCGGCGCCGGCACCCCGCTCTCCGGCTTCGCGGTCCAGTCCACGGCCAGGGTGAGCGACTCCGCCGCGGCGGTCTCCTCCCCCGGCTATCCGGCGACCGGCTGGCACCCTGCGGGCGCGCGCTCGACCGTCCTCGCCGCGCTCCTCGCCGACGGTGTCTACGCCGACCCGTTCCACTCCACGAATCTGCAGCGGATCGCCCGGGCCGACTTCGAGGTGCCCTGGTGGTACCGCTCCGACTTCACCGTCGCGGACACCGCTCGGCGCACCTTCCTCGACTTCAGCGGCGTCGTCTCGGCGGCCGACGTCCACGTCAACGGCCGGCAGGTGGCGTCGGCCGCGGACGTCAGGGGCGCCTACACCCACCACGAGCTGGACATCACCTCACTGGTCCGGTCCGGCACGAACACGGTCGCCTTCCGCGTCCGGCCCAACGACCCGAACAAGGACCTCACGATGGGCTGGCTGGACTGGCTCCAGCCGCCGCCCGACCGGAACATGGGCATCGTCCGGGACGTCGTGGTCCGCAGGTCCGGCCCGGTGGCGCTGCGCGACACCCACGTGACGACCGAGCTGGCCGTGCCCTCGCTCGCCACCGCCGACCTGACCGTGAAGACCCGGGCCCGCAACGACTCGGACGCGCCGGTCACGGCGGACGTCCGCGGCAGCATCGGCGGGACGGAGTTCCGCAGGACCGTCTCGCTGGCCGCCCACGAGACCAGGACCGTCACCTTCTCCCCCGCCGACACCCCGGGACTGCACCTCACCGAGCCGAGGGTGTGGTGGCCGGCCGGGATGGGCGGGCAGCCGCTGTACGACCTCGGCCTCACCGCCTCCGTCGCCGGCGAGACCTCGGACACCGCGCACGAGACGTTCGGCATCCGTGACGTGCGGGCCCCGTTGAACTCCGCCGGCGCCCGCCAGTACCGGATCAACGGCCGGCCACTGCTGGTCAAGGGCGGCGGCTGGTCCCCCGACGAGTTCCTGCGCTGGGACCGCGCCTACGCCGAGGACCGTCTGAAGTACGCCGTGGACCTGGGCCTGAACACCATCCGGCTGGAGGGCCACCTGGAGCCCGACGAGTTCTTCGACCTGGCCGACCGCCACGGCGTGCTCACCCTGCCGGGCTGGGAGTGCTGCGACAAGTGGGAGGGCGAGGTCAATCCGAGCGGGTCCGGAGAAAAGTGGAACGACTCCGACCACGCCGTCGCGAAGGCGTCCATGGCCGCCGAGGCGGCCCGGCTGCGCGACCACCCGAGCGTGCTGTCCTTCCTGATCGGCAGCGACTCCGCCCCCGACGCGACGATCGAGAAGGGCTACCTGGACGCCCTGCGGGCGGCCGACTGGCCCGTGCCCGTGGTCCCCGCCGCCTCCGACGCCTCCGCCCCGCAGCTCGGCGCGTCGGGCATGAAGATGACGGGCCCCTACGACTGGGTGCCGCCCGGCTACTGGTACGCCAAGCGCGAGGGCGGGGCCACCGGTTTCAACTCCGAGACCAGCGCGGGCCCGAGCATCCCGACCCTCGACACGCTGCGCCGGATGATGACCCCGGCCGAGCTGGACACCCTCTGGAAGAACCCCGACGCCAAGCAGTACCACCGTTCGCCGTCCTCCACCTTCGGCACGCTCCGGATCTACGACAAGGCGCTCGCCGGCCGCTACGGCCCCCCGACGGGCCTCACCGACTACGTGCGCAAGGCCCAGCTGGCGCAGTACGAGAACGTGCGCGCCCAGTTCGAGGCGTACGGGCGCAACGCCACCGACGCGGACCGGCCCGCCACCGGGGTGATCCACTGGATGTTCAACAGCGGCTGGACATCCCTGCACTGGCAGCTGACGGACCGCTTCCTGGACCAGAACGGCGCCTACTTCGGCGCCAAGAAGGCGAACGAGCCGCTGCACGTCCAGTACTCCTACGACGACCGGTCGGTCGTCGTCGTGAACAACCGGCCCGAGGGCGCACGGGGTCTCACCGCACGGGCGACGCTGTTCGACCCCGACGGCACGCGGAAGTTCGACAGGACCGTCACCGGGATGACGGTCGCGGGCGACGGCGCCCACGGCACGGCCCTCACCCTGCCGTCCTCGGTGAGCGGGCTGTCGCGCACGCATCTGCTCCGCCTGGTGCTGACGGACGCGGACGGCAAAGAGGTGAGCCGGAACGTGTACTGGCTCTCCACCGAGCCGGACACCCTCGACTGGAGCGGCACCACCTGGTACTACACACCGACGACGGGCTACGCCGACCTCAAGGGACTCTCCTCGATGGCGCAGGTGCCGGTGACGGCGACGGCGACCACGCGTGCGTCGGACGGCACGTCGACCACGACGGTGACCCTGCGGCACGTCGGCGGCGGGACGGCCCCGGCGCTGCTGACGGACGCCCATCTCGTGGACGCCCAGGGGCAGCCGGTCCTGCCGGTGCGCTGGTCGGACAACGAGGTGAGCCTGTGGCCGGGCGAGACGGTGACCCTGACCGCCACCTACCGGACGTCCGACCTGCACGGATCGGCGCCCGGCGTGCGGGTCTCCGGCTGGAACACGCCGGAGCGGACGGTGCCGGCGGCCTGACGGCGGCGGGGCGGCCCCGGACGGACCGCCCCTGTTCCCCGGATCGGCTCACACCTCTCAGCTCACGTCGAGCGCGGTGTCGTCCACGACGAACGAGGTCTGGTACTTGGAGCCCTCGGTGCCGGTGAACCTCAGCGTGACGCTCTGCCCGGCGTAGGCGCCGAGGTCGAAGCCGCGCTTGGTGTAGCCGGAGGCCGCGTTCAGATTGGAGTACGTCGCCAGGGTCCCGAGGACGGTACCGGAGCTGTTCAGGACCTGGACCTTGAGGGTGTCGTAGGCGGTGCTGGTCGTGGTCTCGGCGGTGTCCACGTGCAGATAGAAGCCGAGCGTGGCCGAGCAGCCGGACGGGATGGTCACCGACTGGGAGAGCGTGTCGGTGCCGGCGGTGCCGTTGCCGTCGAGCCAGGCGTAGTACGAGCCCGAGC
Source organism: Streptomyces echinatus (assembly GCF_014203595.1). Lineage (GTDB taxonomy): Bacteria > Actinomycetota > Actinomycetes > Streptomycetales > Streptomycetaceae > Streptomyces > Streptomyces echinatus. Next base: position 101,358 of record NZ_JACHJK010000002.1, read on the forward strand.
GCGGCGCCCTGCTCGCCGAGTCGGTGATGACGCCGCTGGTGGCGCTCCAGGTGCCGCTGCCGGACTCGAAGCCGCTGTTGCCGAGGAGCTGCGCGGCAGTGCAGGACGTAGGGTCGCCGCCCCCGCCGCTGCCGCCCGCGCCGGCCAGCCACTCGGTGGCGTTGAGCGCCAGGGCGGCGTTGGTGGCGGTGGAGTCGTTCCAGCCGTCGTAGAGGGTGTTGCCGGACTGGCCGGTGCCGTCGTCGACCGGGGAGCTGTCCCCCCAGAAGGCCACCCGGCCGCTGCCGAAGGTGCTGGTGGCGAAGAAGGCGCCGGTGTTGCCGGAGTAGCCGGTGCGGTAGAGCAGGCCCTTGACGGCGGAGTTGTCGGCGGGCTTGAGGGTGGCGGTCGTACCGCTGGCGATCAGGCTCTTGGTGACGGCGCCGAAGGAGCCGTGCAGGACCGGGTCGGTGCTGTCGCTGATCGCCGACGGGTGGTCGGAGCCGATGCTCAGCGAGTCGACGGAGAAGCCGAACGGGTCGGTGGAGTCGACGCTGTTGTTCGTCATCAGGTCGTTGAAGATCTCGACGGCGTCCTCGCCGTCGTTGTTGCGGTCGGCGCCGGTGTGGTCGGAGATCATGAACAGACCGCCGCCGTTCTTCACGAAGTTCATGATCGCCGTCTTCTCGGCGCCGGTGAACAACGTGTTGGGTTCGGGCAGGACCAGCGTGTCGAAGTTCGCCAGGTCGGTCGCGGACGTGCCGCCGTAGCTGAGACTGGAGCCGGACGGCAGGGTCTTCTGGCTGTAGCCGCCGGTCTTCTGCAGCGCGACGCCCCAGGAGGACAGGGCGCCGGTCCAGTCCGTCTCGGCGGACGGGGAGGAGTCCTGGCCGAGCGGGTCGGGCTGGCTGGTGGAGATGATCCAGTCGGCGTTGCCCGCCGTCTCCGCGTGGGCGTTGTCGAACAGGACGCGGTGGGTGGCCGCCGCGTGGGCGGGGGCCGCGGTGCCGGCCTGGACGGCGGCGCCGGTGAGCAGCAGCCCGAAGCCGGCCAGGGCGGTGGTGAGTCTGCGGCCGGATCTCTTGGTTCCGAGCATCCGTCGAACCTCCATGAGGGGTGGGGAGAGGCTGTGCGGGCGCCAAGTCTGCGCGCGTAGAACCCGCTTGAGGGTTTCCGACACGCATCGAGTGGTTGAACCGTACATGACATGACGGTGCGGTGAACAGGTTCCCCGGCCGCGGCCGGAGCGGAGTGGCTTCGCTCACCGGGGGCAGAGTTCACCACAGCGGAGTTCACCGGCTGGAGCGTCGAAGAGGTAGGGCCATGGAGATCTCAGGCTTCATCAGCGCCGTAGTGATCGGCATAGTCATCGGTGTGCTGGGCCGGCTGGTCGTCCCCGGACGGCAGCGCATCGGGTTCCTGTGGACCATCGGCGTCGGCATCGTGGCCGCGCTGCTGGGCTCGGCGATAGCCGCCGGGTTCGGTGTCGCCGACACCGACGGTCCCGACTGGATCGAGTGGTTCATCCAGATCGCCCTGGCGGCCGTGGGAGTGGCCGCCCTGGACCGGGCCCGGGCCCGGCGCTGAGTCAGTTCTCGTAGCACCAGGGCGTCGTGGAGCCCAATGGGTGGAAGCCGAGGCGCTCCAGGACGGGGCGGCTCATGGCCGAGGCGTCGACCTGGAGGTAGCGGCAGCCGTGGGCGGCGGCGACGCGGGCGCGGTGGGCGACCAGGGCGCGGTAGACGCCCCGGCCCCGCCACGACTCCACGGTTCCGCCGCCCCACAGCCCGGCGAACGGGGTCCCGGGCACCAGCTCCAGACGGGCGGCGCCGACGGGTTCGGCGCCGGCCAGGGCGACCACGGCGACAACCGTGCCGCGGTCGGCGGCCAGGCGGGCGAGCAGCCGGTGCCGCAGCGGGGCGCCGTCGGTGCCGAACGCCTTCTCGTGCACCCGTACGGCGAGTTCGACGCCGGCCGGGTCGGTGGCCGCGACGAGCCGGACACCGGCCGGGGGCGGGGTGCCGAGCGCGAGCGCGGCCGTCTCGGCGATCATCAGCGTCTCCGCGGGCTCGGCCCGGAATCCGGCGGCGAGCAGCCGGGCGCCGAGGTCGGCCGGCGCGTCATGGGCGTAGAGCTTCCACTCGAAGTCCCGGCCCAGGCCGGTGAAGTACGCGATCTGCTCCCTGACCGCCCGGTCGGCGCCGGCCGCGTCCAGGCCGGACCAGAGCACGCCGTTCCAGCCGAGCTCGTCCGCGACCTGACGCACCACACCGCCGGCCCGCTCGATCCGGGCCCCGGGATCGTCGGGCCGGGCGCCCTCGCGCATCTCCCGGTCGTACAGGGCGAGTACGGCTGCGTGATCCATGGCCCCACCCCAGCACGGGGGAACGGGTCCGGCCAAGGGAATTACGGCCGAAGCCGGGCCCGGGAGCGCTGCGCCCGGGCCCGGACCGCGGGATCAGCCGGCTTCCGGCCGGACCGCCGCCAGGTAGGCGGTGAGCCGGTCGCGGTTGCGGGCCAGGCAGTCGATGCGGGCCTGGATACGGTCGATGTGCCCCTGCAGCAGCGCGGCCGTCTCCGCCGGCACGCTGTCGGGGGCCGGGACGAGACGGCCGGTACCGCAGAGGTACGGCAGGATCGCGTGGATCATCCCGGTGGTGAGGCCCGAGTCCAGGAGGCCGCGGATCTGCTGCACCTGCGCGACCGCGGACTCGGGGTAGCTGCGGTAGCCGTTCCCGCCGCGCTCCGGGTGCAGCAGCCGCTGTTCCTCGTAGTAGCGCAGCAGCCGGGGGGGGACGCCCGTGCGGTGCGACAGCTCACCGATCCTCATGCCCGCCTCCCGGGTCCGCGCTTGACCTTCACACTGATGTGAAGCTTCGACCATGGTCGCATGTTCCTGTCCTCCCAGGTCAAGGGCGGTCGGCTGCCGTGGTCGGGGCTGCTGGCCCTGTCCTGTGCCGCGTTCACCGCCGTGCTGACCGAACTCCTCCCGGCCGGCCTGCTCCCCGCGATGGCACCCCCGCTGGGCGTCGCCGAGTACCGCATCGGGTTTCTCGTCACCGCGTACGCCGCCGCCTCCTTCGTGGCCGCGGCCCCGGTCACCGCGGCGCTGCGCGGGCTGCCCAGGCGGCCGGTGCTGTGCGGTGCGCTGCTGGGGTTCGCCGTGAGCAACGCGCTGGTCGCGCTGTCGTCGTCGTACCCGCTCGCCTTCGCGGCCCGCCTGCTGGCCGGGGCGATGGGCGGCACGCTGTGGGCGATGCTCGCGGGGTACGCCGCCCGCATGGTGCCCGCCGAGCGGCGTGGCCGGGCCATCGCGGTGGTGCTGGCGGGGATCACCCTGGCCCTGGCGCTGGGGGTGCCCGCCGGTAGCGCGCTGGCCGGCGTGGTGGGCTGGCGGGCCACGTTCGCGGCACTGGCCCTGCTGGCCGTGCTGCTGGTGGGCTGGGTGCGGCTCCGGGTGCCCGGCTTCCCCGGTGAGCCGCCGCACGCGCGCGTGCCGCTCGTCCGGGTCGCGGTCCGCCCCGGGATCCGTCCGGTGCTGTGCGTCACGCTGTTCCTGCTGGTGGGGCACCAGGCGATGTACACCTACGTCGGCCCGTTCGCCGCGCATGCGGGGTACGGCCGTACGGGCGTGCTCCTCGCGGTGTTCGGCACCGCCACGGTGGGCGGGATCTGGCTCACCGGTGTGCTGATCGACCGGTTCCCGCGGCCCGCGCTGCTCGTCGCGCTGGCGCTGGTCGCGGGCGTCCTGCCGGTTCTGGGTCTGGGGGCCGGGGCGCACGGGCTGCTGGCCGGCGCGGTCGCGCTGTGGGGCGTGGCCTTCGGCGGGGCGCCCACGCTGATCCAGACGGCGCTGGTCGACGCGTCGGGGCCGGCCGACGCGGACGCGGCGACCTCGTTGCAGACCACGGTGTACAACGCGGGTATCGCCGCCGGTTCGCTCACCGGCGGCCTGGCGCTGGACTCGCTGGGCGCCGGGGCGCTGCCGTGGACCGCGCTCCCGCCGGTCCTGCTGGCCCTCGTGACGGTCGCGGCGTGCCGTCGGCACGCCTTCCCGGCCGGGCGGCGTGCCGTTGCCCCGGAGGCACGGGTGCGGGCCGAACCGGGCGCGGTGGCCGTAACCTGTGCGGCCGGAGACCATGAGGGACGGAGGTGGGCGGCTGATGCGGGACCGTGAGCTGGGCCTTCTGCGCCGCTGTGTGGAACTGGCGGTGGAAGCGCTGGACGCCGGGGACGAGCCCTTCGGGTCCGTGCTCGTCGCCGGGGACGGCACGGTGCCGGCGGAGGACCGCAACCGGGTGGCGGGCGGGGACCGTACCCGGCATCCCGAGTTCGAGCTGGCCCGCTGGGCGGCCGCGCACCTCACCCCCGGAGAGCGCGCGGCGGCGACCGTCTGCACCTCCGGCGAGCACTGCCCGATGTGCGCGGCGGCGCACGCCTGGGTGGGGCTGGGCCGGATCGTGTACATCGCCTCCTCCGCCCAGCTCTCCGGCTGGCTGGCCGAGTGGGGCGTGCCCGCCGCGCCCGTGCGCGCGCTGTCCGTACCGGAGGTCGCCCCCGGCGTGACGGTGGAGGGGCCGGTGCCGGAGCTGGTGGACGAGGTACGGGAACTGCACCGCCGCTTCCACGCCGGGCGCGCCCACCCTGCCTGAGGGTCAGCCGAGTTCGAGTGTGGTGACGCCGAACACGCGGTCCCCGGCGTACGCGCGCACCGGGCCGGTGTACATGCGGGCGGTCTCGAACGAGGGGCGCAGGCCCGCCCCTTCGGCGAGGGCGACGCCGGCCGCGTTCGGTTCGGGCACGTCGACGGCGACCTCGCGGCCGGCCGCGTCGGCGGTGAGGGCGGCGAACAGGGCCCGGGCGTCGTCGGCGGTGTCCGCGAAGAGGGGCCCGATGCGCAGGGTGTCGCGGCCGGGGCGGATCACGCCGTAGCCGGTGATGCGCCCGGCGTCCTCGCGGACCACGGCATGGTGGCCGGGTCCGGTGAGCCACTCGGCGAGGAACCGGGGGCGGTCGGCGGGGTGGCAGGCGCTGTCGTAGGCGGTGAGGGCGGGCAGGTCGGCGGGCCCGGCCGGGCGCACACCGGCGGGCGTCGCGCTCTCGGGAGCGACGCCGGTGAACCGGACGGTGCGGTGGGCGAGCCGGAAGCCGGACTGCCGGTAGTTGTCCTGCTGGGCGACGACTCCGTCCAGGCCGACGGTCCGGCTGCCGGCGTGGGCCAGGGCGGTCTTCCAGGTGGTGAGGCCGTGTCCGTGGCCGCGCAGGTCGGGGCGGACGAGGTAGCAGCCGAGGAAGGCGTAGTCGGGGCCGTGGTTGACGACGGAGATGGCGGAGACCGGCTCTCCGTCGATCCGGCCGAGGAAGAACCCGTCGGGGTCCTGGGCGAAGAACGCGGGCCCGTCGGACAGCCCCGGGTTCCAGCCCTCCGCCGCCGCCCACGCGCTGATCACCGGCCAGTCGGCGAGGGTGGCCCGGGTGACGACGAGATCGTGGGGGGCCGCAGGGGTCATCGGTGCGCTCCGTTTCCTTCGGGGTCGGGCTGTGCCGCGGCACGGCTCTCGGCCGGGCCGCCCGCAGCATCCTTCCGGATCAACGGGGGTCACACCATGGGGAGATCGGCCGATACCCACGGCACCGGTCGACCGACGCCACCGGACGGCCCGGGAGTTCGGCCCATCGGCTTCGGACCATCTTCGCCGGGTCGTTTCGGACCACCTACGCCGGGCCGCGCGAGCCGGCCGGGCGACCGGCGGGTCGGGCTGCGGCGGATCGCCACCGTGTCGCGCAGCTCGGCGACGACCGCGGGTCCCGCTGCTCACCGGCCACCGGCCACGGACGGGGCCCGCGACGCCTGTTCCGCCGTGCCCTCTGCGCGCTCTGTTCCCTCTGCGCGCTCTGTTCCCTCTGTGCGCTCTGGTCCCTCTGCGCGCTCTGTTCCCTCTGTTCCCTCTGTTCGCTCTGCCCGTCCTGTTCCCTCCGGGCACTCTGGGCGCTTTCGGACCTGCGTGCCGGTCCGGGCGAGCCGTCGGGCGCGGCCGGGTGGTCGGCCCCACCGGTTCCCGGCCGGTGGGGCCGTGCGGGGAGCGGGTCAGTCGGTGCGCCCGGGACGGAAGCGGCGGTAGAGGGTCGCGCCCGCGACCAGCAGCGCGGCGCTTCCGGCGACGGCGGGTGCCGTGAGGCCGGCTCCCGTGTGGGCCAGCTCGGCCGTCGTCGGGCGCACGCCGTGGGACCGCGCGTGCGCCGGCGGCTTCGGGGTCCGCGGCTTGGGGGCGGCCGGGGTGCGCGGGGGCCGGCGGGGCTGGTCCACCGGGCCGTTGACCGACTCGTTGCCGATGGCCGGATTGCCCAGCCCGACCACGTTGACGCTGTTCCCGGTGACGTTCACCGGGAGGTCGACCGGCAGCTGGATGCCGTTGCCCGAGAGCACCCCGGGCGAGCCGGCGGCGCTGCCGTGGGCGGCCGCACCGCCGGACGCGGCCGTTCCGCCGCTCTTCCCCGCGCCGCCGGCCTCGGCCCCGCCGGTGTTGGCGCAGGCGTTGCCCGCGGCCGGGTTGAGCAGTCCCACGACGTTCACCGTGTTGCCGCAGACGTTCACCGGCACGTGCACCGGGAGCTGGATGCCGTTGCCGGAGACCAGCCCGGGCGAGCCGGCCGCCGTACCGTCGGCGCCGGCCCCGTCGGCCGCGAAGGCCGCGGACACCGGGAGCGCCACGGCCATCGCGCCGGACGCGGCGGCGACGGCGATCACACCGTTTCGGGTAGCCCGTCTCATAGGTTCCCTGCCTTCCAGACTTCGTCGCGGGCACTCACCCGCACCTCGTAAAACGCAGGCGAACCATCAGAGTTATGGCTTATCGGTCTTTCACCCCATCGAGCGGCACTGTTATCGAACTACGTGCAAAGCCGCTGACTACGCGCAAAGCCTGTAAATGATCACCAACTGGGCACCGAGCGTGCGCAGGATACGACGGACCGTGCCGTCCCGCCCGCCCGGGGGCGGCCGGGACGGGGGCCGCTTATGGTGAGCCGAGGGCGCCGTCCCCGGTCCGCGGCGCGCCCCGGGAGGCATCGATGCTGGCCATGCTGTCCACACAGGCCGCCGTGCGGCGCTGCGCGGGCGCCTCGGCACTCGCCCTGGCACTGCTCGGAGCCGGACTGCCCGCGGCCGCGGCCGCCGACCGGCCGCAGCCCGACCTGTCCCGGTTCTACGGGCAGAAACCGGTCTGGGGCGCCTGCGAGGGTCCGGACATGCCGAAGGACCTGCAGTGCGCGAAGGTCACCGTCCCGATCGACTACGCGAGGCCCGGCGCGGGCACCCTCGACGTGGCACTGGCCCGCTACCGCGCCACCGGTGAGTCGCAGGGGTCGGTGCTGCTGAACTTCGGCGGCCCGGGCGGGGCCGGCATCCCCGAGCTGGCCTCCGAGGGCCGACAGTTCATGGACCTGACCAGCGGCTACGACGTGGTCACCTTCGACCCGCGCGGGGTCGGCCGGTCCTCCCCCGTCAGCTGCGGCGAGGGCAGCGACGAGGCCTCCGCCGTGGCGGAGAAGGACGCCGACATCGGCCACCCGCAGGCACTGTTCAAGCAGTTGAAACAGGCCGCCGCCCAGTGCGCCCGGCACTCCGGCCCGGTGCTGCCCCACATCGGCACCATCAACGCCTCCCGCGACATGGACGTGATCCGCCAGGCGCTCGGCGACGACAAGCTCAACTACCTCGGATTCTCCTACGGCAGCCGGCTCGGCGCGGTGTACGCGGCGCAGTTCCCGGGCAAGGTCGGCCGGATCACCCTCGACGGCGTGGACACACTGACCGAGTCCCTGGCCGAGCAGGGGGTGGCGGGCGCCGAGGGGCAGCAGACGGCGCTGGAGGACTTCCTCGACTGGTGCACGACCGACGTCGGCTGTCCGTTCGGGCAGGACCGGCGCACGGCCGGCGACGAGGTGCTCCGGCTGGTGCGCTCGCTCGACGAGGACCCGCTGCCCACGGGCCTCGGCGGGAAGCTGTCCGGCCAGGACCTGGTGGGCGCCATCGGACAGGCCCTCTACAGCAAGGAGCTGTGGCCGTCGCTGCAGCGTGCCCTGGTCTCGCTGGTCGAGGACGGTGACGCCCGGCGCGTCCTGGCCTTCTCCACGGGCGGCATGGAGCCGCCCCGGGACCGGCACCCGACGGACGGCGGGCTGGTCGACGCCGAGGACGTCCCGTCGGACAACCTGGTGGCCGCGCTGATGGCGATCAACTGCGCGGACGACCCGGACCGGCCCGCCGCGGCACGGCTCAGCAAGGACCTGGACGAACTGCGGACCGCGTACGACGAGGCCTCGCCGGTCTTCGGCCGCTACCGGCTCACCCAGCTGCTCATGTGCTACGGCCGCCCCAAGGGCACCGACTTCATCCGCGACCGGGTGAAGAACGTGCACTCGGCGAAGATGCTGCTCGTGGGCACGCGCGGGGACCCGGCGACGCCGTACCGGTGGGCCGTGGAGACCGCCCAGCGGCTCGGCTCGTCGGCGGTGGTGCTCGACAACAAGGGCGAGGGCCACACCGGGTACTCCTCGTCCAAGTGCGTGCACCGCAAGGTCAACGACTTCCTGCTCTACGGCTCACTGCCCCCGAACGGCAGTTCCTGCCCGGCGGACGCGCCCCCCGGCGGCACCCCGGAACACAGCGACTGACGGCGCCGGCGGGCGACCCCGCGCCGCGGGCCGGTGACAGAAGTGACGCAACCGGGTATCCGAGGCACACCGGGGCGACCTCCCTGACATACCGGTCGTCACTCCGGGCAGGCGCCCCTCGACCGCCGTATCCCGTCCGTCCACGACAGGGGGACACCCTCATGCGCATCCGCGCCGCCATCGCCGTATCCGCCGCCTCGGCCGCCCTGGCGGCCCTGCCGCTGACCGCGCCGCAGAGCCAGGCCGCCGCCGCACCCGACCGGTCCGCCCGCTGCACCGAGCAGTCGCTGACGATGCGGGCGAAGGCCGCGGCCGGCGACCCGACCGTGCTGCGGGTCAGCGTCACCAACCGCGGCGCCCGCGCCTGCGTCGTCGACCGCGTGCCCACCGTGACCTTCGGGAACCTGGACGGGGCCGCGCTGCCCGTGCCGGAGACCCGCGCGGGCACCCACCGGCTCGCGGCGGGCGGCACCGCCTACGCCGACGTCCGGACCATCGACGACCCGGCGGACCCCGAGGCCCGCCGGGTGGGCACGGTCACGGTGGCGGCGTCCACCTCGCACTGGGGCCGCTCCTTCACCGCCGGGCAGCTCGGCACCGGACGGCAGGTGCCCGTGTGGGAGCCGGTGGCCACGTGGTGGCAGCCGTCGGCGGCGGCCGCGGACCGGACCGTCGGCCTCGGCTGAGCACCGGGCCGGGCGGGACGGCTCAGCCGAGCACCAGCTCGGGCGAGTAGAGGTCCAGCCAGCGGGCGAGGTCCAGGGTGCGTTCCAGGCCGCGCCGGGCCGCCTGGGTGCTGACCGGCGCGGTGCGCTCGGCGGCCTCGCGCACCCGGTCCCGGTCGACCAGGTCGAAGACGCGGTGGGAAGGCCGGGCGAGCACGTCCTTGACCTGCTCCTGCAGCGCGCGGGCGTACCTCGGGTCCTGCGTGGACGGGTACGGGCTCTTCACCCGCCGGTACACGGAGGCGGGCAGGACGTCCGCCGCCGCCTCCCGGAGCAGGCTCTTCTCCCGGCCGTCGAAGGACTTCAGCGCCCAGGGCGCGTTGTAGACGTACTCCACCAGCCGGTGGTCGCAGAACGGCACCCGGACCTCCAGGCCGACGGCCATGCTCATCCGGTCCTTGCGGTCGAGGAGCATGCGCACGAACCGGGTCAGGTGCAGATGGCTGATCTGCCGCATCCGGTACTCGAAGTCGCTCTCGCCGTCCAGCCGGTCGATACCGGCGACGGCGGTGCGGTAGCCGTCGGCGACATAGCCCTCCAGGTCGAGGGACTTGGCGACGTCCGCGCGCAGCACGCCCGCGTCCTCGCCGAAGTGCCGCCCCATGTTCGTCAGCCAGGGGAAGTTGTCGGCGCGGCGCGCCTCCTCGTCGAAGAACTGCAGGTACCCGCCGAAGACCTCGTCCGCGGACTCGCCGGACAGGGCCACCGTGGACTTCTCCCGGACGGCGCGGAAGAGCAGCAGCAGCGAGGCGTCCATGTCGCCGAGGCCGGACGGCAGGTCGCGGGCCCGGATCACCCGGTCGCGCACGGCGGGGTCGGCGAGGGAGTCGGAGTCGAGCACGATGTCCTGGTGGTCGGTGCGGGCGAGCCGGGCCACGTCGTGCACGAAGGGCGTGTCGGGGGTGCCGCGCAGTTCGTCGGCGACGAAGTGCTCGGTCTGACCGACGAAGTCGACGGCGAAGCTGCGCACCGTCTCGCCCTGCACGGCGAGTTGACGGGCGGCGAGCGCGGTCATGGCGGAGGAGTCGAGCCCGCCGGAGAGCAGGGTGCAGCGCGGCACGTCGGCGACCAACTGGCGGCGCACGATGTCGTCGAGGAGTGAGCGCACGGTGGCGATCGTGGTGTCGCGGTCGTCGGTGTGCGGGCGGGTCTCCAGGCGCCAGTACACGCGGGTGGACAGGCCGGAGCGGTCGACGGTGACGACGGTGCCGGGCTCCACCTCGCGCATGCCGTCCCAGACGGCGTGTCCCGGCGTCTTGACCATGACGAACAGCTCGCGCAGGCCGTCCGGGGTGACGCGGGGCCGGGCCAGCGGGTTGGCGAGGACCGCCTTGGGCTCGGAGCCGAACAGGACGCCGTCGGCCGTCGGGTGGTAGTAGAACGGCTTGATCCCCATGCGGTCGCGGATCATCACCAGCTTGTCGTGCCGGCCGTCCCACACGGCGAACGCATACATGCCGTTGAGCCGTTCGGCGACCGCGTCGCCCCACTCCAGATAGCCGTGCAGCACGACCTCGGTGTCGGAGTCGGTGGTGAACCGGTGGCCGCGGTCCGTCAGTTCGCGGCGCAGCTCCGTGAAGTTGTACGCCTCCCCGGAGTAGACCAGGGCGACGGGGCCCTCGGGAGTCGGCACGGACATCGGCTGACGGCCGCCGGGGAGGTCGATGATGGCGAGCCGGCGGTGCCCGAGGGCGGCGGGGCCCTCGGTCCAGGTCCCGCGGTCGTCCGGGCCCCGGCAGGCCATCGTCTCGGTCATCGCGTCCAGGGTGGCGGTCTCGGCCGTCAGATCGCGTTCGAAGGAGACCCATCCGGTGATGCCGCACATGCGCTGCCTCCTGCCTCCGGCTACCGGCACGGCCGCGTTCACCTGCGCCTTCTCGGCGGACGGGCGACCGGCCGGCAAACCAGTTGTATCGAGCACCTATATGACGAGCGTCCGTCAGGTGCCCGGCCGCGTCAACGCGGGGACTCTTCGGGAGGGCCGCCCGCCCCACGGTTTCGGCCGGGTTTTGCCTCGGCGAAATCCGTGGAGGGGCCTGTCACCACCGCGCCGGCGACAAGATCCGGTCACAGGCAAAAACTTGCTCAAGCACACCGCGCCTCAGCGCTTCGCGGCCAGGAACGACTCGAGCGCCCCGGTCAGCTCGGCCGGCTTCTCCAGCGGCAGCTCGTGGCCCGCGTCCAGGACGCGTACGACCGCGTCGGGGTAGGCCTTGGCCATCCGGAGCATCTGCCGCACCGGGAGCTGGACGTCGTGGTAGCCGTGCACCATCAGGGTGGGCACGGTGATCTCGCCGGCCCGGTCCAGGACGTCGAAGGCCCGCATCGCGCCGTAGAGCGTCATGACGACCTCGCGCGGGGTGGCGGCGGAGGCGCGGACGTGCGCCCGGATCTCCTCGCGCGGGTAGCCGGGCGCGAAGGCCCGCTGGATGTTGGCGGCCACGAACAGCTTGAACGGCACCAGCGTGGAGGCCGCCATCAGCAGGCCGCGGCCACGGCTGTAGGTCATCCGGCCGATGGAGCCCACCAGCACCATCCGCTCCACCCGCGCGGGGTGCGCGAGGGCGATGGTCTGCGCGATCATCCCGCCCATCGAATGGCCGACCAGCACACACCGGTCCACCCCGAGGTGGTCGAGCAGCGCGAGGACGTCCTGCGCCAGCTCCGCGACGGTCCGTACCCCGGCCCCCGTGCTCTCCCCGTGCCCGCGCAGGTCCAGCCGGACGACCCGGCGCCCTGCGGAGAAGTGCGCCGTCTGGTGGTCCCAGCGGTGCCGGTTCGCGGTCCAGCCGTGCACGAACACCAGCGGCACGTCCGCGGCGCCGCGGGGGCCCTCGTCGTCGTATCTCAGCGTCGCTCCGTCGACGTCGAGCTGTGGCATGAGGGCCTCCTGGGATGCGGCACGGTCCGGTTACTGACGGGTACGGTAACCGGCCGCACGGTCCCGCGTCACCGGCCTCCGGACAGAAATCCGGTGGTGGGCGGCGAAGTCGCCCGCGTCCGGATTACCCCGAATGCCGTACAGGTGATTCCGCCCTATCGTGCTGTCATGGAGCACGCACTGAGTCCCGCGACCCTCGCCGAACTGCGGCGCCCGCGCCCCTATCCGGCGGTCTCCGTACTGACCCCGACGCACCGTGGTGAACGTGGAGGCGGCCAGGATCCGGTCCGCCTGCGCAACGTGGTGACCGAGGCACGCAGACGCCTGGAGTCCGACCCCGCCGTCACCCGCGAACGGCGTGCCGATGTCGTGGCACAGCTCGACCGGGCCCTGGCCGAGGTGGACCTGGCGCACACCGAGGACGGCCTGGTGATCTTCGCCGCACCGGGCGAGCACCAGGTGTGGTCCCTGGCCCGCCCCGTTCCCGAGCGGGTGGTGCTGTCGGACACCTTCCTCACCCGCAACCTGGTCGCCGCGCAGGCCGCGGAACGGCCGTTCTGGGTGCTGTCCGTCTCCGCGGACCGCGCCACCCTGTGGAGCGGCGGCGAGGACCGGGTAGTGCAGGACCGCTCGGGCGGCTTCCCGCTGGAGCGCCGGCAGGAGAACTTCGACCCCGAGCGCCAGATGCGCACGGGCGGACTGCCGAGCATCTTCAGCGACGAGGGCACCCGGCAGTTCCTGCGCGAGGCGGACACCGCCCTGAGCACGGTCCTGCGCGAGCAGCCGCGGCCCGTGTACGTCACCGGCGAGCAGGCGGCACTGTCCCTGCTGGACGAGGTCGGCAGCGTCGCCAAGGCCGCCGTCCACGTCCCGCACGGCGGCCTCGCGCAGGCCGGCCCCGACGCGGTCTGGCAGGCGCTGCGGCCGGTGCTGGAGGCGGAGTCCCGTAAGGGCACCACGGCCGTGGTCGGGGAGCTGACCTCGGCGCGCGGTCACCGGACGTTCGCGGCCGGCCTGGACGAGCTGTGGCAGAGCGCGCGCGAGGGCCGGGTCCGGCTGCTGGCGGTGGAGGAGAACTTCCGGGCCACCGTCCGCGACCTCGGTGAGCACCTCGTGCCCGCCGAACCGGGCGATCTGGACGCCCGCGACGACATCGTGGACGAGATCGTCGAGCAGTGCCTGGAGACCGGCGCCGACGTGCGCTTCGTGCCCGACGGCGCGCTGGGCGACGCGGACGGCATCGCGGGAGTACTGCGGTACTGACCCCCGCGGGACCGCTCTCCCGTCGGCGTACGCTACGGCGTGATCGTCGGCGTAAGGGAGCGCGCGCATGGGTGACCTGCTGGGTGTGGCGGTACTGGGTGCCGGACACATGGGAGCCGACCACATACGACGCCTTGACCGGGTGGTCAGCGGCGCCAGGGTGGCGGCCGTGGCCGACCCCGATGTCGAGCGCGCGAAGGAGGCGGCGGCCGGTCTGGACGGCGTGACCGTGCACGCCGACCCGGTGGCCGCGCTCGACGCGCCCGGCGTCGCGGCGGTCCTGGTCGCCTCCCCCGGCCCCGCCCACGAGGAGGCGCTGCTCGCGGCGTTCCGCCGGGGCCTGCCCGTGCTGTGCGAGAAGCCCATGGTGCCGGACTCCGCCGGCGCGCTGCGGGTCGTGGAGGCGGAGGCGCGGCTCGGCCGCCGGCTGGCACAGATCGGGTTCATGCGCCGCTACGACACCGAGTACCGGCGGCTGAAGGCCCTGCTGGACGAGGGCGCCCTGGGCCGGCCCCTGATGCTGCACTGCACCCATCGCAACGTCTCCTCCCCCGGCCACTTCACCAGCGCCATGCTGGTCAACAGCTCGGTCTCGCACGAGATCGACGCCGCCCGCTGGCTGCTCGGGCAGGAGCTGACGGCGGTGACCGTGCTGCGGCCCGCGCCGTCCGGGAGCGCGCCCGAGGGGCTGCTCGACCCGCAGTTCGTGCTGTTCGAGACCGACGGGGGCGCGCTGGTCGACGTCGAGGTCTTCGTGAACTGCGGCTTCGGCTACCAGGTGCGGTGCGAGGCCGTGTGCGAGAAGGGCAGCGCCCGGATCGGCGACGGGCACACCATGGTGGTCACCACGGCGGGCGGCGCCCGCGAGGACGTGGCACAGGACTATCTCGTGCGCTTCGCCGACGCCTACGACCGCGAGGTGCAGGCCTGGGTCGACGCCACCCGGCGGGGCGAGGTCACCGGTCCGGGTGTCTGGGACGGTTACGCGGCGTCCGTCGTCGCGGAGGCGGGGGTCCGGGCGCTGGAGACCGGCGCCCGGACGACTGTCGAGTTCGCCCCGCGCCCGGACCTGTACGCCGGGGTCAGCCGCTGACGCTCGCGGCGCCCGTCTCCAGGTGTCCGGTGAACCGGCGCGACCAGGTCGCGTCGGAGTCGACGGTCACCGTGAAGTCGTACCAGCCGTTCTGGTACGCGACGGCGTTGAAGTAGTCCTCCGCCGAGGCGCCCGCGGCGACGGTGTAGGTCCAGGGGCCGTCGCCGCGGTAGTGGCCGGAGGTGATCGTGAACTTCACCGGCGAGGTGCCCGAGTTGGTCATCCGGAACCAGACGGCGAGCCTGCCGGTGCCGGACTCCACCGCGTACCGGGTGCTCACCTCGGCGGTCCGGCCGGCCTTCGTGGCGTCCCCCCGGAACCGGCGCAGGAAGCGGTTGGGGCCCACCATGGTCAGGTCGTACTTGCCGGCGCCGTAGCCGGTGCCGATGTTGAAGGAGTCGGAGGCGGTGCCGCCCGCGTCGACCGTGTACTGCCAGGGCGTGGTGTCCCGGTAGGCGTTCGGGTGGATGGAGAAGTGCACCGCCCGGGACGCGGGCGCGCCCTGGTTGGCCATGGTGAACCAGGCGAGGATCTTCCCGGCCGCGCCGAACTCCAGCCTGTCCAGGTAGCCGTTCGGCTGGTAGGGCAGCGCGCGGGCCGGGCGGGTGCCGTCCTCCTGGGCGGGCAGGGCGTTGTCCGTCGGCACCGGGTTGGGCAGCGGGCCGCAGGTGCCGAGGCCGATGACATGGGTCGCGGGCAGGGAGACCGGGCCGTGTACCGGGTGGGCGAAGTCGAATGCGCCGGTCAGGTCGCCGCTCACGCTGCGCCGCCAGTCGCTGATGTGGGGGCACTTGGCGGGCTTGCCGAGGGCCGCCGTCCAGGTCTCCAGGAAGCGCAGCACCGAGGTGTGCTCGAACACCTCCGAGGAGACCCAGCCCCCGCGCGTCCAGGGCGAGACGACGATCATCGGCACGCGGAAGCCGAATCCGTACGGCACCCCGTTCAGGAACTCCCCGGCGGTCCCGGCGGGCGGGGCCGGCGGGGGTACGTGGTCGAAATAGCCGTCGTTCTCGTCGTAGTTGAGGAAGAGGACGGTGGAGTCGAAGACGTCCCTGTCGGCCGCGAGGGCCTGGTAGACCATGCTGACGAAGTGGGCGCCGTCGCCGGGCGGGGCGTACGGGTGTTCGGAGGAGGCCTGGTCGGGGACGACCCAGGAGACCTGCGGGAGGGTGCCCGCGACGACGTCGGCCTTGATGGCGGCGGCGATGTCGTCGGGTGTCGAGCCGGTGACCCTCGGCACCGAGGACATGCCCCGGTCGTACAGCGGATCGCCCGCCTTGGCGCCGGTGAAACTCCTGAAGTAGGCGCAGCCGTTGTCGCCGTAGTTGTCGGCCGCGTTCTGGTAGACCTTCCAGGTCACTCCGGCGGCCTGCAGCGCCTCGGCGTAGTTCTGCCAGGTCAGGCCGGACTCCTCGCCCCCGTCGTAGGAGGAGGGGTCGACCTTGCCGCTCCACAGGTAGGTGCGGTTGGGGCCGGTGGCGCTGAGCGTGGAGCAGAAGTAGGCGTCGCAGATGGTGTAGTTGTCGGCGAGCGCGTAGTGGAACGGGATGTCGGAGCGGTCCAGGTAGCCGAGCGAGCGGACGTTGCCGACGCCCGCGACCCACTTGTCCATCCGGCCCTTGTTCCATGCGGCGTGCTGCGAGGCCCAGGAGTGGGGCAGGTCGCCGCTGCACTGGGCGAGCGTCTCACCGTCCGCGCCGCCCGCGTCCGGGGTCGCGCCGAGCTTCCACGGGTACTGGCGGCCGGTCCCGTTCGGCTGGTCGAAGACCGAGTGGCCGCCGCTCAGGGTAATGCCGCTGCGGTCGTCGAAGCCGCGTACTCCCCTGAGCCGGCCGAAGTAGTGGTCGAAGCTGCGGTTCTCCTGCATCAGGATCACCACGTGCCGCACGTCCTTGATCGTGCCCGTCGCCGTGGCCGCCGCGGCGGAGGCGGTGCGCGCGCCGAGGTTCAGCGCCGCACCCGCCGCCACGGAGGCGCCGAGCCCCACGAAGTCTCTTCGGGTGATCGGTGTCATTCGCCCCGTCCTCGTCCAGGGGGTGCCCCTGTGGCACACCGCGCGCCAGGGTGCCCGCGGTGATCGTCGGGGTCCATACCCGTGCGGTGAGTCCAGGGTGAACAGAAGCCGAAGTCGCGTCGGGGCGTCCCGCCGGAGCCCCGGGCCGCCTCACACCCCGCCGAACAGCGTGCTCAGCCCCCGCTCCACCACCGCCGACACGTCCTCCTGGCCGGACGCCACCAGCTCGTAGGTGCCCATCAGGAAGCGCCGCAGCGCAGCGGCCTGGAACAGCAGCAGGGCCATACCGTGCGGCGAGTGGAACTCCAGTACCGTCCGGGTACGCCCGTACGGCCATATCTGGACGTCCCCGTGGCCGGCCGGGGCCCGCAGCCCCTGGTCGAGCAGGGAGCGTGCGAAGGTCCAGGTGACCTCCTCGCCGTGCAGGGCGGCCTCGGCCGGGAAGTCCAGGAACACGGCGAGGGGATCGTCCGCGGTGTAGCGCAGGGTGGCCGCTACCGGGACCTCCAAGTCCTCGGCGGTGACGAGCCTGGCCCGGGTGAGTTGTTCGAGGGTGATGTCCATGCTCATAAGGAGTGCGTGAAGGCCTGGCGCATGCCGCGAATTCCGGTCAGAGTTCGGCGGGTACCGGCCGCTCCGCCGATCAATGGAACAGAAAAGCGTCGAACATTAGCGTGAGCACTGAGTCCGGGCAGTCGAAATCGCCGCAACTCGCGTAATCGCTCTACGACTTGACCGTCCCGGCGCGTACGTCATTCGTACCCGTGGATCACTCCGGGAAGACTCTGGCATATGCCGAAAGCACCACCGTATCGTGTGTTGCCAAATCCCTTACAGGGCGTCGCGGGCTGTGCGAGAGTCGTAATGGTCCCCCGTCGTCCCCGCCGTACCGTTCCCCCCTTTCGGAGTGCGTCATGCCGTCCCCAGTCTCCGCGGACCATCCAGCCGCCCAGCCGCCAGGTCGCGGCTCGGTCGAGGCACTGATAACGCAGGCGCGGCGGCTCAAGGGCGAGGTGGACGCCGTACGGCGGGACACCCGGAGCGACGGTTCGGACCCCGAGGAGCGCTGGCAGCGCGCCCTGTGCGACCTGGCGTTGCATCAACTGGACGATCTCGATGCCCATTTGGCTCAGCTGCGGGACGGTCCGCCGCCCGCTCCGGCCCAGACCGACGCCCCGCCCCCCGGCCGGCCCCGGACGGCCGGCACCCCGGACGGTGCGCTGCTCAGCCGCGTCGGCAGCGCCGAGTGGAACCTGCTGACGGACGAGGCCACCTGGTCCGGGGAGCTGTACCAGATCCTCGGTCTCGACCCGGCCCGCCCGGCCCTGACCCTGGACGAGCTGCCCAGCCTGGTCCTGGACGAGGACCGGCCGAGACTCACCTCCATGGTGACGGGCTGTCTGGTCGACGCGAGGCCCATCGACGGCGAGTTCCGCGTCGTACGGCCCGACGGCGCCCCGCGGACCGTGCACATGATGGGCGAACCCGTGCTCGGCGCCGACGGCGGCACGGCCTCCATGTGGGCCGTACTGCGCGACGTCAGCGAACTGCGCAGCAGCCAGCGGACGGTACGCGAGACCCGTGACTCGCTGACCCGGCACCGCCGGCAGGAGCAGACCGAGCACCGGATCGCGGCAGAGCTGCAGGAAGCCGTGCTCCCGCCATGGCGCGGCTCCCTGCGGCTCCCGCACCGGGGACCGGTGGCACTGGACCTGGCTGCCCACCGCCTCCCGGCCGCGACCGCCACCCTGATCGGCGGCGACTGGTACGACGCGCTGGAGCTGCCCGACGGCCAGACCCTGCTCACCGTGGGCGACCTCACCGGCCAGGGCGTGGCGGTCGCCTCCGGCAGGGCGATGCTGCTCGGCGCCGTGCGCGGCATGGCGATGGCCGGCACGGAGCCCGGTGAGCTGCTCACCCTGCTCGACCGGTTACTCGACAGCACGGTCCAGCCCGCCCTCGGCAGCGCCGTCTGCTGCCGCTACCGGCCCGAGTCCCGCACCCTGATCTGGGCCCAGGCGGGACACCCCGCCCCGCTGCTGTACCGCGACGGGACGGGGCGCATGCTGAACACACCGGACGGCGTCCTCCTCGGCGCCTGCCCGGGCGCCGTCCGCGGGCAGTCCGTCGTCACCTTGCGACCGGGCGACCTGCTCCTCCTGCACACAGACGGGCTGGTGCCGGGGCACAGCAGGACGGCGGCCGTGGACCGGCTGCTCGGCCTCGCCCCACGGTTCGGCGCGGCGCGCACCGCGCAGGACTGTGTGCGAACGCTCGTGGAGGAGTTCGGTGGCGCCGGGCGCGAGGACGACGCGTGTGTGATCGTCGCCAGGGTCACCGCATGAGCCGGCCCGCGGAGGCACGGCAATGACACGACCCGCCCAGGTCACCGTATGGACTGATCCGGCAAGGCCGACCGGTCCGCCGTCATCGTACGAACCGAGCCCCTCGGGCCGGACGGCGCACAGGTCCCCTATGCCTGTGCGCTGTTGCCGTCCCTCTTGGCCCTCGGCTTGGGCAGGGCGAGCCTGATCTCCTCCCGCAGCTGGTGGATCTTCGGATAGCCGGCGTACTCCGCGGTCAGACGGTACATCTGCCGCAGCCGGTCCCAGGTACGCCGGGAGGAGTTCGACCCCATCGACATCAGCGCCAGCCGTGCGTAACGGTCGGCCTGTTCGGGGTCGTCGGCGATGAAACAGGCCGACGCCATGGAGAGGTGATCGAAGATCTTCGACCGCTCCCGTCCGTCCACGCGCAGGGCGAGGGCCTTCTCCGCGTAGTACTGGGCGGGCGCGGCCGCACCCGGATCGAACTCCGCCAGCGTGCGGTAGGCGAGCGCCTGCATGCCGTACAGGTCCTCGTCCTTGAAGGTCTGCATCCAGTCCGGCGTCTGAGCGTCCTGCCGGTCGGAGACGAAGAGGTCCTCCGCCCGGCCGAGCGTGCGGCGCATCGCCTGGCCCTTGCCCATCGACGCCTGCGCCCAGGCCTCGATGGTGTGGAACATGGCCTTCGTGCGCGGCTGCAGCCGCTCCCCGGCACCGGACTGGGCGAGCTTCATCAGGTCCAGGGCGTCGTCGGGCCGGCCGAGGTGCACCATCTGGCGGGCCGCCCGGGACAGCGCCTCACCGGCGCGCGGCCGGTCTCCGCCCTCCCGGGCGGCATGGGCGGCGATGACGAAGTACTTCTGCGCCGTGGGCTCCAGGCCGACGTCGTGCGACATCCAGCCCGCCAGGACGGCGAGGTTGGCGGCGACGCCCCACAGGCGCCGCTGGAGGTGGGGTGGATGGTGGTAGGCGAGCATGCCGCCCACTTCGTTGAGCTGGCCCACGACCGCCTTGCGCTGCAGCCCGCCGCCGCGGGCCGCGTCCCAGGCGCGGAACACCTCGACCGAGCGTTCCAGTTCCTCGATCTCCTGCGACCCGATGGGGGCTGCCTCGTACCGGTCGAACCCGGCGGGATCGGCGTGCAGGGGGTCGTCCAGCAGAGGGGCGTCGGCCCTCAGGGCCGGGTCGGTGTGCAGCCAGTCGTGCATGGCGCTGCTGAGTGTGGATCCCGCGGCGAGCGCGGCACCCGCGCCCACCAAGCCGCGTCGGTTGAGCATGAGGTCCATTCCCGTGAATTCGGTGAGGACCGCGGCGGTTCGCTCGGGCGGCCACGGCACACCGTCGGGATGTTCCTCGATCCCGTCGCCCTGCCGTTTCCCCGCACGCCCGTGCCGTACCAGACCGAGGTCCTCGATGGTCACGACACGGCCGAGACGCTCGGTGAACAGAGCCGCCAGCACCCGCGGCACGGGATCGCGCGGGATCTCTCCCATGTCGATCCACCGCCGCACCCGGGAGGTGTCGGTCGACAGCTGGGGGTGGCCCATGGCCGCCGCCTGCCGGTTGACCAGTCTCGCGAGTTCGCCCTTCGACCAGCCGGCCAGGCCGAACAGGTCCGCCAGGCGGGTGTTGGGTTGTCCGCTCACGTCAAGCCCCCAGGTTCTCGGCTGAGTTGACAGTAGCCCGGTGCAGGTTGCCGGGCGACTATTCGCCACGGTTCGCCAGGGTCCGCCAGATGGTGTGCCACCGGCCATCGGGTGTCAGGTAGGAACGAGCCACCCCGACCCGGTCGCCAGCTCCATATGGCGGCCCCATAGCGGCATATGACGGGCACATTCCCCAGGGTGTGCCCGGGCGACCGGGCCGGGTGGGCGCACGCTCCCGAACACACGCTCACGGGTCACGCACCCGCGAGCACGGGTTCGGAACGCGGACGTACAGGCAGGCACAGCAGGCACACGAAGGGATCTGTATCTCCCATGTACGCAGCATCGTCCTCCGTGTCCGCCCCGCCCCGGCCGCTGCGCTCCCGCCCCCCGGGCGGGGGGCCGTACCTCGATCCGGCGGCGCGTCCGGGCGGCCCCGTGCTGGGCGCGGGCCGACCCCGGCGGATCCCGGGCCAGCCCGGGTCCCAGCCGCTCAGCGGGAGGCTCGACCTCTCCGGCCCCCAGGGCGCTCAATTGCGCACCGCGCTCGCCTCGGTGCACCGGATCTGCCCGGAGTTCGCCCCGGTGCAGGTCCTGCGGCGCAGCGGACGGTCCGTCCTCCTGGTGGGGACGACGGGGCGCAGCACGGCCGTCGCCAAGTGTCTCCTGGACCACTCGCCGGCCTGGGCGGAGCGGAGCCGCCAGGAAATAGCCGCATACCGCTCGTTCGTCCGGCACCGGCCGCCGGTCCGGGTGCCGAGGCTGATCGCGGCGGACCCGGACAACTGCACGCTGGTGATCGAACGGATGGCGGGCCGGACCGCGGCGTTCCAGCGGCATCCGGTGGAGGTGCCGCCGCGCGCGGACATCCGGGCCGCGCTCGGCGCGATCTGCCGGGTGAACGCCTGGCGGCCACCGGCGGGCACGTTCGACATGCCGCTGGACTACGCGGCCCGGATCTCCCGGTACCACGAGCTGGGCCTGCTCACCGACCGGGACCTCGGTGATCTGCAGAAGCTGCTGCACGGCATCGCCCACGAGGTGGGCCGGCACGGCATGCTCCAGTTCTGCCACGGCGACGCCCTGCTCTCGAACATCCTGATCTCACCGGCCGGTCCAGTGCTGGTGGACTGGGAGCACGCGGGCTGGTATCTGCCGGGGTACGACCTGGCGACGCTGTGGCTGGTCCTCGGGGAAGCGCCGGTGGCGCGTCGGCAGATCAGCCAGATCGCCCAGTCGGCGGGCCCGGCCTCCCGGGACGCCTTCCTGGTGAACCTGATGCTCCTGCTCACCCGGGAGATCCGGACCTATGAGACGGCCGTGCAGCGTTCGATGCACGATGCGGCCCCGGCGGCACCGGGCACGGCCCACCCGGGTGCTGCGCCGTCCGGCGAGGAACAGCGGCTGCTGCTCAGGCGGTTGCACGACGACTGCCAGATGGCCCGCAGGGCCGTCCGCGCGGCGGTCGGCACTCGCTGACGGGGACGACGGCTCCGCGGTGTGCCCTGAGCGGCGGCACACCGCGGACCTTCGTGTCCGGGCGCCTTCGGCAAAGGTGTCCGGCAGGGCCACTGGTGTAAGCCAGTGACGCCTCGCAGGCCCGGGCGCCGCCGCCGCGAAACTCGCCGTAAACCCTCCGTGACGTGGGAAATCACCTCGGTGGCAGCATCATTGACGGATCGTCGGCAAGCCGGTACCACTGACCCAGCTCGGCGCCGCACACCCCGCCACGCTCCGCCCGTCACAGGAGGCCGCATTGCGAGGATCCGCCACCGACCCCACGTCCACACCCGGCCCCAGACGCCTGCGGCGGACCGCCGTCCCGCTCGCTTCCGCGGCCCTGCTGCTGCCCCTGCTCGGCGCGTCCCCGGCCCACACCGCCACGAACTCCTCCGCGAGCCGGTTGCAGCAGGCGTTCGCCACCGCGGCGGCCGACTACCACGTACCGCAGAGCGTTCTCCTGGCCGTCTCCTATCTGCAGTCCCGCTGGGACGGGCACGCCGGAGCGCCCAGTGTGACCGGCGGCTACGGGCCGATGCACCTCACCGACGCCCGGACCGCCCTCGCCACCGCGGAGCACTTCGCCGAGGGGACGGAGGACGCCCGGGGCGACTCCGCCCGCCCCGCGCCGCACCCCACCGTCGGGGCACCCGCCGAGTCGGCGGTCCCCGACCGTCTGAAGACCCTACCGAAGGCGGCGGAGCTGTCCGGCATCCCGGCCGGCGAACTGCGCACCGACCCGGCGGCGAACGTGGCCGGCGGTGCCGCCCTGCTCGCCGCCGCGCAGAAGGAGCTCGGCGAGCCGCCGAGCGCCGATCCGGCCGACTGGTACGGCGCGGTGGCCCGGTTCTCCGGCGCCGACGACAGCGCGACCGCCGCCGCGTACGCCGACGACGTCTACGACGTGCTGCGCACGGGCGAGGAACGCGTCACGGACGGCGGGCAGCTGGTGACCCTGGCCGCGCAGCCGCGGCTGACCCCCGACACCGCCCAGCTGCGGCGGGCCGGTCTGCCCACACTGCCCACGGACGGCACCGAGTGCCCGAAGTCGGTGTCCTGCGAGTCGGTCCCGGCGCCCTACGCGGAGTTCGGGAACGACGACTACGGCAACCACGATCTCGGCGACCGCCCGGCGTCGCAGCGCATCAAGTACATCGTCATCCATGACACGGAAGGCGGGTGGGACGGGGTCATGAAACTGATACAGGACCCCACCTATGTGTCATGGAACTACACGATCCGCTCGACCGACGGTCTGATCGCCCAGCACGTCAAGGCGAAGGACGTGGCCTGGCACGCCGGCAACTGGGACGTCAACGCGCGGTCCGTCGGCATCGAGCACGAGGGCTTCCTCGCCCAGCCGGACGCCTGGTACACGGAGGCGATGTACCGGTCCTCGGCGCGACTGGTGAAGTACCTCTCCAGGAAGTACGGCATCCCGCTGGACCGGCAGCACGTCCTGGGCCATGACAACGTGCCCGGGCCGACCACGTCCACCATCCCGGGCATGCACACGGACCCCGGCCCGTACTGGGACTGGCGGCACTACTTCCAGTTGCTGGGCCACCCCTTCGGGCGGGCGGGCGGCAAGAAGTCCGGGCTGGTGACGATCCTGCCGGACTACGCCTCGAACCGCCCCGTGTACACCGGCTGCACCACCAAGGGCGTGCCGTGCGCGGAGCACGGCTCCGGCGAGGTGCGGCTGTACACGGACCACGACGCGACCGCCCCGCTGATCAAGGACATCGGTCTGAAGACGGACCCGACCGACGGGGTGAACGACCTGTCCTCGCGGGTCTCCACCGGCCAGCAGTACGCGGTCGCCGACCGCTGGGGCGACTGGACGGCGATCTGGTACCTGGGGCAGAAGGCCTGGTTCCGGAACCCGCCCAAGGACCCGGCGGCGGTGTCGGCGAAGGGTCTCGTGGTGACTCCCAGGGACGGCCTCGCGAGCGTCCCGGTGTACGGCCGCGCGTACCCGGAGAAGGAGGCCTACCCGGCGGGGGTGCCCGCCCAGTCCGTGGTGCCGCTGCCCTACACGATCCCGGCCGGGCAGAAGTACGTGGCCGGTGACGTGATGCCGGGCGAGTACTACTACGCGGTCACCTTCACCACCGACTCGCACCGGGTCGTGGTGGGCCAGGACCTGTACTACGAGATCCAGTACGGCCATCGGATCGCGTTCGTCCGGGCCGCGGACGTGACACTCGAGGGCTCCGTCCGCTAGCGGGGCCCGCCTGCTCAGCCCTGCTGGAAAAGCTCCGCCGGGAGCGGCTTCAGCAGGGCGTACAGGTCGTCGGTGATGGGTCGGTCCCAGGCGGCGATGGTCACCAGGACGCCGTCGCTGCGGTCGAACTGGACGCAGGAGATCCGGGTCTCCGAGAGCTTCAGCCGCCGCACGATGAGGAGGTTGTCGCCCTGGAGCACCGGCGTGTCCTCGGTGCCCACGACGGTGACCTCCTCCTCGTTCTCCAGCGCCAGCAGCAGCTGGCCCACCTCGAACGGGATCTCCCCCTCGGCGACCTCGCGGGCCGGAGAGCCCTCGGGGAGGTTGCCGATGATCATGGCGGGGCCGCGTCCGCCGAACAGGTCGTAGCGCAGGAAGACACCCTGGCAGGTGCCGTCGGGGGCGGGCAGCAGGCCCGCGCCGAGATTGCCCGGCCAGTCGCCCGGGTCCATGGCCAGCACGTCGAAGTCGGGTCCGGCAGGGGTCGCGCTGCGGCGGCGGAGGAACGACATGCGGCCATGGTACGTGTCCGTGCTGCGGTGGGTGACCTGCGGCCGTCCGGAAGATCACTTATCGCAGCGGGCAGCTGGTGAGCAGGGTCGCCGGGTCCGCACCGGCCGGGCGTGCCACCGTGTGGTCCGCGGGCGGGCGGCCCGCTCCCGCGGTCCAGCGTTCCAGGGCCGCGAACGCGGAGCGGTGGCAGGGCACCATCGGACGGAGCCGGCCGGGGAAGACGTCGGCCAGGGAGTCGGTGTGCGTGCCGTCCTCGATGCGGTAGTAGCGCAGCAGGGAGCCGCGGCCGGCCCGGTGGACCATACGGGCGTAGACGTCGGAGTCCTCGCTGATCGGCAGCAGCACGTCGAGGGTGCCCTGGAGGGTGATCAGGGGCTTGCCGATGCGGCCGGTGAGGGCGATGCGGCCGACCGCCCGGTGGACGGCGGCGGGGCGGGCCGGGTAGGCGTAGTCGGCGTCGCAGGCGGGGGTGCCGGAGGCGCAGTACGGGGTGCCCGCCTCGGTGTCCCCGTCGTAGCCGGGGTCGATCTCCTCACGGTAGATGCGCTGGGTGAGGTCCCAGTAGACCTGGTGGTGGTACGGCCACAGGAACTCCGAGCCGGCCGGGAAGCCGGCCCGGTGCAGCGCCGCCGCGGCCTCGCCGGCTGCGGGGCCGCCGGCGGCGTAGGCCGGGTAGTGGCGCAGGGCGGCCGGCAGGAAGGTGAACAGGTTGGGGCCGTCGGAACGCCAGAGGGTGCCTTCCCAGTCGACCCCTCCGTCGTACAGCTCGGGGTGGTTCTCCAGTTGCCAGCGGACCAGGTAGCCGCCGTTGGACATGCCGGTGGCGAGGGTGCGGGAGGGGGTCCGGTGGTAGCGCTGTGCGACGACGGTGCGGGCCGCGCGGGTGAGCTGGGTGAGGCGGGTGTTCCATTCGGCGATGGCGTCTGCGGGACGGCGGCCGTCGCGGAAGAAGGCGGTTCCGGTGTTGCCCTTGTCGGTGGCGGCGTAGGCGTAGCCCCGGGCGAGCACCCAGTCGGCGATGGCCCGGTCGTTGGCGTACTGCTCGCGGTTGCCCGGGGTGCCGGCGACCACCAGGCCGCCGTTCCAGTGGTCGGGCAGCCGGATGACGAACTGGGAGTCGTGCTGCCAGCCGTGGTTGGTGTTGGTGGTGGAGGTGTCCGGGAAGTAGCCGTCGATCTGGATGCCGGGGACGCCGCCGGGCGTGGACAGGTCCTTGGGGGTGAGGCCCGCGTAGTCGGCCGGGTCGGTGTGGCCGGAGGCCACGGTCCCGGCGGTGGTCAGCTCGTCCAGGCAGTCGGCCCGCTGGTGGGCGGCGCCCGGCACGTGCAGCCGGGCGAGTCCGGCGCAGTGGGCGTCCGCCGTCCCGGGGCCGACGGGTGCCGCGGTGGCCGGGGTGACCAGCAGGGAGCAGACGGCGGCGAGCGACAGGGCACCGAGGGTGGTGCGCCGGGCCGGCCGGCCCGGGGTCGAGGTGCGGTGGGGCATACGGTTCCTCCGGCGGGTTGGGGACGCGCTGGAGGCTAAGGGGCGTACGGTGACCGCGGACATGTGTGGGGCCGCCATGATGACGGCCCGTCGGGCGGTGTCGGCCACCATGGCGACCCGGCGCGGCCGCTGACTCGCGGTCAGGGGACGTCGGCTGACCGGCGGTCAGGGGCAGCCGGCGTCGGCGAGGGTGAAGTAGCCCGTGGGCGACTCCTTGAGGGTGTGGGTGACGAACGTGTTGTACAGGCCCATGTTCTGGCCCGAGCCGCCGGCGTAGGTGTAGCCGCCGCTGGTGGTGGCCCGCCCTTCCTGTACGTGGACGTAGTTGCTCGCCGTCCAGCAGGCCGCCGTGCCGCCGCCCGGGTCCGAGCCGCCGGGGTCGGAGCCGCCCGGCTCGGTGGTGTCCAGGCCGAAGAACCGGGCGATCCAGCGGCTGGAGCAGATCGAGACGGGGAAGTACGGTGCGCCGGTGCTCCCGCACTGCTCGCTGCCGGCTCCGGGATCGACCGGGGTGCCGTGGCCGATGCCGGGAACGCGGTCGACCTCGACGGCGACCGTGCCGTCGGCGGCCAGGTACTGGTCCTGCCGGGTGGCGTCCGGCCCGATGGTGTTCGTCCGGGTGGGTGTCTGGGACAGGCCGTGCAGGGCCGTCCACTGGTCGCGCAGTTCGGTGGCGTTGCGCGGTGCGACGGTGGTGTCCTGGTCGCCGTACCAGATGGCCGTCCGCGGCCACGGCCCGGTGTACGACGGGTAGGCGTCGCGCACGCGCCGGGCCCAGTCGCCCGGGCTCAGGTCGACGCCGGGATTCATGCAGAGGTAGGGGCTGTTGTCCCGGGTGCAGTCGTAGGGCAGGCCGGCGACGACCGCGCCCGCGGAGAAGACGTCGGGGTAGGTGGCCAGCATGACCACGGTCATGGCACCGCCCGCGGACAGGCCGGTGACGTGGACGCGCCGCGGGTCGGCGCCGTAGGCGGTGACGGCCCGGGCGACCATCTGCCGCACGGACAGGGCCTCCCCCTGGCCGCGCCGGTTGTCGCCGGACTGGAACCAGTTGAAGCACTTGCTCGGGTTGTTGGCGGTGCCGGTCTCGGCGAGCACCAGCAGGAAGCCGTCCTGGTCGGCGAGGCGGGGCAGCCCGGAGTTGTCGGCGTAGACCTGGGCGCTCTGCGTGCAGCCGTGCAGGGCCACCACCACCGGGGGGTGGGCCGGCAGGCCGGCGGGCCGGTACACGTACATGGTGAGGGCGCCCGGGTTGGTGCCGAAGTCACTCACCCGGGTGAGCGTGACGGAGGCGCGGGCGGCGGGCGCGGGGCCGGCGAGCAGGGTGCCGAGGAGGACGGCGACGACGGCGAGGAGGCGGGACAGAAGACGGGGGGTCGGGCGGTGCGGCAGCCGGGCCCGGGGTGGCGCTCCGGGTGTACGGCCGGCCAGGGGCTGTGGCATGGCGGCTCCTTCGGTGGACACACGGTCCCGGCCGCTCCCTCGGGAGATGGTGCCGGGGTGGCGGAACCATAGGTTCGGGTGTGTCCGGGCACCATGGAGCCGCGCCCCACAGCCGCCGGGGCGTCAGTCGGCGGCGGACGGATTGCGGCGCGCTGTGCGGTCTGCTACGCCGGACCGGCCGGCCTCACTCCTCCGGCGGGGCCGGCGGCACCACCGCGACCGGGGCGGCCGCGTGCAGCAGCACGGCCTGGGTGACCGAGCCCATCATGCGGGCCGGGGCGAGCAGCCGCCGCCGGTGCCGGCCGACAACGACCAGTTCGGCGTCCTTGGAGGCGGCGACCAGGTGTCCGGCTGCGTCGCCGGGCAGTGCCTCGGCGTCGGCGCGGACCTCGGGGTTGCGCCCACGGTGGGGGGCGAGGTAGCCGTCGGCGAGGACGCGGGTCTCGTGCTCCACGGCGTCCTGGTCGGCGAGGAGCGGCACGACCTGGCCGGGGGCGGACCAGGTCTGCACCGGCCACGGGTAGGCGGCGATCACCTGGAGCCGGGCGCCGCGCAGGGCGGCCTCGGCGAACGCGAAGGCGAGCACGCCCTCGTCGGGGCTGTCGGCGTGCAGTCCGACGACCACCCGTGGCCCGGGCTCGGCGGGCCCCTCGCCGTGCACCTCCCGGCCGGGCGGGGGGACGACGACCACCGGGCAGTCGGCGTCCCGGGCGGCGGCGAGGCCGTTGGAGCCGAGCAGCAGACTGGCGAAGCCGCCGCGGCCCCGGGAGCCGAGCACCAACAGCTGGGCGTCACCGCCCAGTTCGGGCAGGACGGCACCCGGGACGCCCTCCAGGGCGACGTACTCGACGGCCGGCTCCCCGGGGCGGTCCCCGATCCGGGTGCGGACCTCGTCGAGCACCGGATCGCCGTCCGCCTCGGGCGGTGCGGCGACCAGCACGTCGGCCTGTCCCCAGGCCGCGTACTGCCGTACGTGCACCACGCGCAGCGGTGCCGCGCGGCGGCGGGCGGCGTCCAGGGCCCAGTCCAGGGCGCGCAGACTGTCCGCGGAACCGTCGACCGCGGCGATGACCGGGGCAGCGCTCATCCTTCCTCACCTCCGGAACACGATCTTCCCCTTACTGGGGCCAGCCTCGCTCAGGTCCGGGCCCGGCAGGGCGCTGCTGATCGCGTGTCCGGAAATCGGGCCGCGACACCCCCGGTTCAGGGGAGGCGGTCCGGGTGGGGTTCGGGTGGGCCCCGGGTCGCCGCGGGGCCTCAGGTCAGGTCGAACTCGCCCTCCCGCGCGCCGGAGACGAAGGCGCCCCATTCCGCTGGGGTGAAGATCAGGGAGGGGCTCTCCGGCCGGCCGCTGTTGCGCATCGCGATGAAGCCCTCGACGAAGGCGATCTGGACATCGCCCAGACCTCGGCTGCTGGACTGCCAGTCGGCCCCGCTGAGGTCCAGCTCCGGCTTGTCCCAGCCCACGAACGGCTGCTGCTGGATGGTGCTCTCGGCCACGTCCGTACTCCTCCCGGTTCGTCGTCCGCGGGCCAGCCTAGCGACCGGTTCCGACGGCGGACAGGGCACGTGGTGACGATCTTCGCGGCGGTCCGGCCCGCCCTGCGCGGTGGTCCGTCAGGAAGCGGGGGGCTCGGATCCCACGAGCCACATGGAGAAGAACTGCGAGCCGCCGCCGTACGCGTGGCCGAGCACCCTGCGGGCCCTGTCCACCTGGTGTTCTCCGGCCCGGCCGCGCACCTGGAGGGCGGCCTCGGCGAAGCGGATCATGCCGGAGGCCCCGATGGGGTTGGTGGACAGCACCCCGCCGGACATGTTGACCGGCAGGTCCCCGTCGAGTTCGGTCACCCCCGACTCGGTGAGCTTCCAGCCCTCGCCCTCCGCGGCGAAGCCCAGGTTCTCCAGCCACATGGGCTCGTACCAGGAGAACGGCACGTACATCTCGACGGCGTCGATCTCCCGGCGCGGGTCGGCGATGCCGGCCTGCCGGTAGACGTCGGCGGCGCAGTCCTTGCCGGCCTGCGGGGAGACGAAGTCCTTCCCGGCGAACAGGGTGGGTTCGCTGCGCATGGCACCGCCGAGGAGCCAGGCCGGCGGCCCGGGCGCGCGGGCGGCTCCGGCACGGTCGGTGAGGACCATGGCGCAGGCGCCGTCGGAGGACGGGCAGGTCTCGGAGTAGCGGATGGGGTCCCACAGCATGGGCGAGGCCTGGACCTTCTCCAGGGTGATGTCGTGCTCGTGCAGATGGGCGTAGGGGTTCTTCAGGGCGTTGCGGCGGTCCTTGTAGGCGACCAGGGAGCCGACGGTGTCGGGGGCGCCGCTGCGCCGCATGTACGCGCGCACATGGGGGGCGAAGAAGCCGCCGGCTCCGGCGAGCAGGGGCTGCTGGAAGGGGATCGGCAGGGACAGGCCCCACATGGCGTTGGACTCGGACTGTTTTTCGAAGGCGAGAGTGAGGACCGTGCCGTGGACACGGGCCGCGACCAGGTTGGCGGCGACCAGCGCGGTGGACCCGCCGACGGAGCCGGCGGTGTGCACCCTCAGCATGGGTTTGCCGACGGCGCCGAGCGCGTCGGCGAGGTACAGCTCGGGCATCATGACGCCCTCGAAGAAGTCGGGCGCCTTGCCGATGACGACGGCGTCGATGTCCGCCCAGGTCAGCTCGGCGTCGTCCAGGGCCCGTCGGGCGGCCTCCCGGACGAGCCCGGCGATCGACACGTCCCGGCGCGCGGCCACGTGCCTGGTCTGGCCGATCCCTGTGACGGCCACGGGCTCCTTGCTCATCGTGGATCCCCTTCGAGTACGGCGACCAGGTTCTGCTGGAGGCAGGGGCCGGAGGTGGCGTGGGCGAGGGCGCGGTCGGAGGCGCCGCGGTGGATGCGGGCGGCGGCCTCGCCGATGCGGATGAGTCCGGCGGCCATGACCGGGTTGGCGGCGAGGGCACCGCCCGAAGGGTTGACGCACACGCTGTCGTCGAGACCGAGGGCGTTGCGCAGGATCACCTCCTGCGAGCTGAACGGCGCGTGCAGCTCGGCCGTGTCGACGGGGCGTTCGAAGGCCCCCGCCCTCGTGGCGGCCAGCCGGGTGGAGGGCGAGTCGGTGAGGTCGCGCACGCCCAGGGCGTGGGCCTCGATGCGGTGGTCGATGCCCCGGATCCAGGCGGGCCGCGCGCACAGTTCCCGGGCCCGGTCCCCCGCCGCCAGGATCACGGCGGCGGCGCCGTCGCCGACGGGCGGGCAGTCGCCGGTGCGCAACGGCCGTACGACGTAGTCGCCTTGCGGCACCTCGCCCTTGAGCTGGGCGTGGGGGTTGGCGGTGGCGTCGGCGCGGCTGCGGGCGCCGACGGCGGCGAGGGCCGGTTCGTCGGTGTGCCCGGCGTCGACGAGGGCCTGGGCCTGGAGGGCGGCCAGGGCGACGGCGTCGGGCCACAGCGGGGCGACGTAGTACGGGTCGAGCTGGCGGGTGAGGACGTCGCGGACCGAGCCCGGCGAGCACTTGCCGTAGGAGTAGACGAGCGCGGTGTCGGCGTCGCCGGTGAGCAGCTTGGTCCAGGCTTCGTACAGCGCCCAGGCGCCGTCCGTCTCGACGTGCGACTCGGAGATCGGCGGCCAGGCGCCGACCCCGTCGAGGGCGAGGGTGAAGGAGAAGGCACGGCCGGCCAGGTAGTCGCTGGAGCCGGAGCAGGTGAAGCCGATGTCGGCGGTCCTGAGCCCGGTCCGCGCCAGGACCTCGTGCAGCACCGGCATGAGCATCTCGACCTCGGAGGAGTCCTCGGTGGAGCGCCGGTGGTCGCTCTGGGCGAAGGCGACGACGGCGACGTCCCGGGGGCCGGGCGCTTCCTGGCTGGTCACAGCAGCTCCTTGTACGTCTCGTAGTCCGCGTCGGGTTCGCCGGTGGGCCGGTAGTGGTCGGGGAAGCGGGCACCCTCGGTCCACACCGGTTCCACGCGCAGGCCCATGCGGACCCGGTCGTAGGGGATGCCGCCGATCCGCGCGTGCAGGGCCAGGTCGGCGCCGTCCAGGGCGATGTGCGCGTAGACGTACGGCACCTCGATGTCGAGGTTCTTGGCCTTGATGTTGACGATGCAGTAGGTGGTGACCGTGCCCCGGGGACCTACTTCGACCCGTTCGGCTGTGGCCACGCCACATGTGGGACACGCACCCCTCGGCGGGACGTACACCTTGCGGCAGGACGGGCAGCGCTCGCCGACGGTACGGCGTGCGGAGAGGGCGTCGATGTAGGCGGACTGGGCGCGGCCGGGCGAGTAGGTGTAGTCGAGGCGGGCGGGGGCGACGATGCCGGTGAGCGGGTTCTCGAACTCGCCGCTGTGGCACCCCGGTTGCTCCGGTTCGCCGTCGTACGGCTCGAAGCACGCGATGTCGGTGATGGCGCCGGTGCGCTCCGCGGCCCAGCGTACGCGCACCCGCATGCCGGTGCGGACGGCGTCGGGGCCGGGGGCGTCGAGGGCGTGCAGCAGGGCGGTGTCGGCGCCGTCGAGCCGCACCAGGACCCAGGCGAAGGGGGTGGCGAGGGGCTGCCCGCGGCGGGGGGCGTGGTTCCAGGCCCAGGTGGTGACCGTGCCGGTGGGGGCGACCTCCACCAGGTCCCGGATCTCGTCGGCGGTGACGGGGTCGTACTCGACGGGCGGGACGAGGGTGCGGCCGTCGGTGGTGCGCACGCCGAGTACGACGCGTTCGCGCAGGCCGGTGAGGAAGGCGCTCTGGACGGGGCCGAGGGAGCGGGTGAAGGGGAACTCGAGGACCAGGGGTGCTCTGAGGACTTCGGGCATGGGGAAGGGGCCTCCTTCGGGCAAGGTCTCTGATCGCGCCCCGG
Source organism: Streptomyces echinatus (assembly GCF_014203595.1). Lineage (GTDB taxonomy): Bacteria > Actinomycetota > Actinomycetes > Streptomycetales > Streptomycetaceae > Streptomyces > Streptomyces echinatus. The sequence goes on from NZ_JACHJK010000002.1 coordinate 133,960, forward strand.
AGAGGCGCGGGGAACCGCGCGACCGGCCCCGCACGGCCCGCGGCCCCCGAACCGCGCCGCCGGCGGAGCGTCACGCGCGCTTGTAGACGGGGGGCCGCTTCTCCGCGAAGGCCCGGGCGCCCTCCTTGGCGTCGGCGGTGTCGAAGACCGGCCATCCCCGGGCCAGTTCGGCGGCGAGCCCGTCGGTCTCCGTCATCTCGGCGGTCTCGTACACGGACGCCTTGACGGCCTCCACGGCGAGCGGGCCGCAGGCGTTGATCCGTCCGGCGATCTCCAGGGCCTTGCCGAGGGCGCCGCCGTCGGGGACGACGTGCCCGATCAGGCCGATTCCGGCGGCTTCCCGGGCACTGTAGGGGCGCCCGGTGAGGAGCATCTCCAGGGCGTGCGTGCGCGGGATCTGGCGCTGGAGGCGGACGGTGGAGCCGCCGATCGGGAACAGGCCGCGCTTCACCTCGAACAGGCCGAAGGTCGCGGACTCGCCGGCGACCCGGATGTCGGTGCCCTGGAGGATCTCGGTGCCGCCGGCCACGCAGTGGCCCTCGACCGCGGCGATCACCGGTTTGCGCGGGCGGTGGTGGCGCAGCATCGCCTTCCAGTGCAGATCGGGGTCGGCCTTCAGCCGGTCGCGGTACCCCTGCCCCCGCATGCCGTCCCCGGCCAGCGCCTTGAGGTCCATGCCCGCGCAGAACGCGCCGCCGGCCCCGGTGAGCACGACCGAGCGGATCGTGTCGTCCTCGTCGGCCTCGGTCCAGCCGTCGTACAGGCCGACGAGCATCGGAAGCGAAAGCGCGTTCCTGGCATCGGGCCGGTTGAGTGTGAGCACCAGTGTGGCGCCTTCTCGCTGCACGGTGAGGTGTTCCGTCCCACCCATGGGCCATCTCCCCTCGGTCAGAACGAGAACAGGTTGCAGGAGGCGCGTGGGCACTTCAAGGGTTTTCTGACACTCAGTCAGATTTCTTGGCGCGAGCCCTTCCCACTTGCCGCCCGCTTTGCTCTGATGACCGGCGAGCCGACGGACGCGCCCGGCCTCACCAGGACCGCCGGGGTCAGGAGGAAGCGGTGGAGTACAACCTTGCCGACCTGTTCGAATCGGTCGTCGACGTGGTTCCGGACCGCGAGGCGCTCGTGTACCTCGACCACCCCGGTACGGGCGCGGAGCGCAGGCTGACGTACGCCGGGCTGGACGCCGCCGCCAACCGCGTCGCGCACCATCTGGTCGACAGCGGCATACGGCCCGGCGAACACCTCGGGCTCCACCTGTACAACGGGGTCGAGTACCTGCAGACGGTGCTGGCCTGCCTGAAGGCCAGGATCGTCCCGGTGAACGTCAACTACCGCTACGTCGAGGACGAGTTGGTGTACCTCTACCGGGACGCCGATCTGGCCGCGCTGGTCTTCGACGCGGAGTTCGAGGGCCGGGTGGCGGGGGCGCTGTCCCGGGCGGCCGGGCTGCGGCATCTGCTGCGGGTGGGCGAGGGCGGGGAGCGGGTGCCGGGGGCGGTGCCGTTCGCCGCGGCCGAGGCGTCCGGATCGCCCGGGCGGGGCTTCCCCGCGCGCTCCGGTGACGACCAGTTCATCATCTACACCGGCGGTACGACGGGCATGCCCAAGGGGGTGATGTGGCGTCAGGAGGACCTGTTCTTCGCCGGCCTGGGCGGCGGGGCGCCGACCGGGGAGCCGGTGAAGGCACCGGAGGAACTGGCCGAGCGCGTCGCCGCGGGCGGCTCCGGGATCACCTTCTTCCCCACTCCCCCGCTGATGCACGGCACGTCGACACTGACCGCGTTCATCGGCTTCAACTTCGGCCAACGGGTGGTGCTGCACCGCAAGTTCGTGCCGGAGGAGGTGCTGCGGACCGTCGAGCGGGAGAAGGTCACCAGCATGTCGCTGGTCGGTGACGCGATGCTCCGGCCGCTGATCGACGCGCTCGCCGGGCCGCTGAAGGGCACCGACTGCTCGGCCCTGTTCAGCGTCTCCTCGTCGGGCGCGATCATGTCGGAGACGGTACGCCGGCAGTTCCGCGAGCTGGTGCCCAACGCCCTGCTGCTGAACAACTTCGGCTCCTCCGAGTCCGGCTTCAACGGCACCGCGACGGGGGACTCGGGGCCCGAGCGCGGCTTCCGCATCCGGGTCAACGCCCGTACCCGGGTGGTGGACCCGGCCACGCACGAGCCGGTCGCGGCGGGCGAGGTCGGCCGGGTCGCGCAGTGCGGGCACGTACCGCTCGGCTACTACAACGACCCGGTGAAGACCGCCGAGACCTTCTTCCGGCGGGACGGGCAGCGCTGGGTGCTGCTGGGCGACATGGCGACGGTCGACGAGGACGGTGTGGTCACCGTCCTGGGCCGGGGTTCGCAGTGCATCAACACCGGGGGCGAGAAGGTGTACCCGGAGGAGGTCGAGCAGGCGCTGAAGGCGCATCCGGACGTGTACGACGCACTGGTCGCCGGTGTGCCGGACGCCCGGTGGGGCAACCATGTGGCGGCCGTGGTGCAGCTGCGCGCGGGGGCGCCGCGGCTCTCCCTGGCCGACCTCCAGAGCCACTGCCGTACCCGCCTGGCCGGCTACAAGGTGCCGCGCCGGCTGGTGATCACGGACACCATCCAGCGGTCGCCGAGCGGCAAGGCCGACTACCGGTGGGCGCGGGAGGTGGCGGGGGCCGCGGCGCAGCCGTAGCGGCGGTGCCCGTCCCGGCCGGCGGGCCGGGACCGGTGGGGCGTCAGCGGCCGAGGAAGGCGAGCATGCCGCTCAGGAACCGCTCTGGGTCGTCCAGCCAGGGGTAGTGGGCGGCGCCCGGCTGGACGGCGGCCTCGGCCCGCGGGAAGGCCTCGGCGGTGCGGCGGACGAGGGCCGAGTGCACATTGCCGTCGACCTCGCCCCCGTACACGAGGACCGGCGCGGTCAGTGCGGAGAGCGCGGCCCGGGTCTCCTGCGGGGTGAAGGCGCCTTCCGCGAAGTAGCGCTCTCCCGCCTCCTCGTTGGTCTCCTCCAGCTCGGCCTCGGTGTGCGCCCGGGCGGTGTCGTCCCAGCGGCCGTAGAAGAACGGCAGGAACACGTCGTCGAAGTCCGCTTCGCCCGCCAGCCAGGCCCGGAAGGCGGGGAACGCCTCCGCGAACCAGGGCTCGTCCGCGCGCAGGCGGGCCGCGGCCAGCCGTTCCCCGGGCGTGGACCTCAGGCCCAGGGCGGACGGGTTCGGGGTGATCAGCACCAGCCGCCGTATCCGGTGCGGGTGGCGGGCGGCGTAGAGGGTCGCCAGGGCGGCGCCCGCCGAGTGGGCGAGCAGATCCATGTGCTCCAGACCCATGTGGGCCCGCCACGCCTCCACATCCTCGACCATGCGGTCGCAGCGGTACGTCGCCGGGTCCGCGGGCGTCGCCGAGTCACCGGTGCCCCGCAGGTCGAGCAGGGCCAGCCGGCGGTGCCGGGTCAGCCCGCCGAGATCCCCGAGGTACACCGAGGCGCGCATGGGGCCACCGGGCAGGACGGCGAGGGGCTCGCCGGCACCGCGCAGACGGTAGGCGAGCGGTGTCCCGTCGGGTGCGGTGAAGGTCGGCATGCGGTGATCGTCCTGGGCCGCGCCGCCCGGACGCAACTGCTTTCGCCGAGGCTCCTCCCACGAAAATCCCGCGGACCCCTTGCCGGGGGGCCGGGTGGCCTGAATTACTGGCCCCGAAGACCTCGACCGAATGATCGGTCGTCCGGAATGGGCGGATGACAAGGGAGACGTCCCGATGGCGGATGCGACGGACCTGCTCGACGCGGGCGAGCGGCTCGGGCCCGACGAGCTGCGGGCGCTGCAGCTGGAGCGGCTGCGCGCGTCGCTGCGGCACGCGTACGCGCACGTGCCGTTCTACCGGGAGTCCTTCGACAAGGCCGGGGTCCGCCCCGAGGACTGCCGTTCCCTCGCCGACCTGGCCCGCTTCCCCTTCACGACCAAGGCCGACCTCCGGGCGAACTACCCGTACGGCATGTTCGCCGTGCCCCGGGAGCGGATCCGCCGGCTGCACGCCTCCAGCGGCACCACGGGCCGTCCCACGGTGGTCGGCTATACGGACAACGACCTCTCCATGTGGTCCGACATGGTCGCCCGGTCGATCCGGGCCGCAGGCGGCAGGCCGGGCGACATCGTCCATGTGGCCTACGGCTATGGGCTGTTCACCGGTGGTCTGGGTGCCCACTACGGTGCCGAGCGGCTGGGCTGTACGGTCGTCCCGGCGTCCGGCGGCATGACGGCCCGGCAGGTGCAGCTGATCCAGGACCTGGAACCGTCCGTGATCATGGTCACCCCCTCGTACATGCTCACGCTGCTCGACGAGTTCGAACGGCAGGGTGTGGACCCGCGGACCACCTCGCTGCGGGTGGGAGTCTTCGGCGCCGAGCCCTGGACCGAGCGGATGCGACGGGAGATCGAGGAACGGTTCGCGATCGACGCCGTCGACATCTACGGGCTGTCCGAGGTGATCGGTCCCGGTGTCGCCCAGGAGTGCGTGGAGACCAAGGACGGTCTCCATGTGTGGGAGGACCACTTCTATCCGGAGATCGTGGATCCGGTCACCGGTGAGGTGCTGCCGGAGGGTGAGCGGGGCGAGCTGGTGTTCACCTCGCTGACCAAGGAGGCCATGCCGGTCGTCCGGTACCGGACGCGGGACCTCACCCGGCTGCTGCCCGGCACGGCCCGGGCGTTCCGGCGGATGGAGAAGGTCACCGGGCGCAGCGACGACATGGTGATCCTGCGCGGGGTCAACCTCTTCCCGACCCAGATCGAGGAGATCGTGCTGCGCACGCCCGGGGTGGCACCGCACTTCCAGCTGCGCCTCACCCGGGAGGGGCGCCTCGACGCCCTGACCGTCCGGGCCGAGGCCCGCCCGGACGCGCCGCCCGAGGTGCGGGAGGCGGCGGCCCGGGCCATCGTCGCCGGGGTCAAGGACGGCATCGGGGTGTCGGTCGACGTGGAGATCGTGGAGCCGGAGTCGCTGGAGCGGTCGGTGGGCAAGATCCGCCGCATCGTGGACCTGCGCCCGCGGAACGCGGGATAGCCGGCCGGCCGCGCCGACATCCGGTGCGCGTCCTTTCGGACACCCCGCGCGCCGGACACCCGGCCCGCCTCGGACACCCCGGCGAGCGATCCGGAGCCACCGCGTCACCAACCTGTCCGGTCGGCACACCTAGGGGGTTTCGTTCGGATCAGGTCGGATCAGGCCGCGGCGTCCGGTGCGGTGCATCGCAAGGCGGAGGACCATCCGCGTACTGGGCGTACTCGGGTGGTCCGACAACGCGGCGTGGGGGTACCCCCGGCCGAAGGCTGGGGGAGTGCCGCGCCGGGCGTCGCGGACCCGGGCTGATCCAAACGAAGCCCCCTAGCCGCTGAAGCGGTCGCGGAGCTCGCGCTTGAGGATCTTGCCGCTGGCGTTGCGCGGCAACTCGGTGACGAACAACACCCTCTTGGGTGCCTTGAACGGCGCGAGCCTCTCCTTCACATGGGCGATCAGCTCGCCCTCCAGCCGCTCCCGCGGCACCTCGCCGCGCGGGACGACGACCGCCGTGACGGCCTCGATCCAGCGCTCGTCGGGCAGGCCGATCACGGCGGCCTCGGCGACCGCCTCATGGCTGTACAGGGCGTCCTCGACCTGACGCGAAGCCACCAGCACTCCCCCGGAGTTGATGACGTCCTTCACCCGGTCCACGATCGTGAAGTAGCCCTCCGCGTCCCGCACGGCCAGGTCCCCCGAGCGGAACCAGCCGTCACGGAAGGCCGCGGCGGTCTCCTCGGGCCGGTCCCAGTAGCCCTCGCACAACTGCGGTGAGCGGTAGACGATCTCACCGGGCGTGCCGTCGGGGACGTCCTTGCCGTCCTCGTCGACCACCCGGGCGTCGACGAACAGCACGGGACGGCCGCAGGAGTCCATCCGTCCCCGGTGCTCGTCGGGGGCCAGGACGGTGGCCAGCGGGCCGATCTCGCTCTGGCCGAAGCAGTTGTAGAACCCGAGCCCCGGCAGCCGCTCACGCAGCCGCTCCAGGACCGGGACCGGCATGATCGACGCACCGTAGTAGGCCTTGCGCAGGCCGGACAGGTCCCGGGTGGCGAAGTCCGGGCGGCCCGCCAGCTGGATCCACACCGTCGGCGGGGCGAACAGGCTGTCCACGCGCCCGGCCTCGATCAGGTCGAACAGCCGGTCCCCGTCCGGCCCGTCGAGGATCAGATTGGTGGCGCCGACCGCCAGGTAGGGCAGCAGGAAGACGTGCATCTGCGCGGAGTGGTACAGCGGCAGGGAGTGCGCGGGACGGTCACCGGCGCTGAGGTCGAGGGCCGTGATCGCGCTCAGGTACTCGTGGACCAGGGAGCGGTGCGTCATCATGGCGCCCTTGGGCAGGGCGGTGGTCCCCGAGGTGTAGAGCAGCTGCACCAGGTCCTCGGTGCGCGGCTCCGGGCCGTCGTACACCGGCGCCGACGCCAGCCGTGCCGTGAGGGAGTCCTCGGCGTCGCGCAGGGGCAGGGTGCGGGCGCCGTCGGGAAGCCGGCCCGCGAGCCCGGGGTCGGCGAGGACCAGGGAGCTGCCGGACTGGTCGAGGACGTAGGCGAGGTCGTCGCCCGTCAGATTCTGGTTGACCGGCACGTGCACGAGGCCGGCGCGCGCACAGGCCAGGAAGCCGATCAGATACGCGTCCGAGTTGTGGCCGTAGGAGGCGACCCGGTCACCGGCGGCGAGGCCCTCGCCGAGCAGGACGCTCGCCGCGCGGGAGACGGCCTCGTCGAGTTCCTCGTACGTCCACACGCGGTCGCCGTACTCGACCGCGACCCTCGCCGGGGTGCGCCGGGCGCTGCGCCGCAGCACCCCGTCGACCGTGCTGCCCTGTCCCTGCGTCATGACTCATGATCCTCGGTCCGTCCCCTGGGACGGGTCAAGCACCCGGCAGCTCCGGACGCACACCGGCCGGCGTCCCGGCCGCCCGTCTCACGGGCCGCGTCGGGTCGTGCCGGGTTCCCCGCTTCCGGGCGAGCGGCCCGCGCGTGGTAGGAGTGAGCCGATGCACCACGGACGACAGCGGGGGAGGCAGCGGACATGACCGTCACGCGCGTACGGAGGCACGCGCCGCCGGTGCTCGGTGCGGCCGTGGCCGACCTGGGCGGTCACGACCACGCGGACGCGGTGGCCGTGGACCTCCCGGCGGGCACCGATGCCGTCGAGTTCACCAGGCTGGTGTTCACCGGCACCCCGGAGTGGGTGCACCGGCTGCTGACCCTGCGCGACCGGGTCATGGCGCCGTTCGGCCTCCGGACGCAGCAGCGCGTGCCCGCGGCGGACATCCGGGTCGAGCCGGGTCTCAGGATGGGCCCGTTCCGTCTGCTGTCGGTGACGGGGGCGGAGGTGCTGTGCGGGGACGACGACAAACACCTGGACTTCCGCACGTCGTTCGCCGTCCGTCCGGTCCCCTCGGGCACCGGGCTGGAGGGTGTCTGCACGACGGTCGTCCGCTTCCACCGCCCGGCCGGGCGGCTGTACTTCCGGGCCATCGAGCCCTTCCACCATCTGATCGTGCCCCGCGTGGTCGGCCGGGCCGTCCGTCCGTGAGGCGGGCCGTCACACCGGGCGTGTGCGGCCCTGCCAGTACGGCTCCCGCAGCCGGCGCTTGTACAGCTTGCCGTTGGGATCGCGGGGCATCTCGGCGATGAAGTCGACGGTCCTGGGCCGTTTGTAGCCGGCGAGCCGCGCGGCGCAGTGGTCCAGGACGGCGGCGGCCAGCTCCGGTCCGGGGTCGTGACCGGGGGCCGGTTCGACGACGGCCTTGACCTCCTCGCCCCACTCGTCGTGCGGGATGCCGAAGACGGCGGCGTCGGCGACGGCGGGACAGGAGAGCAGGACGGACTCGATCTCGGCCGGATAGATGTTGACCCCGCCGGAGATGATCATGTCGATCTTGCGGTCGCGGAGGAAGAGGTAGCCCTCCTCGTCCAGGTAGCCGAGGTCGCCGACGGTGAAGAAGTCGCCGATGCGGTTCTTCCTCGTCTTGGCCTCGTCCTTGTGATACGCGAAGCCGCCGGTGTTCATCTTCAGGTAGACGGTGCCCAGTTCACCGGGCGGCAGCCGGTGGCCGTCCTCGTCGAAGACCGCGAGTTCGCTGATGGGCCAGGCCTTGCCGACGGTGCCGGGCTTCTTCAGCCAGTCCTCTGCGGTGGCGAAGGCCCCGCCGCCCTCGCTGGCGGCGTAGTACTCCTCCACACAGTGGCCCCACCACTCGATCATCGCCCGTTTCACATGGTCGGGGCAGGGGGCGGCGCCGTGGATGGCGTGCCGCATGGACGAGACGTCGTAGCGCCGCCGTACCTCCTCCGGCAGCGCGAGCAGCCGGTGGAACTGGGTCGGGACCATATGGGTGTGCGTGCACCTGTGGGCGTCGATGAGGCGGAGCATCTCCTCGGGCGTCCACTTGTCCATCAGCACCAGGCGGTGGCCGATGTGCAGGGAGGCGCCGGCGAACTGGAGCACGGCGGTGTGATAGAGCGGCGAGCAGACGAGGTGCACGTTGTCGTCGTGCGGTGTGATGCCGAAGATGCCGAGGAAGCCGCCGAGGTACGCCTCCTCGGGGCGCTTGCCGGGCAGTGGCCGGCGGATGCCGCGCGGGCGGCCGGTCGTGCCCGAGGTGTAGTTCATGACCCAGCCGAGCTCGCGGTTCCCTGGCGCCGACGCGGGCTGTCCGTCGAGGAGTTCGGGGTACGACCGGAAGCCCTCGACCGTGCCGACGGCGTACCGGTGGCTCGCCGGGAGCCCGGCCTCGTCGGCGGCCTGGCGGGCCGGGCCGGCGAACCGCTCGTGGGCGATGAGCACCTTGGCGCCGGAGTCGGCGACGATCCAGGCGATCTCCGGGCCCACGAAGTGGTGGTTGACGGGGACGAGGTAGAGACCTGCCTGGCAGGCGGCCAGGTACGCGGTGACCAGCTCGGGCGTGTTGGGCAGGACGACCGCGAAGGCGTCCCCGCGTTCGAGGCCGGCCGCGCGCAGGCCGTGGACGAGGCGGTTGGCCGCGGCGTGCAGCCGTCCGGCCGTCCACTCCTCGCCGTCCGGCGCGATCAGGACGATGCGTTCCGGGTCCTGGGCCGCCTGGGCCCAGAAACCGGCGGGGGGTGTGCTCACTGGCCGCTCCTTCCGGCGATGCGGTTGATGCGGTCCACGGCCCGCTCGAAGCCTCGGGTGAGGTCGTCGAGGACGGCCTGGACGCTGCGTTCGCAGGTCATCCGGCCGACGATCTGGCCGACGGGGGTGCCGAGCAGCGGCTCGGCCTCGTGCTTGTGGATGCGGGAGACCGCCTCGGCCACCAGCAGTCCCTGCAACGGCATGGGCAGGGTGCCGGGGCCGGCCGGATCGTCCCAGGCGTCGGTCCACTCGGTACGGAGCTGGCGGGCGGGTTTCCCGGTCAGGGCGCGGGAGCGGACCGTGTCCCCGGACTCGGCGGCGAGCAGTTTGCGGGTCAGCGCGGGCGAATGGAGGTCGGCCTCTGTGGTGGTCAGCCATATGGAGCCCAGCCACACACCCTGGGCACCGAGGCTGAGCGCGGCGGCCACCTGCGGGCCGCTGCCGATGCCCCCGGCGGCCAGAACGGGCAGCGGGTCGACGGCCTCCACCACCTCGGGGGTGAGCACCATGGTGGCGATCTCCCCGGTGTGCCCGCCGGCCTCGTAGCCCTGCGCCACGACGAGGTCGATGCCCGCCTCCTGGTGCTTGCGGGCGTGCCGGGCGCTGCCGGCCAGCGCCGCGACCAGGACGTCCCGGTCGTGGGCGCGGCGGACCACGTCGGCGGGCGGTGAGCCGAGGGCGTTGGCCAGCAGTCTGATCGGGTACTCGAAGGCGACGTCGAGCTGGGTGCGGGCGACCTGCTCCATCCAGCCGGTGATGCGCCATCCCGACGCCTCGCCCTCGGCGAGTCCGGGCACGCCGTACCGGGCGAGGGTCTCCTCGACGAACCGCCGGTGCGCCTCCGGGATCATCGCCTCGACGTCCGCCTCGGAGACGCCTTCCACCTTCTTCGCCGGCATGACGACATCCAGGCCGTAGGGCCGGCCCCCGGCATGCGCGTCGAGCCAGTCGAGGTCGCGTTTGAGGTCGTCGGGGGCGGTGTAGCGGACCGCGCCGAGCACCCCGAAGCCGCCGGCCCGGCTGATGGCCGCGGCGACGGCGGGGAACGGCGTGAAACCGAAGACGGCGTGCTCGATTCCCAGTTTCCTGCTCAGCTCCGTCTGCATGGGCGCAGGATGCCGCAGCGGACCGGACGACGGAAGACCTTTTCTGATACCCCGTCAGATTTCTGACGGCACCACGCGCCCCGTTGACACACCCCCCGTCTGACAGGAAAGTTTCACCGGCAGGGCAAGCCCCGAAAGATTCTTTCAGGCGGGAGGCCGCGCGATGACGGACGACCTGGCAGGCGGACGAGCGGGCGGGCTGACCCGCCGCCGGCTCGTGGTGGGCTCCCTGGCCTCGGGCGGCGCACTCGCCCTCGGCGCGCTCCCGGCGGGCCCGGCCACAGCCGCGCCCGCCTCGGGCCGCCGCACCACCCTGCGCCACGGCTCGGCCGAGCGCGCCGGGCTGCTCCCCGGTCAGCTGCGGCAACTCGTCACGGACGCCGAGGCGTTCCTCGCCCCCTCCCCCCGGCACCCCTGGTACGCGGGAGCCGTGCTGCTCGCCGGGCGCGGCCACACCGTGGCACTGCACGAGCCGATCGGCATGGCGGTGCGCTACGCCGCGTACGACGAGAAGACCGACACCGGTGTCGAGTTCCCGCCCGGACAGCAGCTCCCGACGACCCGGGACACCGTGTTCGACCTGGCCTCGGTCTCCAAGCTGTTCACCTCCGTTCTCGCGGTGCAGCAGATCGAGCGGGGCACGCTGGACCTCACCGGTACGGTCGCCTCGTACCTGCCGGAGTTCGGGCGCGCGGGCAAGCAGAAGGTGACGGTCCGCCAGCTCCTCACCCACACCTCCGGATTCCGTGCCTGGCTCCCGCTCTACGCCGCGCCGACGCGCGAGCAGCGGCTGGAACTGATCTGGAACGAGGCGCCGCTGCACCCGCCCGGCACCGCCTACCTGTACTCGGACCTGAACCTGATCACGCTTCAGCTCGTCCTGGAAAAGATCACCGGCCGCACGCTGGACGCGCTGCTGCGCGACGAGATCACCGGCCCGCTCGGCCTGGACAGCACCCGCTACAACCCGCCCGCCTCCTGGAAGCCGCGGATCGCGGCGACCGAGGACGCGCGCCGCCCCTGGTCGGGTCTTGACCGCGGGCTGGTGTGGGGCGAGGTGCACGACGAGAACGCCTACGGCATGGGCGGCGTCGCCGGCCATGCCGGGGTGTTCTCCTGCGCCTGGGACCTGGCGGTCCTCGGCCGGGCGCTGCTCGACGGAGGCGCTTACGGCCGGGCCCGGATCCTGCGGCCCGAGTCGGTGGACCTGATGTTCACCGACTTCAACACGGCCTTCCCGGGCGACGAGCACGGCCTCGGCCTCGAGCTGTACCAGCACTGGTACATGGGGGCGATGGCCACCCCGCGCACGGCCGGCCACACCGGCTTCACCGGCACCTCGCTCGTGCTCGATCCCACGACCGACTCCTTCCTGGTCGTCCTCGGCAACTCCGTGCACCCGGTGCGCACCTGGCGGTCCGGCTCGGCTCCCCGGGTCGCCGCGGGCAACCGCCTCGCCCGCGCGGTGCCGGTCCGGCCGGCGCGGGGCCGCAGGGCCTGGTTCGCGGGCATGGTGAACGCCACGGCCGCCACGCTGACCCTCCCGGAGCTGGACACCTCCTCCGGCACGGCGGGCCTTCGGTGCGCCCTGTGGTGGGACACCGAGCCCCGGTCGGACACGGTGGCGCTGGAGTCCTCGACGGACGGCGGCACCACCTGGCTTCCGGTCCCCTTCACCACCACCCGTGACGGCAAGGACCCCGAGGACCACCCGGCGGGTACGGTCACCGGCTGGTCGTGCCGGGTCTGGCACCGGGTGACCGCCGCCGTGCCGGCCGCCCCCCGGCTGGTCCTGCGCTGGCGGTACGGCACCGACCCGCTCTACGTCGGCCGGGGCGCGTACGTCGACGCCCTGCGCGTCGAGGCGGGCGGGACGGTGCTGTTCGACGGGGGCCGCCCGGCGGACACGGCCCGGATCACGGCGGTGGGCTGGCAGGCCTCGGCCGACTGAGACGGCCGGGGCGGGAGCGGGCCGCCGCCGGGCCGCCCGAGGAGGACGTCAGCGCCGCCGGCGCCGCGCGGCCGGCCGAGGAGGACGTGAGCGCCGCCGGTGCCGCTCGGCCGGCCGGGGGCGGGAGACGGCGGTCAGTCCTGCTCCAGCACCGCCATCGCCGCGTTGTGCCCAGGCACCCCGCTGACCCCGCCCCCGCGCACCGCGCCCGCCCCGCACAGCAGGACTCGGGCGTGCCGTGTCTCCACACCCCACCGGCCGGTGTCCGGCTCGGCGTACGGCCAGGACAGGGCCCGGTGGAAGATGTTGCCGCCCGGCAGCCGCAGGTCGCGTTCGAGGTCCAGCGGGGTCCTGGCCTCGATGCAGGGGCGGCCGTCGGCGTCGGTGGCCAGGCAGTCCGCGAGGGGTTCGGCGAGGTGGGCGTCGAGCTGCGCGAGGGTCGACTTCAGCAGCTCCTCGCGGACGGCGTCGTTGTCCCGGTCGAAGAGCCGGGCCGGGGTGTGCAGGCCGAAGAGGGTCAGCGTCTGGTAGCCGCGCGCGGCGAGCTCGGGGCCGAGGATGGTGGGATCGGTCAGGGAGTGGCAGTAGATCTCGGAGGGCGGGGCGGAGGGGAGTTCTCCGGCGGCGGCCTGGGCGTGCGCGGTGGCCAGCTGCCGGTAGCCCTCGGCGATGTGGAAGGTACCGGCGAACGCCTCACGCGGGTCGGCGTCGGGGTCGCGCAGCCGGGGCAGCCGCTTCAGCAGCATGTTGACCTTGAGCTGGGCCCCCTCGGCCGGCTCGGGCGCCGGGTCGCCGGTGAGGGCGGCCAGCTCCTGCGGGGAGGCGTTCACCAGGACGTACCGGGCGGCGGCGACGCCCTTGCCGTCCCGGGTGCGGTAGGCGACCTCGGCGGTGTCTGCGTCGGTGTCGATCCGGACCGCCTCGTGCCCGGTCGCGATGACCGCGCCGGCCGCTCGGGCCGCCGCGGCCAGCGCGTCGGTCAGCGCGCCCATGCCGCCGACGGGCACGTCCCAGGCGCCGGTCCCGCCGCCGATGACGTGGTAGAGGAAGCAGCGGTTCTGCGCGAGCGAGGGGTCGTGGGCGTCGGCGAAGGTGCCGATGAGCGCGTCGGTGAGGACGACGCCCCGGACCAGGTCGTCGGTGAACCTCTCCTCGACGGCGACGCCGACGGGTTCCTCGAACAGGGTCCGCCAGGCGGTCTCGTCGTCGATGCGGCGGCGCAGCTCGTCACGGGTGGGCAGCGGTTCGGTGAGCGTCGGGAAGACACGCCGGGCGACGTGGCCCGTCATGTCGTAGAAGCGCTGCCAGGCCGCGTACTCGCGGTCGCCGCCGGTCAGCCGGGCGAACGCCGCCCGGGTGCGCTCCTCGCCGCCGCCGACCAGGAGTCCGGTGGGCCGGCCTGCCCGCTCCACGGGGGTGTAGGAGGAGATGGTGCGCCCGCGGACGCGGAAGTCGAGTCCCAGGTCGCGCACGATCTTCTCGGGCAGCAGGCTGACCAGGTACGAGTAGCGCGAGAGGCGGGCGTCGACGCCGGCGAACGGGCGGGTGGAGACGGCGGCGCCGCCGGTGTGGTCCAGCCGCTCCAGCACCAGGACGGAGCGGCCGGCGCGGGCCAGATAGGCGGCGGCGACCAGACCGTTGTGGCCACCGCCGACGATGACGGCGTCGTACGCGTGGGTTCCCTCGGTGGCAGACATGGTTCTTCGTAACACGTACGGATCTGCCTGGGAAGCCAAACGTTTCTGTGGTGACTTGCTCCCGCCAATCGGACCAGGGCCCGTCAAGTTCCGTGGCCCGGCGGTCGACCTCACTGGCGCCGGCCTTGCACGACGGCGGCGCGAACGAGGAGTCGGACATGGGCAGAACGGCGGAGTGGACGGCCAAGGGGCGGGGCCTGCTCGGGAAGATGCCGTACTGGTCTTCCCGGGGCGAGCTGGGGACGTGGGAGGAGCGGGAGCTGCTGCGTGCGCGGATCACGGAGCTGGAGGCCGTGCTGGACGCGGTCTCCGCCCGGGCGCAGGCGGACCCCGACCGGAGCGATCTGGCCCCCTCCTATGTGGCCAAGGCCCGCCTGGAGCTCGATGCCGCGCGCGACGTCCTCTCGCACCGGACGCATCCGATGATGCGCCGGGCCGCGCATCTGGGCGTGGCCCGCTCGCATCTCGACGTTGCGCTGAACCTCATGGTGTGGACGGCCTCACTCGACGACGTCAAGGCCCTCCTGCCGGACCTCGCGGCCCGGGTCGACGAGCATTTCGCCCCCCGCGACCCCCGCCGGATCCGCATCAAGGAGATCGCCCAGCGGCTGAACCAGCCGGACAACAGGACCCTGGAACCCAGCGAGCGCTCCTTCCTCGCCGACACGGTCAGCCTCGCCCGGCGGCTGCTGCGCAAGGAGACCCTCCGGGTGCGCAGCTTCGTGCGGATCGTACGGCTCGTGACCATCGGTCTCGGTCTCGCGGCCGTCGCGGTGGCCTGGGCCGGCTGCTACTGGGACGACATGGTTCCGCTGTGTTTCACACCCGAGTACCGCAACACGTTCTCGGTCGTGTGTCCCACCCGGACCGTCACCGGCTTCACGTCGCCGCCCGGGACGGACGCCATCGCCTCGGCCTCCCGCGGGGCGGACTACCTGGTCGTCGAGATCGTCGGTCTCGTGTCCGCGGGTATCGCCTCCGCCGCGGCGCTCAGACGGATCAGGGGGACGGCGCTGCCGTACGGTGTCCCGGTCGTGCTGGCGCTGCTGAAGCTCCCGACGGGGGCGCTCACGGCGGTACTGGGGCTGCTGCTGATGCGGGGCGGCTTCGTGCCCGGGCTCAGCGCCCTCGACTCCACGGCCCAGATCATCGCCTGGTCGGTCATCCTGGGCTACTCCCAGCAGTTGTTCACCCGGTCCGTCGACAGTCAGGGACAGGCCGTCCTGGACTCCGTCCGGGGCCCGCAGAGCCCGGGCAGCTCCGGCGCGGACCACAGACGCTGAGCCCGGGCGGACTCCGGGCCCGGCGTGCGGCGGCCTACCGCGCCGGTCCGGGCGGCGCCGGCCGCGCGTGCGGGCCGAGCCTCGCCATCGCGCGCAGGATGTGCTTCGGCGGCAGTGCCCAGCGCACTCGCGCTGGTATCGCGCGCAGCACGGCGCCCGTGGCGCGCAGTCTCCGGGTGACGACGGCGGGGGCGGGGGCCGGCCTGCCGTACAGCTCGTGGGCGTACGGCGGCAGCGAGGCGTACGCCAGCTCCGCCACCCGCCGCCACAGCAGCTCGCGCGCCGGTACGAGGAGTGGGTGCGTGGGCGGGCGGAGCAGGAAGTCGTCCACCGTTCGGGCCTCGGGACCCGCGGACAGTTCCGGCCGCACCTTCTCGAAGTAGGCGGCCAGTTCCGCGCGGCTCGCCGGTACGGTCGCAGGGTCCAGCCCCACCAGCCGGGCGCTGACCAGGTGTTCGGCCGCGTACCGGTCGGCCTGGGCGTCGGTGAGCGGGTATCCGGAGCGGCGCAGGACGTGCAGATAGGAGTCGATCTCCGCGCAGTGCACCCACAGCAGCAGGGCGGGCTCGCCGACGCCGTAGCGCTCGCCGGTGTCCGGGTCGGTGGCCCGGAGCATGCTGTGGATCTTCCGGACGCGGGCGCCGGCGCGCTCCGCGGTCTCCGCCGTGCCGTAGGTGATGGTCCCGACGAAGTCCGCGGTACGCAACAGCCGGCCCCAGGCGTCGCGACGGAAGTCGGAGTTCTGCAGCACGCCGCGGACCGCGCGCGGGTGGAGGGCCTGGAGGTAGAGCGCGCGGACGCCGGCGATCCACATCATCGGGTCGCCGTGCATCTGCCAGGTCACGGAGTCCGGCGTGAACAGCCCGGGGTCGCCCGTCCCCGAAGGTGTGCCCACAGTCATCGGTTGTCACCTCACATCGCCGCTGACCTGCGCTTCCGGCCGCTCGCGGCGGGGCAGCCGCCCCGGCACGGTACCTGCCCGGATCCCGCACGCTTCATTCACTCGGAAGGGTAATCGTCGATCTTGTACGGGTGTGAGCCGGAAGCCGGCACCGCTCGCGTCGGCCACCGCGGTCGCGGTCAGGCCGTGTCCTCCGTCACGGGGTACGGGACGAAGGTGCTGGTGTTCTGGTCGATCCGGAGTGGGTGGCCGAGCGGCGGCGCGGCGCGCTGCGGGCAGTCCAGACGTTCGCAGACCCGGCAGCCCATGCCGATCCGGGTGGCCGCGGCGGCGTTGGCGAGGTCGAGGCCGTCGGAGTAGACGAGCCGGTGGGCGTGGCGGATCTCGCAGCCGAGGCCGATGGCGAAGGTCTTGCCGGGTTCGCCCCAGCCGCCGCGGTGCCGGGTGACGGCTCGCGCGGTCCACAGGTAGCGCTGTCCGTCGGGCATTTCGGCGATCTGGACGTGGATGCGGCCGGGAGCGGCGAACGCCTCGTAGATGTTCCACAGCGGGCAGGTGCCGCCGGCCCGGGAGAAGTGGAAGCCGGTCGCCGACTGGCGCTTGGACATGTTGCCCGCCCGGTCGACGCGGACGAAGGAGAACGGCACGCCCCGCAACCGCGGGCGCTGCAGGGTGCTCAGCCGGTGGCAGACGGTCTCGTACCCGAGGCCGTAGCGGTCGGTGAGCCGTTCGACGTCGTACCGCACTTCTTCGGCGGCCGTGTGGAAGGCCCGGTAGGGCAGGACCAGGGCCGCCGCGAAGTAGTTCGCGATACCGATGCGGGCCAGCGCGTGGGCGGGCGAGCCGGGTTCGAAGTCCTCGGCGGCCTGGCGGTCGAGTTCGTCGCCGTGTTCGAGCAGGGCGAGCTGGGTGGCCATGCGGAAGGCGCGCTGGCCGGGGCGCAGGCGGCCGGACAGGCGCAGGGTGCGGGTCGTCTCGTCGTAGCGGTGCAGGTGGTCGCCCGGGTCGGCCGAGAAGCGGACGCCGTGGGTCCCGGTCAGGCGATCGGTCAGCGCCTGTACGACCTCGCCGGGCCGGATCCCGATCTCCTCGGCCAGGCGTTCGGCCGCGAGGTCGGTGGCGTGGAGGTAGTTCTGGCGGCGGTAGAAGAAGTCGCGGATCTCCTCGTGGGGTGAGCGGGGCGTGTCCCGTGCCGTCTCGCGGCCGTCGGCCGCGCCGGTGAGACCCTCGGTGAGCAGTTGGTTGCGGCGGCCCAGGTCGAGGAGCACCTGGGCGATCCCGGGCAGGCGCGAGGCGAGTTCGGCCAGGTCGGACGCGGAGATCCGGGCTGTGGAGATCTCCCGTGTCAGCGCCTCGCGCAGGTCGGCCACGAGGCGGGTGGTGTCGCGCTCGGAGAAGAAGCCGGGGTCGACGCCGAAGGTCTCGGTCAGCCGGAGCAGCACGGGCACGGTCAGCGGACGGGAGTCGTGCTCCATCTGGTTGAGGTAGCTCGGGGAGATGGCCAGCACCCGGGCGAGTTCCGCCTGGCTCATCCGGCGCTCTTCGCGCAGCCGCCGCAGACGCGCTCCCGCGTAGGTCTTGCCCACCGTGTGATCCTCCGTGTCCGGGTGATCGCGAGTGTAGGCCAACGGCGTCCGGCGGAACCCTTCGCAAGATTGGCAGAACGCGGCGAGAAGATTCGCAGAAGTTGGCACACATCCCCGCTTGTTGGCACTCAGTGCCAGTGTCAGAGTTTCCGTGCGGCCCGCCGGACCTGGCAGGCACCGCCAGAATCCGGGCCCGACTCACGGCCCTGACGTCGGATATCCCGGCCACGGCGGCGCCCTGCGCCGGCAGCATTGCTCACTTTCGCCCATCGGGCCTCGGCGGGCCGCGCTCCAGCGAGACGACACACAGTGCCAACCCTGGCGCGAGCAGCGCGGGCTTGGCAGACACCACAGATCGAGGAGACGGTGACAGTCATGGCAGAGGCGAGGACGCAGGCGGCCGAGGAACTCGCGCGGCGCTGGTCGACCGATCCCCGGTGGCAGGGCATCGAGCGCACCTACGGCGCGGAGGACGTGGTCCGGCTGTCCGGCAGTGTCCGGGAGGAGCACACCCTGGCCCGGCGCGGCGCCGAGCGGCTGTGGCGGCAGCTGCACGAGCGGGACTACATCCACGCGCTCGGCGCGCTCACCGGCGGCCAGGCCGTGCAGCAGGTCAAGGCCGGTCTCCAGGCCGTCTACCTGTCCGGCTGGCAGGTCGCCGCCGACGCCAACCAGGCCGGCCACACCTACCCCGACCAGAGCCTGTACCCCGTCAACTCCGTTCCGCAGGTGGTGCGTCGGATCAACAACGCGCTGCTGCGCGCCGACCAGATCGCCACCGCCGAGAACGCCGGAGACACCACCGACTGGCTGGCGCCGATCGTCGCCGACGCCGAGGCCGGCTTCGGCGGTCCGCTCAACGCCTTCGAACTGACCAAGGCGTTGATCGCGGCGGGCGCGGCCGGCATCCACTACGAGGACCAGCTCGCCTCGGAGAAGAAGTGCGGCCATCTCGGCGGCAAGGTCCTGGTGCCGACCTCGCAGCACATCCGCACCTTGAACGCGGCCCGCCTGGCCGCCGACATCGCCGACGTGCCCACGGTGATCATCGCCCGCACCGACGCGCTCGCCGCGAACCTGCTCACCAGCGACGTCGACGAGCGCGACGCCGAGTTCGTCACCGGCGAGCGCACGGCCGAGGGCTTCTACCGGGTCCGCAACGGAATGGCCCCGGTGATCGCCCGTGGCCTGGCCTACGCCCCGTACGCCGACCTGATCTGGGTCGAGACCGGAACCCCAGACCTGGCGCAGGCCCGCGAGTTCGCGGAGGCCCTGCACGCGCAGTACCCGGACAAGATGCTGGCCTACAACTGCTCGCCCTCCTTCAACTGGAAGGCGGCGCTGGACGACGACCGGATCGCCAAGTTCCAGCGCGAGCTGGGCGCGATGGGCTACCGCTTCCAGTTCATCACCCTGGCCGGCTTCCACTCCCTCAACCACGGCATGTTCGACCTGGCGCGCGGCTACGCCGAGCACGGCATGACCGCCTACGTCGACCTCCAGGAGCGGGAGTTCGCGGCGCAGGCGGACGGCTTCACCGCCGTGAAGCACCAGCGGGAGGTCGGCACCGGCTACTTCGACCTGGTCTCCACCGCCGTCAACCCCGCCTCCTCCACCACCGCGCTGACCGGGTCCACGGAAGAGGAGCAGTTCCACTAGGCCGCCGGGCCGGACGCCCGCCGTCCGGCCGGCCCCCGGCCGAGCGGAGGGGGACGAACCGTCTCCGTCCCCCTCCGCTCCCCTACCTCAGGAGAGCCCGATGACGACCACCGCACTCACCCACGACCTCCGTGTCCTCGCCGCGCCCGGTCACCGGCATGACGAGATCCTCACCCCCGCCGCACTCGACTTCGTCGGCCACCTGGTGGCCGCGTTCGGCAAGCGCCGGCAGGACCTCATGAAGGAGCGCCGCCGACAGGCACTGCGACTGGCGTCGGGCTCGCCTCTCGAGTTCCCCATGGTCACCTCCGCCATCCGTGACGACCCGTCCTGGCGGGTGGCGTCACCCGCGCCCGGCCTGGCCGACCGGCGCGTGGAGATCACCGGTCCGCCGGACCGGCGGACGGCCGTCAACGCGCTGCACTCCGGGGCCAAGGTGTGGATGGCGGACTTCGAGGACGCCACCGCCCCCCTGTGGGACAACATCGTCGTCGGGCAGCTCAACCTGCTCGACACCATCGAGCGCCGGATCGACTTCGCCACGCCCGAGGGCAAGGAGTACCGGCTCGGCGAACAGCTCGCCACCCTCATGGTCCGGCCCCGTGGCTGGCACCTCGACGAGGAGCACCTGGAGTACGGCGGCCGGCCCGTGCCCGCCACACTGGTGGACTTCGGCCTGTATTTCTTCCACTGCGCCCAGCGGCAGATCGACGCCGGGTACGGCCCCTACTTCTGCCTCCCGAAGCTGGAGAACCGGTACGAGGCCAGGCTCTGGAACGATGTCTTCGTCCTCGCCCAGGACCTGCTCGGCATCCCCCGGGGCACGATCCGCGCCACCGTCCTCATCGAGACCATCACCGCCGCCTTCGAGATGGAGGAGATCCTCTACGAGCTGCGTGAGCACAGCGCCGGTCTCAACGCGGGCCGCTGGGACTACCTGTTCAGCCTGATCAAGACCTTCGGCCACCGCACCGACTTCCTGCTGCCCGACCGGGCGAAGGTGACGATGACCGCGCCCTTCATGCGGGCGTACACCGAACTCCTCGTCCGTACCTGCCACCGGCGCGGCGCCCACGCCATCGGCGGTAGGGCCGCCCAGGTCCCCGGCAAGGACCCCGCCGCGAACGAAGCGGCGTTCGCCAAGGTCCGGCTGGACAAGGAGCGGGAGGCCGACGACGGCTTCGACGGCTCCTGCGTCGCCCACCCCGCACTCGTGCCCGTCTGCCACGAGGTCTTCGACGGCGTCCTCGGTGAGCGGCCCCATCAGCTCGACCGGACCCGCGGCGACGTCGAGGTCGCCCCGGCCGACCTGCTGTCGGTGCGCCGGATCAGCGGCCCGCCCACCCCGGACGGGGTGCGCACCAACATCTCCGTCGCGCTGCGTTACTACGCCGCCTGGCTGCGCGGCCAGGGCGCGGTCGCTCTCGACGGGCTGATGGAGGACGCGGCCGGCGCCGAGATCGCCCGCGTGCAGATCTGGCAGTGGCTGCGGCACCGGGTGATCGACCGGGAGACGGTCACGGAACTCCTCGACGACGAGGTCGCCGCGCTGGGCGCCGAGTACCCGTGGGCACCCGTCGAGGACATCCGCGACCTCTTCGAACGGACGTCCATGACCGGTGAGTTGCCGCTGTTCTTCACGCCGGACGCCTACAGCCGTCACCTCGTGCGCCGGCCGGAGGCGCAGGCGTGAGCGCGGACATCGCACGCCTCGGCGTGGTCGGCGGCGGCAGATGGGCGCCGGCATCGCCGAGGTGTGCGCGCGGGCCGGGCTGGACACCGTGGTGTGGAGGTGGACGCGGTCGCCGCCCGCACGGCACGGGACCGGGTGACCGCGTCACTCGACCGGGCGGTACGGCGGGGCAGGCTGGAGCAGGCGGCGGCAGATGACGCGCTCGCCCGGATGGCGAGCTGGGTTGCCGTGTGGAAAGCCCGCTGGGCGGATCGGAGCCCCCGCTGGGTGTGCGGAGGGGCGACCGGCCTCGTCGTAGCGGTGCATGTAGTCGCCGGTGTCGGCCGGGAACGGATGCCGCAGGTCTTGACCGGTCAGGAGGCCTGGGCCTGGCCGGCGGAGCCACCGGCGCCGCCATCGAGCAGCACACAGGCCGCCGACCGGCAACCGCACCACCGGGCGGCCGGCCCGTGGCCCCGGGCATGTGGCGTCCCGGCCCGGCGGCCTCTCGCGCCCGCACGGGGGGTTGATCCAGCAGGGCGCCACCGCCGTGGCGCCGGACGGGCGCTGTTCGTCATGCGAGCCATGCGGACTCCTTGTGACGTATGCGTGGGGAGACGTCCGAGTGGCCCGCGGCAGCCGACGTGCCCGTGGTGCCGGGTACGGCCGAGTGCCCCAGGTGCCGGTGCACGAAGTGGATGGCCATCGCGCCCTCACCGGCCGCGGAGGCCACCCGCTTCACCGAGCCGCTGCGGACGTCCCCCACCGCGAAGACCCCGGGCAGGCTGGTCTCCAGGGTCATGCACGAGCGCCCCCGGCCGTGCCACACCTCGGGGTAGGCGCAGGCTTCCTGGGCCTCCGGCCCGGTGAGGACGAAGCCGCGGGAGTCGAGGGCGACGGTGCCGGCGAGCCACTCGGTGTGAGGTTCGGCGCCGGTGAAGACGAACAGGCTCCGTACCGCGAGCCGGCGGTGCCCGCCCGTGCGGCTGTCGACCACGTCGAGCTCTTCCAGCACTTCCTGGCCGATGACCTCGGTGACCTCGGTGTGCAGCATGACCTCCACCCGCGGATGGCGCTCGACCTGGTCGACGAGGTAGCGGGACATGTTGGCCTCAAGGCCGGCTCCTCGGACCAGCAGGTGCACCTTCGGCGCGTACCCGGCGAGGAACAGCACCGCCTGGCCCGCCGAGTTGCCTCCGCCGACGACGGCCACCGGGTCGGTGTGGCACTGCTGGGCCTCGTAGACGGTCGCCGAGTAGTGCACGCTCGTGCCCTCCAGGCGTTCGATGCCGGGCACCTGGAGCCGGCGGTAGCGGGCACCCATGGCCAGGACGACGGCGCGGGCGGCGATCTCGCTGCCGTCGGCGAACGCCACGACGTAGTGGTCCTCGTCCTTGGCATGGAGGCCGGTCGCCTCCAGCGGAAGGCTGATCCCGGCGCCGAACTTGTCGGCCTGCAGCACGGCGCGCTCGGTGAGTTCGGCGCCGGAGATGCCGGAGGGGAAGCCGAGCAGATTCTCGATGCGGGACGACGTGCCGGCCTGGCCTCCGGTGGCCATCGCCTCCACCACCGTGGTGCTCAGGCCCTCGGAGGCGGCGTACACCGCGGCAGCGAGGCCGGCGGGTCCGGAGCCTACGATGAGGACGTCGCCGTGATGGTTTCCGGCGGGTAGTGACGGCAGGCCGATGAGCCGGGCCAGTTCCGCGTTGCTGGGGTTGCGCAACAGGGTGGTGTCCCGCCAGATGACGAGTGGGGTATCCGCCGGGCCGACGCCGAAGCGGCGCAGCAGCTTCTCGGCCTCCTCGTCGGTCTCCAGGTCGATCCACCGGTGCGGCAGCCGGTTGCGGACGGCGAACTCGCGCAGCCGTCTGGTGTCGGGCGAGTAGCGCGAGCCGATGATGCGGAAGCCGGCGCCCTGTCCGACGAGCAGCGCGCGACGGCCCAGACAGGCGCGCAGCACGATGTCCCCGATGGCGGAGTCCCGGGACACCAGGTGGCGCAACCGGTCCAAGGAGACGACGAGGACCTCGCCCGGCTCTCTGGCGACAGCGGTGTAGAAGGCCACCTGTCCGTGCAGCAGGCCGAGTTCGCCGATGAAGCGACCGGGGCCGTGCACGCGCAGCACGTGCTCCTCCGGAGTGCCGTGGTCCTCGACGACGGCGACGGAACCGCTGAGGACGACGAAGAACGTCTCGCAGCGCTCCCCCTCCCGGATCAGCACGTCGTTCGGAGCCATGGGCCGGCGTTCCCCGTGCTCCGCCAGACGGGCTATCTGGTCCTCCGTAAGACGCGGATACGCGCCGTAGATGTCCGGGGTCTCCCAGAAGGCGGCCTCGTCCGCCTTCTCCGGCACCGGTTCTTCGCCCGGCAGCGACTGGTCGCCGGACATCAGACGAACGCCTCGTGAACGAAGCACCAGCGCCAGTCCTCGCCGGGCTGGAACGACTGCACGATGGGATGGGCGACGGCGGCCGCGTGCTTGCGCGCGTGCTTGTTCGGCGAGGAGTCGCAGCAGCCGACGTGCCCGCAGGTCAGGCAGAGCCTCAGGTGGACCCACGGGGCGCCGAGCATCAGACACTCCTGACACCCTTCTGGGGTCAGCGGCTGGACCGGCCGGACGAGCGCGAGGTGGGGGTCTGCGTGCAGGGTCATCCGGATCACCCTTTCCGGGCGGTGAGCGACTGTTCCACCCATCGGCGCAGAGCGGGGGCGGGCGCCGCCCCCGCCTGCCGGGCGACCGTCTCGCCCTGGTCGAGGATCAGCAGTGTCGGTACGGCCTGGACCTCGAAACGCCGCGACAGTCGCGGGTTCTTGTCGACGTCGACCTTGACGAGTTTGATGCGGCCGGCGAGATCGGTGGCGACCTTCTCCAGTGCGGGGCTGACCATGCGGCAGGGGCCGCACCAGGTGGCCCACAGGTCCACCACGACGGGGACGTCGGCCCGTTCGGCGACCTCGGTGAAGTCGTCGTCGCCCGCGTCCGCCATCCACGGCAGGGGCCGCTTGCAGTGGCCGCACCTGGGGCGGCCCTCCGCGGCCACGGGCACCCGGTTGGTGCGCCCGCAGTGGGGACATCCGACGGTCGTCGCCCGCATCGTGCTCATGCCGCCCGCGCTCCTTCCATCTTCTCGGGCTGGTCGTAGGTGACCACCAGCTCTCCGTGTTCGGCGTCGACGCGGACCGTCGCGCCGTCCTGGACGTCGCCGCGCAGAAGGGCGCGCCCGACCATCGTCTCGACCTCGTGGGAGATGTAGCGGCGCAGCGGCCGGGCCCCGTACACCGGGTCGTAGCCCTGGTGGGCGATCAACTCCCGAGCTGTTTCGGTGAGTTCCACGGTGATGCGGCGTTCGGCGAGTCGGCGGCGCAGCTCGTCGAACTGCAGCTCCACGATCCGCTCGATCTGCCGCTCACCGAGCGGCTTGAACAGCACGATGTCGTCGACGCGGTTGAGGAACTCCGGGCGGAAGTGCCCGCGCAGCTCGCCCATGACCAGGGCGCGGGCGTCCGGCTTGATCTCGCCCTCGGCGGTGGCGCCGTCGAGGAGGTGCTCGGAGCCGATGTTCGAGGTCATGATGATCACGGTGTTGCGGAAGTCGACGGTGCGGCCCTGGGAGTCGGTGATGCGGCCGTCGTCGAGGACCTGGAGCAGGGTGTTGAAGACATCGGTGTGCGCCTTCTCGATCTCGTCGAACAGCACCACCGAGTACGGCTTGCGGCGTACGGCCTCGGTGAGCTGGCCGCCTTCCTCGTAGCCGACGTATCCGGGGGGTGCGCCCATGAGCCGGCTGACGGTGTGCCGCTCCTGGTACTCACTCATGTCGAGGCGGACCATGTTCTCCTCGGAGTCGAACAGGGCCGCCGCGAGGGTCTTGGCCAGCTCGGTCTTTCCGACGCCTGTGGGGCCGAGGAAGATGAACGAGCCGATGGGGCGGCGCGGGTCGCGGATGCCGGAGCGGGCGCGGATGATGGCGTCGGCGACGAGTTTGACGGCCTCGTCCTGGCCGATGACGCGCTCGCGCAGGATCTCGTCGAGGCGCAGCAGTTTCTCGCGTTCGCCCTCCTGGAGACGGGCGACGGGGATGCCGGTCCAGGCGGCGACGATCTCGGCGATCTCCTCCTCGGTGACCACCTCGCGCAGCAGCCGGTTCTTCCCCTGTTTGGCGGCCAGTTGCTCCTCCTCGGCCTTCAGCCGGCGCTCCAGGTCCTGGAGGCGGCCGTAGCGCAGTTCGGCGGCGCGGTTGAGGTCGTAGGCGCGTTCGGCCTCCTCCGCATCGTGGCGGACCTGCTCCAGTTCCTGGCGCAGCTCCTGCACGCGGCGGATGGCCTGCCGTTCGGCCTCCCACTGGGCGTGTTTGGCGTCGGCCTCGCCGCGCAGGTCGGCCAGTTCCTTGCGCAGTTCCTCCAGGCGGGCTTTGCTGGCGGCGTCGGTCTCCTTGGACAGGGCCGCCTCCTCGATCTCCAGGCGGGTGACGCGGCGGGTGATCTCGTCGAGTTCGGCGGGCATCGAGTCGATCTCGGTACGCAGCCGGGCGCACGCCTCGTCGACGAGGTCGATGGCCTTGTCGGGCAGGAACCGGTCGGTGATGTAGCGGTGGCTGAGGGTGGCCGCGGAGACCAGTGCGGTGTCCTGGATCTTCACGCCGTGGAAGACCTCCAGACGTTCGCGCAGTCCGCGCAGGATGGAGATGGTGTCCTCCACGCTCGGCTCGTCGACCAGCACCTGCTGGAAGCGGCGTTCGAGGGCGGCGTCCTTCTCGATGTGCTTGCGGAACTCGTCGAGGGTGGTGGCGCCGATCATGTGGAGTTCGCCGCGGGCGAGCATCGGCTTGAGCATGTTGCCCGCGTCCATGGCCCCTTCGGCGGCACCCGCGCCCACGACGGTGTGGAGTTCGTCGACGAAGAGCAGGATGCGCCCCTGGGCGGCCTTCACCTCGGACAGCACGGCCTTGAGGCGTTCCTCGAACTCGCCGCGGTACTTGGCGCCGGCGACCAGGGAGCCCATGTCGAGGGCGAACACTGTCTTGTCGCGCAGGCCCTCGGGGACGTCACCGCGAACGATGCGCTGGGCCAGGCCCTCGACGATGGCGGTCTTGCCGACGCCGGGATCACCGATGAGGACGGGGTTGTTCTTGGTCTTGCGGCTGAGGATCTGGGTGACGCGGCGGATCTCCGCATCACGGCCGATGACCGGGTCCAGCCGCCCGGACCGAGCTTCGAGGACCAGGTCGCGGCCGTACTTCTCCAGCGCCTCATAGGCCACTTCGGGGTTGGCGGAGGTGACGCGCTGGTTGCCGCGGACCTGGGTGAGCGCGCTCAGGAACGAATCCCGGGTCACGCCGTGCTCCTTGAGCAGGCGTCCGGCGGC
This sequence comes from Streptomyces echinatus, assembly GCF_014203595.1. GTDB lineage: Bacteria > Actinomycetota > Actinomycetes > Streptomycetales > Streptomycetaceae > Streptomyces > Streptomyces echinatus. The sequence goes on from NZ_JACHJK010000002.1 coordinate 160,311, forward strand.
GGTCGTCGACCCCTCCTCGGCCAGGGCGAGCAGGAGGTGCTCCACGGACACGTACTCGTCCTTGAGGCGTTTGGCCTCCCGCTCGGCGGCATCGAGCAGCCGGGACAGGCGCTGGGTGACGAAGACCTGGCCGGGTGCCGCGCCGGGACCGGTGACCTTCGGGCGGCGGGAGAGTTCCTCGCGCAGGGCCGCGCGCAGCTCCTTCGGCTCGGTGCCGGCCTGTTGCAGCAACCGCGGGATCAGACCGTCCTCCTGATCGAGAAGCGCGAGCAGCAGGTGTTCCCCGTCGACCTCGGTGTGCCCCATGCCGACGGCAGCGCTCTGGGCCTCTTGGAGGGCTTCCTGGGACTTCTGGGTGAGACGGTTCATGTCCATGGGGGTGTTTCACTCCTCGTGCCGCGGCCGCGCAGGGCGGCTTCGAGCAGGCTGATGCGGTCGAGCAGGTCGAGCACCAGGCCGATGGATGCGTAATTGAGGCAGAGCCCGGTGCGCAGCCGCTGAATACGGGCGAGGACCGCCGGGGCCGTGGAGTCGAACACCAGTCGCCCAGCGGAGTCGCGTTCGGCGTCGACCAGGCCGAGGGCGGCGAACCGGCGGATCAGATCGGGGTGGAGGCCCGAGCGAAGGGCCACGGCGGCCAGGGAGAGCTTGGGGACGGGCACAAGCGCGTACCGGACAGCGGTCGAGGCGGTGAGGTCGGCGCCCGTTCTTACCGGACGGGCGCCCACGCCGGCCCGGCCGATGCCTCCCGCTCCCGCGGGTCGGTCGTTCATCGCGTCCTCCTGGGGTCGAACGAGGAAGTGGCGGCGAGCTCCTCGAACAGTTCGCGCTCCCGGTCGCCGAGGGCGGGAGGCACCATGACGCGAAGTTCGGCGTACAGGTCGCCGTTCGCGCCCCGCGGGTTCGGCATGCCCTCGCCGCGCAGCCGCAGCCGCCGGCCGCTGGACGAGCCCGCGGGCACCGTGACCTTCGCCGTGCCGCCGCCGGGCGTGGGCACCGGCACGGTCGCACCCAGGGCCGCCTCCCACGGGGCGACCGGGACCTGGACGTGCACGTCGCGGCCGTCCAGCCGGAACCGGGGGTGGGGCTGGATACGCACCCGCAGGTACAGGTCGCCCGCGGCCGCGTCACCACTGCCCCGGCCACCCTCACCCGCCAGCCGGATGCGCTGCCCGTCGGTGACGCCCGGCGGCACGTCGACCTCGTATCGCCGCGGCTGCCCGGTGGGGCCGGCGAGTGTGACGGTGCGACGGCCGCCTCGGTACGCCTCCTCGACAGTGAGCGGCAGTTCGGCCTCCTGGTCCGCTCCGGGGACGCCGCCTCGGGCGGCGCCGCCCCCGAACATGGAGCCGAGCAGGTCCTCGATGTCGATGCCCTCCGCTCCGAAGTCGTCGCCGAAGCCGGTGGTGTACCGGACGCGAGGGCCGCCCGCGGTCCTCCGGCCGCGGAAGCCGCCGCCCGCTCCGGCCGCGACCCGTTCGTCGAAGTCCTCGGGGATCTTGCGGAAGTCCTCGCCGAAGCGGTCGTAGCGGGCCCGGGTCTTGGGATCGGACAGGACGCTGTAGGCCTCATTGAGGTCCTTGAAGCGTTCCTCCGCCCCGGGATCCTTGTTGACGTCGGGATGGTACTTACGGGCGAGTTTGCGATAGGCCTGCTGGATCTCGTCCTGGCTCGCGGTCCGCGGCACGCCCAGCACCTCGTAGAAGTCCCGTGCCATCGCAGGTCACTCCCGCTTGGCGACGGTCACGGCGGCGGGCCTGAGCTGCCGTTCGCCGTCCCCGTAGCCGGGGCGCAGCACCTCGACGACGGTGCCCGGCGGGGCGTCGGGGTCCTGGACGACACCGACCACCTCGTGCCGGGCCGGGTCGAAGGCGACACCGCGCTCCGCGTGCCGCGGGTAGCCGAGCAGTTCGAGGACGTTCACCGCCTGGTCGCGTACGGCCCGGACGCCCTCCACGATCGCGCCCGGATCGGCGCCGGCATGGGTCAGGGCGAGTTCGAGGTTGTCGAGGACGGGCAGGAAGGCGGCCGCCGTGCGGGACCGCTCGACCGCCCGTTCGCGCTCCAGTTCCCTGGCGTGACGCTTGCGAAGGTTGTCGAGGTCGGCGAGCGCGCGCCGCCAGCGGTCCTCCAGTTCCTGGATCGCGGTCGTGTACTCGTCCTCGGCTGGTGCGGGGCCGGCGGCATCGGGCCCCGGTTCGCCGTTCGCCGCTTCGGGCCGGGGTGGGCCCGGTTGGGGCAGATCCCCGCGAGGAGCTGGTCCGGCGCCTTCCGGGACCCGTGCGCCCGGATCCGACGCGGCCCGGTCGGGTTGCTTGGGGTGGGTGGGCATGGCGCGCCTCAGCCCTTGTCGAACTCGGCGTCGATGACATCATCGTCACCGCCACCGTCACTCGTGGGACCGCCGGTGGCGGCGTCCTGGCCGGGACCGCCGCCCGTGTCGGCGCCCTGATGGGCCGCCAGCCCGGCGAGCACCTGCTGGAGTTCGGAGGTCAGAGGCCGCACGCGCTCCGCGCCCGCCTCCTCCTTGACCGCCGTCCGGGCGTCGGACACGAGCATCTCGGCGCGTGCCTTCTCGTGTGCGGGCGCCGCGTCGCCCAGTTCGGCGAGGCGCTTGTCGACCTGGTACGCGACGGCGTCGAGTTCGTTGCGGGCGTCGACGGCCTCGCGGAGTGCCTGGTCCTCGCCCCGGTTGCGCTCGGCCTCCTGGACCATGCGTTCGACCTCGCTGCGGTCCAGGTTGGAGCTCTCGCTGATGGTGATGCCCTGTTCCTTGCCGGTGTCCCGGTCGCGGGCCTTGACGTTGAGGATGCCGTTGGCGTCGATGTCGAAGGTGACCTCGATCTGTGGTTCGCCCCGCGGCGCCGGCCGGATGTCGGTGAGCTGGAACCGGCCCAGCACCCGGTTGTCGGCGGCCCGCTCGCGCTCACCCTGGAGGACCACCACATCGACGGCCGGCTGGTTGTCCTCGGCGGTGGAGAAGGTCTCGCTGCGGCGCACCGGAATGGTGGTGTTCCGCTCGATGATCTTCGTCATCACTCCGCCGCGCGTCTCCACGCCCAGCGACAGAGGTGTGACGTCGAGCAGCAGGACGTCCTTGACCTCGCCCTTGAGCACCCCGGCCTGGATCGCGGCGCCCAGGGCCACGACCTCGTCGGGGTTGACGCTCATGTTGGGTTCCTTGCCGCCGGTCAGCCGGCGGACCAGAGTCTGGACGGCGGGGATGCGGGTGGAACCGCCGACGAGGATGACCTCGTCGATGTCGCTCTCGCCGACCTTCGCGTCGGCCATCGCCTGCTGCACCGGTCCGAGGCAACGCTCCACCAGGTCGCCGGTGATCTGCTCGAAAGTGGACCGCATGATCGAGTCGGTGAGGTGCTTGGGGCCCGAGGCGTCGGCGGTGATGAACGGCAGGCTGACCTGCGTCTGCGTCACCGAACTGAGCTCGGTCTTGGCCTTCTCCGCCGCCTCGAACAGTCGTTGCAGCGCCTGCGGGTCCTTGCGCAGGTCGATGCCGTTCTCCTTCTGGAAGTCGTCCGCGAGGTAGTCCACCAGACGCCGGTCGAAGTCGTCGCCGCCCAGGTGGCTGTCACCGGCGGTGGAGCGCACCTCCACCACGCCGTCGCCGACGTCGAGGATGCTCACGTCGAAGGTGCCGCCGCCCAGGTCGAAGACGAGGACGGTCTCGTGCTCCTTCTTGTCCATGCCGTACGCGAGGGCGGCCGCCGTCGGCTCGTTGATGATCCGCAGCACCTCCAGTCCGGCGATCCGTCCGGCGTCCTTGGTGGCGGTGCGCTGAGCGTCGTTGAAGTAGGCGGGCACCGTGATGACCGCCTCCGTGACCCGCTCCCCCAGCTGCTTGGACGCGTCGTCGGCGAGCTTGCGCAGCACCTGTGCGCTGATCTCCTCAGGCGCGTACAGCTTGTCGCGCACCTTGAAGCGGGCCTCGCCGTTGTCTCCCGGGACGACGTCGTAGGCGACGGCCTTGGCCTCGTCGGAGATCTCGTCGTAGTGCCGGCCGATGAACCGCTTGGCCGAGTAGATGGTGCCCTTGGGATTGAGGATCGCCTGGCGCCGGGCCAGCTGGCCCACCAGGCGTTCCCCGGTGTCGGTGAAGGCCACCACGGACGGTGTCGTGCGGTTGCCCTCGCTGCTGGGCACGACGGTCGGCTCGCCGCCCTCCCACACGGCGATCACCGAGTTGGTGGTGCCCAGGTCGATGCCCACTGCCTTGGCCATGAGGAACTCCTCCCGGTGCAGCGCCTGCGTCGACTCTCCGGATCACGTTCGTTGCGCACGGAGGGTCTCGAGCACTCCCCAGGGTGACGAACCGGGTGGTTCCACGCCTGCGCCTGGCGAGTCAGGAATGCACGGGTCCGATCGCCCCACGAGTACGAGAGAAAGAACCCGCACGTGTCGGGTAGCCGGCCCGGGACCGGGTACGCGAAAGCCGCTCATCTCCGAAGGACGGAGTGATCTCCCATGGTCGGCAGTCGGGCGTACAGCCCGTACCACCGCTACCCCGACCGGAAGGGCGGCCTTCCGCGGGACAGCGCCGGGCGGCGCCCCACGGCCGCGCCCAGGCGGCCCCGCCTGCCCGCTCGCACCCCAGCCGCCCACGCCCTCCACGAACTGGTCGCGCTCTCCCGCACCCAGTTCGACGCTCCGGACGAAGGCGAGATCCTGCGCCTGGCCATGGATCACATAGCCGCCGCTGGGCCGTACACCGCCGAGGCCGGATATCTCAAGGTGGGCGGGGACCTGATCTCCAGCCCGTGGAACGGGCGAACGCATGCCTTGGCCGTGGGCCGGAGGGTGCGGGAGCTGGCCGGGCGGGACGGCAACGTGACCGTAGCCGGCAGGCCCTGGGGCCGGGCCCTGGGGCTACGCGGACCCGGGGTACTCCACGGCTACCTCGTGGTCACGTGCCGCTCCCGGCCCACCAGGGCCGAGCAATCCCTGCTCGCCATGCTCGTCCGGCACACCGCTGCTGCACTGTCAGTCGCCTTCGCACACCGCCGCCAACGCGAGGACGCGCTGGAGCTGCACCGGCTGAGGGAGGAACGCACAGCCCTCCAGCGGAAGCTGATCTCTGTGGTGGCTGAGCTGGGCTACGAGCGAGCCGTGCACGCTCTCATGGCCGACGTCGCTGCCTCGGGTGGCGGCGAGGAAGCCATCACCCGCGCACTGCACGGGCTCACAGGACTTCCCGCGCTGGTCGAGGACCGCTTCGGCCGACTGAGGTCCTGGACCGGCCCCGGCCGCCCCGTCCCCTACCCCGAACCGGACCCCGTGCGCCAGGAGGACATGCTGCACGCCGTCGCCAAAGAGGCCGGGCCGGTGCGGATAAGGGACCGGCTGCTCACCCTCGTCCGCCTGCACGGCGAGATCCTGGGCGTGCTGGCGCTGGTCGACACCCGGGACGAGGCCGACGAGCACACCGTCCTCGCGCTTGGACACGCCGCCACGTCGCTCGCCCTGGAGCTGACGCACCTGCGCAGTCTGGCCGAAGTGGAAGTGAGGCTGCACCGCGAGCTGGCCGACGACCTCCTGGCAGGGACGGACGAGCCGAGCGCCTACGCCCGGTCAGAGGCAGTCGGACACGACCTGCACGGCAGCCACTACATCGTCGTGGTGCAGTGGTCGAACCGCACTGCGGACGATTCCTTCGCGCAGACCGTGGGTCGGGCGGCCGCCGCGGTGGGCCTGCGCTCGCTGCTGACCCGCCGCTCCGACCACGTCGTCCTCATCACTGGCGACAGGCCGCACGCCCGCGCGTTGTACGAGGCGCTCGCCCGGGAGAACGGGACACGGTCCGGGACGATCGGGGTGAGCGCCCCTTGCGACTCCGTGGACGACATCCCCCGCCACTACCGGGAGGCGCAGCGCGCCCTGGACGTGCGCCGCCACTCCCGCGAGCGCTACGGCACGTCGTTCTTCGACGAACTCGGTCTCTACCGCATCCTGGGACCCGGCAGCGGTCACCGGGAACTGGAGACGTTCGTCCAGGAGTGGCTCGGGCAGCTCATCGACTACGACTCCCGGCACCACGCGACCATGGTGGACACCCTGTCCCGGTACTTCGACTGCGGCGGCAACTACGACGAGACCGCCGACTCCCTCGCGATCCACCGCAGCACGCTGCGCTATCGGCTCCAGCGCATCCGCGACATCAGCGGCCACGACCTCGCGAACGTCGAGGACCGGCTGAACCTCCAGGTGGCGACCCGAGTGTGGAAGATCGTGCTGCGCGGACCCGGCTGATGCCGGACGTCACAGGGCGATGACGTGGAGGTCGACCAGGTCGAGCAGCGCCCGCAGTGCCGAGCGGGGCCGCCTGGTCGCCGTGTCCCTGTCAGGGGCCGGCTCCGGGCTGCTGTTCAAGGGAGGCGTCGAACGTGCCGTTTCCGTGGCCGAGCCCGCCTCACGCGCGGGGGTCCTCGCCGTGTTCTTCGTCGTCGCGTACCTGGGGATGGGCCTGCCCTCCGTCCTGTTCAGCATCGCCCTGCGGCACTTCGCCGTGCAGACCGCGATGATCGGCTTCGCGGCGGTCCTCTCCTGCGGCGCCGTTGTGTCGGTCGCCGTCGCGTTGCGCGACCGCGCGCCCGGTCCCGGCGAGCTCCCGGCGCAGTCCGCCCGCCCAGCTGACCTCCCTGCGGCGCATGCGACACCGGTTGTCTGGGAGGCGCGGACCTGGGCACCCGGTGCGGGCGCGTGTGACGCGGATCCGAGGCGGACGGGAGGCCCGAGATGTCTGCGGAATCGGCCAGAACGATCGCGCTCCCCTCCGGTGAGGAGATCGCGGCGCTCGGGCAGGGCACCTGGTACCTGGGCGAGGACCCGGCCCGGCGGGAACAGGAGATCGCCGCGCTGCGGCTGGGCGCGGACCTGGGCATGACCGTCGTCGACACGGCCGAGATGTACGGCGACGGCGCGGCCGAGGAACTCGTCGGCGAGGCCATCCGGGGACGCCGGGAGGAGGTCTTCCTCGTCAGCAAGGTGCTGCCCGGCCACGCCGACCGGAAGGGCACCGCCGCCGCCTGCGAGCGCAGTCTGCGGCGGCTGCGTACGGAACGGCTGGACCTCTACCTGCTGCACTGGCGAGGACGATGGCCACTCGCAGAGACCCTTGCGGGATTCACCGACCTGATGGAGGCGGGCAAGATCCGTCACTGTGGCGTGAGCAATCTCGACGTCGCCGACATGGTCGAGCTGACCGCTCTCCCCGGCGGCGACGCCGTGGCCGCCGACCAGGTGTTGTACAACCTCTCCCGGCGTGGCATCGAGTGGGATCTTCTCCCCTGGTGCCGTGAGGCCGGGGTGACCGTCATGGCCTACTCCCCGATCGAGCAGGGGCGGCTGCTGAAGGGCGACGCCTTGGGTGCCGTGGCCCGGGCCCTCGGAGCAACGCCGGCCCAGGTGGCACTCGCCTGGGTGCTGGAACAAGGGGTGGCCGCGATCCCGCGTTCCGGATCACCCGACCACGTGCGGGAGAACCGCGGCGCGCTGGACCTCCGCCTCCCTGCCAAGGCGCTCGACGCTCTCGACGAGGCGTTCCCGCCGCCCGACGGGCCCACGCCCCTGGAGATGCTCTGAAGGAGTTGCCAGGGTGGCGCGCACCCCGCGACGCCTCTCCAGCAAGTAACTGCCCCTGCCACACCCTGCCCGCCCGTACTTCATGCTGCTCTGCCAGGGGAAGAGGGAGCGCCCTTTTTCGGCCTGGAGTGCGGAGGCGCTCAGCAGGGGGCTCTGCGAATCTCGACCGGGTAACAGCCGATGGCGGCGCGGGCGGGAAACGGCGCCGTCCGTTCCCGGTGAGGAGGCGAGAGGCATGACCGTGACGGGTGTGTCGAAGTTCGAGAGGTTCTTCCGCGCCGCCGCAAGCCTCGACGTGGACAGGAACGACCTGAAGCGGTACGGCGATTTCGTCGACGCCAAGCTCTACGACCTCCTGGTCGTCGGCCAGGCGTCGGCCAAGGCCAACGGCAGGGACACCGTCGAACCGTGGGATCTACCGATCACCAAGGGCCTCCAGGAGAGCATCCACCGGTTCCGGCGGCTCGACGAGGAGGTCGAGCTGAAGCCGATCCTGGAACAGCTCGCCGCACACCCTCCCCTCGACAGGACGCCCACCCAGGAGGCCGAAGAGCGCTACCCCGAGATCATCGGCGGTCTCAGCGTCGCTCTCGCCGAGACGTTCAAGATCCTTTATCCGGATGTCAAGAACCCGCAGACCAGTCACTGGGAGGCCGTTACAGCGGTGTTCGACCGGCTGCTGTAGCAGTCGCGCCCCGGTGCACCGCGCCGGCTCGCGACCAGCGACTCGTGAAGGGAGCCGTACCATGACACAGGAACTCCTGGGGATGCGGGTGGGGATTCTGGCCACTGACGGCGTCGAGCGCGTGGAGCTCGATCAGCCGCGCGGTGCGCTGCACGGCGCGGGGGCGAAGACCGAGATCGTCTCGCTCCGCCACGGCGAGATCCAGGCCCGCCAGTTCGACCTCAACGCGGCCGGAACCTTCCCCGTGGACCGCCTGGTCGCCGACGCCTCCGTCGACGACTACCACGCCCTGCTTCTGCCCGGCGGCACCATGAACCCTGACCAACTGCGCATGGACCGCGACGCGGTGCAGTTCGTCAAGGACTTCATGGCCAGCGGGAAACCGGTCGCATCCATCTGCCACGGCCCGTGGACCCTGGCGGAGGCCGACGCCGTGCGCGGCCGCCGCCTGACGTCCTGGCCCAGCATCCGCACCGACCTTCGCAACGCCGGCGCGGAGGTCGTCGGCGACCAGGAGGTGGTCGTCGACGGGCAGCTGGTCACCAGCCGCGGTCCGGCAGACCTGCCCGCCTTCTGCGCCGCCGTCGTGGAGCAGTTCGCCCGGGCGCACCACCCCGTGCCCGGCTGACCCGGCGGCCCGGTCGCGGGCGGTGCGAGGTGCGATATGCCCGCCACAAGCGGGAACGCGCCATGGCGACGCGCACGACTCTGCGGCCCCCGGACCCGGCTGCCCCGTGCTCAGCCCCTCGCGCTGTCGTCAGGAGCGCGCCAGCCGGGCCGCGAGATAGGGCGCGGTGGCGCTGCGGCGGGCCTTCGCCACCTTGGCCGGCGGGCCCGCCGCGACCACCCGCCCGCCCGCGTCGCCGCCGCCCGGACCGAGGTCGACGACCCAGTCGGCGGTGGCGATCGTGTCCAGGTCGTGCTCGACGAGGACGACCGTGTTGCCGGCGTCGACGAGCCGGTGCAGCTGTCGCAGCAGCAGCGCGATGTCCGAGGGGTGCAGCCCCGCCGTCGGCTCGTCGAGCAGGTAGAGCGCGTGCCCGCGGCGGGCTCGCTGCAGCTCGGTGGCCAGTTTGATGCGTTGCGCCTCACCGCCGCTGAGTTCCGTCGCGGGCTGGCCCAGCCGCAGGTACCCCAGCCCCACCTCACGCAGCGTCTCCAGACTGCGGGAGGCCGCCGGAACGGCGGACAGGAACTTCGCGGCGGCGTCGACGGACAGCGCCAGTACCTCCGCGATGTTCTTGCCGCGGTAGGTGACTTCCAGCGTTTCGGCGTTGTACCGGGCGCCTTCGCAGGTCGGGCACGGCGCGTAGGTGCCGGGCAGGAACAGCAGTTCCACCGCGACGAATCCTTCGCCCTGGCAGGTCTCGCACCGCCCTTCGGGCACGTTGAAGGAGAACCGCCCGGCCGAGTAGCCGCGCGCCCTGGCTTCGTCCGTCGCCGCGTACAGCTTGCGCACCGCGTCGAACATTCCGGTGTACGTGGCCAGGTTGGACCGGGGAGTCCGGCCGATGGGCCGCTGGTCGACGAGGACCAGCCGGTCGAACGACTCGACCCCCGACGCGTCCTGGACGTCGACCTCCAGCTGTGCCTCGTCGGGCTCCTCGGGGACGAGTCCGAGGTGGCCGCGGACGACCTCGGCGAGCACCTGCGTCACCAGCGTCGACTTCCCGGAACCGGACACGCCCGTCACCGCCGTCAGTACGCAGAGCGGTACGCCGACGGACACGTCGTGCAGATTGTGGCGGGAGACGCCGCGCAGGTGCAGCCAGCCGTGCGGTGTGCGCGGGCGGTGTTCGAGCGGCTGGGCGCGCCCGAACAGGTACTGGCTCGTGGCCGACTCCCCGACCCGCTCAAGACCGGCGACCGGGCCGCTGTACAGCACGCGTCCGCCGCCCTCGCCCGCACCGGGGCCGATGTCGACCACCCAGTCCGCCCGCCGCACGACGTCCATGTCGTGCTCCACGACGAACAGCGAGTTGCCCGCCGCCTTGAGGCGGTCCAGCACCTCCAGCAGCGGTTCCGCGTCAGCCGGGTGCAGGCCCGCGGAGGGTTCGTCGAGGACGTAGACGACGCCGAACAGCCCCGAGCGCAGCTGGGTGGCGATCCGCAGGCGCTGCGCCTCGCCGGGTGACAGGGTCGTCGAGCGGCGCCCGAGGCTGAGATATCCGAGGCCCAGGTCGAGCAGTACGTCGATCCGCGCGACCAGATCGCCGCAGATCCGGACCGCGACCTCGGTCGTCTCCCCGGATCGTGCGGTCGCCGTGGTGGCGTCGGCCTCGGACCGCCCCGCGACGGGCCGCAGCAGCGCCACGAGCTCGGTGAGCGGCATCGCGTTGATCTCCGCGATGGAACGTCCGGCGAAGGTCACCGCGAGCGCCTCGGGCCGCAGTCCGCTGCCGTGACAGGCGGGGCAGGGCACACTCCTGACGAACCGGAGCGCCCGTTCGCGCATCTTCTCGCTCTTGGAGTCGGCGAGGACGTGCATGACGTGCTTGCGGGCGCTCCAGAACTTGCCCTGATAGCCCCAGTCGACGCGGTCCTCCTCCGGCTCGATGTACACCAAGGGCTGCTCGTCCGTGTACAGCAGCCAGTCCCGGTCCTTCTTCCTGAGCCTGCGCCACGGCCGGTCGATGTCGATTCCCAGGCCGCTCACGACACTGCGCAGGTTGGCGCCCTGCCAAGCGCCCGGCCAGGCGGCGATCGCTCCCTCGCGGATGCTCAGCGAGGGGTCCGGGACGAGCAGGTCCTCGGCGACGTCGTGCACGACGCCCAGTCCGTGGCATTCCGGGCAGGCGCCGGCCGCGGTGTTGGGGGAGAACGACTCGGCTTCCAGCCGTGCGGCCCCGGGCGGATAGGTGCCGGCGCGGGAGTACAGCATGCGCAGCAGATTGGACAGCGTGGTGAGGGTGCCGACCGTCGAGCGCGAGCTGGGGGCCCCGCGTCGCTGCTGCAGGGCCACGGCCGGTGGCAGTCCGGTGATCTCCTGCACATGCGGTGCGCCGACCTGTTGCAACAGCCTTCGGGCGTACGGTGCCACGGACTCGAAGTAGCGCCGCTGGGCCTCCGCGTAGAGCGTGCCGAACGCGAGCGAGGACTTGCCCGAACCGGAGACGCCGGTGAAGGCGACCATCGCGTCCCGCGGAACGTCGACATCGACGTTCCGCAGGTTGTTCTCACCGGCGCCCCGGACATGCACGAAGGGGTCGGCCGCGTCCTTGTCCACCGTTCCTGATTACCTGATCGCGCCGCGAACCGCGCGACAGGCGCCGTCACCCGGGCCCCGCTCCCGGGGAACATCCGCCCCTACCGCCTGCACCTGCCGGCAGGGGCCAGCCAGCGTGTCACGCGGCGTCGGCGTCACCTCGGGGGCATCCTGTGGGCACTCGCGATCGCGGGGTGGCCGGCGAGAGGGAGCATGCGGGTGTCGTCTCAGGGCGTTACGGTCGTGGCTCTTCTGGCCGATCCGGACGCGCCCACGGACATCGCGCAGCGCATGGCCCGGACGCTTCCTGACCGGCTCGCGGACAGGTCAGGCCCGGGACGACGGTTCGACGTCGAGGTGGTCAGCGAGCCCTTCACCGCAGGGACCGAGGACCTGGCCACCTTGACGCGCCGGATCATGGACCGCGCAAGTGCGGAGAGCTGGGACATCATCGTGGCCCTCACCGACCTTCCGCTCCACTCGCATGGGCGCAAGCTCGTGGTGGATCTGAGTCACGAACACGGCCTGGCGCTGCTGTCTCTTCCCGCGCTGGGAGGCTTCCGGCTGCAGACAAGGGCCCGGCAGGCCGTGGAAGAAGCCGTGCTCAGCCTGGCGGGCCCGCAGGCCACCGGGCCTGAGGGGCCTTCGGGAAGCCAGCCGCTGCGCGGGCCCTTCACCGGTCGTCTCGCCCCCATCCATCCGGGCCAGGTCGGTGAGGAGGAGATCGCCGATCTGCGGTACGTCGTCAGTGGACCGCGCGGTTACCTGAGGGTGCTCGGCGGTATGGTCCGCGCCAACCGGCCGTGGCGCTTGGTGCCGGGCCTGTCGAAAGCCCTGGCGGCCGCGCTCGCCACGGGAGCGGTCGCCACCGTGAACTCCACCATCTGGAACCTGGCCACGTACCTGAGCACGCCACGCCTGGTGATCGCCATGGTCGGGTCTGTCGCGCTCATGATCGGCTGGCTGATCGTGGACGCGAACCTGTGGCATCGAACGGATGAGGTTTCGCCGGAGGCGAGGAAGAGGGCGCGTCTCTACAACACCTCGACGGTCGCGACCGTGGGCATCGGGGTGATCGTCTGCTACGCGGGACTGGTGGTCATCAACCTGGTGTGGGCGCTGTTCATCCTCAACGGCCGGGTGTTCGCCTCCACGACACGAACCCCGCTGCACGCCGCGGAGTACTGGACGCTGTCCTGGTTCGTCGCTTCGGTCGCCACGGTGGGCGGCGCGCTCGGATCCGGTCTGGAGAGCGACGAGGCGATCCGGGCAGCCGCCTACTCCAAGCGCGAACAGGAGCGTCGCAGCATGCTGGAGGACGACCGCGGTGACTAGCGGGTGTTTCGCCTCGGGGGCCGACGGGGACCCGCACGGCACGCCGCCGGAGCGCCGAAGCTCCGCCCGGCGGGGCCTACAGCAAGACGACGACCGTTCCATCCCCATCCATGTGAACGGCCCCCAGAGGCGTGCCGGAGCACCGGCCCCCGTCGCACTTCCGAGAGTCAGGCTCTCTGCGCCTTCCCATCACCGCCGTACTGCGACATCAGGGAAGCCACCATGAAGGCAGCGGTATACGAAGGCCCGCGAACGGTCACCGTGAAGGACGTACCGGACGCGAAGATCGAACACCCCTGCGACATCATCGTCAAGATCACCACCACCAACATCTGCGGTTCGGACCTGCACATGTACGAGGGCCGCACCTCGTTCGAGTCCGGCCGCACCCTGGGACACGAGAACATGGGCCAGGTCGTGGAGGTCGGCTCGGCCGTCCGCAAGGTCCAGGTCGGCGAGTACGTGGTCCTGCCGTTCAACATCGCCTGCGGCTTCTGCAAGCAGTGCGAGCAGGGCCTGACCAACTACTGCCTGACCATGCAGCCGGAACCGGCCCTCGCGGGAGCCGCCTACGGATTCGCCGACATGGGCCCCTACCAGGGCGGCCAGGCGGAGCTGCTGCGCGTGCCCTACGGCGACTTCAACGCGCTGCGTCTGGGCGAGGACGCCGCCGAGCGGCAGACCGACTACGTGATGCTCGCCGACATCTTCCCGACCGGTTATCACGCCACCGAGATGGCCCATGTCAAGCCGGGCGACCAGACCATCGTCTTCGGGGCCGGTCCCGTCGGCCTGATGGCGACCTACTCCGCCCTCCTCAAGGGCGCAGGGCGCGTCTGGACGGCCGACCACCAGCCCGACCGGCTGCGCAAGGCGGAGGAGATCGGGGCCATCCCGATCAACACCGCCGAGCAGAACCCGGCGGAGGTCGTCAAGGAGGCCACCCTCGGTCTGGGCGCCGACAACGGCTGCGAATGCGTCGGCTACCAGGCACACGACCCCCAGGGACACGAGGACGCCAGCCTCACGCTCAACGGACTGATCGACTCGGTCAGGTTCACGGGCGACATCGGTGTGGTGGGCGTGTTCCTGCCCCAGGACCCCGGCGGCGCGGAGGCCCAGGGCGAGCTGGAGGCCCAGGGCAAGGTCCCGATCGACTTCGGCTTGATGTGGTTCAAGGGCCAGCGCATGGGGACCGGGCAGGCGCCGGTGAAGAGGTACAACCGGGCGCTGCGGGATCTGATCGCCGGCGGGAAGGCGAAGCCGAGCTTCGTCGTCTCCCACGAGCTCAGCCTGGACGAGGCCCCCACCGCCTACGAGCACTTCGACGCCCGTGACGACGGCTGGACCAAGGTCGTCCTGCATCCGAACGGACACGGCAACGGCCATAAGCGGTAGGAGACCCAGGGCCGCCGTGCCCTCTGTTTCCCTCGGACCGGTCCGGGGGACGGGTGGCGATCTGCCCGTCCGCCGGACGGGGCCGGGGGCGATCGCCGCGCCCCGGCCGGGCCTGAACCAACAGCGATTGCCCGCGCTCCGGCCAGGCGGACACGCGTGACGTGGCTGCGGGCCTTCGGGGAGGTCGTGCGATCCGGGCTCACGATCGAGGAGACGCGGCTGGAGCCCCTGCTCGCGCTGCGCACGGCCGCCGGGGTGGCGATCGTCATCGGGCCGACGCTGTGGCTGGTCTCCCCCGCGTATGCCGCGTCCGCCGCGCTCGGCGCCTACTCCGCGGGTGGGGCCACCTTCCAGCGCAGCTGGCGTCCGCGCAAGGTGGTCGCGCTCGGCGCGGGCGCGGGTCTGGCGCTCAGCACCTCCGTGGGCTACCTGGCGGCGGGGCGACTCGTGACGTTCCTGCCTCTGCTGGCCGTATGGGCCTTCGCCGCGGGGATGGCGTGGGCCGTCGGATCGACCGCCGGGATCGTCGCGGCGACGACCGTGGGCAGCATGCTCGTGACCGTCACCTTGCCCACGAGCGTCGGGCGAGCCCTGGAGCACGCCGGGGTCATCGCACTCGGAGGCGTGACGCAGGCCGTGCTGATCCTGCTGTTCCCGATCCGGCGTTGGGGGGCGCATCGTGACGCGCTCGCCGACGCCCTGGCCGCCGTGGCGGACTACGCCCGCCGGTTGCGGCACGACCCGACCGCCCCGTTCGACCCTGAACCGTTGATGACGGCCCGGGACGCGGCCGCCGTGACGCCGTCACAGGCCCGCACCCGTCCCTCCGTCCTCCACGGCCCCCGGGGACTCGCCGAGCGCATTCGGCCGGTCGTCGCCGCACTCGCCGACCCGGACGTCGGCGCCCCGGCGGAGGGACCCGGGCGGGACCGCGCGCGGGAGTTGCTCGACGCGGCCGCCGACGTCCTGGACGCGGCCGCCCGTTCGATCCGCCGCGGCACTCCCGCCGAGGTGCGGCCCGAGAGCATGGACGTCCTGCGGGTCGACGAGGAACACGAGGTGCTGGAGGGCCCCGCGCGGCAGGCCGCCGAGCGGCTCGTGGAACTGCTCGGTGAGGCGTTGGAGATCGCCGGGAGCGGCTGCGCGCGCGGGACGACGCCCACGCCGCCCGGCCCCGCCGGCGCCCGGTTGCTGGTGCGCCCGACCCTGCACCGGCTGGTCCCGGTCGTCGTCCGGGCGGTCCGCCGTGAGACCCGCCGGGACTCCCCCGTGTTCCGGCACGCCGTCCGCCTGGCGGCGGTGGCCACGCTCGGCTATCTGATCGCCGCCCGGCTGCCCCTGGGCCACGGCTACTGGGCGCCCATCGCCTCGGTGATGGTGATGCGGCCGGACTTCCACCGGACGTACGCGCGTGCGGTGGCCCGTCTCGCCGGGACCCTGGCGGGGGTCGCGCTCGCCACCGGGGTGGTGCGGGCCCTGGGCCCGGACGCCCACGTGTCCGCCGCGCTGGCGGTGGTCTCGGCGGGCCTGTCCTACGCGCTGAACCGTACCGGGTACGCCTACTCCCAGTGCTTCACCGCCGCGTACGTCGTCTTCCTGCTCGGCATGGGCGGCCAGGCATGGGAGCAGACGGTCCCGGAGCGGGTGGTGCTCACCCTGCTCGGCGGGGCCCTGGCCATGCTGGCGTACGTGGTGTTCCCCGCATGGGAGACACCCCGGCTGCCGGGCCGGCTCGCGGACTGGCTCGCCGCCAACGGCCGCTACGCGGCCGCGGTGCTCCGCGACTACGCCGAACCGACCCGGGAGCATCACGCCGACATGCGCCGGGCACTGCTGGAGAGCAGGGAGGCACGTGCCGCCTGGCAGGAGGCATACGACCGGGCGAGGCAGGAACCGGTCCGCCCCAGGGGTCTGACGTCGCGCGAGGCGCAGGAGGCGCAGGAGGCGCTCAAGGGGTTCGGCCGGGCGGCGATGCTCATGGAGAGCCACGTCCCGCGGGCCGACAGCCGTTTCGTCCCCGAGGCGGAGCGATTCGCCGAGGCCCTGGAGACGGACACCGCGAAGGCAGCAGTCGCCGTGCGCGAGCACAGGAATCCGGAGTGGGGACGCGTGGAGGAGGCGTTCCACGCGTGGGAGGACGCCGCCGGCAACGGGAGCCCGGTCGTGCGGCGCGAGGCGGAACTGCAAAAACGGGCCCTGGAGGACCTCGCGACAGCCGTGAGCCGCACCCCCCTGGAACGGGACGTCGGCTCTGCTCGCGAGGAGCAGCGGGTGCGGGCCGCCGTGGCGGCGGAAGGTGACGGCTCAGGACCCGTGCACCGGGGTGGCTGACGAAGTCGGCCACGGGGAGCGCCTGGCCTCCTGGAGCGGCGAGCATACTCCCCGCCACGTCGGGCGCCGCCACACGTACGCCGCTGTCGCCATCACGAGGATTCGGCCCACCCAGGTGCGGCGGTGACGCCGTTTGGAGGTACCGGATCAGCAAGATGGTTGGCACTTTGGTACAGCGCAGGTCACAAGGCATCTGACGGAAAACCGCGCATCCCATGGCGACAGTCGCTCGGTACGCAGATCCTTCGGGACCTTCCAGCGCTCGGAGTACGCCGAGCGACGTCAGCACGACCAGGCACAGCGTCAGCGACCCACCGAAGACGCCACCGCCGTCCAGGAACGCCGGGCCCCTCCTGGGCCGTGCGGTACGCACGGCGTTCATCTGCGACTACCTCGCCGACGCGGAGCTGCGGCGCGAGATCAACAACGGGCTCCAGGTCGTGGAGAACTGGAACTGCGCAAACCACGACCTGTTCTACGGCAAGAGCGGTGATCTGACCGGCTCCGACAAGGAGTCCCAGGAGGTGTCCATGCTCGCCCTGCACCTGCTCCAGTCCGCGTTGGTGCACGTCAACACCCTGCTGCTTCAGGACATCCGTCCCGACGGAGTAGCCGGGCGAGCGCCTGGAGTATTCCGGGCCTAGAAAGAGACAGGGAGCTCAAGGCGACGGAGGAGAGGCTTGGATGCGGCTCGTCGTGGACCTCACCCGCTGCCAGGCGTACGCGCAGTGCGTGTTTCTCGCACCGCGGATGTTCGAGCTGCACGGCGAGGAAGCGCTGCTGTACCGCCAGGAAGTCCCGGAAGACCAGCTGGAGCGCGTGCGTCAGGCCGCTGCGGCGTGTCCGGTCCAGGCAATCCTCGTGGGCGAGGCGGTGAGCGCCGGTGCCCGGTGACCTTCGGGAAGGCCGGATCGTCATCGTCGGCGCTTCGCTGGCCGGGCTGCGGGCTGCCGAGAAGCTGCGCGAGGAGGGCTTCACCGGCTCGCTGACCGTAGTCGGGGACGAGCCCCACCCGCCCTACGACAGGCCGCCGCTGTCCAAGCAGGTTTTGCTCGGCATGTCGGCGGCGGGCACCACCGGGCTGCCGATGCGCCGCGACCCGGACGCCGACTGGCGGCTCGGAGTGCGCGCCACGGGGCTCGACCCGGTCGGCCGTCAGGTCCTGCTGGCCGACGGCGAGTCGTTGCCCTACGACCGGCTGCTGGTCGCCACCGGAACCCGGGCGCGGCCCTGGCCCCAACGGGAGCAGGCCGCCCTGGACGGAGTCTTCACGCTGCGCACCCGTGACGACGCCGGGCGCCTGGCCGAGCGGCTGGCCGCCGGGCCGCGCCGGGTGCTGGTCATCGGCGCGGGCTTCACCGGCTCGGAGATCGCCTCGGCCTGCCGGGAGAGGGGCATCGAGGTCACGGTCGCAGAACGCGGCACCGCACCGCTGGTCGGCGCACTCGGCGGCACACTGGCGAAGCTCGCAGCCGGCCTGCAGCGCGCCCACGGCGTGGACCTGCGCTGCGGAGTGACGGTCACCGCGCTGCGCGGCGACAAGGCCGGCCGGTTCACCGGAGCCAACCTCTCCGACGGCAGCCACATCGACGCCGACGTGTGCGTCATCGCCCTGGGTGCGGTCCGCAACGTCGAGTGGCTGGCGGATTCCGGGCTGGCGGCGGGCCCGCACGGGGTCGCCTGCGACGCGGGGTGCCGCGCCTTCGACATGTACGGGATCGTCACCGACGACATCTTCGTGGCCGGCGACGTCTCCCGCTTCCCCCACCCGCTCTTCGACTACCAGATGCTCTCCCTGGAGCACTGGGGCAACGCGGTCGCGCAGGCCGAGGTGGCGGCCCACAACATGGTCAGTCCCGGGCCGCCGAGGCGCCCCCACCTCGCGGTTCCGGTCTTCTGGTCGAGCCAGTTCGGGGTCAACATCAAGTCCGTGGGCGTCCCCACCTACTCCGACCAGGTGGTCATCGCCCAGGGCTCACTCAGTGAACGCCGGCTGGTGGCGGTCTACGGCTACCGGGGCCGCATCACTGCCGCCGTCACCGTCAACATGGCCAAGTGGCTGGAGTACTACCAGGAGCTGATCGAGACCGCCGCCCCGTTCCCGCCCACGCCCGGCGCTGCCGACGGCCACCCGCTGGTGACCGAATTCGCGCTCCCCTCCGACGTACCGGATCCGCAGGGACTGTCCCACGGCCCCACCGTCGCGCTGACCGGTCACCTGCCGGACCGCCGACTGGCCGTGGTCCGGCCCGCCGGCTGACCCTTCCGCCCTTCCCTGCCCCGAGGAGCCCGCCGATGGCTGTCGACACCCTGCTGGAGCGGATCACCGATTACGCCAACCGCCCCGACCCCTACCCGCTGTACGCGGAACTCCGTGAGGCGGGCGTGGCGCGGCAGACGGACGGCAGCTACCTGGTCGGCGGGTACTACGACATCGTCTCCCTGTTCCACAACCCACGGCTCAGCTCCGACCGCCGCAACCGCGCCGGCACCTACAGCGGCCTGCCGGCGGAAGAGGAAGAGTCCCACCCTTTCATCCGGCTCGACGACCCCGAACACCACAGGCTGCGCAGCCTGGCCACACGGCCGTTCGGTCCTCCGCACAGTCCGGGCCGGATCGACGCGATGCGAGACGAAATCACCCGGATCACCGACGAACTGATCGAGTCGCTCCAGGGCCGTACGCGGATCGACATCGTCGACGACTTCGCCTACCCCCTGCCCGTCACCGTCATCTGCCGACTCCTCGGTGTGCCGCGCGAAGACGAGCCGACCTTCCGCGAGTGGTCCAACGCCATCATCGACTCCGTCGACATCCGGCCCGGCGAGGACCTCACCAAGCGCCAGCAGGCCGGCCATCAGGCCCGAGCGCAGATGGGCCGCTACCTGGTGGACCTCGCCGAGCAGCGCCGCGGCCACCCGGGTGACGACATGCTGTCCGCGTTCGTCAACGACCCCGGCCCGGCCGGAGGGCTCACCCGCGAGGAACTGGCGGCCACCGCAGTGCTGTTGCTCGTCGCCGGACACGAGACCACGGTCAATCTGATCACCAACGGCGTACTCACCCTGCTGCGCCACCCCGACCAACTGGAGCGCCTGCGCCGCGAACCCGACCTGCTTCCCGGCGCGGTGGAGGAACTGCTGCGTTACGAGCCCCCGGTCCATTTGCTGGACCGCACGCCCCTCACCCACATCGACGTCGCGGGCACGACCATCCCCAAGGGCGTACCCGTGGTGCTCGCCCTGGCCTCCGGCAGCCGTGACCCCAAGCGGTTCCGCGACCCCGACCGGTTCGACCCCGCCCGCCGGGACAACCAACACCTCGGCTTCGGCAGCGGCGTCCACATCTGCTACGGCGCACCCCTCGCCCGCATCGAAGCCCAGATCGCCCTGGGAGCACTCCTTCCCCATCTCACCACCGCAACCCTCCTCGAAGACCCTCCCCCCTACCGCCAGAGCGCCGTGCTGCGTGGCCCTCGGCACCTTCCCATCGAGCTGGCCCCGTCGCCGTAGACGCAATGCTCCGCCTCGCCGTGGCGATGGAACCGGGGAGGCACGAACGGCAGGCCGATCGACTTGTAGCTGACCCTGTTGCTCGGACCGTGTCCTCTATGGCACGGGCCAGGTGAGAGAACGTGACCGCGAACGCTGGGGTGCACATGACGTCCACTTCCCCTCATCGGGAGCCGATCCGCGTCGGTGTCGTAGGACTGAGCGCGAGCGGCGGGTGGGCGGCCACCGCCCATGTGCCGGCACTGGCCGGGCTCGACGGATACGAGTTGCGGGCGCTGAGCGCCAGCAGCACCGGATCCGCGCGTGCGGCCGGCGAGAAGTATGCGGTGCCGCTGGCCTTCGGCAGCGCGGAGGAGCTGGCCCGCAGTGAGGAAGTCGATCTCGTGGTGGTGACGGTGAAGGTTCCGCATCACCTGGAACTCGTCCGACCCGCGCTGGAAGCGGGGAAGATGGTGTTCAGCGAGTGGCCGCTCGGTGCCGACCTCGCGCAGGCCGAGGAGCTGGCCGACCTCGCGCGGCGCAGGGGTGTGCTCACGGCTGTCGGCCTGCAGGCCCGGTCGGCTCCGCCGCTTCGGTATCTGCGGGACCTGGTCGCCGACGGCTACGTGGGGCGGGTGCTGTCGACCAGCATGCTCGGGTCGGGCTGGATCGGCGGCGCCACCTACGACGACAACTATGCATACGTGCTGGACGTCACGAGCGGCGCCACGCTGCTGTCGATTCCCTTCGGGCACTCGGTCGACGCATTGACCATGGTGCTCGGAGAGTTCCGCGAGGTGTCGGCTCACATCGAAAATCTGCGCCCCGAGGTCACCCACGTCACGAGCGGAGCGGTCACGGCCAAGACCGCAGAGGACCAGATCGCCGTCACCGGGGTGCTGGAGTCGGGGGCCGTAGCCGCAATGCACATCCGCGGTGGGACATCCCGCGCCACCGCGTTCCACTGGGAGATCAACGGCACAAAGGGCGATCTCGTCATCAAGGCCGACCACGCTCAGTGGTGGTACGGGGGCCTGCGGCTGTACGGCGCCCGGGGACAGGACGGCGCCTTGGCCGAGCTACCGGTTCCCGCCCGCTATCAGCGGTCGCTGACGCGATGGACCGAGCGATCCACCGAGCCCGCCTGCAACGTCGCCCACGCGTACGCGCTCCTGCGCGACCAGATCACCGGGAACCTTGCGCCGGACGAGGACGGCGTTCCCGACTTCCGGCACGCCGTCCGGCGCCACCGCATGCTGGAGCGGATCCGAGAGGCGGCGCGCGCGGGCCGTAAGGTCACACTCGCAGAGCAAGGCGCGTAGGCCCCGAAGTGGGTCAGGTCGGGAGCTCGACCGTTTCACCCTCGGCGACGATGACCACGGTTCCGGTGTTCTCCGAGACCGTTATCCCAATAGAGAAGCGAGCCTGCGCCATTCCTCCCTCGGGAGCTTGTCCGTGTGGGTGCCGATGAGTACCTGGAGGGCCACGTGATCCGCGCCTGCCTGGTGGAAGGTGTCGATGCGGTCGCGGATGCGGTCCTCGTCGCCCCAGGCGAAGACCGCGTCGATCAGGCGGTCGCTGCCGCCCTCGGCCAGGTCGTCCTCGGTGAAGCCGTGCCGCAGGAAGTTGTTGGTGTAGTTCGGCAGGGTGAGGTACATGGCGAGAGTGTCGCGGGCGATGGCGCGGGCACGGGCCGGGTCGGTCTCCAGGACCACCTTCAGCTCCGGGGCGAGCAAGGGGTCCTCGCCGAGGATCTCGCGGGCCTGGGCGGTGTGTTCGGGGGTGACCAGGTAGGGGATGGCGCCGGCCGCCCGATCGCCGGACAACTTCAGCATCTTCGGGCCCAGCGCGGCCAGCACCCTGCTGCCGGCGGCGACGCCGGCCTCGTCCAGTTCGTCGAGGTAGCCGGTCATCGCCGCGTACGGGCGGCTGTAGTCCTTCACCAGCGGGCCGTGGCTGACGCCGAGACCCACCAGATAGCGGCCCGGGTGCGCCGATTCCACCTCGGCGAAGCCGACCGCTGTCGTGGCGGCCTCCTGCTGCCAGATGTTCAGGACGCTGGTGCCGACGACGATGCGGCGCGTCGCCCCGATCAGCGGAGCGGCGTGGTCGGCAGTGCTGTTGTTGCCGAGCCAGATGGCGCCGTACCCGAGTTCCTCCAGCTCGGCCGCGACCTCGTCAAGTTCGCCGCGCCGGGCCGGGTCCTCCGAGCGCAGTTCGATGCTCCAGGCGCCGTACCGGCCGACGCGCTGCTTCAGGGGGCCTGTGGTGTCGCTCATCGGGTGTTTCCTCCGGGTACTGGCTGTGCCGTGATCATCACGTCGGCCCAGTGGGTGACGTGTCCGGGTTCCTCGTGGTCGCCGTGCGCTGCGGTGAGCTGATCGACAATCTTCAGTCCGCGGCCGTGCTCGGCGGGGGTGCCGCTGGCTGCCCAGTCGCCGTCCGTGATAGAACGCGGCGAACAGTGGGGTCGGCCGTTCCATCATCGCTTTCGCCAAGGAACGCGGACTTCGCACGATCAACATCGTCCGCCGGGAGAAGCTGGTCACCGAGCTCGAAGAACTGGGCGCTGACATCGTGCTCGTCGATCACCCCGACGTGGCCGCGCGGGTGCGTGCGATCATCGGTGACGATCCGGTGCTGCTGGGACTCGACGGTGTCAGCGGAGAGGCCACTTCACTGTTGCTGGACGTGTTGACCGAGGGCGCCCTGCTGGTGATCTACGGCTACATGAGTGGCGAGCCCTTCACCCCCGACCAGGCGGTATTGCGAGCGAAGATCACCACAACGGAGTTCTGGATGTACGAGGACACGTATCTGCCCCGTCATCCGGCTCTGAGCGCAGAGTCCGCGCAACTGGTCGCCGACGGCAGGCTGACGTTGCCCTCCGCTCCCGTCTACAGAGCCAAGGACTTCGCCAAGGCTCTCGCGTACCTGCGTAAGAACGGCAAAGTGCTCTTGGACTTCAACCCCCACCGCGTGTAGCAGCCGACGAACGAAGGCACGCACGAGCCGGTGTGGGGCAACCGGGCGGTCTTCGTACACGATCAAGGATCAGCACCATGACCACACACAGCACCATTGGCGTACTCGGCGCAGGAGAGGTGGGCCAGGCGGTCGCCGGCCAGGCCATCCGCCACGGCCACGAGGTGGCCATCGGCAACAGCCGGGGCCCGGAGACCCTCGAAGCACTCGTGGGCAGGCTTGGGCCGAAGGCTCACGCAGTAACGGCCGAGGCAGCGGCCAGGCCGGAGCTCGTGTTTCTCTCGGTGCCGTTCTTCGCCGTGCCGGAACTGACCGGCCTCACCGACTGGTCCGGAAAGATCGTCATCGACACGACGAATCAGTTCGCTGCGGCCAACCCCTGGCGAGGCAGGTACGACGTCGGTGACCTCACGGGCAGCGAGTGGGTCGCCGAGCACCTTCCCGGCGCTCGGGTCGTGAAGGCTCTCAACACCCTGTTCGCCCCGTTCATCGCCGCGGACCCCCGGCATGCCGAAGGGCGGCAAGTGGCCTTCTACGCGGGTGACGACAACGATGCGAAGGCAATCGTGGCCGGATTGCTGGGCGAATTCGGATTCGCCACCCTGGACCTCGGCGGCCTGCGCGAGGGCGGGCGACTGATGCAGTTGGACGGTGCCCTCAGTGCGAAGCACTTGCTGCTGCAGGACGTCGGCTGACGCCCTGGCCGAGCTCTGCGCCTACCCGTCGTACGGGAGGAGAACCATGAACCGTCGTGTCGTCTACGCCCGTGGGGGGGGCTGCCCGCCGACGTCCTGACCGTCATCGAGGAGCCGGAGCCGGCCGCACCGAACGGCGGTCAGGTCCTCATCCGGACCACTGCATTCCCTGTGCACCCTGGTGATCTGCAGGCCGTCGAGGCCTACTCGGGGAAAGGTGCACAGCAGGTTCCAGCCGGCGTCGAGGCCAGGGGCGTGGTGGAGGCAATCGGCCCACATGCGCGTGTGGCCCCAGGTGTCGAGGTCGGCGGGCGCGTAACGGTCTTCCCTCAGCCAGGTGCGTGGTCCCAGTGGATCGTGGCGGATGCCGAGGTGGTCGTCGCCGTACCGGCGGAGCTGTCGGACGAGGTCGCCGCGCAGATGCTCGTGAATCCACTCACCGCGGTCATGCTGCGCCGCGAGGCTGAGGAGCACCAGGCCATCGGATACGACGGTGTTCTGGTGCAGACCGCTGCGGGCTCGTCGGTCGGGCGGCTGGTGACCGGCATGTGCGACGTTCATGGCCTCGGTCTCATCAACGTCGTCCGCAGCGACCGAGGCGCCGCCGCACTGCGCAAGCGATTCCCGGACGTTCCGGTCGTGTCGACAGAGCATCAGGGCTGGGCCCAGGAAGTCCGCCGGGCAGCCGTCGGCCCCCCGGTGAGCGTCGCCTTCGACCCGATCGGCGGGAAGCTGACGGAGAGCCTTCTGGACCTGTTGGCACCGGGCGGGAAGCTGGTCAGTTACGGGCAGATCGCCGATGAGCCGTTCTCGGTGCACGCTTCGACGCTGCTGCACAAGTCGCTGACGCTGCAGGGCAAGAACATCGGTCGGTGGCTCTCCGAGGTCTCCGCCGAGTGGCGGGCCTCCGACATCGCCGCCGCCAAGCTGATCGCGCTGGCCCTCACGGACCAGTTCGAGGTGGCGGCCACGTACGGCCTCGGTGAACTGGCCGAGGCCGTCGAACACGCAGTACGGCCCGGCAAGGTCGGCACCGTCCTTGTCCGCCCTCGCTAGCCGCCACCGACCGGGCGGGTACATCGCGCGTCCATCGGCAGTTCTTCTCTGATCAGGCGCCGCTTGCGTCTTCACGCTCTGCGCGTCGACCACGGCCGCGGTCGGCCGTGCGCTGCGGCCGTGAGATCGGGGGACGCGTTGACGATCTCCCGCAGATCGTGCGCACGGATCGCCGTTCCACGCCCGGTCCGCATCCGCATCGCCGATCAGGCGGCGAAGACCGGCTCGATCAAGGCCCAGCGGGCATCGGACACGTCGCTGCGGTACGGACGAGGGCTCAGTCCGACCGACGGTCGCCTCTACGCAGGGAGCGGCCGGACGCGGGGCTCGTGGTCCAGCCATGGACATATGGTAGAGATCTTTTCTCCTCCACTTCCGGAATGCGGAGCGCTGATGATCGAAGTCCACGAGGCCCGCTGCGTGCGCGCCACCGCGGAGATGCCTCCCCAGGCTGCGCGCGCAGCAGGATCGAGGGCGGAACCGTGGGCCCGTCCGTGGCACCTCGCAGACCGCGGCGGCCGCGACCATGCTGTGGATCGCGGCCGCTGCGCGTCTCACCTTCGTGTTTCTTGAAGGCACATTCCACATCCCGGCGGCGGAGGGTGACAGAAAGGTACTGCGTGTGACCGATGCACTGATCGACGTGGTGATCGCGGACGACCAGGAACTGGTACGGGCCGGCTTCGAGATGATCCTCGACGCCGAGCCGGACATCCGTGTCGTGGGCGTGGCACGCGACGGTGTCGAATGCGTGGAGCTGGCCCGTCGGCTGAAACCCCAGGTGGTTCTGGTCGACATCCGCATGCCCCGGTTGGACGGGCTGGAGGTCACCCGCACGCTGGCGGGAGGGCGGACCGGCGAACGCGCGCCGAGCGTCGTCGTCGTCACCACCTTCGACCAGGACGACTACGTACGGGACGCTCTCCGGTTCGGCGCGTGCGGGTTCCTGCTCAAGGACGCCTCCCCCGCGCTGCTGGTGGAGGCCGTACGGGCGGCATCACGCGGGGACGCGCTCGTCTCGCCCGGTGTCACCGTCAGACTGCTGCGGCAGCTGCAGGCCGGCACCACCGGGGAAGGACGCTCGGAGGCAGCCGGGCTGAGCGTGCGCGAGACGGAGATCATGCGGCTGGTGGCCGTGGGCCGCACCAACCAGGAGATCGGCGACGAGCTCTTCCTGTCGCTGTCGTCGGTGAAGACCTACCTGGCCCGGATCCAGGCCAAGACCCGGGCGCGCAACCGGGTGGAGGTCGCCGCCTGGGCGTGGGAACACGGCGTGGTCACGTCGCGGCCCTGACGAGACGTCGACCGTCGCCGGCCGGCAGACGCTCACTGTGGTGGACCCACAAAGGAGTCTGTGCGCGACCTGGGGATGCTCGCCCGGACCTCCCACTGACCGGAGATCCCGGCACCGGCCGAGAACGTCCCGTCGAGTGCCTCGACGCGCTCTCGCAGCCCGATGAGCCCCAGCCCGCTCCGGCCTCCCGCCGGACTGCCGGAGCGGCGCTGCGCCGCGCCGTTGGTCACCGTGACATGGAGCCAGTCCGGGTCGGCGTCCAGTCGTACGACCACGCGCTCGCCCGGAGCGTGGCGGTGCACGTTGGTCAGGGCCTCCTGGACCACGCGGTACACGGACATCTCGATCTCCGGGCTGAACCTGCTCGTCCGCGCCTGAGCGGTCGCCTCGAGGCGCGCCGCGGGTGCGTCCGCCTGCCGCCGTGAGAAGTCGGCGACGAGTTGCCCGAGTTCCGAGAGCAGGTCGGCGGGACGCTGGGCCGTGTGGCTCTCCTCGCGCAGGACGCGCACCAGGCGGCGCATCGACTCCAGGGTCTCCGTGCCGGACCGGGCGATCGCCTCCAGGGCCGGAGGGACCTTCTCGGGTGCCGTCGCGCACACCGTCCGTGCCGCGTTGGCCTGCACGATGATGCCCGTCATGTCGTGAGCGATGAGGTCGTGCAGGTCCCGGGCCAGGGCGAGCCGTTCGGCCTGCCGCACGCTCTGTACAGCGCGCTGTCTGCGGGCCTCCAGCGCGCGCAGGGAACAGCCGATGAGGACGCACAGTGCGAGCACGACCGTGAGTACGTAGCCGCCGCCCACAAGGGCGGACAGTGAACGGAAGCGCAGCGGCAGCATCAGCACGGCGACGGCCAGGAGGGCGCCGGTCCAAGCCGTGGTGCGGGTGGACCTCGTCTCGGCGAGCACCCGCACGATCAGGATCAGCAGCGCGAGGGTCTCCAGGAAGCCCCAGTCTCCCGTGCGATTCGGCACGACCAGGGACGCACAGGTCAGCGCGATGGACATGACAGCGATGCTCAGCGCCCGGGGCGTGAGCGAGGGCAGCAGGCGTGTGCCGGGCAGGGCCAGCACGGCCAGCGGACCGGTGACCAGCATCGGCAGCCATCCGGTGGCCGTGCTCGGCCACTGGGGTTGACGCAGCAGCACCATGAGGTCGCCCACCCACGTCAGAGCCAGGGCCAGCAGCGCCGCCGCGGTGATGAGGCGCCGGACCCCCGGCGAGAAGGGAAGCTTCCAGTCCACGTGCACCAGCTTAGGAAGCCGATCCGGTCCCGTGGTGTCGGTCATCCGGCCGACACCGGGCGGCACAGCCCATACCCACGTCTGACGCGATCGCGGTGCGGGTCACTGGAGCATGGATGCAGGGCCACCGGCGTTCCCCCGCGCCGGTGCCCCGGGCCCGCCGACGGCGACGGGCCCCGCGCGATCCGGCGCCGCTCCTGGACCTCGCCGGTGAGCGCGCCACCTGCCCTTTTCTCATTTCGGAGCTCGTCTTCCTCATGGCTACATTCCTGCACCGGGTCGGCCGGGGTGCCTTCGCACGCCGCTGGCTGGTTCTGCTGCTCTGGGCGGTTGTGCTGGGCGTCGCAGGCGCCGCGGCGGCCAACAGCAGCGGCACCGGCAACTCGAACATCACCCTGCCCGGCATCGAGGCGCAGAAGGCCTACGACCTGCTCGGCAGGAAGTTCCCCGCCGCCAACGCCGGCGGGGCGAGTGCCCGTGTCGTCGTCCGGGCACCGCACGGGGAGAAGCTGACCGGCAGCGGCTCCGAGGCGGAGGTCAAGGCGCTGCTGAAGGAGCTGCGGGACTCCTCTCCGCGGGTCGCCTCGGTCACCGACCCCTTCACCGGCCAAACCGTCAGTGCCGACCGCACCACCGGCTACACCCAGGTCACCTACAAGGCCAAGCCGGGCGATCTGACCGACGCGGACCACCAGCACCTCGACGACGCCCTCGGCAAGGCCCGCGACAAGGGGCTGACCGTCGAGGCGTCCGGCAACGCGCTCGCGCCCGCCGCGTCCAGCAGTTCTTCCGAGGCCATCGGTTTCGTGCTGGCGGCGGTGATCCTGGTCATCACCTTCGGCTCGCTGAGCGCGGCCGGGATGCCGCTGCTGACCGCCCTGGTCGGCGTCGGCATCACGATCAGCACCCTGACGGCGCTGACCAGCGCTCTCGACCTGAACACCAGCACCTCGGCGCTGGCGAGCATGCTCGGCATCGCGGTGGGTATCGACTACGCCCTGTTCATCGTCTCCCGCTACCGCTCCGAACGGGCGGCGGGATACGACGCCCGGGAGGCGGCCGCCCGTGCGAACGGCACCGCGGGCTCCGCCGTGGTCTTCGCCGGTCTGACCGTCGTCATCGCGCTGACGGGCCTGGCCGTGGTCAACCTGCCCGTCCTCACGGCCATGGGTCTGGCCGCCGCCGGTGCCGTCGTCGTCGCCGTGCTGGTCGCCATCACCCTGGTCCCGGCGCTGCTCGGCCTCATCCCCGAACTCGTGCTCGGGCGCGCGCGCAGCAAGCCGAAGAAGCCCTCGAAGACACCGCTGGGCGAACGCTGGGCTGCCTTCGTCCTGCGCCGCCCCTGGAAGGTGCTGCTCGTCGCGACGGCCGGCCTGATCCTGGTCGCCCTGCCCGCGGCCAAGCTCCAGCTGGGCCTGCCCGACGACGGTTCCCAGCCCGCCTCCACCACCCAGCGCAAGGCCTACGACATGCTCGCCGAGTCGTTCGGCCCCGGCTTCAACGGCCCGCTCACGGTCGTTGTCAACGACGCGGCCCCGGCGAAGACGGAGCAGGCGGTCAAGGAACTCACCGGCAGCGTCAGCAAGCTGAAGGACGTGGCCGCCGTCGCTCCGGCCGTCTACAACCCGGCCGGCGACACGGCGATCATCACCGTGATCCCCAAGAGCGCGCCCGCCAGCGAGACCACCAAGAACCTCGTCCACACCATCCGCGACCGGGCCGCGGACACCCGCGCCGCCACCGGCGCCGAGGGTCTGGTGTCCGGCACCACAGCCCTGAACATCGACGTCGCCACGAAGTTCGCCGGCGCGATCGTCCCCTACATGCTGCTGGTCGTCGGCCTCGCCTTCCTCGTCCTCATCCTCGTCTTCCGCTCCCTCCTGGTGCCGCTCAAGGCGGCGCTCGGCTTCCTGCTCTCCGTCCTCGCCGCCTTCGGCGCGATGGTCGCGGTCTTCCAGTGGGGCTGGTTGAAGGGTCTGTTCGGGCTGGAGACGACCGGTCCGATCCAGAGCCTCGTCCCGATCCTCGCCGTGGGCATCGTCTTCGGCCTCGCGATGGACTACCAGGTCTTCCTCGTCACCCGGATCCGCGAGGCGTACGTCCACGGGGCCGAGCCGCGCGAGGCGATCACCGAGGGCTTCCGGTACAGCGGGAAGGTCGTCACGGCCGCCGCCCTCATCATGACGGCCGTCTTCAGCGGTTTCATCGCCGGCGACGAGGCGTTGATCAAGTCGCTGGGCCTGGGCCTGGCCGCGGCGGTCGTCTTCGACGCGTTCGTGGTCCGCATGACCATCGTCCCGGCGGTCCTGGCCCTGCTCGGCCACCGCGCCTGGTCCCTGCCCGCCTGGCTCGACCGCCGGCTGCCCCACGTCGACATCGAGGGCGAGAGACTCGCCCGTACCTCCCCCGCGGCCGGCGAACCCGATGTGACGGAAGCCGGGTTCACCAGCATCCACTGACCAACCGGACCGATGCGCCCGCACCCGTGTGCGGGCGCATCGCCGTGCAGCCGCCGGAAACACCCGAGGAACCACCCTGGAGAGACGCATGCGCAAAGGCCCGATCCTCACCCTTGCCACCGTGATCGCTCTGCTGGCCCTGTCCCAACACGCAGGCAAGCAGACGGCCGAGTTACCGGACTTGCACGGAATGACCCTGCGCAGGGCACAACTGACGGCCCGGGAGGCGGGATTCCGCCAGCTCGCCGGTGAGGACGCACTCGGCCGCCACCGCGTCCCCCTGGCGGGCACGCACTGGACGGTCTGCTCACAGCAGCCACCGCCCGCACGCCACGGCATCACCACACTGGTCACCGTGCGCGTCGTGAAGACGAACGAGAGATGCCCGAACCCCCTCACGGTCGGCCGCTGATGATGCGACGGTGGCCCCTGTGCCTGACGGGGACTCAGTTCTTGGCGCAGGCCTGCAGAATGAGTCTGCTGATCACTTCCGGGTGCGTCACCAGTGACAGGTGGCCCGCGTCGACCTCGACGGTCGTGGCCTTCATACGCCGTGCCATGAAGCGCTCGAGCTCGGGGTTGATGGTGCGGTCGTTCTTCGAGACCGCGTACCAGGTCGGCTTCTTGTGCCAGGCGGCGACACTCGTGGTGGGTGGAGCGACGGCCAGCGGCCCCTGGGCCGCGTAGAGCTCCAGAGCCTGCTTCCTGGGCACGCCGTTCGCGAAGTCCCGGAGGAACGCCGACTGGCTCAGGTACTTGAAGCCGTCCGAGGTGATCACCCCGGAGTTGACCGGAGGGGTGGGGAACTTCGCGGCGAGCGCGGCGAAGTCCTCGCCGGCTTCCGGGGCGCGGGCGGCGACGTAGACGAGCCCGGTGACGTTCCGGGCGAGCCCGATCTGGGAGATGACCGTGCCGCCGTAGGAATGTGCGGCCAGAACCGTGGGCCCGTCCAGCCGGGAGAGTGCGAAGTTCGTGGCGGCGACATCGTCGGCGAGAGAGGTGAGCGGGTTCTGTACCGCGATGACGTTCATTCCCGCCGCCTGCAGCATCGGGATGACCTTCGACCAGGAGGAGCCGTCCGCGTAGGCACCGTGCACGAGCACCACATTGCGTACTGCGGACTTGCGGCTATGGGTTGCCGCCCGGGCTGCCGGAGCTCCGGAGAGCGTCGTTGCCGCCACTCCCGCGCCCAGAGCAGTGAACCGACGACGACTGATCTCCATGATTATCGTCCCTTGCTTGTACGCATCCGCTCCTGCAACACGCTCCGCGGAACGGAAAGAGGGCGGATGGCCGATGCCCGTGCTCGGACTGGTCCCGAGGCAGCACCGGTACGCATTGCCCTCTATGGAATAATTTACCCGAGAATGCCGGTCACCGCCGAGGCTGGGACCGACCACGGACCCCTCATCGGCGGCGATGGCACGGACCGCGCTACTGAGCAGGCGCGTAGAACACGTACGTGGCGGCGTACGGCACCCCGACCTGCGCCCCTTGGGCACATGATCCGCTGGGGGCAAGGCCTCCTCGCGTGTTCAGCCGCTGAACGTAGGAGACGGAGCCGAAGACACCGCTGCCGCGGGTGGCCGTTGCCTTGAGCAGCAACTCCGGAACCGCGTGGTCGCGGGGGACGCTGGCGCCGGGCACGGCCGCGGCGTTGACCGCACTGCCGTCCACCGTGGAGACCCACACCGGCCCTCGTGAGTGCAGGGCCACGGGCCGGTGGTACCGGTCCCGGGAATCGGACAGAGTGGCGGCCGGCTCGACGAAGGTCCAGGCGTTGTCGGTGCACGCGTAGGTCTGCACGCCCTGCGCGTCGAACTCGGCGATCTTCTCGTTGCCGGCCGGTACCTGCAACGGCACCGGTATGCCGGTGGCCGGACCGGCCGCCGCGGCACCGGTCATCGCGGCTGCGCTGGTGATGACGGTCCCGATGATCAGCGCGACGCGCTTGCCGAACAGCATCAGACATGACTCCATGTGGAGAGGGGGAGGTCGGGAGGCTTCAGAAGGGTGGCCCGCACGGACGACCTTCGGTCGCCGCTCCCAGGAGCCTACGAGTCAGTCCGCTGTTCGCCCCCGGCCGCGGATGATCCGTAAGGATTGCGAAAGGTCTCCGCGCCGGTCAACGAGCCGCGGTCACTGGGTGGTTGGCGTGCTCCCCGGTGACCGCGGGCTCACTGCCGGACGATCAGCTGTGCGTCACCTTGACGCCGTACAGGGCGACTTCGGAGTAGTTCGAGTCGTCGCAGGGCGAGGAGTTGCCGCAGTTCGCCTGCGTGTAGTCGCCGGCCTTGAAGTAGCCGCTCTTGAACTTGGCGGTGACGGTGGCCTTGAGCGTGCCGTTGTAGTAGACGTCGACCTTTCCGTCGTGGACCACGAACTTCCCCTGGAAACGGTCGCCCAGCTTGTAGCTGGAGGTCACCAGTTTGTAGTGCGTGGTGTTGTAGGAGGTGATGTAGAGACTGGTCCCCTCGAGACGGAACGACGTGACGTCACTCTTGGAGTCGTGTATCTGTCCGGCCATCACGTGCGGCTTGACCTGCGGGAGGTGCGTGATGGCCTCGTCCACGACCATCGTGTGGGTGCCGGACGTGGAGGACCAGCTCGCCGTCGAGGACCCGGTCGCCGTCATCTCGCGCAGTTCCGACCGCGGGTAGCCGGTGTTGCTGGTGGTGGCGCCGTTGACCGCGGACCGCATCAGGATCGCGTCGCAGC
Source organism: Streptomyces echinatus (assembly GCF_014203595.1). Taxonomy (GTDB): domain Bacteria; phylum Actinomycetota; class Actinomycetes; order Streptomycetales; family Streptomycetaceae; genus Streptomyces; species Streptomyces echinatus. Next base: position 192,801 of record NZ_JACHJK010000002.1, read on the forward strand.
TCGCGGCCGTCGTGAACCAGGGAGCGTTGTCGTACGTCGACAGGGCGGGCTGCCTGATCTCCAGAGGGTCGCCGGAGCTGTCGGGGACGGGGAGTTGGAGCTTCCATGCCGTGCTCAGTCCGATGGCCGACGCCGGCGCCGGGCAGGCGGTGGACTGCGTGGGAGCGGCCGACGCGCTCTGCACCGAGGCCAGCAGGCCGGCGGCGAGTGCGGGTGCGGCGGCGAGGACGAGGGCGCGGCGGGGAGTCCTGCGCGCTCGTGCGTGCTGCTTCATGTGCGGCTCCTTCGTGTGCGGGCCACGAGGGCCCGGTGGGGGTGTGGAAGGGTTGCGGTGCCCGCCGCTGCGGCTCAGCGGGCGAGCTCTCGTACGATCCCTTCGTCGATGCCGATACCGAGGCCGGGGCCTGACGGCACCTCGGCCACCCCCGCGCGCACCTGGATGACGGAGCCGGTGGCGTAGGGGCTGCTCAGGAACTGCCGGCCGTTGAGGTCGGCGGGGGCGATCAGGTCGTGGGCCGCGAACAGGTGCAGGGATGCGGCGAGGCCGATGTCGGACTCGGTCAGCCCCGACCCCATGAGCGCCACGCCGCAGTCCTCGGCCAGCTGGCACTGGCGCAGCGCCAGGGTGAGGCCGGCGCAGCGCTGCACCTTGGCCACCGCGATCCCGATGGCCCCCCTGCGGACGAAGGCGGCGAGGTCGCTCGGGTGGCGCAGGCTCTCGTCCACGGCGATCGGGACCGGACTGAGGTCCCGCAGTCGGCGCAGTCCCTCGATGTCGTTGGCGGGCAGGGGTTGTTCGAGGGCCGCCACGTCGAGCGGTTCCAGCAGGCGGGCGAGGCGCAGCGCGGAGTCCTGGGTGCCGTCCTGGTTGGCGTCGACGATCAGGCGGGCATCCGGGGCGGCCTCCCGTACGGCCTTCACCCGGGCGACCTCGGCGGAGATGTCCGGTCCGGACGCGAGTGCGGTTTTGATCTTGAAGTGACGGTACCCATGGGCCCGGCCCTCGGCGACGGACTCCGCGAGCGCGCCCGGATCGGCGCCCATGGCGATCCAGCACAGCTCGACGCTCTCGTGGCGACGGCGCCCCCACAGCCGGCCGAGACTCACGCCGCGGGACCGGGCGAGTGCGTCGTGCCAGGCGACGTCGAGGGCGGCGCGTGCCAGCGGCATCCCGGTGGACCAGCCGCGACGGATCGTGCGATCACAGGCCCGCACCAGCCTGTCCAGGTCCCACAAGGGCAGACCCGTGACGGCGGGCACCAGGTACTGCGTCAACGTCGACACGATGGACTCGGTCGTCTCGTACGTCCAGGAGGGGATGGGCGTCGCCTCGCCCCATCCCGTGCTGCCGTCCGAGGCCGTCACCTTGACCAGCACCCGGACGGCCGGGCGTCCCCGGGCGGTCACTCGGCCGCCTGCGATCGTGAAGTCCCGCAGCGTGGGCAGGGCGACCGTGAACGTCTCGACGCGCTCGACGGTCACGGCGGGCGGGGTGTCGGCTGTCGGCGTCAGAACCATTGCGTCTTGTCCACCGCGTTGATCAGCGGCTGTCCGGCGGCGAACCGCCGCGCGTTGTCCACCAGCACCTGGAGCCTGCGCTCCGCGGCGTGCGGTCCGGCACCCGCCACGTGCGGGGTGATCAGCGCCCTGGGGTGCCGCCAGAGCGGATGATCCGGCGGCAGCGGTTCCCGCTCCAGGACGTCCAGGGCAGCGCCTCGGATCCACCCCGTGTCCAGGACCGCGATCAGGTCGTCGAGGCGGACGGTGGGGCCGCGGCCCACGTTGACGAGACAGGATCCGCGTTTCATCGACGCCAGCCGCGCCGCGTCCATCAGCCCTTCCGTCCGAGGCGTGTGGGGCACGGTGAGGATCACGACGTCCGCCTGCGGGAGCACACGGTCGAGGTGTTCGGGTGGATGCACGCGGTCGAATCCGGGTGGCGGTGCCGTCACCCGGGGGTCGACGCCCTCCACACGCGTGCCGAACGCGGCGAGCAGCCGCCCTGTCTCGGCGCCGACCGCGCCCGCGCCGACGACGAGCACCCGCGCCTCGCCGAGCGGCACGATGGCGTCGTCCGACCAGTCCGGTGCCCAGGTGGCGGCCGCCTGGTCGCGCACATAGCGCGGGAGCTGTCTGGCGAGGGCCAGCACCAGCGCCACGGCGTGCGCGGCGACATGGTCGGTGTAGGTGTCCCGCATGTTCGTCACCTCGACCGGATGACGTACCAGCGCCGGATGGTAGAAGCCCGGCGGTGGCCCTGCCTGGGGGGCTTGCAGCCACCGCAACCGGGTTGCGGCGGCCAGGAGTTCGGGGGTGAGGCTGCCGTATGCGGCGTCGGCGTGGGCGAGCGCGGCCGCGAGGTCTTCGGCGCCCTCGGGGCAGAGGACCTCGATCCCCGGCACGGCGTCGGCGAGGATGCCGGGCCAGGTCCGCGTCTCGTCCGGCCGCGGGGGGATCATGACCAGGGTGAAACCGGCTGTGCTCATGCGGCGTGCTCCATCGCGTCGGCGACCACCTCGTGCCGCAGCGGGCGTCCGGCGATGTACCGGGACAGTTCCTCGGCCATGGCCTGGCCGAGCATGCGCCGTTCCGGACCGAGGCTCCCGGCGAGATGGGGAGTGACCACCACGTTGTCCAGTTGGAAGAGCGGGGAGCCGTCGCGGGGTGGTTCGGGGTCCGTGACATCCAGTACGGCGAACAGATCCGGCCGCTCACGGAGTACGGTCACCAATGCCGCCTCGTCGACCAGGCCGCCGCGCGCTGTGTTGACGAGCGTGGCATCGAGGCGCATGGACCGCAGCAGTCGTGCGTCGACCATGCCTCGGGTCTCGTCGATCAGCGGAGCGTGCAGACTCACGACGTCGCATTCGGCGAAGACACGGTTCAGCGTGGCGGGTTCGACGCCCAGTGCACGGGCGTCGGAGTCGGGCACGTACGGGTCGTGGGCCAGGACGCGTACGCCGTGCCGCAGCAGGAGTCGCGCGGTGGCCCGCCCGGTGGCGCCGAGGGAGACAAGCCCGACGGTGGCTCCCGCCGTACCCGGTTCACTGAGCCGAACGGCTGCCGACCGGGTACGGCGCGCGGTGAGGACGTAGCGCCAGCCGTGCTTGAGGGCGTACAGGATCTGGGAGAGGGCGAAGTCGGCGACCTTGTCGGCGATCACCGTCCCGGCGGACGAGATCCGTATTCCGCGCTCCCAGGACGCGTCGGTCACCAGGGGGCGCACCGATCCGGCGGCGTACAGCACGAGCCGGAGCCTCGGCGCGCGGTCCAGGAAGTCGGCGGTGAGCCGGGGGGCACCCCAGCCGGTGACGAGTACTTCGACGTCCCGCAGGGTTGCCGCGGAGAGGTCCTCCGCGGCGCACGGCGGCTGCTCGATGGTCAAGTGGTGTTCGATCTCGATGCGTTCGTCCGGCCCGTAGACGTCGTCGAAGCGGGCCGGATCCATCACGTACAGTCCGGTGAGCGGCTTGTGCGTCACGCTGCTCCCTCCGCGGTCGCTGTGGTGATCGTGTCGATGGGGGTGACTGCCGCCTGTGCCTCGGCCGTGCGCAGAGCACGCAGCCGGGCGGGGGAGGCGAGACCCGCGTGGTAGTAGCGAATGGCCCGCGCTCCGGCGGCCCGCAGCCGAGCCACCCTCCTGGCGAGGTGTGCCGGGTGCTCCTCCAGTACGGACACGTTGGCGATGACCGGCCGGGTGCTGTCCCGCACCGCGTCCTTGACGCGGGCCACCGCCCGGTCCTCGTCGTCCCAGCATTTGACGACGAAGCCCGTGGCCCGGCCGGCGAACCGGTCCAGCGCGAGACCGCTGTCGGGTCCGATGGCCTGCGGGTCGCCGTCCGCCATCAGGAGGATCTCCCGGCCGGACGCGACAGCGGCGATCTGCCGCGTCAACTCCTCGATCACGGACTGCCGGTGACGCAGCAGGGCACCTGCGGCCTGCTCCCCCAGCGACTCGGTGAGCAGCCGCGGGGCCCGGACTCCGGCACGCATCTCCGCGTCGACGGTGCGACGTGTCGCATGTGCGACAGCGACGGGGTCCGCTCCGGCGGACTCGATCCCCTTGCGGCAGGCAGGGCACAGGCAGACCGACAGAAGGGTGCGACAGCCTCGGCTCAGATCGGCGCCGGCTGTCTTCTCATGGTGGCTGCCATGGTCGAATCCCAGCCATCCGCAGGCCTCCAGCATCAGGGCCGGAACCTCCGCGGCGTCGTAGCGTTCGCAGAAGGCTCGGATCAACCGGACGGCGTAGAGGGCGACTTCGGGTTGCGCAGGGCACAGGGCGTAGCCGTAGCGCTCACCGAAAGCGTTACGCACCGTCAGATCGGGTGCGCGCTCCCCCATCGCCGTGCTGTGCGTGAGGACCAGCCACGCCTCGACCCGCAGTCCCTGGCTCCGCAGCGCCGAGGCCGCGGTGCCGAAGCGGTCCGGGGTGTCGACGGCCCAGGCGGGCGCAGCCGGTACCAGGCGCCTGTGCCGCCACCGGTCCGGGACGAGCGGGAAGTACGCGGCGGCGTGCGTGGCGTGCACGATGCGGTGGACGGGATGGTACGGCGTCATGGCGCGCACCGAGTGGTAGGCGGCCTGCAGGACCACCGCGCCCACGCCGAGCGCGGCGATACGTTCGGCCGCGGCGGGGTCGCCCACCAGGTCCCAGGTGTAGGCGAAGACGCCGTCGGGATCGGCGGATCCGAGCGGCTCGGTCGTCACGTGGCTCACTCCTTGGTGGCGCCGGCCAGGCCGCGCACGAAGTAACTCTGGAAGAAGATGAAGACGATCAGCATCGGAATGACGGACAGGGTCATTCCGGCGGCGAAGCCGGTCCAGTCCACGGAGTGCTCGCCCTTGAACGACAGCATTCCGACGGCCAGGTTCTGCAGGTCCGGCTGGCCGAGTGTGAACACCAGCGGGATGTTGAACTCGTTCCAGTTGGTGATGAACTGGAAAATGACGACCACGGCGATGACGGGCTTCGCCAGGGGCAGGACCAGCCTGAAGGTCCGCAGGAAGCCTGCCCCGTCGAGCTTCGCGGCGTCGAAGAGGTCCTTCGGTACGCCGGAGAAGAATCCGACGAAGAGAAGGACATAGAGGGCGCCCGCCGCACCGGACATCGCCAAAACGACGCCGGCCCGCGTGTTCAGCAGGCCGAGCCGGTCGACCAGGACGAACTGCGGGATGATGATGGAGGCCACCGGCACGAACAGGGTGGCCACGATCAGGCGGTGCAGCAGTTTTCGTCCGGGGAATTCGTAGCGGGCCAGAACGTAGCCGCACAGGGCCGACTTGAACAGTTCGATGAGGGTGGATGCGACCGCGTAGAGAACCGTGTTGAAGAGGTACCGGGAAAACCCGGCGTCCACCCACGCCCGGCGGAAGTTGTCGAAGTTCCACTGGTCGGGTATGAGGCTGGCGCCTCCTGTGAACAGCCCGTTCTGGGTCTTGAAGGCCCCCGCGACGATCCACAGGAACGGATAGACCCAGACCAGACCGACCACGATCAGCAGGGGCAGAGCCACGAGGTTGGCCCGGGCGGGCCTGGAAAGACGCACGGAGCGGCGGGGGGCCGAGGGCGTGCGGAGTTCGGGACGGGACATCAGACTCCGTACTCCTTCCGCAGTCTCTGCGCCCTGCGGACGAAGAGGCCCTGGCTGGTCACGAGGACGAATGCCATGACGGAGAAGAGCAGCGCGGCAGCCGAGGCGTATCCGTAGGCGAAGGGCAGCGAGCCGAATGCCTGCCGGTAGATGAAGTACGAGACCACGTAGGTGCTGGTGCCCGGGCCACCACCGGTGAGGGTGACGACGAGCCCGAACACATGCATCGCGTTGACCAGGGCAAGCATCACGATCACCACGGCCACGGGCCGGATCATGGGCAGGGTGATGCGCGTGAGCTTCTGCCACTCGCTCGCCCCGTCGAGGGCTGCGGCCTCGTACAGTTCGTCGGGCACGTTCTGCAGCGCCGCCATCCAGTAGATCATGTACTGCCCGAAGACCTGCCAGACGGAGATCAGGATCAGCGCCAGCAAAGCGGTCCAGCGGTTGGCGAAGACATCGGTCGTGCCGTCGGTCAGGCCGAGCCCGTGCAGCGCGGAGTTGAGCGCGCCGTTGGACGGGTTGAGCAGATAGGTGAAGACGAGGCCGGCCATGGCCACGGGAATGATCAGTGGCGCGAAGAAGACCGTGCGCAGCGCCTTCTTCGCCCGCAGCCACTTCCTGGTCATCACCAGCGCGGCGAGCAGGGACAAGGGCAGCTTGATCAGGGTCGTGCCGATGGCGAACAGCAGGGTGTTGACGACGGCCTGCCAGAAGAGCGGGTCGCCGAGCAGACGGCTGTAGTTGTCGCCGCCGACGAACTGCTCGGGCGGGCCGGTGCCCGACCACTCGAAGAAGGAGTAGTAGACGGTCGCGATCAGCGGCCAGAGCGTGAAACCGAGGTAGAGGAGGAGGAACGGCCCGAGGAAGGCCGCCACCCATAACCGGTCACGTCCACGGGCACGCTCCCGGTTCCCCTCGGGTGGTCTGCCGGGCCGGCTTCGGAACGCCGCTCTCCGTGGGCGGGCGGCAGTGGTCGGGGCGGCGTCGGGCGGTCGCGGGCCGGTGGGCGCGAGAGTCATAGGAGGTCCTTTGCGGTCCTTGCTGACGTCCGGTGTCCGGGGCGAGAGCGGCTACTTGGCCGGCCGGTAGTCGGAGGTGTACGACCAGTCGGGGAAGGTGAAGCAGTCGAGGGAGACCTTCAGTCCCTGGGCCGCTTCCTGCTTCAGCTGGTCCGTGAGGGTCTTCTGCCGTGCGGCGACGATCCGTTGGGCCTCGGGCCGAAGTGACGTGCCCGAGTTCAGGGCCCCGGACATGGCCTCGTACTCCCAGGTGGGCCGCTCGCCGATGGCTTTGACGTATGCCTTGGACTTCACCAGGTCGGGGCACTTGGCGACCGGGAGGGGCAGCTTGACCCGGTAACCGGGCTCGTCGGCGATCTTCGTGATCCGCCGGATCGCGGGGTCCGTGATGTAGCGGGCGTTGTCCGCGAAAGCCAGCGTCCCGAAGCCGTCCTTGAGGTACTCCTTGGCGAAGTAGCCGTCGGGCCGCGTCATCCAGTCGAGGAAGGTCCACGCGGCCTTCGACTGTTTGCTCTTCGCGCTCACCCAGTACTTGTTGCCGTCCGGCTGGCTCCAGAGGGCACCCTTCGAGCCGTCGTCCGGAACGGGATGGGGAGCCACGGCGTACTGGTCGGACTTCATGCCGAGGGAGGTGAGCACCGAGGGCAGCCAGGTGCCGTCCATCATGATGCCGGCCTGTCCCGAGGCGAACTGCTGCCGGGAGAAGTTCTTGTCGTTGGTGCCGGGCGCCAGGTAGCCGTCCTTCTTGAGCTCCTGGATGAACGCGAACACCTTCTGCGCCTGCGGTTCGGCCAGCGAGAACGTGCCCTTGCGGTAGTCGAAGAACCAGTCGTTGAAGGTGTACTCGCCGGCGGCGAGGGCGTAGAAGATGCGCTGAAAGTCGACGTCCTTGGTGGGTGCGGCGATGCAGTAGGCCTTGGTCTCGGCCTTGATACGGGCACAGGCTGTCTTCAGGTCGGACCAGGTCTTCGGGGGCGCCGCCGTGTCGAGTCCGGCGTCGGCGAAGACCTTCTTGTTGAGGAACATGTAACCGGGACCCCAGTAGGTGCTCTCCGAGAGAGGGAACCCGTAGGTCTTCCCGTCGAGTTGGTTGACCCCGTTGACGAACGAGCCGGCCGGCCACCGCTCGGTGAAGCTCGCGGGCAGCGCGGAACCGCCGTCGAGTGGCTGGATCCACTTCTGGTCGAGCAGTTGCGACATGGCCAACGGGCCGTTGTCGCTCCAGTAGAAGATGTCCGGGCCCTGGCCGCTCTGGAACGCCAGCGGCAGCGTGCGCTTGTACTCGTCCTGGGAGATCGACTGCCACTGGACGGTGATGTCGGGGTGCTGCCGGTGGAACTCCTCGGTGACCTTCTTGTGGAAGTCGGTCTGCTCCGCGGAGTAGTCCCAGATCTTCAGTGCGGTGCCCGAAGAGCCTGAGCCCCCGCCGCACGCCGCGAGCAGCGGTGCCACCACCACGGATGCAAGCGCCAGCCTGCCGATCCGGGATGTTCCCGCGCTGCGTCCTGTCCCCATCGTCGGCTCCTGCTCTGTCGGGATCGCGGCTCTGTCGGCCCTCGGTGACACACGGGGCCGAAGCGCGGATGACGTTAGGGCGCATCACCCGGGCTAGCAAGCGTTTTCACGAAGTCATGCTTCCCGGCTGACCCTGATGGCGTGTCATGAAGCGCCTCTGAACAGGAAGTTTTTGGCACTCGACGACCTTCGAAGAAAGTTAGGTATAGCTTGAGGGAGCGCTTTCACAGATTTCTCGCCGGGTACCGGGAGCCTGGGCGGGCCCCCGGGCCGCCGGAAGGGAGTACGTCGTGCAGGTCCTCGTCCTCACCAAGCCGTTCGGGTCGCTGCCACCCGAGAACCTCGCCGACCAGCTGGCCAGGGCCGGGGCGGACGGCGCGGATCTGCTGGTCAGGGACGGGCAGACCGTCACACCCGCCACCCCGCGGCGGATCAGCGAGACGGCACGAGCCCTACGCGGCAACGGACTTGAACTCGGCCTCGTCAGCACGGATCTGACCGCGGCGGGCAGCGAGGCCGAACGCATCGTCGGGCATTGCGCCCAGGCGGGCGTACGACTGCTGCGCCTCGGCTTCTACCGGTACGAGGCGGGGTCGGACCACGCCTCCGGCCTGGACCGGGCCCGACGCGACCTCGCGGGCCTCGCCGAACTGGCCGCCCGCCACGGCGTACGGCCCGTACTCGCGCTGCACCACGGCACGTTGCACCCCTCGGCCGCCCACGCGATGCGGCTCCTGGACGGCCGCGACGACGTCCGCGTGCTGCTCGACCCGGGCAACCAGGCCAAAGAGGGAAGCGAGGACCTGCGCCTCTCCCTCGACACGCTCGGCGGCCCGGACCGGGTTGGCTGTGTGGGCGTGAAGAACGCGGTGTGGGAACCGAGTGGGCCGAGTGGCGGCTGGAACTGCCGCTGGCAGCCGCTCGCCGACGGCGGAGTCGTCCCCTGGCCCGTGGTCCTGTCCGGTCTCGCCACACTCGGCTACACCGGCCCGCTCTCCCTGCACGTCCACTACCCGCCCGACGACCCGTTCGCTGCGGTCCGTCGGGACCTCGCCCACCTGCGCGGACTACGGACCGCGGCGGGCATACCGCCGTCGGCCGGCTGAACGACGAACTACGCTGACGTGAGACCAAGGGCGACTGGGAGCTGGGTTTGGCGACTTCGAACGTACCGGGGACGAGGGGGAACCCGAGATCCTCGGCAGAGCGGGCTTTCCCTTCGGACGGTGTCGGCGAGATGCCGGAATCGCCCGGTTCGACGAGCGGTTCCCCCGCGAGGAAAGGCGCGCGGCAGCGGCGCGTCACGATCACCGACGTCGGGGCGGCGGCGGGGGTGTCGACCTCCACGGTCTCCCGCGTCCTCAACGGCACGGCCCGGGTCGATCCCGAGCTGGTGCGCCGTGTGCAGAGCGCCGTCGCCGAACTGGGCTATCGCCCCAACGCCGCTGCCCAGGGACTGGCCCGCGGCGAGGCCGGCGCCATCGGTGTGCTCGTTCCCGACCTCTCCAACCCCTATTTTCCCGATGTCCTGAAATCCATCTCCGCCGTGGCCCGCTCGCACGGACGGCGCGTGATGGTGATGGAGTCGGACGAGGACCCGGCGAGCGAGCCCGAACTCGCCGAGGACCTGATGCGCTGCTGCGACGGCGTCCTGCTGTGCTCCCCCCGCATGGACCGCACCGCGCTCCTCGATCTGACCCTGCGCGGCCATCCCCTGGTCCTCGTCAACCGGATCGTCCCCGGGCTGAGCACCCCTTCGATCTCCGCCGACTTCTACGGGGGGATGACCCTGGTCTGCGGTCACCTCACCCAGCTCGGGCATCGCCGGGTGGCCTATCTGAGCGGCCCGGAGTCGTCCTGGGCCAACGCCGAACGCCTCCGGGCCTTCGATGCCGCGGCGGCCTTCGGCCTGGACGTCGATGTCGTCCCCTGCGGCCACACGGCGCGGCAGGGCTACGAGGCCGCCGGCACCGTGCCCGACCGCGGTGCCACGGCTGTCGTCGCGTACAACGACCTGGTGGCGCTAGGTGCGGTGGCCGCTCTGGAGGAGTCGGGTGTGCGGATCCCCGACGACATGTCGGTGATCGGCTGCGACGACATCTCCCTCGACGACCTGCCCGCCTCGCGACGGCTCACCACGGCCTCGCTGGCCCGGCACGAACTGGGGCGGCAGGCCGCCCAGCGGCTGGAAACCCTGATGACCGTCGGCGGCGACACCGAGCCCCTGTACATCCCCATGGAACTCCGGGTACGCCACACGAGCGCGCCACCGGCTCTCCGGCCGTCCCGCCCCGCCACCGCACCGCCCGGACTCTCCACGGCCGACTGAGGCCCACGGCAGTTCACCGACGTGAACCACTCGGGGCCGGGAGGCCTTGGTCAGTCGGTCCCGGTCGTCAACACCCCTTCCCAGACGCGCAGTTCGGCATCGATGAGCCGCGCGAACAGAGGCATTTCCTGTGAGATCGCCGGGCTGTTCGCACACCGCTGCGCCAGGCCGAAAACCGCGTTCGTGCACGCGATCGTCGTCTCGAGCGCGGGGAGCGCGGGGTCGATGGAGCCGTCCCGCTGCCCTTGCTCGAACGCCGAGAGGGAGTCCTCGAGGAGGGACACCGTGAACGCGTCGTAGGCCTCACGGTCGGGCGCCGGGATGTGGTCCTTGACCGCGAAGTCGACGAAGCTGATGAAGATCATCCACTGGGGATGCTTCGAGGCGAAATCCGTGATGGCACGCAGCTGGGCCATGAAGCGGCGCAGACCGGGCTCCGGCCGCGGCTCCGGCTCGGCCCGCATCTCCTTGAGGATCATCTGCTGCGCGTACATGAGAGCCGCCTCGATCGAGGCGAAGTACTTGTAGTACGTCTTCCGGCTCATCCCGACGGCACGCACGAGGTCGCTCACGTTCGCCGCGGCGAACCCCCGGCCGGCGACCAGTTCGATGAGCGCGTTCGCGATGTCAACCCGCTGCTGCTCGCGAAAGGCCTCCAGCGCGGCCGTGTCGCCGCGCTCCCCCGGACGGCCCGTCGGCGCGACAGCGTCCACCTCGGCCACGTCACCCTCCTTGACAGCTCGATTCGACCGAATCTAGCATCCGAGGGGTGGTAACAAGGTGTTACCACCGATCTCACCAGGTGCTATGCCGCTCTGAGCGTTGTGTTGCCCCCTCTCCTCAGAGCCCCTGAACGTCCTGCCATTTCTCTGCTGAGCCGCCGAACGAAATGGGCTGAATCCATGACGCCACCGAGCAGCACTTCGGACGACACGACGTCCGGGCTCCTCGCACAGCTGACGACCGACGAGAAGATCGCCCTGCTGTCGGGCGCCGGATACTGGAGGACGGTCGGATACCCGGAACGCGGCATCGCCGCGTTCACACTCAACGACGGTCCGCACGGCGTCCGGGCGGTCTCCGCCGACGACCACCTCGGGGCCTCGAACGCCGCCACGGCCGTCTGCTTCCCCACTGCCTCCGCGCTGTCCTGCAGCTGGGACACCTCCCTCGCCCGGGCCCACGGCAGCGCGCTGGCCGCCGCCGCGCGTCTGGCGGACGTGGACGTCGTCCTGGGCCCGGCCATGAACATCAAGCGCACGCCCCTGGGCGGCCGCAACTTCGAGTACTTCTCCGAGGACCCCTGCCTGACCGGCCGTCTCGCCGCGGCAGTGGTCAGCGGCGTCGAGTCGGGCGGGGTGGGCGCGTCCCTCAAGCACTTCGCGGTGAACAACCAGGAGTACGACCGGTTCACGATCAGCGCGGAGGTCGACGAGCGCGCCCTGCGCGAGATCTACCTACGCGGGTTCGAGATCGCCGTGACCGAGGGGCGGCCGGCGACGGTGATGTCCGCGTACAACGCCGTCAACGGAGTGCCGTGCTCCGAGAACCACCGGCTGCTGACCGGGATCCTCCGCGAGGAGTGGGGCTTCGACGGCCTGGTCGTCAGCGACTGGGGCGCCGTGCAGGACCGGGTGACCGCCCTCAGGGCGGGACTCGACCTGGAGATGCCGGCGTCCCAGGGGCTGGGCGCCGCCGCCATCGGCGCCGCGCTGAAGTCCGGCGAGCTGAGCGAGGAGGACGTCGACCGCGCCGCAGCCCGCGTCGTCGAGCTGGCCGCCCGCTTCGCACGCGAGGACCGCCCCGAACCCGTGACGACGAGCGAGGCCGAGCTGGCGGACATCGCCCGCACCATCGCCCAGCAGTCGATCGTCCTGCTGCGCAACGAACGCGGCACCCTCCCGCTGAAACGCACCACAGCCGTCGCGCTGATCGGCGAGTTCGCCGAGAACCCCCGCTTCCAGGGCGGTGGCAGCTCGAACGTCCAGGTCGCCTCGTTCACCACCGCGCGCAAGGAAATCAGTCGTTTCCTCCCCTCGGACCAGGTGCTCCATGCCCGCGGATGCGAGGGCGAGGAGATCGACGAGGCGCTGCTCGACGAGGCCGTGGAGGTCGCCGCGCAGGCCGATGTCGCGTTGCTCTTCGTCGGACTGACCGAGATGACCGAGTCGGAGGGCTTCGACCGCGAGACGCTGTCGCTCCCCGCCTCCCACCTCGCCCTGATCGACCGGGTCTCCGCGGTCACCCCACGCACCGTCGTGGTCCTGCACAAGGGTTCCGCCGTCGACATCGCGTCCTGGCACGACAAGGCCGACGCGATCCTCGACCTCAACCTCGGCGGCCAGGAAGTCGCCGCGGCGGCCCTCGATGTGATCTTCGGCGACGTGAACCCCTCGGGCCGCACCAGTGAGACCGTCCCGCTGCGGCTGGAGGACACCCCGGCCCACCTGGACTACCCGGGCGGACTGCGCCGGGCGCACTACCGGGAGAGCATCTGGGTGGGGTACCGCTACTACGACCGCCGGAAAATGCCGGTCGCCTATCCGTTCGGGCACGGCCTGAGCTACACCGACTTCGCGTACGCCGACCCGCGTGCCGTCGTCCACGACGACGAGAGCGTCACCGTCGAGGTCGCCGTCCGCAACGTGGGCGAACGCGACGGGTTCGAGGTCGTGCAGGTGTACGTCCACGACGACGTCAGCAGCGTGGCGCGCCCGGAGCGCGAACTGCGCGGGTTCAGCAAGATCTGGATCGCCGCCGGCGAAAGCGTCACCGCACGCATCGAACTCGATCGCCGGGACTTCGCGTTCTGGGACGAGCACCGCGACCGCTGGACGATCGAGAGCGGCGCCTTCACGATCGAGATCGGCAGCTCGTCCCGCGACATCCGCGCCCGCGTCGGCGTCGACCTGGCCGGCGACGCCCCCACCGCGGAGATCATCGACCGGCACACGCCGGTGCGGTACTTCCTGGGCGACCCCGAATTCGCCGCCGTCATCGAGCAGTTCGTGTCCTCTTACCCGATGTTCGGAGGCGACTTCGACTCGCTTCCCCCGCTGGCCCGGCGCATCGTCACCGAAACGATCAACGGCATGCCGCTGGAGAAGCTGCGCCTGGTCTCAGGAGGTGCCTTCTCCGAGGACGCCATCGCCTCGGCGATCGCCCGGCTCACCTCCCTCCGATGACAGCCCCCGCGCCGTTGCCCGACGCGGCGACACCAGCCGGCTCGACGGTGGCTGTGCGCTACCGGCCCGGATCACGAGCCATACGCAGGTACACGTTCCTGTACGCCCTCGCCACTCTCGGCGTGGTCCTGTTGTTCGGGTCGGCGGCCGTGCTGCTGCCGCTGCACGTACAGGAACTGGAGTTCCCCCGCTTCTTCACCGGAGCCGACGCGCACCTGAGCCTGCAGAGCCTGGAGGATCTGAAGAAGCAGGTCGATGCGGGCAAGGTGTCCCCGACCCCGCATCAGGAACGGCTCCTGACCCTGCTCGACCGGTTCAACTCGTCGCGGGCGACCCGGCTGTCGCTCGTGACATCGGTCGCCGTGTTCGTCACGATGCTGATCCAGCCGGTCATCGGCCTGTTGTCGGACCGGACCCGGTCGGCATGGGGCCGCCGCGCACCGTGGATCGCCGGCGGCGCGATCGCGGGCGCCGCGCTCATCGCGCTGTTTCCGCTCGTGCCGGACATCGCGGTGCTGGTCGTCCTCTGGTCCTTGGTACAGATGGCTGCGAACGTCGTTCAGGGTCCGCTCAGCGCCACCGTCGCCGACCGGATTCCCGAGGACCGTCTCGCCGGCGTCTCCACGGTCACCGGCATGGTCGGGTACTTCGGTGCGATCGTCGGAGCGGCCGTCACCGGAACCCTGTTCACCGTGATGGGGCTCGCCGCGTACTTCCCGCTCGCAGTCGCGCTCGCGCTGGGAGCGGTGTCGTTCGTGTGGTTCGCCCGCGACCGGTCGTCCAGGGACCTGGTCGTCGAGAGGCCGCGGCTGCGCAGCTTCCTCTCCTCGTACGTACTGGCGCTCGGTGACCGGGACTACCGGTGGGCGTGGATCGCGAAGGTGCTGCTGTTCATCGGCTACGGCATATCGACCGTGTACGCGGTCTACATGCTGCAGAGCTACGTGTCGCCCGGGCTGTCGGTGGACGATGCCGCGAAGACGGCGCCGCTGGTGCAGGTCGCGGGTGTCCCCGGTGCACTGGTCGGCATGGCCGTCTGCGGCCGGTGGTCCGACCGGATCGGCCGGCGCAAGCCGTTCGTGGCAGCCGCGTCGCTCATCATGGCCGGATCCTTCCTCATCCCGTTCGTGTGGCCGACGCTGCCCGGGATGTTCGCCCAGGCGATCGTGGGCGGACTCGGGTTCGGCGTGTTCATCGTCGTCGACCAGGCACTCTCCATCGACGTGTTGCCGGACCCCGACGCGGTCGGCCGCGACCTCGGTCTGGCGACACTGGGCGGAAACCTCGGCCAGGCCGTCGGCCCCCTCCTCGCCGGCGCGGTCGTCGCCGTGTTCGGCGGGGCGTACGGCCCCATCTGGCCCTTCGCCTGTGTCCTGGTCCTCATGGCCGCCTTCGCCGTGCTCCCGATCAAACGCGTGCGCTGACATCTCGCCGCTGCACTCCGCTCCACTCCAGCCAGAAAGGGCACTCCCTCATGACCGGCACCGAAACCGGTATCCGATTCCCCTATCAGGACCCCGGCCTCGACGTGGACCAGCGGGTCGCCGACCTCCTCGCCCGGATGACCGTGGAGGACAAGGCCGGCCTCATGTTCCAGCCGGTGGCCACGATCGGAGAGCTCGACGCTCCCGGCATGTTCGGCATGCCCTCGACCCGCGGGCTGCTCGACAAGCACATCAACCACTGCAACATCCTCCAGGTACCGACCGCGCGCGGCCTGGCCGAATGGGTCAACGCCGTCCAGGCCGAAGCGCGCAGGCAGCCGTTGGGCATCCCGTTCACCGTCTCCAGCGACCCCCGCCACTCCTTCGCGCACAACCCCGGCACCGCCATCATGGGCGGCACGTTCTCGCAGTGGCCGGAGATGCTGGGATTCGGCGCGCTCAACGACCCGGAACAGGTCGAACGCTTCGCCGACACCGTCCGCCGCGAGTACCTCGCCGTCGGCATCCGCCTGGCTCTGCACCCGCAGATCGACCTCGCCACCGAGCCGCGCTGGTGTCGCGCGAGCGCGACCTTCGGTCAGGACGCCGAGATCGCCGGCCGTCTCGGTGTGGCGTACGTGAAGGGCCTGCAGGGACAGCGGCTGGGCACCGAGTCGGTCGGTGTCATGGCCAAGCACTTCCCGGGCGGCGGCCCGCAGAAGGACGGCGAGGACCCGCACTTTGCGTACGGCAAGGAGCAGGTGTATCCGGGCGGACAGCTGGAGCTGCACCTGCAGCCGTTCCGCGAGGTGATCGCCGCGGGTGTCGCGCAGATGATGCCCTACTACGGAGTCCCCAGCGGCATCGGTCTGGAGGAGGTGGCGTTCTCCTTCAACAAGGAGATCATCACTGATCTGCTGAGGGAGGAGCTCGGCTTCGACGGAGTCGTCTGCACCGACTGGAGCATCCTCTCCGAGCGGCCCTGGGGTGTGGAGGAGCTGACCTTCGAAGAGCGCATGCTGAAGGCTCTGGACGCCGGCATCGACCAATTCGGCGGCGAGTTCACGCCGGAGGTCCTGGTCGGGCTCGTCCGGGCCGGCCGTGTCCAGGAGTCGCGGCTCGACGTGTCGGTGCGACGGCTGTTGCGGGACAAGTTCACCCTGGGGCTGTTCGACGACCCGTTCGTGGACGTCGAACGGGCCGATCTTCTGGTCGGCACCGCCGAGGCTCGCGAGGCGGGCCTGGCCGCCCAGTCCGCCGCCCACACGCTGCTGGTCAACGCGGACGGCGCGCACCACCTGCCCCTGCCGAAGCTGATCAAGGTGTACGCCGAGGGTGTCGACCCCCTCGCGTTCGCCGGGCGGGCCGATGTCGTCGCCGAGGCGGCCGAGTCGGACGTGGCGGTACTGCGCCTGGTCGCGCCGTGGGAGCCGCGAGGCGGTTTGGAGGGCCTGGAGTTCTTCATGCACGCGGGGGATCTCGGATTCCCCGACGAGCGGATCCGGCACATCCGCGAGATCGCCGAGCAGGTCCCCACCGTCGTCGACGTCTATCTGGAGCGTCCGGCGATCCTGACACCGTTCAAGGATCTCGGTGTGACGCTGATCGCGAACTTCGGCGCGAGCGACGAGGCATTCGCCCGGGTCCTGTTCGGCGAGGCCGAACCCCTGGGCAGGCTGCCCTTCCAACTGCCCTCGTCGATGGAGGCGGTCCGGTCCAGCAGGCCCGACGTGCCCGGCGACACCCCGGACCCGGCCTTCGAGTTCGGCGACGGCCTGAGCTACGAGAACTGGCGACCCTCCCCGCCGCCCACCGACGACGACCGCGCGAAGACCACGCTGACCCGCGCCGACGGGCTCGACCTCGCAACCGTCACGCTCGGCGCCGTCATGGACGACCCGGCGGCCGGACCGGTCCTCGCCGAGGCCCTTCCGATCCTCCACCACCTGCCGATGCTCGACATCATGCGCAGCCTGCCCTTCAGTCACGTACTCGGCCTGGTCTCCGACGACCTCGGCCCGGACGCCGTCGAAGCCCTCAAGGAAGTCCTCAGCAAATGACTGCCCACGGTCAAGAAACAACACCCCCGCACGGCCACGGCCGGCTGCGCCCGCCGCGACGGGGACGGGAGGCCATGCGATGACAAGTGACAACCCGACCGACCCACGAAGCCGATTCAAGATCGCCCTCGACGAGAGGTTCTCGAAGCCGATCGGCCCCCGCGCCCACGCCGCTCGCCCCAGTGGTCATCCCGTGCTCGTGTGCGCGGGTGACAGCATCACCCAGGGCGCGGGGGGCTCGAACTGGGTACACCAGGTCGCCCGGACCGTTGCTCCAGCGATGACCTGCGTCAATGCCGGCGTCGGCGGCAACGTGGCCTGGAACCTGCTGGCCCGCCTCGACGAGATCATCGCCTGCCGCCCCATCGCCGTGACGGTGCTCATCGGCACGAACGACGCGCTCGCGCAGATCTCCGCCACCTGGTCCGACTCGTCCGTGAAGCACCAGCAGCTTCCGCAGCACCCCACCGCGCAGTGGTACGAGGACAACCTGCGACGGATCGTCGACCGGCTGAAGTCGGAGACGACCGCCGACATCGCCCTCATGTCGCTTCCGCCGCTGGCCGACGCGGTCGACGGCAGATGGCACGACCTCGTCGCTCCCTACAACGCGATCATCCACGAGGTCGCGACGGAGGCCGGGGTGCCGGTCCTGCCCGTCCACGAGCGCGTCACGACCCTCATCACCGGCGAGCCGGCCAGGCCATGGGACGGAACCAGAAAGCTCATGGGCATGTCGTTGTTGCGCAGGCTGGCTCTGCGGCAGTCCTGGGACACCATCGCCCGGCACCACGGTTTCACCACCACCCCGGACGGAGTGCACCTGAACGAGCACGCGGCCGCACAGGTCGCCGCACTGGTCACACAGTTCGTGAACGCCGCGGTCCAGGCCAGGAAGGCCTGATCCGACCGGTCCGGCGAGGGACCGCCGACGGCACCCTTCGCGACCGGCCGTCCCACCGGTCGGCCTCCTGCTCGGCGGCACACCCGTGCCTGCCGGACTGCGGGAACGGCCAGGTCACACCCATCCCGTCTACTCGTCAGGAATCTCATGAGCCTTCCTCTGATCCCCGCGCCCGCCACGGCGACCGTCCATGAAGGAACGCTGCTCGTCAGCGAGGCCCTCGGCGTCGTCGCGTCGGGTGAGCTCTCGGACGCAGCCGCGCGATTCGTGGCGGACGTCCGGACCGACTCCGGCATCGCCCTCACCTCCGTCCCTGGGGCAGCGACCGCCCACGGCCCCCACATCACACTGCTGATCGACAAGACCGATATCGACGACGTCGCACCCGCCGCGGGCCTGCGGGCCGACGGCAAGGCGATCACCGGCGACGCCGACGAACGGCATGGCCTGGAGATCACCAGTGAGGGCGCGCGCGTATGGGGCCCGACGCCCGAGGCGGTGCACCGCGGGCTCACCTCGCTGCGGCAGCTCATCGCCGCCCATGCGCAGGACGGCACCGCCGCTCTGCCGGCCGTCCGGATCATCGACGGTCCCCGATTCGCCTGGCGCGGACTCTCCCTTGACGTCGTACGGACCTTCCACGGACCCGACGTGATCCGCCGGGTCGTCGACATGTGCTCACTGCACAAGGTGAACGTGCTCCACCTCCACCTCACCGACGACCAGGGGTGGCGGATCGAGGTGCCTTCGCGGCCCACGCTGACCGAGGTCGGTGCCCGTGGCGCGAGCGGCGACCGTCCGGGCGGCTACTTCTCCCGCACCGAGATGGCCGATCTCGTGGCCTACGCGGCCGAGCGCTTCGTGACGGTGGTCCCGGAGATCGGCATGCCCGGCCATGCCACCGCAGCGATCAGTTCCTGCCCCGAACTCGCGCCTGCAGAAGCCCACTCCGTCGACCTCGGTGACGGGACCAGCTTCGGCCTCGACGGCCTCGACCCCGCTCGAACCGAGACGTGGGCGTTCGTCGAGGACGTCCTCGACGCCGTGATCCCGCAGTTCCCGCACAGCGCGTATGTGCACATCGGCGGGGACGAGGCGTACATGCCCGACGAGGTGCACGCCGCGTTCGTCGGGCGGGCCGCCGAGCTGGTGCGTGCCCGAGGCAAGCGGGTGGTCGGCTGGCAGGAGATCGCCCGCGCCTCCCTCAGCTCCGCTGACGTGGTGCAGTACTGGATGGAGGCGGCCGAGGTCGAGGCCACCATCGCCGGCGAGGCCCTGAAGCAGATGGCGCCGCCGGAACTGCTGCCGATCCTGATCGGCAACCTGAAGAAGGCGCAGCACGACGTGCCCAGCGCACTCGCCCTGGGCACCCGGCTGCTCATCTCCCCCTCCGCCTGGTTGTACTTCGACCGGCCGCACGCCGACGCGTCGTCCGACGCGGCTCAGGAGGAGGCGCGAGGGCGGGTCGGCATGCCGCTGTATCCCGCGAAATCGATCCGTGCCGGCCTCGAATGGGACCCGGTCGACGACACACCGGGAGTGGAGAGCGACGCACAGATCGCGGGCGTCGAAGCGGCCATGTGGTGCGAGACCGTGGAAACCCGGGACGAGCTCGAGTTCATGCTTCTCCCTCGCCTCAGCGGCCTGGCGGAGAAGGCATGGGCACGGCGGAAGCCCGCCGACTGGAACGACTACGCCGCCCGCCTCGGGCACCAGTCCGCCCTCTGGCAGCGGCGCGGCTGGAACTGGCTCCGCTCAGTGGAGATCGACTGGGCGTAGAGGTCCCATGCCCTGGCCGCCCTCATCCAACCGTCGATGAACAGTGCCGCCCTCGCCGCATGCCTGCTGGCCATCGTCACCTGCGGCCTGCCCACCCGCGTCAAGCAAGCCGCCTACGCCGCAACCGTTGGCAGCAGCTGGACACTCGCCTCTCGGCTCCGCGGTACGGTGGGAGATGTCGTGGATGTCGCATGCCGTGGTCACCGCACTGCTGGTCGCAGGCGTGGTGATCGCCGTTCGTCTGCTGTGGCTGTACTCGGTGCCCTACCTTCTCCGTGCCATCGACCGCCGCCCCATCCAGCGCACGCTGCGCTCCGGCGCCCGGGAAAGATTCCCCCTCGCCTGGAGCGGGGTGCGCGGGGCCGTGTCACTGGCGGCCGCCCTCAGTGTCCCCGCCACCACGGCCGCGGGCCGGCCGCTCGCAGGACACGGCCTGCTGGTCTTCACCGCCGTGGCCGTCATCCTGCTCACCCTGGTCGTCCAGGGCACGACCATGCCCGCGGTGATCCGATGGGCCGGACTGCGCGGCGACCTCGACGAGACCACCGAGGAACGCCGCGCCCATCGTCAGATCGTCACAGCCGCGCTGGAAGCCCTTCCCGACCACGCCGACCGCCTGGATACGCCGCCGGAGACCACCGACGCCATCCGGAGCGAACTGCGCCAGTACGCCGCCGAGGACCCAGGACCGTTCGATGCCGGACCCGGCGTGCGGTCCGGGCTCGAACTGCGCCACACCCTGATCGGCGTCAAACGCAGCGCCCTGATCCGCCTGCGCGACCAGCGCACCATTGACGACATCGTCCTGCGCCGGCTGCAGTCGGTCCTGGACAACGAGGAAATCAGGATCGAGCTGGCCCTGCGTGCCTTCTCCGACCGACCGCCCCCACCACCCGACGGCACGGCCGCTCCGAGCGGCAGGGCGCCCGGGGCGTGACCGGCCGCGTCCAGTCCTGGGACCTGGTCTTCCGCCGGCAAGCAGCCGCGTCGCGCACGCCCTGCTGAACCTGGGTCTGACTGGTCCACCTTCAGCACCCGTGACGCCGTCGTGGTGGTATCACTGGATGCATGGACCAAACCGGCGAGCTCGGTCACTTCCTGCGCTCGCGCCGAGCCCGGCTCCGTCCCGATGATGCGGGGGTCGCCTTCGGCGGCGGCGCGCGCCGGGTGCCCGGACTGCGCCGCGAGGAGGTCGCGCGCCTGGCCGGGGTGAGTACGGACTATTACGCCCGTCTCGAACAGGGCCGGCACCCCCACGTCTCCGAGACCGTGCTGGAGGCAGTGGCCCGCGCCCTGCGCCTGGACGACACCGAACGCGGCTACCTCTTCGAACTCGCCCGGCCCAAGCCCCCCGGCCCGGACAGGCGCCGTCCGGCCCTGGTACCGCGCGTGCGTCCGGCGGTCCACCAGATGCTGGACGTCCTGAACGATGTCTCACCAGCCCTGGTCCTCAACCACCGCAGCGACGTCCTGGCGGTCAACCATCTTGCCAATGCGCTGATCACCGACTTCGACGCACTGCCGTACCGCGACCGTAACTTCGCCCGGTTCGTCCTGCTCCACCCCGCGGCGCAGGACCTGTACCAGGACTGGGACCAGGTCGCGGAGGCGTTCGTCGCCAGTCTGCGTCTGGCCGCCGGGCGCCATCCCGACGACCGCCTGCTGAACGAACTCGTCGGGGAACTGTCCATCAAGGTTCCCGGGTTCTCCAACTGGTGGGCCGGGCACGGTGTGGACCAGTGCGCCCACGGTACCCGGCGCCTCCTTCATCCCGTGGTCGGCGAACTCACCCTCTCCTACGAGATTCTGGCCCTGCCCGCCGACCCTGACCTGAGTATCTGCCTCTACACCGCGGAGCCTGGTTCCGCGTCTGCGGAGACGCTGCGCATGCTCGCCAGCTGGAGTGCCCCGACGTGCGTACGGGGGCACGGCTCTTCCGAGGCACCCTCAAGTTGACTTCCAAGGACCGCCCGGGAGTTTTGGCTCAAGTGCGAGCTACGGCAGCCCCCCTTCCGCCGGTGGCGGTGGAACGGATGCCACGAGTTCGGTGCTGCTCTTGTGAGTGCTCATGCGCCCATTGCCGCGAGGGACAGTTCCCACAGGCGGTCGGCGGCGTCCGGGTCGAGCGCGTACGGGGCCACCCCGCCGGCGGAGGTTCCCACGGCCTGGAGCGTCAGCTTCTCCGCCTCGTTGTTGTCCTCGAAGTAGCGGCCGCCAATGCCCTCCAGCAGGGGTGAGGCCGCGACCAGCACGCTGGTCGCGGCGCCCTGGGGAATCGTCTTGAACCGGAACGGCGCGCCCTGGATCGAGCCGAGTTCTCCGGCCGCCTCGGCGGCGCGCAGCTGTGTGAATTGTTCCGGATCCATGTAGCGCGACAGGTTCGTTCCCAGGATCACGCCGGGGTGGACGGCGTTGGCGGTGATCCCGTCGGCCGCCCAGCGGCTGGTCGCTTCGACCGCGAAGAGAACGTTGGCGGTCTTGGACTGCCCGTAGGCGAGCCACGGGTCGTAGGGACGGGCGGTGAAGTTGATGTCGTCGAACCCGACGGGCGAGGCGTGGTGGCCGCGGGAGCTCAGCGACACGATGCGCGCGTTGCCGGCCGCCGTGAGCGCGTCGTGCAGGCCGAGCGCGAGCGCGAAGTGGCCGAGATGGTTGGATGCGAACTGCAGTTCCCAGCCGTCCGGAGTGCGTTCGAGCGTGGGCAGCGCCATCACGCCGGCGTTGTTGACGAGGATGTGCAGGGGCCCGGACCAGGCACTCGTGAAGGCGGCGATCGACGCCCTGTCGGCGAGGTCGAGCCGGCCGACATGGACGGCGTCGTTTCCGGTGGCCTTGCGGATGTCGGTGGCGGTCTGCTCGCCGGCGTCCGTGTTGCGGACCGCGAGGGTGACCGAGGCGCCGGCGCTTGCGAGGGCGCGGGCGGTCTCGGCGCCGAGCCCCGAAGCGGCGCCGGTGACGACCGCGTGCTTTCCGGTGAGGTCGACACCTTCGATGACCTCGGTGGCCGTCGACTCTTCTCCGAAGGGGGTGCGGATGGGCTGGGTGGTTGTCATGATCTCAATTCCTGGTCATCGGTCGGTTGCTTTTCCCTCGCCTGAACACGTGAGGGAGGCGGTCCGGCACACCTGGTGCAGGCACGCCGGGGGAACGGGGAGCTCACGCCCGGTGCTCGAGTCCGAGGACGAGCTTTCCGGTGTTCTTGCCAGTGAGAAGGCGTCTGAGCGTGGCCGGGAACGTCTCGATGTCGCCGTGCACCGTGTCCTCCAGGCTCGTCAGCCGGCCGTCGGCCAGCCAGTGCGACATCTGTTCCATGGCCTCGGGATACCGGTCGGCGAATGCCGGGACAGCGACGCCTGCCATCGA
Source organism: Streptomyces echinatus (assembly GCF_014203595.1). GTDB lineage: Bacteria > Actinomycetota > Actinomycetes > Streptomycetales > Streptomycetaceae > Streptomyces > Streptomyces echinatus. Next base: position 215,976 of record NZ_JACHJK010000002.1, read on the forward strand.
CGCGCCCCGGTACAGCAGGGAGCCCGAAGTAGGCGGTCATGCCGGTCATGCCCAGGACGCCGAGATACGCCGCGAGCGACCGGCCCTCCTCGGGGTGCACTTTGCAGATCCCGGTTCCGTCCGACAGGGCGAACTCCTGCACGCAGAAGGTGCCGTGGACGAAGTCGCCCTCCGCGAAGCCGGGGTGGCGGGAGCCCACAACCTGCTCGATCGTGATCGCCCGCATGACCGCTCCGATCTCCACCGGAGTGACGTGTCCTGCGTTCATCCAGCGCGCATGGCAGGGGCGATCGACAGGTGTGTGACCTTCACCAGGAACTCGCCGCCGCCGGGCACGGGGACGGGTGTCCGGACGAGCTCGAGGTCGGAATCGTCGAAGGGGCCGGCCGGGCGGGCCTAGAGGCGGAACTGGCGATTGGTACCGGTCGTCCCGGCTCACCCCGCCCGGTCGGGCGGGAAGTGGTCACCGAACATCGGGAGGCCGCTTGCGGACTCAGCGCGGCTCGCCTCGTCCTCCCAGACATCCCAGTGTTCGGTCAGTCTGCCGTTCTCGACGTGTACGACATCGGCCACGACGGCGGCAGCGTCGCCGGTGCCTGAGTACCGGCCGTAGAGCATCACGTAGTCGCCCTCGGCGACGGCGAGCTGGTTGTCGTAGCGCAGGGTGGCCGGCAGCGCGCGGACCAGGTCGAACAGGCCCTCCCGCCCCGGCGGGATGTGCCGGCTGTGCTGACGGTAGTCCTCTGACCAGAACTCCTGTGCGGCCTCGTAGTCGCGCTTGCCGAAGAGTGTGTCGAAGGCCGTCAGAACGAGCTCTCTGTTCTGCTCGGGTGTGGACATGCGGTGCTCCAGAGGATGGTGGTGATGCGTGCTCCGGACGTCGTCACGTGTGCGGCTGCGCACTCTTCGCGGTGACGCCGGTGAGGTCGGCGAGATGGCGCCACCGGGTGAGCGGCGGGATATCGCCTTTCTCGCCGGTGACGAGCTGCAGGGCCAGGTGGTCGGCGCCGGCGGTGTGGAACTCGGTCAGACGCTTGCTGATCGCGTCGTCGGTGCCCCAGGCCACCAGGGAGTCGACCAGGCGGTCGCTGCCGCCGCCGGTGAAGTCTTCCTCGGTGAAGCCGAGGCGTTCGAAGTTCGCGGTGTAGTTGGGCAGCCGGAAGTACAGGTCGAGGAAGTCACGTGCGACGCCACGTGCCCGGACGGGGTCGCTCTCCAGCACCACGGTGACCACGGGAGCCAGGAGCGGTCTGTCACCCAGGGCCTCCCGGGCCCGCTCGATGTATCCGGGGGCGACCAAGGCGGGGTGGGCGCCGGCAGCCCGGTCGCGGGCGAGACGCAGCATCCTCGGTCCGAGCGCCGCGAGGATCCGGCGGTCGGCCGGGACGGGGACCGCCGCGTCGTCCAGGGCGTCGAGGTAGCCGACCATCGTGGAGTATGGCCGCTGGTAGTTCTGGGCCAGCTCCGCGTGGCTCGCGCCCAGGCCCAGGAGGAACCGGCCGGGATCAGCCTCCTCCAGCTCGGCCCGCTGCCGGGCCACCGTGCCGGCGTCCTCGTTCCAGATGTTGAGGATGCCGGTGGCCAGGGCGATGCGTCCGGTGGACCCGGCCAGCGCGGCAGCGTGGCGCACACTGCTGTTACCCCCGAGCCAGATCGCGCCGAAACCCAGGTCTTCCAGCCCGACCGCCGCGCGTTGGCGCTGGTCCTGAAGCGCCGGGTCTTCGGAGCGCAGTTCGTGGCTGAAGATTCCGAAGCGGCCCAGGGACTGCTGGGGTGCGGTGCAAGGCGGAGAGTCCATCGTCTGTTCCTCACTGGAACGAACGCGTTATTCGTGCTGCGGTTAGGTGCGTGTGGACCTTCCCTGGTCAGGAGGGGTGTCATGCCGTGCCCTGCACTGGTCGGGCCGCCGTTGCCGCGACTCGGCCGAGGGCCTGGAATGCGGCCTCGCCGATGGCGAACCCGGGCGGTGTCCTCGCGGCGTGGCGTCGGACGCGCTCGACGGCTTTCACGACCTCAACTCGTAGTCATCAATCGGCTGTCTGTTCCTCATCAGTTGGACGGTGCCTGGGAGGGGCGGCCGCGTGTGTGTTCGTCGGCGTGGTCCAGCTGGCGAGCAGGCGGAGTGTTTCCGCGGAGGCGGAGCCGGGTTCGGTGGTGTAGAGCACGATGCTCTGGTCAGGGTCAGCGGGCAGGGCCAGCGTTTCGTAGGAGAGGGTGAGTTCGCCGACCACGGGATGGTCGAGGCGTTGGGTGCCGTGGGCGCACTGGTCCACGCGGTGACCGGCCCACCAGGCGGAGAACTCGGGCACCTTGATGGACAGCTCCCCGACGAGTTCGTTCAGCACGCGGTCGTCGGGATGGCGTCCGGCGGCCAGACGCAGGCTGGCGGCGAAGGTCTCCGCGACCTGGCCCCAGTCTGTGTACAGATCACGGGCGGCGGGGTGGAGCAGGACGAATCGGGCGAGGTTGCGGTCACGGTGCGGCAGTGCGTCGAAGTCGGTGATCACCGCCTTGGCCAGGTGATTGGCGCCCAGGACGTCACTGCGGTGGTTGAGGACGACGGCCGGCGAGACATCGTTGAGGACATCCAGCATCTGATGGACCGGCTGCCGCACGCGTGGTGCGCGGACAGGACGGCGCCGGCCGGGTGTCCTGTGCCGGGCGAGTTCGAAGAGGTAGCCACGCTCGGTGTCGTCCAGGCGCAGGGCGCGGGCCACTGCCTCCAGCACCGTCTCCGAGACGTGGGGGTGCCGGCCCCGTTCGAGACGGGCGTAGTAGTCCGTACTCACCCCGGCCAGATGTGCGACTTCCTCGCGGCGCAGTCCAGGCACCCGGCGCGGTCCGCCGCCGAAAGCCGCCCCCGCGTTCTCGGGACGCAGACGGGCTCGGCGCGAGCGCAGGAAGTCACCCAGTTCGCCGTTGTGGTTCATGCGGCCAGTGTGCTCCCCATGGCGGCGTGACGGGCCGGTGAAGGTGGACCAGTCAGACCTAGGTTCAGCAGGGCGCCCTTGGAGCGCCCACACACACGCAAAGCAGGTCATGCTGACTGAAAAGCGACGACCTTCTCCGGCGAGCAAGCCAGAGGACCTCCCTGCACTGGGGCCGGGGAAAGGAGCGGCTGTCCCGCACTGGCCTGCTGTCGCCTCGAAGACCACGCTGCCGCAGGCCCGGCCCGAGCCGGCCCTCACACGACCCCTGGAACCCCATCACAAGCCACCCTCCGCCCCCGTCCCCGTCCCCGGCGCGGGCCACCCAAAGGAGATTGCCATGACCAAGTTCGCGCCCGTACCCGACTTCGCCCTGGGCCCGGACATCCCGGAGTCCGGGTATGCCGTCAGGGACCTGGGCGGCGGTGCCTACTTCGTCACCCAGGGGATGATCAACACGATGTTCGTGGAGACGAACACCGGTGTCGTCCTCGTGGACGCCTCACCATTCCTGGGGGACAAACTGCTGGAGGCGATCGAGTCGGTCACCCCCAAGCCCGTCACCCACCTGATCTACAGCCACGCGCACGCCGACCACATCGGGGCAGCTCACCTGCTGAAGCGGGACGACCTGAAGATCATCTCCCATGAGATCACCGGCGAGTTCATCAAGGAGGTCAAGAACGACGACCGGCGCCCCCTGCCCACCGAGACCTTCAGCGGCCGCCGCAAGGAGATGGACATCGACGGGGTACGGTTCGTCCTCGACTACACGGGAGACTGGCATCAGGCCGGCAACCTGTTCATCCACCTGCCGGAGCTGAAGCTCATGGGAGCGATGGACAGCTTCACTCCGAAGAACGCGCCGTTCTTCCGCCTGTACTTCTCCGCACACGTGCCCGCGTACTTCGACGCCATGGACCAGTTGCTGGAGTACGACTACGAGACCATCGTCACCGGCCATATGGCTCTGCCTGGTACACCCGAGGACGTGGCGACGAACCGGGAGTACATCCGGGACCTGCGCGCCGCTGCTTCCGAAGCACTGCGCACAGTCGACATGAGGGAAGCCTCGGCCGCCGCCAAGGTGCCGGCGAACAACAAGCAGGCGGAAATCAAGGTCTGGATGGACGCGGTCACCGCCCGCGCGGCCGAACTCATGCCGTCCTGGGAAAAGCGCCTGGGAGGGACCGACATCTTCCTCTCCGACAACCTCAACGCCACCGCGTGGAGCGTCTTCATCGACTAGAACGACGCCCTACGAATGAGGGGCGAACCGCTGTGATTGCGTTCGCAGTCACGCACCAATCGGTGTTCCCGACTCCGGAACATCATCCAGCAGCCACCGCATTGGCATCACCCGCCCTCGGCGTGGGGCGTGAGAAGGAGGGATGCCACATGCTGCCAGCTACGAGGGTAAAGCAGTTGGCGCAGAGTATCGATCTGGTCGTGGAGGCTGTTCATACTTCACCGGTCGACCAGTACCACAGCCCGACGCCGTGTTCGGCGTGGACGGTGAAAGACCTCGTCAATCACATCGCCATGATGCTCCTGATGACGAGAGACGCGGGCACCCGCACGGCATCGGATCCGAGCCTGCTGACCGCGAACCCGGTGCCCCTCCTCGCCGGGCGGCCGGAGTCCGAGTGGGCGTTGCTCGTGGCCGGCAGTGCGGAACCGGCGGCCAGGGCCTGGTCCGAGCCGGCAGCGTGGGAGGGAGAGGCCAGCCTCGGTGAAGCGCGCATGCCTGCGACCGCGCTCGGCGGGATCCTGATCGCCGAATGCGCCGTCCACGCCTGGGACACGGCGGCAGCCACCGGACAACGGCTCACCATTCCCGCATCCTTGGCCGAAGCCACGTTCGCGACATACTCGCGTGAAGCACCCCGCATGCGCAGCCTCGGCCTTCTGGGTACGCAGCACGGTGTGCGACAGGGTCCTGGGGCCGATCTCGTGGTCACCGATGCGGATGGGCGATCTGATGCCGAGGGCCCGCCCGGTCCGCCATGCGGGCTGGCGGGGGCTGCTGAGACGGCGAGCAAAGCGGTGGCCGACAGCTGCGTAAGCCGTTGCGTGCGCGGTCTTGCAGAGCACGGAACGCGGGAAACGGGCGGCGGCGTCGTTGGCAATGTCCATGTTGAACGCAAGGTAGCGGCCACGGCGTCCAGTACTCGCGGCAAGCAGGCCTAGCGCAAGAGTGGCTCTCCGCCCACTTCGACGACCTGTTGTCCCACTGGGTGCACCACACCGACTGGAAGGTGCGGCACCTGCGGCGCGTTTCAGCGCTCAAGCTCGCGGAGATGAGTGGCGGGGGCACCTGGCCCGATTGCGCGAAGACTCTCCGCATCCCGTGGAACACCGCGCAGCAGTCCCTCAAAGTCATCCGGCAGGAGTTGACTTCACGGGATCTGTGGTCGGACTTTGAGCGGTCCGTCGAAAGTGTGGCCAGCCAACTGGACCGGGGCACGGATCGTGTTCACTACGGGCGACGCCGGGAGCTTCTTTCGTCCTGGCAGGTTCCGGCTGGTGACTGGGCCGAACTGTGCCGCGATCTCGAGCAATTCGGCCAGGGGGCCACCTCCCCCACCTCTGACACGGCGACCGTGCTGATTTGGACTCATGTCACTCAGGGCGATCACCTTCACAGCCCAATGCTCGGCGCCCTGAGGGAATCGGGTTGCAGCACCCAGCGTCTGGTCGCGTCGATCAACCAGCTCCGCACCCCCGCCAACCGCAAGGGCGGCAAACGCGAGCTTCTGCGCCGTCTCGAAACGTACTCCGACCTCCTCGCCACCGCCTGCGACCGGGGCGTTGCCTCGTTACAGACTGGCAGCCTCGAAATCGAGGTATCTGCTGCACACCTGCGCAAGGTCAAGTCCCCGTAGGAGTGGGCAACGTACGCCGGGGTTCGGTGGCAGGTCTTCCGCCGACGCCCCGGGGCGAACGGCGATCACATCCTCGCGCGGTCTCGTGTCGTCGCGTCCGGTACCGACGGAGCGCCGGAGTAGATCAGGTCTCCGAGTTCGTCTGGGTTGCGGCGGGCTCGATCAAGCGACCGGGGCTGACGCCGACCCCCTCGGCCAGTGCCGGAATCGTGACCGTGGCGCTGCAGGCGACGCGATGGTCTGGTCTGGTCTCCGCCAGGCAGAGCGGCTCACCGCCCAGTACGGTGCGGACCTCGGCACGGTGCTGACGTGGGCCGAAGCCACCCAGGCCGATCACCTCCTGTGCCCGCGCCTGACCACCTACTGCGGCGCGGTCAAGCAGCCAAGGACGCCAAGGACACTGATAGAGGAGCTCTCCCAGTTCTTCACTCCCGGCAACCAGCGGGTAAGCCGCCTCGTGCTCCGGCACCGGATCGCACGCTTAGGTACGGCCGAGCCTCGTTCCGCCTCCTCCGCACCCTGTTCCTTCTCCGATCATGACCTGGGGGACCAAGATGCCGATAACGTGGTGAGCGACGAAGTCGTGCAGGTCGGCGGCGATCGCCAGGCGCTGCTGGCGGCGGTTCTCGCTGGCGGCGCGGTGCGGCGGTGGTCGAGGGAGCACAGATAGGCCGCAAGGCCGGCCACCAGACCGATGAAGACCGGGCCGCCGACCATGAAGCCGAGGATGCCGCCGTCCTTGAGCGAGTGCGAGGAGCGGACCGGCGTGAACAGCAGGGCGACGCCGTTCAGCGTGCCGCACACTACGGCCCACAGCGGCCGGCAGTGTCACATGGCGATGAAGAGCAGGGACAGCAGGATCGCGATCTCGCCCGGGCCGAGGACGTCGGCCACCGCCGATTGACACAGATGGGCGGCGAGGGCGCCCACGGGATCGCGCTGGCGCCGTTCAACATCCCGAACGCCGGCGACCTCAGTATCGGCCGCCGCCTCAGCCCCGCACGGCATAGTTGCGCTGGCCTGTAGGAATTAGCAGGTCAGCGGACCCAGGACGCAACAGGCCAAGCCCATCGCGCGTCAGGCCAAGCGCTCCGCATAGTGCCAACTATCCCGCTTTTATGCCAACTAAAAAGCCTCGTCACAGCTCGCTAACGCCGTACGCGCGGCATTCCCAGGCCGATCCAGGAGATGATCTCGCGCTGGATCTCGTTGTTGCCGCCGCCGAAGGTGAAGATGACCGCCGAGCGGTAGCCGCGCTCCAGTTCGCCGTGCAGGACGGCGCCGGCCGAGCCCTCCTTCAGCGGGCCGGCCGCGGCGACGATCTCCATGAGCCAGGCGTAGGCGTCGCGGCGGGCCTCGGAGCCGTAGACCTTGACCGCCGAGGCGTCCTGCGGGGTGAGCGTGCCGTCCTGGACGGCGGCGACCATCTGCCAGTTGAGGAGCTTGAGGGCGTCGAGCCGGACGTGGGTGCGGGCGAGCAGCCGGCGCACCCAGGCGAGGTCGGCCACCCGGCGGCCGTCGGCGAGCTTCGTCTCGCGTGCCCAGCGCTGCACGTCGTGCAGGGCGCGGATCGCCATGGTGCCGTGGGCGGCGAGGGTGACGCGCTCGTGGTTGAGCTGGTTGGTGATCAGCCGCCAGCCCCCGTTCTCCTCGCCCACGCGGCGGGAGACGGGGACGCGGATGTTCTCGTAGTAGCTCGCGGTGGTGTCGTGGGAGGCGAGGGTGCGGATGACCGTGCAGGAGTAACCGGGGTCGGAGGTCGGCACCAGGAGCATGGTGATGCCCTTGTGCGGCGGGGCCTGGGGGGCGGTGCGCACGGCCAGCCACACCCAGTCCGCCGTGTCGCCGTTGGTCGTCCAGATCTTCTGCCCGTTGACGACGTACTCGTCCCCCTCGCGTACGGCGCGGGTCCTGAGCGCGGCGAGATCGGTGCCCGCGTCGGGCTCGCTGTAGCCGATCGCGAAGTCGATCTCACCGGCGAGGACGCGGGGCAGGAAGTACGCCTTCTGCTCGTCGGTGCCGTACCGCATGATCGTCGGCCCGACCGTGTTCAGCGCCATCAGCGGCAGGGGCACGCCGGCCTGCGCGGCCTCGTCGAAGAAGATGAACTGCTCCATGGCCGTCATCCCGCGTCCGCCGTACTCCTCGGGCCAGCCGACGCCGAGCCAGCCGTCCGCGCCGAGCCGGCGGATGGTCGCGCGGTAGAACCGCTTCTGCGCGGCCGGGTCGGCGTACCGGGCGTAGGCGTTGTCCGGAACCAGCTCGGCGAAGTAGGCACGCAGCTCTGTGCGCAGCCGCTGCTGCTCGGGCGTGTGGTCGAGGTGCACGGCGCCTCCAGGCTCCCCAAGGGCGGTCCTGACGGCGCACACCGTAGAACGTGTTTCAGAAATTGTGAATGCCGGGGCCGCGGCGAATCGGGCTCCCCGGCCCGGCGACCGCCGTCCGGCGGCGGCTCACTTGAGCATCTCCAGGAAGTCCGCGCAGGCGTCGGCACAGGTCCGGCAGCTGACCGCGGCCGACTCGGCGCCGGGATGCTCGTCGAAGGCGCGGGCGCACTCCAGGCAGATCGAGCGGCACCACTCGACCCGGACGCGGATCCCGTCCTCGTCCTGCCGGTTCTCCTCGCAGAGCACCCGGCAGGTGGCGTCGCACACCTCGGCGCACATGATGCCCAGCCGGCGCACCCGCTCCTGGTGCTCGGTGCCGTCCGGATCGACGAGGCTCGCCCTCACGGCACAGGCCCGGGCACACTCCGTGCACGCCTGCGCACAGGTGAAGCGGTCCTCCAGGAACCGGTAGAGCTGCTGGGAAGTCGGCGATGTCACACCGTGCGGGTAGCCGGGGCGGGCGGCGACAAACCACCGCCTCGGGGCCTTGTGAAACGACCGGGCCGGAACTCCGGGGGGCCGTCACCTCGCATAACCCCCGGTAACCCATAGTGTCCGGATTCGTCCGGGTATGGGGTGGGTATTCCTGTCCTATGAACACCGCATCGATGCAGTTGGCCGCGGCGAGCGGCCTGATGAGCCTCGTTCTGTTCATCGTGGCCGTGGGCCTCCTCGCGCTGCTCGCCGGCGGCTTCTGGATGACCTCCCGCGTCAAGTCCCAGGAGTCTCCGCGGCCCCGGCCCGAGGAACAGCCCAAGATGCCGCCGGGCGGACCGGTGCGCGAGGTCCAGGAGAACAGGGAGTCCGCCGAGGTGCCACGGGTCGCCAAGGGCGAACGCCCACTGACCCCCTACGACCTGACCAACATGGACAGCAAACCGAGCGCGTCGAAGGACCGCCCGCGCTGGAGCAAGGGCTCCAGCGGCTCCTTCGGCGGCGGCGGACTGGGCGCCCACTGAGCCCCTGCCCGTCCGTCTTCGCCGACCCGGCCCGCGCCGGACCGCCGTACGCCCCTAGGGATCGTTCCGAGGGGCGTCCAGGCGGCCGACGCGGGCCATGTTCTGCCGGTCCTCCGGGTCCTGGCTGGGCTCGGCCGTGAACCAGGCGTCGAGGATCTCCGTCAGCAGCGGACCGGAGGTCAGCCTGAGACTCAGGGCGAGGACATTGGCGTCGTTCCAGCGGCGCGCGCCGTCGGCCGTGCCGGCGTCCGTGCACAGCGCCGCGCGTACGCCCGGCACCTTGTTGGCCGCGATGGACGCGCCGGTGCCGGTCCAGCAGCACACCACCGCCTGGTCGGCCGCGCCGTCGGCCACGTCCCGGGCGGCGGCCTCCGAACAGACCGCCCACCCCGCGTCGGCGCCCGGCACCAGCGCGCCGTGCTCGCGGACGTCGTGGCCACGGCGCCGCAGCTCCGCGACCAGGAGGCGGGCGACGGGTTCGTCCATGTCGGAGGAGACGGAGATCCGCATGTCAGGAGCGTAGCGCCCGGCCCGCGGGTCTGCCGGGACACCCCGCACATGGCGAACGGCCCCTGAGGGCCGTTCGACAGGCGTCGCGCCCGGTCAGGGGCGGTGGACGGATCAGGGATGGTCGGGCCGCTGGGCCGGCGGCACCCCTCCGCCCTCTCCCCCGCCCTTGGCGCCCTTGTCCGAGCCGTGCGGGCGGGCGCCCGCGTCCTGGCCGGCCCGCTGGCGGGCCTTCAGCTCGCCGCTGTCCTGCGGGGTGGCGCCTCCCTTGTCACTGCGCCGCTGTTCGGGCTGCTGCGGATTGGACATGCGCCGGACTCCCTCCGGGTGATGCGTGCTGCGTGCGGGGTCCGGGTTCCCAGGGCGACGCGGGTGACGCACGCCGGCGGCGGATCGGCGCGCACCGCCGGTGGACCGGTCCACGTCGACGGGTCGGCGGCTGTCGCGGCCGGGCGGTGCGAGGGGGCCGCGGGGGCGGCCTGGGAGCGGGACCGGCGACGCGGCCGCGGGTCAGCACGCGGAGCGGGTCAGCGCGCGGTGGAGGTGTTCGAGGGCGTCCAGGAGCACCGTGCGGTGGTACCAGCTCAGCCAGGCCGCCGTGTCCGAGGCCAGCAGGGCGAACGCCTCGGACTGCGCGGCGGTCGGCCGGTGGCCGGCGTCCGGCCAGTGCACGCTGATCACGCCGGTGCACGAGCCGGCGGAGGAGAGCACCGGGACGCTGTGCACGGCACGGGCACCGGTCGCCAGCAGGACACGCCGGCAGTCGTCGGAGAGCAGCGCGTCCGCGGCGACGTCGGCGACGCCCACCTGCCGGCCCCGGGTGCGGGCCGCCGCGTCGGCGGTGCCCTCGTCCCGGCCCCGCACGAGCTGGTCCAGGAGCACGTCCGCGCAGCCGTAGTGGGTCTCCAGCATGAGGGCGTTCACGGCCGCGTCCACGAACTGCACGTACCCGGCGGGCGCCCGGCCGATGGCCAGCGCCTCGTGCAGGACGGCGTCGGTCATCTGCCGCCGGTAGCGGGGGTCCCGGCCGCCACGGGCCAGGATCCGCAGCTGCGGGACGGGCAGGCAGCGGCGGCCGGGGAACCACACCTCGCCGCTCGGGGGCCGGGCCACCACCACGGCCGAGACGAGGACGCGCAGCGGCACGTTGAACCGCTGCGAGACCTCGCGCAGCACCCGGAAGGCGCTGCCGGAGTCCGGCAGGCCGTAGCGGACCATGAGCGCGCCCTGCGCCATGCCGATCACCGGCGCGGTGCGCACCCGGGCGCGCAGCGCGCGGACCTCCTTGTGCAGGTCCTCGTAGGAGGGCCGCAGCGGGTCCGCCATCTGCGACCGCCAGGCGGGCAGCTCCTCCACCCGGGAGGCGGCGCGGGCCAGCTCGCGCAGCGCCTCGTCGAGGGTGGCGTACAGCTGGACGCCGGTCAGGCGGGCCAGGTGCACCGCCTCGCGCACCCCGGGCCGGGCGCGCACGATGATCAGGTCCGGACGTCCGGAGCGGCTCCGCGTCGTCTCGCTGAGCGTACGGAGCACGGCGGCGCCGCCGAGCTGCACGTGGGCCATGTCGAGCACGGGGCGCAGCCCGGCGCGGTCCGCCTGCTCCAGGTGTCCGCGCAGCTCCTCCGACCAGGCCCGTACGCCATTGGCGTCCAGGCTGCCGGACATGCGCAGCAGCAGGGCGCCCTCGGCGGGCAGTCCCTCGACGACGGAGGACTCGATGACGAGGCGAGCCGGAGCGGCCGGCCGGCCGGAAGAGGGTTTCATCGCATCACCCAGACAGGACGTCCCGAAGAAGTGGCTCGGCCCCTTCCTGACCTTGGCACCACCTTGCACGGTAGGCGGCCCGCCCTCAACCGCACCATCCACCGCGCCGGGCGGCGACGGCGCGTCCGGCGGTCACCGGCCGGGGCCGCCGGGGTCCGCGGGCGACGGTCCGCGGGCCGCCAGGGCCCGCAGGGCCAAGTCCAGGGAGGCGTGCACGCGCAGCCCCGGCAGACCGGCCGCGGCCAGGGTCTCCCGCACGTGCGGCCGGGGCTGTACGACGGACAGCGCGCGTCCGGAGCGGGCGAGGTCCCGGGCCGCCCGGGCCAGGAGGTCCGAGGCGGGGCAGGCGAGGTACACCTCGGTCAGGTCCAGCAGGGCGTGTTCGCCGGCCCGGCCGGCGTCCGCGAGATGTGCGGCGAGGGCCTCGGTGAACCGCCCGGCGTTGGAGGTGTCGACGGTGCCCCGGGCGGTCAGGACGCTGGTCCCGCCGAGCCCGGTGCGGTGCTCGCGCACGGTCCGCAGCAGCAGGGGGGCGGGGCCGCCGGGGTGGACGCGGGCGGGGGACGGCTGACCGATTTCCATGGGAACGGCCTTCCTGGGGCGGGGCGGAAGGATCGGCCGGCCGCTTCTTGACCGGGGGTTCACTGTGCCCTCGCGCCGATGCCGGACGCAACGACGTCTCCGGGCGTGTCGTACCGCCCGGATACTCGGCCGGCGTACCGCCGTACGGGTGACTCCCGGGTGCCGAAGGCCCCCGGCCGACGCCCCCACCACCTCCCGCCGCTTGTCCGGGGATTGGCAGATGTGTGCCAGGAGATGCAGCGAAAGGTGCAGGTCAGCGGAGGGGTGCGGTGATGAAGGGTGGTCCACATCTGCCAATCACAGCTCTTGTGTGAGCTGATGGACTGGGGGGCCTACGGTCCGTCAGGGGGCGGCGTGTGCCGGGGTGGCCGGCCGGCGATGGCCGCGGGGGGCCCGCAGGAGCATCAGGCAGGCCGCGGCGACCTCGCCGGTGCGGATGCGCAGCAGGCGGGTGTCGGGAGTGCGCCCGTGCGGGTCACCGGGCGGGCCGGGCTTCCACAGGGCCAGGTGGTCCGGGCCGGGCGGCGGCCCCCACATACGCGGGGAGACGGGCCCGAACAGGGTGACGGAACGGGTGCCGTGGGCCACCGCGAGATGGGCGAGGCCGGTGTCGCCGCTGAGCACCAGGGAGGCCTCGGCGACCAGCGCGGACAGCTGACCGAGCGGCAGGCCGCCGGTCAGCAGGTCGTGATCGGGCTGACCGCCGCGTTCGGCGACCGAGCGGACCAGGTCGTCCTCGCCGGGTCCGCCGGTGAGGATCACGTGGTGTCCGGCGGCGCGCAGGCAGCGGACGACGGCGGCGAACCGCTCCCCCGGCCAGCGGCGGGAGCACGCGGCCGCGCCGGGGTGCACCACGACCGCGCCCGGGGCCGGGGACGGTGTGGCGGGCCGGGACAGCCGCAGGTCCCGGGGGTCGGCCGGGATGCCGTAGGCGCCCAGGAAGGCGCACCAGCGGTCCCGTTCGTTGGCGTGGGCGAGCCAGGCCGGGCCGTCCGGGCAGGCGTGGGCGAGGAGCCGGCGGGGGTGCAGGGCGGCCAGGGCGTCGCGGCTCTCGGGGCCGTTGCCGTGCAGGTCGACGGCCACCTCGGGCGGCGGGCCGGGCCAGTGGGAGAGGTCCGGCACCGCGCGGCCCGGCGCCTCGGCCGCGAGGACGGCGTCGACCGCGCCGGTGGTCAGGGCCAGTTCGGTGAGGCCCGGCGGCTGGGCGAGGATCAGCTGGTGGCCGGGGAAGGCCCGGCGGATCCCGCGCAGCGCGGGCACCCCGGCCAGCAGATCGCCCAGCCCCAGCGCCCGCAGGACGAGGACCCGCGGAGCCCAGTCGCCGCGCTTCCCGCCCCGGCCGGCCGCGCCCACGTCACGCTCCCGCCCACCGCCTGCCGCCGCCTCGCGCTCGCGCTCGCGCCGACCGGAAGCCACCGCCGCACGCCGTCGCCGGTCGGGTGCCGGCGCCTCGCGCTTCCGCCCATCGGCAGAGCTCACCTCGCCCCTCGGCCGGTCGGAAACCGCCGCCCGGCGCCTCTGCCGGTCGGCCGCGCTCGCCTCGCGCTTGCGCCGACCGGGAGCCGACACCTCGTGCCTCGGCCGATCAGGGACGGTCACCTCGCCCTTCCGCCGGTCGGCAATCGCCGCCGTGCGCCTCTGCCCGTCGGGTGCCGGCGCCTCGCGCCTGAGCCCATCGGCCGCGCTCACCTCGCCCTTCCGCCGGTCGGGGGCGGTTACCTCGCGTTCCCGCCGGCCGGCCTTCGCCGCTTCGTGCTTGCGTCCGTCGGGTGCCGTGACCCTGTTCTTCCGCCGGTCGGGGGCGGTCGCCTCGTGGTTCCGGCGGGCGGCCGCCGTCTCGTGCTGCTGCGGGTCGAGGGAGGTCACCGCGTGTGTCCTCCGGTCGGTGCGGGGGCGAGGGCCGCGCGGCGGGCGAGGCCGGTGGTGGAGCGGCCGTCGAGGTAGGGCAGCAGCAGGACCTGCCCGCCCCAGCTCTCCACCAGCGGCTGTTCCGGCAGCGAGGCCCGGGCGTAGTCGCCGCCCTTGGCCCAGATGTGCGGCCGGAGTTCGCCGAGGATGCGCTCGGGGGTGTCCTCGTCGAAGACGGCGACGGCGTCCACGCACTCCAGGGCGCGCAGTACCCGCACCCGGTCGGCGGCCGGGACGAGGGGCCGGCCGTCGCCCTTGCGGCGGCGCACGGAGTCGTCGGAGTTGACGCAGACGACGAGGCAGTCGCCGGCCCGGCGGGCGGCCTGGAGCAGCGCGACGTGCCCGGCGTGCAGCAGGTCGAAGCAGCCGCCGGCGGCGACGACGGTGCCGCCCGCGGCCCGGACCCGGGCGGCGGTGCGCACGGCGTCGGCGGTGGTGTCGCCGTCGGCGGTCGGCTCTGCGGCCGTCTCCGGCTCGTCCGCGACGGCTACCGCCCGGGCGCCGCCCTCGGCGACGTAGCGGGTGGCGGCGTGGACGGCGGCCCGCACGGCGGCCTCGGTGACGGTGCCGTCGGCGAGCAGACCTGCGGCGGCCGCGGCGAACCGGTCGCCGGCGCCGCAGGGGTCGCCCGTGGCGGCGGCCGGGGTCGGTACGAGGAGCGGGGTCTCGCCGTGCGAGAGCAGTGCCCCGCGCTCGCCGAGGGTGACCGCGACGGCCTGGGCCCGCCAGGCGCGGACGAGGGCGCGGGCGTCCCGGGCGGCGGTGCGCAGCCCGGCCGGGTCGGCGGTCTCCCCGCCGTCGTCCAGCTGCCGGGCGAAGGCGCGGGCCTCCTGCGCCGAGGGGGTGGCCAGACATACACCGGGGACCGGGGACCGGCCGCGTACGTGGGGGTCCCAGACGATGGGCGCCGCCGTGTGGGCGAGCGCGTCACGCAGGACGTCGGCGGTTCCCCGGCCGTAGTCGGCGACGAGGACGCCCCCGGCCGCCGCGACGACGGCCACCGCCTGGGGCGTCGCCTCGTGGGCGTGGCCCTCGCCGTCGTCGAGGCGCAGCAGCGGCCGGTCCCCGGCCATGACACGGGTCTTGCTGCTCAGGGTGCCCTCCAGCGGCACCTCGACCAGGCCGACGCGGTCGGCCAGCAGCTCCCGCAGGGTGTCGCTGGCGGCGTCGGTGCCGAGCGCGGTGACCAGGGTGACGGCACGTCCGTCGGCGGCCGCGAGGCAGGCGGCGAGGGCCGCACCGCCGGGCCGGGAGCTGCGCCGGGTGCCGTGGACGACGGGTACCGGCGCGTCGGGGGCCAGCCGCTCGGCGCGGCCGCACAGGTCGTGGTCGAGCAGGGCGTCCCCCACGACGACCAGGGGCGTCTGCGAGGCGGTCATGCGTGTCCCTTCCTGGGCGCCCCGGACGCGCCGGACGACGAACCGGTCGCCCCGGGCGGAACGGAGGTGCCGGACGACGAGCCGGACGTGCCGGACCCGCCGGGCGCCCCGGAGGTGCGGGGTGCGCCGGTGGTGCCGGACGACGCCCCCGGCGCGCCGGCCCCGCCGGGCGTCGCGGGCGTCCCAGGTGTCCCGGAAGCGCGCGGCTTCCCGGAAGCGCGCGGCGTGCCCGGGGTCCCGGGCGTGCCGGACGCGAGCCGGCCGACGGAGCGGGCGCGACCGACGAGCCGGCCGACGACCCCGGGTCTGCCGTCGGTGACCGAGTTGCCGTCCACGACCGGCCTTCCGTCGGCCGTCAGCTTCCCGTCGGCCACCGGCGTCCCGTCCGTTCCGCCGGTGTCGGTGCGGTCGGCGGCGGCGGTGCCGCGTTGCACTGCCCGGTCGAAGGCCTCGCAGAGCATGTGCACGGCGACCAGGTGCAGTTCCTGGACGGTGGCGGCGACGGGGGCGTCGACGCACAGCGCGTCGTCCGCGCCGAGCTGCAGCGGGTTGGGCGGCCGCCCGGTCAGCGCCCACACGGTCATCCCGAGCCGGTGCGCGCGGTCGGCGGCGGCCAGCAGGTTGGCGCTGGCGCCGCTGGTGGACAGCAGCAGGAGCACGTCCCCGGGGCGGCCGTGGGCGGCGGTCTGGCGGGCGAACACCTCCTGGACGCCGTAGTCGTTGGCGATCGCGGTGGTGGAGGAGGTGTCGGCGTGCAGGGCGACCGCGGAGAACGGCGGGCGGTCGTCGCGGTAGCGGCCGACGAGTTCGGCGGTGAGGTGCTGGGCCTGCGCGGCGCTGCCCCCGTTGCCCGCGACGAGCAGCCGGGCGCCCGCGCCCAGCCGGCGGGCGAGTTCGGTGCCCCAGCGCTCGATGAGCGGTCCGCTGTCGCGGAAGGTCTCCAGGGCCCGTATCAGGTCGTCGCAGTGCGTCGTGTCCAGGAGGGACTTCGTGCCGGTCACGGTCTTCATCGGACGACCCCCGAGAGCGAGCGGATCGAGGACACCTCGCCGTACACGCCGGCCACGCCGTCGGCCACCCGGTCCCAGGTGTAGTGGGTGAGGACCCTGTTACGGCCGGCCGTTCCGTACCGGGCGAGCCGGCCGGGGTCGGCGAGGAGGGCGCGCACGGCCGAGCCGAGGTCGTGGTCGTCGTCGGCCGGGACCAGGAGGCCTGTGGTGCCGTCCACGACGGTGTCGAGCTGGCCGCCGACCGCGGTGGCGACCACCGGCGTGGCGCAGGCCATGGCCTCCAGGGGGACGATGCCGAAGGGCTCGTACAGGGGCAGCGACAGCACGAGGTCGGCGCTGGACATCAGCCGGGGCATACGGGCCCGGCCGACCCCGCCGAGCAGGGTGACCCGGTCGGAGACCCCGTACTCCCCGGCGATGCCGTACAGGCGCGCGGCCTCGGGTTCGGCGCCCAGCAGGTCGGTCTCGGGGCCGCCGGCGACGAGGAGTTCGGCGTCGGGGATGCCGGCCAGGGCGCGGATGGCGCGGTCGAAGCCCTTGCGGGGCACGAGCCGGCCGACGGCCAGCAGCCGCCTGCGGGCGCCGGGCGGGCGGTTGGGGGCGACCGGCGCGAACTGGTCGGGGTCGACGCCGCAGGGCACGACGCTGATCCGGTCCTCCGGCAGCCCCATCGCCTTCAGCTCGGCCACCTCGTCGCTGCAGGTGGCGATGATCCGGGCGCACTCGTGACCGATGGCCTCCTCGACGGCGAGGCGCTGCGGCGGGCTGGTGTCGGCGGCGCCCTGGTAGCGCTTCTTCACCGTGCCGAGCGCGTGGTAGGTGTGCACGACGGGGATGCCGAGGTCGCGGGCGCCGGCGAGGGCGGCGAGGCCGGACATCCAGAAGTGGGAGTGCACCACGTCGGGCGGGCTGTGTCCCCAGTGCCGGGCCAGGAAGTTCCCGAACTCGGGTATGTGCGGAAGGAGTTCGTCCTTGGGGACGGGCGCGGGCGGTCCGGCGGGCACATGCACCACCTGTACGCCGTCGATGAGGGTCACCCGGTCCGGCAGGCCCGCCGAGTCCCGCCGGGTGTACACCGTGACCCGGTATCCCTTTCTGGCGAGTTGCCGGGCGACCTGCGCCACGTACACGTTCTGGCCGCCCGCGTCCGGTCCGCCGAGCGCGGCCAGTGGGCTGGCGTGCTCGGAGACCATGGCGACGCGGCCGGCGGTGTGCGGGATGCGGCTCATCGGGTGACCTCCTTGATCAGGCGCTCCCAGTCGTCGAGGAAGCGCCGTTCTCCGTAGCGCGCCCGGGCCGCGGCCCGGGCGGCCGCGCCGGTGCGGCGGGACAGCTCGGGCTCGGCGAGGAAGGCCCGTACGGCGTCCTCCAGCACGTCGAGCCGGTTCGAGACCACCCCGGCGTCGTCGGGTACCGCCTCCCGGACCTCCGTGGTGTCCAGGGCGACCACGGGCATGCCGAGGAACATGGCCTCCAGCAGGGACAGGCCGAGCGAGGTCCAGCGCACGGGGTGCAGATAGAGGCGGCACCGGGCCATCTCCCGGTGCAGCTCGCCCTGGGGCAGGTCCCGGGTGCGGCAGCGCCCGGGCGGCAGGCCGAGGTGGCCGGCGAGTCCTTCGGTGCGCATCCCGAAGACGTCCAGGGGCGCGGACCGGGCGAACCGGGACAGCAGGTCGGTGCCGGTCGTACGGCCCCTGCGCACGGGCTCGTTGACCACGACGGCCGCGCGCCGTTCGGTGCCGGTCCACAGCGGGCCGGGGTCGACGACGCCGTGCTCGACGACCTCGGTGGGGGCCCGGCCGTTGTCCCACATCAGCCGGTTGAAGTGGGTGACGTGGACGACCGGGATCCGCGACTGGGCGGCCAGCGCGTGGAGTTGCCGCTCGGGTGACTCGTCGGGGCTGTTGTGCTCGACGTACACGGCGGGCACGTCCACGCCGGGGCGGCGGCCGGTCCAGCGCAGGGCGAGGTCGAGTTCGTGCGGGCGCTGCAGGACCATCAGGCCGATGTCGGCGTCCCACAGTTCCCGGGGGGTGAGTTCCCGGGCGGAGGGCGGCCAGTCCCAGGTCACCGCGCGGCCGAGGCCGTCGGGTCCGCGGTCCTCGGTGACCGGGAGGAGGTAGGTGTGCGGGCCCCGCACGAAGGCGGTGAGCCAGGATCCGTGCACGTGCCAGACGAGGATGTTCATGACTGCCGCTCCTGGATGAGCTTGTGCACCGCGCGCACCACGTCCTGTCCGGTGACCTCGTCCAGGCAGGGGTGGCCGGGCACCGGGCAGGTGAGCGCCCGGGTGTCCGCGCACGGCGCCGACTGGTCGCCGAGCAGGATGACGGGGACGCCGTACGGCGCCCAGCGGCCGGCCGGGACCACGGGCGCGAACAGCGACACGACGGGGGTGCCGACGGCGGCGGCGAGATGGGCGGGTCCGGTGTTGGCGCTGATCACGACCTCGGCGGCGCGCAGTACCCCGGCGAGGGCGCGCGGGCCGGTCCGGCCGCCGAGGTCGACGGCCGTGTCGCCGCTGATCCGCCGGGTGAGGGCGGTCTCACCGGGGCCGCCGGTGACGACCACGCGGTGCCCCGCGTCGGCGAGCAGGGTGACGGCCTCGGCGCAGCGGTGGGGGCTCCAGGCGCGGGCGGGGGCGCTGGCGCCCGGGTGCAGGACGACGTAGGGGCCGTGGCCGGTCAGGCCGGTGGTGTCGGGGGGCGGGAGGACGCGCAGGCGTCCGTCGTCGCCCGGGGGTGGCGGGAAGCCCATGGCCGTCGCGGTGTCGAGGGCAGCCTCCGCCTCGTGCCGGCCGGCCGCCCTGCGGTGGCGCACGTCGAGGAGCCGGCCGGGGTGGTCGGCGCTGTCGGCGCCGATCCGGCCGACGCCGGCGAGCCGCAGCAGCAGGGCGGTGGGCAGCGGGCTCTGGTGGAACGAGGTGAGGATCAGCGCGGTGTCGTGGGACCCGGCGCGCAGTCGCGCGAGCAGGGTGTCGACGTCCTCGCGGGTGACCGGGGGCGGGTCGAAGCCCTCCCAGGGCGCCTCCCACACCAGCACCTCGTCCACGCCGGGCAGCAGCCGGGCGGCGTCCGCGCCGCGCGGGCCGCACAGCAGGGTGACGTGCGTGCTGCGGGCGGCGACGGCGCGTACGGCGGGGCCCGCTAGCAGCACGTCACCGAAGCTGTCGAGCCGGACGACGAGGCTTCTCACGAGGGCCCCCTCGCCGCGGTCGCGCTGTCCCGGGGCGCGCCGAGAGCCCTGCGTACGGCGATGAACGGATCGGGGGCACTCTGCTCGAGGAAACGTTGCACCTCCGCCGGGGCGGTGGCCGCGTTCGGTACCAGCACGCCCCGGGCGCCCGCGGCGCGGGCGGCCAGCACGTCGGCGGCGATGTCACCGATCACCAGGCACGCGGCGGCCGGTACGCCGAGCCGGGCTGCGGCGGTACGGATCAGGCCGGGCCGGGGCTTGCGGCATCCGCAGCCGGCCTCGGGGGTGTGCGGGCAGAACACCCAGGTGTCCAGCCCGCCCAGCAGCGCGTCGGCGCGCGCGTTGACGGCACGTACCCGCTCGGCGGTGAGCAGTCCGCGCCCGATGCCGGACTGGTTGCTGACCACGCCGGTGGCCAGTCCGTGGGACCGGGCCAGCGCCACGGCCTCCGCGGCGCCCGGCAGCAGCCGGACCCGGTCGGGGTCGCCGTTGTACGGAACGTCCGCCACGAGGGTGCCGTCGCGGTCGAACAGCACCGCGGCCACGGTGGTCATCCGGCACCGCCCAGCGGCCGGGCGTGCCGGTGGCGGACCACTCCGCGCACCCAGTGCCGCACCGCGAGGGGCGGTATGAGCACGCTGGTGCCGAGCATCCCGGCGATCTCCCGGCCGGTGCGCGGGCCGGGCAGGATGCGGGCGAGGGCGAACTCGGCGGTGCCGAGCGTCCACAGCGCCGCGCAGGCGGTCGCGGCCCGGCGCCGTCCGGTCAGGGCGCAGGAGGCGGCGGCGAGGGCCGCGCCGGTGACCGCCAGATGGCGGCGCAGCCGGCCGCGGGGCGCCTGGGCGCGGTCCCACCAGTCGCGGCCGTGCAGCCGCTTCATCAGGGCGTCGTCGGCGTTGCCGCGCTGCGCGGGCAGCGAGGCCCACCAGTGGGCCGGACGGACCGGGTGCCGGGTGATCCGCGCGCCCCGGACCAGGGACCAGCCGGCCCGCCGCACCCGCAGGGCGAGGTCGGCGTCCTCGCGGAAGGCGCGCGGGAAGCGTTCGTCGAAGCCACCGGTCCGTTTGAGCGCCTCGGTGCGGTAGGCCATGTCGGCGGTGGCCCAGGCGGCGTTCTCCAGGCCCTTGGTGGTGCGTTCCCAGTCGGTGGGCCGGCGGTCCAGGGGCAGGGGGACACGCAACTGCCCCTGGACACCGCCGACCTCGGGCCCGGCCGCGCGCAGATCCTCCGCGAGCCGCCGGGACCAGTCCGGCAGGACCTGGACGTCGTCGTCCAGGAAGACCGTCCAGGGCGTACGGACGGTGCGCCAGCCGGCGTTGCGGGCGGCGGCCGGGCCCTTGCCGCCGGTGGCGAGGGTGCGCACCCGGTCGAGCAACTGCCCGGCCGGCTCCAGCGGCAGGGCTCCCTCGGGTGCGGGCCGGTCGTCCACGACGATCACCTCGTGCGGTGGATGGCCGTCGGCCGCGCCGAGCGCGCGCAGACACTCGGCGAGGCAGGGGCGGCCGATCGTCGGGACGACGACGGTGTAGGCGGGCGCGCCGGTCATCATGCGAACGCCTTTCCGCGGCGGATCGCGAACGGGCCGAGCACCAGCAGGTCGACGGGGGCCGAGCCGAAGCACTCCAGGGCGTCCCGGGGGTCGTCGGCCATGGGCCGTCCGGCCGTGTTGAGGCTGGTGTTGACCACCACCGGCAGTCCGGTGCGCCGCTCGAAGCCGTCGATCACACGGGCCACCAGGGGTTCCTGGGCGCGGTCCACCGTCTGGACGCGGGCCGTGCCGTCGACGTGCACCACGGCCGGGATGCGGGCCCTCCAGTCGGCGGCCACGTCGTGCACGAACAGCATGTGCGGGCTGGGCAGCGGCCCGTCGAAGATCTCGGCCGCGCGCTCGGCGAGCACCATCGGCGCCACGGGGCGGAACTCCTCGCGCCCCTTGACCGCGTTGAGCCGCTCCAGGTTGCCGGCCTTGCCGGGGTGGGCGAGCAGGGAGCGGTGCCCGAGCGCGCGCGGCCCGTACTCGCTGCGTCCCTGGAACCAGGCCACGATCCCGTCGGCGGCCAGCACCTCGGCGGCCGTCTCGGCGATGTCGGCGGGCCACTCGTACGGTACGGCCGCCCGTTCCAGCCACGCGCGCAGCTCGGCGTCGCTCCAGCCGCGTCCCAGGGCGGCCGTCGGCATCGGCTCCAGGGTGTCCTTCTGCCCGGCGACGTGCGCCGCCGCGCCCAGGGCCGTACCGGCGTCGCCCGCGGCGGGCTGCACCCAGACGTGCCGGAATCCGCTCTCGCGCCACAGCCGGGTGTTGGCCACGCAGTTCAGGGCGACGCCGCCGCCCATGGTGAGCGCGTCCTCGCCGGTGCGTTCGTGCAGCCAGCGGGCGAGGGCCAGCATGGCCTCCTCCAGGCACAGCTGGGCGCTGGCGGCGAGGTCGGCGTGGTCCTGGCTCCAGGCGCCGCCGGCCGGCCGCGGCGGGACGAGGTCGGCCCAGGGCACCGGGCGGGCCCGGAAGCCGCCCGCGTCGTCGGCCCGGACGTACTCCCGCAGCCGGCCGGCGAAGCGCGGGGTGCCGTAGGAGGCGAGCGCCATCACCTTGAACTCGTCGCTGCTGCGCAGGAAGCCGAGGTGCTGGGTGAGGTCCTCGTAGAACAGGCCGAGGGAGTCCGGCAGTTCCTGGGTGGCGAGGACGGTCAGTTCCCGGTTGGTGCAGCGGCCGGCCAGGTGGGAGCCGCACTCGCCGCGGCCGTCCAGGACGAGGACGGCGCAGTCGGGGTACGGCGAGACGGGCCCGGCGGAGGCCGCGTGCGCCACGTGGTGGGGGACGAACCTGACCTTGGCCGGGTCGAGTCCGGGCAGCGCCTCGGCGAGGAAGTCCGGTGCCTTCCGGGCGTACTCCTGGCGCAGGTGGTCCCAGGGGTCGTGCAGGCCCATGCGCTCGGCGGGGCGGGCGAGGGAGGGGTCGTAGGAGTAGGCGACGGCGTCCAGGTCCGACGGGGCGAGGCCGGCCCGCTCCAGGCACCAGCGGGCCGACTGCTCGGGCAGCTCCCAGGCGGAGAAGGGGAGGGGCCGCTTGCCGTGCTTGCGGCGGGAGAACCGCTCCTCCTCCGCCGCCGCCACGACCGTGCCGTCGGTGATCAGGGCGGCGGCGGGGTCGTGGAAGAGTGCGTTGATACCGAGGACGTGCATGCGCTGTCTCCAGGGCCGGGGACGGGCGGGGGTCAGGACTGCGGGGCCGGGTCCTGCGTGCGCGGGACCGGTTCCGGGGGCAGGGCCGCGAAGTAGGCGATGGTCTGCTTCAGGCCCTCCTCCCAGGGGACCTGCGGCGACCAGCCGAGCAGTTCGCGCGCGAGGGTGGTGTCGGGGCGGCGCCTGCCGGGGTCGTCGACGGGCCGGTCGACGAACGCGATCGGGGAACGGGAACCGGTGAGGGCGACCACCCGGCGGGCCAGCTCGGCGACGGTGATCTCGTCGCTGCCGCCGATGTTCACCGGCCGCAGGGACCTGCTCGCGGCCACCCGCAGGACGCCGTCGACCGTGTCGTCGACGTAGCACAGCGAGCGGGTCTGGCCGCCGTCGCCGGTCACCGTGAGCGGCTCGCCGGCCAGGGCCTGGCAGATGAAGGTGGGCACCGCGCGGCCGTCGTGGGCCCGCATCCGCGGCCCGTAGGTGTTGAACAGGCGCACTATCCCGGCGTCGGTCCCCCTGGTGCCGGCGTGCGCGGTGACCAGGGCCTCGGCGAACCGCTTGGACTCGTCGTAGACGCTGCGCGGCCCGATGGGGTTGACGTTGCCCCAGTAGCCCTCGTGCTGCGGGTGCACCTGCGGGTCGCCGTACACCTCGGAGGTGGAGGCGAGGAGGAAGCGTGCGCCGTCGCGCTCGGCGACCGCCAGGGCGTTGCGGGTGCCGAGGCTGCCCACGTCCAGGGTCTCCAGCGGCATGCGCAGGTAGTCGGCGGGCGAGGCCGGGCAGGCGAAGTGCAGGACGAGGTCGTACGGGCCCGCCAGCCGCTCGGGGCACGCGGCGGCGGACACGTCGCAGTGCAGGTAGCGGAAGCCGGGCCGGTCCTCCAGGTGCGCGACGTTCTCGCGCCGCCCGCAGGCCAGGTTGTCGGCGCAGTCGACTTCGACACCTGAATCCAGCAGCCGCTCGCACAGATGCGAGCCGAGGAAGCCGGCGCCGCCGGTCACGAGGGCGCGCCGCCAGGAGAACGGTGTGTCACCAGTCATGAGACGGTTCCCTTCGTCGTCCATCGTCCACGTCGTGGCGCTCCGGCGTACGCGCCGTCGGCGCACCCGGGAAGGCACCGCGCGGGCGCTCGGCGCAGGCCGCGTCGGCCGGGCCCGGCATCGCCGGGCCGTGGGGAGAGGGGAAGAGGCCAGGGCGTGGGTCCCGCTGGTCCGGAGGACCACCCTGGTGGGCCGCCACTGGCTGGACGGCACTGGCCGGGAGGGTTCCCGTGCCAGTTGGTTTCACACGTTGGATTCTTATTCTCCGGAAACACCAGGACTCGCGCTACTCAGGCCTCTCCAGTACCACGGTGGTGACATTCCCGCACGTCAGACGGGTCGGCGACCGTGACGTACAGGCTCGCGGACGCCCGGCCGGAGTACCCCGGCCGTGTAGCGCGGCGAGGCCGGGGCACTCGGCGCGGCGACGGCCGGCCGCTCATGGGCCGCCGCGTTTCACGCAGGAGGTAACGACAATGGGTCACGGCGGAAACGTCATCCAGGAGCTGACCACCGACCACCGCGAGGTCGAGGAGTTCTTCGGCCGTATCGAGGCGCTGCCGTCCGGCTCCAAGGAACGCAAGGATCTCTGCGACCAGGCCACGATCGAGCTGGTCCGCCACTCGGTCGCCGAGGAGGCCTATCTCTACCCGGCCGTGCGCGAGCACCTCACGGGCGGCGACGCCCTGGCCGACAAGGAACTCGAGGACCACGCCAAGGCCGAGCAGATCATGAAGGACCTGGAGGGCTGCCAGGCCGACGATCCGCGGTTCGACACGCTCATGACGCAGCTGATGAGCGAGATCCGGTCCCATGTGGCCGACGAGGAGCAGAACCTCTTCCCGCAGCTCGAGGCGGCCTGTCCCCCGGACGCGCTGATGGACCTCGGCGACAAGGTCCGCCGGGCGAAGAAGATGGCACCTACCCGCCCGCACCCGTCGGCACCGGACACTCCCCCGGCCAACAAGCTGCTGGCCCCCGGCACCGGCCTGGTCGACCGGATGCGCGACGCGCTGTCCGGGCGGGGCAAGTCGAGCTGACCCGGCGGCCGGGGCACGGAGGAGGACGGGTCCGCCGGCCGCCGGGCCGGGGAGCTGTCGGCCGCTGTGGCCCGTCCGCACGGAGGGTGCCGCCCGGTTCGTACGCCGGACGGCACCCTTCGTGTTCAGAGGCAGCCGTGAACCTCGCGCCTTCCAGAGGCAGCCGTGGACCTCACACCGGGTTCAGAGCCACCGGGTGATCCGGGCGCCGGGGGTGGGCCGGGGGCGGGGGCGGGCCGCGCGGCACAGCAGCCGGAACGCCTGGAAGAGCGTGAGCGGCCACAGCAGCGCGAAGCACCACAGCAGCGCGGGGTCCGAGGTGCGCAGGCCCATGACGGCGACGAACACCGACGAGACCCCCAGCAATAGCACCGCCACCGGCAGCCAGACCCCGGGCCGCGCCACGCCCATACGGCGCGCGAACCGCCGGTCCTGCCAGAGGCTCGCCTCGATCTGCAACAGCGCGAGCCGCTCGCCCGCCGACAGCCGTACCTTGTCGTGCATCTCCCACATCTCCCACTCGTCCACGGCGACGCCACCTCCTCGGCCGGTCGGCGGCCTCCCGGTTCCGGGCCACCGAGTTCCCCGGACGGCCCGGCCGATGCGGCGCAGCAAGGAGGTGAGGGTCATGCCCCGGAGCCGGGGATCGCCCCCCCCCCGAGGAGCCACCGTGACCAAGTCCACCGACGGGAAGCCGTCCGAGGAACACCCCCTGTGGCCCTGGGTGGTCCTGGTGGCCGTGGTGGCCGGGGTCGTGATCGTTCTCGTCAACATCCTCATGACGGCGTGACCACGTGACGGCGAGACGGCGAGACGGGTTGATCGCGGGACGGCGTGAAGGCGCTTGCGAGTCGGGCCTGCCCAGGCCGGTCTTCCCGGGAGGCGGGTCCTGTGGGGGCGTCAGGCGCTGCCGCGCCTCAGGCGGTTCCGGTGTCCGCCGATGTGGTGCTACGCGCCTCGCCGGCCTCCCACGATCCGAGTGCCTCCAGCGCGCGGGCCGACGCCGAGCCCGGCTCGGCGTGATAGACCGCCAGGATCTGACCGCCGGAGTCACTGATCGGCAGCTTCTCCCGGCGCAGTTCGAGCAGTCCGGCCCGGGGGTGGCGCAGCCGCATCGTCCCTCCGGCCAGCGGGGTGACGTCGTGCCGGGCCCACAGCCGCCGGAACGTGTCGCTGGCCAGCGACAGCTCACCGACGAGCCGGACGATCCGCGGGTCGTCGACGTCGCTGCCCACGGAAGTGCGGAAGCCGGCGACCATGCCCCTGACCGCCTGCTCCCAGTCGGGGTGAAGGTCCTGCTCGGCGGGGTCGAGGAAGAGCGCACGCAACCGGTTGACACCGGGCCTGATGTTCGGCGACACGGCGGTGGCCAGCCGGTTCGCGGCGAGCACGTCGAACATCCGGCTCTCCACGAACGCCGGGAGGTTGATCGTGTCGAGGAGTTGCCGGATCCCGAGCGGCACCACCTCGCGGCGCGGGCGCCGGGGTGCCGGCGGGCGGGCGGTGGTCAGGCTCAGCAGGTGCTCCGTGGCGGTCGCGTCCAGCCGGAACACCCGTGCCAGGGCCTGCAGCACCTGCGGCGACGGGTTGCGGTCGCGGCCCTGCTCCAGACGAAGGTAGTAGTCGGCGCTGATCCCGGCCAGGGTGGCGACCTCCTCCCGGCGCAGTCCGGGGGTACGGCGCACACCCACGACCGGCAGCCCCGCGTCCGCCGGGTCCGTCAGCTCACGGCGGGCCCGAAGGTACTCCCCCAGCGCGTTCGGCCTGCTCATGCCCACGATCCTACGAGCCGGACGAGAGCGGTGCCTGGTCCTGTCACCCCCAGGATGAGCGGGGCACGACCGGGTCCGCCCCGGGAGCGGAAGGCGGTACGCGTGCGGGGCGGGGGCCGCGTCCGGCGCGTGGGGGCGCGGTCGCCCAGGCGGGGAAAGCCCGTACACGCCTCGAACCACTCCTGCCCGCGGCGCACATGACCTTCGCTGCCGCAAGGCCGATACTGAGGAGCAAGGCTCTGTCCACCTGCCCCACGGCGCGCTCAGGGGGGACCCGATGAACCATCGGCCAAGCCGGCGTTCGGTCGGCATCAGCACCGCCGGAACCCGCTGCGGGCTGCCCCGGACCGCCAGGATCGACGGCCGGCCGCACCCGGCCTGAACAGGAAAGACACCGGTCAGGGGCTCACCTGCTCATCCTTCTGGGAGATAGGCATGAAGATGCTGATCAACGTACCGGAGACGGTCGTGGCGGACGCGCTGCGCGGCATGGCGGCCGCGTACCCCGACCTGAACGTGGACGTCGAGAACCGGGTGATCGTCCGCCGGGACGCCCCCGTGGCCGGGCAGGTCGCTCTCGTGTCGGGCGGTGGCTCCGGGCACGAACCGCTGCACGGCGGGTTCGTCGGCCCGGGCATGCTCTCCGCCGCCTGCCCCGGAGAGGTCTTCACCTCTCCCGTGCCGGACCAGATGGCGCGCGCCGCGGCCGCCGTGGACAGCGGCGCGGGTGTCCTGTTCGTCGTGAAGAACTACACCGGTGACGTGCTGAACTTCGACATGGCGGCCGAGCTGGCCGAGGACGAGGGGATCCAGGTCGCCAAGGTGCTCGTCAACGACGACGTGGCGGTCACCGACAGTCTCTACACGGCCGGCCGGCGGGGTACCGGCGCGACGCTCTTCGTGGAGAAGATCGCGGGCGCCGCCGCGGCCGAGGGACAGCCCCTGGAGCGCGTGGAGTCCATCGGCCGCCAGGTGAACGAGAGGTCCCGCAGCTTCGGTGTGGCGCTCAGCGCCTGTACGACCCCGGCCAAGGGCAGTCCGACCTTCGATCTGCCCGACGGGGAGCTGGAGTTGGGCATCGGCATCCACGGTGAGCCGGGCCGGGAGCGGCGGGCGATGATGACCTCGGGGGAGATCGCCGACTTCGCGGTCAACGCCGTCCTGGAGGACATGCCGCCGAGCAGCCCCGTCCTGGTGCTGGTCAACGGCATGGGCGCGACCCCGCTGCTGGAGCTGTACGGGTTCAACGCCGAGGTGCAGCGGGTGCTCCGCGAGCGCGGCGTCGCCGTGGCCCGCACCCTCGTCGGCAACTACGTCACCTCCCTCGACATGGCGGGCGCCTCGGTGACGCTGTGCCAGGCCGACGAGGAGCTGCTGCGGCTGTGGGACGCGCCGGTGCGGACTCCGGCCCTGCGCTGGGGAATGTGATCCGGAGCAGCGACCTCCGGTCCCGCCGCAAGACCAACAGCCCTACCACGCAAGGAGATCCAGTGCTCGACGCCGATTTCTTCCGCCGTTGGATGATGGCGGTCGCCGCATCCGTCGACCGCGAGGCGGACCGGCTCACCGCCCTCGACTCGGCCATCGGGGACGCCGACCACGGCAGCAATCTGCAGCGCGGGTTCACGGCCGTGGCGGCCACGCTGGAGAAGGAGGCGCCGGACACCCCGGGTGCCGTCCTGACCCTGGCCGGGCGGCAGTTGATCTCGACGGTCGGGGGCGCGTCCGGGCCGCTGTACGGCACCCTGCTGCGCCGGACCGGCAAGGCGCTCGGTGATGCCGCCGAGGTCGACCAGGAGCAGCTGGCCGCGGCGCTGCGCGAGGGCGTGGACGGGGTGATGAAGCTCGGCGGGGCGGCGCCCGGCGACAAGACCATGATCGACGCCCTGGTGCCGGCCGTGGACGCGCTCGCGTCCGGGTTCGCCGCCGCGCGGACCGCCGCGGAGGAGGGCGCAGAGGCCACCACGCCGCTGCAGGCCCGCAAGGGCCGGGCGAGCTATCTGGGCGAGCGCAGCATCGGCCACCAGGACCCGGGCGCGACCTCGTCGGCGCTGCTGATCGCCGCGCTGGCCGACACGGCGGAGGCGGACGGTGAGTGAGGAGAAGCTGGTGGGGATCGTGCTGGTGTCGCACAGCGCGGAGGTGGCCGCCTCGGTCGCCGAGCTGGCCAAGGGCCTGGCGGGCGGGGCGACCGCGGTACCGGTGGCCCCGGCGGGCGGCACCGAGGGCGGCACGCTCGGCACCAGCGCCGAGCTGATCTCGGCCGCGGCGGCGTCGGTGGACCGGGGGGCGGGGGTGGCGGTGCTCACCGACCTGGGCAGCGCCGTGCTCACGGTGAAGGCGCTGCTCGCCGAGGGGGACGAACTGCCGGACGGCACCCGTCTGGTGGACGCGCCGTTCCTCGAGGGCGCGGTGGCCGCGGTGGTCACGGCCGCCGCGGGTGCCGACCTGGACGCGGTCGAGGCCGCGGCGACGGAAGCCTACGGCTACCGGAAGGTGTGACGCTTCCGGAGATCCGGCACCGGGAGGGGACAGGGCGGGTGGCGGGAACCGGTGACAGCCGGTGCCGGTGCCCATGTGGCGGTCTTGGTGAGGCGGCGGGGGTTACGGGTGGGGGTCACCTCTTCCGGATGAAGAGTCTGGCCAGCCGTTCCCCCTCCGCCTCCGCCGCCGCCCGGTCCTGGATGGGGCGGACATGGGAGTCCCGGAAAACGATGTAGGTCACGCCGGAGGGCACCCCGCCGTCGAGCGGGTCGGGCCGGATGCCGAGGCGGCGGGCGGTGTCGTACGAGGCCTCGCCGATGATGTCGCGGGGGCCGGTGTCGCCGACGACCGCGTACTGCACCTTGTCGTGGTAGACGACGGCCGCCACCGAGCCCCCGCGTACGCCGGACGACAGGAAGTTCCAGCGGCGGCTGGGGGCCGGCACCACGACGTAGGGCAGCCTTTCGGCGCTCAGGTGGCGGCCGTCGGACTGCTGGAACGCGGTGGTGTCGGCGAAGACCGGGTCGGTGCGGCGGTTGCAGCGGGCGGAGGGCCGGCCGTCGCAGTCGATGTCCAGATCGGCCTTCCAGAAGACGGCGTCGCGGGTGCCGCAGACGCGGACGGTCGCCCGGCTGTCCGCGTCGGTGCGGTACCGGCCCCGGGACACCTGGCTGCACGCGCCGGCCCTGGCGAGCAGGTCGGCGGCGGTGACCGCGCCTTCTTCACGGGTCACGGGCCGTACGGGCGGCGGCACGGCGGTGGCCGGGGCGGGCACGGCGGTGGCCGGGGCAGGCACGGCGGTGGCCGGGGCAGGCACGGCGGTGGCCGGGGCAGGCACGGCGGTGGCCGGGGCGGGCACGGCCGCCGGGGCGACCAGGGCGGCGCCGGCCGCGGCCAGCGTCAGCGCGGGGACACGCACGATGAGGGACCCTCCGCTGGGGACAAAAGGGACAATGCAGGACACTGTGCTGCCGGATGGGGCATTCGGCCACGGCTGCCACCGCTAAGGGGCCGGATGGAGCAGCCCTTGACACCCCATGAGGGGAGGCGGGGCCGGATGGAGCACGCCCCCGACACCCCGTCAGGCGAAAGCGGGCGGAGGTGGTTCACGGGGCGGCGACGGGAACAACAGGGGCCGGGGATCCGGAACGTGCACCGGACCGGACCCCCGGGCCACCCGTGCCGGCGCGGGATCGGCGACGACAGCGTGTCCGCGCCTCAGGCATGAACTCCCGTTCCCTACAGGGCAGTTCAGCCGCGGAGAGCCAGCATACGTAACGCCCGGGACCGGTCATCAACGCGGCCCCCTTGCTGTGGCCGTGCCGGCCGGGCCATATTGGTCCGGACCTTTACGTGATGCCGAGGCCGTCCGGGAGGGCAGTGCCGTGCGACGCGTTCCCCCTCCGCTCGTCCTGGCCTGCGGGGCGCTGCTGCTGGTCGTGTCCTGCGGCTGGAGCCGGGCCGACGACGGCGAGGGCCGCATGCCGGGCGCACCGGCCGGGGTCACCGCCGCGGCGGGCAGCGCCACGAGCGTGCACGTGATGTGGAACGCGGCGCCCGACGGCTCCGGCGTCCGCTCCTACGAGGTCTACCGCGGCACCACGAAGGTGGCCGAAGTAGCGGGTGCGCAGCACATGGTGGACGTCACCAGGCTCAGGCCGTCCACCAGGTATGCGTTCACCGTGCGGGCCCGGGACACCATGGGCCGGCTCGGACCGCCCAGTCAGGCGGTGCAGGCGCGCACGCCGCCCGTGACGGCGGCCGACCGCTCGGCTCCGACCCGGCCGGGGCGGACCACCGGGCGGGTCGTGGGCAGCCGCGCGGTCCAGCTGTCCTGGGGCGCGTCCCGGGACGACCGGGGCGTGGTGTCGTACGACGTGTACCAGGGCGGAGCGAAGATCCACAGCGTCGGCGGGAACCAGACCGCCACCGTCGTCACCGGGTTGCGCCCCGGCGGCCGCTACGTCTTCACCGTGCGGGCCCGGGACGCCGCCGACAACCTGTCCCCCGCCGGCGCTCCGGTCCGGCTCACCACGCCGGGCAGCGACGACGGCCGGAACACGGCGCCCACCGGCTTCACCGCCGCCACCCGCCTTTCCGGCGGCGCCTACTACATCGACCTCGCCTGGGACCCGCCACCGGCGGACGGTGTGATCACCGAGTACCAGATCCAGCTGGACGGCACCACGGCCACCTCGCTCGTCTGGGGCGGCACGCCGCCGCGCGGCCGGGCCCACCACAGCTTCTACGCGGGCGCCTCGGCCGGGGAGCGGCACCGGGTACGGCTACGGGCGCGGCTGCCCGACGGCACCTGGGGCGGCTACTCGGCCGAGCGGACGGTGACCACGGGCGGCTGACGGCGGCACCGTTCCACCGCGGGCCCGCCGGCGGTCCCCGGCACCGGCGGACCGCCCGCAGAACCCCCCGGCCGAGGACCGGGCAGCCACCGCGTACCGACGGAGCGACAGCAGCCCCCTGCCGGCGGGCCGTCGGCGGACGCCCTGCACCGGACGCGGGAACCCGTCACCTGACCGGGTCCCTCCCGCGTGCGCCCGTGCCCGGCGGGGCGTTGGCTGCGTTTGAGGCAGCACGGGCGTTTCCCGACCCTCGGCGGCGCATGGGACGTACCGCCAACCGTGCCGCCGGAGGGCCAGCCCATGCACAACTCGCGACTCCTGCTCCGCTCCGGCCTGACCCTGGCAGCCGCCGCCGCGCTCCCGGCCGCGCTCGCCGGGCCGTCCGCCGCGGCCTCGGGCATCTCCGTCAGCACCACCGGCACCACGGTCTCGGTGGTCACCAGCGCGTGCACCCAGATCAACGGCAGCTGGGGAACCGCGGCCCTGCTCACCAGCAGCCAGGCGAACTTCTCCCAGGGCCGGCAGACGCCCCTGGCCGGCACGTCCGTGAGCCAGTCCGCGGCCTGGACGGGGGTGAGCCCCGGGACGTACACCGTGGTCGTGGTCTGCTCCAGCGGCAGCACCGCGGGCAGCCAGTCGGTGGTCGTCTCCGCGTCCAGCAGACCGACGATCGCGACGACGTCCAGGGCCAGCGCGGCTCCCGCGACGACGACCGGGGCCGGCGCGGCTCCGTCCCGGGGCGTGATGGGCGGTCTCGGCGGCGCCGCCCGCGACTACGGCCCCCTGACCCTGGGCGTCGGCGCGGCCCTGGTCGGCGCCGGGGTCGTGGCCACGGGCTGGGTCCTGCGCCGCCGCTCGAAGCCGTACCGGCTCTGAGCGTCCGTAGCGGTTCAGGGGCGGACCACCACCGGCAGTTCAGTGGCGGACCACCACCGGCACCGGAGCGGACGTACGGCCCCCGAAGGGGGAGGTACCGGCTCCGGTGCCTGCGCGCCGATGCCGATGCCGAGGCGGCGTAGGGCTCCTGCGCCTGCGTACCGGATCAGCGCGCGTCGTCCGCTCCGCTCCCGTTCCCGTCCGCCCCGGGCAGTTCGCCGAACTCCGTCAGGGCGTGGGTCAGCCACTGGGTCCAGAAGGTCTCCAGGTCGATCCCCGCCCGCAGGACCAGGTGACGCAAGCGGTCCTGCGGGGCGTCCCGGTCCGGCGGGAAGTCCCGCTCCTCGATCTCCCGGTACTTCGCCAGCTGCCGCCGGTGCAGCTCCAGATGACGGCTCAGGTCGGACTCCAGGCCCTCCGTGCCGACCACGGCCGCCGCGCGCAGCCGCAGCAGGAGCGGGTCCCGCATGGTCTTCGGGTCCTGCGCGGCGGCGGTCCAGCGGGCCAGTTCGGCGCGGCCCGCGGGCAGGACCTCGTAGCTCTTCTTCTGCCCACGGGCCGGCTGCTCGGCCGGCAGCGTGCGGATGAAGCCCTCGGCCTCCAGTTTCCCCAGCTCGCGATAGATCTGCTGGTGCGTCGCGGACCAGAAGTAGCCGATCGACTTGTCGAACCGGCGGGTCAGCTCCAGTCCCGACGACGGCTTTTCCAGCAGGGCGGTGAGAATCGCGTGCGGGAGTGACATGGGCTCATCCTAGGGAGGGGCTCGTCCCGGGGACGGGCCCCGGCCGTCACAGCGCCGCCGCCAGCTCCGTACCCTGCTTGATCGCCCGCTTGGCGTCCAGCTCGGCCGCGACGTCCGCGCCGCCGATCAGGTGCGTGCTGCGTCCGGCGGCGACCAGCTCCTCGTACAGGTCGCGGCGCGGCTCCTGGCCGGTGCAGAGCACCACCGTGTCGACCTCCAGGACGGTGCTCTCCTCGCCCACGGTGATGTGCAGGCCGGCGTCGTCGATCCGGTCGTAGCGCACGCCCGGCACCATGGTCACGCCCCGGTGCTTCAGCTCGGTGCGGTGGATCCAGCCGGTGGTCTTGCCGAGTCCGGCGCCGACCTTGGTGGACTTGCGCTGGAGCAGGTGGACCTGACGCGGCGGCGCCGGCCGCTCGGGGGCCGCGAGGCCGCCGGGCGCCTGGTAGGCCGTGTCGACGCCCCAGTGGCGGAAGTACGTCTCCGGGTCCTCGCTCGCCTTGTCGCCGCCGTCGGTGAGGTACTCGGCGACGTCGAAGCCGATGCCGCCGGCGCCGAGGATCGCGACGCGGTCGCCGACGCGGGCGCCGTCGCGCAGCACGTCGAGGTAGCCGACGACGCGGGGGTGGTCGACGCCGGGGATGTCCGGGGTGCGCGGGGTGACGCCGGTGGCGACGACGACCTCGTCGAAGTCGGCCAGGTCGCCGGCCTCCACCCAGGTGTCGAGGCGGACGTCGACGCCGTGGGCGTCGAGCTGGTGGCGGAAGTAGCGCAGGGTCTCGTCGAACTCCTGCTTGCCGGGCACCTTGCGGGCGACGTTGAGCTGGCCGCCGATCTCGCTCGCCGCGTCGAACAGCGTGACGTCGTGGCCGCGTTCGGCGGCGCTCACCGCACAGGCCAGACCGGCCGGTCCGGCGCCCACGACGGCGACGCGCTTCTTCAGCCGCGTCGGGGACAGCACCAGTTCCGTCTCGTGGCAGGCGCGCGGGTTGACCAGGCAGGAGGTGATCTGGAGGTTGAACGTGTGGTCGAGGCAGGCCTGGTTGCAGCCGATGCAGGTGTTGATGGCCTCGGGCGTCCCGGCGGCGGCCTTGGCGACGAAGTCGGGGTCGGCGAGCATCGGGCGGGCCATCGACACCATGTCCGCGTAGCCCCCGGCCAGCAGCTCCTCCGCCAGTTCGGGGGTGTTGATGCGGTTGGTGGTCACCAGCGGCACGGACACCTCCCCCATGATCTTCTTGGTGACCCAGGCATAGGCGCCGCGCGGCACGGAGGTGGCGATGGTGGGGATGCGGGCCTCGTGCCAGCCGATGCCGGTGTTGATGATCGTCGCCCCGGCGGCCTCGACGGCCTTGCCGAGAGCGATCACCTCCTTGAGGGAGGAGCCGCCCGGGACCAGGTCCAGCATGGACAGCCGGTAGATGATGATGAAGTCCTCGCCGACGGCCTCCCGCACCCGCTTGACGATCTCGACGGGGAACCGCATCCGGTTCTCGTACGATCCGCCCCAGCGGTCCTCGCGGTGGTTGGTCGGGGCGGCGATGAACTCGTTGATCAGGTAGCCCTCGGAGCCCATGATCTCCACGCCGTCGTAGCCGGCCTGCCGGGCGAGGCGGGCGGCGCGGGCGTAGTCGTCGATGGTCCGCTCGACGTCGGCGTCGGTCATCTCGTTCGGCACGAAGGGGCTGATCGGGGCCTGGAGGGCGGTCGGCGCGACCAGGTCCTTGTGGTAGGCGTACCGGCCGAAGTGCAGGATCTGCATCGCGATCCGTCCGCCCTCGCGGTGCACGGCCTCGGTGACGGTCCGGTGCTGCTCGGCCTCCGCCTCGGTGGTGAGCTTGGCGCCGCCCTCGTAGGGCCGTCCCTCGTCGTTGGGCGCGATGCCGCCGGTGACGATGAGGCCCACTCCCCCGCGTGCGCGGGCCGCGTAGAACGCCGCCATCCGCTCGAAGCCGCGCTCGGCCTCCTCCAGGCCGACGTGCATCGAGCCCATGAGCACGCGATTGGGCAGGGTGGTGAAGCCCAGATCGAGCGGGGTCATCAGGTGCGGGTATCGGCTCATCGGGCCCTCCGTGCGCGGTGTCGTCGCCTCTTGTTGTAGAGGAAGCAGCACTCTTTATGCAACTAGTTGCACAACCGCCGGGGGGTGACTCCAGCCACTCTGTAACTACTAGTATGTACACTCAGTTGAGCCCGAACAGCCGCCTGGAAGGACGCCCTGCCATGCCCTTCGTCCGCATCGACACTCTCGGTACCGACCCCGCCCGTCTCGACGCGCTCGGCCAGGCCGTCCAGGACGCGCTCGTGGAGAGCCTCGGCATCCCGCCCGAGGACCGCTTCCAGGTGCTGACCGGCCACGACGGCGTGACCGGCACCCTGCGCCACGGCGACTACCCCGGCATCCACCGCGACGACTCGCTGGTGTTCGTCGCGATCACCCTGCGGGCCGGACGCGACGCGGACCTCAAGCGGGCGATGTACCGGCGGATCGCCGAGCTGGTGCACGAGCGCACGGGCACCGAGCCGCGCAACGTCTTCGTCACCCTGACCGAGAACGGTTCCGCCGACTGGTCCTTCGGCCACGGGCTGGCACAGTACGCCCCGGCCGACGGCGAGCCGGCCGGGGCGCTGCCCGAAAGGCCCTAGGCCTCTCGTTCGCGGTTCAGCGGCTTTCCAGGCGCAGGTGCAGGTCCCGCTCCTGGTCGCCGGAGGCCGTGCAGGTCTCCTGCACGGTGAACATCGAGTCCAGGGTGTGGCGGAACCGTTCCACCGCCCAGTAGCTGCCCTGGACGTCCGCCTGGACGGGCGAGTCGAGGTGGACCGGCGGGCAGCCGGGCCCTCGGGCGTCCGCCACGTCATAGGTGCCGAGCCACACCATCGGACGGGTCTCGTGGAGCT
Organism: Streptomyces echinatus; assembly: GCF_014203595.1. GTDB lineage: Bacteria > Actinomycetota > Actinomycetes > Streptomycetales > Streptomycetaceae > Streptomyces > Streptomyces echinatus. Next base: position 251,865 of record NZ_JACHJK010000002.1, read on the forward strand.
GCTGGGGCACTTCCTCGGGAGCCCGGTCGGAGGCGAAGCAGGCGCTGAGCGCTTCGAAGACGAGCCGGGCGTCGTCCTTGGAATATCCGCTGATCTCCACCGAGACGGTTTCCGGATGCGACCGCTCCGTGTCTGCCATGATCGCTCCTTTCGTGGCCGCGCTGCGGTGGAACGGGGGTACCCCGCCGAACCGCGTCCATCCCCAGCAAAGCACCACCGGACGCCGCGCACACCTCAGCCGCACGCGATCCGCGGCCTTCGGCCGCGCTCGCGGGCCCGGGCCTCGCGCGGCCGTTCCGGCCGTGCGCGTGCCCGCTCCCGGCCGGCCCTCAGCCACGCGAGAACTTGTACGTCTTGCTGTCCGTGAGCACACAGAAGCCGGGGGACACCACGATCACGCGCAGGATGCCGCTGCGGCGGTCGTAGTCGATGCCCTCCGCCTCGAAGGCGCCCGAGCAGGAGCTGCGCAGCGGCAGCTGACGCAGGGCGGTGACGTGCCCGGAGACGTCCGCCGTGCCGTTCGGCGCGGCCGAGAGGTCGATCTGGAGCAGCGGCTTGGTGAGGCCGAAGAGGCTGCCCTCGGGGTCGTCCGAGGAGCACAGGAGGGTGGCCGGGCCGGAGAAGTCGCAGCCCTGGACGTCGCGGACCGCGTGGTCCAGGCGGACGGCCGAGACCTGCGGGAGGTTCGCCGAGGGGGAGGTGGACGGGTTGACGCCCGGGGTCGGGAAGACCAGCAGGCGGGTCATCGTGCCCCACTCGCCGGACAGCATCCACTGGCCGTCGGGCGAGACGGCGGCCCAGGAGTTGTTCAGCGCCTCGCCCGCGCCGAGCGTGTGGACGTACTCCGACCAGGCGCCGCCGGGCGCCTGCACGCGGTACATCTTCGAGTTGCCGGAGTCCCGCTGGTAGGGCTCGATGTAGTAGCCGTTGTACGAGGCGTCGGGGTCGCCGACGTGGTTCCAGCCGCGGCTGGAGACGCCGAAGGGGATCGTGCCGATGCCGGTGTACCGGTTGGGGCTGTTCGCCGGGACCTCCACCGAGGCCAGGCCCTGGCTCTCGGTCAGCGGGTCGGCGCGGTCGGAGCCGGTCTCCGTCCAGGTGCCGGCCGCGCCGGCGGGCGGGGCCGCGGCGAGGGACACGACTGCGGCGGTGGCGAGGGTGACGAGTCCGGCGAGGACTGCGTGACAACGTTGCCGGGTGGACGCGGGCATGGCGGACTCCTCGAAGGGGTGGTGAGTACGCGGGGTGCGCGGGCGGGGACACTCGGTCGGCGGACAGTCTGGCGTGGCGCGATAGTCATGTACAGGCCAATGCAGCAACATGAGCGTGAACTCTCACGGTCCGCGGGACGGCGCTGTACGGTCTCGGCAGGAGCCCCCGCGGCGCCCCACCGGCGCGGCGACTTCGGCGACGCCCGCGGCCGTGTTGAGAGATGGTGGAGACAGACGGCGAAGGCGTCGGAGAGTCGGGTGTGAGCGCGATAGAACAAGGGGAGTCGGCACGGGGGACGACGTGCCGTGCGAACGGGCGAAGGCGGTGCGTGGCATGAGTGCAGCCGAGGCTCCGGTGGCGGAGAGCGGCGAGCCGGCGCGCGGTCCGGTGCGTCCCAGCGGCCTGCTCGACGTGCTGCGCGTGGCGTCGGTGGTGCTGGACACCGACGGCCGGATCGTGCTGTGGAGCCCGCAGGCGGAGGAGCTCTTCGGGTACACCGCGCAGGAGGCCCTCGGCCAGTACGCCGCCCGGCTGATGGTGCACGAACGGCACATCCAGCAGGTCGGCAAGCTCTTCGCCGACGTGATGCGCACCGGGCAGAGCTGGGCCGGCGGCTTCCCGGTGCGGCACAAGGACGGCACGACCCGTCTGGTGGAGTTCCGCAACATGCGGCTGCTGGACGACCGGGGCGACGTCTACGCGCTCGGGCTGGCCGCCGACCAGTCGACCGTACGGCGGCTGGAGCAGGACGTGGCGCTGTCCGAGCGGATGGTGCAGCAGTCCCCGATCGGCTACGCCGTGCTCGACACCGACGTGCGGTTCGTCTCCGTCAATCCGGCCCTGGAGAGGATCAACGGCGTGCCGGCCGCCGACCACGTGGGCAGATCGCTGCCCGAGGTGCTGCCGCTGCTGAACGCCCAGGCGCTGGAGGCGGCAGCCCGGGGGGTGCTGGAGACGGGGGTGCCGCTGATCGGCGGCACGCTCGTCGGCCGTACCCCGGCCGACCCGGACCGGGACCACACCTGGTCGCACTCGATGTACCGGCTGGAGGACGTCCTCGGCAACGTGCTCGGGGTGGCCGTGTCGCTGGTCGACATCACCGAGCAGCACCGGGCCTCCGTGGAGGCGGAGGCCGCGCGGCGCCGGCTCGCGGTCATCGCCGACGCCTCCGCCCGGATCGGCACGACGCTGGAACTGGAACGCACCGCCTCCGAGCTGGCCGAGGTCGCCGTGCCGGAACTGGCGGACGTGGCGGCCGTGGACCTGCTGGACGCGGTGGTCGAGGGCCGGCCCAGCACGCTGGGCCCCTCGGAGTCCGCGGTGATCCGGGCGCTCGCCCTGCGCCCGGAGGAGGGCTCGGACGCCGTACGGGCCGCCGACACGCCCGGCCAGATCGCCCGGTACGCGCCCGACCGTCTGGTCACCGAGTGCGTGCGCACCGGCGAGGCGGTGCTGGTGCCGCAGGTGAAGGACGAGGACCTGCCGCGCATCGCCCGCTCCGCCGAGGCGGCGGTGCTGCTCGGCCGGGCGGGTCTGCACTCGTACCTCGCGGTGCCGCTGATCGCGCGCGGCCAGGTGCTGGGCGCGCTCGATCTCAAGCGCACCCGCAACCCGGCCCCCTTCGACGAGGACGACGTCCTGCTGGCGCGCGAGCTGGCCGCCCGGGCGGCCGTGCAGATCGACAACGCGCGCTGGTACCAGAACGCCCGCAACACCGCGCTCACGCTGCAGCGCAGCCTGCTGCCCAGTCATCCTCCGGTCACCACGGGTCTGGAGGTGGCCTCCCGCTACCAGCCGGCCGGCGCCACCAGCGAGGTCGGCGGCGACTGGTTCGACGTCATTCCGCTGGAGGGGGACAAGACCGCGCTCGTCGTCGGTGACGTGATGGGCAGTGGGGTCAGCGCGGCCGCCACGATGGGCCGGCTGCGCACCGCTACGACCACCCTGGCCGCCCTCGACCTCGATCCGGCCCGGCTGCTGGAGCACCTGGACAAGACGACCTCGGCCCTGGACCACTCCATCGCGACCTGCGTCTACGCCGTCCACGACCCGCATCTGCGCCAGTGCCGGATCGCCAACGCGGGCCATCTGCCCCCGGCCCGGGTACGGCCCGGCCGCCCGCCGGAACTGCTCGACCTGCCGACCGGCGTGCCGCTGGGGGTGGGCGGGGTCGGCTTCCTCACCGTCACGGTCGACTTCGAACCCGGCGACGAGCTGGTGTTCTACACCGACGGGCTGGTGGAGACCCGCCGCCATTCGCTGGACGAGCGCCTGGCCTTCCTGCTGTCGCTGCTCGACGACCCCGCCCGCCCCCTGGAGGATGTCTGCGACCACCTCCTGCGCACGCTGCACCACCCGGACAACCACGACGACGTGGCCCTGCTCATCGCCCGGGCGCAGCACCTGCCGTAGTCGCCGCGCGCGCCCGGGTTCACGGCGAGGGCCGTACGCCGATCACGACATGGGCGTGCAGCTCGTGCGACACCGCCAGACGGGTCGTCAGGCCCGCGGCGGTGAACGTCTCCACGGCCGCCCGGGCCTGGCGTTCGCTGGTCTCGGTCAGCAGGCAGCCGCCGGGGGCCAGCCAGTCGGTGGCCCCGGCGGCCACCCGGCGCAGCACGTCGAGGCCGTCGGCGCCGCCGTCCAGCGCGACCAGCGGCTCGTGGTCGCGGGCCTCCGCCGGGAGCAGGGCCACTTCGGCGGTGGGGACGTAGGGCACGTTGGCCGTCAGGACGCCCACACGGCCGCGCAGGGCCGGGGGCAGGGCCTCGTACAGGTCGCCCTGGTGGGTCCGGCCGCCGAAGGCGGCGAGGTTGCGGCGGGCACAGCGCACGGCGGCCGGGTCGATGTCGGCGGCGTGCACCTCGGCGCCGTCCAGGGCATGGGCGAGGGCCGCGCCGAGCGCGCCGGAACCGCAGCACAGGTCGACGACGACGGTCGCGTGCGGCGCCGCCGCCAGCGCCTGGTCGACCAGGAACTCGGTACGACGGCGGGGGACGAACACCCCTTGTTCCACGGTGACGCGCAGCCCGTGGAACTCGGCCCAGCCGAGGACCTGTTCGAGCGGCAGTCCGGCGGCGCGCCGGTCCACCATGCCGGCCGCCTCCTCGGGGGTACGGGCGGTGGCGAGGATCAACTCGGCCTCGTCCTCGGCGAAGACGCAGCCCGCGGCGCGCAGCACGGAGACGATCGCGGGCAAGGTGAGCGGTGCGGGAGCGGGCATGGAAGCCGAAGCCTTTCGGGAGCGCGAGAACGTCAGGGCGCTCCCGCGGTCACCGCTGCCGGTGTACCGCGTCGTCACGAGAAGAGAGCACCCCGGCCGACACAGCGGTGATGGTTCCCACCTCCTCGCACAGGGGCCGCGAACGTCCGCGGCCGCTCGGGCACTTTACCCCACGGCCCGGGCCGCCGGTGATCCGCCCGAGGGCGGCACTCGGTCCCGTCGCCCGGGCCGTTCGGCGCCGCGCCGCCCTGGTGGGCGTTCCGGTCCGGGGTGCCGCCGCGCCGGCCACGGCGTGACGGCCGGCCGGCGAACCGGCCCCCGTGCACGCCGAGTCGGGATGCCGGCGCAGGCTTCAGACGGCGACCGTCTCCTCCAGCTCCTCCTCCGCCTCCTCCGTGGCGGCCGGCCGGGCGTCGCGCTCGGGCTCGGGCCGGGGCCGGGCGGCCGCCCGGTGGGGGCGGCCGGTGCGCTCGTAGAGGGCGGCGGCCGCGGTCAGCACGGCGCCGGCCAGCAGCCACACCGCGAGGGTCCACACGTGCCGGGCGAGGCCGTCGCCGTCGAAGTACAGCAGGCTGCGCAGGCCCTCGACGAAGCCGGCACCGTTCCAGAAGGCGTGCAGGGTGCCGAAGAACCCGTTCTGCAGCTCGGGCCGGAACAACCCGCCGGAACTGGTGAAGTTCAGCATCACGAACAGCACCATCATGGTCAGGGTGGTCCACCGCTTCAGGAACGTGTGGAGGCCGACGCCGACGACGAGGATGCCCGCCGAGTACAGCCAGGCCATGCCCCACACGCCCGCGAGGTCGTGGTGGGCGAGGTGGAACACCGGCCCGGCGAGCACCGCGCCGATGCCGCTCACCACCGCGGCGACGCCGACGGCGAGCAGCGCCCGGACCCGCATCGCGAGACCCGCACCCGCGGCGCCGAGCGCGGCGACCGAGGCGTAGGAACCGATGCTGACCGCGATCAGCAGGAAGAACAGGCCCTGCCCGGTGGGGTCGTCGGCGACCGGCTCGGCGACGTCGGTGACCGTCAGCGGCAGGCCCTCGGCGGCGGCGACGGGCGTGAACACCTTCTCCACGGCCGTGGCGCCCATGTCGGAGGCGGCGCTCGCCACCAGCAGTTCGGGGGCGCGGGTGCTCGGCACATAGGCGCCGGTCACCTCGCGGGACCTGAGCAGGCCGACGGCGTCCGCGCGGGTGGCCACCGTACGGACGTCGAGCCGGTCCCCCGCGGTGTCCTTGACCGTCTGTGCGAAAACCTTGGCCTTCGGGGCGCTGCCGACGACGGCGACCGGCAGGTGGTGCGGCTCGGGGGTGACGAACGCCCCCATGTAGGCGAGCCCCATGCCCAGGCACATCAGCAGCGGGGTGATCAGGTGCATGAGCACATGGCGCAGTGCCGGTGACCTCATCGTGCGCGGCCCTCCAAAGGTTGGCTTATACAACTCTCACTTCAAGTTGTACTATACAACTACACCGTCGGAGGAGGAATTCCCGTGAGCGCAGCGGAGTCGGCCGTCGAGACGATCCAGCGCGAGATGACCATCTTCGCGCGCCGGGCCCGCGCCTCGGCGGGCCGCATGCACCCCGAGCTGTCCCTGGTGTCGTACACCCTGCTCGGCCATCTGGAGGAGCGCGGCGGCTGCCGGGCCACGGACCTGGCGGCCCACTACGCCCTGGACAAGTCCACGGTGAGCCGCCAGGTGGGGACGCTGGAGCGGGCGGGCCTGATCGAGCGCCGGGTGGACCCGGAGGACCACCGGGTGCAGGTTCTGCACCTGACGGAGGCAGGGGAGGAGATCCTCGCCCAGGTCACCCGCAGCCGCCGGGCCGCCTTCCGGGAGCGGCTCGCGGACTGGCCCGCGGACGACCTGGTGCGGTTCGCCGCCTACCTGGAGCGGTACAACGCGGGGCCGGCTGGCGCCGACACGGAGTGAGGGCTCACCCGGGCTGCGGCACCGGCACCGCCGCGTGGCCGCCCGCCAGCCGTTCCGGCGCCCGGACCTCCAAGAACGCCGTGCGGCGGCGCAGCCGGAAGCCGAGGGACTCGTACAGCCGGATGGCGCCCGTGTTCGCGGCACTGGCGTGCAGGAACGGCGTCTCACCGCGCTCCCGGATGCCGTGCGCGACCGCCCGGATCAGGCGGGTGGCCAGCCCCTCGCCGCGAAAGGCGGGGTCCGTGCAGACGGCGCTGATCTCGGTCCAGCCCGGCGGGTGCAGCCGCTCCCCGGCCATGGCGATCAGCGCCCCGTCCCGCCGGATGCCGAGGTAGGTGCCGAGCTCCACGGTGCGCGGCAGGAACGGTCCGGGCCGGGTGCGCGCCACCAGGCCGAGCATCTCGGGGACGTCCGCCGGCCCGAGGCGGACCGCCTCCGGGTCCGGTGCGGCGGCGAGGCCGTCGTCCACGAGCTGTACGCCCTCGGCCCGGAAGGTGGTCTCCCAGCCCTCCGGGACCTCCCCGCGGAAGCCGGGCAGCGGGGCTCCGGCGCCGGGCCCGGCCAGCGCGGCGAGGTCCGCCCAGTCCCGCGCGTCCGGGTCGTCGGGCAACGCCAGCCACGGCGAGACGTCGACGGGGTAGCGCAGCACCCGGCCGCGCCGCTCGGCGAAGTGGGCGTGCGGGCCGGTCAGCGAGGCCAGGGCCGGGTTGTCGAGGACGTGCGGAACGCCGGCGGAGGTCCGGCCGGGGCCGCCCGGGCCGCTCACGACGGTCATGCGGCCACCTCGATCACGGCCTGGGGAACGTACGCCTGGGGCATCCTCGTCTCCTCACTTCCCTCGCGCTTCACCGGCGCGTCTCGCGCGCTCTCGCCGGCGCGCCGGGCGCCGGCACCGATCGGCAAGGAGCGGCGACGGGCCGCTATTCCCGGGCCCGGACAGAGTTCATACGGCCGCAACGAAGGGGGCGCCGACCAGGGACGGAGCACCCGGTTCGGCAGCGTACGGTTGAAGCATGAACGTCACGCGAGGCTTCTCGGGCCGCCCGCGCGTCCACGACCCGGGACTGCCGCCCGGGCAGTACGACGCGCGCGAGGACTGGCCCGTCCTGTCCGCCGAGGTCACCCCGGACCTCGCGGCCACCGACTGGTCCTTCCGGATCGACGGCCTGGTCGAGCGCCCGCACACCTGGGACTGGGACGCCGCCCACGGGCTGCCCGCCTCGGCGTACGAGGGCGACATCCACTGTGTGACCGGCTGGTCGAAGTTCGGCGTGCGGTTCGGCGGCGTCTCGTTGGACGCCTTCCTCGCCGTGGTGCGGCCACATGGGTCCGCCACCCATGCCCTCGCCTACTCCCACACCGGGTACACCACCAACCTGCCGCTCGCCGACCTCACCGGCGGGCGGGCCTGGATCGCCTGGGAGTACGACGGCGCACCGCTGCCGCCCGAGCACGGCGGCCCGGCGCGGCTCCTCGTGCCTCATCTCTACTTCTGGAAGAGCGCCAAGTGGATCGCGGGCATCACGCTCCTGGACCACGACGAGCCGGGCTTCTGGGAGGGCAACGGCTACCACGCGCGGGGCAACCCCTGGCAGGAGCAGCGGTACTCCGGTGACTGAGACGACGACTCCCGTGACGCGGTTCGCGGTGCCCGGGCGGATCGCGGTGAGCGGCGAGGCGGCGACGGTGTGGCAGACCGCCACGCTGACGGAGATTCGCCGCGAGACGCCGCACGCGGCCACGTTCCGGCTGGCGGTGCCGGCCTGGGCGGGACACCTGCCGGGCCAGCACCTGATGCTGCGACTGACCGCCGCCGACGGTTATGTGGCGCAGCGCCACTATTCGATCGCGTCGGCGCCGGACGACTCCGGGCACATCGAGCTGACCCTGGACCGGGTGCCGGGCGGCGAGGTCTCCGGCTGGTTCCACACCGTGGCCCGGCCCGGTGACACGATCGAGGTGCGCGGCCCGCTGAGCGGCTTCTTCGCCTGGCCGGGCGACCGGCCGGCGCTGCTGCTGGGGGCCGGCTCCGGCGTCGTGCCGCTGATGTCGATGGTGCGGCACCACCGGGCGCGCGGCCTCGGCCTCCCGCTGCGGATGCTGGTGTCGGCACGCAGCCCCGAAGAGCTGATCTACGCGGCCGAGCTGGGCGCGGAGACGACGCCCGTGTTCACCCGCAGCGCTCCGCCCGGGGTGGCGGTGGGACGTATGACGGCCGCATATATAGCGCCGCTCCTGGCCGAGCAGCCCGCCGGTGGGTGGGAAGCCTATGTGTGCGGATCCAACGGGTTCGCCGAGCACGCCTCCCGGCTGCTGGTCGCGGCGGGCCAGCCGGTGGAGCGGATCCGGATCGAGCGGTTCGGCTGAGCGCTCGCAGCGGAACCGGGCGCTCCGCTGAGCGTTCGCTTCCCGGTCGAGCGGCCCGGCCTGGCGGTCACCGCCGGATCGAGCGGCCCGGCCGAGCGCTCGCGTACCGGTCGCGCCGTCCCGCCGGGCGATCACCTTCCGATCGAGCGGTCCGGCCCGGTGATCACCTCCCGATCCGCCACTCCGGTCCAGCGGTCACCTCCCGGTCGAGCGGCTCGGGCGAGCCTCCGGGTCGCGGGACGGAGCCCGGCGCGCGATGGTGGGGCGCATGGCGTGTGCTGTGCGCCATATGGGCCGGAACTAGCGGTTCGCGGCATGCGCGAGGTGCTCCGTACGGGGTACGAGACGGGTGTGGACGCTCGTGCGCGTGAGCGGCGGGGGCGGCGGACCGGCGATCCTGCGTTCCCGTCTCTCCGGCTCCGGCGGTGGCGAGGAGGTGGACATGCGTACCCGGGTGCAGGGCTGGCGCTGGCGGCGCAATCCGCTACGGCGCCGGTCGGACGTCGTGGAAGCGTGGACGGTGCTCGTGGTCACCGTCCTCCTGTTCGTCGTCGCGCCGCTGGTCGGGGTGGCCGCGGGCCTGCACGCCCATGACCGGGCCCGGGCGCTCGCCGCGGAGCAGCGGGCCCAGCGCCACCAGGTGCGCGCCGTGGTGGTCGGCGACCCGCCCGAGCGGCGGTCCCCGCTGGAGGAGGACCGCCGGCATCCGTACCGCGCCCAGGTCCGGTGGACCGAGCCGGGCAAGGGGGTGCGGACGGCGTGGGCCCGGGTACCGGCGGGGGCCCGTGCCGGGGAGCCGGTCCCGGTGTGGTTCGACTCCCGCGGGCGCAGTGTGGCGCCGCCGCCGGACGACGCGGCCGTGTGGCAGCACGCGGTCACCGTGGGGCTGTGCGCGGCGGGCGGTGCGGCCACCGTGGTACTCCTCGGCCGCGTGCTGGAGCGCCGGATCGCCCTGCGCCACCGCCTGGCCGAGTGGGAGCGGGAGTGGGCACGGACGGGACCCCGGTGGACACAGCCGCGGACGTGACGCACGGGTGACCCGATCACCGGAGGGACGACGGGATGGCGGACGCCCTCCCGGAGCAGGCACCCCCTCACCACCGGACCGGTACATGGGCGGTTCGGAGCGAACGACCGGAAACGGGTTCGCCCCCGCCGTGACCCTGGCGAGTCATCCGATCACCCTCGTACCGTGGGGCGACACGCACTTCCTTCGCAAAGGCGGTTGCTGATGGCCCGGTTCGATCTGCCCCTCGACGAACTCCGCGCGTACCGCAGCGAGTCCACCGAGCCGGAGGACTTCGACGCCTTCTGGGACAAGACGCTCCAGGAGGCCCGCGAGCACGAACTGGACGCGCGTTTCGAGCCGGTGGAGACCGGACTGAGCGCGGTCGAGGTGTACGACGTGACGTTCGCCGGGTTCGGCGGCCATCCCGTCAAGGGCTGGCTGCGGCTGCCCGCCGGGACCACGGAGCCGCTGCCGCTGGTGGTGGAGTTCCTCGGCTACGGCGGCGGGCGCGGTCTGCCGCACGAGAACCTGTTGTGGTCCGCGACGGGCCGGGCCCACTTCCTGATGGACACGCGCGGACAGGGCAGCGGCTGGGGTGCCGGTGGCGACACGGCGGACCCGGTGGGCGCGGCGCCGGCGTACCCCGGGTACATGACGCGGGGTCTCGACGCGCCCGAGAACTACTACTACCGACGGGTGTTCACGGACGCCGTGCGTGCGGTCGAGGCGGCCCGCTCGCACCCGCTGACCGACGCCACGCGGACGGTGGCGATCGGCGGGAGCCAGGGCGGCGGCATCTCGATCGCGACCGGTGCCCTGGTGCCCGACCTGGTCGCGATCGCTCCGGACGTGCCGTTCCTTTGCGACTTCCCGCGCGCGATGACGCTGACCGACCGACCCCCGTACCGGGAGATCGCGCTGTTCCTCAAGACGCACCGCGGGCGCTCGGAGGAGGTGCGGCGCACGCTGTCCTACTTCGACGGGGTGCACTTCGCGGCCCGGGGCCGGGCGCCGGCCCTGTTCTCGGCGGCCCTGGAGGACGAGACGTGCCCGCCGTCGACGGTGTTCGCGGCGTTCAACGCGTGGGCGCACGAGCACAAGGCGATCGAGGTGTACGACTTCAACGATCACGAGGGCGGCGGCCCCTTCCAGGAGGCGCTGAAGCTCCGCTGGCTGCGCTCGTACGTCTGAGGCCCGTCGGCAGTACACCGGCGACGCGGCGTCCCGGTTTCGGCCATGACGGGTTCGGCGGCTCCTGTGGGCTCGCCGACCCGGAGACAGGCGTGTCACTGGGCTACGTCATGAACCGGATGGGGCCGCGCATCGCCGGTGATCCGCGCAAATCAGCACTGGTCGACGCCCTGTACAGCGCCCTGTGAGCGCGTGGCGCGGCGCCCGGTGACCGCCGTGCGCGCGGGTGTGTATTTCGGTCGAACCGGCATACCACCCTTCCCTTGTGGTTTAGACCAATGCTAATTGTGGTCGCGCAACGAGCCCGTACGACTACGTCTTGTCACCGACAGGAGGGCGCGGCATGGCCCGCACCACCCCGCTCGATCCCCCGCTCGACTCCCCGCCCGACGACGACCGGCCCCTGTACGGACGGATCGCGGCACTGCTGCTCGACGAACTGCGCGACGGCACCGTCCCGCCGGGTGAACGGCTGCCGGGCGAACGGCACCTGGCCGCGCACTTCGGCGTCAGCCGGGAGACCGTCCGGCAGGCACTGGAGGTGCTGCGCCGCGGCGGACTGGTCGCCACCGACCGACGGGGCAGCCATGCCACCCTGCCCGGCCGGCCGGTCGAGGCGCCGGAGTCGCTCACCTTCCCGGTGGGCGCCCGGTCGGCGGACCCGTGCGCGGTCGACCGGTCCACGGTGACCTGGGAGCCACCCCCGCCGGAGCACGCGCAGGCGCTGGGCCTGGCCCCGCACCGGCCGACGCTGGTGCACCACTACCTTTCGGCGACCCCGGACGGCCGGTCGCTGCGGACGGCGCTGACGTCGTTCTCGCCGGTGGCGCTCGCCGAGGTGGCGGAGCTGGCCCGCTACCGGGGCCGGGCCGACGGGGCCACGCCCGCACAGCTGCGGCGGGCCTACGACTGGATGCGCAAGGCCGGGCTGGCCTTGCACCACCGGGACGCCATCACCCAGGTCGGCGACGCCTCCTCGGTGCGGGTGACCCGGCGCGTGCACGACCAGTACGCCCGCCCGCTGGAGATCACCGATCTGGTGGTGGACGCCGAACGGGACACACTGGTCTACGAATTCACCCTGCCCGCCGCGGGCTGACCGCCGCGGCCGGCGGGCCGGCTCTGCGCGCCACCACCAGCCTGCCGTGCGGGCTGCCGTCGGCCCGCCGGCCGAACTCGGGCAGCACGCGCAGTTCGACCGCGAATCCCGCCCGCTCCAACTCCGCGATCATGGCCCCGAGTCGCAGGGCCCGGTAGTACATGACGAACGGGGGCCGCCACAGCGCGTTGCGCACCCGCATCGCCGCGTCGAAGCCGAGCAGCAGCCAGAAGGCGGGGTGTGCGGGGCCGGGCGGGGCGAACACGGGGAAGGCGAAGCGGCCTCCGGGCCGCAGCACCGAGTGGACCTGGGCACACAGACCCGGCAGCTCCCGGGGCAGGAAGTGGCCGAACGCCCCGAAGGAGACGACGAGATCGAAGGCGGCCGTGAACGGCAGGGCCCGGGCGTCTCCGCGCACCCAGGCGACCCGCGACTCCCCCGCGGGCGGTACGCGGCGCCGGGCGACGTCGAGCATGCCGGCGCTGAAGTCGACCCCGGTGACGCTGCGGTGGCACAGTCCGGCCAGCGGCCGCGTCCCGGCCCCGGTGCCGCAGCACAGGTCGAGTCCGTCCGCGAACGGGCCGAGCGGCGCCAGCGCCTTCGCCACGGCGTCCAGCACGTCGTCGGGGGTCCGGAAGGGGGTGTGGTCGAACTTCGGCGCGAGCAGGTCGTAACCGCGCTCGACGGACGACAGCGCCTGCACGGTGAGTTCGCGGAGGGTGGGGCCTGCTGGACCGAACATGCCCTCACCCTATGACGGCCGCGCCGGCCTGCGCGGCCCGCTCGGCTGAAGGGGCCCGCCCGGCCGGCGGGGCCGTGGGAGCGCGGCGAGCCGCCGGTGCGGCCGTCGTCAGCCGAACGTGTCGTGGCAGAGCCGCGCGATCTCGGGTGCGGCCACGCCGTCCGCCTGGCGGCACAGGTCGCGCATGTGCACGGACGTGGGCGGCCGGGAGGCCGGGCGGGTGCGGGGGGACGGACGGCGGTGTACGGGCGGCCGCCGTTCCGGGTGGTGACGGCGCACCGGCGGGGCGGCGGGCGCCACGGCCCGGGGAGGCGCCACGGGCACCCGTCCGCGGACCGGCTCGGGGCTCCGCGCGGGCCCGGCCGCCGAGCCTGCCGGACGCCCGTGGCCGGTACGGACGAGCGCCGCCCGTGCGGAGGGCTCATCCGACGGGACCCGCAGGACCGACGGTCTCGCCGCCGGATCCGGCGGCGGGGTGGCGTCGGGCGTGGGACGGGAGGCGACGGTGGTGCAGCCGGCGACGCTCACCAGCGCCGCCACCAGCAGGGGAAGAAGTCGGCGAGACACCCGCCCACTGTGCCGCAGCGCCCGCGGTGACGGCCCGTGTCACGCGGCATGACCACCCCGACGAGCGATCGACGGGGCTGACGCGTCAACCCGCCGTGACGGACCGGCCCTCCGGCCGATGTGCGGGTTCCGTCACCGCTCCGCCGCGGGCAGGTCGCGGGAAGGCCGGGGGGAGGCGACATCGCCGCGCCGCTCCAGGACCGTCAGGACGCGCTCGCACCAGCGCAGGTTCTCCTCCTCGAAGGCGATGCCGGCCATGAGGGTGAGGTACGGCCCGACGCGGTCGGAGACGCGCAGGAACTCGTCCTCCGCGCGCCCGTCGAGCAGACTCTCGCGCACCCGCCGGTAGCGGTCGAGCTTGCCGCGCGCCCAGCCCATGCGCTCCTCGATCAGCTCCCTGGTGACCCCGGAATCGCCCCCGTCCATGGCCTGGACCTTGATGAGGAGTTCGTCACGGATGGCGGTGGGCCGCTTGGGCGGCTCGGCGGCGAACGCGTCCAGCTCGGCCCGGCCGGCCTCGGTGAGCGTGAACATCCGCTTGTTCGGCCGGCGCTCCTGCTGCACCGTACGGGCCTGGACCAGCCCGTCCTGTGCGAGGCGCTCCAGTTCCCGGTACAGCTGCTGCGGGGTGGCGGGCCAGAAGTTCGCGAGCGAGACGTCGAACGTCTTCGACAGCTCGTAGCCCGAGGCCTCGCCCTCCAGCAGGGCGGCCAGAACGGCGTACTTGAGCGACATATGGACAGGCTAGCAGTCGTTGAATAATCTCATCCGCACCTAATCAATTAATTGACTATGTGAGGTGGTCCGATGCGCGCGTTCCGTGAGGCCGTCGAAGCCGGCGACCCGGCGGCCGTCGAGGCACTGCTGGCCGAGGACGTCGTCTTCACCAGCCCGGTCGTCTTCAAGCCGTACCACGGCAAGGCGATCACCGCGGCGATCCTGCGCGCGGTCGTCCAGGTCTTCGAGGACTTCCGGTACGTCCGGGAGATCGGCGACCCGGACGGCACGGATCACGCGCTGGTCTTCCGCGCCCGGGTGGGCGACCGGGAGCTGACCGGCTGCGACTTCCTGCACGTGAACGAGGACGGCCTGATCGACGACTTCATGGTCATGGTCCGTCCGCTGTCGGGCGCGCACGCCCTCGCCGAGGCCATGGGCGCCCGGTTCGAGCAGATCGCCGAGGAGGCGGCGGCACGACCGGCCTGAGCGGCCGCGCCGTGCCCCCGCACCACCGGGGTCACTTCTTCAGGCGCTCCAGCGTGCTCTTGGTGTCGGCCTTCAGCCAGCCGGTCACGTCGGTGAGCGCGGGCGGGTCCTTGTCCTCGTCGTACGAGGACAGGTAGGAGCTGTAGCTCATCATGTACGTCACCCAGCCGTCGCGGACGGCGAGCGTGGCGTACCGGGAGCCGCTGGAGGAGCCGTTCGTGGTGTCCTGGGTGACCAGGTAGGCCTCGTCACCGATGCCCTCGACCGGGTCGACGTCGTAACCGGTGTGGCTGTCGCCGTAGTTCTTCCAGGTGGCGGTGAACTCGGGCCCCGGGTCGGTCTTCCTGTGCAGGTCCAGCTGCAGGGTCAGATAGGCGTCCGAGTACGTCGAGCCGGACTTCTTCAGCCCCACGCTGCAGTAACTCTCGTCCAGCGCCTTGTCCTTGAGCGTGGTGTGCGTCGGCGAGGAGCCGGTCTCGGAGTACTCCTCCTTGAAGGACGAGTAGTCGGCACCGGCGCACATGTCGGAGGGCGCCGAGTAGCCGCGCAGGTCCGCGCTGTCACCCTTCCCGCCGAGCAGGAGGACACCGCCCGCCCAGGCGGCGGAGGCCACGACCGCGCCGACGGCGGCCCACAGCACCGCCCGGCCCGCCCCTCCGCCGCCACCCGCCGGAGGGGCGGGCGGCACGGGCCCGTACGGGTACGTCTGCGCATAGGGATTCCCCGGCTGCGCCATCCCCGGCTGTCCCTGCGGTGGCATCCCCGGCTGTCCCTGCGCGGGTGCCGGCTGTACCGGCGGCTGACCGACCAGTGTGGGCTGCGCGTAGAACGCTCCCGCCGGAGGTGACTGCGGGTTCGGGTACGGATAGGCCGTGGGCTGCGGCGGGACGGCCGGGTGCGCGGACTGCTGGGGCTGCTGAGCAGGCTGGTCGGCCGGCGGCGGGGACTGCGGTGGCGTGGACATGCCGTGAAGATAGTACACCTTGGCGGTCAAGTCCCCCGTCGTCCGGGATCGTTATGGTCTGCGGACTTCTGTTACATATCCCTGACGATATGCCGGCTCGCCGGGTTCAGGAACCGTGCGGCACGAGCCGCACCGGCAGACTCCGGACGCTGTTGCCCACGAATCCGGCGTGTGGCGCCAGTTCCGCCTCGGGCACGGCCGGCCGGAGCCCGGGGAAGCGGGTGAACAGCCGCTCCAGGGCGACCGTGGCCTCCAGCCGGGCCAGCGGCGCGCCCAGGCAGAAGTGCGCGCCATGGCCGAGGGACAGATGGCGTACGGCTCCGGGCCGGCCGGCACGGGTGACGTCGAAGCGGTCGGCGTCCGGGCCGTGCGCCGCCGGATCGCGGCCGGCCGCGGAGTAGCCGGCGAGCACGGGCGTGCCGGCGGGAATCGCCGTGCCGGCGACCGTCAGGTCCCGCACGGGGTAGCGGAACGGGAAGTAGCTGACCGGCGCGTCCCAGCGCAGCGTCTCCTCCACCGCGTCCGCCCAGCTCGCCTCGCCCGCGCGCACCAGGGCGAGTTGCCGGGGGTGGGCGCACAGGGCGCGCACGGCGTTGGTGATCAGGTTGAGGGTGGTCTCGTGCCCGGCGATGATCATCAGCAGCAGGGTGCCGATCAGCTCCGGCCGGCTGAGCCGGTCGCCGTCCTCGTCCCCGACGGCGATGAGCGCGCTGGTGAGGTCGTCACCGGGCCGGGCGGCCTTGGCCGCGGCGATCTCACCCAGGACGGCGACGAGTTCGCGGTTGGCGGCGACGGCGTCGGCGGGTGCGGTGTCGGTGGCCACGACCTGGCTGCCGAGGTGATGCAGCCGGTCCCGGAACTCGACGTCCACCCCGAGGAGTTCGCAGATCACGCCCATCGGCAGGGGCAGCGCGAAGTGCCGGCGCAGATCGGCGACACCGCCGTCCGCGGCGGCGGCGCGTGCCAGGCCGTCGAGCAGCGACTCGGTCAGTTCCTCGACACGTGGCTTCAGGTCGGCCACCCGGCGGGGCGTGAACGCGCGGGCGGCCAGGGAGCGCAGCCGCCGGTGGTCGTCACCGTCGGCGGTGGTCATGCCCGGGACGGTGGCGAACGTCAGCAACGGCCAGCCCTCGGCGATCCTCCCCTCGCGCAGGGCGGTGAAGTGGCGGGCGTTCTTGGCGACTTCCGGGTGCTGCAGGAACTCCTTCAGCGCCTCGTGCCCGAGTACGGCCATGCCCCCGATGCCGCCGGGCAGCTCGACCGGGGCGACGGCGCCCTGGGCCAGCAGCCGCGCGTTGACTGCGTGCGGGCAGCCCCCGGCGGGGTCCAGGCGGTACGGGAGGCGGGCGGGTGAGGTCTCCACCGGTTTCTCCTGACATTCCCCTGACAAGACGATCGATGGTAGGCCCGGCCGGGGCAGCATGGAGAGGCGCTCGTCGGGGCCGCCGGGAACAGCCTGGTCCGGCGCCTTGTTCGGGAAGTGACGGACACGGCGGACCGTCGAGTGGTATCGTGCCGTCAGCACTTGTGTACGCCCATCGTGGGCGCCGGTGCCAGTTTCCTTCCTTCCGCTGATTCGCTCGCCGTTCTCCCGGATGTTCCGGCTCCCGGCGCGTCAGCTTCCCGGCACCACCTCATGGCGGACTTTCCCCGCCGTACCCGAGGCGCCGTTCCCGCCGCCCGGAGGCAGTCACCGGTGTGCCTCCCGCTCGCGGCCTCTCCCTCCCTCTTCTCTCGTCCGTCCGCGAAAGGACCCCTCCCATGACCACCACTCTCGAACACCCTCCCGAGGTCCGGCAGGCCCCGGCCGCTCCGCTCGTCAGCGGCGTCCTGGACGTCGACACGCACGGGAAGGGGCACCTGAGGGCCGCGAACCTGCTGCCCTCCCCCGCCGATCCCCAGGTCCCGCCGGCACTGATCCGACGCCACGGACTGCGCAAGGGCGACCTGGTGGAGGGCGTCCGGGGCGGACCGCGTGCCCTGACCGAGGTCGCACGCGTGGGCGGACGCGCCGCCGGCGAGCTGCGCTCCCGGCGGCACTTCCGCGATCTCACCCCGCTCCACCCGCACCGCCGGCTCCGCCTCGAACACCCCGCCGCCGGACTCGCCGGACGGGTCACCGATCTGCTCGCGCCGGTCGGCAAGGGCCAGCGCGGTCTCATCGTGGCCCCGCCGAAGAGCGGCAAGACCGTGTTGCTCCAGCGGTTCGCCGCCGCCGTGGCCGGCAACCACCCCGAGTGCCGGCTGCTGGTCGTCCTGCTGGACGAGCGGCCCGAGGAGGTCACCGAGATGCGCCGCTCGGTGCGCGGCGAGGTGTACGCCTCCACCTTCGACCGGTCGCCCAAGGAGCACATCGCCCTGGCAGAACTGGTCGTGGAGCGGGCCAAGCGCCTGGTGGAGGCCGGTGAGGACGTCGTCATGCTGCTGGACTCGCTGACCCGGCTGTGCCGGGCCCACAACAACGCCTCGGCCTCCGGCGGCCGCACCCTCAGCGGCGGTGTCGACGCGGGCGCGCTGCTCGGACCCAAGCGGTTCTTCGGCGCCGCGCGCCAGGCCGAGGAGGGCGGCTCGCTCACCATCCTCGCCACCGCCCTGGTGGACACCGGCTCCCGTGCCGACGGCTACTTCTTCGAGGAGCTGAAGAGCACGGGCAACATGGAACTCCGCCTGGACCGGGAACTCGCCGCCCGCCGCGTCTTCCCCGCCGTGGACCTCGACACCACCGGCACCCGGCGCGAGGAACTGCTCCTCACCCCGGCCGAGTTGGCGGCCGTGCACGGTCTGCGCCGCGCCCTGCGCTCCCGGGAGACCGGCCCGACCGCCCTGGAGACCCTGCTCGAACGGTTGCGCGACAGCCCCGACAACGCCGCGTTTCTGCGGCGGATCCGGCCCACCCTGCCGGCCGGCTGACGCCCCCTCCTAGAGGGGCCGGGTGCGGCATACGGGTTGCCCGGCAACCCGAACGGCCCGGGCGGCGTGGTGCATACTGCACCAATTTGTACGTTGATCATATGGTCACCGGATTCTCTTATCGCGCGGCAGTGTCGGCCTGCTCCCTCTGTGTGGCGGGCCTGCTGGTGCTCACGCCGGCCGCTGCCGCCACCGGACCCCGGGCCGGGGAGCCCGCTCCGCCCCGCCCCCGGGCGGCAATGCCCGGGCCGTCCCTGCTCTACCGGTCCGGCACACAGGTCCGGCCGCACCAGGGCACGCCCGAGGTCCCCGAGGTCTCGGCGCTCTCCTGGCTCGTGGCCGACACGGACACCGGCGAGGTGCTGGCCGCCGCCGACGCACACCGCGAACTGCCGCCCGCGAGCACCCTGAAGACCCTGTTCGCGCTCACCGTGCTGCCCGTGCTGCCCAGCGGGCTGCAGCACACCGTGCGGTACGAGGAGCTGGCGGACGTGGGCGAGGGCAGCAGCCTGGTCGGCGTCGAGGAAGGGCACACCTACCAGGTGGCCGACCTGTGGCGCGGGGTCTTCCTCAGCTCCGGCAACGACGCCGTGCACGTGCTCGCCCGGCTCGGCGGCGGCTGGGAGGTCACGGCCGCCCGCATGCAGGACAAGGCCCGCACGCTCGGCGCCCTGGACACCCATGTGGTCTCCCCGGACGGCTACGACGCCCCCGGCCAGGTGTCCTCCGCCTTCGACCTGGCCGTGTTCGGCCGGGCGGGGCTGCGCAACCCCGACTTCGCCCGCTACTGCTCCACCGCCCAGGCCCGCTTCCCCGGTGACGGCTCGTCGTTCCCCATCGAGAACACCAACCGGCTGCTGACCGGCGAGGACGGCGTGACACCGTACCCCGGCCTCATCGGGATCAAGAACGGCTACACCAGCAACGCGGGCAACACCCTGGTGGCCGCCGCGCAGCGGGGCGGGCACACCCTCGTGGTGAGCGTGCTGAACCCTCAGGCCGAGGGCGGATTGACCGTGTACGAGGAGGCCCGCGCGCTGCTCGACTGGGGCTTCGCGGCGGACGGACAGGTGGACCCGGTCGGCTCCCTCGACGGACTGCGCCCGCCCTCCCGCACCGACGCGTCCGCCGCACCGGTGGCAGCGGCCGGGGCGCCGGCGCCCGACGACGACTCGGGCTGGTCCGGCACCGCGGTCGTCGCGGGGCTCTCCGGGCTCGGCGCGGGAGCGGTGGCCCTGGCACTGCGGGCCAAGGGCAACCGGGCGACCCGGGTCTGACCCGTCGGGAGGCGGAGCAGCAGGCCCAGCGAGATCCATGTGTAGATGTTGCCGCCGAGGAACCCGTCGAGGCCGGAGGCGTCGTCGACCCACAGCCACACCACACTGGTGCACAGCACCGCGTAGAGGGCGGCCGCGGTCCGCAGGCGCCCGGCGCGCAGCAGCGCCGCGAAGGACGGCAGCAGCCACACCAGATGGTGCACCCAGGTGATCGGGCTGACCAGACAGGCCGCCGCACCGGTCAGCGCGAAGGCCGCCATCCAGTCCCCGGCCTCGACCGCCCGGCGGCCGCGCCAGGCCCACACGCACAGGGTCAGCAGGACCGCCGTCGCCCACAGCGGGCGGCCGGTCTCGCCGAGCCGGGCCAGGATCCCCTGCAGCGACTGGTTGGAGACGTAGTCGAGGCGGCCCACCCGGCCGGTGTCCCACAGCGCCTCGGTCCAGTAGAAGCGGGAGGCCGCGGGGTCCGCCCAGGCCGCCAGCGCGGTCGCGGCCGCGGCGACCGCCGTGGCCGTGCCGGCCGCCCGTCGGCGCCCGGCGAGCAGCAGCAGGCCGATGAACAGGGCGGGCGTGAGCTTCACCGCGGCGGCGAGGCCGATCCCGGCGCCCGCCCAGCGGCCCCGCCCGATGGACAGCAGCAGGCAGTCGCCGAGGACGAGGCCGAGCAGCACCAGGTTCACCTGGCCGAAGCTGACGGTGTCCCGCAGCGGCTCGAACAGGGCGAGCACGCACAGGCACAGCGCCCACCGGTACCAGCCGTGGCGCCGCCAGTCCGGCCCCGCCAGGATCCGCAGGATCGCCGCGAGCGCGGCCAGGTTCACCAGCAGGGACACCACGATCGCGGTGGTCCGGCCGAGCGGGGCCAGCGGCAGCATGGCGACGGCGGCGAACGGCGGATACGTGAAGCCGTACGAGGTGCCCGGCACCCGGTAGTCGTAGATCCTGCCGCCGTGGTGCGCCCAGGTGTGCACGGCGCCGTAGTACACCCGCAGGTCGAAGAAGCCGCGCAGCAGCGGCACGGTGGCCGTGAACACGGTCACCGCGGCCGCCAGGAGCAGGGCGAGGAGCAGCCGGCCCCGGTCCGTGCGCGGTCCCGGCGCCGCCGGCCGCCCGGGCAGCCCCGGCCCTCTCCCCGGGTCCGCCGTGCCGTGCGGGCCCATGTCGCCGTGCGATCCCCTCATGCCGTGCGGTCCCCTCATGCCGTGCGTCCCGGAACCGGGGCCTGGGCCGCCTGGTGGGCCTGCCACAGGACGACCAGGCCGAGCACACCGCCGGAGACCGCGAGCGCCAGCTGTTCGAGATCGGCGGGGCCGCCGCTGGGCAGCACGGCGAGGGCCAGCACCCCCGCCAGGGCGGCCACCCGGTGCCGTACCGGGGCGCTGGGCGCTGCGGCGGCGATGAGGAACAGACCCCAAAGGACGTACCAGGGCCGGATCGCCGGCCCGAGGACCGCGACCGCGAGCAGGCTCAGGCCCAGCGCGTACACCGGCCGGGGGCGCAGCCGGACCCATATCAGCAGGACCGCGACGGCGGTGACCGCGAGGCCGAACAGGTGCCAGGCCGGGACGGCCAGCGGGGCCAGGCCGCTGTCGAGGCGGGTGAGCAGGGCGCCGGTGGCCCGGCCGAGCAGACTGCTCAGCGCCCAGTTGTGCGGCGAGACCGGGGTGTCCAGGGCGCCGATCCAGCCGTAGCCCGTGCCGGCCGCCGCCGTGGCGGCCACCGTGGTCGCCACGGCGGCGGCCGTCGTGGTCAGGACGGCCGGCAGCGGCGGGCGGCCGGACCGCACCCGCAGGGCCACCACGGCCAGCAGACCGAGCGCGGCCGGCGCCTTGACCAGGGCGGCGAGGGTGACGAGTACGGCGCCGACGGCGGGCCGCCGGCCGGCCGCGACCAGGCCTAGCCCGAGCAGGCCGAGCATCAGGGCGTCGTTGTGGGCGCCCGCGACCAGGTGCAGCAGCACCAGCGGGTTGAGGGCGCCCAGCCACAGCGCCGCGGCCGGGTCGGCGCCGCTGAGCCGGGCCAGGCGGGGCAGCGCCACCGCCATGAGGGCCACGCCGAGCAGGGCGACCAGCCGCATGCCGATCAGGCCCGCGGGCAGTTCACCGCGGGTGAACCCGGACAGGGCGGAGGCCACGGCGAGGAAGGCGGGACCGTAGGGGGCACCGGTGTGCCGCCACATCGGTGCGACCTCGTCGGAGAGCGGGCCGCCGAGCCGGTCCGGACCGCCCGCGTAGACGTCCATGTGCGCGTCGACCATGGCGCCCTGCGCGAGATAGCTGTACACGTCCCGGCTGAACAGCGGTGGGGCGAGCAGCAGCGGGGCCGCCCAGACGGCCAGCACGAGCAGCAGTGCGCGCGGGGTGGGCGGCCGCGGACCGCGCACCAGGCGGCCGAGGAGCGCCCAGGCCGCGGTCAGCAGGACGACGCCGAAGTACACGCCGACCAGGCCGAGCGCCGCCTGCGCCGAGGCGGGCGCCAGGAGGTCCCGGACGGGCAGCGCGCCGGCCGTCTCACCTCCCAGGGCGAGGAAGGCGGTACCGGCCAGGCCCAGAACCTGGCAGCTGCGGAGATCGGCGGGGAACGCCATGGCCAACACTGGCTCAGCGTGTCAACGCCGGGTGGCCGGAAGGAGACGCTCCGCGCTCCTGCGGGCGGCCCGCACGTGACCGGCGTGTGCGGAGTGACGATCGCCGAGGGTCCGGGCGGGTTCCGGGGCCGGCGCGCGGGGCGGCCGCCGGACCGGCCGGTCAGAACACGGAGAGACCGGTGAGCGTGGTGAACCGGTCCAGGGCCGCGACCCCGGCCACCGAGTTGCCGCGTTCGTCCAGGCCCGGGCTCCACACGCACAGCGTGCACCGGCCCGGTACGACCGCGATGATCCCGCCGCCGACCCCGCTCTTGCCGGGCAGGCCCACCCGGTAGGCGAAGTCTCCGGCCGCGTCGTACGTGCCGCAGGTCAGCATGACCGCGTTGACCTGCTTGGCCTGGCTGCGGGTGAGCAGCCGGCTGCCGTCGGCGCGGATGCCGTGCCGGGCGAGGAAGCCGGTGGCCAGGGCCAGGTCGGCGCACGACGCGGCGATGGAGCACTGCCGGAAGTACTGGTCGAGCAGGGCCGGGACGTCGTTGTCGATGTTGCCGTACGACGCCATGAAGTGCGCGAGGGCCGCGTTGCGGTCGCCGTGGGCGGTCTCGGAGGCGGCGACCTCCCGGTCGAAGTCGAGGGCGGTGTTGCCGCTCTCGGCTCGCAGGAAGGAGCGCAGTTCGCCGGCCGCGTCCCCGGTGCGGGTCTGCAGCCGGTCGGTGACGACGAGGGCGCCCGCGTTGATGAAGGGATTGCGCGGGATGCCGTTCTCGTACTCCAGCTGGACCAGGGAGTTGAACGGGTTGCCGGAGGGCTCGCGGCCCACGTGCTCCCAGAGTTCGTCGCCCTCGCGGGCCAGGTCCAGGGCGAGCGTGAAGACCTTGGTGATCGACTGCGTGGAGAACGGCTGCCGCCACTCCCCCACCCCGTACACGGTTCCGTCCAGCTCGGCGACCGCCATGCCGAAGCTGCGCGGATCGCAGGCCGCGAGGGCCGGGATGTAGTCGGCGGGACGGCCGCGCCCGGGGGTGCGGCTGATCTCCTCGGCGATGCGCTCCAGGACCGGCAGGAAGGTGAGGGACGACGTCGTTGTCATGATCGCCATTGTGCCTCCCGGCCGCTCCCGGAGCGTAGTCGTGGTGACGTCGTCGCAGGTCAGGCGGTCGGCGCGGCGCTGCCCGCGACGACCTCGGGACGCAGCAGGTCGGCCAGCCGCTCGGCCGGCAGCAGGCCCTTCTCCAGCACCAGTTCGGCGACACCGCGTCCGGTGACGAGGGCCTCCTTGGCGATGTCGGTCGCGGCCGTGTAGCCGATGTGCGGGTTGAGCGCGGTGACCAGGCCGATGGAGTTCTCCACGGTCGCGCGCAGCCGCTCGGTGTTGGCGGTGATGCCGGACACACAGCGCTCGGCCAGCGTGAGGCAGGCGCTGCGCAGGTGCGTGATCGACTCCGACAGGGAGTGCATGATGACCGGCTCGAACGCGTTGAGCTGGAGCTGTCCCGCCTCGGCGGCCATGGTGATGGCGACGTCGTTGCCGATCACCTCGAAGGCGACCTGGTTGACCACCTCGGGGATGACCGGGTTGACCTTGCCGGGCATGATCGACGAGCCGGCCTGCACCGCCGGGAGGTTGATCTCGCCCAGTCCCGCGCGCGGGCCCGAGGACAGCAGGCGCAGGTCGTTGCAGCTCTTGGAGAGCTTGACCGCGATCCGCTTGAGGACGCCGGACATCTGGACGAAGGCACCGCAGTCCTGGGTGGCCTCGACCAGGTTGGCGGCCGTGACCAGCGGGAGGCCGGTGATGACGGACAGGTGGCGGCGGGCGGCCTCGGCGTAGCCGGCGGGGGCGTTGAGGCCGGTGCCGATGGCCGTGGCACCGAGGTTGATCTCATGGATCAGCTCGACGGCCTCGGCGAGACGGCTGCGGTCCTCCTCGATCATGACGGCGAACGCGGAGAACTCCTGGCCGAGCGTCATCGGCACCGCGTCCTGCAGCTGTGTACGGCCCATCTTGAGCACGTCACGGAACTCGACGGCCTTACGGGCGAAGCTGTCCTGCAGTACAGCCATCGCCTTGAGCAGTCCATGTACCGCGAACACCGTCGCTATCTTGACGGCGGTCGGGTAGACGTCGTTGGTCGACTGACCCAGGTTGACGTCCTCGTTCGGGTGCAGATGCGCGTACTGCCCCTTGGCGTGGCCGAGCAGTTCCAGCGCACGGTTCGCCACGACCTCGTTGGCGTTCATGTTGGTGGAGGTGCCGGCGCCGCCCTGGATGACGTCCACGACGAACTGGTCGTGCAGCTTGCCGGCCCGGATCTCCCGGCAGGCGGCGACGATCGCGGCGGCCTTGGCCGGCTCCAGCAGACCCAGCTCCTCGTTGGCGAGGGCGGCGGCCTCCTTCACGGCGGCCAGGGCGTCGATCAGGTGGCCGTGGGCGGAGATCGGGGTGCCGGTGATGGGGAAGTTCTCCGTCGCGCGAAGGGTGTGGATGCCCCAGTACGCGTCGGCGGGCACGTCGCGGTCGCCCAGCAAGTCGTGTTCGCTGCGGGAGGGCGCGGTCATGAGGATGTGGTCCTCTTTCTGAGTCACAGAGGTGATGGCGCCCCGAGAAGGGGCGCGGGGAATTGTGCGGCCGGCCACGGCCGGCCCGCAGAAACGATTCGTCTTGGGGCGAAGGGCTACGCGCAGGCCGTCAGCGGCAAGGGGTCCAGCGCACGCACGGGCCGCAGACACCCCACCGGCTCTCCACCGCCCAGCAGCGGCTCCCCCGCGAACCCGGTCAGCAGCCCGGGGTCCACGCCCGCGCGTGCGAGCGCGGCCGCCGCGACCGGGATCCGCGCCCGGTTCGCCCCGTCGGCGATCTTCACGGCGACGGCCGTGCCGTCGGGCAGCGCGGCCACCTGGACGCCCTCGAAGCCGTCCTTGGCGAGCAGCCCCGGCACGGCCCGCATGAGCGCGGCGACGTCCCGGCCGGCGCCGGAGGCCAGCTCGGCGTGGTCGCGCATGGCGTCGGCGACCCGGGCCTCGGGAGTGCCCGGCTCGGCGGAGGTGATCCGGGCGAGGGCGCGGGCCAGGCCGTGCAGGGATATGGAGAACAGCGGGGCGCCGCAGCCGTCCACCGTCACCCGGGCGGCGCGCTGGCCGGTCAGGTCCTCGACGCTCTCGGCGACGGCCTGCTGAAGCGGGTGCTTCGGGTCGAGGTAGTCGTCCAGCGACCAGCCGTTGAGCCGGGCGGTCCACAGCATGGCCGCGTGCTTGCCGGAGCAGTTCTGGGCGAGGCGGGACGGCGGCCGGCCCTCGCGGATCCAGGTGTCCCGGACGGCCGGGTCGTACGGCATGTCGGGCACGTTGCGCAGGTCGTCCTCGGTGAGGCCGGCGAGTTCGAGGATGCGCCGGGCGCCGTCGAGGTGGCGCTCCTCGCCGGAGTGGCTCGCGGCGGCCAGCGACAGCAGCGCGCCGTCGAGGGGCAGCCCGGCCCGCAGCATGGCCACGGCCTGGACG
Source organism: Streptomyces echinatus (assembly GCF_014203595.1). Classification (GTDB taxonomy): domain Bacteria; phylum Actinomycetota; class Actinomycetes; order Streptomycetales; family Streptomycetaceae; genus Streptomyces; species Streptomyces echinatus. The sequence goes on from NZ_JACHJK010000002.1 coordinate 277,656, forward strand.
GGCTTGAGGGCGGAACGCGGATAGAAGGCCGCCTCGATGTCGCCGAGCTGGAACCGCACCTGGCCGTCGGGGCCGAGGACGACGACGGAGCCGTAGTGGATGCCCTCGACGACGCCGCCGCGGACGAGGTGGGCGACGGGGGCGTGGAGGGGCTCGCGGACGACGGGTGCGTCGGCGGGAGAACTGCTGTGCATCACTGCCTGCATCATGGGGTCGGGGTCGGCCGGAACGCGGGTCACGCGTCGGCGCCGGTGGAGGTTCGGGTCATGCGGGCGCGGGTGGCGTACCGGCCCGCGACCGGTGCCGCGACGGCCGGCGGCGTACGGAGCACGGTGGTGCGTGCGGCGCGTGCGGCGCCGCCGTCGGCGCACCCGGGCTGCTGCTCGCTCACGCCTCGGGCCCGCCTTCCGGCGGGGAGTCCGTCCGCTGGGGACGCACGATGTCGGTGAGGGTCGTCTCGACGCGGTCCAGGTGGTGGCTCATCGCCTCCACCGCGTCGTGCTCGGAACCGTCGGCCAAGGCCTCGACGATCGCCCGGTGCTCCCGGTTGGACTGCTCGCGGCGTCCGCCCAGCTTGTTGAGGAAGGCCGACTGACGCGCCAGCGCGTCCCGGATCTCCTCGATGACCCGGCGGAAGACCGGGTTCTGGGCGGCCTCGGCCACGGCGAGGTGGAAGAGCGTGTCCATCGCGACCCAGGCGGTGGTGTCCGTCTCCCGCTCCATGCGGTCGAGCAGGTGGGCCAGGTGGTCCAGGTTCTCCGGGGTGCGGCGCAGGGCCGCGTAGCCGGCGACCGGGATCTCGATGTGACGGCGCACCTCCAGCAGGTCGCTGGCCGCGTAGTCGCCGAAGGTGGGGTCCTCGACGGTGTTCGCGATGACGAAGGTGCCCTTGCCGGTCCGGGAGACCGTGAGGCCCATCGTCTGCAGGGCCCGCAGTGCCTCGCGCAGCACGGGGCGGGACACCTCGAGGGTGCGGCAGAGCTCGGCCTCGGAGGGCAGCTTGTCACCTATGGCGTACCGGCCGCGCTCGATGGCGTCGCGGAGGTGGTCGAGCACCGCTTCCATGGCGCTGACGCGCCGGGGCACGAGACCACCTGTCTGGCTGTCTGACAGGTTCACGGGTGCGATCCTGCGGGGTGCGGGCAGGAACTGTCAAGGACGGGGAGAGACAGGCACGGGGTGCGGCGCCCGCGTACGGGCATCCGCACCCCGTGGGTGATCAGCGGCGTTCGCTCAGCCGTTGAGCGTGCCGGTGGCGAGCAGGCCGAGCAGGAGCCCGCCGACGACGATCCGGTAGATCACAAAGGCGTTGAAGGAGTGCTTGGCGACGAACTTCAGCAGCCAGGCGATGGAGGCGTAGGCGACCACGAACGACACGACGGTGCCGACGGCCAGCGGGGCGGCGCCGACGCCCGCGCCGAGGGCGTCCTTCAGCTCGTACAGGCCCGCGCCGGTCAGGGCCGGAATGCCGAGGAAGAAGGACAGGCGGGTGGCGGCCACACGGTCCAGGTCCAGGATGAGCGCGGTGGACATGGTGGCGCCGGAGCGCGAGAAGCCGGGGAAGAGCAGGGCGAGGATCTGCGAGCAGCCGACCCACATCGCGTCCTTGAAGGACGTGTCGTCCTCACCCCGCTTGTGCCGGCCCATCTGGTCCGCGGCCCACATCACCCCGGAGCCGATGATCAGCGAACCGGCGACGACCCACAGCGAGGCCAGCGGGCCGTCGATCAGCGGCTTGGCCGCCAGGCCCACGACCACGATCGGAATGGTGGCGGCGATCACCCACCAGGCGAACTTGTAGTCGTGGTGGTAGCGCTCCTCCCGGTTGCCCAGACCGCGGAACCAGGCGGTGACGATCCGCTTGATGTCCTTGAAGAAGTACACGAGCACGGCGGCGATCGCGCCGACCTGGATGACGGCGGAGAACCCGACGACGGACTTGTCGTCGACGGGGATGTCCATGAGCCCTTCGGCGATCTTGAGGTGGCCGGTGGAGGACACGGGGAGGAACTCGGTCACCCCCTCGACTACTCCGAGGACGACGGCCTGACCGACGGAGATGGCACTCATGGGATCCAGTTCTGAGGAGGATTGGTCGACAGTGCTGTAGACAGTACTCACTATGCCCGGCCGGGCGACAAGCGCCTAGGCCCACAGGACGCCGGCGAACCAGGCGCCGGCGAACGCCGCCGCGAGTCCTGCGGCCACACTGGCCACGACGTTCACGGCAGCGTAGATGCCGGAGCCGGCCTCGGACAGCCGCAGGGTCTCGTAGGAGAAGGTCGAGTACGTCGTGAGGGCACCGCACAGCCCGGTCCCCAGCAGAAGCCGCAGCTGGGGCCCGGCCGCCCCGGCGGAGACGGCGCCGGTGAGCAGCCCGAGGACCAGACAGCCGGAGACGTTCACGACATAGGTGCCCCACGGGAAGACCGAGTCGTGACGGGCCTGCACGGCGCGGTCGGTCAGATAGCGCAGGGGTGCGCCGATCACGGCCCCCGCGACCACAAGGAGCCAGTTCACAACGACTTCTTACCTTCCGGTTCCGTTCCGTCCGGGCCGGCGGTCCGCCCCCCGTACCGGACGATCTCGCAGTTCTCCAGGGTCACCAGCGCCTCGCCGATCACTTCGTCGAGCAGCGGCAGGAACGCCCGGATCCGCTCCTCGGCGTCCACGGCGACCACCATGGCCGGCAGGTCCTCGCTCAGCGACAGCAGGCGGCAGGTGTGGACGCAGGAGGTGGCACCGAAGCCCTCGATGCCCCGGAAGACACTGGCCCCGGCGAGTCCGGCGGCATGCGCGCGGTGCACGATCTCGGAGTAGAGGGGTTTGTGGTGCCAGGTGTCGTTCTCGCCGACGTATACGGTCAGCCGCAGGGCGCGGCCGGTGAGTGACGTCATCGCTGTCTCCCGGTGAGGACCCGGCGGGCGGCGGCCGAGGCCAGCCACACCGCGGCGAGGGCCGCGCACAGCGTCGCGGCCAGGTAGGCGAGCCCCAGGCCGGGGCGGCCGGCGTCGACCAGTCCACGGATGTCGACCGCGTAGGTGGAGAACGTGGTGAAGCCGCCGAGGACGCCGGTGCCGAGGAAGGGCCGCAGGAGGCGGTGGGCGGCCCACACCTCGGTGATGAGCACCATGAGCACGCCCATGGCGGCACAGCCGGAGACGTTGGTCCAGAAGGTCGCCCAGGGGAAGCCCCCGGGGGGTGTGGGCCAGGCGAGCGTGAGCGCGTAGCGGGCCACGGCACCGAGCGCGCCGCCGACGGCCACGACCGCGACCACGGGCGCCTGCGCACGCCACTCGCCGCGCCGGTGCGGCGCGGGCGGGACGCCGCGCGTCCGGGTTTCGGGGGCTGTCATGCCGGTGCGTCTCCTGTTCGGCCCTGCCCCGACGGGTGATCACGGCCGGCACCAGCGTACCGCCGGGTCAGGGGGCGGCGGGCCGTGCGCAGACCGCCACACCGGGCTCCCAGGCACTGCCGAGCACCAGGTGGTCACCGACCGCGCCGACGCTGGTGACCATGCGGAACCCGGACCGGCGGCGGGTGAGGTGGTGGACGGTGCGGCCCTGGTCGTCGAGGGCGAGGACGCCGGTGGTCCCGCTCGGGCGGTACGGCGCGCGCACGGCGGCGCGGGCGGCGGCGCGGCGGACGGCCGGCGGAGTGCGGTGCAGCAGGTGCAGGGCCGGTACCCGGGGGCTGGCCAGGGCGACCCAGAGCGGGCCGTCGGGGCCTTCGCGCCAGAGGTTGTCCGGCATCCCGGGGAGGTCGGCGAAGGGTTCGGCGTGGCCGGCACGGGGGCCGGTGAGCCGGTAGCGGGTGAGGCGGCAGGCGCCGGTCTCGGCGATCACCAGGAAGGAGCCGTCGGCGCTCGCGGCCAGTCCGTTGGCGAACTGCAGTCCGTCCAGGAGGACTTCGGGTTCCCCTCCCTCGGGTGCGAGCCGCAGGAGGCGTCCGGTGCCGGTGTGTTCGACGATGTCGCCGATCCACCGGTCGAGGGAGTAGCGGCGGCTGGAGACGGTGGCGTAGACGCTGCCGTCGGCCAGGGCGACGGCGTTGCTGCAGAAGCGGAGCGGCTCCCCCGCCGCCGAGTCCGCGAGGACGCGGACGGTGCCGTCGCCGGTGCTCACCCGCAGCAGTCCGCGGTCGGCGTCGCACACCAGCAGGTCTCCGTCCGGGAGGAGTTCGAGCCCCAGGGGGCGGCCGCCGGTCTCGGCCAGCACCTCCACGCGGGCCGAGTCGGGATCGCCGGGGTGGTGGACGCGCAGGATGCGCCCGTCCGCCACTCCGGTCAGCACGCGCCCGTACGGATCGGGGACGACGTCCTCGGGGCCGTGGCCGCCCAGGGAGACGTAGTGCAGCGGCACGAGCTCCGCGGGTCGGTCCATGTGCGGTCCCCTTCTCTCTGTCACCGTCGGTCGTCCTGCCCGTCACCATCCCTTCTCGAACATCCTGGCCACCTCGGCGATGCGGATCTCGTCGCGGAGGTAGTGGGTGCGGCAGCGGAACCGGCGGGTGCGCAGGACACCGAGGCGGGTGAGGAAGTCCAGGTGGGCGGCGGCGGTCCGGCGGGGTACGCCCAGCTTGGCGGCGACGGCCCGCGCGGTGACGCCGGTCGCGGCGAGGTCGCGGCGGGGCGGGGCCGGGAAGTGGACCGCCGGGTCCTTGAGCCATTCCAGGATGGTCCGCCGCATCCGGCCCGAGGGAGTTACCGTCATCCGTCCGCCTCCCGCTTCCGGCCTCCTCGTACGCAGTGTTCCCACTGTGGGGCCGGCGACGCCGTCGCGTCCGGGACTCGGCGTCCGTTGTCCGGTACCGAACGGCCGTGCGACCACGAGGGCGTCCCACCGCCCCGGGAACTCGGCGGGGGCCCGGCCGCCGGGCCCGTCGCGGGCGGCTCGGCGATGGCCGAACCACGTCATGGAGGAGAGCGCCTCGTCGTCATGTCCGAGGGCCGCCCCCGCCGGGCGGCCGGCCCGCGAGCGCTCGTGCCGGGACGCCGCCCCCGGGGCGCGCTCACCTCCCCCTCGGGCTCACCAGTCCCGTCTCATAGGCGACGACCACCGCCTGGGCGCGGTCGCGCAGACCCAGCTTGGCGAAGACGCGGGCCACGTGGGACTTCACCGTGGCCTCGCTCAGGGTCAGCTCGGCGGCCAGTTCGGCATTGGACAGGCCACGGCCCATCAGCGTCAGCACCTCCCGCTCGCGCGGGGTGAGCGCGGCCAGGTCGGCGGGTACGGCCTCGGCCGGCCGCTCGGCCTCGGCCGCGTACCGCTCGACCAGGCGGCGGGTGATCTGCGGCGCCAGCAGGGCGTCGCCGGTGCCGACGAGACGCACCGCCGCCGCCAGGTGCTCGGGGGTGACGTCCTTCAGCAGGAAGCCGCTGGCCCCGATCGACAGGGCCGTGTACACATACCGGTCCAGGTCGAAGGTGGTCAGCATGAGCACCCGGGAGCCGGGCGTCCGGGCCAGGATGTGCCGGGTCGCCTCCAGGCCGTCCATGACGGGCATCCGGATGTCCATGAGGACGACGTCCGGCCTCAGTTCACGGGCCGCGGCGACGGCCTCGGCGCCGTCGGCGGCCTCACCCGCCACCTCGATGCCCCGGGCGGTGAGGATCAGCCGGAAGCCGGTCCGGATCAGCGTCTGGTCGTCGGCGATCAGAACGCGCGGCGCCCGCTCGGGCGCGGCCGGGGTCACGGGCGGTCCAGGGGGATGCGGGCGCGGACGCGGAACCCGCCGCCGAGTCTGCGCCGGGCGTCGAGGTCGCCGCCGTACAGGGCGACCCGTTCGCGCAGGCCGAGCAGACCGCGGCCGGTTCCGTGGCCCTGCGGTCTCGGGGCGGCCGGTGCGGTGCCGGTGAGAACGCTGGGGCCGGAGTTCAGTATCTCCACGCGCAGGGCGTGGTCGGCGTAGCGCACGGTCACCTCGGCCTTGCCGCCGTCGCCGTGCCGGAGCGCGTTGGTCAGGGCCTCCTGGACGATGCGGTAGGCGGTCACGTCGACGCCCTGCGGCAGCGGGCGCGGCTCACCCGAGACACGGACCTCGACGGGCAGGCCGGCGAACGATATCCGGTCCACCAGCGGGCCGAGCCGGTCGAGGCCGGGCTGCGGAGCCAGGGGCGTGCGGGCCGCCTCGGCGGCCGGCTCCAGGGCGCCGTCGGTGCCGTCCTGCGCGGGCGCCAGCAGTCCGAGCAGATGCCGGAGGTCGGTCATGGCGCCCCGCCCCGCGTCCTCGACGGCGCTGAGCGCCGTCGCGGCTTCGTCCGGCATGGTGCCGAGCACCTCGCGGGCGGCGCTCGCCTGGACGACCATCAGGCTGACGCTGTGGCTGACGATGTCGTGCAACTCATGGGCGATCCGGTCCCGTTCGGCCGCGATCGCGGCCTCGGCGGCGCTCTCCCGCTCCCGCTCCAGCAGCCAGCCGCGCTCCCCCACCGCCGTCAGCCAGCGGCGCCGGGTGCGCACCAGCGCCACGGTCAGCCCCAGGACGGCCGCGCACGCCATCGCGAGCGCCGCCGTCAGCATGTCGTGCTCCCCCATGCCGTTCATGCTCGCAGACGGCACTGACATCCGCATCGACCTGGGGATTCAGTCGTCTGCATCCGGAGGATGAGTGGGGCGGCGGAGTGCCGTCCGCAGGTGGATGCCGGGGCCGTGGTCCCGCGTCTAGCGTCCTGGTCATGGTCACAGAGGTGAGAACGGCCGACCCCGTCGTACGGCTCGACGGGTTGCGCAAGGAGTACGGCGAGACGGCGGCGCTCGACGGGGTGTCTTTGGAGATCCGGGCCGGGGAGGCGGTCGCGGTGATGGGTCCCTCGGGATGCGGCAAGTCCACGTTGCTCAACATGATCGCAGGCCTCGACCGGCCGTCGGCCGGCACGGTCGTCGTGCACGGGGAGAACGTCGGCGAGTTGAGCGAGAAGGGGCTCGCCCTGTTCCGGCGGCGCCGGATCGGCATGATCTTCCAGTTCTTCAACCTCGTCGACGACCTGTCGGCCCTGGACAACGTGGCGCTCGCCGCCCAGTTGACGGGGACTGCGGCCCGCCAGGCCCGGCGGCGCGCGCTGGAGCTGTTCGAGGAACTGGGCATCGCGGGCCGGCGCAACGCCTATCCGGCGGTACTCAGCGGCGGTGAGCGGCAACGGGTGGCCGTGGCACGGGCGTTGATGAACCGGCCGGCGCTGCTGCTGGCCGACGAGCCGACCGGCGCACTGGACAGCCGCGCCGGGGAGCAGGTGATGGACCTGCTGATCGACCTGAACCAGATCGGTCAGACCCTGGTCGTCGTCACGCATGACGAGCGCCTCGCGCAGCGCTGCGCGAGCCGTCTGGTGGAGCTGGCGGACGGCCGGGTGACCGGCGAGCACACCCTGGAGCCGTCGGTATGAGGGCGGTGTGGAAGGCCGCGCGGGCGGCCGTGCGCCGCAGGCGGCTGCAGACGCTGATGATCTGGCTGGTCACGCTGGTGTCGACGGGGGCGCTCGTGGTGGCGCTGGGTCTGGTGGACGCCGCGTCGGCGCCCTTCGACCGCGCGTTCGGCGCGCAGCACGGACCGCACGTGGTCGCCGCGTTCGCGCGGGACAGGGTGTCGGACGGCCGGCTGTCACGTGCGGCGCGGGCATCGGGGGTGGAGGCGGCGGCCGGTCCGTTCGCGCAGGCCGCGGTGGACATTCCGCGCGGCGCGGCGGACTTCGGCCTCGGGGGCGAGATCACGGTGGTGGGCCGTGCCGGTCCGGGCGGGACGGTGGACCGGGTCGACCTGTGGGCGGGGCGGTGGGCCGTCCGGCCGGGCGAGGTGGTCCTGAACCGGCAGTCCGACTGGACCGCCGACGACCTCGGCAAGAAGTTCCGCGTACCGAAGGGGCCGACGCTCACGATCGTCGGGTTCGCCTTCGACCTGAGCCACACGGCGGACGCGTGGGTGGCCCCGGCACAGATCGGCGCGCTGCACCCGACGGCCACTCAGATGCTGTTCCGGTTCCGCGCCGCGGCGACGGAGGAGGGGCTGCGGGCGGAACTGGCCGAGGTGACCGGCGGGCTGCCGCGGGGTGCGCTCACCGCTTCGCGGACGTACCTGGCGCTGAAGCACCGGATCGGGAGCAACGCGCGTGCCTACGCGCCCTATCTGATGGCGTTCGGTGTCCTCGGCATCCTGGTGGCGGTACTGATCGTCGCCAACGTGGTCAGCGGGGCGGTGGTGTCCGGATTCCGGCACATCGGCATCCTCAAGGCGCTCGGTTTCACCCCCGGGCAGGTGCTGGGCGTCTACCTGACGATGATCAGCGTGCCGGCCGTCCTGGGCTGCGCGCTCGGCACGTACGCCGGAAACCTGCTGGCCGAGCCGTTCCTGCGGTTCGCGTTCACCGGGCCGGCCTCGGGGGTGCTGCACGGCAGCCTGGGGATCGCGCCCTGGGTGAACCTGCTCGCACTGCTCGGCATGCCCCTGGTCTGTGTGCTCGCCGCGCTCGGCCCTTCGGTGCGGGCGCGGCGGCTGCCGGCGGCGCGGGCCATCAGCGCGGGCAGCGCGCCCCGCCACGGACGTGCGCTCGGCATCCAGCGGCGCCTGGCGAGCGCCCGGCTGCCCCGGTCGGTCAGCCTCGGCGCGGGCCTTCCGTTCGCCCGTCCCGCACGCAGCGCGCTCACGCTGGCCGCCGTGGTGCTGGGCGTGACGACGGTGACGTTCGCGACCGGCCTGGCGGCGACGCTGAACAGCTACGGCAACGGTGAGCGTTCCTACGACGTCACGGTCTACGTGGGCGACCACCGGGACGGCAGGGAGCCGGTGCACGGCGACCGTGAACTCCACGCTCTGCTGGGCAGGTTGCCGGGGGCGACCCATGTGACGGCGCGCTCGGACGACGAGGCGCTCCTCGTCGGCAGCACCCAGGCGGTCATGTTCGAGGGCCGGCGCGGTGGCCGGTCCCTGGACAGCGCGCTGGTGAAGGGCCGCTGGATGCGGGAGACCGGGGAGGTCGTGGTCGGGACGCCGTTCCTGCGCCGCAACGGGGTACATCTCGGGGACCGGCTGCGGCTGCGGAAGGACGGCCGCGAGGAGGAGGTGACCGTGGTCGGCGAGACCATGGACACCGACGACCGGCTGGTCATCGGCTCCTGGCCGACGGTCACCGCGCTCATGCCGCGCGCCGAGCCCATCGCCTACCACGTCAAGCTGCGCGAGGGCGCGGACCAGTCGGCGTACGCCCGCGCCGTCCGGGCCGCCGATCCGGGGCTGTCCGTCCAGCTGAGCGGCTCGAACAGCGTCACCGGCACCATCGTCGGATCGGCGACCGGGCTCACCCTGATGCTGTCCCTGGTCGCCTCCCTGGGCGTGTTCAACACGGCCGTCCTCAACACCCACGACCGGCGCCGCGACCTCGGCATGCTCAAGTCCATCGGCATGACCCCGCGCCAGGTGACGGTGATGACGGTGACGTCGATGGCCGTGCTCGGCGCGCTGGGGTCCCTGATCGGCATCCCGCTGGGCATCGTCGCGCACAAGGTGGTGGTACCGCGCATGGCGGCCGGGGTCGACATCACCCTGCCCCGGTACATGATGGACGTCTGGCACGTCCCCCTGCTGAGCGTCCTGGCGCTCGCGGGCGTGCTGATCGCCGTCCTGGGCGCGCTGGTCCCGGCCCGCCGCGCCGCCCGCCTCACCGTCGCCGAGGTGCTGCACAACGAGTGACGGCGGCAACCGGTCAGGATCGGAGAAGCCGCCGCGGGCTCCCCGGCCCTAGCGTGAGAGCACCGACGAGGAACCCGTCGGGCACGTATCTCGAAGGAGTGAGTCGCATGACCGCCGGCCTGCAGACGATCATCTACCCGGTCAAGGACCTGGACCGCGCCAAGGCCGTGTTCGGCGCGCTGCTGGGTGTCGAACCGTACGCGGACCAGCCCTACTACGTCGGCTACAAGGCCGCCGGACAGGATGTGGGCCTGGACCCGAACGGGCACGCCAAGGGCATGACCGGTCCGGTGCCGTACTGGCACGTGACGGACCTGCGGCAGCGTCTGGCGGCGCTGGTGGAGGCGGGCGCGGAGCTGCTCCAGGACGCGCAGGACGTGGGCGGCGGCCGGCTGATCGCCTCCGTGAAGGACGCCGACGGCAACCTCGTGGGGCTGCTGCAGGACGCTTCCGCCTGAGGGCGGGCGCCCGCCCGCACCACAAACTAGTTGCACACTCAACGATTGGCCGGATCGGTGCTACGGTGCGGGTATGGCAGTCACAACGGCCGAAACCCGGCTCGAGGAGCGCTGGCGGGACATCCTCGCGGTGCACGCGCGCACGATGTGCGAGATAGACCGCGCCCTGCACCCGCACGGCCTGGGCGCCAGCGACTTCGAGGTGCTGGACATCCTGACGGCGGAACGGCCCGAGCAGGGCGAGCAGTGCCGGGTGCAGAACCTGGTCGGCCGGGTCCACCTCAGCCAGAGCGCACTGTCCCGGCTGATCGGCCGGCTGGAGAAGGACGGCCTGGTGGAGCGCTCGGTGTGCGCGGAGGACCGCCGCGGCGTCTGGGTCGCGCTCACCCCCAAGGGCCGCACGCTGCACGCCGAGGTGCTGCCGCTGCAGCGCGCGGTGCTCCGGCGCATGCTGGCCGAGCGGGAGGACTAGGGGGTTTCGCCCGGGTCGCGGCGCGCCGGCCGTGTCGGTGTCCTGTCCGGTCGGCACACCTGGAGCAGCAGCTCGGACCCGTCCGGCAGGATCTCGGCGCCGTGCTCGGACACGTGCGCGCGTGCGGGTGAGGCGGGGTCGAGCAGCGGGTTGGTGTTGTTGAGGTGGGTGTAGATCCGGCGCGGACCCGGATGGCGGGCCAGCGCGGCCAGGGTGCCGTCCGGACCGGTGACCGGCAGATGCCCGAGGGCGGCCTGCCCGGCGCCGGAGCGCCCCACCGTCCCCATCTCGTCGGCCGCGAAGAACGTGCCGTCCAGCAGCACGCAGTCGGCCCCGGCGCACAGCTCGTCCAGGACCGGGCTCCAGACTCCGACGCAGGGCGCGTACACCAGCACTCCCCCGCTGGCCAGGTCCTCGACGCGGTAGGCCGTCACCCATGGCCCCGCGGGCACGGGCGCCTGCGCCGGCACGTACTTCGGGATCCTCGCGCCCATCGGATGAGCGGTCACGACGAGTCCCCCGGCCAGCACGAAGCCCCCGTCGGCCAGACTGTCCGCCCACTCCCAGGGCGCGTAGCGGTCCAGCGCGGCGCGGGCCGGGCCGAGGACGGCACGCACCGGCGGCGCCGCGTACACCTTCAGGCCGGCCGCTCCGCGCAGCGCGGCCAGACCGCTCACGTGGTCGGCCTCGGCGTCGGTGAGCAGCACTCCGCGCAGCGGGCTGTCCCGGGGACCGGGGCCGGGCCACAGAGCCGGGGTGGCGGCGAGCTGGGCACGCAGGTCGGGAGAGGCGTTCAGCAGCCACCAGTCGCGGCCGTTGCCCGTGACGGCCGCACACTCCTGGGTCCGGGAGGGCAGCTTGCCGTCCCGGGCTGCGGCGCACAGCGCACAGGCGCAGTTCCACTGCGGGAAGCCGCCCCCGGCGGCGGTGCCCAGCAGGACGACCCTCACGACCATCGGTCCCTTCGCATGCGCCCGGACGTGTCCTCCGCTGGGATCTTCCCTTCCGGGCGCCGGTGACTACCCGGGGGCGGGGGGCAGTTCCGGTCGTCCTTCGTCGGGCCGCCGGTCCACCGGGCGGCGCGGCGGGACGGGGTCGGCCGGGAAGTCACGGGGCCCGGTCCACAGGGCGGGCACGGCGTCGCAGCGGCGGCACAGCTCGTAGGCGATCGCCTCGTAGTTGACCCGCCAGCCCCGGAAGTGCGGCCAGGCCTCCGCCGCGGTGCGCCCGGTCCGGAATCCGGCGCTCCCCAGCATGTCCACCGCAGCCTCGAACTCGGCGAAGGTGAGCCGGACGGGAGCCTCGGGCGACGGGTCGGCGTCGAAGGGGATGCGCAGGGCCCGGGCGATGTCCCGCAGCGCGGTGAACCCGGCGCGCAGCACCAGCCGGGCCTCGGGCGGCGCGAGCCGGGGGAGCAGGGCGAGCTGCAGGGCCGCCGCGTCCATCACGGCGATCAGTCCGACCAGCCAGCTGCGGTAGGGGCGCGGGGCGCGGAAGGTCAGCAGGATGGGGTAGGTGGAGTGGCTCTCGCCCATGTCCGAGGCGAGGCGCTCCCAGGCCCGGTACAGCTCGGGCAGCGCGGTCTCGGTGTCCACCAGCCACTGCCGGGCCAGGATCTCCGGCCCCCAGGCGGGCTCGCCGGCCCGGGCCTGGAGCAGGGTGACCTCCAGCTCGCGGCGGTTGTAGGCGGCGTAGAGGGTGGGCAGGTAGGCGATCTGCAGGGCGATCAGGACCGGTCCGGTGGCGGCGGCCATGAAGTCGAGCACCGACAGCTTCAGCCGGGCGCCGCTGGCGAAACCTAGAGTGAACAGGCTGGAGCCGGCTTCGCGGAACGCGGTGGCCCAGGACAGCGGGGAGAGCGCGTACAGCAGGAGCCCGAAGCCGAGCAGGGCTCCGCCGAGCCAGCTGGTGAGCATGCCGATCAGCATCAGCGGCGCGAGCCAGGTCTGGGCGCGGTCGATGGCCTCGTAGCCGCCGCGTGGGGCGGTGAGCCGGAGCGCCCGGCGCAGCAGCCACCAGAGGCGGAACACCAGCGCGGAGTAGAGGCCCCGGGGGACCACGAGGGTGCGCAGGATGCTGCCGAGGACCAGCCCCAGGACGAGCAGCCCGGCCGCGCCCGCGATGTATGCCATGGGCTCATTCTGTGGCCCGGGGGCAGGGAGTGATCGGTTTCGCGGGCAGGCGGGGGTGCCGTGGGGTCAGCGGGCCAGCAGGGTGCGGACGCCTTGCGAGGTCAGGGTCAGCGAGTGGGCGGAGCTGCCGTCGATGGCGAGGGAGAGGTTCTCGTCGGGCCATTGCGCGGCGAGTGCGCCGAGCGGGATCAGGCGGTAGCGCGAGATGAACGGCAGCAGCTCGGCCATCTCACCCTCCGTGGTGAAGACCGGGACGACCGAGTCGCCTCCGGGCTGCTCCAGGACCGGCAGGGCCACCGTCGTGGCGTCGGCGCCCTCTCCGTCCACCGCGTCGTCCGGCACCGGGACGAGCACGTCACTGTGGGCGAGGGTGTCCAGGGCCCTCTGGTCCTCGGCGTTCACGGCCAGCGCGTCCAGCGCCTGCTGGGCCGGCGTCGGCAGGTCGTCGTGTGCGGGTGTCTCCATGACTGATCCCCAGGTTGCGGTGGTCGTTCGGGCCGCCCCGGCGTACTGCCGCCCGGGCGTGCTCGGCTCGCGTACCCGGTGGGGTCCGGGGCATGCGTGCAGATCACCGGGAGGTCCGGTGGCGAGGCCGTGGGCGGCCGGAGCAGGGACGCCGATCGGGGCGGGACGCCGGCCCTGGCGGCGGTCACGGCTCCGGCTGCGGTTCCGGCTGCGGTTCCGGTTCCGGCTGCGGTTCCGGCTCCGTGAGCAGGTCGGAAAGGGTGGTGACGCGGACCAGCGGCCGGTACAGCTCCATGATCTGCAGGGCTTTGAGGTGGGAGTCGTCGTCGGCACCGGCACAGGCGTCCGCGACGACCAGCACCTCGACGCCGGCGTCCGCGGCGGCCAGGGCGGTGGACAGCACACAGCACTCGGTGCTGACGCCGGCCAGCACGAGACGGCCGCCCGGGCCGACGCGGGAGGCGAGTTCCGGGGTCCACTTGCCGAAGGTGGTGGTGTCCAGGACGTGGTCCGCCAGGTCCGCGAACCCGTCGGTCAGCTCCCAGAGCGCGGCGTCCGGAGGCAGGCGGGCGAAGGGCCACCGGTCGTAGTAGGCACGCCAGGCGCCGGCCGGCCGCCCGGGGGCCAGGAAGCGGGTGAAGGTGACCCGGCCGGCGAAGGCCGGGAGCAGGCCGCGCACGCCCGCCGCCGCGTCGGCGTACCGGGGTGCGGCCCAGGGGCTCGCCGGGTCGGCGAAGACCCGCTGCATGTCGATGACAGCCAGATGTCCGGCGCTCATGCGTGCCGCGCCTCCTCCTGGCGTGCCGGGCCCGGCGTCCGGTCCTCCTGGTCGCGCACCCGGCCACGGCCCAGCAGCAGCGTGCCGAGGAAGGCGAGCGCCAGGGCGGCGAGGACGCCCAGGTTGGCGTACGCCCAGGCACCGGTCCTGCCGCCGAGGCCGAACGGCTCCAGCAGATAGCCCTGCCAGGTCAGCCAGCTCGCGGCGGAGTTGGTGACCAGTCCCCACCCGACGGCCGTGGCGGCGAGGGTGAGGCACAGCGGGAGGAACGGGACGTCGCCGTAGCGGCCGTGCGGGCGGTACAGGTCGGTCTCGTCGTAGTCGCGGCGGCGCAGGGCCAGGTCGGCGAGCATGACGCCGGCCCAGGCCGCGATGGGCACGCCGAGCGTGGTGAGGAAGCCCATGAACTGGCCGAGGAAGTCGTCGGCGAAGAACACGATGTAGACCGCGCCGGCGGTCATCAGTACGCCGTCGAAGAGCGCGGCCAGGTAGCGGGGCACCCGCAGGCCGGCCGAGAGCAGGGCCAGGCCGGAGGAGTAGATGTCGAGGACGGCACCGCCGACCAGGCCGAGGACGGCGACGACGGCGAACGGGACCAGGAACCAGGTCGGCAGGATCGTGGTCAGCGCGCCGATCGGGTCGGCCGCGACGGCCTTGCTCAGGTCCTCGGAGGAACCGGCCAGCAGCAGGCCGAAGACCAGCAGGACCAGCGGGGCGAGGGAGGCACCGAAGGCGGTCCAGCCGATCACTCCCCGGCTGGAGGAACCGCGGGGCAGATAGCGGGAGTAGTCGGCGGCGGCGTTGACCCAGCCGAGGCCGAATCCGGTCATCATGAACACCAGCGCGCCGATGAACTCCTGCGCCGAACCCGCCGGGACGGCGTCGACCCGGCTCCACTCGATGCGGTCGGCGACGAGGGCGATGTAGACGATCGTGAGAACCCCCGTGACCAGGGTGATCCAGGTCTGCAGCCGCATGATCAGGTCGAAGCCCATGACCCCGCCGACCACGGTCAGCGCGGCCACCACCAGGAGCCCGAGGACTTCGGTCCTGGTGCCGCCGCCCCAGCCCAGACGGCGGAAGACCGTCGCGGTGGCCATCGTGGCGAGCGCCGTGAGGACGGTCTCCCAGCCGACGGTGAGCACCCAGGAGACGGCGGACGGCAGCCGGTTGCCGCGCACACCGTACGCGGCCCGGCTGAGCACCATGGTGGGTGCCGATCCCCGCTTCCCGGCGACCGCGATGAAGCCGCACAGCAGGAACGAGGCGACGATGCCCAGCGTGCCGGCGGCGAGGGCCTGCGGGAAGGAGATGCCGAAGCCGAACGCGAAGGCGCCGTAACTGAGGCCCAGGACCGAGACGTTGGCCCCGAACCAGGGCCAGAACAGGGTGCGCGGGGTGCCCCGGCGCTCCGCGTCCGCGATCACGTCGAGACCGTGGGTCTCCACCCGGAGGGCCCGGCTCGTGGCCGCGCCGTCGAGGGGGTCCTGCGCAGACGTCATCGCCGAGCCACCCGCCCTGCCTGTCCGGACCTGACCGGACTGTCCGCTCACGCTAGGTCGGGGGCCGGGGAGCGTCAAGGCGGCTCGGGAGCGGCGCGGTTCCCGGGCCGTTCGCCTGCACGGGGCCGACGTCTCAGCGGTCGAACTCCTCGTGGATCGGGGTCTTCGGCTCTTCCCACAGATGCAGGGAGAGACCGGGCCGGCCACCGTGCCGCGCCTGCCGTTCCCGTGGCGCGGCACGGTGGCCGGGGTCCGGGTCCTCGTCCGTGGTGTCGTCGGCGGGGTCGGCTCCCTCCGCCTGGGACGGGGTGGTGCGCTCCGGCTGCTTCTCGTCGCGGGCGTCCGCCTCCCGCTCGCCTTCGGCCTGGGACGGGGTGTTCTCGCTCATGGGGTCCTCTTCACACGCGCTCCCCCGGCTGTTCCGATGCCCCCGAGTACCCGTGCGCCGGGAAACTCACCACCCGGCGCGAGGACCGGAATCCCGCCGAGGCGGGAACCCACCGCGGGGTGACATCCCTCACAGTCCTGTCGACTACTAACCATGCTCCCTAGTAGGTGTCCCATCCTCGACATATGGGATTTGTCCGGCTTGCCATAGGCCTGAATCGCCGTTCGCATGTCGGCGGACCGGCCGATCGGCACCTCGCCGTATCGGTCGCCGAGTGCGCGTTCCTGACGGCCCGACAGCGTTGCGCAAACATCGCGGTCGCGAAGTCTGCATCTCTCGATGCGCCTGACAAGGGCCGCGAGAGCATACGAAGCGCGGTAGTAGACGCGCTCTTTGCGCTCCTTGTGAGGCCGTCCTGAGAATGAGTGCTCCGCGATCACCGAGCGAGGTTGACGTATGGGCCAGCACCGCAAAACCAAGCACTACCGGCGGATAGTCATTGCCGCCGCCGCCATGGGCGCCGTGGGCGTGCCGTCTGTCGCCCTGGCCTGTTCCGAATGGCCGAACGGCACGGAAGGCCAGGCACAGGCCACCGCGCCGAGCGCACCCGGGACGCAGTGGCAGCACATTCCCTGGCATCACCACCGCAACGGCTTGGAGGCTGTCGCACCGGGGACCGCCGCGCCGGAGACCGGCGTGCCGCAGCCGGCCGCACCGCGGACCACCGCACCGGCCGAGCCCCGGACCACGGCTCATCCGAGTGCCAGGAAGAAGGTCCCGGCCCACCGGCCCCAGGGGAACGCCGCCCCGAGCACCCCGAGTGCCCCGAGTGCCCCGAGTGCCACCACCGCCCCGGCCGCCCCCGCGCCCGCGGCCTCCGCCGCGCCGAGCACCCCGAAGCCCAGCACCACGGCGTCCGGGGTCACCGCGGAGATCCTGCGGCTCGTGAACGCCGAACGGGGCAAGGCCGGTTGCCGGCCCCTGACCCTGAACTCGACGCTCACCAAGGCGGCGCAGGCCCACAGCGCCGACATGGCCGCCCACCAGAACATGTCGCACACCGGATCGGACGGGTCGAACCCGGGCGACCGCATCACGCGCGCCGGTTACACCTGGAGCAGCTACGGCGAGAACGTCGCCTACGGCTACGGCACGGCGGAGCAGGTCATGGCGGGCTGGATGGCCAGCCCGGGCCACCGGGCCAACATCCTCAACTGCGGGTTCAAGGAGATCGGCGTCGGTCTCGCGCAGCCGAACAGTTACTGGACCCAGGACTTCGGCACGGCCCGCTGACCACCGGCGGCCGGCGGGTCCGCCCGCCGGCCGGGGCCCGGGGGCTCGGGCAGGGTACGG
Organism: Streptomyces echinatus; assembly: GCF_014203595.1. Classification (GTDB taxonomy): domain Bacteria; phylum Actinomycetota; class Actinomycetes; order Streptomycetales; family Streptomycetaceae; genus Streptomyces; species Streptomyces echinatus. The sequence goes on from NZ_JACHJK010000002.1 coordinate 294,885, forward strand.
AAGAACAGCCAGCTCAGTACCGGCATCAGGATCAGCGGGGCGAGGGCGGTCCGCAGGGACGTCGCGTCCGCGACCCGGCCGATGAGGGGGCTCACCAGGCCGCCGACGCTGACGGTCAGCCCCAGGGTGACGCCGCCGGCCGTGCCGACCCGTGAGGGCAGGTAGTCCTGGCCGAGCGTCACCTGGAGGGAGAACGGGACGTAGAGGCCCGCGGACGCCAGGGCCACGCACAGGTACAGGGCGGGGCCCGGGACGAACACGACGCCCGCGACCGCCACGGCCGCCAGCAGGTACGACCAGCGGCACACCGTGACCCGGTCCCGGCGCCCGGCCAGCCGGCCGCCCAGCACGGAGCCGGCCGCGCCGCCCAGATAGAGCACGAACAGCGCGGCCGTACCGGCCGCCACGCCGCCGCCCAGGCGCTGCGCCGCGTACAGGGACAGAAAGCTGCTCAGGCCGGTGAACACGACCGAGCGGCACACCACGGCCAGCGACAGCCTCAGGAAGGACGCCCGGTCGTCGGGGCCGGCCGCCGGTGCCGGGTCCAGCAGGCGCTGTCGCTGCCCCGGTGCGCGCAGCACGCTCAGGGTCAGCGCCGCACCGACGAGCGCCGGCAGCATCAGCAACGGGGTCCAGCGCAGTCCGCCGGTACCCACGACGGCCGCGACCAGGAGCGGGGCCAGGGCGAAACCGACGTTGCCGCCCAGGGAGAACCAGCTCATGGCGGTGTGCCCGCCCCCGCCCGCCAGCCGCGCGACGCGGGCGGACTCGGGGTGGTACGCGGCCACACCGGCGCCGGACCCCGCCACGCACACCAGGGTCAGCGCGTACGAGTCGCCGCTGCCGCACAGCGCGATGCCCAGGCCGGCCAGGAGCGTACTGGCCGGCAGCAGCCAGGGGACCGGCCGGCGGTCGGTGAGCGCGCCGAACAGCGGCTGCGCCACCGAGGACAGCAGGGAGGCGGCCAGGACGACGCCCGAGGCCGCCGCGTAGCCGTAGGCGCGCTCGGCGACGAGGAACGGGATCAGGGACGCCACGCACCCCTGGTAGACGTCGACGCAGGCGTGCCCGACGGACAGCAGGATGATGGATGCTCTTCTTCGCACCCGGCCATGCTCCGGCCCGGACGGCCTGTCGCGCTTTCGATAAACTGCCAGGTGATGACGCAGATCCGCCATGAGCCGGTGGCCCCCACCCGCACCCGACGGCTGGACTCCGGCGCGGCGATAGACGCCCACCGGCACGACGGCCACCAGATCGTGTACGCAGGCCGGGGCGTGCTGGCCGTCACGACCGACGCGGGTTCCTGGGTCGCCCCGGCCACCCGCGCCATCTGGGTGCCGGCCGGCACCGTCCACGCCCACCAGGCCCACGGCGCGCTCGAACTGCACCTGGTGGGACTGCCCGTGACCGAGAATCCGCTCGGCCTGGACGCGCCGACCGTGCTCGCCGTGAGCCCGCTGCTGCGCGAACTGATCGTCGCCCACACCCGTGCCCCGCAGGACGGCAGTCCCGAACGGGCGCGGCTGCGCGCGGTGTTGCTCGACCAGCTGCGCGCCTCGCCGCAGCAGCCGCTGCACCTGCCGACGCCCGCGTCCCCCGTGCTGCGCGCGCTGTGCGACCTCCTGCGCGCCGATCCGGCCGACGGCCGCACCCTGGCGGAGCTGGGCCGGGTGGTCGGGGCGAGCGACCGTACCCTCTCCCGGCTGTTCCGCCGCGACCTCGGTATGACGTTCCCGCAGTGGCGTACCCAGCTGCGGCTGCACCACGCGCTGGTCCTGCTCGCCGACCGGACACCGGTGACGGCCGTGGCGCACCGGTGCGGCTGGTCCTCGGCCAGCGCGTTCATCGATGTCTTCCGGCGCGCGTTCGGGCACACGCCGGGCAGCGGTCCGGAGCAGGCACGAGCTCACGACGCCCACACCGGCGGGCCGGGACGGCGGTGAGAGCCCGGCCCTACGGCCGTACAGGCCCGGCCGGACGACCGCTGTGACGGCCCGGCCACGGCGGCGCCGAGGGTCCGGTACTGGCGGCGGTTCAGAGCTTGGCGCCGAAGTCCTGGGTCCACCAGGGGCCGCCCGAGCCGTTGTGGACGCCCACGCCGATGTTCTTGAACGAGCAGTTGAGGATGTTGGCGCGGTGGCCGGGGCTGTTCATCCAGGAGTCCATCACCGACTGCGGGGTCTGCTGGCCCCGGGCGATGTTCTCGCCGTACGTGGACCAGCGGTAGCCCGCCGCGGTGATGCGCTCGCCGGGGCCGTTGCCGTCCGGGTCCGTGTGGTCGAAGAAGCCGCGGGCGGCCATGTCGTCGGAGAGCCCCTGGGCGGCCTTGTCCAGTTGCGGGTCCTCGCTGACCGCACCGCATCCGGCCGCGGCCCGCTCCTTGTTCACCAGCGCGACCACCTGCGCCACCGTGCCCGTGGGCGCCGGCTGTGCCTGCTGGGTGGGGGTGACCCGCGGGGTGACGCGCACCGTCTGCTGCGCCTGCGGCGTGCCGGTCTTCTTCGCGGGCCGGGGGCTCTTGGACGGGGCCGGCTTCTTCGAGTGCGACGGGGAAGGCGACGCGGAGGCGGAGGGCGACGACGAGGTCGCGGAGGCGCTGGGTTCCACGAGGTCCACGACGGGGGCGTTGGCGGCGGGCGCCGCGGTCGCCTCCCTGGTCTCCGGTCCGGAGCCGGGGCCGAGGTACCAGAGGCCGCCGCCCGCCACGCAGGCCGCCACCACGGCGCCGCCGACGGTCCGGCGCCGGAGCCGCCGCCGTCGCCGCGCCTCGTCGCGAGCGGTCGTACGCCGGCGCGAGGCGCGCAGCCCGACCTGTCCCGTCGTGGCGTCCGGGCCGCCTTTGCCCGTGCCCGGTCCCCCGGCGCCCATGTCCGCGGCCAGGTGGGCGGTTTCCATGTCCGCCGGGAGCGGGACCGCCGAGCCGGCCGCGGTCGTGCCGGTCACGGCGGACCGGGTCGTCGCGAGCAGCGCCGAGGACACCCCGACGAGCGCCAGCCCGGCCAGCAGACCCTCCGCCGGCAGCAGACCGCTCCACAGACCGCCGCAGCGCACGCAGTCGCGGGCGTGCCGGGCTATCCGCTTGCGCCACAGGGCGGAGGGCAGGCCGTCCCACGCGGCCAGCACACCGCGCAGTTCCTCGCAGGGGGGCCGGGTGTCCAGCGCCCGTACCACCACGCGGGCCGCCTCCAGCCGCGCCTTCATCCGCTGCACCCGTACGGCGGTGTGCTGCGGCGAGACCCCCAGGGCCGTGGCGACTTCGGCCCGGGTCAGTTCACCGGCGCACTCCAGCCACCACAGCGAGAGCACCTCCCGGTCCTCCGGTTCCAGCCAGCGGGTGGCGCGCGCGGTCTCCTGGCGCTGGCCGGACAGCTGGAGCCGGACGATGGTCAGGTCCACGAAGTCGGCGCCGGGGTCGGCGACATCGGCGGCCTCGTCCACGGCGTCCGGGGCGACCTGCCGGTCCTGCCAGTGCGCCCGCACCCGGTTCATCGCGATGGCCACGAGCCAGGAGCGAAAGCTCTCCGGGGTCCGCAGGTCGCCGAGCGAGCCCAGGGCCCGGAGCATGGTCTCCTGGACCACGTCGTCGACGTCGACCGAACCGTTCAGGGCGCGCCCCACGATGTTGTAGACCAGCGGGAGGTAGGCGCTGACCAGGGCGTCCTGGGCCGCCGGGTCCCCCGCCCGGGCGGCGTTCACCAGTGCCGCCGTGTCCACCGTGTGCTGTGTCCTCATCAGAACTTCCCTGTCCTCGACGCCCGAACGATGCTGTCCGTTACCTGGGAGACCGCCCGGCACGGTGCCGATAACAGTTCTTCGGAAAATCTTTCGAGAGGGAAGCTCACAGGAGCGGTGCGACGGCCGCAAGGGCGGAGATCACACCGGGCGAGCGACCGACCGAGCCCGGTGCGCCGGTGTGGTTGCCGCGATCCAGGAACCGGTCGACGTACGGCTCCTCGTGTCCCGCGACGACCGGCGCGGTGCCGGTGTCAACGGCACGAACAGGGCGCCGGGGTCCCCTGGGCGTCCGCTGTGGCACGGTGGCGTCGAGTTCAGGTCCGGACGCGCACACGGGGGGTGGGCCGGACCGGGCCCGGGCACTCGGGGCGGGCCGCTCCGGGCCGAGGGTGCCCGCCTCGGTCTCCGGCGGCGTGGCGTGCGCCGGGCCGGTGCGGTCCGCGGCGAGGATGGCGCTCGGCAGCAGGTGACTGGGAGGCGGGTGTGCGGGTATGACGGTGAACCGTGTCGGCCTGGTCGTGCACGGCGGGCGCGCCGAGGCGGTGGCCGCCGCGCGGGTCGTGCGCGCGTGGTGTGACGAGCACGCGGTGGGCTGCACGGACATCGACGTGTGGCAGGAGGGCGCGCGGCACAGCGCCCGGGAGGAGGTCGACAGCGCGGGCGACCCGGACCTCATCGTCACCCTGGGCGGCGACGGCACGTTCCTGCGCGGTGCCCGGGTGGCGGCCGAGAACGACGCCCTGGTGCTCGGAGTCGACCTCGGCCGGGTCGGCTTCCTGACGGAGGTCCCGGCCACGGCGGTGCGTGAGGCGCTGGACGCCGTACAGGAGGAGCGGATCGAGGTCGAGAGCCGGATGCTGCTCACCCTGCGGGCCTCCTGCCGGCTGGAGGTGCCCGCGCAGATGGAGGCGCTGCTGCGGTACGGCCGCGGGCCGATGCTGCCCCCGCCCCGGGTGCGGTCCGAGTGCGTGGCGGGCAACGACTGGGGTGTCGCGCTGAACGTCACCGCGCTGAACGACGTGGTCGTGGAGAAGCTGGCCCGGGACCGGCAGGTGTCGGTCGCGGTGTATCTGGCGGGCCGGCTCCTGGCCTGCTACTCGGCCGACGCCCTGCTGGTGGCCACGCCGACGGGCTCCACGGCGTACAGCTTCGCCGCGGGCGGCCCGGTGGTCTCGCCGCGCGCGGAGGGCCTGGTGTTCACCCCGGTGGCACCGCACATGGTGTTCAACCGCTCGGTGGTGGCCGCGCCGGACGAGCCCGTCGCGCTGCGGGTGCTCCAGCGGTCGGGCCGGGCCGCGGTCAGCGTCGACGGCCAGCTGCGCGGGGTGCTCAGCCCCGGGGACTGGATCGGGGTGTACGCCGCCCCGCGCCGGCTGAAGGCGGTCCGGCTCGGCCCGACGGACTTCTACGGGCGGCTGCGGGAGCGTATGAACCTCACCGACGCGCCCGCCGCGCTCGCCGACGGGGAGGCCGCCCCGCTGTGGCCGGTGACCACGCCACGGCCGGCCGACCTGGCTCATCTGGCGCTGCCACCGATGCCGCGCGACGCGTCCCGGCCGTCCTGAGGGCTCAGCCGGTGCCGGCGCGAGGGTGAAGCCGTCGTAGCCCCTGGCGCCGACGGTCTGCAGGGTGGTGGCGGTCAGCCGCGGGTGCCCGGCCATGAGTGCCGTGAAGCGCCGGACGCCCTGGACGCGCGGGTCGGTGGCGGCCGGGTCGGCAAGGTCCTCGCCGAACTGCTGCATACGCTGACCGGCCATCAGGTCCTGGAGCGCCGCCGCTACCAGGACCACCCGCCCCGCCACGAGTACCTGCTCACCTAACAGGGCCGTGGTCTGCTCCCCGTGCCGGCCTCGCCGTCGCTCACGGCCCGGAACCGGTGGGCTGAGGGGGCGCCCGGAGCGTCCCGGGAATGCCGTCGAAATGGCTCCGCCGGCCGCTTCCGCGAGTCGGCCATGACCCGGATGGCCGTTCGAAGCCCGGGGCGCCGCAGCGTCGGGTGTGTGCCCTGTGGTCGTATATTCCTTGGTGCGCTTGAGCCGTCGGATCGGCGTGGTCCTCGATCGCACCGGGGAACGGCCGTCAGGGCCGTACCGTAACGTGGGCAAGCCCCACCGGAATAAGGAGATTTGGATGTCGACAGTCGAGCTGAACACCAACTTCGGCCGCATCGTGCTGGAACTCAACGACGCCGAGGCGCCCAAGACCGTCGAGAACTTCCTCACGTACGTGCGCAGCGGCCACTACGACGGCACGATTTTTCACCGGGTAATTAACGGCTTTATGATCCAGGGCGGCGGTTTCACCCCGGACATGGACCAGAAGCCCACCCGGGCGCCGATCCAGAATGAGGCCGACAACGGGCTGAAGAACAACAACTACACCGTGGCGATGGCCCGGACGGGCGACCCGCACTCCGCGACCGCCCAGTTCTTCATCAACGTTTCGGACAACGCCTTCCTGAACTTCTCGGGGAAGAACCCGAACGGCTGGGGCTACGCCGTGTTCGGCCGGGTCACCGAGGGCCAGGATGTCGTCGACTCCATCAAGGGGATCAAGACCGGCAGCCGTCACGGCCACTCGGACGTCCCCACCGAGTCCGTGGTCATCGAGTCCGCCAAGGTTCTGGGCTGACGCACTCCGGCGGGGCGGCACCGGTCCACCGGTGCCGCCCGCGTCACTTCGCCCGCCCGCGTCGCACCGCCCGGTCCGGCGGCTTTGCGTGCCGGGCCCCGCGCGGCCGGATTCAGGCCGCCGCCCCGCCGCCGGGAGCGAGCCGCCGGAGGGTGGCCTCGATCCGGTGCTGTACGGCCTGCCGCTGCGGCACCAGGTAGAAGTGGGCCCCGGGATACACGTGGAGCTCGAAGGAGCCGTCGGTCTCCTGGGACCAGGTCCGGGCCTCCTCGGGGGTCACGCGGGGGTCGGTGTCGCCCGTGAGCACGACGAAGGGGCTGCGCAACCGGGGCCCCGGGGTGGGCCGGTAGGTCTCCACCGCGCGGTAGTCGGCCCGCAGCATGGGCAGGATCATCCCCAGCAGTTCCTCGTCCCGGAGCAGGGCGGCGTCGGTGCCGTCGAGCTTGACGACCTCCTCGATCAGCTGCGCGTCGCTGCCCTGGTGGAGGTTCTCGAACCGCTCGACGGACGGGCCGCGGCGCCCGGACAGGAAGAGCACCGCGCAGGGACGCCCGGCGTTTTCCAGGAGCCGGGCCAGTTCGAAGCCGACCATGGCCCCCATGCTGTGCCCGAACAGGGCCAGGGGCCTCTCGTCCAGCTCGCCCAGCGCGTGGAACACACCCTGCGCGAGCTCCTGGACGGATTCCGCCGGGGGTTCCTCGCTGCGGTCCTGACGGCCGGGATACTGCGCCGCCCGCACGTCCAGCGCGGGCGACAGCGCCTTGGAGAGGCCGAAGTAGAAGCTCGCGGAGCCGCCGCCGTGCGGCAGGCAGAGCAGCCGTGGCGCATCCGGCTTCGACTCGTGGAAACCGCGCAGCCAGGACGAGTGCCCCGCACCGGACCGGTCGACCATGTGTCCCCCTCGATGAACGTGCTGTCCTGAAACGTGCCTCTCCAGAACGTAGTGGATGCAGGGGCCACCCGGCTGACGGACCGCCGGTCACCGCAACGTCCCTCGGTGGACACGGAACCACAGACGACTTAGACTCCTAGTCCAGATATAGACCGCATGTCGACGGCTGAGGGGAGGAGTGCCATGGATCACGCCGCGGACGGTGCGGACGAGCACCTCGTCCGGGAGGCCGAGAAGATCACCGTGGCACTCGGCCGCATGTTCCCCGGCCTGTGCGAGGTGGTGCTGCACGACCTGCGGAACCCGGACCACGCGATCCGCGCGATCGAGAACAACCTGTCGGGCCGCCAGGTCGGCGATCCGGCGACGGAGTTGGGGCTGGCGCGCATCGCCGACCCGGAGTACCCGAGCGTCATCCAGAACTACCCCAACCGGTTCCCCGACGGCCGCCCGGCGAAGAGCACCTCCATCGGCATCAAGAACGCCGCCGGCGAGTACGTCGCGGCACTGTGCCTGAACCTCGACGTGTCCGTGCTGTCCCCGGTGACCCTCGCCCTGTCCAACCTGGTGGCCACGGACACCGAGCACCGCGACCAGCCCCTGGAGACCCTGCGGGACCGCACCGCGCGCGAGCTGCGCGAAGCGGTCGAGGCCCGGGCCGCCGAGCGCGCCGCCGCGCCCCGCTCGCTGAGCCGCGAGGACAAGAAGGCACTCGTACGACAGCTGCAGCGCGACGGCTACTTCGACTCCCGCGACGCCGCCCAGACCATCGCGGACCTGCTCGGCGTGTCCCGGGCGACGGTCTACAACTACGCGAAGTGAAGGTCACTCGCCCATGAGCACCGCTCCCTCCCCGGCCCCTGCCGCCCGTGCCGGTTCCACCCCCTCGCCCACTCGCTCCGTCCCCGCCGCCAGGACCCTGGCCGACCCCGACACCCCGTTCGCCGTCGTCGACGCCCACAGGACACGGCGCAACATCGCGCGCCTGCGGGACCGGGCGGACCGCCTCAAGGTCGCCCTGCGCCCCCATGTGAAGACGGCCAAGAGCCCCGACGCGGCCGCCCTCCTGCACGACGGCTCCCCCGGCCCCGTCACCGTCTCCACCCTCGCCGAGGCCGAGGCGTTCGCCGACGCGGGGCACCGCGACATCACCTACGCCGTCGGCATCGAACCCCGCAAGCTCCCGCGTGCGATCGCCTTGTCGCGCCGCGGCGTCACCCTGCGCGTCCTGCTGGACAGCACCGAGCAGGCGGCGTTCGTCGCCGCGGCCGCGCGGGAGTCCGGCACCGTCCTTCCCACCCTGATCGAGATCGACTGCGACGGACACCGCGGCGGCCTCCGGCCCGACGCTCCCGGGCTCACCGGAATCGGCCGCGTCCTGCACGAAGCCGGCTGCCTGGACGGCGTGCTGACCCACGCCGGCGAGTCGTACTTCCGCCACACCGCCGAGGAACAGCGTGAGGCGGCGCGGAACGAACGCGACGCCGCCGTCGCCGCGGCCGGGCGGCTCCGGGCGGCCGGTCTGCCCGTGGCCACGGTCAGCGTAGGCTCCACCCCCACCGCCCACGCCGCTGACGACCTCACCGGAGTCACCGAACTCCGCGCGGGCAACTACGTCTTCTTCGACCTCGTGATGGCCGGCCTCGGCGTCTGCGACCTGGACGACCTCGCCCTGTCGGTCGTGGTCACCGTCATCGGCCACCGCCCCGAGTACGGGTGGATCGTCACCGACGGCGGCTGGATGGCCATGTCCCGCGACCGGGGCACCGCCGCGCAGGCGCAGGACCAGGGCTACGGCCTGGTCGCCGACCTGTCCGGCGCCCTGATCCCCGGGCTGGTGATGACCGCCGCGAGCCAGGAACACGGCACCCTCACCGCCCGGGACGGCGCCGTCCTGCCCGACCTGCCCATCGGCACCCGCCTGCGCGTCCTGCCCAACCACGCCTGCGCCACCGCCGCCCAGCACCACGGCTACCACGTCATCGACGGCAGCCGGGGCGAGGTGGCCGCGCCCGCCGTCGAGTCGTACTGGCCCCGCGTCAGCGGCTGGTGACCGCCCGCCCTTCACGCCCGCCCCAGCCGGCAGCCGATCCGGCACGACAGCCGGCATCCGACCCACCACTCGAAGGACAGCCCATGGCCGCCGAACCGCCCGTCTCCTTCGCCGATGTCCGCGAGGCTGCCGCCCGCCTCGAGGGCATCGCCCACCGGACCCCCGTCCTCACCTCCCGCACCCTGAACTCCCTCGTCGGGGCCGAGGTGTTCATCAAGGCCGAGAACTTCCAGCGGATCGGCGCCTTCAAGTTCCGCGGCGCCTACAACGCCGTCGCCCAACTCCCCCCGGACCAGCTGGCGAAGGGCGTCGCCGCCTACTCCTCCGGCAACCACGCGCAGGCCACCGCGCTGGCCGCCCGCGAACTGGGCACCAGCGCCGTCATCCTGATGCCCGAGGACGCTCCCCGCTCCAAGATGGAGGCGACCGCCGGATACGGCGCGGAGATCGTCACCTACGACCGCTACACCGAGGACCGCACCGCGCTCGGCCACGCGCTGGCCGAGGACCGCGGCCTGGCCCTGATCCCGCCCTACGACCACCCGCACGTCATCGCCGGTCAGGGCACCGCCGCCCTCGAACTCCTCCAGGAGACCGGACCGTTGGACGCCCTGCTGGTGCCCGTGGGCGGAGGCGGTCTCATCGCGGGAAGCGCCACCGCGGCCACGGCACTGCACCCCGGCATCCGTGTCATCGGCGTCGAGCCCGAGGCGGGCGACGACACCAAGCGCTCCCTGGAGAGCGGCGCACGCGTCACCGTCCCGGTCCCCCGCACCATCGCCGACGGCCAGGCTCTGGACACGCCCGGCGAGATCACCTTCACCGTGAACCGGCGCCTGGTCGACTCCATCGCCCTGGTCAGCGACGCCGAGATCGTCACCGCGATGCGGTTCGCCTTCGAACGCCTGAAGATCGTTCTGGAACCCAGCGGGGCCACGCCCCTGGCCGCGCTCCTCGCCGGGCGCGTCGACAACCCGCCGCGGCGGATCGGCGTCATCGCGTCCGGCGGCAACATCGACGTCGACCGCTTCACCTCACTCGTCACCGGCTGAGCAGCCGGTGGCCGTCCCGGCCGGGGAGGAGTACGGCCGTCATCGGCCCGGTAGGTGTGCGGCCGTCACCAGCCCGGGAGGTGTGCGGCCGTCACCAGCCCGGAAGGTGTGCGGCCGTCACCGGCCCGGGAGGCGGGTACCGGCAGATCACTCCCTCCCTCGCTCACTCCGTCACTCCGGCACGGGCACGCACTCGGCGAGCAGGTCGATGATGTCGCGCCAGGCTCGCCGCGCGTGCCGTGGGTGGTGGCCGACGCCGGGACGCACGGTGTGGTCGACCGGCGGGTGGTGGAAGGCGTGCAGGGCTCCGCCGTAGACCACGAGGCGCCAGTCGACGCCCGCGGCCTGCATCTCGGCCGTGAACGCGTCCCGTTGCGCGGGCGGCATGATCGGGTCCTCCGACCCGACCCCGGCCCACACCGGGCAGCGGATGCGCGACGCCTCGCCCGGTCGGCCCGTGGTCAGTGCGTTGACCGTCGCGATCGCGCGCAGGTCGACGCCGTCGCGCCCGAGTTCCAGCCCGATGGCGCCCCCGGTGCCGTAGCCGACGGCGGCGATCCGGTCGGGGTCGGTCCGCGGTTCGGCGCGCAACACGTCCAGCGCCGCGTGGCCGATGCCCCGCATCCGGTCGGGGTCGGCGAGCAGCGGCATACAACGGGCCAGCATCTCCTCGGGGTCGCGCAGACAGCGCCCGCCGTGGAGGTCGAAGGCCAGCGCCACGTACCCCAGCTCGGCGAGCGCGTCGGCCCGGCGCCGCTCGACGTCGCTCAGCCCCAAGCCCTCCGGCCCGAGCAGCACCGCGGGCCGGCGGCCGGCACCGGCCGGGAGCGCGAGGTGCCCGATCATCGTCAGTCCGTCGGCGGGGTACTCGACCGTGCGCGTGGTGACCGTCGTCATGAGACCGGACTGTAGTGATCGTCGCGTCGGGCCGGCCCGGCGTTACGCCGCAGGCAGAACGGCTCAGACCGTCAGCCGGCGCAAGCCGCCCGGGGTGCCGGGGGCGAAGGTGACGCGGGTGTAGTACTCGGTTCCGATGATCCGGTTCCGGGTCTCCTCCGGGAGGCGGGCGAGGATCCCGGGCAGCGCGCGCTCACGTTCCGCCTCGCTGCGGTGGGCCGTGATCGCGGCCCACTTCCGGTCCGCCCACGGCCGGACATCCACGGTGGCGGTGACGTGTGTGTCCGGCACGCTCAGCACCGACTTGCCGACTCCGTCCAGAAGTTCACCCAGTTCGGCCGCGCCGGAGTGCGGGTGGGTCGCCAGGTAGAGGGCGCCGGGCTGCCATGGCTCACCGGCCTCGGGGTACAGCTGCCCGAGAGCGGCGGCGGTCACCGCGAGCAGGGTCATCCGATGCGTGTGCCGGTGATCGGGATGCCCGGTCAGCTGACCGTAGGCGTCATGGGTGACGACGATCTCGGGCCGGACCTCCCTGATGTGGGCGACGAGGTGTCCGACGGCCTCGTCGACCGGCACGTCGCACCACCGGGACCGGCCGGGGGCCGAGTCGGGGACACGGTGGTCGGCGTACCCGAGCAGGCGCAGTGGCTCGCGGACTCCGAGGGCCGTCAGGGCGTCGGCGAGTTCACCGGCGCGCGGTGTGCCGGGGGCCCAGGTGGCCGTGACGACGGCCGTACGGGCGCCCTCGGCGGCGTGCTGGGCGAGGACACCGCCGGCGACCAGCGCCTCGTCGTCCGGGTGGGCGAACACGGCGAGCAGGCCGGGCGGCACGGATTCCTGCCGAGGTGCCTCGGCGAACTCCCGGCGGGTCGCGGTCGCGGTGCGGTCGGGGACCGGGTACGTGCTCACAGCTCACCCCAGTCCCAGGTGTCGAAGTACCCGGCCGTGCCCGTCCGGCGGGCCTCGGTCACCGCTGTCAGCCGCGCGAAGTCCTGGACCGGCATCAACGGCCGCCAGTCCTCCAGGCACAGCACACGGATCTCGTCGTGCTCCTCCGGGTCCAGGGTGATCCCCCGGATCCGCGCCTCGTCGAGACGGCCCCCGTCGAAGATCATGCCCATGGTGCTGTACGGCCATGCGTCGCCGGGCAGTCCGTAGACCGCGGCCAGCAGCCGGGGCGGCCCGGTGACGGTGATACCGGTTTCCTCACGGCACTCGCGCACTGCCGTCTGCCAGGGCCGCTCGCCGGGCTCCATGGTGCCGCCGGCCATCTGCCACGGGTGCGAGGGGTTGTACGGTGCGTGCAGCTGGACGGGCCGGTCCTGCTCGTCGGTGAAGTGGATGCAGGCGAATCCCGTCGCCTTCATCAGTTGCTCGGCGTACTGCTCGGGCGGCAGCCAGGTCCGGCTCACGTCGTCTCCTTTCCCTGCCGGCTCCGGTACGGGAGCCGGGTCGTGCGCCGCGTGGCCGGGCCGGTGGCGGCCCCCGGCGGTCCCGCGGGAGATCCGTCGCTCATCGGCCGCCTCCAGGACGCCACGGCCACGGTCCTCCAGCGGCGGCGCGCAGCCGGGCCAGGGTGCGGCGGCCGCGTTCGACCAGCTCGGGGTCGCCGTGGGCGGTGCCGAATCCGATTCCGGAGAGGGCGTCCAGCGCGGAGTCGGCCGTCAGACGTTCCGCTTCGGCCTCGGTCGGCTGTCTGCCGTATCCGTCGAAGAATGCCTCGGAGAGGTCGGGGCGCCCGGTCCACGCGTCGTCGAGCCGGACCAGGTCCCGTGTCGCGGGGCCGGGTTCACTGCGCTCGAAGTCGATCACGGCCACGGAACCGTCGTCGGCGCGCAGGAGGTTGCGGAGCTGGAAGTCGCCATGGGTCTCGACCCACTCCGGCGGCGGCAGCGTCGTGGCCCGCTCCAGCAGTTCGCGGACGAACTCCTCGTCCCCCGGCCGCAGATGGGGTCGCGCGGCCGCCAGCCGACGGTCGGCCCGCGTCTCGACGGGACCGGCCGCGGTGGGATCGGTTGCGGTGGGCGCGGGACGTGCCGGTGCGCTGTCGTGGATGCGCCGGGCCAGCGCGCCGAGCGTGCGGAACACCGTGCGCCCTTCCGCGGGCGAGAGGACCGCCCCGTACAGTGGCCGGCCCGGCACCGCCGTGACCACCACGGCCCGGAGTCTGTCGTCGGGTGCCACCAGCCGGGGCGCGGCGGAGCCCAGCGACAGCGCCCACGTGCGGTACGCCCGGACCTCCCTGGCGTGGACGCGGTCGTTCTGGTGGACCTTCACGTACCAGGTTCCCCCGTGCGTGCCGCGAGCCCGCCAGACCCGGCTGCCCGCACGCGCCCACCCGACGTCCGTCCAGCGGCTGATCCGTCCCACCGCACGCTCGGCGAACTCCCTGACGTCGGGTTCCGGTACCCGGGACGGCGGGTCGCCGTCGGCGCCCGGGACGATGCGGAGTCTGTCGGTGGCGGGATCGTAGGCGATCTCGTCGCGCGGCCGCTGGAAGTGCACCGCGAGCCGGGCCCCGGACGTGTACGCGTCGAGCCCCGCCCTGCAGTAGGCCACCGTCCCGGCGGGAAGGGAGTCGAGGCGGACCCAGTCCATCGCGTCGCACACCTCCGGCTCCGCGATCCGCGGATCGCCCCGCCACCGCCGGACCTCGAAGAAGTACCCGGTCCGGGAACGCCCGCCGGGTCCGCGGTGGTGCACGGTGACGGCGGCCCGGACGTCGGCGGGATCGATGACGACGCCGGTCTCCTCACGGGCCTCGCGGAGCAGCGCGGTGACGACGTCCTCGTGTGGGCCGTCCAGGTGCCCGGACGGCAGGTGCCAGAGTCCGGCGGCGTAGACCGCGCCGGCCCGGCGTGTCATCAGTACCTCGGGTCCGCCGGCGGTCTCTCTTCTCAGGATCAGGTGGACGTCCAGAGGCTCCCGGTGCCGCTCACGGGCGGTGCGGGTCGCCGGCGTCCCGGCGGAGGTCAACTCCCTCACCAGCCCATCTCGGTGTAGAGCCGGCCGGCGCGGATCCCGTCGACGGCGGCCCGGGTGTAGGGGACGATCGGTTCCGGCAGCTTCTCCGGCCGCCACCACTGCCAGGCGAGGCACTTGTCCGGCTCGCGCAGCTCCGGCACGCCCTGCCAGCGGCGGACGCGGAACACCAGCTGCATGCGCGGCGGCGAGCCGGGACCGTCGACGAGGTGCACGGCGTGCACGTACTCCGCGTCGGCCGGGTCGATGACCAGACCGGCCTCCTCGCGGGCCTCCCGGACCAGGCACCCGAGCGCCGGCTCCCGTTCGCAGTGCCCCGCGAGGAAGTGCCATGTCCGGCCGGCGTAGGCGCTGTCGGGATGCCGCAGCCCGAGCAGGACCCGCCCCTGGTCGTCCTCCAGATACAGGTGCACCCCGATCACATGCGGCAGCGTCCCGCCGCCGAACACTTCCCGTTCCACGTCCGGGATCCCGCCCGTCGCCGGGCCGCGTTCCTTCCGCTGCTCCTGTCCGGCCCAAGTCACCGTGGTCCCCCTCGACGGTCGTCCGGTGGTGTCGTCAGGCTCAACGACCGCGGCGGGATATCGAACACACGTATTTCGGACGGAGTCCGATCCGCCGTGGAGAGCGGGTCCGGGAACATGGGGGATGCATGGACCCTTGCCCGGCAACGGAACCGCGCCGGACGCGGATGGCCGAAACGCCGCTGTTTCCCTCGGAACGCGGCTCACGGCTCATGGCTCACGGCGAAACCCCGGGGCGCATCGCCTCGACGGTCAGCCGGTCCGTCGGCTGGGCATCATGCGGTGACGAGGCGGTGCGCGAGGGTCCGACCGCCGTGATAGTGGCCGTCTTCCACCACCACCTCGTTCACCCACCAGGACAACCCGGCGCCCACACCGACGGGTTGACGCCGGAGGCGCACGGCCGACCGCCGCTCAGGCGCTCAGGCGCTCAGGCGCTCAGGCGCTCAGGCGCTCAGCAGAATCTCGCAGGAGCAGTGGTGGAACTCCAGGCCGAGTTCGTGGTCCACGGCCTCGTTCGAGCGCGTGGCGGCCGCGCTGACCTTCTCCCAGGAGCCGTACTTGAGGTACAGCTGGTCCGCCGTCGGGCCGAGCGGGTTGCCGTACTTCTTGATGTTGCGGGCCTCCAGCTCCGCGACCTGCTCCGGGGTCATGCCGGCGCGGACGATGTCCTTGGCGTCGTTGCGCATCTGGACCAGGGTGCGGGCGACGTCCTCCTCCGAGCGGCCTTCGGCCCGCATGTCGCACGCGGTGCGCTCCATGTCCGCCAGCAGATCGTGGTAGCGCATGCGCTGTCCGCGGGCGACCTCGCGCTCCTGCGGTGTCTCGCGCCGGATCTGGCACACCACGGGTTCCGGGCTGGTGCACGGGCCGTGGTCCGGGGGTGCCTGGGAGACGGGGCCCACGACGACCGGTCCGCAGTCGGCGGCGGCCCGGCAGACATGGGCCGGCGGTGCGGCGAAGACGGGCTGCGCGGGGACGAGCAGGGCCTGAGCGGCCAGTACGGCGGGGACGATGCGACGGGCCACGGAACGCAGGCTGGGAAGCGACATGCGCCCATCGTCGAGTGGATCATGGGGAAGGGAGCGCTCCGACGGGCGGTCATGCCTCGTACGAGTGCCGGACTCCACTCAGCCGAGTGAATTCGGCACCGCCCGCGGCCCATAGCGCCGACGGCCGGACCGCGCGGGACCGGCCCGGCACCGAGACGGACCCGGCGGGCTGACGGTGTGGTCCCCGGACGCGTCCACCAGGGCACGCTCAGGGACGCGCCACCGACGGCGCAGGTCCCCCGGCCGGTTCGCCTCCCGCGACAGGGGCAAGGGACCGTTGCCAGGGCCCTACGCGTGCCCTACGGTTGCGCGCGTCAACCTCGCCCCCGCCCTGGGGAGTTGATACGACGTGCTGTCCCGACGAAACGCGTCCGCCGCCACCGCGACCGTCACCGTACCCGCCCCGGAGCAGCCCCCGCCGAGGCAGCCCTGAGGCTGGTGGGGCCGGCATGACCCACCGCCCCTCCCCCCGGCTCCGGCTCGTACCGATGGGAGAGCGGCGTCGTGCGATCCGCCGCCCCGGGACCGCGCTCCGCGCGACTTGCCGCTTCGACCTGGAGGGTTCTGTGGACCGCAAGAACCGACGGCTCGCCCACCGCGCGCCTGCCATCGCCGTGCTCGCCGCCACCGCCGTGCTCGGCGCGATGTCGCCGCCCGCGGACGCGGCCGGCCGGGCGGCCGGCACCGGGCCTGCCGCCGCTTCCCCGCACGGCCCGCGCGTGCCGCTGCGCGTCGCCACCTACAACATTCACGCCGGTGCCGGCCAGGACAACGTCTTCGACCTCGAACGCACAGCGGCCGCGATCCGCGATCTGGACGCCGACGTGATCGGCCTCCAGGAGGTCGACGTGCACTGGGGCGCCCGGAGCGACTACACCGACGAGGCCCGGGAACTGGCCGGACGACTGCACATGCGGGTCTTCTTCGCGCCGATCTACGACCTCCCCGCGGACACGGCGGACGGGCCGCGGCGGCAGTACGGCGTCGCGGTGCTGAGCCGCTTCCCGGTGCGCGACGCGCAGAACCACGAGATCACCCGGCTGTCCACGCAGACACCCGACCCGGTGCCGGCACCGGCGCCGGGCTTCGCCGAGGTGACGGTCAAGGCCCGCGGCACACTCGTGCACGTGTACGCGACCCACCTGGACTACCGCGCGGACCCCTCGGTCCGGCGCGCCCAGGCCGACGACATGCTGGCCGTGCTGGCCGAGGACCGGGGCCCGAAGATCCTCCTCGGCGACTTCAACGCCGAGCCGGACGCGCCGGAACTGGCCAGGCTGTGGGGCCCGTTGCGGGACTCCGCGCCGGACGGCGGCAAGACCTACCCGGCGGTCGGCCCGGTCAAGCGCATCGACGTCGTGGCCGTCTCACCGGACGTCACCGTCGCCCGCACGCACGAGTCCGCGACGGCGGCCTCCGATCACCGCCCGGTGGTGGCGGACCTTCTGCTGCGCCGCCACCGCCGCTGAGCGCCACAGCCACTGAGACGGGGCACGAAGGGCGGCCGGCCTCCCGGCCGAAACTCCTTTGCATGCTCCTGACAATCTCGCGGTTCCGTGGCACCCTGCCTCACGCACGTCCGTCCGCACCGTTCTTCGTTCCCCCCACCCTGCCCGGTCCCGACCGGTCCGGGCACGGCAGAAGGAGACCTGCGTGAGACGACACCGCACTGCCGTGGGCATTCTGCTGGCCGTCGGAGCACTGCTCACCGGCGGCCTCGTCCAGGCCGGGGCCGCCGAGGCGGCCCCGGTGGCGACGCCTTCCGGACCGTCGGCCGCGGCCCACACCGCTTCGGCCACGGAACAGCACCGGGCCCGCGCCTTCTGGACCGCCGAGCGCATGCGGGGGGCCACCCCCCTCGATCTGCTGCTGACCGAGCAGGCGGCCAAGACCCTCAAGTCCCCCGAGCCGCACGGGAGTCCGACCACCGTGGCCCCCACCCCCGCCCTCGCGTCCTTCCCGCAGGCGGGCGGCCCCTGGACCGGCGGCGGAGCCGTCGTCACCACCTCGGGCCGGGTGTTCTTCACCTTCCAGGGGCGCACCGCCTCCTGCACCGGCAACGCCGTCACCAGCCAGAACGCCAGCACCGTCGTCACGGCCGGGCACTGTGTGAAGTACCAGGGCAGCTGGCACACCAACTGGGTCTTCGTGCCCGCGTACAACAACGGCAACGCCCCGTACGGCCAGTGGACCGCGGCGAGGACACTGACGACGCCGCAGTGGGAGGCGAGCGAGGACATCAACTACGACGTCGGCGCCGCGGTCGTGGCGCCCCTGAACGGCAAGACGCTCACCTCGGTCGTCGGCGCGCAGGGCATCCAGTTCAACGGCGGCTACAACAAGCCGATGTACTCCTTCGGCTTCCCGGCCGCGGCGCCGTACGACGGCACGAAGCTCATCTACTGCGGCGGCAACAGTTCCAAGGACTTCCTGTTCACGCAGGATCACAGCCTCGGCTGCAACATGACGGGCGGTTCCAGCGGCGGCCCCTGGTTCACCGGCTTCGACGAGGCCACCGGCACCGGTCTGCAGGTCTCCGTGAACAGCTTCGGCTATTCGTTCCTGCCGAACTGGATGTTCGGCCCGTACTTCGGCGACGTGGTCAAGGCCCTGTACGACAAGGCCCGGACGTCGTAGCCCGGACCTCCGGCAGCGTGACCGCCGGTCGCCGGCCGTCACAGGATTCCCTTTCGCCGTGAGCCAGTCCGTCGAGGGCCCCGGAGCGCCGGGCCCTCGACGGGCGTTCCCGCGGTGGTGTGCCACGGTGTCCTTCCCCGCGTCCGGCTATCCGTCGACGGCCCGGAAGCCGCGCAGGCGCAGGCTGTTGCCGACCACGAAGACGGAGGAGAAGGCCATGGCCGCTCCCGCGATCATCGGGTTGAGCAGTCCCGCCGCGGCCAGCGGAAGGGCGGCGACGTTGTAGGCGAACGCCCAGAACAGGTTCGACCGGATGGTGCCCAGGGTCCTGCGGGCGAGCCGGATGGCGTCCGCCGCGACCCTCAGGTCCCCGCGCACGAGGGTGAGGTCTCCGGCCTCGATCGCGGCGTCCGTACCCGTGCCCATGGCCAGACCCAGGTCGGCCTGGGCCAGGGCCGCCGCGTCGTTCACGCCGTCGCCGACCATGGCCACCGAACGGCCCTCCCCCTGCAGGCGCTTGACCACGTCGACCTTGTCCTGCGGAAGCACCTCGGCGATCACCTGCCCGGGCTCGATACCGATCTCGGCGGCCACGGACTCGGCGACGGCCCGGTTGTCACCGGTCAGGAGCATGGGGGTCAGACCGAGGGCGCGCAGCCGGCGGATGGCCTCGGGGCTGGTCTCCTTGACGGCGTCGGCGACTTCGAGGACCCCGCGGGCCTCGCCGTCCCAGGCGACGGCGATGGCCGTGCGCCCGGCCTCCTCGGCGGCGGCCTTGGCGGCCCGCAGGTCCGCCGGCAGGGACATCGCCCAATCGGCGAGCAACTGCTCCCGGCCGACGAGGACGGCATGACCGTCGACGACGCCCTGGACACCGAGACCGGGGACGTTGGCGAAGTCCTCCGGGACGGGCAGCGCGCCGGCCCGGGCGGCGGCTCCGGCGGCGACGGCCTGGGCGATCGGGTGCTCGGAGGAGTGTTCCAGGGCGCCGGCCAGCCGCAGGACGTCCGCCTCGGCCGTGCCCTCGGCGGAGTGGACGGCCAGCAGGGTCATACGGCCGGTGGTGACGGTGCCGGTCTTGTCCAGGACGATGGTGTCGACCTTGCGCGTGCTCTCCAGGACCTCGGGGCCCTTGATGAGGATGCCGAGCTGCGCGCCGCGCCCGGTGCCGACCATGAGCGCGGTCGGGGTGGCCAGCCCCAGGGCGCAGGGGCAGGCGATGATCAGGACGGCGACCGCCGCGGTGAAGGCGGCGCTGAGGCCGGCGCCGTTGCCCACCCAGAAGCCCAGGGTGCCGACGGCGAGCGCGATCACGACGGGGACGAAGACCCCGGAGATCCGGTCCGCGAGGCGCTGGGCGGCGGCCTTGCCGTTCTGGGCGTCCTCCACCAGCCTCGCCATCCGGGCGAGCTGGGTGTCGGCGCCGACCCGGGTGGCCTCCACGACCAGCCGTCCGCCGGCGTTCAGGGTGGCGCCGGTGACACCGTCCCCGGCGGAGACCTCGACCGGGACGGACTCGCCGGTGAGCATGGAGGCGTCCACGGCGGAGGAGCCCTCGACGACCCTGCCGTCGGTGGCGATCTTCTCTCCGGGGCGGACGAGGAAGCGGTCGCCGACCTGCAGCTCCGCGACGGGCACGCGTTCCTCGCGGTCCCCGCGCAGCACGGTGACCTCCTTGGCGCCCAGCTCCAGCAGGGCCCTCAGGGCCGCGCCCGCCCGGCGCTTGGAGCGCGCCTCGAAGTACCGGCCGGCCAGGATGAAGGCGGTCACGCCGGCGGCGGCCTCCAGGTAGATGTTGCCGGCGCCGTCGGCGCGGGCGATGGTCAGCTCGAAGGGGTGCGTCATGCCGGGCGTGCCGGCGGTCCCGAAGAAGAGCGCCCACAGCGACCAGAGGAACGCCGCCGACGTACCGACGGAGATCAGCGTGTCCATGGTGGCGGCGCCGTGCCGGGCGTTGGTCCAGGCGGCTCTGTGGAAGGGCCAGGCGGCGTACGTCACCACGGGCGCCGCCAGCGTCAGCGACAGCCATTGCCAGTACTCGAACTGGAGCACCGGGACCATCGCCATCGCGATCACCGGTACGGCGAGCACCACCGCGGTGGTCAGCCGCTGCCGCAGGGGCCGCAGCTCGTCCGCCTCCCCGGCGGGGCCGGTGCCGGTCTCCGCCTCGGTGCGGACGGGCTCGGGTTCGCGCGCGGTGTAGCCGGTGGCCTCGACGGTGGCGATCAGATCCGCGACGGCTATGTCCTCGCGGAAGGTGACCTTGGCCTTCTCGGTGGCGTAGTTGACGGTGGCCTCGACGCCGTCCATGCGGTTGAGCTTCTTCTCGACGCGGGCGGCGCACGAGGCGCAGGTCATGCCGCCGATGGCGAGTTCGACCTCGGTGGCACCGGAAACGGTGGTGGACAAGTCTGCTCCTCGCAACTCATGGACGCGGCGGACTCCGGATCTCCAGGTACCTCCCCTGGGTATCCGAGGACGACCTCATAGATACCCCCCACCCGTATATAGACGCAAGCCCTCGCACCACATCAGGCCACTACCCCTGGGCGGTATATGCGCGAGCTGTCCGCCGAGTCGGCCCTCACGTGACCGCCGGGCCGGGGAATCGGCCGGTAATCACGGGCGCGCGGCCGCGGCCCGGCCACAGCGGTTAGGCTGACCCGTGCAGCTGGTTCGCCCCGTCCGCCAGGCGGGACGCGTCGTAAGAGGGAACCCGGTGGGAATCCGGGACTGCCCCGCAGCGGTGAGCGGGAACGACCGCCGTCATACGCACTGGGTCCGCGAGGGCCTGGGAAGCGACGGCCACTAGGTGTCTCGTACGACAACGAGACGTGCCCGCGAGTCCGAAGACCTGCCAACTGCCCGCGCGCGAACGACTCGGGCGCGGACATTCCGGTGACCTCGAGGGCGGGTCGGCGTGCACACGGACGGACGGGCAGACCACTGCCGTCCGCTCGGCCACCCCTTCGCGCTCTCGTCCCGTCCCCGGGATCTCAGGGATTCATCTCGCGAAGGAGATCTCCGTGACCACCAAGTCCGCAGCCGCGGCAGCACGGGCCACCGTGTACGGCTACCCCCGCCAGGGCCGGCACCGGGAGCTGAAGAAGGCCGTCGAGGGCTACTGGAAGGGCGGCGTCACCGCCGACGCCCTGCGCGCCACCGCCGCCGGCCTGCGCCGCGAGAACTGGCGGCAGCTCGCCGAGGCGGGCATCCACGAGGTGCCCACCGGCGACTTCTCGTACTACGACCACGTCCTGGACACCACCGTCATGGTCGGTGCGATCCCCGCACGTCACCGGGAGGCCGTCGCCGCCGGCCCGCTGGACGGCTACTTCGCCATGGCGCGCGGCACGCAGGACGTGGCGCCGCTGGAGATGACGAAGTGGTTCGACACCAACTACCACTATCTGGTGCCGGAGCTGGGCCCGGACACGGTGTTCACCGCCGACCCGGCCAAGCAGGTCGCGGAGCTGACGGAGGCCCTCGCCCTGGGCCTCACCGCGCGGCCCGTCCTGGTCGGCCCGGTCACCTACCTCCTGCTCGCCAAGCCGGCACCGGGCGTGGCCGCCGGCTTCGAACCGCTCACCCTCCTCGACCGCCTGCTCCCCGTGTACGCCGAGGTCCTCGCCGACCTGCGCGCGGCCGGCGCGGAGTGGGTGCAGCTGGACGAGCCCGCGCTGGTCCAGGACCGAACGCCGGCCGAACTGAACGCCGCCGCGCGCGCCTACCGCGGCCTCGGCGCCCTCACCGACCGTCCCCGGCTGCTGGTGGCGTCCTACTTCGGCCGGCTCGGCGAGGCTCTGCCGGTGCTCGCCAAGGCCCCGGTGGAGGGCCTGGCCCTGGACTTCACCGAGGCCGCCGCCGCCAACCTCGACGCTCTCGCCGCCGTCGGCGGGCTGCCCGGCAAGCGCCTGGTCGCCGGTGTCGTCAACGGCCGCAACGTCTGGGTGAACGACCTGGAGAACTCGCTCGCCACGCTCGGGACCCTGCTGGGCCTCGCGGACCGGGTGGACGTGTCGGCGTCCTGCTCCCTGCTGCACGTCCCGCTCGACGCCGCCCTGGAACGCGACATCGACCCGCAGATCCTGCGCTGGCTCGCCTTCGCGCGGCAGAAGACGCGCGAGACCGTCACGCTCGCCAAGGGCCTGGCCCAGGGCACCGACACGATCGCCGCCGAACTCGCCGCCAACCGGGCCGATCTGGCCTCCCGCGCCGGCTCTCCCCTCACCCGCGACCCGGCCGTACGGGCCCGCACCACCGCCGTGACGGATGCCGACGCCCGCCGCACCCCGTCGTACACCGAGCGCGCCGCCGCCCAGCGGGCCCATCTGGGCCTGCCGCCGCTGCCGACCACGACGATCGGCTCCTTCCCGCAGACGGACGAACTGCGGGCCGCGCGCGCGGCGTTGCGCGGCGGCCGCCTGGACACCGCCGGATACGAGGAACGCGTCAAGGCGGAGATCCAGGAGGTGATCTCCTTCCAGGAGAAGGCCGGCCTGGACGTCCTGGTGCACGGCGAGCCCGAACGCAACGACATGGTCCAGTACTTCGCGGAGCAGCTCACCGGCTACCTCGCCACCCGGCACGGCTGGGTCCAGTCCTACGGCACCCGCTACGTCCGCCCGCCCGTCCTGGCCGGCGACATCTCCCGCCCCGCACCGATGACGGTGCGCTGGACGAGGTACGCCCAGTCCCTCACCGGCCGCCCGGTCAAGGGCATGCTCACCGGCCCCGTGACCATGCTGGCCTGGTCCTTCGTCCGGGACGACCAGCCCCTCGGCGACACCGCCCGGCAGGTCGCCCTCGCCCTGCGCGACGAGGTGAACGACCTGGAGGCGGCCGGCACGGCGGTGATCCAGGTGGACGAGCCCGCCCTGCGCGAGACGCTGCCGCTGCGCGCCGCCGACCGGGCCGCCTATCTGGCCCGGGCGACGGAAGCGTTCCGGCTCACCACCGCCGGGGTGCGTCCGGACACCCAGATCCACACCCACATGTGCTACGCCGAGTTCGGTGACGTCGTCCAGGCCATCGACGACCTCGACGCCGACGTCATCAGCCTGGAGGCGGCCCGTTCGCACATGCAGGTCGCCCGCGAGCTGGCCGCGCACGGCTACCCGCGCGAGGCGGGGCCGGGTGTGTACGACATCCACTCTCCGCGCGTGCCGAGCCCCGAGGAGGCCGCCGGGCTGCTGCGCACCGGTCTGCTGGCGATCCCGGCCGAGCGACTGTGGGTCAACCCGGACTGCGGGCTGAAGACCCGCGGCTGGCCGGAGACCCGCGCTTCCCTGGAGAACCTGGTGGCGGCGGCCCGTACGGTCCGTGAGGAGCTGTCCGGCTCCTGACGGCCCCTGCGCCGCCGGTCCGGCCCCGCGCGCGAGGCGCGGGGCCGGGCCGGCGTGCTGCGGTGCGGGCGAGTCGCGGCGTCTTTCTCGGCGGCCGCGGCCGGGCGCCGGCCGGCGGTGGGCTCGCCCGTGTGGGCATGGGGTGGATGCGGTGCCCGTGGTCGCCGGGCCGGGGATCCGTGGAAGCCGCGCAACCCCGCGGATGCTAGGTTCGCGAACGCGGCGGGCGGGAGGAGGGGGTGCGGGGCATGGTCCGGCGACCGGCGGAACCGCGAGGTCCGCGGCGAGGCCGCGCCGCCCGCGCACGCGGCGTCCCCACCAGGGACTTGGGCGTTCTCCGCCCCGGACCGGATCCTCACGGACACCCGCCTTCCCTGACGACCGTCCCAGGAGCGACCGCGTGACCAGCCGAGTGTTCCTCGTCTCCCCCGCCATGAGCGTGTCGCTGCGCCAGGCGCGCTTCGACGACGACGGCCCGCTCGACGCCACCGGCGCGGCGCGGGCCCGGTCGGCGGCCGGGTCGCTGCCCGCCGCGGCCCGGGTGCTCGTCTCCCCCGCCGAGCGCTGCCGTCGGACGACGGCCGCGCTGGGCCTCGACGGCGTGCCGGTGCCCGAGCTGGCGGGTCTCGACATGGGCCGCTGGCGAGGCCGCACGCTGGACGAGGTGGGGGCCGCCGAGCCGGAGGCGGTGGGCCGCTGGCTCTCCGACCCCGAATGCGCGCCGCACGGCGGTGAGTCCGTGCGGGACCTGTGCGCGAGGGTGGCTCGCTGGCTGGCGGACGCGCGGACGCTGGAGGGCCGTACGCTCGCCGTGGTCGAGCCGGAGGTGGTGCGGGCGGCCGTCGTCGACGCGCTGGGCCTTCCCGGTGCGGTGTTCTGGCGGCTGGACGTGCCGCCCCTGACCGTGACCGAACTCAGTGGCCGGGCCGGGCGCTGGAACCTGCGGCTGGGGAGTGCGCCGGCCGCCGTGGAGAGCGAATAGGGCCTCTCGTCCGGGCCGGACCGGGCGGGCGGCGGGCGGCGGTTCGGGACGCCCTGCCGCGGCGACGGCGGTCCTGGGAGGCGCCGGTGACGGCGGTTCAAGAAGGGACGCGGGGACGGCGGTTCAGGTCGCCGCGTCCCGGTGGCGGCGCAGCAGTGCCGCCACCGCGCAGCGCAGACACACGGTGTCGGCGTGCCCCGGCGTGGCCTCCGGCCCGGGGCACGTCGTGGACGGCACGTGGGCCGGGTCCTGGCAGGCGTCCCCCCGGGTCTCGATCAGCGTCTCCAGTTCGTACAGCAGCTGTGCGGTGCGCTTCGCCTGCTGGGAGAGCACCCGGACCCGGGCGCTCTGGCCGCCGATCTGCCGTCGGCTGGCGACCAGTTGCTCGTACTCCTGCGGGGTGAGGGCGACCGCCTCGTGGCCGCCGAGGGTGATGCGGCGCGGCTGGGGGGCTCTGGCCACTCGGTTCCTCCGTCCTCGCCTGGGTGCCCGTGTGCTCCTCGCCCGGGTGCCCGCGTCTGATCGGCCGGCTTCCCGTGCCACGGCACCGATCGGCTCGTCGTCGTCCGTGCCGGGAGAACGCCAGAGGGCCCCCGGATGGTTCCGAAGGGCCCTCTGTGGTCCGGAAGGAGTCAGTGCGCGGCCGGAACCGTTCGCCCGGCGGCTTTCGCCGGCCTCGGGTTCAGCAGCCGCTCGGCCAGCTCGCCGAAGGCGAGGCCGAACCCTCCCCACAGGACGGACTGGATGGCCAGCGCGGACAGCCGGAACCGCCACAGCAGGGCGGCCGGGAAGTCCTGCGGCACCTCGTTGACGACCGGCAGGAACTCGTAGGCCAGGCCGACCACGACGGCGAACGCGGCCACCGCGACGACCGTCGCCCACCAGTTGCCCAGACCGGGCGCGAGACGCTTGCCCAGGATGGTGGCGCCGACCGCGAGAAGGACGCTGAGCAGCATCATCAGGAAGTACAGGGTGGTCCGCTTGCTGATGGTGTCGGGATCGCCCACCGACGGCGGATTGGCCGGGTACTTCAGGAACGGCACGACGTAGACGGTGAGCAGCGCGGAGCCCGACAGCAGCAGGGCGGTGGCGCGCGGGCCGAAGCGGCCGACGCGGCCCATCGCGAAGCAGAAGGCGAGCGCCGCGATGCCGCCGAAGGCGACGCCGTAGACGAGGACGCCGGTGGCGAGACCGGCGGTGGACTGCAGGGAGCGGGAGACGACTTCCATCTCGTGCTCGTGGGAGTGGGCGTCCTCGAAGGCGATCGCCTTGTCCACGCTCGGCTCACCGAGGAGGTAGGCGGCGATCAGGGCGAGCACGCCGGCGGCCAGGCCGGCGAGCATGCCCCGCACCAGGAGGTTTCTTACCGTTGCGGAGTTCATGGTGGTGCGGTGTCCCCTCGCGTCAGTGGCAGGGGAAACCGAGCAGGTGGCGGGCGTCGTGCACCCACTCGTGGACGTCCGTGCCGTTGAACACGGAGGTGGCGCCCTGCTCGGCGCCGACGAAGTACAGCAGGACCAGCATCAGGATGCCGAAGAAGGCCGCCCAGGGAGCTATCGCCTTCAGCGGCAGCTTGGCGGGAACGGCGGGGGTGGTGGCTGTCGGCTGGGCGACGGTCTGCGCCATGGCAGGACCTCCTCTGGGAGTTCGCGTCCCATCTCGGTGGTGCACAGGACGACGGCCACGGGTCTGACTCACGAAACGCCTCGGGGACGCTTCGCACACAGTGGCGCGACCGTGCCGGGTTTCCACCGGCTTCCGTCTCGCCGTCGTCGATATCGCTCAGACCGTACCGCGTGACGCGTGCACGGCCAAGACCGCGCCCGACCGCCGTGATCTTCCTCTCGCACGGGCGATCGGTCCTGGTGTCCGTGGGCCGGTGGTGGCGGGTCGACGGGCGCCGCCCCGGCGGGCGCCCGTCCCTCCTTCTGGTCCGCGGTCGCGAACATCCCGCGGAAGCGGGCGCCGTTCGAAGGGTGAGCCTGCCGTGAGCGTGGTCGCGAGGACCCGCGCGGGTGGGTCCGGGGCGACGGTACGGCTCAGCCTCCCTGCGGGTAGGTGCCGGGGCCGGCGAGGCCCAGTTCACGGTCGCCGAGCGGGGCGAAGAAGCGTTCCACGTCGGCGTCGCCGACCTCGGCGAGGGTCGCGGGGGACCAGCGCGGGGCACGGTCCTTGTCGATGATCTGCGCGCGGACGCCCTCGACCAGGTCGGGGGTGCTCAGGGCGGCGCAGGAGACGCGGTACTCCTGGTCCAGGACCCGCTCCAGCGAGCCGAGGCGCCGGGCGCGGCGGACCGCGGCCAGGGTGACCTTGAGGGCGGTGGGTGACCGGGTGAGCAGGGTCTCGGCCGTCTCCTTCGCCTCGGGGCCGCCGTCGGCGAGCAGCCGCCGGACGATCTCCTCGACCGTGCCGGCGGCGTAGCAGGCGTCGATCCACGCGCGCTGCTCGGCCAGTCGCCCCGGGGGCGGCGGCTGTTCGTGGCGTACGAGGGCGTCCCGTACGGGGGTTCCGGCGAGATCGTCGAGAAAGGCAGGGAGGGCGGCGGACGGCAGGTAGTGGTCGGCGAGCCCGCACAGCAGGGCGTCGGCGGCGCCGATCTGTGTGCCCGTCAGCGCGAGGTGGGTGCCGAGTTCGCCGGGGGCCCGGGCGAGCAGATGGGTGCCGCCGATGTCGGGGACGAAGCCGATACCGGTCTCGGGCATGGCGATCCGCGACCGCTCCGTGACGACGCGGACGCTGCCGTGCGCGGAGACGCCGACCCCGCCGCCCATGACGATGCCGTCCATGACGGCGACGTACGGCTTGGGGTAGCGGGCGATGCGGGCGTTGAGGTGGTACTCGTCGCGCCAGAACGCGGCGGAGGCGGTGCCGTCGCCGTCCCGGGCGTCGTCGTGGACGGCGCGGATGTCGCCGCCCGCGCACAGGCCGCGCTCCCCCGCGCCGGTGATCACGACGGTTTCCACGGCCGGGTCGTGTTCCCACACGCTCAGGGCCTCGTCGATCCGCCGGATCATGTCGTGGTTCAGGGCGTTGAGCGCCTTGGGCCGGTTGAGGGTGATGTGTGCGGCCCGGCCCTCGGTGCGCAGCAGCACGGGGGCGGCTGAGGGCGCGGCGGACTGTTCGCCGCCGGTCATCCGGTCGCCTCCGGCAGGGCACGGGCCACGATGACGCGCATGATCTCGTCGGTTCCTTCCGGGAGCTGGTGCACCGCAGTTCACGGCCGATCCTCTCAAGGCCGTACGCGCCGGCGTGGCAGTGGCCCCCGTGCGGCCGGAGGCCTCGGCCGGGCTTCCCGGCGGAGCGGTGTTCAGGGTTCCGCGCGGCGCCGTGGCGGCGTGAAGGCGTACAGGTCGAGGATGTCGGGCCGGGGGGCCAGGCCCGGGCCGCCGGCGCGCGCCCAGGCGATGATGTCCTCGGTCGCGTCCGCGTCGTTGACGAGCCCGAGCCACACCGGCCGTGCCCCGGCGGCCCGGCCCGCGGCGGAGGGCTGTACGACGATGACGTTGGCCTGATCGCACACGTCGAGACACTCGGAGACGCGCACCGGTACCTCCGCCCGCAGCCGCGCGGTCTGCGCGGCGTGGTCGACGCCGGTGACCTTGGGGCTGCCGCAGCAGCAGTCCCGGCACACGACGACCCGGCACGGTGCCGGACCGCTCCCCGGTGCTCCCCCGCCCGGTCCTGCTTCCTTCGGCCGTTCGGCCATGCCGCGCCACTCCCCTCCCGGGGAGATCCGCCCCGGTGTTCCGTGAGGAGGCGACCGCGTGAGTCTCCTGGCTCCCGGGTCGCGGCTCGTCCCGCCTTCCCACCCCGTTCGGGGCAGTGGCCTGCCGGAACTCGCTGACCGGTCACAGTGGCGGGACCGCGCCGGATTCACACCGGCTTCCTCGGACCGCCGTCGCCCTATGTCGCGGGCCATCATTCCATCAGCGGCGTCGCGCCGTCACCCGGCCGCCGTACGGACGGGCGCCGGCGGCCGGCCGGGGGCGGCCCGACTCCCCTCCGGTCAGCGGAAGAAGACGACCGACCGGAGCTTCAGTCGCTCGCTTCCGTACCCGGTGCGCGGGCGCAGTGTGAACGAGTCTCCCGTGCAGTCCGGTTCGGTGAACACCAGCGCGTACTCGTCGGTCCGGTTGCGCGGGGAGTGGGCCGGAGAGCTGGATCCGGGGTCCGCGACCTCGGGGAGGGTGATGCACTCCCCGCTGTCCGGGTCTTCGAGGACCGCGGTCCTCGGTGAGCCGTCCAGACCGGTGTAGGTGTACTGGAACTCTCCCGTCGCGGCGGAGGCGGAGCCGGGAACGGCCAGGGTCAGGGCGAGGGCGCCGAAGGCGGCGACGGCGGTGGTGCGCAGACGCATGGGAAAGGTGTCCCTTCACAAGGAGTGACGGCGTGCGGAAGTCACCCTTCCCAAGATCGCGTCACCTCGCGCGGTCACCGGCCGCCGAATCGATCCGGCCTCACCCGAACGAGCCAGCCGCCCTCCTCTCAGCCGTCCGACGCCGTGCCGAACCACGCCTGGGCGAGCGAGTCCAGCGTCCCTTCGGCGGGCACGTCCAGCTCCTCCAGATACCAGGGGAGGTTGCTGTACACGTGCAGCAGCGTGTACGCGAGCAGCAGGGACGGCTCGAAGGCGCGGCCGTACGCCCGGGTGAGCCGGGCCAGCGGGCCGGGACGGCCGCGGGTGACGAACAGGCCGACTCCGACGAAGTCGTACGCGGGGTCGCCGATCATGGCCGGCTCGAAGTCGAAGAACCCCGACAGGCGCGGGCCGTCCGGATCGACGAGGAAGTGCTGCCGCATGACCTCGGTGTGCAGCAGGGAACGGTGCGGGCCACGCGGCAGCGGGACCGAGGCGAGGAAGTCCGGGATCTGCTCCAGCCAGGCCTCCGGCAGTCCGTGGGCGCGCTGCCGGGCCACGGCGCCGGCGGCCTGCCGGTCCAGGAAGGTACCCCAGTCACCGGGGCGGAGGACGTCGCGGAGGGGTTCGGGGTCGAGGGAGTGCAGCACCGCCAGGGTCTCGCCGATGCCGGTGAGGAGCCGTTCATGTCCGGGACGCGGCAGGCGGTCCCATGCGTGGGCCAGGTTCTCGCCGCGGAGCCGGGACATCAGGACGTACCGCCAGCCGTTCTCGTACTCGCCGAAGTCCCGCACCCGGGGTGTCGGTACCGGCAGCCGTCCCTGGAGGTGGGCGAGGACGCGGCCCTCGGCGACACCGTCACCGGCGGCCGCCGCCGGGAACAGCTTGAGCACGTGCTCGTCACCCACCGCGTAGACCGGCTGCGACCCCTCCGGGAAACGGGTCAGCGGTGCGCCGTCGAGACCGAGGCGGGCGCAGAGGTCCTCCACGCCGGGTCGCATCACGGTCTCGTCGCGGACGATCGCGTCCCACTCCTCGTCCGTTTCCACAGCAGGCAGCATGACCGGGACCGTAGGCCACCGTTCGCCGGGCGGCAACGGAGATTCCGGGCCCCCGGCTCCCGTGGCCGCCGGTCCCGCACCCGCGTCGGCCCACCGTCCTGCCGTCGGCCCCCGGGACCGGCCGGTGTCACTCGAACGGGTCAGGTGCGCGGACCCGTTCGGGCGCGGCCTCCCACGTCCGGCCACCGGCGGCGCGGCACGGGCCGCGGCTCACTCGAAATGACGAATGACGGGCCGTGCGCCCCTTGTCCTCACTGTCCCCTCCCCCGTTCGGAGTTGCGGCCGTACGGGCGACATGAGTCCGTGGGAGTCGTGTCCCACCGGATCTCACTCAGGAGGAGACATGGGCACCAACCATCAGGGCCGGACGGCCGAGAAGCTGAACGTCGTGTTCGCGGTTCGCGTGATCGAGGGCGGAGAGCAGGGCTTCCTGGATCTGTACGAGCGGCTCCGGAAGTCCGTGGCCGGCACCCCCGGCCACATAGTCGAGCGGCTCGGCGCACCCGCCGACGACTCCCGGCAGTGGGTGATCACCAGCGAATGGGAGTCGGCCGACGCGTTCTTCGCGTGGCAGCAGAGCGAGGAGCACCAGGAGCTGGTGGCCCCGCTGCGCGAGTTCGTCGACCAGAGGCAGTCGCTGCGGTTCCGGGTCGTCAAGGAGACCAAGGGGGTGGCGTCGTGACGCGCGCCTCCGTCGGTCCCGTCGCCGTGCTCGGGCTCGGTGCCATGGGCGCCGGGCTGGCCGGCCGCCTGCTCGAACAGGGGGTGGAGGTCCGGGTCTGGAACCGTAACCCGGACCGGACCGCGCCGCTCGCCGAGGCGGGCGCCCACGTCGCCGCCCGCCCGGCCGAAGCGGCCGCGGGTACGAGCGCCGCCATCTGCGCCGTGGCCGACGGCGAGGCCCTCGCCGCCGTGCTGCGCGGGCCGGGCGGCGTGCTGGCCGAGGACCCCTATCCAGGCGTCCTGCTCTGCGCCAGCACCGTCGCCCCCGAGGAGGTCGTCCAGATCGCCGGGGACATCCCCCGCATCCTGGACATGGGCATGCTCGGCAACCGCGACCACGCCCGCGACGGGGAGCTGCGGCTGTTCGTCGGCGGCGACGGACAGGCGTTCAACGCCGCCCGGCCGCTGCTGGACACGCTGGGCAAGGAAGTGGTCCATCTGGGCGCACTCGGTTCCGGCATGCGGATGAAACTGCTCCTCAACCTGCTGATGGGTATCGAGGTGCAGGCCCTGGCCGAGGCGGCCGAACTGGCGGACGCCTGCGGACTGGACCGGCAGCAGGTCCTCAAGACCATCTCGGGCAGCGGTTTCGCCTCCCCGGTCATGGCCTTCAAGTCCCGGCGCCTGGCCGCCGGCCGCTTCGACGAGCCGGACTTCCGGCTGCGGCTGATGGCGAAAGACCTCATGCTCGCTACCAAGCAGGCAGCAGCAGTCGGCCTGAGCCTGCCGCTGGCGACCGCCGCGGCGGAGACCCACGTCCGCGCCACCGAGCAAGGACTGGGCGACCAGGACTGTGCCGCGGTCATCCGCGCACTCGCACCGAAACCGGGAACCGATACGTGATCATCGACATCCACGGGCACCTGTCCCCACCGGAAGCGGCGGAACGCTTCCCCATGCCCCCGAGCCTCACCGACGTCGACGGCATGCTCGCCGCCCGCGCCGAGGCCGGCATCGACCTCACCATCATCGGCAGCCCCGTCGGGGCCGGCGCGATGGCGCGGGTGCCGGGCGTCGACAACTACGCCCAGCCCCGCGACCGGCTGCGCGGCTTCCACGCCTGGATGTCGGGCCTGATCCGCACGTTCCCGGACCAGTTGCGCGGGTACGTCTACGCCAACCCGTTCGGGGACGACGATCACCTCGAAGGGGTGCGCGAGACCCTCGCGGACCCCGCGTTCGTCGGCCTGATCACCACGTCCAGCGTCCACGGGGAGCTGCTCGGCTCGCAACGCGCCGACTCCTTCTTCGCGCTGGCCGCGGAGGCGGAGGTGCCGGTCCTGGTGCACGCCCCCGCCGAACCGGTCGGCACGGAGCGGGTGGACGAGACGGGCTTCGTCGAGCAGATCGGCCGCTTCGGCGACGTCACGATGGGCATGGCCATGATCGCGTTCGCGGGATGGCTGGACAAGTACCCGGGTCTGCGACTGATCGGCGCGACCGGCGGCGGCGCGATGGCGCTGCTGCCGGAGCGTCTGCAGACCGCTGCGCGCCCCCGGCACTGGGCCGGGGGCGCGCCGCCCGCCGGCCGGCCCGGGGCGCCCTCCGCCGCCCCGGACGCCGCCCGGCCGGGCGGGGTGCGGCCGGCGGCCGACCCGGCCGCCGCGCTGCGGCGCATGTACGTCGACACGAGCCCGTTCAGCGCGGCGCACCTGAGCCTGAACGCGGAGGTGCTGGGGCCCGAACGCATGCTGTTCGGCACGGACTCGCCGCCGATGGCCGCACCGCTGGAGGACTTCATCCACATGATCGAGAAGCTGCCGCTCGACAAGGCGTCCCAGCAACTCGTCCTCGGCGGCAACGCCCAGGCCCTCTTCGACCTCAGGAGCCGTCCGTGACCACCACGCAGGAGGCCGTCACCGCGGCCGAGCGGTGCACCCCCGAGTTCCGGCGCGATCCCCACCCGGTCTACGCCCACCTCCGCACGGCGGCGCCCGTCTGCCCCATGAGCCCGCCGCACGGCAACGAGACCTATCTGATCACCCGTTACGAGGACGCGCGGGCCGCGCTGGCTGATCCGCGGCTGAGCAAGGACATGTACGGGGCCATGGACGCCTACCGGAGGATCTTCGGTGACTCGTCCGTGGCGCTGGACGACAACATGCTCAACTCCGACGCGCCCAAGCACACCCGGCTGCGCAGGCTGGTCAACTCCGCCTTCACGCCACGGCGCGTTCAGGCGCAGCGGCCGCGGATCGAGGAGATCGTCCGGAACCTGCTCGACGAGTGCCCGGCCCATGAGCCCTTCGACCTCCTGCCGGCCTTCGCGTTCCCGCTGCCGATCATCGTGATCTGTGACCTGCTCGGCGTGCCGCCCGAGGACCGGACGCGGATGCAGCAGTTGTCCACCACGGTGGCGCAGACCGGTTTCGGCGAGGAGTTCAAGCGGGCGCAGCAGCGGGCGGAGGAGGATCTGCACGCGTACTTCACGCACCTCATCACCGCCAAGCGGGAACGCCCGGGCGACGACCTGCTCAGCGCGCTCATCACGGTCCGGGACAACGAGGACGGCGGGCTCACCGAGAGCGAACTGGTCTCGACGGCCTTCCTGCTGATGTTCGCGGGTCACAAGACGACCGCCTACCTCATCGGCAACGCCGTCCACCATCTCCTGTCGCACCCCGCGCAGTTGCGCGCCGTCCGGGAGGATCCCGAGCTGATCCGCGCGGCGGTCGAGGAACTGGTCCGCTTCGACGGCTCGGTGGAGAGCGCGACGTTCCGCTACGCCACCGAGGACGTGGAGTACAGCGGGACCCGGATCCCCAAGGGCGCCCTGGTCCAGATCGCGCTCAGCTCGGCCAACCGCGATCCGGTGAAGTTCGAGGCGCCGGACGAGCTGAACGTGAGGCGGCCGGGGAACGCGCAGGACGCCCATCTCGGGTTCGGGCACGGCAGTCACTACTGTCTGGGAGCCCCGCTGGCCCGGCTGGAGACACAGCTGGCCCTCACGCTGCTGTTCGACCGGTTCCCGGGGATGGCCCTGGCCGGCGGCGCCGGCGGGCCGCGGTGGCTGGAGGTGCCGTTCCCCGCCTTCCGCGGCCTGGCCGAGCTGCCGGTCGTCCTCGACCCCGCCGGCTGAGGCGCGGTGCACCACGCCCGCGGGGCGTCCGGCGCGGCCGGACGCCCCGCGGGCGTGCGCGTTCCTGCCGGGCCGCGCCGGGCGGCAGTTGCGCCGGGCTGACCCGTTCGCCTGGCGTCCACGGCCACGCGGTCCAGGAGCCCGTGGGTGGCCGGCACGGGCCGGGATCACCTGGGCTCCGGTGCCGACGCCGCGGGCCCGGTGGTGAACGGCTGGGCGCAGACGACGAGGAAGGCGACGTCGTCGTGGCCGGCGGGGTGCCGCAGCTGCCGCAGGAGCCGGTCGCTGGTCTCCTCCGCGGACCGGTCCGGCGGTGCCAGGAGGCCGAGGAGCTCTTCCAGGCGTTCGTCGATGGGATCATGACGGGTCTCGACCAGTCCGTCGGTGTACAGGACGAGGCGGTCGCCCGGCTTCAGGTCGAGCGTGGTGGTCTCGAAGGGGACGCCGCCGACGCCGAGCGGAGTGCCCGTGGGCAGGTCGAGGAGTTCCGGCCGCTCGTCTGCCCGCACCAGGACCGGCGGCAGATGGCCGGCGGACGCCACGTGCAGCTGGGCGCTGTGCGGGTCGTAGACCGCGTACACGCAGGTGGCGATGTAGGGGTCCAGACCGTGAGTGATCTTGTCGAGGTGGGTGAGGATCCGGGCGGGGTCCAGGTCGAGGTCGGCCAGGGTGGAGGTGGCGGTGCGCAGGCGGCCCATGGCGGTGGCGGCCGGGATGCCGCTGCCCATCACGTCGCCCACCGTGAGGGCGGTGCGGTCGCCACCGAGGGCAATCACGTCGTACCAGTCGCCGCCGACCTCGTGGAAGGCCTCGGCGGGCCGGTAGCGGGCGGCCACCTCCAGGCCGGGCCGCCGGGGCGGGAGCTGCGGGAGCAGGCTGCGCTGCAGGGTCTCGGCGGCGCTGCGGATGCGCTGGTGCAGAACCGCGTTGTCGATGCTCAGCGCGGCGGAGGAAGCCAGCTCGCAGGCGAGCGTGAGGTCGTCCTCGTCGAACGGCTGGGGGTTGCGGGCGCGGGCCAGGCCCATGACACCGATGACCTGTTCGCGGGCGATGAGCGGGACGGCCATGTCGGTGTGGACACCGGCCCGCGCGAGCAGCCGGGCGGCCTCCGGGTCGGCGGCGACCCGGGAGAGCTCCCCGGTGTCCAGGTGGGTGATCAAGACGGGGCGGCGGGTCCGGATGCAGTGGGACGCCGGGTGGTCGGCGTGGTAGGTGGTGAGGCGGCCCGGCGGAACGATGGCCTGGGCGGCGTCGGTGGGGTACGCGGTCTTCACCGCCATGGCACGGAACAGCGCCGGGCCCTCTTCGGGGTCCGTACGGCCCGTCTGCAGGACCGAGTCGAGGAGGTCGACGGCGACCATGTCGGCCAGGTCGGGCACCACGACTTCGGCGAGTTCCCGGGCGGTGCGCTCCACCTCCAGGGTGGTGCCGATCCTGGCCGAGCTGCGGGCCATCAGGCGCAGGCGCTGCTGGGCCTGGTCGGCCTTCTTGGCCGCCTGGTAACGGTCGGTGACATCGGCCACCACGGTGGCGATGCCGAGCGCCTGACCGTGGTGGTCCTCCAGCCGGTAGACCGACAGCGACCAGGCGTGTTCGTGGTCCGGGTCGGCTGCGGTGCGGCCCACCACCTGCTGCTCCACCACGGGGATGCCCGAGGCCAGCACGTGCCGCATCACGGTCTCCGCCCCCTGGAAGGGTTCGCCGGGGAGGATCTCGCGGAAGCGCCGGCCGGCGTGGGCGGCCTCGGGGACGCCGTGCATCGCGGCCAGCGCCGGGTTGATGGCCAGATACCGCAGATCGGTGTCGAGGACGGCCAGCCCCATCGGCGCCTGGGTGACCAGCCGGTTGGACAGGGCCAGCTTCTGCTCGACCTGCCGCAACGTGTTCCGGTCGGTGGCCAGTCCCAGGGCGTAGTGGTCGCCGAGGTTGTCCGTCAGCCGCATGTTGCGGAACTCGATCATCCGGGTGCTGCCGTCCTTGTGCCGGACGGGGAACGCCCCCGCCCAGCCCCGCCCGGTCTCCATCACCTCGGCGAACAGTGTGATGACCTCGTCCTGGTGTTCGGGGTGGAGGAGGAGTGACGCCGCGTACTGTCCGACCGCCTCGCCTCCGGAGTAACCGAACAGTTCCTCGGCCTGCGGGCTCCACATGTCGATCCTGCCGTCGGCCTCCAGCAGCACCGCGGCGACGCCCAGCAGATCCATCAGACCGCTCGGGTCCACGGCGGCGCCCGCCGGATGATCCGCCTGCTCCGGGCGCTGCTCCTCTCGCCTCATCGCACGCGCTCCTTCCCTCCGCCGGCCTCACCGGCGTGTCCGCCTCGCCCCGCAGGCCGGACGAGACGGTCGCCCCGCAGATCAGCAGCCCTTTCCACGATGGGGCACGGGACCTGGGACGGCCAGAGCGGCGAGCCGGGGAGGGTGCCGGGGCCGAAGTCGATCACCGCCCTCGGCCGGCCCCCTGCCCGTTCGGCGTCACCTCGCCGGTCCGTCCGTCTCTCCACTTCTACCCCTCAGGGCCGCCGACGGTCCTCGGCGGACGCCGGCCCGGCACCCGGTCGGCGGCAGGTGACGCCGGGCCGCCGGATCGCGGGGCGGCGGGGCCCCGGCGACGCGCGGCGGCACCCCGGGGGGACGCGTCCCCCACGGGCGCGTGCCGGGTTGACCGGGCTCCGGCCGATAGAGCCGGCCGTGTCACACGGACGGTGACGGCAGGTAGCTCGCCAGACCCCGCAGGATGATCTCCAGACCGATGTCGAACCTCTCGTCGGCGGAGTCCGTCACCATCAGCCCCGCCAGGGCCCGCAGATGCGGAAAGTCCTGCTCGGGCAGGGACGCGAAGTAGTTCTGCATCTCGCCGGCCATCTCGCGCCAGTCGGGGCGGGCCAGGGAGGACTTGTCACCGGCCTGCAGAGCGGCCCGGTCCCGCCACATGCCCTCCTCCAGGACGAACCCGTCGATGTAGGTGGAGATGAGGTCACCGGCCTCCGCCGCGATGCGGTCGGGCAGCCCGGCGGTGCGGAAGACGGCCAGCAGCGCCTCTACGTGCGGCAGCAGTTCGGCGGTGAAGGGGACGTGGGCCATGGAGATCCTGGCCATGTCCCGGTGCGCCAGCAGAAGGTGCCGCCAGGAGCGGGCGTAGTCGCGCACCTGCTCCCGCCACCGCTCGGGGTCGGGCACGGGCATCGCGAAGCCGGCGAAGAGCCGGGCGTACATCAGCTCCAGGAGGTCGTCCTTGGAGCTGACGTGGGCGTAGAGCGCCGAGACCGCGACGCCGGCCTCGGCCGCCACCTGGCGCATCGACAGCCCGTCGAGTCCCTGCCGGTCCAGCACGGTGAAGGCGGCGTCGACGACCCGTTCGCGGGAGAGCGGTTCGCGCGCGGGGGCCACGCGGGCGGGGGCGGGACGCTCGCGCTCCCACGGGGACGGCGGAGGGGACGCGGGGGTGCCGGCGGTCTCGTCGGTCATGAGGACAGTCTAGTTGTCGGGAGAACGGTGTTCTCCGTGGGCGAGCACCGTTCACCGCCCCGGCAACGCGATATATCTTGTCTCACCCTCCAGGTTTGCGCTATATCTTAATGAACGGCGTTCTCTTCATGAGCGCTGTTCCGTTACAGTGAACACTGTTCGGCAACTGAACAGCGTTCTTCGACCTTTCTAGGAGATCCGATGTCCACCACCGGTGTCGCGTCCGCCGAGACGCCCACCGATACGCCGGCGCCCTACCGGTGGCGCTGGGCCGCCCTCTTCGTGATCCTCGCGGCCGAGGTGATGGATCTCCTCGACGCCGTGGTCACGAACATCGCCGGCCCCGCCATGCGGGCCGACCTCGGCGGCGGCGCCTCCACCCTGCAGTGGCTCGCCGCCGCGTACACCCTCTCCATGGCCGTCGGGCTCGTCACCGGAGGCCGGCTCGGCGACATCCACGGGCGCCGCCGGATGTTCCTGGTGGGGGCGGCCGGCTTCACCGTGGGGTCGCTGCTGTGCGCCATATCCGGGTCGCCCGAGATGCTGATCGCCGCGCGCGTCGTGCAGGGGCTGTTCGGCGCGGTGATGCTGCCGCAGGGCCTCGGCATGATCAAGGAGATGTTCCCGCCGAAGGAGTCGCAGAAGGCCTTCGGCCTGTTCGGCCCGGTCATGGGCCTGTCCGCGGTGTGCGGGCCGATCCTGGCGGGCTGGCTCGTGGACGCCGACTACTTCGGCACCGGCTGGCGGATGATCTTCCTGATCAACCTCCCGCTGGGCGCCGCGGCCCTCCTCGGTGCCCTGCGCTACCTGCCGAGGACCAGGTCCGACAGCAGGCCGCGGCTGGACATCCCCGGCATGCTCCTGGTCTCGCTGGGCGCGCTGCTCATCATCTTCCCGCTGGTCCAGGGCCGTGAGTACGACTGGCCCCTCTGGACGTTCGCGATGATGGCCGCCTCCGTGGTCGTGTTCGTCGCCTTCGGTGTCTACGAGTCGCGCCGCAGCAAGGCCGGCCGGGACCCGCTGGTCGTGCCCAGCCTCTTCCGCAAGCGTGGGTTCAGCGGCGGCATGGCCCTCGGGCTGGTCTTCTTCTCGACCATGCAGGGCTTCATGCTGGTCTTCAACCTCTACGCCCAGATCGGCCTCGGCTACGCCCCGCTGAAGGCGGGCCTGCTGATGGTGCCGTGGTCGGGCGGCATGGTCGTGGGCTTCGGCATCGCTCAGGGGGTCGCCCGGTTCGGGCGGGCCGTGCTGCAGGCGGGCGCCCTGGTCATGGCGGTGGGCGTGTTCGGTGTGTGGCTGACCCTCGACCTGGCGGGGGACGGCGTCGGCCCCTGGCAGCTCGTGCCGTCCCTGCTCGTCACCGGCATCGGCATGGGCCTGCTGATGGCACCGTTCTTCGACATCGTGCTCTCCAGCGTCGAGCAGCACGAGACGGGCTCGGCGTCCGGCACGATGACCGCGATGCAGCAGCTCGGCGGCGCCTTCGGTGTCGCGCTCCTCGGCACTGTGTTCTTCGGTCTGCTGGGCGGCGGGATCGCCGACGCCGTCGACCACCACTCGGACGGTCTGCGGCGGGAGCTGGCCGCCGCGCGCGTCGCGCCCGCCGCCCGGGAGCACCTCGTGACCGATCTGCGCGCCTGTGCCTCGGACCGGGCGGTCGCCAAGGATCCGGAGGCGACCCCGGCGTCCTGCACGCGCCTGGAGAAGGACACCCGGACCGCCGTGACCTCGCCCCAGGCCGGTGCCCGGATCCCCGCCGCGCTGGAGGACACCGCCTCCTCGGCCTTCCGCGGCGGTTTCGGCTCCGTCATGAAGACCGTGCTGTGGATCGTCGACGGCCTGCTCGCCCTCACCTTCCTGCTGGCGTTCCTGCTGCCGCGGCACGCGCGCCCCGAAGGATCCGGCGGGCACTGAGACCGCACCCTCTCCGGCCGGCCGCGGGGCGCCCCGCGGCCGGCCGGCCGGTGGTCCGACCGGCAGGTGACGGCCATGCCCGGCGGGCCGCCGCCCGCGCCTCGACCGAGCGGGTGTCTTCCGGCGTGCCGGAGCCGTGGGCTGCGGTCGCCGGCCGTGGATGCCTTCTAGCCTCGGCGGCATGCTGGGGCTTCCTGCTCACATCCGTGCCTGCCTGTTCGATCTCGACGGGGTGCTCACCCAGACCGCGAAGGTGCACGCGGCCGCCTGGAAGGAGATGTTCGACGGCTATCTCCGCGAGCGCGCCACCCGCGAGGGGACCGAGTTCGTGCCCTTCGACCCCGTCCACGACTACGACGAGTACGTGGACGGGCGCCCCCGTGAGGACGGCGTGCGCACGTTCCTGGCCGCCCGCGAGATCCGTCTCCCCGAGGGGTCGCCGGACGACCCGCCGGAGGCGGAGACCGTGAACGGCCTCGGCACCCGGAAGAACGACCTGGTGCTCCGGCGGATCCGGGAGGAGGGAGTGGAGGCCTATGAGGGCTCGGTCCGCTTCGTCCACGCCGTGCGGGCGGCCGGGATGCGCTGCGCGGTGGTGTCCTCCAGCGCGAACTGCCGTGACGTCCTGGTCGCCGCCGGGATCGAGGACCTGTTCGACGAGCGGATCGACGGGGTCGTGGCGCACGAGCGCCGGCTAAGGGGCAAGCCCGCCCCGGACACCTTCCTGGAGGGAGCCCGCGCGCTCGCGACGGAACCGGCCGAGGCCGCCGTGTTCGAGGACGCCCTCGCCGGTGTCGAGGCGGGCCGGGCCGGACGGTTCGGCGTGGTCGTGGGCGTCGACCGGGTGGGCCAGGCGGAGCAGCTGCGGGCGCACGGGGCGGATGTGGTGGTGCAGGACCTGGCCGAACTCCTGGAGTCCCGGTGATCACTCATCCCAGCTACACGGTCGAGCCGTGGTGCCTGCGCGAGACCGAGCTGAATCTCGGCGTACTCGCGCAGAGCGAATCGGTGTTCGCGCTGTCCAACGGGCACGTCGGCTGGCGCGGCAACCTCGACGAGGGAGAGCCGCACGGGCTGCCCGGCGCCTATCTCAACGGCGTCTTCGAGCGGCACCCGCTGCCGTACGCGGAGGCGGGCTACGGGTATCCCGAGTCCGGCCAGACGATGATCAACGTCACCGACGGCAAGATCATCCGGCTGCTCGTCGACGACCACCCGTGCGATCTGCGGTACGGCCGGCTGGTGGCGCACGAGCGGGTTCTGGACTTCCGCTCCGGCGTCGTCAGCCGCACGGCGCAGTGGACCTCGCCCGGCGGCCGGACGGTCCGGATCACCTCGCGCCGGCTCGTGTCCTTCACCCAGCGCGCGGTGGCCGCGATCGTGTACGAGGTCGAGCCGGTCGACGGTGCGGCCACGGTGGCCGTGCAGTCCGAACTGGTCGCCAACGAGCAGCTGCCCCGCTTCGAGGGCGACCCGCGCGTCGCCGCGGCGACCGAGTCCCCGCTGGTGCCCGAGGAGCACTTCGCGCAGGACACCCGGCTGCGGCTCGTGCACCGCACCGGCCACAGCGGGCTGCGGGTGGGCGCGGCGGCCGACCACATCGTGGAGGGGCCCGAGAGCACCCGCTGGACGGCGCAGAGCGAGCCCGACGTCAGCCGTCTGACGGTGACCGCGGACCTGGTGCCCGGACAGCCGCTGCGGCTGGTCAAGTTCGTGGCGTACGGCTGGTCGGGCGAGCGTTCGCTGCCGGCCGTCCACGATCAGGTGGACGGAGCGGTGGCGGGCGCCGTCAGCACCGGCTGGGACGGGCTGGTCGCCGCGCAGCGGGCGTACCTGGACCGCTTCTGGGCCTGCGCGGACGTCGAGGTGGAGGGCGACGCCCAGATCCAGCAGGCGGTGCGGTTCGCCCTCTTCCATGTGCTCCAGGCGGCGGCGCGCGGCGAGAACCGGGCGATCCCCGCGAAGGGCCTGACCGGAACCGGGTACGACGGGCACTCCTTCTGGGACACCGAGTCCTATGTGCTGCCGGTGCTGACGTACACCGCGCCGGAGGCCGTCGCGTCGGCGCTGAGGTGGCGGCACCGGACGCTGCCGGCCGCGCGGGAACGCGCGCGTCAGCTGGGGCTGGCGGGGGCGACGTTCCCCTGGCGGAGCATCGACGGCGCCGAGTGCTCGGCCTACTGGCCCGCCGGTACCGCCGCGTTCCATGTCAACGCCGACATCGCCATGGCCGTCGTACGGTACGTCGTGGTGACCGGGGACGAGGACTTCGAACGCGGGGAGGGACTCGACCTCCTCGTGGAGACCGCCCGGCTGTGGCGCTCCCTCGGTCACCACGACGCGGAAGGCGTCTTCCACATCGACGGCGTCACCGGCCCGGACGAGTACAGCGCCTTCTCCCGGGACAACCTGTACACCAACCTGATGGCCCGGCAGAACCTGGTGTCCGCCGCGAACGCCGCGGTGCGCCACCCCGACCGGGCGGCGGAACTCGGTGTCGACGACGAGGAGGCCGCGGCGTGGCGGGACGCCGCGGCCCGGATGGCGGTGCCCTACAACGAGTCCCTGGGCGTGCACGAGCAGTCGGCCGGTTTCACGTCCTTCCAGCGCTGGGACTTCGAGGACACACCGCCCGAGAAATACCCGTTGCTGCTGCACTACCCGTACTTCGACCTCTACCGCAAGCAGGTCGTGAAGCAGGCCGACCTGGTGCTGGCGATGCTGGAGTGCCCGGACATCTTCACCGAGGAACAGAAGGCGCGGAACTTCGCCTACTACGAGGCGCTGACCGTCCGCGACTCCTCCCTGTCCGCGTGCTGCCAGTCGGTGCTCGCCGCCGAGACCGGGCATCTGCGGCTGGCCTACGCCTATCTCGGCGAGGCCGCCCTGATGGACCTGGACGACCTGGAGCACAACACCCGCGACGGGCTGCACATCGCCTCTCTCGCCGGCACCTGGATCGCCCTGGTCACGGGCTTCGGGGGGATGCGCCGGTACGTGGGCGAGGAAGGCAGGCCGGACCAGTTCGCGTTCGCGCCGCGCCTGCCGGAGGCGCTGTCCAGGGTGGCGTTCACCGTGCTGCTGCGCGGCCGCAGGCTGAAGGTGGACATCGGCCAGTCCTCCGCGATCTACCAGCTGGTCGACGGCGAACCGCTGGAGGTGCTGCACCACGGGGAGCCGGTGACGGTGACCGCCGAGGCGCCGGTGGAACGCCCCGTGCCGCCGGCTCCCGCGCGCCCCGAACCGCAGCAGCCTCAGGGCCGCCATCCGGAGGGCCTGACCGGTGGTGAGGAATCCCCGGCGGAAGCACACGAGTAGCGCCGTAGCGCCCGGGTGACGTCCGGGACAGCCGCTGCCGCACACCGCGAGAACGGCGGTGCGGCGGGGCGGGATCCGGGGCCGGGTGGCCGTGGTGTCTGTCCGTGGCGACAAGCCGGGACGGCCGTGTGCTGACCGCCGGGACATGGCCCTGGGCCCGCCCGGTCGGCAGGGTGGGAGGGGCCGCCGGCCGGGAGGGTCCCGGGCAGGCGGTGCGCGGGAGGGCTGGGATGACGATGCGGTCGGCCTCGGGCGGGCACTACGGCGACTACCAGAACGAGATCTACTTCGAGGGACTGTTCGGAGTGCTGCCGGACATGCCCATGGCCTACGCGGAGCTGGAGGCACGGGCCCGGGCTGCGCTGCCGGCGTCGGTGCTGTCGTACGTGGCCGGCGGGGCGGGAGACGAGTTCACGCAGCGGGCGAACGTCACGGCGTTCGAGCGGTGG
The DNA here is from genome assembly GCF_014203595.1 of Streptomyces echinatus. Lineage (GTDB taxonomy): Bacteria > Actinomycetota > Actinomycetes > Streptomycetales > Streptomycetaceae > Streptomyces > Streptomyces echinatus. The sequence goes on from NZ_JACHJK010000002.1 coordinate 338,038, forward strand.
GGGCTCGTGCCGCGGATGATGGTGGGGGCGGCCCGGCGGGACCTGAGCGTGGACCTGTGCGGCCTGCGGCTGCCGTCGCCGTTGTTCATGGCGCCGGTCGGGGTGATCGGGCTGTGCGCGCAGGACGGGCACGGTGACCTGGCGACGGCGCGCGCCGCCCGCCGGAGCGGGGTACCGATGGTGGCCTCGACGCTGACGGTCGACCCGATGGAGCGGGTGGCGGCCGAACTCGGGGACACCCCAGGCTTCTTCCAGCTGTACACGCCCACGGACCGGGCGCTGGCCGAGAGCCTGGTGCACCGGGCGGAGGCGGCCGGTTTCCGTGGCATCGTCGTCACCCTCGACACCTGGATCACCGGCTGGCGGCCGCGTGACCTCGCGGCGAGCAACTTCCCTCAGCTGCGCGGCCACTGCCTCGCCAACTACACCTCCGACCCGGTGTTCCGCGCCCGTCTGGCGAAGTCGCCGGAGGAGGACCCGCGAGCCGCCGTCCTGGAGTGGGTCCAGATCTTCGGCAACCCGCTCACCTGGAACGATCTGCCCTGGCTCCGGTCGCTCACCGACCTGCCGATCATCCTCAAGGGCATCTGCCACCCCGAGGACGTCCGCCGGGCCAGGGACGGCGGCGTGGACGCGGTCTACTGCTCCAACCACGGCGGCCGGCAGGCCAACGGCGGGCTCGCGGCGCTCGACGCGCTGCCCGGCGTCGTCGCGGCGGCGGACGGACTGCCGGTGCTCTTCGACTCGGGGGTCCGATCCGGCGCGGACGTCGTCAAGGCGCTCGCCCTGGGCGCCACCGCCGTCGGCGTGGGCCGGCCCTACGCCTACGGGCTCGCGGTCGGCGGCGAGGACGGCATCGTGCACGTCCTGCGGTCGCTGCTGGCCGAGGCGGACCTGATCATGGCCGTCGACGGCTACCCGTCCCTCGCCGACCTGCGCGCCGAGGACGCCCTGCGGCGGAACTGACGCCCCGCGCGACGGCCGAGGCACCGCGCCGGAACCGATGTGTCACGCCGGCGGTGGTCGCCGGGTGCCCGGGGCCGTGGGGCGGCGCGGCTCGCGCGGGGCGAGAATCGTCGTCATGCACGACAAGCCCGAGCCCGATCCGGCCACCCGGGAGCGGCAGCGCCGTCTTGTGCTCGACGCGCTGCCGGTCGGCGAGGTGGCCCGGGACGCCGCCGTCACCGTGGTGCACGAGATCGCCCGCTACCACCGGCACGGCGCCGAACAGGTCCAGGCCGAGCTGATGTCCGTACTGACGCCGGTACTCGCCATGCTGCGGGAGGCCAGGGACGCTTCGCCCGGCGAGCGGGAGGCGTTCGCCGCGTTCGGGGCGCTGCGCGCGCAACAGGGCATCGGCCTGGAACCGTTCCTGGAGGCGACCCGGCTGACCACCCGCCGGGCTTTCGACGCGCTGTACGCGCGGGCCCGTACGACGGCATCCCCCGAGGTCGGCATGGAACTCCTGCGGGACTTCTGGGCGGCCTGCGACCAGGTGTCGGCGGAGATGATCCAGGGCCACCGGGAGCGCGAGCCGGCACACGTGCAGGCCGCGCAGGAACAGCGCACCCTGCTCCTGCGGCAGCTGCTGACCGGCGAACTGCCCGCCGGGTGGCTGCCGTCCGCCGCGACCGCCCTGGGCCTGGACCTGCGTGCCGAGTACCGGGTCTGCCACGCCCGGCCGGACGAGGGGCACGACGTCGCGGCCGTGGAGCGGGCCCTGCGCCCGCACACCGTCGTCGTGCTCGCCGAGCCGGGCGCGCAACGGGTGATCGCGCTGGCCGACGGCCGGCCACCGGCCTCGTTCGGCCTGCCGTCCGGGGTCGGTGAGCCGCGACCGCTGGCCCGGCTGCGCGAGTCCCTCGCCCAGGCCGAACGGGGCAGCGAGCTGGCGGCCGCCTTCGGGCTGCGCCGCTGCGTGTCCCCCGACGAACTCCCCCTGCACTCGGCCGTACTGACCCTGCCCCAGGTGGGAGAGTGCCTGGCCGAGCGCTGTTTCGGCCACACCAGCGGGGAGCGCCGCGCCACCCTGGTCCGTACCGTCGACGTCTACCTCGCCGCCGACGCCAACGCCGACCGGGCCGCGGCCGCCCTGTTCGTCCACCCCAACACCCTGCGTTACCGCATCCGCGGCCTCACCGCCACCACCGGTCTGGACCCCGCCCGCACCGAGGACGCCCTGGCCCTGTGGTGGGCGGTCCGCCATCTGGAGGCCCGGGACCACGGCACGAACTGACCGGGACCATCGCACACCGAGATCTGTGACATCAGGTGGGCGGATCCGTGGCCGTGCCGGAGCAGTGGCCGGTGTGGAGGGCCGGCCGGACTCTTCCCGGCGGCGACCCGGTCAGGCGGGGCTGAGGGGATGTGCCGCCGTGGTGGAGCGCGGCGGCCAGGTGTGCGGGGAGAGGATGCCGAGCACGTAGGCCCGGGCGACGAGTGCCGGGCGGGTCGCGCCGCCCAGGAGGTGCCGCAGGCGGCTCAGGTGGTAGTCGACCGTCTGCCGGGACAGCCGCAGCGCCTCGGCGATGTCGGCGTTGCTGTGCCCGGCGGCCAGCAGGGCGAGTATCCGCACCTGGGCGGCGGTCAGCGGAGGGTGCGGTTCATGGCTCAGGCCGAGCCGGGTGACGACCGCCCACACCTCGGGAGCCCAGTCCCGGTGACGGCGTACGGCGCTCAGGTGGAGCCAGGCCCGGCGCCGGCGCCGGTCCCCGTCGACGAGCACGGCGCTGGTGCGCGCGCTTCTGCGCCGGCCGCCTATGAGGTCGTCCCAGATCCGGTGGAGCGCGGCGCGTTCGGGCGTCTCGGCCAGCAGGCTGTCGGCCGGCGAGCCGATGAGGTCGCGGAGCCGGACACGCAGCAGCTCGGCGACGGCGGCGCTGGCCTCCCCGACCACTCCGTCCGCGGACAGGCGCAGACAGGGCAGGCCGCTGTGGTCCCGCAGGGCCCGCAGATCCTCCTCGGCCTGGCGCCACTGGTCCAGTGCGTGGGTGTACTCGGTGATGTCGACGTAGATGCCCGCCACACAGCGCAGCGTGCCCCAGCTGAGGGGGAAGCGGTAGCCGGCCGCGTGCCCGGGGGAACCGTCCGGGCGGCGGTAGGCGAGGGTGTGCCGTACGGAGTGGCCGCCGCTGAGGACCTCCTCGTCGAGGGCGAGGAAGCGGGCCGCCTCCTCGGGTCCGTCCGTCTCGGTGAGGTGGCGGCCGATCAGGTGGTCGCGGGTGGTGCCGTACAGGTGGGCGTAGGCGTGGTTGGCCCAGACGTAGCGGCCTTCGGCGTCGCGGACGAACACCGCGGCGGGGCTCAGGTCGGCGAACGACGCGTAGGCCCCCGGCCCGGGTGCCGTGCCGCCCACCTCGACCGCGACTCCCCGGCTGCGTCGGCGCTGCGCCCCGCCGCCGTGCACCGACCGGTTGACGTCGAAGGTGCGGCCCTCGAACCGCGCCTGACAGGGCCCGTCGCCGAGTAACGCCGACGGGCCGCCGCGTTCGCCGCCCAGGGCCTCCAGGAAGCGGCGCGCGGTGCGTTCGTCCGCGAACGCACCGCCCCCGCTCTCGACCAGTCCCGAGCCGCCGTCGGCCTCCCACCAGGACACCGGAAGCGTCGCGAGCAGCGTCTTGAAATCGGCTTCGTCCACGGCTCAACTCCTTCAATTTTCCACGAACATCACGTTGAGTGACACATCATGCGTGTCCCGTAGGCGCCGCCGCATGCCGGGTCGCCCGGGACAGGCCGGATGTCGGCGCCCGCGGGCCCGGGCCGGGCACAGGCACATCACCGGATCTTCACACACCGGCCGCCGCGTCCCCGAGTAAGGCATTTGCCTGAGACGTCGACGCTCGGCACGCCGTGCGGCGGGCAGCCGGACTGCTTCGCTGGAAAGGAGAGACCCCGCGTCGGCGGGCGGCCGGCGCACCCCGGACGCCGCCCCGCCGGCGCACCGCGCGAACCGACGCGCGACAGGAGCAAGGTCCCGGACAGCAGAAGGAGTTGGGTATCCGTGGCGAAGGTGCTGTACGTGCATGCGAAGGGCGGGCCCCCGGTCGGGTACGCCCTGGCTCGGGTGGCCGCCAGGTCCGTCGTGCACCTGCTGGCACTCAGCGAGCTGCCCGCCGGTGTGGCGGCGCGGGCGGAGGGGCTGTGCGCCTCGGTCGCCGCACGCGAGGACGCGGGCGCGGACGATCTGGTCGAGCTCATCACGTCCCGCGCCCGCGAGGTGGGCGCGGACGCCGTCATCACCTTCTCGGAGTACGCGGTGGTCGCGGTCGCCGAGGCCTCCCGGCGGCTCGGCCTGCGGGGCGCCGGGCCCGCCGCGGCCCTCGCCCGGGACAAGCGCCTGATGCGCGCGGCCTGGCACCGGCGGGGCATACCCCAGCCGCGGTTCCGCGGCGTCACGACGGTGGGGCAACTGCAGGCCGCGGCGGCCGAGTTGCCCGGCCCGCTGCTGCTGAAGGCGGCCTGGAGCGCCGGTTCGACCGCGCACCAGATCATCGAGGGGCCCGCGGACGTCCCGGGCGCCTGGGCGCGGTCGCACGCGGTGATGACGGAGTCGGCCCGGCTCGGCTACGCGGAGCTCCATGTGGCGGGCGCCGGTGAGGACTTCATCGTGGAGGAGATCGTCAGCGGCCGTGCCGAGGAGTGGTTCGAGGAGCCGGGCTGGGGTGACTACGTCAGCGTCGAGGGGGTCGTCGTGGACGGCGTCTTCCGGCCGGTCTGCCTGAGCGGCCGGATGCCGACGGTGGCGCCGTTCACGGAACGCGCGGGCATCACGCCGGCCGCGGTCGGGACCCGGGCCCAGGCGAGGATCGTGGAACTGGCCCGGCGGGCCGTGGACGCGCTCGGGCTGGAGAACTGCGGCACGCACACCGAGATCAAGCTGGGTGCGGAAGGCCGTATGTGGGTGATCGAGACGGCGGCGCGCTTCGGCGGCGCGATGACCGTGCCGCAGATCGAGGAGGTCTTCGGGCTCGACCTGGTCGGCATGTTCACCGAGCAGTTGCTGGGCGGTTCGCCCGGCTGGCCGGCCGGGGCCCTGGCACCCGCGGACGCCGCGGGCGCGGCCGGGTCCCTGGTCGTCCTCGCCGTGGACGGCGCGGGCGCCCCGTGGCCGGACCGGCACCTGTGGGACTCGGCCTCGGTGATCCGTTCCGCTCCGGTCGGCGCGGGCAGCACGCTGAGCGTCGTCGGGGAGAGCTCGCTGCCGGACGGCACACCGGTGCCGGTCTACGATCCGGCCGCGGGTGCCAACACCATGGCGGGCCTGTGCCTGGTGTCCGCCGGCCGGCCGCAGGCCGTGGTCCGCGACTTCACCGCCCTCGTGGACGCCATGCCGCGCATCCTGCCGCGCTACGTCCCGCAGGGGGTGCGGGCATGACCCTGACACTGGGTGAGACCGAGGTCCCCTGGGCCGGCGGGGACCGTACCGTCGTCGGCGCCAACCTGTCGCTGCCGCTGTTCCGGACGCTGTCCGGGGTGCTCGCCGGGCACCCGTACCTGAAGGTGGTGGTGGACCGGGTGGAGAGCACCTGGCATCTGCTGGACACCCGGGTCCATCCCTTCCACGTCAACTACATCGCCACCCGCGTCCTCGGCATGACCCTGGACGAACTCGACGCCGATCTGGACGCCTTCAACGCGTCCGTGTACATGGATCCCGAACGGCGCTTCCTGCTCGGGGTGCTGTCGCTGCACAGCGAGGAGGCGGCGGACGGGTCCGAGAGCCCGTTCCTGGTCCTGGAGACCACCGAGGCGGACACCATGCACGCCGCTCTGCTGGAGGAGTTCTACCTTTATGTGCGCGGGCGGGTGGACGGCCGTCTGCCGCTGCTGCTGAAGCCCGCCAACCACGGCCAGGAGCACGAACTCGCCTCGGTGGGGGAGGCGCGCGTCCCCCGGATCCTGAGCCACCGGCTGTTCGGCGACCGGACCCGCACCTGCCTCAATCCCGGAGAGGCCGAAGGCCGTCTGCGTCACTTCCGCACCATGGCCGAGTACGAGGCAGCCGCGGCACAGCTGGGGTGGGCGGACATCGTCGCGATGCCCCGCCTGCCGGACGACGTGCCCCGGGTCGCCGGGTTCGTCAACACCGAGCCCATCACGCCGCTCTCGCACACCAACGTGCTGGCCTCGGGCTGGGGCATCCCGAACGCGATCATGCGCGACCTCGACGCCCTGGTGCGGCGCGACGGTCTGGACGGTGCCTGGGTGCGCTACCGGGTGCGCGAGGACGCCGTCACGCTGGAGCCGCTCTCTGCCGCACCGGACCTGACGAAGCCCGCCTGGCACCAGCAGCGCATCCGCATCGAGACACCGCTGCTGGACGAGGCCCCGGTGCTGGCCCTGCACCGGCTGCGGAGCACCGACCGCGACAGTTACGGCACCAAGGCGGCCAACCTCGGGGAACTGCACCACGTCCTGGACAGCCGCACCGCCGACCTGACGGCGTTCTACGCGCGCCCGCGCCCGCCGCGCCGCGATCTCCTCGGCCATCTCGCCGCCCGGCTCGGCGAGCAGGGGGCCTCACCGGAGCGGCTGCGGGCCGCCGCGGCCCGGTGCGTGGCGGAGACCGTCCGTGCCCCCGAGGGCGTGGCGCTGCCGTTCCGTCTGCACCACCTGTTCCTGACCTCCTCGCCCGCCCTCCAGCAGGGCATCGGCAAACTGAAGATGGCCCTGGAACTCGAGGCGTTCGACATCGTGGACCCGCTGTGTCTGAGCCTCCAGCACCTCGTGCGCACCGCGCCGATGCCGGACGAGGTGGCCCGGGCGATCACGGCGTCGGTGCCGGGACCGCCGGCCGGCGGGCACCGCATGGTGGTGCGCTCCTCCTCCAACGCCGAGGACCTGCCCGGCTTCTCCGCCGCGGGGATCTACGACTCGGTGACCACCGTGCGCGGTGTGGAGCAGCTCATGGACGCCGTGCGGCAGGTGTGGGCGTCGCTGCTGTCGCCGCGCAGCGTGCGCCTGCGGCACCAGGTCGGCATCTCCCTGGACGACACCTACATGGGGGTGATCGTCCAGGAGTACGTGCCCGCGAGCCTCGGGGGCGTGCTGGTGACGTGCAACCCGACCCGTCGTGAGGACTTCCGCAACGTGTACCTCAACTGCACGCCCGGTTCACCGGAGCGGGTGGTGGACGGGACGGTCCTGCCGCAGCAGTACCTGTACAACACCGTCGAGGGCGGCGGACGCACGCTGGACGTCGGCACCTCGGGCGAGGACCTGCCGCCCGAGACCCGGACGGCGCTCGCCCGGCTGGCCCTCACCGGGCGCCTGCTGCAGTCGCACTTCAGCGCGGACGACCCCGACGGCGCCCTGGACATCGAGTGGCTGATGACCGACGAGGGGGCGTTCCGTCTGGTCCAGGTCCGCCCGTACGCCCGGTGAGGCCCCGCATGCCCGCTCGGTGGCTCCGCCGGGCCGAGCCGGTCGCCTCCCCGGTGGCGCGTCGGATCATCCGCCTGAACAACGGGTTCCAGCTGCTGTTCAACCTGCTGTGGTGGATGCCGGTCTTCTACGCCTACCAGCGTGACGCCGGTCTGTCCGACGGCCAGATCTTCGGCATCCAGAGCATCTACTACATCGCGTTCTGCCTGTTCGAGATACCGACCGGTGTCATCGCCGACCGCATCGGGGCCCGCAATTGCCTGCGCGCGGGAGCGGTCGTCATGACGGCGGCGAACATGGCGCCGGTCCTGGCCCCGTCGTACACCGGCTTCCTCGTCCACTTCCTCGCCATCGCGGCCGGGCGCTCGCTCACGTCGGGCGCGGCGAGCGCCTATCTCTACGACGGTCTGCGCGCCGAGGGAGCGGAGGCGCACTACCTGCGGGCGGAGGGCACCGCGCGGTCCCTCGGGCTGGCCGCCAAGGTCGTCTGCTGGCCGCTCGTCGGCCCGCTGATGGCGCTGGCCGCGCCGACCCCGTACCTGCTCAGCGCGGCCGGTGCCGCCGGGTCGCTGGCCTGCGCCCTGGCGCTGCCGCGCCTCGCACCGCGCGGTACGGACTCCGGGCCGGGCGCGCGCGGGCGGCGGGGCGGAAGCCTGCTGCGCGACACGGGTGCCGCGCTGCGGGCCCTGCGGGTCTCCCCGTGGCTGCCGCTGCTCATGGTGCAGGGCGTGGCGGTGTTCACGCTGTCGCGCATCTGTCAGGTCAACCTCTTCCAGCCGGTGCTGCTGGACCACGGGATCGGGGAGAGCACGCATGGCGGTGTGCTCGCGGCCATGACGGTGGCCGAGGCGATCGCCTCGGCGCGCCCGCAGTGGCTGAGCCGCCGGCTGGCGCCGGCCCAGTGGGTGTCCCTGCTGAGCGTGGCGCTGGCCGTGGTCCTCGCGGGCACGGCCCTCGGGGGGCCCTGGCTCGTGGTGGCGCTGCTGTGCGCGTTCGCCGCGATCACCGGGTTCGTCTATCCCGTGCAGCGCAAGCTCATCAACGACGCCATCCCGGCGGACGCGCCGCGTGCCACGCTGCTGTCGGTGGAGAGCATCGTGGACCGTGGGGTGTGCGCGCTGGCCGCGGTCGCCGCGGGCGCCTACCTGGCGGCCGGCCGGCTCGACGCGCTGTTGTGGCAGAGCGCCGCGGTCACCTGCGTCCTGATCCCGGTCCTCCATCTGGCGCTGCGCCGGACCGGCCGGGCGGCACCGCGTGCGAAAGCCGGGGCAGCCGCGCGACCGGCTCCGGCGGAGGCCGACGAGCCGGTGCCGTTGCCGGTCGACGAGTGTGTCGCACCGCATCCGTGATTGAACTGGGCATGCCATGCAACTGCCCCTACCCTCGGTGCCCGACCTCGGCCTCTTCCCCCCCAAGGAGGGCGTACGAAGATGAGAAGTCGAACGGACGGCACCCGCCCACTGAGTTCCGCGGCCTGCCTGGTCGCCCTGGTTCTCGCCGTCGCCATGACGGTGACCGGCGGCGGACCGGCGCGGGCCGCGCAGCCCGGCCGGGCCTCCGCCGCGACGGTGGACCTGTCGCGCTGGATGGGCGAGCTGCACGGCTACCTCGACGGCCGGCCGCTGAACCGGATCGCGATGCCCGGCAGCCATGACTCCGGCAGCTGGAGCATCCCGGCCGACCCGGGCCTGTGCACCAGCGGCTGGTCCTACGACGCCGCCAAGCTGGACCCCCGGCTGGCCGCCAGCATCTCGCGGACCCAGAGCGGCAGTCTCACCGAGCAGCTCGACGAGGGTGCCCGCTATCTCGACCTGCGGCTGTGCCACGAGGGCGGGCAGTGGCGGACCTTCCACGGCGCCCCGATGGGAGGACTGTTCTTCGACGACGCCACCGGTGAGGCCGCCTCGGTGGGGCGCTGGATCGACGAGCACCCCTCGGAGGTCGTCGTCATCAGCGTGTCGGCCGCCGTCCCCGCGGGGGCCGACGCCACGGAGCCGCTGACCAGGCTGCGGGACCTGTTCGGCTCCCGCGTCGCCGACCGGACGGAGCTGTCCCCGGCCTCCCCCTACGGCGACTTCGTGCGGGCCGGCAAGAACGTCGTGCTCGTCGACGCCTCGGCCGCGGTCCACGAGCCGTGGGCCTGGCATGCGGACGACGTCTCCGACCGCGGCAGCTACCCGGCGGGCAACCCGAGCTGGTGGGACATCCTCAAGTCCTTCTTCAACGGAAGCCCGCCCCAGCAGGTCTACGACCAGACGCTGACCCTCGATCAGGCGGCCCTCGACCGCGAACCCGGCCCGGACGCCGGACGGTTCTTCGTCCTGTCGGGCATCGTGCAGCCGGACGTGCAGATACCCCAGCTGTTCCTCATCCGGCTGCTGGCGCCGTTCTTCCCGGCGGCCGTACGCGACAACTACCTCATGCATCTCGCGAACGGCCTCAATGCCCAGCTGGTCACCAAGCTGAGGACGGACTGGCGGGCGCCCGGGCCGGCCGGCCACATGAACATCGTGTCGGTCGACGACCTGGGCCACCGGCCGCAGGGCGACCTCCAGCGGGCCGTCATCGACATCAACACCCTGCCCGGCCGCGCCACCTGACCCCCGTCCGGGGGTCCGCCGGTCCCGCGATGGGCCCGGCGGACCCCGGACGGCACGTCGCACGGCCGTTCACGGCCGCTGCTGTTACGGTCGGGTTCCCTCTCGGTCCCGCTGGTCCGCACGCCCTGGAGCCGTCCGGCGCGGCGGACTCCGCACGGACGCCAAGGAGGCGACTCATGCGCGTGGGACTGCATGCCCTGGGCATCGGCGACGGTGCCCGTCCGGAGATCGTCCGGGCCGTGGCGCGCGCCGCCGAAGCGCACGGGTTCGGCCGGCTCTGGGTCGGCGAGCACGTCGTCATGGTCGACACACCCGTCTCCCGGTACCCGTACTCCGACGACGGCCGGATCGCCGTCCCGGCCGATGCCGACTGGCTCGATCCCCTGCTCACCCTGGCCTTCGCGGCCGCCGTGACGGACCGGATCGGGCTCGCCACCGGAGTGCTGCTGCTTCCCGAGCACAATCCGGTGGTGGTGGCCAAGCAAGCGGCCACCCTGGACGTCCTCTCGGCCGGGCGGTTCACGCTCGGCGTCGGGATCGGCTGGTCGGCCGACGAGTTCACGGCGCTCGGCGTCCCGTTCGCGGGCCGGGGCCGCCGGACGGAGGAGTACCTCGCCGCGATCCGGACACTGTGGCGGCAGGACACGGCCACCTTCGAGGGCGAATTCACGCGCTTCAGCGAGGTGCGCGTCAATCCCAAGCCGGTACGCGACCGGCGGATCCCCGTCGTCATGGGCGGCAACGGCGACGCGGCGCTGCGCCGGGCCGCGACGGTCGCCGACGGATGGTACGGCTTCAACCTCTCGGCCGCCGAGGCCGTGGAGCGGGCAGCCGTCCTCGCCGGGCACCGCGCCGAGCGGAACCGCCCGGCGGACGACTTCGGCGTGGCGGTCGCGCTGACCGACGGCGACCCGGAACTGCTGCCCGGACTCGCCCGGGCCGGCGTGACCGAAGTCGTGGTCGTCGCGGCCCCGCCCGCGACACCCGACGAGGCCACGCGCTGGGTCGCCGGCCTGGCCGACCGATGGCTGACTCCCGCCCGCGCCTGAGCGGCGGGACCGCGACTCCCGTGCGGGCCGGCGGCCGCCGGCCCGCACGGACGGCCGGTCAGAAGGTGAGCTTCCAGCTGTCGATGTAGCCGGTGTCCTGAGCGGCGACGTCCTGTACCCGCAGCCGCCAGGTCCCGTTCGCCGGCTCGCTGGACGCGTCGACCGTGTAGGTCGCGATCACGTTGTCCGCGGAGTCCGAGCCGCTGGAGTTCTTCAGCCGGTAGGCCGTGCCGTCGGGCGCCAGCAGGTCGACGACCAGGTCACCGCGCCAGGTGTGCTTGATGTCCACCCCGACCCGGAGCGCCGACGGCGCGTTTCCGTTGCGTCCGGACACGGTGACGGCCGAGGTGACCGCGGCCCCGTTGTCCGGGACGGCGACGTCCGTGGTGTTCTCGTACGAGTCGCCGGACGGTGGTGCCGTCGCGGCGAGGGTCCAGACCGCGTACGCGAGCGCGTCGCTGTTGCGGTCCAGCGCGGTGTCATCGATGTTGGCGGTCGTGTCGCACGAGGAGTGGTAGCACCGGTCGAACGCCTGACCGGAGGTGCCGCCCCATTTGGCGGCCTGCGCCGCCGACTTCGTCCGTTCGGCGCCGGTGAACAGGCCGCCGACCGGTATGCCCGCGTTCTTGAAGGAGGCGTGGTCGGAGCGGCCGTCGCCCTCCGTCTCCGGCTCGGTGGGTATGCCGAGCCCGGCGTACCAGTCCTTGAAGGCCTTCTCGATCGCCGGATCGTCGTCGTAGACGAAGTAGCCGGGGTTCGGGGAGCCGACCATGTCCAGGTTGATGTACCCGGAGATCTTGGCCCGGTCGGCGGCCGACAGGCTGTTCACGTAGTTCCTGCTGCCGACCATGCCCAGTTCCTCGGCTCCCCACCAGGCGAAGCGCAGGTGCTTGGCGGGCTGGAACTGGGCGCGGGAGACGGCGAGGGCCGTTTCGAGCACGGCCGCGGAGCCGGAGCCGTTGTCGTCGATACCGGGGCCGGCGGAGACCGAGTCCAGGTGTGCGCCGGTCATGAGGACCTGGTTCGGGTCGCCGCCGGGCCAGTCCGCGACGAGGTTGTAGCCGGTGCTGCCGGAGGAGGTGAACTGCTGGAGTGTGGTGGTGAATCCGGCCGCGTCCAGTTTGGCCCTCACGTAGTCGACGGAGGCCTTGTAGCCGGTGCGGCCGTGGGCCCTGTTGCCGCCGTTGGCGGTGGCGATGGACTGCAGCTGCGTGAGGTGGGCCTTGACGTTGGCGAGCGGGATGTCGGGTGCCGCCAGGGCCTGGGCCGCGGTGGGGGCCGTGCCGGTGCCGTCCCGCGTCACCGAGGACGCGGGCGAGGCGGCGAGCAGACCGGCCGCGGTCACCAGTGCCGCGCACGCCATACCTTGTGAGACGGCCGGGCGCAGGCGTGATCGTGGTTGCGTCATGTGGGGAGCCGCACTTTCTCGTCGATGTGGGGAGTCGAACGGTGCCTGGATCGGTGGTGCCAGAGCTGTGCGGTCGTGCCGTATGCGCCTGATGCTCAGTCAGCCGCCGATCCCCGTCAAGAGTGACGACCGGGCCTCGTCGTGCCCGGCTCCGCGCCGTGGGAACGAGGCCAGGGCCCGGTCGCGGGGGATAACCCCCGGCCGCGGGTGGGGCTGGGCGTCGTGGTCATACGGTGGCTGGCAGGCTTCTGCGTGCCGTGCGGCCTCCGCAGAATTTCCGGCATGACGACCTCTCCCGATGCCTCCGTCGCCACCCGCCGCCCGGCCGGGGACGCGGCCACCTCGCACTCCGGTGCCGGCAGTGACTTCGCCGGACTGTCCCGGCGGATCGCCGCGGCCGGTCTGCTGAAGCGGCGCCCCGGCTACTACACGGTGCGGCTCGGCCTCGTGACCGGATCGTTCGCCGCCGCCTGGGCCGCCTTCCTCCTGCTGGGCGACACCTGGTGGCAGCTGGTCGTGGCCGCCTTCCTGGCCCTGGTGTTCGGGCAGGTCGCCCTGGTGGCACACGATCTGGCGCACGGGCAGGTCTTCAGGCGGCGCCGGCACAGCGAGATCGGCGGGCGGCTGTTCGGCAATCTCGGCATCGGCATGAGCTACGGGTGGTGGATGAACAAGCACACCCGTCACCACGCCCACCCCAACCATGAGGAACTCGACCCCGATGTCGCCCCGGACATCCTGGTGTGGTCCGCCGAGCAGGCCAGGTCGAGCACCGGGCCGGCGCGCCTCATCGGTGGCCGTCAGGCACTGCTGTTCTTCCCGCTGCTCACCCTGGAAGGCTTCAACCTGCACGTCGCGGGTGTGCGGGCACTGCGTTCGCCGTTCATGAAGAACCGGCTGCTGGAGGGCGCTCTGCTCCTGCTGCACTGCGCCGCGTATCTGTCCGCGCTGTTCCTGGTGCTCTCACCGGGCAAGGCGGTGGCGTTCCTCGTGGTGCACCAGTGCCTGTTCGGCGTCTACCTGGGCTGCACCTTCGCGCCCAACCACAAGGGCATGCCGACGATCACCGGTGAGCAGCGGCTCGACTTCCTGCGGCGCCAGGTCCTGACATCCCGCAACGTGCGCGGCGGCCGGTTCACCGACGCGATGCTGGGCGGCCTCAACTACCAGATCGAGCACCACCTGTTCCCGAGCATGCCCACGGTCCATCTGCGGCGGGCCCGGGTGATCGTGCGGCAGTACTGCGCCGAGATCGGGGTGCCGTACCACGAGACCGGACTGATCCGGTCCTACCGCGAGGCCCTGACGCATCTGCACCGGGTGGGAGAGCCGATCAGGCGGCGGCACGGGGCGTGAACACGGATCCCCCTGCGCACGCGCGCGTGCGGAGGGGGATCGCGGCGTTCGGGGACGGCGGCCGCCCGGCGCCTCAGCCCTGCGGGGACGAGGCCCGGCGGGGCAGCTTCCAGTTCGGCCGCGGGAAGTGGCAGGTGTAGCCGTTCGGGTAGCGCTCCAGGTAGTCCTGGTGCTCGGGCTCGGCCTCCCAGAAGTCGCCCACGGGCTCGACCTCGGTGACCACCTTGCCCGGCCACAGGCCGCTCGCCTCGACGTCCGCGATGGTGTCCACGGCGACGCGGCGCTGTTCCTCGTCGGTGTAGTAGATGGCGGACCGGTAGCTGCGCCCGATGTCGTTGCCCTGGCGGTCCCTCGTGGTCGGGTCGTGGATCTGGAAGAAGAACTCCAGGACATCGCGGTAGGTCGTGGTCATGGGGTCGAAGAGGATCTCGATCGCCTCGGCGTGGTCGCCGTGGTTGCGGTACGTGGCGTCGGGTGTGTCGCCCCCGCTGTAGCCGACGCGGGTGGACACCACGCCCGGCTGCTTGCGGATCAGGTCCTGCATGCCCCAGAAACAACCGCCCGCCAGTACGGCTCGCTCGGTTTCCGATGTCATCGGTCGCTCCCTCACGTTCGAGCCGTTGTCCGGCGCGGTCGTCTACGTACGGTTCTCACGTTCATCCAGCTTATTACTACCTGTGAGTAACCATCGCGCGGACCGGCCGCCCGGAGCGGGCGCCCGGCCGGCCTTGCGCGGGCACCCCCGCCCATGACCCGGAACACGAGTATTGACTCGTAAGGCGGCACTGGCGATCCTCATGGCGCACGGATTACCTAGACATGACAAATCGGTGTGCGCGCGTGCCCGCGGGGGCTGACCTCCTTGTCGGCCGACCGCGCATCCCGCCGACCGAGGGACGTGGGCCGTGGCCATGACCAGCCGCCCGTACCGCCGACGCCGAGACGTCACCATGCTGTCGCTGCTCCTGCTCGTGCTGGCCGCCGTGCTCGGGCCCACCCCGAGCTCGGCGGCCGGGAACGACTGGTGGATCCCGGACGCACGACCGGCACCGGACTCCGGGATCAACGTCACGGGCGCGCCGTTCACGGGCACCGACGCCGAGGGCGACGTGCGCGGGTTCGTCGACGCCCATGACCACCTGTTCGCCAACGAGGCCTTCGGCGGCCGCCTCATCTGCGGCAAGGTGTTCTCCGAGGCCGGTGTCGCCGACGCGCTCAAGGACTGTCCCGAGCACTACCCCGACGGCTCGCTCGCCGTCTTCGACTTCATCACCAAGGGCGGTGACGGCAGGCACGACCCGGTCGGCTGGCCCACCTTCAAGGACTGGCCCGCCCACGACTCGCTGACCCATCAGCAGAACTACTACGCCTGGGTCGAGCGGGCCTGGCGCGGCGGCCAGCGGGTGCTGGTCAACGACCTCGTCACCAACGGGGTCATCTGCTCGGTGTACTTCTTCAAGGACCGCGGCTGCGACGAGATGACGTCCATCCGGCTGCAGGCGAAGATGTCGTACGACCTGCAGGCCTACATCGACAAGATGTACGGCGGCACGGGCAAGGGCTGGTTCCGGATCGTCACCGACAGCGAGCAGGCCCGTGAGGTCGTCGAGCAGGGCAAGCTGGCGGTCGTCCTGGGCGTGGAGACCTCCGAGCCCTTCGGCTGCAAGCAGATCCTGGACGTCGCGCAGTGCAGCAGGGCGGACATCGACAAGGGACTCGACGAGCTGTACGCGCTGGGCGTGCGCAGCATGTTCCTGTGCCACAAGTTCGACAACGCCCTGTGCGGCGTCCGCTTCGACTCGGGCAGTCTAGGAACGGCCATCAACGTCGGGCAGTTCCTGTCGACCGGCACCTTCTGGAAGACGGAGAAGTGCACGGGCCCGCAGGCCGACAACCCCATCGGCTCGGCCGCGGCACCCGGGGCCGAGGCGAAACTCCCGGCGGGGGTCAGTGTCCCCTCGTACGGCTCGGACGCGCGGTGCAACGTCCGCGGACTCACCGACCTGGGTGAGTACGCCGTGCGGGGCATGATGAAACGCAAGATGATGCTGGAGATCGACCACATGAGCGTCAAGGCCGTCGGCCGCGCGCTCGACATCTTCGAGTCGGAGTCCTACCCGGGCGTGATCTCCTCCCACAGCTGGATGGACATGAACTGGACCGAGCGGGTCTACGGACTCGGCGGCTTCGTCGCCCAGTACATGAACGGCTCGGAAGGCTTCGTGGCCGAGGCGAACCGCACCAAGGCACTGCGGGACAAGTACGGCGTGGGCTACGGCTACGGCACGGACATGAACGGTGTCGGCGGCTGGCCCGGGCCCCGGGGCGCGGACGCGCCCGACAAGGTGACCTACCCCTTCCGCAGCGTCGACGGAGGCTCCGTCATCGACCGGGTGACCGCCGGTCAGCGCACCTGGGACATCAACACCGACGGAGCCGCGCACTACGGCCTCGTCCCGGACTGGATCGAGGACATCAGGCGCGTCGGAGGCCAGGGCGTGGTGAACGACCTCTTCCGGGGAGCCGAGTCCTACCTCGGCACCTGGGGTGCGACCGAGCGGCACCAGGCGGCGGTGAACCTCGCCAAGGGAGCCCCGGCCACGGCCAGTTCGGCGGAGTGGTGGAACCCGTTCACCAGCTACGCGCCGGGCCTCGCCGTCGACGGCAGCCGGGACACCCGCTGGGCCAGCGAGTGGAACGACGGCCAGTGGCTGCGCATCGATCTGGGCTCCACCCACCGGGTCGGGCAGGTCACGCTCGACTGGGAGCGCGCGTACGGGAAGTCGTACAACGTCCAGCTCTCGGCGGACGGCTCCGACTGGCGGACGGTCTGGTCGACCACCGCGGGCGACGGCGGCCTCGACACCGTCCGCTTCCCCGGCACGCCGGCGCGCTACGTGCGCATCGCGGGCACGGAGCGGGGCACCAAGTGGGGGTACTCGCTGTACGAGGTCGGCGTGCACAGCGGCTGACACGAGGGCCCGGCGGTGCCGCCGCACTCGGGCGGCACCGCCGGGCCTCACGGTCCGGTGGACCTATTCGGTCACCTTCAGCAGCTTGTTGGCCGTTCCGCTGCCCGGGTTGGTGATCTTGTCGCTGGTGGCGCCGCCGGTCAGCGCCGAGGCGACCTGATCGGGCGTGGCGTCCGGGTGTCCGGCCAGGTAGACGGCGGCGGCTCCGGTGACGTGGGGGGTCGCCATGGAGGTGCCGGATATCGTCTTGGTGCCCTGGTCGCTGTCGTTCCAGTCGGAGGTGATGTCCGAGCCCGGCGCGTAGAGGTCCACGGCCTTGCCGAAGTTGGAGAAGTCCGACTGGGCGTCGTCCTTGGTGCTGGATGCGACCGTGATGGCCTCGGGGACGCGGGCGGGCGAGCTCTGCCCCGCGTCGGCCGACTCGTTGCCGGCGGCGACCGCGAACGTGACACCCGAGGCGATGGCCTTCTTGACCGCCTCGTCGAGTGCGGGGTCGACGCCTCCCCCGAGGCTCATGTTGGCCACCGAGGGGCCCTGGTGGTTCTTGGTCACCCAGTCGATGCCCGCGACGACCTGCTCCGTGGTGCCGGAGCCGTTGTCGTCGAGGACTCTGACGGCGACGATCTTGGCCTTCTTGGCCACGCCGTGGGCGGCACCGGCGATGGTGCCGGCCACGTGGGTGCCGTGGCCGTTGCCGTCGTCGGCCTTGTCGTCGTTGTCGATGGCGTCGAAGCCGTAGGCGGCGCGGCCCTCGAAGTCCTTGTGGCTGATGCGTACGCCGGTGTCGATGACGTACGCGGTCACTCCCTCCCCGGCCTTGTCCGGGTAGGTGTACTTGCCGTCGGCGGCCGTGTCCTTCTGGTCGATGCGGTCCAGGCCCCAGGACGGCGGCTTGTCCTGGGTGGCGTCGATGTGGAACTTCTTGTTCTGGACCACCGTGGACACCGCCGGGTCGGCGGCGAGGCGCTTGGCCTCCGTCTGGGTGAGGCTGTCGGCGGAGAAGCCGTTCACCGCCGAGCCATAGGTCCGGCTGACCTCGCCGCCGTACTCCTCGGCCAGTTCCTGCTTCTCGGCCGAGGACGCCTTCTCGTCCAGCAGGACGATGTAGCTGCCGGCCACGGCCCCTTCGGCGTTCAGGCCGAAGACCGTGCCCTCCGTGGGCTGTCCGGCCTGGGCGAGGGGGGACACGTAGAAGGCGGTGCCCACGACGGTTGCGGCGGCCGCGACCGCGGTGACGGTCCTGGCCCTGCCCATGCGTTTGTGTTGCGCCGTCAAGAGGGGTCTCCTCGCGAAGTGGGGGGATTTGCGTTCGAACGGCAGCGCTGCGCGTGCCCTGGAGCGTGCCGACTTGTCGCGAGCAGATCAATGCCTTGACGTGCCCCTGATGCCTCACGAGGCATCAGTCTCCACAGGACTCACGCACATCCGAGGCAACCCGAACGCAAACGCGCAGCCCGAGAGGCTGGTTGAAACGCCAAGGAACAGTCACGAATTCTCCGTGCCGATTTCTTCACCGGGCGGTCACGCGCCCTGCGGCGGGCGGTAAATCACGTGCGCGTGTCCGCGCCGACGGGATACGTTCCTGCCTGTTCGAAGGGGGAACCGAAGTGGCGAAGCTGAACCAGATCATCGCCGTCGAGAAGGGTGTCAAGGGCAAGTCGCTCCAGGACATCACCGCGGCGCACCACAAGGTGCAGAAGCCGGCCCTGCTGGCGGGCATCTCGCGCACGTACCAGCCGAAGGACGAGGAGGGCGAGCAGCTGCCGCCCGAGTCCACGCGGGTGCAGGTGCAGGCCGAGGACGTGCTGCGCGAGATGTCCGCGTCGCTCACCCGGCTCTTCGACGTCACCGCCACCAAGGACTGGGCGAACTGCGCGGCCCGCGCGGACGTCACGGTCGACGGCCGGACGATCGTCGCCGACGTCCCGGTCAGCTACCTCCTCTTCCTGGAGAAGCAGCTCACCGACCTGCACACGTTCGTCAGGAAGCTGCCCACCCTCGACGCCGCCGAGTCCTGGTCGCACGACCCGTCCACGGACTGGTGGAAGACGGACCCGGTGCGCACGATCCGTACCAGGAAGGTCCCGCGCAACCACGTCAAGGCGGAGGCGACCGACAAGCACCCGGCGCAGGTCGAGGTGTACTACGAGGACGTGCCCATCGGGTACTGGACGACCGTGAAGTTCTCCGGAGCGCTCCCGGCCCGGCGGGTGAACGAGCTGGTCGAGCGGGTCGAGAAGCTCCAGCAGGCGGTGAAGTTCGCCCGCGAGGAGGCCAACGGCGCCGAGGTCACCGACCAGCGGGTCGGCGACGCCGTGTTCGGCTACCTGCTCGGCTGACGCCGGCCGCGGGCAGCAACCATGATCGCCCCCGTGTGCGAGCGCGGGGGTGCGTTTCAGGCGCGGACCGGATTGAGGACCGGTGCGCGCGATGAGCGCAAGCTGACACTGAAGTTCAGCCTGAAGCAGCGGTGACAGTGAAGGTTCGAGTCCTTCCCCCGGCACCACACGGGCCGGGGTGGCCCAACATGGCAGAGGCAGCCGCCGTCAATCTCAGACTCTCGCTCCAGTCTCAGCATCGCCGCCGATCGCCGGATCGACCGAGGCCGGACGAACGCCGTCGGATGCGAGTTCGACTCTCGCCTGCACCTCTTGCACGGTGCGGTAGTTCAAAGGAAGAACACGACGGCATGATGACTGATCCGTCCTCTTAAACGCCGCCGGCGTGCGCAATTGGGTGGCATCCCCAGGGGCCCGGGAGCTGGATACGACTCCCGGGCTCCGCCATGTTCACCGGCCTTCGCGTGCGGCGCCCGGTCGGGGTCCGGCGCGGGCGATCAGCAGGGCGACGTCGTCCTCGCCGCCGGGCGGCCGGAGGATCTCCAGGATACGGTCGCAGGCGTCTTCCGGCTCGCGGCCACGGGTCGCGGTGAGGGCGTCGAGCAGGGTGTCGAGGCGGGCGTCGATGGATTCGCGCCGGGTCTCGACCAGGCCGTCGGTGTAGAGGACCAGTTCGTCACCGGGGCCGAAGGGGATCGTGGTGTCCTCGAAGGGGACTCCGCCCACGCCCAGCGGTGCGCCGGCGGGAAGGTCGAGAAGGCGCGCCTCCCGGCCTGCTCCCAGCAGGGCCGGGGGCAGGTGGCCGGCCAGGCACATGCGGCACTGGCCGCGGTGGGGGTCGTAGACGCAGTAGATGCAGGTGGTGATGGCCTGCTCCACCCCTTCGGTCAGGTGATCGAGGTGATACAGGGCCTCGGCCGGGGCGAGATCGAGCTCGGCGAACGCACGGGCCGCGCTGCGCAGTTGGCCCATGGTGGCGGCGGCGTTGATCCCGCTGCCCATGACGTCACCGACCACCAGGGCGGTCTTGTCCCCCCGCAGGGGTATGGCGTCGTACCAGTCGCCGCCGATCTCGCTCGTGGCGCCGGCGGGCTGGTAGCGGCAGGCGACCTCCAGGCCCGGCAGGTGCGAGGGCAGCTCCGGAAGCATGCTGCGCTGGAGGGTGAGGGCCGCGTGGCGCTGGGTCTGGTAGCCGCGGGCGTTGTCGATGCAGACCGCGGCCCGGGCGGCCAGTTCGGCGGCGAGCAACGCGTCGTCGTCGTCGAAGGGCGCGGGGTTGCGGGTGCGTACGAGATCGAGGGCGCCCAGGACCTCGCCCCGGGCCATGAGCGGTACGGCCAGGTAGGAGTGCACGCCGGCCTCCTCGAGGAGGGAGGCGGCCTCACCGTGGCGGGCGATGCGCTCCAGATCCGGGCGCGTGGTGCGGGGCACCAGGACCGGTTCGCCGGTACGCACGCACCGGGTGATCAGGCGGTCGCTGTCGTAGGTGGCGAGTCCCCCCGGCGGGTCGGCCGCGCCGACGGCCACGGTCGGGTGGGCCGCGCTGACGGCGAGGGCGCGGAAGCGGGCCGGGCCCTCGTCGGGCGCGGTACGGCAGCGGAGGGCACTGTCGAGCAGGTCCACGGCGGCCACGTCGGCCAGGACCGGCACGACGAGGTCGGCGAGCTCGCGCGCCGTGGTCTCCAGGTCGAGGGTGGTGCCCACGCACGCGGAGGCGCCGGCGATCAGCGCCAGCCGCTGCCTGGCCCGAGCCGCCTCGGCGGCCGCCCGATGGCGCTCGGTGACGTCGATGACGGAGTAGGCGAGGCCCAGCACCCGTCCCGCGGAGTCCTCCAGCCGGTAGTACGAGACGGACCAGGCGTGTTCGTGGTCCGGGTCGTTGGGCGGACGGCAGACGATGTCGCGGTCCACGACCGACTCGCCCGTCTCCAGGACATGGCGCAGCCGTGCCTCGGGATCGGTGTTCAGGAACGTGAGGACCTCGCCGACCGGCCGCCCGAGACGCTCGGCGGCGGACTGGCCGGTGATGCGCTCAAGGGCCGGGTTCACGGCGAGGTACCGCAGGTCCGGGCCGAGGATGGCCAGCCCGACCGGGGACTGGGACACCAGCCGCACGGCCAGCGCGGCGTCCCGCTCGACCCGCTGCACGGCGGCCTGGTCCGCGGCGAGGCCCAGTACGTAGGTGTCGCCGAGGTCGTCGAGCAGCCGCATGTTGCGGAATTCCACCAGGCGGGTGCTGCCGTTCTTGTGCCGGATCGGGAAGGCTCCGGCCCAGTCGGAGCCGGACTCCATGACCTCGGCGAAGAGCTTGATCACCTCGTCGCGGTGCTCCTCGTGGACGGTGAGGTCGGCCGCGAACCGGCCCAGCGCCTCTGTCGCGGTGTAACCGAACAGTTCCTCGGCCTTCGGGCTCCAGAAGACCACCTGGCCGTCGGCGTTCAGCACCACCGCGGCGACGCTGAGCAGGTCGAGCAGGCCACTGGGCGGCGCGGCGGGACCGGCCGGCGGCCGGCCGGCGACCTCTCGGGCGGATTCCGTGGTGCCCATGCCTCATTTTCCCTCCCGCTCGGTGGCGTGGCTCGTGCCATACCGGCGGTCTTCCCTTCATACATGGTCGTCCCGGACGAAGGAAGCGCACACCCGCGGCCCGCCACGGCACCCGGGCCGCTCAGGCGGCGCCGACCTGCTCGGATGCGAGCGGATCGAGGAAATCCGGTTCCGGCCGGGACGGGAGACCGGCCGGGACGGCAGGTGTCGGCCGGCAGGGCGGGTGCCCCGCGGCGGCCGGCCCCGGCTTCCCGGGCCGGGACGGGCGGGCTGTGCGAGGCTGGAGCCGATCACGAGCGCCTCGCTCCCTCCGAGTTCGTCACGCCCGGGGATCGGTGAGTACAGATGACTTCGAGGTCCGCCGACGCTCCCGGTACCGGATCGGCCGGCACCGGCAACGGGCCCGCCGTCTCCCGCCGGGAGTTCGACGCGCTCTTCGACGCGGTCCGCACCTGGGGCCGCTGGACCCCGGCCGACCGCGGTGCCTGGAACCGGGTGACCGCGGACCACGTCCGGCGGGCCACGGCCGCGGTGCGCTCCGGGGTGGTCGTCCCGCTGGCGCTGCCCTGGAACACCCGGCCCGGCCCCGACAACCGCCGGGCCGCCCTGCACCACATGACCGATCTCGGTGACGTGGAGAGCCCGGAGCCGTCCACGTACAAGGACTTCATCGGCGCCGACTACCACGGCAAGGGCGTCACGCATCTCGACGCACTGTGTCACATCGCCTACCGGGGGCGGCTCTACGACGGCCGGCCGGCCGGCGACGTCGTCGGCGCCGCGGGGGCCCGCTTCGGAGCGGTGTCGGCGCTCGGGCCCCTCGTCACCAGGGGGGTGCTCCTGGACCTTCCCGCGGTGCTCGGCATCCGCTGGCTGGAGCCGGGACGGGCGGTGCACGCGGCGGACGTCACGGCCGCGGAGCGGGCCCTCGGCGTGACCGTCGGCGAGGGCGACGCGGTGCTCCTGCGCTCCGGACACGTCCGCCGTCGCGCGGAGCTGGGGGCCTGGGACCCCGGCACGGCGAGCGCGGGCTTCCACGTGGACGCCGTTCCGCTGCTGGCCGGGCGTGGTGTCGCACTGCTCGGAGGTGACGGCGACAGTGATGTCCGGCCCTCGCCGGTGGAGGGGGTGCACTCGCCGGTCCATGCCCTGGCCGTGGCCGCGATGGGCGTCCCGCTGCTCGACAACCTCGACCTGGAAGCCCTCTCCGCCGCGGCGGCGGAGGCCGGGCGGTATGAGTTCCTGCTGGTCGTGGCGCCACTGAAGGTGCCGGGCGGGACGGGTTCGCCCGTCAACCCGGTGGCGGTCCTGTGACGGCCGAGCCGGACGATCACGCACAGGAAGTACCGGTTCCGTCGCGACCCATCACCCGAATGTCCGTATTCTCATTTATGTCAGACTGGTTCCGAAAAGCGGACTCTCGCAAGTGAGGCGCAGCGTGGTTCGGTTCGGCGGGACACCGACGCCGACGAGGCGTGCGGCGGGTGACACAGAGCCCGCCCGTTCTCGTGAGCGGTTCCTGGAGGGCGGCCCGGTCGAAGCCGGCGTGCGCGCGCCCATCTCCAGTTCGTGGCAGCGCTGCCGGTCCCTGGGGCTCTCACCGGACCGGAGCGACCTCCCCTTCCGGGATGATTACGACACGGAGGCACGGATCGTCCGCGCGGCCGCACCGGTGCTCGACCGGCTGCGGGACAGGTTCGCCGGCAGTCAGATGAACATCTGCGTCGCCGACGCGAGCGGGACCGTCCTCCTGCGCCGCTTCGGGGAGGCGTCCCTGGCCCGAAGCCTCCCGGCGATCCAGCGCGTCCCGGGATTCGTGTTCGCCGAGCAGTTCGCCGGCACGAACGGCATCGGTCTCGCTCTGGCCGAGCGGCAGCTCATCCGGGTCTACGGCGCCGAGCACTTCGCCGAGCGCGCCCAGACGAGCGCCTGCCGCGCGCTCCCGGTCCGCGACCCGCTCAGCGGCCGTATCGAGGGCGTCCTGTGCTTCGGCTACCCCCGCGGCTTCGACGACCCCGCGCTGGCCACCGTGATACGCAAGGCGGCGCGTGCCATCGAACGGCGGCTGCTCAGACACAGCTCCGCCCGCGAGCGCGCGCTGCTGCGGGCGTATCTGGACACCGCGGCCGAAGCCGCCGTCGGCCGTCACCACACCATCGGCCTGGACGAACTGGCCCTCGGTCAGCACTCCCGGGACCGGGCGATCCTCATGGAGACGGCCACCGAGCTGATCTCTGGCGCGCAGCGGGCCGCCGTCCACGTCCCGCTGTCCGACGGCCGGCGTGTCACGCTGCTGAGCCGTCCGATGACGAGTGCCACCGGGGTCGTGGGCCTGGCCATCGAGGCCGTGCTGCCCGGCCCGGCACCACGGCATCCCCTCGTCGCCCCGCGGCAGGTCGACGAGGTGCCGGTCTTCCCCGCCGGACCCGCCGCTTCCTACGCCGGCCTGCCCCTGGGAGCCGTCACCGTCGCCGCTCCCGGCCGGACCGCCACCGGGGGCAAGGGCGTCACCTGCCTCGGAGCGCCGGACGATCACCCTGCCGCCGTTCCCCCGTCGAGAGGGCTGCTGCTGGTGGGAGAGCCGGAGGTGGCACGGCACGCCCTCGCCGCACGGCGCCGGCTGGAGCTGCTGTCCGAGGCCAGTACGCGCATAGGCACCACCCTGGACGTGCGCCGCACCGCCCAGGAACTGGCGGAGACGGCGGTGCCGCAACTCGCCGACTACGTCACGATCGACCTGCCCGAGGCCGTACTGCGCGGGGAGGAGTCCGCCGACCCGCACGGCGACCTGCACCGCACGGTGGTTCACGGCATCCGCGACGACTGCCCCTTCCATCCGGTCGGCAAGCAGGTCGACTACGGCCCGACCACCCCGCAGCTGCGCTGCCTGACCGACGGGGAGCCGGTGCTCGAACCGGACCTGGAGGCCGCCGCGGGATGGCTCGCCCACGACCCCGAGCACAGCGGGGACCTGCTGGCCCACGTCCACTCCCTCATCGCGGTCCCCCTGGTGGCCCGCGGTGTCGTGCTGGGCGTCGCCGCCTTCTACCGCGGGCGGGATCCCGCGCCCTTCGGCGACGACGACCGGTCACTGGCCCAGGACCTCGCCTCACGTGCCGCGCTGTCCATCGACAACGCCCGGCGCTACACACGCGAACGCACCATGGTGCTCGCCCTGCAGCGCAGCCTGCTCCCGCACGGGCTGCCCGAGCAGGACGCCGTCGACGTCGCCCACCGCTATCTGCCGGCCGAGGCCGACGTGGGCGGGGACTGGTACGACGTCATCCCCCTGTCCGGCAGCCGGGTCGGCCTCATGGTCGGGGACGTCGTCGGCCACGGCATGCTCTCCGCCGCCACCATGGGCCGGCTGCGCACGGCGGCACGCAGCTTCGCCGAACTCGACCTCCCCCCGGACGAGGTCCTCATCCACCTCGACAACCTGGTGGGGCGCCTGGACCGGGAGGACGCCGCCGACGACGAAGCGGACATCATCGGCGCGACCTGCCTGTACGCCATCTACGACCCGACCACACAGCGGTGCACCATGGCCCGCGCCGGGCACCCTCCCCCCGCCCTGGTCAGCCCCGACGGCACGGTGTCCTTCCCGGAGCTGCCCGCCGGCCCTCCCCTCGGCCTGGGGGGCCTGCCCTTCGAAGCGGTCGAGACCGGCCTTCCCGAGGGCAGCCAGCTCGTCCTCTACACCGACGGGCTCATCGAGGACCGGCACCGCGACGTCGACGACGTCCTCGACCAGCTGCGCGAGGCCCTGGCGTACCCGGAGCGCCCGCCCGAGGAGACCTGCCAGGCGGTGCTGCACAGTGTGGCGCCCGCCCACCCCTACGACGACATCGCCCTGCTCGTCGCCCGCACCCGTGCCCTGGACCCCGGCCGGATCGCCACCTGGGACCTGCTGCCCGACCCGGCGCTCGTGGGCGATGTCCGCGCCCGCGCCATGCGTCAGCTGGCCGACTGGGGACTCGACGAAGCCGCGTTCGCCGCGGAGCTGATCCTCAGCGAGCTGGTCACCAACGCCATCCGCCACGGTTCCGGATCCGTCCGCGTCCGGCTGCTCCTCGACCGCACCCTGATCTGCGAGGTCTCCGACGCCAGCAACACCGCCCCGCACCTGCGCCGGGCGGCGAGCACCGACGAGGGCGGCCGGGGACTGTTCCTCGTCGCCCAGCTGGCGCAGAGCTGGGGTACGCGCTATCTGCCGCAGGGCAAGGTCATCTGGGCCGAATGCGGCCTCGACGGCACCTGAGGCCGGCGGCGCCACTGATCCGTTGGGGCCACACCCGCGCAAGAAATCCTGGATGTCATGGATCGTCCCCCTAGGATCGAGGGCGACCGCCGGGACGAACTCGCCAGGCCGACCTCCGGAGCTGTCCGTGCACGACCCTCCCGGCACCGACGCGGAACCGCTGGTCCGCATCCGCGGGCTCAGCAAACGGTTCGGCGGCACCCTCGCGCTGGACGGCGTCGACCTCGACGTACGCGCGGGCAGCGTCCTCGCCCTCCTCGGCCCCAACGGAGCCGGAAAGTCCACCCTCATCAAGGTGCTCGCCGGCGTCCACCACGCCGACGCGGGACACGTCATGGTGGACGGGCACCCGCTGGGCAGCCATGCCGCCTCGCGCGCGATGTCCTTCATCCACCAGGACCTCGGTCTCGTGGACTGGATGACGGTCACCGAGAACATCGCCCTGGGCATCGGCTACCGGCGCCGCGCCGGACTGATCTCCTGGCGGCGCACCCGGGAGCGCTGCGCCGAGGCCCTGCGGACCGTCGCCGGGCACCTCGACCCCGCCACGCCGGTCGCCCGCCTCTCCCCCGCCGAGCGCTCGCTGGTCGCCATCGCCCGTGCCCTCGCCGCCCGGGCGGGGCTCGTCGTCCTCGACGAGCCGACCGCGCGCCTGCCCGCCGCCGACTGCGCCCGGCTCTTCCGTGTCCTGCACGCCCTGCGCGACCAGGGGCACGGCCTCCTCTACGTGAGCCACCGCCTGGACGAGGTGTACGAGGTCGCCGACGCGTTCGCCGTCCTGCGCGACGGCCGGCTCGTCAGCCACGGCGCCCTGGCCGGCCACAGTCCCACCCGGCTGGTGCACGACATCGTCGGCGCGGAACCGGCCCCCTACCGCCCCGCGACCGCCCGCGCCGACGGCCCGGCCGTGCTGAGCCTCGACGGCGTACGGACCGCCGGCGCGGGGCCGGTCGGCCTGGAGCTCGGGGCCGGGGAGGTCCTGGGCCTGGTCGGCCTCTCGGGCGCCGGGCACCGGGAGCTGGGCCGGGCACTCGCCGGTACCCGGCCGCTCCTCGACGGGCGGGTCCTGCTCGGCGGCCGGCCGTACCGGCCGCGCTCGGTCGCCGACGCCGTCCGCCTCGGCGTCGGCTTCGTGCCCGGCGACAGACAGCGGGAGGGCTGCGCCGCCGAGCTGACCGTGCGGGAGAACCTGCTGGCCAACCCGAGCGCCGGTCGTCTCCCGGCGCCGCGGTGGATCGCCCCCCGCCGCGAACGCGCCGAGGCCGCCGGCCTGATCGAACGGTTCTCGGTGCGCCCCCGCGACACCGAGGCACCCATCGGCACGCTGTCCGGCGGAAACCAGCAGAAGGTCATGATCGGCCGGTGGCTCCGGGTGGGTCTGCGCCTGCTGATCCTGGAGGAACCGACCGCGAGCGTGGACATCGGGGCCAAGGCCGCCGTCTACCGCCTGCTCGACGAGGCGCTGGCCGCCGGCCTCGCGGTGCTGCTCGTCTCCACCGACTTCGAGGAGGTGGCGGGCGTCTGCCGGCGCGCCCTGGTGTTCGTCCGCGGGTCCGTGACGGCCAAGCTGAGCGGTCCGGCCCTCACGGTCGCCGGGCTCACCCGGGCCGCCTCGGCCATGCCGCCGTCCGGAACCGCGACGGACTCATGACCGCCCCGCCGTCCTCCTCCTCGTCCCCGTCCCGGCCGCACCGGCGAAGGCCGGCCGGGCACCTCGTCGGCGCCTACGGCCTGCCGGCCCTCACCGTCGTGCTCTTCCTGACCTTCTCCCTCGTCCTGCCGCGCACGTTTCCCACCCGGGACACGGTCGACTCGCTCCTGTACACCCAGTCGGTCCCCGCCGTCCTCGCGCTCGCCGCCACGGTTCCCATCGTGACCGGCGCGTTCGACCTCTCCCTCGGCTACGGCCTCGGCCTGGCGCACGTCATGGTGCTGCGGCTCGTCGTCGACGGGCGGTGGCCGTGGCCCTGGGCCTGCCTCGCGGTGATCGCCGGCGGGGCGCTGGTGGGCGTCCTCAACGGTGTGGTCGTCGAGTACGGCCGGATCGACTCGTTCATCGCCACCCTGGGGACCGGCAGCATGATGTACGCCGTGACCGGCTGGGTCACCGGCGGCGGCCGGATCGTCCCCGGCCCCCAGGGCCTCCCCGCCGCCTTCACCGATCTCTACGACTCCCGGTTCCTCGGCCTCCCGGTCCCCGCCTGCTACGTGCTCGTGCTCGCGGTCGCCCTCTGGCTGGTGCTGCAGCGGCTGCCGCTCGGCCGGTACCTCTACGTCGTCGGCTCCAACCCGCGCGCCGCCGAGCTCGTCGGCATCCCCGTCCGCAGGTACACCGTCTACGCGTTCGCCGCGTCGGGGCTGATCGTCGGTTTCGCCGGTGTGCTGCTCGCGGCCCAGCAGCAGATCGGCAACCCCAGTGTGGGCCTCGACTATCTGCTGCCCGCGTTCGTCGGCGCCCTGCTCGGCTCCACCGCGATCCAGCCCGGACGGCCCAACGCCCTGGGCACGCTCGTCGCCGTCGCCGTGCTCGCCGTCGGCCTCACCGGCATCGGCCAGCTGGGTGCCGACTTCTGGACCATCCCCCTGTTCTACGGCGGCACCCTGCTGCTCGCCGTCGGCCTGGCCGGTTACTCCGCCCGCCGGCTGCGCACCGGGGCCGACATGTCCGCCGTACCCCTGGAGCCGCCGCCTGCGGGGCGGGACGGCGACCCGACGGACGCCGCGCCATGACCCGGCTCACGGATCGCCGGTCGCCGCACCCCCGCTTCCCTCCGCGAGGAGCGTCGGCGCACCGCGGCCGCGAGGCCGTCCCCCGCGTGGCCGGGGCACGGCCGGCCGCCGTCGCCCTGCTGCTGGCGGCGACCGCCCTCGCGGGCTGCGAACGCGGCTCGTCGCATCTTCCCGGGGTCTCCCCCACGGGCCCGGGCGGCTGTCCCGCGGCCCAGGCCGAGGCCCGGACCGCCGTCAGCCGGGCGGAGCGCGGCGACGTCCCCTGGGGCGGACCGACCGGTGGCCCCGCGGCGGTGCCGGGCAAGACGATCGTCTACGTTGCACAGACCATGACCAACCCCGGCGTCGCGGGCGTCGCCCAGGGCGTACGGGAGGCCGCGCGGGTCATCGGCTGGAACGTCCGGGTGATCGACGGAGAGGGCACCCCCGCCGGCATCCAGGCGGCGCTGGGCGAGGCCGTGTCCCTCAGGCCCTCGGGCATCGTCCTCGGCGGTTTCGACCCCGGCTCCACCTCCCAGCAGGTGGCGCGGGCCACCGCGGCGCACATCCCGCTCGTCGGCTGGCACGCGGTCGCGTCCCCCGGCCCCAGCACCGACCCCCCTCTCTTCACCAACGTCACCACCGACGTCGACGCCGTCGCCGGGATCAGCGCGCGGTGGGTCATCGCACGCTCCCACGGCAACGCCGGGGTCGTCCTCTTCACCGATGCCTCGATCCCGTTCGCCCGGCACAAGTCCGACCTGATCGCCCAGGGGCTGGCCGCCTGTTCCGGCGTGCGGCTGCTGGCGAACGAGAACATCCCGATCCCGGACGCGAGCAGCCGTACGCCCAGGGAGGTCTCCGTCCTGCTCTCCCGTTTCGGGAGCCGGTGGACCCACTCGGTCGCGATCAACGACCTGTACTTCGCCGACGCGGCCCCCGCCTTCCGGGCGGCCGGGGAGAAGGGGTCCGGCCCGCCGTTCAACATCGGCGCGGGTGACGGCGACCCCTCCGCGTTCCAGCGCATCAACAGCGGGCAGTACCAGGCGGCCACCGTCCCCGAACCGCTGACGCTGCAGGGCTGGCAGATCCTCGACGAGTTCAACCGCGCCTTCTCCGGCCGTCCGGCCAGCGGCTATGTCGCGCCCGTCCATGTCTCCACGGCGGGCAACAGCGCGGGGGCCATGACCTGGAACCCGTCGGGCTACCGGGAGGCGTACCGGAAGATCTGGGGCGGGTGACGCGGCCGCCGCCGGCGGCCGCGTCCCGCGTCTTCCGGGGCTCTCAGGTCTCCTTCGGTGCGGCGCTGTGCCACGGCACGAAGGCGTTGGTCAGCCCGGAGAGGGCCGTACGCAGCTCGGGGTGGTGCCGCAGCAGGACGGTGACCATGCTGTTGTCGTCGATCCAGGCCATGCCGGCCTTGGAGTAGACCTCGGGGGTGTAGTGGGTGGTGAAGAACCGGTCGCTGTTGAGCCGGCGGGACGCCATGAGGATGAAGATGCGGAAAGCCGTGTCGCTGAAGGCGAATCCGGGCGGCAGTTTCTCCGCGTACAGCCCGACCATCAGGTCGACCTTCTCGATGTCGCCGTCGTAGAGCCGCTCGATCTGCCCGGCCCACGCCGGATCGTGCGCGAGCTCCGTGAAGCTCCCTGCGGGCTTGAGGCGCAGCAGCCGGCGGAACTCGTTGTAGCGGGGCACGCCCAGTTCGCGGGAGCGCAGGATGTCGGTGGCGGCGAGGTCCTGCAGAAACCCGTCCGGCCGCTCGAACTCCTGCAGGAACCTGGGGAAGTTGTGCAGGGTGACCAGTCCGGGATGCAGGGTGCCGAAGCTGTAGAGCAGGTCGGCCATCTCCGTGGTCTCCAGGAACTTCAGCGCTCCGGGACCGGAGATGTCACGCAGGGTGCAGTGGCGCAGGGACGTGTCGTCGGCGACGGCGCGCAGATGCCAGTCGTCGCGGATCAGCGGGTGCATGCGGTACACCGCCACGAACTCCTCGGTGAGCGCGTACGGGACGCCGTAGTGGTCGGTCTCGCCGCCGGGGATGCCGCTGATGACCTCGCTGTCGCTGATGCGCCCGAGCAGGTTGTGGACGCGCTCCTCCGCGATGCCCCACCAGTTGGCGCGCAGCGCCTTGACCGTGGTGGGGTGGCTGATCACGGCCGGTGTCCACTCCACGGTGTGGATCTTCGCGAGGAGCGCGGAGTTGATCAGCCGGGCGCGCTGGAACAGTTCCTCGTCGCTCCAGGACGGGTAGGCGCCGTGCAGGTGGTCGCAGATCGCGTTGTGCTCCCGGGTGAACAGGTCCTGCATCATGGCGAGGCCCAGCCAGAAGCCGGGCACGCGGGCGGGGTCCTGGGCGGGGTCGGCCGGCACGGGCGGCTGCTCGCCGTCCCACAGGTGCAGCCGGCCCAGTTCTCCGGTGCGCAGCTGGTGCTGCTCGGACTCGCTCTTCCCGTAGATCTGGGACGCGTCCCACCAGTGGGAGGACACGTTGACGCGGGTGTCGGGCGTACCGGCCGGTGCGTGGGGGTCGCGCGTGGGGTCGTCCGGGGTCCGCATGATCTTCATGGGGTGTTCGGGCCAGGGGTCGTCGTCCAGCAGGGGAACCTCCCAGGGCCGGTCCGCGGGGCTCGTGCCGTGGCTGAACCAGTCCCGGATCATGAACTGGAGCCAGGCGGCGACCAGGGAGTTGACGGATTCGGCCGGGACGAGCCCGTCACGGGTGAGCAGGGTCCGGCTGACCTCGCGCGGACTGGGCGCGGACAGTACGTCCTCGGGTGCGGCCGGGGCGATGGCCTCCAGCGGAATGTTCCGGCCGAAGCGGGTGCCGGCCATGCCCATGCGCGGCTCGCCGAGGTCGTTGTGGCTGCCGTCCGCGGTCCGGTTGACCTGGTGGCTCGCGGACGGGGGCGCGGGCTCGGGTTCGTCGGCCGCGGGCAGCCCGCCGGTGTCGTACAGGTTCTTCTGCCGGAGCCGGACCCGCAGCCCGAAGAGCGTCAGCAGGCCCGCCGGCACGGGCAGTCTGTCCCAGCCGATGCGCCGGTCGACGTACTGGGCGGCACCGGTGATGATCCGCCAGGGCAAGGACGTGCGGTATCCGGCCGGGGAGCGCCGTGGGGCGCGTCGGTGCGTGGTCATCGCGATACTCCTTGGGTGACTCCGGATCGTTTCGTTCGGGGGGCGGACGGGACGGGGGCGGGGACCCGCCTGGAGGGGGCGGGGACGGGGGCCGCCCGGCGGGGACGGTGGCGGGGGTCAGGCGCGGGCGGCGTCGTGGAGGATCACGTCGCTCGCCTTCTCGCTGATCATGTAGATGGGGGTGGCGACGAAGAAGCCGGGGATGTGCGGGAAGACCGAGGCGTCGACGATCCGCAGCCGGTCCACCCCGCGGACCCGGAAGGCGCTGTCGACGACCGCCGAGGGGTCGTCGGCGCCTCCCATCCGGCAGGTGCACGACGCGTGGTGGCCCCAGGCCTCGTCCTGCACGAAACGCCGGACGGCGTCGCGGTCGCCGGCCTCTTCGCCGGGCCACAGCTCCTTGAGGACCACGGCGTCGGCCCGCTGGTTCATTCCGCGCACGAACTCCACGGCGTCGGCCATCGCCTCGAGGTCGAGGCCCTCCTTGTCCGTGCCCTCGGTGAAGTAGTGGAAGTCCACCAGTGGGGTGTCGCGCGGGTCCGTGGAGCGCAGCCGGACCCGGCCTCCCGTGTTGCGGGTGCGGCTCTTGAGGATCGCCCAGGTGAATCGGTCCTTGTGGTGGGTCAGGTCGAGGGAGTAGCCGGGCCGGTAGCCCCGGAAGTCGAAGGGACCGCCGAAGATGAACAGGTCGGGGGCGTCCAGGTCCGGGCGGGACTTGCGGGTGATGCCGAGGACGGCGCCGTTGGTGGTGTACAGGCCCTCGCCCTCCCGCCACTGCCGGTAGCAGCGATCCGGTTCGGTCCCGGGCCTCGGGGCGTGGAAGGCGCACTCCTCGACGATCGGGAACGCGCGGCGCATCTGGCTGACCACGCCGACCTCGTACCGGTCCTGGAGATGCGCGCCCACGCCGTACAGGCCGGCCCGTACGGGGATGCCGTGCCGCCCCAGCTCCTCGGGCGGTCCGATGCCCGAAAGCATCAGCAGCTGCGGCGTGTTGAAGGCGCCGGCGGCCAGGATCACCTCACGGGAGGCGACGACCCGGCGCGGCACCGCCGGACCGGAGTCCGCGCCGGGATCGGCCCGGTAGGCGTGCGCCCCGTCCAGGTAGTCGACGCCGGTCGCCGCGTTCCCTTCGTCCAGGACGATCCGGGTCGCCAGCGCGTGCGTGCGGACCGTCAGATGACCGGGGTGTTCGCGCTGCACGGCCCGGACGCGTTCGCGTACGGCGCTGCGGCGGCCCGCGGCCGTGGAGAGGGGGATCTGCCACAGCCCTTGCAGCGCCTGGGTCTGCACCCGCCAGTCGTTGGGGTCGGCGAAGGAACCGAAGCCCTCCAGGGGGGACAGCGGCCGGTCGAGGAAGCCGGCCAGCTCCTCCTCCGCGGCGGAGACGATGACCTTCAGCAACTGCGCGTCCTGCACGGCCAGTCGGGGATCGGCCAGGGCGGTGGGCAGCCAGCCGTCGAACCCGTGCCGGGCGTCGTTGCGGTACCGGGCCGCCACGAAGGGCAGGTGGCGGAGCAGCACGGCCAGGAGCGGGTTGCCGGGCGGCCGCTTGGGCCTCGGCCGGTAGGTACAGCGTTCCAGCCGCTCGAAGTACCGGCGCATGGCCGTGCTGTGCCAGCTGGGGTCGCCGGTCTCCGCCGCGATGGCGTCCCAGTCGGCGTTGTACGGGTAGACGGTGATCAGCGCATGGTGTGCGGTGCACCCGCCGACCGTGCCGGCGCGCGGGTAGAGGATGCCCTCGTCCGGTACGAACTTGCTGTCGCGCCGTTGCTGCCGGTCGTCGGCGTAGTGCCGTACGAAGTAGTTCCAGCACTGCGCGGGATCCTCGGAGGCGTCGGCGTGGAACGCGGGCACCAGGTAGTTGTCGTCGTCCTCGGCGCCGCCGGCGTCCAGGAGCAGGGTGCGCATCCCCGCGGCGGCGAGGTTGGCCGCCAGTGGCCCCCCACCGGCGCCCGCTCCGACGACGACGTAGTCGAAGCCCGTCTCGGTGGGCGGGGCGGCCCCTGGATGAGTGGTCACTTCCGGCCGCCCTTCGGGGAGTCGGTGAGCGCGGCGGTGCCGCTGACGGCCAGGGCGGTGTTCAGGGCCGAGATGAGCGTGGTCAGTACCGCGGTGTGCGGCGCGACACGTCCGTTGACGCCGAGCATGGCCGCCGTCGCGGTGTCACTGGCATGGATCAGGATGCCGTCGCGGACGTCGTCGCGCAGTCGCTCGCCGCTGTGGGTCAGCAGGTCGAGTCCGAGCAGGACCGTGCGGATGCCGAAGAGGCGAAAGGCGTAGACCGCTGCCGGGCTGGGCGGATCGCGGTCGGGGTCGAACCGCCGGATGAGCGATTCCGGTGCCAGCAGCCCGGCGGCACCGTTGAAGAGTCTGATTCCGGCCAGGAGGTACACCGGGACCGGTCGGGTGGAGGCAGGGGCCGTGGCCATGACGTCTCCTGAGGGTGTGGTGATTCTCGCGGTGACGGGACCATTCGCCGAACCCCACGGCAAGGGAGAGGAACACCCTGGACGCACTCTTGGTGACCACGCTAGGTCACCGCCTGCCCAACTGCCACTCGGGGCACACGACTCAACGTTGAATCCGCAATGGTCAAACGGGCACACATCCCCACCCGCCGGTGGCGGGCCCTCTCCGGATGACCGCGAACGACGCGTAACGGCGGACGATCACGACGGACGGACGCGACGGACGCCGTCGGTCCTGACGGATTGCCGCTCCCCTCCCGACGGGCGGCGCCCTGGCTGAGCTCACCCGAGCTGACGCCCTGTCATCTCGCTCCGCGGGCCGCCGTCGCCCGGCCGGGAGGAACTTCGGGTACGCGCTGCCGTCCCCGCGCTCACCGGTCAGGGCAGCGTCCAGAACCGTACGGTGACGAGATAGAACAGGGCGGCCCAGCAGACCATCGCCACCGCGACGATGCCGAGGCCGCGGAGGTCGGTCCTGGCCGCCGGTTCGTCCGGTGGCGGCCGCAGCCACCGCCCGAGCAGCGGGTTCACGTAGTAGGGCATGGTCAGGAAGCTCATGAGGAAACTCGACAGCAGGTTGCCCACGAGCAGCCCGATCCAGAGCCGCAGGTGCAGCGGGGAGAGAGCGAGCGTCAGCAGGACGACGGTCGGATACAGACCGACCCAGATGGCGAGGGAGGTCCTGGTCTCGGAGGGCGGCGGCGGTGTCTCCTTGCCGTTGCCCTCGAAGGCGAACCAGCTGCCGAACGAGTTGTCTATCGTCCGCAGCTTGAAGTCGCTGAACTTCTCGCCCGCGGCCAGGACCTCCTGCCGTTGGGGTGACGTCAGCCAGGCGTCGAGGTGCTCGGCGCTGTCGTAGCGGTACAGCGTGGTCCATTCCTCCTGCAGGCCCTCGATGGGGCGGAACAGCTCGGTCCCGCGGAACCCGGCGAACTTGCTCTCCGCCTCGACCATGTGGCGCTGCCAGTCGAGGAAGGCGTCCACATGGCTGGGGTGGACGCGGTGGGTGACCACCACGGTGACCAGCGGATCCAGTGCCTGGGTGCCGCTGCTGACCACCTGCTGGGTCGCCGGACCGTCGAAGTACCTGGCACCGACGTCCAGGTACGTCTGCCGGGTGGCGCTGTTGATCCACGCCTGCAGATGCGCCACCGAGTCGAACCGGTACACGACGACCCAGTCGGGCTGGAGCGGTGTCGGCGGGGAGACCTCGGCGCCGAGGAAGCCGGGGTAGTAGGCCGCCGCCGTGTTCAGGTCCTCCTGCCACTTCTCGAACTCCCGCTCCGTGCCGGGCAGGACCTTCTGGCCGATGATCGCCGTCGCCGCGGCGGCTACGTTCTTCTGGATGCTCATGGTGGATCAACCTGTCGACACCGACTGCTCCGCGGGGAGTCGGCCGTAAATGCGTTCCGGAGTCAGCGGCAGCGCACGGTAGCGGACGCCCGTGGCGTCGTGGACCGCGTTCGCCAGCGCGGGGGCCACCGGGTTGATGCAGCACTCCGCCATTCCCTTGGCCCGCAGGGGCCCGACCGAGTCCGCCGAGCCCACCAGGAGCACCTCGGTGGGCGGTATGTCGGCGTAGGTGGGGATGCGGTAGTTCCGTAGGTTCGGGTTGACCATGACGCCGTTGTCGTCGACCTGGTAGTTCTCGGTCAGCGCGAAGCCGATGCCCTGGGCGACCCCGCCCTCGATCTGTCCCCGGACCTGCGCCGGGTTGATGATCACTCCGGCATCCGCCGCCTGCACGCTGTACAGGATCCGGATCTCGCCGGTCACGCGGTGCACGGCGACCCGGAACCCTTGCGTGTTGGAGGTGACGCTGCGGGGCGAACCGTAGGCCTTGCGTGCGGCGGTGAACCGGATTCCGCGCGCCCGGGCCAGCGCGACGAGTTCGGCCAGTGACACCCGGCGGTCGCCGCAGACCACACCGTCGTCGTCCATCGCGCACATCACGACGTGCACGCCCGTGTGCGCCGCGGCGAACTCCAGGATGCGGTCGCGCACGGCGCCCGCCGCCCGCAGGACCGCGTTCCCCGCCACGAAGAGGCCCGCGCTCGCGAAGGCGCCGGTGTCGAATCCCGTGCGGTCGGTGTCGGACTGCACCAGCCGGATCCGCTCCGGCGTCGTGCCCAGCTGGCCGGCCGCGATCTGGACATGGGCGGTCGAGGTCCCCTCCCCGAACTCGACCGTACCGACGGCCACTTCGTAGATGAGGTCGTCGCCCAGGGTGACCCAGGCCTCGGAGAGGTGTTCCGTCGGGGGCGCGGTCTCGTGCAGGGAACTGGCCACGCCGGCTCCGACGAGCCACTCGGGACCGGGGGGCGGCCGGTCGGCCGTACGGACCAGGGCCTCGCCGACCAGGTCGACGCACCGGGCGAGTCCGTCCTCGGTGAAGATCACGTCGTCGGGACCCTCGTGCAGGGCGACCAGGGGCTCACCCGGCCGCACGATGTTGCGGCGGCGCAGTTCGAGCGGGTCCATGTGCAGGGCGCGGGCCAGTTCATCCATCGCCGACTCCACGGCGAACGCCGGCTGCGTCATCCCGTAACCGCGCAGCGCCCCGCTCGGCACGGTGTTCGTGTAGACGGAGTACGCGTCGTACCTCTTGTGGGGGCAGCGGTAGATCATGACGGCGGCCCCGCCCGCGTAGACGGTTTCGCCGCCGTGGTTGCCGTAGGCGCCCGTGTTGGACACGTTGCGCACCTGGAAGGCGGTGAGCGTTCCGTCGGCCTTCGCGCCGAGTTTCACCGTGAGGGTCATCGGATGCCGCGGCGAGGCCGTGGTGAACTCCTCCTCGCGGGTGTACTCGAGACAGGTGGGCCGCCCGGTGTCCAGGGTGGCGAGCGCGACCAGGTCCTCCGCGATCACCTCCTGCTTGCCGCCGAATCCGCCGCCGACGCGCTTGCAGAACACCCTCACCTGGTCCGGGCGCAGCGCGAACAGGTACTCCAGCTTGACCTTCGCGATCGAGGGCGACTGCGAACTCGTGCGGACGTTCAGCCGGCCGTCCTCCAGCCAGGCGATCGAGCCATGGGTCTCCAGGTGCGCGTGCTGCACGCGTGGGGAGAAGTACGTGCCTTCGTGGATCACGTCGGCCGCGGCGAACCCCGCGTCGACATCGCCGATGTGCGAGTGGAGTTCGAGCAGGATGTTGTGGACGGGGTCGCGGACGAACGGATCGTCCGAGCCGTGCAGTTGGGGCGCGCCGTCGGCCATCGCCTCCTCGGGGTCGAACACCGCGGGCAGCACCTCGTACGCGACGACGAGCCGCCGGCAGCCCTCCTCCGCGGCCCCGGCCGTGTCGGCCAGGACCGCGGCGACGCGCTGGCCGGCGAAACGGACCGTGTCGTCGAGGATGCGGGTGTCGTCCGGGTCGACCAGATGGTCGGTGTGGATCGCCGTGGTGAAGCGTCTGCGGGGTACGTCTTCCCAGGTGTAGACCCGGCGCACACCGGGCACCGCGAGGGCGGCCGTCCTGTCGATCGAGACGATCCGGGCGTGCGCGTGGGGCGAGTGCAGCACCTTGAGGTGCAGCATGCCGTCGATCCGTGTGTCCATGGTGAACTCGGCGTGCCCGGTCACCACGTCGTGGCCCGCGGGCGCTGCGACGCTCGTGCCCACGGCCTTGCCCGGTGCCGCCGTCTCCACCGCGCCGACACCCCGCACGGCGTCCGCGATCGCCCGGTATCCGGTGCAGCGGCAGAGGTTGCCCTTCAGCGCCCTCGGCAGGTCCGCCTTCTGTTCCTCGGTGAAGGTCGCCGACGTCATGATCACCCCCGCGGTGCAGAAACCGCACTGGAATCCCGGGGCGTCCTCGAACTGCCGCTGCATGGGATGTGGGGCGCCGGGGCGTCCGAGGCCCTCGATCGTGGTGACCTCGCGGCCGTCCGCGCGGAAGGCGGGGGTGATGCAGCTGTGCACCGGTGCGCCGTCCAGCCATACCGTGCAGGCGCCGCAGTCGCCGGCGTCGCACCCCTTCTTGACGCCGAAGTGGCCGAGGTCGCGCAGGAAGGTGCGCAGACACTGACCGGGGGCCGGCTCGCGGTCGGATTCCTTGCCGTTCACGATGTAGTTCATGCCAGGTCCCCAGCGGTGAGTTCGCGGCGGATCTCCTCGGCGAAGTGCCGGGTGAGATGCCGGCGGTGGTCGGGGGTCCCGTTGGGATCGGCGAACCAGACGTCGGCGGGCACGGCGTCGATGCTCCGCCGCAGGGTCCGGGCATCGGGCAGGGAGTCGAAGGCGATGCGGACCGGCCGCGTGGTGCCGGCGGTGACGGTGAGCAGCAGGTCGCTCGCTCCCCGCCGCTGCGTGCCGACGAGGAACACCGTCGAACGGCCGAGCCGGGTCAGTGCGAAGCGACGGTGCGCGGTGCGTCTGCGCAGCGCGTGCTCCGGAAGGGTGACGCGCCGGAGGATCTCCCCGGGGGCGAGTACGTTGCGGTGGTCGCCGATGACGAAATCGAGGGCGTCGACGAAGCGCACGGAGCCGTCGGGCGCCCACAGTTCGTACCGTGCCTCGAGCGCGACCGTCAGCGTGATCATCGGGCCGGCGGGCAGCGACATGCAGATGTTTCCGCCGACGGTGGCCGCGTTCCAGACCTTGAACGAGGACAGGAACGCCTCGCAGCTCGCCCGGAACAGAATTCCGGCGGTCCAGCTCTCCGGGCACGGGAAGGCGTACAGGTCGCGGATGGTGCAGGTGGCGCTGATCTCCAGGCCCTGGTCCGTCGGGACGAGGGGCTCCCAGGGCAGTGCCGTCAGATCGATGAGCCTTCGCAGGTCCGGCTGCTCCGTGGAGTAGAGCCATGTTCCGCCTGCGAGCCAGGCGTCGCCCTCGTGCCAGTCCATGCCCGGCCGCTCGGACGGTCGCCGGATTACTTCGGTGATGGTGTTGAGGTCCATGAGAACCGACCTACGGGAGAACGGACCTGCGAAGAACCAGGCCGTGGCCGCCCTGTCCGGGTCACCGCGCCGGCAGGGACCGGCGGGCCCGGGCACTTTTTCACAGGGTATCGCGGCACGTGAAAGGGGCCTTGCCGGAGCGATGAGCACCGAGAGTGACCGAAGGGCTCCGAAAGGCTCCGAGGGGCGACTACGCCGTCCACCGGGCCGAACCCCGGCCGCACCGGTGGCCGGGCCCGCGCGGGCCGGGCCACCGGTGCGGCGTACGGCGTGGCTACGGAGCCATCTCGTACGCTCCGGACAGCGCCTCGACCCGCTGCCAGACCCGCTCCGTGCGCGCCTCGTCGACGACCGGCCGCCGGACCGCGCCCAGCGCCCAGTCCTGCTGCCGCTCGGTCGCCGAGTCCTTGCCGTGCAGTTCGACGGCGTGCGCGGAGAAGTCCCGCACGAGGACGGCGAAGAGCTCGTCGAGGACGTCCTCGTCGAGTCCGGTCAGGGCGGCCTGCTCCAGGACGAGCTGACCGTGCACGACGAGGGCGAAGAGCTGGCCGACCGCGAGGAGGAGGTCGAGGTCGCGGCTCTGCTCCGCGTCGGGGGCGGCCGTGGTGGCGAACTCGCAGAGCGCGTCGGCCTGTTCACGGAAGCGGACCACGTTGGGCAGGTGTGTGAAGGCGTCGAAGGCGGGCCG
Source organism: Streptomyces echinatus (assembly GCF_014203595.1). Classification (GTDB taxonomy): domain Bacteria; phylum Actinomycetota; class Actinomycetes; order Streptomycetales; family Streptomycetaceae; genus Streptomyces; species Streptomyces echinatus. The sequence continues at coordinate 377,860 of NZ_JACHJK010000002.1, forward strand.
CCAGTCGTGGAAGCGCACCGAGCCGAGGCCGCGGGCCGGGCCCTGCCGGAACAGGAAGTCGTCGTCGGCCGCGTCGAGACGCGTCGGTACGGCCGGGTAGTCGGCCGGGTCGAGGAGGTGGCTGCGCATGAACTTCAGGATCAGCGCCAGGTTGACGTGGACCGTGCCCTCCAGCTTCGGCAGACCGCGGATCTCGACGGCGGCCTGGCCGAAGTAGTTGTCCTTCTCGAAGCCCTTGGCCGCGATGACGTCCCACATGAGGTCGATGACCTTCTCGCCCTCCGTGGTCACCTTCATCTTCGTCATCGGGTTGAAGAGCAGGTAGCGGCGGTCGTCCGGTCCCGCGGAGCGGAAGTAGTCGACGGCGCGGTCGCTGAAGGACTTCATGCCGACGAGCCGGACGTACGCGTCGGTCAGCTCGCGCCGCACGTGCGGGAAGGCGGTGACGGGGCGGCCGTAGAGGATGCGGTTGTGGGCGTGGGTGACGGCCTCGTACATCGCGTGCTCGCAGATGCCGATCGAGGCGGTGCAGAGGTTGAACTTGCCGACGTTGACGGTGTTGAGGGCGGCGTCGAAGGCGGCCCGGCCGGTGTGCAGGACGTCCTCGGCCCCGACGGGGTAGTCCTCCAGGCGGAACTCGCTGACGAACTTGGAGGAGTCGACGACGTTCTTGACCAGGTGGTAGGCCGGGTGACGGCTGTCGGCGGCGAAGAACACGTAGCCGTCGGGGCCCTCGACGTCGGTACGGCGGCCGAAGACGGAGACGAGTCCGGCGGTGTTGCCGTTGCCTATGTAGTACTTGGCGCCGGTGGCGCGGAAGCCGCCGTCACCGTCGGGCTCCAGCAGCATGTCGGTGGAGTAGATGTCGGCGCCGTGGGTCTTCTCGGACAGGCCGAACGCGAACACCTCGCCCTGGGCGAGGAGTTCGGCGGCACGGCTGCGGGCGGCGGCGTTGTCGCTCTGCCAGACCGGGCCGAGCCCGAGGATCGTGACCTGCCAGGCGTACCAGTAGTCGAGGCCGTAGAAGCCGAGGATCTCGTTGAGCGCGGCGATCCGGGCGGTGTCCCACCGCTTGTCCGGCTCCGGCTCCCCCGCCGCGGACGACGGGGTCAGGAAGGTGGCGAAGAGGTTCTCCTTCGCCGCGAAGGCGAGGAAGTCACCGAGCCACGCGCGGGTCCGGTAGTCCTCGATCAGCCGCCGCTTCCCGCGCTCCTCGAACCAGTCGACGGTGGCCCGCAGCAGGCGGCGCGTCTCGGGGTCGAAGTGCGCGGGATCGTACGTGCGCGGGTTGAACAGCAGCTGGTCGGCCATGGGTTGACGCCTTTCGGCTGGTGGAGGGGTGGGAATCGGGAGGTCGTCCGGACGGGCCGGACCGGGAGGATCCGGAGGACGGGGACGGTCACATGGACCGGCGGCGGGTGCGGAGGCGGTCAGCGGTCGGGGCCGAACCGGGCCAGCGTGGCGAGCACGTCGTCCAGCCAGTCGATCATCATGCGCTCGTACGCGACGCCGCCGCGCAGGACGACGTGCTGGAGTTCTCGTTCCGCGTCGAGCGGCGCCTTCGCGCCGGCCGCGCTCGCCTCCGGCCCCGTGAAGTCCCGTGTCTCCCCTGCGAGATAGTGCGCCAGCCGGTCCCGGTGCGCCTGCCGGTGCCGCTCCACTTCGCGGATCAGCGCCGCCGGATCGTCGAAGGCGGCGCCCCGGATCTTCACGGCCAGGTCGTGGCGGACGCTCTCCGGCTCGATCGGATCGTGCAGCCAGGAGGACAGCGCGGCGCGCCCGAGATCGGCGACGGAGTACTCCTTCTTGTCCGGCCGGCCCTGCTGCGGGACGTCCCGGGCGTCGACCCAGCCGTCGTCCTCCATGCGCTTGAGCACGCGGTAGATCTGCTGGTGGGTCGCGGTCCAGAAGTAGCCGATGGACCGGTCGAAACGCCGGGCGAGTTCATAGCCGGACGCCGGCTTCTCCAGGAGCGACACCAGGATCGCGTGTTCGAGCGCCATGACGTCGATCCTGCTATGCAACTCGTTGCATAGCAAGCGTCGCCCGCACCGATGCGACGCGGCTCACCCCACGGGCGGCACCCGACCCGATGCGACCGGCGGTCCCGGGCCGTCCCCGCCCACCACGTGGTGATCGCGGGTGCGGTTGTCGTCCCCCGTGCGGCACGGGATCCTGAGGAGCACGAGGGGAAGCGGTGTCATGGATCGTTTTCCGAATGCAGCCGATGTCGAATTCCACAGCCCTTTGGACCTCTCCAGGGCCGCCGTCGCGGTACTGGACGCCGAAGGCCGCGTCTCCGGGTGGGGACCCTCGGCCCAGCGCCTTCTCGGACACGCGCCCGAGGACGTGCTCGGCCTGCCGGCGGAGCGACTGCTGGCCGCGGCCCCCGGACAGCGGCCGGCCGCCCTCTGCAGGGCGGGCAAGCCCCGCGGCACGGTCCTGGACCTCTGCTGCCGGGACGGTCGTATCCTGCGCGCCGCCGTGACGTTCAGCCCCCTCGCGCACCGGGGCGCCGCCGCGACCGTCGTCGTGGCGGCCGACCTGGAGGCGCTGCGCGGCTGGGAGCTGCAGCTGGCGATGCTGCAGGGGCTGGCGACGGAGTCCGCGGTGGGGCTGACGATCTTCGACACCGACGGGATCGTCGTCTGGGGCAACGTCTCCACCGATCTGGAGCTCGCGGGGATGGCGCAGTACATCGGCAAGCCGGCGTCGGCCCTCTTTCCGGAGGGCGAGTTCATCTCCCGCCACCACCCCCCGGACGAGGACCAGATCATGGAGCACGTGCTGACGACGGGGGAACCGATCCTGGGCATGCACTATCGCGGACGCGCTCCCGCCGACCCCGTGCGCGAGCACGTCTGGTCCTGTTCCTACCACCGACTGGTGGACGCCCGGGGCGAGCCGCTGGGGCTCTTCGAGGAGTCGCTGGACATCACCGACCGCTACCGCGCCCAGGAGCGCCTGTCCCTGCTCGTGCGGGCGGGAAAGCGCATCGGTGCCTCGCTGGACGTGCGGCGTACGGCCGCGGAGCTCGCCGACGTGGCGGTGCCGCAGCTGGCCGACGAGGTGCTGGTGGACCTGCCGGCGGCGGTCATCGAGGGACGGCAGCCGCCCACGGGATCGGCGCCGGGGCACAGTCTGCTCCGGATGCACGGCCGGACCTCGGAGGAGTTCCGGACCAGCCCGGTCTCCTACCCGCCGTCGTCACCGCAGGCGCAGAGCCTGGCCACGAGCCGCCCCGTCGTCGGCGCGTCCCCGCCCGGGACCCCGGACGAGACGGAGACGGAAGCGGGCGCCTCGCACTCCTGTCTCTTCGTCCCGCTGCTCACCCGCGACGCGGTCCTGGGTCTCGCCACGTTCCGGCGCAGCAGCAACCCCGATCCCTTCGGCGCCGAGGAGCAGACGCTCGCCGTGGAACTGGCCGAGCGAGCCGCCGTCGGCATCGACAACGCCCGCCGCTACACCAGCCAGCACGCGGCGGCCCTGGTGCTGCAGCGGAGCCTGCTGCCGCAGCACCTGCCCCGGCTGAGCGCGGTCGACGTGGCGTACCGCTACCTGCCCGCCGACAGCCGCGTGGGCGTGGGCGGCGACTGGTTCGACGTGATCCCGCTGTCCGGTGCCAGAGTGGGTCTGACGGTCGGCGACGTGGTGGGCCACGGCATGCACGCGGCGGCGACCATGGGCCGTCTGCGCGCCACCGTGCGGACCCTGGCACTGCTCGACCTGGATCCGGCCGAGCTGCTCACCCGGCTGGACGACCTGGTCACGCAGGACTCGGAATCCCGGACGGACGACGTGCTCAGCGACCAGGCGCTCGGGGTGACCTGTCTCTACGCGATCTACGACCCGGTGAGCGGCCGGTGCGTCTGGGCGAGCGCGGGTCATCCCCCGCCGATCGTGGCCGACGCGAACGGCGCGGTGGCCCTGTCCGCGCTGGCGCCGGGACCGCCGCTGGGGCTGGGGGGCCTGCCCTACGAGAACGTCGAGCTGAGCCTGTCCAACGGCAGCGTGGTGGCGTTCTACACCGACGGCGTCGTGGAGGACCGGCGCACCGACATCGACAGCGGAATCGACCGTCTGGCCCAGATCCTCGCCTGGCAGCGGGGCCCGGTGGAGGAGTTGTGCGACAGGGCGCTGGGGGCCCTGCCGCCCGGACCGCAGGCGGACGACGCCACCCTGCTGCTGGTCCGCACCCGGCGTCTCGACGCCGGCCGGGTGGCGGACCTGGAGCTGCCCCCCGACCCGGCCATGGTGGCTCGCGCGCGCACGCTCACCGAGCGCCAGCTGGAGACCTGGGACCTGTCCGACCTGTCGTTCACCGCCGCGCTCGTGGTGAGCGAGCTGGTCACCAACGGCATCCGGTACACCGGCGGGCCGGTGACGCTGCGGCTGATCAAGGACCGTTGCCTGCTGTGCGAGGTCTCCGACAACGCCCACACCGCACCCCATCTGCGGCGGGCGCGTCGGGACGACGAGGGAGGCCGCGGCCTGTTCCTCGTCGCCCAGGTTGCCCAGCGCTGGGGCACGCGGTACACCTCGTCCGGCAAGACGATCTGGGCCGAGCTGGCCATCCCCTAGCGCCTCTCGTCCGGTGCGGCGGCCCTGGGCCCGGGAAGCGCGACGTCACCGGAAGACGCCGGGGCCCGGACGACGGGGCTGGGGATCCTCGTCGTCCGGGCCGGCGTGCACGGAGCGGGCGGGGCGTCGGCGCCTCGGCGCTCCGGTGCTCCTGTGCTTCTGTGCTCCTGCTTCGGTGCCTCGGCGCTTCGGTGCGTCAGACGACCTTGACCGCGCTCCAGGCCGCGGCCACGGTGGCGTACTCGGGGCCGGTGGCGCCGTAGAGGTCCTTCGCCGCGTTCAGCGTCGCGGTGCGGGCGCCCTTGTAGTCCGTGGTGGAGGTCATGTAGACGGTCAGCGCCCGGTACCAGATGGCGGAGGCCTTCTTGTTGCCGATGCCGGTGACGGTGGAGCCGTTGCAGGTCGGGCTGTTGTAGGAGACGCCGTTGACGGTTTTGGCGCCGCTGCCCTCGCTCGCGAGGTAGAACCAGTGGTTGCCGACGCCCGAGGAGTAGTGCACGTCGAGCCGGCCGACCGACTTCGACCAGCAGTCGGCGGAGCCGCCGTCCAGGGACGGCTTGTCGAAGCGGCGCAGCCACGGCGGGGTGGACTGGTCGCTGAAGAGGTAGTCGGGGGTGTCGACCGGGTTGTTCGCGTACCACTCGACCATGGTGCCGAGGATGTCGCTGGTGGCCTCGTTCAGGCCGCCGGACTCACCGCTGTAGCGCAGGTTGGCGGTGGCGGAGGTGACGCCGTGGGTCATCTCGTGGCCCATGGTGTCGAGGTCGACCTGCTCGGGGTCGGTGGTGCCGTCACCGTCGCCGGTCAGCATGCAGAAGCAGGTGTCCGACCACTGGGCGTTGTCCCAGTTGGTGCCGACGTGGACGAAGACGGTGGCGCCGCGGCCGTCGTTCTTGATGCCGTTGCGGCCGAAGGTCGACTTGTAATAGTCGTATGTCTTCGCGGTGTTGGCGTGCGCGTCGACGGCGGCGGTGGCGCGGTCGGCGGAGAACTTCCTGCCGTCGCCCCACACGTTGTCGGCGTCGGTGAACAGGGTGCCGGAGGTGCTCTTCACGGACGAGGACGAGAGGTTGTGGGCGTCCTTGGTGATGTGGCCGCGCACCGGGTCGATCAGGGCGAAGGTGCCGTCGGCCTGCTGGGTGGTGTCGATGCCGATGTCACCGGTGTACTCGGAGTGGCCGGTTCCGGTCGCCTCGCGCTCGGCGTCGTAGTTCTCGATCGCCGCGCCGGTGGTGGCGTCGGTGACGAAGACCTCGCCGTGCGGCTGGCCCTTGTCGCCGAGGCCCTGCACGGTGGTGCGCCAGGCCAGCCGCGGGGTTCCGTCGGCGGCCCACACGACCAGTTCGGGGGTGGACCTGGCGTTGCGCACCAGGCCGTGCGAGCGCTTCAGGGCGCCGGCCGCGGTGCCCTTGGCGCCGACGGCGGGAACGACGGACCTGAGCGCCACCGTGTGGGCCTTGGCGCGGGTGGATCCCTTGAGCGAGCCGTCGGCCTTCTGGTGGACGACGAAGTCGCCGCCGACGACGGGGAGACCGCGGTAGGTCCGCTCGAAGCGGACGTGCTGGGTGCCGTCGGCGTCGAGGACGACGTCCTTGACGTGGAGCTTCTGGCCCGCGCCGAATCCGAAGGTGCCGGCGTGCCGGGTCACGTTCACTCTGGCCTGGGATATCGCCGTGTCGCGGACGGTGTGCGCGCGCTGCGCCGCCTGGGGCTGCGAGTGCGCCGGTACGGCCATCGCACCGGTGGTGAGGACGCCTGCGGCGACCATCGTGGAAAGAGCAAGAAGGGGACGGGGCATGACGGGGTGATTCCTTCGCTCGTCGTGGGGTGACGACGTCCTGGGACGTTGACGCGAAGTGTTCACCAGGTGACATGTTCCTGACGTGACTCCATCTGGGATATAGCCGCGGAGCTATAGGGCAGGAGTCCGTGCCCCGGCCCCTCACCCGTCCCCGGCGAGCGCGAAGTCCTCGCCCCCCGCCTCCCACCAGGCCAGATACTGCGGCCGTTGCCGCACCATCGACAGATAGGCGGCCAGCAGACGCGCGCACGCCGCGTCGGCGAGCTCAGGCGGAACCGATCCGGTGTTCCAGGCGAGGAGCAGTCGCCGGTGCAACGGCACGTCCACGAGCGGCCGCTGCACCGTTCCCTGGACGGAGACCTCGGCCGTCGGCCATACGCCGCAGACGGCACGCCCACCGGCGACCAGGATCTGCGCCACGGACAGGTCGGGCGTCACATGGGTGATGCGCGGAGTGAATCCGGCCGACTGGCAGGTGAGTTGGAGATAGGCGTGCACACCGCTCTCGTCGGCCTCCGGCATGACCCACTCCTCGTCCGCCAGTTCATGGAGGCCGACGCTCTCCTGGCGGGCCAGCGGATGGTCCGCGGCGAGCAGGACGAAGACCGGCTCGCGGAGCAGTGTGCGGGTCGCCACCGACTCGCCGACCGGCAGTGGGAAGCCGGGGAACTCGCCGAACACCGCGATGTCGCACTTCGACAGGCTCAGCGACTTCACGAGGGTGTGCACGGAACGGCGGGCGTCTATGGTGAGCCGGCGTTCCGGGACGAGTTCGAAGAGGGCGGAGACCAGCAGCGACATCAGCGGTCCGGCGGTTCCGCCCGCCCGCAGCGGGGTGGCGGCCTGCCGGTCCCCCTCGGCCGCCGCTCGCGCGTACTCCCGCAGCCGGTCGAAGCCGACGACCAGGTCCCGGGCGCAGCGCAGGACGTACTGCCCGTTCTCGTTCGGTGTCACCCCGTCGACGCTGCGGACGAAGAGCGGGCCGCCCAGCTCCTGTTCGATCCGCTTCAGCTGCGCGCTCATGGCCGGCTGGGAAAGCTGGAGCCGTGCGGCAGCCCGGCGGATGCTGCCGGCCTCGGCGACCGTGAGCAGGACACGGAGGTGCCGGAACTCGAGGTGCATGAACATTCCCCGCTCAGCGCGGGGGACCCGTACACCCCCCGTGACCTGCAGAACCCTCTGCCCGAGGGCATGGGGACCAAGAATCCGACGGACCCGTGGGGGTGGCAACCCCCGGACGGTAAAACCTGCGCGCGAACGCCCCGGCGCTTCACCGGCATTCCGGTTCCAGTCCCCGCATACCGCCACGATTCACCGGACCGCCTCCGTCCGGACCGCCTCCGTCCGGACCGCCTCCGTCTGCAAGGTCGACGCTCACCGGCCCGCCCGCCATCAGGCGGAGCAGCGGTCACGTACGGGTAGGCGGTGACCCGGCCGTCCGCGCGGGCGACACCCTTCGGGGGCCGCTGACCCCGGACGGCAACACCGGCGGCATCAGGGCCGGCGGCAACTCGGTGACCGGGGCGGTGAGTATCACCGACAACAGCGGCAGCGGCCCGCTACCCGGTGAGGCCGTGCCCGTGTTCGACGGCAACCAGGTCTCCGGGCCGCTGAACTACGCGGGCAACGAGCCGGGGCTCACCCAAATCCGCAACACCGTGGACGGGCCCCGGTCCGGACAGTGCCGGTGACACGGATTCGCCCCGTCGGCGGCAGTGAAGGCGGCACGGAGCCGGCGCCGGAATTCCGCGGTGCTGACTAACGGCCTGAAGCTAACGACCTCAAGACGAGTCCTGCCACTGTCCGAAATCTGGCGCCTAAAATCAGGCATCCTCACTCTCCGTGGCGATAGAAGCCCGCGAACAGCCGACAACTCGCCGAGTATTCGTTCGAAATGCGTTTCGGCCAGACTTAACCCGCCACAACTCGCCGAGCCTACCGCGCGGAAGCCCCACCTGGGGGCCGAACAAGCCTCTTCAGTGCACGGCGCCGCCAGGCACCCGTAAACGATCAAGGGTCGGCGTAGCCGACCGAAAAGGTTGAACACAAATTACACACACCCCCTCTTCAATTCCGGCACCGATGGTCTAGATTGACCGTGCTTCAGCTGACCGGTCGCGAGGCGACCGGCAAATGATCTTTGGGTTCGGCGCCAGGGAAAGCCGTCAGTCGCGTTCCCGGCGCCGGACGTGGGGGTGATCAGTTTTCGGGGCCCGGGAAGGGGGCCTGGGGTGCGGGGGCACCCGGGGTTCCGACGGGTTCCCGCGCACCTCGCGAGACCGGCAGGACATACGCCCTGCTGCCACCGGGGTGGGTGGTTCGAGCGGCTCCGAAACGGCCGGGATGCCATGCGCCCAAGGGGCGGGGGCCTCCCGGGGAAGGGCAGCGCGGCGGGGGGCGGGGGCCTCCCGAGGGGAGGAACAGTGCGGGAGGCGGGGGCCTCCCGAGGGGGAGGAACAGTGTTAGGCGAACACGTCGAACCACTGGGAACCTGGGGGGTTCTGTGCGGCAAGGGGGAGCAGTCAGCTCGTTTCCGTCGGTGCGCGAGCGCCTGGCGAACGGGCCAATCAGCCATCCCGCGATCGACTGGGAGCAGCGGTACCGCCGTACCGTGATCATCAGCGACACGGTGACCACCGCCTTCGTGGTGGCGGCCATCGGCAACTTCTTCGGGGCCCGCGACGCGGCCAACTGGCACGAGAAATGGGGCATTCTCGCATTCGGCACCGAGCTGCTGGTCCTGGGGGCGCTCGCGGTGAGCCGGTCGTGGGCTCCGGCGGTGCTCGGCCAGGGGGCCGAGGAATTCCGCCGGCTCGGACGCTCACTGTTCATGGCGACCGTCGCGCTGGCGCTCGGCGGTATCGCCCTCACCTCGCGCAACATCAAGCTCTGGATCTTCGTCGCGATCCCCGCGATCGCGCTCATCACCATGACGGCGCGGTATCTGCTGCGCCTCTGGCTGCACAAACAGCGCAAGGAAGGGCGGTGCCTGAGACCGGTGCTCGCGGCCGGGAGCCTGGCCACCGTCCGCGATCTGATCACCCGGACCCGCAAGTTCCCGCACCTCGGCTGGCGGGTGGAGGCCGTGTGCACGACGGACGGTCTCGGGCTCGAAGGCGACCAGCTGGACGGAGTGCCGGTCGTCGGCCCCCTGGCGGACGTGGCGGGCCACGTGCACCGCGACGGCTACCGTGTCGTCGCGGTCACACCGGACCCGCACTGGTCACCGGACCGGCTGCAGCGGCTGGCCTGGAACCTCGAGAGCAGCGACGCCGAGATGGTCGTCGCGCCCGTGCTGATGGAGGTGGCCGGCCCGCGGCTGCACGTCGACGCGGTGCTCGGGATCCCGCTGCTGCGGGTCAGCATGCCGACCTTCACCGGCGGCCGCCGGGCGGTCAAGGAGGTCGTCGACCGGATGGGCGCGGCGGTCCTGGTCATGCTGTTCGCGCCGTTGATGGTGTTCGTCGGGCTGCTCGTGCTGGCGGACAGCCGTGGTGGGGTGTTCTACCGCCAGCGCAGGGTCGGCAAGGACGGCCGCGAGTTCACCATCCTCAAGTTCCGCACCATGGTCTCCGGGGCCGACGGGGCACGGGCCGAGCTGGCCGACCGCAACGAGGGCGCCGGCCCGCTCTTCAAGCTCCGCCGGGATCCGCGGGTGACCCGGGTGGGAGCGGTGCTGCGCCGGTACTCGATCGATGAACTCCCGCAGCTTTTCAACGTGCTGACGGGTTCGATGTCGCTCGTCGGTCCGCGGCCTCCGTTACCGGAGGAGTGTGCCGCGTACGACCCGGACATCCGGCGGCGGTTGCTGGTCAAGCCCGGGCTCACCGGCCTGTGGCAGATCAGCGGACGCAGCGACCTGCCGTGGGAGGAGGCGGTCCGGCTGGACCTGCGGTACGTGGAGGACTGGTCGCTCGCCCTGGACACAGTGATCTTGTGGAAGACGCTGCGTGCGGTGCTCCGGGGGCAGGGGGCCTACTGATGCGCGGAAGTCGTCGTCCGGCCGGCGCGCGGACCGCAGGCCGGCAGGGCCTGCCTGGGGGGAGGAACGGGTCATGAGGATCAGCGTTTTCGGGCTCGGCTACGTGGGCTGCGTGTCGGCCGCGTGCCTGGCCGGCATGGGTCACGAGGTCATCGGGGTGGATGTGAACCAGGTGAAGGTCGACCTGGTCAACGACGCCAAGGCCCCGGTGGTGGAGGAGCGGATCGGCGAGCTCATCGCCGAGGTCGTGGGGAGCGGGGCATTACGCGCCACCGGCGACGTCCGTGAGGCGATCATGGACAGTGAGGTGTCACTGGTCTGCGTGGGCACGCCGTCGGAGCCCAACGGCAGTCTGTGCACCACCTACTTGGAGCGGGTCACCGAGCAGATCGGTGCCGCGCTGGCCGAGCGGGGTGGGCGGCACACGGTCGTGTACCGCAGCACGATGCTCCCGGGCACCTGCCTGAACCTGCTGGTGCCGATCCTGGAGAAGTACGTCGGCGGCACGGTCGGGGTGGACATCGGGGTCGCGGTCAACCCGGAGTTCCTGCGCGAGGGCACGAGCGTGCGGGACTTCTTCGACCCGCCCAAGACCGTCATCGGCGAACTCGACGCGGCGAGCGGCGACACGGTGATGGCGCTGTACGAGGGACTGCCCGGCGAGGTGTTCCGGGTACCGGTCCCGACGGCCGAGGCGATCAAGTACGCGGACAACGCGTTCCACGGCCTCAAGATCGGCTTCGCGAACGAGCTGGGCGCGGTGTGCCAGGCCCTCGGGGTCGACTCGCACCAGGTGATGGACGTGTTCCTGGCCGACCGCAAGCTGAACATCAGCCCCGCCTACCTGCGGCCCGGCTTCGCCTTCGGTGGCTCCTGCCTCCCCAAGGACCTGCGCAGCCTGGTCCACGCGGCGCAGCGGGCCGACGTCTCGGTGCCCATCCTCTCCCACGTACTGCCCTCCAACTCCGACCATCTGCAGCGTGCGGTGGAGCTGGTCGAACGCGCCGGCAGGCGCCGGGTGGGAATGTTCGGGCTGTCCTTCAAACCCGGCACCGACGACCTCCGCGAGAGCCCGCTCGTCGAGCTGGCGGAGAGGCTCTTCGGCAAGGGCTACGACCTGAAGATCTACGACGCCAACGTGAGCCTGTCCCGGCTGCTCGGCGCGAACCGCGAGTACATCGAGACCCGGCTGCCGCACCTCGCGCAGCTGCTCGCGGATTCCGTCGAGGAGGTGCTCGACCACGCCGAGGTGTGCCTGGTCGGAACCAGGGATCCGGCCGTGCTGTCGGCGCTGCCCCACGGGGACGGCCCGGTGATCGTCGACCTCATCCGCCTTCCCGACGCCGAGACGCGCCGGACCGAACCGGGGTACATGGGCCTTGCTTGGTGACACGACCAGCGGCGACCGGACAGCCGGGCGCGCGCTGATCCTGGTGGAGAACCTGTCGGTGCCGTTCGACCGGCGGGTGTGGCAGGAGTGCACGACACTGCGCGACGCGGGCTGGACGGTGGACGTCATCTGTCCGCGAGGCAGCAAGCGGGACACGGAGGCGGAGGCGGAGATCGACGGGGTGCGGATCCACCGCTACCCGTTGCGCGCGGCCACCGGAGGTCCGGCCGGCTACCTGCGGGAGTACGGATCGGCGTTGTGGCACACGTTCCGGCTGGCCCGGAAGGTCGGCCCGGTCGACGTGGTCCACGCCTGCAACCCGCCCGACCTGCTGTTCCTGCCGGCCCTCTGGCTGAAGCAGCGGGGAGCGCGGTTCGTCTTCGACCAGCACGACCTGGTGCCCGAGCTGTATCTGTCCCGGTTCGGCCGCGGCAAGGATCTGCTCTACCGCGGGGTGTGCGCGCTGGAACGGCTGACCTACCGGGCCGCGGACGTCGTGCTCGCCACGAACGAGAGCTACCGGGACGTCGCGGTGCGCCGGGGCGGCCGGCGGCCGGCGGACGTCTTCGTGGTGCGCAGCGCCCCCGACACCGAGCGGTTCCGCCCCGTACCCCCGGAGCCGGAGCTGAAGCGGGGCAAGCCTCATCTCCTGTGCTACCTCGGCGTCATGGGCCCGCAGGACGGTGTCGACTACGCCCTGCGGTCCCTCGCGAAGCTGCGCGAGGAGTTCGGGCGTACCGACTGGCACGCGGTGTTCGTCGGCGCCGGCGACACCTTCGACGCGATGGTGGAGCTGTCCCGGCGGCTCGGGCTCGCGGAGCAGGTGCAGTTCACCGGGCGTATCCCGGACGCCGACCTGGTGCGCTACCTGTCCACCGCGGACGTGTGCCTCTCCCCCGACCCGCTCAATCCGCTCAACGACGTGTCGACCATGAACAAGGTCCTGGAATACATGGTGATGGGCCGTCCGATGGTCTCGTTCGACCTCAAGGAGGCGCGCGTCTCCGCCGGTGACGCCGCCGTCTATGCACCCGCCAACGACGAGACCGAGTTCGCGAAGCTCATCGCGCTGCTGCTGGACGACCCCGAGAAGCGGGCACAGATGGGCAAGACCGGCCAGGAGAGGATCGGCGGACCGCTCTCCTGGCGCAACTCCCAGCGATCGCTGCTCGCCGCCTACACCGCTGCCTGCCGTGACCACACCCCGGTGTCACGGACCACCCGGACCGGGCAGAGAGGCAGCAGCACCATTGAGCGATGACACGATACGCCTGGTCACGATCGGGCGGATTCTCCGCCGGCGCCGACGGTTCCTCATCATCCTCGCCGTGGTGGGTGCGATCGTCGGCTACGGCGCCTCCTTGCTGTTCCCGCCGCGCTACACGACGTCCGCGTCGGTACTGCTGCCGGGGGCGTGGGAGGAGCGTGAACTGCTGACCCAGGCGGAGATCGCGACCAGTTCGGTGGTGGTCGACCGGGCGGCCGACACCCTCGGCTGGAGCGGGGTCAGCGGCAGCGAGCTGCGGGACCGGGTGAGCGCCAAGGCCTCCGACGGGAACATCATCAAGATCTCGGGCACCGCCGACACCCCGAAGCGCGCACAGCAGCTGTCCGACCAGGTGGCGCAGCAGTTCGTCGCGTTCGCCGCGCGGATCGGGGGCGACGGCACCGACCCCGAAGCGGCGGCGCAGCCCGAGGCGTTGCGGCAGATGGTGGTGACGACGAGCCGTCGCATCACCGAGCTGGCCGACGCGGCTGGTACGGGGCAGACCGTGGAGAGCGTGCAGACCCGCACCGAACTCGCGAAGCTGCGCACCTCGCTGCAGGAGGCCCTCACCAAGCTCGACCAGGCCGGCCCCGCCGCCACCCAGGCCAACATGGTCGTGATGGGACCGGCGGCCCGGCCGACCGGCGAGGCACCGCCGACGAGGGCGCAGCTGGTCGTCGCCGGGGCGCTGCTGTCCTTCCTGCTCGCGGTGATCGGCCATCTCACCGCCGCGCGGATGAGCCGGCGGCTGCGCACCGAACCGGAGATCGCCGCGGCGCTGGGCTCGACGTTCCTGGGTACCGTCGACGTACCCGGTGACCGGCCCGCACAGCGGCCGGAAGGCGGTGGCCCGTGGGCCCGGGTCCGCGGGCTGCTGGGCATCGACGTCCGGTGGGACATACCCACTCCGCGGACGGCCGGTGACGAGGCCGGTCGGCGGATCCGCTACCGGCGGGTGTGCGCCCGCCTCCGGGACCGGCTGCCGGCTCCCCGCCGGCTGCTGGTCGTCGTCCCGGACGGCGACGAGATCGCCGGCCTGGCCGCCGGGCAGCTCGTCGCCGAGGCCGGAACCGATCCGCTGCTGAGGGTGGTGCGGGTTCCGGTGTCCCGGCCCATGGTGCCGGACCGCGGCACCGAGTCCGGCGCCCTGGTCGTCCTCAGCGCGGCCAACTGGACCGCGGGGGAGCTGGCCGGCGTCGCGGAGGCGTGTGCGGACGCCAAGCACCAGGTCGTCGGCATCGTCCTCGCCGGCCCGGTCCGGGCCGCCCGTCCGACGCGGTCCGGCGGCCGTTCCCGGGCCGCCGCCGTGCCGGCGCTCGCGGTCGGCGACGACGCGTCAGGAGGTTCGGTGTGACGACGAGTACGACGGCGCAGTCGTCGGCCCCGGCCCCGCTGGTGGACCTCCAGGTGCTGGTGGTGGCGGTGCGCAGGCGGCGCCGGCTCTGGTCGGCCGCGGCACTGCTCGGGCTGCTCATCGGCGCGGCGGCCGCGGTCCTGCTGCCCCAGCCGCCCACCGCGGTGACCAAGCTGCTGGTCGCGCACCAGGCGGACCAGCCGAACGACCCCGGCACGCTGATCCGCACCGACGCCGCCCTGCTGCACACCACACGGATCGCCGGCACGGCCCTGCGGTCCCTCAGGTCCCCGGAGAAGCCGGAGGACTTCATGCAGGACTACGAGGGCCTCGGCCTGACCAACAACCTGCTGCAGATCACGGTGACCGGTGACAGCGACGCGGCGGCGGTCGCCCGCGCCAAGGCACTGGCCGACGCGTTCGTCGCCGACCATGTCAGGCGGATACAGCAGGCCGCCGACGCCGAGGCGAAGAGCCTCCTCGACCAGCGTGACCGCATGCGGCACGAACTCGCCCAGGTCAACAAGTCCATCGGAGAGGCACCGCCGGACAGCGGCCCGAAGACGTCGGCGAACATGGAGTCGCTCTTCGCCCGCCGCGCCGAACTCACCTCGCGGATCACCGACTTCGGTGAGCGCGCCGCGGAGGCGCGCATCGGCACACCCCAGCTCATCGCCGGCACACAGATCGTGGACGCCCCGCGGGCGGTGCGGCACTCCCTGCCCAGGACGGCCGTCACCAACGCCACGATCGGGCTCGTCCTCGGGCTCGTCCTCGGGCTCGTGGTGGCCGCGGTCGGCGCGGTGGTCGCGGACCGGCCCGTGCTGCGCCGGGAGATCGCGTCGAACCTCGGTGTCTCCGTCATCGCGGAACTGCCCCGCCGTTCACCGCGGCTGTGGCGGCGCCGACGCGACCGGGCGGCCCGCGAGCGGCTCACCACGTCCCTGGCCCGCACCGTGCGCGGCTCCGCGGAACCGGTCTCGCTGCTGGAACTGGGCTGCGCGCGCAGCACCGGCGTGATCGCGCTGGACCTCGCCAGGGCACTGGCAAAGGAGGGGCCGGTGGTCGTCGTCGACGGACTGCCCGGCCCGCAGCTCTCCAAGCTCCGCAGGAAGCCGGAAGACCCCACCGTGGTCACCGGCGAACGGGCCGCGGCCGTGTCACCCCAGGAGCACCAGGAGCGCCGGCTCGGCGTCGGCTCGGTGGCCCCCGGCACGGCGTGGACCGACCTGCGGTACCTCGGTACCCGGACCGTGCTCGTCGTGCGTGCGGGGCACGGCAGCGCGGCATGGCTGCACACCGTGGCGCGGCAGCTCACGGACCAGAGCATTCCCGTGATCGGTGTGGTGCTGATCGACCCCGATCCGCGTGACCGGACCGACGGCACGCTGTGGGACGGGCTGGGCACCGCGCTGCGCGGCCGGAACGAGCTGCAGGCCCGACCGAAGGGGACGGGCCGGCATCGGACGGAGCGGCTGCCGATGCGGGCGGCACGGGTCCCGGACAGTGACCAGGAGGCACGGTAGGACATGTGTGGCATCGCGGGCACTTACCGATGGCCGGACGGGAAGGCCGTGACCGACCGGCTGACCGAGATCCTCGCCCACCGCGGTCCGGACGGAGCGGGCCGGTACAGCCATGCCGCCGGTGACGGCGAGGTGCACCTCGGGCACCGCCGGCTGGCGATCATCGACCTGTCCGAGACCGGCGCCCAGCCGATGGTCTCGGACGGCCTCGTCCTGACGTACAACGGCGAGCTGTACAACGCGCCCGAGCTGCGTGCCGAGCTGGCGGCCGCCGGCGTGCGCTTCCGCGGTACCTCCGACAGCGAGGTGCTGCTGGAGGCCTGGCGGCGCTGGGGCACGGACTGCCTGCCCCGGCTGCGCGGCATGTTCGCGTTCGGGATCTTCGACGAGCGGACCGGTGAACTGGTGCTCGCTCGTGACCAGCTCGGGGTCAAGCCGCTGTTCCTGCTCCGGCGTGGCGACGGTCTGGTGTTCGCCTCCGAGCTCAAGGCGCTCGCCGCCGTGACCGGCCGGTCGCTGCAGGTGGACCATGCGGCGCTGGTGGCCTCGCTGCTGTACTACTGGGTGCCGGACTCACGGTGCGCGTTCCGCGAGGCGGAGAAGCTGCCGCCGGGGAGCTGGCTGCGGTGCCGGCCCGACGGCCGGGTGGAGCGCGGCCGGTTCTGGCACCTGAAGGACGTCGCCGCCGAGGCCCGGGAGCGGGCCCGGGCCGGTGAGCGGCCGGATGTCGCCGCCGTCGTCGAGGAGTCGACCCGGCGCCACCTGCTCTCCGACGTGCCCGTGGCGACCTTTCTGTCCGGAGGGCTGGACTCCAGCTATCTGACCGCGCTGGCGGCCCGGGACCGGCCCGGGATCTCCGCCTACACGATCGGGTTCCGCGCCGAGGACGCCAGGTTCGAGGCGATGCCGGACGACCTGCGCTATGCCCGGCAGGTGGCCGAGCGGTTCGGCGTCGATCTGCACGAGATCGAGATCGCCCCGGACGTGCTCGACCTGCTGCCGCGGATGACGTACCACCTGGACGAGCCGATCGGTGACCCCGCCGCGATCAACACGTTCCTGATCTGTTCGGCCGCCCGGGAGGCCGGGGTCAAGGTGATGCTCTCGGGAATGGGCGCCGACGAGCTGTTCGCCGGTTACCGCAAGCACATGGCCAACCTGATCGCGCTGCGTTACCAGCGTGTTCCGCGGCCCCTGCGGCGGGGCCTGTCCAGGGCCGTGGACCGGCTGCCGGTCGCCACGGCCCGCCGGGGGTACCGGTCGGTGCGCTTCGCGAAGCGGTTCCTCTCCTTCGCCGATCTGCCGGAGGAGACCGCCTTCCGGCGCAGCTACACCATGTACGACCGGGGCGAGCTGCTCGCCCTGGTCGATCCGGACCTGGCCGGAACGGTCGACGACGTACTGACCGAGCACGCGGACGTCTACCAGGACAACGACCTCGACGACTTCGTCAACCGCATGTGCCTGGGCGACGCGCGGATGTTCCTGCCGGGCCTGAACCTCGCCTACACGGACCGGTCGAGCATGGCCGCCTCGACCGAGGTGCGGGTGCCGTACGTGGACGTCGAGGTGGTCAAGGCGGCGTTCACCGTGCCCGGCGACCGCAAGATCGTCGGACGGCAGGGCAAGGCCGTCCTGAAGGAGGCGGCCACCTCGGTCCTGCCCCGGGAGATCGTGTACCGGCCCAAGGGCCTGTTCAGCGCCCCGCTGCGGGCCTGGATGAGCCGGGATCTGGCACCGCTGGTGCGCGAGGTGGTCAACGAAGGCGAGCTGGTCCGCTCCGGGCTCCTGCGCCGCGACGCCCTGGCGCGGATGGTCGCCCAGGACGCCGCCGGGCAGCAGGACTTCTCCAAACATCTGTGGCATGTGCTGACCCTCGAGTACTGGTATCGCGGCGCGACCTCCGGGTCCGGCCCGAACTCCCCCGTGACGGCGTAGAAACAAGAGGACTTCGGTGAAACAGGTCGTACAGAACTACAAGAGCGGCGAGCTGGCGGTGCTCGACGTGCCGGTTCCGGGGTGCAAGCCGGGCGGTGTGCTGGTCCGCAGCGCCTACTCGCTGATCTCCACGGGGACCGAGCTCATGAAGGTGTCCGAGGCCGGCATGTCGATGCTGGGCAAGGCCCGTTCCCGGCCGGACCAGGTGGCCAAGGTCATGCAGAGCGTGGCCACCAACGGGGTGCCCGCCACCTACCGCAAGGTGATGGGCAAGCTGGACTCCTACACGCCGCTGGGCTACTCGCTGTGCGGGGTGGTCGAGCAGGTCGGCGCCGGCGTCGACGACGTGAAGGCCGGCGACCTCGTGGCCTGCGCCGGCAACGAGCACGCGCTGCACGCAGAGCTGAACTGGGTACCGAAGAACCTCTACGCCCCGGTGCCGGACGGACTCGCGCCGCGCCACGCCGCGTTCGGCACCGTCGGGTCGATCGCGCTGCAGGGCGTCCGCCAGGGCGAGTCACGGCTCGGTGAGGTGGCGCTGGTCATCGGCCTCGGACTCATCGGGCAGCTGGTGGTGCAGCTGCTGACCGCCTCGGGGGTCCGCGTCGTCGGGGCCGACCCCGACCCGGCGCGCTGCGAGCTCGCCGAGCGTCTGGGCGCCGCGGCCTGCGGCGATCCGGCCTCCGCTGCCGTGGAGACCGCCGTCGCCGAACTCACCGGCGGTCACGGGGTGGACCAGGTGTACCTGGCCGCCGGCGGCGGCAGCAACCAGCCCGTCGAGCTGGCCGCCCGGCTCTGCCGGGACCGCGGCCGGGTCGTCGACATCGGCAAGTGCCGTCTGGACCTGCCGTGGAACGCGTACTACGAGAAGGAGCTCGACGTCCGGTTCTCCCGCAGTTACGGCCCCGGGCGCTACGACCCGGAGTACGAGCTGGAGGGCCGGGACTACCCGATCGGCTATGTGCGCTGGACCGAGCGCCGCAACCTGGCGTGCTTCCTCGACCTCGTCGCCCGCGGCCGGGTCGACGTGGAGCCCCTGGTCTCCCACATCGCCGACTTCGACGACGCGGTGGAGACGTACCGGCGTCTGAAGGACGGCGAACTGAAGGCCGTGGCCGTGCTGTTCCGGTACCCCGGGCACACGGCGGAGGCCGAGGCCGAGGCTCCGGCGGTGGCCGTGCCCGCGGTGAAGCGGCCCGTCGGCGCAGTGTCGGCGCCGGCCCGGGCCGCCGGGACGCCGGTGCGGCTGGCGTTCGTCGGCGCGGGGAACTACGCGACGTCGATGCTGCTGCCGCACCTGGCACAGCGCGACGGCGTCGAGCTGTCCACGGTCGTCACCACGACGGCGCTGTCGGCGGCCAACGCGCAGCGGAAGTTCGGCTTCGCCGAGGCGACCACCGATCTCGACGCCGTGCTGGGCGACAAGTCCATCGACGCGGTGTTCGTGGTCACCCGGCACAGCTCGCACGCCGAACTGACCCGAAGGGCGCTGCTGGCCGGCAAGACGGTGTTCGTGGAGAAGCCGCTGGCGCTCACCGAGGACGAGCTGGCCGGCGTGCTCGCGGCGGTGGAGGAGTCCGGGAACGACCGGCTGCAGGTGGGCTTCAACCGCCGGTTCGCGCCGCTGCTGCAGGAGGCCAGGACGCGGTTCGGCGCCCGGACCGGTCCGGCGAGCCTGCGCTACCTGGTCAACGCGGGCCGGCTGCAGCACGGCAGCTGGTACCTCCAGCAGGGCACCGAGGGCTCGCGGTTCGCGGGTGAGGGCGGGCACTTCATCGACACGGCGAGCTGGCTGCTGGGGGCCGATCCGGTCTCGGTGTACGCGGTCGCCACGTCCGGCAACGAGGACCTCCAGGTCGTACTGCGCTACCCGGACGGTTCCACCGCCGCCATCAGCTACGTCACCACCGGCGCGCCCGGCTTCCCCAAGGAGACGCTGGACCTGGTCGCGGACGGCAAGGTGCTGCGGCTCGACGACTTCGTCCGTGCCTCGGTGTACGACCGCAAGCGGTGGGTCAGTTCGCGGCTGCCCACGGCCCGGGACAAGGGCCAGAACGCCGAACTGGCCTCGTTCATCAAGGCAGTTCGCACCGGCGGTCCGATGCCGGTGCCGCTGGAGTCGCTGGTCGCCACCACGGCGGCCACCCTCGCCGTGCAGACCGGCCTGGCCGGCGGCGCGCCGGTGTCGTTGGCGAGGACGCGATGACCATGAGCGCGGGCTGGTACCTGCGGCGGCTGTCCCGGATGGGGCCGCGGGAGGTCGGCGGCCGGGTGGGCGACGCGGTGCGCAGGCGGCGGTGGCGGTCGGTGCGGCCGGACTCCCCCGGCGTGACCGGCGCCCGGTTCACCTCGCCCCTGCCCGCAGCCACGATCGCCGCGGTCCCACCGGACGCCGCGAAGCGTCTCATCACCGAGGCGGACCGGCTGATGGCCGGCCACGTCGAGTTCTTCGGGGTGGTCCGCGACGACCTGGCCGACCCGGACTGGTGGTACGACCCGAAAACCGGGCGCCGGGCTCCGTGGGGCTACGCCTTCGACGTGCCGTACCGGGACGAGGACGCGGTCGGGGACATCAAGCAGATCTGGGAGCTGTCCCGGCACCAGTACCTCACCGTGCTCGCCGCCGCCTACGCGGTCACCGGGGACGAGCGGTACGCCGAGCGGGTGGCCGAGCACCTGCGGTCGTGGTGGGCGGCCAACGCGCCGCTGTGCGGGGTGCACTGGACCAGCGGCATCGAGCTGGGGATCCGGCTGCTGTCGTGGGTGTGGATCCGCCGGCTGCTCGACGGCTGGCCGGGCGCGGCCGCGCTGTTCGAGGGCAATCCGGTGGCACTGAACCAGATCTGGCACCACCAGCGCTGGCTGGCCGCCTTCCCCAGCCGGGGGTCCTCGGCGAACAACCACGTCATCGCCGAGGCCGCCGGGCAGTTCGCCGCGGCCTGCGCGTTCGGGTGGTTCCCCTCCTCGGCGCGCTGGCGGGCCGACGCGCTGCGGTCGCTGGACCGGCAGCTGCGCGCCAACACCTTCGGCTCCGGCCTCAACCGCGAGCTGGCCACCGAGTACCACGGGCTGGTGCTGGAGCTCGGCCTGGCCGCGGTGGCCGAGGCGGATGCCGCCGGAGTGCCGGTTCCCGCGTCGGTCCGGCTGGTGCTGCTGCGGATGACCGACGCGCTCGCGGCCGTCGTGGACAGCCGGTTACGTCCGCCGCGCCAGGGGGACGCGGACGACGGGCACGGTCTGGTCGTGGACGGGCCGGGCACCGACCGCTGGGCCTCGCTGCTGACCACCGGGGAGGCCGTGTTCGGCCGGCTCGCCTGGTGGCCGGAGGTGACCGGTACCGATGTGCGCACCGCGCTGCTGGCCGCGCTCGTCCGGCCGTACGCGAAGGACGGAACCGCACCGGCCGTGTCCCGCCCGGCGAGCCGGCCGGCCACGTTCGCCGACGCGGGGATGACCATCCTGCGGGGTCCCGGGGAGATCTGGTGCCGCTGTGACGGTGGTCCGCACGGGTTCCTGTCCATCGCCGCGCACGCCCACGCGGACGCGCTGTCCCTGGAGGTCCGGCACGACGGGGTCGACGTGCTCGCCGATCCGGGGACGTACTGCTACCACGGGCAGCCCGAGTGGCGGCGGTACTTCCGGTCGACCCTCGGCCACAACACCCTGCAACTCGACGGCGCTGACCAGTCCGTCTCCGGCGGCCCGTTCCTGTGGACCCGGCATGCCGCGACCCGCGTCCTGGTCGCGGACACCTCCGACGCCTCCGACGGGGGCACGGCCCGCTGGTGCGCCGAGCACGACGGCTACCGGCCTTCGGTGCACCGCCGCCGGGTGGAACTGACGGCCGCGAGCCGGGAGCTGACGGTGGTCGACGAGGTGCGCGGACCGCGCCGGGCCGTGCGGCTGGCGTTCCACCTCGGCCCGGCGATCGCCGCGGACCTGGCGGGGAACCGGGCGGTGCTCACCTGGACCCGGGACGGCGAGGACCGCTCCGCCGTGCTCGACCTGCCCGGGCAGCTGTCCTGGCGGGCGCACCGCGGCGAGAGCGAGCCGCCGCTGGGCTGGTACTCCGCCGGGTTCGGGCGCAAGGAACCCGCCACGACCCTGGTGGGCACCGGCTTCGCCGACGGCGCGGAGCGGTTCACCACCGTACTCGGGTTCGGCGGCTAGGGGGGCGCGTGGGGTTCAAGAGGCGGCACTGGGCATGGCCGGCGGCACCGCTGGCGCTGGCCGTGCTGGCGGCGACCGGCTGTGAGAGCACGCCGAGTGCGCGGCCGAAGCCGACCGCCGCGCCGTCCACGTCCGTGGCCCGGGTGTGCGCCGAACCCGCGGCCGGGCCGGCGAAGCCTCCGCCGGGCGCGGTGACGGTCGACCCCGCGGTGGCCGGTGACCTGGCCGCGAAGACCAAGAGCAGCCCCCCGGACACCACGTTCTGGCTCCGGCCGGGCAGGCACAGGCTCGAACCGGACCGCTACGCCCAGGTCATCCCCAAGGAGGGGGACAGCTACTTCGGCGCGCCGGGCGCGGTGCTCGACGGCCGGAGGACCAACCAGTACGCGTTCGGCGGCACCGCCCGCGACGTCACCATCCGCTACCTGACCGTGCAGAACTTCGTCGCGCCGCATGACGAGGGCGTGGTCAACCACGACTCGGCCGACGGGTGGGTGATCGAGCACGCGACGATCCAGCACAACTCCGGCGCCGGACTGATGGCCGGGGCCCGTCAGCGGGTCCGCGCCAGCTGCCTGCGCGGCAACGGTCAGTACGGCATGAACGCGTACAAGGCCACCGGCCGTATCAGCGGCCTGGTGGTCGAGGGCAACGAGATCGTGGGCAACAACAGGGACGACTGGGAGCGGCGACGGCCGGGCTGCGGCTGCACGGCGGGGATCAAGTTCTGGGCGGTCGACGGCGCCGACGTACGCGCCAACTGGGTGCACGACAACCGCGGAGCCGGGTTGTGGGCGGACACCGACAACAACGACTTCCGCATCGAGGACAACGTGCTCGAGGCCAACGACGGCGCCGCGCTGATCTACGAGACCAGTTACAACGCGGTCATCCGGAGGAACACGATCCGGCGGAACAACTGGGTCGAGGGGCGCAAGGGAGCCGACCGGGGCGACACCTTCCCGTTCGCGACCGTCTACCTGTCCGAGTCCGGCGGCGAACCACGGATCCGGGCCCGCACGGACAGGATCGAGATCTACCGGAACGTGCTGGAGGACAACTGGTCCGGGATCACCCTGTGGGAGAACGCCGACCGGTTCTGCAACAGCCCGGCCAACACCTCGTCCGGTGACTGCACGTTGCTGGTGAAGGACACCGATCGCTGCGCACAGCCGGCGATCGCCACCGCGCCGCTGTACGCCGACTGCCGGTGGAAGACGCAGCGGGTGGACATCCACGACAACCGCTTCGAGCTGGACAAGTCCGTCGTCTCCTGCACGGTGAAGTGCGACCGGATGGCGGTGCTGGCCAACTACGGCACCTTTCCGGACTGGTCTCCGTACCAGGGCGACCGGGTGGCGCAGGCGATCACCCTCCAGCAGCACAACCGCTGGCACCACAACGTCTACATCGGGCCATGGAAGTTCGTGGCCCACGACCCGAGCCGGACACTCGACTCGGGGCAGTGGCAGGGCACGCCGTACGGGCAGGACGCGGGGAGCACCTTCCGCGCGCGGGACGGTGGTTGAGATGGGCACGGAGCACACGCCGAAGATCGCCGGGACGGCCTGGGGACTGCTGGTCCTCAACACGCTCGGCTCCGCCGGAGCGAAGACCATCGTCCCGCTGCCCCGCTCCCTCATCCAGATGGTCACCATGGGCTCGCTGGTCGCGGCGTTCGCACTGGCGCTGGCCGTCAACCTCCGGCTGCGCATCAGGGCCAGCGCCTTCCTGTTGCTGCTCTCGCTGCTGCTGGTGCCGAGCGTGATCTCCAGCGTGGACCTGGAGTCCGGGTTCGGCGCGCTGTTCCGCTGCACCCGGCTGGCTCTCTTCATCGGCACGCTGTGGTTGCTCAGCCGCTGGTGGGACGGCGGCCCGACGTTCGTCCGGCACCACATCCGGATGTACTTCGCGGTGCTCGGGTCGGTGGCCGCCGGCCTGGTCATCTCGCCGGGCGCGGCTCTGCCCGACCTCTACGGCGGGCGGCTGGTCGGCGCGCTGTGGCCGCTCACCCCGCCGCAGATCGGACAGTACGCGGCGGTGGTCATCGGGCTGACCGTGCTGCTCGTACTGGACCACAGGACCGACCGGACCAGTGCCGCGGTGGTCATCGTGCCGTCCCTCGTGCTGCTCGCGCTGACCCATACCCGGACGGCCACGCTCGGCCTGCTCATCGGGCTGGCGCTGGCGATCGGGTCGCTCATCCTGACCAGCGCCGCGGCCCGCCGGTTCTTCACCTGGGCGGTGCTGTGCGCCGTGGTGGCCGCGGTGGGGTTCGCCTCCGCGCTGCAGGCGTGGTTCCTGCGCGGACAGAGCCAGGAGAACTTCTCCAGCCTCACCGGCCGGGCCAAGGTCTGGCACGCCCTGCTGGTGGCGCCCCGGACGACCACGGAGTACCTGTTCGGTACCGGCCTGGGCGACAAGTCGTTCGACGGGCTGCCGATCGACAACAGCTGGCTGGCCGTCTACAACGAGCAGGGGGTGACCGGCGTCGCCCTGGTGGCGGCGGTCATCGTCGTGCTGGGCGGCGTCGCTCTGCTGCGGCCGCCCTCGCTGTCGAGGGCCTGCGCGATCTTCCTGATCAGCTACTGCGCGATCGCGTCGTACACCGAGGCCGGACTGGGCGACGCCTCGCCGTATCTGCTGCATCTGACCGTGGCCGCCTCGCTGCTGGCGGCCCCCGCCGAGGCCGCGCCCCTGTCCACGCCCGAAGTCCCTCGACGGCCCGTCCCGCGATGGGCCCGGAGATCGGAGGTGACCTGAGCATGCACGTCCTCGTGGTGCACAACCGCTACGCCTCGGCGCAGCCGAGCGGCGAGAACAAGGTGGTCGACCAGGAGGTGGCGCTGCTGCGCGGGGCCGGCCACCGGGTCGAGGTGTTCGAGCGACGCAGCGACGACATCGCCGCCCGGTCCCTGCCGGGCAAGGTCGCGGTGCCGCTGCTGGTGCCGTGGAACCCGGCGGTCCGCGCTGAGCTCGCCGCCCGGCTGCGCGCCGAGCGGCCGGACGTGGTGCACGTCCACAACGTGTTTCCGCTGCTGTCGCCGGCGGTGCTGGCCGCCTGCGCCGACGCGGGCGTGCCCGCCGTCGCCACGCTGCACAACTACACCCAGGTCTGCCCGCCCGGCACGCTGCAACGGGACGGCCGGCCGTGCACCGAGTGCGTCGGGTCGGCGGCGGCGCTGCCCGCCGTCCGGCACGGCTGCTACCGGAACTCCCGGCTCGCGACGGTGCCGCTCGCGGTCAGCCTGTCGGTCAACCGGCGGCGGTGGTGGTCCGGCGTCGAGCGGTTCCTGTGCATCTCCGCGGCGCAGCGCGAGGTGCTGGTGCGGGCCGGCATGCCGGCCGAGCGGCTGGCGGTGAAGCACAACTTCGTGCCCGAGCCGGGCGTCCGCCGGGCGGCCGGCGGCGAGCATCTGCTCTATCTCGGCCGGCTCGCGGAGGCCAAGGGCGTGCGGCTGCTCATGACCGCGTGGGACGAGGTCGCCGCGGGCGGCGGAGTGGGCGTGCCGCTCGTGATCGCCGGCACGGGGCCGCTGGAGCGCGAGGTGACCGCCTGGGCGGCGGGCCGGGACGACGTGCGGTACGTCGGCCTGTACGACCAGGCGGAGTGCCGGCAGGCGATCGCGCGCTCGGTCGCCGTGGTCGCTCCCTCGACGTGGCTGGAGGCGTTCGGTCTGGTGGTCGTGGAGGCGATGGCGGCGGGGGTGCCGACCGTCGCGGCCGGTCACGGCGCCTTCGTCGAACTCGTCGAGGACGGGGTGACCGGGCTGCTGCACCGGCCGGGCGAGTCCGCCTCGCTCGCGTCCCGCATACGCCGGATCGCGGCCGAGCCGGACCGCAACCGGGAGATGGGCCAGGCGGCCCGGCGCCGTTACGAGCAGGGTTTCAGCCCGGCCGTCGGCCTTGAGCGCCTGCTGGAGGAGTACCGCACCGCGATCGCGGGGCGGTCAGCGCTGACTCGTGCCGGGGACACCCGCGCGAGCAGGGGGGATGGGGACAGTAGATGACACGATGCCGACTCTGCGGCTCGGATGCGATGGCGAGCGTCGTCGACCTCGGGGCGACGCCGCCGTGTGAGAGCTTTCTCGCCGCGGACCGACTGGACCAGCCGGAACCGGCGTACCCGCTGCACCTGCGGGTCTGCACCGACTGCTGGCTGGCGCAGATCCCTCCGCTGATCACACCGGAGGAGACGTTCAGCGAGTACGCGTACTTCTCTTCGTACTCCACCTCCTGGGTGGAGCACGCGCGCACCTTCGTCGCCGACGCCGTGCGGCGGGTGGGTCTCGGCCCCGACGCCTTCGTGGTCGAGGTCGCGAGCAACGACGGGTACCTGCTGAAGCACGTGGTGGACCGGGGGATCCGCTGTCTCGGCATCGAGCCCTCGGTCAACGTCGGCGCGGTGGCGCGGGACGCGGGCGTGCCCACGCTCACGGAGTTCCTGAGCCCGGCCGCCGGCGCCGCCGTCCGCGCCGAGCACGGCCCGGCGGACCTGGTGGTGGCGAACAACGTCTACGCGCACATCCCCGACGTGGTCGGGTTCACCCAGGGGCTGCGTGCCCTGGTCGCCGACGACGGCTGGGTCTCCATCGAGGTGCAGCACCTGCTGACCCTGATCGAGGAGAACCAGTACGACACGATCTACCACGAGCACTTCCAGTACTACACGGTCGCGTCCGCGATCCGGGCCCTGGCGAGCGGCGGACTCACCCTCGTGGACGTAGAGTTGCTGCCCACCCACGGCGGCTCCATCCGGCTGTGGGCCCGGCCGGACGAGGTGGCCGGCGAGCCGGCGCAGCGCGTGGCCGACGTGCTGGAGAAGGAGAAGGCCGCCGGGCTGCGGGAGCTGTCCGGGTACACCGAGTTCTCCGCCCGGGTGGCCAAGGTGCGCCGGGACCTGCTGCGGTTCCTCATCGAGGCGGCCGAACGCGGTGAGACGGTCGTCGGCTACGGCGCCCCGGGCAAGGGCAACACCCTGCTCAACCACTGCGGGATCCGGCCCGACCTGCTCGCGTACACGGTCGACCGCAACCCCTACAAGCACGGCCGGTACACCCCGGGCACCCGCATCCCGATCCTGCCGCCCGAGCAGATCGCCGCCGACAAGCCGGACTACGTGCTCGTCCTGCCGTGGAACCTGCGGGCCGAGCTGACCGAGCAGCTGTCCTACGTGCACGACTGGGGCGGCCGGCTGGTCTTCCCCATCCCGGAACTGAGCATTGTCGAGGTCACGCGATGAAGGTCGTACTGTTCTGCGGCGGTTACGGGATGCGGATGCGCAGCGGTGCCGCGGACGACGTGCCCAAGCCGATGGCGATGGTCGGCCCCAGGCCGCTGATCTGGCACGTCATGCGCTACTACGCGCACTTCGGGCACACGGAGTTCATCCTGTGCCTCGGGTACGGGGCTCATCACATCAAGGACTTCTTCCTCAACTACGAGGAGACGACGTCCAACGACTTCGTGCTGCGGGGCGGGCGGACCGAGCTGCTCTCCACCGACATCTCCGACTGGACGATCACGTTCGCGCAGACGGGCATCGAGTCCCCGATCGGGGAGCGGCTGCGCCGGGTGCGGCACCATCTGGACGGCGACGAGATGTTCCTCGCCAACTACGCCGACGTCCTCACCGACGCCCCGCTGCCGGAGATGATCGACCGGTTCGCCGCGCGTGACGCGGGGGCGTCGATGATGGTGGTGCCGCCGCAGTCGTCGTTCCACTGCGTGGAGTTGGGCGAGGACGGTCTGGTGGGCGGCATCACCGCGGTCAGCGAACTGCCGCTGTGGGAGAACGGCGGCTACTTCGTGCTCCGCCAGGAGGTCTTCGACCACATCCCGGAGAACGGGGACCTGGTCGCCGACGGTTGCGCCCAACTGGCCAAGCGCGGACGGCTGGTGGCGCACCAGCACCGCGGCTTCTGGAAGCCGACGGACACCGTGAAGGAGCGGGCCGCGCTCGACGCCGCGTACGCGCGGGGCGAGCGCCCGTGGGCCGTGTGGGAACGCGGCAACGCCGGGGTGAGCGCGTGATCCGGCTCGGGGCCGGGCGCCCGGACCGGATCGCCGCGGTGGGCGCGCACTGCGACGACATCGCCATCGGCGCCGGCGGCACGCTGCTGACGCTGTGCCTCGCGCGGCCGGGCATCCGCGTCGACGCACTGGTGCTCTCCGGCGGTGGCGGCGAGCGGGAGCAGGAGGAGCGAGCTGCGCTCGCCGCCTTCTGCCCGGGCGCCGACCTGCGGCTGACCGTGCTCAAGCTGCCGGACGGCCGGCTGCCCGTCCACTGGGACGAGGCCAAGGCCGCCGTCGAGGAACTGCGCGGGCAGACCGACCCGGATCTGATCCTGGCCCCGCGCACCGACGACGCGCACCAGGACCACCGCGGCCTGGCGCGGCTGATACCCACCGCGTTCCGCGACCACCTGGTGCTCGGCTACGAGATCGTCAAGTGGGACGGCGATCTCGGCCGCATGGCGGCGTACCAGCCGCTGTCGCCGGAGATCGCCGAGGAGAAGGTCCGGCTGCTGCAGGAGCACTACCCCTCGCAGCGGCACCGGCCCTGGTACGACCGGGAGGCCTTCCTGGGCCTCGCGCGGATCCGCGGCATCGAATGCCACGAGCGCTACGCCGAAGCGTTCGCCGTCACCAAACTCACGCTCAACCTGGGGGGTTGAACCTTGCGCGTACTGCTCACCGGACACCAGGGCTATCTGGGAACCGTCATGGCCCCGGTCCTCGCCGCCGCCGGGCACGAGGTCGTCGGCCTCGACGCCGGCCTGTTCGCCGACTGTGTCCTCGGCCCGAAGCCCGCGGACCCGCGGGGGCACCGGGTGGACCTGCGCGACGTCACGGCCGACCATGTGGCCGGGGTCGACGCCGTGATCCACCTGGCCGCCCTGTCCAACGACCCGCTGGGGTCGCTGGCGCCGGAGCTCACCTACGACATCAACCACCACGCGTCCGTGCACCTGGCCCGGCTGGCCCGCGACGCCGGGGTGCGGCGCTTCCTGTACGCGTCGACCTGCTCGGTGTACGGCGCCGCCGGCGGCGACGACCTGGTGGCCGAGGACGCCCCGCTGCGCCCGGTGACGCCGTACGCGGAGTCCAAGGTGCGGGTGGAGGACGACCTGCACGCGCTGGCCGACGGCGACTTCAGCCCGGTGTACATGCGCAACGCCACCGCCTTCGGCCACTCGCCCCGGCTGCGCGCCGACATCGTGCTGAACAACCTGGTGGGGCACGCCCTCCTGTCCGGCGAGGTCCTGGTGCTCTCCGACGGCACCCCCTGGCGTCCGCTGGTGCACGCCGCCGACATCGCCCGGGCCTTCGCGGCCGCGCTGACCGCGCCGCGGGAAGCGGTGCACGACACCGCGTTCAACATCGGCAGCGAGACGAACAACGTCACGGTCGCCGAGATCGCCGAGCAGGTCGCCGAGGCGGTGTCCGGCGCGAAGGTGCGGATCACCGGGGAGAACGGTGCGGATCCGCGCTCGTACCGGGTGGACTTCTCCCGGTTCCGCACGGCGGTCCCGGGCTTCGACTGCGAGTGGACGGTGAAGCAGGGCGCGCTCGAACTCGCCGACGCCTACCGCAAGCACGGGCTGACCCGGGAGGACTTCGAGCAGCGCTTCACCCGCCTCGCCGTGCTGCGCGCCGCGTCCGAGGCCGGCGCCGTCGACGACACCCTGCGGTGGCGCCGGTGACCGAGGCCGGCGAAGAGATGTACGCGCTGGTGGAGCGGTTGTACCCGCTCTGCCGGAGCATCACCGGCGACGGGGTGCGCGCCACCCTGGAGATCGTCGGCGAGTACGTCCCGCTTGAGGTGCACGAGGTACCGACCGGGACCCAGGTGCTCGACTGGACGGTGCCGCAGGAGTGGAACATCCGGGACGCCTACATCGCCGACAGCACCGGCAAGCGGGTCGTCGACTTCGCCGCGTCCAGCCTGCACGTGCTCGGCTACAGCGTGCCGGTGTCGGCGACCATGCCCCTGTCCGAGCTGCGCGGACACCTGCACACCCTGCCGGACCACCCGGCCTGGGTGCCGTACCGCACCAGCTACTACAAGCCGGAGTGGGGGTTCTGCCTGGCGCAGGAGACCCTGGACGCGCTGCCGGACGGCGAGTACGAGGTGCGCATCGACTCCACGCTCGCCGACGGCCACCTCACCTACGCCGAGCACGTGGTGCCCGGGCAGGTCGCCGACGAGGTGATCGTCTCCTGCCACGTCTGCCACCCGTCGCTGGCCAACGACAACCTGGCCGGCATCGCGGTGGCGACGTTCCTGGCCCGGGCGCTGGCGGAGCGGACGCCGTACTACACCTACCGGTTCATCTTCGCGCCCGGCACCATCGGGGCGATCACCTGGCTGGCCCGCAACGCGGAGCGGGTGGAACGGGTCAAGCACGGGCTGGTGCTGGCCTGCGCCGGCGACCCGGGCCACCTGACGTACAAGCGGAGCCGACGCGGCGACGCGGAGATCGACCGGGTGATGCGGCACGTGCTGGCCGCCTCCGAACGCCCGCACCGGGTCACCGAGTTCACCCCGTACGGCTACGACGAGCGGCAGTACTGCTCGCCCGGGTTCGATCTCGGCGTGGGCTCGCTCAGCCGGACCCCGTACGCGGGCTACCCCGAGTACCACACCTCGGCGGACGACCTGGACTTCGTCTCTCCGGAGGCGATGGCCGACACGCTCGCCGTCTGCCGCGAGGCGTTCGCCGTCCTCGACCGCAACCGGCGGTACGTCAACCTCAGCCCCTACGGCGAGCCGCAGCTGGGCCGGCGCGGGCTGTACGACGCGCTCGGCGGCCGCAGCGACACCAAGCAGGCCCAGATGGCCCTGTTGTGGGTGCTCAGCCTCTCCGACGGCGAGCACGGTCTGCTGGACGTCGCCGAGCGGTCCGGGCTGCCGTTCGACACCGTCGCCGCCGCGGCCGGCGCCCTGCACG
Source organism: Streptomyces echinatus (assembly GCF_014203595.1). Taxonomy (GTDB): domain Bacteria; phylum Actinomycetota; class Actinomycetes; order Streptomycetales; family Streptomycetaceae; genus Streptomyces; species Streptomyces echinatus. Next base: position 408,823 of record NZ_JACHJK010000002.1, read on the forward strand.
GCGCCGGGCTGATCAAGGCATGACGCCGATGACCACCGGGGAGGAGCAGACGGCGGCACCGGCAGACGGGGCTGAGGACGCCCGGCGGAGCGCCAAGCGGGCCCTCGTCGGCCGGCTGTCCTGGGGACTGGCCGACCAGGCGGCCTCCAGCATGACCAACTTCGCGGTGGGCATCTACGTGGCGCGCTCGCTGGGGGTGACCGCGTTCGGCGTGTTCAGCCTGGCCTGGGTGACCTACGGCGTGGTGCTCAACATCTCCCGCGGGCTGGCCACCGATCCGCTCGTGGTGCGCTTCAGCGGCGTGCCCGACGCGTCCTGGCGCGGGGCGGTGGTCCGCTCGTCGGGTACCGCGCTCGGCGTCGGTACGGCCATCGGCGCGGCGTGCCTGGCGGTCGGGCTGGGGCTCGGCGGCCGCGTGGGGCCCGCGTTCGCCTGCCTCGGCGTCGTGCTGCCGGGGCTGCTGCTGCAGGACGCCTGGCGGTTCTCGTTCTTCGCCGCCGGCACCGGGCGCAAGGCGTTCGTCAACGACCTCGTGTGCGGCATCGCGCTCGTCCCGGCCATGGTGGTGGCGGCCCGCGTGGGCACCGTGGCCGCCTTCGTGCTCGCCTGGGGCGCCGCCGCCACGGTGGCCGCTGCCTACGGCTGCCTCCAGTCCGGCATCCGGCCCCGAACGGCCCAGGCGCGCGGGTGGCTTCGGGAGCAGCGCGATCTCGGCTACCGGTACCTGGTCGAGAACGTCAGCCTCAGCGGCGCGAGCCAGCTGCGGGCGTACGGGCTCGGCGTGATCGTCGGGGTCGGCGCGGTGGGTGCGGTGCGGGGCGCGGAGCTGCTGCTCGGCCCGTTCCTCGCCGTGCTGATGGGGCTGTCGCTGGTCACCGTCCCGGAGGCGGCACGGGTGCTGCGGCAGGCCCCGCACCGGCTCGGCGCGTTCTGTCTCGCGCTGGGCGGCGGGCAGGCCGCGGCCGCGCTGCTCTGGGGCGGGGCGCTGCTGCTGATGCCGGACCGGCTCGGCGAGCTGGTGCTCGGCGACGTCTGGCACTCCGCCGCGGCGCTCATCGGGCCGGTCACCCTCAGCGTCGCGGGCGCGGGCCTCGGCACCGGCGCGGCGGCCGGGCTGCGCGCGCTCGGCGCGGCCCGGCGCAGCCTGCGCTGCCAGCTGTTCGCCTCCGCCTGTTACGTCGGCGGCGGGCTCGGCGGAGCGGCCGTCGCCGGCACCGTCGGCTCGGCCTGGGGCGTCGCGACCGCGACCGTCAGCGGTTCGGCCGTGTGGTGGCTGCAGCTGCGGTCCGCCCTGCGCGAGCACCGCCAGAACACGATCCCCGAAGTGAGGACCTCATGACCGACCGACCCAGGCTGAGCATCGGCCTGCCCGTGTACAACGGCGAGGAGTACCTGGCCGAGTCGCTCGACGCGCTGCTCGGCCAGACCTACGAGGACTTCGAGCTGGTCATCTCCGACAACGCCTCGACCGACGGGACCGAGGACATCTGCCGCAAGTACGCCGCGCAGGACGCGCGCATCCGGTACGTCCGGCTGCTCCGGAACGTCGGCGCGACACCGAACCACAACTACGTGTTCACCCAGTGCCGCGGCGAGCTGTTCAAGTGGGCCTCGCACGACGACCTGTACGCCCGCGATCTGCTGCGGCGCTGCGTCGAGGCGCTGGACGAGCGGCCGGACGTGATCCTCGCGCACGCCGACCAGGCGGTCATCGACGGCGACGGCCAGGTGAAGGTCCCGTACGCGTACACGCTCGCCACCGGCTCACCGCACGCGCCGGAGCGCTTCCGCAGCCTGCTGTTCGAGCCCGGTGGTGACGACTTCTACGGGGTGATCCGGGCCGACGTGCTGCGCCGGGTGAGGCCGATGGACAGCTACCACCACGCGGACCGCACGTTCGTCGCCGAGATCGCCCTGCACGGGCGCTTCCACCAGGTGCCGGAACTCCTGTACTTCCGCCGCGACCACCCCACCCGCGCCGAGCGCGCGAACCCCTCCAAGCGCTCCCGGTGCGTCAACCTGGACCCGCGCCGGGCGGGCCTGCTGCACCCGACGCCCCGGCTGCTCGCCGAGTACGTCTGGGGCTTCACCTCGGCGATCCGGCGGGCCCCGTTGTCCCCGGCCGACCGGCGCGCGTGCTACCGCCACCTGGCCGCGTGGATGACCAGCCGGGTCCGGCCGGGCGCCGGTGAGCGGGTCGAGGACCGTGCCCCGGTCGACCCGGCCGAGCTGACCGTCTCCGTCGACGCCCTGGTGGCCGGACGTGAGGGGAAGCGGGCATGACGTCGGCTGAAACTCCGGTGCGCGTGGGGGTGTTCGGCCTGCTCGGCTCGGGCAACCTCGGCAACGACGGGTCGCTTGAGGCGGTCCTCGGATACCTCCGCGCGGAGCATCCGGACGCGGAGGTGGACGCGCTGTGCGGCGGACCCGAGGCGGTGACGGCCAGGTTCGGGATCCCCGCGACGCGGCTGCACTGGAACCGCGCGGAGTACCGGACCGCGTCCCGTGCGGGCGCGATCGCGTCGAAGGGCCTGGGCAAACTCGTCGACGTCTTCCGCACCGCCGCCTGGGTGCGCCGGCACGACGCGGTGATCGTGCCCGGCATGGGCGTCCTGGAGGCCACCCTGCCGCTGCGGCCGTGGGGCTTCCCGTACTCGCTGTTCCTGCTCTGCGCGAGCGGCCGGCTGCTGGGCACCCGGGTCGCGCTGGTCAGCGTCGGCGCCGCCGAGATCCGCAGCCGCCCGACCCGGGCCCTGGTGCGCTGGTCGGCGCGGCTGGCCGCGTACCGGTCGTACCGGGACGCCCAGTCCCGCGACGCGATGCGGGCGATGGGGGTCGACACCGCCCGCGACGAGGTCTACCCGGACCTCGCGTTCTCCCTGCCGACGCCGAAGGCGAGCCCGCCCTCGGGCCGGCCGGGCACGGTCTGCCTCGGCGTCATGGACTTCCACGGCGGCAACGACGACCGCGCCCGGGCCGAGGAGATTTACCGGCGCTACCTCGACGGGACGATCCGGTTCGTCCGCGCGCTCGTCGAGGAGGGCCGACCGGTCCGGCTCCTCACCGGCGACACGTGCGACGAGTCGGTGGTCGCCGCGATCCTCGACGCGGTCGGCTCACCGCTGGTCACCTCGGCCGAACCGGCCTCACTGGCCGACCTGATGAACGAGATGGCCGCCGCCGACACCGTGGTGGCCGTCCGCTACCACAACCTGATCTGCGCGCTGAAGACCGGAACGCCCGTGCTCGCCCTCTGTTACGCGGCGAAGAGCGACGCGCTCATGGACCGGATGGGCCTCGGCGCGTACTGTCACCCGGCACGGGAGGTCGACGCCGACCGGCTGCTCGAACAGTTCCGGGACCTGGAGAAGCACGCGCCGGACCTCCGCCGGACCCTCGCCGAGCGGAACCGTACCGCCGCACAGCAACTCGCCCGCCAGTTCACCGCCTTGACCACGACCCTGTTCCCGGCGAACACCCACGCCCCGCGGAAGGCACCATGAAAGCGACCCAAGTTGCGGAAATCGCCGGCGCCCATCTGTTCGAGCCGACGCCGTACGCCGACGAACGCGGCTTCTTCTGCCGCACTTTCGACGCCGACGTGGTCCGTTCGGCGGGCCTCGACCCGGACGCCTTCGTCCAGGACAGCCTGTCCCGCTCGGTCCGGGGCGTGCTGCGCGGACTGCACCTGCGCTCCGGCGCCGGCGAGGCCAAGCTGGTGCGGTGCTCGTACGGGCGGATCTTCGACGTCGTCGTGGACCTGCGGCCGGACTCGCCGACCTACCTGGGCCGGGCCTTCTTCGAGCTGTCCGGCGAGACACAGGCGACCCTGTACATCCCGGCGGGATGCGCGCACGGCTTCCAGGCGCTGACGGAGACCGCCGACACCTCGTACCGGATCGACCGCCCGCACGACCCGGCCGAGGACGTGACGATCGCCCACGACGACCCGGAGCTCGCCATTCCGTGGCCGCTGCCGGTCACCTCGATGTCCCAGCGGGACCGGGAGGCGCCGGGCCTCGCCGAGGTTCTGAAGCGAAGAGAGAGTTGAGGTCGGCGTTGGACACTGAAGGCACCGAAGAGCTCCTCCTGCCCCGGTCGCGGCAGGCGAACGAACGGCTGCACGCCCTGATCCCCGGGGGCGCGCACACCTATGCCAAGGGCGACGACCAGTACCCCGAGAACCTGGCCCCGGTCATCAGCCACGGCCGCGGTGCCCACGTGTGGGACGTCGACGGCAACCGGTACGTCGAGTACGGCTCCGGCCTGCGGTCGGTCAGTCTCGGCCACGCCCATCCCCGCGTGATCGAGGCGGTGCGGCGGGAACTCGAACGTGGCAGCAACTTCGTCCGGCCGTCCGTCGTGGAGGTCGAGGCCGCGGAACGTTTCCTGGCCACGGTGCCGACCGCCGAGATGGTGAAGTTCGCGAAGAACGGCTCCGACGCCACCACCGCCGCGGTGCGCCTCGCCCGCGCCGCCACCGGGCGCCCGCGGGTGGCCCTCTGCGCCGACCATCCGTTCTTCTCCGTCGACGACTGGTTCATCGGCACCACGCCGATGTCCGCCGGCATTCCGGCGGCGACCAACGAGCTCACCGTGGCGTTCCCGTACGGGGACCTGGCCGCCACGGAGGAGCTGCTCACCCGGTACCGGGGCGAGGTCGCCTGTCTGATCCTCGAACCCGCCACCCACACCGAGCCGCCGCCCGGGTACCTCGCCGGCCTGCGCGAGCTGGCCGACCGGCACGGCTGCGTCCTGGTGTTCGACGAGATGATCACCGGCTTCCGCTGGTCCGAGGCGGGCGCACAGGGCCTGTACGGTGTCGTCCCCGACCTCTCCACGTTCGGCAAGGCGCTCGGCAACGGATTCGCCGTCTCCGCGCTGGCCGGGCGCCGCGATCTGATGGAGCGGGGCGGGCTGCGTCACTCCGGCGACCGGGTGTTCCTGCTCTCCACCACGCACGGTGCGGAAACGCACTCCCTGGCTGCCGCGATGGCCGTACAGACCACCTATGTCGAGGAGGGCGTCACGGCGCGGCTGCACGCCCTCGGCGAGCGGTTGGCCGCCGGTGTCCGCGAGGCCGCGGCCGCCATGGGCGTCGGGGACCACGTCGTCGTCCGGGGCCGGCCCAGCAACCTGGTCTTCGCCACCCTGGACGAGAACCGGCAGCCCTCGCAGCGGTACCGCACCCTGTTCCTGCGCCGGCTCCTCGCGGGTGGGGTGCTGGCCCCGTCGTTCGTGGTGAGCAGCGCGCTCGACGACGCCGATATCGCCCACACCGTCGACGTGGTGGCCCAGGCCTGCGCGGTGTACCGCAAGGCGCTGGACGCCGGTGACCCCGGCGCCTGGCTGGCCGGACGACCGGTGAAGCCGGTGTTCCGCCGCCTGGCGTGACATGACGTCAGACGCGCTCCCGCCGACCGGGGCCGGCCGTCCGGCCGGCCTGCCGGTCAGCAGGTCAGCCGCTCAGCCGTCCGGTCGGTCAGCCGTCCGGTCGACGAGCCACGCGGTCGCCGGTACCACGGCCAGCGCGGTGCACCAGCCGCCGAGGGCGTCGGTCGGGTAGTGCGCGCCCAGGGCCACCTGCGCCCAGCCCATGGCGGCGCCGGCGACCAGCGCCGCGGCGAGCACGAGTGCCGTGCCGGCCGTCCTGCCGAGGCCGAGCCGGCCGGTCGCGGGCAGCGCCACCACGAGGGCGAGCGCGGTGAGGAAGGCGGTGTGCCCGCTCGGGTAGGACAGGTTGTCGTCGCCGTGGATGGTGCGTCCCACCAGGTGCTTGAGCAGCGTCGCCGTCCCCACGGTCAGGCCGACGCCGGCAACGGCGAGCACCGCTGCGCGAGGGCACCGCAGCAGCAGGCAGCCGGCCACGGTTGCCACGACCAGCATCGCCGCTCCCCCGGGCTCCCCCAGGAAGTCCAGGGTCAGAGCGACGTTCCGCCACGGCGGCCCCACGCCGTCGACCACCGCCACGACCGCCGCGTCCAGGCGGCCGGGCTCGCCGTCGTCGGCGTACAGCGCCCCGAGCACGACGACCACCAGTGCCGCGAGGGCCGCGATCGGCCCGAGCCACGCGCGCGGTGACGGGGGCAGCACCGCGCGCGCCGGCCGGCCCGTCACACGCCCGGCGTGTCCGGCCGCTTCGTGGTCCTCCGCCGGGCTCGGTAACCGGCGATCCGGATCCTGACTTCTCGGAGCGAGGTGTGGGTGCGATCCTTCATCCGACCGGTGGGCAGCCATGAATCAGCGACTTCCTCTTCCCCCTGCCCGGGCCGTCCTGAAGACCGCCCGGCCCGCTTTCGGTGACCGAGAACCGCCCGCTGCCGCTCGCCGGCCGCGCGATCCTCCGCGGCCGGCCGACGTGGCCTCCGGCTTCCGTCGGCCCCAACTCCCCGCCCGTACGCTGGCCTTGGCATCGGATCAGTCTCTGCCGACCACCCTAGCCGTCCATGCGGTCGCGCCACACCGCCCTCGGAAAGTCCGCGCGCCGACGCCGCCGGGACCATCGGCCGGCCCGGTGGCGACGACATGGCGCGACGGACCCTTCGCACCGCCGGTCAGGCCAGCTCCAGCACCAGCTTGCCGACGTTCTCGCCACGGAAGAGCATCTGCAACGCCGCGGGGAAGTCGTCGACCGTACCCCTCACCACGTGTTCCTTGACCTTGACGCGGCCGGCGCCGATCAAGGCGGAGATCTCCTGCGCGGCCTCCGCGTAGCGCTTGGCGTAGTCGAAGACGACGAAGCCCTCCATGCGGGCACGGCGCACCAGCAACGAGAGGTAGTTGGAGGGGCCGTGGACCGGTGTGGCGTTGTTGTACTGGCTGATCGCGCCGCAGATCACGACGCGGGCGTGCATCGCCAGACGGGTCAGGGCGGCGTCGAGGATGTCCCCTCCGACGTTGTCGAAGTAGACGTCGATGCCGTCGGGGGCGTGCTCGCGCAGGGCCTTCCTGACGTCTTCGGCGCGGTAGTCGATCGCGGCGTCGAATCCCAGCTCGCCGGTGAGCATGGCACATTTCTCGGGCCCGCCGGCGATGCCCACGACGCGGCAGCCCCTGGCCTTCGCGATCTGCCCCGCGATGCTGCCGACCGCTCCGGCCGCCCCGGACACCACGACGGTCTCGCCGTCCTGCAGCGCGCCCACGTCCAGCAGGCCGAAGTAGGCGGTCATACCGGGCATGCCCAGCGCGCCCAGATACGTCGAGGGCGGGGCGAGGGAGGTGTCGATCTTCATGGCACCGCGGCCGTCGGAGACCACGTACTCCTGCACGCCGAAGGTGCCGACCACGTGGTCGCCGGGCTGGAAACCGGGGTGGTTCGATGCGGTGACCTCGACGACCGATCCGGCACGCATCACCTCTCCGATGCCCACGGGCGGCAGGTAGGAGGGGCGGTCGTCCAGCCAGCCCCGCATGGCCGGGTCCAGGGAGATGACGCGCGTCCGGCCCGCGAACCGGCCCGGACCCGGTTCCGTGATCGGTTCGGAACCGTGCTCCCAGTCTTCGGGTTTCACTTCACCCACGGGGCGGGCTGCCAGACGGATCTGACGGTTGGTCGCGGACATCACGCCTCCTGTCGTTGCGGACCCCCGACCATACCGACCAGTGGGTACGCCGCTCGCAGTGATATTCCCCACGGATCAACCTTACGTCCCGCGACCTAGGGTCCGGGGGCAACCGGCCATCGCCGGACCGTCGTCGACCGGATGCCGCATCGAGCCGGAACCGTGACCGCGACAGGCTTATCACGCATTCCAACCAGTCGGTATCGTGCGCCGCCACACCGATGCTCCAGAGCCACCTCCCACGGATCCGAGCCGCACCGGAAGGCCACGCGATGACAGACCCCTACGACAACCGGTACCCACCGGCCGCATCGCCGGACCGGACGCAGCCGCGGACCGAGCCCCACGGCAGCGCCCCCCGGCGCGCGCCGTACGGGCGGGACCCCTGGCAGGAGCCGTACGGACAACAGCTGCCGCAGGACACCTCGTACGGCTCCTACCCCTACGACGGCGCGCCTTCGTACGACGCGTTCGGGCAGGCCCCGCAACGCCCCCCGCACACGCGGGAGGCGCACCCGCACGGCGCCGACCTCGCCGGCCTCCGCTCGGCCTACAAGGTGCTCCGCCGGGTCTCCACGCTCACCGCGCTCGGCTCCTTCGTGGTGTACGTGGCGCTGTCCTGCGGTGCGCCGGACCTGATGGGTTCGAAGATCGCCGGGGAGCTGAGCCTGGGAATGGCCCTGGGGATCCTGCAGCTCCTCGTCACCTTCGCGGCCGTCTTCTGGTACGGGCGCAGCGCACGCCACTCCGTGGACCCGCTGGCGCGGGCCGTCCGGGAGCGAACGGTCCGGCCCGGCCGGGACGCGGGGGTGGCGGGATGAACGACTACGGCTCGGGGACGCAGGCGGTCGTCCTGGTCCTGTTCAGCACCCTGGTGACCCTCACGCTGCTGATGTGCGTGATGGCGGGTCCCGACCGCGACGATCTGACGAACTTCTACACCGGCTACCGCTCGCTCACCCCGCTCAGGAACGGCCTGGCGATCGCGGGCGACTACATCTCCGCGGCCACGGTGCTGAGCACCACCGGCATCATCGCCCTGGCCGGATACGACGGTTACGTCCTGGCGGTCAGCACCGCCCTGTCGCTGGTGCTGCTGATGTTCCTGCTGGCCGAACCGCTGCGCAACGCCGGCAGCTTCACCATGGGCGACGTCCTGGCCCGCAACATGTCCGGGCGGTCCGTCCGCGTCGCCTCCTGCGTGGTGACGCTCGCGGCAACCCTCCCCTTCCTGGTCGTCCAGCTCTCGGGGGCCGGGTCACTGCTCACCTTCATCCTGGGCCTGTCGCACGAGACCGGCGCCAGGACGGCCTGTATCGCCCTCGTCGGCAGCCTGATGATCATCTACGCGGCGATCGGCGGCATGCGGGGCACCGCGCTCGTCCAGATGATCAAGATCGTGCTCCTGCTCGGCACCAGCGTCACCGTCGCCGCCCTGGTCCTCAACCGTTTCGACTGGAACCCCGGCGAGATGCTCCGGGCCGCCGAGCGCGGCAGCGGAACGGGCCCGGCCTTCCTCCAGCAGGGCCTGCAACTGGGCACCTCGGCGGCTCAGCGGCTGGACTTCGCCAGTCTTCAGATGACCGTGATCCTCGGCGCGGCCTGCCTGCCGCACATCACGATGCGGCTGTACTCGGCGCGGGACGTGCCCGCCGTGCGCCGCTCCATGTCATGGGCGGTCGGCACGGTCACCACGTTCTGCCTGACGGTGATCATCATGGGTACGGGCGCGGCGGCCCTGGTGGGGTCGCAGTCCATCACCGCGGCCGACGCGCACGGCAGGACGTCGGTGCTCATGCTGTCCCGGGCGCTCGGCGGCGGTGCCGGCTCGGTGGGCACGACGGTTCTCTACGCAGCGGTGGCGGGCACGGTGTTCATCACCCTGCTGTCCTCGGTCGCGGGGATGACCCTGGCCGCGGCCTCGTCGCTCGCCCACGACCTGTTCGCCCATGCGCTGCGGCGGGAACGGGCGGCGCCGCGCACCGAGATGACGGTGGCGGCATGGACGAGCGTGGTGGTGGGGACCGTTGCCATCCTGCTCTCTGTGCTGGTCGAGAACTGGGACGTCGCCGTACTGACCACGCTGGCGATCTGCATCGGGGCGTCGGCCGTCGCCCCTGCGCTGACCTACTCCCTCTTCTGGCGAGGGTTCACGCGCACCGGCCTGCTCGCCGCCCTCTACGGGGGCACGGCCTGCGCACTGGTGCTGATGGTGTTCTCCAGGGCGGTTTCGGGCACGCCGTCCGCCGTCTTCCCGCACGCGGACTTCGCCTGGTTCCCCCTGCAGTCCACCGGCCTCGTCTCCATCCCGTTCGGCTATCTGGCGGGCTGGCTGGGCAGCCGGCTGGACCACCGACGCCGCACCGCCGAGAGCCGCGAGAACCGGCGGCTGTACGAGGAGAGCGAGGCCCGGCTGCTCGCCGCGGCCGAATGAGCGGGAGCCGCGCGAGTGCGCCGGCCAGGTCTCGGCCGAGTTCCACCCTGGCCGGCGCCGGCTCCCGGTCTTGACAGTCCGTCACTTCCCCTGGAGGCTACCGACCAGTCAGTATGACGCGGGGCGCGGCCGGAGCCGGGCATCTCCACGGTGCGCGCAGGACGGCGCGTTCGGCCCGGCGACCGCACAGGAGACCGTGCGACGGACCCGACGGACCCGACGGACCCGACGGACCCGACGGACCCGACGGACCCGACGGACCCGACGGACCGACAGTTCAGGATCCCGCTCGTCGACTCCCCGGAGAGGTGACCCATGAAGACAGCACGCGCGGCCTGGCGCCGCCTCGAACCCGTTCACGGCATGATCTACTTCGTCCCCTAGGCGCGACGGCGGTACGCGGAGCTCGGACTGAGCGGACACGCCGGGTACTTCGCCTCCCGCGGCGCCGCCTTCGGCCCGGCATCCGCCGAACTGATCATTTCGACCTTCTACAACTTCAACCCCGCCTTCGTCCGGCGGGCGGTCGCCGGGGCCTGGCACGCGACGACACCTCAGCAGGTGCTGGACGCCCGGTACACCGCGGCGGGTGAAGCCCTGCGGCGGGCGGGAATCCACGAACTGCCCGCCCTGGACGAGGTCCTGACGCTGGCCCACCGGGCCGCCCAGGCGGCCTGCGACCACGGGCAGGGCCGCCCGCTGTTCGCCGCGCATGCCGCGCTCCCCTGGCCGGAGGAGCCGGTGCTGCGGCTGTGGCACGCTCAGACGCTGCTCAGGGAGTTCCGCGGGGACGGCCATGTCGCGGTCCTGCTGAGCGAGGGCGTCGGGGGCCTGGAGGCGCTGATCCTGCACGCGGCCACCGGTGACGTCCCCGTCGGCTTCCTCAAGGTGAGCCGCGCATGGCCGGAGGAGGAGTGGGCGGACACCCTGGAGCGCCTGCGCGAGCGCGGTCTCCTCGACGGCGACTCCCTGAGCCCGGAAGGCGCACTCCTGCGCCGGCACATCGAGGACCGCACCGACCGCCTGGCCCTGCCCGGCTACGCCGCCCTGGGTGACACCGGCTGTGAGCGTCTCGCCGAAATCGCCGGCCCCTTCGGCCGCGCCGTCCTGCAAGCCGGCCTCATCGAACTCGGCTGACGGCGCCTGCCGGGCCGGCCACGGAACGCGTCCGGCCGAGGTGACCGCCCGCTGCCGGTTCCACGGGACTCAGTCCTCGGCCTCCTCCGTACTGCTCGGTGAGCCACTACTGGTGGGAGAGGCGCTGACGCTGCCGGAAGGACTGGCGGAAGGCCGCGTGGACGGGGTCGCCGTTCGTGTCGGCGGGCTGGGGCGGCGGCTGCTGCTGGAGGGCCGGGGCGTCGGATCCTCCTTCGCCGGTGGCGGCGCGCTGGTGGTGGCGGGAGGCCGGGAGACCGGTGACTCACTGCGAGGCGGGCTCGGCGGAGGAGTCCGGATCCCGTCACCGCTGGGGTTCCGTACGCCCTTTCGCGCCGGGTGCGTGGGCAGCCGCTCCGGTGAGGCCGACGCAGCCGGGGCGCCGGTGACGCGGACCTCGGCCTCTGCGGGGGGCGGCTCCGGGACCGATGCCGCTCGCGGTGCTGTCGACTGGTGAACCACCGAAGCGGTGGCCAGCCCTCCGATGATGGTGAAGGCGGCCGCGGCGAAGGACTGGACGGCATACTTCTTCAGCCGCGACGGACGAGCGTAGGGGTCTGCCGGCAGGTCCTGCGGGGCGGTGGGCGCCCCGGGCAGGGGGGACTCGGAGAACTCCGGTTCCCCGCCGAAGCGGACCTCCGGCATCGCCGCGTCGACGGCCGGGGCACCGTCTCTCCGCTCGCTCGGCTGTGCCATGCCGGAGTCGAACGCCCCGCACTCGGGGCAGGTTACGGCGCCGTTGAGCGTGCGGTTGCACGGAATGCAGTAGTCCATGAAGCGACCGTTCTCAGTCCTTGAATCGACGGAGGAGGGGGTCGACCCGATGCGGGCGGCAGCCGGCGGCGGGAAGACACAGTCTGGTGTGTTGCGGACCGATCCTCTACATGGGCGAACCTCACTCACCGGTCTGTCGGGGGCACCGGTTACTGGGGTCAACGGGGCGGACCGAGCGCGTACTCAAATGCCGGCTGACGTGTGGGGCAGGTAACCCTGCCGGGACGGTCCCCGGCGCTCAGCAGGACGAGACCCGTGGCGGACCTCGGTCTGATGAGGCGTGCGTTACACAAGGGCCGCGGTCGAAGACGAAGCCGTACGGCCTGCGTACTGCCCACGGAGGAGAAGGAAAGCCCGCCGCCGGGACGCTGTACGGAAAAGGAGGACCCCGTGGGCCGCGAGGACACCGACCCGGAGCGGACTCCCGCCCCGGACCCTGACATCGTGCGCGAGACGAGGGACTCCTTCCAAGCCGTGCTGGACGCTTTGGACGCCGCACGCGCCGATCTCCTGCGCGACGAGCGGCAGGAACCCGCCGAGGGCCGGCCGCGGTCCCGGGACCGGCACGATCACCCGACCGGGACGGTCCGCGTTCACCAGCCGTCCCCGTCACCGTCCCAGTCCCCGTCACCGTCACCGTCACCGGCCTCCTCCGCATCCGGCGAGGTGCCGCCGGTCGAGCGTGTGCCGTCAGGCCCGCGACCGGAGCAGCCCGTCCCCCGCCGGCCGGCAGCCGAGGGATCGGCGGGAACCGGCGGTCCGCGCCCGGCCGACACCCCGGAGGCCGTCGTGGCGGAGCCACCGGGGTCCCCCGGAAGGCCGAGGCCGGACGTCCCCCACACTCCGGCCGTCCGGTGCGGCCAGCTCGCCACGGCGCCTCCACGGGGACACGCGCCGTCCGACCGCGTACCCGGGAGGAGGACCGGCCACAGGAAGCGGCGATCCACCACCGGCGGCCGCCTGCGAGTCGCCGGAGTCCTCGGGCTGGGCGCGGCCGGCGCCGTCCTCGCCACTTGGCTGCTGGCCCACTCCGAGGCCGGGCCGCCCCCCTCCTCTCCGGCTTCAGGGCACAGGGAAGCCCCCCGGCCGGCGAACCCCGCGCCGAAGAACCCCTCTGCCCCCACTACGGGGCGGACCGACCGGCCCCGGCCCGGCGCATCGGATCCGCCGCTCCCCGAGATTCCGGGCACGGGCGTCCTGCGCCCGGGCGACAGCGGCCATGGAGTCTACGAGCTGCAGGTACGTCTTCTGCAGCTTCCGGGCATCTACGACGGCGGCGCGATGGACGGCCGCTATGACGTGGAGGTCCGAGCCGCGGTCGCCCTCTTCCAGGAGCGGTACGGGATCCGCGGCGACCAGCGCGGGGTCTACGGCGCCGAGACACGCCTCGCCCTCATGCTGCGGACCAAGTGACCGGCCGGTGACCGGCCGTCAGCCAGGTGCCGGGCTCAGCCGCCGCGCCGCACCCGGGCGGCCTTGCGGGCCTCCGCGAGCTTGCGGGCCTCGCCGCTCTTGCGCGCCCCCCGGCCACCGGAGCCGCTCTTCGCGTCCTTGGTACTGCCCAGGCCGCGGAACGGGGCGTTGTGGTTCTTGGGGCGCGGTGCGGCCGGCCCGCCGTCCAGAGGCTCTCCGGAGGGGGCCTTGGCGCCGGTGATCCGGCTCAGCTCCGCCTCGCCGGAGCGCACTTTGCTGACCTTGGGAGCGACGTCGGCGTCCGTCATGACCTGGCTCGTCTCGCGGCGCTGTCCCGGCAGGACGAGGGTCACGACGGTGCCGGAGCGGCCGGCCCGGGCCGTGCGGCCCGCGCGGTGCAGATAGTCCTTCGGGTCGGTGGCCGGGTCGACGTTGACCACCAGGTCGAGGTCGTCGACGTGCAGTCCGCGTGCGGCGACGTTCGTCGCCACCAGCGCGGTGACCTGCCCGTCCTTGAACTGGGCGAGGGTGCGGGTGCGCTGCGGCTGGGACTTCCCGCTGTGCAGGGCGGCGGCGGCCACGCCGCTGGCCCGCAGATGCCTGGTGAGCTGGTCGACGCCGTGCTTGGTGTCGAGGAACAGCAGGACGCGGCCGTCCCGGGCGGCGATCTCCGTGGTCACGGCGTACCGGTCCGGGCCGTGCACGACGAAGACGTGGTGCTCGATCGCCGAGACCGCGCTGGACGAGGGGTCCACGGAGTGGACCGCGGGGTCGCGCAGGTAGCGCTGCACCAGCTGATCGACGTCACGGTCGAGGGTCGCGGAGAACAGCATCCGCTGCCCGTCGGGACGGACCTGGTCCAGGATCTCGGTGACCTGCGGCAGGAAGCCCATGTCACACATCTGGTCGGCCTCGTCCAGGACGGCGATGCGCACCCGGCCCAGGCGGCAGCCCTTGCGCTCGACGAGGTCGTGCAGCCGGCCGGGCGTGGCGACGACGATCTCGGCGCCGTCGCGCAGCGCGGCGGCCTGCCGTCCGATGGACACTCCGCCCACCACGGTCGCGAGCCGCAGCCGCAGCGCCTCGGCGTACGGGGTGAGCGCCTCACCGACCTGCTGCGCCAGCTCCCTGGTGGGGACCAGGACGAGCGCCAGCGGCTCCTTGGGCTGCGCGCGCCGCCCGGCCGTCCGGGCGAGCATCCCCAGGCCGAAGGCGAGCGTCTTGCCGGATCCCGTGCGGCCCCGGCCCAGCACGTCCCGTCCCGCGAGCGCGTTCGGCAGCGTCGCCGCCTGGATGGGGAAGGGCACCGTCACACCGCGCTCGTCGAGCTCCCGCAGAACCTCGGCCGGCAGCCCGAGCTGTGCGAAGGACGTCGCCATGGGCAGCGCCGAGGAGGTGCTTGTCGCCTCGGCCGCGTGGTCCTGCCGCCGGGCACCGGCACGTGCTGACTCGCTCACAGAAAGCCTTCCTCCGAAGGGACCGTACCGAGGAAGGCGCGGCGGGGAAGCGCCACCGGCCGACGACACCGTACGAGGCACCGCCACAGCGACGCCGCAAAAAAATCGACATTAGCACGGGGTGCACCGCCCGGCCCTCCTGCGCTGCCGGCCCGCGAGGGCGACCGGATACAGTGCGCGGGACGGCAGCCAGGTCAGGGAGGGTAAGCGTGACCGACACCAGCGACACCCGGCCCGCAGAGGGTGCGGCGCGAACGCCGCGGCAGAGCCGACTGCACCGCCTGATGCGCTACCTCCCCCTGATCGCCCCCGTCCTGCTGTGGGCCGTGCCCTGCGGGGTGCTCCTGTACACCGGCCAGCACTGGCCGGCGCCCGTCACGGCGGTCGGCACCGTCCTGTTCGCCCTCGGCCTCATCGGCATGCCGCTCGCGATGGTGCGCGGCCACGGCCGGCGCCAGCAGGACCGGGCGGCGATCGTCGGTGACACCCTGCTGGGCACCAGCTGGGTCCTGTTCACCTGGTCCGTCCTGCTCGGCGTCCTCCTGCGGCTCGCCCTCACCCTGGCCGGCGTCGGCGACAGTCAGGACCGGGCCCGAATCGTCACGTGGGCCGTCCTCGGCGTCACCGCCGTACTGCTTGCCTGGGGGTACGCCGAGGCCCGCCGCGTCCCGCGCGTACGCCGACTGGACGTGCGGCTCCCACGACTGGGTGCCGGGCTGGACGGCACCCGCGTCGTCCTCATCACCGACACCCACTACGGCCCGCTCGACCGCGCCCGCTGGTCGGCACGGGTGTGCGAGACGGTGAACACCCTGGAGGCCGACCTGGTCTGCCACACCGGCGACATCGCGGACGGCACGGCCGAACGCCGCCGCGCCCAGGCCGCGCCGCTGGGTACCGTGCGGGCCACCCGGGCCCGGGTCTACGTCACCGGCAACCACGAGTACTACAGCGAGGCCCAGGGCTGGGTCGACCTGATGGACGAGCTGGGCTGGGAGCCGCTGCGCAACCGCCATCTGCTGCTCGAACGCGGAGGCGACACCCTTGTCGTCGCCGGCGTGGACGACGTCACCGCCGAGTCCTCCGGCCTGGCCGGCCACCGCGCCCACCTCGCCGGGGCCCTGGCCGGGGCCGATCCCGGCCTGCCCGTCCTGCTCCTGGCCCACCAGCCCAAGTTCGTCGACCGGGCGGCAGCCGAGGGCATCGACCTCCAGCTCTCCGGTCACACCCACGGCGGCCAGATCTGGCCCTTCCACCACCTGGTCCGCCTCGACCAGCCCGCGCTCGCCGGCCTCAGCCGCCACGGCACCCGCACCCTCCTCTACACCAGCCGCGGCACCGGCTTCTGGGGCCCACCGTTCCGCGTCTTCGCCCCCAGCGAGATCACCCTGCTCGTGCTCCGCTCCGGGCACCTGCCCACCTCGCCGTAGCACCGGGCGGGCCGGCACATCCGCTCGGCATGACGCCCGCACCACCGGCACACGAGGAATCTGCCACCCAGGCCGGCTGTGGACGTTCGTCACCGAGGAACTCGACAGCGGCGCATACGGCCAGATCCTGCGCTCGAAGGGATTCTTCACCATGGCCGGCCGACCGCACGTGAAGATGCGCTGCACGCGGCGCTGACCGATTGCCTCGTGGCCGAAGGCGAGAGCTTGCCGCCCGTCGACCCCTTCCCCGCGTGGGACACCCACGGCGTCGACGGCACCTGCGACCCGGAGCATCCCGAACTCGTCGCGGGTGCCTGAAAAGGCTACGGGCCGGTGGCCTCTATCGGCCGAGGAGATCGTGCACACCGGGGCCGGCGAAGCGGCTGCGGGCCGGAGCGGCAGAAGGCTTCGGCGGAAATTTACCTCGTGGGAGTCAGCGGAAGAGCGTCGGTGTACGCGTTCACCGGCTTGGCGATCTTCTCCTCAGACTGGGCGTCGAGCGCGGCGGCGGCAGAGCTCGTGCCCAGGGTCCCCCGGGGGTGCCAGGTGCCCGTGACGGCTACCCAGGTGTTGGTGGGCAGGGCCGGGGTGCCGTAGATCCGTACCTTTACGGACTGGGCATCCGCCGCACAGCAGGAGATCATGATCCGGGTCAGAAACCAGCTGTCGCCCTGCTGGCCGGGCGTGACGAATCCGGCCATCTGGACCGTACGTCCCCTGATGGCCTTGGTCCGGTCCTGCTGCACGCGACGAGTGAAGTCGGAGAGGGTGATCGGTAGCGGTGAGATCCCCGGCAGTGGGTCGAAGTCGTCCTGATGAGTGATGGCCTTGGGGGCTGCACGGGAGGCGGTGTACGCGCCAAGGGCGGGCGGGGCATAAAGGAGCAGGCTCAGTACCGGGAGGAACAGCAGCCACGCGGCACGGGGTGTGGTGGAGTGGTGGTGCCCGTGGCTTTCATTGCCGTGGTCCGTATGCTCCTCGCCTCCGCGCCGTCGCCCGTACGACACCGCGTCTGCCACGCCGAGCAGGATCAGCAGAGCGCCGGAGGCGATGAGCAACGGGCGCATCCCCTCCTTGACGTAGCGCAGGTACAGATCGGTGAAGAGGGAGACGCGCAGCAGTCCGATGCCGGCGAGGAGGAGCAAGGTCATCTGCAGCGGGCGTTTCACAGCAGTGCTCCTCCGATCAGCGAACTGGACAGGACAGCCACGACCGTCGTGGCGGCGGAGAACCGGACCGCGAAGGCCCGGCCGAAGGTGCCCGCCTGCAGGGCGATCAGCTTGAGGTCGACCATGGGACCGACCACCATGAACGCCAGCCGCGCGACCGGCGAGAACCCGCTGAGCGAGGCCGCCACGAACGCATCCGCCTCCGAACACACTGCCAGCACGATCGCCAGTGCGGCCAGGAACGCCACGGAGAGCCAGGGCGAACCGGAGAACGCCTCCAGCACGGAACGGGGCACCGCCACATTGAAGGTGGCCGCAGCCATCGCACCCACCACGAGGAATCCGCCCGCGTGCAGGAAGTCGTGCTGGAAGCCCGCCCGGAACTCCCGCCACCGACTGCCACCCACCTGATGCCCGCTGTGCCGCAGCTTGGGCCGCAGCCACTCGGCCCGCCCCAGCCATAGCCAAAGCCAGCCCATCACCGCGGCTGTGCCCAACGAGGCCAGCAGCCGGGCGGCAACCATCGCGGGGTGTCCGGGGAAGGCGACCGCGGTTGCGGTCAGCACCACCGGGTTGATCGCGGGTGCCGACAGCAGGAACGCGAACGCGGCCGCCGGCGTGACACCTCGGGCGATCAAGCTGTTGGCCACCGGCACCGACGCACACTCACAGCCTGGCAACACGGCTCCCGCCATGCCGGCCACCGGCACGGCGAGCACTGGCCGGCGTGGCAGCACACGGCTGAACACTCGTGCGGGCACGAACGCGTTGATGGCACCGGACAGGGCCGTGCCCAGCAGCAGGAAGGGCAGCGCCTGCACAGTCACGGCGAGACACACGGTGCGCCACGCCTGCATCGCCGGGGTCTCCATCCACCGGCCCCCGAAGTAGAGCACCGTGCCAGGAACGGTGGCCGCCCCCAGCAGCAGCAGTGGCCAGAACCTGAACCAGTCGGGAGCGGTCTCGTCCCTCGCCGCTCCGTCCGTATCGGGGGCCTCGGTTCGTTCGTGTGTTCTCTGCATGCCGGCTCCGCCTGTCAAATGCCCGAGTCAACGTAGCGGACATCGACGAAGACCATATCCGAGGGTGCCAAGAGCTCTGCCTGATACACCGAGGGCAGCCTGGCTGCCGCTGCTGGGTGCCACGACGGCCAGGCAGGTTGCCGCGCCGTCGGACCCGTACGCGAAAGCGCTGACGCGCGCCGACTATCGGGAACTGTAGGGCAGCAGAGCCATCTCGCGTGCGTTCTTGACGGCTTGCGCTATCTGCCACTGCTGCTGACGCGTCACGTGGGTCACCCGACGGCTGCGGATCTTTCCGCGGTCGGAGATGAACGTGCGCAGCACATCAGTGTCCTTGTAGTCGATGTACGTGATGCCGGCGGCGTCCAGCGGGTTGGTGCGCTGCCTTGGGGCGTTCTGCCGCCGGGGTGTCTTGTTTCGGGGCACGGTCGGGTCGGTCCTCTCTTCAAGGGATGCGTTCGGACATGCAGGCCATCGGGCAGGCAGAGGTCAGGCCACCGGGTAGAGCAAGTCGTCGAAGGCGTGCGGCAGTTCCATCCAGCCGTCCCTGCCCGCCGCGTACTCGTCGTGCGTGAGCAGACACGAGTCGAGCAGGGACAGCAGACCGTCTCGGTCAAGGCCCGGCGAGGTGAAGGTGAGGTACTGGCAACGGTCACCGTGCTCTGGATGCCAGTCCAGAGACGCTGCGACGCGCCGTTCGGCCGGAACCATCTCCCAAGCGGCCGCAGGCAGGGCGGCCAGCCAGGGACCGACCGATTCCACGCACAGCGCGCCGCCCGCGGCGTCCCACGACAGCAGCGTGTCGGGACGGTCCGCCAGCCAGAAGCGCCCACGGCTGCGGGCGGCGGCGCAGGTCAGATCCTCCAGCGCGGCGTAGAGGCGCTGCGGGTGGAAGGGCCGCTCGCACCGCCAGACGAGGGTGCTCACGCCGTGCTCGTCGCACTCCTGCGGCAGCAGCGCGCAGGCTGGGTGCAGGCGGGCGGCGGCCGCTGCCACGTCGAACCCCGTCAGCAGAGCGGCGCCCAGAGTGCCACCTCTTCCGACCCGTATCGGTCGTGCGCCGGGTGTGAGCTGGGCGAGCAGCGCGCGGTCGCTGTCGTCGGTGCACTCGCCGTCCCCTCCCCCCGAGCCGTCCTCCGCCAGGGCGATGACCGTGGGGTACTCCAGCTGACGGGCGAAGGTGTCGGCGACGGTGCGCTGGTCGGTCGGAGCGGCGGCGAGGCCGACGTCGGCCAGGTCGTCACCGTTGGAGAGGTACGGCAGGACGAGTGCCGGGTCGACTGCGGTGGCAACGCCGGTCAGAGCCAGCGGTGCGCCCGCGGCGGCTATCACCCCGGCCATGGCCTGGGGCTCGACGGAGTCCCACAGTTCCACGACAGCCAGCCGGCACCGGCCCTCCTCCGCGAGGCGCAGCAGTTCAGGGACGAGGTCCTCGCGCAAGGCACAGCACGCGCAGTCGTTCACCAGGGGTGCGTCGCCGCTGCCCAGCGGGCCGTCGGCGTCGCGTACGGTGCGGTGCACAGCGCTGTCGACGGCACACGTCAGGTCGTGGTGCAGTGCGACCGAGCCGGGGACCGTACGCAGGATCTCGTCCACGGCGGCGCGGCGGGCGTCGGCATGCAACCCGGCGACGATCGCGACCGGAAGCCGCGTCCGCTTCCCGCTCACCGCTGGTCTCCTCCGCGGCCGTAGCGCCGTTCGAAACGCTCGACCCGGCCCGCGGTGTCCAGGACCCGCTGGGTGCCGGTGTAGAAGGGGTGGCTCGCCGAGGAGATCTCGACGTCGATGACCGGGTAGGTGTTGCCGTCCTCCCACTCGACGGTCTTGTCGCTGGTGGCTGTCGACCGGGTGAGGAAGGCGTAGTCGGCGGCCCGGTCACGGAAGACGACCGGGCGGTACTCGGGGTGGATTCCGGGCTTCACGGCTTTCAGCGCTCCTCACGGAAGTCGACGTGGCGGCCGGCGACGGGGTCGTACTTGCGCAGGGTCAGCCGGTCGGGGTTGGTACGGCGGTTCTTGCGGGTCACGTAGGTGTAGCCGGTGCCGGCGGTGGACCTCAGCTTGATGATCGGGCGCAGTTCGTTACGGGCCATGGGCAACACCATACACGGGATTGGTTTTCATTTTCATTTAGGCCTACTGTGCTGCCACAACACGAGGAGGAACCATGTCCGCTCACTGCCAACTCACCGGCCGACAGCCCGGCTTCGGTCATCAGATCTCGCACTCGCACCGGCGCACGAAGCGCCGCTTCGACCCGAACGTCCAGCGCAAGCGCTACTGGCTGCCGAGCGAAGGCCGCCACGTCCGGCTCACCCTCTCCGCCAAGGGCATCAAGACGGTGGACACGATCGGCATCGAGGCCGCCGTGGCCCGCATACGCGCCCAGGGAGGGAAGGTCTGATGGCGAAGAAGAGCAAGATCGCGAAGAACGAGCAGCGGCGCCTTGTCGTGGCCCGCTACGCCGCCCGCCGCTCCGAACTGAAGGCGATCATCTCGTCGCCCCGGACATCCGACGAGGATCGCGCGGCCGCTCAGCGCGAACTGCGCCGGCAGCCCCGCGACGCCAGTGCCACCCGCCTGCGCAACCGTGACTCCGTGGACGGCCGCCCTCGCGGCCACCTGCGCACCTTCGGCCTGTCCCGCATCCGCGTACGCGAGATGGCCCACGCGGGCGAGCTCCCCGGCGTGACCAAGAGCAGTTGGTGACCCGGACCCGGTCCGCTCCCCCCTCAAGACCGCGCCGCCCCGGACGTCTGCGTGCCCGCTCTGGGAGGCATCGAGGACTTCTCCCTCCCACGCCGAGCGGAGCGGCGCGCCGATGCAAGCCCTGAACACCGGCGCTGAGCTCGCAAGGCCACCTCCGGCCCCCAGGAAGGTCCGTGATCCAGGCACGGTGAACAGAAGGCCCCCGACGTTCTCACGGTGATGGCGGCTGAGACCACGACCCGGCCGTTCCCCTGCTCTTCCCCAGAGCCGGCGCGCAGGTTCGGCTCAGGAGGGGGCACGCACAACCGCGAGGGAGACGGCACGGGAGCGGCTGACCGGCAGAGCGCACCTCATCCCGACTACGGACACCATGCCGGCGCGGGCCCTGTCCCCTCCTCGGCGGCCGCCCGCCGAGCCCGCAGGCCCTGGTGGTGCCGGCCGCCTACCCGACGCGATGGGCATGCCCGCCCCGCACGAGCCGGTCTTCCGCACCCGCCGAGGCCCTCACCCGCCGCCGGGCCGGAAGCGACTACACCACCATCACGGCCCTGGCACGCCAGCTCGCGAAGACGTTCTGGGCCAAGATCGAGAAGATCGACCCGGGGCAGCAGGATCTGCCATCTGAGCCCGGAGGTCGCCGCCGCCTGGCCCCGAGCCGGTCCCGAAGTCACTCCCTGATGGGGCGTCGACTTGCTCGAAGCTGTCGCACCGTCGCCGGGTCCTGGTAGCCGACCTGCTGCGCAATGGCGGCAGTGGGCATGGTGGTGGTGCTGCGCAGATGATCGGCCCGCTCGGCGCGCAGCGCCCGGATGAACTGCTTGTCGAACTTCGTCTGCGCCATGGTCGTGCCCTTTCGGTGTGCGTCCCGGCACCTCACACCCGGAAGCGGACACGCACCGTAAACCGGTTGACCTGTGGATAAAGTCTGGCGATTCGAGCACCTCGAACGGCTCGCCGTTCCGGTGGGGATCTCGGGGGTCGGGCTGTCTACCGTGGGGCCGTGACCACGCCTTCCGACGACGCAGCCTAGCCGGTGCCGGTGCGGGTCGTGCTGCCCGCGGATCCGGTGCTCGGTCATCCGGAGCAGGAGGTCGTCGCGCGGCTGTGGAGGCGGCGGCAGACCGAGACGGGCTGGCTCTACCTGGTGGGGCTGCCGTCGTACCAGGACCTTGAAAACGGCGGCGTGGAGGCGGCGGAGTACCGGGTGTGGGTCCGCGCGCCCGACCATGTGCGGCCGGTCGACGGCCTCGACTACGACCAGGTCGCCACCGAGCGGCTGGAGCCGTCACCAACGTCGGTGGTCCGCGAAGTGCTCGGGGAGCGCCGGCCTTCGGGGTGGGTGCCGGCGAAGGTGCGCGAGGGCGCGGCCCGGCCCGGGGCGTCCTGCACGCGCCCGACTGCGAAGAGGCTCCGCAGGGCGCACCGCTGCTCGATGTGGAGCACGCGTTGAACGTCGCGGAGAACCCGGGGACACGGCTGTGCACGCTGTGCGGGTGCGCTCAGGAGCTGACGCCGATGCTGAGCGGGTTCGACCACATCACCGACTCCTGACCTGCCGTGGTCGGGTCTGTGGGGTGGATTCGAGGGATCGTTGCAACACGGGGTGAGTTGATCAAGCAGCCAGCAGTTTATGCAGTCGCTCGGCTGGGGTCTCCCAACCGAGCGTCTTGCGTGGACGGCTGTTCAGCTCGGCAGCGACGGCCTGCAGGTCTTCAGGAGTGTGCGTGGACAGGTCGGTGCCCTTCGGAAAGTACTGACGCAGCAGGCCGTTGGTGTTTTCATTCGAGCCGCGCTGCCACGGGCTGCCGGGGTTGCAGAAGTAGACCGGGACGTTGGTCGCGATACTGAAGCCGTGGTGGGCGGCCATCTCAGTGCCCTGGTCCCAGGTCAATGACCGCTTCAGTTGAGGTGGTAGGGCGTTGACGGTGGTGATGA
Source organism: Streptomyces echinatus (assembly GCF_014203595.1). GTDB lineage: Bacteria > Actinomycetota > Actinomycetes > Streptomycetales > Streptomycetaceae > Streptomyces > Streptomyces echinatus. Next base: position 431,882 of record NZ_JACHJK010000002.1, read on the forward strand.
GGGCGTCGCGGACGGCTGCTGAGTTGTAGCCGTCGGGCAGGTGGACCAGCAGCAGGTAACGGGTGCTGCGTTCGACCAGGGTGGCGATCGCGGAATGCTTCTGGCGGCCGAGGATCAGGTCGCCCTCCCAGTGCCCGGCGACGGCCCGGTCGGCGGCCTCGGCCGGCCGCTGGCTGATCATGACCATGTTCTTGACGGCTCGAGAGCGTCGGCGGTCGGCTAGGCGGCGAGGGCGCCGCCTAGCACGTCCGGTGCGCAGAGCCCCGGTCAGTTCGCGGCGGAGGTCTGTGCGGCCTCGGGAATAAAGGGCCTGGTAGATGGTCTCGTGGCTCACGTGCATCTCTGGCCGGTGGAGGAAGTGTCTGCGTAGAGCGTGGCAAATCTGTTCAGGGCTCCAGCGCAGGGCCAGATGAGACTGGATGAAGTCGTGCAGTTCCGGATTCCGGCCGATCTTCCCGGTCTTGGGGCGGGGCCGACGGGCGTCCGCGCGGCGCTGGGCGGAATAGGGCCGGTAGTGCCAGCGACCGTCAGCCAGGGCGGTGCCATTGCGCCGGACTTCGCGGCTGATCGTCGAAGGGCTTCGTCCCAGCTCGGCCGCGATCGCCCGGATGCCGGCCCTCTCCCGCAGCCGGTCGGCTATGTGGACGCGGTCGGCTTCGTGTAGATAACGCATGGAGTCGGTCGGTTCAGCGACGGGTGCGGCGTTGACCGGCGGTGCTGCCTTGAACCGGCCCGACGCACCTCGTCCGTTGCGCCACCGCTCGCCCGTGCGGGTGCTGATACCGACGGCCCTGGCAGCCTCGACAAAGCTCATTCCTCGATCCACAAGCAGGAAGTATGTCTCCCGTTCCCGGACCAGTGGCCTGTTGCCCTGGGGCCTTCGGATTCCACGAATTTCGACGTCCACTGCCACCTCTGGGCTGAGGTGTTGCAACGACCGTTGGAACCCAGATGGTCGGGGCGGCCGGTGCCGTGGTCGGGCCCGTGGTCGGGCCTGTGGTCGGGCCTGTGGTCAGGGTGTGTCGCCGGAGTAGTAGAAGCGGCAGCTCACACCCGGGCCGGGCGTGCGGGGTTCGCCGGGGCGCAGGTCGTACAGGGCACGGCCACCGGGCCACCGCCCGAGTTCGGTGGACAGGGCCGCACCATCGTCGACTTCCTCGGTCCGCCACCCGTGGATGTCCAGCAGCAGACCGTCCAGCGGCCCGCCGACCAGTTCGGCGTAGGTCCGGTGTGGGAGCGGGCCGGGGTGGGGGTCGTCGTGTTCCGCGCCGTAGACCCGGCCGTTCAGCAGCTGCTCATCGCCGTTCATCCGACCAAGCGTTGCAGCCGCCACCGACAACGCGGGCTTGCCCAGGGCTGCCCTGGGCAAGCCCGCGTGGTCGGTGGCCGCGGCTTGCCCGGGTCAGGTGCGGAAGCGGGAGAACCAGCCGCCGGCCTTCTGCGCGGCGGCCTGTTCCTCTGCCTCCTGGCGCAGGCGCTCCTGCTCCTGGCGCTCGCGTTCGTCGGCTTCGCCCTGCGCCTCGGCTGCGACGGCCCGCTCCTGGCAGTCCTCGCACAGGTGCGGGTGCGACTGGCGCGTGCCCCAGTCCCGGGTGTAGCCGATCGCCTCCCACCGGTCGTCGGTGAACTTCTGCCCGCAGTCCGCGCAGACCGGCCGCCGCGCCTCCCGCTGAGCGGCTTCCCGCTCCTCACGGCGCCGCTGTTCTTCCCGGGCGGCCTGGCGGCGGCGGGCGAGGTAGGCGTCCCGGCGGGCATTGCCGATCGCGTCCAGCAGCGGCTGGCGGTGGTCACGGCCGAAGCGCCAGAAGGCGGGCCCGGCCGGGCCGTGTGCGCGCAGCTCCTCCAGCGTGGTCACCACGATCGGGATGCAGCGGTCGTAGGAGTGGTAGCCGCCCTCGGGATGCCACCGTCCCTGCCAGTGGTGACGGGTGATGTCGGCGACCCTGGCCATCTGGCTCTTGGCGGAACGCTGGCCGACCTGGTGGAAGACGAGCAGGACCGGCGGGTGCACCCGCTCGTACTCATCGCAGTGGGGTGCGGACCAGCGGGTGCGCCACATCGGCTTCTCGATGCCGTCGGTGTCCTTCTCCTGCCGCTGGAAGAACCGGGCGTACTTGTCGAACTTCTGCGCGATGAGGACGGCTTCCTCGGTGCAGTTGTCGACCTCGATGAACAGCAGCGGCACCCCGGCCTCCGGGGCGGTCAGGACGACGTCGGCGCGGGCGCTGCCGATCGCGGGGTTCTTCCAGGTGCCCTTCACCGGGAGCGCGACCTCGGTGGCGTAGGAGGCGAGGGTGCCGATCCCGTCGGGCGCGTCGACGGCGGCCCGCGCGGCCGCGACCGCTTCGGCCGGCTCCCCCGCGACCAGGTCCAGGTTCGGCTTCGGGCGGATCAGCGCGATGACCGTCTCGTTCACCGTCATCGGGTGCGAGGCGCCGGAGCGGCCCGCGCTCTTGGGCATGCCGCCCATCTCTTCCGGCTCGCGGTCCAGGTCGATCGCGGCGGCGGCCAGACCGTCCTTCGTGAGCAGCCGGGTCTCCTCCCCGCCCCGCGTGCGGCCGCCGTCGACGGCCAGGCCGTGGCGCCGCAGGTCGTTCACCGCGGCCCGGTGGGAGGCGGTGCGGGCTTCCTTCCGTTTCGCTGGGGTTGGCTTGGTCGTGTGCCGGTAGGTCAGGTGCGGCGAGGACAGCCGCTGGATCTGGTCGGCGGTGGCGACCTTCAGCACGCCGAGGACGCGCAGCACATCCGCGCGCAGGTCGTTGCTCGATCCCGCCTCGTTCTCCTTGCGCTTGCCCGCCATCAGGCTCGCCCTCCCATCGTCCGCGACCGGCCAGCGGCCGGGCGCCGGCCCCCGGCCGTGGAGGGGACCGGGCCCCCGGACCCGATGATCTCCCCCACCACCGACAACCAACTCAAGGACAAGGGGAGAGAAGAGGGTTGTGACGATCCGGCACGGACCCGGAAACCCGTGGTGACAAGGGGAAATGCCGGGTGCGTGACTGCCGGGCACGGAAGTGGCTTCGGCAGTGGGAACGCAAGCGCCGGCGGCAGGGCCTTACCGGGGCTTGCCCAGCAGCCGCTACGCCGGGCGCGGCCAGGCCGGGCACCGAGGCCGTGCGGGGTCGGGCTCCAGGATCGCGGCCGCGCGGGGCGGTGGGAAGGGGTGGGTCGGTCGGGTGCGGGCACGGTGTCCTCGTTCCTCCGGCCTGCTGGCCGGGTCGTGGTCATCCGGCCCGCGCGCGGATCTGCGCACGGGCCGGAGCCACCGTGTGAAGCGACCCCTTGTCCGCGGTCTGACGGCCACCACCGTGAGGCGCCCGGTTCCTCCTTGACCACCCCTTGCAGTCCTACTTTGTCCGTGCCCGGAGTCATGTCCGCACCGTGTCCCGGAGAGCGGTCCAAGGTCCCTCAGCTCGCAGGACACCTTCCCCGGACAGCGCAGCACTTCGTGACCTCCCGCCCGGCACCAGGTTGTCGGGACGTGGAGAAGACCCTGCCAGAAGCCATCGCGGTGTGCATTCGACTCAGCCGGGCCCAGGACGCCTACGGCGTGACGGCTGACAACAAGGAGGTGGGACTGGAAGAGTTGATCGCCGCGGGCGACGCCTTCCGCGCCTTCACCGATGGGCTGCGCGGCGAAGTCGACATGGACTTGGCGCAAGCCGCGGCCATGGAGGTGACAACGGGGAGGAAGCACCCGTACATCCAGCAGGATGAGGAGGGAAACCCCGTCGCGCTCGTCCCGCCACGAAGGATGACGGATGAGCAGGTCGCGCTGGCGCGAGAGCTCCTGGCCGACCCCAAGCAGACGATCAGCGGCGTCGCGAAGGCTCTCGGTGTCACGCGCGCCGTCCTCTACAGCGAGGTGCGCGAGGCCAACGGCCGTTACGCACGGCTGAGAGCCACCGCACAGCAAGGAGACGCGGTCGCACCGTAGCCCGAGGTCCTCACCGGGCGGGTCGCGTGCTGGAGGGCGAGGAGCCGAGCCGCCAGTCCGAGGGCTTCTGGCCGCGGGACGTTTCGCCGGCTTCGATCCGCGCCTTCTCAAGGACGCGACCGCGCCGGCGCCCACCGACATCTGGTCCGTGGGCGCCGGCGCGGTCAGCGGTCGGCCGTCAGCTCGCCATCATGGCCTGGAGGTCGCTGAGCGACAGCTCGTTTGTGCCACGGTCCGCCGCCTTGCTCTGCGTCCACGCGACGATCGCCGGGTGGGCGTCCTCGTACTGGGTCCCAGCGGTCGTGTGCTGCCCGTCGGTGGTGGCGACCTGGGTGAGGTAGGCGGCCAGGGCGTGCGGGCCGCCGCCGTTGTACCCGATCTCGTAGCCCCGGCCGTTCCTCTGCGGAAGGAACGACAGAACGCCCCTGCCCGTCCGGGCCCAGAACAGACCGCGACCGGTGTAGAAGCGGCTGAAGACGTCGTCCGGGCGCAGTTCGAGCGGCGCGTACGTCGTGTAGCTCCACTGGTCCGTGCCGCCTTCGCGTCGTTGTTTGAAGTGCTTGCCGACGACGGGCAGCCCGTACTCGGGGTCGTAGAAGGTCCGGCGGTACATGCAGCCCGAGCCGTTGCTTGCCGACGGGCTGCTGGGGTCCTCCGTGACGCACGGGTGGAACAGGGCCGGGATCTCCTTCGACCCCACGAGGGTGCAGTGCATCGCGTTCGGCTCGCACCGCACCAGCCTGCCCAGCCACTCCTGGAAGTGAGGTGTCACGGTCTGCTGCGCCTCGATGTCCAGTACGGCGTTCAGCGACGACGTGACGGCGCCGCGCTGGGGCTCGGTGTAGAGGACGAAGTTCAGGTAGCCCTTCGTCGGATCGGTCAGGTTCAGATCGCGGGCCTCGTAGGGCAACGTGGCGCTCCAATGCGGGTGCCGGGCGGCCGGGGCGCGGCCGCAGGGAACGGTGAGGTCAGCCGACGCGGTGTTCCGGGCGCAGGGTGAGGCCGCGGTTCAGGAACTGCGCGGTGTCGTCCGGCCCGAGCCCGAGAGCGCGGGCAACGGCGGTGCCTTCGTCATCGCGGACGAAGGCGAGCAGGATCTTGCGGCTGGCGGGGTCGGCCATGACCCGGCGGGCGGCTTCAACGGTGTGAGCTACGCAGCCGGGGGTGCCGTCTTCGACGATGTCCCGGCGCGTGGTGTCGTCCCAGACGTTGAGCTGGAGGTTGGCGCCCTCGGTGGAGCAGTCCTCTTTGGAGTCCGCGCCCAGGACGCACCGCCCGAGCATCGCGGCGTGGGCGTGACGCTGGAAGTAGACGGCGGTGCCCAAGAGCCGGTGGACCTCCTTCGCCGTGTTCCCGCGGGCCTTCTCGGGGCTGACAAGCGAGGTGCTTCGGGTCGTGGGGCTGCACCCGGACTTTCAGCGCTGCCAGGCTGCGGGCGAGATCGTCGGCGATGCTGAGCAGACCCACCAGGTTCACGTCGCCGCGCTGGCGGGGCGGGGGCTGTCGAGCGGTTCCAGCGGTTCGTGCAGGTCGGTCAAGGGTTCCTCCCGTGCCGGGTGCCAACCTTCCGATTCTCGATCCGGCTTCCTGGGGCTCGCGGGTGAAGTCACAGATCGGCCACGCCCTGGCCGGTTGCCATCCCTCACCGGTCACGGCCCGCTCCCCTGCCGTGGTCGGGCCGGTTCGCGTGGTGCTGCTGCTGGTCGGCGGGCTTGACCACGTCGGCCGGCTGCTCGGGCTTCGGTCGGGCCTCGAAGGCGCGGCGGCGGGCATTGGCCGTGCGGGTGAAGGCGGCAAGCCGTTCCAGGTTCGCCGGTGTGCGCAGCCACGTCGCCGGGTCGGTCGTACGGCCCCCCAGGTACTCCTCGGGCATCGCGTCCTGTGCGGCAGCGGGCGGGGTGCGGGCGGCGCGGATCGCGTTCTGCACGGCGAGGCTGGCGACCCGGGCCCGCTCGTACCGGCTCGACTCGCGGGGAGGCTTGCCGTCGGTGCCGGCGATCCACCAGCGATCGGGCTCGGTGAAGTCGGCGGTATAGAAGAGCTGGTCGGCAGTCGGGGTCCGGCGGCCGGGCTGCGGAGCGGTGGACTGACGGCTGTGGGCGGACAGGGCGCGGTCGGCGATGTAGTCGTCCAAGCGACGTTCCCAGCCGATCCCGTACATGACGCTCCAGGGTGCGCCGGGTGACGCCCAGTGCCAGTGCCGCGTCGGCCACTCCGACGGGGCGGTGCAGATGGGCTCGCGCCCATGCTTCGAAGTCACTGATCAACTGATCGTGGTCATCGAGGTAGTCGGTCACCGCCCTCGTGCTCGGCGTCGGCCGTTCGTCGATGAGCAGAGCACCCGCCGTCTCGGCAGCCAGCATTGGACTGGCCTGAGCAACGATGCTGAGCGCCAGGTCGATGTGTGCGAACGCCGCGCCGGCCGTGACGATGCTTCCGTCGCGCACCACCATCCGCGACATGTCCAGGTTCACAGCCGGATAGCGGCGCCGGAAGAGATCCTGAAGCCACCAGGTGGTGGTTGCCGGCCGCTGATCCAGCAGCCCCGCCTCAGCGAGGATGAAGGTCCCCGTACAGGCCGCGGCGAGTGTCCTGCCACCCGCCGCCCAACCCCGGAGCTCGGTACGGCAGAGACGCTCGCAGCAGCGCGTCCAAGGTCATGTCGTCGAGTTGTACGACAACTCATTCGATCGGGGCTAGGACCTGCGGATATGCCACGCCAGGGGCCTCAAAGTCAGCACGCAACCAGCACGGGAACGCGATGGTGCTGGGTGGGCATCATTCGAGGGCTCGACGCAGCGTCAGGGAAGTCATATTGGACGGCCAACCGATCTCACAGAGTGTAGTCAACGTCTCGACTCGCGGGCGATCGTTCCCAGCCCGTCGGTAGCGCGGCACTAGACGTCGGTACGAGACCACCACGGCGCCGACCGTCCAGGACAAGCTGAGGGCCCGGACTGCTGCGCACGGGGGAGCAGAACGGCGTCGAACTCCCCCTGCGTGTCCACCTGGCCTGGGAACTGCCGAAATACAAGCAGCGCGGCCTGACAGGTGACCGACGAGATGTGACACCGGGTGCGGACCCGGGGGCCGGGCTGCCCGGCAAGCGGACAACCCGACTCCTGTGCCGACGCCGCGGCCCGCCGTATCGGATCCGGCGAACGGCGCTGACGCGGGCCGAGCCCGGCCGGGACCGCGGGGCTTCAGTCGGCATCAGGTCAGGCGGTGGCCACCGCGCACTGGCCTCGGTCGGCCTTCGTCGGTCCGGTGGCGCTGGGGCGGACCTCGAAGTCGAACATGGCGGTCGGCACGTACAACGAGCAGCATGCGTTGGGGATGTCGACGATGCCGCTGATACGTCCCTCTATGGGAGAGGAGCCGAGCAGCAGGTAGGCCTGCTCTCCGCTGTAGCCGAACTTCTTGAAGTACTCGACGGCATTGAGGCAGGCCCGGCGGTAGGCCAGCGTCGCGTCCAAGTAGTAGTTCGTGTCCGTGTCGTGGTCGACGGAGATCCCGATGAAGGTGAGGAACTCCGTGTACCTCGGCTCGACGTTGCCCGGAATGAACACGGGGTTGGTGGAAATGCCATAGGTCTCCATGCCGCCCTTGATCAGGTCGACGTGGAAGTCGATGAAGCCGCCCATCTCGATGGCGCCGCAGAAGGTGATCTCTCCGTCGCCCTGACTGAAGTGCAGGTCGCCCCCGGAGAGCTTGGCGTCCTTGACGTGTACGGGGTAGAAGACCCGCGAACCGCGCGTGAAGTTCTTGATGTCGTGGTTGCCTCCGTTCTCGCGGGCCGGCACCGTGCGCGCACCCTCCGTGGCGATGCGCTTGGCGAGGTCTCCCGTGGCCGTACCGGCGAGTGCGTTGGTGGCGTCAGGAGGTACGGCGAGGGGCGGTACCCGGTTGGGGTCGGTGTCGATCAGCGCCTGCTCGCGAGCATTCCAGCGGGCGAGCATCTCGGTGGACGGGGCGGTTCCGAACAGCCCGGGGTGGGTGATTCCGGTAAAGCGGATCCCGGGAAGGTGGCGGGAGACGGCCTGCTGTCCGTGAAAGTCCCATATCGCTTTGTAGGCGTCCGGGAAGTAGTCGGTCAGGAAGCCTCCGCCGTTGGCCTTGGCGAAGATGCCGGTGTAGCCCCAGCCCTGTCCCGCCGCGTCCCCGGTCTGCTGTGGCACGGGGCCGAGGTCGAGGATGTCGACGACGAGCAGGTCGCCAGGTTCGGCGCCCTCCACGCCTATCGGGCCGCTGAGCATGTGCGGGATGGTCAGGTCGATGTCGCGTACGTCGTTGGCGGTGTCGTTGTTGCCGACCTGGCAGTCGGTCCAGTCGCGGCACTCCATGCGGAACTCCGCTCCCGGCTTCACCATGGCGACGGTGGGGATGTCCGGGTGCCACCTGTTGTGGCCAGGCACGGCCTGGTCGCGCATCGACTTGCTGTGGTCCACGCTGAAGAGAATTTCAGGCATGAGAACTCCTATATTCCGATCCGGTCACGTTGGTGCGCCCGCCCCTCCGACCCGCGGAGCCGCTGAGGTCGGCCCGGGCGTTCTGCGAGTGCGCAGCCACAGCCCCGTGAACACCACGACGCCGAAGGCCGCCAGTGCGATGGCGATCTCCGTGGGGTGCTTCCAGTAGCCGGAAAGCAGCAGCCCGGCGGGAATCACACCGGTGACCCAGCCTTCGATCGCCGTGACCCAGCCGGTATAGACCGTGATCTCGTCCTTCTTGAGACCGAGCAGCACGAAGAACAGGAACCACAGGAAGGCCCAGTAGAGCCAGATGACCCCGAAGGGGTAATCCTTAAGGAGTCGGAAATTGACGAACGAATATCCCAGGGCTGCAATTGCCACAAACAGCGAGTAGTAGCCGACGCCCGTGCTGTCGAGATCGGCGAGCAGGCCGACACCTACATAGAGGTAGGTGAACCCGAAGAGGTAGATGCCGGATGCCGCGAGGATCTTCAAGGGGTCGTCGTTGGCCGTGAAGATAAGGTAAGTCGGCGTCAGTACCTGCAGTGCGCCTACGAAAAGGTTGAACACCGCGCCGGCTCGGGCATCGACCTTCCCGAGCAGTAGCAGTCCGTTGATGAAGAGCACCGCACCGACAAAGAGCAGTCCCACATTTCCCACGGGGACACACCTCCTCAGTCCGCGTGGGGAGTGGAATCGCGCGGCGCCGTAGCCGCCGAGGACACGGCCCCTATCGGCCCGCGTTGCGTGATTCCGCAGTCCGCAATTCCGCAGTCCGCACGCCGCTACGGGAACGACGTCGTGTCCGGTGCCGAACCCGCATGAGACGTTCTGCCTTGCGACCACCGCCTTCAGGGACGCGGCAGCCGCGAGAGTGCGGGGTGCGGTTGCACCTTTCTGCGCGGCGGCAGTTGGGAGACCACAGTCGGGGCCTCGCGCGCCTGCTCCTCCCGGACATGGAGGGCGGCGACCGCTTTCGAGGTCCGCGTGATGCCGGGCGAGGAGTACACGCGTCTTGCAGCGCCCGCACAGTCAGGACAGCCGTATGCCCTCGGCGCCGTCCCGATCGCCAACCTCACCTCGAAAGGTCCACATCGGCTGCACAGATATTCGTAGGTTGCCATCAGCAGCCTCCGGATGCCGGTGGACGCCTACAAACCGGAGTGCCCGTTCGGCACACGCGACCAGCGCACACCCAGCACATTTCCTACCTTCAAGGAGACGTCTCGCAAATCCCGGTGTCAAGTGCCGGACGACCGGACGTGGACCTTCTCGTGGCGACCTCACAGCGACCCGATGGCGAACGCCGACGCGGCCGCCGCAAGCCCCACCGCAATACTCGAAACGGCGTACAACAGGGATTTACCGACCAGCCCTTTGTCGCAAAGGTGAACCAGCTCGTAACTGAACGTGGAGAACGTGGTATAGCCGCCGCAGAAACCGACGCCGCCGATAGCCACGACCTGTTCCGGCAGTGCGTGCCGTGCGCCGAGGCCCACCAGCAGCCCCAGCAGGAACGAGCCGGTCACGTTGATCAGCCAGGTGCCGCGCGGGAACGCGCCTGGGCTCCGGTACTGCACGTACTGGTCGAGTACGTAACGCGCAACCGCCCCGACGGCGGCCGCCGCCCCGACGGCCGGCAGGATGATCACCGTGCCCACCGCCCGTACCGGCGGGCACGCCCTCGCCGCGCGTCGAGCCGTCTGTGTCGGGCCGCCGTCAGCCTGCCGACGGCCAGGCCCAGAACGGCGGCGGCCAGGCCGGCGAAGAGGCTCCCGAAGATGTTCAGCGCCGCAGCCGTGTAGTGGCCGTGGCCCAGCAGCCGATCGGTGTCGACCATCCAGGTCGAGAAGGTGGTGAAGGCGCCGAGGAAGCCGACGGCGGCGAACGGCCGCACGTACCGGGTCGGCGGCCAGATCTCGCACACGTGCACGAGCAGCAGTGCCAGCAGGAACGACCCGGACACATTGACGGCGAACGTCGTCCATGGGAACGCCGTCCCGGGGGCGGGGAAGGCCAGCACCAGTGCGTAACGGGCCGTCCCGCCCAGCAGACCGCCCAGTGCGACCGCCGCCAGGACGCCCCCGCGCAGACGTGCGCGGAACGGCTCCCGAACTTCCGTCACAGACCTCATCGAAATTGCCGCATCCCTGGCCGCCGGAACACCTCCCATTATCCCAGTGCATTGCAGTTTCGACGCACGCTCGATTGATATTCAAGATCACCGGTGTTCCACCGCTGGAGGACGTCGTGGCAAGAATCCTTGCGGTGCTCTATCCGGCTCCCGTGGGCGGTTGTCCTCCCGACTGCGCCCGCGACGGGCACCCTGGTGCACAACAGGCCGGCCCACGAGTGGGAGACCGCCGAGAAGGGCTGGGGCGTTGCCGAAAGCGTCTCGCGCGCCTACGGCCTCGAAGGCATGAACGGCGGCGTCCTCGGCTCCGGCCGCATCGGCCAGGCGGTGTCCGCGCCGCCTCAAGCCGTTCGACGTCAGGCTGCACCACTGCGACGTGCGCCGGCCGGCCAGGGAGGTCGAGGAGGCGCTCGTACATCGTCAACACCGCACCGGCGCTCATCGTCGACCGGGACGCCGTCGTGCGGGCTCTCGACAGCGGCCAACCGGCCGGTGACGTCTGGTACCCGAAGCCACCACCGCCCGACCGTCCCTGGCGCACCCTGCCCCATGAGGCGATGACGCCGCACGCGTCCGGGTCGACCCCTCTCGGCGCAGGCGCACTACGCGGCCGGTACACGGGAGATCCCGGAGAGCTGGCTCGGCGGTCGCCCCATCCGCCCGGAGTACCTGAAATCAGCTGCAGATTGAATAGAAGATCCACCACCCGGCTGTGAGCCGATTCACCCACGACTTACTGGACGGGCCCGAGTGAAACCCTTAGCGTCCATGAATATATTGTTTTTCGTTATCAGGGAGCCGGCGCCGCGCCTAATCTCTCCAAAGAAAACCAGGCGAACGCCGGGAAGGTGGATCAGTGAGCATGGACGCAGTGTGGGTCCGGGGCGTGACCGGCATTCAGATGCACCACGTGACCGACCTTCAGGACGCCGGCAGGTTTCTGGGCAACGCAGCGATGGCACTGCGGGCCGCGCACGTGAGGACCGGCGCCGACCAGTACTCCGGGATCGCCGCCGAGCTCAAGGCTCTGGTGGAGCGCGTGCGTGAGCTGGAGGACGAGGCGCGGTCGAGCATGCACGAGCTGCACTCCGCCGACCCCGAACGTTTCGCCCGCTGCCGGGACGGCCACGAGCCGTGGCCCGGCGAGATCCCGGCAGGATTCATCCCGCGCCACACCTGCAAGGACGAGTGCCTCTACCACGACCGCCAGGTCCTCGACGCCATCATGCAGTGCACCTGCGGGCGACCGCCGTGCCGGGCCTGCGAGATCGGCGGCAAGCTCTGACGAGCCCCGGCGTTCCCATGGCCGAGCCGGATCGAGACACCATCTGAACACGTACGGTCACGGCTCCCCACTCGCGGTGATCCGGAACACAGATGTGGGGCCATCGCTAAATCGAGGGACGGCCTCCCTTCCGGGGGAGACCTGTCAGTTGTGACAAGTGCATCCCGAGGCGCCCGCGCCCGGTGCACGGTGCCCGGCCGACCGCGATGGCCTCGCGGGGGTGCACGAGACTGACGGACAACTTTCCGGAGCACGGCGCCCGTGATCTTCCAGATACGCAGGCGACGAGGTTCAGCAGCGTGGACTTGCCGCTGCCGGAAGGGCCCGCCACGGCAAGGGCCTCGCCCTGAGGCGTGCGCCGGCCGCACGATCCACCTGGTCGGCGGTCACCTCGCCCTCGACACGCAAGCGCAGGCCGACCGGGTGGACTTCGCCGACTGGCCGGTCCTGGCGAAGCTGACCCGCTGGGGCATCAACGCCCACATGGGCACGCGGTCGGCTGGGCACTCCCCCTGTTCGGCATACCGCTCGCCGCCTTCCTGGCTGCCGACCTCGTCGTCGGCGCCGTCCGACGAAGCCGGACGGCCACGGGACCAACAGCCGAGTCGGACTGAGCGATGCCGTCCGACTCGGCTGAGTCGGACGGCTCGTGCCTCCGAGCCACTCCCCGAGCAGCCGTGCAGTCGGCGCTCGGGGCCCCAAAGGTCAGTCGAGAGTGAACCGCTCGATCATGTGGTTGCCGTTCTGGTATGCAGCGACCACCAGCTGTGATTGCCGCACCAGCAGATGGTTGTTCAGGCTTCCAGTCGATCCGGTCGCAGGAAGTTGTCGATGACGTAGGTGATGTGGTGCTCGCCGCTTGGTGTCGTGAGGACCTCGGTGCCCTTGGTCCACACTGCCGGCCTGGCATCGAAGGCGCCCACCAGAAGGGCGCGGTCGAAGGCCAGATCGGCTTCTTCCGCCGCAACCACTTCGTTCCGGTCCCCGAGGTCTCCTCGCTCGGCAAGCTGAACGAGATGGTCGAGCAGTGGGACCGGCAGGATGACGCCCGCCGCATCGGGGCGAGATCCAAGACGGTCGCAGAGTGCTTCGCGTTCGAACAGCTGCCGCGGCGGCCGTTGCCCGACGAGCCGTTCGAAACCGGACGGATGTTCAAGCCACAGGTCGACCGCCATAGCCAGATCCCGGTGCGCACCAACCGCTGCTCGGTCCCGATCAGGCTGATCGGGTCCGTGACGGACACCAGCCACCGGGTGTCGGCGTCCTGCCCGCACAACGACGAGACCCGCAGCGTCATCCTGAGCGCGTGGCCGTCGCGGTGGCGTATCGCTACGGTCCCCGACCAGCCGTCCTCCGCCCGGTACTCCTCGGCGAAGGTTGACGCCCTCCGTGCCTCCTCGGGTGGCGGCAGCACGTGTGCGGCATACCGGTTCACGACCTCCCCGGCCGAGTAGCCGACAAGCTGCTGCGCGGCCTGCGTCCACCCCACCACAATGCCCTTCGCGTCGAGCATCGCAATCGCGGCGTCAGGCATCTCAGGCGGGCTCACCGGCTCGGCGAGGGAGGTGTGGTCGGAGTACGTCATCGCGGTTCATCCCATCGTTGCGGAGGTGAAGAGCGCGTCGGCGCGGGGCGCGGCGGCTCTGTGTGCAGCGGTGGTGAACGGCGTTGTCCGGTTGAGCGGCACACGTGGGGGCATTGGCGCCATATCCAGCATCCTGCCCACTTATGATGAAATCATCAGATAAAGCAGCACCATCGTCAAGCACCTCAAGACTGATTGAATGATCACTTGATGTTGGGGCATGCATGGAATCAGAGATGTCGCTTCCGGCGGCCGAGTGTCACGGAGCAGTCATTCACGGTCGCCGGACCCGTCGGCGTTCTCGGGGTCGTTGTCTGCGCTCATCGGCAACCGAAGCGGCCGACCCTTGCGGTGGGCCCAGAGGTCACCGAGGACGACCTGAATGACGCCGGTGACCGGAATGGCCAGCAAGGCACCGAGGATCCCGGCGACCTCGGCGGCGATCAGGATGGCCAGCAGCACGGTGAGGGGATTGAGTTTCACCGTCCGGGACAGGATGAGCGGTTGCAGTAGGTGGTTCTCTGCCTGCTGGTAGACGACGAAGAAGATGATGGCTCCGATGCCGGCCGGCAAGGAGTGGACGAACGCCACCGCCGAGGCGACGACAGCCCCGATGGTGGCTCCCACCAGGGGAATGAGGTCGGTCAAGGCGACGAAGAGGGCCAGCAGGCCGGCGAACGGCACTCCGGAAACGAGCAGCATGCCGTAGGTCAGGAGCCCGCAGATCAAGCTGATCAGCAAGTTTCCGGTCAGGTAGCCGTTGACGGTACGGGCGCACGCTGCTCCGACGCGGCGTATCCGGGCCGCGGACGCCGTGTCCACGAGGGCCAAGGACCGCTCTATGGCCTTGGGGCCCTCCAGGACCATCAGATAGGCCAGGACGAAAATTGTGAGAGCGCCTGTCACTGTGGTCGCGGCACCGCGGATGAACTTCAGGGCGGGCGTACTCAGTCCGGTGGCGAACGCCCGGATCTGTGCCTGATGCCGCTGGACGTACTGCAGAGCGTGCGTCCGCTGAAGCAAGTTACCGACTGGCCCGCGACCGGCCTGGGCGTCCCTGATCATGGCGGGCAGACGACCGGCGAGCCGGCTTCCCTCCTGAGCCAGGGGGATGACGAACAGAGCGACCACCGCGCCGACGGCCACGGCAGCAGCCAGGAAGACCAGCAAGGTCGCCACCGACCGTCGGCATCGCGGCACCCGTCGCTGCAGCGCCTGGACCGCCGGATGAAGGGAGACGGCCAACAACAACGCGATGACCGCCCAGATCAAGACCCGCCGAGCATGCACCACCAGTTCGAGTACGACGTAGGTGGCGAGCACCAGGCCGATTGTGGCGAGGATGGTTCGCACCGGAACCGGACGCGACGCCATGGGCACTGGGTGCCCTGCCTCAGTCACCGGAAACGGGTGAGCTCCTCGTCCGTGAGCCCTGGTGTCCTGCGCTCTCGCCACTGTCCCCCTCTGCCACTGGCGGCGGCAGGTCGGCGGCCCAGCGACCGGTGCCAGCGCCGCCCTAGCCGTACGCGGCCACGTCGCGGCGATCCATGCAGACGGGGAGGCATCCGCCGGCTGTGCCGCCTACCCCTATGGCGGCTGGCGACGGTCACGTCCTGGGCATCGCCCCCTCCGACCACGGCGCACGCAGGTTGCGGGAACGGTGTGGCCAAGCGGAACGAGCCCGGGCGTTCGGAGCTCAGGTTTTCCTGATCGATCCTTCCCTGCGCCAGGACCTGACGGTGTCGCCCGACGCGCGGTGGATGACGGTGCGGATCTGCTGGGGGTGGCCCGGCGGAGACGGCACCCAGGCGCTTGTCGCCGCGGTGGCCGCGGAGACGGCCTGCCCTTCGTCGTCGTTCCGGCGGGTACCCGCAACCACTTCGCGAGGGATCTCGGCCTGAACCGTGAGGACCCTTCGTCCGCGCTGGAGGCCCTGTGAGCAGCAACCCCTACCAGGTCGACGACCCGGCCGGACTCGGCAGGCGGGCGCAGCTCGACTCCGGGCTCCTGGGAGTACTGGCCGCCAGGGCGGAGACGCCCGCGGAGACGGCCGCCAGGCTGCGAAGCGGGCAGACGCATGGCCTGACCCGTCTCGCGACACCCGACGACGTCGTCATCCAGCCGACGCCCCGGTCGTCCCCGTCGGGCTCGACGGCGAAGCCGGCACCCTGCCCACTCCCGTACGGTGCCGGATCAGTCCCCGGACGCTACGGGTGCGGGTTCCCCACCATCGGCCGGGCGCCGTGCCCACCGGATGGCGGCCGCCGGGATGGGCCGTCGTCCGGCGGGCGGCCTCACTCGTCGGACGGTCTCATGGCCGTCACACCGACTGACCCGAACGCCGCTCACCGCTTCCAGCCGGTCAGTGCTGAGGGTGCGGTCGCGCGTGGAACTGAGGACGCCGCTGGGTGGCCGTGCCCGAAGCGAGATGACCGATCTCGACGCGCGTCCTGATGGCGCGGACCACCTCGGTCAGGCCCACGATGAGGGCCATGACGCCCACCACCAGGGTGAGTGTCGCGATCGAGGCGAACGGCATGACGATCATCACGGTGCCGGCCAGAGCCCCGACGATCCCGAAGGCGACGTGCCAGCCGCGCCCCGGCATGGCCGGGGCTGAGGCCGCCGCGGCCGTCTCCGTGGTGCCGCGCAGCAGCCAGCTGAAGCCGATCCACAGGGCGAGCAGCAGGAGCGACTCAAGGGCGCCCCGGAAGCAGATCAGTCCCAGCAGGATGGAGGCCGCGCCGGTGATGAAGTGCAGCACGCGAAGGTGCCGTGGGACGTGGGTGCCGAAGGCGGCGGCGAGTTGGAAGACACCGGTGACCAGTAGGTAGACACCGAAGAGAATGCCAACGACGCGCAGCGTCGCGCCCGGCCAGACCAGGGCGATGACGCCCAGGGCGATGGTGGCGAGGCCCATCGTGAGCAGGATCTGCCAGCCCATGTTCGCCAGGGCGGCCATGCCTTCTGCCACGGGCCTCTCTTCTGGCGCGCTGCCGCGCGGGGGAATGGGGCCCGGGGAATCGGTGGGGGATGTCATGGCGCCTGCCTCCTTATTGGAGCAGCGTTGTCGCGTCAGTGCATGTCCGTCGTCACCCGACCACGCCGCATGTGCGTGTCGGTCGCATTGGCGTCGGTACTCATGCGTGGGGGGTGACGACGGCGCGTCCTTGGATCTTGCCGTCGTGCAGGAGCTGGTACGCCTCGGCGGCGCGTTCCAATGGGAAGTGCTCGACCAGCATCCTGATCTTTTTCTGCTGGGCGAGGGTGATCACTTCCATGAGTTCGGGGAGGGTGCCCCAGTAGGGCGAGGCGACCGAGCACTCGTGCGGCGGGCTGATGAAGTTGACGGGCAGGGCTCCGCCGCCGAGGCCGACGATGGTCAGGTGGCCGAGCACCCTGGCTGCCTGAGCAGCCATCCGCAGAGTCGGGTCTATCCCGACCATGTCCAGCACGAGCTCAGCGCCCAGCTGTCCCGTCAGATCCTTGATGCGCGTAATCGCCTCGTCGCCCGAGAGAAGCGCCTCGTCGGCTCCCATGTGCTTGGCGGTTTTCAGCTTGCCCGTGTCGGTGTCCACGGCGACTACGGTGGTTGCCGTGGTGAGCGCGCGCAGGATCTGGATGGTCATCTGACCCAGACCGCCCGCCCCGATCACGACCGCGGTCGACCCCGGTCCCAGCAGGTGCAGCGACCGTTTGACGGCGTGATAGCTGGTCAGTCCGGCGTCGCTGAGCGGGGCGGCCTGGCGGGGGTCGAGGGTGCCGAGCGGAATCAGGTACCGCGGCGCCGGGACGAGCAGGTACTCGGCCATGCCGCCGTCGTGACCGCCTCCAAGGCCGGGGCCCTGACCGCCGAGGTTCTGGCAGTAGTTCTCCAGGCCCTGGCGGCAGTTGGCACACATCCCGCAGCCCCAGCAGCCATAGACGATCACAGGGTCCCCGGACGTGAACCCGGTGACGCCCGCTCCCAGCCGTTCCACCCATCCCGTGTTCTCGTGGCCGAGCGTGAAGGGCAGTTCCGTGGCGAGCCCGGGTGGTGGCCCGGGTGCCTCCATGATGTGCAGATCGGAGTGGCACGCACCGGCACCTGCGACCTTCACCAGCACCTGCCCCGGTCCGGGCTCGGGAACCGGCACCTCGCGCAGCTCCGGCGGTTGCCGCCACCCGACCAGTTGGAAAGCCCGCATTGCGATCCCTCACACACACGCGCTCAGTCACGGATGCCGTCGATGTCGACCAGGACGTGCCGCGGTCCGCGGAAGATCTGGTTGTGCCGGTACGGCGGCGGGTCCTCGACGAGCCGGGGGTTCTCCACCCGGCGGACGAACTCGCCGACCGCGACCTGGACCTCGAGCCGGGCGAGCGGGGCGCCGAAGCAGAAGTGGATGCCCTGGCTGAAGCCGAGGTGCTGGTTGTCGCGGCGTTCGAAGTCGAGTGCGTCGGGGTCGGTGAACCGTTCCGGGTCGCGGTTCGCCGAGCCGTACGCCAGGAAGATCGGCGCTCCCTTGGGGATGGTGGTGCCGGCGATGTCGATGTCTTCCAGCGCGGAGCGGGTGTGCCAGAACTGCACCGACGACTCGAAGCGCAACAGCTCCTCCACCGCGGGCACGATCAGCTCGGGCCGGCGGCGCAGCTTGTCAAGCGCCTCGGGGTGCCGCAGCAGGGTGAGCACGCTGTGGGCGATGAGGTTCACCGTCGTCTCATGTCCCGCGAAGATCAGGAGCAGGGCGTTGCTCGCGAGGACGCCCTTGGACATCCGTCCTTCCGGGCCGTCCTCGTTGACCAAGGCGGAGAGCATGCCCGGGCCCGGCTGGTCGGCGTACCGGTCGAGCAGCTCGGCTGCGAACTGCCCGAAGTCCTGCACGGCCTGCCGGGCCCCGGCCAGTCGGCTCCGGATCTCTTCGGAGGCGGCTTCGGGGCCGAAGTCCAGCCCGTCCAAGGCCGTTTCGATCCAGTGGTGGAAGCGTGGCTCGTCCTCCAGTGGCACGCCCAGGACCTTGCAGATCACCGTCACCGGCAGGGGGTAGGCAAAGTCGTCGACGGCGTCGATCCGGGTCTTGCCCCTCATGCCGTCCAGGAGGCCGTCCACGAGGCGGCGGATGTCGGGTTCCAGGTCGGAGATCAGGTGAGGCGCATGGGGCGGGCCGACGAAGTGCGGCATCATCGTCCGGCGGTCACGGTCGTGCTCGGGCGGATCGCAGGTGATGATGTTCGGCTCGGTCAGCGCCTCTCTGATCGGCTCAGCCGCTGGTTCCCCCGAGTGCTCGGTACCGGCCGCGACCAGGGCCGGGGACTTTCTTGGGTCCGAGCTGACCCGGGGGTCGTGGAGCAGCGTGACGATCTCCCGGTAGGTGCTGACGACGTAGGTTCCGTCCGGTTGCCGCGCCACCGGGGTTTTGCGCAGTTCCTCGTAGAAGGGGTACGGGTTGGCCCGGTTGGCGTAGCGCAGGGCCTGCTGCCAGGGGGTTTCCTCGACCACGAGGCTCCCCTCCTTCTTACTGTGGATGCTGTCCGCCGAGCCGCCCGGTCGGCGGCCGGTTCAGTGGTGTCGCGGCCGGAACTCGGCCGTCCGCCCGCTCGGGGCGTGGCCGGTCAGGACGACGTCGGGGATCGCCGTCGGGACCCTCGGGTCCGGAAACTCGGCCGGCATCGGCTTCATGTCGGGCGGCTGGTCCCAGCCCGGCGGCGGAGGCGGGAACGGGCCTGAATGCTCGATCAACTTCCCGTAGTACTCCAGCCACTTGCCGTGATCGAAGGTGACGGCCGCGACGATGCGGCCCCGGTGACCGTAGGCGGCGGCAAAACGGCGCTCCTCGACGGACCCCTGGGTGAAGACGATCTCGTCCCCGAAAGGCGGCACCCCGACGGACTTGATGTTCACGCCGAACTGACCGGACCAGAAGCCGGGCAGCAGCAGATGCGGGCGGTAGTCAGGTTCGAGGTTCACCATGTTGTGCGCCGCGGCCTCCGCGCCGAGCACCGCGTTGTCCCAGTGCTCCATCGCCAGGAACTGGTACTCGTAGAGCACGTGCGGCGCACGCGCCACATCCCCTGCCACGAAGATGCTGTCGGTGACCACGCCGTTGATGTCGAAGGCCCGTCCGCCGGCGTCGCATCCGACGCCCCAGAAACCGGCCGCCAGTCCGGAGCCCTCCAACCATTCCACGTTGCGGATCGACCCCAGCGAAGCCACCACCACATCGGCGTCGACGATCGAACCGTCCGAAAGCTGAGCA
Organism: Streptomyces echinatus; assembly: GCF_014203595.1. Classification (GTDB taxonomy): domain Bacteria; phylum Actinomycetota; class Actinomycetes; order Streptomycetales; family Streptomycetaceae; genus Streptomyces; species Streptomyces echinatus. Next base: position 451,531 of record NZ_JACHJK010000002.1, read on the forward strand.
CGCCGCACGTGCCCGCCGGAGTCGCCCTCCAGCGACGACACGCCCAGCCCGCAGCGCAGGTCCACGCCGTGATCGCGCTGCAGCTGCGCGGCGATCGCCCCGATCACCCCGCCGAGCGCGCCGACCAGCGGCGCCGAACCCCGCTCGACGACGGTCACCGGGATGTCCAGTTCCCGGCAGACAGAGGCCACTTCCGAGCCGATGAACCCGGCGCCGATGACCAACACCCGCGACGGCGGCTCGGCCAGCTCCTTCTGCAACTGCTCCGCATCATCGCGCGAGCGAATCGTGTGGACCCCGCGCAGGGCGGCCTCGGCCGGGTTGGGCCACTGCCGCGCGCGGGTGCCCGTGGCGATCAGCAACCGGTCGTACGGGACCTGCTCTCCATTCGCCAGGCGCACCTGCTTGGTGGCCCGATCCAGCCCGACGGCAGCCACCCCGAGTCGCCAGTCCGCATCGACTTCCCGCATACGGGGCAGCTTCGTGTGATCGGCCGGCACCCAGCCCTTGAGCACCTGCTTGGACAGCGGCGGACGGTCATACGGCTCGTACGGCTCGTCCCCGATGATGGTCAGAGAACCGGTGAAGCCCTCCTCGCGCAAAGTCTCCGCGGCCCGCAGCCCGGCCAGAGAAGCACCCACGATGACGATCCGGCCGCTGGCACGGAACTCGCGCACCAGCTCCGCGACCGTTGCCCGCAAGGTCATGACGTCTCGCCCCGCTCCTCGCCGTCCAAGCGGTCGATCACGATCGCCTGCACCGGGCACGCCGCAGCGGCTCGCTCGACCTGCAGGCGCCGCTGGTCATCAGGGTTCGGCTCATAGGTGAGCGCCTCCTGACCGTTCAGCCTGAAGACCTCGTGCGCCAGATACACGCACTGTGCGTATCCCTGGCAGCGATTCAGGTCCACGACGATCCGCATGGGCAGACTCCTTCCGCTCTGCCGCCCACCCCACGGCGGCGACCACCGACACGGTCATGCGGCTGTGGCAGAGTTCAGGCCGTCTGCCAGGTGAGCCGACCGCGCGTGTTCCCGTCAGCCCGCAACACCGGCTGAGCAAGTCCGGTCTTATTCGCTGTGCCGCCGCTTCACGGGTGACGTCTGTCGGAGTGTCGCAGCGCGAAGGGCGCGTCCCTCCTCCCATGGCGCCGGCATTCAAGGCTTGGCCCGGCCGTTGCGCCCCTGGAAAAATGTTCGCGCCGCCTTCCGACGATCGCAAACCGCCGTTCGGGGCCCAGCACGTCTCGTGGACGGGGCAGCTCTTGGTCATTGACGGGTGCCTGCAGGTCAGGGGCTGCCGGAGAGCAGGTCCGCGAGCAAACTGCCACCTGATCACGATGGTTTGCGGATACGACACGGGCCTCGGCCAACCGATCCGGCCCAAGCCGCTGATCACACCTGGCGGGGCCCGATCACCAGCGTCGCCCACGCGCTCATGAGGTCAGCTCCTGGTGGGCACCGACGCGTCGACGATCTCGCGAGAGCTGTTCAGGGGATGGCACGTCGCCGAAATGGGGTGCGCCCCTTCGGCCGGATTGCCAGGACGACTGACCCGGTGACCTCGCGGCGTGTGGTGCGTGTCACCGTCCCCACCTGAGGCATTTCCATACGTCGTATGGTAATCCTTGAGAGGTACTTCCATACAACGTATGGAAAAGCTTGATCGAACAAGGTCCAGGCGCTGCACACCGCGTGCACGAGAAGCCGTTGGTGCAGATCGCGCCAACCGGAAGGAAAGATCATGAAGAAGCTCACGAAGCGGATCGCTGTCGCTGTTTCCTCCATGGCGATCGCGGGTGCCGCCGTCATCGGTGCCGGGGGCACCGCTTCGGCCGCGACTCCCTCCGCCGCCCACGTCCAGCGGCCGGCCGTCGGCGTCAACCCCGCCGACTACCGTTGGGACCACGGCATCGGCTACCTGATCGAGCAGGGCTACTGCTGGGACGAGAACCGTGGCTGGCACCACGACGACCGTGTCACCGACTCGTCCTGGCACAGCCGCGACGGTCGCTGCTACGGGAGCGACGAGGGGCGCGGGTGGAAGTCCGACAGGTCGTACCGGCACAGCGGGAACCGCTACGAGCACGACGGCCGGGACTGGGACCGCCACGGCGGGAACCACGGTGACCGGAACTACGGAGGCTGGGACCACTTCGACGGGAACCACGGTGACCGGTGAGACAGGTTCTGTCTGTGCCCATGGGCCGAGGCTGCATCCCTCGCCCGATGCCTGTCGGCGGCAGGGACACGACCGCTGGTCAAGGATCAACGGTCCCCTGACCGCCGCCCAGGCGGGCGATTGAGCGAGGACCCGCCCCTCTCGAACCTGCCTGCCGACACCGACCTCGTGTCGCAGGCACGCGTCGCCCATCTGCCGCGACGCCACGAATCGCGCGGTCTGCCGATGCCGTCCCGGCGCCCGGGCCCTGCTGCAACACCTCTTCCTCCGATGCGTTACCACCGCCAGCGGCGGGCGCAGCCGAGGGAGGGGCGCCTTGGAGTGAATGCCGATGGAGTCTTCGAGGACTGTGGTCCAGGGACTGACCGCCCGGCTCGTCGTCTCGCGGGTCTACTCGCTGCCCCTGCGTATGCGTCTGCGGTATGAGCCCGCTGATCCCTATGTCGTTCGTGCGACCTTCTTCTCCCACAGTGACGAGCCCGTCGAATGGATCCTGGGGCGTGACCTTCTCGCCGATGGCCTGGAGGGCTGCGCCGGTCATGGGGACGTCCGGATCTGGTCGGCCGTCGGTCGTGGTGACCAGGCGATGTACATCGCTCTCGGGTCTCGCGCGGGCGCCGCTGCTCGAGGTTCCCGTGCGGGACGTCAAGAGCTTCCTGGAAAGCACGGAGGCTCTGGTGCCACGGGGTGCCGAGGCCGGACGCATCGACTGGGACACCGAACTGGCGTACCTGCTCTCCCAAAGTTGACCGCTGACCATCCATGCCCAGACAGAAAAGGAATGAGCGTTCATGTCCCAGTACCAGCTTCGCGTCTACACCCTGTCCGGCCCGGAAGCCCTCGTCGCCTATGAGAACGTCCGGTCCCAGCACATTCCCGGCATGGCGAAGCACCGGATCACCACGCACGGCGCCTGGACGGTGCCAGCGGCTTCCGGGGGTGAGACGCCCCAGCTGTACGCCCTCGTCTCCTACAGAGACACCGACGACGTGCAGGAGCGGCTGCGGGCGTACCTGGCCGGCCCGGACTTTCGCGCCGACATCGAGGGCTTCGACCTCAGCCAGATTGTCGGCATCGCCGAGACCCTGCTCACGCCCACCACCGACTCGCCCCTGAGCTGACTCAGCGGCTCGGCGCAACTCGGCCAGGTGACCGTCAGTCCAGCGGTGGGCATGGGCGGCGGCCGGGCCCCGCCGTGGGCACCAGTGCGCCGTGCGCCACCTGGCGGGGACGGTGTGACAGGTCAGCCAGCTGTCGACGGGAGAGGTCCCCCGGCGTGGGACATGAGATGGCGCGCGGGGGTGCGTTCGATGATCAGGAAAGCGGCGTCGTCGCTGAGCTGCTCCCCGGTATGCGCGAGCAGGTCGCGGTGAACGCGGTGTAGCAGGGCGTCGGGTCCTGAGGCAGGGAAGGAGGCAACCCGTTCGGCGAGAGGGTAGCCAGCCCACCCGTAAGGCCCGATCCGGCGCGGCGGGGGCCGCAGCAGAATCCGCTGCCATGCCGATGTCCGTCACGGTGAGGGCCACGATCAGTGCGAGCGCGATCACCAGCAGCCCGCGCCCCGCCTGCTGTGCCAAGAAGCGGTCACGCTCCGCGCGTCGCTCCCTGTCGAGGTCGGTACGGCTCGTGGACTGGTTCGGGGCGGTGCTGCTCTCCACACGCCTCTCGGTACGAGCGAGCCTGCTGTCACTGCTGACCGAGCTCGGAACGCAGGAAGCTCGGACAGCGCGGGAAACGATCTCTTCCGGCCGCAGCGCCCCGAGCGCGCCTGCCACGGACGAGCCTCAAGCCGTAGCACCTCGAGCCGCGGACTCAACGGCGGCCGGCGTCCTGGCTGTCACGGTCGGCGGTGAGCCGGCTTTCCAGGCCCGTGATCAGCGTGTCCATCACGAGACGGAACATGTGGTCCCGATCAGGGCCCGCAGTCCCTGCACCCGTGGAGCCAGGGGCCGCATCCGTGGGCCCGTCTCCGCCGTCGGTATCAGGGCCGGGGGGCTTGAGGTTCGCCCACTGGTGGAGCGCTCCGTTGAGTTCGGCGCCGAGGACACCGACGACGACGGCGACGATCAGCGCGGCGACCTCAGGGACCTCTGACAACGGCACGCCGGCAGCGACCACGATCGCGGTGAGGGCCGTCCAGAACGGGTCGTCGTGCTGGATGAAGTCGGGCTGGTGGCTGAACGAGTACGCCATCAGCTCGGGGTGCCGGTGCGCCAGCGTCCGGAAGTCCGTGGCGAGCAGCCGGAGGCGCTCCTGCCAGGGAGCATCCTGAAGCGTCACGGTGCGGAACTGGGCTCCGACCATTCTCGTCACGCCGCGCAGCACGGCTTCCTTGTTCGGCACGTGGTGGTACAGCGACATCGGGTTCGCATCGAGCACGGTCGCGAGTTTGCGCATGGTGAGCGCCTCGGCCCCGTCCTCGTCGATCAGCCGCAGGGCGGCGGCGTAGATCCCGGCCTCGGTCAGAGGCACGTCTCTCTTCCTCGTTCCCCGCGGGGGACGTCTCACCTTTTTTTCCATACCTCGTACGGTACCAGCGCCCATACGGCGTACGGAAAATGACTCCGATCACGGCATCCCTCCCCTCGGCCGGGGTTGCACCGTGTTTCCATACGACGTACGGTACTAATCCATACGGCGTATGTTTCCGTGGTGCAGCGCGGCACCGACCAGCGCAGCCCGCCCTTGCCCATCCCCTCCACTCCCCGCAGAGGAGCACGTCATGACCACGCACGCCGCGAACGACCTTCGCCCCACCCCGTCCTCGCAGGGCATCCCGGTCCTCGACCCCGCACCGCCGCTTCCCGACACCAACCCGGTCGCGTTCTTCGGCGAGCTGTCCAAGCAGTTCCCGGAGGGCATCTTCAGCCTGAACATCGCCGGCCAGGAGAACGTCTTCGTCTACGACCCGGACCTGGTCACCGAGGTCAGCGACGAGACCCGCTTCGGAAAGCCGATCTTCGCGCCGCTGAGCCATGTCCGGGACTACACGGGAGCGGGCCTGTTCACGGCCCACGAGGTCGACGACGGTGATGCCTGGGGCATGGCCCACCGGATCCTCATGCCGGCCTTCAGCCAGCGCGCCATGAAGAACTACTACGGACAGATGCTGGAGATCGCCCAGAGCCTGGTGGGCAAGTGGGCGAACGCGGAAGGCGAACCGGTCAGGATCACTGACGACTACACCCGGCTGACCCTGGACACCATCGCCCTGTCCGGCTTCGGCTACCGGTTCGACTCCTTCGCCGAGGAGGAGCTGCACCCCTTCCTCAACGCCCTGCTGGAGGCGCTGGTGGAGTCGATGCGGCGCTCCCAGGAACTGCCGGGGATGACCGCACTGCGTACGGACGACGACAAGCGCTACCGCAAGAACATCCAGCTGATGCGGGACCTCGTCGAGAGCGTGATCAAGGAACGTCGTCAGGGCATGAGCAGCGGTGAGGACGACCTGCTGGGCCTGATGCTTCAAGCCACCGACCCGGATACGGGCAGGCCGCTGGACGACGACAACGTCCGCGACCAGGTGGTGACGTTCCTGATCGCCGGCCACGAGACCACCAGCGGTCTGCTGTCGTTCGCCACGTACTCGCTGATGCGCAACCCGCACGCGCTGGCCCAGGCATACGCCGAGGTGGACCGCCTCATGCCCGGTGACACGGTCCCGGACTACGACACGATCATGAAAATGGACGTGATCCCGCGGATCCTGGAGGAGACCCTGCGCCTGTGGGCTCCCATACCGCAGATCATGAAGGCACCGCTCGAGGACACCGTCATCGGAGGCCGGTACGAACTGAAGCAGGGCACGAAGACGAACCTGCTGATGGGTCCGCTGCACACCCACCCCAAGGCATGGGAGAGGCCGCACGAGTTCGACATCGACCGGTGGCTGCCGGAGAACCGCGCCCGGCACCACCAGCACGCCTACAAGCCGTTCGGCAACGGTCGGCGCGCGTGCATCGGCCGCCAGTTCGCCCTCACCGAGGCCCGCCTGGCGCTGGCGCTGGTGCTGCAGAAGTTCAAGTTCTCCGACACCACCGACTACAAGATGGATGTGCGGGAAGCCCTGACGCGCAAGCCCGGCGACTTCGAACTCGTCATCCGCAGGCGTCAGGAGCACGAGCGGGCCGTGTTCGGCGCCGTCGACCTGCAGAGCGACGACGAGCGGCAGCAGACCGCGGTGAGCGGCGTCGGGGTGAATCTGACCGTCGCCCACGGATCGAGCCTGGGTTCGTGCGAGGACCTGGCGCGCACCATCGCCGACCGCGGTGAGCGCTCCGGGTTCGGCACCACGCTGATGAGCCTGGACGAGCTCGGTGACAACCTGCCCACCGAGGGTCTGCTCGTGGTTGTTGCCGCCAGTTACAACGGCAAGGCCCCTGACAACGCGCAGCGCTTCGACGACCTGCTGGGCGCCGGACTGCCGGAGGGCTCTCTGTCGAACGTGCGGTTCGCGCTGCTGGGCGCCGGCAACACCCAGTGGGTGGCCACCTACCAGGCGTTCCCCAAGCGGATCGAGGAAGGGCTGCTGGCCGCCGGCGCCACGCCGGTCGTCGAGCGCGGCATCGCGGACGCCGCAGGTGACTTCGACGGCATGGCCAGTCGCTGGATGGACACGCTGTGGGCCACCCTGGCCGAGGAGTACGCCGCCGACACCTCCGAGGCGAGCGGCCCGCGCTACGAGGTCCAGCTGCTCACCGAGTCCGACGTGCGTCCCGCGATCGTCTCCGAGCAGGCATATCCGCTCAAGGTGGTGGCCAACGAGGAGCTGGTGGCCGACGCGACCGGCCTGTGGGACTTCCGGATCGAGCCGCCGCGCCCGTCCGCGAGGTCCATCACCTTCGAGCTGCCCGAGGGCGTCACCTACGACACCGGCAACCACCTGGCCGTCTTCGCCAAGAACGAGCCTGCCCTGGTGAACCGCGCGCTGAAGCGGCTCGGTGTCGGGTACGACCAGGTGCTGCGCCTGGACCTGCCCGCAGGCGGCCGCACGCACCTGCCGGTCGGCGTCCCCGTCACCGCGGGCATCCTGCTCACCGAGTTCCTGGAACTGCAGGACGTGGCCACCCGCTCCCAGATCCACACCCTGGCCGAGTACACCCAGTGCCCGTGGACCCGGCCGCAGCTCCAGGCGTACACCGCCGACACCGAGGAGGCCGAGGAGCGCTACAGCAAGGAGATCCTCGGCAAGCGGGTCTCGGTGCTGGGCCTGCTGGAGCGCTTTCCGGCGGTCGAGCCGCCGCTGGCGGTCTTCCTGGAGATGACGGGCCCGATCCGTCCGCGCTTCTACTCCATCTCCTCCGCCCCGTCGGCCAACCCACGGCATGTGCGCCTGACCGTCGGCCTGCTGGAGGGCCCGGCCCTGTCCGGCGACGGCCACTACCGCGGCACCTGCTCCTCCTACATCGCGGGCCTGGAGCCCGGGGACGTCGTCTACGGCTACGTCCGCGTGCCCTCCCCGACGTTCGCCCCGCCCGCCGACCCGGCCACGCCGCTGATCCTCATCGGCCCCGGCACCGGCATCGCGCCCCTGCGCGGCTTCCTGGAGGAGCGGGCCTGGCAGCACGAGCGCGGCATCCAGGTCGGCCTGGCGCAGGTCTTCGTCGGCTGCCGCCACCCCGAGCACGACTACTTCTACCGTCAGGAGATGCGGGACTGGGAGCAGGCCGGCATCGCGCAGATCCACACCGCCTACTCCGCGGTGACCGGCCACCCGGCCCGGTTCGTGCAGAACGCCATCGTGGGCGCCGCCGACACGGTGTGGCAGGCCATCGAGGACGGCGCGTACATCTACGTCTGCGGTGACGGCCGCCGTATGGCGCCCGCCGTCCGCGAGGCCCTCGCCGCCATCCACCGTCAGAAAACCGGCAGCGATGACGAGACCGCCCAGCACTGGCTCGCCCAGCTCGAAGCGGACGAGCGCTACCAGCAGGACGTCTTCGCCTGACCGTTACAACGTCGTCAAGGCGTGTGACCTCCCGACGCCGGGAGGCGTGCGGCACTCCCCCGCTGCCAGCCGTACGCCTCCCCGCCACCACAAGTCATCACACACCTCAGGGCACCGCTGAATCCCCATGATCGGTGCCGCTCACAGAAAGCAGTTCCTCATGGACACCATGCTCGCCGGACGCTTCCACGTGGACAGCAAGAAGTTCGCCGTGGAGGAGGTCCCCATCCCCGTACCCGGACCTGGTGAGGTCCTCATCGAGGTGAAGGCCGCAGGCGTCTGCCTGTCCGACGTCCACCTCCTCGACGGCTCCCTGCCTCCGCTCTTCCTGGACTCCGACACGGTCACCGTCGGCCACGAGGTCTCCGGTGTCGTCCACGCCCTCGGCCCCGACCTCAAGCGGGACCTGACCGTCGGCACCCGCGTCACCCTGGAGGCGGGCAAGGCGTGCGGCAAGTGCGAGGGCTGTGTGCGCCATCGCGCCTGCACCCAGGTCCGCACCGCCGGCATCGACTACGACGGCGGCTGGGCCGAGTACATGGTCACCCCCGAGGAGACCGTCGTCCCCATCCCCGACAGCCTGCCCTTCGACCAGGCCGCGATCATCCCCGACGCGGTCTCCACCCCCTACGCCGCCGTCGTCGCCACCGCAGGCGTCCGTCCCGCCCAGTCCGTCGGCATCTGGGGCGTGGGCGGAGTCGGCGCGCACAACGTGCGCCTCGCCCGCCTGGTCGGCGCGGCACCCATCATCGCCGTCGACCCGCTGCCCAGCGCGCGTGAGCGTGCTCTCGCCTTCGGCGCGGACTTCGCCCTGGACCCGGCCGCCCCGGACTTCACCGACCAGGTCCGCGCGGCCACCGGCGGACGCGGCCTCGACTTCGCCTTCGACTGCGCCGGCGTACCCGCCGTCCGCGAGCAGGCCGCCTCCGTCCTCGGCCTGGGCGGCTCCCTCATCCTGGTCGGCATCAGCCCCAGGCCGCTGACCATCACCGAGGGACTGACCTTCAACTACCTGCAGAAGCAGGTCCGCGGCCACTACGGCGGCACGCCCGACGGCGTCTACGAGCTGGTGCAGCTCGCCGCAGCCGGACGTCTCGATCTGGCCCCCTCCATCACGGACCACATCCCGCTCGTCGACGCGGCCGACGCGGTCAACCGTCTCGAGAACAAGATCGGCGACCCGATCCGCCTCATTCTCGTCCCCTGACGCCCGTCAGCAGCACAACAGCCACCCTGGGCAGGGTGAGTGGGCGCCGGTGCGTGAGGAAGCACCGGCGCCCACGGCTTTCCGACAGGCAGAACCCGTGGAAGGACGGAGCCGTGCAGACTCCCGACACCCTGGCTCGCATCCCGCAGCTCAGGGATGCTCACTCCCACCGCAGCCGCGTCCTCACCGCCGCCCGACAGAAACTGCGGGACGACCCCGACGCGAGCCTAGACAGCATCGCTCAGGCAGCCGGCGTCGCCCGGCGCACGCTCTACCACCACTTCTCCAGCCGGCAAGCGCTGATCGCCGAGTTGACACAGGAAGCAGCCCAGGCGCTGCAACAGGCGTTCGCCGCAACCCGTGCTCCGGGTGCCGATCCGCCGGCGGCGATGGCGCGTACGGTGCTGGCGGCATGGGCGGTGGGCGACCAGTACCGCATGCTCATCTCTCTGGGGCGCCGCGGTGTGGGACAGGAGGCGATCCGCACCACCTTGGCGCCGGCGCGCGAAGAGGCCGTCGCGGCCCTACGGCGTGGCCAGGACGAAGGCGTGTTCGCGGACCATGTCCCCGCACATGTCCTCGCCCAGGCACTGGAGGCCCTGATGCTGGCACTGGCCGAGGAGAACACCGAGTCCACGTGGGCGGATCCCAGGGGTGAGGCTGCGGCGACCGCGTTCCTCGTCGCCGCCGGCGTGGCACCGCGGGTCGCTGCGCGCCGGGTTCGGGACCTTCTGCGCGATGCAGAGGTGAGTTGACGGTCAGTCGAGGCCGGGCAGCGGGCGCCGGGTGACCTCGTGCGCGTCGTCCGCGGAGAGGCCGAGCATGCGCAGGACCATTGCGGCCATGTCGGAGGCGGCCTCGTCGCCGTCGAGGTCGGGGCGGGCCAGCCGTAGCGCCACCAGGGACAGCAGGGTCCCGCCCAGGGCGGACAGGGCCGTGGTCGGGTCGGTGCCGGCGAAGCGGCCGGAGGCGATGCCGCATTGCAGATCACGAAGCGCTCGGGGGGGGGGACAGGCCACGCTCGGAGTGGATGTGGGCCAGGCCGCGGTCCCGCAGGATCCGCATGAGCTCGGGGTGGGAGTCGGCCATCCGCGCGGTGAGCCGGAATCCCGCGGCGACCAGCTCGGCCGGGTCGTCGATCCCCCGGGTTTCCCGGGCCGGGTCGTGCACTGCGCCGGGCAGCTGCCCGCTCTGCCCGAGCAACAGCCGCTGATCCTCAACACCGGCACCCGGCGTCACCGTACGAACGCCACCCAGCGACCGCCCCGCGAGCCGTCGCGCATCCAGCGGCTCGGTCACGTGGTGCTGGAGACGCGGGCGTTCCTGCGGGCCCTGAACTGGTACCTGGACACCCTCGGGATGATCGTGTCCGACTTCCTGTTCCTGGACGGGCAGCGCGACCGCGGGCCGACCATGGCGTTCATCCGCTGCGACCAGGGCAGCACGCCCGTGGACCACCACACCCTCGCCCTGCACCTCGGGCCGGGTACCGGATACGTCCACTCCGCCTACCAGGTCACCGACCTCGACTCGATCGCCGCAGGCGGCGAGTACCTCGCCGAGCGCGGCTACCGGCGCAGCTGGGGCATCGGCCGACACATCCAGGGCAGCCAGCTCTTCGACTACTGGCGCGACCCCGACCGCTTCATGCTGGAGCACTTCGCCGACGGCGACCTGTTCTCCCGCGACCTCGAACCCGGCTGGGCGCCGATGTCGGCGAGCGGCCTGGCTCAGTGGGGCCCGCCCGTCACTCGTGACTTCCTCGGCGCCAACCCCTCCCCCGCCAAGCTGCGCGAGGTCGTGACGGCCCTGCGCGGCGACAACGAACTCGACCCCGCACGCCTGCTGGGCCTGATGAAAGCGATGAGCTCATGAGCACCAATGTCCTGCGCACCCCCGACGGCTGGTGGGCCGTCCGGGACGAGCGCGCCGTCCACGTCGACACCGAGGCGGTCACCACCGCCGAACTGCTCGCCGACCGGGCCGCGGTGCGGGAGGCCGCCGCCTCCGGTGAGGCCGGCACGCCCGTGGCCGACCTGGTGGCGCTGCCCCCGGTCACCACGCCCTGCCGGGTGGTGGCCCAGATGGTCAACTACCGCAGTCACGCCAAGGATTCGGGTTTCACCGGCGACATCCCGCCCACTTTCTTCCGCAAGGCGTCCGGCTCGGTCAGCGGCCCCCATGACACGATCGTCCGCCCGGCGCATGTGAAGTTCCTCGACTACGAGGTGGAACTCGGCCTCGTCATGGGCGCGAGCCTGCCCGTGGGCACCGTCGTCGAGGAGCAGGACCTGCCCCGCTACGTCGCCGGGCTCGTCCTCACCAACGACGTCAGCGCCCGCGATGTGCAGCTGACCAAGACCCAGTTCTACGAGAGCAAGTCGTACCCGACCTTCACGCCGACGGGTCCGTACCTGACCCTGCTGGAGCCCGAGGACTTCGCCCACCTTCTGAACCTGCGGCTGCGGCTGAATGTCAATGACGCCCCGCGCCAGGACCGCACGCTCGCCGACATGATCGTACGGCCCGCCCAGGCCCTCACCCTGCTCGCCCGCTTCCAGACCCTCGACCCGGGCGACCTGCTGCTCACCGGCACACCCGGCGGCACGGCGCTCAAGGCCCCGCCCAAGCCGGTCGCGAAGATCAGTGCGCTGCTGCCGCCCGCGGTCAGGTGGAAGGCGTTCTTCAAGGGGCAGGCCAAGAACCCCCTCTACCTGCGCGACGGCGACCTCATCACCGCCACGATCGCCACCCCGGACGGGCGGATCGACCTCGGCGAGCAGCGGAACGCCGTGGCGGACGCGAGGTGAGCGCCGCAGCAGCCCGCAGACCGGTGGTGATCATCGGCGCGGGACCGGTCGGGGTCACGGCCGCCCTCCTGCTCGCACGACACGGAGTGCCCAGCCTGCTCCTCGAACGCCACCGGGACATCTACCCCCTGCCACGGGCCGTCGTCGCGGACGACGAGATCTGCCGGATCCTGCAGAGCATCGGCGTCCACGAGGAGTTCGCCGCCGTCGCCCGCCCGGCACCGGGCCTACGGCTGCTGGATCCCCGGCGCCGCGTGATCACCGAGTTCCCGCGCTCCCCGCACGGCCACCACGGCTTCGCCCAGACCAACATGTTCGACCAGCCTGAACTGGAACGCCTGCTGCGCGATGCCCTGAAGCGCCGCCCCGAGTGCGAGCTGTGGAGCGGCGCCGAGGCCGTGTCCGTCACGCAGCCCGCCGACGGCACGGCTCCGGTACGGGTGGCCTTCCGCCGCGACGGCAGCGAAGAGGAGGAGTACCTGTGGGCCGACGCCGTCCTCGGCTGCGACGGCGCGGGCAGCATCACCCGGGAGGCCATCGGCGCCGTCTGGGAGGACCTGCACTTCGAGGAGAGCTGGCGGGTCATCGACGTGCGCACCAGCCGCCGGGTGAGCAGCTGGGACGGCGCCGAGCAGATCTGCTGCCCCACCCGTCCGGCCACCTACATGCGGGTCGGCGAGGACCGCTACCGCTGGGAGTTCCGGCTGGACGATGACGAGCGCCTGGACGGCCCACAGGGGCGGGCACGCCTGCGGGAGCTGGTAGCCCCCTGGGTGGATCTGCCGTCCGACGGGTCGGAGAACGACGACTTCGAGGTGATCCGGCAGGCGCAGTACACCTTCCGGGCCCGCCTCGCCGACCGGTGGCACCGGGGACGCGTCTTCCTGCTGGGCGACGCCGCCCACCTCACCCCACCCTTCATCGGGCAGGGGCTGTGCGCGGGCCTGCGTGACGCCTACAACCTCACCTGGAAACTTGCCCGCGTTCTCCGACAGGGCTCAGGCGACGGGCTGTTGGACACCTACGAACGCGAGCGCAAGCCACACGCCCGCCACCTCATCCGTGTCGCGGTCGCCGTCGGCTGGGCCATGACCGGCGGCCAGGACCGCGGCGCGGCATTCCGCCGGACCGTCGTGGGTACGGCCTGCCGCATCCCCGGCGTGACCGCGACCGTCAGCCGCGACCTCAGCCCCGCCCTGACCGCCGGTCCACTCGTACGGCGCCGCCCCCGCCTGACCGGTCGCGGGCTGGCCGGCACCATCTGCCCCCAACCCTGGGTGCTGCAGGGCGGCAGGCGAGTGCGCCTCGACGACGTCCTCGGCGACTCCTTCGCCGTCCTGACCGCCGTGCCGCCGACCGCGCAGATGACAGGCGTGGCCACGGCACTGGGCGCACCCACGGTTCACGTCGGCGACCTGGACGACGGCGGCACCTTGGCCGCCTGGCTGGCCCGCGGCCGCGCCGATGCCGTCCTGCTGCGCCCCGACCGCGTCGTACTGGACACCGTCCCCACAGGCGCCGGCGACTTCACCGACACCGCAGCCTGGGCCCCGCTGCTGCATACCGCCCGCCGCCCCGCCGAAGCCCGGCCCGCCCCCTGACGAGGAGCACCGCACCATGACCACCCCGCGCGCCCCCGAGTATCCGGAGCCCTTCCTGCCACCGGACCCGAAGGCGGCCGCCAACAGCCGCATCGCGGACTTCGCCCGCTGGGCCGCCCGGCACCATCACGCCGAAGGGCTCCAGGACCCCACCGACTACCAGTCCCTGCACCACTGGTCCGTCACCGACCTGGAGAGCTTCTGGGCGGCGGTGTGGAGGTACTTCGACATCGACGCGACCACGCCGTACGAGCGGGTGCTGGCCGAGGAGACCATGCCCGGCGCCCGCTGGTTCCCCGGCGCCACCCTCAACTACGCCCACCACGCGCTGCGCAACCTGCACCCGGACGCACCCGCGATCACCGCACTGGACGAGACCGGAGCCGGCTACGAGATCACGGGCAGGGAGCTACGCGCCCAGGTCGCCTCCGTCGCGGCCACCCTGCGCGACCTCGGCGTCGGAACGGGCGACCGGGTGGTCGGCTACCTGCCCAACACCCCCCACGCCGTCATCGCCTTCCTCGCCACCGCCAGCCTGGGCGCGGTGTGGTCCGTGTGCGGCCAGGACTACGCACCCAAGGCCGCCGCCGACCGCTTCACCCAGCTCGAACCCACCGTGCTCATCACCGCGGACGGCTACCTCTTCAACGGCACCACCCACGACCGCCGCGCCGCCTCACTCGACCTGGCCGGCGCCCTGCCCACGCTGAAAGCCACGGTGCTCGTGGATCATCTGGGATTCGCCTGGCCCGAGACCCGCACCGCGGGACTGACGGTTCCCTGGCAGGACGCGGCCACCCGCGCCGAGTACCTCACCATCACCCCGGTGCCCTTCGACCACCCGCTGTGGATCGTCTTCTCCTCCGGCACCACCGGCCTGCCCAAGGGCATCGTCCACGGGCACGGCGGCGTCCTGCTGGAGCACCTCAAGATCCTCGGCCTGCACTGCGACCTGGGCGTCGGGGACCGCTTGCTGTGGTACACCACGACCCACTGGATGATGTGGAACCTGGTCGTCTCCACCCTGCTGACCGGTGCCACCACCTGCACCTACGACGGCAGCCCCGCCCCGGTCACGCGCCCGGACATCCTGTGGGAACTGGCGGCCCGCCACAAGGTCACCGTCTTCGGCACCAGCCCCCAATACCTGCTGGCCATGGCCAAACTCGGCATCGAACCCGCCGTGCACGACCTGTCGTCGATCCGCGTCATCGGCTGCACCGGCTCCGCCCTGCCCGCCTCCGCCTACCCCTGGGTCCGCGACCACGTCGGCGCAGGCGTCCAGCCGGCCTCCACCAGCGGCGGCACGGACGTCGTCTCCGCCTTCGCCGGCAGCGCCCCCACCACCCCGGTGTGGGCGGGTGAACTGTCGGCACCCAACCTCGGCGTGGCGCTCGCGGCCTACGACGAGGACGGACGGCCGGTCCTCGACCAGGTCGGCGAACTGGTCGTCACCCACCCGATGCCCTCCATGCCGCTGTACTTCTGGAACGACCCCGACGGCAGCCGTTACCACGGCGCCTACTTCACCGCCTACCCGGGCGTGTGGCGGCACGGCGACTGGATCACCCTCACCTCGCACGGCTCGGTGATCGTGCACGGTCGCTCCGACGCCACGCTCAACCGCAACGGCGTGCGCCTGGGCAGCGCCGACATTCACGACATCGTCGAACACCTCCCTGAGATCGCCGAGGCCCTCGTCATCGGTGCAGAGGAACCCGACGGCGGCTACTGGATGCCGCTCTTCGTGGTCCTCGCCGACGGGGTCGGTCTGGACGAGTCCCTGTGCGAGAAGATCCGCGACGCGATCCGCACCGGCGCCTCACCCCGCCACGTCCCCGACGAGATCCTCGCCGTGCCGGCCATCCCGCACACGAAGACCGGCAAGAAGCTCGAGGTCCCCGTCAAGCGCCTCCTCCAGGGCACCCGCGCCGAGCAGGTCCTCAATCCCTCCGCGGTCGACAACCCCGACCTGATCGCCTACTTCGCCGACCTGGGAGCCGAACGCCGCCAGGCCCGCCGCCCGCACACCCCCAAGGGCGTCTCATGATCCTGACCACCTCACTGACCTCTCTCATCGCGTTGATCTTCGCCCTGCTCGGCGCGGCCAAGATCCTTGCCCTGGGTCCGATGCCCGACCTGGCCGCCCACGCCGGCTTCACCACCGCGGCCTACCGGGTGATCGGCGCCCTGGAGCTGGCGGGCGCCATCGGCGTGGCCCTCGGCCCGGTCGTACGGCTGTGCGGTGGCCTGGCCGGCATGGGACTGCTGATGCTGCTCGCCGGTGCCGTGACCACGCACGCACGCAAGGGCGACGGGCTGCCCAAGCTCATCCCGGCGGTGGCGTGCGCGGCCCTGGTCGCGTGGTATCTCGTACTCCTCCCCGGCCGCTGACCCGTTCCGGGGGACTGCCGGCGGCCACTCGTCCTGTTAGCGAGCCCGTGATGGGGCTGGCAGACTGAATCCGTGGTTCCGCTGATGGTCGCGGCGGATCAGATCGCGTCCTCATCGCTTACCGGTGCCAGTGTGGTGTCAGCCTGCGCACTGCTCTTCACCGTCGCGTCGTTCTGGTGGCTCCACGCGCGACAGGGATGCCTGCAGGCGTGGGAGCCTCATGCCTTCGCGGCGATCGTCGACGGTTCCACGGCACGTCTACGGCTGCCGCTCATCCTGCACAACACCGGTCCCAAACCGATCGTCGTACAGGACATCATCCTGACCTTCCCTGATGAGCCCGCCTCCCATCTGCCACTGCTGTGGGTCTCCTCACCGTCCCGCCTCCAGCCGGAGCCGGACGAGGAAGCGAAGCTGCCGGCCGGATTCGTCGTGCCCGGCAGACAAGCGCAACAACTCTTCATCGAGTTCGAGGCACCGTTTTCCGGATTCCTCCCGGAGGCCCGTGACTACAAGGCCCAGCTACAAGTGCGGGTCGGCCACCGCAAGGGTTGGCGCCCCTTGCTGACGTTCAGCTTGAGGGCCGCCAACATCATCGATCCAGATCGCTACACCGTCTACAACAACGCAGCGCTCGGACTGACGAAGGAAGACCAGAAAAGAGCGGACGCCGCGCTCTTCGAGCTGCTGGAAGAGCACGGGGACGGCTCCCCTCCGGGCGGCAGGAGACAGAAAGACCCTCCGAATGACGAAGGTGACGCCGACACGAGCCGCTGATCAAGCCTTCATGACCCCGCCGTCCCCACAAATCGAGCAGCCTGCACGACGATCGCAACGCTCTGACCTGCACGTTTACGAGGCACTGCACATAAGTGCAGGTCAGAAGCGGGTGAGGCCGTGTACCACCAGCAAAACGAAGAACCTGCTAAGCGCTCGACTCAACTGGCGAAGCATGACCGTCCGCCACATGACGAACCCTGACACGCCAACCGCACCACGACACTCGGCGGACTGATACAGCCGCTTCTATCATCCGGGCTTCGCCTGCGCTGCGGTACACAACTCGCGCCCCGCAGGCCATCCCAACACTGCTACGTCCGATCTGCGAATCATGCCGGAGTTCTACGCAGCGTAGTCAGCACCAAGTCAGCACGGGAGTGAGCACGGCGCCGCCAAATCATGCCCGACCAGTGCAACTCGGACAGCACCCTTCGCGGCCTCATTGCGGCCGTCACCGAGGCCCTGGCAGCGCCCCCATGGGGTGCGCACGCACTCCCACTCCCAAAACTATGGTGTCCCACCACATACGCCTCTGACCTGCGCGTTCCTACGGTGTGGCGACACGCAAACGTCCCCGTCGAACGCCAGGAAGTGGTGCCGATGTCGTCGCCCGCAAGCGCTCCACCAGCCCCGTCCAGCCTCCCCCGCATCGTCGCCGCCAGCCTCATCGGGACCACCATCGAGTGGTACGACAACTCCTTCGATCAGGGCTAGGACCTGCGGCTTTCCCGATGTTGACCCTTCCAGGTCAGCACCGAACCAGCACCGGAACCCTTCGTGCTGGCCGGCGAAGGGGGAGGCACCCGCCCTGGCCGGCGGCGGCCCTGAAGACACGCACCAACGCTCGTTACTGACAGTAACCCGCTCTCTCGCGGTAAAGAGCTTCGGGTGCGGTTTCGCAGCGGTGAGGGCTTCTTCAAGCGCCTCGGCTGGGCACTTATGGGCCGCGACCATGGGCGCGGTCCGGCAGGCCGGCGTTAGGCATCGTCGGTGCCGCAGTGATCATTTCGGTTGCCGCGGCCGTGCTGATGGGCCCTGACGATGGTTGATCGAGTGCGCCGAGTCAGTCCACCTCCGCCTGTCGCCGGGCTGCGGCCAGGAGCCGGTCGAAGGTTCCGTAGGCGCGGAGGTAGCGGAACTCCCCTCCGGTGGAAGCGCTACGGCTTCGGCCGCGAGCTGGACCGACCAGGCATCGAGGAGTTCGCGAACAAGAAGCTTTTCCGCACGGCCGCGGAGGGCTTTGCGTGAACACCTTCCGCCTTGGCCTGCCGGGACACGTGATTGAAACGGGTGGTGATCGGCCGATCACATCCCCAGGCCACAACGTTCGCGCTTACGGCGGCCCAGTCCGAGGGGGGTGAGCATCTCAACGCCGGTTTATATTTCACTTTTTGCCCGCTTCTGCAATCCATCGTGCGACGCCCTCGAAAGCGCTCAGCGCTCGTACATCGTAGGGTCCGAAGAAGTCCTGGCAGTCATGGCCGAGCCGGTTGTAGAGAGCCACGGCTCCTCGTGCGTCACCTGACTGACCGGTGAGTTCAGCGTGTTTCCCGCGTGCGTCGATCACGGCCTGGTCCCTCGGTCCGAACCTGCGCTCGAGGTCGAAGATACGGCGATCCAGGGCTCGAATGCTTCCGGAGAGGCCGGCATCGGTGGCGGACGTCTCCAACTGGTCGGCCTCTTCAGCCGCACCAGCCAGGCCCGCGGCATCCAGGACATGCTGGACCCCTCTCACCGTATCCGCCACCGTTTGGGCGCTCTTCGGGCGACGCGCCGGGTCCTTGGCCAGCAGCATTTGAACAATGGAATCCAGCTGAGGGGGAACGCCGGGGCGGTGTGCGCTCGGGGGTGCCGGTGTGTTCTCCTGGTGCATCCTGCCCACGGCCATGACGTCGTCTCCAGGGCTGCCGAACGGTGGGCGGCCTGTCAGCATCTCGTACAGGACGCAGCCTACGGAGTACAAGTCGCTGCGCAGACTTCCTTGTTCACCGCTCCACCGCTCCGGTGCCTTGTAGAGCGGGGTACCTGCGGTCGTCTGCGACTGGGTGACGTCGGCGAGGAACGCCAGCCCGAAGTCGACGATCTTCACATCACGTTCCTGCGTGATCATGATGTTGTCGGGCTTGATGTCGCGGTGGAGCACCTTGGCCTTGTGTGCGGCCTCGAGCCCTTCGCATATCTGACGGGTCCAGCGCACGGCTGGCTCGAGAGCGAGAGTCGCACCCGTCTTCAGGTGCTCAGCGAGTGACTTGCCCTCTACGTACTCCATGACGATGTACAACTCGCCGTCATGTTCTCCGGTGTCGTAGATGTGCGCGACGTGGGGGTGGTTGATCCGCGCCATGGCCAGACCTTCACGTTCGAACATCTTTACCGTCGAATCGACGAACTCCGTGAGGGCTCCCTGCTGGGCGAGTCGGCGCCGAGCAAGGAATTTCAGAGCCACGGTGCGGCCGAGTTTCGTGTCCTCGACCGTCCACACATCGCCCATTGCGCCTCTGGCAGGGCCACCCTTCTGCTGGTAACGACCGCCGATCAGTGGGAAGGTGTCCACCCGTATCCTCTTCCGTTCACTCGCCACACCACACGATGGGCTCATGGTCAGTGCGGTGTGCGATCACCTCCCCACATGGTGAGGGCCGTCAGTTCCCCCATCGACTCATGCCATTCCTCGAAGAAGTCCTCACGTTGGTCCAGAGCCTTCGCCAACGTTGCGACGGCCTCATGCTGTAGCCGGCCCCCCTGATCGAGCACGTGCTTCCTGCGCAGTGGAACACCGCAAATCTCCCACGCCGCCCACCCGAACATCGCAAGGGCGACCAGGAGGAACAGCCCCAGCGATACGCCCTCGAGGAACGGCACCACGAGTGACCCGGTGAGGGTTCCGATCGCCAGGGCGCCCCAGATGCGCGGCCATCTGCGTACGACCGCGTCCGACTGCTCCTGCGTCTGCCGCTTGATGTGCGTCGCCAGGTCATCGAGGAGCGAGCCCGGGTCGACCATCCGTTGGGGATCCGTCGGAACGGTGCAGGACCAGTCGGCGATGCTCAGGGTGACGTGCTGAGGAAGGTGGTACCGGGAGGCCGCCACTATTCGGTTGGCGGCGTGCTCCAAGCTCGGCCAGAGAGCACGAAGGGCCATGCGGCGGGCCGCAGAGCCGAGCCGTGCTGTGGCCGGTTCGAAGGCGGCCTGGTCGAGGAGCGTCATGAAGGTCACTGGTTCCGCGTCCGGGCCGAGGGACATCTCGTGTGCCGCCTTGGCAGCTTCGAGGTCTCCCCCATGCTCGATGACACGCTCGAGCCACCGCATCCCCTCCCTCATGTCTGCCTCATCGGGTTCGAGTTGGTTGATGAGTCGCTCCAGGGCACTTTCGACGTAGTGGCCGGCGCTGTCGGGCCAGTCGACGCCGTTCGGCCCGTCCGGGAATGTGCGCCTGAGATGAGCCAGTGTTCTGCCGGACACTGATGCGAGCTCCCAGCCTTCCGCGAGCGATTCCCACTGCGGCCCGCATACCTTGCGCAGTGCGTCGTACTGCCCCCTGGGCATGCGTCGGCACAGGCTCTGCAGCCGAACCTCGCACTGGCCGCCATCGGCCAGGTCGGCAGCCGGGTAGGAACTACCCGGAGTGAGCTGCCTGCTCTGGCTCCATCCCGTCATGGCCAACTGCGTATAGCCGAGCGCCTCCTCTCCCAGTTCCTTGCTCGCGATGGCGTCCAAGACCACGAAGAAATCCTGGCCGAGTTCGTCGGGATCAAGTGATTGCAGGTAGAGGTCCATACAGTTGGCCGCCTTCACCTGGTCTCCGAGACGGGAGTAGGTCAGTGCGAAGAAGAGGTTGGTTTTGGCAGCGTCCAGCATGAGCGCGTGCGCGTGGGCGCTCTCGCCCCGTTCCACCTCGTTGCGGAATGCGGCTGCTACCGTCATGGCAGCCGGTGCCAGCCAGTATGTCGGTTCGAGGAGCATGCGTTCCTCTGTACAGGCTCGCACCGTGGCTGTATTGACGACTCCCCTGTTGACGGCGTGCGCGGTGAGGGTGTGAACGAGTCCTCGGGCCAGTGCGCGCGTGTGCTTGCGCTGGGCGAAGTCCGCATGCCATTGGGTGGTCAGGCGTGACAGCTCGGCCTGAGCCGTGGCCACCTCTCGGTCGCGGCCGTACTGTTCGATGAAGCTGTCGAGGGTCAGACGTGTGTCGGTAACCGCGCTTTCCAGCCCCGCTAGCTCTTGGCGAACTTCGGCGAGTTCGCTGCTGAGCTTGCCGACGTGTGCTCGTACGCCGTGGAGGTTCTCCTCGAAACCGTCCAGCTTGCCCTCGTGCCGAGTCTGGCTCTGCCCTATGCCCTCCACTCGTTCGCGGAGTCGCTCCAGTGTCGAGTCCGCTTCGTACTGGGCTTGATCCGCTTTGACGGACATCCGAGATCAGGGGTTCAGCCCCGGGAGGATGTCCATCATGGAGAGCATGGGGAAGAAGAAGCCTCGCCCTCGTCGCTCGTTCACGCCGGAGTTCAAAGCGGAGATCGTCGAGCTGTGCCGACGCGGTGACCGCTCGGTCGGTCAGATCGCCAAGGACTTCGATCTGACCGAGACAGCGGTGCGTGACTGGGTGAAGCAGGCCGAGGTCGATGCGGGCGAGCGGGACGGCCTGACCAGCAGCGAACGCGAGGAACTGGCCGCATTGCGGCGGGAGAACCGCCGTCTGCGTGAGGACGTCGACATCCTCAAGCGGGCCACGGCTTTCTTCGCGAAGGAGACCCGGTGACGGTGCACCCGTTCATCGAGGCGGAGAAGCGGGCAGGTCACAGCGTCAAACGAGCGTGTGAGCTGTTGAAGGTCTCCCGGACCGCCTTCTATGCCCGCCGCGCTGCCAAGCCTGGTCCCCGCGCGGTCCGTGATGCCGAGCTGGCGGAACAGATCGCCGACGTCCACACGAGATCGCGGGGAACGTACGGCGCCCCGCGCGTCCATGCCGTGCTCAAGCGGGCAGGCGCCGGATGCGGCCGCCGACGTGTCGCGCGGCTGATGCGGGCTGCCGGCCTGCAGGGCCGACACCGCAGACGACGGCACCTGACGACGATTCCTGATCCACGGGCTGCCCTGCGGCCCGATCTCGTCGTCCGGGACTTCCAGCCCGACCCCGCCGGCTTGGATGCCCGCTGGTGCGGCGACATCACCTACATCGCCACGGAGGAGGGCTGGCTCTATCTGGCCACCGTCATCGACATCGCCTCCCGTCGTGTGGTCGGCTGGGCGACGGCCGACCATCTGCGGACCGATCTGGTCGCCGATGCCCTCACGGCCGCCTGCCGCAAGCGCCGTCCCACCCGGCCGGTGATCTTCCACTCGGATCGTGGCTGTCAGTACACCAGCCGACAATTCGCCGTACTGGCAGACCAGTTGGGGGTGCGTCTGTCGGTCGGCCGCACCGGACAGTGCTGGGACAACGCACTCGCCGAGTCATTCTTCGAGACCGTCAAGAGGGAGTTGCTCGACACGACCTCCTCGCCCAGCAGGGCCGCCGCCCGAACCGCGATCTTCGATTTCATCGAGGGCTGGTACAACTTGCACCGTCTGCACAGCAGCCTCGGCTACCGCAGTCCCGCCGAATATGAGACCGCACTCGCAGCATGACCACCACACCGATGGTGTCCGTCAAAGCGGAACAAGCTCAGTACCGGTCTTCCATGACATCCCCCGGGCTCCTCGTGTCACGCAGTGCGCGCCCGCTCATTATCCGGTCAACGTGCGCGGGCCATAATGAACTGGCGCAATTGATCAGGTGGTTGTCTGTCGGCGGCCGTTGTCAGTGCGGGATGGCACTATGACGTGCCACGTGCCCGGCGCACCTGACGGAGGAAGCCCCTTGCGCGAGATCGTCTACTTGTCGGAGAGCAAACTGCGGCAGTTCATGCCCGAGCCGCGGCGCGCCCCGCGTGCGGGTACTCTTCGCGTGACTACGCCGTTCGGTGGCATCGACATGGACGCGCCGACCACGGACGAAGAGCAGAGTCGGCACCTGCGCCAGGTGTACCGACACGTGGAACGTGTCGCGGACTGGTACGAGAAGCCGGGGCTGCGACCTGGTCAGTGGGTTCAGTACGAGGTTCCTCTCCGATGCGTGACGCTCAGTGGCGCCCACGAGGATCTCGTGCTCTTCGTGGACCGGCCCGGAAGAGACATGCACCTGGCATCCGATCAGAGTTGCCGTCTGCTGATGCACGGTTCCGTCCGGCACTTGCGAGGCTGGAACCCGATGTCAGTCGACGGACCCGTGTTGGAGGTGGGGAACTCGGCCTCCAGTCTGGGGCATGCATTCGTCACGAGGGCCGGCCAGGTCGTCGAGGCACTCACCAGACACCGCGACCCTATGGCGGCAGATCAGACCGCATCACGGACAGCTCCCGCTCTGCACGGCCGAGGCGTACGGGAGCTGTTGCACGCCCTGGACGATGAAGATCTCAGCCTTGACACATCCGCTTTGATGACCGGATACGCGCGGGTCACTGGGGTGCTCTCCACTAGCAGTTCCAATGGGCCGTGCGTAGTCGCGAGCCCGCTCATCGTGGAGTACGCGACGGCCGTCCCCGAGTGAAGTGTCGCGGCCACTCCGGACACCCCGGCCACCACTCGCACTACAACGCGGTCCGTCTCACGCTTCTTACACGTCTGTCACCCACTACGCCGACTCCCCCGGACCGCGATGCCATGACCTGCTACTAAGCACCGTCCTGGACTGACGTGGACACTCAAGGACGGTCTCTACAACCTGTGCCAGGTCGTCTCCTGTGAGGCACCCACACGCGGCGGAGGAACCTGGCGGCCCCCCTCCTGGCGCGCGCCCCCTGTCACCGCGCCGCGGAGCGCTTCTTCTCGGTACGGCTTCCAGGTCGTCCGGTCCTCCCTGCCGCGCATCTGCGTTCCCATGTCGGAGAAGGAAACGGGAAACAGCATCGATCACCTTGTCCGCTCCGGCCCGACTGCCGCACGCTTTCGTGCAACGCCGACTCGGTCCAGGGCGGGAGGGGTTGGAGGTTTCCGTGCCACAGCCGTCCATCGGGTTCGGCGAGGAGTTGAGGAAGCGGCGTCTGGAGGCGGGGCTCAGCCTCACCTCGCTGTCCGGCTCCGTGCACTACAGCAAGGCGCAGTTGAGCAAGGTGGAGCGGGGCCTGAAGGTCCCCAGCCGTGACCTCGCTCGTCTGTGCGACGCCGCCCTCGGGGCCGGCGGGGCCCTGCTGGCCCTGCTCGCACCGGAGACCACCAACCCGCCCGTCGATCCGGCGCCGGGCCATGTCCACGAGGAGGACTGGATCATGCAGTTGTCGCCGGACGGTCCGAACACCTTCCAGCCCGTGGGCCGACGAGAAGTCGTGGGCGCCGGTGTCTCCTCGCTGATGGCGTGGCGGTCCGACAGCGCGGGCCCGGCCTCGCCGGCCGCGAGCGCAGGGATGCTGGAAGCCTCCCGCTCGCTGTTCACCCACTGCCGCAGACTCGGCCAGACGGTGGCGCCCGGTCTGCTCCTGCCCGTTCTGATCGCACAGACGCACACCCTGCGGGAACTGTCCGCCCACTGTGACAGCGGCACCCGGCGCCACCTGCTAGCCCTCGGCTCCCGGTACGCCGAATACGTCGGCTGGCTGGTGCAGGAGACCGGGGACGAGCGGGCGGCCCTGTGGTGGACGCAGCGCGCGGTCGATCTGGCGGCCGCCGGCGGCGACCGGGCGCTGGCCGGTTATGCGCTGGTCCGCCGGGCCCTGATCACGCTGTACCGGGACGACGCCGAGCAGACGATCGCTCTGGCCCGTCGCGCGCAGAGCGGCGCCCTGCCCCCGCGGATCCGCGGGCTCGCCGCGCAGCGCGAAGCCCAGGGCCACGCCCTGGCGGGTGACCACCGGGCCTGTCTGCACGCGCTGGACCGCGCGCGTGCGTTTCTTGCCCTCCAGGACGACGGGACCGACGAGCCGGTGATCGGCACCATGCACCTTCCCGATCCGGTCGGCATGGTCACCGGCTGGTGCCTGGTCGATCTCGGGCGGCCGCGCGAGGCGGGCGTGGAGCTGGACCGGCAACTCGCCCTGGTCGGCGAGGATGCGGTCCGCACCCAGGTCAGGTACGGCGTCCGCCGCGCACTCGCCTACGCGTCGGCCGGTGAGATCGACCACGCCTGTGACCTGGCGGCACCCCTCCTCGACGGGGTGGAGGTTGTGGGTTCCGCCACGGTCACGACCGACCTGAGGCGGCTCACGCGCGTCCTGGCGCGCCACGCGAACCATTCCTCCGTACGTCGTCTAGGACCGCGACTCGGCACGTTGTCGCACTCGTCCACCATCTGAAGGAGTCACTGGCATGCCCCACGTGTTCATCAACTACCGCACCGGCGACGGTGAGCGGACCGCGGCCCTCCTCGACCAGGAGTTGTCACGGCGCTTCGGCCAGGACCGTGTCTTCCGCGCGTCCAGGTCCATCACCCCAGGGGACGCCTACCCCGGGGCTCTGCTGACCTCGTTACGCCGCAGCTCCGTGTTGCTGGCCGTCGTAGGACCGGACTGGACGAACTTCCGCAGTCGGCTGCAGGATCCCGACGACTGGGTGCGCAAGGAGATCGAGGCCGCGTTCGAGTGCGGGCTCGTCGTCGTGCCGGTGCTGGACGGCCGCAAGACCGACCGGTTGAGCAAGGCGGCCCTGCCCTCGGAGCTGGCGCGGCTCGCCGATCTGCAGTCCGTGCCGTTCGACAGCACCCACGACACCGAGGCCGGCGTCCGGCGGATCGGTGATCTGGTCGCCGAGCTGGTCCCCGAGCTGCGGGACCTGAGCGACGGCGAGCCGTCGCCGGCGTCGACCACCGTGCACAACTCGATCCGGGACGTGAGCGGAACGTCCGTCCAAGCGGGCGCCTTCAGCGGTGACGTCGGCGGCACGATCGTGAAGAGCTCCCACGGCACGGTCCACACGGGCAACGGCAGCATCTACAACAACTCACGCCATGTGTCAGGCGACCGCTACATCTCGGGCACCGGGACGACATACACCGAGGGTGACCACCACGGGGACGTCCACCAGCGGTTCGGGGAGCCGGAGCGGCCCCAGGACGACCGCCGGTGAGCACGGAGCACACCACCCGGGTCGAGAGCACGCAGGGCGTCACGCACACGGGCGACGGCCACATCTACGTCAGCCTCGGTGCCGCTGCGCACGAGCCCCGAAAGCCGGTCTTCCGGCAGCTTCCCGATGACCAACTGCGCTGGACCCGGCGAGTGTTGGTCGCTCCGGTCAACATGGGCAGGGCCCGCACCACGCTGGAGGAGACGGGCACCGTCATCCTCGACGGTGCTCCCGGCAGCGGCCGCTCGGCCACGGCCCGCGTACTGTTGCGTGAACACCACCGTCCCGGCGGGGCCTTCCGCGAACTCCTGCCCGACGAACGAGACGAGCTGCCACTGCGCGACCCGGCTTTCGTCGACCCGGGCGACCGGCTGCTGCTCGACCTGTCCACCGCCGAGGCCCGTCTCTGGCATGCGGCGCGGGGCGACCTGCCCGCCCTGCGCCAGACGGTGCGCGAGCGGCGGGCCCAGCTCGTCGTCGTCATGCCGCACGACGGCGCTCTCGATCCCAACCTCCAGCACTACCGTGTCGAAATCGGACCGCCGGCCTTCCCCATGGAGGTTCTCAGACGCCACCTGCGCGCCCACGGTGTGCCGTACGAGGAGTTCCTCCGGAACGACGTCACCGTCGACGAGTTCCTGAGCGAACGCAAACCGATGCGGGAGATCGCCGATTTCGCCGACCGCATACGCCGGGCCCGCGAAACGGCCGGGCCCGGCGAGGGATTCGCCGAGTGGTGCGCGGCCGCGAAACGTGCGCGCGCCGGGCGCCGAACCGAAGTCGCCGACCGCGTCGTCGGTTTACCCGAGGCCTCCCAACGCGCCCTGATGATCGCCGTGTCCATGCTTCACGGCGCGCACGCCGACGTCGTCCACCGAGCGGCCGCGCTTCTGCTGAACACGGTCGGGACCCCCCAGGAGGAGGCTCCGCTCCTCCAGCGCAAGGACCTCGCCCAGCGGCTGTCGGAGATCTCGGCCCGCTCCGGGCCGGACGGTCGCGTGCGGTTCACAGAGCTGGACTACGACTCCGCCGTCCGCGCCCACTTCTGGGATCACATGCCCGACCTGCGGCCCCACCTCGGCGTATGGGCCGCGCGGGTCGTCGAGTCGAACGACCCTCATCTCGTGCCGCACGTCCGCGACGGGCTAGTGGCCAGGCTGGCCGGCGAGTACCTGCGGACCGGGCGGGCGGACGCGCTCGCCGCGCTCGCCGAACGGTGGAGTGCGCAGGGAGTGGGCAGAGCCCGGTCGGAGGCGGCGGTCCAGGCGCTCACCTGCGGCCTCGCGGACCCCGCCCACGGCAAGGACTTCCGTGAACGGATCTACCAGTGGTGCGCGTACCGCCGGCTGACCGGTGAGTTCGCCCATGTGTTGGTCCAGGTCTGCGCCGATGTCCTCGCGCTGGACCATCCGGACCACGCCCTGATCCGGCTGCACCATCTCGCCCGGCGTGAGCGCGGCACGGCCCAGGCCCTCCAGGCCCTGTGCCATCTGGTGGCCGGGAGCCGACGGCTGCGCCGAAGGCTGCTCGACCGGCTGGCACGCGGTGACATCGCACCGACCGACCTGGGCGTCTTTCTGCGCGTCAGCGATCCGGCGCCGCTCACGGACCGCTCCGTCACCACCCGCGCTCTGGTCGACGAGGAGGGGGTCCGACGCTCGCTGGTCACATGCTGGCGCGCCGTGCTGACCGACGCGGTGTCGCGGCCGGAAGGACGACGGCGCGTGGCACCCCGGGCAGAGCTGCAGCGCTGGTTGCACTGGGCAGCCGAGGGCGCCGGTGACCGGGAGGAGATCCTGCTCGACCTGCTGGTCGATGCCGCCGACCGCTGCGGAGAGGACCGGGGCGCGGCGTTCGCCGCGCTGTACGCGGCCGCACGCCAGGCGGAGTGTGCTTCTCCGGGTGGAGGCGCCCGCTCCGCCGAGACGACCGACCTGTTGCTCCACAAGATCGGCGTGGCCCAGGGCCTCGGTCCTGCCGCCCCGTCGGCATCGGCCAGAGGGGGTCGATCATGACGACCGCACGCAAGACGACGGCCGTGTTCCTCACCGTTCTGTGCGGCCTGCTGCTGACCATCGTCGGCCTCGTGCAGCGATGGCCCGGCTGGACCTGGCCGGCGCTGGCCGTGCTTCTTCTCGTGGTGCCCGCGGGAGTCTTCCGGGTGGCCTCACAGCGCCGCGGCCCGGTGCCTGTCAGCTTCGAGGAGCAGCTCACGGCCGCCCCGGTGGAGCGGACCGAGTGCCGCGTCAACCGGGTGGCGCTCCCAAGCCTCTGGGACGACTACCACTTCGTCTTCTCGGCGACCGTGCGGTGGTGCTCCGCCGAAGGCCCGGGGCGCGGCACGGTCCTCAACCCGGCCGGCCTCGCCGTCGACGCGGTCCTCGGCCGGGCCCGCGCCATTGCCGAGAAGCGGGAACCCGGCCACGCCTCGCTCCTCCAGCACGAACTCGGCGGCGCCCTCAGCCGCATGTGCCCGGACTCCACGGGCCACCTCCGGGCGATGGCGGAGGACATCAGCCTCACGTTGCCCGACGATGACCAGGAGCGTCTGGACCGGCTCGCCGGCATACGCAAGGACGAGGCGGTCTGGGAGCACCAGCGCAAGTACGAGCAGAGCAAGCGCCGGTATCTGGGCGAGGACGTCCTCAAGGACACCGGCAGCGCCGTCGTGTGGTGGCTCACCAAGAACGACGAGCACGTGGCGAAGACGGTGGCCGACCTCCCCCTGCTGGCCCAGTTGACCTCCGCGGCCAACGACACCGACATCCCCGAGCGCCTGCTCGAAATGCTGCCGCACCGGCCGGAAGAACCCGGGACGCCGGACACCGGCACGGAGCCCGCAGCTCCCCCGCCCCGTGAGCCCTCGGCTGCCGACCACCTGTCGGGGTTCTTCGAGGCCATGGGCTTCACGGAGGACGACGACCGGCGGGCGATGCTGGCCCGACAGTTCTCGCGGCTCATCGAGCAGCACAACCGCCACGAGACAGCGGAGGACCTCCTGCGCCGATTCGATCCGCCGAGGCCTCCCGCCCCCGACACCGGTACGGAACCGGCCCCCGACCCCGGCCCGCCGGCCGAGACGGCCTGACCACCGACCAGGACATTTCATCCCCGCGCATCCAGGAGGACGCGATGGACGCCGAACTGGCCGCGATGGCGGCATCGGGAGCCACCACCCTGGTCTCCCTCATGGTCACTGATTCCTGGGCCCACGCCCGCGCACTGATGGGCCGGTTCCTGACACGTGCGGGCGCGGACACCACCGCGATCACCAGCCTGGACGACGCGCGTACGCGGCTGCTCCTCGCCGGCACCGCGGCGGACGAACGCGCCACATCCGGCATCGCAGCCGAATGGCAGAGCCATCTCTGTCGGCTCGTGGAAGCCGGGGCCCTCACCGGCGAGGACCTGAGTGGGCTCGAAGCCGCGTTGCGCCGACTGGTGGCCACCGCAGCGGGCCGCCCGGCAACGGTGCACAACACCGTCTCCGGCGGCACCCAGCACGGCCCAATCGTCCAGGCCGGCACCGTCACCGGCCTGGCCTTCACCCCGGATCCGTCCCCGCGCCGGGAGCAGGGCTGAAGGCCGGCCCGGGTATCTTGTCGACGCCGGGGTCCCGATCTCGTACGCCGCGTGCCTCTTTTGCCGGTGGTCGGTCCTTGACACGGCTGCAGTCTCTGACGGAGGGGACTGCCTCGGCACGGCTGGAGCCCGCCGTCCTGGCTGTCACCGCGGCGGCCTTGACCGCAGGGGTGCTGCCCGGGTCGCCGGTGACGGGGGCTCGCCGACCTCCTGTGAGGTCTGGGCACCTTCGCCCGGTCCTGCCGGCGGTGGGCTGGGTACTCGCCGCGCTTCGCCACGGCCGTGCGGGCGTCGACCTGATCGCGGTTCTCGCTCCCGGTGGCACCCTGGCGTGCGCGGACGGGAAGCCGAATGCGCGTGTCGCGGCGGAGGTAACCGGGACCGAGGCCGTCTGAAGCTGCGCTGGCCCGTGGCCGTGTCTTCGTCGGCCTGTTCGTGCAGGGGATGCAGGATCCGCGGCCGTTGAGCGCCGAAGAGATGGAGCACCTGATGGCCCATACGGGCGGCATCGCGCGGCGCTCCTTCGCTGCGCTGCACGAGGACGAGGACTGAGCGCAGATCTACTCAGCGGGTCAGACCTCGTCGAATACGGACACTTCCTCAGTCTCAGGTGTACCGCCGACTGGCCCGGTCCAGCTGCGCTGCTCGTACGGCTCCTGCGGGTTCCAGTCCTGCGCGAAGATGCGCTCCTGGATCCCTCGGATCTCGTCGGCCCGGGATGCTCGGAGGCCGGACTCGATTACAAAGTGGCGCGCCCAGTCGTAGTCGTCTGCGGTGAGCGCCTGCACGGAAGGCAGGTTCACGAAGCGCTTGCTGCCGTTGGCGTAAGCGCTCACCGTCGGAGCTAGGACCCGGAAGCGGGCCAGACTGGTGTAGTCGATACCGAGGCTGATCGCGCGCATCGCGCGCTGTGTGATGACAGCGAACTCGCTCAGCTTCTTCAGCCGGGTGTTGCCACGGGCGTTTCGGCCATCGACGCGCGGTTCGTCCATGATGTAGACGGACTCGCCGAACTTGAACGGGGACTCGCCGGCCATGGGGCGGTCCCTTCTGGCGTAGTGGTCGAGGAGGGCGTCGAAGGCAAGCGCCAACCCTGCCATGGCCATCGAGTAGTCGCCGATGTCGGCGTGGGTCTGGGCCTCGCGCACGAGCCGGGCCGTGTCGGGTTGCGTGAGCAGGTCGACCATGTCGATGGAGTCGAAGTCGACACCGAAGACCTTCGGCGTGACTGTGGTGAAGAAGTCGTCCAGGGTCTGGCGGGCCTGCTCGATCTGGTGCTCGGAGGGGAATGTGCCGTTGTGCTTGAGCGCCACGCGAGCGTCGTTGAGGCGCTTCATGGAGTCCTTCTTCGGCAGCTCGAAGTCCGGCTTGATCAGCGCCCAGTACTGGATGAAGTCGGGAGCCTTGTTCACGTCGATCCCCAAATGCTGAGTGACAGTGCCGAGGTAGTTCTCGACGGCGTCGTGGAAGGACGTGATGGCACGCGAGCGCAGCGGAGCGGGCTGGCGGCTCTGCTCGATACCCTCGCGGTACAGGAAGCGGACGTACGCGAGGCGCTGTACGACATCCGCATTCAGGGTGGGTGCCATGGGAACTCCCTATGGTTGCGGTGGTGTTGTGATTCTGGTGGTTCGTCCGAGACCGGTGCACCTGGATATCCGGCGGCAGGTCGGTCGATAGGCTGCCACGGCCTCTGCGCATGAGAGGCCGCGGCGGCGTGCCACTCTCAGCCAAGAGCGGCGCCGACGGCGTAGCCGATCAGGCTTACGGCCACGACGGACAGGCCGAGCGCGGCGCCCTGCTGCTTGACGACCTTGCCGAGGTAGGCCTGTCCGGCCATGGCCGCGACCATGACGAGGACCGCCTTCTGCTTCTGCGACATGTGCTTCACCTCCTTCCTGCGGGAGTTGGGACGAAGGATCGCATGCGGCACTGACAATGCCTCCAGGATTACGGTGCGTTGCCCTGTGGTGAGGCTTTGACCTGAGTGTTTGCTAAATCGCCCGGGCCGGGTGCACCTTGCGCGCCATGCGCTACTACGTGATGAGTGGCCCGCATCAGGGCGACACGGGTGAGATGACGGAAGGGGTGGGCGAGATCCAACTCCCCCACCCCGCGACCACAGGCGTGCGCTGCCGGTACAGGGTGAACACCTCGGACGGGCTGATCGAACAGGGAGGGTTCGAGCCGGGTGTGCAGCTGCACTACGTCGGCGACGTCCCTAGTCAGGGGTAGGACGAACGCGGCGGCCCCGCCTGGCGAGAATCCAGGCGGGGCCGTCTGCGATCGTACGCGTCAGGGCGGGAGTGCACCTAGAGTCTGGGGCAGCAGCATGCAGCCGACTACGGCTTGTAGCTGGGGTCCATGAGGTACAAGGCGGCACCCACTTCGGTGATCTTTGCGACGGCCGCTCCCTGTGGGCAGCTGCGTCTCAGTCAGCCCATGGTGCCGAGGTCACCGGCGATCTCGTCCATGCGCCGGCCGATCTCGTGGACGTCGGGGTGGGTGTAGAAGTCGCGGGCGATGCTCCGCTCAAGTCGGGCGTCGGCCGCGGCGAAGCGCTTGAAGCCTTCGGCGGCCCGGGCCAGGGCTGCACCAAGATTGCCAGTGGACGGGTTGGTCTCGTCGCTCATGGGTGGATGCCTCCTCTTGGTGTTGGCTTCAGGATGGCAGAGGTGGGACTGGTATTAGGGGGCGTCGTCGATGATGACCGGATCATTGACCTCGATCTCGTGCGCGATGACGAGGCGTTGCCACAGCGGGTCGGGTTCGGGGGTGTCGAGGAGCTTCACGTCGGCCTCCGTTCTTGTGCCGGCAGCGGACACGGTGAGGAAGTGACGCTCGCGGTTCGTTGACCGGCGGATGGCCGAACTTGTGGATGAGCCGCGGTCGGGCCGGCGCAAGCTTGAGCTGGTGCTCAGCGATGACGAACGGGCTCAGCTGACGCGTTGGGCGAGGCGGGCGAAGACCGCGCAGTTCCTGGCCTTGCGCGCGAGGATCGTGCTGCGGTGCGCGGAGGGCGGGACGAACAAGCAGGTGGCGGCTGAACTCGGGGTGAGTGAGGGGTCGGTGAACCGCTGGCGGGCCCGGTTCGTCAAGCGGCGGCTGGACGGTCTGGTCGACGAGCCGCGGCCAGAGCGTCCGCCGTCCATCCTGCTCGACCAGGTCGAAGACGTCATCGTCGCAACGCTACAATTCACTCCGGGCCAGGACACCCACTGGTCGCGTGCCTCTATGGCGGCGCGGAGCGGGCTGTCGAAGTCCACCATTGGCCGGATCTGGAATCGGTTCGACCTTAAGCCGCACCTGCAGGATGCCTTCAAGCTCTCCACCGACCCGCAGTTCGTCCCGAAGGTCGTCGACGTCGTCGGCCTGTATCACAACCCGCCCGAGAAGGCAGTGGTGTTATGCGTGGACGAGAAGGCCCAGATCCAGGTGCTGGACCGCTCACAGCCGATGCTGCGATGATGCCGGGGCATGCCCGAACGGCCTGACCACTACGTCCTGGAGGCGAAGTGGTGGAAGGACGCCATCGGGCGGCCGTTGCTCGACGTCTTCAAGGCCAACATTGAGCGCAAAGGCAAGAACACCGTGGGCCTCTACATCAGCATGAGTGGCTTCACCTCGGATGCCCTGGACTCGTATGCCCTGGACGTGTACGCCTACAGCACGCCGCTCATCACCATGGATGGCCTCGACTTCATGGCGGTGCTGGATCAGCGCATCCGGCTGGACGAGCTGATGCGCCGCAAGACGCGGCACGCCAGCGAGACAGGCCACTGTTCCTTGCCGGTCGCCAAAATCTTTTCCGAGGGAGAGTAGGCCGCACTACTGCCCGTCATCGGCTTGTGTCATCGCGCCGCCGGCGTAGGTGAGCATGAGAGCATGACGACGCCCGCGGCCTCGCCTGTATGGCGGCAAGCCTCAGCCAGTTGTCTGGCGGAGGACACCCCGCTACACATACTTACGTCAGGCCGCCTCGACCACTGCCTCGAACTCGAGGGGCAAGTTGAGCTCGGTCCGCATAGTGAAGACTGCATCCATCAGAGAC
This sequence comes from Streptomyces echinatus, assembly GCF_014203595.1. Taxonomy (GTDB): domain Bacteria; phylum Actinomycetota; class Actinomycetes; order Streptomycetales; family Streptomycetaceae; genus Streptomyces; species Streptomyces echinatus. The sequence continues at coordinate 485,176 of NZ_JACHJK010000002.1, forward strand.
CTCAGGCGCTCGGGAGCATCGGGCATGACGTGCGCGTAAGTCTGATGCGTGATCCTGGGGTCACGGTGCCCCAGCCACTCAGCCATGTCCGTCACCGGAACGCCCTTCGACAGGCCCGCCGAGGCAAAGAAGTGCCGGAGCCAGTGCGTGGTGATCCTCCGCGAGATTCCCGCCGCCTTCTTCGCATTACGCCACAGCCGGTCGACGAGGGAGTACATGAGGATGTTGGTGCGCCCGACGTTGGAGAAGAGGTAGTCCCCCTCCAGGCGGTTGAGACCCTCCTCTACGCGAAAGGTGCCATACTGCCGGACGTGCTCCTGCACCCGGGCAGCGATGGTGGGTGGCACGGGAACCGCTCGGCCCTCGTCCAGGTCACGCCACTTGAGGTGGCGGATGCAATGGGCGCGCCCCCTGCCCTTAGTGATGGCCTTTTGGACGGTGGTCTTGGGCTCCTCGTTCTCACCATCTTGCGTGACCTGGCGGTCGACGTAGAGAGTGCCGCTCTTAAAATCGAACTGCTGCAACGTCACTGCACACGCCTCACCGATACGCAACCCGCACCCAGCCATGAGCCACACGAGCAGCTTGTAGGGCCCGGGTAGGTGCCGCTCAATCGCCTCGATCTCCGCCAAGGTCGGCAGGCGGATGGTCCTTTTGACCCTCCGTTTCACTCGTTGGCGACCGGTGCGGACATGCTGGCACGGATTCCTGGTTATGTACTCGTTGGCGACGGCGAAGCTGAAGACACCAGCGAGCGTCTCATAGCGATTGATCGCCGTGCTCTCCTCATAACCGCGCTCTTCCACCATCCACTTCAACCACGCATTGAGATGCTTTGGCTTGACGGCACCAATGGCAGTAGTCCCAAAATAGGGCTCCACGTGGAGGCGAAGACTCGTCTCATACTGGTAACGCGTCCCATTCACCCGGCTCCCAGAGGCGATGAACTCGCGGTATACGGCCACAAGAGGGACGAGCAGCCCTGTGGGGGCAATATAGGTACCGAGATCTTTCTCTCGCTCTACCTTGGCGGCAAAGGAGTCGGCTGACCCTTTTTTCTCGAACGACTTCTCTCGCTGCCGCCCACCGCGTCCACCAGGCTCCCTGTAGCGCACCGTCCACGGATGGCCGCAGCGAGTTGCAGTGCAGGGATAGTTACCGCTCTTCTCGTCTTCCTTGCATTTCTGAAAAACCCGAGCCAACCTACCGGACCACCTGCCAGACCAAGAGGACTCGCTTCACCAAACTACCCGTACTTTCTTTCCAGGTATGCGACGATGTCACGCTCGCGAAATCTCAGGAGTCGACCGACCTTTTGAGGCCGCAAACCCCAGGCTCGGTATTTGTTCTTGATCGTCAATTCACTTACCTTCAACCAATCGGCCACTTCAGCTGGCGTTAGAAGCCGGTAGCTTCCACCCTGCGTCAAAATCACACCTACCATCTTCACGGGTAATGATTGCCATCAGAGAATCAGTAGACGGTTCGCCCGACATTCCAATTCTTGGATTGCAGCGCTGCCTACTGCGCCCGCTACGGTGCCCTGCCAAGGTCAGCCAAGCGCGACTCGCTCAATGGTCGTCACGATCGCCGGTTTAGCTAACCGGCGATCGTCGTCTATGTTGCACTCGCACTTGGTTAGGGCACCTGTCCTAGCTGCGGTCTCCGCACGAACTAGGTGACGGCAGCGACGCATCGAGTACAGCCAGCGCTGAAAAGGCGGAGGCAACCAGCTGAACAGGTCGAAGGGCACACGTCGGTAGAAGGGGACTCCTCATCCGGTTACGCGGTGGGCCGGTTACCGACCTCGTGGTTGGGGCGTGTTGTACGTTGACATAGCCCCGGAGAGGGTTCCACTCTTTCGAGAGTCTTTCTCGTCTGCCGTGGGCGAATGCCAGGTCGGTCTGACAGCGCGGAAAGAGGGCGCTTCGTCGGTCAGGACGACGTTTGGCCTCATAGGCGCGACGGAGCATGATCGTGGCGGCCGGTTGGCCGTCGCCGTAGGGATTCGGATTCCGCTGCATGCCCGGCATGTGCGCAGGCCGCCGACGACGTCTTCACTCCGCCTGTGAACCACGACCTGCGGCGGGCTGGCGGTATCGTGCCTCCACCGGCATGAATCGGCTTCGTGTAAGCGCGAGCTGGAAACTCCGCTGCCGCTGCCGAAGGTTGGCGCTGACAGCCCAGGCTCTTCGCCGCCGGGTGGCGGCGAAGAGCCTTGTGTGCGGCACTGTCGTGCATTTGGCGGTCCCCCTCACCGAAGCCGCCAGGGTTGAGGAGTTGAGCGACCACTCGCTGGCGCGCCCTCGGGTGGCTACGTCCCGTCAGGTCGTCGGCCTCCGTTCCGGCGCATGTCCGAGTCAGCGTTCGGCGGCGTCCCTCCAGTAGTCCTCCAGCATCTCGCCGGGCCACGCAGGCTGGGTGACGGTGCCGCGCGGCAGGAACTCCTTGAAGACCACCACCAGGTCCACCACCAGGGTGCCGTCGTCAGCGTCGAGGTCGGTGACGTGCAGGTCCCGTCCGTCGACGCGGAGCAACCGCGGGAACGAGGTCGCGAGGCGAGCCGGACGCCGGTGGTTGTGGTGCACGAAGGTTCCCGTCGCCGGCCAGTCCGGGTTGTCCCGCGGGCTTCGCGCGTGGAGGGCAACGTCTTCAGGAGAGCCGAAGTTGAAGAACCAGGTGACCTGGAGGTGAGAGAACTCCTCGATCCCCTGCAGGGTCTCCTCCGGGTACTCCGGGCGCAGCCGAATGATCGACTCCACACCGCCCTTGAAGTCGTCGAGGCGCCCCTTGTGGCCCCCGACCACCTCGGCAATCACCGGCACCTCGATGGACTTTGTTGACACGGGTTCCCCCTTCTCCGCTCGCGGCACGGCGAGGCGGTCAGCCACAGCATGCCCGCCTTCACCACCATGGCGCCGTCAGGCTACTCGTTCGAGTACGGCCTTGGCGCGCTCGTCGATCTCCGCCGCCACGCTGATTCCCCGATTGCGGAAAGGGGACAGCACCCGGCGCATGTTCACGGCTGCCTCGCGTGCTCTGCCCGACTGGACGCCCTCCATCGCGTCCAGGGCCTGTGCCCACGTGTGGCACGCGGCCTCCACGTTCCCCTTGCGGGCCTGCACAGTGCCCATGTAGCCCAACGTCACCGCGTGGGTCCGGCTGAAGGTGTCGGCCTTCCTGGTCAGCACGCTGTTGTTGAATTCTTGGAGCGCTCCGTCGAGATCGCCGAGCGTCCACAGGGTGCGGGCGGTCTCGTGGGCCAGGGAAGCCCGCTGGAAGAACCACACCCGACTCGGCTCCTCGTCACCGACGTCAGCCGCAGCCAGGTCGTCCTCGGCGCGGAGAAGCGCTGCGATCGCGGCCCGCTTCTGTCCGTTGGCAGCAAGACTGCGTGCCTGCACCACTCCGAGCAGTGCCCGCTCGCGAGGCGTCGCGAGGGTGTACCGCTTACGCTCCACGGAAGCCGTGGCGAGGTCGACGGCAGCCCGGGGGTGGCCGAGATCCGTTGCCTGGTGAGCCATCGCCCGCAGGATGTGGCCGGCGAGGGGAGCGTCGTCGGCTTCCGCCGCGAGCTTCAGCGCCAGCGTGAAGTAGCGCCGCGCGGCCTCATGGTGAGAGGCGTCGAAGCTCATCCAGCCGGCGACGTACACCGCCTCGGAGGCAGCGGCGAGGAGGGCGCGACGAGTGTCGTCGCTGGTGAATACCCCTCCGACGTACCTGGCAACGTCGTCGACGAGGTACTGGTAGAGGGCCGTGCGGCCATCCATGCCGCCGTGTCGCTGGTCTCTTCGAGAGAAGAACTCTGTCATCTCACGCACAGCGCTGACTTCGGCGGCCCCGACCCTGCGGCTCGTCGCGGCGGGGCGGGACTTTGCCCGTTGGGGAGCCTCATCCCACCACTGCTGTCCAGGCAGAACCAGGCCACCCACCGAGTAGGCGGCGCCGGCCAGCAATCGGCGGCGTTCGAGATCCACGTCGCTTCTCCCAAGGTCTACCAGCGCAGTCAGCGTATCGACGTTCCACTCCGATGCCGCCACTGCACCCGCGCCCGACACGGAGAACCCGATCTCAGCTGGTGTGATGGGGCGTTGCAGTCGCCGGGACAACGTCTCGCACAAGATATGGGGCGCTCTGCCCGAGGGCTGCGTTCCCGCCACCCACATGGCGATGTGCGAGCGGCTAGTGCCCAGCAGTTCCTTTGCTCCTACCTCAGCCGCGACCCTCACGAAGGCAGCCGCCACTTTCTGCTGCGACCAGCCTGTTTCCGCGATCGCGTCGGCCAGCTTCACGTTCCGCTCGCGCGCCATCGTCTACCTCGGTTCACCAAAACGATCTTTGACGGGTTTGACGGCCCCGACAGCCGCCGGGAGATACCGCCGCGATGTGATCCACGGTTCGCTCGTGGTCAACGAAACCACCAACTGCCCTTGCCCGGGGAGAAACTGGTGAAGACCAGCCACACGACTGGCACCGCCACCCGGACTGTGCCGGGCGACGGGCGCGCTCCCGCTCCGACGTCTGGCGTACGGCACCTCGACCACCCCCCGCCGGTGGCCGTGCTCGTGCAGAACCTCCGCCGCTTCGATCACTCCGACAAGACTGCCGATCGAGTCCTCCGCGGGCTCAAGCCCCAGTTGTGAGAAGGCGAGCATGGACCGAATCGAAAGTCTGGGGAGTGTGATCAGCGCTCCCGAGCAGAAGAAGACCCTGACGCTCGCCGCCAACGACAGGGCTCCGGGCAAGGCGCGGTCCTTCACCCGGGAAGCGCTGATGGCGTGGGGGGTGGAAGACCTTCTGGACCAGGCTGTACTAATCGTCAGCGAGCTCACCACCAACGCCGAACGGCATGGCCGAACTCCCGGCATCGGTTTGGGCCTTCCGTCCGGAGTGGACGGCGAGCCCGTCGATGAGATCACGTTGACGCTCGCCCTGCAGGCCGGTGTTGTGGGGATCGAGGTCGAAGACAACTCCCCTGAGCCCCCAGTGCCTCAGATCGCCTCGCTCTATGCCACCAGCGGACGGGGCCTACACCTCGTGACGGCAGCGGCCGACACCTGGGCTGCCTGCCCCAAGAAAGACGGACGCGGCAAGAGAGTGATCGCTCTCGTGAGACGCCCCGAGTCGCCCATCACACCCTGACCACCTCTCCTGGAGACCCCTGATGTCATCCCGGCTTACGCCCTCACCCGCGCCGGCCTCCGGCGGAACGAGGCTGGGGCACGACGCCGAAGCCGTACGTGTGCTTCTGCTCGACCTGGACGGCGTGCTCGTCGACACTCGCCCGGTCATGCAGAGGGCGTGGCGCCAGGTCCGCGAAGACCACAACCTCGACGTGCCATTCGGGGACTACGAGCGCCATCTGGGCCGTCCCTTCGCCGACATCATGCACCAGCTCGGGCTCGCTGACGCCGAGCCGATCCACCAGACCTACTCCAAGGCGTCAACGGCCGCTTCTCACCTCGCCCGACAGTTCGCCGGCGTCGCGGAGGTCCTCCATGCCTTCGCCGCTGCCGACTGGCGGCTGGGGATTGTCACGTCCAAGCCGTTGGCGCGAGCCACCCCTCTCCTGGCTCAGCTCGGCGTCCCTTTCGCCACGGTGCGCACGCCGAACGGGGTAGGGCGGGGCAAACCCGCGCCAGACCCGATCCTGCTCGCCCTGATCGACCTGGGCGCCGATCCGGCCGATGCCCTGTACGTCGGAGACATGGCGGTCGACCAGGAGGCAGCCCGTCGCGCCGGCGTCTCGTACGTGCACGCAGCCTGGGGCTACGGCACCCCGAGCCCTCCGGCCCCCGTCGTCGCCGAATCGCCGAAGGACCTGCTGCGGCTCATGGACACCGGGCCGATCCTCGAAGGGAGCCTGGTATGACGCCGACCAAGCGCAGCGCCTTGGGCATCGCCCGCACCGGCTCCGATGGCAAGCCCCAGTGGGCGCTGGTCGGCGAGGCCGCGCTCGCGACCATGAAGTCCGACCGGATCACCACGTCCGAACTGGAGGCCCTGCCCTTCGACCCACGCGATGCTGAAGCACGGGTCAACCATGTGATGGAGGCCCTCGAAGCGTACGGCGCCGACCTCGCGAGGACTCCGGGTGGCGCGGGGTGGCTGTACGTCCAGCACGTGCCGGCGCGGCGCCTGGTGGCACAGGTCGTACGTAAGCTGGCGGCGCTCAGCGCGTGGGAGCCGTTCGCCAAGGCCCCAGGTCCGCTGAGACTCGCGCCCTACGAAGGACTCGTCGGGCTGCGGTCGAGCAGCTCCCGCGAGTACCGGGCGTACACGGTCACCTGGTCGGGCATTGCCTACCTGCTCGGAGCCGCAGCCCCTCACAATCCCCTCCGATCCGCGCAGTTACGCAACCTCCCTCCTGCCCTGACGGCCGCATCGGTGCCGAGCTCGGCGCCCTCGGAGCTTCCAGTGAGCGAGGTGGCGGCGTTGTCGTGGTCGTCCCGTCACGCGGCCACTCTGCTGCCAGTGCTGGAGGAGCTGGCCAGGAACGGGCGCCCCAGCCTCGTGGTGGACTTGGCGACCGACCCGGCGGAGCGGTGCCCGGCTTCGGGCGTCGCGGGGGTGAACCTGTGCTCGCCTCCGCCCAGTCTCTTCGACCTCTCCGGCGTCGTGGACGGGCTGAGGCCGCAGGATGACGGCCCCGTCGTTCGAGTCGACGAGCACGAGCTCCGACTGGCCCGGTTGCTCCGCCTCGTGTCCGTACTTCTGGAGACGAGCGGCGGGTGCACCCAGCCGTCTTGGCGATCCGTGGTCCGGGCGGAGACATGGTTGGACGGCGTTCTCGCCGCCGTACGGCCGCATACCGTCCTGGTCAGCAACGACACCAGCCCGCTGGGTGCGCTGGCTGTACATGTTGCAGAGCGCCATGGGATGAACACGGTGCACGTCCAGCACGGGGCCTGGACGGCTGAGTCGGTCGCATGGCCCGCCCTGCACAGCTGCGACATTGTGGTCATGGGTGAGCGGGACCTCCCCCTCGCGAAGGAGTGGGTGCGCCACCCTGACGCCGAAGTCCATGTCCTGGGCCAGCCCCGCTTCGATGTACTCGCTGGCCTCGGCCGCGATACCCAGCGGCGCTACCTGGAACATCTGCTGGCCCACGGCCCGCGCCGCAGTCCTGCCCGTATCGCGGTGTGGGCCTGCCAGCCCTTCGGTCCTGACCGGCTCAAGGCCCAGGCCGACCTGCTGCTGGATGGTCTGTGGCAGGCCGGCGGCGACTGGGGCCTCGTCATCGCGCCGCACCCGGCGCAGAGCGTCGACGTCTTCGCCCCCCTGCTCGAACGGCACGGTCGGCCGCTCGTGGCCGTGGCCGATCGCCGGGTCGGCGCTCGTGGCTGCCTCGCCGGTGCCGACGCCCTGGCAAGCGCCTATTCGACGTGCGGCATCGAAGCCGCGCTGATGGGCGTGCCGGTGCTCGAACTGGGTTCGCCCGGCGAGCGCACGCTCGGACTCTCCGACCACGGCCTTGCACGGCGGTGCAGCACCGCCGATGACATCGCCGACGCTCTCGTCGCACTGCGCGGTCCGCACCCACCTGCCGACCGGGCGGCGACGGACGCGGTGTGCCGGTGGCGCGGTGACAGCGCAGCCCAAGTCGCATGCCTCATCACCCGCCGCTCGGGCGGCCACGTCATGCCCTCCCACCACATCAACCACAATGCCCGCGCCGCCGAGTCCGGACGGCCGCAGGGCGAAGGAGTACCTGTCCGATGACACACCTGACCGCCGACAGCGTCGCCGAACTCTTCGTCGGCGCTGTCGCCCTGGCCAAGAGCGGCGAGAGGGTCAGCCCTCGCGGCATGGCGACCCGTGAGGTGCGAGACGTCCACATGCGGCTGACGCAGCCGCGGGCTCGACTGCTGTACGCGCCGCCGGCACGCGTCATCAACCCCGCGTTCGCCGTGGCGGAGACCGTGTGGCACCTCTCCGGCTCGGACGCCCCATGGATCTTCGATTACAACGCACGCCTGCGGCAGTACGCCGACGACGGTGTCCTCCGGGGCGCGTACGGGCCGCGGATGCGGAATTGGGCCGGGAAAGTGGATCAGCTGAGCCGCGTCGTCGAGATCCTCAAAGAGGACCCCGACTCCCGCCGGGCCCTGATCCAGCTCTACGACCCGGCCCAGGACGCTGCAGGGCACAAGGACGTGCCCTGCACGCTGGGCTTCGGCTTCCATCTGCGTGCCGGCCGCCTGCACATGTCGACGACGATGCGTGGTCAGGACGTGTGGATCGGCATGCCGTACGACCTGTTCTTCTACACCGTGCTGCATGAGCTGGTCGCGGGCTGGCTCGGCGCCGAGCTGGGCGAGTTCCACCACCACGTGGGATCACTGCACATCTACGAGAACCATCTCGACCAGGCGGAAGAACTGACCGCGGTGACCGCGAGCACGGTCATGCCGGACCTCACCACACCGTGGCGGGGCTTCGACGATCTGCTCGACCAGGTCGAGGCCCGGGACGTGACCGGCCACCCGGGCTGGGACACGATGGCCGAGACACTGCGCAGCTACCGCTTGTGGAAGGACGGCGCGCGTGAGCAGGCGTGGCGGGTCGCCGACAAGATCGACGGGCCTTTGGGCGAGGCGCTGATCGCCTGGTACGGCGAGCTGAACCGCCGTGCCCGTACATCCACCGCGCGTGAGACGGCAGGGACGCGGTGATGGCCGCCATGAACCGCGCGCCCTCGGTCATCCTCGGGATGTGCTCATACACGCACGATTCTTCTGCTGCCCTTCTGGTGGACGGGGAGCTGATCGGCTTCGTCGAGGAGGAGCGCCTCTCTCAGCGCAAGCACACCAAGGACTACCCCCGCCACGCCGTCGAGTGGCTGCTGAGCGAGGCCGGGCTCACCGCAGCCGACGTCGACGCCGTCGCCTACAACTTCCAGCCCGCCCACTACCTTGCCGAGTCACCGGCGGCACTGCGCCTCGCACTGTCACCGACGACGCGCGACCGGGCGCTGCCGAGGGCGCGCGGCTTCGCCAAGGTCGGGCTGCGGACCCACAGGCGCGCCCGCGCCCTCGGCCGGCAGTTCCCCTCCTCCCGTGTCTCCCCCGTCCTGCACCACCGGGCTCACCAGCTGACGGCCTTCGCCGCCTCAGGGTGGAACGAGTCCGCCGTGCTCATCGTGGACAGCCTCGGCGAGCGGCAGACCACCACCATCGCTCGTGGACACAACGCGCTCCACCCCTCCGTGCGCGCCCTGGAGGCGATCAACGACCCTGCCTCCCTGGGCTACGTGTACGGCGCGGTCACCGAGCACCTCGGGTGGCGCCGTGGTGACGAGGAGGGCACCGTGATGGCGCTCGCCGCCCTCGGCGATCCGGAGCGGTTCCGTCACCTCTTTGCCCGGGCGGTGCGCACCACCCCTACGGGCTTCTCGGTCGACCCCGCCTACTTCCCGCCGCGCGTGCTGACCTCGGGCTACCCGAGGACATCTCGCCGCTTCATCGCCGAGACGTGCCCCGAGCGCCACCCGAGCGAGCCGATCCAAGACGTCCACCGGGATCTGGCCGCCGCGCTCCAGGAGCGCACCGAGCAGGTGATGCTGCATCTGGCCCGCAGGGCCCGGACGATCACCAGATCGCGCCGCCTGTGTGTCGGCGGTGGAGTCGCCACGAACTGCGTGAGCATCGGGCGGATCATCGAGGCCGGAATTTTCGACGAAGTCTTCGTCCCGCCCGCCCCGGGCGACGCCGGCACCGCGATCGGGGCCGCCATCGCCGCACACACCGGCAGCCGCAGCCGGCGGCCCGTGTCCGGCGTCGCCCGGGCCTGCTATCTCGGCCCGTCGTACCAGCACCAGGCCCTTGACCTCACGCCATGGCCCGGGCTCCAGCAGAAGACGCTGGGCGTGGAGTCCGCCGAGTTCCTCGCCGACCAGCTTGCCCACGGCATGATCGTCGGGCTCTTCCAGGGACGAGTCGAAGCCGGCCCCCGCGCCCTTGGGAATCGCTCGATCCTCGCATCTCCATTGGAGCCCGGGGTCGTCGAGCGTCTGAACGCCACCGTGAAGTTCCGGGAGCCGTTCCGCCCATTCGCCCCCATGGTCCTGGCCGAACGCGCAGCGGAGTTCTTCACCCTCGGCCAGGAGGCGCCGTACATGTCGATGGCGTCCGGCGTAACCGACGAGGCGCGCGAGCGCGTGCCGGCCATCGTGCACGCCAACGGCACCTCCCGCCTCCAGACCGTCACCCGGTCGCAGAACGCGTTCATGCACGACGTGCTGAGCGCCTTCGCCCGCCGTACAGGGGTGCCGGTGCTGATCAACACCTCCCTCAACGTCAAGGGCAAGCCGATCTGCGGAACACCGGAGATGGCTCTGGACTGCCTGGCCAACTCCGGACTGGACGCCCTGCTGCTGGAAGGTCGGTGGATCACAAAGTGAAGATCGGATACAGCTTCTGGGGATTCCTCGGCAACGGAATCACCGACACCCCGGACGGGGGCCGCAGCCACCGCCGCCCCCTGATCGACGCCCTCCTCGGCCGCGGCCACGAGATCGTCTTCCTACAGGCCAACCGCGACCTGATCGAGGCCGGCGACGACCTCGGCAACGCCTACGCCTTCCACGGCGGCACCCCGGACATCGACGTCCTGTTCCTGGAGTGGCGCTGGGCAATCGACGGGCGCAACACCAACCCGTGCGGCACCGAGGGGCACACCTGCGACCTGCACCGCCAGACAGAGCTGGTCACCTGGTACACAGTTCGGCTCAAAACCCCGACCGTGATCTGGGACAAGGACCGCCAGCTCCGGCCGGACAGCGTGTGGCGGCGCATCCGCCAGACCACTGTGTGCGAGGCCGCTCTCGAACCTACGGCGGGCGCACACCGCCTGCTCTTCCCGGTCGACGACCGTCTCCTCGACGAGGCGGATCCGATCGTGCTCGCCAAGATCGTCGGTGACGTACGGCCGCGCGGTCTGGGCGACGAGCCCGCCGAGCCCCTCGCCCATGCCGAGGCGCAGCTGCTGGAAGCGGGCGGCGACGGAGCCCTCCGTGACCCGCATGTAGGTGTCGCCGCGTGCCGGGTCGTTGAGGCTGAGGTAGGCGACGTCCGTGCCGAGCAGGGAGCGGGCGCGCTGCACGATGGCCCGCAGGACGGCGTCCAGGTCGCGGAGTCCGGCGAGGTCGTGCGCGGTCTCGAAGAGCGCCGACAGCTCCGCCTCGCGCCGCCTGCGTCCCTCCAGTTCGGCCCGCACGCGCAGGGCGAGCAGCCTGGCCTCTTCCAGCGCGGCGAGCCGGCCGGCCGGCTCGCCCTCGGCGCGGGCGAGCAGGACGGGCCGCTCATAGGCCTCCACGGAGGCGTCGCGGGCCAGCAGGTCGAGGTACGGTGCCTCGGCGCTGCCGCTGGGTGCCGGCTGCAGGTGATCGCGGGACATGGTCACAGGATTCCGTATCGGCCGCCCGGCCCGGCAGGCCTGTGGAAAACTCGCGGGGCCCGGGCCGCCGGCCCGGTCAGTGGGCCGTCCACCCGCCGTCCAGGACGAGCGAGGTGCCGGTCACGAAGGACGCCTGCGGGCTGCACAGATAGGCCACGGCCTCGGCGACCTCCTCGGGTTCGATGAGCCGCCGCAGCGCGCTGTCCTTCAGCAGGATCTCGGACACCACGCGCTCCTCGGCGATGCCGTGCGCCTGTGCCTGGTCGGCGATCTGCTTCTCGACCAGGGGGGTGCGCACATAGGCCGGGTTCACACAGTTCGAGGTGACCCCGTGGGCGGCGCCTTCCAGCGCGGCCGTCTTGGACAGTCCTTCGAGGCCATGTTTGGCGGCCACATAGGCCGACTTGAAGGCCGAGGCGCGCAGACCATGGACGGAGGACACATTCACGATCCGGCCCCAGCCCTGGGCATACATGTGCGGAAGGGCGCCGCGGATGAGACGGAAGGGTGCCTCCAGCATCACGGTCAGCACCGTGTGGAACACGTCGGGGGGAAACTCCTCGATGGGCCGCACCAGTTGCAGTCCGGCGTTGTTGACCAGCACATCGGTGCCTTCGGCGGCGCGTTCGGCGGCGTCCAGGTCGGTGAGGTCCACGACCCGCGGTACGACGGTGCCGGCGAGGTCGCCGGCCCGTTCCGCCTGCTGGGCCAGCTCGGCCAGGCCGGCCGCGTCCCGGTCGACGGCGCGCACCTCGGCCCCGGCGGCGGCCAGCCGCAGCGCGCAGGCCCGGCCGATGCCGCTGGCGGCACCGGTGACGAGCGCGGTGCGGCCGTCGAGGTCGAGGGTGAGGGGCTGGAGCCGGGGGCCGGGACCTGACAGGGGGGTGGGACCTGACAGGGGGGTGGGCGAGGTCATGTGCCGACCCTAAGCGGAACCCCACGGTCACTACATGTGGTGACAACCCATACTTCAGCCGACAGTCGTAGGGTCAAACCATGTGGGTGCATCGGACATGGCCTGCTTGATCCGGAAGAGGCCGAACTCGTTCAGCGCGGGCAGCGCGTCCACCGCGAACCAGCCGACCTCCAGCGACTCGTCGTCGTTGACCCGGGCCTCGCCGCCCACAGCCCGGCAGCGGACGGCGATGTCCATGTACTGGCAGGTGTCACCGTTGGGGTACGTCACCGGCGCCAGCGCCTGCACGAGGACCACCCGCTCGGCCACGCAGTGCACCGCCGTCTCCTCGAAGACCTCCCGCACCGCGCAGGCGGCGGGCTGTTCGCCCGGCTCCGGGATTCCGCCGATCACCGACCACTTGCGGGTGTCGGTCCGTCGGCCGAGCAGCACCCTGCCCTCGTCGTCGAAGACGATCGCGGTGACTCCGGGGAGCCAGAGCAGCTGCCGGCCGGCGGAAGCCCTGAGCGTGCGGATGAAATCGGGAGTAGCCATGATCCCGACCCTAACGGGCAGCCGCGCGGCGGCCGCCCGGTTCACCGGGTTCCTCCGAGGATGCCCCGTCCTTTAGGGCAAGGCCGTGAAGTTAAGGGCTGATCGGTGATTGCAAGATGTCGATGCTGAGGGTGGCTCGGTAGGTGCGTCGGTCGACTTTGAGGCTTTTGTGTGCGTAGCGGGATAGTGGACGTTTCACTGCTCGGGGGCTCACGCGTAGGCGGCGGGCGGGCATGAGGTGGTCCAGTACTGCCCGGCCGATAGCTCCGGCGAGGTCGATCGCAGTGTCCGCGACGACGCCTGCGGCCTGGATGGTCTGGTCGCGTGCGGCCTGGAGGGCGATGCTGAAGCTGGCCCGGTCCGGGTCGGTGCCCGGGACGGTGCCGGTGGCGTCGGCGATCGCGATCCGCAGGGCTTGGTAGGCGCTCAGCAGGGCGTAGACCTCTTGAGCGATGCCGGCCCAGGTTCTGGAGCGCAGGACGCGTCGGCCCAGCATCGTTTTCTTGATCTCGAAGTAGGCCGATTCCACTTCCCACCGCTCGTGATAGAGCCTGGCCAGGTCGAATGCCGGGTAGCGGTGATGATCGAGAAGGTTGGTGGCCAGGCGGTAGAGGCCGGTATGCCGTCCGGCTGTGGTGGCGATGGTGACCTCGCACTCGATGATGCGGACCTCGACGGCGCCGAAGCGCGAGAGGAAGGAGCCGTCGTTGTACCGGGCCAGTACGGGCGGCTTGCGGATGGCGGACAAGCGGGCCAGGAAGGCTGCGTCGGTGCCAGCGACGGCGGTGAGGAAGGAATTGGTGGCAAAGCCGCGGTCCAGGAGCACGATCACACCGCTGTGCAAGGAGCGCATGAGCCGTTCGCCGTAGACCGTCTCACCCCTGCTGCGGGGACCGAAGGCGGCGTCGATGACAGCTCGGGTGCCACAAGCCACCAGCGCGGTCAGACAGATCTGCGGATAGCCGGAGGTGGCGTACTGATTGGAGCCCTTGCCCAGGCGGGCCCGGTTCACAGGGCTGTCCGGGACGTCGAGGTAGGTGCCGTCGATCGCGACCGTGAGCAGCCCCTTCCAGCGGGCACCACCGGTACGGACCGCCGAGACGGGGCCGCGCAACAGGTCGAACAGGGCACGCATCGGGCGGACCCCGAGCCGGGTCCGCGCGTCCCACAGGCCTGCCCCGGTGACCTTCGGGACCGGTAACGAGTCCAGTGCGGCGGTGAGTTTGCCCCAGACGGCGAGATAGCCGCACTCCTCAAATAGTGCGGCAGCCAGGAGCAGGTAGACCACGACGCGAGCAGGGAGTTTCCGCAGCCGCCGCTGTCTCGCGCCGGTCTCGGTGAGGATGGCGTCGACCATCTCGAACGGCACGATCCGGGTCAGTTCCCCCAGATGCCCAGGCGCGAACACGCCCTCGGCTACCACGATTTCACGGGTGATGACACACTGGCCTGACAGCGGAGCCTCCGGTGCTGTGAACGGCTTGTCTTGGCGGACCAGTCAGTTCTACCGGGGCTCCGCTTCCTGCGTCAGGCCATCACGCAGAACCCCCTCCCAGCAGCACAAACACCCTTAACTTCATGGCCTTGTCCTTTAGGGCGGGGAGGAATCGGACTCCTGCGGAGCAGGGCAGAGGTAGCCGTTTCGCCGTCAGGGCGAAACGGCGTCCACCCCAGGACGGGGTGAGGAACCCCGCGAAGATCGATTGTTCTCAACTGTCAGTTCTCCCGGATAGGTTGATGTTCATGAGGGCCGATGCGAAGACGGTGGATGCCGGGTACGCCCGGTGGACCTTCCGGCTGCGCGTGTCGTCCACCGCCCGCACCGCACTTGAGGCGGAATGGGACCGGTGCCGGTGGATCTGGAACGAGTCCGTCGCCAAGTCCAAGGCGACACACCTGCACAACAAGGCCACCGGCGAGAAGCAGACGTGCGGGCCGGCCCAGCTCGACAAGATGCTGACCGAGGCCCGCAAGCGCACGGCGTGGCTGCGTGAGGGCTCCAGCGTTCCGCAACAGCAGGTGATACGCGACTTCGGCAAGTCCCGCGCCAAGGCGCACAAGGACATCAAAGACCGGCTGCCCATGGCACGCCGGGCGGGTATGCCGCGCTGGAAGAAGAAGCGCCAGGCGCGCCCGAGCCTCAGCTACACCCGGCGCGGGTTCCGCCTGAAGGACGGCCGTCTGCACCTGGCCGGGGGCATCGTGCTGAGCGTGGTGTGGTCGCGGGACCTTGAGGCCGACCCGTCCAGCGTCCGCGTCTACCAGGACAGCACCGGGGCGTGGTCCGCCTCCTTCGTCGTGCCCGCGACCGTCGAACCGCTTGCGGAAACCGGGCGTGTGATCGGTATCGACTGGGGCGTCAAGGAGAGTGCGACCACCACCAGCGACGACCACGACCTTCCCCACGCCCAGCACGGCAGCACCGCCGCGCAGAAGCTGGCGAGGTATCAGCGGATGATGGCCCGGCGCAGGCCCGCCAGGGGACAGGCCGCATCGAAGGGCTACCGCGAAGCGAAGCGGCAGACCGCGAAGCTGCACCGCAAAGTGGCTGCCCAGCGGCAGGACACCGGCCGCAAGTGGGCCAAGTCCGTCGTCCGCGACCACGATGCCATCGCGGTGGAGGACTTCCGCCCGAAGTTCCTCGCCAGGACCACCATGGCGCGTAAGGCCGCTGACGCGGCGATCAGCGCGACGAAGAAGGCCCTGGTCGAGATGGGCCGCAAGCACGGGCGCGCCGTGCACCTCGTGCACCCCGCGCACACCACGATGGACTGTGCGCAGTGCGGAGCGAGAACCAAGCACGCACTACCTCTCTCAGAACGAACGTACGCCTGCACCGCGTGCGGAGCCGTCTCGCTCCGAGACAAGAACTCCGCCCGCGTGATGCTGGTCCGGGCTGGTCTCAACCCGGCTAGCGCTGATCGCAAAAGACCAGACCAGGCGCAGCCTGGCCTGGCAGCGTGAGCTAGAAATCCCCGATCAGCCCCGGAGGGTGAGCAATCCCCTCCCTTCAGGGAGGGGAGGTTTCAAGGGACGTACCACGGACGTACCGCTCCCGTAGGACAGTCGTACGCCGGTCACATGCACGGCCGCGGCACAGCCGTACGGCGGCCGTACCGGGGCCGTGTGCGCGAGGCGGCCGTAGGGGAGGCCGTACCGCGGCGGTGGAGGCGTACGGTTACGCGTCGCCGGTGCGCCGGGCGCGCAGGCCGGACCCGATCGCCCAGCCGACCCCGCCCGCGGCGACCAGCACCAGGGCGATCTCCGGGAGGATGCCCAGATCGGTGGCGGGGGTCGTGGACGTGCGCAGCGGCACCTTCTGGACGAGGTAGGCCGGTACGAACATGCCGGTCTTCTGGGTGATCCGGCCGTCCGGCATGATGACCGCGCTGACGCCGCTGGTCACCGGCACGGTCACGGTGCGGCTGTGTTCGACGGCGCGGACGCGGGACATGGCGAGCTGCTGGTAGGTCATCTCGCTGCGGTCGAAGGTGGCGTTGTTGCTCGGCACGGAGATCATCTGCGCGCCGTGCGTCACCGTGTCCCGCACGGCCCAGTCGAAGGCGGCCTCGTAGCAGGTGGCCAGGCCCACCTTGGCGCCGTCGATGTCGAACACGCCCGGCTCGGCGCCCCGGCTGAAGTCCTGCCGGGCCATCTCGGTCCAGCTCTTGTTGATCGCGCCGACGAGCGAGCGGAGCGGGAGGAACTCGCCGAAGGGCTGGATCTGCCGCTTGTCGTAGGTCTGCGTCGGGCCCTTGGCCGGATCCCACAGGATCTGCTCGTTGAACAGCTTGCCGTCCCTCTCGACCACACCGCCGACCGAGACGGGTACGCCGACGTCCTTGGCCGCCTGCTCGATGACGGCGGCGGCGTCGGCGTACGCGAAGGGATCGATGTCGGAGGAGTTCTCCGGCCACAGGACGTAGTCCGGTCTGGCGACCTTGCCCGCCCTGATGTCGGCGGCCAGCTTGTGCGTCTCACGCGCGTGGTAGTCGAGCACGGCCCGTCGCTGGGCGTTGAACTCCAGGCCGGCGCGCGGCACGTTGCCCTGGATCAGCGCCACGGTCGCGGTGCCGTCCTCCGCCTTGTCGCTCACCAGCCCGCGGGCCGCGACCGCGCCCGCCACCGGTACGGCGACGCTCAGCAGCGCGGCGGTCGCGGCGGCCCGCCGCAGGGTCCGGGTACGGCGCCGTTCGGCGACCAGCCGCCCCGCCTCGTACAGACCGAATCCGCACAGGACGACCGCGAAGCCGAGCACGGGAGTGCCGCCCAGCGCGGCGAGCGGCAGGAAGAGGCCGTCCGCCTGACCGAACGCGATCTTGCCCCAGGGGAAGCCGCTGAAGGGCACGCGCGCGCGTACCGCCTCGCCCGCCGTCCACACGGCGGCGGCCCACACCGGCCAGGCGGGCAGCTTGGAGACCGCGGCCACACCCACGCCGACCAGCGCGACGAAGATCGCCTCGATGGCCACCAGGGCCACCCAGGGAAGGGGCCCGACCTCCACGCTCGTCCACACCAGCAGGGGCAGCAGGAAGCCCAGCCCGAAGAGGTAGCCGAGGCCGAGGGCGGCCTTCCAGGTCCGGCCGCGCAGCACCCAGCCGAAACCGGCGAAGGCGGGCAGGGCCAGCCACCACAGGGTCCGCGGCGGGAAGCTGACGTAGAGCAGCACTCCGCAGAGCACGGAGGCGGCGGCCGGGACCAGGCGCAGCAATCGGCCACGGAGCGCGCCGGAGGCGGGGGGCGGCTGGAGCTGGTCCGGCTGGTCCACGGAAGTAGCGGTGACGGTCACCCGGGTGAGTGTACGGCGGTTGACGCCGGCGCCGACAGCACGGTCCGGCACGGGCGCACCGTCGGTTCTCCCTGGTGGGCGCCGGTTCCCGGCGGGCGGGTGGGCGGTGCCCGGCCGCACTCCCCCGCCCCGGGACGCCGGGTCGCGGCCCCGCCGCCGCTCCGGCGGGGACGGTCGCTGTACCTGGCGGAAACGTGCCGTTCCTCCGCGTCTCGTGACCAAAGCGGTCATGAGCCGCTACGGTGTGGCCAGCCTCGGCGGCGCGGCCGATCCCGGCACGCGGCCGTGGCCTGCCACAGGTCGGGGGACCGGGTACGAGGGGCGGCGGGTGGGGTCGACGGGGACGGGGTCCGCGACCGGTAGATACGGTGCGGACGCCCAGAGCATAAGAAGAAACGTTTCCGACGGGACGGGCATGCTCCTGCTGGGGGCCTGCGCCGGGTGGTCACTGATCACCGCGGCGGCCCATGACGGGCGGCCCGAGGGCATGCTGCTGGCGGTGCTCGCCGTGGCCGCGGGGTATGCCACGGGCCGGGTCTCCGGCGCGTTGCTGCCGGTGGCCGCGCCCTGCGCCGGCGCGGTGGTGGGACTGGCGCTGGCCGCGGCGCTGCCCGGGCTCTCGCCCGGCCCCTGGTACGCCGCCCCGCCTGGGCATGCCGGTGCCACGGCCGCCCTGCTGACCTTGACCGCCGGGGCGGCGTGTTGTGCCGCCTGGGCGACGGCCGTACCGGCGCTGCGGCTCGGTCTGGGGGCGCTGGCCTGCGCCACCGTGCCGGCCGGCGTGGCGCTGGGGTCGGCGGCCGGGTGTGTGGCCGGCGCGGCCGTCCTGCTGTGCTCACTGGCGGCGGGTTCGGCGCGCGGCCGGGGCCCGTGGCTGACGGGCCCGGCCCTGGCGGCGGGCGTGGTGGCGGCGACGATCTGGGCGCTCGCCGCGGGCGCGCTGCCCGACGGTCTCGCCGGGGCGCTCGAAGGCCGGTTTCCCGCGCACCGGGTGCAGCAGTGGCGGGACGCCCTGCGGCTGGCGGGCCGGAACAGCGGCCTCGGGGTCGGCCCCGGCCGGTTCGGCGAGCTGAGCCGGATCACACCGCGGACGCCGCTGTCCGACGGCAGACCGCACTCGGCCCCCTTGCAGCAGGCGGCCGAGCAGGGCGTGATCGGTGTGTTCCTGCTGGTCGCCGTGTTCTGCTGGGTCCTGTACGCGCTGTGGCGCACCCCTCGTCCCACGCCGGTCGCCCTCACCGCGGGCGCGGCCCTGACGGCGCTGGCCGCCCTCGCCTCGGTGAGCAACGCGCTGAGTTTCACGACGGTGACGGCGGGCGCCGGGCTCCTGGCCGGCTGGGCGACGGCCCGGCCGTGGGCGGGCGACGCCCTGGCTCCCGGCCGTTGAGCGTGGCGCGACGCGGCGACCGCCGAGGTGCTGCCGGAGCCGCCGTGGCCGCGAGCCCGGCAGACCGCCTCGGTCGGCCGGCCGGCTCGGCGGACCCAGCGCCCCTCGACAAGCGATCGATCCGAGCAGGCTCCCCGCGAGCGTCCCGGCACCAGCCCCGTCATAGCATCCCGGCACCCCGGCACCCCGGCACCCCGGCACCGCCGACCACTCCGAACGAGTCCGGCCAACCCGGCAGGGGCCTCGGCGGGCCGCCCCCGACGGGCTCCCGCGAGCGTGCTCAGCCCGCCGTTCCCGGCCTGATCGTGCGGAGCCTGTCCCTGATGATCCGTACCGCCGACTCCGCGTTGTCGACGGTGACCGTGAACGTGTGGCCGTCCCACAGGCGCAGCACGATGCCCTCGCCGCGCCGTACGACCACGGCGGTGCCCTTCTCGGGGCGCCAGCGGTAGCCCCAGCCGCCCCAGTTCCGGGGGGTGACCAGGGCGGTGAAGTCGGCGCCGGCCACGTGAGAGAGCGGGATGCGGCGGCGCGGCAGACCGACGTGCCCGCAGCGCACTTCGACGCACTCCTTGTCCAGCTTGAGATCGACGTGCACGAAGGCGAGCGTGCCGAAGAGCACCAGCAGGCCGGCCGCGATGCAGCCCACGACGGACATCACCAGCGGGGCGATGCCGGAGGTCCAGGCCGAGTCGACGGCCAGCTCGATGCCGAGCGCCATGCAGGCGGCGCCGACCAGGGCGAGCAGCCACTGGACCCGGTTGGTGGCGCGTCCCGTCCAGACGTCCGGCTGGGGCCTGTCGTCGGCGTCGGGGTGGTCCCTCATGTTTATGAGGTTACTCAGGTTTCGCCGCGCGGGTAGGGCATGGCGCGGGTGACTGGACCGGGCGGGGCACGGCGGACCGCGACTGCGGGTCCGTTCCGCGCAGGTCAGCGGACGGGGCTGACGGCCTGCAGGAAGCGGCCTTCCGCGTACGACAGGGCCGTGTCCGGGAGCGCTGCCTCACGGCCGCTCAACAGCACCGTGAGCGTGGTGTCGGCGACGGCGGCCGGGGCCGGCTCCACCCCGATCCGGCGCAGGGCCTGGGCGGACACCGCTCCGGCAGTGCCGTGCAGGACGAGGGGCGGACGGCCAGGCCGCTGGACGGCCGCCCGGATGCGCTCGGCGACCAGTTCGTAGTTGGTGCAGCCCAGGACGAGTGTGGTCACGTCGTCCGGGGTGCGCGCGGCGGCCGAGGCGATCGCGGCGTCGATCGCCGTCTCGTCCGCGTGGTGCACGGCGTCGGCGAGGCCGGGGCACGCCACCTCCGCCACGGTCACACCGTGGGCGAACTGATCGATCAGTCCGCGCTGATAGGCGCTTCCCGTGGTGGCAGGGGTGGCCCAGATCGCGACGGGGCCACCGCCCGCGGCGGCGGGCTTGATGGCCGGAACGGTGCCGATGATCGGGAGGTCCGGCTCGAAGCGGGCCCGCATCGCCGGCAGGGAGTGCACCGAAGCGGTGTTGCACGCGACGATCAGCACATCGGGCTCGTGGGCGGCGGCGGCCTCCGCGACGGCGATGGCCCGCTCGGTGATGTCCTGCGGGGTGCGCGGACCCCAGGGCATTCCGTCCGGGTCCCACGACAG
Organism: Streptomyces echinatus; assembly: GCF_014203595.1. Taxonomy (GTDB): domain Bacteria; phylum Actinomycetota; class Actinomycetes; order Streptomycetales; family Streptomycetaceae; genus Streptomyces; species Streptomyces echinatus. The sequence goes on from NZ_JACHJK010000002.1 coordinate 505,828, forward strand.
CACGAGATCGGCGTCGGGCCGCAGCCGGCGTACCGCCGCAGCAGCGGGGAGCAGGCCGATTCCGGAGTCCATGAGCGCGATCTTCACCCGGCCACGATAGACGATGCGCCCCTGTGGGCCGGTCGGGTGGGGCAGACTGCCGCCGTGAGCGCCTTCCTGTGGATCACCGTCGTGTCGCTGGCCGCGTGGTGCTGGCTGCTGCTCGGCCAGGGCTTCTTCTGGCGCACGGACGTCCGGCTGCCGCGGCGCCGCGAACCGGACGAGTGGCCGCCGGTCTGTGTGGTCGTACCGGCCCGCGACGAGGCCGGTGTGCTTCCGGTCAGTCTGCCGTCGCTGCTGGCGCAGGACTATCCGGGGCGGGCGGAGGTCTTCCTGGTGGACGACGGGAGCACGGACGGCACCGGAGAGCTCGCCCGCGAGCTGTCCCGGCGGCACGGCGGGCTGCCGCTGACGGTGGGGTCGCCCGGTGAGCCGCCGGCGGGCTGGACGGGCAAGCTGTGGGCGGTGCGGTACGGCATCGGGCTGGCACGCGCGCGTGGCCCCGAATATCTGCTCCTCACGGACGCGGACATCGCGCACGCGCCGGACAGCCTGCGCGAGCTGGTGGCGGCGGCCCGCGCCGGGGGTTTCGACGTCGTGTCGCAGATGGCGCGGCTACGGGTGGCGAGCCCGTGGGAGCGGCTGGTGGTCCCGGCGTTCGTGTACTTCTTCGCGCAGCTGTACCCCTTCCGGTGGATCGGCCGGAAGGGAGCGCGTACGGCCGCGGCGGCGGGCGGCTGTGTCCTGCTGCGGGCGGGCATGGCGGAGAAGGCGCGTGTCCCGGAGTCCATCCGGCACGCCGTCATCGACGACGTGGCGCTCGCGCGCGCGGTGAAGGGCGCGGGCGGTCACGTCTGGCTGGGACTGGCCGACCGGGTGGACAGCGTGCGTCCCTATCCGCGGCTGGGCGATCTGTGGCGGATGGTCTCGCGCAGCGCGTACGCCCAGCTGCGGCACAACCCGCTGCTGCTCCTCGGCACGGTCGCGGGGCTCGCGCTGGTGTACCTGGTCCCGCCCGCCGCCGTGGTCGTGGGCGCGGCCGGCGGCAGCGCGGTGACCGCGCTCGCCGGGGCGGCGGCGTGGGCGGTGATGGCGGGGACGTACGGGCCGATGCTGCGGTACTACCGGCAGCCGTTGTGGCTCGCCCCGCTGCTGCCGTTCACCGCGTTCCTCTATCTGCTGATGACGGTCGACTCCGCGGTGCAGCACTACCGCGGCCGCGGGGCCGCGTGGAAGGGCCGCACCTACGCCCGTCCGGACGCCGTGCCCGACGAGGGCTAGGGGGTTCGTCCGGATCGGGTCGGCTCGGGCCGGCGGCGTCCGGGGCGTCGGGCCGGATCAGCCGGACCCGCGAGCCGCGCCGGGGCCCGCCCCCCGCGTGCGCCGAACGGGAGGTCCTCAAGCCCGGTCACTTGCGGCCGGGCGTCCAGTTCATGCCCCAGCCGTAGGCGTGGTCCACGGTGCGCTGCGGACTCGATCCGCGCTCCGGCACCAGGTACCGCACCTCGCGCTGGACGACGAGGTCGCTGCCGGTGCTGGTGATCAGGGCGAGCGCGCACACCGGGGAGGCGACGGTGCACTCGTCGAGCGAGAACTCGATGGGCGCGCCGTGCTGCGGCTGCAGGGTGACGGTGGCGTGCAGGTCGGCGAAGGAGCGGGCGCCTTCGTAGATGGTGACGAAGACGAGGATGCGCCGGAAATCGTGCTTGTGGTCGAGGTTGATGGTGAGGTTCTCGCCGGCGGCCACGGCACCGGTGCGGTCGTCGCCGTCGAGGTGGATGTACGGCGGCCGGCTGAGCGATCCGTAGGCGTTGCCGAGGGCCTGTACGACTCCCTTGCGGCCGTCGGTGAGTTCGTACAGCGCGCACAGGTCGAGGTCGAGGTCGGCACGGCCGCCCCACCGGCCGCCCCGGCTCTGCGCCTGTTTGCGCGTCTGCCAGTTGAGGTTCACCCGCATGGCACCGGAGGTGCCGCCCTGCTTGGCGAGCGAGACGGACGGGGCCGCCTTCGTGAGCGTGACCTTGGTCAGGCGGACCGGCTGGGCGGCGGGCGACGGAGGGGCCGTGGTGGGGCGCGCCGGCGCGGTGACCGGGGGCACGGCGGGGCGTGGCGGCGTGGTGGCCGGGGCCGGCGGCGCGGCGTGCTGGGGTTCGTCCACGGTGATGCCGAAGTCCGTTGCGAGACCTTCGAGTCCGCTGCTGTAGCCCTGGCCGACGGCACGGAACTTCCAGCCTCCCTGGCGGCGGTACAGCTCGCCGAACACGAAGGCGGTCTCCACGGTCGCGCCGGGGCTGTCGAAGCGGGCGACCACCTGGCCGGAGCCGGCGTCGGTCACCTCGATGTAGAGGTCCGGGACCTGCCCGAACGCTCCGCCGTCCGCGGAGGCGGCGAGCACGATCCGCTCGATGGCGCCCTCCACGCGCGGGAGGTCGGCCAGCAGGGTGTCGGTGACCCGGTCGCCGGTCGTCCGCTTGCCCTCGTGGCGCACCGCGCCGGAGGAGTGGGCGGGCTGGTTGTAGAAGACGAAGTCCCCGTCGGAGCGGACCTTTCCGGACACGAGCAGCAGGGCCGAGGCGTCGGCGTCCGGTACGCCGGGACCGGAACGCCATCCCAATTCGACGCGCAGCGCCGTGCTCGGCACCGGCGTGTTCGATCCTTTCGACATTGTCATGTCCGCCCCCATCGCGTGTCGGCATTCGTCTTCGCCCGGGCCGTCCCGGCCCGTGTCATCCCTACCCGCACAACCTATTCCCGGGCACCGCGCGTGCCCACGGAACGGCGCAGCAAGATCGCCGGTCAACCGCCGGTAACCCCGGAGGAACCTCGCCTTTACACGATCCAAACGACGACGGGCGTCCCTTTTTGCCGAGTTCGCTCATATTGGGGATCCCAGGTCACTGCCGACACGGAAAACAACCCTCTTATCGGTCTCCCCAACCAGCACATCGTGGGCTTAACTTATGTGCCATGACCTCCCCCCGCTCCACTTATGGTGGCGGCTACTACTCCGCCTCCTTCCCGGACACCCCGATCTACGACTCGCTCGTGGCCGAGCGTGGCACCCCGCAGATCGCCCCGATCCGGGTCCCCGCCGCCTACGACACGGGCAGCAGCCTGCCGGCCCTGCCGTCGGCTCTCCCCGCCCTCCCGGCGGCCCCGTCCGCGCAGGCCCCTGCCTACGGCTACCCGCAGGCGCAGCAGCCCGCACCGCTGCAGCACGCGCCCACGGCGTACATCCCGCAGCAGGCGAGCGCCCCGCGCGGCTACCCCGGACCGCAGGCCCCGCAGCAGCAGCGGCCGATGGCGGCGGGCAACGGGTACGAGGCCATGCGTCCGGCCGCGCCGCGGCCCGCGCCGGCTCCGTACCAGGATCCGTACAACAACCAGCAGTACCGCGGCTACTGATCGGCGCGCCCCCGGCCGTCGGTGCCACCTGGCACGATGGACGGCATGGGAAACGCCGAAGTGCAGTCGATCCACGTCCATCCGGTCAAGGCGTTCCGAGCCGTGTCGCTCCGGGAGGCCGTCGTGGAGCCCTGGGGCCTGGCCGGTGACCGACGCTGGACGCTGATCGACGACGGGGGAAAGGTCGTCACACAGCGCGAGCAGCCGCGCCTCGCGCTGGCCGCCGCCGAGCCTCTGGCCGGCGGCGGCGTCCGTCTGTCCGCGCCCGGCCGGGCGCCGCTGACGGTCGAGGTGCCGGATCCGGCGGAGACCCTGCCGATGACCGTGTTCGGCACGAAGGTGGAGGCGGTTCTGGCGGCCCCGGCCGCACACGCGTGGTGCAGCGCCTACCTGGGGGCCGAGGTCCGCCTGGTGCACATGGACGATCCGGCCGTCCGCCGCCCGATCGACCCCGAGCACGCCCTGCCCGGCGAGACGGTGAGCTTCGCCGACGGCTATCCCCTGCTGGCCACCACGGTGGCCTCGCTGGACGCGCTGAACTCCCTGATCGCCGGGGGGCGCAACGCCCACGAGGGCCCCCTTCCCATGAACCGGTTCCGGCCCAACCTCGTCATCGCCGGCACGGAGCCCTGGGCCGAGGACCACTGGACGCGGATCGCCGTCGGCGAGGTGGTCTTCCGGGTCCCCAAGCCGTGCGGCCGGTGTGTCGTGACCACCACCGACCAGGAGACCGCGGCACGCGGCCGGGAGCCGTTGCAGACCCTGGCACGCCACCGCAGGATCGACGGGAAGCTGCTGTTCGGGCAGAACCTGGTGCCCCTCTCCCCCGGCACGATCAGAGTCGGCGACCCGGTCCGGGTGCTGGACCGGCCCGCCGGCAGCACGCCGGCGGCGGACCGGCACTGATCCGCCGGACCGGGAACCGGTGGCCGTGGCCCGCTCGTTGAGGAAGCGTGTGGAATCCGTGACAGGCCGCGTACGCCGGACACCGCGGCGCGGGTGAGCCGCCTTCCCCGGGCCGGGCGGGCGAGAGCCGGTGCCGGGGTGGGTGACGGGCCGTGAGGGGGTGGGGGCGTGCGGGCACTGGGTGGGCTCTGGCGCTGGCGGCACAATCCGCTGCGCCGCACGACCGATCTGGCCGAGGCCTGGGTGGCTCTCGTCGCACTGCTCCTGATCACCGTGGCCGCACCGGTGACGGGCTGTCTGGTCGGCGCTTCCGCCCAGGACTCGCTCCAGCGGTCCGCACGGCAGCAGCGGCACACGCGCCATGCCGTCACGGCCACCGTCGTGAGGAAGCTGGGCGGCGCCCTGCCGGAGGCCGACCCCGTGACGACCTCCGGGCGCGAGGCCCACAGCCGTGTCCTCGCCCGCTGGACCGCACCGGACGGCACCCGGCGGCACGGGCCGGTCCTGGCGGACCTCCGGTCCCCGCACCGCGGGGACCGTTTCGAGCTCTGGACCGACCGGCACGGCCGAATAACGACCCGCCCGCTGGACTCCGCCACGGCGACGACGAACGCCGTGCTCGCCGGGATCGGCGCGGCCCTGCTGACCGCGGCCCTGGTCGAGACCGCCCGGCGCCTGACCGTCTGGCGCCTGGTCCGCCGGCGGTACGCGCGCTGGGACCAGGCGTGGGACCGGGCCGGCCCGGACTGGGGCAAGGCGGGCACCGGCAGCTGACGGCCTTCCGGCTCTGGTCAACCGAGCGTCCTGGCACGCGCTACGGTGGACCGGCCGAAGCGCTGCCGGCGACGACCCGCGGGTTCCTCTCTCCGGGAGCGAGCGTATTTTCCGGGAGCGCGGACGCGCTCACGCCCGGAGACCGAGCACGGTCGCGGTCCGGGCGCCGGCGGCAGCGCCCGACGGGCGGCGCGCCATCAGTACGACGAGGTGGGGGCACAGCAACGCCATGGCACAGGGCACGGTCCAGGTGACCCACACCGGTACCTCGCGGTGGCGGCGCCGCACGGGTGAGTACGCTTCGCTCGCCGCCGCCCTGGAGGCCGCCGCCGAAGGCGACGTCCTCACCATCGCCCCGGGCACGTACCGGGAGAACCTCGTCCTCCAGCGGGCGGTGACACTCCGTGGGCCCGAGGGCTCGCCCGGCTCGGTGCGGATCGCGCCCGTGGACGGGGTGCCGCTCGTCGTGCGGGCCTCGGCCGTGGTGCAGGACCTGCACGTGGAGGGCCAGGACGCGGCGGCGCCCGCACTGCTGGTCGAGGAGGGCACGCCCGAGCTGCTGGACCTGCGGATCGTCACCCGGTCCGCCGTCGGCATCGAGGTGCGCGGCGGCGCGCGTCCCACCGTGCGCCGGTGCACCGTCGACAACCCGGCCGGCATCGGCATCGCCGTACTCGACGGCGGCGGCGGGGTGTTCGAGGAGTGCGAGGTCGTCGCGGCCGGACAGGCGGGCGTGGCGGTCCGTGGCGGGGGCCGTCCGCGCCTGGAGCGCTGCCGGGTGCACCACGCCTCGGGCACCGGGCTCACCGCGACCGGAGAGAACTCCGCGCTGGAGGCCGTGGGGTGCGAGATCTACGAGGTGCGCGGCTCCGGGGTGCAGATCACTCAGCGCGCCACCGCGCACCTGACCGACTGCGATGTGCACCGCACCACCGCCGACGGCATCACCCTGGACACCGACGCGGTGCTCACGCTCGCCGACTGCCGCATCCACGACATCCCGGAGAACGCGGTCGACCTGCGTTCACGCTCGGTGCTCACGCTGACCCGGACGACGGTCCGTCAGTTCGGGCGCAACGGCCTGTCGGTGTGGGACCCGGGGACCCGGGTGGACGCCAACCAGTGCGAGATCTTCGACAGCACCGGCGACTACCCGGCGGTGTGGGTGAGCGACGGGGCCACCGCCGTCCTCGACTCCTGCCGGGTGCACGACGTGCCGGACGCGCTGTTCGTGCTGGACCGTGGTTCCCGCGTGGACGTCGTCGACAGCGACCTGTCGCAGGTGCGCAACACGGCGGTGTCGGTCAGCGACGGGGCGACGGCTCAGCTCGACGACTGCCGGATCAGGGAGGCCGCCACCGGTGCCTGGTTCCGCGACCACGGCAGCGGCGGCGCACTCGACAACTGCACTCTGGACGGCACCCAGACCGGAGTGATCGTCACCAAGGGCGCCGACCCGACCATCGAGCGCTGCACGGTCGACTCCCCCTCCGAGGCCGGTTTCTACGTCTCGGCGGGCGGCCGGGGCAGCTTCCTCGGCTGCCGGGTCACCGGTAGCGGTGGTTACGGCTTCCATGTGATCGACGGCTGCCGTACGACGCTGCGCAGGTGCCGTACGGAACGGTGCGCGCGCGGGGGGTACGAGTTCGCCGACGGCGGCCCCGACGCCGGTTCCGGGACGGGACCGGTCGTGGAGGACTGCACCAGCGACGAGAGCGGCGGCCCCCGGACGCCCGCGGCCCGGGAGGCGGCCGTGCAGACGGTGACGCAGTCCGCCGGCCTGCTGGGCGCGTTCCCCGGGCAGCGGGCGGCTGAGCAGGAGCCGCCCGTCGCCGTCGCGGAACCGGCGCCGCAGCGGACGTCGAAGGTCGTGCTCGGAGAACTCGACGCGCTGGTGGGCCTGGAGAGCGTCAAGCGCGAGGTGCGGGCGCTGACCGACATGATCGAGGTGGGCCGGCGCCGGCAGCGGGCGGGGCTGAAGGCGGCCTCCGTCAAGCGGCATCTGGTCTTCACCGGCTCCCCCGGTACGGGCAAGACGACGGTCGCCCGGCTCTACGGCGAGATCCTCGCCTCGCTGGCCGTGCTGGAGAAGGGCCACCTGGTGGAGGTGTCCCGGGTGGACCTGGTCGGCGAGCACATCGGTTCCACCGCGATCCGCACCCAGGAGGCCTTCGAGCGGGCGCGCGGCGGTGTGCTGTTCATCGACGAGGCGTACGCGCTGTCCCCGGAGGACGCCGGGCGGGACTTCGGCAAGGAGGCCATCGACACGCTGGTGAAGCTGATGGAGGACCACCGGGACGCGGTGGTGGTGATCGTCGCCGGGTACACCGCGGAGATGGAGCGCTTCCTCTCCGTCAACCCGGGCGTGGCCTCACGCTTCTCCCGCACGATCACCTTCGGCGACTACGGCCCCGAGGAGCTGCTGCGGATCGTGGAGCAGCAGGCCGACGAGCACGAGTACCGGCTGGCACCGGGCGCGTCCGAGGCGTTGCTGAAGTACTTCACGGCGATCCCGAAGGGTCCCGCGTTCGGCAACGGCCGCACCGCCCGGCAGACGTTCGAGGCCATGGTGGAGCGTCACGCGAGCCGTGTCGCCCAGCTCCCCGACCCGACCACCGACGACCTGACCCTGCTGTACGCGGAGGATCTGCCGGAGCTGCCCTGAGCGCCCGGGCAGCCCGGGCTGCCCGGGCAGCCCGGGCAGCCGCACCGGCTTCCCACTCCTCCGCGCCGCAGGTCCAGGGGGCCGCGGGGCTAGAGGTTGTCGCCCCAGCCGCCCTGGATCATCGTCTGGAACGCCCACTTACCGTCCCGCCGGAGCAGGATGTCGGCGTACCGGAGCCGCTGGGAGTGGCCGTCGACGGTCATGGTCGAGTCCGTGAAGACGACGGCCATGGCGGAGGACAGGAACACCGGTGTCCGGGTGGACTCGAACGCGATGTCCTGGCTTCCCTCGCCCATCACCTGGGTCATGGTCGCGACGAACCGCTCCCGGTCCCACTGCGCCGATCGGCCGTCGCCCGCGGAGTCGTCGCTCACGAGGTTGAGCGGGAAGACCGCCAGGTCCGCCATCCGCTCGACATCCCGCTTGCCGCTCGCCGCGTCGTACGCCGCGAACCAGGCGTCCAGGCTCGCGCGGTCCTCGTCGGTCGGGCTGTATCCGGTGTCGGGCAGGAAGGTCATACGGGCTCCTTCGGTGGGAGGGGAAGCCGAATCGGTCGAGCCAACTAGTCAAGTTTGCCTAGCGGACTCACGTTGTGAGAGTACACCTCTTCGCCTCACTGGTAAAACTTGATTAGTGAAGCCCTCGACGTGACGGGGTCACGTCCCCTGCTCCGGGCGCTGGCCGGGAAGTCCGGGGCACAGACGGGCGAGGAGCAACGCTCGTTCGCGGGTGAAGGCGGGGTCCGACTGGTAGTCGGAGTGGCCGAGGATCGGCGCCGGCAGCGGGTGGTCGGCGGTACGGCCGTAGGCGCGGGGGTCGGGCAGCGGCTCGTGGTCGACTTCCGGGGTCGCGTCGCCGGGGACGCGGACCGGGCCGCCGATGGGATCGGTACGCCGGTAGAGGTTGCGCCAGCAGGCGATGTCATGGTGCAGCGCGGCGAGCGCGGGCGGCCCGAAGTGGGCCGGGAACCAGCGGCCGTACAGGCGCTCCAGCGGGGAGCCGTAGGTGAGCAGGGCGACCCGGCCGCGTACGGACGGCGGCAGTTGCCAGGCCGCCGCGGCGGCGAGGACGCTGCCCTGGGAGTGCCCGGACAGGACCAGCCGGCCTCCGGTGCGCCGGGTCCAGGTGGCCATGCGCCAGGTCAGGTCGGGCACCGCGCGCTCGGCGTAGCAGGGCGGCGCGAAGGGGTGGGCGGCGCGCGGCCAGAAGGTGCCGACGTCCCAGAGGATGCCGATGGTCCGCCGTGCCGAGGCGTCCTTGTAGGCGCGTCTGCCCCAGGTCACGAAGAGCAGGAAGCCGAGTCCGACCAGCCAGGAGCCCAGTGCCTGGGAGGTCTCGGCCACGGCCCGGACGACATGGTGGGTGCGGTGGGCCGCGCCGTCGGGCGTCTTCCCGGTGGCCAGGGCACCGATCAGCGCACCGGTGCCCAGCAGCAGGGTGGTGACGGTGAGGACGGTGACGACGAGGGGCACCCGGTCGGTGAGGGCGGCCATGGCCCGGGCATGCGCGATGGCCCGGGTGCGGGACGGGTCCTCGGGCTCCCCGGGGTGCTCGTGGCGCACACGGTCACGTTCGGCGCGGGCCAGCCGGGCGGTGCGCAGCGCGAGCAGCACGGCCAGGACCGACAGGACCGCGAAGGTCGGCGGGATGGCGGACGCCTGCCAGGTCAGCAGCACGGGCGGCCCGGCCAGGAGGGCACGGGTTCCGTCCAGCCAGTCGGCGACGCGCTGGGCGATCCCGCCGGACATCACACCGCCCAGCGCGCAGGCGAGCAGCGTGACGGCGGGACCGCCGAGGCCCCGCATCCCGGCACGCGGGTCGGGGCGGCGCCGGTACAGGTCCCGGGCCACGGCGCCGAGGGCGACGACGAGCAGGCCCTGGACCAGCATGAGGGCACCGAAGGCCGGGTCGCCGGGCAGCCGTCCGGTGGACCGCCAGCCGGGCCGGGACCAGCCGGCGTACACCACGCTGAGCAGCAGCAGGACGAGCGCGACGAGCGGCAACGAGCGGACGAGGCGCCGGTCGAGCCGCCGGTCGAGCCGGTTCTCGCTGCGGCCCCGGCGGCAGACGACTCCCACCACCGCGACCGCCCAGACGAACAGGGCCGCGACCAGCGGTCGGCCGAGGGCCTCCAGGGCCGCGGGGCCGCCGGGCCGGTGGTCGAACCGGGCCGCCGGGGTGGCGACGGCGGCGGCCACCGTGAGCAGGCCTGCCGCGGTGTGCGCCGCACGGAGCCGGGCGACCAGACGGCGCCCGTACCAGAACCCGGGCCGGATCAGCGCACTGCCGTGCGCGCCCGACTCTGCCTCGTCACCGCCCGGTACAGGGTGGCGAGGACCCGCGCCGGGACCACCGGCACCCGCCCCACAACGGTGGGAACCCGGTCCGGCTCCGCCGCCGCCCGCTCCGGGGGCATCGCCGCCCGGCCCGGGCCCACGGGCGCACGACTCGGGATCGCAGGCAGGGGATCCGGGACCGCGCGCACCCGCGCCCGGGTCGTCGTTGTCCGGCTGAGGTCCTTCGGCGCCCGCCACCGCCCCGGGGTCCTCGGTGTCCGTTCCCGTGGCGGCGGACAGTGGCCGTTGGGACTCGTACGCGTTCCAGGTGCGGTGCGAGAGGTACCAGAGCAGACCGGTCAGCGCGGCCGGCAGCACCGCGGCGAGGGCCAGCCGGCGGCCGGGCGCGCTCCACCAGCCCCCGGACCCGGCGGGCGCTCCGGGGGCCGCGGGCGACAGGAAGCCGAGCCAGGAGTGGCGGCGGACGCAGGCCCGGCTCCCCGCGCACTGCCAGGCCACCAGGTCGAGGGCCACCTCGCAGGCGGCGGCCGCCAGCAGCACGGTCAGGGTGAGGGCCAAGAGCCGGACGAGGAGGCCGTAGAGCCGGACGGTTCGCGGGCGGCCGGGTCCGGCGGGGCGCATCCAGTGGGCGAGGTTGACGACCATGAACGGCAGTAACAACAGCCACAGGGCGCGGCTGCCGTCACCGGAGGTGAGGTTGCACCAGACGTACGCCTCCCGGACCGGCCCGCGCCCGCGCTCCTTCCCGAGGTCCGCCACAGGCGGCCGCCCAAGGTCTCCCCCGGGCTCCTCCCCACGGTCTCTCCCCGGCTCCGTCCTCCCCGGGTCGCTCCCGGGATCGCGCGCTGAACCGCTCTCGGCGCCGGCGTCCGGGGCGGGCCCGGCGTCCTCGGCGCGCCGGAAGACGGCGGCCGTGTCGTCGCCGGTGACCCGGACCGTGCGCGGGTCACCGAGCATCTTCTCGGGCGTGGTCCCGCCGACTCCGTGCACCAGCAGTTCCAGGTCGGCCCCCGGCTCCGTCGGCCGCCCCGTGACCCGCTCCTCATACCGCCCCGCGCGGCGGAGCCGTGCACGTTCCACTGGTTCTCGCACTTCCCCCGTGACGCCCTGACGTCTGTGTGCCGTGCGGGCTCCAGGATCTCCGGTCCGGCGGCCGTGTACACCTCTCGTCACGGAATCTCCCCGATCCGTGTGACGGCGGACGGGTCGGCCGACGGCCCGAGCCGGTGGTGTCCCGGGCCGGCAGGTGGTGGCGCAACCGGCACCGACCCGTGAAAGGATGGGACGCCCGCGCACTGCAGGACGGACGGAATTTCCTGGTCGGAGCCGGTGCGCCGGACGTGTCGGACGGTTGGGCGGCGAAAGGACCGGAGCGTACGTGAGTGAGAATCAGAACCTCCTCGCGGAGCAGCGCCGCGCCCTGATCCTGGACGAGGTCCGGCGCCGGGGCGGGGTGCGGGTCAACGAACTGACCCGCAAGCTCGGCGTCTCGGACATGACCGTGCGCCGCGATCTGGACGCGCTGGCCCGCCAGGGCGTGCTGGAGAAGGTGCACGGCGGTGCGGTGCCGGTGGTCGAGGCGAGCACCCACGAGCCGGGATTCGAGGCGAAGTCGGGGCTGGAGCTGACCGCCAAGGAGGACATCGCCCGCGCCGCGGCCCGCCTGGTCGTTCCGGGGGCGGCGATCGCCCTGTCCGGCGGTACCACGACGTACGCGCTCGCCCAGCAGTTGCTGGAGGTGCCGGACCTGACCGTGGTGACGAACTCGGTGCGGGTCGCGGACGTCTTCCACGCCGCGCAGCGCACGTCGGGGCAGCGCCAGGGCTCGGCCACGGTGGTGCTGACCGGCGGGGTCCGCACCCCGTCGGACTCGCTGGTCGGACCGGTGGCCGACCAGGCGATCGCCTCGCTCCACTTCGATCTGCTCTTCCTCGGCGTGCACGGCATATCGGTGGAGGCCGGTCTGTCCACGCCGAACCTCGCGGAGGCCGAGACCAACCGGCGGCTGGTGCACTCCGCGCGCCGGGTCGTGGTGGTCGCCGACCACACCAAGTGGGGCACGGTGGGCCTGAGTTCCTTCGCCGCGCTGGATCAGGTGGACACGCTGGTGACCGACGCGGGCCTGCCCGCCGAGGCGCGCGCGGAGATCTCCGAGCATCTGCGGGTGGTCGTGGCGGGAGAGCCCGGGGAAGACGCCGCAGACATCTGAGGCACCCTCAGCTATGGTGGCCGCCCGGTCGACCGCGCCACGGGAGTGGCACAAGGGGGTTACGTCCATGGCTCGTCGTCTGCGCCCGGTGGATCTCGGCTTCGTCGCGACCGCGCCGGTGCGGCTGGTCTTCGCGCGGGAGATCTCCGCGTCCCCCGAGCGGGTCTTCCACGCGCTCGCCGACGACGTGCCCGGCTGGCCGCAGTGGTTCTCTGCCGTGAAGCTCGCCCGGGTCACCGACGGCGGCGCCGGGCGGGAGATACGGCTCAGGGGCGGGACGCGCTTCGAGGAGACGGTGCTCGTGGCGAAGGAGCCCGAGGTGTACGCCTACCGTGTCGACACCACCAACGCGCCGGGCGCCCGCGCCCTGGTCGAGGAGTGGCGCCTCGCTCCCCGGGGCACCGGCACCCGGGTGCAGTGGACCTTCGCCGCCGACGGCACGGCACCGTTCCGGGCCGTCCTCGGCCTGGCCCGCCCGGGCCTGGGCCGCGCCTTCCGGGACGCGGTGACGTCCCTGGACCGGCGCGTGGGGGCGCTCTGATCAGCCGGTGCCGCGGGCCTGGTGCGACTCGGCCACGACAGCGGCCATGAGTTCCGCGTCCAGCACGGAGACGTCGGCCAGGCGGGAGGCGGCGGACAGCGAGTTGAGCAGCGTCTTGGTGACGCGCAGTGCGGCCGGGGGGCGGCGGACGATGGGCCGGGCCCAGTCGGCGACGGCCGCGTCGAGCTCATGAGCGGGGACGACCCGCTGCAGGATGGACAGGTACTGGGCCTCCGTCGCGGTGAAGGCGCGGCCGGTGAGGACGAGTTCGCGGACTCGTGCGGCACCGGCCTCGTTGATGAGGCGAGGCAGGAGGCCGCCCCAGGCGGTGGGCAGTCCGAGGGCGAGTTCGGGCAGCCGGAAGGTCGCGTCCTCGGATCCGACCCGCAGATCACAGGCGAGCGCCAGGGCCATGCCGGCGCCGATCACCTTGCCGTGGACACGGGCGATGGTGACGGCCGGGTTCGCGGTCAGGGCGTCGCAGACGCGCTGCGCCTTGATTCCCGACATGCGGATGCCGCTGCCCGTGGGATCGTGGGCGAGATGCCGGGTGAACTCGCCGCGGTCCCCGCCGAGGCAGAAGTCGTCGCCGCTCCCGGTGAGCACGACCACCCGGACCGCCGGGTCCTGGTCCTGCAGCACCGCCAGCAGGTCGTCCAGCATGGTGTCGGTGACCGCGTTGCCCTGCTCGGGGGTGTTCAGCTCGATGGTGAGAACGGGGCCCTCCCGGAAGGTCCGCAGGGTCTGCCGTACGGCACCGGCCGGGAGGGCTCCGAAGGAGAGGGCGGTCATGTCGTCACTTTCAGGGAGGTGATGCGCCGGAAGACCATCCGGTTCGCGTAGGCCGGGCACGCGGCGGGCCGCAGAGTGGGGAATCGGCGCAGCAGCTGGGTGAGCAGGAGGCGGGCCTCCATACGGGCCAGGGCCGTGCCGAGGCAGTAGTGGGCGCCACCGCCGAAGGTGAGGTGGCCGCCCTTGCGCCGGATGTCGAAGACGTGGGGCTCCGGGTTGCGGCGCGGGTCGTGGTTGGCGGCGCCGTAGAGGACGTGGACGGTGGTGTCCTTGGCGATGGGTACGCCGGCGAGGACGGTGTCGTCGGCGGCGAAGCGCGAGTTGAGGTGGATCGGCGGGTCGTAGCGCAACACCTCGTCGACCGCGTCGTCCATGTGGTCGGGGTGCCTGCGCAGCCAGTCGGCCCGGGCGGGATCCCGGGTCAGGAACCACACCGCGTTGGCCAGCATGGTCGCGGTGGTCTCCAGGGAGGCGATGGTGATGAACATCGTCAGGTCGTACAGCATCTGGTCCGCCGCCGCGCGGTCGTCGGGGTACTGGACGTCCCAGTAGCGGATCCATCCGCTGAGGACGTCGTCGCCCGGGTGGGCGCGCCGGTCTGCGACGAGGCCGGTGAAGAAGGCCCTCATCTCCAGCGTGGCCTCGGCCGAGATCGCCAGTTCGCTCTTGGTGGGGAGCAGTTCCTGGGCGTGGACCTGCCGGTGGGTGAAGTCCAGGATGTGCGGGAAGTGCTCGGCCGGGATGCCGAGCCAGTGCCCCACGGTCTGGATCGGCAGCTGGTCGCCGACCGTGGTGGCGAAGTCGGCCTCGCCGCGGAGGCGCAGCTGGAGATCGAGGTCGTCCAGGAGCCGGGTGACATGGGCGTCGACCTGCGGCCGCATGACCTCCAGGGTGTGGCGGTCGAAGAGATTGCCCAGGGCGCGGCGCTGGAAGGTGTGGACGGGCGGGTTGAGGCGGGAGAGCGTCCGCGTCATCTCCCGCGTCGCCGGATCCTGCCAGCGAGCCGCGTCGGGCCGGCGCTCCTGCCAGGCGAAGTCCGGCACGAGCCAGTCCCGGCCGCGGAGGATCTGACTGCAGGCCTCGAATCCCGTCACGAAGTACCCACCCCACGGAGCGGGGACCACTTCGCCGAGCGCGCGCAGATCGTCCCAGACGGGAAGAGGGTTGGCCTGTCCCTCCTGGGAACGGAGCCGGCGGAGGAGGGGGACGACCGCCCGGCGGTCGGTGGTACCGCGTATGACGCCGGCGGCGGTCACGCGAGGCTCCTTTGTGGATGGGTACTGCCGTTACCGCCGGAACCTACCCCTCCCCTCCCCTTGGTCATGCGCCTGACAGTGTTGCTCCCGTCACACACGGCACATCAGACCCGGAAGATGTCCAAAAACGTACTCCAGAAGCCCTTCTTCCTGGCCGGTTCCTGACGTGTCGCGGCGGCCGGAGACATGGGCAACGGCTGCTCCGGCGCCGCGGGGACGGTCCGGCCCTGCAGCGCGGCGGCCATGCGGGTCGCCGGTGTCGGGCTGAAGGCCACGGGCAGCGTGCCCAGCGCGCGGTGGAACGGTCCCGGCCGCCATTCCAGCTCCTTCTCATGGACGGCCAGCGTCAGGTCGGGCAGGGCGTTGAGGAGCTTCTCGATCGCGGTGACGGCGATGACCTGCGCCGGGTCCTTGGCCGGGCACGCGTGCGGGCCCGCTCCCCAGGCCAGGTGGGCGCCCTTGCTGTGCGTCCGGCGGGCCTCGGCCAGCGCGGGATCGCTGTTGGCCGCGGCGAAGCTGATGACGACCGGGGTGTTGGCCTCGGCCACCACCCCGCCGAGGTCCACGTCCTGCACCGGGTAGTGGGTGGCGTAGTTGGCGATCGGCGTCTGGTTCCACAGCACGTGATCGATCGCCTCCTCGATCAGCAGCCCTGAGTCGCGTCCGCTGGAGCCGGGTGACAGCAGCAGAAGCAGCGCGTTGCCGATCAGGTTGCGCTCCGGCTCCACGCCGGCGCCCATCAGCATGACCAACTGGTCCTTGAGTTCCTCGTCGGTCAGCCCCGCCGGGTGCTGGATCAGCCAGGAAGTGACGTCGTCACCGGGCCGGCGCCGCTTCAGGGCGATCAGTTCCATGAGGCAGCCGGTGAGCTCCTCGTTGGCGCGCAGGGCGTCCTTGCCGTCGAAGATCGCCGACATGGAGCTGGTGAGGGTGTCACCGATGTCCGCCGGGCAGCCGAAGAGCTTGTTGAACAACAGCAGCGGCAGCAGCTTGGCGTAGTCGTTGAGGAGGTCCGCCCGGCCGCGCTCGCTGAACTGGTCGATGAGGTAGTCGGCGATGGGCTCGACGTCCCGGCGGATGCGCGTGATGTTGAGCCGGGCGAGGCTGTCCGTGACGGCCTTGCGCAGCCGCAGGTGCACGGCGCCGTCGGTGAACAGGCAGTTGGGCCGGTACATCATCATCGGCAGCACCGGGTGGTCCAGCGCGACCCGTCCTTCGTTCAGCGCCTTCCAGCGGCGGGCGTCCCGGGCGAAGAGCGTGGAATTCTGCAGCACGCGCAGCGCCGTCTCGTGGCCGACGACCAGGGTGGCGTCTATGCCGGGCGCGAGTTCGACCGGCCCTGCCGGACCGTGGGCGCGCAACCGGTCGTACACCTGGTGGGGGTCGGCGGCGAACGAGGCGTCGTGCATGGGGCATCTGGCCCCGGCGGGGGTGGGGGCTGACTGGCGGTCCATGAGGTTCCTTCTGCTGGCACCGGGCCGGAGGTCCGGGCGGATGGGGGTGTCAGGCGGCTCGGGTGAGCAGGTGACGCACGAGCGCGATCAGCGCGTGGGCGGAGGACTGCCGGTCGCGGGCGTCGCAGTAGACGACGGGGGTGTCGGGGAGCAGGTCGAGCGCCTCGCGCACCTCCGCCTCCTCGTACACCGTGCTCGACTGGAAGCTGTTGACCGCGATGGCGTACTCCAGGCCGTACCGCTCGACGAGATCGATGACGGGGAAGGTCTCCTCCAGCCGTGCGGGGTCGACCAGCAGCAGCGCCCCCAGTGCGCCGCGGGCCATGTCCTCCCACAGCTGCATGAAGCGCTGCTGTCCGGGGGTGCCGAACAGGTACAGCACGAGGTCGTCGCTGAGCGTCAGGCGGCCGAAGTCCAGCGCGACGGTGGTCGTGCGCTTGTCCGTCACGCCTCTGAGGTCGTCCACATGGAGGGACGCCTGCGTCATCTTCTCCTCGGTGCGCAGCGGGGCGATCTCCGACAGCGAACCGATGAGCGTCGTCTTGCCCACGGCGAAGTGCCCGACGACCAGGATCTTGGCAGCGTTGGTCACCGCGCTGGAGACGTAGATGGATCCAGGGGGCGTCTCAGCCGATGAGGGATTGGAGTCCATTCAGAACCTTCTCCAGGGTCGCTCTGTCTACGTTCTGAGCCCGGGGCGGCTCGGCGCGGCGCAGGAGGTGTCCCTGCTCGGATAAGTCGGTCAGCAGCAGCCGTGCCACCCCCACCGGCAGTCCCACGTGTCCGGCCACCTCGGCGACCGACAGGTAGCCGCCCGCGCACAGGTTCCAGATGGACATCACCTCGGGACCGGCTCCCAGCGGAGGGGTCCGCTCGGGAGCCAGGGTGACCAGGGTGTGCAGCGCCAGGTCGTCCGCGTCCGGCAGGGTCCGGCCGCCGGTGATGACGTAGGAGCGGACGAAGTCGCTGGTGACGGAGGCTTCCTCGCCGGGCGTCATGCGTGGGCACCGTTGTCCGTGCGCGGTGCCACACTCATCGCCTTGCTCAGGGAGACCACCGTCTTCTGCATGCGGAAGGACATGGCCTCCATGTCGACGTCCAGGGCGGCCGAGACGGCGAGGTACGCGCCCTGGCCCGCGGCGATCAGGAAGATCCAGCCGCCGTCGTACTCCAGCAGCGTCTGCTTCCAGATACCGTGCCCCGCTCCCACGAACCCCGCGACGGCCCGGCTCAGCGACTGCATCGAGCTCATCGCGGCGGCGTTCGTCTCGGCGTCGTCCCGCCCGATGTCGTCCGAGCGCTGCAGCAGCAGGCCGTCGCCCGAGACGAGGATCGCGTGCCGGGCTCCGCGCACCTCGAGCACGTCGTTCAGCACCCAGGACAGGTCGGTCTTCACTGGTCGTCAGATCCTTCCATGGTGTTCGTGGTGCGCCCGAGCTGGGTCCCGCGGGCGAACGCCCCGAGCCGTGACGCCGTCACCTCGCTGGCCGGCTGAGAGGTCCCCTCCTGATCACCGGCGTCGAGCGCCGGGACCACCGTGACGGGGCCGTTGCGGCGCCGGCGCTTGGGCAGACCTCCCGTGGTCGTTCCCACCACGTGCGAGGGGCCCACGACCGGGACCGGCGCGAGGCGCTGGGGCGCGCTCTCCGGGGCCACGGTGCCCTGGGCGTCGGCCGCGGGGGAAGGAGCGTCGGCCGCGAGGAGACTTTCGGGCACACGAATCACTGCACGCACTCCGCCATAGGGGGATACGGAGCCGACGGAGACGGCGAAGCCGTAGCGGGCGGCGAGCATGCCGCACACGGCGAAGCCGAACCGCGGCGGATCGCCGAGCCCGGTGATGTCGACGGGACCGTCGACGGACAGCAGGGACGCCGCCCGGTCCTTGGTCTCCTGGTCCATGCCGAGGCCGGCGTCGTCCACGATGAAGCACACACCGGTCGGTACGGTCTGGATGTTGACCTCGACCGGCGTTCCGGGCGCGCTGTAGTTCGTGGCGTTGTCCAGCAGTTCGGCCAGTACGACGGCCACCGGCTCGACCGCCTTGCCCACGAGCGAGACGTTGACCTGCGAGTGGACGCCGACCCGGTCGAAGTCCCTGATCCTGCCCTGGGCGCTGCGGGCGACGTCGTAGACGGTGGCGGCACCGTCACGCCTGCCCAGCCAGCCGCCGCACAGCACGGAGATGCCCTTGGCGCGGCGGCCGAACTGGCTGCCGGTGTGGTCGACCGCCATCAGGTCGCCCAGGACGTCCGTGGTGTCGCCGTACTTCTTCAACAGGTCGTCGAGGAGTACCTGCTGCTCCTCGGCGAGTGACTGGAGCGTTCCCATGGCGGACTTCAGCACCGCCTTGGTCGCCGCCTCCGCGTCCGCCCGTACGTCGGCGAGGTCGCGCTGGTGCTGCGCGGTCAGCCCGGCGATGTGCCCGTGGAGCTGGCTCACGTCGCCGCGGGCCTCTCCCAGTCCTGTCTCCAGGTCCTTCCTCGTTCTTCGGAGAGCCATGTTGGTTCTCCTGGCCCTCATCACCGCGACGACCGCAACGATGAGCACCACCAGCAAGATCCACAGCAGTGGATCCGTGGTCAATGACGTCATGAGACTCTCTTCAAGTCGCATCGCGCCAGGAGCGTGCGAGCGCGATGGTGCCTTTGACTGCCCCCCAGACGCGTTCATGACACGCCGTCAGCCCACTGAAAGGTGGGATGATCTTATCAGTCACACAGACACAACCAGCTTGCCCCAAGGCCTACTTGAGACGTCACGAAACCCACACACCGTTGTCACGTGCCCGTCGGACGACGGCTGCCGGAGGGTCGGGTGGGCTCAGCCCGGCCACACCCCTGTCACCAGGAACGAGTCGATCGTCGCCGCGTACGGCGCGATGTCCAGGCCCTGCCCGCCGAGCCAGGCGTCCGAGTAGTACTTGTCCAGGTACCGGTCCCCCGGGTCGCACAGCAGGGTGACGACACTGCCCGTACGGCCCTCGGCCACCATCTCGGCGACGATCTTCAGCGCGCTCCACAGACCGGTGCCCGTGGAGCCGCCCGCCTTGCGGCCGATGGCCCCCTCCAGCGCCCGCACCGCGGCGACGCTGGCCGCGTCCGGGACCTTCATCATCCGGTCGATCGCGCCGGGCACGAAGCTCGGCTCCATGCGCGGCCGGCCGATGCCCTCGATCCGGGAGCCGCAGTCACAGGAGACCTCCGGGTCGCCGGTGGTCCAGCCCTCGAAGAAACAGGAGTTGTCCGGATCGGCCACACAGATCCGGGTGTCGTACTGCATGTAGTGGACGTAGCGGGCGAGGGTCGCCGAGGTGCCGCCGGTGCCGGCCGTGGCCACGATCCAGGCCGGCTCCGGGAACCGCTCCAACTGCAGCTGGCGGAAGATGGACTCGGCGATGTTGTTGTTGCCGCGCCAGTCCGTGGCCCGCTCGGCGTAGGTGAACTGGTCCATGTAGTGGCCGCCGGTCTCCACCGCGAGGCGGGCGGACTCCTCGTACATCTTCCGGGAGTCGTCCACGAAGTGGCACCGGCCGCCGTGGAACTCGATCAGGCGGATCTTCTCGGCGCTGGTCGTGCGCGGCATGACCGCGATGAAGGGCACGCCGATCAGCTTCGCGAAGTAGGCCTCGGAGACCGCCGTCGAGCCGCTGGACGCCTCGATGACCGGCCGGTCCGGTCGGATCCAGCCATTGCACAGGCCGTAGAGGAACAGGGAACGGGCGAGCCGGTGCTTGAGGCTGCCGGTCGGGTGGGTGGACTCGTCCTTCAGATAGAGGTCGATACCCCACCGCTCGGGCAACGGGAAGCGCAGCAAGTGCGTGTCCGCCGATCTGTTGGCGTCGGCCTGAACCTTGCGAACGGCTTCTTTCAGCCAGCCACGGTAGGCGGGGTCGCTGCGGTCGACGTCGAGGGTGGCGCCGGTCGTGGTCTGGGGGGTGGTGCTCACGGAGGGGCTCCTTACGCTCGTCGCCGACGGCGCCTCACGCGGGCCGGCACATCGAGCATAGGCACTCTTCACACGCCTTCCCACCTGCATAAACGCATCTTTGAGCCACCCAAAGACCCGCTGGGGCACGCACGTGCGAGCCGACCGGGGGCGCATGGACGCAAGTGCTCCGGGCGGAAGCCGCGGGCGCCCCGCGCACACTGGTGCTCCACGCCGCGCCGGGGCAGACTGCACGCGACGGGACGACCCGTCCCGAACGGGGGCGCACACGCAACCACGGGAACACCCGCAAGGGGGCGGCGAGACATGGCGGAGCCGGAGTTCACGGCCACGGGCGTGCGAATCGGCAAACGCCTGCGTTCGCTCACCCGGGCCGGACAGGTCCGGATCAGCGAGGGCAGGCTGCAGTTGCTCAACAGCTACGGCAGCGAGATCGACAGCGCGCCGGTGCAGGCGGTACGCGCCTCCACGCCCTGGTTCGTGCCGGACGACCGGGCATTGGCCGACGTGAACGGTACGCGGTATCTGCTGACGCTGGGCGAGCGGGATCCCGCCCCCGGCCGGCCGGGGCCGCCCGCGGCACGTCGGTTCGTCGAGGCGGTCCGCCGGGCGGCGGGCGACGGCGGCTGAGCGACGCACCGCCGTGGCGAGTTGCGGGAGCGCATCCACTGCGCCACGCTGGTCTCACGTCACTCTGGGTTTACCGGCGATAACGCTGCGAACCAGCCCGCCGGCCACGACAGCAGGCGGACGTTTGGACGCAAGCACCCTGCTGGATCCGTTGTTCTCCGTGTTTACTCCGGTTCCTCCGGACCTCACATCGGGGAGTCGCAGCCGTGATCAGTCACCCAAGCAGGCAATGCACGGTGGAGCTCCAAGCCCTGCCGTCGCGGATCGGCCAGGTCCGCAGAATCGTATCTGCGCAGTTGCGCTACTGGCATATGGACCCGTTGATAGACCGGGCCGCGCTCGGTGTGACGGAGCTGTTGAGCAACGTCCACCGGCACGCCAGGCCCGACAAGTCGTGCACCGTGGAACTGGAGCTGCTGCCGGACCGGCTCACGGTCTCGGTACGCGACCACGATCCCCGTCTTCCGGTGCCGGCCGACGCCGCGGCCGCGCCGGACTCCACGCCGCTCGCCACGTGCGGGCGGGGCCTGGCGATGGTGGCCGCGGTGAGCGAGAGCTGGGGAGCGCGGCCGGACGGCGAGAACGGCAAGGTCGTCTGGTTCACGCTGCCGGCGGCGGCGCCCGGCCGTCCGGCGCGGCCGCCGCAAACCGTACGCACGGCCACGCCCGCGCCTGTCGCGGCGGCGGCCGCGGTGCCGGCGGGCGTTCCGGCTGAGGCGGTGCCCGCCGGGGCCGTTGCCGTCGGCGCGGTTCCGCCGGGGGCCCCCGTGCCCGCAATGGCTCCCGTGCCCGCAGCGGCTCCCGTTCCGGCCGCGGCCGTGGCGCATGCGGCCTCCGAGCGGGGTTCGGCGCACTCGGGAGTTACGGCCACTGCCGGCGACTCGGTCGCGGTCGGAAACCAGACGCCCGCCGGACACCCGACGGCGGCCGGTGCCGCGACGCCGGCCGCAAGCACGCCGGCCGGAAGCACGTCGCCCGTCGCGACCGCGGTTCCCGCGGCCGTCGTGGCTCCCGCGGCCGTCGTGGCTCCCGCGCCCGCCGCCGCCGGACCCGCCGTGGGGCCCGCCTCCCCCGCGGCCGGGACGCCGGCTCCCGCCCGGTCCGCCGTCTCCGGCTGACCGGGCGGGGACCGGCCCCGTACCGCCCGGCCCGGTTTCCCCGGGTACCGCGGCGCAGGACGGCCCGCGCGGCGCTGCGCGGGCCGTCACCAGCGAACCGGCGGTCTCCCCGGCACGGGCCGGCGCTCCGGACTCCCCGGCGCAGGTCGACGCTCCGGACTCCCCGACCCCCAGCCGACGCTCCGAACCTTGACACCGGCCGACGCTCCGAACTCCCCGGCACAGGCCGGAGCGCCGGGCTCCCCGGCAGGGGTCCGGAGCGCCGGTCACTCCGTCGCGATGGCCCGCAGGATGTCCTGCCGGGCCGCTCGGCGGGCCGGGCGGAGGCCCGCGAGGGCGCCGGCCGTGACGCCGACCAGGGCCACGACCGCGAGGCGGGTGAGCGGAAGGGCGAAGGCGAAGGCCGTGTCGCTTCCGCCGTCGGACGCCCTCACCAGCACCCACCCGAGGAAGGCACCGAGGCCGAGGCCGCCCACCGTGCCGAAGGCGGCCACCAGGACCGACTCCCATCGGACCATGGCCCTCAGCTGGCCCCGGGTCTGGCCGACGGCCCGGAGCAGACCGAGCTCCCGGGTGCGTTCGTGCACGGCCAGCGTCAGGGTGTTCGCGATGCCGACCAGCGCGATGACGACGGCCAGGGCGAGCAGCGCGTAGACGAGGGTCAGCATCATGTCGATGCCACCCGCCGAGGAGCGCGCGTACTCGTCACGGGTCTGCACCTCGGGGTTGCCGTACCGCGCGGCCACCTGCCGGACCGCCGCCCTGCCCGCGTCGGTGGCCACGCCCCGCCGGAGGGTGACGGCGACGAGGGTGTCGGAGTCCTGGGTGCGGTGCGGGGCCCAGGCGGACCGGGTGATGACGTAGTCCCCGGCGAGTTCGGAGCGGTCGTAGACCGCGCGGACGGTGAAGGTGTCCGTCCGCCCGTCGGCGAAGGCCAGCCGCGCCCGGTCGCCGGGACGCAGATGCTGCCGGGCGGCCTCCGAACGGGTGAGCGCGATGCCGTCGTCTCCGAGGCCGCGCAGCGATCCGGTGACGGTGCCGAGGTCGAAGGCGCGGGCCAGCGCGACCGGATCGGTGACCGTCAACGCCCTTCCCCTGCCGTTGACTTCGGCCACCCCGCGGCCTAGCCCCACGGCCGTGTCCACCTCGGGCAGCCGCCGCAGGGCCGGGGCGAGCCGGGGGCTGAGCCCGCTGCCGCCGGCGCCGTAGGACGGGGTGCTGACCGCGATGTCGCCCGCGAAGGACCGGGACACGGTCTGGTCCATCGTGGCCTTCAGGGAGGCGCCGAACACGGTGAAGAGCGACACCACGGCCACGCCGATCATCAGTGCGCTCGCGGTGGCGGCCGTCCGCCCGGGGCTGCGCAGGGCGTTGCGCCGGGCGAGTGCGCCGGTGACGCCGCGCAGCCGGTCCAGGGGGCCGCCGAGCAGTCGTACGGCCGTGGTGGCGGCGACCGGACCGAGGGCCACGAAGGCGGCCAGGGCGAGCAGCGCGCCGGCTCCGGCCGGCCAGACCGACGGGGAGACGAGTACGCCGGTGAGGGTCGCGGCGAGGGCCGCCAGGCCGAGGGCGGTTCCGGTGAGCGCGCGGACACGGGAGGCTCCCGAGGCGTCGATCGCCGGCTCGCGCAGGGCGGCCAGCGGCGCGGTGCGTCCGGCGCGCCGGGCCGGCAGGAGCGCGGAGCCCAGGCAGACCAGCACGCCCACCGCGAGTGGCAGGACCATCGACAGCGTCTTGACCACCAGCCGCCCGTCGGGGAAGGGGAACCCGACCGCCGGGAACAGCGCCTGCAGTCCGGCGGCGACGCCGATGCCGCCCGCGAGTCCGGTGAGGGAGGCGGCGATCGCCACCACCCCCGCCTCGGCGAGCGCGGCGGCGGTGACCTGGCCCCGGGCGGCTCCGAGGGCGCGCAACAAAGCGTTCTCGCGGGTGCGCTGGGCGACCACGATGGCGAAGGTGTTGTGGATCGAGAAGGTGGCGACGAGCAGGGCGACGCCTGAGAAGACGAGCAGAAAGGTCGTGAAGACGGTCAGGAACTGGCTGGAGATCATGTCGGTGTTCTCCCGCGCCGACTGCTGGCCGGTGATGGCCTCGACGCCGTCGGGGAGCACGGGAGCCAGTCGCCGGACCAGTTCCCGCTGGCTGACTCCGGGGCCCGCCCGCACCTGGATGCTCGCCGCCTGTCCTGGCCGCGCGGTGAGGTACCTCTCGGCGTCGGCCCGGGTCATGCCGGTGAAGGTCACCTGTGCCATGCCGTCCTGGCCCCCGAAGGTGGCGAGGCCCACGACGGTCACCTCGACGGGGTCCGGGGTGCGCAGGGTGGTGGTGTCCCCGATCCTCAGTTTCCCTTTCTTCGCGGCACCCCGGTTCACCACGACCTCGCCCGGCCGGGCCGGGGCCCGGCCCTCGGCGATCCGGTACGGGTTGAGCCCGGGGTCGGTGATCCAGTTGCCGGCGAGGGTGGGCGGTCCGTGTCCGCCGACGGGTTCGCCGTCGGCGCCGACGAGCTGGCCGGCTCCCTGGATGACCGGCGCCGCCGCGGCCACCCCGGGGACCCCCTCGACGGTCCGCACCAGCGAGGTGTCCACCGGCCGTCGTACGCCCTGGGCCTCGCCGGGTGCGGTGATGGTGTCGGCGCCGCGGACGACCGCGCCGGTGCCGCCGGTGGCCTCGCCGAACATGCTGCCGAAGCTCGCGCGGAGCGTGTCGCCCATGACGAGGGTGCCGGCCAGGAAGGCGACGCCGAGGAACACCGCGAGGAAGGTGCCGGCGAAACGGCGCGGGTGCGTGCGCAGCGAGGTGAGGCCGATCCGGAGCGGCGCGTTCATGACCGCGCCTCGAAGGCCTTCATGCGGTCCAGGACCTTGTCGGCGGTCGGCGCCTCCATGCGGTCGACCAGCCGTCCGTCGGCGAGGAAGAGCACCTCGTCGGCGTGGGCGGCGGCCACCGGGTCGTGGGTGACCATGACGACCGTGCGGTCCGTCTCCCGTACGGCCCGGGCGAGCAGGCCGAGGACCTCGGCGCCGGAGCGGGAGTCGAGATTGCCGGTGGGCTCGTCGGCGAAGACGACGTCCGGGCGCCCGGCGAACGCCCGGGCGACGGCGACGCGTTGCTGCTGGCCGCCGGAGAGCTCCGAGGGGCGGTGGTGCAGCCGGTCGCGCAGTCCGACGATGTCCACGAGGGCCTCGGTCCACTCCTGGTCGGCGCGCCGGCCGGCCAGGTCCAGGGGCAGGGTGATGTTCTCCGCGACGGTCAGCGTGGGCACCAGGTTGAACGCCTGGAAGACGAAGCCGGCCCGGTCGCGGCGCAGCAGGGTCAGGCGGCGGTCGTCCAGCGCGCCCAGTTCGGTGTCGCCGATGTAGGCGGCGCCGGAGGTGAGCGTGTCGAGGCCGGCCGCGCAGTGCATGAGGGTGGACTTGCCGGAGCCCGAGGGGCCCATGATCGCCGTGAAGCGTCCGGCGGGGAAGGTGACGTCGACACCGTCCAGGGCGCGTACGGCGGTGTCGCCGCCGCCGTAGACCTTCACGGCGTCCACCACGCGGGCCGCGGCCCGCACCTCGGTCGTGGCGGTCATGCCGCACCGCCCTTGCCGAGGCGGCCGAACTGCTCCTCCAGGACGGACAGTCGGCGCCAGTACTCGTCCTCGTCGATCTCTCCGGAGGCGAAGCGGCGGCCGAGGACCGCGAGCGGCGAGTCGCCCGCCGGGCGTCCCGCGACCACCGGC
This sequence comes from Streptomyces echinatus, assembly GCF_014203595.1. GTDB lineage: Bacteria > Actinomycetota > Actinomycetes > Streptomycetales > Streptomycetaceae > Streptomyces > Streptomyces echinatus. The sequence continues at coordinate 531,586 of NZ_JACHJK010000002.1, forward strand.
CGCCAGGGGCCGCCGCGCCCGCGCCAGGCGGTGCGGCGCAGGAGCGTGACGGCGCCGATCACGACGACCGCCCAGATCAGCGGGAAGAACAGGATCCACGGGCCGGGCCCCCCGTCCCAGTTCGCCAGGGTCTGCATCTCGGGCTCATCTCCCTTGTGGGTTCGGGTCTTCGGGTGATGTCCCGAGGTTCCCTCCGGCAGGGGGTGCGGGTCGTCGTGCGGCCGGCGGCACCACGCGTACCTCCCGGGGAGTACGGCGCCGCCGCGCGGCTGCTCCCGCGGACTCGCCGGCCGGCCGGCGGACTGGCAGGCTGACGGACTGGCGGACTGTAACTACTAGTATGTACAGTAGGCTCATGAGCACCTCGGAACGACTGATCGAGTCCACCCGCGAGCTGCTGTGGGAGCGCGGGTACGTGGGCACCAGCCCCAAGGCGATCCTGGAGCGCGCGGGGGCCGGCCAGGGCAGCATGTACCACCACTTCAAGGGCAAGCCCGACCTCGCCCTGGCCGCGATCCGGCGCACCGCCGGGGAACTGCGGGCCACCGCCGAGGCCCTTCTCGGCGGCCCTGGCACGCCGTACGAGCGCATCGAGGCGTACCTGCTGCGCGAGCGTGACGTACTGCGCGGCTGCCCGGTCGGCCGGCTCACCATGGACCCGGACGTGATCGCGAGCGAGGAGCTGCGCGCACCGGTCGACGAGACCATCGCCGCCATCCGCGAGCGGATCGCCGGGATCGTCGAAGAGGGCAAGCGTCAGGGGCAGTTCGCGCCGGGGCTGGACGGCGAGGAGATCGCCGCGGCCGTCCTCGCGACCGTGCAGGGCGGCTACGTCCTCGCCCGCGCCTGCGGATCCCCCGCCGCCTTCGACGCCGGTGTGCGGGGCCTGCTCTCGCTGCTCGCACCACCGGCTGCCGGACGGACGTGAGTCACCGCACCGCAACACCGGACAGGAGAACCGAGCCAGTGCACCGCAACACCGGACAGGAGAACTGAGTCAGTGCACATCACCAGACGGCGACCCGACACCTGGCAGGGCCCGGCGGAGAACTTCACCGGCACGGTCTGGCTGGACGAGATAGCCGCCCCCGCCGCCCCCTCCCGGCTGCGCATGTTCAACGTCCACTTCGCGCCGGGCGCGCACACGGCCTGGCACCGGCACCCGCACGGGCAGGTGCTGCACGTCCTGGAGGGCGAGGGACTGGTGCGGCGCCGGGGCGGTGAGGTCGAGGAGATCCGGGCGGGCGACACGGTGTGGATCGAGCCGGACGAATGGCACTGGCACGGCGCCGGGCCCCGCACCTTCATGACCCACCTGGCGGTCGTGGAGGCCGCCGCGGACGGCACCACCACGGAGTGGGACTGCCATGTGTCCGCTGCCGAGTACCCCGCCTGAGCACACCCCGTCGCCACGGAAGGAACGCCCGATGCACGCCATGCAGTACGAGATGACCCTCCCCGCCGACTACGACATGGGCGTCATCCGCGCCCGGGTCGCCCGCGTCAGTCCTCTGCTGGAGGACTGGGAGGGGCTCGGCCTCAAGACGTACCTGGTGCGTGAACGGGGGGTGCACGGCTCGCCGGTGAACCAGTACGCGCCGTTCTACCTGTGGAACACGGTCGAGGGTATGAACCGCTTCCTGTGGGGCGGCGCCTTCCAGGGGCTCGTCGACGACTTCGGCCGGCCGGCCGTACGGCAGTGGACCGGCCTCGCCCACGCCGAAGGCACCGGCACGCGCCCCGCGTTCGCGGTGCGGCGGCGCCTGCCCGTCCCCGCGGGAGCCGAGTTGACGGCGCTGATGGAGGACGCGGTGGCCGAGACCGAGCGGCTGGCCGCGCGGGACGGTGCCGTCCTCGCGGCCGCGGCCGTGGACGCGCACCGCTGGGAACTGGTGCACTTCTCCCTCTGGGAGCAGGAGACCCCCGAGGCCGACGGGGATGTCTACGAGGTGCTGCACCTGTCCGCACCCGGCCTGGACCGACTCCCCCGCGGGCGGCAGTGGTGACACACGTCCGTACGGTGCTCGGCGACGTCCGGTCCGGCGACCTGGGCGTCTGCGACGCGCACGACCATCTCTTCCTGCGCAGCCCGCGGTTGCCGGGACAGGAACTGGACGACGTCTGCGCCGCACGGGCCGAACTGGAGGCGTTCCGCGCGGCGGGCGGGGCGGCCGTCGTGCAGTGGACGCCGCACGGCATGGGACGGCGGGCGGCGGACCTGCCCGCGCTGTCCCGGGCCACCGGGGTGCGGATCGTGTGCGCCACCGGACTGCACCAGGCGGCCCACTACGACCCGGAGTCGCTCGGCCGGCTGCGCGGCGGACGGCTGGCCGGGCTGTTCGTCTCCGAGCTCACCGAGGGCATCGGTACGACCGGGGTCCGGGCCGGCCTGATCAAGGTGGCGGGCGGCTTCCACGGGCTCGACGCGCACGCCCGCTGGACCATGACGGCGGCGGCCGAGGCCCACCACGCCACCGGCGCGCCCATCGCGGTCCACCTGGAGCTGGGCACCGGCGCACTGGACGTACTGGACCTGCTGTGCGGCGAGTTGGGCGTACCCGGCGAGCGGGTGATCCTCGGGCATCTGAACCGCTCCCCCGACCCGGTGGTGCACCGGCAGGCCGCCGCGTCGGGCTGCTGGCTGGCCTTCGACGGGCCGTCCCGCGCCCACCACGCCACCGACTGGCGGATGCCGGAGGCCGTACGGGCCCTGGCGGAGGCGGGGTTCGGGGACCGGCTGCTGCTCGGCGGGGACACGGTGGTCGCCGGGGCCCGCTCGGTCGACGGCGGGCCCGGGCTGCCGTACCTGCTGCGCCGGGTGCGGCAGCGGCTGACCGAGGCGGTGGGCCCGGAGCTGGTGGATCTCATGCTCGGGGAGCATCCGGGGCGGGCGTTCGGGGTCGCCTGGGCATGAGCGGGCCGTTGGCCCGATCGTGCGGATCCTCGTCCCGCCGGAGGGTTACGGCGTCGCGCTCGACCGGGAGGATGGGAGGACCGCCAACCGCTCCCCGGAAGGACGAGGACCATGGCCCTGGAGATGCGCACCCGTTGTGAACGCTGCGAGAGCGCCCCGCTGCCGCCGGACGGCCCGGCCCGCATCTGCTCGTACGAGTGCACGTTCTGCGAGGCGTGCGGAACGGCCATGGGCCAGGTCTGTCCCAACTGCGGGGGCGAACTGGTGGCGAGGCCCCGGCGGGCGGGGTAAGGCGTGGCGTGCGGGGTGAGGCGGCCGCATGCCGAGGGGGAGGCCGCGGTCCCGGCCGAAACGAAGGTGACGACGGGCCGGCCGCGCGCCTGGCCTGACCGGCTGACCTCGCCCGCCTGTCCCCCCTAAGCCGGTGCCTGGCGACCGGAGAGCGATCCTCTCGCCCGCGTCCGGACTGCCGGGACTCCTCCCCCGCCCCCCGAGTTGGGACTCAAGCGCCTGCGAGAGGACTTCGGCCTCCGACCTGTGGAGTACCCCACGACGCCGAACGGCCGGCGATGCCCTGATAATGGCGTGATCCAAGATCGAGAACGGCCCCGGAAGCGCTGTCCCGCCCGCCGTGCGTGAGGGGCAGCGCCATCCGACGTGGTGGGAGCAGTCGTCAGTAGTCGATCTGGCCTGCCGCGCGGGCAGTTCCGCTGAACTGCAGGAAGAACTTGGTGCCGTCCAGCACGTCCTCGGCGGCCAGGCCCCAGCGGCCGGCGCTCAGACTCCGCCAGCCGTTGCAGTTCCAGCCGGACCCCGACTTGAAGCACGTCCGCACCGAGCGCGTCGCGTCCAGCTTCAGGTTGATGTCGTTGCATCGAGTGGTGGTGGTGGCGTAGGTACCCCGGGCGGGCCAGTACGCGGGGTCGTTGGGACCGGTCCCCGCGTAGCTGGTGAAGCGCGGTGCGTCGACCGTGCAGGCCCGCGCAGGGGCGTTGCCCGATGCCGAGGCCGGTCCTGCTGTCGCGGGCGTCCCGTGCTGTCCGACAGCCGAGGTGGTGGCCTCGGCGGTGCCGGCGGCCGAGGCCATGGCGAGCAAGGCGGCCGCCACAAGGGCGGTGCGACGGATCTGGGGACGGCTCGTGGTGAGCCTGGCTGTGTGCCTCATCGCTCTCTCTGCCTTCCAGAGGTTCTACGGTGCGCTTCTGACGTGGCACCGACCCGTCCAGTCTCGGAACACGCACCATGCTTCGCGTTAGCGAGGGGCGCCATGCCGTTAGCACGGAGCGCCAGAGACGAGGGAGCGTTCACAGCAGGCTGAGACACCGGGGAGGGATCAGTCGTGCGAGGTCTTTCCGGCACTCGGGCATTGCAGTGCCTGGTGTCGATAGTCGACTGGCGCAACACCGTAGGCAGCACGGAAGGCACGAGTGAAATCAGCGGGGCGGGGATAGCCCCAGCGCGCGGCGATGGCCCTGATGGGAACGTGGCGTTGCGCCGGATCGCTGAGATCGCGGCGGCAGCGTTCCAGGCGCTGCTCGCGTATCGAAGCGCGGACGCTCGCGCCGTGGGCTTGGAAGAGTCGGTGCAGTGAGCGGACGGAGATGTGGTGGGCCGCCGCCACGCCGTCGACGGTGCACATGGGGTCGCCCAGGTGGTTTTCGATGAACGACGTGACACGGGCGTACAGCGCGCGTTGCCGACTGTCGGCGGGGACCTCGTCCTCACGCTCCAGATGATGGGCGAGAACGGCAGCGGCAAGGTCGAGGCCGATCGTTCCCAGCCGGGCCATGTCCGCGGGCGTGTAATGCATGTAGTTGTCCGTCACGCGGGCCAAGTAGTCGACCAAGAACTGCCCCATCTCTTTGTCGCCGGGCAACCGACAGGCGACCAGCTGGTCAACATGTCGAGCACCCGCCGGCAACAGGGCGATCGGGAACTGCATGAGCGTCGCTTCGCCTATGGCGTACGACTGGAACGGCCGCGAACTGCTCAACAGCACCATTTCCCCGGGCTCGACGGAAGTGCTGCGTCCGTTTTGCTCGATGACATGCGGGCCGGAGCGGGGCATGACGATCTGCAGGATCTCGGGGTCGGACACGCGGATCGATTTGGGCGTCCGGGATGTGACTATCGACGAGTAAGCCACCGAGGAAACCTGCACCGGCCCCAGAGCCATCTCATCGAACCAACCGCGAAACACGTCGCTGTCAACGGCGCGGAATGTCTTCGGCATGATTTCCCGGTGAGCCATCTCCGTCCAGGCGTCCAGAGCCTCTCGTCCCGTGAAGTTCCCGCTGTCGAAAACCCGTTCCATAATCCTCCCTCCGGGCTGACCGACAACGCACACAGGCTTACCGGTCGGTGCCCCTTGCCGACAGGGTCGAATCAGGCAACGTCACGGGTGGGCGCTACTTCTGGCCACCAGCGGCACGCACGATCCCAGCGGCCGAAACTGTTCCGCGCGCTCGCCGTGCCCCCCACTGACCACCCCGCACTCTCAGGCTCTCCAACCTCTGCTGATCCCTGTGAGGCAGAACCCTCGGCACAGCGCGGGAATCATGTAGAGCGAACGCACGAAAGGCAGAATCCACGTCAGAGAAGACGTGTAATCCTTCCAAGTCGAGAAGCGTTCCGAGAGCGGCACGACGTTCTTTCACTCGCCGAATTTCGGCCGCTTCCACGGCAGAGGGCATCGAGTCGTCGCGGCGCCTGGGTCGGCATCGCTGGGTGGTCGAGTGCACGGTGTCGTGACCGGCCGGGTGCCGTCGCCTGCACCGGCGCCACAAACGCAAGGCCGAGCAGCGGTGGACGGCTTGACGGTGCGGTGTCAGGGCCGCACTGGTTGGCGCTAATGAGGCTCCTGTCGCGCTCGCTGCACCGGATCGCGGGCGACCACGAGACACCGCACGGGATCAACGAGCGCATCTCCACCACCTGGTTCGACGCGGCCAACTCCGCGGCCCTGACCAGGGCACTCGACGCACTCCTCGCCGACCTCGGCCAGAGGGTCGTTCCGAGCCGGCCGTTGAGGGTCTGGTCGGTCGGCTCGATGGTCCGCACCGGCGGCTTGTCCAGGTGCGCTGGTCTGCCGCAGCGGCTTGAACAGGTGCGCTCCGGTCCGCGCGGGCTCGCGGGCCATTCCTTCAACTCGCGCATCTCAGGGTGTAGATCGACACAGCAACGGATGGGGGAACGGTGCATTCACCGGACAGCGCGCTCGCGCTCGGCCCGGGCGGGCCGGTCGGTACCGCTTGGATGGCCGGACTCGTCCACGGCCTGCGGCGCCTGGGCGTCGACCTGGGCACGGCGGATCTGGTCGTCGGCACTTCGGCGGGCGCGATCGTGGGCGCCGCGCTGGCCACCGGCCAGGATCTCGCGCACTTCGCCGATCCCGCCGGCAGCCGCGGCGACGGTCCCCGGCCGCCGCAGGCCGATCCGCAGCGCATGGGTGAGGTCTTCGAGGTCCTCGGTGCCGGCCTGCCACCGGAAGAGGCTCGCCGGCGGGTCGGGCGGATCGCCCTCGGCGCGGCAGATCCGGAGGCCGAGCGGGCCTTGGTCGCGGTGCGACGCCGGCTCGTCGGCACGGACACCTGGCCGGCCGAGTGCCGCCTGCTCATCCCTGCCGTGCAGGCGGGCAGCGGCGAGCCGGTGGTCTGGGATCGCGACAGCGACGTCCCGCTGGCGGCTGCCGTCGCGGCCTCGAGCGCGTTCCCGGGCGCGGCGCCTCCCGTATCGGTCGGCGGGCGCCACTACATCGACGGTGCGCTGCGGGCGGGCACCAACGTGGACCTCGCGGCCGGTGCGCGTACGTTGGTCGTCGTGGAGTCGATGGCGCGTCAGGCTCCCGGGGAGGAAGCGTCGGCCGCGCTGGGCGCGGAGACGGTGGTGTCGCTGTTCCCGGACGCGGCGTCGGCGGCGGCGCTCGGCACGGACCCGTCGGACCCGTCGGCGTGGGTGCCTGCGTTCCGAGCGGGGGAGCGGCAAGCCGTCGCCGCGCGGGAGCAGCTGGCCGGAGCCTGGACCGTCGGCTGAATGAGTCGAACGGATTGCCTGCGGGCACGGCGCGAGGGCGTCCGTGATCGTTTTGTGCGGAACGACCTGAACACACGCGCGGTGGCTTCCCGTACCTGCCTCGGCAGTCCGGTGACGACAAGCGTCCGCGCGCCGCGTCCGGCCTGATCACGGCAGCCGTGATCCGGATGCCGGCCGTGGACGCCTCGCTGTGGAGCGACGTTGTGTGGTGGTCGACTCCATCCCGATCGGCTGCGGCTGCTCCCGGGAGGCCGCCTGCGGCTGCACCTGGTGCGCACCCTCGGCGGCCTGCCGGTGCCGTGCGGCGGGTCAGCGCGTCGCCGGTCAGCGCGTCGGGCTTGGCTCGGTCAGGGCGCCCAGTGGATCGTCCAGTACCGGCTGCCAGGCCAGTTCCGCCGCGCCGACCAGGCTGTTGTGGTCCAGGGTGCACGGCAGGATCGGCACGCCGCCGCTCTGCCCCCACAGGCTGCGGTCCGCGACCACCGCGCGCAGCCGGCCGGGGTCCGCGTTCAGCAGCGTGCGGTGCAGGCCGCCGAGGATGATGCGGTCCGGGTTCAGGATGTTGACCAGGCCGGCCAGGCCGAGGCCGAGGCGGTCGATGAGGGCTTCGGCGGCCGTGCGCACGGCCGGGTCGTCGTACTGGGTGCGCAGCAGATCGCCGGCCTGCTGGAGCAGCGACACCTCGGGACCGGGCTCTCGGCCGGCTTCCACGAGCAGCGCCAGCGGGTCCGCCTCCACGTCCAGGCAGCCTCGGCTGCCGCAGTGACAGGGGCGGCCCTCCGGGTTGACCGTGAGGTGGCCGACCTCCAGCGCGAGGCCCGAACTGCCGGTGTGCAGACGGCCGTCCAGGACGAGCGCACCGCCGACACCCCGGTGGCCGGTGGCCACGCACAGCAGGTCGCGCGCGCCCCGGCCGGCGCCGTGCCGGTGCTCGGCGAGCGCGGCGAGATTGACGTCGTTGCCCGTGAACGCGGGCCCGCCGATGCCGGCGGCGCGCACGCACTCGGCGAAGATCCGCCGGACGGGGGCGCCGACGGGCCAGGCCAGGTGCAGCGGGTTGAGGGCGAGACCGTCGGGTTCGGCGACGGCGGACGGCACGGCCAGCCCGGCCCCGACACAGCGTCGTCCGGTGTCGCGCAGCAGTTCCGCGCCCGCCTCGACCACGGAGCCGAGCACCTTCGCCGGGTCGGCGTCGACGGTCTCGCAGCCGGGCGCGGTCGCCACGATCCGCCCGCCGAGGCCGACCAGCGCGGCCCGGAAGCCGTCGGCGTGGACCTGTGCCGCGAGCGCCACCGGGCCGTCCTCGGCCACCTCCAGCCGGTGCGAGGGGCGCCCCTGGGAGCCGGCCGCGGAGCCGGGACGGGCGTCCACCCGGATCAGGCCCAGCGCCTCCAGCTCGGCGGCCACCGCGCCGGCCGTCGCCCGGGTGACACCGAGTTCGGCGGTGAGCACGGCCCGGGTCGGCGCACGTCCGGTGTGCACCAGCTCCAGCGCGGGCCCGAGTGCCCCGCGCCCCCGGTCCAGCCGTGCCCTCGAGGTGGTCCTCTCCCCCGCTGTCCGGGGTTCCGCCTTGCCGCTCATGAGAGCGAGTCTCCCATGATCCGCACCTGGGGTGGCCCGTGCCACCGCCTAGAGGCCACTGACCCGCAAGGTGACGTTCAGCCGCCCGGCGAGGCCCAGCCGGGCCGGCGCCGTACCCGGACGCACACGCGGCACACCGTGGTAGGCGAGGCGGGACGGGCCGCCGAAGACGAACAGGTCGCCGCTGCGCAGCTCCACGTCGGTGTACGGCTTCGCGCGCGTGCCGGTGTTCCCGAAGCGGAACACGCAGGTGTCGCCGAGGCTCAGCGAGACCACCGGGGCGTCCGCCTGTTCGTCGCCGTCGCGGTGCATGCCCATGCGGGCGTCGCCGTCGTAGAAGTTGATCAGCGCGATGTCGTACGGCGCGGCCGGCACGGCGGACGGGCCCAGCGCCTCGGTCACCGCGCGCCGGCCCAGCTCGCCGAGCCAGTCGGGGAAGGGCTTCACGGGGCTGCCGTCGCCGTCGACGACGGTGCGGGCGTAGGCGTACGGGTACCAGTGCCAGCCCAGGCAGACCTGGCGGGCGGTCATGGTGCCGCCGCCCGGGGTGCGGACGGTGCGCAGTCCGGCGGGGGGCCGCGCCCACTCCCGGCAGGCGTCGAGCAGGGCGCGCTGCCGCTCGGGGTCCAGCCAGTCCGGGACGTGCACGGCGCCCGGCGCGACCTCCGTGCGCTCCCGGGGGAACAGCTCGTCCTCCATGCCCCCATCCTGCCCCACGGCCTCTGATCTGCGGCTCCGCTAGCCTGGACGCACGATGAGCGACCGTATGACGACACCGTGGGGCGAGGTCGAGCTGACCCGCTTCCCCGAGGATCCCCGCGACCGGCTGCGTGCCTGGGACGCCTCCGACGCGTACCTGCTGCGCCACCTCGCCGCGGAGAAGGTGCCGCTCACCGGCACGGTCGTGGTGGTCGGGGACCGCTGGGGGGCGCTGGTCACCGCGCTGGCGGAGCACCGGCCGGCGCAGATCACGGACTCCTTCCTCGGCCAGGAGGCGACCCGGGCGAACCTGGCGCGGGCCGGCGTGGAGCCGGGTGCGGTACGGCTCCTCACCACGCAGGACCCGCCGCCCGAGCGGGTGGACGTGCTGCTGGTGCGGGTGCCGAAGAGCCTGGCGCTGCTGGAGGACCAGCTGTCGCGGCTGGCGCCTTCCGTGCACCCGGACACGGTCGTGGTCGGTACCGGGATGGTGAAGGAGATCCACACCTCGACGCTCCGGCTGTTCGAGCGGATCCTCGGGCCGACCCGGACCTCGCCGGCCCAGCAGAAGGCCCGGCTGATCTTCTGCACCCCGGACCCGGCGCTGGAGCGGCCCGCGAACCCGTGGCCGTACAGCTACGCCCTTCCGGAGGGTGTCGGCGCCGTGTCGGGGCACCCGGTGGTCAATCACGCGGGCGTCTTCTGCGCCGAGCGACTGGACATCGGCACCCGCTTCCTCCTCCGGCACCTGCCCGGCCCGGGCGCCGGGCGGGTGGTGGACCTCGGCTGCGGCAACGGTGTGGTCGGTACGGCGGTCGCGCTGGCCGATCCGACGGCGGAGGTCCTCTTCGTGGACGAGTCGTTCCAGGCGGTGGCCTCGGCGGAGGCGACGTACAAGGCGAACGGGGTGCCGGGGCACGCCGAGTTCCGGGTCGGGGACGGGCTGGCCGGGGTCGCGCCCGGCAGTGTGGACCTGGTCCTGAACAACCCGCCGTTCCACTCCCACCAGGCGACCACGGACGCGACGGCGTGGCGGATGTTCACCGGGGCGAAGCGCGCGCTGCGGCCGGGCGGCGAACTGTGGGTCATCGGCAACCGGCACCTCGGCTATCACGTGAAGCTGAAGCGGTTGTTCGGGAACAGCCGACTCGTGGCGAGCGACCCGAAGTTCGTCGTGCTGAAAGCCGTCAAGAGGGGTTGACGCGAAGACCGGCGGCTCGCGGGCGGTGGGGCGAAGCGCAGACCGCCGGCCGTCGGGCCCAGGCCGAGGGAACAGCACGAAAATGGTCGGCTGCCGGGCCCGGCCGAGGAGTCAGCAGCGAGACTGCCGGCTGCTCGGCACGGGCCACGGGCTTCGGCGGCGGACGCGCCAGGCGGGTGCGGTGCCGGGCGCGGGCCGGGGTGTCCGACCACAGTCCGGCCCGGCCCGCGCGGCCGCCCGGTCCGCTCTGCCACCCGGTCCGTCCCGCCGCCCGGTCCGCTCTGCCCGGCCCGACGGCGGCGCCCGGTGGGCGGTGCCGGGCGGTCAGGCACTACGGCGCTGGTCAGGTCGGGGGCGGGAGCGGACGCAACGGCGCTGATCAGGCCGGGGGGCGGGAGAGGACGCCGATGATCCGGGTCACCTCGCGTGCCATCGCCTCCCGGCCGACGCTGAGGTACTTCCGTGAGTCGACGGCCTCCGGATGGGCGGCGAGGAACGTACGGATCGCCATCGTCATGGCGATGTTGAGGGCGGTGCCGACGTTGACCTTCGCGATACCGCCGCCGACCGCCGCGACCAGTCCGTCGTCCGGCACACCCGAGGAACCGTGCAGCACGAGCGGCACGGTCAGCGCGGCGGACAGCCGCCCGAGCAGCCCGTGGTCGAGCGCGGCGGTGCGGGTGGTCATGGCGTGCACGCTGCCGATGGCGACGGCCAGGCCGTCCACGCCGGTACCGGCGACGAAGTCCCGCGCCCGGCCCGGGTCGGTACGGGCGCCGGGCGCGTGCGCGTCGAGCGGAGGGCGGCCGTCCTTCCCTCCGATCTGCCCCAACTCCGCCTCGATCCAGAGCCCTTGGGCATGCGCCCAGTCGGCGGCGGCTCGGGTGGCGGCGAGGTTGGCGGCGTAGGACAGCCGCGCCGCGTCATACATGACCGAGCTGAACCCGGCGTCGGACGCCTGGCGCAGCAGCTCGTCACTCTGCACGTGGTCCAGGTGCAACGCGACCGGCACGGCGGCGCGTTCGGCGGCGGCGACGGCGGCACGCGCCAGGGGAAGAAGCCGTCCGTATCGGTACTTGACGGCGTTCTCGCTGACTTGGAGGACCACGGGGGCGCCGGCCGATTCGGCGCCGGCGACGACGGCCTCGATGTGTTCCAGGGTGATGACGTTGAACGCGGCGACGGCGGAGCGGGCGGCGGCGGCCCGGGTGACCAGCTCGCCGGTGGGTGCGAGAGGCACGTGCGGTGTCCTTCCTGGACGGGACCGGCGGGCTCAGGGGGCGAGGATGACCGAGCGGGTGAGGTGCCGGGGCCGGTCGGGGTCCAGCCCCCGGGCGGCGGCGACGGCGACCGCGAGCCGCTGCGCCCGCACGAGTTCGGCGAGCGGGTCCAGCTCCCCCTCGATCCACAGCCCGCCGGTGGCGCGGACCTGTTCGGCGAGCCCGTCGGGCGCCGCGCCGAGCATCCAGGTGGCCGTGCCCTCGGTGGTGACGCTGATCGGGCCGTGCCGGTACTCCATCGCCGGGTAGGCCTCGGTCCAGGAGAGGGACGCCTCGCGCATCTTCAGCCCGGCTTCGTTGGCGAGTCCGACGGTCCAGCCGCGCCCGAGGAAGGTGAACTGCGAGCAGTCCACGAGCCCTTCGGGCAGCGGAGCGGTGAGGGCGGTGCGTGCGTCGGCGACGACGGCGTCGGTGTGCAGGCCGAGGTGGGTGCGCAGGAGGGTGAGCGCGGTGGTCGCGAACCGGGTCTGCACGACGGAGTGTTCGTCGGCGAAGTCCAGGACGACGAGGTCGTCGGCGGCCGCCATGACCGGGGTGCCGGGGTCCGCGGTGACGGCGGTGGTGCGGGTCCGACCGGCCGACTTGCGCAGCAGTTCCAGCACTTCGGTGGTGGTGCCGGACCGGGTGAGGGCGACGACCCGGTCGTACGACCGGCCGTCGGGGAACTCGGAGGCGGCGAACGCGTCGGTCTCGCCCTGCCCTGCGCCCTCACGCAGGGCGGCGACCGCCTGGGCCATGAAGTACGAGGTCCCGCACCCGACGACGGCGACTCGTTCCCCCGGCTCCGGCAGTGCGCCCCGGTGCCGCTCCGCCTCCTCGGCCGCCCGTATCCAGCACTCCGGCTGGCTGTTCAGCTCGTTCTCGACATGGGTCATGCCCACACCCTCCCCTGCTGATTGTTCCTGCAAGATATAGCGAGCTTTCGAACACAATCAAGCATTCGGGCGCAAGGCCGGGTGCGCTAGGGTCGCCGGGAGGCCGGAGGCGGCCGAAAAGCGAGGAAGAGCGACGAAGAACGACCGGAAGCCGACGCCCGAAAGCGGGCCTGTGGCCGGCCGGAAGGCCCTCCGGGGAACGACCGAAGGGCCGGCCGAGAGGCCGGCCGCGGAACGATCGCGGCCTCGTCCGGCTGATCGTCCGGAAGAAGGGAACGGAGGGCCGCGGATGTCCCGGGACGCCCGTTGGAAGGCACTGCTGGAACTGCTCGTCGAGCGCGGCAGGCTGGAGGTCGAGGAGGCGGCGACCGAGCTCGCGGTGTCGGCGGCGACGATCCGCCGGGACTTCGACCAGCTCGCCGAACAACAGATGCTGGTCCGCACCCGCGGCGGTGCGGTGGTGCACGGGGTGTCGTACGAACTCCCGCTGCGCTACAAGACGGCCCGGCGCGCCTCGGAGAAGCAGCGCATCGCCAAGGCGGTGGCCGAACTCGTCGCCCCGGGCGAGGCGGTGGGGCTGACCGGCGGTACGACCACGACGGAGGTGGCCCGCGCGCTGGCCGTGCGCGGTGACCTCGCCACCGGGTCCCCGGCGCTGACCGTCGTCACCAACGCGCTCAACATCGCCAACGAGCTCGCGGTACGCCCACAGTTCAAGATCGTGGTGACGGGTGGGGTGGCGCGTGCGCAGTCGTACGAACTCATCGGCCCGCTGGCGGACGGGGTATTGAGCCAGATCACGCTCGACGTGGCGGTGCTCGGCGTCGTCGGCTTCGACGCCGAGCACGGGGCGGCGGCGCACGACGAGGCTGAGGCCGCCATCAACCGCCTGCTGTGCGAGCGCGCCGAGCGGGTGGTGGTCGCCGCCGACTCCAGCAAGCTGGGACGCCGGGCGTTCGCCCGGATCTGCGGGGCGGAGCTGGTGGACACCCTGGTGACGGACGCCGCGGTCAGCCAGGAGACGGTACGGCGGTTCGAGGAGGCGGGCGTGCGGGTGCTGGCGGTCTGACGCAGGCCAACTGGCCCAGGGCGCACGACTGCCACGGCTCGGCCGCAGTGGCCGACACGGTTCCCACGAAGGCGGGAACGCCCACGACAACCGTGTCCGAGACCGTGGTGTGAGGCTGCCGAGACGGTCGGCCGGACGAAGCCGGCCGGCCTCAGAAAGCGCCGAGGTCCGCCTTCACGAAACCGGCACCCCGCTGGTCGTTGCAGCCCGCCACCGGCCGGTCGGCCGGGTCGGGCCACATCTGCGGGGCCTGGAGCGCCACGCTGACCAGCGTCAGCAGCAGGTCGACGTCGCTCGCGGCGTCCAGGCGCAGGGTCACCCACTGCGAGCCGGGCACGATCCTGATCGCACCCGAGTTTCCGAAGTCCTTGGCGAACCGCCGGACGGCCCGGTCGGTGAGCCGCAGATCCACATCCCGCTCGGAGTGGAAGTGGACGATCTCACCCTGGGTCGAGCTCAGTGCCTGACCCAGACCGCAGCTGGGGGCGGCCTGTCTCAGATCCGGCCAGGTCGCCAGTTGCGCGAGCGCGCGCGAGGCCAACGTCATGGGCCCATCATGGCGCGCTCACCCGCTCGCAACCAGCTCGTGAGCAAGCATTAACCGTCCCGTATCCGCCACACGCCGCGGACTCCGTACACACATCCCCTCTTCGAACAGGCCCACCCCTGACCCCGATTGCCTCACCACACCATCCCCGGCCGACGGAAACCGCAATTGAGCAGGCACGTTCAGGCCGCCGCGCCGGTCACCCCGTCACCCCTCACCCGCACCACCCGCGCAGCTGTTCCACTCGTCACCGGCACGCACGTCCGATACACCACGTTTGCCGCCGTTTCCCACACCCCCTCACCTCAACCGCCGCACATGACGGCGGTACGAAGCGGCTTGCGGCGTCCCGACCCGGATGCAGCAGGGCCGGTTGGGAGTTCCGCCGGTCACCGCCGACGGTCCACCTGTGTGGGTCGGCGGCCACAGCGACGCCACCCTGCGCCGTGCGCTGCCGTGCGGCAACGGCCGGCACGGCACCGGCGCGAACGCCGCGGAGATCACCACCGTCCGGCGCCGTCGCCGTGACCCGAGCGGCTCCGAGCAAGCCGACCGTCCGACCACGTCGGGGACGCCATGGAGTGGTTCGCGACCGAGGCGGCACCGCAACTCACATGATGGCGCCTGCCTCCCGGCCGCCCGTCGTCCCGGTGCCGGGCCGTCCCGTCTCTTGCCCCTGTGCCGTCCCGAGCTTACGCTGCATTTTGTGCCGACAATGAACAAAACCCGAGCGCACAGCGTCGTGCCAGGTCAGAGGCTTACGGCACTGCGCGTTGCGATCACTGCCTTCTTCGCCCTGGACGGATTCGTCTTCGCCGGATGGGTCGTCCGCATCCCCGACATCAAGGAGCAGACGCACGCCTCCACCGGCGCCCTCGGGCTCGCCCTGCTCGGGGTCTCCGCGGGGGCCGTGCTGACCATGACACTGACCGGGCGGCTGTGCCGTCGCTACGGCAGTCATCCGGTGACCGTGGTCTGCATGGTCATGCTCACGCTCAGCGTCGCACTGCCCCCGCTCACCCGCTCGGCGCCGCAACTGGGGGCCGTTCTGCTGCTGTTCGGCGCGGCCTACGGCGGTGTCAACGTGGCCTTCAACAGCGCGGCCGTCGACCTGGTCGCCGCGCTGCGCAAGCCGGTCATGCCCAGTTTCCACGCCGCGTTCAGCCTGGGCGGCATGGTCGGCGCGGGCCTCGGCGGGCTGGTCGCCGGCGCCCTCTCCCCCACCCGGCATCTCCTCGCCCTCACCGTGACCGGACTGCTCGTCACGGCCGTCGCCGGGCGCACCCTGCTGCGGTACGAGTCGCCCGCTCCGCCGGAGTCCACACCGTCGCCGGCGTCGAGGACGGGCGGGGGTGCCGCGGGCGGGCAGGCGAAGCGCGGACTCGTCGTCGTCTTCGGGCTCGTCGCCCTGTGCACGGCCTACGGCGAGGGGGCGATGGCCGACTGGGGCGCGCTCCATCTGCAGCAGGACCTCGCCGCCTCCGCCGGTACCGCGGCCGCCGGGTACGCGTGCTTCGCGCTCGCCATGACCGTCGGCCGGCTGACGGGCTCGACGCTGCTGGCCCGGCTCGGCAGGGCCCGGACCGTGATCGCGGGCGGCACCGTGGCCACGGCCGGCATGCTGCTCGGTTCGCTCGCGCCCTCGGTGTGGGCGGCGCTGACCGGCTTCGCGGTCACCGGGCTCGGACTCGCCAACCTGTTCCCGGTCGCCGTGGAGCGGGCGGGTGCGCTGGCCGGCCCGTCCGGCGTCGCCGTCGCCTCCACACTGGGCTACGGCGGCATGCTCCTCGGGCCGCCCGCGATCGGGTTCATGGCCGGCTGGTTCTCCCTGCCCACCGCGCTCACCAGCGTGGCCGCGCTGGCCGCCGTGGCCGCCGTCATCGGAGCGGCGACGCGGCGGGTGCTGGGGCACTGACGTTGCGTCGGTTCCGGACCCCGGCCGCGTCGTCACGCGGGTACGGGGTGGTTCCGGGCAGGCACCTCACAGGTGTCACAGATGTTGCTTGGCCGAGCCGACGAGTCGGCTGATGCCGTCACGGGTCCGCCCCCGGGCAATCACGGCGCCGTGACCGGTGGCCCGGCCCGCACCGGGCCACCGCGGCACCCCGAAACCGCCCAGCCACCGCCCGCACCGCCCGCACCGGGCTACCGTGGCCCCGTGACCGGCTTGTCGGAGCGCTCCCGCCCGCTCCTCTTCCTGGACATCGACGGACCCCTCATCCCGTTCGGACCGTCGGCCGGCCGCCGTCACGGGGGTCCTCCCGCCGCCCCTCCGCAGCCGCCCGGCCGGGGAAACCCTCTGCTGGGCCGGCTCGACCCCACGGTCGGAGCGCGTCTGACGGCTCTGCGGTGCGAGCTCGTGTGGGCCTCGACATGGCTGGACGCCGCGAACGAGACCGTCGCCCCACGGATCGGGCTGCCGAGTCTGCCCGTGGTGAGGTGGGCGGACCCACGCGCCGACGAGGGGCCGCGCGGTCTGCACTGGAAGACCCCGCACCTCGTGCAATGGGCCGGGCACCGCCCGTTCATCTGGGTCGACGACGAGATCGGCGCCATGGACCGGCTCTGGGTTGCCGCACAGCATCACGAGCCGTTCCTGCTCCACCGCGTGGACCCGGCGGAAGGGCTCACCGACGACGACTTCGCCGTGCTCGCCGACTGGCTCCGCGCCGCCGTGCCGCACCACCTCGCGTGACCACGCGGGCCCGGATGTCAGTGGCGTGATGTTCACTGAGACCCATGAACGATCGGGCAGTGGTGGCGGCCGCCTGGCAGCTCATCGACTCGGCCGGGGTCCACGGATCACCGGTGATTCTCGAGGCGCCGGAGGACACAGGGCTGAGAGAGCTGATCGCCGAGGTGGGGCGGCGGGCAGGCAGACCCCGCAACCTTGCCATGGGCGGCTTCACCGACCCGTCGCTCACCGAGCACACCGGACTGCCGCTCGTCGAGCCGTTCAGCGACGGACTGTCGGAGATGCGCGGCTGGGCCCACGGAGCGCACTGGATCGGTTGCGGCCGCGTGGCCGGCGCCGGCCGGGAGCGCACGGTCGTGGTCATAGCCCGGCGCGAGGACCCCGCGGTCGGCGGATTCCCCGACGGCGTCTCCTGGGCGGAGAAGCTGCGCATACTGACCGGCTGGGTGCCGGCGCCGCAGCCGGCTGTCGACTGGCCCGCCGTCGAGGCCGGCCTGGGCACCTCACTGCCCGGCGACTACAAGGAGATCGTCGACCTCTTCGGTGGAGGCGGCTTCGACGAGTACGTCGACCTGCTCGTCCCGGGCGCCCCGGGTATGGATCTGGTGGACTGGGCCAAGAGCGACGGCGATGTCACCGTGCTGTGGAAGCCCTATGCGGGCTACCCGGCGCCGGGCGGGCTCCTGCGGTGGGGATCGTCGGAGCAGGAGCTGGACTTCGTCTGGCGGACGGGCCCCGGGGATCCGGACCACTGGCCGGTCATGGTGGGCGAGTTCGGCGACTGGCAGCGATTCGACTGCGGTCTGGGCGAGTTCCTCGTCCGCATGCTCACGGACGTGCAGTTCGGGTTCCCCACGAGCAGACTGCGCGTGCACAGCTTTCGCGCGTACGACCTCGGGTCCGTCGGGGGGTGAACCGGTCGTCGTGCCGCGTTCGAGTGCCGTCCCGCGCACTCCGGCCGCGCGCATCCGGCGTGATCACCGTCGTGCCGTGACGAGGCGGACGGTGCCGCTCCGGGGGTCCGGGTCCATCGAGGCCCGCCCGTCCGGCACACTCAGCGCCATGGAAACCGCCGATTTTCTCGAGACCCTGGACCGCGAGGGCAAGTTGCTGGCGGCGGCCGCCGAGGCCGCGGGAACCGACGCCGATGTGCCGACGTGCCCCGAGTGGCAGGTACGTGACCTGTTGTGGCACACCGGCACGGTGCACCGCTGGGCCGCGGGCTTCGTCGCCGACGGGCACACCGCGCCCCGGCCCCTCGGCGACCCGCCGGAGCTGGACGGCGCCGAGCTGGTGGCCTGGTACCGGGACAGCCACCGCCTGCTGGTGGACACCCTGGCCGCCGCCCCCCACGATCTGGACTGCTGGACCTTCCATCCCGCGCCCTGCCCGTCACCCCTGACGTTCTGGACCCGGCGCCAGGCGCACGAGACGACCGTGCACCGCTACGACGCCGAGGCGGCCCGCGGTGGTACGCCCTCCCCGGTCGCACCCGGCTTCGCGATGGACGGCATCGACGAACTGCTGCGTGGCTTCCACGCCCGCTCGCGGAGCCGGCTGCGCAGCGAGGAGCCGCGGGTGCTGCGGGTGCGTGCCGTGGCCACGGGGCCGGAGGCAGCGGCGGACGCCGTGTGGACCGTACGGCTCACGGCCGGACCGCCGGTGACCGTGCGCACGGCGGACGGCGTGGCCGAGGCCGAACTGTCGGGCCCGGCCGATCAGTTGTACCTGGCACTGTGGAACCGGACAGCCATGCCGACGGCGACCGGCGACCCCGCGCTGGCGACCCTGTGGCGGGAGCGTTCCGGGATCTGAGGCCCGGTCAGCGGACGTCGGCCAGCATCCGGGCCAGCACCGCGCGCTGCACCGGCCGTACCTCGCCGTGCAGCGCGCGCCCCTTCGTGGTGAGCGCCACCCGCACCCCGCGCCGGTCCTCCGGACACATCGCCCGGTCGACGAGGCCGTCCTTCTCCAGGCGGCCGATGAGCCGGGACAGGGCGCTCTGACTGAGATGGACCCGGTCGGAGATCTCCTGCACCCGGTAGCCGCAGCCGTCGTCCGCGGCGGTGCTCTCGGACAGCAGGTCGAGAACCTCGAAGTCGCTCGCGCACAGGCCGTGCCCGTGCAGCGCCCGGTCCAGTTCGCACTGGGTGCGGGCATGCAGGGCGAGGATCCCCCGCCACTGCTCCACGAGCCCCTGCTCGGCCTTCGTCGCCGCCATGGGCGCACCGTAGCAGAGACAGGGGTTCATTGCATCGTAATTAAATGCGCTTGCATCGAATGCATATGCATGTAGTCTCACCGGCATGACCTCTCCGCTCACCACCTCCGCGATCCCGTCCTCGGGGGTTCGCTGGACACCCCGGCTGTGGGGCACCCTGCTGGTGCTGTGCGCCGCGATGTTCCTGGACGCGCTGGACGTTTCGATGGTCGGCGTCGCGCTGCCGTCCATCGGCTCCGACCTCCACCTGTCCACGTCGGCCCTGCAATGGGTCGTCAGCGGCTACATCCTGGGCTACGGCGGCCTGCTCCTCCTCGGCGGCCGGACCGCCGACCTGCTCGGCCGGCGCCAGGTGTTCCTGGTGGCACTGGGCGTCTTCGCGCTGGCCTCGCTGCTCGGCGCACTCGTGGACTCGGGCCCGCTGCTGATCGCCAGCCGCTTCGTCAAGGGCCTCAGCGCGGCCTTCACGGCACCGGCGGGCCTGTCGATCATCACCACGACGTTCCCGGAGGGCCCGCTGCGCAACCGGGCCCTGTCGATCTACACCACCTGCGGCGCCACCGGCTACTCCATGGGCCTCGTCTTCTCCGGCCTGCTCACCGAGGCCAGCTGGCGCCTCACGATGCTGCTGCCGGCGCCGGTCGCGCTGATCGCCCTGTTCGCGGGAATGAAGCTGCTGCAGCGCAGTGAACGCGAACGCGGCCAGGGCGGCTACGACATACCGGGCGCCGTCCTCGGCACCGCCTCGATGCTGCTGCTGGTCTTCACCGTCGTCCAGGCACCCGAGGCGGGCTGGGCCTCGGCCCGTACGGTTCTGTCCTTCGTCGCCGCCGCCGTCATGCTGACCGTCTTCGTGGCCGTCGAGCGGCGCAGCCCGAGCCCGCTGATCCGGCTCGGGGTGCTGCGCTCCGGCTCCCAGGTCCGGGCCCAGCTGGGCGCGTTGACCTTCGTGGGCAGCTACATGGGCTTCCAGTTCCTGGTCACGCTCTACATGCAGCAGGTGCTGGGCTGGTCGGCCCTGCACACGGCGCTGGCCTTCCTGCCGGCCGGTGCGCTGGTGGCGCTCTCCGCGACCAAGGTCGGGACCGTCATCGACCGGTTCGGCACGGCACGGCTGATCGTGGTCGGCTTTGTCCTGATGGCCGCCGGATACGCCCTGTTCCTGCGCATCGACCTCGACCCGGTCTACGCCTCCGTGATCCTGCCGACCATGCTGCTGGTCGGGTCGGGCTTCGCGCTGACCTTCCCGTCCCTCAACGTCCAGGCCACCAATGGCGTGGACGAGCACGAGCAGGGCATGGTCTCGGGGCTGCTCAACACCTCGGTGCAGGTGGGCGGCGCGATCTTCCTGGCCGTCGTGACAGCGGTGGTGACCGCGCACGCCCCCGAGAAGGCCACCCCGCAGGCCGTCCTGGACAGCTACCGGCCCGGCCTGGTGGTGGTCACGCTGATCGCCGTCGTGGGCCTGCTGCTGTCGCTCTCCGGGCTGCGCCGGCCCCGCCCGGGACGGACCGTCCTGGTCGCAAGGTCCACCGTGAAGGAGGCGGACACGGAACGCGTGCCGGTCCGTGACTAGGGTCTTTCGGCTGGATCAGGCCGAGCCCGGTGTGATCCGAGCGAGAGGCCCTGAGGGGGACGCCTCCAGACGTGCGCCCGGCGGGAATTCATTGCCCCGCCGGGCGCACGTCTGTGAAACTGACGGAATGTATACGTACGGGGGCCGCCGCAGCAGGGCGGAGCGGGACGCCGCGACGATCGAGACCGGCTACGCGCTGGTCAGTGCCGCGTTCGCGGCGGCGGTGCTGTTCGGGGCCGTCGCCGGACCGGCGCTCCTGTTCGACCTGCCCGGCCTCCTGTCCACGGTCCTGCTGCGGCTCGGCACGGTGGTCGCGCCGGTCGTGTTCACCGCCCGGGTGGTCAGCGTGCTGGTGCGCTTCAGGAACTCGGCTCAGCCCAGCCAGCCGGGCCGCACCAGCCCCGACTCATAGGCCAGCACGACCAGTTGGGCGCGGTCCCGGGCGCCCAGCTTCACCATCGTCCGGCTCACGTGCGTCTTGGCCGTGAGCGGGCTGACCACCAGCCGCCGGGCGATCTCCTCGTTGGACAGGCCGATGCCCACCAGCGCCATCACCTCCCGCTCCCGCTCGGTGAGCCGGACGAGGGCCCCGGCCGCCGCGGGCTCCTTGGACCGAGCGGCGAACTCGGCGATCAGCCGGCGGGTCACGCCCGGCGACAGCAGCGCGTCCCCCTCGACCACCGCCCGTACCGCGCGCAGGAGTTCCTCGGGCTCGGTGTCCTTCACCAGGAAGCCGGAGGCGCCCGCGCGGATCGCCTCGAAGACGTACTCGTCCAGCTCGAAGGTGGTCAGCATGACGACCTTCACGTCCGCCAGGCCCGTGTCGGAGGTGATGCGCCTGGTCGCGGCCAGGCCGTCCAGCAGCGGCATGCGGATGTCCATGAGGACGACGTCCGGCCGCAGTTCGCGCACCCGGCGCAGCGCCTCCTCGCCGTCGGCCGCCTCACCGGCCACCCCGATGTCCGGCTGCGCGTCGAGCAGCGCCCTGAAACCGGCCCGTACCAACGACTGGTCGTCGGCGAGCAGTACCCGGATCACTGGTCCTCCCTGAGGTCCGACGGCAGGACGGCGAGCACCCGGAAGCCGCCGTCCGGGCGCCGGCCCGCCTCGATGGTGCCACCCAGCGCGGCCGCCCGCTCCCGCATCCCGGCCAGTCCGTTGCCGCTGCCGCCGGCGTCCGCGCCGGTCGCCGGCCCGTCGTCGTCGATCCGCAGCCGCAGTACGCCGTCGCCGTAACCGAAGCGCACGCGCGCGTGCCGCGAACCGGAGTGCCGTACGACGTTGGTGAGGGCCTCCTGCAGGATGCGGAAGGCCGCGAGGTCGGCGCCGGGGGGCAGCCGTGGCGGTTCGCCCTCGGTCTCGACGGTCAGACCGGCCGCCGCGGCCTGTTCCACCAGTTCCGGCAGCCGGTCCAGGCCGGGCGCGGGGGCGCGCGGCGCGGCGCCCGGTGCGCGCAGGGTGCCGAGGACCTGGCGTACCTCGCCGAGCGCCTCCTTGCTGGCGGACTTGATGGTGGTGAGCGCGGCCCGCGCCTGCTCCGGATCGCTGTCGAGCAGCGCGAGTCCCATGCTCGCCTGCACGTTGATGACGGAGATGCTGTGCGCGAGGACGTCGTGCAGTTCGCGGGCGATGCGCAGCCGCTCCTCGTCCGCGCGCCGTCGTGCCGCCTCGGCCCGGTCCGCGCGCTCCCGCACCCACTGCTCGTGCCGCACCCGGGCCAGCTCGGCGAGGGCGACGACGGCCAGCACCCAGGTGGCGATGACGATCTCCTGGCCCAGGCCCGCGCCGCGGTCCCCGGCGGGCGGGAGCCGGCGGAAGAGCCAGAGCGCGACCAGGAGGTGTCCGGCCCACAGCAGGCCGACGGCCGCCCATGCGGCCCGCCGGTGCCCGGCGACGACCGCGCTGAAGCAGCCGACCGCGACGGTCAGGAAGACGGGGCCGTAGGGGAAGCCCAGGGCCAGGTAGACCAGGGCCGCCGCCGCGGTACCGAACGCGACGGGTACGGGGTGGCGGTTGCGCCACAGCAGGAGGAGGGAGGCGGCGAGCAGCAGCACGCGGCCGGAGCCGTCGAGCGGCACGCGGTCCTGCTGGCCGTGCGCGGCGAAGGTGCTGCCGATCAGCACGACCGCGGTGATCAGCACCGTGGAGCGCCAAGGCAGGCGGGCGCGGTGGGCCTCGGGATCGTCCGGGCGGTTCCACCACGGGGGCCCGTACCGCCACCAGTGCGAGGGGCCGCCTGGGTACTGCTCTTCCATGCGGGCCACGCTAGACGCCGCCGGGTCCCGACGGCGTCGGCCGGGCGAGGTGATCACGCGTACTCCCCCGGGAGTACGCGCCTCGGGACTTGCCCGGTCCCCCCGGAAAGCGGGCGGCTCGGGAAGCGCCCCCCGTGAGGCACACGCCTCAGGCCGCGGTCAGGCCCACTCCCTCGGCGAGCCGGCCGGCCGCGTGCCGGAAGAACGCCTCGCGGTCCTCCACCACCCGGTTGAACTGACCGAAGATCTCGAATCCGACCAGTCCGAACAGCTGGGCCCAGGCCGCCACCAGCGCCACCGCGGCCTCGGGGGGCAGGTCGGGGGCGAGGTCGGCGGCCATCCGCTCGGCCTCGGGGCGCAGGCCGGCGGGCACGGACAGCCCGGCCAGGCCCGGGCCCAGGTGGGCGTCCCGGACGATGCCGATGAGGACCAGGCCGACCCGGGCCGCGGCCCGGACGGTGGTGTCGGGGGCGGAGTAACCGGGCACGGGCGAGCCGTAGATCAGCGCGTACTCGTGCGGATGGGCGAGCGCCCAGCCGCGCACGGTCTCGCACACGGCGATCCAGCGGGCCGGCGGCGGGACGTCGCAGGCGGCGTCCCGGGCCCGCTCGGAGGCCGCGCCGAGGGAGTCGTAGGCGTCGATGATCAGGGCGGTGAGCAGGTCGTCCCGGCTGGGGAAGTAGCGGTACAGGGCCGACGAGACCATGCCCAGTTCACGGGCGACCGCCCGCAGGGAGAGTTTCGCCGCGCCCTCCTCCGCCAGCTGTCTGCGCGCCGCCTCCTTGATGGCCGCGGTGACTTCCTGCCTGGCCCGTGCGCGGGCGCCCTGGGGGGTGCTCATACGAGCAAGTGTGCCACGAGCGAGAGCGCTGCACACAACAGAGAGCGGCGAACCAAAAAGAGAGCACCGCTCTTGCACGGGAGTGCCCGTCTGCCCCACACTGGAGTCGAGCGAGAGCACCGCTCTCCCAAACTCTTCCGTGGGGGTCACCATGTCGTCGTCTGCGCCGTACTACCTCAAGGGCAGCCCGCTCAACGTGCGCCTGAACGGCGTGATCGGCTGGCTGGCCCGGCACGGGCTCAGCCTCGCGGGCACCGCCGAGATGTCCGTGCCCGGCCGCAAGAGCGGGCGGATGCAGCGCATCCCGGTCAACCCGCACACCTGCGACGGCGTGCAGTACCTGGTCTCCGCGCGGGGACACTCGCAGTGGGTGCGGAACATGCGCGCGGCCGGCGGCGGCGAACTGCGCGTGGGGCGCAAGGTGCGGACCTTCACCGCGGTGGAGCTTCCCGACGCCGAGAAGCTCCCTGTCCTGCGGACCTACCTGGAGAAGTGGGGCTGGGAGGTCAACCAGTACTTCGACGGCGTGACCGCCAAGTCCTCCGACGAGGAGATCACCGCCTGCGCCCCCGACCACCCGGTCTTCCGCATCACCGTCACCGGCTGACGCCCCGGAGCCGACCGGGTCCTCACGGACCGGCCGGCCCGTCGGCCCGCGGGCACGTCCCGAACCAGCGGGATCCTCTCGGACCGTCGAGTTCCGCCCGAACCAGCGGTTTGTCACGGGCCGGCGGGTTCCCTCCGGACCGCCGGGCCCCTCACGAGTCGGCGGGCTCCTCCGTCGGTACGACGGGCGTCGCCGGAGTTCGGTCCAGCGCGGTCAGTCCACGCTGTGCCAGCGGGTGGGAGCGGACGATCTCGCCCAGCGACGTCGAACCCCGGGTGATGTCCTTGAACGCCCGCCACGCCGGACGGAACCCGGTGAGCGCCGCGTGGAAAAGGCCCGGGCGCCTCTCGAACACGGCCAGCAGCCGCTTCCCGACGCTCATCTCGACGCCGAGCCCCGCCTTGACCGCGAACGCGTAGTTCAGGGCCTGGCGCCGGGTGTCCACGGCGTCGTGCGCCTCGGCGATGCGGACCGCCCACTCCCCGGCCAGCCGGCCCGAGCGCAGCGCGAAGGAGATGCCCTCACGGGTCCACGGCTCCAGCAGTCCGGCCGCGTCCCCGCACACCAGCACCCGGCCGCGGGACAGCGGTGAGTCGTCGGCACGGCAGCGGGTCAGATGCCCCGAGGAGATCGCCGGCTCGAAGCCGGCGAGGCCCAGCCGGGCGATGAAGTCCTCCAAGTAGCGCTTGGTGGCGGCGCCTTCGCCGCGCGCGGAGATCACGCCGACCGTCAGGGTGTCACCCTTGGGGAACACCCAGCCGTAACTGCCCGGCATCGGGCCCCAGTCGATGAGGACGCGTCCCTTCCAGTCCTCGGCGACCGTCTCCGGCACCGGGATCTCCGCCTCCAGGCCGAGGTCCACCTGGTCGAGCTTCACGCCGACGTGGGCTCCTATCCGGCTGGCGCTGCCGTCGGCGCCGACCACGGCGCGGGCCAGCACCGTCTCCCCGCCCTGCAGGACCACGGCGACCGTGCGCCGGTCCGGCACCGCCGAGCCGTGCTGCTCGACGCGCTGCACCGTGACGCCCGTGCGCAGCTCGGCGCCCGCCTTCTGGGCGTGCTCGACCAGCTGCTGGTCGAACTCGGCTCGGTTGATCAGCGCGAACAGCATCTGCTTCGAGCGGCGGGTGCGGGTGAAGCGCCCGTTGCTGGAGAAGGTGATCGCGTGCACCCGGTCCCGGAAGGGCAGCTCGAAGCCGGGTGGCAGCGCGTCGCGCGAGGGGCCGATGATGCCGCCGCCGCACGTCTTGTAGCGGGGCAATTCGGCTTTCTCCAGCAACAGCACGCGCCGTCCCGCGACCGCCGCCGCATAGGCGGCCGAGGCGCCCGCGGGGCCCGCGCCCACCACGACGACGTCCCACACCCGCTGCACGTCGTCCGCCGAAGAGTTCTCGCCGCTCACGATGGTCTACCGCTCCGATCAAGCCGCTGCCAAGTGTCCTGTCGCATCCTACGGCGGCCGTCCGCGTGGGCCGCTGTGGGAGGATCGGTGTACTCACCCCGTACAACGTCGCACCCACGAGGAGCGTGCCCATGTCGTCGAATCCGGTCGCCGAGACCGTAGCCTCGCTGCTGCCCCGGGCCCAGGCGGAGCTGGCCGAACTGGTCGCCTTCAAGTCGGTGGCGGACTTCACGCAGTTCCCGAGGAGCGAGAGCGAGGCCGCCGCGAACTGGATCGCCGACGCGCTGCGCGTCGAGGGCTTCACCGACGTCGCCCTGCTCGACACGCCCGACGGCACGCAGTCGGTGTACGGCTACCTGCCGGGCCCGGAGGGTGCCAAAACGGTTCTCCTCTACGCGCACTACGACGTGCAGCCCCCGCTCGACGAGGCCGGCTGGACCACCCCGCCGTTCGAGCTGACCGAGCGCGACGGCCGCTGGTACGGCCGCGGGGCCGCCGACTGCAAGGGCGGCGTCATCATGCACCTGCTCGCGCTGCGCGCCCTGAAGGCGAACGGCGGGGTGCCGGTGAACATCAAGGTGATCTGCGAGGGCTCGGAGGAGCAGGGCACGGGCGGCCTGGAGCGGTACGCCGAGGAGCACCCCGAGCTGCTGGAGGCGGACACCATCGTGATCGGCGACGCGGGCAACTTCCGCGTCGGCCTGCCGACGGTCACCACCACGCTGCGCGGTATGACCCTGGTCCGGGTCCGCATCGACACCCTCGCGGGGAACCTGCACTCCGGCTCGTTCGGCGGTGCCGCCCCGGACGCGCTCGCCGCGCTGATCCGCGTGCTGGACTCGCTGCGGACCGAGGACGGCTCGACGACGGTCGACGGGCTGGACGCCACCGGGAAGTGGGACGGCCTGGAGTACGCCGAGGAGCAGTTCCGTGCGGACGCCAAGGTGCTCGACGGGGTCGGGCTGATCGGCAACGGCTCGGTCGCCGACCGTGTCTGGGCCCGCCCGGCCGTCACCGTGCTCGGCATCGACTGCCCGCCGGTGGTGGGAGCCACCCCGTCCGTGCACGCGAACGCCCGCGCGCTGATCAGCCTGCGGGTGCCGCCGGGCGTGGACGCCGCGGAGGCGACCAAGCTGCTCCAGGCGCACCTCGAGGCGCACACCCCCTGGGGCGCCCGGGTCAGCACCGAGCAGATCGGCCAGGGCCAGCCCTTCCGCGCCGACGCGACCAGCCCCGCCTACCAGGCGATGGCCGACGCGATGGCGGTCGCCTACCCGGGCGAGACGATGCAGTACGCCGGTGAGGGCGGCTCCATCCCGCTGTGCAACACCCTCGCGGCCCTGTACCCGCAGGCGGAGATCCTGCTCATCGGCCTGAGCGAGCCGGAGGCGCAGATCCACGCCCTCAACGAGAGCGTGTCCCCCCGGGAGCTGGAGCAGCTGTCGGTCGCCGAGGCGCTGTTCCTGCGCAACTACGCGGCGAGCTGAACCGTTCTGCCCGGGGCAGAGGGCCCTCGCCCCCGGGCGGGGGCCCTGTCTAGCGTCGGCGCATGGACGTCATCGAACTGCTGCCCCGTCTGCACCTGCTGCGCTTCCCCGTCGGCCAGGCCTATCTCTGGCACGACGGGGAAGAGTCGACCCTGATCGACGCGGGCGTGATCGGCTCCGGCCGGACCATCGCCGAGGCGCTCCCCGCGCTGGGGCGGGCGCCACGGGACGTACGGCGCATCGTGCTGACCCACTTCCACGAGGACCACGCGGGCGGGGCGGGCGAGTTCGCCGCGCTGAGCGGGGCCGAGGTGCTGGCGCACCATCTGGACGCCCCGTTCATACGGGGTGAACGGCCCGGTCCGCCGCCGCGGTTCGAGGATTGGGAGCGGCCGGTCCACGCCGAGGCGGTCCGGCACCTGCCCGAGGGCACCCCGGTGCCGCCGCCCGCGGTGACCGGCCTGGCGGACGGGGACGTACTCGGCTTCGGCGGCGGTGCGCAGGTGATCCACGTCCCCGGGCACACCGACGGCAGCATCGCGCTGTTCCTGCCCGCGGAGGGCGTGCTGTTCACCGGGGACACGGTGGCGGCCGCACCGGCCGACGGGACGCCGATGCCGGGGGTGTTCAACCTGGACCGGCCGCAACTTCTGGCCTCGATAAGCCGGTTGGCCGAGCTCGGAGCCGAGGTGGCCTGTTTTGGACACGGCGCCCCGGTGATGACGGGCGCCTCCGCCGTGCTCCGCTCCCTCGGCCAGGGGCTGCCGTCCGGATCAGGCCCGCTCCCCGGTCCGGCCTGATCCGGACGAGAGGCGCTGGATCCTTCCGGTCCGCACCCGCTCCGGACGACCGCGCCCCCGTCCGGCCCCGGCGCGACGGAATGGGCCGGACCGGGTGCGATGCGGTACACCGGCCCCGGCACGAGGGGTGGGCCGGACCGGGTGCGATGCGGTACACCGGCCGCGGCACGAGGGGTGCCCCGGCTCCGGGACGACGGATGCCCCGGGACGAGGGGTGGGCCGGACCGGGTGGCCGGTCAGCCGACCGGTACGCCGGCCTCCAGGTAGAGCGCCCTGCCCCGCTCGCGCGCTCGCAGCGCCCAGCGCAGCCGCTCGTAACGGACCGGGGGCAGCATGGCGGCGGCCTCCTGCTCCGTGGCGAACCGCCAGGCGCGCAGCTCCGGCCCGGGCAGCAGCACCCGGGCCGCCTCGCCCGACTCCAGCCGGCCACCGTCGAACAGCAGCCTCAGCCCGCCGAAGCCGGGCGGGACGGGCCGCTCCCAGTCCACCACGAGCAGCCGGGGCACCTCCCGCAGCCGTATCCCGGTCTCCTCGGCGACCTCACGCATCCCGGCGCGGGCCGGTGCCTCACCCCGCTCCACCACGCCGCCGGGGAACTCCCAGCCGGGCTTGTAGGTGGGGTCGACCAGCAGCACCCGGTCGTCCTCGTCGAAGAGCAGCACCCCGGCGGCGAGCGTCTCGGCGGTCGGCTCGGGGGTCTGCACGATGTCGCAGACGGGTACGGCACCGCTGCCCACGGCGTCGGCGATGCGGACGGCGGTCTCGTACGGGGTGAGGGCGCTGGTGTCGAGCGGGTGGGCGTCGGCCGTGAGCCAGGCGGCGAGTGCGGCACGGTAGGGCTCGATGTGGTCGTACGCCCACTGGCGCACGCGTATCTCGCCGTCGAGGGCCTCGGGCGGGATCTCCCGCCCGGCTATCCGCTCGCGCAGGATCGTTTCGGCCGGGGCGAGGAGCAGATGGTGCACCGCGATCCGGCGGGCGGCGAGGCCGCCGAAGATCTCGTCGCGGTACTCCTGGCGGAGCAGGGTCATGGGCACCACGAGGGTGCCGCCCAGTTCGGCGAGCATCGCGGCGGCGGTGTCGACGACCAGCCTGCGCCAGATCGGCAGGTCCTGGAAGTCGCCGGCCTCGGCGAGGCGCTTGGGCGGCAGCAGGTGCGTGAGCGCCCCGCCGATGACCTCGGGGTCGAAGAGCGTGCTGTTCGGGATCAGTTCGATCAGTTCGCGTGCGGTGGTGGTCTTCCCCGCACCGAACGCGCCGTTGATCCAGACGACGGTCACGGACTCCCCCTCTTCTGTTGGCCCCCTGGGGCTTGCCCGCTCCACCCTGCCACGGAAACCCCGTCCCGTTGAGGGCGCCTGTCCGCGCACACGGCTGTGCCGGTGCCCCCTGCCGCGGGAACACCGGCACACACCCCGTACGGCGGAGGGCCTACACCTGCCCGAGGGGGTTCTCGTCGACGGCCAGGGTGCCGTCGTCGACGACCTGGCCGACCGTGTCGAGGGCGGTCGAGACGCCGGGGTCGTCGAGAGGGGTGGCGTCCGCCGCGTGGGGAGGGGTGACGGCGGCCACGACGAATCCGGTGGCGAGAGTGGCGATGGCCAGCATGCTGCGCTTCTTCATGCGCTGACCAACTGTGGTGGGCGGGCGGGGGTCACGCGGATCACCGCGGTTTCGCCGGCCGGCCGTCGCGGCGCGAAACGCCGTGGCCCCGTGATCGGCGGGGCGATGGGGTCCCGGAGGTCCGGCACCGCCCGGACGACCGCCGTCGAACACCGGAAAGGGCGACACCATGACCGGCCCCCGCTCCACCACCACGCTCTGGCGCCCGACGGGCCCCGTGGAGCTGGAGCTGGTCCGGGAACTGGGGTGGCGCGCCTGGCCGCCGCGGCTGCCCGAGCAGCCGATCTTCTATCCGGTGCTGAACGAGGACTACGCGATCCGCATCGCCCGGGACCGGAACGTCAAGCACGACGGCGCCGGTTTCGTGACCCGCTTCGAGGTCGACACGGAGTTCCTCGCCCGCTACCCGGTCCGCCAGGCAGGCGGCGAGACGATACTGGAGCTGTGGGTTCCGGCCGAGGAGCTCGACGAGTTCAACGCCCACATCGTCGGTCGCATCGAGGTCGTGCGCCGTTCCGCGCGGCTTCGGAGCGCGAGTGAACGACCGCGCCGCCCCGGCACCCGGGTGTTGTCGCGCACCGATGACGCGTGAGGAGCGTGTGGGCGCAGGAGCTCGGCGGGGGTGGACGCGTGCGACCGACGACCGGAATGTGCCCTGTATCGCAGATGTGCCGCGCGTGGCAAAATGTCGTATGTGGCCTTTGGTGTTGAAGGCAGGCGAGAGGAGTGCACCATGATCGCCAAGCTGCTCGGCAAGTTGTCCTTCACCCGCCACTACGGTGCGTACGGCGCCCACGAATGGGATGCGTACGCCGGCGACCAGGACTGACCGCACTGCCGGCGGGCGCCCCCGGGCGCCCGCCGGTTCCCCGTCTGCAGACTGCATCGGCCTGGACAGGTGCGAGAGCCAGGGACGGACGGTCTCATGGGCCGAAGGAATGAGCCGCCGCGACTGCCCGAAGGGGGCTTCGCGGCCTGGAGCCGCGACCGGCTGGCAATGGCGCGCCGTGGCGCCGAGGAGTGCGGGGACGTCTGGCAACTGGAGCCGGGTGTCTACGTAGCCGCCGCGGCCGGGCCCTGTGAAGCGGTCCTGCACCGCGCGCAGGACTTCCCCAAGGCACCCTCGCCTCTCTTCCCGCCGTTGAAGCGGTCGAGCGGAGCGCCGACACCCGAGGAGCGTGCGCACGCTCACGCCGCCCGTATGCGCGGACTACGGGCGCAGGCGGTTGCGGCCCGGATCGGTGAGATTGCGCCCCGGACCGCTCGATTCGCCGACCAGTGGCCCACGGACCAGGACGTCGAGATTCTGCCCCCGGTCCGGCACGCCCTGGCGGGGATCGGCCTGAGCTACCTCTTCTCCGAGGACGCTCCCGCCCTGTTGCCCTACGCCTCACAGCTCTTCCTGGCCCGGGAGGCACTCGTACGCCCGTCGCGTTGGGAATGGCCGCGCTGGATCCCCACACCGGCACGGCGGTTCCGCACGCGGCAGCAAGTCGCCTTCACGGACGCTTTGCGGCCCATCGTCCACCGGCGTCGTTCGTCGGGCCGGCTCGGCGACGACATGCTGGGACAGATGCTCCGGCCCTCTCCCCACTACGGCCTGCTGCCGGAAGCGGCCGTCCTCGACACTCTTCCCGGAATCACCGTCGCCACCTTCGAGACCCCTTCCCGGGCAGCCGGATGGATCCTGCTCCACCTGGCCCGGCACCCCCGGGCAGCGGACCGCGTCGCGGCCGAAGCCGCCTCGCTGCCCGCGGACCCGGCCGCGACGACCAGCACCCACCTCGGCAGCCTGCGATACACCCAGGCACTGGTCAGCGAGGTGCTCCGGCTGTACCCCCCGAGCTGGCTCCTGACCCGGCGCGCCCCGCGACAGACCCAGCTCGCCGACTACACCATCGACGCCGGGTCCACCGTTCTCGTCTGCCCCTACACCGCCCACCGCGACGCTCGGGAGTATTCCGAGCCGGACCGGTTCCAGCCCGAGCGCTGGCTGGACGATTCGGGCTCACCGGCGAAACCCGGGGTCTTCCTCTCTTTCGGTACCGGGCCGCACGGCTGCGAGGGAGCCGCTCTGGCCATGGCGATGCTGACGCTCCTGACCGCGCAGACCGCCCGCCGCTACCAGCTGAGCGAGCCGCCCGGACCGGAACCCAGCTACCAGGTCACCACCCTCGAAGGCCTCGCAACCGTCGGCTTGCGCCTGCGCGCCACCTTGCGGGACTGAGGGCCGTCCCGCATTCGGTGACAGGCCGCCTCCACCGGAGAACAGCGAACGCCGATCAAGCCGCGTGCCGTTCACACGCCGGAACGACCGGTTCATGGCCCGCTCATCCCGTGTCGCTGGTCGAACTCGTCGGCGAGCATGCCCGTCATGACGAGGTCGTGGTGCCGGCCTGCGAAGTAGACGTGTTCCCGCAGGCGCCCCTCTTCGGTGAAGCCGAGCCGGCGGAAAAGTGCCAGCGATGGCGCGTTGCGGGCGAGGATCGCTGCTACGCATTTGTGATAGCGCCGCTCGGCGAACATGAAGCGCAGCAGCAGCACCGCGGCATCCGCCGCGTAGCCCCTGCGCCGGTGGTCGGCGCCGATCGTGACATCGAACTCGAACCAGCCTGAACGAGGGCCGGTACGATGCGAGCCGACCATGCCCACCAGCTCTCCCGTGGCCGTCGCTTCGACTGCCAACCGGAAGCGGTCGTCATCGCACTCGGCAACGGCTTGCTCCTTCGCCCAGGCACGGTAGCTCTCGGCGGACCGCGGCAGATCCAGCCGGCTCCCTCGCCGCCCGGCGTCGTCGGCGAAGCGCATGAACGCCGTCCAGTCGTCGGGCTCGATCGCGCGCAGGCGTACCCGGTCACCGGTCCAGGACGAGGCCATGCCCCATTTGACCACGCTGCTGTGCGCACGAGGCCGAGAGGCACACCGAGGCAGGACCTGCGTGTATTCAAGCGCGATGGAGGCGCGCAGGCGTGAGCATGCCGAGAGCCGGTAGCGGACCCTCGTCGCCGGGCCCTCCCGCGTGCTGGTCACCGGTGCGGGATTCACCGGCTCCGATCGCCTCCGCCTACCGAAGCGAACAGACCCGAACGGCCAACCCTCGCTTATGACGCCCCTCTTCCAACAGACTCCGACACGTCCTACCGTAAACGCGCACCGATGACGCGTACATGCCGTCATCCCGCCGTTCGCGAGTTGGAGGAACGTCGACGATGCGTCACCCTCACAGCCGCACGACCCGCCGCAGAGTGGCCGGAGCGTTCACCGCAGGACTGCTGTGCGCGGCGGGCCTCGCCGCGCCCGCCCTGGCGGCCCCCACCGGGCCTCCCGCGATCCCCGCCGTCACCGAGGGCCTGGCCCTCACCCCGCCGATGGGCTTCAACAACTGGAACTCCACGCACTGCCGGGCCGAGTTCAACGAGGACATGGTCAAGGGCATCGCGGACCTCTTCGTGGCGAAGGGCCTGAAGGACGCGGGCTACCGGTACGTCAACCTGGACGACT
This sequence comes from Streptomyces echinatus, assembly GCF_014203595.1. Lineage (GTDB taxonomy): Bacteria > Actinomycetota > Actinomycetes > Streptomycetales > Streptomycetaceae > Streptomyces > Streptomyces echinatus. The sequence goes on from NZ_JACHJK010000002.1 coordinate 564,792, forward strand.
GCTGGGCCCTGCCGCACCGCGACGCGAACGGCGAGCTGGTACCCGACCCCGTGCGCTTCCCCGGCGGGATCAGGGCGGTCGCGGACTATGTGCACGCCAAGGGGCTCAAGCTCGGCATCTACACCAGTGCCGGCACCAAGACCTGCAACAGCGCGGGCTTCCCGGGCGCGCTGGGCCACGAGTACAGCGACGCGCGGCAGTTCGCCGACTGGGGCGTCGACTACCTGAAGTACGACAACTGCAACAACCAGGGCGTGGACGCCCGGCAGCGCTACCGGACCATGCGGGACGCGCTGCGGGCGACCGGCCGGCCCATCGTCTACAGCATCTGCGAATGGGGCGAGAACAAACCCTGGGAGTGGGCCTCGGACGTCGGCCAGCTGTGGCGGACCACCGGGGACATCAGCGACAGCTGGAGCTCGATGCTGTCGATCCTGAAGCAGAATCTCCCGCTCGCGCCGCACGCCGGTCCCGGCCACTGGAACGACCCCGACATGCTGGAGGTCGGCAACGGCGGCATGACGGAGACCGAGTACCGCTCGCACTTCTCGCTCTGGTCGGTCATGGCCGCGCCGCTGCTCATCGGCACCGACCTGCGCAAGGCCTCGCAGGCGACCTTCGACATCCTGGCCAACGAGGAGGTCATCGCCGTCGACCAGGACCCGCTCGGCAGGCAGGGCGCGGTCGTCTCCGCCGCGGACGGGCGCTGGGTCGTCGCCAAGGAGATGCGGGACGGCAGCCGCGCGGTGGCCCTCTTCAACGAATCCGGCACCGCCCAGCGGATCGCCACCACCGCGAGCGCCGTGGGACTCCCCGACGCCGACGCCTACACCCTGCGCGACCTGTGGCAGCACCGCGGCTACAACACCGCCGGGACCATAGCGGCCACCGTCCCGGCCCATGCCACGGTCCTGCTGCGCGTGTCGGCCGACCCGCGCTGGGCCGACCACCCGCCCGCCGTCGAACTCGGCCTGGACGGCGACCCGTTGCTGGAGGCGGCCACCCCGGCCACGCTGACCAGCACCGTCACCGACCTCGGACGCACGCCCGCACGGCGGGTGTCCGTGACGCTGACCGGCCCCGCCGGCTGGACCGTGCGGGCCACCTCGGCGGCCTCGGCCGCCACCCTTTCCACCGGCCGGACCCTGCGCACCGGCTGGCGGGTGACCGCCCCGCCCGGCACCCCGGCCGGGTCCTACGGCCTCACGCTGCGGACGAGCCACCGCTCGCCGTCCGGCACACCGGTCACCGGCACCCTCCCGCTGACCGCGTCCGTCGTCGTGCGGCCGCCCTCCGGCACGTCGTACCTCGGCGACCTGCCGTGGCTGTCCGCGACCAGCGGCTGGGGGCCGGTGGAGCGCGACACCAGCAACGGGGAGAGCGACGCGGGCGACGGCCGGCCGCTCACCATCGGCGGGACGGTGTACGCCAGGGGACTCGGCGTCCACGCGCTCAGCGACGTCTCCTTCTACACCGGCAGGGCCTGCGAGAAGATCACCGCCTCCGTCGGTGTGGACGACGAGAAGGGCGCGAAGGGCACCGTCGCCTTCGAGATCCGGGCGGACGGCACCCGGGTCGCGGCCACGGGCGTCCTCACCAACGCGATGCCCGCCGAACCGGTCACCGCCGACGTCACCGGCGCCCAGGTGGTCCGGCTCGTCGTCACCGACGGCGGGGACGGCGTCGACTCGGACCACGCCGACTGGGCGGACGCGCGGCTGAGCTGCTGAGCCGCCGTACCACCGGACCGCCGACGCCGACGCCGACGACCGGCTACACGCTCGCCGCGGTCGCGTCCGGCCTGCGGGTCAACGCCGCCGCGGCGGCACCGACCAGGCCCGCGTCGGTGCCCATCTGGGCGGGTACGACGGTGAGCCGCCGCACGAAGGACAGGGTCGCGTAGTCGGTGAGGGCCTTGCGCAGGGGGGTGAACAGGATCTCGCCCGCCTTGCCGACGCCCCCGCCGATCACCGCGATGTCGATCTCGACCAGGGTCGCGGTGGCCGCGATACCGGCGGCCAGCGCCTGCGCCGCCCGCTCGAAGGAGGCCACGGCGACCGGGTCGCCCGAACGGGCGGCGGCGGCCACCGCGGCGGCCGAGGTGTCCCCGTCGGGCCCGGGACGCCAGCCCCGCTCCAGCGCGCGGCGGGCGATGTTGGGGCCGCTCGCGATGCGCTCCACACAGCCGCGCGCGCCGCACGGGCAGGGATCGCCGTCGAGGTCGACACTGATGTGGCCGATGTGGCCGGCGTTTCCCGTCGGACCGGGGTGCAGCCGCCCGTCGAGAACCAGGCCGCCGCCGACGCCCGTCGAGACCACCATGCACAGCGCGTTGTCGTGGCCGCGGGCGGCGCCCTGCCAGTGTTCCGCGGCGGTGATCGCGACACCGTCGCCGATCAGCTCGACCGGCAGACCCCCGGTGGCCGTACGCACCCGGTCGACCAGCGGAAAGTCACGCCAGCCCGGCACGTTCACCGGGCTCACGGTGCCCGCCGAGGCGTCCACCGGGCCGGCGCTGCCGATGCCCAGGGAGCCGGCGCGTCCCCACAGGGGCGACCCGGCGAGGTCGCCGAGCACCCCCTCGACGGCCCGCATGACCGTTTCGCCGTCCTGCTGGGCGGGCGTGGCGCGCTGGGCCCGGGCCAGTATCCGTCCGTCGCCGTCCACCAGCGCGCCGGCGATCTTGGTGCCGCCGATGTCCAGGGCCGCCACGAGGTCGGTGTGCATCAGAGTCAGATCTCCCCGTTGAAGCGTGAGAAAAAGAGGCAGGCCGGTCAAGCGGTGGGGGCGCAGGCCGGAGACAGCGGTGGACAGTCTCTCTCGCATCTGACAACGTTGTCCAGGCTCTATGCTCGACGCCACATCCTCATACAAGCCCACGGATCACGCACTACCCCCGGTGTGAGAGACGGACGAGAGACAGGACAGCGCATCGTGCCCGAGACCACCCGCCGCGCGGACCGCCTTCCCGGCACGCGGTACGGCAACCGCCCGACGATGAAGGACGTGGCGGCGCGCGCCGGGGTCGGACTGAAGACGGTCTCCCGGGTGGTCAACGGCGAGCCCGGGGTCACGCCCGACACCGAGCGCCGGGTGCAGGAGGCGATCGACGCCCTCGGGTTCCGCCGCAACGACAGCGCCCGGGTGCTGCGCAAGGGGCGTACGGCGAGCATCGGCCTGGTCCTGGAGGATCTCGCGGACCCGTTCTACGGCCCGCTCAGCCGTGCCGTGGAAGAGGTGGCCCGCGCCCACGGGGCGCTGCTGATCAACGGCTCCAGTGCCGAGGACCCCGAGCGGGAGCAGGAGCTGGCGCTGGCCCTGTGCGCCCGGCGGGTGGACGGCCTGGTGGTGATTCCGGCCGGGGACGATCACCGCTATCTGGAGCCCGAGATCAGGGCCGGCGTGGCGACCGTGTTCGTGGACCGGCCGGCCGGGCGCATCGACGCCGACGTGGTCCTGTCCGACAACTTCGGCGGTGCCCGTGACGGCGTCGCCCACCTCATCGCGCACGGCCACCGCCGGATCGGTTTCATCGGCGACATGCCCCGCATCCACACCGCGGCCGAGCGGCTGCGCGGCTACCGGGCGGCCATGGAGGACGCCGGGATAGCCGTCGAGGAACGCTGGATGTCCCTGGGGGCGACGAACCCGGAGCGGGTGCGCAGGGCGGCGGAGGACATGCTGGCCGGCCCCGGTCCCGTCACCGCGGTCTTCACCGGCAACAACCGGGTGACGGTCACCGTCATCCGGGTCCTCGCCGAGCAGTCCCGCAGGGTCGCGCTCGTCGGCTTCGACGACATCGAGCTGGCCGATCTGCTCCAGCCGGGCGTCACGGTCGTCGCGCAGGATTCCGCGGCCCTCGGCCGTACCGCCGCCGAGCGTCTCTTCCGTCAGCTGGACGGCACGCTCGTCGCGCCGGAGCGGATCGAGCTGCCGACCCGGCTGATCACGCGCGGTTCGGGTGAACTGCCGCCGGCGGACTGACCGCGGCACACCGCCGCGGCGCCGGACCGGCCGGCGCCGCGCGGAGCGGGCCGTACGGCGGCCGTCGGCCCCAGCGGGTACCGCCGGAGGCTCGTCCGGCCGCGGCCCGGGCGGCACGCTACTGCGCGGAGGCGGTCAGGTCGCCCCGCCGGGGTGACGCGAAGCCCTCCAGATCGGCGCGGGTCAGGCCGCTGAGGCGGGCGACCTCGGCGATGTCCAGGGCGCCGCAGTCCAGGCCGCGCAGGAGGTAGCCGCTGAGGGCCTTGGCGGTGGCGGGCTCGTCCATGACGTCGCCGCCGGCCCGGTTGGCGTACCGGGCGAGGCGGCCCGCGGCCTGCTCGAAGCCCTCGCGGTAGAAGGCGAACACGGCCGCGTAGCGGGTGGGGATGTGCCCCGGGTGCATGTCCCAGCCCTGGTAGTAGGCGCGGGCGAGGGCGCGGCGGGTGAGGCCGTAGTGCAGCCGCCAGGCGTCGTGGACCTTGGCGGTCGGGCCGACGGGCAGCACGTTGGTGGAGCCGTCGGAGACCCGGACACCGGTACCGGCCGCCGCGACCTGCATGATCGCCTTGGCGTGGTCGGCGGCGGGGTGGTCGCTGGCCTGGTAGGCGGCGGAGACGCCGAGGCAGGCGCTGTAGTCGAAGGTGCCGTAGTGCAGGCCGGTGGCGCGGCCCTCGGCGGCCTGGATCATGCGGGCGACGGTGGCGGTGCCGTCGGTGGCGAGGATGGACTGGCTGGTCTCGATCTGGATCTCGAAGCCCAGCCGGCCGGCGTCCAGGCCGTGCGCCTTCTCGAAGGCCTCCAGGAGGCGGACGAAAGCGCCGACCTGCTCGGGGTAGGTCACCTTCGGCAGGGTGAGGACGAGGCCGTCGGGCAGGCCGCCGGCCTCCATCAGGCCGGTGAGGAAGACGTCGAGGGTGCGGATGCCCCGGTCGCGTACGGGGGCCTCCATGCACTTCATGCGGATGCCCATGTACGGCGCCGCCGTGCCGTTCTCGTACGCCTCGGCGATCAGGCGGGCGGCACGGGCGGCCGCCTCGTCCTCCTCGGCGTCGGGGCGGGGGCCGTAGCCGTCCTCGAAGTCGACGCGCAGGTCCTCGATGGGCTCGCGCTCCAGCTTGGCGCGGACGCGGGAGTGGACGGGCTCGGCGAGGTCGTCGGCGAGGCCGAGGACGGCCGCGAAGGAGGCGGCGTCGGGGGCGTGTTCGTCGAGCAGGGCGAGCGCCTGGTCGCCCCAGGTGCGCAGGGTGTCGGCGGCGAAGGCGTCACCGGGGACGTACACGGTGTGGACGGGCTGCCGGGTGCCGGGGTCCCCGGGGTAGCGGCGCTCCAGCTCCGCGTCGACCGGTGCGAGGGAGGCGCTGATCTCCTCGCTGACAGTGCCTGCGAGGCTTGTCGCCACCTTCTCCTGCTGACCCATCCCACACCCTCCAAGCTTTCCGCTCTACGGAATCAACAATCCGTATAGTGAAGTTATCCGCCAACCTTCCCGCTGGTCAACACCGCACGGCGTTCCCTCCGCTCCCCGCTCCCGGCCCGTTCACGTCGATCTGGCAGCCTGGACCGAGTCCCTCCTTCCCGTACAGCGGTTCCTCAACGGGCCGCCCGGCAGCCGTCGCAGAAGGAGCACACGTGCCGATCCTCAGCCGCGTCACGCGCCGTACGGGCCGGAAGGCCGCGTCGGCCCCGGCCGCCGTGCCCCCGCCCAGTACAGCACTCTCCGCCGGCCCCGCCCGGGCGGGCAGACGGCCCGGCGCTCCACCCCTCCACGTCATGTCGTTCAATCTCCGCCACGCGAGCACCGCCGAGCCCCACAGCTGGGCGGCCCGCAGACCCGCGGTGCGCGCCCTGATGCACCGCGAGGGCCTGCACATCATCGGCACCCAGGAAGGGCTCTACCAGCAGCTGCGCGACATCGAGGCCGACCTCGGAGCCCCTTACGACTGGATCGGCACCGGACGCGCGGGCGGCAGCCGCGGCGAGTTCGCGGCCGTCTTCTACGACACCCGCCGGCTCGCTCCGCAGGAGTACGACCACTTCTGGCTCTCGGACACACCGGACGTCATCGGGTCCAACGGCTGGGGCGGCGGCTCCGTCCGGATGGCGACGTGGGTCCGCTTCCGGGACCTGCTCGACGGCGACCGGGAGTTCTTCGTCCTGAACACCCACCTCGACGACCGCAGCCGGAGGGCACGGGCGCGGGCCGCCGCCCTGATCCTCCGGCGCATCGCCGGGCTGGACCGCTCGCTGCCGCTCCTCGTCACCGGCGACTTCAACGTCCCCGCGCACAGGAGCCCGGTCTACGACGCGATGCTGGCCTCCGGCCTGACCGACACCTGGGACACCGCGGCCGAGCGCGGCGCCCTGTACGGGACCTTCCACGGATACCGGCCGCCCAGGCCGAACGGGGACCGCATCGACTGGATCCTCGCCACCCCCGCGGTCACGGTCCACCGGGCCTCGATCGGCACCTTCTCGCTGAACGGCCAGTTCCCCAGCGACCACCTGCCGGTGCAGGCTTCCCTGACGCTGGGATGAGGCGAGGCCCCCGCGACCGTCTGCTCGGTCGCGGGGGCCTCGTACGGCGAAGGCGGAGCTCAGCCCTTGCGGGTCTTGATCTCCTCGGTCAGCTGCGGGACGACGTCGAAGAGGTCGCCGACCACACCGAAGTCGACCAGCTCGAAGATCGGGGCCTCGGCGTCCTTGTTGACGGCCACGATCGTCTTCGAGGTCTGCATGCCGGCACGGTGCTGGATGGCGCCGGAGATGCCGTTGGCGATGTACAGCTGCGGCGAGACCGACTTGCCGGTCTGGCCGACCTGGTTGGTGTGCGGGTACCAGCCGGCGTCCACCGCGGCACGCGAGGCGCCGACGGCCGCACCCAGGGAATCGGCGAGCGCCTCGATGATCGAGAAGTTCTCCGCGCCGTTGACACCGCGGCCACCGGAGACCACGATCGCGGCCTCGGTCAGCTCCGGGCGGCCCGTCGACTCACGCGGCGTACGGCCGGTGACCTTCGTGCCGGTCGCCTTGTCCGAGAAGGTGACGGACAGGGCCTCGACCGCACCGGCGGCCGGGGCGGCCTCGACGGCGGCCGAGTTCGGCTTGACCGTGATGACCGGGGTGCCCTTGATGACACGGGACTTGGTGGAGAAGGACGCGGCGAACACCGACTGGGTGGCCACCGGGCCCTCGTCGCCGGCCTCCAGGTCGACGGCGTCGGTGATGATGCCGGAGCCGATGCGCAGCGCCAGGCGGGCGGCGATCTCCTTGCCCTCGGCGGAGGACGGGACCAGCACGGCGGCCGGGGAGACGGCCTCGTGGGCGGCCTGCAGCGCGTCGACCTTCGGCACGACCAGGTAGTCGGCGTACTCGGACGCGTCGTGGGTGAGGACCTTCACCGCGCCGTGCTCGGCGAGCGTGGCGGCGGTGTCGGCGGCGCCGTTGCCCAGCGCGACGGCGACCGGCTCGCCGATGCGGCGGGCGAGGGTCAGCAGCTCCAGGGTGGGCTTGCGGACGGCACCGTCCACGTGGTCGACGTAGACGAGGACTTCAGCCATGGGATTGCTCTCCTGCGTAACGAAGTTGAGGGGCGGTCAGCGGGGGCGGGCCCTAGATGAACTTCTGGCCCGCGAGGAACTCAGCGAGCTGCTTGCCGCCCTCGCCCTCGTCCTTCACGATGGTGCCGGCCGTGCGGGCCGGACGCTCGTTCGCGGCCTCGACCTTGGTGAACGCGCCGTCGAGACCGACCTCCTCGGCCTCGATGTCCAGGTCGGACAGGTCCCAGGACTCCACCGGCTTCTTCTTGGCCGCCATGATGCCCTTGAAGGACGGGTAACGGGCCTCGCCGGACTGGTCGGTCACGGAGACGATCGCCGGGAGCTGGGCCTCCAGCTGCTCCGAGGCGGCGTCACCGTCGCGGCGGCCCTTGACCACGCCGCCCTCGACGGAGACCTCGGAGAGCAGGGTGACCTGCGGGACGCCCAGGCGCTCGGCGACCAGCGCCGGGACGACGCCCATGGTGCCGTCGGTGGAGGCCATGCCGGAGATGACCAGGTCGTAACCGGCCTTCTCGATGGCCTTGGCCAGCACCAGGGAGGTGCCGATGGCGTCGGTGCCGTGCAGGTCGTCGTCCTCGACGTGGATGGCCTTGTCGGCACCCATCGAGAGGGCCTTGCGGAGCGCGTCCTTGGCGTCCTCGGGGCCGACCGTCAGAACGGTGACCTCGGCGTCGTCCGCGTTCTCCGAGATCTGCAGCGCCTGCTCGACCGCGTACTCGTCCAGCTCGGAGAGCAGACCGTCCACGTCGTCGCGGTCGACGGTCAGGTCATCGGCGAAGTGCCGGTCGCCAGTGGCGTCGGGCACGTACTTCACAGTGACAACGATCCTCAAGCTCACGCCGGCTCTCCTACTGCATCGTCTATTTCCGGGCTGCCTCTTGGAGGCAGCATAGGCGCCTCAAGCGGCCGATCCCGGTCGGGGCGTCGGCGCGCTCCGACCGAAATATTACTCGTCAGTACACCCAGTTCCTGCCCGCTAAGCAAGCGCTTTGAACTGTGACGTTCGCAACGCAGCGTAACCGGAATTCGACGGCTCCGCAGGAGCGGTCGGCCGTGATCAATCCCGCAGGCCGTGGAAGCGGCCCTGGTGGTAGAGGAGCGGTCGGCCGGCGCCCGAGGGGTCGCCCACGACCACCTCGGCGAGCACGATCCGGTGATCACCGGCCGGCACCCGGCCCACGATCCGGCAGACCAGCCAGGCGAGCACGTCGTCCAGCACCGGCGCGCCCTCCGGCCCGTCCCGCCAGGCGGTGGCCGCCCCGAACCGGTCGGCACCGCTGCGCGCGAAGGTGGCGGCCAGGTCGCTCTGGTGCTCGCCGAGTATGTGCACGCCGACATGGTCCGCCTCGGCCACTGCGGGCCAGCTGGAGGCGCCCGTACCGATGCCGAAGGAGACCAGCGGCGGATCGGCGGAGACGGAGGTGAGGGAGGTGGCGGTGAACCCGACGGGACCGGAGGCGCCGCGCGCCGTGATCACCGCGACCCCGGCCGCGTGCCGGCGGAAGGTGGAGCGCAAGAGGTCGGGAGAGGCGATCTGGGGGGTGCCGAGGCCGGGCGTTGCCGTCATGGAGTTGTCCTTCTGCGAGGAAAGAGGAACGGGTCCGTGGCTGCTCAACAGCCGGGACAACGTGCGCTCGCGGTGCGGGCGAGGTCGATGTGGACCCGCCCGTGGAGAAGGAGTTCGGTCGGCATACGGTCAGGTTGACGATAGGTGTGGCGCACAGTCAAGCAGGTTCCCCGTTCTGGAAGATGTCTCACTGTCCCGTGCGGCCCGCCCGGACGGCCTCCCCCAGCGCGGCGATGACGTCGGCCCTGCGGGGCTGCCCGGCGGCGCGGCGCACCACCCGCCCATCGGCGTCCAGGACCAGGACGGTGGGGGTCTTGAGGATCTCCAGCTCGCGTACGAGGTCCAGGTGGGCCTCGGCGTCGATCTCGACGTGGGTCACGCCCGGGACCATCCCGGCGACCTCGCCGAGGACGCGCCGGGTGGCCCGGCAGGGCGCGCAGAAGGCGCTGGAGAACTGCACCAGCGTGGCGCGCTCGCCCAGTTCGGCGCCGAGTTCGGCCGTCCCGAGCCGCCTGCCGTCGTCACGCCCGCGCACCCGCACTCCCGTTCCGCCGCTCGCGCGGCCCACCTCCGCGGGCACCCCGCGAAGGGCGCACCACCGGTCCGGTCATCCCGGCTACAACCGTGCGGGAGCGGCCGAGATTCCCGGCGAGACCCCTGCCGAGGTAAAGGGGATCCAAAGATCCGAGGTGGGGTGTAGGCCGACGTGACGAGGATCTCCCCGGCGCGGGGCACCAGGACTGGCTACCCGTCCGTTCTTCGGGCACGATCTGCGAGACGCCGTAAAACCTACGGCTGCGTAACTTCCCCGCCGGGATCCCCTTTCCCGAGCAGAGCAGAAAGGGTCCACCCCGCCCATGGCAGAGCTGGTCTACCGTCCCGTCATCGGTTTCGCCAAGACGTTGTTCAAGGTCTGGGATCTGAAGATCGACTGTCAGGGGTCGGAGAACATCCCGCGCTCGGGCGGCGCCGTGCTGGTGAGCAATCACATCAGCTACCTGGACTTCGTCTTCAACGGCCTGGCCGCGCTGCCGCAGAAGCGCCTGGTGCGCTTCATGGCGAAGGAGTCCGTCTTCCGTCACCGGATCTCCGGGCCGCTCATGCGCGGGATGAAGCACATCCCGGTGGACCGCACCCAGGGCGAGGCCGCCTACGCGCACGCGCTGGACTCGCTGCGCTCCGGCGAGGTCATCGGGGTGTTCCCGGAGGCCACCATCTCGCAGTCGTTCGCACTGAAGAGCTTCAAGTCGGGTGCGGCACGCCTGGCGCAGGAGGCGGGCGTCCCGCTGATCCCGATGGCCGTCTGGGGCACGCAGCGGCTGTGGACGAAGGGCCAGCCCCGCAACTTCAAGCGCGACCACCTGCCCGTCACCATTCGCGTGGGCGAGGCCGTGGAGGCACCCCGCGACCAGTACGCCGGGGCCATCACCCGCCGGCTGCGCGAACGCGTCCAGGAGCTCCTGGACGCCGCCCAGCGGGCCTACCCGGGCCGGCCCAAGGGGCCGGAGGACTCCTGGTGGCTGCCGGCGCACCTGGGCGGCACCGCACCGACGATGGAGCAACTGCGCGCGGCGGAGGCGCACTGAGCGAGCGCCACGGGACGGAAGGCGCGCGGTGCGACGCCGGGTGCCCGTGGTGCGGCGTCGAGTGGCCCCGGCGCAGGGGTTGTTCAGGGTCTCTTTGCGGGTGACCCCGGCCGGGTTCCCTTTCCGGGTGGCCACGGCCGCCCGTCGTGCGACGTTGTCGCCGTCGCCGGGTGCGGGAGCGCGTGGGGCGCTCGCGCAGTTCCCCGCGCACCTTCTGTCGGCACAGTCCGACCTGTTCGAAAAGCCGGGCACACTCGGCTCGCCGAACCATTGCCCGCCTTCCGTCAGTTCGGCGGCGCGGCCTCGGCCTCACCGGAACCGACCGGGCCCGCGCCCCTCGTGTCGGTCTCAGAGGGCGTCGGGGAGCGTCTTCCGCAGGTGCGGCCGGTCGGGGGCGGCTCGCAGGGCGTCCAGGACGGCCGGGTGCGGTTCGGCGTACAGGACCGGGTAGTCCGTCTCCTCGGACGCGGGATCGGGGATCCAGGCCAGCCGTTCGCCGTCCAGGGAGAACCGGGCGTCGATGCCGGGCTTGTTGCCACGGGGGTCCTGCCGGTGCCAGGCGCCGTTGAAGCGGACCGCGACCAGGCCGTGGACCGCGTGGCCGCCCTCGTCGTCGGTCAGGCGCTGGTAGCAGAGGGCGGTCGGGATGTCCTCGGCCCGGAGCAGGGCGGCCAGGGCGTGGGACTTGGCGTGACAGATGCCGGTGCCCAGGGCCAGCACGTCAGAGGCGCGCCAGGTGACACGGAGATCACCGGAATCCCGGGAGTGCGGGATGGCGTCCCGGACGAACTCATAGGCGGCCCGCGCATATTCATACGAGTCTGCCACCTCTGCGGTCAGGCGGGCGGCGGCTGCCCCGACCACCGGGTGATGGTGATCGATGACCTCGTCTGCGGCCAGGTACGCGGACAGGTCGGCTGTGTTCTGGATCAGCTCCATGCCCGCAGAGCATAAGAATGCGATCACCCGACAGTCAATGACTTTCCGGGTGACCGCATACCTATGCGCGCCGTGAGGTCAGCGGGCCATCTCCTCCTTGAGGGCGCCCACGAACATGTCGACGTCGTCCTCCGTGGTGTCGAAGGAGCACATCCAGCGGACCACCCCGGCGCCCTCGTCCCAGAAGTAGAAGCGGAAGCGCTTCTGCAGGCGCTCGCTCACGTCGTGCGGCAGCTTGGCGAAGACGCCGTTGGCCTGGACCGGGTAGAGGATCTCCACACCGTGCACCGCGCGCACGCCCTCGGCGAGCCGCTGGGCCATCTCGTTGGCGTGGCGGGCGTTGCGGAGCCACAGGTCCTTGGCGAGAAGGGCCTCCAGCTGCACGGAGACGAAGCGCATCTTCGAGGCCAGCTGCATCGACATCTTCCGCAGGTGCTTCATCTGGCGCACCGCGTCCTGGTTGATGACGACGACCGCCTCGCCGAACAGCGCGCCGTTCTTCGTCCCGCCCAACGACAGGATGTCGACGCCGACCGCGTTGGTGAACGTACGCATCGGCACGTCGAGGGAGGCGGCGGCGTTCGCTATCCGGGAGCCGTCCAGGTGCACCTTCATGCCCCGCGCGTGGGCGTGCTCGCAGATCGCGCGGATCTCCCCGGGCGTGTAGAGGGTGCCCAGCTCGGTGCTCTGGGTGATCGACACGACCTGCGGCATCGCGCGGTGCTCGTCCTCCCAGCCCCAGGCCTGCCGGTCGATCAGCTCGGGGGTGAGCTTGCCGTCCGGGGTGGGCACGGTGAGCAGCTTCAGACCGCCCATGCGCTCGGGCGCGCCGCCCTCGTCCACGTTGATGTGCGCGCTCTCGGCGCAGATCACGGCGCCCCAGCGGTCGGTGACCGCCTGGAGCGCGACCACGTTGGCACCGGTGCCGTTGAAGACCGGGAAGGCCTCCGCCGTGGCCCCGAAGTGACCGCGGATGATCCCCTGCAGGTTCTCGGTGTAGTCGTCCTCGCCGTACGCCACCTGGTGACCGCCGTTGGCCAGCGCCACGGCGGCCAGCACCTCGGGGTGGACCCCGGCGTAGTTGTCACTGGCGAAACCGCGGACCTGCGGGTCGTGATGGCGACGCGCGTCGGTCTTGGGAGGGTTCACGGCTTCTCGGTCAGCCACAGACGGTTTCCGTTCACTTCGGCGGCGGTCTTGCTCCAGACGCCCTCGATGGCCTCGGCCAGGTCCTTGACGTCCGTGAAGCCCGCGAACTTCGCGTTGGGGCGTTCGGCGCGCATCGCGTCGTGCACCAGCGCCTTCACCACCAGGATGGCAGCCGCCGAGCGCGGCCCCTCGGCGCCCTCGGCGATCCCCGCCTTGCGGAAGCCGTCGGCCATCGCGAGCGTCCACGCCTCGGCGGCGGCCTTGGCCGCGGAGTACGCCGCGTTGCCCGCCGTGGGCTTCGACGCGCCGGCGGCGCTGGTCAGCACGTACCGGCCGCGGTCGCTGCGCTGCAGGACGTCGAAGAAGGCGAGGGAGGTGTGCTGGACGGTGCGGACCAGCAGCTTCTCCAGCAGCTCCCAGTCCGCGAGGTCGGTCTCGGCGAAGGTCGCGCTGCCGCGCCAGCCACCGACGAGGTGGACCAGTCCGTCGACGCGGCCGTGGTCCTTCTCGATGCGCGCGGCCCAGTCGCGGGTGGACTGCAGATCGAGCAGGTCGACCGTCTCGCCGGTGACCGTGGCGCCGCCCCGGGCGTAGCGGGCGGCGTCGACGGCCTCCGCCAGTCGCTCCGGGTTGTTGTCGGCTCCGACGACGACCGCGCCCGCTTCCGCGAGCCGCACCAGCGTCGCGTGTCCGGCGGGTCCGCCCGCACCGGCCACCGCGATCACCGCACCACTGAGAGACCCGTTCCCCACCATGTTCTTCCCCTCTTGAGCAGTGTTCTTCAGCCGGCCGCTCACGCGGCGAGCCGCTCGGCGCCGTCCGCCGTGATGCCCTTGGCCGAGGCGATCACATTCTTCAGCTTCTTGGACAGCGCCTCATAGAACATGCTCAGCGGAAACTCGTCCGGAAGCACGTCGTCCACGAGCTTGCGCGGCGGCAGGGTGAGGTCCAGGGCGTCGGGGCCCTTGGCCCACTTGGAGCCGGGGTGCGGGGCCAGGTAGGTGGAGACCAGCTCGTAGCCGGCGAACCAGTGCACCAGCTTCGGGCGGTCGATGCCGTCCTTGTACAGCTTCTCGATGTCGGCGCACAGCTGGTTGGTGACCTGCGGGGCGCGCTCCCAGTCGATGGAGAGCTTGTTGTCGGTCCAGCGGACGACGTCGTGCTTGTGCAGGTAGGCGAAGAGCAGCTGGCCGCCGAGGCCGTCGTAGTTGCGGTTGCGGTCGCCGGTGACCGGGAAGCGGAACATGCGGTCGAAGAGCACGGCGTACTGCACGTCGCGGGCCTGCGGGACGCCGTCCGCCTCGAGCTTCACGGCCTCCTTGAAGGCGGTGAGGTCGCAGCGCAGCTCCTCCAGACCGTACATCCAGAACGGCTGGCGCTGCTTGATCATGAACGGGTCGAACGGCAGGTCGCCGTGGCTGTGGGTGCGGTCGTGAACCATGTCCCACAGCACGAAGGCCTCTTCGCAGCGCTTCTGGTCGTGGACCATCGCGGCGATGTCCTCGGGCAGCTCCAGACCGAGGACGCCGACGGCGGCGTCGGTCACGCGGCGGAAGCGCGCGGCCTCGCGGTCACAGAAGATGCCACCCCAGGAGAAACGTTCCGGCGCCTCACGGACGGCGATGGTCTCCGGGAAGAGCACGGCCGAGTGGGTGTCGTAACCCGGCGTGAAGTCCTCGAAGGTGATGCCGCAGAACAGCGGGTTGTCGTAGCGGGTGCGCTCCAGCTCGGACAGCCAGTCCGGCCAGACCATGCGCAGCACGACCGCCTCCAGGTTGCGGTCCAGGTTGCCGTTCTGCGTGTACATCGGGAAGACGACCAGGTGCTGCAGGCCGTCCTGGCGGTTCGCGGCGGGCTGGAAGGCCAGCAGGGAGTCCAGGAAGTCCGGCACCTCGAAGCCGCCCTCGGCCCAGCGGCGCAGGTCCTTCACGAGGGCCTCGTGGTAGGCCGCGTCGTGCGGGACCAGCGGGGAAAGCTGCTCGACGGCGTCGGCTACACGCTCGATCGCCGCCACCGCGTCGGCCCGCTGCGGGGCACCCTCGGCCTCGAAGTCGATCGAACCGTCCTTCGACTGCCATGGCCGAATCTGCTCCACGGCATCCTTGAGCACGGGCCAGGCCGGGTGCTCAACCACCCTGGTCAGCGAAGGAACCAGTCCCTCCGTACCCGCCTGCACAAGAATTTCCGTCATGTCCCATCCTCCACGGGAGAACCTCTCGTATGGACACCGTATGCATACCCCGTTTCTCTCAGCAAGACCGTGACCCGAAAATTATTCTGCGTACGCCCTTGGTCGCCGATGTTTTTCCTGCCGTAAACCGTGACGACGCTCACTTCCGCCGACGGCGCCCGACGCCGTAGCGGTGGCGCCCCGATGGGTCAAGGGCGCGGGGGACTCGCCCACTGGCGGGTGACGGCCGGGGCGGATACCGGCCAACTGGCGCCTGCCCCGGGTCCCGAATGCCATGCGCAGCTGCGGGTTCAACGTCCGGTCCGGCCATTAGGCTGCGGCCTTGCCGCGTGGACGACGACGTCCGGGACGCATCCGTCGGTCCGCGCGTCGCCGAGCCGCCGTCGACGGAAGCGAGTTGAACCTTGAACTTCCTTACCATCGGTCACCGCGGGGTCATGGGCGTCGAGCCCGAGAACACCCTCCGTTCCTTCGTCGCCGCGCAGCGGGCCGGCCTCGATCTGATCGAACTCGATCTGCACCTGAGCAAGGACGGCGCCCTCGTCGTCATGCATGACGCGGACGTGGACCGTACGACCGACGGCTCCGGACCGATCGCCGAGAAGACCCTCGCGGAGCTGCGCGCCCTGGACGCGGGCCGTGGCGAGCGGGTACCGGTGTTCGAAGAGGTTCTGGAGGCGGTGAGCGCGCCGCTGCAGGTCGAGATCAAGGACGTGGCGGCGGCACGGGCGCTGGCGGAGGTGATGCGCGCGCGGGACCTGACCGCGCGGGTGGAGGTCTCCTCTTTCCACGACGACGCGGTCGCCGAGATCGCGCGACTGGTGCCGGGCGTGCGCACCGCGCTGGTCGCGAGCCGGTACGGCACCGATGTGGTGGACCGCGCCGTCGCCGTGGGTGCCGCGGCCCTGTGTCTCGACATCCGCCGGCTGACCCTGGAGGTCGTCGAGCACGCGCGCGCGTCCGGGCTGCGGATCGTCGGCTGGGTGGTCAACACGCAGGAGCAACTGCGGCTGGTGCGCGCGCTGGAGCTGGACGGGGCGACGACCGACTATCCGGAGATCAAACGCACGGGGCGCTTCACGGCGTAGGCGCCTCGGTCGTCACGGCGTGCCCGGGCGCCACCGCGTCGGCGCCGCGGCATGGGCCGGGAACACGGCATGCTCCCACGGCACGGCCCGGGTACACGGCACGCCGTGGGGGGCACGCCGAAGCGCTGGGGCGCGCTCAGTCGAGGTTCTTGACCAGCAGCTCGAACTCCAGGTCGTCGCGCCGCGGGATGCCGAAGCGCTCGTCGCCGTACGGGAACGGGGACGTCTTTCCCGTACGGCGGTAGCCGCGCCGCTCGTACCAGGCGATCAGGTCCTCCCGCACGGAGATCACCGTCATGTGCATCTCCGTGGCGCCCCAGGCCTCGCGCGCCTGTCGCTCCGCCTCCGCCATGACGATCTTGCCGAGGCCCGCGCCCTGCAGGGCGGGACTCACCGCGAACATGCCGAAGTACGCGTGGACACCGCGGTGTTCCAGCTGGCAGCAGGCGACGATCCGGCCGTCCTGCTCGACGGTGAGCAGCCGGTTGTCCGGCGCCTTGATCACTTCGAGCACGCCCTCGGGGTCGGTCCGCTGCCCCTCCAGGATGTCCGCCTCGGTGGTCCACCCGGCCCGGCTGCTGTCCCCCCGGTAGGCCGACTCGATCAGTGCGACGAGGGCGTCGGCGTCGGCGTCGGTGGCATCACGGAAGACGAGTCCGGCGGCGGGGTTGTCCATGGCAGTGGTCTCCGATCTCGGGCGTGGCTGAGCCACCGATGAGAGTAACGCTGCCGCTAGGCTCCCCCCGCATGGTGCATGTACTGAGCAGCCGGACCCTGCTCCGGCCCTCCGACCCCGAGCGCTCCCGCACGTTCTACGGCGAGCAGCTCGGGCTGTCCGTCTACCGCGAGTTCGGTACCGGTCCCGAGCGCGGCACGGTCTACTTCCTCGGCGGCGGTTTCCTGGAGCTCTCCGGCCGGTCCGACGGGCCGCCCTCACCGGCGGTGCGGCTGTGGCTGCAGGTGGCGGACGTGACGGCCGCGGGTGAGGAGCTGCGGGCCCGGGGCGTCGAGATCGTACGGCCCGCGGTGAAGGAGCCCTGGGGGCTGGTCGAGATGTGGATCGCCGACCCGGACGGCACGCCGATCGTCCTGGTGGAGATCCCGTCGGACCACCCGCTGCGTCACCGGCCCGGGATCTAGGGATGTGCCGGGTGAGGCGGCCGTTCCCGGCGGACGCCGGGGCCGGCCGCCTCACCCACCGCCGTCTAGCCGTTCCCGGGCACGGCTAGACGGCGGGGTCCGTCGCGCGTTCGCCGGCCTCGGCGGACATGAGGGATCCGGTGGTCGCGCCGCCGTCGACGGTGGGCCGTCCCAGCAGCCAGGTGAGCAGCGGACCCGCCATCGCGGTCGTCACCACGGCCATGACGACCATGAGCGAGTAGAGCTCCTGGTCGAGGTAGCCCAGTTGCAGTCCCACGTTCAGGACGATGAGCTCGGTCAGGCCGCGGGTGTTCATCAGGGTGGCCAGCGCGGCCGACTGCCGGACCGGCATCCGGTTGAGGCGGGCGGCGGCGAACGCGCCGACGAACTTTCCGCCGACCGCCACCAGCAGGATGAGCCCGAGGTCCCCGAGCCCGTTCGCGTCGAGCCCGGAGAGGTCGACCTTGAGGCCGGCGACGAGGAAGAACACGGGAAGGAGGAGGGTGCTGCTCATGTGTCCGAGGCGCTCGTGCACGTCACGGCGGAGCCGGTCGGTGCCGGAGCGCGGGAGCACGACGCCGAAGAGGAACGCGCCGAAGATGTAGTGCAGGCCCAGCCACTCGGTGGCGGCGGCGGACAGCAGCAGGCCCGCGACGATGCCGGCGAAGACGGTCGGGGTGAGCCGGAGCGACGGCCGACGGTCCACCAGGCGGCGCAGGGCGGGGCGCACCAGGAACAGCATGGCCAGCAGGAACGGGACGGCGAGCAGGATCCGCCACTGGTCGGGCCCTGCCGAGCCGCTGATCGCGACGACGGCGGCGAGCAGGGACCAGGCGAGTACGTCGTCGATGGAGGCGCAGGCCAGCGCCACCACGCCCAGCGGGGTACGGGCCATGTTCCGGTCGGTGAGAATCCTGGCCAGCACCGGGAACGCGGTGATCGACATGGCGATGCCCATGAACAGCAGGAACGCCGTCCTGTCGTCGGTGCCGTAGTCGTCCATCAGATAGAGCCCCAGAACGGCGCCCAGGCCGAACGGCAGCAGGATGGAACTCAGCGAGACGGTGGGGGCGATGGCTCCGCTTCCCCGGATCAGGGCCGCGTCCCACTCCAGTCCGACGATGAACATGAAGACGGCGACACCGATCGCGGCCAGGGCGCTGAGCAGGGGCCGCGTGTCGGCAGGTAAGAGGGTGTCGGAGAGCGCCCCGTGAAACAGGGTCGGTCCCAGCGCGATGCCCGCCAGGACCTCACCGATCACCGCGGGCTGGCCCAGGCGGCGAGCCAGTGCGCCGAGCAGCCGCGCCAGGAGGACCATGGCGGCGAGCCCGACGAGAAGTGAGGTGGTCTGTTCCGTGGTCATGCAGTCGGTCTCCGTCCTTGCGCTCCGGTCCGCCCTCCCCAATTGCTGGACGTGGCCGAGCGAGGTGGGCAGGTGGGTGATCCGGGGCGGTGCGGAACGGACCTGACCGATACGGGCTCCCCGTCAGGCCGGTCATGAATATGACAGTCGGCTCCGTCGGCCATCAACCCTTAGTCATGTGTACAAGCCACCCAAAGGGTCGCCGCCCGCTCACCCGTCGAGACGGAGCCACCGGCCCGGGACTCAGGCGCGCAGCGCGTTCCCCAGGCCCTCCAGGCGGCTCAGCAACCCGGTGAGCAGGCCCGCGAGTTCGCCCTGTTCGTCCGGGGGCAGGACGGACAGTACGGCCGTCTCGTAGCCGAGTTGCTCGGGGAGGATGCCGTCGACCAGGTCGCGGCCGGCGTCGGTGAGACGGAGGTGGGCGACCCGGCGGTCGCGGGTGTCGCCGCGCCGCTCCACCAGGCCGCGCTCGGTCAGCTGCTTGAGCCGCTTGGTGACGGCGGCCCCGGAGGAGAAGGTCTCCCGGGCCAGATCGCCCGGGGTCAGCTCGTGACCGGTCCGGCGCAGCGCGCCGAGCAGGTCGAACTCGGCGCGGCTCAGGCCGGCCCGGCGCAGCGGGGCGTCCTCGGCCTGCTGCAGCAGGGCGGCACAGCGGTTGATCCGGCCGATGATCTCCATGGGCCCGGTGTCCAGCTGCGGGTGGACGGCCTGCCACTGGCGGACGACTGCGGAGACGGTGTCGCTCCGCGCGGGGTCGCTGCCGCCCCCGGGCCGGGCACCGGTCGCGTCGCCGCCGGGCGTCGGTCCGCCGTTCGTCGCCGTCATGGCCGCATGTCCTCCGTCGTCCTGCCCGGGTCCTGGTCCCGGGACGGGTCCCGCGGTACGAGCCCCTGGCGCCGTACCGTCGCCGCGAGCGTACGGTGTCCGGCCTGTTCGACGAGCACGACCCGCTCCTCCGGCAGGGCGCGCCGCCACCACTCGCCGGCGGCGGCGTCGGCCGTGGCCCGCAGATCGACCAGGGCGGCGGCGAGGCCTCGGCGGGCGGAATCCAGGGCGTGGGGCCCCGGGTGCGGCTCGGCGAGCAGGCGGGCGGCGCTCTCGCGGGCCCGCTCGGCCGCGGTCAGCGCGTGGTCCAGGCGGTCGCCCGCGCGCCGGTTGGTGACGGCGACGGCGGCGACGAAGCCGACCAGCGCGCCGACGAGGGTGTCCACGACCCGGTCGGTGATCAGCTCGGCCGGGTCCTGGGTGCGCGCGAACTCGGTGATGAGCAGGGCCATCGGGGTGACGCAGACGCTGCCCAGCCAGTAGTTGCGGCCGATGAGGGCCTCCGCGCCGAAATTGAGGGCGACACAGCACAGCACCAGGGCGGCGGGGTGCAGGTGGGCGAGGGGCGCCAGGGCGGCGAAGGCGAGGACGCCGACGAGGTTGCCCACGACGCGCTGGACTCCCCGGTTCCAGGTGAGCGTGACGTTGGCCTGGTAGAGGGAGGCCGCGGTCACCAGCGCCCAGTACGGCCGGCCGACGCCGAGGGCGAGAGCGGCGTATCCGGCGAGGGCGCAGCCGAGCGCGGTGCGTGCGGCGATCGGCGCGAAGGGGGTGCGGCGGTGCCACGGCGACCGGGGCGGCAGGGCACGTTCGACGGCCACGCCGAGGAGTTCGTCGGCCGATGCGCGCGGCTGCCCGACGCGTGGGATCCGGCCGGTGCCGCGCAGTTCGCGGGCCCAGGCGCGCAGCCGCACGGGGTCGGTGGCGGCGGGCGCGGCGAGCGCGACCTCGGCACGGACGAGAAGCTGTTCGAGGGCGCGGCGGGTGGCGTCGGGGCGGGCGCCGGTGGCGAGCAGCGACTGCCAGGCGGCGTGGATCGCGGCCGCGGTCGCGGCGCGGGCCCGGGTGTGGCCGTCGGCGGTGCCGCGCGTCCCGGCGTACACGGCGGCGGCGTTCAGGGCCTGGGCGGTGGCCCGGCGTTCGGGGCCGTGCGGGCGGAACAGCCCCGGTGCCATGCCGACCAGCCAGGCCCAGGCGCCGGCGGCGAGGGCCAGCCCGAGGTGCCCCGGGATCTGTCCGAGGGGCTGCGGCGCGAAGAGCGAGGCGGAGCTGATGAAGGTGAGGACCACATTGCCGGGCGGACCGACGCGGGTGGCGTCGCACACGGTCTTCTGGACGGCCGCGAGGACCGCGCCGACGGTGACGAGGACGACGGCGTTCGTGGTGAGCGCCGCGGTGAGCAGGGCGACGGCGAGGCCGCCGACCATGCCGAGCACCACCCAGGCCAGCGCCCGGGCGCGGGCGGCGTAGGGCCGGTTGTGGCCGTAGAGCGCGCACAGCGATCCGGCCATTGTGTACATGGCGAGATCGAGGCGGCCGAGTGCGAGCAGCGTGAGGTTGGGCGGGGCGATCGCGGCGACCGCGCTCAGCGCGGGCTTGAACCAGATGTCGGAGGGGCGTCCGAGGCGGAGGGCCCCGGCGAGGGGAAGGGCGAGGTGAAGACGGTGGGGGGTCGCACTGCTCATACCATCAATTTAGCATGTGTTTTACCCGTGAAATAGTCGGGGGCGGGGATGACCGGCGGTGACGGTCCGTGCTCCCCCGTATGCTCCCCGCGTACCCCCTTGCGCTCGCGTGCGCTCCGCCGCTCCTGGGCATCGCATCCCTCGACGACCGTCGAGCGGAGGTGCCGCGTGCCCGGACCGGTGTCGACAGCCTGGCTGCTGGTCGCGCTGTGCGCGGCGACCGGGGCCTACTGCCTGCTGCGGATGCGCAGCGGCGTCGAGGAGCAGCGCCGGGCCGCGGGCGGTGAGGCGCTGATGGGTTTCGGCATGGCCGCGATGGCCGTGCCGGCGGCGGTGTACACGCCGCCGCGATGGGCCTGGCCGGTGTACGCGGCCGTGTTCGGCGCGGCCGCCCTGCACGCGCTGTGGAACGGGCGCGGCGGCCCCCGCCATCTGCACCACCTGGTGGGGAGCGCCGCGATGGTCTACATGGCGGTGGCGATGACCGTCTCCCCGCACGCCGCCCACCATGGGCACGGCGGCACCGGCGTGCCCCTGCTGACCGGCGCGCTCCTGCTGTACTTCGTGGGCTATGTGCTGCTCTCCGGTGTCCGTCTGGTGCCCGCCACCGCCATGGCGCACGGGCCGGTGCCGGCCGGCTGGGGCGACCGCCCGGAGCTGGCCCGGGCGTGCCGGCTGTCGATGGGGATCGGCATGGTGACCATGCTGCTGGCGATGTGACCACCGGGCCCAGGACCACAGCAGGACGACAGGGTGGGCGGGGCCGGCAGGAACACACGCGTTGAGTACGTCACTTCGGCACCGGGGACCGTACCGCCGGGCGGTTCGGCGCTCATAGGGTGCTGACCATGATGGTCCCCGTGGCCCTGCTGCTGCTCGGCGCCCTGACCGCCGTCGTCGCCCCGCGGCTGCTTGCCCGGGCCGACTGGCCGGACCGCGAGCCGGTCGTCGCCCTGTGGGTGTGGCAGTGCGTGGTGGCGGCCGTCCTGCTGTGCTGCGCCCTGTCGATGACGCTCAGCGCGGCCGCGGCCTGGCAGGCCGTGCGGGGGCACGTGTTCGCCACCGCGCCGCGCACGGTCGTCGACGCGTACGCCCTCGGCACCGCCGGCCCCTGGGCGGCGCCCACCGCCGTACTGCTCGCCTGCGGCGGCCTGTGGAGCCTGGCGATGCTGGTCCGCGAGGTCGTACGGGCCCGGGAACGGCGGCGGGGACGACGGACCGAACTGCTCGTGCGCGCACCGCTGTTGCCGGGTGAGGAGCCGGCCGGCGGCCGGCTGGTGGTGCTGGAGGGCGACCGTCCCGACGCCTGGTGGCTGCCCGGCAGCGCACCCCGGCTGGTCATCACCACGGCCGCGCTGCGCAGGCTGAAGGGGCGGCAGCTGGACGCGCTCCTCGCGCACGAGCAGGGGCACGCGCAGGCCCGGCACGACTGGCTGCGGCACTGTTCGGCCGCGCTGGCGGGCGGTTTCCCGCGGGTCCCGGTGTTCGCCGCGTTCCGCGACGAGATGCACCGGCTGGTCGAGCTGGCCGCCGACGACATGGCGTCCCGGCGCTTCGGCCGGCTGACGACGGCGCTGGCCCTGGTGGAACTCAACGAGGAGCGGGGCGTGTTCGGCCCCGGGCCGACGCCACAGGCACACCTGCCGCAGCGCGTGCACCGGCTGCTGACCGCCCCCGACCGCCTCCCCGCACTGCACCGCCTGCGCCTGACGGCGACCGCCGCACTGGTACCGGCGCTCCCCGTACTGGTGGCCCTGGTACCCGGCCTGCGGGCCCTGGGCTGACACCGGTCCGGAGACACCGGGGCCGCTGACCGGTGCCGGCCCGCGGGCCCTGGGCCGACGCGAAGGCGGCCGCGGGAGGTGGTGGCTCGTGGATGGCCGGTGGCGGCTCACGGTAGGCCGGCGGCGGTTCGTGGGTGGGTCGGTGGCGGTTCGCGGGTGGGGCGGTGGCGGTTCGCGGGTGGGTCGGTGATGGGGCGGTGGTGGTTCGTGGGTGGGGCCGGTTCCGGGCATGCCGGTCTTGGCCGTGGGCGCTCGATCAACAAAGATCGCGGCATGCACCGTCGCCCCACCGCTCCCCCGCCGCCGTCCCCCGACCCGCCGGCACCGCGCCGCACGGCCACCCGCGTCGCCGCCGGCCTCGCCGTCTGCTCGGTCCTGCTGCTCACCCTCGTCGCGGCGCGCTGGCACCCGCTGCTCGCCCTGGACGGCGGCCTCTCCCGCACCACCCACCGCTGGGCGGTCCACTACCGCGGGGTCACCGAGGTCTTCCGGGTGCTGACGGACTGGGTGTGGGACCCGCTGACCATGCGCCTGGCGTGCGCGGCGGCGGCCGTGTGGCTCATCTGGCGCCGCGCCGCCTGGTGGACGGCGCTGTGGCTGGCGGTCACCTGCGCGGTCGCCGCGATCGTGCAGCAGTCGGTGAAGGCCGCCGTCGACCGTCCCCGTCCGGCCTGGCGGGACCCCGTCGACACCGCCCACTACGCGGCCTTCCCCTCCGGTCACGCGATGACCGCCACCCTGGTCTGCGGCCTGCTGCTGTGGCTGCTGCACCGCTGCGGACCGGGCCGCGTCCTGTGGCGTACGGCGGTGGCGGCCGCGCTCGTCTCCGTGGCCGGAGTGGGCGTGACCCGGGTGTGGCTGGGCGTCCACTGGCCGTCGGACGTGCTCGGCGGATGGCTGTTCGGGGCGCTGCTCGCGGCACTGGCGGTGATCGTGTACGAGTGGCCGCGGGGCCGCCGGCCGGAACTGCCGCCGCGTCGGCGCGGGTAGAGTCCCGCGCATGGCCGCCGTGCTGTTCGACTTCTCCGGGACCCTGTTCCGCGCCGAGACCGCCGAGTCCTGGCTGCGCGCGGTGCTGACCGAGACGGGCCACACCCTGCCCGAGTCGGAACTGACCGGCACCGTCCGGGCGCTGGAGGAGGCCGGAGCGCTGCCGGGCGGGGCGGTGCCGGTGGAGCTGCCGGCGGACCTCACGGGCCTCTGGGCGGTCCGTGACGAGAGCGCTGAGCTGCACCGGGCCGCGTACACGGGCCTGTCCCGCCGGGTGCCGCTGCCGGATCCGGGACTGCACGACGCCCTGTACGAGCGGCACATGGCACCGGCGGCGTGGGCGCCGTACCCGGACGCCGCCGAGGTGCTGCGCACCCTGCGCGAGCGCGGGACCGGCATCGGCGTGGTCAGCAACATCGGCTGGGACCTGCGCCCGGTGTTCCGCGCGCACGGGCTCGACGCGTATGTGGACACGTACGCGTTGTCGTACGAACACGGGGTGCAGAAGCCCGATCCGCGGCTGTTCGCGGTCGCCTGCGAGGCGCTCGGCACGGATCCGCGGGAGGTGCTGATGGTCGGCGACAGCAGGCCGGCGGACGGCGGGGCCGCGGCCCTCGGCTGCCGTGTGCACTTCGTGGACCACCTGCCGGTGACCGAGCGCCCCGACGCGCTGCTGCCGGTACTGGACCTGATGAGCTGAACGGGCCTCCGGAGGGCCCCGCGATGCCGGCGATGCCGCTCCGACCGCCGGCGGCGGCTCCGGCCCGCGCGCACCGCCTCGCCGGCTGACGCCCCCTCAACCACCCGACCGGACGACGGAGAGCACGTGAAAGACGACACCCGTCCGGAACCGGCGAGCCCCGCACGGACGGGTTCCGGGATGCGGACCCGGAGTACGGGCCTGTGGCATGCCTCCTCGTGCGCCTGAGCCGGTACCGCGCCGAGCCCGGGCCCCCGGAGGAGCAGCCGTGCCGTCCGTCTGAGACGATCCCCCGCGTCGCCCCAGACGGACGGCTTGCTGCGGGCAGGCCCCAACCACAGGGCCGGCCCGATGCGTTGAGTATAGTTGGCTGGCAGCCAGTCAACGCAGGAGTTTCAGGATGTCCCCGCGCAGCGCCTCGGTCAATGAAGAATTGCGGCGGCGTTCCCGGGAACGGCTGCTGCAGGCCGCCGTGGAACTGGTCGGCGAGCACGGCTTCGAGGCCACGACGCTGGGCGACATCGCGGACCGTGCCGGTTCGGCGCGCGGACTGGTGTCGTACTACTTCCCCGGCAAGCGCCAGTTGGTGCAGTCCGCCGTACACCGGCTGATGCACCGCACGCTGGAGGAGGCGCTGGAGCGGGAGCCGTGCACCGAGGACGGCCGGGAGCGGCTGGCCCGGGCCATCGACGCGATCCTGGGCCTGGCCCGGGACCGGCCGGTGCTGATGCGCCAGCACATGGCGGGCCTGCTCCAGGCCGAGGGCTTCGTGCAGTGCCCGGAGCAGCGCCGGCTGGCGGAACTGCTCGGCGACACCGTCGCCCGGTACGGCGCGCAGGACGTCTCGGCCGACTACCCGATGCTGCGGGCCCTGTTGATGGGCGCGGTGTTCTCGGCGCTGGTGCCGGGGGTGCCGATGCCCGTACCGGTGCTGCGGGCCGAGCTGTTCCAGCGGTACGGGCTCGACCGGGAGATGGGTGTGCCCCCGGAGAGCGAACCGGCCCCGAAGGCGGAGGACCAGGATCTGTCCCGGTTCTTCGCCACGGAGGAGCGGCCGGGCAACGCCTGAGGCGGCCGGGCCGGCTCGTCAGCGCCGGGCGTGACGGGGTGCCAGAAAGCCGGCGTCCCGCGCCTGGGCGATGAGCCGCAGCGAGCGTCGGCGGCTGAGTCCGGTCGCGTCCATCACGGCGAGCACCGGGTCGGCGCCCTCGTCCCGCGCCGCGCGGTACTCCTCCGCGACGAGCCGGCGGCGCTCGACACCGCGCGGCCAGGGCCGCCGGGCGCGGCGCGGGCCCGGACAGCGGACGCCCGGCCCCTCTCCCGCGGGGGTGAGACAGCCGGGGCTCGGTTCGGTTCCGTCCTCGGCCGTGACGCAGCCGACGTCCGGTTCGACCCCGTCCGCCGCCGTGAGACAGCCGGCGTCCGATGCGGTCCCGTCCGCCGCCGTGAAACGGCCGACCTCCGCTTGGGTCCCGTCCGGCTCCACCGGGCAGCCGGACACCGGTCGGGCTCCGTCCGCCTCAGTCGCGGGGCCGAGGTCCGTCTCCGTCGCGCGGCCGAGGTCCGCTTCGGGGGCGTCCGTGTCCGGCGGGCGGCCGGCGTCCGGTCCGGCGCTGTCCGGCGGGCGGCCGGCGTCCGGTCCGGCGCTGTCCGGCGGGCGGCCGGCGTCCGGTCCGGCGCCGTCCGCCGTCGCCGCGCGGCCGATGTGCTCGCCGGTGCCCTCGCCCCCGGTGTCGCCCGCACGGTTCCGCTCCGACGGCACGCCGCACGCCACGGCCAGCGGTCCCCCGATCCAGTCGGCGAGCACCGTCAGGTCGGCCAG
The DNA here is from genome assembly GCF_014203595.1 of Streptomyces echinatus. GTDB lineage: Bacteria > Actinomycetota > Actinomycetes > Streptomycetales > Streptomycetaceae > Streptomyces > Streptomyces echinatus. The sequence continues at coordinate 591,162 of NZ_JACHJK010000002.1, forward strand.
GGACAGGGCGGGCTGGGCCCTGACGTCCTCGATGGAGACGCATCCGCCGCTCAGCACCGCCAGGGCGTCGACCCCGGCGCCGTCGCGGAAGGCCAGCCGGACGTGGAACCACGCCGTGGTGCCGCCATGCTCGCGCACCTCCCACGCGGGCCACACGGAGACCGCGCCATCCTCCGCGTTCCGATCAGAGAGATTCAGAAAAGATGCTTCCAGCACACACGAAACGTAACCGCATGATCACATTCCATAAGTACAGACGCGCATCCGGATCACTCCACCGGCCCCTGCCCACCGGCCCCCGCCGGTGCCATCCTGGAATCGTCCGCACGCCCCTTCCTTCGGGCAAGGAGTACCGCTGTGCTGCGTGTCGCCGTCGTCGGTTCCGGACCGAGCGGGTGCTACACCGCCCAGGGCCTGGTCCAGCGTGACCCCGGGGTCCACGTGGACGTCCTGGACCGGCTGCCGTGCCCGTACGGGCTGGTCCGCTACGGCGTCGCCCCCGACCACGAGAAGATCAAGTCCCTGCAGAACAGCCTGCGGTCGGTGCTGGAGCACGAGCGGGTACGGTTCCTCGGCGGGGTCCGGGTGGGCGGCCCGGGCGGGCTGCCGGTGGAGCGGCTGAGGGAGCTGTACCACGCGGTGGTGTACTGCGTGGGCGCCGCCACCGACCGGCGGCTCGGGGTCCCCGGCGAGGAGCTGCCGGGCAGCTGGTCGGCGACCGAGTTCGTGTCCTGGTACAGCGCGCACCCCGACGCGGCCGACGCCGGCTTCCTGCGCGGAGTGCGGTCGGCGGTGGTCATCGGCGTGGGCAACGTCGCGGTGGACGTCGCCCGGATGCTGGTCCGCGGGGCGGCGGAGCTGCGTCCCACCGACATCCCGCAGGCCGCGCTGGACACCCTGGCGACGAGCGGGCTCACCGAAGTGCACATGGTGGGCCGGCGCGGCCCCGCGCAGGCCCGTTTCACCACCAAGGAGCTGCGCGAGCTGGGCGGTCTGCCCGGCACCGAAGTGACCGTGGACAAGGCGGAGTTGGCGCTGGACACGACCGATGCCGGCACGTTGCCGGCCGGGCAGCGCCGCAATGTGGAGGTGCTGCGCGGCTGGGCGACGCAGCCGTCCGCCGCGGCCGCCCGCCGGATCCGGCTGCGGTTCTTCCTGCGCCCGGTGGAACTGCTCGAGGCCGGTGGCCGGGTGGGCGCCGTACGCTTCGAGCGGACGGTACCGGACGATCAGGGCGGTGTGACCGGCACGGGCCGGTACGAGGACGTGCCCGCGCAGTTGGTGCTGCGCTCGGTGGGCTATCGCGGAGTACCCCTGGCCGGGCTGCCGTTCGACCCGGCGAGCGGCACGATCCCGCACCACGAGGGCCGCGTCCTGCGTGACGGCCAGCCCTCCCCGGGCGAGTACGTCGCCGGATGGATCAAGCGCGGCCCGACCGGTGTCATCGGCACCAACCGGCCCTGCGCGAAGGAGACGGTGACCTCCCTGCTCGCGGACGCTCCCGCGCTCGGCCGCGCGGAGGTGCCGGCGGATCCGGTGGCCGCGCTGCGGGCGGCGGGCGTCGAACCCGTGCCCTGGAACGGCTGGCTGGGGATCGAGCGGGCCGAGGCCGAGCTCGGGGTACGGCTGGGGCGGAGCGTGGTGAAGCTGTCCGACTGGGACACGCTGCTGGGGGCGGCGCGGCTGCCGTAGCCCACGGGGAGCGTCCGGCGGCCGGGCCGGGCAGGACACACACCGGCGACTGTCCCGAACGTACTGCCGCCGAGCGCGGTTCGGCCGCCTGAGGTGGTTCGGCCGCCGATAGGGGATCGGCCGCCGATAGGGGTTCAGCGGTCGGCGGGGGGTTCAGCTGCTGTCGCCGAGGCGGCCGGCCTGTCGGTCCGCGGCGGCGAGGAGGCTGTCTAGGAGTCCTGGGAAGAGACCTTCCAGGTCGTCCCGGCGCAGGCCGTTCATCTTGGCCGTGCCCCGGTAGACCTGCCGGATGACCCCGCTCTCCCGCAGTACCCGGAAGTGGTGCGTGGTGGTGGACTTGGTCACCGGCAGATCGAACTGCGAGCAGGACAACTCCGCCTCCTTGGCGGCGAGTTCACGCACGATCCGCAGCCGCATCGGGTCGGACAGCGCGTGCAGCACGGACTCCAGCCGGATCTGCTCCCGCTCCGGGTGCGGCAGCGCCCGGCCGGTGGTGGCGGTCTCGGTCACGGCGCCTGCCCTTCGTCACGTAATTCCTTCGGCGGCCTCCATCGTACGAGAGGCATCGTAGTTTGACATCTCTCGTAGTACGAGGAGTACCGTACGAAGCCACCAGTGGTCCCGTGACGAATGGAGTCCGTCGTGAGCGCGCTCTTCGAGCCCATCACCCTGCGCGAAGTGACCGTCCCGAACCGGGTGTGGATGGCCCCCATGTGCCAGTACTCGGCCGAGCCGGAGGGCCCGCTCGCCGGCGCTCCGCACGACTGGCACTTCGCGCACTACGCGGCGCGCGCCGCCGGCGGCACCGGCCTGATCCTGGTGGAGGCCACCGCGGTAGCGCCCGAGGGCCGGATCTCGCCGTACGACCTCGGGCTGTGGAACGACACCCAGATGGAGGCGTTCCAGCGGATCACCCGCTTCCTCACCGCCCAGGGCACCGTGCCGGGGATCCAGCTCGGCCACGGCGGCCGCAAGGCGTCCACCGACCGGCCCTGGAAGGGCGGCGCGCCCGTCGGGCCGGATGCGCACGGCTGGCAGCCGTTCGCCCCGAGCGCGGTCGCGTTCGACGAACGCCACCCTGTACCCACGGAGTTGACGACCGATCAGATCACCGAGATCGTTGGTCGATTCGCGGCCGCCGCGCGCCGGGCGCTCGCCGCGGGCTTCGAGGTCGTCGAGATCCACGGCGCCCACGGCTATCTGATCAACGAGTTCCTCTCCCCGCACTCCAACCGCCGCACCGACGCCTACGGCGGCTCGTACGAGAACCGCACGCGGTTCGCCCTGGAGGTCGTGGACGCCGTGCGCGAGGTGTGGCCCGCGGACAAGCCGGTGTTCTTCCGTGTCTCCGCGACCGAATGGCTTCAGGAGGGCGGCTGGACCCCGGACGACACGGTCCGCTTCGCCCACGACCTGCACGCCCACGGTGTCGACCTGCTCGACGTCTCCACCGGCGGGAACGCGGTCGGCGTCAGCATTCCGACCGGTCCTGGCTACCAGGTCCCGTTCGCCGCCCGGGTGAAGGCCGAGACCCCGCTGACGGTCGGCGCCGTCGGCCTGATCACCGAGGCCGGGCAGGCGCGGAAGATCCTGGCCAACGGCGAGGCCGACGTGGTGCTGCTCGGCCGGGAGCTGCTGCGCAACCCCTCCTGGGCCCGGCACGCCGCACGGGAACTGGGCGGGGAGGTCCGGGTCCCGGACCAGTACCACCGCTCGGTCTGAGCCTCCCGCCGACGCCGCCGGCGGACCCACGGGCGGCGCCCGCGGAAGGCCCATCGGGAGGCCCGTGAGGAGCCCGCTGGGGGCCCGTGACGGGTCCGTCGGGGAATGGCGTGAGGGGCCGTCGGCGGGCCGGTGGATCCTCGCTGGGCGACGGAACCCGGCCGACGGAACCCGGTCACGTCGGCAGCAGGCGGCCGATGGTCTCCTCCAGGCGGGGCAGGGTCCGCTGTCCCGCCAGTGCCAGCGCGATCGCGGCCACCACTCCGGCCCAGGCGACCGGACCGAGCGGGGTGCAGCCGAAGAGACGGCTGACGCCAGGGATCTGCACCGCGGCGACCAGCGCCAGGGCCGAGCCCAGGGACGTGATCTGCACCAGGCGGCTGTCGCGCCGGTCGAGCAGGGTCTGCGCGAGCTGGGTGCCGACCACGCCGCAGAGCGCCATGGTGCTGGAGCGGCGAGCGGTGCCGGGGGTGAAGCGGCCGATCAGCCACGCCGTGAGCGCGCCGAGGCAGGTGGTCACGGCCCGGTGCCGGATCTGCCGCAGCAGGGGGTCGCCCAGCACGCCCGCGGCCTCCTCCACGTTGGTGAGGTCCGCCTCGCCCTCCTTCTCCGTCACCGCCACCGCCATCGACGGGAACAGGTCGGTGAACAGGTTCACCATGAGCATCTGCCGGGTGGACAGCGGCGCCCGCCCGGACAGCAGCGTCCCGAGGATGCCGAAGCCCACCTCGCCCGCGTTGCCGCCGATCAGGATGGCGATCGCGTCGGCCACGCTGTGCCACAGGGCGCGGCCCTCGCCGACCGCGTCGATCAGCACCGTCAGGTCGTCGTCGGTCAGCACGATGTCGGCGGCGTTGCGCGCGGCGGCCGAGCCCCGCGCGTTGATGCCGACGCCGATGTCGGCGGCGCGGATCGCGGCGGCGTCGTTGGCGCCGTCGCCGACCATGCCGACCACCCGGCCCGCGTCCCGCAGTGCCTCCACGACCTGGAGCTTCTGTTCCGGCGCCACCCGGGCCACCACGCCCGCGTCGCGCAGCATCCGGGCCCGGGCCGCACGGTCCGCCGAGGCCAGCTCGTCGCCGGTGACCACCACGGTGTCCGCGGGCCAGCCCAGTTCGGCGGCGATGGCCCGCGCGGTCTGCGGATGGTCGCCGGTGAGTACGACGGGCCGCACACCCGCCCCGATCAGTCCGTTCACCAGTGCCGTGGACGTCTCGCGGGGCACGTCCGACAGGGCCAGCAGGCCCTTGTACTCCAGGCCCTCCAGCGGCCGTTCGAGGGCCTCGGCCTCCTGCTCGCCCTCGTCGAGCCGCCGTTCGGCCACCGCCAGCACCCGCAGGCCGTCCGCCGCCAGCGACTGCGCCCCGTCGGAGGCGTGCTCCGGCAATCCGGAGCAGGCGGGCAGCACGGTCTCCGGGGCGCCCTTGACCACGAGCACGGCCGGGCCGTCCCCGCCCCGGCCGACGGCGGCGGCGTACCCGCGCGCGGCCTCGAACGGCAGACCGGCCAGCTGAGTCCAGTCCGGATCCGGTCCCGCGGCGGCCAGCACGGCCTCGTCGGTGGCGTGCACCGGCTGCTCGGAGCCCCCGTTGCGCCGCGGACAGGCCCGCGCTGCGGCCCGGATCGTCCTCTCGGCGCCGGTGTCGTCCGCCGCGTGGACCGTGCCCTCGGCGTCGGTGGTGCGCACCAGCCGCAGCCGGTTCTCGGTGAGCGTGCCGGTCTTGTCGAAGCAGATGGTGTCCATGCGGCCGAGCGCCTCCAGCGTGCGCGGGGTCCGCACCAGGACACCGCCCCGGCTCAGCCGCCGGGCCGCCGCTAGCTGGGCGACCGTCGCCACCAGCGGCAGCCCTTCGGGTACGGCCGCCACGGCCACCGCCACGCCGCCGCTGACCGCCTCGCGGATCGGCGTGCCGCGGACCAGGGCGAGGCCGGTCACCGCGGCGCCGCCCGCCAGCGTCAACGGCAGTGCCTTGCGGGTGAGGTCCTGGAGCCTGGCCTGCACACCACCGGCCGGGGGCGTACGGGCGGCGAGGTGCACCGCGCGGGCGGCCTCGGTGCGGTCGCCGATGTCGACCACGACGGCCCGGCCCTCCCCCGCCACCACGGTCGTCCCCTCGAAGACCATGCAGCGCCGTTCGGCCACCAGGGCGTGCGGGGTGGGGTCCGTCTGCTTCTCCACCGGCAGCGACTCGCCGGTCAGGGCGGACTCGTCCACCTCCAGGCCGTCCTGCCACAGGAGCCGGGCGTCGGCGGGCACCACGTCGTCCCCCTTGAGGTGGATCACATGCCCAGGCCGGAGCCCGCCCGCCTCCACGGTGCGGGTGCCGCCGGCCGGGGCCTCTTCCTCGGACGGGACCAGGCGCGCCTTCTGCTTCTGCTCCGCGACCAGCCCGGACAGCGCCCGCTCGGCCCGCAGCCGCTGGACGCCGCCCACCAGGGCGTTCAGGTCGAGGGCGCCGACGACGAGCAGCGCGTCCACGACGGAGCCGAGGATCGCCGACGCCGCCGAGCCGACCGCCAGCACCGGGGTGAGCGGATCATGGAGTTCGCCGCGGACGGCCCGGCCGAGCCGGTAGGACCAGCGTGCGGGGGCGACGGCCGGGTGCCGGGTGACGCTCCCGGTCGCCTTGCGCAGCCGGGAGGTCAGCGTGTCGAACGGTCCGGTCTCGGCCGGCGGTTCGTGTTCGAGCCGCTCCCTGGCCTGGTCCGGGTCCAGCTCGTGCCAGTGGACGCGGGGGCGGGGGTGCGGGGCGCGGGCCACCGCCACGCCTATCGCGGCCCGGATGCCGGACAGCAGCGCCGTCGCGGCGCCGGCGTCGACCGGGGCGTGCCGGAGGCCGGGCAGCACGGCCCGGCGGCCGGCTCCGCCGCCGGACTCGCCGACGGCGACGAGCAGCCCGGACAGCGCGGCACCGGAGCGGGCCAGCGTCTGGGAGCGGCGGCCGACCGCGCGGGCAGCCGGGACGGCGGTCAGGATCCGCCACACGTCGGGCAGGCCGTGCAGGGCGAGGATGTCGGCGCCCCAGTCGACGGCGCCGTCCCGGTCGGTCAGGGCGACCGCGACGTCGGCGGCGCGCAGTGCGGCCGGCACGTCGTCGCCGTCGGCCTCCTGTACCCGGGCGACCACCAGCACGGCCCCCTCGCCGCCGCGCGCCTCGTACACGACGTCGTCCAGCGGTCGGCGGGCGTCGACGACCTGGTCGGCGAGACCGGTGAAGTCCTCCAGGGCCGGGTCGTCCACGAGGACGACCCGCAGCCCGGCACGGCGGGCCGCGTCGAGCACCGGCTCGGCCCACGGGTCGGCCTCGCCGTCCTCGGTGCGCAGGGCGCCGGAGTGCAGGACGACCGTCCCGGCCATCTCCAGCTGGCGCAGCCGCTTCGGGGCGCGGACCAGCACGCCCGTGCGGGCCAGGGCGGCGCTGAGCATGGCGTGGAAGGCGGCCGGACCGTAGCGGGCGGCCTTCGGGGAGCCGGCCAGCACCGCTTCCGCCGCCTCCGCGCCGTCGTGTTTGACCAGCAGGGTGGCCGCCGCGCCGAGCACACTGCCCGCGGAGGCGTGCGCCGCGTACTCCTGGGCGGGCGTGACGCGCAGCGGTGGGCGCGGCGGGCCGCCCGCGGCGAGGCTGACCCGGCCGGGTGCGCACAGCCGATCGTGCACGGCGTCGAAGGCGGCGGAGCGGGCCACCGTCTCGGCCACCTGGCAGGCCCGCAGGGTGCCGTCGAGCAGCAGGGACGTGGGGGTCTGGCCGGCTCCGTGCGCGGCCGCGTTCACACAGGCCAGCACGAGATCCATGGGGGTGTCGCCGAGCCGGGCCCGCAGCCAGTCGCGGAAGCGCGGGTTCTCCCGCAGCAGGGTGACGGCCGCGGTGACCATCCGGGGGGAGGGCGGCAGCCGCAGCGTGTACGCGGCCAGGGCGACGGCGGTTCCGACGCCGTCGGCGGCGAGCGTGGCCACGGCGGCGCGCACGCCGGCCGGGTCGGCCGGGTGGGTGGTCTCCTCCACGTCCCCGCCGGCCAGGACGAGGCCGTGCCGCTCGGCCAGGACGGCCGCGTGCTCCAGGACCCGGTCGGCGGCCTCCTCGCCGGTCGCGGTCACCACCAGACGGGCGAGTCCCTGGTCCCAGTAGGCGAGGAGCACGTCGGGATGTTCCTCCAGCGCCTCGGCGACCCGGCGCGCGAGATGCCCGGTGCCGCCCGCGCGGCGCGCCTGTTCGCCTTCCACCGGGCGTACGGCCAGGTGGGCGCGGGCGCCGGAGCGCCAGTGGTCACCGGCGCCGGGCAGCGCGTTGCGGGCCACGCGTGACACCCGCACGGCGGCATCCGCGCCGCGCACGCCGGCCCGGGCCGTTCCGGCGGCGGCACCGGCGGCCATTCCGACCGCGGGTGCGGCGGCGCGCGCGAGCAGGCGTGGTGCCGCGGGCAGCAGGCGGGCGGCGGCCGCCGGCACGGTGAGCAGTCCGGGCAACTTGACCTCCTCAGAGCGTGGTGCGGTCGGGCCGCGCCGTCGGGCCGAGGGGACCGGGGGTCGTTCTGGCGGCCGGCCCCCCGACACCGTGGGCGGACTCGGGCGGGCTGGACGCCCGCGCGTGACCGGATCCCTTGGCGCCCGGCCCGGGGGCGTGTCCGGGGGTCGGGGTACCCGCGGGGGTCCCGGGCCCGGCGGACACCGGGCCGGGAGCCCGGCCGTGCCCGTGGCTCGCGCCGCCGGACCTGAGGGCCGCGGTGCCGAGGTCGTGTGCGGGCTCGGGGCCGAGGTCGCCCGCGTCGGCCGGGCGGCCGGGACGGGGCTGGGTGAGCCAGGCGACCGCCGCGCCGGTGAGCGCCACGGGCCACTCCACCACCCCCGCGACGCCGAGCACTCCGGCTCCGGCGTACACCGCCATGCGCCGTCCGCGGGGCGAGACCGCGCCGACCTTGGCCAGGGTTTCCTCCGCGGCCCTGCTCACCGTTCCGGCGCCGGGCACCTTGCGCAGTACCGAGGCCGCGCCGCGCAGGGGTGCCGTGAGGACCGACGACTTCTGCTCAGCCATGACTCTCCTCGGGTGAGATCGTCTGACGTCGCCCACCGAGTGCCCACGACCATGCTGGTCATCCCCCTTTGCCCGGAAACGCCCGCACTTACCAGGGAACGTCACGGCTCCCCACGGCGCCACCCGCCCCGCGCGCCACGCCGGCCGGCCCCGGACATCGCCTACGACGGAGCCGGGGCGGGCCGATCACCGTGGCCGGGCGGCGGTCGGCGGGCCGGGCACCATGGCCGGGCCGCGGTCGGCGGCCCGGCCGTTTGTCACGCGGCGGCGGACTTGCGGCGCCACTGCCCGGACAGGACGAGGTGGGCGGCGACACCGAAGACCAGGCCCCAGAAGGCGGAGCCGATGCCGAAGAGGGTGACGCCGGACGCCGTGGCCAGGAACGTGATCAGCGCGGCCTCGCGGTCCTTCTCCTCCTTGACCGCGCCGGTCAGGCCGCCGGCGAGCGCCCCGAACAGCGCGACACCGGCGATGGCGGCGACCAGCTCCTTCGGCAGCCCGGCGAAGAAGGCCACCAGTGTGGAGCCGAAGGCGCCGATCAGCAGGTAGAAGGCACCGCAGGAGACACCGGCCACGTAGCGCCGCCGCGGATCGTGGTGCGCCTCCGGGCCGGTGCAGATCGCGGCGGTGATCGCGGCCAGGTTGATCGCGTGCGATCCGAAGGGGGCCAGCGCCGTGGACGCCAGCCCGGTGGTGCCGATGAGCAGACGGTCGTCGGGCCGGTAGCCGGAGGCGGAGAGCACCGCCATGCCGGGGGCGTTCTGCGAGGCGAGCGTGGCCAGGATCATCGGCACGGCGATGCCGACGAGGGAGGCGACGGAGAACTCCGGCGTGGTGAGCACCGGCCGGGCCAGCTCGATCTTGTCCACGTGGACGTGCAGCCGCGAGGTGGCCGCACTGCCCACGACGCCCACGGCCAGCGCGATCAGCACCGCGTACCGCGGCAGCAGACGCTTGGCCAGGAGATAGGCCACCAGCACCGATCCGGCGATGAACGGTGCCGTCTTCAGCGAGGTGAAGACGTGCGTGCCGAAGCTGAACAGGATGCCCGCCAGCATCGCCGAGACGACCGCCGTCGGCACCTGACGCATCAGCCACCCGAACACCCCGGTCAGCCCGATCAGCGTGATGACGGCGCCGGTGATGAGGAACGCGCCGACGGCCTCGGCGTAGGAGTACGCGCCGAGGCTCGTGACCAGCAGGGCCGCTCCCGGCGTCGACCAGGCGGTGATGACCGGCATACGAGTGCGCAGGCTCAGCCCGATACAGGTCAGACCGCTGCCGATGGAGATGGCCCACACCCAGGAACTGGTCTGCGCGGTGTCGAGGTGTCCGGCCGAGGCCGCCGAGAGCACGATGACCAGCGGCCCGGAGTAGGACACGACGACGGCCACGAAGCCCGCCAGCACGGCGGACAGCGACGCGTCGCGCAGCAGCCGGGGCCGCTCCGCCGGAGCCGGTCCGCCGGCCGGCTCCGGCGGCCCGGGCCGCTCCGGTCGGGAGCGGCCGGGAGAGGAGGCCGGCGCGGCGGGGTGCGCCGCGCCGGCGGTGGTGTCTGTGTCAGGGGACTCGGGGCTCAACTGTCTTCCTTCGCAGCCCTTTCCAGGGCCTGTTCCAGATCGGCGACGAGATCGGCCGGGCTCTCCAGGCCGATGGAGAGGCGGACCATGTCCTTCGGTGCGGTGCTGCCCGGCCCCTCGAAGGTGTAGCGGTGTTCGATGAGGCTTTCCACGCCGCCCAACGAGGTGGCACGGATGAAGAGTTGACAGTGCTGGGCGACGCGCAGCGAGCGCTGGTGGTCCCCGGCGACATGCAGGGAGAGCATGCCGCTGAATCCGCCGGTCATCTGGCGGGCGGCGATCCCGTGTCCGGGGTCGGTGGGCAGGCCCGGGTAGGCGACCCGGCTCACCAGCGGGTGCTCGGCGAAGTGCTCGGCGAGCGCGAGGGCGGTGGCCGATATCTGCCGCATGCGCGGGAACAGCGTGCGTATGCCGCGCATCAGCAGGTACGTCTCCAGGGGGCCGAGGAGCGGGCCGGTCAGCCTGCGGTGCAGCCGGAGCCGCTCCCAGAGCGTCTCGCGGGCCTCGGTCCGCTCCGGCGCCAGCACCAGGAGGCCGGCGACGACGTCGGTGTGCCCGTTGAGGTACTTGGTGCCGGAGTGCATGACCACGTCGGCGCCGAGGTCGAACGGGCGGCTGTGCACCGGAGTCGGGACCGTGTTGTCGACGCCGAACAGGGCACCGGCGCGGTGGGCGATCTCGCCGACGGCCGCGACGTCGGTGACCGTCCAGGTGGGGTTGGCCGGGCTCTCCACCCACACCAGGGCGGTGGGGGCGGCGCCGACGGCCGCGGCCACGGCGTCCAGGTCGTCCATGGGCACCTGCACGACCTCCAGGCCGCGCTGCGGCCCGAACTCCGTCAGCCACTTGGTCAGTCCGAAGTACATGGTCCTCGGTACGACGACCCGGGAGCCGCCGGGCAGCACCTGGAACACCGCGGTGGCCGCCGCCATGCCGGAGGCGAACACCAGGGCCTCGGAACCTCCCTCCAGGCCCGCGACCACGTTCTCGACCTGCTCGTAGCCGGGGCTGCCCTGGTCGCGCAGGTAGGCCAGGCCACCGGGGAGCCGGTACTCGGCGTCCCGGGCGAAGGTGGCGGAGAGGCCGACGGGCGGCGGTACGGCTCCGGTCACCGGGTCGCGCCAGCCGTCGGCCTGCGCGGCGCGTGTCTCGGCCCGGTACCGCGTCGTCCAGGGCGTGAACTTCTCGCTGTTGGTCATCGCTTCCTCGTGATCACTGACGGCAGGGAGGTGCTCAGGGCGAGTTCCGCGTCCATCAGTGCGCGGGACGGCAGGCCCGGAGAGGGGACGTAGTGGTTGTAGTAGCTGGAGCCCTCGGTGTGCGGGCCCAGGAAGAACAGCCGCGGCTGGGTGTTCCCGGCGCGGTCGATGCCCTGGCCTTCGCGGGTGACCGCCAGCCCGTGGGCGGGGCCGCCGCGGGAGCCGAGGGTGCGGATCCGGCCGGCGGCGGCGAGGGTGGCGAGCAGGGAGCCGGGGACGCGTGCGGGCGAGGGCTCGTGGACGTGGGCGTGCACCACGTGGTCGGCCTCGACGGACGCGGGCCGGAGCAGGGCGGTGGATTCGAGGATCCAGGGGCCCTGTCCCGCCGGGGCGATGACCTTGGGCCGCGGGCCGGGGCCGAGCCGGACGACGCCCGCCTCGACGAGGGCCAGCAGTTCGGCCGAGCGGTCCAGCTGCGGGCCGATGACCAGCCGGTTGACGGTGGTGCTGAACTCGCCGAAGAACCGGGCCAGGGAGGCGTCGTCGAGGCCGGGCGCGTCGACGGCCGTCCGCAGCACGTCGCGGTGGTCCCGCAGGACTTCCAGGGCCTCCTTCAGGGGACTGACGCCGAGTCCGGCCCGGGCCTCCACCAGGTCCGCCGCCACCTCGCCGGTGAACCAGCGCGTGTACGCGTCGTGGTCCGCCCACTGCCGCCCGGCCGCGGCCGCGGAGAGGATACCGTCCAGCGGGGCCGGCCCCCAGCGGTCGCGGCACTCCTCCAGCAGCGTCTCGTACCCGGCCTCCCGTACGCGCTCGGCGAACTCCCGGTCCGCGGCCGCCGGGTCACCGCACTCGCGGGCCCGCACGGTGCGGTGGTAGGCGAGCTCCATCTCCGCCTCGACCAGCGGGAGTACGTCCGCGGCGAAGTCCAGGCGGCCGTCGGCCCGCCGGCTGCGCAGCCGCGCCACGGCGTCGGCGGTCAGCGCGAGCGGCGCGCACCGCACCCGGTCCGGTGCCAGGTACGGCCGGCTGCGCGAGGGCAGGCCCGAGCGGTTGGCCAGGACGATCCCGGGCTCCCGCCCGCTCGGTACGTAGCGCGTGCCCGAGGCGTGCGGCTCGTGCCGGCCGCCGCGGCCCACGGTCAGGCTCGCGATGACGTCCATGGCGGTGAGGCCCATGCCGAGCACGGCCACGCGCTCCCCCGGCGCGATGCCGTCGAGCGCTTCGGGCAGCGGGTAGGGACGGGTGATCAGCCGTGGTTCGGCGGCCGGTGCGGCCGGACGGTACAGGGAGTGGTGGCCGACGGTGACGAACACGGCGTCGGCGTCGACAAGGGTGCCGTCGGCGAGTTCCACCACCTCCGTGCCGGCCGGGCCGGGCCGCACGTCGACGGCCTCGCAGCGGTGCGGCACGACCGTCAGGCAGTCGGGTGCGGCCGCGACGACCGCCTCGGCGGCCCAGGCGAGGTACTCGCCGAGCAGCCTGCGGGGCAGGAAGTCGTTCGGGCGGATCCGGTGGCCCTCGCCGACGCGGACGGTGCGGCCGTCGTCGGCGAGGCGGAGGTCCCGCTCCTGGCACCACTCGGCGAGCGAGGGGCCGGACAGCGGTGCGGGGCCCTCGACCATCCGCTCGTCCGCGAACGCCGTCAGCTGGGAGCAGACGGTGTTGAGCAGCAGGTGGTCGGGCTGGTCGGCGAGGTGGAACCCGGGGCCAGGCGGCTGCGGGTCCACCAGGTGCACGGTCACCGGCGCGGGCCGGGTGAGGCAGTGGGCGACCAGGCGTTCCAGGAGCCCGAGGCCCCGGGAGCCCATGCCGATGATCGCCACGGTCGTCGCGGAGGGGCGTATCGAGGTCACCATCGGCGCGTCTCCCCGAAGAAGTCGGGGATCTCGACGGCCGTGCCGTCGCGGCGCGCCTGTTCCAGGACGAAGGCGCCGACCGCGAGGTCCAGCACACCGAGGCCGAACGGCGAGAAGATCACCGGGCGTCCGCGGTCGGGCACGACCTCGCCGCCGAGTACGCCGGCGAGCGTGCCGGTGACGAAGTCGCGGGAGCCGGTGGCCTGTTCGGCGAGGTGCGGCGAGGTGTCGGCCTTCAGGCAGTGGTCGACGTCGTCCAGGATGTTCTGCGCCCGCAGCACCACCTCGGGGGCCAGGTCGCGCAGCGAGATGTGCAGGACGAGCTGGCCGGGCTCGAAGGGCGTGGTGACGTAGGGCTTCAGCGCCGTGGTCGCGAACACGACGGTGTCGGCGGCGAGGGCCGTGGCGAGGTCCGGGGTGAAGGAGGCGGGCACGGCTTGCGTGGTGCGCAGGTGCTCCACCAGGGCCTGGCCGGAGGGCTCGTGCAGGTCGTGGACCAGGTAGGTGTCGGGGACGCAGTCCGCGGCGTTCAGGTAGTCGCAGATGTTGCGGGCGATGACCCCGGCGCCGACGACGGCGATCGTCTTTCCCCGGTGTCCCTCGGGCCGGAGCGTGGCGGCGGCCAGGGCGGCGGAGGCGGCGGTGCGGGCGGAGCTGATGGCGGCGGCTTCCAGGCAGGCCACGGGGTGGCCCGTCCCGTAGTCGTTGAGGACGAGTACCGCGGAGGCCCGCGGCGCCCCCGACCGCGTGTTCTCCGGGAAGCTCGCGATCCACTTGATTCCGGCGACGCCTGCCTCGGGGCCGAGGAAGGCGGGCAGGGCGATGATGCGGGAGTCCGGCTTCTCCGGGAAGCGCAGGAAGTAGCTGTCGGGATTGACGGTCCGGCCGGTCTCGTGAATGCGATAGGTGCGTCCGACCAGATCGAGGACTTCGCGGCGGCTGTTTTGCAGCACATTGCGCACGGCACCGCCGGCGACAATTTCAAATTTGAACACTTTACGGTTCCCCCGGCTCGGCGTGTCATCCGAGCTTCGTTTTTCGTCGATGGGCTCTTCAGTGATGTCCGGGCCAGCGCTCGGCCACCCAGGAATCGTTGTAGATCGTCTCCAGATAGCGCTCGCCGAAGTCGGGCGAGATCGCCGCGACGACACTGCCGTCCGGAATCCTCTTGGCCGCGCTCCGCACCGCGCTGAGCACCGTCCCCGTCGATCCGCCGAGCAGCAGGCCGCGTTCCCGGGCGAGGGCGCGGCACATGTCCACGGCTTCCGCCTCGGGCACCAGGACGACTTCGTCCACCAGGGACTCGGTGAGTATCTCCGGGCGCCTGCTGGTCCCGAGGCCGGGAATGTGCCGGCGGGCGGGCGGGCCTCCGAAGGTCACCGACCCCACGCTGTCGACGGCGACGATCCGCGTCGCGGGACTGTGGCGGCGGAAGAACTCCGCGCACCCCATCAGCGTCCCGGTGGTGCCGGCGCCGACGAACACGTAGTCCACCCGGCCCAGCGCGTCGAGCACGGACCGCCCCGTCCGCTGCCGGTGCGCCTGCGGTCCCGCCGGGCTGGCGTACTGGTTGAGCCAGTACAGGCCGGGCTCCCGGCGCAGGCGCTCCTGGATGTGATCGATACGGGACTGCAGAAAGCCGCCGTTGCCGTCCCGGACGGTGACCACCTCGACCTCGGCGCCGAGGGCCGCCATCAGGCGGACCGTCTGCGGGTTGGCGTTGGGGTCGGTGACACAGGTGAGGGAGTAGCCCTTGGCGGCGCAGACCATCGCCAGGGCGACTCCCAGGTTTCCCGAGGTCGATTCGATGAGCCGGGTCCGCGGAAAGCGGCACCCGGACGCCTCGGCTTCTTCCACGAGGGCGACCGCGGTCTTGAGTTTCACCGAGCCCGCGGGATTGAGGCCCTCGATCTTGAGGAAGACGGAACTTCCCGGAACCAGTTGATGGAGCTGGATGAACAGGTCGTCCAGCACAAGGTCGTACACTTCTTCCGCTATCACCAGGATCCAAACCGTAGAACTGGGCACGCGCGGCGGGGTCAACGCCGAAGCAGGTGGTGCCCATCGGGCTTGTCGGTCGGTGCGCAACATTCAGCGCACGCTACGCAGAAGGGACTTCTTTCCCCCGTCCCCCGTGTATCGCTGTATCCCCCATTCATTCGTAGCGATAAAACTACTTTGACATGACACGACTTCCAAGACAAGCAAAGTCTTGTCAACGGTGGTGTCGGACCGCGGGGTTGCTCCCTTTGAGGGGCTCATTCCGTGGTCCGTCCTCGTCCTCCGACGCGCCCAGGGCCCCGGCCAGTTCCCGGCGGTAGTCGGCGTACGCCGTCCGCAGGGCCTCCCCCGGCCAGTCGGGCGGCAGCAGCGGCGCCGGCAGGACCGGGTCGGCGAGCAGGTGCCGGACGGCCGCCGCGTAGACGGTGAGCCGGGCGGCCGGATCAGCGGCTCCGGCCGCCCGGTCGAGCAGCGAGCGGGCGCCGGCCGCCCAGTCGGCCGACGGCCAGAGCCGGGCGGCCAGTTCGCGCGGCGGCTCGTCGGGGCGGGCCGTGTACGTCAGGGCCACCCGGTGCAGAGCGGCCGGCAGCGGACGGTCGAGATTGGCCGGGCGCAGCCACACGCCCTCCCGGAGTTCGGCCAGACGCAGGGCGACCAGCCGGGCGCGCAGTTCGGCGCGTTCGGCCGGGCCGCGACCGGTCGCCGTGATCACCACCATCTCCCAGTCACCGTCCCACGCGCGCGTGCCCGGGCGTACGGCGTCGTCCTGGCGTCGCTGCCGGGCCAGCAGCCGGTCACTGAGCCGGTAGACGGCGTCCGCGCGCCGGAGGTCCCCGGCGGCCACCATCCGGCTCAGCGCGGCCCGCAGCGTGGAGCCGCCGACCCCGAACGGCTCCACGAGCCGGACCAGGTCCTTCACCGGCAGCTCGGGCGGATGCACGCCGAGGAGCAGACTCAGCACGACCGACCGGGCGGACAGGGGTCGCAGGCCGGCCGGATCCGAATCCGCGGGGACGTTCATGCGCATGGGCCCGTACTGTACGTGCGTCTTCTTGTTGCATCATTGCTACAACCGCAGGCAGAGTGCAACATGCTTGTATGGTCTCGATTCCCGCGCAGCCTCAGCCGCAGTCCCAGCAGCCCGACGCCACGCACGACGTCACCAACCAGGCCCCGCCGCTCGTCCCCTACGACGCCTCCGCCGACACGGCCCTGCTGGAGGGTCTGCGCCGGGAGGGCGCCGGGTGGGCCGAGGACGGCATCCGGCGGCTGGGGGCGCGCGCCGGCAGCACGGAGGCCCAGGAGTGGGGCGAGCAGGCCAACCGGTACGAGCCGGTGCTGCGCACCCACGACCGCTACGGCCACCGCGTCGACGAGGTGGAGTTCCACCCCAGCTGGCACCACCTGATGCGGACCGCGGTCGCCGAGGGACTGGCCGGTGCCCCATGGGCCGACGACCGGCCGGGTGCGCACGTGGCCCGGACCGCGGGCGGTCTGGTGTGGGGGCACACGGAGGCGGGGCACGGCTGCCCCACGTCGATGACCTACGCCGCCGTACCCGCCCTGCGCGCACAGCCGGATCTCGCCAAGGTCTACGAGCCGCTGCTCACCAGCCGCGAGTACGACCCCGGCCTGCGCGTTCCGGCCGAGAAGCCCGGGCTGCTGGCCGGGATGGGCATGACCGAGAAGCAGGGCGGCTCCGACGTCCGGACGAACACCACCACGGCCACACCCACCGGGGAGCCGGGCGTGTACACGCTGCGCGGGCACAAGTGGTTCACGTCGGCGCCGATGTGCGACGTCTTCCTGGTGCTCGCGCAGGCCCCGGGCGGGCTGTCCTGCTTCCTGGTGCCGCGGATCCTGCCGGACGGCACCCGCAACACCTTCCGCATCCAGCGGCTGAAGGACAAGCTGGGCAACCGGTCCAACGCCTCCTCGGAACCGGAGTTCGAGCGGACCGTGGCCTGGCTGGTGGGGCCGGAGGGGCGGGGCGTGAAGACCATCATCGAGATGGTCAACTGCACCCGGCTGGACTGCGTGATGTCCTCGGCGGCCCTGATGCGCAAGACGCTGGCCGAGGCGGGCCACCACGCACGGCACCGCAGCGCGTTCGGCGCCCGGCTCATCGACCAGCCGCTGATGCGCAACGTCCTGGCCGATCTCGCGCTGGAGTCGGAGGCGGCGACGACGCTCACGCTGCGGCTGGCCGGCGCGGCCGACCGCGCGGTGCGCGGCGACGCCGGGGAGCGGGCCTTCCGGCGCATCGCCACGGCCGTCGGCAAGTACTGGGTCACCAAGCGGGGCCCGGCCTTCACCGCCGAGGCCCTGGAATGCCTGGGCGGCAACGGGTACGTCGAGGACTCCGGCATGCCCCGGCACTACCGGGAGGCCCCGCTGCTGTCGATCTGGGAGGGGTCCGGGAACGTCAACGCGCTCGACGTACTGCGCGCCCTCGGCCGAGAACCGGACAGCGCCGAGGCCCTGTTCGCCGAACTCGCCCTCGCGCGCGGGGCCGACGCCCGCCTCGACACGGCCGTGGCCGCGCTCAAGGACCAATTGGCCGAAACCGATCAGGTGGGTGCCCGTCGGCTGGTCGAGCGGATGGCGCTCGCCCTGCAGGCGTCGCTGCTCGTGCGGCACGCCCCGCACCCGGTCGCGGACGCCTTCTGCGCGAGCCGGCTGGGCGGCGACTGGGGCCACGCGTTCGGCACCCTGCCCGCGGGGACCGGCCTCGACGCCATCCTGGAGCGCGCACTGTCCGGCCTGAACTGAACCCTCCACGCGCGCGTGCGCATGACCGCCTCCCCATGGCCGGTGACCGCCGACGGATCGCACACAGTCAGCACATGGATTCGGACCGTTGTCGGTGCCGTGGTGCACACTCGCGATCAGGTGGCACTCGCCTGGGGAGGACAACGGTGTTCACGGGGATCGACGAGGTCGACTGGGACTCGCTGCGGCACGCGTACGGCAGCGCGGAGGACGTGCCGGGATGGTTGCGGGCCCTCGCGTCCACGGACACCGCCGAGCGGGCGACCGCGCTCGACGGGATGTACGGCGCGGTGCACCACCAGGGAAGGGTGTACGACTCGACGCTGGCCTGCGTCCCCTTCCTGTTCGCGCTGGCGGCCCGCGAGGAGGTGCCGGAGCGGGGCTGCATAGTGGAACTCCTGGTCAGCATCGGCGGGTCGAGCGCCGAGGACCCGGAGCGGGAGCGGCGGGCGTGGGAGGCGGTGCGCGCGGGCGCCGAGGCGTTCGCCATGCTCGCCGGGGACCCTGATCCCGCCGTGCGCCAGGCGGCGGCCGGGGCCCTGGTGCGCTTCCTGGACGACCCCCCGCGGGTGCTGGAGCTGCTGCGGCAGCGGCTGCGGGCCGAGCGGGACGACTCCGTCCTGCCGGCCCTGACGGAGGCACTCGGCCTGTTCGCGCAGCGGTACCCCGCGCACGCCGACGGCGCGGTGGACCTGCTGGCCGAACAGAGCGCGCCGCCCTTCGCGCCGGGGCAGCGGCTCGCGGCGCTCGGCCAGCTCGCCCTCCGCGCACCCGGCCGGCTCCCCGCCGACCTGGTGCCGGCGGCGGTGCGGTTGCTGCACCAGCGGTCCGCGCAGCGCCTCCCGGCCCGGGAACTGCCCGGCACGGACACCCTGGTGCGCCGGATACGGCGGCTGCGCCCGTCCGATGAACAGGGCGCCGCGCTGCTGCGCACCCTGCACGGCGCGCTCGGTGACCGGGTGGACGACCGGATCGCCCTGCTCAGCGGGCAGTTGGCCAGTCCGGACCCGGTGGACCGGTGCAATGCCGTGTGGATGTCGGCGGTGCTGTTCCGCGGCTGGCGCGGCGCGTACGACGGGCCCGTGCGGCTGCTCGGCGCCCAACTGGACACGGAACAGGACCGGTTACGGGACGCCGCCGTCTCGGTCCTCGCGGAGCTCTACGCCCTGGCCGCGCCCGCCGCGGACGAGCTGCACATGCTCGTGACCGCCCGGCCCGACCTGTGGACGCACCGCTGGGAGCGTTCCTCGCCCACGCTGGGCGGCCCGCTCAGGGCGCTGGCCAGGACCGGCGATCCCCGCGCGGTCCCGGCGCTGGCCCAGCTCCTGGCCGGCCCGGCGGCACCCGCCGGGCTGGGCTGCGAGGTCGCGCATCTCGGCCCGGCCGCGGCCCCCTTGGCTCCCGCGCTGCGCGACCGCCTCGGCCGGATACCGCTCGCCTCCCCCACCGCCGCCCGGCTCGCGGTCCCGCTGCTGACGGCGGTCAGGGCCATCGGCGACCGGGATGCCGTTCCCGAGGTGCTGCGGCTGCTCTCGGGTGCCCCCGACGGCCTGGGCGCGCGGGACGAGGTGGCCGGCCACGTGATCGGGACCCTGGCGGACCTGGGCGCCGCCCCGCAGGCGGCACCGCTGCTGCGCCGGCTGCTCCACACCCGCCACGCGGCCGCAGCGGCGGGCGCGCTGTGGTCGGCGGACGGGGACGCCGCCGCCGTGCTTCCGGTCCTGCTGCGCGAGTTGCGGCGGGCCGACGCGGGCCTGCGCCGCGGCGCCGTGCGGCAGCTCGGCAGGCTGGGCCCGGCCGCCCGCACCGCGCTGCCCGAGCTGCGCCGGCTCGTCCGGTCGGGTCCGGCGCGGGAGCGTGTGGCGGCCGCGGGCGCGCTGTGGCACATCGCCGGGGATCCGGAGCCGGTCCGGCCCGTGTTCCGGACCGCGTGGACGGCGGACCCGCGCACCCGCGTCCCCATCGCCCGGTGCCTGGCCACGATGGGCCCCGCCGCGGCGCCGCTCCGCGACCTGATCGCCGAGGAACCGACCCACCCCCGCCGCCACACGTCCCACGGAGACGCGTACGGCAGCCACGACATCCCCGACGACGAGGAACTGCTACGGACGTGCCGCGAGGTCCTGGCGGGGCTGTAGCCGACGCGGAGCCCACAGAACGGGCCGCAGGGCGGGGCGCCGTGGGAGGACGGGGAGCGCGGCGCGGGGCGGGATGACGGCCGGATGGCGCGGGGGGATGGCGCGGGGGGCGCCGCCGAGGGCTACTCGGCAGGGCGGCCAGAGGAAGGCGCCCTGGGCTATGCGGCAGGGCGGCCCGGGCACATGGCCACGACACGGGCGGGCGCGCGGCCCCGCACGACGGCCCAGGGGTTGGCGGCCTGGACTATGCGGCAGGGCGGCCCGGGAGCGCGGCCACGACGACGGCACGGGCGCGCGGCCACGGTCACGGCGGCGACGCGGGCGCGCGGCCCCGCGGGACGGCACAGGCGCGCGCCCGCGTCAGCGGTGCGGGCTCCTGTGGGCGTTGGTAAGGATGCGGGGCCGGGTCAGACCATGCGGCCCCACTGCGGGCCGAGTCGGGACCATTCCGTGTCCCAGGCGTCCATGCGCCGGCGCTCCAGTCGGCCCCGTACGGTCAGGCCGCCGACGAAGGGGACGGCGGCGGCGCTCACGCCGACCAGGAGGCCGATCAGGGTGGCCCGGAAGGCGCCCTCGGACGCGCTGGTGGGCCGGGAGAGGAGCCGGCCCCCCGGGTCGGTCCACACGGTGACCGGCGTGCCGGCCCTGCTGCCGGGCTCGACGCGGACCTGGCCGGTGTGGGCGGAGCCGTCCGCCGCCGTCCAGCGCACCTTGGTCCAGATCCGTTCACCGGCGGAGGCGTGGCTGTTCTGTGCGGGGGACGACCCCGGAACCAGTGCCACGATCCTGGCCACCACGGGCCGCCGCTCGGCCCGCTCCCGGGCGAGCCCCCGCTCCACCGAACCGGCCGCCGCGAGGCCCGCGAGCACGCCGGCCAGGACGGTCAGCAGACAGGCGCCGAGCACCACCCAGGCCTCCACCACGTCGGCCCGGCGTTTGAGCGGATTGCGCCGCCAGCGCCACAGCCACACCTTCGGACCACGGAACGCCTTCAAAGGCATCCTCCTCACGAGCGCACCGACCGGCCGGACCGCCCTCCCATACGGGAGAGATCGCTCCGTTGCTCACGACGAGCCGTCACCCCGACGGTCGCACGAGACACCCCTCTCGCGCAGGCGCATGCCGGAACGGAACCGGCCGATCCTCGCCACAGGCCGGCGACACAGCCCATGACCTGCGCGGACGCGCGATCCGGGGGACGGTGTCAGTGGTGGGGTGCAGACTGGCCGATGACTGACGACGACTACCTGGACAAAGGCGTCCCGGAGGTGATCGGCATGGCCGAGGTACTGCTCGCCGTGGGCACCCGCAAGGGCCTGTTCATCGGGCGGCGGAGGGGCGGCGGCCCCTGGGAGTTCGACGAGAGTCCGTATTTCAACGCTCAGGCGGTCTACTCGGTCGCGATCGACACCCGGGGTGCCCGGCCCCGGCTGCTCGCGGGCGGCGACAGCGCGCACTGGGGCCCGTCGGTGTTCCACTCCGACGACCTCGGCCGCACCTGGACCGAACCGGCCCGGCCCGCCGTGAAGTTCCCGAAGGACACCGGCGCCTCCCTGGAGCGCGTCTGGCAGCTGCACCCGGCCGCCGCCGAGCCCGACGTGGTATACGCGGGCACGGAACCGGCCGCGCTGTACCGCTCGGAGGACCGCGGCGAGAGCTTCGAGCTGATCCGGCCGCTGTGGGAGCACCCGACCCGCGCGCAGTGGGTGCCGGGCGGTGGCGGTGAGGGCCTGCACACCGTCCTCACCGACGCCCGCGATCCCCGGGCCGTGACGGTGGCCGTCTCCACGGCGGGGGTGTTCCGCACGGCCGACGGCGGCGCGAGCTGGTCGCCGTCCAACTCCGGTGTGTCCGCGGTGTTCCTGCCGGATCCGAACCCGGAGTTCGGCCAGTGCGTGCACAAGGTCGCCCGGGACGCGGCCGACCCGGACCGGCTCTATCTGCAGAACCACTGGGGGGTGTACCGCAGCGACGACGCGGGCGGGCACTGGACCGACATCGGCACGGATCTGCCGACCACGTTCGGATTCGCGGTGGCCGCACACCCCCACCGGGGTGACACGGCGTACGTCTTCCCGATCAACGCGGACGCCGACCGGGTGCCCGCCGAACACCGCTGCCGGGTCTTCCGCACCGCCGACGGGGGCACGACCTGGGAGCCGCTGGCCGAGGGCCTGCCGATGGAGGACCACTACGGCACGGTGCTGCGGGACGCCCTGAGCACGGACGACAACGACCCCGCCGGGGTGTACTTCGGCAACCGCAACGGCGAGGTGTTCGCCTCGGCCGACGACGGCGACAGCTGGCGGTCGCTGGCCACGCATCTGCCGGACGTGCTGTGCGTACGGGCGGCGGTGGTCGGCTGACCGCACACATGACCGCACGCGCGAGCGGGCGGACGGACGGCGAGGCGGCTCCCGGTCGTGCCTCGGCCACCGGTCGATCGCCGGTGGGCGTACGGCAGCAGGGTGACGCCCGTCGCACCACCCTTGCATGAAATCGTCGAACCGGGCTGGGCGAAGGCCCTGGAGACCGTCGCCGGACGGATCGCCGAGATGGGCGACTTCCTGCGCACGGAGATCGCCGCGGCACGCACCTACCTGCCGGCCGGACCGAACGCCCTGCGGGCCTTCCAGCAACCCTTCGACGAGACAGGGTCCGACACCAAACCGAGAGATCGCAGCCGGTCGAGGCCAGTTCTGGTGGCTGTCCCGACGGATGATCGCGGCTGCCCCCCGCACGAACGCAGGCCACCTGCCGATGACAGGGGGCCTACGTCGTGCGGGCCAACGCCCGCTGTCACCCCACCCTGCGCTGTGCAGGTTTACGAGCGCAGCTCACCACGGGAATCGACAAACGATGAAGCCATGTCGGCAAGATCAGCCAATTCGACATCAGCCAGAATCTCACCACCAGGCGACGATTGCACAGAAAAGCGACCGTCACCCTGCGGTTCGATGCAAATCTCACCAGCATCCCTCTTGAAGGGATCGATAGCCAACCGCAAGACGTCGTGGGAGAAGAACGGAAACATGCCGCTCAAGCGAGAGTTTGACCGCAGCGCGGCCAGCATCTCACGATGAGAGATGTGGTTATCATCCGCCAAAAGGATGCTCCAGGCTGTTTCCGCGGGTTCGCCGCGCTCGTAGCCTTCAGCCATTTTGGAGAACTCGATGAACGGAAAGCGCTCACGCAGAGGCGCAAGAAGCACACCACTCCGCCATGCGTCGATGACTTCCGCGATGTCTCCCAGGGCGGACGTGCTCCCGTTTGCCCAGACGAAATCACCCTCGGCACTGTCCATGGAGATTGAAAAGGCTCTCCGGTTCAGGACCGTGCTGATTCTGATGAGTCCACGACTCGAAGCAGCCTCGGCAGTGCGATACACGCTGAGCCCTCGATCCGAGGCAGGTCGTACGTCTCCGAGGTCGAGACCACGGTTTTCCGCAAGGCGACGAAGCGCCTGAGACAGACCACCATTCGTCACTAGCTCTGGGTAGTACTTTGCGTCTGGAGCTTCAGCGAAGCCAGCCATCGGCATATCCACGGCTCTCAGGCCTCTTCCATGCTGTGTTTACGGTTCACCAGGACCCCACAGTAGCCACATCTTGGAAAGGGCGGGGTCTGTCGCCCAGGCTGGCTCCCCCAACGGCAGCACGTCTCCGGCTGCATCGTAGAAGGTTATCGAACTCCATGGCCGTTTCCCTGAGACCACCGACTTTGCAAGCCATGCCATCTCCTGCTCGGTCGCCTTCGATCCCGTCGACATCCCTCTCAGTGCCGAACCGGTGAATCCGCCAGCAAAACCCTTGGTGTTGACGTGAATGTGAATAGCAGGGTTGTCGATTGCCGCCATGACCCACTCTTGCCAAGTTCTCCCGTCCGGGAGCTTACCCATGTAGTGGGTGAAGCCTTTGTCAAGAGCCCACTCGACAGTCCCCATATCCTGCGCACCGAGTGCCACATTGGTACAGCTCGTGTTATGGACCAGCACGGGCGTGTCGCCCGCGACCACATAGTACGTGTGGAGGTTGTCAACCGAGAGGTTGTAGGCGGAGTGAAGTCGGTGGTAGCGGAGGACACTGACCACGGTGACGGCCCGGCCGTCGCTGGTGCGCAGGGTCTGGCCCCGCTTGAGGTCGCCGGCGTCGATCCAGCGGTGCGCGCTGGGCGACCAGAAGGGGTGGTGCTGGGTGGCGGTGATCCGTGCGTTGCCGGCGCTGATCGTAATGTCGGCGAACTCGGTGTCGTCCGGCGTGTAGATGGTGCGGGTGACGGTGTGGTCTTCGGTGCGGCCGCTTTCGGGATCGGTGGCGAGAACCTCGTCATCGACTCGGACGTCCTGGATCTGCTTGGTCGTCCCGTCCGCCATCAGCACCTGGGTGGTGCCAGGGAAGCTGTTGCGCTCGCACGCCTTGGCCAGGATTCTGCTGATCCTCGCTTCGATACCAGCAAGGGCCTCGGCAGACAGGGGGAGGGCGCGTAGTGCCTTCCAGGCATCCGCAAAATCGATGCCGGTCCTGGCGGCGGCGTCAAGTGCCTTGACCGCGTTGCTGATGTCGGCGAGTGCGCCTTCCACGGGGAAGTAGTTGGCGTAGGCCCAGGCGCAGCCGCTGACGCTGCCGTGGAGGCAGTCCATCATGTCGTCGGCGAAGAACGAGAACAGGATCGACCCGGCGACGTCACCGAAGAGGCCCTGCCATCCGGCGCGGACGATGTCCTTGCCGGAGAAGTGGTGCTGCCAGTTGTCGATCTTGATGTTCTTCAGGGTCGACCGCTGGAGGAACTGCCACGCCGCTTTCGGGCAGCCGTCGGCCGTGGCCTGGGCCTTGTCGTCGGTGCACAGGTAGAAGTCGGCCTCGTAGGTGACGACCAGGTTGTACGCGGCGTCGCAGCCCCTGATGGCCGCTTC
This sequence comes from Streptomyces echinatus, assembly GCF_014203595.1. GTDB lineage: Bacteria > Actinomycetota > Actinomycetes > Streptomycetales > Streptomycetaceae > Streptomyces > Streptomyces echinatus. The sequence goes on from NZ_JACHJK010000002.1 coordinate 616,067, forward strand.
CGGCATCCCGGGGCACTTGCCGATCTGCTGGGAGCTGACGATCTCGACGGTGGACTCGTCCGGGACGGCGAACACACCGGGAATGCCCGTGCCGGAACCCTCGGATGCCTTCTTGTTGGCCTGCTCCTGTTCCGTCCGGTCGGCCGCTTGCTGGGCTTCCTTGGCGTACTTGTCGGCGTCCTTGGCGGCCTGTTCGGCTTCGGTGGCGGCGGCGTCGGCGCGGGTGGCGGCGGCGCGGGCGTCCTTGGCGTCCTGTTCGGCCTGGCCGGCGGCGGAGCGGGCGGCTTGGGCGTCGAGTTCGGCGGCGTCGGCGGAGTCGCGGGCGTCCTTGGCGTAGCCCTCGGCCTTGCCGGCGGCCTTGTCGGCGGCGGCTGCGTCGTCGGCGGCCTGCTGGTCGTAGGTGATGGTGCGGGCCAGTGACGCCTGCGCGGCCGCGGCGGCCTTGGCGGCGTCGGCCGCGTAACCGAGGGCCTCCTTGGAGTAGGTGCGGGCGTCGGCGGCGTACTTGGCGGCGTTGGCCGCGTGCTGGTAGGCCTCCTTGGCGTCGCCCTTGGCCTGGTCGGCGATGTTCTTCGCGGCGTCGGCCTCGGCGGCGGCGTTCTTGGCGTGCGCGTCGGCGACGGCCTGCTGCTGCTCGGCGATCGTCTTGGAGGACTGGCCGGTCAGCACCACCAGGCCGGCGGTGGAGTCGGTGTCGACGTAGGCGGAGCCGAGCTGGACGGCGTCGTTGGCGGGCGCGGCGACCTGCTTGGCCGCCTCACCGGCGTCGACGGCCGCCTGGGCGGTGACGTGCGCGAACCCGGCGGCCTTCGCCGCGGCGGCGAGCGCGACACCGGCCTCCTTGTTGGCGGCGTCGGCCTGCGTCTTGGCGTCCTTGGCGTGCTTCTCGGCCTCGTCGGCCAGCTTCACCGCGGCCTGCGCCTCGGCGGCGGCGTCCTGGGACGCCTTGATCGCGTCGGCGGCGGCGCTGGTGGCCGTCTTGACGGCCGCGTCGGCCTTCAGCTTGGCCGCCTGCGCGGCGTCCGCGTCGGAGCGGGCGCGCTTGGCGGCGGCTTCCGCGCGGGTGGCCGCGGCGTCGGCGTCGGCCGCGGCCTGGGTGGCGGCGTCGGCCTCGGAGCGGGCCCTGCCCGCCGCGGCCTCGGCGTTGTCGGCCGCCGTGTCCGCCTCGTTCGCCGCGGCACGGGCCGCGTCGGCCGCTTCGCCCGATTCCAGTTTGTCGGCGTAGGCCTCCTTGGCGTCCGCCTTGGCGCGCGCCGCGTCCGCCTTCTGTTCGGCGTCCCAGGCGTCGTCGCGCATCTCCTTGGCGTGGTCCTTGGCCTTGACCGCGTCGTCCCGCCGGTCCCCGGCGGTCTTCTCGGCGGCCTCGGCCTTGTCCTTGGCGTCCTTCGCCTTCGTCGCCTCGGACTCGGCGTTCTTGCGGTGCTCGGCGGCCTCGGCCCGGCTGGCGGCGGCGTTCTCCTTCTCCGCCTTGGCCGTCTTCTCCTCGGCCTCCGCCGCGAGCCGCTTGGCGTGCGCGTCGGCGGCGGCCGCCTTCGCATTCGCCTCGGCCTTCACCGCGACGGCCAGCTTGGCCTCCGCGGTCTCCTTGTCCTTCTTGGCGTTGTCCCGGTGCACCTTCGCCGCGTCCGCCGCGGCCTTCGCCTGCCACTCGGCCGCCTCGGCGGCCTTCTTGCGGAACTCCGCCTTCGACTGCGCCGCCTGCGCCAGCGCCCGCTGCGCGATCGTCGCGCTGTCACCGGCCGCGGCACGCGTCGCCGCCTCCGCCGTCTCACCGGCCTTCTCCAGCGCCGCAAGCGCGGCAGCCGCACCCTTGGTCACCTGGTCCTTCTGCAGACCCACCAGGAGGCCACGGCCCCGCGGGGCGCCCGCCGCGTCGGCGATGCCGTACGCCGCCTGCAGCGCCGTGTCCGAGGTGGCCGCAGCATTCTGCGCGGTCGTCAGCTGTGCCTTGACTACGGCGAGTTGCTTCTTCGCCTCCGCCTGCGCAGCAGTGATGCCGGCCTTTGCCTTGGCCACGTCGGCCGCCGCGGGGGCGCTGCCGGTGTGGGTCTTGGCGACGATCCTGAACTTCTGTGCGGCCGAGCCGTTGCAGGTCGACTGCACGGCGTCCTTGCTGTTGTCGAACGTCGGCAGGTGCAGGCACTTGCCGGACGCCGCGTTCACCAGGGGACCGGCGCTACGGACGTTGAACTGCCACTGCTGGGCCTTGCTGCTGCCGCAGTCCCGGATCTGGATCTTGGTGCCGTCGGCATTGGCCCCGTTGAGGACCTCCAGGCACTTGCCCGAGTTGATGTTGCGCAGGGTGTAGCCGCCGTCGTAGGACGCCCACAGCTGCCACTTCTGCGCGGCGCCGCCGTTGCAGGTGTAGATCTGCACCGGGGTGCCGTTGGTCTTGCCGGCGCCCTGGACGTCCAGGCACTTGCCGGCAGCGCCCGGCACCTGGATCTCCAACTCACCGTCACGGATCCAACCGAGGCCGCCCTCGGTGTAGTAGTCCAGCCAGCGGGTGGAGTAGTCAGCGATCCACGACTGGCCCAGCAACTTGCCCAGCGCGAACGTGCCATCCTGCAGCGCCTTGTTGGCGGCACTGCTGGCAGCAAGGATCTGGGTGCGCTGCGTGGCCTGCGAGGAGATCTCCTGCTGCCACTCGCCGGACGCCTGCGCCACTTCCTTGCCGAGCACCCGGTCGGGGTCGATCGGGTCGTGCCACGCGCACGAAGCGAAGCGTGCCTTGAGATCCTCGACCGCGATGCGGAACTCTGGGGTGTCCGGTGCCGGCGCGGTCCTGGGGAAGCCTCCGGAAGCGAGGAAGATGCGGGCGTCGTCGGCGAACACCCGCGGCACGAAGATCTCGTTCGGGACGATGTCCCCGGAGTTCTTCTTCCAGAGCTTCCAGGCCTCCTGCTCCTGGCTCGTGCCGCCGCTGGTGTACAGCGGGTCCCCGATGGCGAGGGCGGCCTTCTTCGTCTTGTCGTCCGCCTGCGGTGACGGGTCGTAGAACGGCGACAGCAGGTCGACCGACTTGAAGTAGGACTGGTAGAGCCAGGGAAGCAGCCCCGCTGTATCGAAGAAGTTCTCTCCCTTTGGGGAGCCAGGGTAGTCGTCCAGGCCGCTGACAGCCTTGCTCCAGGACTGGCGGGTGTCCTGCGCCTTCTTCACCCAGGCGTCGGAGTCGTCACTGTCCTTCTGCCAGGCCAGCTCGTACGCGCCGGTGCCGTATGTGCGGTCCGCCTTCTGGTGCAGCTGGTCCGCCGGCAAGGACACGGAAGTACTCGCCAGCCCGTACAGATTCGGGCCGCCCCTGCGCAGACCATCGGCCATCAGACACTGGTCGAAGCGCAGTTGCTCGGCAGCCTTGGCGTCGAACCCATCGTAGGAGTCGGCGAGCGGGCTGTTATCCGGACCACGGTCGGCGGCCAAGGCCGGAGACACCGCGGCAGGGGCGAGCAGAGCGAGGAGAGCGAGCGGGACGACCGGAGTCGCCAGCCGTGCCATCCATCTGGGGCGTCTGCCCTGCGTCCATACAGGTCTACGCAACACGCGTATCCCTCTCTGTAGGGGGTGGCTTGTGCGGGCGCACTCCCGGGAGGAAAACGTCAGGGCCATTCATGGGACCTCATGTGGTGAACGGCGCTCCCCCGCGAACACGCCAGACACTCCAGGACAAGCGGACTGGTCAGGTCCCACCGGGAGCGGACGCCACCATAGGCACGGCGATCATTCTTACGGCAAGGCCGTTACCAGCAGGGGGAGTTACGCTTGGTAACCAACTGGCGCGTGAGAGACCTGTGTGGATCCTGTGCGTGGCTCGTGGGCGCCATCGCGTCGACTCCTGCTGAAATCACGGCTTTGCACACTCTCCGTAACTATGAGATCAACGTCACAACCGAAGGCCGCAAACACTGGAAAGGTCTCGCCTCGTTCGAGGGCCCGCGGAACCACAGGGCCAAGTCCTGACGACCTTGGTCGCAGCGCCTGCCACGGGGTCTCGTCGTCGGCAAGGGCGACGCGCGCCCCCGGCATGACTCACGAGTTGGTGCGTGATAACGGGTGGAGCGTGTTCGCCCTGCTCGCGGCCGTTTTCAGGTCATGAGGGTGCGGTCGGAGACGAGGCCGGCGATGGCTCGGTAGATGTCGGGCAGGCGATCGCGTCGTTGGGTCCAGCGCATGAGTTGTTTCCAGCGTCTGTGGTCGGCGAGGGCGTGCCCGACGGTGATGCGGTCGGATGAGTGGCTGTGCCGCTCGCGTTCCCACTGTTCGACCCTGCCGGGCACTGCTCCGGGGCGTGGCTTTCTGGGCGGCGTGAGTGCCTGGCCGGGATGGTCACGGCTCAGGCCCAGGTAGCCGTCGTCGGGTCGAAGCGCTGGAAGCATCGGCCCACAGGGTGCGGCCCCGGTGGTCAGCGCAGGTCGTCGGCGACACCGAGGGGGTCGATGGCCAGGGCCGGGCTGACAGCGCCGTTGAGACGGCGCAGGCTGCGGTAGGCGGCCGCATTCAAGGGCGTCATGGGCCTCATATGCCTCCGGTGTCCAGGAATTGCAAGTCGGCAGCAAGTCCAGGCCAAGGCCCGGTGAGCACCGTGTCGTATCCGCCGTCGGCATTCGATCCTGGAGCAACCGAGCGTGTCACCCAGCAGTACCTCCGAACAGCCCCGCCCCTACGAGACGATCGCGGACCACCGCGAGCGGAAACCGCTGTCGCCCCTGCTCCCCGCAGCGCCGCACGGTGCGACGGGCCGGGCCGCCTCGGTCGCCCACCGCTTGACCGAATACGGGCTGCACCGCCACCGCAAGGACGAGTCCGTTCGGCCATCGCTCCGCGAACGCACCGCGCAGCGGACGCCGGTCGTACTGGTCCGCGGAGCGGCGCGATGACGGTACTCGACCGCGCTCCCCACGACGTCCTGGACGCCTACCGCACCTGCGAGTTCGTCCCCCTCGGCAAGGACCGAACGCCGTTGGCCTGGCCGACGGCCGTGGCTCGGCGCGAAGACGGAACCCTCCTGCTGACCACGTCCCTCGCCTTCGCCCAAAAGGCGCTGAACGTACGCCGCGACGGCCGGGTCGCGCTGCTCTTCTCCGACCCCACGGGCAGCGGACTGGACCGGGCTCCGCAAGTGTTCGTGAGCGGCCGCGCCCACTGCCCCGACGCGATCATGACGGGTCCGGAAGGGGCCGAGGAGTACTGGCGCAGGCTCTTCGAACGCCAGCCGCACAGCCGCGCCTACCTCAAGCGCCCCATGAGGCCGGTGATGTCCTGGTACTACCTGCGCCTCCTCATCACCGTCGAACCCGAACGGGTGAGCATAAGGCCGAGCCTGGAGGAGCTGCCGTGGCTCGAGGCGCCGGCTCCCGCCGCCGCGACGCAAACGCTGCCCGGGGCCGCGCAACTCGGCCGTATGCCGACGGCGGTACTGGCCGGCCGGGACGCCTCGGGGGCACCGCTGCTCGCCCGTACCCGCCCGCAGCCGACACCGTCGGGCTATCTGGTCGAGGTTCCACCGGACTGCCGTGTCGAGCCGGGGCCGGCCAGCCTGCTGGTGCACCGGCACGACGAACTGCTGAACCACATGTACAACGCGCTCGTACGCGGAGACCTGAGGCAGACCGGTTCGGGCTGGCTCCTGGTGCCGTCCAGCGTGATCGAACCCATGGGTTCCGGCCGGCTCAGCGATGCCCTGCGGGTCCTGCGCCAGACCAAGCGGTCGACCGACCGCTATCTCGCGCGGCGCGGTCTGCCCCGCCCGAAAGTGCAGTGGGACCAGTTCCGTTCCCTGGCGGCACCGTCGCCTACAGGACGGAGCCGACCGTGCTGAACTGCCGCTCCGTGCGTGAGGAGTCTCCGTGCGAGCCCTGATCGGCCACCTCGCCGCAGCACTCGCCCGTCTCGGGCGTCGCTCTGCCCGCCCAGCGTTCCCCGCACCGCCGGACGGGGACCGCCTGGCGGCCGTCATGAAGTCCCCGCACCATTGATCACCACTCCGGCTCGTTCGGGGCACGCGGACTGACGGCGCGGCGGGGGGAAGGGATCAGGTGAGGTTCTCTGGGTTCTCGGCACGGTCGCCGGAGATCGTCCACGGTGCCGCGCCGTTTACGATGTGGCTGTCATGGTCGCAGTGAAGGTGCTCGGCGCGTTCCAGGTCGAGGTCGACGGCCGCCCGGTCGCCACACCGGGTCGGCTCGCGCGGATGGTTCTGGTCCAACTCCTGCTCGCTCGTGGAGAGGTCGTCTCCACGGAGCGGATCATCGAGAGGTTGTGGCCCACGCGTGTCCCGTCGAGTGCGCAGGCGTCGCTGCACGCCTACATCGCGCGTCTGCGGCGCCTTCTCGAACCGGAACGCGAGCACCGAGGACCGCCGCTCGGCTCCTGCTCAGTGCGCCGTACGGCTACGCCCTCGCCCTGGAACGGGACGCGCTGGACGCCTGGGTGTTCGAGGACCGGGTCGCGGCCTGCTCGGTCGCGGGTCTGCCCGCCCACACCGCGGCCGAGGGCTTGGCCGAAGCGCTCGCCTCGTGGGGCGGGCAGCCGTACGCAGAGTTCGCGGACGAGCCCTGGACGGCCGGTGAACGCACCCGCCTGGAGGAACTGCACCGCGCTGCCCGCGAACGGCTCGCCGCCACGCGGCTGAGCCACGGGCAGGCTGCGCAGGCCCTCACCGACGCGGGCGCGCTGACCCGGGAGCAGCCGTTGCACGAGGAGGGATGGCGGCTGCTGGCGCTGGCGCTGTGGGCCCGCGACCGACAGGGGGACGCCCTGGCGGCACTGAGGCAGGCCCGGCACGTCCTCGGAGAAGAACTCGGCGTCGAACCCGGTCCGGCCCTGCTGGAGCTGGAGCAGGCCCTGCTGCACCAGCGTCTGGACGTCCTTCACCGAGAGACCGGGGCGCCCACCGCGACCTCCGCGCGAACCGGGATGGCCGCCGCCGTGACGCTCCGCAGCTCCGTCACGGCTGCCGGACCGGGGACGCCGACTGCGCCGACGGTCCTCATGGCAGGCCGGCTCCTGGGCCGTGACGAAGAGCTGGCGGCAATCGCCGACGCGGCGGAGCGGGCACGTGGCGGCCGCGCGCAGGTGGTACTGGTCTCCGGCGAGGCCGGAATCGGCAAGTCGAGCCTTCTGCAGGCCGCACTGCGCCAACTGCCGCCACAGGGCTGGCTGGTCGGATCCGGGCAGTGCCCGGAGACCGACGGCGCCCCGCCCGGCCGGGCCTGGTTCGATCTCCTCCCCGGTCTCGCCGAAGGCGCGCCACCAGGAGCGTACGCCGACGAGCTGGCCCCCTTGCTGGCCCCGGGCACCTCGAGCGGCTCCGAGCAGCCGGACGGCAGCCCGGCCCGGCGCTTTCGGCTGCACCGGGCGCTGCTCGGCTGGCTCCGCGACGCAGCCGCGCGGCAGCCGCTGGCGATCGTGCTGGACGACCTGCACCGGGGCGACCAGGAGAGCATCGAGCTGTTCCTGCTCTGCGCCGAGCAGTTGCGCGACGCACCACTGGTCCTGGTCGGCTCGTCTCGCACCGGCGAGGGCGACCTGACCGGCGCACTGGCACGCCTGGCTGCCTGCTCGCCCGTACGAATCAAGCTCTCGGGCCTGTCGGACACCCAGGCGAAGGAACTGCTGCGGCGGTCGACGGCCGACATCAGCGAGCAGGCCGCGGCGGCCCTGGCCGAACGGGCCGGGGGCAACCCCTTCTACCTCCGTGAGAGTTCCCTCCTGGTGGCCGGCGAGGGCGAGCAGCAAGCCCTGGCCCGGATCCCGCAAGGGGTCCAGGACGTACTGCGGCGCAGGCTCGCCCTGCTCGCACCGACCGTCACGGCCGGACTGCGGCTCGCAGCCGTCGCCGGACGCGAGGCCCCGATCGCCCTCCTGGTGCAGGCCGCGGACGGCGATCCCGAGCAACTCCTCGACGCCCTGGACGCCGGCGTGACCGCCGGGCTTCTCACCGAGCCGCGGGCGGGTACGGTCCGCTTCAGCCACGCCCTCGTGCGAGACGCCCTGGAGGCGGACCTCACGCGCCTGCGGCTGGCCCGGATGCATTCCCGACTGGGCAGGAGCCTGATCGCCCTCGGCTCGGACGACGTCGCCGCCACCGCCCACCACCTCCTGCGGGCGGCCGCGGTCGTGACCGCCGACGCCGGCCCCGCGGTCCACCATGCCCGGCTGGCGTGCGAGCAGGCCGTGCGCCGCTATGCCCCGCAGAACGCCGAAGCCCTGCTGAACACGGCCCTCGGCCTTCTGGCCGACCATCCGGCAGCCTTCGCAGACCAGGACGCCGCCCTGCTGCGTGTGATGCTGCTGGGCCAGCTCGTCGACTGCAGGATCCGGATGGGGGCCGTCGTACCGGCCCGCGACGCACAGCAGCAGGCCGTCCGGGTGGCCCGTGCCGAGGGCCGGGCAGACCTGCTGACCGCCGCCTACACGACATGGACCGAACCGACGCCCTGGCGCGTCCGCCCGTACGCGGCCTGTGATCCCGAGGGCGTCGAGGAGCTCACGAACCTGCTGGAGAATCACCACCCGGACGACCGGCAGCGGTGCCTGCTCCTCGACCAGCTCGCCGACGCACTGGACGACACCAACCCCCGCGCCGTGACCGTGGCACGCCAGGCCGTGGAGCTCGCCAGGACCGTGGGCGATCCCCGGCTCCGGGGCATGACCCTCACCTCCTTGCTGCGCCGCATCGACTGCGAACTGGAACCCGCCGCCTATCTCGAACTCCACGAAGAACTTGCCGAGGTCGCCGCCTCCCAGGACAGCCCCGAGTACGCCTGGATGAGTTCCTACATCGCCGCCCGGATCGCCGCCGCCGGCAACGACCCGGCGCAGATGGAGCGGTGCCTCGTACGCGCCGACGAGATCGCCCGCACCTACGAGCTGGGCGGTGCCTTCGCCATCGCCAGGCTGCGCCGCCCCATGGTCGCCATGGCCCAGGGCCGATTCGGCGAGGCGGAGCAGGACCTGGCGTCTGCGGTGGCGGACCTGCGAGCGCGTGGGGCGGTGGACCTCAGCGGACTGGCGGGCCTGGCGGCCGGATGCATCCGCCTGCAGCAGGACCGGCTCGCCGAGGTCCTGCCGGTGCTGCTCGCGGTGTGGGAGCAGTACCAGCCGCACAACGAAGCCCTCACCGCCCTCGCCCTGCTGGCCGCGGACCGCGGCGAAGAGGCCCGTGAGGTCTTCGCCCGCAGGGCGCCGATCCGCCGCGACTTCGCCTACTCCATCCTGGCCGGCCTGCGCGGCATCGCCGCCATCGCCTTCGGCGACCGGCAAGCGGCCGCCGAGGTCTACCGCGATCTCCTTCCCCTTCGGCGGCTGGCAGGCGGAGCGAGCAGCCTCAGCCTCGTCTTCCGGCCCGTCGCGCAGACCCTGGGCGAACTTGCCGAATTCCTGGGCCATGCGCAGGAGGCGCGGCGCCACTACCGGGAGGCCGAGCGGGTGGCAGCCGCATGGGACTCCCCGCACTGGTCGCATGCCGCCCAAGCGGCCCTGGCCCGGCTTCCGCAGTCGGGCGAGTAGAACAGGATGCGGTCACGGGGGAGCCGGTCCGGATCGCGCGACGCTAGGCCGGCTCGGCCATGAACTCCGCCGCCAGCTCGAGGAACCGACCGGGCGAGTCCGTCGTCAACTGGAGGTCCACGAGCACCTCGTCGGTCTCCGCCGCGCACATCGTGCGCAGGTGGTCACAGATCTGGCGCACGGTCCCACGGTGGTGGCCCTCCGCCAGGCCGGCCGCGAACTTGGTGACGTCAGGGTTCACACGCAGCACCCGCCGCAGTCCTGCCGGGTCCCGCCCCGCCCCCGTTCGGCCGCCTCGGAGGCCACGGCCCACAGACCGCGGAAGTGCTCAAGCGGCATCGAGGCCGCGAGCCAGCCGTCGGCACGCCGGCCCACCCGCTCCAGGGCAACGGGGGTGAATCCGCCCAGCAGCACCGGTGGCCTCGGCTTCTGGAGGGGCTTGGGCAGGATGGTCGACTCGCGGATCGTCCACAGCGAGCCGGTGTGGACCACCGAACCGGGCCGCCATACGGCGTCGAGGACGTCAAGAGTCTCCTCAAGCCGGGCGCCCCGGCCTTCCCAGGACACTCCCACGGCCTCGTACTCCTCCCGCATCCAGCCCAGCCCGATGCCCACATCCAGGCGCCCGCGGCTGAGCAGGTCGAGTGTCGTCAGCGCCCGGGCGAGCACGAGGGGCGGCTGCACAGGGCGTTGAGCGTACTGCTGCCCAGACGTACCCGTTCGGTCGCCATGGCTGCCACGCCCAGCGCGAGGAGGGGGTCGAGGTGGGTGCCGTACCGGACGGGCATCTTCCCGCCCAGGTATCCGTCGGGCGGGCTGATCGGGGCCAAGAGGCGGTCGGCCACCCAGAGGCTGTGGCAGCCCAGCGCTTCCAACGCCGTGCACATGCCGGCGGAGAGGCGGGGGTCGGCGAACGTACCGAACTGGGGTACGGAGAATCCGATGCGCATCGGTGAGGTTCCTCGATCGTTGGGGGGGAGAACGGGTCCGGACGCACTGGCGCGCATCCAGCCCAGCCGGCGGGGACGACGGTCACCCGGTTGTACGCCGCCCCCGGATCCGGTCGGTCTCGCGGCGGTACTGCCGCTGCCCGAGCAGCTTCCACAGCACTCGCGCCGGAACGGGCAGCCGGGCGAGGAACTCCCTGCGCTCCCCGGGAGAGGCGTCTTCCAGGATGGCGCCGAGCGCGATCATCAGCCGGTTGCGGGGCGTCTCGGCGAGGCCCCGCTCCCCGACCGCATGCCATTCCTTCTCGTTCACATGGAGGGCGACAAGAGGCATGACCTGCCGTTCCTCCTCGTCAAGATGGGCGCACAGCTGCCGGTGATGCCGACGCAGCGCCTCGGCCAGCTCGTCACGGTCCTCGGACAGGGCCTTCGCCTGCCACCGGTCCATGAGCACCTGGACCTCGCTGATCCCTTCGGAGAGCTCCCGGTGCTGGGCCTCCATGGCCAGCACCTGCTCGGCATCGAGGTCCAGATGGGGCAGCAGGACCGGCCAGAGCATCTCGTCCTCCCCGGTGTGGTGGGCGTGCAGGCCGATCGAGTAGAGCCGCCAGTGCTCGGCCAGGATCCGGGCGCGGGCGGTGTCTGCGGGCCGAACGTCCTGGACGAGGTCGGCCAGCAGGCGCGACTCGCGACGGAGCACCTGGTGGATCATCGCCATCTCGCGGGTGTAGGCGTGAACGGCGGAGTCTGAAGTATTGCTCGTGGTCATGATCCCCAGTCTTCGGAGCCCGATTGCCGGGCACTTGCACTCGACTTGCCGTACCTGGCTCACGTGAACGCCGGCTCGAGGTTCGGCTGCCTCATAAGCCGGTCTCGTCCGCCGGCGCCGCTCGTGTTCGCGCCGATGGATACGGGCTGTAAGCCTCTCTCCGGGCGGAGGGAAAGACATTGGGCGCCTGGGCAAGGGCGTGGTCCACTGCGCGGATGAGCTTGTTGGTCGGTGTGTTCACCGCACCTGACCACGAAGGGACGTGTCCAGGGTCCTGTTGGCTGCACGAGGGCGGCGGCGTCTGGCGGTTAGCCGACCGGAAAGCGCCTGGCACCACCCGCTGATGGGGTTCGTCGACCACGGACCAGGCGGCACCGGTGAGCCGGTCGTGGCCCTGCTCAGACCGGGGAACGCGAGCTCGAACACGGCCGCCGACCACATCAGCGCCACCCAACTGGCCCTGGACCAGCCACCTCACCGCCGCTCTCGAACGCCTTAGCCTCGATCCTTCTTGACGGTCCGCCGATGGAGTCGGCGGACCATCTTGTTGCGGGGTGGCGGAGGCCGGGCGCTACCGATGGATGGCCGGCGCGCCGTGTCGTAAGGTCCGGTGAAGGTGTACGGCGGCGCATCGAGCTATGTCGCACCGTTCGCCGTGCGGGTCGCCGGGGGGCTGCGGCGACCCCACCCGCTGCCGATCATCCAGCATGGCAGCGGATGCGCGACAAGCGGGGACACGCGAAAATGATGATGATTGGCATGCGCCAAAACGCGGACCATCTGGATTTCCGCGTCGGAGGGCCCGTCCCGGTTCGCGTCGCCGCACACGGCAATCGCGGCTACGACCGACGCCTTCCGCACGATCCTCACTGTTCTCAGACGCCGAACAGGCCAACCTCACCTTGTACGCCGAGGAAGTGAAAGCACATGACCGTCTCCGGAATCCTGACATCGGGCAAGGCCCGACTGGCCCTTGGCGTGTCGGTCCTCTCCGCCCTGACCGTGACGCCGACTCACGCCGCAGATGGTCTCGGCGGGGCGCCGGCGGGCCAGAAGCCAACAGTGGTGCTCGTACACGGAGCATTCGCCGACGGGTCAAGCTGGAACGCAGTGGTGCAGCGCCTGCAGCGGGACGGCTACCAGGTCATCGCCCCACCCAACACGCTGCGCGGCATACCTCAGGACTCGACATACCTGAACAGCCTGTTGAAGACCATCAAGGGGCCGATCGTCCTCGTCGGACACTCCTACGCCGGCGAGGTGATCTCACAGGCGGCCGCCGGCGTCGACGACGTCAAAGCTCTGGTCTACATCAACGCGATGATGCCGGACAAAGGGGAGTCGTTCGCCAGTCTCTCGGGCAAGTTCCCGAAAGCTCCGCTCACCAAGGCGTTGCGGCAGGTGCCGTTCCGTAACGGCGACGGCACGTCGGGGACCGACATGTACATCCAGCCCGACAAGCTCCACGCGACCTTCGCCCAGGACCTCTCCCAGGAGCAGGCTTCCGTCATGGCATCGACGCAGCGCCCGATCGCACAGTCGGCCTTCACCGACAAGCTCACCCAAGCGGCCTGGCGGGACAAGCCCGTCTACGTGCTCGTCGGCAAACAGGACCGGGCCATCAACCCCAGCCTCGAACGGTACGAAGCCGCGCGGGCACACGCACGCAAGACGGTCGAGATCAACTCCTCACACGTCTCCCTGGTCTCACACCCCCAAGCCGTCACGGATCTCATCCTCAGCGCAGCCCACGACTCCGGCCGGCAGTAGACGAACGGGCAGCATTCCGAGCGCGCAGCGAGGGGCCATTTGATGCCCGGCCATGCAGCGATGAGGGCGGCAGCGTCCGCAGGGCAGGACGCTGCCGAACGGCGACGGACCCGGCCCGTGCCGCTCTCAGTACGGCTGGCCCGTCGGCATGATGGTGACTTGCTGGAGGTTCACCCGGCGCGGGAGCGAGGCGAGGAAGCCGATCGTGTCGGCTATGTCCTGGGGCGTCAGCCACTCGATGGCCTCCTTGGAGCCCTCCAGCCAGTCGATCGCCCCCTGGTCGGTGACGTGCCCCTGTAGCTCGGTACCGACGATGCCTGGCTCGATGGCCGAGACGCGGACGTTCTTCGGGCCCAGTTCCACGCGCAGGTGGCGGGAGAGATGGGTGACGTACGCCTTGGTGCCGGAGTAGACCGCGAAGTTCGGGAAGATGTTCTGGGCCGCGATCGACGAGGTGTTGATCAGGTCGGCCACGCCGCCGCCTTCGCCGGCGGCCTTCACGAGCTGCGGGACGAACGCGCCGATGACGTTCATCAGACCGGTGATGTTCAGGTCGATCTGGCGCTGCCACTGGTCGGTGGCCAGTTCCTCGATCGGGGCGGGGAGCATGACGCCGGCGTTGTTGAGCAGCAGGTCGGCGCCGCCGCGTTCAGCCGCGACCTGGTCGGCGGCCGCTTGGATCGCCGCCCTGTCGGTCACGTCGGCGGTGATCGCGGTGGCGCTGCCGCCGTTCTTCTTGATCCTGGCGACCAGGTCGGTCAGCCGGTCGGCGCGCCTGGCCAGGACGACGGCGTGTGCGCCGAGCGCGGCCAGCTTCTCGGCGGACGCCTCTCCGATGCCGCTGGAGGCTCCGGTGATGACCGCGACGCGGCCCTGGAGGGGCTGGGCGATGCTCTGTGTGGACATGGGTGCACCTTCCGGAGGAGGAGCGAGGTTGATGTGTCGCCGGGCCGCGTCTGCGGGGGGCCGGAAGATTCCAAGGCTGTAGCCGACCCAGTTCTGCTGTAGCCGACCCAGTTCTCAGGAAAGTGCCTTGACCACTTCCTGCGCCAGCGGCCCCGACGAAGCCGGATTCTGCCCCGTGTGGAGGTTGCCGTCCGACACGGTGTACGGCTCCCAGGCGGGACCACGTGTGTACTTGGTGGGGAGCTTCTTCAACTCGTCCTCCAGGAGCCACTTCGCGTCCTTGGCGAAACCGACGCCCTCTTCTACCTCGTTGCAGAATCCGGTCATGTTGAGGTCCGCGAAGGGCGTTTTGCCGTGCTCGTCGCGGGTCGCGAGGATCGCGGCGGGGGCGTGGCAGACAATGGCGAGGGGCTTGCCCGACGCGAGCGCCTTGCGCAGCAGTACCGCAGAGTCCGCGTCGGAGGCGAGATCTTCCACAGGCTCATGGTGTCGACGACGGGGATAACGGCGCCCGGTGTTGCCACGGTGACCTCGTAGCCGGCGTCCGTAAAGACGCTGTAGGGTGCTACGAATTCTTCGGCCCAATATCCGGTCGGATGACGATGTCCATTCTTGAATGTGTCCAGTAGCTTGCGCCGGTAAGTACAATAAGAATTCGACTCATGACTGCCCCCCCTTGATGTCGGGAAGGGGATATGTGCCTTTGTAGGCTACCCGCGCCGGGCGGCCGCGGCAACCGGAGATGCGTTCACGGCGACGCGGAAATTAAATGGATGGCGCCCATATTCAATTTCCTGTCCGCGCCGGTTTCAATACTGTCTCATTTTCGGGTCGTGAATTACCGGCGGGCCACGTTCATTACCCTCCGATGCCTCTAAAGTGGGGCAACTCGTTCAGGCGGGCCCGCCCACGGGTTCGACGCGTCGGGCGGCGAGTCGTTCTTCATGGCCGGCCTGCTGAACAACGGTCAGACCTGTTGGCTGCGCTCAGCGTCGCCCATCCTCGGCGTCCCCAGTCCAGCGAGAGTCCGGCACCCCCGGCAGGAGGCCGCCGCCCTCCGAGCCATCACCGCGCAACACGCACTACGGCAGTCGCCAGTCCACCGGCTGCGCCCCCTGCCGCAGCAGCAGATCGTTGGCCCGGCTGAACGGGCGCGAGCCGAAAAAGCCCCGGTCCGCCGACATCGGCGACGGGTGCGCGGACTCGATCGCCGGGAGATCCCCCAGCAGCGGCCGCAGATTACGCGCGTCACGCCCCCACAAGATGGACACCAGCGGCTTGCCGCGCCCGGCAAGGGCCCGGATCGCCTGCTCGGTGACCTCCTCCCAGCCCTTGCCCCGGTGCGCCGCGGGCTTGCGCGGGGCCGTCGTCAACGCCCTGTTGAGCAACAGCACACCCTGCTGCGTCCACGGCGTCAGATCGCCGTTCGACGGCCTGGGCAACCCGAGGTCGGAGTGCATCTCCCGAAAGATGTTCTCCAGACTCCCCGGCAGCGAACGCACTTCAGGCGAGACCGCGAAACTCAGTCCGATGGCCATCCCGGGTGTGGGGTAGGGATCCTGTCCCACGATCAGGACACGGACGTCATCGAAAGGCTGCTGGAAGGCCCGCAGGACATTCGCCCCGGACGGAAGATAAGTCCGGCCGGCCGCTATCTCGGCCCGGAGGAAGTCCCCCATGGCCGCGACGCGTTCAGCCACAGGTTCGAGAGCCTTCGCCCAGCCTGCTTCAACAAGTTCATGCAAGGGTCGTGGTGCCACGGCGCCTCACTCTACTGGTGGGCGCCGTGCCCCGGCACAACACATAAGCCCTCACGCACGGCCGCCGCTCCTGGCGCTACTCTTCGTCTTCGTCGGGATCTTCGAACCGGTCGAGCAGATCACGCAGCCGGTCACCGGGAAGGAGGGGAGCCCGTTGCACCCAGTGATCAAGCCACTCCGCAATGGTCGTCACACCTGGTCAGCCCCTCACACTCGGTACGCAGATCGCGGAACTCCCGCACACACGGTGGGCCTGTCGTTCTCGGTCGCGCCCGAGGTGCGCCCCCTGCCGCCCAGCCTGATCAGCCCGGGCGCGCATCGCGGCAAGGGCTGGGAGGAGGTCACCGAGCAGGCGATACGGGCCCTCGCGGCGCGCGGCAAGCCGCTGGTGTCCATCCTGTGGGGCCGAGACGCCCGCAACCTCCGTCCGCTGCCCGGCCGTCTTCCGGCGGTGGAGTCCGCGCACCCCTCGCCCATGCCGGCCGACCGCGGCTTCTTCGGCTCGCGCCCCTTCAGCCAGGCCAACGACCTGCCGATGCGGCAGGGCGGACAGCCGGTGGACCGGCGTCTGCCGTGACCGCCGCGGGGTATCTCGCCGTGGACTCGGGCGGTTCCGGCCTGCGGGTCGCCGTCGGTGTCCCGGGGCGGGAACCCGCGGCGCGGCACGAGTCCCGGGAACCGGTCCGCACGGGTGCGCGGGGCATCGACCCGGCCCATCTGCTGGAGCAACTCGTCCCGGTGGCCCGCGCCCTGGCCGCCCGGGCGGAGCTGGACGGGCTGGGTACGGCCGTCGTCGGGGCGGCCGGGTTCGCCACCCTGGGCGACGCCCTGCGCGCCGAACTGCCCGGCGCCCTCGCCCGGGAGCTGGGCGTACGCACCGTGGCGCTCGCTGCCGACGCCGTCACCGCCTACGCCGGCGCCCTCGGGTCGCGGCCGGGCGCGGTCCTCGCCGCGGGCACCGGGCTGATCGCGATCGGCACGGACCTGACGGGCTGGCGGCGGGCCGACGGCTGGGGGCACCTGCTGGGCGACTGCGGCAGCGGCGCCTGGATCGGGCGGGCCGGCCTGGAGGCCGCGCTGCGTGCCCACGACGGCCGCGACGGCGCTTCCGCCTCGCTGCTGGCCTGCGCCGAGGAGCAGTTCGGCCCGGTGCGCGGCCTGCCCGGCCTGCTGTACCCGCGGGCCGACCGGGCCGCCGTTCTGGCCTCCTTCGCGCCCCGGGTTGCCTCCTGCGCCGCACACGATCCGGTCGCCGCGGAGATCCTGGGTGCGGCGGCCCGGCACATGGCCGACTCCGCCGCGGCCGTCTGCCCGGCCCGGGGCGAACCCGAAGTGGCGCTCACCGGCGGCCTGTTCCAGATGGGCGACCCCCTCCTCATGCCCCTGCGGGAGGAACTGGCTCGCCGGCTGCCGCACGCCCGGCAGGTACCGGCCGCGGGGGATCCGCTGCACGGCTCGGTACGGATCGCGACGGATCTGGAGGCGGGGCGGCTCGACCTGCCGGGGGATCCTGCGATGCTCTGCGTGAGCCACACCCAGCGTGACTGACCGTCGGCGAGAAGGGGGTTGTGTCGCGGTGTCGGCCCATGCGTCCGGCATGTGCCGGAAACGCGTGTCATGCGTACGTAACTCATCAGACAAAACCGGACGGATACCGCTCACCTGCACCCTCCCCGAACGGAGGAACCCAGGAAACCAGTAACATGCGGCGCCATGAGCTCCCCCACTGGACCCGCGTCCGGCCTGCCCGTACGAATGCCGCGACCCCGCCAGCCCGGACGGCACCGCCGTCCGGAGCCGCTGGTGGCTCCCGAGGGCGCGCCCGCGCTCGTCCTCGCGGTGCCCGGCGCGCCCAGCGCCGCCACGCGCAGCCTCGCCGAGGAGGTCGTGAGCATCGCCCGCTCCGAGCTGCCCGGCCTGGACGCCCGGATCGGGTACCTGGACGGGGACGACTCCGAGTTCCTCACGCTCCGCTCCGTGCTGGCCATCGCCGCCGAGGAGCGCACCGCCCGTTACGAGCAGGCCGTCGCCGCCGGGATCGAGGGCGTCAAGGAGCCCGACGGCCCGGTCGCCGTCGTCGTCCCGCTGCTGGCCGGACCGGACAACGCGCTGCTGCGCCGGATCCGTCAGTCCGTGATGGACAGCCGGGTCGCCGCCGACCTGACCGATGCCCTGGGCCCGCACCCGCTGCTCGCCGAGGCGCTGCACGTGCGGCTGTCCGAGGCGGGCCTGGCCCGCGCCGACCGCGCCCGGCTGTTCACCGTGGCCACCGCCGCCGACGGCATCATCCTGGCCTCCGTGGGCGGCGACGAGGCCGTGCAGGCGGCCGGCATCACCGGCATGCTGCTCGCCGCGCGCCTGGCCGTGCCGGTGATGTCGGCGGCCCTGGACCAGGAGGGTTCCATCTCCTCCGTGGCCGAGCAGCTGCGGTCGTCCGGCTCGCAGCAGCTGGCCCTGGCGCCGTACCTGATCGGCCCGGAGATCGACGCGGGTCTGCTGGCCGCCGCGGCCGAGGAGGCGGGCTGCGCCACGGCCGAGGCGCTCGGCGCGTACCCGGCGATCGGCAAGCTCGCGCTCGCCAAGTACACGACGGCGCTGGGCATCGCCCCGCAGCAGCCGCAGGGCGCGCCGGTCCGCTGACGCGGGCGGCCACCGGTGGCCGGCGTCCGTACGACACAGGGCCCGCTCCCGTCCGGGGGCGGGCCCTTCGCCGTGTCCGGGCCCGAAGGGTTCAGCCGAAGACCACGCAGGAGGCCGCGGTGACCCGCACGGAGCCGTCGTAGCGGGGGATGCCCGTCGCCTCGTCCACGGCGAACCAGGTCACGTCACCGGAGCGCTCGTTGGCCGCGTAGAGGAAGCCGCCGTGCTGGGCGAGCGCGCGGGGCCAGCGCCCGCCGCAGGGCACCGTGGTGGTCAGCCGGAGCCCGTCGTCTTCGACGGCGAGGACCGACAGGACGTCCTCGCCGCGGGTCGCCGTCCACACGAAGCGGCCGTCGGGCGAGACCACGATCCCCGAGGGGTAGGCGTCCCCGGCCGGTGCGTCCCGCAGCACGGGGACCTCGGTCAGCGGCTTGAGCGAGCCGCCCTCGGCGTCCCAGCGGCACACCGTCACCGTGGGGGTCAGCTCGTTGACCACGTAGGCGTGCTCGCCGTCCGGGTGGAAGGCGAGGTGGCGCGGGCCGGAGCCCGGGCGCAGGGCGATCTCGCGGTGCACGGCCGGGGCGCCGTCGGCGAGGGTGCAGACGCGGACCGAGTCCGTCCCGAGGTCGACGCTGACGGCCCAGCGGCCGCTGGGGTCGGGCTGCACCTGGTGGGCGTGCGGGCCGCGCTGGCGCCGGTCGTGCGGCCCGGAGCCGGTGTGCTGGAGCCGCCCGGAGGGCGCGTCGGCGAGCGTGCCGTCCGGGCGCAGGGGTACGGCGGTGACGCTGCCGCAGCCGTAGTTGGCGGTGAGCAGATGCCCGTCGTGCAGGCTGAGATGGGTGGGGCCGCTGCCGTCCACCGGTACCGGTGCGCCGGTGGGTTCCGGCCGGTCGCCGGTGACGCGGTAGGCGGCGACGGCGCCCTCGGCGGTCTCGCTGACCGCGTACAGCGTGTGCCCGTCCGGTGAGAGGGCCAGGTAGGAGGGGTCGGGTACGTCCTTGACGGCGGACACGACGTCGAGGGCCCCGCTGCGCGGCGCGACCTCCGCGATCACCAGTCCGGGGCCGCCCGCCGCCGTGAACGATCCGATGAACGCCCGGCGCCTGCCCGCCCTGCCGTCCTGTGCCACCGCTGTCCCCTCTCGGTCGAGCCCGTCGAGTCCCGGTCGAGCCAGTCGAGCCGGCCGAGCCGGTCCGGGGCCGACGGTAGCAGTCGATCAGTCCCGGTCTAGACCAAGAGGGCGGGGCGGCAGGGCGGTTCGCGCGAAGCGGCGGGCCGTTCAGGCCCCGACCAGCCGGGACCCGGACGGCGTGCGCAGGGGTTCCGCGAGGTCGGCGAGGGCGCGCTCCAGGCCGTGCAGATGGGCCAGGGCCGGTTCGGCGGGCGATTCGGCGGGGCGCCGCACGGGTTCGGCGCGGCCGGCGGTGAGGGCCTCGACGGCGGCCTCCACACGCCAGCAGGCGGCGGCGAGCCGGGCGTCGTGGGACGCCTCGGGGTCGGCGGCGATCGCCACCAGGCCCCGGATCTCGCGGGCGCAGTCGTCGAGCAGCGCCAGCACCCGGCGGGCCCGCGCCTTCCGTGCCGGCCTGGGGTTCAGCGGGTGCACCAGCGGGGCCACCGACAGCCGTACCCGGCCGAGCAGCTGTTCCAGTTCGGCGACGCGGGGCGCGGGGTCGGCCGTGGCGGACCCGGCGAGGCGGGCCGCGGCCTCGGCGGTGCACGCGTGCACGCAGCGCAGGGCCCGCTGGATCCAGGCGTCGGTGGTGGCGTGCGTGGTGACCGGCAGCACGATCGCGACGGCGAGCGCGGCGCCGAGCGCGCCGACGCCGGTCTCCGCGAGGCGCAGGGCGAGCAGTCCGGGGCTGAGGACGCCGAGGAGGCCGTAGAGGGACTCGGCGAGCACGGTCACCCAGAGCATCATCCAGGTGTAGGAGACGGCGGCCGTGTAGAAGATGCCGAAGACGGCGACCGCGACGAGGACGGCCGTCGGGACCGGGGCACCGTCGACGGGTACGGCGACGAGGAAGCCCAGGCAGATGCCGATCACCGTGCCGAGGACCCGCCGGAAGCCGCGGACCAGGGTCTCGCCGCGCGAGGCGGTGTTGACGAAGATCCACCAGGTGGCGCCGACGGCCCAGTACCAGCGCTGCCCCGACACCAGCTGGCCCACGACGAGCGCGAAGGCGGCGCCCGAGGTCGCCTGGACGGCCTGTCGCGTGGTCACCCGGGCCAGCCCGGTCCCGGCGGGCGGGGCGGGTACGGCGACCGGGGGCAGCCGGCGCTCGTAGCACCACACACCGAACCGCACGGCGGCCGCGCTGAGCACGGACAGCAGGACGGCGGCGTACAGCTCGGGCAGCTGCGCCGGGGTGGCGTGCAGGAACTGGGCCACGAAGAAGGTCATGAAGGCGAACACGCCGAGGCTGTGACCGCGCGGACCCCACCGGCGGGCGTAGACGCCGGCGCCGACCACGGCCAGGAAGGCGAAGTCACGGGCGACGGGGACGTCGTGCAGCTCCGCCGCGACGGCGAGCACCGGCACACCCACGGCGGGCAGCAGGGCGGTGGTGACCGCCTGCCCGCGCACGGTCGGGTCGGCGACGGTGAACAGGGCGAGCAGCGCGGCGAGCCCGCCGGTGACCGCACCGGCGAGGGAGTGTCCGGCGAGTCCGCAGACCACGACCGCCAGGCCGATGCCGAGGACGGCCCGCGCCGCGAAGCGCAGGCGCGCCCCGCCCGGGTCCGGAGCCACGAACATCCTCTTCAGCACTGCTGTCCTCCCCGGGGAACGAAACACGGCACAGAAAAGGCGCCGCGGGATCCGCAGCGCCATCGACAGGTCCATGAGAGCACCACCAGGGTCACTGGCTCAAGTCAACGCCGATCCGCTGGGCCATTGGCCCTTCCGCGGCGGAGCAAGCCGACCCATGGCAACGCCAACGGCCCAGGTCGAGCGGCACATGGGGCGGCGAGGGCAGTGGGCCATTGGTACAGTCGGACATCATGGCCGTGGACGAACTCGACACCCGCATCCTGCGGCTGCTCCTGGAGCAGCCGCGCACCAGCGTGCGCGAGTACGCCCGCATCCTCGGCGTGGCCCGCGGCACGCTCCAGGCGCGGCTGGACCGGATGGAACGGGACGGCGTGATCACCGGCACGGGCCCCTCCCTCTCCCCCGCCGCGCTGGGGCATCCGGTGCTGGCCTTCGTGCACATCGAGGTCACCCAGGGCCATCTGGACGACGTGGGGGACGCGCTGGCCGCCGTCCCGGAGATCGTGGAGGCCTTCTCGATCACCGGTGGCGGGGATCTGCTCGCCCGGGTGGTGGGCCGGGACAACGCGCATCTGGAGGACGTGATCCAGAAGCTGATCAGCCTGCCGGGCGTGGTGCGCACCCGTACCGAGGTGGCGCTGCGCGAGCGCGTCCCGCACCGGCTGCTGCCCCTGGTGGAGTCCGTCGGCCGGGCGGCCCGCGTCTGATCCTTGGCATGCTGGACGCCATGAGCGATCTCGGCACCCTCGCGGTCATCTTCGATCTCGACGGAACGCTGGTGGACAGCGAGCCGAACTACTACGAGGCGAGCCGGCGGACGCTGGCCGAGCACGGTGTCCCCGGCTTCACCTGGACGGACCACGAGGGCTACGTCGGTGTCAGCACCCTGGAGACGGTGACGATCTGGCGGGAACGCTACGGCCTGCGTGTCCCGGTGGCTGAGCTGCTGGCCGCGATGAACCGCCGCTATCTGGACCTGGCCCGCGCCCACACGCGCGCGTACCCGGAGATGCGGAAGTTCGTGGAGCTGCTGGCCGCCGAGAACGTGCCGATGGCGGTGGCCTCCGGCTCCTCCCCGCAGGCCATCGACGCGATCCTGGCGGGCACCGGCCTGGCCGCGTTCCTGCGCACGGTGGTCTCGTCCGACGCGGTGCCCCACGGCAAGCCCGCCCCGGACGTCTTCCTGGAGGCGGCCCGCCGGCTCGGCGCGGCCCCGGCCGACTGCGTGGTCCTGGAGGACGCGGCCCCCGGTGCGGCCGCCGCCCACGCGGCCGGGATGCGCTGCGTCGCGATCCCGTACGTCCCCGCCCAGGCCGGTGCTCCCGAGTTCGCCACGGCCGACCTGCTGCTGCGAGGCGGACAGGCAGAGTTCACGGCGCAGTCGGCGTACACCTGGCTGCGGGACACGGCCCGCTGAGCCCCTTTCCGGGCCGTCCGGGGTGACCGTCCCCGGTGTCGCGCGGGACGGTGGCCAGCCCTCGTCCGGCGGGGGCGGACGGCACGTGCGGCGCCGTACGTGCGTGACGGTCCCGCGGCGGCCGGGGCGCCGGGGCCGGGGTGACGCGCAGTTGTTCGGCGTGCGCGACGGGCGACGACTGCATAGCGTGACCCCATGAGCACAGTCCAGGCCCGGCCTGCCCCCGATGAGCGGCGGTGGAAGGCGCTCGGGGTCTGTCTGGCGGCGGGTTTCATCTCGCTTCTCGACACCTCGATCGTGAATGTGGCGCTGCCCTCGCTGGAGCGCGGGCTGGGGGCCTCTGAGGCGGTCCAGTCATGGGTGGTCTCCGGTTACGCCCTGACCTTCGGGCTCGCCCTGGTCCCGGCGGGCCGGCTGGGCGACATGCGGGGCCGGCGGCAGGCCTTCCTGATCGGGCTCGCCCTGTTCACCGTGGCCTCGCTGGCTTGCGGGCTGGCGGCGAGCCCCACCTGGCTGGTGGTGTTCCGGCTGATCCAGGGAACGGCGGCGGGCATGGTCGCGCCGCAGACCTCGGGGCTGATCCAGCAGATGTTCCCGGGCGATGAACGGGCCAAGGCCTTCGGCGTCCTCGGCACGGTCATCGGCGTGTCGACCGCGGCCGGTCCCCTGGTCGGCGGCCTGCTGATCGACGCGGTC
The DNA here is from genome assembly GCF_014203595.1 of Streptomyces echinatus. Lineage (GTDB taxonomy): Bacteria > Actinomycetota > Actinomycetes > Streptomycetales > Streptomycetaceae > Streptomyces > Streptomyces echinatus. The sequence continues at coordinate 639,252 of NZ_JACHJK010000002.1, forward strand.
GGCACCGACGACGGCTGGCGCTGGGTGTTCTTCGTCAATCTGCCGATCGGGGTGGCCGCCTTCGTCGCGGGGCTCCGGCTGCTGCCCCGTCTGCCGGTGGCGGGGAAGCACGAGGAGTTCGACCTGTTCGGGGTGCTGCTCCTGGGCGCGGGCGTGTTCGCGCTCATGCTCCCCCTGGTGCAGGAGCAGCAGTGGACCGGACGGGAGAAGTGGGCGCTGGTGCCGGTGGCCCTGGCGCTGCTGGGCGCGTTCTGGGCCTGGGAGAGACGGCAGGGGGTGCTGGGACGCGCCCCGCTGGTGGACCTGGCGCTGTTCTCCCTGCGCTCGTTCACGCTCGGCGCTCTGATCAGCCTCACCTACTTCGCGGGCTTCACCACAGTCTTCTTCCTCTACGCCCTGTACCTGCAGAACGGCTTGGGGTACAGCGCGCTGGCGTCGGGGCTCACGGTCCTGCCCTTCGCGGTGGCCTCCGCGATCGGGGCGGCCATCGGCGGCCGCCTGGTGGTGCGTCACGGCCGCAAGCTCGTCGTCATCGGGCTGGGCGGGGTGGCGCTGGGTCTGCTCGGAGTGGTCGCGGCGATGGAGCTGGCGCCCGGGCGGAACCTGGGCTGGGCGTCGGCGCTGCCGCTGCTCGTCGGCGGCATCGGATCGGGCATGACGGTCTCCCCGAACACCACCCTCACCCTCACCCGGGTCCCCGTGAACCGGGCGGGCGCGGCCGGGGGCGTCCTGCAGACGGGCCAGCGCGTCGGCTCGGCCGCCGGGATCGCGGTGGTGGGCTCGGTGTACTTCGCGCACCTCGCCAACCACGGCCGCACCGATACGGCGATGCAGCTCGGGCTGCTCTCCTCGGTGGCGATCATCCTGGTCGCGCTCGTGCTGGCGGTCGCCGATCTGCGGGACCGCAAGTCCGGTCCCGAGCCGGACCTGGCCGGGGAACCGGCCGGCTGGGGCCGGGAAGAGGACGGCACGGCGGAGCCGGTGCGGCCCGGGTCGTGAGCGTTGCCGGTGCGGACGGGTCGTGAGCGTTGCCGGTGCGGGACGGGTCGTGAGCGGGGCCGGTGCGGCCCGGGTCGTGAGCGGCCGGTCGGCCGCTCGCCTCACGACCTCCGGCGCGGCTTCCCCCGCTTGGCCGGCTTGCCGCCGCCCGTGCGGGCGCGGGCCGTACGGCTCCCCGGCTTGGCGGAGGACGTCGCAGACGACTTGCCCTGACCCTTCCCCGCCGGAGTCTGCCGGGCGCCGCCCCGGTCGGAGCGCTTGCGCTGGTCGTCGGCCTCGGGCTGCGCCGCCGTACGGCCCCGGGTGCTGTTGACGGTGCGTCCGCGGACGATGCCGATGAAGTCCTCCACCAGATCGGTGGTGGCCTCCTCCGGCCAGGACAGGGCGACGCTCGACTGGGGTGCGTCGACGACCGGGCGGTAGGTGAGGTCACGGCGGTGGTACAGGCGGGCCAGCGACTGCGGCACGACCAGCAGGCCGACGTTCGCCGCCACCAGTTCGAGGGCGTCGGGTGTCGTCGCGGGGCGCTCGAAGGCCGGTTCGCCGGGCGGGGCGTCCCAGTCGAAGACGTCGTCCAAGGGGTGGAAGAGCACCTCGTCGGCGAGGTCGGCCAGGGTCACCTCGTCCGCGGCCGTGATCACATGGTCCTTCGGGACCACGACCACCGAGGCCTCGGTGTACAGCGGGATCGCGCTGAAGAACGAACGGTCGACCGGCAGCCGGACCAGGCCCGCGTCGGCGTCCCCGGCGCGCAGCACCTCGGACGCCTCGGCGGCCGGGACCTGGACGAGGGTGAGTGGGACGCCGGGCAGACGCTCCCGCCAGACCTTCGCCCACTTGGCGGGCGTCACGCCGGGAACGTACGCGAGCCGGAACGACGGTGATTCCTCCGAGCCTGTCACCAGGCCAGATTACCGGCAGCGGGCAGGCCGCCGGCACCGGCCGTGGTCGGCGGTCCCGCACACGGCCGATACCCTTGACCTCATGAAGTCGCAGCAGAGCACCCAGACGATGAAGCCCGCGACCGCGGCGAAGAAGCTGGGTGTGTACCTCCCCGCCACCCCCGCCTCCTTCCAGGAGGGTGTGGTCACGCGCGCCGAGCTCAGCGAGCTGCAGGCCAACCCGCCGGAGTGGCTGCGCGAGCTGCGGAACACGGGCCCCCACCCGCGTCCGGTGGTGGCCGCCAAGCTGGGCGTGTCCATCGCGGGGCTCGCCCGGGGCGGGGTCACCGAAGCACTGACCACCGAGCAGATCGAGGCGCTCAAGCAGGAGCGGCCCGAGTGGCTGGAGAAGGAGCGCGCCACCCAGGCCGAGGTCCGCAAGGAGACCGTGCGGCTGAAGAACCTGAAGAAGGAGAAGGCGGAGGGCGGCCCCGAGCACGGCTGACCTCTCCGCCCGGCACCGAGCGAGGCTGACCGTCCCGCCCGGCACTCAGCACGACCGGCCTCTGCGCCTGGCACCGAGCGCAGCCGACCATCCCGCCCGGCCTCTGCGCCCGGCGCCGAGCGCGACCGGCCCTTCCGCCCGGCCCGGATGCCCGCCCGGGCCTCCAGGTACGTTCGGCCGGGAGGGTTCCGCCAGGTGGGGGCGGTTCAGCCGTAGAAGCTCAGCCGTACCCGGCGGTCGGGGTTGTCCTTGTTGGTGTCCACCAGACACACCGACTGCCAGGTGCCCAGCTCCAGGCGTCCGCCGATCACCGGCAGGGTCGCGTGCGGCGGGACGAAGGCGGGCATGACGTGGTCGCGGCCGTGGCCGGGGCTGCCGTGCCGGTGCTGCCATCGGTCGTCCGCGGGCAGCAGGGTGTGCAGAGCCGCGAGCAGGTCGTCGTCACTGCCTGAGCCCGTCTCGATGACCGCGATTCCGGCGGTGGCGTGCGGGACGAAGATGTTGAGCAGGCCGTCCCGGCCTGCCGCCGCCTCCCGCAGGAACTCCTCGCAGTCCGCGGTCAGGTCGACGACACGCTCCCGGGAACCGGTGGAGACGTGCAGCATGCGCGTGGTGAAGGCATCGGACATGCCCCCATCCTGACCCATACGCCGGTTCTCACACTCGACGGCGCCGCCCTTTCCGGTCCGGGTGGTTCGTCCGGCGGGACGCCGTCGGCCCGCGCGCACACCCGGCCGGGCGCGGCGGGTTGTCGGCCCTCCCTGTGTCTCCATGTCTCTACATCTCTATGTCTCCGTGTCTCCGTGTCTCCGGGTCGCTCGCGTCGCGGACTCCGCCGTCGGAGGGGACGGGCGCCGGGCCGCAGCCGGGAAGATCCGCGGGCGGCTCCCTGTTGGGAGTGGCGTGAACGGAGCACGCGAGGTCGAGGTCGTCGTCATCGGCGCGGGTCAGGCCGGTCTGGCCGCCGCCTATCACCTGCGGCGGACCGGTTTCGAGCCGGACCGCGACTTCGTGGTCCTGGACCACTCCCCCGGGCCGGGCGGGGCCTGGCAGTTCCGGTGGCCCTCTTTGACGTTCGGCAAGGTGCACGGGATGCACGCGCTGCCCGGCATGGAGCTGACGGACGCCGACCCGGCGCGGCCCTCGGCCGAGGTCGTCCGGGAGTACTTCGACCGGTACGAGCGCACCTTCGGCCTGCGGGTACGGCGTCCCGTGGAGGTGCGCGCGGTGCGCGAGGGCGGCGGGGAGCGGCTGCTGGTGGAGACATCGGACGGCGACTGGTCGACGCGGGCGCTGATCAACGCGACCGGGACCTGGGACCGGCCGTTCTGGCCGCGCTATCCCGGTCAGGAGACCTTCCGCGGGCGGCAGTTGCACACCGCGCAGTACGCCGGCCCCGAGGAGTTCGCGGGGCAGCGGGTCCTCGTCGTGGGCGGCGGTGCCTCGGGCACTCAGCACCTGCTGGAGCTGGCCCCGTACGCGGCCGCGACCGTCTGGGTCACCCGGCGGCCTCCGGTCTTCCGCGAGGGCCCGTTCGACCAGGAGGCGGGCCGCGCGGCCGTCGCGCTGGTGGAGGAGCGGGTGCGGGAGGGGCTTCCGCCGCGCAGTGTGGTCTCGGTCACCGGGCTGCCCCTCAACGACGCCGTCCGCCAGGGTTTCGCCGACGGAATCCTGGACCGGCAGCCGATGTTCGACCGGATCACCCCGGAGGGCGTGGAGTGGCGGGACGGCCGGAGGGTGGCGGTCGACGTGATCCTGTGGGCGACCGGCTTCCGGGCCGCGCTCGACCATCTCGCTCCGCTGCGGCTGCGTGAACCGGGCGGCGGCATCCGGGTGGAGGGCACCCGTGCGGTCGCCGATCCGCGGATCCACCTCGTCGGGTACGGCCCCTCGGCCAGCACCGTCGGGGCCAACCGGGCCGGGCGCGCCGCCGTACGGGACATCAGGCGGCTGCTGACGGACGAGCCTGTCGCCGCGTGAGGTCCCGTACGGTTCAGCTGCCGGCGCCTCCCGGTGAGGCCGGGAGCGCCGGTGCGCCGCTGTCCGAGGGCTGTGTCGCCGCGTCCTGGTGAGCGGCGTTGAAGTCGGCCACGTTCTTCAGGTGCTCGTTGTAGTCCGCGGTGAAGCGCGTGTCCCCGGGCCGCACCGTGACGTAGTACAGCCAGTCGCCCGGCGTCGGGTTGAGGGCGGCGCGCATCGCCTGCTCGCCGGGGTTGTCGATCGGTGTCGGCGGCAGACCCGTGCGCTGGTAGGAGTTGTACGGGCTCGCCAGCTGTGCGTCGTCCTGACTGGTGCGGACCGTGCTGCGGTTCAGCGCGTAGTTGATGGTCGAGTCCATCTGCAGCGGCATTCCGCTCTGGAGCCGGTTGTAGACGACCCGGGCGACCTTGCCCATGTCCACCTTCGTGCCGGCCTCCGCCTGGACGATGCTGGCGATGGTGACGGTCTGGTAGACGTTCATCGCCTCCCGCTGTGCCCCGGCCGCGACCGGTGCGGCGTCGTACTTCCGTTTGGCGTTGTCGACCATGGCCCGCAGCAGCGACTCGGGGGTCGCGCCCTTCCGCACCGGATATGTCGCGGGCAGGAGATAGCCTTCCGGGTTGCCCCCGGCCTCGCCCGGCAGATGCAGGGCGGCCTTGTCGAGGGACTTGCGGGTACTGCCGGGAGGCAGCGCGAGCGCCTTGTCGATCGCGTCGTAGACCTGGCCCGAGCGCCAGCCCTCCGGGATGACCAGCATGGCGGACTGCGCCTGTTCGTGGTCGGTGGCCAGCGTCAGCAGCGGCACCGCCACGGCGGCGCCGGCCACGACAGCACCGGCCACGACGACGGCGAGTCTGCCCCGGCGTGTCAGTCGGATCCTGCTCCGTGACGGAGTGTTCGTCTGCATGCGGGCACGGTAATACGCATAGGCTCATAAACCCGGCATATGTTCAGTTTGTCGGCTGCAGTCGCGCGTCCCGGCGCACCAGGGCCGCGTACCGCCCGTCCCGCTCCAGGAGTTCGTCGTGTGTGCCCCGTTCGGCGACGCGTCCGGAGTCCAGCACCACGATCTGGTCGGCGCCGCGGATCGTGGACAGACGGTGGGCGATGGTGATCGTCGTACGGTCGGCCGACAGCGCGTCGATGGCCTGCTGGACGGCCGCTTCCGTGCGGGTGTCGAGCGCACTGGTCGCCTCGTCCAGGATGAGGACCGGCGGGTCGCGCAGGATCGTGCGGGCTATCGCCAAACGCTGTTTCTCGCCTCCGGAGAAGCGGTGGCCGCGTTCGCCGACGACCGTGTCGTAGCCGTCGGGGAGCGCGGCGATGTGGTCGTGGATCTGCGCCGCCTTGGCGGCCGCGTGCAGTTCGCCGTCGGTGGCGTCCGGTTTGGCGAAGCGCAGGTTCTCGGCGACCGAGGCGTGGAAGAGGTACGTCTCCTGGGAGACGACACCGACCGCGCGGGCGAGGGTGTCGAAGTCGAGGTCGCGGACGTCCACGCCGTCCAGCGTGACGCGGCCGCCGGTGACGTCGTACAGGCGGGGCACCAGATAGCCGAGCGTGGACTTGCCGGCGCCGGTCGGACCGACGACGGCGAGGCTGCCGCCGGGCGGCACGGTGACGTCGACGCCGTCGAGGACCGGGCCTCCCTTGTCGTCGTACCGGAACTCGACGTCCTCGAAGCGGACTTCGCCCTTGACCTGGTCGATCCGGACCGGTCGCTCGCGCTCGGTGATGTCGACCGGCAGGTCCAGGTACTCGAAGATGCGCTGGAAGAGCGCCAGCGAGGTCTGGATCTGGACGCCGGTCGCGAGCAGGCTCACGGCCGGGCGGAACAGGCCCTGCTGGAGCGAGACGAAGGCGACGATGGTGCCGAGGGAGACCTCGGTACCGCCGAACCGGAGGGCGAGGCCGGCCGTCCAGTAGATGACCGCGGGCATCGCGGCCATGACGATCGTGATCACGGCCATGCGCCAGCGCCCGGCCATGTTCGACCTGACCTCCAGGTCGACCAGGCGCTCGGACTCCCCGGCGAAGGACGCGGTCAGCGAGTCGGAACGGCCCATGGTGCGGCCGAGCAGGATGCCGCTGACCGAGAGTGACTCGGTGACCGTGGCCGCCATCGCGGCCATCTGCTTCTGCCGCTGGGTGGTGATCTTCTTGCGTTCGTTGCCCACTCTGCGGCTGATCCACACGAACACCGGCAGCAGGACCAGCGAGACGATCGTCAGCCGCCAGTCCAGGGCGATCATCGCGACGATCGTGGCGACCACGCTGGTGGCGTTGGAGACCAGGGAGGTGGCGGTGGAGGTGACGGTGGCCTGCATGCCGCCGATGTCGTTGGCGATGCGGGACTGCACCTCGCCGGTGCGGGTGCGGGTGAAGAAGGCGAGCGACATGCGCTGCAGCCGGCCGTAGACCGCCGTGCGCAGGTCGTGCATGACCCGCTGGCCGACGGTGGTCGAGATCAGCGTCTGGAGCACACCGAAGACGCCGGCCAGGACGGCGCTGAGGATCATGCCGAGCGCGAGCAGGCTCAGCAGGCCGGTGCGACCCTGGGGGATCGCTACGTCGAGCGTCTCCTTCAACAGGAACGGCGTGGCCACGGAGACCAGCGACGAGGCGCCGACGAGCAGGCCGACGACGGCCAGCCGCCCGCGGTAGGGACGGAAGAGCCGCAGGATGCGGCGCACCTGCCGGGGCTGTTCGCCGGCGTCGGCAGGTGGGGTCCAGGAGGGTTCACGGTCGGGATGCATGGGCTCCTACGGAGGGGAACGGGTGCCGGCCCGGGGAGGCCGACGCTGCCTGACGGATCGTAGCTCATTGTTACCTATACTCACAATGAACGGCATCCTGATATTGTTCCCGCATGACCACCGCCGATCCCGACGGACCGCTCGCCGAGCAGTTGCTACGGCTCACCCGCCGGGTGCACCGCATCCAGAAACGCCATCTGGAGGAGCGGCGACTGGGCGTGACCCCGGCCCAGTCCCGGTTGCTGCGCACCCTCGCGCACTACGCCTCACCGCCACGCATGGCCGACCTCGCCGAGCGCCTCGAGGTCGTCCCCCGCGCGGTGACGACGCTGGTCGACGGGCTGGAGGCGAGCGGCAAGGTACGGCGGGCACCGGACCCGGCGAACCGGCGCGTGACCCGGATCGAGCTGACGGACGAGGGGCGCGCGACCCTGCGCGAACTGCGCGGGGCGAGGCGCTCGGCGGCAGAGGAGATACTGGCGCCGCTGACCGAGAAGGAACGCCAGGTGCTCGGCGTGCTGCTGGACACGCTGATCGACGGGGACGCCGCCCAGCGCTGCTGAACGCCCACGGCCCCGCTCCCGGGAAGGAGCGGGGCCGTCGCCAGCGGGGCCGTCGCGCGACCGGAGCCGCCGGGCCACGCCTTCCGTACCGCGTGCGACCGGCCGGGCCGGCCGGTTGCCTCACGCGGCGCACCCCGTGCCGCCGCCCACGTCAGCAGCGGTGGCGGTCGTCCGTCAGCATCCCTTGGACCGTGGTGAGCGAGCGGTCGTAGCAGCGGTCCGGGCCGAGGAGGCGGTAGCGCTCGGTCGACGTGCCGACCGCGTGCCGCTGGTCACGCGGGACGTCGACCGTGTAGGCGGCGTCGCCGCTGTAGGTGTCGTCCAGCCGCGACCACGTGGTGCGCCGGCCGCCCCCGCGCGTCTCCACCGACGCCCGGTCGCCGAGGGTCAGTACGGTGCGCAGCCGGCTGTCCGGGCCGAGCGTGGTGGCGCCGTTCACGGTGTACACGCGACGGGTGTGCGTCGCCCGCGCGGGGCCGTGTCCGGGGCCGCCGACGGTGACGGTCTCGTCGTCGGTCCAGGTCGCGTCGAGTCCGTCCGTGGTCTCGCCGGCGGTCCAGCGGTGGACGGAGGTGTTGGCGAGCGTCCGGGTGACGGTGGTGGTCACGCGGCCGTGCGAGGTGTCCAGATAGCCGGAGACGGTGAGCCGGTGCCCCGCCTCGGTGCGCACCCGGTCCTCGGAACCGGGGGTGTAGACCGAGGAGTTGGCGAGATCGGTGGCCTTGATCCCGGCGAGCGCTCCGGTGACGTGGGCGCGATGCGCGTCCTGCCAGACCAGTACGTTCACCGGGGTGCTCCAGCCCGACTGCCCGGCGGGCACGCCCACGACGGAGACCTCGACGCGGTGCGGGCGGCCGTCGTTGAGGAGGCCGGCGAACGGCGTGAGGTCGTACTCGACGGGCCGCACGTCGAAGGCGCCCGGGGCCGGGAGGACGTACCAGAGGAAGGGGTTGGACCAGCCGCCCGTCCAGACGTTGGGGAACGGTGCCGCGATGCCCGCGAGCTTGCCGTCGACGCTGATCTGCACCTCGCGGTAGGGTCCGCGGTCGGCCTTGCACGAGTACGACGCCGGGTCGGCCACGGTCAGGTACCAGAACTCCTCGCAGCCGCCGCCCGAACCGGTCGCGTACACCTCCGCGACGATCCGCTCACTGTTGCGCGGGGTGGTGAGGGTCGTGCCGGCGGACGTGTCGGCGAGGGTGAGGACGCGGTCGGGGGCGGGTGATCCGGGACGTCCCGCGTAGAAGGTCAGGGTGACGTGGACGTCGATGACACCGGTGTAGGTGTCGTCGACCACGTTGCCGATCAGCATCTCGACGTCCCTGGCGGCACGGAAGGTGTCGCTGTAGCGGGTGACGTCCTTCTCCACGTGCCACTCGATGCCGTCGGGTGAGGGTTCCGGGGTGGAGGTGCGCAGGACCTCGACGCCGCCGACATGCAGATAGCCGAGCCGGTCGTACTGACGGCCCTTCACCTTGCCGTCGAGGCGCAGCACGACCTTGCTCCACTGGTCGCCACAGCCCTCGGGGGGCGTGTAGCCGCCGCGATAGGGCGTGAAGTCGCGGAACTGGGCGTCAGCGAGGGTGACCTGGCACGAACGCGTGTGCGGCCGGTCGACGGACGGGCCCGCGGTCACCGGGTCGTGCCAGTCGGTGCCGAACTCGGCGGGCACGTCGACCGCCTGGGCGGTCGCGGCACCGGTCCCGAACAGCGCGCTCACCACGAGGGTCGCTCCGGCGAGCATGGACATGACTAACCGTCTTCTCATGGCCCGTGTTCTACGGGGAGACGACCCGCCCCCGCAATGACGCCTCGACAGATCGGCGCGATGAGGACGACGGCCGCACGGCCCCGCGCACCCGTCCAGCGAAGGAACATTTAGTGCTATAAGCACACCTAACTGACATAGTACCGTCATGGAGATCATGACCGCCGGCAGTCCAGCGGGGCGCACGGCCGCACGTCCGGCACCCCGAGCCCTCGACGCCCACCGGCCCCTCCGATGAAGGCGCCGGCCCCGCGCCACGACCCCCGGCAGCGGCCCCACCGCCCCGTCCTCCGCGTGCGTCGCACGACGCTCTTCCGCACGGTCACCGGAGCCGTCGCGGTCACGGGCGCCGTCGCCGTGACGGGCGCCGCCATACTCGCCGGTGACGCCTTGTTCCCCGGCCCGGGCCCGCGCCCGGACCACGGCACCCCCGCCCCCGGCGCCTCCGCCGCCCCGGCCGGCCCGGCCCCGTCCCCCGGCGCGCCGGGCATCGGCGACCCGCTCATGCCGCTCGCCGGCAACGGCGGCTACACGGTCCGCCGGTACACGCTCGACTTCGACTGGCGGGCCCCGCGAACGCCCTTCGAGGCCGGCGCCACCATCAGCGCCACCGCGACGCAGGCCCTGTCCCGCTTCGACCTCGACTTCGCGGGCAACGCCCTGCACCGCGTCACCGTCGACGGCGCACCGGCCACCGCGGAACGCGCCGGCGACGAACTCGTCGTCACCCCCGCGAAGCCGGTCCCGCGCGGCCGCAGGTTCACCGTCCACGTCGCCTACACCGCCGACCCGGCCCAGACACGGCACCGCGACGACGCGATCCAGGACTACGGCTGGGTGCCGACCCCGGACGGCACCGTCGTCTGCGCACAGCCCGACGGCGCCAGAATGATCTTCCCCGCGAACGACCACCCGAGCCTTCGGGCGCCCATCACGTTCCGGATCACCACCCCCGCCGGCCTGAGGGCGGTGGCCAACGGCCGGCTCGTCGGCACCGTGCGGCGGCCCGACGGCCGCGTCCGGTGGACGTACGACTCCGAGCAGCCGATCGCGGCACAACTGGTCCAGCTGGCGATCGGCAGGTTCACGGTCGTCGACAGCCGAGGCCCGCGCGGACTGCCCGTCCGGGACGTCGTGCCGGACGGACTGGTCGCCGACACCGAGGCGTACCGCTCGCTCACCCCGGAGCACCTGCAGTGGCTGGAGCAGCGCCTCGGCCCGTACCCGTTCCGCCGCTACGGGGTGCTGGTCGGGGACACCGACCTGCCCGTGGCGCTGGAGACCCAGTCGCTCTCCGTCGTGCCCCGGGAGGACCTGCTGGGCGACCGGGTCGACGCCGAGCGCAATCTCGTCCACGAGCTGACGCACCATTGGACGGGCGACAGCGTCGCCGTCCGGCGCTGGTCCGACCTGTGGCTGAGCGAGGGTCACGCCCGTTTCTACGAACGCCTGTACTCCGACGAGCACGGCGGCGTGAGCATGGAGTCCGCGATGCGGGCGGCGTACGAGCAGCACGACCAGTTGCGGCACGACGAGGGAGCGCCCGCCGAGCCCACCGAGGCGACGCTGTTCAAGGTGATGCGGTACGACGGCTCGGCGCTGGTGCTGTTCGCGCTGCGGGAGAAGGTCGGCAAGGAGACCTTCGGCAGGATCGAACGGGCCTGGGTGACCACCTACCGGGGCCGTGCGGCCGGCACCCGCGACTTCGTCGCGCTCGCGTCCGAAGTCGCGGGCGAGGACCTGGGACCGTTCCTGACACCGTGGTTGTACGGCGCGCACACCCCGCCCATGCCGGGTCACCCCGACTGGCAGGTGGACCCGGTCGAGGACTGAGCGGCCCGCGGCCGCGTTTGGTTGCCCCGGGCAGCGGAGTCGCTGCGGCCGACCGGGTGGCCTCTGCGGGACGGCTGGTCCACCCCGGTGACTCTCGCCACGACACGGCGCCCGGGGCACGGAAACGTACGAGGGGTGGCACGGCGGGCAACTCCTTTGCCCTGGTTGTGAGCGAGCGTGGTTGGGAGAGCTCTGCGATGAGAAGAAATGTTTCTGCATATGTCCCCGCGGCCATCCGGAGATGCCGTCGTACGGCTTGTGTGATCGCGGGGGCGGCTCTGCTGCCACCGTTGCTGATCCTCCCGATGTCGGGCGCCGACGATCCGTCCGACCGGCGTCTGCAGAACGCCTTCACGGACGCCGCGCGCGAGTTCCAGGTCCCGCGCAGCGTGCTGATGAGCGTGGCGTACATGCAGTCGCGCTGGGACGCCCACCCGGGCGCGCCGAGCGTCTCGGGCGGCTTCGGGCCGATGCACCTGCTGGACACCGACCTCGTCAAGGCCCCGGCACTGTCGCCGGAACCGAAGGCGGCGGACGGCGTCCACGCCCGGCCGAGCGCGGGGGCCGCGGGGCCCTCCACCAAGGAATCGGCCGGGCCGTCCACCCAGGAAACGGCCGGGCCGGCCGCCGAGGAAGCCGTGGGCGTCACGGCCCGTCACGCCGTGCAGCCGGCGGATCTGCAGCACGCGGCACGGCTGATCCAGGCCACGGCCGGACGGCTGCGGACGGACGCCGTCGCCAACGTACGCGGCGGCGCGGCCCTCCTGGCGGCCACCCAGACCCAGCTCGGCAAGCCCCTCAGCACCGACCCCGCGGACTGGTGGGACGCGGTGGCGCGCTTCCCCGGCACCCGTGACGTCGCGTCAGCCGCGGCGTACGCGGCCGACGTCTTCACCGTGATCCGGCAGGGCGCGCACCGCACCACCGCCGAGGGCCAGGACGTCACCCTCCCCGCCTTGCCCGGCGTGCGGCCCCACCACCGCACCCCCGTCCCGGGGGGTCCCCAGCGGCCGGAGGAGGTCGAGTGCCCCGCCGAACTCGCCTGTGACTGGCTCGGCGCGCCGTACGAGGAGATCGACGACAGCGCCTACGGCAACCACGACCTGGCCGACCGGCCCAGGGACCAGCCGATCGAGTACATCGTCATCCACGACACCGAGGCGTCGCTGGCGAGCATGTTCCAGACGGTGCAGGACCCGTCGGAGGCCTCCTGGCACTACTCGGTCCGCTCCACCGACGGCCATGTCACCCAGCACGTCAGGACCAGGGACGAGGCCTGGCACTCCGGCAACCAGTTCGTCAACGCCCGCTCGATCGGCATCGAGCACGAGGCCTTCCTCACGCAGCCCGGGACCTGGTACACGGAGCAGATGTACCAGGCGTCGGCACGCCTGGTGCGGTACCTGGCGAAGAAGTACGAGATCCCGCTCGACCGGCAGCACATCTTCGGCCACGACAACGTGCCGGCCCCGACCGCCGACTCCATCCCCGACATGCACGACGACCCCGGCCCCTTCTGGGACTGGCGGCACTATTTCGACCTCCTCGGCGCACCGCTGCGGGCCACCGCGGGACCGGACAGCGACATGGTGACCATCCTGCCGGACTACAACACGAACCAGCCGCGGTTCACGGGCTGCACCCGCAGCGGTTCACCGTGTCGGCCGCACGGCTCCAGCGCCGTCCGTCTGTACACCGAACCGCGTGAGAACGCCCCGCTGATCCAGGACCCGGGGCGGAAGCCGGACGGCGAGGACTCCACCGAGGACGTCAACGACCTGGGATCGCGCGTCTCCGCGGGCCAGACCTTCGCCGTCGCGGACCGCAGCGGCGACTGGACGGCGATCTGGTTCCAGGGACACAAGGCGTGGTTCAAGAACCCCAAGTCGCACCCGACCGCCGTCGGAGCGGCCGGGCACATGGTCACGCCGAAGGAGGGTCTGGACGAGGTCCCGGTGTACGGGCGTGCGCTGCCGGAGGAGGAGGCCTACCCGGACGACATGGACGAGCCGGACGAGTCGCCGCTGCCCTACAGCCTCCTGGCCGGCCAGCGGTACGTGACGCAGTCCGGCGTCGGCAGTTCCTACACCGCCAAGTCGTTCGGCGACACGCCCAACCCGGTGGTGTGGGGCCGGGAGAAGTACTACGAGATCCAGATCGGCCATCGGCTCGGGTACGTCCGGGCGAGCGACGTCGACGTGATGCAGTCGTCCGCCACCACGGCGGGTCCGGAGGGAGAAGAGGCTCCGCCGGCCCAGTGACGCGGCCGCCGCAGCCGGAGCCGGTTCCCGGCGCCGCCCGGGGCCGGCTCGTTCCGGAAGGCCCCCGGGCCGGGGCGCGCCGGAGCGGCCGTCCCGGAGCCGCCGCGCGGCCCCCGGGCACCGGCGGCGGTGCGCTCCGGCCCGCAGCGCTATGCCCTCAAGGTCGCCCTGTCCCCCATCACCACGACAGGGTCGTGAGCGGGGTCGAGCGTGCGCAGCAGGAGCCGCATGGCGTCCTTGGAGACGCTGACGCAGGCCGAGGTGCCGCTGCCGTGGTCCATGTGCAGCCAGATGCCGCCGCCCCTGGCCGCGCCCCAGGGGCGTGTGGCATCGCTCGGCGGGGCGCCCCTGAGACGGTTGTAGTCGATGGCGATGACGTAGTCGAAGTCGTGCCGGTGGGCCTCGTCCCACCCGGCCGGCGGCGCGTAGGCCCGCTCGTCCCGGTCGTAGGGCAGCCGCGTGCCCGGGTCGGCGAGCACCCCGCCCGCGTCGGTGAGGGTGAACACGCCGACCGGGCTGCGTCCGTCGCCCTCGTGGTGGTGCGTGGTCCAGCCGTGGCGCCCGTTGTGGGCGGGCCAACTGCCCTCCGGGTGCCAGCGCCCGCCCCGCCGCGTGTACAGCACGACCCTGGAGGTGGCCGAGTCCCGGCCCTCCCCGTAGACGGCCACGACCTGGCGGGAGCCCGCGGGGACGCGTCGGTTCAGGCGGTCGCCGACCCCCGGGACGCGGGTCGGATCGGCCGTGGGGGCCGACGACACGGCGGGAGTCGGCGCGGCCCGGCCGCGGGCATCCTGCGCGCCACGCGTCCGAGCGGCGTCGGGGGCGGTGGTGACACAGGCGGAGAGCAGGAGGAGAAGGACGCCGCAGGCCGCCGCCGCGACCGTCGTGCGCCGCACGCTGTCTTGCTGCACCCGACCAGGCTGGCATCGCCAACGGGCCGGCCGTGGCGTCTTCCGCACCATCACCGCTCCGGGTGACAGGGCTGCCCGGTGCTTGACGGACGGGGTGACGGGGGCCGTGGCCGGAAGTCGGCGGATTTCGTGGGACAGCGAGAAAAACTGTTTGAAATTCACCACTCCGCGACGCGAACCTTTCACGGCTTGCCGCCGCTCCCGCGGCCTCCCGCTCCTTCCCCTCCCCTGACACGAGCCACTGGGACGTCATGCAGATCCAAGACCTTCCGTATCCCGATCCGGGCGCGCCCGACGCACGCTCGGGTCCCCGATTCCTGTGGTGGCTCTGGCGCAATCAGCTGGGCGGGCAGCTGAAGTCACTCGCCTGGGGCCTGCTCCACTTCGTCTCCGTGTCCGCCCTGCCCTTCTGCGTCGGCCTCGCCGTCCAGGCGGCCGTCGACCGTTCCGGCACCCGGCTCGCCCTGACGGGGGGTCTGATGCTGTTCTGCGGAACCGGTATCGCCGTCGGCGACACCTTCCTGCACCGGACCGCCGTCACCAACTGGATCACCGCCGCCGCCCGCGTCCAGCAGCTGCTGGCCCGCAAGGCCGCCCAGCTGGGCTCGGCCCTGACCCGGCGGGTGGCCGCCGGTGAGGTGGTGTCCGTCTCCACCGGCGACGTGGAGAAGATCGGGTGGTTCGTCGAGGCCGCCTCCCGTTTCACCGCCGCCGCGCTGACGGTGGTCGTCGTCTGCGTCGGTCTGCTCGTGTACCAGCCGGCGCTCGGCGTGGTCGTCGCCGTCGGCCTGCCGGTCGTGGCACTCGCGGTGCTGCCGCTGCTGCCCCGGGCGACGCGCCGAGCAGACGAGCAGCGCACCAAGGCGGGCCGGGCCACCGAGCTGGCCTCGGACACGGTCGCCGGGCTGCGGGTGCTGCGTGGCATCGGCGGCGAGGAGCTGTTCCTCGACCGCTACCGCCGGGCCTCCCAGGAGGTGCGGCACGCCGCCGTGCGCAGCGCCCGGATGTGGTCGCTGATCTCCGCCGTCCAGGTGCTGCTGCCCGGCCTGCTGCTGATCGCGGTCGTCTGGCACGGCATCGGCCTGGCCCGCCAGGGCCGCATCACGGTCGGCGAACTCGTCACCGTCTACAGCGCGGTCATGGTCCTCAACTACCCGCTGCGGCACTTCGAGGAGATCGCCATGGCGTACTCCTTCTCCCGCCCCTCGGCCAGACGCGCCGCGCGCGTGCTGTCGCTGGAGCGGTCCACGGCCGCCGACGGCACCCGCGGGGCCACGGTGCCCGGCGGCGACCTGTACGACCCGGTGACCGGTCTGCTCGCTCCCGCCGGCCTCCTCACCGCCGTGGTGTGCGGCGACCCGGACGCGGCGGGCAGGCTCGCCGAGCGGCTGGGCGGCCACCCCGCGGAGCCGGACCGGTCGGTGCTGCTCGGCGGAGTGCCCCTGGACGAACTCCCCCTCGACAGCGCCAGGACCGCCGTCCTCGTCCAGGACAAGGATCCGGTGCTGCTGTCCGGCACCCTGCGCGAGCTGCTCGACGTGCCCTCCTCCGGCGCCGTACGGGCCGCGGACGCGCTGGCCGCGGCCCGGTGCGAGGACGTGCTGGACGCGCTCACGCAGGGGTCACTGGACGCCGCCGATCCGATGGAGGCCCGCATCACCGAGCGCGGACGCTCCCTGTCCGGCGGCCAGCGCCAGCGGCTCGCCCTCGCCAGGTCACTGATCACCGATCCGGAGGTACTGGTGCTGGACGAGCCCACGTCCGCGGTCGACTCGCACACCGAGGCCAGGATCGCGGACGGACTGCGCACGCTGCGGTCGGGGCGGACGACGGTGGTGTTCACCTCCTCGCCGCTGCTGCTGGACCGCGCGGACCGGGTCGCCCTGGTGCACGAGGGCGAAGTCGTGGCGGTGGGTGTGCACCGCGAACTGGTCGACGGCGAACCGCGGTACCGGGCCGTGGTGACCCGGGAGACCGACGAGGAACTGGCCGCGGCCGACGAAGGCATGCTGCTGGACACGCTCCAGGAGCTGGAAGAGATCGAGGAGAGCGCATGATCGGCGTTGCGCCGCCGGCGTACGACCCGGCGGCCCCGACGACCGCCACCACCCTTCCCGTCGGCGCCACCGCGACCGTGCGCGCCTACGTCACCGAGCTGTTCCGCCGGCACCGCCGGGCCTTCCTGCTGCTCATCACCGTCAACACGGTGGCCGTCGTCGCCTCCATGGCGGGCCCCTACCTGCTCGGCGGCCTGATCGAGCGGGTGTCCGACGGGGCCGAGGAGCTGCATCTGGGCCTGGTCACCGGGCTGTTCGTGCTCGCCCTCGGCGTGCAGGCCGTGTTCGTGCGGCAGGTACGGCTGCGGGGCGCGATGCTCGGCGAGCGGATGCTGGCGGATCTGCGCGAGGACTTCCTCGTCCGGTCCGTCGGGCTGCCGCCGGGCGTGCTGGAACGGGCGGGCACCGGTGACCTTCTGTCCCGCATCACCACCGACATCGACCGGCTGGCCAACGCCATGCGCGAGGCCGTGCCGCAGCTGGCCATCGGCGTGGTGTGGGCCTTGCTGCTGCTCGGCGGGCTGGTCGTGACGGCTCCGCCACTGGCCGCCGCGGTGCTGCTCGCCGTGCCGGTCCTGGTGATCGGCTGCCGCTGGTACTTCAGGCGGGCGCCTGCCGGGTACCGCTCGGAATCCGCCGGGTACGCCGCCGTCGCCGCCGCGCTCGCCGAGACCGTGGACGCCGGCCACACCATCGAGGCCCACCGCCTCGGTGCCCGCCGCGTGGCCCTGTCGGAGCGGCGGATCAAGGAATGGACAGCGTGGGAGCGCTACACGCTCTGGCTCCGCTCCGTGCTGTTCCCGGTCATCAACGCCGTCCACCTCCTCGTGCTCGGTTCCGTCCTGATGGTCGGCGGTGTGTTCGTCCTGCGGGGCTGGATCGGTGTGGGCCAGCTGACCACGGGCGCGCTCATCGCCCAGATGCTCGTCGACCCGGTGAACCTGATCCTGCGCTGGTACGACGAGGTTCAGGTCGCCCAGGTGTCGCTGGCCCGCCTGGTCGGCGTGCGGGACATCGAGCCGGACGCCGGGGACGCCTCGCTGACGCCCGACGGCCGGTCCGTGCACGCCGACCGCGTGCACTTCGGCTACCGGGAGGGCGTCGACGTGCTGCGCTGGGTCTCCCTGGAGGTCGCGCCGGGCACCCGGCTCGCCCTGGTCGGGCCGTCCGGCGCGGGCAAGTCCACCCTGGGCCGGCTCCTCGCCGGGATCTACGCGCCCCGGGACGGCCGGATCACCCTGGGCGGGGCCGAGCTGTCCCGGATGCCCGCCGAACGCGTCCGCTCGCACGTCGCCCTCGTCAACCAGGAGCACCACGTCTTCGTGGGATCCCTGCGCGACAACCTCCTGCTGGCCCTCCCCCACCCCCGGCCGGCCGGGGGCGCCTCCCCGGACAGCCACGACGCCGAGCTGTGGGCGGCCCTGGGCGCGGTCGATGCGGACGGGTGGGCGCGGGCGCTGGACGACGGCCTGGACACCGAGGTCGGCTCCGGCGGCCTGGCGCTGACCCCGGCGCAGGCCCAGCAGATCGCGCTGGCCCGGCTGGTGCTGGCCGATCCGCACACCCTGGTCCTGGACGAGGCGACCTCGCTGCTCGATCCGCGTGCGGCCCGCCATCTGGAACGCTCGCTGGCACGTGTGCTCGACGGCCGCACCGTGGTGGCCATCGCCCATCGTCTGCACACCGCCCATGACGCCGACGTGATCGCCGTCGTGGAGAACGGCCGGATCAGCGAGCTGGGCAGCCACGACGAGCTGGTCGCGGCGGACGGGCCCTACGCCGCGCTGTGGCGGTCCTGGCACGGGTGAGCGACTGCCGGGGCGCCGGTGACCACGGGTACCGGTGACCATGAATGCCGGTGATGGCGGGTGTGGGTGATCACTGGGCCCGTTTCCCGGTGGGCGCGGGCGGTCCTGCCGGCGGGGGTGCGGGTGCCCCTGCCGGAGGCGGAGGGTTCCCTCGCGGGGCCGGGGGTGCGGCCGGCACCGTGCTTCCCGGAACCGGGGCACGCGGTGGCCGGCCCGGGCCGCCGGGGCGGTCGTCGACCCGTCACGCGCGGGGGTCCGCCGGGTCCGGTCCGGCTCCGGTGCCGGGGCGGGCACCCCTTCCGGTAGTCGTGCCGTTGCGCAGTGCGGAGCAAGGGTGGAAGGCTGGAAAGCGGCGGCACAGGCTCGGGGCGCGCCCGGGAACCACACGGTTCACGGCGTGTGAGCCCCGTGCCGTGTGTGCAGACGGCCCGCCATCCACTGGGGCGGCATCCGGCCGTCCTCACCACCTGGAGGTACTCGTGGACAGCGCCGACGGCTGGGGGGACGACGTCTACCAGCCCGATCCCTCGGAGATCCGGGAGGACTCGGGGGTGCTCGACGTCGAGGACACACTGGACTTCGACGGCGTCGCCGACCCCCTCGACCGCGGCTGGTCCCCTCCCGAGCGACCGTGGGCGGTCGAACACCGTGGCGTGACCGCAGCCGAACGCCAGGCGGGCGAGACGCTCGACCAGCGGCTCGCGGAGGAGCTGCCCGACCCCACTGCGCCGGACGACGACGGTATCGGCGACTGCGACGGCACGGACGGGGAGCTTCTGGACAACGAGGTCGGCAACTTCCGTTCCGGCCGGCTGGTGGCCCCCGACGAGGGTGCCCACGAGGACGAGGAGGCCGCCCTCGTCGCCACCGACGTCGGCATCGACGGGGCCGCCGCCTCCGCCGAGGAGGCCGCGATGCACATCGTCGACGAGGACTCCCTCTCCGGCTGAGAGGACTCCGACACTGGCTGAGCGGGACCGTCCGGACACCACCCCCGTCCGGACACCCGTCCGGACCGCCCGGCACGAGGAGCCGCCATGCAACAGGACCAGCACCCCGACTACCACCCTGTGGTCTTCCGCGACCGCGCCGCCGGATACGCGTTCCTGACCCGTTCCACCGCGCGGAGCGAGCAGACGATCGAGTGGGACGACGGCCGGACCTACCCGGTGATCGACGTGGAGATCTCCTCCGAGAGCCACCCCTTCTACACGGGAAGGGCCCGCTCCGTCGACACCGAGGGCCGGATCGCCCGCTTCGAGCGCCGGTACGGCGCGGCGGACACCGACGAGGCCATCTGACCCCGGGGGCGCCCTCAGATGACGTTGAGGGCCGCGGCGCAGCCCACTCCCCCGAGCAGCATGAACACCGGCATCAGCACCTTGAGCTCGACCCAGCTGCCCGCCCGGAACCGCATCGCCTTCGGCGGGCCGATCGGGTACCAGCGCTTGCGCCCCACCGGGATCGGCCACAGGATCGGGCAGCCGGACACGGTCAGCGCGTCCCCGATGTCGTGCACCAGCGCGCCCAGCACGATCGGCAGCCCCAGCCACAGGTACTCCTGCCCGTGCGCGGTGAACAGCCAGTCGGAACCGTTGCCCGGCTTGTCCAGCACTCCCGCGAGGATCCACGCGCTGGTCGCCGCCAGCAGCCAGACCAGGACGTCGCTGCTGGACCCGCGCGCCGCCCGCCACAGCAGCCCCTCGATGGCGAGCACCATGTGCACGAAGAGGATCGCCAGCACCGCCCAGCGGCCCCCCGTGATTGCCGCCGCGGAGGATCCGGCACCGATCAGGACCGCCCAGACCCAGGTGTGCGTCAGCGTCCGGTGCCCGCCGGAGCGCCGCGGGTCGCCCTGCTTCCTGGTCGCCTTGTAGACGGCGTACGACAGCTTGTCCACGATCTCGCAGATCCAGCGGGAGATCGGCCCGAAGGCCCGGGAGATGGTGGCCGCCTTGTGGTCGAGATCCGGGGCGAGAGCGGCGCCGGCGGAGATCAGGGCGCCGCAGAGGAGGACCGGCCAGGGCATCGGGTGCCCGGCGGCCGCCGCGGCGGCTCCGACGCCCAGCCAGGCCGCGGCTCCCGACAGTGAGTGTGCTGGTCCCATCATGGCCGCTTCCCGCCCCATTCCTCGTGTGCCGCTGTCCAGTTGACCTGGTGCGCCGACGCTGCGCCGGCGACACAGCGTAGCGGCCGTGATCTTGGAGCCCGCAGCCGATTCCCCGCTCGGGCGGTGGGCCAGGCAAGATGGGGGCGTGACCCTCATCGATCAGCTGCCGCCGACCGCCGACCCCGACGCCCTCTACGAAGCCTTCGAGTCGTGGGCGCAGGAGCGTGGCCTCACCCTCTATCCCCACCAGGAGGAGGCGCTGATCGAGGTGGTCTCCGGGGCGAACGTGATCGTCTCGACGCCCACCGGCTCCGGCAAGAGCATGATCGCCGCGGGGGCGCACTTCGCCGCGCTGGCCCGGGACGAGGTCACCTTCTACACTGCGCCGATCAAGGCGCTGGTGTCGGAGAAGTTCTTCGAGCTGTGCAAGCTCTTCGGCACCGAGAACGTCGGCATGCTCACCGGCGACGCCTCCGTGAACGCCGACGCGCCCGTCATCTGCTGCACTGCCGAGGTGCTGGCGTCGATCGCGCTGCGCGACGGCAAGCACGCGGACGTCGGCCAGGTCGTCATGGACGAGTTCCACTTCTACGCGGAGGGCGACCGCGGCTGGGCCTGGCAGATTCCGCTGCTGGAGCTCCCTCAGGCGCAGTTCATCCTGATGTCGGCAACTTTGGGTGATGTGTCCTTCTTCGAGAAGGACCTCACGCGCCGCACCGGCCGTCCCACATCGGTGGTCCGCTCGGCGACCCGCCCGGTGCCCCTCTCCTACGAGTACCAGCTGACCCCGCTCACCGAGACGCTCACCGACCTGCTGGCGACCAAGCAGGCCCCCGTCTACATCGTGCACTTCACCCAGGCGCAGGCCGTGGAGCGGGCGCAGGCGCTGATGAGCATCAACATGTGCTCGCGCGAGGAGAAGGACCAGATCGCCGAGCTGATCGGCAACTTCCGCTTCACCACCAAGTTCGGCCGCAACCTCTCCCGTTACGTGCGGCACGGCATCGGCGTGCACCACGCCGGCATGCTGCCCAAGTACCGGCGCCTGGTGGAGAAGCTCGCCCAGGCCGGTCTGCTGAAGGTCATCTGCGGCACCGACACGCTCGGCGTGGGCGTCAACGTGCCCATCCGCACGGTGCTGTTCACGGCGCTGACCAAGTACGACGGCAGCCGGGTGCGCACCCTGCGGGCCCGCGAGTTCCACCAGATCGCGGGCCGGGCCGGCCGGGCCGGTTTCGACACCGCGGGGCTCGTGGTCGCGCAGGCGCCGGAGCACGTCATCGAGAACGAGAAGGCCCTGGCGAAGGCGGGTGACGACCCGAAGAAGCGGCGCAAGGTCGTGCGCAAGAAGGCGCCGGAGGGCTTTGTCGCCTGGACGGAGAACACCTTCCAGAAGCTGATCGAGTCGGATCCGGAGCCGCTGACCTCGCGCTTCCGGGTGACGCACACGATGCTGCTGTCGGTGATCGCCCGCCCGGGCAACGCGTTCGAGGCGATGCGCCACCTCCTGGAGGACAACCACGAGCCGCGCAGGCAGCAGTTGCGGCACATCCGCCGGGCCATCGCGATCTACCGCTCGCTGCTGGACGGCGGGATCGTGGAGAAGCTCGACAAGCCGGACGCCGAGGGCCGCATCGTCCGGCTCACGGTCGACCTCCAGCAGGACTTCGCGCTGAACCAGCCGCTGTCCACGTTCGCTCTGGCCTCGTTCGAACTCCTCGACCCCGAGTCGCCGTCCTACGCCCTCGACATGGTCTCCGTCGTCGAGTCCACCCTGGACGACCCGAGGCAGATCCTCGTCGCCCAGCAGAACAAGGCGCGCGGCGAGGCCGTGGCCGCGATGAAGGCGGACGGGGTCGAGTACGAGGAGCGCATGGAGCGCCTGCAGGACATCACGTACCCGAAGCCGCTGGAAGAGCTGCTCTTCCACGCGTACAACACCTACCGCAAGAGTCACCCGTGGGTCGGTGACCACCCGCTGTCGCCGAAGTCGGTGATCCGGGACATGTACGAGCGGGCGCTGTCCTTCACGGAGCTGGTGTCGTTCTACGAGCTGGCCCGCACCGAGGGCATCGTGCTGCGCTACCTCGCCAGCGCCTACAAGACCCTGGACCACACCATCCCGGACGACCTGAAGTCCGAGGACCTGCAGGACCTGATCGAGTGGCTGGGCGAGATGGTGCGCCAGGTGGACTCCAGCCTGCTGGACGAGTGGGAGCAGCTCGCCAACCCGGAGGAGATGACCGCCGAGGAGGCCCGGGAGAAGGCCGACGAGGTCAAGCCGGTCACCGCCAACGCCCGCGCCTTCCGCGTGCTGGTCCGCAACGCCATGTTCCGCCGCGTGGAACTGGCCGCACTGGACCAGGTCGAGGAACTGGGCGAGATGGACGCCGACTCCGGCTGGGACGCCGACGCCTGGGGCGAGGCGATGGACAAGTACTGGGACGAGTACGACGACCTCGGCACCGGCCCCGACGCCCGCGGCCCGAAGCTTCTCGTCATCAAGGAGGAGCCGGAGAACGGCATCTGGCGCGTCCGCCAGATCTTCGAGGACCCGAGCGGCGACCACGACTGGGGTATCAGCGCGGAGATCGACCTCGCGGCCTCCGACGCCGAGGGCCGTGCGGTCGTCCGCGTCACCGACGTCGGCCAGCTGTGAGACCTGCGCGGCCACTGGTAAGCCAAGGAGAATCCCACCGATGACGAATCCGGCCGAGAGGCTGGTCGACCTGCTCGACCTGGAACAGATCGAGGTCAACATCTTCCGTGGCCGCAGCCCGCAGGAGTCCCTGCAGCGGGTCTTCGGCGGCCAGGTGGCGGGCCAGGCGCTGGTCGCCGCCGGCCGCACCACGGACGGTGAGCGCCCCGTGCACTCGCTGCACGCGTACTTCCTGCGCCCGGGCCGGCCGGGCGTGCCGATCGTGTACCAGGTGGAACGGGTCCGCGACGGGCGCTCCTTCACGACGCGCCGGGTCACGGCCGTGCAGCAGGGCCGCACGATCTTCAATCTGACCGCCTCCTTTCACAAGCCTGAGGAAGGACCGTTCGAGCACCAGTTGCCGCCGGCCCGGGAGGTGCCCGACCCCGAGTCGCTGCCGACGGTCGCCGACGAGATCCGCAAGCAGCTGGGCACGCTGCCGGAGCAGTTGGAGCGGATGGCGCGCCGCCAGCCCTTCGACATCCGTTACGTCGACCGGCTGCGCTGGAACACCGAGGAGATCGAGGGGGCCGAGCCGCGCAGCGCCGTGTGGATGCGCGCGGTGGGACCGCTGGGCGACGACCCCTTGGTCCACACGTGCGCGCTGACCTACGCCAGTGACATGACCCTTCTGGACGCGGTCCGCATTCCGGTGGAACCCCTGTGGGGTGCGCGGAACTTCGACATGGCCTCGCTGGACCACGCCATGTGGTTCCACCGGCCTTTCCGCGCCGACGAGTGGTTCCTGTACGACCAGGAGTCCCCGATCATCACCGGCGGGCGTGGGCTGGCCCGTGGGCGCATCTACGACCTGCGGGGACGGTTGCTCGTCTCGGTCGTTCAGGAGGGCCTGTTCAGGGCCCTGTAGCACCCCGTCCCGAGGACCACGGCCGGGCCTTCACACCTGGCGTGGCGTTCGCCGCCGACCCGTTGTTCAGACCCGCGCGGGCCGCGTGGGCCGCGGGCTTCTCCGCCGCAGCCAGGCCCGCAGACCGCGGGACGGCCGCGGCGTGGCGGGCTGCGCCGGCCCGTGCTCCCGGGGATCGGTGAGCGCGGCCGGTCGTGCCGCCGGCTGGGGCGAGGGCACACACAACTCCGCGGGCCGCGTGGGCGGTTCGGGGGGCTGCTGGGCCGCATCAGGGGACCTCGTCGTCTCCGCCTCGGGTGCGGTGACCGTCCGGGTCATCGGCGGAATGGGCCGTGCGGCGGTTCGGATCGCCGACGGGAGACGGTGTGTGGCGGGAGGCGAGGCGGTGCGGGCCTCCTCGAGGGACCGCGCCAGGTCGCTGCGCAGCCAGCCGATCTCGTCCGGGTCCTGCGCCGTCATGATCCGCTCGGCGACCTGCGCGGAGGGAGAACCGGGAACCGCGTGTCCCGGCGGGGCGGGCCGGAACCGGTTCAGGCAGGCACGCTCGTGCGGGTCCTCGACTACGCCGGCGACCTCGGCGGGCGCGAGGAAGGCGGCCACGGCGCCGGCACGGGCCCAGGGATCCTCGGCCTGCCGCAGCAGGAAGCCCAGCCGGCGTCCGCGCCAGTTGCGTGCCCGCAGGTCCACCCCCGCCGTCAGCTGGCCGCGCAGGGTCTCGGGCGTACGCCCCTTGAGCAGGCGCGCGTTCTCCGGGCTCGACGCGAACTCCCGCAGTTCTTCCGCCAGATAGAGCCAGACCACGGTCCGGTAGCGGTTGAGATAGAGCATGACGGGCACGAGCAGGCCCAGGCGGGCGAGCCGGACGAACCGGCCGGCCGGGATGTCCATGAGGGCGGCGCCCTCCGCCGTGCCCACGACCCGCACCCGGTCGCGGAGGGACTCGGGGAAGCCGTCCTGTGCGCGGAGGCGGTCGATCTCCGCATGCTCCACCCGGCGGCCCCCTCCCCCGCCCTCGTCGGGCACGGTCCGGATGCTGCCGAGCTGCACGGCGAGGTCGAACTCGGCGCGCTTGAGTCCCAGTTCGCGTGCGGCCCGGCTCGGCGCGCAGGTGCCGGGGCGGGGTGGGCCGAAAGTGGTTGCCGACATGGTCGTACTCCCCCGTCGTTCTCGGCTCACGCCCTGTGCGTTTGCCGTGCACCCACCGTAACCGGTCCCGGGCAGCTCGCGGCGAGCCTGTGGATAACTCCCCGAAGGGGAGAGAATCCCAGGTCAGGCGTCTGCGATGCGAGTTCGCTCGGGTTGCCTCGCGTCCACGCCGAGGTGTTCGCCGACCCGGTTGACGAGCAGGGTCATCTCGTAGCCGATCTGACCGATGTCGGCCTCCGCGCCGCTCAGCACGCACAGACAGCTGCCGGTACCCGCCGCGGTCACGAACAGGACGGCGTCGTCGTACTCGATCATCGTCTGGCGCACCCTGCCCGCCCCGAAGTGGCGCCCCGAGCCCTTGGCCAGACTGTGCAGCCCGGAGGCCACGGCGGCCAGATGCTCGGAGTCCTCGCGACGCAGGCCCGTGCTCGCCGCGGTGACCAGCCCGTCGTTCGACAGGACGAGCGCGTGGTGGACGTGGTCCACCCGCTCGGTCAGATCGTCCAGGAGCCAGCCGAGGCCCTGGTTCTGCACCATGTCCATCTCCCCGTGTGATGTCTCCCCCTGGCTGGAGGAACTCCCCGCCAGCCTTCCCCACGACCGGCGCGCGGGCAAGCAGGATGGGGCCATGGCAGAGAAGATGACCGATGAGGAATGGCGGGCGTTCGTCTCGGACGGCACCCGCACCGGCAAGCTGTCCACCGTCCGCGCCGACGGCAGCCCGCATGTGGCTCCGATCTGGTTCCTCCTGGACGGGGACGAAGTGGTGTTCAACACCGGCAAGGACACGGTGAAGGGGCGCAACCTGGCGCGTGACGGCCGGGTCGCGCTGTGCGTGGACGACGACCGGCCGCCGTTCCACTTCGTGGTGCTGGGCGGTCGCGCCCAGTTGTCGGAGGACCTGGACGAGGTGCGCCTTTGGGCCACCCGGATCGCCGCGCGGTACATGGGCAAGGACCGTGCCGAGGAGTACGGCGCCCGCAACGGCGTACCGGGTGAACTCCTCGTCCGTGTCAGGATCGACAACGTGGTGGCCGTGCGGGACCTCGCCGCCTGAGCGGCCGGCTCAGCCGACCGAGTCCAGGAGCCGGGCGGTGTGCATCCGCCCGGCGTACTCGACGAGTCGGATCAGTACTTCCTTGCCGGAGGCGCGGTCGCGCGCGTCGCACAGGACCACGGGTGTGCCCTGGTCCAGGTCGAGCGCCCGGCAGACGTCGGGGGCGCTGTAGGGGCGGGCTCCGGTGAAGCAGTTGACGGCGACCACGAACGGGATGCGCCGGTGCTCGAAGTAGTCGACGGCGGGGAAGCAGTCCTCCAGCCGCCTGGTGTCGGCGAGGACCACGGCCCCGAGGGCCCCCTGGGCCAGTTCGTCCCACAGGAACCAGAAGCGGTCCTGCCCGGGGGTGCCGAAGAGATAGAGCGACAGGCCGGAGCGGATCGTGATGCGGCCGAAGTCCATGGCCACGGTCGTGGTGACCTTCTGGTCCACACCGTCGGTGTCGTCCACCAGTTGACCGGCTTCGCTCAGCAGTTCCTCGGTGCGCAGCGGCCGGATCTCGCTGACGGCCCCGACCAGGGTCGTCTTGCCGACGCCGAAGCCACCGGCGACCAGTATCTTCAGCGCCAGGGCGGACGTGTCCTCGGCGGCGTCGGAGTGCTCGGTGACCATGATCACTTCTCTCGGGAGGGCCGGCCGCGGCCGGCGTCCACATGCTCCGGTGGTGAAGCCAGCATCATGACAACGGGGATGCGCTTCGGAGTGGTTGGACCGAAGTGGACCCGATATGACCGACTTACATGCGGTCGCTGACGCAACGCGCCCGGATCGGACGGGTCGGGACCCCGCCAGGCGTACGGGTGCAACGGCGGCCGACCGGACAGCCGGAGACGCAGACGCAGTGGCGGACGCCAGTGCAGCCACGGGCGCAGGAGCGGTCGCAGCGAGGCGTACGGCGGTCTTCGGACGTTCATCTACAGCGCTCGCAATCCCTCGATGACCTCGCGCAGGATCCGTTCGTCGGGCAGGCGTGCCGGGGGCACGGGGCGGCTGACGGTCACGCAGCCCAGTTCCAGGAGGTCCCCGAGGAGCACCCTGATCACGCCGACCGGAAGATCCGCGTCCGCCGCGAGTTCGGCAACGGACTGCGTCTCCACGCGGCACAGGTCGATCAGGGTCCGGTGCTCGGGTCCGAGCGCTGAGTCGTCGTCGAGCGCCGGTGCGGCGGGGTCGAGGGTGACGAGCGCGATCAGGTCGAAGCGCACACCGGTGGGACCGGGCTGAGTGCGGCCACCGGTCATGGCGTACGGGCGGACCAGCGGGCCTGCCTCGCCGTCGTACCACTGGCTGCCCGGCTCCCGGGACTCGCCGTCCGGGATCTCGGTCATGCGATGCCGCCTTTCCGGCTCATCCGGCGGCGGGTGGCTGGGCCGTGACGCGCGGTGCCGTGTGGAGATGCTCTCCGACGCGCTTGACCAGGCGGGCCATCTCGTAGGCGACCAGCCCGATGTCGGCCGTGACCGCGGTGAGCAGGGCGAGGCAGGAGCCGTCACCGGCAGCGGCCACGAAGAGGAACGCGTCGTCCATCTCCACCATGGTCTGGCGCACCCCACCCGCTCCGAAGTGCCGTCCCGCACCCTTGGCGAGGCTGTTGAAGCCGGAGGCGACGGCGGCGAGATGCTCGGCGTCCTCGCGCGCGAGGCCGGTGGAGGCGCCGACCGCGAGGCCGTCGTTGGACAGCACGACGGCGTGCCGTACCTCGCTGACACGCATCACCAGGTCGTCGAGCAGCCAGTCGAGTTCGCCGGATCGCCGGCCGGTCCTCGTGTTCGGGTCCTGGATCATGCCGGGTCTCCTTCGCTGCTGTGACTGCCCGTTCCGGGTTCCGGCGCGGTACCGCGGCCGGGCTGTCTGCCACCGCCGCGCGTCCAGCCGTCGCGGTATGCCGTCATGCGGTCCCGTACGAGTTCGGGGGTGCGCCGGTCGTCTTCGTGCCGGACGGACCGCGCGGCCTGCTCTTCGTGGTGCTGCTGGCGCAGTTGGGGGGCGAGGTTCGCCTGGCGCACCCGACGCGGGAGGTCGTCGGAGGGCTCGGAGTCGTCCTGCGGGCGGTGCGGTCTCAACGCGGTGACTCCGGGGGGTGGTGGATCGTGGGCCGTGCCGTGGGAGTCGGATGCCGCCCCGGTGAGGTGGGGGCTGGAGGCCGGCCCGCTGCCGTCGGAGCCCGGCGCCGGCACGGTGGCGGCCGGGCCGGGTGCCGGCCGGGACGCGCCGGGTACGGGGGCCCGCGCGGTGCCGTGCGCATCGGGCCCGGTCGCCGCGAGGGCGGGCCGGTCCGGTCGTGCGGCGACGGCGGGCTCCTGGGGCGCGGCTGTGCCGGGCACGCGCGCGTAGCCGCCTTCCCGGTCCGGGTCGGCCTGTCCGTCCTGCTGGGAGAAACGCTCCGCCGGGCCGCCGTACAGCAGGGCGGTCGGCAGCAGGACCACGGCGGTGGTGCCTCCGTACGGGGAGGTCCGCAGATGCACCTTGATCTCGTGCCGGGAGGCGAGCCTGCTGACCACGAAGAGCCCGAGACGGTCGCTGTCGAAGAGGTCGAGCGCCTCGGACTGCTCGATGCGCCGGTTGGCCTCCACGAGGGTGTCGGCGCCCATGCCGAGTCCCCGGTCCTCGATCTCCAGGGCGTAGCCGTTGCCGACGGGTTCGCCGGTGACCCGCACGCGCGTGTGGGGCGGTGAGAACTGGGCGGCGTTCTCGACGAGTTCCGCGAGAAGGTGGGTGAGGTCGGCGACCGCCGCGCCGACGACATGGGCCTCGGGGAACTGGCGCACCTCCACGCGCGCGTAGTCCTCGACTTCGGACACGGCGGCGCGCACGACGTCGGTCAGGGACACCGGTATGCGCCAGGCCCGGCCGGGGGCGGCTCCGGAGAGGATGATCAGGCTCTCGGCGTGGCGGCGCATGCGGGTGGTGAGGTGGTCCAGACGGAACAGGTCGCTGAGCTCGTCGGGGTCGTCGGAGCGCCGCTCCATGCTGTCCAGGAGGCTGAGCTGGCGGTGGACGAGGACCTGGCTGCGGCGGGCCAGGTTGACGAAGACTCCGGAGATGCCGCTGGCGAGTTCGGCCCGCTCGACGGCCGCGCTGAGCGCGGCGCGGTGGACGGTGGTGAGGGCCTCGGCGACCTGCCCCGTCTCGTCCTCCGCGGGTGGTCCGGCAGGCGCCTCGGCCTGGACGTCGATCTCTTCGCCGGCGCGCAGTCTCCGCATCGCCTCGGGGAGTTTGCGGCGGGCGATCTCCAGTGCGTCGTTGCGCAGGCTCACGAGTTCGATCACGAGGGCCCGCCCGATGCGGACGGAGATGACGAGGGAGGCGGCGACGGCGGCGAGCCCGAGGAGCACGACGGCGCCGGCGGGGCCGAGCAGCCCGCGGGCGACGGGGTCGGCACGGCCGGCGACAGTGCGCCCCGTGGCCGCCGCGACGGTCCGCATGCCGTCCCGCACGCGCGCGTGGGCGGCACTCCAGGTGGCTTGCGTTACCAAGTCGGCCGGCCTGGCACCCGGTCCGGCGGCGAGCAGCCTGTCCTCCGCGGCGCCCAGAGCGGTGTACGAACCGCTCCCCGCCACCTCCCGCCAGGCGGCCTGCTGGGCGGCGGGCAGGTCGGTCACGGCGGTCTCGGTGAGGGCGCGGCGCGTGGCCACGGCGGCGCCGAAGAGCCTCAGGCGCTTCCCCCGCAGGCTCCCCGCGGTCCGTGCGCCGCCCAGCAGGGCGTCCTCCTGGCTCAGCGCCTCGGCGGCACGGGAGAACTCGAGCAGCACGCGCGCGTCGGAGGCGACGTCGGCCTGTTGGACGCCGGTGAGGGCACCGTCCACGGCGAAGGCCGCGTCGATCGTCTTCGTGTACCGCGCGTAGGCGTCGTCCCAGGCCCTCCTGTGGCCCAGTACGGCTGCCCGCAGCGTGCGGAGGTTCTCGGCGCCGGTGACGAAGGCGTCGAGGCGCCTGGAGATGGCGGCGGGCAGTTCCTGGCTGTCGGCGACCGTGCTGCCGCGGCCCAGCCGCAGCCTGGCCACGGCCCGGTCGGTGCGGGCCGCCAGGTCTTCGAGGTCGCCGCCGTTCCCGGCGCTCGGGGCCGTGGCGTAACGCACGGCGGCGGTGCGCTCGGCCTGCAGTGCGGTGACGGCCACGGCCACCGGGGTCCGCAGTTCCGCGTCGACCCGCTGGGACTGGCGCAGCCGGGCGACGTCCTGTGCGGTGGTGACGGCGGCGTACGCCCAGAGGGCGAGCAGGGAGACGACGGGCACCATCAGGAGGCTGACCACCTTGGCCCGTACGGTCCGGGGCCGCGGGTACAGGCGGCTCGCACGCGCGCGTGCCGGGGCGGGCTGTGTGCCGAGCGGGCGGTCGGCGCCCTCGTCGGCGGGCGGTCCCGCGTGTGCGCGGCGTCCGCGCGGGCGGTGTGCCGGGGCGACGGCTTTCTCGGGTGTACGGGGTGGGCGCATGGCCTCCTCGCTCGGGACGTGGTCGGGGCGCTCGGGCCGAGGTCCCGCTAGCGGGCGGCGCTCTCGACGGGGCGCTGGGCGGAGGCGGACGCCTCGCGCTCGTCGGCCGTGGGCGAGAGGGCGACGAAGGCCGAGGTGATGAACAGGTAGGACCCGAGGCCGACGGCGAGGGGGAAGATGAACTGCATCGCCGTGGCCCCGGGAAGGGCGTCGCCGGAGGGGTCCACACGCACGTTCACCGCGAACATCCCGGTGTAGTGCATGCTGCTGACGGCCGCTCCCATGACGAGGGAGGCGACGGTGACCGCCCGGGGCGACGTGATGTTGAGTCCGGCCCACAGGGCGGCGGTGGCCGCGACCACGGCGATCAGTACGGACAGTCCGACGAGGGCGGGGTCGTACCCGACGCGGCCGTGCAGCCGGACCGCCGCCATGCCCAGGTAGTGCATGCTGGCGACGCCCAGTCCGGTGGTGAGTCCGCCGAGGAGGAGCGCGCGGCCGCGGTCGCGGCTGTAGCCGACGGCGAAGACTCCGGCGCAGACGACGACCATGGCGACGAGGAGGCTGAGAATGGTCAGCGGCACGTCGTAGCGGATGTCGGTGCCGCTGACGCGGAAGCCGAGCATGGCCACGAAGTGCATGGTCCAGATGCCCGTCCCGATCGCGGAGGCGGCGGTGACGAGCCAGTTGCGGCGTGCTCGGCCGGTGGTGCCGAGGGCGCGTACGGTGCAGCGCAGACCGAGTGCGGCGCCTATGCAGGCCATCACATACGACAGCGCGGGGGTCAGCCAGCCGAAGGCGGCGTGGTCCAGGTGTCCCATGGCCCCGGGACGCTAGCGGGGGCAGGGGCGCACAACGGGGGCGCATTTCGAAAGGTGCCGCAATATGCACACAGTTGCAGCGGAACGATCGCATCCCGCTCGAACATGCGCACAGCGACCTCCCTCGTGGCGGTGAGGAATCATGCGGTGCATGAGCGACGACCACACACATGTCCAGGAGTTCTTCACCGTCCGGGCCGCCGACTGGGACAGCCGGTTCCCGGACGACGGCCCGGCCTACGCGGCCGCCGTGGCCGGCCTCGGACTGCGCCAGGGGGACCGCGTGCTGGACGCGGGCTGCGGTACGGGGCGGGCCCTTCCGCCCCTGCGGGCCGCCGTGGGCCCCTCCGGCGTCGTCCTGGGAGCCGATCTGACGCCGGCGATGCTCCAGGCCGCCGTACGGGCCGGCCGGGACCGCGACGGACGGCTGCTGCTCGCGGACGTCGCCGCGCTGCCCCTGCGCTCGGGCAGTCTCGACGCCGTGTTCGCGGCCGGCCTGATCGCCCACCTGCCGCATCCGGTGGACAATCTGCGGGAACTGGCCCGTGGCGTACGGCGGGGCGGAACGCTCGCGCTCTTCCACCCCGTCGGCCGTGCGGCCCTCGCGGCGCGCCAGGGGCGGCGGATCACTCCCGGCGATCTGCGGGCCGAGGCCAACCTCCGGCCACTGCTGAGCCGGTCGGGCTGGCGCATGACGTCGTACGTGGACGAGGACGCGCGCTTCCTCGCGCTGGCCGTGCGCGAGGACTGACGGCCGCGGCGGTCAGTCCGTTCCGGCGACGGCTGCCGCGAAGGCGTCGGGGTTGTCGAACATGACGTTGTGCCCGGCGCCCGGCACCGTCACGACGCGTACGCCGGCGGCTTCCAGGCTTTCCCTGCCCGGGAGTTCGCCGCTGAGCCCGCCCTGGAGGAAGACACGGCCGACGGGCAGGGTCTCCAGGAGCGTTCGCATCACCGGGTCCGAGCCCCGGCGCAGTCCGACGGCGCTGCGGTGCAGGGCGCGCGGGTCGGCCAGCCGCATGGTGGCCGCCCACAGCGGTCCGACGGCGGCGAGCACGCGCGCGTACTCCTTCTCCACGAACTCTTCCTCGTCGTAGGCCGCGATGTTGCTGCTGGCGGCGGTCGACGGCGGACAGGCGTCCAGGTTGGCCTCCGTCAGAACCAGCCGGGAGACGAGGTCGGGACGCCGGTGGGCGAGAACGATGGCCACGGCACCGCCCATGCTGTGCGCGATCAGTTCGGCGCCCGCGGTGCCGGCCGCGTCCAGCGCGACCGCGACGGCGTCGGCGTGGTCCCGCAGCGTGTAGCCGAAGTCCTCGGGACGGTCGCTGGTCCCGTGTCCTGGCAGGTCCACGAACAGGCTGCGCCGGCCCATGAGTTCGGGCCGGGCCGCGATGTGCGCGTGGTACACGGCGGACATCGATCCGAGTCCGTGCAGGAACACCCGGGCGGGCTCCGCGCCGGGCACCTCGGTCCACCGGATGTGGCTTCCCCTGCTGTCGAACGTGGCCTGGTACACGTACCTCTCCTTGCATGGTGTGATGCCGCACCATACATCGGTGCCGAGGTATAGCGTCAAGGTTGTATTGGCACAGCGATGTACTCCTGCGGAAGAATGCGGCCATGCTCGAACTCGCCATCCTCGGATTCCTCTACGACGCACCGCTGCACGGCTACGTACTGCGCCGCCACATCGCCGCACTCACCGGCCATGTGCGCCCCGTCGCCGAAAGCACGCTCTACCCGGCGATCAAGCGGCTGGAGAAGGCGGGTCTGCTGGTGCGGGCCACCGAGCCCGGCGCGGTCGCCGCGCCGCGCCATGTGCTGAGGCTGACCGAGGAGGGCGGACGTGAGCTGAGGCGCCGGCTCGCCGAGCCGGCGCAGCGGGAGATCACCGACGAGAACCACTGGTTCACCCTGCTCGCGTTCCTGCGGCACCTGGCGGACCCTGCCGCGCAGGCGGCCGTACTGCGGCGCCGGCTGGCCTTCCTGGAGGAGCCGGCGAGCTTCTTCTACGAGGGCGACCGGCCCCTGTCCGCGGAGGAACTGGAGGATCCGTTCCGGCGCGGGATCCTCACCATCGCGCGGGCCACGAGCCGGGCCGAACTGGCCTGGCTGCGTGACACCCTGGCGTCACTCGGCAGGGCCGGCCGCTGAGGTGCCCTCGTGCCGCACCGGGCAGCCGCGCAGACCGGGAACGGGGCGGGTGCCCAGATCGGCCACGCGGTAGCCGTTCGGGTAGCCCTTGACCTCCCGGTTCTGGCGCGCGAAGTGCGGGTCGCGGCGCGGCGGCAGCAGCCGGACCAGCCGTCCCCGCGTCCGTACGGCGCGGCGCACCAACGCGGTGGTGGCGGCACCGGGTTCCGGGTAGCGGAAGGCGCGCAGCAGCGGCTCGTCGAGCAGGGCGAGCGTCGCGGTCCGCAGCAACGGGGCCAGGGGGCCGGGATACCAGGACGCCATCAGACCGAGAGTGGCGTCCGAGACTCGTCGGGCGTCCTCGTCCCAGCCGAAGTGGGCCTCCTCATAGGAGTCGAGAAGGGCTTCGAACTCCTCGTAGGTCCCGGGAATGTCCGGAATGCCCATGTGCCGGCCGAGGGTGCGGTAGTACTCGGTGGTGGCGACGATCTCGTGCCGGGACAGCCGCCGCCAGCCATAGGCGTCGATCCAGCGCCGGGGCACCACCACAAAGGTGCTCAGCACGTACCGCATGTCGTCGTCGCTGATGTCGTAGCTGCGGTGCATCCGGTTGATGCGGCGGATCGCGGTGCGCCCCTCCTCCGTGGCGAAGCCGTGCTCCACGACGGTGTCGAGGAGCAGCACCGTGTCGTCGTACCGCTTCTGCGTGCGCTCGGTGAGCTCCGCCGTCCGCGCGAGCAGACGCCCGATGTCGGGCACGGCGTAGGTACGGTACAGAGCGAGCTCAAGGGCGCGCGCGTAGTCCCAGGGGAACTCCCGGGAGACGCTGATCCGGTAGATCTCCAGCGCGTCCGCCACCGGGTCCAGCCGACGGATCCGCCCGAGGTTCTCGAACCGCTTCACCGCGTCGTCCCCCTTCTGCCACCGAAACTCCAACTCTACGTTGTGGGACAGAAGATGGGCGATCGACAACGACCCCGTTCGAGGAGAGGGTGATCCGCGTGTTCGACATGATCCGCAAGTACACCGGCAGGCTCCGCACCACCGCCGTGCGCGAGCAGTCGGCGGGGACCCGGGAGAAGCGCGCACACAACTTGTTCGAAGCCGCGGCCGTCTATGTGGCGGCCCGGGCGGAGGACGACCAGGACGGGATCGAGGAGGCGGCGGCCTGGGTGTCGCCGGAGGCGCTGTCCTTCGGGGTGAGCGAGCTGGCCTGCCGGGCGGTCGTCGCGCTGGCCCGGGAGCGCGACGAGTCGCCGGGCGCGGTGGCCCGTGACCTCCTCGGGCTGCCTGCGGCCTGAGCGGAACTTCCTTCTCCAGATGTGGCCGTTTCGCCCCCGTCCAGGCGGAAAACTGCAGCTCCGCGTGGTGCGCACGGTCGTGACAAGCGGCTTGTGCTCGCACTAGGGTGCGCGCCGATGGACGAACCACTGGGGAGGCAGGGATGGCCGGGACGGACGAGGGAGCCGTCGCCGCCGCGGACGATGCGCTGTATGTGCTGACGGCGGTACTGCTGACGCCGGCACAGTTTCCGAGCGTGCTGGGCGACGACTACCCGGAGGCATGCGCGGCGCTGGATCTCCCGCCGCTCGCCGACGGGTACGGCCTGGTGCTGGGCCAGGACGGAGGCGGCGCTCGCTGGACGGTCGTCATCGACGACGTCTCGCTGGTCGCCGTGGCGATCGCGTCCTGGGACTGCGGCATGGAGTACGAGCTGTCGCCGGACGAGCGTGCGGTCGTGACGGCGCTGCCGGGATGGCCCCTGGCCGTCGCCGTCGCCGCGCCCGGCGTGCCCGCACCGCACGACCCTCCGCCCGAGACGGCGGGCCGGACGGCCCTGTGCCCGCCGGACACCGGCTCCTGGGGGCCCGCCCAGCGCCGCCTGGGGGCCGACGAGATAGCGCTGCAGTGGGCGGCCTGGCGGGAGCAGATCGACGACGACGCCTTCCTCCCGCCCCGCGAGCAGGCCACGGCCGCGGACTCCGTACCGCCGGGCGAGCCGGGCGCTTCCACCGGCGGCCACGCCGGTGTCCGCCGGGTGCTCGCGGAGGCGCACGGCTATGTGGAGTCGCCGCCGCCGCTCGGCCGGGTGCGGTCGTCGTTCGCTCCCGGCGAGGCTCGCACACTGCGCGCCGACGGTCCCGGCTGGTCGATGGTGGCCCGCACCGACGACATCGCGTTCGTCCTGCTCGACGACAAGCCCGGTGAGATCTTGCCGGTGGGCCGGGGCCCCGAGCTGCCCGGCCTGCTGGAGGCGCTCGACAAGATGGCCGTACGGCCCCTGTGAGGCTAGGCGCCCGGACGGCGCCTTCCGGCCCTGTCTTCCCCGGGGTCCGTGCCCCCGCACGGGGGCGCGGACCCCGGCGGCCCGGCCGGCCCGCGCGGTCGCCTCGCCGAGCGGTCCCTTGCCGTGCGCCGTCGGCTCGGTGAGTGCCCGCCCGCTGTTCGCCGGAGCCTCAGCGGCCGAGTTCCTTGCGGGTGACCCGGCGGAGCCTGCGCCGCTGCGAGGGGTCCAGGGCGAGGTACGCGGCCACCGGAACTCCCACGATGATCAGAAACGCCACCCACCAGGGCAGCCATATCAACAGGATCAGCCCGACCGCCACGCCCCCTGCGGCGATCTTCGCGTTCTTGGACATGAGCGTCGCCTCCTTCGCGGCCACTGCCGCTCTCTGATCTGAGAACGGCCTCCCGCCCTCCGCGGTTCCGCATTCCACCCCTGAGACATCCCCGAGCGCACCCCTACTGGCTCACTCCCGGGCTTCTGCCGGCTCGCTCCCGGCTCCGCGACGGCCCGCGTCGAACGGATCGTGAAGTGATCCAGACCATGACTTCGGCACGACGGAGCGCCGTCGCCGTGCTCTGCCTTCGGCGACTCCGACCCGCCTGGACCTCGCCGTGCCCTCGGCGGACGGCCGTGTCGAACGCGTCCCGATGCCCGTCCTCCTGCTGCTGGCCCGCGATGCCCTTCCGATGCGAGGGAGGCCGCTGGGTTCCGGCGAGCGGGGCCGGCCCCGATCCCGCGCCCGTGCCGGCCTCCGCACGACTCGATGCGAAGGCAAGCGGTACGGACGGGTTCTGACGCTCCGTCAGCACGCGGCCGGCCCGATCCGACGAGCGGCGGACGCCGGCCGTTCATTCCGTGGCCGTACGCCGTTCCTCGGGGGGCCTGATCGTGGCCGCAGTCAGTGACCTTGTTCCCAGGAGGCCCGATGTCCCCGCACGCCGCCGGCCGGCGCAGCGTCCACCGTTCCGTTGCCACGGGTCTGCCCCTGGCCCTGGCCGCCGTCCTCGTGGCCGCGGGGACAGCTGCGGCGGCGCCGTCCGGGAACGCCCGTGTCGTCCGCACGGCGACGCTCGGTGAGATCCCGCTGGGCACGTTCAGCAACGCACTGCTGCCCGGCAGTGTGTCCGACGACCGGGGGGGTGAAACTCGGCGGCATCGGCAGCGACATCTACCCGGCGGGCCGCAAGGGCGAGTACTGGACGGTGACCGACCGCGGCCCCAACGGCCAGATCAAGGTGGACGGCAAGAAGCGCCGCACCTTCCCGGTGCCGGGCTTCGACCCCGCCATCGTGAAGATCCGGGTCGCCGGGAAAGACGTCGAGGTCATCGACGCGATACCGCTGACCACCGCCTCCGGGAAGGCCGTCACCGGCCTGCCCGACCAGCGGAGCCGGGACGAGGCGCCGTACACCTTCGACGCGCGGACGCCGCTCTCCTACGACCCGAACGGCCTGGACACCGAGGGCATCGTCCGGGCCGGGGACGGCAGCTTCTGGCTGGTGGACGAGTACGGGCCGTCCCTCGTCCACGTCTCCGCACGCGGGAGGGTTCTCGCGCGCTACGTGCCCGAGGGCCTCGGCCTGACCGGCGCGGACTACCCGGTGGTGGAGGCCCTGCCGTCGGTGCTGCTGCACCGCAAGGTCAACCGGGGTTTCGAGGGTCTGGCGCAGCTGCCCGGCGGTGACCTGGTGATGGCTCTGCAGAGCCCGCTCTCGCTGCCGGACGGGGACGCCGGTGAGGCCTCGCGCACCACCCGGCTGCTGCGTTTCTCGCCGCGCGAGAAGACCGTCACGGCCGAGTACGCCTACCGGTTCGACCCGGTGAACGTGGTCGACCCGAGCGAGGACGACACCTCCGAGCTGAAGATCTCGTCGGTGGTGGCGGTCGGCCGTGACCGGCTGCTCGTCGAGGAGCGCACGGACAAGGCGGCCCGGCTGCAGCTGGTCCGGCTGGGACGCGGGGCGGACATCCTCGGCGGCCCGTGGGACGACGACACGACGTCTCCGTCGCTGGAGCAGCTGGACGATCCGGCGGCCGCCGGGGTGCCGGTGCTGTCCAAGCGGCTCGTGGTGGACCTGGGCAAGGTCGCCGGGGTGCCCGGGAAGATCGAAGGCATCGCGCGCGTGGACCACGACACGCTCGCGCTCGTCAACGACAACGACTTCGGGATGACCGACGGTGAGGGCGCGTTCGACGCCCGGGGCCGCCTGGTCGACAGCGGTGTCAGGACGACGGTGACCTACGTGCGTCTGCCCAAGGGGCTGTGACGGAACCCGGCGGGCCGGCTTCTCGGCCCGCCGGGATCAGCCGGGCCGGGCGGCACGAGGTGCGCTGCCCGGCCGCCGCGTTCCACGGGCCGGCCGCGAAGGCGCGGTCGGCCTGTGACGTGACGTCCTCCTGCGGGGGGACCGTCACGCCACGCGCGCGTGGAGGTCAGCCCCGCGCTCCCAGCAGGTGGTCCATCGCCAGCTGGTCGAGCCGTTCGAAGGCCATGCCACGCGCGGCGGCCGCCTCCGCGTCGAAGTCCTCGAAGGCCGTGCGGTCGGCGAGCAGGGCCCGCAGACCGTCGGCCGCGGTCGGCTGGGCCAGCTGGTCCAGGCGCGACGCCACGAGCGCCTCCCGTACCTCCGGGTCGGCGCGGAAGGCGGCGGCACGCTCCTTCAGGATGAGGTAGTTGCGCATGCAGCCGGCCGCCGACGCCCACACGCCGTCGAGATCCTCGGTCCGCGGCGGCTTGAAGTCGAAGTGGCGGGGGCCTTCGTAACCGGCGCTCTCCAGGAGGTCGACGAGCCAGAAGGCGGCCCGCAGGTCACCGGCGCCGAACCGCAGGTCCTGGTCGTACTTGATGCCGGACTGGCCGTTCAGGTCGATGTGGAAGAGCTTGCCCGCCCACAGGGCCTGCGCGATGCCGTGCGGGAAGTTCAGGCCGGCCATCTGCTCGTGGCCGACCTCCGGGTTGACTCCGTACAGCTCGGGCCGCTCCAGCCGCTCGATGAAGGCCAGCGCGTGGCCGACGGTGGGCAGCAGGATGTCGCCGCGCGGCTCGTTCGGCTTGGGCTCGATGGCGAAGCGCAGGTCGTAGCCCTGGGTGGTGACGTACTCGCCGAGGAGGTCGAAGGCCTCCTTCATGCGGTCCAGGGCGACGCGCACGTCCTTGGCGGCCCCGGACTCGGCGCCCTCACGGCCACCCCAGGCGACGTACGTCTTCGCGCCGAGCTCGACGGCGAGGTCGATGTTGCGGATCGTCTTGCGCAGGGCGTAACGGCGCACGTCGCGGTCGTTGGCGGTGAACGCGCCGTCCTTGAAGACGGGGTGCGTGAAGAGGTTCGTGGTGGCCATCGGGACGGTCATGCCGGTGGCGTCGAGGGCCTGGCGGAAGCGCTTGATGTGCGACTCGCGCTCGGTGTCCGAGGAGCCGAAGGGGATCAGATCGTCGTCGTGGAAGGTCACTCCGTAGGCGCCGAGCTCGGCCAGGCGCCGCACCGTCTCGACCGGGTCGAGGGCGCGGCGGGTGGCGTCGCCGAACGGGTCCCTTCCCTGCCAGCCGACGGTCCACAGACCGAAGGTGAACCTGTCCTCGGGGGTGGGTCGGTAGCTCATGCCGCGGCTCCTTGCTGGTAGGACTATTTCGTCATGGCGGTTTACAAATTAGTATGCGGACGCACCCCTGGGAAGAGACAAGATGTCTTCGACGGACAGGTGTCTTCGCAGGGGTGTCTTCGACAGCCCACCGCACATCCCGCGGAGCCGCGGAAGAGGGAGAGCCCGATGTCAGCAGCCGAGGGTCCGCTCGTCGTCGGGGTGGACACGTCCACCCAGTCCACGAAGGCGCTGGTCGTCGACGCGGCGACCGGGCAGGTCGTGGCCCGTGGCCAGGCGCCGCACACCGTGACCACCGGGATGGGCCGGGAGAGTGATCCGCGCCAGTGGTGGGACGCGCTGTGCGCCGCGCTGCGCCAGTGCGGTGAAGCGGCGCACGAGGCGGCGGCCGTCTCGGTCGGCGGTCAGCAGCACGGCCTGGTCACCCTGGACGGGCGCGGCGAGCCGGTGCGTCCGGCGCTGCTGTGGAACGACGTCCGCTCCGCACCGCAGGCCCGCCGTCTCGTCGAGGAGCTGGGCGGACCGAAGGCATGGGCGGAGCGCGCCGGCAGCGTGCCCGGTGCGTCCTTCACGGCCGCCAAGTGGGCGTGGCTCGCCGAGCACGAACCGGAGGCGGTCCGCGCGACCAGGGCGGTGCGGCTCCCCCACGACTACCTCACCGAGCGCCTCACCGGGCAGGGCACCACCGACCGGAGCGACGCCTCCGGCACCGGATGGTGGGCGTCCGGCGCGGAGGCGTACGACGAGGAGACCCTCGCGCACATCGGTCTCGACCCGGCGCTGCTGCCCCGGGTGGCCCGGCCCGGCGAGGTGGTCGGCACCGTGCGCGACGGCCATGAGGTCCCCTTCTCCAAGGGCACGCTGGTGGCGCCCGGCACCGGCGACAACGCGGCGGCGGCACTGGGCCTCGGTCTGCGGCCCGGCACCCCGGTGCTGAGCCTCGGCACGTCCGGCACGGTCTACGCCGTGTCCGAGCGCCGCCCCACGGACCCGACCGGCACGGTGGCGGGCTTCGCCGACGCGCGCGGGGACTGGCTGCCGCTGGCCTGCACGCTGAACTGCACCCTCGCGGTGGACCGCGTGGCGGCCCTGCTCGGCCTGGACCGCGAGGCGGTGGAGCCCGGCGGCTCCGTGACCCTGCTGCCCTACCTGGACGGCGAGCGCACCCCGAATCTGCCGCACGCCTCCGGAGTACTGCACGGGCTGCGCCACGACACGACCGCGGGCCAGCTGCTGCAAGCCGCCTACGACGGCGCGGTACACGCGCTGCTGGGGGCGCTCGACCTGGTCCTGGACGAGGACGCGGACCGCGGTACCCCGCTGCTCCTGATCGGCGGCGGCTCCCGGGGGAAGGCCTGGCAGCAGACCGTGCGCCGGCTCTCCGGACGCCCCGTCCAGGTCCCGGAGGCCGATGAACTGGTCGCTCTGGGCGCGGCGGCGCAGGCGGCCGGACTGCTCACCGGCGAGGACCCCGCGGCGGTGGCCCGTCGCTGGAACACGGCCGCGGGCCCGGTGCTGGAGGCCGTGGAGCGGGACGCGGCGACGCTGGACCGGATCACCGGGGTACTCTCCGACGCGGCCCCGCTGCTGGAGCGGGAGACCGGAACCCAGTGACCCGGACGCCCGCGCGAGACCGGGCGGCAGACACCGAGGATTGACGGAGGCATGACCGAACCGCTGCACGAGGCGCGCCCACCGGGCACCGGGCGCTCCCTGCCGGACACCCAGCAGGGCATGCGCCGGCGCAACCTCGCCCGGGTGATGCACGCCGTCAGCGCGGAGGGTTCGCTGTCCCGGGCGGCGGTCGCCTCACGGATCGGTCTGACCAGGGCGGCCGTGTCGACGCTGGTGGACGAGCTGATCCGCTGGGGGCTGCTGGAGGAACTGGGCCCCGAGCGGCCCGGCCGGGTGGGGCGGCCGGGGTCGGCGCTCGCGGTGAGCGGGCGGGGCCCGGCCGGGATCGGGGCGGAGGTAGGCGTCGACCACCTCGCGGTGTGCGCGGTCGATCTGCGCGGCGAGGTCCGTGCCCGGGCCGTACGGCACGGCGCCCACCGGGGCCGGGCGGCCGAACCCGTCATCGAGAACCTGACGGCGCTGATCCGCGGGGTCGTCGAGGAGGCGGAGCAGGCGGGACTCTGGCCCGCCGGGCTCGCGGTCGCCGTGCCCGGCCTGGTGGCCCGGGACGGCCGGACCGTCGTACGGGCGCCGAATCTCGACTGGCACGACACCGACCTCGGCGCCCTGCTGCCCGGGGACTGGCCGCTGACCGTGGACAACGAGGCCAACTTCGGCGCTCTGGCCGAGCTGTGGCTCGGCGCCGGCACCCCCGGCGACTTCTTGCACGTGTCGGCCGAGATCGGCATCGGCGCCGCGGTCGTCGTGGGCGGCCGGCTGCTGCGCGG
The DNA here is from genome assembly GCF_014203595.1 of Streptomyces echinatus. Taxonomy (GTDB): domain Bacteria; phylum Actinomycetota; class Actinomycetes; order Streptomycetales; family Streptomycetaceae; genus Streptomyces; species Streptomyces echinatus. The sequence goes on from NZ_JACHJK010000002.1 coordinate 681,129, forward strand.
GACCCGGGGATTCGCCGGCGAGCTGGGCCATGTGCCCGTACGGCCGGACGGTCCGCCCTGCCCGTGCGGCGGCCGTGGGTGCCTGGAGCAGTACGCGGGTGAGGAGGCGGTGCTGCGCGCGGCCGGGCTGGAGCCGCGGGAGGATCTGGTCGGCCTGCTCGGGGAGCGCGCCGGAGCGGGCGATCCGGCGGTACGGGCGGCTCTGCGGGACGCCGGTACGGCCCTGGGCATCGCCCTGACCGGAGCGGTGAACCTGCTCGATCCCGAGACGGTGGTCCTGGGCGGGGCCCTGGCCGGCCTCTCGCCGTGGCTGCTGCCCGCGCTGGCGGGCGAGCTGGCGGGCCGTACGGCGGGCCAGGCGTGCCCGGTGACGGTGTCCCGGCTGGGTCCGCAGGGCCCGCTCCTGGGCGCCGCGCACTCGGTCGTCCGCGCGGTCCTGGACGATCCCGCGGTGGTGGCGGAACGTTCCTGAGACGCCGCGGCCGGACCGCGGCTCTCCAGGACGGGTGACGGAACGCGTTGTACGCGGCGGCATGAGCCGGCGACCGAAGCTCTGTCTGCCCTCCTCGGCCACGACGGTGCCGTGCGGCGCGATCGGGCGACCGCGCCCTGCACCGGCCGCGGCCCTGCCGTGCGGGTCGCCGGCCCACCCTCCGCCCGTCGCCCGGTCCTCCCCCGATCGGGTGAGCGAGTTGTCCACAAGCCGCGACTTGTCCACGGAACCGTTGCATGCCCTTCTGACCAACGGGACCGCGCCGTACCGTGATTCACGTGAGCACCGACCGACGGCCCGTCATGTGCGGCCGTCGGCTGACGAGATGAGGAAACGCGCACGCGGCTGGTGACGACGGACCGACACGTATCGGGGGGGGCACATGCATGGAGGGCCGAGCGGGGCACTGCGGCGCGATGCCATCGGATTGCGCGAGGTCCTGTTCCAGAGCGTCACGGCGATGGCCCCGGCCGCCGCGGTGGCCGCGTCCATTCCGTCCGGCGCAGCCTTCGCGGGCGGCAGCCTGCCGCTGGCGGTCCTGATCGCCCTGGTGGCCTGCCTGTTCACGGCCTCCTGCGTCGCCGAGCTGGCCCGGGAGCTGCCCGCTGCGGGTTCGGTGGCCACCTACGCGGCGCGGGGCGTGCACCCGGCCGCCGGCTTCCTCGTCGGCTGGGCCTACGTCTTCGTCGAGATGCTGGTGCCACCGCTGCTGCTTCTGCAATTGGGCTTCACGGTGGCGGGCACACTGCACGCCGAGTGGTCCGCGTACCCGGCGGACCTGTGGTGGCCCTGGGCGCTGGCGGGAGCCGGGGTGATCGCCGTCGCCGGCTTTCTCGGCGTCCGCGCCTCGTCCCGCTTCGGCACCGTCCTCGGCGTCTTCGAGATCCTCGTCCTCCTGGTGTTCGCGGTCCTGCTCATCGGCAGGGCCGGCAGCGCCAACACCTTGTCGGTGTTCGGTACGTCCCACACCGCCGACGGGTACGGGGGCGCCGCCGGGGTGTTCGCCGGGTCCGTGTACACGGTGCTGGCGTTCGCCGGGTTCGAGGCGGCCGCGCCGCTGGCCGAGGAGACGCGCGATCCACGGCGGACGATGCACCGGGCGGTGCTCGGAGCGGCCCTGGGCATCGGTCTGTTCTACGTCCTCACGACGTACGCGATGACCGTCTATTTCGGCCCTGACCGTTTCTCAGGGTTCGGCGCCTCGGGCGAGGCGTCCTGGGAGGGTGTCGCCCGGGCGTCGTTCGGTCTCTTCTGGGTGCTGGTGTTCCTCTCGGTGGTCAACTCCACGATCGCGAACGCCAACGCCTGCGCGAACGTCTCGACCCGCACGGCCTTCGCCCTGGCCCGCATCCGCGTCCTGCCCGGCCTGCTCGCCACGCTCCATCCGCGGCACCGCTCCCCCGTGGCGGGCATCGCCGTGCAGACCGTCGTGGCGGTCGGGGCCGTGCTGGGCCTCGGCTTCGGCTACGACCCGGTCACCGCGTACGTGCTGCTCGCCACGGTGATCGTCACGGTCGTCGTCGGTGTCTACATCGTCGTGAACGTGTCCTGCGCCGGCTACTTCCTGCGGTCCGGCCGGGCCCTCCTGAAGCCGGTACGGCATCTGCTGTTCCCGGTACTGGGCAGCGCGGCGTTCATCCCGGCCCTGCTGACGGCCGCCGGACTCCCGGTGTTCGACTTCGTGACGGAGCTGACGGCTCCGGTGTCCTACGCGGGTCCGGTCGTCGGCGTGTGGCTCGCGGTGGGCGTGGCGGTTCTGCTCGTGCTGACACGACAGCACCCCGAACGAATAGCCGAGACCGCCCGCGTGCACCTCGACACGTACGACCCCGGCGCAGACCGCGAGGACGGGACCGTGGTCCGCTGACCACCCGTCATACCGGCCGACGGCGCAGGCCCGCCGGACCGGTCCCCCGACATCGACGACCGATCTCCAGAAGGGAGCCATGCGACGATGACCGAGCCCCGGATCCTCACCGTACGCCCGGAACCGGACCAGTACGCCTGGACGTTCGGCGGAGCGGCACCCCTGGCCCGGATCGCCCCCGGTACGGTTCTCGATCTGTACACGGAGGACTGCTTCGCCGGCCGGGTCCGCTCCGAGAAGGACCTCGTCTCCGAGGTGTGCCAGTTCCCGTACCTCAATCCCCAGACCGGCCCCTTCCACATCGAGGGCGCCGAACCCGGCGACACCGTGGCCGTCCACTTCGTGTCGATCGAACCGGCCCGTGACTGGGCGGCGTCCACGACGGTGCCCCTCTTCGGCGCGCTGACCTCCACGCACACCACGGCCACCCTGCAGCCGCCACTGCCGGAGCGGGTCTGGATCTGGCAGCTGGACCGGGCCCGCGGGACCGCCCTGTTCCAGGCCCAGGACAGTGACATACGGGTGGAGCTGCCCCTGGACCCGATGCACGGCACGGTGGGCGTCGCCCCCGCCGGCCTGGAGGTCCGCTCGGCCCTGGTTCCCGATGCCCACGGCGGAAACCTGGACACGCCCGAGATGCGCGCCGGCGTCACCTGCTATCTGGGCGTCAATGTCGAGGGCGCCCTGCTCAGCCTGGGCGACGGGCATGCCCGGCAGGGCGAGGGCGAGACCTGCGGTGTGGCCGTGGAGTGCGCGATGAACACGGTGGTGGTCGTGGACCTCCTCAAGGGGGTCACCACACCCTGGGCCCGGCTGGAGTCGGACACGCACATCGTCTCGACCGGCTCGGCCAGGCCGCTGGAGGACGCGTTCCGGATATCCCAGCTCGACCTGGTGCGGTGGCTGGTGCGCGACTACGGGTTCAGCGAGCTGGACGCGTACCAGTTCGCGACCCAGGCCGTCGAATCACCGTTGGCCAACGTGTGCGACACGAACTACACGTGCGTGGCCAAGCTCCGCAAGGAGTGGTTGCCCGCGCGGGAGACGTACCGCGGCGTGCACGCACGACTGCGGGAGAGCGCGCGGTCCCTGCGCGGCTGACGTCTCCGCCGTACCCCTGACTTCCGACGACTTCCGAACGGCTTCCCCAAGGCATCCCGAAAGGCATCCCGCCATGGACATGCACCGAGCCGAGCCGCGGCTCAGCCGACGGCGACTGCTGCTGAAGGGCGCGGCACTCGCCGCCCTCCCCTACACGCTGCTTCCCGACCCGCGCGCCGAAGCACAGAGCGGGACCGTGGACTACCCGCCCGCGGAGTGGCAGCCGGCGAGCAGCTCCAACTACACGGTGGCCGACCGGCCCGGTGACTACTCCGTCGACCGTGTGATCATCCACGTCACGCAGGAGACGTACACCGACACGCTGTCGATCTTCAGCAATCCGTCGAAGAAGGTCTCCGCGCACTACCTGGTCCGCTCCGCGGACGGGCACATCGCCCAGTGCGTGCACGAGGCCGCCATCGCCTGGCACGCGGGCAACTGGAACTACAACACCCGCAGCATCGGCATCGAGCACGAGGGCTGGGTGGATCAGCCGGGGTATTTCACCAACGCCCTGTACGAGCAGTCGGCGAGACTCACGGCGGCGATCTGTACCAAGTACGGCATCCCCCGGGACAGAGAACACATCATCGGCCACTACCAGGTGCCCGGTTCCGACCACACCGATCCGGGGCCGGGCTGGGACTGGGTGCGCTACATCAGATTGGTCAACTTCTCCTAGCCGGGGCGGAGCGGCCGGCCGAGCGGTTGTCCGGGCGGGGCACCGGGGTGACGATGGTCCCGGCCGCCCCGGCGCCACCGAGCCGGCCGCGCCACCGCCCGGTCCGCCGCACCCGACATCACCACCTGCACACCGCACGGAGTCCGCCTCCGTACACCGCACCGAGTCCGCCTCCGCACCCTGCACCGCATGCACCTCGGCGCACCGCACCCCGCACCGCATCCACCTCGGCGCACCGCACCGCACCGCGCCGCTCCAGGTCCGCGCACCACACCGAGCCCGGCTCGGCGCACCGCACCGCATTCACCGTCGTTTCACCGTCCGGGGAGGCCGAGTTGACCGATCCGTGGGTGGCCCTGGAACCGGGGGCCGATCCCGCCGAGCGTGTCCGGGCGCTGCGCCGGGCGCACGAGACGTTCACCGCGGTGGGAACGGTGCCGCGCCCGGTGCGGTCGGTGGTGGCGGAGTCGTGGCGGCGCAGCGCGCGGGCCGGTGTCGGGCCCGACGGCACCGCCAGCGTGGAACTGACCGACGGCGACCTCGGCGCCTACCGCGCGGAGCATCCGCTGGCCCGGGTGATGCCCTTGTTCCGGGAGCTGATGGGCACGTTCGCGGCCGACGGCGAGCATCTGCTGGCGGTCTGCGACGCGCACGGCAGGCTGCTGTGGGTGGAGGGGCACACGGCGACCCGGCGCCTCGCGGACCGCATGAACTTCGTGCCCGGGGCCCGCTGGTCGGAGAACGCGGTCGGCACCAACGCGCCGGGCACCGCCGTCGCCGTGGACCGGCCGGTGCAGGTGTTCGCGGCGGAGCACTTCATACGGCGGGTGCAGCCCTGGACGTGCGCCGCCGCGCCCGTGCACGATCCACGCACCGGACGGGTCCTGGGGGCCGTGGACATCACCGGCGGGGACGGGCTCGCCCATCCGCACAGCCTCGGCTTCGTGCAGGCCGTGGCGCGTGCCGCGGAGACCCAGCTCGCCCTGTTCACCCCGCCCCGTGCCGAGGAGGCCCCGCTGCTGAGCGCGCTCGGGCGGGACGAGGCGGAACTCGCCCTGGACGGCCGGCGCATCAGACTCAGCCGCAGGCACAGCGAGATCCTCGTGCTGCTGTCGCGGCATCCCGAGGGTCTGAGCGGGGACGAACTGCTGTGCTCGCTGTACGCGGACGAGTCGGTGACACCGGTGACGCTGCGGGCCGAACTGGCGCGGCTGCGCAGGCTGATGGGTCCGGGGTTGCTCGCCTCACGGCCGTACCGGCTGACGGCCGTGGTCGAGTCGGACGCGACCGTGGTCGAGCGGCGGCTCGAGACGGGTGCGCTCACGGCGGCGGCCGAGGCGTACACCGGGCCGCTGCTGCCCGGTTCGCAGGCCCCGGCCATCGTCCGGCTGCGGGAGCGGCTCTCCGGCGGACTGCGCGCGGCACTGGTCGCGCACGGCGACCCGGACCTGCTGGCGGACTGGGCACACGCGCCGTGGGGCGAGGACGACGTGGAGGTGTGGCGGGCGCTCGCCGCCGTGCACCCCACGGCCCCGGTCCGCGCACGGCTCGCCGCGCTGGAGGCCGAGCTGGCGGCGCCGGCCGGCCGGGCACCGGCGCGGACCCGCGGGAGACCCGGGCCGTCGCCCTGCGCAACGTACTTGCAACGTCCGCCTGTCTAGCCTCGCGCCGAGAGCTGCCCAACGGCGGGCAGCGCTGCACCGGGAGGCAGACCAGGATGACTCGTTACGCGGCGCCGGGCACCGAGGGCGCGATCGTCTCCTACCAGCCGCGCTACGACCACTTCATCGGCGGCACCTATGCACCGCCGGCGCGCGGGCAGTACTTCGAGAACCCGTCGCCGGTCAACGGGCAGCCGTTCACCGAGATCGCGCGCGGTACCGCGGAGGACGTCGAGCGGGCGCTGGACGCGGCGCACGAGGCGGCGCCCGGGTGGGGCCGTACGCCGGTGGCGGAGCGCTCCGACATCCTGCTGAAGATCGCCGAACGCATGGAGGCGAACCTGGAGCGGCTGGCGGTGGCCGAGAGCTGGGAGAACGGCAAGCCGGTCCGGGAGACGCTGGCGGCCGACATCCCGCTCGCGATCGACCACTTCCGCTACTTCGCGGGAGCGATCCGGGCGCAGGAGGGTTCGCTGGGCGAGATCGACGACGACACGGTGGCGTACCACTTCCACGAGCCCCTCGGGGTCGTCGCGCAGATCATCCCGTGGAACTTCCCGATCCTGATGGCGGTCTGGAAGCTCGCGCCGGCACTGGCGGCGGGGAACGCGGTCGTGCTCAAGCCGGCCGAGCAGACCCCGGCCTCCATCCACTACTGGCTGAGCCTGATCGCGGACCTGCTGCCGCCGGGCGTGCTGAACATCGTCAACGGCTTCGGTGTGGAGGCGGGCAAGCCGCTGGCGTCGAGCCCGCGGGTGGCGAAGGTCGCGTTCACCGGGGAGACCACGACCGGGCGGCTGATCATGCAGTACGCGTCGGAGAACATCAAGCCGGTCACGCTGGAACTCGGCGGGAAGTCGCCGAACATCTTCTTCGACGACGTGTGGGCGCACGACGACGACTTCCGTGACAAGGCGCTCGAAGGCTTCACGATGTTCGCGCTGAACCAGGGCGAGGTGTGCACGTGCCCGTCCCGGGCGCTGATCCAGCGCGGCCACTACGCGGAGTTCCTGGAGGCGGCCGTCGAACGCACCCGGCTCATCAAGCCGGGCCACCCGCTGGACACCGACACCATGATCGGCGCGCAGGCCTCCAACGACCAGCTGGAGAAGATCCTCTCCTACCTGGACATCGGCCGCCAGGAGGGCGCGAAGATCCTCACGGGCGGTGAACGCATCGAGCACGAAGGGGAGCTGAAAGGCGGGTACTACGTCCAGCCGACCATCTTCGAGGGCGACAACCGCATGCGGATCTTCCAGGAGGAGATCTTCGGCCCGGTCGTCTCGGTGGCGTCCTTCGACGACTTCGACGACGCGATCAAGATCGCCAACGACACGCTGTACGGCCTGGGTGCGGGCGTATGGACCCGGGACATCAACACCGCGTACCGCGCGGGCCGCGCGATCCAGGCGGGCCGGGTGTGGACCAACTGCTACCACGCCTACCCCGCGCACGCGGCGTTCGGCGGCTACAAGCAGTCCGGAATCGGCCGTGAGACGCACAAGATGATGCTGGAGCACTACCAGCAGACGAAGAACCTGCTGGTGTCCTACTCGCCGAAGAAGCTGGGCTTCTTCTAGCCACGTAGTCACGTTCGGTCAAGGGGCCACGTGCGGTCAGGTGGGCACGTGCGGAGGGCGCCCGGCCGGGGAGCACACCCGGCCGGCGCCCGAAGCGCCTTCCACGAGGCGTCGCCGCCATGCCGGTCGCGGCCCCCGGCCGGCATCCACACCGGCACCCGCACCCACACCACCACCGGGACCAGCACCAGCACCCACACCGGCACCGTCACGCCCCCACGGCACGCCACGCACCACGACCCGGCGCGCACGCACCGCCACCGGCCGCGCACGAACACCGACCGGCGCGCACGGGTGCGGCGGGCGGGCGATGCTGGGGAGCGGACAGGTCTGCGAGGAGGCCAGGAGGCTCGGCCGGTGATAGCCGTCAACCCGATGGACAGCGCCTCGGTGCTGGCCGCCTTCGGCGCGCTGGGCGTCCTCGTGGTGATCTTCGCCGAGTCGGGCCTGCTGGTCGTCGGATTCTTCCTGCCCGGTGACACGCTGCTGTTCCCGGCCGGGGTGCTGTGCGCGGGCAGTGCCCAGCAGCCGCCCCGCCTGGCCCTGTGGCAGGTGCTGCTGTGCGGCGCCGTCGGGGCGGTCGCGGGCGGGCAGGTGGGGTATCTGATCGGGCAGCACGGCGGGCGGGCACTGCTGGCGCGCTCCTCCGGCGGCCGGGTGAAGCATGCGACGGCGCGGGCGGAGCGGCTGCTGGCCCGCTACGGATACGGCAAGGCACTGGTGATCGGCCGGTTCGTGCCGCTGCTGCGGACGGTCCTGCACCCCGTGGCGGGGGCCCTGGGCGTGCCGGTACGCCGCTTCACGCTCTGGCAGACCGTCGGCGGTGTGCTGTGGTCGCAGACGCTGGTCCTCGCCGGATACACCCTCGGCGCCTCCGTCCCGCACATCGACGACTATCTGCTGCCGCTGGTGGCCGTGGTCGTCGTGCTGTCGCTGCTGCCGTTGCTGCCGGAGCTCCGCCGCGCCCGCCGGGAGCGGCGGAACTCCTCCGACTGACCGGCCCGGCGGCGCCCGCTACAGCCACGCCGCCCGGTGCGTGACCCGCCCCGCCAGCACCGTGAGCACCACCGGCAGCCCGGCCAGCTCGGTGTCGGGCACCCGCAGCGGGTCGTCGGCCAGCACCGTGAGGTCGGCGCGGTGGCCGACGGCGAGCCGTCCGGCGTGGTTCTCCTCCCCAGCGGCCCAGGCGGCGTTGACGGTCATGCCCCGGAGCGCCCGCAGCGGGGTGAGGGCCTGGCCGGGGCCGTGCGGGGGCAGGGAGAGGTCGGCGGGCCGGCGGTGCCGGGCACCGGCCATGACCTGGAGCGGCGGGTACGGCGCGATGGGCCAGTCGGAGCCGAGGACGACCCGTGCCCCGGCGTCCCACAGGTCGCGGCAGCGGAACGCCCGCCCGGCCCGTTCCTCGCCGAGCCGGCGCGACCAGTTGTCGGTGTGGTCCGCCCGCGTGTACTCGCAGCAGTGGGTGGGCTGCATCGAGGCGGCGACGCCGAGCGGCGCGAAGCGGCGCACGGTGTCGTCCGGGACGGTCTCGATGTGCTCGACCCGGTGCCGTACGGCGCCCGGACCGTCCGCCCGGCCCGTCTCGGCCTGCGCCTTCTCGACGGAGTCGAGCACATGGCGCACCGCCGCGTCGCCGATGGCGTGGGTGGCCGTGGGCACTCCGGCGCGGTGGAGGGCGGAGATCACCTGGGTGTAGCGCTGCGGGTCGGGCCAGTAGGCGTGGCCGGACTCGCCGTGGCAGTCGGGGGCTTCGAGCCAGGCGGTGCCGTTGTCGATGGTGCCGTCCATGAACAGCTTCACGCCCGCCACCCGCCACTGGGCACCGCCGGTGCCCTGGAGCCGGACCAGATCGGCGACCTCGGCGTCGTCCGCCTCGGGCCGGCACCAGGGGGCGATCCTCAGCCGCAGGGGCAGGGCGTCCTCGGCCTCCAGGGCGGCGTAGACGGCGAGGCTGTCCCCGTTCGCGTCCATGGCGTGCCCGCCGGTGAGTCCGGACGCGGCCATGGCGGCCAGCACCTCCGCGGTGCGGGCCCGCGTCCCGGCCTCGGTGGGCCGGGGAGCGACCGCCTCGACGAGTGCGCAGGCGGCGTCCTCCAGCAGCAGGCCGGTGGGCCGGCCGTCGGCGTCGCAGACGATCTCCGAGCCCTGCTCGAAGGTGCGCGGTCCGTCGACGCCGGCCAGTTCCAGCGCCTGTTCGCTGGCCAGCGCCGAGTGCGCGTCGAACAGGTCGATGAGGGCGGGCACGCCGTCGAGGACGGGGCCGAGGGCGGCGTTGCCGACGGGCGCCGGGCCGAAGGCATTGGGGTCCAGGCCCCAGCCGCGCAGCCAGGCGCCCGGCCGCAGGGCCCGCACCGCCGCGGCGAGCGCGGTCCGCAGGGCGTCCAGGTCGCGACAGGCGGACAGGTCGACGCCCATGGTGCGTTCGGCGCCGGAGACCGGGTGCAGATGCCCGTCGGTGAACCCGGCGGTGACCACCGCTCCGCGCAGGTCGACCACGGTGGTGCCGGGCCCGGCGAGGGCGCGGGCGTCCCGGTCGTCGCCGAGGAAGCTGATCCGTCCTCGCTCCGCGGCGAGCGCGGTGTGCGGGAGGAACCCGCCCGTACCGGGATCGAGCAGCCGGGCGGAGAGCAGGACGAGGTCGGCGGGCACGGGGGCTCCTTCGCGCAGGGGGAGGGTCAGCCACTCAGGGGGGAGAGGTCAGCCGGTGGTTCGGTCGAGCGTGCCGGGCGGCAGACCGAGTTCCCGTTCGGCGGTCGTGATCGGCATGCGGAGGACCGCGGCCGGACGCTCGGGGGTCGCGGTGTTGGCGTGGGCGCCCAGGCCGTCGAGGACGACGAGGATCTGGACGGTGGCCGCCACCGGGTCGTCCGTGACGAACTCGCCGGTGTCCACGCCGTCCCGGACCAGGGTTTCGAGCCGGCCGCGCCACGCGGACTCCTGCAGTGCGACCCGGTCGCGGAGCACGGGCCGGTAGCGGCTGAGGTGGCGGGCGTTGATCCAGAGCCGGCTGATGACGTCGTACTCCTCCCCCGAGGTGCGGGCGAGGAACCGGGCCAGGTGCCGGGAGGGGGCGTCCTCGGGGGGCCGGGCCGGGAGGAGGCGGTCGAGTTCCCCGGTCGCGGCGCTGCCGAACGCCTCGGCGACGAGGCCCTCGGCCGAGGGGAAGTAGTGGCTGATCAGCCCGGGACGGACGGCGAGATCCTCGGCGACCCGGCGCAGGGTGACGCACTCCAGGCCCTCGGTCAGGGCGACGGCCGCGGCGGCGTCGACGATCTCCGCCCGCCGGGCGGCGGGGTCCTTGCGGATCCGCTTGCGCTGAACGCTTGACGACATGACGGCGATGCTATTGAGTGTGCGACCAATAAGCAACTGGTCACGTGCCCAATAAGCGACCAGGCCGATCCCACCGCTTCCGGAGGGCCCCATGGCGTCCACGCTCCCCGACCCGCACCCCGGCGCACGCCCCAGGGCCGTCGACGGCGTCGCCAACGCCTCCGGGGACCCAGAACGCGTAGGCATCGAGGCGCACGGAATCGACCACATCCCGGACTCCGAACGCCGGGGCCGGCCACGAGAGCTGTTCTCCGTGTGGGCCGCCGCGAACGTCAACTACCTGAGCCTGCTGGTGGGCGGTTCGCTGGTGCTGATGGGCCTGAGCCTGTGGCAGGCGCTGGCGGTGATCGTCGTCGGCAATCTGTTCTGGCTGCTCACGGGTCTGCTGGCGATCCCGGGTCCGGCGGCGGGCGCGCCGAGCGAGGTCGTCACCCGGGCGCTGTACGGGGTGCGCGGGAACCGGGTGAACAACGCGGTGACCGGCTGGCTCGTCTCCGTGTGCTACTTCGCGCTCAACCTGGCCGCCGCGGCGACCGCGGCCTTCTCCCTGGTGGGCCGGGCCGGACTGCCGGTGAACACCGGGACGAAGGCGGCCGTCGTGGTGCTCATCGCCGCCGTCACGCTCGCCATCAGCGTCTACGGCCATGCCGCGATCGTCCGGCTCTACGTGCCGATCACCCTCGCCCTGACCGCGGTGTTCGCCGTGGTCGGCGTCGCGGTGCTGCGGCACACCGACACCGGCTACGTCCCCGGGCGGCCGCTGACCGGGACCGCCCTGTGGGCGACCCTGCTGGCCGGTGTCGCCCTCATCGCCTCGGGTCCGCTCTCCTACACCACCAGCGCCGACTTCTCCCGCTATCTGCCCCGCACGACGCCCCCGAGGGCGGTGGCCGGCTGGACGGCGCTCGGCGGCTTCGTGCCCGGGATCCTGGTGTGCGGCCTCGGCGCGTGCGCCGCGACCGCCGTCGACATGAGCGACCCGGAGTCCTCGCTCCAGCAGCTGCTGCCCGGCTGGTTCCGCCCGGTCTTCCTGCTGGCGCTGGTGCTCGGCACCGTCGCGCTGAACGCGCTGACGGCCTACAGCGCCGGCCTCGCCCTCCAGGCCGTCGGCCTGCGCATCCGCCGCTCGCGCAGCGTCCTCGTCGACGGCGCCGTGTCCGTCTCCCTCACCCTCTACGCGCTGCTCGTCTCCGACTTCTTCGACACCGTCGGCGACGTGCTCCAGCTGACCGTGCTCCTGCTCGGCCCCAGTACGGCCGTCTACGCCACGGACATCCTGCTGCGCCGCAACCGCTACGACGGCCCCGCCCTCACCGACGAGACCCCCGCCGGGCCCTTCTGGTACACCGGCGGCGTCAACCGGTCCGGGGCGCTCGCCCTCGGCGCGGGTGTGACGGCCTCGGCCCTGTGCGTCGACAGCGTCTACACCGGCCCCGTGGCCGCCGCCCTGGGCGGCGTCGACCTGGCCCTGCCCGCCGGGCTGGCGGTGGCCTCGGGCGTGTACGCCGTGCTGACGTGGCGCACCCGCGCCACCGGCTGAGCCCGCTCACACCCCGCCCGGTGGCGGTGAGGGCGGTGGATCGCGTCCAGCGCGCCCACAGCCGCGCGGAGGTACTCCGGTCCGTCGGACTCCGGGCTTCGGGCTTCGGACTCCGGGCTCCGGGCTCCGGGCTCCGGGCTCCGGGCTCCGGGCTCCGGGCTCCGGGCTCCGGCTACTCTGACTGCTCGTCCGCCGCAGCCGACGACCCGCCGACCGACGAGGAGTGGGGCGTACGGCGGTTCTTCGTCCGGGATCCGGACGGCCGGGTGGTCAACGTGCTGAGCCACCGCCGAACGCCGCCTTCTGGACGTGCTCCTGACCATCCGTGAGACTGGAGCGAACCCGAGCCCCGGCCGTCCAGGAGGGTGACATGGACGAGGAGACCCCGCGCGTCGAACTCACCCCGCGGGCCGCGGAGCTGCTGTGCCGCCTGCGCACGGAGCACGGCCCGCTGATGTTCCACCAGTCCGGCGGCTGCTGTGACGGCAGCGCCCCCATGTGCTACCCCGACGGCGAGTTCCGCACCGGCGGCTCGGACGTGCTGCTGGCGGAGCTGGCCGTGGAGGGCGTACCGGAACCGGTCACGTTCTGGATGTCGCGGAGCCAGTACGAGGCGTGGAGCCACACCCGGCTGATCGTGGACGTCGTACCGGGACGGGGCAGCGGCTTCTCCCTGGAGGCACCCGAGGGGGTGCGTTTTCTCACCCGTTCTCGCGTCGTAGACGCCTAGTCGGCCCGCCGGCCCACTGAGTCTGGTGCACTGCCCCTGCTGACGGGACAGTTGACGAGACATCAGGGGACACGGTGACCAGACGCAGCAGGCGTTCGGCGGCGGGCAGAGCGGTTCTCACGGTTGTCACGGCGTTCGGTGTGCTGTCCGGTGCGGCCCTCGCGGGTGCCGCACCGGCCGGCGCGGCACCTGCGGGCAAGCGGATCGCGCCGGGCGTCGCCTACCGGCAGTTCGACATCGACGCGGCGGCAGGGACGGCCCACGCCCACCTGCTCACGGTGGACCTGGCCGATCCGCACGTCCGCGTCGACCTGCTCCACCCGGGCGCGGTGGCGGCCCGGGCGACCGTCTCCCGGCTGGCGGACTCGGCCGGAGCGGTCGCGGGGGTGAACGGTGACTTCTTCAACATCAGCGAGACGCAGCATCCGGGTGTCGAGGCCACCGGCGCGGCCGTCGGACCGGCCATGGCGGCCGGGCAGGTACTCAAGGCCGCGGTGCCCACGGGCCAGCGGTTCGGCCCCACGCTGCCCCCGGGCACGAACACCCTGGACGTGTTCGGCGTGGGCACCGACCGGCGGGCCCGGCTGGACCGGCTCTCCCTCGACGGCTCGGTCGGCACGCCGGACGGACGGCTGCCGCTCAAGGGGCTCAACCAGTACGCGCTCCCGGTGAACTCGGTCGGTGCCTTCACCTCGCGCTGGGGCACCGCTTCCCGGGTGCGTGCCGTCTGCGGCACCGACACCCAGCGGTCGGCCCCGTGCAGCGACGACACCTACGAGGTGAAGGTGCGCGGCGGCCGGGTGGTGTCCGCCGCCGACGCCCCGGGCAGCGGCACGATCCCGGCCGACACCACGGTCCTGGTGGGCCGCGAGGACGGCGCGCAGCACCTGCGCAAGCTGTCGGCCGGCGACCCGGTGGACGTCACGCACACCCTGGTCGCCGCCTCGTCGGGGGTGCCGTACACGTTCGCGATCGGCGGCTTCCCGGTGCTGCGCGGCGGCACGCCGCCGGCCGGCCTGGACGACGTCACCTCGGCCGTGCGCACGGTCGTGGGCGTCAAGGACGACGGCCGCAAGCTGCTGCTGCTGGCGCTGGACGGCGCCTCCGACTACCGGTCCGGCCTCACTGTCGCGGAGGAGGCGGACACCATGCGGTCGCTCGGTGCCACCGACGCCTTCAACCTCGACGGCGGCGGCTCGACGGAGATGGTCACCCGCGGCACGGACGACACCGCCGTGACGGTGCGCAACCACCCCAGCGGCGGCGCCGAGCGCCCCGTGCCCAACGGCATCGGGGTCTTCTCGGCGGGGTGAGTGCCGGCTGCGTCAGGGCCGCAGGCTGCTGACCAGGTCGGCGGTCGCGTTGAGCCCGCTCTGGATGGTGGGCGCCATGCTCGTGCAGGCCAGATAGAAGCCGAGGATCGTGCAGACCAGGGCATGGGAGATCTTCAGCGAGCAGTTGCGAACGAAGATCACTGCAAGGACCAGAAGCAGCAGCACCACAGAGATGGAAATGGCCATCGGGAACCTCCTCCGCCACGCCCCATGTGCGGCGTTCGGCCGCAAGTGTGGCGTAGCGGAGGGTTCGTCCGGGCGACTGACATGTCCTCCGATCGTGTGGTCTTACACGGAGGGCCGGGCGTCCAGAAAGGCCTCCAGGCCTGCGAGATCGTCGGTGTTGAGGTAATCGACCCCGGCGGCGAGCAGCTCCGTCCACAGTGCGTCCCGGGCCGGGCCCGCGGTGTCGGGGGTGGCCCAGAACCGGATCCGCTGCCGGCGCGCGTGCGCGGCGCCGGTGATGCCGCGCAGCTTCTGCCGCTCGGCGTCGGGGAAGGCACCCTCGCCCGCCCAGGTGAAGTTCTGCGTCCAGTTGTCGCTGATGAGCGGGATGAGGGAGGCCGGGGCCGAGGTGCCGAGGTCACTGAGCCGGCCGTCGTAGAAGGCGCGGCGCTCGGTCTGTGCCTCCATGGGGGTGCGGGCCGCCCGGTCGCCGGAGACGACCACGGTGACCGGGCCGGGGTGGACGCGGCCGTGCGCGTACCGGGTGAAGAGGTGCGGGTGGCGGCGCAGCCGGCGGTCGAGTTCGAGGTAGGCCGAGGAGCCTTCGGTCTTGATGTCGACGAGGAGCTGCAGCGCCCGGCGCCGGCCTCGGTAGACCGATCCGTGGTGGGCCTTGACGAGGGCGGCGAGCGGTTCGAGGTAGAGGGATTCGAGGGTGCGGGACGGGTCCAGTTCGGAGGCGTCGTGGCCGATGAGGAGCTGGCCGCCGACGAGGAAGATGTCGGCTTCGACGCTGCCGAAGCGGTGGTCGAGGGCGTCGAACAGGGGCCGCGGGTGCTCGTAGTCGTTGTGGGCGTGGGCGGGCCACAGCGGGCCCGGGCGGCGCTCTCGTTCCGCGGCCGGCGCCTGGCCGGCGGGGAGGACGAGCGTGCCCGTGAGGGCGGCGCCGAGGGTGGTGAGGGCTCTGCGACGGGTGGTGAGGGCCATGCGCTGCCTCCCTGAGGGTGCCGGACGGGACCGGGGAGAGTATGCGTGCCCTGGGCACCCAAGGTCTGCTGCTGTGCGGGGAGTTGGCGCTCCGTTCACCTCGGCGGCGCGCGCACGCGAAGAAGCCCGCCCCGGGCGGGGCGGGCTTCACCGGGCTTGGTCAGGGTGCCTGGAGGTCGACCAGTCCGGCCAGCGCCGAGCGATGCGCGCCGGCCGTGCCGTAGGCGATCGAGTCGGCCTTGGCCCGCTTCAGATACAGGTGGACCGGGTGTTCCCAGGTCATCCCGATGCCACCGTGCAGCTGCAGCGCCTCCTCGGTGGCGTGGACGGCGACGGGGGCGGCGTAGGCCTGGGTGACGGCCACGGTGATGTCGGTGTCCTCGCCGGAGGCCAGCGCGTCCGCGGCGGCGCGGGCGGCGGCCCGGAGGCTGACGACCTCCAGCCACAGCTGGGCGAGCCGGTGCTTGAGCGCCTGGAAGCCGCCGACCGGCCGGTTGAACTGCTTGCGCTCCTTCAGGTAGCGGACCGTCTCGGTCAGCGCCCAGTCGGCCACGCCGAGTTGCTCCGAGGCGAGCAGACCGGCGGCGGCACGCAGGGCACGTCGTACGGCGGGTCCGGCGTCGCCGAGACGGCGGCCGGGCGCGCCGGCGAGGGTGACGGTGGCGAGCGGGCGGGTGAGGTCCAGGGAGGGCTGCGGGGTGACCGCGACGGTGTCCGCGGTGACGGCGTACAGGGCGCCGTCGTCGGCCGGGACGAGCAGCACGTCCGCGGCGGCCGCGTCCGCGATGCCGGTCAACTCGCCGTGCAGGCTTCCGTTTTCGACGCGTACGGTGGCGAACGCGGCGTCCGGGGCCGAGTGCAGTCCGACCGCGAGGGCGCCGATGGTCCGCCCCGAGGCCAGCCGGCCGAGCAGTTCCCCGTCGCCGCAGGCGAGCAGGGCCTCCGTGGCCACGACGGCGCTGGTGAGGTACGGCACGGGAGCGACCGCCCGCCCCAACTCCTCCAGTACGACGGCGGCTTCGCGGGCGGAGGCGCCCTGACCGCCCCGCTCCTCGGGCACCAGCAGTCCGGCCAGGCCCATGCCCTCGGCGAGCAGCTTCCACAGGGCGAGGTCGTGCGGGGCGCCGGACTCGGCGCGGGTGATCACGTCGGCCGGGGCGCAGTGGTCCGTGAGCAGGTCGCGGACGGCGGCCCGCAGCGCCTCTTCCTCCTCGGAGTACAGCAGATCCGTCATCGGGCCAGGTCCTTCCAGGCGACGTCCTTGTCGGTGCGCGGCTCGGCCGGCAGGCCGAGGACACGCTCGGCGACGATGTTCAGCAGCACCTCGCTGGTACCGCCCTCGATGCTGTTGCCCTTGGAGCGCAGATAGCGGTAGCCGGCGTCCCGGCCGGTGAAGTCGACGAGTTCGGGGCGGCGCATGGTCCAGTCGTCGTACAACAGGCCCTCCTCCCCGCGGAGTTCGACCTCCAGGCCGCTGATCTCCTGGTTGAGGCGGGCGAAGGCCAGCTTCATGCCGGCGCCCTCGGGGCCGGGCTGGCCGACGGTGAGCTGCTGGCGCAGGCGTTCGCCGGTGAACCGGGCGACCTCGGCCTCGACCCACAGTCCGAGCAGGCGCTGGTGCAGATCAGGGGTGCGCAGCTCCGGGCGCTCGCGCCAGGTCCGGGAGACCGGGCCGATCATGCCGCCCTCGCGGGGCAGCCGCATGCCGCCGATGGCGACGCGTTCGTTGTTGAGCGTGGTCTGCGCGACCCGCCAGCCGTCGCCGACCTCGCCGAGGCGGTGGGCGTCGGGGATGCGGACGCCGGTGAGGAAGACCTCGTTGAACTCGGCCTCGCCGGTGATCTGGCGCAGCGGCCGGACCTCGACGCCCGGGTCGGTCATGTCGCAGACGAAGTAGGTGATGCCCTGGTGCTTGGGCACGTCCGGGTCGGTGCGGGCGATGAGGATGGCCCAGCGGGCGACGTGGGCGCTGGACGTCCACACCTTCTGCCCGTTGACCAGCCAGCCGTCGCCCTCCCGTACGGCGCGCGTGCCGAGCGCGGCCAGGTCGGAGCCGGCGCCGGGCTCGCTGAACAGCTGGCACCAGACCTCCTCACCCGTCCACAGGGGCCGCAGGAAGCGCCGTTTCTGTTCCTCGGTGCCGTACTTGAGGATCGTCGGCGCGGCCATGCCCAGGCCGATGCCGATGCGCCGGGGGTCGTTGTCGGGGGCTCCGGCGGCCTCCAGTTCGGCGTCCACGACGGTCTGGAGGGATCGCGGGGCGCCGAGACCGCCGAGGCCCTGCGGGTAGTGCACCCAGGCGAGGCCGGCGTCGAAACGGGCCCGGAGGAAGTCGAGCCGCTCCGTCTCGGCGGGCGGATGTGCCGCCAGCAGCTCCTGTGTGCGGCGGCGCAGTTCTCCGGCGTCGGTCATGCGGAGGCTCCCTTCTCCAGGACGACGGCCACCCGGCCGGTGGTCACCCCGTCGGCGACCCGCTGCACGGCTCCGGCCGCCTCGGCGAGCGGCACCCGCTCGCTCACCAGCGGCTTGACGACGCCCCGGGCGGCCAGTTCGGTGAGCTGCTCGTGGCAGTGCCGGACGAGTTTCGGGTTCTTGGTGTTGTACAGGCCCCAGTGCAGGCCGACGATCGAGTAGTTCTTCACCAGGGCGTGGTTCAGGGCGGGGCTCGGGATGGTGCCGCTGGCGAAGCCGACGACGACGATCCGGCCCTCGAAGGCGACGAGCTTCGCGGACTGCGTGTACGCCTCGCCGCCGACGGGGTCGTAGATCACGTCGGCGCCCCGGCCGCCGGTGGCTTCCTTGACGGCGGCGACGACGTCCTCGCCGCGCCGGTCGACCACGACGTCACAGCCCAGCTCCCGGGCGACGGCGGCCTTGTCCGCGCCGCCCACGACACCGATCACGGTGGCGCCGGCCGCCTTGCCGAGCTGTACGGCGGCGCTGCCCACGCCACCGGCGGCGGCGTGCACGAGCAGGGTCTCGCCGGCCTCCAGGTGAGCGCGGCGGTGCAGGCCGAACCAGCCGGTCTGGTAGCCGATGTGCAGCGCGGCGGCCTCGGCGTCGTCCAGCGATTCGGGCGCGGGGAGCAGGGCGCGGGCGTCGGCGAGGGCGTACTCGGCGAATCCGCCGTACGGCAGCGCCGGGTTGGCGATCACCCGGCGGCCGTCCTCGGTCTCGCCGCAGATCTCCACGCCGGGCGTGAAGGGCAGCGGCGGGCGCACCTGGTACTGGCCCCGGCACAGCAGCGCGTCCGGAAAGTTGACGTTGGCGGCGCGCACCCGCAGCAGCACCTGGCCGTCGCCGGGCGTGGGGCGCTCCACCTCCGTCAGGCGCATCACCTCGCTCGGCTCGCCGTTCTCGTGCACTTGCCATGCCTGCATGCGGGGCCTCCACGGGACTGTGCCTTGAGGGTTCGCCGCGGGCGCGCGTCGACCGGTTCCGGGGGCATGACCGTGCCCGGCCCTTCGCTCCCGGCACCGGCGCGCCCCCACGGCTCACGGGGTCGTCTGACCGGGTCCGATCGCATACTAAGCGGTCGCTTGCCGATCAGGGAACAGCGGGGACCGGCCGGCGCCTCCCGGCGTGCGTCAGGTGGGTCACTTCCGGGTCGCCGGCCGGGCGCGCACATGCATCCGCTCCCCCTGCGGGCCGAACAGGCTCAGGAACTCCACCGGCCCCTCCCCCGTCGACCCGAACCAGTGCGGCACCCGCGTGTCGAACTCGGCGGCCTCCCCAGCCGACAGCACGACGTCGTGCTCGCCGAGGACCAGGCGCAGCCGGCCCGACAGGACGTAGAGCCACTCGTAGCCCTCGTGGGTCCGCGGGTCGGGCTCCTCGCTGCGCTGGGGTTCGAGGACCTTGAACGCCTGGAGTCCGCCGGGCTGGCGGGTCAGCGGCCAGTGGGTGCGGCCGCCCCGGACGATCGGCTTGGACCGCACCCGCGGATCCCCCACCGGCGGCGCTCCGACCAGTTCGTCCAGCGCCACCTGGTGGGCCTGGGCGATCGGCAGCAGCAGTTCCAGGCTGGGCTTGCGCAGGCCGGACTCCAGCCGGGAGAGCGTGCTCACGGAGATGCCGGTGGCCTCCGACAGCGCGGCCAGGGTCACCTCCCGCTCCTTGCGGATGCGGCGCAGCCTCGGCCCCACGTCCGCCAGTACGTCGTCTGTGCTCATGGCCACTATTGCAGGAACGGCAAATGCGTTTGTCAATCCCGCGGCCGTCGAGCGACCGTCGCGTCATGACCGCAACCCACACGTACGAAGTCGTCGTCGTCGGCGGCGGGGCCGCCGGCCTGTCCGCCGCGCTGGTGCTGGGCCGGGCCCGGCGCCGCACCCTGGTCGTCGACGCGGGCGAGCCGCGCAACGCGCCGTCCGCGCACCTGCAGGGGTACCTGTCCCGGGACGGCATGCCCCCGGCGGAGTTCCTGGCCGTGGGGCGCGCGGAGATCGCCCGGTACGGGGTGGAGCTGGTCCGGGACCGGGTGGTGGGCGCCACCCGGGACACGGACTTCACCGTCGTCCTCGCCGACGGCCGGACCGTGCGCGCGCGGCAGCTGGTGATCGCCACCGGTCTGCGGGACGAGCTGCCGCCGGTCCCCAGGCTGGCCGAGCGGTTCGGGCGGGACGTGGTCCACTGCCCGTACTGCCACGGCTGGGAGGTGCGCGACCTGCCGGCCGGGGTCCTCGCCACTTCCCCGCTCAGCGTGCACCAGGCGCTGATGGTCACCCGGTGGACCGGGGACGTGCGGCTCTTCCTGCACGAGGTGGGCGAGGCGGAGCTGACGGACGTCGACCGGCGCCGGCTGCGCGCCGCCGGGGTCCGGGTGGTCCCCGGTGCGGTGGCGGAGCTGGTGATCGCCGACGACCGGCTCACCGGGGTGCGGCTCGCCGGGGGCGGCCCTTGCGGGGGAGGCACGGTGCACGACCTCGAGGTGCTGTACGCCGCCCCGCGTGCCGTCCCGAACAACGACCTGCTCGTCGGGCTGGGCGCGGAGCTGCGGGAGACGCCGTTCGGCAGCTACCCCGTGATCGACGAGCGGGGGCTGACGAGCGTGCCCGGGCTGTGGGCGGCGGGCAACGCGAGCGGCTTCGCCGAGCAGGTGGTGAACGCGGCGAGCCGCGGCTACCGCGCCGGGGCGGCCATCAACGGGGAGCTGCTCATGGCCGACCTGGACGCAAAGGCCTCCTGAGGGACAGCAGGGCGGGGCTGTCGCCGACCGGGACGCGAACCTCCCAAGAGACACGGGACGGCGCCCGTCGCGCGGCTGCCACAGGCCGGGACACGAACACCCGCGAAGGACACGGCACCGTCCGGCATGCGGCTGCCGCCGACGGGGACGCGAGCGGGACGGCGCCCGTCGCGCGGCTGCCACAGGCCCGGACGCGAACACCCGACGAGCGCGGGACCGTCCGGTGCCCGGTTGCCGCCGCTCGCACGGGACCGTCCGGTGCCCGGTTGCCGCCGCTCGCGCGTGGCCGTCCACGATGCGGCCGCGCCGCAGGACACGCCGACCCGCGGGGGAAAGAGGGGCGCGTCCGGCGGAGCCCTGAGGCACCATGACTGCATGCTGCTGACCCGGCTCGCCCAGGTGTCCCGGGAGATCGCCGCCACGGCGGCGCGGTCCCGCAAGACCGCGCTGCTCGCGGAGCTGTTCCGGGAGGCCGAGGCGGACGACGTGCCGATCGTCATCCCCTACCTGGCCGGCCGGCTGCCGCAGGGCCGGCTGGGGGTCGGCTGGAAGGTGCTCGGCCGCCCGGTGCCGCCCGCGGCCGGGCCCGGCCTCACGGTCCGGGAGGTCGACGCCCGGCTCAGCGAGCTGGGCAAGGTGTCCGGACCCGGCTCCCAGGCGGAGCGGACCCGGATCGTCGGCGAGCTGATGGGCGCGGCCACCGAGGAGGAGCAGCGCTTCCTGCTCGGCCTGCTCACCGGCGAGGTCCGCCAGGGCGCCCTGGACGCGGTCGCGACGGAGGGACTCGCCCGGGCGACCGGCGCGGATCCGGCGGACGTGCGGCGGGCCGTGATGCTCGCGGGGTCGCTGCAGACGGTGGCAGGGGCCCTGCTGGGCGAGGGGCCCGCGGCGCTGGAGCGGTTCCGGCTCACCGTGGGCCGCCCGGTGCTGCCGATGCTGGCGCACAGCGCGTCGTCGGTCGCGGAGGCGGTGGAGAAGCTGGGTGCCTGCGCGGTGGAGGAGAAACTCGACGGCATCCGGGTGCAGGTGCACCGGGAGGGCGACACGGTCCGGGTGCACACCCGCACCCTGGACGACATCACCGACCGGCTGCCCGAAGTGAGCGCGGCCGCGCTGGAGTTGCGGGGCGAGCGGTTCATCCTGGACGGGGAGGTGATCTCCTTCGACAGCTCGGGCCGACCCCGGTCCTTCCAGGAGACGGCGGGCCGGGTGGGCTCCCGGACGGACGTGGCGAAGGCCGCCGAGGGCACCCCGGTCTCCCCCGTCTTCTTCGACGCCCTCTCGGTCGACGGCCGCGACCTGCTCGACCTGCCGTTCGCCGAGCGGCACGCGGAGCTGGCCCGGCTGGTGCCCGAGCCGATGCGGGTGCGGCGCACGGTGGCGGAGGGGCCGCGGGACATCCCGGAGGCGGAACGGTTCCTCGCCGACACCCTGACCCGCGGCCACGAGGGCGTCGTGGTCAAGGCGCTCGACGCGCCCTACAGCGCGGGCCGGCGCGGCGCCGCCTGGCTCAAGGTCAAGCCCGTGCACACCCTCGACCTGGTGGTGCTGGCCGCCGAATGGGGCCACGGCCGGCGCACCGGCAAACTGTCCAACCTGCACCTCGGCGCCCGCAACCCGGACGGCACCTTCGCCATGCTGGGCAAGACCTTCAAGGGCATGACGGACGCGATGCTCGCCTGGCAGACCGGGAGACTGCGGGAACTGGCGGTCGAGGACCACGGCTGGGGGATCCGGGTGCGCCCCGAACTGGTCGTCGAGATCGCCTACGACGGCCTCCAGCGCTCCTCCCGCTACCCGGCCGGCGTCACGCTCCGCTTCGCCCGCGTCGTCCGCTACCGCGAGGACAAGCGGCCGGAGGAGGCCGATACCGTGGAGGCCCTGCTGGCAGCCCACCCGGAGGTCAGGCCGTGACGGTGCGGACGACGAAGCACAGTGCGGGACTGCTGTTGTTCCGGCATACCGGTGAGGGGCTGGAGGTGTTGCTCGGCCATATGGGTGGCCCCTACTTCGCGAAGAAGGACGCGGGGGCCTGGACCGTGCCGAAGGGCGAGTACGACCCGGAGGAGCCGGCCTGGGAGGCGGCCCGCCGCGAGTTCCGGGAGGAGCTGGGGCTCGCGCCGCCCGACGGCGAGGCCGTGCCGCTCGGGGAGGTCGTGCAGTCGAACGGCAAGATCGTCACGGCGTGGGCGGTGGAGGCGGAGCTCGACCCGGCGGCGATCGTCCCGGGGACCTTCACCATGGAGTGGCCGCCGCGGTCCGGCCGGACGCAGGAGTTCCCGGAGCTGGACCGGGTGGCGTGGTTCGGTCTGGAGGGGGCGCGTGCGGTGATCATCACGGCGCAGGCCGCGTTTCTCGACCGGCTGGCGGAGCACTCGGGCTGACCAGGGGCCTGTCGCGTTGCGACTTGCCGGGCCGCGCGCGAAGGTCGAGACAAGCCCGCTCCCAGGGAGGTCAGCCATGCCCATCGCGACGGTGAACCCGGCGAACGGCGAGACACTCAAGACGTACGAGGCCATGGGCGAGGAGGAGCTGGAACGCCGGCTCCAGCTCGCCGAGGCCACCTTTCGCACGTACCGGACGACCTCGTTCGCCGACCGCGCCCAGCTGCTGAACAAGGCCGCCGACCTGCTGGACGAGGACCAGCGGGAGATCGGCCGGGTCATGACGACCGAGATGGGCAAGCCCGTCAAACAGGCCCGCGCGGAGGCCGCCAAGTGCGCCAAGGCCATGCGCTGGTACGCACAGAACGCCGAGCGGCTGCTGGCCGACGAGGAGCCCGCCGAGTCGGACGTACGGGACTCCGGCGCGTCCCGGGTGCGGGTGCGGTACCGCCCGCTGGGCCCGGTGCTCGCCGTGATGCCCTGGAACTTCCCCCTCTGGCAGGTGGTCCGGTTCGCCGCGCCCGCCCTGATGGCCGGCAACGTGGGCCTCCTCAAGCACGCCTCCAACGTCCCCCAGACCGCGCTGTACCTGGAGGACCTGTTCCACCGGGCGGGCTTCCCGGAGGGCTGCTTCCAGACGCTGCTGATCGGCTCCGGCGCGGTGGACGAGATCCTGCGCGACGAGCGCGTGAAGGCGGCCACCCTGACCGGCAGCGAGCCCGCGGGCCGGTCGGTCGCCTCGACCTCCGGAGAGATGATCAAGAAGACGGTCCTGGAGCTGGGCGGCAGCGACCCCTTTGTCGTCATGCCCTCCGCCGACCTGGACCGCGCGGCCGAGGTCGCGGTGACCGCGCGCGTGCAGAACAACGGCCAGTCCTGCATCGCCGCCAAGCGGTTCATCGTGCACACCGACGTCTACGACGCCTTCGCCGAGAGGTTCGTCGCGGGCATGAAGGCCCTCAGCGTCGGCGACCCGCTGGCGGAGGAGACCGAGGTCGGTCCGCTCGCCAGCGAGCAGGGCAGGAAGGACCTGGAGGAGCTGGTCGACGACGCCAGGCGCAGCGGGGCCCAGGTGCTGTGCGGCGGGGAGCGGCCGGACGGGCCGGGCTGGTACTACCCGCCGACCGTCCTCACCGGCATCACCCGGGAGATGCGCATCCACCGTGAGGAGGCGTTCGGTCCGGTCGCCACGCTGTACCGGGCGGACGACCTGGACGAGGCGGTACTGATCGCCAACGACTCCCTGTTCGGGCTGAGTTCGAACGTGTGGACGCGGGACGAGAACGAGGTGGAGCGGTTCGCGCGGGACCTGGAGGCCGGTTCCGTGTTCGTGAACGGGATGACCGCCTCCCATCCGGCTTTCCCGTTCGGCGGGGTGAAGCGGTCGGGGTACGGGCGTGAGCTGTCCGGGCACGGAATCCGGGAGTTCTGCAACATCACCACGGTTTGGCAGGGTGCGTGAGCGCTGCGCGGCTACCATCCCGTTTGTGAACCGCGAAGTGACCCTGCCTCTGATCGTCGACGACCGCGGTGCCCTGCAGGTGGCTGCGGCCGACGTGAGTAAGTTGTTGCGGACCGTCGGCGCGCGGTGGCTGCATCTTGTCGAGGCCGGGGAGCAGGGGCTGGACGAGGACACGGTGGCCGCCCTGACCATCGAGCTGGCGAAGCTGGCGGACCGTATCGACGTGGCCTGTATCGCGCACAGCAGCGGGGCGCCGTAGGGCGTGGCCCGGGGGCTCTCCCGTTCGGAGCGAGCCCGGTCCGGTCCGGACGAGAGGCTCTAGGGAGCCGCTCGCAGCGAGTCCCAGAAGAGCGCCTCGTACGCCTGTAGCAGCCGTCCGTGGGTGCGGGCCAGGTCCAGGTCCAGCGCGCCGGTGTCCAGGGCCGCGCGCACCGCCGCCGTCGCCCGGGCGTCCAGTTCCGGTGACGGCTCCGCGAAGAGGTCGAAGAAGGCGCAGGCCTCGTCCCCGAACCCGTAATGCGTGCGCAGGCCGTCGGCGATGCGGGCGCAACAGCCGCCCCAGGCCGAGAAGTCGGCGGTGAGGGCCACCACGGCGTCCGGCGGGGAGGCGTTGAGGGACAGCCAGGCCACATACGCCGGATAAGCCTGGCAGCCCGGCCGCGGAACGTACGTCCGGGACCGCTCCGGCGAGACGCCGCACGCCCGGGCGAACGCGCTCAGGCGGTGCTCCGCCAGGTCCTCCCCCGCCGCCAGGGCGGCGAAGAAGGCGGCGGACGCGGGATCGGCACGGTCCGCCAGGTGCCGGAAGGCCGTCCGGTCGGCCGGGATCACCCACTGCTGCTCCAGGGCCAGCACGGCCAGCGTCTCCCGCGGTGCCTCGCCGCGCTCGATCAGCGGCACCAGGGCGTTGTCCGCCGGGTCGGGGGCGAGCGTCCGGGCGGCGTTATCCAGCAGATCTTCGGCCGTAACGGCGTTCATGGCGTTTTCCCTCGTCCGGCGGCGGAAATCGTCGTTCGAGCCTGACACGGGGTCCCCGGTTCGGAGTAATCCAACGCGAGATAGTCGCCCTCCCGGGTGACGGTAGGTGCAGCACCCACGAGGTGAACCCACCTACTGACCGGTGGGCGGAGGTCTTCCGGAACACGGAAAGCAGGGACGGTTCATGGCGACTTTGTGCAGGCCCACGGTGTCGGTCCCGGAGTACGTGATCACCATGGAGGAGACACTGGAGCTGGCGCGCTCCCACCACGCGGACCACCCCCAACTGCCACTGGCCCTCAGGCTGATCGAGAACACCGGGGTCAGGACGAGACACATCGTCCAGCCCATCGAGGAGACCCTCAAGCACCCGGGCTTCGAGGAGCGCAACAAGCTCTACGAGGCCGAGGCCAAGGCCCGGGTTCCCGCGGTGATCCAGTGCGCGCTGGACAACGCGGAACTGCTCACCAGCGACATCGACGTGATCATCTACGTGTCGTGCACGGGCTTCATGATGCCCTCGCTCACGGCCTGGCTGATCAACGAGATGGACTTCGACAGCACCACCCGGCAGATGCCCATCGCCCAGCTGGGCTGTGCGGCCGGCGGAGCGGCGATCAACCGGGCGCACGACTTCTGCTCGGCCTACCCGAACGCCAACGCGCTGATCGTGGCCTGCGAGTTCTGCTCGCTGTGCTACCAGCCCACCGACCTCGGCGTCGGCTCGCTGCTCTCCAACGGACTGTTCGGCGACGGTATCGCCGCCGCCGTGGTGCGTGGACGCGGCGGCACGGGCGTCCGCCTGGAGCGCAACGGCTCCTACCTGATCCCGAAGACGGAGGACTGGATCGCGTACGACGTCCGGGCGACCGGCTTCCACTTCCTGCTGGACAAGCGGGTGCCCACGACCATGGAGCCGCTCGCCCCGGCGCTGAAGGACCTGGCCGGCCTGCACGGTTGGGACGCGTCCGACCTGGACTTCTACATCATCCACGCGGGCGGTCCCCGAATACTCGACGACCTCAGCAAGTTCCTGCAGGTCGACCCGCAGGCGTTCCGGTTCAGCCGGGCCACGCTCACCGAGTACGGCAACATCGCCAGCGGCGTCGTCCTGGACGCGCTGCGCCGGCTGTTCGACGAGGGCGGCGCCGAGGAGCGGGCGCGCGGACTGCTCGCCGGGTTCGGCCCCGGCATCACCGCCGAGATGACGGTCGGCCGCTGGGTCAACGCGGACGGAGCCGCCGGATGACCGAGCGGACGACGCTGACCGAGGTGCGGCCCCCGGTGCGGCACTGGCCGGTGGTCGACCTGCCCGGGGCGGAGTTCGACCCCGTGCTGGCCGAGCTGATGGCCGAGGGCCCGGTCACCCGCATCCAGCTGCCCAACGGCGAGGGCTGGGCGTGGCTGGTCACCCGGTACGAGGATGTGCGCCGGGTGGCCAACGACCCCCGCTTCGGCCGTGAGGCGGTCATGGAGAAGCAGGTCACCCGGCTGGCCCCGCACTTCATCCCGGACCGGGGCGCGGTCGGCTTCCTCGATCCGCCCGAGCACACCCTGCTGCGCCGCTCGGTGGCACCCGCGTTCACCACGAAGGGGGTGGAGCGGGTGCGCGGGAGGGCGCGCGCCATGCTGGACGAACTGGTCGACGAGCTGCTGCGCGGCGGCCCGCCCGCCGATCTCACCAGTGCGGTGCTCACCCCGTTTCCGATCGCGGTGATCTGCGAGCTGATGGGCGTCCCGGCCGGCGACCGGCACAGCATGCACATCTGGACCCAGCTGATCCTGTCCTCCGCGCACGGCAAGGAGGTCCCCGAGCGGGCCAAGCGGGAGATGGCGGCGTACTTCTCCGACCTGATCGGACTGCGCGAGAACAGCACCGGCGAGGACGTCACCTCGCTGCTGGGCGCCGCGGTGGGCCGGGGCGAGATCACGCCGGAGCAGGCCGTCGGCCTGGCCGTCCTCCTCCAGATCGGCGGCGAGGCGGTCACCGCCAACAGCGGGCAGCTGTTCTACCTGCTGCTGACCCGGCCCCACCTGGCGGAGCGACTGCGCGCGGAGCCGGAGATCCGGCCCCGGGCCATCGACGAACTCCTGCGCTACATCCCGCACCGCAACGCGGTCGGGCTGTCCCGCATCGCGCTGGAGGACGTCGACGTCGCGGGGGTCCGCATCCGCGCCGGCGAGCCGGTCTACGTCTCCTACCTGGCCGCCAACCGCGACCCGGGCGTCTTCTCCGACCCGGACGGCATCGACTTCTCCCGCAGCCCGAACCCGCATGTGGCGTTCGGCTTCGGCCCGCACTACTGCCCCGGCGGCATGCTGGCCCGGCTGGAGGAGGAGCTCCTGACGGACGCCCTGCTGGACCGGGTGCCGAAGATGCGACTGGCCGTACCTCCGGATCAGGTCTTCTTCAGGAAGGGCGCCTTGATCCGGGGCCCCGAAGCCCTTCCCGTGACCTGGTGAGGGGCCCATGACGACCGAAGGACTGTATGTGCCGCCGGGCCACGGGCGCGTGATCGAGACGCCGGCCCAGCGGGTGACGTTCAAGGTAACCGGCACCCACTCGCGGATGGCCTCGACCTTCGAGGTGGAGGTCCCGCCGGGCTTCGACGTGGGCGCCCATGTGCACACGCGCAGCGAGGAGCTGTTCTACGTCCTCGAAGGCGAGCTGGACGTGCTCGCCTTCGAGCCGCGCATCCGCACGCCGGACAACTGGCAGAGGTGGGAGTCGAGTTCGGGCAACCGGGTGGTCCGGGCGACGCCGGGCACGGTCATCGTCGTACCGCCGGGCTGCCCGCACGCCTTCGCGAACCCGACGGACACGCCCGCGAAGATGTTCTTCCAGGCGAGTCCGCCGCCGGATCACGAGCTCTACTTCGACGAGTTGCTGGAGATCCTGGGCACCGGGGGCCCGCCGGACCAGGAGGCGATCGAGGCGCTGCGGGCCAAGTACGACATCGAGCAGCTCACGCCGCTGAGACATCGCTGAGTGTCGTCACCGGGGCGGGCGCGCGGCCGGCCCGGGGCCGCGCCGTGCGGCCACGACCGGCCGGCGGTCCGCCGCGCCCCCGCCCGCTACCGGATCGGCATCCCCGCCAGCGTGCGCGCGATGACGAGCCGCTGGATCTCGCTCGTCCCCTCGAAGATCGTGTAGATCGCGCTGTCCCGGTGCATCCGCTCGACCGGGTACTCCCGCGTGTACCCGTTGCCGCCGAGGATCTGGATGGCCTGCCCGGTGACCTTCTTGGCGGTCTCGCTCGCGAACAGCTTGGACATGGAGCCCTCGGCCGCGGTGAACGGCCTGCCGTTGACCGCCATCCACGACGCGCGCCACACCAGCAGGCGGGCGGCGTCGATCTGGGTCCGCATGTCGGCGAGCTGGAAGGCCACGCCCTGGTTGTCGATGATCGGCCGTCCGAACTGCTGCCGGGTCGTCGCGTAGTCGAGGGCGACCTCGTAGGCGGCGCGGGCGGTGCCGACCGCCATCGCGCCGACGGCCGGCCGCGAGGCCTCGAACGTGGCCATCGCCGCGTTCTTCACGCGCTCGCCCCCGCCGGCCTTGGCCCGCTCCCGGGCCCGGGCGAGCCGCTCGTCCAGCTTCTCCTTGCCGCCGAGGAGGCAGGAGCCGGGGACGCGGACGCCGTCGAGGACGACCTCGGCGGTGTGCGAGGCGCGGATGCCGTGCTTCTTGAACTTCTGGCCCTGGGACAGGCCGGCCGTACCCGGCGGGACGATGAAGGAGGCGTGGCCCTTGGAGCCCAGCTCCGGGTCGACGACGGCGACGACGACGTGGACGTTGGCGATGCCGCCGTTGGTCGCCCAGGTCTTCGTGCCGTTGAGCACCCACTCGTCCGTGGCCTCGTCGTACACGGCGCGCGTGCGCATGGAGGCGACGTCGGAGCCGGCGTCGGGCTCGGAGGAGCAGAAGGCGGCGACCTTGACGTCGTTCTGGTCGCCGTACATCTGCGGGATCCAGGTGCCGATCTGTTCCTCGGTCCCGTTGGCGAGGACGCCCACGGCGGCGAGACCCGTGCCCACAATGGAGAGGGCGATGCCCGCGTCGCCCCAGAAGAGCTCCTCCATGGCCATCGGGATGCCGAGGCCGGTGGGGTCGAAGTACTGCTGCGCGTAGAAGTCGAGGGAGTAGATGCCGACCTTCGCCGCCTCCTGGATGACGGGCCAGGGGGTCTCCTCGCGCTCGTCCCACTCGGCCGCCGCCGGGCGGATCACGTCCGCCGCGAAGCCATGGAGCCAGTCCCGGACTTCCTTCTGTTCGTCGTTCAGCTCCATGGTGAACTCGGCCATGTCCCCTCCAGCGGCGGTGGTGCGATGTTACTTGCGGTAACAGGAGTCTGTTACTGACCGGTAGTAAAAGTCAACCGCTGATGACGCGTCGGCATCCCGTTCGATGTCAGGGGCGCGGTCAGTGTTAGTTTGCGCAGGCGTCACCGAATCAGCACGGGTGGGGAGAGCACATGGACACCACGCAGCGGACCGATCAGCAGCGGTCGGCGGACCGCCGACGGCGCGAGCTGCTGGAGGCCGCCGACCGGGTGGTGCTGCGCGACGGCCCACAGGCGTCGATGAACGCGATCGCCGCCGAGGCCGGCATCACCAAGCCGATCCTCTACCGCCACTTCGGGGACAAGGGCGGACTGTACGCCGCGCTGGCCAAGCGGCACACCGACGCCCTGCTCGATTCGCTGCGGGCGGCACTGGACGCCCCGGCGGAGCGGCGGGAACGCGTCGAGTCCACCCTCGACACCTACCTCGCGGCGATCGAGGCGCGGCCCCAGGTGTACCGCTTCCTGATGCACCCGGCGGAGGGCGGCACCGGAGGCGACCAGGGGTTCGACGTCGGCAAGCACAGCGCCCCGCTGCTGCGCCGGATGGGCGAGGAGCTGGCCCAGGTCATCGAGGAGCGGGTGGACGTCGGCCCGGAGAGCCAGCAGCTCGCCCGGGTGTGGGGGCACGGGATCGTCGGCATGATGCACGCCGCCGGTGACTGGTGGCTCGGCGAACGCCCCTGCTCCCGCGCCGAACTGGTGCGGTCCCTCGCGGATCTGCTGTGGGGCCGGCTCGCCGCCGCGGGAGACAGGATGGGCGGCCCGGGGTTCTGAGGGCCGCACGCCACTGCCCGACCGCCCTCCGAGCGAAACGGCACCCCTTCAGGGAGAACCGGCGCTCCCCCGGGCGGCACCCGCGCCCCTTCAGGCGGGACCGGCGCCCCGGTGCCACGGAGCGCGGCGGATCCGCCCGGCCAGTCTGCGCTTGCGCCAGCCCGTGAGGTGGTCCGCGTACACACGGCCCTCCAGGTGGTCGCACTCGTGCTGCAGACACCGGGCGAAGAAGCCCGTGCCGTGCACGGTGACCGGCTCCCCCGTCACCGTGAAGCCCTCGACGACGGCGTGGTCGTGGCGCTCGGTCCCCGCCTCCAGGCCCGGCAGGGACAGACAGCCCTCCGGACCCCGGACCACCACACCGTCCGCCTCCACCAGCCGCGGGTTCACCACGTGCCCGAGGTGACGCACGTCCTCGTCGTCGGGACAGTCATAGACGAACACCCGCAAACCGACCCCGATCTGGTTCGCGGCCAGGCCCACCCCCTGCGCCGCGTACATCGTGGCGAACAGGTCCTCCACGAGGTCCGCCAGGTCGGATCCGAAGTCGGTGACGTCCCGGCAGGGCTCGCGCAGTGCCGCGTCGCCGAGCAGGGTGAGAGGCCGGACGCGCCCGCGGGCGCCCGGAATGGAACCGTGTCGCATGGCGGCAAGGGTACGGTTCGTTCAGCCCATGCCCGCCGCTCAAGACATGGGCCGGGATTCGGGTGTGCGAATGGATCTCGATAGGCTGAGGTTTCACATCACGCTGCCGGATGGCCCAGGGCGCGGCGCGTACGCAAGGAGGATCGAGAACTGATGGCAGGCAACTCGGACCCGCTCTCGCCGCGGGCCAAGCTGGCCGTGACCGCGGGCAAGGCGGTCGCTGCGGCATCGCGCGCAGCGGGACGCGGCAGCGGGTCGGTGATCGGTGGCCGGGTCGCACTGAAACTCGACCCCGATCTGCTCGGGCGGCTCGCCCAGAACCTGGACGTCATCCTGGTGTCCGCCACCAACGGCAAGACCACGACCACGCGGCTCATCGCGGAGGCGCTGCGCGCCGCGGGCCCGGTCGTGTCGAACGCGCTCGGCGCCAACATGCCGGCCGGCATCACGTCCGCGCTCGCGGGCGGCTCGGAGTCGAAGTTCGCCGTCATCGAGGTCGACGAGAAGTACCTGGCCGGAGTGGCCCGGGACACCGACCCCAAGTGCATCGCCCTGCTGAACCTCTCCCGGGACCAGCTCGACCGCGCCGCCGAGACCCGGATGCTCGCCGAGAACTGGCGTGAGGGACTGGCCGGCTCCAAGGCCGTCGTCGTCGCCAACTGCGACGACCCGCTGGTCGTGTGGGCCGCGTCGTCCTCCGCGAATGTGATCTGGGTCGCGGCCGGACAGATGTGGAAGGACGACGCCTGGTCCTGCCCGTCGTGCGGCGGCGTCATGCAGCGCCCCGGCGACGACTGGTTCTGCGGCGAGTGCGGCTTCCGCCGGCCCACGCCGACCTGGGCGCTCTCCGGCGACCACGTGCTCGACCCGCACGGGTCCGCCTGGCCGATCCACCTGCAGCTGCCGGGCCGCGCCAACAAGGCGAACGCGGCCAGCTCCGCGGCCGTCGCCGCCGTCTTCGGCGTGCCTCCGCAGGTCGCCCTGGAGCGGATGTACCAGGTGCAGGCGGTGGCCGGCCGGTACGACGTCGTGCAGTTCCAGAACCGCGACCTGCGGCTGCTGCTGGCCAAGAACCCGGCCGGCTGGCTGGAGACGTTCTCCCTGATCGACCCGCCGCCCGCCCCGGTGATCCTGTCCGTGAACGCGCGCGGAGCCGACGGCACCGACACGTCCTGGCTTTGGGACGTCGACTACACCCGGCTGACCGGCCACCCGATCTTCGTCATCGGTGACCGGAAGCTGGACCTCGCCGTCCGCCTGGAGGTCGCGAACCAGCACTTCCAGGTCTGCGAGAACCTCGACCAGGCCGTGCAGATGTGCCCGCCGGGCCGGATCGAGGTCATCGCGAACTACACCGCGTTCCAGGACCTGCGCCGCCGCGTCGGCAACTGATCTTCGAAGGGCGATCACCTCATGAGCGACAACCAACTGCGGCTGGTGTGGATCTACCCGGACCTGCTGAGCACCTACGGCGACCAGGGCAACGCCCTCGTCGTGGAGCGCCGCGCCCGCCAGCGCGGCCTGGACGTGGCCCGGCTGGACGTGCGCAGCGACCAGCCGATCCCGACCTCCGGCGACATCTACCTGATCGGCGGCGGCGAGGACCGTCCGCAGCGGCTCGCGGCCGAGCGGCTGCGCCGTGACGGGCATCTGCAGCAGGCCGTGCAGAACGGCGCGATCGTCTTCTCCGTCTGCGCCGGCTACCAGATCCTCGGCCACGAGTTCATCAACGACCTCGGTCAGCGCGAGCCGGGCCTCGGCCTGCTCGACGTGGTCTCGGTGCGCGGCGAGGGCGAGCGGTGCGTCGGCGACGTGCTGGGCGACATCGACCCGCAGCTGGGCCTGCCCCAGCTGACCGGCTTCGAGAACCACCAGGGCGTCACCCACCTCGGCCCCACCGCCCGCCCCTTCGCCCGTGTGAAGATCGGCAAGGGCAACGGCACCGGGGACGGCACGGAGGGCGCGTACAACGGGACCGTCTTCGGCACCTACATGCACGGGCCCGTCCTCGCCCGCAACCCGCTGATCGCCGACCTGCTGCTGAAGCTGGCACTCGACGTCAACGCGCTGCCGCCGACCGACGACCGCTGGTACGAGGCGCTGCGCAACGAGCGCATCGCCGCGGCGCAGCAGCCGGCGTAACCGTTCTTCCGACGAGATGCCGGCGTGGTCCGGCGGATTCCCGGGGGCCCGCCTGACGGCCCGTCCGCTCACATGTGCGGGCGCGTCCAGCAGGCGGACGCCCGCTACGGAGCCACCCCCTCACGCCGGTAGGGTGGCCGGGAATCCGCCGGACAACGTGGTCCGGTCTACCCGGCCCACGTTGAGAAGGTATTTCGGGCTATGCGCATTGGTGTCCTCACGTCCGGCGGCGACTGCCCCGGCCTGAACGCCGTCATCCGGTCCGTCGTGCACCGTGCCGTCGCCGACCACGGCGACGAGGTCATCGGGTTCCGGGACGGCTGGAAAGGCCTCCTGGAAGGCGACTGTCTGAAGCTCGACCTCGACGCCGTGGGCGGCATCCTGGCCCGCGGCGGCACGATCCTCGGTTCCTCCCGGGTCCAGCCGTCCCATCTGCGCGACGGTGTGGAGCGGGCCAAAGGCCACGTGGCGGAACTCGGGCTCGACGCCATCATCCCCATCGGCGGTGAGGGCACGCTGAAGGCGGCCCGGCTGATGTCGGACAGCGGTCTGCCCGTCGTCGGTGTGCCGAAGACCATCGACAACGACATCGCCGTCACGGACGTCACCTTCGGCTTCGACACGGCCGTGGGCGTGGCGACCGAGGCCCTGGACCGGCTCAAGACCACCGCCGAGTCGCACCAGCGGGTGCTGGTCGTCGAGGTCATGGGCCGTCACACCGGCTGGATCGCCCTGCACTCGGGCATGGCCGCCGGTGCGCACGCGATCGTCGTGCCCGAGCGGCCCTTCGACATCGACGAGCTGACCGCGGTGGTCGGCGAGCGGTTCGAGGCGGGCAAGCGGTTCGCGATCGTCGTCGCCGCGGAAGGGGCCAAGCCGCGCCCCGGCTCCATGGAGTTCGACGAGGGCGGCAAGGACATCTACGGTCACGAGCGCTTCGCGGGCATCGCCCGGCAGCTGTCGGTCGAGCTGGAGCAGCGGCTCGGCAAGGAGGCCCGGCCGGTGATCCTCGGCCATGTGCAGCGGGGCGGCACGCCGACGGCGTACGACCGGGTGCTGGCGACCCGCTTCGGCTGGCACGCGGTGGAGGCCGTGCACCGGGGCGAGTTCGGCATGATGACGGCCCTGCGCGGGACGGACATCGTGATGGTATCGCTGGCGAAGGCCGTGGAAACGCTGAAGACGGTGCCGCAGGAGCGGTACGACGAGGCGGAGTGCGTGCTGTAGGAGGTTCGCCGCCGGAGGTGCCTGTCTCGTCGCCGGGTGCGGGCGACTTGTGGCTGGTCGCGCAGTTGCCCGCGCCCCTTGCGGGGCGCGCCGCGGCCGACCCCCGTCGAAGGGGTGCCCGCGGGCGGTTCTACTCTTGTGGGCGGACAACTCGCACAACCCCCACGAAACAGGAGCCGGCGGATGGATCACAGCGGGCACGGCATGACCATGGATCTGCCGCCGTTCACGCTGGCGCGAGGGCTTGAGTGGTCGGCGGACCCGTTCTTCCTCGTCGGCTGCCTGGCCGGCCTGGCCCTGTACGGCTGGGGCGTGGTGCGGCTGCGGCGCCGCGGGGACAGCTGGCCGGTGAGCCGCACGGTCCTGTACGTCGTCGGGGTGCTCACCATCGCGCTGGTGATGTGCACCCGGCTGAACGACTACGGCATGGTCATGTTCAGCGTGCACATGGTGCAGCACATGGTGATCAGCATGCTGTCGCCGATCCTGATCCTGCTCGGTGCCCCGGTCACGCTGGCGCTGCGCGCGCTGCCGACCGCCGGCAAGGGCCGCACGGGCCCCCGCGAGCTGCTGCTGATGCTGCTGCACAGCCGGTACATGCGGATCATCACCCATCCGGCCTTCACCATCCCGCTGTTCATCGCGAGCCTGTACGCCCTGTACTTCAGCCCCCTGTTCGACTTCCTGATGGGCTCCAGGGCCGGCCATCTCGCGATGATGGTGCACTTCCTCGCGGTCGGCGTCGTGTTCTTCTGGCCGATCATCGGTGTCGACCCGGGCCCGCACCGGCCGGGTCACCTGATGCGGATGCTGGAGCTGTTCGCGGGCATGCCGTTCCACGCGTTCTTCGGCATCGCGCTGATGATGGCGTCGACGCCGATGGTGGAGACCTTCGAGCACCCGCCCGCCTCGCTCGGCATCGACGCGCTGGCCGACCAGAACGCGGCGGGCGGTATCGCCTGGGCGTTCAGCGAGATCCCGTCGGTGCTGGTGCTGATCGCGCTGCTGTTCCAGTGGTACGGCTCCGAGCAGCGGCAGGCCAGGCGCAAGGACCGGGCCGCCGACCGGGACGGCGACAAGGAGCTGGAGGCCTACAACGCCTACCTGGCCTCGCTGAACACGCGCGAGGGCTGAGCCGCCACGACCCCCCGCGGGCCGGAGCCGTAAGGGCTCCGGCCCGCAGCCGTATCCCCTCCGGGCGGGAATCAGGGCACCATGGTCATGGACGGACCACGAGGAGGGTGTCGCGATGCCCGGTTCCACGAACGGTTCCACCAAGGCGATGGGGGCGCTCACGGTCGGCGGGCTGGTCGTGGTGACCGCCTACACGGTCGCGCTCGGCAGCAACGGCTGGCTGTGGTTCGGGTGGGTGGTGCTGGGGCTGCTCACCCTCGCGCTGGCCCTCACCCAGACGTGAGCCGCGGCGCGCGGGCGGGGCTGGCTACAGTGCCCGCATGAACAGCAGGACGCCCTCGTTCGACGAGCTGGACCGCCGGATCGTCACCGCGCTCATGGCGAACGCCCGGACCAGCTTCGCCGAGATCGGCGCGGCCGTCGGGCTGTCGGCCACGGCGGTCAAGCGGCGCGTGGACCGGCTGCGGGAGACCGGGGTGATCACCGGGTTCACGGCGACGGTGAAGCCCTCGGCGCTCGGCTGGCGCACGGAGGCGTACGTCGAGGTGTACTGCGAGGGCGCGGCCCCGCCCCGGCGGCTGGCGGAGGTGGTCCGCAACCATCCGGAGATCGCGGCGGCCATGACGGTGACCGGCGGCGCCGACGCGCTGCTGCATGTGCGGGCCCGGGACGTGGAGCACTTCGAGGAGGTGCTGGAGCGGATCCGCGCCGAGCCGTTCATCCGGAAGACGATCAGCGTGATGGTGCTGTCCCATCTGCTCCCGGAAAGCCCGGAAGCGGGCGCCACCCACGCGGCCCCCGAATGACCCGAGGTACGCGCAGGAGTCGTGCGTGCCACGCGGCAACAACGCAGCGATGCTGCGCATCTACGCAGCTCTTCTCGCTTGTCGCCCGTCTTCCTCCCTTCCTACCGTGGTGTCACCCCTCAGTGACACACTGGAAACCGGAGGAAACCCTCTGTGTCCGAACGTCGTGTGGCGCGTTCCCGGCGTTTTCTCGTCTGTGAGCCCAGACACTTCGCCGTCCAGTACGCGATCAACCCCTGGATGCATCCCGACCGGCCGGTCGACGTGGACCTGGCCCAGGACCAGTGGCAGGCGCTGATCCGCGCCTACCGGGCCCACGGCCACACGGTCGACACGATCGAGCCGGTCCCCGGCCTGCCGGACATGGTGTTCGCCGCCAACGCGGCGTGCGTCGTCGGCGGCCGGGTGTTCGGCTCCCTGTTCCACGCTCCCGAGCGGCGCCCGGAGTCGGACCAGTACGACACCTGGTTCAAGAAGGCGGGCTACGACGTCTACCGCCCGGAGTCGGTGACCGAGGGCGAGGGCGACCTGGTGTGGACGGGCCGGTACGTGCTCGCGGGCACCGGGTTCCGCACCACCCGTGAGGCGCACCGGGAGGCGCAGGAGTTCCTCGGCCACCCGGTGATCGGCCTGACGCTGGTGGACCCGTACTTCTACCACCTGGACACGGCGCTGTTCGTCCTCGACGACGACAACGTCTGCTACTTCCCGGAGGCGTTCTCGCCGGGGAGCCGGGAGGTCCTGCGGCGCCTGTATCCGGACGCGGTGCTCGCCACCCGCGAGGACGCGCTGGCGTTCGGCCTGAACTCCCTCTCCGACGGCCGGCACGTCTTCATCGCGCCCGAGGCCGAGGCGCTGGCCGGGCGTCTCGCCGGCCACGGCTATGTCCCCGTCCCCGTCAGCCTGTCCGAGTTCCACAAGGCCGGCGGTGGCATCAAGTGCTGCACCCAGGAGATCCGCTGATGACCGCACCCGCGCGCACCCGCACGTCCGACGACCTGATCCGCGCGGAGGAGCCGGTTCTCGCGCACAACTACCACCCGCTGCCCGTGGTCGTGGCGCGGGCCGAGGGCACCTGGGTGGAGGACGTCGAGGGCAACCGCTACCTCGACATGCTGGCCGGCTACTCGGCCCTCAACTTCGGGCACCGGCACCCGGCGCTGATCGAGGCCGCCCACCGCCAGCTCGACCAGCTGACGCTCACCTCCCGCGCGTTCCACAACGACCGGCTCGCGGAGTTCGCCGAGCGGCTCACGGAACTGACCGGCCTGGACATGGTCCTGCCGATGAACACCGGCG
Organism: Streptomyces echinatus; assembly: GCF_014203595.1. Lineage (GTDB taxonomy): Bacteria > Actinomycetota > Actinomycetes > Streptomycetales > Streptomycetaceae > Streptomyces > Streptomyces echinatus. The sequence goes on from NZ_JACHJK010000002.1 coordinate 718,987, forward strand.
CGGAGGCGGTGGAGAGCGGCATCAAGGTGGCCCGCAAGTGGGCGTACGACGTGAAGGGCGTCCCGGCGGACCGGGCGACCATCGTGGTCGCGGCGGACAACTTCCACGGCCGGACGACGACCATCGTCAGCTTCTCCACCGACGAGACGGCACGGTCCGGCTTCGGTCCCTTCACACCGGGCTTCCGGATCGTGCCGTACAACGACCTGGCCGCGCTGGAGGCGGCCGTCGACGAGACGACGGCGGCCGTGCTGATCGAGCCGATCCAGGGTGAGGCGGGCGTGCTCATCCCGGACGACGGCTATCTCGCCGGGGTGCGGGAGCTGACCCGCCGGACGAACTGCCTGTTCATCGCGGACGAGATCCAGTCGGGTCTGGGCCGCACGGGCCGCACCCTCGCCGTCGAGCACGAGGACGTCGTCCCGGACGTGCTGCTGCTCGGCAAGGCACTGGGCGGCGGCATCGTGCCGGTGTCGGCGGTGGTGGCCCGGCGCGAGGTGCTGGGTGTGCTGCGTTCGGGCGAGCACGGCTCCACGTTCGGCGGCAATCCGCTCGCCGCCGCGGTCGGCACGGCCGTGGTCGAGCTGCTGGAGACCGGTGAGTTCCAGCGGCGGGCGGCCGAGCTCGGGGTGATCCTGCGGGACGGGCTGAGCGAGCTGGTCGGCCGGGGCGTGACCGGTTTCCGCGCCCGTGGGCTGTGGGCCGGTGTGGACGTGGACCCGGCCCTCGGCACCGGCCGGGCGATCAGTGAGCGCCTCATGCGCGAGGGGATCCTGGTCAAGGACACCCACGGCTCGACGATCCGGCTGGCGCCGCCGCTGACCATCACGGCGGAGGAGCTGCGGTCGGCGCTGGCGGCCCTGGAGAAGGTGCTGGCCTGAGGAACGGGCGGGCGGGGGCCGGTGGTGGTACCCGGCCCCCGCCCGCCGTGCCGTCAGCTCGTGCCGAGGAGCTGCTTCATCTCCTTGATCTCGGCGTTCTGCGCGGTGACGATGCCGCCCGCCACGGCCTTGGCGGCGCTGTCGCGGCCCTTGTCCTGCTCGGTGGCGGCCATCTCGACGGCGCCCTGGTGGTGCCGGACCATCAGCGACAGGAACCGGGTGTCGAAGTCCTTGCCGGTGGCCTTCTTCAGGGCGGTCATGTCGGCATCGCTCATCATCCCGGACATGCCGGGCATGCCGGAGTGGCCCGAGTGGTCCATGCCGGCCATGGGCACCTCCTCGCCCCACGCCTTCAGCCAGCCGGTCATGGTGCGGATCTCCGGGTCCTGTGCCTTCTCGATGCGGGCGGCGAGGTCCTTCACCCGCGCGGAGGAGGCCCGGCCGTCGGCGAGTCCGGCCATCTCCAGGGCCTGCCGGTGGTGCGGGATCATGCCCTGGGCGAACGCGACGTCCTGGGCGTTGTGCGCGCCGGCCGACGCGCCCGCGGAGGCGGCGGAGCCGGGTGCGGCGGAGGAGCCGTGGCCGGTGTGGCCGCCGCCGTCACCGCCGCAGGCGGCAAGGACGAGGGCGCTGGTCACGGCGAGCGCGGTGAGGCCGGCGCGGCGCGTCAGGGTACGGGTGGTCATGCTGGGAACTCCTGCTGTTCCGTAGGGATTTCGGGCATGCCTGGGGACGGCCGCGGCGGGTGCCGGGCCGTCGGGTGCCTCTAGATCCGCAGGAGCTGGAGTTCCGCGAGGGAAGGTGGCGCGCGGGCGCCGTCCGGTGCCGGGGCCGCGCACGGGCGCGGGGCGGTGGACGGCACGGCGGCACTCGCCGGTGCGGGGCCGGGCGCGGGCAGCTGGGGTCCGCCGTACACGGCGCCGGACGCGCAGCTGGGATCGGCGTGGTGCAGCAGGCCGCCGCCGCAGTGACCGTCCCCGCCCGGGCAGTCGTCCATGGCACCGAGCGCGACCGTGCGGTGCCCGCCGCGGGCGTGCTCCGCGTGGGCCGCCCCGCCGCCGGGCCCGAGGGCGTGCATGCCCAGCAGCCCGATCAGTACGGCCAGCACGGACAGCGCGCGGTACCGCCGCAGCGGTGGCCGAAGGCGCTGTTCCGGGCTGTGCATGCGCTCATCGTACGGGGGCGGGTGCGGGACGGACGTCCCGAGGGCCGCGACGCGCCCAGCCGGGTCATGGCGACAGGCGCGCGGTACTGGCCCCGCCGAACCGGGCAGCAGATGATGACAGGGGCACGCGGGCCGGCAGTCCGGCCCGCGGGCCGGGGAGCCGCCGGTCCGCAGCCGGCCTGACGTCAGTGAGGGCGAGCCGTGTTCTACCACCTGCTCAAGTACGTGCTGCTGGGTCCCCTGCTCAGACTGGTCTTCCGTCCCCGGATCGAAGGCCTGGAGCACGTGCCCGCGGCGGGTCCGGCGATCGTCGCGGGCAACCATCTGTCCTTCTCCGACCACTTCCTGATGCCGGCGATCCTGAAGCGCCGCATCACCTTCCTCGCCAAGGCGGAGTACTTCACCGGCCCCGGGCTGAAGGGCCGGCTCACCGCGTTCTTCTTCCGCAGCGCCGGGCAGATCCCGGTGGACCGCTCGGGCAAGGAGGCGGGGCAGGCCGCGATCCGGGAGGGCCTCGGGGTGCTGCGCAAGGGAGAGTTGCTCGGCATCTACCCGGAGGGCACGCGCTCGCACGACGGCCGGTTGTACAAGGGCAAGGTCGGGGTGGCCGTGATGGCGCTGACGGCGGGGGTCCCGGTGGTGCCCTGCGCGATGATCGGCACGTTCGAGGCACAGCCGCCCGGCAAGGTCGTGCCCAGGCTGCACCCGGTGACCATCCGCTTCGGTGAGCCCCTCGACTTCTCCCGCTATGCCGGCATGGAGCGCGAGAAGGCCGTGCTGCGGGCGGTCACCGACGAGATCGTCTACGCCATCCTGACGCTGTCCGGTCAGGAGTACGTCGACGAGTACGCGGCCGTCGTCAAGGAACGGCAGGCCGCGGAGCCGGGCGCGCGGGAGCGCAGGTTCCCGCGCGCTCCGCTCGGCTGACTCTGCCGTCGGCAGAAGACGGCGCCACCGGCGGCCCGCGTGCCTAGGCTCGCCGCATGAAGAGGGCTGTGGTGATCGGGGCGAGCGGGCAGATCGGCCGCCCGGTGGTGCAGGCGCTGGCACGGGACGGCTGGGCGGTGACGGCCGCCTCGCGCGGTGGCGGCCGGGACGCGGCGTGGGACGGGGGTGTGCGCACGGTCCGGCTGGACCGGTCCGACGACGCGGCCCTGTCCCGCGTGGTGGGCGACGGCTGCGATCTGCTGGTGGACATGGTCGCCTACGACGCGGGGCACGGACGCCAGTTGACGGGTCTGGCGGACCGGGTCGGCTCGGCGGTCGTGATCTCCAGTGTGTCCGTGTACGAGGACGGCGCGGGACGGGGCTTCGACACCCAGGGCGAGCCGGACGGATTCCCGGTCTACCCGGTACCGGTTTCCGAGACCCAGCCGACGGTGGCACCGGGCGGGGCGACCTACAGCAGCCGCAAGGCCGCGCTGGAGCATGAACTCCTGGACTCCGGCTCCGGGTTGCCGGTCACGGTGCTGCGGGCGGGCGCGGTGCACGGCCCGCACAGCCCGCTGCCGCGCGAACTGTACTTCGTCCAGCGGAATCTGGACGGGCGGGAGCGGCGGGTGCTGGCGTACCGGGGGGAGAGCCGGTTCCATCCGTCGAGCGCCCGGAACATCGCCGAGCTGGTGCGGCTGGCGGCGGCCCGGCCGGGGTCCCGGGTGCTCAACGCCTGCGACGGGCAGGCGCCGACGGCCGCCGGGATCGGTGCGGCGGTCGACTCCGTGATGGGGGCGCGGACCCGGACCGCGTACCTCGACGGGCCGCCGGCCGGTTCCGTGGGCCGCACTCCGTGGTCGGTCCCGCTGCCGGTGGTGTTCGACATGTCGGCCGCGGAGCGGGAGCTGGGCTACCGGCCGGTGGAGTCGTACGCCGAGGGTCTGCCCGCGACGGTGGAGTGGCTCACCGGGGAACTGCGCGGGCGTGACTGGCGGACCCGCTTCCCGCTGCTCGCCCAGGCGTACCCGGACCTGTGCGACTACGCGGCGGAGGACGCCTGGCACACGGCATAGCGAAGGGGCGGCCGGGAGATCCGGCCGCCCCTCGTCACCGGGTCGGTACGGTCACGGCTTGGGCGTGGCGTGCGGGGTGCAGGTCACGTCCTTGCGGTCCAGCGTGCCGTCGAGCAGATAGGCGTCGACGCGCTGGTTGATGCACGGGTTGACCAGGCCGGTCACACCGTGCGAGCCCGCGTTCTTCTCGGTGATCAGACGGGAGCCGTGGAAGCGGTGGTGCAGTTCGACGGCGCCTTCGTACGGGGTGGCGGCGTCACGGGTGGACTGCACGATCAGCACCGGCGGCAGACCCTTGTGGGTCTTCACGTCCAGCGGAGTGTGCTGCTTGGCGGGCCAGGTGGCGCACGGCAGGTTCATCCAGGCGTTCGCCCAGGTCATGAACGGGTAGTCCTTGTTGAGCCGGGTGTTGTCCCGGTCCCACTTCTGCCAGCTGGTGGGCCACTTGGCGTCGGCGCACTCGACGGCCGTGTAGACGGCGTTGGAGTTCTCCGAGGCGATGTTGCCCGCGGTGTCGGACAGGTCCGGCGCCGCCGCGTCGACCAGCGCCTGGGTGTCGCCGGCGACGTACTTGCCGAACACCGTCGCGACCGGCACCCACGAGGAGTCGTAGTACGGGGCGCTCTGGAAGAAGGCGATCAGCTCCGCCGGGCCGACGACACCGCCGATGGGGTGCTGCTTCGCCGTGGCGCGCAGCTGGAGCCACTTGGCCTGGACGGCGGCACGCGTGGTGCCGAGGTGGAAGGCGGCGTCGTTGGCGGCGACCCAGTCCTCCCAGTCCTTCCAGCGGCCCTCGAACGCGATGTCCTGGTTCAGGTTGGCCTCGTACCAGATGTTGTCGCGCGCGGGGTTGACCACGCTGTCGACGACCATGCGGCGCAGGTGGCCCGGGAAGAGGGTGCCGTAGACGGCGCCCAGGTAGGTGCCGTAGGAGACGCCGAGGTAGTTGAGCTTCTTCTCGCCGAGCGCGGCCCGGATGACGTCCAGGTCGCGGGCGGTGTTCGGCGTGGTCATGTGGGGCAGCATCGCGCCGCTGCGCTCGCCGCAGCCGTCCGCGTACTCGTGGGCCAGCTTGCGCTGCGCCCGCTTGTCCGCCTCACTGTCCGGCACCGGGTCCGCCTTCGGCGCCTTGACGAACTCCTGCGGGTCGATGCAGGAGATCGGCGCCGAGTGGCCGACGCCGCGCGGGTCGAAGCCGACGAAGTCGTAGGCCTTGGCCACGTTGGCCCAGACGGGGTTCTTGCTGGTGACCCGGGCCGGGAAGCGCATGCCCGAGCCGCCGGGGCCGCCCGGGTTGTAGACGAGCGCGCCCTGGCGCTCCTTCTTGGTGCCGGTGTTGCCTATCCGGTCCACGGCGAGCTTGATCTGCTTGCCGTACGGGTGGGCGTAGTCGACCGGCACGCTGACCCAGCCGCACTGGATGGGCTTCGCCAGCCCCCAGTCGGCCGGGCAGTCCTGCCAGTGGATGCCGGCCTTGGCGGCCCGGGCGGCGGCTATCGCGGCGCCCTTGGCCTCCCGGTCCGGACCGGGCCGGGACACGGCGCCGGCCGTGGGTGCCGACACCGCCCCGGCGATCAGGGTCGCGGTGACGAGTGCTCCGGCCGAGCCGAGCGCCAACAGGCGGCTCTTCGGTCTGTTCTCCCTCAAGTGGGCCCCTCCCCGAACCTTGCTGCGAGTGTCAGACGGGGATCCTCGCGGCTGTGAGCCCGCTGAGAACAGGGGTTGCCGCTCAAATTTACCAATCCGATAACCGGATGATCATGTGTTGCTGAGTATCGCTGAGCGGAGCGTCGGTACTCCGCCGCCCGTGACCTCCTCCAGTGTCTCAGCCCAGCCCGGTCAGCGCCTCGTCCAGGAGCCGCCGCAGCCGCAGCGCGTCCGGGGCGACCGCGCTGACGAGGGCGGCCGGGCCGGCCAGCGGTACCACTGCCGCGCACGCGCCCAGGGCCCGTGCCTCGACCGGACGCTCAGCGAACTCGGGTCGCACGACGACGAGTTGTCCCACCGCGCGATGTCCCGCAAGCACGGCCGGCCCGTCCCAGCCGCCGGGTGCGCCGAGTCCGCAGGCCAGCTCCTGGTCCAGCACGGTGCGGCCCCCGGCCCGTACGGTCAGCCGGCTGGTGAGCCGCCCCGGCCGCTCCCCCACACGCCCCAGCACCTGCTCCTCGCGCAGGACGAGCCGGGCGCCGGCACCGGCCTCGACGCGGGTCGTCACATACAGCTCGCTGCCCTCGGCAGAGATCAACTGCTCGGGCATCCAGTGCAGTTCCCCGCCGTCGGCCACGTCGAGCCGTACGTCGTACCGGGCTTCTCCCTCGGCCTGGCCGGGCAGGGCGAGGGTGGCGGCGGCCGACCCGACGTGCAGCCGGGCCCCCTCCTCCACCCGGACGCCCAGCGTGAAGCGGTCGCCGCCGAGCGGGCCGCTCATCGCGCCGACGAGCATGACCTTCGCCTCGGATCCGCTCGACCGGGTGCGGCGCGGCGCCAGCGGGCCCTCGCCCTCCAGGACGGGCAGGGCCGTGCCGCCGCGCCCGTCGGCGCGGGCGACGATCCGGGCGTGCGCCCGGATCCCGGTGGCGGTCACGCCGTCCACGCGGCGAGCCGTCCGCGCACCCACGCGGCCACGTCGGCGACCCCGTCCCCGCCGCGCAGCGACTGGAACACGACCGGGAGTCCGGCCCGCTGCTCCCGGGCGTCGGCGGACATCCGGGCGAGGTCGGAGCCGACGTACGGGGCGAGGTCGGTCTTGTTGACGACGAGCAGGTCGGCGGTGGTGACGCCGGGGCCGCCCTTGCGCGGGATGTCGTCGCCGCCGGCCACGTCGATCACGAAGATCTGGGCGTCCACGAGACCCTTGGAGAAGGTGGCGGTGAGGTTGTCGCCGCCGGACTCGACGAGGATCAGGTCCAGCGGGCCGACGGTGTCCTCCAGGTCCTCGACGGCTTCGAGGTTGGCGGAGATGTCGTCGCGGATCGCGGTGTGCGGGCAGGCGCCCGTCTCGACGGCACTGATCCGCTCGGGCGGCAGCACCGCCTCCCGGAGCAGGAACTCGGCGTCCTCGCGGGTGTAGATGTCGTTGGTGACGACCGCGAGGGACAACTCCGCGCGCAGCGCCCGGCAGAGGGCGGCGACGGTGGCGGTCTTGCCGGACCCGACCGGTCCGCCGAGCCCGACGCGCAGGGCGCGGCGGGTTCCGTCGGGGCGGCGGGCGTCGGCGCTGACGGCGGCGGGGCCGTCGTGGGTGTGGCCGAGGTGCATGTACGGCTCCTTCGTGTGAGGGGCTGGGGGGCACAGCCGTCCGGTACCGGAGGACGAGGCCGTGCGGGCCGATACGGGCCCCGAGGGAGAGCCCCCGGGGTCGGGGGGCGAAGGGGGTGCGTGGGGCGGAATTCCCGGGGCTAGGAGGCGAACAGGCGGACCGGCCAGGCCGCGTGCCACTCGGCACCGACCTCCAGCAGGGGCCCGGACGCCGCCGGGAGCGCGTCGGCCCCCTCGGCGCGCACCCTGCGTGCCGCCGCCACGGCACGGTCCGCCACGCGGTCCAGCTCGGGCGCCAGCCGGGCCAGCGCTCCCGTCGCGTCGAACGGGTCGAGGCTCAGCAGCCGCACCGTGGCCGTCGCCGGCCCGCTCACGCTCTCGTACGCCGCGCAGTGGGCCGCGTCCTCGGGCCCGAGCCCGGCCGCCCGGGCGGCGAGGCCGAGCACCACCGGCTGATGGGCACCCTTGGGGAACTCCCGTGCCAGGGCGTCGAGTTCGGACGACGGCCAGGTCGACCGGGCGGCCCGCAGCAGCTGCCGCCCCAGGCGGCGGGCGGCGGTGCGCAGGGCCGGGGACGGGGTCCGGGCGTCGGCCGCCGCGTCCAGCTCGCCCGGGTCGGCGCCGAGCGCGGCCGCCGCCGCGAGCGCCCCCGCGACCAGCCCGGCGGTGTGCAACCGGCCCCGGCAGAACTCCTCCAGGGTCGCGGCGTCGGTGATGCGGCCCGCCTTGACGGCGGCCTCCGCCCCGCCGGAGTGCGCGTGCCCTCCCGCGGGGAAGCGGCCGTCGGCCAGGACGAGCAGTGCCGCTCGTGACATGACCCCGCCCTCAGAAGAGGAAGTAACGCTGGGCCATGGGCAGTTCGACGGCCGGGGCGGCCTCGACCAGATCACCGTCGATGTGCACGGCGAAGCTGTCGGGGTCGATCCGGACGTCCGGCCGGGCGTCGTTCTCGCGCATGTCGGCCTTGGTGACCGCACGCGTGGACTCGATCGCCACGAACCGTTTGCCGAGCCCCAGCCGCTCCGGCAGCCCGTCCTCGATCGCCGGGCCGGCCACGAAGTTGACCGAGTTGGCGGCCGGGGCCCGGCCGATCGCGCCGAACATCGGGCGGGGCAGGATCGGCTGCGGGGTGGGGATGGAAGCGTTGGCGTCACCCATCTGCGCGTAGGCGATCTGGCCCCCCTTGATCACGAGGAGCGGCTTGACCCCGAAGAACGCGGGCTCCCAGAGCACCAGGTCGGCGAGCTTGCCGGTCTCGACGGAGCCGATCTCGGCGGCGAGGCCCTGGGCGAGCGCCGGGTTGATCGTGTACTTGGCGACATAGCGCCGTACCCGGTGGTTGTCGGCGCGGCCGTCGCCGGGCAGCGCGCCCCGCCGGCGCTTCATGACGTGGGCGGTCTGCCAGGTGCGCAGGACCACCTCGCCGACGCGGCCCATGGCCTGGGAGTCGGAGGAGATGATCGAGATCGCGCCGAGGTCGTGCAGGACGTCCTCCGCGCCGATGGTGGACGGCCGGATCCGGGACTCGGCGAACGCCAGGTCCTCGGGGACCGCCGGGTTGAGGTGGTGGCACACCATCAGCATGTCGAGGTGCTCCTCGGCCGTGTTGACGGTGAAGGGCCGGGTCGGGTTGGTGGAGCTGGGCAGGACGTTGGCCTGCGAGACCACGGTCATGATGTCGGGCGCGTGGCCGCCGCCGGCACCCTCGGTGTGGTACGAGTGGATGCCCCGGCCCGCGATCGCGGCGAGGGTGTCGCCGACGAAGCCCGCCTCGTTCAGGGTGTCGGTGTGGATGGCGACCTGGACGCCGGTCCGGTCGGCGACGGTGAGCGCGGCGTCGATCACGGCGGGCGTGGAGCCCCAGTCCTCGTGCAGTTTCAGGCCGACGGCGCCGCCGCGGATCTGGGAGAGCATCGCCTCGTGGCTGACGGTGTTGCCCTTGCCGAGGAAGCCGACGTTGACCGGGTAGGACTCCATCGCCTCCAGCATCCGGGCGAGGTGCCAGGGACCGGGGGTGACGGTGGTCGCCTTGGAGCCCTCGGCGGGGCCGGTGCCGCCGCCGACCAGGGTGGTGATGCCGGAGGCCAGCGCCTCGTCGGCGACCTGGGGGCAGATGAAGTGGACGTGGGCGTCGATGGCGCCGGCGGTCAGGATGCGCCCGTTGCCCGCGATGATCTCCGTCTCGGGGCCGATGACCAGGGCGGGGTGAACGCCGTCCATGGTGTCGGGGTTGCCGGCCTTGCCGAGGGCGGTGATCCGGCCGTCCCGGATGCCGACGTCGGCCTTGACGACGCCCCAGTGGTCGACGACGACGGCACCGGTGATCACGGTGTCGGGCGTGCCGTCGGCCCGGGTGGCGCGGGACTGGCCCATGGACTCGCGGATGACCTTGCCGCCGCCGAAGACCGCCTCGTCCCCGGACGCGCCGGGGCCGCCGGAGCGGTCCTCCTCGATCTCGATCAGCAGATCGGTGTCGGCCAGCCGGATGCGGTCGCCGGTGGTCGGGCCGAACAGGTCGGCGTAGGCGCCGCGGGAGATCTCAGGCATCGAGGGCACCTCCGGTCTCGCCGCGCAGACCGGGCACGATCCGGGCACCGGCCAGCGGCACGAGTTCGACCTCCGCGGGGATGCCGGGCTCGAAGCGGACGGCGGTGCCGGCGGCGACGTTCAGCCGCCTGCCACGGGCGGCGGCACGGTCGAACCGCAGGCCGGGGTTGGCCTCGGCGAAGTGGTAGTGGGAGCCGACCTGCACGGGGCGGTCGGCGGCGTTGAGAACGATCAGACGGGTGACGTCACGACCGGTGTTGAAGTTGACGGGGTCGTCCGCGAACAGGATCTCTCCGGGAATCATGGCGGGCCCTCAGATGATCGGCTCGTGGACGGTGACGAGCTTGGTGCCGTCCGGGAAGGTGGCCTCCACCTGGACGTCGTGGATCATCTCGGAGACGCCGTCCATGACGTCGTCCCTGGTGAGGATCTTGCGGCCGGAGGACATCAGCTCGGCGACGGTGCGGCCGTCCCGCGCGCCCTCCAGGATGTGCGACGTGATGAGGGCGACCGCTTCCGGGTGATTGAGCCGGAGGCCCCGGGCCCGGCGCTTCTCGGCCACGTCGGCTGCCACATGGATGAGCAGCCGTTCTTGTTCGTGCGGGGTCAGTTGCACGTCCCACCTCACAGTCCTTGCTCCGGACCGTGCGGGGTCCGGCTGCCGCAGCCACCGCGGCGGGGATAGGTGTAACACACAGACAAATCCCCGAATCGTCGTCAATCCGGGCGGAAGAAACCCCTGGTGGCGTCGATCGGCAGGCTAGGACGCCGGAGTTTCAACGACGTTAACCAGACTTTGGACCGTGCATGACCGCCGGATGGGCTCCGGCAGAGACGGCGTCTCAGGAGTCGCCCGGCGGCCGGTGCTCGGCGGCGATGTCGTAGCGCTGCCGTCCGCGCGGCGCGGAACCGGCCTCGCGCACCCCGGACACGGAGCTGATGACCCGCTCCTCGGCCTGCCCCTCGGCCCGCTCCCCGGCCTGCTCGTCCAGTGCGTCCAGCCGTTCCAGGTCGGCGGCCGAGACCAGCGCGACCAGCGGCTTGCCGTGCCGGGTCACGACGACGCGTTCACCGCCGTAGACCACCCGGTTGATCAGATCGGCGAGCTCAGCCCTGGCTTGCGTCACCGGAATCTCGTAGGCCATACCTCCATCATACCTTCACGTACATCCTGTACATTCCTTACAGGTATGACCGCACCCCCGGGATCCGTACGCGCGGCCGGCCCGGCGATCTCCTCGTCCGGGCCGGGAAGTTGCTCCGGATCCGGGCGGCGACGGAGGAGAGAAGCCCGTCCGGCACACGGGGGCGCACGGCCGGGCCACCCACCCGGCACGCGCCGAGGGCGAGCTGACCGGCAGTCATCCGGTGACGGCCGGCCTGAAGGGTCGCATCGGCCTCGCCCGGCGCGGGGGCACCCGCGGCGGCCCGCGTACGGCCCGGGCCCAGGCCAAGGCGGCAGAGCCGCGGAACGCGCCCGGACCGATGCACGGGCGGGGCGGGACGGAGCCGCAGGGGGACACGCGGGCACGGGCGCCGCGGCTGCCGGCCGGTGCACGCCGGGCCGCTCGCGCCGTGCTCCCGCCGCACGGCGTCGGCCGGGGCGGACGCCCGGGCGGCCGGCGACACCCGCGCGTCGACACACGCCGTTCGGACCGGACTTCAAACGGCCCGAACGACGTACCGCCGACCGGTGTATATCCAGATCGTTTTCCGGCGCTCCCGGGTTGCGCGACGCGCGGGTTCATGTGTCGCCGGGAAAGCCTTTCTTCCCAGGTCCGGGGCTACGGACGGGATCTGACGGAGACTCGAACAGAACCCTGTCCACCCGAACGGGTGAGTGGTGAGTAACGCCACAAATCCTCGGTTCCGTTGGGATTTTCGGACAGTGGTGAGCCAAGATCCCTGTCTGACGACAAGCCCCCGCCACCGCGGCGGGGCGGTCCGGGCGGACGCCGAGTCCTGCCGCCGCCCGGATGACCGGTCGACAGGAGTGGATCGGCAGGAGTGGAGGACCCAAGCTAGGCGGGTTCGCCGGAACGGAAGTCCGTCTGTTCGACACAGACGGACCAAGGCTCCGAGCAACCCTTGGGGTGAAGCCGCGGCAACGCGGCCGGGCAACTTCGCCAGCCCGAATCCGACAGGTCATCCTTCACAGGCGGCTGACGAAGGGTTGCGCATGACTGCGCTCAATCGTGTCCCGTCGCTGATGGCCCGGGCCGGCACGGCCTCGGCACTCACCCTCGCCGCCGTGGGCGGCTCGATCGCGGTGCCCGGTCTCGCCACCGACGCCTCCGCCGCGACCATCGCGACGAAAGCACTCAAGATCGCGGCTTCCAAGAAGGGCGCGCCGTACGCGTGGGGTGCCAGCGGACCGCGCAGGTTCGACTGCTCGGGGCTCACGCTCTACTCGTTCAAGAAGGCCGGCAAGAAGCTCCCGCGCACCGCCGCCCAGCAGTACAACAAGTCGCACCACATCTCCGCGCGCAGCCGCAAGGCCGGCGACCTGGTCTTCTTCCACTCGGGTTCGTACGTCTACCACGTCGGCATCTACGCCGGTCACGGGAAGATCTGGCACGCCCCGAAGACCGGGGACGTGGTGAAGCTCCAGAAGATCTGGACCAAGAGCGTCTGGTACGGCCGGATCAGCTGACCGGCCCTCAGGCCAGGAGCGGCTCCAGCAGCAGGGCCGCTCCGAGCGCCGCCAGCGCCACCCCGGTGCCCGCCTGAAGCCCACGGGCGGCCCGGGGCCGGCGCAGCCACCTGCCCAGCCGGTCCACCAGGAGGGCGACCACCTGGAACCAGGCCAGCGCCAGTGCGCACACGATCAGCGCGAGGAGCAGCGTCCGGGGCAGGGCGTGGCTCCCCGCGGGCACGAACTGCGGCAGCAGGCTCAGGAAGGTCAGCGAGGCCTTCGGGTTGAGCACGTTGGTCACGAAGCCCTGCCGGAGCGGATGGGCGGCCCCCACCGCCTCCTCGGGGCCCTGGGAGGCCTGCCCGAGCCCCCACAGGGTGCGCAGCCCGAGCTGCAGCACATAGACGCCGCCCAGCAGCTGCAGCGCGCGGAACAGCGCGGGCACGGCGATCAGGACGGCCGCGACGCCGGCCACCGCGAGGGCGGTGTGCACGAGCAGCCCGCCCGCGATGCCGAGCGCGCAGACCGCGCCGGCCCGGCGCGAGACGAGCGCGTTGCGTACGACCACGGTGAAGTCGGCGCCCGGCATGGCCACCAGGCCCGCGGCGATCCCGGTGAAAGCGATGAGCTGTCCGTCCATGCGCTCCAGGCTGCCCCGCCGACGCCTTCAGCAGGTATTTCGAATACTGAGGGCTAGCCTTAAGCATTGCTTTACTCTGGGACGCATGTACGACCCCACCCGGCTCGCCGCGCTCGTGGCGGTCGCGGAGGCCGGCTCGATCACCCGGGCCGCCGACCGGCTCGGCTACACACCGCCCGCCCTCTCCCAGCAGCTGGCCAAGCTGGAGCGGGAGGCGGGCACGGCGCTGCTGGTGCGCCATCACCGCGGGGCCCGGCTGACCGAGGCGGGCGAGGTCCTGGTGGCGCACGCCCGGCGGGTGCTCGACGAGCTGGAGCGGGCCCGGCACGAGCTGGCGCGGCTGACCGGCCTGAGCGGCGGCGTGCTGCGGCTCGGCACCTTCCCGACCGCCGGGGTCCATCTGCTGCCGCCGGCGCTGACCGCGTTCCGCCGGGCGCATCCCGACGTACGGCTGTCGGTCGCGGACTACGACCCGCCGGCCGGGGTCACCGCGGTGGCGGCCGGCGAGGTGGACCTGGCGCTCACCCACACCTACCGTCCGGCCGAACCGACGCCGGTGCCGGCCTCGGTGCGGCTGGAGCCGGTCCTGGTGGAGGAACTGGTGCTGGTGACCGCGCCGGGGCACGCGCTCGGCAGCGTCTCGTCCCGGCTGCCGCTGGCGGAGCTGGCCGGGCAGCCGCTGATCAGCATGGCGCCGCATCATCCGGCGCGGCGGGAGATCGAGGCCCTGCTCACCGGGGCGGGGGCCACACCGGCGCTGCTGGTGCCGACTCCCGGGTACGCCGTGGTGTGCGCGTTGGTCAGTGCCGGGCTCGGGGTGGCCGTGGTACCGGAGATGGTGGCGCGGACCGCGACCACGCCGGTCGGGATGCGGCCTCTGGAGGGCGGCCGGCTGGGCCGCACGATCTCGGTGGCGTACCGCGCGGACGAGACGAACCCGGCCGCGGACGTCTTCCGTGCGCTGTTGCGGGGGGCGTTCGGCCGGGCGGGGAGAGGAACGGCCGGCTGAGGACCACCGCCGCGAGCACCACCCGTCCACTGTGCGGTCCGACCCCGCGGGGAACCCTCCGTGCGGGTGTCGTCCGGTCGGCGGCGGTCCAGGCCGGCGCCCGGGGTCACGGCTTCGGGGGCAGCCCCGCCGGGACCGCCGGGACCGCCGCGGCCTGGACGGTCCAGGGGAGTTCGATGGAGACCGTCTTGCCGCCCTCGCGGGTGGGGCGGACGCGGAGTCTGCCGCCGCACTCCGCGGTGAGACAGCGGATGATGACCATGCCGCGGCCGTTGTCCTGCTGGACGGCGGCGGGCAGTCTCTTCGGGAAGCGGGGATGGCTGTCCGTGACGCCGATGCGCAGGTGTTCGTCATGGTGCAGAGCGATGTCGACGGTGAAGGTGGGTGACTGGCCGAAGGTGTGCTGTACGGCGTTGGTGGCGAGTTCGGAGACGATGAGCCGCACGGTGTCGGCGACATCGGTGTCCGACGGGAGGCCCCACTCCGCCAGGGTGCCCACGACGTAGGAACGGGCGGCGGAGACCGAGGCGGGATCGCTCGGCAGAGTGACGGATGCTTCCAGATGGTCTGCCATGGCGACGTCGTCCCTTTCCCGCGGGACCGATGTCCGACAGACGGCGGAGGGTTCGAGTACGGTCCCGGACTGGTGCTTGCCCGTCAGATTGCCATCACCGGGACGGTCACGGGGGGCGATCCACCAAGATATGCATATATCTGTCGCTCGAAGCGGTGAACTCTGCGACGCGAAACCGTATTTGGGCGGCCCGGAAGGAGTAAGGAGGAGCCCATGCAGAACGGTCCGGCAGTACGCCGTCGCAAACTGGGCGCCGAACTGCGAACGCTGCGTACCGGCGCCGGGCTCACGAGCGGTGAGGCGGCCCGGCTGGTCGGCTGGCACCAGTCGAAGGTGAGCCGCATCGAGACCGGTTCCAGCGGTGTGAAACCGGCCGATCTGGGGTTACTGCTCGACGCCTACGGGGTGCGGGACGGACACCTGCGCGAGTTGCTGCTGATGCTGGCGGGGGCGGAGGACGCGGGTGGCCGGCACCGATGGTGGCATGCCTACCGCGGGGTGCTGCCACCCACGTACCGCGATTTCATCAGTCTGGAGTCACAGGCGAGCGCGATGCGGACCCTGGAGACCACGGTCGTGCCCGGCCTGCTGCAGACTCCCGAGTACGCCCGCGCGGTGACCCGGGCGGCCGTGAAGGACCTGGCCGAGGACCGCCTGGACACGCTGGTGGAGGTGCGTCTGGCCAGGCAGGACGTACTGCGTTCGAACCCGCCGCTGGTGCTGAGCGCCGTACTGGACGAGGCGGTGCTGCGCCGCGAGGTCGGCGGTCCGGGAGTGATGGCCCGCCAGCTGGAGCGGCTGACGGAGGCCGCCCGTCTGCCGCAAGTCCGGCTGCAGGTCCTGCCGTTCGGGGCGGGAGCCCATGTCGGCCTCACCGGCCCTTTCGTTATCTTCTCATTTCCGAGCACTTCTGATCTGGATGTGGTGGTTCTCGACCAGTTGACGAGTAGCCTCTACCTGGAACGGAAAGAAGACCTGATGGCCTACTCCGAGGCCTTCAGCACCCTTCAGTTCCACGCCCTTTCCCCCGAGGAATCGTTGGACTACATCGCCGGGATAGGTGACGGCGTGTAAGGAGGCACCATGTCAGCTCTGCCTCGGAACGTTCCCGCCAGTACCGAACTGCAGGACGTGCGCTGGCTGCGCAGCAGCTACAGCACGGGAGCCAACAACTGCGTGGAGACGGCCCGGCCGCGCTCCGGCCCCGCGGCCGGACTGCTCGCCGTGCGCGACTCGAAGAACCCGGCCGGACCCGCGCTGCTCTTCTCAGCCGCCGGCTGGGCGGGCTTTGTCACCACGCTTTGACCACCATCTGATCAGAACCGATCAAATCTATCCACACTCGTGCGACACACGGCCGTGTCACGCCGACTCATGGTCGCGTTTCGCCGATGACCCGTACAGCGCGTTCGATCTCGGCCCCGGACAGGTCCGCGCGGGCGGTCAGCCTCAGCCGTGAGATGCCGTCGGGCACGGAAGGAGGACGGAAGCAGCCCACGGCCAGGCCCGCCGACCGGCAGTCGGCCGCCCAGCGCACCGCCTGCTCCGGGGAGGGAGCCCGCACGGAGACCACCGCGGCGTCCGGACGTACCGCCTCCAGACCCGCGGCGGTCAGCCGTGCGTGCAGCTCCGCGGCCACCTCCCGGGCCCGCGCCGCCCGTTCGGGCTCGCGCTCCAGCAGCCGCAGCGCCGCCAGCGCGGCACCGGCCGCCGCCGGCGCCAGTCCCGTGTCGAAGATGAACGTCCGGGCCGCGTTGACCAGGTGGTCGATCACCCGGGCCGGGCCGAGCACCACCCCGCCCTGACTGCCCAGCGACTTGGACAGGGTCGCCGTGACGACCACGTCGGCGGCGCCCGCGAGCCCCGCCGCGTACGGCGCGCCCCGGCCGCCGTCGCCCAGCACGCCGAGTCCGTGGGCGTCGTCCACCACCAGCCCCGCGCCGTGCTCCCGGGCCGCCGCGGCCAGCGCGGCCAGCGGGGCCTGGTCGCCGTCGACGGAGAACACCGTGTCGGAGACGACGATCGCCGCCCCCTCGTGCGCGCCGAGCGCCTTGCGCACGGCCTCCGGGTCGGCGTGCCCGACCACCTGCGTCTCGCCCCGGGCGAGCCGGCAGCCGTCGATGAGGGAGGCGTGGTTGCCCGCGTCGGAGACGATCAGCGAGCCGTGCGGGCCGAGCGCCGTGACCGCGGCCAGGTTGGCGGCGTAGCCGGAGGAGAACACCAGGGCCGCCTCGAACCCGCAGAACGCGGCCAGCGCCCGCTCCAGCTCGGTGTGCAGGCCGGTGGTACCGGTGACCAGCCGGGAGCCGGTGGAGCCACCGCCCCAGGTGCGGGCGGCCTCGGCCGCTGCCCCGGTGACCTCGGGGTGGCGGGCCAGGCCCAGGTAGTCGTTGCTCGCCAGGTCCAGCAGCGGCGAGTCGGCGGGGCGCGGACGCAGGGTGCGCACGAGTCCGGCGCGGCGGCGCGCCTCGGCCTGCTCGTCGATCCAGCCGAACGCCATGGGTCCTCCGGTGCTTTTGTAGGTAGCGGACAGACCCTAGCGGCACGACCAGTCACCCACTGTGTGGCAATACCCACACGGTGAACCGTCTCTGTTGTGCGAAGTCTCCTTGGCCCGGGACGGTCCCGTAAGACAGGATCGGACCTCATGGACCTGCTGAACACGCTGGTGGACAAGGGGCTTCGGCGCGAGCTGCCGACCCGCGAGGAAGCGCTCGCCGTACTGGCCACCTCCGATGACGACCTGCTCGACGTGGTGGCCGCGGCCGGAAAGGTGCGCCGGCACTGGTTCGGGCGTCGGGTGAAACTCAACTATCTGGTCAACCTCAAGTCCGGTCTGTGCCCGGAGGACTGCTCCTACTGCTCCCAGCGGCTCGGCTCCAAGGCCGACATCCTGAAGTACACCTGGCTCAAGCCGGACGAGGCGTCCGAGGCCGCCGCCGCGGGCCTCGCGGGCGGCGCCAAGCGGGTCTGCCTGGTGGCCAGCGGGCGCGGTCCGACGGACCGGGACGTGGACCGGGTCTCGGAGACCATCAAGGCCATCAAGGACCAGAACGAGGGCGTCGAGGTGTGCGCCTGCCTCGGCCTGCTCTCCGACGGCCAGGCCGAGCGGCTGCGCGAGGCGGGCGCGGACGCCTACAACCACAACCTCAACACGTCCGAGGGGACGTACGGGGACATCACGACCACCCACACGTACGCCGACCGGGTGGAAACGGTGCAGAAGGCGCACGCGGCCGGGCTGTCCGCCTGTTCGGGTCTGATCGCGGGCATGGGCGAGACCGACGAGGACCTCGTCGACGTCGTCTACTCGCTGCGTGAGCTGGACCCGGACTCGGTGCCGGTGAACTTCCTGATCCCGTTCGAGGGCACCCCGCTGGCCAAGGAGTGGAACCTCACCCCGCAGCGCTGCCTGCGGATCCTGGCGATGGTCCGGTTCGTCTGCCCGGACGTGGAGGTCCGCATCGCGGGCGGCCGTGAGGTCCACCTGCGCACGATGCAGCCGCTGGCGCTGCACCTGGCCAACTCGATCTTCCTCGGCGACTACCTGACCAGCGAGGGCCAGGCCGGCAAGGCCGACCTGGACATGATCGCGGACGCCGGCTTCGAGGTGGAGGGCGCCGACCAGGTGACACTGCCGGAGCACCGCGCCGGGGAGGCGGGCGGCTGCGGCTCGCACGCGAGCGCCGGCTGCGGGTCGGGCGCCGACGCGGGCTGCGGGTCGGGCGCCGAGGCCGGCTGCGGCTCGCACGAGGCCGGCGGCATCTGCGGTACGGCCGCCGTCGCCACGGCCGGCGAGGCGCGCACCGACCTCGTCGCCGTCCGCCGCCGGGGCGCCGGAACGGATCTCGCGCCCAATGCCTGATCTCGGCGTGCCGGAGCTGCTGGAGCTGGACCGGCGTCATGTGTGGCACCCCTACGGCCCGATGCCCGGGCAGTCGGAACCGCTCGTCGTGGAGGCGGCGAGCGGGGTCCGGCTGCGGCTGGCGGACGGTGCCGGGGAACTGGTCGACGGTATGTCCTCGTGGTGGTCGGCCGTCCACGGCTACCGCCACCCGGTCCTCGACGAGGCCGTGCGCGAGCAGCTGGGCCGGATGAGTCATGTGATGTTCGGCGGGCTCACGCACGAGCCCGCCGTCCGGCTCGCTAAGCTCCTTGTCGACATGTCGCCAGATGGTCTGGAGCACGTCTTCCTGGCCGACTCCGGTTCGGTGTCGGTCGAGGTCGCGGTGAAGATGTGCCTGCAGTACTGGCGTTCGCTCGGCCGGCCGGCCAAGCAGCGGCTGCTGACCTGGCGCGGCGGCTACCACGGCGACACCTGGCAGCCGATGTCGGTGTGCGATCCCCAGGGCGGGATGCACGAGCTGTGGTCCGGGGTGCTGCAGCGCCAGGTGTTCGCGGATCCGCCGCCCGCCGAGTACGAGGAGTCGTACGCGGAACAGCTGCGCGAGCTGATCGCGCGGCACGCGGACGAACTGGCCGCGGTGATCGTGGAGCCGGTGGTGCAGGGCGCGGGCGGGATGCGCTTCCACTCCCCCGCCTATCTGCGGGTGCTGCGCGAGGCGTGCGACGCGCACGACGTGCTGCTGGTGTTCGACGAGATCGCCACCGGCTTCGGCCGCACCGGCGCGCTGTTCGCGGCGGAGCACGCGGCGGTCTCCCCCGACGTGATGTGCGTGGGCAAGGCGCTGACCGGCGGCTATCTGTCGATGGCGGCCACCCTGTGCACCGCGCGGGTCGCCGACGGCATCTCGCGGGGCGAGGTGCCGGTGCTCGCGCACGGCCCGACGTTCATGGGCAATCCGCTGGCCGCGGCCGTGGCCTGCGCCTCCATCGAACTGCTGCTGGGACAGGACTGGCTCGCGGAGGTCAAGCGGATCGAGGCGGGTCTGCGGGAGGGCCTGGCGCCGGCGCGCGACGTTCCCGGGGTGCGGGACGTCCGGGTCCTCGGGGCCATCGGGGTCGTCCAGCTCGACCACGCGGTCGACATGCGGGCGGCCACCGCTGCCGCCGTGCGGGAGGGCGTGTGGCTGCGCCCGTTCCGCGACCTGATCTACACGATGCCGCCGTACGTCACCTCGGACGAGGACGTGGCGCGGATCGCGCGCGCGGTGTGCGCCGCGGCGCGGGAGGGATGAGATGCCGGTACTGGTGATCACGGGAACGGGCACGGAGGTCGGCAAGACCGTCACCACCGCCGCCGTCGCCGCGGCGGCGCTCGCGGCCGGGCGTTCGGTGGCCGTGCTCAAGGCCGCCCAGACGGGCGTCCTGCCGGACGAGCGCGGGGACGCGGACGAGGTCGCGTGGCTCGCGGGTCCGGTCACGACCGACGAACTGGCCCGCTATCCGGAGCCGTTGGCGCCGGGCACGGCGGCCCGGCGGGCCGGTATGGCGCCGGTGCACCCGCACGAGGTGGCCGAGCGGGCCGCCAAGCTGGCCACCGAGCACGATCTGGTGCTGGTGGAGGGGGCGGGCGGACTGCTGGTCCGCTTCGACGCGGCCGGCGGCACGCTGGCCGACACGGCCCGGCTGCTGAACGCTCCGGTGCTGGTCGTCGCGCAGGCCGGGCTCGGCACCCTCAACACCACGGAGCTGACGGCTCGCGAACTGCGGCGGCGCGAGCTGGAGTTCGCCGGGGTGGTGATCGGCAGCTGGCCGGCCGCCCCGGATCTGGCCACCCGCTGCAATGTGGCCGACCTGCCGGAGGTCGCCGCCGCCCCGCTGCTCGGCGCGCTGCCGGCCGGGGCCGGGGCGCTGTCGCCCGCCGCGTTCCGCACGGCCGCGCCGGGCTGGCTCGCCCCGCGGCTGGACGGGACCTGGGACGCGGAGGCGTTCCGGGTGCGCGAGGCGCCGTAGCCCGGCCGGGAACCTTCCGGCGTGTGCCGTTCCGGCCGCCGCTCCGGGCGGCCGGAACGGCGGAGTGGCGGTCTCCCCCGTCGGCACCGACACGGCGGAGTCCGGTGGGGTGCGCCGGGCCGTCCCGGGGGACACTCTCCCTAGGGCCGTCCTGTCCAGGGAGGTTGCCATGCGACTGTTGTCCACCCGTTCCGGCCGGGTGACGCGGGGTCCCGTCCACCATCCGCTGTTCGCCCGCTACTACGCCCGGATCAGCGTCGGCGCCGAGTCCCGGCTCGGGATGGCCGGGGTGCGGGAGCGGCTGCTCGCCGGGCTGTCCGGGCGGGTGATCGAGATCGGCGCGGGCAACGGGCTGAACTTCGGGCACTATCCCGGGGCCGTGGCGGAGGTGGTGGCGATCGAACCGGAACCGCGGCTCAGGCAGTTGGCGCTGGAGTCCGCGCTGCGCGCCCAGGTGCCGGTGGACGTGGTGCCGGGCGCGGCAGAGGCGCTGCCGGTCAAGAGCGAGGCGTTCGACGCGGTCGTGCTCTCCCTGGTGCTGTGCAGCGTGCGGGACGTCCCCCGGACGCTCGGCGAGGTACGGCGGGTGCTCCGGCCCGGCGGCGAGGTGCGGTTCTTCGAGCACGGGCAGGGCGGCGGCCGGGCCATGACTCTGACCCAGCACGCCCTGGACCGGACCCTGTGGCCGGTCCTCAACGGCGGCTGCCATCTGGCCCGGGAACCGGTCGCCGCGCTGCGCGAGGCCGGTTTCCGCCTCGGACCGCACCGGCGCGTGATGCTGCCGGAGCGTGGGCCGGCGCTGCCGACCTCCTACTGTGCGCTCGGGGTCGCCTGGCGGCCGGACGAGCCGGACGGGCGCTGACCGGCCGGCGGCGTCAGCCGCTCCAGCGGCGCAGCTCGCGCGCGATGTCGTCGACGTCCGCCGTGCCGTCCTTCACCAGCCGGGCGAGGTCCCGCACCTGCTCGGGCGTGGTGACCACCTTCTCCCCGCTGGCCACCAGGTAGGCGTAGGCGACCGCCGAGGCGAACAGCGCGTTGGAGCGTTCCAGCGCCGGTACGTGGATGAGCAGTTGCAGCAGGGCGGCGGCGCGGGCGTGCGGGGTGTCATAGACGGGCACGCCGAATATCCGGGCGCGGTGCCGGGCGACGGCGGCGACCAGGGCACCCCAGTCGGTGACCTGCGGGTCCCCCGGCGTCTTCTGTTCGGCGAGCATGAGCAGCCAGGCGAGGTCGATGCTGAGATCGTTCAAGGAATCGGCTTCGGGGGGTCGGCTTCGGGAGCGCGGCTCGGGGAGATCACGCTTCAGCAGAGCAGCTCGGGCGGATCGTCCGCAAGGCTCAGCAGCGCTCTTCGGCCGCGTCGGTGCCGCGCGCCTCGGCGAACTCCTCGGTGAACACGGACTCGTACTGCTTCATGAAGTCGGCGGCCGCGTCGACGAACGTCCGGCCCGTTTCCCCGGCGTCCTGTCTGACCAGCTCCTCGATGTAACGGTTGACGCTGATGCCGCGGGCCTGGGCGCGCTCGCGGGCCGCGCGGGCGGTGCCCTCGTCCACGCGCACGTTCAGCTGGGTCTTCGCCATGCTTCGACGCTAGCGCCGGGACGCTAGCCGCGGCAAGGGCGCACGGATGCGCTGCGCCGGGTCCCCGGTGTCCCTTACGCTCGCCCCCGGACGGGCAGTTCAGGCGACCGGGGAGGCGGTCTTGTCGACACCTGCTGCGCAGCATGTATCCGGCCGCACGCCGGACGGCGGGATCGCGGCCCGCGCCCGCGGGCTGACCAAGGCGTACGGCTCCGGTGAGACGGCCGTGCTCGCCCTGGACGCGGTGGACGTGGACATCGCGCGGGGCCGGTTCACCGCCGTGATGGGCCCCTCGGGCTCCGGCAAGTCCACGCTGATGCACTGCCTCGCGGGCCTCGACACGGTCTCGGCCGGTCAGGTGTGGCTCGGCGAGACCGAGATCACCGGGCTGCGCGAGCGGGAGCTGACCCGGCTGCGGCGGGACCGGATCGGGTTCATGTTCCAGTCGTTCAACCTCATCCCGACGCTGACGGCGGCGGAGAACATCACGCTGCCGATGGACATCGCGGGCCGCCGGCCCGATCCGCGGTGGCTGGACCGGGTCGTCGACGCCCTCGGGCTGCGCGACCGGCTGGGGCACCGGCCGGCCCAGCTCTCCGGCGGCCAGCAGCAGCGGGTCGCGTGCGCGCGGGCGCTGGCCTCCCGGCCCGAGCTGATCTTCGCCGACGAGCCGACCGGCAATCTGGACTCGCGGGCCGGTCTGGAGGTGCTGGGCTTTCTGCGCGAAGCGGTGGACGACCTCGGGCAGAGCGTCGTCATGGTCACGCACGACCCGGGTGCCGCCGCCCACTCCGACCTGGTGCTGTTCCTCGCCGACGGGCGGATCGAGGACGAGCTGCCGGGGCCGACGGCGGAGGCCGTGCTGGAGCGGATGAAACGATTCGAGGTGGTCCGACGCCCCTCCGGCGACGGCCTCGGCGGCCAGGAGGGCTGACCCCGTGCTCAAGGCGACCCTGCGGAGCTTCCTGGCGCACAAGGGGCGGCTGGCCCTGTCCGCGCTGGCCGTGATCCTGTCCGTGGCGTTCGTCGCGGGCAGCCTGATCTTCTCCGACACCGTCACCCGCACCTTCGACCGGCTGTTCGCCTCCACCGCCGCCGATGTGACGGTCCAGCCGAAACAGGATCTGCGGTCGGCCCGGCTGAGCGGGACGGTGCAGACCCTGCCCGCCGCGCTGCGGGACCGGGTGGCGACGGTCGACGGGGTCGCGGCGGCCCGGGCCGAGGTGTCGGTGCAGAACGCGTTCGTGGTCGACCGCCACAACAAGTCCGTCGGCCCGACCACCGGCGCCCCGACCATCGTCACGGCCTGGCACGTCACCCACCACAGCCCGGTGAGGATCACCTCCGGGCGCGCCCCGCTCGGCCCCGGTGAGGCCCTGCTGGACGCCGACACGGCCGACCGGAAGCACGTGCGGACCGGTGACCCGCTGACCGTGCAGGCGCAGCCCGGCACGTTCCGGGTCCGGGTCGTCGGCATCGCCACCTTCACCACGACCAACCCCGGCGCGGCCCTGGTCTACCTGGACCCGGCGGTGGCCGGCCGGGAACTGCTCGGCTCGTCCGCGAAGGCGACCAGCGTGACGGCGGACGCGGCGGCGGGCGTGTCCGACGCCGAACTCGAACGCAGGATAGGCGCGGCGCTCGGCACCCGCACATACGACGTGAAGACCGCTGCCGAGCAGGCCAAGTCGGCGGCGGCCACCCTCGGCACGTTCCTCGACGTGATCAAGTACGTGATGCTGGGCTTCGCCGGCGTCGCCCTCCTCGTGGGTGTGTTCCTGATCGTCAACACGTTCTCCATGCTCATCGCCCAGCGCACCCGTGAACTGGGGCTGCTGCGGGCACTGGGCGCGGACCGGCGGCAGGTTCGGCGCTCGGTGCTCACCGAGGCCCTGCTGCTGGGGCTGGTCGGCTCCACACTCGGTCTGGCCGCCGGAACGGGGCTGGCGTACGGGCTGATCCGGCTGATGAGCGCGTTCGGGATGAACCTGAAGGCCACGGAGATGGTGATCGGCTGGGGCACACCCGTCGCGGCCTACGTCGTCGGCCTCGGTGTCACCTTCGTGGCCGCCTACCTGCCGTCACGGCGCGCGGCGGCCGTCTCGCCGATGGCGGCGCTGGCGGACGCCGAAGTCGCCGGTGTGGGCAGGCCGTTGACGGTGCGGGCGATCGCCGGGGCGGTGGTCGCGGCGGCCGGCGCGGCGGCACTGGCCGGGTGTGCGGCGGCGACGCGGACCGCTCAGGCGGCCTCGCTGCTCGGTGCCGGTGTCGCCCTGACCCTGATCGGGACCGTCGTCGCCGGGCCGCTGCTCGTCCGGCCGGTGATCCAGGTGCTGGGCGGGGCCTTCCCGGCGCTGTTCGGCCCGGTCGGCCGGATGAGCCAGCGCAACGCCCTGCGCAATCCGCGCCGCACCGGCGCCACCGCCGCCGCGCTGATGGTCGGGCTGGCCCTGGTCAGCGGGATGTCGGTGGCGAGCGCCTCGATGTCGGCGTCGTTCGACCGGCAGATCGACCGGACGCTGGGCGCCGACTTCGTGGTCCAGAACGCCAACTTCATGCCGTTCACCCGTCAGATCGCGGACCGCGTCACCGCGACCCCGGGGGCCGGGCTCGTGGTACGGCAACGGCTCACGCCCGTCGCCGTACGCCTGCCGGACGGCCGGCGGGTGAGGACGACCGCCGCCGGGTACGGCCCGGGGCTCGACGACGTCGCGCACCTGACGTACGCGCGGGGCGGCTCGGCGGCCGCCCTGGCCGACGGACACCTGGCCCTGGACGCCGACTGGGCCCGGGACCACCGGGTGCGCCTCGGCAGCGTGCTGCCGGTCGAGTTCCCCGGTGGCGGACGGGCGGAGCTGACCGTCGGGGCGCTGACCGACCAGGAGTCGGCCGAGGGGTTCGGCACCCAGGGCGGCATCTTCTTCGGGCTGGCCACGCTGGAGAAGTACGTGCCGGACGGTCAGGACTCAGCGCTCTACGTCAACGCCGCACCCGGCACGGGGGCGGCGGACCTGCGGCCTCGCCTGGAACGGGCGCTCACGGCGTTCCCGCAGGTCCAGGTGCGCGACCAGGCCGACTACAAGGAGCTGGTGCACGACCAGATCGCCGTCCTGCTGTACCTGGTGTACGCGCTGCTGGGGCTGGCGATCGTCATCGCCGTGCTCGGGGTGGTCAACACCCTCGCCCTGTCGGTCGTGGAGCGGACCCGGGAGATCGGGCTGCTGCGCGCGATCGGGCTGGCGCGGCGGCAGCTGCGCCGGATGATCCGGCTGGAGTCGGTGGTGATCGCGGTGTTCGGGGCGGTCCTGGGGCTGGCGCTGGGGCTGGTGTGGGGCCTGTGCATGCAGCAGGTGCTGGCCCTGCGCGGACTGACGGCCCTCGCGATCCCGTGGGGCACGATCGTCGTGGTGATGATCGGCTCGGCGGTGGTGGGCGTGGTGGCGGCCCTGCTGCCGGCGCTGCGGGCGTCGCGGATGAACGTGCTGGCGGCGATCGCCCACGAGTGAGCGCCCGCGGGCGGACATGATGGGATGGGCTCGGATCCGGCTCAAGTCACCTTTCGCTGAGGAGAGTTCATGCCCCGCCCGTTCCGTTTCGGAGTCAACCTGCTCAACGCCGCGCCCGCCGCCGAATGGCGCGCCAAGTGCCGTCGCGCCGAGGAACTGGGTTACGACGTGATCCTCGTCCCGGACCACCTCGGGATGGTCGCGCCGTTCCCGGCGCTGGTCGCGGCGGCGGAGGCGACCGAACGGCCGCGGCTCGGCACGTTCGTGCTCAACGCCGGCTTCTGGAACCCGGCCCTGCTGGCCCGCGAGGTGGCGACCACGGACGCGCTGACCGGCGGCCGGCTCGAACTCGGCCTCGGCACCGGGTACGTGCCGGCGGAGCACGAGGCGGCCGGGCTGCCGTACGGTTCGCCGCGCGAACGGGTGGACCACCTGCGGCGGACGGTGGAGGAGCTGGAGCGGCTGCTCGGCTCGGCGGACCACGAGCCGCGGCCGGTTCAGGCCCGGGTGCCGGTGCTGATCGGCGCCAACGGCGACCGGATGCTGCGCCTGACCGCCGAGCACGCGGACATCGCGGCCTTCACCGGGGCCCGGCCGGGGAACACCCCCGGCTCGCTGGAGCCGCTCGGCGCCGACGAGCTGGACGAACGCGTGGCCCGCTACCACGCGGCGGCGGACCGGGCGGAGCCCGCCGAGCTGAACCTGCTGATCCAGCTGGTGGCTGTCACCGACGACCCGGAGCCCGCGCTGAAGCCGCTGCTGGAGCGGCAGGCCGGGCTGACCCTGGACGAGGCGCTGGCCCTGCCCCTCGTGCTGGCCGGTCCGCTGGACCGGATCGTGGCGAAGGTGCGGGCGCAGCGCGAGCGGTTCGGGTTCTCGTACCTGACCGTGCTGGAGCCGTTCATGGAGGCGTTCGCGCCGGTGATGGAGCGGCTGCGGGCGGAGTCCGCATGACGGAATCCCCGCGCGGCACGGCCGGTTCGTGATCACGATGGCCGCATGACCGAACCGCGCGTACGTGCCGCCGTCCCCGACGACCTGGACGCCGTCCTCGCCTTCTGGAAGACGGCCGCCGAGGGCACGAGCATCAGCGACGACCGGGCCGGGGTGGAGCGGCTGGTGGCCCGCGATCCCGAGGCGCTGCTGCTCGCCGAGTCCGGGGGCGAGCTGGTGGGCACGGTGATCGCCGGCTTCGACGGCTGGCGGTGCCATCTGTACCGGCTCGCGGTGCATCCGGAGCGGCGGCGGCAGGGCATCGGCTCGGCGCTGCTGGCCGCCGCCGAGGAGCGTTTCGCACGCCTCGGCGGGCGCCGGGCGGACGCGATGGTGCTGGTCCGCAACGAGACTGCGCAGCACGCCTGGCGTTCGGCCGGGTACGGGCCCGAGGAGCGCTGGCGGCGCTGGGTGAAGCCGCTCGGCGGCTGAGCGGAGGACCGGGCGGCCGGGAGGCG
This sequence comes from Streptomyces echinatus, assembly GCF_014203595.1. Lineage (GTDB taxonomy): Bacteria > Actinomycetota > Actinomycetes > Streptomycetales > Streptomycetaceae > Streptomyces > Streptomyces echinatus. Next base: position 746,096 of record NZ_JACHJK010000002.1, read on the forward strand.
GAAGGGACGGGCGAACCGGGAATCGGACCGGGATCCACAGGCACGAGAGGGTTCTTTGCCCATCCTTTACCATTGAGGGAGCACTCGGCCCTCTATGAAAGGTTGTGAGCGTCCGTCCATGGGCGAGCCTCCCGGTACGCGACACCGCGCGCACTCCCCTGACCTGCCCGATCATGGGACGGGGGTGACCCGATGACCGAAGTGCTCCTCCTTCTGGTGGCGATCCTGCTGTCAGTGGCCTGCGGCGCCTTCGTGGCGGCGGAGTTCTCGCTGACCACGGTCGGACGCGGCGAGCTGGAACGGGCCGCCGAGCGCGGCGAGCGCGGCGCCGCGGGCGCCCTGAAAGCCGTACGGAACCTGACCTTCCAGCTCTCCGGCGCCCAGCTCGGCATCACCGTGACCAACCTGGTGGTCGGCATGCTCGCCGAGCCGTCGATCGCCAAGCTGCTCGCCGGGCCGTTCCAGGCGCTGGGCCTGTCGCGGACCACGGCGAGCTCGGTCGCGCTGGTGCTGGGCACGGCCCTGTCGACGGTGTTCCTGATGGTCGTCGGCGAGCTGGTGCCGAAGAACTGGGCGATCTCCTCCCCGCTGGCCGTGGCCAAGCGGGTGGGCAGTGGGCAGCGCTGGTTCAGCGCCGTCTTCCGGCCCTTCATCACGCACCTGAACAACACGGCCAACCGCTTCGTGCGCCGGCTCGGCATCGAACCGGCCGAGGAACTCGCCTCCGCGCGCGGACCCCAGGAGCTGGCCGCGCTCGCACGGCACTCCGCCAAGGCGGGCGCCCTGGAGGCGGACACCGCCGAGCTGTTCGTCCGGACCCTGAACCTGGCCGACCTCACGGCCGAGAACGTGATGACCCCGCGCGTCCAGGTCGTCGCCCTGGACATGCAGGCGACCTGCGAGGACGTCGCCAACGCCACCCGGGCCACCGGTCTGTCCCGCTTCCCGGTCTACCGGGGCACCCTGGACGCGGTCGTCGGGACCGCCCACATCAAGGACGTCCTGGCCGTCCCCGCCGACCAGCGGCCCCACCGCACGGTCGCCCAGGTGATGCGCGAGCCCCTCCTGGTGCCCGAGTCGCTGACCGTGGACCGTCTGCTGGACCGGCTCTCCGGCAGGCGCACCATGGCCGTGGTCATCGACGAGTACGGCGGTACGGCCGGCGTGGCCACCCTGGAGGACATCGTGGAGGAGGTCGTCGGCGAGGTGCGGGACGAGCACGACCCGCACGAGACTCCCGACCTCGCCTCCGCCGGCGCGGACGAACGGGGCCGGGCCCTGTACTCGGCGGACGGCGCCGCCCGCACCGACCAGCTCGCCCGCGTGGGCCTGCGTGTGCCGGAGGGGCCGTACGAGACGCTGGCCGGCCTGGTCGCCACCGAACTGGGGCGGATACCGGCCGTCGGGGACAGCGTCGAGGTGGCCGGCTGGCGGCTGGACGTCGTCGACGCCTCGGGCCGCAGGGCCGCCCGCGTGCTGCTGCACGCGCCGCTGGACGACGAACGCGCCGGCGGGGCCGACGGGACCCGCGGGACACGGGAGGGAACGCGATGACCGCCGTACAGCTGCTGATCGGTCTGGCGACCCTCGTCGTCAACGCCTTCTTCGTGGGCGCGGAGTTCGCGCTGATCTCCGTACGCCGCTCGCAGATCGAGCCGCTGGCCCAGGAGGGCGACCGCCGCGCGCGCAGCGTGCTGTGGGGCCTGGAGCACGTTTCCGCGCTGCTGGCCGCCGCCCAGCTCGGCATCACGCTGTGCACGCTGGTGCTGGGCGTGGTCGCGGAGCCGGCGATCGCGCATCTGCTGGAACCGGTGTTCCACGCGGTGGGTGTGCCGGAGAGCGCGGGTCACGTCGTGTCCTTCGTGATCGCGCTGACCCTCGCCACCTATCTGCACATGCTGCTCGGCGAGATGGTCCCGAAGAACATCGCGCTCGCCGAACCCGTGCGCAGCGCCCTGCTGCTCGGCCCGCCGCTGGTCACGCTGGCCCGGGCGCTGCGGCCGGTGATCTTCGCGATCAACGCCTTCGCGAACGGGCTGCTGAAGCTGCTGCGCGTGGAGGCGAAGGACGAGGTCGCGGCCACCTTCACGGACACGGAACTCGCCGAGATCGTCAAGGACGCCAGCGAGGCGGGCCTGATCGACAACCGCGCGCAGGAACGCCTGCACGACGCCCTGGAGCTGGGCAGCCGACCGGTGCGGGACGTGATCGTGCCGCTGCGGGACGTGGTCTACGCGCACCTGGGGGTCACCCCGGAACAGCTGGAGAGGCTGTCGGCCGAGTCGGGCTTCTCCCGCTTCCCGGTGGTGGACACCGGCCGCCGGATCGTGGGCTACCTGCACGTCAAGGACGCCCTGGACGCCTCGCCGCGGGACATGCCGTTCCGGCTGCGGGACATGCGGTCCATCGCGCGCGTGCGGGAGGGGACGCCACTGGACGACGTGCTCACCGCGATGCGGGCGGGCCGGACACACCTCGCGGCCGTCCTCGGCGAGGACGGACGGCTGGCGGGCCTGGTGACCATGGAGGACGTCCTGCGGGAGCTGTTCGGCCAGCCCGCTCCGGGGTGACGCCCAGGGGCTTCCGGACCGTCACCCCGGTGCCGCTCCGGGAAACCCGGGGCGCGCCGCCCCGGGGCCGCCCCGGGATTCCGGGGCGACCGACCGACGGGTATGGCGCCGGGATACCATCGCTGTCGCCATGCAGACGAATCCCACACCTCCCCCGTACACCAGCCTGGTCGCGGTCGGCGACTCCTTCACCGAAGGCATGTCGGACCTGCTGCCCGACGGCTCCTACCGTGGCTGGGCGGACGTCCTGGCCGCGCGGATGGCCGGCGCTACGCCCGGGTTCCGGTACGCCAACCTCGCCGTGCGCGGAAAGCTGATCGGGCAGATCGTCGACGAGCAGGTGGCGACGGCCGCGGCCATGAACGCCGACGTGGTCACCCTGGTCGGCGGGCTGAACGACACCCTGCGCCCCAAGTGCGACATGGTCCGGGTCCGGGACCTGCTCACCGAGGCCGTGGAACGGCTGGCGCCCTCCTGCCGGCAGCTGGTGCTGATGCGCAGCCCCGGCCGCCAGGGCCCGGTGCTGGAGCGGTTCCGGCCCCGCATGGAGGAACTGTTCGCCTGCGTGGACGAGCTGGCCGGGAAGCACGGCGCCCTGGTGGTCGACCTCTACGGGGCGCCCTCGCTGGCCGACCCGCGGCTGTGGGACGTGGACCGGCTGCACCTGACGGCGGAGGGACACCGCCGGGTCGCCGAGGCGGTGTGGCAGACGCTCGGGTACGAGCCGGAGGACGCCGAGTGGCACGTGCCGACGGCGGCGACGCTCCCGCCGGGCTGGACGGCGCGCCGGATCGCCGACGCGCGGTTCGCCCGGCAGCACCTGATCCCGTGGATAGGCCGTCGCCTGACCGGCCGCTCCTCCGGCGACGGCCGCCCGCCCAAGCGCCCGGAGCTGCAGCCGTACGAGGGCCGGGCATAGCCTCACGGACCTGACCACCCGGGACAGCCGGCGGCGAGGGTGGCCGACGGCGAGGGTGGCGACGCGGCCGGGGATACCAGAGTGACCGGGGTCTCGTAGGTTCCGCCGAACGGGGGCGCTTTCGGATCTCCCCCGTGGAAGCTGTCCCACACCGTCGCCGCGGCCCGCAGATCCTCGACGTCCGGGCGCACGTACTTCCGCTTCGTGAAGGTCGCGTTCGTGTGGCCGGCCCACGCCGCGAGAATGTGGTCGGGCACGCCGGCGTTCGCGAGGTACGTCAGGCAGGAGTGCCAGGCGTCGTACAGGCGAACCTGCCGCATCTCCAGCTCTCGCATCAGCCGGTACGCGTGCCCGCCCGCCCTCTCGCCCCTGAGGGGCGGGGGTGCTGAGGGCGGACTGGCGATCGTGGACGGGACCGCCCCCGACGGGGGCGGAGGCGGTCCCGCGTCTCCAGCGCCGACCTCTCTACCCCGATTCGCCGTCTAGGGCTGCGCTGGAGAACTGTTCCGTACCCGGCGCGGTCGGCGACGCTGCCGGGCACGGGGCCTACTCGAACCACACGGTGCCTGTCGTGTCGGTGATGGAGTGTCGGCCGGTGTAGTAGTCCTCGTGTCGCCGATCGGCGTGGGGGCGCCTTGTGCACCACGCCTTGCCGTTCTGGTGCTTCAAACCGCAGTAGCCGGCTGCGCGGCGGGCTGACTGCGCGGCCTCCGCTCTCCGTGTCGCGTAGTCCTTCTGCTTCGCGGTCATGGGCGTAGCTCCAGGGCGAGGGCCTGCAGCGCGCGGCGGGTCTGGCAGAACGTGGCGTCGTCCGTGCACTGCTCGCACCGGCCGCGGTGGTCGTCGCGCGCGGCGAGGACGGCCCGGCGGGCACACGGCCGGCAGGCACGGGGGAACCAGTGGCCGCCGTCGGTGGCGCGCTCGCCGAGGTCGATGGCCGTCGCGGTGGACAGCGGCTCGGCGCCCCACACGCACTCTGCGCCGCGTGCCCTGGCGTCGGGTAGAACTTCCAGCCGCGGCAGCGGGATGAGCGGCAGGAGTTCGGCGGGGATGTCGACCAGGGCTCTGGTCTGGGCGGTTGTCATGCGGTCGTCTCCGCTTCGGTCCGGTAGCCATGCGTGACTGGCGGGCAATGCAGTTCCCAGCCAGCCGGGTGCACCGTGAGGCCGCCGACGTCGTCGAGTTCGTCGGCGAGGTTGGGCGGGAGCAGCCACCAGGTCAGGCTGCTGCGCACGTTGCCGAGGACCGGGCCGTGCAGGTTCAGGTGCATCCGTCGGAGCGCTTCGAGGGCCCGGGCCAGGGGTGTCTCGGCGACGCGCCAGTGGGAGCCTGTGGGGATCGCGGCCAGCTGCTGGGCGTCCCACGCGCGTTGCGCCGCGCCTGGGTCAGGGGCGCAGGACAGTAGCCAGTCCTGCCCTTCTCGTACCGGGGCGAGGGGGAGGTGTGTCGCCATGCCGTGACCGTATGCAGGGCGGTTGCGGGCCTGCGCGCCGATTGCGCGAGACTGCGCACGCCGCTGCGAAGGTTGCGGCTGATTGCCTACGAGAGGTCGAGAGAGCCCCGTGCACGGCCGATCAGCCGCCGTGCCGGGGCGCCGTACTCGGCGGACTCAGCGAGCCATTCCCACGCCCGCTCATACAGCGCGAGGTCTTCGTCGCCCGTCAGCCATAGTTCCTCGCTGATCGTCTCCACGATGACCAGGCGCCGGTCGTAGATCCAAAACGCGTGTGGTGCGGTACGGCGCAGTTGCGCGCCGAACGGGATGATGCCCAGCTCGATTCGGCGCTGCCCGACGAGGTTGTACAGGCGGTCCAGCTGCTCGGCCATCACGTCGTTGGGGCATGGCTGGTGATACAGGGCGGCCTCGCACACGAGGAACCGGAACGACTTCTCCGGGTCGTACAGTGCTTCCTGCCTGCGCATCCGTTTCTCTACCGCATCGTCGGTCGTAGGCGGGATGCCGCGGAAATCGGCGTTGGCGTCGAAGATGACGCGCGCGTACTCGGGCGTCTGGAACAACCCGGGGATCCGGGAGACCTCAAGACCGCGGATCAGCGACGTGGTCTCGGTCTGCCGTACTGCGATCTCCTGGCGGCCGCGGTGCCCGCCGGCCAGTTGCTTCCGCCACGATCGGTTGCGTTGCTTCATGTCCAGGCCGGCCAGCAGCCCGTGCAGTTCCGCCTCGATGTCGGGCCGTTCAAGGGCGCGCGCCCATGCGCTCAAGTCATCCCGGGTGGGCGTCTGCTTGCCGTTCTGCAAGCGGCTGACCTTCGAGGTCTGCCATCCGAGGCGCGCGGCGAGGTCTTTGCCTTCCAGCCCTGCCTCGGTGCGCAGCTCGCGCAGCCGTGCACCGAGGGCTTCACGGGCCGTCTGGAAGTCGGTGGTCACACGGTCGACGCTACCTGTCGCGCGAACTCCTGCGTGGGCACAGCGTGATGCCAGGCGGCGTCTCGGGCCTGGCATGCGGCGAGTACCTCTGCGGGGTCGTCGGTGACGTACACGCCGAGCGTGGTGTCGTCCTCGTCGAACGCGAACCGGGCGACGATGCGGGAGTCGAAGAGCCAGAAGTCGTAGTCGGGCAGGCGCAGCCGCTCGGCGTGGGCGCGGGTCAGGTTGCGGATGTCCTCGCCCGCGGCCACATTGCCGGGCGCGCTCGCGAGCAGGAACCGCTGCCCGTCGGTGGGCGGGTCGTCGACCAGGCGCACGCGCTCGAACCGCTTCCCCGCGGCCGTCTGCTCGGCGACGTTCTCCCGCCACGCGTTGGCGGGGTCGGCAGCGATGTCCTCGCCGGACTGCCAGCGTGCCCACTTCGGGCTGCGGCGGTCGGAGGCGTAGCCGCGGCGCGTCTCCAGCCGCCAGGCGGTGTGCCGGAACTCGCGGAACATGTGGGCGATGGACGAGAACGGCGCCAGTGCCGGGGCCTCGGTCTTCGGCGCGTACCGGGTGAGCAGGCTACGCGGGACGCGTACGAAGGTCTCCGTGGGCTTCACGTCGCGCAGCTGCACCAGATGTTCGGGGTCGGTCTCGCGGTCACCCTGCACGAGGATCTCGTCGGTTCCCTCGATCTCGTACAGGGTGGGGCAGTCGCCGTCGTCGCTGGTGGTGCCGATGAACCTGAGCGCCATGGTGCCTCCACGTTCTGGTAGTTGAACCCCCAGAATGCGCGGGACGGCGCCGAGGCGGAGAGCGATTGCGGCAGATTGCGCGCGCTCGCACGGGCGTGCTTATTGCGCGCAACCAGACCGCCAGCGGTCAGACCTTGGGCACTGTCCACGTGATCGGTTCGCGGCCCTGGGGCGCGTAGATGATCTCGTTGGGGCGGCTGCCCTTCTCCACGCTCAGCGTGATCAGGCCACGCAGGCATCTGCCGGGTTGGACGAGGGAGCCGACGACGGGGTACTCCGGCTTGGGGATGCCGGCGCCGCTGATGCCGGGGGCCTGCAGCTGCGTGTCGTCGGGGAAGCCGAGCTTCCAGGGCGTCTGGCTGACCTGCACGTTGGAACTGGTGGGGTCGGCACACACTTTCACGTCGATCAGCGCCCACACGGGGTGAGGGAAGTCGGAGAGTGCCTGAACGAGATGGACGCCGGGAGCGGGCTGCGTGTAGCGGAGGACGGTGGTGGTGCCGCTGACGTGGCTGCCGTCGAGGTCTGTGTCTGACCAGTGATGCCCGGAGCCGAGCCGAAGCGGGGCGCTGGCGGCCTTGGGTGAGGCCGTGGCAGTGGGCGTGCTGCTGGGCTTTGCAGCGGGCTTGGTCGCCTTGTCATCGTTGCCTTCGCTGCTGCAGGCGGTGGCGGTGGTGATGGCGAGTAGGGCGCCGGCGAGCGCGGCTGTCCTCGTGTGCATGGTGTCCCCTTTGGGTCAATGCGCGGGAGGATCATGCGTGCATCGATGGTGACGGGTAGGCCTTGTGTCCGGCTTGTGACGCGAGAAGCAATGGCGAGGTCTACCTCGGGATCGCGTCCTACACCGAAGCGGCGCTCGAAGGCGCTCTGCCGCTGCCGACCGAGGAAGTCCCAACGTGTCGCCTGTGCGACTTCGTTGTACAGCGCCTCAACTGCGCAGCCTATTGCGGGTTCGTACACTTCGGGCACCAGCTCTTGCAGGGAAATGAGCTGGGCATGGGCGGCGATGTTGAGTGGCCACGCTCGACGGGGTCCGTAGATCTTCTGCAGCGAGCGTAAGGGTAGTCATCGACTGAGACACAGCAGTTTGAGCCCAGTCCGGCCGGCTCGTTGACTGGGCGCACTGGCGGCTTCAGGGTGAACTCGCCTGCAGCGAGTGGACGCCGCCGTGCCGTCGCCGATGGACTACGACTGGTGAGAGCACGAGCGCCCCGCCACTCGGGCGGGGCGCTGTGGCCGGTTCTGCTACTTGCCGACGTTGATCTTCTCGTTGTCGAGGAGGGCGGTGTGGGTCGCCGCAGTGATCATCATCAGAATGAGGAGCAGGCCCGCGAACGGTGCCCCCGCGTCACCGTCCTTCGGACTGATCAGGAACACGCTGCCGAAGATGACGAGCTCCCCGACCACGTAGGTGATCGCCAGCCACGGCTTGACGACGCCTTTCACCGCGGCGACGACGAATGGTACGGCGGCGGCCAGGCCGAGGGAGACGAGAGGGACGAGTGTCCAGATCACCTTGGCCACGGAGGTGTTGAACATGCGGGGCCGGGTGGGGGTGTACGGGGTGGTGAAGTAAGGGTTCGTGGCCATGGGTCTCCCTCGCGGTTGTGGGTGGCGTGTGGGGCAGTGTGCTGCGGTGGGGCGGGGTCCGTGGGGGTTTCTGACGAATTGACGCCTACGGGTGATCGGGCTGTCGTGTGGCGTGCCGCTCTGGACTCAGCGGCTGCCCGCCTCATGCGTACGACGCCAGGCGTTGTGGGCGCGCCGACCGGCTCGCAGGCGGAGCTTGCGGCCGCGGCAGCGCGGGCAATTTTGGGTGCCTGCGGGGTGGGCTCGCTCGTCGGGCACCGCCGGCGAAGGCAGCGAAGGCGGCGATCAGGGTGACGGCGGCGACGTACTCGCTCTTCCGCGGCCGGTACGCGGCGACGAGCCGGGCGACCTGGGCGAAGGTCCAGCGGCTGACGCTGTGGGTGCGGTGGGCGTGGCCGCCGGCGACGGTGCGGCGGGGGGGCGGCCGGGGGGACGGCGAGGCGCTTGGCGGCGGAGCGCAGTCCCTTGACGACACCGGCGGCGATGGCCACGGTGGCGAGGGAGCGGGGGGCGGAGTCGGCGTCAGGCCCCCCGCTCGGTGTTGGCGCACCGGCGGGCCCGTCCCGTTTCCGAGAGGCTTGACCTTGTATCTACACAGCATCCATAACCTTGTAGATACACGAAACCCCGTGCGAGGATCTGTGATCCACGAGAGAGAGCCGTGGCGGAGCAGTCAGCAGAGACGAAGCGGCACACGACCCCCCGGGCCGATCCGGGTGCCGGACCCGCTGTGGCAGGCATACGGGCGTGTGTGAGCGACTGGGCACCGATCGCACGAACGACGTCCTGGACCACATGAAGGCGCGGATCCGCGAACACGGCACCGATGAAGACCGTGCGGATCTTGAGCGGGCCGAGAAGGAAGTCGCCGAGCGCCGCGCCCGCAAGGGCGGCCGGCCGAAGCAGGAACCCCCGGGCCGACAGTTGGGGGTCGGGGCGGCGACGTCTCACACTCGTCTCACAAACCGATGCGCGCACACCCGCCCGACAGCCCGTTGACCTGTAGTTTCCTACGGCTCCTGGATGGTACGGACCCTGTATGGACGGACTGTAAACTCTGGACACGTGACTTCTGCGCCCGCCAAGCCCCGCATCCCGAACGTCCTCGCCGGACGCTACGCCTCGACCGAGCTCGCCACGCTCTGGTCCCCCGAGCAGAAGGTGAAGCTGGAGCGGCAGCTCTGGCTCGCCGTGCTGCGGGCCCAGAAGGACCTCGGCATCGACGTGCCGGACGAGGCGATCGCCGACTACGAGCGCGTCCTCGGCACCGTCGACCTCACCTCGATCGCCGAGCGCGAGAAGGTCACCCGGCACGACGTGAAGGCCCGGATCGAGGAGTTCAACGACCTCGCCGGGCACGAGCACGTGCACAAGGGCATGACCTCCCGTGACCTCACGGAGAACGTCGAGCAGCTGCAGATCCGGCTCTCCCTGGAGCTGGTGCGCGACCGCACGGTGGCCGTCCTCGCCCGCCTCGGCAAGCTCTCGGGCGAGTACGCCGAGCTGGTGATGGCCGGGCGCTCGCACAACGTGGCCGCTCAGGCCACCACCCTCGGCAAGCGTTTCGCGACCGCCGCCGACGAGCTGCTCGTGGCGTACGGCCGCATCGAGGAGCTGCTGGGCCGCTACCCGCTGCGCGGCATCAAGGGCCCGGTGGGCACCGCGCAGGACATGCTCGACCTGCTGGGCGGTGACGCGGCGAAGCTGGCCGACCTGGAGAACCGGATCGCCCGGCATCTGGGCTTCTCCCAGGCCTTCACCTCCGTCGGCCAGGTCTACCCGCGCTCGCTGGACTACGAGGTCGTCACCGCGCTGGTGCAGCTGGCCGCGGCGCCGTCCTCGCTGGCCAAGACGATCCGGCTGATGGCCGGGCACGAGCTGGTCACCGAGGGCTTCAAGCCGGGCCAGGTCGGCTCCTCGGCCATGCCGCACAAGATGAACACCCGCTCCTGCGAGCGCGTCAACGGCCTCATGGTCATCCTGCGCGGCTACGCCTCGATGACCGGCGAGCTGGCGGGCGACCAGTGGAACGAGGGCGACGTGTCCTGCTCGGTGGTGCGCCGGGTTGCGCTGCCGGACGCGTTCTTCGCCCTGGACGGCCTGCTGGAGACCTTCCTGACCGTCCTCGACGAGTTCGGTGCCTTCCCGGCCGTCGTCGCCCGTGAGCTGGACCGCTACCTGCCGTTCCTGGCCACCACCAAGGTGCTGATGGGTGCCGTGCGGGCCGGTGTCGGCCGCGAGGTCGCGCACGAGGCGATCAAGGAGAACGCGGTCGCCACCGCGCTGGCGATGCGCGAGCAGGGCGCCGAGCGCAACGACCTGCTCGACAAGCTCTCCGCCGACGGGCGCCTGCCGCTCGACCGTGAGCAGCTGGCCGCGCTGATGGCCGACAAGCTCTCCTTCACCGGCGCCGCCGCCGACCAGGTCGGCGTGGTCGTCGGCCGGATCGAGGAGATCGTCAAGCGGCACCCGGAGGCCGCCGGCTACACCCCCGGAGCGATCCTCTGACCCGCGCACCGCGCTCTCCCCGCTTCACCCGGGCGGAACTGGAGGCCGCCCGCGACCGTCTCGTCCCGGACGTGGTCGCGGACGGCCTCCGTGTGCTGTTCTGCGGGATCAACCCGGGGCTGATGACGGCGGCCACCGGCCACCACTTCGCCCGCCCCGGCAACCGGTTCTGGCCGGTGCTGCACCTGTCCGGCTTCACACCCCGGTTGCTGAGGCCGGCCGAGCAGGGCGAGCTGCTGTCGTACGGGCTCGGCATCACCAATGTGGTGGCACGGGCGACCGCGCGGGCGGACGAGCTGACCGCCGAGGAGTACGTCGAGGGCGGGCGGCTGCTGGCCGGGAAGGTGACGCGGCTGCGGCCGGGGTGGCTGGCGGTCGTCGGCGTGACCGCGTACCGCGCGGCCTTCGCCGACCGCACGGCCCGGGTCGGCCCGCAGGAGCGGACGATCGGGGACACCCGGGTGTGGGTGCTGCCCAATCCCAGCGGCCTGAACGCGCACTGGACGGCGGCCACGATGGCGGAGGAGTTCGCCCGGCTGCGGGAGGCGGCGGGCGCGGCCGGTCACGGCGGGTCGGACTCCGTCACTATGCCGAGCAGCTGAAAGGGCAGCTCCTTGTCCCACTGGGAGACGCCGAGGGCGACCCAGCGGCCCGCCTCCGGCACCCGCCAGAGCCGGACGTCCGGGACGTGACCGCTGAGCCCGGCCCAGGGTTCCGCGAGGGCCTCGCCCGCCATGCCGCGGTGGAGCACGCTGTACAGGCTGAAGTGCAGCGACGGCCCCCACCGCGCGCCGAGCCGCTCCGCGAGAGCGTCCCGGTCGGCGTCGTACTGCGCCTCGGTCTCCTCCCGTTCGCCGTCGTGGACGTCCCAGAAGTCCTGGCTGGTCTGTAATGCGGCTATGTGATAGCCGGGCCCGCTCTCGCCGTGCTCCGTCCTGCCGTACGCGGCCGGGAACTCCCGGGCGCACAGCAGGTCGATGAGGGTCAGACACTTCGCGATGTCCATGAGATCCAGTAAAGCGGGCACCACTGACAAGTGGCGGCCTGTCAGACGTCCCTGCGCCGCAGGCTCCAGGCACCGGCGAGCAGGGCCGCCGCCGCCCACAGCGCGGTCACCGCGAGCCCGCTCCACGGGCCCAGGGTGCCGTCCCAGCCGCTGTGCAGGGCCACTTGGCCGGCCCGGTCGGGGAGGAAGTCGGCGACTCCGCCGGACAGGTCGCCGACGACGAAGGACACGATCAGCAGGAACGGGATCAGCACCGAGAGGGTCGCCATCCCGCTGCGCAGCACGGTCGCGAGTCCGGCGGCGAACAGGGCCATCAGCGTCAGGTGCACGCCGCAGCCGACGGCGCCGCGCAGTCCCGCGGACCAGCCGGGCGCGGACGCGCCGAGGACCGACCGGCCCACCAGGAGCGTGACGAAACCGGTGAGCAGCCCGACGGCCAGCGCCGGCAGCGCGATCGCCGTCGCCTTCGCGACGAACCAGCGCCCCCGGTCGGGCACCGCGGACAGCGTCAGGCGCAGCGCGCCGCCCCGGAACTCGGACGCGACCGCCGTCGTACCGAAGGCGATGGCCGCGACCTGCCCGAAGTTGATGCCGAAGAACACCGAGAACAGCGGGTCGGAGTCGTCGGCGTCGGTGGCGGCGAGCGCCGAGAACGCGGCGGTGGCGACGAGGATCGCGGCGAGGGCGCCCAGCAGGGAGCGCAGGGTCCGGATCTTGATCCACTCGGCGTGGAGCGCGGGTGCGAACGACATGGTCAGGCCTCCTGGGGCGGTGCGGTGAACTCGGTCTCGGACGCCGTCAGATCGAGGTAGGCCTCCTCCAAGGTGGCTTCCCGGGTGGCGAGTTCCAGGACGGGGACGCCCGCCTCGGACATCAGCCGGCCGAGGTCGTCCACGCGCGTGTGCCGCACGATCCAGGTCCCGGCCTCGTCCCGGGAGGCGTCATGGCCGTGCCGGGCCAGGAGGTCGGAGAGGGCGGCGGGGTCGGTGGTGCGGATGCGGACGTGGGGCCGCACGCGCGCGTGGATGAATTCCCGCACCGGTGTGTCGGCGAGCAGCCGGCCCCGGCCGAGGATCAGCAGGTGGTCGGCGAACGCGGCGGTCTCGCCCATGAGGTGGCTGGAGACCAGGACCGTGCGGCCCTCCGCGGCGAGCCGCCGCAGCAGCGCCCGGATCCAGATGATGCCTTCGGGGTCGAGGCCGTTGGCGGGTTCGTCGAGCAGGACGACCTCGGGGTCGCCGAGCAGGGCGGCGGCGATGCCGAGCCGCTGCCGCATGCCGAGGGAGTACGTCCGCACCCGGCGCCGCGCCACGGCGGCCAGGCCCGTCTCCTCCAGGACGGTGTCGACCCGGCGGGCCGGGACGCGGTTGCTCGCGGCGAGGGCCAGCAGATGGTCGCGGGCGGTGCGGGAGCCGTGCGCGGCGCCGGCGTCGAGGAGGGCGCCCACCCGGCGCAGGGGTTCGCGGAGCCGCGGGTACGCCTCGCCGCCGATGGTGGCGGTGCCGGCGGTGGGCCGGTCGAGGCCGAGGAGGAGACGGAAGGTCGTGGACTTGCCGGCGCCGTTGGGGCCGAGGAATCCGGTGACGCGGCCGGGCCGGACGCTGAAGTCGAGGCCGTCCACGACGCGCCGTCCGCCGTACTCCTTGGTGAGCTCTCGTACGTCGATGCTGGTCATGGCAGACAGCCTGGCCGGGCACGGGCGCCCGTTCCTCCCCCGCCGGTGGAGATCGTCTCCCCCGTGCGGGGGAGGGTCGTTGTCGGTGCCGCCTGCGACGATGAGGGCCATGGTCCGCCTTCTGCGCCCGCTGCTGCGCGGGACGACGTACACGCGTCTGCTGCATCTGTGGGTGCCGATGCTGGTGGTCAGCGTCTGGCTCTTCGTGATGCCGTCGACCCCCTGGGTGCCCGCGCTGTTCCTCGTCCCGCTCGGTCTCCTGCCCGCGGTGCGCAGGGGCGAGGGCGTGCAGGCGCGGCAGCTGCTCACGCCCGGCGAGACGGAGCCGGGCATCTCCGAGGGCCGGTCGGCGTCCTGGCGGGACCGGCTGCGCACGGTGCTCTGGCTGGAGCTGCGGATGCTCCTCGGCGGAGCGACGGTGTTCGCCACGGTGTGGCTGCCCGTCACCGCCGTCGAACTGGCCCGGTGCGCCTGGGGAGGCGCGCCGTCCGGGGTGCCGCTGCTCGACCGGCTGCCCCCGGGCCGTGCCTGGGCCCTGCTGACACCGCTCCCGCTGCTCGCCCTGTACGGCGTGGTGGTCGGGCTCGGCGAACTGATCACCGCCGGCGCGCGCCGGCTGCTGGGGCCGAGCGCGGCCGAGCGGCTGGCCGCGCTGGAGGAGCGCACCGAGCAGCTGCTGGAACGCACCAGGATCGCGAGGGAGTTGCACGACTCCATCGGGCATGCGCTGACGGTGGCGGTGGTGCAGGCGGGCGCGGCGCGGGCGGCCGGCGATCCGGCGTTCACCGACCGGGCGCTGGACGCCATCGAGGAGACCGGCCGGGCCGCGCTGGCGGACCTGGAGCGCGTGCTGGGTGTCCTGCGGGAGGCCGAGCGGCCGGTGAGCGCGCGGCCCACGCTGGCCGACGCCGGCCGGCTGCTGGAGTCGGCCCGGGCCTCCGGCGCGAAGGTCGACGCCGAGGTGACGGGTCCGGTCGAGGCCGTGCCGGGCCCGGTGTCCCGCGAGGGCTACCGCATCCTCCAGGAGGCGCTCACCAATGTGCTGCGGCACGCCGGGGCGGTGCCCGTGCGGGTCCGGGTCACGGTCACCGGCGGCACGCTCGCGCTGGAGGTCCGCAACCCGCTGCCGGGGGCGGCGCCGGGCCCCGGCCGGGGCAGCGGTCTGCGCGGCATACGGGAGCGGGCCGCGCTGCTCGGCGGCACCGCCAGGACCGGCCCGGACGACGGCGACTGGCAGGTGCGCGCGGAGCTGCCGGCCGGTTGATCTAGGCTGGCCGGATGCCGGTCACCGTACTCCTCGTCGACGACGAACCCCTGGTCCGCGCGGGTCTGCGGGCGGTGTTGGAGGCGCAGCCCGACATCACGGTGGTGGGCGAGGCGGCCGACGGCGCGGCGGTCATCCCGCTCGTCCGGCAACTGCGGCCGGACGTGGTCGCCATGGACGTGCGGATGCCCCTGATGGACGGTATCGAGGCCACGCGCGCGGTGCTGCGCACGGTGGCCGAGCCGCCGAAGATCCTCGTGGTGACCACCTTCGAGGACGACGAGTACGTGTACGAGGCGCTGCGCGCGGGCGCCGACGGGTTCCTGCTGAAGCGGGCCCGGCCGGCCGAGATCGTGCACGCGGTGCGGCTGGTCGCGGAGGGCGAGTCGCTGCTGTTCCCGGCCTCCGTACGGCGCCTCGCCGCCCGGTACGGCGACGGTGACCGGCCGGCGCGGGCCGTGCTGGAGCGGGCCCGGCTGACCGAGCGGGAGGCGGAGGTGCTGCGGCTGATGGCGCGGGGGCTGTCGAACGCGGAGATCGCCGCCGGGCTGATCGTCGGGGCGGAGACGGTGAAGTCACATGTGAGCGCCGTTCTGGCCAAGCTCGGCGCGCGGGACCGTACCCAGGCGGTGATCGCGGCCTACGAGTCGGGTTTCGTGGAGCCGCGCTGAGCCGGGGGGCGGCCCAGGGACGGAACCCGGCACTCGCCGGGGTGGGCCGGGCCGAGTACGATCCGGCCAACACGCCCGCGAGCTGGGAGGACGGACGGTGGGCCAGCTGACCGGTGGCGATCCCTCGCTGCTGCGGAGGATCAATTCCGCGGTGGTGCTGCACGCGTTGCGTGCCACGGACTGCGCGACGCTCACCGAGATCACCCGTGTCACCGGACTGTCCCGGCCGACCGTCGAAGGCGTCGTCGAGGGGCTCATCGAGGGTGGCCTCGTCGTGGAGGCGGCGGCCGACGAGGGCGGCACCCGCCGGCAGGGGCGGCCCGCGCGGCGGTTCCGGTTCCGGGCCGAGGCGGGGCATCTGTTGGGCCTGGAGATCGGGCCGCACCGGGTCGCCGCGCTGCTGTCCGACCTGGACGGCCGGGTGCTGGGTGCGCAGGCCAAGCAGGTCGACGAGGCGGCCCCGGCGGACGAGCGGCTCGACCGGCTGCGCGGCGCGGTGGCCGAGCTGCTGCGCCGGGCCGGGGTCGCGCGCAGCTCGTTGCGGGCGGTGGGCGTGGGCACGCCGGGCATCGTGGAGGTGGACGGCACGGTCCGGCTGAGCACGGCCCTGCCGGAGTGGACGGGCCTGCGGCTGGGTGAGCGGCTCAGCCGTTCCTTCAGGTGTCCGGTGCTGGTGGAGAACGACGCGAACGCGGCGGCGGTGGCCGAGCACTGGAAGGGTGCGGCGGCCGGGACGGACGACGTGGTGTTCGTGCTGGCCGGGCTGAGTCCGGGGGCCGGTTCACTGATCGGCGGGCGGCTGCACCGGGGCTTCGGCGGGGCGGCCGGGGAGATCGGCGCGCTGCATCTGCTGGGCCGGGGGGCGACTCCGGAGGCGCTGCTGTCGACCACCGACGAGCCGCTGCATCCGCTGGACGAGCAGGCGGTGGCGGAGGTGTTCGCGCTGGCGCGGAAGGGGGACCAGCGGGCGCTGGCCGCCGTCGAGCGGTTCATCCAGCGGCTCGTGCACGACGTGGCCGCGCTGGTGCTGGCGCTCGATCCGGAGCTGGTCGTGGTCGGGGGCTGGGCGGCCGGACTGGACGGTGTGCTGGAGCCGTTGCGCCGCGAACTGGCGCGTTACTGTCTGCGGCCGCCGAAGGTGACGCTGTCCCTGCTGGGGGAGGCGGCCGTGGCCACGGGGGCGCTGCGCTTGGCCTTGGACCATGTCGAGGAGCAGTTGTTCGCGGTCGACGGCACGGTGACGCGGCGCTGAGCGTTGCGGGGTGGTCGGTGCCGGGTGCGATTGTTGGTGCCGGGTGCGATTGTCGTGCCTGGTGCGGTTGTTGAGGCGGGTGCGGCTGGGTTGTGGCTGGTCGGGCAGTTCCCCGCGCCCCTGGGGGGTTAGCCCCGAGGTTGGTTGTGAAGGGGGGCCTTGCCGGGGGCGGTTGTTGGGGCGGTGCGGGTCGGCGGTGGCTGGTCGCGCAGTTCCCCGCGCCCCTGGGGAGTTGGCCCCGAGGTTGGTTGTGAAGGGGGGCCTTGCCGGGGGCGGTTGTTGGGGCGGTGCGGGTCGCTTTGTGGCTGGTCGCGCAGTTCCCCGCGCCCCTGGGGGGTTAGCCCCGAGGTTGGTTGTGAAGGGGGGCCTTGCCGGGGGCGGTTGTTGGGGCGGTGCGGGTCGCTTTGTGGCTGGGCGCGCAGTTCCCCGCGCCCCTGGGGGCCCCGAGGTTGGCTTGAGGGGTGGGGGGGGGTGCCCCGGAGGGGGGTCCGGGGCAGCCGTGGTCAGGAGGCCTGGCGTTCCGGGTCGTGGTGTATTTCCACGCCCGCCGAGTCGCCGAAGGTCAGCCGGCAGGTGTCGGCGCGGTAGGTCGCCACCGAGAGCGCCGCGGTGCGGCCCTGGGCGAAGAAGCGGGTGGTGACGACCAGGACGGGCGAGCCGGGCAGCCGGTCGAGTTCCCTGGCGTCCTCGGCGCGCGCGGAGCCCAGCTCGACCGCGCGGTCCTCCCCCTCCAGCGACAGGTGCTGCAGTTCCCGCAGGATCGCACGCGCGCGTGCCGCGCCGGACGGGGCGTCGATCGCGGTCAGGCCCGGCACCGAGGCCGCCGGGATGTAGAGCAGTTCGGTCGCGACCTGCTGGCCGTGGGACATGCGGGAGCGTCGGACGGTGTGGACGAGGTCGTCCGCGCCGGTCTCCAGGGCCGCGGCGACGGCGGCGGGCGGCGTCGCCTGGACACCGTCGACGGGCTGCCAGGCGTCACCGGCGGCCCCGGGCCAGGCGTGCTGTTCCGTGCCGACGGCCACACCCACGCGCGGGGGCGCGACGGTCGTGCCGACCCCGCGGCGGCGCTGCAGCCGTCCCTCCAGCTCCAGTTGTTCGAGAGCCTGACGGAGCGTGGCGCGGGCCACGCCGAAGCGGGCGGCGAGCTCACGTTCGTTGGGCAGGATCTCACCGACCGAGAACTCGGAGTCCAGTGCCTCGCTCAGCACGGTCTTGAGATGCCAGTACTTCGGTTCCGGTACCGATTCCAGCTGCGTGGTCCCCACCCTGTCCTCCGCAAGAGCCGTGGTCCGGCGGTTTTTAGCGCCCTTGTTTATTAAAGGTTGTTGCACTTCTCTGCGACCATAGGGCGGCCGTCACCCTTGGTCAAGACCAATCCTCGGTCCCGTGGCGGACGCACGGGCGACGGGCAGCGGAGCGTTCACGAGGCGTTCGCGCGCGACGGTGTGTGTGACATCGCGGCAAAGC
Organism: Streptomyces echinatus; assembly: GCF_014203595.1. Lineage (GTDB taxonomy): Bacteria > Actinomycetota > Actinomycetes > Streptomycetales > Streptomycetaceae > Streptomyces > Streptomyces echinatus. The sequence goes on from NZ_JACHJK010000002.1 coordinate 764,143, forward strand.
CCCCGTCGTACGACGGGGGCCCGCGGCGGATGATCCGGCTCAGAGACCGGCGAGGTTCCGGCTCAGAGACCGGCGAGGTACCGGAGCTTGTCCGGGTTGCGCAGGACGTACACGGCCGTGACGCGGTCGTCGGCGATGTCCAGCTGGAACAGGCTGTCGGGCTTGCCACCGGACAGGAGCAGCACGGCCGGCCCGCCGTTGACCTCCAGGACGCTCAGGGACAGGTCGGCCGGGACCGAGCGGGCGGCGGCGCCGACGAGGAAGCGGCCGACCTTGTCGGCGGTGTGCAGCGTGCGCACCGGCGCCTTGGCCTTGCCGCCGCTGTCGCCGACCAGGCGGACGTCCAGGGCGAGCATGGACATCAGTCCCTCCAGGTCGCCCTCGGCCACGGCGGCGAGCAGACGTTCGGTCAGGTCCCGGCGCCGGGCGGGATCCACCTCGTACCGGGGCCGCCCTTCCGCCACGTGTCGGCGGGCCCGCCCGGCGAGCTGCCGTACCGCCGGCTCGCCCCGGTCGAGCAGCGCGGCGATCTCGGCGTACGGGTAGCCGAAGGCCTCCCTGAGCACGAAGACCGCCCGCTCCAGCGGGGAGAGGGACTCAAGGACGACCAGGACGGCCACGGAGACCGTGTCGGCGAGCACGGCCCGCTCCTCGGTGTCCGGCGCGGTGTCGGCGAACTCGGTGAGGTACGGCTCCGGCAGCCACGGCCCGACGTACGTCTCGCCGCGCGCCTGCACCTGGCGCAGCCGGTCGATGGCCAGCCGGGTGGTGATGCGCACCAGGTAGGCGCGCGGTTCGCGGACCTCCGCGCGGTCGGCCTGGTACCAGCGCAGCCAGGCGTCCTGGACCACGTCCTCGGCGTCGGCGACCCGGCCGAGCATGCGGTACGCGACCCCCATGAGCAGGGGACGGTGTTCTTCGAAGACGTCGGTGGCGGAGTCGGCGATCACGGGTCCATCCCATCCGACACGCCTGCCGGTGTCCACTGGGAATGCCGGGTCCCGGGTGCGGTCCGGATCACAATGACCGCGGACCGCCGGCGGGCGGCGGCCGGCGACGTCGAGGTGGGCGATGCGGTACGCAGTGCTGGGCACGGGCGAGGTGGGCCGCACCCTGGCCGGCCGGCTGCTGGAGCTGGGGCACGAGGTGACCCTCGGGTCCCGCACCCGGGACAATCCGGTGGCGGTGGAGTGGGCCACGGCGGAGGCGGGCCGGGCCCACGCGGGGACGTTCGCGGAGGCGGCAGCGGCGGGCGAGGTGGTCGTCAACGCGGTGGGCGGACGGGTGGCGCTCGACGCGCTGGAGGCGGCGGGCGCGGAGCACCTGGCGGGCAAGGTTCTGGTGGACGTGTCGAATCCGCTGGCTTTCGAGGACGGTGCGCCGCTGCTGGACCCGGTCGGGTCGGACAGCGTGGGCGAGCGGATCCAGCGGGCGTTCCCGGGCGCGCGCGTGGTGAAGACGCTGAACACCGTCAACTGCCGGGTGATGGTGGATCCGGGGCGGGTGCCCGGCGAGCACCAGGTGTTCGTGTGCGGGGCGGACGCCAGGGCCAAGGAGCAGGTGACGGCGCTGCTCGGGGAGTTCGGCTGGCCCGCCGGACGGGTGCTGGACCTGGGCGGCATCCGGGCGGCGCGGGCGATGGAGATGTATCTGCCGCTCTGGCTCACCCTGTTCGAGCGCTTCGGGGACGCGGACTTCAACATCGAGGTGCGCCGGTCGGATTGAGTGCCGTGCGGGGGCGGCGCCGGGGGCTACCGGTCGGTAGTAATTGCTGACAAGCTGTCTACGGCGTCCGTCAGCAGCCCAGCCGAGGAGCACTCCATGTCCGCCACCGTCTCCTTCAAGGTCCCCACCCCGCACGGCACGAGCGACGTGAGTGTGTCGTACACGCGCGTGGGCCGCGGCGAACCGCTGGTCCTGCTGCACGGCATCGGCCACCATCTGCAGGCCTGGGACCCGGTCGTGGACATCGTGGCCACCGAGCGCGAGGTGATAGCCGTCGACCTGCCGGGCTTCGGCGCGTCCCCGGGGCTCCCGGACGGCCTGGCGTACGACCTGCCCACCACGAACTCCGTGCTGGGCGCCCTGTTCGAGGCGCTGGAGCTGGACCGCCCGCACGTCGTCGGCAACTCGCTGGGCGGCCTGCTCGCGCTGGAGCTGGGCCGGGAGAAGCTCGCACGGTCCGTCACCGCCTTCTCCCCCGCCGGCTTCTGGACGGAGGCCGAGCGGCAGTACGCCTTCACGGTGCTGCGCGCGATGCGGGGCATCGCCCGGCGGTTGCCGGAGCCGCTGGTGCGGCAGCTGTCCCGCACGGCGGCCGGCCGTACCGCGCTGACCAGCACCATCTACGCCCGCCCCGGGCGCCGTTCACCGGATGCCGTGGTCGCCGAGACGCTCGCGCTCGTCGCGGCCGCCGGCTTCGAGGCGACCCTGCGGGCGGGCGGCACCGTCCGGTTCACCGACGAACTGCCGGGGCTGCCGGTCACGGTGGCCTGGGGCAGCCGGGACCGGCTCCTCCTGCGCCGCCAGGGTGTCCGCGCCAAGCAGCTCATCCCGCACGCCCGGCTGATCCGGCTGCCCGGCTGCGGCCATGTCCCGATGAACGACGACCCGGCGCTGGTCGCCCGGGTCATCCTGGACGGCACCAGCTGAGGAGCCGGTCCGGCGGGCCGGCCGGAGCGCCGCATCGGGCGGTTGTTCACTTGCGGTTCGCGTGCGTGCCGCTGGGGCCCAGTAGGTGTGGCTCCGCACACCGGCCGGATCCCGTCCCTGGAGGCGCAGTCATGTCACACCGTCCGTTGCCCGGCCGCCGCAGCGTTCTGCGCGGCTCCCTCGCCGCGTCGGCGGCCCTGACCCTGCCCGTCGGCCTCGGCGCGGCCCCGGCGTTCGCCCGCTCCGGACGTCCGCGGGCGGGCTGGGGTGTGCAGGCCGGTGACGTGACCGCCGACTCCGGCCTGGTATGGGTGCGTTCGGACCGGCCGGCCCGGATGATCGTGGAGACCTCCGCCACCGAGTCGTTCCGCAACCCGCGCAGCTGGCGCGGACCGCTGCTGGGCGCCGGGACGGACTTCACCGGCACCACCCGGCTGCACGGACTGCCGTCCGGCGAGCAGATCCACTACCGCGTCCTCCTCGCCGACCCGGACGACCCGCGCCGCACCGGGGAGCCCGTGACCGGCACCTTCCGCACGGTCTCCCGGCACCGCCGGGACGGCGTGCGCTTCCTGTGGTCGGGCGACCTGGCCGGCCAGGGCTGGGGCATCAACCCCGACCTGGGCGGCTACCGCATCTACGACGCCATGGCGAAGCTGGACCCGGACTTCTTCCTGTGCAGCGGCGACAACATCTACGCCGACGGCCCCATCACCGCCACCCAGGCGCTGCCCGACGGCACAACCTGGCGGAACATCACCACCGAGGAGAAGTCGAAGGTCGCCGAGACCCTCGCCGAGTACCGGGGCAACTTCCGCTACAACCTGCTTGACGAGAACCTGCGCCGGTTCAACGCCCAGGTGCCCTCGATCGTCCAGTGGGACGACCATGAGGTGCGCAACAACTGGTACCCGGGCGAGGTCGTCGCCACCTCCGACACCCGCTACACCGAGAAGAGCATCGACGTCCTCGCCGCGCGCGCCCGGCGGGCGTTCACCGAGTACTTCCCCCTCTCCACGGCGCGGCCCGGCGCCGAGGAGGGCCGCGTCCACCGGGTGCTGCGCCATGGCCCGCTGCTGGACGTGTTCGTGCTCGACATGCGGACCTACCGCAACGCCAACTCGGCCGACGACCAGACCGTCGACCCGCGGGGCATCCTCGGCCGGGAGCAGCTGGAGTGGCTCAAGCGGGAGCTGGCCCGGTCCCGTGCGGTGTGGAAGGTGATCGCCGCCGATATGCCGCTCGGCCTCGTCGTACCGGACGCGACGGAGAACAGGCCGAACTTCGAGGCGGTGGCCCAGGGCGACCCGGGCGCGCCGCTCGGCCGTGAGCTGCAGATCGCCGAGCTGCTGCGGTTCATCAAGCACCGGCGGATCACCGGCACGCTGTGGCTGACGGCGGACGTGCACCACACCTCGGCCCAGCACTACCAGCCGTCCCGGGCCGCGTTCACCGACTTCGAGCCGTTCTGGGAGTTCGTCTCCGGGCCCCTCAACGCCGGCGCCTTCCCGGCCAGCGCGCTGGAGGGCACCTTCGGCCCGGAGCGGGTGTTCGTGAAGGCGCCGACCGCGTCCAACGTCTCCCCCGCGGGCGGTTACCAGTTCTTCGGCGAGGTCGACATCGACGGGGACAGCGGCGAGCTGACGGTACGGCTGCGCGAGCAGGACGGCACGGTCCTGTTCACGCGGACGCTGCAGCCGGGCCGGGTCGGCCAGTAGCGGACAACCGGTCGGTCGGCCGGCCGTGGAAAAACCAATAAATAGGACGGAGCATGCTTTACCCATCGGTCACAAACAGTTCGTGATCACGCAACACCGTTCCTTCACAGTGGCTGTATGACTCCGAACATGTCTCATGTGACCCGGGCGAGGCACGGACGGCCCGTGCACCACTGGCGGCGGGACGTCGTCGAGCTCGCCGCGCTCTTCACGGCCGTGGCCGTCGCCGACGCGGTGGCGAACACGGTCGGGCACGGGCCCGACGGCCCGGCCCTGCTGGTGATCTCGGCGATCGCGCTGGCCGCGACGGCGGCGTTCCACGTGTGGTGGTCACGCCGCCACGGACACGCACCGCCGGTGAGCGATACCGGTGCCCGGACGGCCGCCGGAACGCGGCCGGCCGGGCTCCCCGGGCAGACCACCACCGACGCCGTCGCCGGCGCGCTGTGGCGGATGCGGACGACCGTGAAGGACGAGCCGGGCTCCCTGGCCGCCCTGTGCTCGGTGCTGGCCGAGCGGCGAGTGGACATCCTGAGCCTGCAGGCGCACCCGCTGGCCGACGGCACGGTGGACGAGTTCCTGCTGCGGGCGCCGGGCGCGCTGACGGCGGCCGAGATCACCCGGGCGGTCGCGCTGGCCGGGGGCACGTCCACGTGGATCGAGCGGGCCGACGCCCATGACCTGGTCGACGCGCCGACCCGGGTGCTCGGCCTGGCGGCGCGCACTGCTCTGGACTCCGCGGAACTCCCGCTGGCCCTGCGCCAGTTGCTGGGCCGCTGCACGATCCGGTCGCTGCCCGGCACGCCGGCCGGCGGAGGTCCGGGGCCGCGGCCGGTGCCGGTCGAGGGCGTCCTGGAGGACACCGTGATGCGGCTGCCGGCGCCGGAGGGCGGTGTGCTCACCGTGGAGCGGCCGTACCTGCCGTTCACCCCGACCGAGTTCGCCCGGGCGCGGGCGCTGGTGGAGCTGGACAGCCGGCTCGGCCCGCGCATTCCCGGCGGCCAGGACGTGCTGACCCTTCCCGAGGGCAACGACATCGCCGTGCGCCGGGTGGACACCGGGGACCTGGCAGCGGCCCGGGCGATGCACGAGCGGTGCTCGCCGCGCACCCTCGCACTGCGCTACCACGGCCCGGTCGGCGACGCGGACCGTTATCTGAACCACCTGCTCAGCCCCCGCTTCGGCCGGACCCTGGCCGCGCAGACCGCCTCCGGGCGGATCGTCGGCCTCGGGCATCTGCTGTGGGACGGTGACGAGACGGAGGTCGCGCTGCTGGTCGAGGACGAGTGGCAGCAGCGGGGCATCGGCGGTGAACTGCTCGGCCGGCTGGTGGCGCTGGCGGTGGAGGCCGGCTGCGAGAGCGTGTACGCCGTGACCAAGGCGTCCAACACCGGCATGGTCGCCGCGATGCGGGGCCTCGGGCTGCCGCTGGACTACCAGATCGAGGAGGGGACGCTGGTCATCACGGCCCGGCTGAACTCCGTACCGGACGCGCCCCGGCCCCCGTACGACACCGCGCGGCAGCGCCTCGGCGACCCGGCCCGGCGGGACTGACACCGGCCACGCGGCCCGGCGGGGCGGTGCGCCCACCAAGAGCGCACCGCCTCCCCCGACGACTCCCCGACCGCCACCGCCGACACTCGCTCACCCGCGACGGGCACGCCGACGCCGACCGGCACCGCTCACCCCCGACGGGCACGCCGACGCCGACCGGCACCGCTCCCGCCGGCCCGGCCTCGTCGGCCCCCCCCGGCCCGGACCTCGACGCCCCGCCTCCACTGACGGCACACCGACCGCCTCCGCCCCCACCCCCCTCAACCAGGCGAACACCACACGGCGGCCGGACCTCAGTGCACCGCCTCGCGCAGGGGGACCGGTGTCAGGGCGGGCTCTCCCAGGGCCTGGTCCAGATCGGCCCACAGGTCGTCCACGTCCTCCAGGCCCACCGACAGGCGCAGCAACCGGTCGCTCACGCCCGCCCCGCGCCGGTCCTCGGCGTCCACGATGCGGTGGCTGATGGACGCGGGATGCTGGATGAGCGTGTCGACGCTGCCCAGGCTCACCGCGGGGGTGACGAGCCGGACCCGGGAGATCAGCTCATGCGGATCGCCGTGCACCTCGAAGGCGATCATCGCGCCGCCGAGCCGCGGATAGCGCACCCGGGCCACGCGCGGGTCGGCGGCCAGCCGGCGGGCCAGCTCGGCGGCGTTCGCCGAGGCGGCCCGCACCCGCACCGGCAGCGTCGCGAGACCGCGCAGCAGCAGATAGCCCGCCAGCGGATGCAGCACACCGCCGGTGGCGAACCGTATCTGCCGCAGCCGGCCGGCGAACTCCTCGTCGCAGGCCACCACCCCGGCCATCACGTCGCCGTGCCCGCCGAGGTACTTGGTGGCGCTGTGCAGCACCAGCCGGGCACCCTGACCGGCCGGGCGCTGCAGCACGGGCGTGGCGAACGTGTTGTCGGCGAGCAGCGGAACCGACCCGCAGGCGTGGGCGATGGCCCGCAGATCGAGTTCGGCGAGGGTCGGGTTGGCCGGGGACTCGACCATCACCAGGCCGGTGTCCGGGCGCAGCGCGTCACCGATGCCCGCCGGGTCCGTCCAGGTGACCTCCGTACCGAGGAGCCCGGCGGTCAGCAGATGGTCGCTGCAGCCGTACAGCGGCCGTACCGCGACGACATGGCGCAGCCCCATGGCGGACCGGGCCAGCAGGACGGCGCTGAGCGCGGCCATGCCGCTGGCGAAGGCGACCGCGGACTCGGTGCCCTCAAGCCGGGCGAGCGCGGTCTCGAAGCGGGCGACGGTCGGGTTGCCGAGGCGGGCGTAGACGGGCGGCCCCACCGGGTCGGCGCCGTCGGTGGCGAAGGCGTCGATGCGGGCGGCCTCGGCCCGGCTGTCGTAGGAGGGGTAGGTGGTGGACAGGTCGATCGGCGGGGCGTGCAGACCCTGGCGGGCGAGGTCGTCGCGGCCGGCGTGCACGGCCTCGGTGGCCAGGGCTCTCGATGCGGCGCGTACGTCGTCGTAGGCGCCGGTGCTCGCTGTGTCCATGGCCGGAAGGGTGAACATCGAACGGTTCCCGGGAATCGAACACCGTGCTACGTTCGGCCAATGGCCGAATCTGTCGTACTGGATCCGGTGGACCTCCATCTGCTGCGGCTGCTGCAGAACGACGCCCGGACCACCTATCGCGACCTCGCCGCCCAGGTGGGTGTGGCGCCCTCGACCTGCCTGGACCGGGTGACCAGGCTGCGCCGCTCCGGCGTGATCCTCGGCCACCGGCTCCAGCTCGACCCGTCCCGGCTCGGACGCGGCCTGCAGGCACTGCTGTCGGTACAGGTACGGCCGCACCGGCGGGAGCTGGTGGGGCCGTTCGTGGAGCGGATCCGGGTGCTGCCGGAGGCGCGCACGGTGTTCCACCTGACCGGGCCCGACGACTATCTGGTGCACGTGGCCGTCGCGGACATGGCCGATCTCCAGCGACTGGTACTGGACGAGTTCACGGCACGGCGGGAGGTCGCCCGGGTGGAGACCCGGTTGATCTTCCAGCAGTGGGAGTGCGGGCCGCTGCTGCCGCCCGTCCACGCCCAGAGCTGAATCAGCCGATACGTGGGTGACGCGGAGATCCTCCTCGTACGAGGATGGTCGGCATGTCTGAGACCCGGATCACCCTGCCCCGGCAGATCGCCGACGCCTACGTGGACGACCTCATCGCCCTCGACCCCATCACCGGTACGTATCTCGGGGTGAAGGAGAGTTCGAGCAAGCTGCCCGACTACTCGCCCGCGGGCGCGGAGGCGCAGGCGGAGCTGGCGCGGGCCACGCTCGCGAGGCTGGACGAGGCGGAGCGGCAGCCCGGAGCGGACAGCGACGTGGAGCGGCGCTGCGCGCGGCTGCTGCGGGAACGGCTGACCGCCGAACTCGCCGTCCACGACGCGGACGAGCACCTGCGGCGGATCGGCAACATGGGCACGCCCGGCCACTCGGTGCGGGACGTCTTCACGGTCACCCCGGCGGACACGGAGGAGGACTGGGCGGCGATCGCGGAGCGTCTGCGCGCGGTGCCGGGCGCCGTCGCGGGGTACCGCGCCTCGCTCGAACTCGGCCTGGAGCGCAAGCTGTTCGCCGCTCCCCGGCCCACGGCGACGTACATCGATCAGCTCACCGAGTGGACGGACACGGACGGCAAGGGCCGCGGCTGGTACGAGGACTTCGCCGCCGCGGGACCGCAGGCGCTGCGCGCCGAGCTGGACCAGGCCGCCCAGGCGGCGACCGGGGCCCTGGCGCAGCTGCGGGACTGGCTGCGGGACGTGTACGCGCCGGCGATCGAGAGCACCCCGAACGTGGTCGGCCGGGAGCGGTACGCGCGCTGGTCCCGCTACTTCAACGGCACCGACCTCGACCTGGACGAGGCGTACGCCTACGGCTGGGCGGAGTTCCACCGCATCCTCGGCGCGATGAAGGAGGAGGCGGAGAAGATCCTGCCCGGCGCCGGGACGCCGTGGGTGGCGCTCGCCCACCTGGACGAGCACGGCCGGCACATCGAGGGCGTGGACGAGGTCCGCGAGTGGCTCCAGGGCCTGATGGACAAGGCCATCGAGGAGCTGGACGGCACCCACTTCGAACTCGCCGAGCGGGTGCGGCGGGTGGAGTCACGCATCGCCCCGCCCGGCGGCGCGGCGGCCCCCTACTACACGGCCCCGTCGGAGGACTTCTCCCGGCCCGGCCGCACCTGGCTGCCCACCATGGGGCTGACCCGCTTCCCGGTCTACGACCTCGTGTCGACCTGGTACCACGAGGGTGTGCCCGGTCACCACCTGCAGCTCGCGCAGTGGGCTCACGTGGCCCGGGACCTGTCCCGCTACCAGGCCACGATCGGCATCGTCAGCGCCAACGCGGAGGGCTGGGCGCTGTACGCGGAGCGGCTGATGGACGAGCTGGGCTACCTCACCGACCCGGAGGAGCGGCTCGGCTACCTGGACGCGCAGATGATGCGCGCGGCCCGGGTGATCGTGGACATCGGCATGCACCTGGAGCTGGAGATCCCGGCCGACTCGCCGTTCCACCCCGGTGAGCGGTGGACGCCGGAACTGGCGCAGGAGTTCTTCGGCGCGCACAGCAGCCGGCCGGCGGATTTCGTGGAGAGCGAGCTGACCCGGTACCTGACGATCCCGGGCCAGGCGATCGGCTACAAGCTCGGTGAGCGGGCGTGGCTGCTCGGCCGGGACAGGGCGCGCGAGCGGCGTGGCGACGCGTTCGACCTGAAGGCGTGGCACATGGCGGCGCTGTCGCAGGGCTCGCTGGGCCTGGACGACCTGGTGGACGAGCTGTCCCAGCTCTGACCCCCGGCCCGGACCGCCCGAGCCCGGCCGAGCCGGCCGGACTCGGGCGGTCCGCTGCGCAGGCCGGGCTGGTGCGGTGTGGCCGCGCCTGTCGGGCATGCCGGCCCGGCTGCGCCGGTCAGGCGTGGTCTGCCCGGCCGGGCAGACCACGACCGGGCGCGGTTCCGGACGGGATGCGGCTCGGCCGTACGGCCGTCTCCGGGTGGCGCGGGCGGTGGGCGGGCGGCTAGCTGGTGCCCGGGGACCGACGCGGAGAGGCGGGCCGGGCATGCAGGAGTTGGGTCCGGGACCGGAGGGCCTGCGGACACCGCGCGCCGCGGGGCTGGCCGGAGTCGTGTTCGCGCTGCTCCTGGCCGCGATGATCGTCCTGGTCAGGCTGGGAATCCCGGAAGGGGCCGACGCGGCCTCCCTCCAAAGGGCTCCGAGCCCCGGACGGCACACCGCGCTGCGGACGGCACTCGAGCTCGTGCCGTTCGCCGGCCTCTTCTTCCTGTGGTTCATCGGCGCGGTACGCGCGCACGTCGGCGCGGTCGAGGACAAGTTCGTCGCCACCGTCTTCCTGGGCAGCGGTCTGGTCTTCACCGCCATGATGTTCGGCGCAGCCGCGACGGCGGGCGCCGTGCTCGTGGTGCCCCCTCGTCCCGGCACGCTGACGCCGCCGGCCGCCTGGGACTTCGGCCGTCACCTCGCGTACGCGCTGATGACGGACTACGCGATGCGGATGGCGGCCGTCTTCGTCTCCTCCATGTCCGTCATCGGCCACCGCCTCGGGGTCCTGCCGCGCTGGCTCACGATCGTGGGCTTCCTCAGCGCTGTGACGCTGCTCTTCGTCTCGTCGAACGTGCCCTGGGCGGAACTGGTCTTCCCGTTCTGGTCGCTGCTGCTCAGCCTGCACATCCTCGTGGTGAGCCACCGGGACCGGGCCCGGCCTGCGGCCGGATGACACCCGTCCGCGGCGGCCGCTCACTCGATCGGCATGCCCGGCGCGCGGGCCCGCGCCCCGCGCTCGCATGCTGGCGGGCAGGGGATGTCCGCCGTCCGGAGCCGCCCGCGCGAGCCGTGCGGCGGACACCGGGCCTGGCCACCGGAGAGAGCGGAGCGTCGATGAGGCTGGTCGTCGATCTCAACAAGTGTCAGGGGTACGCGCAGTGCGCGTTCCTCGCGCCCGACGTCTTCGCCATGCACGGTGAGGAGTCACTGATCTACAACCCCCGCGCGGACGAGGAACAGCGGGAGCGGCTGGCGCGTGCCGTCGCCGCCTGCCCGGTGCAGGCGATCACCGCCGACGGCCTGGACGGAGCGGCGGACCCTGCGGACGGAGCGGCGGACGGTGCCTCGCGGGAGGCGTCCGATGGCCGCTGACTACCTGGAATGGCTCAGGCGCGAGGGCCGGATCGTGATCGTGGGTGCCTCGCTGGCCGGCCTGCGGGCCGCCGAGACCCTGCGGGCCGAGGGCTTCGCCGGCGAGCTGACCCTGATCGGTGACGAGCCGTACGAGCCGTACGACCGGCCGCCCCTGTCGAAGTCCGTGCTGCTGGGCATGGCCTCCCCGCACCACACCGAGCTGCCCCATCGCTGGGAGATCGACGCGAAGTGGCGTCTCGGGGTCGCGGCGAGCGGGCTGGACCTGACGGCCAAGCGGGTCCGGCTGGCCGACGGGGACGAGGTGGAGTACGACCGGCTGCTCATCGCCACCGGGGTCCGCGCCCGGCCCTGGCCGAAGGAGGACGAGGCGCGGCTGGACGGTGTCTGTCTGCTGCGCACGCGGGAGGACGCGGCGGACCTGTACCGGCGGCTGAAGGCGGGGCCGCGCCGGGTGTTCGTCATCGGCGCCGGGTTTGCCGGTTCGGAGGTCGCCTCCGCGTGTCGGGAGATGGGCATCCCGGTCACCGTGGCGGAGCGCGCGGGCGCACCGCTGGTGGGCGCGCTCGGCGGGGTCGTCGGCGCGGTCGCGGCCGACCTCGCGACCGAGAACGGCGTGGACCTGCGCACCCATGTCACGGTGACCTCGCTGGAGGGCGACCCGGTCGGCAGGGTGCGGGCCGTCCATCTGTCCGACGAGAGTGTGGTCGAGGCGGACGTGGTGGTGGTCTCGCTGGGGTCGCTGCGGAACACCGACTGGCTGGCCGGGTCGGGGCTGGGTGCCGGGCCACGGGGCATCGCCTGTGACGCGGGCTGCCGGGCCTTCGACTTCCGGGGCATCGTCACGGACGACGTGTTCGTGGCGGGCGACGTGGCGCGCTCCCCGCACGCGCTGTTCGGCTACCAGTTCCTGTCGCTGGAGCACTGGGGCAATGCCGTCGCCCAGGCGGAGACGGCCGCGCACAACATGATCTGCCACGGCGCCGACCGGCGGCCGCACCTGTGGATGCCGGCGTTCTGGTCGTCGATGTTCGGGGTGAACATCAAGTCGGTCGGGGTGCCGCCCATGGGCGAGCAGCTCATGATCACGCAGGGTTCGCTGGCCGAGCGCCGGTTCGTCGGCGTCTACGGGTACCAGGGCCGGATCGTGGCCGCGGTGACCTTCGACAACACGCGCTGGCTGGAGTTCTACCAGCGGCAGATCGAGCAGGGTGCGCCGTTCCCGGTGGAGCACCCGACGGTGGACCGGCGTCCCGAGGGCCGCCAGCCGGTGCCGGCCGACTTCCCGGACCCGTCCCTGCCGACCCACGGCCCCATGGTGACCCTCAGCGGTTACTCGCCGGCCGAACAGCAGCTGGTCTTCCATCCCGCCCGCCACTGACCACCCGTCCCCGGCCCCGACGCTCCAAGGACCCGCCATGCCGCACGCCTCGATCATGCGTCAGATCACCGACTTCGCGAACCGCGCCGACCCGTATCCGGTGTATGAGGAACTCCGCGGCACACCCGTGCTCCATGAGGAGGAGGGAGGCCCGTACATCATCAGTTCGTACTACGACATCAAGGCTCTCCTGCACGATCCGCGGATCAGCTCCGACGCCACCAACCTGGCCGCCGCCGGGGACGACGAGCTGGCCCAGTCGGAGGAGACGGGTGGGCTGCCGCCGTCGTTCCTGCGCCTCGACCCGCCCGAGCACGACCGGCTGCGGCGCATCGCCAACAGCGCCTTCGGACCGCCGCACCGGCCACGGCGGATCGAGAGCATGCGGGGCGACATGCGGGAGATCGTCAACGGTCTGATCGACGGTTTCGGGGACGCGCGCGAGATCGACCTGGTCGACCAGTTCGCCTATCCCTTCCCGGTGACGGTGATCTGCCGGCTGCTAGGGGTGCCCCGGGAGGACGAGCCGCGGTTCCGCGCATGGGTCGACCCGCTGGTCGCGAGCCTCGACCCGGACACCCGTCAGGGCGCGGACGCCGAGTTCCAGAAGGAGGCGCAGGAGGCCCGGATGCAGCTCGGCATGTACCTGGCCGGGCTGGTCGAGAAGCGCACCAAGGAACCGCGGGACGACCTGCTGTCCGACCTGGTGAACAGCCGGGGACCGGACGGCTCGATGACGATGATGGAGGTCCTCAGCACCTCGGTGCTGCTGCTGATCGCCGGTCACGAGACGACGGTCAACCTGATCACCAACGGAATGCTGACCCTGCTGCGCCACCCGGACATCCTGCGGCGGCTGGGGGAGGACCCGGGTCTGTCGGTCAACATCGTGGAGGAGCTGCTGCGGTACGAACCGCCGGTGCAGCTCGTGCCGCAGCGCACCTGCATCGCCGACATCGAGGTGCGCGGGGTCACGATCCCGAAGGGCTCGCGGATCTGGCTGGTCCTCGCCGCGGGCAACCGGGACCCGGAGCGGTTCAAGGACCCCCAGCGGTTCGACCCGGACCGCGGGGACATCCAGCACCTGGGCTTCGGCAGCGGCATCCACAGCTGCTTCGGCGCTCCGCTGGCCCGGCTGGAGACCCAGATCGCGCTGTCCGAGCTGGCCCGACGGCTGCGCGACCCGCGCCTGGTCGAGGATCCGCCGCCCTACCGCCCGAACGCCGTGCTGCGCGGCCCGCGGCATCTGAACATCGCCTTCGAGGGACTGGTCTGACCCCACCCGGCCGAGCGGACCGCCGGCGTCGTCCCACCCGGTGCGGGACGCGTACGTCAGCAGCCGCACTCGCCCTCGACGGGTGCGGTCAGCGGGTCGGCGTCCTTGCGCCCCGGGCCCTGCCAGGTCTCGTAGGCGAAGCCCTCCCGCACCCAGTACTCGAAGCCGCCGAGCATCTCCTTGACGTGGTAGCCGAGTTCGGCGAGGGCGAGGGCCGCGCGGGTGGCGCCGTTGCAGCCGGGGCCCCAGCAGTACGTCACCACCGGCACGGACTTGTCGAGGAGCTGTTCGGCCTGCTCCGCAATGAGCGCGGTCGGCAGGTGGACGGCGCCGGGTACATGGCCCTGGTCCCAGGACTCGGTGGAGCGGGAGTCCACGACGACGAAGCCGTGGTCGCCGCCGGCCGCGAGCACGGCGGCCACGTCGGAGACGTCGGCGTGGAAGGCGAGGCTCGCGCGGAAGTAGGCGGCGGCCTCGGCGGGGGCGGCGGGCGCGACGCGCAGGACGGGGTTCTCGGAAGCCGTGTTGATCATGACGTGAAATCTACGGTCCGCGAGCCGCACTCTGAAGAGACGATCCACGGGCTTCCCCTTGCCCCGCCGGGGAATCCCCTGCTATCCATCCGGGATGACCGTGTATTCCCCGGACGCCGTGGACCGGCGCATCCTCGAAGTCCTCCAGCGCGACGGACGGGCCAGCTACGCCGAGCTGGCACGTGCCGTGTCCATGTCGCCGAGCGCCGTCACCGAGCGGGTCCGGCGGCTGGAGGAGGCGGGCGTCATCCAGGGGTACGCGGCGGTGGTCGACCCCGAGCGGCTGGGCCTGTCGATCCTGGCGTTCGTGCGGCTGCGCTATCCGAACGGCAACTACAAGCCGTTCCACGACCTGGTCGCGGCGACACCCGAGATCCTGGAGGCGCACCACGTCACGGGCGACGACTGCTTCGTCATCAAGGTCGCCGCGCGGTCGATGTCCCATCTGGAGCAGGTCTCGGGGCGGATCGGCGCGCTGGGCTCGGTGACGACCAGCATCGTGTACTCGTCCCCGCTGCCCCGGCGCGCGCTGATGGGCTGACCCGCGGTCCGCGGCACGGACCGCGGGGGTTCAGGAGCCGTCCGCGCCCCGCTGGAGCACCCTGGATCCGGCTCGGCCCTTCTCCACCTCCAGTCGCGCGTGGATCCGGCGGCGCAGGTCGGCGACATGGCTGACGATGCCGACGCTGCGGTCGCGTTCGCGCAGGGAGTCGAGGACGTCCAGGACCTCGTCCAGGGTCTGGTCGTCGAGGCTGCCGAAGCCCTCGTCGATGAAGAGGGTGTCCAGGCGGACGCCGCCCGCCTCGTCGGTGACGACGTCGGCGAGACCGAGGGCGAGCGCGAGGGAGGCGAAGAAGGTCTCGCCGCCGGACAGGGTCGCGGTGTCCCGTTCCCGGCCGGTCCAGGCGTCGACGACGTGCAGCCCGAGCCCGCTGCGTCCGCGCCCGGTCCGGTCGTCGGAGTGGACGAGGGTGTAGCGGCCCGAGGACATGCGCTGCAGCCGGACGGTCGCGGCGGCGGCGACCTGTTCGAGGCGGGCGGCCAGGACGTACGACTCCAGGCGCATCCTGCGTTCGTTGTCGGCGGAGGTGCCCGCGGTGAGGGCGGCGAGCCGGGCCACCCGGTCGTACTCCTCGCGCAGCGGGGCGAGCCGGCGCACCGCCTCGGCGGCCCGGGCGGAGAGGCGGTCCAGTTCGGTGCCGCAGCGGGCGGCGGCGTCGCGCGCGGAGGCGGCCTCGCGCAGCCGCCGTTCCGCGTCGGCCGCCGCCCGCTCGGCCGAGGCCGGGTCGGCGGGCGGCCGCTGGGCGGCCGCCGCGGTGCCGGCCTCGGCGAGGACCGCGCGCACGGCGGCCTCCTCCTGCTGCCAGGCGTCCAGGCGGTGTTGCAGCTCGCGGTGGGCGGCGGGGTCCAGGAGGGCCGCCGCGGCGTCCCGCGGGGTGTCGAAGCCCGCCCGGTAGGCGGCGTCGGCGAGACGGGCGTCGGCGTCCTTCAGCCGCTGGGCGGCCTCCTCCGCGGCCCGGACGGCGTCGGCGGCCTCGGTGAGCTGTGCCGCCCGCCGCTCCAGCTGCGCGGCACGGGCGGCCACGCTGTCGGCGCCGCCCCGCGCCTGTGCCAGCTCGGCTTCCAGCTGGGCCTGTTCGCGCTCCAGGGTGTCCCGGCGGGTGAACCGGGAGGCGGCCCGCACGGCGGCCTGCTGGCGGTCGGCGAGCCGCCGCTCGCGCTCCCGCTCGGCGCGCCGCAGCTCCTCCTGGGCGGAGTGCAGGGTGGAGGCCGCGCGGCGGGCGCGGGTGTACTCCTGTTCCAGTTCGGCGGCCTCGGCGGCCAGCCGGTCGGTGGGCGTGTCACCGGCCTCGGCGGTGGCGGCGGCCAGCGCCTCGCGGACCACGCCGAGGCGCCGCTCGTCCTCGGTGTGCCGCTCCTCGGCCCGCCGGGAGGCGGTGAGGGCGCGGTCCTCGGTCTCGCGGTCGACGTGTCCGGCGACCTTGCGGGCGGGGGCGGGGTGGTCGGTGGCTCCGCAGACCGCGCAGGGTTCGCCGTCGGTGAGGTGGGCGGCGAGTTCGGCGGCGATGCCGGTCAGCCGCTGCTCCTTGAGGTCGAGCCAGTGGGCGCGGGCGTCGAGGGCGTCCTGCCGCGAGGCACCCGCGCTCCGCAGGGCCTGCTCCAGGTCGGCGGCGAGGCGGTCGCGGGTGCGGGCCGCGTCGAGGCGCCGCTGCATGGGGGCGCGCTGGACGGCAAGCTGCTCGGCGCGGGTGGCGGCCTCCTGGGCGGAGTCGACGCGGGTCTGGTGGGCCGCGCGGGTGGCGTCCCAGTCGGCGAGCCAGGCGTCGGCCTCGCGCAGGACGTCCTCGTCCTCGCGCTCCTGCCGTTCGAGTCCGGCCCGCTCCTCGGCGAGTCCGGTGAGCCGGTGTTCGGCGCGCCGGGCCGCGTCGAGGCCGCCCAGTTCCTCGGCGGTCCGGCGGGCGGCGGCGGCGAGGCCGCTCGCGCCGTCGCCGGCGTGGGTGCCGGGGAGGAGTCCGCGCGCCCGGGTCTCGGCCGCGGCGGCCCGGCGGTGTTCCGCCTCGGCGGCCTCCCGCAGCTCCAGGGCGGGCGCGACCGCCTCCGCCTTGCGGGCCCGCTCCATGCGCTCCTGCGCCTGGCGGTGGGCTCCGGCCCGCTCCTGGAGGCGCTCGGCGCGCTGCCGGGCCTCGGCGAACCTGCCCTGCAGGCGGGCGAGTTCGCGTTCCTCGTCCAGGGTGCGCCGGGCCGCCGCGTGGGCGGACTCGGTGGCGGCGAGGCGGCAGTGGGCGACGGTGAGACGTTCCCGGGCGGTGCTGCGGGCGACGGCGGCGGCGGCGAGGACGGTGCCGGCCAGGCCCGGGTCACCGGGGGCCAGCTCCGGCAGTTCCATGGCGTCGCCGGCCTCCTGCTGCATGCGGTGGGCGTCGGCGAGCAGGGCCGTGTCGCCCTCGCGCACGCGTGCCTCGGTGGCGCGGCGGCGTTCGGCCAGGCGCTTCTCGACGTCGGCGAAGCGCTGGGTGTCGAAGAGCCGGCCGAGGAGTCTGCCCCGGGCCTCGGCGTCGGCGCGCAGGAAGCGGGCGAAGTCGCCCTGGGGCAGCAGGACGACCTGGCAGAACTGCTCGCGGCTCATGCCGAGCAGCTGCTCGATCTCGGTGCCGATCTCCTGGTGGGAGCGGCTCAGGTCCTTCCAGGCGCCGGCCTGGGCGTCGTACGCGCGCAGCCAGGTCTGGGCCTTGTCGACCGTCATGCCCTTGCCCCGCAGCTTGCGCCGTTCCCACGGGGGCTGCCGGGTGATCTCCAGCCGGCGGCCGGCGACGGTCAGTTCGAGGCGGACCTCGGTGCGGGTGCCGGGCTGGGCGTGGTCGCTGCGCAGGTTCATGCCCTGGCTGCTCTGCCGGGCGCCGGGGACAGTGCCGTAGAGGGCGTAGCAGACGGCGTCCAGGACGGAGGTCTTGCCCGCGCCGGTCGGCCCGTGCAGCAGGAACAGCCCGGCGGTGGACAGCGCGTCGAAGTCGACGCTCTGGGGGCCGCCGAAGGGCCCGAAGGCCGTGATGTCGAGCCGGTGCAGCCTCACCGGGCCACCTCCCGCACCGCGTGGTCGGCGCGCACGGCGTCGAACGCCTCGCGCAACACGGCCGCCTCGTCCTCGTCGGGTCCGGCGCCGCGCACATGGGCGACGAAGTCCTGGGCGATCTGCTGGTCGCCGCGGCCGGCGAGGCGGCGGGCGTACGACACCCGGGGGTCGTCCTGGGTCCGCTCGGGGTCGAAGACCAGGCTGATGGTGTGCGGGAAGCGCTCGGTGAGCCGGGCCATGGGTTCGGCCGGGCGGACCGGGTCGGTGAGGGTGGCCTCGATCCAGGCGTCCTCGTGACGGGTCAGTCCCGGGTCGGCGAGGAGGTGGTCCAGGGTGCCGCGGACGCGGGCCAGCGGGCGCGGCACCGGGCAGTCGAGGCGTTCGGCGCCGACGGAGCCGTCCGCGTCCAGGTCGATCAGCCACATGCTCTTGCGGTGGTCGGTCTCGGAGAAGGAGTAGGCGAGCGGCGAGCCGGAGTAGCGCACACGGTCGGTGATGGTCTGGCAGCCGTGCAGGTGGCCGAGCGCCGTGTAGTCGACGCCGTCGAAGATCGCGGCCGGTACGGCGGCCACCCCGCCGACGGTGATGTCCCGCTCGCTGTCGCTGGCCTGGCCACCGGTGACGAAGGCGTGGGCGAGGACGACGGACCGGGTGCCCGGCGCGCGTGTGGCGAGGTCGGCGCGGACGCGGTCCATGGCGGCACCGAGGACGGCCTCGTGGCCGGCCCTGTCGACGGCGAACTCGTCCTTCACCAGGGCCGGTTCGAGGTAGGGCAGGCCGTAGAAGGCGACGTCGCCGTGGGCGTCGCGGAGGATCACCGGGGTGCCGGCGGCGGACGGCTCGGTGCGCAGGTGGATGCCCGCGCGGTCGATGAGCCCGGCGCCGACGCCGAGGCGGCGGGCCGAGTCGTGGTTGCCGGAGATCATCACCGTGGGCACGCCGAGGTCCGCGAGACGGTGCAGAGCGGTGTCGAACAGCTCGACCGCGGCGAGCGGGGGCACCGCGCGGTCGTACACGTCGCCCGACACGACCACCGCGTCCACGTCGCGCTCACGCACGGTGGTGACGAGGTGACCGATGAACTCGGCCTGGGCCCCGAGCAGGTTCACCCGGTGAAAGGCCCGGCCGAGATGCCAGTCGGACGTGTGCAGGAGTCTCATGAGCCCCGAGACTAACGGCCGGGTGCGACATCGCGGCCGGTAACTCCCGTCCTGGTCCCGTCGCCTGTCTCCTCCCGTGTCGGCGGCCCCGCACCGGTGACTCCGGCGGCACGGGGCCGGCGGGTCGCGTTCCGGCCACTGTCGGGCGTGAGGCCACGGGGTGTTCGAGCCGCGGTCACGGGCCGGACACCGGGGGGAAGAGCCTCCCTGTCGGTCACCGACGCGTCGGTTACGGAGACTTTCGGCCAATGTGAGAAGAAGCACTCCGGGGCGCCCCCGCCTGCCCGGAGCGCATCGCCGCCGAGCTGCCAAGGGGTTCGAGGCGCGCAACGGCGAGTACCGCCATGTCGTCCGCGGCGGTGTCGTGACCATCTACCGGTCGGGCCGGCGGACCGGAGCGGAGGACCTGACGCCGGAGCCGTCACCGTCCTGACTCACGCGTCGCCGTACGCCTCCCCGCCCAGTTCCAGGCCGGCCGTGCCCGCCGTGGCATCGGCGAGCCACCCGCGGAAGGCGTCCACGTCGGCGTCCGGGAGGGCGATCTCGAGGGTGACGGCCTCGCCGTAGCGGACGTCCCGCACCTCGCGGCCGGTCGCGCGCAGATCGTTCTGGACCTTGCCGGCCCGCTGGTGGTCGACGGTCACCGTGGCCAGCCGGAAGCGGCGCCGGGTGATCGTGCCGAGGGTGTCCAGGGCCTCGCCGACCGAGCCGCCGTAGGCGCGGATGAGTCCGCCGGCACCGAGCTTGACGCCGCCGTAGTAGCGGGTGACCACGGCGACCACGTACCGCATGTCGCGGCGCAGCAGCATCTGCAGCATGGGCACGCCGGCGGTGCCGCCCGGTTCACCGTCGTCGCTGGCCTTCTGCACGGAGGCGTCGGCGCCGATGACGTACGCCCAGCAGTTGTGGGTGGCGTCGGCGTGCTCCTTGCGCACGGCGGCGACGAAGGCCTGGGCCTCCTGCTCGGTGGCGGCCGGGGCGAGGGCGCACAGGAAGCGGGAGCGGTTGATCTCGGTCTCGTGCACGCCCGCGCGGGCGACTGTGCGGTACTCGTCCTGCATCCCGCCAGCCTATGTGAACGCCGGGATGCGCTTCGGTCACCTCTTCTTCCCGCGCGGGACCGTGAACGAGGTGAGCAGGGCCGCGCCCGGGGCGAGGGCGGGCCAGCCGGTGCCGTGCCAGGTGAGCACGGCGATCGCCGAGGTCGGGAACTTCTCCCGCAGCCGGTCCAGTGTGTCGTCGAGGCCGTCGGCGGCCAGCGCGCGCACCAGCTCCTCCAGGCCGGGGTTGTGCCCGATGAGCAGCAGCGTCCGTACGTCCGCCGGCACCTCGTGCACGACCTCCAGCAGGTCTCCCACGTCGGCGGCGTACAGCCGCCGGTCGTAGTGGACCGGCGGCGGAGTGGCCCACTCGGCGGAGACCAGCTCCCAGGTGCGGCGGGCCCGTACGGCGGTGGAGCAGAGGGCGAGGTCGGGCAGGGAGCCGGCCGCGAGGGCGCGCCCGGCGGCCGGTGCGTCGCGCAGGCCGCGCGGCGCGAGCGGCCGGCGGTGGTCCTCGACGCCGTCGGGCCAGTCGGACTTGGCGTGCCGCAGCACCAGCAGCCGGCGCAGCGGGCCCGCGCCGGCCGGTGCGCTCACGCGAGGCTCCCCAGGTCGCGCGCGAGGTCCAGGGCGAGCAGCCGGTCGGCGTAGGCGTAGGTCTCGAAGCGGGCGCCGTCCGGGATGCCGGGCGCGCTCTCGACGTCCCGTAGGACGCCGAGCACCGCGGGCACGTCCAGGTCGTCCTCCCAGGCGGCGCGCAGCCGCGCCCGCACCTCGTCGGGAACCGGCCGGGAGGGCCGCCGTGCCCAGCCGGCGACGGCCCGCCGCCATCGGGCGAGGCACCGCGCGGCGTCGTCCAGTGCGGCCCGGTCCAGCCGTACGGGTTCGCTCCGCGGGACGGCGAGCAGTGCGAGGCGGAAGGCGGCGGGGTCGGCGAGGAGCGCCTCCAGCGCGGCGGGGGCGACCTGGGCCACGTCCATCACCGGCCCCTCCCCGATGGTGCCCCCGGAGTCCCGCTGGGCCACATGGACGGCCTGGGCGTCCCCGAGGCCCGACGCGAGGTCGCGGCCGTCCTCGAAGGGGCGGATGGCGAGCCGTTCGGCGGCCGTGCGGAGTTCGGGCTGGTCGCGGGGGGCGGTGAGGGTCGTCCAGACCGGGGTGCCGCCGAGTTCCAGGGCCCGGACCAGCAGGTCGGCCGTGAGCAGCACCCGCAGGGCCGTGGGATCGAGGCCGGAGGCGTGCGCCTCGATACGGGTCAGGCCGCGGCGGGCGGGCGCGGCGGGGACGGGCTCACCGGTTCGGGCGTCGAGGATGCGCAGCACGGGGCGAGCGTAGGCGGCCGGACGGCTGTATGCAGCAGCTTGCGCCGATTCCGGACAGCGTGGCGGGGTACGACGGGAATCCCGACCGGCCGGGGCGATGTTGCCACGGCACACAGTTCCCCGCAGCCCGAGGAGGCGGCCGATGTACGGCGACGAAGCGACGATCCGCAGGATCCTGACCGAGCTCGGCGACACCTGGGCGGTGGTCGGCCTGTCCTCGAACCGGAACCGGGCCGCCTACGGGGTGGCGCAGGTGCTGCAGCGGTTCGGCAAGCGGATCGTGCCGGTGCACCCGAGCGCCGAGACGGTGCACGGAGAGCGGGGCTACGCCTCCCTCGCGGACATCCCCTTCGGCGTGGACGTGGTCGACGTGTTCGTGAACAGCGACCTGGCCGGCGCGGTGGCGGACGAGGCCGTGGTGAAGGGCGCGCGGGCGGTGTGGTTCCAGCTGGGAGTCGTCGACGAGGCCGCCCATGAGCGGACCCGGTCGGCGGGTCTGGAGATGGTGATGGACCGCTGCCCGGCGATCGAAATTCCCCGCCTGAACTAGTGACTCTTCGTCTTCATCACAATTCCCAGCTGAATATTGACATTCGTCCGACGCGTCTGACCTGTGTGAAGGCTGTTACCAAGACAGGCAAGATCCCGGGTCAAGTTTTGTAAAACAGTCTTTTGCCGACGCGGAATGTCTTCCTAGCCTGTGGCCTCCTTGCTCGTTAATTCTGCGTTCATGAACTGAGAGGCCACTTGACATGGCGAAAGTCGACGCCCTGCCACAGGCCACGACGGAGTCCGGCGGTCTACGCCGGGACGTCGGACTGATCGGACTGATGTGGGCCTCCGTGGGCTCCATCATCGGATCGGGCTGGCTGTACGGCGCCGAGAAGGCGGTCGTCGTGGCCGGCCCCGCGGCGATCATCTCGTGGGTGATCGGCACGGTGGCCATCGTGCTGCTGGCGCTCGTGCACGCCGAGCTCGGCGGCATGTTCCCGGTCGCCGGCGGCACGGCCCGCTATCCGCACTACGCCTTCGGTGGCCTGGCCGGCATGTCCTTCGGCTGGTTCGCCTGGCTCCAGGCGGCGACCGTGGCGCCGATCGAGGTCGAGGCGATGATCGGCTACGCCGGTCACTGGAAGTGGGCCCAGAGCCTGCAGCACGCCGACGGAACCCTGACGACCAGCGGTTTCGTCTCCGCCGTCGCCCTGATGGCGGTCTTCGTCGGCGTCAACTTCTTCGGCGTCCGTGCCCTGGCGCACACCAACAGCGCCGCCACCTGGTGGAAGATCGCCGTCCCGCTCGCGGCGATCTTCATCATCGCGGTGGGCAACTTCCACGGCAGCAACTTCACCTCGGAGGGCTTCGCGCCGTTCGGCATGAAGGGCGTCCTCGGCGCCATCAGCTCCAGCGGCATCATCTTCGCGCTGCTCGGCTTCGAGCAGGCGATCCAGCTGGCCGGCGAGAGCCGCAACCCCAAGCGCGACCTGCCGCGGGCGACCCTCGGCTCGGTGGCGATCGGCGCCGTGATCTACATCCTGCTGCAGATCGTGTTCATCGCCGCGCTGCCGCACGCCTCGTTCGCGCACGGCTGGGCCAAGCTCGACTTCGAAGGCATCAGCGGCCCCTGGGCGGGCCTCGCGACCCTGGTGGGCCTGGGCTGGCTGGGCTGGGTGCTCTACGTCGACGCGATCATCTCCCCCGGCGGCACCGGCCTGATCTACACCACCGCCACCTCCCGCGTCTCCTTCGGTCTGGCCAAGAACGGCTACGCGCCGAAGGCCTTCGCCAAGACCGACAAGCGCGGCGTACCGTGGTTCGGCCTGCTCATGTCGTTCGTCACCGGTGTGGTCTGCTTCCTGCCGTTCCCGAGCTGGCAGGAGCTGGTCGGCTTCATCACCTCGGCCAGCGTGCTGATGTACGCGGGCGCGCCGCTGGCGTACGGCGTCTTCGCCGACCGGCTGCCGCACCTCGAGCGCCCCTACCGGCTGCCGTTCGGCAAGTTCATCTCGCCGGCGTCGTTCGCGGTCGCGAACCTGATCATCTACTGGGCCGGCTGGGACACCCTGTGGCGACTCGGCTTCGCGATCCTGCTCGGTTACGTGCTCCTCGGCTCCTACGCCTGGTACGCCACCGCGACGCGGAAGCCGGACGCTCCCCGGATGGACTTCAAGGCGGCGCAGTGGCTGCCCGGCTACCTGCTCGGCCTGGGCGCGATCTCCTGGCTGGGCGGCTTCGGCGGCCGCGGCTCCATCCCGATGTACTGGGACATCCTGGTCGTCGCGGCCTTCTCCCTGGTCATCTACTACTGGGCCAAGGCCACCGCGTCGAACGCCGAGGCGATCGAGCGCAGCATCGACGAGGTCGTGGTGACGGACATGCCCGCGCACTGACCCGCTCCCGCGTCACCCACGGTGTCCCGTCGGCTCGTCTGACGGGACACCGTCATAATGCTCGCGTGATGTCTCCTTCCCCCCACTCCGACTCACCTTCCACCACCCGCTTTCCGGTCGTCGTCCTGGGCGCCGGACCGGCCGGTCTGACCGTCGGCAACATCCTGCGGGCCGCCGGTGTCGACTGCCTGGTCCTGGAGACCGAGAGCCGGGAGTTCATCGAACAGCGGCCCCGCGCCGGGGTCATCGAGGAATGGGCCGTACGCGGCCTGGAACGGCGCGGGCTGGCCGGCCGCCTCCTGGAGCGCGCCGAGCGGCACTCCGAGTGCGAGTTCCGCTTCGACGGCCGCGGCCACCGCTTCTCCTACACGGAGTTGACGGGCCGTCACCACTGGATCTACCCGCAGCCGCTGCTCGTGACCGATCTCGTGCGCGAGTACGCCGACGTGCGCGGCGGGGAGATCCGCTTCGGCGTGCG
Organism: Streptomyces echinatus; assembly: GCF_014203595.1. Lineage (GTDB taxonomy): Bacteria > Actinomycetota > Actinomycetes > Streptomycetales > Streptomycetaceae > Streptomyces > Streptomyces echinatus. Next base: position 788,361 of record NZ_JACHJK010000002.1, read on the forward strand.
GGACGTACGCCTGCACGACCTGGACTCGGACCGGCCCGCCGTCTCCTACACCGACCCGGACACCGGCGAACGGCGCCTGGTGCGCTGCGACTTCGTGGCCGGCTGCGACGGGGCCCGGGGGGCGAGCCGGGCCGCGCTGCCGCCGTCGGTGCGCACCTCCCGGCACGACTACGGCATCGGCTGGCTGGCGCTGCTCGCCAAGGCCCCGCCGTCCGCCGACCGCGTCCTGTTCGGGATGCACCCGGCCGGGTTCGCCGGGCACATGCCCCGCAGTCCCGGGGTGACCCGCTACTACCTCCAGTGCCCGCCCGGCGACGACCCGGGCAACTGGCCCGACGACAGGGTCTGGGAGCAGCTCCAGCAGCGCCTGCGCGCGGCGGACCGCCCGCCGCTGAGGGAGGGGCGGCTGCTGGAGAAGCGTGTGCTGGACATGCACAACTATGTCGTCGAACCGATGGTGTACGGCCGTCTCCTCCTGGCCGGCGACGCCGCGCACCTCGTCGCGCCGATCGCCGCGAAGGGCATGAACCTCGCCCTGAACGACGCGTTCCTGCTCGGCGACGGCCTCGTCGCGCAGCTGGCCGAGGGCGACAGCGCGGGCCTGGACGGCTACTCGGCGGCCTGCCTGCGCCGGGTGTGGGACTACCAGGAGTTCTCGCAGTGGCTCTCCGGGATCTACCACGGCACGTCCCACGGCGATCCCCACCGCGCCGGCACCACCCTGGCCCGGCTGCGCCGGCTGTTCTCCTCACCGGTCGCGGCGGCGGCCTTCGCCGAGCAGTACCTCGGCACGGCCGGCGCGTACTGAGCGCACGGCCCTGCCCGGCTCACCGGCCGCCCGGCGGTCTCACCGCTCGGCGAGGCGGTGGTCCGCGGTCCTCAGGGCCTCCTCCACGAGCCGCCGCAGGTGCCCGTGCGGCAGCGAGTAGATCACCCTCCGGCCCTCCTTGCGGGTGTCCACGAGTCCGGCGAGCCGCAGCCGGGCCAGGTGCTGGCTGACGGCCGGGCGGGCGGCGCCGCAGGCCTCGGTGAGCGTGGTGACGTCGGCCTCGCCCCCCGTCAGGGCGTACAGCAGGGCGAGGCGGGTGCGGTCGCCCAGCAGGGAGAGGAGTTCGGCGGCGAGCGCGAACTGCTCCTCGCCGGGCTTGCGCGGGTGCGCATGATGCGCAGCTGACAGGTGCATGCGTGCGCTCATACGCACATAATGGCTCCGTGGGCGCCGTGCGTCCACTCCCGGCCACCGGAAAGGGGATCGACGTGAGCGACCGGCACCCCCGTCAGCACGGCCACGAGCCCAGCGGGAGCGAAGACGGGCACGGGCACGGCCCGCACGGGCAGGGCCGCGGGCACGGCGGTCCTGGGCACGGGCACGGGCACGGGGAAAGCGCGCATGAGCGCGGGCGCGGCGGTCATGGGGCCGGGCGCGCCGCCGGGCCCCGTCACGGTTTCGCCCACCGTCTCGCTCATCTCCTCACCCCGCACTCCCACGAGAGCGCCGACAAGCTGGACCCGGCGCTGGAGTCCTCGGCGCGCGGGATGCGCGCCCTGTGGGTGTCGCTGGCCGTGCTGGGGGCGACCGCGCTGGCCCAGGCGGTCGTCGTGGCGGTCTCGGGGTCGGTGGCGCTGCTCGGGGACACGGTGCACAACGCGGCGGACGCGCTGACCGCCGTACCCCTCGGCATCGCCTTCGTGCTGGGGCGGCGGGCGGCGACCCGCCGCTTCACGTACGGCTACGGCCGTGCCGAGGATCTGGCGGGGCTCGTCATCGTGCTGACCGTCGCCGCGTCGGCGGCGTTCTCCGCCTGGGCGGCCGTCGGGCGGCTGTTCGACCCGCGCCCGGTCGCGCACCTGCCGGCGGTCGCCGTGGCCGCGCTGCTCGGCTTCGCCGGCAACGAGTGGGTGGCCCGGTACCGGATCCGGGTGGGCCGGGAGATCGGCTCGGCCGCGCTCGTCGCCGACGGGCTGCACGCCCGCACCGACGGCTTCACCTCGCTGGCCGTGCTGCTGGGCGCCGCCGGCTCCGCGCTGGGGTGGCACCTGGCCGACCCGGTCGTGGGCCTGGCGATCACGGCCGCGATCGTGCTGGTGCTGCGGGACGCGGCACGGGAGGTGTTCCGGCGGGTGCTGGACGCCGTGGACCCGGCGCTGGTGGACCGGGCCGAGCACGCGGTGCGCGGGGTGCCGGGGGTGCGGGAGGTGGGCGAGCTGCGGCTGCGCTGGATCGGGCACCGGCTGCGGGCCGAGCTGGCGGTGGTGGTCGACGGCGAGGCGACGGTCCGGCAGGCCCACGCGATCGCCGTCGAGGCCGAACACGCCCTGCTGCACGCCGTGCCGCGGCTGACGGCCGCCCTGGTGCACGCCGACCCGGCGCCCGTCCCGGGGCAGGCGGACCCGCATCTGGCCCTGGCCCACCACGCGACGGCGTGAAGCCGGGCCGCGCCCGTCCGGCCCGCCCGCCGTACGGCGGCGTCGGGGCCTGGCGGCGCCCGGTCCCGCACGTCTGCCCCGCGTGCCCGTCCGCCTGCGAGCCGGGCACGGGCGTCAGGGGCGGGCCGTGCCCGGTCCTTCGGGCAGGCCCGTCGTGCGACGGCGCCGGGGTCAGGCCGTGCCCAGGCCTTCCAGCACGATCGCGCCGGGCAGTTCGGCGAGTGCCTTGCCGGGCACCAGGAGCTTGCCGCGCCGGCGTCCGCTGCCGACCAGGACGTAGGGCAGGTCGACGACGGCCGAGTCCACCAGCACCGGCCAGCCGGTGGGCAGGCCGAGCGGGGTGATCCCGCCGTACTCCATGCCGGTCTCGCCGGTCGCCGTCTCCATCGAGGCGAACGAGGCCTTGCGGGCGCCCAGTTGGCGGCGCACGGCGCCGTTGACGTCGACCCGGGTCGTGGAGAGCACCAGGCAGGCGGCCAGCGTGGTCCCACCGCCCCGCTTGCCCGCGACGACGACGCAGTTCGCCGACCGCTCCAGCAGGTCACGGCCGTAGTGCTCCACGAAGACGGCCGTGTCGGCCCACTGCGGTTCGGTGTCGACGTAGAGGATCCTGTCGGCCGGCACCGAGCCCTGCCAGGCGCGTACGGCGTCGGCGACGGGAGCGGTCAGCTCCGCCAGGCAGTCCGGGGCGGGGGTGGCGGTGTCGAAGGCTCCGATGGGCGGACGCATGGCGGCACGGTAGCAAGATCCGGCCGCCCGGCGTACCGGCGTCTCAGGGCACGGGCGGTACGGACACGGCCATCACCATGTCCATCGGCACGTCTCCGTGATTGCCGTACAGATGCGGGACGTTGGCCTCGAAGGAGGCGCTCGCGCCGGCCGGGATCCGGTACTCCGCGCCCTCCACGGTGAGCGTCAGCTCGCCCGCGGTGACATGCACCAGTTCGACGGTGCCGCCGGGGTGCGGCTCGGAGGGGCTGCTCTCCCCCGGCATCAGCCGCCAGTCCCACATCTCCAGCGGTCCGGGCGCCTCCGTGCCGGCGAGCAGCCGGCTGTAGCTGCCGGCCTCCGTGTGCCACAGCCGTACGGCCCGTTCGGCGGGGACGACACGGACCCTGGGGCCCTGCTCGTAGTCGAGGAGCGTGGGGACGCTGACACCCAGCGCGTCGCCGATCTTGACGACCGTGCCGATGCTCGGGTTGGTGCGGGCCTGCTCGATCTGGATGAGCATGCCCCGGCTGACACCGGCCCGGGCGGCGAGCACGTCCAGTGTGAAGCCGCGCACCGACCGCCAGTGCTTGACGTTGCGCGCCAGGGACTGGGTCAGGAGTTCAAGGTCCGACACGTGGTGTCCAATATTCGGGAAGTTCAATATTATGGTTATGGAAGTTCAGTGGACTGAACTACGGTGAGGTGCACCTGACCGTTCACCGAACTGTACTGCGAGGCCGGCCGTGACAGCATTCTTCGCCCTGACCACCAGCCTCCTGTGGGGGCTGGCCGACTTCGGCGGCGGGCTGCTGACACGACGTACCCCCGCGCTGACCGTGGTGGTCGTCTCGCAGTCGATCGCGGCGGCCGTACTGGGCGCGATCGTGCTCGCCACGGGCGGCTGGACCGAGGCCGGTCCCCGGCTGTGGTTCGCGTTCGCGGCCGGCCTGGTCGGACCGGTGGCCCTGCTCTCCTTCTACAAGGCCCTCGCGCTCGGCCCGATGGGCGTGGTCTCGCCGCTCGCCACCCTCAGCGTCGCCGTGCCCGTCGGCGTCGGCCTCGTCCTCGGCGAGCGGCCGGGGCTGCTCCAGGTCGCGGGCATCGCGGTGGCCGTCGGCGGGGTCGTCCTGGCCGGCGGACCGCAGCTGCGGGGCGCGGCCGTGCAGCGGCAGGCCATCCTGCTCACGCTGGTCGCGGCGCTGGGCTTCGGCACCGTGTTCGCGCTGATCGCGGAGGCCTCGACCGACGTCACCGGCCTGTTCCTGGCGCTGTTCGTGCAGCGGCTGACGAACGTCGCGGCGGGCGGGGCCGCGCTCGCCGCCTCGGTCCGGCGCAGCGGTGCCGTCCTGCCGGACGGCGGCTTCCCCTGGTCCTCGCTGCCCGCGCTGGCCTTCGTCGGGCTGGCCGACGTGGCCGCCAACGGCACCTACGCGATGGCCGCCCGCAGCGGTCCGGTCACCGTCGCGGCCGTGCTCGCGTCGCTGTATCCGGTGGTGACCGCGCTGGCCGCGCGCGGCTTCCTCAGCGAGCGGCTGCGCGCCGTACAGACGGCGGGGGCGGGGCTCGCCCTGCTGGGCACCCTGCTGCTGGCGACCGGCTGAGCCGCCCCGGCGGAGCGGGTCCGCGTCAGCCCTCGGGCTCCAGCGCGGCGAGCCGTGCCACCGCGTCCTCGTCCAGATCCGCCAGCGCCCGCAGTTGCCCCGGCGTCATGCCGTCCGGGATCGGCACGGGAGCGGGGGTCCGCAGCGGAGGCTGCCAGCCCGCGTCGGGCGTCCAGCGCCGTACGACCCTGGCCGGCGCTCCCGCCACCACCGCGTGGTCCGGCACCGTGCCCCGGACCACCGCGCCGGCCGCCACGACCACGTTCCGGCCGATCCGGGCCCCCGGCAGGATCACCGCGCCGGTGCCGATCCAGCAGCCCGGGCCGATCTCGACCGGCTCCATCCGCGGCCACTGCTTGCCGATGGGCTGGTGCGGATCATCGTAGGAGTGGTTGGTGGAGGTGATGTAGACGTACGGCCCGAAGTAGCAGTCGCTGCCGATGGTGACCGTCGTGTCCGCGATGACATGGCTGCCGCGGCCGAGGACCACGCCGTCGCCGATGCTCAGGATCGGGTCCGGACCGAGGTCCAGGTCGGGCATCAGCCCCGCGGTGAGGGTGACCTGCTCGGCGATGATGCAGTAGGAGCCGAGCCGGATCCAGGGCTCGCCGAAGACCGTGCCGAGCGGGAACGCGAGCCGGGTGGCTTCGCCGATCGAACCGAAACGGAAGCGGCCGGGGTTCTCGGCCGTCACCGAACCCGCGCGCTGCACCCACGACCAGCCCGTGTGCACGGCACGCTGCACCAGTCGGCGTCGCCAGGATGAGAACGTGTTCTTGCGCTTCGGCACGGGGTCACGTTACTCATCGGTCGCCTGGAGCGAGAGGGCAGGCCGCTGTGATCTTTGCCCCACCCCGTGTCGTACGGTGCCGTGTACTGCCGACACGAGGAGACGGTGATGACGCAGAAGGCGCTGATCGTGGGTATCGGGGGCAAGGAGCCGCAGGTCGACGCGGAGGCGTTCGTCGCGCCCACGGCATCCGTGATCGGGGACGTCACGCTGCGCGCGGGGGCCAGCATCTGGTACGGGGCGGTCGTGCGCGGTGACGTCGAGAAGATCACCGTGGGGGCGCAGGCCAATGTCCAGGACAACGTCACGCTGCACGCCGATCCCGGGTTCCCGGTCACCGTCGGCGAGCGGGTGTCCATCGGGCACAACGCGGTGGTGCACGGGGCGACCGTGGGGGACGACTGCCTCATCGGGATGGGTGCGACCGTGCTCAACGGTGCGGTGATCGGGGCGGGGTCGCTGGTCGCGGCCCAGGCACTGGTTCCGCAGGGAATGGTGGTGCCGCCGGGGTCGCTGGTGGCGGGGGTGCCGGCCAAGGTGAAGCGGCCCTTGACCGAGGAGGAGCGGGAGGGGGTCACCCTCAACGGCACCTTGTACGCGGAACTGGGCAAGGCGCACATGGACGTGCACCGGTAGGAGGGCCCGCGGGCTGTACGGGGCCGTCCGGGTCCGCGGGCCGCGTGGGACCCGCCCGGGTCCGCGGGGCTTCGTGGGGCCGTCCGGCCCCGCGCCCTCGTGCCACGAAAGCCGCGGGGCGGCGCGGCCCCGCGCCCCTCGCGGGAACGCCTCAGTCCCCGGCGCCGACCGGCTCCGCTTCCGGTTCGGCCTGCTGCTGGGCCTTCTTGGCCTTGCGCTTCACGAGCAGCATCGAGGCCAGGCCGATCAGTACGGCCACCGCCAGGCCCAGGTACGAGAAGCGCTTCAGCCAGTCCTCGGCGACGGTGCCGACGTAGTAGATGACGGCCGTGGTGCCGCCGGCCCAGCAGATCCCGCCGAGGACGTTGGCGATCAGGAACTTCCAGTACGGCATGTGCAGGACGCCCGCGAGGGGGCCGGCGAAGATCCGCAGGAGGGCGACGAAGCGGCCGAAGAAGACCGCCCACATGCCCCACTTCTCGAAGGACCGCTCGGCGGTGGCCACATGGCCGGCGCTGAAGTGGCGTGGGAACTTGCCGCCGAGCCAGGCCAGCAGCGGGCGTCCGCCCTTGCGGCCGATGGCGTAGCCGATGGAGTCGCCGATCACCGCGCCGGCGGTCGCGCACGCGCCGAGGACGATCGGGTTGATGCCCGAGTGCTGGGAGGACATCAGCGCCGCGGAGATCAGGATGATCTCGCCCGGCAGCGGGATGCCCAGGCTCTCCAGACCGATCACCAGGCCCACCAGGGCGTAGACGGCGACCGCAGGCACCGAGTCGAGCCAATCCTGGACGTGCACCGCCGGTTCCTCCCCTGTCGCTGGCCTTGCTCCGGCTTTCCGGGCCGCCGCATGTAAAGCGCGTCCCAAGGGAAGGCTACCTGGTCGGCGGTGAACGGCTGCCTGCCCGCGTCCGCCCGGCGGCACCGTCCCGCCCTCGCCCCTTACGTTTTCGGACATCCCCGTGTCACACGGGAGGGGAAGGCTCCCACGCGGTTTCGCCCGGCCCGCTTCCCCCAGGCCCCGCCGTGGGGCCCGCCGCGGAAGGACGACGTCCCCGTGTCCTCACCGTCCCCGTCCCGCTCGCCCGGCCCTCCCCCGCGCCCCCGCCCACAACGGCCGGCCCCCCGCCCCGTGACCCCCACGCCCCTCCCCGCGACCGCCACCCCGCTTCCCGCGACCGCCGCCCCGCTTCCCTCGACCGCCACGCCCTGCCCCGCGATCGCCGACCCCGGCCCCGAACCCGTGGCCGCCTGCCCCGGTCCCGGGTCTTCCGCTCCGGGCCGCCCGGTGTCCCGTGTGTCCGGGCGGCCGGTGCGGCTCGCGCTGTGCCTGGCTCCCGTGCTGCTCGCCGCCGGCTGGGCCGTGGCCAACCGGCCTCTCGTGTACGGGGGAGTCCGGCGGCTGGGCGTGGCCGACCCGGGGTGGCTGCTGGCCGGAGCCGGCTTCACCTGTCTGACCTGGGTGGCCGCCGCCTGCGTCCGGCAAGGCGCCCTGCCCGACCCGCTGCCGCCGGGCCCGCTGCTGGCCTCGCAGTTCGCCGCCGGTGCCGCCAACCACGTACTGCCCGGCGGTCTCAGCGCCCATGCCGTGACCCTGCGCTTCCTGCGCCGCCGGGGCGTGCCGCTGGAGCGGGCGACCGCGTCGATCGGGCTGTACTCGCTGGCCAGGTCGTCGGCGAAGGCGTTGGTGCTGCTGGTGTTCCTGGCGGCGTCTGGGGCCTGGCGCCGCCTGGGGGACCTGGCACCGGACGGCCGGCTGCTGGTGCCGCTCGCCGCCGCTGTGGCCGGGGCGCTCGCGACGGCGGGCGTGCTGCTGACGGTCGTACGGCCGTTGCGGCGGCCGGTGGCCGGGCTGCTGCGCGCCGCCCTGGCCGACGCGCGCGCCGTGCACACCCGGCCGTGCCGGGTGCTCGCCCTGTGGGGCGGGGCCGTCGCGATGCCGCTGGTGCAGGCGGGTGCGCTGGCCTGTGTCGGGACCTCACTCGGGCTGGGGCTGCCGTGGGAGCAGGTGGTGCTCGCCCACCTGGCGGCGGGCACGGCCGTCGGGGCGGTGCCCGCGCCGGGCGGGCTCGCGGTCGACGCGGCGCTGGTGTGGACACTGGTCGCCTTCGGCGCCTCGCCCTCGGTGGCCACCGCGACCGTGATCGGATACCGGATGCTGACCGACTGGGTACCACTGGTGCCGGGCGCGCTGGTGCTGTCGTCGATGATCCGCGCGAAGGCGCTGTGAGCCGACTGCCCCCACGCACGCGCCCCGGCGTGGAAGGTACCCGTGCCGGGCCGTGCCGGATCGGTCCCCCGCGGGCCGGTGCCCCCGGCTCTTCCGCCCGCCCCGCCCGCGTGCTCGGGCGCCCCGGCGGGCGCCCGAGCCGGGGCGCGGTGGGTCAGTCGCGGCGGGCCACCAGGCGGTAGGCGTTGGACAGTCGCAGGCGGCCTGCCAGGGGGCGGGCCGCGAACCGGTCCACGAGCACGGCGGCGAGGAGGACGGGGACGCCCGCGAGGAGCACGCCGGTGCGCAGGGCGCGCCGGAGCGCACCCGGTGCTTCCGGGAGCCAGGGTGCGTCCTCGCGCGGGGCGGCGCGGTCGAGCGCGAGCCAGACCGCCGCGAGCAGGTCGACCGGGTCGTGCGCCTCGGTGTGCTGTTCCGCGACCACCGTGAACCCGAGACCGGTGAGCCGGCGGCGCAGGTTCGCGGCCGGCATGAAGTGCAGGTGCTGCGGCTGGAGCCAGGGCAGCCACCAGCGGCCGAGGAGCCGGGCGTAGCGGCTCTCCGGGTCCGGTACCTCGATCAGGAGGTGCCCGCCGGGGCGCACGGCCTCGTGGGCGGCACGCAGTTCGCGGTCGGGGTCGGTGCTGTGCTCCAGGTAGTGGAACATGCTCACCACGTCGTAGCGGGCGGCGAGTCCGGGGGCCAGGTCGGGGAAGGCGCCGCGGTAGCCGTGCTCCACACGGCCCTCGCGGGCGGCGAGCTCGACTCCGTCGGTGAAGTCGAGTCCGTCGAAGGCCGTGCCGGGCAGGACACCGCGGGCGGCGGCGCAGAAGTGGCCGTGCCCGGTGCCGACGTCCAGCCAGGTCTTCGGCGCGGGATCGTGCGGCAGCATCGCCTCGGCACGCCGCCGGTACATCGCGGCGCGCGCGCCGAAGGTGCCGCTCATCCGCTGCTCGCCGAGGCCGTCGTAGAAGTCCCGGTAGTAGAACTCCAGCCCTTCGGCGGTGAGTTGCGGGTTCTGGAAGATGTGGCCGCAGTCGGTGCAGGCGTCCAGGGTGAAGCGGCCGGGCTTGTGCTGGAGCAGGTCGGTGGTGCGCAGGCGGCGGGTGAGCCGCGCGGAGGAACACCAGGGGCAGGTGGTGCGCCGGGGCGCGAGGAATCGGTCGGTGCCGGCGGCCAGGCCGGCCCGGTACGCGGGGCGCAGGCCGTCGATGTGGGCCTTCTTCTCCCGGGCGTCGCTCATCGGTTCTCCCCTGCCATCCGTTCCAGGTGGGCCGCCGCGGCCTGGGCGCCGCCCGCCGCGCGGAACGCGGCACGGATCCGGGCGGCGGCGGCCCGGTGGGCGGGGTCGTGCAGGGCGGAGTCGAGGGCGCCGCCCAGCCGGGCCGCGGTGACCCGGCCGAACCTGACCCGGACGCCGGCGCCGGAGTCCACGACCTGTGCCGCCACCACCGGCTGGTCGTCCCTGATCGGCGCGACGACGAGCGGGACGCCGTGCCACAGCGCCTCGCAGACGGTGTTGTGGCCCGCGTGGCAGACGACGGCGTCCATCCGTTCCAGGAGCGGGAGTTGCGGCACCGACGGCAGGACCAGCACGTCCTTGTCGCCCGCCGTGCCGGACAGGGTGCCGCCCGGGTCGGCGATCACCGCCTGGGCCCGGTCGGCGCGGCCGCGCAGCGCGGCCAGGGACTCGGCGAGGAACCGGCCGCCGGCGTCCGCGTTGGCCGTACCGAGGGTCACCAGGACCTTGGCCCGGCCGTGGTCCAGCCATTCCCAGGGGAAGCCGGGGCCGGCCGGGCGGCCGGCGAGCGAGGGGCCGACGTAGTGCATGTGCGGTGCCAACGGCGCCTGTGGGCCGATGAGTTCGGGTGTGCTGAACACCAGCAGCAGATGCGGCGAGGAGCGCGGGTCGGCGGTGCCTGCCGGGTCGCCGATGCGGGCGCGCAGCTCGGTCAGCCGCCGTTGGAGCCATGCGGCGACCTTGGGCAGGCCGTCGTAGGCGCCGCTGAACTCGGCGGACGTGGTCGCGGAGGTGGCCCAGGGCAGCCCGAGGCGCTCGGCCACCAGGGCGCCCGCGAACGCCTGCTGGTCGGCGACGACCACGTCGGGGCGGACCGCCGCGACGGCCGCGGCGACCCCCGGCGCCATCGCGTCGGCGAGCGGCAGCAGATACCACTCCCACAGGAACCGCAGCGCCTCCGCGCCCCGCAGGTCCGGCGGCCGTACGGCACCCGGGGCGCCCGGCACCGGTCCCGCGCACGCGAACACGTCGGCGTCCGCACCCGCGAGCCGCCGTACCAGGGCGGGGTCGGGACACGCCCAGGCCACGCGGTGCCCGTGCGCGGTCAGCTGGGCGGCGACGCCGACGGCGGGGTTGATGTGCCCGGTCAGCGGCGGGACGACGAAGAGGAAGCCGCTCACCGGACGCCCGCCCCCGCGTGGACGAGGTCCAGGATGTGCTCCCCGACCGTGCCGGGTGCCTCGACCAGGACCGAGTGCTCGTGCCCCGGCAGGACGACCGCCCGGAAGTCCGGCAGCAGCCGCCGGTGCGCCGGCAGCAGGTCCACCATGTCCGAGTCGCCGCCGTACAGGCCGAGGACCGGGCAGCGTACGGCTGTGATCTGGGCCTCGGTGAGCACCCGGCTGGCGGGTATGTCCCGGCCGAGGGTGGTCTCGCGCACGAGGCGGGCCGCGCCCTTGGCGAGGCGGGCGGTGTTGCGGCCGTGGCGGGCGGTGACCCAGGCGAGCGCGTCCGCCTCGTTGTGCGCGAGTTCGGTCACCACCCGGTGCAGGATGCGGCCGAGTTTCGCGGCCCAGGCGGGGGTCGCCGGCTCCGACTCGATCAGGGTCAGGCCGGCCACACGGCCGGGGTGGCGGGCCGCGTACCCGAAGGCGATCGTGCCGCCGTAGGAGTTGCCGACGAGGTGCACGGGACCGGGGACGTCCAGCCGGTCGAGGAGCGCCGCCAGGTCGTCGATGTTGTCGTCCAGGGTGTAGCCGTGCGGGGGCCGCTCGCTGCGGCCGTGGCCGCGCAGGTCGTACATGACGACGTCGAGTCCGGCCGCCGCGAGTCCGGGCGCGACGGTGAAGTAGTAGCTGGCCAGACTGTCGGTGAGCAGTCCGTGCACCAGGACGACGGTGGGGTGCGGGCCGTGGCCGTCCGTGGGGCCGGTCCGCTGGACGTGCAGCCGGATGCCTCCGGCGTCGACGATCGCCATGGCTCAGCCCGCCTGGGTGGTCTTCAGGCTCCACACCACGTACTCCACGAGTCTGCCGACGGTGAGTTCGATGATCTCGTCGAACTCCATGCCGGCGAGGAACTCGGCGAGGTTGACCCGCCGTCCGTACCGCTCCTCCAGCAGGCCCGCCAGGGTGACGAGGTCGATGCTCTCCAGTTCCAGGTCCCGGTTGAAACCGGTGGACATGCCGATCACCACGTCGTCGTCGCCGTACTCCGCCAGCACCGTGCGGACCATGCCGGCGATGTCGGCGAGCACGGTGTCGGCGGTGGGCTGCGCCGGGGCCGGCTGGGTGGGGTTCATCGGGCGTACTCCTCGGCTGCTGCGTCGTGTTGTCCGTCGTCGGCCGCGGGCCCGGTCGTCCAGGCCACCACGTAGCCGCGTTCCGGCAGGGCGGGTGGGTTGGTCACCGGTGCGCAGTGCACGGTGCAGGCGCCTTCCAGGCGGCCGGAGACCAGCAGCCGGGTGCCGTCCGGGGCGGCCTCCAGCACGGCGAAGTCCCGGGGCCGGCCGCCGAATCCGACGCCCTCGGCCTTGGCGACCGCCTCCTTGGCGGCCCAGAAGCGGGTGAACCACACGGCCTCCGGTTCGCCGCCGTCCGCGCACCGGGAGCGCAGCAGCCGCAGTTCCGCCGGGCCGAGCGCGGTGGTGAGGGTCGCCGGGTCGCGGTCGGTGATCTCCTCGATGTCGATCCCGGGGCCGGGTCGCGGGCGGTGCGGGCGGACGATCGCCACGCCGGCCTCGGCCCGGTGGGCGAGCGACACGTCCAGCGGGGGCAGGACGCGGCCGTGCAGACCGGTGACGTGGGGGCGGCCGAGTTCGTCGTTGCCCACCTGGATCTCCGCCGGGAAGACGGGCCCTTCGCCGTGCTGCCAGAGCCAGTGCCGTACGGCGTCCTTGACCGCGATCCGGCCGAGCAGCCACTGGCGGCGGCCGCGCGGCGGCCGACGCGCGTAGGCGGCGCGCTCGGCGCTCGCCAGCGAGTTGCGCATGATCAGTTCGCGGGAGGCCAGGTCCGGCCACCGCTCGTGCACCAGCGCCCAGCCACCGGGCATGGCCGTGGCGAGGGTGTGGCGCTCGGGGAAGCGTTCGACGGGCCGGGTCGTGGGGTCGTTGTCGAACCGGCGGTCCTGCCAGCCGGTCAGCCGGGCCCAGACGCGGTCGCCGACGGTCAGCTCCGCGTCCGCCTCCAGCAGGGTGTCCGTGAGGGTGGTGATGCGCAGCACGCAGTGGACCTCGGTGCCGGGCTCCGGGTGCGGTCCGTGGAAGCGGGCCTCCTCCAGCCGCACCGGGAAGACGACGGTCCGCGCGGTGCGGGTCGCCATGATCCAGTAGCCCAGCAGCTGGCCGACGTTGTCGAGCAGGGCACCGGGGGCGGCCGGAGTGGTGATCACTCCGCGGATGTGCCGCTCGCCGATCGCGGTCAGCTCGGTCAGGCCCTGGAACCGTGGACCGTGGAACATCCAGCGGTCGCGGTAGAGCTGGGCCGCCGTGTGAACGGGGACGCGTTCGACGAGGTCCGTGAGCGGCCGGCGCGGAGGCGGTGCCGGGTGGTGCGGGGCGAGTTCCACCACGGCGCGGGCGGTGGACCCGAAGGTGACGGTGACCCGGTCCGGCCGGCCGGGGGCGGGCGTCACGGTGACCGGTACGTCGACGGGGGGCGTCGCGGTGAGCCAGCGGTCGAACCGGGCGCCGTGCACGGCGACGGCCCGTCGGCCGGGTTTCGCGTGCTCCGCCGCGTCCATCATGTGCCGCACGATCGTGGTGGCCGGCACCACCGGCCACCGGTCCGCCAACTCCGGCCAGCCGTCCCGCTGCGGGAAGAAGCAGTGGTCGAGGAGGTGGGGCATGGCCTGGGCGGAGACGCGGAGTGTTGTGGTGACGGGGGTGGGGGCGAGAGAGGGGGCGGGGGGAAGGCCGGAAGCGGTGGCGGGGTGGGCTGCGGCTGCGGGTGTGGTGGGCGTTGGGGCGAGGGCGGTGGGGGTGGGGCCGAGGGCTGTGGTGGCGGTCGCGGTCGCGGTGGGCGGGACAGTGGCGGTGGCGGCCGGGGGTGCGGGTGCGGGTGCGGTTGGGCCGGTGGCGGTCGGGATCGTGCCGGGTGCCGGGCTCGGGGTGGTGGTGGACGGGTGGGTGCCTGCGGCGCGGGGGCCGTGGCTCGCGGTGATCAGCTCCGCCGCGGTGTGCGCGGTGTCCCGGAGGAGGGCGGTGAGTTCGGCGGCGGCCGGGTGGCGCCGGGCCAGGTCGTCGAGAGAGGGGCCGGGGCCGGGGCTGAACTCCCTGTCTGCCGGTGTGGCTTCGGCTGCCGCCGGAAGGGTCGTGCCGGTCTGCCCCGTCGGCTCGCCAGGGCGACCCCCCGGCCCGCTCCCCCACAGCTGCGCGCGCAGCGCCTCGCGGGACGGACCGTCCAGTGACACCAGGGCGCTGCCGAGGTCGAGGCGGACGCGCGGACGGGCGCCTGCCGGGTGAGCGGCTGCGGTTCGGGGCGGGTGAGCGGCTGTGTCTCCGGGCGGGTGGACGACTGGGGTACGGAGCGGGTGGGCCACTGGGGCGCGGGACGGCGTCGGCGCCGTCGAGGTCGCTGCGGAGGGTGTCGGCGCCGCCTCGGTCGCTGTGGAAGGTGTCGGCGCCGCCTCGGTCGCTGTGGAAGGTGTCGGCGCCGCCTCGGTCGCTGTGGAAGGTGTCGGTGGCGTCAGGGTCGGGCTCGCCGGCGACGACGTCAGGGTCGCGCCCGTCGCCGATGACGTCGTGGCCGCTGTGGACGGTGCGGAGGCCGCTGTCCGTGTGAGCGGTGCGGAGGCCCCTGCCCGTGCGAGCGGTGTCACGGTCGCACCGGCCGTCCACAACGCGGTCGCGGTGCGGCGGAGTTGGGCCAGGCCGCCGTGATGGGGCGAGCCGGCGGCGACGGCCAGGTGATCGCGGTCGCCGAGGGTGTCGTCGATGAGCGAGGTCAGCCGGCCGGGGCCGGTCTGGACGAAGACGCGGTGCCCGGCGGCGTACATCGCCTCGGTCAGCTCGCGGAAGCGAACGGGCTCCAGCAGGTGCCGTACGAACAGCGCACGGACCGCCGGCTCGTCCCGCGGGAAGGGCGCCGCGGTCGTGCCCGACCACACCGGGACGGCCGGCGGGTGGATCCGGAAGCGGTCGGCGGCCTCCTTGATGGGGGCGAGGAACGGCTCCAGCATCGGCGTGTGGAAGCCGGACCGGAACGGCAGCACCTGGCAGAGCACGCCCTCGGCGCGGAGGGACCGGACGAACTCCTCCACCGCCGTCCCGGGACCGCAGACCATGGCCTGGCGGGGCGCGTTGTCGTGGGAGAGCACGATCCCGGAGCCCGCCCAGGCGTCGGCGAGCGCGGCACGCACATGCGCGGCGGAGGTGCCGACGGCGGCGAAGACCAGGCCCGGGACGGTGACCGAGTCCGGGTCGAACCCGGTCATGAACGCGTCCACCTCGGCGGCCGAGTACAGCCCGGCCGCGGCCATGGCCGTCCATTCGCCGACGCTGTGCCCGGCGACCGCGTCCGGTACGAGACCCATGCGGCGCAGGGCCCGGTCCAGCAGGCGGCCCACACCGACGACGCCGAAGCCGTGCCGGCCGATGTCGCCGACCCGCACGTCCGGACCGGCGCCGTCGACCGGGGGCAGGCCGAAGTGCGCGGCGATGTCGTCGGTGCGGGCCGTGAAGTCGGCCTCCAGCCCGGGGAAGACGAACGCCAGCTTGCCGCCGGCGCGGCCGAGCAGCGGCGTCGGACGGAACCACACGTCGCCGCGGCCCTGCCAGGCCCGGCCCTTGGCGACCGCGCGGCGGGTCAGCGCGAGCCGCTTGGCGGTCGGGTCCACGACGCCGAGGCGGGCCGGTCCGGCGTCGGCGTGCGCCCGGCCGGGGTCGAGACCGGCGGCGAGCACGGCCGAGTCGTCGGCGTCGAGAAGGGCGGCGAGTCCGGTCACGTCGGCGGCGGACAGCAGCAGCACACGCTCGGCGTCGGTGACGCGCACGGAAGCCGCAGGCGGTACGGCCAACGGTGCTGCGGGGGCGCGCACGGACGCCGCACGCCGTGCCGCCACCGGTACGGCGGGGGCGGGACGGGTGGCGGGCGCCTCCTCCAGCACCACGTGCGCGTTGATCCCGCCGAACCCGAACGCGTTCACCGCGGCCCGCCGGACCGGCCGGCCGGTGCCGGTCTCCCAGGGGCGGGCCCGCTCCAGGGTCCGGAAGCGGGTGGCGGCGAGTCCGGGATGCGGGTCGTCGCAGTGGAGGGTGGGCAGCAGCGTGCGATGGTGCAGGGCGAGCGCGGCCTTGACGAGGCCGGCCACTCCCGCCGCCGGCATGGTGTGGCCGATCATCGACTTCACCGAGCCGAGTACCGGCCGCTCATCCGGCGCGTGTCCCGTGCCCGGCCCGAACACCTCGGCGAGCGTGGTGAGTTCGGCCGTGTCGCCGGCGGGGGTGGCCGTGCCGTGTGCCTCCAGCAGGCCGATCGAGTCCGGGGCGGCGGGGTCGAGTCCGGCGGCCCGCCAGGCCTCGCGCACGGCCCGGCCCTGGCCGCCCGGATCGGGGGTGACGAGCCCCGCCGTACGGCCGTCACCGGCCACGCCGGTGCCGCGGATCACCGCGTACACGCGGTCGCCGTCGCGTTCGGCGTCCGCGAGCCGTTTCAGTACGACGACTCCGGTGCCCTCGCCGATGAGGATGCCGTCGGCGTCGCGGTGGAAGGGCCGGATGCGCTCCGTCGGGGACAGGGCACGCAGCTGGGAGAAGACGCTCCAGAGGGTGATGTCGTGGCAGTGGTGCACTCCCCCGGCCAGCATCAGGTCGCAGCGGCCGGAGGCGAGCGCGGTGACCGCCTGGTCGACGGCGACCAGGGAGGAGGCGCAGGCCGCGTCCACGGTGTAGGCGGGGCCTCGCAGATCGAGGCGGTTGGCGATGCGGGAGGCGGCGAGGTTGGGGACCAGGCCGATCGCGGCGTCTGGGCTGTCGGGGCCGAGCCGGTCGGCGAACGCCGCGCGCACGCGGTCGAGTTGGGTGGCGGTGAGGTCGGGCAGCAGCTCGCCCAGGGTGCGGGTGAGCTGGTGGGCCGTGCGCACCCGCTGGTCCAGCCGGGCCAGGCCGGGGGTGAGGTAGCCGCCGCGGCCGAGGACGACGCCGACCCGGTGGCGTTCGGGGAGCCGGTCCGGGCCGCCCGCGTCGGCGAGCGCGGCGGCGGCCACGTCCAGGGCGATCAGCTGGTCGGGCTCGGTACCGGGCACGGAGGCGGGCATGATGCCGTGGCGCGTGACCTCCACCTCGGCCAGGCCGTCCACGAATCCGCCGCGCCGGCAGTAGACCTGGCCGGCGACGGCGGGTCCGGCGGCTGAGCCGGGACGGTAGTAGTCGGCGTCCCAGCGGTGCGCCGGGACCTCGGTGATGGAGTCCTCGGCGTCCCGCAGATTGGCCCAGTAGGCGTCCAGGCCGGGGGCGCCGGGCAGCAGTACCGCCATCCCGACGACCGCGACCGGAGTCTGACGCTCCGTCATGTCACCAGCCCGACGCGGTGTAGACGACCGCGCGGGTGGCCGGGTCGCCCCAGGCCAGTTCGCGGAGCAGGGCCGCGGTGCCCTCCTCGGGGTCGATCAGCGCGACCCCGCGCCGGGCGTACTCGCGGCCGAGTTCCGGGCCGACCATGCCGGGGTGCCCGCCGGCGGCCGCCCAGGGGCCCCAGTGCACGGTCAGCGCACGCCGTCCGGTACGGGTGGCCCAGTCGGCTCCGATCGCCTCCAGGGCGTCGTTGGCCGCGGCGTAGTCTGCCTGGCCGCGGTTGCCGAGGACGGCGGCGATGCTGCCGAACAGCACGGTGAACGCCGGTGCGGCGGGCAGTTCGTCGAGCGCGGCGAACAGCGCGCCCGCCCCGGCCGTCTTCGTGCCGTAGACCCGCCGGAAGGACTCGGGGGTCTTCTCGGTGATCAGCCGGTCCTCGATCACGCCGGCAGCGAAGACCACGCCGTCGAGCCGGCCGTGATCGGCGTGGATCTCCTTGACGGCCTGCAGGACGGCGTCCCGCTCGCGGAAGTCCACCGAGCGGTAGCGGGCGGGGCTGCCGAGGGCGGCGAGTTCGGCCAGCGTGGCGGTGATCTCCCGTTGGGCGAGGATCCGTTCGGCGGCCCGGTTGATCTCGGCGGGCTGTGCGGCGCCCGGGCCCGTGGCGAGCGCGGCCCTCAGTTCGACGGGGGTGCGGGCGGCGGCGGTGTGCGGGGCCTCGGGCTCGGGGGGCGCGGGTGTGCGGCCCAGCAGCTCGATCCGGCAGCGGGAGGCGCCGGCCAGCGTGGTCGCGAACCTCGCCGTGATGCCCCTGGCCCCCCCGACCAGCAGTACCACCGACTCCGGGTCGAGCCCGAGCGCGGCGGCCTCGGCGGCGCCGTCCCCGGCGGGTCCCGCGCCGGTGCTGCCGAGTGGGCCGAGGGGCGCGGGCACCAGGTCCAGGCCCCGGCGCTGTCCGGCGGCCGTACGCAGCACGACGGGGGCGGGCTGCGGGGCGCGCAGCTCGGCGAGGACCGCGTCGGCGACGGCCGCCGGGCCGGTGCCGGTGACCGCCAGCACCCGGGCGAGGAGGTCCGGGTACTCCCGGGCGACGCTGCGCATCAGCCCGTCCAGCCCCGCCGACCGCAGCGCCCCGGCGCCGTCGGCGGCGCGCACGGCGAGCAGCAGGCGGGGGCCGCACGCCAGCGCGGCCCGGAGCGCGGGGAAGGCGTCCGGCAGCAGGGGGCGGTCCTGGCCGGGGAGCGCGCCGAGGTACACGACGCCGGCGACGGGGCCGTCGGCAGGGTCGAGGAGATGGCCGGCGGGCCGGATCACGGTCTCGGCACCACACTGGGCGAGCCGCGCCGCGACCTCGGCCACGACACCACCGTGACCGCCACCACCGCCGTCGCCGTCGCCGCCACCGTGGCCCTGGCCGTCGCCCTCGCCGTCGCCGTCGCCGAGCAGCACGAACCGCTCGCCCGACAGGTCGGTGACCGGGCCCGGGTCCGGCAAGGGGACGGGCCGCAGTTCACAGCGCCGAGGGGCGACGCCGACGGGGCCCGTCGCGGCGGCTGCCGCGCCCGCGTCCGGCCGGCGGCCTGCTTCCCGGCCCGGCACAGGCCGGGTATCCGGCGCGCCGACGGCAGCCGACCCCGCATCCGCCCCGAAGACATCCTCCGGACCCGACCCCGGCCGAGCGCCCGGCGCGGACACGGCCTCCCGGCTCGACACCGCCCCGGCACCCCCCGCCCCGAAGGCCACCGACCCCACAACCGGTCCGAAGACATCCTCCGGACCCGACCCCGGCCGAGCGCCCGGCGCGGACACGGCCTCCCGGCTCGACACCGCCCCGGCACCCCCCGCCCCGAAGGC
>NZ_JACHJK010000002.1:807440-888170 GCF_014203595.1 Streptomyces echinatus
CCACCGACCCCGCATCCGACCCGAAGGCGGTCTCCGGACCCGGCGCCTCGTCGTGCGCCCAGGCGCTTCCCGCTTCGGCGGCCGTGTCGATCCGTGCCGTCAGCCAGGCCGTCACCGCGGCCGCGGTGCGGGCCTTGGCCAGCTCCTCCAGTTCCGTGTCGTCCAGCAGTTCGGCGCCGCCGGCGATGCCCAGGCGCTGGGCGAGTTCGCCCGCGATCTCGGCCCGCTTGATCGAGTCGATGCTCAGGTCGGCCTCCAGGTCCAGGTCCGGCTCGATCATGTCGACGGGATAGCCGGTCCGTTCGCTGATGACCTCCCGTACGACCCGCTCCACGTCGTCCGGCGCCGGCACCTCGCTGAGAGCGGGCAAGTCAGGTGCGCCCGACGGGCTTTGGGTCGGGGCAGTGATCTCCGCGGCCGGTACCGGCACTACGGGGGCCAGGGGGGCGGCCGGCGCCACGGGTACCACCGGTGCGCCGGACGCCGTGCCGCCGAAGTAGGTGAGCAGCACATCCCGCTGGGCGGCGATCATCTCCCGGCTGGTGCGCAGGAACTCGGAGATCAGCGCGTCCCGGTCGGCCGGGACGCCGTTCGGCTGGTCGGTCGGCACAGTCGCCTCCACTACGCGTCGGGCCGGCGCGAGGGCACCGGGCAGGAGTGCTCCGCCGGCCGTACGGACGAGGTGTCCGTCGACCGTCCAGCCGGGCCGTTCCGGTGCCGGGTCGCGCAGCGCGTCGACGGCGTCACGGCCGTGGAAGAGCCACGCGGCGCGCACCGGCTGCCCGGCGACGGCGAGCCGGGCGAGCGCGTCGAGCCAGCCGGCCAGGCCGCTGTCGGCCCGCGGCTCGCAGGCGACGGTCCGGTGCGCACGGTCGCCCAGGATCCGGCCGACGAGCCGGGTGAGGACGGTGCCCGGGCCCGCCTCGACGAAGATCCGCGCCCCGGCCTCGTACATTGCCTCGATCTGCGCGGCGAAGGCCACCGGGGCGCCGATCTGGGCGGCGAGCCCGGCGCGCACGGCGTCGGGATCCGGTGGGTACGGCGCGGCGGTGCGGTTGGCCCAGACCGGGAACTCGGGCGCCCGGACCGGTTTGTCCGCCAGCACCTTGGCGAATCGTTCCCCCGCGGCGGCCACCAGCGGACTGTGGAAGGCGCAGGCCACCGGGATGCGGCGCGCGCCCAGCCCGGCCGCGCGCAGTGCCCGTACCGCGGTGTCGACATCCGCCGTGGGTCCGGAGATCACCGTCTGGTCGGGCGCGTTCAGGTTGGCGACGACGACCGACTCGGGTGCCCCGGCCGTCCGCAGGGTGCGTACGACGTCCTCGGCACAGGCGCCCACGGCGGCCATGGTGCCGGGGTCGTCGCCCGCCGCCGCGAGGATCGCGCCGGCCCGCTCCGCGCTCAGCTCCAGCAGGGTCTCCGCGTCGAGGGCTCCGGCCGCGGCGAGGGCCACCAGTTCGCCGTAGCTGTGCCCGGCGGCCAGGTCCGGACGGACGCCGGCCGAGGTGAGGAAGGCGTGCGCGGCGAGGCCCGTGATACCGAGGGCCGGCTGTGCCGTCCGGGTGTCGGTGAGGGCGGCCCGGTGACGCTCACGGGCGGCGTCGTCGAAGGCCGCGGGCGGGAAGAGACGGTCGGCGTGGGCGCGCCCGAGGTGCAGATAGTGCCGCAACTCGGGCAGTGTTACCAGGAGTTCGCCGAGCATACCGGTGCGCTGGCTGCCCTGCCCCGGGAAGAGGAAAGCGACCTGGCCGACGACCGGACCCGCGCCACCGGTCCCGGCGGCGCGGTCCGAGTCGCCGGTCCGGGCGGCCGGGCCCGCTCCATCGGTCCGTGCGGCCCGGTCCGCGCCGTCGAGATCTCCGTCGGAATCTCCGTCGGGATCCGCGAGGTGGACCCCGGTGTCCGGGTTCTGTTCGCCTGCCAGGATGCGCCGCAGCTGTCCGATCAGTTCCGCCGTGTCGCGGGCCACGGTGGCCGCCCGTACCGGTTCGTTCGAGGTGTCGGCGCGGCGGGCCGCGGCCAGGGCGAGGTCGCGCAGCCGCCAGGGGCTGCCGTCGGACTCGGCGGCCCGGAGGATCTCCTCGGCCACCCGGCGGGCCGCCGCCATGTCCCGGCCCCGGAAGAGGAACAGCTCGGCGGGCCAGGCGTCCAGGGCCTGCCGGGGCGCTGGCGCGTCTCCGTACGCGGCCAGTACGGCATGGAAGTTGGTACCGCCGAAGCCGAACGCGCTGACTCCGGCGAAGCGTTCGGCGGCCGGCGCGGCCCACGGCCGGGCACTGGTGTGGAAGACGAACGGGCTGTCCGCCTCGTCCCAGGCCGGGTTGGGCCGCTCCAGGTGCAGGG
The DNA here is from genome assembly GCF_014203595.1 of Streptomyces echinatus. Lineage (GTDB taxonomy): Bacteria > Actinomycetota > Actinomycetes > Streptomycetales > Streptomycetaceae > Streptomyces > Streptomyces echinatus. The sequence continues at coordinate 809,784 of NZ_JACHJK010000002.1, forward strand.
TGGGCGGCTTGACCGCGGTGTACAGCGCCAGCGTGGTCTTGATCAGTCCGGCCAGGCCCGCGGCGCACTTGGTGTGCCCGATCTGCGACTTGACCGAGCCGAGCGCACAGCCGCCGGCCTCGGCCCCGCCCTCGGTGAACACCTCGCCGAGTACGGCGAGTTCGGTGCGGTCACCGACGACGGTCCCGGTGCCGTGCGCCTCCAGCAGGCCGACCGCGGCCGGCGGGACACCGGCGTTGCGGTACGCCCGCAGCAGCGCGGCCCGCTGGCCTTCGGGGCGGGGCGCGGTCAGGCTGAGGGAGCGGCCGTCGCTGGCGGAGCCGAGGCCCTTGACGACGCCGTAGATCCGGTCGCCGTCGCGTTCGGCGTCCGCGAGCCGCTTGAGGACCAGGCAGGCCACGCCCTCGCCCAGGGCGATGCCGTCGGCGGAGGCGTCGAAGGCGCGGGACCGGCCGGTCGGGGAGAGCGCGTGGACGGAGGAGAACAGCACGTAGTCGTTGATGCCGTTGTGCAGGTCGGCGCCGCCGCACAGCACGGTGTCACTGGTGCCGCAGACGAGTTCCTTGCAGGCCACGTCCAGGGCGGCGAGGGAGGAGGCGCAGGCCGCGTCGACCGTGAAGTTGGCGCCGCCGAGGTCCAGCCGATTGGCGATCCGGCCGGAGATGACGTTGGCCAGCATGCCGGGGAAGGAGTCCTCGGTGAGCCGGGGCAACTGCTGCTCCAGGCCGTCGGGGACCGTGCCGTAGTACGACGGGAGGACGGCGCGCAGCGTCACGGCGTTGGACAGGTCGCTGCCCGCCTCGGCGCCGAAGACGACGGAGGTGCGCGAGCGGTCGAAGTCCCGCCCCCGCTCGCCGTATCCGGCGTCGTCCAGCGCTCTGCGGGCCGCCTCCAGGGACAGCAGCTGGACGGGTTCGATGCTGCCGAGGGAGGCGGGCGGGATGCCGTAGCGCAGCGGATCGAAGGGGACGGGAGGCAGGAAGCCGCCCCATTTCGACGCGGTGGTGCCGGCGGTGTGGTGCACGGCGGGGTCCCAGCGGTCGGGCGGGACCTCGGTGACGGCGTCGCGTCCGGCGACGACATTGGCCCAGAAGGTGGCGAGATCGGGGGCCTGCGGGAACATGCACGCCATGCCGACGATCGCGATGTCGAGCGGCGGCGGCGACGGCGGTACCGGGGCGGCGCGGGTCCCGGCCGGCCCGGCTCGCCCGGCCTCCGCGCCCCCGCCTGCCGCCCCGCCTCCGGCGGCCTCCGCACTCCCGGCCGCCGCTACGACTCCAGCGGTCACCCCACCCCCGGCCGCCTCCACCCTCCCGGCGGCCTGGGCGGCTCCGGCGCCCGCTGCGCGTCCTGCGGCTTCCACGAGCCCATCGGGTTCCGGGACGTGTACGTCCCCCGCGGCTCGTGCGGTGCGTTCGGTCAGGAAGTCGGCGGCGCCGTCGGTCACCGCACGGTGGAGAGCCGCCACAGTGGTGGGCGCCGAGCGCAGGACGGCCACCTGGCCCGCCATGAACAGCCCCTCGCCGAGCTGCCGTTCCTCGTCGACGGCTCGCAGCTCGCCGCCGTCGCCGCGCGTCACGCCCTTGCTGGCGATCCGCAGCCGGCCGACGTTGAGCCGCTCCAGCCGTTCCCAGACCTCCCGGTCGGGCACGCCCTGGGCGCGCAACGCGGCTTCCCGCTCACGGTAGTCACGGGTGAAGGGGCTGGGCACGCAGCGGGTGGCGTGCCCGGGCGCGGTCTCCAGCAGGGCGGTCGCGGTGGCGGCCAGCACCTGCCGCTGGAACAGCGGCCGGACGGCACCGCGGGCGACGGCCTCCTCGGTGAACAGGTAGGCGGTGCCCAGGAGGACGCCCACGGCGGCGCCCCGGGCGGTGAGGGGCGCGGCCAGGGCGGCGACCATCGCGGCGGACCGCTCGTCGTGGATGCCGCCTGCGAAGAACACCTCGAGCCGGCGTGCCGCTCCTCCACCGCCGCCGGTGCCCGAACCGGCTCCGGCGTCGAACTCGGCTCGCGCGTCGGCGTCGGACTCGGCGTCGACGTCGGCGTCGTCCAGGAAGTCTTCGAGTACGGCGAGTTGGGCCTCCCAGAGCGGAAAGGAGGCCCGGGGACCGACATGGCCGCCGCACTCCGACCCCTCGAAGACGAATCTGCGCACGCCGGCGTCCAGGTACTGGCGCAGCAACCCCGGCGAGGGCACGTGCAGGAAGGTACGGATGCCGGCCCGCTCCAGCGCCTCGGCCTGAGCGGGCCGGCCACCCGCGATGATCGCGTGCGAGGGCCGCAGTTCCCGCACGGCCTCCAGCTGGGCGTTCCTGATGTCCTCGGGTGCGAAGCCGAGCACGCCCACGCCCCAGGGCCGGCCGTCCAGCACGGCCCGCGCCGCGGTGAGCATCGCCCGGGTCCGCTCACCGTCGGCCAGGGCCAGCGCGAGGAAGGGCAACGCGCCGTCCTCGGCCACGGCGGCGGCGAATCCTGCCTGGTCGCTGACCCGGGTCATGGGCCCCTGCGCGACCGGCAACCGGGTGCCCAGCGCCCGGCTCATGGCCGCCCCGGGCCGCAGGGCCGTACCCGCCACCGGTGCCGCAGCCGCGGGTGTCGGCGCCGCGGCTGTCGGCGCCGCGGGTGTCGCCGCCGCGGGTGTCGCCGCCGTCGGCCGCGCCCGGCTCATGGCCGGGTCCGCGGCCGGTGTCGCCATCGGCCCGGCCACCTCCCGCACCGCGGCCGACAGCGCGCGCACCACCCCCCGCACATCCCGCCACCGCTCGGCGAACCGGGCGGCGAGGAAGCCGTCCTGGCCCACCGGGAGCAGCCGGCCGCGCGTTTCGCGGGCACTCAGCAGGTCCGCGACCGCCTCGGGGTCGTCGGCGGGCGGCCGGGGAGCGTCCGGGCCGCGGCGTCGCAGCACCCGGTGTCCGCCCACGACCTCGGTCTCCGAACCGTCCAGGGACCGCAGCACCGCCCGAACCGCCTCGGGCAGGTTCGACTCGGCCAGCAGGGCGAGTTGGCTGTCCAGGACGACACCTGCCGCACCACCCGCCACGGCGGCAGCCGCCGTACGCGCGCCGATGCCCCCGCAGGCCCACACGGGGACGCCACTCAACTCCGCCTCGGACAGCAGTTGTTGCAGCAGCACGAAGGTGCTCAGCGCACCGACCCGGCCGCCGCTCTCGCCGCCCCGGGCGATCAGCCCCCGTGCCCCCGCGCCGACGGCGGCCCGGGCCTGAGCGAGATCGCTCACCTCGGTCAACACACGACACTGGGACGGCAGTTGAGCCGCCGTCCAGGAGACGTCCGAGGTGAGGACCACGGTGTCCGCGGCACCGCCGAGGTCTGCGGGGGCGAGAGCACAGCGCCCGGTCACCCGGAGGCCGAACGGGCCCGGTGCGGCCCGTGTCAGCCGGGACAGTTGTTCTCGGGATCTTCGGTCACCGGTGCCCAGGTCCAGCACGCCGAGCGCGCCGGCGGCCGAGGCGGCAGCGGCGAGGGCGGCGTCGGGTTCCCCGAAGGGGGTGAGGCACAGGATCAGGTCTTGGGCGCGCACAGGGGAGGTCATGATGCTCCGGCACGAATCGGCGAGACAGCACGGTGGGGGGTATGTGCGGCGAGACGCTCTGGTGCGAGGGCACCGGAAACTAGCGAGGTGCTACTCACGGGTCAATAACGCCGCGACCTTTGTGTGTGCGGTCGCGCTGATTCGGCCAGTCCGGCGAATCCGGCTCAAGAGGAGTCAAATCCAGCAATTCCTCGCACGGGCGGAGCGGTGGGGCCGTACGGTCCCGTGGGTCACACCGGCACAAGCCCGCCAAAGCGTGCGGCCGTACCGCCGAGGACCCGCCCTCGCGCCGTACGCCGGGACATCAGGCCGCGGTCTGTAAATTCCGCGTCACGCCGTGCCGGTGGCTCGAACCGGGCCGACGGGATACGGACACGACGGGACGGGGGCGTTCGCCTCCCCCGTCCCGTCGCAGAAGAGGGGGCCATTCTGCTCGGAGCGCCCCCTGCTCAGGTCAGCGGGGCAGGGCCCGCGCGGCGGCCGACGCGGCACGGCCGGTACCGGCACCCGCACCCGCACCCGCACCACTGCCACCGCCACCGCCACCGCCACCGCCAGCGCCAGCGCCTCCGACTTCGGCGTGAGCGCCCTTGCCCGCGCCGCGAACCCGGGCGACACGGGGGTCACCCGGCTCACCGGCCTCCCGCCCCGCCCGCCCGGGCATCCCACGCGAGGTGTCACCGTTCTCCGGGCCGCCGGAGTCCCCCGGCACACCCGCCCCCTCCGACCCGGTACCGAAACGCGGCTCCCCCTCCGCCGCCGACCCGCCCGGCACCGACCCCTCCGCCGCCGACCCGACCCTCGCCCCCGGCTCCAGCACCCACCGCTGCCCCCGCGAACCGTCGCGTGCCGCGACGCCGACCGGTGTGCCGGAACGGCCGGAACCGGGCTCCAGGGCCAGACCGTGGTGCCAGCGGAGCAGCATCTCGCCGCGCGCCGTGAAGTCGTACGACACCTCCCCCGCGTGGACGAGGCAGCCGGCCAGCGCGACGCTTCTCGTCCCGGGGTCGGCGGCGAGGCAGAGCGCGGGGTCGGCCGCGCTGCGCAGCAGACCGTCGTCCCGGTACGACCACTGCTGGGAGGCGGCCCGTGAGCACGGAGCGAGCCGCACGCCGGTGCCCGCCGCGATCCGGTCCCCGCGCGGCTCCAGGCAGAGCCCGGAGGCGAGGCCGCGCAGGGCGCCGTGGGCGATCTCGACGGGTTCGCCGACGGAGGCCGCGGAGGGTGAGGTGCCCGAGTGGGTGCCGGCGTGGTCCGGCCGGGTGGTGCCTCCGACGGGCGCGCCCCAGGTGGCGCCGGGGCCGGGGACACCGTTGTCATCGGGCCGGTTCCCGGCCACCAGGATGGTGGCGAGCAGCGCCAGGGAGGTGAGGCCGACAGCGAGGGCGACGGCCGTGCGGTAACGGTGCTCCGTTCCGGTGCGGTGCCGGCCGCCGGACGCGGCGGACGCGCTCGACGGGGAGGGTGCCGCCGCTGGGGAGGGCGGGGCCGGCCGTTCCTCGGGGGCGCCGCGGCCGGGCCGGGAGTCGAGGTAGCGACGGGCGCCCCAGCCGAGCACGGTCTCGGCGAGCAGCAGGGGCAGTCCGCCGTCGAAGTGGCCGAGTTGTCCGGCGGCGTACCGGCAGTGGGAGCAGACCGTCAGATGACGGCGTACGTCCGGCAACAGGGCGCCGCCCCGGCGGATCGGGACGTCCAGGAGCCGGTTGTAGAAGCGGCATTCCCCGGTGGGGGCGAGTTCCCGGTGGGCGCGTACGCAAGCGGCACGGAATTGTTCGCGTGCCTGTTCCAGGGCGGTCGTCGCGGTGGTCGTGTCGATGCCCAGCAGACCAGCGGGTATGTTTATGGGTTCGGCTTCGACCTCGGCATGCCAGAGAAGGCATTGCGAGGCGCCGGGAAGGACCTCGAATGCGCGGGCGGCGAGTTGCCTGCTTTCCGCCGGTCCGGGCTTTGTCGCGCGCAGTCCGCGACCGCCGGTGGTTTTGCGTAATTCCGGCAGGGCGACGCGGGCCGCGTCGTCGTCGGCCCAGGCGCGGACGATGTCGCGGACGGCGACCAGCAGTTGCGGGCGCAGGGCGCCGCCGAGCACGCCGGACGCCGTCCGGGCGAGCACCTGGTGGAAGGCCGCGGTGGCCACCAGCTGGGCGGTGGGCCCGGCGGCGACCAGGCAGACCACGGCGTAGTCACGGGTGGCCCGCCAGTGCCGGGCGAGGAGCAGCGCGACGGCGTGGTGGCGGCCGTCGTCCGGGCCGTTCAGCCGGGCGACGAGGGTACGGTCGGATTCTCCGGTGGGACCGGGTACGGGCGGATAGGGCGGGCGTGGGGGGTATGGGGACTGCACGGAAACTTTCCTTCCAGCCGCAGGAGCGCATGCGCAAGGACGTCCTGTCGGAAAACAGTGCCTGATGGATGCATGCCTAGAGGGCCGGCTTGACGTCGGCGTCCGCCTTTGCCCTCCCGCGGGGAGGCTCACCTTGGCACAGTCGGCCGACAGGAAACAAGAAGCGGGAATGGCGCCGTGAGCAACGTCGGCCGAATACACAATGGTTACCGCCGGTATCCCCGGGACGCCATCTGGAACATCACCCAACTCCCCTGTCGCGAAAGCCGGATGGCGCACTGGATCCGTGGCGCTCCGGAGCCCCGGCCGGGTCGCCCACAGCCTGTTCCCATGATTCTCCGGGCGTGCTCTCATCCGAGTGCCCCAGCATGGGCCGCATGATCGCCCCCCAGCCCCCGGCAACCCCCGCGCCGTCCCGTACCGTTCGCAAGGCGGTCGTACCGGCCGCCGGTCTCGGTACCCGGTTCCTGCCCGCCACCAAGGCGACACCGAAGGAGATGCTGCCGGTCGTCGACAAGCCGGCCATCCAGTACGTGGTCGAGGAGGCCGCGGCGGCCGGCCTGGACGACGTACTGATGGTCACCGGCCGGCACAAGCGGGCCATCGAGGACCACTTCGACCACGCCTTCGAGCTGGAGCAGGCGTTGGCGGCGAAGGGCGACACCGCGCGCCTGGACGCCGTACGCGATCCGGCGCGGCTCGCCGACATCCACCACGTCCGCCAGGGCGATCCACTCGGCCTCGGCCACGCCGTCCTGTGCGCCCGGAACCACGTCGGCAACCAGCCGTTCGCGGTCCTCCTCGGCGACGACCTGATCGATCCGCGCGAGACGCTGCTGAGCCGCATGCTCGAGGTCCGGGACCGGCACGCGGGCAGCGTGGTCGCGCTGATGGAGGTCGACCCGGCACAGTCGCACCTCTACGGCTGTGCGGCGGTGGAGGCGACGGGCGAGGACGACGTCGTCCGGGTCACCGGCCTGGTGGAGAAGCCGGCTCCCGGTACCGCGCCGAGCCGGTACGCGGTGATCGGCCGCTACGTCCTCGAACCGGCGGTCTTCGACGTCCTGGAGCGCACCCCGCCGGGCCGCGGCGGCGAGATCCAGCTGACCGACGCCCTGCAGCGACTGGCGGCCGGCGGCACGGTGCACGGGGTGGTCTTCTCGGGCCTGCGGTACGACACCGGCGACAAGGCCGACTATCTGCGCACGGTGGTCCGGCTCGCCTGCGCACGGCCGGACCTCGGCCCCGGGTTCACCCACTGGCTCAGGGAGTTCGTGGCGGGCCTGCCGGCCGCCACGGCCGGCCCGGAGGACCACCACCGGGCGGCTTGAGGCGGGCACCCCCCAAGCCCCGCCGACATCCGGTCAAAGCATGGCCGACGCACCGACGCGGCCTTCCCCCTTCGGCGACGGTGGGTGATGCTCTGCTCACTGAAGGAGAGCACTGGTTCCACGACCGCCCCACGAAGGGAAAGACGATGCCTCTCGGAACGATCGCCGTCTACAACAAGGCGGAGGGGGTGGGCATCATCGCCGACGAGCACGGGGAGAGGCACCCCTTCTCCGGTATGGAGACGCAGACCACGCGCGAGGGTCAGCGGGTCGCCTTCGAGGTGGTCGGCGCGAAGGCGACGAACGTCATCGCCGTCCGATGAAACCGCGGTGAGCGGTGCGGCGCGGGCGCCGCGGCCCGCGGCGCCGCACCCCGGGCATCAGGGGCGCGGCGCAGGGCCGTCGCATCGCTCGCGGCTCACTTCCCCTGGTCGGTCGGCCTGAGCGTCCACAGGACACTCATCTCGCCGGTCACGGCGCCGTCCGCGCGCCGGATCTCGACCGTCACCGGGAACTCGGGGCGCTGCCCCGCGTCCAGTTCCGCGACGACCTCGGCGGTCGGGCGGCCCAGCGTCGCGGTCGCGGTGACGGCACCCATCGCCAGCTTCTTGTAGGCGATCTCCGCCCGCACGGCGAGCGGTACGGCGCGCGAGAGCTGGTCCCCGAAGGCGGCCAGCACGATGGCGCCGCTGGCCGACTCCCCGAGGGTGAACATCGCACCGGCGTGCGGGCCGCCCACGTGGTTGTGGTAGTCGCCCTGGTCCGGCAGGGACACCACGGCCCGGTCGGGCGTGGTCTCCAGGAACTCCAGGTTCAGGGTCCGGGCCATGGGCACGGTGGCGGCGAGCATCTCGCCGATCGACATCTGGTCTGCGCTCATGGCCGTCATGTTACTCACGAGTAGCGGAACCTGGCCAGGGGAGCCACTAGGGTTACTGGCCATGTGGCCAGATCAGCAGCCGCCAGGGGGCGCGCAGAACCCGCAGAACGACCCGCAGCAGAACCCGTACCAGCAACCGGGACAGCAGCCGGGTCAGCAGCCGAACCCGTACCAGCAGCCCGGATACCAGCAGTATCCGCAGGCCGGCCAGTACGGACAGCAGGCACAGGACGGCCAGTACCCCCAGCAGCAGGCGGGTCCGTACGGTCAGCAGCAGGCGGCCCCCTACGGTCAGCAGCCGCAGTGGGGACAGCCCACCGCTCCCGCGCCCCAGGTCCCGCAGGGCGGCGGCGGCCGTACGAAGCTGATCGCGATCATCGCGGCCACGGCCGTGGTGGTCACCGCCGCCGTGACCGGGTATCTGGTGCTCGGCGGCTCGAAGGACGACGAGGCGGACAACAGCAAGGACGGACGGACCACGAGCCCGTCGCCGACGGCCGACTCGCCGTCCGCCTCGCCCACGCCCACCTCGTCCGCGACCGGCAACCCGCGCTCCAACGAGTCGACGAAGCCGACGGTCGCGGGCTGGAAGGTCGTCGTCAACCCCAAGTACGGCACGGCGTTCGACGTACCCGCCGACTGGGAGGTGGAGCGGCCCGGCATCTTCGCCTTCTTCGAGGACAAGGAGAAGGGCGACGGCTCGGCGTACATCGGCTTCTCCGGGTCGACGTTCCTGAAGCCGGACTACTGCACCTCCGACGAGAACGGCACGAAGGAGTCGCACTCGATCGCGGGCAGCGGCACGAAGGGCGAGAACGGCGCCAAGGACACCGCCAGCATCGCCACCGGCGACTCGGCCACCTTCGCGTTCGGCGGTTACACCGACCAGTCGAAGGCCGCCAAGAAGTACCTGCGGATCGGCAAGGCGAAGTCCTTCACGACGGCTTCGGGACTCAAGGGCAGCGTCGCGACGTCGTACGTCGTCGGCGTGCCGAAGAAGAACAAGTGCGACACCGACGGCAAGGCCGTCACGTTCGCCTTCAAGAACTCCACGGGCAGCTTCGTCTCGTGGACGCTGCACGGGGCCAAGGGCGTCAAGGACGAACTGCCCGACGCGACCGTCAACAAGATCCTCAACACGGTACGGCTGCACGGCGACCCGGTCGTCGAGTGACCCGGGCACGGTCCCGGCCCGCCGGAGCGCGGGCCGGGACCGGAGCCGCCGGCCGAACGGCGTGCCCCGCCGGTCCCGCGCTCGCCCGCGCCGCCACCCGTGGCGTCCGTGAACCCACTTGGCAGACCGGGAGCCCGGCGGCGATAGTCGGCCGGTGACCTCCACCCCGGCGCCCCCCGCCCGCCCCCGCAGACCCGCCTGGGCGGGCCGCAACTACTCCCTGCTGACCGCGGCCGCCGTCGTGACCGGCCTCGGCGCGAACGGCTCGCTGATCGCCGCCGCGTTCGCCGTGCTGGAGGCGGGCGGCGACAGCGGGGACGTCGGACTGGTGGCCGCCGCCCGCACCCTGCCCCTGGTCGTCTTCCTGCTCATCGGCGGGGCGGTCGCGGACCGGCTGCCCCGGCACCGGGTGATGGTCGCCGCCAACGCCCTCAACTGCCTCTCCCAGGCGGCGTTCGCGGCGCTCGTCCTGGCCGGTGAGCCCCGGCTGTGGCAGATGATGCTGCTCACCGCGCTCGGCGGCACCGGGCAGGCGTTCTTCGGCCCGGCCGCCGAGGGCATGCTGATGTCCTCCGTCGAGGGCGAGTCGGCGGGCCGGGCGTTCGCCCTTTTCCGCATGGCCACCCAGGGCGCGGCCCTCGGCGGCGCGGCACTCGGCGGCGCCCTGGTCGCGGCCGTCGGCCCCGGCTGGGTGCTCGCCCTCGACGCGGCGGCCTTCGCCGGCGCCGCCGCGCTGCGCTCCTTCCTCGACGTCGGCCACATCCCGCCGCGCACGCCGGGCGAGGGCATGCTGGCCGATCTGCGCGAGGGCTGGCGGGAGTTCATCGGCCGGCCCTGGCTGTGGGGCATCGTCGTGCAGTTCTCGATCGCCAACGCGGTGGTCGGCGCGGCCGACGCGGTCTACGGCCCGCTCGTCGCCCGGGACAGCCTCGGCGGCGCGGGCCCCTGGGGCCTGGCCCTGGCCGCCTTCGGCGCCGGCACGGTGGCCGGCGCCCTGCTGATGACCCGCTGGAAGCCCCGCCGCCTGCTGCTCGCCGGCACGCTGTGCGTCTTCCCGCTGGCCCTGCCCTCGGCCGCACTGGCCGTACCGGTCCCGCCGGGCGTGCTGTACGCGGTGATGTTCGGCGCGGGTGCGACGGTGGAGGTGTTCGGCGTCTCCTGGATGACGGCGCTGCACCAGGAGATCCCCGAGGACAAGCTCTCCCGCGTCTCGGCGTACGACTGGTTCGGGTCGGTCTCCCTGATGCCGCTCGCCACGGCCCTGGCCGGCCCGGCGGAGAGCGCCTTCGGCCGCACCGCCGCCCTGTGGGGCTGCGCGGCCCTGGTGGTGCTGGTCACCGCCCTGGTGCTGCTCGTCCCGGACGTCCGCGGGCTGACCCGGCGCACGCACCGGGTCTCCACCGCCGCGCCTGCCCCGGCCGATGCCGAAAGCCCCGTCGGGGGGCTCGGGTGACGGTACGGCGCCGGCGTCCTCGACCGGCGCGCCGAACCGATCGGCTCCCCACCACGGCGCCGCGTTCGCCCCTGCCGGGGAACGCGTCCGCCGCGCCGGGCCGGCGCTCAGCCGATATGGATCACAAGGGGTGCGGGTGCCGGCCCGGTGATCGCGGGCACACCGGGGGCCTGGGCACCGCCCCCGGCCGGATGCTCGCCCTCACCGGCGACACCGCCCGCGAGCGGGCCGGTGTTTTCGGGTGCTCCCGCCGTGCCCGGGGCCTGCGCGTTTCCGTCGGCCCACAGTTGGTCGACACGCGAGCGCTCCGCGGCGTCCGGTTGGCGGTTGGTGCAGGACGGGCCGGCGGTACCGCCCGACATCAGCTCACTGCACGGCCCGCCGTAGGTGTCCGGCAGGCCCAGCACGTGCCCGGTCTCATGGGTGACGACGCGGATCGAGTCGTACTGCTGGGCCTGGGTGTAGTCGAGGAAGACGAAGCCGCTTCCGTGGCCGTTGGCGGAGGTGTAGGAGCCGCGCGGGTCGTTGCCCTCGCGGTAGGAGAAGTCGGCACCACCGCCTGACGCCTCCTGGAGCTTGACGTTGGACTCGGAGCTGTTCCAGATCGAGGCCGCGCTCGCTATCTGCGAGCGGAAGCTCGGGGCCTGGGAGGCGTCGTAGTGGAGGGTCACGGCCTGCGCGTCCGGCTGGGCGGCACGCTTCTCGGCCACGGACTTGAGCACGGCCTCGAAAAACGCCTTGTTGTTCGCGGCCTCCTCGACCGACCCGGTGTACTGCGCCACGGAGGCACCGGTGGCACCGGACGGGGCACCGGCCGTCTGGGCGCCGGCCGGAACCGCCGCGGCCAGCGCGCCGGAGGCCAGACCCAGGCCGAGAGCGGGGGCGAGGAGTCTCGCGGACGTTCGGGACGACTTCATGTGGGGGGGCTCCTACTCACTCGGTGACGCCGAACCCCCGGCACGCGGTCGACTCTGCGTGAAGACCGGTTCCGAACTGCGGCGACGTCCTGTGGGCCGTCATTCTTAGGACGGCTCCACAGGGAGCGCAATGGGCCCCTGCCACTACGCCGCCTCGTAGGTCACGGGACCTCGCCGGGGCAGCGCACGGGGCTCCGGTCCGCACGTGGCGGCCGGAAGGAAGAGGTGTCGTGACGTCAGAAGCCTTACGTCACGGGGGCGACGGGTGTGCGGGCCGACCGGGGGGAATCCCAGGGCGCCCGGCGGAACCCACATCCGGGCCAAGGTGGACAAATACCCGGATGTCTTCCATATCGCTTCTACTAAGCGTGCCGGTCAATTCGAGAAGTGCTGTGACCGACGCCATAGAACAGGGGCTTCCCACCACCGGGCCGCCGCCGGTCCGTACTGATCAAGCCGGAGGTCGGACCTCCGCGGGCTGCCCCGGCGTACACACCGGGTCTCCACCGCCGCGCCCGCCTCAGCCGATACCGAAAGCGCCGTCGGGGGGCTCGGGTGACGGTACGGCGTCGGCGTCCTCGACCGGGCGGGCCGAACCGATGAACTCCCGTACCGCGGCGCCGTGTTCGACCCGTGCCGGGAACGCGTCCGCCGCGGTGCGCCGGGCCAGCCCGGCGATGTCGAGGGGCCGGTGCGAAGCCACGGCCACCACGTTGCCGAACCGCCGCCCGCGCAGCACCGCCGGCTCGGCGATCAGCGCCACCTCCTCGAACACGGCGGCGAGCGTCGCCAGTTGGGAGCGCAGGAAGCCGAACGGCGCCGCGTCGGCGAGGTTGGCCAGATAGACCCCGCCCGGCCGCAGCACCCGCTCCGCCGACCGGACGTAGGCCAGCGTGGTGAGGTGGGCGGGCACCCGGGAGCCGCCGAACACGTCGGCGACGAGCGCATCGGCCAGGTCGTCCGGCGCGGCCTCCAGCCAGGCCCGGGCGTCGGCCGCGTGCAGCGCGACGCCCGAGTCCGCCGGCAACGGCAGCTGCTCGGTGACCAGCTCCAGCAGTCCCCGGTCCGCCTCGACCACGTCCTGCCGGGAGCCGGGGCGGGTGGCGGCCACGTACCGGGGCAGCGTCAGCGCACCCCCGCCGAGGTGCACGACGTCCAGCGCCCGCCCGGCCTCGCCCACCGTGTCCAGCACGTACCCCAGCCGCCGCGCGTACTCGAACTCCAGGTACGCGGGATCGTCCAGGTCCACGTACGACTGCGGCGCCCCGTCGACCGTGAGCAGCCAGGCCCGCTCACGGTCGACATCGGGCATCAGTTTGGCGGTCCCGTGATCGGTGGTGCGGGTCACGGGTATCGATGCGTTCACCCGTCCATTGTGGGCGCTCACCCCAGGGCGATGACGCTCCCCGCCCCGACGGTCCGCCCGCCCTCACGGACGGCGAAGCCGAGCCCCGGCTCCAAGGGCACCTCCCGCCCCAGCTCGACGGTCATCTCCACCGTCTCGCCGGGCCGGGCGACGGCCGCCGCACCGAGGTCGACGGAGCCGGCCACGTCCGCGGTGCGGATGTAGAACTGCGGCCGGTATCCGCTGACCAGCGGGGTCGTACGGCCCCCCTCACGGCCGGACAGCACATACACCCGCGCCGTGAAGCGACGGCTCGGCACCACGCTGCCCGGCGCCGCGACCACGTGCCCGCGCCGTACGGCGTCCCGTGGCACCCCCCGCAGCAGCAGCGCCACGCTGTCGCCGGCCTGCGCCTCCGCCATCGGCCGGCCGAAGGTCTCCAGGCCGGTGACCACGGTCTCGACCTCCGCGCCCAGGACCGACACCCGGTCCCCGACCCGGACCGTCCCCCGCTCCACGGCGCCCGTGACGACCGTGCCCCGCCCGGTGATGGTGAGCACGTTCTCCACGGGCAGCAGGAACGGCGCGTCCAGATACCGCTCCGGCATCGGCACGTAGGTGTCCACCGCGTCGAGCAGCGCCTCGACGGACGCCGTCCAGCGCGGGTCGCCCTCCAGGGCCCCCAGCGCGGAGACGCGTACGACCGGTACGGCGTCGCCCGGGTACCCCTGGGTGCTGAGCAGGTCACGGACCTCCAGCTCGACCAGGTCGGTCAGCTCCTCGTCCCCGGCGTCGGCCTTGTTCAGCGCGACCACGATGTGGTCGACGCCCACCTGCCGGGCGAGCAGGACGTGTTCGGCGGTCTGCGGCATGATCCCGTCGAGCGCGGAGACGACGAGGATCGCCCCGTCGAGCTGCGCGGCACCGGTGACCATGTTCTTGACGTAGTCGGCGTGCCCCGGCATGTCGACATGGGCGTAGTGCCGGGTGTCGGTCTCGTACTCGACGTGCGCGATGTTGATGGTGATGCCGCGGGCGGCCTCCTCCGGGGCCCGGTCGATCCGGTCGAACGGCACGAACGTGCCGGTGCCGCGCTCGGCGAGGACCTTGGTGATGGCGGCGGTCAGGGTGGTCTTGCCGTGGTCGACATGACCCATGGTGCCGATGTTCAGGTGCGGCTTGGTGCGCACATAGGCGGTTTTGGACATGGCTCTGCCTCGCAGCCTCTTCCGGTCGTACGGGAATGCGGGGACCCCGGGGACTCGCCGACCCTCCCCCTGCGGGGTCCGCCGGACGATCCGGAGAGGGTCAGCTTCGGGCGCCGTCGACAGCGGCCACGAGATACGTGACGGCAGCCTTCGGGGCATCCGCGACCGCGGATGCTGCGAGGAGGAAGGCGTACCGGAACATGCCGTCGATCATCTCCGACGGTTTGTCCGGCGTCGAATGGTTTTACCGGTGGGCGGGTTCAGGCGCCGATGTTCTTCAGCGCCTCCCGGACGCTCAGCGGACCGAACCGGCCCCGTTCGCGCGCCAGGAAGTCCCGTACCGCCTCGGGGTCGGTCTTGGCGTACTCGCGCAACGCCCAGCCGATGGCCTTGCGGATGAAGAAGTCGGGGTGTCCGGACTGGAGCAGGCAGTAGCCGAACAGCCGGTCGGCGTCGGTGCGTTCCTTGTAGGTGAGCTGATGGAGCAGGGCCGTGCGCGCCACCCACAGGTCGGGGTCGGTGATCCAGGTGTCCATCTCCGCGGTGAGCCCCGGGTCGGCGGCGACCAGCGCGCCGACGACGTGCGCGGCGAGCAGGTCGACGGTGTCCCACCAGGAGACGGTGGTGACCAGATGCCGGACGACCGGCAGGAGGCCGGAGGAGCAGCGGCCCGCGTACCGGCGCAGGTAGTCGACGGCGAAGTAGTGGTACTCGCGCTCGGGCAGTTCCCAGCAACGCAGGGCGATCGCCGTGCAGTCCGTCTCGTCGGGACGCGCGGAACCGGCCAGGACGGTCCGCGACAGGGCGCGGCGGGCGGGCGTGGGGATGCCGAGGAACGGCGCGGCGTCCTTCATGTACGCGCGCATCGCGGCGGCACGCTCCGGGTCGGCGGCGGCCCCGTACGCCGCCGTCAGCCGTGCCAGCACGATGTCGGCGAGGGCACTGCGCGGCACCTGCGGCTGGGCCGCGCCTGTGACGGTCATGAGACGAACCATACGGCGATCACACACATGCGTCGGTTACTGTCACCGGATGCTCGATGCCAACCGCTCTGGCACCGCCACGGCCGCTCCCCCGGCCGCCGCCACGGAGCTCCTCGTCCCCCTGCCGCCGCCCCGCGCCGGGGTGTCCGCGCGCTGCACACGCGTGCTGCTGTCCCCCTACACCCGGCTGTCGCTGCTGCTGGCGCTGCTCGCGGCGGCCGCCGTGTGCGTGCTGCTGCTCGAGCCGCAGCGGGTGCTGACGCACGGCTGGCCGGCCCAGCTCGGCGGGGCAGCGGCGGCCGTGGTGTTCGCGGTGGCGTACGGGCTGTGCACCGTGGCGTTCGTACCGCGTCCTCTGCTGAACCTGGCCGCGGGCGCGCTGTTCGGCTCACAGCTGGGGCTGGCGACGGCGCTCGCGGGCACGGTGCTCGGTGCGGGGGTGGCATTCGGACTGGGCAGGGTGCTCGGGCAGGACGCGCTGCGCCCGTTGCTGCGGGGCCGCTGGCTGCGGGCGGCGGACGGGCAGCTCAGCCGGCACGGGTTCCGGTCGATGCTGGCCGTCCGGCTCTTCCCCGGGGTGCCGTTCTGCGCGGCGAACTACTGCGCCGCCGTCTCCCGCATGGGCTGGCTGCCCTTCCTGCTGGCCACCGGTCTCGGCTCGATCCCGAACACGGCCGCCTACGCGGTGGCCGGCGCCCGTGCCTCGACGCCGACCTCCCCCGCCTTCCTGATCGCGATGGCCTGCATCGCCGTACCGGCCCTGGCGGGCACGGTGGTGGCCTGGCGCAAACGTCACCGGCTGCGCGGCCGGTGAACCGTCGTGCCGTGCGCGGCGAGGCCTTCCGCTCCGGGCGGGGCCGGTGAACCGTCACCCTGTGCGCGGGCGGGGTCTTCCCCTGTGGTCCGGCGGTGTCGCCGTGGCCGGCACCTCGCTCGGCGGCGCGCTCACCGGGCCGGTCCTGATGGTCCGGTGACGCTCCGCGCGGGCCGGCGGCGCCGGGCTCAGACCCCTTCCAGGATCATCGCGTTGGCGAGTCCGCCCGCCTCGCACATGGTCTGCAGGGCGTAGCGGGCGCCGCGTTCGCGCATCGCGTGGACCAGGGTCGTGGTCAGCCGGGTGCCGCTCGCGCCGAGCGGGTGGCCGAGCGCGATCGCCCCGCCGTGCACGTTGACCTTGGCGAGGTCGGCGCCGGTCTCCTGCTGCCAGGCGAGCACCACGCTGGAGAAGGCCTCGTTGACCTCGAACAGGTCGATGTCGGCCAGGTCCAGACCCGCCCGGCGCAGCACCTTCTCGGTGGCCGGGACGACGCCGGTGAGCATCAGCAGCGGGTCGGAGCCGGTCACGGCGAAGCTGTGCAGCCGGGCCAGCGGGCGCAGGCCGAGGCGGGCCGCCGTCTCACTGGAGGTGATCAGCACGGCGGAGGCGCCGTCGTTGACCGGGCTCGCGTTGCCCGCGGTGACGTTCCACTCGATCTGCGGGAAGCGCTCGGCGAAAGCGGGGTCGTGGTACGCGGGCTTGAGGCCGGCGAGGATCTCCGGGGTGCTGCCGGGCCGTACGCACTCGTCACGGGCGACGCCGTCCAGCGGAGCGACCTCGGCGTCGAAGAGGCCCGCCTGCCACGCCGCGGCGGCCTTGTGGTGGGAGGAGACGGCGAACTCGTCCATCCGCGCGCGGGTGAGGGACCACTTGGCGGCGATGAGTTCGGCGCTGATCCCCTGCGGCACCAGGCCCTCCGGATAGCGCTCGGCGATGCCCGGCCCGAACGGGTCCTTGCCCGCCGGCACGTTGGACCACATCGGCACCCGGCTCATCGACTCCACGCCACAGGCGACGACGAGGTCATAGGCGCCGGACAGCACTCCCTGCGCGGCGAAGTGCACGGCCTGCTGGGAGGAACCGCACTGGCGGTCCACGGTGGTCGCCGGGACCGACTCGGGGAAGCCGGCGGCGAGGACGGCGTAGCGGGTGGTGTTCATGGCCTGCTCGCCGACCTGGTCGACGGTGCCGCCGATCACGTCGTCGATCAGCGCGGGGTCGACGCCGGAGCGCTCGACCAGGGTGCGCAGGGTGTGCGCGAGGAGCTGCACGGGGTGGACGTGGGCGAGGGAGCCGTTCGGCCTGCCCTTGCCGATGGGGGTGCGTACGGCTTCGACGATGACTGCGTCTCGCATGGTGCGGGCCTCCTTGGCCGCCCTGGCTGCCCGTGGGGAGCTGCGGCTACCCCTGGGGAGCTACCGGTGAGTAGGAAATCCGGACTCACGATAACGCTGAAGGTTGGAAAATCAAATCCTCCCCTAGACTGAGGCGCATGGCCGCCACGAAAGATCCGCGCCCCTGCTCGATCGCCGACGCCCTCGCGCTGGTCGGCGAGAAGTACTCCCTGCTCGTCCTGCGCGAGGTATGCCTGGGCAACGGCCGCTTCGACCAGCTCGTGCGCAACATCGGCGCCCCGCGCGACATCCTGGCCACCCGGCTGCGCAGGCTCGTCGAGGCCGGCATCCTCACCAAGCGCATGTACAGCGAGCGCCCCCAGCGCTTCGAGTACCGGCCCACGCAGGCGGGACTGGAGCTGGAGCCGGTCCTGATGACGCTGAAGGACTGGGGCGACCGCCACCTGCGCAAGGGCACCGACCTGCCGATGGCCGTCGAGCACGTCTGCGGCGACGAACTGGTGCCGGTGGTCACCTGCCGGGCCTGCGGCAAGCCCGTACGCCACGAGGACCTGACCGCCTACCCTCAGGCCCCGGGCTGGACCGTCACCGGTCCGACGGCCGCCTGAGCGGGCCGACGGGCCGGGCGGGGGGCCGGCGGGCCGCCGGAGGGGTGGGCGAGCGCCCGGGCGGGCTGTCCGGCCCCTGTTTCCCGGCTGCCACCGGGGCCCGCTACGCTGCCCTCGTCACATGATCACCATTTCTCCCCAGCACTTGGACGCCATACCTCCATGTCTTGGTTTGAATCCCTCGTCCTCGGACTCGTCCAGGGGCTGACCGAGTTCCTGCCCGTCTCCTCCAGCGCGCATCTGCGGCTGACCGCGGCGTTCTCCGGCTGGAAGGACCCCGGCGCCGCCTTCACCGCGATCACGCAGATCGGCACGGAGGCCGCCGTCCTCATCTACTTCCGCAAGGACATCGGCCGGATCATCTCGTCCTGGTTCCGCTCGCTGTTCGACAAGACGATGCGGCACAACCACGACGCGCAGATGGGCTGGCTGGTGATCGTCGGCTCCATCCCGATCGGCGTGCTGGGCGTGACCCTGAAGGACCAGATCGAGGGGCCGTTCCGCGATCTGCGGGTCACCGCCACCATGCTCGTGGTCGTGGGCGTGGTCATCGGCATCGCCGACCGCATGGCGGCCCGCGACGAGACCGGAGGCCGGCACCGGGCGCCCAAGCAGCGCAAGACCCTGGAGAATCTCAGCGTCAAGGACGGCCTGATCTTCGGCCTGTGCCAGGCCTGTGCCCTCATCCCCGGCGTCTCCCGCTCCGGCGCGACCATCAGCGGCGGCCTGTTCATGGGCTACCGGCGCGAGGCCGCGGCCCGCTACTCCTTCCTGCTCGCCATTCCGGCCGTCCTCGCCTCCGGCGCCTTCGAGGTGAAGGACTCGCTGAGCGAGGGCCATGTGGCATGGGGGCCGACCCTGTTCGCGACGGTGATCGCGTTCGTCTCGGGCTACGCGGTGATCGCGTGGTTCATGAAGTGGATCTCCAACAAGAGCTTCATGCCGTTCGTGTGGTACCGCGTCGCTCTCGGCATCGTGATCATCGCGCTGGTCTCCGCGGGCGTCCTGAGCCCGCACGCGGCGGAGTCGGGCTGACGGGCCGCCGCACCGCCCCGGTTTCGGACATCTTCCGCGCACCGGCCGGCCGCCCACGACCTGGTCAACACCCGGTGGGCGCCGGTCATTTCGCGGATACGAACGTGCGGCGGCGCGGTGGCGGTGACCAACCCCATACCTTCTGCGTAGCCACGCGGTAGCGCACGGTCAGCTGCTGCCCCTAGGCTGTTGCGCATGTCCCCCGATTCCCCGCCCCCTGGTTCCGTGCGGTCTGCTGCCGAGGTGAACGAGCAGATCCGGGCGCTGTGGCTGCGCGCGGGCGGCACCCTGTCCGCCCAGGAACGCGCGGAGTACGAGCTGTTGGTGATCGAGTGGGCCGCGGCGATCCGCGGCCGGGTCATCGAAGCGGCCTGACGCGCCGACGGTCCGCCCCGGTCCGCCACCGGCGCCCGTGTAGGCAGTTCTGACCACAACGGCACGGCCTGCCGTCACCGCCGAAGGCAACGCCCACCGCAATGACCTCGTCATTTGGCGACAATTCACCTGAGCTGCTGTAGTCAGTTCTGACTACAGGGGCCGGTGCCGAATCTCTTCAATTCCGCCTTGAGTTGACGCCACCACAGGGCGAGAGGAGGATTGAACACGGCCCGTTGCGTATATTGCGCTTGCTTCGAGAGTTCAACTGGATGATGTGCGACGAGCGCCATCCCTTTTCCCACGACTCGGGTCGAACCCCGACGCGTGGAGTGACCTTTCGAAGTTCTCCGCGAAACGACCGGAGAGTCGGCGGAATCCGGCGGAGCCTCGGAAACCTGGATGACCGGCGATCGGCGGCCCGAAAGCCGGGCCTCCGCAACCGCGGTAAATGGCATTCAGCTTTCCGTCGCATCGAATCATTGCATGCGGAATTTTACGCATCGTGCGGGAGAGAATCGTGCGGGAGGAAGGGACAAGCTCGTGCGGAATCGCCAGAAGCAGCAGATAGCGACAGCGATAGCGTCGGCGGCAATGGTGGGGGGCATCGTCTCCATCGGGACTCCCGCCTCGGCGGCGGCTACACCGAACGACACAGTTTCCATCGCTCAGGCGCGCACCGGCACTGGTACGACGCAGGCTCATCACCTGCTCCCGGAAAAGCCGTGCAAGCACAACTGCAACACAAAGCCCAACAAGAACACCAAGCCGGGCAACACCCAGGGCGGCACGCAGGGTGGCGGCGGCGGCAACACCCAGGGCGGGACCCAGGGTGGCGGCGGCGGCAACACCCAGGGCGGGACCCAGGGTGGCGGAACCGGCAACACCCAAGGCGGCACGCAAGGTGGCGGCGGCGGCAACACCCAAGGCGGCACGCAGGGTGGCGGCGGCGGCAACACCCAGGGCGGGACCCAGGGTGGCGGAACCGGCAACACCCAAGGCGGCACGCAAGGTGGCGGAACCGGCAACACCCAAGGCGGCACGCAAGGTGGCGGCGGCGGCAACACCCAAGGCGGGACCCAGGGCGGCGGCGGCAACACCCAAGGCGGCACGCAAGGTGGCGGAACCGGCAACACCCAAGGCGGCACGCAAGGTGGCGGCGGCGGCAACACCCAAGGCGGCACCCAGGGTGGCGGCGGCGGCAACACCCAAGGCGGCACGCAGGGCTGATACCTGAAGGGCTCCAGCAAGGTCGGCACCCCGCGGAGGTCTCCTCGGCGAGGTGCCGATCAGCGCGGCGGAGGGGAGCGAAGACAGTGGTCAAGGCAATCTTGCGGGGTGCCGTTCTCGCGGCCACCGCCACCGCCGGCCTCATGGCCGGCGCATGGGGCGCGTCAGCGAGTGAGGGGACCGTCGCCCCCGGCGCGAATTTGACACTCCGGTGCTATGCCACGGTGAAAAACCCCGAGGCACCCGTCTGCTACCGCCTTTCAGCGAAAGCGGAGTACCGGCACGGGCAGATCGTCTACGTCCCCATCCTCATTCAGGTACCGACGCCCGCGCAGCCACCGGCCGTCATCATCGTCAACAGCCTCAACGACATACACCCGAACACAGGCTCGTGAACCTCGATAACTCCGTGGGACCGTCGTCGGTGATCCCGTTCTCGAGGGCGAATCGGGTAAGTTCGGCCCTGCGCCGTGAGCCGCACTTCCTGCGCAGCCGTTCCAGGTGTGTATGAACCGTGTTCTCGGTGATCTTCAATTGCGCGGCGATTTCACGATCCGTCGCCCCGCTGACCACGAACCGTAAGATCTGCCTCTCTCGGCTGGTGATGTGCGGAGGCGGTGCGGGGATGCTCCGGCCGGCGAGACTCGCCCCGAAGTAGTCTCTTCCGGCGGCGACCGCACGGATGGCGGTCAGCAGTTCCGAAGCCGTGGTCTGCCGGCTCAGATATCCACGCGCACCGGCCTTGATGCACAGGACGGCGTCGGACTGTTCGTCCGCCGCCGACACCACGACGACGGCGCGCCCCTGACCGTTCAGCCTCGCCACTTGGCGGGCGACCACCTGGTCGCGGGCTCGCAGGTCGACGAGAAGGACGACATCGGCGTCGTGCACCGTGCCGGACAGCTCGTCGACACGCGCGGCGAACGTCGTGATCTCCATGTCGGGTTGGCTGTCGACGGCCTGCGTGAGACCGAGCTGCAGCAGCGGCGAGTCGCAGACGACAGCCAGACGGGTCACGGATGGGCTCATCAGTAGCTCCAGCGTGGATGAGGCCGGCCCGCCGGCCACGCGGCGTGGCGATGACGACGGCCGGCGACGCGGAACCGGCCCATCCCACAGTCGGCCCTTCCGCGGCGACCGGCATCCCGGACGGCCCGAACGGGCGCCGTGCCGGGCTCCTCCGGCAGGCCGGGGACACGCGCCTGCTGCGCCCCGGTGCCGCCCCGCGGTTCGAGTCGGTCGGCCTGCTCGCCGTGTCGGCGGGACTCGGCACCAGCGTCCTCGTCGGGCAGCGCAGCCCCGAGGCGGCCGCCGAGATCCCGCACCACCACCTGGACCGGATTTTCCACATCAGTGATCACGGCTGACGCGGTCACCGCCGAATATCCGGCGCGCCTCTTGGCTCCGGGCCCCGAATGCCCAACACTGTGCCGATGACGCAGCGTGCGGAGCTCGCGACCGTGATGGACCGGCTGGCCGTGAACGACCTGATCACCGCGTACGCCGTGGCGGTGGACGACGGTGACTGGGCGGCGTACCGGGAGCTGTTCACGGCGGGCGGGCGGGCCGACTACCGATCGGCGGGCGGCATCGAGGGCGACGCGGAGCGGGTCGCCGCCTGGCTCGCCGAGAGCCTGGCCCTGTTCGCCATGCGGCAGCATCTGATCGTCAACCGTCAGGTGCGGTTCGGGGCCCTGGATCACGACACCGGGGACACCGCCCGGGTGCGCGCCGACTATCTCAATCCCATGCGCTTCGCCGGCCCCGACGGCTCCGCCGCCCCGGACCTCGTGTGCGGCGGCCGGTACGACTTCGGCGTGCTGCGGACCGCCGACGGCTGGCGCCTGCGCGAGGTCGTCGTACAGGAGAAGTGGCGCCGCCTGCCCACGGGCGAGTCCGGCACGCCATGAGCGACGCGAGCCCGGCTTCCCTCGAAGAGCACCGGTAACGACGCGACCGACCGCACCCGGCCCGGCCGGCCGGCCGGGCCAAGTCTGCGGCCACGGACCCGCCCCGGCCTCCCGGCCGCACCCGCCCACGGCTCCGGGACGCATCGATACCGTCCCCGACGCACACTGGAACCACAGCTGGGTAGGGAGGGTCCTTATGAGGACGATCGACCACTGGCTGACCTCCCCCTGGCGCCGCTCGGGCGCCGCCGCCCTCGCGGGAGCCCTTCCCGTGCTCGCGTTCCCGGCCCCCGCTCTGTGGTGGTTCGCGTACGTCGCACTGGTGCCCTGGCTGCTGCTGGCCCGCTCGGCGCCGACCGCGCGGCGGGCCGCGTACGACGGCTGGTGCGGCGGCTTCGGCTTCCTGCTGGCCGTCCACCACTGGCTGCTGCCGAGCCTGCACGTGTTCATCTTCCTGATCGCCGCGCTCCTCGGCCTGCTCTGGGCGCCCTGGGGCCTGCTGGTGCGCCGGCTGCTCGGCGGGGTGCCGTCACCGGCCCGGGGCGCCGCCGCACTGCTGGTGCTGCCGTCGGCCTGGCTGGCGGTGGAGCTGGTCCGGTCCTGGCAGGGCCTCGGCGGACCGTGGGGCATGCTGGGCGCCAGCCAGTGGCAGGTGGGCCCGGCGCTGCGGCTGGCGTCGGTGGGCGGGGTGTGGCTGCTCAGCTTCCTGGTGGTGGCCGTCAACGTGGCGGCGGCCACGCTGATATCGGTGCGCGAGGCACGCCTGCCGGCCCTGGCCTCGCTGGTCGCCACGGCCGCCGCGACCTCGGCCGCGTGGGCGTGGGCGCCGCGCCCGGACGTCGACGGACGGGTGCGGGTGGCCGTCGTGCAGCCGGGGGTGGTGGCGGGGCAGGACAGCGGCGACAGGCGGTTCGACCTGGAGGAGCGGCTCACCCGGCGGCTCGCCGGGCAGGGCGTCGACCTGGTCGTGTGGGGCGAGTCCAGCGTCGGCTTCGATCTGGACGACCGCCCCGACCTGGCCCGGCGGTTGACCTCACTGTCCCGCGCGACCGGCGCCGACGTGCTGGTGAACGTGGACGCCCGCCGCTCCGACCGGCCCGGCATATTCAAGAGTTCCGTACTGGTCGGCCCGGACGGCCCGACCGGTGCCCGGTACGACAAGATGCGGCTGGTCCCGTTCGGCGAGTACATACCGGCCCGTTCGCTGTTCGGCTGGGCGACGTCGGTGGGCCGGGCCGCAGGCGAGGACCGGCGGCGCGGCACCGACCAGACGGTGATGAACGTCGGCCACGGACTGCGGGTCGGGCCGCTGATCTGTTTCGAGACCGCGTTCCCCGACATGAGCCGCCACCTCGCCGGGAACGGCGCGGACATCCTCCTCGGCCAGTCCTCCACCTCCTCCTTCCAGCAGAGCTGGGCGCCGGAGCAGCATGCCTCGCTGGCCGCGCTGCGCGCCGCCGAGACCGGCCGCCCGATGGTCCACGCCACCCTCACGGGCGTGTCGGCGGTGTACGGCCCGGACGGGGCACGCCTCGGCCCGTGGCTCGGCACCGACGCCGGCACCGCGCAGGTGTACGACGTACCGCTCGCGCACGGCGTCACCCCGTACGTCCGCTACGGCGACTGGCCGGTGCACGGCGCGCTGCTGGTGCTGACCGCGCTGGGCATGAGCGAGGGGGTGCGGGCGCTCAGGCTGCGCCGGAGCGCTCCTGAACCGCTCGCACCACCCGCTCGCACAGTTCATGGGTGGCCAGCGCGTCCCTGGCGCTGAGCACCGTCCCGGCGCGCACGGCGTCGAGGAAGGCGAGGACCGCCTGCTCGATGCCGCGCTGGCGGGCCACCGGCACCCAGTCGCCGCGGCGGCGCACGGTCGGCTGCCCCTTGTGGTCGATCACCTCGGCGAGATTGACCACCTGACGCTTGCTGTCCTGCCCGGACACCTCCAGGATCTCCTCGCTGGATCCGCTGAGCCGGTTCATCACACCGAGGGCGGTGAAGCCGTCCCCGCCGAGCTGGAGCACGAGGTGGTGGAGCAGCCCGTCCTCGGCGCGGGCGCGGACGGTGATGTCGTCGACCGGGCCCGGCACCAGGAACCGCAGGGTGTCGACGACGTGGATGAAGTCGTCGAGGATCATCGAGCGCGGCTCCTCGGGCAGCCCGACCCGGTTCTTCTGCATGAGGATCAGCTCGCGCGGGTGGTCCAGGCACTGCGTGTACCCGGGGGCGTACCGGCGGTTGAAGCCGACGGACAGCGAGACGCCGCGCCGCTCGGCGAGGGCGACCAGCCGCTCCGACTCGGCGAGTTCGTAGGCGAGCGGCTTGTCCACGTACGTCGGGACGCCGGCCTCCAGCAGCCGGGTGACGATCTCGGGGTGGACGGTGGTGGGCGCGTGCACGAAGGCCGCGTCCAGGCCGGCGGCGAGCAGCGAGTCCAGGGTGGTGTGCCGCCGCTCCCGGGGCAGGTGCAGCATGTCCCCGACCCGGTCCAGGGTGGCGGGTGTGCGGGTCTGCAGATGCAGGTCGAGCCCGGGCTGCGCTCCCAGCACCGGCAGGTACGCCTTCTGCGCGATGTCGCCGAGTCCGATGCAGCCGACCTTCACGTGCTCTCCTCTACCGCTGGCCTGCGTGTCGTCTGCCGGAAGCATACGGCGGCCGCCAGTCGGCGATGCCGTCGAAGCCCCTCAGGAAGAGGGCGGGGCCGGCCGTCGAGAGGGCCGCGACGGCCGTGTTCCGTACGGCCACGGCGGCCCGGCCGCCGGCCATGCCGAGGCGGGCGACCCGGACGGCTTTGCGGGCGATTGCGGTGGTCCGCGGGAGGCGGTCGGCGGTGTAGGCGGGCAGGTCCGCGCCGTGGTGGGCCAGGACGATCGCGTCCTCGACGGCCTGGTTGCCACCCTGGCCGAGGGTCGGCGGCATGGCGTGGGCGGCGTCGCCGAGGAGCACGGTGCGGCCCGAGTGGTAGGCGGGCAGGGGCCGGGCGAGGTGGTGGACGTCGTGCCGGAGCACGTCCTCGGGGCGGGCGGCGGCGAGCACGGCGGGGACGGGGTCGTGCCAGTCGCCGTAGCGGCGCAGGAGTTCGGCCTTCTCGTCGTCCGGGGCGCGTTCCCCGGCCGGGACCCTGGCCGCCGCGTAGGCGTAGACCCGGCCGTCCTTGAGGGGGTGGGTGCCCCAGATGCGGCCGCGGCCCCAGGTCTCGTGGGAGGCGAACTCGGCGCCGGGTACCGGGATCAGCACCCGCCAGGTGGTGAAACCGGCGTACACCGGCCCGGGGTGGGTGGGGAAGAGAGCTGCCCGGACCCGTGAGCTGACGCCGTCCGCGCCGACCACCAGCTCGGCCTCCAGCTCGTCCGTGCCGACGCTCACGCGGGCGGGCCGGGCCGGGTCGCCGGGGTCGGCGAGGGCCGCCTTCGCCGCGGTGCGGACGGCACCGGGCGGGAGGAGGGCGGCGAGCCGGTCGACGAGGGTGGCCCGGGGCAGCAGGACCAGGGGGCCGCCGAAGCGGGCGGCGGCGGCCTCGGCGCTGGAGTGGGACAGCCAGCGGCCGCCCGGGGTGCGCAGGCCTCCGTCGCCCTGCCAGGCGGCCAGGTCACGGATCTCGTCGCCGACGCCGAGGACGTCCAGGGCGCGCAGGGCGTTCGGGGCGAGTGAGATGGCCGTGCCGACGGGGTCCAGGGCGGGCGCCCGCTCCAGCACGGTCACGGCCCAGCCCCGTTGGTGCAGGGCGGCCGCCGCGGCCAGCCCCCCGATGCCGCCGCCGATGACGATCGCGCGCGCCGTACGAGTCATGACCCCTCCTCGACTACACCTGTAGTGCATGCGACCTTACTACGGCTGTAGTGCGCTGGGTAGGGTCGGTTCATGTCCGCAGACAGCCGGAGCACCTCCAGCACCCCGTACAGCCCGAGCGCCCCCGGCACCTCCCGCGCCGCTCTCGTCGCCGACGCCGCCCTCGCCCTGCTCGCCGAACGCGGCATGCGCGGGCTCACCCACCGGGCGGTGGACGAGGCGGCCGGACTGCCCTCGGGGTCGACGTCGAACGTGGCGCGCACCCGGGAGGCGCTGCTGGAACTCGCGGTGCGCCGGCACGCCGAGCGGGAGGCCCGGGTGCTGGCGCTGGAGGAGATGCCGGACCCGAGCGGCGGGGTCGACGCCCTGGCGGAGGGGCTGGCGCTCGCGGTCCACCGCTCCCTGACCCGCGATCGCGAGCTGCTGATCGCCCGGTACGAACTGGCCCTGGAGGCCACCCGCCGGCCCGGCCTGCGTGCCTTCTACGACCGCACCGGCGCCGTCTTCCAGGAACAGCTCTCCGCGCTGCTCACGGCCGCGGGCTCACCCGACCCGGCCCGCCATGTGCTCTCCGTGGCCGCCTGGGCGGACGGGCTCATGTTCTCCTGCGCGGCCGGTTCCTTCAGCGCGCGGGAGCCGGGCCTGGCGGAGATCAGGGCCGGGCTGCGGGAACTGCTGACGGGAATGCTCCGGCCCTGAAACTTGCTGGCCATCACCTTCGTACTCGGTCATGATGCGTGCATGACGATCAAGCGGGAAGAGCCCGCCACCCAGGCCGACGAACGCACCATGCTGGAGGGCTGGCTCGACTACCACCGCCAGACGCTCGTCTGGAAGTGCGAAGGGCTGACCGACGCCCAGCTGCGGACCCCGTCCGTGGCGCCCTCCGAGCTGACCCTGCTGGGTCTGGTGCGGCACCTGGCGGAGGTGGAGCGGTTCTGGTTCCACGAGGTGCTGCTGGGCGAGGACCCGGGCGTCCTCTACTGCACCGAGGACGACCCGGACGGCGATTTCCGTGTCACGGACGAGGACACCTGGGAGGAGACGTACGCCACCTGGCAGGCGCAGGTCGACGCGGCCCGGCGCCACACGGCCGGTCGCGGGCTCGACGACCTCTCCCTGGGCAAGAGCCGGTCCACCGGGGAGCCCTTCAACCTCCGCTGGATCTACACCCACATGATCGAGGAGTACGCCCGGCACAACGGGCACGCCGACCTGGTCCGCGAGCGGGTCGACGGCACCACCGGCGACTGAACGTCAGCCCCGGCACGGCGGAATCCCCCCCACGGGGTACGCGATCACCCGTGCGGGGCATCGCGTTCGGCTCCCTGGTGTCCAGGCGGGTACCCGACCCAGCAGAGTTGCGCGGGTGCATCGAACGACGACCACCGCAGCGCTTCTGGTCACCGTGGCCGTCTCGGCCCTCTCCGGCTGCGCGACGGAGCGGCACCCGGCGGCTCCGGGGCCGCCCCGGGACACCGTGTCCGCGCGGCCGGCCGCGCCCCGTCCGGACGGCGGCGCGGAGCCCCGGGTGGTGCAGGCACCGGCCGTCGAGGCGCTGAGGATGGCCGCGCACCCTGCGCGCCCCGGCCCGCCCGCCGGACACCGGCGCCCCGCCTCCCCCGGGGCCACGGCCCCGCAGTGTCACCGCTGCCGGGGCGGGCCCCAGCCGTCGGCACCCGGAGTGCCCTCCTCGCCGAGCCGCAGCGCCAGCCGGCTGATCGCGGACCGGACCCCCTCGCCGTAGCCGTCGTCGGCCAGGGAGCCCGCGGCGCTGCGGGCGCGGCGCAGATGGCTGCGGGCGGCCTCGGCACGGCCGAGCTTGACGTAGTCGGCGGCCAGGTTGAGGTGCAGCGACGGGAAGAATCCCTGGACGCTGGCCGGGTCGCCGTCCGCGCGGCCGCCGGCCAGTTCCTCGGCCGCCGACAACGCCCTCAGGTCCCAGGCGAGTTCGTCACCCGGGTCGTCCTGGGTGTCGGCCAGGTAGTGGGCCAGGGTGCAGCGGTGCAGCGGGTCGCCGTCCTCGCCGATCTCCACCCACAGGTCCAGGAAGCGGCTGCGGGCCTCCTCGCGGTCGCCGCCGTGGTGCAGCATCACGACCTGCCCGATCCGCGTCAGCACGGCGTCCGGCGCCGCCTGCTCCTGTCGCTCCGCCACGGTGTCCCTCCGGGCCGTCGGGGATGGTCCGCTGCTGACGCTAACCGGCGCCGCGGGTATTCCCGGTCAGGCGGCGCCGTCGCGCCGTGGGACGGTGCTCAACTGCGGGCCGGGAGCAGCCGGTCGCACCCGCGCGGCCGAACCGCGCACCGGCACGGCCCGGCACCTCCACGCGGCGCGCCGTGCCCCGGCACACGGCACGGGGGCGTCCGCGGCCCGGCGCCCGGGCGGCGGTCAGCCCAGGTTCGGGATGCGCCAGTCGACCGGCTCGTGGCCCTGGAGGGCGATCGCCTCGTTGATCTGCGTGAACGGGCGGGAGCCGAAGAACTTCTTCGCGGACAGCGGCGACGGGTGCGCACCCTTGACCACCACGTGCCGGGTCTCATCGATCAGCGGGAGCTTCTTCTGTGCGTAGTTGCCCCACAGGACGAAGACCGCCGGGTCGGGGCGGGAGGCCACCGCGCGGATCACGGCGTCGGTGAACTTCTCCCAGCCCTTGCCCTTGTGCGAGTTCGCCTCGCCGGCGCGGACGGTGAGGACCGCGTTCAGCAGCAGCACGCCCTGCTCGGCCCACGGCATCAGATAGCCGTTGTCCGGGACGGGCAGGCCCAGCTCCTGCTGCATCTCCTTGTAGATGTTGCGGAGGGAGGGCGGGGTCTTCACCCCGGGCCGCACCGAGAAGCACAGGCCGTGGCCCTGGCCCTCGCCGTGGTAGGGGTCCTGGCCCAGGACGAGGACCTTCACCCGCTCGTACGGCGTCGCGTCCAGCGCGGCGAAGACCTCCTCGCGCGGCGGGTAGACGGGACCCTTCGCCCGCTCCTCCTCGACGAACTCGGTCAGCTCCTTGAAGTAGGGCTGCTGCAGCTCGTCACCCAGAACCCCGCGCCAGGACTCGGGCAGCATGGCGATGTCGGTCACGTCTACGTCCTCACGATGTCAATCAACTACGGCGTGCGGTCACTTCCAGGCTTCAGAACCTACAGGCGACCACTGACAACCGGAGCCTCGAGGGCGGTTCACCAGCTGGTCTTGCGGTGCAGCGTCCACATCATCATGATCGTCGACGGGTCGAGGGCCTGCTCACCGCCGGAGATGTCGTCGTCGGCCGCCACGAACTGCCGGCCCTGCCACAGCGGGATCAGCCGGGCGTCGTTCACCAGGTGCTGCTGGGCCGCCTCCATGTCCTTGACGGTCTCGGCGCGGTTGCTCTCCGCGCGCGAGTGCGGCAGCAGCTGCCCGGTGATCTCCTTGGCCGGGTACGGCGTGCCGAGCGCGTTGTGCTCGCCGACGAACGGGGCGATGAAGTTGTCCGCGTCGGGGAAGTCCGGGAACCAGCCGCGCCCGAACACCGGGTACTCGCCCTTCTGGTAGCCGACCACATAACTCTTCCAGGGCCGGCTCTTGAGGGTGACCGTGAACAGGCCGGAGCCGTCCAGCTGCCGCTTGAGCTCCTGGAACATCAGGGCCGTCTCGGAGCCGTAGCGGTCGGTGGTGTACCAGAGGGTGAGCGGTACGGGCTGGGTGATGCCGGCGTCGGTGAGGATCTTGCGGGCCTTGGGGACGCTCGGGTCGCCGTAGTCGTCGAAGAAGCCGGTGGCGTGGCCGGTCAGGCCCTTGGGGACCATCGAGTACAGCGGGTCGACCGTGTCCTTGTAGACCTTGTGGGCGATCGCGCCCCGGTCCACGATCTGGGCGACGGCCTTGCGCACGGCGGGCTGCTTGGCCCAGGGGTCCTTGGGGTTGAACACCAGGTAGCTGATGTCGGTCCCGGCTCCGTCGACCAGTTGCAGGTCCTCGCTGTCGTGTTCCTGCAGGGCGAGGATGTCGTCGGCGGCGAGGCCGCGGTAGGTGACGTCGATCTGCTTGTCCCGCAGCGCCTTGACCATGCCGCCGGAGTCCTTGAAGTAGCGGATGGTCACCGCGTCGTTCTCCCGCTTGGCGAAGCCGCGGTAGTTGTCGTTGCGGACCAGGACGGCCTTGTCGTCCTCCTCGAACGACTGGAGCTTGTACGGCCCCGAGCCGTGCACCTCGGTGTCCTTGCGCAGGGAGTCGGCCGGGTAGTCGTCCGGGTCGACGATCGACATGGCGGGGGTCGCCAGCACGAACGGGAAGGTGGCGTCGGACTGGTTGAGGTGGAAGACGATCTCGCTGTCGCCGGTGGTCTCCACGCGGTCGAGGCTGCCGAGCAGTCCCGCGGGGCCGCCGGGGGCGTCGATGGTCCGGATGCGGTCGATGGAGTGCCGGACGGCCTCGGCGGTCAGCGGGTCGCCGTCGGCGAACTTCAGGCCGGAGCGCAGCTTGCAGCGGTAGGTACGGCTCGTGGAGTCGGTGAAGGAGCAGCTCTGGGCGGCGTCGGGCTGGGGGGTGGTGGCGCCGTTCGGGTAGGCGAGGAGCGTCTGGAAGATGTTCCGGTACAGCTCCCAGGAGCCGTCCCAGGCGCCGGCCGGATCGAGCGTGCTGGGCACGCTGGTGGTGCCCACGACGATCGGACCCTGGTCGTCGGGGTCGCCGTCGGACAGCAGACTGCATCCGGCAACCAACGATATGGACGCGATCGCCGCGACTCTCCGCAGGAATCGGTTCCGGTTGAACACGCGCACGCTCCTCGATCTGCCATACCAAGGGTCGGCAGACGATACCGCAGCGTCCGGGCCCCTGAACCTCCCCTGCAGCACGGCTTCTTGATCGTTTCAGCGATGACGACGTTGTCAGTCCGCTTTGCGGAGTCCCGAGGGCTCCCCGGGCGCCGATCCGTCCGAAAATCGGCGCCCGGAAGATGACTCAGTGCACGCCCGCGTTGAGGAAGATGCCGCCGTCCACGACGAGCGTCTGACCGGTGATCCAGTCCGACTGCGTGGAGGTGAGGAAGGCGGCGGCCCCGCCGATGTCGGAGGGGACACCGAGCCGGGCGAGCGGGTAGGCGGCCGCGGCCTCCTCCTCGCGGCCCTCGTACAGGGCCTGCGCGAACTTGGTCTTGACCACGGCCGGGGCGATCGCGTTGACCCGGACCTTCGGCGCGAACTCGTGCGCCAGCTGCTGGGTCAGGTTGATCATCGCGGCCTTGCTCACGCCGTACGCGCCGATGAACGGCGAGGGCGCGAGACCGGCGACCGAGGCGATGTTGACGATCGCGCCGCCGTTGTCCTTCTGCCAGGCGTGCCAGGTCCGCTGGGCGAAGCCGAGGGCCGAGATCACGTTGGTCTCGAAGACCTTGCGGGCGACGTTCAGGTCGAGGTCCGCCATGGGGCCGAACACGGGGTTGGTGCCCGCGTTGTTGACCAGGAAGTCGACCCGGCCGAAGGACTCCATGGTCCGCTCGACGGCCTCGCTCTGGTGGTCGACGTCGTGGGCCTTGCCGGCGACGCCGATGACCCGCTCGGCGCCGAGCTGCTCGACGGCCTCCTTCAGGGCGTCCTCGTTGCGGCCGGTGATGCACACGCGGTCGCCGCGCGCGATCAGCGCCTCGGCGACGCCGTAGCCGATACCGCGGCTCGCGCCCGTGACGATCGCGACCTTGCCGGAGAGCTCCGGGAGTTCAGTCATGTCCGTGCTACCCCTGAATCCCTTAGTTGAGCGGTCCGCCGGCGACGTACAGCACCTGGCCGGAGACGAAGCCGGCCTCCTCGCCGGTGAAGAAGGCGACGGCGTTGGCGATGTCCTCCGGCTCACCGACGCGCTGCACCGGGATCTGCGTGGCGGCGGCCTTCTTGAAGTCGTCGAAGCCCATGCCGACGCGGTCGGCCGTGGCCTTGGTCATCTCGGTGGCGATGAAGCCGGGGGCGACGGCGTTGGCGGTGACGCCGAACTTGCCCAGCTCGATGGCGAGGGTCTTGGTGAAGCCCTGGAGACCGGCCTTGGCGGCGGAGTAGTTGGCCTGGCCGCGGTTGCCGAGCGCCGAGGAGGAGGACAGGTTGACGACCCGGCCCCAGCCCGCGTCCACCATGTGCTTCTGGACGGCCTTCGTCATCAGGAACGAGCCGCGCAGGTGCACGTTCATGACCGTGTCCCAGTCGGTGGCGCTCATCTTGAACAGCAGGTTGTCGCGCAGCACGCCCGCGTTGTTGACCAGGATCGTCGGGGCGCCCAGCTCCTCGGCGATCCGGGCGACGGCCGCCTCGACCTGTGCCTCGTCGGAGACGTCCGCGCCGACCGCGATGGCCTTGCCGCCGGCGGCGGTGATCTTCTCGACGGTGTCCTTGCAGGCGGCCTCGTCCAGGTCGATCACGGCGACCGCGCGGCCCTCGGCTGCCAGCCGTACGGCCGTCGCGGCGCCGATGCCGCGCGCCGCGCCGGTGACTACCGCGACCCGCTGTTCAGTGGTGGACATTGCTTCTCCTCGCCCTTGAGAGAACTGGTCGGCCCTCGAGAGGGCCTGTGGGGGCCCTCGGAGAGGGCCCCTTCATGCGGTGAGCGACCGCTTAGTACCTTCAGCACCCGAGACGCTAGAAGCCCTGGCACCCGGTGTCAACGGCACATCCGGCCGGTGTGATCCATTACCTCACCAGGAGGTCCAGCAACCGCTCCGTCTCGGCGGCCGGGTCGGCGGTCAGGCCGGTGTGCACGGGTCCCGGCTGGACCACGGTGGAACGGGGCGCGATCAGCCAGCGGTAACGGCGCCCGGCGTCGTCCCCGGCCGCCTGCCCGGCCTCCTCGCCGCCCGCGCAGTGCCGCTCGATCGCCCGGAGCGCGGCACGCACCCCGGCGACGTCGGCGGACGGGTCCAGGGCGAGCAGCCGGGCCTCGTCCAGATGGGTGCGGGCGCCGACGTAGGCCCGGGCACGGCAGTACACGACCACGCCCGCGTTGATGCACTCCCCGCGCTCCACCCGGGGTACGACCCGCAGCAGCGCGTACTCGAACACCTCCCGGTCGCCGCCCTGGCCCGCCCGGGTGATGTGCCGCTCGGTCACGTGGCCGGCCATGTGGATGTGCCGCTCGCTCACTTGCCCTCCTCCGCTGCGGAGCCGAGGCCGGTGATCCGCTCGGCGATGACGGCCGCGCGCGCGAGCAGTGGCCGTGCGTAGGCCCGGCGCAGGTCGTCCGGGGTGCCGAAGCCGGGCTCGTCGGCGAGCCAGGCGTCCGGGATCTCGGCGGTGACCTCGGCGAGCAGGTCCTCGGTGACCCGGGGCGCCAGTTCGGCCGCGGCGGCCGTGAGGTCGGGGGCGAACCGGGCGAGGGCGTGGTCCGAGGCGTCGTAGGGACGGGCCGCCGAGGCTTCGGCGGAGGGCCAGTTGTGGTGCCAGATCATCGTGGCGCCGTGGTCGATGAGCCACAGCTCGCCCCGGTGCAGCAGGAGGTTGGGGTTGCGCCAGGACCGGTCGACGTTGTTGATCAGCGCGTCGAACCAGACGATCCGTCCGGCCTCGCCGGGGCTCACCGGGAAAGCGAGCGGGTCGTAGCCGAGGGCACCGGACAGGAAGTCCATGCCGAGGTTGGTGCCGCCGCTGCCCCGGAGCAGGTCCTGCACCTGCTGCTCGGGTTCGCCCAGCCCGAGGACCGG
Source organism: Streptomyces echinatus (assembly GCF_014203595.1). GTDB lineage: Bacteria > Actinomycetota > Actinomycetes > Streptomycetales > Streptomycetaceae > Streptomyces > Streptomyces echinatus. The sequence goes on from NZ_JACHJK010000002.1 coordinate 843,739, forward strand.
GTCCAGCCGGACGGTGACCAGCCGGGGCATGCGGAATCCGAGGCGGCGAGCGAGTTCGCCGCACACCACCTCGGCGACCAGGGTCTTGCGGCCCTGTCCCGCGGCCCGGAACTTCATGACGTACATCCCGAAGTCGTCGGCTTCGACGAGCCCCGGCAGCGAGCCCCCCTCACGCAGGGGCGTGATGTAGCGGGTCGCGGTGACTTCCTTGAGCATCGCCCCAGGTTACTGGGGACCGGGGGACGGCCCGGTCTCCGGCCGACAGCCGGCGGACAGCCGTGGCACAGGGCCCTCTCAGCCCCGGGGGCAAGGATCCGGTGCCCGTCTGAACGGCCGCCGTCCCGTGGCCGTACCCCATGACGGACCACGAGCAGTTCCGCGGAAGGGAAGCCTCACATGACCAGCGCATCGCTCCCGACTTCGTCCGAACAGGGAGGCGCCCCCACCCGGCCGGCCCGCCGTACCGTGATGGCGGCGGCGGGAGCGGCGGGGCTCGCCGCCGCGCTCACCGCCTGCGGTTCGGGCGACGACTCCTCCGACAGCGTCGTCACCGGGGCCGGCTCCGCACAGGAAGGCGGCGGCTCCGCCGGGGGTGCCGCGCTCGCCAGGACCGCGGACATCCCCGAGGGCGGCGGCAAGATCTTCAAGGACCAGGGGGTCGTGGTCACCCAGCCGACGGCGGGGACCTACAAGGCGTTCTCGGCCAAGTGCACCCACCAGGGCTGCGCGGTGGGCAGTGTGGCGGACGGTGTGATCGTCTGTCCGTGCCACGGCAGCCACTTCTCGGCCGAGGACGGCAGCGTGAAGAAGGGGCCCGCGACGCAGCCGCTGGCGGCGAAGAAGATCAGCGTCTCCGGTGACGAGATCGAGCTGGCCTGAGGCCGGCTCAGCTCCGTCCGTACGCCTGTTTAAGGCAGCGCAGCACCTCGTCCGTGGTCGCGACCGTGGCGACCAGCGCGAGGGTGTGGCGGATCACCGCCGCGGTGTAGTCGGCGGGCACCCCGGCGACGGCGTCGGACGGGACGACGGCGGTGTAGCCGAGGTTGACGGCGTCGAACACCGCGTTGGGCACGGCGACGTTGGCCGAGACCCCGGTGACGATCAGCGTGCGGCAGCCGAGGTTGCGCAGCAGGGCGTCGACGTCGGTGCCGTGGACCGGGGACAGCCCGTGCAGCCGCCGGACGACGAGGTCCTCCGCGCCGACCTCGATCGGGGGCGCGACCCGCACCGCCGCGCTGCCGGTCAGCTGGCGCACGGGGAGCCGTTCGGCGGCCCGGAACAGGCGGGCGTTGCGGCTCGCGCCGCGGCCGTCGGGGCGGCGCTCGGCGACGGCGTGGATCACCTGCACGCCGGCCTCGTGGGCGGCGGCGACCAGCCGGGCCACGTTACGCAGGGCGCCGGAGGAGCGCGCCTCGCGGGCGAGTTCGGGCAGGGCGCCGTCGGGGCCGACGACGCCCTGCTGGCACTCCACGGTGAGCAGGACGGTGCTCGCGGGATCGAGGAGGTCGCCGAGCTGCTCGTACGACGGCATGGCACACCCTTTCGCCGGAATCCGGGCGGTGAGAGTAGCCACATCGGGTCGCGGGCGGAAGCCGGACGGTTCCCTTTTCTGACGCGATGTCAGAGGATCAACACAGCAGAGGAGTTCACCGGACACGATGTGGAATGAAGAGGGGGCCGCATGACCGTCACGCAGCAGCGCCGGGGCCGGAAGATCATGATGACGCGCGGCGAGCTGGATGAGTTCCTCACCACCCAGCGCACCTGCCGGGTCGCGACCGTCTCGGCCGACGGCACACCGCATGTGAGCGCGTTGTGGTTCGCCTGGGACGGCGCCTCGCTGTGGCTGTACTCGGTGGTGCGCAGCCGGCGCTGGGCGCAGCTGAGCCGCGATCGGCGGGTGGCCGTCGTGGTCGACTCCGGGGAGGAGTACGACCAGTTGCGCGGGGTCGAGCTGTCCGGCCGGGTGGAGTTCGTGGGCGAGGTGCCGCGCACGGGCGAACTGTGCGCGGAACTCGACACGGCCGAGACGCTGTTCGCCCGCAAGAACTTCGGCCTGGACGAGATGCCGCACGACGGCCGCCACGCCTGGGCCCGGCTGACCCCGGAGAAGATCGTGTCCTGGGACTTCCGGAAGCTGGGCGGGAGGTAGGAGCGCGGGCCGGGTGGCTTCCGGGGCCGGGCGGCCGGGAGCGGTCCCGGAGCCCTTCCGGAACCGGGCGGACGCGCGAGGGCGCCCCGCTGGTCTCAGCCGAGTTTCCGGGCGGTCTCGCGCAGGGCCTGCACGGCGGCGCGGATGGAGGGTCGGCGGTCGGCGTCCGCCCGCCAGATCACGTACACATGGCGGCGCACACGCTGCTTGAGCGGCACCAGCACCACACCCTCGGGCACCGGATGCCGGCCCAGCAGCGGAGCGATGCACACACCCAGACCGGCCGCGACGAGGCCGAGCTGGGTGTGGGTCTCACCGGCGCGGTGGCCGATGATCGGCTCGACGCCCTTGGAGCGCAGCGTGAACAGCAGCCACTCGTGGCAGAACTCCCCCTCGCCCCAGGTGATCCACTCGTCCTCGGCGAACTCGGTCAGGTCCACCTCGTCCCGGTCCGCGAGCCGGTGCCCGAGGGGCATGGCGACATCGGCCGGGTCGTCCAGCAGGGGCGCCTTGACCAGGCCGTCGGGCACGGGCATCGGCTTGTTGTACCAGTCCAGGACCACCGCGAGGTCGAGATCGCCGCGGACGACGCCGGCGACGCCCTGCTCCGGCTCCAGCTCACTGGAGCGCACGCGCAGCCCCGGGTGCTCGGTGCGCAGCGCGCCGAGCGCGGCCGGGAACAGGCCGCGCGCGGCGGTCGGGAACGCCGAGAGCCGGAGTTCGCCGACGACCTGCCCACGGTGCGCCTCCAGGTCGGACTGGGCCAGTTCGACCTGCGACAGGATCCGCGCCGCGTGCTCCGACAGCAGCCGGCCCGCGTCCGTGAGGCGTACCCCCCGGCCGTTCTTGGCCAGGAGCTGCTGGCCGACCTCCCGCTCCAGCTTGCCCAGCTGCTGCGAGACCGCGGACGTGGTGACGTGCAGCGCGTCGGCGGCGGCGCTCACCGAGCCGTGCCGGGCCAGTGCGTCCAGGGTGCGCAGGCGCTCCAAGTTCAACATGTAAGCAATACTAAGAGGTACCAGGAGGGAAGTCTCGATTGTCCTACGAGGTTGCCTCCGGCATCGTGGAACGCATGAGCACGGTCACCCCGCCCCGAACCCGGCCCACCGCCTCCACCTCCGCCCCGGCCCGTCCCCGCGCCCGCCTGGACTGGCGGCTCCGCTTCGGCGCACTGTCCCTGATCTGGGGCTTCAGCTTCCTGTTGATCAAGGTGGGGACCGACGGGTACGCGCCGTTCCAGGTCACGCTCGGCCGGCTCGTGTTCGGCACGGCGGTGCTGATGGCGGCGATGGCCGTGAAGCGGCAACGGCTGCCGCGCGGGGCCCGGGTGTGGGGGCACATGGCGGTCGCCGCGTTCCTGCTGAACGCCCTGCCGTTCTCCCTCTTCGCCTACTCCGAACTGACGATCCCGTCCACGCTGGCCGGCATCTGCAACGCCACCTCCCCCCTGTGGGGCATGCTCCTGTCCCTGGTCGCGCTGTCCGAGGACCGGCCCACCCGGGTCCGGGTCGCCGGCCTGGCGCTCGGCTTCCTGGGCGTGCTGACCGTGCTGGGGGTGTGGCAGGGCTTCCACGGCCTGGACGCCACGGGCACGGCGATGGCGCTGCTGGCCTCGCTGAGCTACCCGGTCGGCTGGATCTACGTCCGCCGGACGCTGGCCGGCACCGGGAACTCGCACCTGGCGATGACCGGGGGGCAACTGCTGCTGGCCACGGTGCAGCTGGCCGTCGTGACGCCGCTGTTCACCGGCGTTCCCGAGCACTTCGCGTTCGTTCCGCTGCTGGCCGTCGCCGCGCTGGGCGCCCTGGGGACGGGGCTCGCCGTGCTCATCCAGTACGGGCTGGTCGCCGAGGTCGGGCCCACCACCGCCCAGATGGTCACGTACTTCATTCCCGTCATCGCCACGGCCGCGGGGGTGGCGATCCTCGGGGAGTCCCTGCGGTGGACCACGCCGGTGGGTGCGGTGATCGTCATCGCGGGGGCCGCGCTCACCCAGGTGCGCGGCAAGAGCGTCTGAGGGGGCGGGGGTACCGGGGGGACGTACGGTCCGTGGTGGCCGGTCGAGCCGCCTCTCCGCCCCCCTTCTCCGGTGCCGTCAGCCGTAGACGCGCGCCGGACTCGGCCGGACCGCCGCCGCCACCGCGTCGGCCAGCGGGGTGATGTCCTCCGGTGCGAGCGTCGAGACCGTGACGCGGATGCCCTGCGGTGACGCGAGCCGGAAACGGGCACCCGGCGCGACCGCCCAGCCTGCCTGCACCAGCCGGGCCACCGCGCCCGTCTCGTCGGGAACCGGCACCCAGACGTTCAGGCCGCTGCGGCCGTGGGCGGTGACCCCGCGCTCCGCCAGCGCCTCGACCAGGGCGTCCCTGCGGGCGCCGTACGACCGCGCCACGGCCGCCCGGTCCACCGCGCCGCCCGCCCACAGGTGCGCCACGGCCCGCTGCAGGAGCAGGCTCACCCACCCCGGGCCCAGGCGCTGGCGGCCCCGGACCCGGTCGACGGTGACGGGGTCGCCGGTGACGACGGCGAGGCGCAGGTCGGGGCCGTAGGCCTTGGCGGCGGAGCGGACGAAGGCCCAGTGGCGGGTGACACCCGCGAGGGGGTGCAGGGGCAGGTCGACGAAGCCGTGACCGTGGTCGTCCTCGATGAGCAGGGTCTCCGGGTGGTCCCGCAGCACCGCGCGCAGGGCACGCGCGCGCGTGGCGGTCACCGCGGCGCCGGTCGGGTTCTGGGCGCGGGCGGTGACGATCAGGGCGCGGGCCCCGGACTCCAGGGCGCGGCGCAGCTCGTCCGGGCGCGGCCCGTCGTCGTCCACGCCGACGGGGGCCAGGTGCAGGCCCAGGGCGGGGACGAGGTCCAGGGCGCTCCCCCAGCCGGGATCCTCGACGGCGACCGAGTCGCCGGGCCTGAGGTGCGCGGCAAGGACGCGTTCGATCGCGTCGAGGGAGCCGGAGGTCACGGCCGGCGGGCCCCCGGGGACGCCGTCGGCGTCGAGTTCGGCACGGGCGAGGCGGACGAGCTCCGCGTCGACGGGGTCGTCACCGTAGAGGACGGGCCGGCGGTCGCCCTCCCGCGCCGCCGCCGCGAGGGCCGGGGCGAGGCGGGGCAGCAGGGCCGGGTCGGGGTTGCCCGTGGAGAGGTCACGGCCCCCGGGCGGCACCTCCACGCGCAGTTCCTCGCGGCCGGTGGTGGCCGGCTTGGAGCGGACACGGCTGCCCCGGCGGCCGGCCGTCTCGATCACCCCGCGTTCGCGCAGGGTGCGGTAGGCGGCGGCGACCGTGTTCGGATTCACGCCCAGCTGTGCCGCGAGCTCCCGCATGGGAGGCAGGGTCTGGCCCGGCCGCAGCTGTCCGGCGCCGACGGCCCGTTCGACCTCGGCCGCGATCTCGGCTGCGCCGCGCCCGGTGATCCGATATTCTCCTAGCACAATCAGCATTATGCACTAGTGCAAAACGTCTTTTCAAGTCGCCTCACCCATGGAGGGCTCCGTCATGCAGGGCACGACCGAGGAATCGCAGGCCGCCGCCTACACGCCGACCGACCGCACCGTGCCGACGCGCTCCGCGGACCGGGCGTCGTACGACAAGGAGCTGGTGCACGCGATATTGGACGAGGGATACGTCTGTCACCTCGGCTTCGTCCGGGACGGCGCCCCGGTGGTGCTGCCGACGCTGTACGGCCGGGTCGGCGAGCGGCTCTACGTCCACGGGTCCACCGGTTCCCGCCCGCTGCGGATGACCGGCCAGACCGACCCCGGCCTGCCGGTGTGCCTGACGGTCACCCACGTCGACGGGCTGGTGCTGGCCCGCTCCGCCTTCCACCACTCGATCAACTACCGCTCGGTCGTGGTGCACGGCGTCGCGCACGAGGTCACCGACCCCGAGGAACGGCGGCTGGCCCTGGACGCGCTGGTCGACCACGTCGTACCGGGCCGGGCCGCCGACTCCCGCCCCGCGAACAAGAAGGAGCTGGCCGCCACCGCGGTCATCCGCCTGGACCTCGACGAGGTCTCGGCCAAGGTCCGCTCCGGCGGGGCCAACGACGAACCGGACGACCTCTCCCTGCCGTTCTGGGCCGGGGTCGTCCCGCTCCGCAAGGGCTACGAGGCACCGGTCCCCAACGCCGACCTGGCGCCCGGCGTCGACCTGCCGGACTACCTGGCGGGGCACTAGCGTCCGGGCGCGCCTGCGTCCGGGCGCGCCGGGATCGCCTCCGGCCGGTGCTCTATGCGGCGGTGCCGCGGGCGGACAGCTCCCGTTCGGCGCCGCCCGAGGCGACCGGCTCCGGGGACCCCTTCGCGGGGGCGGAGGACTGGGCTATGAACGCGCCGACCAGGACGACCGCGCCGCCGACGACCTGCGGCGCGGACAGGTGCTCGCCGAGCAGCACCCAGGCCAGCACGGTCGCGATGACCGCCTCCAGACAGGCGACGACTCCGGCGACCTGCGGCGACAGCCGGCGCACGGACAGCACTCCGGTGATGTACGCGATCACCGTGGCGACGAGCACCACCCAGGCGAGCAGGGCGACGGCCGGTACGCCGGTGCCGTTCAGGTCCGCGGAGCCCGCCAGCACCGACCAGTCCATGCTCCAGGGGCGGGCCACGGCCGTCAGCACGGCGGCGCCCACGAGCAGCCCGTAGGCGATGACGCCGAGCGGGTCGGGCGCCGTCTCGCCCGCGTCGCTGCCCTGGTCGGCCAGGACGAAGTAGCCGACCTGGCAGCAGGCGGCGCCCAGGGCGAGCACCAGGCCCAGCGCGTCGAAGCTCAGCCCCGACCAGACCTCCACCACACAGGCGAGGCCACCCGCGGCGAGGACCACGCCGAGCGCGGCGGCACGGGTCACGGGCCGCCGCTGCACGAACCGCACCCAGCCCAGCACCAGGGCGGGCGCCAGATACTCGATGAGCAGGGCCACGCCGACCGGGATCCGGGAGAGCGCGGCGAAGTAGCAGGCCTGGACACCGGCGACGGCGAGCAGCCCGAACCCGGCGAGCAGCGCGGGCCGGCGGCGCGGCAGGGCGCGGTGCCGTACCGCGATCGGCAGCATCACCAGAGCGGCGCCCGCCACCCGCAGCCACACCACGTGCAGCGGGTCGAGTCCCGCCTCGATCAGTGGTTTGGCGGCCACCCCGGACCCGCCGAAGGCCAGCGCCGAGGCGAGGGCGAGGCCGAGTCCGGCTCCCTTGCCAGGGCTGTCATGACTGCTCCCAGACGTATGCACCGGCACATGATGGCAGGCGCCGACAGGAGCGTCACCCCTGTTGACACCTGTCTCAGCTGGTGGACGGTCCGGCCGTCGGCGGGCCACCTCTCCGGCAGCGGGCCGCCATTCCGTCGGCGGCGTACTCGCCGGTTTCCGCCTCGATCCGCGCGGCCAGCTCGCCGGCCGGGATGCCGGCGCGTTCGAGGACCTCGGCGGCCCGGGAGCGCGGGTCGGCGGCGAGGGCCGCGAGCAGGTCGGTGCCGGCGACCCGGGGCGCGCCCCGGAGCCGGGCGCGGAGGCGGGCGTCGGCGAGCGCCGTGGCCGCGGCGGGCGACCACCCTCCGGCGTCCCTGGCCGCGCCGTCCTGGGCGGCGGGCGGAGCGGGAGGCACACCGACGGTCCTTCCCCCGGCCCCTGCGGCCGGATCGCCGGGCCCAGCGGGGCCGTCGGCGCCACCGGAAGAGACGGAGAGGGTCGAAGCCGCGAGGCCGGCCGAAGCGACGGCATCGCCCGAAGTGACGGGCCCGGCCGAATCCACGGGCCCGGCCGAATCCACGGGCCCGGCCGAATCCACGGGCCCGGCCGAATCCACGGGCCCGGCCGGGGCGGCGACGAAGGGGAGCGTGCCGGAGTTCTCCACGCTGCCCTGCCAGCGCAGTCCGTAGCCGATGCTGCGCTGCACGAGGTAACCGAGGAGCCGGGCGAGCCGCCGGGACTCCCCCACGGCGGCGCGGGCCTCGGGGTCGTGCTCCAGCAGGGCGTGGAGCAGATGCGCGGTGTCGGTCTGCCGGTCCCCGTCCCTCACGGCCCTCCGGCGGGCACCGGCAATCACCGCTGCGAGCTCGACACCGAGCCAGGCAGCGCCGTCCTGGTGCGGAACCACTGCGTCGGGAGCGGTCCGGTGGGCTGTACGGGGTTGCACATCCCCACCTCATCAGCCTCACGGGGGACCGCACATCCACGACGGGAACCATTCTCGCGTCCCACGACGAGTGGACATCACCGACCGGGATGTCATCCTCACGGAGGAGATCAGGCCGATCCCGCGCAAGGAGGCGCGCGCCGCCTTGCGCCACGCCCCCGACGAGCGACCGCGCCGCGCCGGTACCCGTACGTCAGCAAGGGCAAGGCGTGCGCGGGTGCCGCCTCTCGGCGCCCTGCACCCAGCTCGGCCCCGAGAAGTGACGGCTCATCAGTATTGAATGTTCGCGCCCCTGCGGCTACGTTCCGCGACACCGTAGCCCGATACGCCCGATCCGAAGGGGTGGTCGCATGGCCGAAGTCAGCGCGGAGGCCCGCATCCAGGCGCCGGCCGAGAAGGTGTGGGCCCAGCTCACCGACTGGCCATCGTACGGGGCATGGAACGCGACCCACACCAGCTTTCCCCGGGGCGGCCCCGAGACCCTGGCCGTGGGCGGGACGTTCCAGGAGAACATGAAGCTGATGGGTTTCCCGGCGGAGGTCGACTGGACCATCGAGGAGCTGGAACCCGCCCGGCTGTTCGCCATCCGCGGCAAGGGCCCGATGGCGGTGACCGTCGCCACCCGCTACACCCTGACCCCCGACGGCGACGCCACGACGCTCCGGATCGACGGCGAGTTCACCGGCGCCGCGGTGTCGCTGATGGCGGGCAAGCTGAAGGACTCGGCAACGGCCGCCCTGCACGAGTCGCTGCGCAAGCTGGACGGCCTGGTGGCCTGAGCGGGGACACGCGAAGGCGCCCCGCGCGGATACCGCACGGGGCGCCCGGACCTCGCGGGAGCCTCAGTGCTCGTCGGCGAGGATCAGGTACAGCTTCTTGCGGGCGTCGTTGACGACAGCCAGCGCCTTCTCGCGCTGCTCCTTGCTGCCGGTCTTCCAGACCTGGCCGAACGCCTCCATCAGCCCGAACCCGGCCTGACGGATCTCGGTGAGGGCCTCCCAGTCGACTCCGCGCGAGGCCTCCTCCCAGGGTGCGTCCGGCCCCTCCTCGGCGGCGGCGCGTCCGTTCTCGGTCAGCGAGAACAGCTTCTTGCCGCCCTCGGTCTCGCTGGCGATCAGACCCTCGTCCTCCAGCAGTTGGAGGGTGGGGTAGACCGAACCGGGGCTGGGCTTCCAGGCGCCGCCACTGCGTTCGGCGATCTCCTGGATCATCTCGTAGCCGTGCATGGGACGGTCCCTGAGCAGGGCCAGGATCGAGGCGCGTACGTCACCGCGCCGCGCCCGCCCCCGCGGGCCGCCCCGTCCTCGCGGCCCCCAGCCGCCCGGCCCGAAGCCGGGCCCGCCGGGACCGAACCCCGGGCCACCGGGCCCGAACGGGCCGAAGGCGGCCCGCCGGCCCTCGAAGCCGCCCATGCCCCGGCAGCCGGGGCCCTCATGCCGATGTCCACGCTCGAATCCGTGGGTACGCATCGTGATCACTCCATTCCATCGCTGATCTGTCACTACACATCGCGTATCGTTCGCGATGCCTCAACGATATATCGGAAGAGTTTCGCTGACAACCCCCTTCCGAAGGCGCGGTGACCGCGTACCCTCGGCTCCGTGCCCCGCCGTTCGAGAACGCCCCGCCGACTGGTCGCCGACGCGCGCACGTACCTGTGGACGCTCCGCCACAGTCACAGCCACAGCGGGGCGGACGGCGGCCGGTCCTGCCGCGAGACCCTGACGCTGTACCCGCAGCCGGCCGGCGCCGGCGGCCCCCTGCGCATCGTCTTCGCCGAGGGCCCCGGCCGGTACGTCCCGGGCGGGGCTCCCCTGGGCTCCGGAGACGTGGGGTACGTCCGGGGCGCCTCCCTGAACCTTCACGAACCCGGCGCCGTCCGGTCGCTGCTCGACGCGGCGTTGGCCCGTGGGTGGCGGCCGGAGGCGCGGCGGGCGGTGGAGCTGGACGGCTGGTCCCTGCTGGAGGCGGCGGCCGCCGCGCGCGACCGGCACTGAGCCGCGCGCCCTGAGAGGATCAGGGCATGACGGACTCACCCATGCGGATCAACACCCTCGTCGTGGACGCCACCGACCCCGAGCGGCTTGCCGCGTTCTGGTCCGAGTTGCTCGGCCGGCCAGTCGTGGGCCGCATGGGACCCTACGTATGGCTGCGGCGCGAGAACGGCCTGGGCCTGGGCTTCCAGCGAACCGGCGAGCCCAAGTCGGTGAAGAACCGTATGCACTTCGACATCACCTCGCCCGACCCGTCCGCCGAGCAGCGGCGTGTCGAGGCGCTCGGCGGACGCAGGCTGACGCAGTACGACGCCGGCGGCTTCCTGGTGATGGCGGACCCCGAGGGCAACGAATTCTGCATCATCCCCGACGGCCCCTTCGAACTCGACGACGAGGGGCGCGCGGACTACCTCACCTGACCGGCCCCTGCTCGCAGGGGACAGCCGGTGCCGACGCGGGCGGTGAGGTCCGTGCGGAGTGCCGTCAGCTCGGCCAGGCGCGCGTCGACGACCCGGATCTTGTCCTCGAACAGGGCGGACAGGGCCTCGGCGCTGTCCGGTGCGTCCTTCAGTTCCGCGCCGTGCCGGGCGATCTCGGCGAGGGTGAACCCGAGCGCCTGCGCCGTGCGCACATACTGCAGCCAGGGCACCGTCTCCGGCGGGAAGTCACGGTAGCCGTTGGGCAGCCGGTCACCCTCGATCAGGCCGATCTTCTCGTAGAAGCGCAGCGTGTCCTTGGACAGCCCCGCACGCACGGCCAGTTCCCCGATGCGCATGACTCCCCCACCACTCGGTCGACTTGACCTTGGAGCGTACTCCGCTGTCTAGCGTGGGCGGCGCCCGAACGAGCCCTGCCGAGGAGCCCCCCGATGACCCCTGCCGCCCCTGGCTACACGCGCCTTGTCCGCACCAGCGGCTGGTACGACCTGATCGTCACGGCCGGTTTCGCCACACCCTGGACGTACGCGCTGGTGCACGACCTGCTGTCCGCCGGAGGTGACGCGACCGGCCTCGGCACGATGCCCGCGCTCACCCCGATGCAGACCCTGTACGCCAACCTGATGGGCTCGGTCGTGGTGGTCTGGTCCGTCCTGCGGGTCGTACGGCCGCTGCCGCTGCACGGTCTCCTCGACGGCGTCGCGCGCGTGCTGTTCGCCCTGTGGCAGGCGTACGCGCTGACGCACGGCGGGCCGGGGGTGCTGTGGCCGTTCCTCGCCGTGGAGGTGTCGTTCGGCATCGCCCAGCTCGCCCCCTGGCTGCGCACGCGTGTGACGGCCGGCCGGGAAACGGTCCGGCATTCGTGAATTGGCCTTGGTCCGAGGGCTTCGGGGGCCGCTAGCGTCGGCGCCATGCGCATTCGAATCGTGGACGCCTTCACCGACCGCCCCTTCGCCGGAAACCCGGCCGGGGTCCTGCTCCTGGACGACGTCTTCCCGGACGACGACTGGCTCCAGAACGTGGCCATGGAGGTCAACCACGCCGAGACGGCGTTCGCGCACCGGCTGCCCGAGGGCGGCGCGGCGGACTGGGCGCTGCGCTGGTTCACGCCCGCCACCGAGGTCGCGATGTGCGGACACGCCACCCTCGCCACGGCCCACGTCCTGCACACCACCGGCGCTCACGAGGGTCCGGTGCGGTTCGCCACCCGCAGCGGGGTGCTGATCGCCACGCCCGCCGCGGACGGTTCGTTCGCCCTCGACTTCCCGACCGCCCCGCTCACCCCGGTCGAGCTCCCGGCCGGGGTCGCCGAGGCGCTCGGCGCGGAGCCGGCCGCGGCCTTCGACACCGGCCCGAACATCGGTGACCTGCTGGTGGAGCTGGCCGACGAGAAGACCGTCCTCGGCCTCTCCCCCGACCACAAGTCCCTCGGCGCGTACTCCTCGCGCGGCATCATCGCCACGGCCCGCGCCGAGGACCCCGCGCGCGGCTACGACTACGTCTCCCGCTGCTTCTTCCCGAACGTCGGCATCGACGAGGACCCGGTGACCGGCAGCGCCCACACCGCCCTCGCCCCGTACTGGTCCGCCCGCCTCGGCCGCGACGACCTCACCGGGCTGCAGGCCTCCCGCCGCACCGGGCTGGTCCGTACCGGCCTGCGCGGCGAGCGCACCCTGCTCACCGGCCGCGCCGTGACGGTCATCGAGGGCGAACTGCACGCCTGAGGGCCCGCTCAGGCCGTCGGCAGCCAGCCCACCTTGCCCGCGAGGAGGGCGTAGCCGACGAACGCTCCGATGTCGAGCAGGGAGTGGGCGACGACCAGCGGGCCGACCCGGCCCCAGCGGCGGTACAGCCAGACGAACACCACGCCCATCACCATGTTGCCGAGGAAGCCGCCGATGCCCTGGTAGAGGTGGTACGAGCCGCGCAGGACCGCGCTGGCCACCAGCGCGGTCCCCGGGGTCCAGCCCAACTGGCCGAGCCGGCGCAGCAGATACCCGACGACGATGACCTCTTCGAGGATCGCGTTCTGCATCGCGGAGAGGATCAGCACGGGGTACTTCCACCACACGTCGGGAAGCGCCTCGGGTACGACGGTGAGGTTGAAGCCGAGGCCGCGGGCGGCCAGGTAGAACGCGATGCCGGTGCTGCCGATCACGGCCGCGACCCCGGCGCCCCGGGCCAGGTCGGGCCAGGGCCGGGTGCGGTCGAAGCCGAGGGCGCGCAGGCTCGCGCCCTCGCGCAGCAGCAGATGGGCGACGAGCGCCACGGGGATCAGCGCGGTGGTGATCCCGAAGAGCTGCCAGGCCAGGTCCAGCCAGGGGCGGCCCGGTGCGGCCGAGGCGTTGAGGGTGGCCGCCTGGTCCTTGAGGCCGCCCGGCTTGGTGACCGAGCCGATGAAGCTGATCAGCGCGGACACCCCGCTCGCCCCGAGCGACAGCCCTAGGACGAGCAGCGTCTCGTCCCGCAGGATACGCCGCGGGTCCCGCCCCCGCGCCGAGGAATCGGCCACCCCGTCAGCCTCCACCTGTGCCCCTGTCTCCTGCCGGCTCACGGGCCACGGGCCCGCCTTCGCCCGGCAAGGATCGCAGAACCACCTAGGGAAACCCCGCTCACCCCACCAACCCCACACGCCCCGGCCCGCCCCGAGCACCCGCTCATGCCTCCCGGCCCACCGGCAGCACCGCTCATGCTCCCCGGCCCACCGGCAGCACCCGCTCATGCTCCCCGGCCCACGTTTCTCCGCCGCAACGGCGCTCAGCCCCCGCACGGCGGACCGGCGGTCTGCTCGGCGGACCGGCGGTCTGCTCGGTGGACCGGCGGTCTGCTCGGCGAGTCGGCGGTCTGCTCGGTGGACCGGCGGTCTGCTCGGTGCCGACCCCGACGCCCCCGCACCGGCCGTCCGCGCGGCGGCTCGGCCCCCGCCGCGCAGCCCGGGCCGTGGGAGCCGGGCCTCAGCCGAGCGGTACGGCCTCCGGCAGGCCCACCGGCCAGGTGTGCACCGGTTCCCCGACATGCATCAGCTCGGCGTACCGGCGGGTCGTCGCGGCCAGGGCGGCATCGCGGGACAGTCCCTGCTCCAGCGCCCGGTGGAAGGTGGCCGCCTGCCAGGACGCCCCGTTGACCCGGCGCCGGCAGCGTTCCTCGATCACGCCCAGATAGAGGTCACGGTCGGCGGCCTCCACACCCCACGCGTCCAGTCCCGCGGAGGCGAGCGGCAGCAGCTCGTCCCGGATCAGCGTGACGGCGTCGACCTCGCCCGTGCCGCCGTACCGTCCCCGCCGCGGCCAGACGAAGCGCGCGTCGATGCCGTGCCGGCACGCCGCGTCGAAGTTCGCCTCGGCGGCGGCGAACGGCATCCGCGTCCACACCGGCCGGGAGTCCTCGGCGAGGGCCCGGACGATCCCGTAGTAGAAGGCCGCGTTGGCGATCACGTCGGTGATGGTCGGCCCGGCCGGCAGCACCCGGTTCTCCACCCTGAGGTGCGGCACGCCGTCCGCGATGCCGTACACGGGCCGGTTCCAGCGGTAGATCGTGCCGTTGTGCAGGACCAGTTCGGCGAGCCGGGGCACTCCGCCGGCCTCGATGACCTCCAGCGGCTCCTCCTCGTCGCAGATCGGCAGCAGCGCCGGGAAGTAGCGCAGGTTCTCCTCGAACAGTTCATAGGCGGAGGACACCCACCGCTCACCGAACCAGGTGCGCGGCCGGACGCCCTGTGTCTGGAGCTCGGGCGGCCTGGTGTCGGTGGACAGCAGGAACAGCGGTGGCCGGGACTCGCGCCACAGCTCGTGACCGAACAAAAACGGTGAGTTGGCGCCGACGGCGATCTGCGGGGCGCAGGCCACCTGGGCCGCGTTCCACACGTCCGCGAATCGTCCCGGGGTGACCTGCAGATGCAACTGCACCGAGGTGCACGCGGCCTCCGGCACGATCGACTTGGACGTGCAGACCAGGTGCTCCACCCCGTCGATGTCGAGCCGGAAGTCCTCACCGCGGGCCGCGACGATCTGTTCGTTGAGGAGGGTGTACCGGTCGACCTCGGAGAGGTTGGAGGAGACCAGGTCGTCCCGGTCGAGGGTGGGCAGGATGCCGATCATCACGATGCCCGCGTCCACCTCGCCGGCCTTCCGGTCGGCATAGGCGAGCGAGATGCGCAGTTCCTCGGCGAGCCGGTCGAATACCCGTCCGCCCAATCGGTGCGGAGCGATGTTCACTTCCAGGTTGAACATGGCGAGTTCTGTTTGGAAATCGCGGCTCGCGATGCGCTCCAGTACCTGCCCGTTCAACATTTTCGGCATGCCGTCCGTCCCCGCGAGATTCAGTTCGATCTCGACTCCCATGAGGTTCTTGGGACGGTCGAATCGCTTCTCGCGCAGCAGCCGCTCCAGTCCCGTCAGGCACTTCTGGAGCTTTTCGCGGTAGCGCTGGCGATCGGACAGGTCGAACTGCCCCGCCACGACCTTCTCCCCCATCGAAGTGTCCCTCCTCGGACGGGCGGGCCGACGCTCCGGCCGCCGGGCTCCCGGGTCAGGTGGGATGATGCCCAGCCGAAGCGATCGATAACGTCCCGCACGGGGCCGCCGCCCGCTACTCTGTCGGAATGTTCCCGGCGGCACATTCACGAGGCATGCCGCAACTTGCACTGTCGGGTGCCCCGAACGCCTCGTGAAAAACGCCGACGACATTCAGCCGACCGTTACCGGCGCGTAGAACGAGGTCAGACGCGCGGACCGGACCGGAAATCGGGATGAGTTCCGCAAATCGTCGACCTATTTCGGCCTTGCCGGATCAACCGGAATCAGATAGCCGAAACATCGGCCGAACACACGTCGTATAAACTCTGTCCACAAGGCACAAGGTGGCACCCTCGGTCCCGGTTTCCGCGGAGTTCCTGTCGCCCCGGTTGACGGGCGGCAGACCGGGCCGCACCCTCGTTCACACCGACCTGGGCCCCCACCTCTCCGGCCTTCCGTGAGCAGACAGCGCCGTCCGCCCCACCCTCCCTCGCGCCGCCGCGCCTGTCGAATGAGAGGCGACCCACATGCCGCTGCACGTACCCCCTGCCCCCGCGCCTGCCCTGCGCTCCGTCCTCACCGCCCTCGGTTCCCCCACCGCGGTCCGTGAGGCCCGTACCCCCTCCCTGCGCGCCGCGCAGGGGCCGACGACCCCGGAACTCCCGCTGCCCGTCCACGTGCTGGACCGGATCACCGCGCAAGGCCTGTCCGCCACCCGGCTGACCGGCTGGCGCTTCCTGATTCGGTGCGGCGACCGTGCGGTGGCCGCGGCCGAGACCATGCTCACCCCCGACGGCTGGGCCTTCTCGCACTTCTTCGAGGGCCCGTACGTCGCCTCCACCGAGCGCGCCCTGGAGCAGGCCGAGGCGCTGCAACAGCCCTATCAGGCGCGACTGCTGTCCATGCCCGGCCTGTACATGCTCACCCTGTGGCTGCACGGGGACCGCTCCGGCGACGGCACCGAGGGGCATCCGGCCGCCACCGATCTGCTCGTCCCGCTGGCGCCGGCCCCGCCCGGCATTCCGGCACACCGCCCGTTCCGGGTCGCCGAGTTGCTTCCGGTGCTGACCCATCGGGCGACTCCTCTTCCCCTGCTCGGCTCGCCGGTGCTCGGCTCACCCGCCTGACAGACGCCCGCGTACCCCGCTGCCCGGCCGGGAAGCGGGGTACGACCGTGTCCGTGCCGCTCGGCGGGCACCGTGCCGTCCGGACTAGTCCTATCCGACCACTGCGAACCATCCGAAGTGACAGTGCAGTTGGACTGAACCGTCCGGGCGGGTGACGCGTCATGAACCTGTGAGAAGCGGTGCTGTGAAATCCCTGCGGAATGACTCCCAGAGGACAACACTGGTTTCAGACCGACTCTTCACCACGGGGGACGGACATGATCACAACAGACCGAGAGATCCCACCCATGTGCCAGCACCAGCCACCGTGCCCGCCAGCCGAATCCGCCGACCGGGAGTCCGCCCGCCTCGTGGCGCACCACCCGGAACAGGGGTGGAGCCTGCTGTGCAACGGCGTCCTGCTCTTCGAGGACACCGGTGAGCTGCTCCCCGACGGCCGCATCATCGCCCCGCACCGCCCGCTGGGTGCGGGTCAGGTGATGACCGCCGCCTGAGCACGGCACAGTGACCCGAGGGGCCGGCCGCACGCACCCCGTGCGCACCGGCCCCGACGCATGCCGTGGGCCGGCTGCGAACGGCGGCCGGGGACGGCGGCGAGGGCAGCTGTGAGGCCCGCACGTGCCCCGGGCATGTGCGGCTCCTGCCCGTCGGGGCGGGACGGCTATCCCTTGGTGGCCCCGGCGGTGAGACCGCCGACGAGCTGGCGTTCGGCGACCGAGTAGAAGGCCAGGGCCGGGACCATGGCGAGCACGAGATAGGCGAAGACGCGGGCGTACTCCGCCGAGTACTGCCCCTGGAACTGCTGGACCCCGATGGGCAGGGTCCACCAGGTGCTGTCGGTGAACACCAGCAGCGGCAGGAAGAAGTTGTTCCAGCTGGTGACCACCGCGAGGACCGAGACGGTGCCGAGCGCCGGCCGGGCCATGGGCAGCAGCACCCGCCAGAAGAACCCGAAGGCGCCGCAGCCGTCGAGCGTGGCCGCCTCCTCCAGTTCGCCGGGGATCTCCCGGAAGAAGCCGCGCAGGATGATGATCGTCATGGGCAGCCCGAAGGCCGCCTGCGGCAGGATCACACCGAGCGGATTGTCCAGCAGGCCGAGGTGGCGCAGCAGCAGGAACAGCGGCAGGGCGGCCACCGCGAAGGGGAACATCAGCCCCATCGTGAAGACGGTGAAAAGCGCCTCCCGCCCGCGGAAGGCGAACCGCGCGAAGGAGAAGGCCGCCGCCGCGGACACGGCGACCACGAGCACGGTCGTGCCCACCGCGATCAGCGTGCTGTTGCCGACCAGCCGCCAGAAGTCGCCCGAGCCGAGGATGCCGGTGTAGTTGCCGGTCAGCCAGTGCTCGGGCAGCCCGAAGGGGTTCCTGGAGAGTTCGTCGGTGGACTTGAAGCCCGACAGCACGGCGTACAGCAGGGGCACGGCCATCAGCGCGCCGACCGCGACGAGGATCCCGTGCAGCGGCAGGGCCCGTACGGCCTTGGGTCTCCGGGTCACTTGCCGTTCCCCCTCATCGTGGTGGTTGCCCCTTCGAGGTCGCGGCGGAGCACGAACCGCTGGTAGGCGAGGGCGAAGACGAGACAGATGCCGAACATGACCACACTGACCGCGCTGGCGTAGCCGGCCTGGTAGCGCCTGAAGCCGAACTGGAACATGGTCACGGCCATCGTCTCCGAGTGGTGGTCGGGGCCGCCCTGGGTGATCACCCAGACCAGGTCGAACAGCTGGATCGACCCGATCACCGACAGGAAGACGCTGATGCGCAGGGTGGGCGCGAGCAGCGGCAGCGTGACGTTCCGGAACCGCTGCCAGGCGTTGGCACCGTCGATCAGCGCGGCCTCGGTCAACTCGGCCGGGAGGGACTGGAGTCCGGCCAGGTAGAGCATCATGTGGAAGCCGAAGTACTTCCAGGTCATGACGAGGAACAGGGTCGCCATGACGGACGAGGGGTCGGCGAACCACTCACCGCCCAGGCCGTCCAGTCCGACGGCGCCGAGGACATGGTCGGCGAGTCCGTCGTCCGGCGCGAAGACCATGCCGAACAGCACGCCGGTGATGGCCTCGGACAGGACGTACGGCGCGAAGAACAGCATCCGGTACACGGCCCGGCCGCGCAGCCGCTGGTTGAGCAGCACCGCCATGCCGAGCGCGAACGGCAGTTGCAGCGCGAGCGACAGCGCGACCAGGACCAGGCAGCGCCAGAGGTCACCCAGGAAGACGTCGTCCTGGAAGAGCCGGGTGAAGTTGTCGCCGCCGACGTAGTCGGAGGGCATGCCGAAGCCGCCCCAGCGGAAGAGGGCGGCGTACAGCGCGAACAGCATCGGCAGCAGCACCAGTGCGATGAACAGCACCAGCGCGGGCAGCTGGAAGCCGACCGCGGTGAGCCAGTCCCGCGCGCGCCGCCGGGACCGCCCGCGGTCCGCGCGCTCGGCCGCGGGTGGGAGGCCGACGGCCGGGCCACTGCGCTTGTCCGGGAGGAAGGCCGAGGTCATCGCGGGTTACTGCGCTTCCTCGGCGGCCCCGGTGATGGACTGCGCGACCTGTTCCGGCGACTTGGACCCGGCGATGAGCGCGGCCACGCTGTCGTTGACCTCCTGGCCTACGGCGGGCGCGTACGCCTGGTCGAGGTAGAGCTGGAAACCGGTGGCGGCCTTCAACTGCGTCTGCACGGCCTTGAGGTTGGGGTCGGTGAGGACGCTCTCCGCGGCCGGCACGACCGGCAGGACGCCGGTCTTCCGCACGAGTTCCCGGTCGGTGGTCTCGGTGGCGAAGAACTTCAGGAAATCGACGGCCGCCTGGGGGGCTCCGCTGCGCAGGGCGTGACCGCCGCCTCCGCCGAACACCTCGGTGAGCTTCCCCTCGCCGCCCTCGACCTCGGGGAACGGGAAGAAGCCGAGGTTCGCGCCGAGGCCCTTGCCCGCGTCCGCCTCCACGACCGGGGCCCACTGCCCCATGAGTTCCATCGCCGCCCTGCCGTTGCCGACGGTGGCGGCCTGGCCGGTCGGCGTGGAGTAGGCGGCGCCGAGGAATCCCTTCTGGAACGGCTGGAGGGTGACCAGCTCCTTCAGGTGCCGTCCGGCGTCGACGAACCCGGCGCCGGTGAAGTCCTTGCTGTCGGCGGCCTTCCGGAGCGCCCCGACACCGGCGGTACGCATCGCCAGATACGCCCAGTAGTACATCCCGGGCCACTTCTCCTTGCCCGCGAGGGCGAGCGGGGTGACGCCGGACGACTTCAGCCTGGTCACCGCTTCCAGGAAGCCGCTCCAGGTGGTCGGCGGCGCACCGATCCCGGCCTTCCCGAAGAGCGTCCTGTTGTACCAGAACCCGATCATGCCGATGTCGAACGGGATGCCGTACGCCTTGCCGTCCAGGAGGTACGGCTCCTTCGCGACCGGCAGCAGCCCGTCCGCCCAGCTTCCGGTGCCGTCGGTGAGGTCCTCGACCAGTCCCGCGTCGACCTGCTGCTTCAGTACACCGCCGCCCCAGGTGTGGAAGATGTCCGGCAGTTTTCCGGAGGCGGTCAGCGCGGTCATCTTCGACTTGTAGGCGTCGTTCTCCAGTTGCACGATCTTGATCTTGACCTTGGGGTTCTGGGCTTCGAACTTCCGGGCGAGGCCCGCCCAGACGGTCCTGGTCGGCTCGGTGGTCGAGATGTTCCACCACTCGATGGTGGTCGTCCCCGAGGACGACCCTCCGTCCGAGCCGCCGCCGCAGCCGCTCAGCGCGGTCGCACCGAGCCCGGCGACGGAGGCCGCCAGGAAACCGCGGCGGGAGAGTGCGGGGTCGCCCATCATGCGCTCCTTCGAAACCTTCGGAGTTGCTTGGGAGAGGTCCCTACCGATGAAGCGGCACCGTCAAGAGCCTGCCGCGGCATCCGTGGGAACGCAGTGAAGCCGAAACATTCGACAGTTCTCCCGAACGTTCCGACCCGCGACTCTAGGAAGGCGTGTGGGGAGCGTCAAGGCTTCGCGCACGAGGCGGCGGCACCCAGCCGACAGTGGTGGGACCGATGGTGCCGATCCGTCGTCAGCGCAGCAGTCCGAGGCTTTCGAAAGTTTCGGAGGAAGCGCCGAATTCCAGGGCCGACAGGGGCGCTGCCGGCGGGGGCACAGGCCGTCCGGCTGGTCGAATCGCCGGTGTGGGAGTGGGATGGAGAAAGGGAGGTCCTCAGGGCGCGCCGCGGGTCTCACCTCGTCGGCGCCCGTGCGGAACGGTGGAGTCATGTCCGGTTACGGCACCTTGGCGGTCGCGCGAGTGGTGGTCGGTGTGAGCGGCTCCCTGGGCAGCGTCACGGCCCTGCGGCGGGCCACCGCGCTCGCCCGCCGGCTGGGCGCGGAGCTGTGGCCGGTGCTGGCCTGGGAACCACCGGGCGGCGACTCCGCCGCGCGCCGCTCCCCCGCCGCCGGCCTGCCGGTCGAGGAGTGGCAGCGGCTCGCCAAGCAGCGGCTGGCCTCGGTGCTCGAGGAGATCTTCGACGCGGAGGGGCCAGGGGTGCCGATGCACCCCCTCGTGGTGCGCGGCGCGCCGGGCCGGGCGCTGGTGGCGACCGCGGACCGGGAGAACGACGTACTGGTCGTGGGCGCGGGACGGCGCGGGCTGCGGCGGGCCTTCTCGGGCCGGGTCTCCCGCCACTGCCTGGCCCGCGCGGTCTGCCCGGTCCTGGCGGTGCCGCCGTCCCCCCTCCAGTCCGAACTGCTGTCCGTCCACCGCCGCAACACCTGGCACCTACGCATCGACACCCGGGACCTGTGAGACCCCCCGCGAACGCCGGCCCCACCCGGCACCGCCCTCTTGTCATCCACCCACACCTCCGGCCCAACGGGCCGGGCGCAGCGATTGCGTCAAGAACCGGCACCCGGCCGTCAGGGCGCCGTCAACGGGAGACGCACCTGGCCGGGGGCGGTCTACCGTCTTTCCCATGGAGCACCTCGACCACGTCCACCCCCGGCTGACCGGCTCGCCCCCGTCCGGCCCCGGGACCGTGGTGTATGACCGCGGCTGGAGCCGGGACGTGCGCAACGCGGTCCGCTGCGCCGGTGCGCTGCTCGGGCTGCTGCTGGTCATCGACCGGGTGGCCGGCTCGCTGGACTGGTGGCGCGGTGCCCTCTGGCTCCTGCTGGCCCTGCTGCTGCTCCTCGTCCTCTTCCCGGTGCGCGTGTCGGCCGGCCCGGGCTGGCTGGCCTCCCGCCGCCTGCTGCGCACCCGCCGGGTCCGCACCGATCTGCTCATCGCGGTACGCCCGGTGGACGGCGTCAGCCGGCGGCTGGTGTTGCGCGACGGCTTCGGCGGCCGGGTGGAGCTCGACCCCGAGGTCCTGGTCGCGAATCCGGACCTGTGGCACCGGCTCGACGAGGACGCCCGCCGCTCCGAGGCCGCCGGCACCCTGCGGTGCGGGAGGTCCGCCCTGCACCGTCTGGCCCACCGGCTGGACCGCGAGACGGCCCTGGGTGTGTTCCGGGCGTCGGGCATGGAGTGAGGACCACGACGTCCCGGGTGCACCACACCCCCTCGGACCGTGCTCCAGTACCGCCGCGGAGACATGGCCCGGCAGGCCCCGGGCTCCCCGGGCCATGACGCTCAGTGGCCGCCACCCCTCCGGCGCCCGGCCGACCATCCCTCACCTCACCCGCCCGGCCCCGCTCCCGGTCAACTGCCCCGGCCTCCCCTTCTTCGTGCGGTCTCTCCGCCGGCAAGCGATTCTTAACGCAAGTTTGACGCCTCCGCCCCGCTGATCCGTGGGCCCGAGCGTCACGCTCTGCTTACGCTGGTGCCGCCGTCCGCGTGATGGCCCGAAAGAGCTGAGCCGCACGTCAGGAGCACGCTGATGGCCACGACCGAGCGCCCTCCCAGTACCAGCCGCCTACGCGCCTGGATGCTGGAGGGCCTGTCCGACATGGGCAAGGGCGGTGGCCACACCGGACCGCACGCCGAGCCGGAACCCCCGCACCAGGGACAGCGCTGGTGGCGGGTGATGTGCCTGACCGGTGTCGACTACTTCTCCACCCTGGGTTACCAGCCCGGCATCGCGGCCCTGGCGGCCGGCCTGCTGTCACCGATCGCGACGATCGTGCTCGTCATCGTCACCCTGGCCGGCGCCCTGCCGGTCTACCGCCGGGTGTCCGAGGAGAGCCCGCACGGCGAAGGCTCCATCGCGATGCTGGAGCGGCTGCTCTCCTTCTGGCAGGGCAAGCTCTTCGTGCTCGCCCTGCTGGGCTTCGCGGCGACCGACTTCCTGATCACCATCACCCTCTCGGCGGCCGACGCCTCCACCCACCTGGTGGAGAACCCGCACCTGACGGCCACCCTGCACGGCCATCAGATGGTGATCACACTGTTCCTGGTGGCCCTGCTCGGCGCGGTGTTCCTCAAGGGGTTCCTGGAGGCGATCGGCGTCGCGGTCGTCCTGGTCGGCATCTACCTCGTGCTCAACCTCGTCGTCGTGATCGTCGGCCTGTGGCACGTCATCACCGCCGGGCCCGTGGTCACCGACTGGGGCAACGCCCTGACCGCGGAGCACGGAAACGTGTTCGTGATGATCGGCGTCGCGCTGATCGTCTTCCCGAAGCTCGCGCTCGGCCTCTCCGGCTTCGAGACCGGCGTCGCGGTGATGCCGCACGTCCAGGGCGACCCGGGTGACACCGAACAACGGCCCGCCGGCCGGATCAGGGACACCAAGAAGCTCCTGACCACCGCAGCGCTGATCATGAGCTGCTTCCTGATCACCACCAGCTTCATCACCACGCTCCTGATCCCCGAGAAGGAGTTCAAGCCGGGCGGCCAGGCCAACGGCCGGGCCCTCGCCTACCTCTCGCACGAGTACCTCGGCAGCGCCTTCGGCACGGTGTACGACGTCTCGACCATCGCCATCCTGTGGTTCGCCGGCGCCTCCGCCATGGCCGGCCTGCTCAACCTGATGCCGCGCTATCTGCCGCGCTACGGCATGGCCCCGCACTGGGCCCGTGCGGTGCGCCCGATGGTCATCGTCTTCACCCTGGTCGCCTTCCTGGTGACCTGGATCTTCGACGCCAACGTCGACAAGCAGGGCGGCGCCTACGCCACCGGCGTGCTGGTGCTGATCAGCTCGGCCGCGATCGCGGTGACCATCGCCGCGCGCAAGGCCGGCCAGCGGCGCTGGACCTTCGGGTTCGGTGCGATCGCGGCGGTCTTCCTCTACACGACCGTGGTCAACGTCATCGAGCGCCCGGACGGTGTGAAGATCGGTGCCTGCTTCATCGCGGGCATCATCCTGGTCTCCTTGCTCTCCCGGCTGGCCCGCGCCTTCGAGCTGCGTGTGACGAGTGTGACGCTCGACCCGATGGCGGAACGTTTCATCAGGGACATGGCCAGCCGGAAGATGAGGTTCATCGCCAATGAACCGGGCCATCGGGACAAGGCGGAGTACCGCGACAAGGTCGAGCAGATCCGCGCCGACAACGACATGCCCGAGCAGGAGGACTTCGTCTTCGTCGAGGTCACCGTCACGGACCCGTCCGAGTTCGAGGCGGGGCTGACCGTGCGCGGCGAGGTGCTGCACGGCCGCTACCGGGTGCTGACGCTGGAGTCGGCCTCCATCCCGAACGCCCTCGCCGCGCTGCTGCTGCACGTCCGCGACGTCACGGGCTGCACCCCGCACATCTACTTCGAGTGGACCGAGGGCAATCCGTTCGCCAACTTCATGCGCTTCTTCCTCTTCGGCCAGGGTGAGGTCGCCCCGGTCACCCGCGAGGTACTGCGAGAGGCGGAGCCGGACCGGTCCCGCAGGCCGCGGGTGCACACCGGCTGAGGCAAGGGTCCCGCACCGGGCCGGCCTCCACATCGGGGCTGGGACCGGGCCGGCCTCCCCGTCAGGGAGCCGCCAGGGAGCCGGAAAAGGAGCCCGGCTCCGCGGCAGGAGCTCAGAGCGGCGCGCCGCCCGGTACCTCGGCCGGGGTCCGTCTGCCGAACCACCGCCTCCGCGGCCGCGCCTGAAGCTGCCCCAGGCTGAGCCGGCCCTGTATCTCCACGCGCAGCACGGCCGGTGCCCCGGGGTGGCTGGCCGGCCGCACCCTGGTCCTGCCGTAGTCGATCACCAGGGAGCCGGCGTCGACCTCCACGCCGGGCCGGGTGATCAGCCGCAGGGTGCCGCCGCGCATGTCCAGGTCGATGCGGAGGGTGTCGTACATGATCACCGCGTCGCTGAAGTCCAGCGTCACGTCTCCCCAGGCGGACTCGATCTCCATCCGGCGCGGCACGGTCCAGCCGCCACTCCGGGCGGCCGAGGAACCCTGTTGCTCGATCCGGACGACCTCCTTGGCCGGCGCCGGGCCGGCTTCCTCCGGCAGATCCGCCGTCAGAAACGCCAGCTCCCCGAGCGTGCGGGCGGTCAGCGCCGCCTCCACCCGCTCGTCCAGCTCCTCCGCCGTGATCCGGCCGTCTCCCGCGGCGCCGGTCAGCGCCTCCACCACCCGGTCCCGGTCCGCGTGCGAGGCACGCAGGCCGGACGGCTCGTCCGTCCGCACCGGCTCGGCCGACATCGCTCACCCCGATTCACATGCCCCCGAAGGAGCCCCACCTCACGCACTAACGCTATATCGCGTTATACCCAACGGCCAACCCTACCTCTTCGGTTCCCGGTACATGGCCCTATCGTGACCGGCATGCAGTCCTACACGATCGGCCAGGCCGCGCGGCTGCTGGGCATCAGCCCGGACACCGCCCGCCGCTGGGCCGACGCCGGCCGGGTCGCCACCCACCGCGACGAGTCCGGCCGACGGCTCATCGACGGCAGGGATCTCGCCGCGTTCTCCGTGGAGCTGGCCAAGGGAGGCGGCGGTGAGGAGGACGCCTCGCACACCTCGGTCCGCAACGCCTTCCCCGGCATCGTCACCGCGATCAAGCTCGGCGATGTCGCCGCCCAGGTGGAGATCCAGGCGGGCCCGCACCGGCTTGTCTCGCTGCTGACCCGGGAGGCCGTGGAGGAACTGGGCCTGGAGGTCGGCATGGAGGCCACCGCACGGGTGAAGTCCACGAACGTGCACATCGACCGCGTCTGACCCGACGCGCTCACCGCACCCCGAGCGCCACGACGGGCGTGCGGATCACAGAACCGCGGCCGACGGCTGACCGGACGCGGCCGACGGCGCCGGACCGAGCCGGCCGAGGGTCTCGCGCCGCGCGGCCGCCCCGAGGCGGTAGCCCCCGTCCACCCGGATCGCCGTGATCCCGCTGATGTGCCGGGCCCCGCACCGGTCCTGCGGAAGCACCAGCTGCGGTCCGGCCTCGTCGAGCGGGGTGCCGTCGATGGTGACTCCCAGCAGTACGGGCGCGTCCGCGAAGTCCGGGTCGATCTCGGCCCAGGACAGCAGCGCGTGATGCCCGTCGGTGCCGGTGACCTCGATGAGGAACCGCAACCGGTCCTTGCGCCGCACCGGGTCGAAGCCGGGGCCGGCGTCGGCGAGCACGTCGTACAGGCGCGGGCCGGTGAACCCGTGGTGCTGGATGCCGCTGGTCGCGCACTCGAAGCTGACGTCCGCCCCGTGCTGCGGCCGGCGCAGCAGGTCCGGCACCGTCAGCCGGGCGGGTCGTACCAGATCTCCGGTCAGGGCGAGTTCCGCGAGCGTCACTGTCGACCACCTCCCGCAGCACCGTACCCGCCCGGACGGGCCGTACAAACGCACATGCAAGCTACAAGTCGCGAGTTCGCAGCTCATGCGATGTGACAGGAGACTTACACCTGGCAGATGCGGCAGTATCATCGCCGCACGGCCGAAGCTCGGCCGTCCCAGGGGCGCGACAGTTGTTCCACAGAACCCGAGGAGTAGATCCGTGATGACCCGTTCCGTGCGCCGGACCCGGCGAATGCTGCAGCTGGCCGGTGCGGGAGCCGCCGCCCTGATGGCCCTGAGCGCCTGCTCCTCCTCCGACGACTCCTCGCCGTCGCAGTCCGGCTCCTCGGGGTCCTCGTCGCCGAAGCTCTCGGGCACAGTCACCGTCTTCGCCGCCGCCTCGCTCAAGGAGAGCTTCACGGCCCTGGGCAAGGAGTTCGAGAAGGACCACCCGGGCACGAAGGTGACCTTCAACTTCGGCGGCAGCGACACCCTTGCCGCGAGCATCACCGGCGGCGCCCCGGCCGACGTCTTCGCCGCCGCCAGCGGTAAGACGATGAAGATCGTGACGGACAAGGGCGACGCGGCCGGCACGCCGGCCACTTTCGTCCGCAACCAGCTGGAGATCGCCACCCTGCCGGGCAACCCCGACAAGGTCGCCTCCCTCAAGGACCTGACCAAGTCCGGTCTGAAGGTCGTCCTGTGCGACAAGACCGTGCCGTGCGGCGCCGCCGCGCAGAAGGCCCTGGACGCCGGCAAGCTCGAGCTCACCCCGGCCTCCTACGAACCGGACGTCAAGAGCGCCCTGAACAAGGTGGAACTGAAGGAGGCCGACGCCGCGGTCGTCTACAAGACCGATGTGAAGGCCGCGGGTGGCAAGGTGGAGGGCGTGGAGTTCCCGGAGTCCGCCGAGGCGGTCAACGACTACCCGATCGTCCTGCTCAAGGACGCGCCGAACGCCGAGACGGCCAAGGCGTTCATCGCTCTCGTGCAGTCCGCCGAGGGCCAGAAGGTGCTGAGCGAAGCCGGGTTCCTCAAGCCGTGACCTCGCTCGACAAGCCCGGTGCCGCGACCGGTCCCCGCACGGGCCGGCCGCGACGCCGCCGCGTCGGCACGGGGGGCCGACGCGGGGTGCCGTTGCCGCTGCTGCTGCCGGGTCTGCTGGCGCTGGCGTTCCTGCTGCTGCCGCTGCTCGCGCTGCTCGTCCGCGCGCCCTGGCGCAGCCTGCCGGACCAGCTGACCAGCACCGAGGTGTGGCAGGCGCTCCAGCTGTCCCTGGTCAGCGCCACCGCGGCGACCGCCGTCACCCTGGTCCTCGGCGTACCGCTCGCATGGCTGCTGGCCCGTACGGAGTTCCCCGGCCGGGGCCTCGTACGGGCCCTGGTCACCCTCCCGCTCGTGCTGCCGCCGGTGGTCGGGGGTGTGGCGCTGCTGCTCGCGCTGGGCCGCAACGGCGTCATCGGCCAGTGGCTCGACTCGTGGTTCGGGATCACCCTGCCGTTCACCACCACGGGTGTCGTGGTCGCGGAGGCGTTCGTGGCGATGCCGTTCCTGGTGATCAGCGTCGAGGGCACCCTGCGCGCGGCCGACCCGCGCTACGAGGAGGCGGCCACCACGCTGGGCGCGTCCCGCTTCACCGCGTTCCGGCGGGTCACACTGCCGCTGATCGCGCCCGGCATCGCGGCCGGCTCGGTGCTGGCCTGGGCCCGGGCCCTCGGCGAGTTCGGCGCGACGATCACGTTCGCGGGCAACTTCCCCGGACGCACCCAGACCATGCCCCTCGCGGTGTACCTCGCTCTGCAGAACGACCCCGAGGCCGCGATCGCCCTCAGCCTGGTACTGCTCGTCGTGTCGATCGCGGTACTGGCGGGGCTCAGGGACCGCTGGATGACAACATCATGACAAACCCCCACCCCACGCCCCCCGACGCCACCACACCCGCGCGCCCCCCAAGGGAAAGCGACCCAACCCTGCCCACCCCCGCAGCCGGCCCCCAGCCCCCACCCGCACCCACCGACGGCGCACAGACCTCACAGGCCCCAGCCACCGACGGCGCTCAGCTACCGCAGGGCCCACCCGCACCCGCACCCGCACCCGCACCCGCTGACAGCCTTCAGCTCCCGCAGCCGCCACCCGCAGCCGCCGACGGCGCTCGCCCCCCGCAGGGGGCACCCGCACCCGACCGCGAAAGCCGCACGGGTGGTCCGGGTGGGAATCCGAATCCGGCCGAAGGCCGGACCCTCACCACCGACCCGCACCCACACCCACACCCGCACCCCCACCAGCCACCCGGCCTGGACGCCCACCTCATCGTCGACCGTGCCTCCTTCCGCCTGGACATCACCCTCACCGCCGCCCCAGGAGACGTCGTCGCCCTCCTCGGCCCCAACGGCGCCGGCAAGACCACCGCCCTGCGCGCCCTCGCCGGCCTCACCCCCCTCACCGACGGACACCTGTGCCTGGACGGCACCTCACTGGACGACACGCCCCCGGAATCCCGCCCGGTCGGCGTGGTCTTCCAGGACTACCTGCTCTTCCCCCACCTGACCGCCCTGGACAACGTCGCCTTCGGCCCCCGCTGCCGCGGCGCGAGCAAGGCCGAGGCCCGCTCCCAGGCCGCGGCCTGGCTGGAGCGGATGGGCCTGTCCGCCCACGCGGGAGTCAAACCGCGCCGCCTCTCCGGCGGCCAGGCCCAGCGCGTCGCCCTCGCCCGCGCCCTGGCCACCAGGCCCCGGCTGCTGCTCCTGGACGAGCCGCTGGCGGCCCTGGACGCCCGTACCCGCCTGGAGATCCGCGCCCAGCTGCGCCGCCGTCTGGCCGAGTTCGAGGCGGTATCGGTACTGGTCACCCACGATCCCCTGGACGCCATGGTGCTCGCGGACCGGCTGGTGGTCGTGGAGCACGGGCGGGTCGTGCAGGAGGGCACCCCCGCGGACATCGCCCGGCACCCACGCACCGACTACATCGCCCAGCTCGTCGGCCTCAACCTCTACCGTGGCCAGGCCGCCGGGCACGCGGTACGGCTGGAGGCGGGGCCCGCGATCACGACCACGGAGGAGCTGTCCGGCCCGGTCTTCGTGGCGTTCCCGCCGTCCGCGGTGACCCTGTTCCGGGACCGGCCCTCCGGCGCCAGCGCCCGCAACCTGTGGCGCTGCGAGGTCGCCGGGCTGGAGACGCGGGGCGACCAGATCCGCGCCGATCTCACCGGCGAGCTACCACTCGCGGCGGACCTCACGACGGTCGCCGCCGCCGAGCTGGAGCTGTATCCGGGTGCATC
This sequence comes from Streptomyces echinatus, assembly GCF_014203595.1. GTDB lineage: Bacteria > Actinomycetota > Actinomycetes > Streptomycetales > Streptomycetaceae > Streptomyces > Streptomyces echinatus. The sequence goes on from NZ_JACHJK010000002.1 coordinate 872,949, forward strand.
GGTCTGGGCGACGGTGAAGGCGACGCAGACCCACGCATACCCGGCCTGACCGGACCGGGGCCCTACCGTGGGTGCCCATGACCCTGAGCATCCGCAACCAGCTGCCCGGCACCGTCACCGAGGTACACCCGGGCGAAGTCATGGCGACCGTCAAGGTCCGGCTCTCCGGCGGCCAGGAGCTGACCGCGGCCATCACCCTGGAGGCCGTCGAGCAGCTCGGCCTCGCCCCGGGCACCGCGGTGAGCGCCCTGGTGAAGTCGACGGAGGTCTCCCTCGCCACCGGCCGGATCGAGGGCGTGTCGATCCGCAACCAGCTCGCCGGCACGGTCACCCGGCTCGTGCTCGGCGAGGCCATGGCCACCGTCAAGGTCACCGTGGAGGGCGGTGAACTCACCGCCGCGATCACGAAGGACGCGGCCGGAGACCTCGGCCTCTTCGTCGGCTCCGACGTCATCGCCCTGATCAAGTCGACGGAGGTCGCGCTGGCGACGGCATAGGGCCTCTCGCTCGGATCGTGCCGGGCTCGGGGACCCCGGCACCGCGCCCTGATCCGGCTGATCCGAACGGAAGCCCCGGGGCGTACCGCGGACGACCTTGGGCGTGCCGTCGGACGGGCGGTGACGCGGAGCGCCGGCGGCCGGCGACAGCCTTCCGATGTGCGTGCCGGGTCGCGGGCCCCGGCACGAGTCGGAAGACGGGCCCTGGCACGAGCCGGAGGACTGCCCCCCGGCACGGGTGAGGGCCCCGTCCGCGGTACGGACGGGGCCCTCACCTTCGCTCACTCAGTCCTCGTAGGCGTCAAGCGGCGGGCAGGAGCACACCAGGTTGCGGTCGCCGAAGGCCTGGTCGATGCGGCGCACCGGCGGCCAGTACTTGTCGGCCGGTGCGACACCCGCCGGGAAGACGGCCTCGTCGCGGCTGTAGGCGTGCGCCCACTCGCCGCCGAGCGCGGCGGCGGTGTGCGGGGCGTTCCGCAGCGGGTTGTCCTCCGCGGGCCACTCGTCCGAGCCGACCTTCTCGATCTCCGCGCGGATGGCGATCATCGCGTCGCAGAACCGGTCCAGCTCGGTGATGTCCTCGGACTCGGTCGGTTCGATCATCAGCGTGCCGGCCACCGGGAAGGACATGGTGGGCGCGTGGAAGCCGTAGTCGATCAGGCGCTTGGCGACGTCGTCCACGCTGACGCCGGTCGCCTTGGTCAGCGGGCGCAGGTCGATGATGCACTCGTGCGCGACCAGGCCGCCGGGGCCGGTGTAGAGCACGGGGAAGTGCGGCTCCAGGCGCTTGGCGATGTAGTTCGCGGACAGCACGGCCACCTGCGTGGCGCGCTTGAGTCCCTCGCCGCCCATCAGGCGGACGTACGCCCACGAGATGGGCAGGATGCCCGCGCTGCCCCACGGGGCCGCCGAGATCGGACCCACGCCCGTCTCCGGGCCGGCCTCCGGCTGGAGCGGGTGGTTCGGCAGGTACGGCGCGAGGTGCGAACGGACCGCGACCGGGCCGACGCCCGGACCGCCGCCGCCGTGCGGGATGCAGAAGGTCTTGTGCAGGTTCAGGTGCGAGACGTCACCGCCGAAGTGGCCCGGCTTGGCGAGACCGACGAGCGCGTTGAGGTTGGCACCGTCCACGTACACCTGGCCGCCGGCCTCGTGGACCTGGGCGCAGATGTCGGCGACGTGCTCCTCGAACACACCGTGCGTCGACGGGTAGGTGATCATCAGCACCGCCAGCTCGTCGCGGTGCTGCTCGATCTTGGCGCGCAGGTCCTCGACGTCGATCTCGCCGTCCTCGGCGGTCTTGACGACGACGACCTTCATGCCGGCCATCACGGCGCTCGCGGCGTTCGTGCCGTGCGCGGAGGACGGGATCAGGCAGACGGTGCGCTGCTCGTCACCGTTGGCGCGGTGGTAGCCGCGGACGGCCAGCAGACCGGCCAGCTCGCCCTGGGAACCGGCGTTCGGCTGGAGGGAGACCTTGTCGTAGCCGGTGACCTCGGCGAGACGGTCCTCCAGCTCGTGGATGAGGGTCAGGTAGCCCTGTGCCTGCTCGGCCGGGGCGAAGGGGTGCAGCTGACCGAACTCCGGCCAGGTGACCGGCTCCATCTCCGTGGTCGCGTTGAGCTTCATGGTGCAGGAGCCCAGCGGGATCATGCCGCGGTCGAGCGCGTAGTCGCGGTCGGACAGCTTGCGCAGGTAGCGCAGCATCGCCGTCTCGGAGCGGTGCTGCTGGAACACCGGGTGGTTGAGGTAGACGTCGGTGCGCAGCAGCGCCTCGGGCAGGGTGTCCTCGGCGGTCGCGTCCAGCGCCTCGATGTCGGCCTCGACGCCGAAGGCGGACCAGACGGCGGCCACCTCGGCCCGCTTGGTGGTCTCGTCACAGGCGAGGGAGACGTGGTCGGCGTCGACCAGGCGCAGGTTGACGCCGTTCTCCCGGGCCGCGGCGACGACCTCGGCGGCCTTGCCGGGCACGCGCGCGGTGAGCGTGTCGAAGTAGGCGCCGTGCACGATCTCGACACCGGCGCTCTTCAGGCCCGCGGCGATGACGGTCGCGTAGCGGTGGGTGCGCCGGGCGATGGTCTTCAGGCCCTCGGGCCCGTGGTAGACGGCGTACATGCCGGCCATCACGGCGAGCAGCACCTGCGCGGTGCAGATGTTGCTGGTCGCCTTCTCGCGGCGGATGTGCTGCTCACGGGTCTGCAGCGCGAGCCGGTAGGCCTTGTGGCCGTCGGCGTCGACGGAGACACCGACCAGGCGGCCGGGCAGGCTGCGCGCGAACTTCTCGTGGACGGCCATGTAGCCGGCGTGCGGACCGCCGAAGCCCATGGGCACACCGAAGCGCTGGGTGGTGCCGATGGCGATGTCGGCACCCAGCTCGCCCGGCGAGGTCAGCAGGGTCAGCGCGAGCAGGTCCGCGGCCACGGTCACCAGGGCGCCCAGCTCGTGCGCCTGGTCGATGACCGGCTTGATGTCGCGTACGGCACCCGAGGCGCCCGGGTACTGGATCAGTACGCCGTTGATCTCACGTCCGGCGATCTCCGCCGGGATGCCCTCGGTGAGGTCGGCGACGACGACCTCGACGCCGGTCGGCTCGGCACGCGTCTCGATCACCGCGATGGTCTGCGGCAGGGCGTCCGCGTCGATCAGGAACAGGCCCTTCTTGTTCTTGCCCATGCGGCGGGACAGGGCCATCGCCTCGGCGGCGGCGGTGCCCTCGTCCAGCAGGGAGGCGCCGGAGGTCGGCAGGCCGGTCAGCTCGGCGACCATCGTCTGGAAGTTCAGCAGGGCCTCCAGACGGCCCTGGGAGATCTCCGGCTGGTAGGGCGTGTACGCCGTGTACCAGGCCGGGTTCTCCATGACATTGCGCAGGATGACGGGCGGCGTGAAGGTGCCGTGGTAACCCAGGCCGATCATGGAGCCGAGGACCTGGTTGCGGTCGGCGAGCGAGCGCAGCTCGGCGAGCACCTCGGCCTCGGTCCGGCCGCCCGGCAGGTCCAGGGCGTCGGCGTTCTTGATCACATCCGGGACCGCGGCGGCGGTCAGCTCGTCGAGCGAGCCGTACCCGACGTGCGCGAGCATCTTGGCCCGCGCCTCCTGGTCGGGCCCGATGTGGCGCTGCTCGAACGGGATACCGGCTTCGAGCTCGGAGAGCGGAATGCGATGGGCGGTCATTGCGGAGGCCTCCTGGTCTGACGCGACCTGCGAGGGGCACCCCGGCGCGGGTACCCCGACGGCCTCCCCCTCTGTCATCTCAACCTGAGAGCTTCACCAGGCGCGCGAGAGCGCCGGCTTTCACCGTCGGTGAGAGCGGGAGCCGTCGACCCCCGCTCTGCTTTCCAGAGTGACCTCGTCCGTGCGGTACGTGAGCCTGAGAGATTCCGGGGAGGAGTTGCTCCTTCGGCGCCTCCGAGATGGTCGGAGGACTCTCCCGCACGGGTTCAGCAGCCGCTGTCAGCCTACCAGCGAGGTCAACGCCGGAGCCTTCGAGTGGCCGCCTCCTTGAATGTGCTCTTTTGTAGTGCTTACGGATGAGTTGCGACCAAGTGGAGGGAGAGGGGCCGTGCAGACCGACATCGATCCGCGCAACCTGATCGGCCGCAAGGCGTTCGACCAGAAGGGAACCAAGATCGGCACCATCGACGAGGTGTACCTGGACGACGCGACCGGCGTGCCCGAGTGGGCCGCCATACGCACCGGTCTCTTCTCCCGCGACGCCTTCGTCCCCCTGGAGCCCAGCGAGCTCGTCGAGGGCACGCTGCACGTGCCCTTCGACCGCTCCCTGATCAGGGACGCCCCCGACTTCGGCGTGGGCCGTCACCTCTCCCCCGAACAGGAACGCCAGCTCTACCACCACTACGGTCTCGACGTGACCCCACCTCCCGCGGCCCCGGACCACGACTTCGGCAAGCTGGCCGGATCGGAGGAGGCCTGACCCGCGCCCTCCGCCGGCTCCGCCCCCACGGACCGGCCCCCACCGGCCTCGCCCTCCACCCCCACGGACCGGTCCGCGCCGGCCTCGCCCTCCACCCCCACGGACCGGTCCGCGCCGGCCTCGCACCCCACGCCGACGGACCGGCCGACGCCCGCTTCCCGGCCGATGCCCGAGGCCCCGTCCGCGCCCGCCTCCCGGCCCCCGCCCGCGGGCGGCCCCGCGTCCGGACCCGGGCGCGGGCCCGCCGGCCGAGCGTCGTCCGAGGCTGCCGGGGCCTGGTGCGGAGCCTCGTGGCGATCGCTGCCAGGCGGGGCGAGACCGGCCGGCGGGTGGCGGGGATCCGCGGTCAACGGCAACGGATCGGCGGACTCCAGCGCGGGATCGTCGACCAGAAACGTCCGTACCCGCCCCGGAGGTGACTGCGGCGTCTCGAACCGCACGGTGACCCGCCCCAGACCGCTCCCCTGCACCCACCCGTGCCCGTACTCGGTGTGCCGCACGTCCTGCCCGGCACGCCACTGCCGCTCGGCCGGCTCCGGCCGCTCCACGACCGGCTCGGGCACGCCCTTCTCCGGCTCCTCCGCCGGCAGCACCGGCATCGCCTGGGCGAAGAGGTCCTCCTGCGTGTAGTCGGCGAGCCCGGAGACACCCACACCGAGCAGCCGTACCCCTCCGGTGGTGTCCACGGACTCCAGCAGCCGCGCCGCGGCCTCGCGGATGACCACGGGGTCGTCCGTGGGCCCTCTGAGCGTCTCGGAGCGGGTCAGGGTGGAGAAGTCGTACCGCCGCACCTTCAGGACGATGGTGCGCCCGGACAGCCCGGCCCCACGCAGCCGCCCCACGCACCGGTCGGCCAGCCGCTGGACCTCCAGACCGACCCGCAGCCGGTCATGGATGTCCACGTCGTACGTGTCCTCCACCGAGACCGACTTGGCCTCCCGCTCGGCCACCACCGGCCGCTCGTCCCGGGCCAGGGCCATGGCGTACAGCGCGTGTCCGTGCGCCTTGCCGAGCAGCCGGACCAGCTCGTCCTCGCCCGCCTCGGCCAGCTCCTCCACCGTGCTGATGCCGGCCCGGCGCAGATGGTCGCCGGTGGCCGGTCCGACCCCGGGCAGCGTGCGCACCGTCATCGGGCCCAGCATCGCCCGCTCGGTCCCCGGCTCGATCAGCGTCAGACCGTCCGGCTTGGCCTGCTCGGAGGCGATCTTCGCGAGCATCTTGGAGGCGGCGAGCCCCACCGATCCGGTCAGCCCGGTGACCGCCCGGATGTCCGCGCGCAGCTTCACCCCGGCCCGCCGCGCCGACTCCTCGTCCCAGGCCGTCCCCCCGGCCTCCAGGTCCACGAACGCCTCGTCCAGGCTCAGCGGCTCGACCAGCGGCGACAGCTCCCGCAGCAGGGCCATCACCTGCTCGCTGATCGTCCGGTACAGCATGAAACGCGGGACCAGATACGCGGCGTTGGGTGCCAGCCGGCGCGCCTGGGCCATGGGCATCGCCGAGTGGACCCCGAGCACCCGCGCCTCGTACGACGCGGTGGCCACCACACCGCGCGGTCCGAGCCCGCCCACGACGACCGCCTTCCCGCGCAGGCTCGGCTTGGACGCCTGCTCCACCGAGGCGAAGAAGGCATCCATGTCGAGATGCAGGATCGTGGGCGCGTTTCTCACATCTCCGATGCTGCACCACGGCACTGACAATGCGGTGGTGCCGGAGCGGTGGTGCCGCAGGCGCCCTTGCGGGGGCGGGCGGTCAGACCGCCCGGTTGCGGCGCCTCGCCAGCTCGTCCGCCGGGTTGTGCCCGACGAGGGTCTCGCCGGTGTCGATGCGCTCGCCGTGCAGCTGGGAGAGGGCGCTTTCCACGTCCCGCCACACCACGCCGACGGCGATTCCGAAAATGCCCTGACCGCCCTGGAGCAGGGCGTGGACCTCGTCGGGCGAGGTGCACTCGTACACGGTGGCACCGTCGCTCATCAGGGTCATCCGCTCCAGATCACGGAAACCGCGTTCTCTGAGGTGCTGGACGGCCGTGCGGATGTTCTGCAGCGACACGCCGGTGTCCAGGAAGCGCTTCACGATCTTCAGGACGACGACGTCCCGGAAGCTGTACAGACGCTGCGTGCCCGACCCGTAGGCGGGCCGCACGCTGGGCTCGACCAGACCGGTACGGGCCCAGTAGTCGAGCTGCCGGTAGGTGATGCCGGCCGCTGCACAGGCCGTGGGCCCGCGGTAGCCGATCTCCTCGGACGCCATGGACGCCACCCCTCCGCCGTTCGGCACCGCCGTCGGCAGCTGCGGCGCGTGCTCCACCGCGCTGCCGGGACGGGCATGCCCGCCGCCTGAGCGCAGCCGGGAACTCGGGGGCGGGTACGGACCGCTCTCCCCGAAACCGTGTCCGGGGGCACCCCCAGCCGTACCGTCGCCGCTGGTTCTCACGCCGACCTCCGTCCTTGACCTGCCTTCTCGACGGTAGGCAGTCACCAGGGGTGCGTCAACGATCGCCACACTCGGCACGCCGAGTGATAATCACCCAAGGAGTGGTTTCCCGTGTCCCACCGCGGGGAAAGGCTAGCCGAATGCGCTCGCGGGGAGCCGTAGGACGCTCTCACTGGCCGGGGGCAATTGCCGGGGAGCCCGCCGCGCGGAGCCACCGACCGTGCCGGAGGAAACCCCCGTACGGCGGGCCGGCCGCGCGCCTCACTGGCTGCTGGTGCCGAAGTCCTCGGGCGAGATCTGGTCGAGGAACTCGCGGAACTTCTCCACCTCGTCCTCCTGCTCGTCCGGGATGGCGATGCCCGCGTCGTCCAGCACCGTGTCACTGCCGTAGATCGGCGTGCCGGTGCGCAGGGCCAGCGCTATGGCATCGGAGGGGCGGGCGCTGACCTCCACCCCACTGGCGAACACCAGCTCCGCGTAGAAGACGCCTTCCCGCAGATCGGTGATACGCACTTCGGTCAGCTCCTGGCCGACGGCCTCCAGCACGTCCTTGAACAGGTCGTGGGTCAGCGGTCGCGCGGGGGCCATGCCCTGCTGGGCGAAGGCGATCGCCGTCGCCTCCCCAGGCCCGATCCAGATGGGGAGGTAACGGTCGCCCCCCACTTCGCGCAGGAGCACGATCGGTTGGTTGGAGGGCATTTCGACCCGGACACCTACGACATCGAGCTCGTTCACACAGCAACCCTAGGCCGTGCCCGGGACGTTTGGGTAGTCGGGCCGGGAACAGCTGCCCGATCCGGCCTCCCCGGGACCCGCCGGTTCAGGGGAGCCGCACCCCGAGAGCGCTCTTCACCAGGGCCGCGTGCAAGCTCATCGTCAGGGCCGCCAGCTCCTTCGTGCGGGCCTCGGCATGCGCCCTGGTCTGCGGGTTGCGGTGGCGCTTGAGCGGGGCCACCACCTGGTCGACCAGCCCCGCCTCGCGATCGGCGGCCGCCTTCATCACCCGAAGGTGGCGCGGCTCGATCCCGAACCGGCCCAGTTCGGCGACGAGCGAGGCCACGGTGACGGCCTCGGCGTCGTACGCCCCGTCCTCCAGGGGAGCGATGAGCCCGTAGGACTCCCACTCCTTCAGCGCTCCCTCGTCGATGTCCGCCGCGGCCAGCAACTCGGCCCTGCCGATCCTGGCCACCGTGGGCCCCTCCAGGGGCGCCGGAACGTCCTCCGCGGTGCGCTGACGCCCGACCAGGGGCAGCGGGGCGGCCTCGCCCCGCTCCATCGCGTCCAGGTGTTCCCGGATCACCTTGAGCGGCAGATAGTGGTCCCGCTGCATCCGCAGGATGTGACCGAGGCGCTCGACGTCCTCGGCGCTGAACTTGCGGTATCCCGACGGGGTCCGCCGCGGCTCGACGAGCCCCTCCGACTCCAGGAAGCGGATCTTGGAGATGGTCACTTCGGGGAACTCGTCACGCAGCACGTTCAGCACCGCGCCGATGCTCATCAGCCCACTGTCCCTGGCGGCGGTACCGCTTCCGGCACCGCCGCTCGGTGTTTGAAGCATGGACCTTCCCTGGGTTCCCCCCGGACGTCGGCCCGGGGGCGGCTCAGATGCCCTGCCGGCTCGCGTAGAACACCAGCCGGTACTTGCCGATCTGCACCTCGTCACCGTTCGCCAGAGCGACCTGGTCGATGCGCTCGCGGTTGACGTACGTGCCGTTCAGGCTGCCCACGTCGGCCACCGTGAAGGAGCCGTCCGGGGAGCGCCGGAACTCCACGTGACGCCGGGAGACCGTCACGTCGTCCAGGAAGATGTCGCTCTGCGGGTGGCGTCCGGCCGTGGTCAGGTCGCTGTCCAGCAGGAAGCGGCTGCCCGAGTTCGGCCCCCTGCGCACCACCAGCAGCGCCGAGCCCACCGGCAGCGCGTCCACAGCGGCCTGCGCCTCCGGAGAGAGCATCGGCAGCTGCGTCTGCCCGGTCACCTCGGCGTCGTAGGCCTCGAGACCCGAGATCGAGATCGTGGAGGTCGTCTCCGAGGCCCGCTCGGGCGCGACCCCGGGTCGCAGCGGCGCCCCGCAATTGGAGCAGAACCGGGCGTTCTCCGCATTGCGGTTACCGCACCTCGTACACACCAGGACCGACATCGACGGATCCTCCTGCCGCGGCTGCCCCGCCGGGGCGTTGGACGCGTACGGGTTGGGCGCGAACCCTCCACCCGTACCTGAGGTTGACGGTTGCCCGAAACCTATGCCGCCGGACTGGGCAGGGTCAACAGACGCCGCGCCCTGACCTCCCGAAATGTCACCGCCCGGACCAGCGACCTGGTCCCGGAACAGCGGGCGCTGGCCCTCCGCGTCAGGCTGTGCGCGATGACGAGCGGTCGCGTTGTCGCTACCCTCTCGCGCGCTCTTGCCGAACAACTTCGCAAACAACTTCACGGGCGATTCCCCTTGACCGAAACAGACCCGCCCGTGGGGCAGGACGAACCCTGATTGCCTACACCGGCCGAGCCGGACATTCTCACAACGTCCGTATCCACCAGACAGTTTCCACCACGCACCACCCCTTCGGTGCGCCGACCCCCCGCAACCTCATGCCCCTGCCGGACGGACCCCATGCACCGCCGGTTCACTGGGAGGACGACCGAGCGTAGTCAGGCCGCTTCGCCTGTCGCAAGGCGTCCACAATGATCTTGTCCGACCGCTCGACGGTCACCGTGGCCTGCTCCTTCTCCAAGGTCTGCACCACGCCTCCAGGGATGTTCAGCGCCGGCTCCAGGTCCTGCGGCTTGCCGATGACCTTGAAACGATACGGGGCGTTGATCTTGTTCCCGTCGACGCGCACCGTCTCGTCGGAGTCGGTGAAATAGCTGCCGGCGACCACCCGGACCCCGTTGACCTGGATCGCCTCCGCGCCGGCCGCGCGCAACTCCTGGATCGCGTCGAGCAGCATGTCCGCCTGGACCGTTCCCTTCGTGTCCTCGATCGTCATGGTGATGCCGGGACCCTGTGCCGCCACGGTGCCCGCCAGAATGCCGAGTTGCCTCTCCTTCTCGGCAGTCTGCTTACGGGCCTCCGCGGCCTGGTCGGAGCTGCTCTGCAGCTCCTGCCGCTGCTTTTCGAGTCCCTGCTTCTCGTCCTCAAGACGCTGAGTACGCGAATCCAGTTCATCGAGGATGCGTACAAGATCTTCCTGCCGGGCGCCGCGCAGCGCGCTGTCGGTGTCGCTGTTGGACGCCACCTGCACGGCCAGGCCGAAGCCGAGACCGAACAGCAGCACCGCGACGATGAGTTGGGCGCGCGTGAAACGCGGCGGCCACAGGCCCGTCACGAGCCGCTGCCGGCCCGTGAGCGGCTGCTCGGGCAGCTCCGGGGCCGTTTCCCCCGCGGCGGGCGTGGGCACGGGCACCTCGGCCGGCAGTTCCCTGCGCAGCCGGTTCTCGGACGGGTCGTTCCGCTCGTCGCGGTCGTTCTGTCCGTCGCGGTCGTTCCGCTCGTTGCGGTCGTTCTGCTCGCTCATGGGAATCACGCCCGGAACACGTGCCGTCGGATCGCCGCGGCGTTGGAGAAGATCCGGATGCCCAGGACCACGACGACACCCGTGGACAGCTGCGCGCCCACACCCAGCTTGTCACCCAAGAACACGATGAGGGCGGCGACGACCACGTTCGACAGGAAGGAGACCACGAAGACCTTGTCGTCGAAGATGCCGTCCAGCATGGCCCGCAGACCACCGAAGACAGCGTCCAGCGCCGCGACGACGGCGATGGGCAGATAAGGCTCGACGACCGCCGGAACCTCGGGCCGGACCAACAGGCCGGCCACGACTCCCACGACGAGGCCCAGTACGGCGATCACGATGTGCCCTTCTCGGTTTTCTCGGACTTCGGCTGTGCTATGCGTACGATCACACTGGGTGCGGCAGGCAACCTGAGGTCGGCCTCCGTGGAGATGGTGGCGCGGATGCCGTACTGCTCCTCCAGGGCATGCAGATACAGGCCGTCGGCGCTGTTCTGGAATGTCGTGCTCAACCTGTCCCCGTCCCCCACGGCGAGCACCGCGTACGGCGGCACCAGCGGCCTGTTGTCGACCAGTATCGCGTCACCCGCGGCCCTGATCGCGGACAGGGCGGTCAGCCGCTGCCCGTTGATGGAGATCGCCTCTGCTCCGGAGGCCCAGAGCCCGTTGACCACGCGCTGCATGTCGCGGTCACGTACCCGGCCGGTGTCGGAGAAGTCCGAGGTCTCCCGAGGGTTGGTGCCGTCGCCACCGGAGCTTGCCTCCTTGGCGTCGTTCACGACGAGCTTGACGCCGGGACCCTGCACAGCGGTGGCACCCGACAGCAGCCCCGCCAGGTCCGCGTCCGCGCTGCCGCCACTCGACTTCAGGGCCGCCTGCTGGCGCGCGCCGACGTCGTCGCGCAGCTGGTCGACGGTGCTCTCCAGCTCGTCCGCGTCAGCGGTCTCGCTGTCGATGCGGTCGATCAGCTCCTGGCGCTCCTTGGCCACCACGGGCGCCGCGACACGCGCCTGCGCCGCCCCCACCGTCACGACGAGCGCCGCGAGTACGAGACCGGCCGCCAGGCCCAGCTTGGCCCGGAGCGTCTTGGGCAGACCACCCTCGCCCTGGGACTCCCTCCGGGCGGCGGCCTCGGCGTACCCGTCGTCGAGGCTGTGGTCCATGACGTTGGTGATCAACGACATGGAGGCGTCCGGGCGCTGCGGCCGCGTGGGGCTGCTCCGAACGGGGGGTTGCTGCGGCATGCCGCACATCGTCGCATGTCGCGACCAGTACCTCCGAACGGCCCCACCGGCGTGCCGGACAGGCCCCCTTGGGGACACTTGTCCGGCACGCACGCGTGCAGTGGCTTTTGCCGCCCCGAGCCGCCCCGGGCCGTCGGACGCCGCCCGGGGGCGCCGGGTCGACGGCCCCGGGCCTCGCGGTGGCTAACGGCCGGCGCTGTCCACGACGGCCGACCACTCGTCCAGCAGGGCCTGAGCGGAGGCGTCGTCGGGCCCCTCCGCCCAGAGGTGCGTGACGGCCTCGGCCGGGTCGGGCAGCACCATCACCCAGCGCCCGTCGGTCTCCACGACCCGCACACCGTCGGTCGTGTCGACAAAGCGATCCCCTGCCTCCTCGACCACTCGTCGCATCACCAGGCCCTTGACGGCCCACGGCGTCGCCAGGTCCCGCTTGAGGACGTGCGCCCGCGGGATCCGGGCGTCGATCTGGCTCAGCGTCAGCTGCGTCCGCGCCACCAGGCCGATGAGCCGCACGAAGGCCGCCGTGCCGTCGTACACGCTGCTGAACTCGGGGACGATGAATCCGCCCTTGCCGTCGCCTCCGAAGATGGTGCCCTCCTCGCCGCCCACACGCGTGAGGTCGTCCGGCGACGTGGTGGTCCACTCGACCTGGGTGCCGTGGTAGGCGGCGACCTGCTCGGCGATCCGGGTGGTGGTGACCGGCAGGGCCACCCGCCCGCTGCGCCGCTCGGCGGCGACCAGGTCCAGCATCACCAGCAGTGCCCGGTCGTCCTCGATGATCCGGCCCTTCTCGTCCACGAGCGACAGCCGCTCGCCGACGGGGTCGAACCGCACACCGAACGCGGCGCCGGAGGACGCCACGATCTCTCCGAGGCGCACCAGACCGTTGCGCCGCATCTCGGCGGTCTCCGTGGGCCGGGACTCGTCCAGACCGGGGTTGATGGTCAGCGAGTCCACGCCGAGCTTGCCGAGCAGGCTGGGCAGCACGAGCCCGGCACTGCCGTTCGAAGCGTCCACGACGACCTTGAGGCCCGATTCCGCTATCCCGGTCGTGTCGACGTTCCGCAGGAGGGACCCGGTGTACGAGTCGAAGACGCTCGCCGGGAAGTACAGGTCCCCGATCTCCCCGGGGAAGGCCCGCCGGTATTCCTGGCGTGCGAACACCCGGTCCAGCTTGCGCTGGCTGCCCTGCGAGAGGTCGGCGCCCTGCCCGTCGAAGAACATGATGTCCACCGAGTCGGGGACACCGGGCGAGGTCCGGATCATGATGCCGCCCGCGCTCCCTCGCGCGGTCTGCTGCCGGGCCACGGGCAGCGGCACGTTCTCCAGGTCGCGTACGTCGATGGCGCTGGCCTGGAGCGCTGAGATCACCGCACGCTTGAGCGCACGGGCACCGCGGGAGTGGTCACGGGCGGTGGTGACCGTGGAGCCCTTCTTCAGGGTCGTCGCATAGGCGCCGGCGAGCCGCACCGCCAGCTCCGGAGTGATCTCCACGTTCAGGATGCCGGTGACTCCACGGGCGCCGAACAGATGCGCCTGCCCCCGGGACTCCCAGATCACCGAGGTGTTGACGAAGGCACCGGCCTCGATGGTCTTGAAGGGGTATACGCGGACGTTGCCCTGAACGATCGATTCCTCACCGATCAGGCACTCGTCGCCGATGACCGCGCCGTCCTCGATCCGGGCGGCTCGCATGATGTCGGTGTTCTTGCCGACGACACAGCCGCGCAGGTTGCTGTGCTGCCCGATGTACACGTTGTCGTGCACGACGGCCTTGTGGAGGAAGGCACCGCTCTTGACGACGACGTTCGAGCCGACGACGGTGTGCTCGCGGATCTCGGCGCCGGCCTCGACCTTCGCGTAGTCACCGATGTACAGCGGCCCGCGCAGTTCGGCGTCGGGGTGCACTTCGGCGCCTTCGGCCACCCATACGCCCGGGGAGATCTCGAAGCCGTCGATGTCGACGTCGACCTTGCCCTCGAGGACGTCCGCCTGGGCCTTCACGTAACTCTCGTGCGTACCGACGTCCTCCCAGTAGCCCTCGGCGATATAGCCGTAGATGGGCTTGCCTTCCTTCATCAACTGCGGGAAGACGTCACCGGACCAGTCGACGGAGACATCGGCTTCGACGTAGTCGAAGACCTCGGGCTCCATGACGTAGATGCCGGTGTTCACCGTGTCGGAGAAGACCTGTCCCCAGGTCGGCTTCTCCAGGAAGCGCTCGACCTTGCCTTCCTCGTCGACGATGGTGATGCCGAACTCCAGCGGATTGGGCACACGGGTCAGACAGACCGTGACCAGCGCGCCCTTCTCCTTGTGGAAATTGATCAGATCCGTGAGGTCGAAGTCGGTCAGAGCATCACCGGAAATGACGAGGAAGGCATCGTCCTTCAACGCCTCCTCGGCGTTCTTGACGCTTCCGGCGGTACCGAGTGGCTTCTCCTCATTGGCATAGGTGAGCTCCATGCCGAGATCTTCGCCGTCACCGAAGTAGTTCTTGACGAGCGATGCCAGGAACTGCACGGTGACCACGGTCTCGGTGAGCCCGTGCCTTTTGAGCAGCCGTAGCACGTGCTCCATGATCGGGCGGTTCACCACGGGCAGGAGCGGCTTGGGCATGCTAGAGGTCATGGGGCGCAGGCGAGTGCCTTCACCCCCGGCCATCACGACGGCCTTCATGTCGGAAGCGTCCTCCTCCAAGAGACGACGGTCTAGCCGACTTCACCCGTCCAGATTGTCCCGCACTTTTCGACCGCGGGCCATCGAGGCGTCATGTCCGGACAATCGCCGAGCTCAATCGGCCATGGCGTCCGCTCGAACCAATCGGCGGACTTGTACCACGTAGAGCACTCCTGCCCACCAATAGAGGGTTGTACCCCATCCGGCGAACGCCCATCCGAAAACGGCGGCGAGTGACGCGATCCAACCACTTCCGTCACTGAGGAGCAGGAGCGGGAAGGCGTACATCAGGTTGAAGGTTGCCGCCTTGCCGAGGAAGTTCACCTGCGGCGGCGGGTACCCGTGCCGGCGAAGGATGCCCACCATCACCAGCAGCATCAGTTCCCGCACCAGCAGGAGCGCGGTCAGCCAGATGGGCAGGATCTCCCGCCAGGTGAGGCCTACCAGGGTGGAAAGCACGTAGAGGCGGTCGGCGGCGGGATCGAGGAGCCGGCCGAGGCTGCTGATCTGGTTCCAGCGCCGGGCGAGCTTGCCGTCGAGATAGTCACTGACCCCGCTCAGGGCCAGGATGAGGAGGGCCCAGCCATCGCTCTTCGGGCCGCCGAACTCCGGCCTGAGGATCAGCCACAGGAACAGGGGTACGCCGACGAGCCGCGCCATGCTGAGGATGTTGGGGATGGTGAGGACCCGGTCTGTCTGGACACGGGTCTCCTGGACCTCCACCCGGGGGCCTCCTGTGCGAAATGAGCCAACGATGCCCCCTGACCCTACCTCAACGCAAAAAAAGCTCCGGCCCCTGGGCAGTGCCCAAGAGCCGGAGCTTCAAAAGGAGTTCGGCGGCGTCCTACTCTCCCACAGGGTCCCCCCTGCAGTACCATCGGCGCTGTGAGGCTTAGCTTCCGGGTTCGGAATGTAACCGGGCGTTT
>NZ_JACHJK010000003.1:0-639553 GCF_014203595.1 Streptomyces echinatus
CTCCTCCAGCCGGCCGGCCAGTTTCCGAAGCACCGGATCGACCTGGTTCGTCCGCCGACGGACCCCCTTTTGAGGAACGGCGGCGGGCGGCGTCTCCCTTGCTCCGGCGGCGTGCTGGTGGGCACGCACCGCCGTGGAGTCCACCGACACGTCCCAGTCAATCCGGCCGACGGCGTCCTGGGCAGCCTGCACCTTCGACAGCAGCATCTGCCAGGTCCCGTCCGCCGACCAGCGGCGATGACGCTTATAGACCGTCTCCCACGGCCCGAACCGCTCCGGCAGATCCCGCCACTGCACCCCAGTACGAACCCGGTAGAGCACTCCGTTGATCACCCGGCGGTGATCGCTCCACCGGCCCCCACGCGCACCACCACGAGGTAAGAACGACTCCAGCCGATCCCACTCCGCATTCGTCAGGTCACCACGTCCCATGCAGCCAGCCTGCCCCCAACGCCCCACTCACGCAGGGAGATCCGAGAAACAGCGCCTAGATCAACGGGCGCAAGCGGCACCTGCTCACCGACACGCTCGGACTCCTGCTGGCCGTGCTGGTCACGCCGGCCTCCACGACCGACCGGGACGCCGCCCGCGTTCTGCTGCCCGCGGCGAAGGAGCACTTTCGGAGGCTGGCGCACCTCTGGGCCGACGACGGCTACACCGGCCACCTCATTGACTGGACCACCCAGAACCTCGGACTCGTTCTCGACATCGTCCGCCGCAGCGACGACGTCCAAGGTTTTCAGGTTCTGCCCCGCCGCTGGATCGTCGAGAGATCCTTCGCCTGGCTCCTGCGCAGCCGGCGCCTGGTCCGTGACTTCGAACGGCGCACCGACACCAGCGAGGCCGTCATCCTGTGGTCGATGACCATGCTCATGAGCCGCCGCCTGGCCGCCCAGCGCCGGCAGCGTCCTGCTCCGGCGCGGGCAGCGTGAACCTGCCCGGTCTCTCCTCGACCAGCCAGCCCCGTTCCACGAGCCGTTTCAGCCGGGCCCTCGCGCCCTCGACCCGGGAGGCGGAAGCACTGTCCCAGCCCAGCACCACCGCTGCCCGCCGGGCACCGAGCCCGTCGGCTGCCGCCTGCGCAGCGGCGGCCATCAACGCCTGGTAGTCCACCGACAGCACCTCGGTTCCGGCCGCGGCCTGGCGGTGAGGCACCGCCCGGCGCGGACCCACCGGCTTCCTCTGCGACACGACGGCCTCGGCGGACGCCTCCTCCTCGGCCAGCGCTTCCAGATATTGCTCCAGGCCGATCACCCGGCGCCTGAGCACCTCTTCCGCCTCCACCAGAGCCGCCCGCACTTGCTCCAGCTCGGCTTCGAGATCCTCCACCCGCACCGCCGCGGCCTTCCGCCGCGCTTCCAACACCGCCCGCATCGACGGCATCCGCCACCCCCACGACACCTCGGTCAGCAACGGACCGAGACTTCCGTGCCAGCCGCCATCTCATGCCGGACCAGCGGAAACCGCACGTGAGGTTCGGAAAGAGAACGACCTCTTAGGCAGCCAATTTGGCGCGAGCCTCGAAGATCATGGCCCAAGATCGTGGCACTAACGGGCAGGCTCACAAACCTGCCCGATCCGCTGGCTAGCGGAATGGGCCATGATCACTCGCGCCAAATCAGCTCCAGCCCAAAGCAGCTCCACCGACCTACTCGCCTTCAGCGGGCGGCTTATCCAGCCACGGATAGTCGATATCTCACCGCTAGATTTATCTACCGAGATGGCCAAAGAATTGGGACAATCGGCCGATGTGCATCGTGCATAGTTGAGTTAGGTACGAGTGATTGGGCTCTAGCGGCCGCAAATTTTGGTGACCTACAGAAAAGTCCGAGTACCCAACACCTGCCGCGATCTCTACCGAGTGTTCATCGAGCCTCTCCGTCGCCTTTCGAGCGTCGCGAGCCAGCACCTCAAGATAGCGAGGCAGGAACGAATCGTGTATTACGTCGAAGTAGTGCACAGATCACCGCCGCCCTCGAACGGCGCGCACTCCTGCCCAACGCATGCGATGATTACACCGTAATGATGCAGCTCAGGTCGGGTGATGCGCCTTCGGCGACTGCCCCAGTCTGTAGTTGACCCGTTTCAAGACCGGGCCCCAGCGTGCTCGGACATTGGGGCCTCCTGGCAGGTACCAGGGTACCCGGACCGGACTCACACCGGCAAGCGACGACGGGCTTACGACGAAAGATCACCTGCACGAGGTCACCTCCCATCTGCTGGGCGCATGAATGATCAGAGTTAGTGCCGAGGCGATGGATAGTTCTCGGACAAGAGTGGATCAACAGCGGCAACCTCCGCCAGTCGCCGACAGTGCCGGGCACACTCGGGACCATCGAGTCCAGAAGTACTCAAAGGCTGTACTTGGCCGCCAAATATTGCTCGGGAGTTCAGCAGAGCCACAAGCATTGAACGAACGGGACAAGCGAGACCGACTTGGAGGAGCGACAGATGTCATCCGAGTTCGTTCGTTATACCCCTGAGATCGAGACCATCGATCCCCATCTCGACGAGCTGCTGGCACAGATCATCGATTTCTGGGAGAAAAAGGGCCGTGCATCGCCGAGTACCGAGGGCACCGGGCGGGCCGTCCGCGGCGCGCACGCGAAGTCATTCGGCCTGGTCAAGGCAGAAGTCGAGATCTTGGCTGATGTGCCGGCGGCGTATGCGCAGGGCATCTATGCCAAGCCGGGCCGCCACGGCGCACTGATTCGCTTCTCCAGCACGTCCACCCACCTGGGCACGGACGCACAACTCGGACCCGGCCTTGGCTTCGCGATCAAAATATTCGATATCGACGGACCAAAACTCGTCGAAGACGAGCCGGACTCGACCACCTTCGATCTCGTGCTCAAAAATAATCCCATCTTCATCAGCAATACGGCGAAACACTACCTGTTCATCGAGGACATCGCGAACAACGCGCAGGACTACCTGACGCGCGGCAAGGCGGGTCTCCACGAGCTGCTGGCGGAAGTGCTCACGGGCAAGGGCCAGCTGGAGCAGCAAGAGTGGGCATGGGACGAGCTATTCGCGATCGTGAGACTGGTAACGCAGACGCATGTGCGCAATCCGCTGCTCACCACGTTCTGGAGCATGGGCGCGGTACGTCATGGGGACTACATCGCCAAGATACGTGTCGCGCCGGCCGCGGAGAGCGCCACGCACGTGATCCATCGTGATCTTGACCTCACGATTGGCCCGGACGTGTTTTATCCGACGCTGGCGGACGAGCTACAGGCGAGACCATTCGATTTCGATCTTCAGGTCCAGCTGTGCACGGACCTCACGGCGATGCCAGTGAACGTCCTGACCGTGGAATGGCCCGAAAAGTTGTCTCCCTTTGTCACCGTGGGACGCGTGCATCTACCGCGCCAGGACATCTCGGGACCTGAGAACTTCGAGAAGGGTGACGCGCTCGCGTTCAATCAGTGGCGTGTCACGTCCGCTCACCGCCCGCTGGGCGAAATCATGAACGTGCGACGGATCTACACGGCGTCGGCCAAGGTCCGCCGGACGCTCAACCACCAGCCGCAAGCCGAGCCGACCAGTGCCGATTCGGTGTTGCCGTGATCAGAGGCCCACGGGCCCGGCTCGGGCGGTAACCACCCGGTCCGCGGCGCATCCGTGGGTCGTGTGGCCATTATCCGGGCGCAGGAATCGAACCGGATCGAAAGGACAGGACGGCTATGACAATGCAAGAAGGGACAGCGACCGCACCGGAACCCGATCAGGCCGTGGAGCAGAAGATCCAGAAGCTGCGAGAGCTCTACGCCGACGCGCCGGAGGTGGGAAAGCAGGCGTTGGAGAACGTACTCCGAAAAGACGCGACGTCGTTTGTGGGGAAGCCGCGAACGCGGATGGAATCCGCTGGCCGGGTCGGCAGCCGTCAGGGCAGGGTCTCGGAGCTCACCCTGATCGCTCCGTTCGTGGAAGGTGGAGCGGAGCGACTGCGCGCCTTCCTGCAGCTGCGGGACGGAAACTTCGATGACACAGACAGGGTTGGCACCGTCCACGATATGCGCTTCGTATTCCTTGACAGCGACACGAAGCTGCTCTTCTGCACCGCCTACGACGATGAGTGGGACCCCTACATCGACGACTTCGCAACGAAGATCCCGGACGAACTGGATCTGTTTATGTGCAATTGCGTGGGATGGCCGGGAACGCGCAGCCCGTCGGTGAAGGACTGGATCGCGAAGTACCAGATCCCGGCCGATGGCTGGTACGTCGCGAATCCAGATCTGACGGTGGCGGAGACCAAGCGGCTGAACCGCGTCGGCCACGCGCTGGAAGAATTCCTGGACAAGATCAGCGACTAGTCCAGCCACCCGGTCAGTCTGCGGGGTGCGGCCGCGCCACCCCGCAGACTGTCCCCGTGAGCCGGCTCGCCTCGGTTTCTTGTGGGGAGAACGCCATGCCGCTCGTCGATCGCCTCGGAGGCGACCTTCCGCGCACCCCCGTCACCGTAGAGCTCGACGACATCCAGGCGACGGTGCTGCGCTATCGGCCCGAGCCCTACTACGGCACGCACGTCATGCTCCACGTGGAGGATGCCCAGGCCGGCCGCGAATTCGTGCAGCGACTGACACCCTATGTCGACTCTGCCGCCGACTGGTGGGAGGCCGGCGACGCCTGGACCTCAATCGCCATCAGCTCCACCGGGCTGGTGGCTCTAGGCCTGCCAGAGGATTCGCTCCGGTCCTTCCCCGAAGCATTCCGCGTGGGGATGGCCGCACGCGCCGACAAGCTCCGGGACTACGGACCAAACGACCCGACGAACTGGGAAAGGCCCTTCGGCACCGGGGAGATCCACATCGCGGTCAGCATCTTCAGCGACACGGAAGACAAGTGGCGCCGCGCGATGGAGACCGCGGGCCAGCAGTATCAGGGGTTCTCCGGCGTCACCGTAATGCTGATGCAGGACTTCGGCGCCCAGCCAGGCGACCTCAATCCGCTGGGCTACAAAGATTCGATCGGCCAGCCGGCCATCGAGGGCTGCGGCGTCGACTCGTTGCCCGGCCAGGGACCACCGATCAAGGCCGGCGAATTCATCCTCGGCTACCCCGGCGAGGCCGGCGTGCCGCTGCCGATGCCCCGCCCGGACGTGCTGGGCCGCAACGGCACCTTCGTCGGGCTGCGCAACTACCAGGCCCGCGTCGGGACGTTCAACCGGTTCCTGCGCGAGCATGCGCCGACCGAGCAGGAGCGGGAACTGCTCGCCGCGAAGCTGGTGGGCCGCTGGCGCAGCGGTGCGCCCTTGACGCTCGCCCCGACGCAGGACGACCCAGCGCTCGGCGCGGACGCGCGCCGGAACAACGACTTCACCTACGCCGCGGATCCGCACGGCCGGCAGGTGCCGCTCGGCTCACACATGCGGCGCATGAACCCGCGCGACACCAAGATGGCCCTACTCGCCGACGTGAACGTTCACCGGATCATCCGGCGCAGCACGACCTACGGGGCACCCTACGACCCTGACGCGACCTCGGAGCAGGACGACGAGGTAGCACGCGGCACCTACTTCATCTTCCTCAGCGCCAAGGCAATGGCCACGATGGAGTTCCTGCAGCAAGAGTGGATCAACAACGGCAACTTCATGGACCTGGGCGACGAACGCGATCCGAACGTCGGGCTGCAGGAGGACGGGGCGACGTTCACCATCCCGCAACATCCGGTCCGGCGCCGCATCCACGGCATCCAGACATTCAACGTGCTGCGCGGCGGCGAATACTTCTTCATGCCCTCCCTGTCCGCCTTGAGATGGATCGGGGAGCTCCGCCAATCCAGCGGCCAGGCTGATGAACGGGCCGAACCATCCTGAAAGCCGTCGCGACCCCCTGACGACTGCAAGCTTCACGAACCCCGAGTTGCACCGATCTGGCTCAGGACGCGGGGACCTGGCCCGCTGAGGACGGGAGGTGCCCGCGGTGGGCGAGGGTACGGCCGGCCCCGATGCCGGGAGCGGCGCTTCTGCTCGTGGCCTGACCATCAACAAGTTCGAGACCGATCCCACACACGCCTCTTGCCGTCCACGGCTCGTCCACCAGAAGCGACCGTGCTGATGTTGACTCAGGCGGATTCGAGCAGGTGCCGGCCGTCATGTGAGCGGACGTGCGGAGCGGTTGCGGTGTCCAGGGCATCGAGCACACGGACCGCGTAGGCCTCCCCCATCGCCCCCTCGACTTCCTCCGGGGTCAGCCATCTCACGGCGGTCGACTCGCTTGACGTGCGTTCTGCACCGGCGACCGGTCGACACAGGAAGACGAGAGCAACAACGCCACGGCTCATGTTCTTGTAGACCGCCGTGTGAGCGCCCTCCCTGGCCGTCCTCGGGCCGTCGAAGGACGCTCAGTCGCCGCACGTCACAGCGGATCGATGGCGACAGAGCAGAGAAGCAGCGTGGCTGAGGCCGGTGGGGGACCGGCGAGGCATACGCGCGCCTGAACGGTCAGCGCACCCGTCGTCGTGGCTGGCTGTCGTCGGCTGAGGCTCATTAGGGTGCTCCGCATGTCCGAAGAAGCCCCGGCCTGTCCTGAGTGCAGCCAGCCCATGCGGTTCGGCGGCTTCGTGCTCTGCAAGCGGGAGGACGATGGCCGGCGCGCCTGCCGGTCGCTCTCGGGGTGTGCCAGTCGGCATGTCTGGTGGCGCTGAGCCGACCCGCCGGACGAGGCTTTGGAGGCCTGCGCGGTGCCGGAGCTTTTCCGCTGACATCAACGAGCGTGGACGGCAGCGACACGCGGCAACCACGTCCGGCACCGTTGCCGGAGGCGAGTCCGGACCAAGGCGAGGAGATCGAACTCCTAAAGCGGTGTTCACTCTCCACATCGCCCAGTACAAGGGCGTGAAGCCGGCGGACTGGTCGAGGTGGAAGGCGGAGCCCGGAGTCGTCGGAGTCCAGCCCTCCCACAGGGCAAGCCGAACAGCCGCAGCCACATCAGACGGCAGTACAGGCTCAGCCTCGCGACCGATCCAGCTGCTCGGATGCGGCTGGTCGGTGGTGACCACAAAGGTCGTACCCGGAGTGTCCGCATGCTCGACCGCGAGAGTAGTTCGGCGACCACGCGGGCCAGACCGGTCGCCGCGATCTCGGTGCGGTCGTGGGCGAGCGAGGTCGCCGCCGCCTCGCGCATCGCCTCGGAGTGGGCGGGCGTACCCGGCTCGGCGATCTGGATGTACGGGTGGATCACCGGCAGAAGCTGCGAGAGGTTGCCGATGTCGGAGGAACCGGCGGGGCGTTCCGGACCGGCGGGCGCTATCTCCAGGCCCAGTGCGCGCACGGCCTGCCCGAACCGTTCGGCGAGCACGGTGCTGTCGCGACGCTCCGCGTAGAGCGGTCCGGTCTCTGACACCTCGGCCGCGGTTCCGGTGGCCAGCGCCGCTCCCTCGGCGGCCGCGTGGACCCGCTCGACCAGGGCCCCGGCCGATACGGCCGTACGGTCCCGTACGTACAACTCCACGGCGGCGTGGGCGGGAACGACGTTCGGGGCTTGCCCGCCGTCCGTGACGACGCCGTGCAGGCGTGCTGTCGGCGGGACGAACTGCCGCAGGGCGTCGAGGGCGGTGAGGAACAACTGGGCGGCGGCCAGTGCGCTGCGGCCCTCCCACGGTGATTTCGCGGCGTGCGCACTCACGCCGGTGAAGGCGACGCGCAGGTGCGCCGCGGCCAGCGAGTGCTGGGTGGTGACGGAGCGGTCGGCCGGGTGGAACATCATCGCCGCGTCCACGCCCTCGAACACCCCGGCCTCGGCCAGCCGGACCTTGCCGGCGCCGCCCATCTCCTCGCCGGGCGTGCCGATGACGGCGACCGTTCCCGGGTGCGACGGCAAGGCCCGTACGACGGCGATCGCGGCCGCGGCGCACCCGGCTGCGATGAGGTTGTGCCCGCAGCCGTGCCCGACGCCGGGCAGCGCGTCGTACTCCGCCAGGACGGTGACGTACGGGCCGGGCCGGCTGCCCTCGTGCACGGCCACGAACGCGGTGTCCATCCCGCCCACCGCCTCCGTCACGGCGAAGCCGGCTTCCGTGAGCCAGCGGGTCAGCGACTCCTGAGCGTGGAACTCGGAGAACTTCAGCTCCGGCCGCGCGTGGATCGCCAGGCTCACCGCCTCCATGCGGGGACGCAGCGCGGCGAGTTCAGCGGCCAGGGCCCCCAGCGGGGGCGGCGCGGTGGTGGGCATGTGGGCCTCCGTCGTACGGGTCGAGCACCGGAACGCACGGAATGAGCTGTCACGGTGTGCGTCGAGACTGCGGCAGCCGTCGCATCGTCGGCCCGCGATTACCGCGCCCCAGGTAACCCAGGCGGACTGCGCTCTCCGGACGAACAGGATGCCTCCGTAACGAAGTGAATCCAGGGGTGCCGGCCCGGGTCCTGCCGTTTGACTCGGGACGCCGAACGTTGTGGAGGGGGAGCATGGGCTCGGAACAGGGTCGACAGGCCTCCGTGCGGGATCGCGCGGAGGCACTCGGTCTCGGCGAGGAGCGAGGAAGTTATGCCGTCGCAGGGCTGTGGGGCGCCCTCGCACAGCTCGCACGGCGGTTCCTCGCAGGGGTGTTCGTCGCCTTGCTGGTCTGTCTGGTCGTCCTCTCGTCGGGATTCCAAAAGGGCGTCATCACGATGGGAGCCGTGATGCTCTCACTGTTCGGTCTCACGCTGGCCTGGCGCGGTCTCAGCGCCAGGTTCGGGCTCCGCAGGTGCTACCTCTACACGCGCGGTCTGGTGGTCACCAGCACCTTTGGCCGAGTGCGCCATGTGGTGGCATGGACAGAGGTGACCGAGCTGAAGTGGATGTCCAACCTGACGCTCCTCCTGGCTTTCCACCGATTCGAGATCGAACGGCGCGGTGCCGGGCGCGTGGCGTTCCTGGCCCTCGGCATCAAGCCTCAACTGGTGGATGCCCTGCAGACGCAGGCGGGAGCGAATGGTGTCCGCTGAGAGCGGACGGCGAAGCCGACGGCCCTTCCTCAAGTGACTGTCTTCGAAGCTCGGCCGTAGAGGAGCGGCTCGGTGACCACGCTGGGTGACGCTCGTTCGGCTGATGGTGTCGCCACCACCTTTGAAGGCCGTTGCGTGTGCAGGATTGAGGGCATGGCAGCCCACCTTCGGTGCGACGACGCCTGGCTCCTTGTTGGTGATCAGCAGATCGCCGTGAAGGTCGACCTGGGCCTGTTCCTCCCGGACACGGGGTTGTGGGGCGGCGTTCTGCACCATGTTCCGGAGCGGCTGGCGGGCGCGAGGAGAGACGCTGAGGCGCAGTTGCGTTTGCGGAACTGTCTCAGAAGGGGTGGCGGGATGAACCTGGTGGCATGGGTGCTCGGACCGGCGGAGTGTGAGGAGGGGCCACGACGGCCGGGCGCTGTATCAACGGCAGGTGCCGGCCTTGGAGTTCGGGCCGCGGCTGCCGTGGCGAGTGCGGGTCTGCTGGCGGCTGGGGCCCTGCACGCGGTGTGGGTGTTCTCCCCCTGGCCGCTGGACTCGCGGGCCGAGTACGCGGCCGCCGTGGTGGGGGTGGAGGAGTCGCAGCTGCCGTCCCGCCCGCTGACGCTGGCCGTCGCGGGTCTGCTGGGCGTGGCCTCCTGGCTCGTCGTCACCGGCGCCAGGCCGGCGAACCGTCTGGCTGCCTCGCGCCTGGTCCGGGGCGGGCTGTGGACGATCTGCGGTGTGCTGTCGATGCGCGGGCTGGGTGACCTGGTCGTCTCGGGCTTCGCCCTGGGCGAGGCGCCGGCCGAGTTCCGGCACTGGGACCTGCTGCTGTACTCCCCGCTGTGCATCGTCCTCGGCGGCTTGACCGGCTACGTGACAGCCCGGACCTGGAGCCGCCGCATCAGCCCTCGGAGCCAAGCCTGACCCACCCTGCCCGCCCTGAAGGGCCCGACAGGTCGAGGCGGATCAACAGGACACGCCCCAAGGCAGGAGGGCACAGTGAACCCGGAGAGGGAGAGCCGATCAGCGTTCACGTAACTGCGGACAGAGCCTTGAAAATCCTCACCCGTGCTTCTGTCTTTCCCCAGACATGCTCTTGTTCCCCACCTCGTGACGCCTGCGCGCAAAGACCATGCGTATCGGGCGGGGGCTGGTGAACGCGGCCGAGGCCCATGATCGAATCGTTTGCCAGGCCCAATCCCGAGCAGCATCAACGCCGAAGGAGGCCACAGCGTGTCCGCTCCCTGGGACGCCATAATGACCACTGGCATCGGCGCCGCCGCAACGTCACCGGCACCTGGTCGGCGCGGTCGTCGATCGCCGCAACCAGAATCAGCAGTGGCTGCGAGACACCCAGGCAGCGGCCTACGCGGCCTACCTCCGTGACTTCACCGCGATCGAGATCGAACTGCGGGAGGCATACCTCGACGGCCGTGGCTCCTTGATGCGGGCATCGACCTCCGCAGTCCACTTCGCGGCCGCCGGCCAAGAAGCCACCATGGACGCCGCGCGCCGCATCGCTGCTCTCACCCATGGTGACCGCGCGGCCTGGGAAGGAACCGCGATCTTCCACGAACTCATCCGCGTCACGTTCGAGGACACCGACCCCCTCACCGCGCTCCCGGACATCCTGGCTCATTCCACCCGACCACCGCAGCCGCTACGCCACCGTCCTCTTGCCCGACTGGCACCCCGATCAGGCAACCGAGTCCAGCGGTGCCGACTGGCCCTGTCTGGGCTCCGCCGTCTGGGCCCTGCGCACCACCACCAGCTTCGAAGACGCGATACGCGCGGCGATCGACCTCGGTGGCGACACGGACACCGTCGCCGCGGTGACCGGAGGCCTCGCGGGGGCGTATTACGGGCTGGACGCAATCCGCGCCCGCTGGACCCAGCCACTCCATGTCCCCCTCCCAGGCTTCGACGGACGGGTGGGGCGCCTGGTAGATCTGCTCCATCTTGCACGCCGCCTCGGAGGCTGAACCGGGTGCTGCTCCGCCCTCTCCACGAACTCTGGCCCTCAGCCCCAGTCACTTGACCCGTGGCTCCGCAAGGAGGACGACTCGATCGGCTTCGACATCGAATCCGAGCACCGGATCACCATAGGCACCCTCCGGATGCATCAACACCGGCTTACCCAACCGCCGCCCGATCTCCCGCAAGAAGCCGCAGAACACATCAAGTCGCTCCTGCCCCTGCAACTCGCGCAGATCAACGGCGCAGCGAGGCTTTCAGCGTCGCCTCCCCGTCGGCCTCCGGATCGGCGGGGTTGCCCGGGAAGACGTGGCGCTTGAGAACCCATCTCTGTACTCCCCCTGATCGGTTCCATCAGGGGTCATCTGGCGGGGGATGTCGTGATCAGGTCCATGCCTGGGTAGCGGCCGATGACGAAGCCCGCAGCTTCGTAGACCGGCTTTCCGGCCTCGCTGGCGTGCAGTTGGATGTAGTGGATGCCGGCTTCGTGGAGCCAGTCGGCCGACGTGATGCCGCAACAGGCCCTGGCGGACATGCCCGTCCTCATCGGTTCGACCGGCGGCACCGAGCGGCACTCTCTGGTACTCGAACATGCCCTGCGGCCAATGTTCTCGTACCTGCACGCGATCGTCTCGCCCCGGCCCGCCTACGCCGCGACCAGCGACTTCGTCACCCGGACAGGCGCCCTGGGAGAACGCATCACCGCTGCCGCCGCCGACTTCAGCCGCCTGCTGCGCGCGTGCGGACCTCGTGCACATCGCGAGATCGTCGACGAGGACCTCGCCTCCATGCAACGGCTGCTGGGAGAGACGTGACCGACGCGTCTGCGCTGCGACCTCCGGCTTGCGCTTCGCGCGGGTTGCCGGCTGTTGTCGTGCCACCGATGCCCACCGCGCCGCGCCCGTCCTCTGCATTGACGTCTGGGTGGGGGGAGCACGTGGCCCGGGGCTGTCATCCGGGGCGGGCTGGGTCAGTGCTTGTGTGCGTGGTCCAGGTCGCTGAGCAGCCTTTCCAGGTCTGTCATGAGTGAGCCGTAGACGTGCCATGCGCCTGGTTTGGTGAGTCGTCCCAGGCCGATCATGTCGGTGATGGCATGGTGCCAGGTGAGGGTCTCCTCGATCGCTGTCCGCAGCCGTTCGCGCGGGGAGGCGTCGGAGGTGTCTGCGATCAGGTGGGTTTCGACGGACCCCTGGACGGCCGCGGCGGCCAGGTGCAGGGCCTGGGAGTACCGGTCGAGGAACTGTTGCCCCAGATGGTGATCGGTGTGCCCGTCGTGGGCGCTGTCGGCCAGGGTGCGGGCGATTCCGCGGACCTGGATCGCTATGCCGCGCAGCACCTTGAACGCATCGCTCTTCGTGTGCGCCGTGTTCCTGCGGCGCGTGTGCGCGACGCAGCGCGTGTTCCAGCGCAGGCTCTCGTCGGCCTGCTGTATCTGCTGCTCCGCGTGCGTGAGCCGCTTGTCCAGGGCGCGGGCCTGGTGCAGCCAGCCGTAGCCCTTCGAGGAGAGCTGTCGCCGGGCGAGGCCGGATCCCATGTCGTGCAGCAGTGAACCCAGGGCATCGGCGAGGTCGCGCAGAGCGGAGTCGGACTCGTTCAGATACAGCGGAGGCAGCACCAGGGCGTTCACCGCGATGCCCGCGACCGCGCCGGTGAGCGTCTGCAGTACGGGGTAGAAGAGGTGGCCCATGGGATCGGTGGCGGTGGCGGTCAATGCGATCACCGCCGTGGAAGCGATCTGGAGACGGTCGTCGGCGGTGCGGCGGGGACCGGCCAGGACCGCGATGAGAGCGATGACCGTGACGGCGCCCGCGGTCGGTCCGAGAAGCCGCGCGGCCGCGAGGGCGATGATCAGACCGGCGATCCTCGCCCCTACGCTCTGCGCCGCTTTCCTCACCGACTCGTACACCGTGGAGGCATTGACCATGAGCACGGCTGTGGCGACGGCGAGGTAAGGCTGGTTCTGAGGTACCCACGGGGCGACGACTGCCCAGGTCAGCAGGGCCGCGATGACCGTCTTGACCCCGTGCACCACATGATCGGCGCGCTTGCCTTGGAACCGGCGGGCGAGGGCGCGTACCGGTGCGCTGACCGTCAGCGCCGTACGCTCCACAACGATGGTTGAATCTTGCACGATATCGATAGTGGCATCGTTTGCCCTTTTTGGCCGTGACGTCGACCACGGTCCAAAACCGGGGGTGGTAACCGCCGGGATTACGCCCGCGGCGGGCGGCGCGCCGGAGTGCCAGGCTGCGTGGCGGGCGGCCCGGCATGAGCGACCGCGGGCCGGACCAGGCTGGACCGGCCCGCGAGATGCCACGCCTGGCGGTCTGTCCATTCCTCCCCACGCGCGTGTTTTGTCTCACGGAGATAGTTTATTGTTCAACCATATGGGGGGTGCGTATGTTCTCTAGCGCAGTGGCACCGGCGGGTTCCACCGTTCGCAGTGACCAGGCCGCCGGGCTGCCCAAGGAGGAAAGATCATGAAGAAGATCATGTCGCGTGTTGCGCGTGCGGGCGTCTCCGCGGCGCTCATCGGGGGTGCCCTGTGGGCGGCCGGTGGTTCCGCGACTGCCGCCCCGTTCCAGGCGGACGGGCACATCAAGGCGGCCGCCGACGACAGCCGAAACCTCCCCGGTCACCAAGACCGAAATAACGGCTCCG
The DNA here is from genome assembly GCF_014203595.1 of Streptomyces echinatus. Lineage (GTDB taxonomy): Bacteria > Actinomycetota > Actinomycetes > Streptomycetales > Streptomycetaceae > Streptomyces > Streptomyces echinatus. The sequence goes on from NZ_JACHJK010000003.1 coordinate 13,559, forward strand.
GGTACGCCGGTCAGCCGCGGGGAGCGCACGACCGCCCTGACTCCTGGGTCGCCGACCAGCTGGCCATGTTCGACCCCTGGATCAGCGACCAGTTGGCCATGTTCGTGGCCGCCGGCGGCCACGGTCGGTGAGCTGTCACGGACGGGCGGGCTACGGCGTTGGTGCGCCCCCACGCCTTCCGGCCAAGATTTCCTGCCGCTGACCGCGTGCGGCCCCCGCGCCGGCCTGACGCACACGCCGCCACCGGCGACTGAGCGTGGAACGCCCCGGCGTAGGGGCCCGGCACTGGCGTCGGTCACCGTCGCGAGCCCCTTCGGCGTCGGCGGGGTCGACCGTCCCTGACAGCACCATCCGGCTGCGTGGAACACCGGCGCCCGATCCGCTGGCACAGGATGCGCTGCGCTGCACGATCGTCGCGCCTGTCCATGCCCAGGCGCAGCATCCGGCCCTGAAAGCCATGGGCGGACTTTTCACGCCCGGGGAATGCCTTGGCCTGGACCCGTGCGGGTTAGGCATCCCGGCGATGCGCCCTTCGGAGGCGCCGCGGCCCTTCGCTCCGGCGCCGCCTGCATGGGCCTACCTCCCTCTGCTTCCGCCTGGCGTGCATGGTCGCGCCACCAACGGGGTGGCCCAGTCGGCGTGCCCGGCGACGCATACGCCGGTAGATGGGGGGGTAGATCCGTTTTCCTGTCACCGAGTTGGCGTGGCCGTCGGGATGTGGCCGCCGTGGCGTCGGGAGGGGCGGCCATTGCCTGTGCGTGCCCCCTTTTCAGGGCACGCCGGGGCCTCCTGCCGGGGCCTGAGACGTCGCGCCGAGGGGGGACGGGGGCGGTTCGGCACCGGAGGTGAGCGCCTGTCAGGTGCGCCGCAGGCCCGCGGAGTCGGTGCGGTCCGCCGCGGATCTGCTGGACGCAAGTGCATTTGCTCGGGCTTGAAGGGCCTGGCGGTCCGATCGTCAGAGGGATGATGAGGAGCTGTGCCGGCAGGTGTGGGCTGCAGGCACAGCTCTGTACGAAATGCGGGGTGCTTGTGTACGGGCTGGCGTCGCCGCCTTTTCGGTCGGGCGGTCCCGTTCGGAGGGACTCGCAGCCCGACAAGTGCTGGATGAAGACGGATTGGAGTGAGCGCACTTGGCGCCGGATGCACGCTCGTCACGAACGAACAATCACAGGTGCTGCCAAAGCCGGCCCGTCCGGCGGGCCCAGAACCTGACGCGGGCTTCACGACTGCCCGAGGGGCTCACGGTGTCCCGTTGAGGAATCGAGCGAGGTGGGTGTCGAGATCGAGGGCCTGGGTCTCTTCGGTAGTCGGCACGAGCCGGTATGTCGAGCGCACCCACTGCTCGACCTCCGGGAGCGAGGCCATGAGGTGGGCGGACCCGTGCGGGGACGACAGCAGGAGGTGTACGAGCGCCTCGGCGCCGGTTCCTGTGGGCCAGATGCGCACGTCGCCGGTTCCGGTCGGAGCCCGGGTCCCTTCGGCGAGAAGGTCGCGCGCGAACACCCACGGGATCAGGCCCTGGACGCTGTCGTGGAAGAGGAGTTGAACCGCGAGCGGGTCCTGCGATCTGTAGAGCAGATGGGTGGGCACGACGATCCGCACGCCCGGAAAGGTCTCGAGTTCCATGTCGAGCATGTGGTCAATGCAAGTGGTCATGGTTTCGACGCGTTTCGGGATCGGGGCGCGCCGGACCGGGCGATTGTGACGCGTGCCCGGACCCGGCGCTCGCCATTTGTGGGGTCAGCGGAAGACGCTGCCGTCGAAGCCGTGGCTGTCGCTGATCACGACGATCCACATGCCGTGGTCCCACCGGTAGAGGCGGTGACCGTCATAGTGGTAGTGGTGACCGTGCTTGCTGCTGTACCAGTACCGGACTTCCCGCTCCCGGTGGCGGGGCCCCTCGAAGCGCCGATCGCCGCGGTGGTCCCCGCAGTACTCGTTTCCGTCGTGGCGGCGGTCGTACCTGCTCCGCTCGCTCAAGTCCGCTACGCCGCCGTGGTCATTCCGCTCTGTACGGCGGTCTGCGTGCGGTGCGGCGTCTGCGGTGCGAGAGACAACGGCATGGCCGGCGGGAGGATTCGCAGCGGCCGAGGCGGTGGTGCCCGCGGCCAGCAACGTGCCGGCTGCTGCGGCGAGAGTGACGGCCGTGGTGACGGCGCGGCGTCCGAATGTGTGATTCATGGACTTTCTCCTTGATGTGCACCGTGGCCCTGTAGGGCCCGGGCGATGCCCCGGGGTTGTGGGGCGGGAGCGACATTACTCCCGTTCAGTTGAACGTTGAACCAATATTCATGTGACATGGTTCATCCCTTTCAGGCCCTCTTCCCGGTTTGCCGGGTATCGGTCGGCACCCTCTCCGGTCACGGTGTTGCCAGTGGCAGCAGGCAGAAGCCGGTGCAGCAGACCGCGGCGACCACCGACGGCCTCATGATCGATATCCACGCCCGCTTCGGCCACACAGCTGCTCGCCGCAGCCTCAGGCTGTTCGGGCAGCGGGTGCTCCCGGCGGTGGAGGGTCGAGCCGGGCGATGAGGGTGCGGCATGCCCCCTGGAGTTCTTCGTCGTGGTCGATGCTTGCGAGCCTGCCGCCGCGCCGGGGCAGGGCCAGTTGCTCGCGGAGGAGGGGCAGGGCGGGTGCCGCGAGGGGGCCCATACGGTTCAGGCAGGCCACGACCTGGTTGGCCGTCGCGGGGTTCTGGGCCATGGCCTGCAGCAGTGTTTCCAGGACGGCCGGTACCTCGGCCTCGCCGCCGATCTCCCAGAGCGCGGCCGCGCAATGCACGCGCACCCATTCGTAGTCGTGCGTCAGGAGGTCTCGCAGGCGTGGCAGGGAGACGGAGGCGGGCGGGCCTATCTCGGCGAGCAGATCGGCCGCGTCGCTGATCGCGAAGGTGATGTCGTCGTCGAGGAGGCCGAGCAGGTGCGGCATGGCCTCGGTAAGGTCACCGCCGACGGTCCACAGCGCGGCGACGGCGGCAGGCCGTATGTGCGCGTCGGTGGCGGTGGTCAGCGACCGGATCAGTTCCTGTGCGCCGGCCGCCGCCGGGCCGAACGCTCTGAGCGCGAGCTGGGCGTGAGCGAGGCGAGTCGTGGTGATCACTCGGGAGCGGACCATATGGGGGCGCAGGGCGGCGAGGCAGCGGTGTGCGTGGAACTCGGCCGTCGAGTAGTCGCCGAGCGACAGGCACGCCGACAGAGCCAAGGAGTGCAGCTCGGCTTCGTCGTAGAACGCTCGCATCCACCCGGGCCGGTGTGCGCCGAGGCCGGCGCAGCTCATGGCGTCCTGGGCCTGGTCGAACGCGCGGCGAATGCCCGTGCGATCTTGCGAGGCGCCGTGGACGGCGACCTGGCGGGCCAGGCCGAAGGACGCTGCGCTAGGTGACCCTCGCGATGCTCACCCACGCCTTCCTGGCCGTCATCCGTGCCGACGAGCACCGCGAACACCCCGCCCCCGCCGGACTCATCCCCCTCACCTGCAACGAAATGCAGCGACTATTCGCCCTGCCCGCCGCATACCCGAACGACCAACGCGACCATCGCCTGCGCTGGTCCCTATGGCGTCGCCGACGCCAGGCCCGCGCCCGCGACTGCCACTACCGCCGACGCGAGGCCACAACATGACGATCCACAATTACGGAGGGAGTGTTAATTGACCGACCGTAAGACGCAACACACCGATGTCAGCGCCAACCCGAGGGCCCCTCAGGCCGCCATCAGCGCAGCCAGGGCGCGGTCCATCGCGGCGTTGAACTCTTCCGGCGTCAGCGGCAGCCGGGACTTGACGTCCCGACTCCATTGGTCGGCAAGGACCTCGGCGGAGCCCGCCTCGACACCGTCGAGCGCCGCGTCGGCCAGGTCCGACGGAGCGATTTTGTCCACGGGCCAGCCCGCCGCCATGTCGGTGTCGGCCAAACCGAGGTGTACCGCTGTGACGAGTGTGCCCTGCTCAGCGAGCTCCAGGCGGACGCCGTTGGTCATGGCCCAGGCGGCGGCCTTGGTCAGGTGGTAGGCATTGGCGCCCTTGCCCCCGAACCACGACATGGCGGAGAGGACGTTGACGATCGCGCCCCCGCCGTTCCCGGCGAGCGCCGGCGCGAACTCCCGGATCATGCTCAGGTGGCCGAACATGTTGGTCTCCAGCTCGTGCCGCACCGCGTCCAGCGAACCGGTCACCAGGTCGGTCCCCGTACTGATTCCCGCGTTGTTGACGAGTAGTGAGACGTCCGGGGCGGCCACAGCGGCGGCCCTCACGGACGTGGGATCGGCGATGTCGAGGGGCAGCACCTCGACCCCGGGCAGGTCCACGGTCTCCGGTCGGCGGGCCGTCGCGTAGACCTTGTGGGCGCCCCGTTCGAGCAGGCGCTGGGCGAAGGCGCGGCCCAGGCCGCGGTTGGCTCCTGTGACAAGGGCGACGGAGTTGTTGATATCCATGCCCGGTACGCTAAAACCTGACGCCAGCGTCAGAGGCAAGTGCTGGCCGTCAGGACCGGGGCGAGAGGAATCACCATGACCGTCACGGAGGCTGCGGCCGAGCGGCTGGTCCGCATCGGCGAGGTGGCACGGGACGCCGGCGTCTCGGTACGCGCCGTGCGCTACTACGAGCAGCAGGGGCTGCTCATCGCGGAGCGCAGCCCGTCCGGCCAGCGCCTCTACCGGCAGGACACCGTCACCCTAGTGCGCTTCTTCCAGCAGATGTTCGCCGCCGGTCTGACCAGCCGAAGGATCGCCGAACTCCTCCCATGCTGGGACACCGGGCACACCGACGCCGAGCAACGAGCCATGCTGCGCGCCGAGCGCGACCGCATCCAGGCCAAGGTCGACGACCTGCAGGCCGCCCTGGACCGCCTCGACGAGGTCATCGCGATCACGGACACGCACCCGTAGGCGCGGTCGGTCGGACGTCGCACCAGCGATCTACAGCTGGTGTATCAGGCTCACCGGGGACCGTCGGCTGTATTTCGCCCGCCCCGAACGCCCCTGGAGCCGGGCGCGGGCTGGCGAGCAGCTCGCAGAGGGCCCCTCGCTGCGGATCGTCGGCCCGACCGGCACCGGCAAGACGCACCAGGCGTACGGGGCGATCCGCAGCCTGCTGACCGTCGGGGTCCGCCTGCGCCGGGAAGCCATCGCCACCGCCGACCTGTAGGCCCGCCTGCGCCCGCGCCGGGACTTCGACAACGAGCGTGACCTGCAAAGCCTGACGCGCTGCCCGCCGCTGCTCCAGGACGACCTCGGCGCGGCGAAGACCAGCGAGTGGACCGAGGAGCTCACCTACCGGCTGATCAACCACCGGTACGAGCACCTGCGCCCCACCCTGATCACCAGCAACCTCACCACCGACGCCCTGCGCGCGGCCCTCGGCGACCGCGTCTCCTCCCGCCTGGCCCAGATGACCGAACGCGTCACCCTCGACGGCGGCGACCGCCGCCGCACCAGACCCGTCGTCTGACGGCCGCCGCTACGTCGCGGCCCCTCTCCCGGCCGTCCGGTCCCATCGCCACAACGCCCTGCCCTGGAGCATCCCCTCTTGACCTCACCTTCACCTGCCCCGCACCCCGCCGACCGATACACCCTCCTCGCCGCGGGGGCCGTGATCCTCGCCCTCACCGCCGCCGGTTTCTGGCTCTCCTACGCCCACCTCGCCGATGTCGCCGGAGAACACGGCCTCGGCGACTCCCCCGCCCGCAAGTGGGCCTGGCCCGCCACCCTTGACGCCTTCATCGTCGCCGGCGAACTCCTCATGCTCCGAGCCGGCCTGCGCCGCAAGCCCGACGGGTGGGCCATCGCCCTCACCGCCACCGGCTCACTCGGATCCATCGCCCTCAACGTCGCCGGCGTCACCGGCACCCGCGCCCCCACCGACGTCCCCCGCCTCGACTGCGTCGTCGCCGCCGTACCTCCGACCGCTGCCCTCCTCGCCTTCGGCGTCCTCATGCGCCAGATCCACCAGCACCTCGCACCCCCGACCCACGAGGCCGACCATGGCGACCTCCGGGCAGCCGGACCTGCGGCGACCGAGCACCCGCGAGAAGGGGACCGTCTCCGCCCGCATCCCGTCCCCGCCCCGTCCGCCGCCGAAACGGAACATGCTCGCCACGATAGTGAGAGGGTAGGCCGGATCGTGTTCAGCGGAGCTTGCCCTCCACCATCTCCAGTGCCTCCTCCCACCGGAAGCGGTCCGCTCCCCCGCTTGCCTTGGGCCGGTGCGGCTCGTACGACCCGACCAGCACGCCCATCTCCCGCAGCTGGTCCAGGCTCCGGCCGTACGCCGGGTGTGCGGCCATGGCCGCGTTCACGTACGACAGGACGACCGCCGGGATCCCCATCCCGTACGCCTCGCACAGGATGCCCAGCGCGAGGGTGTCTGCGATGCCGGAGGCCCACTTGTTGACCGTGTTGAACGTGGCGGGCGCGACGGCGATGGCGTCGGCGGGCGGGAGGGGGCGCGGGTCGCCGGGGCTGCGCCAGACCGAGCGGATCGGGTAGCCGGTCTGGGCCTCGATCGCCTCGGTGTCGAGGAAGCCGAGGCCCTGTGGTGTGGCTATGACGCCGACGTCCCAGCCCTGCTCCTGGCGGCGGTGATCAGTTTGTGGGCGTCGCCCGCGATACCAGCGGCGCAGACGACCACGTACAGGAACGGCTTCTTCGGCCGGTCGTTCATGGCTTTGCCCCCTCGTCGACGCGCTCCCCCGCGGTCACGATCCAGACCCTAGCTGTCAGCATCCACGGACGAGCCAGGCCAGAGAAGCCGCCTACCACCTGCACGAAGGGCACGGTGTCTGAGTACAAGTGTCGATCAGACCACGGATGCCCAGTGCCGCGTGGTGATCCTTGTGCGCCCGAGCGCCCAGCTCACGTATCGTCGCCAAGGTGACCAACGCGCATGTGGCGAGCAGGCACCGCATTCCCTCCAATGATCTTGCGGAACTGATCAAGGAGTTCGACCTCGGGGACGTCGTCGACTGGCGTCATCTAGCTGACGGCCTCATGAACGTGAACTGGCAACTGGACACGCCGAGAGGGACCTTCGCTCTCAAGCGGGTCACGGACGTGCCGCTCGACAGGTTGTGCCGCAATCTTGCCGTGTTGCCAGCCCTGGCCGAGGCCGGCATTCCCGTGATCGTCCCTGTGGTGGCCTCGTCGGGTGGGGTCGTGGTCGAGGTAAGTGGGAGCGGGTACTGCTTGTTCCCCTGGGGACAGGGAGCGCACATTCGTGGCGTGGACCTCCCCCGCGCTCAGGTGAGGCGGCTCGGCACAGTCCTCGCCAAGCTCCACCTGGCGCTCAGGCACGCCGCCGAAACCGGGGTCCTCTCCGCTGTTCCCGTCAGCCTCACCACGGACGTCGTCACGCCGGAACGGGCGGCGGAGAAGGCCGATCGGCTCGCTGCTGCTGCGCGGGCCCGCGGTTCGGGCGACTCCTTCGACGCGGCAGCGCTCGACGCCCTCGCCAAGCGCCGGGTGTTGCTCGCCGAATACGCAGCCCTGCGCCCTGAGGGAGACGTCCCCGCAGGTCCGTACGGCTGGACGCACGGCGACTTCCAATACCGCAACCTCCTCTGGGCCGATGGCGAGCTCACAGCCGTACTGGACTGGGACCGGCTGGGCGTCCGCCCGTACGCGGAGGAGGTCGTCCGCACGGCACAGGTGCAGTTCGGGGTGGAAGGCGTCTTCGACCTGGAGCGGATGTCGGCCTTCGTGAGCGGCTACCGGTCGGTGGTCCCGCTGGAGTCGGCCGCGCTGCTCCACGCCGCACGCCGTCTGTGGTGGAAGCGGATGACGGACTTCTGGCAGCTCGAATTCCACTACGACCGGGGCGACTACTCCTGCGACGGCCTGTTCATCGCCGACCAGGCGCTCCTCCACTGGTGGACGGAGCGGCTCGACGAGGTGGAGCGGGCGTTCGGCGGCGCTCTCTAGGGTCCGTCTTCAAAGATCATCAGGTCGGGGATCATGGTGGGGTGATACGCCGCCATGAACTCACCGATCGTGAGTGGGAGTTGCTCGCTCCGCTGATACCGCGGGCCGCGACGGGCCGGCCCCGGGTGGCAGACCGGCAGGTCATCAACGGAATGGTCTACAAGACCCGCACCGGGATCTCCTGGCGTGACCTGCCGGAACGCTACGGACCGTGGCAGACGGTCTACACCCGCTTCCGTCGCTACGCCCTGGACGGCGTGTTCACCCGGGCCCCGCAGCAGATCCAGGCCCGGGCCGACGCCACCGGTGACATCGACTGGCTGGTCCAGATCGACTCCACCATCGTCCGCGCTCACCAGCACGCCGCCGCCACCGGCCGAAAAGGGGGAGGCGCCGGCCGGACGAACCGGACGATCACGCCCTCGGCCGATCCCGAGGCGGACTGACAACCAAGGTCCACCTCGCTTGCGACGGCAAGGGGCGCCCTCTCGCCCTCCTGATCACACCAGGCCAGCGTCACGACAGCATCTGCACACAAGCCCTGCTGGACAGAATCCGTGTTCCTCGCACCGGCCCGGGCCGACCACTCCGCCGTCCTGACCATGTGATCGCGGACAAGGCATACAGTTCTCGCGGCTTCCGCAGCTACCTGCGGCAACGCGGCATCGCGCACACGATCCCCGAAAGGTCGACCAGCAGCGGCACCGGCACCATCGCGGGAGCCGCGGTGGCCGGCCACCAGGCTTCAACCGGGAGATCTACCGCCGACGCAACCTCGTCGAACGCTGCTTCAACCAGCTCAAGTGCTTCCGCGGCATCGCCACCCGGTACGACAAGACCGCCACTTCCTACGAAGCAGCGGTCACACTCGCGTCACTCCTGCTCTGGGCAAGATCCGTTTGAAAACGGACCCTAGTATCGCATCAGGAAACGTTCGCCCTGGTCCGGCTCGTAGTTGCTCGTTCGCGTGGCGGTTTCGCCAGCCGACCAGTGGTCACTCCGTCTCGCAGCTGACCCGTGTGTCACCGGAGTCGGTTTGACAGCGGTCGGTATCACCCTGGCCGTCTGCGGTGTCATTGCCAGGGGTCTCGTCCACGGTGTTCAGATGGTCGCGGCCCGCGCCGCCGTACACGGTGTCGTTCCCGGCATCGCCGGTCAGGTACGTATCGTTGCCCGGACCGGCGTCGATGGTGTCGTCTCCCGCTCCTGCCTGGATGTGGTCCGCGCCGTCCAGTCCGACGAGGAGGTCGGGGCCTCCCGCGCTGACTATGACGTCGAGGCTCTGGCCGCCGTACAGATGGTTGGCTTCATTGTTGCCAACCAGGGTGTTGGTGGAGGAAAGGCTGCCGAAGACCCTCTCCACGTCGCTTCGAACGTTGTCGCCCGGTCCATCCACACTGAACCCGGAGCCGTCGTTGCGCCGGTCGTCGAGCGAGACGTTCACGTTCCTGGTGCGCTCGCTGTACACCGCGGAGTCGAACCCGGCGCCACCGAAGAGGGAGTCGGCGTCTTCGTCCGCGCGGAGTACATCGTTGCCGGCCTCGCCGTTCAACAGGTCGTCACCCGTACCGCCGGACAGATCATCGCTGTCGTCCCCGCCGAACAACCGGTCGCTGCCGGTCCCGGAGTCCAAGCTGTCGTTGCCGCGGCCACCGTACAGCGTGTCCGCCTGGCTGCCGCCGCGCAGTTCATCCTTGCCCGGACCGCCGTAAAGGACATCGGAGCCTGAGAAGCCGTCGAGCCGGGTGGGCCCGCTACCGGCGTACATCAGGTCGTTGCCAACGCCCCCGCGCAGAATGGCGGGCACCAAGATGAGCGGGCTGATCCGCACATAGTCGACCAGGTCTCCCGCATTGACCACGATGCCCCGGACCCCGGCTGCCGGGCAGCGGACGCCCGAGTCGAAGGGCGTGCAGCCCGTGCCGGCAACGACGGAGTCCAACATGTCGCGGACGAGGTAGTAGCCACTCGACAGCGGAGTGACCTCGATGTAGTTGGCCTCGCCTGACGCGGCTGTCACTGTCAGCCGCCCGTCGCTCACGCCGACGGCTGTGGCCGCGTGTGCGGGACTGGCCGTGAACACTTGGGCGGCGATTACGGCGCTAAGGACTCCCAATGGGATCCATGGACGCCTCATCGAGCACCTCCGCTGTGACCTTCTCAGGGCAGCACCGGCCGATACCGCCATCCTGGGCTCAGGCATACGATTCGGCAACTGGGGAGGATGAACCGGCCGGACATCTGGGGCCACGTCCCCCGCAGCCACCGGCCCTCGTCATCGTCGGTCTCGCGAACGCGTACTTGCTCTGCCACCCTCATACCTTGGCGTCCTGAGGCCGCCCATCGTCAGGGACCTCGATCCACGGCGAACACGCACCACGAGGCGGAAACCGCCAGCTCAAGCGGGCCATGTTCCTCTCCGCGTTCGCCGCGCTGCACGACCCCGCCTCCCGCACCTACTACGACAAATGCCGGGCTCGGGGGAAAGACTCACACCCAAGCCCTCCTCCGCCTCGCCCGCCACCGCATCAGCGTGCTCTTCGCCATGCTCCGCGACGGCACCTTCTACGAACCACGAGTCCCCGAACCGGCCGTCGCATGAGCCGCTCAGGCTTGACGAAGCCTCGCCCGAAGACGTCGCGTGGTGCACCCAGCACCTGGTCTGGGCGCTGCTCCAGGCAGGCGGGCAGCGGGAAGCCGACGAGCTGATGGCGGATTGCCTGCCGATGCTCAGGGAGCAGGCGCCCTGGCCCCGGGCCGCGGCAGCGCTGCACACCGCGGGCGCCGTACGGCTGGCTCTGGGGCAGCTGGAGAGCGCCGAGGCCCTCTTCGCCGAAGTGCTGCACATCGCCCCCTTAGGGAGCTTCCACGCACTGTATCCCGTCGAAGGCCTGGCGCTGGTGGCCGCGGAGAGCGGTGACATGCAGCGCGCCCTGCGGTTGTGCGAGGCGAGCGCGCAGGCGCGACGCCGGCTGGACACCGAGCCCGAGGCACCCTGGCGGCGCAGGATCGAGCAGGCGGCGGCCCGTGCCCGGACCCCGCTGCCAACGGCAGCACGGGAGGCCGCGGTCGTCGGCGCTCGCAAGCTGCGCGGGGACCGGCTCGTCGCCTACGCCCTGCGGACAGGGAGCGGTGAACAGGTGCGGCGGGGGCCGGACACCCTGGGGGCCGGCGACGAGCGGTGGCGGCTGACCGCCAGGGAGTTGATGGTGGTCGAACTCGTCGCGAAGGGGGCTGACCAACCCGCAGATCGCGGGCATACTCGGGCTTTCGGCGCATACGGTCGCCACACACCTGGACAGGGTGCGCGACAAGCTGGGTCTTCGCTCACGCACACAGATCGCCCTGTGGTTCGGTCGAAGAGATTCGGAGGCTTCGGTTCCCTGACATCGTGCAGCAGACCAGCAGGAACTCACCGAACTCCGTGCCGACCGCGAAGCCCTCGTCCGCGTCGTCCCCCAGCTGACCCTGGAATAAGCGGCAGCTCGGCCAGCAGCTCACGGCCCCCGCCCCAGTCGTCCGTATCCTACCCACCCAGACCCAACCACCCGTCGCCTGAGGGCCGGGCAGCACACACCACCGCCACCAACCTATGGCTTGTCAATCGGTGAGGGCGTGCAGAGCCCCCCTGTCTAGCAACATACGGCTGCGCTGTACCGCGCGGACGGATCCGACGGGCGCGGAACGATCGGTTCGACCGCGAGTTGCAGAATGGGGCCGCCCGCTTGGCCCGCCTCATAGCCCGTACCGGTGAGTCCGTACCGGTTGTCTCGCCGGGGCGGGCGTCAGACGGATTCCGGAACCGGCCCCGCACCCTCCCCTCTCGAACCTCCGGTTCATAGTGCGCGCGGAACGCTGCGTCCGCTGAGCGCGATGAGTGGGCCCCCGCGCGCGATGCGTCCGACAGGGGCCTTGGCCCCGTTTCAACTGCGGTCGTTTTCGCGGGTCGTGCTGCTCAAGGCGTTCCTCCTGTACGAGTGCGGGATGCGGTGGGACTCAGCTCATCGCCGCGGGCCGGGGAGCCAGTCCCGGCGGTGCCTATCCCCGGCGGGGAGAGGCTGTGCGTCGCGGGTCGGCACATACTCGGTGCCATGAACAGGACATCACAGCTCGGGGACTTCCTGCGGGCGCGGCGCTCCCAGCTGCGACCCGAAGAAGCCGGCGTGCCTACCTACGGCGAGCGCCGACGGGTGCCGGGTCTTCGCCGTGAGGAGCTGGCGCTGCTGGCGGGGGTGAGCGCCTCCTACTACGCCCGTCTGGAGCAGGGGCACTCGCTGGGCGCCTCGCCCGAGGTGCTGGACGCGCTCGCCCGGGCTCTGCGCCTGGACGAGTCCGAACACCGTCACCTGCACGACCTGGCCCGACCGCCCAAGCCCCGCAGTGGGCGGCGCCCCGCGCTCGAGCGCGTGACGGTGGCGACCGCCCAACTGCTGGACGCGCTCGGGGACGTTCCCGCGATCGTGATCGGCCGGCGCAGTGACGTCCTGGCGTGGAACCGGCTGGGCCACGCGCTGTTCGCCGGACACCTCGACCCCGGTGCCCCGGACGTACCGGCGCAGCGCCCCAACATGGCCAGGCTGGTATTCCTCGACACCCATACCCGAGACCTGTACGCGAACTGGCCGGGCAAGGCCAGGGCGGTGGTGGGGAATCTGCGCCTGGTGGCGGGCCAGTACCCGCAGGACGCCGCACTCCACATGCTGCTGGGTGAGCTGAGCACGAAGAGCGAGGACTTCGCCTCGATGTGGGCCGACCACCGGGTCAAGGCCTGCGCGGTGGCCGAGTACGAGATGCGGCACCCGCTGGTCGGCTCACTGACCGTGATTCAGCAGACCCTGAGCACGGGACCGGGCCCCAGCGTCGTCGTCGCCACCACCGCTGCGGGCTCGCCCTCGCGAGCCGCCCTGGAACTCCTCGCCCAGGCCACCACCCGGGCCGCCCCTGCCCGTTCGGACAGCCGGCTGACCCCGCCCCCCTCCCTCCGGTCGGCACCCGCGCATGCTGGTCCCGGCCGGGCATCCCTTTCACCCTCATGCGTCGGCGTGCCGCTGCCGCATGCCCGAAAGCAGTGAAGGAGCCCCGTGTTCACCAAGCTCTCGAAGGCCGCCGTGTCGGCCGCCGTCCTGGCTGCCGCGGTCGCGATGGCCACTCCGGCCCCGGCGTCGGCCGTCTCCGACCCGCTCAGGTGCGCGCGTACCACCGTGCACTTCGACCTGGCCAAGGGCCAGACACCGGAGAACATCGCCCTGGGCCCGGACGGCACCGCGTACGTCACCCTCGCCAAGGCCCGCCAGGTCGCCGCGGTCTCCCGGCACGGTGGCGTACGGATCCTGGCCACCCTGCCCGAACCCGCCGACGGCGGCATCCACACCCCGGCGCTGGGCTTCCCGCTGACCACCGGCGTCGTCCGGGCCCAGGACGGCACCTTGTACTTCCTGTACGCCACCGGCACCGCGGACCTGACCGGCGTATGGCGCCTGCGCCCGGGCGGCCGGCCGCAGCGCATCGCCGCACTGGCCGCCACCGGCCTGCCCAACGGCCTGGCCCTGGACGCCCGTACCCGCACCCTGTACATCACCGACTCCACCCTGGGCACCGTCTGGCGTGTACCCGCCTCCGGCGGCACTGCCAGCGCCTGGTCCACCGATCCGGCGCTGGCCCCCGCCGGGTTCCTCGGCGCCAACGGCCTGAAGATTCACAACGGGGCGCTCTGGGCCACCAACCTCGACAAGGGCACCATCGTCCGCATCCCGCTCCTGGCCGACGGGCGCGCCGGCACCGCCCGGGTCACCGCCACCGGCCTGACCGGGATCGACGACTTCGCCTTCACCGGCGACGGCGACGGCGACGGCGACGGCGACGGCGACGGCGACGGCGACGGCGACGGCGACGGCGACGGCGACCAGATCATCGCCGCCCTCAACACCGTCAACCAGGTCGCCCTGATCCGGCCCGACGGCACCCGCACCACCGTCCTGACCGCCGCCGACGGCCTCCAGGGCCCGACCTCCATCGCGCTGCGCGGCAACACGGTCCACGTCATGAGCGCCGCCTACCTCACCGCGAAGGACCCCAACCTCATCCTCGCCCACCTGGGCAGCTGAGCCCCGCTCGGCAGCGCCCGTCAGCGCTCCCCGGCCGGGGAGCACACCGGTTCCCCGGCCGGCACCGGCGACGGTCCACGGCGTCCGGCTCCACCTGCACCGGGTACGGCCGGCCCTTCTCGTCCGCCCCGAAGCCGTGTCGGGCGTGGCTCTCCGGATGGGTTCCAGCAGCTGGTCATCTCGACGAAGGAGCGGCTGATGTCCATGCCGCTCGCGTCGAAGTCGCCCGACAGCACCGGCACTGCCGGGCGACCCTCCGCCTTGCCCCTCGCCTTCGCCTTTGCGCGTCATCAGGCGCCCGCGTGGACGTGTGCGGCCCACACCGACGGCAGGTTCGGATACTTCGCCCTGAGCTGCCTGACCGTGCGATGGACCGCCGCCGACGCGCACAACGCACCGGATCGGTCCGCGATCAACTCGCCGTAGAGCTGCTGGCTGAAGGCCGGCGCCACCGCGTCGTCGACGCGCCAGAGCGTGCCGACCACCTGGGAGAAACCGGCTATCTGGAAAGCCGCCAACAGGTGGATCGCCTCGTCGGACAGGCGCGCAGTGGTGCGGGCCGTGTCGCAGGCCGACAGGAACGCGAACTCCGCGTTCCGCAGACGCAGCCGGGAAAGGTCCAGCACCCGAAGCGGCGCACGGTCGTGGTCGTGCAGCGCGAGGTGGCTGTCCGAAGGGTTGTCCGGGTCGCTGTGCCCGTGGCAGGCGAAGTGCGCCCAGCCACTGGCCGGCAAGGCGTCGAGAACGGCGTCACGAGTCGCGTCCGCGCCGACCAGGACCGTGGCGCCGGGTATGAGAGCGGCCAGGTGGTCGGCTTCGGCCTGTGCGCCGGGCAGGTCCGGGGCATCCGGAGTGTGCGGCATCGCGACCACCAGCAGCCGCGGCTCGTTCCGGTCGTCGCGGCGGCCCGCGCGGGCGTGACCCAGGGCGCGGATCGTCGGCGTCGTCGAGGAGACGACGCGGTCAAGGAGCACAGGTCCGCCGTCGCGGTGGTGGCCCGCCGCGTGCAGGGGGAGCAGGCTGAGCGGCCCGACCGGTGCCCACCAGATCCTTGGCCACGGACTATCCGCCGCGGGTTCCGCCGTCAGCCCGAGTTCGCCGAGCACAGGGTCCACGATGGTGTCCCACAGCCACTCGAGCGTGTCATGGATCGCCTGCTCGGCGGCCAGTCGCCCCTCCGTGAACGCGGTGTGCAGAGCGCGTACGCGGTGGCTCACGGTCTCTTCGCTCAGCCGGTCCAGCGCGCGTGACCGGACCCCGTCCGGAGTGATGATCAGCGCGTCACACCGGTGCCGGCTGACGTTGACGTACACGATCGGGCCCTCGTGTGCCTGCGCGGTGAGGTCGGTGAGCAGCGGGGGCCGTAGGAACCGCTCCATCCCGGGCAGCGCGCGGATCCGGTCGGTCACCGCGTCGAGCTCGTCGGCGAGGGCCACGCGGTCGCTCGTGGTGTCGGTTTCGAACTCCGCGGTGAGCGTCCGGAAGCGTTCGGCCAGCTCGGGTGCCCGCTCGCGCAGGTCGGAAAGATCGTCGCGGCTGTCGAGTGCCTGGGCGGCGAGCACGCAGCGCCCGGATTCGAGCAGGGTCACCGCGCTCACCTCGTCGCCGACGGCCAGCGCGCACGCGGCCGCATCGGCGGCGACCCCGGCGAACCGGCCGAGCCAGTAGTGGGCGTCCTCGCGGCCCAGGCGGCGCCCGGCAAGCCGGGGCAGCAGCCGGACCGCAGCGGCGTACCCCTCGGCGGCCACGTCGAACTGCCCCGCCTCGGCGGCCAGATCGCCCCACCGGTCCGCCGCTTCCGCCCGCCTCTCCGCCGGCGATCCGGCAGACGCCGCGGCCTCCCGGTAGCAGCCGAGTGCCTCGGTCAGCGCGTCGCCGTCGCCGAGGTGCCGGAAGCCGAGCGCCAGGACGTTGGCGACGCGGGTCAGTAGACCCGCGCGGGAAAAGGCGTCCTGCTCGGGCCTTTGCGCTGCACTCCGGGCCAGGGCGACCGCCTCGGCGAGGACCTGCGGATCCGGCGGCTCCCGTCGCGCGGCGGCGGGTGCGACGGGGTTCGTGCACCAGTCGCTGAGCGCGGCGGCCAGACTCGCGGTGTACCCGGGCCAGTGCGGGCTGTCCTGCGGAGTCGCGGCCACGGACGCGCGACGCGCGGCGATCGCGTCCCGCAACGCGTTCCGGTCGCCGAAATTCTCGTACGCCATCCCCAGCACACCGCCGAGATTGGCCAGCCGCACTGCCCGGTCCGGGTCGTCGTCCGCCGTCACATCCGCGGCCGCGCGGTGCGCGTCGATCGCCTCGTCGAGCACGCTTCCCTCGCCCGTCCTGGTGAACAAGTCGGACAGCATGGCGCCAAGGTTGGAGAGCCTCTGGGCCTGCCCGGCGACCAGGCTCGCGCCGAGGCGGACGGACTGCCTCGCGTGGTCGACCGCCTCCGCCAGCACCTGTAATTCGCCGGTCACCCGGAACCGTTTGTGCAGCACGGCGGCGAGGATCCCGAGCGAACGCGGGTGGTCACCCTGCCCGGCGGTGGCCTCGGCGGCACGGCGAGCGACGTCGATCGCGTCCATGACGTGGGCCAGGTCTCCGGTCGCGTGGAACAACGCGTTGAGGTTGACGGCGAGGTTGCCCATGAACTGGGCGCGCAGCGGATGGCCCGCCGACGTGCAGGCGACCGCCTCCCGCTCGATGATGACGGCCTCCGCGAGCGCGGCGCGGTCCCCGAACGCTTCGCCCCGGGTGGCCAGGGCCCTGGCGAAGTGGTCCAGCCGCATGCCGCGGTGGGGGTGCCCGGCGGGGGTGGCCTCCGCCGCCGAACGTCCGAGCTCGATCGCCTGCTCGAGCAGGGCCGAGTCCCGGGTCTGCTCGAACTGGGCGGCGTACCGGCCGCACATTTCGGCTTCGGTGTCGGCGCGTTCCCAGCCACGGTCCGATTTGGGGTCCTCGCCGGTGAGCGCGGTCCAGTCTCGTTCCGTGGTCGTCAGTTCGACGAGGTTCTGCGAGTGCCGCGGATCGGTGACCGGGGTGTGGGCCACCAACGTCTGCCGGACCTGGAGCAGTTCGGCCAGATCATCCCGTGCTCCGCGAGCCCGGTAGCGGTCGTCGAGAAGGTACGCGAGGATCTTCAACCGGTCGAGCACGTCGGACGACCCGGCCGGTGTGAGCTCCACCGCTCGCCGCGCGGCGTCGACGGCTTCCTCCACGACACCGGTCTCCCCGGTCTCGTGGGACCAGTCGCGCAGGACGACGGCGAGGAAGTGCAGACTCCTGGCGGTGGACACGTCATCGGGGGAGCACTCGGCGGCGGCCCGCGCGTGCTCGGCGGCCTCCGCCAGGGGGGCGAGGTCCTTCGTCACGGTGAACGCCGTCCGCAGCGCGACAACGAGGTTGGCCAGGTAGAACGCCTTCTTCGTGGACGGTTCCTCGTCGACGGCCGTCCGGCTCCAGTACAGCGCGTCGGCCAGGGTGCCACGGTCCTGGTTCTGCTGGAATGCGGTGTGCAGCAGCATGCCGATGTTGTTGGCGTAGCTGGCAGAGTCCTCCGGGCTTTCGTACGCCAGGACGTAAGCCTCCATGACTTTGCGGACGGCTTCCCGCAGGAACTCGAAGTCTCCGGTCTGGTGGTAGCGGGTCTGCAGCAGGCCTCCGAGATTGGACAGGACCAAGCAGCGCTCGGCCACGTCCTCGGCGGCCAGCACGGCTTGGCCGAGGTCGATCGCCTTCTCGACCGACGCGGGGTCCGCGCTGTGCCGGGCCACCCGGAACGCCTCCCAGAACCGCTCGGCCAGACCGTTCACGGGCCCGCCGCCCACGCGTCAGTCCTCGTTGCCGTTCGAGGTGCCGGCCGGTCCGCCGGGCGCCTCGTCCGGCTCGGCGACCGTGCGTTTCGGGGTGTAGCCGCGTTCCGTGGCCTCCTGCAGCAGCGCCGCCTCTTCGGGCGTGAGCTCGGGTTCGTGCGCCATTATCACTCCTCCCCCGGCACGGCCGCCGGTTCTCCGGCTTCGACGAACTCCAGCACGTCGAAGTCTTCCGCCCGCAGCTGCAGGCCCGCCGTCCCGTGCACGCGCGCGCCGAACGCCCCGTCGGCACCCATCACGCGCGCCGATTCGAGGTACAGCTCGGCCGGGTGGGGGTACGAGGAGGCGTACGACCGGTTGCCGTACCAGCCGCCCGCCCAGTTGCCGTCCTTGAGCCGCACGCGCACGAAGCACGGTTCGCGGTCGCGGAACGCGTGGTCCCAGGCGCTGGGCGTGCGCAGGAACCGAGCCTTGCGCCGCTGCCGATCCACCAGGGAAACGGTGACCGCCGCCACGGCCGGCACGACGAGGAACAGCACCACGGCGACGAAGCCGACCACTCGCGGCCGCTCCACGAAGCCGTCCCAGCCGCCGCCGGCGCCTCGAGCCAGGCGAACCAGCGCCGGCCCCGCCACCACTGCGTACAGGGCGTCCAGCGCGATCGACGCGACGATCGCCCGCAGCACCCGCTCACCCAGATCACGCTCACCGGGCACCGGCCCACGGCGGCGCTCCCGGACGAACTGATAGGTGACCCCGGGCAGCACCAGAAGGACGAGCAGAGCGAGCTGCACGACGGTCGCAGGCGCCTGCACTCGCCACCCCCATGTCTCACGGACTCCGCTCGATTCAGGCTACCGGCATGCCACGGATGATCGCAGGTGTCCATGGCTTCCTACCCGCAGATACCGGGAGCAGTTGCGTCAGTCGGTCCGGTACCCCGGTCTGCTGCCGTTGGCTGTGATCCGCTGCGCCGATTGGGTCGGACCGGTGCGCGAGAACGCGCGGCGGCTGCTGGGCGAGGCCCTGAACGTGGACTCTGCCCTCGACCTCGCGCCGCTCATCCTCCGCGTCGGCCGCCGCGACAGAGGTGCCTTCGGGGTCGATGTGCTCGGCCACCTCCTGCGTCAGGCATCCCACGGGCAGCTCGCTGTTCTCCCATCTGACCCCGACCGCACCGTCCGTCGGTTCGCCTACCGGCTGGCCATCGATGGCCGACTGCTCCGTCCCGCTGAGCTGGCCCGCGCGGCCGCCCGGGACCAGGACAGCGTCGTCCAGGACCTGTGTGCCACAGCGGCGCTCACCGCTCCGAAGGAGGGGGATGCCTACGAAGGGGTGCTCCCTCCACTGCTGTCCGCCCGCAACCCTCGTGTCCGTTCGGCCGGCGTCACCGCGCTGAGACGGGCGGGGCGATCCCAGCAGGCAGAGCCGTTCCTCAGCGACCGTTCCGCGCTCGTGTGTGCCTGCGCCCGGTATGTCGTACGACAGCAGGGTGGCGACCCGGCAGCCTGGTACCGGCAGCGGTGCACGGCACCGGACGACCCCGAGTTGCCGCCCGGTGCGGTCATCGGGGCTGGCCGAGTGCGGCAACCGCGCAACGCCGGGCTGCTGCGGCCGCTGCTCGTGCACCCGGCCGCCGGGTTGCGGGCGCGAGCGGTGGCAGGGTTGCGGGCGCTGGACTGCGCGGATGCGAAGCAGTTGCGGCCATCCGGAGCGCCGGTCTTGGCGGTGGCCGCCGGGGCGATCCCCCCGGCGATGAACTCCCGCAAACGGCGGTCTCTGTGGACGTTGAGGTTGTCCCACACCAGTACGATCGGTGCGCCGAGTTTGCGGCGATGAGCAGGTTGCGGTAGTCGGTCCAGGTGAAACTGCGTCTGCCGCCGCGCTTGTGATCGAGATGCCGCTGGGGCCGGTAGATCAGCCGTGAGCGTTCGCCGTGCTTGTAGCAGGCCGGAGCGGCGATGGAGAAGCGGCGCTGGGAGCGTCCCCTCACCCGGATGACGTGTGTGTCCGCGTCGGGCCCAGGTCCGTGTGGTGGGCGGCATCATCGAGAACCCGGCCTCGTCTTCGAAGCACAGCCAGGCGTCGAGCGCCGCCACGGACCTTCCACCTGCGGCCAGGCCTTCACCCAGCCGGTGACGGCCTCCTCGTCGCGCTCGACCGCTCGGCGGGCCGGGACAGGGAACGCCTCGACATCAAGATCAAGACCGTCCGGCGCCCGCCAAAAGCCAAGGGCTTCGTCGTCCTACCGCGCCGCTGGGTGGTCGAGAGGTCACTATCGTGGATCATGCGGGCCCGTCGGCACTGCCGGGACCACGAAAGGCTCCCGCAGGTCAGCGAGTCGCTCATCACCGGGGCAGCCATCACGCTGATGACCCGACGGCTCACCCGCAAACCGGCACGACGGTCCACTCGGGCACCGATGGCCCCGGCCGCGATGCCAGCCGCCGCCTGAGCGCGATAAACAGCAATCTCATCGCCATAACGACGAGGGCCGGTCACTCGTTCGAGTCGTCGCCGAACCACTGCTGCCATCGCAGGGCCGCCAGATTCTGCCACGGAACCCCGAGCTCGATGGTCAAGGACATGTTCTGCACCCACCATCCACGGTCGGCGCCTTCGGGTTGTTGAGGCCGGCCGGGACAACTCCTCTCGTCGACCGGATCGCGGGCACTGCTCGCGGAGTGCCCCCGTCGTCCTCGGCCAGTGAGGCTTTTCCATCATCGGCCTGAGATAGTGAGGGCAAGGAACAATCCGAGCGGGGTACTCAGGGCCTGTCCGACCGGGGAAGTGGTACCCAGGTGAGCGGTCACGGCATCCCACCGGCGAGCAGCTTAGGTGTGCGAGCCACCGGCATCCCGGCGCAGGTAGGCGGCTGCCGCATCAGGGGTGAGCGGGCGGAGCTGAATGGCGGCGGCACCGTTGAGGCGGACCGTGGTCTCCGGATGGGTCAGTACGGCTCGGTACGGAGCGGCGCGGCTGGCCAGAACCAGGGGCTGTTTGGCGGGCAGGGCGCGGTTGAGAGCGTCCAGTGCCGTCGCGTGCAGGGCGAGAGGCAGCTCGTCAAATCCGTCGAGCAGAGGCAGGATGCGGCCGGAGTCCAGCAGCGCCTAGGCCAGAGCGCAGTCCAGGGTGAGTGCGGCGTAGTTGTTCGGCCATCCATGACTTTATCGGTTGGCGGGGGTTCCAAGAGGCCAGAGAAAACAGCACGGGTACGGGGTCGTGGTCCGTGCGCTGCGATGAGATCTTTTGACGTGCTCCCTGGCCTAAGGTCCAGGGATTCCGGCCTGGGTCGGCTGACCCTTCCGGGGGCTTCCTGCTTCACCGCGCTGTGCCGGGACTTTCGTCCTGGTCTTACCGGCGCTCCACGAGGCGTTTGGTGTCTCCACCCGTCCGGCGGCGACTTTTCGGCGTCCTTCGAAGAGGACGTTACGTGCTGCGTTGTGGTCGCGGTCGTGCACAGTGCCGCATTCGCCGCACGCCCACTCGCGGACGTGCAGGGGCTTGGGGCCGTTGCGGAATCCGCAGGCCGAGCAGACCTGCGAGGACGGAAAAGCGCGGTCCACCTTGGCGAAGGTGCGGCCGTGCAGAGCCGCCTTGTACTCCAGCATGCCGACGAACGCGGACCATCCTGCGTCGTGCACGGACTTGGCGAGCCGGGTACGCCCGAGACCGGACACCGCGAGGTCTTCCACGTACACCGCTTGGCTGTCGCGAATGATCTGTGTGGAAGCCTTGTGGTGCCAGACCCGGCGCCGGTTGGCCACCTTGGCGTGCTGGCGTGCGACCTTGATGCGGGCCTTGGCCCGGTTCTTCGATCCCTTGGCCTTGGCCGTCGCCTGGAGGCAGAAGGCGTTGGTGTTGAGGCGGATCGACTGCCGGGTGTCCTTCTTCGACTTGCAGCGGGGAGGGCCGACCCTGCGGCCCTGCCGCTTGCCCTTGATCGAGTCGAAAAAGTTCTTGTAGGCGGTGTCGAGGTCCCGAAGAGACTGTTGCAGGACGACCGCTGACACGTCGGCGAGCCAGGCGCGTTCCTCGGTGCGCTTGGCCTGGGTGATGCGAAGCCGGGACAGGGCTGCCGACTTCACGTACGGCAGCCCTGCAGCGTGTGCTTCTTTGCGGTCGCGCAGGCAGTCGTTCCACACCACGCGGGCACAGCCGAACGCACTGGACAGCGCGCGGCGCTGGCAGGCGTCCGGGTAGGCCCGGTAGTTGTAGCGGAGCTGCACACCCAAAATCCTACTATCGAGGCAATTGGTCTCATGGATGGACAGGACGATAGGACGATTACGGGCGTGGAAGACATGTTGTTTCGGCGATGCATGTCCACTTGGTATTCGTGACGAGTGCTGGCGCGGGGTGTTCAACGACGAGATGCTGACGCGCTGCGAAGAGATCATGCGCAAGGTCTGCGAGGACTTCGAAGCGGAACTGAAGGAGTTCAACGGCGAACGCGATCACGTCCACCTCCTGGTGCACTACCCGCCCAAGGTCGCCGTGTCGAAGCTGGTCAACAGCCTCAAGAATGTATCCGCCCGCCCGATACGGCAGGAGTTCACCGGCCGGATCACCCGTGCCATCAGGCACGGGGCACCTGTGGTCACCATCGTATTTCTCCGCATCGTGCAGCGGAGCACCCTTGGCAATCGTCGTCGTCCGCCAGTACATCGAGCAGCAAAAATGTCCGCTCTAACGTGCACGTTAGAGCGGCCTTGAGATGCATTCATCCCCGGCGTGAACGCCGGGGCTTTCTGCAAGAGTCCCGGTAACAGTGACCGTCCACCGGGTCCGTGATGATGTGCCTCTTGGCGGTCAGCAGAGGCTCGCCCAGCGAGACGGAGACCTTGCCGCCGGCGGCCGAAGCGGGGACCGCCATGGCGGCCACGAGTGCGCTTCCGGCAGTGACGGGCGAGAGACCGGCCCGGCGGCCGATGGGCAGACGGGGCATGGAAACCTCCAAGGCGCGGCCGAAGCATGATGCGCCATACCCGCACCAGTATCCCCCGGCCCACCCGACGTCGCACGGCATCGCCCACGGCCCCCGCCGGGGACTACCGCCCGTGGACGCCTGACGGGAAGCCAGCCGGCCAGCAGAAGCCTCACCGTCGGTGACGGTAGCTGAGGCGTGGGCGAGGGCCCTGATGTCGCCGACGGCGCGGGCCTTGCGGAAGCGCCGGTGGATGAACGGCAGCTCAGCCTGCCGGGTCCCCGACGGGCTGAGCAGGCAGGTAAGGAGCGTGCGGACGGTGTCGACGCGCCCTTCGTGTGCCTCGGTCACCGCAGCGTCGCAGTTACTCGGCGAGGGCGAGATCGGCGGGCTTCAGACGAGGGCGGTCCCGTGCGCCGTCAGCTCCCCGTCGGTTCCGCGCCACGTGTGCGAGGCGAACTCGCCAGCTTTGCGGCCGCCGCTTCGGCGGTGAGGCCCTGGATCTCCTCCCCGGCCTCGATGACCGCACGCCTGACTTCGAGGGTCAGGGCGACCGACGACTTGATGACGCCTCGCGCCAGCGGTTTCGCCACTCTTTTGACCAGAGGGGCCGTCACCACGCCGACGAGGAAGGGAGAAACCGCAGGGAGCATGTGTGGACCCTCTCCTTGTGTACACAAGACGACTGCCGACGCCGCACGCAATGCCGATTGGCCGACAAGGCGATTGGCCGACAATGCCGGACAGGAGCAGCGCCCCCGCCAAAACACGATAGTCGGACCTCGGCCGCCGCGCCCCTGGACGCCGACGCCGTTCATTCGGCCGGGCGGAAGCTCGCCGGAGCGGATCGTGGCCGGGCAGCAGAATCAGAACGGCTTCGGCTCCCCCGGCCCGCACTGGTCCAGCAGCGAACCCACCACCTGCACAACGAAACCGGGTACGCGATCCGGGAAATCGTGGCCGGTTCCCTCTGGGGTGTAAACCCTTCGCCCCCTGCTGGAGGCCGCGAGGAACCGTTCTCTCACGGTGAGGAAGAAGTGTCGTACCCGGGCGCGTTCCTCCGGGTCGTCGACCCCGTCGAAGATCTCGCCACCGCCCGCCAGATCGCGTGGCGCCACGAGGAGGAGGGGCAGCGAGTCGAGGTCACCGTCGTGTACGGCCGTCTGCCAGCCGTCTCTGGTGATGCCGTCCGGTGACAGCTCTCGCAGGATCGATGCCGCGGCGCAGTTGGCCTTGGTCCTGAGCTCGACCATGGCGAGAACCTGCGCCGGGTCGTCGGAGGGTGTCTCCTTCTTGCTCACGAGGGGGTGGAGGCCGAAGAGGTGACGCAACGCGAGGGCGGTCTGGTTCCTCGGGGCACGTCGCAGGGCCGGAAGCGCCGGGCCGAAGGCGACGGCATCGGGCGGGGTGGGGTCGAGCAACACCAGACCGGCCACCAGGTCGGGGCGGCGTCTGGCGGCGTTGGCCATGAGCAGCCCCCCGAACGAGTGCCCCACGAAGACATAGGGCCCCTTCTCACCGGCCCGCTCCAGCGCCGTGAGCAGTTCTTCGGCTTCTACCGCCGTCGTGCGCGGGAACGGGCCTGGGTCGCTCCAGCCGGACCCCGGACGGTCCACCAGGACCGAACGCATCTGTTCCCTCGCCAGCGCGTGCAGCCGGTGCATGGCGTACCCACCGGCATGACCACCCGGCATCCAGACCACCGTGGGCCTCGGTCCGGCGTCTCCCTCGGCCAGGACGTGCATGCGGTAGCCACCCACGTCGACCATTCGTCCGGGGGGCGGATACCTCACCCGTGTCCGGCCCACGTGCACCAGGTGGCGGAACGACCCGAGACCGAGTGCGAGGGCCACGGCCCACAGCACACCGCCGAGAATCCTCCGGCCCCTCCCCCGGGTGACGCACCACGCACCCGCGGCCGCCGGCAGCAGGGCGACGGCCAGCCCGGCCCTGTCCCGGCTGAGGAGCCGGAGTATGGCGTCGGCGGCACGTGTTCCCGGTCGCATGGTTCCCTTTCTGTCCCGGCCTTCGCGGCCGCTGCCGGGGACACCGCGCGTCTCAGCGACCGGTACGACCATCGTCCCCTGCGATCCCCGCGTGCGCCATGCGCGGTGCCGGGCCTCGCCTTCCGGCACCGCCGGGCAATGCAGCCGCCGACGCCGTCCGGACCTGTCAGCAGCCGATCGCGGTACGGTCCTTGTCGGTGTACGCCGTGGACTTCCGGATTCTCGATGGACTTCCAGGTTCTCGATAACGGCATCCGCGACCAGGCCCGGCCGGCGCCTCACGCGCGCGCAAGACGTGCTGCCACGTCCACGACCACTTCGGCCTCCCGGGCCACGAGGTAGAAGTGATCCCCGGGGAACGGGCGCAGCTCGAAGGCGCCCGGGGCGGCGAGGCCGGACCAGGCGAGGATACCGTCGAGCGCGCAACTCGTATCGTCCTGGCCGACGTACGCGGTGATCGGTGCCTTGACCGGCGCCGGATTCGGGGGATGGTAGCCCTCGATGAGCCGGTAGTCCGCCCGGAGGGCGGGTAGCAGCAGTTCCCGCAGCTCCGGGATGTCGTAGGCCTCCGAGTGCAGGTCGCCGAGGTGCCGAAGGTGGGTGATCAGGGTCTCGTCGTCGGCGTCGTGCAGCGCATCGTGTTCGGCCCGCTGAGGGGCTTCGTGTGCGGAGACCAGGAGGTGCTCGGGGACGAACCCGTGGGCCTCCAGCCGTAGAGCCACCTCGTAGGCGACGCAGGCGCCCATGCTGTGCCCGAAGAGCGCCAGCGGCCGGTCGAGCCAGGGCCGCAGTGCGTTCTCGATCGCGTCGGCCAGGGTGGCCATGTCCTCGATGCAGGCCTCCGCGAGCCGGTCCTGGCGGCCTGGGTACCGCACGGCGAGCACCTCGACGTCCGCCGGCAGGAGCGCGGGCCAGCCGTGGAACAGCTGTGCCGTGCCGCCGGCGTGCGGGAAACACACCAGTCGGAGCCTGGGATCCGCCACACGCCGGTGGACACGGAACCACTTCTTCGCGTCGGTCGCCGTCATCGCCGGCGGAGCCCGTGCGAGTGCAGGGAGTCGAGCTTGGAGAGAAGGGCGGGAAGCTGCTCCACCGCCCTCGTGGACACGTATGCGGTCCGCACCGTGTGGCGCAGGCGATCGGTCACGACGAGTTTGTAGGCACCGCCTTCCTCGATGAGTTCCGCGTAGTACAAGGGGGTTCCGGTCGGGGACATGTGACCTGTCTCCATCAGGGTGTCGTCTTGGTGTCGCCTTCTTCGGCCGTGTCTTCCACGCCTCAGTCTGCTTCTTGTCGACGGTGTCGGTGCACAGGTCGTGGCCGATGCGACGAAGCGCACCATGCCGGCGGCGGCATGGTGCGATGATGCCCGCTTGCCTGAGCGAGACGGTGCGTGCGTCGGCAGGCACCGGGGTACGAACCTGGCGGCCGCATTCGAGGGGCTGGGCCGACGAGCCGCCGCTGTGCCCCGCCGAGGACGTCATGCGGCACAGTCATGTGTTTCGCGGAGGGAGAGGCGCGGAGACGGACAGGCTTGCTTTGAGCGGGACTTGGAAGGTCACACGGAGGGTCGGCCGACAGGCTCAGCGCGACTTGGCGGCGATCGAACCGGCGCTACGGGCCTTGCCCACGGGCTTGTCCTGACCGCCGGTCTGTCCTCCGTGGGCCTCTTGGGCCGGGGGCGCCGATCCGGCTCCCGCTCCGTCCCGGCCTGCGGTGCCGTCCTTCGGGGCGCCGACGCCGTGCCCGGCTCCTTGTGCCGTCCGGGCTGTGAGCACTTCGGCGGTCGCCTCGGCAGCGAGATCCTGGATTCCCTCGCCGGCTTCTTGGACGGCCCGCTTGACTTCGACTCCCAGGCTCACCGACGTCTTGACGAGCCCTCGCACCAATGGCTTACCCACCCTCTTCACCAGGGACGCGGCGATGAGACCGATCAGGAAGGGAGGTACTACAGGCGGCATGGCACAACATCCTTCTCTTCTGTCGAGGAGATGATGGTTGAAAACGCGACGGTGACCGGATCGGGGACCCGCGTCCTCCATTACAGAGCGTATCCGAGGGTGAGCAAGCGGCTACCGATTCCCCATGGCCTTCACTCATTCGGGTAAAGCGGCCTTCCAGGGAGCCTGTTCAACCGTTCAACGGCCGGAACCCCACGTCAGCCGTCTCCTTCGGGTGGCCCCTGCGGCCGCTGCCGACGGCCGGACTCCCCGTGCAGTTCTCTCTCCATCCGCCGGCGCAGGGCGGGAAACGGCAGCGTGCCGCCGGCCAGCACGGTTTCGTGAAAGGCACGTACGTCGAACGCGGCGCCGGCATCGCGTTCGCATGCTGCGCGCAAGGCCGTGAACTCCGCATGACCCGCCCGGTACGTCAGCGCCTGCCCCGGCAGATCGGTCGCGTAGCGCAACAACTCGGTCGTGATCTGTCCTTCGGACTCGGCCGCCGCATGGGCGCGCATGAAGGTGCGCGCCTCCTCCAGTGTCATCGTCCCGAGGTTGAGGCCGGTGTCGACGACGAGGCGCTGCGCGGTGAACCGTTCATGGGCCAGTCGTCCGTACGCGTCCCACGGGTCGTCGTACAGCCCCATCTCCCAGGCGAGCCCCGCCGCGTACTCCGCCCAGCCCTCCTCGAACCCGCTGAAGGCCACCAGCTCGCGTCGCAGGTCGGGCAGCGCGGTGTTCTCGGCCTGGCGGGCCAGGTGGAAGTGATGTCCGGGCGACAACTCGTGGTAGATGAGCGCGGCGGCGCCGAGCAGTGACCGGTGTGCCAGGTCCGAGGCGTTGTAGCGGTAGCGTCCCACCGGTTGCGTGGCGGTCGGCGGCTCGTAGTAACCGAACGTCATCGACCCCTCCAGCGCCGGGTCGAGACGGGCCACAGCGTAGGGGGCGCGTGGCAGGACCGCGAACCAGCGTGGCAGCAGCGGCGTGAGGCGGTCGAGGTGTCCGCGGTAGCGGGCTTCGACCTCCTCCGGCGTGGCGGCGTACAGGCGCGGCTCGGTCGCGAGCCGTTGGTGGAACTCCGCCTCCGTCCCCGCGAAACCGAGCCTGTGGCGCACCTGCCGCATCCGCTCGCCGAGTTCGCGGCAGTGCTCCCGGCCGAGTTCGTGGAGGCGTTCGGGTGGTGTGTCGCCGGACGTATACGTCCTGACGAAGGCCCGGTATGCAGCCTCGCCTTCCGGGTAGCGAGCCCAGCCGACGGCCCGCGGCGCCCGCCGGAGGTAGAACGGGTCGCAGACGAGGGCGACGAGGCGGTCGAACGCCGGCTCCAGTTCGGTGGCCACGAGCCGCTCCACCGTGTCGCGCAGGTGGCCCCGGCTCGCCACGCCGAGCCGGGTGAGCCGCCCGGCGTCCGCCCGGACGTACCGTGCCGCCGACTCCCGCAGACGGGTGAGTGTGGTGTGGACGCCGGTCAGGGCCGGAGCATGGATGCGAAAGCCCCGCGCCGCCTGCCCGGCGACCTTGTCGCCGATCGTCGCGACACAGCGGGCCAGGTCCCGTACGAGGGTGACGTAGCGGTCCGCGTCGGCTCGGTGTTCGAAGCGGAACGGGCGGAAGACGGTGTCACCGTACTGCTGGATGCGGAAGAGCTGGTACGGGGTGGCGGTGGGAGTGAGCCAGTGGTAGCGCCCGGCCTCCACTTCCTGTTCGGCAAGCGCCCGAAGGAAGCCCGCCGTGTCGGCGGCGGGACCGGACGGTTCCGCCGGTCGTAGCGCACCCAGCCCGCTCAGCACTCCTGCCGCGAACCGGGCGCGCTCGTCGGTCTCCGCGGCGGACACCCCGGGCAGCGACTCGACCGGCAGCCCGCGACGCGTGCGCAGCGACGGCTCGCGTGCGAGCAGGAAGTCCCAGTACGAAGCCGCGAGCCGGTCGATCTCTCGCGTCGTCGAGTCGTCCGGGGAGCCCCCTGGATTGATGACCATGCCGTCAGTGTGCGCCCTGAGGTGACGCAGCGTCAGCTTCGGGGCGGTGCACCGCGCGTCGGGCGGGCTTCACTCGGACGGGGGAAATCGTCCGGCGTGTTCGCGTCCGGCCCGGGAGAGCCCGGCCGACGCCGTCGATCGCGGTGGCACGATGAGCGCCATGCACCGCCGAACCGTGTCGCCTCCCAGGGCTCGGTCGGTCGTGGCGGCGGCCGCCGCCCTCGTGTCAGCCGTGCCGGCCGGTTGCGGCGGCGACGTGTCGTCGACGCGCACTCCTGTGGTCGTGGGCGGCACGGTGACGATCGCCTCCGCCTCGGAGACCCCGAGCTTCAATCCGTACTCGCAGTTCGGCCTTTCACTGGCTCCTTATGCCTACGACTCATTGGTCGATGTGGCACGGGACGGGCGTGTGGTGTCCGGTCTGGCCGAGAGGTGGCAGGCCGGGGCCACTTCGGCCCGTTTCACCCTGCGCAAGGGGGTGACATGCTCCGACGGCACGGCCCTGACGGCGTCCGGGGTGGCCCGGTCGCTGCGGTATGCCGGTGATCCCCGCAACCGGCTCGTCGGTGCCCGGGCCACCCTGCCCGGTGTGCCGTTCACGGTGTCGGCCGACGACGCGGCGCGGACGGTGTCGGTGCGGACGGCATCGCCGTACAGCTTCATCGTGCGGACGATCGGTCTGCTGCCCGTCGTCTGCCCCGCCGGACTGGCGGATCCCGGCGTGCTGGACAGGAGTTCGGAGGGCACCGGCCCGTATGTGCTGAGCGGCTACGCCTCCGGGGGCCCGTACCTCTTCACACGGCGCAGAGGGTACGCGTGGGGGCCGGCCGGAGCGGGCAACACAGCTCCGGGGCAGCCGGAGCGTATCGTGGTGACGGTGGTTCAGCAGGAGTCCACCGTGGCGAATCTGCTGCTCACCGGCGGAGTGAACATCGCCATGGTGACCGGCCCCGACCGCGCGCGGCTGACCGATCACGGTCTGGCGACCGCCCAGGTGCCGACCGTGGTGGGGCTGACCTTCTTCAACGAGCGCTCGGGCCGGCCCTTGAGCGATCCTGCGCTGCGCCGGGCGTTGGTGGGGGCCCTGGACCGCAAGGGCCTCGCCAATGTGGCGATCGGTGGAGACGGTACGCCCGCACGCGATCTCACCGCCCCGGGCTCCCTGTGCCACTCCGACGTGGCCGCGAGGAACCTGCCCTCGCGCGACGCCGTGCGCGCGCTGCGCGCCGCGGGCTGGACGAAGAACGCACGGGGCGAGCTGGTAAAGCGGGGTCGGCCGTTGCGTCTGCGGGTGCTCAGCAGCGCCGACTTCGGCTCCACCCTTCCGTCGGTCGCCGAGCTGATGGCCGTGACGTGGCAGGCGCTGGGCGTGGACGTCGACCTCGTCGGCGAGAGCCGTAACGCGGTGGTCCAGGCCATGTACGGAAGCGGCGACTTCGACGTCGTGGTCGGCAGCTCGCCGGGGCCGCCCCTGCCGGCGCAGCTCGTCCCGTACTTCTCCGGCCCGCCGTCGTCGGGGGAACTGAACTTCGCGCACATCTCCAACCCGGACTACGACCGCTTCGTCGCCCGAGCCCTGCGCTCGCCCGGCTCGGCCAGCTGCGCGGACTGGAACAGGGCCGCCGCGGCGCTTCTTCGCTCGGCCGACGCGCTGCCCGTCGCCGACGGCACGAGCACGGTGTACGGCTACCGGACGACCTTCGCTGTCGCGCCCGGCGGCCGGATCGTTCCGACCAGCATCCGCCTGCACAGATAGCCGTGGCGGACGCGCCACGCGGCCGCCCGCCAGTCGAGGAGGTTTCTCATGACGACCGTGTCCGCGCGGCTCGGTGCCCCGGTCCGGCACCGCCCGTGGGTGGTGTTCTGCTGCCGGCGCGCGGCACGGCTGGTCGTCGCGCTCTTCGTGGTCGTCACCGCTTCCTTCGCGATGATCCGGCTGATCCCCGGGGACCCCGTCCGGGCCGCTCTGGGCGTGGACGCCCCGCCGGACCTGGTGGCGGCGAAGCGGCGCGAACTCGGTCTGGACCGTGGCCTGCCGGAACAGTACTGGCAGCATCTCCGGCGGCTGGCCCGCGGCGACCTCGGGGTCTCGCTGGTGACCGGCGAGCCGGTGGCCGATCTGGTCAGGGCACGCCTGCCGGCCACCCTGCTGCTCGCCGTCCTGGCCTTCGCCTGCGTACTCGTCGTCGCCCTCCCAGGGGGGCTGCTCGCCGCGGTGTGGACACGCGGAAGGCGACGTCCACGGGCGGAACTGGCGTTCACCGCCACCACCTCGGTCCTGGCGGGCGTGCCGGACTTCGTCCTCGCGGCGGGTCTCACCGCGGGACTGGCGGTCGCCCTACCCGTCCTTCCCGTCGCCGGCGACCTCGGTCCTCGGTCCTATGTGCTGCCCGTACTGGCGCTGGCGCTCGCTCCGACCGCGGTCCTGCTGCGGATCGTGCGGGTGGAGACGCTCAAGGTCCTCGCCGCGGACTATGTGCGTGCCGCCCGCGCGAAACGACTGCCCGCCCTCCGGCTCCATCTGCGCCATGTGGCACCGAACGCGCTGACCGCGTCGCTCACGTTCGCCGGGAATCTGTTGCCGGCTCTGATCGCGGGGACCGTACTGGTCGAGAAGGTGTTCGCCTGGCCGGGCATCGGGTCGGCGATGGCGCAGTCGGTGGCCGCGCAGGACTACGCGGTCGTCGAGGCGTCGGTTCTGGTGCTCGGCTCGTCGGTCCTCGTGGTCAACTTCCTGGTCGATCTGGCCCTCGCGCTGCTCGACCCCCGATCGGTCATCCGGAAGACGTGATCCGATGGCGATGCCCTCCTCTCCCCCGTCCTCGCCGTCTGCCGCCCACGGCCGGTCTCGCGCGTCCCGTTCGGGCTGGGTCACCCCCATGGGCGTGATCACCCTGGCGATGCTCGGCTCGCTCGCCGTACTGGCCGTAGCCGGGGCTGTGGTGTGGGGGCAGCAGGCCGACCGGCCGGACCCGTCGGCCGTGCTGCGCGGGCCCACCGCAGGTCATCCGCTCGGCACGGACCGTCTCGGGCGCGACCTGCTCGCCCGGCTGCTCGCGGCGACCTGGCCCTCCCTGCTGCCGGCCGTCGCGGCCACGCTCCTCGGGGCGGCTGCCGGTATCACGCTCGGCGCACTCACCGCCGTCGTGGGCGGGCGCGCCGCCCGCCTGCTGGGGGCCCTGATCAACCTTCTGCTGGCCTTTCCCGCGCTCCTCGTCGCGATGTTCTTCGCGGCCCTCTTCGGGGCGGGCGCGGGCGGTGCCGTGTTCGCACTCGCCGTCGCCTGCGCGCCGGGCTTCGCGCGGATCACGCAGACCCTCGCCGCCCAGGTGGCCGGGACCGACTTCATGGCGGCGGCGCGGGTGCTGGGCCTGCGCCGCCATCGGCTCCTGCTGCGTCATGTCCTGCCCCACATCGCCGAACCGCTGATGCTCAACACCGCTGTCGCCGCGGGCTCGGCGCTCGTGGCGCTGTCGGGACTGAGCTTCCTCGGACTGGGGGTGCAGCCCCCGTCGTACGACTGGGGGCTCATGCTGAGCCAGGGGCTGGACCGCATCTATACCGAACCGCTGCCCGCCGTGGCGCCCGGCATCGCCATCGTCTACGCCACCGTCGCGTTCCAGCTGCTCGGCGAGATGCTGGCCGGAGCCGCCGTACGGCAGGCCCGCCCGCGTCCGGAGGAAGAGCCGGTGGCTCACGCGGCGCGCGCCGACCGCCCGGCGTCTACGGATCACGTGCTGGAGGTGGAGGATCTGCGGGTCGTCCTTCCCACTGCGGACGGGGTGGTCCGGCCCGTCCGCGGTGTCACCCTCACCCTGCGGCGTGGTGAGTTGGTCGGCCTGGTCGGCGAGTCCGGCTCCGGCAAGTCGCTGGCGGCGCTCGCCGTCGCCGACCTCCTGCCGGACGACGCCCGCGTGACGTGGACCACCCACCGGTTCCTCGGCGCGGACGCCGAGTCGTTGACCCGCGAGCAGCGACGCAGGCAGCTGGCGACGGGAATGGCGTTGATCTTCCAGAATCCGGCCTCGGCCTTCAACCCGTCGCTGCGCCTCGGCAGGCAGATGACGGAGGCCGTGCGCGCACACCGTGGCACCCCTCGTGCCGAGGCCGTCGAGCAGGCGCTGGCCCAGCTTCAGCGGGTCGGGCTGCCCGCCGGACGCCGGTTGCTCCGGTCCCGTCCCTTCCAGCTCTCCGGCGGTCAGCGCCAGCGGGTGGCGATCGCCGCGGCTTCGATGATGCGACCCGACCTCATCATCGCGGACGAACCGACGACGGCACTGGACGTCACCGTGCAGCGGCAGATCATGGATCTGCTCCGCCGGGTCCGACGCGAGGACGCCACGGCGATCCTGTTCATCAGCCACGACATCGCCCTGGTGGCCGACGCCTGTGACCGGGTTCTGGTCATGTACGGGGGAACGATCGTGGAGAACCTTCCCGCCCGTGAACTGGCGGCCGGGGCACGGCATCCGTACACGCGGATGCTCGTCGCGTCGGTCCCGGACCTGGCCGCGGACCGTGACCCTCCCCCGCTCACCATCGAGGGAGGACCGCCCGATCCGTGCGGAACGGCCCCGGGCTGCCCGTTCCATGACCGCTGTCCGCATCGGCTGGACCGGTGCGCGGTGGACAGCCCGGTGTTGTCACCGCTTCGCCCGGAGCACGAGGTCGCCTGCTGGCGGCCGCTGCCCGCGGCACCGTTGGGCGGAGCGCGCGAGACCGAAGAGGTGGAGAAGTGAGCGGAGGGGGAGGGCTGACGCTCTACGAGGTCACGGTCCGCCACCAGGGGCCGTTCGGGCCGATCACGGCGGTGGACGGAGTGTCACTGGAGGTTCCCCGGGGCACGACGGTCGGCCTGGTCGGCGAGTCCGGGTCGGGAAAGTCCACTCTGGCACGCGCGATCGTCGGGCTGGATCCCCCGTGTTCAGGGCGGATCGCCGTCGGAGGGCGGGAGTACGGTGGGCGCCGCGAGGCCGACCGGCGCCGACTGGGGCAACAGGTGCAACTGGTGTTCCAGGACCCGGACACGGCATTGGACCCGCGTATGACGGTCCGGCAGTCGATCGCCGAAGCGGCCGGGGCCTTCGTCCGGCTGGACCGCCGCGGCCGCGAACAGCGCGTCGGCGAGCTGCTGGAACTGGTCGGTCTCGACGCCGGCTGCGCCGGCCGGCTGCCCCGGCAGCTGTCGGGCGGCCAGCGCCAACGCGTCGCGGTCGCCCGCGCGGTCGCCGTCGGTCCGGCGGTGCTCATCGCCGACGAGGTCACCTCGGCTCTCGACGTGTCGGTCAGGGCGGCGTTGCTCGCCATGCTCCGGGACCTGCAGCGGCGCATGGGCTTCGCCATGCTCTTCATCAGCCATGACCTCGCCGCCGTCCGTCAGGTGGCGGACGCCGTCGCCGTGATGTACCTCGGTCGGATCGTCGAGGCGGCCTCCACCGAGAGCCTGCTGCGCGGCCCACGGCATCCCTACACCCGAACGCTGCTGTCCGCCGTGCCGAGTCTGCACGCCGGGAGACGCCCGGCCGAAGAACCCCTTCTCGCCGGTGAGGTGCCCGACCCCGCGTCGCCGCCGACCGGATGCCGCTTCCATCCGCGCTGCCCCGTCGGACCGGCCCGACATGCCGGACGGGACGTCTGCGCCGTACGGGATCCGCAGCGGGACGCGGCCGGCAAGCCGCATCGCGCCGCCTGCCACTTCCCGTACCGTGCCGACGACCGCCCACCCCAGGCCCGTCGCGTTCCCCCGGACGACGACGGTGACCGCACCCCGCGAACGCCCGGGGACCTGCCGTCATGACGGCCGGGCAAGCGGACACGCCTCCGTCCGGCGCCGACGCGGTCGTTGTGGGGGCCGGTGTGATCGGTGCCGCGGTGGCACTGGAACTGGCGCGCACCGGCCGGCGCGTCGTGGTCGTCGACAAGTCCTCCGGCGTCGGCCACGGCTCCACCAGCGCATCGAGCGCGATCATCCGTTTCAACTACTCGACCTGGGACGGTGTCGCCACCGCGTGGGAATCCGGGCACTGCTGGGCACGGTGGGCGGAGCACCTGGGCACCGTGCGCGGCCCTGGTCTGGCGGCCTTCCGGCGGACCGGTGCGGTACTCCTCGACGCACCGGGCTCCGGGACGGCGGAGGCCGTCGCGCTGTTCGAACGTGCCGGTGTGCCGTACGAGCGCTGGGACGCCGCGACGCTGCGCCGCCGGATCCCGGGTATCGACACGGGACGCTACGGGCCTCCCAGGTCCCTGCTCGACGACGCCTTCTTCTCCGGCCCGGAAGGAGAGCTCGGCGCGCTGTTCACCCCCGACGCGGGGTTCGTCGACGACCCCCGGCTCGCGGCACAGAATCTCGCGGACGCGGCGGCCCGCATCGGGGTGCGCTTCCTCTTCCGGCGCGCCGTCGTCGGTGTGCTGCGCGGCGGGGACCGTGTGGCGGGCGTCCGGCTCGCCGACGGCACCACGATCACGGCGCCGGTGGTGGTCAACGCCGCCGGCCCCTGGTCGGGCGGGTTCAACCGGACGGCCGGGGTCGGGGCCGAGTTCACCGTCGGAGTGCGCCCGCTGCGCCAGGAGGTCCATCAGGTGGCCGCGCCGGACCACCGGGCCGATGCGGCGGCGCCGGAGGTGTACGCCGCCGGTATTCCGGTCGTGGCCGATGTCGACCTCGGGACCTACCTGCGCCCCGGCGGCGGACATCTCCTGGTCGGCAGCACGGAGCCCGCCTGTGATCCCAAGGAGTGGCTCGACGATCCCGACCTGTGCAACCCGCACCCGACGCCCTCCCGCTTCGACACCCAGGTGACCAGAGCCGCACGCCGGTTCCCGCTCCTGCGCGTCCCGAACCGGCCGACCGGCATCGCCGGGGTCTACGACGCCGCCGACGACTGGTCCCCAATCTACGACCGCACCGATCTGGCCGGCTTCTACGTAGCCATGGGAACGAGCGGCAACCAGTTCAAGAACGCTCCGCTGGCAGGTCGGTTCCTGGCAGCCCTGGTCGACCACGTCGAGGCCGGCCACGACCACGACCGTGATCCGCTGCGGTACACGGGCGCACACACCGGCGTGGTCATCGACGTAGGTGCGTTCTCCCGTAAACGGCCCATGGCCGAGGGCGCCGCCTCCCGGACCGTCATGGGCTGACGGCCGGGGCCCAGGCCGGCGGTCGGTGCTCGCGCCCCTGCCGCGGCCCGGGCCGGTGCCGTGCCGACGGCACCGGCCCCAGGCGACCGGCGGAAGGCTAACGTCGGCCGCGTGCCGGTGCCGGACCGAGCTTGGAACTCAGCACCGACAGGAAGGTCGGGAGCCTGTCCACCATGGCTGCGGGGACCGGGGTGATCTGGACGGTGTCCCGTACCAGGTCCTGCACGACGAGCTTGTAGGTGCCGTCCTCCTGGACGAGTTCGGCGGCGTAGAGCAGTGTTTCCACCAGAGGTCCTTCGGTTGTGTCGTACGACGGCTCAGGCGCCGTTGAGCCAGGCGTTCCACGCCTTGGTCGCCTGCTGTTCGTCGGTGTCCTCGGCGAACAGGTGGTGGCCCAGCCAGATCGGCCAGTTCCAGGAGCTGCCGTTGAAGAACCGGTACAGCGCGTCCGGGCCACGCAGGCCGACGAAGTCGGGGCTCAGCCAGTCCACGACCACCTCCGTGCCGCCGTCCGTACCCGGGAGGTCGAGCGACAGCCGGTCGCCGACGGCCGCGTCGTCGGCGAGGCCGAGGCGCCGGCGCAGCGCGGCGAAGTCGGCCGGGTCGTCGGTGCACTCGGCGCGCGCGGCCTTGACGTAGACGGCGGGGCGGCCGGCGAAGTGCCTCAGGTACTCGGGGAGCGAGTGCTGGTAGAAGTCGACGTGCTTCTCGGCCGCGTCCGCCTTGGTGTCCCAGTTCCAGGTGTCGTCGACGACGCCCGTGTGCACCCAGTGGATTCCCATCCGCAGGTGGCTCGTGCCGTCGGCGGCCGGCTCGATGTGGTAGGTGAGCGTGTTGGAGAACCCGCCGTCCTGGGTCGCCCGGACCGCGAAGCGGTGCGGAGGCTCCCACGCCACGACGGTGCTGTCGCCGCGCGTGGCCTTTCCGCCGACGCGCGGCTCGACCTCCATCGGGTACAGCCAGCCGAGGTTGCCGGCGCCGGTGGCGACCGCGTCCCAGACCTGTTCGGGTGTGGCGGGCAGGTCCTGTTCCCGGCGGACCTCGAGCTCTCGGGCCATGGTCACTTCTCCTTCGTCGTCGTTCGTGGGTCAGTAGGTGAGCGGAAGCGCGGTGAGCCGCCGTTGCAGCGGGTTGGGCCGCCAGTCCAGGACCGCCCCGTCGGCCAGTCGCAGGTGTGGGAGCCTGCGGACCAGCGTGCCGACGGCCACCTCGGCCTGGAGCTTGGCCAGCGGGCCGCCGAGGCAGAAGTGCGGGCCGTTGCCGAAACTGAGGTGCCGGTTGCCGGGGCGGCCCAGGTCGAGCCGGTCGGGGTCCTCGAAGCGCTCGGGGTCACGGTTGGTCGCCGCGAGGAACAGATACACCAGCTCGCCCTCGCGCAGCGTCCGCCCGTCGATCTCTACGTCCTCGGCCACGACCCGGACGATCGCCTGCGTCGGCGTGTCGTAGCGGGCGAGTTCCTCGACGGCGGGTCGGATCAGCGCCGGGTCGGCGCGCAGCCGGGCCAGTTGGCCGGGGTGGCGCAGCAGGGCGAGCATGCCGTTGCCGACCAGCTGGGTGGTGGTCTCGTCGCCCGCTGTGATCAGGACGAAGCAGGTGGACAGCAGCTCGGAGTCGGTGAGGCGGTCGTCCTGAGCCTGGGTGGCGACCAGGGCGCTGATGAGGTCGTCGCCGGGGTCGGCCCGGCGGCGGCGGACGAGCCGGGCGAGGTACTCCTCGTACTGCTCGATCGCCGCCTCGGACTTGTCGATGTCCTCGCTCAGCCGGCCGAAGCGGTGGAACCAGGTCTTGACCTGCGGAAGGTCCTCGGGCGGGATGCCGAAGAGCTCGCAGACGACGGACAGCGGCAGCGGGGAGGCGACCGCCTCGATGAGGTCCATGGCCGGTCCGGCGGCGACCGCTTCGTCGATGAGCCGGTCGACGATCCGCTGGATGCCCTGGCGCAGGGCTTCGACGCGTCGGGCGGTGAAAGCCCGGTTGGCCAGCTTGCGCAGCCGGGCGTGGTCCGGCGGGTCGGTGTTGCTCATCACCCGGCCGAGCCGGTCGGTGAGCCGGCTGAAGGCCTTGAGGTCGCCGCCGAGCGCACTGTAGGCGCGGGTCATCCGGTCCCGGTCGCTGGAGAGCCGCAGGTCGCTCAGGGCCGCCTCGACGTCGGCGTACCGGGTGAGGTACCAGATGCCCTGGGCGCTGCGGTGGACCGGGTCCTCGCGGCGCATGCGGGCGTAGAACGGGTACGGGTCGCGGCGGGCCTCGGGCGTGAGCAGGGCCGCGGCGAGGTCGTCGGACCGGGCGAGGCCCGCGCTGCCGCGGGCCTCGTCGGTGGTGTCGGTCAGGTTCACTGCGAGCCGCGCTACTGCTGGGCGTTCATGGCGTCGGCGAGGCTCTTGGGCCGCATGTCGGTCCAGGACCGCTCGATGTACTCCAGGCAGGCGGCGTGGGTGTCGGGTCCGTGGGCGACGCTCCAGCCGTCGGGGACGTCCGCGAACTGCGGCCACAGCGAGTGCTGGTTCTCGTCGTTGACGAGCACCAGGAAGGTGCCGTCCTGGTCCTCGAACGGGTTGGTCATGGGTCAGTCCTCCTGGTGGGAAAGGGTGGTGTCACCGGTGACCTCGGCGAGGCGGGCGGCCAGGATCGGTCCGATCTGGGCCAGCGAGCCGGCTTCGGTCATCCGGTTGTGCCGGGTGGTGATCTCGTGTGATTCGATCCGTCCCGCGATGTACGGGCGCCAGGTCGCGGGCCCGGCGTCGTCCTCGCCGCGGTCGATCGTCGAGTTGAACAGCAGCAGGTCGCCGTCGAACCCGGCCGGGACGAAGTCGACCGCCAGCTTCGCGTTGTTGATCATGATGTGGACGATGACCTCGATCTGCTGCTCCGTGAGGCCCTGGAGCGCGCTGCCCCGCCGGTTCAGGACCTCGGCGACCTCGCCGTAGGTCAGCTCCCGGTCGCCCAGCTCGTCCGGGTCGACGTCGAGCACACCGACGAGCACGTCCCGCTCGGTGGGCACGGGCATCTCGTCGAACTGCACGTCCTTCACCGGGTAGGCGTCGAGGATCGCCAGCAGCGCGGTCCGCTCGCCGCGCGCCTGAAGCTCGCAGGCGAGCGCGTGGGCGATCAGCCCGCCGGCGGACCAGCCGAGCAGGAGGTACGGGCCCTCGGGCTGGATCTTGCGGATCTGGTCGGCGTAGTCGGCCGCCATCTCCTCGAAGGACGTGGCCAGGGGTTCGGGGCGGCCGAGGCCGCGCGCCTGGATGGCGTAGACCGGGTGCTGGGGCCCGATGTGGTTCAGGAGCCCGCTGTACGACCAGCTGATGCCGCCGCCGGGGTGGATGCAGAACAGCGGCGTGCCGGTCCCGCTCGAACGCAGCGGCAGCACCACGTCCAACGCGTCGTCGGGGTCGTCCATGACCAGACGCTCGGTGAGACCGGCCACGGTCGGTGCCTCGAACAGCATGCGCAGGCCCAGCTCCAGGCCGAGGGTCTCGCGGACGCGGGAGGCCAGGCGGGCGGCGAGCAGCGAGTGGCCGCCCAGGTCGAAGAAGTTGTCGTCGATGTGCACCTCTTCCCGGCCGAGGACCTCGGCGAAGAGGCCGCACAGCAGCTGCTCCCGCGGCGTCCGGGGGCCTCGTCCGGTGCCCGGCGCACCGTAGTCGGGGGCGGGCAGGCCGGCCCGGTCCAGCTTGCCGTTGGCGGTCAACGGCAGCGTGTCCAGCGTGACGAACGCCGACGGCACCATGTAGTCGGGCAGTTCACGGCGCAGTCGCGCGGAGAGCTCGCCCGCCTCGGGTTCGCCGTCGGGAGCGGCCACCAGGTAGGCGACGAGCCGCTTGTCGCCGGGCCGGTCCTCGCGGGCGACGACGGCCGCCTGGGCGACGCCCGGGCAGCTCGCGAGGATCGCCTCGATCTCGCCGGGCTCGATCCGCAGGCCGCGGAGCTTGACCTGGTGGTCGGTCCGTCCGGCGAACTCCAGCGTACCGTCGGTCGGCCACCACGCCAGGTCGCCGGTGCGGTACATCCGGCTCCCGGGCGGCCCGTACGGGTCGGCCGTGAAGCGCTCTGCCGTCAGGCCGGGTCGGCCGAGGTAGCCGCGGGCCACGCCGGTCCCCGCGAGGTACAGCTCGCCGACCAGGCCCGTGGGCACCGGCCGCAGGCGGTCGTCGAGGACGTAGGCGCGCATGTTCGCCATCGGCCCGCCGATCGGCACGGTGGCGGCGTTCTCGGGGAGGGTTCGGACCGCGTGGCAGGTGGCCAGGGTGGTGGCCTCGGTGGGCCCGTAGCCGTTGACCACCTCGATGCCGGGGCAGACGTCCAGCACCCGGGCGACGGCGGCCGGGGAGACCACGTCACCGCCGGTCCACACCTCGCGCACCCCCGCGAGCAGGCCCGGCCGCTCCTCGGCGACCAGGCGGAACAGGCCGGCCGTCAGCCACAGTCCGGTCACCCCGTGCGTGCTGATCGTGTGCTGCAGCAGGTCGAGGTCCAGCCGCTCGGGCGGTGCGACCACGACCCGGCCACCGCTCAGCAGCGGCACCCACAGCTCGTAGGTCGAGAGGTCGAAGGCGGTCGGGGAGTGCATCAGCACCCGCTCGTGTCCGCCGCCGTGGTATTCGGGGGTGAGCGCGAGGCCGACCACGTCGCGGTGGGTGACGGCCACGCCCTTCGGCCGCCCGGTCGAGCCGGAGGTGTACATCACGTACGCCAACTGCCGCTGGTCGCAGCGTGCTTCGATGTCGGAGGGGTCGGGCTCACCCTCGATCAACGCGGTCAGCACGTCCTCGGTGAGCACCAGCGCGGCCCCGGCCTCCTGGAGGATCAGGTCGATCCGGGACTGCGGGAAACGCGAGTCGAGGGGCACATAGGCGCCGCCCGCCTTGATGATCGCCAGGAGCGCCACGACCAGCTCCGCCGAGCGGTCCAGCAGCACCGCGACCGGTGTCTCCGGTCGTACGCCCTGGCGGATCAGCGCCCGCGCGAGGCGGTTGGAGCGGTGGTCGAGTTCCCGGTAGGTCAGCTCGGTGGCGCCCGCCACGACGGCCACCGCGTCCGGGGTGGCGTGCACCTGGCGGGCGAACAGCTCCGGCAGCGCGGCCTCGGGCAGCTCGACCGCGGCGCCGGTGGACTCGGACAGCAGCCGGCGGCGTTCCTCGCCCGACATGATGTCGATCCGGCTGATCGGCCGGCCGGGGTCGGCGACCGCCGTGCGCAGCAGCCGTGCCCAGCGCTCGAACAGCAGCTCCACGGTGGCCGGTTCGAACAGGTCGGTGGCGTACTCCACCGCGCCGACCAGCCCGTCGGGGCCGCCGTCCGGGCGGAACTGCTCGGCCAGGCTGAACGTCAGGTCGACCCGCGAGGTGCCGGTCGACGCCTCCAGGTGGCCGGTCTCCAGCCCCGGCAGCGCGAACTCGCCCACCGGCGCGTTCTGCAAGGCCAGCATGATCTGGAACAGCGGGTGGTGCGACAGCGACCGGGCCGGGTTGACCACCTCGACGAGGTACTCGAACGGTACGTCCTGGTGGTCGTAGGCGGCGAGCGCCTTCTGCCGCACCCGGTCGAGCAGTTCGGCGAAACCGGGATCGCCGCTCGTGTCGGTGCGCAGCACCAGAGTGTTGACGAAGAAACCGACGAGCTCGTCCAGCGCCTGGTCGGTACGGCCCGCGATCGGGCTGCCGATCGGGATGTCGGTGCCGGCACCGAGCCGGGTGAGCAGCGCGGCAAGGCCGGCCTGGAGCACCATGAACATACTGGCGCCGCGCGCGGCCGCCAGATCCCGCAGTGCCTGGTGCAGTTCGGGGTCCAGCCGGACCACGACCCGGCTGCCCAGCTGGGAGGCCACCGGCGGCCGGGGCCGGTCGGCGGGCAGCTGCACCTGCTGCGGAATGCCCGCCAGCTCGTCCTTCCAGTAGGCCAGTTGCCGGGCGAACAGGCTGTCCGGGTCGGCGGTGTCGCCGAGCAGGTCACGTTGCCAGCAGGTGTAGTCGGCGTACTGCACCGGCAGCGGGGACCACTGCGGCTCCTCGCCTCGGCAGCGCGCCGTGTAGGCGGCCGCGAGGTCGCCGGAGAGCGGCCCCATCGACCAGCCGTCGGCGGCGATGTGGTGCACCACGACCAGCAGCACGTGCCGGTCGGGCGCGAGCGCGTACAGCTCCGCCCGGAGCGGCGGCTCCGCCGCCAGGTCGAAGCCTCGCCGGGCCGTCTGCACCAGCCGCTCGGCCAGCCGGCTCTCGTCGAGCTCGACCACCGGCAGCTCCGGGTGCGCCTCCGGAGCGCTCAGCACGACCTGGTACGGCACGCCGTCCGTCTCGCGGAACACCGTGCGCAGGCTCTCGTGCCGGGCGATCACGTCCGCGAGCGCGGCGTGCAGGGCCGGGCGGTCGAGTTCGCCGGTCAGGCTCAGCGCGAGCGGCATGTTGTAGGTGGCGCTCGGCCCGTCCATCCGGTGCAGGAACCACAGGCGGCGCTGGGCGAAGGACAGCTCCACGCGATCGGGTCGCGGCTGGGCGGTCAGCGTGGGCCGCGCCGTGCCGGAGCCGTCGAGGCGGGCGGCCAGTCCGGCCACGGTCGGCGTCTCGAACAGCGTCCGGACTTCGAGTTCCGCGCCGAGGGTCGCCCGGACGCGGGAGGCCAGGCGGGTCGCCAGCAGTGAGTGTCCGCCCAGGTCGAAGAAGCCGTCCTCGACGCCGACCTGGGCCAGGCCGAGCACCTCGGCGAACAGCTCGGCGAGGAGCTGTTCCTGCGGGGTGCGCGGCGCCCGCCCGGCTCCGGCCGGGCCGAGGTCGGGCGCGGGCAGCGCGCGGCGGTCGAGCTTGCCGCTGGCCGTCAGCGGCAGCGTCTCCAGCACCACGAACGCCGACGGGATCAGGTAGTCGGGCAGTCGCCCGCCCAGCCATGCGCGGAGTTCGCCGATGAGGGCCCCGGTGCCGCGGCTGCCGGTCGGGCGGTTGGTCAGCGACGACAGCGGCCTGCTGGTGGTCCGGGCCGACCGGTACGGCTCGACCGGCGAGCCCAGATGCGCCATTGGGTCGGCGAAGACGACGTCCAGGGCGTCGGCCGCGGTGGCCGACCAGGTGACGCCCACCCAGCGGTCGAACTCCGCACCGATGGCCCGGAAGTCCTCCGGATCGGGGAGTTCGCCCTCTTCCGGGCCGTGCAGCCGCTCCAGCAGCTCGGCGAGCGAGCCGTCGCCGTTCTGCAGCGCCCGGGCCAGGTCGGACTCCCGCGCCACGCGACGGTTCGGCACCCCGGTGATCCGCAGCACGTCCGCGTCCGGCCGGGCGAGCAGTTCGCGCAGCTCGTCCTGCCCGGCGACCTGCCGCCCCCACTCCAGCTCGACGGGCCGGCTCGGAACCACCGGGCCGACCGGTGCCTTGTGCAGCGTAACGTCGTAGCGGTAGCGGGTCAGTTCGTTGTGGTGGCGGCCGCTCTTGACCTCCACGGCCACCGCGCCGATGTCCGTGCCGCGCTCTCGCAGGACGGTGAAGAAGTCCGGGTCGACCAGGAGTTCCTTCTCCACCCTGACGGCCTGCTCCACCGCGCGGCGCACCGTTGCGAGATCGCCGTCGGCACCGGTGCGGTGCAGTTGGACCGCGGTGGCCAGCGGGCGCAGCAGCCGCAGGTTGCGGATGTCGCCGACGAAGAGCGTGCCGCCCGGGGCGAGCAGTCGCATCAGCTTCTCGATCACGTCCGCGAGGTAGTCGGCGG
This sequence comes from Streptomyces echinatus, assembly GCF_014203595.1. Lineage (GTDB taxonomy): Bacteria > Actinomycetota > Actinomycetes > Streptomycetales > Streptomycetaceae > Streptomyces > Streptomyces echinatus. The sequence goes on from NZ_JACHJK010000003.1 coordinate 57,058, forward strand.
ACGGGAAGTACTGCACCACCGAGTTGATCACGATGGTGTCGAACCGCCCAGCCGGAAGGCCGTCGGTGTCGTGCGCCGGGCGGGTCTGGAGCACGACACGCTCGGCCAGGTCGTCCTGCCGGGCGACCTGCGCGGTCAGCGCGTCGACCGCCGTGGCGGAGAAGTCCGTCGCCCAGTAGGTCTCGCAGTGCGGTGCGATCCGCGAGAGCAGCAGTCCGGTGCCGACGCCGACCTCCAGCACCCGGCGGGGACGCAGGGCCAGGATGCGGGCCACGGTGGCGTCTCGCCACTCCCGCATCTGCTCGACGGGGATCGGGCTCGCGTCGTAGCTGCTGTTCCAGCCGACGAAGTTCTGGCCGAAGCCGGCTTCCTCAGGGGTGATGGGCAGGGCGTCGTAGATGTCCCGCCACTCGCCCACGTGGTCCGCTTCCAGGCCGCTGTCCCGTGCCTCGTCCTGGTGCGGGACGACGTAGCCGACGAGCCGGTCGTCCTGGGCGAGGACGGCGGCCCGGGCGACGGCGGGGTGCTCGGCGAGGGCCGCCTCGACCTCGCCGGGTTCGACGCGGAAGCCGCGCACCTTCACCTGGTCGTCGGCGCGGCCGACATACTCCAGCCGCCCTCCCCCATCCTCGGGCCGGGGGTGCCCCCGGCCCAGCCAGCGCACCAGGTCTCCGGTGCGGTACATGCGCTCACCGGTCCCGAACGGGCAGGCGACGAACCGTCCGGCCGTCAGGCCCGGCCGGTTCAGGTAGCCGCGCGCCAGTCCCGCGCCCGCGACGTACAGCTCCCCCGCCACGCCCGTCGGCACCGGCCGCAGCCGCTCGTCCAGCACGTACACCCGGGCGCCCACGATCGGACGGCCGATCGGCGGCACGCCCGCTCCCGGGGTCAGCGGGTCGCTCATGGTCGCGCACACCGTGGTCTCGGTCGGGCCGTACGCGTTGACCATGCGGCGCCCGGACGCCCAGCGGTCCACCAGCTCCGGCGGGCACGCCTCACCCGCCACCACCAGGGTCGACACCTGTACGGAGCCGTCCGGCACGGCGGCGAGGACGGACGGGGGCACGGTCACGTGGGTGACCGCGAGGTCGCGGTCGGTCAGCGCGGCGACCGGGTCCGCCGTCGGGGGCAGCACCAGGGCCGCGCCGCGCAGCAGGGCGGTGAAGATCTCCGACACCGAGGCGTCGAAGCTGGGCGAGGCGAACTGGAGGACCCGGCTGTCGGGTTCGATCGCGAACCGCTCGATCTGTGCGGCGACCAGGCTCGCGACGCCGCCGTGGCCGACCACGACGCCCTTGGGGCGGCCGGTCGAGCCCGAGGTGTAGATCACGTAGGCCGGATGCCGGACGTCGAGCGTGACCACGGGGTCGGTCTCCGACCACGCGGACACCTCGGTCACCAGCGCCGGGTCGTCGACCATCAGTGCCGGCCGGGCGTCCGCCAGCATGTACGCGATCCTCGCCTGCGGGTAGGCCGGATCCACGGGCAGGTACGCGGCCCCGGCCTTCAGCACGCCCAGGACGGCCACCACGGACTCCACCGAGCGCGGCAGGGCCACGGCCACGGTCTGCTCCGGGCCGATGCCCCGTGCGATCAGTGCATGCGCGAACCGGTTCGCGCGGGCATTCAGCTGTCGGTACGTCACCTCGGCATCGCCACACACCAGCGCGACCGCATCCGGGGTCACCGCCACCTGCGCCGCGAAAGCCTGCGGTACCGGGACGGCCTCCACCTCGCGGGCGGTCGCGTCGCCCCGCTCCAGCAAACGGTGCCGCTCGTCGGCGTCGAGGAGGTCGATCACTCCGATCGACCGGTCCGGGTCGGCGGTGACCGCCTCCAGGAGGCGCGTCCAGCGCCTAGTGAGCGCCGCGACCGTCGAGCGGTCGAACAGGTCGGTGGCGTACTCCACCGCGCCGACGATCCCCGCCGGGCTGCCGTCCGGGCCGAACTGTTCGACGAGGCTCACACCGAGGTCGAACTTGGCGGTCCCGGTGGCCACCGCGTAGGTGGTGACGTCAAGGCCGGGCAGGGAGAACCGGCCCATCGGGGCGTTCTGCACGGCCAGGATGGTCTGGAACAGGGGGTGGTGCGACAGCGAGCGGGACGGGTTCAGCACCTCCACCAGGTGCTCGAACGGCACGTCCTGGTGCGCGTACGCCGACAGCGCGGTCTCCCGTACCCGCTCCAGCAACTCGGCGAAGCTCGGGTCGCCGCTCGTGTCGGTGCGCAGCACCAGCGTGTTCACGAAGAACCCGACCAGTTCGTCCAGCGCCTCGTCGGTACGCCCCGCGATCGGACTCCCGATCGCGATGTCCGTGCCCGCACCCAGCCGCGTGTACAGCGCGGCGAGCGCGCCCTGGAGCACCATGAACAGGCTCGCGCCCGACTTCCGGGCCAACTCCGCCAGCGCAGCGTGCAGTTCAGGGCTCAGCTCCAGGCCGAGATGGTCCCCGCGCCAGCCGGCGACGGCCGGCCTCGGCCGGTCGGTGGGCAGCTGGAGCAGCTCCGGCAGGTCGGACAGCTGACGCTTCCAGTAGTCGAGTTGTTCGGCGAACCGGCTCCGGCGGTCGGCGGCGTCGCCGAGCAGGTCGCGCTGCCACAGTGTGTAGTCCGCGTACTGCACCGGCAGGGCCGGCCAGTGCGGCGCGCGCCCCTCGCACCGGGCGGCGTACGCCTCGGCCAGGTCGCGTGCCAGCGGGCCGGTGGACCAGCCGTCGCCGGCGATGTGGTGCATCACCAGCAGCAGTACGTGCTCGTCCGGTGCGAGGGCGAACAGCTCCGCCCGCAGTGGCGCTTCGGCCTCCAGGTCGAAGGGCCGTCGGGCGAACTCGGCGAGCCGCTCGGACAGTTCGGCCTCCGACACCTCGGTCAGCCGCGCCCGGGGCCGGGCCTCGGCCGGGTCCAGGACGAGCTGGCAGGGTACGCCGTCGACCTCCGGGAAGACCGTCCGCAGGCTCTCGTGCCGGGCCACCACGTCGGCCAGCGCCTCGTCCAGCGCCGCCCGGTCGAGCGTCCCGGTCAGCTGGAGTGCCAGCGGGATGTGGTATGTCGCGGCGGCGCCGTCCATGCGGTGCAGGAACCAGAGGCGGCGCTGGGCGAAGGACAGCGGCACCGCCTCCGGCCGCTCGCGCGTGGTCAGCGCCGGGCGAGCGCGGCCTGCCTCGGCCAGCGCCTCGGCCAGCCCCGCCACGGTGGGCGCCTGGAAGAGCGCGCGCAGCGCCACCTCCACTCCGAGCACCGACCGCACCCGTGCGACCAGCCGGGTGGCGAGCAGGGAGTGCCCGCCCAGGTCGAAGAAGTCGTCGTCGAGCCCGACCCGCGGCACGCCCAGCACCTCGGCGAACAGCTCGCACAGGATCTGCTCCTGCGGGGTGCGCGGCGCCCGGCCCGTGGCTGTGGCCACCGGCTCGGGCGCGGGCAACGCCGCCCGGTCCAGCTTCCCGTTCGGCGTCAGCGGCAGCGCGTCCAGCAGCACGAACGCCGACGGCACCAGATAGTCGGGCAGACGGTCGCGCAGATAGGCCGTCAGCTCCGCCGGATCCACGACCGTGCCGGGACGCACCGCCACGTAGCCGACGAGCCGGTCGTGCCGGGCGAGGACGGCGGCCTGGGCGACCGCGGGGTGCTCGGTCAGGGACGCCTCGATCTCGCCGGGTTCGACGCGGAAGCCGCGCATCTTCACCTGGTCGTCGGCGCGGCCGATGTACTCCAGCTCTCCCCCAGCCTCCGGGGTGCGTCGGCGGACCAGGTCACCGGTGCGGTACATCCGCGCGCCCGCCGGGCCGAACGGGCAGGCGACGAACCGCCCGGCCGTCAGAGCGGGCCGGTTCAGGTACCCGCGCGCCAGGCCGGGGCCGGCGATGTACAACTCCCCCGCCACCTCCGGCGGCACGATGCGCAGCCGCTCGTCGAGGACGTACGCCCGGAAGCCCGCGACCGTTCGGCCGATCGGCGGTACACCGCGCCCCGGGGACAGCGGATCGCTCATGGTCGCGCACACCGTCGTCTCCGTCGGACCGTACGCGTTGATCATCCGTCGGCCCGGCGCCCACCGGACCACCAGCTCCGGTGGGCAGGCCTCGCCCGCGACCACCAGGGTGGTGGCCGTGAGGTCGGCGCTCTCCAGCGCGGTCAGGGCCGAGGGCGGAAGCGTCACGTGGGTGACGTCGAGCCGGCGGTCCGTCAGTGCCTCCAGCGGGGCCTCGGACGGGGCCAGGACGAGGGCGGCTCCGGTGATGACGGCACTGCACAGGTCCCAGAAGGACGCGTCGAAGCTTGGCGAGGCGAACTGGAGGACCCGGCTGCCCGGCGCCACACCGAGCCTCTCGACCTGTGCCGCCACCAGGCCCGACACGCCGGTGTGGCTCACCACGACGCCCTTGGGCCGGCCCGTCGAACCCGAGGTGTAGATGACGTATGCCGGGTGCCGGACGTCGAGCGCGGTCTGCGGGTCGGTGTCCGGCCAGTTCCCTTCGGTCACTGTCGCCGGGTCGTCGATCACCACCATGGGCCGGGCGTCGTCCAGCATGAACGCGATCCGTGCCGCCGGGTAAGCCGGATCCACCGGCAGGTACGCGGCCCCGGCCTTCAGCACACCCAGGACCGCCACCACCGACTCCACCGACCGCGGCAACGCCACCGCAACTACCTGCTCCGGACCCACACCCCGAGCCATCAGCGCGTGCGCGAACCGGTTCGCCCGGGCGTTCAGCTGCCGATACGTCAACTCGGCATCGCCACACACCAGCGCAACCGCGTCCGGCGTCGCCGTCACCTGCGCCGCGAACAGCTCCGTCAGGCTCGCCCCGGCCGCCTCGCCCTCGGCGGTGGGCAGCAGCTCGCAGCGCTCCTCGGCGGACAGCAGGTCGATCCCGCCGACCGGCCGGCCGGGCGCGGCGGCGACCGCGGCCAGCAGCCTGGTCCATCGGGCGACCAGGGCCTCGACCGTCGAGCGGTCGAACAGGTCGGTGCTGTACTCGACCGCGCCGCTGAGCCCGGCCGGCGCGCCGTCGGGCCCGTGCTCCTCCGCGAACCCGAAGGTCAGGTCGAGCCGCGCCGTCCCGGTGAGCACGGTCACCGCGGAGACCCGGAGACCCGGCAGCTCGAAGTCGCCGCCCGGTGCGTTCTGCACGACCAGCCCGGTCTGGAACAACGGGTGGTGGGACAGCGCGCGGGACGGGTTCAGCACCTCCACCAGGTGCTCGAACGGCACGTCCTGGTGCGCGTACGCCGACAGCGCCGTCTCCCGCACCCGCCCGAGCAACTCGGTGAACGTCGGGTCGCCGCTCGTGTCGGTGCGCAGCACGAGCGTGTTGATGAAGAACCCGACCAGTTCGTCCAGCGCCTCGTCGGTACGCCCCGCGATCGGACTCCCGATCGCGATGTCCGTGCCCGCACCCAGCCGCGTGTACAGCGCGGCGAGCGCGGCCTGGAGCACCATGAACAGGGTCGCACCCGACCTCCGGGCCAACTCCACCAGCGCCGCGTGCAGTTCGGCGTCGATCCGGAGTTGGAGCAGGTCGCCGCCGTACGACATGGTGGCCGGGCGCGGCCGGTCGGCCGGCAGCCGCAGCTGCTCGGGCAGCCCGGCCAGTGCCTGGGTCCAGTAGGTGACCTGGCGGGCGAACGCGCTGTCCGCGTCGTGCTCGTCGCCGAGGATCTCGTGCTGCCACAGGGTGTAGTCGCCGTACGTCACCGGCAGCGGCGGCCATGCCGGTGCCCCGCCGCCCTGACGGGCGGTGTAGGCCGCGGCGAGGTCGCGGGCCAGCGGGCCCATGGACCAGCCGTCCCCTGCGATGTGGTGCATCACCAGCAGCAGCACATGCTCGTCCGGCGCGACCGCGAACAGCTCCGCCCGCAGCGGTACTTCCGAGGTCAGGTCGAACGCCCGCACCGCCGCCTCGCGCAGCAGTTCGGGCAGCTCCGCCTCGCCGGCCGCGCGTACGGTCAGCCGGACGGCGGCCTCGGCGGTGTCCAGCACCCGCTGGTACGGGACTCCGGCGGTGTGCGGGAAGACCGTGCGCAGGGTCTCGTGCCGGGCCACCACGTCCGCGAGCGCGGCGCTCAGCGCGTCCCGGTCGAGGTCGCCGGACAGCCGCAGGGCGAGCGGCATGTGGTACGTGGCGCTCGGCGCCCCGAACTGCTGGAGGAACCAGAGCCGGCGCTGGGCGAACGACAGCGGCATCGGTTCGCGGCGGGGCTGGGGTACCAGGGCCTGCCGCGCGGTGCCGGCGTCATGCAGACCGGCCGCCAGCCCGGCGGGCGTCGGCGCCCGGAACAGGCTGCGCAGTTCCAGCTCGACCCCGAGGGTCGCCCGGACCCGCGAGACCAGCCGGGTGGCGAGCAGGGAGTGCCCGCCCAGGTCGAAGAAGCCGTCGTCGACCCCGACCCGCGGCACGCCCAGCACCTCGGCGAACAACTCGCACAGAATCTGCTCCTGCGGCGTGCGCGGCGCCCGGCCGCCGGCGGTCGTGCCCGGCTCGGGCGCGGGCAGCGCCGCCCGGTCCAGCTTCCCGTTCGGCGTCAGCGGCAGCGCGTCCAGCAGCACGAACGCGGACGGCACGAGGTGGTCCGGCACCTGGTCGCGCAGGTACGCCGCCAGCGCCGCCGCGGTCGCCCCGGTCCCGGCCAGGGGCACGACGTACGCGACGATCCGGTCCTCCCGGGCGAGCACCGCGACCTGGGCGACACCCGGGTGCGCGGCCAGCTCGGCCTCGATCTCGCCCGGCTCGACCCGGAACCCGCGGACCTTCACCTGGTGGTCCACCCGGCCCGCGAACTCCAGCTCTCCCCCAGCCTCCGGCCCGGGGGATCCCGAGGCGCGCCAGCGGACGAGGTCACCGGTGCGGTACATCAGCGTGCCGGCCGGACCGTAGGGGTTGGCGACGAACCGCGTGGCGGTGAGCCCGGGCCGGTTCAGGTAGCCGCGGGCGAGTCCCGCTCCGGCGAGATACAGCTCACCCAGCACGCCGGGGGCGACCGGTCGCAGCGCCGAGTCCAGAACGTATGCCTGGCAGTTGGCGATGGGTCGGCCGATCGGTACCGGCAGTGGGCAGTCGGCGGGGTCGGCCGGCAGCGGGTAGGCGGTGATCACATGGGTCTCGGCGGGGCCGTAGTGGTTGTGCAGCTCCCGGCCCGGCCGCCTGGCCTGGAAGCGGCGTACGACACCGCCGAGGCGCATCGCTTCGCCGGCCTGCGCGATCAGCCTCAGCTTCGGCAGCTCCAGTCCGGCCTCCTCGGCGGCCTCGGCCAGCGCCTCGACCACCAGGTTGGGCGCGAACAGCTCCTCGACCCCGTGCCGGTCCAGCCAGCGGGCGAACAGTTCGGCACTGCGGCGCTGCTCCTCGGTCGGCACCACCAGGGTCTTGCCGTACAGCAGCGCGGAGAGCGTCTCCTGCACCGAGACGTCGAAGCTGATCGCGGTGAACTGCGCGGTACGCGTGCCGGGTTCGCCACCGACGGACTTGTGGTGCCACGCCAGCAGGTTCAGCAGCCCGGCGGCGGGCATCACCACGGCCTTGGGCCGGCCGGTGGAACCCGAGGTGTAGATGACGTAAGCCGGGTGTCGCGCGTCCACGGCGACGGCCGGATCGTGCTCCGGCAGATCCCCGTCCGGTGTGACGGCCGCGAGGTCGTCGAGGACCACGGCCGGCCTCGCGTCCTGAAGCATGTACGCGATGCGGGCGGCCGGGTAGTCCGGGTCGACCGGCAGGTACGCCGCGCCCGTCTTGAGCACCGCGAGTACGGCGACCACCAGCTCGGCGGAGCGCGGCAGCCGCAGGGCGACGACCTGCTCCGGTCCCGCCCCGCGCGCGATCAGCCCGTGCGCCAGGCGATTGGCCCTGCGGTTCAGCTCCCGGTAGGTCAGCACGGTGTCCTCGAACACCACCGCCGGGGCCTGGGGGGTCGCCCGGACCTGTGCCTCGAACAGAGCGGGCAGGCCGGCATCAGGGGCCGGGCACGCGGTGTCGTTGCGTACGACCAGCAGCTCGTGCCGCTCCTCGGCGGTGAGGACGTCGATCCGGCTCAGCGGCCGGTCCGGCTCGGCGACCACCGACGCCAGCAGACGCAGCCACCGGGCGACGAGTGCCTCCACCGTGGCGGGGTCGAACAGATCGGTGCTGTACTCGACCCGCCCGACGATGCCCTCGGCCGGTCCGCCGGTGCCGCCGCGCTCCAGCAGGTGGAAGCCGAGATCGAACATCGCCGTCGGTGTCCGCACCAGGACGATCTCGGCGGCCAGACCGCTCAGCGCGAACTCGGTGCGGGGCACGTTCTGCAGCGCGAGCAGCACCTGGAACAGCGGCTGACGGGCGAGCGACCGGGACGGGTTGAGAGCCTCGACGACGTGTTCGAACGGCAGGTCCTGGTGCGCGTACGCGGCCAGTGCGCCCTCGCGGACCCGGCCCAGCAGCTCGGCGAAGGTCGGGTCGCCGCTGGTGTCCGTGCGGAGCACCAGGGTGTTGACGAAGAATCCGACGAGGTCGTCCAGGGCCTGGTCGGTCCGGCCGGCGATCAGGCTTCCGACCGGGATGTCCGTGCCCGCGCCGAGCTTGTCGAGCAGCGCCGCCAGCGCGGCCTGCAGCACCATGTACACGCTGGCGCCGTGTTCCCGGCCCAGCCGGAGCAGCCCGGCGTGCAGTTCGGCGTCCAGTTCGATCGCGAGATGGCCGCCGGAGTAGGAGGGGGTCGCGGGTCGCGGGCGGTCGGCGGGGAGCCGGATCTGCTCCGGCAGGTTCGCCAACTGCTCGCTCCAGTAGGTCTGCTGGCGAGCGAACAGGCTTTCCGGGTCGGCCGGGTCGCCGAGCAGCTCCCGCTGCCACAGGGTGTAGTCGGCGTACTGCACGGGCAGTGGCGCCCACTGCGGCTCCTCGCCCCGGCGGCGTGCCGCGTACGCGGTGGCCAGGTCGGCGGCCAGCGGGCCCAGCGACCAGCCGTCACCGGCGATGTGGTGCATCACGAGGAGCAGCACATGGTCGTCCGCCGAAATCCCGAACACCTCGGCGCGCAGCGGAGTTTCGGCCGCGAGGTCGAATCCGCGCCCTGCGGCCCCCGCCAGCAGTTCCGGCAGGTCCCTCTCGTCGGCCGCGGTGACCGACAGCCTCGGGCGCGCCTCGCCGGAGGCCAGTACCTGCTGGTGGGGCACACCGTCCGCGGCCGGGTAGATCGTGCGCAGGGTTTCGTGCCGGTCGACGACGTCGCCCAGCGCCGCCTCCAGCGCCGCCGGGTCCAGTGGTCCCGACAGCCGCCACGCGAGCGGCATGTTGTAGACCGAGCCGGCGCTTTCCAGCTGGCGAAGGAACCACAGCCTCCGCTGGGCGGACGACAGCGGCACCAGGTCGGGCCGCTCCACCGGCTCCAGGGCGAGCCTGGCCCCGTCCGCGCCGCCCAGACCGGCGGCCAGGCCGGCCACCGTCGGGGCCTGGAACAGGGTGCGCAGCGGGAGTTCCACGCCCAGGGTCGCCCTGACCCGGGCCACCAGCCGGGTGGCCAGCAGGGAGTGCCCGCCAAGGTCGAAGAAGTCGTCGTCGACCCCGACCTGAGGCAGGCCCAGCACCTCGGCGAACAGCCCGGCCAGCACGTGTTCCTGGGGAGTGTGCGGAGCCCGGCCGGACCGCCTCGCGGTGACCTCGGGCTCGGGCAGGGCGCGCCGGTCCAGCTTGCCGCTGGCGTTCAGCGGCAGGGCGTCGAGGGAGACGAACGCGGCCGGCACCATGTAGTCCGGCAGCCGCTCGCGCAGGTGTGCCCGCAGGTCCTCCGGCCGGAGCTCCGCCCCGGTGGCGGGCACCAGGTAGGCGACCAGGCGGGTGTCCTCCGCCCGGTCCTGCCGGACGATCACGGCGGCCCGCGCGACCTGCGGGTGTTCCGCCAATGCCGCCTCGATCTCGCCGAGTTCGATCCGGAATCCCCGGACCTTGACCTGGTCGTCGGTACGACCGAGGAACTCCAGGTTTCCGTCCGGGCCCCACCGCACCAGGTCACCGGTGCGGTACATCCTCCCTCCTTGCCCGCCATCGGGCAGGAGGGCCCCACCGCTCGGCCCGAACGGGTCCGCCACGAACCGTCCCGCGGTCAGGCCCGGCCGGTTCAGGTAGCCGCGCGCCAGCCCGGCACCGGCGATGTACAGCTCACCCGGCACACCCACGGGGACCGGCTGCAGCGCGGTGTCGAGCACATGCAGCCGGAAACCGTCGAGCGGCCGGCCGATCACTTGGCGCGGGCTCGACCCCAGCGGCGCGCAGACCGAGTCCACCGTGCACTCGGACGGCCCGTAGTAGTTCAGGGAGAACACCCCCTCGGCCGCCCGCAGCCGCTCCCACAGCTGTTCCGGAACGACCTCCCCGCCCAACCCGACCACGGAGGGACGCCACCGCGGGTGGTCCAACAGGCCATGTTCGACGAGGACTTGCAGGTAGGACGGGGTCCCGCCGACCGTGTCCAGCCCGGCCCGCACGGCGTACTCGAGGTAGGCCTCCGGGTCGGACCAGGTGGCCTCGTCCAGGACGTGCAGCTCGTGGCCCGCGAAGAGGGCGATCAGCTGGTCGCAGGAAGCGTCGAACGACACGGACGTGGTCAGCCCCATCCGCAGCCGCTGCCCTGTCCGGAGGATCAGCGGGCACTGGTTGGCGAAGAGGTTGGACAGGCCGCCGTGCGTCACCACCACGCCCTTGGGCCTGCCGGTGGAGCCGGAAGTGTAGATGACGTAGACGGGGAGGCCCGGGTCGATGGCCACCGCGGGGTCCGTCGACGGGCACCCCGCCACCAGCGCGGCCGTCTCCGGGTCGTCGGCCACCAGCCATCCGGTGGGACCGGTCCGGGGCAGTCGGCCCCGGGTGCGGGTGTCGGTCACGGTCAGGACCGGCCGGGCGTCGTCGAGCATGTACTCGATCCGGGCGGGCGGGTACTGCGGATCGACCGGGAGGTACGCCGCGCCGGTCTTCATCACCGCGAGGATCGCCACCACCAGCTCGGCCGACCTCGGCAGGGCCACCGCTACCAGCCGTTCCGGGCCCGCGCCCCGGGCGATCAGCGCATGGGCCAGCCGGTTCGCCCTCGCGTCCAGCTCGGCGTACGTCAGCGTTGCTTCCGGCCCCACCACCGCGACGGCGTCCGGAGTCGCACGCACCTGAGAGCGGAACAGCTCCGGCAGGCTCTCGGTGAAGGCCTGGGCCGCCGGGCCGGTGCCCAGCGCCGTCAGCTCACCGCGCTCCTCGAGGGTGAGCAGGCCGATTCGGCTGAGCCGCCGCCGGGGGTCGGCGATCGCGGCGCGGAGCAGCCGGACCCACCGCCCGAACATCGTCTCGACGGTGGCCGGGTCGTACAGGTCGCTGGAGTACTCGACGAACCCGTCGATCCCGTCCGGGGAACCGTCCTCCGCATGCCGCTCGGACATCGTGAAGATCAGGTCGAGCTTGGCGGTGGTGGACGTCGACGGCATGTCGCCGACCCGCAGCCCGGGCGGCGCGAAGTCGGCCCGGGGTGCGTTCTGCAGCACCAGCATGACCTGGAACAGCGGGTGGTGCGCCAGCGACCGGACCGGGTTGAGGGCCTCGACGAGGTACTCGAACGGAAGGTCCTGGTGCGCGTACGCGGCCAGCGCGGTCTCCCGGACCCGGCCCAGCAGTTCGGCGAACGTCGGGTCGCCCGAGGTGTCGGTACGGAACACCAGGGTGTTGACGAAGTAGCCGACCATCTCGTCCTGCGCCTGGTCGGTCCGGCCCGCGACCGGGCTCCCGACCGGGATGTCGTCGCCGGCGCCGAGCTTGCTGAGCAACACGGCGAGCCCGGCCTGGAGCACCATGAACAGGCTGGTGCCGTGGGCGCGGGCGAGTTCGCGCAGCCCGCGGTGCAGCTCGGCGTCCAGTTCGGCACGCACGGAACCGCCCCGGTGCGTGGCGACCGCCGGGCGGGGCCGGTCGCCGGGCAGCTGGATCTGCTCGGGCAGACCGGCCAGCCGGCGGGTCCAGTAGGCCGCCTGCCGGGCGAACAGGCTGTCCCCGTCGGCGGCGTCGCCGAGCAGCTCGTGCTGCCACAGGGTGTAGTCGGCGTACTGGACCGGCAGCTCCTTCCACTGCGGCTCCTCGCCGCGGCACCGCGCCGCGTACGCGGTGGTCAGGTCCTGCGCGAGAGGGCCCAGCGACCAGCCGTCAGCCGCGATGTGGTGGAGTACCACCTGGAACCCGTGCTCGTCCGCCGCCAGCTCGAACAGCCCGGCACGCAGCGGCACATCAACAGCCAGGTCGAACCGGCGGGTCTTCGCTTGCGCCATGGCGGCCGGCAGCTCGGCCTCGGTGGTCCGGCTCACGAGCAGCCGCGGGCGGGCTGCCGCGACATCCAGCACCTGCTGGTACGGCACGCCGTCCACCGCCGGGAAGACGGTGCGCAGGCTCTCGTGCCGGGCCACCACGTCCGCCACGGCGGCCTCCAGGGCCCGCCGGTCCAGATCCCCGGACAGCCGCCAGGCCAGGCAGATGTGGTAGTTCGCGCTGGCTCCCTCCAGCTGGTGCAGGAACCACAGCCGCCGCTGCGCGAACGACAGCGGGATCGCCCCGGGCCGCTCGCGCCGTACCAGGGCGGCCTGCGCCGGTCCGGCCGCCACCAGGGCCGATGCCAGGCCGGCCGGTGTGGGCGCCTCGAACAGGGTGCGCAGCGGCATTTCCACGCCGAGCGTCGCGCGGATCCGGGCGGCCAGGCGGGTGGCCAGCAGCGAGTGCCCGCCCAGGTCGAAGAAGCCGTCCTCGACGCCGGCCGACGGCACGCCCAGGACCTCGGCGAACAGCTCGCAGAGGATCTGCTCCTGCGCGCTGCGCGGCGCGCGGGCGGTGGCCGCCGGGGCGAGGTCGGGGACGGGCAGGGCCCTGTGGTCCAGCTTGCCGTTGGCGGTCAGCGGCAGCGTGTCCAGCACGACGAAGGCCGACGGCACCATGTACTCCGGCAACCGCTCGCTCAGGTGCGCGCGCAGTTCGGCCGGACTCGGTGCGGTACCTGCGGCCGGCACCAGGTACGCGACCAGCCGGGTGTCGTCGGCCCGGTCCTGCCGGGCCAGGACGGCGATCTGGGCGACACCGGGGTGCGCGGCCAGGGCCGCCTCGATCTCGCCGAGCTCGATCCGGAAGCCGCGCACCTTCACCTGCTGGTCGGCCCGGCCGACGTAGCGCAGGCTTCCTCCCCCGGCCTCCGGCCGGGGGGACCCCCACTCCGCGCGGCGCACCACGTCGCCGCTGCGGTACATCCGCGATCCCGGCGGTCCGAACGGGTCGGCCACGAACCGCCCGGCGGTCAGGCCGGGCCGGTTCAGGTAGCCGCGCGCCAGGCCTGCGCCCGCGACGTACAGCTCGCCGGGCACGCCCGGGGCCACCGGCCGCAGGTGGGCGTCCAGCACGTACGTCCGCAGGTCCGGAAGCGCCGCGCCGATCTGGCCGGCGGCTGTTTCGGCCCGGTCGAGCGCCGCGTACGTGACGTGCACCGTGGTCTCGGTGATGCCGTACATGTTGACCAGCCGCGGCGCGTCGTCCGGGTGCCGCTCGTACCAGCTCGCGAGCCGGGCGTGCTCCAGCGCCTCACCGCCGAACACCACCGTGCGCAGTGCGAGCGAGCGGCCGGTCTCCGGGGCCTCCTCGTCCGCCTGCATCAGCTGGTAGAACGCGGACGGCGTCTGGTTGAGCACGGTCACCCGTTCGCGGGCGAGCAGTTCCAGGAAGCGGCCGGGCGAGCGGCTGGTCTCGTGGTCCACGATCACCAGACGGCCGCCGTACAACAGCGGACCCCACAGCTCCCACACCGAGAAGTCGAAGGCATAGGAGTGGAAGAGCGTCCAGACGTCCTCGGCGGAGAAGCCGAACTGCTTCTCGGTGGTGCCGAACAGCCGCACCACGTTTTGGTGCGGGACCACCACGCCCTTGGGGTCGCCGGTGGAGCCGGAGGTGTAGATGACGTAGGCGGCGTGGCCCGGGTGGAGGGGGACCTCCGGGTCCGTCTCCGGCAGCCCGTCCAGGTCGGCCGTGTCCAGCAGCAGCCGGTCCACCTGGTCCGCGCCCGGCAGGTCGCCGATGCGGCTCGTGGTCACGAGGAGCGCGGGCCGGGCGTCCTGGAGCAGGTAGGTGATCCGGGCGGCCGGGTACCGCGGGTCCACCGGGAGGTAGGCGCCGCCCGCCTTCAGCACGGCGAGCACCGCCACGACCTGCTCCGCCGAGCGCGGCAGGGCCAGGGCCACGCGCTGCTCCGGGCCCACTCCCCGGTCGATCAGGGCGTGCGCGAGCCGGTTCGCGCGGGCGTTCAACTCGCCGTAGGTCACATTGACTTCGCCGTCCGTGACGGCGACGGCGGCCGGGTTCGCCCGTACCTGTCGCTCGAACAGCGCGGTCAGGCCGCTCTCCGACGGCCCCTCGTCCCGGTCGGTACGAGCCGGGAGCAGCGCGCGGAGCTCGTCGGCGGACAGCAGGTCCACCTGGCCGATCCTCCGGCTCGGGTCGGCGACGACGGCACGCAGCAGCCGCAGCCACCGCTCGACGATCCCGGTCACGGTGGCCTCGTCGAACAGGTCGGTGCTGTACTCCACCACGCCCGACAGGCCGTCCTCACCGGGCTCTTCGGCCAGGATGAAAGTCAGGTCGCACTTGGCCGTCCCGGTGTGGACCAGGTCGGTCGCCACCCGCAGCCGGGGCAGGTCGAACGTGCCGAGGGGTGCGTTCTGCAACGCGAGCATGGTCTGGAACAGCGGGTGGTGCGCCAGCGACCGAGCCGGGTTCAGCGCCTCCACCAGGTGCTCGAAAGGCACGTCCTGGTGCGCGTACGCGGCCAGCGCGTCGGCCCGCACCCGGCCCAGCAGTTCGGTGAAGGAGGGGTCGCCGGAGAGGTCGGTGCGCAGCACCAGGGTGTTGACGAAGAAGCCGACCAATTCGTCCGCGGCCTCGTCGGTGCGTCCGGCGATCGGCGTGCCTACGGGTACGTCGGTACCCGCGCCCAGCTTGCCCAGCAGGGCGGCCAGCCCGGCCTGGAGCACCATGAAGAGGCTGGCCCCGCCGTCCCGGGCGAGCGTGCGCAGGCCCTGGTGCAGCTCTGCGTCGATCCGCACCGGCAGATGGGCGCCCCGGTAGGACATCGCGGCCGGCCGGGGCCGGTCGAACGGCAGCTCCACCTGCTCCGGAAGGCCCGCCAACCGCGCCCTCCAGTAGTCGAGCTGACTGTTCAGCAGGCTGTTCCGGTCCGAGCCGTCACCGAGCAGCTCCCGCTGCCACAGGGCGTAGTCCGCGTACTGGACCGGCAGCGGCGACCACTCCGGTTTCGCGCCCTCGGCGCGGGCCAGGTAGGCAGCCGTGAGGTCCCGTGAGAGGGGCCCCATCGACCAGCCGTCGCCGGCGATGTGGTGCACCACCAGCAGCAGCACGTGCTCCTCGGCCGCCAGCTGGAACAGTTCGGCGTGCAGCGGCGGCTCCTCGGCGAGGTCGAAGCCGTACCGGGCCGCCTGCGCCAGCCGCTCCGGCAGCTCGCATTCGCCGAGCTCGGTCATCCGCAGCCGCGGCCGGGCCTCCTCCGGGTCCAGCACCCGCTGGCACGGCACGCCGTCGATCGTCGGGAAGACGGTGCGCAGGCTCTCGTGCCGCTCGACCACGTCCGCCAGGGCGGCTTCCAGGGCCCGCCGGTCCAGGTCCCCGGACAGGCGCAGGGTCAGCGGGATGTTGTAGGTGGCGCTCGGGCCCTCCATGCGGTGCAGGAACCACAGCCGGCGCTGCGCGAAGGACAGCGGGATCGCGTCGGGCCGCTCGCGCCGCCCCAGTGCGGGGCGGGCCCGGCCCGCGACATCCACGGCCGCCGCCAGTGCCGCCACCGTCGGCGCGTCGAACAGGTCGCCGAGCCGCAGCTCCACGCCGAGGAGCGAGCGGGCCCGGGCGATCAGCCGGGTGGCCAGCAGGGAGTGCCCGCCGAGGTCGAAGAAGCTGTCGTCCGGCCCGGGTTCGGCCACCCCCAGCACCTCGGCGAACAGCCCGACGAGCAGGTGCTCGGTGGCGGTGCGCGGTGCGCGGCCCGGCGCGGCGGGCTGTCGCTCGGGCGCCGGGAGGGCCCGCCGGTCGAGCTTGCCGTTCGGAGTCAGCGGCAACGCGCCCAGCAGCACGTACGCGGACGGCACCATGTGCCGGGGCAGCCGGTCCCGCAGGTGGTCGCGCAGCGCGGTCTCGGTCACGGTGGCGCCGTGACCGGGCACCGCGTAGGCGACCAGCCGGGGTTCCTCCTCGGTGCGCACCGTCACGGCGGCCCGGGCGACCTGCGGGTGCTCGGCGAGCACGGCCTCGATCTCGCCGAGCTCGACCCGGAAGCCGTGGATCTTGACCTGGTCGTCGGTACGGCCGAGAAACTCCAGGTTCCCGGCCGCGTCCCAGCGCACCAGATCCCCGGTGCGGTACATACGCGACCCTCCCGGCCCGAACGGGTCCGCGACGAACCGCCCGGCGGTCAGCCCCGGCCGGTCGAGGTAGCCGCGGGCCAGCCCCGCGCCCGCGATGTACAGCTCACCCGCCGCACCGGTCGGCAGCGGCCGCAGGGCGCCGTCGAGCACGTACAGCCGGGCGTTGGTGACCGGTCGGCCGATCACCGGGCGTGGGCTCGACTCCAGCGGTGCGGTCACCGAGTTGACGGTGCATTCGGACGGTCCGTAGAGGTTGAGGCAGGACACGCCCTCCGCCGCCCGCAGCTGCTCCCACAGCCGCTCCGGGACGGCCTCGCCGCCCGCCGCGACCAGTGCCGGGCGCCACCTTGGGTCGCTCAGCAGCCCGTGCGACAAGAGCACCTGAAGGTAGGACGGGGTGGCTTCGAGGTAGTCCAGTCCGCAGCGCGCCGCGTATCCGACGAGGGCGTCGGGGTCGGTCCAGGTCTCGTGCTCCAGGACATGCAGCTCGTGCCCCCCGAACAGAGCGAGCAGCTGGTTCCAGGAGGCGTCGAAGGACACCGAGGTGGTCAGCGCCACCCGCAGCCGCTGCCGCTCCTTCAGCAGCGGCGCGAACTGCACCTGTTGGAGGTCGGTGAGCAGGTCGAGCAGGCCGCCGTGGGTCGGCAGCACGCCCTTGGGCCTGCCCGTGGAACCGGAGGTGTAGATGACGTACGCCGGGTGACTCGGGTCGACGGCCACCATCGGGTCGTCCGCTGGGCAGCCCGCCACCAGGACGGCCGTGTCGGGGTCGTCGAGCACCAGCCGGTCGACGGGGCCGGCCTCGGGCAGCCGCCCCTCGCTGCGGGAGTCCGTGACCAGCAGGGCCGGCCGGGCGTCGTCGAGCAGGTACGCGATCCGGGCGGCGGGGTACTCGGGGTCGACCGGGACGTACGCCGCGCCGGTCTTCAGCACCGCGAGGATCGCCACCACCAGCTCCGCCGAGCGCGGCAGGGCGACCGCCACCAGCCGCTCCGGGCCCGCTCCCCGGGCGATCAGGGCGTGCGCCAGCCGGTTGGCCCGCGCGTCCAGTTCCGCGTACGTCAGCGAGACGTCGCCGCACACCAGCGCGACCAGCTCCGGAGCCTGCCGGACGTGCTCCCGGAACACCTCCGGCAGGCTCGTGGCCGGGGTCGGCACCTCCGGTCCGGAGCCGAGCACCGCCAGCTCACGCCGCTCCTCGGCGGTGAGCAGTTCGATCCGGCCCACCGGTTCGTCCTGGTCGCAGTCCGCGAGGGTGTCCAGCAGCGTGAGCAGCCGCTGCTGGTGGTCGGCGAGGTCGTCGGGGCCGTACGCCTCCGGTGAGCCGTGCAGCCGGAGCAGCGGCGGGTTGCCGTCCCGGTAGTCGAAGACCCAGACGGCGAGGTCGGTGGTCGACCCGGACACGAAGTGGTGGACGGAGGCCGGGTGCCCGGCGAAGTCCGGCCGGGAGTTGAAGGCCATGATGTTGACGATCAGCGGGAACGCCGTCCCGATGCCGCCGGGGGCGCCGAGGTCCCGAAGCAGGTCCTCGCTGCGGTAGCGCTCGTGCGCGACGGCCGTCTCGACCTCCCGCGCCGCCTGGGCGACGAGTTCGCGCCACGGCATGTCAGGCCGCACCGTCAGCCGCAGCGGCACCACGTTGGACATCGTGCCCGGCACCGCCGTCAGGTCGCGGTCGGCGCCCCGGCGGGCGGTGACGGGCAGGGCGAGCACCACGTCCTGGTCGCCGGTCAGCCGGTGGGCGTAGAGCGCCGTCGCCGCGACCAGCAGCCGGGACCACCGGACGCCGCAACGTCCCGCCGCCGCCCGCAGGGCGTCCGGGCGGCGCAGTTCCCGCTCCTCGGCCAGCCGGAGGGCGCGGTGCGGATCGGTCGCGGGGGTGTCGGTGAGCCGGGTCGGGGCGGGCAGGTCGGCGAAGCGCTCGGTCCAGTAGGCACGGTCGGCGGCGAAGTCGGTGGAGGCGCGGTAGGCGGCGTCGCTGGCGACCAGGTCCCGCAGCGAGCCGAACGGGCAGGGCGGCACGGTGGCGCCCTCGGCCAGCGCCGAGTACACCTCGCCGACCCGCTGTCGGAGCATGGAGCTGCTGATCGCGTCCAGCACCACGTGGTGGTAGTTCAGGTACCAGAGGTACTCCGTCGGCGACGCCTTGATCAGCGCGTGGCCGAACAGCGGGTCGCGGGCGAGGTCCAGCGGGCGCAGCAGGTCCCGCTCCATCCATTCCACGGCCGCCGCCCGGGGGTCGGGCTCCCCGCTGAGGTCGAGGTGGGCCGGGGCCCAGTCCCAGCTCTCCCGGAGGACCTGGCGCGGGCCCTCCCCGTCGTCGACGAAGGTCACGTGCAGGGCGTCGACCTCGTCGACCACCCGGCGCAGCGCGCTCTCGAACAGCTGCCGGTCCACCGGACCGTGGATCTCCAGGCACTCGCCCACGCGGTAACCCGGGATCGGCGTGCGGGAGCGCTGCTCGGCGAGCCAGATCTCGCGCTGGGCCGCTGTCAGGGGAAGGGCGTCACCATCGCGACGGGACATGGGGGTACCTCCGAGGGTGTGGGCAGGCGTGATGGCGGGGCACGCCGGACCGCGCCGACCGTGGGGTCGTCACACGGTCGGCCGGCCGGGGGGCTGCTGCGGTCAGGCGGCGGGATCGCCCGCCTGGAGTTGCCACAGGGATGCGTAGAGGCCGTGCTGGGCGAGGAGTTCGTCGTGGGTGCCCCGCTCGGCGACGACGCCGCCCTTGTCCATGACATAGATCCGGTCGGCGTGGCGGACCGTGGAGAGCCGGTGGGCGATGATCAGCATCGTCCGGTCGGCCGCGAAGACGCGGAGCGTGCGCTGGATGGCGGCCTCGGTCTCGTTGTCCACGGCGGAGGTGGCTTCGTCGAGGATCACGACCGGCGCGTCCTTGAGGATGGCGCGCGCCAGCGCGATCCGCTGTCGCTGGCCGCCGGAGAGGGCGGCACCGCGTTCACCGATCACCGTCTCGTAGCCGTCCGGCAGAGACGCGACGAAGGTGTGTGCCTCGGCCTTCATGGCCGCCTGGACCACGGCCTCGTCGGTGGCTGCGAAGCTGCCGTAACGGATGTTGTCGGCGACGGTGCCGTCGAAGAGGAAGGGGTCCTGGGCGACGAACCCGATCGCGTGGCGCAGGTCGTGCCGCGACAGCTCGCGCACGTCCCGCCCGTCGAGCAGCACGCTGCCGGCGTCCGCGTTCTGGAATCGCATCAGCAGCTTGGCGATCGTGGTCTTGCCGGAGCCGGTGGCGCCGACGAGGGCGGTGACCTGCCCGGCGTGGATGTCCAGCGAGAGGTCCTCCAGCGCCGGTGGCCGATCGGGGTAGGCGAAGGTCACGTTGTCGAGGACGATCTCCCCGCGCACCTTCTCCGCGTCGAGCGGTCCGCCGGTGCCGTCGGTCTCGGCGGGGAGGGCGCGCAGCCGCTGGATCCGGTCGTAGGCGGTGAGCGTGCGCTGGTACTGGTCGACGATGCCGCCGAGCCGGTTCATCCGCAGCAGTACCATCTGGGGAAGCCCGATCAACGGGCTGAACACCTCGAACGGCAGGCTGCCGTCGAGCACCGCCCGCCCGCCGATCAGCAGGGTTCCGGCCATCGAGCTGGTAGTGCAGACCCGCACGGTCTCGGCGTGGCGGATCGTGCTCCGGTCGGTCCGCCGGCTGCTGTCCTGGACCTCCCCGCTCAGCCGGTCGATGCGCTCGGCCTCGTAGTCCTCGGTGCAGAAGCTCTTGACGGTGGCACCGGCTTCCAGCGTGTTCACCAGCTGGCTGTGCAGCTTGGCCCGGTGCTCGCCGGAGACGGCGTAGTCGGCGGTGACTTTGTCCTGGTATTGGAACGACAGCCAAGCGATGACCGGGATGGGCAGGAACGCGATCCAGGCGATCTGGGGTGCCAGCAACAGGAACAGCGGCACCAGGAGGGCCAGGCTGGTGCCGAGGTGCAGCAGGTCGCCCGCCGAGGTGGCGAAGAAAGCGCCCAGCTGACGGACGTCGTCGGTGAGTGCGCCGGCGATTCGGCTGGTCCGCTCGCCTTCCAGGTGCCGTAGTTCGAGGTGCTGCACATGGGCGTACGTCCGGTTGCGCCAGTCGTGCTCGATGTCCTGGCCGAGTCGGCGCCACTGGAGGTTCGAGGCGTACGACAGGCCCGCCACGGCGGCACAGGCTGCCGCCATCAGCCCCGCCAGACCGCAGAGTTGAGCGGACGCGGTGCTCAGGCCGAGGCGGACCAGCGGAGCTGCCTCGCCCTTGATGAGGACCAGTCCGGTCCAGCCGAGGAAGGTACCGAGCGCCATCTCCGAGACCTGGCAGGCGACGGACAGGGCAGCGGCCCCATAGAGACGGCGTCGGTGCGGTCCGACGATCTCCAGCAGGGGATGGTGTTCGACGCGGGGCCCGGCCGCTTCCTGGGACGTATCGACCGTTCCGCGCCAGGCCTTCCGGAGGACGGCCGCGGTCACCGCGCCCACCCCGCCTACCGCCACCAGCTGCCTGCTCAGCGCCGATCCCTTGATCAGTGCGATCCCGGCCGCGGCCCCGCCGCCGACGGCGAGTACCGGTCGCACGACCAGGCCGCGGTCCGCCCGCGGGGCCGGCGCGGCGACCGGTCGGGCCGGTGCCGGGCGTCCCGCTCCGGTCGGATCCTCCGCGACCAGGGTGACGGCTCTGCGGACGATCCGGCCGACGTCCGTGGCGCGCACCCGCGCATCGTGCCGGACGAGCACCCCGCCGGTGACCGGGTTGGCCCGGGCCTCGGTGATCCCGGGAATGCGGCGCAGCGCGGCAGCGAGGACCTCAGCCGTGCGTGGCCGGCCGAGCACCAGCTTGACTTCCCAGCGCTGGCGGCCCGGAATGACCGAGCGCGGACGCGCGTCCCATTCCACGGAGCGGAATCCGGCTGCGGCACCCGGTAGCGATGACATGCGTACGATCACCTGTTTTACGGAGGTCGCGAGTAGTCCGCCGACGGGCGCAGCGAAATTCTACGCACAGCGGATTACTGCGACGGTGCGGAAAGTCCGAAAAGGGGCGGAGGTGCGGCCGAAAGAGGCTCATGGCCGAGCGCCGCGGGGGCCCGTCTTCCGGGATCGGCAGGAAGACGCGCCCCAGGCGGCGGGGCGGGCCGGGTATCAGGGCGTCACTGCGTCTTCGCGGCGCCGGCGGTCGCACGGATCTTCGGACTCTTGGCCTCGTCCTTCTCGCCGTCCGAGGCCGCACCCTCGGCGGGCCGGTGGCCGTCACCGGAGGCGATCTGCGCCGCCACCATGTCGGCGGCCACCTCGACCGCGAGGTCGTGGATGTTCTCTCCGGCCTCATGGGCCGCCTTCTTCACCTCCATGACAAGACCGACGGACGTCGTGACGACACCGCGCACCAGCGGCTTGATGAGACGCTTGGCCAGTGGCGCGGCGATGAGACCGATCAGAAACGGCGGAACGACGGGCGGCATGATGCTCCAACTTCTCTACGCAGGTGTAAGACAGGGGACCCAGGGCACTGTGAACCCCGGAGCACGCACAGCGGGGAAGGCGGAAGCACCCATTTCCGGAATTCTCGATGACCCCGTGCCGGACTCCCTGCCGGGTCGAATTCCTCGTCGATGGGGTAAACCGTCCGCTCGTCGATCACCGTAGTCCAGTCCTGACCACCGAGGCCAAACGGTCACGGCGGGTTTCACTCATGCGAGTGCTATCCATGATCGAACCGCCACGGAATGCAGTAGGCGCACCGTCAAGAAGCGCTTTTCTAATTTACCTATTACTGGTGATCGCCTTCATGATGACTGCCGAGTCCGGTCCGGCCCCACCTGATCGACGGCCGTCTCGCCGCCACCGAGCTGTTCACGGACGGGTGAACTCCCAGCCGGCCGCTGGCGCACCGGCTGCTCCGAACGCCAGCATGGCCGGCATGGCCACCACGTACTCCCGAGCCGAGCGGGCCGCACGGGCCCGGGCGGCCGCAACCCAGCTCGCCGCCGACGGAATCGACGGGGTGGTGTTCGGCTGGGTCGACAACGCCGGGCTCACCCGGGTGAAGTCCGTCCCGCTCGGCCAGCTCGAACACGCCGCCGAGTACGGCGTCGGCGCCGTGCCCTGCTTCGACGTCTCCCTGGTGGACGACTCCTTCACCACTGCGCCTTCGAGCACCGGCCCGGTGGGCGACCTGCGGCTCGTCCCCGACCTCGACCGGCTCACCCCGCTCGCCGCCCAGCCGGGCTGGGCCTGGGCCCCGGCCGACCGCTATACCCAGGGCGGCGCCCCGCACCCCGGCTGCCAGCGCCGATTCGCCCGCCAGGTCACCGAGACCGTCGAGCGGCGCGGGCTCTCGATGCGAGCCGGGATCGAGGTCGAGTGGGTGGTGGCCGACACCACCGGGGCCCCCGCGACATTCGGGCCCGGGTACGGCATGACCCGCTTCGTCGAGCACTCCGACTACCTGCGGGAGGTGCTGCGCGCCCTCACCGCCCAGGGGCTGGCCGTGCTCCAGCTCCACCCCGAGTACGCCGCCGGGCAGTTCGAGGTCTCGGTCGCCGCCGAGGGGCCGGTCGAGGCGGCCGACACCACGATGCTGGTGCGCCACACCATCCGGGCCGTCTCCGCCCGGCACGGCCTGCGGGTCTCGTACGCGCCCGTCTTCACCGAGGGCTCGGTCGGCAACGGCGCCCACCTGCACCTCAGCCTCTGGCGCCAGGGCCGCAACCTCGGGCACGGCGGGCCCGGCCCCCACGGGCTGCACCCCGACGCCGAGCAGTTCTTCGCGGGCGTACTGGCCGAGCTGCCCGCCCTGCTCGCCCTCGGCGCGCCCAGCGCCGCCTCCTACCTGCGGCTGGTCCCCTCCCGCTTCGCCGGGGCCTACCGCTGCTGGGGCCTGGAGAACCGTGAGGCGGCGCTGCGCCTGATCACCGGCTCCACCGCCGGTCAGGCAAACGCCGAACTCAAGTGCTTCGACGCCGCCGCCAACCCGTACCTGGTGGTCGGCGGCGTGCTGGCCGCCGGACTCGCCGGCCTGGAGTGCGGCCTGCCCCTCCCGCCCGAGACCCCGAGCGACCCAGTCGCCCTCTTCGCCGCCGAGCGCCTCCCGGCGAGCCTGCCGGAGGCGGTCGACGCGTTCGAGAAGTCCGCACTGCTGCGGCAGGCGCTCGGTTCCGAGTTGTACGAGGCCGTGCTGGCCGTCCGGCGGGCGGAGGCCGAGCTGTTCGCGGGGCGCACGGATGCGGACGTCGTCGAGGCCGTCCGCTGGCGCTACTGACAGGTTGCACGGAGCTCGGCAGGATGCGGCCCGGAGAGCGTGAGGAGCAGTTCCTCGGCCGTGCCCGCGCCTGCGGCCGAAGCGGTCGCGGGCATGGCGTCGTCCGCGGTGAGGGAGCGGGCCCGGCCCCGTTGCCGTCCTGCATGAGACGCCTGGAAAGTGCCTCGATGGCGTGGCCGGCGGATCGTGGCGGCCTCGTGCGGCCGGGTGACACACGTGGAGTTGCAGGTCGAGAGGAACTCGTCGACACCGCTGAGCACCACGACGCCCGGATCGCGCAGGTGCTCCGCAGCCCACGTCGGCAGACGAACGGCGCCTCATGTCCAGCCGGGAGCGGGGGAACTCGCCGAGCGGGGGGACGTGTGCATCAGCCCCGTTCGGCTCCGGGGGAGGACCCGAGAGTCGATTCGGTGACAGCGGGTTCCAGCGGCTTGGCCATGTAGACCGCCTCGGTGCCGTAGCTCGCGGGCAGCCCGATCTCGGGCCGGGCGCGGTAGCCCAGCCGGGACCACAGCACCTCGGAGCCGCGTACGGCGACCAGAGAGAGGGTCCGGTAGCGGGCCGCCCGCCCGGTCTCCTCCAGATGCCGCTGTATCCGGCGGGCCAGGCCCAGGCCCCGCGCCCGCTCGACGATCGCCAGGTCGTGGGTGTGCAGGTTGCTCCCCCCGTTGCTCTGCTGTGCCGCGCCGTCCCCGGTCAGGCTCAGGTCCGGGCAGTGGAACAGCGGGTACGGCAATGCGAGCAGGTAGCCTCCGAAGCCACCCGCGTGCTCCAGCACGAAGCAGGTCGAGGGCGAGGCGCGGTGCCGGGAGCGCAGCGCCTCCCGCCCCTCGGACAGGCCGCTCGCGGCGTAGGCGCGTTCCTCCAGCGCGACCACCTCGTCCCAGTCCTCCTCCCGAAGCAGCCGGATCCGGGTGTCGGTCACGCGCCTCCTCCGTCCGGAGCCGGGCCGCCGACGCAGGTGTACGGCAGCGGCGCGAAGCCGTTGAAGCCGCGGGTGGCGTAGGCGGCGGCGTACGCGCCGCAGGAGTGGACCCACACCGCGTCGCCGGAGGCGATCGCGCGCGGGACCCGCACCAAGCCGCCCTCCTGGGCGTACGCGTCGTCGCTGTCGCAGGTCGGTCCGGCCACCACTGCGTCGACGAACTGCCCGCCGGGATGGGTGGGGAACTCGAGGCGGTACTGTAACTGATCCATTTCGTACAGGCCGTTGAACTTGCCGCAGCTCAGGTAGAGCCAGTCCTCACGGGTGCCGTCGAGCCGGTGCCGGGAGGTGAGCCGCGTCACGTGGGCGCGGATCGCGCCATGGTCGGCAACCAGGTGGCGGCCGGGCTCCACCAGGAAGTCCGACGGGGCGGCGTTGACGGCGCGCAGCCGTTCCATGCCCTCGCGGATCACCACGAACATCTTGTCCAGCGGCGGTACCAGCGGCCGGCCGCGGCGGTCGAGGACGCCGAGGGCGGGCAGTCCGCCGCCGAGGTTGATCCGGTCCGGGGTGATGCCGCGCCGGCCGAGTCCCTCCAGGACCGCCGCCAACGGGTCGATCGCCGAGACCCAGGCTTCGGCGGTCATCTGCTGGGAGCCGACGTGCACCGACAGGCCGGAGGGCACCAGCCCGGCGCTCCGGGCGGCGGCGAGCACCCGCAGGGCGTCCTCGGGCGAGCAGCCGAACTTGTGGCTGAGGCCCCACAGCGCGCCCTCGCCGGTGGTCGCGAGCCGGCAGAAAACCCTGGAGCCGGGGGCGTGTTCGGCGATCGCGCCGACGTCCTCCGGGCAGTCGGTGGCGTAGTCGCGCACACCCAGCCGGTAGGCCTCGGCGATGTTGCGGTCGGACTTGACGGTGTTGCCGTAGTGGATCAGTCCGGGGGCCGCCCCGGTGCGCAGCGCCTGGGCGATCTCCTGCGGGCTCGCCGCGTCGAAGCCGGAGCCGAGCCGGGCAAGGTGGCCGAGCACCTCGTCCACCGGGCAGGCCTTCATCGCGAACCGGACGGCGACGCCGGGCAGTTCGGCGCACAGGGCGGCGTACTGACGGCCGATGCCATCCAGGTCGTAGATGACGGTGTCCTCGACGGCAGCGGCGAGCGCGGCGCGCAGAACGGGGTGGTCGTGCCGGTCGGGGAAGGGCGCGGTGGATGCGTGCACAGCGGCCGGCATGGTCGGTGCGCGGTGGCCGGTTCTGCCAGAGTCGGCCGTCCGGTGTGGTTCGGCGATCTGGCACACGTCGGTGGTCTGAGGCCTCACGTTTGAACTCCCGATCCGACTGGATGAATGACGCCAAGGGCCTGCTGGCACACATGAGATGAAGCGAGGGAGCCTGAAGGTCGGCTGTGACGCCTGACCTGGACTCCCCCACGCTGCACTCTAAGCACTTCGGGGACCCGCTCCTGCGCCTGCTGTGCACCTGCACGGCCTGCCCGCCGCCCTCGCGCTGACCGACTCGAATCCGGTGAGCGCGAGACCCCGCTCGGCGTGTTCCATGCCGAACCCCACTCGCCGCCCCGCCCCGGGCAGACCCTGATCAGCGACCGGCTGGACTACGGCAGGAGCCCCAGCAAGGTGGAGGACATGTGCCCGAATGAGCCGCGCCACATCTTGTCCTGGCCGTACACGATCGCGGCCATTGAGCCACCGCTCGACATACAGACCACCCGAACGGCGTCGGTGTGAGCCTCCACGACCTTGACGATCAGGTACCACCGGATGACCTTGGTACGCCTCGCCTCGCGGCCTACCTGGACGAACACGGTTCAGGTGCGGAGAGATCCCGCGGCTGCCGGACGGACGTCGGAAGCACGAACGAGGCCTGGCGCATGGCCCGTTCAGCGGGCTTGGCCGGCCAGACCGCACCCTGGTCGGCGGTTTCTGGCCGACCAAGGACGTTCATCTCCTCGGGTGCGTTTGTCCTTGAGTGAGGTCAGCGGGGTCGCCCGTGTCCGGTGTGGTGCCCGTCTCGTTGCGGTAGCTGGTTGATCAGCTGGCGTGAGAGGTCGGTCGGATGAGCTGTAACGAGGTGCTGCGGCTGCCGCGGGAGCGGGACGCGGCCTGTACCGGCGAAGCGGAGCGGCTTCGGGCCGGCGCTGAGCGGAGCATGGTCCTGCCGGCGATGTGCGAGCAGGAGCTGGGCCGCATCTCAACGGCGTGCGAGGTCGTCGGTGAACTGACCTCTGCTTGCGGTACCGGCCCGATACGCCGTTCCGTTGCACTGTCGACAGGTGGTGGAGGACCTTGGTCTGGGGATGGTGCCCAGCCGGGTCGAAGTGACCTGACACCGGTGGCAGAAGGGCGCCGCCGGGAGGTGACCGGCGCGGACGGGCGGGTCCGCATGCGAGCGGAGCGTGAGCATGTGCGGCAGCCGGCCACCACCGTCGGACGCGTGGACATCTCCGGGATCGCGTACCGCTCGCCGGTGCCGAACCTGCACGTCGCGGACGCCGAGCCGGCGCTTACCGCCGCCTTGTACTCCCGGCCGTTGCAGATCCGTGCGCGGTCCGCCGCGGACGGCGACGCGCCTTGCGGTGCCTTGGCCCGTAGATGTCTCTGCACGATGTTCCGCCCCGACAGCTGGAAGGTGCCATGAGCGCGCGTCGTCTGTTACCGGACGAGGAGTCCCTTGATCTGATCAGGCTGGTCCGGAAGCTGGCGGCCGATGAACTCGCGCCGCGGGTGGATGCCGAGGAAGCGAACGAGGCGTTCCCTCGTGAGGTCTTCCGACTCCTCGGACGCGTCGGCCTGCTCGGTTTGCCGTACTCCGAGACGTACGGCGGCAGCGGTCTGCCCTACGAGGTGTACCTACAGGTTGTCGAAGAGATCGCGTCCGTATGGGTTTCGGTCGGTGTAGGTGTCTCCGTGCACATCCTGTCGTGCTTCGGTCTGGCGACGATGGGTACCGAGGAGCAGAAGCAGGAGTGGCTGCCAGCGATGCTCGGTGGCGAGCTGCTGGGTGCCTACTGCCTCTCGGAGCCGCACGCCGGCTCGGACCCGGCCGCGATGCAGACCCGGGCCCGCCTGGACGGCGATCACTATGTCCTGAACGGGGCGAAAGCCTGGACGACCCATGGCGGCCATGCTGACTACTACAAGGTCATGGCCCGCACCTCGGAAGATCGCACGGGTATCTCGTGCTTCATGATCCCGGCTGACACCGAGGGCCTCACCGCTGATGTGCCCGAACGGAAGATGGGCCTGACCGGGTCCACGACGGCGACCATGGTGCTCCGGGACGTCCGTGTCCCCGTCGAGCGGCGTATCGGTGCTGAGGGTGACGGCCTGCGTATCGCTCTCGCGAGCCTGGATTCCGGCCGTCTCGGTATCGCGGCCGTCGCGGTCGGCCTCGCCCAGGGCGCTCTCGACCACGCGATCGCCTATGCGCGCGATCGGGAGACGTTCGGATCTCGCATCATCGATCACCAGGGAGTCGCGTTCCTGCTCGCTGACATGGAGGCCGCGGTGTTTTCAGCGCGTGCTGCGACCCTCCATGCAGCCAGATTGAAGG
This sequence comes from Streptomyces echinatus, assembly GCF_014203595.1. Classification (GTDB taxonomy): domain Bacteria; phylum Actinomycetota; class Actinomycetes; order Streptomycetales; family Streptomycetaceae; genus Streptomyces; species Streptomyces echinatus. The sequence continues at coordinate 85,204 of NZ_JACHJK010000003.1, forward strand.
ACGCGGGACTGCCGTTCAGCCGTGAGGCGTCGGTCGCGAAGCTCGTCGCGAGCGACAACGCGATGCGTGTCACCACCGATGCGGTGCAAGTGCTCGGTGGGGTCGGCTACACGCGCGAGTTCCCGGTCGAGCGGTACATGCGTGAGGCCAAGGTGACTCAGATCTTCGAAGGCACGAACCAGATTCAGCGCATGGTCATCGGGCGGTCACTCGCCAAGTCCAACGACGGCGAACTCACCTTGGCCCCCTGGGCTCGACTCTGACGTTGATCGGAAAATCGATGTCCACAAGGGCAGGCGGCAGCATCCGGTCCGGGTGCGGACCGGATGACGGTGAGAAGGGTGGGTCAGGCTGATGCCGCACCCCCTACTACTGGGAGGAGGAGTATCTGCCGTTCCAGACGCCGCAGGGCCGCCGGATCGAACGCAGCAGGAGCATCACCCATAGCGACCACCTGATCCACTTGGTCAGCACCGGCGAGCTCGTGCACACATTCCCGAGCCACGTCACCCGACACTGGGCCATGTCGCACATCCGCTGGCTGCCCATCCGAGACATGCCGGCCCTAACCTTTGTCCTGGTATGGCGTACCGAATCCGACAACGAGCCCATCCGAGCGCTCGCCGAAGTCGTGAAGGACCTCGGGCCACTGCACTTCGACTTCAGATGATCGCGTGGTTTTCTGCGTCGTCGCCGCACCCGGCGCCGCTCGTCGGCGTGGGCTTCGCACAGGCGATGTGCGCCGAAGGAGACGCCGTCTATGGCTGGGAGTGTGGGTGCCACCTGCCGGAAGATGGACACGGCCACACGAATCGACCCGACCGGAAGGAAGTTACTCCCACTGACGGTCAAGAACACAGGTCCGACGCAGCCGTGAGCGGTCACACCCACTGACGTGGGCGAGGCACTCGATCGGGTGCTTGAGGCGCTGGCGCGGGTGAGCGAGGACGAGGAGCAGCGCCCGCCCGGCCGTGGCATCAGTGAGTGAAGCCATCAGCTGGGGTGCCGTGCGCTGCGGCATGAACAGTGTCGGAGCGGGCTACCCACGAAGGCAGGGTTCGCAATCAAGCCCCCCGTGTGGGTCCTCTGGGCAGCCGTCCGAAGGACCCACGTCGTGCCGGGCTACGGCCGGATGGATGCTGAAGGAGAATGCTGGGCAGGCGCACAGCATGGCCGCGCCCCTTCACCTTCGTGAATGAGTTCATGACTTCTCCCGCGCACGACGCAACACCCGCCACGGCAGAAGGCCGTCTGCGGGCCGAGGTCGAGCGGCTGGGCAACGAGAACAGGCTGCTCCACCAGGAGCCCACCTCGCATGCCGTCGTCGACCAGGCGATCGGCGTGCTGGCGGCTCCGGGCCAGATCGCACCGCAGGACGGCTTCAGCGTGCTGCGAGAGGTCTACCAGCACACCAACACCAGACTGACCGCCATCGCCGACCAGATCCTCAAAAACGCCCAGGGCCCGACACTGCCCGAGGTACAGCGGCTACACCTGCGTGCGGCGCTGGCCCGCCACGTCGGCCCGCGGTCCGGCGGCCCCCGCTCGGAAAGTGGACAGACCTGCTCGCTCAAGTTCCCCAACCCACGTGCGACGGCTCGCGGACAGGCCTCTTGGAGGTGTCCGACGGTCGCCGCTCCCCCGCCGCAATGGACCGCTCAGCGGCCTGGACACGATTTCGCCACAGTGCTCGCGCATGAACTCCACCGCATGATCGAGGCCCTCGTCCGGGGTCCCATGCAAGCGCAACGGCTACGCCACACGAGCGGGAGCAAAAACTCCTGTGAACGGGGACGGGCTCTGAGAGAATCCCGGACATGCCGAGCCGCACCGCCGAAGAACTCCTTGCCGACGTTCAAGGACTGACTCTTGAACGCGCGCAACAGATTGCCGATCAGATCGATGAATGCAGAAGGCTGCTGGCCACGAACGTCGGCATGGACGCCGTCCAGCAACATCTGAAAGACGAAGGCATCAGCATCATCCAAGCGATCCTGATCACTACCAGACTGCTTGAGGACCACCCGAACAGACTGGGTGCAGCACGAGAGATCGTGGAGTGCAGCCCAGCCCGAGCCCGCAGCGCCGCTTGAGTACCCACGCCCCCGCAACTACCTGGGCGTGAGCCGATGGCACCTCTTGACTGGACCTGACCGCGCTGGCCGATGCAGCCGACACCGATCCCCGGCTGCGTGAGGCCACCAAGCACGCCCGAGGTGGTCAGATCACCCAGTACCTGGCCGGGGTGCCGGCTCTGCTGGACCGCTATCAGGACGCCCCGTCTGCGACCAGGGCGCTGATCCACGCAGCCATGGACACCCGCCGCCTCGGCGACCGCCATGTCGTGGAGGTGACCCAGCGTCCGGACGGCGGCCCGCTGGCCGTCCTGAACTGGGCCACCGCTGAGCTCGACCCCGGCGTCACGATGGCAAGACTGCATCTGGGCGCCCCGGAGACGGGAGCCGTCCAGGACCTGGGCCAAGTCGGAGTCGGGGCCCAGTCCCCGGTCTGGTGGAATCACGACGGTGAATGGCATCTAGGTTCTGTCTCTTTGGTCAGCTTCGAATCCAGATGAGGATGCCCGCGAGGTGGAGTGCGGCCTGGTAGGCGATTGCGAGCTTGTCAGTTCGTGTGGCCAGGCCGCGCCACTGCTTGAGGCGGTTGATGCACCGCTCGACGGTATTCCGCTGCTTGTACGCCTCGCTGTCGAAACTGGGCGGACGGCCACCGAGCCGGCCTCGCCTCAGGCGGTGGCCGACTTGGTCGGACGGCTGCGGGATGACCGCACGGATGCCCCGGCGCCGCAGGTTACTGCGGATGGCACGTGAGGAATACGCGCGGTCGGCCAAACATCGGGATGGCGGGCGTTGGCGCTCCGCCGGCGCAGGTAGGCGTGCGGGGCACGGGTCTGCGCGGTGTGGTTGGAGTCGGCGACGGTGAACTGCCCAGCGGTCCGGACCGGCCTCGATAGGATTGGCCCAGGGCGCGTAGGTCGGGGTGAAGCACAGCCCGTCACGACGCCTGGCCGCCCATCGGCGGATCTCGGAGGCTCTGTGGGCGGACAGGTTGTCCAGGGTGTCCGTGGGTGCGGTGGATGGTCGCGCAGTGCCGCTCGGGCCGCGGCCTTCTCGGACCAGCACGAACCGGCCACGGGTCGGATTCCACGCGGCCCGAACTCGTCCCGCGAAGGCATGGTCCGGGAAACGCTCCAGTTCTCCCTCGATACGGTGTGACGACGCCGAGCAGGGTGACGGCGCGCAGCTGATTATCGGTGGCGACGACGCGCGTGCTGGGGCCGGCGAGGATGTTGCCGGCTCGCTTGCTGCCGATCCCGACTTCCTTCGGGCCTCCCCACGCTGCGGCTGGCCGGCATCCAGTGCCGTCTGCGGGGTGCCAGGGCCGGACCTCCATGCGGGCCCAGTCGTAGAACCGCTGGCAGGGGCGCCGTTCTGTTGCGGCTGGTCGGGGAACGCCGCGACGCGGCTGCTTGCCGGCGGAAGACCACGTTCCAGGACTGGACGCGGCCGGTCACGCCCCGGGCGCCCTGCCGCTCGGAGCGGCCGTGCCGTCGGGTGGTGGGGGCGGTCGGTCGGAGAAGGCACGCAGGGCCAGCTCGATCCTGATTTCCTCGCTGTCCAGGACCGATTGCAGCCGGCGCAGGACGATGTCGTCAATGGTGCGCTGGTCGCGCAGGCGGATCAGGGCGCTGCGTTTGACGCCGATCAGGGTGTGGCGCAGTTCGAGCCCGGACCGCACGCCGGGTCCGGCATCGGGCGGTCCTGGGTCCTCGGCGGCGTACTGGCGCAGTTCGCTCCGGATGGCGTCGGTGGTCTCCGGCGGCGTATCCAGGCGGTCGGCGTGGTCGGGAAGGGCTTCCAGCGCGGCTGTGACGATCTGGCGATGGGCGCGGCGTTCCTCGGTGGTCTCGTCGGGGTCGCCGCGCAGTCCGGCCCATCGGATCACCGCGGGCATGGTCGTGCCCTGGACGACCAGGGTGAGCAGGATGACGGCCACGGCGGTGAAGACCAGCAGGCCGTGTCCTGCGAGCGGCCGGCCCGCGGCCGTGGTGGCGGGGACACTGAGGGCGGCCGCCAGTGACACGGCCCCGCGCACCCCGCTCCAGGCGAGGGGGAATCTTTCCCGGGCGCCGGAGCGCAGCGTGCGCTGGACCGGGCGCCGGTCGATGGCACGGAGAAGGTAGGGCACCGAGTACAGCCACAGCAGACGAACGGCGATCACCACGCCTCCGACCAGCAGTGCGGTGACCACGGCATGTCCCGGGGAGATGGAGCTGATCCCGCTCACGATGGCGGGTGTCTGGATGCCCACCATTACGAACAGGGCACTGTTGAGGATGAAGGTGCTCACCTCCCAGAAGCCGGTGATCTGCACTCTGGCGCCCGCGCTGATCACCTTGGGGCCTGCTTGACTGCCGATGAGACCGCAGGTGACCACCGCCACGACGCCGGAGACGCCCATGGTCTGCGCGGGCAAGTAGGTGGCGAACGGGGTGAGCACGGCCAGTGCGCTCTCCAGCACACGGTCATGCAACCGCCTGCGCAGTGCCACCACCACGGCGGCGCAGGCGGCGCCGATCGCGACCCCGCCCGCGTAGGCCAGCAGGAAGCGTGCGGCGGTCCCCGGCCAGGTGACGGCCTGTCCGTGAACCGCGACCCCGACGACCACCGCGTAGAGGGCGAGCGCGGTGCCGTCGTTGATCAGGCTCTCCGCCCGGAGGACGGTCCGGATCCTGCGGGGCAGGAGCCGGGCGACCGCCTGCACGGCGATGGCATCGGTGGGGGCCACGACGGCGCCCAGAGCGAAGGCGAGCGGCCAGGCGAGGCCCAGCGCGTGCCCCACCCCGGCCACGGCGGCAGCGGTGGCCAGCACCAGGCCGGTCGAGAGCAGCACGATGCCGCGCAGATTCGTCCGGATCTCGCGGAGCGAGGTGGTCAGCGACTCCCAGTAGAGCAAGGGTGGCAGGAACAGCAGCAGAACGACCGGGGACGGCAGGGCCAGCGTGCGGAACTGGGGGGTGAGACCGATCAGGCAGCCACCCGCCACCAGCAGGATCGGCTCGTTCCAGCGCAGGCGGTGCGCCAGCCAGGCCATGGCCAGCACGGCCACGAGAGTCACCACGATGACTTCCAGGCACCGCATGGGACGCAGCCTTCCCGATGGGGGCAGCCGCCCCTGCCCCTGGTGGTTCAGCCCTGGGCGAGTTCGGTCAGGGCATCGCGACGGGTGGGCATCCAGCCGAGCTCGCGGCGCGCCAGGGTGCCGCTGAACTGCTGGTCGAGGGCGAACGCCTCGGCGATCGGACCCATCCGTCGTACGGCCTCCTCGACGGTCAGCGGCTCGATCCGGTCCGGGCATCCTGCGGCGCGGCTGAGGGCTCGCGTGACATCCGCCAGGGGAAGGTTCTGACCGCCGACGCCGGCGTACACGGAGCCGGCCGGGGCGTTCAGGGCGAGGACGTACAGCTCGGCGATGTCGTCGACATGGACCAGCGCCCAGTGGTTGGTGCCGTCCCCGATGCAGGGCACGGCACCCGCGGTGCGCCCCGGCTCGACGAAGAACGACTGTGCAAGTCCGCCGGAGCGGCCGTAGACCAACCCTGGCATCACCACCACCGGGTGCTCTCCCGTGGCGGCCCGGGCGAGCACGCGCTTCTCGTTCTCCAGCCGCCAGGCGGTGATGCGCGGCGGGCTCAGCGGGGCGTCCTCGTCGACGACCCCGTCGGTGTCGCCGTACACCCACACCCCGCCCGTGTGCACATAAGGACCGCTCCCCACCCCGTCCTGCAGCGCCTCGGCCGCCGCGCGGTCGACGTCCGCCGTGCCCTCGGCGTAGTCCACCCCGAGGTGGATGGCCCCGTCGGCCCCGCGGGCCGCCTCATGGAGGACATCGGTGTCGGTGAGCGCCCCCGCAACCGGGGTGGCGCCGAGGTCCGCCACGATGCGCGCCGCGCGCTCGCTGCGCGCCAGCGCCGTCACGGCGATGCCGTGGCCGGTCAGTGCCCGGATCGTGGAGCGGCCGATGTAGCCGGAGCCACCTGTGATGAAGATCTGCATCGCTCTCAGGGTCCTTGTCGGTGGAGGAGCGGCGGGGAATGCCGCCGCTCCTCCACCCTGGCCGCGTGCCGCAGGCGACGTCCAAGACTTCTTCTGTCAGCGGTGAGGCCCTCAGGGCATCAGTGCTGGGCAGCGGCGATGTCGGCGAACTCCGGGAGCAGAGGGGAGCGACGGCCGGCGCTCCAGGCAAGGCAGACCTCGTTCGGGCCGATGTCGCCGATGGGCACATGCGCGACATCGGTGTGGGTGTAGTAGGTCGCGGTGGACAGCGGGAGGACGAGGACGCCACCGGACGTCGCGACGTGTTCCAGCTTCTCCTCGACGGTGGCGAACAACGGCCGCGGTCCGGCTTCCTCGTCGCCGGTCCGCTCGGGGAGGTCACGCCACTCGGGGACGGCGTCAGGGTCCTGCAGCAGCCGCTCGGGGGCCAGATCCGCGATGACGATGGACTCCTTGCCCGCCAGCCGGTGGCCCGCCGGCACTACGGCGACGCGGGGCTCCCGGAAGAGCGGGCGCAGCTCCAGGCCGCGATGGTCGACGGGCAGCCGTACGTAGCTCACGTCGAGAAGACCCTCGTGCACGCCTTGGACCTGGTCGCTCCAGGAAGTGCGCACCACCTGCACACTCAGCTCGGGATGCCTGGCGGAGAAGGCGCGCACCGCGCCGGTCACGGTGATACCGGGCATGAAGCCGACCGTGAACGCCGTAGATCCTTTGGCGGCCTGCTGGACCCGGCGGCACAGGGCCTGCGCGCCAGCCAGCAGAGGGCGGGCATCCTCCAGCAGTTGGCGGCCGGCGGCCGTCAGCTCGGTGGTCTGCCTGTTCCTGGTGAACAACTGCGCGCGCAGCTCCTTCTCCAGCGCGCGGATCTGCCGGGACAGAACCGGTTGTGTGATGTGCAGCCGCTCGGCGGCACGGCCGAAGTGCAATTCCTCGGCCACAACCGCGAAGTAGCGCACCTTGCGCAGATCGACATCCACGACATCTCCCACCGTGCCCAAGCTCTGCCCAGCCTAGTTCCTCCGGACCATGTCGTCGGGGAGATCAATTGAGAGGCTTGGTCAACCCTGAGCACCTGCCGCGCCGGCTACATCACCGGCGCGGTTCTCGAGGCACGCGGCGGACGCCTCGCGATCGGCTGGCACCGGGCTGGGCCTCCCACACCAGGAGCAGCGGCTCGATGCCCGAGAGCGGCCCGTTCGGGCACGAGGCGAAGGCCCCCGGGTGCGCGGTTCGGCGACGCCCGATCGCAGCCTCGCTGCGGCTCACCTGCGTGTTCTCGAACGCCCTTGTTTGAGGTCGCTGATCATCATGAACAGCGCGTCCTCGGAGGGGTCGTCGATGCGGTGGCCGTTGTCGCTGTCGGCGCCGTAGTACTGAGCCCCCATCGATGCCTTCTCCTCACCTGTTCACGTGGTCGCGGTCAGCACGGCATGAGGAACCGACAGCTCAGGCCGGTCACAGCCATTCACCGATCGCGGCGATCAGGACGGTGGCTTCGAAGCGGACGGCGAGTTCGTCGAACCGGGTGGCGACCGCGCGGTTGCGCTTGAGCCGGTTGATCCCGCACTCGACCGCGTGCCGGCCCTTGCAGTCCTCGCGATCGAAGGCCGGAGGCCGCCCGCCGGCCTTCCCCCCCCCGCTTGCGATTGGCGGCCTGGTCGGCAGGCTCGTGCACCGAATTCCGCGCTCTCGAAGGTAGGCCCGGTTGGCGCGGGAGAGTACGCCTTATCGCCCCGCACTCGCACCGGACGGACACGGGGACGGCCCGGTCCGGTGCGGGACACCCGGATGCCTTCCAGGACGGCCGCGAACTGAGGACTGTCACCGCGCTGACCTGCGGCGACCATTAAAGCCAGCGGCCGTTGGCCTTGCTGGCGGGCCAGGTGGATCTTGCTGGTGAAGCCTCCCCGCGACCGGCCCAGGCCGTGATCCTCGGGCCCGGTGCGGGTTCCGCCCGGCGGTTCCTTCTGGTCCTGGCCGTTGCGTCGGGCGCCTGCGGCGTGCTGATGGGCCCGGCAGATCGTGGAGTCAACGTTGACCTCCCACGTGATCAACCCGTCCGCGTCCGCCTGGGCCTACAGCCGGGTCAGCAGTTCGGGCCAGGTGCCGTCGCGTTGCCAGCGGCGAAGAGTCCGCAGACCGTCTGCCACGGCCCGTACTCCGACGGCAGATCTCTCCACGGAGCACCGGTCCGCACTCGCCACCGGATCCCGTCTCAGCTTCCGCCGGCCCAACGACGGCCGCCCCAACACGCGACCGGCAACAGCGGCTCCAACACAGCCCACTGCCCGTCAGAAAGATCCCCTCGCCCCACACCGAGATCATCGCGATGCGGGACGAGGAACAGAGCCGATTTTCAAAACACGGCCTACAGCCTGCCGGCCGCGGACATGCTGCGGCTGTGAACGTGCCGCAGCTCCCCCGTGCGGCACCAGGGCGGCGGTGTGCGCGCCGCTGCGGAGATCGTCCTCAACGAGGCCGAGCGGGGCGTGCTCGCCGAGCTCTGCGGGACCGGGCCAGAGGTGCCGGCGGGGCACTGCCAGGGCTCACCGTGGACGATCCGGAGATCAGCGTCGGCCGGGAGGCCGGTGCGCCGCAGGCGCGGTGGCGGGCGGCGGGCACGGAGGTGGGGCCGGCCGCGTTCGGGTGCCGGTTGCGCACCGCCCGGCGCACCGGGCAGGCATTGCGGGCGGTGCGGTACCTGAGGTACCTGCCGCGGTGGCGGCGGGTGTGCGTGCGGCACGCACGGTGGCTGCTGGACCCCGACGCTGACCAGCCGCTGGAGTACCTGGACTGCGCCGTGTCTCGGAAGTGGTCGCCGCGCAGCGCTCGCGGGGACGGAATGCGTCGGGTGACGAACTGAGTGGGTCCACGACGGCGGCGGAAGCGTGTGACGGTGTACAGCATCGACTGATCAAGGCTGATGTCCTGCGAGGTGATGCTGGAGGTCGATGTGGCGGAACTGGTACACCGCTCCCACCTGTCGTAGTACGCCTCGCCGCTCGTGGGCATCGGCGAGGAAACTCATGAAACGCCAGGGCAGGTGTCCCAACAGGGCCAGTCTTGTGCGTGCCACCAGGAACTCCATCCACACGGACCGAGCAAGTCCCATCAGGAGGCCGACCGGGATCCCAAGGACAAGCCCGACCAGGCACCCGCCTCCAAGCGCGGCCGGGTCTTGTCCAAACCCGAATCCCAGCAGGGACGCAAGGGCGATCGCGAGTGCGCCCGTGAGTCCGCCCGCGACCGTGAGGACCCAGAAGGTGCGGCGGTCCCTAGCCAGGATCGCGCCTGGCCCCACGGCCTTGTCCAGGTCCGGGTGTACCGACCTGAGTCCTCCCAGGACCACGAACGGGAGCCCGCCCGCGAGTCCGCTGATGATTCCGGCCCGGGACCCTTCCACGCCGCCGACCGACAACCCGAAAAAGAGCCCGAACATAAGTCCGAAGGTGAGCCCGACCGTGAACCAGGATTTCCCTTTCCAGCTCCAGCGGATCGCAGAACTTGGGGTTTTCCTTCCTGCGGACGCAAGCATTGTTGCCGGCACCATCCACAGCACCACAAAGGTGAGCCCCGCGGAAATTGTGGCCACGGGGTCTTCCATGAGCAGCCCGCCCAGGAGGCTGAATGGCAACCAGCTGAGGAGCCCGACCGTAAGCCCGACCGTGATGTCCTGAAAGTTCCGCAGGGCTCTGGGGAGTTGCCACCAGGCGAGGTTCGGCGTGCCGTGGAGGGTGTTTTGAAGGTGGCGCGCGAGGAAGACGAACGTGCGCTGGGCCTGTTGGGCGCTCCACCGTGCGGGGTGGTGGCGGTAGGCGGCGGGGATGAAGGCAGCGAACAGGTGGGTGTCGATGTCCTGGCGAGTGGGGAAGCGGGCCTGGTCGATGAGTTCGCTGGGGTCGGGGAGGGCGGCGATCTGTTCGTTGGGGCGGGGGTTGTAGATGGTGCGGGCCAGGAACAGGCCAAGTGGGGTGCTCAGTGCCTGGGAGACGGGGGTGTCGGTGCTCAGTGAAGCGGTGACTCGTCTCCAGCGGGTTGCAGCCTGGGTGCCGGAACCTCCGGCGTCGCGTTCCAGATAGGCGGCCACCTTCGCGGGATCCAGGGGAAGGAGGCGGATGCCTGCGGCTCCGTTCAGGAGAAGGGTGGTCCCGGCTGGTGTGGTCAGGGCGCTCCGATACTCGGCGGTGCGGCTCGAGAGCACCAGCGGCTGGCCGGCTGGTAGTACCTCATTGATGTGGTGAAGGGCCAGGGTGCGCACGGCTTGGGGGACTTCGTCCAAGCCGTCGAGGATGGGCAGGATCAGCCGCTGCGCAAGCAGAGCGCGTGCTTGGGTGCCGGTGCCGGCTTGCGAGAGGTCCGGGGGGACGAGGGCACGTAGGGCGGGGTGGTCTCGGATGAGCTCGTCGGCCATCCAGGTGTACAGGTCCTGCCGAGCTGGGTCCCACGCTGCGAGAGGGAACAGGACCGGGACAGGGCCGCCGGACGGCCGGTTTTTGAGCAGAGCCAGTAGGAGGCGAATGAACAGCACGGTCTTGCCGGAGCCTGGTTCGCCGAGGATGACCAGGCGACGGGTGGGGACACGTTCGAAAACCTGGGCGATCTCACCCCCACTGCCGGCCAGCCCTCTGGGGCTGACAGCCCACGTGGAGGTGGCTTCAGGGGATTGGCCTGGCCAGTCACCGGCCAGCTCCTTCAAGTGGGGCCACGATTCAACCAGGTCCGCTTCGGCTGCGACCCAGTCGACCGACAGCGGGAAAGGATCGTTGAGACGGCGTACCCGTGCCTCGGTCTCCCACTGTTGGAGTACCCCTCGGGCGAGTTGGTCGGCCACGTCCTCCAGCCGGACGGACGTCGGTCCGCTCCTGCCGGGTCGGAGCACAGCGAGCACCGCGGGCGGTAGCGCGAGCAGGCCAGTGATCGCGGTTACAGCAGCGACCAGACTGGCCACCCGATGACCGCGCGTGATGTACCACACCAAGAATGCGCCGACCATGAGTACAAACAGCGGTGCAACCCACTTTGGTACACGTCTCACCCGATGATCATGCGGGACCCCGAACGGCATTCCCGTGATTGACGTCGCTGCCTTTACCAACCGGGAAGGCAAGCTACGCGAGCCCAACGCTTGTGGGTAGGAGCAAGCGGCGTACCTCCCGGGGAATCCGGCGATCTGATTACGAGGATTACTACACGAGGGCAACCCGGTGAGACCCAGGCCCTCGGTAGTCCTCGGGCAGCTGGAAGGTGCAGGAGTCTGCACTGGCGACCGGGGTCTGAAGGCGGCACCCTGGGGCCCGCGTACGGCTCAACACCGTCTGACGGCAACGGTGTTGCGGTTACTGACCGGTTCGCCTGCGCGCCGTGGCCGGTATGACGTCGTGTGGAGTACGTGATCTTCGACAGTGAGCAGGCGGGTGCACCGGCCGACTTACCGGCCGGTGCAGGCGGCGGCCACCGGGTGCCGGAGCCCGACGCGGTGGAGGCGGAGTTCGCCGGGGCGGACGGCGCGCTGGTGCAATGCCGCTGGACTCAGGCCGCGGTCGCGGTGAAGTTCGAGCAGCTGGCGCCGGTGGCAGCGTTTCCCGCTGGTGCCGGAGCGCAGGTGGGGGCCGGGCCGGTGGTGGTCGGCCACGAGCGGCCGGCACGTGATGCCCGGGTCCCAGGCGATATGCATGCAAATGACGCTGCTACGGCCGCATCCCCCGGCGGCCGGGCATCAAGGCGCGGCTGTGTGCTGCAGTCGGGTGAACGTGCGGCCCGGGCCGAACAGGCTCGTGTGCGGGAGCATCGTGCTGTTCATGGAAGCGATTAGCGAGATGCACGTGTCGGAGCCGGGCCTGGTGGTCGCCGACGTCGCGGCGGACGATGACCGGACCGCCTTCGCCTTTCATACGGCGCTGGCTTCGATGTGGGCGACGACCGCCGTGGAGCGCACGACTCGCAACCCCGCCCAGCCCGGAGTCGGTCCGGCAGCGCTGCTATCTCGACATGCGTCAGAGCCCTCCTACATCCAAGTTCCTTCCATGTTCAGGACACACATCAAGCTGGAACGATCCGCCGAGGAAGAACGGTCCAAGCTCGCCGGCCACCGACGATGAGTACGACGCCCAGTGGCGCTGGTACCAGGCGCCGTCCTCACCACGCGAGCGGAGGTGGGCCGAGAGGGCGCTTCGTCGGGCTGTTGGCGGGTGCTGGGACGGGTTGCCGGGAACGAGCGCCTGTGCGCCGGTCACGCCCTCTGCCCGCACTCGGCCCAGGCGCCGCACGGTCGAACGCATGGGGCCTACTGGGGAAGTGTGCGTAGGGCGCGGGGACGGCACGGACTGCCCGAACGGGGAGGACGAGGTTCTGATCGACGGGATTCGGTGCGAGGAGTGCCTGCACTACTGGGAGCTGGACGCGGCGGAGCCAGAGCGCCGGCTGGTGACGGATGACGGGCTGACCCGCCCGCAGGGGGACCCGCGGGAAGCCGGGCCGGGGACCGCGGCATAGCCGGCGCGGGTGGTGCGACGACAGCCGCAATGTCACACGGAACCTGAGGGCCAACTCGGCACTCCAATCGGGGTCCGCCTGTTGTCTCGTCATGGAGGCGTGGGCATCTGCGTGAAGGTGCACGGTACCGTGAGCGGCTCTGTCGCGGTGCACGCCCTGGAATACGGTGCCGGTTGCCGTCAGCACGCTGACACAGCCTCGTTGGCGCTGCTCCCCGGCACCCGCGCTGCGGGCATCGAACAGGCGCGGTGCGTAGGCGGGCGGGAGACGGACGGCCAGGCGGCACAGCCGGCCGTCGTCGGTGGATCCGGGCGCGCCCCGGGGGGCCTCGTAGGCGTCGGCGTGGCGGGAACGGCGAAGCCGCAGCCGACCCGCGGGAGGCCGGCTGCGGCCTCAGCTCCGGCTCCGGCTCCGGCTCCGGCTCCGGCTTCGACGTGAGGTCAGGAAGTGCGCTTCAGGGTCCAGGTGTTGGGGTTGAAGCTGGGGACGGCGGAGTAGCGACAGCCGCTGGAGTAGTAGGTGCTGGTGATGGTCCAGCCGGCCGGCGGCCAGGCAGACGCGCAGGCGTTGACCTGCGTACCCACGGGATAGCCTCTCAGGTCCTTGATCTGCTTCATATTGGGCGTGAAGCCGGATCCGCACCCGGCGCTGTTCCACCACTGGACGTCGACCCAGCCGTCCGGCGTGAGAGCGCTGGCGCACATGTTGACCGTGTCACCGGGGGCCGCGGAGGCGGGACTCGCGGTGACGGCCAGGGCGGTGACGGCCATGGTGGCCAGTGTGACGGCGAAACGGGTGCGGATCACGAGACGTTCCTTCCTCGGCACACTGGGGATCACCGCCGACCGTCGGCGGGCCGTGCCAGGCGCCGCCCCATTGCTATCCGACCGGCCCATACTCCAGAAAGTCACCTTCTGGGCAGATCCCGGCGATCATTTAGAGCCGCCGTTGGCGGCGGGCAGAAAACAGCGGCTCAAAGCGATACGCCAGACACGATCCGGCCGCCGGCCGACACGGCACTCGTCCGCGGCAGGAACACTGAAAACCGCGGCACGCGCCGACGGGAACGGCTTCGCCGGCACGGGTCACCAGCACAGGAACAGCCCCGCCCCGCAGCCGGGCAGAGCGAACGGGCATGCACCAGGGCGGCGGGATCGAGGCGGTGCTCCGTGACCTGGTGAGGCAGGCGGTACAACAGCGGTGGACGGACACCGCCACAACCGTGGGCCTTCGCGGACTCGCCGCCGGTGCTGGCGTACCCGGCCGCGCCGGGGCGGCACCGGGAACCGGGCCCGTGATGGCCGGCGAGCCACCGGACGGCACGTGGCCGTGAGGTCGAACGCGATGCACGCCCAGCCGATAGTCCTCGACCGCAACCGGACGGAACGAGCCTGACAGAGCGGCCGGTACAGCTGCTGTGGCGTGATCCCCGCGGCCGGCATACCTGGTGCCCCTGCCGCTGAGGGTGTGGCTGTGGCTGGCCTCTCCCGAGCCGAACTTGCCGGTTCCCGCGTCGGGCCGCATAGCCCAAGACGTCCTCCGCGACGACCCGCTCCCGCTGCTCCCCACCCACCCGTTCCGGGCCGACCGGGGAACGTTCCAACACACCTTGGTCCGGCTGCCAGCCGTACGCAGTCCGTGGCTGCGCACGATCTTCGAGGACCTCACACAGAGCACCTCGGCCGGCCTCTTCTAGCCGTCCGGCAATCGAACAGCACCAGACTCTCGTGCCTCCCAAAGTGGTCGACATCTGCTGCCCCATCTCGGGCTCTGGTCCACTTCTCGTGGTGCGGTCACTCGCTGTCGGATCCGAAGCCGAGTTCCTGCGGCAGGTATTCCCAAGGCGATCCCGGCGTGCAGCACGAACAGACGAGAAATGCGCGGGTATCGGGATCAGCGACCGACGAATGACCAGCGCCGTTTCCTACGCGGCGTAGGTTCCGGCTCGATCTCTCGCGGCGCGGGGGCGATCCGGTCCGGCTCCAGCCCCACCTTGTCGGTGCGCAGAAGCGGGCGACGCGTTACTGCTCGTCGCCGCTAACCTGCTCGGTCTCGGCCTGGTCGGTGCCACCGTGGTCGAAGACGCCCAGGACCAGACCGTGACCGTGCCGGATACCGGGGCGGGCGACTGAACGAGCGGATACGGTTCCCCCATGACGAAAACTGCCCGGACCGTGAAACGTACGGGAGCCCTCGTCGCGGCAGCCGCCGCGGCCGCGCTCGCCTTCCCCGCCCAGGCCCACGCCGCTGCCGTCGCCTGCGGCGGCGGGGTCTCGACGCAGAACATCGGCGCCCGGGGCTGTATTTCCGCCGAACGCTGGAAGAACGGGGGAGTCTTCTGGCACGACATCACCGCCCACGCCCTCATCACCAACTCCCGCTCCCACGCCTCATGGGTCGAGTACGAGGCGTACCTCCAGGCGGGCAGCGGCGACTGGACGAAAATGGGCAGCGGCCGGACCATCGTGCAGCGGCGTTCCACGGTGGGCCCGATCGAGATCGCCTCCAAGTCCCGCGTCTGTGACACGGTCAAAGTCACGATCCGCGTCCACGTGAGGCCGGCGGGGGGCGCCTGGTCGAACTGGTCCAGCGCGGCGACCTCGCAGTGCCAGACCTGACGCTGCCGGACCTCGCACACCGCAGCGCCCCCGCCTCCGCGACCAGGAGGACGGGGGCTCTGGTGTTTTCTGCGGGGGAATTATGCGGCCACGGGACACCTGTGCAGAGGGTGGGTGCGGGGCGGTCGGTGAGTATGAACTGGTCGGGGCTGCCGGACAGGGGCAGGATGCGCTCGGGCACGTCGAGTCCTCGTCAGGGGCTGCGGACGGTGACGGGGTGCGGCGCGCGGGGCCGGTCCCGGCGCGGTTGGCCGGGGGTGCCCTGGAGGGCGGGGGCGGCCCGGCCGCCGGGGACTCGACCCACCCCCCGGGGGAGGAGGAGGCGGGGGTGGGAGCGCCTTCCGGCGGCTGACACTGCCTGAGGTGGGGGTAAGCCGCGCAATGCCAGGCAGCGGCCTGATGAGCCCCGGACCCGAGGCGGCGGGGACGGCCTCGGTCCGCAGGGCACAGGGCGGAGCTGGGTGGCAAGGGGAGGACATGCACGTGCGGCCTGCCCCCAGGGGTCCGGGGCAAACCGCACGGATGCTGAGCCCCGCAACACCCCCGGAGGCTGCGTCGCGAGACGCCGGTCGGGGGCTCGACCACACGCGGAGGGGGGTGGTGCGGGAGCATCCCTCCTGGCAAGACCGACACTGCCCCAGGCCGGGCCAAGCCGGGCAAGACCGGGCGGCCGGACGTGTAGCAGCCCCGAACCCCGGGACGGCGCCAGGGGTTCGAGGCCGGAGGGTGTGACGGCGGGCGGTCAGGTGACCGGATGGGCGTGTTCCCCCCGGATGCGTGGGGCGCTGACCACCCATTCAGCGCCGTCAATCCAAGGTCGTGGAACGATGTTGGTCCGTCGATATGTGCCGGAGTACGTGGCTGTTGATGTCAGACGTTGATGTCAGGTAGTCGTCCGATGTTGCTGGTCAAGCCGCCGTTTCGATGACGCTGCCGCCGAGGCGTTCAACTCGCTGGTCAAGGTCGAGTACGTCCGCCCGGCACCGCTTCGCGACCACCGCCGAGGCCCGGCTGAAGATCGCAACGTGGATCGCCGACTTCTACCACGCCAGGCGCCGCCACAGCCGGGCCGGCGGTCTCCCACCGGGAAAGTTCGAGCGGATCATCCGTCAGCAACGCGAAGCCGCCCGCGAGAAGCGCAAAGCGGCGTGAGACAGCGATCGACGCTCCCAGGGCATTGACAGTTCGCTTTACAGTCCCGCGGCGGCCGGTCAGGCTTTGGTGATGGTGTACTCGTAGGCGACGCCTGCGCACTTGTTGCTGGGGGCGGACCTTGTGACGACCCAGCCCGGAGGAATAGGCGAGAAAGAGCAGACGACCGCGCTGGCCTGCGTGGTGAGTTGGATGATGGTGTACTCGTAGGCGACGCCTGCGCACTTGTTGCTGGGGGCGGACCTTGTGACGACCCAGCCCGGAGGAATGGGCGAGAAAGAGCAGACGACCGCGCTGGCCTGCGTGGTGAGTTGGATGATGGTGTACTCGTAAGCGACGCCCGCGCACTTGTTGCTGGGGGCGGACCTTGTGACCACCCAACCCGGAGGAATGGGCGAGAAAGAGCAGACGACCGCGCTGGCCTGTGTAGTGAGCTCGGTGATGGTGTACTCGTAGCGGCCTCCGCAGCTGCCGCTGGGGGCGGACCTTGTGACGACCCAGCCCGGAGGGACGGGCGAGTAGGAGCATATGGTCATGCTGCCGGCGAGGCGCTGCGGGGCCGCCTGCGCTTGGGTAGTTGCGGCGGTCATCATCCCCAGTAGCAACAGCACGGCCGTCACCAGATGCGGGATGTGGCTCCGCAAGGTCTTCACTGCCATCCGGGGCTCCTCTCGATTGATACAGCTCAGGTCAGCCGTTCACGTACTTTTCGTGCGTGCCAGTTGTGATGGAACAGCTCAACTTCGCTTTCCGCGATGACCGTGTCTGGCATGCGCATGCCATCACAAGGTGATGGTTGCGTGAAGAACCATGCAGACCCTGAGCCGGTGGCACTCAGGGGCCCGTGACTGGTTCCTGCCGGTACGTCATGAGCGTCACGAAGGCCGCCACCTTGCACCTGCTGGCGAGCAGTAATGCCGCATGCCACAGCTCGGGACATGGTCCAGGCCTTTTAAAAGGGCCGAAAAGAGGCACCTGTGCAGGACGCTCGGGCCAGAAGCTGTATCTCCGTGGACAGCTGCGCACCGCCGACGGAACGGAGCCTTTTCACCAACCCACTCCCACCCGAGGGCGGGCTGGCGGGAGTTCCCGGCCCGCTTTGTCCAGTCCCTTGTGCAAGCGGTGCCAGCGGGCCAAGCCTGCAACAGCGCGGCCCGGCCCCGGGCAAGTGGGGAGGGACGGGCGTGGCGCGGCAGAGCCCCTGCCCGCATGGAGTCGGCGGAACCTAAGTGGTCGGCTCCGGAAGTCCTTCGGGGGTTGACGTGAGGTCAGGCGGAGGCCGCTTGGAGGAGAGTTTCGGCAGCGGTGGTGCGTGCGTAGAGGACGGAGCGGCCGGCGCGGTGGGCGCTGACCAGGCCCGCGTTGCGTAGCGCGGTGAGATATTGGGACACCCCGGCTGGGGAGAGTCCGGTGCGGTGGGCCAGTTGTGTGGTGGAGGCCGGGGTCTCCAACTCGGTCAGCAGCAGGGTGCGTGAGCGGCCCAGTACGGCGGAGAGGGTGTCGGCTCGTGTGACGGGCCGTGCCTGCCAGAGTGAGCCGACACCGCGTGCCTGATAGGCGAGTTGGGGTGGATCCGGCGGCGTTGTTCGGGTGCGCAGCCCTGGTCCGGTGAAGGCCGAGGGGATCAGCAGTAGTCCTGTGCCTGCCGTCGTGCGGGTCAGTGGCTGCTTGCGGTGGGCCATTCGTAGTGCGTTGTTGTCCCAGCTCAGCGACGTGTGCAGGTCGTTGAGGAGGTGGCCGGTGCCGTGCTCGGCGGCCAGGCGGGCCCGGTAGAGGATGTCTGCGTCCAGGACTGCCCGGATACGTGCCCAGTAGGGGGCGAGTGCCAGTTCCCAGTAGGTTTCGATTTCTTCTGTGACCTTGACCAGGAGGCCCTGTGGGTCGTTGTGCAGGGTCCGTAGCCGGGGGCCGAGGGTTCCCTGGTGGCGGGCCAGGTGGTCAAGGTCCAGGCGGACTCGGTCGGCGGGCGCGGCCCGGATTGCGTCCCGCTCTGCCGCCAAGGTGGGGTCCGGTCCGGTGGGGGCCGGGTTGAGGAAGTCGGGGACGTAGCCGCCGGTGGGCGGGATCAGCTCGCAGAGCCATCCCCGGTCCAGCCCGGAGGCAACCAGGCGCGGCCGTACCTGGTCGGCCCAGGTCCGGTGGACCGGATGCGTAGTGCCGGACCTCAGCAGCCGGAAGCTGGGCGCGACCTCCCACATCGGTGAGACGGCGAACCGTACCTGCGCCAGATCGCTCGTCGAGAAGACCAGCTCCGCCAGGACAACCACTCCTCAATAGATTCAGGCATATATGAATTAATGGCGGGCCAGCCTACCGTGCGGTGATCATCCCGCCATGACCTCACAGACGATCACCGCAGCGGCAGCGGGCACCTTCAAGCTCGGCGACCTGACGGTCAACCGGGTCGGTTTTGGCGCGATGCGCCTGCCGCAGCACGGCGAGGCGTTCGCGGACGATGCCGTCCCACGCGACCGTGACCAGGCGATCCGTGTGCTGCGCCGCGCGGTCGAGCTCGGCGTGAACCACATCGACACCGCTGCGTTCTATTTCTCGCCGCTGCGCTCGGCCAACGAGTTGATCAACCATGCGCTGGCCCCCTACCCGGACGACCTCGTCATCACCACCAAGGTCGGACCGGGCCGTGATCCCTCGGGCCAGTGGCTGGCGCACGCCACCCCCGAGCAACTACGCGGACAGGTCGAGGAGAATCTGCGCCAGCTCGGCCGCGACCACCTCGACGTGGTGAACCTGCGCATCGTCGGCACCGACTCGATCGCCGAACGCTTCGGCGCACTCGCCGAACTGCGCGAGGCCGGACTCATCCGTCACCTGGGCCTGTCCAACATCCGCCCTCACCACCTCGCCGAGGCCCAGAGCATCGCGCCGGTGGTCTGCGTCCAGAACATGTACGGCATCGGCGCATCGCCCGAGCAGAAGGAGTTCCTGGACCTCTGCGGTGAACGGCGCATCGCGTTCGTGCCGTTCTACTCAATCGCCGGCGCCGGACGCACCGCCGGCGCGACCACCGACGACAGCCCAGAGGTCCGCACCATCGCTCGCGCCCACGGCGTGAGCGCAGCCCAGATCCGACTGGCGTGGACACTGCACCAGGGTTCCCACGTGCTGGCCATCCCCGGCACCGGCGACCTCGACCACCTCGTCCAGAACGTCGCCGTCGGCTCTCTGCGCTTGTCGGAGGAAGAACTCATCGCCCTGGACCCCCTCCACCACGAGACGGCATGAGCAAGACCCCCCATGGCATTGTGATCCACTTCTGCTGATCGGGCTGTCTGCCTTGCCAGTTCCTGCCGGCCGCCCCATAACCCTGACGGTCGCCGAGCGGCGACGGCTGAAGAAGGCGGCCTACGGTCACAAGACTCCGCACCAGGCCAGGGTCCGGTCACAGATCGTGCTCATGGCGAGCCGGGGCAGGCCCAACGCGCGGATCGCCGCCGAGGTCGGAGTGCACGTGGACACCGTGCGCACCTGGCGGGGCCGGTTCGCCGAAGGCGGCCTGCCGACCCTGGCCGACCGCAAACGCAGCGGGCGCCCGGCCCGCTTCACCCCCGTGCAAGTCGCCGAGGCCAAGGCCCTGGCCTGCCAACTCCCGGCCGGGACCGGGGTGCCGCTGGCGCGCTGGTCGTGCCCGGAACTAGCCGCCGAACCGACCGCACGCGGCGTCACCGACACCGTCTCGGCGTCCACCGTGCGCCGCTGGCTTCGCCAGGACGCGCTCAAGCCCTGGCAGCACCAGTGCTGGATCTTCATCCGGGACCCGGACTTCCGTGCCAAGGCCCAGCGCGTCCTTGACCTATACGCCCGAACCTACGAAGGCGAACCCCTCGGCGCGGACGAATACGTCATCTCCAGCGACGAGAAGACCTCGATCCAGGCCCGCTGCCGCTGCCACCCGACCCTCGCCCCAGGCCGGGCCAGGGCGATGCGCGTCAACCACACCTACGGCCGCGGCGGCGCGCTGGCCTACCTGGCCGCCTACGACGTCCACCGGGCGAAAGTCTTCGGCCGCTGCGAGGCCACCACAACGGCTCCCCTCACCGGGGAAAGAAGGCCGCTGACCGTCTGACCAAGGCGTTTCCGAACGCGGTCATGGTCCACACCCCTGTCCACGCCTCCTGGACAAACCAGATCGGGATCTTCTTCTCGATCGTCCAGCGCAAGGTCGTCTCACCCAATGACTTCACGGACCTGACCCAGGTCCGGGACCGGCTCCGAGCATTTGAAGACCGCTACAACACCGCGGCACAGCCGTTCCAGTGGAGGTTCACCACCTCCGACCTGGACGATCTGCTGGCCCGGCTCGACCGACACCAAGAATCCTCCATTGCCCTGGCGGCCTGATCAACCCCCGAAGGACTTCCGGAGCCGACCACTAAGGCCGGCAGCGCGTGGTAGGCGTGGCGGGAGGTGAGGTCGGCGACGAGCGTGGTGGCGTTGTCGACGTAGCGGTGCTCGCCGGCGGGGAGCTTCGCGCGGGCCGTGTCGACGGCGAGGTCGACGAAGCTCCGCACTGCGCCGCTCAGCGGCTCGTCGCCGAGTTCGGTGAACAGGTCGTACCCAGCCTCCTCATGCGGCTCATACGCGCCGTCCGACGCCATGTAGCGGCGCAGGTAGGGTTCCTGGCGGTCCGGGTCGGCCGCGAATTGCTCGTAGAGGGTGCGCGGGCCGGCCTTCGCGTTGCTGCGGCGGGCGGCGGTGCGGGCCGGGCGCGCTGCGGTCCGCCGGGTCCAGTTCCGTACGTCCTCGGTGGAGCCGATCCCGTCGAGCAGGACGAAGGCGCGGTTGCCGGTGGGGGCGATACGGACGGCAGTCGCATCGCACTGGGTGATGCGGCCCCCGATGTTCTGCGCGGTGGCGTAGGTGACGCATGGATGCGGCTCCGTTCTGACGGCAGGCAGCCGGGGGGATGGGTGATGACAGGCCGAGGAAGTGGGGTGGATGGCACCTCGCTCCCCGGCCCGGTAGGCCGCACTGTGGCTGCGCGCGGCGCAACCCCCGCAACCCGGCAGGGCATGGCCACAGGGCGGCGGGCGGATTCGGCGGAAAAGCCGGTGCCCGGCAACGGGTGTTGCCGGGCGAGGGCATATGGGGCGGCCCCGCCCCGGGTGCCTGCGCGGGGGCGGGGCCAGCAGGTGGGTCAGCGGCCTCGGTCAGTCAGGGCCCCGCGCGCCCGGGGCACCGCCCTGAGCGGAGGTCAGCGGCCCGCGCACCGTCCGTCCCCGACGCCGTGTCACCGACGCCGGCTCATCCTCCCGTCCGGCATCACCCGGTCAGGAGCCATCCTTCATCGGCGGGGCCTGCTCCTGTCGCAGGTAACGCTCGACCGAGCGGGTCAGCACCTCGTTGCCGCCGGCGGTGACCACGCGGTCCCACCAGGCACCGTAGATGTGGTCAAAGCGGTAGCCGGCGAGCAGTTCGCCGGCGGCTCGGACGGCGTCGGGGCGCTCGGGGACGTGGTTGGCGTAGCTGTACATGATGCTGACCCACCGGGGGTCGGGGCCGACGTTGACGATGTCGCCGGTGAAAAGTGCGCCGCGGCCGGCGTTCCAGTGCATCACCGCGCTGCCCGCAAAGTGGACGCCCGGGTTGATCAGCGTCAGTTCGTCGGTCAGCCGGTGAGTCTGCCCGCTCCAGAAGTGCAGGGCAGGGTCGGGGCGGCCGACCCACTGCCGGTCGGCCTCGTGCAGGTACACGGGCGCGTCGAAAGCGTGCGCCCAGTCGACCATGGCGGAGTAGAAGTGCGGGTGGCTGATGGCGATCGCGGTGATGCCGCCGAGTTGCCGCACTTTGCGGATCACGGCGTCGTCGAGGTAGGGCACGCAGTCCCACAGCACGTTGCCGGCGGCCGTGCGCACCAGCAGCGCGCGCTGGCCGATGGCGAACTCGGGGGTGCTCCCGATGCCGAGCACGTCCGGTCCCTGTTCCTCTACGCGGCCCCGGTGGCCGTCGGCGCGCAGCTCGGCCAGGCTGGTCCACTGCTGTCCGCCGCGTCCGACGTACTGGCGCTCGTCCAGGCAGACTGGGCAGTCGGGGCGCGGGACGGCGTACTGGGTGCCGCAGGTGCGGCAGACGGGCAGCGTCGTGCCGGTGTGTTCAGCCACGGTCGCCTCCGGCCAGCTCGGTGAGTACGTACGGGCGGCTGGGCCGCCAGCCGAGTTCGGCGACGGCGCGCTGCCCGGACACCACCTGGTTCAGACCCAGGGCCTCGGCGAACGGGCCGCCCAGGGCCTGGGCGGCCTGCTCCAGCGGCCAGGGCTCGGCCCGGCCGGTGCCGCCCGCAGCGAGGTCGGCGGCCGCGGCGAGCGCCGCGACCGGCACCGCTTCGTGCGCCACGCCGTGCAGCACGCTGCCCGCGCCGGCCTTGGTCACCGCCAGCACGAAGAGTTCAGCAAGGTCGTCCACGTGCACCATCGGCCAGCGGGTCGCCGCCGAGCCGACGTACCGCCCGGTTCCGTGCTCACGCGCCCAGTCGGTCATCAGGCCGGGAATGCCGCCGCCGTGGCCGTACACGATGCCGGGCCGCACGACGACGGCGCGCACGTCGTCCCGGCCGGCGTCCAGCACGCGCTGCTCGATCCGCGGGCGGTAGCCGACGATGGCGATGGCGTCGGTCGGCGCGTCCTCGTCGAGGGCCGCGTCGCCGGTGGCGCCGAGCACCCAGATGCCGCTGGTGTAGACGAAGGCCCGTCCAGTGCCGCGCAGCCGCTCGGTCAGCGCGTCCACGGCCGCCGCGTCCAACGCCTCGTCGCCGGTCGGTGTGGCGAGGTTGACCACGGCGTCGATGTCGTCGGTGACGGCCGCCCGCAGCGCGGCGGGGTCGGCCAGGTCGCCCTTGAGTGCCGTCGCCCCGGCGGGCAGCCGGCTTGCGTCCTTCACGAGATGGACCACCTGGTGGCCCTCCGCCTCGAGCCGCCGCACCACGGCCGATCCGATGTAGCCGGTCGAACCCAGCACGAGTGTTTTCATACCTGATCTCCCTGTATTGTTGGCGAGTTGGGGGGTTGCGCGCCTCACGGACGTGCACGGAATTCGGGCGACGGGACGTCGCCCGTGGTCTTGCCATAGCCGAGGGATTCGACGATCCGGCCGTCCCGCACCAGCACGAGGCTCACGCCGCGGACGGAGTCGGCCGGTCCGTCACCGAAGCGGTACCGCCAGCGGACCGTGGCCCGTTCACCGGTGACGACGACGGCCTCCGGCTCGAAGCGGCCCGCGCGGTCCTCGGCGAGGGCCATGCAGAACTCCAGGCATGCGGCGAGCCCTTCGTAGCGGGCCCCGTCGGGTGCCGGGCCCCTCGCCTCCATCACGCAGTCCTCGGCGATCAGCTCGGCGAGCGATGAGGTGTCACCCTCGAGGAAGACCCGGTTGAAGCGGTGGACAACCTCGGCCGTGGTACGGAACGACATGCCGCGCCCTCTCAGCCGCGCCCCGACATGTCGGTCACGGGTTCCCCTGGCCGAGCTCGGCCGCCGCCTCTTCGACCGCGGTGGCGGGGCCGGGGATCGCGTGTTCGGCGGCGCGGCTGACCTGCTCCCACGCCTCCCAGGTGGCCATGCGAGTGCGGGCGATGTCGAACGCGAGGTCGTAGACCATGCTCCCGAGGAGGAGGCGCAGCGGCGGCTCCTCGCTGTCGACCAGGGTGAGCAGCGCGGCCGCGGCGAGCTTCGGGTCGCTGTCGACCGAACCTTCGGCGAACTGCTCGGCCAGCTTCTTGCGCAACGGCGCGTACGCCTCCAGGGGGCTGGTGCTGTGCATGGCGGTGTAAAGGTCCGTCCAGTAGCCGCCGGGCTGCAGGATGCTCACCTTGGCTCCAAATGTGACGGCCTCCGCGGCGAGGGCCTCGCTGAGGCCTTCCAGGGCGAACTTGCTGGCGCTGTAGAGGCCGGTGCTGGGGAAGCCGCCCAGGGCGGCGATGCTGGACACCTGCACGAGGTGGCCGGAGCCCTGCGCGCGCAGGACGGGCATGACGGCCTGGCAGACCCACAGGGCACCGAAGAAGTTGACGTCCAGTTGGGCGCGGGCCTCGGCCTCGGTGAACTCCTCGACCATGCCCATCGACAGCGTGCCCGCATTGTTGACGACGACGTCGAGCCGGCCGAAGCGGCCGACCGCCTCGGCGACGGCGGCGAACACCGCTTCGCGGTCGGTCACGTCCACCCCGAGGGGCAGCACCCGCCCGGGGTGGGCGGCCGCCAACTCCTCCAGCGGGGCTACGGTGCGGGCGGCGACGGCGACCCGGTCGCCGGCGCTCAGCGCGGCCTCGGCGAAGGCGCGGCCGAGGCCCCGGCTGGCGCCGGTGATGAACCAGACACGGCCGGTGGCGTCGGCTGAGGTGCGCATGTGCAGTACTCCTGTCCGAGAAATGAGGTACCCGTGCTGGGCGTGCTCGATCGGGGCGACGAGCCCGTACTACGTCTTGGGCAACGGCTTGTCTCCCGTCCGGCACGCTCCGGCGGCCGCAGGCAGTCCGCTGGGCGGTGTCGTGTCACCGGTACGGGTGCCGCACCGCTCGAAGATCGCCGAGCAGCGGTTCCGGCCTGCTGTCGATCTTTCAGCGTCCTCCCATGCCCATCAACATCGAAGATCAGTAGGATCCGATAACTCAGGCTTATGACGGGGGTCGGCAGCAGGTGGAAGTACGCGACATCGAGATCTTCTTGACGCTGGCCGAGGAACTGCACTTCGGCAGGGCCGCCGCCCGGCTGCACCTCACGCAGGCGCGCGTCAGCCAGGTGATCGGACGTCAGGAACGACACCTCGGCGGCCTCCTGTTCGACCGCTCCAACCGCCGCCAGATCCGCCTTACCCCGCTCGGCCGGCAACTGCGTGCCGACCTGCGGCCGGTCTACGCGAGCCTGCGCGAGAGCCTCGAACGCGCCCGGATGGCCACCCGCGGCAAGACCGCACGGCTGCGCGTCGGCATGATGCCGTTCAACGTGCCCGACATGTACCGCTACTGGGACACCTTCCGCTCCCGTCACCCTCAGTGGGAACTACAGCTGCGCCGGGCGCCCTACGTCGACCCGTTCGCCAGACTGCGCGAGGGCGACATGGATGTCTTCCTCACCTGGCTACCGGTGGACGAACCCGATCTCACCGTCGGCCCGGTCCTCTTCCGCGACCCCCGCGTCCTGGCCGTCGCCGCCGACCACGAACTCGCCGAACGGCTCGTCGTCCCGTTCGAGGCGCTGGCAGACTTCGGCCATGCCATGCCACCCGACATGCCCGACTACTGGGAGGACGGCTACCTGTCGTTCCACACATGCCGGGGGAAGCCGATCGAACGCATCGAGCAGGTCACCAACGCCGATGAGCTGATCCACCTCGTCGGCACCGGCGAGATCGTTCACCCCTTCCCCTCCCACGTCACCCGCTACTGGTCCATGTCCTACGTCCGCTTCGTTCCCGTCCCCGACATGGGGACGATTCCCTACGCCCTGGTGTGGCGCAGGGACGCCGAGAACGACCTCATCCGCGCCCTCGCCCAGACCGTCCGCGACATCGGAGTCCTGCACTTCTGACGATCCCGCGCACAAGCCGCCTGGAAGCAGAGGCGGCTTTCCCAGGGCGGCCAGAAGGTCGTGGGCGAGACCGTCTCCGCTGGTGGTGCCGCGGCGGAACGGGAGCGGGCGCGGTCTTGAGCAGGTCCGGACCCAGCTCTTCACCGACGCTCTCGCCCAGGCGCACCGGTATGCCGAGCGGTTCGGGCACCTGGCCGTCCCCCACACCGACAGCTCACGCGGTCAGGGGTTCGTTCTGGGGCGGTGGCTGGCCAACCGGCGTGCAGATCCCGCAGGTCTGACCGCCCAGCAGACGGCCCTGCTGCGGCCGCTGCGCTGGGGTCTGGTGCCGTCCTGGGCGAGGGAGGAGAAGATCGGCGCGCGGATGATCTACGCCCGGGTGGAGACCGTGCATGAGAAGCCGGCCTTCCGCCGTGCGTTCCTCACGCGGCGCTGCCTGCTTCCGGCGGACGGCTTCTTCGAGTGGCAGCCGGGCGTTCGGGACCTGCTCGCGCAGTCCTCGGTCGAGGACACGCTGCAGTGCATCACCTCGGCGGCGACCGGCCTGGTCGAGGGCTGCGACGCGGCCGGCATCCTGATCCTGCACGGACGCCAGGTGAAGACCCTGGCCCCGACCGACCAGCTGATCATCGACAGCTACCAGCTGCAAGAGCGCCTGGGCGAGGGCCCCTGCTTCGACGCCGCCCGCAGCAAGCAGGGCGAGCGCATCTTCCGCATCGCCGACTTCACCCAGCAGGAACCCCGCTGGCCCGCGTACGCACCCCAGGCCCACGACCTCGGAGTGGGCAGCATGATGGGCTTCCTGCTCTACACCGAGGAAGAAGAACTCGGCGCGCTGAACCTCTACTCCCGCAAGCCCGGCGCGTTCACCGACGACAGTGAGACAGCCGGCTGGCTGCTGGCCTCCCACGCCACGGTCGCCTTCTCCAGCGCCCGCACCCATGCATAGCTCGAGCAGGCCATCGCCACCCGCCACCTCATCGGCGAAGCCCATGGGCATCCTCATGAGCGAACGCCGCCTCACCGAACACCAGGCCTTCGACGTCCTGCGCCGCCACTCCCAGGACAACAACATCAAACTGCGCGACGTCGCACGCCGCGTGTGTGAGCGCGGCAGTTTGTAGCCCCCGCGCAGCCAAGGCCCCGGGGGTCCCCGGCACGCTGCCGTACCGAGGGGCCCGGACCAGGCCCGGCACCAGTCGCCGTGAAACACGAGTTCCCCCACTGCCCGACAGACGACACGGATTGCTCATGGCCGTCGACCAGCGTCTTCGGCCATCTGCACCCATGACATCGTCACTCGCAGACGGCGGTGGTCACACTCTCAGCGGGGATCACAAGCCAGCACCTGTGCCACCGATAAGCCCCGGGGCGGATTTCCGCCTCCCTCTGGGAAGGCTTTGAAGAAGCCCCCATGACCGGCCAGCCAAGCAAGCTCCAAAAGCCCCGCAAGAAAGATGCCGTCGTGGTCACCTGGGAGCATGGCGCGGGCCACGACCCAGGGCACCGACACCGGGCACCATGAAGGAGTGCGCTCAGCCATGCGCTGACCGTGATCCTCGCCCACCCGCCGCATCACGAACTGATCAGTGCGGGCCAGGCCACCCACGCGGCGGACGCATATATTTAGAGTAATCCGCATGGACATGCGGAGGATTGTCGCTGTGCTGGCTGAGGAAGCTGAACAGCAGATCCAGGACCAGGTGTGGAAACTGACGCCGAGCGACCGCACACTCGCCCTCGAGACCGAGGCCGGCATGCGCGACGCTGTCGGTCCACCGGACGTCCAGGAATCCTTACCGCAGATCAAGCGACTCGAACACCTGCGGGAGACTCTCGCCGTCCTGGCCATCTCCCTCGCACGCACTCACGGCCGCATGGCCTGGTTTCTCTCCGGCGCTCTCAACGCGCTCGAACCGGTCCTGCGCTGGCGTGCCTTGACCTCTGACCGAGGCGGCACCTTCGGCACTGTCCTCGCGAGTCTCGAGCAATACACCGAGGCGGAGGACGCCGTACGCCGCCTCCAGGATGCGCTGGCACAGATCACCACCGAGACAGTTGCCCCCGGCAGTGTCCACCCCGATCAGCAAGCAGATGAGGCCTGAGCGCTCTCTCCTGGCAGAGTCCTTACCGCGTCCGTCCTCCGTCACGCGAGCCAGTGCGCAGCTGGTGAGGGTGCCCGTTCGGAACGTCAGCGTGGTCATGCTGCCGGCATTCGTTCAGCCCGCAACCGGTGATCCGACCGGCCTGTTCTCGTTGAGTGAGAAGTCAGGCTATGAACCATCCGACCTGGCGGGCGGACCACCTCACGATCATCTGCGCGGCCGGACACCTGTGATTCACCTGAGTGCTCCGGAATGACCTGCGGTCCCCTGGCAACCCGGAACGCGGAGGTTGGGAAGCGAGCTTCCCGTGCAAGTCCCCCAGGAACGGCTATGGGGACGGGCCGCGATCGGGTGGCTGCTGAACAGGGACCGGCTGTTGTGGTGATGGCCATGTCCCCCTCGTCCCCCGATCCTCATACGCAGTCCCCAGCCGTCTCGGTCGATGAACTGGTGGCGGAACTGGAACGGGTGCGGGCAGAGAACAGACAGCTGCGTCAGGCGCTCGCCTCGCACGCGGTCATCGACCAGGCCATCGGCGTCCTGACCGTACTGGGCCGGATCAGCCCTGACGACGGATTCACGGTGCTGCGAGAGATCTCCCAGCACACCAACATCAAACTGTCCGCCGTCGCAGAACACGTTCTCAAATACGCCCAGGGCGCCGCGCTGCCCGACGTCCTGCTGGAGGAAGTGCGCTCGGCCTTAACCCGCCACACGGGCGGCGACCGGCCCCTCTGAGCGGCGGGCGGTCGTTGCCCGAAGTCGGTGTCCCAGAGGTGGACGTCCGGGGATGGCACCGCCGGGGTCGTCGGCCAGGGCGAGGCGGGCGGTGATGCGTTTGCCGACCGGCTCACGGTGGGCCTCGAAGCCCTGAGCGACAGCCATGACGATCTCCAGGCCGTGCTGGCCGACCCGGCCGGCATCCGCGGCCCGGGCGATCGGCAATACCGGGTCGGAGTCCCACACCACGATCTCCACCAGGCCGCCCAGGACGCGCAGATCGAGCAGAACCGGTCCGGGAGCGTACTTGCGGGCGTTGCTGACCAGCTCATTGACCACCAACTGCGTCAGGTCCATCGCGCGCTGCGAGAGGGGACATGCCTGGTGCCGCGTGCGTGTGCGTGCGTGCACGGCGTCGGTGGACCAGGCGACGGCGCAGCGCGGTGGCGTCGGGACGGCCGCAGAGGCGTCCCCGCCGTGACGGACACGGGCCCGCGGGCACGTCGACCAGGACATCGGCCACGGCGGCGAGACCAGCGAGCAGCGGGAGGAACAAAGATCAAGCTCGGGGCATGGGTGAGCAACCAGCGTTCCCGAGCCGCGTCCCTCTCCCCCGACCACATCGAACAACTCTCCAACATCGGCATGCGATGGACCCGAGGAGCTGTATCAGTGCGCGAAGATCATGAAGAGGATGGCGGTCGCTACCGCGCTGATGAGCAGGGAACCAAGACAGCCAATCCGGTTGCTGAAGAAGATCATGGTGCCCGTGTACCCGAAAAGCGCCATGGCCGCATCGACAAGTTCGATGGTGGAAGGCTGCCTGGCTGATGGCGGCCGAGGTGCAGTGAGCGTGCCGGTTCCTGCGGGAGGGGTCAGTCAGTGCCGATGGCGAAGGTTTGCTTGCTGCCGTAGTTGTAGGTGTTGAACACGCCGCTGGTAGCACCGACGATCAGGTCGACACTGTCACCGGCGGAGCGGCTACCCTCAATGTTGATCTTCACGGGCGCGTCGGTGCACCAGTAGCTCTTGTACTGCCGGCCGTTCTTCGAAGGCCCATAGCCGAACGTGAGGGACTGACCGGTGATCGTGCTGTCGTGGCAGTAGGCGTCCAGCACCCCCTGAATCACATACCGGGTCGGACCGTCGGACCGGACCGTGCCGTTGAAGCGCACGTCGTACTTAATATTCCCCCAGCCATCCCGCTCGATGTACGAGACGTGCGCCTCCTGAGTCGTGGCGCCGGCGGGAGCAGCCGACACCACGGGCAGGACAGCAGCCGCGACGGCGACCCCGACACAAGCCACAGGCCGTACACCACGAACCGAAGGAACAGCCATCGAGCGTTTCCCTTAGAAGAGGCAGCACTTGCTTCGTCCAGACGGAGTGCTACCAGCCCACGGCCTCCCACCAGCCGGTTCGGCCTCCCGGAACACCACTTCGAGTGACTACGGCATATGCCGATTGCATCTACTAGCCGGACAGCATCCAGCCGACCACCGATGTAGCCCGATCCGCGGCGACCTGAGGAAGCGACACCAGCGCCACAGACAGCCAGACAGACGAAGGCGTCACCGCAGTCGCGGGCGCGACAGCCGGGCACGCGATGACCACCGACCGGGCCGCACGGGCACGTCGCCCCGGGTCACTGGTCCTTGAGCAGAAAGCTCGCCACGCAACCCCAGCCGGGCGAGCACCAGCGCGCCGGAGCATTGCGTACCGACGAGCTGTCGCGAAGGCTCAAGCGACAGCCGGGAAATCAACTGGTCGTCGGCGACCACGTCTCGCGTCTTGACGCCACTGCCGATCAGCACCGCCTCGGCCTCGGTGACATATTCCATCGGGCGCTGTCCGGTCACCTCGACGCCGTTCATCGACCTGACCACTGGTGTCGGAGTGGTGATGAAGGCTTCCAAGCCGTCCCTACGGCATCGGCTGATCAGCTTCATAGCGCTCTCGGGCTGTCCGCTCCGTCAGGTCTTCCACGGCGAGCCACACCCTTCACAGCGGCCCGGCAGCGTCCCGACCGTGTCGACATCACTGCGCAGCGGACGTTACGCCTCAGTTCGTCGTGGCGGTGGTGTGGTGCGGTCGGTTGTGTACCAGCAGGGCCGAGGTGAGGGCCGCGCACAGGAACACGGCGGCGATGACGGTCATGCCGGAATGGACGCCTGAGGTGAAGGCGTCGCCGATCGCGGCGCTCACGTTCGGCGGGGCCGCTCGATGGGCGCCGCTGCCGGTGGAGACGGCGTGTTCGATGGCGGGCCAGGCTGCGCGTGGGACGTGGTGGGCGCCGAGCTGGGTCGGCAGTTGGGACTGAAGCCGGCTGGCGAGGAGTGCGCCGAGCAGTGAGGATCCCGTGACGGATCCGATCTGGCGGAAGGTGTTGACGGCTCCGGAGGCCATGCCGGCGCGTTCGTGGGAGACGCTGACCAGGGCGGCGGCGGTGCTCGGCGCGGCCACCATCCCGCTTGCGGCGCCGAAGAGCGCGTACAGCCACCACACCCGGGCATAGGGGGTGGTCGGATCCAGCGTGGTGAGTCCGGCTGCGGCGCCGGCGCCGAGAAGGAAACCGAGGGTCAGCGGGAGCTTGAAGCCGGTACGGCGGATCACGCGTCCGGCCGCGTAGGCGACGACGACGTAGACGCCGAAGAAGGCAAGCAGCCGCCATCCCACGTCCAGGGCGGACAGTTGCTGGACGCGTTCGTAGAAAAGCACCGACAGGATGGCCATGCCGGTGAAGCCGAACAGGGAGACGGCGCCCACGAACATGACGGCGCTGAACGACGCCGACCGGAACAGGGTCATGTCCAGCATGGGGGTGCGGCCGGCGCGCTCGACGAGGACGAAGCCGCACAGCGCCGCGACCGCGATGATCCAGGCGGTGAGGATGCTGGGGCTGGTGTAGCCGTCGTGTCCGCCTTCGATGAGGGCGTAGACGAGAGCGGCGATGCCCACGACGGCCAGGATCTGGCCGGGGATGTCGAGCCTGCCGTCGGGGCCGCGCGATTCGGTGACGAAGGCGGCGACGGCCATGGTGACCAGGGCGAGGACAGCGGTCGACAGGAAGACCGTGTTCCAGTGGAAGTGGTCCAGCAGGGTGCCCGCGATCAGCGGGCCGGCGGCCAGCCCGATGCCCGAGGAGGCCGCCCAGGCGGTGACGACTTCGGTGCGCCGGTGGGGGTCGGGGAATGCCGCTCCCAGGATGGCCAGGCTGTTGGGCAGGATGAGAGCGCCGCCGAGGCCGGAGACGAGCTGGCCGGCGATGACGCCTCCCACTGAATGTGCGGCGTAGACGGTGAGCGACCCGACGATCATGATCGCGGCGCCGGTGAGGAAGGTGCGCTTGCGGCCGTAGAGGTTGCCGACGGTGCCCGCGGACATCACCAGGCAGGCCACGAGCAGGGCGTACGCGGAGGGGATCCAGACCAGGCCGGTGGGAGAGACGTGCAGATCATCCTGGATGGCCGACATCGCTGACACCGATGCGGTGATCAGCAGAAAGGTCGTCATGGCTCCCAGACACATCGCGATGAGCGTGATGGCGGCGGCGAGCCGGGAGGACTGGTCCGAGGACCGGCGGACATCGGTATGCCGGTCGGTCGGCCTGAGCCGGCCCGGGGCGGGGGACGGAGTGGTGGTCACGGTGTCCTCGTCTCAGCCGAGCTGCGGGTACAGGGCGGCGACGCCACCGGAGAGGTTGGCCTGTACCTGGTGGCTGCGGTCGTCGACGACGATCTCGGCAGCCCCGGAGGCGATGCCGTCGACGGCCGCGCGGGCGACGTCCGCCGGGGCGGTCTTGGGCTCGGTGACGTGGCGGGCCATGTCGGTGTCCATGTAGCCGACGTGGAGTCCGGACACATTGATGCCCCGGGGGGCGAGCTGCTGTCGCAGCGCGTTGGTCAGGCTCCACTCCGCGGACTTGGCTGCGGCGTAGGCGCCGACGGCGGGGAAGCTGATCCACGACAGCGCGGAAAGGACATTGAGGACGGCGCCCCCGCCCTGGGCCTCGATCAGCGGGGCGAAGGCCCGGATCATGCCGAGGGTGCCCAGGTAGTGGGTCTCCATCTCCAGACGGATGGCGTCCCAGCTGCCGGTCAGTAGATCGGCGCCTGTGGAACTGCCCGCGTTGTTGATCAGCACTGTGATGTCACGGGCCTCCTTCGCAGCCGCGGCGACGGAGGCGGGGTCGGTGACGTCGAGCTGTATCGCTTTCACGCCGGGCAGATCGATCTTGTCCGGTCGGCGGGACGCCCCGTACACCGTGGCACCGCGCGCGGCCAGTTCCTGAGTCAGTGCCCTGCCGAGCCCGCGGTTGGCCCCTGTGACCAGGACCCTTGCTGTGCTGATGTCCATGATTCCTCCCTCGGGATACCCATCCCCAGCTGACTTACGATTCCATAAGTCAGCAGCGACGGTATAGGCTGACTTTGCATGACGCAAGCCAGGTGGAAGGTGGGGAGATGAAGGATCTGCGGGAGGACCGGGACGCCTGGTCCATGGCCAATTGCTCCATCGCCAAGGCTCTGGAGATCGTCGGCAACAGGACAGCGATGCTGATCATGCGCGAGGCGCTCTTCGGCACACGCCGGTTCGACGACTTCGCCAGGCGTGTGGGCATCGGAGAACCCGCCGCAGCGGCGCGCCTGAAAGAACTGACCGCCGCCGGTCTCCTGGAGCGCGTCCCTTACCAGGAGCCCGGCCAGCGGACCCGGTACGCCTATCAACTGACCCAGAAGGGGCGGGACTTCCGGGCCGTCATCGTGGCGCTGCGGCAGTGGGGCGACACCTGGGCCGCCGACGAAGCCGGACCCCCGGTGGTCGTACGCCACGAAAACTGCGGTGCGCCGGTGCATGCGGTGCTCCGCTGCGACAACGGCCACGACGTTCAGCCTGGCGAATCGTTCATCGACGCCGGCCCGGGTCTCATTCGCGTCGCCGCGGACAGCCCTGACTCCAGCGGCGGCTGAAACACCGGGGAGGAACAACTCCACCGCACAACGGGCGCGGCCGCCCCTCGCGGACCGGCACGCCGACACTGACAACACATGCCTCGAGGAGCGACCGCGTGACCGAAACATCGAACAAGTCCCTGACCGCCGGCGAGACACCAGCGGCGACACACAGATCCCGTGTGTTCGGCTGGGACGACCCCGCCATTTCCGCCGGCGCCGTCCCGCATCACAGCGGCCTCGACTTCCTCCGCGAGATCCTGGCCGGACGTCTGCCCGCCCCGCCGATCGCCGCCACCCTGGGCTTCACCCTGGAGGAGGCCGAGTACGGCCGAGCGGTCTTCGTCCTGGTACCGGGCGAGGAGCACTACAACCCGATCGGCAGCGTCCACGGCGGCGTCTACGCCACGCTCCTGGACTCGGCGGCCGGCTGCGCGGTGCAGTCCGTGCTGCCTCAGGGCATGGGATACACCTCGATCGACCTGACCTTGAAGTTCCTGCGCCCGATCACCGTTGGCACCGGCAAGGTCCGCGCCATAGGCACCGTCCTCAACAGCGGCCGCCGCACCGCCCTCGCCCAGGCAGAGCTCCGCGACTCCGACGACCGGCTGCTGGCCCACGCCACCAGCAGCTGCATGCTCTTCCCGGTCCCGACCCGGTGACCAGCATGTACGGCGCGAGACAGGGGACCCACGGCACTGGCTGATCCGTCCGGGCTGCATCGGTCAGGTGTTCTCAGTCCCTACGCTCGCGGATTCGTTGTCCTGGGGGACGCCGCTATATCCGCGGTTGGGAACCGGGCGAGGTTGAAGGTGGGAGAGCCTGCTCGGCCCAGACGGTCTTGCCGTCGAGGGAGTAACGGACACCCCAGTTCTGTGCGAGTTGGGCGATGAATGTCGGTGGTGTAGGCGGTTTCCTCATCCACTGCCCAGTGGGTGAGCTGATGCCGGGTGTGGGTGCGCGCCGCGGCGACGGCTTTGGGGTGGTGGTCGAGAGGTCACGCGGCGACCTGGTCCGCGGGGAATGGGTGGGTGCGCGCAAGGAGGAGGATCACGTCGCTGTGGCGGGTGTCGTTCCCCAGCCGGTAGAGCACGTCGTCGCACAGATCCCGCAGTGGCCGGTCAGTGTGGGCCAGCACCCGTTGGAGGGTCTGCGGGGACTGGGAGGTGGTCAGGAGGGATGAGGTGTGGAAGGCGAGGATGCTGCCGTCGGTGACACGGACCGTGCCGGCAGCGAAGGGTGGCCCTTCGTCGCTGCCCAGGGGAGGCCCGCTCGGCAGGTGAGGGATCTCGGTGCTTCCATCGGGATGGGCGATCACGGGTGGGGGGTGGCCGGCCAGGGCGATGGTGCAGGTCTGGGCGAGCGGGTCGTAGACCGCGTACGCGCAGCTCCCCGTAAGCGGCATGGGATCGCCGGCTGGCAGCACTGCGCGTTCCTGGGCCAGGCTGATGGCGGTGTCGTTGAGGCGGGCGAGTAGTTCGTCGGGTTCCAGGTCGAGCGCAGCCAGCGAGTGCACGGCGGTCTGTATCTGTCCCAGGGTGGTGGCCGCGTAGATGCCTTGGCCGGCTACGTCGCCGACTACCAGTGCAGTGCGGGCGCCGGAAAGGGCGAATGTGCCGAACCCGCCGCCTCCGCCCCTGGAGGCGGCGCTGAAGCCGGCGTACGACATCAAGGAGGCCGCCCCCGACCAGGAGGTCATCCTCACCGTCCACGAGCTCAAGCGCCTCGCCCGCAACGCCGCCGAACTGATGACGCTGTCCGGCCGGCTCCAGGCCGCCGGTGTCCAGCTCGAACTCCTCACCGGCCCGCTCAGCGGCATCTACGACGCCAACGGCATGGGCGCGATGTTCTTCGCCGTCCTGGCCGCCGCCGCACAGATCGAGCGCAACTACATCCGGGAGAAGACCCTGGAGGGCCAGGTGACCGCCGCGGCGAAGGGCAACCACGGCGGACGGCCGAAGGTCATCGACGACGACATGCTCACCTTCGCCCGCGCGCTCAAGGGCAAGGGCGTCCCCGTCCAGGAGATCGCGAAGAAGCTGACCATCAAGACCGGCAAGAACACCGGACAGCACCCCTCGGTCGCCTCCGCCTACCGCGCGCTCGCCGAAGCCGAGGAGAGCCAGGCCCCGGCCGGGCCAGAGATCATCGCCCCGCGCGGGCCACCCCGGGTGCACCTCACCGGGCCCTCCAGCGGCACCGACTCCGAGCTGATGGAACGGCTCACCCGCCAGGTCCTCGGCCCCCCCCCACCGACGAAGTGATGGACACGTTCGTTGAACAGACCGAGCACCAGGCGAACGACGTTGTGGCGGCGCTGCCGGCACAGGCCCGACACGAAGGGGAAGACGCGTGATCCCGCTGCCGCCGCGCACCCTCAGCTGACCATGATCAAGCTCAGCGCCAACGGCTGTACCGCTGTTCCCCAAGGCCGGGGACCCCCGCGAGTTCGCGAAAACTGAAGGCACTTCGACGGGAACCCGCGGGTCGGATGCTCTGATGTCAGGGGTGGACCCGTGGGTTTGCCATGAAGTCGCGGGGCGGTCTGCGGAAGTCACGTGCGGCCGCGGCAGCACATTGCTGACTGCCCGTCTCCGTCCACGTGACTACTTGAGGTCGGAGAGAAGTGCGTCGAGTGCCTTCCCCAGCGCGTCGGAGTTGGCCGCGTCGAACCACGTGGTGCGGATACGTTCGTTGATTCCGTTCGGTGTCTCGTGGTCGGCCGCGAGCTGGTGCAGGGAGCGGGTCTCGTCGCCCAGGGTGCGTCCGACGCCCTGGAAGAGGCTGCGGATGTAGCGGTCCGCGTCCTCGGACGGGATGCCCTGCCGGCTGGCCCAGGCGGTGAGCGTGGCCAGGTACCAGTAGTGGGTGGTCAGCGTGGCCGTCAGCGCGGAGAAGACGTTGAAGGCCGCTTCGTCCGCGACGGGCAGCGCTCCGCCGAGGTGGTCGAAGAGGGCGTCCACGACCGGGTGGGAGGGGTATGTGACGGTGACGGACCGGCGCTTGCGCACGGCGGGCAGGGGGATGGCGCGTACCAGCGGGGCGTCGGTGCCGAGTGTCTGGCGCAGCTCGCCGGTACCGACGCCGGCCATGACGTTGACCACGACGTGGGCGCTGTCGACCTGCAGACCGGCCAGGGCCTCGGAGCGGTGCTGCGGGCGGACGGCGATTATCACCACCTCGGAGCGGTCTACCACGTCCTGGTTGTCGGCGCACACCCGCACGTTCGGATAGCGCTGCGACAGCTCGGCGGTGGTGCGGGCCCCGCGGGGAGACAGGAAGATCTCCGGTAGTTCCTCGACGCCGTCGCACAGGCCGTCCACGATAGCGCGGCCGATCTCGCCCACGCCGATGATCCCGATGCGCTTCACCATGTCTCCCTGATCGACTTGCCAGCGGTGGCCCCAGACTCCCATCCGTGACACCGCTACCTTGCACCTGGGGTCAGAAAGAAGTCCGAGGCCGCCTCCGGGGGCCGTTCCAGGAGAGCGGTTCGCGGTCAACTCGCTGGGCCGGCCTCGGCTGCCTGCTCCAGCAGGGCTCGTGCGGAGTCCGCGTAGCGCATCGCGGTCTTCTCGTCGAGCCCAAGACTTCCGCAAGGTGGAGTGGGTCAGGCCCCTTGACCATGGCCTCTTCGAGCTGGCGGTCGGCCCGGAGTCGTTCCAGGGTCGCGTCCTGGCCACGCATCGCAGCGCTGATCCAGTGGCTGCTGGCCCGGCCGGTCGTGTTGGCGGTCTGGTTTTTGATCAGACCCGGCGCGAGGAACCGTCGGCGTTCTTCCGCTCGGAGGGAAACAGCGGGGCGCCCGGGCGAGTGTGGTCATCGTCGAACTGGCCCCAGACGTCCTCGATGAACCACCGCAGCGTCCGGTCGGCGCCGTTGATCAGCGGGACCGTCCGCTCGCGCGGGCCCGAGTCGCGGGCGCCCTTGCCATGGCGGACGTGGAGCTTGCCGAAGCGTCCCAGGTCCCACTTGATGTCCGTCAGGTCGAGCTTGCACGCCTCGCTGACCCGCAGACCGACCTGGGACATCAGCTTGGAGGCGGTGTAGTTCCTGGCGGTAGGGGCGAACTTGCGGCAGGTGGCCGGCTCGCCGCCCCAGCCGGTGAACAGCGTCCCGACCTCCGGCCCGGTCGGCGGGATCCGCAGCTGGGCGTCCTTGGCGCCACGCGGCCGGTTCATCGCGTCGATCGGGCACTCGACCACCCGGCCGGTCATCCCGTGGACTTCGACCTTGTGCCGCAGCTCCAGGAACAGGAAGTACGTCGTCAGCGCCTGCGACCGGGCCAGCCGGGTGCCGCTGGGTGAGTTCCGCAGCACCTCCCCGAAGTACGCGTCGGCATCGGCCGGCTCCATGTCCCACAGCGGTCGGCCGAACCAGGTTCTGATCTGCTCCAGGTGCCCGACATCCCCGCGGATCGTGCCTCCGCCAGGCCCGCCGAGGCCCGCGCGAGAACGAACCCGGACAGCACGTCGATCTCGAACCGCTCCAGTTCCTCCGCCGACGCGGGCGCCCAGTGCTCACGCAGGTCCCGCACGACCGCCAACGCTGCCAACCCGAGCCTCCTCGCCTTCGTTCCGACTGCGGATCGGTCGGACGAAGGGAGAACGCCTCAAAAGTCCCGAAGTCACGTCAGACAGCAGCAGAGCACCCGACGGAGAAAGAACCCCCTGGCCGCGGGGTCGGGGAATCAGTCGTGCGCAGCGGAACTCACGGGATGTCGCACAGTACAGGAGTCTGGGCCTGGATCCGGCGACGATCCAGCCCCGGTCAGTCCGGATACTCCGGTCCGACCGCAGTGCGGGCGCCGAGCGTCCTTCCCCTGCCCCAGCCGAGCTCGCGCCGGTATCCGCCGAGCAGACCGGAGCTCGAGCTCTGTCACATCACGGAAGCGCGAGCCGGGAGCGACCGCGGTCACCAGGGGGCGCCGAACAGCGCGTCGGTCGGGCAGTACGCCTCGCACTGGAAGCAGGCCTGGCAGCTGTCCTGGCGCGCGATTAGACGTGCGTCGGGCACACCTCGATGCACCGGTCGCAGACGATGCAGCGATCCGGGTCGAGGATCTCGATCATGCGGCTCGGCCTCCGCTCGCGACCAGTTGCCGTTGCACCGCCTCCGGGCGGCTCCAGACCTCGTCCAGCCCACCGGTGAGACGCCGTCGGCGTCGGTCAAGAGTTCCAGCGCCGGGGTGTGGGCGCCGAGCCGCCGCACCGGGGGTGCGCTGGCGCCACATGTATTCCGGCCCTTGGAGGTCGCCGCGCAGTTGACGGCCGTCGGCGGGGAAGGGGTCGCTGGATGCGTGCCAGTTCGTCCATGCGCGCGTGCGTCTCGTCGAGGAAGCGCGTCATCCAGTCCTGGTCGGCGAGGGATCCGCCGAGTGCCTCCCGGCTCGCCATGGCGGCCTCGCGCAGTTCGGGGACGTCGTCCACGTACCAGATGCCGGTGCCGACGGATGCGGTCGCTCCGCTAGCTCCGTGTATCCCTTGTCGGCCAGGATGACGTCGGCGCCCGCCTGAGCGGCCTTGATCGCGGCCCAGGTGCCCGCGGGGCGCCGCCGATCACCAGCACGTCGGTGGACAGAGCCTGTTCGAGTTCTGAGCTCGTCATGGCTCTGCGTTCGTTCCCGTACGGGGTTCAGGGTTTGAGGCGGCCGGTGGCGAACATCGCGGCCGACCAGGCCGTCAGCGCCGCTGCCAGACCCCAGACCACGGCAAGGGCCCAGCCGGCGCTGACGTCGCCCTGGCCGAGGAACCCGATCCGCTCGACCTGGGCCAGCCAGAAGACGGGGTCGAGGTGGCTTACGTAGTTCCAGAGGGGCGGCAGTTGATGGACCGAGTAAAAGACGCCGCCGAGGAAGCCCAGCGGCAGCAGGATGATCGACTCCATGGCGTAGACATGGTCGAGGGACCTGGCGTGACCGCCCGCGATCACGCCGATCTGCGCGGCGACCAGGAGCACTCCGAGCGTGCCGAACAGCGGGACGACGGGGCGGGCCGGGGCGCCGCCGTGGGTGAGCGGCAGGGCCACCGCCAGGACGCCCGCGCCCACGACGACGCCTCGGGCAACGCCGGCGCCCACCAGTGCCGCGTTGATCTCCCACCACCTGAGCGGGCTCGCGAACACGTCGTTGATGTACTGGTCCCGACGGGCCTCGAACAGGCTGGTCGTCCCGTTGAAGAAGCCGACGTTGACGATCGCCTGGGCGAAGAGGCCGGGCACGATGAAGCCGCCGTAGCCGACGCCGTCGATCGTGTCGACGTGCGAGCCGAGAGCCGATCCGAAGACCACGACGAACAGCACCGTCGACAGCACCGGACCGACGACGCTGTAGCGCCAGATCCTGAGGAAACGCAGGACCTCGCGCTCCAGGAACCCCAGAAACGGTGAGCGCTCCGCCCGGAAGGACTCGTCATACGCCGAGAGGGCCGGCGTCCCGGTGCTGCTCACGAGGCCATCTCCTCTGCCGTGATCACCCGTTCGAAGACCTCCGAGGCGAGGACGGTGCATGAGGGCCCGCGCAAGGACGAGGCGCCGTTGCATACCGCCGGAGAGTTCGTAGGCGCGTACGTCGGCCTTGTCGTCGAGACGGAACAGGGCGAGGAGTTCGTCCGCGCGCCGGGCGGCCGCCTTCCGACCTGTGCCGTGATATCCCGCGTGGTAGACCAGGATCTGCCGGATGGACAGGAACCGGTCGACGTTGATCTCCTGCGCGGCCGGACCCAGCAGTCAGCGGGCCTGACGGCTGCGGTAATCGTGCCCGAAGACGGAGAGGCTGCCGGCGCTGGGGCGCACGATGTTGCTCACCGAACCGATGAGCGTGGTCTTCCCCGCGCCGTTCGGGCCGAGCAGCCCGAAGCACGCACCATCCGGTATCTCCAGGTCGAGCCCGGCCACCGCGGTGAAGCCGTCCTCGTACGTCTTGCGCAGGCCCTCGACCCGCAGCGCGGGCGGACTCCCGCCGCTCCGGAAAGTGGAAGCGGCGGGAGTCGCGAGCGGGTCACCCAGGGGAAGCGGGCCGGCCGTGGGAAGCGGATCAGGCCCGGAAAGCGTGTCAGCCATGGAACTGGTTCGCGGGCACCGGGAGCCCGTAGTGCTCACGCAGGGTGGTGCCTTCGTACTCCTCGCGGAACAACCCCTTGCCGCGCAGGATCGGCAGCACGTGCTCGACGAAGACCGCCAGGCCCGACGGCAGCGCGGGGGCCATGATGTTGAACCCGTCCGCGGCACCGCCCTCGAACCAGGCGATGATCGTGTCCGCCACCTGCTCGGGCGTGCCGACGAACTCGAAGTGGCCGCGGCCGCCCCCGAGCCGGGAGATGATCTGCCGGACCGTCAACTGCTCGCGCACCGCGAGATCGATGATCAAGTCGGAACGGCTCTGCGAACCCTCCAGTTTCGGCCTCGCCAGGATGAACTCCGGCAAAGGCTGGTCGAGTTCGAAGACCGACGGCTCGGTCTCGAACACAGCGGCCAGCTGACGCAGCCCGTACTCCGGGACGCGCAGCTCGTCGAACTGCCGCGCAAGCGCCCGGGCCTCCTCCTCGGTCGAGCCGATGTACGGGACGATGCCCGGCAGGACGATGACACCGTCCGGGTCGCGCCCCGCGGACCTGGTCCGTGCCTTGATGTCGGCGTAGAAGCCGGCCGCACGCTCGTACGTCGTGTGCGCGGTGAAGATCGCCTCGGCGTGCCGTGCCGCGAAGTCCTTGCCGTCCTCCGAGGAGCCGGCCTGGACCAGCAGCGGGTAACCCTGCGGCGGACGCTCGACGTTGAGCGGGCCGGCCACCTTGAAGTACCTGCCCTGGTGGCCGAGCCGGTGCAGCCGCTCGGGGTCGGCGTAGCGTCCGGTGGTCCTGTCCGCGACGACGGCCTCGGACTCCCAGCTGTCCCACAGCGCCTTGGCGACCTTCAGGAACTCGTCGGCGCGGGCGTAGCGTTGGGCGTGGCCGGGGCGGTCGTCGAGGCCGAAGTTGGCGGCCTCGTCGGCCCCGGCCGAGGTGACGATGTTCCAGCCGGCCCGGCCGCCGCTGACGTGGTCGACGGACGCGAGCCGGCGGGCGAGGTTGTACGGCTCGTTGTACGTCGACGACACGGTCGCGATGAGGCCGATCCTGCTGGTCGCCTGGGACAGCGCGGTCAGCAGGGTCAGCGGTTCGAGCTGGCCCGGTGGGCGGAACTCGCCGGTGCCGATGAGGGCGGGGCCGTCCGCGAGGAACAGCGAGTCGAACTTGGCGCTCTCGGCGAGCTGTGCCAGTTCGATCCAGTGCCGTAGGTCGAAGTCGGCGCGGGGATTGCTGTGCGGCAGCCGCCACGCCGCCTCGTGGTGGCCCGCTTCCATGAGGAAGGCGTTGAGGTGGAGCCTCCTCCGTCCCGCGCTCATGAGGTGACCTTGAGCTTGGAGCTGTCGTAGCCGGCCGGGAGGAGGTTGTCGACGATCGACGGGACGTCGACCTTCTTGGAGATCTGACCGGCCTCCAGGAAGGCGTCGGCGAGCTTCTGCTCCAGTTCGATGTCCGACTGCCCCACCGGAGTCACCCTGTTCGAGTAGGCGGCCAGGGACGCCTTGGCGTCATCCAGCGGGATGCCCTGCTCCTTCGACAGCGCCTGCGCGTATTTGTCGGGGTTCTTGACCGCCCAGGCGAACTCTCGCGACAGCCTCTTCAGGACGTCCGTCAGAGCCGCACGCTTGGTCTTGTCCTTCAGCGACGTGTCGCTCGCGACGTAGTAACTGCTCGTCTGGTCGATCGGCGGGAGGCCCTTCACCAGGATCCGCGCGCCGTTCTTGACCGCGATCGCCGACTGCGGGTTCCAGATCGACCAGGCGTCCACCTTCCCGGTGTTGAACGCCGTGGCGCCGGCCGCCGGATCGAGGAAGACCAGCTTCACGTCCTTCGGGGTCAGACCGACGCTCTTCAGCGCGTTCAGGGCCAGACCGTGGGCCGAACTGCCCTGCGGGACAGCGATCCTCTTGCCCTTGAGGTCGGCTGCCGTCTTCAGCTGCGAGCCCTTCGGCACGATGATGTTCTCGTTCGACTGGGTGGGTGCGAGGGAGCGGTTGACGGCCACGACCTTGAAGCCGTACTCCTTCGCGGCGCCGGTGATCGGCGGGACGTCGCCGACGCTGCCCAGGTCGATGTCGCCCGAGGCGGCGGCCTGCACGAGCGGCGGCCCGTACGTGAAGCGGGCGAACTTCACCTTGTAGGGCGCGTTGTCGAACACGCCGGTGACCTTCGCCAGTTCCTGGCTGCCGTCACCGCCGTTGTCGCCGATCGTGAAGGTGTACTTGCTCCACTCGGGGTGCTTGGCGTCACTCGCGTCGACGGCGTTGCTCAGCGGCGCGGCGGTGTCCGACGACGATCCTCCGCAGGCGACGAGGGTACTCGCCAGAGCGAGCGAGCCGACTGCGCCGATGAGTCTCGTGGTTCTCTTTCGCATGGGGTTGTCGTGCTTTCTGTGCTGGGTGAGGGTGTTCGAGCAGGTCAGTGCTGGCCGGCGAGGCCGAGGTCTTCCAGGAGCCGGGCGCGGAGTTCCTCGCGTGCGACGCTCGCCTCACGGTCCGCGGCAGAGAGGTGCACCTCGTGCGAGGTGCCGATGCGGCCGTTGCTCATGACGACGATGCGGTCCGCCAGGGCGATCGCCTCGTCGACGTCGTGGGTGACGAGCAGCATGGCCGCGTGGTGCTTGCTGCGCAGCGCGCGTACGAGGTCGTGCATGCGCAGCCGGGTGATCGCGTCAAGGGCGGCGAACGGCTCATCGAGTAGGACGAGTTCGGGCTCGGAGACCAGCGCCCGCGCGAGTGAGACCCGCTGGGCCTCGCCGCCGGAGAGCTCCTTGGGCCAGGCCTTCTCGCGGCCCGCGAGGCCGACCTCGGCGAGCACCTCGCGGGCCCGCTGCTCCGCGTCGGGCCCGTGCAGGCCGAGCGTGACGTTGCGCAGCACCCGCTGCCAGGGCAGCAGCCGGTCGGCCTGGAAGACGATCGCACGCCGTGCCGGAACCTCCACCCGCCCGCCATCGGGCCGGTCCAGCCCGGCGAGCAGCCGCAGCAGGGTGCTCTTGCCGCAGCCCGAAGGACCGAGCAGGATCACCAACTCCTCCTCGGCGATGGTGAGGTCGAGATGGTCGAGCACCACTCGGTCACCGAACTGACGGACCACCTGCTCGACGACGACCCCGGTCTGTCGACGGGGCTCGGTCGCAATCGTGCTGCTCATGACGCCTCATAACTGGGTCGCCACCGCAGCAGCACCCGCTCGAGAGCCCGGACGAACTGGTCGGCGAGCAGACCGAGGAGCGAGTAGATCACCAGCCCCACGAAGACCTGGTTGGTCTGGAGATAGGTCTGCCCCTGAGTGATGAGGAAGCCAAGTCCTTTGTCAGCGTTGATCGTTTCGGCGGCGACCAGACCCAGGACGCTGTATGCGAGGGAGAACCGGAGGCCCACCAGGAACCCCGGCAGGGCCCCGGGCACCAGCACGCGCGTCACCAGGCGCCAGGTGCCCGCGCCCGTCGTGCGCGCCATTTCGATCAGCCGCTGGTCGACGCCCCGTATCGCGGCGAACAGGTTCAGATACATCGGGACACCGGCGCCGAAGGAGATCAGCAGCACCTTCGTGAGCTCGTCGATGCCGAACCACACGATCATCAGCGGCAGCACCGCGAGGAGGGGGATCGTGTTCAGCACCTGTACCAAGCCGTTGAACAGGTACTCACCGCTGCGCAGCAGCCCGCCGAGCACCCCCGTGACGATGCCCACCGTCAGACCGATCGCGAGACCGATGCCGGCCCTCTGCAGCGAGATGGCCAAGTCCGGCCCGAGGACACCCTGCTGCCAAAGAGCGGTGGCGGACCTCACGATCGACGTCGGCGCGGGAGCGTAGGTCTTCGACACCACTCCGGTCCGGGCGAGGATCTCCCAGGCGATGAGGATCGCGACCGGAGTCGTGTAGATGCCCAGCGGCCAGCGCAGGCGTTCGCGGAGTGTTCGCAGCGGCGTCCGGCGGCGGGCGTCGCGCGGCAAGAATACCTCGCGTTCCCTCGTGCCCGATGACTCGGCGCCCGGGACCTTGGTGACGGCAGGCGCCTTGAGGCTGAGCTCGGTCATGCCGCCACCGCCAGCACTCTGCTGTAGTGCGAGGCATCGCCGACCAGCTGCTCGCTGCGGCGGCCGTCGACACCGGTCGGTACCTCGCCCGCGATCGTCACCCGGTTGAGGCGGCGCGGGTGGTCGTCGTAGTTGTCCACCG
The DNA here is from genome assembly GCF_014203595.1 of Streptomyces echinatus. Classification (GTDB taxonomy): domain Bacteria; phylum Actinomycetota; class Actinomycetes; order Streptomycetales; family Streptomycetaceae; genus Streptomyces; species Streptomyces echinatus. The sequence goes on from NZ_JACHJK010000003.1 coordinate 130,102, forward strand.
CGTAGTGCTGGGTGATCCGGTTGTCGAAGATCAGCAGCTGGTTCGGAGACCAGGTCCAGCTCAGGATGTTCTCCGGACGGGTCACATACGACTGGAGGAGGCGCAGCAGATCTGCCGAGTCGCTGCTCGACAGGCCGACAATCCGCTTGGCGAAGCCGCCGATGAACAGCCCGCGCTCGCCAGTGAGCGGATGGACTCGCACGACCGGGTGCTCAGCCTCGTAGGGGGTCGAGACGAAGGCCCGGTCGTACTCCTGTCGCTGCGCCGTCGTGGCTGCGGGGCGGGCGTAGTCGTACTGGTTGGTGTGCACGACGCGCAGCGTGTCCGCGAGGGCCTGTAGTGCTTCGGGCAGGTCGCGGTAGGCAGCTGCGGCGTTGGCGATGAGAGTCTGGCCGCCGTAGGGCGTGGTCACGATGGACCGGAGCGTGGTGAGCTGCGGCGGGTTGGCCACGAAGGTGACGTCCGTATGCCACTCGTTGGCCTTGGACGTCGTGCTGTCGACGGCGAGGACATTCGTCGTGCCGTCGGCAGCCGGCACGTTCGGGTGGGCGGTGGTGAGTTCGCCGAACCACCCGGCCACGCGCTCCTGACCGGCGTTGTCGAGCTGCACGTCGTCGAACACGATCGCCTTGTGCTCGTTGAGGGCGTCGCGGAGCGTCGTGACTGTCGAGTGGTCGGGTGGCGCCGCGAGGTCGACGCCGTCGACGACCGCGCCGATGCGGCCGGTGAGCTTTCGGATGGACGGAGGCATGAGGGGATCCCTCCCGGGCAGATGGGCACGCCAAGGGGTGCTAGGGAACGGGGAGTCGAGTGAAGGGGGTGGGGTACTGCACAGGACCGATCGACCACGCGGAACACCGGACTGGGCCGGCCGGAGAGAGGACGCGTGGTCGCAGAAGACGTGTGGTCGCAGGACCGCTACAGCCGCGTTCTCAGCGGCCGCGTCGGCGTGCGCGAACAGGCTCCCGGCTCATACGAGAAAGGGATGAGAGGAGAGGGGAGCCCTCAGGAGGTGGATACGACGATCCCCTGCCGCGTCAGCGACAACAAAACGCGCTGGAGACGTGCGCCAGGTCGATGTGGCGCCGCCGAGTGAGGTCCACGCGCGGGTTCATAAGACGGGAGTTCAGCAGAGGTCCACCACGTCGGTCAATAACTTTCCGGACAGGTCTTGCATGGCGGACACGGAGAACGTCTCCGCCTGTTCGTGGAGATCGCATCGGTCTCCGCACTTGCCCCTGACGTGCGCGTCAAAGGCCACCGTCTGCGCGCCGGCACCAGCCGATTGTCCGCGCTCGGCTCGCTTCCCCCGATCAGGCGCCTTCCATGGCCGCTTCCCTGCCCTCGGCCACCCGGGAGGTCCGACTCGTCACCGTCCTTGAGGGAGCCCCCAGGGGATGCCCGGCGTGCAGCTGCTTCTCCACCACGAACCCACCCGCCTGCTGTCCGGGGGCTGCCAGAGCCGACCGCAGCCGCGGCGGCAGCTGCCGGGCGTCGGGCGTCTGCCTCTCTGCCGCGGCGAGTGCCTGTCGGACCGCGCTGGTCTGCAAGCGCAAGTAAGTCGCCACGGTCTCGGTCTCGGCGATCCGCTGATCGAGATACGCCAGGATCGCGCGCAGACGCGGCGGATCAGGCGGAAGCCCGTGCATGTGTTCGATTCTATGATGGTGGCCATGCACAGCAACCCCGAGCGGCCCGGCCGCTTCCACCTACTGCTCACCACAACAGGTCACAGCCCTGCCAGACCGGAGCGCGCTAGCTGGCGCGTGCCGTCTGAGAACGGACCGTGAAGCCGCCCGTGCCGCATCTCGCCAACCGGGCCGTCGACCCGGCCCTCATGCACGCCCTAGCCCCGGGTCTGCGCTGGCTGATGGTCCGCAAGTGGCCGGCCTGCGCCGCGGCGGTCGACGGGAGTGCCCGGTGAGCGGCGGCAAGCCGATGAGCGGGGCCGTGGTGGTGTACCGCGACCCGCGCGCCACGGTGCGCGCACTGCCCACGCTCCAGGTCCTCGACCAGGTGTGGCCGACAGACCGACCCGCATCCTGGTCGGTCTGCAGGCACTCGCCATAGGTGAGACTGCCGACCCCATGGCGCTCCGGCCCCTCCTCAGAGGGCGTTTGAGGTAGGCAGATTACCCTTGATGCCCTAGTAAGTTCCTCGCCAGGTGGGGGTGGTCTCGTCCATGTGGATCACGGCTTCGGAGCTGGCGGTGAGGGTCTCGTAGTCGCGGGCGAGACGGCGGTGCATCATGAGCCAACCGATACTCCGCTCGACCACCCAACGCCTTTTCACGACGTGAAACCCACGGGTATCCGGGTTTCTGTTGACGACTTCGACATCGATTCCGAGACGGGCACCGTGCTCGACGACGGCGTTCTTGAACCCAGTGTCGACCCAACTCTTGGAGACGGTCGGGTACTTCTCCTTCGCCTGATCGAGGAGGCGTATTCCAGGGCGTTCTCCGAGAGGCCGGCGGCGGTGACGGTCACAGCGAGGAGGAGGCCAATCGTGTCGGTGAGGATGCCGCGCTTCCTCCCGACGATCTCCTGCCGCATCCGTTCCTTGGCTGGTCAGGGGCACGTTGCTGGAGGTCTTCACGCTCTGGGTGTCGATCACGGAGGCGGTCGGCTCGGGCTTGCGCCCCTCCTTCACCCGGGCCAGTCCCGTCAGGTCGTAATTGAGCTGGGCGAAGACTCCCTCGTCGCGCCAAGCCGCGTAGTAGGCGTAGACGGTGCCGTGGTTGGGGAAGTCGTGCGGGAGGTATTTCCAGGGGATTCCCGTGCGGTTGACGTAGAGGATCGCATTGAAGACGTCACGTAAATCGACCTTGGTCGGCTGCCCGGTTGGTCTGCGGTCGAGCCGGGCCCTTCTCCAGGCCGTCAATGACGGCTCGATCAGGGCCCACCGGGCGTCGGACAGGTCGCTGGGGTCCGCTGCCCATCAGGCGATTCCGTGGCATCTTCAAACCAGACGGACTTCCGAGCACAGAAGCGAACGAGACAGATGACCGAGCCTCCGTCCCGGAGAACGTCATTCACCGCCTACGACATGAAAGTCCCGAAAGCAGGGCAGGGACGAAAGCCGCATATAGAGCTGGACCTGCATAAACGCCCTCTAAGAACGTCCGCTCTAACGTGCACGTCAGAGCGGCCTTGAGAACGCGCCGCGCAGGGTTCAGCGGGCCGGCTCATGCTTTGGGACGGTTTTGGAGTTGGTCAGCGAGAGCGTGGGCGATCGAGTCGGTGATCGAGTCGGGTTGCCATGCCCACTGCCCGTTGGGATTGCACTCGAGGAAGTACCACTCGCCGGCAGGCGTGACGGCGAAGTCGAACGCGCCGAATTCGAGTCGGAAGAGGGTGAGATAGGCGGACACCGAGCGCGCGATCCGGTCGGGGACGGCGATCGGCGTGCACTGCATCAGGGATTGTCGCTGCCGCCAGTCGAGATCGGGGCTGTCGATCTGCACCGCGAACACCCGGTTGCCCACAGCCGTGAGACGCACGTCGAACGCCTTCTCCACCTTGGCCTGGAACAGGTGCGGGCACATGGCCACGGCGGGGGTGATCTCGTGCGTGCGCACCTCGCGTACCCACACCTGTTGTGCTTGGCCGTCGATTGCATAGGGGGTGTTCCACAACGGCTTGTAGACCACTGCGCCGGTGTGATGAGAGGCGAAGTCCCGTGCCTGGTCATGGTCGTTGGTGATCAGCGTGCTGGGGACGGACAGACCGCTGCGCTGAGCGGTGGCGAGTTGGGCCGGCTTGTACTCAGCCGCCCGGTTGCTCCACGGATGATTGACGTAGTGGGCTCCGGGAAGCGATGCCAGGATGCCGCCGACACCCCACAGAGATTGGGAAGCCGCGAACCGGCGCTCCTGTCCGTCCAGTGCGGGCGGCCCGTCGAAGGGTGAGGGACGGCGTGTCCACACGGAGCGCACTTGGGTGAGGTCGAGTTCGCGGGTGGGCGTGCGCAGGGTGCCGCGTTGATCGCCCGTGCGGTACGTGGCGGTGAGCGCGGCACCTGTGTGCAGGTCTGTGCCGGGGTCGAGACGGACTACCGGTACCTGGCGTTCCGCGAGGATGCGCAGTACCAGGTCGGTGGTCACGTCGTGGGTGCTGGTCAGGACCAGCACCGACCCGCTCCGGTCTGTCGTCATGCGTAGTCGTGGTCGGAGTCCGACGAGTCGTCTGAGTCGTAGCTGTCGGCGCTGCTGGTACTCGTGGAGCTCGAGGTTCCGCTGCTGGTCTGGTGGTTGTGGAGCTCGACGGTGCGGCCGTGGTCGTCGATGACGACGGCGATCTGGGTTTCGGGGTCGATCACCGGGGTGCTCATAGGAACGGATACGGTCTCGGCATACGGTGCCATGCGGGTGGTACCCCAGGGTGCGCCGGCATTCCGCGTGTCCATTGTTCGACTCCCTCGCTTCCGACTGTTCGCTTGGATGCTCCTCCCCTGTCCCGGGGAGATTTTCAAGGCCGCTTCAGGCGGCCTGTCGCTTGCAACTGCCATGCTTGGCACAGCTGTTAGCCGACGTGGACCTGTGTGGCTCGTGATCGGTGGGCAGCCGCTTCCAACCGTGCGCGCGGCTCGCCGTATGGGGTGTGCGGGCTCGCCCCCCTCATGACGGCAGGCCTGGGCCGCCGGGCCGACTCCGGCCCGTGCCGCAAGGCACCCGGGTGTGGACGTCGTTGTCCTCATGCTCTGCGGATGAAGTCGATCTGAACCGATGCGAGGAACGGCTGCACGCTGACGCACTGCCAACCGATCGGCTCCACCGCCGTGATGATCTTGTCGATCTCCTTGCGGACCGCCTTCATGGGCACTCTGGCTCGGCTGTCGATGTCGAAGCCGGCGACGAACATCGCATCGCCCCTGCCATAGGCAGTTCTGGCGTCAGAAGTGAGCTTTTGCATACGCCACGCGTGTAACAGCCCCATGTCATTCCTCTTCGTCGCGGGTCGCTCTGGAGGGCAGAAGGTCGGCAGGACACCGACGATCGCCGGACTGCCCCACCAGGCGCCGCCTTCGTGTGCGTTGCTCACGCGGTGCTCTCTGCGCCACGGCTGCGGGACCGCGGCGAACGGTCTGCAGCGATGCCTTCATCCTGGCGAGGGGCGTTGAAAAGTGGATGAAATCCCGGTTCACCGGTCGGATGCGGTGGTACGGCGAGGAGAGGAAGAGGCGGTGGCTCGTGGCAGGACATGACGTTGTCGCGTGTGCGGGTGTCCGGCCGTGGGCCGTCGACGGTCTACGCGAGCTTTCCGGATTCGGTACGGGAGCGGGCGATGGCCGCCTCGAACCGGTCGCGCGCCTGGACCAGGTCTTCCGTCGCGGCCTGGGGCCAGCCCAACCGGTTACGGATCTCGGCCTTGAGCCTGGTGCCGGGTCGTTCGCCGACCGCCGCAAGTGCTCGGGAGTGGCACTGGGCCGCCCGAGCCAGGTTGCCCAGGCACTCCTCAGCGGCGGCGAGTCTGCCGAGGACCGCGGCGAACAGCGGGATGTCCCCCACGCGCTCGGCGAGTGCGGCGGCCCTGCTCAGCGCGTCGGCGGCCTGCGCGCAGTGCCCACGGTCCAGCTGGAGCGCCCCCAAGCGGAAGAGCGTCTTGCTCAGGATCCTGGGTCTGCCGATCCTCTCGGCGAGGCTGACCGACGCCGCGTAGCACTCCTGCGCCTTGTCATGTTCCCCCACCTGATGGTGGATGGCGCCGACGTTTGCCAGGTACATCACCGCGAGCCAGTCGTCCTCCGCTCCCTGGGCGAGGTCCGCCGACCGGGCCAGGAGCACGGCGGCCTCGGCCGGCTCCCCCGCCGCGTTCATGAAGATCCCGAGGGAACCCAGAGCCCGGGCTTCTTCGATGACATCTCCGATGCGGCGGCTGCTCTCAAGGGCATCCCCCAGCCAGCGACGCGCCTGCTCGTAGTGGCCCTGCAGCCCGTACGCAATGCCCATGCAGGTGCGCAGTTCGCAGACCATTCGCTGGTCGGTGGACTGCTGCGCGAGCGGCAGCACGATCTCGATCGCGGCCCGGCACTCGTGGTACCGGCCCTGCCGGGTGAGGTAGTCACACAGTCCCCCGGCGAGCCAGCCGGCGTCGTCCACGTGGCCCACGGCCGCCGCGTGGGCGACCACGTCGACCAGTTCGCCGCCCACCGCGTCCAGCCACGCCGCCGCCTCCTCCCAGTCGGCGAAGGGCGCGGTGTCCGCCGGCGGGCCGGTCGGGAAGGCAAAGGGGCCCCAGTCGCTCGCGCGACGGGCGGCGACCACGTAGAGCCGGAACACCCCGGTCCGGGCCGCCGCGGCTTCCGCGGGGTACCTGGCGGCGACGCGGCGGGCGTAGAGGGCGACCAGGTCGTGCAGGCGGTAGCGGCCCGTGACGGCCTGCTGGACGAGACTCGCCTCGACCAGGCTCTCCAGGACGCGCTCGGCATCGGTTCGTGTGAGCTCGAGCATGGCGGCCAGTGTCAGCGGGTCGAACTCCACGGTGGGCGAGAGGCCCAGCACGCGAAAGGCCCGCCGCTCCGCGTCCGGAAGCTGATCGTAGGAGACCCGGAAGGCTGTCTCCACACCGCGGTCCTCGACCGTGAGCTCACCAAGCCGACGCTCGTCGTCGGCCAGCCGGACCGCCATGCGCTCCAGCGCCCACAACGGACGACTCTGCACCCGGGCGCCGACGACACGCAGGGCCAGGGGCAGCCGGTCGCAGAGACGGGCCAGCTCGCGCACCGCCGCACGCTCCGGGTCGGAGCCCGTGCCGCCGACGACGCGGGTCAGCAGGGCCACCGCCTCGTCCATGTCCAGCGGCGCCAGCGAGACCCTGCGGTCGGCATCCAGCCCGGTCAGCCGCTGACGACTGGTCACCAGTACGAGGCTGCCGGGACCGGCGGGCAGCAGGGGGCGCACCTGTTGTGCAGCGCACGCGTCATCGACCACCAGGATCAACCGGAGGACGGCGGTCGCCGCTCTCCACGACGCCGCCAGGCCGTCAAGGTCATGTGATGCGTCGTCGCCTTCGGTGATGTCGCCGACTGCCCGCAGCAATCGGCGCAGCACGCGCTGCGGGGTCGCTGCTTCCCGCCCCTGCCGGTGACCATGAAGGTCCACGAACAGGCAGCCATCCGGAAAACGGTCTTGCATGGCACGCGCGGCGCGTACGACGAGCGCGGTCTTGCCGACCCCGGCCATGCCGTCCACCGCACGGACCGTCACCACCTGGTCATCGTTAGGCGCGAGAAGCACCTCAAGTTCGTGGTTCCGCCCGGTGAAGCCGTTGACGCCGACCGGGAGTTCGTTCCGCACACGTCGGAGCGCGCGATCGACTGCGGGCCGCTGGTCCGTCGATCGGCGTGCCCGTGGCGACGCGCCGACAAGGAAGGATTCATCAGCGCGCAGCACCGCCTCGTGCACCCGCCGCAGTTCACCGCCTGGCTCCGCTCCCTGTTCCTGCACCAGACGGCGGCGCACCTTGGCGAAGACAGACAGTGCGTCCGCTTGCCGGTTGCCGGCATAGAGGGCACGCATCAGCAGAGCGGCCAGGGACTCGTTGTGCGGATGCGTTTCGGACAGAGCGAACAGCTCTCCGACGACCTCGGCGTGCCGTCCCAGCTGCAACTGGCACTCCACCTTGTCCCGCACCAGCGCGAGCCTGTGTTCCGACAGCCGTAGACGCTCTGCCTCGGCGAACGGCCCAGGGATCCCGGAGAGGGGATCTCCGTGGAAAAGCTCCAGAGCGGCCGACCACGCGCTCACCGCGGCGGCCAGGTCACCGGAATCCCGCCCGGCGTGCGCCTCGGTGACGATCTCCCTCAGCCGGGCTACGTCCGTCCAGACGTTTCGTGGGTCTATGCGGTAGCCGCCCCGCTCGGTCACGATCAGGGATCCGGAGGCGCTTCCTCGGCCAGGATCCAGACGTCTGCGCAGCTGGTGCACATAGACCGGAATCACCTTGGCACCGGTGCCCGGCGGCTCCGGCCCCCACACTCCGTCGAGCAACTGCTGCCGGCTGACGGTCGTGCCCGGCCGTAACAGCAACGCCGTCAGCAGAGCCTGCTGACGAACCGGGCCGAGGTCCAGCTGCACGTCGCCGCGCCAGACCCGCAGCGGACCGAGCACAGCGAACCGCAGTCGGCTGCCACCCGTCGGCGGCTCCCCCATCGATGGCACGCTGGCGAGTATAGGCCCGTCCCCTCACTCTCCCGGAAGCACGGGCTTCACGCGGGCAGCCGGGCCTGCGTCCGTCCGGCCAGGCCTGGCGGGAGCCGATCCGAAGGTCACGGCCAAGACGGGGCGGGTGACGCACGTGGAGCCGACGTGAGCCGACCGGTGCACTGATGTCCGGGCGGGGACTCAGGGGACATGGCCCGGCACCCAGGTCAGGTTCCGGGGAGGATACGGCGGGTTTCGTAGGCCCACATCGCGATCTCGACCCGGTTGCGGGCGCCGAGTTTGGCCATCAGGCTGGCCAGATGCGTCTTCACCGTGCTGAGGCTGATGTGCAGTGCATCGGCGATCTCGGTGTTGGTCAGCCCGCGAGCGACGGCGAGGAGCACCTGCTCCTCGCGGGCGGTGACGGCGGAGACCGGCTGGGCCACGGGTCGGCCGGCGGGCAGGTCCGCGAATGCCTGGAGCAGACGGACGGTGACGCTGGGCGCAATGAGCGCCTCACCGCCGGACGCCGACCGTACGGCCTGCGCCAGAAGGTCCGGTCCGGTGTCCTTGAGGAGGAATCCGCGGGCGCCGGCACGCAGCGCGCCGTAGACGTACTCGTCGAGGTCGAACGTGGTGATGACGACCACGGCCAGCGGGTCGGCGACGCCCGGGCCGGCGACCAGCCGGGTGGCCTCGAGCCCGTCGATCACGGGCATGCGGATGTCGAACAAGCAGACGTCGGGGCGCAGTTCGCGGGCCAGACGTACCGCTTCCTGTCCGTCGGCGGCCTCGCCGACCACCTCGATGCCGGGCTGGGCGTTCAGCATGATCCGCAGCCCGGTGCGGATGATCGTCTGGTCGTCAGCGACGAGGACGCGTATGGACACCGCTCTCGCTCCTCGCTCTCGGCAGCTCGGCTTCGACATGCCAGCCCCGGTCGGTGCCCGGGCCGGCTCGTAGTGTGCCGCCGATCAGGGTCGCGCGCTCGCGCAGTCCGGTAAGTCCGTATCCGTCGCGACCCCGGCCGGTGCGCCGGCCGTTGTCGCGCACGCTCACCCGTACCCAGTGCCGTTCCGCGGCGACCCGAACGACGAGCTCGGTCGCGTCGACCGCGTGGCGCAGCGCGTTGGTCACCGACTCCTGCACGATCCGGTAGACGGCCGCGTCCACGGCCGGGGGCAGCGTGTCCAGTTCACCGTGGAGCCCCAAGTCGACCCTGAGGCGACCACCCGGGGTGCGCACCAGGCGCTCCAGATCCGCGACTCCGGCAGGGGGCGCCAGCTGGGCGCCGACTCCGCGGTCGCGCAGCGCGGCGACCATGGCGCGCATTTCCTCCAGCGTGCGCGCCCCTTCCTCCTCGACCCCTTCCAGCGCCTCGACGGCGGCGGACGGGTCGGTGCCCGCGAGCACCCGGCCCGCCTGAGCGATGATCACCATGGCCGACACGTGGTGGGCCACCGTGTCGTGCAGTTCCCGGGCGAGCTGCTCGCGCTCGCGGGAGCGCACCTGCTCCAACTGCCGCTCGCGAGCGGTCACCCGGAACCGCACGGCAGCCCCGACCACGCCGGGCAGCAGCAGGAAGACGAAGCCCACGACGTTCTCGACGACCGGGGTCTCGTCCGTGACGGAACACAGCGCGCCGGCCGCGAGGATCACTGCGCCGCCCAGCACGATCTCGCGTCCCGATCCCCACCGGGGCAGCGCGTACACCAGCAGGAGGACGACCGCGCCGACGTACAGACCGACCGGCGCCCGAGGGGTGGCCACCAGCGAGACCACCTGGAGCACGATCATCCCGCCGAACGCGAGCACGACCGTTGTCAGCGGGCGGGTCCGGCGCCACAGGGGCAGCACGCACAGCCATACGGCGAACACCACCGCCACCGGCCGCCACACGACGTTCTCGCGCAGGGTGGCCTCCAGCACCACACCGACAAGGCCCGCGGCGAGCAGCGCCCAGTCCCGCCACACCCGGGCGGGCGCGTCGGGCGGCCGGGGTTCGGTCCACAGGGTTCGCAGGTCGTCTCGCAGCACGGTTCTCAGCCTAGGGGCCGCGCCGTGCCGCGCATCGGCCGAAAGGACGGGTCGTCACTCCGCCCCGGGGCCGACGGATCCGCGGCCCGCGAGCCGATGCCGCAGAGCGCCGTGGCGACGAACCTCGGCATCGGCGGCCGTACAAGGACGGCCGACGAGGTGGTTGGAGGACCCGATGCTCTCGAAAGCCCTGTTGCGCCTGGGCGCAAGCGCCGCCCGCCATCCTTGGCGGGTGATCGCGGCATGGCTGATCGCCGCCACGCTCGCCGTCCTCGCCGCGATCGCCATCGGCGGGCGGACCGCGGACTCGATGACCGCTCCGGGACTGGACTCCCAACGGGCCGCGGAACTGATCGAGCGGGCAGGCACCGGCCAGGAGGGGATGACCGCCCAAGTGGTCGTCACCCCCCTCGACGACGGTGCGACGTTCTTCGACCACGGCAGCGCGCGCACCGCTCTCACGCGGCTGCAGACCGAGGTGAAGCGGCTGCCGCACGTGCTCGGCACGAGCGACCCGGCGGGGGCACTCGACGCAGGCGGGGACACCACCGTGCGCGGCGGCCTTGTCTCGGCCGACGGGCGGACCGCGGTCGTCCGGGTGCAGTACCCCGACCAGAGCCGGCTGTCGGCCGAAGACCTCGACGCCCTCGTCGATCTCGGCGACCGGCTGCGCGCCGAGCTGCCCCTGCGCATCGAGATGGGCGGGAACCTCTTCTACGTCTTCTCCGACCCCGACGGCGGCGCAAGCGAGTTGATCGGCCTCCTCGCCGCCGCCGCGATCCTGTTCCTGGCGTTCGGTTCGCTCGTCGCCGCCGCGCTGCCGATCGGCATGGCGGTCTTCGGGCTGACCGTAGGGGTCGCCACGATGACGGTACTGGCGGGGGTGACGGACGTCCCGACCTTCGCCCCTGTCCTGGGCAGCATGGTCGGGCTCGGAGTGGGCATCGACTACGCGCTGTTCGTGCTCGCCAGGCACCGGGAGTACCTCGCGCGCGGGCTCGATCCCCGCGAGGCGGCGGGGCGAGCGGTGGCCACGGCGGGGAGGCCGGTGGTCTTCGCCGGCGGCACCGTCGTCGTATCGATCCTCGGCCTGGCGGTCGCGAACGTACCGTTCATGACGGTGGGCGGGCTCGCCGTCTCGATCGTCGTTCTGACCATGGTGGTCGCGTCGGTGACGCTGCTGCCGGCCTTCCTCGGCGCCGCCGGCCCACGCCTGGCCCGGGCCGACCGGATCGGCCGGGCTCTGCAGACCAGGAAGCTGGGCCGACTCGCACGGCGGCGGAACCCGGCGGCAGGCGCCGCCCACGCCGCCGGGTGGCGTCGCTGGATCGGGCACGTCAGCCGGCACCCGGTGCCGTACGTGGTCGGCGCGGCGGGGCTGCTGCTGACCGCGACGCTGCCCGTGCTCGGCCTGCGCGTCGGCCTGCCCGACGACGGCTCACTGCCCCACAGCCGTACCGAGCGCCGGGCCTACGACCTCGTCGCCGAGGGGTTCGGCCCGGGCACCAACGGTCCCCTCGTCATCGCCGCGGACCCCACCGGTGATCCGGGAGTGCTGGACCGACTCGTCGGGGCGGTTGCGGCGGATCCGGGCATCGCATCCGTCGCGCCGACACACATCGATCGGGCCACCGGCATCGCGACCCTCGTGGTGTTCCCGACCACCAGCCCTCAGGACAAGGCCACGGCCGACACCATCGCCCGGCTGCGCACCGACGTGCTGCCCACGGCGATCGGGCACGGCCCGGCCAGGGCCCACGTCGGCGGCGCCGCCGCGAGCCTGTCCGATGTGGGCCAACGGACCAGCCAACGCCTGCCGGTGTTGGTCGCCGCCGTCCTGGCGATGTCGTTCCTGCTGCTGATGCTGGTCTTCCGCTCGATACTCGTCCCGCTCAAGGCGGTGTTGCTGAATCTGCTGAGCATCGGAGCGGCCTACGGCATCATGGTCGCGGTGTTCCAGTGGGGCTGGGGAGGCGCACTCATCGGGCTGGAAGCGACGGTTCCGATCGTGTCGTTCATCCCGATGTTCCTCTTCGCCATCCTGTTCGGCCTGTCGATGGACTACGAGGTGTTCCTCCTCTCGCGCGTGCGCGAGGAGTACCTGCGCACCGGCGACAACGGCACGGCGATCGTGGAGGGCGTCTCGCGCACCGCTCGGATCATCACCTCGGCCGCCCTCATCATGGTGGCGGTCTTCCTGTCCTTCGCCGTCGCCGAGGACCCCTCCACCAAAATGTTCGGGCTCGGCCTGGCCACCGCGATCTTCATCGACGCCACGGTCGTACGCATGGTGCTGGTACCGGCGACCATGACACTCCTCGGCCGGACCAACTGGTGGCTGCCGAAGTGGCTGGACCGGATGCTTCCCCGCGGCCCGGTCGGCACCGACGACACCGACGCGGAATCCACGGGTCAGGCCCGGCGTCCACGGCTGGTTGACCGTTGACTCAACTCTGCCCGCCCTTGGCGTCCGGCACCTCAGCGCGTCACCTAGGGGCATATCAACACCGCTGCGTTAACGCTGTGACCTGCAGGGCAAGGGGGTTGGGCGAGGCAATGAGGTCATGGTGGCCCGGCCGGTCACGCGCGCTGTGGCACCGCCCGGGAGCCGACCCGATTCAACCCGAGGACAGCCGAAGCGTCAGTCAGTGGGCGGGTCAGACGCCCGAGCGGTGCCAGGTCCCAGTCTCAATGTCGGTGGGGGATGTCATCCTCGGCTCCATGGATCACTCTGCGCGGATCACCGCGTTCACAGGTCTCGTCGGACCGCCGCCCGGCCCGGCGCCCGCCGTCGACTGGGCGGCGGTCGAGGGCTGGCTCGGCACCCCGCTGCCCGGTGACTACAAGGCGCTCGTGTCGGCGTACGGTGCGGCCGAGATAGGCGGCCCGGGTGCGGCGATCCGGCTGCACCCCCCGTGCGTCAGCACCGACGGCCGCTTCGAGTACGCAGCATGGATCGTCGAGACGCACCGGCACTCGGCGATCCGGCCCGGCATGTTCACCGCGCGTCGGCGCCCCTTCCTGCCCGAGGAGGGCGGCCTGCTCGCCTTCGCCACGACGAGGAGCGGCGACCACCTCTTCTGGAACACGGGCGCGTCGGACGACCCCGACGAGTGGCCGGTCACGCTCATGACCACGAATGTGGCAGTCGGGGTGAGCGAGCCCTGGGTGGACTACGAAGTCCCGTTCCTGGAGCTGCTGTTCACGCTGCTGCGCACCGGCGTGCCGCACCCGGGCGAGCCCGGCGGGCTGCTGGGCCCGCTCTCCTCACAGATACGGGTCTGGCCGCCGCTGGCCGGGTCCGCACCCTGGTCGCCACCGCCTGCGGGCACCGCCGTGGACGCGCGGCAGCACGCGGCGCTCACCGAGGGCTCGGGCCTCGACGCCGTCATGGCGCTGGTTCCACCGCCCCTGGAGCCGTACCTGGGCGAGGGCACATGGGAGCAGGTCTTCGAGCGGCTCGGCACCCGGCTGCCGCCGGACTTCGTGGCGCTCGCGGAGCGGTACGGGGCGGGCAACTGGAGCTGGTGGCTGGACATGAGCGCCCCACTGTCCCTGGACCGGCCACGGGAGCAAGGGCTCGCGGCCACCGTCGAGGGCATGCTTGACGGATACCGCCAACTGCGCGCCGCCCATCCCCAGTACTACCCGATGCCCGCGTGGCCCGAGCCCGGCGGCTTCCTGCCGTTCGCGTCGACGATCGACGGGGACCAGATCGGCTGGTGCGCGGACGGCCCGCCCGAGACATGGCGCGTAGCTGTCAACCCACGCCACTGCGACCAAGGACCGCCCCTGCCAGGCGACTTCACGGCAACCCTGCTCACGTGGTTGCGCGGTGGCCCCGCCGAGTCCGGCTTCCCCGGTCTGACCGGCCGGGACCTGCATCCGCTGGACGTCATGTTCTTCGAACCGTTCGGGCCGGGCGCGCCGTGGTGAAGGCCCCTCGTCACCACGGGCTGGGACCTCAGCACCGTTGCGTTAGGGCCATGAGCGGCTGTTGAGGCCGTGGGCGATCTGCGACACCCTTCAGCCCGCCGGCGTCTCGGGCACCTCTGCCATCGCCGGCAGGCGCTCGCGCAGCCGCCCGCGGAGGCTGTCCAGCAGGGCCTTCGCCGCCGGGCTCGCGGGGCCGGCGGAGCGCCGGGCGAGGGCAATGCGGGCGCGGATGCCGGGGTCGACGATGGTCAGGGTACGCAGGGTGGGTCCGTCCGAAGCAGAGCCGTCCTCGGCCTCCCGGTGCCCCTCCTCACCCTCCCCGCCCGGCAGCACCGCGACGCCCAGCCCCGGGCCGCCAGCTGCACCAACACATCTGGCGCCGCCGCCTCGAAGGCGATTCGAGGCGGAAATCCCGCCCGTCGGCAGGCCCGTTCCAGCGCCGTCCGCACCCCGGTCCCCCGCGGCAGGCAGATCAGGGCCCGGTCGCGCAGCTCGGCCAGGGACACGCTCGTGGCGTCGGCCCGTTCGAAGAGCGGGTCCCCGGCCGCCGCCAGGACCGCCAGCGAGACGTCGATCACCGTCTGGAAGGACATCAACCTATCCGGGAGGACTGACAGTTGAGAACAATCGATCTTCGCGGGGTTCCTCACACCGTCCTGGGGTGGACGCCGTTTCGCCCTGACGGCGAAACGGCTACCTCTGCCCTGCTCCGCAGGAGTCCGATTCCTCCCCGCCCCAAAGGACGGGCCATCCTCGGAGGAACCCGGTGAACAAGCGCCGTGCCGCTGGCCGCCGGTGCGGCGCGGATCGCTGACGAGCCGAATCACACGATGAGACAGCCGAGTCGGGCTCCGCGGACAACGGCACGCAAGACTGCGGCCCAGGGCCCCCGAGGCTTCATGGATGCGACACCCCCCTAGCTGTTCGCGAGGCCCTGCCCTTATGCCCCACCGACCGGAAGACCACCCGACCGAAGCCACGTCCCACCGTCAGGCGACCTCTGCGGTACGCCAACTACTTTCCAGTCCCGCTGACCAACGGCATCAGCCGACGACGTTCCTGAGTCCGTCGGCGAGGGCGCCGGCCTCGTCCGGGGTCAGATCGACTACCAGCCGACCGCCGCCTTCGAGCGGCACGCGCATGTGCCCTGCCCCTCCTCGGTCACTTCGAGCGGACCGTCGCCTGTCCGTGGCCTGATCTTGGCGCGCGGCTGAAGGAAATCACCGTCGTTGAGGGACAGCGCCCGCGTTCCGTTGCCCTCGATCTTGACTGTGCACTCCCCCAGAGCGGGGGTCGCGGTGGCGGCAGGCGTCAGGACGACCGTGACCCCTGGAACGAACGATGAGGCGACGAGCGAGATGACGGCGTTGCATCGGATGCGCCGGGCCATGATGGGTGTGCTCCCTCGCGATGAGTGGAGGGCGCCGCGGAAACACGGGGGCAAGTCGCCGCGCCAGCGCTCCGGGAGTGGCCCCTCCAACCACAGCGCGACAACGGATGTACGGCTGTGGCACCGCTGCGACGCCAGACTGATCGGAAGGCGCCGCTCCATCCATCCTGGTTGTTGTTCACCGGCCCAAGGTTCGCCAGCGTGGGAAAGCGCACGCTCCTCCTACCCGGTGGGCGATCCCCTGCTGTTCTGGACGCTGGACCTGCTGGCCCCCTACGTGGCCTTCGGCAACCCCGGTCCGGGAGTCTGGGACAGGGTCGTCGACGTACTGAGCCGGGTCGCGCGGGGGCGACGACGGCCAGTCAGTCACCGGCGCGGGCCGCAACGGCCCACAGAAACAGCGAGGCCTGCCGGTTCAATCAACGAGCTCTTCTGGAAGTGATAGCCACCGTCGGGCGAGCAGCGTCGAAATATTATGGAAATCACCTTACAGGTTTATATTGTGAACCATCTGAGATATTATGACGAATTATGGCGGATACTAACCGAGTCAGAGTCGTTTCCGCCGGCGTCGGTCGTCGTTGGGCAGCTACCTCGCCATGATCTGGGAAATATTGATCCTGGGTTTTGTACTCAGCCTCGACAATTTCCGGGTATCCATCGCGCTCGGCACGGTCCCATTCGGTTTGAAGCGCGCGGTGCAGGTCTCGCTCACCTTCGGGCTGTGGGACGCGATCATGCCCCTCGTCGGACTGTTGGTCGGTCATCAGATCGGGGAGTCCGTCGGAGGAGTGGCCGATGTGATCGGCGCGGCCGCGCTCGGCGGATACGGCCTCTACCTCGTCATCTCGGCCCTTCGTCACCCCGAGCCGGAAGAGTTGGACCACCCGTGGGCCTTGTTCGGCATCCCGCTGACACTGAGCCTGGACAACTTGCTCGCCGGAGCGAGCCTGGGGGTCCTTGGGCTCTCGCCTTGGTTTTCGGCCGCCGTCTTCGGCGCCATGACGGCGGTGTTGTCACTGGTCGGGCTGCAACTCGGACGGGCCGCGGCACGCCTCATCCGGATCCGCTCGGACCTGCTGAGCGGGGTCGTCTTGATCATCGCCGCTGCGGCGCTGCCGTTGTGGTTGGGCGGCTGACCCGCTCCACCGGGAGGCAGGCGGGCCTGCAGGCAGGAGATCAGCGGCAGATCGCCGATCCGCGCGTCAGCACGCCACTCAGCATGGGCTGCTTCGACGGCCCGGGCGACCAGGTCGCGGCCGGGTGACAGGTGGCAGACCGGCTCGGTGCGGGCGGGGGACCAGCGGAAGATCCTCTGACGAGTCGGAGTTGGCGGCCTCCACCGCCCGGGCGACCAGGTCGTGGTCGGGTGACAGGCAGCAGACCGGGTCGGTGCGGGCGGCGTCGCCGGTGAGCAGGAATGCCTGGCAGCGGCACCCACCGAAGTCCAGCTCCCGCCGGTAGCAGCTCCGACAGGGCTCCGGCATCCAGTCGGTCCCCCGAAACGCGGTCATCACCGGGGCCTCGGCCCAGATCCGCTCCAGCGGGTCCTCACGCACGCTGGCCCGCGGCAACGGCAGGGGCTGGGCAGCCGGGCAGGGCAGAACGTCGCCGTTCGGTGTCACGGTCAGCTGCCGGGAGGCCCAACCGCCCATGCAGGGCTTCGGGTAGCGGCTGTAGTAGTCGGGGATGACATAGATGACGTCCATGCGTTCCCGCAGCCGCTCGCGGGCGGCCCGCACCACGACCTCGGCCGCCTCGAGCTGGGCCCGGCTCGGCAGCAGCGCGTCACGGTTTCGCCAGGCCCAGCCGTAGTACTGGGTGTTGGCCAGCTCCACCCGGTCGGCGCCCACCTCCTCGGCCAGGGCGAGCACGTCGGCGACGCGGTCGATGTTGTGCCGGTGCAGCACCACGTTCATGGTGAGCGGCCAGCCCAGTTCCTTGACCACGCCCATCGCCTCGATCTTGCGTTGGAAGGACGGGATCCCGGCAATCCGGTCGGACACGGTCGGTTCGTCGGCCTGGATGCTGATCTGCACATGGTCCAGACCGGCGGCCCGCAGCTGCTCGGCCCTCGGACGCGAGAGCCCGAGCGCGCTGGTTATGAGATTGGTGTAGAGGCCCAGGTCGTGGGCGTCCGCCACGATCTCCACCAGGTCGCGCCGCAGCAACGGTTCCCCGCCGGACAGGTGGCACTGCAGAACCCCCAGGTCACTGGCCTCGACCAGCACCCGCCGCCACTCGTCGGTGGCCAGCTCGTCCTGGTAGCCGGCCATGTTGAGCGGGTTGGAGCAGTACGGGCAGGCCAAAGGGCAGCGGTAGGTGAGCTCGGCGAGCAACCCGAACGGGCTATCCATCGGTGACCTCCACCCAGCGCCGGGCGACGAGCCGGGTCAGGAACTGCCGCACCTCGTCCTCGGGAACGTTCTGGTAACGGGCGCCCAGCTCGGTCACGATCTCGGTCACGGTGTGCCGCCCGTCGCACAGCTCGAGGATGTCCGCGCCGCTGGCGTTCAGAACCACCACCGTCTCGGGGTGCAGCAGGATCTTGCGCTGCCTGGTCCGGCAGAAGGTCAGCCGGACATGGCGCGCCAACCGGGGCCGGTCCGAGCCGGACACCCCTGCGCCGGGCGGGGTCCTGGTTGCGGTGCGGGTCGCTGCGGTATGTGTCGGGTCCATGGTGGTCACTCCGGGTAGGCCTGGTCGATGGCGTCCATCAGGCCCCACAGGACGTCGCACTTGAACGACAGCGCGTCGACGGCGCGTGCCTGGGACTCGGCGGAGAGGCAGTGGGCGGTGACCACCTCGAGGGCGTGTTCGCAGTCGCGGGGTGCCTGTTCCAGGCGGGCGCGGAAATAGGCAAGGGCCTCGGGGGCGATCCACGGGTACCACCGCTCGAACGCGGCCAGCCGCGCCGCCATCAGGTCGGGCGCGAACAGCTCGGTGAGGGAGGACGCCACCGCCTCCACCCACGGCCGGGTCCGGGCGAAGTTCACGTAGGAGTCGACGGCGAACCGCACGCCGGGTACCAGGTGCCGGTGGTCCCGGATCTCCTCACGGGTCAGCCCGGCGGCCTCGCCGAGGCGCAGCCACGCCTCGATGCCGCCCTCGCCGGTTGCGGTGCCGTCGTGGTCGAGGATCCGTCGGATCCAGCGGCGGCGGACCTCGAGGTCAGGGCAGTTGGACAGGATCGCGGCGTCCTTGCGGGGGATGTTCTCCTGGTAGTAGAAGCGGTTGGCCACCCAGCCCCGGATCTGGCGGCGGCTCAGCCGGCCGGCGTTCATCCGCACGTGGAACGGGTGCTGGTCGTGGTATCGCCGCGACTGGGCCCGCAACGTCTCGACGAAGCCGTCGGCGCCGGTTCTGATGGTGGTTGTCGTCACGGCTCTACACCTGGATTTCAAGGCCGTCCATGGCCACTTCCATACCGCGCTCCTCCAAGGTATGCCGCTCGGGCGCGTCCTCCAGGAGGATCGGGTTGGTGTTGTTCATGTGCACGTAGATCGTCCGCCCCACGCCCATCGACGGGAGCTGCGCGAGACTGCCGTCCGGGCCGTCGATGGGCAGGTGCCCCATCTCCCGGGACGTCTTGCCGGCCAGGCCGAGCCGTATGAGCTCGTCGTCGCGCCAGCAGGTCCCGTCGATCAGCAGGCATGCGCAGCCCTCGATCTCCCCGCGCAGTGCCGGTGTCAGCGATTGCGCTCCTGGCAGGTACACGAGCGTTCCCTTGCTGCGCTCGTCGGTCAGCCGGTAGCCCACGACGCGGCCGTGGTCCACCCCGGCTCCGAACCGATCGCGCTTGGTGGTGGGCACGTCGAACGCCCGGCAGGACAGCCCGTCCGCCAGGGCGAGGTCGGCGCCTGGATCCACTGCCCGCCACTCGACCGGGCAGTAACGTTCGAGCGTGCGCAGAATCCCCGAGCCGTCAGACAGGGTCTTGCGCACCGTCGGCGTGGCGTAGAGCCGCAGGGCGCGGGCCTCGCGCAGCAGGAGCAGGCCCAGCGTGTGGTCCAGCTCGGCGTCGGTGACGAGCACCGCCTCCAGCGGCGTCGTCCGGTCGTCGTGCGGGTGCAGACTGGGGAAGGCCTCGATCTGGGTGCGGAGATCGGGCGAGGCGTTGATGAGGAACCACCGGCGGCTGTCGGCGCTGATGGCGACCGACGACTGGGTGCGCGCGAGGCCGGCGCGGGAGCGGACCGCGGCGCACACCGGGCAGCCGCAGTTCCACTGCGGGGAGCCGCCCCCCGCAGCGGAGCCCAGCACTCGCAGCAACACGCCGGCACTCCGTTCATCGAAGATCCGGGTCCGTCACCGGCCCGGCCGTCCGTGGCCATCGCGAGCCGCCGGAGGGCGCCGGACAAGGTCCGACGCCGCCCCACGTCCGCTAGTCCTCCAGCCGATCGAGGTACATGGTCACCTCGGCCGCGACTGTGATCTCCTCAAACTCGGGCGTCTCCCATTCAGCGGGCTGAGACTCCATGGATTCACCTCCTTTCTGACCGAATTCCGGCAGGCTCCGAGTCCCGTGCTACGACGGTTCCGGGAGGGCGAAGACGATCAGGGCGCTTCCGTGCCCCGCGCCGAGCATGCCGGGGAGGAATCCCTCGGCCCATCCGCCCCAGCCGACCGGCACGGCCACGTACTGCCTGCCGTCGACCATGTAGGTGGTCGGGCTGCTGTGGTGGCCGCTACCGCACTGGAACTGCCACAGCAGCTCCCCGGTGCGGGCGTCGAGCGCGTTGAACTCGCCGGAGGCCTCGCCCGCGAACACCAGGTCACCGCCGGTGACCAGCGTCGAGGCGCACATCGGGAGTTCGTTGCGCCAGCGCCACTTCTCCTCGCCGCCAGCGTCGAACGCGCTGATGGACCCCGCCATGTCCTCGATGTCGACCTGAACGCCCGCGCCCCAGTAGGGAATGCTCTCCTTGAACTCCCGGCGCCGCCGGGTGGCGGTGGCACCGGTGTCCTGGACCGGGACGTAGAAGAGCCCGGTCTCGGGGCTGTAGGACGCATGGGTCCATTCCTTGGCGCCGGCCGGACCCGGGTAGAAGTGGACCGGTTCTCCCTCCTTGTCCGGGTACACCTTGGCCGTCACCTGGCCGTCCCTCGTGATCGCCCCCCATGTGATGCGGTCGACGAAGGGAGTGATCGAGACCCTCGCGCCGTTCGTGCGGTCGAGGACGAAGAAGTAGCCGTTCTTGTCGAAGTGCCCGAGCAGTTTGCGCCCGTCCTGCTCGAACAGGATGCACTCGCCGATGCTGTCGTAATCCCACAGGTCGTGTGGCGTGCACTGGTAGTGCCAGCGGATCTGACCGCTGTCCACGTCCACGGCGACGATGCTGTCGGTGAAGAGGTTGTCGCCCTCGCGGACCCCTCCGTCGAAGTCGGGCGCCGGGTTGCCGGTGCCCACGTACAGCAGGTTCGTCTCCGGGTCGAAGGTACCGGTGATCCAGCAGTTCGCCCCGCCCCGTGCCCAGGCCTCGCCGTCGGCGGGCCAGGTCTCCGAGCCGGGCTCCCCGGGCTTGGGCACCATGTAGCTGCGCCACTGGTGCTCGCCGGTCTCGAGATCGAATGCGTCGAGGTGGCCGCGTACGCCGAACTCGCCGCCGGAACTTCCGACGATGACCATGTTCTTCACGACCAGCGGGGCGACTGTGGCGCTCTCCCCGGCCCGGACGTCTCCGTAGGTCTTGTCCCAGACCCGCTTGCCGGTGGTGGCGTCGAGCGCGAGCACACGGGCGTTCGCCGTGACGAAGAAGACCTTCCCCTGAGCCACGGCGACCCCGCGGTTCACGTTCCCGCAGCACAAGGACACGTCGAAGGGGACGGCGTGCTTGTACCGCCAGATCTCCACGCCCGTCTTCGCGTCGAGGGCCCAGACCCAGCCGTCCCAGCCGGAGAGGAACATGACCCCGTCGACGACGATCGGGGCGGCCTCGAACGAGTAGGTCGACGCGCCCGCGATCAGGCCGGTCGTGCCGGCCTGGAAGACCCAAGCGGGGACCATGCGTTTGACGTTGTCCGTGTTGATCTGGTCCAGCGGGCTGTACCGCTGCCCGTTGTAGGCGCCGTAGTAGGTGAGCCAGTTCTGGGGTTCCTCGCGAGCGTTCAACAGGCGCTCGTAGTCGACGCCGGCTACTACCGGCGGCGCGACGTCCCCGCCCGCGACCTTGCCGCTCAGGGCTCCCTGATCGACGGCCTCACCCGCGTCGACGTAGTCGGCGTAGTCGACGGTCATTCCCTCCACCTCCTACTTCTTCCTACGGCCGCGGCTGTTCGGGACGGTCGAGGCGAGCCTCCGGAGGGGCGTCTCCCAGGACCACGATGGACCCGGTCAGCCCCCGGCCCTCGTCATTGCCTGTGGGCGAGCCGAACCAGTAGTAGCCCGGGCCGTCGAGATTGAGGTGCGCATGCCCGTGCGAATGGTTCACCAACCAGATGAACTTCCTGTCGCCGTTGCTCGGCAGAAGTGCGCAGTGCGTGTTCATGTCGTCATTGACGAGCTCGAGCTCGATATCGCCTCCATGGGGCATGACCAGAATAGAGGGATCCCAGGTCAGCTCATCCGGGTTGATGCGTATTGTGGCCTTCATGTGGCCGTCCGATTCCTCGGTGGCCTGCCCGATACTTCCGGTTCCCAGCACTTGCCCCAGCGCTGCTTTGTTCTGTGCGGCCAACCCGAGCTGGTCCAGCAGGTCGGCCCGCTCCTGCGCGGTCGTCATAGGAGGTTCCACTCCTCGAAATCTCTATTTCTGCACCACCGATGCCCGGCTGCAATCGGTCGTCAAGGAGCGCACTGCGCCGGATAAATCGCACCCGATATGGTGCTGAATTCGCAGTTGCCAAAAACGCTACGCCGGGTGGATCACGCCGACAAGGTGCGCCCAGGTGCGGGCCGTTTCATGCCGTTCGTCCGCGACGGGCTACCGTTCATACCCGATGTGCCGCCGTTGGGAGGAGCCGGGCGGCGCCGCACCGAGGTCGTACCGGTCGAGGTTCATGACCTTGGCCCATGCGGCGACGAAGTCCTGGACGAACTTCTCCCGTGCGTCGTCGCTCGCGTAGAACTCCGCGATGGCACGCAGCTCGGAGTTCGAGCCGAAGACGAGGTCGACGCGGCTACCGGTCCACTTGACCTCGCCGGTGGCGCGATCGCGCCCCTCGAAGGTTTCCCCGGTCTCGGAGGTGGGCTTCCATTCCGTGCCCGTGTCGAGCAGATTCACGAAGAAGTCGTTGGTCAGCGACCCGGGCGCCGAGGTGAAGACGCCCAGCGGCGACTGCTGGTAGTTGGCGCCCAGCACCCGCAGGCCACCCACGAGGACGGTCATCTCGGGCGCGCTCAGGTTCAGCAGGTTCGCGCGGTCGACCAGCGCGTGCTCGGGCGGCAGCCGGCCGCCCTTGCCGCTGTAGTTGCGGAACCCGTCCGCGGCCGGCTCGAGCGGGGCGAAGGACTCCACATCTGTCCACTCCTGTGTGGCGTCCGTGCGTCCCGGGCTGAAGGGGACCTGGACTTCGTGGCCGGCGGCCCTGGCGGCCTGCTCGACGGCGGCGGCTCCGCCGAGCACGATGAGGTCGGCCAGTGAGATCTTCTTGTGCCCGGTCTCGGAGCTGTTGAAGGCCTCCTGGATCCCCTCCAGGGGGCGCAGCACCTGTGCCAGGGTGTCGGGCTCGTTGACCTCCCAGCCCCGCTGCGGCTCGAGGCGGATGCGCGCGCCGTTCGCCCCGCCGCGCTTGTCACTGACGCGGAACGTCGAGGCCGACGCCCAGGCGGTCGAGACGAGCTGGGAGACGGACAGCCCGGAGGCGAGGATCCGGCTCTTGAGCGCGGAGATGTCCGCCGCCCCGACGAGCTCGTGGTCCACAGCGGGGACCGGGTCCTGCCAGCGCAGCGTCTCCCGGGGAACCAGGGGTCCGAGGTAGCGCTGGATCGGGCCCATGTCGAGGTGCGTCAGCTTGAACCAGACGCGGGCGAACGCATCCGCGAGCTGGTCCGGGTGCTCCAGGAAGCGTCGCGAGATCGGCTCGTAGACCGGGTCCATCCGCAAGGCGAGGTCCGTCGTCAGGATCCTCGGGGCGTGTGTCGTCGATGGGTCGTGGGCGTCCGGCACGGTACCGGCCCCGCCGCCGTCTCTCGGGATCCACTGCCACAGACCCGCGGGGCTCAGCTCCAGGTCCCACTCGTAGCCGAACAGGGTCTCGAAGAAGCTGTTGTCCCATCTCGTCGGGGTGGGTGTCCAGGTGCCCTCCAACCCGCTGGAGATGGCGTCCGCGCCCTTTCCGGTGCCGTAGCTGCTCTTCCAGCCCAAGCCTTGCTCCTCGAGGGGGGCGCCCTCGGGGTCGGGGCCGAGGTGGGCGACCGGGTCGGCCGCGCCGTGGGTCTTGCCGAAGGTGTGGCCGCCCGCGATCAGCGCGACGGTCTCCTCGTCGTTCATCCCCATGCGCCAGAACGTCTCGCGGATGTCTCGGGCCGCGGTGAGTGGGTCGGGGACGGTGTTCGGTCCCTCCGGGTTGACGTAGATGAGGCCCATCTGGTCGGCGGCCAGAGGGTTCGCCAGCTCCCGGACGCCGCCGTGCCGTTCATCGCCCAGCCAGGCGTGCTCGGGACCCCAGTAGACGTCCTCGTCGGGCTCCCAGACGTCCGCCCGGCCGCCGGCGAAGCCGAAGGTCGTGAGGCCCATCGTCTCCAGGGCACGGTTGCCCGCGAAGACCATCAGGTCGGCCCAGGAGATCTTGCGGCCGTACTTCTTCTTCACCGGCCAGAGCAGCCGGCGCGCCTTGTCGAGGTTGCGGTTGTCCGGCCAGCTGTTCAGCGGTGCGAAACGCTGCATGCCGGCGCCCGCGCCCCCGCGGCCGTCGGCGACGCGGTACGTACCCGCCCCGTGCCACACCATCCGGATCATGAGCGGCCCGTAGTGACCGAAGTCGGCCGGCCACCACTCCTGCGACGTCGTGAGCACCTCGTCGACGTCCCGTGCCAGGGCGCCGAGGTCGAGCGTCCGGAACTCCGCGGCGTAATCGAAGTCCTCGCCCATGGGATCGGCCACGGCGGGGTGTTTCCGGAGAATCGCCAGGTCGAGCCGGTCCGGCCACCAGTCGCGGTTGCTCGCGCCCCCCGTCGCGCGACCGCGGTGCCCGGCCGGGCCGGGAAGGCCGAGGCCACCCGCGCCCCCGGCGTTCTTCTCGCCGGCGACAGTGTCAGGACTGTCGGACACGGGACTCCTCCTTCCGGGAGCAGGGGTCGTGCCGGGCCGCTCAGATGTCCAGCGCGCGACGCACGGCCGCCGCGTGCCGCCGGGAAACCGGCACCATCTCCTTCGCCCGGTCGTCCATGACCAGAGAAAGCTCGCCCTTGAGGCCGCGCTCTATCTCCCTGATGCGGCTGAGGTTGACCACATACCGGCGGTGCACCCGCAGGAAGCCGACATCCGCCAGCTCACCTTCGAGTTTGTCCAGACTCATGGAGGCGGCCCGCAGTCGCCCCTGATCGGTGGAGAGCCATACGTCGTTTCCCTGCGATTCGGCGAAGGAGACTTCTGGCAGCCGCAGCAGCACCATCCGGTTGTCCCGCATCGCGACCAGTCGGCGCGGCTGCGCCCGAAGGTGCGCGGCCCCCTCCGCCTGGGGCAGCTGCGCCCCGCCGGAGGCACCGAACGAGACCAGGTTCCCGATCAGGCGTCCGAAGGAGAAGACGGGTCGGATGCTGATCGAGGTCGGTTCGTCGGCGAGGTGGGCGAAGATCTGCGTCGAGCCGATCCAGTCGGGATTGTGGGCCGCCTGCCTGGCGGCATACCGGGCGGCAGTGATCAGTTCGGGCAGCCCGGGGTTCCACCGCAGTGTGGGGTCGACCGCCGGGGTGCATGCCGGGACGCCCAGGAGCTCGCTTGCCATGTCGTCGGCGATCACCACCTTGCCTGCGGTGTCCACCGCGGCGAGTGCCGCACCGGAGTGCGCCCTGGCCTGGGTGTAGGCCGCGACCAACTCGGCACCGCTGTCCCGGGCGTGCCTCTTCAGCGGGCACTGGATCATGGTGGCCGCGTTCGCCAGCCAGCTTTCCGTGGCCGCAGGAAGCGGGCTGCGCCAGCGGCAGACACCGAGGACCGCGATCGGTTCCCTGGTCACCACGTCGCGCACCGCGATGCCCGCGCCGACCCAGTCGTGGAGCGCCTGGCACCAGTGTTCCGCGCCCCTGATCCGCACCGGGCCGTGCGCCTCCAGCGCCGTGCCCATGCCGTTCGTGCCGACCGCGCACTCGGACCAGCAGAACCAGGGCGCCAGATTGGACTCACCGGCTCTGGCGAGCGTGGCCTGGTCACCCCACTCGGCCAGGATGCGGCCGGTGGCATCGGTGACAGTGACGACGCCCCCGAGGCTGCCCACCTCATGTGCCACGGAGGCGGCACGAAAACCCAGCTCAGCGAATACGACATCGTGCTCGGGCGTGTGCTCGAGCTCCGCGACGGCCACCGGAGCCTCCGTGAGGTGAGGATCGACCCGGTACTGCTCTCGGCAGCGATGCCAGGAGATCGCCACCAGGGGCCGGACATCCGGGACCTGGTCCACGCCCTGCACGAACCGTTCCCATGCCGCGAGCACGGTGCCGCTGTCCAGGTTCGCCGAGCTGGGTTCAAGCCGACGTACATGCCTCATGGTTCAGAACCGTCCTTGGTCCATCCCCGACGCCCGACGGTGTGAGCGCCGTCCGCGCCGGTCGCCGCTCCTCGCGGCCGGGCCGGCAGCGGACTGGGGCCCGCGTCGCGCGTCCTCCTGCTTCGTCACTCGTTCCAGGCTGTGTCACAGGCCTGCACTCCCCACCCTAGGTACCGTTGTCCACCGGCGCACGTGCCTCTCCAGGCCACCCGGACGAACTTGGAGCAGGCCGGGAGCACGCCTGACCGCTCCCGGATCCGTGACTCGGCCGACAGGAGGCCGACCCTGCGGAGCGATGCGGATCGCTTGCCGGCCTCGACGCCCGAGCCATAGTCCTGACCTGCGGGTTCGTCCAAGTATTCGATCTTGGACTTGATGATGTACCGGCGGCCCGGTGCAGACCCCAGGCACCGGCCAGGCGGTTCCGGCCGTAGCCGTACTTCTCGGCGATCTCCGGTGGCGTGATCTCGTAGCCGTCCCTGCGGCGCAGGGCGACGGTCGCAGGCGCAGGACCCTCAGGTTGGGGTTGTTCGCATCATCGACAGTCTCATTGAACGCGGGCAGCCGAAGATCGTGGCAACGCCCGGAGTTCGTGACGGGGCTTCACCCTCATCATGATCCACCGCGATGGTCTACGAACGCCCCATACGGGACCGCCTCAGGCGATCGCGCCGGCCGGGATGGCCTGCTCCGTCCAGATGATCTTGCCGGTCGTGGTGTAACGGGTGCCCCACCTGTGGGCGAGCTGGGCGACGATCAACAGGCCCCGTCCTCCCTCGTCAGTGGTCCGCGCATGGCGGAGACGTGGAGAAGTACTGCTGGCGTCGGAGACCTCGCAAATCAGGCCGCGATCCCGGATCAGACGCAGACCGACTGGTCCGGCCGCATGCCGAATGGCATTGGTGACCAGTTCGCTGACGATGAGTTCCGTGGTGAACGTCAGATCGGGGATCCCCCACTCGGACACCTGCTGGATGGCGAGGGTACGGGCGTGCGCGACGGCAGCCGGATCGCTGGGCAGGTCCCAGAAGGCCACCTGGTCCGGGGCCAGGACGCGGGTCCGAGCGAGGAGCAGGGCCGCGTCGTCGGGCGGTGGGCCGGCCAGGAGAGTCTCGATCACTCGTTGGCCGGTCTCCGTCAGGGAAGGCAGGGGCGCCGCGAGGGCATTGCCCAGCCGGGAAAGCCCGATGTCGATGTCCCGGTCGACCGATTCGATGAGGCCGTCGGTGTAGAGGGCGATCAGGCTGCCTTCGGCCAGCTCTGTCTCGATGGACTGGAAGGGGAGGTAGCCGAGGCCGAGTGGTGGTCCGGCGGGCAGGTCCAGGATGTCGGCGGCGCCGTCGGGGCCGACGATCATCGGGGGGAGGTGGCCGGCCCGGGCCATGCTGCACCGCCCGCTGACCGGGTCGTAGACGGCGTACAGGCAGGTGGCGCCCAGGAACGCGGTGCCCGTCGCCTCGCCCTCCGCCGCCGTGGGAGCATCGGCGTGCGCTCCCATGAGACCGATGACCAGGTCGTCCAGATGAGCCAGTAGCTCGTCCGGGGAGAGGTCGAGGTTGGCGAGCGTGCGCACGGCGGTCCGCAGGCGCCCCATGGTCGCTGCCGCATTGATGCCGTGCCCGGCCACGTCTCCCACGACCAGTGCTACGCGTGCGCCGGAGAGCGGAATCACGTCGAACCAGTCGCCGCCCACACCACTGGGGACATCCGCGGGGAGGTACCAGGAGGCCATCTCCAGAGCGGATCCTCCGGTCAGGTCCTGCGGCAGCAGGTAGCGCTGCATGGACCGGGCCGCGGTGCGTTCGCGGGTGAAACGGCGTGCGTTGTCGATGCACACCGCCGCGCGGGAGACGAGTTCCTCGGCGAGACGTGCGTCGTCGTCCTCGAAGGGGCCCAGTCGCCGGGAGCGAGCGAACGTCGCCACGCCCAGGGTGACGCCGCGTGCCCGCACCGGAATCACCATCACCGAGCGGAGGTCGTGGTCGAGGAGCGAGGCACCCAGCGTCTCGTCCATGGTCAACCACCGACTGCTGGCGCCGTCCAAGATCTTCTCGACCAGGGTTCTACTCTCCATCAAGCAGCGGGTCACCGGCGACGAAGGGGCTCGCCGGACTGTCTCCCCCACGGCCAGGGAGGCCTCGGGACAACCTTCGCGTACCGACTGCTGCGCCGCGCGTCGGATGACGGGCGCCATGCCGACCGGCCCCGGTGCCGGTTCCTCGCCCCTCATGACGCCGTCCAGCAGGTCGACGGCGACGAAGTCCGCCACGGCCGGCACCGCGTCGTCGGCCAGTTCCTGCGCGGTCCGCGTCACGTCCAGGGTGCTGCCGATGCGGGCAGCGGCCTCGTTGAGCAGGGCCAGTCGTTCCTGAGCCCGCCACCGCTCGGTGATGTCGATGATCATGTACCACACGCCTACGTTCCGGTCGTGGCGGTCCTTCATCGCGAAGAAGGAGGCGGAGATCGCCCGGGTTCGGTCGGGCTCCGAAAGGTTCGCCCCCCGGTATTCGAAGTCCATGACCGGGGACCCGGTCTCCAGGACGAGCCGCATGCGCTCCTCGAAGGCCTCGGCCTCGGCCTTCGGCAGTACGTCCGCCATCCGCCGCCCCAGCCTCCGTTTCAAGGGGATCTGCTGGTCGAGTGGCTCGTTCACCCAGACGTACCGAAGGTCCGTGTCGAGGACGGCGATGCCGACCGGTGCGTGACGGAGGAAGGGGGTGAGCATCAGCTGACTGACCCCGCCGCCCGGCATCCTCCAGAAGGCCCGCTTCGGAGGCCGGCCGACGAACCTGCCGAAGACCAGTGCGGCGATCGTGGCGACCAGGACACCGGGGAGCATCTCGTAGATTCCCGACCAGGGGGGACCGAGCAGCGGAGTGACCTGTTTCCACAGGAGCACCGTGGCCGCACCCGACACGATCCCGGCCACCGCGCCGGCCCAGGTCATGCGCGGCCAGTAGAGCGACAGCAGGACGACCGGGCCGAAGGCCGCCCCGAACCCCGCCCAGGCATAGCCCACGATGCCCAGCAGCCCGCCACCTCTGAGCGCGATCAGGGAGGCCACCAGTGTCACGACGACCACGGCGGAGCGCCCCACCCACACCAGTGCCTT
This sequence comes from Streptomyces echinatus, assembly GCF_014203595.1. Taxonomy (GTDB): domain Bacteria; phylum Actinomycetota; class Actinomycetes; order Streptomycetales; family Streptomycetaceae; genus Streptomyces; species Streptomyces echinatus. The sequence goes on from NZ_JACHJK010000003.1 coordinate 159,367, forward strand.
GTCCGAGGCTCGCCGGTTGAGGAACGCGTGGTAGAAGTCCTCGGTGAGGGCGACGGACGACACGAGGAGCTGGCTGTCGGCGGTCGAGATGATCGCGGCGAGGACGGCGATCAGCATCACCCCGGCGCCCCACGGGCTGAACAGGATGCGGCTCAGGTTGATGTACACCGTCTGTGGGTCGTGGAGCGGCTTGCCGGTCTGCGCGATGCCCAGCAGGCCGACGAACGTGGCACCGGCGAGGACGACGGTGACCCAGCCGGTTTCGATGCGCCGGGCTGCCGGAACGGCCCTGGTGCTGCGGATGCCCATGAAGCGGGCCAGGATGTGGGGCTGGCCGAAGTAGCCGAGGCCCCAGGAAAGAAGCGAGATGACAGCGACGACGCCGAGCGATCCGCCGCCTGCGGACCACCGGCCGTCGATGAAGTCGACTTTGGCACCCATGTCCAGCAGGCCGGGTGTCTTGCTGTCGAGGGACTCACGAAGCGGCCCGAAGCCGCCGAGCGCCGTGATACCGACGATGGGAAGCACGAGCAGGGCGAGGAACATCAGCGTGGCCTGCATGACGTGGGTCAGGCTCACGGCGAGGAAGCCGCCCAGACATGAGTAGACGACGATCACCAGGGCGGTCAGGGCCATTCCGGACCGGAACCCGGCACCGAAGATGTGCCCGAACAGCAGTCCGCCGGCCACCAGCCCACTGGCGACGTACACGGTGAAGAAGACGAGCGTCACCGCCGCCGAGACCATACGGAGCATCCGGGTACGGTCCTCGAACCGCTCCTCCAGGTAGGCCGACAGGCTCACGGCGTTCCCGGCACGCTCGGTGTAGGTGCGCAGCCTCGGCGCGACAAAAAGCCAGTTGAGATAGGTGCAGACCACCAGCCCGACCGCGATCCAGCTGGCGCCGACACCGGACGCGTACACCGCTCCGGGGAAGGCGAGGAACAGCCAGCCGGACATGTCGCTGGCTCCAGCGGACAGGGCGGCGACGACGGCGGGGAGCCTGCGGCCGCCCAGAGCGAAGTCGGCGAAGGTGTGCGTTCGGCCGTAAGCCCAGATCCCTGTTCCGATCATGACCGCCACGTACACGAGGAACGTGGCCACGATCGGCGCACTCAAGTCGGACATAATCCCTCGCCTGTGAGGTTTGTGAGCGCGGGCGCGGCTACCGCACGCCTGGCAGCCGTTAAGGACCTATGAACAAATCTACAGATTTCGGCCGCCGATGACCGACGGCGGCGCCCCTCCCGCGGTGACGGTCAGTCGCGGGGGCCTGCTCCGGCTTGGGCAGCCGCCCTTGACCTTGAGAGTGCGTGCGACAACGTCGATCTGGGCCTCGATGTCAGTGCCGGGCCGCTCGACCAGTCCCTCGGTGCAGAGCGCGAGAGCACTGTCCGGCGGCAGCGGCTGAGGCGTCCGCTGGAACAGCCCCCTGGGCCGCACGAGTCGTTGACACCCAGCGATACACCGACCGGTACCGGGAGCAAACGGGTGAAGCCGGCGATGACCGGAAGGTGTCCAGCGCGAACACAGGGTCACCTCCTGGGCGCCCTGGTCGATCTTTGCGCAGGTCTTCAAGGGGGTGGTGACGTGCGATGTCCCTGCGATGGGCCGGGGCACGCGGTATACGCAGGGTGATGGGCTGACCCCTTCCGCAAGACCGCTGCGAAAGATTCGGCTCGGCCTGGCCCCGGCCGGGAGCGATGGCTACGGCGGTTCACGAGAAGCGCACCGCACAAGACGTAAGCACCGTCGGAGCCTGGAGCTGGATGTCGGTGCGGACGTCCACGTCGCGGGAGTCGCTCCCCGTGAAGGTGCCACGTCCTCGCCCCGGTGCTTGCGGTGGCGCGGCCGGTAGATTAATTGGGAGGTCACGCCCGGCTGTAACAGCACGTTGCCGCAATCGACGAGCGGCGCCAGGAGCGGCCCCGCACCCGCATCACCGGTCGTGTGCCCACGCCGGCCCCAGGTGCGGGCGCGTGGCGGCAGCTCGGTGAACTGCGGCTCAGACACGGCGGACCCGCGGAGGCGAGCGCACCCCTCCTGTCCTCGCGCCAGGCACGACGCCAGCGTTCCACCGACCGCTCACCCACCCGACGGTCCTTCGCGATCACCGCGGCGCAACCAGCGGGCCCATCGTCCGGCTGAGCGGCGGATCGGGTCGCTCGGGGCTCGTTCTGGCAGCAGCCATCGGCCTGAAGACGCCTACGAAGCTGTCCGATCAAGACCGCTGGGTTCTGGGTGCAGGGCGGGCCGGCGGCATGCAGCATCGGTGCGGTGTGCCGCTCGGGACGATGCCCGCCCTCGGCCGGGACACGGCTTCGGGGGGCCTCAGCGTCACCGGGCAGCGGCACGGGCCGGCGCGCCACCGGGGCGTCCGACCCAGCGGCGGCCGCAGTGCTCGCAGGGTGGGGCGCCCTGCGGCGTGTACGGGGGGCAGCGGCGGTGTTGTCGCGGTAGAAGACCTCCCACTCGGCGCCGAGAGCGTCTCGTCAGCGCTGGATTTCGTAGTCGACGCTCCAGCGGTGCCGGCACGAGCCGCAGGTGAACTCCAGTGTTCGACCCCGAGTTCGGTGATCACTGCCCTGCACCTCCCATCCGGTGTGCGGCCCGGCCCGGGGTGCCGACAGGGCCGCGTCGACCTCCTCCGCACCCCGCCAGACTTGACAAGCTAAGACTCAAGTTTTATCCCATAAAGGTAGGCAAGGGAGTAGGAAGTCGCAGCTCAGCATGGGCAAGGGAGGTGGCTGGACGTGCGGGCGCCGGAGCCGGAATCTGACCTGTACGCGGTGCTGGGAGTGCAGCCCTGGGCGGCGGCCGAGGCGATCACCTCGGCCTTCCGCGCCCGGGTGCGGGAACTGCGCCCCGACACCCGTGTGGACGCGGATACCACCGCACGGTTCGGTGAAGTGCGGGCGGCGTACGAGACGCTGCGCGATCCCGTCCTGCGGGCGGCCTACGACCAGCGCCTCGAGCGCACGTTGTCGGCGTCTGATCGAGGTGCTGCCCCCACAGTGCCGGCGCGGCCCGCACGGCGGTACGCCGTGGTGCTCGGGGACGTCCGGCGTGAGCCGCCGCTGCGCGCGGGACCCGTCCGGTGGATCCCCGGCCGGTGAGACGAAGAACGAGGTGAGGACGAGAAGGGAGCGCACAGATGGCACGTGCGGTCGGTATCGACCTGGGTACGACGAACTCGGTGGTCTCGGTCCTGGAGGGCGGCGAGCCCACCGTCATCACCAACACCGAAGGAGGGCGGACGACCCCGTCGGTGGTGGCGTTCTCCAAGAACGGTGAGGTCCTGGTCGGCGAGGTGGCCAAGCGGCAGGCCGTGACGAACGTGGAGCGCACCGCACGCTCCGTCAAGCGGCACATGGGCGACCACGGCTGGCGTTTCCCCGAGCACGGAGACGTCGACGGCAAGCGGTACACCGCGCAGGAGATCTCCGCGCGCGTGCTGCAGAAGCTGAAGCGGGACGCGGAGTCCTATCTGGGTGAGGACGTCACCGACGCTGTGATCACCGTGCCCGCGTACTTCGACGACACCCAGCGGCAGGCGACCAAGGAGGCCGGGGAGATCGCGGGCCTCAACGTGCTGCGGATCATCAACGAGCCGACGGCGGCCGCGCTGGCCTACGGCCTGGACAAGGAGAACGACCAGACGGTCCTCGTCTTCGACCTCGGCGGCGGCACCTTCGACGTTTCCCTGCTCGAGATGGGTGAAGGTGTCATCGAGGTCAAGGCCACCAACGGCGACACCCACCTGGGCGGTGACGACTGGGACCAGCACATCGTCGACCACCTCGTCACACAGTTCAAGAACCACTACGGCGTGGATCTGTCCAAGGACAAGATGGCCGTGCAGCGCCTCAGGGAGGCGGCGGAGAAGGCGAAGGTCGAGCTGTCGTCGTCCACCGAGACGACCATCAACCTGCCCTACGTCACCGCCTCGGCCGCGGGCCCACTGCACCTGGACGAGAAGCTGACCCGCGCCCAGTTCCAGCAGCTGACCGCCGATCTGCTGGAGCGGTGCAAGGCCCCGTTCCACAACGCGATCAAGGACGCCGGGATCAAGGTGTCCGACATCGACCACGTGGTCCTGGTGGGCGGCTCCACGCGCATGCCAGCCGTGACCGAGCTGGTCAGGGAGCTGACCGGCAAGGACCCGCACAAGGGCGTCAACCCCGACGAGGTCGTCGCCGTCGGCGCGAGCCTGCAGGCCGGTGTCCTCAAGGGCGAGGTCAAGGACGTCCTGCTGCTGGACGTCACCCCGCTGTCCTTGGGCATCGAGACCAAGGGCGGCATCATGACCAAGCTCATCGAGCGCAACACCACCATCCCGACGAAGCGTTCGGAGATCTTCACCACCGCCGAGGACAACCAGCCGTCGGTGACCGTGCAGGTCTACCAGGGCGAACGGGAGATCGCCGCGTACAACAAGAAGCTCGGCATGTTCGAGCTGACCGGCCTGCCCCCGGCGCCGCGCGGGGTGCCGCAGATCGAGGTCACCTTCGACATCGACGCCAACGGCATCATGCACGTCTCCGCCAAGGACCTGGGCACCGGCAAGGAGCAGAAGATGACCGTCACCGGCGGCTCGGCGCTGCCCAAGGACGACATCAACCGCATGGTCCGCGAAGCGGAGCAGCACGCCGAGGAAGACCGCAAGCGGCGTGAGGCGGCCGAGACCCGCAACCAGGGTGAACAGCTCGTCTACTCCACCGAGAAGCTCATGCAGGACAACCCCGACAAGATCCCGGCGGACGCGAAGAGCGAGACCGAGTCGGCGCTGGCCGAGCTGAAGGAGAAGCTGAAGGGCGAGGACACCGCCGCGATCCGGCAGGCCATTGACCGCACCGCCCAGGCGGCGCAGAAGATCGGCACCGCCCTGTACCAGCAGTCCCAGGCCGAGCAGCCGGCCGGTGCCTCAGCGGGCGGTGGCACGAGCGGTGCTTCGCCCGAGGAGGACGTGGTGGACGCCGAGATCGTCGATGACGACAAGCCGGAGGCTGGCTGACGATGACCAGAAGGAGTCCGCAGAGCACCGAGGTGGACCAGCTGCGGCGCCTGGTGCAGGAGCGGACCGCGGACCTTCAGCGGGTCAAGGCCGAGTACGACAACTACCGCAAGCGGGTCCGGCGGGACCGCCTGGCCGTGCGCGAGATCGCCGCGGCCAACGTGGTCCGGGCGCTGCTGCCCGTGCTGGAGGCCGTCGACCGGGCGTGCGCCCACGAACCGCTCACGCCCGGTCTGAAAGACATCTCCGACAGCCTCAAGGAGCAGCTCGGCTCGCTGGGCGTGACCTCATTCGGTGGGGTGGGCGACCGATTCGACCCGGCCTGCCACGACGCTCTGACGCACCATATCGCCCAGGCGGACGGCTTGGTGTGCTCAGCGGTCCTGCGTCCCGGATACCGGCTGGGCGAGAACCTGCTGCGCCCGGCGACTGTGGAGGTCACCGGGCCGGCCCCGCCCGCGAGCAGCGCACCGGCACCCGAATACGGCGCACGGGGGTCATCCGCCCGCCCCGACAAGCCGCGGTTGCCTGTCGTGCGGACCTGACAGGCTTGCCCCTACCTGGGTACCGGGGAAGGGGGCATCGCCTTCGACGCCCTGAGATCACTGACAAGCGGAGGTGACGAACCATGCAGCACCACGAATTCCTCGCTCGCGTACGCGAGCTCGGCGAATACGCCAGCCAGGACGAAGCCGCGAAGGTCACCGACGCGGTGCTGAGCGTGCTCGCCCAGCGCATCAGCCCCGGTGAGGTCGACGACCTTGCCTCCCAGCTGCCCGCACCGCTCGGACAGGCACTGGCCCAGGCCAAGCAGGCGCAGGCCGAGAGCTTCGGAATCGAGGAGTTCTACCGCCGGGTCGCCGAGCGCGTCGGCGCCCGGCCGCGCACCGCACAGTGGGACGCCAGCGCGGTCCTGGCCACCCTGGCCGGCGCCGTCTCCGGCGGTGAGCTGAACCAGATCATCAGCCAGCTCCCCTCCGGCTACGCCGTCCTGTTCGGCAAAGCCGATCTGGCCAGCTGACACCAGAACCCCCGGGGGGCACCCCGAATACGGCCACGCCGCCGGCATTCGGACCAGCATCGGTCCGCTCGGCCAGGATGCCCATGTATCCCGATCGCCGGGCGCCGAGCGCCGAGCCTCGCGAGATCGCCCCCAGCGAGTCCCGTGAGGCGATCTCCGGCTGAGCGACGGCGGCCGGGGCGGGCCGAGGGATGGAGGACGGGCACCTGGTCTCCCCCTCACCCGCATTTGTCCCCACCGGAGCCATGAGACGAAGAAGGGTGGTTGCCACGTGACCCTGCGACGCGAAGCCTTTCTCGAGCAGGTGAAGGAACGCGGCGAGTACGAAACGGAGCACGAAGCCGAGCGGGCCGCGCGCGTGGTCCTCGCCCTGCTGGGTGCCCACCTGGTCGGCGAGGTGCGCGCCCATCTGGCGGCGCGCCTGCCAGACGAATTCGCCCTGATCCTGCTCAACCCCCTGCAGAGCGCCGAGCCGCTGACGCCGGAGAGGTTCGTACGGGCGACGGCAGCCTGGATCGAGGGAGCCACCGAGCAGACCGCGGCCTGGGACGTCAGCGCCGTCCTCAGCACCGTCGCCGACGCCGCCGGCCACGACCTCCTGGACCAGGTCCTGCTCCAGCTCCCGACAGGCTACGACCTGCTCTTCGGCCGCCCCCAGCCCACCTGACCCGCATCCGGTGCCGCACCCCTGCCACGCACCGGGTGCCAGCGAAAGAAGGACAAACGCCCCAGGCCCGCAATCAGCAAGGCGGACGGCTTCCACGGCCCGTCCCGAGGCATCCGTAGCGGATCTTCTCCAGCATCGGCGGGAAGCGTCGCGGCGGGCGGAAGTGCTGGGCGGGGCGCTCAGCCCCTCGATGGTGGGCTTCCTCTTCCTGGACCGGGAGAAGTTCGCCGCGTCCTTCGCCGCCGACCGGCTCACCGACGACGAGCGCCAGCCACGCCGTGTACGTGTCCAAGCCCGCCGAGGTCGCCCCTCGGGACGCAGGTGGCGTGGGGCTGCTGGATGCTGATCCTGCGGATCCAGTCGCCCTGTGGGAGGGGCGCGGTGCTCATGCTGCCCGCCCCCATGCTGCCGTCCCCGGGCGTCCGGCGCGGGGGCCGTTGATGGACGGCACCGTGGTGTTCGCGGGCGAGGCGATGGCCGCGCGGCCCGAGTGCTTGCCGTCGTACAGGGCGGCGTCGGCGGCCCGCTGCAACACGGTCAGGTCACCGATGCCAAGGACGTCGGTGGTCGCGGCACCGACCGAAGCGGGGACGTCGACGGTGCGGCCGTCCTCGAGGACGACGGGGGTGTGCAGCCTGCGGACCAGTTGCGCGAGGCGCTGCTCCAGGGGCGCGGTGGGCATCTGGACGAGGCGGCGCTGCCCGGACTACCGGCGGATCATGGACGTGGTGCGGCAGGCGGACAGGCCGGTCATGGTCACCCCACGCTGCGTGGTGCCCTGAACGACCGATGCCCAGCGGCCCGGGAACTCCCGTGTTGCCGGGCATCGTTGTGCTCATGTGTCCGTTCTCCCGCCGCACGATGAGGAAGCCGTGCCGCGCGTGCCGCGCGCGTCACCTCGGGCAGCGGGTCCGCGCGGCGGGCCACGTCGAGCAGAGCGTGCAGCGTGCGCTCGCCCGGCTCCAGCCGCGGACGCCACTGGGCCACGATGCTGACCGGGCGGATCCGCTCGGCCAGCCGCAGTTCGACCAGCTCGCCCTCCTGCAGCTCCCGGGTGACCGCCAGCTCCGGCAGCAGCGAGACCCCGTGCCCGTGCCCGGTGAGCCGCAGCAGCGCGGACAGCGACCCCTGGATCATCGCCAGTCGGGCTCCCGCCAGCAGATCCCGGCCGAAGCGGTCCACCAGCATCTCCGAGGTGCACCCGGGCTCGGCCACCAGGAAGTCGTATTGCAGGATCTGTTCGGGAGTCACCATCTCCTGCCGGGCCAGCGGATGGCTGGGCGCCGCCACCAGAACCGTTCGGTCGTGCCCGACCACCGCGTGCGCGCCGAGCGCGCGGATGCCATTGTCGTACTGGAAGACCAGGTCCAACTCAGCGGCGCCGAACGCCTGCTCCAGCGTCTTACGGTTGGCCACCGTCAGCTCGACGTCCGCCCCAGTGTCCGTGCCGCCCGCGCCGTACTCCAGAGCGGCCAGCACATCGGGCATCCACACGTGCGCCAGCGACTCCTGCGCCCCGATCCGCAGCCGCGGGCGGTCGCCGCGCGCCGCCCGCCGCATCCGCTCCTCCAGCTCCAGGGCCTCACGCGCGTGCGGCAGCAGCCGGGCGCCGGCCTCCGTGAGCACCGCGCCCGTGCCCGCGCGTACGAGCACGCTCACGCCCAGGTCCCCCTCCAGCCGCTTGAGCTGGGCGCTGAGACTGGACTGTGCGTACCCCAGGGCCTGTGCGGCGGCGGAGATGCCGCCGTGCTCGGCGACCGCGACGAAAGCACGTAGACGTGGGCGCGCTCCTGGCCACATCCACATTGATGCTCAGCGTCTACACGATCGTCGAGACCACCAACTATGGCTGGACCTCCGCGCACACGGTGAGCTTCGGCGCCGCGGCGCTCGCCTTGCTCCTGGCATTCGTCGCCCGCCAGGCGAAGGCGGCCCACCCGCTCCTGCCCCTGCGTGTGTTCCGCTCGCGCAACGTCTGGGGAGCGATGGGTATCCAGGCCCTCATGGTGGCCGGGATGTTCAGCTTCCAATTCCTGTGCGTGCTCTACCTGCAGAAGGTGCTCGGCTTCGACGAGACACACACCGGCCTCGGCATCTTTCCGGTCTCGGTCGCGATCGGCGCGATGTCCCTTGGCCTCTCGCCCAAACTGATCGCGCGCTTCGGCCCCCGTGCCGTACTCCTTCCCGGCCTCTCGCTGATCACTGCAGGTCTCGCCGCGCTCGGCCGCGTACCGGCAGGCGGGATCTATGTCGTGGACGTCCTGCCCGCGCTGCTGCCGCTCGGCATCGGCTTCGGCCTCGCGATGCCGTCGCTGGCCACGCTCGCGATGTCAGCGGCCACGCCCCAGGACTCGGGGATCGCCTCCGGCATGTTCAACACCATGCAGCAGATCGGCAGCGTCTTCGGCCTCGCGATCCTCAGCACGCTCGCCGCCTCGCATACGGATGCCCTGCTGGCCGGCGGGGCGAGCACCACCTCGGCACTCACAGGTGGTTACCACCTTGCCTTCCGCATCGGCTCAGGCCTCGTCACCGTTGCTCTCCTCCTCGCCGCCACCCTGCTGCGATCCCCCGCCACAGCACAACGTCCCGCGGCCGAGAAGGAGCCGGTCGCTGAGAGCGCCACTCGCTGACCAGACGGCGACGCGGTCCCAGGCCGGGGAGAATTCTGTGCTCACAGGAGGAGATGCGCCTGTCTTGCCATCGTTGATCATCGCTCCCCTCCGTGAGGAGTTCCTTGCGTCATTGCCCAAGTGGTCTTCAACAAGCTCATCGAGGTACTGGTGTCCGGGGTGGGGTACGAGCGAGCGGCGGACGCGACATGCTCGGCGACCACCTTGCGCAGACGCCGTGACGAGTGGATAGCCGCCGACGCAGGCGAAGCCCTGCGCCTGGCCGCACCCGCCTCCTACGACCGCATGATCGGGCTTGGCCTGGAGCAACTCAGCGCCGACGGCTGCCAGACCAAGCCCCCGCGGGCGGCGAGTGCGCGGGCAAGAGCCCCGTCGACCGGGCCAAACAAGGTGTCAAACGCTCGCAGCTCTCCGAGGCGTACGGTATCCCGCTGGTCACCGAGATGGCACGGTGCGAGCGGTGCCGCGTCGCTTACAGGGACTGAGTCGAGGCGCGGGCCGCTCCATGGGGGCGCTGGCAGGCCGGCAGCGGTTGCCAGCAGTATGCGGGCTGTCGGGTCCAGGCATGGACACGTCATCCCAGGACAGCCACGGGGCGGCGAAGGCATCAACATTCTCTTCAACGCCCGCAGCTCCCTCAGCGAAGCCGGCGGCTGGCTGCGCCTGGCCGGAGCAGCCGGCTCGGTCATGCGCACCCTGCAGATCGTCGGCCTCGACACCCTCATCGACTGCCACGAAACCCTCGACCGGGCACTCCGCGACCGGAAGGTGGCGGACGGATTACTCGCGCATGAGCTTCCCCGCACGATCGAAATACTCGTTCGGGACACCGGTCGCCTCACCCGCCAGACCGCCTGTCCCACCGAGGGCGGCCACTCGGGGGGCGTCTCCCTCGGCAACATGGCGATCGAACGGGACGAGCAGTCGGCGCCGCATTGGCAAAGGAGCGGCAACCTGGAACATAAGACGGTGCCTCAAGGAGATCCGCTTGTGATCCATCGGCGAGGGGCCGGAAAGTCCGCGGACCAAGGCTATACCGAGGCAAGGAAGTCCCGGACCGCGTCCGCAAAGCCGGCCGGGTCGTTGGCATACAGGAAGTGGTCCGTCGCCAGTTCGACAAGACGGGTGCCAGGCCGCCGAAAGGCCATCTGCGCTGCCTGCTCCGCCGACAGCACACCGCCCATGGCGCCGCGTATCAGCAGCGCTGGGCAGGCGGATCCGGTCCAGTCGGCCCAGTGATCGCCGTGGACCTGGTCCTCGGAGTCGTAGATGTCCTTGGGGTGAAAGTGCAGACCCCAAATTCCGTCCGCCCGTTCGCGAACGGCGGACTCAAGGAAGGGGGCGAACGGGCCCAGCCGCGCCACGAACGCCTCCCGGCTGGGACAGGTGCCCTCCGGAAGGTTCAGCACGAACGCCAGCGGGTTGCTGCCGTCCAAGCCGAGCTCGGCACAGCCCTCGCCATTGACCAGCGCGGTCACGCGCCCAGGGTGGCGGGCAGCGAACTGGTAGGCGTTGATCGCCCCGAGCGAGTGGCCGAGGAAGGCCGCGCGGTCCAGCCCCAGGTGGTCCATGAGGACTTCCAGGTCGGAGAGGTAACCCTCCCGGCTGTAGTCGGCCGCCCGGTCGGAATCGCCGTGGCCGCGCTGGTCGGGCGCGATGACCCGCCAGTCCGGGGCGAGGCGGACAGCCAGATCGGCATAGGACATCCCCTCGGACATGTGTCCGTGCAGGGCGAGCAGCGGGCGGCCCGGTCCGCCGAAATCCACGTAGGACAGGGCGCGGCCGTCGATGGTGAGCGCGGAACGCTTGGCGTTGTCGGTGTTCATGGGTTCACCGTAGACGACATTTACACACATGTACAAGACGTTTGTATAAGACGACTGTATAAATCTCTGCGCCATGCAGTCACCCCGACCAGTCGCCGGGTGTCCGTGCACATCTGGCAATGCAGAACGCCTGGCCACATGCGGTCCGTGGCAGCGCTGAGTGCGCCCCGCCCCTCCCCCACCTTGACCCTCGCCTTCGCCAGGACAGCCCTGTTCACGCGGCTGGCGAGGCCCCGTCGCTCCAGGCCGCTGGGCCCGGCGATGTAGCGGTCGTCGTAGGGCGACTACCACTCACAACTTGGTGCGCTCATAGCCGGTGCGGTCTTCGTTCAGGACCTCAAGCTGGGCGAGCGCGGCCTGCACGGGCAGGGTGACGGTGTCGCCGGGCACCGCGGCCGGGGCGGCGGCGTGCGCGGTCGTGTGGATGAGGAGGGCGACGAGTACGGTGGCCGCGGCGGCAGTACGGGGGATGCGCACGGGCAGGGGTCCTCTCGGAAGATCACGGACAGTGCGTGATCTTCGTAGCGACTCCGCGAGGCGCCCCGCCCGGCAACCGCCAGCAGCTCCACCCCATCAGGCGGCAAGTCCGATGGTCGACATGCCCGGCCCGCCCTTCAGCCATTCTTGAGCAACAGCCAGCGAGTGGGTGCCGGTGGCGCAGGCTCCCGTGCGGTCGTCCCACCCCTGGTGAGGAGGAGGGATAACGGCTCGGTTATGGCCCGTAGTTGGGGGTTGGTGGGTGAGTATGGTCGGGATGCCGTGTGGGTCGGACAGGAGCAAGTCGTGGAGCATGGGCAGCCCTGGGAGGGCATCGCACAAGCGGACACCGTCGGCGGGGACCATGTCGATTTCCGAGGCGGCACCTTCCACGGCCCCGTCATAGGCACCACCATCACAAGCCGGCCGCCGGCTTCATGGCCACACCAGGTCGGAACCATCCCTGCCTCGGCCGTCTGCTTCCAGGACCGCGCGGAAGTCACTCGTCTCGCAGCGGTGTCGGCCGACGGCGGAGCGGTGCTCGTCACGCAGCCTGCACCGGCGGGGGTGGTGGTGGGCCTGGGCGGGGTCGGCAAGACCCAGCTCGCCGCCCACTACGCCCGCACCGCCTGGCAGGCCGGCAACCTGGACGTGCTGGTGTGGATCACCGCGACCACCCCCCAGAGCATCATCACCGGCTACACGCAGGCCGCCGCCGAACTGCTCGGCGCCGACCCCGCCGACCCCCAGGCCGCCACCGCATTCCTGGCCTGGCTCGAGCCCAAGGCCGGACAGCGCCCCTGCCGCTGGCTGGTGGTCCTGGACGACGTGACCGACCCGGCAGACCTCAACGGCCTGTGGCCGCCGCCCAGCCCCACCGGCCGGACCCTGCTCACCACCCGCCGCCAGGACGCCGCCCTGACCACCGGCCGCCACCGCATCCCCGTCGGCGTCTTCACCCCCGCCGAATCCCTCGCCTACCTCACCCGCGCCCTACCCGCACACACCGAGCCCGACGGGCAGCTCACCGGACTCGCCCACGACCTCGGACATCTGCCGCTGGCCCTGTCCCAGGCCGCCGCCTACCTCAGCGACACCAGCATGCCCGTCACCGACTACCGCCAGCTCCTGGCCGACCGCACCACCGCACTGCGCGACGCCGCGCCCCCGGCTCTCCCCGACGGGCAGGCCCTGGCAGTGGCCGCCACCTGGTCACTGTCCATCGAACACGCCGACCGCCTCCCGCCTGTCGGGCTGGCCCGCCCCCTGCTCCAGCTCGCCGCATTCCTGGACCCCAACGGCGTCCCTGACACCGTCCTGACCAGCACCTCCGCCCGCGCCTACCTCACCTGCCACCGCACCAGCCCAGACACCCCCGCACGGATTCCGGTCAGTCCAGGGACCGGCACGTCAGAGCAGGAGGTGCCGGGGCGTGATGCCCGTATGGCTTTGAGCGTGCTGCGCCGGTTCAGCCTCATCGAGCACACCGCCGACACACCCCACAGTGCGGTCCGCGTCCACCAGCTCGTCCAGCGATCCGTCCGCGACACCCTCACCCCCGACCAGCGCAACCAAACCGCCCGAACGGCCGCCGATGCCCTAACAGAGGCGTGGCCCAAGATCGAAAGCGACACTGTCCTGGCCCAGGCACTGCGCGCCAACACCACCGCCCTGACCTCTTGTGCAGAAGACACGCTGTATGAGCCAGCCACGCACGCGGTGCTCTACCGCACTGGAATCAGTCTCGGTGAGGCTGGCCAGGCCGCCGCTGCCCGCGACCACTTCTCCCACCTCGTGGGCGCCACGACCCTCCGTCTCGGCCCTGACCATCCCCACACCCTCGCCACCCGAAACAACCTCGCCCGGTGGCAGGGTGAGGCAGGAGATGCAGCCGGGGCCACCACCGCCTACGCCGACCTTCTAAGCGACCACATCCGGGTGCTGGGCACCGATCACCCTCACACTCACATCGTCCGGAACAACCTCGCCTACTGGCGGGGAGAGATGGGGGACGCGGCCGGAGCCGCCGCAGCGACCGCCGATCTCCAGCAGCACATGGTCCGCGTGCTGGGCACCAACCACCCCGACACCCTGAGCACTCGGAGCAATCTCGCCCGGTGGCAGGGTGAGATGGGGGACGCGGCCGGGGCCGCCGCTGCCTTCGCCGTCCTCCTGGACGACATGGTCCGAGTGCTGGGCACCGACCACCCACTGACACTCAACACCCGCAATCAACTTGCCTCGTGGCGAGGTGAAGCGGGGGATGCGGCCGGAGCCGCCGCCGCCTACGCCGACCTCCTGCAGGACCGACGGCGGGTGCTGGGCACCGAACACCCCGACACCCTCACCAACCGGAACAACCTCGCCCACTATCAGGGCGAGTCGGGGGATGCGGCCGGAGCTGCCGCCGCCTTCGCCGACCTCCTGCAGGACCGACGGCGAGTGCTGGGCACCGAACACCCCGACACCCTCACCACCCGGGGCAACCTCGCCTCGTGGCGGGGAGAAGCGGGGGATGCGGCCGGGGCCGCCGCTGCCTTCGCCGTCCTCCTGGACGACATGGTCCGAGTGCTGGGCACCGACCACCCCTACACCCTCACCGCGAAAAACAACCTCGCCGCGTGGCGGGGGGAGGCGGGGGATGCGGCCGGAGCTGCCGCCGCCTTCGCCGACCTCCTGCAGGACCGACGGCGAGTGCTGGGCCCTGACCACCCCCTGACCCTCACCACCCGGGGCAACCTCGCCTCGTGGCGGGGGGAGGCGGGTGATGCGGCCGGAGCTGCCGCCGCCTACGCCCACCTCCTGGACGACATGGTCCGAGTGCTGGGCACCGACCACCCCTACACCCTCACCGCCAAAAACAACCTCGCCCGATGGCGGGCAGCGGCTGAAGCAACAACCCCGGAGTGGTCGGACAAGGGCCGCCCTGGCCACGAACCCGACTGCGAAACAGGCGCAGGCAACACAACGCTGCTGTCCCGAAAACCAGAACGGGCCCGGGAGCGTACTTGAGAACGTTGGTGACCAGCTCGCTCACCACCAGCTGGGTCAGGTCCTCGACACGATCAGACACAGGCAGTGGGCGGTCAGGTCGTGCCTGGTCGAGGAACACGCGGGCGCGGCGGCGTGCCTCTCCGATGCTGGCGTTGTCCGTCGGCAGGGCGTAGCCGGCACGCATCAGGTGCTCGTCCGGGCCGGTACAGCCATCTCCATCCGTAGTGGTTCCACGTCTTGTCGCCCTCACTCCATTCCCGCGCGTCCGTAACCGCGATCACGCCATGCATGCAGGGCGGCAACGGTGCCGGTTGCGCACCACCGTCCCTCTGTCTTGCGCCGTGGCAGTCGGGCAGAATCGTCCGCACGTCCCTGACCGGGCCAGCCTAGGAACGCAGTCGAGGAGACGGTGAACAATCCCCACAGCAGTGACCGGCCCGATCGACTGATCATCGAACATCACATGAACGGCGGCGTTCGAGTCGTAGCCGTGCACGGCGAGATCGACCACGGCATCACAGACGTCCTCAGACAGGCCCCGCTGCCGGGCGACGATGCGCTGCCGCTGCGGGTCGTGGCAGACCTCAGCGGTGCGACCTTCATGGACTCCAGCGGTCTCAACGTTCTCATCGCCACCCATCGGCAGGTCAGCGACACACAAGGGTGGCTACGCATCGCCGGTGCCCAGGCATCCGTCCAGCGTCTGCTGGAACTGGTCGGCGTCGACGCCGTCATCCCCTGCCACCCCACCGTCGAAACAGGCCATAGCCGCCTGAACGGCGACAGCCCGGCGCCCGCCGCGCCGGCGTCGGCCCGCTGACCCAAGCCAGGCACATCTATGGCCGTACCGTGACTCGGGGCGGCGCCCACGGCCGTGATCGGAAGACCACCACCAGGCTATGAACGCCACAGGGCGCCCGCACCCGCGGGCGGCAGCCGTGTGCGACGAGCGCCGGGCGAGGCGGGGAGCCGACCGTTCGTCGGTGCTTTCCTCAGGGTGTGAGGACGACCTTCTCGCAGTGGTCCTTTTTGTTCTTGAACAGGTCGTAGCCGGTCGGTGCCTCGGTCAGTGGCAGTCGGTGGGTGATGATCCGGGTGGGGTCGATCTTGCCCTGCTCGATCATGCCGAGCAGCGGCTTCATGTACTTCTGCACGTGGCACTGCCCGGTGCGCAGGGTCAGGGACCTGTTCATCCAGGCACCCGCCGGGAACTTGTCGATCAGTCCGCCGTAGACGCCGATGACCGACACCACGCCGCCGCTGCGGCAGGACAGGATGGCCTGGCGCAGGGCGTGCGGCCGGTCGGTCTCGGAGCGGACCGCCTGCTTGGCGCGGTCGTAGAGGTGGACGTGGGAGGCGCCGTGTGTGGCCTCCATGCCGACCGCGTCGATGCACTTGTCGGGGCCCCGGCCGCCGGTGAGTTCGAGCAGTGCCGACCGTACGTCGGTGTCCTCGAAGTTGATGGTGGTGTAGCCCTGGGCGGCGGCCATGTCGAGCCGGTAGGTCTCCTTGTCGATCGCGATGACCTTTTCCGCGCCCAGGACCCGGGCGCTGTCCATGGCGAACTGCCCGACCGGACCGGCGCCCCAGACGGCGACGACGTCACCTTCCTGGATGTCGCACATGTCGGCGCCCATGTACCCGGTCGGCAGGATGTCGGACAGGAACAGCACCTGCTCGTCGCTGAGGTCCGACTCGATTTTGAGGGCGTTGGCGTCGGCGAGCACCACGCGGGCGTACTCGGCCTGGCCGCCGGCGAAGCCGCCGGTGAGGTGGGAGTAGCCGTAGATCCCGGCGGTGGGGTGACCGAAGAACTTCTCCGAGATGCCGGCGTTGGGGTTGGTGTTCTCGCAGCACGAGTACAGCTCCGCGCGACAGGACGCGCACGCGCCGCAGGCAATGGGGAAGGGCACGACGACCCGGTCGCCGACGCGCAGTTTGCCGTCGCTGATGCCGGAGCCGACCTCGACGACCTCTCCCATGAACTCGTGGCCCATGATGTCGCCCTTTTCCATGGTGGGGACGTAGCCGTCGAGCAGATGGAGGTCGGAGCCGCAGATCGCCGTGGAGGTGATCTTCACGATGGCGTCGCGGTTGTTGAGGATCGACGGGTCCGGTACCTCCTGCACCTCGACCGAGTTGCGTCCCGTCCAGCAGTTCGCCTTCATGCCAGGGCCTCCTTCAGTTCGTCCTCGGTCAGCGGTCGGGCCGGGTGCTGCGGGAACTCGCCGCGGGCCCGCTTGCCGCCGGGTGCGCCCTCCGAGCGGACGACCTCGCCGGTCTCCGCGATCTGCTTGAAGCGGCGCAGGTCGTCGTCCAGCTGCTGGTGCGGTTCCTCGCCGAAGTAGCGCGCCGCGGCCTTGCCCAGCGCTCCGCCGGGCAGGTTGTAGCGCAGGGTCACCCGGATCTCCGTGCCCCGGCCGCCAGGGGCGGGCACGAAGCGGACCTCGCCGGAGTTGTCGATGTCGGCACCGTCCACCGACCGCCAGGCGATCAGCTGGCCGGCAACCTCCTGCGTGGTTTCGGCGTCCCATTCGACCGCCTTGCCGAACGGCGCGCTGGCCCGCCAGTGACTGGTGCGCGGGCCGGTGACGCGCACCTCCTCCAGGTGCGCCATGAAGTGCGGCAGCCGCTCCAGGTCCCTCCAGAGGGCGTAGACCTCGTCCGGGGGGTTGGCAACGGTGGTGGTCGCGGTCAGATCCATGGGGGTGCTCCTACGGGTGCGGGTCACGGCCGCGTAGACGTCCGTGGCCGTGATGGCGGTGACCGCGGCGGTCGCGGCAATGGTGCGGCCGAGGCCACGACCGTTGTGGTTCTTCAGTGCCCGGGCCAGCATCGTCAGGTCCATGAGATCGCCGCCGACGCGGCCCCAGAGCCAGGCCGGATGCGGCCGTCCCAGCAACCCGGTCGCCGCCGCCAGCTCGCGCACACCGACGGCGGTCGTGGCCGAACGGTGCCGGAATTTGCCGTCCACGCCCAAGGCCCGGGCGAAGCCGGCCGGAGCGGCGACCTGGGGCACGCCCAGGAGCGCACTGGCCCAGCCCAGGCCACGCACGAGCGGATCGTGTCGTAGAGGGGAGGTGGAGTGGATGTCTGTCTTCATGAGTGCTCCCCACGTGCGGTGAGGTGAACGGAAGGCGGGCCACTTGAGTGAGAAGGTCAAACGCGCATTGCGGATAACACGGGAGTTTCCTCGTGACCCGCACCCAATCCTCAACTTCCGTCACGGGACGCGCGCAGCCGTCCGGTCGCGGCGCGGACGTGCGCCCTGGGCTTGACGAGCGCTTCCTGAAAGACGAAGGCGGTGTCATCGTCCGCTGCCGCGATGGCGACCACGACGAGTGCTGGCCTCTGCGACGTGTGGCCCTGATCGGCTTTACGTCCTGGGTGACGCCGGGGCATCGATGCGGTTCGCCGGCCCTGGGTCCTTCACCTGAAAGGGAGCGCTGGAGGGAGCGGGCAAGCAGTCCGAGTTCTTGACTCCGAGGTCAAGAATGGTGCTATTGTTCTGATCATGGGAAGGCCCAAGCAATTCGATCCGGATGCCGCCGTCGAGCAGGCAATGGAAGTGTTCTGGCGGAAGGGATATGCCGGAACCACACCGCAAGACCTCGTCGACGCGCTCGGCATCGGCAAGGGCAGCCTCTACAACACCTTCGGCAGCAAGCATGCCCTGTTCGAGCAAGCGCTCCGCCGCTATCGAGACAGTCAGGCCGTTGCTCTGATCGAGATGTTCGAGGGGCCCGGTACGGTCAAGGAGCGCCTGCGCAAAACGCTCGGGTTTCTCGCCGAGATGGACCTCGCGGACCCGGACCGTCGGGGCTGCATGGCCGTGAACGCCGCGGCGGAACTCGCCGGGACGGACAAGGCGGCAACCGAACTCGTCCAGCGCATGTTCGCACGGACCGAAGACGCCTTCCGGGCACTGGCCGAAGAAGGGCAGCGGTCGGGAGAGATCGCCCCGGAACGCGACCCCGCGGCCCTGGGCAGCCTGCTACTGAACACCGTCGTGGGCTTGCGGCTCTTGGCACGTGTTGCCGAGAATCCTGATCGCCTTCGTCGCGTCATCGACGCAACAGTCGACTCCCTCTGAACCGAACCGCAGCGCTCGCTCGGTCCGGAGCGAGCGCTACCCACATTCTGTACCTGAAGTTCAAGAACTGGAGGGTCATGGACCTCAACCTCACTGCCAAGACGGCCGTCGTCACCGGTGCCAGCCGGGGGATCGGGCTCGCCACGGTCCGGACGCTCACCGCCGAAGGCGTCAATGTCGTCGGTGCGGCCCGCACCATCACACCTGAGCTGAAGGAAACCGGCGCGCACACAATCGCAGCCGACCTGAGCACTGCCGAAGGCGTCACTACGCTCATGGACAGCGCCCTCATCGAACTGGGGGGGGCATCGACCTGCTGGTGAACAACGTCGGGGCCGGAGACGACGTGGAGCCTGTGGGCTTCCTCGACACCGACGACACGCGGTGGACCCGCGTCTTCGACCTCAATCTACTCAATGCCGTTCGCACCACCCGCGCAGCCGTGCCCAGCCTGATCGAACGCAGCGGATCAATCGTCAACGTCTCCTCCATCAACTCCCGGCTGCCCGCAGCCGGCCCGGTCGCCTACAGCGCGGCCAAGGCAGCACTCACTGCGCTGGGCAAGTCACTGGCCGAGGAGTTCGGGCCCCAGGGCGTGCGCGTGAACACCGTCTCCCCCGGAGTGGTCCGCACCTCCATCTGGGAGGATCCCGACGGCTTCGGCGGCAAGGTGGCGGCCGGAGCGGGGGCGGAGCACGCCGCGTTTCTTCAGCAGATCCCGGAAGCCTTCGCCATCACCACCGGCCGGATCACCGAACCCGAAGAGGTGGCGGCCTTGATCGTATTCCTTCTCTCTGACATCGCCGGCAACATCACCGGCACCGATCACGTCATCGACGGCGGCACGGTCAAGACACTTTGAACCAGAGAAAGCGCCGAGGCGGCGGGCTGATTTCCTATGATGGTGAGGACGAGGTCACCTCGCCCCCCACCGTCATAAGACATGACAAGACCGTGAGGCAGGCTCCTCCGGCCAAGCAGAGAGACAGCCACAGAATCAGCGGTCCGAGGCTGCTCATGCCATGGATCGCGAGATCCTGCACCCAGGCCATGAAAGCGACAGACCGTCCGCACGCGGGAGCGGCAGCCTGTGCCACTCGGGGCTGGCTGCCCGGCCGGGACGCGAGCGGACAGCCGGCCACCGGCTCGATCAATTCCAGGCGTTGTACGCCGTACCGGTCCAAGCACCCGTTCGGCTGCGTCTGCACCTTCAGAGTGCCGGGTGCAGGGGCTGGTGCCTTCTTGCTGGCTGCTGATTGACGACGGTCCCGCGGAGCCGGTCGACGGAAAGATTCGGGCGTTGGGGCACTTCGCCATTCCTCACCCGGTCAATGCGGTGCGGCTTCCGGGGAGGGGTAGCTGTGGAGGACTTGGTCGACGCCGGTCAGTTGCAGCATCTTCTGCACTGGCTGGCTGGGGGCGATCAGCGCGAGGCGGGCGCCGGTGCTGCGGGCGGTGCGGTATGCGGTGATCAAGCAGGTGAGCCCGGCGGAGTCGAGGAAGGTGACGCCGGACAGGTCCACCAGCACCGTGTGCGGGTCGCGGTCCAGCAGCGGTTGCAGTGCGTCAGCGAGATGGTGGGCGGTGTGCAGGTCCAGCTGCCCCGTGACGGTCACAAGACGGCGGTCGGGGGCGGCGGTATGCACCCGTACGTCCACAGGGGCAGCATGTCGCTTCTCAGGCGCGGGCGGGTCGGTGCTCACGTGATCCTCCTGCCTGGGCTGGTGTGACTCATGGGGTCAGCTCGTCCTGGTGGCCGCCGCGCCACTCGGCGAGCAGGACGGGCACCGGGATGTGAAGCCCCAGAACGTCATCCTGGCCCCTTCGGGCCCGATGGTGCTGGACTTCGGCATCGCTCATGCCTTGGACGGGACCTGCGTCACCCGCACTGGGGGTGATGACGGGCACGCCGGGCTGGATCAGCCCTGAGCATTACCGCACCGGCATGGTCGGCCCAGAGGGCGACGTGTTCGCCTGGGGTGCCCTGGTCGCCTACGCGGCAACAGGACGTCTTCCTTTCGGCAGCGGTGCTGCCGACGCCGTTGCCTTTCGTGTCCTGTCCGCCGAGCCCGACCTCGACGGCATGGGCGATGATCTGCGCCAGCTGGTGGGGAGAGCCCTGTCGAAGGAACCATCCGACCGACCGGCAGTCTCGGAACTTGCGCAACCATGCGGTGAGTTGCTTGCCAGCCAGACCACGGCCGTCACCGGGCCCGCCGATGCGCCTCAGCCGACGCTGATAGCCGACCTGGTCGGCCTCAACTGGGATCAGCCGTCCGACGAGCAGATCTGGCCTGCCTACTCGAAACACACCAGCCGCACCCGCCTATACCTGACGGTCATCGCCGCTGCTGTCCTCGTGGGCAGCCTCGGCGGCGCCCTGCTCGCCACGCAATCACCCACCGCCGCCCGGGGGCCAGTCTCCGCGCCCGGCGGTCAGAAAGCCTCAGCCGCCGGCCTCACACCTGCAGCTCAGCACTCCGCCAGCCCAGCAACCGGACCCGCGCTGACCGCCTCCGACGTACCGTCGCCCTCCTTGCCGAGTCCTCGTTCTACGGCTGCCCCCTCCCCCGTTTACACCCGCAGCGACAGCACGCAGCCCACCGTTGATGAGTGGGCCGCCGCCCGGGTGCCGGCCACACAGGCGGAGAAGGCCGCCGCACAGCGCCTGCACGATGGCGCGGCTCCCGTTCTGCAACGGCAGCAGTACCTGGACGACGAGGTGACCGTCACGTTCAACCCCTCGGCGCAAACGATGTTCGTCACCTTCGGTCCCGGCATCTACCCCGAAGGGCAGAGCTACCAGGACGATGCCGCCTGGACCGACATCGTCCGCGGTCTGATGTTCGGCAGCTGCGCAGAAGCCCAGCAGGACTTTCACGACGACATCACCTGGCCCTACGGTCGCGCCGCGGTCGTCTACCGCGAGTCGATGGCCAGCCCCCTCATCGCCGACTTCCGAGAAATCACCCACACCGACAGCTGCCGCGTATAGCCGCACGAGCCGAACAGCGCACGGGCAAGCGCCTAAGCGACGTGCGGCTGCTCCACTTCGGCCTGCAGCCCAGCGAGCCGGAGTTCAGCAGGCGGGCCTACCCCCACCTGTCGTTACCGGGTGATGGGGGCTCGGATGCAGGAGGTTGCGCCGGGTTATGACCGGCGGCTTCGACCGGTGCGCGCCAGGCCTGGATCAGTTGGCTTAGTCGGCGGGCCGGCGTCTCGCTTGGACTGAACAGGACGACTGCCACCAAGAGCAGGGCGCCGACCGCGAACGTTGCGGTCGTCCACTCCGACAGGCCTCCACTGATCATGGCGATCGTCCAGGCTGCCGCCGCGCTCAAGGCACTGCCGATGCGTGCCGCCGTGCTCATCACCATCGCTCCTGGCGAATCGGATGGCGCAGCGTCAGCGTCAGCCGGGGTGTGCTGAGGAGGATGCGTGCGGTGAAGCGGGTGCGGGCACGGCGGGTGGGGAGGGTAGCGAGTTCGGCGTGCCATTCCTCTTGCCAGCGTGCCCGCTGTGGGGCGGGCAGCAGCAGAGTGAGTACGGTCAGCAGGCGTGGCGTGACGGCCCATGCGGAGACCGTGGGCCGGAGAACAGCCGAGGAGATGTCGTGAAGTTCGCGCCCCACCTCGTCCAGGCCTGCCGCCTCGGCCAAGGGTGCGGCCAGTTCGAGCGTTTCACGGGCGACGCGGTGCTGTCTGGCCGGGGCTACGAAGGTGATGGTGCGCATGTTGTGCAGCCGGTCGGCGAGGCGGATGGCCAGCACGGCTTCCTCGCGTGTGGGCTGGAGCGGTCTTGGTCGTGCGTTGCCGAGGTTGAGAGCACTCGGCGGTATCTCGTTGAGACGGGTGGTGCGGACTGTTGAGATCAGATCGGCTGTCTCTTGTCCGAAACGCTCAGCCACGCGGCCTGGCGGGCAGCTAGTGTCTTCGATGTCGTGCAGAAGCGCCGCACAGACCACGGCGGGGGGCATGCCGAGGTCGGCGACGATGGCGGCGACGGCGACGCAGTGGGTGAGGAAGGGGTCTCCGTTACGGCGGGTCTGACCGGCATGCCATAGCGCGGCCTCATCATGGGCCTGTTCCAGGAGCGAGAGGTCGGAGTCCGGATGGTGTGTTCGGACTGTGGCCAGCAGGCTGCCTAGGGACGGGACGGCGCAGGGACGCGTCTTTACTCGCGGCGCTAAGCGTCGCCTGGCGCTCATGACGCTCCCCCATCGCTGACCGGGCGGGCGACCCAACCCGGCAGGGGCTGCTTGCGGGCCCGGTAGACGCGTGCCAGGGCATCGCGCGCCCCCTCGGCGCCATCCTTGGTGATCTGGTAGAAGCGGCGGCGCGGACGGCCGGCTTCCTTGTGCACGGCCGGGTCTTCCCAGGTGCTGTCCACCCAACCGACTTGTTCCAGACGGGCGAGGATCGGATAGATCGTGCCCGACGGCAACCCCGCCAGTTCGCACAGCTCGAGGCCGTAGCGCTGCTTGGCAGGGTCCTCCAGCAAAGCCCGCAGTACCAGTTGGGTCTGCAGGGTCATACGCGGACTACCCATACTCGTACTCTACATAGCCTATATACCAGACGTCTAGGGTTCGTGACAGGCAGCAACCCGCGACCGGGCGCTGGCACGGCACGGTCCGAAATGCTGTAGCGAGACCGACGGCAGCGGCGCGACGGCAGGCTAGCCTCGGCGCCCCAGACGACGGCGGCGTCCACACAGGCAGCAGGCGGCCAGTCATTGCACGCAGCCACCAGGCATCCCGCTCGCCTTCGGAGCAACAGCACATCAAACAGCTCGGCTCCCCCCCTCTGAGCACACCGACCCCCGGGGTGGGGCCATCACCCCCGATGCCCCCCAACAGCACATGCGGCGATACGTGTCATGCAGGCCTCGACGCCACTGGCGGACCGGGGCCTCTCGCATGTCGGGAGGGCTTCAGTGGAGGACGAACTCTGGCTCACGGCCCGCGAGGCCGGAGCTGACGGGCGTCAGCATCGTGACGGTCTACTCGTGGGTCCGCCGAGGCCGTCTGAGAGTCGAGGGCCTCGATCACCGAGGCCAGAGGCTCTTCCGCCATCTCGACGTCGCGAGGGCCGAGAAGGCCGCCCGGGCCAAGGCCAACGGCGTACTGACCCCTGCTGCCTAGCCCGTGAGCCGGCCTACTTCGGCATGACCATGCCCTGGTCCGTCACGGTGTAGCTGCCCATACAGGTCGGGAACGCCGAACTGTCTCCGGGCTCCCCGCGCATCTGAGACGAAGTGCAGTACTTGAAGAGGATCTGCTGCTTCTGCTGGTAGGACAGCCCGGCAGGCTGATTGTCCTGCGACTGGTCGTCCAACTGCCCCTGCACCCAGGGGTCCGGGGAAGATGCACCCGAGCCTCCATCGGAGCCGAGGACCGCACCGCCCAGGAAGAACGAACCCACAGCAACGGCGGCGACGCCGCCCCAGAGGGCGATCGGCCGCTTCCACCACGGCCTTTCCACTCTCGCCAGGATGCGCTGGTACTCCGGGTCGTTCTCGTGCTCGTCCCGCCAGCCGTCCGGCGAGTCCGCCGCGTTAGCCGTGGTGTGCGTCGTAGGAGGCTCGTTCGGGTGCGGAGGAACGTTCGGGGGAAGTGGCGACGGGTTATCCACGACAGCCTCCTTGGAGCCCTGACCGGCAGCTACGTCGTGCACGAGGAGTCGGGCGGCACAGAGTATGCATGAGGCATACACGAGATCTACACATAGGTCCGGGTCGTGATCTAGCTGTGAACTTGCACTCGCGGTGCTCGTAGGTGATCTGGTCGCCGAGGCGGGTGACGATGTCCATCCAGTTGCCGGTGGGGTTGTCTGCCCACTCGCCTCGGGGGAGCGCGCTGGTGCTGGACGGCTTCACGTGAGGAGGTTGGGAGGCATGAGTCGCCGAGAGTCATCGGCTGGAAGTGGCGGCCGCTATGGATGAAGAGGCGAAAGCATCTCTTCGCCCGACTGCACTGAAGTCGCCGTATCGATGGGCGAATCCGGCCGATGGCACGGACACTGGACTGGCCATGGAGGAGGTGTCCTTGACTCCTGATAACGCATCGGGAGCGGTCCTCGTAGATCAGACCATGATCGCCGATGCCGCCCGCCTGCTGCAGAACGTCCCGCGCGGTCAAGCCTTCGCGCGGAAAGCCGTCCGACAACATCACCCGGATCGCCGACTTCTCCGGCGCCTGCATCGACGCGGTGAGCGACGAGGGCAGCGGTGACCTCGAAAAGGCCCTGCGCAGCCACTACCTCACCACCGCCTTCCACAAGGAACTGAACGCCTGGGAGAAGAAGAACCACGCCAACAGCGTCCTGCGCGCCCAGAACGTGCCCCTCGCCTGGGAGGTCACCGACAACGGCACCGCCGACTACATCGAGGCCGTGATCACCCTCACCTGGAGCAAGTCCAGCACGACCAGCTGATCGTCGACATGACCCGTGGCAGCCACAAGATCTTCCACATCGGGGAGAAGGGCATCGACGGGAAGTGACAGCCAGGTAGATTCGCTTGTCCGGCCGGTCGTCGCAACGGCGTGGAACGGTGCTTCGACCGGCTGAGGCGATGGCGCGCCATCGCCACCTGCCGTGACAGGACGGCCGGGTCCTCCCCTGCCGGGGGACCGGCTGCCGGCGCCCGGATCGAACCTGCGAATGCGTCCCGAACAACGCTCCCACCGGGCCCCGGCGTTCGGTACCCGTTCGGAACGTGTCGGATCGCCGTCCCGGCGTTGAAGCCAGTGCTCACTCCTCCCCAGACTCGTCACCGTTCACCCCGCCCGTTCACCGGGTCGGGTCCGGACCCCCTCGACTCCCTGCCGGATGTCTCCCGCCGGGACACGAGGGGCTGTCGAAACGAGGAGTGATCATGCTCAACAGGCTCGGAAACCTCGGCACCTCCCTCCTGGAACGGTTCCTCCCTTCCGCCGACGCGGACGCGCAGAGGTGCATGGTGCGTTGCAACGCTGGGGGCTACTGGCAGGACTGGTGCTGCGACGACAGGGGCAGGAACTGCCACTGGGTCGGCGAGGAGTCGGTCAACCCCTGCTGACGGCGGGACACCGGTGACCGGGGAGGGCGTACCGCTCGGTGTGCCCTCCCTCCTGTGCGCGACGGGGCTCCGGTCGGCGGGTCCCGGGTCCTCTGAGAGGCGGCAATGAACTACTTCGCTTACGGCGTGCGCGGGCTGCTGACCGCCGTGTTCCTCATCGCCGTGGCCGGCAAGGTCGGCAGGGCCGGGGCGTTCTCCGCCTTCGCCGACTCGCTGCGGCCCCTCGCAGCGGTGTCCGGGTCGGTCGTGCGGGCTGCGGCCCTCGCGGTGGTCGCGGCAGAGTGCGCCGTCTGCCTCGCGCTGATCCTGCCGTTCGCCCCGGCGACACTGGCGGGTTTGCCGGCGGCCACCGGGCTGCTCACGGTGTTCACCGTGGGCATCGCCCGATCGGTGGGCAGGGGAACCACCGTGCGCTGCCGGTGCTTCGGCCGCTCGGCCGCACCGCTGGGCCGGGCTCATGTCGTACGGAACGGGCTGCTGGCTGCCGTCGCTGGGGCTGGCGTAGTGGCGACGGTGGTGAGCGGCCCGGCCGGTGGAACGGATCCCGGGATGGTCGCGGTGGCGTGGTGCGCGGGCGCGGTTGCCGGCGGCCTGATCACTGTGGCGGAGGACCTGGTGAGTCTGTTCCGGCCCGTCGCCCCTTCCGTGACCGAGTGACTGTGAGGTGCTGGATGGCTGCTCTGACCGCGGCAGTGGTACTCGTCGGCATCCTGTGCGTACTGGACCTGCTGCTCACCATCGGAGTGATCAAAAAGCTGCGGGAGTACGGCCCGGCCGGGCCCGCGACGGCACCGGGCGGGGGGATGACGCCGCTGCGCCCCGGAGAGGAACTGCCCGACTTCACCGCCGTGGCGGTGGACGGCGCACTGGTCGGCCGGTCCTCGCTGCCGGACGGGGCACTGATCGCCTTCCTCGCCCCGAACTGCGCGCCGTGCCGGGCGAAGCTGCCCGAACTCGTCGCGTACGCGGCCGCCGAGCCCGGCGGCCGGGACCGGATGCTCGCCGTCGTCGTCGGCGCACCGGAGGAGTGCGAGCGCTTCGTCAGGGAGCTGAGCCCGGTGGCCCGGGTCGTGGTGGAGCCGAGGGGTGGACCGGTGTGCGCGGCCCTGCGCGTGGACGCGTTCCCCGCGACACTGCGCGTTAGCTCGGACCGGGACCATACCGTCGTCTCCGGCCACGTGGTGGACCTGGCGCGGGAGGCGGCCCCGCGATGAATCCGTCCATCTCCGCGCGCCGGAACGGGCTGCTGCTGGCCGCCACCCTGGCGGCCGGGGCCGCTCCGGTCGCGTGCGTGCTGTACGGCGTGCTGAGTCTGGCCGCCGGTCTGCTGACGGTCGCCGCGGCCTGGCTGACCAAGTCGGTGCTGGACAACCTGGGGCCGGACGCGGGAATGGCCGCGCTGCTCGCCCCGGCGCTCGGCCTCACGGTCGTCGGTGCCGTCGCCGCCCTGCTGCCCCACATGTGCCGCTACCTGTCCGCGGAGGTGGACCGGCGTACCGCACTCCGCGCCGACGCCCGGCTCTTCACGAAGACGGCGGGCTTCCCCGGCCTGAGCCGCTTCGAGGACCCGGCCTTCCTGGACCGGCTGCAACTGGCCCGGCAGGGCGGCGGCCGCGTCCCCGCACAGGTGATGGACGCGGCACTCGGCGTGGCACGGTCCGCGATCACGGTCACCGGCTTCCTCGGTTCCCTGCTGGTGCTGAACCCGGTGCTGACGATCCTGGTGGCCGCCGCCGGGGTCCCGACGCTCTGTGCGGAGATCGCCCTCTCGCGTCGGCGGGCGGGCGTGGCCTGGCGGGTCGGGGCGACGGAGCGGCGGGAGTGGTTCTACGGCGGTCTCCTCGCGGACGCCGAGGCTGCGAAGGAGGTGCGCCTCTTCGCCATCGGCGGCTTCCTGCGGGACCGGATGCTCGCCGAGCGGCGGACGGCCAACGCGGCCCGCCGGGCCGTGGACCGGCGCGAGGTCGCTGTGCAGTCGGGCCTCGGGCTGCTCGCCTCGCTGATGACGGGCGGGAGTCTGCTGTGGGCGGTACGCGCGACGTACCGGGGCGAGTTGTCGGCCGGTGACGTCACGCTCCTCCTCGGCGCCATCGCCGGGACCCAGTCCGCGTTCGCCGCGCTGGCGCACGAGGCGGCCCGGGCCGGCGAGTCACTGCTGATCTTCAGCCACTACCGGTACGTGATCGAGGCCGCGCCGGACCTGGTGCTCGCGCCGGACCCCCGGCCGCTGCCCGCCCTGCGCCGGGGCATCGAGCTGCGCGACGTGTGGTTCCGGTACTCGGAGCGGCACCCGTGGGTCCTCAGGGGCGTCAACCTGACCATTCCCCACGGCGGTTCGCTGGCCCTGGTAGGACTCAACGGGTCAGGCAAGACGACGCTGGTGAAACTGCTGTGCCGCTTCTACGATCCGACCCGGGGCACCATCCTGTGGGACGGTGTCGACCTGCGCGAGGTCGATCCGGCGGAGTTGCGCGACCGGATCACCGCGGTGTTCCAGGACTTCGTGCAGTACGACCTGACTGCGGCCGAGAACATCGCGCTGGGCGACCTGGGCGCGATCGACGACGAGGAGCAGATCGTGTCGGCCGGGCGACGGGCCGGGGTGCACGAGACCCTCAAGGAACTGCCGAAGGGCTATCAGACACCGCTCACCAGGACGTTCTTCATGGAAGAGGACAAGGACGACCCCGAGTCGGGTGTGCTGCTGTCCGGCGGGCAGAGCCAGCGTCTGGCTCTGGCGCGGGCCTTCCTGAGGGGCACGCGGGACCTGATGATCCTCGACGAACCCTCGGCGCGACTGGACGCCGAGGCCGAGTACGAGATCCACGCCGCGATCGCGCGGCACCGCCGGAGCCGGACCAGCGTCCTGATCTCCCACCGGATGGGATCGCTCCGCAATGCCGACGTCATCGTCGTCCTCTCCGGTGGGCGCATCGTCGAGCGCGGCGACCACGCGCGGCTGCTGGCGGTCGGAGGCGAGTACGCGCGGCTCTTCGCCCTCCAGGCCACGGGCTACCTGCCCGACGCCGCCGGGCCGTCCGGGGAGGCAGCGCTGAGGGAGGTGTCACCGTGACCGGCGGGCGGGACGTCCGCCTGCCGGCTGTGACGCTGGCCGTCCTCGCGGCCTGCGGGGCTGCCGCCCGCCGTCTGCTCGTCGTCACCGTGCGGGGGACGAGCATGACCCCGACGCACCACGACGGGGACCGGCTGCTGGTACGCCGTACCCGTACGGTGCGCCGGGGACAGGTCGTGGTGGTGCTGCGGCCCCGGTCACCGGCGATCTGGCGGGAGGACCGGCACAGCCCGCTGATCGTGAAGAGGGTGGCGGCGGTGCCGGGGGAGCCGGTGCCGTCCGGGTCGGTCCCCCCGCTCGCGGAGGGCCACGGGGGGCGGGTGCCGTCGGGCCGCGTGGTGCTCCTCGGCGACAACACCGCAGCCAGCGTGGACTCACGCCAGCTGGGCTTCTTCCCGCTGGGCGACGTGCTCGGAGTGGTGACGCGCCCCCTGCCCCGGTCCGAGGACGCCCACCGGCGGTGAATCCCGCACGTCCGGTGCCTCCGTTCCGCGCCCGCGGTACAGGAGACCTCACGGCTACGCGGTGCCCGGACCGGCACGGATTGTCCGTGGTGAGCTTGGGCCCGGTCGACCGCCGGCCCATACCCGTCACAGCGATCGATGAACGGTTCGCGGTGGCCCGCTCAGTGCGTGCCCTGGCCGTGGCGTCGCCGTGCTGCCCTGCTGCCGAGCCGTTTGCCGCACCACCAGGAGGTCAGGCAACCGGCGGCGAACACCGCCGCGACGGCGGCGTCGGCCAGCTGGTGAGGCCCGTCGGTGCCCTCCCCGTCGTCGGGAGCCGGCCCGGGCACCCCACCAGGGCCGGGCACCCCACCCAGACCGGCGGGCGTCCACGCAGCCCGGGCGATCCCGCTCCGCGCCCGTAACCAGGCGTCCGCCTCGTCCTTGCCCCCACAGACCCGCACGAACGCACGGACCACGTCCTCCCGGGGCAAGGTGGCGCGGCCCAGCACCGTCGCGAGCGTGCTGGGCGGCAATGTGTCGCCGTTCTGGTGCGCGCGAGCCGCGATCTCCCGGTACGTCAGCCCGGACCACGCTTTGAGCGCACGCATGCGGTCCACGAACGACCGGGGGTCGGAAACGTCGTCGGGGCGGGGCGGACAGTGATACCTCATCGCGTGGTCTCCCTTGAGGATGCGGCGGGGATGTCGCTGCGGCGTTGCAGCCCGATGGTGACCACCAGCCGGTCGGTCGCAAGGCACCTACGGTTCCATGGGTGTCCCGGACCCCGGGCAACCCCTGCACCTGCGCCTTTCTGACTGTCCCGGACGGCCTGGGCGGCTGACCGGCTCGCTCGGTACGACCCTCGCCGGTGGTCGCGTGGCCGGGTGACGGCAGCCGTCGCACGGCGCGCGAGGACCGCGACCGCCTTCTGGCGGACCGCGGATGTCACAGTGCGCATGATGTCCTTTCATTAGAGGCTCTTTGTGTGGTTCTCCGTTGAGGTGGACAGTCCTTCGTCCGCCTTGCGGGGCAGCGCCGTATCCGAGGTGAACAACGACGATTCGCGACCGTCGCCCACCCCCGTCGTCGGGCGATCCCCTGGACAGGTCGAGTCCAGCGGCTGACGCATTGTTCGGCAGGGGTGTTCCGGCAGCCGAACAATGGCCGGACGCGATGTTCCGCGGGCACGGCTCGGGCGCGTAGGTTGGCCGCCGGCTTGCCGCGGAGGGCTACAGGGGGTGTGGGCGTGGCGGGACGCCGTGAGGCACCGGTGGACCCGGGGGCGGGCCCGGTGCAGCAGTTCGCGTTCGAGTTGCGCGAGCTGCGCACCGAGGCAGGCGGGATCACCTACCGAGTGCTGGCGGACCGAGCAGGGTACTCGGTCACCACGCTCTCGCAGGCGGCAGCGGGAGAGCAGTTACCGACCCTGCCGGTCGCCCTGGCGTATGTGCGGGCGTGCGGGGGCGACCCGGTGGAGTGGGAGGCACGGTGGAAGCACGCGGTCGAGGAGGCCTCCGCCGGTTCGCAGGACGCCGGAGCGGATGCCGACTCGCCGTACCGCGGCCTGGCCAGGTTCGAGACTTGCGACAGCGGCCGGTTCTTCGGTCGCGACAGGCTCACCGCCGACCTGCTGGAACTGGCACGCCGCCGACGGTTCGCCGCGGTGTTCGGCCCCTCGGGCAGCGGCAAGTCCTCCTTGCTGCGCGCCGGCCTGATTCCCGCTCTCCAGCACACCCGGGACGCGGGGATGCATCTGGCCACGATCCGCATCCTCACCCCCGGCGACCGCCCCGCCCGCACCCACTGCGGCCTCATGGCCCCCGGCACCGGCCCTGGAAATGACGGCGCGGACACGTTCGTGATCGTCGACCAGTTCGAGGAGATCTTCACCCTCTGCCAGGACCCCACCGAGCGCGCCCGCTTCCTCGACCTGTTGCTGAGCGCCCGCCGGCCCGAGAGCCGGTTACGGGTTCTCATCGCGGTACGTGCCGACTTCTACGGCCGCTGCGCCGAACACCCGGGCCTGGCCGAGGCCCTGCGCGACGCCAACCTGCTCGTCGGTCCGATGAGTCCGGCGGAGCTGCGAGCGGCCATAGTCAAACCGGCCGCAGCGCAGGGCCTGACCGTGGAGCGCGCTCTGACCTCTCACCTTGTCGAGGACGTCGCCGACGCCGCGGGTGGGCTGCCGCTGCTGTCCCACGTGCTGAGGGAGACCTGGCGCCGGCGCCGCGGCAAGACCATGACCCTGGCCGGCTACGAAGCTGCCGGAGGCCTGGAGGGCGCGGTCGCCAAGACCGCCGAGGCCGTCTATGGCCAGTTCACCGAAGCGCAGGCCGTCGCCGCCCGCCGCCTGCTGCTGCGCCTGGTCGCCCCCGGTGAGGGCACTCCCGACACCCGCCGACCCGCCGACCGGAAGGAGATCGAGGCCACCGGTCCTCAGGCAGCCGCAACCAGCCAGGCTCTGGAGGCCCTGGCCCGGGCGCGATTGCTCACCCTCGACGGCGACACCGTCGACCTGGCGCATGAGTCCGTCCTCACCGCCTGGCCCCGGCTGCACGGCTGGATCGAGGAGGACCGCGAACGCCTGCGCGCCCACCGCAAACTCACCGAAGCAGCCCGGTCCTGGGAGGAGTTGGACCGCGATCCCGGTGCCTTGTACCGGGGCAGCCGCCTGATCGCCGCCCGAGAACACTTCGGCAAGGGGGCTCCTGAGGACCTCACCTCGCTGGAACACGCCTTCCTGACCACCAGCCTGCAGGCCCGCGAGCAGGAAGCACGCGCCACCGCCCGCACCACCCGCCGACTGCACCTCCTGAGAGCAGGCCTGTCCGCGCTGGCGGTTCTCGCCCTCATCGCGGGGTTGGTCGCGTGGCAGGAGAGCCGGTTCGGCGATCAGCGGCTGGCCGACGCCACATCCCGTCGGGTTGCGGCGGCTGCGGAGGCCATGCGCTACGCGGACCCGTTGACCGCCATGCGGTTGAGCGTCGCGGCGTGGCGCATCAGCCCGACCTTGGAGGCCAAAGCCGCGCTCGTGGGCTCGATGACCCAACGCGAACAGGACGTGCTCAACGGGCCCGGCGTAGGGGTTGTCGGCAACAGATTCCTCAGCTCGGACGGCCGAACCCTCGTAGCGAGCGGCAACGACCAGGTGAGCATGTGGGACGTCGACAGCCGCAGACGCACCCACTCGCTCCGGACCCGGCCGAATACGTCGGCCTACGACCTTTCACCGGACGGCAGCCACCTCCTGATGGCCGTGGGTGACACGATGCGGCTGCAGGACATGACCTCTGGCCGAACAGCCAGTCTGCCTTTCAAGTTCGGCGACGCGTACGCGGTGTTCACTGCGAACGCAGAGAACCTGAAGGTCGTGACCGGGCATTCGGTCATCCTGTGGAACACACGACGACGCCACACGGTGTTCCAACGTGGAAGCCGCACCCCCGTGCGTTCGACCCTCGACGCCAGCGGCCGATTCATGGCGTTGTGCACGGCACCGACCGTCCTGGAGGTCTGGGACACCCAGGCGCCCGAGCGCGTACGGGTATGGCGCTCGGACACCGTCTCCGAAAAGGTGTGCCGGGGCGGGATCACATCCGTTGCCCTCGACCCGGGCCGCCGCATTCTGATGGTCGTCACCGATGTGGGGTTGCGGACCTGGAGCTGGGACTCGGGCAAGGAGCTGCCCTCCGCTCCCGAGGTCGGACCGAACCAGTTCCTGTGGGACTACGACGGACGGTTCCTCGTGACGGCGGACGACGACATGATGCGGGTGTGGAGGGTCGCAGACCTCAGCACACCGGTGTACCGGTATCCGCTGCACCGCCGTGGCGTCCGGGAAGTGAGCCTGGACACGGAATACAGGATGATCCGGTACCTCGAGGAACAACCGGCGTCGGCCGCCGTCGTCCGTACCCTCTATCTGGGCGACGCACTGTCTCGCGAGTGGCACGACGCACCAGCGGAAGCCGAGCCGTCCAGCTCCGGGCAGATCGGCGGACGCCTAACCACCGTCGCCCCCGGCCCACCGGGCAGCGACCGTGTGGCGACCGGTGACGAAGCCGGCTGGGTGACGATCTGGGACCAGGCCCAGAAAAGGCGGTTGAGCGTCTTCCTGGGGACCGCCGGCGCGACGGGAGGCGAAGAACCTGGGTCCGTGACCGCCCTGACATACTCCTCCGACGGCCAGTTCCTGGCCGTCGGAGGCAGCACCGGCACGGTGAGGCTGTGGGACGCCGGGACAAGCCGCCCCCTCGGATCCACCCTGCTCACGGCAGGAGACAGCGTGCGGTCCCTCACCTTCGCCCGCGACGGAACCACACTCACCGTCGACGGCGAGCACACCCCGCCCCACTCCTATGCCCTCACCCCCGAGTCCATCGTCAAGACCATCTGCCACCGGTCAAGAGGCGGCCTGCGCACAGCGGACTGGAAGTCGCTGATCCCCGAGGTGCCCTCCAGACCAACCTGTTGAAACCCAAGGGCTCGCTGCTCCGTCCGACGCGGATACGCCAGTGCGAGGGCCGTGCGCCCTGCGGGAGCTCGACGCCCTGCTCCGTACGTTCTCGACCGACGCGGTCTCGTACGGGCGGGGTCTGCAGCAGGGCGCGACACCCGCTCCTCGTTCCTGAACCGTTTTCAGCCGCGACCGGAGGTTGGACATACTGGCCCTCGGCTTGGATGGTATGCCTGTCGTTCCTCTGGGGTGAAGTCGCGTTTGACTGTGCGACAGATCTGCTGGATTGCCCCGGAGGGGGAGAGAACGACTACGCCCCACAGTTGAACAGTGCGATCGGCGCTGGCGGTGGCGAGGGTGCGTCCGTCGGGGCTGAACGCCACCGACCAGACTGTGGCTGTGTGCCCGACGAGGGTTGCGCGGGACATTCTGGTGGTCACGTCCCATAGCCGGGCAGTCTTGTCGGTGCTGGCGGTGGCGAGGGATTTTCCGTCAGGGCTGAACGCCACGGACTGGACTGCGTCCGTGTGTCCGGTCAGGGCGGAGCGGGTCCGGAGCCCCGTGGCGACGTCCCACAGTCGTACGGTGCGGTCAACGCTTCCGGTGGCGAGGGTGCGCCCGTCAGGGCTGAACGCCACGGACTGCACTGCGCCCGTATGCCCGACAAGAGTGGCGCGGATCTTGGCCGTTTCGCTGTCCCACAGTCGTACGGTGCGGTCAACGCTTCCGGTGGCGAGGGTGCGCCCGTCAGGGCTGAACGCCACGGACTGCACTGCGCCCGTATGCCCGACAAGAGTGGCGCGGATCTTGGCCGTTTCGCTGTCCCACAGTCGTACGGTGTGGTCAACGCTTCCGGTGGCGAGGGTGCGCCCGTCAGGGCTGAACGCCACGGACTGCACTGCGCCCGTACGCCCGACAAGAGTGGCGCGGATCTTGGCTGTGTCACTGTCCCACAGTTGTACCGTGCGGTCGCTGGCGGTGGCGAGGGTGCGTCCGTCAGGGCTGAACGCCACTGACAGCACCGCACCTGCTTGCTTGGGCAGGACAACGCGGGACTTGACTGGGTCCACGTTCCACAGTCGTACAGTGCGGTCGCTGCTGGCGGTGGCGAATGTCTGTCCATTGGGGCTGAACATCACCGAATTCACTGCGCCGGAGTGCCCGGTCAAAGGGCGGCGCCGTGAGGGACCTGCAGCGGTTTGCAGGCTTGCGAGGGACTCTGGAGTGCTGCTGGTTCGATAGGCCTCGATGGCCAGCAGCGAGGCGAGTTCAGGGTCAGCATCAATGAGCGTGTCAGACTGGATGGCAAATTGCCGGGACTGTGCTGCTTGGCGCTGGGCGGTCACCGTCCGCCACTGCCACACGGCGCCCCCTCCGGCGAGGAGTGCCAGGAGCATGATGACCACCAGCGTCGCAAGAGTTCTGTTGAGGCGCCTGGTGCGTCGGATAGCCGCCTGTTGTCGCTGCTTGCTGGCCATGATGAAGGCTGAGATTTCGCCCGGCAGTCGGCGTTGCCGCGCCCATTCCAGCCCTTCCGCGAGCGCTGTTCCCCCGAGCAGGTCTCCTGGATCTCCCTTCTCAGCGTAGCTGGCATGCCGTTCACGGGTGAGGTCGAGCCAGTCGTGGAAACGGTGATCCTGCCTGACCCAATCGTTCAATGTTCCCCAGTCACGGATGAGCGCATCATGGATCAGTTCGGCTACCGGCTCCCCAGGAGGCGCATCGGGGTATTGGGGGTCGCGCAGTGTCTGGGTGGTGATGATGCGATGACGGGCGAGGGCTGCCAGGACGGTGTCAACGTCGCCGTCGGGGGCACCGTCGGGGGCCGCCGCCAGCTCGCGTAGTTCGTCGAGGGGGACTTGGGCGCGGACGGCCGGTACACGGCGTCTGCGGTCGGCGGGTCTCACCAGTGAGGTCAGGATGCGTCGTGCGGTTAGCTGCTGATCGGGCGGTAGTTCGTTGAGGGCGCTGTCGCACCAAGTGGTCAGGCTCCCGCTGACGGCTCCGATGCGGCGGTAGGACTCATGGGTGAGGTGGCCGTTCTGGCGCCGGACCCACAGCTGGCTGAGTGTCAGCTCCAGCAGGGGGAGCACGGTCACGGGTGCCTGTTGGGTGGGCGCTTCCTCGGGATTGGTGGCCAGGACGTCGGAGACGATCCGCTCAGGCAGTCCTGGTTGGAAACGGAGACCCACGTCCCGGGCCGGAAGGGTGACGATGTCGTTCAGGTCCCGCTGGCTCAAGGTGCCCGGAACATTGAGGAGCCCCGAGGTCGCTGCTTTCAGCAGCCCTGGTGCCAGGGCTGCCAGCTGGGGATAGAAGTCGTCCCGCATGACCAGGATCACGCTGAGTGCTGCATGTGAGCCGACCGCTGCGGCGATCTGGTCCGCGACGGACTGCTGGTTCCGCCGGTGGCCGTCGGCCGTCTGGACGAAGAGCTCTTCGAACTGGTCGATGATCAGCAGGATGCGCTGATAGTCAGGGTCGGCTGCCAGCCGACGGGTGACGGCCCCGGCGATGCCCTCGGTGATGGCTCCCGGCAGCCCTGCACGTTCGATCTCTGCCGCCAGGTCCTGCCTCGGCCGTGCGATCAGCACCAGCCACCGATCACTCCCCGGCAGTTCCCCCTCCGTCAGCTCCCGCAGAACCCCTGCTTGGATCAGCGACGACTTGCCCGACCCCGATGGTCCCAGGAGCAGCGTCAGCCGCCGCTGCTGTGCCAGGTTCGTCACGACCTGCCGTACCGCCTCCTGCCGGCCCTGGAACCACCGGGCGTGCTCCGCGGTGAACGGCTCCAGTCCCCGGTACGGGCATACGTCCCGCTCCACCAGCTCGGGCAGGATCCCCCGCAATACCTGTGTCGGAGTGACATACGCGACGCCCTGCCCCTTTCCGAGCTCGTCGGGCGCGGCGATCTCCGTGAGGATGCCGATGACCAGGCCGGTCACTTCGTCGAGCACGGGCCCGCCGCTGAACCCGGTGGTGAGATCGTTGGCCGCGGTGAGCTGCAGGCGCGCACTCCGGCGGCCCGAGCCCGGCAGCAGATCGCCGGCCACGCCGAAGCCGAAGTGTCCTTCCGGCGGGGCCTGCGCGGGGAATCCGAACGAGCGCACCTGGTGACCCCGGCACCCCTCCGCGGAGCCCAACGGCAGCATCCGTGCCCCAGCTGGCATGCTCCTCAGACGGATGAAGGCCACGTCCTCGTCCTGGGTGGCTCGCCACAGCTCGCCCGGGGCCTGGCCCTCCACTTGACCCGCACCCCTCACATGGGGGAAGGTCACCTGCACCTCAGCCCCCGGCCGGCCTCCGGCCGCTTCGACGACGTGCGCGCAGGTGACCACGACCCTGTCGGACACCAGGAACCCTGCCCCGGCCACCGCTCCATCGGGCCGGAGCACCTGGACCATGGCGGCGAGCAGGTCTGATGCAGTGCCGGCAGCCGGTTCCTTCTCCGTGCCAGTCACCGGGAGCAGTCCGTACCTGTGCCTGCGCGAGGGTGACCGGAGCCGTCACCCTGCGAGGAAACGGTCACCTTCAGGTGGCAGCTAGCCTGGCTCTTGGTGATCACGGCCCCGGCCTCGAACGCCAGGTCGATGCCGCACTCCACAGTGATCTCGCCGGGGCGGCCCCTGCGTAGCTGGCCGAGGGTGGCATGGACAGCCTCCGTGGCCGGCTCCAGGGCCCCTTCCAGAGTCACCGGCAGCTCGCGTACGGCGTCACCAATACGGACAGCCTTCACAGGACCGTCCCACTCGACCTGCTGCTCGACCAGAACGCAAGCTCCGCCGTCCAACAGGATCCGGGTCAGAGCTGCCAACACGCCTCCGTCGTCGATCGTGGCCCCGCACCTGGGAGCTTGGCCAGCGTGCTCTGCATAGCCGCACGCTAGAGCGACGCCTACGCCGAAGGCTGTGCCTGCCCCGATCGAAGGCCCTGACATCACCCGGAAGGACGAGGCCCACCTTGGACTGACCGCTGTCAGCTGGCCCGAGTACCACGCCTGAGCCGTTCATGACATTCAGCGAGGATGTGGCGGTGGCTCTCAGGCGTATTCAGTCCTCCGCGCCGTCCTGGTCGTCATCGAGACCGGCCGCGCCTGGGTCACGTAACGGCCGCAGGCTGCCTTCGGCTGGGGCGGACGCGGTGAAGCTGTAGCGGCCCAGCACGTTGAGATTGCGGTGCTTCAGCAGGGAACAAGGGAACAGTCGTGCGATGTCCTCGTCGCGGATCTCGTGGCCTCGGCGCGTAGCTGGGCAACGGCGGCGTCGATGTACCAGGTCGTCCAGAGCACCATGGCGTTCAGGACCAGGCCGAGCACGCCGAGCTGGACTTCCGTCCCGTCCCGGTACGCCTGCTCTACCCGCTTGCGCGGCCAGTTCAGCGACTTCGGCTCACCGAGCGCGTGGAGCTTCTCCCCGTTCAGCTTTGCGCGCCCGTTGGGCTGTGCCTCCGGTGCGCCGTGCAGCACGGCGCACCGGCGAAAGCATGTCAGGTCAGAGCTCGTACGCATACAGCTGACTTGAGTCGGTGCCCGATACCAGCTCTCCGGCCTGACCTCCAGCCCGGTAACGTCCCAAGCCTGGCCCAGTCCCGAAGGAGAGATTGATCCATTGCCACCGAAGTCTGACTGTGAGCGAGGATGGATGAGCCGCCGTATCTCTCACGGTGCACTGGTCGTCGGCTCGATCGGCGTCTTGATGAACATCGTGGACGCGACCGGGACGGCGCGCTTGGAGCCGCACGCTGTCTTCCCCGCGGTAGTCGCGCTCGGCGTGGGTGGTGACCTGCTCAAAGAGCGGCGGCCCAGGGCTGCAAAGGCGTTGTATGCCGTGACGTCGGTGCTGCTGGTAGTTGCAGGATCCGTCGCAGGTGCACGGGCGTGGGCCTCGCTCTTCAGGGGCACGTCCTATGACTGGCTCGACCTCGCACTCGGGGTTCTGGTCGTGCTTTACGTTGCCGTCGGTGTGGGTCTGCTGCTCGCGCGCCTGTCCCGCAGAACATCGAGGTCTCGCATGAATGCCGGCATGCTCAGCGAGTAGCACCGGCATTGGTCGTTCGCGTGCAGTTGGAAGGCGAGTAGGGCGGTGACCACGGGCCGGGTCGGGGGAGGTGAGGGCCTCGCGGAACAGGGCGGCGTCGGCCGACAGAGGGGTGGTGGAACGGGAGTGCCGACGCGCAGTGCACGGGCGGATCGTGAGGGATTAGGCGATAAGCGTGCAAGACAGAGAAGACGGCGCGCAGGCCGGAGACGGTGTGGGTGTGGCTGGCCCGCTCAGGGCGGCCAGGTGTTCGCGGAGTGGGGCGGGGGGTGACGTCGGCGAGGTAGCGGGCGCCGGATGGCCGGAGTTCTCGGATCCGCTCAGAGATCGATCAGCTCCTGACGAGGCTCGTTCCGTGGCGGCCAGGCACCACGCCTGGCCGCCGCGCCGCGGACCAGCAGCATCCCGGCGACCCCGACGGCAAGCCCGTCGGCCGCCCACCACACCCCATCGACCGCACCGCCCTCACGCGCGGCGGCCGGCGCCCCGCCGAGCCCCGGGAAACCATCGCCCGCCAGCCGGTCGTACTCCCGGCGCGGGACGCGGTGCCAGCGGATGTCGTCGTCCGGCAGGTCCGGCGCCGGCTCGGTCCGCACCCACGGGGTGCCGTCCTCGGCGACGAACAACTGGTCCTGGCGCAGCATCGCCACGTCCCCGCCGGGCGCCCGCCGGGTCCGCGCCCAGCCCCCCACCCCGGTCAGGCCCCACGGCACCGTGAACCGCACCGGTCGATACCGGCCCTCGGCCCACTCACGAGGCACCCGCTCCGTATCGGTGTACGCCAGGTCGAGCAGACCGCGCAGCCGGTCGTAGGCGGCCTGCCCGGCATGCCACGCCTCGGTACGCCCGGCCCCGGCCGTCACGAGCACGGCGATGTCCGGCTCCTCAGGCAGCTTCGTAGTCCAACGTTGCGGCGGGAGCGGCGGGCCGCTCCCGCCGCAACGCAGCTCAGCCGATGATCCTGACGGTGAAGCCGTTGTCCAGGCCGCCGAGGATGCGGTTCTTGTTGTAGAAGCTCTTCAGGATCAACCTATCCCCCACCGGCGGACATCCCCTGCATGCCGCCGACACCCTCACTCCCCTGCTCGGACGCACCCGCGCCGCCGTCCTGGCCAGCCTGCGCCACCCCGCCACCACCACAGAAACAGCCGACCGCGTCGGCATCTCACTACCCTCCGCCAGCCAACACACCACCGTCCTGCGCAACGCCGGACTCATCACCACCACCCGCACCGGCACCGCCGTCCTCCATACCCTCACACCCCTCAGCACCGCCCTCCTCCGCAACGACTCCGCCACCAGATAGCGCTGGACGGATCACGGCTGCCGGAACGGTCAGGTGATCGTTAGGATGCGCGGGCGGGGTTGTGCCGGCCCGCCGCCGGTAGAGCCCCGCATCTCGTGTTCTCAGCGCGAGAGCGCCGGGTGGTTCACTGCTGCACGCCGTAGGAGACTTTGATTCCCGCCTGCAGCTGTTCGCGGACCTTGATCACCGAGTCCCTGTCGCCGATCTGCACGCGGTACTGCGTAGCTCCACCGGGGACACCGCCGACGGACAGAGGCCACGTGCAGCTGTCCCCGACGACTTCCCCCGCTATGCCATCGGCGAGCGTGCCCTGCGCCAGCTCGTGCCCGTCCAGGTCGGACACGGTCACGGCTGTTCCACCGCGCAGGTCGACGAGATCGTCTGTGCCGACGCATCCTTCACCGTCCTGGCCGTTCACCCAGGAACCGAACACCGTGACCTTGCCGATCGCCGTGAACGCAGGCCCGGAGGGAACGTCGGCATCACTGGCCGAGGTCGCCCACCACACCGTGCCGGTGATCGCCGCACCGGCGACGGCTCCGAGGACGGCGGCCAGCGCGGGACGGACACGGCGGGAGGCGGTGGCCTGTGCGTTCAACGGTCTCAAGAACTCCCGGTCCGTGGCCATCAGGTTCGACAGCGCGGCTACATCTTCTACGGCTGCCCCTCGCTTCTTCTCCGACTGCGGCTTCGGTCATGATCCGCCGGACCGCTCCGCGCGGAGCATGGAGAAGATCACTTGATCGTGCCACTGGCCGCCGCGCCACTGCGCGGAGCGCAGCACGCCCTCCCTGACGAAGCCCGCCTTCTCCAACGCACGCTGCTCGGCGAGGTTGGCGCAGTCCGTCCAGGCTTGAAGCCGTTCGGCCCTGGTGTGGTCAAAGAGGTACTCGGCCAGCAGTCGTTGGGCCTGGGTACCTATGCCGCGGCCGTGCGCGGCCGGTACCAGGCTAGGACGAGCCGGCGGCAACAAGCTCCGACTGGCCCTTGCCGTCAGCGCCGGCGGAGTTCCTCTGCCCAGTCCGGGGGTCGGTCCTCGAGGACCAGGTTGTCGCCGCGGGCCAGGGTCTGCAGCGGGCCCGGGGAGAGGTTCCGGGCCCGCTCTGCACACCGCACGTCTTCAGTGCGGGCCCTCGGACGGGACGGCGCGCGGAGGCGGTCGCCGCGCGCCGTACCGCCGCGGTGCTACCTGACGGCGGCCGGTAGGCCGTTTCGAAGGCCGCTGCCTGGACGGCACCACTCTGAAGCACGCGGTGCCGGGCGTGCCCGGCTTGGTCCCGCGGACAACGTGCGTTGCCTGGCTGGCCAGCCTCGGACTCGACTGGGCGGCCCAAGCCTGCGAGGCCGGGTAGCCGGGCGAAAGCCGCGGGACGGGCGGCCCAGCACCGGATTCAGCAGGCGCAGTCCCAGCGCAGCGACTTCCAGGTCTTGGGCCCGACGATGCCGTCGGGCGTCCTGTCGCCCATCCACCGCTTCTGGTACCACTTGACGGCCTTCAGGGTGTCGTTGCCGAAGACGCCGTCGATCGCGAGACGGCCCGAATAGTGCGACGCCTTGATGAGGGCCTGGATCTCCTTCACCTTGTTGCCCCGGTCGCCGAAGTCGGTGTAGGCGGTGCCCTTGTAGTAGCGGCAGTAGTAGCCGATTCCAGGGGTCATGAGGCAGCTCCGGGCGGCGCTGACGCCAGCTGCTGAGGCGGCTGGCGCCGTGGCCGGTGCGGCGTCAGCCGCCGGCGCGACAGCGACCAGGGTCCCGCCGAGGAACGCGGCGGAGACGAGCCCGGTGGTGATGCGCTGACGTATGGTCATCGTCGTCATGGACGCACGGTCCTTTCTCGAGGAGCGGGCCGGGTCCCCCGTTGGGTCCCCCGACGGCCCGCCGTGCGATGTGTACGTGCGGTTTAACGGTATGAACGGCCGACTTGGCCGGCGTCCCCTGCTGGTTTGACTCCAGGCGAAACCAGGGCGGTACGAGACGAGCCGCCTACAACTACTGCAGTAGAGGGTGGCTGTCATTCCACGTCTGACACCGAAGCGACCGTGCCCCTTGACCTTCGTGGATGAGGGCTTCAGACCCCGGGTCCGGGGCGTGGCGGCACCGCCGGCCGGGGTTTGATCACTGCCCGCCGGGAACCAGACCTGAAAACGGCGGCGCCGCGGCCGAAAGAAGGGCACTCAGCGACAACCAGCGCTGACAAAGCGGGACGGCTCCGCCGCTGGGGCGGTCCGGACAGCTGCTGAATGGCCGGCCCGACGTCCCCCGCCTGGCGTCGCCGCCGCGCTGACGGCGGCACGGACACGGCGGCGACGCCGACGCGTGCAACCGGCTGAGTGAGTGCACGGGGACCCAGGTCACCGCTGCGCTACTGGGGGCAGGTGGCGGAGATGAGGTAGTCGACGACGTCGGGGGTGCTGGAGCGTGGCCGGTAGGCGGCGCGCTGGCGGTCGGCGCCGGTTCCTTCGGTGCGCAGGCGCTGCCATTGCTCGCGTGTGTGGTCGAGGTCGTCGTGCCGGCGCAGTGCTGGGGCGATGGTGTGCAGCAGTTTTTCGACGAGCGTGGTCTGGGTGATGAGGTGGCCGGTGAGGGGGTCGATGCCGGTGCCGGCCAGTCCGTCGCGTGCCGCGCGCCAGCAGGCTGCGCGCAGGACTTCTGGTGCCGGGCGTGGGGCCGGTTCTCCGGCTCGGATGCACTGGAGGGCGGTGGCGGTCAGGGCGCGTACGACGGCGGCGAGCATGAGGGTGTCGTCGGGGGTGAGGGCTGCGTCGGCGACGCGGACTTCGATGGTGGGCAGGTGGTGGGAGGGGCGGATGTCCCAGTACAGGCCACCGCGGTCGATGAGTGCCTCCGCGTCGATGAGGGTGTCGACGAGGTCGTCGAAGTGGGCGGGTGATTCGAAGTACGGGGGCGGGCCGGCGACGGGCCAGCGTCCCCAGGTGGTGGTGCGCCAGCTCGCGTATCCGGTGTCCTGCCCTTCTCTGAACGGGGAGTTCGCGCTGAAGGCGATCAGGGTCGGCAGCCAGGGCCGCAGGTGGTTGCTGACGTGTACGGCGTCGCGGGGGTCGGGCAGGCCGACGTGGATGTGGCAGGCGCACGCGGTCTGCTCGTCGTCAAGAGCGCGGAAGTGCGCGGCACTGCGGGCATAGCGGGCACCGGGTGTGATCGGGACCGGGGACGTCTGGCCGAGCACCGGGGTACCGGTCGAGGCGAGGCGCACGCCGAGGCGGGCAGCGGCGCGCGCGGCCGCCACTCTTGTGGAACGGATCTGTTCGGCGGCTTCCTTCAGGCAGGTGTGCGGATCGGTGCGCACTTCGACCTGATAGCGGGTCAGCTCGGTGCCGACCCGGTCACCGAGTTCACCGGCCGCCTCGCTCACCACCTCCGGTCCGCGGGGGCTGAGCACGCGCGTGAGCGGATCGACCAGGAGGAGCTCCTCCTCGATGCCCACAGTGAGCGTGGCTGGAGCGCGGGTTGATCCGAAGGGGCGGGCGGGCGCGGGGGCGTCTGTCGGGCCGGCCCCACCGTGAGGTTCACTGCTCATAGTGATGGCACTGTCTCAGAAAGTGCTCGGCCGGTGGGTGGAATCGCTCGTTGCCGAAGGCTGAGGAGCACCGATGCGTGAAGAGACCGACGTCCTGGTGGTGGGAGGCGGCCCGGCGGGCGCAACCGCCGCGGCCCTCCTGGCCCGCCAGGGCCACCAAGTGCGAGTGCTGGAGCGGCAACGGTTCCCGCGCTACCACGTCGGCGAGTCACTCCTGCCCTCCCTGCTGCCCCTGCTGGACGTCCTGGGTGCGCGCGAGACGGTCGAGGCGCACGGGTTCGTCCGCAAGACGGGGGCCTTCTACGGCTGGGGCGGCCAGGAATGGTCACTGGGCTTCGACGAACCGGGCAGACCGGCGGCCTACAGCTTCCAGGTCATCCGCTCCCAGTTCGACCACCTGCTGCTGGAACACGCCCGCGCGCAGGGGGCCGACGTCAGGGAAGAGGCCCGCGCGCAACGGGTCGACTTCGAGGCTGTCGGCGAGAGCGGACCAACCGGCCGAGCGGTGGAAGCCACCTGGGCCAGCCGGGACGAGGGCGCGGGGCACATCCGCTTCCGGCACCTCATCGACGCCTCCGGCCGCGCAGGCCTCCTCGCCACCCGGCACCTGGGCTCAAGGCGCGTCCACGACGCCTTCCGCAACGTCGCCACCTGGAGCTACTGGCGCGGCGCCACACCCCTTGCCGCAGCCCCCAGCGGCGCGATCGGGGTGTTCTCCCTGCCCAACGACGGATGGCTGTGGGCCATCCCGCTGCACGACAGCACCC
Source organism: Streptomyces echinatus (assembly GCF_014203595.1). Lineage (GTDB taxonomy): Bacteria > Actinomycetota > Actinomycetes > Streptomycetales > Streptomycetaceae > Streptomyces > Streptomyces echinatus. Next base: position 203,773 of record NZ_JACHJK010000003.1, read on the forward strand.
TCAGCGTCGGCCTGGTCACCGACAAACGCTCCTTCGCCCACGCCAGGCAGGCGGCAGGCGGCTCACTGCAGACCGTCTACGACGAAGCGATCGCCCGCTGCTCCCTGCTGGCCGGCCTGCTCACCAGCGCCCACCAGATAGCGCCGCTGAAGACGGAGAGCGACTACTCCTACGTCAGCGAGACCTTCAGCGGACCGGGCTGGTTCCTCGCCGGCGACGCCGCCTGCTTCCTCGACCCCCTGCTCTCCACCGGCGTGCACCTGGCCATGTACAGCGGCCTGCTCGCCGCCGCCTCCATCAACAGCATGCTGGTCGGCGACGTCGACGAGGAAGCCGCTCGCGCCTTCTACCAGCAGGCCTACCAGCACGCCTACGAACGGCTCCTCATCCTGGTCAGCGCGTTCTATCGCATCCACTCCGGCCGCGACAGTTACTTCCGCACCGCACAGCAGCTCAGCCACCGCGACCAAACCCCCTTACGCCTGCACGAAAGCTTCCTCAACATCATCACCGGCGCCGAAGACCTCCACGACAGCCAGGCCGACGACCCCGTCGACACCTTCCTGCGCACTGTGCGTCAGCCCGTCAACGGCCAGTGCCCGCAGGGACTCGCGGGCCACGGAACGAGCCACCTTCTCCCCCTGCCGACCACCCCCGCCCACGCCAGTGCCGGCCTCTACCTCAACCTGCAGCCACACCCTCACCTGCGCCCCACCGACCACACCTAATCAGGGGACTCAGGCCTCCCCCTTTCGCTGAACGCCCCGGCCCACGGGTCGGGGCGTCGCTGCAGACGGTCCGCCGTGCCCGGGGCAGGAGTTGAGCGTTCGGTCGATGTGGGGACGTCGCCGTGGATCGTGTCGGATGAGCTGTGGGATCGTCTCGAGCCGTTGCTGCCGCAGCGCGAGCGCCGCTTCCGCTACGTGTGGTCGACTTTTCCCATGTCAGGGCCTCAAAAGGGGGCAGCACACGGGCCCGTCGCCGGTCGACCGGGGCCGGGCCGGATCAAAGCACCACCTGATCACCGACGGCCACGGCACCCCGCTCGCCGTCCTACTGACCGGCGGCAACCGCAACGACGTCACCCAGTTGCTGCCCCTGCTCGACGCGATCCCACTGGTCCGCGGCCGCATCGGCCGTCCCCGCCGCAGACCCGACTCACTGTTCGCCGACCGCGGCTACGACATGACAGCTACCGCGACCAAGACCGCGCCCGAGGCATCGTCCCGGCGATCGCCCGCCGTGGGGCCCGGCACGGCACTGGCCTGGGCATCCACCGTTGGGTGGTCGAACGGACCTTAACCTGGCTCCACGGCTTCCGCCGCCTGCGCATCCGCTGGGAACGCAGGGCGACATGCACGAAGCGTTCCTGAAATTCGCCTGCTGCCTGATCACGCACCGACAACTCGCCTCATTGTGTGAGCCGTTGCAGGACTGATCTGCGTCCCACGGACACTCTCGGAGGCGCACCGATGTTCGATCAGGCTGGGATATACAGGAACTCGGGCCCGTACGTCTGCCCGCTCCCGTCCGGCAGCTCGTGCTGCATTAGTGCCCGCGCAGCCAACCCAAGCTTCCGCATCCTTCTTTCAGCCTGGTCGAGGGCGTCGTTCGCTGCCTGTTGATCGTCCGTCTGCCATGTCCTCTCCAGCCATCCCAGCAGTTCGCTGTAGAGCCGGTTGAATTTTGTAAGGTGGTCCTGCAACTCTGCGCTAGGGCGGTACGCTGGCTCCTGTGCCCAGCCACCCCTGGGTACGGTCCCCATCCGGAAGGCGTCAGGCATCACGATGGGGTCGCCCTCGTAGGCCCACCCCTCGGGAGCCGTCGGCACCTCCACCAGCTTCTTGCCCTGCAGAATCTGGCGGAACTCGTAGTAGTGGGCGAGCTCGCCCTCCCTGCCGAAGTAGCGGTTCCTCGGAGAGCTGTGGCTTCCCTCGCCCTGCTCCATGATGACCTGAATGGCATCGTCCACGGCTTTCGGTGTGGAGAGCCGGACGAGGCTGTTTCCCAGACCGTAATCCTCCTCCATGGCCTTCTCGACCTGGCGGTGGCCTTGGATCAGGTCGGCGTTCTGTTTGAACGCTTGCCGGATGGCGCTGTAGAAGGCCCCGATCGACTCGCCAGGCTCCTCGAATTCGGCGACGGGGTCCTCGGGCCGTTCGATCTGGCAGTACATGTCGAGGGAAGCGCGAGTCAGACCGCTGAGGGACACGCAGATCTGAGGTCGCACACCCCCGGGCAGGTGCCCCGGGTACTTGGGAACCAGGTCGGCGTGGTCGATGCGTGGGGATCCGCCAATGGTGGTGAGCATGTTGCATACGAGCCCCATGTGCGACATCTCGTCCATGACGATCGCCTTGATGGCGTCGTAGACGGCCTGGTCCCTCGCCGGTTCCTTGATCGACCACAGACCGCACAGATACGGAGGGAGGGTCGCGAGCTCCAGCATGATCGCCTGCTGCAAGGCATCCTGCAGCCACTTTCCGTTTCGCTGCGGCTCGGGTTGGCCCATCAAGGCGACGATCGCCTTGCTCTCGTAGGCAAGAGCTTGAGTCAAGGGACGTTCCTTCCCATCGCGGTCGCATCGCAGTGGATGGTTGCTTCAGTGCAGTTGCTGGACGCCCGTCGCGTCACGGACGAAGACAGAGCGGGTATCCGAGGCTTGGTAGCGCTCCTTGAGAGTGAACGCAGCCGGCGTACCGGCCACCGGGGCGTCCGGCTGTTCCACGTACAGGGCATAGGTCTTCGCCGTGTCCGTCTCGCTGTCGAGCTGCAGCCAGCCTCGGCAGCCCGCAGAAGGAAAGGTGCCGGTTGCTGTGATGGTCACTGCGCTGGCCGTCTGGTTGAACGTGTACGTCGCCGTGCCGAGTTCGAGCCGCTTGCGGGCACCGTCCTTCCAGCGTCTGAAGAGCTCGATCCATTCCTCTGGCCACGGTCCGCCGTGGGTGGCCGGTGGCATGACCGGTGGAATGCCGTTCTTCAGGCGGTCGAGGATGTCGTCGGCCTGGGCGACGACGGTCTCGTAGTCCCAGAGGTCGAGATCAGAAATCATGTGGGCGCGGTCGGTAGCGCGGAACATAGGCCGGATGTGTAGCTCGAAGACGGGTGTGCGCACGCTAGCCGTACCTCCATCAGGATGTCCTTCACCGCTTCCTCCGTTTCTCGGCCGAAGGTAGGAGAGTCGGGTGGCGTATGCGAGCCATCAGCCCGAACGTGGGCGCGCCGCCAGTCCGAGCAGGAAGGCGTTTCGGCCCCACCGCAACCTCAAGGCTTCTTGCACTCTCCTTCTCCGTGAGATGACAAGAATTGAAGGCCTGAAAGACTGTCGGCGTCGTAGTCCTGACCCTCGCGCAGGCGGCTGCCTACTTGCCACCCGCGAGCTGCTGCTCCAGCTTGCGGACCCGTTTCACCACGTCGGGCTTGACCCGGCGGCTCTCCAGGGTCCGCGCGAGACCGCTCACCAGCTCCGCGGCGGGCTGGCCCTTACCCTGTTGGTCGAGCGACTTTGCGATGTGCTCGACATTGCAGGTCAGACGGATGTGGCCGAACGTCTCGGCGGCGGCGTTCAAGTCTTGGTATGCCTGCTTGGTGCGCTGCCAACCCGATTCGGGGTCGGAGGTCGTGAGTTCCAGGCGCGGACCCGTATCGTCGCCACCGCCCTGCATGACCTTGCCCGGGACGGTCTCCGTGAGCGCCAGGCAAGCGGCAGCATGCTTGGCGACGGCCTCGTCGGGAATCCGGTCCACGACCTCGCGCAGCACGTCGTTGGCTCCGTGCAGCACCCGGCTTCCGCCCAGCGCCAGCACGCGTCCCACAGTGTCCGTGCAGACGTCGTCCGCCAGCCGCTCCTGCTCACGGCTGGCCGGGCGCTCCACCCGGAGCACAAGCGGCGCGGCCATGACCTGTCCGGCCGAGGCAGCGGCGACAGAGGCCGCTGCGCCGCCGACGGCGGTGCGGAGCGCTGCGTACACGCGGTACGTGCCGGGTTCGGCGATCTGCCAGCCGCCGAGTCCGGAGCTGAGCACGATCTGCCCGTAGAGTGCCTCGCCGGGCTGTAGCACGATGGGTTCCGGGCGCATGCAGTACTTCATGTACGGCCGGTGCAGCCGGGCCTCGGTCTTCCCCGCGCGCTGGATGACGATGCCGAGGTCGTCGCCCATCAGCTTGTTGCGGTCGACCATCAGCTGGTCGGTGGACGTGTTGGCGAGCTTCAGCTCCCCGATCACCGGTTCGAGCATGCCGTAGCGGTACGCACCCTCGTGGTCGAGGTTGCGGTGGACGCGGAGCGAGAGCGTCAGGGGGCTGGGGGCGGAGCACTGGCGGACCTGCTCGAAGGCGTGGTGGTCGAACCAGGGGATGTTGCCCATCTCCACGAACCGCTCGGGTGCGTGCCGCAGGAAGCGCAGCTCGCTCTCCGAGAAGAAGTACTGGAAGTCGCGGAAGAACGCCTGTTCCCCACCGTTGACCAGGAACGGGTAGTTCATGAAGCTCCGGGACTCGGGCTCGTCGACGAGCGGGACCCACGGAGTCTGCTGCGACTTGTCCCAGGCGTGTGCGAGGTTGAAGCAGTGCCCGATCTCGTGCACGGCCGTCCAGAAGCGCATCCGGCGGGCGAAAGCGTCCGGCGCGGGGTCGTTCGGCGGACGTCTGGAGATGAACGAGTCGGAGAAGATCGCGCAGCCCTGCCGCTGGGCGGTGCCGATGCTGTCGAACATGATGCCGCCGAGGCCGTCGGGCGAGAAATGTTCGCCGCCCTCGTGCAGGCCCGCGAACAGGGTCCACACCTGCCACTGGGCGACGCCCTGCCCACCAGGCCCCGGCTTCCACTCGGACCAGTACTGCTGCATCGCATCGTGCATCTCGATGTCGGACCACTTGTCGTCGACGGAGGCCGAGCGTGGGATCACGTTGCTGCCGCGGGTGCGGGTGACCTTGATCCCCTGGCGGGCGTAGGCGTCCTCCACCGTGAGAGTGATGTCGGGGAGGCCCGCGGGGCGTACCGGGTGGTCATGCAACGCGTACGCATCCGTCTGCTCAGCTCCCTCGACGCGGTCGAACTCGATCCCGACCTCGAGGAACGCCGACCGCGCGAAGGTGTAGCCGAGGACCAGGTCTGCCGCGCCAGGGCGGCTGAAGGTCACCCGCGCGGCGAGCGGCTGCAGCGGTGGGCGGCCCGTGAGCTGCACACGGATCGAGGTGGCGGGGCGCAGGGAGGCGTTGCCGTCGCGATAGCTGATCGGGCCGATGTACGAGTCGTCCGGCTGCTTGGTCACCTTGGCGACCCAGGTGAGACCGCCGGTGACGAGCTGCCAGATACGCCCCGAGACAGTCATCGTGGGGGCCGACCCGTCCACGTCCACGCGGAGTTCCTCGAACAGGCCGATGGCGGCGCCCGGCAGGATCGTCTCCGCCGGCGGCCGTACGGTCTGGGGCTGCTCGACCCCGATCGAGTTCCCTTCGGGAAGGGCCCCCGCCGGCATCGCCGAACCGGTCAGACCCACCTTCGTCGCGACCATGCCGGGCATCGTCAGTACGCTCTGCAGGACCTGCCCGCCGTTGTGGTCGGGGGTGGGGACGACGGGCAGGTCGGTGCGGACGTACACGCCGCTGCGCTGGGCCAGGAGGGCCGCGGCGGGCGCTGCTGGCTGAGCGCCGACCGCCGTGTCCCAGCCCCGGCGGTCCTGGACGCCCTCGGTGTGCGCGCCCGAGCTGTACCCGGCTCGTTCCCGGCCGTCACACGCACGGCGGGATATCTCCTCAACGACGGCGCGGACGAGCTCGTCGAGCCCACTCGGCGGGCGGTGCTTCTCTGTGGTCATGCTGGCCTCTCCTCAGCCCGGGTTCCGTGGCCCCGGCGTGGTGGTGCAGCGGAAGGGGTGGGTGTCTGGCCGGTTCGAAGCGCCTGGCGCGCGGCCTGCGGGCAGCTGGTCTGCCGACATGCCTGCCGCATCAGGACAGGGTGCTGTAACGGACGGGATGCCTGAGCGCGATGCGGACGGCTGCCGAACCGGCCCGGAGCCTGCACCCCGTCCGGTCTCGCCGCCGAGCGCACACACCCCTTTCGCCGGACCCTTCAAATGGAAATCCGACCACCCAGGGGGCGCAATTCGAACGCGTCCGATCGAGCCCGTCCGTGGAGCGCCTCGCCCAGCGGACGTGCCGGTCACACGTAGCCGGGGAGGTGTCCGTTCGCGCGGACGGTGAGTCCGTCGTCGGCATGGAGGTTGGTACTGCTTGTGGCGCATCACGAACGTGGCGATGCCGACCGTGTTCAAACACGGCTGGCCGGTATGGGGTCACAAGGAGTCAAGGAAGCTGCTGACCACAGCGGCGAAGCCGACCGGGTCCGTTTCGTGGACGGCGTGGCCGGTCGGCCGCTCGATGAGCTGTGTGTGGGGGCGTCGTGCCGCCATGGCTTTGGCGTGCGGGATGCTGAGAGCCGAGCTGCGGCTGCCGCGGACAAGCAGGGCAGGGCAATCGCTGGCGAGCCAGTCGGTCCAGTAGCTGCCGTTGAGCTGCTGCTGTGAGGTGATCATGTCCTGCGGACTGAAGGTCAGTCCCCACCCGTCGGGGTATTCGCAGATGGAGTCGGTGAGGTAGTTCGCTGACGCCCCGAGCCCCTCCAGAAGCCCGGCTCGTGCTCCAGCAGCCTGGCGTGCTTGGCCTTGAGCTGTTCGAGTTCGCTGAGGCGTTTGGCGAAGGCTCGCGGCGTGGCCGCCGCAGTCCTCACTCGTGCCTCGAAGAGATCTTTGAGGTCGAGGTGCTGGTGGGTGAGGTGCCAGCGTTTGACACCGGCCTCGACCGCCAGCTGGGAGACCCTGAGGCGCCCGCTGGACCGCAGGGGGCGCCGGCGAGAGGGCGATCCATCGCCGCGATGATCGCCTGGCGGATGGGGTCAACGGCGGCCGGGGTTGCTGTCACTGCTTCAGATCCTGTTCGTGCTAGCTGACGATGTGGTCCAGTCGTTGTAGTTCGTGCAGGTCGCGAGCATGACGAATGGGTGGTGCGAGCGGATCAGCGGTGATGTCGGCGAGTTCATCGCGGCGGGTCCGGATCCACTGAACGTCGCGATCGGTGCGGGCGAGTTGCGGCATCGCGGCCGGCAGTCGTTGATGTCCGGTGTCATGAGGGGGTCGTCGGTGGTTCCGCGGAGCTGGCATGCGGCCTGGGCGGGTCGAGGACGCAGGTCATGCTGTCGCCGTGGAAGATCTGCAGCAGGAGATTGCCGAGAAGATCGCGGGCCTGGTGTTCGCTGGTCAGGACGTGTCCGGCGAACTGGCGGCTGGCCGCGTTCACGCGCTGGCGGTAGGAGCCGGCGGCGGGGCCGCTGACGTGCTCGCCGTTGCGGAGGGCTTATTCGTCTGCGGCCAGGATCTCGACGCGATAGAGCCAGTCCTCGAAGGCGTATACGTCGGGGAAGCCGGATTCGTAGGTGCCTAATGGCGGAGTCGGGTATTGGAACTCGAACTCTCGGAATGCCTCTGCCTGAAAGGGGCGTAGGCCCCAGAAGAGGCAGGGACGGATCGGGCCTCACGGCCTACGATGCGGCCCATGACGATCGCGTATGAGTGGCGCCGTGACTTCGGCAGTGCCGCCGTCAACGCGCTCCACGCGGATGCGTTCGGTCACGTTCAGGGGAACACCGATTGGCGGACACGAGTGCACCGTCACAGCCTCGGCTAAGCCTGCGCTCGGAAAGACGACAGGCTCGTCGGGTTTGTCAACGTCGCCTGGGACGGTGGCGTCCATGCCTTCGTTCTCGACACGGTGGTCGCCGCCCAGGACATGCGCAAGACCGGTGTGGGGACCGAACTCGTGGCGACCGCGGCGCGAGGCGCCCGCGCCGCGAACTGCGAATGGCTCCATGTCGACTTTGAAGAGCATCTGCGTCCTTTCTACTTCGACGCGTGCGGCTTCAGGCCGACGGACGCGGGGCTCATCGCCCTGCGCTAGATCACGTTTGCTCCGCAGTCGTCCGGCGGCTGATCTCGGCCGCGTAGGCAGCCCGGTTACCGGCAGAGGCTCGCTGCCATTTGACGGCGACGGTGATGTCGATGCCGAGGTTGCGGGCGAGGACTGCGGCGGGCAGCTCGTTGGAGAGCTGGAACAGAGCGGTTGAGCGGGTCTGTGCGAGGCGGATGCCGAGTTTGCGGAGGCGTTCGCCCATGGCCCAGACGCTGATCGGGCGGCCGGGCTGGCCGCCAGGGAAGAGCCAGGGGGAGTCGGTTCGGGCGAGGACGGCATGGCTGCGGCGAACCGCGACCTGTTGAAGGGCCAGGTCAGCGACAGGCTCGGGCAGGTCGACCGGAACATCGCCGAGGTGGATGCGGACCGCTCCGCCTGTCTCCTCGATGTGGTCGACGGTCGGTCAGGAGATCGCCGCGGGCCACTGGGCGGGCGAGGGAAGGGGATGCGTAGGGAATCTTCCGCTAATTGGGGGTTGACTCATCGGCGAGCTGGTTGTTGCGGTCGATCTCCGGCATGTGCGTCTCGGCCCAGACCCGTAGGGCGGAGAGCGGTCCTTCGAGGGACAGGCCGAGCTCGGTGAGCCGGTAGTGGACGGCGGGCGGCACGGTGGGTTCCACGCGGCGCGCGACCAGACCATCGCGGACCAGGCTTTGCAGGGTGACGGACAGCATCTTCTGTGAGATGCCCGGGATACGGCGCCGCAGTTCCGCGAAACGGAGCTCACCCGGAGCCTCCTCGGCCAGCACCTTGACCGCCATCGCCGTCCACTTGGTGCCGATACGGTCGAGCAAGTGGCGGGTCGGGCAGCGCGGATCCAGCAGGTCCCCGCGCTCACCGGGTCGCTGGTCACGTTCGCCGGGCCTCGACGTGGTCACCTGGGGCTCACCACCTGAAGGGAAAGTGCCGTCTTGGGCAGACCAGGGTAGTTCCCTAGCGTGACCTAGTCACCATCGATTACCACACATCTGGAGCCTCTCCATGCCCGAGCTGCGACGCGTCCTCGCCAACGGTGTCGAACTGAACGTCGCCCTCTCCGGATCGGGCCCGGCTGTCCTGCTGCTGCACGGCTTCCCGCACACCTGGGAGCTGTGGACGGACGTCATGGCCGATCTGTCCGGCCGCTACCGCATCATCGCGCCGGACCTGCGCGGGTTCGGCGGGAGCAGCCGGGCCGCCTCCGGGTACGACGCGGGCACCCTGGCCGAGGACGCCGCGGCGCTTCTCACCACGCTCGGCGTGTCCTCGGCCGCGGTGGTGGGCATCGACGCGGGCACCGCGCCGGCCTTCCTCCTCGCCCTGCGCCGCCCTGGTCTCGTCCGGCGCCTGGTCGTCATGGAGTCCCTTCTGGGCAGGCTGCCTGGCGCCGAGGACTTCCTCGCCGACGGGCCGCCGTGGTGGTTCGGCTTCCACTCCGCCGCGCCCGGCCTTGCCGAGACCGTGTTGGAGGGCCACGAGGCCGCCTACATCGACTGGTTTTTGAGCGCCGGCACGCTCGGCGACGGTGTGCGCCCCGCCCTCCGGGACGCGTTCGTCCGCGCATACACCGGCCGCCAGGCGTTGAGCTGCGCTTTCTCGTACTACCGGGCCCTGCCCGAGAGCGCAGTACAGATCGAGCAGGCGGTCGCCACTGCCCGCCTGACGGTGCCAACGATGGCGCTGGGCGCCCGGCCCCTCGGCCCTGCGCTGGAACGCCAACTCCGCCCGGTCACCGACGATCTCACCGGACACGTCATCGAAGACTGCGGCCACATCATCCCGCTGCACCGGCCGCATGCCCTGCTCACGCTGCTGCATCCGTTCCTGGCCGGTGAGGACACGAAAGCAGCGTGGCCGGGACGGGGCTGACATGCCATAACTGCCTGTTCTCTATCCCCTCGCGGGTCGGCTGGGTTCGAACAGCGTCCTGGTTCAGGTGAGTCGGCCGGTGCGGGTACATGAAGGCAGGGCCTCGTGGCAGCTCGCGGATGTCGAGTCCAGCGAGAATCAAGAGGCCTCGTTGTCGAAGTGTCGCGTGGTCGTGGTCGCCGAGTCCAGTTCGTCCACTCATGGGTGTGACTGCCTCGCCCATAGGAAGCGCCGGCGGGCTCACCACGGCCGGCGCCGCACTCTACTCCCAACACCTCCGGCATCCCCGATCAACAACGGCAACGGCGCCATCTGGCAACTGCGGGGCAGCAGCAACGGCGTGAGCACCAGCAACGCAAGCCTCGTCGGGCCCGAGGAGTACGGTGTCTCCTCCGGCTCCGGCATCGGCATCGGCATCGGCATCGGCATCGGCATCGGCATCGGCATCGGCATCGGCGAAACCCTCCTCGGCTGAAGCCGCTCACAGCCGCCGCGCGGGCGGCAAATGGGTGGGCGTTCCCGGATCCGCTCAGAGATCGGTCAGCTCCTTAGGAGGCTCGTTCCGCGGCGGTTCGGCACCACGCCCGGCCTCTGCGGCGCACCAGCAGCGTCCCGGTGATCCCGACGGCAAGCCCGTCGGCCGCCCACCACACCCCCTCGACCGCACTGCCCTCACGCGCGGCGGGCGGCGCTCCGCCGAGTCCCAGGAAACCATCGCCCGCCAGTCGGTCGTACTCCCGGCGCGGGACGCGGTGCCAGCGGATGTCGTCGTCCGGCAGGTCCGGCGCAGGGTCGGTGCGCACCCACGGGGTGCCGTCCTCAGCAACGAACAGCTGGTCCTGGCGCAGCATCGACGTGTCCCCGCCGGGCGCCCGCCGGATCTGCGCCAGCCTCCGACTCCGGTCAGGCCCCCCAGCACCGTGAACCGCACCGGCGGATAGCGGCCCTCGGCCCACTTACGCGGCACCCGCTCCGTACCGGTGTACGCCGGGTCGAGCAGACCGCGCAGCTGCTGGTAGGCGGCCTGCCCGGCATGCCACGCCTCGGTACGCCCGGCCCCGGCCGTCACGACCACAGCGATGTCGGCCCCACCGGCCCGGAACCGACCCGTGTCCCCTCCCGCGCCTGCGAATGGTCCCCAGGTACCGCCAGTGCCGCAGGCGCTGTGCCGAGCAGGACCACGCACAGGCCTGTCGCCACCATCACTTGGCGATCCCCCGAACCGGCGCTTGCACTTACGGCCCGCCCCGGACCCCGCCCCCCGGTGATACACCACGAAGAACTAACCGGCCTCGCCGAAGACCTGGCTGGCACAGGCGGAGCAGAGGCACTGCGGTCCCAGGGGCCGTCCGGGCACAAGCGGACTTCCGGGAGACGCGTAATCGCCGCGCGACCCGCGGCGGTGCCGCCTCTCGAGCTTGTTGCTTCGCGATCAGACCGACCCCCTCGGAATACCGCATGACACCGGGATACACCCACCAACGAGATCACCGTGACCCTGATCCGAAAACCTCCGTAGCCGGCGGAACCGCATGTGGACGTCGTCCGGGCCGGCTGATCGAGTGGCGCGGCGGTGGGCCTGCCGTCTGTGCTACACGTCGTCGGCAGTCTCTCGGTAGATGCCCTCGTCACCCGCGTCGCGGGACCACTCGCGGAAATCCGTGTTGCCCAGATCCATGTTGACCACGAAGTCTTCCAGGTACTCCCGTGGGATCCGGAAGGACGGGGAAGGTTCACCGGGTGGGTTGTCCACCGCGAGCAGGGGCAGGTCGGGTGAGGCGAGGGCGCGGTGGTCGGCGACGAGAAGGACGCTGTGGTGTGGCCAGTCGTCCTCGTTACGGTCGACCAAGGTGCGTAGCTGGTCTTCGGTGAGGCCGTCGTAAGCGGAGTTGTCGATGGGTGTGACGTCGATGCAGCCGCCTTCCTCGAAACCGTTGTCGACGAAGTCCACGAGGTCGTTCCAGGCCTGAGGAGCGGTGAAGCAGGTGCGCACCAGGACGATCCCGCCGCCCTCGCAGTGGATCTTGGGAGCGTCGACAGCCGGCTGATAGGGCGAGGTGCTGGGGCCGGTGTAGTCGGCTGCAGGGAGGGCGGAGTGGCTGCTGCTCTTGTGGATCTGCTCGGCGGCCGCGGGAGCCTTCCAGACCTGGACCAGGTATGTCTCGTGCGGAGGGCTGGTCCGGGAGGGGCGGGGCCGGCGGGCGAGGCGGGCATTCTTGGTGCCGGCTCGGCCGCGGGCGTGGGCGCGGATCCGGTAGGTGCCGGGTCCGTCGAATGCGAGGTTGGTGGTGAAGGCTGTGTCGTAGCTGGCGACGAAGGACCGGCCGCGCTTGAGGTCGGCGGAGATGTCGAGGACGTCGTCCCAGTCGTCGGTGTTCAGCGGCGGCTGTTCGGTGTGGATTTCGACGGTGACGCGGGCGTAGCCGCGTTCGAACCCGGTCAGGATGGTGCCGAAGTCCTTGTGGAAGCCAATGAGACTGTTGGTGATGCTGGAGTGCTCGGGGAACTCCATGACGCCCTCGAGGATGGGATCGATGAGGAGGTCATGGTCTTCGATGAAGAGATCCTTGGTCTCGGTGGTCACGCCGTCTTCAACTCCTTCTCTGCTCGGCCCGGCGCGCTGGCTGCGAGCCGCACGAGTCCCTTCGCGAACGGCGCCCCGACGGCCGGGAGATGCAGCGACGGCAGTTCCTGCCCGACCAGCCCGAGCCCAGCCTCCACCGCCGCCGCCTCCCGCTCGACGCCCGCCGCCGGCTCCTGTCTCTCTGCCTCTTCCGACTCCCGCATGCCTGTTCCCCCTTGGGTGCGACCCCCGATTCTGAGTACTGAGAGTAACCGGCCTCCGGATGCCGACCATCTCCCCCCACCGCCGTCTCGCAGCGCGGAGGGCCTCGATCCGGCCGACGCACCGGGCCGGCGTGCGCCCGGCGGCGGGGCCCGTCGTCAGAGGTTCCGATCGTCTGGGTCCCAGTAGCCGTCGTGACGGACGCAGCCGCCGCCGGCGACGATCAGTCCCTCGCCGGTGCGTCGGCCGGGGCTCAGGGACAGCGTGACGCCGTGGTCGTCGGTGGTATGGATTACGTGCAGGCTGGTCGCTTCGCCAGTGACCGGGTCACGCTCCGGTTCCGTCGTCACCTTCCATCCCCGCGCGGACCACCGCCTGCGAAGTTCGGTCACCGCCGCACGATATACGGCGTCGCCATCCTTGAAATCCGGGGCCCAGGAGATGGACGGCTGGTCCCGGTTGACGTCATCGCCGTCCATACCGAGGCCGTCGACGCAGGACGCGCTGGAGCTGGACGTTTCCAGGATCACGGAGTCCGGGTCCGAGCTCAGGAAGCGAACGGTGTCCCGCCTGCGGTTCCTGTACGTGCTGGAGAAACTGCCCCAGGTAGACGGCTCCGTCGCCCTACTCAGATGCGTACTCAGAACTCAGAGAGTGGGCCGTAGGAACATCGGAGCCTCAACCGGCCTGTGCCCGCTCGCTGTCGCGGCGGGCGTTGTCCAGGACCTTCCGCCAGGAGGCGACTTTCGGGCTGCGGCGCAGCAGGGCTCGGCGTTCGGTGTCCCCTCCCCCGTCGCGACCGGCGACGGCATTCACCCTATTGCCCTGGTCAGGGCCGGTACAGACCCGCTCAGTGCCCGCCTCCACACCACTGTGGTTGCGAACGGCCGCCAAGGAGACGAGAACGGGACGTCGTTCGGCCAGGCGGGACACCGCGCCGAGCGGCAACGGCCGCTGTGCCACCGTGTGACACGTGGGGGGGGGACCAGCCGCAGTGCCAGCGGTCTGGGGTTACTGGATGCTGGACAGCGCCTCGCGGGCCGCGGCGGTGAACTTCTCCAGCCGACGGTGGAACTCGGCCTCCGCCACCTCGTACGCGGCCTGAGCGCCCTCGCCCGCTTGTTCCAGGGGGTGGAGCGCCCGGTTGGCGGTGATCACCGACTGGCTGAGCGCCTCGGCAGCCTCGGCCACACGCGCCGGTCCCTCGAGGACGACGAGGCGGATACATCGCATCAGCGGGTCGAAGGCCACCCGCAACTCACCCCGGAGCGCGGCGATGTGCCGCACCAGCTGCTCGTCGGACCTCGTCAGCGCACCCTTCACCTGGAAATAGAGTTCCGCTGTCTCATGTGCGCGCTCGATCACGTCGGCGTACGCCGCGCGGCGCGACTGCCGTATGTGGTCGCCTTGCTGGGCTCTGGAAGTGGCTTCGACCTGGATGCGGACAGCGCTCGCCGTGCCCCGGCTTGTCACCCAGCTCGCGAGAACCGCAGTGCCGCCGGTGAAGACGGCCACCCAGAGCGCAGAGTCCACCAGTGCAGTGTCGAGGCCGCGGCGGACCTGCTCCAGAGCGCAGACCAGCCATACGCACAGGCCCTCGGCCTGGTCCACGCACGGGTGGTGGTTGGCCCTCCCCATGTGTGCGGGAGAAGGGCATCCGCCGGGACGGACGCCCTCTCGAAGCCGCAGCTCGATCAACCCGGGCGAACCTGCAGTCAGGGCATCAGGTGGGCGCTGGAAGGCGTGCAGGGGCGGTGTTGCTCACCTGCTGAAAAATGACCGAGGTGCGGAAGCCGGTGATTTCACCGCGCTTGCTGAGACGGTCCGTGAGAAAGGCGTGCAGCTGGTCGAGATCCTGCACCGCGACGTGAAGGAGGAAGTCGTCGCCTCCGGAGAGCACGAACACGTGGAGGACTTCCGGCAGGCTGCTGGCGAAGCCCTTGAAGGCGTCGATGACAACGCGGCTGAGGGGACGTACCTGAACTGACACCAGTGCCTGCACGCTTCGGTTGAGGGCCCCAGGGTCGATGTCGGCGTGGTAGCCGCGGATGACGCCCCGGCGGTGGAGCGCCCGAACCCGCTCCAGGCAGGTAGAGGGGGCGATGCCGAGCTTCCGGGCGAGTTCGCGGTTGGACTGCCGTGCATCTGTCTGGAGAAGCCGGACAATCTCCGAATCAAGTTCGTCCATGACCGGCAACCGTATCCCATCTTCACTCAAACGTTCGGACGCGGCCCAGTTCGATGAACCAGACGTGCAGCATGGCGTCATCGAACCGAACAGATGAAGGGATGGCAGGCTCATGCTTGATCACGAGAAGGTCGCGATCCACACCGGTCGTCGCTCGCGGCTACCAGTGATCGTGGCTGTCCACTCCACGGCACTCGGTCCGGCAGCCGGCGGCCTCCGGCTCTGGCACTACCCCGACTGGCGGGACGGCCTCACCGATGCCCTTCGTCTGTCGGCCGCGATGACCTCGAAGTTCGCCGTGGCCGGGCTGCCCAGTGGTGGCGGGAAAGCCGTCGTGGCGCTGCCGGAGGGACTGGAGCTCGATGCCGAGCGGCGCCGCGACGTGCTGCATGACGTGGCAGACGCCATCGCCTCGTTCGGCGGGGCGTATGCCACCGGACCGGACGTCGGGACCGGCCCCGACGACATGGCGGTGATCGGGGAAATCACCTCGCATGTGTTCTGCCGGCCAGCGCATCTGGGCGGCAGCGGCGACTCGTCCCCGCACACCGCGCAGGGGACGCTCGCCGCACTCCGGGCGGTCAGCCGACGGCTGTACGGCACTGCGAGTCTGGCCGGCCGAAGTCTCGCCGTGGTCGGCCTGGGCCGCGTCGGCGCCGGCCTCGCCCGCCTCCTCGCCGCAGAGGGCGCCGCCCTGACGGTCACCGACGTCGACCCGGACAAGCGCAGCACCGCCGACGAGCTCGACGCTGTCTGGCGCTCGCCCGACGAGATCCTCGCCGCGAACGTGGACATCCTGGTCCCTGCGGCCCTCGGATCCGTCCTTACCAGGCAGATCGTGGCGGAGCTACGCTGCCGCGCCGTCGTTGGACCGGCGAACAACCAGCTCGCCACACTCGATGTCGCAGACCTGCTGCACCACCGCGACATCATCTGGGTGCCGGACCACGTCGCGAGCTCGGGAGGAGTCATCAACGCCATCAGCACTGAGCTCCACCACGTCAGTGCCGACGAGGCCCACGCACGCGTCCGCGCCATCGAGGACACCGTCGACGACCTGCTGGACACCGCGCAACGCTGCGGCCAGACCCCGGCGCAGGCGGCCAGCGAGTTGGCCATGCGCCGCCTGCGCGCCGTCTCGGCCCCGGTCGGCACACCAGCGCCGAGCTCGCGCTGACCGTGGTGACGACCTCGCGGAGGGCCGCAATCTTCGGCGGGGTGCCTTCTTGGCCGGCGAACAGCAGGTGCACGGCACCGACCAGACGCGATGGGAGACGGCTTCACGATGCGGTACGCGACCATGGCGGTCACGGCCGCGCACCAGCGCGAACTGAAGGGCGGACATGAGCGACCCCACCAGAAGAGGCGAACTGTTCGGCGGCGCCAACGGCGCCGGCCGGTTCACCGGCCCGACCACCGGCGACGAACGACGCATGCTCGTCGATGTTCTACACGCCCAGCGCGCCACACTGCAGCTGAAGTGCTCCGGCCTGGGCCCGGAGTTGTCCCTGCGGTCCGTGGAGCCGTCCACACTCTCGCTGCTCGGCCTGGTCCGACACCTCACCGATGTGGAACGCCGGTGGTTCCGGCAGGTCCTGGCCGGGCAGGACGCGCCAGCCCTCTTCTCCTCAACAGCCGAGCCCGACGGGGACTTCGACGGCGCCACGGACGACCACGGAGCCGTCGCAGCGGCGTGGGTGGCTTGGCGGACCGAGGTGGCCTTCGCCGAGCAGTTCGTCACCGAGGCACCCGACCTCGACATCAAGGGTGACGATTCCTGGCGCGGAACAGTGTCGCTGCGCTGGGTCGTCATCCACATGATCGAGGAATACGCCCGCCACAACGGCCACGCCGACCTGCTCCGCGAGCGCATCGACGGACCGATCGGCATGTGAAGCCGAGACAGCCTGGACGCTGACGCCGGGTGCCGTCGGCCGTGGCGCCCCGGCCGTCGGCGCAGATCTGCCGCCGGTCCTGCCGGAACCTGATCACCTGCCCCGAGACCCTCACACTCGCCGGGGCCCTTGACCGCCTGCCCCGCATCCCCTGACACGCGCGCAGCAGACCGCCTTCCTCCACCACCTGGCCGTCCGTCACCAGTTACCCCGCCTCACACCCGCCGACCACGCTCGTGGCCACCCGGCCCACCGTGACGGTGACCGTCGCCGCGGTCGTGGTCGTGACCGTCGCCGCGGTCGTGGTCGTGACCGTCGCCGCCGTCATGGTCGTGACCGTCGCCGCCGTCGTGGTCGTGGTCGCCGCCCGGGCCGCCCGGCCTCGGCGGGAGTTCGACGGTGTCGCAGTAGATCACCGGCCCCGGCGTCGTGAGCGACATGGGGACGTCGGGGCGGATGCCCTCGGTTTCGAGGACCAGCACCCGCAGCGGCCCATGCCGTCCGGGTGGTAGCGGGATCTGGCCCGTGTAGAAGGGCGTGTGGGAGGACTCCGCGTCCACCGAGGTGAGTTGGACGGTGGTGTCGTCGAGGGTCACCCAGCCAAGGTCGTCGTCGTCGACCAGACGGTTGCGGCGTTGCAGCGTGGCGGTGATGCGTGGCGGCAGGGAGCCGGTGGGGTCCCAGGAAGGCCCGCTGACGCTGACGGTCAACGGGTCGCCGAGCGTGACCCGCAACTCGCGGTCGGGCAGGGTGCGCACCAGGTCGGCGAGGACGGTCTTGGAGATCTCGGCGCCGGGAACTGATTCCGGCTGGTAGCGGACGAGGGCGAGCCGCACGAAGGGAAGACACGCGTCCCCGGTGTCCAGATCAAGGTCGCAGAACCAGCGGCCGGCCTTGTCCGGGTCATCGCCGGGCTTCGGAACGGCCTTCTCGAATTGTGGGGCGAAGCCGACGACCTGTACGGGGAGGTCGATCGAGGGGGGATCGAGAGGGAGCGGCTTCGGGGTCCGCTGCACCGCGTTGGTGAACATCTCAGGGGTCGGGGACACGACCGGTGCGGAACGGTGGATGGGGTCGCGACCCATCAGGGTGACCCAGGCATCCCGTACGGACGTGGGGTCGCCTCCCGGCGGTTCGCCGAGAACCACGCCGAGCAGTTCGCCGTCTCCGGAGGAGTACCAGGGGCGGTCCAGGTAGACCCGGATCCCGCGACCGTGCCGACGGTGGACGATGACGCCGGGCGGTCCTTGGACCTCCTCCAGGGTGAGGGTGGGCACGCAGTACTGCAGTCGCGGCGCCGTGGGGCGTGCACTGCTCGGTACGGAGTGTTCCTGCGGCCGCCCCGCCACCGTCAGCACGTTCTTGCCCGGCGCGGCGAACTCCGCCGGGAAGTAGTCGGCGAACTTGCTGCCGGCCACCGGGTGGTAGCGCACCGCCCGGTGTTTGGTGTCGCCGAACTCGTGCTTACCGGGGTTGGGCGGGCCGGGGTGCTTGGCCGGGTCCGCCACCGCATCCGCGGCATCAGCCTTCGCCTTCTTCTCCGCCGCCTCGGTATTGAAGGTCAGGACGCCGGCCCGGAGGAGGGCGGGTTCGGCGCCCGGGGCGCCCGTCTGGCTCGCCGCCCACGCCGTCAACAGGTCGAAGACCGGGGCGGTCATCTCGCGGGTGTCGCGGCCCTCGCGGCCGGCGTCCCGCACCTCGGTCCACTCGGCTATCAGGTCGACCCGGTCCGTACTGGCCTCGTCCAGTGCGATGGCCCCGGAGAGGTGTTCCGCGGTCGCTCCGAGGGGACGCAGGGTCGTCGGCGGCGCCGGCTGCACGAGGCTCAACACCGGTGTCCTGAAGGGCCGTTGGACCGCGTGGACCAGTGTCAGTTCCTGCCAGGGGGTGAACATCCAGTGCCGACTGGCGGCGGCCAGTGCCAGCACGTCGTCGGTGCGCCGCGCTGCCGCCGTCCTCCTCGCCGCACCTTCCCCCTCACCCTCCCTCGCGAGCCCCGGCGCCGATTCCTGCCGCTCCCGGCACCAGCCTGCCACGCCCATGATGTGCTCGTCGAAGTCGATCCTGGAACACACCCGGACGGTCGCCACGGCGCCCTTCGGCAGCGAGACGGTCAGCACCCGGGACGCCTCGTCGAAGCGCGGCGGCGCGGTGCCCTCGGCCAGTCGCAGCCGGAGGGAGCGCGGGCGGTGCCAGACGTCGCCGTCCCAGGGGACCGGGAAGGGCTTCCCCTCGGGCATGCCCGGCAGGTCCAGGAAGACGGCGCCCGTGGACAACGGATCGGGGAGGTAGGGGAGTTCGACCTGTTGGCCCGTGTGCAGCACGGTGTTCGCCGGATTCTCGGGGTCCGCCGCCGGCGACTTGATCGTCCTAACTTCGACGTCCGGCTGGGACGGGTCGCTCAGCGAGCCGCTCTCCCGAACGGCCAGGTCGTAGACCGCTTTCTGTACGTTCGCGTCCGTGGACCCGATGGCGTCGTCCAGCAGCCCGTGCCACTCGATGCAGCGCAGCGACGCCTTCGGTGCCACCACATGGCGTTCGTCGGTTCCCCGGTAGGGGTCGTGGGCCCCCGACGTGACCGGCAACGACCGGTTGAAGTCCGCGGCGTACTGCTCCGCCGTCATACCGGCTCCGGTGCCGGCCGTAGTACCGGTTCCCGTGCCGGTGCTGGTGCCGTCGCTGCCGCAGTCGACGACGACGAAGCCGCTCTTGCGGCCGAGTGCGATGAGAGTCGTACAGCCGGGTTTGCCGTCGGCGTCGCTGCCCCTGAAGCCCTGGGCGCGTTGCTCGGCGGCATAGGCGGCCCTGGTCTGGTCGCCGAAGAATCCGGTCGGGCCGACCGGGAGGGGATGTCCCTGGTCGATGAGGGCCTGCTGGACGATGCGTACCTCGTCATTGGTCATGCCGGGCTGGACATTGGCCCGGTGGACGGTGACCACCGGCGTCGTCCCCGAAGTGGCCGGCGGCGGGTCGGAACCCGGGCTGCTGCGGATTACCAGCCGGAAGTCCGAGGCGCCTTCCCCGAACCGGAACCTGGCCACCACGGTGGGCGCCAGAACGGGCTCGAACCTCTGGAAGGTCAGCAGCCCCGCGTCGTCGGGCAGCAGCAGGGCCTTCCGCTCCTCCAGCCTCTCGGCGGCCGCCCCGTCCCCGTCCGTACCGTTGTCTGCCAGGTCGACCAGAGCGTCGGCCTCGGACTTGTCGAGTCCGTTGCCCGCCAGGTCGACGGTGCGCATGCGTACCCGGTACTCGTTGCCGAACCGCAGCCTGGGCAGCGTGCCGGGTCGCACATTCGGCGTGATTTCCAACGGCAGTTTCGTCTGCGCCTCGTTGTCGAGTGGCACCGGCTCGTTGGGGTGGCGGTCCTCGTCGAGCGAGCCCGCATCGGTGTCCAGCACCAGGCCCGGCCGGGGCGCGGACAGTGACCAGCCGTCCCAGGTGACCAGTTGCTCGGGCACATAGAGGTGGTCGGGGTGCATCGCCTCAGGGGGTGGTCTTAGCAGGTGGGCCTGGAAGAAGCCCTCGTCGGAGGCCGTGAGCAGGAGCGGGCCGCCGCGCGGCTTCCGGTATTCCACCTCGCGCTCGTGCAGCGAGAACCACTGCCCCCGGGTCTTGTCCCAGATGTCCAGCCGGTGGCCGCGCACCAGGTTCTCGGCGAAGAGCTCGGGGGCGGGCACTTGGTCGGCCGAGGTGAGGGGGACAGCCCCCGGATTCTGCGGGTCGGGTGTCGCACCTTGCGCCTTCTGCTGCTCGACCGCCCGGGTGAACGCCGCGTCGTGCTCGGCTGCCCGGGCGAACTCCTGCCGGAGGCTTTCCATGCGCTCGTCCCTGACCAGCGCGATCCCATGGGTCCGCACCGTGGCGAGCCCGGTGGCGCCCTCGGCGGGCCCGATCATTTTGCCTGCGGCGGCGTCGATGTCGGCCGGTTCGAGAGTGAAGTTCCCCTTGAGTTCCACCAGGCCGCGGGCGGGGGCCGTCAGCGGGCCGTCGGTCGGTACCCCCGCCCGGGGGGCGAAGGCCCGGTGGTCCGGAAGGAAGACATATCGCGTGCGAGGCGACACGTCGTGCGACGCCTCCTCTCCCAGTTCCGACTTCCAGTGGGGGATGACCTTCAGGAACAACTGCCCTGACGAGACGGGGAGCAGGTCGGCCGGAAGGCGGAAGTCCAGAACGAGTCCGAGGTGCCGCAGCAGGGTGGGGTGATCGCCGAGCCAGGTGAGCATCTGGTGGAAGTCGGGGTCGTGCTTCGCGGGTCGCGGTGGCGGCGGCGGTTCTTCGCCGACGAGGTGGGGTGGCTGCGGCGGCATGGCGATCGTGTGGAAGCTGTGCAGCCGCTGGAGCTCCGAAGGCATCGGTGGATCCTCGTCCGCGGTGGTGTCGCCGACCGCCGTGGGCACGTCTCTGGGGCCAACGTCGCCGGGACCCGCGGCGCCCCCGGACCCGTCGCTCGGGGAACCGCCATCCGTTGAACCGCCGTCGGTGGAGCTGCCGTTGGTTGCCCCGCCGTCCGTAGGGCCGTCGCTCGGTGGCATCACCAGGTCTCTGGTGGGGGGTGGCGCCTCGGGCGAGGTCACGGCCGCTTCGGTGTATTTGTCCTTGGTGAAGGTGCTGACCTCCTTGGTGGAGTAGGTCTGGCAGATCTGGTCCGTATGCCTTTCGAAGGTGTAGGGATCGAGCGGCGTGCCGGCACCGAAGAGGGCCTGCCACAAGTGCACGTCGGGCAGCGGGCCCTGCGGCTTCAGCCCGGTGACGAAGGGCGTCGAGGGAGCGGGCGTGGTGTCGGGTTCCTCGTCCGCCTCGGTGGATGTGGAGGGCTCGACGGTGCCCTCGCCGGCGGCGAAATCAAAAGTGGCGAGTGCGATCTTTTCCGGCCAGCGGAGGAAATCGGGGTAGTGCGGGTCCAGCGTGAGGCGTTTCGTCGGGTCGGGCGGCTCGGGCGGGGCAGGCCCCAGGAGCCGCGGCGCGATGAACACCGACACCTTGACCTGCGTACCGTCGGCCGTCAGACCCGCGGGGAGAACGGTCCAGTTGATCTGCTGTTCGAAGTCCATGGTGGTCTCCACGCGGCTCGCTCACGCGGCGAACGCCGCGCAGTACTTCGGCCAGTCATGCCCCTTCGAGAAGCACTGCGCGAAGGTCGGGTCGACCGGCGCGCCGGCGAAGGTCCGCTCCAGTTCGAGCGAAACGGACTTGCTGAAGAAGGCGATCCGTACGCTGACCGTGAGGGTGCCCCTGCCACGGACCATCGACTGCTTGCCCCTCTTCTCGTACGTGAGCTCCAGATAGAATTCGACGGACACTGTGACGATGCCCAGCACCGTCAGGAAGCCGTTGCACCGCAGGTAGCCGGTCAGTTTGACGTCGTCCTTGCCGTCGACCTTGGCGAGCATGAAGCGGATGCCCGCCATGATGGAGACCCCACCGCTCGCGACCCCGAGGTCCAGCGCCGCGGCGCCGCCGAACTCGATGGCGCCCTCGACCTCTCGCACGCCACTGGCGTCGACCAGCAGGGAGAAGTAGCCGCCTCCGCCGAACAGGGAGACCGTGAGGTTGAAGGGATGCTTCTGCTCGCAGACCGCGAAGCGGAAAGAGACCGGCTTGCCGTCGAAGGGGATCGCCAGCTCGGCCGACAGGGAGAGATTGGCCAGGTTGAAGACCCCGAGGGCGAGGGTGGGAAGGGCGAGTGTGTATCCGGCACGAATGCCAGTGGTCTGGACGTCGATGAACGCGCCGGCGCCGAAGACATCAGCGGGCAGGGCGCTGCGGAGGGTGTTGACGAACTCCATGGCACCCCGGAATTTCAGCTCCACACCGGAGGCCGTCACGTCGGGCTTCTGACCCGGGCCGGTCTTGAACTTCAGCTCCTCGAACTCCACTCGGGCCATGCCCAGGAAGTCCAGCGCGAAGTGACTCAGGCTGCCTTGCACCGTTGACTTGTCGACGGCGTCCATCGAACGGACGGTCCGGGCGTCCAGGATCAGCGACGCCTTGGACACGTCGATCAGGGCGGCCGGGGGCGGGGCCAACGGCGGCTTCCACACGTACCGCAGTTCCTTGCCCTGTCCATCGGCCAGGTCGCGCATGCGGAGCACGGGCGCGGGCAGCAGACCGTTCGCGTCCGCGAGTATGTTCTCGATCTGCTTGTCGCTCAGCTGCCGCAGTGCGCCGAGTTGGTCCTTGACAAGGCCCTTCAGGTACTTGCTGAGGTCGATACCGAGCAGCTGTGCCCCGCCGAAAGCTTCCCTGATGGCCTGGATGTCGTTCGCATCAGCCACCGCTCCGGTGGTGGGGTCCGTCTTGAAGAGGTCGGGGATGATGCCCGCCTGGCTGGTGATCGTCTTCACCGCGGCATTGGGGCTGGAGAGTCCGCCCGCCTGCTCCGCACCGAAGACGAGCTTGAGCTGGTCCGTCAGATCCAGGTACGCCCCTGCCGGATGCCCGTCCATGGTCTGCCGCAGATACGTGTCGTTGAACTCGACCTTGAGGTTGCCGGCGCTCGGGGTGAACTGCTCCACGGCGGGGACGCGGACCTCAGCGGCCGCAACACAGGGTTGGCCCACTACCGGCGCGCCGTTCGGCCCGAGCCGGAAGGTCAGGGAGCCGACCGCGTGACTGGTGCTGCCGGGAGCGCCGGGCGGGGGCTGCGCCATCGCCATTACCTGGCCATGCAGCTCCCGCTTCTGGCGCTGCTCCATTTTGCCGGGCTCGGCCGGTGTGTTTTCCTTCTCCGGATCGTAGAGGTCCTTCAACTGCTGCTGTTCATTGGTCAGTCCGTCGGGAACGAACACCATCGGCATGGTGAAGCTCACCTTACGGGCCTCGGAATCCGTGCCGATCAGGGTGAACTCATGGTCCTTTCCGGATTCCTTGAGACGCACCCAGAAGGCCGCGAGGTCCGGCTCGTCTTGTTCGGGGGGCAGTGGGGGGTCATGAGGAGGCTTGGGCGGAATGATCAGCGGAGTGACGCGGTCGGTGATGCGCAGCACGTGGAACGGCATCTCGCGTCCCATGTGCTGGAAGCCGTCGGCTGCTCCATACGTCTTCTCCGGCTGCTTGACGATAATGCGGTCCTCCCGCTGTAGGTAGGCGACGATTCCGTCGTCCGGACGCGCGATGAAGAGTCGCTTGTACTCCTGCATGTGCAGGGCCTCATGGCCCGTGGACAAGCGGCCGTGGTGGACGATGCGGACGTACTGGTCACGCCCCAGCCCTGTGATGTGGTCGTAGGCCACCAGAGCCGGGGCACGCCGATCGACCTCCCTGTAGCGGGCGAGGGCAGGATCCGACAAAGGCTCCCAGGCACCGTGCAGATGGGCCGAGGTGCCCATGGGCGTGATGAGGAACTGCTCCGCGCTCAGGGGATCACTGTGGACTTCGAGCGGGCCACCTATTCCTGGCAACGGGATGCGACTGGTGAGGGTCACGAGGTCCTCAAGGACAGGCGCTATGTACGGAGCACCGGGTGGCAGCATCCCGCCGTTCGTGACCATCGCGAAGGCCCGCAACTTCACGCTGCCGTCGGATGCACCGAGCCCGGCGCCGTCCGGTGCGGGGTGCAGCCGGACATGCCACAACGCGGTGCGGCCGTCGGCTTGTTGGGGCTGTGGTCCACCCAACCAGTCCACGGGCTCGTCGTAGCTGATCAACAGCCGGGTGGGGAACTCGATGACGCTTCTGGGGACGCCCTGGAAGACCGTCGTCCCCGGCGTGTCCGGGATTTGTTGGCCATCGGGCACCCTGAGCGGCACCAGGCGCTCCCAGTCGAGCAACCCGTCCAGCGACAGCTCCAGCTCCTTGATGTCGGCCGGCACCGAGAAGGCCAGCCGGGTGGAGCCGGCGGTGACTGCCTGCATGGGAGCAGTGACCCTGCTCAGATCGTCGGGGACCTCTTCCACCACATGCTGCGGCGGCAGACCGACGAGGATGAAGGCGTTCAGTGCGTCGGGGGCTCGCACGAGACGGTGGCGGGCGCCGTCGAAGTGCAGGCCCATGAGTGCGATGTCGACGACAAGCATGTCCGCCGGCCGCACCACCCGGAACGGCCCCTCCGCGACGTCCCCCTCCTGCGGCGGCGGGGGTTCCGGGGGCCGACCCCCAGGGTGGGGGCCAGGACCTGGGCCGGGATGCGGACCGGGACCGTGCGGGGGGCCAGGGTGCGGACCGTGCGGGGGGCCACGGTGTGGGCCGTGCGGCGGACCGAAGCCGCCGCCTGAGCCGCCACCACCCCCACCGAACCCGCCGCCCCCGACGCCACCCCCGAACCCTCCGCCGCCTGCGCGGTCGCCGCGCTCGCCGCCGTGGTCGTCGTGCTGTTCTCTCCCCTCACCGGGATGGTTGCGCAGTTCCTCCCCGAGCCTGAGGGACACAGGACGGCGAGTACGGAATGACATGAGGAACGCCTCACCCGGGCTCATGTGAAGGGGAAGAAGAAGTCGTGCGTGCGGTGAGGCGCGACGAAGGCACCTTCACCTCTCTTCCATGCTCACTCCGGTGGCGGACGCCCGCCACTGGGGAGCGACAGCCGTCGCCGCATCGGCGAGGGCGGCCGGGTACGCGTCCCCGATCAGCGGCGAGGTCTCGCCCGGGACCACGTCGGCCGCCAGGATGGGGTGCGACAGGCGCCGTTGAGACCGTACGGCAGGTGCCAGCTTCCCGACGACCGTGAAGAGCCCGAAGAGATGCCCCGCGACCACGGTGGGACCTTTTCGCGAGGTGGCATCGGCTCCCTTGGCGCCCGTGGGTTCCCGATACCGGCGGACGCCCGACGGCGTCCGGGCCCGACTGCGGCCTCTCCAACCACGGTGACGCCCCTTGGAGTTGCCGACGAGCGCGGCCGGCGGCGATCGGGTGCGGGCCCGCACCCAGGGGTCTAGCGTGGAAAGGGAGCCGCCGTGCCGCCCCTGACCCGGACGACGTCCCGGCCCCCTCCTGCTCCTCTCCCCCAGGCGGATCGCCATGTCCTCCACCGCTCGCATCGCCGGCGCGCTGCCCACGCCAGACGCCGACCCGAGCCTGAGCGTCGTCTTCGCCGGCGGCTGGTCGGTGGGTTACGACTGGACGGCGGACCACGTGGTCACCGCGGGTGCGCCGACCCCTCCGCTCTTCCCAGCGCCGTTCGACCGTGATCTGGACGGCGCGCTGCTCGGCCAACAGGCTTTCACTGACTTCGAGTACGTCTTCCAGGGCGGCAACTACCAGCGGATCAAGCTGGTCGGGCTGCAGCCGGACGGCGACCCCGCCTCGACGGCGGACAACTGGTTCCTGCCGTCCGACTGGACCACACTCGACGCCGTCTTCCCCGGCGGTGGCGTGAAGAGCGGCTTCGCCTACTTCTTCCGCGGCCCGGACTACATGCGCTTCGACTGGCCGGCCAACGCCGCCTCGGTCGGCTACCCGAAGCCGATCGGCCCGAACTGGCACACCAGCGGCGACTTCACCCACGACCTGGACGGCGAGATCACCGGCCTGCGGGCCTTCGGCGCCAAGGCGTATCTGTTCCGGACCGTCACCACCATGGTGAACCGGGACGGCCGACGGACCTCGAGCGGTGGCTTCGTCGTGAATGCGCCGGTCTACTGCCGTTACGACTTCAACCGCGAGGTCGTCGACAACACCGTCACCGATTCCGGCCGACGTCGTCGGGCAGTGGAACGGTCTCTTTCCGCTGCTCGACGCCGGACCCGCCATCGAGCTCGCGCTGGACTGGATCGGCGGGGCCGAAACGGCGGCCGCCGCGACACCGCTCGATCCCGCCACCCTGACGGCGTTCGCGCATCACTTCATGACCCTGTCCCCGGACACGACCGTGGTCAACACGGTCCGCGATCGGCTCCGGCAATTCCGCGAACGGCTCACCGAACTTCCGGACCGGTTCCGATGGACGGCGGACCTGGGCTTCGCGGCAACGACCACGCCGGGCACACTGACGGAGATCGGGAATGAGTTCTCGGCACTCATAGGGCGTAGTGTCGCGGAGTTCATGCGTTTGCAGAACCTCATCAATACCGCTGACGACGCCTTCCGTAAGGCCGTGAAGGTTGACTGGCAGAGCGAGGCCCGCGACCTGTACGTCAAACGGCTGAAGGAGGCCAAGGAACTCACCGACGCCCTGTCGGAAGCTTTGCGCACGGTCAGCACGACACTCGCGACGTACTCGGAAGCAGTCACCACCGCCAAGAGCCATTACAAGAGCGGCAAGGTCACCGAGAAAAACTGTCCGAGGTGATGTCGCGCGAAGCCACCGCGATCACACCGACGGCGCGGCCTTCCGCTCCCTACCTGACTTCCAGAGTCCCATCAAGGACCCGGGGCAGTTCCTGAAGAGCCTGGGGCCGCTGCTCACCGAGGCGCACCAGGCAAGCGACAACCCCTACGCGCAACTGCCTGGCGCTGGACCGAAGGTGGACGTCATCCCCACCATGGGCGGCAACGTCGTGGCGAACGAGATCCTTTCGCGGATCGAGGCCCGCATCGACGGACTACCGAAGGCCCAGGGCAACAACTACTGGATGTGTCCAACGACGACGACAAGCGTCGTGAGTACATCTCCGCCAACAGTGACCTCATCAGGGCCGCCGCACACGATGCCGGCCTCCCGCCCGAGATGGTCGCCGGCATCGCCTGGCAGGAGGTCGAGGGTGACCCTGGCCGGATCGACGATGCTGCTTTCGAAGGTCGGAAGATCCTTCCCGGACAAGAGGACCCCGACGACACCTCGACGGGTCCACTGTCCATCCAGGTGCGCCGCGCCGCCGAGGTGCTCGGCTACGACCCGCACCACCTCACCGACATGCAGCGCGACGTCGTCGTGGGCGCCACCAAGGACCCGTCGAAGAACATCTTCATCGCCTCGGAGTACCTGGCCCGGCTGAAGGCGGAGAGCGGATTCGCCGACGTACCGCCAGAACAGATGACCCGAGCTCAAATGCAGGAACTGGCCGCCCGCTACAACGGCGGACCCTGCTACGAGGACCCGAACGCTCAGGGATACGGTCGGGGCTTCGACAGGAAATTGGACGACGCGAAAGAGGCGCTGCGGTGAGTTCAAGCGCAGGCTCGACGACCGAGGTACACGAAAGTCGACGGCCACGCGTCTCCAGCCGGATCGGCACCGGCGTGTGCGCGGTCGTCCTCGCCCTGACAGCCTCGGTCACCGGCTACGTCGTGCTCACGGCCTTCATGGTCGAGCCAGACGGCCCTTGGGACCGACAAGCCATTACCAACTCTCATGTCGCGGCCGTCGTCAGCTTGGCCTTCTGCTCTGTGATGGCCCTGTTGACGTGGGTTTTCGTCAGGGCCGAGTGGCTCGGCAGGTGGTGGTACACCGTCCCCGTGGTGCTGGCAATCGCGGCATTGCTGCGGCTCACGCTGTTGGCACCCAGTCGCTGATCACCCCCCTCGCCGCCCGTCGTCAGATGGTGAACAGCACGGTGTTGGTGAAGATCGGCACAAAATGCGCAAGGCGGGTCCGACAGTGGCCTCCCTGCTGGGCCCGCCACCGGGCAGCGTCGCCGAGGTGGTGCCCGATCTTCCCTGGCCGGCGCACTGCTCTGCAGGATCCCGCCGACACACGGCAGCACAGCGGCCTCGCTCGCCGCGCTCTGGGCCTGGTGCCGTGGGTGGAACGCCGGCCATCACCGTCTCCGCGCCCTGGCTGACCGCTGTTCCGGCACCGAATCCGCTCCTCCGACTCCCCCACCCCGCCGTCACTTCCCCGCCCCACGTTTTCACCGGTGCGCCGCCCGTCGCGTTCGTGTCCTCCTCGGCCTTGCTCGCAGCCGGCCTCGGCAGCAGGCGTCGCAACAACTCGGGTGCACTTTCCTGGGCGGGTAGGACGGCGGCGGCGTAGAGCAGGGTGCGGATGTCGTAGGTGGTGGCCGGCCGACCGCCGAGGAAGGCCCCGATGGGGGCGGCGCACACGGCCGGCATACGGGAGGTGGAGGCGACGCGGCCCATGAGGTGGGCCGGGACGATCGCCTGCCGGAGGGAAGAGGCGATGCCCGCACCGAGCAGACCGCCGGTGGCCTCCGCCGTGAGGAACAGGCCCAAGCCGTAGGTGTCGATGCCGAGGCGGTCGTGCGCGAAGAGGGCGAGGACGCTCTCCACGGCGAGGAAGGCGATGTTCCCGACCGCCGGGCGGAGCGCGAGCCCGAGCAGCACACGGTCCCGGAAGATGTACGAGGCCCCGGCCCGCACCTGCCGGAGCAGCGACTCGCGGATCTGCGGCACGGGCCGGGGCAGGGCGGGCCGCGACCGTACGAGCAGTGCGCAGAGCAGGAACGACACCGCGTCGGCGAGCAGCGGAACCGCGCGAGCGCGAACAGCCGGCACCGCTTGACGGCCGGCCGACAAGGCTTCCGTCGCGTGTTCCGGACGGATGGGCCGGTGTGGTGTCGTCCAACGACGTCCCGCTCTGACTGCACTGACGCACTGGAGAGGCTGCCACAGCGTCACCCGGTCCTGGCCCGCCACGAACGGCGCCCTCCGGGCGGGGGCGGCGTTCGTGACGGACCATGGTCAGGTCACCTCAGGTAACCGAGGATCGTCATCATGCCGCTTTCCGAGTGGTACTGGTTGTGGCAGTGAAGCATCCACAGGCCCGGGTTGTTCGCGTCGAAGTCCACGACCAGCTTGCGGTGGGGCAGGACCAGCGCGGTGTCCTTGCGCGTGCCGACACCGTCGATGCCGGTGAGCGCGAAGGTGTGGCCGTGCAGATGGAGCGGGTGCCACATGTCGGTGGCGTTGACGAGGGTGAGCCGTACCCGTTCGCCGGCGCGTACGGGGTGGCGCCTGCGTGGGTCGTAGGGCTGGTGGTCGAAGCCCCAGTCGTATTTCCGCATGCCACCGGTGAGGGTGAGGCGCATCTCGCGGTCCGGTTCGCGGTCGTCCAGTTCCACGGATTCATCCGGTGCGAGGCGACTTGCGGGGAGAACCCGTCGGTCCAGTTCGTCCGGGCGGACGCTTCGTCCGGGAAGACTTCTTCCTTTGTCGGTGCGCAGCACGGCGAGGGCTTGGCCCTTCTTGCCCTCGGCGAGTGCGACGAGGGGGAAGACGCCGTCCTTGACGGTGACCAGGACGTCGTATCGCTCGGCCATGCCGATGAGGAGAGCGTCGGTCTGCGTGTGCTCCACGGGATAGCCGTCGGTGTGCGTGACGGTCATGGTGTGACCGCCCAGTGCCACCCGGAAGGCGGTGTCGGAGCCGGCGTTGATGAAGCGCAGCCGGACGCGGTCGCCGGGGCGGCATCGGAGCGACTGGGGGTTGCTCGGCGGGCGGCCGTTGGCGAGGTAGTAGGGGTAGGCCACGTTGCCGCCCTCGCTGTTGAGCGCGCGGCTGTAGGAGTTGTGCAGCACCCGGGAGGGGCCGGCCGGGGACCGTCCCAGGTCCCTGGCCATGCCTCCGTGCATCATGGAGGTGCCTGTGCCGGGCTGGAGTTGGTCGAGAACCTGGTCGGGGGTGGAGCCGTTCACGCCGTCGAGCCAGTCGTCCAGGAGGATGACCCATTCCTTGTCGTAGGAGAGGGGTTCCTTGGGGTCCTCGACGATGAGCGGGGCGTACAGGGCGCGGTCGGGCTGGAGTCCGACGTGGGAGTGGAGGAGGTAGGTGCCGGGGTGGGAGACGGTGAAGCGGTACGTGAAGTCGGCGCCCGGGCGGATGGCTTTCTGTGTCACGTCGGGGACACCGTCCATGTCGCAGCGCAGCTGCACTCCGTGGGCGTGGAGCGTGGTGGTGACCGGCAGGTGGTTGGCGAGGGTGAGGTTCAGGACGTCACCCGCGGTGACGCGCACCACCGGACCGGGCAGCGTCTCGTTGTAGGCCCAGCTGCGGACGACTTGCCCGCCGAGATCCAGCCTGGTCTCGGCGGCGGTGAACCTGAACCTGCGCATCGGGCCGAGGCCGCGTCTCCGTTCGGCGGCGAGGACCTCCGGACCCGACGGGTCGACATATTGCCCGGCCGCTGGCGCGGCGAAGCCGGCCTCGCTGAGCCGGTTCTCCTCGGGACCTTGGTGTGGTCGAGGAGCGAAGTCGGGATGGACAGGCAGGAGTCCGACGCCCGCCGCGGCGAGCGGGGCACGGAGCAGGGTACGCCGCGAAGGAGTGTGCATGGCTGCAATAAGACATTGTTTGCAGGGTTTTCAGGGGAAATGTGGGGTTGTACGTCGGTGGTGTCGGCCTGCAATGCGCCAGTTGGGGGTGTCTCCGGCTGGCTGGCCTCAGGGTCCGTTGCCGCCCAAGCCGTGCGCTGCTGACCGCTCCCGGCCCACTGGCCTACGCCCTGCACCCCCGACTACGCGTCGGCCCCGCCACGGACAACGCGCTGCGCTCCGCGCCCATCCCCCCGGCGGAGAGGGTGAGATCCGCCGGATCGCGGCGTCCGGCGCACGCCTCGCCATCGCCACGAACCCGTTCACGCTCCCGAAGATCAAGCAGATCGTGCAGCGGCTCGGCGGGGTCGTCATCGAACGCATCTCACTGCCGGACACCTCGGTCCCCGACGGACTCGGCTACCAAGTCCTGGTCGTCGTAGTCCCGTCAAGTTCTGCCGCGGCTCCTCCAGGCGGGAACACGTGCCGGATCGGCGCCGTTGCGGTCGGCGGCCGGCTCTGTACCTGGAGCTCGAGAACGGCCCTCAGGAGCTCGCGCATATCAGCGGGAAGATCCGCTAGTACTACATCAAGATCATGCTGGAAGACCGGGTGCTGGTCGAGCTCCCGCCGTACGACCTGACGCGCGGCCGGATCGTCTTCCGGTACCGCAATTAGCGGAGGTCGGAACCTTCCGCGGTAGCTGATGCCGGGGGGCCGGTCACGGCGTTTTCCGTGGCCGGGCCGGTGAGGGCTCGTACGGCTGCGGCGGCCACCGCTCCAGCCGCCGCCGGCAGGTCCGGCCCGAGCCGAACCCAGGCTCCAGGGACAGCAGTTGCGAGGCGATGTCGTCGTGCAGCACGTACGGGATGGGCACAGCCGGTCCGGCACCGGCCGCGGGCCGGGAGCCTTCAGGGGCCGGGAGCCTTCAGGGGCCGGGGCGGCAGGAGCGGCGCGATGAGCGCCCCCAGGTCATCGTTCACCGTCCACGGCCGGCTCGGCCGGCAGTCGGTCATGAGTCGGCGTACTCAGGGGCAGCTGGGTGTCTGGTTGCGCTGGGTGAGACCGGGCAGCCACTGACCGCAACGACAGTCGTATACGCGGCGCCGTGGGCGGGGGCTTCGCTGCTTTCGGTGCAGCGCGCGCGTGGCACCCGGCGTACCACCGGCCGCGAGAGTGACCGGGGCGGCCCCATACGGGTGATGCGGGGCGTGTCGGTCTCGCGCGCGGGGACAGGTCCGTTAACGGGCGGCAGCAGTTGCCCCTGCTGAAGGGTGACGACGACTCGTGGGTTCCAAGAAGAGGGCGATGGCTGCGGGTGCGGCGGTTGTGGCGCTTGCCGGCACGGTGGGGGCGGGAGCCGGCACGAGCGCTGGTGCGGACGGGCCTCGCATGCGTGCCCCGATGCTGAGCATGGTCAGTCTCGGCGACTCGTACTCGGCGGGCTACACCCGCCTCGCCGGTGATCCGGCGGAGCCTGACGAGGCCGGGAAGTCGGGATGCGAGCAGACGCTGGGCTCCTACCCCTACGTGCTGAGGGACGAGCTGGCGGGCCGGCTGGGGCGCGTTGCGAATGTGACGTGCGGAGGAGCCAGGACCGACGACATCCTCGGCACGCCGCAGAAGCCGACCGGGCACGCATCGCTCGACAGGTTCGGCATACCCCAGCCTGATCCACTGACGCCGTTCCCGCTGCGCGCACCGCAGATCGATGCGGTGCGCCCCGACACGGACGTGGTCACCGTCGGCATCGGCGGCAACGACTACTTCAGCCTCCTGGCAACCTTGTGCTTGGAAGCCGACGCCGCCGACGACGATCCCGGCCGGTGCCAGGACAACCTCAAGGACGGGCAGTACGCGGGCCTTGGCCTGCCCGCTGACGACCCCGGCCTCGACGGGCCGAGACAGGCGCTGGCCGGCAGGTACCGGACACTGCTCGGCGAGCTGCACGCCAGGGCGCCGCACGCACGCATCTATGTGGTCGGCTACCCCACCGTGATTCCTCGGGACACCGGCACGTGCGCCCCCAACTCCCAGGAGCTGTTCACCCTCGACAGGGAAGACCTCGACTGGTTGCGCCAGATCCTCGACGGGGTCAATGCCGTCATGGCCTCCGCGACGGCAAGCGCGAACGAGCAGGGGGTGCCGGCACAGTTCGTCGACACGCACCACGCCACCGTCGGGAAAGACGCCTGTGCCCCGCGCGACACGAAATGGGTGGAAGGCTACAGCGAGAAGATCGGCGTGATCGGCGCAGGTGGATGGGGAGATCCCGCACTGATCCACCCCAACTACCTCTATCACCGGTACGTCGCACGACAGCTCGCCCAGCGCATCAGGCGTGACGTCGCCGCCCCGTCCGTCGGCGGGACGGACAAGAGCAGCCGGACGGCCGGACGTGAAGGTGAACGGCGTAAATCGAAGGTAGGAGCGGTAGCGGTGTCCTGACGCCCACGCCCTCCGATATGCATGCCGTGCACGGTGACGTCGGGCAGGACGAGGGTCTGGTGCTCGTCGTGTGGTGGGTGGCCGGGGCCGGGGCCCCGGACCGCAGTGAGGACAGGGGCGCTGTTTCAATCGGTCGACGATCGCCCAGTCCACCACGTGCGACAGCTGGATGTACGTCCTGTCGCCGGACGCCGAAGTCCGCCCGTCCGGTGCGGCCGGCAGAGTCCTTCACCCCCGGAATCGCTTTGACCCCGGCCACCAGGGCCAGCGCCTTGTACGCGGCGGGACGCAACCCCTGGGGCAGCACGGGCCACTTCAGGGGCTCACCGAGCATGAAGTAGGCGTCGTACCACTCCTGTGCGGTGAGGTCGCTGATCGGCTTGCTGGACGTTCCCACGCCGGTGATGGCCGGGATGAGCTTCTTCGGGTCGGTGGGCAGCTCCTCCAGCTTGCTCCACTCCCGAGGCGGCCACACGCCCTCGCCCTTCTTCAAGGTCAACGCCCGCCAGGGCCGGCGAACCGCGCGAGGTGGTCACCCTCTGGGCACAGACGCCGAGGGTGCGGGCCATACCGACCGGGTCCATCCCGGGGACGCCCGGCCAGGAGCGCTCGTCGAAGGCGTTCCACGGCAGGACTGCGACACGTACGCCCTGCCGTCCGCTTGCGGCCGCGCGGCAGACCTTCGTCTCCGGACCACTCGACGCGAACGTCCACACACCCAGGTGACGGTTGGTAAAGTCCATGACCGCCAGGTCGAATGTCGGGACTGTAAACTGGGTGTTCTGGGCTTCCTCCATCTTGTTCAGCGAGTCGTAGGTGCAGATCACCGTCAGCGCCGAGATGTGGTCTTCCCCCCTCCCCCACGACCGACATCAGACCGGCCAGCGCAGCGGGGTCGGCAGTCGACATGACCCGGGGCCGCCGCCAGGCCTGCACTTGCGCTCATGGTGCTGGCGGGGCGAGCTCGGGAACGGTCAGGCAGTGAGCAGGGAGTCGTCCTGCGGGCGGGCGCCGGGCAGCTGATGGCGGGCGGCGATGAGCGCGGCGTCGATGTCGCGGGTGCCGGTCGCCACGCACAGGGTGTAGGCGACGTCGTCCATGCGTCGGCGCACTGCAGAGCTGCCGTCTTCGGCCCGCAGGATCCGCAGGGTCTCGTACCGCTCGATCAGGTTCTTCAATACGGCGGGGTGTGCCATGAGCATCGAGAGCCTCCCTCATCCCACACATCACATGGTCTGGACACCGACCCGTGCCCCGGCTCCCGGCCGCCATGCCCACACATCCCGGGTAAGGCGGCCAGGGCCTGGGGGAACGCCCCGCTCAATTCGTGGACAGCGCCTGTAGCAGCTCAGCGACCTTGGGGTCGGGCAGGGAGCATGCGAGGTCGGCCTGGGACACCATGCCGACCAGATCGTGTCCGTCGATCACGGGCAGGCGGCGTATCCTGTGCTCGGTCATCGTGCGCAGAACCTCTTCCACATCGTCGTCGACGCCCATGGTGACCACCTCGCCCTGGGCGAGGTCACCGGCGGGACAGGTGGCAGGGTCCTTGCCCGCTCCGAGGACCTTCACCACGACGTCCCGGTCGGTCAGCATGCCGTGGAGCTTGTGGTCGCCACCGCAGATCGGCAGCGCCCCGACTCCGAGGTCTTTCATCTTGCGCGCGGCGTCCAGCACCGACTCCTGCGCGCCGACGCACTCGGCCCCGCCGTTCATGATGTCCCGCGCCTTCGTCATCGTGCTCCTTTCGTCGGCCGGCAACCCGGGCCCGGCCAGGGGTGCAGGCTGCGCGGTCCCGTCAGTGGTGTGGCGTGGGTGCCCAGTCGCCCGCAGCAGTAACGCCGGAGGCCGGAGCCGAGAGGCGAACCAAGGTTTCGAAGGGATCGGCGCCCTCGGCCGCCGGCCGCCCGACGTGCTCGCGTTCACTCCGCCGGCTCTGCATGAGGAAGAGGCGGTGCGGCCGGACAGGGCAGCCGAAAGGCGCGCTGCGGTGGAAGCCATCAACGTGGGCGGTCAGGGTAGGCGGTAGTGATCCCAGCCGTTCGAACGAAGGTGGTGCCCTGCCATGGCTGAAACCCAGGACGTCGTCGAACTCATCCTTCAGGACCACCGGCGCATGGAGGACCTGTTCCGTCTCATGCGCAGCGTCGAAGCCGACCGGGCCGCCGCACTCCAGGAGTTCGCGGACCTGCTGATCGCCCACGCGCTGGCCGAGGAGGCCAAGGTCTATCCCGCCCTGAAGAGGTACAAGAACATCGACGACGAAGAGGTCGAGCACGGCGAGCACGAGCACGACGAAGGCAACAGCGCCCTCCTGGACCTCCTGGAGGTCGAAGAGGTCGGCTCCGAGGAGTGGGACTCCAAGCTGGAGAAATTGGTGGAGGCCGTCACCCACCACGCCGACGAGGAGGAGCGCACCATCCTCAACGGCGCGCGTGAGAACGTGGCCATGGAGCGGCGCGAGGAACTGGGAGCAGCGTTCGTGAAGGAGCGCGAGCGTCAGCTGAAGGCCGGCTGCGGCTCGGCCGACAACGTGCGCCGCATCGTCAACTCCTGATCGCACCCCGGGCGCGGGGCGCCCCGCGCCCGGGGGCCTGGAGGCCGGGGGCCCGGGGCCCGGGCCCCGCTTCACGGACCGGTTGAGGCTGGCCCGCGCCGCCTCCAGCTGGGCGGGGACGCGACGCCCAGGAAGAGCCGTCCCGATTCAGGTGGCCCGACAACGGCAAGGCACGTGCTTGGTCACCGAGGCCCCTGGCTGCGGCAGCTCACCGGTAGCCCTTCGCACAGCAACGGGGCTCCTGGGCCGCGCCCGCAGTGCCGCTGCGCGCCGGCGACCGGATCCAGCCTGCTCCTGCACGCCCCCGGCGGTCTTGCCTTTCGCGCCGGCGACATCAGCACCCGTGTCCAGGTGGCGGTGGCCACCAAGGCGAGCGTGGACATCGCCACCGGCATCCTCGCCGAGCCCGGCGACCTCCCCCTCCTTCGCCACTTCGGGCGCGGAGCGGGTGCGAGGATCCGCAGGAAAGCGGCCCGCCGCGGCCGGCCGACTTGTTGCGGCCGCGATGACGCGGGCCTGCTCCAGGTCAGTGATCCTTCGACCCTGGTCGGTTCAGTGGGCGGCGCGGCGGACATCTCCTGATGCGGTTGATCCCTTCTGACCCAGAGGTGCCCCATGCGTGTACGTACCCTTCTCGCCGCCTTCTTCCTTGCCGCCACCGCGGCCCTCGGATGCGCGGCCGCCTCAGCAGCTCACGACGGCCCCGGCCCGGATGCGGTCAACGGCATTCCGGTCTCCCCCATCCTGGGCATCCCCGTGGGCCTCTACTGCCACACCAACACCGTGCTCGGCAACGCCCCGTCCTGCGAGGAGTAGCCCCGGACCCCGAGGTGCCCTTCCCGGCACCAGGGACAACTAGTCACGACCAGGCGAAGAGCTGGCCGGCGGTGGTAAGGCCGAGGAAGAACGCGAAGGCGATCCGGCGGGTCGGTGGGGCTCGCCTCGACCGCGTGGAAGTTCGCCGAGTTACACAGAGCCCGTCGCCGAAGCTGCGGGGTCAGACTCGCCCGCTGACAGTGCTCGACCGCCTCTACCCGAGCCAGCGATGACAGGCCGGGCCGAGAACACCAAGATCAATCTCAGCGCCGGCCGCTGTACCGATGGTCCCCGAGGCCGGAGAGGCTCGCAAGTTCGCGAAAACTGAAGGAACTTCGGCGGGAACTCACGGGTCTGTCGCCCTGATGTCAGGGGATGGACCCGTGGGTTCGCGGGGAAGTCGCGGGGCCGGGCTTGGTGAATGCTTGCCGGCTGTGCACGAGCAGCTCACGCATCCCTGGGCTGTGCGTGCTCTTCCAGATCAGGGCGAGCAATGCGGGTGTATCGACGTCAGCGATGGTGCGGGCGGTGAGCCGGTCGCTGTAGCGCCCAGCCATGGAGTCGCTGAGGATGGCGACGGCGAGCCCGCGGGCCGCGAGGTCGGCAATGGCGTCCGCGGCGCTGGCTTGCAGCGCGATCGCGGGTTGGAGATTCTGTGCGACGCAGGCCTGGTCGAATACCGTGCGCAGGCCGGTGCCGGGCGGCATGCACACGATCGGGTAGGCGACCAGGTCGCGCAGGGTGACCCGCCGCTGTTTCGCTAGGGGGTGCCCGGCCGGGACTGCCACGACGAGCCGCTCGCTGATGATGGTCAGCGCGTCCAGCCCCTCGGGGGTGGCGGCTGCGGCCCCGACGAGTGCCAGGTCGACTGCACCGGTGCGTACCCCCTCGACGAGCCGGTCCGAGCTGTCCTCCAGCAGCGAGATCTCCACACCGGGATGTGCCTGGTGGAACGCGGCGAGGGCGTCGAACAGCAGGGTGAGGGTGCAGCCGATGACCATCCCGACGGTGAGCCGACCCCGGATCAGGCCGGTCACCTCGCCCACCGCCTGGCCGACTGCTCCAGCAGCGGCGAGTGCGGCGCGGGCGTGTTCGAGTGCGGCCTTTCCCGCGACGGTGAGGGTGACGGTGCGGGCCGACCGGTCGAACAGCTCGGCGCCGAGTTCCCGTTCCAGTTGGCGGATCTGGGCGCTGACGCCGGACTGGCTGATGTGCACCCGGTCGGCTGCCCGGGTGAAGTTCTGCTCCTCGGCGACCGCGACGAAGTATTCCAGCTGCCTCAGCTCCATGCCTGCAGATTCTAGTTTTCAGAAGATTCATCTGTTGGACTTCTGATCAGTCGGCGGCCACGCTGGGAAGCATCGAAGCCCGACGTCAGGAGGAATTCATGCCGGAGTACGAGAAGGCCATGCGTCCTGAGGACATCACCCGCTTGTTCGTCGAACGATCCAACGCCGGTGACGCGGCCGGGGTCGCCGCACTTTACGAAGAGGGTGCGGTGATGGCCTACCCGCCCGGCGACCAGACGGTGGGCCGGAAGGCGATTCGCGCGCTGTGGGAGAAGGTGCTGGCCAACCGTCCCCGTTTCGAGCAGGAACAACCGCTGCCGACGCTGATCAGCGGTGACATAGCCCTCACCTCGACCCCGCCGAAGGACGGGGCCGGTGCCCGGGCGCAGGTTGTCCGGCGCCAGCCTGATGGAAGCTGGCTGCGCCTGCTCGACCAGCCCGAGTTCGTCCCACCCAGCCGCTGACCCCTCGCCTCCGTGAGTTCGCGGAACTGAAGGCTGTCGGGCGTGGCCCCGAAGGGTCGGTGCCGCGGTCTTCTCGTCGAGGCCGAAGACCTCTGCCAGATGGAGTGGGTCAGGGCCCTTGAACATGGCCTCTTCGAGTTGGCGGTCGACGCGGAGTTTCTCCAGGGTCGCGTCCTGGCCGCGCATCGCAGCGCTGATCCAGTGGTTGCCGGCGCGGCCGGTGGTGTTGGCGGTCTGGTTGTTGATCAGCAGGTGGAGGTTCGCGGTGTTCGGCCACCGGCTGCGCCGGTGCTCCAGCCAGTCCAGCAGCAGCTTCAGGGTGAGGTCGTCGAGCGGGCGGACGCGTCCGGCGATGGTCAGCCGACGGTTGCCGAGGTCGACGTCGTCGAGCATGAGGGTGGCGATCTGGGCGACCCGGGCGGCGTGGACCGCCGCGAGGGCGAGGATGAGCCGCGTCGCCGGGGTGGTGGCCGCCGCGACGGAGCGGTCGACCTTTTCGGGCACGAGTGGTTGCAGCACGGCGTACTCGTACTGCCCGACCTTGATCCGGCTGGTGGGGTTGCGGAAGATCAGTCCGTTCCGCTTGGCCCAGCCGAACAGCGGGCGCAGGGCGACGAGTTGGTCGTGTCGCTGGTGGCCGTGCAGTGTCTTGATGTAGGTGAGGACGTCGTCGCGGGTCACTTCCCGCAGATGGTCGTAGCTATTCGACCAGTCCAGCAGGGCCGGGCGGACTCGGTTGAGGTGGAGCCAGACCGTGCCCTGTCGTCGCGGGAGGCTGCGGGGGCCGCCGTCGCGCAGGATGCGGGTCCAGCGCTCGGCCTCCGAGCGGATGCCGGGTGCGAGGCCCTCCAGCCTCGCGGCGAGCCAGCGTTCGAAGGAGGGTTCGCTGTCGTCTTCGAAGATCCCCATCTCCTCCAGGACCGCGACGGTGTGGCCGACCGGCAAGTCCAGGGCCCGCAGCGGGGTGAAGATCTCCGTGTGCCGGATGACGTCGCCCTCGATGTAGCCGGTGAGGACGAGGGCCAGGCCGCAATTGACGGCGAAGCGGATGTTGCGCCCCCAGCCGCGGGCCTCGGCGAGCCGGTGGGCGAGGTACTTCGCCCAGGTCAGCCAGTGGCCGGCCAGGTCGGCGTCGGCCAGGGTGAGCCGACTGTAGTCACGGGGGATCTGCTCGAACAACGGAAACTGCCGCCAGCCGGGATCCGGGCGCCAGGCCGGTGCGGGCGGCGGCTTGCGCGGGGCTCCCCACCGTCCTCCGCGCCGCCGTGCCGAGGGCGTCGGGCTTCTGCGGTAGTGCATCCCGACGAAGAACAGCTGGTGGTGCCGGACGGCGGCGAGCCGATCCCGCACGTCCGTCTCGTCTGCCGACTGGCCGGCGACGGCCTTCGCGCTGAGGCGGGCCTGGCACCAGCACAAGCGGCAATAGTTCCACTTCAGTGGCTGGATTCGGCAGCAGCCGGCGCATGTGGCCGCATCGTGACTGCGACCGAACATGTAGCAGGTGGGCAGAGGCGGCCACTGAAGTTTCCCCAGGCCAGGCAGCTCTCACAGGAGTCGATGGGCTTGACGTGGCCCTTCGGGAACCGTGCCACCTACTCACTCCGGCGGCAGCGACCGGCCGCCACGGCGCTTGGGGACCACCGCTCGTGCGGCGGTCCCCGCACCAACCGCGGCTCGCTCCGTCCCCTCCGCCCGCCCCGGGCGGCGGACCTTCTCCGGCTCGGGGATCAACAGGTCACCGATCTCGCAGCCGAGGACGACGCAAATGACGTCCAAGTCCTTGAGCTTGAGCGAGACCGGCTGTCCGGACCACAGCCCGGACATCTTCCCCGCCGAGATCACCAACCCGTGCTCGGCCAGGCTTCGTTGGAGTTCGGACGCCTTCCAGATACCCTTGTTCGCGGCGGTCAGCCGCAGGTTCCACCTCATCGGATCAGCCCTTCCAGCCGCTTCGCGGCTCGCTCGGTCCCGGCGGCCCAGGCGTCCTCGACCCGGGTCTGCTGGACGTGGACGTACCGCATCGTCGTGGCGATCCAGGAATGCCCCAAGACCTCCTGAAATTGCGAGCAAATCCAGCCCGTTCGTTGCCGTCCACGGCGATGCCCCAGGGACGGTGCAGGCTGGCTGCGCGGATGGGCGAGTTGGGGCCGACGCTGCCGCTGCTGGAGATCTCGGTGATGCTGGGGGTGTCGGAGTCGGAGGTCCAGACGTTGCCGAGGGAGTCAATCGTGATCCCCTTGCCGCCGGCCATTCCGCCGCCCGTGATCGGGGAGTGCAGGGTGGGTTTCCCGTCCGGGGTCAGTACGGTCACGCCGCGGAGGTTGTTGATCCAGGCCCTTCCCTGCTGGTCGGTGGCGATGACGAAGGGATGGTCGATGCCCTCGGCGGTGATGCTCTTGGCGGCGGCCGGGTTGCCGGCCGGGTACGCGGTGATGCTGCGGGCCCGCCAGTTGGGGACCCAGATGTTTCCGTGCTTGTCGGCTGTCAGGCCCTGAGGTCCGTGCAGGTCCCCCTGGGTGAAGCCACTCGAAGGGGACAAAGGCTTTCCGGCGGAGGTGAACTGGGACAGGGATTTCCCGGTGTCCTTGTCGCCGAGGTTCGCGACCCAGATGCTCTTGTCGGGGGCGATGGCGATGCCGAATCCGGGCAGGTTGAGCCCCCCGCCCTCGAACGGACACCGACCTGCTGCGGAAGCTCATCTCCGACCACGGAAAGATCCGCAGCCGCCGGGTGACACACGTGACGCGTCAGCAACAGCGGCAGATAGCGCAAGCGGTCAAGAACGCACGCGAGATGGCTCTACTGCCCTACAGTTCCCGATAAGCGGCCCGCGTCAGCACCTATCGCGTCGTGCGGACCCGACGGCCCGGCAACCTGCCCGGCCATCGTGACACCCAGTACCGGCGGCCGGACTGCCGACGCACCCGGGCTGCCCCTGGTGTGCCAGGTAGGGCAGGAGCGCCCCGGTTGTCAGGCGCTGCCGAGCAGCTCGCCCCAGCGTCGACGTTGACCAGCCAACCGCCGATCCGGGGACCTCGCTGAAGATCGCCGCCGACCGCTCCTTTCGAGCGCCCCTATCGGTGTCAGGTGCTGGTGTCAGCGGGCTGGCCGCTCCTGCATGCATGCGAGTGAAAACTGTGCGCGCCGCGGCATGTGCGACGAGGCCCGGGCATACATTGGTGTGTTTTTCCAACAAACAGGCATAAGCCCGTTTTGGTGAAGAAGGGAGCATGTAAGGGTGAAAGAGAAGTGCAGGGTTGCCGCCTCACTGGCCGCCGCAGTCGTCATGACGTGTGCCGGAGTCGGAACAGCACACGCTGCGAAACAGCCCGCGGCAGCAAACGGCATGACCACCCGCGTAGGCATCGCATCCGTTGGCGGGTGCGAGAACGGCCACGACTGTCCGAAGCCCACTCCGGTGCCGACGGGATGCTTCGACATCGACTCGGCAGTCCAGGATCCGGACAAGTACCTCTCGGTGGTGTGCGACGGGCGGGTGTACGTCCTGACGGTCAGAGAGGCGCCGCCCTCGGCTCCTCAGCCTGTGGGCGACTGGCAGTTCGTGGGCGGCCCGACCAACGTTGTCGACGCCACACTGTCGACGCGCGCCAACGAGGTCTACGTCAGCGTGCTGACCGCGACCGGCACCGTGTTCCAGGGCGTGTGCACCGCGACCGAACCGCTCACGGTACCGTGCACCTTCACGCAGATGCCCACGCCTCCGTGACACCGTGTGACATACGAATCTGCTGCGGCGTCCTGAGAAGCTGAGCTGACAGCCAGTTTCACATAGCTGGCGCGACTGGGCGCGGTCAGGCGATCAAGGTCCTCACGGCCTGCCGGTCACAAAGTGTCAGAGCCCCGGCTGGTGATCACTAACCGGGGCTCCAAGCTGCATGGACCAGCCACCGCACCTGAACCTGGACGTCATCCCCGAGCCGACGGCGCGGTCGGCGACCTCAAGTTCGCTTCCCTTCCTCG
Source organism: Streptomyces echinatus (assembly GCF_014203595.1). GTDB lineage: Bacteria > Actinomycetota > Actinomycetes > Streptomycetales > Streptomycetaceae > Streptomyces > Streptomyces echinatus. The sequence continues at coordinate 246,093 of NZ_JACHJK010000003.1, forward strand.
AGACCGTCCGCCAGGTCGGCCAGGGCAACGTCTTGGTCGTGCACATCTCGCTGCTGCCGCACATCGGCCCCTCCGCAACTCACGATCGCCCCACGCGGTCGGGGTGGCGGCCGTGGCTGCACGAGGAAGGCACCAGGGCCGTGGACGCCGCCCTCTGCTGGCGGAGAGGGCCGTCCCCCACCCGGCGCGGCCCGGCTGGCCCGAGCACCTGCGTCTGGCCCACGCCGCCGTCCCCTACGACCGGCTGCTCGCCCTGGACGCGCGGCCGATGCTGGTGCTGGTGCTGGTGCTGGTGCTGGTGCCGGAGACGATCATCCTCGACCACAAGCCATCGTCGTCTCCACCTCATTCCTGGCCGCCTGCGAAACCTTCGGCGTCAGCGTGCGGCCCGCACCGCCGAGGTTTCCGGCCGCGAAGGGCGCGGTCGAGCGGACCTTCGGACGTATCAACACGCTGTTCGCGCAGCACGTCGCCGGCTACACCGGCCCTCATGTCCTGGCACGCGGCAAGGCCGTCGCACACGAAGCCCAGTTCACCGTGGTCCAGTTGCATGAACTGCTGCAAGAGTGGATCACCGCGTGCTGGCAGCAGTCTGGTACGTGTTGAAGGACGAGCTGGCGGGCCGGCTGGGGCGCGTTGCGAATGTGACGTGCGGAGGAGCCAGGACCGACGACATCCTCGGCACGCCGCAGAAGCCGACCGGGCACGCATCGCTCGACAGGTTCGGCATACCCCAGCCTGGTCCACTGACGCCGTTCCCGCTGCGCGCACCGCAGATCGATGCGGTGCGCCCCGACACGGACGTGGAGTTCGTCGACACGCATCACGCCACCGTCGGGAAAGACGCCTGCGCCCCGCCCCGCACGAAATGGGCGCAAGGCCACAGCGAGAAGATCGGCGTGATCGGCGCACGTGGATGGGGAGCTCCCGCACTGATCCACCCCGACTACCGCTACCACCGGTACGTCGCACGACAGCTCGCCCAGCGCATCAGGCGGGACGGCGCCGCCCCGGCCGCCGGCGAGACGGACAAGAGCAGCCGGACGGCCGGACGCGAAGGTGAACGGCATACCCAGAGGCAAGCAACGGTGTACTGACCCCGCCCACGACATCCGGCGAGCGTGCCGGGAATGGTGACGCCTGGCAGGACGAGGGTGGTGCGGTGCACCGTGAACAGGGAGCTGCACTGTCCGCCCGTCGGGCATCCGTGCCGAGGCCGTGCCGGGAGGTGCCCGGCATCCCCGTAGCCGGCAGGCCCGGGCACTGAGGTCTCAGGTGCTGAGCGGTATCAGGTGCTGAGCAGCCGGTTGAAGAAGGACCTATAGCGGCGCAGCGCCCCGCGCAGTTGCTCCGTGTCGACTTTTTCGCCCTCGCCCCATTGGCCCTCGAGGTCCTTCTTGTGCTGGGCGAAGGTGGTGGCCAGGGTCTGCATGACTTCCGCGACCAGGGTGTCGGCGTCGTGCACGGCCGCACGGGGGTCGTCCACGAACCGGTTCTGGATCGTTTGCCAGCGGTCGCGGAAGCCTCGCTCCTCGTCGTCCGTCAGCAGTTGCGGCAGCTCCTCGTCCTGTGACCTGTCGGGGGGCGCCGCTTCGGACGCGTCAGTGGTCGACTCGCTGCCGCGGCTCTCTGTTCCGGCCGCGGAGGTGTCCGTGGGGGTGGCTGTGGCCTCACCCGGATAGGTGGGCGCTTGTGCGGGCGCTCCTTCTGCGGCGTGGCCCGTTTCCCCGCCGGCCGGCTGTGCGAGATCGTCAGTGGACAGGCCGCCGCTGCGGCCCATGTCATCGTTTCGGTGCATGTTCGCCTCCATGCGGGATCATCGTCGGGTCAGGACCGGGCGGGCTGGGCCCGGCCGCCACCGTCGGCAAGCAACTCGTCGAACAGGGCGCGGTAGTGCACCATGGCGCCCCGCAGCTGCTCGGTCGTCGCCCGGCTCCGAGTGCTGACGGATTCCACCTCGTGAGCGGCGCGGTAGTGCTCCAGGGTGCGGCCGTGCTCCACCGACAGGTCCTTCATCTGCTGCTCGAACCCCTCGGTCGGGTAGCCGCGGTCGTGCATCAGGGAAGTCACGAGCCGGTCCGCGTCGTGGACCGCATCCTCCGGCTGGTCCACGAACTCCTGCTGGATGCTGGTCCACTCGCGCGTGTAGCGATCCCGCGAGGCGGACGGCAGCGGTTTGATCTCCAGCGAGTCGTGCCGCCGCTCGCGCTGCCTCAGCTCGCGCTCAGCAGCCATCCGGCTGTCCGCGCCTTGGACCGTCCGCTCATACTCCGGACCGAAACGCTCACGGAGATGGCGGCGTCGCGTCATCAGTGAGAGCGCTACAGCAGCCAGGGCGACCACCACCACGATCGGGATGATGATCGCCAGAAGCGTTCCCGTAGACATGACCACTCACTCCTCGGGAAGCAGTGATGTGCGCCCTACGAGTTCCCCCGTGCACGTACTTCACCCGCCGCATGCGGCGCTCATGCCCAAGCGGCACAGCACAGCATGGGGACCAGGCCGTGGTGGGTGGTGTGCGCCTTGTCGAGCGCTGCCGCCCGCGATTCCACCTGCAGCGACGGTCCTGTCACTGTGCCCCCGATGAAGATCCCGACTCAGCCGTGCCGTGAGTGATGGCCTTCTGTTCCGGGACGCCGCCTTCTGCGAGCGCGGCGAGGCAACGCGATCAGATCGCCGTCGTCATCCGCATGGGAGAAGAGCCGCTCCGGCTCGGGACGCGGGGGCACCTCGGTGAACGTGCGGGGGACGGCATGCCCGGTGTCGGCAGGGGCGGGGTGACGCGGCCAGAACGGTGGAAGAAGTCGGGCCGGAAGACAATCTTGTTCGATTACATGCCCTTCGGAGGCCCCCTCGGGGCCGAGGTCGGGGTCGAACTCATGGTGGGTCCGCCGGGGGGGGCGGCGGCGCGCAGGGCAAAGGGGCCCGTGTTCCGCACATCTGCGGCCGATGCGCCGCCACATGCACGCTTTCGGCCACGCTGGCTGGAATGCTGGAACAGGGCTGACCATAGAGGCAGAGGGGGTGAGGGCGTGGACGACGAGAGCATGCTGCAGGCCCTGACCGGGATGCTCGAGGAGGGCCACCTCGTCGGTTTCGATCAGCTGCCGGATCTCATCGCCCGGCATGCCGCCCGGGCGGGCCTGGCCGCCATCCGTCTTTACCTGGTCGACCTGCGCGAGCAGGTCCTGCGGGAAGTGACGGGGCGCGGTCTGGACGCCGCCCAGGGCGGGGAGGTGTTCCCGGTGGAGGGCACGCTGCCCGGCTGGGTGTTCGCCCATAGCCGCGCCCAGGCAGGGGGCGAGGGGGACGACCGCTGGTGGGTGCCGGTGCTGGACGGCACGGCGCGGCTGGGCGTGATGCGCGCGGATCTGGCCGGCGGTACGAGCCTGGAGCGGCTCCGGGTGGTGGCGTCCCTGGTGGGGCTGCTGATCGTCAGCAAGCGTCCCAGCAGTGACGCGGCCGCCCGGCTGTCGCGCGTTCAGGCCATGAATGTCGCCGCGGAGTTGGAGTGGAATCTGATGCCGCCACGCTCGTTCGCCAACCGTGACGTGGTGATCGCGGCCGCGATGGAACCGGCCTACGAGATCGGTGGGGACGCCTTCGACTACGCCGTCGCCGGCGACCAGGTGCACCTCGCCGTTTTCGACGCCATGGGACACGACAGCCGGGCTGGGCTGACCGCCAACCTGGCCGTGGCCGCCTGCCGCAATCACCGCCGTCAGGGAGATGATCTGGTCACCACCGGCGAGCGCGTGGAACAGGTGCTGCTGGAGCACTTCGGGCACCACACCTATGTCACCGCGATCCTGGCCGACCTCAACGCTCACACGGGGCTGCTGAGCTGGATCAGCCGCGGCCACCATCCTCCCGTCCTGATCCGCGCCGGACGCTGGACGACCTCCCTGGCCTGTCACCCCGCCCACCCGCTGGGAAGCGACCTCGGCATCGCCGCCGTGCTGTGCCGCGAGCAGCTGGAACCCGGCGACCGCATCCTGCTCCACACCGACGGCGTCATCGAAGCCCGCGACCCCTCCGGCCGCGAGTTCGGCCTGCAGAACTTCACCGACTTCATCATCCGCCACCACGCCGACGGCCTGCCCGTACCCGAAACCCTGCGCCGCCTCATGCGCGCCGTCCTGGACCACCACGGCGGCCAACTCCGCGACGACGCCACCGTCCTCTGCCTGGAATGGCACGGCCCCAGCCGCAACCTGCAACTCCACCCCCGCGGCAGCGGTACCCCAGTCGGCCAGGGCGAGTGCCAGTAGAGGGCAGCGGACAGCCCGGCGGCCACCTGGAGCTGGCGGCGGAGCACGAGACGGCGTGTGACGACGGCAAAATGCGTTTCCACGCCACCACCATCGCCCTGCCGGGGCCTGTCCTTGAGCCCAGGCAAGCTGAAGCAGCCGCGGGCTCAGGTTGGTCAACTGCGCCGGAGGATGAAGTAGAAGGCGCGGCCGTGGTCGGAGGGTTCGCCGCCGGTCATGATGCCCATGAGGGTGGCGGGGTCGGCTGCTTTGAAGTAGTCGATCACAGGTCTGCCGTGGTACAGCAGCGCGGTGGTGACGTAGTTGCGGAAGGGGAGCATCCGCAGTCGTCCCCCGCCTGGGGATGCTTCGGTGTCTGGGTAGAGGCGTCCCTGCTGGCTGCGGCAGATCAGTGGTTCGACGTCGTCGGGGGAGTTGAACCTTTTGCCGTACCAGAAGCGCATGCCCCGCAGCCGGCGTTGTGCGGAGTGGCCGGTGTCGAGCGGCGTGCCGCGCCAGGTTCCGAGGATCTCCCCGGGATGAACGCTGGCCAGGGCTTCCCACAGGGCGTCCAGTTCCGCGGCTCGGCGCGATCTGCCGGTCGGCGAGGTGGGGCACGAGGTGAGGGCGGCCTCCCCGGGAACGCCGGGCGGGCTGGTCGGCGATGTCGAGTGCGAGCCGTACGCCGGCCGTGGCGGTCGTCTTTTCTTCCCCGCCGTCGTCCTCGTCGAGCCCGGGAGCGATCGGGTCGCGCAGCGGGCGCACCCACACGTCGTGCCCAGCCGTGGGATGGGGTGGATGGTGAGGTGAATGCCGGGCAGGCGCACAGGATGACCGCGTCCCCTGCTCCTCGTGGATGAGTTCATGACCTCTTCAGCGCACGACGCCACACCCACCACGGCAGAAAGCCGTCTACGCGACGAGGTCGAGCGGCTGCGCACCGAGAACAGACAGCTCCACCGGGCCCTCGCCTCGCACGCCGTCGTCGACCAGGCCATCGGCGTCCTGACGGTCCTGGGCCAGATCACGCCTCAGGACGGCTTCACCGTGCTGCGCGAGGCCTCCCAGCACACCAACACCAGACTGTCCGCGGTCGCCGAGCAGGTCCTCAAGCACGCCCAGGGCGCGGCACTGCCCGAGGTGCTGCGAGCGGAACTGCGCGCGGCCCTGGCCCGCCACACCGGCCCGCGGTCAGACTCCTCACCCTGATCCGTGCGGCCGCTATGGCGTCTACTGCCAGGGGCGGGGGACGTCGGGAGGGTCGGCCAGGGCGATGCGGGCACGGACACGTTTGCCGCCCGGCTCACGATGTGCCTCGAAGCTCTGGGCGACGGCCATGACGATCTCCAGGCCGTGCTGGCCCACCCGGCCCCCATCGGCCGCCCGCGCCACCGGCAGCACCGGATCACTGTCCCGCACCACTATCTCCACCGCCCCGCCCGCAAGCGACAGGTCCACTGACACCGGGCCCGGAGCGTACTTGAGAGCGTTGGTGACCAGTTCGCTGACGACCAACTGGGTCAGGTCCAGGACACGCTGCGAGACGGGCAGGCCGTGCTCATCCCGCACTCCGGCCAGGAAGTCAGCGGCCAGGAGACGGGCCCGGGCGATACAGCCGCGGTCCCCCTCCAGGGCCACGACGATCCGTGGAAGGCGGCCTCTCGGTGCTGTGCCGTCTTCCCTCACCAGACCTGACCCCATCCGGCCGCCTTCTCCGTCCTAAACCCTGCTCGAATACCCACCGATCCCCCGGGGCACGCCTTTGATCTGCTGTTGGATCTTCCACACGCGGGCATCACCCGTTCCGGGTGCTGCGGCGGTTCAGACGCAGGGGCGCGTGTGCCAGTATCACCGGCATGGCTGAGGAAGAAATGGTGAATGCCGAACAAGCAGAGCAGCCAGGCGGGCTGTCGGTCGTCGTCACCACCCCCGATGACAGCATCCGCGTCGTCACCGCGGCCGGGAGATCGACCACCACACCGGTGACACACTCGGGCAGGCACTCGAGGTCTCCGACACTCTCAGCCCTCGGGTCGTGGTGGAACTGAGCCAGGTCACCTTCATGGACTCCAGCGGCATCAACGTTCTCCTCGCCGCCCGCCGCGCCCTCAGCGAGGCCGGCGGCTGGCTGCGCCTGGCCGCAGCAGCCGACTCGGTCCTGCGCACCCTGCAACTCGTCGGCCTCGACACCATCATCGACTGCCACGAAACCCTCCACCAGGCACTCAGCAACTGATAGGCCCCTCTACCGCGACCAGCCAGCGGCCGGGCGCCGCTCCCGGCTGCTAGAGGGAACCACCAGGTAGGAGTACTGATCCGCCACGTCGCTAAGGTTGACGCGCAGCAACTCCTCGCCTCGGGACCCCACGACGTGACCTGCTCGGTGGCCGGTCGTTGAGTACGGCATCGCGCCACGAGTCCTCCCCCTCGGGATGCGCGATTTCTCGTGAGCGCCCGGACTTCCATCGCCGGCCCCGGGCCCTCACGTCCGTCATTCTGTGGCCAGCACCTCGGCCGTCTCCTCATCGGTGAGGGTGACCCGGGCGCCGGGCATGCTGCCCCGTTTCCCGGTCCGCGCGATGAACTTCCCTCGGGCCACATCCTCGCGGAGCCGTGCATCATCGCCCGCCCGCCCGCGGCGAGTGTCAGGTGGAAGCGGCACGCGGCCACCATGCGGTCGTGGCACGAGCCGTGTCAGGGCGGGCCGAGGCCGGGCTCCCGGCGCCGGCAGGTGGCGACGGCCAGGGCGCCGCACGCCCAGCAGGGCCGCGGTGACGGCGGCGTGCTGCGCGCCGGGTAGCCGGAGCCCCGGGTAGAACCGCCGGGCGCCGGATCGAGAACGGCCGGATCGATGGCGAGCGCAGTGAGGATATGCAGGCCAACCCGCATGCTCGCCTCCCTGATGCTCGCCCCCTGTCCCGTGACAGCGAAGATGGATCCATTGCCACCGAAGTTTGACTGCAAGCGAGGATTGATGAGCCGCCGTATATCCCAAGGTGCACTGGTCGTCGGCTCGATCGGCGTCCTGATCAACACCGTGGACGCGATCAGGACCGGGCGCCTGGAGCCGCACGATGTCTTCCCCGCCCTGGTCGCGCTCGGTGCGGGTGGTGAACTGCTCAAAGAGCGGCGGCCCCGGGCTGCAAAGGCGTTGTACGCCGTGGCGTCGGTGCTGCTGGTAGTTGCGGGATCCGTCGCGGGTGCCCGGGCATGGGCCTCCCTCTTCAGGGGCACGGCCTATAACTGGCTCGACCTCGGACTCGGGGTTCTGGTCGTGCTCTACGTTGCCGTCGCTACGGGTCAGCTGCTCGCGCGCCCGTCCCGCAGAGCATCGAGGTCTCGCACGAATGCCGGCATGCTCAGCGAGTAGCACCGGCGCTGGTCGAACTTCGGTGGCAATGGATCAATCTTCGCTGTCACGGGACACCCCCGCCGTAATGCCGGGCTGGGAACGTGTGAACGACACATCCCGTCCCGTCTCGACATGCTCTGCTTCACCCGCCGCGTCATCGAGCAGCAGACCGCCCGCCCGGCACAAGACCGAGCAAGGCAGGATGAGGAACGACGGCCACCCGAACCGCAATGGCTGATCCAGTAACGCTGGCCAGGGACAACGTCGACATCCTTCTCACCGCCCACCACATCCTCAGCGAGGCCGGCGGCTGGCTGCGCCCGGACGGAACAGCCTCATGACGAGCGGGGAGCACCAGACGCTGATACGGAAGCCGCTGCTGCACAGGGCCCGCCGTGTTCGAAGACTCGACGCGAAGGTGGACCTGCCGCAGATGAGCAGCGACTCCATAACCCAGGCCTGCACCGCCCGCACGGCAGTTGAGGCAAACGCCGCAAGCCGCGGAACGCGTAAGCTCCATCGGTACATGAGCGACCTGTAGCTGGAGTATCAGTCCTCCACGTCGCCAAGGCTGACGCGCAGCACGTGCATGCCCATCACCAGGTTGGCCAGAGAACCCTCGCCCCGGTTCGACGAAAGCCGGGCTCTTTCACGGCTTCCATGATCGGCCGCGAGCTGTGTGGCGAGGAGATCCGCTCCCGCCATCGCGGCTGCCACGGACGCGGCCTGTCCCGGCCGCTCCTCCTCGTCCTCGGGCGGCATCATCTGCACAGCGGTCCGCTGCAACCGGTTGATGATCACCAAAGAGGGCAGCGTCGCGGCCGCCCCGACCGTCTCCGTCCAGCCACCGACCACCGCGGCGAAGCCCTGATAGAACTCATCATCGGTCCGGGTCGCTGCGGTGATCTCCAGCTCCACCGCCGCCAGCAAGGCACCCAGCAGCCGGAGCCGGTCATCAGGCCGCGGCCCATCAGGCCGGGACTCGGGATCCATCACCGGCGCGGCTCGCATCGCGACCAAAGCCGAGTAGACCTGATCCACACCCACCTGGTGTCCGCTGTCACTCACAACGACAGCTTCACCGTAACTCGCCGAACAGTCGACCAACCTCACGCGTGCCGTGCAGGTCCTCGTCGGCACGCGTCACCAAGCGACGCGTGGGCCTGAGCGGGTCAGTCGGTGCACGTGTCGAGCATGGACGACAGTGCCGTCTTCCCCGCGTCGGTGGTGGTCAGCTACCCAACGCACTTGACGGGCGTAGTCCTTGGCGCAGCTGCGTCGCCGGCCACGGACACCCGGGCGACCTCCGTCTGTACAACTGGGCCGCACCGATCTGACCACGGCCACCAGTCACCTGCCGCAGCACCGCTCGGTCCGCGTCCATCCTATCGATCTCTTCGGCTGGCCGAGCACGGTGGACAGCGCGCCACCTGGAAGCGTTTGCTGGACGCCAAAGGCGTGTCGGCCGCTCGAGAGGGCGCCGTGAACGAAGCGATCTGCGTCTCGGTAGAGCACCACGGACCCGAGCGCTGCGAGGTGACCGTGGCCGGGGAACTGGACGTCCTGACGGCCATGGAACTACGCCATGTCCTGCAAGAAGCGATCACCACGGCCCGGGTGACCGTGGTCGACCTCTCGCGTCTGCAGTTCTGTGACTGCACCGGCCTCAGTGCCCTCCTCGCCGCCCACCGTGTGGCAAAGGAGCGCGGCACCGCACTGCGCCTGCGCGCGGTGCCCTACCCACTCGCCCGCCTACTGCGGCTCACCCGTACCGGCAGCGTCTTCGCCATAGACGCAGCACCCGCACCCGCGGCACTGCACCGGACCGCATGATCAGCCCGCCTGCGAAGCGGCTGAGGGCCAGACGATCCCGCGGTCAGCCATCTCAATCGCCTATGTGGCCGGCAGGGCGATGTGGCGGCGCCCCTGAGTCAGCGGTGCCGCACCTCCGCCTCTGTGGGTCATGAGCGCAGGAAAGGAGCTGCGGCATGGCGTGTGAGCCAGGCGCTGGCAAGTCCGATGACGGCGCCCGCGGCGACATCGCTGGGGTAATGGGCGCCTGACTGCACCCGTTCGAGGGCCACCATGGCGGCCGGCACCGCGCACAGCGCGCCTGCGCCCGGCCAGGCAGGGGCGACGGCGGCGGTGAAAGCGAACGCGGCCGCGGTGTGCCCGGAGGGGAACGAGGACGAGTCGGGGCGGTCGGCGACCTCGTCGTGCGGGATCCACTCCACCGGTGGCCGGGGACGGTCAGCGAGCTGCTTGCACAAACCGTTCGCCGCCAGCTGCGCCGCTGCCAGCGCACCCAGCCCGGCGGCTGCGGTCCTACGGCCCGGCCGGCCGCCCAGCAAGGCCATGACAGCGGCAGCTGTACACCACAGCTTCGTGCTCTCCGCAAACTCCTCCACCGCCGACAGCACCTTGGCGGCCCCCCGCGGAATGCGGGAAGCCGCCCGCCGGGTCAGACTCCGGTCAGCTCTCTGCAGGCCCGCCAGCAACCTCATGCCACTGCGCATACCCCCCAAGCGGTGTGAGGTATGCAGCCGGGCAGCCGCGTTCAGCCCGTCATCCGCTGCACGGCCCAAGATCGTCGGCATCGGGCCGCCACCAACAACGCAGGCTTGCCCAGGGGCACCAGTCCGACCTGGTACGAGAGGCGTCATGGTCAGCATGTGCGGGACATCAGGCTGGACCTCTCCGTACACACCGGCGGCGGCGCCTACCACGGGCGTTCAAGCCCAAAAGTGCGCCAGCGCGGTCGTCAGATCGGGTGGATATCGAAGACCGCGGCGGTGCCGGTCACCCCCAAGCGCTGCCGAAACTGCCGGCTCAGCGGACCTACCAGCAGCAGGATGCCGGGCGGCCAGGAGGTGCCCGAGCAGGTGTTCATCGGCGGAGGCCAGAGCGGCCATGTCCACAATCAACGGGCACCCAGAAGCCGCCGCCTCACCCGAAGACCCTCTCCAACTGGTCCGCGCCGGCCCGATCGGCGCGCCCACGCAGAACCATCGCGAACGCCGCAGGCTCTCGTAGCGGGTGGTGATCACCACCAGGCCGTGAGACGCCGCGCGCGTAGGCTCCACCACCTCGGCATCCCACCGGCCGCACCGAACGATGCCCGGCGTGCAACCCACGATTGGGGGCCAAAAACGGCTCTCAGGCGGTGGGCGGGACACGGAGGGCGAGCAGGGCGGTGTCGTCACTGGCCCAGTCGCCGGTGTGCTCGGCCAGGATCTGGTCGAGGTGACGCACGGTCTCGGTGGCGTCGGCACCGTGCGTGGCCGCCAGGGCTGCGGCGAGGTCGTCCTCGTCGAAGATCGGGCGGGAGGCGCCGGGCCTGTGAGGACGGGGCCGGGCTTCGATGGCGCCGTCGGTGTACAGCAGCAGGTCGCCGGGGGCGAGACGGAAGCGGACGTCGTGCAGTTGCACCTCGGGAAACACCCCGAGGAGGGTGCCGGCCCGCCCGAGGGGCTGGACACGGCCGCCGGCGCGGCGGATGAGCGCCGGCGGATGCCCCGCGGTGCACAGCCGGCCCGCCACGCCCGCGGGTGTGAGGCGGAAGGTGGCGTACACGGCGGTGAGGAAACGGCCTGCACCCACCCGCTGGGCGAGGAGGGCCGAGTTCAACTGGGTGAGCACGGCGGCCGGGGACAGATGCTGGGTGGCCTCCGCGCGCAGGGTGTAGCGGGCCAGCGCGGTGGCCTTCGCCGCTTCGGTGCCCTTGCCGCACACGTCGCCCATCACGGTGCACCACCACGAACCCCTTGAGCGGAAGAGGTCGTAGAAGTCACCGACGACCTCCGTGCCACCGGCGGCGGGAAGGTAGGAGGCCGCGGTGTCCAGGCCGGGGACCGGCCGCAGGATGGGGGGTAGCAGACTGTCCTGCAGACTGCGGGCGAGCTCTGTGGACGCCGCCAGCGCCTCCTGCGAGGCCGTCAGCGAGGTACGTAGGTTGATCTCGTTGCCGGCCGAGCGGGCCATCGTCTCCAGCACGGCCAGCTCGTCCGGCTGCCAGGTGCGCGGGTTCTCGTCGATCACGCACATGCTGCCCAGCACCTCGCCGTCCGGGCCGAGGATCGGATAACCCGCCCACGCGCCGATCTTCATCGGGCCAACTGACGGGTGGTCCCGCGTGCGGGGATCGGCGGCAGCGTCCTCGACCGTGAACCGCTCACAGGCCAGGCCGACGAGGAAGTAGCAGAAGCTCTCCGAGACCGGGTTCTGCCGCACGCCGATACTCGCGGCGTCGACTTCGATGCAGGACTTCCAGAAGGAACGCTGCTCATCCACCAGCGTGATGAAGGCCCGGGCCCAGCCGGTCACGGTCGCCGCCACCTGGGCCAGGCTGTCGAATTCCGGCTCCGGCCCTGTATCGAGGAGTTTGGCTGCGGCCACCGCCGCCAGACGCACAGGATCCGACAGCGCCGCCGGCAGGCCGTCCTCGCGCACCCCACCCGGAAATCTCACCGGCATCCCTGCGCTCCTTCGCCACCTTGCACCCTCGCTGCAAAGGTAGCGGGCCTTCACCGGCAGGCTGCCGCGCGGAAGCAACTCCCATGAACGGGGGTCCCCTGCCTGCCACGTCTGCGCCGCCGTAGGTGCCCAGGCGCGTCCGCGGCGGCTCAGCCGGTGGTGAGCATCCCCTCGCGCAGGCGTGCCAGGCAGCGGGACAGGAGACGGGAGACGTGCATCTGGGAGACCCCGAGATGCTCCCCGATCTGGGCCTGGGTGAGCTCGTCGACGAACCGCATGTGGATGATCTTCCGATCGCGTTCGTCGAGCGCGGCGATCATCGGGGCCAGGGCATGGAAGTCCTCGACGAGTTCCAGGGCGTGGTCGTCGGTGCCGATGAAGTCCGCCAGCGCCGTCTCGCCGTCCTCGCTGGTACTCAAGGCGGCATCGAGGGAGGCGGAGTTGTAACCGTTCGAGGCGAGGCGTGCTTCACGCACCTCGTCCTCGGACAGGCTCATCAGCTCCGCCAGTTCCTTGTCCGTCGGCGTCCTGCCCAGCCGGCTGCGCAGTTCCTCACCGGCGCGGGCGAGCTGGACGCGGGCCTCCTGCAGCCGGCGCGGCACGTGCACGGCCCAGGTGGTGTCGCGGAAGAACCGCTTGATCTCACCCACGATGTAGGGGATGGCAAACGAGGTGAACTCCACTTCCCGTGCCAGCTCGAACCGGTCGATCGCCTTGATCAGACCGATCATGCCGACCTGAACGATGTCCTCCATCTGCTCCGCACCCCGGCTGCGGAACCGGCCCGCTGCGTAGCGGACCAGGGACATGTTCATCTCGATCAACGTGTTGCGGGTATCGCTGTACTCAGGCGTACCCTCCTCCAGCACCGCCAGCCGGGCGAAGAACAGCCCCGACAACCCACGAGCATCCTTCGGGGCCACCCGGGAAGGATCAGTGACCTCCGGCAGACTCCCCGTCCGTATGTCCGTACCGGCAGCAGTCACTGTCGTCATGAGCTTCCCTCCCCATCCATCCCCCGCACGTCGCCGACCCGCTACGGGCCGACGACAGGCCTGGTACCCCCGCAGCTTTGAGCCATGCCCGCAGCTCAGTGCCCCGGCCGCCGGAGCGACCGGGGCGCGGCGGCGCATGAACCCACGCTGCGCCCCCTGGAACTCGTCGGCGGTGACGTGGACGTCACCGGATTCGGGGCCCACTGCACCGAACGGCCGCCCTCGGGAGGATCAGGGTGGGCCATGCGCGTGCCACGGGCTCCACCGGATGCCGTGCAGCGGCGTCCCAGCGCGGGTTCGCACGAAAGCGTCGGCTGTTTCGTCTCCTCGCACTGGCGTTTCGCCCTCGACGGTGGGGGCTACTCGCACGCGGAAGCCCGGGCGAAGCAAGAGACCTATGAGAGCCGGTGTGATGCTCCGGCGGCCTGCGCCGATGGGATCGTGCAGAGACGGATGACAAGGGGTTGGTCGCGATGACCGTGGCCACACAGCAAGGCGGCGGGGGCGGCTCCAGCGGCCTGTATGACGTTTTGGAACTCGTTCTCGACCGCGGGCTGGTGATCGACGCGTTCGTGCGGGTCTCCCTGGTCGGTATCGAGATACTCAAGATCGACGTACGGGTCGTGGTCGCCAGCGTCGACACCTATCTCCGCTTCGCCGAGGCCTGCAACCGCCTCGACCTGGAAGCCGGACCCCGCAAGCCGGCCGGGCTGACGGAGCTCACCGGAAAGCTCTCCGAGTCCGGCGCCCAGGGCAAGACCAAGGGGGCGCTCTCCGGCGCCGCGGAGACCATCTCCGACGCCTTCAACCAGGCGCGCGAGGGGGGCCGGGAGCGTCAGGGCGAGCGGGCCGCGCGCAGGAGGGAGGACTGACGGATGGGTACCTACGTCTACGGGATCATTCGCGCCTCACATTCCCCGCTGCGCCAGGATCTGGAGGGCATCGGTGAGGCCCCGCGCCCGGTACGCGTCGTGGGCCGGGGTGAGGTGGCCGCGATCGTCAGCGATGCCCCCGAGGGGCTGCGGCCCAAGCGCCGTGATCTGCTGGCCCACCAGCGTGTGCTGGACGAAGCCGGAGCCGGTGGCGTGGTCCTGCCGATGCGGTTCGGCAGCACCGCGGCGGACGACGACACGGTGACCACGGTGCTCACCGAGCGTGCAGAACACTTCCTCGAGCGCCTGCAGGCACTGGACGGCACCGCGGAGTACAACATCAAGGCCAACCACGACGAGGAGGCCGTGCTCCGCCTGATCATGGCGGCCCACGACGACATCCGGTCCCTCGCGGACGCGAACCGGGAAGCCGGCGGCGGCACGCAGGAGCAGAAGATCCAGCTCGGAGAGATGATCACCGCCGCCGTCCAGGCGCGCGAGGCGACGGACGCGGAGCTGCTGCACCAGGCACTGGCGCCGATCGCCGAGGCAGTCAGCACCGGACCCCAGAGCACCGGCTGGCTCGCCAACCTCTCCTTCCTGGTGAACCACACTTCAGCGGAGCGGTTCCTGGCCGCAGTCGATGAATTCCGTACGGAGCACCGGCACCTCGAACTGCGCGTCAACGGCCCGCTGCCGCCCTACAGCTTCGTCGACACCACCTCCTCCGCGCAGGCCGAAGGTGGCACCGCGGAAGCCTTCGGAGCCGCAGCAGCACAGCCGAACAGCTGACGCCCTCCCAGCGGTGGCGGTGGCCGCAGAGTGCGGCAGGGCCGGCGCAGGTTCCGTCACCGCGGATGGGTACCCGGCGCTGGATAAATCCTCATTCCCATCGAGGTGAAGGCAATGACCACTTCACACGGGCCGTCCATGGAGACGCACCCTGACATCGTCGACATGCGCATGCGGCACGAGATGGCCGAACGGGCCACGAGCACCCCGCAGGGGCAGGCCACCGGAATGCTGGCATTCCTCACCGGCATCTACCTGGCGGCATCACCGTGGATCACCGGATTCAACGGCCTGCCCACACTCGCCGTCAACAACCTCCTGGTAGGACTCGCCTACGCCCTCCTGATGAGCGGCGGCTTCGGCCGCGCCTACGAACGCACCCACAGCATGGCCTGGGGAGCCTGCGCCCTGGGAGCCTGGACCATCATCGCGCCGTGGGTAGTTGCAGGCGACGTGAGCACCACCAAAACCATCCTCAACAACGTCATCACCGGCGCCCTCGCCCTCATCCTCGCCTTGGCCGCCAGCACAGCCGCCCGAGCAGCCGAATCCCCCACGACCCCACGGGGCATGACACCGCCCTACTCAACCGGACGCTGACTGCAGCAAGACGTCCTCCAACCCCCACGCGGCGGCAGGGCCAGGCGTCCGCGGTCGGCCCAAAGGCGCCTCTCGCCGGCGGCCGCCTCCAGCCAGCTGCCGCCGGCGGACCGGACCAGTGTCGGCGGGACATCAGGACATTGGCGGACAGCGGTTGAGGTCGTCCCGTTCGTCTCGGCGAGAATCTGGCCGCATCGGTCACCTCTGGGTCGCGAAGCCATGGGCTCGCATCCGGGCAGCCGCACCGCGTCACCTCAGATGAAAACGAAGAAGAGGATCAAGACGGGTCCTGAGAGTAGGAGTCGTCTCCGCCAGCCATGAGCGCATCCCCTCTGCCTGCCATCGGGTACCCCGTCGGCGGTCGCCTGGCGGGGGTGCCGTGTGCGGGGCGGCGTCGCCTCTCAGCCGACGGTAGGCCGGTCGCCGCCCGGGACCAGGCGTGCGTGTCGGCCCCGGGGGCAGGACAGCAGCCGCTCGTCGAGCCCCAGCCGCTGCGCCTGGGTCAGGAAGTCCTCGAGCGGTGAGCGGAAGACGGTGTAGTCCTCGTAGTGCACGGGCAGCACCCGGCGGGGGGCCAGGCGCCGGGCGAGTTCCGCTCCCTGCGCGCCGTCCATGGTCACCACGAAGCCGCCGGGCAGCTGCGTGCCGCCCAGGTGGAGGACGGCCAGGTCGGCGGCGGGGAAACGGCGGGCGATCTCCTCTAGGCCGTCGAACAGCAGGGTGTCGCCCGAGACGTACAGGCGCAGCCGCACCGGTCCGGCGGCCGGGCCGAATTCCAGCATGCTGCCCATGACGGGCGGCAGCAGGCGGCGCAGCACGGGGTGCAGGGCGTGCCGTCCGGGCAGCGAGGTCACGCGGACCTGCGCGGTGCCGCGCCGCAGCGTGCAGCTCTCCCAGGTGCGCAGGCCTCCTGCCCGGTGAAAACCCTGCAGGGTGCGCAGCCGGCGCGCGGCGTGCGGTGTCGTGATGATCGGGAGCGAGTGGTCCAGGTGGCTTCTGGCGCGGCGGTCCCAGTGGTCACCGTGCAGGTGCGAGAGGACGACGCCGTCCAGACGGGGCAGGTCCGCGGCGTCAAGGGCGGGTTCGGTGAGCCTGCGGCTGACCAGTCCGTATCCCAGGTGGGCGCGTTCGCCTCGGTGCAGGAGGTTGGGGTCCGTCAGCAGGGTCAGTCCGCCGAACCGCAGCAGGACCGTGGCGTTGCCGATGAAGTGGAGGTCGATGGCGTCGTCGAAGGAGGTCATACCGGTTCCTGCCCGGCGGGCGCGGCCCGTCTGTTCGGCACGGTCTGGTTGCCGGCCCCCGGGTTCCCCTCACGCCGGGGGTGCATACGCCGCGCCGTCCCTTGCGACAGGGGGCGGCCGATCACGCGGGTGGCGCCGTCACGTCTGTGCCGATCAGCGGCATTCCAGCCGCTGCGGCCGCTTCTCACCGTCTGCGGGCGAGGAGCGGGCCGGCGTACAGCTCAGGCTTGGCGGGCCGCGACGAAGCAGATCGCGGCTCGGACGGTGATGATCATGTCGGCTTCCTCTTCGGAGAAGGCCGTGGAGGTGACGAGGGCGGCCGGGAAGCCGCGCCGTGTGAACAAGCTGAGCTCGAGCAGGGTGCGGGCCGTTCGGCGCTGGTGCAGGGCGAACGCGGCGAGTACGAGCAGTCCGCCGGCCACCGACGTCCAGCCGCGCAGGGGAAGGTGTCCGAGGTCCACTCCGATCAGCGGGTACACGAGGAGCCCGGTGAGTGCGGCCAGGGCGGTCCCGGGCCAGTCCGGGGCGGGACGGTGCGGGGCGCGGTTTGCCGGGAGCAGCGGGGACAGGCCCAGCACCACTGCGGCTAGCGGAACGTTCACCAGGAACGCGGCCCGCCAGGACGAGCCGAACAGGTCGGCGTGGGTCAGTATGGGCCTCCTTTCGCGCTGTGGAACCGGGAACGGACCCGGTCACCGGGCCAGCGTGGGAGTGCGAGCGGGAGGGACTCCCTCGGGGCGGGACAGGCTGCAGATTCTGCCGTTTCCTGTGGTCGCTCATCGCGCCGTTGCTGCCCGTGCCGGGTCCGAAACTGGTGGAGGGCAGACCGCGGGTCTTCTTGCGAGGCCCCCCACGAACCTGGTGGGAGCGCCGTCGGGGGCCTGCCGCCGGTGAGCGTCGGCCGGGGCTCTGCGTGGCGGCGTCGTGTCACTCGGTTTTGGGGGTGCAGCGCATGCCGATGCAGACGCAGCCCGTGCCGTCCCTAAGGGTGGATAAGACCACGGGCATGTAGTCCTCGCTGAACGCCGCGCCAACTCCCGCGCCGGCGAAGACCCTGTCCGTCACGGGGACCAGGTCGATCTCCAGGGGTTCGGAGTAGTTGCCCCCCGGCCGGCAGGCGCGCCCAGGCCCACCGGGCCGCCGCGACACCCAGTGTGGACCTGGGCATGCCTGGTAGATCCCGCGCACGCCTTGGGGCAACCAGTCGGGTCAGGGGTGCATGAGCGTGTCGAGCTGTGCAGCGAGGTCGGGATGAGTGGTGGCCAGGTGGGGGCGGGTGGCGTGGAGGGGTTGGATGAGCTCGGCGGGGTCGTCGTGGGCAAGAGCCGCGTGGAGCTGGCTGACCGGGAGGCGGGCCGTGGTGGGCAGGTCACTGAGGGCGGTGATCTGGCCGGCGATGCGGCGCAGGTCGGCTGCGTTGCGGCGGGCCCAGGCGGCGGTGGTGCGTTCGGCGGCGCGGCGTTCGCGGGTGGCCTGGACGCGTTGCTCGCCGGTGGTTCCGGCGGGGCCGGGGCGGCCACGCAGGTAGCGTCGTTCGGCGGCCTGCCGGCTGGCGACACCGAGGGGGTGGGCCAGGTCGGCCCAGCTGGCTCCCGCGTCGCGGGCGGTTTCGATCAGGCCGGTCTCCCATCCGGCGAGCTGCTCGCGCACCTGCCGCAGCAGCATCAGCGAGGCCAGCGCCTGCTCCGGCCCGGGACCGGGCGCCTCCGGGGCGTCGGGGGTCTCCCGACGGGCGTCGCGCAGGGCGTCGTCTATGGCGTGCAGGGCCGCGGCGGCGGCGAGGAACGACGCCGGGCCATGGACGTTCGTACCGGGCGTGGACGGCCGGTCGGATGCGGTCACGGACACCTCCCTCTCATAGTCATCGCATAGATGACATCGCGTTTGTCATCCATTGGATGACATGCTACAACGGTGTCAGTGAGGCGCATTGGCAGCAACTGCCTGAACCTGCTGGAGGTGTTTTCACGATGTTGATGCGCACTGACCCCTTCCGTGAGCTGGACCGGCTGGCGCAGCAGCTGACGGGCCCGGGCACCTGGTCCCGCCCGTCGGTGATGCCGATGGACGCCTACCGCGAGGGCGACGAGTACGTGGTGGCCTTCGACCTTCCGGGCGTCCCCGCGGACGCGATCGACATCGACGTCGAGCGGAACATGCTCACCGTCAAGGCCGAGCGGCGGCCGGCGGCGAAGGCCGACGACGTGCAGATGGAGCTGTCCGAGCGGCCGCTGGGTGTCTTCTCCCGCCAGATCGTGCTCGCCGACACCCTCGACACCGAGCACATCCAGGCCGACTACGACGCCGGGGTGCTCACCCTGCGCATCCCGATCGCCGAGCGCGCCAAGCCCCGCAAGATCTCCGTCGGCGTCGGATCCGGCCGCAAGGAGATCTCCGGCTGACACCGGCCGGATGGGTGCGGAGAGCGGCACCTGATCTCCCCCTCATCGCGCTCTCCGCACCCCCAGGGGCAGTCCGAGGAAGGGTGGCGGCCGAGATGACACTGCGACGCGAAGCGTTCCTCGATCACGTGAAGGAACGCGGCGAGTATGGCACTGCGGAGGAAGCCGAGCGTGCGGCCCGTGTGGTCCTCGCCCTCCTCGGCGCACACCTGGTCGGCGACGTCCGCGCTCAGCTGGCGGCGCGCCTGCCCGAGACGTTCGCCTGGATCCTGCTCAACCCGCTGACCAGCGCCGAGCCGCTGCCCCCGGAGCGGTTCGTCCGCGCAACCGCCGCGTGGATCGAAGGCGCCACGGAGCAGACCGCGGCCTGGGACGTCAGCGCCGTGCTGTCCACCGTCGCCGACGCCGCCGGCGAAGACCTGCTGGGCCAGATCCTGCTCCAGCTCCCCGCCGGCTACGACCTGCTCTTCGGCCGCCCCCGACCCACCTGACCCTCCCGCACCCCGGATCCCGAACACCGGCCGCACAAGAAAGGCAACCACGCAGTGATCTCCGACCGGCACGCACCGTCCCGGCAGCCGTACGGGACGGCATACGAGCAGATGCTGGAAAAGGTCCGCTACGAGGGCGCCTACCCCACCCGCGAAAGAGCCGACGAAGCCGTCTGTCTGGTTCTTGCCGGACTGGGCCGCCAGCTGACCGGAGACGAACGCGTCGACCTGGCCCGCTGCCTGCCCCCGGAAGCCGCACGCGTGCTGACCGCGCAGATCCCCGACCCCCAGCCGCTGACCGGCTGGGCCTTCGTCAAGGACCTCGCCGCCCGCACCGGCGCCTCCCTGGCAACCACCCGCTGGGACACCGGCTCCGTCTTCTGCGCCGTTGCCGCCTACGCGGGCGCCGACCTGATCACCCGCATCCTGCACGAGCTCCCCACCGGCTACGGCCTGCTGTTCGGCCGCGCCGAACTCACCCAGGCCGCGTAGACGGCGAACGTGCGTAGGGCGGGCGCGACGACCGCTACGCCGCTGTCCACCCTGCGCCCCAGGGGCACGCTGGGACAAGGCCCTCGCCTTCCAGGCCGGGACCCCGGCCCAGGGGCTCTTTGATCCGTATCCGGGCCACACGCCCACCACGTCCGCCGTGGCGGGACACTCATTCCAGGTCCGGCCTTCGAGCAAGCGGCCGCCGGCCTTCGAGGTCAGCCCACCGACCTGCTTGAAGAACAAGGCCGACCGAAGATCGACACACCGGTCTCGAATATCGCGAACCCAGGCCAAGTCCGACGGGCTTCAGCGTGAGCAGTGCGCCGTCGACACCGGCCGAAGCCACCGGCAAGGCATACGAGACACGACCGACGAGATGCTCGAAACTGCCCAGGCAGCGGGCCGCTTTGCTCCCAACACCGCAGCCGAAAAGCCGTGGCGACGAAGCAGCGGGTCCGGCATCATCCCCGTGTGATTGTCATGCAACCCGTTCCGGAGGTCTCAGCCTCCGACGACTTCGAGCTCTGGCCCGTCGGCGAGCACGAGTCAAATGGCTGCCGCTCGATGCCCACGCAGCGGACGGCAGCCCGGTGATCGAGCTGCCGGTAGACCAGGTACGCAGGCTCGTCGCCGACGCTCGCCGGGATGCGCAGGACTTCCTCAGCCTTGCCGGAACCTGGACGGAACAACACATGCCAGCACATGCTGCTGCCGTCATCACCGTCCTGGCACGGGCACTGGACCTGGTACCCGCACCATGCCCAGCTTCCTGACCCACCGAGCGCGCGTGCACGACGCCGGGCTCCCCCTCCACCGGCGGCACAGCGCGCTGCGCACCTGCCTCACCGTTTTTGCTCCTTATGGTCTGCGGGCGACGTACCACCACCTCACGCTCAGCGCCGCGATCCCCCGTCGGCTGGAGGCGGACCCCGACGCGCTGGTGCGGGCGGCGGAGGAACTGCACGAGGCCCGGGAGCTGTGGCTCGTGCGGGCAGACCAGTACGCCGAGCAACGCCGGGCGGAGAAGCACGCTGGGCGGCGGGCCGTACCGAACCCTCGGCCGTGGTGGCTACGGAACTGGTGGGAAAGTCCCGACCGTGCCTGGTTCGAAGACCCGTCCCGTCACCCGTCGCTGTGCCTGTCCGAGTACGTACGGCGACAGAACGCGATCCTGGACGGTACCGAGCCGCCTGGCTGCCCGGCCTGTGGGGATGAGGGACCGCCAGTGCTGCGCTCGACCGGGCACGGTGGGGTCGAGCTTTGCCGAGGCTGCGCGTGGTTGCTGACGCCCTGTCCGTGCGGGCAACTGCACCGGTTCGTGCCGGAGACCCCGTTCAACTGGAACGAGATCTGGCAGCGGGCGCACATGAGCGATGACGGAAGGCCTAACTCACTTTGGCCTGCGCGCTAGGCCTTGTCCCGCAAACGATCTCTGAGCATGGCGTGGTGGACACCATCTCCTTTCAGGCGGCAGTCGCGAAGGAACTTCCAGCTCTCCATGCGGGCGAAGAACGTGCTCGACGCGGGCTCGGCCCTTGCGGTGGGAAGCATTGTGTTCCTCTTTCCAGGCTGGGAGTCCGGCCTGGCCTGGTTCGCGACGGTGCGGGACGACCAGGCCGGTGCCCCGGTAACCGCCGTCCGCGATCAGGGTGGTACTGCCCGACGGAGGCCCTCGCGAAGGACAGCTCCCATGCCTTGCAGTCGTTGCGGTCCGCAGGCACCGGCTGGCCGACCACAACGACCATCCGTGTCTCTGCGTCGATGACGACTTGGTGGATGGTGGAGTACCTGTAGGTCTCGGACTGCTCAGCGGCGCTGTGGTCGCGGGTGGGCACGAGCGTGCCGTCGACGATGAGCACGGTGCCGGCGCGGAAGCGTTGCCGCTGCTTGAGCGCAAGCAACGGACCAACGTGGTCGATGATGCGGTCGGCAGCTGACTCGGAGATGCCGAACAGCAGGGCAAGCTGGCGCAGTGTCAGGTTGGTTCGCCAGTACGCCGGTGACCACCAGCACCCGGTCTTCCAGCGGCAGCGACCAGGAGCGCCCCCGGCGAGCCAGCGCAGCACCTTCTCGGCGCAACGCAGCGACCCGCAAAGCCGTCACCCAGCCGCAACGGCATTCCCGTCGATCCACAGAACCCACCCGTTCCAAGCGCTGAATCTCGCACTCTGCCGCTCCCAGATACCCGAGGCCGAGGACCATCGCGGCACGCCCGGCGACGCAGAAGCAGCCCTGCCCGGTCCGGCAGCCCAACCCCGGTTCGCGGCACAAGGCCAAAAACCGTGGCCAGGGTGGTGCACAGGGCGTTGAAGTTGTCGCCGGGATGGGGAGGTCACGCCGTCGGATACCAAGAGCCAGCATCGGTCCGTGCCGCCTCAGTAAGTGAGGCCTGGCACCCTTCGGCCAGGACGTGCTTGCAGCCCTCAGGTCCAGAGATCCACTTGGTCGCGTATGGACCACATGAGATGACCAAGACCGATGAGGGAGTTCTTCTCCACGTTATCGAGGTCTGCTGAATCCCTCTTCCGCGTGTTCGTCAGTACGGCCAAGCAGTAGCCGTCGGCGGTGCGAGCCAGGTACGAATTGGTTCCCGCGAAATCCCCACCGTGATACATGGATCCATTGTAGTTGCGCCACCCCAGGGCGTATCCATCTGATCCCGACAGTCCCGAA
Source organism: Streptomyces echinatus (assembly GCF_014203595.1). GTDB lineage: Bacteria > Actinomycetota > Actinomycetes > Streptomycetales > Streptomycetaceae > Streptomyces > Streptomyces echinatus. The sequence continues at coordinate 268,729 of NZ_JACHJK010000003.1, forward strand.
GGCTTGGTCATGTAATCGAGCCAGCCGGAGTCGAGAAGGTCTGGCAGCTTGGACATGAATTTCACCAGGTCCGTGGCGGTACCCAGCCAACCTCCGTGGGAATCCATCCGGGTTACAGGTATGCCGTATGGATTGCCGCCCGCTTGGTCATAGTAGGTTACTTCCCCAGCACGACGCTCCGCCACCGTGTTGCCGGCGATATACATGTCCGTTATTCCACAGGGCCCCAAGATATTGTCTCGCACATAAGCTTCATAGGGCTTCCCACTCGCCCTTTCGATGATCCGACCGAGCAAACAATACCCGAAATTCGAGTAGGCGAATTTCAGACCTGGCGGATTTTGCAGCGGCCTGTGCGAGAGCACCCATGCGATCAACTGTTTGTGAGTGAAGGAAGGATTGACATATATCGGGTCGCTGCTGTCGTTCGCCCAGCCACCACAGGAGTGTTCCAGTAGATGCCGTACAGTGATTTCCTTGAACTTCGGGTCCAGTGACGCATCAAACCCATTCAGCCATCCCATACTCCCGAAGACCAGGTCAGCGGGAGCCAAGGAGCCTTCAGATGCCAGTTTCATCACAGCAGTCGCAGTTATTGGTTTGGAGGCGCTGGCGATTCGGAACAGGCTGGAATTTTTGACCCCTTCCAGGCTGGTCTTGTCGGCGTAGCCGAAACCTTGAGCGTAGACCAGTTGCCCACCCTTGGCGACGGCGACCGAGAGGCCCGGAACATTATATTTCACCAAAAATCTGCGCACCAGATTCGAAATGACCGGATTCATCTCACGCCTCTCCCAGATCGGGCAGAAGCGGGCCAGTATTTCTGGCTTGGCTGCCGCATTGAACCCGCCCAGGGCGACCATTCGATAGCCAGCCATCCGTTTTAGCGGTACTTCACTCGCTACCGTGAGGTCAGTGACACCATGCCGGGCATAGAGCGGAATCCACGAAGCACCATTCTCTCTCTCCCAAAGACTTATAAAGCGATGTGTGTCGGGCTGCCCCCCAGGATTGCTCCTTCTGTGACCGAAGACTCGGACCGGCCTGTAACCTTCCCCTATCAGGGACTCAAAATCGTGCTGGTAGGCAGTCGCAAGCGATTCCACCACCGCCCAGTCCCGACCATCAGAATTCTCCCAGATCAGGGCGCATTTCGTGTCGTTCGCGGGGCCAGGGTAGACGGTGACATCCACGACACGCTGGCCGTTTGATCTGATCTCATTGATCTTCGAATAGAGCTCACCGTACGGGATGCCCCACTGCTCTTCCCGATCAGTTCTCGTCGATTTCTCCCAGATGGAAGCGATGAACACATCATCAAGGACGGTGTGCCCGCTAATGCGCACAGGCCTGTACCCCTCGGCTGTGCGCTGGTTATGGATACCTTGATAGTCGGCCACTGGCGTATGGTGAGCACTCCAGTGGAAAGCTCCCTCAAGCCCGTCCCACTTTTCCCAGATCACACCAAACCGCACGTGGTCGATTGCTTGGGTCGAGCTGGAGGGAACTTCGTATCCGCAGAGATCCACAATTCGATATCCGCGAACCGTGACGTACAAATCGAAGTTCGACCTGTACTGCTTGTCAGTAAGGTTCCACTGAGGCTGCTGCAGGGCCATTTTTTCTCACACCCGTCGGGATCGACGTACCCCCACAGTTTCATGGCGTCACACTTGAAACATTAGTACTCATCTGCCGCACCCGCATCAGAGTTGGAGTATCGATAGCAGCTGACATCTCTCAAGCACCGAGCGCATACAGGATCTGGGGCGCGGTCCGGTCAGTGCCCCGGCGCTCCCCCGCCGTGCGGCGTCCGGTGCGCGTCGAACCGCCGAGTATCCGGTGTGCGCGTTCGCCCAGTGGCCTGCACGATCGCTACGTTGCCGCTCGTGCTCTCCCTCGTACCAGTCCGGAGCGTTTTTCTGGAACTTGCGGCGCGGTGTCATCGCTACGCACCCTCGGGTCTGGGCTTCCGGATCCTGGTAGCCGGCCAAGGAGCTCGGCTGCCGGTCCGCGGTTGATGCTGAAGCGATCGACGCCGAACCAGCACGCCGGCACATCGTGGGTGGTGGCATGGCGGAGATGCACGAGCGCCGCCGGGAGCCGGTTGACGAAGACCAGCCGGTGCTTCGCACTCGGGCCCCCAGTCCGCTCGCGAGGCCTGGCCACGAGCTTGGCCTGCTGTCGTTCGTGCCACAAGGGCCACCCCCGCAATGAGTCCGGCGAGCACCTCAGCCGACAAGCCTGTGATCGTCCGGTCGCTGGTGATCGCTGCACGAGACACGCTCCCCGCCTGTCGACCATGACCGACGAACGAGAGCTCGATGCTTCACCGCCTATCGGGCACGAACTCGATAGTCACCGCGCGTGGCGGAGGTCCGTGGGGCCGGAATGGAGTTACATGATGAGGCAACGTACGCGGTGCGAGGAGGAGTGCGGCTTGGGCAGGTCCGGCTCCGGCGGTGTGACGCGTGGCAAGTCCCGGTTCGACGACATCTACGTCCAGCCGGACCCTCGCGCTTACTTCACACGCCTAGCTCCACTGGACTATGAGATCCCGCATCACGCCCAGCCTGTGTTCCGGCAGGTGGCCGCGGAGCGGGCCGCGCACGGTGACAGCAGGACCGGCGGGCTGGTGGTGCTGGACCTGTGCTGTTCGTACGGCATCAACGCCGCCCTGCTCAATCACGAGGTGACGCTCGCGGAGCTGTACGAGCGGTACACGTCCGACACCGCTAGCCGCATGTCGCCGGAGGAACTGGCCGCGTGGGACCGGGACTTCTATGCCGAGCGACGGCGGCCGGACGCGCTGCGGGTGTACGGACTGGACATCGCCACCCCGGCGGTGCGCTATGCCCGGGATGCCGGTCTGCTGGAGGCCGGATTCACTGATGACCTGGAACGCGTCCCGCCCGGGCCGGAGCTGCGCCGCGCCCTGCCGGAGGTCGGGCTGATCACGCTGACGGGTGGCGGCAGCTACATCACCGAGCGGACGTTCACCGCGCTACTGGACGGTGTCCGGGGACACGTGTGGGTGAGCGCGTTCGTGCTGCGCACCGTGTCTTACGAGCCTGTCGTACGAAGGCTGGCCGCGTACGGGCTGCGCACCACGGTGGAAACGTCCCGTACCTACCCGCAGCGGCGGTTCACCGATGAGCGGGAGCAGCAGTACGCGATCCAGGCGGTACGGGCCCTTGGCGGTGACCCGTCGGGGCGGGAGGAAGCGGGCCGTTTCCACAGCGTGCTCTACGACTCCCGCCCCGGCGGGGCGGTCCACGCGCCCGTCACAGGAGGCCACCAGCCGGATCACCTGGCCGGGGCCGACGGCTCCACGTACAGAGACTGAAGCCCGCCGGAATGCTGGCCCCTGGCCGGCCACGCAGAGGCGCACGCCTCGGGCTGCGGCACTGCTGTTCGTCGCGGCGATGACGTTCAACGCGGCCGTCTCTGGAGGCTGCCGCCGCAAATTGACCGACACCAGGGCTTCTGCCACACCTTTCAGCCCGCCGGCGTCTCGGGCACCTCTGCCACGGCTGGCAGGCGCTCGCGCAGCCGCTCGCGGAGGCTGTCCAGCAGGGCCTTCGCCGCCGGGCTCGCGGGACCGGTGGAACGCCGGGCGAGGGCAATGCGGGCGCGGATGCCGGGGTCGACGATGGTCAGGGTTCGCAGGGTGGGTCCGCCCGAAGCAGAGCCGCCCTCGGCCTCCCGGTGCCCCTCCTCACCCTCCCCGCCCGGCAGCACCGCGACGCCCAGCCCCGGGCCGCCAGCTGCACCAACACATCTGGCGCCGCCGCCTCGAAGGCGATTCGAGGCGGAAATCCCGCCCGCTTGCAGGCCCGTTCGAGCGCCGCCCGCACTCCGGTACCGCGCGGCAGGCAGATCAGGGCCCGGTCGCGCAACTCGGCCAGGGACACGCTCGTGGCGTCGGCCCGTTCGAAGAGCGGGTCCCCGGCCGCCGCCAGGACCGCCAGCGGGACGTCGATCACCGTCTGGAAGGACAGCCCGGGCGGCGGCACCTCTTCGGTCGGCCCGAGGAGCGCTAGGTCGAGCTCGCCGGCCAGCAGCGCGGCCTGCATCCGCTCCGACGAATCCTCGGTGAGCGTGATCTCCAGCGCCGGGTGGACGCCGTGTAAGTCCGCCAGGAAGGAAGCGATGTCGAACGCATGCCCCGTGGCCCCGGAGACCCGCCCGCGCAGCAGCCCCGTTGTACGCGTCCTGATCACGACATCACTTCAGGATTTGCACAGAGCGCAGCCTGACCCTCGCCACCAGAACAGGCCGAGAACATCTCTACTTCGCACAAACAAGCCACTTCTGAGTGGGTGCGCTCCGCTCAACCGCCGGGGCACTGGCGGCCGCCAGGCTGAGGGCACACCCCGCGCGGGTAGCTGGGGAAAACGGGTGCGCTGCTCGACGGCGGGTAGGGGGACGTCTCAGGGTCTCGGCAATATGGCGTTACGGACCCTGGTTCGACCAACCACTCCCCCGCGCCTACGGCAAGGGCTCGACGAGACGCCGTACGCGCCGCTCACGATCACCTGCTCCCCGCACCCGCGGGCGTATGTGGGACTCTCCTGGGTACGCGGGTCCGGCGCCCGTCCGAAGTGCATCCGCACATACCCGTTGAAGCAGTAGGAGATGGCATGAGGCTCCGCCGGCCGACTTCGGAACTGTCCCGGAGTTCCTCGGAGGTGCTGGCCGGACGCTACCGCCTCGACACGGTCATCGGTTCAGGTGGCGCGGGCGATGTCCACCGCGGTTTCGACCTGCGCCTGAAACGACCGGTGGCGGTCAAGCTCTTCCGTGCCGGAGCCGAGATCGGTACGGAGAAAAGCTTCCACAACGAGGCGATGATCCTGGCCCGGTTGCAGCACCCTGGGCTGGTCACCGTCCACGACGCCGGACGCCACAATGGCCTCCCCTACTTGGTCATGGAGCTGATCGACGGCCCTACGCTGAAGAACCGCATCCACACGTGCCCCCTGTCCCCCGGCGATACCGCAGCCCTCGGTGCCGGCCTCGCCCAGGCGCTGGCCCACGCTCACGAGGCAGGGATCGTGCATCGGGACGTCAAGCCCTCGAACATCATCCTGGACATGTCCGGCCGCCCTCACCTGACCGATTTCGGGATATCCCGGCTGCTGGACGTCACCACCCTCACCGCTACTGGCACACTCGTCGGCACTGCCGCCTACCTGTCCCCCGAGCAGGTGCTCGGCCAGTCCGTCGGCCCTTCCGCCGACACGTACGCCCTCGGTCTGGTGCTCCTCGAGTGCATCACCGGCAGGCTCGAATACGACGGCGGTCCTTTGGAGGCCGCGATCGCGCGGCTCCACCGCCCGCCCGAACTGCCCAGCTCCCTGCCCCAGGGGATCGCGGCCCTGTTGCGGGAGATGACCGCCCTGGAGGCGTCGGCGCGGCCCTCAGCGGCGGACTGCGCCCGAACGCTGACCGCCCTCGCCGACCCGAGCGGCTCCCAAGCCGTCTCGTCCATGACCGGCGTCACGAACCCGATAGAGGTGGAGGAGCCGGGGCAGGCCGAACTCACGCATCCGCGGTCGTCGCGTACCGCGCGTGCAGCCCCGTCGAAGGCCGCAACCACCCCTGTACGACTCCTCGTCATCAGCGGGGCCGCCACACTGGCCGCGGCCATGGCCGGGGCTCTCGCCGTCTCCGACGGCTCCCCTCACCAAGGAGGCGGCCACAAGGCAACACGGGCCTTTGCGACCAGCCCCGCCCTGGAAGAGGACTCCCGAGGAACGCCCGCTGCCAGGAAGGCGGCCGCGACGTCCGCCACCCGCAATGCCTCCTCCGGACGGCTCGGGGACGCCTCACCCCGACAACGCTCCGGCGCTTCCTCCGACGCCCCGAGCCAAGAGTCAGCCGTCGGCACAACCGCCCGTGACGCCACTCCCCCACGGTCACGTTCTATCGCGGCACACACACCGCACGGCCGCATTGCGGGGAAGTCCGATCCACCCCGAAAGCCCCAGAAGAGGACACAGAAGAAGCACAAGGAACACCCTCGCTGAAACCTCGTACGCCGGCAATCAACTGAATCCTTCAGGCGGGCGCCCCAGCACTGCCCGCCGTCGCGGAAGAGGTTCTCCTAGGCGGTACCGCAACGGTGCTTGCACGGCCGCTGCCGAGAAGGTGGTAAGTCGTCGCGAGGGCGTATGCGGCCTGATAGGCGGCGAGCGTAGCCCGGCGCGTACCCGCCATGGATCGCTGTCACCGGGGCGTCGGGAAGCAAGCGCAGCGCCCTCTGCGTACGTTCAACTCCTGCCTCGAAGTCCGGCACGCAAGCAGCCGGGGCGGCATCGTGCCGGGCTGCGGACCGGGCGACCAGAGCGGCGAGCGCGTCGCGGAAGCAGTCGTGATCCCGCCACAAAGGAGGGTCGTCACCCCGAACAGTCGACCGACGCGTGGCGTCGGTGCCAGGTACGGAGGCCAGCCCCCGCAGAACAGCGAGTAGCGCGTCGCTGTGCTGGGTGGGCAGCTCGCGCTCCTAGGCCGCGTGGCCGAGCCGACCCGCCTCGGGGCTCCGGGCAGCTCGCGCTCGTACGTCACCAGGACACCCTCATGGTGCTCGACGTCGAGGATCTCCGGGATGGAGAGCGGCAGCGGATGCTACGCAATGTCCGCGTATACCTGGCGGGTGAGATCGAAGTCGGCTGGCGGCCGACCGCTCCGCACCTCGGCGGCCCGGCCCTCGCCCAGTCCGTGAACGACGCCCTCGACACCAGCGCCATTACGGCGTACACCCCCTGTGCCCGCGGTCGGCGAAGTACGCAAGCCACGGGTCGGAGAGTGCGGCTTCCGCGTTCGGAACGTTCTCCATCCGCGCATGAGACAGGAGCGGGCCAGTCCCGGCCGGCTGCCCTCGCGGGCTGGCGGCCAACGGGCGAATCACAGCCAGGCGGCGGCCGGGTCCCTACCTCAGTCACGGCTGAAGGCGTAGGCGCGCTCCACTCGCGCGACTTCCACGCTGTAGGAGGAGTACCAGGCGTTCACGTCCGAGCCGCTGTGCTTGCAGGTGTTCGGAGTTGGCCTTCCATGCCGCGATGGAGGCCTCGTCTGCGTAGTACGGCGGTTCAGGGCGGGCGAACGAGGTGGGCATCGAGAAGCCTTCGCCGGTAAGGACCATATGAGAGCTATGCTACTGACACGAGCGCTCGGTGGCCACCGCGTTGGCACCACAAGCGGCTGGCGGATACGACTTCCGGGGCAGGAGCGTCTCCCCTGCTCCGCAGGGGCCTCCGGAGGACGGGCAGGGCGGCGGCCAAGCCACTTGAGGTGGTGGCTCAAAGGACGGTTCCGCGACGCACGGATGATCCGTTGTGCGGGTCGTAGCTGTGCGCAAGAGGGACCCCTCCGCCGTCCTCAACCGCCTGCTGGGACTCCACATCAGCCGCCCCGATAAGTGCCGAGGAGCCCATTTCGACAAGACCGGTCGCCGAGGTGCCCAGGTGTTGATCCGGAGATTCCCCTCTACGAATCACCTTCCAAATTCAGCTCGGCAGTCCACGAGCCGCCAAACTTGTGTCCAGCTGAACCGACTCCCGTATACACCCCCTTCAGCTGCAGGTTGTCACCGGCCGAAGCAGGCTCAAGGACGTCGCACAACTCGGAGACCGAGGACACCTCAACCCCGTTGACTGCGGTGATCACAGCACCTTGATGAAGATTCGCACTGCTAGCCGGAGAGTTCTTACGAAAGTCCAAAAGGAACAGTCCGTCTACTCCCTGATCCTGAAGACGCTTCTGCGCGTTCTGCACCGAACCCTCCGGGATCCCGACCGCCGCCGCATTCTTCGGGAGAACCGGATCCGACACCGCACCGAGCCACCATCCAGGATCGTTCTTCATGTCACCCGCAACCAAGCCGGGAAGCTTGGATTTCGCGTGATTGCTGGCTATGGCCACAGAAGAGCTTCGGTGCTTTTCTCCTGTTCCGGCATCTTGCTCTATAAAAACACCCGTATTGACGCCGATCACTTCTCCGTCGCTATTGAGTACCGGTCCGCCTGTGGCTCCGTCCTTCACTTCCGCAGAATGGTAAATTACAGACGGATAGTCCGGAGATGACGGAGCGCCGTTTTCCACATCCGTCTCAGTTTTCGCTTCGCCAGCGGCGGCCACAACATCCGCTCCAGTGTCACTCCCTGCACTCGGGTAACCAAGAGAGGTGATGGGATCGCCGGCATCAACCTGGTCGCTGTCCCCCAGTCGCAGATCCTTCAATCCCTGTTGCGGAGAGATGAGCTCAAGCACGGCCAGATCCTGACAGAGATCACTACCTAGCAACTGGGCAGGCACCGACTGTCGCTTACCCGGTATGATCACATCTAGCCTGCTCTCTCCCGCAATAAGGGACGCGGTGGTGACAACTAGACCCCTGCTGGCGTCGTAAACAAAACCAGTACCTGATGCGGAGTCACTCAGCACTTGCACAACAGCATCCTTGGCCTGGTCAGGGTCCCCGGGAGAGGGTTCACCTGCTGCCGCAGCCGTAGACCCGCACGTCGCGATCAAAACTGCTGACACGGCAAGGAGATTGATCTTTGCGCTCACGGAGGTCACATCCCTCAGATGTGCGACGGTCACCCACACCCACCTACCGCCCCGCACAGAACGCGTCCAGCATATCTCTAACTCTCGGACCTGTCCCGTGAAAAAATTCGGGGCGGCTGTCAGTCAACCTTCAGACCACAATTGTTTTTGAAGCAACCAAGAAGGTTTGGCAATGGTCGAAGGAGGTAGACGGCGAATGGAGTGGGAGGTTTCCGGACCCGTTCCGCAACGGGGGCCGTGTTGCCCGCAGTTGAAGGGCTGCCCTCGTGCGTGCAAGAGCAAAGGCGCAGTTGCCTGCAGCCTGTTGCATGGCGACCGATTCGTTCCGGCCCCTCCGTCCGCGTCACCCAAGGCCACGACCTTCCTCATTCACGGGAGCCGCCGCAGTCATCCGATTGACCGACACTTGTCGAGATTGGAACGACAACGGACGTGTCGCTTTCTGGTGAGCCCGCTCCCGGAGGCAACTCCTTCACTGGCCGGGCCGAGAGCCGAACCGATCTGGCAGGAGACGTCGTCGTGTCCAACTGGAAGCGGACAGCACATGAGGGTGCGGGGCCGCCGGCGTGATGGTCTCGCTGTCGTCCGGAGGCCGACGGTGCTCGGCGTCGTTTGGATCATCCCGGCGACGCGGGTCGGGCAAGAAGGACCGCGCCCCTCAGCCGGACTGATCCGAACGGCGGCCCCAATGCCGCGCTGCGGAAGTTGCGCCGATGAGTTTCCGGCGGTGGTGCGGTCTACCCGTCGACGAAGGGAGCACACCATGCGCAAGATCATCGTTTGCACGTTCCTGACGCTGGACGGCGTCATGCAGGCCCCGGGCGGACCGGACGAGGACGCCGAGAGCGGCTTCACCCACGGCGGCTGGCAGAAACCGGTGGCCGACGACGAGGTCGGCACGGCCATCGCCGGTTGGTACGAGAACTCCGACGCGATGCTGCTGGGCCGCAAGACGTACGAGATCTTCGCGTCGTACTGGCCGAGCGCCGATCCCGACAACCCGTTCACCAATCGGATGAACAGCATGCACAAATACGTGGCGTCCCGGACCCTGACCTCCGTCGAGTGGCAGAATTCCACACTGCTGGAGGGCGACGTCGTCGATGCCGTACGCAAGCTGAAGGCGTCAGCCGGCGGCAACGTCAACGTCGTCGGCAGCGGCGACCTCGCCCAGACCCTCATGCGACACGGCCTCGTCGACGAGTACCGGCTGACCATCCATCCGGTGATCATCGGCACCGGCAAACGGCTGTTCGCCGACGGAGCGATCCCCACTGCGCTGGAGCCGGTCAGCGTCTCGACGACAAAGGGCGGCACCATCGTCGGCCTCTACCGGCCGAACGGTAAGCCCACCTACGACAGCTACTAGGGTCTGTTGCGAAAGTGGATCTTGTTCGTCGGTGATCACTCCTTGTGGGACGTGGGGATCTGACGAATGGCCAGTGGGCCCGGCTTGAGCCGTTTCTGCCGCAGGGCATCAAGCCGGGCCGGCCGCAGGTGTGGACGCGGCGGCAGCTGATAGACGGCATACGGTGGCGGACCCGGACCGGTGCTCCCTGGCGGGATGTGCTCGAGCGGTATGGGCCGTGGGACCGGGTCTATGACCTGTTCCGGCGCTGGCAGCGGGACGGAACCTGGGCCCGCATCCTGACCCAGCTCAGGCCGAGGCCGATGCGAAGGGCCTGATCACCTGGGACGTCAACGTCGACTCCACCGTCTGCCGGGCCCACCAGCGCGCCGCCGGGGCGGCGAAAAGGGGGATCTCCAGAAGGAGCCGCCCGGCGGGATCGTGGTCGAGCCTGCCGACCACGGCCTGGGACACTCCCGCGGCGGGCTGACCAGCAAAATCCACCTCGCGGTCGAGCAGGGGCAGAAGCCTTCGTCCGTGGTCACGGCCGGGCAGCGGGGCGATTCACCGCAGTTCGAGCCGGTTCTGGAAGCGATCCGGGTTCCCCGGCTCGGGCTTGGCAGGCCGCGTAAGCGTCCGGACCGGGTGCGGGCCGACAAGGCATACGACTCCCGCGACAACCGCTCCTACCTGCGCAGACGCGGAATCAAGGCCACCATCCCGGTGCCTGCAGACCGGGTCCGCAACCGGCAAAAGCGCGGCTCGCGTGGTGAGCGACCGCCGAAGTTCGACAAGGACGACTACAAGCAGCGGCACGCGGTCGAGTGCGGGATCAACCGGCTCAAGCGCCACCGGCCGTCGCCACCAGGTACGACAAACTCGCCGTCCGCTTACGAAGCGACAGTGCTGGTCGCAGCCATCAACGAATGGCTGTGACCAGCACTGTCGGACGACCCTAGTCGGCCTGTGGCCACTGCCAGCCGAGCTGGAAGAACAGGCCGAGGCGGTCGCTTACCGCCCGAATCTCGGTGATCTTCCCCGCAGCCACGGTGAAGATCCAGATGGCCTCATTCTCGAAGCTCCGGCCGGTCGGCTCAGGCATGCGTGGATGGGCACCACCGTGGACGCCGCGCTGGGTGACCCGCGCGACCACCCGGTCTCCCTCGCCAATCAGTTCATCCACCCGGATGGTAAGTGGGTCGAACGCGGCCAGTTGCTGACGCAGACCTTCGAATGCGGCTCCCGGCTCGTCGACCTCACCATGGATGATCTTGTTGTGGTCCACGACATCATGCGCCATGAACTGGGGCAGGTCTCCCAGCCGACGGTCACTCACCGCCTCGAAGAAGCCCACAATCACTCTCTTGCAGTCGTCCACCACGGTGGTCGCCCCCCTCTGATCGTTTGACGGTCAGAGCGAGACTACTCACATGCCGCAAGGCTCCGTTCCCACCCCGATCAAGCAGTTGTGACCAGCACTTTCGCAACAGGCCCTAAAGGGTGTTGCACAAGGCCGTGGTCAAGCAGCCGGAAGCGGGTGGCTGGGCTCGGTGGTCATGCGGCGAGGGCGAGGGTGTGCATGCGGGCTACGGCCTGGACGGCGTGGTGAAGGCCGTCGCCACGCTGCCGGCAGTCACGCAGGATCTTGTGGTTCTTCATCCGGGAGAAGACGTGCTCGACACGTGCGCGGACTTTGCGGTGGGCGGCGTTGTCCTCTTCCTCGCCCTTCAACAGCGCTCGGCCGGGCCGTTTGCGGTGCGGGACGACCAGACCGGTGTTGATATAGGCGCCGTCGCCGAGCACCGTCACACCGTGGCAGTGCTCGGCCAGACCGGAGTCCCGCCATGCCCTTGCATCCGCGGTGTTGCCGGGCACAGGCCGGGCCGCCGCCACCACGAGGCGGGTCTCCGCGTCCACGATGACCTGCACGTTTGCCGAGAACCGGTAATTACGGGACGAGGCACCCACGCCGCGGTCCCGGACCGGGACGAGGGTGCCGTCCACGATCCACAACCGGGTCGAGGCATCGGCCGATCGGGAGACCGGCTCGAGTGCGAGCAGCGGCCCCAGCCGCTGGATGACCCGGCACACCGTGGACGAGGAGACGCCGAACAGCGGGCCCAGCTGCCGCATGGTCAGGTTCGTGCGGTATTAGACCGCGACCATCAGGACCCGCTCGGCCAGCGGCAACGACCACGGCCGGCCACGCATGGTGCCGTCGCCGCCCCGCTCCCGCACCACCTTCAACAGACCCGAAAACTGCGTCATCCGCAGCCCCGTGAACGTCTCCACCCACACCCGCTCAGCACGTAACACCGCGGCCATACAAGGCAGATGCCCAGCTCACGGCCTTGTGCAACACCCTTTAAGCCGCGTGCCGACTTCGTACGGTGTCGGCCACGGACGCTGCGGTGCGGATGAGTGCCGCCGTGGCCGTCGAGCGGGACTGCTGCGGCCAGGCGATGGCCAGGACCGACGGCGGTGCGTCCGGGACCGGCCGGTAGACGACGCCCGGGCGCGGATAGCGGGCGGCCACGGAGGCAGGCAGCACGGGGGTGGGACCGCCCAGTGCGACGAGCGTGAGGAGTTGGGCGAGGTCGCGGCCCAGGCTGCGATTCTTCTCGACCGACCGGGTCATGTCATCGGGGCGCAGGCCGAGATCGGCGAGGGTCAGGCGGTCGCGGGCGGCGAGCGGGTGGTCGGCGGCGAGAGCCACGACGCGGGGTTCGCTGGTCAGGGTCTCGGAGTCGAGGCCGGTCCGGTCGAATGGCTCGTGGACCAGGGCCACGTCGGCTTCACCCTGGCGCAGCAGCCGCGGCTGTTCAAGCCAGCCGCACAGCCGGACGGCGACCGGTACCGCGCCCGGTTGCGATGCGAAACATGTCAGGACCGGCTCCAGCAGGCCCGCGTCGCCGTCCGCCTTGACGGCCAGGATCAGTTTCGGCTCGGGAGCCGCCGCGCGCTGGGCCCTTCGTTCGGCGGCCTGCAGGGCGTCCAGGGCGATCCTCGCCTCCGTGAGGAGTACCGCTCCGGCCGGCGTCAGCGCCACGTTGTGGGTGGTCCGCTCAAGGAGAGCGACGCCCATCTCCGCCTCCAGCTGGCGGATCGCGCGGGACAGGGGCGGCGGTGAGATACCCAGCCGCTCGGCTGCGCGGGTGAAGTTGAGCTCCTCGGCTACGGCGACGAAGTAACGCAGCGGGCGGGATTCCATGCTCTGCCCCTCTGGTCCAGCAGGACCCTCCGAGGTCGGTGTCGCTCGGTATTGCCTTGAGGGTAACAAGCACGAGCGAATCGGTCCTTCAGTTCGGGCACGGCAGGCAGCAGGCTCGACGACGTCCAACAAGCACCTCTCCTGGAGTAGTTGATGATCGTCGTCACCACCCCCACCGGCCAGATCGGCCGACAGGTACTCGACCAGCTCGTGGATGCCCCGGACAGTACGAAGGGCATCCGGGTCATCGCCCGTGACCCCGCTCGGCTCTCCGCGCGGGTGCGCGAGCGCGTCGAGGTCGTTCAGGGATCACACTCCGACGCCGCCGTCCTGAACGAGGCCTGTACGGGCGCCGACCGCCTGTTCTGGCTGGTGCCCCCGACACCCCAGGCCGACAGCGTCGAAGGCCACTTCCGCGACTTCACCGAACCGTTGTGCGAGGTGATCGGGCGTCAGGGCGTCGAGCGCGTCGTGAGCGTCTCCACCCTCGGACGCGGAGTGGCGAAGAACGCCGGTCAAATATCGGCTTCGCTCGCCATGGACGAGGCCATCATGGGCACTGGCGTGCACTACCGGGCGCTGTGCCCTCCGTTCCTGATGGAGAACCTGCTGGGCCAGGCCGCGTCGATCCGCGACGCGGGTGTGTTCTCCCTGACGGTGGAGGAGAACCGTGTCCTGCGCACCTGCGCCACCCGGGACATCGCCGCCACCGCGGCCCGGCTGCTGCTGGACAGCTCCTGGACCGGACAGCACGACGTTCCGCTCGTCGCGCCCGATGATCTCACCGCCGAGGCCATGGCGCAGGTCGTCTCCGAGGTCCTGGACCGTCCGGTGCACCTCCGACGGACCAGCAGCGCCGACTACAAGGCGACGGCGCTGCGCTTCGGCGCGAGCGACGCATGGGCACAGGGACTGGCCGACATGGCGGATGCCCTGATGGACCAGGGTTTCTACGGCGCCGCCCAGCCGAGCACCCCGGAGACCGCGCCCACCGGCTTCCGCACGTGGTGCGAGGAGGTGCTGAGGCCCGCCGTTCTGCGCTAGGTGTGCTGTCCCGGGATGTTGGTGACACACATGCTGGGTGCTTGAACAGGTGAGGGCCCCCCGGGTTCGGTGTGGACTGCGACATCTACGACCGACCGCAGGAGGCCCTCGTGTCCCACCGTCATGCCCCGCTGACGCCGACCGGCAGGCTGCGTCTGGCCCGGTGTGTCGTGGACGACGGTCGACCGTCGCGGCGGGCCGCAGAACGCTTACAGGTCAGCCACACCACCGCCGCACGCCGGGCCGGCCGCTACCGGCTGTCGGGCGCCGAAGGCATGCACGACCGTTCCAGCCGCCCGCACCACCAGCCACGCCGCACAGCGCCCGCGGTCGAGGCGAACGTGATCACTCCAGTCCAGATCGCCTACGCCATGACACTGCTCCGTCCCGCACACGCAGCCCGTCGGGTGTGCTGCCCCATACCTCCACGCTCGCACGGAGTCGGCGGCTTCTGCCGGCTGACCGCCCCTTCGGCACCCTAACGGCCACTTCCAGTTTGTGTTCAACCCAGACCCGGCCGCGACCGACCGCGCACGGGCGCTCCAGTGGGAGCGGCACGGGTGGGAGGCACACACGGGGTTCGCGGACGGCTCGGGGCAGGTCAGTGAGCTGTACGGCCCGGCCCGACACAGCTTGGGTGAGCGCGAGGCGGCCAAGGCGCGGGAGCTGACGGCGGGTGGCTCGCCGACGAGTTCATGACCCTGGTGAGTACGACATTGCGGATCAAGCGGGGGTGAACTTCCCGGCACAGCAGTTCCCCACAGTCGTCCCGGGGCCGGCCCGCTTCTCACCAGCAACCGTGGCCGCCGCCTTGATTGCCACACCACGCCCCACCACCCTCATGCATGCCGTCGCTGCCGCCCACCCGCTGTTCATCGACATGGCCCCCATCATCACCAGCGATGGCCCCGCCGCCACTTCCAGCCACCTTCACCGCTGAATGACTTGGCCCTGCTCACGGCTACCCATAAGTGCAGTGCCGCAGTAAATGCCCCCTGACGGACCCCACCCAGGCGGCGGTTCCGACGGATGGTGGGGTAAACCCCAAGGCGTTTCAGGTTGTTGCCCGGATGGGGCGGGCACCTGAGATCCGCGAGGCTCGTCGTATGACACAGCGCACGCGCACCATCCGCAACGTCGCCATCGTCGGCGTCTCCACTGCTCTTCTGGCCGTCACCGCGCCCCTGACCGCCTCCGTGGCCGCGAGCCCCTCCGAGGGCCTCGCCTGGACCGCCTGCCAGGGCTCCGGCATCAACCCCCGTCAGCAGTGTGCCACCCTCCGGGTCCCCATGGACTACGCCGACCCCGGCAGTCCCCGCATCGACATCGCCGTCTCGCGCATCCCCAGCGAGAATCCCGAGGCCCGGCGCGGCGCCCTGCTGCTGATCCCCGGCGGGCCGGGCGGCTCCAGCCTGAACGACCCCTCGGGGAAGGGGCAGAAGCTCCCCCAGGACGTGCTGGACGCCTACGACCTGGTCGGCTTCGCCCCTCGCGGGCTCGCCCCGTCCACGCCCGTCGACTGCGGGCTCGACCACGACGACCTCGCCACCTCCAAGCTCCGCCCCTGGCCCGCCGCCGACGGCTCGGTGGACGGGAACATGGCCACCGCCCGCCGCATGGCCGACGCCTGTGCCGCGAACGGCGGCGAACTGATCCGGCACCTCAGCACCGCCAACGAGGCCCGCGACATCGACCGCCTCCGCGCCGCGCTGGGCGAGCGCAAGCTCTCCGCGTGGGGCGTGTCGTACGGGACGTACGTCGGAGCCGTGTACGCGCAGCTATTCCCGCACCGCACCGACCGCATAGTGCTGGACAGCAACGACAACCCCGACCCCACCCGCGTCGCCCGCGCCTGGCTGGCCGGGCACGAGCAGGGCGTGGAGGACACCTTCCCCGACTTCGCCGCGTGGGCGTCGAAGCCGGACAACCCGGACCGCGTCGCGAGCAGGGCCGCCGACGTCCGGCCGCTGTTCCTGCGGCTGGCCGCCCGGCTCGACCGGGAACCCCTCCCCTGGCCCGGCGCCAACCCGGAGGAGCTGAACGGCAACGTCCTGCGCCAGACCATGCTGGACAGCCTCTACTCCCCCAGCCGCTATCCCACGCTCGCCAAGCTGATGCGGGCCGCACAGCAGGGCACCGTGCCGCCCGCGCCCGCGGCGCCGCCGGAGACCGTCCTGCAGAACGTCGCCGCCGTCGGCGCCGGCACGCTGTGCAACGACGTCGCGTGGCCCACATCCAAGGCCGTGTACGAGAAGGACGTCGCCGAAAGCCGCGCCAAGTACCCGCTCACCGCCGGCATGCCCCGCAACGCGATGCCGTGCGCCGCCTGGCCGTATCCGCCGCGTGAGGCACCGGTGCGGATCACCGGCCGGGGGCCGTCCAACGTCCTGCTCGTCCAGAACGAGCGGGACGTCGCGACCCCGCTCAGCGGCGCCCGAAAGCTCCGGGAGGCGTTCGGCCGGCGCGCGGTCATGGTGACGGTGAACTCCACCGGGCATGACGCCTACCTCGCCAACGGCAACGCCTGCGGCGACCGCACCGTCTCCCGCTTCCTGGCGACCGGGCAACGGCCGGGCGCGGACACGTACTGCGCCTGACGGTCGCCCGGCGTCACCGGCCCCGTAGGCCACGATGACCAGATGCGCCCGGTCCCGCGCGCCCAGCTTGCCCATGACGCGGCCCACACGGGTCTTCACGGTCAGCGGGCTCAGCCCGAGGGAGCCGGCGCTCTCCGTGTTGGTGAGGCCGCGGGTGACCGAGGCGAGGACCTGCCGCTCCCACTCGGACAGGCAGCCAGGACCGCCGCCGCCCACAGCCGGGAGCGCGGGGGTGCGCAGGAACCGCTCGATCAGGCGGGCCGTCGGGCCGGGCGAGAGCAGGGCCTCGCCGCCGTCACGGTACGGATCGCTCGAGCTCCTCAGCGGGCCGGGTGTCCTTCACCAGGAATCCGGAGGCGCCCGCGCGCAGGACCTCCACGATGTTCTCGCCTGTGTCGTACGCGGTGAGGACCAGCACCTTCACGCCAGGTCCTCCTCGGCGGCGATCAGCCGGGTTGCCTCGATGCCGTCCAGGTCGGGCCTGCCGACGTTCATGACGACGAGGTCCTTCTGGCGGGTGCGGACCAGTTCCACGTCATCGCGGCCCGTGCCAACCTCGCCGACGACCCTGTACGACACAGACCTCCACGGAGGATACGAGGGCTGGGGCTACGGGGGGTTGAGGCCTGAAGTCCCACAGCCCTGTCCACTGCGCGAGCGGACGCGTCGAACAGGACTGCATGCGAGTGCCCACCGGCCACCGGAGGGGAGCGGATCGCATAACCCTTGCCACCTTCCTCTACCGCATTCCCGGCTTCCGCGGTTGATCGTCTTGCGGGGGCGCCGTCATCCAGCGCCTGACCGAACCTCGCCGAGCCAGCGGTCGCAGTCCAACCCCTCTGTGCGACCAGCTCGGCGTCCTCGACATACTGTGCCCGCAACATCAACTTCCGTTCATGAGGTGCCCTTTGACTGGCAAAGAGCTGATCGAGAGCATTCGCGACCGACCGGGGGTTGCTCGACGGGTGGAGGGACTGGCTGCTCGCCCGCAAGGTGTGAGCCGAACAGCCGCATGTGGATCTGCCTGGTCCTGGAGGACGCCTTCCCCGGTGCCGGCATCTGGCACTGGTCGCACTTGACGCAGGAGCAGCAACAGCACGCGGTGGACCACCTCTTCACCCTGCTGATCGCGTTCCTGTCCGAACGGGATGCGGTGTAGCGCGCAGAGCGCCGCCCCTAACTTGATCTTTAACAGCTGACGTCGCATGGTGTCTCGAACTCGATCACTCGGTTCGGTAACCGCCGTACATTGGAGTGGCCTTCTCATGAACATGTGCTCCGACGTGCTCGCACTGACTGTCTGCGCGGTTCTGGCCGGAGCGACCTTTCAACCGGCGGTAGGTGAGTGGATCACCGACGCCCCGCCGTCCTGAAGCGCCTTGGCGTACGGCCCAACCCGCCGTCTCTGAAGCGGTGCCTGCCGGCGGAAGCGACGGTGCGGCGGCTGCTGGGCTGCATCGACGGCAACACGTTGGACCGAGCGGTGGGCCACTGGCCGGCCGATCGGCGCGCCGGGGCCGACCTCGACAGGGTCAGGCGACGGACGGGAGAAGAAATAGGACACGAAGGTCCCCCTTCAGGTGCGCACACCCCGGTCCAGGCGCACTGAAACATCCCCCGGCCCGTGCCTGGTGTTTTGTGCTGGTGTGCAGCCGGCCGGCCGCACACCCACACCCTGCGTCCCGCACCTTCATGTCTTCACGGCGTTCTGCTTGGTCTTGCCGGAGACGAATTCGTTCCGGTCCTCGCGACCTGCGGCCGGGCGTCGCACACGGGTCTCTGCGCCGTCGGTGATCCCAGTCCGACCGTCGACGCCCAGACAGTCGACGTCGGCGAGAGGCCGCCGTTCAGGTGCTTTCGCCGCACTCCTGCCGTGTCGCACCCGTCAGGGCCGCCGGCCCGCCCCTACGGTGCTCGGGCAGGCCGTGGAGAGGAGCAGCACATGCCCATCGCCCAGTCGGTCGGAGTCGGCGGCGCCAACCTGCGCAGCGAGGCCCAGTACGTGCAGGCGTTGCTGAATGTCTTCCGGGCGGACCAGGGGCTGAGCGCACTGGAGCTCGACGGGCGGGTCGGGCCCCTGACCGTAGCGGCCATCGAGAACTTCCAGAGCGCTGTCACCGGCGTCGTGGATGGCCGCGTCGATCCCGACGGGCCCGCCATCATCGCCTTGGAGGAGCAGATCGCCCCGGCGCTCGATGAAGTGCGGGCTGTCACCATCCTCTCGCTGCCTCTCTCATACCGGCCGGCCGAGGAGGAGCCGCCGGTCGAGGAGGAGCCGGTGCTGGACGACGGAGAGCTTCAGACCACTGTCGATCAGCTGATCAGCACATAGCGAACAGGAGCGGGTGCCGTGAACGTCAACGAGGAATTGCTCCTGGAGCTCGCGCAGTCGCTGCTGGAGGTCTTCCGGGTCTCGCGGGGGGCCCTGCACGGGGTCTTTCAAGGCTCGCACGAAGCGGCGTTGTTCGAGGCCCAGGGCGGCGTGATCGGTCCCGGCGGATTCAACCACCTCGGCAGCGTGCTGCAGACCGCCCAGGCCATCGAGACCCGCCGGGATGCCGCGATTCTCGCGCTGAACCGGATTCAGGGCATCGAGCCGGCCCTCGGCGTACGCGTTCGGGCGCTGGTCGAGCCGGTGCTGCGGCTGTCCGGAGACTACCTGCGGATCGCCCGCGAGACCGGCAACGCAGCGGACGTTCTGCGGCAGACCGATCCGACTCGGTTCCAGGGGGTGGTGCTCGGCCAGGGTGGGCTGGGACCGGAGATCGGTCGGACGCAGGCGGCACTGGTCACGAACCAGATCAACGCCATGTCGGCCCAGTTGACTGCCCGCGGGATCGAGCCGCGGCTGATCCCCTCCACCCAGCCCGCCCTCCAGTCCGTGATCACCTCGATCCGCCAGCTTCCGCTGGACGGCCGAGAAGCGGTGGCGAAGCTTGCGGGTGCCCTGTCGTCGATGCGGCTGCTGTTCTCCCAGAGCCTGGCTCGGGCTTCGCTGATCGGACGGGCGCGGCTCACGGCGGCGATCCTGAGCATCGAGGGGGCGCTGGTGGAGATCGGTTCCCGACTCACGACCCCGCTCATCCTCATCAACGGGAGCGAAATGCGGAGGCTCATGGGCATCCCCGACATCTCCTCCTGATGGGACCCGGTCTCCGCTGCGGCACCCTGGGGCCGATGACCGCGAGGCACGGGAGCCGGGCCGATTTCCATGATCACCTTGCACGGCTGCGCGAGGAAGCGCACCCGGCGCAACACGGAGTGGCCGACTGCTAGGGGGACGAGGGCAGGAGCAAGTCCTTGGGCCGGGTTGCCGATCCCAGCTCACCCGAGTGAGTGCCCCGGAGGAGCCCCCCTTGGGCAAGGCACCCGATGGGCGACTCTTCCCGAGCGGGATCTCCGAGGCCGTCGGGGAGGGCGGCGTGATCGTGCTCCCCGACGACGCGGACGCCTGGGTGCGGGAGATCGAGAGGGCCGACCGTCGCGGCCTCGGCGCGACGGCCCGGGATCGGGCGGTGCCCTGTTCCGCCCGTGCCTGCTCTAGTTGGCTGCCGCTGGGCTGGTCCCGGCGGCAGCGGACATCTAGTGGGCCGCGTAGGCCGCCTGAACCTCGTCGGCGTGGTCGGTCCACCAGTGCAACAGGGCCTCGTCCGTCCGAAACATCTCCGCGAAGGTGGGGTCGCGGCGGTCGAGGTAGAACTCCAGCTGCCAGAAATCGGTCATCCGCTTCCACCACAGCCGTGTGACGGCGTCGGCGAGGCAGGCCGCCGGCAGGTGGATCACAGCCCTGTAGCCGGCGCAGAAGGCGGCGAGGCGGTCTAGGTCGAAGACTCCGCCCACGCCGAACTGGACCTGCGCGGTCCGTGCGACCTCTTCCCCGTACGGGCGTACGCCAAGCCGGTCCCAGTCCAGGATCGCTACCAGCCGGCCGCTGTCGCGCAGGAGGTTGCGGTATTGCAGGTCGCCGTGCGTCCACCCGAATGGTCCGGCGGGGGACATCGGTCTCCTTGGCCGGCGCGGGCGTCGGCTGGACCCGATGGACGACGCCCGCCGACCCGGCTGGGCTGCTGAGGCGCCGCCAACCTCGACTGCATGAGCTGATCTCGCTGTGGCCGAATACACGATCAGCACCGCCAGCGGTGACGACTGACCTGCCGTTCCGCGCGATGCTTCCACGCCGTTCTTCAACCGCGCTCGATCGCGTGGGACGCGACCGAAGGTGACGGTGATCTGGCCTTCCGCCCAGGCAACACCACGAGCTTTCCGGCACCTGGTACGTGCATGTCGACGGCGCACCTCAAGGTCGGATGATCTTGCTGTGACTGGTGTGATCACGGAGCCGGAGCCATCCTGGATAGCTGCCCGTCACGGCCGCTTGGTTGATAATCTATGACGATGAACAAGGTGTTGGACGAGGGGCCGTTCTTTCACGGCACAAAGGCCGAGTTGCAGGTCGGAGATCACCTCACCGCCGGTTTCCGTTCCAACTACCGGCCCGAAATCGTGATGAACCACATCTACTTCACCGCGTTGCGTGACGGCGCGGGACTCGCCGCTGAACTCGCCGCCGGCGAGGGGACCCCGCGAGTCTATGTCGTCGAACCGACCGGGGAGTTCGAGAACGATCCCAACGTCACCGACAGGAAGTTCCCTGGCAATCCCACCCGCTCCTATCGCAGCAGGGAACCGCTCCGGATCGTTGGCGAGGTCACCGACTGGACGCGACAGACACCCGAAGCTCTCCAGATGTGGCGAGACAGGCTGGCCGCTATCCGTCTGGACGACCGCGCCGAAATCATCAACTAAAGGTTGCCCGGTAACCGCGGACTGCGGCGGGATGATCTTGGTGTGACTAGTGTGATCACGGCGTCGGAGCCCTCCCGGACAGCCCCGTTCACCAGGCTGAGCCCGCGCCCCTCCGGCAAGTTGATCAACGCACTGCGCGGCGGGGCGCCGCGAGGACGGCTTGGGGCTTGCCGCCGGAGGACCAGCTGCCGCTGATCGCGGCGTACTGGCGCGCCAAGTTGACGTTGCACCACCTGGCCCCGTTCCTAGGCAACGAGGGGTCGTGAGGCAAGTTGGGTAAGACTCAAAGAAACCAATAGAACCCTTTTACACCCTTCATCCATATTCTGCGTCAATGGCTATCGACTACGCGGCCGTCTTCCAAGCGCTGCCAGGCGCAGTTGCTCTGCTGACCCCCGATCTGGTTTTCGCCGACGCCAACGTCGCTTTTCTGCGGCAGGCCGGACGCAGCCGCGACCAGGTGGTGGGCCGCTACCTCTTCGACGCCTTCCCCGGCAACCCCGAGGACGTGACGGCTACCGGCGCCCGCAACCTGGAGGCATCCCTGCGCGCGGTCCTGGCGAATCGTGAGATCCACACCATGGAGTTGCAGCGCTACGACGTGGAGTCCGCTGAGCGCCCGGGCCAGTGGGAGGAGCGCTACTGGAGCCCTGTCAACGCGCCCGTCTTCGCGCCCGACGGCCACATCGCCCTGGTGATCCACCGCGTCGAGGAGGTCACCGAACTCCTGCGCGCCACCAGTCGACCGGGCGGCTCGCGCCAGCTCGAGGCCGAGCTCTTCAGCCGGATGAGGCAGCTGCACGAAGTCAATGAACGCCTGCGCCGCGCCCACGCCCGTGAGCGGGAGGTCGCCCTCGCGCTCCAGCGCGCCATGCTCCCCGTCCCGGCGCCCATCGGCCATCACCGGGTCGCCGTCCGCTACCGTCCCGCAGTCGGCTCCCTCAACGTCTGCGGCGACTGGTACGACCTCGTCCAACTTCACGACGGTGACAAGATCGCCGTAGCGGTCGGAGACGTCGTCGGCCACGGCCTGGAGGCCGCCGGCGTCATGGGCCAGCTCCGCAGTGCCCTGTCCGCCACCTCCCGGGTCGCCACCGGCCCGGCGCAGGCCCTCGAGGTCCTCGGCCGGTACGCACACTCGTTGACCGGCGCCGAGTCCACCACCGCGGTGACCGCCTTCATCGACTTCAGCCGCCACCTCATCACCTACTCCAGCGCCGGTCACCCTCCCCCGGTCCTGCTCCGCGGCGACGGCACCGTAGAGCTCCTGGACCAGGCGACCGACCCGCCGCTCGATGCCGCATTCGAACCAAGCCCCCGCCCGGAAGCGACCACCGCCTTCACCGACGGCGACACCCTCCTGCTCTACACCGACGGCCTCATCGAACGCCGGCACCAGGACATCGACATCGGACTGGGTCAACTCGCCCATGCTCTGGTCCGCCACAGGGAACTCACCGACCCCGAAGCACTGGCCGACGCCGTGATCAACGACATGATCCCCACCGAAGGCGTCACAGACGACACCGCCCTGGTCGTCGTCAGCCTGTGAATCCCTCCAGTGCTCGCAATGCCCCCCTCTGCTCATTTTCCCCCGGACAGCCAGTCCAACGGTCAGTAGGCCAGTGACACCGGTCAGTCCGAGTCCTCCCGCTCATGCGGGCCGGGAACGGGCACGCTTTTCTGGGATCAAGCGTGACATTCCAGGCGGTGCGGGTCTTTGCAGGCAGCCGTTCGGAGCGCGGTCACTCCAACGGCTATGCCGCCATCTCCCCCAGCGTCGCGCCCAAGCCCTGCGAGACCGCCTCCAACACCCGCACCGCCGCAGCCGGCGTGACGCCCCCGTACGCCTCCACGACGCCAGCCGCCTGCTCGCTCTCGGCGCGAGAAGTCAGGGCGTGCTTTCAGCCCCCCGATCTCCGCGCGGCGCGGCCATCTCAGCCTTGGGGTCGTTGTCCTCCGGCGTGTGATCGCTTTTCCAGGGCCCACCGGCGTCCAGGCTGTCGGACGCGCCACACCACCTACACTCCGTCCAAGCGGTCCTGGCGGGCCGCCTCCCCGGCGGCCGGGCATAAGGCGCGGCTGTGTGCTGCAGTCGGGTTTACTCCCGGTCCGGGCCGAACCCGACCCGTCCGCGGG
The DNA here is from genome assembly GCF_014203595.1 of Streptomyces echinatus. GTDB lineage: Bacteria > Actinomycetota > Actinomycetes > Streptomycetales > Streptomycetaceae > Streptomyces > Streptomyces echinatus. The sequence goes on from NZ_JACHJK010000003.1 coordinate 292,448, forward strand.
AGCGTCGTGCCGTTCATGGCCGCAATTCACGAGGTCCACGTGTCGGAGCAGGGTCTGGTGGTCGTCGCCCCTCCGCCCGTCTCGGACACGACGGGACGGCTTGCCCCACCTCCCAGCCGTGCAGCCGGCCGAGGGCTGATCGCGTCGCCGATCGTTCGGGCTGCCACCGATGCAAGGGCGGGCGGTGCAGGGCGTACCTTCAGGCGGTCCACTTGCGGTCCGTGGCCTGGATCGGCAGTGGTCGGCGAAGGTGTTCGGTGCGGGCGGTCTGCAGCAGCAGGCGCCAGGAGGTGACCGTCGGGCGGCGCCGCAGTAGAGCGCGGCGGTCACGTTCGGTCATGCCTCCCCAGATGCCGTGCTCGATGCGATTGTCGAGAGCGTGGGCGAGACATTCAGTCTGGACCGGGCAGCCGTTGCACAGGGCTTTCGCCCGGTTCTGCGGCGCGCCCTCGACGAACAGTTCCTCAGGGTCCGCGGTGCGGCACTTCGCCCGTGTCTCCCACTCCCGATCGTCCGTTGCCATGGCCGGCCGCCCTCCCGTGCTTCTCCCCCGCCTGCGGGGGCTTTGGTGCAGACCGTATGCCCAGGACACGCGGGTGATGATCCTCTGCGCAGCTACAACCCTTACGAGCGACGTCACCATTGACAGCGACGGCTCTTTCGGTACCGGTGTCCTGCCGCCCTGACGGGGACACGACCCGCTTGGTCACCGCACAGGCGCCTGGTCGAGCGGCCGGGCAGTGAGAGAGTGGCCGCATGTGCGGTCGATACGTCTCCACTCGGCGCCCGCAGGACTTGGCGCAGCTGTTCCACGTCGCCCAGTGGCCCGCCACCGAGGCGCTCGCACACCCAGCGCGATGGCCTTTGTTCGCTCACGCTCGCGCGAGTGCATGTGCCGACCGTACCGACCGCTAGGGTGCGGCACCATGCACAAGCAGGAAGGACTACTGGTGGACGAGGGCCCGATCGACTTGATCCGCCTGGAGGGCGAGGGCAACAGCGTCATCCTCCGCCTCACGGGAAGGGAGCGTCCGGACGGCCAGTACGCCGGCGATGCGCTGACCGGAGAGTTTCTGGTCGACACGCCGTTCGTGCGCGGAAGCCTCAAGACCTGGGTGCTCCCGGACGACCTGCGCCACTGGCAGGAGGCCCTGGACGCGCTCGATGCCGGGCAGGGCATCGCGTGGCGCGAGGACACCCGCGGGCCTGAGGTATTCATCGAGCGTGACCTAGAAGGGGAACGGGCACATGTGACGATCAGGGACGCCTCATCGTCCTTGACGACGGTGACAGTGACCGTCCCGCTGGTCGATGCCTGGTTCGACGACGCATACAGCCGCTTGGACCTGGCCTGGAAGACCTGGCCCTTCACCAACGACTGACAGAGAACTCCACTCATTGTGTTAGCAGCTCTTGGAGCTCGTCCCACTTGGTGAGTCTGCGGTGGCAGGACGAGGGCGATGAAGGCCGGGAAGTGGTCGGCCTTGCGGTCGTAGCGGGGGTGCGAACGGCGGCGCCCGGCCAGCCAGGACATGTGTCGTAGTGTCCGTGGTCCGCGTCCGGGGCTTTCTTGCCGCCTCGTGGTGCGCGGGGGCCGTAGCCGGTCACGGCCCGCTTGACCGGCTACGGACTCGCTGTCGTGCCTCAGCGGAACGCGGCGAGGTGGCGGTCGAGCCAGTCCCCGAAGGAGCGCGGAGCGCGCCCCAGCACTCGTTCTACGTCCGCACTGATCCGTAGCTCGTCGGAGTTCGGGGCGGCGAGGATGTCCAGGGTGTCGTCGGCGAGTTGCGAGGGTACGAACTGGGCCATCCCGGCCTTGGCCTCGTCGCGGGTGAGTTCGTGAAACCCTACCGGCGAACCGAGCGCGGCTGCGATGGTCGCCACCTGCTGACGGGGTGTGATGACCTCCGGCCCCGACAGTTCGTACACTCCTCCACTGTGCTGGTCGTCCAACAGGCAGGCTGCTGCCACTTCGGCGATGTCGGCCGGGTCGACGACCGGTACCCCGATGTCGCCGAAGGGCGCAGCGGCCGTCCCTTGCGTGCGGATGCTGTCGGCCCAGGCCAGGGCGTTGGAGGCGAAGCCGCCCGGCCGCACGATGGCCCAGTCCATGCCGGATGACCGCAGGGCGTCCTCGACTACGCGCAGCGCGACCCGCGTCGGCCCGAGCGGCCTCGTCGACACGCCTTGCGACGACAGCAGAACGACGCGGCGGACGCCGTTGGCCGCCGCCAGGTCGATGATGTCGGTCGGCCTCGCTCCGGGGGCGTGAAGGTCACCGGAGAGCAGAAGGAACAGCGCCTTCGCCTGGTACAACGTCGCTGCGAGGCTCGCCGGTTCGGCCAGATCCGCCGTGACGTGCCGGACCCCGGACGGCACCTCCGCCGAGTGCCGCGAGACCGTCGTCACCTCCTCGTGCGCCTCAGTCAGGGCCTGCGTCAACGGTCGGCCCACGTTTCCGGTAGCCCCGGTCACCACGATCATGATCAGCTCCTCGTCTGTTGTGCACTGCATCGAGGACGCTAGGAGTCGTGCTTACTTTTCGTAAGACCATACCTTTTGGTAAGCTCCAGTCGTGACAGAAGGCCCGCAGCTCTTACAGCCCGAGTCAGGGAAGCGGTATGAGGTGTTTCACACCGACTGCCCTGCACGCGATGTACTCAGCCACGTCACCAGCAGGTGGGGCGTCTGGGTGTTGATCTCCCTGCGTGGCGGGGACCGCCGGTTCTACGAGCTACGCGAAAGCATCCAGGGCATCAGCGAGAAGATGCTGGCCCAGAGCCTGCGCGCGCTGGTGCAGGACGAACTGATCTGGCGGGAAGTCGAGTCGACGACGCCGCCGCAGGTGACCTACGGATTGACAGAGTTCGGCCGTGACATCGGTGAGTCCCTGGAGGAACTGTTCAACCGGCTCGACGAGCGGATCGTCAACCCTCGCTGACGGGGTGAAACACCGCCGTCCTGTGCTGCCGGCGCCGCCCAGTCCACCGAACCGGTCGCCCAGTCCTAACACTTCGTCAGCGACTATCGCTCAACCCCTCGGACTCCGCCCGCTGCCCGATAGCTGCAAGCCTGCGGCATCGACCCCGGACACATGTGCCGTACCGGCCCCCGTGACCGTCCGGTCCAAGCCAGCCTCCCCTACCGGGATCCGACCATTCGGCGTGCCAGTCTTGGCAAGGCCCCAGGACCGGGGCTCTCTCCGGCCGGAAGACAACCGTGGCATCCATCGCGGTTGCCCGGAACCCCGGCCCGATCGGGGAGGAAGCGGCACCTGCGGTGCCCCGACTCTTGCTGCTGCAGAAAGCCCGAGACGGCCCGCCCACCCCCGCCTCTCGGTCCACACCGGGAAGGCGACGAGACCTTGGCCCGGCGAGCGGTCGAACGCGCGCGCCCTCATCCGCGGAGGATTCAGAGGACACGAACAGAGACCGCGCTCGCGAAACAGGCGCACGTCAAGTAGCGAGGCGCCTGTGCGGTGCAGGTCCCAGGCCACGAAGCCGGCGGCCGCCCGCTTGGCATGACACCCGCGACGCCGGGGGTGCAGCGGGCGCCACCGTGCCAGCCACGTGAACCAGTCCTCGGCGGCGTAGGGCACGCACCATACGCCGCTCCCAGGAGTCGCTCCGCGAAGATCCCGGGAGGGCAAGGGGTCATCGGCTCGAACGGCGGCGGCCCGGCCTACATGTGAAGCTCCTCCCAGCCGACCTGGTCACCTTCTACGTCTGCACCGGCGACGTCATCTGGACGGACGTCGGCAACGGCTACTTCACATCACCGTGAGACCAGGCACGCAGCTGGATCCACCGTGACCGCACCACAGCTCGTCAGTGCCGGCAGGACGGCCGGACGCTGAGCAGCTCGGTCCGCAGCACGGGCGTGCCGTCGACAGGCGCCGGGTCCTGCGCAGTTGGCTCGATACCGCCAGCGGCGATCTTGTCGAGCGTCTTCAGGCCGGCGGCACCGACCGTGCCGAACACCGTGTAGTTCGGTCGCAGCGCGGAGTCGCCGTAGACGACGAAGAATTGCGAACCGTTCGTGTTCGGCCCGGCGTTGGCCATCGCCAGCAGGCCGCGCCCGTAAAGACGACGGACGCCGGTCGGATCGCTCGGTGCCGGCGGCAGGTCCACCGGCAGCTCGTCCTTGTACTTGTACCCCGGCCCGCCTTCGCCAGTGCTGGTCGGGTCGCCGCACTGCAGGACCTTCAGCGTCGGATACGCCGTCAGCCGATGGCACACCGTACGGTCGTAGAACCGGTGCTGCGCCAGGTGCACGAAGCTCTGGACCGTGCACGGCGCCTTCGCCCGGTCCAGACGCAGCGGGAGCGGGCCCTGACTGGTCGGGACAGCCATATCGAGCGCACCGTGACTGGGGGTGTGCCGCGGGTCGGGCGGCAGGGGAACCGGCCGCGCCGCGGGCTCGTCCGGGGTCTGGGTGTACTGGCAAGGACCGTGCGTGGTTCGCGGCGGGCCGTCGGAAGCGGAGGCGGTGGTGCCGCCCCCGGACACGACCAATGCCGCTGCCGCCAATGCGGTCATGAGAGCTCGGTTCACCCTGCACACCCTCCAAAAGATCGTCAGATTTCGGAGCGGTCGCAGTCTAAGGCGCGGCCCGGCCGGCGAGAACCCGCCCGCAAGCCACTTCCGCCTCCCAGCCTTCGGCCCGCGGCCGCAGGCCACTCAGGCGTCGTTTCCTTTGATGGGCCCGGCTGCAGGGCCTCAGCGGGGTGCAGTTGTACATCATCGCTGATCAACGTGCCGCGTGACGCGGTTCCGTGATGCCCTGGAGGGATACGCGCAGATGTGGTCCATCGCCGACAACGCGCATCGAGTGCAGTGGACCTTTGTGCCGTTCGAGACTGTCGGCCCGCTTCGGTTCGGCATGAGCATTGAGGAAGTGGCCACGACGATGGGTGCACAGGGCTTCACCAGCACTCATTCTTCGATGACCCGGCAGCACGGTGCTCTGGTGCAGCGGGCTGGCTTTCGCTCCAAGAAAACTCGGGCTGTTGGTGCGGGCTCAGCGAGCCGGTGACGTCCTCCTGTCAAGGATCTTCTTCGTCGGTAACTTCCAGGATTGGGCCTGCACGGTGCATGACTGCGTTCCGGTCGACGAGTGGGACATTCGTTGACGCCCAGCCAGTGGCATCGGCTGCAGCTACATCTGGCGAGCCTGCGATAGTTGATCAAGCTTGCGGCGACGCCGGCGAAGGCGAGGAAGTGTTCGGCCTTGCACTCGTAGCGGCGGTGGGGGCGGCGGCAACCGGCCAGCCAGGACAGCGTTCCCAACCAGCGGCTACGACATCTACATCACCGACTCCTACGCGTCCGGGGGGCCCGGAGATGGCGAAAGCCGCCCACCTGAATCCCCCGTGGCGGGCGACTCGTGCCATGGCGTGCAGAGATCGAGATCGGCGGCGGCAACATAAGCGTCCTAGGCCGCTGGACGACACCGGCATGACGCCGGCGGCGGGATTCGAACCCGCGTCACTCTCTTGACAGGAGAAGTAGCCGCTGCCTGCGCACCTGCACTGCCGAGACGGTAACGCGACCCCCTGTGCTCGCGCAGCCCAGTTTCCACCAGCCTGCCCGGCCGGAGGGTCTCGTCGGGACGGGCAAGGATGCCGTGGTGGCTGCCGCGCCGGAGGACCTGCGGGTCGTCCTGGCCCCAGTCGAACGCGAGGGCCACCTCTGACCCGCACGGTGGCGGGACCTCGCCCGGCTGGGACGAGATCAGGGCCGGTGACACATCACTCGATTCCGAGGGGTCCGATGCCCAGGTCCTCGCGCATGAGGCGACGCATCTGCGCCATAGCCTTGCGTCGCCGCTCAATCAGGGGCGCGTCGTCGGCAGAGCCGACGGCCACTCCACGGGCATAGGCGTCGCGAATCGCGCGCAGGCGGTGGAACGCCTCGTTCCCCGCCTCCACGACCTGCGGCGGGCCCACGAGCCAGAGCCGTTCGCTTGCCGTGTAGAGGCCGGTACCGCGTACGGCTTCCCGCACCGCCGCGTCGCGTGCCGACTCGGACATGTGGTCGCCCAGGGCGACGGCTCGTATCTCCTCACCCGCGGCTTTCAGGGCGGAAACGTACTCCGTGTAGACCTCGCGCCGTACTTCCAGAGCGTGCCTGGCTTCCTCCCGCCGCCACCGGCTGCGGTCAGCGATCAAAGTGGCTGCAATGCCGATGACGGCACCGGTCAGTGTAGAGAGCAGGGGCGTCCATTCCATGTGCCGCAGCTTGTCGAAACCGGCGTGCTGGCACCAGTGCTTCGTGCTGCCGGACACTGGCAGGCGTCAAGCGCGGCGTGGGTGGGGCCGGGCGCAGCGGACACAGGTGGTCGCCGCCGGACGGATCTCCAGGCGTTCGGGCGGAATCGTCCCGCCGCACCCTTCGCACTGCCCGTACTGTCCCTGTTCGAGGCGCTCCAGTGCCCGGTCCAGCTCTTTCAGGTGCTCGCGCGTCTGCGCCATCAGCGCGGCGACGTGGGCCCGCTCGAAGGCGGTGGTGCCCCCTTCGGGGTCGTGCTCGTCGTCCACCGCGACCAGGGCGTTCGCCGCGACGATCCCGTCGAAGTCGCGGCTCAGCGCGGCCGCCCGAGCGAGGGTGTCGGCGCGGTCGGCCGCGAGACGTGCCCGGACGGTCGAGAAGTCGGACGGGCCAGATTCGTCGTGGCCGTAGCGGGATGTATCGCCCATGCTGAGGCAACGCTGATGCACGGTTACCGATTCCCGGCCGCCACCCACCAGCGCCGGTCCCGGAACGCGTTGCGCCTCGTCCAGCTCCAGCAGGCGAGGCTGTCGTAGCCCGTTCACCAGCACCAGGTCGCCCTCCCCGCCCCGCGCGACAGGCGCCTGCCCAGCTCGCACCACCGCGGCGGGCCCCAGCGACGACCGCACGACAGGCATACGGACTGACCAGCCCCCAAACACCCCACCCCATGACGCCACCACCGACTCCCCTCACCACCGACACGAGCCGAGAGATCGCACATGAATGCGGGTCCTGAACGAGGCGCGCGCCCGAGCACACCGTCAGGGGCGGGCTTCGTGCGCCTGGAAGATGCGCCCCATTACGCTCTGCGCACGGATGCATTCACTCCGTAACTTATTGGGTGTCTTCCCCCGTACACCCGGAGGCTCAGTTGACACGCACCCGAGTTCTCATCCTGATCACCGTCGCCGTTCTCACGGGCGGCACCGCCACGGCCGGTGCCGCCGTCGTGGACGGCGGCACCAAGGAGGCTGCCAAGCCGAAGGCCACCCTTCGGGCCGCGCACGGCCAGTACGAGGGCGCCCCCTCCAACGTCCCCGCGGGCGGACAGAACAGCGCGGGGGTGAGCTGCCCGGCCGGCCAGGTGCCCACGGGAGGCGGCGCCCGGACCAGCGGCTACGACATCTACATCACCGACTCCTACGCGTCCGGCTCCGGTTGGACAGTCCTCGGCAAGAACATCGGCAGCACGCAGCAGTCACTGCGGGCCGTCGTCGTCTGCACCGTTCCCTGAGACCCGGCTCCTACGGCGCCGCCACGGTGGCGACGGCACTCACACCGCCGCCACCGTGGACAACCGGGCACCACGCCGAGGGCCGCCTCCAGCGGCGGGGCCCAGGTGACCTGGTGTCCGTACCAGGGCGGGCCCGGCTGGCGTTGCGAAGGCCCGCGCAACATCTACCGCACACTCAGCGCAACAGATCCGCCCCCCTTGGGGCCTCATCACGAGGAACGGGGCGGACGCATGACCACCCGGCAGGCCTGAACCGGGTCACGGATCGCCCTGCAGGGGCTCCGAGTCGGAGCCTGAGCCGGCCGGCGGCCGAAGGCCCAAGGCCGAGCCGAACGCGGACGGATCGGGCCGGAAGAGCCGCCATACGATCATTCCACTGTGGCTGGACCCTTCAGTCGGTGAGAAGCGACTCCGGACGCGAAGGCGAGGATGTGCGGGACCGCTTCGCGCAGACTCGCGAAGTGACGATGCACGCCATCGACTGCCGCAGGGGTGTTGACGCCCCATACCGTCATCCCGGCATTCAACCCGGACTGAATTCCGGAGGGGGCGTCCTCAATGACCAGGCAGTCCTCCGGCCTCGCACCCAGTTGCGCGGCTGCCTGCAGATACGGCACCGGCGACGGCTTGCCTTCCGCCACGGCGGCGGCGTCCACGACAACCCTCGGGACCGGCAGGCCCGTCCGTGCGAAACGTCCACGTACTCGGTGCTCATAGTTGGAGGTCACCAGTGCCCAGGCCCCGGGCTTCAGGGCATTCAGCAGTTCCGAGGCGCCACCGAAGGCCGTATATGAGCCGGATCGAACGTCCTCGTCCTCCAGCTCATGCAGTGCGGCCAGACACTCCCGGGGGTCCTGGCCCGGGGCAACCTGGGCGAACGTTTCCATCGGCCTCGTCCGCAGTGCCACTCGGTAGACCTCATCAGGGTCCAATCCGTAGCGCCCGGCCCAGGTGTGCCAGACCAGGCGCTGATTGTCCACGGCATCGATCAACGTGCCATCGACATCGAACAGGACATACATCGTCGCAGCAGGACGGCCAGGTTCACTGATCACGCCTCGATCATGTCATCAGGCCCTGAACAGGCACTTTGCGGGACGCGCCTTGGCCGAGATGCCCGTTCCGGTATTTCTTGCGCCGGCAGCAAGACTTCATGTGCGCCGCTGATCGCATCATCGACCAGACGGCTCCTCTGCCGGCCCTGCAGCAGCGCCACCTGGTCAGCGCCAGCCGTTCAGCTCCGCCACCGTGTTGACCGTCGACAGCACCTCGGTGCCCACCTGCGTTCACACCGTGGCCGGCGTGGTGATGCCGTTCGCAGGGAGCTGAGGGAGATCGCTCACGCCAGGGCGACTATGGACAACCGGCGGCTGCGAGGCCAGGGTTGGCAGGCCGGGGCGCGGTGGTCGGGCCGCTCCTGTCGGGATGGTGCGGTCAGGGCACGGCCGTGAGGGCGGGCACGAGGCCGAAAGCAGTCGAGACTGGGCGCGCCCACGCATCGAGTGCAGCACGAGTCCGCGCCGCGATCGCGGCGAGCAGATCCCCCGGGTCCTCGTCGACGGCGGTGGACAACACCAGGTCGTACCCGTCCACGGTGGGTTCCACGTACAGCGTCCGGCGGGACGGCGACACCTCCCGGCGCCATTGGCTCCGGAGAGTCCACGCGCCGGGTCCCGCCTGAGACGCCCACTCGTCGAACGGCAGGTACTCCTCCACGACGAGCAGATCGCGATAGAGGTCGGACTCCGGCGGGCAAGCCGCAGCCGATCTGATCCCGGCTTCGCCGAGGTGGGAGTGGCGGCGGGCGGCTTCGATCGACGCAGCGAGTCGTCGGGTCGCCTCGGGCCATCGCTGGGAAGGACCGGCGAAGCGGGGCATGGGCAGCTCGGCGGTGAACTGGCCGACCATGCGCATCGCGCCGGGGAGCTCCGGCGGGCGCGCCGAGACCCGCAGGCCCAGCGGTTCGTGCGGCGGCCGGGCGGTGGCCTCGGTGAAAGCGGTCGAGACGAGTGCCGCGGCGACCATGTTCGGTGTGGTGCCCGCCGCGGTGGATACAGCGGTGAGGTGGGACAGCACCTCGCGGCGCCGGGCGACGGCCCGCTCGCGCGACGGGCTTGGGCCGTCGTGTGGAGGGAACGCCGATCCGTCCAGCGCACGGGCCCAGAACTTCGCGTCGTCGCCGTCTCGTCGGCCGCCCAGCCACCGCCGGTACGTGCGACCGTCGTCGCCCAGCGGCGCGGGTGGTTCGTCCCCGGTCGCCAGTGCCGCGTAGGCCCGTTGCAGCTCCCGGATGAGGGTCGGGAACGACCAGCCGTCGATGAGGGCGTTGTGGAAGGCGAGGGCGAGGCTGCTGTCCCGTGCGCCGACGAACAGTGCTGCTCTCATGAGCGGCGCGTTGGGCCGGAAGGGGATACCGAGCTGTGCCGTGAGCCAGTCGCGGGCTGCCTGGTGGGTGTCCGTGTCGGAGCGGGTGGTCAGTTCCGGTGCGGACGGCGCGGCTGTCTGGCTCCAGTCGCGTCCGAGCGCCGGGTAGCGCTCGATGACCTTCTGCCAGGCCCGGCGAGCGACCGAGGGCGTCAGCACCTCCGCGAAGGTCAGAACCGACTGCTCATGCATCGGCTGTGTCCCCCAGTCCGTGCGGTCGGTCCGTGCCAGGAGGCTCTTTTCGAGGGGAGTGAAGGACGAAGGCGAGAGGAACGTGGTCGTCGTGCTCGTGTCGCCCGGCTGCCGTCGCTCGGCGTAGGCCGCCGCTCCTCGGGCTGTCGGCCGATCCAGCAGTGTGCCGACCGTGCAGGGGATGCCGTGCTCGGCGAGGTCGACGACGATCGACATGAGGGTGAGCGAGCTGTGACCGGCGCGGAGCAGGTCCTCGTCCGGCCCGACCGGTTCCCGGGTGACACGCCGAACGGCCGCCAGAACGCGGGCGAGCAGGTCAGCCGAGTCGGAGCTGTCGGCTTCGGGCCCGATGCCGGCCGCCCGCAGCCATCCGGGTTCTCCCAGCAGCTCCGCGACCGGCCGGGACGGTTCGGAGAGTACGGCCACCGTACGGTCCAAGAGTCCGGCGACATGGCCGGCGGGCACCCGGGCCAGGTCGAACTGCGCCCGGAGCATGACCTCGTCAGTCCACACCGCGTCGAGGTTCAGGGCGAACTCGGTGTGCTCCGTGGTCCAGGCACGGCACCACGACAACCCGGGCGGTGGGTCGGGCAGGGCCGTCGAACGCTGCACGGTCAGCAGTGTGTCCGGTACACCTTGACGGCCCGCCTCCGACGCTGCCATCAGGGTCTGTGGCAAGGAGACGCCGGGATGCAGACGTCGCGGGCCGGCTCGCCGCGCGAGCTGTGCGGCGAGGGTGAGGCCGGTGTCGGCGGGACCCACGCGGGCGGTGATCGGCAGGGTGGTCAGGAACAGCCCTCCGGTGTGCAACGCCCCGGGCACCAGTGCGCGCAGGTCGACTGCCAGGCTGAGACAGGCCGCCGGCTCCCCCCGGCCGTGCGCGAGGACGGCCAGCAGGGCAGCCTGTGTCACTGCCGCGGGCGTAGTGCCGTGGGTCGCGGCGTCCCGCCTGACCCGAGTGATGTCCGGCTTCACCCCGCGCTGCTCGGTGATGAGCTCGGACGGCCCGGTCGGTGGCGGCCAGGTCGGCAAGAGCATCGGCATGTCGGCGATGTCGGCGGCGAATTCCGTGAGCGGGTCATCGCCGGTGTCGGCCCACAGCCGCCGGGTGGCCGAGACCAGGTCGAGTCGCGGCACGTCGAGACGTCCCGCGTAGGCGTCGGCCAGGGACCGCAGCAGGAGCTCGACGGTGGTGCCGTCGGCCACGGCGTGGTGGTGACTCAGTACGAGCAGGGCGGCGGTGTCGCCTTCGATCAGCAGGTCCAGCCGCAGCAGCGGCCCGGCCCGCATGTCGAGCGTCTGACCCGCGCGGCGAACCAGTTCCCCGGCGATGAGTTCACGCTGGGCCGGCGGTGTGCCGCGAAGGTCGTGTACCGCCCAGGTCTCGGCGTGGGGCTCGGTGCGCAAGACCTGGATCCAGCGGTCCTCGTGCCGGTGCAGCGTCAGGCGCGTGACCTGGTGATGGTGTTGCGTCTGCTCCCAGGCTCGCCGCAGTCGGTCCGGCTTCAGTGATCCGCTGACGCGCAGGACGCTCTGTTGCAGGTACTGTCCGGAGCCCTGGCTCGCCTCGGCCATCGCAACCTGCGCCGCCGTGCAGGGCAGCAACGCCTCGATCCTGGTTTCGGCGGGCGATGTCACGGCGACGGCGCCTCCAGCTCGTTCAACAGGTCGTTCAATGACGTCGGGCTGAGGCCCAGCAGGTCGGCACCGGGCGGCGACGACGCCGTACCCGCTGACGCTGCCTGGGAGGCGGCGGCCGTCAGCACGGTGGGCACACCGTCGCGCAGTCCGGTGAGCCATCCGCGTCGGAACGGAGCGGACGTTGCGGGATGGAAGGTGACGGTGAGCGTGGCCGTTCCCGGTTCGGCGGGGTCGATGTGGGCGTCGATGTGCACCAGGTGCGGACTCGACCGCGCGTTGTGGCCGGTGACGGCCGGCACCAGACGCGCCGTCGGCAGCGAGGCCGCGCTGAACCGGACCGGCTGGTGGAGGATGTTGACGATGACGCCGACGCCTGGTGGGGCCGCCACGACACGAGCCAAACGGCCGCGGTCGACGGCGGTGACCCTGGCCCGGCGTACCAGAGGCAGGGCCTGGGAGGGTGGAAGCTCCCGGGCCCGGTGGACGAGGTCGTTCTCGGTCAGCGCCGGCGTCAGGAGCGTGTAGCAGCCCGCGTCGGTGAGAGCGGATCGGCCGGGGACGAGGGGCCGCCCGTCGAGTTCCCGCCAGACACCGGCGACTGCGGTGTCCCGCCGCCCGGACAGGAGGATCGCGGTGGTGAGCAGGGCGGCGTCGAGATCCTCCAGGCCTGCGGAGGCGGGCAGCTCGACCCGCACATGTGTGGGGGTCGGCTGGGTCAGCGACTGCGCCTCCGACACCGTGGCGTTGCCGTGGACGACTGGGCCCCGGTCCGCCGCAGGGGCGGTGACGGATCTCGTGACCTTGGCCGGCTCCAGCTCTTGGAGGGTGGCGAGCCAGCGCAGAAAATCGGAGTCCGCGTGGGGATCGGTCGCCGCTTCCTGCGGCGGGTCCTGACCCATGACCGCGGCCAACAGGTCCACCAGCCGCGACAGCGCCGCAACGTCGATCACTACGTGGGCGGCGGCGAGGAGGACGGTCAGTCGGCCGTCGGGATGCCGAAGGTAGGCCCCGACGAGGTTCACGCCGGCCTTCGAATCCAGGGCCCCCGCCGCCGCATCCAGCAGGCCGTCGTCGGCGGCCGCCTCGATGACGGGTACCCGAACGGCACCGTCCCGAAGTGCGTAGCGCCACTCACCGTCGTCATTCCGGTGGATCGCCAGCCGCAACGCGACGGTCCCGGCGACCACGCGGTCCAGCGCCACGGCCAGCGTGTCCACGTCGATCAGCCACGGATCGAAGCGGACGGCCACGACGGGCGGGCAGGCGGTCGCCGAGGCGACCGCCATCGGCAGTACCGCGGAGGGCAGAACGCCTTGGAGCGGGGCCGCTGCCGGGCATGCCGTGGTCGATGAGGCGACGGCCCGCACGAACGCGTCCAGGGACTGGTTGGCGTACAGGGTGCCGATGTCGGTGGTGACGCCGACGGCGTCGAGGCGGGCCACCAGCTCCAGAGCGGTGAAAGAGTCCCCGCCGAGGGCGAAGAAGCCGGCCCCGCGGTCCAGGTCCGCTCCGGCTCCGAGGACCGCTCGCCAGGCGTCGTCGATGGGCGAGCCGTCCGCGGACGCGGGAGGGAGCGGGAGCCCTGTGCCCCCCGCCGGGGCGGAGTCCGTGTTCACGAGGTCCGTGGCCTCCCGCTCCAGGGCCCGGCGGTCCGACTTGCCGTTGCCGGTGACCGGCAGTTCCGACCGGACGACGATCCGGGCGGGGACCATGTAGGACGGCAGCCTGGCGGCCAGGTCCGCCTTGAGGTCCGCCTCCGTAATCGGGCCGGTGCTCGTCACGAAGGCGACGAGGGTGGCGTGACCGCGGCGCCGCACGCACACCACCGCGGCCGCGTCGACATCGTCGACGGCGCGCAGGGCCGCCGCGACCTCGCCCGTCTCGATCCGTCGGCCGCCCACCTTCACCTGGTGATCCTGCCGGCCCAGGTAGTGCACCACGCCGCTGTCGTCAAGGTAGCCGATGTCCCCGGTGCGGTACATCAGGCCGGCACCGCAGGGATCGGGCCCGAAGGCGGGACGGACGTCGGGCCCGATGTAGCCATTGCCGACGCAGAGCCCGGCGACGGCGATCTCGCCCGCGTATCCGTGCGGCCGGTGCCGCTGCCACTGGTCGAGCACTGAGAGGCGCACGTTTCGAGCGGCGGGGCCCAATGGTGCCGTGTGGCCCGGTTCATCGCCGTGGACCTGGTGCAGAGTGATGTCGTCGGCGGCCTCGGCGGGACCGTAGGCATTGGTGATGCTGACGTCCGGGAGCAGTTCCAGCAGGCGGCGGCACAGCTCCATCGGCAGTGGTTCCCCGGTCGGCAGAAGGTGCCGCAGTGGACGGAGCATCGTCGTGTCCAGCGCACCGGCGGCCGCCAACGCGCCGAGGACGTCGAGCAGCGAAGGCACCGCCTCGAGGACCGTGACCTGATCGGCGGCCACCGCCTGTGCCAGCAGCAACGGGTCGCGTGCCTCACCGTCGTCGACGATGCGCACCGAGGCGCCGACGGTGAGCGCCGCCACGCACTGCCAGACGTGTACGTCGAACCCGAGGGGCGCGTTCTGGGCGATGCAGTCGTCGGCACCGATGCCGATGTCGAGCATCATCTCGAGGTGGTTGTTCATGGCCGTGAGCCCGATCTCGACTCCCTTGGGCGCACCGGTCGACCCGCTGGTGAACAGAACGTACGCGGGATGTCCCGCGGACGGCGCGGGGCGGGCCACGAGAGCGGAGGGCGGCTGGTGGGGCCGCAGAACCGCGATCGCGCTCGACCGCAGCCGTGATCGCAGGCCGGTGCTCAGGTCCTGGTCGGTCAACAGCGCGGCCGGGCCGGTCTGGTCGAGCATCTGGAGCATGCGGGGCTCCGGATTGGCGACGTCGACCGGCACGTACACGGCGCCCAGGCCCCAGATCGCCAACTGTGCGGCGATCAGGGCCGGTCCGCGGCGCAGATGGACGGCGACCCGGTCTCCCTCGGTGACTCCATGCTCGGTCAGGGCCACTTGCACACCGCCCGCCAGGCCGGCCAACGCTTCGTAGGTGAGGCTGTCCGAGCCGCGCCGCAGGGCGGTCAGTGCGGCAGGCTGGGCCATGAATCGCTCGGTCACCGTCTGGAGGGGGACGGTGGCTGCGGGGCCGGTTCCCAGCCGGTGCAGAGCGTCGTGCTCGGCCTGGCCCACCACGTGCAGGCCCGTCAGCGGGGCGGTGTCGACGTCGCCTCCGGTCACCGCCGTGAGGAGTCGCAGGAAGACGGCGGCGACCGTGTCGAGGTCTGTTTGGTCGAGCCGTCTTCCGTCGGCGTGCCAGCGCAGTGCCGTGTGGTCGCCGCCGTCCACCACGGACAGCGTGACGGCGTACTGGGTCGCGGGGTCGGGCACCGGCACCTCTGTGACCCGCCAGCCGGCTTGCTGGAGATCCGCCGGCGGACGCCAGGCCGGCATGTGGTTGAACTCGTAGTCGGCGAAGACGCTGGTTCCGTCGGGCCGGCGGGCCGGTCGCAGCAATCCGAGTACGTCGGCGAACGGCTCGTCCCTGTGCCGCAGGGCGGCCACGAAACGCTCACGGGTGCGCTGGGCGAAGCCTGGGGCATTCTCCTGGTCGCTCAGGCGGCTGTGTACGGGCACCGTGGTGGTCGCCATCGAGATGTCGGCGTCCCCGCGTCGGAGCAGGCTCACCTGGCTGGTGAGGACGACTTCGCCGGCGTCGCTCCAGCGGTGCAGTGTCGCCGCGAAGACCGTCAGCAGCACCGAGGCATGGCTGTGCCCGTGTCGCCGCGCCCACATCCGCAGCCGTGCGTCGAGATCCCGGCCGACCAGGTCGCGCCTGTGCAGCAGGCCCCCGGTGGGCGTGCGGCCTTCCCGTTCGGGCAGGCTCTGTACGAGGTCGTCACCGAACTCCGCCAGCCAGTAGGCCGCGTCCGCGCGGGGCGCGGTTTTGGTCCTGCGGATGGCCGGCGCCGGTGCGACCGCCACGGCGTCAGCGCCTCGCTCGCACCGCACCCATTCCTGTAGAAGGCGGGAGACCAGGCGGTTGAAGCCGATGCCGTCCACGACCAAGTGGTGGGCGACCACGACCAGCGTGAACCCGGAGCCGCTGCCGCGCCGGCTCTCCAGCAGGTGGGCCCGCAGCATCGGCGGGTCGTCGAGATCGAACGGCTCGGCCATCGCCTGGGCGATGGCAGCGTTCAGATCGGTGTCCGGGGGCAGCCGGCGCGCACGCACTCCGGTCGAGGCCTCTGACCTGAGGAACGGGCGGGGTCGGCCCGCGTCGTCCAGTACCCCCAGCCGCAGCGCGGGCCAGTCGGCGACGAGCCGGTCCAGGGCGCTCTGAAGCGCCGCCGGAGAGCCGGCACCAGTCAGGTCGAGCACCCGGCACAGGTGATGGGCGGGTTGTGCCGCCAGCCGTTGGGCAGCCCAGATGTCGCGCTGGGCCGGGGTGAGGTGCACGGTGTTCATGGCGTCTCCCTGCCGGCCGGACCCGGGGGCGTGCTGGACGGCTCCGTCGATCGCAGGAGGCCGGTGAGCTGACCCATGGTGGGCGCGTCGAGGAAATCGGCGAGGTCCACCCAGTGACCGGTCTCGGTCTCGATGTCGTCGAGGAGTTCCATCGCCCGTAGTGAGTCGCCGCCGACGGCGAAGAAGTCCTCGTCCGGTTCGCCGGTACCGGAGGTGTGCCGCCGCCAGAGTCGGCCGACGATCGTGTCGACTGCCCCGCCGCCGGCGTGCGGCACCGGCGGCGAAGTCCTGGTGGGAGCACCACCGCTGTCCATTCCCGTCTTGGCCGATGCGGTGACCTGGCGAAGGACGGCGGCTCGGTCGATTTTGTCGCTCGTGGTGATCGGCACGGCGGGAACCCGGTGCCAGACCGAGGGCGTCGGTGGCGGCAGGGCGTCCGCGCGGTCCGGCGCGTCGGCGGTCGAGTCGGCCGGGAGGGGGACCCACACGCAGTGCAGGCGGTCGTCGTGGACAGTGACGGCCGCGTCACGGACGTCGGGCAGAGTGCGCAGCGCTGCCTCGATCGCGGTCAGCCGGATCCTCCGGCCGTGCAGCTTGGTCTCATCGTCCTCGCGTCCCACCACCACCAGGTCGCCGCCGTCGGTCAGTGTCCCGATGTCGCCGGTGTGGAGCGTCTGCGGTGGGCACGGCCCGAAAGCCGGTCCCCGCGGTTGGAACCGCTCCCCCCGTGTCTGGCCGCCGACCGGGGCGAGGTAGCCGTGGGCGACGCCCGCGCCTCGCACGATGATCCTTCCGGTCGCTCCGGGTCCGACCCGGACGCCGGCCTCGTCGACCACTTCCACCATGATTCCGGGCAGGGGGCGGCCGACCGGGATCGGCACCGGATCGGCTGTCCGCGCCGCCCCGGCCGTGGTCTCGGGCCCCGCCTCGAAGGTGGTGACGCATACGGCGGCCTCGGACGGGCCGTAGGCGTTCACCACGGCCCTTGCCAGGCCGGCCAGTTCAGCGGCCAGTGCGGTGTCCAGGGGTTCACCGGCACTGACCAGGGTCTCCAGCCGGATCCCAGCGACTTTCCACACGGACAGCACGACGCGCCACACGCTCGGGGGCAGGACGGCGTGGGTCACGCCGGTGGACCGCATCCGGGCGGCGAGCGCGGACGCCCGTTGCCACGACCCGTCGTCGCAGCAGACCACGGCCCCTCCGGCCAGCAGCGCCGGCAGCAGATCGGCCAGGACGGCGTCGTAGCCGAACGGCGCGAACAGCAGGGCCCTGCTGTCGACGCTCAGCCGGTACCGCTCGACGAGCGCGGTCACGGTGTTGCGCAGTCCGTCGGCGTGGTTGAGGACCGGTGCCGGTGGCCCCGTACTGCCGCTGGTGGCGATGACGTACGCGGGACGGGCGCAGGGCAGCGGCGTCCCGGTCACCGTGCCGGTCAACGCCCAGGGCTGCCCGAGCACTTCCAGCCCGGTGTCGTTCCCGGCGACCGCCCGTGGGCCGAGGGCCGCGGAATCCGCCGGCCGTAGTACCGGCGGTTCGACGCGCGCGCCGTCCGGTGTCCGCGCGCCGTGCTCGTCGCCCAGCACCGGCACCAGACCCAGCCGCCAGATAGACAGCAGCGCCACGACGGCATCCGCGCGGCTGCGTGGGGAAGCGAGTGCGAGCGGCGCTCCGGGCCGGGTCACCGCGAGACAGCGGAACAGCTCTGCCGCGCACGTCTCCACGGCGGCGCGGAGCTCGCCGGCGCTCCACGCCCGGTTCACGCCGATCAGAGCCGTACGGGTTTCGTCCCGGGCGGCGAGCCGGTCGAAAAGCCACCGCATCCCGGGAAGCGGGTCCGGCAGGGGAACACGGGTCATCGTGGGCTGCTCCGCTCTGCCCCCTGGCACGGCGGGCCTTCCGGTTTGCCTTCGTGGCGTGGCGTGATGGTCGGGCCGCGGCCCGGCGGCAGGATCCTGACGCGCACGTCGCGGTCGCTTCCGGCCCGGGCCGGGCCGGAAGCGAGGACCCGGTAGACGTTGCCGGGCCCGAAGACGTCGGTTCGGCCGTCGGCGTTGACACGGATACCGGCGTGGGCGTCCAGCCCCCAGCCCTCCTCCACCAGGCCGGTGGCCACCGAGTGGATCAGCCGGGTGAGTGTCCCCCACTGGGTGGCGTGGATGTCCACGCCGAACGGCACCAGGCCCAGACCGGGAAGGACAGCGAGCACCGGCAGGCCCTCGTCCCGCTCGCTCGGCGCAACGGGCACCGTGCTGCCGTCCGGGCGGCCCCGCACGGCCCCGCCGATGACGGCGTCGGCGCCGGCCACCGCGGCACCCGCGGAGAATCCCGCGTAGGGGATGTCGTGCTCGGCGAGGTGCCTGCGCACCTCGTGGGCGTGTTCGGCCAGGGCGCCTTGGTAGAGCGGGTTGTCGCCGCCGCACACGAACATGCCGGCGGCGACCCCGATGTCCTCGGGCCGTACCGCCGTACCGGGGCCCACCGTCACCTGCCGGGCCGGGGGCAGGCCGAGGCGCAGGAAGTACCTGCGCCACCCTTTCGGGTTGACGCCCTTCTGCAGCAGATAGACGAGTTCTCCAGGACGGTCGGCCACCTCTGTGGCGAACGCGGCGTACAGGTGGTCGAGTGGGTCGGGTGGCCAGCCGCCGCCGATCAGGTACGTCGCTGCCATGGCCTTCATGCCTCCGTCCGGCTGCCGCGTGCTGGAGCGTTCGGTTCGGCCGTCGCCCGGCGCAGGGCATCCAGCACCCGGGAGCGCCAGGAGTCGGTTGCCAGGACGTGACCGTCGACGACCAGCACGTCCAGGGTTCCGGTGTCGTATGTGGCGAGAGCGTCCTCGGCGGTGCACGCCATGGGCCGGCCATTGACGTTGAGCGAGGTGTTGAGCAGGACGGGGACGCCGGTGAGCGCCTCGAACGCGTCCAGCAGCTGCCACAAGACCGGGTGTTCGGACCGGTGGACGACTTGGACTCGGGAGGTGTTGTCGGCGTGTACCACCGCGGGGACCTCCTGCACCGCGGCCGGCCTGGCGTGTGCCACGGCGGTCATGTGCCGTAGTTGCGCCGGGGGCAGGTCGAAGTACCGCCGCGCGGCGCCGGCCTTGACCGCGGGAGCGAGCGGGCGGAACGGCTCGCGTTGTTTGACCGCCCGGTTGACCCGTTCTCGGCTGGCGACGGTGCGGGGGTCTGCGAAGATCGAGCGGTTGCCAAGGGCCCGCGGACCGAACTCCATCGGACCGTGTGCCCAGCCGACCACGGCGCCCGCGGCCAGGACCTGGGCGACCATGCGCGATCGGATCCGCGGGTCGGTGACGCAAGCGAGGTGGTCGGGGCGCCGGGCCAGTAGGGAGGTGGCTGTCGGCGGCGGCCCGAGCAGGGGCAGCGCCGGCCAGGCGGTGCGGGCTCTGTCGAGGTCGAGCAGGGCGAGTGCGGCACCGATCGCGGTGCCGTCGTCGCCCGGTGCGGGGGGCACCAGCAGCGCATCGCAGGCATGACCGGCCAGCCGCCCGACGGCCAGGCAGTTGAGCGCCACTCCGCCGCCGAACGCGACGTGCCCGATTCCCGTCCTCGCCACCGCGGTGGTGATGACGTGCTGGAGGGCCTGCTCCAGGCGCTGCTGGGCCGCGGCCGCGAGATCGGCGTGGTGCTGCTCGACGGGGTCCTCGCGGGCACGCCGAGGGCCGAGGCGGGCGGTGAGCCATGCACCGGCCGGGCGATGCAGTTCGCGTTCGGCGGGCCGGCCGGGCAGGGAGAGGAAGGCGATGTCGACGCCGCCGTCGTCGCGCAGTACGACCGCCTCGTCGAAGACCTTCCGGTACCGGTCCGGATCACCGTAGGCGGCCAGACCCATCACTTTGTACTCGTCGCTGTTGGCCAGCCAGCCCAGGTGCTGGGTGACGAGGCTGTAGTAGAGCCCCAGCGAAGCACGCCATGGCCAGGAACGGATCCGGTCGAGCCGGCCGTCGCGGTAGGCGAAGACGCTGAGAGCGTCGGTCTCGCCCAGCCCGTCGGCCACCACGACGGTGAGTCGGTCCTCGCCCGCGGCGGCGACCGCGTAGCAGGCGTGGGCGAGGTGGTGGCGGACCGGGGTGAGGGGCGGGACATGGCCGAAGTGCTCGGCGAACCAGCATTGTTGCAGGCGCGGGTCGAGCACGCCGGCGTAGCGGTCGGCTGCCCGGGGGTTGCCGTCATGCATCCGGCGCAGTCCGGTGTGGTCGAAGTTGTGCGCCACCGCGTCCACGTCGGTGATCGACAGTCCGGCCAGGCGCAGGCACTGTCGCAGCGCGGTGTCGGGGAAGGCATGGTCGAACTTTCGTCCGGACCACCGCTCCTGCTGACCGGCTGCGACCAGGTGCCCGTCGACGAACACCGCGGCCGCCGCGTCGTAGCCCTGGTAGTGCCGTTGTTCGGCGTCGCTGGCGTCGGGAAACGCACGGATGTGGTGTTCGCCGCTGCCGTGCAGGCCGCTGTATCCGACGACGACGCCGGGGTTCGGCGAGCGGGCTCGGCCGGTCACCGGTCACCTGGCCGACGCGTGATCCGGCGGGGCGCATCGAGGGTGAGCACGGGCAGGTTCCGGGCGGCGGCGAGACGGCGCAGGCGGTCCATCTCGTGTTCTCCGGTGTCGCCCGGCTGCTCCTCCTCGGTCCGAGGCGCCGGCCGGCCGAACAGGTGGCCGGTTCCTGGGGGGCCGTCGCAGCCGTAGACGGCCAACCGCCGGGCGCCCACGGCGGCCGCCAGCCGGAGTACGGCGTCCGCGTCCGCTCCGTCGAGACGGCTCGGGGGGCTGCTGGGTGCGACGAGGGGACCGTAGAGCCACCGAGCCGGGGCGCCGCGGGGTTCCATGGCGGTCATCAGGAGGTCCACCGCTCCGAACTCGTCGCCGACACCGTCGAACGCTTCGGGTTCCCGGCAGGCGCAGTCCGCCGCGAGCATGAGGGCGGTGGAGGGAGTCCGCACGTGCCAGGTGGCCTTCCCGCCGATGTCGAGTCCGCCGTGTTCGCCCTGGAACGGCAGTGCCGTCACGACGGCCGACTTGACCGTCACCTGCTCGTAGGGCTGGAGTTCGACGACGTTGCGGATGCCCAGCCGCAGCAGGCAGTCACGCAGGCTCGGGTCGGCGAAGCTGTCCGAGCGCGTTGCGGGTACGAGGGCCAGGCCGATGCGGTCCCGCAGGGCGAGGAGTGCCTCGGCGACGAGGTGGTCCGGATGCCCGTGGGAGATCAGCACCGCGTCGAGCCGCGGCGGGAGCCCGACGGGATCCGCCGCCGGCGGTGTGATCGGGTCGGCCAGCAGTGCTGTCCGACCCTCGCGGATGAGCACGCTGCAGTGTCCGAGGAAGTCGACGCCCGTCCGGTCGGTCGACCGTTCCCGCGGGGCGGCCGGTTCGTCGATGGGCCGGAGCAGCGCGGCGAGGGAGGCGTGGTCATCGGTCCGGTCGAGCCCGAGCGTCTCCAGCGCCGCGTCCAGCGGGGCTGGGGTGTACCGCAGGCGCAGCACGGCGTCGAGGCGGTCGCTGCGCAGGGCGGCGCTGACCTGCAACAGGCGGTCGTCGTTGACCAGTCTGGGTGTGTTGAGGAAGTGCGGGCGCGTTCCCGCCGGCCAGACGGCCACGCTTTCCGTGCCCGGTTCGATGGAACGCCGCAGGACTGTGCGCAGAAGGCGTACCGAATGCCCGTTCCCGCCGCTTTGCGGTTGCGTCACCCGCTCGATCGCACCGCTCAGTACCGCGTTGACCGGCCGGTCCGGATGGTTCAGCAGGCCCAGCAGTGCCTCGCCGACGGCGAGCGTGCCCGCTTCGGCGTCTTCGACGTGGTCGAGCCAGCGCCGGACCGAATCCGTCTGTCCGATGCCGAGATGGGCGAACGGGCCGCTGGCTGTGCGCCGGTCTCGCGCGGCAGCCGCGTGCCGACCGGGGTGGCGTAAGAAGGATTCGAGGAGGGGACGCTGGTGGCCCGCGAGATGCAGGGCCGCGTTGACCGGGTCCAGCGTCATGAGCCACGCGGCCCACTGCCGGACCAGTGGCTCGATCCGCACCCCGGGTGCCAACACGACGTGCCGCCCGGTGCTGGTGACGCCGTCGAATGCGGGGGCGGGCGGATGGACCATGAGCTCACATCCTGTCAACGCTGGCCAAGAGGAAGGCGCTGACTCCCATCGCCGTCAGCTGCCGTCGGGACACCCCTGGGGCACTTGCTGATGTGACTTGCCGATGATTGTGCCGCGGGTCATCCGTAGTCAAGGGGTTGCTTTCCGTCACGACTGCGGATCGCCGCCGACAGACACTCGACAGCCGAGGGATTCAGCAGGTTGACGCGCACGAAGCCGGGGTGTCCGGAGCCGCCGAAGCACGCGATGTCCATTCCGGCGATCCGGTGGGCGGCCACTTCGGGCCTGCCGAACACGAAGTAGCCGCCGACGGGTTCGACCGCATCGGGCAAGGCGCCGCCCGCACGCAGTCGGCGGTACCGGGCCTCGGCGAACCGCATCAACGGCAACGCCCCGTCCCCGGCGCCCAGTACAGCGACCGCCCGATGGGCGAATCGCCGGTCGGCCAGCCCGGCCGCCCCGTGCAGTCTGCCGTGCAGTTCGGCGAACGCTGTGGCACACCGCTCGGGTACCAGGGCGTAGGCGAACCGGAATCCGTGCAGGGCCAGGGTCTTGGTCGGGCAGACGAGCCGGAACGTCAGATCGGGATCCAGCCACTCGGTCGCCTCCGGACCCGCGCCGTCCCATCCCATGTACTGGAACGTGCCGTCCACGATCACGGTCGAACCGGTCCGGCACTGCCAGTCCCTGATGGCGTCCAGCGTCGCGCGCCCGACGGGCACACCGGCGAACCAGACCGGGTCGGTCAGCCACAGCAGGCACCGCCCGGTCGGCAGTCGCAGGGGTACGTCCTCGACGAAATCGACGTCCGGGGCGACGCGGTGGACGGTGAAACCCAGCCTGCGGATCCACCAACCGGCGTTGTAGTAGACCGGCGGCAGGTAGGCCAACTCGCGGACGCCGTCCAGGAACTGGTACAGCAACAACGTGGTCAGGAAACTGGTGGCACCGGCTCCGGGCACGCACCGGCGGGCGGTGACCGAGGGTTCCCCGTAGCGCCGCACGTGCAGGTCGGCCACAGCCGCTGCAAGTTCGGTGTCTTCGTCCATGTGGCTGTACGTGCCGAGCGCACCGAGCGCACCGACCGGTACGTCAGCCAGCTCGCCCAGGAAGGAGCGCGCGAACGGGTGTTCGCCGTTCCAGTCCGAGACGAACGTCCGCTCCGGCTCCTTCTCCAGTACTTCGCCGAGGCGGTCGTGTGCCGCGAGCTCGGAGTAGAGCAGGTCGCGGTCGTCGGACGTGTGCGGACTTGATGACGGCAGCGACAACGGTCGGCCTCCGTTCGGCACGTGAACGTGGCAAGCCAAGTTAGAGACCGTTCAGGTAGGCGGCAAGAGGGTCTTTTCCCCATCCCGTTACCGCTTTCGAGGCTCCGCCACGGGCCCCCGGCCATGGGGCCCGGGACGACTTCCCCTCCGGTCGTTCATGATCCGGCGGTGGCGACGGTCGGCCACCACGCTGTCGCGCCGACGTCTCTCGTCCGCAGTGGAGGGGTGGGCGGGGTGGGCTGCGACACCCGGAGACGTCCGGATCGGCCGAGCCGAGAGCGAGGCGGAGAGCCTTGCGGGAGATCACCTCCCGTCCCCACCGTCAATCTCGTAGATCCGCCCTTGCAGCCGTTCACCGGCCCAGTCCAGCCCGACGTCGAGGTCGAACCAGTGCCGGTCCTTGCGGGCTTCGGGCGCCGAGAGGTTCACCGCTGCCCAGGAGAACACCCCCTGGAGGATGGAACGCCCGTGCAGCGTTGTGCGCACGGACAAAGCAAACGGTGCAGCGAGTGCCGCGCGGGTGACCAGCATGACCTGTTCGTCTTCGAGATGTCGACGTCCACCCGTGAGGAACCGGGGCGTTTCCAGGATCTTGACCCACTCGACCGCTGCGTCTGCCACCTGGGCGCGCAAGGACTCCTCGATGCCCTTCCGGACGGCGGTCGCGGGGTCATCACCGAGCCAGCCAAGCCAGTGATCAGGATCAGTGAGCTTGCTGAAGTCGTCCTGTGGCACCCCGTGACGGGGATTCTCCTGGTACTCACCTGTCAGTCTTCCGCTGCTGTCCACCAACCACGCGCCGCGGATCGCCTCGGGAGGTACGTAGCCGTTCGGATCGTCGACATACCTCGGATCGATCTCGGCGACGCCGCCACCGGGATTCTCAGCAGTCGCGGCCAGTAGCGCCGGCTCGTTCGGTATGGCCTTACGGCTTCGCGGCCAAAAACGCCCCACGTTCCCGCTCCCCCGTTGCCCGACCAGTCGTTCGCGATTGTGCCGCACGGGGCAGGACCGCATGAGGTGGGGATGGGCGGACCGCCTCCACGTTGTCCGGGGTGCGACTCACAGCGGTCCTGGGTGCTTCGTGTCACCACGCATGCCAGAGCTCACCGTGCCGGTGGCGGATCGGAGGGATATCCACGTCGTCAAGGGCGTGGCCGGCGCGGTGCAATCCGCGGGCCCGCTGGGCTTCGAGCCGGCCTCGGAGCCGAGCCCGACCTTCAGCCGTGGCGATCTCGGCGGAGAACGAGCCCTTTCTGCAGTGGAGCACCGTCGACTGCCAGGAAATGATCCGGCGCAGCGTCTTCGTTGGCACGGGGCGACGGCCTTCGCGGGCGGCCTGGGCCAATTCGGCGTGTGGGTAGCGCAGGTCGTACAGGGACATGGCATCCGATGCGCCGGCTCGGACGCGGAGTCGCCAGGGAGTCGTGCGAACGGTCCTGGACATCAACAACCTCCGTGGGTACCGCTGGGCTCTCCAGAGGTATCTACGGTGGATGCGAAGTGGTCAGCACGACTCAGCCCGTCGTCGGTGAACGATCTACCAGCAGCACAGTAGTCGCGCGGAGGAACGGGGCCGAGTTCTTTTGCTCGCTCGCCCCCGTTGTCAGGTCAGGCCGCCCCGAGGTCCGGGCCGGCGCGTCGAGGTGGACGCTGGTCTCCTCCAGCCGGGCGACGATGTCCTCGCCGGGCCCGTGTACGGATCAGATGCGCGAGTTGCGCACCGACTGCCACACAGCGCCGGCCAGCGCCCGCGTCGCCCGCGGGACCGACAGGTGCTCGTGCTCGCGGTACAGGGCCCAGTTGTACGGCACGAGCGAAAGCTTGTTGGAGGACAGCGATCCCGCCTGATGGGCCCTGTACACCGCGAGCGGCTCAGCCAGGCCCCGGGCGTCGGCGCCGTCCCGCATGATCGACAGCCAGAGGGCGTAGTCCTGGCGCTTGCGCATCTCAGGCATCAGCCTCGTGCCCAGGACCTTGCGGTCGTACATGGCGGTGAGAGCACCGATGTGGTCTTGGACCAGCATGGCGCGGTAGTCCACGTGCTCCCGCGCACGGACCACCCGACCGTTCGGGATCCAGTCGGTGCTTTCGCCGTCGTAGTCGGCGTCCATCTTGAAGTACGAGGTGAACGTCAAAGGCGCGGTGGACTCCGCGGCGAAGGCCAGCTGCTTCTCGGTCTTCCCCGGGAGCCACATGTCGTCGCTGTCGAGAAAGGCGATGTAGTCCCCGCGGGCCCGTTCGATCGCGAGGTTGCGGGCCCGTCCCGCACCACCCCGTTCGGGTGCCGACTCCGGCAGGACGCGCTCGTCCTGCTCGGCGAATTCGCGAAGCAGGTCCATGGAGTTGTCGGAGGACTGGTCGTCGGTGATCAGCAGCTCCAGGTCGGTGTGGGTCTGCGTGAGCACCGACCGGACGGCTGCGCCGAGGGTGGCTGCCGAGTTGTACACGGGCATCACGACAGACACCAGGGGCACAGCACTTCTCCTTGCCAGTTCAGGAACGATGGTCCATTCAAGCACCGCAGTCGAGCAGGAGCTGCCATGCGGACGGTTGTCTCTGGTCAGGGCGACGTGGAGGAGGTGGCCTTCCTCGCGGCTCCGCACGGGTATGACTCAGCCGCCCTGGGCGCATCGAGATCCCCGTCAGGCCACGAATGCCGGTGCGGCCCGTCGTCTTCTGAGGTCACCGTCTAGGCGACCTCGCCGATCCTTCGTGCCGAGACGTTCACGCCGTCGTGGTGGATCGGTGTGCGGGCTCCTCTCAGCGACACACCGGTGCCGCCGCGTCGCACGGCCACGATCTCCGCCGCGATCGACAGCGCCGTCTCCTCCGGTGTCCGCGCGCCCAGATCGAGTCCGATGGGCGACCGCAGGCGGGCCAGTTCCAGTTCGGTGACGCCGGCCTCCCGCAGCCGCTCGTTGCGTTCCGGGTGGGTGCGGCGCGAACCCATCGCGCCGATGTACGCCACGGGCAGCTGCAACGCCCTCTCCAGCAGGGGTACGTCGAACTTGGCGTCGTGCGTGAGGACGCAGAGCACCGCCCGCGAGTCGAGCGCCGTCGCCTCCAGGTAGCGGTGTGGCCAGTCGACGACGACCTCGTCCGCCTCGGGGAAGCGTTCCTTCGTCGCGAAGACGGAGCGGGCGGCGCACACTGTCACGTGGTGGCCGAGCAGTTTCCCGACTTTGACGAGGGCCGACGCGAAGTCGATCGCCCCGAAAACGATCATGCGGGGTGCGGGGACGCTGGACTCGACGAGGAGCGTCAGCGGCCGCCCGCAGCGCGAGCCGTCCTCGCCGAGGACGACGACACCGGTCTGACCTGCGTCCAACAGGGCGTGGGCCTCGCCGGCTGCCGTCCGTTCCAGGCCGAGGTGGCCGCCGAGCCCGCCTTCGTACCTGCCGTCCGGGTGCACCAGGAGGGCGCGCCCGAGCAGTTCGGACGGCCCTTCGGCGACGCGGACCAGTGCCGCCGCCGACCCTTGTGCGGCGGCGGCGCAGGCGGCGGCGAACACCGCGCGGGCGGGCGAGCCGGCCAGGACCGGCGTGACGAGAATGTCGATGACGCCGCCGCAGGTCAGACCGACGGCGAAGGCGTCGTCGTCGCTGTAGCCGAGGCTCTCCAGGGTGTTCTCGCCGTCGATCAGGGCCTGTCGGCACAGTTCCGTAGACCGCGCCCTCCACACCTCCCCCTGAGACCGACCCGATGGCCGTGCCGTCACTGTCGACGGCAAGGGCCGCACCGGGCTGCCGGGGCGAGCTTCCGTTCGTGGCCACGACCGTGGCGACGGCGAACTCACGTCCCTGCCGGGCCCACCGGTCGAGCTCTTCGGCGATGTCCAGCATGGCGGTCTCCTTCGATGGGGGTTCAGGGAATACGCCAGTCAGGCATGGACAGTCGGACGAACCCAATTCCCGCCGCTCATGACGGACCTGGGCCCACTTGAGAGGAACGTGATCGACTTGACGTCCCAGTCCGTGGAACAGACCACGCTGGAGGTCGCCGAGGGTCTGCGCACGGGCCGTTTCGGCTGAACATCCACCGGGCCGGGCCGTGTCCCGACGAACGCATCGACAGAACAGGGAAGTTGTCGGTAGGCGCGGTTCCTTTCCGGATCACGCCAAGGAGCCCGTTTCGCTCGGCCGATAGTTTCAGGCGTTACCGTATCGAATGAAGTAGTCTGGCCTCATGGCCGCTGACGCTCCTCACCGGACCCCCACCTCGCAGGCGACCGACCGGCCCGGGGACACATCGCCTTTCGCTCTCGGCCTGCTCCTGCGCCGGGCGCACTGGCACGCGGCCGCGGTGATGGGTGAGGCGCTTCGGCCGTTCGGCATCGAGTTGCGGCATTTCGCGGTACTGATCGAGCTGGTCAATCACGGGCCCACAGTGCAGCGGGATCTGGTGGCGGCGACGGGCTCGGACAAGGCCGGAATCATGCGCGTTGTGGATGACCTGGAGCGGAAGGGTCTAGCTGTACGTAAGGCCGTTCCGGGAGACCGTCGGGTGCGGGCAGTGGAGATCACCCCTCAGGGCCTGGAGCTGTTCGATGCGGTCCACGTCGCCGCGGAGCCTCTGGGTGAGCGTCTGGTGGCGGAATTGGGGCCCGGAGAGCCTGAGAAGCTGACGGATCTGCTGACCCGGCTTGCCCATCCGGCAGACGACGAGGCGTAACCGCGGGGCGCAACGATTGTCGGCCGCGCCGACACGCTTGATCCTTTGCGGCTTCCCTGGCGAAACCGACCTTGGAGGCCGCCGCCATCATCGGTGTGCGTCGGCCGGGCAACGGGCGGCCGTCCGGGACTGTCGCCGACATCGCAGAGTCGTCCGCACGGGTGCCGCGCCGCATACGGCGCGCTTTGCCGACGGGCCGAACATCGACCCTCCCTCGGCCCGAGCTGTTTCCTGCCCTCAGGCGTAGATCACCACGCCCTCCCGATGCTGCTCCTCCCAGGCCTGCGGCCGGGGCCTGCGGCCGGGGCCTGCGGGAGGCGGCTGTGACCGAGAACCAGGGCCAGAGGTGCGCCGCGAGATTGTTTCACTTGATACGGTTATGAGTGATACCACCTTGAATGTAGCGAAGATGGACCCGTTGAGCAGATGGAGGCGGGCGGTCATGGACGTCTACGAGGCGGTCACGAGCCGACGGGCGGTGCGCGCGTTCACCGACCGGCCGATACCGAGGGAAACTCTGGAGCGGGTGCTGTCCGCCGCAGCCTGGGCGCCGTCCGGATCGAACATCCAGCCGTGGTACACCTACGTGCTGACCGGGGCGCCGCTGGCCGAACTAAAGAAACGCGCCGGCGAGCGCCTGGCCTCGGGAGACCCCTGGGACGCGCCGGAGTACGAGATGTATCCGCCGGAACTGAAGTCTCCGTACCGCGAGCGTCGATTCGCCTTCGGCGAGCAGCGCTACGGTGCGCTCGGTATCGCGCGCGGGGACCTGGAGGCGCGCCAGCGGGCGGCTGCCGCGAACTGGGACTGCTTCGGCGCGCCCGCCGCCCTGTTCTGCTACATCGACAAGGACATGCGTCCACCCCAATGGGCTGATGTCGGCATGTATCTCCAGACCGTCATGCTGCTGCTCCGCGCTGAAGGGCTGCACAGCTGCCCGCAGATGTCCTGGGCGAAGTACCACAAGACCGTCGCGGAAGTTCTGTCACCCTCGGATGGACTCATCCTCTTCTGCGGCATGTCGATCGGTTTCGAAGACGTCACAGCAAGTGACGCCCGTACCGGCCGGGCGCCGCTCGAAGAGACGGTCACCTTTGTCGGCGGTCCCTGATTCCGTCGCTCATCGGTCGATCAACAAACCGTTTCGTACCACATCCACGTAGTGACGCATATGCCATATTGCGCACGTAATTCCCACGAAAGGCATGCCATGAAGATCGCAGTCATCGGCGGCACCGGACTGATCGGGTCGCAGGTCGTCAAGAAGCTGAGCGCCGCCGGACACGAGGCCGTACCGCACTCGAAGTCCACCGGAGTCGACGTCCTCAGCGGCCAGGGGCTGGACGAGGCGGTGGCCGGAGCCGACGTCGTCGTCAACCTGACGAACTCCCCCACCTTCGACGAGGCCTCCCCGGCCTTCTTCCAGACCTCGATGGACAACCTCCTGGCCGCGGCCCGCAAGGGCGGCGTCGGCCACTTCGTCATCCTGTCGATCGTCGGCGTGGACCAGGTGCCCGAGCTGGACTACTACCGCGCCAAGGTGCTCCAGGAGAAGATCCTCGCGGCCGGGCCGGTCCCCTACTCGATCGTGCGGGCCACGCAGTTCATGGACTTCATGGACGCGGTCATGTCCTGGACCGCCGACGCCGACACTGTCCGGCTGCCCGCCACGCCCATCCAGCCCATCGCCTCCGGGGACGTGGCCGACGCGGTGGCGGAGGTCGCCGCCGGCACCCCGCTGAACGGCATCCGCAACATCGCAGGCCCCGACGTCTTCACCCTGGACGAGCTGGGCCGGATCACCCTGTCCCACAAGGGCGACCACCGCACCGTCGTCCTGGACCCCACCGCCGGCATGTTCGCCGTCGTCAAGGGCGACGTCCTCACCGACAGGAACGCCCACCTCGCCCCCACCCGCTACACCGACTGGCTCTCCTGACCGCCCCGGCTCTCCGGGCGAGCCCGACCCGGCCCGGCAGTAGCCACAGGAACACCCCGCTGCGGTCCCCCGAACCCCGGTCAGCCGGAGGGCGGGGGACTCGCTCACATGGTGCGATGCGGTCTCGCTGCCGAGGGCTTCCGGATTGTGGCGGCCGCCGACGGGAGGCAGTGTGGTCTCGAGACCGTTTGGGCGAGGCGGAAGGCACACGGCCTCTCACAGGAGCGGGCTGTGGCTTGTGCTCATCGCGAAGCGAATTGCCTGAGCCGGGTCACCAGCGACCTTGGTCACCGCCGAACGAGTGGGTGGGCACACCGGTCCGGAACGTGTTGGCCGACGCGAGATCGTCCATTCCGGGGGGCTTACGGAGGTGTGGTGCATGTCGGAGAAGGACTCAGCGCACGGGACCGCCCACCAGGTCTCCTTGCCGCCCGAAGTCAAGTTGTTGCAGGAAGTCACTCCGCCCTTCTTTCCCGAGGGTGGTTCGGGTATGACCATCGTCGTCGACTGGCCTCCCGGTCACCCCGGGCTCCCTCCGCATCGCCACTCGGGCCCGTCGTTCGGCTACGTGATGGAAGGCGCGGTCCGGTTCGAGCTCGAGGGCGAGCCGGAGCGTGTGGTCGAGGCCGGTGGGACGTTCTGGGAGCCAGGCGGTGACGTGATCCACTACCAGGACGGCAACGCGCTGTCGGACGCTCCGACCAAGTTCGTGGTGACCATGGTGTGCGCGCCGGGTCAGCCGATGCTCAGGCTGGTCGACGAGGAGGAGCTGAAGGAACGGGCGCACCTGCGCGCCCCGCGCCCCTCCGAAGGCTGAGTCGCGAGATCGACAAGGGTGCCGAGCTGGACTGGGCGAATGGCCGACAGGGAGGCTAGGCGGGTGGAGACGCTTCCCCCGTGACTCCCCCGGGCTTCTCCGCGGTGTCCGGCGCGGCTCCTGGCCCACCTTCCGGCTGGCCCCTGCCGGCGCGGAAAGGGAGGTCAGCGGCCTCGCGTGGCCTGTTGATTCGATGCCGGCGAGCCGCTCGCCGGAAGGTGATCCTCTGCCCACAAGAACAGAACGGCCAGGGGGACGAGGAAGGCTTTGCCGTGCGGGGAGAGTGCGTAGTGGGTTCGCGACGACAGCCCGGGCCGGACGTCCTGTGCGATCAGGTCGATCGCGGTCAGCTCCTGGAGGCGCTGGGTGAGCATGCGGTCGCTGATACCTGGGACGCGCTCGCGTATCTGTGCGAAGTCGGCCGGGCCTTTGGCCAGAGCCATGAGGATCAAGCCGTTCCAGCGCCTGCTGAGCAGGGCGAAGGCCCGGGTGATGGCCGAAGTGCCCTCGGTCGACTGCGATGGTTCGAACCGGCGCACCGACTGAGGGTGTTGCGGAGTGGTCATGGTGTGTGTCCGTTTCGGCACGGCGCGAGGCATCGCGGTTTCAACCGGTTTCAACACCTCGCGCACTGCTTCCTGGTCGTGTTCGTGTCGGGAGTCGGCCCATGTGCCCGCCGGGCCGCGCCCCTGGGTGGCGGTGCGGCCCCATGGAGGGGGCACCCTTGGTGATGTCGGTGATGTCGGCCTTTGCGGACGGCCGTTCCCTCGGTGTGCTGATTGCGCGCGTTGACAGCCCGGACCGCGTTCCCCCTCCGGCCAGGACACATGACGTCCGAGGCAGCGAAGGCCAGGGGACAGCCGTGCGTCAGCGCCTCATGCGCCTGCGACGCCGGGCCGAAGTCCTCGGCGGCCAGGGCCTGATGGCGCGGATGAGGTGCTCGGCGTCAGCCGTCATCGTCATGGCGACGGGCGTGGGCGTGCGCGTGACGCCGGACCGGCAGAGCCCCGCCGGATCGCGGCAAAGCCGGGAGCAACTCCCCGGAAGTCGTCGCACTGGACTTCGCGCCGCGGGCCTCTCCGGTGACCCAGTGGCCGCACATGACTGCTGTGAGCCCGCAGACACTCCACAGAGCCAGGACGGCGAGATGGCCGGCACCGGAGTTGCCGTCGAAGTACGTGGTGTCGCGGAGCAGGCTGGCTCCGGCGCCGGGGGGCAGCCACTGGCCTATGTGGTCCACGCCCTTGGGGAGCATCTCCGGAGCAGAGGTGGCGCCCGAGAAGGCGTTCCCGACGAAGACCATGACCGCGGCGCTGAGCCCAAGGCCAGCGGGCCCGAGGAGTCGGATCACGCCGGCTGCGGTGGCGCTGACGGAGAGCAGGTCGAGCGACAGGATCGCCCACGTGGCCACGTGATTGCGGGGTAGCGCCCCGAGGAAACCCTGGGCCACGAGATAGACACCCAGGCCCGCGACGGCGCATGCGACGAGAAGTGTCAGCACGCGGTGACGCGGGCGTGCCAGGCCGCGAGCCATCGTGACGAACGCCCCGATCAGGATGCCGCAGACGGTGAGCGGGAAGACCACTGAGCTGAACACCGCACCCCGAGGGTCCTCTGTGGCGACGGGCACCACGTCGACCGCCTTCACCAGGATCTCCGCAGGGGAATCAGCACCGTCGGCTCCCTGCCGGGCGGCGGCCTTCTGCTGGGCAGCGCCCGGCGGGGCGGCCGCGTGCTTGCGGGGCTCCGCCGGGGAATGCGCACCGGCGGCCTTCTGCTGGGCGATCTGCTGGGTTGCCTTGTCGGCCAGCTGTTGTCCGACGTCGGTCAACAGCTGCGCCACGGAAGGGCTGGCGGCGGTGGCCTTCAGCACGGTGACGCCGTGGCCGGAGATGGCGAGGGCGCCGTAGACATCCCGGTTCTCTATCGCCGACCGCGCGGCCTGCCGGTCGGCATAGAGGTGGAAGTCGAACGCACCGGGCTTCGCACGGGTCAGTGCCGCCACCGCGTGCTGGCTGGCCGGTCCGGTACCCACGATCCCGACCGGGACGTCACGCGGCGAGATCCGCCCCGCCGGCCAGGCGAACGCCATCACCGCCAACGCGATCACTATGGGCAGTGCCACGGCGGCGATGGCCACTTCCCGCCATGCCGGGTGTCCTGACAAGGGGTTCCTCACAACCCGCCCTCTCATAAAAAAGAACGATCGTTTTCTTAGGAACCCCAGTGTGGCCCTCGGCGCCGACAGGCGTCAACACGAATGTTCGTTTTCTTTGTTAGCCTGGCCTCATGCCCAAGGTCACCCAGCAGCACATGGACGCTCGCCGTGAGCAGATCCTGGACGCGGCGCGCCGCTGTTTCCTCCGTGACGGTTTCCACTCCACGTCCATGCAGGACCTGTTCGCGGAGGCGGGGCTGTCGGCGGGTGCGGTATATCGGCACTTCACCAGCAAGGACGAGATGATCCTCGCGATCGTCGAGGAGAACATGCGCGATGTCCTCGACATCACGCTCGCCGTCGCCACGAAACGGCAGGGCCAATCCATGGGGGCGGTCATGGCGGAGCTGCTCGACGTGATCCGGGCCAAGTCCGCCGAGGAGGACGTGGCCGGGCTCGCGGTTCTGGTCTGGGGAGAGGCCATGCGCAACCGCTCGCTCGCGGGCAAGCTCGACCAACTCATGGGCCGCATACGCGCCAATCTGGTCACCGTGGCGCGTTGCCAACAGGAAAAGGGCGGTCTTCCCACGAACGTGACGGCCGAGGCGATTGCTTCGACGATGCTCTCCGTCCTCCCCGGCTACATCCTCCAAGTGGCTCTGCTCGACCCGGCTGTTGTGGCCGAGGTCCCTGACGCGGTGCGGGCGTTGTGGCCGGGGCCGGCCGGTGAGCGCTGAGCGGTCTCGCCGCGTGCAGGGCCGCACGCGCTGATCACACGTGGGACATCCGCGGGCCGAGGTGGGACCAGGTCATTCGGAAGGCGTCGAGCCAGTCGTTCAGCTCGCGTGCCGGACCGAGCATGGGAGCGGCGTCTGGGCGAGGCTTCGCCGCTCATGGGTGCGGGATGGGCAGTTCCGCCCAAATGATCTTGCCGTCCGGGGTGTAGCGGGTCCCCCAGCGCAGAGCGAACTGGGCCACAAGGAACAGTCCGCGGCCGCCTTCCTCGCCGGCCTTGGCCCGTCGCAGATGCGGGGCGGTACTGCTGTGGTCGGCCACCGCGCAGGCGAGTCGGTTCTCGGTCCGGATGAGGCGAAGCTCGACGGGGCCACGGGCGTGCCGGATGGCATTGGTGACCAGCTCGCTGACGATCAGTTCCGCCGAGAAGGCGAGTTCGTCCAGCTTCCACTGGTCAAGGCATTCCCCGGTCAACACGCGGGCCCTTCGCACGGACGTCGCATGGAAGGCCAGGTCCCACGCGGCGACACTCTCGGCGGGCAGCGGCCGGGGCCGGGCGACGAGGAAGGCGACGTCGTCACGGGGGCGATCGGGCAGCAGGGCACGCTCCACGGTGCCGCAGATGTCCTCCAGGGGGCGGTCGGGGTGAGCGAGGGCGAAGCTCAGCCGTTCCAACCCGGTGTCCGCGTCACCGTCCGAAGCCGTCAGCAGGCCATCGGTGTAGAGGGCCAGAACGGAGTCCTGCGGGATCTCCACCTCGGCCGACTCGAACGGCAGCCACCCCATACCCAACGGTGGTCCGGCCGGTATGCCGAGGAACTCCACCGGCTTGTCCAGATGGGCGAGGGCCGGTGGCGGGTGGCCCGCGCGGGCGAAGGTGGCGCGGCGTGTGACAGGGTCGTACACACCGTACAAGCAGGTGGCGCCGACCACGCCCTCGACTCCCGACGGGTTCGCTTGCTCTGCCTCTTCGGCCAGGCGATTGACCAGGTCGTCCAGGTGGTAGAGAAGTTCCTCGGGCGCCGGGTCCAGGTCGGCCAGGGTGTGCACCGCCGTCCGCAGGCGTCCCATGGTGGCTGCGGCGCGGATGCCGTGGCCGATGACATCGCCGACGACCAGTCCCACGCGGCCGCAGGCAAGGGGCAGCACATCGAACCAGTCGCCGCCCACACCCGCCTCGGTGTCCGCGGGCAGGTACCGGTAGGCGGCTTCCACGGCCGCCTGAGTGGGCAGCTTGGGGGGCAGCAGGCTTCGCTGCAGGGTGAGCGCCGAACTGTGCTCGCGATGGAACCGGCGCGCGTTGTCGATACAGACGGCGGCACGTGCGGCCAGCTCCTCCACCAGCAGCAGGTCTTCCCCCGCGAAGGCAAGGGGATCGCGCCAGCGCATGAGGGTGGCCACGCCCATGGTGACTCCGCGGGCCCGGAGCGGAACCACCATGTGGGAATGGATACTCAGCTTGTGCATGCGCGCACTCCGCGCGGGGGCGTCGAGCAGCCAGGGGCTGGCCGGGTCCAGGACGGCGTTCAGTACAGGCGCGCCGGTCGACAGGCACTGCCACTGCGGTGAACCTGGGGGGTAGTCGACCTCGTGCCCCGGCACGACGACGGCTTCGGGCACGTCCTCCCGGACCGAGCGGTGGACGACCCGGCGCAGGTCGCCGGGCCGGCCGGCATCCGTGACGTGGGGTTCCCGGCCGGCCAGTACATCGCCCATCAGGTCCACGGCGGTGAAGTCGGCGACCCCTGGCACCAGGACCTCGGCCAGTTCCCGCACGGTGAGTTCGAGGTCCAGCGTGCTGCCGATCACGGCACTGGCCTCGTTCAGCAGCACCAGCCGGCGCTGGGCTTGGTGCAGGTCGGTGACGTCCACCGATTCCTCGCAGACTCCCAGCGGCCGGCCCTCCTCGTCCTGCAGCCGGTAGTAGGAGAGCGACCAGACGTGTTCACGGCTGGGATCCGACGGGGGACAGCCTCGGTAATGCACATCCACGACGGTCCGCCCCGTGTCGAGCACCTCGCGCATGATCTGCGTGACCGAGGGCGGGTGCCGCGCGGAGAGCACCTGGCTTCCCGGGTACAGCTCGTCCTCGCTGCGCCCCAGATACTGCGCGAAGGGTCCGGGCAGCTCCAGCCGCGCCGCCTGGTTCGCCCATGCGACCCGCAGGTCGGTGCCGTAGATCGTCAGACCGACCGGAGACTGCGTTGCCACTCCATGCAGCAACGCCTGCTGCAGCTGCCACTCCGCGAGCAGCTCGGCGTCCGTCAGCAGCAGCAGAGTGGCGGGGCCGTCGACGGTGTCGGGGAGGCTGCGGCACTCGACCGCCACCCGCACGGCACGACCGGAGCGGTGACGCAAGGTGACCTCACGGACCCGGTGAGACGTACAGTCGGGGCTGTGCCACGCATCGCCCTCCCCCACCGGGGCCTGCGCCGACACCACACCGACCGGACGGCCGAGGATCTCTTGCGCCCGGTAGCCAAGCAGTCGATCGGCCTCCGGACTCCACCCGGTCACCACTCCGTTGTGATCCAGTACGACGGTGGCGGCCCGGGTGACCCACAACGGGTCGCCGCGGCCGGCAGCCACGGGCCCGTTTGATGGTGTCTTCATCTCACGTCCGTTCTCGCGAGCCCGTGTCGCCTGGCACATGGCCGCCCCCTACTCAAGGATCGACCCACAGCGGGTGCGGCACAAACGCCCGCACAGGGCGGTGGAGTCGCCGGCTGAACCGGCTGCGAGGCCCCATCCGCTCGCAAGACCCGGCTCGCGAGGCTCCTCTTCTTCATCTCGGCGCGTGTTCACCGAGCCGATCGCGCCCACCGGACCGACGCCCGCCACCGGCTCCGCCGCGCTGAGGCTCGTACTCTCCCGCTCGTGCCGCCCCGTCTCACGTGTGAGGGAGGACGGGATCAATGTGAGACTGGGCAGGAAGAGGTGATCCCCGTGTCGGACCCCCCACACGCGCCCGCCGATACCGCCCCCGCCGTCGACGAGAATCGGCTCGAACAACTGATCACCGAGGCGCAAACGGCCCTGCCGTTCGAACTACCCGCCCTTGCCGACCGATGCGCGTCGGCCCTCGGGCTGGGCTCCGCGCAGATCTACCTCGCCGACCTGCAACAACGGCTGCTCATTCCACTCGACGAAGCCTTGGAACCGCTGCCGACGGACCACTCCTCGGGCGGCTGGGCGTACCGGACGGTTTCCCCTCGGGTGGTGGATGCAGGTGACAGCTTGATCATCTGGATGCCTCTGATCGACGGTGCGGAACGTCTCGGCGTGCTGGCGGTGAACGCCGCCTCGCTCGACGGGCCGCTGATGCGCCGCAGCCGGATGCTGGCGAGTCTGTTCGCGATGCTGATCACCTCGAAGCGCGCCTACAGCGACTGGCTCGCCGCCCGTACCCGCACGGCGGCCATGGGATTGCCCGCCGAGATGCTGCGTGCCTTTCTGCCGCCGCGCACCATCGGCAGCAGAAGCTGCGTCTCGACGGCGGTCCTGGAACCGGCGTACGACGTCGCCGGCGACGCGTTCGACCACTCGGTGGTCAAGAACGTGCTGCACACCATGATCCTCGACGGCATGGGGCACGATCTGGTCGCCGGCCTGACCACGTCGGTCGCCATGGCCGCGGCGCGCAATGCCCGCCGCGGCGGTGGCGACCTGACCGACGTCGTCGGCTCCGTCGACCAGGCGCTCGCCCAGTGGCTGCCCGACCACTTCTGCACCGGTGTCCTGTGCCGGCTCGATGCGGAGACCGGGGTGCTGCACTGGGTCAACTGCGGTCACCCCCCACCGCTGCTGATCCGTGCGGAGCGGGTGCTCGCCGGGGCGCTGGACAGCCACCCGCAACCGCCGATCGGTCTGGCCGGCCAACTGGTCCCAGCCGCCCGGCAGGTTCACGAGACGAAACTGGAGCCGGGTGACTGCGTCCTGCTGTACACCGATGGGGTCGTGGAGGCTCGCGACGCGGACGGTGCGGAGTTCGGGCTCGACCGGTTCACCGACTTCATCATCCGCTCCAACGCCGCCGGCGAGCGCCCGGCCGAGGTACTCCGGCTGCTCAACCACGCCGTCCTGGACCACCAGCGCACACAGCTGCGGGACGACGCGACCATCCTGCTCTTCGAATGGCGCCCGCAGTATCAGTGACGCGGGACCGCGCTGAGCCCGCGATCATCGTCGGACGCAGCGCCTCTTGGCCGGCCCGCGCCTGCCACACGCCGAGCAGTTCGCCGTTCCCCTCCAGGGGCAGGTCAAGGTGCTCGGCCGTCCCGATGAACGCCGGCCGATCAACCGCTTCCTCGCCGTACCGGCAGGTCAAGCCCGGCGCCCTCCGCCCGTGATCTTCAGTGGTTCCCCCGACGTCTTGCAGCCGCACCCGTCCCCGCCGGCGGTCTTCGGCCCGCAGGAACAGTCGCGGCGCCGGCCGAGCCACCATGTCCCGGCGGCGAGCACGGCCAGGACGACGGCGAGGGCGGGCAGCCAGCCCACCACCGCCCCGGCGCCCGCACCGACGACCCCGGCTGTGACCAGGACCGGCAGAGCGCAACACGCCACGCAGGCCAGAGCGGCGAGGCCGCCCAGGGCTTTCGGTGCCCGGTGGGGGCGCGGGTCAGCAGCAGGGTCCGGCATGACGGTTCTCCTCGGCGAGGCCGGTGAAGGGGATGGGGCAGCAGGAACTTCCGGCACAGACGGTCAGGTCGTCGCACCCGGCTCCTACGGCAGCGGCCAGGGCGTTGCGGATGGTGGTGAGGTCGGCGATCTTCGCATCGACCTCGGCGAGTTTCGCCTGTGCCCGCTCCTGGAGCCCCCCGACGGGGCGGCCGTGTCGCTGACGGCCCGCCTCCAAGAGCTCGGCGACCTCCTCCAGCGTGAAGCCGAGCCGCTGCGCGGCCTTGATCACCCGTAGCGTGGTCACCGCCTCCTCGCCGTAGAGGCGGTGGCCGCCGTTGCTGCGTTCCGGCTCGGCCAGCAGACCGCGCCGCTCGTAGTAGCGCAGGGTCTGGAGGTTCACCCCGGCCGCCTCGGCGACCTGCCCGCTGCGCAGCCCGGCGCTCACCGCTGCCCTCCGGCGACGGTCCGCACGGCCAGAGCCTCCAGCACCGCGGCGTGCCGCTGGTCCACCGCGATGTCCAGGCCGATCAGGTCCTCGGCCGAGGTGACGGTGAAAGTGAAGAACGAGCAGCAGCAGCCCTCCCGCTCCGCCAGGTCCCGCACCCGTTCCTCGACGCCCGGTCCGCCGGCCAGGTCCAGGTGCAGCCGCAGCGGCTCAGGCCGCGACAGCGCGGTCAGCCGCTCCGTGAACAGCTCATCCCACTCCGCGACCCGCAGGGGCCGTTGCTCGGTGGGCAGCGTGCAGGACTGCGGTACCCACGCCAGATCACTACTCATCGTGCTCACTCCCGTCGTCATGTCCCCCGAGGGGGAACACCTCGGACGGTAAACCTGTACCCAGGTACCGGTTGCAAGCCCCGATCAGGGACTGGACCGACCATTCCTGGCGCCGCTCCCCCGGTTCGCATGCGCTGGAGGAACTGTTGACGGGCCGGCGGCGATCCGAGCTCCCACGGGGGCCAAGACCGAGTACCGGGAGATTCGTCAGGAAGGCATTCGATGCTTCCTCCGCTGGAGGGCGACTGGCACCGGCTGCAAGGCCAGCACCTCGAGGCTGGACGACGACGGTGCGTGGGCCGGCTGCGGCCTCGGACGGAAGGTCCGGCCGTCGCGATGCGTCATGACGGCGTATCACCCGGCCGTGCGCGCCGGTCGAGATCATTGGCCGAAGTCTCCAGGGTTCGTCGAGATGCCGTCAGGGTCTGATCGACCTGTGCTGCGCGCATGGGTACGGCCGCCCCGGTCCCTCATCCGGCATGCGGGATCAGAGCTGAGGGCTGAGGATGGAGGAGGAGAGAGTCCCCGCAGCAGTATGCAGGCTGCGGGCCATCGCGCACGGCTGACGGTCCCAGGGGCTTCGGGGGCCGGGCGCCGTCCCGTCTGCGCCACTCCACCTTCAGCGAAAGACGCCGACGAAGGACGCCGCCATGGCCGTGCTCTTCTTCGACATCGGAGCGACACTCGCGGATGTCAGCTTCGAAGCCGACGGTTCCCTCCGCTTCAGCCCCAGGCCCCGTGTACTGGACGTGCTGGATCACTTCGCGGACGTACGCAAGGGCATCATCTCCAACCCGGGCCCCGGCCAGGGTGCGGCCGAGCGCGCCGCGGCGGCCCTCGACGAGGCGTTCGCCGGGCAGTTCGCGGACGACCGCCTCATCCACTGGGGCCCGAAGACCAGCCGGGCCATATTCGACGAGGCCGTCACGAGCGCGGAAGGCACAGCCGACGGCTGCGTTTTCGTCGGAGAGGACCACGACGAGCGCGCGTTGGCCCGTACAGCGGGCATGCGGACCGCGGCCCACCCCGTGTTCGCCCAGGCCGCCGTCGACAACCGCCCCGTCCTCTGGACGAGGATCGGCCTGCCCCAGGGCCGTACCCTCGCCCAGCTGGAGGCGCTGGCGAACGGCACCGAGGTGGTTCCCGTGCACGTCGCCTCCGACCGGCTCGTGCTCGCCATGGCAACCACGCTCGGGGCCGAGGTGCTTCAACGAGGCGGCTTCATCACCGACTTGCGGGGCAGCGTGGAGGACACCGCCGCCTTCCTGGTCCGGGACGACCGGCCAGTCACGATGCCCGAAGGCTTCACGGACGCTTCCGACGAGTCCTCAGCGGACACCGAGACGGTCCTGCGTGCCGCGGCGGCGTACGGCTTCGTCTGCGCTGAGGTGGCGGGGAAGGCCCCGCCGGTCGGCTCGCTCGGGCCGGCCCCGGGCGGCGTCTATGTGGCCGCCCCCGCTGGTACGGCGATTGAGCACGTACACCCGCCCGGCGCGCGGCCGGGCCACACCGAACGCCTCCTTCCCGACCCGGCACTCCTGTCTCGTCCCGGCGAGGTGCAGACCGAGGAGTTCGCGGTCGAGGGGCTGGCCGAGGGCTCCGGGAACGGTGTCCCGTCCCCGGAGACCGTCGCCGCGGTGCGAGCGGCCGTGACGCCGGAGGCTCTGCGCGGCCATGTGGCGCGTCTCTCCGGCGTCGACCCGCTGGTCGCCGGGCAGCCGGGGAAAGTCCGTAGCCGTGACGCGTCGGCCGCGGACAACGCGCGCGTCGTGGATGCGCTGAGCCTCCGCTTCCAGGAGCTGGGGCTGACGGTGCGACGACATGCGTTCCGATGGCGGGGACACCGCCTGTTCAATCTGGAGGCGGAGCACCGGGTCGAGGGCGCGGACTCCGCCGTACTCGTCACGGCGCATCTCGATTCCACCGCGGCGAGCGGCCACTTCGTCGATGCGGACGGGCGGCCCCGCCCCTACGATCCGGCGGTCGACCCAGCGCCCGGCGCGGACGACGACGGCAGCGGTACCGCGGCGGTGCTGACCGCGGCCGAATGCCTTCGTGCACTCATCGCGGACGGCAGGCAACCGACCCGCACGGTGCGTTTCGTCCTCTTCAATGCCGAGGAACAGGGGCTGGTGGGCAGCAAGTTCTACGCACGCGCCGCCGCGGCGACGGGCGACCGTATCGTCGGTGTCCTCCAGATGGACATGATCGCCGGTCTGCAGAGCGGCAGCGCGCCGACGGTGGAGATCCATGCCGGCTCGTCCGTGCCGGGACCGGTCGTGGGCGCGTCCGACGCGCTAGGCGACCTGGTCGCACGAACCGTCCGGGAGATCGCCTCCGACGTGACGGTCCAGCAGCTCACGGGCGCCGACGACCCTGCCGTGGGGCGCAGCGACCACGCGAGCTTCCATGAGCGGGGATGGGCGGCCGTCGCCGTCTCCGAAGACCTCTTCTCGTCCCCGCAGGGCACACCGGGGACCGGCACCCGGCAGTACCACACGCCGGGCGACACCATCCTCGACGAGGACCACGACACGCAGTTCGCGGCCTCGATCGCCCGCTGCGTCACGACGACCGCCCTGACGCTCGCCGGGCTGTAGAACAGCCTTGCCCGCCCGGCGGGTCTGGGTGACTCCGGCTTCGCGCAGGATCTGCCAGTGGTTGGACAACGTCGATCTGGGCACGTCCACGCCGTCCCGGCTGCACGCGCTCTCACCGTCCTCGGGGCCAGTGGGGCACCCCGGCGATGCGGACGTGGACTTGGCGGCAGTGCTGCACGCCCTGGGCGATGGGAGGCGAGCGCACGATCAGCACGCGCCTGAATGGAACGTCGCGTACGTCGAACCCGTCTCACGAGGCGCATCAGGTAACTGTCGCGGTCACCCGCCCGCCGGAGACTCCTCCGGCCTCTGACCATGGGTGACCGCGCATGGGGGAAGGAAGAGAATAGATGAGGTCAACGGGCACCCGGCGACGCCTTGCCGGAACCGCGGCCGCGGCCCTGATCGCCGGTGCGGGTGTCCTCGCGGCAGCCCCCTCGGCGATGGCGAAAGCCAACGTACTGACCATCGAGAAGGTGTCGCTCCAGAAGCCGGACGTACAGGTGAAGGTCGCCTACTCCTGCGATCCCGGCCTGGATCACCAACTCGTGGCCAACGCGCAGACGCTGGGCACCCACGACGTGGCGACAGCCGCCGGCACCATCAAGCGGGACAAGCTCATCTGTGACAGCAACAGCCACCAGGCACAGGTGAACATGCGCCCGGCCACGGGTTCCCACTTCGTCAAGGGGAACAAGGTCAAGGTCACCGTCTTCTACTTCGACAGCGACGGCTTCAGCTACGCCCGCGAGGACGCGGCCGTCGTCCTGTAGAGGGCCTCGCACCCTGGCACGGCGTCTTCGGGCCCTGCCTGCAGAAGGTCCCCCGACGCTTCGCCCAGTGGAGCCGTGCCCTTGTCCGGGCACGGCTCCTCCGCGTACTCCCGGAGGAGCCCGGTAGCCGCGGAGAGCGGTCAGGCCCGCGCTCCCGAGGACGGAGTAGGCCGATCGAGTGACGACGGCACTGGCCGGCCGGATCAGGACCGCCGGGTCGGTCCGTTCAGACGGACGACGACGATGGCGATGTCGTCGTCGGCCCCGCTGGTGAGGTCGAGGCGGGCGAGGAGGGCGTCGGCGAGGTGTTCGGCGCCGAACTCGGTGCAGGCGGCGAGCGTCGAGGTCAGGCGGGTCAGACCGACGTCG
Organism: Streptomyces echinatus; assembly: GCF_014203595.1. Classification (GTDB taxonomy): domain Bacteria; phylum Actinomycetota; class Actinomycetes; order Streptomycetales; family Streptomycetaceae; genus Streptomyces; species Streptomyces echinatus. The sequence goes on from NZ_JACHJK010000003.1 coordinate 335,487, forward strand.
ATGTCCTCACCCCGGCGTTCGATCAGGCCGTCGGTGTACAGGACGAGGGTGTCGCCGGGGGTGAAGCTCACGTTGGCCTGGGGGCGGGGGACGTGCTCGGGGCGGGCGCCCAGCGGTGGGTCGGTGGCCTGGTCGAGCAGCTCGCAGGACCCGTCCGGGTGCAGCAGCACGGGCGGAGGGTGGCCGGCGCTGCTGTAGATGAGCAGTTGGCTGTGGCAGTCGATGAGGACCTGGACGGCCGTGGCGGCCAGTGCTCCCTCGACCGAGCGGGCGTAGAGCCCCAGGACCTCCAGTGCCTGGGCGGGACCGTGGACGGTGCGGGTGGCGGCGCTCAGCGCGCTGCGGAGCCTGCCCATGACGGTGGCGGCCATCAGCCCGTGGCCGACCACGTCGCCGACCGCGACGGTGAAGCGGTCCGCGGGCAGGTCGACGGCGTCGTACCAGTCGCCGCACACGTTCAGTGATCCGGTCGCGGGCAGATAGCGCACGGCGATGTCCGGGTGCCGGGCCAGGTCCGGGGAGTAGAGCATGGCCTCTTGGAGGGCGACGGCGATGCGCCGTTCACGGGCGTGGGCTTGCCGCAGTTCCTCGTTCAGCTGCTGCAGTTGCCGGGCCCGGGCGTACAGCTCGGCTTCCATGGCCGCCTCCCGGCCGGGGCTGATCGTCTGCGGGTGCCCCGTGCCTCGGGCGCGGACGACGTCGGTCATGTCCTCGGACCGGTGGATGATCCAGGCGACCTTTCCGTCCGGGTCGAGGACGGGCACATTGATCGCGGTCCACCACCGTTCCTTGAACACCTCGGGGTTGCCGGCGATCGGGATGTCGTACTTCTGCAACGCCATGTGATCCGTCTGGCGTGAGGACAGGACGCGGTGCAGTGAAGCCTTCAGCGTCGCCACTCCGTCGGCCTCCGCATCGGCGGGGTTGTCCGGGAAGACATCGAAGAGGTACTGCCCGAGCAGCTCGGCCTGGCTGCGTCCGGTCACCTCGCAGAAGGCCACATTGGCGTCGGCGATCACCAGGTCCGTGCTGAGCACCAGGCACGGGCTCGGAAGGGCTGCGAACACCCCTGCGTAGTCGGTCTTCGGTGTCACACGCTTTCCTGCCAGTCGCTCGCTCTTCAATCTACGAAAGGTGCAGCTCCCGCGCCTGCCGAAGCCCTTCGCGAGCCGCGGTGCAGCCGCGTACGCCCTGCGGGCGTGCGGATGCGCGTCGCGGTCGGGAACCGCCTGCTTCGAGCTGTTACTGGCTGGTAATCGGAGATCAGAGGCCGCTTCGAGGGGCCTTTGGGTTCAGGAAGGCGCGTCGGCCAGGACTTCGACCTTGCCGGTGTCGAGCGAGTAATAAGCGCCGACCACGGCCAGGGCACCCTTTCCGACGAGGGGGGCGAGGTCGTGGTTGGAGCGCAGTTTGGTGGCGGTCAGCTCGACCTGGGCACGTGCCATGGTCTCGACCGGGTCGGTGCCGCCTTTCCGGGCTGCCTGGTCGTACGCCGGCTGCAGAGCCTTGACGATCGCCTGCAGGTTGCCGGGCAGCGGTTCGCCGTCACGGATGGACTTGTACGCCGCCTTGACGGCGCCGCAGCGCTGATGCCCGAGGACCACGATGAGCAGGGTGCCACTGGTCATGGGCCCGTACTCGACCGAACCGGTGACCACCGGGCCGATGGTCTCCCCGCCCGTGCGCATCACGTAAAGATCGCCCAGTCCCGTGTCGAAGAGGAGTTCAGGCGGTACTCGGGAGTCGATGCACGAAAGGATCGCCCCGAAGGGCTGCTGCTCCTGGGCGACGAACTGACGCCGGTTCGGGTCGCGGTCGGGGTGCTGCAGGTCTCCGCTCACCCAGCGCTCGTTGCCTTTCATCAGTCTCGCCCATGCCGCGGAGGGTGTGGTCGGACGCGGGCTCGGCGAAGCGTCGGCCGCAACCGGGGAGGCTATGATCGACGAACACCCCGAGAGGGCGGCGGTGGCGCACGCGATTCCCCCGGTGAGCAGTGCTCTACGGTCCAGGCGTCCTGCTCTGTCCATCGGCCGTTCCCCTCGTTGCCGCTGTACCACGTCCCCGCGTCACCACCGGGGAAAGTGTTCAGCGTGGGGCGGATGGTATGGAGCAGGCACAAGCGGGCGGGCGTCACGTTGCCACGGACAGCCCACATCCGAGCCGGCCGCGATCGACCCTCTGCTGCCATGTGCCGTGGGTCAGCGCCGTGGAGTCCGGGGCCGCGCGTGTGCGCCCGGTCGGGGGCCCAGCGTGGCGCTCAACCATGATCGACGCACACGATTACCGCGCAGCGGGGCGGTCCGACGCCGAGCCGCCTGTTCTCCCTGCTCCGTCGAACCGGAGTTCGGCACACCGGGGCGTATCCCGGCGCACTTCGATGGCGTGAATTCCCTTGCAATTTAACACCGTTGACAATGGGTCCGGCAGACGGAGAACTTGGACGAGTCGACGAACTCCGGAGGTGGCTCATGACCCAGCTGCGTGTATCGTTCGAAAACCTTTATGTCTTCGAGGACGAGGAGGCCGGTGACACGCGAATCGGCCTGTACGGCACCGTCACCGGCACCGATGGCGTCGAACTGGGCTCGTTCCGCTGGAACCATCGCAACGGGCCGGTCGAAGACAATTTCGACTATCCCTTGGATGGGGATCCCGCCCTGCCGAGCGTACTGCAATTCGATTTGAACGGTACCGCACGCGTCTCCGTCAAGGCCTACACCGACAACGACGTGCAGTGGCCGGACGAGGGGCACCACGAGAATTTCCTGGGTGAGGCCGAGGTCCTCATCGACAACCGCGACCCGGCTACCCTGGGGCGTCTGCTGATCGGGCCGACCACCACCGACAACGGTCATCCGGGCATCGTCGTCACGGCGAACGCGCAGGCCGTCCCGCCGGCCCAGCGTTCCCATGTCCGGCTGGTCTGGAAAGACCTGGTGCTGATCAACGACGAGAACAGCGACTTCACGCACATGGCCCTCTACATCCGAGCCCAGGGCCACACCGATCCGACCGATCGGGAACTGCTCCGCTGGAACAACAACGGGGACCGGGTCTACGACGAAGCGCTCTTCCCACTCTCGTACGGCACCCCCACGACCGTCTTCGACCTGGTGATGGACGGACCCACGCGCTTCTTCATGGAGGCCTACAGCCACGACGACGACCTCTGGCCCAGTGCCGAGAGGTACGAGAACTTCCTCGGCCGGGCCATGTTCGTCATCGACCCGGCCGAACGGGCGACCCTGGGCAGTCTCCTTCTCGGCCCCACGCAGACCGACCAGACCCATCCCGGCTACCTCGTCACCCTCAGCGCCGAGGTGCTGCCTCCCGACGCCACGCCGGACCTGCAGATCACCGGCGTCGAGGTCACCCAGGCCGTCCAGGCCTTCCACTCGCCCGTGGCCCCCGACAACGCCGTCCCTCTCGTCGCGGGCCGCACCACCCTGGTCAGGGTCTACCTGGACTCCGGCGTCAGCCCGGAGGAGGGCGGGGGCCTGGTCACCGGAGTCACCGGCACCCTCGACCTGAACAACGGCGCCTACAAAGCGACTCCTCTCGCCCCGGTCACGGCCAGGCCGGCGGACGCCGTTCAGCGCACCGAACTGGGCCACACGCTCAACTTCCGGATCCCCGCCGACCGGCTCGTCCCGGGCAAGGCCCGCATCCTCGTGCAGGCCTCGGTGACCGGTTCCGTCAGCAACCCCGTGGAACTCCTCCTGGACGTCTTCGCCGCGCATACGCTGGACATCCTGATGGTCCGGGTCGAGACCGACACTGTGCCGGCGCCCGGCGACGCGGAGTACATCACCGCCGTGAACCGTCTGACGCAGGTGTATCCCATCGCCGAGGATCCCGCGAAGAGCATCCGGTACTGGCTCCTCCCGGGCAACGAAGTCATCCACACCTCCCGCGACTTGGGCACTCTGGCGGGGATGAAGCACTTCCTGAACGACCTGGAGGACGTGCAGGAGGAGTCGGCCGACTACAAGAAGCTGTACGCACTCGTGGACAGGCGTGCCCACATGGAGCGGGTCGGCGATTCCAGGAGGGAGGACAACGTTGCCTTCGGGTACTCCGATCTGACCAGTTCCGTGGCGCACGAACTGGGCCATGTCTACGGCCTGGATCACGCACCGTGCGGTCCGCAGAACGACAAGCCCGGGAACACCGACGCGAACTACCGGCCGCCGGACGGCTCGATCGGCGATGTGGGCGTGGATCCGGTCCGGCTCGACGTCTACCCGGCCACCGTGCCCGACCTGATGAGCTACTGCAGGGCCCCGGGTGCGACCACTCCCTACGACCAGTGGATCGGCGTGCACCACTGGAGCCGGCTGCGCCTCTTCCTCGCCGAGCATGCGGCGCAGCGCGCCGCACGGACCCCGCGTCCACCGCTCGAACTGGCCGCCACCACAGTCCCCACGAGCGTGCCGTTCCCAGGCCCCTTCGTCCGCGTCCGCGGGAGTCTGTCGGCCTCCGGCACCGTGAGCTGGAGTCCGGCGCTGCGCACCGCCACGGAGCCTGCCTCCGCTCGTGCCGCGTCCGCACAGGGCTACGAGGTGTCCTTCGAATCAGCCACCGGCGAGATCCTGGCCCGCGCCGCGACCGAGCCGCGGTTCCAGTCCGCCACCCAACCCGAGGCCACGTTCACCGCCCGGCTGCCCTATCACGAGCACACCCGCCGCATCGTCCTGAGACTGAACGGCACCGAGCTCGGCGCTCTCCGGGTGCCACCCGCGCCGCCACGGTTCGCCCTGCTCGCGCCGGCCGCTCATCCGCAGATCGACACCGAGGGGATCCTCCACCTGCGCTGGCAGCAGGTAGGCGGCGACACCGACACCGATCCGCCTGCCACGTTCTTCGTGCGGTTCTCCCATGCGGACGGCGGCATCGTCCTGCGGCCGGGCGTCGGCCTCACCGGCGATTCCTACGACCTGGACCTACGTGCCCTGCCCGGCCATCGCCGGTGCTTCGTCCAGGTCATCGCCACCAACGGCTACCACACCGCGTACGTTCAGACCCCGCCCTTCTCGCTGCCCCTGCGGCCTCCGAGGTTCCTGCCGGCGAACTCCGACGGCCCCCTGCTGCACGTCCAAGGCCACTCCCCACAGCACGGCCCGCTCACCGGCCCCGCCCTGACCTGGCAGGTCGACGGTTCACCGGCATCCGTCACGGGCGGCTCCCTCGAGGTGCGCTCCCTCGGTCCGGGCACCCACCGGCTGGAGGTGACCGCGACGGATCCGGACGGGCTGACGGTCACCCAGCAACTGGGGAGGTACGACGGTACGACAGGCCTGCGCGTCTCGCCCGGATCGGGTCTCTAGACCTGTCCGGGCCAGGCTTCGGCGGCCGGTGCGGGGCGAGGACCATCTGCCCACGCCGGCCGCGCCGGTGACTCCAGAAGCCGGTGACTCCAGAAGCCGGCGATCCGGAAGCCGGTGATCCGGATGACGGCGCATGAGGCACCGGTGAGAGGCCACGCGGCCCGCTATTCCCCCGCCCCTGACAGCGCCGCGGGGGCGGTGAACAGTGCTTGGACGGAGGCGCGGACCTGGTCGGCGACCACGTCGGGGCCAGAGGTGTCGAGCTTGCCATCGAGGTGCAGGAACGCCAGGCCGTGGACGAGGGCCCATACCGTGGTCGACAGCGCCTCCGCGTCGGCGCCTGGGAAGGCGCCGCGGACGATGCCGCGGAGGTATTCCGAGATCGCGGTGGTCGCGGCGACCCGTTCCTCGCTGTTCGGATCACAGGGCTCCGCGAACATCACCCGGAACAGCGCCGGGCGCTCCAGCGCGAAGCGGACGTAGGCGACGGCGACCGCCGCGAGCTCGTCGGGAGTCGTGGGTGCGGGATGCGCCGCGGCAAGGTGTTCGGCGAGTTCGCGGTAGCCCTGCGCGGCGACCGCGGAGACGAGCGCGTCACGGTCCGCGTAGTGGCGGTAGGGAGCCGTCGGTGACACGCCGGCCCGCCGGGCCACGGCCCGCAGGGACAGCCCGGCGCTGCCGTCCTCCTCGAGCAGTTCCCGCGCGGCGCGCAGACAGGCGGCGCGCAGATCGCCGTGGTGATAGGTGCCGCCCGCTTGCGACATACCTCACCCTCCCTCATGTTTACGTTGCTTACATCGCTGCTCTAATGTGAACGCCGCATACATGGTAAGCGACTGAAATGGAGTGGAGAACTCGGATGACCAGCGAGCTGTTCGCGCCCTTGTCCCTGCGCTCGGGGCACGTACTGAACAACCGGATCGCCAAGGCGGCCATGGAGGAGAACATGGCCGGCGTCGGCCAGCTCCCGGACAAGGAGCTGTTCGGTCTGTACCGGCGCTGGGCCGCCGGCGGCACCGGACTGCTGATCACGGGCAACGTCATGGTCCACGCCGAGGCACTGACCGGCCCCGGCGGCGTCGTGCTCGACGAGGCCGCGCCGCTGGAGCCCTTCGCCGAGTGGGCCAGAGCCGGCAAGTCCGGCGGCGGGGCGATCTGGATGCAGATCAACCACCCCGGCCGCCAGATCGGATCCGACATGCCCGGCGTCGTATGGGGCCCCTCCGCGGTCGCCGTCGACCTGGGCAAGCACAGCAGCCGCTTCGGCCGCCCCGTCGCCATGACCCCCGAGCAGATCCAGGCCACCGTGACCCGGTACGCCGTCACGGCCCGGCGGGCCGAACAGGCGGGCTTCGACGGCGTGGAGGTCCATGCCGCGCACGGCTACCTGCTGTCGCAGTTCCTGTCCCCCTTGGTCAACAAGCGCACCGACCGATGGGGCGGATCACTGGAGAACCGGGCCCGGATGCTGCTGGACGTCGTTCGCGCCGTACGCGCCGCCGTCTCCCCGTCCTTCGCGGTCGCGGTGAAGCTCAACTCCGCCGACTTCCAGCGCGGCGGCTTCGACGCCGACGACGCGCGCCAGGTCATCGCGATGCTCGCACCGCTCGGCGTCGACCTGGTCGAACTCTCCGGCGGCAGCTACGAGAGCCCGGCGATGTCGGGCCGCCCCGCCGACGAGCGTACCCAGGCCCGTGAGGCGTACTTCCTCGACCTGGCAAAGGACCTGGTCACGACCAGCCCGCTGCCGCTGATGCTCACCGGCGGCATCACCCGGCGCCACACCGCGGAACGAGTCCTCGACAGCGGCGTGGCGATCATCGGAATGGGCACCGCCCTCGCCGTCACCCCGGACCTGCCCGACCGCTGGCGCCAGGGCCGCGAGGCCGACGAGCGGCTGCGTCCGGTCACCTGGTCCGACAAGGCCCTCGCCTCGGCTGCCGGAATGGCCCAGGTCCGCCACCAGATGCGCCGCATCGCCCGCGGCAGCCGCCCCACGCCCGGCACCCACCCGGCGTTCGCCCTCATCTCCGAGCAGCGAAAGCAGCGACGGGCCCTGCGCCGCTACCGCGCCTGGCTGTCCGCGTCACAGGGCGCCGCGTAGGCGTGCCACCGGAAGGGCCCCAGGTGCTCATCGCTCACCGCGACCACCTGGGGCCCTTCCGGTCGATCGCCGTATTGCCCGTCGTGCCGACCGGCGGCATCACTCCCTCGTCATCGCCCGGACGTGCCGCTCCGGGAGTGCGCGTGACCGTCAGGGACGAGGCTCGGCGGGCATCCCCCACTGAGCGCGTGGCAGGCCGACGCCCGGACGGCCCTTCGCGGGCGGCGACGGCCCGGCCGCGAGCCCCGCCACCGGACCAGACGCCGGCATTGAGGCCGTACGGCGTGGCATCGGCCTGCGCGATCGCCTCGTCGACACTGCTGCTCATGGAGCGTCAGGTCGGGGGCGACATCGGCGAGGATCGTCGGCTCGTAGAACAGCGGCCCCAGGTCCGGCCGCGCCTTTCCGCCGACGAGGACGGTGGCGCCCTTGGTGACGGCGTCGTCGACGTGCGCGGTGACGGTATGACGAACGCGTCGACGAACCGGTTGCGGATCGCCCCGCGACCGACGACTCGAAAGTCATACGCACGTGGGGCGAGCAGACCCTATGATCACTCCGCCCCGGCGTCCGCTGCGGCCGCACACGCCTCCGAGACAGGCCGAAGACGATGACGAGCACCGCCCGCAAAGCTCCCTGGGTCCTTGCCCGCTGCGCGCAGGCGGCGATAGCGGCGGCCGCCGTGGCGGACGTGTTCCGCGCGGCGGCGGCCCGGGATCACCATCTGCGCCACACGGATGCGTCCCTGCACAAGTCGGGCTTCATCTTCATGATCTTCCTCTATCTGATGACTCTTGCGATCGTGCTGTTCCTCGCGTGGCTCGCCCGGTCCCGGCGCAACGCCCAGGAGTTGTCCCCCCGGGCTTCGGTCCCGAGTCGGGGCTGGACGATCGGCGCGTGGTTCATACCGGTGGTCAACTTCTTTGTCCCGCGCCAGTTCGTCCTCGACATCGGGAGTGCGAGCTCCGCGTCGTGGGAACAGAAGCGCGACACGACACTGGTGAACCTGTGGTGGGTCGCCTGGATCACGCACGCGGTGGTGCTCGTGGTGGGGGGCCGGGTGGCCCCGGAATCGATGGCCCTCCTCGTCGTGGCGGAGGCTCTCATGATCGCGGCGGCCGTGCTGCTGGGGCTCGTCATCGAGCGCATCACCGCGTTGCAGAGCGCCGCGCTCGACGCCACCGTTCCGGTCGCACCTCTCACCCAGGCGTGAGGCAGTTTCCCGACGCACTCCCCCACAGCGACGTGGCTTGCTGCGCGCGTGACCGGCAATTACCTGGCGAAGAAGACCTTCGGCCGTCATCCGCTCGCCGCGTTCGTCGACCCCGGCCCAGCCGGTTCCGGGGAACCGGTGGCCACGCGGTTGCGGCCCGGCGATGCGGGCTCCGACCCCGCGAGCGATCACATCACCACCACTCAGGTCAGGCATGTCGGTGATGGTCATTCCGATGGACCACGACAGCCACGGGGGCAGGCCTGGAGAGCCACTCAAGTGAGGCATGGGTGGCATGCGGCTGAACGTCCGCAAGGAACGCCCCGCCAAGGCCGCGTGTCGAAAGTGGATCTTGCGCATAGGGTGTCGGGATATCGCTGAGCCGCATAGCCCTCTCGTCCGGACGTTCGATCGAGCTCATCGAGCTGCGGATGTCTTCGGCCTATGGAGGAATGCTGGAGGGCTACCCGTGCAGGCCCGTCAACGACATGAAGGTCAGGAGCCTCCAGCGGCAGGCTGAACGTGCGTTTCCCGCCACGCCGGTCCATGTGGTTCCCCCCTCCCACGAGTATCCGGACCAGACTGCCGGCGCCTTCGGCCCCGTTGAGGTGCTGCCTTCCGTGGCCTGCATCGGCGCCTTCCGCTCGACAGCGGTCGCCTCTGCACTCGACCCGGTGCTGCACCGTTCCGCTCTCACCGTGATCTGGTTCCAGACCGGCTTGGACGTACCGTCGGGCAAAGGCGCCGACCTTGCGCTGCGCAGCATCCGCTGGGAGGAGCTGGCCCAGGACTACGAGCTCTAGCGACGGGTCCCGATACAGCCACTCGTCGATGGCAGCGATCAGGACGGTCGCCTCGTAGCGGACCGCCGAATTGTCGTACGGCGTGGCGATGGCACGAAGCGGCCCAGGCCGGGCTTCGGAAGAGGTGACGGGGTCGTGGTGCCCGGATTACCGATGAGGCCGTTGCCTTCGGCAGGATGGGTGTATGACCGAAATTCGCACGCCCCGCCTCCTCCTCCGTAACTGGCACGACGACGATCTCGCGCCGATGGCGGACATCAACGCCGACCCCCGAGTCATGCGCTGGATCGACGACGGCTCGGTGCGTGACCTGGACCAGACGGCCGAGGACATCGAGCGATGGGAGGAGGAGTGGGACGAGGAAGGTTTTGGACTCTTCGCCATCGAGCTGCTGGCGTCCGGCGAACTGATCGGCTTCACGGGACTGTCCGTGCCCGAGTTCCTGCCGGAGGTGATGCCCGCCGTGGCGATCAGCTGGCGGATCGGCTCACAGTTCTGGGGTCAGGGATACGCCTCCGAAGCCGCCCACGCCACACTGGAGTTCGCTCTCCAGGACCGCGGCCTGGACCGCGTCATCAGCATCAACCGGGTGGGTGACAACGCCTCCGAGAACGTCAGCCGCAAGCTCGGCATGGTGCCCGAGCGGGAGACGGCACACCCGGAGTACGGCTACCCGCTGTGCGTTCACGCCATCGACCTCACCGCGTACCAGGCCTGAACCGGCCAAGGCGTCGATCACCGCCAGACAGCCGTCCACCGTCCCATGTCCGCGGCGCGTAGTTGACATGCTCACCGCGTAGAAGCTGTTGATGGCCTAGGGCCCAGCGGGCAGGATGAGGGCCGACCGCGAGGCCGATACGCCGTGCCGCACGGACCAGGGGGAACTATGGGTATGGCACTGAGGCCGGACGACCTTCTGTCGGGCGAGGCCGTGCAGCTCACCAAGAAGGCGAATGCCGTCGTGAAGGTCGATGAGGCCGGGCTGACACGCTTCTCTCACGACGGCTTGATGTGGACGGTCCGCATGCAAGGATCGGAGGCGATCGGCGGACAGCTGCACGTGACGAACTACCGGCTGGTCCTCTGCTCGCACTTCGCCAATCGCGCCCGCGGCCAGTTCAGTACCTTCATGCCCGTGGTCTCGGGGCTGCGGGACACCTCCAGGGGGATCAAGAGGCAGATCGAGGTCTCGACGGGAACCCACCGGTTCACCTTCGTCGTGTGGGGAATTCCCGCGCTGATGCCTGCCTGCCCGTGACGCATCCGCTGGCCGGCTGCCGCTCCCTCACCCTGGCCGATCTCGACGGCGAACCGGTCCTCGACGGCCGGACTCGTCGGACGTCCTCGCTGGAGGAGAAGTTCGAACTCATCGCCTCCGGTCAGGGCATCGCACTCGTGCCCGTCAGCATCGCGGGCACGTACTCCCGCCCCGGCCTCGTCTACCGGGCGGTGACCGATGCCCCGCCCGTCGAGACGTGCCTGGCGGTACCGGAGGACGGCTGCACGGGCCCAGTACCGGACTTCCTGGACATCGCCACCGCGCTGCTGCGCCGGCTCTCCGGCGGTTCGGGGAAGGGGGAGGAAGCCGGGACCACGAGCCTGGCGGGCGCGCCGTCAACTGACTGACCGGGCCTCCGAGTCGGTGCGCCGCGAGCCGGGTGAGGCCAGATCCCGGACGCGGTGTCCGGTCGTCGTCGAGTGCCGCCAGGGGCGTGCCCGCGTGGTGCGCAAGCGGTCAGTTTTCGAGAAGCGCCGGCCGCCCCCTCACGCCTACCGTCGTAGGCATGAACCCCATCGACGCCGTCACCCTGGAAGTGGCCGACCTCGCGGCCGTCACCCGCTTCTACTCCACCGTCCTCGGACCCGACTCACCGCACCTGCGCCTGCGCGCGACCGAAGCGGCCACCACCGGCTTCCGCGGATTCACCCTGTCCCTGGTGGTCTCCCAGCCCGGCAACGCCGACGCCCTGATCAAGACCGCCCTCGACGCCGGCGCCACCCTCCTCAAGCCCGCCACCAAAACACTCTGGGGCTACGGCGGCGTCCTCCAGGCCCCCGACGGCACCATCATCAAGATCGCCACCTCGGCGAAGAAGAACACCACCCCCGTCACACCCGACTTCGACGAGTTCGTACTCCTGCTCGGCGTCCAGGACGTCAAAGCCACCAAGCAGTACTACACCGACCGCGGCCTGAACGTCGGCAGAAGCTTCGGCAGCAAGTACGTCGAGTTCACCAGCGACGCCGGACACATCAAGCTCGCCCTGTACAAGCGCCGCGCCCTCGCCAAGGACGCGGGGGTCCCCGACGAAGGCACCGGATCACACCGACTCGTTCTCTCCGGCACCGCCGGCCCCTGCAACGACCCGGACGACTTCATCTGGGAAGCCGGCACCAACTCCCCACTCACCGCCACCACCTGAACGAAGCCACCCCTCGCAGTCCACGGAGCAGCGCCGGCATCACCATCCCTACGTCCGACAGCCGACCGGCCCCGGGCCGACATCAGCTTGGACGCCGCGACGTGTCGCCGACCCCGGGCCGGCCTTCGTCGGAGGAATGGCTGTCATCACGGGGTCACAGCGTCGCGGTCGGCTGCTCTCCTGACGCGCTGCCCGCGAGCCACTGGTCCCAGCCCAGGTTGAAGGCGGCGTAGCCGTTGTCCGCCGGGGCCTTGGCGCGGGGCGAACCGGTGATGGTGACGGGGTCGCCCTGCTTGACCTGGTCGTAGAACCACTTGGCGTCCGACAGGGAGAGGTGGACGCAGCCGTGCGAGCCACGGGCGCTGCCGCTGCCCGGCGTGGGGTCGCCGGTGGAGTAGTGCACGTACGTGCCGGACTGGGTCAGATGGACGTCCCAGGGCAGTGTCAGGTCGTAGTAGTCGGAGCTGCCCTTGTCGCAGCTGATGCCAACGCTGCAGGAGGTCATGTGGACCTTCGCCTGCTTGTCGATGACGGCCATCGTGCCGTTCCACGTCGGATACTGGGCGCTGCCCGCATTGATCGACAGGGTGCGCACCGCCCTGCCGTTCCGGGTCACCTTCATGGTGTGGCCGGTCACCGAGACATTCGCGCGCACGTCGTCACCGACCTTGAAGGTGTGCGTGTAGCCGTGCACGCCGTAGCGTCCATTGCCATTGCTGACGCCCTTCACGTCGACGTCGATCTTCACCCTCGTGCCTGAGGGCCAGTACGTCTTCGGCCGCCAGTCGGCGCGCTTGTCGCCGAACCAGTGCCAGGCGCCGGCCACCGGCTGCGAGGCACTGACCTTCATGTGCTTCTCCACCGTGGCCCGGGCCTTCGTCGCCACCGGGTCCGTGAAGACCACCGATATCGGCATGGCCACGCCGACCGTGGTTCCCGTCCGTGGAGTGATCGTCTCCAGCAGCATCGGTGGGCCCGCGGGCTTCGTCGCCGACGGCGAGGCGCTCACACTCGGTTTGCCCGACGCCTTCGCGTCGTCCCCGCTCGCCTTGTCACCGCCGCCCCCGCCACAGGCACTCGCACCCAGCAGTAGCGCACCTGTGACCAGCGCGATCCCGACCGTGCCGCCCTTGTGCCGTCCCACGACTCGCTCCGCTCTCTCACTCTTCCGCCCTGTGAGGGCCGCTTCTTGTCAGACGGCGGGGGACAGGCCCCAGTTGCACGCAACGCGTAAAACCCGCCTCAAGTCTTGGTGCACAGCGGATCAAGGACGGGGCGCCCGCTCGCCGCGATCCGCCTCGGTACGGGCCGGCATCGCACCGCCACGCAGCTCCGACCGCGCCGGGGAACAGCGACCGGCCAACGCGGGCGAGATCACCCGCTGACCCGCGCACTGCTCCGCATCTCTTCTAGGGTCGTCCGTATGATCATCGACACAGGGCCCGCCGGTTTGCTCTTCGAGTCCCTCCGGGCGGACGCCCTCACCAGCCCGGACCAGCTGCGCGAGCTCTACCCGCAGCCGAACCCGAACGCGCTCCGCAAGGAGATCGACCACCTCACCGAGGAGACCCGGGCGCTGATCGGCTGTTCCTCACTGGTGTTCATCGGAAGTGCGGACACCGAGGGCCGGGCGGATGTGACGCCGCGGGGCGGCCCGGCCGGGTTCGTCTCGGTGCTGGACGAGCGGACCCTGGTGATCCCCGACGCCACCGGCAACAAGCGGCTCGACACCCTGCACAACGTGCTGCGGACCGGACGCCTCGGCCTGCTCTTCCTCATCCCCGGCCGCCCGACCACGCTGCGCGTCAATGGCCGCGCCTGCGTCTCGGCGCGCCCCGAACTGCTCTCCCAGCTCACCCCCGTCGGCAAACCACCGGTCACGGCGCTCGTGGTGCACGTCGAGCAGGTCTATCCGCACTGCCCGAAGTCGCTGATGCGCGCCAACGCCTGGCAACCGGAGCGGTGGGTGCCGGCTGACGCCCAGCCGACCAGCGCCCAGGTGACGCTGGCCCAGCTGAACCTGCCGGGCCTGACCGTCGACCAGATCGAGGAGGACGAACGGGAGTCGCTGCGCCTGCGTTACGAGTGACTTGGGGCTGGGTCCCTCCTCGACGACCAGGCTCTCGCAGGGGAACCCTGAGGCCGAGCGCCGAGCGCCGGTGCGTGGCGCTTGGCCAAGGCGTCTTCACGGCGTGGGTGGGGCCTGGAAGTCCGTCGGGCCGGCGCGAACCGAGATCATCCGCACCGGCCGCTCTCCGCTCGCCGTGCCGAGACCAGCGCCTAGGATTGTTCATGATCGTCTTCCGGGTCGTCGTGGTCGCGTCGGAGGGCACGACGAGTGGGAGGAGCGGGGTTGTCCAGCGATCAGGTGGTGTTCGGGGCGCTTCTGCGTCGTCTGCGGCTGTCGAAGTCGCTGACGCTCGAGTCCCTGGCCGAGGCCTCGGGCGTCAGTGTCCGGGGCATCGGTGACCTGGAGCGGGGACGTCGCTCGGCCCCGCAGCGGCGGACGGTGGCCGCTCTCGCGGGCGGTCTCGGACTGGACAGGGCTCAGCGGGAGGAGTTGCTGGCCGCCGCCCGGACCGGGCGCACCCCGGCCTACAGTCCGGTGGGCGTGCGGGTCCGCCCCAGCGGCATCGACGACTTCGTCGGTCGCGACCAGGAGCTGGCACGGCTGTCGGAGTTCGGCGCACACGCCGCCTCGCCGGGCGGGCCCGACGACACCGCCGGCCATCCTGTCGTCGTGGCCTTGTACGGTCCTCCCGGGACCGGCAAGACCACCCTTGCCCTGCACGCCGCGGAGCGGCTGGCCGAGCGGTTCCCGGGCGGACGGCTCGTCGTCGACCTGCGGGGCATGGACGAGGAACCGCCCACTTCGGAAGAGCTGATGCTGGGCCTGCTCAAGGCACTCGCCGTGCCCGACCGTGACCTGGCGAAGGCCGGCGCGCACGGCCGGGCCGAGCTGTACCGGCACGCGCTGGCCGGGAGGCGGTGCCTGCTGGTGCTGGACAACGCCCGCGACGAGGCCCAGGTACGGCCCCTGCTGCCGGGCACCGGCCCGGGCCTGGTGCTGATCACCAGTCGGCGCATGCTCACCGGCCTGGAGAACGTCCACCGGATGCCGCTCGCCCAGCTGACCGAGCAGGAGGCCACCGTCTTCCTGACGTCGTTGGTGGGGACCGAACGGGCCGCGGCCGATCCGAAGGCGCTCGCGGACGTCGTCCGGCGCTGCGGGCATCTTCCGCTGGCGCTGCGCGTGGCGGGCAACTGGCTGTCCACCCGCACCGGTTGGACCGTACGCCATCTGGCCGACCGGCTCGCGGAGGAGGAACGGCGTCTCGACGCGCTGGCCGCCGGCGACCTCACGGTCACGGCCGCGTTCGACCTGTCGTACCGCCAGCTCACCTCCGGCGCCGCCCGACTGTTCCGGCGTCTGGCACTGGTTCCGGGACCGGACGTCAGTGCGGCCTGCGCCGCGCAGTTGACCGGCCAGGACCTCTTCGACACCGAGGACACCTTGGAGGAGCTGGTCGAGGCCGGCCTGCTCGGCACCGACCGGACCCGCTACCGCCTGCACGACCTGTTGCGCCTGTACGCCCGCGCCCGCCTGAGCGCCGAGGAACCGGCAGCCGAGTCCGGCCGGGCCCGCCGGGCGATGTACGGCTGGCTGCTGGAGACCGCCGTCGTCGCCGGGCGCTGGTACGAGCCCGAGCACGGTGCCCCGCCGGCCGGCCGGCGGGGCATGGTCGACCTGTCCGACGCCGGGCTGGCACGTGCGTGGCTGCAGGCGGAGGGGACCCACTGGCTGGCGGCCCTGCGCGCCGCCGCGGCGGCGGGCGAGCACGCGACGGTGGTGGAGGTGGCGGAGTCGCTGCACTGGTTCTCCGACCAGTGGATCTTCTGGGGGCACTGGCCCGAGGTCTTCGCCACCGCCGTCCTGTCCGCCAGGGCTCTGAACGATCCCCTGGTCGAGGCGACGCAGCTCAACTACCACGCCTGGGCCCTGCTCATCTGCGAGGACCGGCCGCGCGACAGCCTCGACCGCTCGGCACGCGCGCTGGGGGCCGCCGAGCGTGCCGGTGACCCGGGCCAGCAGGCCTGGGCCCACAACTACGCTGCCTGGGCCCATCGCCTGCTCGACGAGCCCGCCGAGGCACTGGACCACAACGAACGGGCGGCCCGGCTGTTCGAGGCCGCCGGCGATCTGCACGGGTCGCTGCAGAGCATGCACTCCCGTGCCCTGATCCTGGAGACGCAGGGCCGCAGCGTGGCGGCCATCGCCGCCTACGAGGACGTACTGGCCTGGCTGGAGAAGGCCGGAGACCGCATCGAACCGCATGCCGCTGACATGACCCGGGTCGGGGTGCACGGGGGGCTCGGTCTGAACCATCGCCGCCTGGAGCGGTGGGACGAGGCCGTCGCCCACTGGCGGACCGCCGTCGGCATCTGCCGTGCCACGGGGAACACCGCCATGGAGAGCCGGCAGCTGACCGAGCTCAGCGAGGCGTTGCTGGGCGCGGGCCGCACGGCCGAGGCACGGGAGGCCCTGGAACGCTGTCTCACGCTCGGTCCGGACGCCGATCCGCGGCGCGTGGAGCACGCCCGGGACCGGCTCGCCCGCCTCGACGCGCAGTGAACGTGCCCCCGCTGCCGGCTTCGCGGGATCGTGCCCCCGATGCGGGCCGCACCCGTCAGTGGTCCCGCCCCTGCGGGAACCCTTCGCTGGTGAGGAAGTAGAAGACGGGGAGGACGACGAAGACGGCGATGGCCAGCAGCGGCGCGACGAGCACGCCGAGGAGCCCGGCGGTGCCGTAGGCGAGGGCTCCGGCCCAGGAGCGCAGCCGCCCGTGCCGTACGTAGGTGTCCTCGACGTCCGGTTCCAGCACCTCGGGCCTGCGGGCGAGCTGGTGGTAGAAGACCACCCAGCTCAGGCACATCGCGGCGGCCAGTCCGGCGTAGAGGGCGACGGCGACCCGCGCGTCGGTTCCTGAGGGTGCCTCCTGTATCGCGTCCGCGACCACCGCGGTGGGGAAGGACAGGGCCGTCGTCGTGAACAGCAGCAGCAGATTGGCAGCGTGCAGCCCGCGGTCCATGAGCCGGATCCGGACGAAGGCCTG
The DNA here is from genome assembly GCF_014203595.1 of Streptomyces echinatus. Taxonomy (GTDB): domain Bacteria; phylum Actinomycetota; class Actinomycetes; order Streptomycetales; family Streptomycetaceae; genus Streptomyces; species Streptomyces echinatus. The sequence continues at coordinate 352,471 of NZ_JACHJK010000003.1, forward strand.
GTGGTGGTTGAGCCAGATCACCGAGATGTATCCGAAGGAGGCGAGATACCCCAGGTAGGCGGGCCACTGGGCCAGCAGGGCATGGCCGAGGCCGCCCGGCCGGTGTGCCGGGTCGGACAGACCGAGGACCAGCAGGGTGACGGCGACGGCGAGCACACCGTCGCTGAAGGCCTCGGCGCGGCTGGTGTCGGAGCGGGAGAACCCGCGGAGCCGGGTGTGCGACACATTGCTTCCTGATGTGCGGGCGGACGGCGGTACGGACCGGTGGTGAGCCAAGGCGCCTACGATGCGTCCCTGGCCGGGCCCGCGTCCCGCCACTCGCTGGGCGAGCAGCCGTAGGCGGACTTGAAGACGCGGCTGAAGTGCGCCGCGTTCTGGAACCCCCAGCCGCGGGCCACCGCGGAAATGGTACGGCTCACCCGACCGCGGCGGAGCAGCTCACGGGCGCACTCCTCGAGCCGCCGCTGCTGGATGAGCCGGTGGACCGTGGTGTCCTCGCCCTCGAACAGCACGTGCAGGTAGCGCAGCGAGATGCCGTGGGCCTCGGCGACGCGGGCCGGGGAGAGCGCCGGGTCGCGCAGCCGGGCGTCGATGTGGGCGCGGACGCCGGCGATGAACCGGGCGCGTCCGGTGGCGGATTCGGTGCCGTCGTGCCGGCGGGACTGCTCGTCGACGAGCGTGGCCAGGAGGTCGGTGACGGTGCCCGCGAGACGGTTCCTGACGTGACCGGCGAGTCCGGTGGCGCCGGAGGCGATCGCGGTGGCCAGGGGGCGCAGCAGTGCCGCGACGCCGTCGGTCGTGGGGATGGCGCGGCCCGTGAGGTACCGGGCGCGTTCGGCGGAGGGTCCGAGGGCGCGTTCGGGCAGCCTGAGCCCGTACATGTGGAACGGCGTGTGCTGGTCCAGAAAGAAGGGCCGGCGCAGGTCCAGGAGCGCCAGCTGACCGCTGCCGACGGCTGCCTCACGGCCGTCCTGCCGGACGGCCGCGGTGCCTTGCTGCTGCAGCAGGAGGATGACGTGGTCGTCGCCGGCGGCCGGTCCGGGTCCGGGTGTGCGGCTCAGCCGCAGTGGGGCCGCGCGCATCGACAGCAGCCGCAGGCAGCCCTCGTCCCCGGTGACGAGGGTGCCCTCGAAGTCGGTGGTTCCCGGATGGGGGGTGACGTCGACGGGGGCCAGCCGGCGCCGGACCGCGCGCTCCCAGTGCCGTCCTCGCTCCGCCCGCGGCATCGCTGCTGTGCTGATCTCGTCCTGCACGGCGGCCCCCTCCTGTCGCTCCGGTCCCGGCGGGACGGATGCGTGCGCGCCTCCAGGCTGTTCGGGGCCCCGGTGGTGGGGGTAGGTCATGTGACCTGCGGGAGGCGGGGCGTTCGGCCTGTGCGCTCCGCATGTCGCGGTGCGCGGGGAGACATGGTCGACGGGGCGCGCGACGGCTAGGGTCGGCCGGAAATCCGTCGGGGCGCGCGCCAGGTTCACCGGTCCGCCGCATCGGCGTCCGAGAGGCCACGGCCGGTCAGGAGTGCGCGTGGGTGCCGATCAGCCGTGGGGCGCGTCTCCGGTCCTGGAGCGGGAGGCGCGGGAGTTCGTCCGTGTGCACCGCTGTCCGGCGGTGCTTCCGGGGGCCGATCCGGCACCGGCGCGCGCCGAGGTCGCTCCGTTGGTCGGTGGCGGCGGCCTGGCGGACGTGGACGAGGAGTGGCTGGCCCTTCCGGGCCGGCGCGGCGAACGGATCCGGGTCCGGGTGCTGCGGCCTGCGGGGGCCGTCGGCCCCCTGCCGGTCGTGCTGTTCCTGCACGGGCTGGGCTGGATGCTGACCGATGCGACGGCGCACGACGGCCTGGTCGCCGATCTGACGCTGGGCGCGGACGCGGCCGTGGTCGTACCGGAGTACGACCGGACGCCCGAGGTCCGCTACCCGGTGGCGCTTGAACAGGTGTACGCGGTGGCGCGCTGGGTCGGTGCGCACGGTGGGGCGTGCGGGCTGGACGGCGGGCGACTGGCGGTGGCCGGGGTGTCGGCGGGGGCGAACCTCGCGGCCGCGCTGGCGCTGCTGGCGAGCCGGCGCGGTGGGCCGCGGCTCGCTCACCAGGTGCTGGTCTGTCCGGTGACGGACGCGCGCATGGACACGGCGTCCTACCGGGAGTTCGGCGACGGCTACTTCCTCGGCCGGGAGGCCATGGGTCAGTTCTGGCGGCAGTACGTGCCGGATGCCACCGACCGGCTGGCGAGCACGGCCTGCCCCGCACGGGCGACGGACGAGGAACTCGCCGGTCTGCCGCCCGCGCTGGTCGTGACGGCGGAGGCGGACGTGCTGCGGGACGAGGGTGAGTCCTACGCGGCGCGGCTGCGCCGGGCGCGGGTGCCGGTGGTGTCGATGCGGTACCACGGCACGGTGCACGGGTTCGTGCTGTTCGACGAGCTGCGCGACAGCCCGGCGGGCCGGGCGGCTCGTACTCAGGTGCTGGACACCCTGCACACGGCCCTCCACGCCTGGCCCGTCTGAGGATGCCGGGTCGCTGGCGCCGAGAGCGGCCGCCGCTTTGTCACTCGCCGGGGCTCGGGCCGTCCAGTGCCCGTGCGACCGCGGCGCGGGAGGCGATGCCGAGCTTGGGGAAGGCCTTGGCCAGATGTCCGCCGACGGTACGCGGGGACAGGCTCAGCCGGGCGCCGATCTCCTTGTTCGTCAGCCCGTCCGCCGCGAGCCGGGCGATCCGCAGTTCCTGTGCCGTGAGGGAGGCGGGGCCGCCGGTCCGGGTGAGGGCGCGCAGTTCCCGTTCGGCGCGCTCGGCCCAGGGCCGGGCGCGCAGCGTGCGGAAGGTGCTCAGGGCCCGTTCCAGCGTCTCGCGTGCCTGTGCGCGCCGGCGGTCGCGCAGCCGGGCGCCGTGCGCCAGCCGCAGCCTGGCCAGTTCGAACGCCCACTGGTCGGCGCCGGGTACGGCGTAGGCCGCCGCGTACAGCGCGTCGGCGTCCTCGTCGGCGGCGGCGAGCGCCCGCGCGGCGGCCAGCAGGAAGGCGTGGTGCGGCGAGATGTCGCCCATCCGTGCCGCGTCGGCCGCCGCCACGTGCGCCCGCGCCTGCGCCGTCCGACCGGTGCGCAGGGCCGCGTCCACGAAGTCGAAGAAGGGCAGGTGGAACCGGGGCAGGTCGGCCGGCAGGGCTCCGGGCGGGGTCAGACCGGACAGGATGGCGTACGCCTCCTCGTCCCGGCCGTGTGCGAGGGCGGCGAGGGCGCGCAGGTGCGTGAGGTGGTCCACGACGAACTTCATGCGGGCGCGGGCGGCCAGGGGCCTGAGGGCGCGGTCGGCGGCGAGCAGGCCTTCCTCGTCACCGCGTCCGGCGAGGAAGTGGGCGTGGTGGTGGCGGAGGAGCAGGGCGTTGCAGTGGTACCCGAGGGCTTCGGCCGCCTCGGCCTCGCGCAGGCACGCCTCGGCCCGGTCCCAGTTGCCGTGCAGATAGTCCTGGTAGGCGCCGGCCTTGGCGATGCTGCCCTGGGTGGCGTAGGCGTGCTGGCCCAGGAAGCGGCGCCGCAGGGACGCGTCGGCCATGTCCAGCGCGGACGCGGTCCACAGCAGCAGCCAGGCGGCTCCGGCCTGCTGTTCCTGGCTCATGGTGGCGCCCATGGCACGCAGTTCGGCGCCTGTGCCGTGCGCGGTGCGGGCGGGGTCCGACCAGGCCCGGCGGCACAGGTCGGCGAGCGGGGAGACCTGGTCCCGGTGGGCCAGCAGGGCGGCCCGGCCGCGCGGGTCGGAGGTGTACACCGTCGCCAGCAGCAGCTTGAAGTACATCTGCTCGGCGAGATCGCCGAACGGTCCGGCGCAGGGTTCCGCCCGGGAGAGGGCTGCCAGGGCCTGCGGGAGCAGGCTGAACGACGACTCGAAGTCGACGTGGTGGCTCTGGTCGACGTAGACGACGGCGTAGGCGTACAGCGGTGCGCTGTCGTCGGGGACCGGTGTCCGGCGCAGTTCGTCGACCAGTTTCGCCGCGTACGGCAGTCGTCCGCCGCGTGCCGCCATGACCGCGGCCCAGATCAGGCGGCGGGTGCGGTCCTCGGCGCCGGTGCTCAGGGCGGCCGCGCGGTGCAGCAGCAGGGCCCCTTCGGCGTCGCCGCCGCGCAGTGCCAGGCGCCCCGCGGCCTCCTGGAGCCGTCGGGCCAGGTCGGCGTCGGGGAGGCGGGTCGCGTCCGCCTGGTGCCCGAGGGCCCGGGGGTCGTCGTAGGGGAGTGCGGCGGCGAGCCTGCGGTGGGCGGCCCGACGCTCGGGCCCGGAGGCACGGGCGACGACGGCGCCGCGCACCAGCGGGTGCCGGAAGGAGAGCCGGCCGTCCGGGTCCAGATGGGCGAGTCCACTGGTCTCGATCTCGTCGAGCACGTCGGCCGCGCTTCGCGGGACGAGGTCGTGGAGCCGGTCCGGCGTCACGGCCGTCGCCGCCGTGCCGCCCAGGGCGGCGTGCAGCAGCACTTGGGTGGCTGCCTCGGACAACTGGTCGAGGCGGGGTGCGAACAACCGCTCCAGGCGTCGGCCGAGCGGGAACCGCCCGGGCAGGGGCATGACGCCGCGTGCCTGGTCGGGATGGAGGTGCGCCGGCAGTTCGACCAGGGCCAGCGGGTTGCCGGAGGCCTCCTGGAGGATGCGGTCGGCCGTGGTGACGGCCAGCTGCGGGTGCCGGGTGCGCAGCAGCGTGCGGGCGTCCGGGCCGTCCAGGGCGGTCAGTTCGACGACGGTGCCGGGGCCTCCCTCCACCATGGGCCCTTCCGGGCGGGTCGCGCCGACGAAGGCCAGCGGCATCTCGCTGGTCCTGCGCTGGAGGAACGCGAACACCTCGGCGCTGGAGGGGTCGACCCACTGCAGGTCGTCCAGGAGGACCAGCACAGGGCGCATGCGTGCCTCCCCCGCGAGCAGGGCCAGTGCGGCGGCGCCCACCAGGAAGCCGACGCGTGCCGGTTCCGTGGCCTCGCCGAGGGCGAAGGCGAGGGCCCGGCGCTGTGGCTCCGGCAGGGCCCGCATACGATCCCTCAACGGCCACAGCACCTGATGCAGCGCGCCGAACGCCACCTCTGCCTCGGCCTCGGCGCCCACCGCGCGCAGCACGGTGAACCCCAGCGTTCGCGCCTCGCCGTCGGCCCAGTCCAGCAGTGCCGTCTTGCCGATTCCCGCGTCCCCTTGCAGGAGGGTTCCGGTTCCGCCGCGTCCCGCACGGGCCGCCTGCAATACGCGCCGCAGCAGGGCCTGCTCCGGGGCACGGCCGGTCAACGCGGTCCGGTCCGGGGCCGGTTGGCCGGGGGGCGCCTGGGCCGGGACAGCCGGAGCCGGGCCGTCGGGGGCCGTGTGGTCCGGGGTCGTAGGGGCCGCGGGCCGGTGGTCGTCGGACAGGGCCGCTCCGGCCCGGGCCACTCGCGGCGGCACGGCGTCGCACTCGACGCCGGGAGCCTCGGGCGACGGGACGCGCGCCGGAACCGTGTCGGGACACAACGGAGGGATGCCGGGTGCGGTGCGCGCCGCCGCGGGCGCCGGGGTGGCGACTTCCGTCGCCTGACGTGGTGCTGTGATGGCGTCAGGCCGCACGGGAGCAGTCCCCGCCTGTAGTGGGGGCAGTGACCCGGCGGTGGCCGGCGGGCCCCTCGGGTGAGGACGGCGTTCCGGCGGCGCTCGGTGCCGGGAGCCCTTCGCGCTGCGCGGCTGCCGCCCGACGGCGCCATTCGCGCGGGGAGTGGCCGTAGACGCCGCGGAACACCCGGCTGAAGTGGGCCGGATTGACGAAGCCCCAGCGGTTGGCGACCACGGCCACGGCGGGTGCGGCCCTGCCGCCGCGGGCCAGTTCCCGTGCGCACTCCTCCAGGCGACGACGCTGGATGAGACGGGCGACGGTGATGCCCTCGTCCTCGAAGATCCGGTGCAGGTAGCGCAGGGAGATGTGGTGGGCGGCGGCCACGGCCTCCGGCGCCAGTCCGGGATCCGCCAGATGACGATCGATGTGATCGCGGACGCGCAGCACCAGGTCCTCCCGCCCGGTGGCGATGCCCCGAAGCGGGTTGCGCTCGGCCACCAGCGTGCCGAAGAGATCCACGACACTGGCCGCGAGCCTCGCGCCGTCGACCGGGCCGTAGGCGTGGGCGGAGGCGAGCAGCGTGGCGAGGAAGGGGCCGAGGAGCGCGCCGAAGCCGTCGGTGCCGGCGACGGCGGTCGCCGTGACCGCCCGCAGTTCCTCGTCGGAGCAGTCCAGCCCGCGGCGAGGCAGGTGCACGAGGTGGCAGACGAACCGTTCCGGGAAGTCGAGGGTGTACGGCCGGGCCGTGTCGTAGACGAGGAGGTCGCCCGTGGCCGCGACGGCGTGCCGCCCGTCCTGGAGCAGCGTCGCCGTGCCCGTCGTCAGCACCAGGACGGCCACGCACGGCTCGTCCGCCGTCCCGTGGTGCGCCGGCCTCCCGCTGAGGCGTACGGCGTCGGCTTCCAGGGAGCAGGTCCGCAGGCTGCCGAGGCGGCCGCCGGTGATCCGGCCGGCGAGGGAACCGCTGCCCCGGGGCGTCACAGCCATCGGGGCGAGGGCCGTGGCGAGGACCGGCCGCCAGCGATCGAGCCCGTCCCCCGCAGGCATCGTGTCCGTCGACAGCACTTGTTCCACCTGGTTCTCCTCTCCGGTACGAGCAATCAACCAGCCCGCCGGGGCGTGTACCAGGCACTCTCCAGGCAGAAAGGGAAGCGACCCCGCGTTCGTGGCCGGCGCGGTGCGCGCAGGGAACAGCTCGGTGCACACACCGGCAGGCCAGGGCGTCCACGCGCGCGTATCGTGGCAGCGCCGCCCGGGGCAGGCGGTGGGTGTCAGTGCGCATCCAGGCGGGCGAGCCGGGAACGGGCCTCGGCGACCCGCTGGGGGTCCGCGCCGGGGCCGAGGGCGGCGCACCGTGTGAACACCTCGCGCGCCTCGGCGGAGCGGCCGGCCGCGAGGAGGACTTCACCGAGAGCGAGCAGGTAGCGGCTCTCCAGGGCGGTGTTGCCGTCGGAGCGGGTCAGCGCGACCGAGGTGCGCAGGTGCTCCACCGCCTCGTCCCAGCGTCCCAGACGGCTGTGGCTGAGCCCGATCCCCGCGAGTGCGCTGACTCGCGCGAAGGCGGCGATGTGCGGCTCGACGCGGTCACCGGCCCCGTCCAGTCGGGTCATGACCTCGCGGTAGGTCTCGATCGCCTCGTGGTCGAGCCCGGTGGCCCGCAGTTCCAGGGCGCGGCCGAGCAGGGCCTGCAGCATGCCGTGCAGGTCCCCTCCGGCGTCGAAGAGCGCGGCGGCCAGGGCGTTGTGTTCGGCGGTGGGCCCGTGCTCGCCCAGCAGCCGGTGGGCCCAGGCGGTGTACTGGTGTGCCCATGCCTGCTGCACGAGGTCACCGGCCCGCCGGGCCGCGGCGAGTGCGCGGGCGGAGTAGGTGAGGCTGTCGCGGGGCCTGCCCTCGCACAGCAGCACCGCCCAGGCGTAGTAGTTGAGTTGGGTGGCTTCGAGCAGCGGGTCGCCGAGCGCCTCGGCGGCGCGGACGGCGGCGCCGAAGACCTCGGGCCAGTGCCCCCAGAAGATCCACTGGTCGGAGAACCAGTGCAGGGACTCGGCCACCTCGACGACGCCGGCATGGTCGCCGTCCGCCGCGGCGGCGTGCAGGGCTGCCAGCCAGTTGGCGGCCTCGGTCTGGAGCCACTCGCGGGCCCTGTCGGCGCTGGAGAGGTCCACCGTGTCCTGCCAGGAGGCGGGTGGGGCGCCGTGGTCGGGTTCGTACCAGCGGCCGGCGACGACGGCGGTCTCCAGCAGCCAGCGGTACATCGCCCGGCGGGCCCGCTCGATGTCCGCCGCCGGCTCCTCGGCGGCGAGACGGTCACGGCCGTACAGGCACAGCAGGTCGTGCAGCCGGTACCGGTCCCCCATGGTGCCGAGCAGGCCCACCTCGACCAGCTCCTCCAGGGTGTCCTCGGTGTCGCGGAGGTCCTGGCCGGTGAGCCGGGCGGCGCAGGGCGCGCTGACGTCCGGTCCGGGTACCAGGGACAGGCGCCGGAACATGCGGGCCGCCGTGGGCGTGAGCTGCCGGTAGGACAGGTCGAAGGCGCCCGCCACCCGTAGGTCCCCGGCCGAGAGCGCCTCCAGGCGCCGTTCCTCGTGCGCCAGCCGGTCCGCCAGCCGGCGGACGCTCCAACCGGTGCGGGTCGTGAGCCAGTTGCCCGCCACCCTGAGCGCCAGCGGAAGGTGTTCGCAGAGCCGGGCGACCTCCTGGAGCGCCTCCGGCTCCGCCGTCGCGCGTTCCTCGCCGACGAGGGAGGTCAGGAAGGCCGCCGACTCGGCGGGTTCGAGCCGCCCGAGCGGCAGCCGGTGCACGTCGTCCAGCCCGGTGAGCATACGGCGGCTGGTCACCAGGACCAGCGTTCCGCCGGAGCCCGGAAGCAGCGGACGTACCTGTGTCTCGTCACGGGCGTCGTCCAGCACCAGCAGACAGCGCCGGTCGGCGAGGACCTGCCGGTAGACCGCGGGATGGGCCTGCGGTCCCGCCTTCGCCAGGTCGCGGTCGGGCACGCCGAGGGCCTTGAGCACGCGGACCATCAGCTCGGGCGGTTCGGGTGCACTGTCGTCGGTGCCGCGCAGGTCCAGCATGAGCTGTCCGTCCGGGAAGCGGTCGGCGAGCCGGCGCGCGGCGCGCAGTGCCAGGGTCGTCTTGCCCGTGCCGGGTGCTCCGTGCACGGCGAGGACGACGGGCTGGGCCGCGGCTCCGGCCGGGGTCCCGCGGTCGTCGGCGGCGCCCGCTCCCGGGCGTCCGGCGAGTGTCTCCAGCCACGCCAGTTCCTCCGCGCGGCCGACGAAGTCGTCGATGCCACGGGGGAAGGAACGTACGCCGACGGGGCTGTAACCGGGGGCGCGCCCGGCCCGGGCTGCCGCGAGCAGCCGCTCGCCCTCGGTGTCGTCGAGACCCAGTCCGTTCGCGAGGGCGGCCACCGTCCGGCGTTGCGGGGCGGCCCGGCGGCCGCGTTCCAGGTCGCCGATTCCGCGCACGCTGACGCCGGACGCCTCCGCAAGGGCTTCGATGGTCAGCGACTTCGCCAGCCGTATCTCCCGCAGCAGCGCCCCGAACGCGGCCCCTTGTGCGGACACGCCGCCCCCCTCACACCCCAAAGTTTGATCATTCTAGTAGCAGTGGGGTGTTATCGATCAAGAGAGGCCGACAGAGGGGCGAACCCGGCGCGAACGGCTCGTTCCCGCCGGGCGGACACGGGCCCGGGACGGACGGAGACCCGCCCGGGCGCCTCGTGGGCGGTCCGTGGCCGGGCCCGCCCGCGGAAGTGGTCACGCACGGACCAGCGGTGTGTCGACCAGGTGCTCGGCCAGGATCCAGGTCTGGAGTTCGCCGGTCCGGATCACCTGGGAGACGAGCACGTCGTTCGTGCCGTCGTCGCCCAGCTCCGCCACGCGGGCCGCCGCGTCGTGCGCGTCGGACAGGATCGTCTCGTGTGCCTCCAGCAGCCGGGACAGCATGGCGGGCACCTCCTCGACGCCGTCCGGCGGGCGCGGCACGGACGTGATCTCGGCGACGTGACGGGGGTCCCCCACGGCCACGCCGCCCAGCGTCTGCACGCGCTCGGCGAGCGTGTCGACGAGGGCCAGCTGCTGGGAGGCGTGCTGGTCCAGGACGAGGTGCAGCTGGTAGAAGGTCGCGCCCCGCACCAGCCAGTGGTGCTTCTTGTAGAGGCCGTAGAGGATCTGGGTGTCCGCCAGTACCTTGTTGAGGCGCTGGCAGGAGTACATGCGCGCCTCGAAGGACAGTGCCAGGGGGAACTGCTTGACGGTGCCGAACTCCTGGATGAGAGGGCCCTTCTGGTGCAGCCGGGGCTGGCTGCCGGTGTGCGACGTCTGGCTGGTCATGGTCCGCCTCCTGCGGTTCGTGCGAGGTGTGCACCAGTGACGCTAGGCGGCCGGACCGCGGTCGTTCTGTCCGAGAGCGCATGTCCGCATGCCCGACAGCGCATTGCCTGTACGTCCCCCGGAGCGGACGCGTACGTCGCGTGCGCACATGCCGAACGGCCGCGCGGACGAGGGAAGTCGTCCACGCGGCCGTTCCCGCCCGCGTTCCGGTCAGCTCGTCGCGCGGACCGCTTCACGGATCAGGTCGGCGACCTCCTCGGGCCGGGAGACGGCGACCGCGTGAGAGGCGCCCTCCAGCTCGACGATCGTCGCTCCGGCCCGCTTCGCGCCGTAGCGCTCGACCTCCGGGTTGATCGCCTGGTCGGCGGCGGCCACCAGTGCCCAGGACGGCTTGGTCCTCCACGCGGCGGCGGAGGCCTTCTCCTCGAACGCCGCGGCGGCGAGCGGGCGTTGCGCCGCGGCCAGGAGCTTGGTGGTTCCGGCGGGCACGTCGGCGGCGAAGACCGACGGGAAGGCGTCCTCGGCGATGGTCACCTCGACGGCCGGATCGGCGCCCGGCACCGGATAGGTCCACTGCTTGAGGTTGCTCACCAGCGGGGACGCCGGGAAGCGGCCCTGCAGCTCGCCGAGGCTCTCGCCCTCCTCCAGGACGTAGGCGGCGACGTACACCAGGCCGACGACGTTCTCGGTGGTGCCGGCGACGGTGATGAGCGCGCCGCCGTAGGAGTGGCCGACCAGCACGACGGGGCCGTCGACCTGGGCGGCGACCGAGGCCACGTACGCGGCGTCGGCCGCGAGTCCGCGCAGCGGGTTGGGCGGGGCGATCACCGGGACGCCGTGGCGCTGAAGGTGGTCGATGACGCCGGTCCAGCTGCCGGCGTCGGCGAAGGCTCCGTGGACGAGTACGGCCGTGGGAGTGGTCATGGCAGGGGATCCGTTCCGGTTCAGGCGGTGTGCAGGGCGGTGTGCAGGGTGCGCACGGCCATGGAGATGGCGGCCTCGGCGGCGTGCGTGCCGCGCAGCGCGTTGAGCATCACGAAGTCGTGGATGATGCCCTGGAAGCGCACCGCGGTGACGGGGACGCCGGCCGCGCGGAGCTTGTTGGCGTAAGCCTCGCCCTCGTCGCGCAGCACGTCGGCCTCGCCGGTGATGACCAGGGCCGGCGGCAGGCCCGCCAGCTGCTCGGTCGTGGCGCGCAGCGGGGAGGCGGTGACCTGGGCGCGCTCGGCCTCGTCGGTGGTGTACTGGTCCCAGAACCACCGCATGCCGTCGCGGCGCAGGAAGTACCCGGTGGCGAACTGGTGGTAGGACGGCGTGTCGAAGTTCGCGTCCGTCACCGGGTAGAAGAGTACCTGGTGCAGCAGGGGGAGTCCGCCGCGCTCCTTGGCCATCAGGGTGAGGGCGGCGGTCATGTTGCCGCCGACCGAGTCCCCGGCGACCGCCAGGCGCGAGCCGTCCAGACCCTTGGCCGCGCCCTCGTCGACGACCCACCGGGCCACGGTGAAGTTCTGCTCGATGGCGACCGGGTAGCGGACCTCCGGCGACAGGTCGTACTCGGGGAAGACCACCGCGGCCTCGGCGCCGACGGCGAGTTCACGCACGAGGCGGTCATGGGTGTGGGCGTTGCCGAACACCCAGCCCGCGCCATGGATGTAAAGGATCACCGGCAGGGTTCCGTCCGCGCCCGCGGGCCTGACGATCCGGGCGCGGACGCTGCCCGTCGGGCCGCCCTGGACGGTGACCCACTCCTCCTCGGTCTCCGGCTTGGCCACGTCGCCGGACTGCACCTCGTCGACCGCCTTGCGGCCCTCCGCCGGCTGCAGGTCGAACAGGTAAGGGGGGTTGGCGGTCGCCTCGGCGAACGCGGCGGCCTCGGGCTCGAGTACGGGCTGCGCGGGCTCTACGGCATCGGGCATGTGAGTTCTCCTGGCTGAATGTTTCCGTTACGCCGCGACCGACGCTAAGGCGGTGCGCGAAGCACCGGTTGCCCACGCGCGCACGGCCGCTTTCCCGACAGCGCACGCGCCGATTCCCACGGCACGGAAGGTGGTGTGCGGAGAGTGCGCCGGGCGGCAAACCGCAATGCGCTACGAGGACATTCGGTCCTTTCCGGCGTGCCTAGAGTGCGGTGTGTCCGACCACGAACGGACCTCGCCGACCCGGTCACCGTCGCTGTCACTGTCACCGAAGAAGCCGGCCCGTGCCGATGAAGAAGTCGGCCCGTGCGATCCGGCCGCGGCAAGCAGTACGTCTCCTTCTTCCCCAGGGGGTTCTCCACCGATGTCAACCATGCCGGTCGGCGGTCTGGTGCCGCGCGCCGTGGCGGATGCCGCGGACCTCGTCGTACGCAACGCGAAGATCCATACCGGGGATCCGGCACGGCCGAGTGCGGGAGCCATGGCGGTCCGGGACGGCGTCGTCACGGTGGTCGGCGACGACGGGGCCGTGGCGGCGCACATCGGCGCGGGCACCCGCGTGGTCGACGCACTCGGCCGCCGGGTCGTCCCCGGACTGAACGACTCCCATCTGCACGTGATCCGCGGGGGCCTGCACTACGTGCTGGAGCTGCGCTGGGACGGCGTGTCCAGCCTGCGCCAGGCGCTCGCGATGCTGCGCGAGCAGGCCGCCCGTACCCCGGCGGGGCAGTGGGTGCGCGTGGTGGGAGGCTGGTCCGCCGAGCAGTTCGCCGAACGCCGGCTGCCGACGGTCGCGGAACTGAACGCAGCCGCCCCGGACACCCCCGTGTTCGTGCTGAACCTGTACCAGTCGGCGGTGCTCAACCGGGCCGCGCTCAAGGCGGCCGGCTTCACGCGGGACACCCCCGACCCGCGGGGCGGGCAGATCGTGCGGGGCCGGAACGGGGAGCCGACGGGCATGCTGCTGGCCGCGCCCAGCGCCCTGGTCCTCTACTCGACCCTGGCCAAGGCGCCGGTGCTCGACGGCGAGGACAGGAAGGCCTCCACCCGCCATTTCCTGCGTGAGCTGAACCGGTTCGGTCTGACATCGGCGATCGACGCCGCCGGCGGATTCCAGAACTTCCCCGACAACTACGCGACCGTCGTCGAACTCGCTGAAGCCGGTCAGTTGTCCCTGCGCATCGCGTATCACCTCTTCCCGCAGACGGCGGGTCAGGAGATCGACGATCTCACCCGCTGGATCGGCATGGTCCGTCCCGAGGACGGCGACGCCTGGCTGCGGCTCAACGGCGCGGGCGAGAATCTCACCTGGGCGGCGGCGGATTTCGAGAATTTCAGCCAGCCGCGTCCGGAACTCGCGATCGCCTACGAGGGCGAGTTCGAAAAGGCGGTCCGGCTGCTCATGGAGCACGGCTGGGGATTCCGTCTGCACGCGACCTACGACGAAACCATACGACGCGATCTCGCGGTGTTCGAGAAACTCGCCGCCGAAGGACTCTTCCCGGCGGGCAACCGTTGGCTGTTCGACCACGCGGAGACCGCTTCCGCTGACAGCCTCGACCGGATCGCCGCCCTCGGCGGGGCGATGTCGGTGCAGAACCGGCTGTCCTTCCAGGGTGAGGCGTTCCTGCGCCGCTACGGCCCCGGAGCCGCCGCCGTGGCCCCGCCGATCCGGGCCATGCTGGACCGCGGGCTCACCGTCGCGGCCGGCACCGACGCCACCCGCGTCTCCACCTACAACCCCTGGGTGGCCCTGCACTGGCTGGTCAGCGGCCGGACCGTCGGCGGCCTGGCCCTGCGCCCGTCCGCCAACCGCGTCGACCGGGAGACCGCGCTGACGATGTTCACCCGCGCGGGCGCCCTGCTGACCGGCGAGCAGGACGTCAAGGGCGTGCTGCGGCCCGGCTGTTACGCCGACCTCGCGGTGCTGTCCGAGGACTACTTCTCCGTACCGGAGCCGGACATCGCCCGCATCGAGTCGCTGCTGACCGTCACCGGCGGCCGGATCGTCTACGCCGCCGCCGAGTACGAGGGCCTGGACGAGGAGTTGCCGCCCGTCAGCCCCGCCTGGAGCCCCGTCGCGCACTTCGGTGGCTACCAACGGCCCGGGTCCGGGGTCCGGCAGGCCGCGGCGGTCGGTGAGGCCGTCGAGGAGTCCGCCCAGCACCACGAGTGGCGCATCGCGCGGGGCCTGGTCCCGCCGACCGCGGCCACCCCGTTCGACCCCTGTTTCTCCCTCTGAGTCCCCCGAATTTCCCCCTTGCCGAAAGGAACCTGTCATGATCGACATCGCGGGTGTCACCCCCTCCCCCAGCCCCGATCTGCTCACGCCGGACAACTGCGCGGTGCTGTTCGTGGACCACCAGCCGCAGATGTTCTTCGGCGCGGGCAGCGGTGACCGTACCGCTGTCATCAACGCGACCGTGGGCCTGGCGAAGGCGGCGAAGGCCTTCGACGTGCCCGTCGTGCTCAGTACCGTCGCCGCCGAGTCCTTCTCCGGTCCGATCATGCCGCAGCTCGCGGACGTCTTCCCCGACCACGAGATCGTCGACCGCACCACGATGAACGCCTGGGAGGACTCCGCCTTCGTCGACGCGGTCAGGGCGACCGGGCGCCAAAAGCTCGTCATCGCCGGTCTGTGGACCGAGGTCTGCGTCGTGCTGCCCACGCTCTCCGCACTCGCCCAGGGCTACGAGGTCTACGTGGTCACGGACGCCTCCGCGGGCGTCACCCCTCAGGCCCACGAGCACGCCGTACAGCGCGTCGTCCAGGCCGGGGCGGTGCCGGTCACCTGGGTGCAGGTGCTGCTGGAACTCCAGCGCGACTGGGCCCGCACCGACACGTACGCCGCGACGACCGGTGTGGTGAAGGAACACGCCGGCGCCTACGGCCTCGGCATCGTCTACGCGCAGGCCGTCATCGGCGCCCACGCGGCCGGCTGACCCAGCCGTCCCAGGAAAACGAGGCGAGGAACGGACAGGAGAACGATGGACACGGGAGTACTGCTCCTGCGGCTGGCCGTGGGTCTGCTCATCGCCGGCCACGGAGTGCAGAAGGTGAGCTTCCGGCTCGGCGGCAACGGCCTGGCGGGCGGCACCGAGGAGTTCCGCCGCGACGGGTTCCGCGGCGGAACGCCGACCGCGCTCCTCGCCGGCGCCGCCCAGATCGGCTCCGGTCTGTTCCTGGCCGCGGGGCTGCTCACACCGCCGGCCGCGATGGCGGCCATGGGCGTGATGACGGTGGCGGGCACCGTGAAGCTCCCCAAGGGGCTGTGGGTGCAGAACGACGGTTACGAGTACCCGCTGGTCCTCGTCGTCGTCTGCGCCGCCCTCGCCCTGACCGGGCCGGGATGCTGGTCCATGGACCGGGCACTGGGGCTGGGCCACTGGCCGCTGTGGATCGTCGTCGGCGCGATCGTGGCCGGCCCGGTCAGCGGGCTGCTCACCCGCGCGGTACTGCACCGGCCGGCCGTGGCGGCGGGAGGCGAGCGGTATGCGCCGGCTGCTGACTGACGCCCTGCGCACCCTCGTTCCGTCAGGCGAGGAGCGGCACGGGCCACTGCCTCCGCTGATGCTCGCGCTGACCGTGGTGACCGGTCTCGTCGACGCGGTCAGCTACCTCGGTCTCGGGCATGTGTTCGTGGCCAACATGACGGGCAACGTGGTCTTCCTCGGCTTCGCGCTGGCCGGCAGCACCAGTCTGTCCGTGCTCGCATCGGTCGTCTCCCTGGGCGCGTTCCTCCTCGGAGCGCTCTCCGGGGGCCGGCTCGGCGGCCGGCACGCGGCGCACCGCGGGCACCTGCTGCGGACGGCCACGGCCCTGCAGACGGTTCTGGTCGCGGTGGCGACGCTGGTCGCCGGAGTCGCGGACGGACGGGTCACCACCGGATTCCAGTACACGCTGATCGTGCTCCTGGGACTCGCCATGGGCCTGCAGAACGCGGTGGCCCGGCGGCTCGGTGTCCCCGACCTGACCACCACGGTCCTGACCCTCACCCTCACCGGACTGGCCGCCGACTCCGTCCCGGCCGGCGGCGAGGGTCCACGGCCCGGCCGACGGCTCCTGTCGGTGCTGGCGATGTTCCTGGGCGCGCTCGTCGGCGCGGTCCTCATCCTGCACGGTCACCTGACCCTGACCCTGGCCCTGGCCCTGTCGCTGCTCGCGGCAACCTCGGCGACAGTCCACCGCCTCTCGGCCACGAACCCCGGATGGGTCCGCCCAGGCCCGAACTGACACCGCAGCCCCACACCACCGGTCGCGCCCCTGACCGACCGCTGAAGCCGTCGCCGCTGGGTTGAGCGCGGGGATACCGTGCCCACAGGCCGACGTGTCCCGTCCCGCCCGCTACCCGGCGACGACCCTGCCGCCTACGTCGCCGCCGGCCTGGCCACCGCCCCCACCCGCTACCGCGCCACCGCCCACCACACCCTCCGCGCCACCGCACGAGACGGTGACCACGCGGAAGGCGGGCGGGCACAGGAATGGGGCTGAGCATGGTGTTCGGGCGACCACTCGCACATCCGCAGCGCGCACAGTCCTGCCCGGACCACCGATCGCTGTGCCGTAGACGCGATTGTGTCGACGCTCAGCTGCCTGTGCAACCGCACGGCGAAGTACCGGCAACGGTCGTGGGGCTGCTCATGCGGCGCACAGCGGTCGGTCGTTCAACGGAGGTCATCGCAGTGCCGCCTCGCCCGTGCGGACGGCACGCAGGGCGCGCTCGACCGTGTCCTGGTTTTCGCCGATCGGAGCCACGTAGTCGAGGACGTCGCGGGCGGAGCCCTCGCCGAGAGTTCGGGTGATCACCCATGTGGCAAGGTACTGGGATGCCAGGCAGCCACCCGCGGTGGCGATGTTCCCCTCGGCGTGGAACGGCGCGTCCAGCACGGTGACGCCCGCGGCCTCGACGAAGGGCCGGGTCTTCATGTCCGTACAGGCCGGCATGTCACCCAGCAGCCCGAGGCGTGCCAGTACCAGCGCGCCGGAGCACTGGGAACCGATCAGCTGTCGCGACGGGTCGAGCCGCACCGTGGAGATCAGGCGGTCGTCGGCGACCACGTCACGGGTCTTCACTCCGCTGCCGATCAGCACGACGTCGGCCTCGGTCACGAACTCCATCGGGCGCTGCCCGGTCACCTCGACGCCGTTCATCGACGTCACCACCGGCGTAGGTGTCGTGATGAAGGCCTCGAGGCCCTCCTTGCGGCACCGGTTGATCAGTGCGGAAGCGATGAAGCTGTCGAGCTCGGCATGCCTGCCGCCGCTCGGCGCTGCGCACCGCCGCGGTCGACCACCACCGCCCCGAAGCAGCCGATTTCGCCTTCGCCGAAGACGACCTCCGCCGCCACCGGAGCTGGTGAGATGGGCGGGTATCCGAATGTCCGAATGGAGGGGGCGGCATGAACAGACAGGGCCGGGCCGATGCGGTGGACCAGGAGATGGCGGTGCGCCTGCTGCCCGAGGAGGCGCTGACGGCGCTGCGCTCCTGGTGGGTGAGGAACGAGCAGACGTACCCGGACGGGACGCCCGGCGCTCACGCGGTCGTATACGCGCCGGCGCGGTGGGCACCGATCACCCCGTGGCCCGCGGGCCTTGCACCCACATCCCACGCCGGTGATGCCCGGGTCAGCCGGGCGGAGGTGACCGGGATGGTCGCCGACGGGCTGCGGCGTGAGGCGTTCAGGGAGGCCCTGATCGCCACGTACGTGTGGGGCAAGGGCAAGAGCGGTACACCCGGCGGCAGCGGCCCCTCGACCTTGGGGAAGATACTGGCGGCCGCGAACCTGGACGCGGTCCTCGCCGCCTCGGTCACGGCCCTGTGCGAGCGGGGCGCGGTGGACGCCTACACGGTGCTCCACAAGGCGGTTCCCGGCTTCGGCCCGTCCTTCTTCACCAAGTTCCTGTACTTCGCCGGCCAGGCGCTGCCCACTGCGCCGGACCCGCGGCCGCTCATCCTCGACCGGGTGCTCTCCCTGCGTCTGCGCGCACTCGCGGCCGCGCTCGGCCGCGAGACCGGTGTCGATCCCGAGGGCACGGTGGCGGCCTGGGTCTGGGCCGAATGGGACTGGACGCCCCACCGGTACGACGTCTACCTCTCCTTCATGCACGCAGCCGCCCGGCAGATCGCCGGCACACAAGCATGGCCGTCCGGCGCGACTGTCGACTTGCTGGAGTGCGCGCTGTTCGGTGGTGCCTGGTGAGCGACCGGCTGAGGGCCCGCTCGGTGGCAAGCGCCGCCCGGCCTCGTTGAGCACGGCTCCCGCATCGGCTCGCACGGAGTTCCCTGCGCCCCAGAGGCCGGCCCCTGCGCTGAAGGTGTGCGGAGCAGGGATGCAGAGACCCCTGTGTGCTCCGGCACGGTCCGGGCGGGCCGAGCCCGTGGTGGGACGCGGCCATTAGGCTTGGGGTACCGGAGGGGAGGACGGCGCTCGTGCGGCCGCCCCGGACCACCACACCCAAG
Organism: Streptomyces echinatus; assembly: GCF_014203595.1. Lineage (GTDB taxonomy): Bacteria > Actinomycetota > Actinomycetes > Streptomycetales > Streptomycetaceae > Streptomyces > Streptomyces echinatus. Next base: position 370,721 of record NZ_JACHJK010000003.1, read on the forward strand.
GACGGCAACCGAGTGTCTTTCTTCACCATCGGCCACCGCGGTGTCATGGCCGCCGAGCCGGAGAACACTCTGCGCTCCTTCGTGCGGGCTGAACGCGAGGGGCTGGACGGCATCGAGCTGGACCTGCACCTGAGCAAGGACGGCGAGCTGGTCGTCATGCACGACGAAACCCTGGACCGCACGACGGACGGCCGCGGTCCGATCGCCGGGCAGGAACTTCGGGAGCTGAAGAAGCTGGACGCCGGCCTCGGCGAGCGCATTCCCACGTTCGGTGAGGTGCTGGACGCCGTCGGGCCGACGCTGCCGATCCAGGCGGAGATCAAGGACGTGGCCGCCGCCCGGTCGTTGGCCAGGGTGCTCACCGAGCGAGACCTGCTGGACCGGGTCTCGGTGCTGTCGTTCCACGACGTGGCGCTGATCGAGATCCACAATCTGCTGCCGCAGGCCCGCACCGTGCTGGTGGCAGGCCCCAGCGCGCACCGCGACACCTTCGTCGGCCGCGCTCAGAAGGTCGGATCCACCTTGGTCAGCGTGGAGCTGCGCCAGCTGAACCGGGCCGTCGTCGACAAGTGCGGCGCCGCCGGCATCGACGTGATGGCCTGGACCGTCAACGACGAGCGCGACCTGACGCTGGCCCGGACGCTCGGCCTGGTGGGCTGCGTGACCGACCAGCCCGGCATGAAGCGGCTGGTCGAGGCCACGGCCTGACCCCTGGGGTGCAGGGCGGAACCGGGGGTCGCCCGCCCGGTCGGACGAGAGTCGGAACCCAGGAGAGCGGTCTGTGCTCGCCGGATGCCGGGGCTTGATCACCCGCATGGTGGTCCTGGCGCCGGAAATGCCGGGTTGCGCGCACCTGTGGGGTGAGGCTGTTCCCGATCGCACCGCGACCGCCGAAGGAGCAGACATGTCCCAAGTGCCCACGCACCTCCGCTACACCGAAGAACACGAATGGGTCGAGCCCGGGTCCGACGGCACCGTGACCGTCGGCATCACCGACTTCGCCCAGAAGAACCTCGGCGACATCGTCTTCTTCGAGCTGCCCGAGGTCGGCAGGAAGGTGGAGGTCGGGGACCCCGTCGGCACGGTGGAGTCGGTCAAGTCGGTGTCCGAGCTGTACAGCCCGCTCACCGGAGAGATCATCGAGATCAACCAGGACGTCTCCGACAACCCGGACGAGGTCAACTCCGACCCTTACGGGATGTGGCTCTTCAAGATCAAGAGCAAGGGCGCGGCGTCCTCCAACGGGCTGCTCGACGCCAAGGCGTACCAGAAGCTCATCAGCGAGAGCTGACCGCCGGCACGAGGGGCTCCCGGTGGATCACCGGGCGCCCCTCGGTGCCGTACAGGCCGAGGGGCAGCGTGGCCGGCGCCGGGGTGATGCACGTTCCTTGTCGGGCGGGGCACCCGCGAGCGCGTAGAACTCGTGCAGCGCGGTGAGCAGGGACCAGCCGAGCGCCGCCTTGGCCTGCGCCGCCGCTCGGCGGTGAACCACTCACCGGCCATCACCTGCGCTGTGTTCGCCGAGGGCACCAACCTGCCAGCCGCTGTGGCCCCGACGGCCGCTTTCCCTGTCCGACGGACGTCCCCACCCGGACCGGCAGGATACGCGTCCTGGCGTTTGACCTTGGTGAACGGGCCGGGACCTGCCAACGGAGTTCCTCAAGACGGTTGGGCGAAGAGGGCTACTTCTGCCGGTGGTTCTGCATGGTCCACCCCCACGTGCCCGTGATCCACTCTCCAGTGGCCGGGAGACGCCGGTTCCTCCCCTTCCCTTTGCAGACCCGGGCCACTCGGCAAAGGAGCATGCTCATGCGCGGATTCAAGAGTGCCCTGACCGCAGTCGGGGCCCCTTGGCAGCCTTCGCGGCGACGAGGGTCGCGGCTCTCGTGGACCGCCCGGCAGTTGAGCTGCGCCGTCCAGGACGGCCCCGGCTGCCCGTGACCGCCGTAGCCAAGGGACACCGGCCCGCCCCTGCTCGTACCGCTCCGCGGACGGGCGAGGGGCCCGGGCCGGGAGGCCGAGGCTCTACGCGAAGGCCGGACCGGGCGCGATCCAGGCCTTCTCCTACACCCCTTGATCAAAATGAAGGAACAGGAGTCCGACCCCATGACGTCCCATCGTCGCCCCAAGCAGCCGAGCCGCACGCGCGTGACCGTGCTGACCACGGCAGCCGCCGCTGCCGTCGCCCTGAGCGCGAACTCCGCCGATGCCACGCCCAGTCAGAGGCTCGGCAAGGACGAGGTCAAGGCGAAGGCCGACAAGCTCTACGAGCAGGCGGAGCAGGCCACGGAGAAGTACAACGCGGCCAACGAGAAGCAGCGGAAGCTGCAGAAGGACATCTCCGCCATCCAGGACAGCGTCGCCCGCGGCCAGCAGGAACTGAACGCGCTGCGCGAGGGGCTGGGTTCGCTGGCCACCGCCCAGTATCGCTCCGGAGGTATCGACCCCTCGGTGCAGCTCCTCCTCTCGTCGGACCCTGCCGACTTCCTCGCCAGGGCGTCCACGCTCGACCAGTTGAGCAGCCAGCAGGTCGACGCCCTGAAGAAGGTCCAGGACAAACAGCGGGAACTCGCCCAGCAGCGCGCCGAGGCCACGGAGAAGCTTGAGGACCTCACCACCTCCCGCACCGAACTGGGCAACAGGAAGAAGGAAATCCAGAACAGGCTCGCCGAGGCGCAGAAGCTGCTCAACACCTTGACCGCGAAGGAGAAGGCGGCCCTCGCCGCCGAGCAGCAGCGCGCCGGCCACGCCTCCGCCGAGCGGGTGAACCTCGGCCACGACACCCCCGCGTCCGGCCGGGCCGGCGCCGCGTTCTCCGCCGCCCAGAGCCAGCTCGGCAAGCCCTATGTCCGCGGCGGCACAGGTCCCTCCTCGTACGACTGCTCGGGCCTGACCTCCTGGGCCTACGCCCAGGCCGACGTCTCCATACCGCGCACCTCCGAGGCCCAGTCGGGCATCGGGACCCGCCTCACGCGGAGCCAGCTCCAGGTCGGCGACCTGGTCTTCTTCTTCAACGACCTGCACCACGTGGGCCTGTACGCGGGCAACGGCCAGATCCTGCACGCCCCTCGCTCGGGCACGGTCGTACGGTACGAGTCGATGGACACCATCGGCGGACCGTTCATGTTCGGTGTCCGCGTCTGAACTGACGGACGACCACCGGCATTCGGCCGCAGGGTGCAAGACCGCACGGCCGGAGCCGGTCAGCACCCACGAGGGCCGTGAGGGCGGCGCAGGGCGCTGTTCAGGCGGCGCGCTTGCGGTCCGTGGCCTGGACCGGGAGTGGCCGGTCCGGGCTGACGTGCTCGGTGCGGGCGATCTCCAGCAGCCGGCGCCAGGAGCTCACCGTCGAGCGGCGCCGTAGCAGGCTGCGGCGGTCACGCTCGGTCATGCCTCCCCAGATGCCGTGTTCGATGCGGTTGTCGAGAGCGTGGGCGAGGCATTCGGTCCGGACCGGGCAGCCGTTGCACAGGGCCTTCGCCCGGTTCTGGGCCGCGCCCTCGACGAACAGCTCCTCAGGGTCCATGGTGCGGCACTTCGCCCGTGTCTCCCACTCACGATCGCCCGTTGTCATCGCCGCCTGCCCTCCCGTTGCGTTGCCCCGCCTGCGGGGCTTGGTGCGGACCGTATGCCCAGGACACGGAGATGTTGATCCTCTGTGTCGGTGGACTGCGCCCACGGCCCTTCGACGTCAAGTACGGATGCTGCGGCCGTTCGAGCTCAACGCCACGTCCGGGGTGTTGGCACTCAACGCCCACACAGGCGCCCGCGCAGCACAGGTCGGCGAGATAGGGGCCTGCTCAGTCGGGCGGCGGGGCAGCCGTTGGGCGGCCACCCGGAGAAGTTCGCCGACGCCTCGTTCCTGTACTCGGCGTCGGCCACCGCCGGACGGGGCAGCAACGTCCAGTCCATGGACTGCGGCGACGACTACCAGTGCACCGCCGTCGCCGGATACGACAGCCCGACCGGCAACGGCTCACCGAACGGCCTGTCCGCCTCCGGCGGATGAATTGCCGTCGTACTGATCCGCCCGAACGATGATCAAGCAGCCGGGGCCAGGGCCTCCGGCAGACCTTCCTCGGCGAAGAACTGTCGGGAGCCCTCGGCCCGGCCTCGGTCAGCACGCCCGTGATGAGCACGATGACGCCCGCAACCAACAGAGCCGTACCAAGAAGCGGCGCCTCGTCGGCTGACCACGGGTAACACGCTTCGCACATCACTTGCGCCGCCTGCTCAGAGTGCTGACATGCCAGTTTCACCACACCTGCAAGACATCACCCCCGACAACTTCGAGACCGCGGTCAACCTGAGGGTTCGCCCCGACCAGGAACATCTGGTGGAACCCGTGGTGAAGTCACTCGCCGAGGCGTACGTCCACCCCGGCATCGCCTGGCCCCGGCTCATCTGCGATGACGACGAGGCCGTCGGGTTCCTCATTGCCTTCTTCCACATCGACTGGACCGGCAAAGGCACCGACTGTCGCTCCGGACTCTGGCGCCTCAACATCGCGGACGGAAAGCAGGGCCGGGGCTACGGGCGCTTCGCAGTGGAGTCCGTAGCCGCTGAAATCCGGCGCCGAGGTGGCACGCGCCTGACTACCACCTGGCATCCCGGACCGGATGGCCCCACAGGCTTCTACCTGGCGCTCGGCTTCCGACCAACCGGCGAGACCAGCGGCGGCCAGATGGTGGGCATGCTGGAGCTGGACTGAACCCGGCGGCAGGAGACCAAGCGGCGCCTCGGGATCGCTGTGGAACCTGTACGAGCTCACCGGGGCCGAGTTCGCACAAGCCTCCCATCGGCCGTCCAATGCGCGCGCTCGTGGAGAACGGTTGCATCCGTCCATGGCCGCGGTGTGCCAGCACCACCTCGGGTGGCACACCGGCATCACCCCGGTATGCCGGCCGCAACCGTTGAGGCACGGCCGAAGCGGCAGCGGCCGCCGCTCACGCCGGAGGACAATGCGAGCTGGAACCCCGAGCACCGGCCGGTAGGACCGGACAGGCCCCCTACAGGGGGCGGCTCATCGGCCTCGTCGCATTCGCCTTCAGCGCTGTTGGCCCGGTCGCCGGCGCCGCTGGGCAGGACGTCCGGACCGTCGTGCGGGCGCGGGCTGCCCCTCGGCGGGAGCAGCGCCGGGTGAGGAGAACCCGCCGGGGATACCTGGCGAGGCGGGCGCGGGGATCTGCGGTGCCGGCTGCTCGGCATTACGGCTCTGCCGCGCGGCGCGGGCGACGACGGTGGCGTTCGGGATCAGCGGTGCGCAGGCCGCGCAGACCTCTTCGACGCTCCAGACCTGGCCCACGGCCGGGTCGTGCCGCAGGATCAGCACCACCGCTCCGGCGCAGTGGACCGTGCCGGGGTGGGCGGAGCACTGCTGCGAACCGCAGTAGCAGAAGGCGTTGGGGCGGACGGTGGCCGCCTTGGCGTGAGCAGCGGCGTGCCGGGCCGCGAAGGCCCGCAGGGCCGCGAGGTCCTTGGAGCGGGCCGGCATCCGGCACCCCTCCCTGCTGCAGGAAAGGGTGGCGGAGTGGTCGCGGTGCCCGATGAGCCGGATCGTCCAGGCCCGGCCGGGCACTCGCTCGGTGGAGCTTTCGCTGTACGCGGTCGTCACAACAACGGCCGTCCTTCTGCTTGATCGATGGTGTCTCTCCACTATGAGCCACCCGCCGGGCGACCATGCACCGATTTTGGGCCCCTTGCGGCGCGTCCCCCACGAGCGGAGCCGGCCCCAACACGGGTGATCCCGCGTGGCAAGCGAACGGGACGCGGGATCGCGGATGACCGGGACCCTCAGCTCAAGGCGCTCCAGGATACTTTCCCAAGAATCGATCCCACCTTGCCTTCAGTCCGCATTTGTCACGAGACGCACAGCTGGCTAGGCACGTGTCGGCACGTCCCTCTTGCGGTCCGAGGCGAACCTGTGTGCGCCCGGGGCTTATAGTCTGCGGCGAGAACGCCGGAGCGAAAGATCGCCTCGGTGATGGAGGGGTCATGATCTTCGGCCATGGACGGGCCGCGGCCACAGCCGCACTGGCACTCGCAGCCTGTACGGGCCTCGTGGCCTGCGACGACGGCTCCGGCTCGGCAGCGAGTGCGAGCGCCGTGCCCACGGTTGCCCGGAGTGCGCCGACATCCGCCACGTCCTCGGCCTCGCCCACACCGACGGAGTCGCGGGCGGCGGTCACGGCATCCGTCAGCCCGAGCGCGGTGGCGAGCACGTCTTCGGCCCCCACCGCCGAGGCGGAGGCCGTTGTCTCTCGCACGGCGGCAGCGCCGAGTGCCGCTGCGTGCAGGAACCTGGCGGTCCCCGCCGACGTGAAGTCGGCAGTGACCCAAACGTGGGAGCACGCCAAGAGGGTCGGCCACATCCAGCCCAGGCCTGGCAACTTCTACTACGGCAGCTGCGGAACCACGCACTACGCAGCCGCCCGCTTCGAAGCTGGTGCCGGCGCGACGGGCGACGACCGGGTCCAACTCCAGGATGAGGGCTCGGGCCTGCAGTTCTTCCGCCTCTCCCCCGGCACCGCCTGGTGGTTCGTCGGCTCCGACACGTATCCGGCCACCGGGGACTGCTCGCGGTTCGCGCCCGCCGACCTCGCACGCCGGTGGAACTGCTCCTGACCACGACCGCTGCCGGCCGTTGCCTCACCAGCGTCTGACGACTCCGGACGAGCACCTGTCGGCAGCGGCCCAGCCGGGTCGTACTCCCCCACCACCGCGGGCCGCCGGATCGCACTGCGCGCTCTTCTGCGAGCAGATCTTCGGCCCGGACGGCCCGGACGACTGTGTCTGTGGCGAACGGCTCACCTTCTGGGACGTCGACGGGGCATGCGATGCGTGCGAACGTCCCCTGGCCATGCTCAGTTTTGGCAGATCGCCGACTGCGAGCTGGTCCTGGTCACCGACCCCGGCCCCACGGCACCGCGCACCGGTCAGCTCCTGAGCGTCGAGGACTGGATCTCCACCGTCGACGGCACCCGGCCCCGCTGGTCCAGCGGCAGGGTCGCGCTGGTGGGCGACGCCGCGTACGCACCGTCGTTCCTCACCGGACAGGGCTCCAGCCTCGCTCTCGTCGGCGCGTACATGCTCGCCGGATCCCTGGCCGACCGGGACCATGCCTCGGGCTTCGCCGCCTACGAACACGACACGCGGGGGTTTGTGACCATGAACCAGGAGCAGATCGGCGAGGGCGACGCCATGCTCTTCCCCACCACCGCTCGGGCCCTCGAACAGCGCAACGCGGTGCTGCGCGATCTCAGCGCCATGCCCTCCGCGGAGGAACACCGGCCCATTCGGCCCTCACACTGCCCGCATTCCCACCCACGACGTGAGCGCGGGCACGCACTGATGACGGGCGTCGCCGGCGGTCGGGGCCGACGGTCCGGACCCGGCGCCGGTGGCGTGGGTGCCTCGCATCCGCCCGGGGAGCTGCCCAGGCAGTCGGCAAGGCGCGGCCGGTCGACGGTCAGGACCAGCGCCTCGGGCACGAACACGGGCCCGCGAGCTCGCCGTACGGGACGGCGGATTCCTCGTCGCGGCTGTCAGGCGCTGCTCGTCACTGCGACCCCGCGGCCATCAGCGTCGCGGCGATGGGTTCGAGCTCGTCCACCAGCTCGTCGAGCTCGGCGGGAGACAGGGCGTCGTAGGGCGGGGCGGCGAGCTCGTCGGTAAGGGCTTCGACGCGCTGCTTGGTCTCGCGGCCCGCGTCGGTGAACCGGCCGTCGGTGTCGACGAGCCCGCGCTCGCGCAAGCCCTCCATGACCGCGGCCAACCGCTCCTTCGGCAGGTGGTGGAGGCGCCCGAACGACTCCGGCGGGTGGATGCCACGCTCCAGCGCGTCGAGCACGTGGGCCTCCGTGCCGCCGATGCGCGCGCCGACGAGGGCGGCGACGTGCCCGTCGGCGCGGTGCTCGCGCAGCATGGTCGCGGAATGCCACAGCCGGGCGACCGGGTCGCTCGGTACCGGAAGTGCGCGCATCCCGGCGTACATCACCCGGCCTTCCATGGGCGCGTTCATCGCCGCTTTGGTGGTCAGGTCGGCAGCCCGCACCAGGCCCGGGGAGTCGGCCAGTTCGTCGCCGAGGATCCGCCGTACGGAGGCCGCGCTGCCCCGCTCCCGCGCGGCGAGGGACGCCTCGGGCGGGATCGTCTCCCACGCGCTCGGAATGTGCCGCACGGCCTCCCCCTCGGCGAAGCTGTAGAAGGCCGCGTGCACGACCTCGGCCGGCACCCGCCCCAGCGGCGCGGCGCGGCTGGCGAAGTAGCCGTCCCAGTAGGTGCGGTGGCCGAGCGCGGCCAGTTCCTCGTTGCACTCGTCGGCGGAGTAGGTCACCAGACAGATCGGTTCCAGGAGCTCGAACATGCGACGGGCGGTGTGAGTCATGGCCTCCATCATGCCCGCGGTCACGCCCCGTGAAGTGGTAGGGCCGCTGGATCAACCTGTGGGTACGGCATACGACGGAGAAGCCGGCCAGCCGCAGGATTCCGCTCAATGCCGTCCGCATGAGCAGAACGACCCGGTGTTCCGGCCGTAGTTCGTGATCTCGCTGGTGGGGGGGGCGAGGAAGAGCCTCAACCAGAGGCGGCCGCTATTCCAGCCACGTCCCGTCGCGCATGATGACTCTGCCTCGCAGTTCCCGCTCGCCGCGCCATGCGCGCACGGTCTTCGGCACCACGCGTACGTACACGAAGGAACCCTCCTCCGCGCGCGGGTCCCACCCGAACTTGGCGGCGAACGCCTCCGCCGCGTCTCCGGGCACGTCCTGGTCGGGGAAGTACTCCGCCTCACCCTGGAGAAGCACCACATCGGAGGTGTCCGGCAACGCCAGGCGCACGCGCGGCTCCTCGCGGACGTTGCGCGCGGTCGCGGAGGTGGCACCGGTGCACATCCACACCGCCAGCCCGTCCCACGAAAACCACAGCGGCACCTGGTGCGGCCCGTGATCGGCATGTGCTGTCGACACCCACACATCCCGCTCGGAAACGAGCCGTTCCAGAGTGTCGCGCTTACGCTCCGCCGCCGGGCGGCGAACAATCCCCGTCTGCATGAGTGCCGACCTTAGTCAGCAGGCTCATCAGCGCGCATGAGGCGAGGGACCTACTCCCGGCGACCGATGCCCCCTCAGTCCTCGGCGCGGTGACAGCCGCCTGGCGTGACAGTTCGGCTCCGCTGGGAGGCCCCGACGGGGACCGACGTATCGTGTCCGTCCCAGTCATCGACACCTGGGGGGCGGTCCATGGCAACAGGCGGCCAAGAGGGCGAGCGGTGGGCTGCGGCCCAACCTGAAGCGGCGGCGTCTGAGGATCTGGTCCGGCGCATGGAGCTCATTGCACTGGCTCAAGGCGTCGACCTGGGCCAGCTGCGGCCTCTGACCGGTCAGGACGCCGGCGCTGAGATGGACACACACCGTGGCAAGGTGGTCGTGTCCCTGCGGGAGGAGGACATGTTCCGTGTACGGCTCTGTCTCCACCCTGCTTTCGCCTGGTCGGAGGGCTGGACGGACGATCTCGACGCGGCGGTGGGGGTGGCGGAACTGTGGTACCAGGGCGGCCGTCTGCGGGAGTTGCACGACCGCTTCCCGTTCATGAGCTGGGACGAACTGGCGCAAGGGTTCGAGGACGGTGACCCTGCTGCCGCGAAGTGGCGACAGCTCCTTTCCAGCGATTGGCATCTACGTGACCGCCCGCTTCTCGAGGCGGCCCATGCGCACCCTGACCTGCGGGTGTTCTATCCGTACATCAGCATGGGGAGCCTGATGCTGAGCCGGAAGCCGTTCGACTTGGAATCGGGCCTCGTGAAGATCATTCCGTTTTCCGAAGACCACTACCGAGTGACCATGTGGCCGGCCGCGTTCCGGCGTGACATGACTTCCTTGAACGAGGCGCTAGACGTCGCGGTGGCCTGCTTCCGGTCCCTGCCGGATGCGTGACGTCGCACCAGGCTGCGCCACGCGGTGGAGTGCGGGATCAGTCGGGCTCGACCGGTACTCGGAAGCGTTGGGCGACGACGAGAGTGGCATCGTCGATGACGGGAGTGCGCCCCAGGAACTCGCTCACACCATCGCTCCGGAAGAACTCTTCGTGAGCCGTCCGCCACTGTGCCACGTCGGCGTAGCCGCGCCCCTCGGCTCGTGCGAAGTCGTCGTCGATCTCCCGCATGGGAACCACCCGTACGTCGACGAGTTCGATCGTGACGGCCGGACGACCCTCGGAATCGAGCACCGAGAACCGCTGACCGGTCCGCGGCAGCTCCTCTCCGGCGTGCTCGTAGATCTCCAGGAGCCCCGTGAGCGCGGTCTTCCGACCGCTCAGGATCGCCACCACACCACGGTCGCGTTCAGGGCCAGGAAAGGCGAGTTCAAGAGCAGGAAGGTCCTCATGTCCCATCGGGAGATGGTACGAAGCCCGATCGCCTTGATCAACGGTCCTGGTGAGGCGGGCATCCGGTCCGGTTTGCGGGCCACGGGCCAGTCTTCCCCGACCCGTGGCCTCCGCCGGGCCGCCACCGCGCCGATCCCGTGTCACCGCGCGGGTGTGCCGCCAGCTGTCGTCAAGGAGTTCAGTCTGAGTGCGGACGACTGGCGCGGAACCATGTCACCACAACCAAGGCCGCGGTGACGTACATGACGACGCTGGCGCTGGCCACGGATTCGACGTACTGCTCGTAACCGTCTTCGCGAAGCTGAACCGTCAGGAATCCGAGCGCCGTTGCTAACGTCGCTATAGCGGCGGACAGGGAAGCGAACGGGATTTTCGTCATTGGTTTCTTCCACACTGCGAGACGACTGGTCACCGCCGAGTCTACGTACACACCGTCAACTGCCAAAGGCAGCCAGGCACTGCGCGCGGCGCACCCGCAGGCCAGTGCAGGCCGACACCCGTTGCTAGTTCACCGCCGACCAAGGCGCTGCCGAACTGCTCAAGGGGCGGTCGACCGTCGTCTTCTTCTGATCAGGAAGGCAGCGCCAAGCACGGCCAGGGCGCCGGCGAACGGGCCCCAGACCGCGAGTGAGAGGGGCGAGGCGGCCGCCGTACCCGCCGCGACGCAGGCAGCGGTGCCCGGTGCCGTACCCAGTGCCGTGGCCCAGGCGAAACCCGCGACGGGCAGGCGGTTGGAGCCTGCTGCCAGGCTCACGGCGGCGAACGGCATCCCAGGTGTGAGGCGCAGCCCGAGCATCGTGCTGAAGGGGCGGTGGACCAGGCGCGTGGTCAGTACCCTGACATGGCGGTTGCGGGCGCCGAGCAGGTCCAGGGCGTCGCTGCCCAGGAGGCGGCCGGCACCGTACCCGAGGAGGGCTCCGGTCGTGTTGCCGAGCAGCGCCACGAGCAGTCCGCAGCGGCAGCGGCTGGGGCTTCGGTGCCCAAGCGGCAGGCGTCATTGGGCACTTGCGGCGGGGCGGACGACGATTTCGTTGACGTCGACCTGCGCAGGCTGCGAAACGGCGTACGCGATGGCGTCCGCGATGGCGGAGGCGGGCAGCGCCACGGCGCGGTACGTCTGCATGGCCTCCCTGGCAGCGGGGTCGGAGATGCTGTCGGCGAGTTCGGACTCGGTGACGCCCGGAGAGACGAGGGTGACCCGGATGTTCCCGGTGGACTCCTGGCGCAGACCTTCGGAGATCGCGCGGACGGCGAACTTGGTGGCGCAGTAGACGGCGGCGGTGGGAGAGACCTCGTACGCCCCGACGGAGGCCAGGTTCACGAAGTGCCCGCCGCCCTGAGCACGCATGACGGGCAGGGCGGCGGCGATCCCGTTCAGGACTCCCCGCACGTTCACGTCGATCATGCGGTCCCACTCGTCGACCCTCAGAGCCTCCAGCGGCGAGAGCGGCATCACACCGGCGTTGTTGACCACCACGTCCAGCCGGCCGTAACGCTCGCGGGCGGCGGAGACGAAGGCCCGGACGTCGGCGGCGTCCGTGACGTCCAGCCGCTGGAACGCCGCGCTGCCGCCCGCGGCCGCGATCTCTTCGGTCAGCGCTTCGAGACGATCGGTGCGCCGCGCTCCGAGGAAGAGGCGGTGGCCGTCGGCGGCCAGCCGGCGCGCGGTCGCCGCTCCGATCCCGCTGCTCGCCCCCGTGATCGCCACGACCTTGACTGCCTGTGCCATGTTCCTTCTTCCTCTCGACAGAGCACGAGGTGCTCGTGGTGAAGCACGCCATCGCGCACGTCGCCCGTCGCCCGTCGCCCGTCGCCCGTCGCCCGTCGCCCGTCGCCCGTCGCGGTGAATCCGGTGTCGTCGACGTAGTCGATGTGGCTGCCGGTCACCGTGTCGCGGCCCGTGTGCGCGCGGCGCCGGTGGCCGCGGGCTTCCTCGTGACGGCCGTCCGCCCGCCCTCGTCCATGGGTGTGGATCTGTCCTGCCCGACCGAGTCTGGCCAGGGCGCGGACCACCGACCAGGACGTGTGCTGCCTGGGTGCGGTACACCCAGGCGGCGCACCGCCTCTGCGGCCTAGTCTGAGCGCATGACCGACAACCACCTGGGAGAGTTCCTGCGCGCACGCAGGGCGGGGCTGCGGCCCGAGGACGTCGGCGTGGCGAGCCACGGCGTGCGCAGGGTTCCGGGACTGCGCCGTGCGGAGATAGCCGTCCTGGCCGGGGTGAACGTGGACTACTACACCCGTCTGGAACAGGGGCGCGAACGCCACCCCTCACCCCAGCTACTTGACGCGCTCGGCCGCGCCCTGCGATTGGATCCCGACGCCCGCGCGCACCTGCACCAGTTGGCGGGGACAGTGCCGAGTGACCAGTTCACCGCCACCACGGACGGTGTCGGTCCCGCCCTTCGCCAGCTGATGGACGGCTTCCCCGGGGCCGCGGCCTTCGTCGTCAACCGGTCCCTGGACATCCTGGCGGGCAACGCCCTGGCCCAGGCCCTTCATTCGCCCTTCGAGCCGGCGGACAATCTGGCCCGCATGACCTTCCTCGACCCGGCGGGGCGACAGTTCTACACCCGATGGAGTCGCACGGCCCGGGCCACCGTGGGCCATCTGCGTCAGGCGGCCGGCCGCGACCCCGCCAACCCGCGGCTACGGGAACTCGTCCGCACCCTCACCGACCACAGCGCGGACTTCACCCGCCTCTGGAACGCCCACGCCGTACGTGGCAAGAGCCAGGACGCCAAGCACCTGCTCCACCCGGACGTCGGCCCCCTGACGCTCACCTATCAGGCGTTCGACGTACGCGACGCGCCGGGCCAGCAACTTGTCATCTATCAGGCCGAGTCCGGCAGCAGTAGCGCTCAGGCCCTCGACCTGCTCGGCTCCCTCCACGCCACTCCCGAGCGGGCGGCCCTGTAGCCGAAGGCGACCCGGCCGCGTCACCGCTCAGGCGCAGCCCCAGGCGGCCATGCCCTGGATGGCTGCCAGGCGCCTGGCCACGGCGATCTGCTCCCTGCGCTTGGCCAGGTCGGCCCGGCCCGCATACTTCAGACCGCCGGCCGCCACCCAACTGGACTGCTTGAACTGCAGACCGCCGAAGTATCCATTGCCGGTGTTCGCCTTCCAGTTGCCCCCGGACTCGCACGCGGCGATGGCGTCCCAGTCGACAGTGAGACGGCCGGTGGGCAGGGCGGTTGCCGTCGGCCCGGTGACGAGAGCCGCGACGGCAGACAGGGAGAGGAGCGCCGTGCGCAGGCCTCGCGGAGAGGTGCGACGCCCCGCAGTCACGTCGATCGAATGTGGGTGCAACATGTGCAGACTGTTACATCACATTTACTTCTAGTAGTGAAGGCGCGCCGCGAATGGTCGCCTGGTAGGCGTAACGGGGAGGAGACCGGGCGCCTTTCGAGGACCAGGAGGCCGTGGCCCGGCAGACCCCTCGGTCAGCCGTCCCACGTCCAGTCGGCCACCTCGGGCAGGTCGATGCCGTGTTCCCTGATCCAGACGTGGTGGCGCTGCCGGGCGTCCTCCATCTGCTGACGCACCGTCGCCGCGCGGACGGCGAGGCCGGGGACGCGGTCGATGACGTCCATGACCAGGCGGTAGCGGTCGAGGTCGTTGCTGATCACCATGTCGAACGGCGTGGTCGTGGTGCCGATCTCCTTGTAGCCGCGCACATGCAGGTTGGGGTGGCCGGTGCGGCGGTAGGCGAGGCGGTGGATGAGCCACGGGTAGCCGTGATAGGCGAACAGTACCGGCTTGTCCACGGTGAACAGTCCGTCGTACTCGAAGTCACTCATGCCGTGCGGATGAGCCTCACTCGGAAGCAGCCGGGCGATGTCCACGACGTTCACGACCCGCACCGCCAGCTCCGGCAGCTGCCGGCGGAGCAACTGGGCCGCGGCCAGAACCTCTTGGGTCGGGACGTCACCGGCACAGGCCAGCACCACATCCGGCTCGCGTGTGCCGTCCTCCGTGCCGGCCCACTCCCAGATACCGGCACCGCGGGCGCAGTGCACCTTCGCCTCCTCCATCGTCAGCCAGTCGAAGCAGGGCTGTTTGCCGGCTACGACGACGTTGACGTAGTCGCGGCTGCGCAGGACGTGATCGGCGACCGACAGCAGGGTGTTGGCGTCCGGCGGGAAGTACACGCGCACTGCTTCCGGGCTCTTGTTCAGCACATGATCGACGAAGCCTGGGTCCTGGTGGGAGAAACCGTTGTGGTCCTGGCGCCATACATGCGAGGTCAGCAGGTAGTTGAGGGAGGCGATGGGGGCGCGCCAGGGCAGTCGGCGGGTGGTGCGCAGCCACTTGATGTGCTGGTTCACCATCGAGTCGACGATGTGAACGAACGCCTCGTAGCAGGAGAACAGCCCGTGCCGGCCGGTGAGGAGGTAGCCCTCCAGCCAGCCCTGGCAGGTGTGTTCGGAGAGGATCTCCATCACCCGGCCATGCCGGTCGAGGTGCTCGTCGACCGGGAGGACGGCTGCCTGCCAGGCCTTCCCGCTTGCCGCGTAGACCGCCTGGAGCCGGTTGGAGGCGGTCTCGTCGGGCCCCACGAGCCGGAAGTCGCGCCGGTCGGCGGTGGCGGCCATGACGCCCTGGAGCATGTCGCCGAGCACGCGGGTCGGCTCGTGCAGGGTCGCGCCGGGCTTGTCGACCTCCACGGCGTAGCGTTCCAACGGCGGCAGCGGGAGCTCGCGCAGCAGGAGTCCGCCGTTGGCGTGCGGGGTGGCGCCGAGCCGACGCCTTCCTCGCGGGATGCACGCCAGCACGGTCGCGCGCGGGGCGCCGTTCTCGTCGAAGAGTTCCTCGGGCCGGTAGGAGCGCATCCACTCCTCCAGCCGGCGCAGATGCTCGGGATTGTCCCGGACGGCGGTCAACGGCACCTGGTGCGCCCGCCAGGTGCCCTCCACCGGCAGCCCGTCGACCTCGGCCGGGCCGGTCCAGCCCTTCGGAGTGCGCAGCACGATCACCGGCCAGCGGGGCCGGTCGGTGGACGACTCTTCGCGGGCGGCGCGCTGGAGGGCGGCGATGCGGTCGAGGGCGTTGTCCATCGCTTCGGCCATCCGGCGATGGACGGCGGCCGGGTCGTCGCCGGTGACATGGATCGGCTGGTGGCCGTACCCCCTCAGCAGGTCGTCCAGTTCGGTCTCGGGAAGGCGGGACAGCACCGTCGGATTGGCGATCTTGTAGCCGTTCAGGTGCAGGATCGGCAGCACGGCGCCGTCGCGGACCGGGTCGAGGAACTTGTTCGAGTGCCAGGAGGCGGCCAGCGGCCCGGTCTCCGCCTCCCCGTCGCCGATCACACAGGCGACCAACAGGTCCGGGTTGTCCAGTGCGGCGCCGTAGGCGTGGGACAGGGAGTAGCCCAGTTCGCCGCCCTCATGGATCGAGCCCGGCGTCTCGGGGGCGACGTGGCTGGGCACTCCGCCGGGGAAGGAGAACTGTTTGAAGAGCCGCGCCATGCCCGCCATGTCCCGGGTGACGTCCGGATACGTCTCGCTGTACGAGCCTTCCAGCCAGGAATTCGCCAGGACGGCCGGTCCGCCGTGGCCCGGTCCCCAGATGCAGAGGGCGTCCACGTCACGCGCCTTGACGACGCGGTTGAGGTGGGTGTGGACCAGGTTGAGGCCGGGAGAGGTACCCCAGTGACCGAGCAGGCGCGGCTTGACGTGCTCGGGCCGCAGCGGCTCGGTCAGCAGGGGGTTGGCCATGAGGTAGATCTGCCCCACGGAGAGGTAGTTCGCGGCGCGCCAGTGGGCGTCCAGGGTGGCGAGCTCCTCTTCCGTGAGCTCGGCGGACGCCTGGTGCGTGTCGAGGGACATCTGCGGTCCTTCCCGGTTCGGGCGGCGGGCGGGGCGGGACGCGTGCCGGGGCACAGCACCCCACCTTGCGGTGAGCCGACGGCTTCCGACAGGGCCCATTCGGCCCCATGGCGAGCCGAACCGTCCTCGGCCCGGCCGCGCTCACCGTGCGAGGGCCACCCCGTACAGCATCCGTCCTCCCACCGGCTCGGACGCGGCGACCAGGTCCGGATGGATGCGCACGAACACCCGGGCGGTGGGCCGGGTCGACCGCGCCGGCCGGACCACGACCGTCGGGTACCGGCCGGGCGATGCGGGGCGCGGTATGTACCGAAGGGCCCACGGCCCGGACCGAGCGGCCTGTGGCGAGGGCCGCCGTTGGCGCACACGCTGGGATCGACGGCCGCGGCTGCTTCCCGGCGTCGGACTCCCGCTCCTCTCGCACGAGGCGACCGAGCAGGGGATCCGCGCGGTGTTCCAGTGAGCCGGGTCCGGCCCGTCACAGGCGTCGGATCACTGCTGCCCGGGCCGCACAATCACGACCGGGCAGCTCGCGTGCTGAGACACGTGCTGGCTGACGGAGCCGAGCAGGGCACGCGCGAACCCGCCCCTGCCCCGGCTGCCGACGACCAGGACCTCCGCTCCTTCGGCCGCCCGCAGCAGGACATCGGCGGCGTTGCCGTGCACCACATGGGTCCGCACCGAACCCGCAGCGTCCGAACCGAGCACGTCGGTCAGCTCCTGGCTCACCTTCTGCCGGGTCTCGTCCTCGTCGACGTCCATGTCCACGGCGGGCCCCGACCAGCCGTACAGGCCCGGCAGCTCCCACACGGCGACCGCGTCCACGGTGCCGTTGACGAGGCCTGCGTACCGCACGGCCCAGCGCAACGCCTCCTTCGAGGAATGCGAGCCGTCGACACCGACCACCACCTTTGGCCGGGAGACATCGCTCTCCATGCGTCCCTCTCCTTCGACGTGCGCGGACCTGGTCGCCGGGCCCCCTCCGTTCTCTACGCTGAGGGACACATCGCCACACCGCCAGAGAAGGACCTCCGGGGGCGTGACGGACAATGCGGCCGGCAGCGGCCGTAGCGACACCGTCTCGCCTTCCAACCTTCCGCTCGCCGCCCCACCGGAGGGCGCCTGTGCCGGTACCGCGGGCGAACACCTCGTAGGCGTCCTCCATCCGGTCGAGGCCGAAGGTGTGGGTGACCAGAGGGGAGACGGGCAGATGGCCGCACCTCGGGAGCTCCAGCAGCCACGGTGTGGAGAGCGTGTCGACCTGGCCCGTGCTGATGGCACGCGTGCCGTTCGCTCGGGCGGGCACATCGCCAACATGGCACGCACCGGACACCGGTGTCGGAGTTCGGGGGGGCCGTCGGGTGGTGGAGTGATCGGCGACCGGCACGCGCACCAGTTCGGCCTGGGTTCCATTGATCAGACCGCCCAGGATCCATCCGCCTCCCCCACGGCACTGCCCGTACCTGCCGTCGCGGCACTCCTCGCAATCGCCGCAGGCCGAGACGGACGACACGATCACCTGGTCACCGGGGCGCAGGTGGTGGACCTGCTGACCGATGCCGACGACCTCGCCGACGGCCTCATGGCCCAGGACCGTCCCCGGCTTCACCTCGGGGAAGTCGCCCCGCCTGATGTGGAGATCAGTGCCGCAGACGGTGGTGGCGTCGATCTGTACGATCGCGTCGGTCGCCTCCTCGATCACCGGATCGGGGACGGTGTCCCAGGAGGTGTGTACCGGGCCGTGGTAGACGAGCGCTCGCACCGCATTCGCTCCCTGGCTCCCCCAGTTCCACGGTCGCCCCCGCACCGCACCCGGGCAACACGGCCACGCGCAACGCCTCGGTCCGGCTGCAGATGGCCGCGCGTGACGTTGGCTCCACTCATCAGACCCCCTTGGAATCGATCACTCCAGGGACGCGGGAGGCGCTCTACCGGCGGACCGCCGAGATGAGTCCGCCGGGCCCCTCCTCGCGCTGCGGCGGGGTGCTGATCGGGCGGCCGTAGGCGGCAGCGCGCTCGCGCAGGGTGTGGCTGTCGGCATCCCAGCCGTGCCCGGCCAGCCAGCCAACCGGGTCGTCGGGCATCTCCGAGACCCACATGGACGCCGCCGACCCGGGCACGGCGTCCGCGCCGAAACGCTCGATCACCCCGCGCGAGCCCAGCGTCAGCCCCATCCGACTGCCCGCCGCCGACAGCGTGCCGATCCGGGTCAGCAGTCGCTCCACCGCATCCTCGGGCAGGTAGATCAGCAGACCTTCGGCGATCCACGCGGTCGGCACGGCCGGGTCGTGCCCCGCGGCGGCCAGCGCGCTCGGCCAGTCCTCACGCAGGTCCACCGCGACGGTGATCCGCTCGCAGCGCGCGACGGCCCGCTCCTGGCGCAGCACCGAAGCCTTGAAATCCAGCGGCGCGGCGGTGTCGATCTCGAACAGCCGGGTGCCCTCGGGCCAGTCCATCCGGAAGGCCCGGCTGTCCATGCCCGCGCCGAGCAGCACGACCTGTCGGACCCCGGACGCGGAGGCTCCCCGCAGCAGGTCGTCGAGGAATTTCGTCCTGATGACGATGGAGAACGACACGGCCTGCCGGCGGCGTCGCGCGGCCTCGTCGTCGGGCAGCGGCGGCGAGGAGGGCCACAGGCCGCCGGCGGCGGCGAAGGCCTGCGCCAGTGGGTCGCGGAACAGCGCGTTCTCCCGCTCGGTCTCCAGCGCCCGCACCCGGGCCACCCCCACCGCCGTGGCCCACACTCCCGACGGCCGCACCCGCTCCCGCTCATCAGTCACCGTGCCAGCCTAGATGATCGGTTCCAGAGGGCCCGATGAATGGCGCCGACTCCAGGTGCGGCCGCAAGGCCGCCCGCCGGCGCCAGGCCGTGCACCCAACGCAGGGGCGTTGAGGGCGCGTTCACGCACACCCGCACGGGTGCCGCCGCCTGCGGATCCGCCGGCTGACCGCGACGACGCCAACGAAGCCTTCCTCGCCAGCGGGTGCGCGCTCATCCGCTGGAGACGTCTGAACTCATCTCGGGAGCGGTTCTTACTCCGTCACGATCGGGGGCAGCGGTTCGCAGGCCGCGTGCCAGGCGGGGGGAAGGGCAGCGACGCCCGTGCGGGCGGCGATCACCCCACCCGCGATAGCGCAGGTGGTGTCGATGTCGCCGCGCCCGGCGACCGTCAACCACAGCCCTTCGTGCAGGTCGTCGAGATGCCCCGCCGCGCACCACAGGGCGTACGGGACGGTGTCGGGCCCTGACATCCGGTAGCCGGAGCCCAGAACCTCCGCGGCATGCCGAACCGAGGTGTGCTCCGGCATCCGGGCCGCGACCCGCACTCCCGACCGGACGTCACTGTCGGGGAGTCGTTCGGCGACCGCCTGAAGGAAGTCCGGCCTCGCCGGGGCGTGCCCGCCCCGGCTGCGGGTCGCCAGCGCCGCGGCGAGCGCGACCGCCACCGCTCCAGTGACCGCCTCCGGGTGGTGGTGCGAGACCGCGCCCTGGCGGGCTGCCTGCTCGGCGACCGCATCGAGGTCGGCGGAGTGCCAGGCGCCGAGCGGGGCGGCGCGCATGGCCGCTCCGTTGCCCCAGGAGCCCTGGCCGCCGAACTGTCCGGCGACCACCTCCTGCCAGGGCTCGCCCGCGCCGATCCGGCGGAGCACATCATGCATCGAGGCTCCGTAGCCGCGGTGCGTGTCGTCGGCGTAGGCCGCCGCGAAGCGCTGGGCCAGGCGGTCCTGGTCGACGACGCCGCCGCCCTCGGCGAGTTCCCGGACGAGAACGAGCGCTTGAGCGGTGTCGTCACTCCACCGCCACAGGGGTTCCGGAGGCAGCGTCCGCGCCTCCAGGCCTGCCGGACCGTCCCGGCGCAGGATGCCGAACCAACGATCACCGAAGGCGTCGCCGAACGCGAGCCCGTACAACGAATCCAGCACAGCAGTAGGCACGTTGATCACCGGAGGCAGTATCGCAGCGCGACGGCGCTCCCGCACTCCGATATCGGTGTGGACAGGCTTCTGCTGGCCGAGGGTGCGCACCGGCTGAGCGCGCTGCTCCCCGCGACGCGACGCACCGTCGTGGAGACCGACTCCCGTCCCGGACAGCACCAGGACGGCGTACGCCACCTCGATGTGCTGATCCGCTCGCTGGATGCAACCAGGGCCGCGCTGGGCCGAAGCGACCACGACCCGCTGCTCGTTCTGGGTGGCGACTGCGGTGTCGAGCCGGCGCCGGTCGCTCGCGCCGTCGCTCGCCATGGCGACAGCCTGGCAGTCGTCTGGTTCGACGCGCACGCGGACCTCAACACCCCCGGGACATCTCCCTCCGGGGGCTTCCACGGCATGGTGCTACGCACCCTGCTCGGCCAGGGGCCGTCACAACTGTCGCCCCAGCCGGAGGAGCGTCTTTCCCCCGGCAGGTCGTCCTCGCGGGTGCTCGTGCCCTCGATCCCGCTGAACTGGCCTTCGTCGAGTCCGAAGGAATCCGAACCCTGTCCGTTCAGGCTCTTCGGGAACCGGACCGACTCATCTCTGCGGTGGCGGGTACCGGGGCCACGCACGTCTACATCCACTTGGATCTCGACGTGCTGGACCCCGAGCACTTCCCCAGCCTGTCCTGCCCGGAACCCGGGGGTCTGCATCCCGAGCAACTGCGCGCCGCCCTACGAGCGTTGGCGGAACGCTTCCACCTGGCCGGCTTGGGGGTCACCGAACATGCCCCGGCCGCCGACTCAGCCGGTAGTGACCAGGTCCTCCAAGGGATCCTCGACCGCTTGGCTATCCCGTAGCGACAGCCGGTGCCGGTTCCGTCACCGTCTTCCTTCCGCCGGCGATCCATTGTCAGTGGTGGACGGCAAGATGCAGGGCATGACGACTTCTGCAGCAGTGATCGACGATGCCGCCGCCTACACACAAGCGGTCGAGGACGCCGGGCGTGCGGCTGCCGCCTACTACGCGGGTGGTACGTCGCCTCTGGACGATGACGCCTACGACCGTCTGGTGCGCGGGATCGCCATGTGGGAGGCAGAGCACCCCGATCAAGTACTGCCCGACTCACCCACGGACAAGGTCGCCGGCGGCGCGGCCGAGGGCGATGTGCCGCACATAGTGCCGATGCTCAGCCTGGACAACGTGTTCTCCGCGGAGGAATTCACTGCCTGGACGGTCGCTCTGGGCAGGCGGATCGGCCGGGAGGTCACGCGGTTCCATGTGGGGCCGAAGCTGGACGGGCTGGCGGTCGCCGCCCGCTACAGCGGTGGCCGCCTCACCCGGCTGATCACTCGCGGGGACGGGACGGCCGGGGAGGACGTTTCGCACGCGATGGGCACCGTAGAGGGACTGCCCGCGACCCTGGCAGAGCCGGTCACCGTGGAGGTGCGCGGCGAAGTCCTCATGACCACTGCCCAGTTCGAGCACGCCAACGAGGTGCGCACGGCGCACGGCGGACAGCCGTTCGCCAATCCCCGCAACGCGGCCGCCGGCACCCTGCGGGCGAAGGAGCGCGCGTACACGGTCCCGATGACCTTCTTCGGCTACAGTCTGCTTCCCGCGCCCGACACCGACCCGGCCCTCACCGAACGGCTGAAGACATCCGCGCACAGCGACCTGATGAAGCTGGCCGCCGATCTCGGAGTACACACGAGCGCCGGGACCGCCGTCCCGGACACATGCGCCGAGGATGCCGAGCAGGTCCTGGCCCGGGTGAAGGAGATCGCCGCTGCGCGTGCGGACCTGCCCTTCGGCATCGACGGCATCGTCATCAAGGCCGATCTCGCCGCTGACCAGGAAGCGGCCGGTTCCGGCTCCCGCGCGCCCCGGTGGGCGATCGCCTACAAGCTGCCGGCCGTGGAGAAGATCACCCGGCTGCTGGAGGTGGAGTGGAACGTCGGCCGCACCGGGATCATCGCCCCGCGCGCCGTCCTCGAACCGGTCGTGATCGACGGCTCCACCATCACCTACGCGACCCTGCACAATCCGGCGGACATCACGCGTCGCGGTCTGCTCCTCGGCGACCACGTCATGGTCCTCCGCGCCGGCGATGTCATCCCCCGTATCGAGGCCCCGGTCGCTCACCTGCGCACGGGGGATGAACGGCCCATCGCGTTCCCCGAGCACTGCCCCCGCTGCGGGTCCGGAATCGACACGAGCGAGGAACGCTGGCGGTGCGCCCAGGGCCGCAACTGTCATCTGGTCGCGTCTCTCGCCTATGCCGCCGGCCGGGACCAGCTCGACATCGAGGGCCTGGGCCGGACCCGCATCGTCCAGCTCGTCGACGCGGGCCTGGTCACCGATCTCGCCGACCTGTTCACCCTGCGGCGGGAGCAGCTGCTCGGCCTGGACCGCATGGGTGAAACCAGCACCGACAACCTCCTCGCCGCGATCGACAAAGCCAGGAGACAGCCTCTGGCGCGCGTACTGTGTGCGCTCGGCATCCGGGGCACCGGCCGCTCCATGTCCCGGCGCATCGCTCGGCACTTCGCCACCATGGACCAGGTGCGCACCGCCGACGCCGAGGCGATGCAGCGGGTCGAGGGCATCGGGGCGGAGAAGGCCCCCTCGATCGTCGCGGAACTCGCGGAACTCGCCCCGCTCATCGACAAGCTCGCCACTGCCGGCATCAACATGACCGAGCCCGGCGCGACCCCGCCCTCACCCGCCGAGACGGACGCCGGCGCCGAAGGCGTGGCTGACGCGCAGACCGACGCCGGTCCCCTGGCCGGCATGACCGTGGTCGTCACCGGCGCCATGACAGGGAACCTGGAACGGCTCACCCGCAACGAGATGAACGAACTCATCGAACGGGCCGGGGGGCGCTCTTCCTCCAGCGTCTCCAAGAAGACCACCCTCGTCGTCGCCGGTGACGGCGCCGGGTCCAAGCGGGCCAAGGCGGAACAGCTCGGTGTCCGGCTCATCGGCCCGGACGAGTTCGCCACCCTCGTGGCCCACCTCCTCGACTGACTTGAACGCAACTCCAGGCGCCGATCCGCCTTTCCCAGCGGAGTGGGGGGAGCCCTGTCCGGGAGGCACCGCACGTCGTGCCGGGCGGGCCACAAGCCGTCGGGGGGAAGGCGTCGGCCTCTGCCGTGGGGGCGGCCTGACAGTTGGGCGCGACATCCCTTCAGGCTACGAGCAGGCGTTGGCCGAGATCTGCCGCGTCGAGGTGAACCAGGTCGCTGTTGCGCTCGGCCCACCGGCCGGAGTGGAGGTCGTCGCCGAGGCTTCGTACGGCCCGTTGCTCGGCCTCCGGCCCGACCCACGTCCACACCGACATCGCACGGCGCACGTGATCCTCCAGATACGCCCCCGGTCGACGCCAGTACGCCTCGAACAGGCCGTCGGCGCAGTCCCCCGGGATGGAAACCGGCTTCACGCGGACGCCGATCGCGTCGCCAATCCCCGCGAGCGAGGGGAACTCCGCGAGGAGGGCGGCGAACTCGGGCAGGTAGTCGCGGGTGAGCCAGAACCGGTCCTGCCATCCGGGCTCGTCGGTTTCGAACGTGAGCACCACCACGCGCCGGGCCACACGCCGCATCTCGCGCAGCCCCGCGATCGGGTCCTCCCAGTGGTGGACGGTGGAGACGGCCATCGCGACGTCGCCGGCCGCGGTCCGCGTCGACGGCCGAACGAGCCCGATCTCGTCATAGTGATGCAGCGTGCGGACGCTCACGCCTGCCCACGCGTCCCACGATCCAGTGATCTTCCACGGCACCGACTATGGAGCCTGACGTCACGTGAGGGTCAAGAGCCGCGCTCACTGCAGCAGGGCCGGAACGGAGGCCACCGGCCCACGGCCCTCCACTACGCCGACGGGCCGTCCGTCCGCACCCACGGATGAAGACCCGTCGGAACGTGGTCAGACAAAATAGTCCTCCACATCGGCGAGCGGATACCCTCGCGAATAGCTCATCAAGGCCGAGTACTTGTCATTGCCGAGGAAATAGCCGCCGGTGTGATGCAGATAGAAGCATCGCCCCACTTCATCGATGAGAATCGTCCCGCCGTCGTAGGTGTCATGCGCGACAGGGAAAACCTTCTTGCCCAGTCCGTCGGCGATGTCCTGAACATCTTCGGCCGCGCCCACGTACATGAGTCGCGGGTTGAACTCCACCCTGTCGTCGGTGGAGGCGTTCCTGGGCGCCACAAGACCTGCGTGCTCGCGCAGGAAGTCGAGAGCGGGCTCGATGGCATCCAGGCTGCCGCCGTCGTTGCGGAAAGATTCCAGGGCTATCTCCACTTCGGCAGCGGCGAGGTCGTCACACCGGCGCCCCGGGTGCCACCCAGCATCGGCCAGCCAGGCATCAACCGCCTCAGGCGACTTCAGTACGCGCACAGTTCTCATCCTCTTCCAAGTCGAACAGCCTCACCGCAGCCTCACGGCCTGTGGCAGTGGCGACGACGCCAAGGCCCAACAGGCAGTCTGCAAGGCCGGCATGAAGAAGGAGTTCAAGGATGCCTTGCGCCGCCGGCTCGACGACGCCACCCGGGTCGCCACGGAAGACGCCTGCAAGGGCATGGAGGATGAGACCCAGATGAAGCTCCGCGCCGATGTCGCGAAGGAGCAGTACGAGGAGGACAGTCGGCAGGGCCTGGTGGGCGCCCGGCCGTGACGTGACGGGGCGTCGCGGGGTGTGCTGCACGTCCCAGATGCCGTGTGACACACCCTGGCCGCCCGCTCCCACCGCGCCGCACGGGGAGCGGTCGGCCCTGGATCGGACGCGGTGCTGTCGCCACCGGACCCGTTGACGCATTGGTCCAGACCTTCTACGTTGTGAGCTCTCAGTCAGGCACCGCGCGCGCACGGTTCACCTCGCCCCTGTACCACCCCACGATGACAGGGAGAGCCATGTTCCACCGGCGCAGACCACCACTCACACCATCTCGGAGAAGCCTGCTCAGGGCCCTCGCCGGCAGCCCCGGCGCCGGCCCTGGTCCCCACGCCCGGCGTCGCGACGGCCGATTCCGGCGGCGGGTCGCCGCTCTGGGCACCGCGCTGCTCCTGCCGCTCGCCTTGCTCACCACGCTCGCCGCGCCCGCCCACGCGGCCGGGACGCTGACGGCGACGTTCACCACGCAGGACAACGGTTCATGGTGGAAGGGCACTTACGTGGTGCGCAACAGCGGCTCGGCCGCCGTCAGCGGCTGGAGCCTGGAGTTCAACCTGCCGGCCGGGGTCTCCGTGACCGGCCACTACAACGGTGACGCGACCGTCTCCGGGCGGCACGTGACCGTGAAGAACGCCTTCTACAACGCCGACGTCCCGGCCGGCGGCAGCACCGAGCCGTACAGCTACTGGTTCATCGCGAGCGGGCCGATCGGCACGCCGACGGGCTGCACCGTCAACGGCGACAAGTGCGACGGCACCCCCGACGTCCCGCCGACCGCGCCCGGCACCCCGAAGGCGACCGCGGTCACGGCGCACTCGGTCGCGATGAGCTGGGCCGCCGCGCAGGGCGGCGACCACACCGTGGCCTCCTACGAGGTGCTCAGCGGCTCGGGCACCGTGGCCACCGCGACGGGCACCTCCACCACCGTCACCGGCCTGACGCCGGCGACGAGTTACACGTTCACCGTGCGCGCCAAGGACACACGCGGAAACGTGGGACCGGCGAGCGTCCCGTTGACCGTCAAGACCGTCGATCCGGCGACCGACCCGACACCGCCGACGGCGCCCAGAAATCTGCGCACCACCGGCAAGACCTCCTCCAGCATCGGCCTGGCCTGGGAGAAGTCCACCGACAACGTGGGCATGGCCGCCTACGACGTCTACCGCGGCGGCACCCTGGCCAAGAGCGTCGGCGCGGACACCACGACGGCCACCGTCGACGGGCTCTCCCCCGCCACCGCCTACAGCTTCACCGTCAAGGCCCGTGACACCGCCGACAACTCCTCACCGGCGTCGAACACGGTCTCCGTCACCACCGACGACGTGGCCGGACAGGGCAAGCAGCTCAAGGTGGGCTACTTCGCGCAGTGGGGCATCTACGGCCGCCAGTACTTCGTGAAGAACCTGGACACCTCGGGCGCCGCCGCCAAGCTCGACGTGGTCAACTACGCCTTCGAGAACCTGGACCCGGCCAACCTCACCTGCCAGGCGGGGGTGACCAAGGGCGTCTCCGCCAACCCTCAGGACCCCGACGAGGGCACCGGTGCGGGCGACGCGGACGCCGACTACGCCCGTCCCATGTCGGCCGCACAGTCGGTGGACGGAGTCGCCGACGACGGCTGGGCCAAACTCCGGGGCAACCTCAACCAGTTGAAGAAGCTCAAGGCCAAGTACCCGAAGCTGAAGGTCGTGGTGTCCCTCGGTGGCTGGACGTACTCGAAGTTCTTCTCGGACGCCGCTGCCACTCAGGCCTCCCGGGAGAAGTTCGTCAAGTCCTGCGTGGACGTGTGGATCAAGGGTGATCTGCCCGTCTACAACGGCGCGGGCGGCCCGGGCACGGCCGCCGGAATCTTCGACGGCATCGACATCGACTGGGAGTGGCCCGGCTCGGAAGGACATCCGGGCAACCACTACGGCAGCCAGGACAAGGCCAACCTCACCGCGCTGCTCGCCGAGTTCCGCAAACAGCTCGACGCGCTCGGCGGTGAGCACCGGCTGCTGACCGCTTTCACCCCGGCCGACCCGGCGAAGATCTCCGCCGGCTGGGACCTGAACCGGATCTTCGATGCGCTCGACTACGCCAACGTACAGGGGTACGACTTCCACGGCGCGGGCAGCGACAACTCCTGGGAGCCGGGGCGCACCGGTCACGGTTCCAACCTGTACTCCGACACACAGGACCCTTACCCCTTCCACTTCAGCATCGAGGACGCGGTCAAGGTCTATCTCGACGCCGGGGTCAACCCCCGCAAGCTGACGGTGGGCTTCCCGTTCTACGGGCGCGGCTGGCAGGGCGTGACCGACGGCGGGGTCGCCGGTGAGTGGCAGGACGCGGGCGGGGCGGCGCCCGGTCAGTTCGACACCGAGGCCGGGGTGCGCGGCTACCACAACCTGATCACCAGCTTCCCGTCCATGACCGTCCGCCACGACGAGCAGTCCGTGTCGACGTACGGCTACACCGGTCCGGGCGGCCAGTGGTGGACGTTCGACGACGCCTGGTCGATCGGGAAGAAGACAGCCTGGATCAAGTCCAAGGGGCTGCTGGGCGGCTTCGTCTGGGAAATGTCCGGCGACACGCCCAACGGTCAGCTGATGACCGCGCTGAACGACGGGCTGAAGTAGCGGCACGCGGCATCCGGCGCCGCATGCGGCCGCCGGGCGGGCGGACCCCACACCGCCCGCCCGGGTCGCCCGTCCCCGCGGGTCTGCCCATGGTGCGCGGCGGGTCAGTCTTCGAAACGGATCCCGGGCACCGGTCGATCGCGACGTGCGTCCGAGTTGGCCGGCAGACCTGCCACCTCGTCGACCAGGGGCTGGACCCGGTAGGGGATGACCTCACTCAGCGCGATGACCGTCGTGCTGCGGCGGACGCCCGGCACCTCCAGGACGTGGTCGATCACCTGTTGCACGTGATGGTTGCTCGTGCCCGCTATGCGGCACCAGATGTCGCCGGGGCCCGTCACGATGCGGGCCTCAAGGATCTGCGGTACGGCCCGCAGACGCGCGGTGATGGCCTCGCGGGCCGACTGGTCGACCTCGAACGTGGTGAACGCCTCGACGACGTGGCCGAGAGCGGAGACGTCCACCTCCGGACCGTAGCCGGTCACCACGCCGGAGCCGGTCAGCCGGTCGAGTCGTGCCTGCAGTGTGCCGCGTGCGACGCCGAGTCGGCGGGCGATCTCCAGGAGGCCCTCACGCGGGCGCTCTCGGAGCAGGCGGAGCATCCGGCCGTCGAGCGCGTCGAGTCCCTGTCGTGCCACCGCACCTGCCGATCTGCTACCTCGTAGGCACCTCCATGCCTTGGCCGTTGTCAGATTAGCAATGGGATGGAGAGTCTGTTGCCCATTCGACTGCCGTCGGCCCACGCTGTGGGCTCCCGTCCACGAGGAGCAGGCATGAGGCAGCACACCCACCCGTTCGTCCCCTACCGGCCCGACCGATACGACGACGCCGAGATGGTCCGGCGGGGTAAGGACTTCGTGTCGTTCCTCGACCGCCGGCGCAGCGTGCGGTTCTTCAGTGCCGAGCCGGTCCCGCGCACCTGCATCGACCTTGCCATCGCCGCGGCCAACACCGCCCCCTCCGGAGCCCACTTCCAGCCGTGGAAGTTCGCCGTGATCGGCGACGCCGAGACCAAGCACCGCATCCGGGTCGCCGCCGAGCAGGAGGAACAGGTCAATTACGAGGGCGGGCGGATCCCGCCCGAGTGGCGCGCCGCGCTCGCACGCCTCGAAACGAGTTCGGACAAAAGCTTCCTCGACGTCGTGCCGTGGATCGTCGTCTGTTTCGCCGAGAAGAGCACCGCGATGCCGGACGGTTCGCTGCGCAAGAACTACTACGTCAACGAAAGTGTGGGGATCGCGTGCGGATTCTTCATCGCCGCCCTGCACGCGATGGGACTGAGCACCCTCACGCACACGCCCAACCCGATGGGCTTCCTCACCGCGATCTGCGAGCGGCCCGGCAACGAACGGCCCTACATCCTCTTCCCCGTCGGTCATGCCGCGGCCGACTGCGAGGTCCCGGACCTGGCACGCAAGTCGCTGGCGGAGGCGACCGCGGAGCGCCCGCGACGCCCCTGACCTCGGATGCGGTCCGGCACCGATCGGCGCACAGCGTGTCCGGTGTCGTTCGCCGGAGCCAGGGTGACCTTGCCCACCGGGTGCGACAACCGGAAACTTGCGATGGCACAGGCACTTCAGGAGGGGACAGTGATGCTGCCGGAGGCGATGACGACGTTGGCGGCCAGTGGTGCGGGGGCTCTGGTGGCGGCCATGGCCACCGATGTCTGGCAAGGGGCTCGTGGCGGCGCGGTGCGGCTGTACCGGCGCTGGAACGGTGACCGGAACGCCACCTTGGAAGCGCAGTTGGACCAGCACGCACTGCTGGTCCGACAGGCGGACGATCCCGACCGGGCCAGGCAGCTTCTGTCGGGACAGTGGCAGTTGCTCTTCGCCCAGTTGCTGAGCGAGCATCCCGACGCGGAGGCTGATCTGCGTGCCCTGGTCGAGACGATCCGGCGGGAGCTGCCCGAAAGCGGCAAGCAGTGGGTGCAGACCAATATCGCGCGTGATCAGGGGACGGTGTACGGGGTACAGGGCGGCAACGTCATCCACCATCACCAGGGGCTTCCGGCCGCGCCCGGTTCCGCCGGTGAGGACGGCCGCCAGCAGTGACGTCCCGGGCCGGTGGAGGGCAGATGCCGGAGCGGCTCCAGGAGGTACGGGCCGAGGCGGCCTGCGCGTACGGTGCGATAGGGGCCGACATCCATGTCTTCGGTGACGGCACCCCGGTGTATCTGCCGTTCGAACACCGGCGGGTCATGGATCTGGTTGACCCGTCAGGCGGTTGCGGCCGGGCACGAGACCGCGGCTACCTACGCCACCCGACCTGGCAGCGATACCGAAGTCGCCTGGCACGCGCTTGATTTGAGGGACACCGGCCGCGGGAACGCGGTCATGGCCGAAGGGCCCGTCCGGCTGGCGTTGGCGGCGGCGAACTACGGGAGCCGCCTGGTCCATGTGTCCAGCGACGCGGTCTTCTCCGGCGCCCGAACCCAGTACGACGAGACCTGCCTCCCTGACCCCCTCACACCGTACGGAGGTCGCAGATCGTCCCTCGGGGGCGCCGCTACTCCTCGCTCCACCTGAACGTGTCGATGCCGCGCGGGTGCCCGGCGTCGGCGTCGGTATCGTCGTCCTGGAGCCACCGGTGTCCGACGAGGCGTGTGCACAGGGTGAGGGCGCCCAGGCAGAGCCCGCACAGGCACACCACTGCGATCACGAGCACCATCAGGCCGACCAGGCCTTGGGCGGCAAAGCGCGCCACGATGTCAGTGAGGTTCATGCAACCGCATGCCGGCATGGGCCCCAGCGTGGCACGCGGTGCGTGGCGTGTCGTGTGTTCCGTCCGTATCACTGCCGCACGGTGATGGTTTCGTGACGATCAATGCCCGGCCGGCTGGAGGACCGCCTGGGCCGGTGACGGCCGGCCTGCTGCGGCCGCCGGCGGGGGACGGCGGCCGCACCGCTCGGATCCTGGCGGCGTCAGGCCTTCGGGGTGGGGCGCTTGATGAATTCGATGACCTCGCCGTTGAGGCCGTACACGAAGCCGACCTCGAGGGTCATGTTGCCCGTGGCGCCCTTGGCCTGCACCTGGGCCGGCTCCATCAGCGCACGGGCGCCGGCGGCGACGGCGCGCTGGAACAGCGCGGCGGGGTCCTCGGTGCGGATCGCGAAGTGGACCAGCGTGGCGGACCGGGCGCGCTCTTCGTCGCTCGGGAGGGCGTCGGTGTCGAGCGGCTGGGCCGAGCCACCGGGCGGGGTGGAGACCGCGTCGAAGAGCTCGATCACGCGGTCATCGTCCGAGGTCGCCGGGCGGATGACCAAGGTCATCGACGGCATCAACCCCGGCGCCGGCATCAGCCGCTTCTCCGCCCGCATGGTGCGGGACTACGGACTCGAACGGCACGGATACACCTACGTGCCCGGAACCTCGGCCCGGTCGCGGTAGGCGGTCAGGTATTCGCCGTGGCTGGCGGGCAGCCATGCCGAGACCAGCAGGTCGATCTCCCCCAGGCCCTGCAGCTCGAAGAGCTGCTGGTGGAGGGCGGCTGGCCGCCGGGGTCCCCCTGGCCGACCTCGCCGAGCGGGAGTGGATCCACTACACCCCCGACAGCGGCCTTGCCGGCCTTCTGGACGAGGCGTGCGCACGGGCCGGCTTCCAGGCCCGTGTCGCCGTCCGCACCCAGCAGGCCCCGTTCGCGGCCAACTTCGCCGCCGCCGGCCTCGGCATCGCCCTCGTGCCCGGCAACGTCCTGCCGCCGGAGTTCCACGGCATGCTGCTCCGCCCCGACCCGCCCCTCCTGCGCACCCTGGCCGCCTACACCCGCGGTGAACCCGACCCCATCACCCACGCCTTCCTGGACATGCTCACCGCGGAGGTGCCCCTCACGCCCCCGCACATCCGCGACCGCTTCCCCGACTGACGGCATTTCAGGACTACCGTCCGGCTCGCACGGCGCCCGCGCGAAGGAAGCCGCGGGCGGTGCGCGGAAACCGCAGCCCTGTCGCTCACAAAGGGCGAGACGTCCAGGGGGCGACCGGCGTGGTGCGGCACCACGCCGGTCGCTCGGCCTCAGCGGGCCGTCGCGAAGTCCTGCGTCCAGTAGTGGCTCGTCCCGGAGACGCCGACGCCGATCTCCTTGAAGGAGCAGTTGAGGATGTTCGCCTTGTGGCCCGGGCTGTGCATCCAGCCGTTCATGACCTTGGCAGGGGTGCCGTAGCCGTAGGCGACGTTCTCACCGTAGCCGCGCCAGCGGTACCCGGCACGCGTGATGCGCTGCCCGGGGTTGGAGCCGTCGGAGCCGGTGTGCGACATCCGGTGGTGGACGGACTGGTCCTTGCTGTGGTTCTGCGCGGCCTTGGTCAGCTTCGCGTTGACCTTCAGCGCCCGGCAGCCGGCCTTGGCTCGCTCCTTGTTCACCAGTGCCACGACCTTGGCCGTCGGGCTGGTGGACGACGGCGCCGCGGCGGCGGCCTGCGAGGTCTCCTGGGACGCCATCGCGGCCGTGGCTATGCCCACCATGCCGAGGGCTGCGACCGCGATGGCCGCATTGCGGAAGTGCTTCTTCCTGCGATGCTTCTGCATGCCTTACCTCATTCGGAAATCGGGATTCGCGACGACGCCTCGGGGCTCCGGCGCCGAGCG
Source organism: Streptomyces echinatus (assembly GCF_014203595.1). Classification (GTDB taxonomy): domain Bacteria; phylum Actinomycetota; class Actinomycetes; order Streptomycetales; family Streptomycetaceae; genus Streptomyces; species Streptomyces echinatus. Next base: position 402,731 of record NZ_JACHJK010000003.1, read on the forward strand.
GGACGCCATTGTCAGAACCCCCGCGAAGGCATCGCAAATCACTCCGCTTGACCGCCCCTCAACTGCGCCGCATCGGGCTTGAAATGAGCGTGCATTCATGCGGGGCGGGCGGACGGCACCGCTCGTGAGATATTTGATGACTCCCAGAAGCCTTGCCCACCAAGGAATTCGCCGAATGCGTCTCGAATGAAGAGACGGGCATTTCGCCGGAGAGGGCAATATCGTTCTCCAGTGGGCATGTCCGGAGATGTCGGTGGGAGCTCGCCGTCCGTAACCTGCCCCGACCCATGATCCATTTCACATCCCGGCCGGCCGGACGGTCACCCCCTCTGAGGAGGCGCGCTTTCTTGCCGTGGGTGTGCCTCGGCGAAGAAAAACATCACCCCCATCACACCCGACTTCGACGAGTTCGTACTCCTGCTCGACGTCCAGGACGTCAAAGCCACCAAGCAGTACTACACCGACCCGGCCTGAACGTCGGCAGAAGCTTCGGCAGCAAGTACGTCGAGTTCACCACCGACGCCGGACACATCACGAAGCCACCACTTCCCTGTCCGGAAGGTCGTGCCGCAGGCCGGGAGCCATGGGCGCCGTCGCAGCCGTACCTTCCCGCCGGTCCTCGAAGACCTGTCCGCCACCGGCGACGATCGGAGGTTCGGTCATCACCGGCGTCAGCACCGCACCCGTTGCCGCGAGTTGTCCCCACGCGCGGTCATGCGCGTCACTTCTCCATGTCCAGCACTGCCATCATGCCCCGGTCCCGTGGTTGAGGATGTGACAGTGCGTGACGGTCTTGCCGGCGTAGTGCTTGAAGCGCATCCGGAGCACGAGGCGGCCCTTCGGGGAGACGTTCGCGACGTCCTGCATGCCGTGGCCCTGGTGCGGACGGCCGTTGATGCTCATCAGCTGGAAGTGGTTGGTGTGCACGTGGAAGGATTGTCGAAGTCCATGCCTATGGCCCGACCAGGGCGCGCTGCGATCATCTGGTCAGTGCCCTGCCCCCGCGTGAAGAACGAGGCATGATGTCGATTCCGCTTCAAGTGCGTGCCCAGGCGGTCGCCCTCCGGGCCGCGTTCGCGTTGCCACGCCCGCTGCGGCGGCTGCTGGCGGGTCCGCCGGTTCAGCGCGACGGTCAGGAACTCGCCCTGGACGCGCAGTTGCTGCTCCGGCTGATGCGCATCGCCGGCACCAGAATCGTCGTGGACGGCAACGTCGACGCCTCCCGCGCCGGCCTGGACCTGTCGAGGCATCTGGTGAGCGGACCCGTGATCGGGCGGGTCGCCGCGCAGGAGATCCGGATCCCGGTGGAGCACGGTCGGCTGGCCGCCACGCTGTACACGCCCGAGGGGCTCGCCACGCCGTCCGGGCTGCTGGTCTTCTACCACGGTGGCGGGTGGGTGATCGGCAGCCGGCTCAGCCATGACAACACCGCGCGCTTCCTCGCCCAGCAGGCCGGCGTACAAGTGCTGTCCGTCGAGTACCGGCAGCCTCCGGAGCACATCTTCCCGGCGGCCGTCGAGGACGCGCTGGCCGCGTTCGACCACGCCCACGACCACGCCGTCGACCTCGGGGCCGACCCGGCGCGGATCGCCGTCGGCGGCGACAGCGCGGGCGGCAACATCGCCGCCGTGACCGCGCAGCTCGCCACCAGGCGCGGCGGCCCGGCGCCCGCCTTCCAACTGCTGCTCTACCCCGCAACCGACGTCTCGCGGCGTTCGCACTCGCGGGACTCGTTCGCCGACGGCTTCTTCCTCACCGGCAAGGACATGGACTGGTTCGCCGACCACTACGCCCCCGCGGGCGTGGACCGTGCGGACCCCCGGATGTCCCCGCTCCTCACCGACGACCTCTCCGGACTGCCAAGCGCCTACATAGGCACCGCCGGCTTCGACCCGCTGCGCGACGACGGCGAGGACTACGCCGAGGCGCTCACCAAGGCCGGCGTACCGACCACCCTCAGCCGCCAGCCCGACCTGATCCACGGGTACGCCAACTTCCTCGGCATCGGCCACCGCTTCCGGGAGGCAACGCTGGAGGCGGCCAAGGCACTGCGGACGGCCCTCAGCGAATGAGTGGCGGACGGGGTGCAGGACGGGGCCCGGTACGGGGAGCACCGTCGTCGTTCGTCGCGCTTTCAGGCGTCTCTGGCGGCCGGTAGGTGCTGATGGCCTTCGGGCTTGGTGGCTCGGGACATCAGCTCCTGTACGACATGCGCCGCCTTCCGGCCGCCGTGGATGATGTCGACCACGGCCCGGGTGATCGGCATCTCCACGTCGTGACGCCGTCCCAGGTCCTGAATGGCCTTGCAGGAGGCGACGCCTTCCGCGGTCTGGGTGGTGGCGGCCCGCGCCTCCTCGACGCTCAGGCCCCGGCCCAGGTGGGCGCCGAAGGTGTGGTTACGGGACAGCGCGGACGAGCACGTGGCCACCAGGTCGCCCATGCCGGCCAGCCCGGCGAGTGTGAGCGGGTCCGCACCCATGGCGACGCCCAGCCTGGTCGCCTCGGCCAGCCCCCGGGTCACCAGAGCCGCCTTGGCGTTGTCACCCAGCCTCATGCCATCGGTGACACCGACGGCCAGGGCGATGACGTTCTTGATGGCGCCGCCCAGTTCGCAGCCGATGACGTCGGTGTTCGTGTAGGGCCGGAAGTACGGCGTGTGGCACGCGGACTGGATGAGTGCGGCCGTGCTCTCGTCGGTGCAGGCGACGACGCTCGCGGCCGGTTGTCGGGCGACGATCTCGGCGGCCAGGTTGGGCCCGGACACCACGGCGATCCGGTCGGACCACGCGCCGGTCGTCTCGGCGATGACCTCGCTCATGAGCCGGCCGGTGCCCAGCTCCACGCCCTTCATCAGCGACACGAACACCGTGCGGTTCTGCCACTGCCCCGTCCAGCCTTCGAGCAGCGGACGGGCGCTCTGGGCGGAGACGGCGAGGAGGGCGATGCCGGCGCCGTGCGCCGCCTCGGCCGGGTCGGTGGTCGCCCGGACGTTGTCCGGCAGCTTGACCTGGGGCAGGTAGTCGGGGTTGGCGCGGGTGCCGTTGATCGCGTCGACCAGCGCCGCCCGGCGTCCCCATAGCGTGACCTCGCATCCGGCGTCAGCCAGCACGCGGGAGAACGCGGTCCCCCAAGAGCCGGCCCCGTAGACGGCAACACGACGAGACATGCGATGGATCTCCTGTCCAGTGGGGGAGGCACTTCCGAGGACCGGGGCGCCTCATCGACTCAACGACCATCGACCGGTCAGGCAGCCGTTCAGAACACGACGTTGTCCTTGGTGAGGATTCATACCCAGCGGGCCGTGAGTACGTCGACTCGTGATCGACCGACGGCCGTCTTCTACAGGGGCCGGGACGGGTACGGGCGGATGGAGCAGGCGGCCCCTTCGGGCGACGTGGCCGACCCCCTTGCCCCCGGCGCGAGGGCCCGGAGCGCTTCCGGTCGGTTCGAGCCGAGGCACAGGACGGGGCCCGCGTCCCACTCGCCGGCGGAGACGTGCGTAGGCTGCTCGAGTGACTGCGCACCTCCCCACCTGCTCCTGCTGCGGCGACACGCTTTCCGACGGGTCGCGGGTCGACATCGGTTTCAACCTGCCCGACGCGGCGCTTCGGGCTCCAGAGGCGACCCGCCACCAGCTCGGGGTGCGCGCTCTGATGCGCGTGGACGGCGTCGGCTGCTTCGTACGGTGCCTGTTGCCCGTCAGTCTGACGCAGGCCACGGAACTCGTGATGGGCATGTGGCTGGAGGTGGACGACGCGACCCTGCGGCGCGCTCAGGACCTGTGGGAAGACCCGCGCTACGCCGACCTCTCCTTCCAGGGCAAGATCGCCAACAGGATTCAGCCATGGGGTGACGAGCTGGTCGGGGCCGAGGTCACCGCTCGGGTCGGGGACGCCGAGGAACTGCCCTACGTCGTCACCGGTCACGGCCCCGCCGCCGCCCGCCTCCTGGCGGAGACCTGGGAGCGGGACCATGTCCTCAGCCGATTCCCGAACCCGCTTCCGGTCGACGTGCGGACCTCCCTCGGGGACGGCTGGTCGGTGGTGCGGACCGCCGGCCTGGGTGCGTCCTTCGCCGACGGGACCGACCACTTCACCGGCCCGGACCGCAGTGTCGCCGTGAACCTCATGGAGGACGACGTCCCCGGCCGCGCGCCTGAGGACTTCCTGGCCGCCCTGATGGCCGGGGCTCCCGACAAGCTGCCCGCGCAGCGCCGCACGGAGCCTGTCCCCGGCGGGCTGCGGTACGCCTTCTGGCTGACCCCCGAGGACAATGGTCGTCCTCGGCACGAGTTCTACGGCTTCACCGTGGTGACCGGATCGGCCGCCGGCGCGTTCTGCACCTACGAGGACCCCGCCGGTCTGGCATGGGCCCAGGAGACCTGGCGATCACTGAACCATGATCTCCGAACCGCCCCCTAGGTGCTGTCGGAGCAGCCGGCGCCCAGGCTGTGGTTTCCTGGGAATCTCGGGTCGGCTCTCATCTCCCGGACGGTTGCGGGGTCAGCCGATGGTTCCTGGGCAGCCGATCCGGTACAGCACACACGGGCGGAGCGGCCCCTCGGGCGCACTCGGATCCTCGAAATCGTCGGCCGGGTCCCGGGTCATGCCGATGCGGCGCATCACGGCCTGGGAGCGGAGGTTGTTCACGGTCGTCGACGCAACCACTTCCCGCAGCCCGAGGGCCTCGAAGCCGAAGGCCAGGCAGGCCAGGGCGGCCTCGGTGGCGTAGCCGTGCCCCCATGCGGACCGCTTCAGCCGCCAGCCGACGTCCACGCCGGTGAAGGGCATGTCCTCCCCCACTACGTCCAGGCCGGCACGGCCGACGAACTCACCGGTGTGCCGTACTTCGAGCGCCCACCAACCAAAGCCTCGGTCTTCGAAATCAGCCTGCATTCGTGCCATCACGGCATCGCTTTGCGCCCGTGCGAGCAGTTCGCCGAGGTGTTCCCGGACTTCGGGGTCGGCGTTCATGGCCGCCCACGGTTCGAGGTCGGATTCCTGCCAGCGGCGTAGCAGAAGGCGATCGGTTCCAAGCTCTGGCATGCCGCCCAGCCAACCCGACCCCGACAGGGATGTCGATCGGATATGCCGACCCCTGCGGTGCTCGCCCACGCCCGACCGGCTGTCCCGCCGAGGACGGCGGCACGACCGGCCCCCTCACCGCCGACCTCGGCCACGCCGACCAGGCCCAGCTCACCCGCACGATGCGCCGACATCTCGGCCGTCTCGGCTCCAGCCCGGCCCCGCCCTGTGGGCGGTGCTGTCAGTGGCGGCTGGCAGCATGTCCGCATGACTCGCGACGATCTTGACACGCTGTTCGCCTCCCCCGCGGCTCTGCTGGCCGCAGCTCCCGAGGGCCTTCGGGACCTGCCCGCCGCGGGCGGTGGAGCGGGCCGCGAGGCCTACGCCCAGGCCGTCACGATCCTCGACGGAGCCGAGGTGCCGCGGGCAGAGTTCGCCTCGTGGCTGCACTTCGGCGCGAAGGTCCTGGGCCACGACGCCTACGCCGACCTGGTGGCCGAAGCCGAGCCGGGAATGCCCTGGCGGACCGTCTGGGCCTGGTGGCGGCCGGTCGGCGCCTACCGGGCCAAGCCGAACCTGAGCGGGGACGCCGATGTCGAGGTCCACGAGGGGCCGGACGGCCGTCTCCTGCTGAAGCTGTGGTCGCAGTGGACCCAGGAGCGCTGGCTCGATCCGGCCACCGGTGAACGGGTCCCGGCCCCCGCCGACGGCGAGTTCGCCGAGCGGCCGTACGACGCCCTCGACGAGGGGCCCGTCCTCTTCGACCCGGACGACGACCACGGCCTCCACCAGCCCGACGCCTGGGAGGAACCCGCCCCTCTCGGAGGCGACCGTGTCATGTTCTTCGAGCCGCGCGGCGTCGTGGTCCTGGAGCGCAACGGCACGGCGGCCGACGGACAGATAAGCTCCGAAGCCGTCTCCTGGGGGTCGGGCGCGCCTTGGTTCGCGGGGCCGACGGCGGCCGAAGCCCCACTGGACGCCGCACGTTTGGAGGAAGCGTTCGACGCGGACGGGATGGTACTGCTGACGCCGGATCAACTGCCCGCCGCGCTGACGCACGCGCCCACCCGGGATCTGGCCGTCACGGCGGGGCTGCCGACGTGGTTCGCCGCCGGAGTCGCCACGTTCACCCTGGCCTGGGCCGACGGGAAGGCGCAGGGGCTGGAGCCCGATGAGAACGGCCTGCTGCACCTGGGCACCTTCGAGCTGGCGTATGGCGACATCGGCCGGGTTCTCGTCCACCCCGAGACGGGCGCGGTGTCGATGGTCCGCAACGGCGAGGGGCCCTTCCCCTTCGCCCGGGACACCGAGACCTTCGTGCGGCTGCTGGAGACCGTGTACCGGTTCATGAGCGCCTGCTGGAGCCCGTACCCGGGTGAGTACGGCAAGCGGGACTTCCTGAGCGAAGTCGCCGCCCTCGAACCGCTCTCGGTGGACGAGGAAGCACCTGCGGAGAACGTCTGGGAGCACCTGTTCGCGGCCATCCTCGAGCTCAGCCCGTGGGGCTTCTGACACCGGACGTACGGGCGCGGGGGCTACTGGAACGGATCGGCGTCGCGCCTCTGCCGCGCCGGAGCGGGAGGCGCTCGCCGGGGCTAGAAGCGCTGTACGAGTTCGCAGGTGTCGGGCACGACGATGTCTCGGGGGGCCCGGTCGGCGACCAGTACGTCGAAGCCGGCGCCGCAGTCGATCTGGTCGAAGCCGCCGTTGCGGCTGACGATGGTGTCGTCACCGCCGCGGCCGATCATGGTCACGGTGATCAGGGTCGGACCGGTCCAGCCGTCGAGGTCGGTGAGCCGGTCGGGGCCGTCGCCGCCGATCAGGATGTCGTTGCCCTGGCCGCCCACGAGGTCGCTCGGAAGGTTGGTGTCGTTCTGAGCCGTGTCGTTCCGGTCGCCGAGGTTGGCGATGATCCGGGTCACACCGTCGCCCGCGCAGAGCACCGTATGGCCGCTCCCGGTGCAGCCCGGGCCCGCGGTGAGGTTGCTCGTCGTGTCGGTGACCCGGAGGGTTCCCGCGCTGAAGGTGTCGAAGGTGACGTTGTTGGTCTCGCCGGCCAGGGCGGTGAAGGTGAGCCGGCCGTTGCCGCTCGTCACGAAGGCGGGGCTTGCGGACGCGGGGCTCACGAAGGCCATCGCCAGCGTGAGTGCGGCCACGGCCGGGGCGGCGACGCGGACAGCGATGCGTGGACGGGAAGCGGTCGGGCTCATCGGTGCCTGTTCCTTGGGGTCGGCCAGTGCGGATCTGGTCCCGGTTTCGTCGCCCCCTTCGCTACCCGCGGTGACGATTCGGCTCACCTGTTCGTCACACAGTTACCTCGCGTGCCGCAGCAGGCCCAGCCGGGCGGACGAGCACAGTGTGCAGGGCGTCAGCGGATGGCTCGTGCATGTGCCGGGCAAAGCTCACCGCGTGAGGTGTTCGGTGAGCAGGCGCCGTATCCGGTCTGCCGCTTCGGGCGGAACGCCGGCGAGGCCGCGCTGCACGCGGGCGCGCACGGCGGCCTCTTCGGCGGGTGACAGGTCGCCCGCGCCGAGCAGCAGCGTCAGAGCATCCGAAGACGACAGCAGCCTGCGTACCCCCACCACGCGCCCCCAGGGATCGTCCATCGGTTGCGGTGATCTCCCGACGCACTCTGACACAGCGGCGAGCGGTGCGGCGTGCCGTTCGGAAATCGGTGGCCCGAGTGGGGGCAAGTTGCCTTCATGCAGCGGTAGTTGGGGCCGCTTCGTCGCCACCTCAGGAGTCCCGGGCGTGCGGCGCGCCGGACACCCTGCCAGGCCGAAGGACCGGCTCGGTCAGGGGCTCCAGTAGTCGCGCTCCGGCAGCTGGACCCATGTATCGGGAGTGCCGACCACCGCGCGTGGGTCTGTCGGACGCAGGCCCACGAAGGCACAGCAGTACGCCACGGCGTTGTACTGGTAGAGGTAGGCGTTCAGCACTTCCTCGGGGGTGTCGTTCTCGTACGGTCCGCCACCCGGGTGCAGGTCCCAGCCCTCGACAGCTCCGTCACGGGCGATGCCGCCCTGGTTGCCACTCTTGGGGTTGGCGTACAGGCCGTAGCAGACGGTGCCGGCGGACAGCCGGGTCAGCACGCCCGGCATGTGCGGCGCGTATCCCCAGGGCTGGGTCACGACACAGCCGCCCGGCACGGACGTCACGCCGATGATCTGGGCGCTCTCGTCCATGTCGTACTCGTACGGATCTTCCAGCAGCTCACCGATGACCTCGTCCGCCACCGGCGCCGCCTCCAGGCGGCGCACCGCTTCGGCCGCGTCGATCCCTGCCACGCAGGCCAGACCGAAGCCGTCGTGGTCGAACTCGCCCAGCGCCGTGCTGAGCCGTACGGCCTCCTCCGCCGCCGCTCTCTCCGAGGTGGTCAGGCGTACCCCGGCCGGTGCCGGGAAGAGGTCCGGTGTCGGTCCCGCCAGGCTCAGCCGTCCCGGTGACCAGCCGCCGAGAGACGGCCGCCAGGGATCGGCCCCGGCAGCGGCGAGGGCGCGCGCGTTCTCCGGCTTCCTGGACACGACGGCTTCCCACAGCGCCGTCACCCCGTTCTCCAGCGCGTCCACGTCCGCGACCCGCCCTGCCAGCTCCGCAACGACCTCCGGGGAACCGAACGTCGCCGCACGATGCAACGGACGTCCCCCGCTCCACTTCTCCGGATCGGCGCCTTCGCCGAGACGCCGGCGGATGTCGCCGACATCCGTCCAGTCCCAGCCCGTCCCGGCCCAACCGTCACGCTCAGCTGTCATCGATCCCCCTCCAACGCAGTCCGCATGGCTGCCACGCACTCACACGTTCGCACAGAGGTCTGACATCACCTGCGGGGAGCGTCTGCGCATCCCCGGCGGACACGGGGCCGTGGTCGGCCTGCCGAGCAGTGATGCCGTGTCCGCGTCGCTCGACTGGGCGCTGTCGCACGACAGGTTCGTCATCACCTTGTGCCACGGCCCGGCCGCGCTGCTCGCCGCCTCGCGGGGCAAGGACGAGTCGCCGTTCAAGGGTTACTCGGTCTGCGTCTTCCCCGACTCTCTCGACGAGGGGCCCAACCTTGAGATCGGCTATCTTCCGGGGCGCTTGCCGTGGCTGGTCGTCGGGCTGTTGAGCGAGCAAGGGCTGCACGTCATCAACGACGACATGACCGGCAGAACACACCGGGACCGAAAGCTCCTCACAGGTGACAGCCCCCTCGCCTCCCACAAGCTCGGCCTGCTCGCGGCTGACGCCCTGATCGAGGCGGTCCGGGCCGAGGCCTGGTTGTTGCGGGTCAGGACGTTGGTGACGTGAGTTGTTGGCAGATCAGCTGGTGAGCAAGTTGCGCCGTCGCGAGCAGGTCCTCGCGTGCCGTGTCGACGTTGGATCGCACCGACAATCCGTGCCAGATGGATTGGATGAGCCCGGTCAGGACTGCTGCGTTGGTGCCCGCGGCTAGTTCCCCGTCCTGGATCGCTCGTTCGATGCGCACGAGGAGGGCCTGCTCGTTCGAGCTGTGCAGTTCGGCGATGTAGGCGCTGGTATCGAGCGTGCTCGTGCTGTCGGTCATCACGGCGCTGCTGATGAGACATCCGGGGTGCGTGTCGCTTGGCTGGGTGAACTCGTGGACCGAGTCGGTGAGGATGCGTTCGATGACCGTCTGGATGTCGTTCTCGGCGACAGCCTGCTGGTAGATCTCGCGGTAACGCTCGGCGTAGGTCCGCACCGCTTCCTCGAACACTCCGGCCTTGCTGCCGAAGGCGGCGTAAAGGCTGGAGGTGGAAAGCCCGAGGGTCGCGGTCAAGGTGCGGGTCGAGGTGCCGGAGTAGCCGCGTCGCCAGAAGAGGCGAGCGGCGTCAAGGACCGCACGGTCGCGGTCGAAGGCTCGGGGGCGTCCACGGTTGCGTTCGGTCACGCTTGCATTGTAGATCGTTCGCTCCATAATAGATTTATGGAGCGAACGATTCAGAAGAAGCTGTCGGTCGGCGGGGACAGCTGGGTCACGGTCGATGTGTACGGCGAGCCGGACACTCCGGGCCTCGTCGTCGTCCCGGGCGTGATGAGCGATGCGCATGCGTGGCGTGATGTGGCGGGCGCCATCGATGCTTGGCCCTCCGTGGTAGTTGTGAACCGTCGTGGCCGTGCCCCCTCGGGGCCGTTGACCAACTCGTACTCGCTGCGGACAGAGGTTGAGGACCTCGGCGTGGTCCTTGACGAGTTCGACAGCGCGAGGGCTCTCTTCGGTTGGAGCTACGGCGGCATGATCGCCTTGCTGGCCGCCAACGAGCGCCTGATTCACCAGATGATCGCCTACGAGCCGGTGATGCAGCCGTTCGGACGCCATGCGCTGCCGGACCTGAAGGTGGCAGCGGAGACGGCGGACTGGGATCGCTGCGTCGAGATCGTCAATCGGCAGATCTCCGGCTTCTCCGCAGCGTATGTCGATGACCTTCGGGCCGATCCTCACAGTTGGGCGATACTGCGTCGCTTGAGCGGACCGCTGTACGCCGAACTCGGCGCGCTCAATGCGACACCGCCTCCGGATGTGATGGCACAGCAGGCGAAGCAAGTCGACTTGATCATCGGCCAGCCTAATCGCGGAACGGCTCCCTACGGAACGTCGTTCGACCTCGTGCGGCAGCACGTCACGCATGCCGGAGTCCACGAACTTCCTGGCCAGGGTCACCTGGTCCACATTCAGGCGCCGGCAGAGCTGGGGCGCCTGCTCAACAACCTCGCCGCGATCTGATGGGTACCCATGCCAATGCGCCGCTCTCCATTGAGGGCCGCAGGCGACTGGTTGAGCGATGCATGTCACGTCCGATCGCCCACGTTGCTGCGGAGATGGGCATCTCCAGGGCATGCGCGTCCAAGTGGGTCAACCGGTACCGTCGTCATGGTGAGCTCGGCCTGCACGACCGGTCCTCCGCACCCCACCGTCAACCCACAGCCACACCGGGCGAGGTAGTGGAGCGGATCGAGCAGATGCGCCGAAACCACAAGTGATCCGCAGGACGGATCGCCTTCGAACTCAGCCAAACCGGGCTCACTGCGAGCCGACGCACCGTCACCCGGCACCTCGCCCATCTCGGTCTGAGTAGACGACGATTCATCGACCCCGACGGCCACACCACTCGGAAACCACGCACAATCACCGCTCGTCGGCCGGGACACATGGTGCACATCGACGTGAAGAAGGTCGGACGGATACCTGACGGCGGTGGATGGCGAGCCCACGGCCGAGACAGCGACCACTCCCGGGAAGTCAGCCGGAACAAGAAGAAGACCGGCCGTGCAGGGTAGGTGTACCTGCACTCCGCGATCGACGGGCACACCCGCCTCGCCTACACCGAGCCCTTGCCGGATGAGAAAGCCTCGACGGCGATCGCGTTCCTGCACCGAGCCAGGGCGTGGTTTGCCATACACGGCATCACCCGCGTCGAACGGCTCGTCACCGACAATGGTGCCTGCTACCGGGCCGACGCGTTCACCCGTGCTCTACTCGGCTCACGGCACCAACGGATCCGACCGTACACGCCCCGGCACAACGGGAAAGTGGAACGGTACAGCCGGATCCTGTCAGAAGAGTTCCTGTACGCGCGCACCTGGACCTCCGAAACACAGCGAGCCCAGGCGCTGGTGGTTTGGAACATCCACTACAACTACCACCGACCCCACACCGCCCTCGGCGGACAACCACCCGCAGCGACACTCGGCCAGACCGTCACCAACGTCCTGGCCTCATACACCTAGTACCGAGCGTGGCCGCCATCAACGAGTGGTGGTGGCGTACTGGTCCGACGACAACTCGAACACCTTCACTCGCCGACCGCTGGTGGGATTGACGGTCTCACGGGCCGGATGCATCCCCAGTTTCCTCATGATGCGTTCGGAGGCGTCGTTGCCCACTTGAGCGATGCTGACGATCCGCTCCAGCCCCCGCTCTTCGAATGCGAACCGTACAGCGGCCGCAGCGGCCTCGGTGGCCAGGCCCTTCCCCCAGTGGGAACGTCCCAGCCGCCAGCCGGCCTCAACCGCCGGCAGTACCTCCGGCAGGAACGCGGGCACCGAAAGGCCGGTGAACCCGGCCAGTTCGCCGGTGGACCTGAGCTCCACGGCGAACAGGCCGAAGCCCTGGGACTCCCACTCGCTCTCCCATGCCTGGATCCCGTGGCGAGTCTGCTGTTCGTCACGGACGCTGCCGTCACGGATCCACCGCATGACCTCGGGGTCGGCATTGATGGCGGCCATGGGCGCAACGTCTTCCTCGCGCCAGCGACGCAGGATCAAACGGGGAGTCTCAAGAGTGACCATCCAGTCATTCTGGATCACCAATTTCCTCTGTTCAAGGGCCTGCCCAGGGCAGCTGTGACAAGGCAGGGGGGATCAGCATGGGGTTCGCGCCGATCTGGTCGGGGTAGACGTCGAAATCGACACTGGGAGCTGTTTCCGCATAGGTGTTGACGGCATAGTCGGACATGAGGTCCCGACCCAATTTGTCGACCTCTTTGGCAGGCACCGAAAGGATGTAGCCCTTCGGATTGAAACGCCTCACCTGGCGAATGAACCAATCATCCCAGACGGCAGAGGAGTGAGTCGACTCAATGGCCTTCCATTGGCATAGGTTCGTAAGCCCCCAGGCGTAGGACCTGTTGACGGAAATTGAATTCCCGGGTTTGATCGCGAAGTAGTAGTGCGGGGCGAAGGTCCCGCTGTAGAAGGCCTTGACGTTACCCGCGTCGTGGACCGCTGAAAACACTGACGAGAATGCCGTCTTATTCAATGACACAGCCCTTGTCCGCTCCCCGTCCCAGTATGTGAAGGAGGGGTTGAAGTCAGGGCTGCAGGATGTGACAGCGTATGCCACCACACGGTTGCGTGGATCCGTCACGGCATCGACCCAGTATTCGTCGCGGGGCTGAAAAGTGTTTTGAGTGAGGTTCCCCAGGCTCGTCTTGCTGATCGCAACCTGGATGGAGGGCCGCCCCAGCTGCTCTTCAAATTTCGCAAGGGTGTAGCCGGCCTGAAGCTTGGCCAGCTTCGTGTACTCGCCGGCTTGCCAATTGAAGTGCTGCTGATACCAGTGCCCACCGGTGACGTATGCGGTGATAAAAGTGCTCACTGCCGTGACGGCACTACTGACATAGAGGAGGACGACCAAAGGCAGACTGCGTTCGGTCAGTTTCTTGAAGCGCTCGCCAAGTGTAAGTCTCCGCTCCTCCGGGTGCTCTCCCTCGGTCTCGGCCATAGGGCATGAGTAACTCACTGCACTGCCCCATGCCACCGGAAGTAGGCCGAACGCGGGAGCGCGGATGAGTGGAGCTGTCTCAGAGGTTCGCGCGCGTACGTGTACGACGCCCGGCCAGGGCGACAGTCCCGGAGCAGGGGGATATCCCCCTGCCGATCCTGGGGTGTGCCGGATCGCACCCCCCGAGGCGCAAAATCTAGCGTTCGGGCATGACTTCGGCCCCACGAAAGCACCTCGCCCTGGCCCTCGGTGTCGCTGCGCTCCTCACCGCCGACGTGGCCACCGCCGTCGCCCAGCCCTCAGGTCACTCCACGGTGGAGCGGTTGCGGCGGGACACCGCTGCGATCCACGCCCTCGGTGTCAGCGGTGTGCAGGCTCGCGCCGTCGCGCCGGACGGGCGGCAGTCGGTCGCCACCAGCGGCACCGCCGACCTGAAGACCGGCCGCCCGGTCGCGCCCGACGGCTACTTCCGCATGGCCAGCACGTCCAAGACGCTGGTCGCCACCGTGGTCCTCCAACTGGAGGCCGAGGGCGGGCTGTCCCTGGACGACACCGTCGACCACTGGCTGCCGGGGGTGGTACGCGACAACGGCAACGACGGCCGGCTCATCACCGTGCGCCAACTGCTGCAGCACACCAGCGGCATCCACGACGACCTGCCCGGATACACCACGCCGGCGGAGTACTACCGACAGCGCCACGACGTCTACACCAGCGAGCAGTTGGTCGCGCGCGCCATGGCGCACGTGCCGGACTTCCCGCCCGGCGAGGGCTGGGCGTACTCCAACACCGGCTACGTCCTGCTCGACATGATCATCCAAAAGGTCACCGGTCGACCCGTGCACGAGGAGATCGAAGAACGCGTCCTGCGCCCGCTCGGCCTCGACCAGACCCGGTGGATGGGCACCTCCCCCGGCCTGCCCCGGCCGCACGCGAAGGGCTATCAACTCTTCGGTCCCGGTGCCGTCGTGGACGTCACCGACCAGATACCGGTCGATTCCGAGAACCTGTCGTGGGTCACGACCACGAGGGACGAGAACCGCTTGCTGCGCGCGCTGCTGGCGGGCCGGCTGCTCCCGGCGCGGCAACTGGCCGAGATGAAGCGGACCGTACCCGTGAGCGCGGAGGTCCAACAGCTGTGGCCCGGGGGACGATACGGGCTCGGCCTGGTCGAACGTCCTCTGACCTGTGGGGGAACCTACTGGAGCCACGAGGGCGGGGACGGCGGCTACATCACCCTCAACGGCGTCACCGACGATGGCCGGCGAAGCGTCGCGGTCTCCATGTCCGAGGCACGCGGCGACACTCCGGAGCACATACTGGGCCAGGAGAACGCGGCCGGCGCCCTGATCGACCACGCACTGTGCGCCGGGGATTCAGGCACCCCGTGAGCGGAGGCGGTCACTGACCGCCCGGTGGCCGTCTGAGTCCATTAACGAGCCTCCCGTGCCGCTGGGTTGAGACTTCAATCTCGTCACCCGACGGCACGGGGGCTTTGTGCGTTGCGGCCCTCATCTCGACCGCACCGACGCTCAGAGCTTCTGAGTGTCGTTCCGGAACCGGTCAGGTACCGAAGAGCTGGGTCCAGAGGTTGCCGGAGGCGCCGGCGAGTCCGGTCTGCTTCCACTTGCAGTTCAGGATGGCTGCCTTGTGAGGTCCGCTGCTCATCCAGCTGTCGAAGACCTCCTGCGCGGTGGCGCCACCCTGGTGGATGTTCTCCTCGGTCGGACTGGACGGGCTGAAGCCGGCCTTCTCGACCCGCTGCTGGATACTCGACCCGTCGGAGCCGGTGTGCGAGAAGAAGTTGTTCTTGGCCATGTCGTCGCTGTGAGCCTGCGCGGCCGCGGTGAGCTGGCCGTTCATGCTCAGCGCCGGGCAATTGGCCTTCTCCCGTGCGGCGTTCTCCAGAGCCAGGATCTCGTTGGCGTTGGCCTGCTGCACGACGTTGGGCCCGGCGGGGGCGGCGGGAGCGGCGCTCGCGCCGGCTGCGGCGGGCAGCACGAGCAGGGGGATTGCGCACGCGGCAGCGCATGCACCGTGCAGTCGGTGAGTGAGGGCGCGCATAGCATTCCTTTCGTTCGTTCAACGTGTGCACCGGGAAACGCGGTTCGCGGTTGTCCGGCGCATGACTCGCGAAGGGCCGGCTCCATCAGCGTCTCGGCTTCGGACAGCGAGCCGCGAGGTACGGAGCACCGCTGTTCTGGCAGTGGTGACGTTCGGCCCAGGGGGCACCGCTGCCGTCACCGTCGGTGGCTGGGACGCCGACGTGCCCGTTGAGGCACGCCCTCAGGCCCCTTCGGCCGCCCCGTTCGGCGGCCCGGCGAGGAGGTGATGGCTCCAGGCCGGTCACGGGGGCCTTCAGTGTCCGGCCCGTCGTTCTTGAGTCTGCCTGCCAGCCCATTTTAGCGCCGCGGGTATCGGATCTCCTGTCCAGGCCACCCACGGCAGGCGCCACCCGGACGTTCGCGCAACGTCTTGAGCAGGCCAGAATCCCGTTCGGCGCCGCAGGAGAACCGGACGGTGGTGCCGGGACCTACGGCGAAGAGCCGCGTGGCCATGCCCTCGTACGGCAACGGGTATCGGTCGCCGTCATCACCGGTACGCGCCGTCAGGCAGCCCGGTTGCGGGGCATGCGTGGCGGCGTAGCCTGGATGAGCGGCCCTGCCTGGATCTGGAGGTGGGCGATGTTTCTCCGATTCCTGCGGCGACGTCAGCCGCGACGGCTGGTCCTTCTCGGCAAGAGCCGTCTGATTCGGGGCTTCAGCGGCGGATTCTATGACGGTCACGGATACCAGTCCTGACGCCGTCCCCGGCGAAACCCTGGAGGATGTGCGGTGGCAGAGGACACCGATGCCCTGGCAGCCATGGCAAGGATTCTGTCACCGCATTGCCGTGTCAGCCGGATGTCCGACGGAGCGCTGATCGTCGACTGGAAACGGACGCGTTTTCTCGGGATGACGGCGGCTGACGTCCGGAAACTCACCGAGGGAAGCCCTGAGGAACGCGCCGAGCTCGTCTCCGTTCTCGCGCGGGCCGGGTGCGCGACGGGCCGCCGGAGGAAGCACGCGGACGCCTGCGCCGTCGGGCTCTGGCTGCGTGCGGTGCACCTGCTCATCCGGACCCTGGGATTCGGGCGCGTCCTCCGACTGCTGTCCCTGGTCGCCCCGGGATACACCAGGGCCGACCTCCCCTCCGCGCAGGAGCTCGGACGGCTGAAGCGAGCGGTGCAGACACACAGCCGCGGCAGCTGGTTCGTCAACGGCGACTGCAAGTCGGAGGCGGTGACGGCGTTCCTCCTGTTGCGGCGGTGCGGCCTGGAGGCCGTCCTCCACGTCGGCGTGCGGGAACACCCCTTCGCCCTGCACGCCTGGACGGCCTCGGCCGGCGTGTGCGTCCCGGACGCCGATCCGCGAGGGCACGCCTTCACACCACTGCTCTCGATCGACTGCGGGGGACGGTGACGTGGACGCGCTCCGCCTCGAATGGGCCGACGGCGGCCCGAGGCTCCGGACCTCCGAGGCCATGGCACGTCAGGGACTCGTGACGACGGTCTCCACGCCGGCCGGTACCGCGGCCGTCGTCGGCTGGGTCGGCTCGGCCCGCGACCGGTCGGCGGGCGCACACGCTCTCCTCGACGCTCTGGGCCGCAGGGGAGCAACCCGGCCACTGCCGGCCGGCGACTACGCGGCCGTACTGGTGTGCCGCGACCGCATCCTCCTCACGCGCGACCAACAGGCCCGAGTCCCCCTGTTCTTCCGGGCGTCCGGCGGCCGCGTGGATGCCGTGAGCACCTCCGCCCGCGGCCTGGGCAACGCCACGGAGCTGGATCCCCGCTACTTCTGCCGGTACCTCACCGGGAACGCGGCGCAACCGCACACGGACGGCACGCCGTTCGCCGGGGTGCACCGGGTCCTCGGCGGAGAAATGGTGGAGCTGTCCCTCACCGGGCAGTTGCGCCGTCGTACGCCGTGCCCCGTCCGTCGGGCCACCGACCGGCCCGCACCCGCGGCTGAGGGGGCCCGTCTCGGTGAGGCCGCGCGAGAGCTGCGCCTGGTACTCGAGAACGCCGTCGGACGGCGTATGGGCGCGTCGACGGCCTGCCATGTCTCGGGCGGCACCGACTCCACCAGCGTCGCGCTGCTCGCCGCACGTCTGCTGGCCGAGGAGCGCATCGGCTCCGGGAACCTCGTCCTGCTCGCCGGGCGCTTCTCCCGCGGCGAGCTGGCCGAGGAACAGCGGTACCTAGACCTGGCGTTGGCGGAGATCCGCCGGCTCGCGCCCTCGGCGCGCCCCGTGATCGTCGACGCCGACGACGTGGCCGACTTCGACGACTTCCAGCACCACGCGGGAGACGCGGACGAGCCCTATGCGCACGCTTTCCGGGCCCCGTTCTGGAGCAGACTCCACTCCGAGGCCGCGGAACTCGGCTGTGACACCCTTCTGACCGGCTGCGGAGCCGATCCCGTCGCGGACGCCAACCCGTTCCATCTGCACAGGCTCGCCCGTACGGGCCGGCTGCGGGAGATGACCGAGCAGGCACGTGCCTGGGCGGCAGGGAGCGAACGGGGGCTGCGGGACGTCGTCCGCTCCTACGTGGTCCAGCCGGCTGTTCCGCTCGTGGCCGAACGGTTCGCCGCGCTGGTCCGCGGCGGAACGGTGCTCGGCGGCCTCGGCACCTTCAACCGCCCCCGATGGCTGCGCCGCGGGTTCGCGCGGGCTCACGGCTACCGGGAGGCCGGTGTCGCCGAGAGCCGCTTCGTGTTCGGGCGCCGGCCGGAACAGTCGCTGTACGACGTCGCCAACTACCTGGCCGCTCCCGATCCGCTGTCCTGGCAGCGGGCGCGACAGGACGGGTTCTTCCTCTCCCACCCCTTCCTCGACCCGGAGGTCGTCGCCACGATGAGCGGCCTTCCCCTCGCGGCCACGTTCCGGCCGGGCCGTCCGAAGGCCGTTCTCCGCGAGGCCATGGCGGACCTGCTCCCTGCCCCGATCCGGGGCAGGGCGGTCAAGGTCCCCTTCGACGACCTCTATGCCCGCGGTCTGCGGATCCACGGCGATGAGCTCATCGCCCTGTGCCGCGCGGCCCGGCATCCGCTGATCGCGGAGATGTTCGACGTCGAGACGCTGTGCCGGGCCGTGCAGGAGGCCCGGCTCGGCATGGGGGACGCGTACTCCTGGGACCGGCTGAACAGCTCGCTGGCCCTGGTGGCCTGGCTGGAGCGCCTGGGCCAGGACACGGGCGCGCGCCGGCCGGCGGTACCCGTCAGCGCCGGCTCGTGAGCGAGCCTCGGAAGCCGTACGTGTCAGGTCAGCAGGGCCGCGGCGTGGTCTCGTGCCTGGCGTAGCCAGGACGCGCGGGTTTCGGCGGAGGAGCCGGTGACCGTCCGGAAAACGACTCGGCGTACGTCGGCGACTCCCACGTACGGCAGGACGCATGCCGACCAGATCTTCTGCAGCGGGTCCCCGAACTCGGCCTCCTCGCGGTCGGCGGGGGTGTCAGAGGTGTTCAGGACGAGGGCCCGGCCGGCTTTCAGGAGGCCTTCGGGCTCCCCGTCCGCGGTCCCCAGCTTGTAGGCGACGCCGGGCACGAGCACCCGCTGCACCCAGCCGGTGAGGACAGCGGGCGGCATGCCCCACCAGTTGGGGTGAACGAACACCATGGCGTCGAGCGTGGCCACTTCGGCCCGGTGGAGTGCCAGCCCCGCATCGTGAGTGCCGGTGGCGGACCGGACCGTCTCCGTCTCGTGAGCGGTCAGCTCCGGTGCGAATCCTTCGGCGCAGAGGTCGTGCGCGAGCACCTCGCAGCCGAGGCCGCGCAGGTGTTGCACGACGGTGTCGAACACCGCGTGATTGAAGCTGCCAGGCCGTGGATGGGCGAGATAGACCCCTATGCGCGGCATACGTACCCCCGGGGAACGTCGGTAGTGTGGTCAGCGGTGAGGGCCCGTCGCAGGCCCTCACCGCTGATCATCATGACCGCAGGGGGCCACTCACCGAAACTGCCTGTCCACCGGATGGTCATCGGCTCGGCAAGGACGACCCGGACGGGGCGCTGGGGGCTCACACGGTGGAGGAGGGTTCGCCGTCCGGGACCGCGCTGCGGCTTCTGGCGACGTGGGGCCGGGAGAGTCCTCCGGTGACCTGACGCGGCGCTTCTCCTGGCCACGGCTGCTGATGTCGACTCGCGGAAATTGAGATCGACGGAGGCGTCGTGGGGGAACGGGTGACCGGTCATCCGCTGTCGGCCGCCGCGAGCATCGTCGGTGCCCGGTCTCGTGGCTTCCGTCGCGGTCGGCGGGAACCATTGATCGTCGGCCGTTCGGTGAAGGCGGTGACGAGCAGGGCCAGGGCGGCGGTGTAGGTCGCCATGACCAGCACCCCACGCCCGGTGAACTCGACTCCCGCGGCCCCCAGTCCGACGAGCAGGTCGGAGCCGAGGAACACCGATCCGCCCCAGGCCGCTCCGCGCCCCAGCACACGCGCGGTCAGTGCCATGGTGAGCAGGGCCGAGGCGTAGACACCCACCGCGATTCCCAGGACCGGCCCGAGCGCGGGAGCGAGTGCGGCGACGGCCGCGACCCACGCGGCGAAGTGGACCGCGCACAGCACACGGCGGGACCGCAGATACCCCGCGGCACCCGCGCGCAGGAACGCCGTCGTCCAGCACAGCTGCGCGCTCAGGAAGAACACGAGTCCCGAGAGGAAGGCCATGCGGCCGGGCAGCATCAGCGCCACGTCCTCGGCGGTGGCGCAGCCGAGACCCGCGAGGACGGCCCCGTGCCGCCTGCCGGTCCGGCGCCACAGGTGCACGGCGAGCACGGGTGCCAGCAAGGGCTTGGTGACCCATTCCAGGAGCGGCCACCCCGCCGCGACACCGGCGACGTCGCATGCGGCCAGCGCGGCGAAGGCGAGGATCAGCGGCGGCATGTCACGCCTTCGCCTCGGGCGTCCAGCCGGGCGGCCCGAAGAGGTATCCGGCGCGGTCGCGCCAGCGCCCGGCCGCTCGGACGTCGTTCCAGGCGGCGGCGTACTCGTGGAAGGCCACCCGCAGCGGGTTGTAGGTGTCGATGTTCTTGGTCAGGCCGTACCTGACGCGCTCGCCCTCGGGCTCGAACGTGCCGAAGATCCGGTCCCAGACGATGAGGATGCCGCCGTAGTTGCGGTCCAGGTAGGCGTTGTTGGAGCCGTGGTGGACACGGTGGTGGGAAGGGGTGTTGAAGACCCATTCGACCGGCCGCCACAGCTTGTCCACGCGTTCGGTGTGCAGGAAGAACTGGTAGACCAGGCTGACGGCCTGTTGGACCAGGATCATCCACGGTGGGACGCCGAGCAGCGCGATCGGCAGCCAGAAGGGCAGCCCCGTCATGGGCGTCCAGCTCTGGCGCAGGGCGGTGGAGAGGTTGAAGCGGACGCTGGAGTGGTGGACCACATGGCTCGCCCAGAGCACCCGCACCCGGTGGTGGGCGCGATGGAAGGCGTAGTAGGCGAGGTCGTCGCCGAAGAACAGCAGCACCCAGGTCCATACGGAGGCCGGTGAGAGGTGCCAGGGGGCGACGGTGAAGAGGCCCGCGTACAACAGGATCGTCACGGCCTTCCACGGCGCCGCGACGACCTGGCTGCCCGCGCCCATCGACATGCTGGTGACGGTGTCGCGCAGTTCGTAGCCGCGCTCGTCGTCGTCGGGGAGGAAGCGGTAGGACAGCGCCTCGACGACGACCAGGAGCACGAACGCCGGTATCGCGTAGACCACGGCCGGGATCATCTCAGCGCACCGCCTTCGGAGTCGTGGGGACACTGCGGGACAGCAGTTCGCGCGCCAGCCGTTCGGCCGGCTCCGCCTCGCGGGCCTCGATGTGGGCCGCGAGCCGCAGGTGGGCCTCGACGTCGAGGAGTTCGGCGGTGCGCAGGTCGTCCGGCACGTCGGCGACCGGGAGCGTGCCGCTCACCAGGCTGTTGAAGGCCAGCAGGTAGGCGAGGTTCCCGGAACCCTCCACGATCAGCCGCCACCAGTCGACGTCCGCCGCGCCCAGCTCGACCAGGTCGGGACCGCTACGGGCGTACCGGTCCGTGGCCCGTACGATCCGGGCGGCCGCGGAGTCGGAGCGCCGCAGCGCGCACAGGCGGGCCGCGTCGGCGCCTATGCACGCCCGCATCTCCAGCGCGTCCCGGGTCAGGTCCTGCACCGACGGGCCGCCGTCGGCGGCGGCGATCCCCACCGCCAGGTCGAGTCCGGCGGTGTGCCGCCAGTCCAGGACGAGTGTGCGACCACCGTGGCTGACCTCCACCAGCCTGGCCTGCTGGAGCCGTTTCACGGCCTCACGGACGGCGTGCCGGTTCACCCCGAACTCGGCCGCCAGGTCACGTTCCGCCGTGAGGGCGGAACCGGGCGGCAAGGCACCGCCGAGGATCCTGTCGCGCAACAGGGCGAAGACCTGGTCGGAGACCGCCTCGCGCCGGATGTGTCGCTGGGTCATGACGGAGAGGGTGGACGACGGTCTCGCACTGGTCAACTGGTTGGACCAGATTGGTCGGCGAAGTCGTGCGCGCGGACCCGTGGGGCTGGGGGCACGTGCGGGTGCGGGGAGCGGCCGGCCCGGCGGGGAGGCTGGGGCCGGCCGCTGGGTACCGGACGGGGCAACCGGGCACCGGAGGTGAGTACGGCTGCCGCGCCGGGGCTTCTCACATCAGTTGCCGTCGGCGTCCCAGCCAGGTCTGGGCGATGACCACGACGGCCAGGAAGCCGCCGCTGACGACCTGTTGGTGGGAGGAGTCCAGGGAGCCGATCTGGTTGATGACGTTCTGGATCACCTTCAGCAGCAGGACGCCCACCAGGGAGCCGCTGACGTAACCGAGGCCACCGGTCAGCAGGGTGCCGCCGATGACGACCGCGGAGATGGCGTCCAGTTCCATGCCGTCGCCCAGGATGGTCACCCCGGAGGCCAGCCAGGCGGCGTTGAGTGCGCCGGCCAGTCCCGCGAGCAGACCGGAGAGCGCGTAGACGAGGTACGGCCGGAGCCGAGCAGGCCGCCCAGTCCGACGACCTCGCCCGGCCGGATGCTCACCGAGATGCCGTGCAGCTTGTGGGGGGCCGTCAGGTCCCGTGCGGCCAGCACCGGTTCGGCGCCCGCCGTGTGGTGGTCGCCGGTGAACTTGGTCAGGCCCTCCCTGCGGACCTCGCCGAGTTCGCGGCCGAGCATGGTGGACACCAGGGCGAGCCGGTCCAGGTCGGCGAGCCGGCCGTGGTGGACGTCCCTGCTCCCTTCGTCCGCCTGCCGTCCCGCGCCCGCGGCCGTGGCCCTGCGCCGGCGGCCGTGGCCCCGGGCGTCGCGGCACCGGCCCTCTCCGGCTGAGCGCGCCGGCGCGCAGGCCCCCGACCCTTTCGACCAGTCCGACGATCGCAATCACCGTACTCGGGCGCACCTCACCGGCGCCCGGCCGTTCACCCGTTGTGACGCCCGGGGCGCACCGCCCGACGGATCCGAGCGGAAGGAGCACCACGTGACTCTGCGCAGCAGACTCCTGTCAGTGGCAGCGGCACTGTCGACGCTGCTGGCGGCCCTTGCCCTGGCTCTCCTGGGGCAGGGCAGGGCACCGCACAGGCGCACGGGGTGGCGATGCTGCCCGGTTCCCGTACCTGCCTGTGCTATCTGGACGCCCACACGACGACCGGCGGCCTGGACCCGACCAACCCGGCGTGCCGCGACGCGCTGGCCGAGAGCGGTGCGACGGCGCTGTACAACTGGTTCGCTGTGCTCGACTCCAACGCCGGCGGCCGGGGTGCCGGCTATGTCCCGGACGCCACCCTGTGCAGTGCCGGCGGCCGGTCCCCGTACGACTTCCGGGCCTACGACGCGGCCCGCTCGGACTGGCCGCGGACGCACCTGACCAGCGGGGCGACGATCCAGACCCAGTACAGCAACTGGGCGGCGCATCCGGGAGAGTTCCGGTTCTATCTCACCAAGCCGGGCTGGTCACCGGCGTCCACCCTGCGCTGGTCCGACCTCGACCTGATCCAGACGGTCGCCAACCCGCCGCAGCAGGGGTCGCCGGGCACGGACGGCGGCCACTACCACTGGGACCAGAAGCTGCCCTCCGGCCGCTCCGGCGACGCCGTGCTCTTCATCCAGTGGGTCCGCTCGGACAGTCAGGAGAACTTCTTCTCCTGCTCCGACATCGTCTTCGACGGCGGATACGGCGAGGTGACGGGCATCCGCGGCTCCGGCAGCACACCGACGCCCACCCCCACCCCCACGCCCTCGGACCCGCACACGGGTTCCTGCATGGCCACGTACTCCGTGGTGAACTCCTGGAGCGGTGGCTTCCAGGCCTCCGTCGAGGTCATGAACCATGGCACCACACCGCTCGACGGCTGGGCCGTGGCCTGGCGGCCCGGACGGTGGCGCACGGACCGGAGGCCGACCGGGTGATGCCCTACCGGTGCTCGGGATTCTCGTAGTCGTGGCGGCAGCCGGCGTCCCAGGCGGTGCGCTGGTTGCCGTAGGCGGGAATGCCTCCGAGATCCCTCAGCGCACGGGCCAGGTGCAGCAGGTTCCAGGTCATGAAGGTGGTGTTGCGGTTGGTGAAGTCGTTCTCCGGACCGCCCGAGCCCGGGTCGAGGTACGACGGGCCGGGGCCCGCCTCGCCGATCCATCCGGCGTCCGCCTGCGGCGGAATGGTGTACCCCAGGTGCTGCAGGCTGTAGAGGACGTTCATGGCACAGTGCTTGACCCCGTCCTCGTTGCCGGTGATCAGACAGCCGCCGACGCGGCCGTAGTAGGCGTACTGCCCCGCCTCGTTGAGCAGGCTGGAGCAGGCGTAGAGGCGTTCGACGACCCGCTTCATCACGGAGCTGTTGTCGCCCAGCCAGATGGGACCCGCCAGCACGAGGATGTCGGCCGCCATGACCTGCCGGTACAGCTCGGGCCAGGCGTCCGTCCGCCAGCCGTGCTCCCGCATGTCGGGCCACACACCGGTGGCGATGTCGTGGTCCACGGCCCGCACGACGTCGACGTGCACACCCTGCGCGTCCAGGATGGCGGTGCTGCGGTCGATCAGTCCCTGGGTGTTGCTCGTCTCCGGCGAGCGCTTCAGGGTGCAGTTGATCACCAGGGCGCGCAGGTCGTCGTAGTGGGCCGGTGGTGTGCCGGTGGTGGGCGGCGTAGCGGTCAAAGATCCTCCCTGAGCCCTGCCACCTCGGGTGCGCGGCGGCGCGTCGGTATCCGGATCCAGCGTGCGGGCCGACCACGGCCGGCGCTACTCACGTGCACCCCTCGGGTCGGCATCCGGGACGGGGCGGGGCGGTGTCCCCGACCGGCCCGGTGCGGCACGGTCGTGCATGCTGTGATGCATGGCCACGATCCACCGCCGCCCCGACACCGTTCTCGTCGGTGCGCTGCTGGCGGGGGTCGGCGGATTCCTGGACGCCTACACGTTCATCCGGTACCACGTCTTCGCCAACCTCCAGTCGGGTAACGTCCTGCTGCTGTGTGTGGAGGCCACCGCCCGCCACTGGCAGCGAGCGCTCTCCCTGCTGGTCCCGATCGCGGCCTTCAGCACGGGCGTGCTGCTCGTGGAGGTGCTCGGCCTGCCCCGAGTGGAACGCCTCGTGCGACGGCCCCTGCGGATCGTGCTCACACTGCAGATCACCGTCCTGGCCGTCATCGCCGCGTTGCCCGCCGACGCGCCCGAGAAGATCACCACCGTCGCGGTGTCCTTCGTGGCCGCGCTGCAGTTCTCCACCTTCACCACGCTGCGCGACGCCCCGTACACGACACTCGCGGAGAGCGGGAACCTCCAGAAATCCCTCGTCGCGGCACACCAGTGGGTGGCGACGAGGGATCCCGCGGCCGCTCGGCGCGCGGGACGCTACGGCCTCATCATCACCGCGTTCGTGAGCGGTGCGGTGCTCGGTGCGATCCTGACCCGTCTGGCCGGCACCCCCGCGGCCGGCGCGGCCGCCGCCCTGCTCACGGCCGTCCTCGTCCTGCTCATCCGCGAGACCCGACGGCTGCGACGCCAGGCGCCGGGCGCCGACGCGGGGGCGACGCCGCCGTCCGCTCCTCCGGCTGCCCACTGACCGTCCGCTCACCGCGGCACGCCCGGGTGCGGAGCCGGCCGCGGCCGGCTCCGCAGTCCCCGCGACGGCCCGGTCCGCAGGCGCTCGCCGGGGTGAGCCGATGCGAGGGCGCTCAGCCCGCCTCGCCGGATCCGCCGGGCCTGCCCGGTCTGCGGGCCATGCGCTCGTCGTGGACGAACAGGCCCAGGCCCACCGTCAGCACGGCGCACGCGCCCCACACCGCGTGCACCCCCCAGCGGAACGTCATCCAGCCGCTGCAGAACGCCCCCACGAGAAACGCGAGGACCACGCAGGCGAACTGCCAGGACCGGCGCCTGGCCTCCCGGTCCTTGGCGACCACCGCCGCGTGCGCGTTCTGCATGGCCGCGCGGAGGTTTCCGGTGGTCATCGTGCTGTTGTAGACGGCATCGACGAGCGTGCGGAACGTCGACATCTGCACGGAGGCCATGAAGGCGACCAGCACGCTGACCAGCGCATCGGGCGCGCGGGCGGGAATCAGGCCGACCACCGCCAGCACCACGATCTCCAGGGCCATGGCCACACACGCCGGCCGGCGCAGCACCGCCGCCACCCTGGGCCGCCGGAGCGTCTCGGCCACCAGCACCCCCGCCAGAAAGGCGACAACCGGGGGAACATGGCCCAGCGCCTGCCACCAGTGCCGCTGAGCGGCCGCCACCCCCAGCAACACCACGTTGCCGCTCTGCGCGCTGGCGAACACTCCTCCTCGGCTGATGAACGTGTACGCGTCCAGGCCGCCCCCGACCATCGCCAGCAGCACGCCCAACCGCACCGACCGGTCCGTCGCCGGCACGCCCGCCCCCGTCCCAGGACCGTCCGCGGGCACCGGGCCCCGCCGTGGAACGCCCCTGGGCTGCGGCGTGGCATCCGACATGCCCTTCACACCTTTCACGACTGCCCGCACCGCCGCACGGTGCCGTCCGGCGGCTCCGGCCTCGCACCGGCGGCTGTCCGGCGCCACCGCCGGGCAAGCCGGGCGGCCCGGGGGAACCGCTCTTCCGCCAGTTCGCCGCGGCGGGAGACGACGGGCAGGTCGTTCGCTCGCCTCTCGGCGCGGACGTCGACACACCCGGCGCGACAGCTGCGTATGTGTCCAGATGCTCTCGATCATCCCCCACACCTCAGGCCGGTGCACGGTCATGCACGAGGAGGGCGAAAGGGCAGGGGGCCCGCAGGCCGTGGGCCCGCCTCGTGAGCGGGGCGGCCGCGCGCCCGAAGCCGTACGTACGCGCGTGAGTCTGTGCGGCCGTACGCTTTCCCGCTCGGCCGCACCTCCCCACCCGGTCGCGCCGCGCGGATGACGAGGCGGTCATCCTCCCGGTCCTGCGGACGGGGGATCCGCCGCGGCGAGCGACGTCCCTAGCGTCGTGTCGGCGACGGGCCCACGCCGCCGGTGGGAGAGCGAGAGTGTCATGCACAGCGAACAGCACAGGAATCAGGGACGCGTCATCGCCGGCGTCGACGGTCCCAAAGGCAGCGTCGTGACGCTGCGGTGCGCGGCCGAGGAGGCCCGACGGCGTCACGCCGTGCTTCTGGCCGTCACGGTGTGGAGCCCCTTCGGCGGCGACACCGCCGAACGCGCGTTCCCCTGCCCCGAGCTGGACGCGACCCAGCAGGCATCGGCCCGGGCCACGCTCGAAGCCGCCTGCGAACGGGCCGGCCTTCCCGAGCACCTGCACGTACAGCGCCGGGTGGAGAGAGGTCTGCTGGGACCGGTGCTGGTCCGCCTGGCCCACGGCCCGCAGGACCTGCTGGTGATCGGCCTGCGCCAGCTGCGGGCGGCCGCCTGGCTACGCTCCTCACCCGACCGGTACTGCCTGCGGCACGCAGCTGCTCCCGTCCTCGTCGTCCCTCCCGACTGGACACCGGGTGCCGCCGGGGCTGCGCCGGCGCTCTGAAGGACCCACTCGAAGTGGTGGACGCCCGGTGATGGGCCACGGGGTTCCGATGCCGTCCGCACAGGAGGAGGGCCGCCGCCGGGCCGTCGGGGCGGATGCGACCGTGTGCCGCCGGAGAGAGCATGGAAAACGTGCCTGACCTCCAGCCTCACCCCTGTCTCAGACGGGTTCTCGAGATGGGACACGGTCATGACAGACCAGACGGACACCTACACCACCCTGCATCGCGACACCGCACTCGCCGACACCCTGCAGGAAGTGATCGAACAGCTCGGAGCGAACACGGGCCTGGCCTACCTGCTCGCCGATGACGACCGCACCCTGCGCAGCGTGATCATCGGCGGAGCCCAGCCGGCGATCTACGTCATGCCCGAACGCGTCGGCACCGACGCCCCCTACGCCACAGCCGCCGCGTTCCGCACCGGAGAGATGACCACGGCGGGGTTCCCCATCCCCCACCCTCCCGGCCTGAAGTTCGCCAGCCGCATCCCCTTCCCGTACTCCGTCGTCGCCCTGCCCATCGACACCGAACACGGCCGGCTCGGAGTCGTCACCTTCGTCTGGGTCCCGCCCCGTACCCACTTCCTCAGCACCCGCGAAGTGGCCTGGCTGAAGGACACGACCGAAGACCTGGGCCGGATCCTGGGAGCCCTGGCGGACAGAGCGGTCGGCATGCGCCCCGGCACCAAACCGGCCCTGCTGCCGCTGTACCGGCGCGGGCCACGCCCGGCGGGGACCGTCGACAGCCGTTGGGGGCTGCCGGGGCATCCCGGCTCCACGGAAGTCAGTTTCATGTACCAGATCCACCAGCTGGCCGCCGAGCTGAACGAGGCCACCAGCGTCAGCGACGTCACGGCCGTCGTCCGGCAACGCGTCATGACCCCTTTCGGGGCCACCGCGTTCCTCGTCCACGTCCTCAAGGACGGCCGGCTGTGGGTGGCCGGACACAGCGACTACCCCACCGTCGCCCTGCGCCTCCTCCACGGTGCCGCGGCCACCGCCCACCGTGCCGACGCCGACGCCCTGCTCACCCGCACCCCTTTGTATTTCGCGGACCGTTCCGCCCTTCTGCGCACCTATCCGCACGCCGTCGACGACGGCCTCGAGGCCACCGCGTATCTGCCGATCACCTCGCATCAGCAGCCCTTGGGCGTGTGCACCCTCGGGTTCCCGCAGCGTCGCGTCTTCAGCTCGGAAGAACAGGCCGTGGTGATGCTGATGATGGATCTCATCGGCCCTGCCCTCGAACGCGCCACGCTCACCGAGAGCACCCGGCAACTCGCCGAGAAGCTCCAGAAGAAGCTGCTGCCTCGCGACCTCGTCGAAGTCCCCGGCATGACCACCACCGCGCGCTACGTCCCGGCCTCCTCCACCGCGGGGCTGGGCGGCGACTGGTACGACATGATTCCGCTGCCCGGCTGCCGCATCGCGCTCGTCGTCGGCGACGTGGAGGGCCACAGCATCGAAAGCAGCGTCGTCATGGGCCAGCTCAGGAGCGCCGTGCGTGCCTATGCCACCGAGGGCCACTCCCCCGGCACCGTGCTCAGCCGCGCCAACCGCCTGCTGAACGAACTCGACACGGACCTCATGGCCACCTGCTGCCTCATCGACTTCGACACCACCACGGGCACCGCCGAAACGGCCCTCGCCGGCCACCCGACGCCTCTCTTCCGCACCAGCGACGGCACCGTCATCACCCCCCGTCTTCCCGCCGGCCTCCCCCTCGGCATCAGCCCGGACACCCACTACACCACCACCGACATCCCCCTCACCCCGGGCGCCACCCTCTTCCTCTACACCAACGGGCTCACCGCCACGCCCGACACGGACAGCACCGACGCCGACGCCGGTGGCTGGACGCACAGCCTCCTGTCACCGGCGCCGCCGAGCATCGATGAGCTCGCGGACCAGTTGATCCAACAAGCATCGGTCCACACGGCGCACCACGACGACGTCGCTCTCCTCATCGCCCATTACGAAGGCCCCGTGC
This sequence comes from Streptomyces echinatus, assembly GCF_014203595.1. Classification (GTDB taxonomy): domain Bacteria; phylum Actinomycetota; class Actinomycetes; order Streptomycetales; family Streptomycetaceae; genus Streptomyces; species Streptomyces echinatus. Next base: position 431,958 of record NZ_JACHJK010000003.1, read on the forward strand.
CCGGTCCCAACCGCCGCATCACGCGCATGACCTTCCACCGTCACGACCTCAAAGCCGTCAAGACCGCGCGCCAGTTCATCACCGACAGCCTGCACACCTGGGGACTCGACGACCTCATCGACAGCACCCGGCTCGTGACCTCCGAAATCGTCACCAACGCCCTCATCCACGCGGACAGCGACGTCGACCTCCGCCTGCGTGAATACCCCGACCACCTCCGGCTGGAAGTACGCGACACCGACCCCACCCCGCCCATCCCCACCGCGATCACCCTCACCACCGAGACCAGCCAGCACACCGAACACGGCCGAGGCCTCCACATCGTCGACGCCCTCTCCACCGGATGGGGCAACAGCCCCACCGGCCGCGGCAAGACCATCTGGGTCGACATCTACAACAACCCCTGAGCCGACCACCCCGACCCGCCTGGCTCCTGGCCCGGCGGCACAGTGCATGGGGTCCGGGTTCGTTGAGGGGGTCGGATCGGGCGTAGTAGATTTCGGGGGGAGGCGCAGGAGTGCCTGCCCCGGACGAGATGTGCGCCGTACCCGGTCCGACAAGACGACGCTCGCGGGAGGCGTCATGGGCGTGCACGGGCAGTGGATCGACTTCGGGTCCGAGGCACCGGTGCACCGGGCCCTGGATGTGGACTGGATCCATGGCTCGCCGTCGGCGAAGCACAACACCGATCCCGACATCCAGGTGCACGCGTACGACGAACACACATTCATCCTGCGCCAGAACAAGGCCATCAACTACGAGGCGCCGTTCCTCTTCCTGGTCTTCGGCAACACACGTGCCGTGCTCATCGACACCGGAGCCACCGAGTCGGCCGAGTTCTTCCCGCTGCGCCGAGTGGTCGACGAAGTCGTCGGACGCTGGCTGGCCGCCCATCCGCGCGACGACTACGGCTTGCTGGTGCTGCACACCCACGCTCACCGCGACCACATCTCGGGCGACGCGCAGTTCGCCGACCGCCCGGGCACCACGGTGGTGGGGGCGGATCTGGACAGTGCCTGGGCGTACTTCGGCTTCGCCGACGAAGCCGACCGGGTCGCCCGGGTCGATCTCGGCGGCCGGGTGCTGGAGTGCCTGGCCACGCCGGGCCACCACAAGGCCGCCGTCACGTACTACGACCGGCACACCGGATTCCTGCTCACCGGTGACACGGTGTATCCCGGGCGGCTGTACGTGGAGGACTGGGCCGCCTTCGGCCGGACGGTCGACCGCTTGATCGCGTTCGCCGGCACCCGGCCGGTCACCCATGTCCTGGGCTGCCACATCGAGATGACCACCCAGTCCGGCGTCGACTATCCGGTCCGCACCACCTACCAGCCGGACGAGCCGCCCCTGGAGATGACCGTCGACCACCTGCGCGACATCCGCGCGGCCATCGACGAGATCGGCACCCGCCCCGGACGCCATCCCTACCCGGGGTTCGTCATCTGCCGCGAGGACGACTGAGCGGAGGACGACTGAGCAGGCCCGGCCCTGTCGCCCCTGGGGTACGATCGACCGTATGGGTAGTGCCATGGCAGATGTCACCGACAAACGTCTCCTGCGCGGCGCCCGGACGCGGAAGACCGTACTGGAGCGGGCGGTCGACATCGCCTCGCTCGACGGTCTCGAAGGAGTCAGTTTCGGCCGTCTGGCCACGGACACCGGGCACAGCAAGGCGGGCATCCAGACGCTCTTCAAGACGAAGGAAGCGTTGCAGCTCGCGGTCGTGGACTTCGCCCGCGAGATGTTCATCGACAACGTCGTCCGGCCGGCCAGGTCCGCGCCGCGCGGCGTCGCCCGTCTGCGCGCGCTGCTCGACGAGTGGGTCGTCTACGCCTCGACCCCGCTGTTCGCGGGCGGCTGCTTCCGAGCCGCGAACCTCGCCGAGTTCGACGGCAAGCCCGGTCCCGTCCATGACGCGCTCTTCCGCGATCAGCGGGAATGGCTCGAAGTCATCGCCGGCGAACTGCGGCACGCCGTGGACAGCGGTGAGATAGCGGACCTGGACATCGACCTCGCCGTCTTCCAGATCGACGCGGTGCTGTGCGCCGCCAACACGGCTCTACGGCTCGGGGACGACAGCGCGGTGAGCAAGGTACGCCGCATCGTCGAGGGCCTGCTGGCCGCCCCGCGATGACCGGCCGGTGACAGGAGAATGCGGTGGGCCTCGGTCCACCGCATCGTCCTGTCAGGTCACTTGGCCGGCTTCGCCGGGCCCGGGGGCCCCGGAGCGGATCGCCGCCCCGTGGCCGCTGCCCCGGGCTGCCGGAGAGCCAGTCGGCCTACACCGGCTCGAAGGTCACTTCGTCTGCCTGCGGGCCTGCCTCACCTCGCGGTCGACAGCCCAGGCGTCGGCGACCGGCCCGAGGTGGCCGAGCTTGTCGGGATTGATCACCGAGCGAATGGTCTCGATCTGCCCGTCGAGCGTTTCGAGGACCAGGATGTGGAGCACCTTGCCGTCCCGGTCCTGGAAGACCGCACCGGGCTGCCCGTTGATCTCGCGCGGCCGGAAGGTCACGCCGACCCGGGCCATGAGGGGGTAGACGGAGGCGAGCAGCCGGGCCACGTTGTCGGTGCCGGTGATGGCCCTGGCGAGCTGCGGGGCCTTGCCGCCGCCGTCCCCGACCATCTGGACGTCGGCTGCCAGCAGCTTCCGCAGCCCGCCCACGTCACCGTCCTTCAGGGCGTCGAAGAACCGGGTCGCCAGCTCCTGCCGCTCCTGACGGTCCGCCTCGAAGCGCGGCCGCCCGGCCCGCATGTGCTGCCGCGCCCGTACCAGCAGTTGCCGGCACGCCGCCTCCGACCGTCCCACCGCCGCGGCGACGTCGTCGAATCCGAAGCCGAAGACCTCCCGCAGCACGAACACCGACCGCTCCAGCGGGCTGAGCCGCTCCAGCAGGAGCAGCGCCGCCATCGACACCGAGTCGGCCAGCTCCGCCGAACGCGCCGGATCCTGGTAGGGATCACTGAGCAGCGGCTCGGGGAACCAAGGGCCCACGTACTCCTCCCGCCTCACCCGCGCGGAGCGCAGCACGTCGATCGCGATCCGCGTCACCGTGGCCGACAGGAACGCCTTGGCCGACGCGACCTGGGTGGTCGAGCCGTCGTAGCGCAGCCACGTCTCCTGCACCGCGTCCTCGGCCTCACCCACGCTGCCCAGAATGCGGTAGGCGATCGAGAACAGCAGCGGCCGCAACTCCTCGAACTCCTCGACCTTGTTCACGACGAATCCCCTCCCGTGTACCTTTCCACTCCGGCCGCGGTCGCCGGCGCCCTCATCTTCGGTGATCACCGGGACCGAGGTCTCCCGGACCGCCGGTCGTCCGGACCGGCGGTGGGTCACGTCGGCGCGACCGAGGCCGGGACCGGGGCCCGTGGCGGGTCCCCGGGCCCGGCGGTGATGCCGGTCAGTGGAACTGTCCGGGCTCGTAGTCGCCGGCCGGCTGCTGGGTGATGATGTTAAGCCGGTTCACCGAGTTCATGAAGGAGACCAGGATCACCAGGGCGGTGAGCTGTTCCTCGTCATAGTGCTTGGCGACGTTCTCCCACACCGCGTCGCTGACGCCCGTGGCCGCGTCCGCGACCCTGGTCCCTTCCTCCGCCAGTTCCAGCGCGGCACGTTCGGCCTCGGTGAAGACCGTGGCCTCCCGCCACGCCGCGACCAGGTTCAGCCGCACCGAGGTCTCGCCGGCAGCGGCGGCCTCCTTGGTGTGCATGTCGATGCAGGCGGCGCAGCCGTTGATCTGGCTCACGCGCAGCGACACCAGTTCCTGCGTCGCGGCCGGCAGCGGTGAGTCCTTGAGCGTCCTGCCCGCCGACATGAAGTACTTCAGAGCCTTGCCGGCGGTCGGGCTGGCGAAGTAGTTCAGTCGCGCTTCCATGATGTGCTCCTCCGTGGTCGTCGGTGGCTACACCCCTGGGACGAGGTGGCCCGCCCCGCTGTGACACGGAGGGATGTGACCCGCGTCTCCCCGAGGCCGGTGCTCGTCGGCCCGTGAGGGAGGCACGCTCCACGGAGCTTCCGCAGTCCTCGCTCAGCCCTGGGCGGCCGGCCGCTTCGGCAGGAGGAAGACGACGAGGCCCGCCACGACGGCGATGACGAAGGTGGCGAAGGACGCGATGGCGAAGGCGTGGCCGGCGGCGACCCTGCCGACCGCCTCGGGGTGGAACGAGCCGAAGAAGACCGCTCCGATGACGGCGACGCCCAGCGCTCCGCCGCACTGCTGGGCCGTGGACAGGACCCCGGACGCCACACCGGCGGACTCGGGCTTGACACGGCTCAGCACGGTGTTGAGCGCCGGTGTGATGACCAGTCCGCCACCGACGCTCTGCAGCACGAGGGTGGGGATCACGAGCAGCGGTGTGATCCGTGGGCCGGACACCAGCAGGAGCCCGGTCGCCAGGTAACCGGCCGCCAGTATGACCACCCCGATCTCGAGGACCCGTCGTCCGTACCTCGGGATGGTCCGGCTCGCCACCATGCTGAACACGAAGAAGGCCGTGGCCGCCGGAGTGTGGACGAGGCCCGCGCCGAGCGCCGACATGCCGAGGCCCTGCTGCAGCGTCACTGACAAGGCCAGGTAGTACGAGTAGATCAGCGCGTACAGGGCGAGGACGAGTACGAGCCCGAGCGAGAACGAGCGCTGCCGGAACAGCGTCAGCGAAACCAGCGGATCCCCGCCCCGCCGTTCCAGACCCCGCTCGATCACGACGAACGAGCCGAACGCGACCGCACTGCCCGCGAAGCATGCCCAGACCCACCCCGGCCAGCCCGCCTGCTGCCCCTGGATCAGCGGGAGCACCAGGAGGAAGAGCGCCGCGCTGAGCACCAGGACGCCGGGCATGTCCAGCTTGCGGCCGGCGGCTGAGCCCGTCTTCGGCACGTATCGCACGGCGAGCAGGAACATGGCGATGCCGATCGGCACGTTCACCCAGAACACCAGGCGCCAGCCGGAGCCGAACAGGTCGGCGCCGATCAGCAGTCCCCCGACGACCTGTCCTCCGATGGTGGCCATGCCCATGACGATGCCGAGTACGCCGTACACGCTGTGCCGCCTCGCCACCGGCACCAGCACCGTGACGTACGCGAACACCTGAGGAACCATCAGGGCTGCTCCCAGGCCCTGGACGACACGTGCGCCGATGAGACTGCCCGCGTTCGGTGACAACGCGCAGGCGACCGATGCGAGGGTGAACAGGACCACCCCGAGAAGGAAGATCCGCTTGCGGCCGAACAGGTCGGCCAGGCGGGTGGCGGTGATGATGAAGACCGCGTAACTCAGCTGATAGCCCGCGAGGACCCATTGGACGTCACTGTCCGAGGCATGCAGGTCCGCCACGATCGAGGGATCGGCGACCACGACGATGAACGAATCGAGCACCGCCATGAACAAGGCGGCCAAGACGACCGATATCGTCATCCAGGGAACGGCGTCGGCCTTCGCGGCCACCGGCGGCCGGCTGACCGACTGCTGACTACTTGCCACGATGAGAGACCTCTTTGTTCGTCGGGGTCCGGCCGGACATGGACGGGTCGGGCATCACGGCGATGTGGTCCGTCCCAGGGAACCGGCCAGCTTCCTGACCATTTCGGCCGCCATGACGGCCTGTCCCGAGGTCGAGAAGTGGATGCGGTCCTCGCTGAGCAGGTTTCCGCGGTCGTTGACCGGGTGATCCCACATGTCCACCACGACGGCGCCGTATTCGGAAGCCAGTCCGCGCACGATCTCGTTGACCGCGGCGATCCGCTGCGGCCAGTCGGGGAAGACCGGCACGACGTACGCCCTGCCGAGCGTGAAGGTGGTCAGCAGGGCGCCGGTCCCCTGCGCCACGTCGTACATCCGCCGGAGCGTGCGCTCCATCTCGCCGAAGTCCGGCCTGCGCCGTGCGATGTCGTTGGCCGCGCAGGGAAGGTGGAGGAGATCCGGGGAGAACTCGACCATGCGGGCCGCCTGTTTTTCGAGCGTCTGGGCGGTGGTCGCTCCGGTCTCGGAGACATTGAGGTAGTCCAGGTCCGGCCGGACGGACCGCAGGACGTCCGCGACGCGGTCCGGCCAGCCCTGGTCCTGGTAGCCCGGGGTGGGATCGCCGGTTCCCGCCGAAAGGCTGTCTCCGATGACGGCGTACCTGCCCCAAGGGGCCCCGGCCAGCAATGTCATGGCATCCGCCCGGTCCAGGCAGAACGGGTCGGTCGCCTCAGTGAAAACGGGTTGCTCCATGCCAAAAAGCGTACAGTCGATCGTATGTTTTCTTCAAGAGGGTTCCTGGGCGGCCTGACCCTTGGGGCGCCGACGGCGCGTGCAGCGCCTGCTCGGGGCCGGAGAGCTTGGGGGCACGGTCCGCGCCGGCTGGGGCGGTCATGCGACCGCGCGGGTGATCCCTCACGACATCGCGCTACCGCGCTGCCTCACCTCGGGAATCGGTGCACTCGTACAGCCGTCATTCCGGCTTCGGGCGCCTTGAAAAACATCAAATATCGCGCCGCACAGAGGAGATATCGTGCTGGCGAAGAATTCCACTCCGGTGAAGCGCATCCGTCTCGCCGTGCCTTATGGCACGAGGGCCCGTCCGAGGGCTCTTGCCACTGTCACCGCCGTCGGCGTACGCGGCCGAGACGCCCCACCGTTCGACACGGGTCACTTCCGAGAGCGCTCACTCCGCGGACGAGTGCGCGAACTCCTCGGGATTCGCGCTGGTGGTCGACCTCTACCTCAAGGACGCCGCGTCGGCGCGCCCGTACGACGCACTCGTGGCGCGAACGCTCCCCCAGATTCAGGCCAACGAACCCAACACCTGGATACAGGGTGTCAAAATACTGCCTCGTGGGCGGATTCAGCAGAAAGACGGAGTCGCACTGACACCACCCGCCGAACCCGACAGGGGACGCCAGGCAGCCGACCAAGAGGTTGTCTCGCATGGCGGGTTCTGCGAACTACTGGCCGTAGCTCAGGGCGGCGGCCATGGCCAGGCCCGGCTCTGCCGGTCGCTGCGGTCCACGTACGGGATCTTGAGGCCACGAGCAGCCCATGGCAGGCTCATGCCGCATGATCGATGAGTTCGCGAAGGACAACCTGCACGGGAGACTGCGGCGCGACCGCAAGGCGCTGCTCTGGAAACTCGACGGCCTGTCCGAATACGACGCCCGCCGGCCTTTGACAGCGACTGGGACCAATCTCCTCGGCCTGGTCAAACACATGGCCTGCGTCGAGGCCAGGTACCTCGGAGAGGTCTTCGACCGGCCGTCGCCGGAACCGCTGCCTCGGTGGCAGGACCACGACGGCAGCGACCTGTGGGCGACTGAGGACGAAACGCGCGATCAGATCATCGAGTCCTACCGGCGCACGTGGGAACACTCGGACGCGACGATCGACGAGCTTGCCCTCGATGCCCCCGGCCACGTGCCGTGGTGGCCGGAGCCTCATCCCAACACGAACCTGTTCGCCATCCTGGTCCACGTCCTCGGCGAGACCAACCGGCATGCCGGGCACGCCGACATCCTGCGTGAAGGCCTCGACGGCCGAACCGGGATGCGCCCCGAACACGTGATGCAGATCGATGAGGAAGCCCACGCCGCCTATTGCGCGAGGATCGAACAGGCCGCCAGGTCGGCCGCATCAGGCAAGGCTTAGAAGGCTGTCTCACGTGACTTGATGTTCGAGCGGGATGACGCCGGCCGTGGGTGCTGATCTGTCGAAGCGTCTGATTCCTGGTGAACTTGGGTTCGTGGTCGCCCCGTTACTGCCGTCGTTCGCGGCTCGACCGCAAGGTGGCGGGACCGCTCCGCGTGACGAGCGGGGCCGAACCCGGTCGATCACGGCAAGAAGGGCGGCAAGCTGCACTTGGTGTCCGATGCCCAGGGCGTCCCCGCTCGCCGTCGCCGTGTCAGGTGCGAACCTGCACGACGGTCTCGCCCTCAGGTCACTCGTCCTCGATCGCTTGGCTCTTCGGCTACCGCCGCCTGACCGCCCGATACGAACGAAAGGGCTCGCACTTCCTCGCCTTCCTCGGCCTGGCCGCTGTCCTGAACTGCTACAAGAAGCTCGCGAAACCTGCCGCGTGAGACACCCTCTGAAGGTGTGGGTTACCTCAGGGCGTCAACGCGGTCCGCGCCAGGTCGCGGAGCCAGACGTGGGCGGGGTCGGTGTCATAGCGCTGATGCCATGACAGGTACACCGCGGCCGACGGCAGTTCGAACGGCAGTGGGAGCAAGGTCAGACCGAGAACCGTGGCCGCTGAACGCGTCGTCGATTCGGGGGCTGTGACGAGGAGGTCGGAGCCGCGCACGAACTCGAACGCGGCCCCTTCGGTGGGCGCGGTCGCCACTACCCGTCGAGTGAGGCCGAGCCGCGCGAGAGCGTCGTCGACGGCGTTGCCGAGCCTTCCGCGCCGCGAGACGGTGATGTGCTCGGCCGCGGCGTACCGCGCGACGGTGACAGCCTTGACTCGGGTGAGCGGGTGCCCTCGCCGTACGACGATGACGTGCTGGGTCTCAGCCACCCGATCGGCACGGATGTCGGGTGCGGTCGGGCGGTTCGCGTTCGCCTCCAGGTCGACCTCGCCGCGACGCAACTCGGGGGTGTCGGTGCTCGATTCCGCGATGAAGCGCACACGCACGCCCGGCGCCTGCTTGCGTACGGCCGCGAGAAGCGCGGGGCCGCTGAGGGCGACGAGTGCATCGTGCCAGCGGAGTGTGAAGGTGCGCTCGAGCGTCGCGAGGTCGAGTTCGCGGCTCGGTGCCAGCACGCCCTGGACCTGCCGCAGCAGCTCGTGCACCTGTTCCCGGACGGCGATCGCGTACGGCGTCGGGGTCATCGTGCGCCCGGTACGCACCAGGATCTGATCCCCCGTCGTGCGCCGGATCCGGCCGAGGCTGCGACTCATCGCGGGGGCGGTGACGTGCAGGCGCTCAGCAGCTCCGGCCACGCTGCCTTCCTCCAGGAGCGCATCGAGCGCGGCGAGCAGGTTCAAATCCAATTGCATGGGACTCATCCTAGCCGTGCTTTACATGCACTTGCAGTTAACTATGGGCCCTCCTACCTTCGAGATGCGGGCGCGAACGAAGCACGGTTCTCACCCGGTCCGCCTCATCACCCCCCTGCTCAGACGGGAGCACCGCCATGCCCGAGTCGATTCAGACCACCGGAATCGCTGCAACCGCCGGCTCCGCGTCCGACGCCGACCTGCTCGCACAGACCGCGATCGCCGTGCGCGCGGCGGCTTCGGCGCTGCGGGAGCGGTTCGGCGACGTGGTCCGCTACCAGACCCGCGAAGAACTGATGCGCGCGCTCGCCGCCAACGACGACGCGGCCCTCGACGTCCTGCGCCCCCGCCTCACCCTCCTGCGCCCGGGCGCCCGCTTGGTGGAGGACGAGCTCGCGGGCGGGGCCCTGCCCCCCGGCGAATGGTGGGTCCTGGATCCGGCTGAAGGCAACGTCAACCATCTGCACGCCCTGCCGGAGTGGGCGGTGACCGCCACTCTCGTGCGCGACAACCAGCCGGTGCTCACAGCGGTTCACGTGCCGTTGACCGGTGAGACGTACACCGCGCTCGCCGGCGGCGGCGCCCACCTCGACGGCCGCCCGCTGCACGTGTCCGAGACCACGGACCTCGGCCTGAGCCTCGTGGCCACGAGCCAGGCCAGGCCGGACGAGGACGAGAAGGTCGTGCGGCGCATCGGCTCCTCGATCACCGCGATGCTCTTCGATGCGCTCGTGGTGCGGACATCCGTGCCCGCCACCCTGCACCTACTGAACGTGGCCGCCGGCCGGATCGACGCCTTCTGGCAGTTCGCCGGGGCCCGCGCGGACCTGCTTCCCGGGGCGCTGCTCGTCGCCGAGGCCGGGGGGCGGATATCCGACGCCGAGGGCCGCCCCTGGACCCCGGAGAGCGAGAGCTTCCTGGCCGCCGGGCCCGGCGTGCACGCCCAAGCCGTCACCACGCTCTCCCGCTGACTCCCACGACAACCACAAGCATCGGAAGGACCACATCAGCATGACCATGATCGCCGTTCTCGGAAACGGCCGCGTCGGCGGCAGCCTCGCCCTGGCCCTCACCCGGGCCGGGCACGAGGTGACCGTGGCGGACCGCTCACCGGGCTCTGCCGCCGACGCCGCCCGGACAGCGCAGATCGTCATCAACGCCACGCCGGGCGCCGGCTCGCTGGAGCGGCTCATCGCGCTGCGCGAGGAACTGCGGGGCAGGATTCTCGTAGACGTCTCCAACGCCACCGTCGACGGACCGGACGGACTGCCGGCCGAGCTGCTCTACCCCGGCTCAAGCCTCGCGGAGCGACTTCAAGAAGTTCTCCCCGACACGCGCGTCGTCAAGACGCTCAACACGATGCTCTACACGGTGATGACCGCGCCCGCCGCGCTCACCCAGACACCGACCGCCTTCCTCTCCGGCAAGGACCCGGAGGCCAAGCAGGTCGTACGCGGGCTTCTCGCCGACCTCGGCTGGCAGCAGGAGTGGATCACGGACCTCGGCGGGATCGAGACCGCGCGGGCCGCCGAGGCCGCGATCCTGTTCGTACCACACGTGATCCGATCCAGCGGATTCGCACCCTTCGCAATCTCGATCACCCGCTGAAAGCCCGACGCGACTCTTCCTGAGGATGCATCGGGCTTGCAACGGGCGCGTCTGGGGCCCTTGGAGGCCAGGCCCTGCCTACCGCCCGATGCCAACACCCGCCGCCAGCGGTTTGCCGACATCCTCCCGGCACAGCGCGGTCCACGACAGCCGCCACGGCCCGACGTAACCCGCGCCGTCAAAGATCCCTAGAGCGAGTCGAGGCCGAGTTCGTGGTTCTTGATCGCTTCGCGGACGGCGCTCACGAAGCCGTTCCAGAAGTGGTCGGCGTAGGGGCTGCCGGGGCTCGGAACGCCGGCCGTCGTCCTGCGCTTGGCCGCGCCGGAGAAGTCACCGAACATCGCCTCGCGGAGCGCCGTGGACAGCTCCAGCTGGGCGCCGGCACCCGTGCGGGTGCGGTTGACGATGTTGGCCGGGTCGTCGCCGTTGATGGTGTCGCCGGTGCCCGCGAAGACCACGCTCACGTTCCAGTCGATGGTGGTCGTGGGCGAGGTCAGCCCGTACTTCGTGAAGGCCGCCATCAGGTTGCGCTTGAGCCGCTCGTCCCGGCCGCCGATGATGATCTTCTTCGCGGCCGTGTCGTCGAAGCCGTGCAGGGAGACGGCGTAGAGGTTGTTGGCGCAGACGGCGAGGGCGGCAGGGTCGTCGCAGTGCGTGGAGGTGACGTGCTGCGCGGACGAGTTGGCCAGGGCCTCGAACATCCAGTAGTCGCGCTGCGGCTCTCCCTGCACCGCCGCCGTCGCCGGGTCGGTGTTGACGTCGAAGGGCGTGTATCCCGCGACGGCCAGGCACAGCTCGCTCGTGCCCGCCTCGATCCCGCCGCCGTGCGGCGCGATCACCGCCGTGCTGCTGACGGGGCTGCTCGTACTGCGGGCGTTGTCCGTGATCTGCGTCGGCGCACCGATGCGGAAGCGGCGCATCCAGTCGGTGCCCTCCTTGGCGGCGGTACGGGTGTACAGCTCGGTGTTCGACCCGTACTGGTCGGCGGCCGCGGCCGGCGTGGCGCCACTGCCCATCACGGCGTTGAGGGTCGGCAGCGCGGCGGCGACGGCCGCGACGGAGGTGAGGACGGTGCGTCTGCTGGTGTTGTTCATGGGGTGATCTTGCATCACGATCCGACCTCCCCCTCCTTCGGGTCCCGTGAGCATGACAGCTTTGGGGGGCCATTCGTGAGCGTCGGGCCCAGGCCGTGGCAGCCGCGGCCCCTGGGCCGCGCCCGTCGTTGTCCAAGTGTCGGCACTGCCGTTGATCGACTCGCAAGGGCTGTCCCACCCGCACTCCGGCTGACAGACTCTTCGGCCATGGCGGACAGCGGACTGTGGGTCGGCGTCCTCACCGCGCTCACCGCGCTCGGTGCCAGCTCCATCACCGCGCGCGCGGCCTCGCGTGCGGCACTGCTCCAGGCCCGGACGACGGCTCGGGCAGAAGCCCTTCGCGAGCAGCGGGACCGGCGCCGGTCCGCCTATCGGGAGCTCATGGGCTGTGCTCACTCCTTCTCGGCGGTCACGTGGCGGATCGACGAGGTCGACGCGGCCGACGACCGTGAGAGCAAGGATCGGGTGCTTCGGCAGATGCACGAGCGCATCGGCCCGGCCATCGGTGACATGAACAGGGCGATGCACGAGGTCCGGCTGGACGGTCCTGCCGAGGTCTCCGCCGCGGCGGACCGTGTGCGGGACAAGGCGAGGCGCGTGCAAGCCACACTCAAGCCGCTCATCGGTGACGCCAGTCCCGAGCGGCGGGACGCGTACGACGCCGCCTTTCGGGATTTCCGGGATGCCTACATCGCGTTCATCGGCCTGGCGCGAGGAGCGCTGGAGGTCAAGGACGAGGACGGGTAGCCCGGTCTTCCAGGCGTGCGACCGGCGGTGTGCCGGCCGAGCAGCTGAACGTCCTTTCCGGTCAACGCCGTCGAGACGTCGGGCCCGGTGCCGCCATCGGGGCACTGACCTGTTCCCGGTCAGCGACCGCTGCCCCGCGGACCGTTGCGGTGAGCGGGCGGGTCGGGACCATCGGGTCACCGGGGGGGGACTCATGGCCGACGAGGAGCAACGGGATCAGGGCGAGGGAGACGTCGCGGGGCTCCCGGCCTCGGCCGCCGTCGCCGTCGCCGTTCGCCAGGCGCAAGAGCTGTGGCCCCACGTACAACAGGATCCGCAACCGGGCGCGTTGCCGTACGTGACCGTTCACCCATCAGGGCAACCCCGCGGCACGCTGATCCCTGCCGGCCCGGCACCCACGTTCAGCATCCGGCCGGGTGTCTCGCCCACCGCTGCCGGAGCCGCGTCAAAGCCGCTGACGGGGACGGCCGCGGTCGGCCGACCCTTCGGGCTCGCGACCGCTATGCCCAGGGCTCGCCGGTGGCGGGGTCGAGGCCTGCCTCCCAGCGGCGTTGCTGCTCGCGCCAGTTGACGAAGGAGCGGTCCGCGGGAAGGACGACGCTGATCGTCTCCTCCTGGAATTCGTCGTCCGTGAGCAGCCTGCGCAGGAACTCCGCCATCCCGAAGGGGTGAATCTGGAAGGGAGGATCCGTGTGCCGCCCGCACACGAAGACGGGCCATCGGTCGGGATCGTCATCCGTGGTCAGCCAGCAGTAGATGTCCGCGCCGCTGGTGACGCCCCAGGCCAGGATGGAGTCGGGGGCCACGTCCAGCGCCGCTCTGCCACCGAGCATCTTCCAGGTGCCGCGGGCGTTCTCCGTCTCCTGCCGGAGGCCGGTCCCGTCCGCGTAGGCATCGGTCCGCGGGACCGGCAGCAGGATGCCGACCGCGTCACTGATCTGCCCTGCGCCGTACACCTCCATAAAGGCGATGTAGTCGGCGGGGAACCGGGTCCCCCAGATCGTGCCGACCTCGCTCCAGTCGATCCGCTCATCCACACCGTGCGTCGACGGCACGACCTTTTCGAGCGCCGCTATGCGCGCGTCCCCGCCCACTGTCACTCCCACTCACGCATGTCCGAGAGCCACAACCTACGTGATCGTGCTCCCTGTGGGCGGCGCACGGCCGGCGCGGGCGGTTGCCGACGGCAAGGCCTCCGTGCACCGGGGACGGTCCGCAGGAGTCGTCCCCGTCGACCGGCCGCACCAGACGACCGCCCACGCCCTGGTGCCGGTCGAGCCGGCACCAGGCCTCAGTCGAACATGCTCGACACGGTCTCCGGCCGGACCACACACAGGGCCCAGATGATGAATCCGGAGAAGGCGATCAGCACGATCGACCAGAGCGGGTAGTACGGAAGGGAGAGGAAGTTGACGATGATGATCAGCCCGGCGATGGCGATTCCCCCGACACGCGACCACATCGCGGCCCGGAAGAGGCCGAAGCTGATGGCCACGGCGATGACTCCGAGCACCAGGTGGATCCAGCCCCAGCCGGTCAGATCGAAGTGGAAGACGTAGTCGGGCGTGGACAGGAAGACGTCGTCCTTGGCGATGGCCATGATGCCGCGGAAGATGCCGAGCAGGCCCGCGAGCATCAGCATGACGGCGCCGAACATCGTGAGCCCTGTGGCCCATTGGTCCTTGGCACTGGGCATGTGCGGGGTCTGTGCGGAGGTCATCGTGCTACCTCGTTCCCATCCCGTGAGAAGTCGTCACCGCGCGGGGGTGGAGGGTGCGGATCCCGTGGGCGCGGAGGTGGAAGCGGTGGCACCCGTGCGTTCGGACGGTCCCTGGCCGGCCAGGACCAGTGCCTTCGCCCGGCCGAACTCCTCCTCCGTGATGTCACCTCGGGAGCGCATCTCGGCCAGCTTGGCCAGCTCGTCGGCCTTGCTGACGCCGGCGCCGCCCAGGGCGGTCTCGCGGATGTAGTCGTCGACGGCCCGCTGCTGGGCACGTGCCTGTTCCAGCTCACGACGGCCCATGCCCTTGCCGCGGGCGATCAGGTAGACGAACACGCCCAGGAACGGCAGGACGCAGACGAAGATCGTCCAGCCGGCCTTCGCCCAGCCGCCCAGGTCGTCGTCCCGGAAGATGTCGACGATGACCCGGAAGAGCAGGATGAACCACATGATCCACAGGAACAGGACCAGCATGGACCAGAAGAAGCCCAGCACCGGATAGTCATACGCGAGGTAGGTCTGCGCGCTCATGAATCTTCCTCCGTTCCGGCTGTGAGCCCGGTAGTCGTTCTGGGCCCTCCTCAGGGTGCGCCGGGCACGGACCCGGCCACCTCACCCGAAGCGGGTGAACAGGCTCCCCGGGTCGGGGGATCAGCCGCTGTCCGGTGCGGCCGGCGCACGAAGGTGCCGGAGACCGCCGGTGTCGAGGACCGCCACCGCGGTCCCCGTTCCGCGCGGCGCCTCAGCGCGGGGTACCGGGCGCGTTCGAACCGGTGAGGCCCGATCGGCGGAGTCCGGCTCGCCAGGAGAAGGCGAGCCCGACCTCGGAGAGGCCGACCAGCACGAGCCACAGGCCCAGCAGCCGGGTCAGCGCCCGGGCCGATTCCGACGGCAGGGCGAGTACGACGACTGCCGCGAGGATGCCGATCACGGCGGTGCCGGCCATGAAGCCCCGGTGCGGCAGGCCCCGTGCCGCGAGGGCCGTGTAGAGGGTGAGGATGCCGGAGGCCAGCCAGACGATGCCCACGATGACGGACAGGGCGGTGATGGTCTGCAGCGGGTTGCGCAGGCACAGCACACCGGCCAGTACGTACAGCACCGCGGAGAGCAGCAGCGGCAGCCGCTCCCCGTGGCTTTCCCTGCCGAAGACCGCGACGAACCGGAACGCCCCTGTCACCAGCAGGTACAGGCCGATGAGGACGGCCAGTACGTGCAGCGTCTCGCCCGGCCAGACGAGGACGAGGACGCCCACCACGAGGGTGGTCACGGCCGACGCGAGGATCCAGGTCCAGGAACGGCCGAGCTTCGTCAGCAGCTCCGGCGGTTCAGTGGTCGTCGTGTGAGGGGCCCCGCCGGGAACCTGCTCCGCTCCGGTGTAGGGCCCGTGACCACGAGACTCGGTCATGGCTCCTCCTCGCGTGGTGGAAGGGTCCGCATCGGACGGCCGGCGGGGCCGTGTGGGGGGACCTCACCGCACCAGCCTCCGCCGGCCCGTCGCCGCCCGCGTCACCCTGGGCGGGTGATCCGGGCGCCGGGAGGACTCCGGGCGCGGAAGGACTCCGGGTGCGGAAGGACTCCGGGTGCGGAAGGACTCCGGGCGTCCGGAAGGACGATGAGGCGGGCACCGGGGGGCCGGACGGCAGACCGGTCCCGGGCGACGGCAGCGGGTCCGACATCCGCACCCGGCATCCCGCATCCCGCGTCCGGCATCCGGCGTCCGGCATCCGCGTCATTCCGGCATCTGGCGCATTTCGAGTACGTGCAGGCCCAGCGACTGGCAGCGGGCGAGCAGCCCGTACAGCTGCGCCTCGTCGACGACCGGTCCGAACAGCAGGGTCTGGCCGGACATGATCACATGGTCGAGTTCAGGGAACGCCTTGGCCAGCGTCTCTGTCATCTGTCCGTCGACGCGAATCTCATAGCGCATGAGGTGCTCTCCCCCACGTGCCTCGAAAGGGCGTGCCACTCCCCGTCGGTGCGATCCTGGGCCCTGCGCCCCCGCATGGCTTCACCCCCTGGAGGGGATACCGTCGGCGGGCCGGCACCGGGACACGGCAGGCCTGGGTGATCCGGCAGGATCGCCTTCCCGTCCACGGTCACAGCAGCCCGAGCTCGCGGGCGCGCCGCACCGCGTCCTGGCGCCGGTTCACGGCCAGTTTCCGGTAGGCGCTCTTGATGTGCGTCTTCACCGTGTTGACCGACACGTACAGGTCCGCGGCGATCTCCTCGGTCGACATCATCTCGGCCAGTCGTCGCAGCACGTCCCGTTCGCGTCCGCTGAGTTCCTGCACCACCGGTAGTGGCGGCCGCTCCTGGACCGGCTCCGGGTGGCCGGGTGACGGCGGTCCGGGTACGAGCCACCCCTCGGCCAGTCCGCGCAGCGGCACCGTGCGCAGCAGCGCCCGCAGCCACGGTCCGGCTTCGAGGAAGGGGCTCCGCAGTCGCTCGCGCCGGGCTTCCTCGAGCGCCCGGGCCACGAGCCTGCGCTGAGTGGCGACGTCCCCCACTTCGCCCGCCACCTGCGCCCGGGCCAGTGCGGTCCGTACGGTGATCGCGGGGCCGGCGTGACCCTGTGGCCGCACCCGCTCCAGCAGTTCGATCGCGGCGCCGGTCCTGCCCACGGCCAGCTCCGCCCGCACGGCCCCCACCAGGCACACCGGCTCGCCCTCGGGTTCTTCTGCCAGGAGTTTCACGGCCATCTCCGGGCGGCCGTCGGCGAGGTGCGCGGCGGCGGCCACCGCTGTCGTGTGCGCCGCGGCCCACGGAGACGTGACGTCGGCGCCGGCGGCCCGGTCCGCCGCCTCCAGGGCGGCCCGTGTGTCGCCCCGGGCCAGCAGGACGCGCCCGGTGACCAGGGCATGGACGGCCCGCGCGAGCGGGTCCGGCAGGGGGTGACGCGCGTCCGCCGCGGCGTCGAGGTGTGCCTCGGCCCGGTCCAGCTCGTTACGGTCGACGGCCACTGCCGCGAGGACCAGTGAGGCCAGCCCCGGACCGGGTGCCGCGGGCGGGCCGCAGCGGCCGGCCGCGGCGGCCACGGCCGATGCCTTGCGCTCGGCTCTTGCCGCCCAGCCGTTCAGGTAGTCGATCAGGGCCAGGTGGCCCAGGCACTCCTCGCGCAGGTGTGCCGTCGGTGCCGTCCGGCCGGAGTCGGCCACCGTGGTCAGGGCCGCTCGCGCGTCCTGGAATCGGCCCGCCCACAAGCGCGCGGACCCGAGGTGCGTGACCAGGAGCGCCATCAGCTCGGGATGCTCTTCCAGGCGCCGGCCGGGCACCTCGCTGCTCAGCCTCTCGGCGGTCCGGGCGGCTGCCTCCGCCCGTCCCGGGGAACCGGTCAGCCGTGCCGCCGTGACTTCCAGGAGGGCACAGCTCAGCCGGGCCGCGGCCAGGCCGGGTCCGTCGTCCTCGGATGATCCGCTCTGCCGGGTCAGAGCCCGTTCGGCCCGTTTCAGGCGGCCGAGGCCGCGCTCTACGTCGCACTGGGCCAGATGCCGGGCCGCGCGGACGAGGTCGGTGGCGGGGGTCGTGGGCTCGGGGCCCATGCGGGAGAACAGCTCGGACAGCGCGTCGGTGCGGAGGCCGGTGAAGATCTCTCCGATGGCGAGGTCGTCCACGAGGGCGTCGGCGGCGGACTCCCAGTCGTCCGCGGCGGCCGCGTGGCCGAGCGTCTCGTCGAGGGATCCTGAGCGTCGTAGCCAGTGCG
This sequence comes from Streptomyces echinatus, assembly GCF_014203595.1. Taxonomy (GTDB): domain Bacteria; phylum Actinomycetota; class Actinomycetes; order Streptomycetales; family Streptomycetaceae; genus Streptomyces; species Streptomyces echinatus. The sequence continues at coordinate 449,806 of NZ_JACHJK010000003.1, forward strand.
CCGCCCGGCGGTGGAGTTCGGGTTCCAGACGGGGGCGGCACACCCTCAGGTGGGCCCGCAGGATCTCCGCGAACAGCGGGTGGAACCGGAACCAGCCGTGCCCGAGGTACTCGACGAACGCGTTCTCGCGGTGCAGTCCGGTCAGGATGAGTCCGGCGTCGGTTCGCCCGGTGAGGGCGTCGGCCAGTTCCGGACTGAACCGTTCCAGGATGCTGAGCCGCAGCAGCAGATCCTGCGTCTGGGGAGGTTGCCGCTTGAGCACCTCGGCGAGCAGGTAGTCGGCGATCGTGGTGCGGTCGGCCTCGAATCCCTTCAGGTAGGTCCGCGGATCGCCCTCTCCGCGCGCGGCCAGGGCGCACAGCCGGAGTCCGGCCGCCCAGCCCTGCGTGCGATTCACCAGCGCACCGATGTCGTCGTCCGGCAGGCGCAGTCCGTGCAGCGTCAGGAGATCGGCCGCTTCGCGGGGGGTGAAGGCCAGCTCGGCGTTCTTGATCTCGGTGATCGCGTCGGCCGCCCGGTAGCGGTGCAGCGGCAGCAGCGGCTCGGTGCGCGTGACGAGGATCAGGCGCATGCCGCGGCCCGCCTGTTGCAGTACGAAATCCAGTTGGTCCGCGATCTCCGGGTCGGTCGCCTGGTCGTAGTCGTCGATCGCCACGACGACGGGTGCGTCCCTGGCGCTCAGCTCGCCGGCGAGCCGCGTGAGCAGCGCGTCGTCCACGTGACCGGGTTCGGCCGGGGTGCCGATGTCACCGGACAGGGTCACGTCGGCCAGGCGCAGGGCCTGGAGGAGGTACGCCCAGAAGGTTCCGCATCCTTTGCCCGCCAGCCGTGCGGTGAGCCAGGCGACCCGTCTGTCGCGTGCCGCGGCCCAGTCGGCGACCAGCAGCGTCTTGCCCGCCCCCGCGGCTCCGTCGACCACGGTCAGCGGGGTCAGCAGGGCCTCGTCGAGGTGCTCGTCCAGTCTCTCGCGGCGCAGGAAGGTCGCGGGGCGCGCCGGTATGACGAACTGGGTCCGCAGGAGCGGGTTCCCCCGGGGGTCCGCATGCGGGGTGGCCGGCTCCGGTCCGTTCTCGTCCAGCACGGCCATCATGTTCACCGCCACTGATCTCGTCAGGTCCCGAGCATCGCTTCTCCCGCCCCGTTCATAGCGTTCCCCGTCGCGACGACGGATCACAGGGGCCGTTCGTCCCATTCGTCCCAGTGGTAGCGCGCCCGGGACGCCGGGAGGTACCGGAGAGCTGCCGGACCGGAGCGCTTCGGGGGCGGACCCGGGACGCCGGGCGGCGCCCGGGAGCTGTCGGACCGGGGTGCTTCAGGGGCGCACCCGAAACGCCGGGCGGCGCCCCGGGAACTGTCGGACCGGGGCGCTTCGGGAGCCGGGTCAGCCGGCGGCGGCCGCGCGCCCAGGACCCGGACCGTCACCGTCGGGACCGGCCGGTGTCGGCATCTCGAGGCGGCCGTCGTGGATCTCGGCGATCCGGTCGACGGCGGTGAGGTGCGCGCGGTCGTGGGTGACGAGGACGGTGGCGGTGGCCTGCCGGCGGGTGAGGCGGGTGATCAGGTCCACGACTGCGGCGCCGCGTTCGTGGTCGAGTGCGCTGGTGGGCTCGTCCACCAGGAGGACCGTCGGGTCGTTCATCAGCGCACGAGCGATGTTGACGCGCTGGCGCTGGCCCCCGGAGAGCTGGTGGGGGCGGCGGTGCGCGTGGTTCGCCAGGCCGACGGCGTCGAGCAGTTCCAGGGCCCGGCCTCTGGCCTTGGCGGGTGGGCGGCCATCGATGTGGGCCAGCACCTGGAGCTGCTCGGCCGCGGTGAGGGAGGGCAGCAGGTTGGGCTGCTGGAAGACGATGCCGATCTTGTGACGGCGCAGCTCGGTCAGCTCGCCGCGGGTCATTCCGGTGGTGCGGGTGCCGTCGATGGTGACGGTGCCGGCGTCGGGGCCGATGAGGGTGGCGGCGACGGCCAGGAGGCTGGACTTGCCGGAGCCGGACGGGCCGACGACGGCGGTCAGGGTGCCTCGGGGGACGTCCAGGGCGACGCGGTCGAGTGCGGTCAGCCGGGAGTCGCCGTCGGGGTAGCTGAGGGTGATGCCGGTCAGGTTCAGGCTCATCGGGCGCTCCCCAGGGCGGTCAGCGGGTCGACGGAGGTGATGCGGCGGACGGCGAGGGCGGCTCCGAGCACGCCGAGCAGGACCGTCACCGCCGCCGGTACGAGGACGGTGGCGGGGCCGAGGACGAAGGGGACGGCTGAGCCGGCCACGGCGGCACCGATGCCGGCGGCGAGGGCGGTGCCGGTCAGCGTGCCGCAGACGAGCAGGAGGGCGGCCTGGCCGAGCGCGTCCTTGAGCAGGCCGGCGGTGGAGGCGCCCAGCGCCTTCAGGACGGCGACGTCGCCGCTGCGCTGGATGGTCCACACGGTGAAGAAGGCGCCGATGACCAGGGCGGAGATGGCGAACAGGAAAGCGCGCATCAGCTGCAGGGAGCCGTTCTCGGAGGTGTAGGAGCCGATCGCGGACAGCGAGTCGCCCTTGGAGACGGTCGTCGTGCCCGCGGCCCGGTCGGCCGCGGGGACGTCGGTCGTGGAGGTGGTGTTCAGGGCGATGACGGTCGCGGAGGGGCCGCCACCGGTGGGCGGCGCGATCCTCTGCCAGACGCCGAGGTCGGCCCAGACGACCGGGGTGTGACTGAAGTGGGCATCGCCCCGGACGGCGCCCACCGTGAGCCGCTGTCCGGCGACGGCGAAGGTGCCGCCGCGTTCCAGGCCCAGGTCGGCGGCGGCCGTGGCGGACAGCACCGCGGTGCGGGCGTCGAGCCTGCCGCTGTCAGGGGCGAGGAAGGAGCCGGACCGCACCCCGAAGACGGTGATCCCGGCGCTCCTGTCTCCCGCGGTGGCCCTGGTGGTGGTGATGCCCAGGGGTTCGGCGCCGGTGACGCCCGGCGTTCTGGCCCACCGCTGCCACTGCCTCTCGGTGACGGTGGAATCGGCGTACGCCAGGTCCTGTCCGTCGCCGGGTGCGCCGAAGGCGATCCGGTCGGCTGGCAGGGACGTGATCGCGGAGACGTTCTGCTGTGCCAGCCCGGCGGTCAGTCCGGACAGCAGCCCGACGAGCAGGGTGATCAGTACGATGACGGTCGCCATCAGGGCGAAGCGCCCCTTGGCGAACCTGAGGTCTCTCCAGGCGACGAACACGGCCTCGGCCCTGCCCTTTCCGGTGGTGGAAGCGGTACGGCTCCACCGTCGCCGCCGGGCCCCGGTGCGGGCATCCGGCTCAGGACGGCATTCCAGGGGCCGAAAGGCGGGGCACAAGTTGTAACTTTCGGCAGAGGCGTGGGCCGGTGAGGTTCCTTAGCCTGTGAGGACCGTGAACACCACCGCCCTCACCCTGACCCCGACCACCCGGGCCCTGGCCTGGTGCCTGCATCTGCTGGTCGTCGCCCTGCTCACCCTGGCCGCGGTCCGCGCCGTCGTCGGCGGGCGGCCGCATGCGGGGGTGACCGTCGCCGTGGCCGTGCTCTGCGGGCTTGTCTACTCGGCGGGGCCGCTCCTGCCCCGCGTCCGTGGCTCGCGGCGGGCAGCCGCGCTGTGGCTGGCCGCGGTGGGCCTGGTCTGGCTGGCGCTGCTCGTCCTGTCGGCCGACGCCGTCTGGGTCGCCTTCCCGCTCTACTTCCTCCAGCTTCACCTGCTGTCCCGGCGCGCCGGCCTCGTCACGGTGGCGGTCACCGCGATCGCGGCCATCGTCGGCTTCGCCGCCCATCAGGACCTGTTCAGCCCGGCCATGGCCATCGGCCCGGCGCTGGGCGCCGCGGTGGCCGTCGCCGTGGTATGGGGTTATCAGGCCCTGTACCGGGAGAGCGAGCACCGCCGCCGGCTGATCGAGGAGCTCACCGCGACCCGCGCCGAGCTCGCCGCCGCCCAGCACACCGCCGGTGTGCTGGCCGAACGCGAACGTCTGGCCCACGAGATCCACGACACCCTCGCCCAGGGCCTGACCAGCATCCAACTGCTGCTCCGGGCCGCCGAGCGCGTTCTTCCCGAGCGGCCCGAGGCCGCCGCCCGCCACATGGACCAGGCCCGCCAGACCGCCCTGGACAATCTCGCCGAGGCCCGCCGTTTCGTGGCCGCCCTCGCCCCGCCCGCCCTGGACGGCGCGACGCTGGCGGACGCGCTTCGCCGCCTGTGCGACACCACCGGCGCCCACCACCGGCTCACCGTGCGCTTCCGCCTCGACGGCACCCCGGCACCGCTGCCGACCACGTACGAGGTCGCCCTGCTGCGCATCGCCCAGTCCGCCCTCGCCAACACGGTCCACCACGCGCACGCCACCGCCATGGACGTCACCCTCGACTACACCGGCGGACAGGTCGCCCTCGAGGTCGTCGACGACGGCACCGGGTTCGACGCGGCAGGACTGCCCGACCCCGGCCCCGAAGGCGGCGGCTTCGGCCTGACCGCCATGCGCGCACGCGCCCACGCCCTCGGCGGCACCCTGGCCCTCGCGTCCGTCCCCGGGCACGGCACCACGCTGACCGCCCGGCTGCCCCTGACCCCGTCCGCCGCGACCGAGCCCGAGGCCCGCCTGTGACCGACACGCCCATCCGCCTCCTGCTGGCCGACGACCACCCCGTGGTCCGGGCCGGTCTGCGGGCCGTGCTGGAGACCGAGCCGGGCCTCACCGTGGTGGCGGAGGCCGCCACCGCCGAGGACGCCGTCGCCCGGGCCGCCGCCGGCGACGTCGACGTGGTGCTCATGGACCTCCGGTTCGGCAAGGGCATGGGCGGTGCCCAGGCCACCGCCGCCATCACCGCGCGCCCCGGCGCACCCCGGGTACTGATCGTCACCACCTACGACTCCGACGCCGACACGCTGCCCGCCATCGAAGCCGGTGCCACCGGCTACCTGCTCAAGGACGCACCGCCCGAGGAACTGGCCGCCGCGGTCCGTACCGCCGCCGCCGGCCGCACCGCCCTGGCCCCCACGGTCGCGGCACGGCTCATGAACCGGCTGCGCGCACCCGGCACCGCCCTGACCGCCCGGGAGACCGAAGTCCTGGTCTTGGTCGCCGAGGGGCTGTCCAACCAGGCGATCGGCGAACGCCTCCATCTCACCGAGGGAACCGTGAAGTCGCACCTGACCCGCGTCTACACCAAGCTCGACGTCGACTCACGCACCGCCGCCGTCGCCGCCGCCACCGGTCTCGGCCTCATCCGCCGCTGACCCGGCACCGCCGGCGACGAGCGCCGCCCGGGCCTGTCTCACCGCCGGCGGGGATGATCTGCGAGCCGTCCGGGTCACGGCCGGCGCCATGGCGCGTCGGGTCACCGGGGGCCGTCGGCCGGCCACCGTCGGGACGGCAGCCCCCGCACGAGGGTCCGGGCCGCCGCGAACTCTTCGCGGCTCGCCTGCTCGGCCTGGTCCACATAGCCGTACGCGTCGTCGCCGACGGGGATCCGGACGGGCAGGGGCACGTCGGCGGCCACCATGTCGAGGACCGCCGCCGCGAAGTCGTCGGGGTGGCCGGTCTCGGGGTTGTCGGCGACGCCGCGGGTGCCTTCCAGCATCTCGCGATTGGTCACGTCGTAGGCGGGGACCCGGTGGCGCGCCTCGGCCAGGGAGATGCCGTAGCGCGTGGCGAACATGCCCGGTTCGAGCACGGTGACCCGGATGTTGTGCGGGGCGCCCTCGATGGCCAGGGCCTGGCTCATGCCTTCGAGAGCGTGTTTGCCGGCGACGTAGGCCGCGAGACCGGGGAAGGCCATGCGGCCCACCACCGAGGAGACGTTGAGGATGTGGCCGTTCCCCTGGGCCCGCATCAGCGGCAGGACCAGCCGGGTGAGGCGCCAGGGACCGATCAGGAGGGTCTCCAGCTGGTCGCGCAGCTCGGTGTCCGAGACCTCCTCGACCGCGCCGAAGAGCCCGGCACCGGCGTTGTTGACGAGGATGTCGATGCCGCCGAGCCGGTCGGCCGCGGTGCGCACCGCCTCCTCGCAGGAGGCGGCGTCACGCAGTTCGAGGCGGAGCGGGACGACGCGGTCCGGCCAGGCGGCGGCCAGTTCGTCCAGGCCGGCGGTCCGACGGGCGGTGACCGCCAGTGAGTGTCCGGCCCGCGCCGCGGCCGTGGCCAGCGCGCGCCCGAGGCCGGAGGAGCATCCCGTGACCAGCCAGCGTCTCCCCATCGTTCCCCCGCCCTCATCGACTCGCTTCGGCGGGCCGTGGTGTCCGCGGTGAGCGAGGCGGGGTCGCCTTGCCGTCCGTCGGCCGTACGCGCCGTTCCGCCGCCGCGCCGGTCCCGTGCCCGTGTCGTCCTGCGCCGCTCGGGAGCGAGCAGGGCAGGGCAGTCCGCGAGGACTGCGACTGCCCGGTCCGAGGGAGCAGTTCATAGTCACGGGGTCTTGGGCGCTCGGCCATCCCTCGTGCGGAAGCACGCGCGGGCGCTCCGTCGCACGGTGGGCGCAGAGCGTGGCACGAGCGGGTCCGAGGCGGACGTCGCGGCCGGGCCGTTCGTCGGCGTTCGTCGAGGGCGGTTCGGAAGTGGTCGGTTCCGGACGAGGCGTCCGGCTGGACGGTCCCGCGGGCGTCGGAGCGGCCGGCGGAGCCCGGTGACGCGTGCCGCGGTCTGTTCTGTCTCGGGCACCGGTGTGGAGTCGCCGTGCATCGCTCCTCCCTGCCGAGGCGCCCTTCCCTCGCGCGGCCGCCGCCGTCCCCGGCCCGGCCTGGACGGGGACGGCGGCGAGCCGGGGTGTCAGCCGCCGAGCTTGGAGGTGTCCATGACCTCGCCGGCCGGCGGGGCCGTGACGGTGACCGGCTCGTTGAACGCCAGGAAATCGAACGAGCCCGGCTCCTTGCCGCCCTTGACGGCCATCCTGAGCGCGTACGGCTCGCCTTCGGCCGCCACCAGGAGGGTCTGCGTCTCGGCGCCGTCCTTCCCGGTGAGCGTCACCGCGGACGTGCCGTTGACCTGGGTGTCCGCACCCCGGGTGAGGCGGGCTTCGTCCTTGTCCTTCTCGAACATCGTGTCGATGTCGCAGAAGGGGAACTGGTCGTCAGCCTGGCCCTTGCCCGACGGCATCTTGAGCCAGCGGCCCTTGAGCAGCTCCGTCAGGGCCTTCGTCTCCTCGGCGGACGAGCCCTCCTCGCCGCCCATCTGCTGCCAGAACTTCTCGTCACCCTTCATGTAGGTGGCGCCGCCGGCCTGACGGACGTCGGCGGCCGCGCCCCCGACGGTGAAGGTCCCCTGGCAGTCACCCTTCTTGGCGACGGCGAAGTCGAAGGTCATCTGCTTGCCGTCGGTGGTCATGCCGCCCTTGACCTTGAACGAGTCCAGCTTCGTCATGGCCACGCGGGCCTTTTCGGAGATCTGGGACCCGGTCAGACCCTTGAACGGATCGGCCGGCTTCGCGGGCGACGGCGTGGCGGAGGCGGAGACGGAGTCGCCTGCCCCCTTGTCGTCGGTCTTCTTGTCGTCTCCGCACGCGGTGAGCGTCGTCACCGCCGTCATGGAGAGGGCTGCCGCAGCCAGGAGAGTGCGCTTGTTCACCTTTGTTACCCCTTAAACAATCTGCTCGCTGGTCTGACTCGGCAGTCGCACAAAGGGATGCGGTGACCGGCAGGTGATCCGGATCACTTCTGACGTGGCCTACCGCCGCGGTTCGACCGTCTGCTCGGTCCAGATGGTCTTGGCCTCGGCCGAGTAGCGCGCTCCCCACGCCTCGGCCAGCTGCGCGACGATGTAGAGCCCCCGTCCGCCTTCGTCCGTGGTGCGGGCGTGCCTCAGGTGCGGTGCGGTGGCGCCCGAGTCGCTCACTTCGCAGGTCAGGGTGCGGTCCAGGATCAGGCGCAACTCCAGAGGCGGGGTGCCGTAGCGGATCGCGTTGGTGACCAGTTCGCTGACGATGAGTTCGGTGTTGAACGCGGTCTCCGCCGCCACGCTCCAGTCGGCGAGCTTGTCGGTGGTGAAGCCACGGGCCGATGCGGCGGCGCTGAGTTCGTTGCCCAGCGGGCAGGTGGCCACCCGGTCGGGCGGGAAGGCTCGGGTGCGGGCCAGGAGCAGGACGGCGCCGCCGGCCGCGGTGGCTTCCGGGAGAGCGCGAACGACGTCCTCGCACAGCTGATGGAGCAGCGAGTCGGTGAGTGCGCGGGCTCTGCGCAGCGGGCCGGTGGTGCTCTTCAGATGGGCGGTCAGCGCGCGGGTGGCGGGAAAGGCGACGACGCTGCCCGGTGGGATGCGGATGTCGGTCGCGGCGAAGGGGGCCTGGTCCCGGCTGCCGAGCCGGGGGCCGCAGGCGAGGTCCGGCTGGTCGACCGTGCCGTCGGGGTGGGCGATGACAGGGCCGGGGTGGCCGGCCCGGGCGATGGTGCAGGTCGTCGTCAGCGGGTCGTACACGGCGTAGACGCAGCCGGCGGTGAGCGGCAGGCGGCCGGGCGCCTGTGCCACCCCCTCGGTCATCAGGAAGTTCACGGTGTCGTTGAGCCGCGCGAGCAGGTCGGCGGGCTCCAGGCCGAGGGCGGCCAGTGTGTGGATCACCGTACGCAGTTGGCCCATGGCCGCCGTGGCGTGGATGTCGCCGCCGGAGACCGACCCGGTCACCAGTGCCGTTCGGGCGCCGGACAGGGGGATGGTGTCGTACCATGCGCTCTCGTCGCCGCCGGGACGGGTGATCCCGTCCACTTCGAGCGCCGCCTGAGAGGCGACGTGCGCCGGGGGCATGTGCCTCAGGACGGTGGCGGCCACCGAGTGGTCCCGTGCGTACCGTCTGGCGTTGTCGACGGACAGCGCGGTGTGCAGGGCGAAGTCCCGGGCGAGGAGTGCGTCGTTCTGGTCGTAGGGGCTTCGCCGGGCGGTGCGGTACAGGCTGACCAGGCCGATCACCCCGTCGCGCACCGTCAGGGGAACGACGAGGAGGGAGCGGACGCCTGATTCGCGGATGGCCCAGGCGATGTGCGGGTCGCTGTCCAGCCAGTCGGCTCCCGACGCGATGGCGACGGTCAGGGGGCGTCGCTCCGCCAGGGCCCGGCTGTAGGGGCTGGGGAACGGCAGGAGGCCCACATGCCCCAGCGGATGGGCCTGGGGCTGGTCCTCCCCCGCGCCGCTCAGGAAGGCGGACCGCCGCAGCGTGAGACGGCTGAGGAGCGGAGCGGGCGGTGGCTCGTCCCCCGCGACCACGGCTTCCACCAGCTCCACGACCACGACATCGGCGAAGACCGGCACGAGCGCGTGGGCCAGCTCTCGGCATGTCGCCACCATGTCCAGGGTGCGTCCCACGCCCTCCCGGACCTTGTCGAGTACGGCCAGCCGGGCCTGGGCCCGTTCCCGCTCGGTGACGTCCAGGACCGTGATGCACAGGCCGAGCACCGCGCCGTCACCGGCCAGGAGACGGAACGCGGACAGCTCGTACAGACGCTCCTGTCCCCCGTGGGCCGGCGGCCTCGCTCGTACGATCCGTCCCCGCACGGGCACGCCGGTCTCGAGCACCCGCCGTGCGAGAGCCTCGGCGACGTCCGTGTCGATCACATGGTGGGAAGCGGGAAACGCGCGTCCCACGACGTCTTCTTCCCGCATGCCCTGCATGGCGGGTGTCGCGGTGTTGATGCGCACGACGCACAGCTCGCTGTCCAGTACGGCCAGCCCGACCGGCGCCTGGGTGAAGAGTGCGTCCAAGACCACGGCCCCGGCGTCGCCGGCGCCTGGGAAATCATCGGCGTCGGCCACGGAGTCACCTCCTTCGCACCCCGAAGGCAGTGCCCTTCCGGTGTACTCCGGCACCGAGAACCTGGCCACCGCAGAGCTTCCCGGACGGCAGGCCGGATGCGACCGGCAAGCGGAATCGGTGGCCGGGTGGAACGATGGTCAATGGTCCTGGCACCTGAATCACCGGGGAGCGGACATGGAGATCAAGCCGCAGGCAGCCGTGATCCCCGACGACACGCGGCAACTCGAACAGGGCAAGTACGGCCCCATCTTCCCGAAGACACCGGCGTGTTACGGCTTCACCATCGTCGCGGACGTCAAGCCGGGGCGCGCGGACGCCATCCGCGGGTACGGTCAGGCGCTGGTCGAGAAACTGGAGCAGGATCCCGAGCTCCTCGAACCCCTGAAGCTGCACTACCTGCGGTGGGTCCTGTTCGACGACGACAAGCGCTTCATGTACCAGGGAATCTTCGACACCGACTTCGACAAATACACCGAGGACGCTGTCATGCTGTTCACGAAGGCCGGTGTGAACACCGTCTTCGAGAACCTGGAGGGATTTCCCGAGGACTGGAAGACGAATCCCGACGCGTTCGTCAGGTTCGTGCGGGCGCATCACTGTCCGAGCTTCCTGGAATACGGTGAGTATCCGTATGTGACGGGGGACGAGATCAAAAAGGCGCTGCGGGTCAAGAGCGCTCTGTCCGAGATGCTCGACCAGATGCAGTGAATGGGCACCGCGATCGGAGACGGTCGACATGAGCGAGGCCAGGACCGCGCGCACCTACAACCAGCGGCACGTTCCACGGAAGTACACGCCGGGTGGGCGACGGGTGAGCGTCTACGTCTCCTGGAGCTATCCGGCCGAGGCCGGCCGGTACGCGACCGAGCTGGACAACCGCTTCTCGACGATGACCGAGGTCAGGCGGGTGGCGTGGCCGACCTACGAGGAACCTCAGTGGTCCGACCCCTACCGCTTCCAGCAGGGCATAGCCGGTTCGCTCGAGCTGTTCTTCTGGGCCTGGGTGCCGTTCCAGGACTTCGTCGAGGAGGTCACGGGCCACCCCGTACCGGTGTACCAGCGCATCGACCAGGCGGGTTTCCACACGCCCCTGGACGAGCGGGTGCTGGCGGACACGGACGTGCTGTTCGTCTTCGGGCTGGACCACATGGTCACCGAGCAGGAGGCCCAGCCCGGTGAGATCGAGGCGCTGCGGGAGTTCCTCGGCCGCGAGGACGTCCGGCTGGTGCTCGGCCCGCACCACGACGTCGGGGCCTCGGACGATATGAAGGAACGGGACATGGAGTACCGCCACCACGGCGATCCCCTGGTCCCCCGCCAGCAGAGGTTCGCCACCTACGTCAGGGATCTGATGAAGGGCCTCGGTGTACCGGTGATGAACCGGTACGGCCTGCGTCCCGCCACCGGTCAGGGCAACCAGATCGCCCCCCTGTCCACCGTAGGTGACCTGGACGGCAAGGGGTGGCTGTCCGGGGTGACGAACTTCAACTTCCACATGCACCTGCCGCACTACGAGGTGACGACGGACCGGCCGGACAGGATCCGGGTCCTGGCCCGGCAGCCGATCGACATGTCCAGGCCGCATCCGTTCACCGAGGCCGGCAACACCGAGTTCAACATGTTCCTGTGGATGCCCCCGGGCGGGGACCGGGCCGGGGACGTGCTGCTGGCCGACTCGACGATCTTCAGCTCCTTGTTCGGCGGTGATGACAGCCTGCGCAACTTCTGGCGCAACCTCGTCTCGACGTAGTGCCGCAGGGAGGCGAACCGTGAACGGGCCCGCGGAAGTCAAACTGGAACTCGACGACATCCAGCGTGGAGTCATCAGCCCCCGACCGACCCCCTACGCCGCGACGTACCTCCTCTTCCGCATCGACGAACGGGCCGACGGCAGGGAGTTGATGCGCAGGGCGAGCGCCGCGGTGACCTCCGCCGCGGAATCGGTCAGTCCACTCGGGGAGACGTGGGTCAGCGTCGCGGTCACCTGTACCGGCCTCGCGGCACTCGGTGTGCCGCGCGCGTCGCTGGACACCTTCGCCTGGGAGTTCCGGCAGGGGATGGCGGCCCGCGCCAGGGCCCTCGGCGATGTCGGGGAGAGCGGCCCGGAGAACTGGGAGGCACCTCTCGGCAGCCCGGACGTCCACGTGGTGATCAGCGCGGTCGCACCCGACCCGTTCCTCCTGGATGCCGCCGTCGACCGCGCCCGGCCGGCCTACGACCGCCTCCCCGGTGTGACGGCCGTCTGGCGGCAGGACTGCTACGCCCTGCCCACCGAGACCGAGCACTTCGGCTACCGCGACGGCGTCAGCCATCCGGCCGTCGAGGGCACCGGCATCCCCGGGTCCAACACGCGGGAAGCCCCGTTGAAGGCAGGTGAGTTCATCCTCGGCCATCCCGACGAACTCGGCGGTGTGCAGGCCCCCCGGCCGGACGTCCTGGGCCGCAACGGCAGCTACGCGGTCTTCCGCAAGCTGCATCAGAGGGTCGCCGAGTTCCGGCGCTACCTGAAGGAGAACTCCGTCGACCCCGCCGACGAGGAGCTGGTCGCCGCCAAGCTCATGGGCCGCTGGCGCAGCGGAGCCCCCCTGGCGCTCGCCCCGCTGCACGACGATCCCGCGCTCGGCGCCGACCCGCTCCGCCGCAACACCTTCTGGTACGAACAGGACGACCCGGCGGGGTTCACCACTCCCCGTGGCTGCCACATCCGGCGGGCCAACCCTCGCGACGCCTCGGTGGCCGGCGAGGTACGGCTGCACCGCATGATCAGGCGTGGCGCGGTCTACGGCCCGCCGCTGCCGCACGGGGTCCTGGAGGAGGACGGAGCGGACCGCGGCCTGATGTTCGCCTTCATCGGCGCGCACCTCGGGCGCCAGTTCGAGTTCGTACAGACGGAATGGATCAACGACGGCGTCTTCTTCGGAGGCGAGGACGCCAAGGACCCCGTCGCCGGATCCGCCGACGGCACCGCCGGCTACACCATTCCGCGACGGCCGCTGCGCCGCCGCCTGGCTCCCCTTCCCCGGTTCGTCACGACCCGTGGCGGTGAGTACTGCTTCCTGCCGAGCCTGAGCGCCCTGCGCTGGCTGGGAGAGCTCCACGACTGACCCCGGCGGAGCGCACCCTGCTTCGACAGCGACCCGGCCAGGTTGTTCAATGACCGGATGACACCGGACGCCACCACCTCCACCTCCGCCCTCACCTCGCCCATAGGCGGCCGCGGCCTGCGGCTTCGTCGGTGGGATCCCTCCGCCGAGACCGATGTCGAGACGTTCCTGCGGGGCTGCTCCGACCCGGACTTCCAGCGCTGGAACACTCCGCTGCGCCCCATCACGGATCTTGCGGCCGCCCGCGCCACCCTGCTCGGCAAGGCCGAGGCGGCCGAGGCCGGTACCGAGGCGTCGTTCTGCGTGGAGGACGCGGACAGCGGCACCCCGCTGGGCCACGTCGGCGTCAACCGGATCGACCGCGCGATGCGGTCCGCCTGCGTCGGCTACTGGGTACTGCCCGAGGCACGCGGCCAGGGGGTCGCCACCCGCGCACTCACGCTGGCCACCCGCTGGGCGTTCACCGGTCTGCGGCTGCACCGCCTGGAACTCGACCACGCCGTCGGCCACGAGGCGTCGTGCAAGGTCGCCGAGCGATGCGGTTTCCGCTACGAGGGGACGCTGCGCGGCGCGATGTGGGAGGAGGGCCGCAGGGACGCCTTCCGTGACTGCCATCTGCACGCCCGCCTCGCGACGGACCCGATGCCGTAGCGGGCACGGGCGGCGAACGCCACTATGATCTTCGGCCTGGTCGAGGAGGGGCTCGGATGGCGTTTCAGGAACATGTGGAACGGGTCGCCCGCGAGGTCGTCGGAGCGTTCCCGGCGGACCGCGGGATCTACGCGGTGACGTTCCGCGTCGACAGCGTCGATCAGGATCCGCGGCTTCCGTACGTGGCGATCGGCTACACGACCGAGGCCGACGCCACGGCATCGGCGCGGCAGACGTCGGACGCCTGGGAGGCACGCTGGAGTTACGCGTTCTTCCCGGAGACGGGGCTCGAAGGCGTCAGGAGCGTCGGGCGTGATCCTGACGGTGCGCGGGCGCACCGGCGGGAGGCCGAGTCCCAGGGGCTGTGGTACGGGGACGACGACGAGCCGGACGGCCGCGACGAAGGCCTGGTCGAGTGGTTCTACGAGGTGTGCGTCGCGGCGGCCCGGCACCTCCACGAGAGCGGCCGGATCGTGGAGGCGCTGGGACGGCCGGTCCCGGTGATCCTCTACGACATGTTCGAGCCGGACGCGATGTTCGAGCTGACGTCGAGTGCCAATCCGGCCGAGCTGACCGCCGGCTTCATGGCCGCAACCCCCTGAGCGACGGTCACCGCGTGCCGCGCCGCGTCACGTGTGACAGCGGTGTACGGAACGTGTCACAGAGCGCGTACCGCCAGGTCCCGCCGCTTCCGCACGGCCCCGCCGGGTGGGATGTTTACCGGCCGGAGCGGCCCGCGGCGGGCCGCACGCAGTGATCGGGGGGACACCTTGACGCACCGACAGCACCGCACCGACGACGGCGGAACCGCCGTGGGAACGCGAAGAATCGGCACGGCCTGTGGAGAGGGCACGGCGCGGCGCCGCCGGGCGGCGGCGATCGCCACCGCGCTCGCCATGGCCGTACCGCTGACGCTCAACGCCGCGGCAGACGCGGGAGCGGCGACGGACCACCCGATCGTCTTCGCCCGCTACACCGCGGCAGCGCCCGTCGAAGACCTCTACGCGATCTCCACCGGCGGCGGCACGCCCGTCAAACTCACCCACACCGCCACCGTCAGCGACGTGATGCCCAGCTGGTCCCCGGACGGCAAGCGGGTGGCCTTCGTCCGCTACGGATCCGGGGGCGCCATCGACGGCATCTGGACGATGAACACCACGGGCGGCGGCCTGAAGGCCGTCCCCGGCACCAAGGGTGCCTCCGACCCGGCATGGTCCCCGGACGGCAAGCGGATCGCCTACGCCAAGCCGGTCGGCACCCAGCGTGAGATCTACGTGGCCGACATCGACGGCACCCCCGCCACCCGGCTGACCCACACCGCGGCGGACGACCTGCATCCGACGTGGTCCCCGGACGGGAAGTACCTGGCGTTCAACCGCGCGGACGCCGGCGGGCACAGCAGGGTGATGCGGATCCGGCTGTCCACCCTGGTCCAGACGGCGGTCACCGCGTCCGGCTCCCACGACTGGACGCCCGACTGGTCGCACGGCAACCGGATCGTCTTCAGCCGTGTGGACTCCTCGGGCTTCGCCCACCTCTACGTCGTCCGGCCCGACGGCACCGGCCTGCACCGCATCACCGCGTCCCGCTCCAACGACAAGTACCCCTCGTGGTCCCCGGACGGCCGCCGCCTGGTCTTCACCCGCGGCGGCGGGGACGACGCGGATCCCGAGCACCTGTTCCTGGTCCGTGCCGACGGCACCGGCCTGACCCAGCTCACCAAGACCGACTCCCACGACCTGGAGGCGGACTGGCGCCCCTGACGCACTCCACGGCCTGAACCAGGGTTCACCGGCGACCGGTCCGCAGGGGTCGGTCGCCGAGCCGGGCCGACGGCGAGGAGGACGAGGTCGCGTCGTTGCTCTGTTCGTGGTGCGTCCCGACCGGTACGGGCCGGTGGCAAGGGGGTCAGTCGGCCGGCCGTTCGTTGTTCTTCGCGAGCAGCGGGTTGGGGTCGTCGGCACGCGTGACGAGCACGACTTCGCAGGGATCGACGTCGATGACGGGCACCAGGGCGATGTCCTCGCGCACGGCAGCGCGTCGATCGCCGGCAGGGAAGATCGCGACACAGTGGCCGGTGGCGATGAGTTCCAGCTTGTCCTCGAAGCTGTCATCGATCGAGGGCGGGGGTGGTGCCGGGCGGTCGCCGACCGGCTTGGGCGTGCTCCAGACAACCGGAGTGCTGACGCAGGCCACCAGTTCCTCGTCCGACAGAGCCCGCAGGCTGACGGGTTTCTCGTTCGCCAGATGATGACTCGCCGACGTGAGGAGTACCCGCGGCTCCTCACGGAGCTCGGTCACCCGGAAGCCGTCCGTGGGCCAGGGCAGGGGTCTGTATGCGACGAGGGCGTCGACCCGCCCCTCGGCGAGGACGTGCGTGTCCCGCCAGTCGAGGTGCCGGGTGCGGACCTGGCCGTCGGGATGCCGGCGGCGCAGGGCAAGGACCCGATTGCCCGGGACGGCTCATCGAGGCGGTCCCGGCCGCCAGGCACCCGGACCACCGCCCCGCCACTCCACCCAGCTCGCTCTCGCCACGTCATCCGGCTCCACATCGGGCATGCCGGCCGCGCGCAGGAACTCGGCGATGTCGAGCAGCGTGTACGCCATGCCCAGGAACCGGTCCTCAAGGCGCACACGCCGCCCGCCGTCCCCGGCGGGCTCGTACACGATGACACGCACTGTCATGCCACCAGCGTCACCGAGCAACCGCACGAGCGCGCGTCGTGAGCAGCGCGGCACGGTTCACGCGCCCGGGCCACGACGCCCGCGGCTTGCCCCGTCGTCTGCGCGCGATCACCTCTTCACCAGGTTCTGGATCAGCCGGGCGATGTCCTCCGGCGCCTCCTCGGCCATGAAGTGACCCGCCCGTGTGATGACGTGCCGAAGGTCGGTGCTCCACGGCCGCCAGGTCTCGGCGCCGTCGAAGCCCAGGTGCCGGCCCCAGTCCTGCTGGACGACCGTGACCGGCATGGTGAGCCGGTTGCCGGCGTCGAGGTCGGCCCGGTCGTGTTCGATGTCGACGGTCGCGGTGGCGCGGTAGTCGGCGACGATCGACACAACGGCGCCCCGGCACGCGCGCAGGTACTCGGCGCGTACGTCTGCCGGGATCGCGTCGGGGCTCGTGGACCAGGCGTCGAGGAAATGGCCGAAGAACGCGTCGGCGCTGCCCGCGATCATCCGCTCGGGCAGACCGGGCGGCTGGGCCATCAGGTACAGGTGGAAGGCCACCGCCGCACCGGCCCCGTGCAGGACGTTCCAGGTGTCCAGAGTGGGAAGGATGTCCAGGATTCCCAGGTGGCTGATCCGGTCCGGGTGATCAAGTCCGGCCCGGAAGGCGACGTGCGCGCCGCGGTCGTGCCCGACCAGCGTGAACCGGTCGAAGCCGAGTGCGTCGGCCAGGCGGACGACGTCCGCGGCCATCGTCCGCTTCGAGTAGGTGTCCGCGCCGACCGCTTCCGGCTTGCCGCTGGCGCCGTAGCCGCGGAGATCGGGGCAGATGACGGTGTGGTGGCCGGCCAGGAGAGGAGCGACATGCCGCCACATCAGGTGGGTCTGGGGAAAGCCGTGGAGCAGCACGACGGCCGGTCCCTCTCCGCCGACCGCCGCGTTCAGCTCCACGCCGTCGGCCACAGCGGTGGACCTGGTCTCGAAGCCGGGGATGCCGATGCCCATCGTCGTCGTCTCCTTGTCTCGGACTCGTGAGTCGCTTCCGTTCACGCGGGGGGCGCGTGACGCACAGGGAGGATCCGGGAGCCGGATCAGCAGCGGATCAGCGGCAGCGCGGTACCGACGACAATGAGCCCATGGAGATCCTCGTCAACGTGCTCGGGCCGATCGAGGTCACGGATACCGAGGGCCGTCCTGTGCCGGTGGGCAGCCGGCGCCGCCGCGAGCTTCTGGGTCGGCTGGTCGCGGCCGGCGGCCGGGCCGTCCCGCTTCCGGTGCTGATCGACGATCTCTGGGAGGACCCGCCGCCCACGGCGGCCGGGACGGTCCGCACCTTCGTAGCCGAGCTGCGCCGTGCCCTCGAACCGGATCGGCCTGCGCGGACCCCGTCGCGCACCATCGAGACCGTCGGTACCGGATACGCCCTGCGGGTTCCGCGGGCGCGCGTCGACGCCCACCGGTTCGAGGACACCCTGCGGGCCGTGCAGGACGGACCCGGCGGCCAGGCTGCGGGCACGGGTGCAGGTGCGCTGAGCGAGGCGCTGTCGTGGTGGCGGGGCGAACCGTACGCGGACCTCGACGCCTCGTCCTGGCTGACGCCGGAGCGCGCCCGGCTGACGGAACTCCACCGTCAAGCCGTCGAGCTGCGCGCCCGGGCGACGCTGGACCTCGGACGTGGCGCGCCCCTCGTCCCCGAGCTGGAGGCGTTCGCCGCCGCGCACCCGTGGCGGGAGCATGCCTGGGTTCTGCTCTCCCATGCGCTCTACCAGGCCGGCCGTCAGGTCGACGCGCTGGCCTCGCTGCGCGGCGCGCGAGCCGTGCTGCTGGACCGGTTCGGACTCAGTTCGGCGGACGGCCTCGATCATCTGGAGCGCGACATCCTTCGGCAGGCTCCGCATCTCACGCCCGCGCCTCAGGACGAAGACCGGCTCCGCCTGCTCACGCGCACGGAAGCGGCGGGCACCTACACGCGGCTGCGCTCGATGAGCACCGTCGCCGGGGCCGCCGCGGTCACCGGCGGCACCAACCTGGTACTCGCCCAGAAGCAACGCGCCGCGGCGGCCGCGGAAGCGGAACGGACCGGGGATCCCCTCCTCACCGCCCGGGTGATCGCGGCGTACGACGTACCCACGATCTGGACGCGCGCCGACGATCCCGGCCGGTCCGAGGCCCTGGTCGCGACCACTCGGCGCACGCTGCACCGACTCGGCCCCGGAGCTCCGCCCGCGCTTCGGGCCCGTCTCCTCGCCACCGTCGGGCTGGAGCACCGCGGAAGCCGGGACCGCTGGGCCGCCGAGGCGGCGGCCGAAGCCGAACGCCTCGCCCGCGGCCTGCACGACCCCCACGTGCTGGTACTCGCGCTCAACGCCCGGTTCGTACAGTCCTTCCAGCACCCGGGGCGCACCGGTGAACGCGACGTGATCGCCGACGAGCTCATCGCTCTCGCCGCGCGGCACGATCTCCCGGTGTTCGAGATCCTCGGCCATCTGATCAAGATCCAGGTATGCGCGGCCCGCGGCGCCACCGAACCCGCGCAACGCCACGTCGAGGCGGCCGAGCGGCTCGCCGCCATGCACGATGCCCCGCTCGTGCACGTGCTCACCGCCGCGTTCCGGACCATGCGGCTGGCAGAGCGCTCGAACGACCCCGCCGAAGTGGCTCTCGCCCATCGCACCCTGGCCGACGACCTCGCCGGTGCCGGCATGCCCGGGGTGGAAGCCGGCATCCTCCCGCTCGCGCTGCTCTCCCTCCGTATGCGCCACCGCCGTCCCGCGCCCACGGACCCCGCCCTCGACTGGGGCCCCTGCCGTCCCTGGGTCCAGCCGCTCCTCCACCACGCCCACGGCCGCCTCGCGGCGGCCCGCGAGGCCGCCGCCGCCCTGCCCACTCCCCCCGCGGACCACCTGTACGACTCGCTCTGGGCCGTCACCGCGCACACGGCGGTCCTGCTCCAGGACGCATCACTCGCCGCACGCGCGCACGACGCCCTCTCCCCCCTGCGCGGTGAGATCGCGGGCGGCACAACGGCCATGCTCAGTTTCGGCCCCGTCGACGACGTCCTGACCGCTCTCGATCAGCACCTCGTCCGGCGATGACACCACCCTCGGCGCCGCCCACCGACGCGTCGTTCCGTCATGGGCGGAGCGGATCGCCGTCGCCGTCGCCGCCGAAGACGATGCCGGGAGTGCCGAGGGAACCGGACCGGGCGTTGCGGGCCGCGGAGAGTGCGGCCCCACGCAGCTTGTCGTGGTCGGGGCCGAGCCATCCGGCCAGTTGTCGGTTGGTCGCCGAATCGCCCTCCAGGACACCCAGCAGCAGGTGGGCGTCGCTCACCACGGGCGCCATGTCGCGTGCGGCCTGTCCGCGGGCGTGCTGGACATCGGCGCGCTCGGCCCAGTCGAAGGGGCGGAACGGGCCGAACTCGGTGGTGGTCAGGTAGCGCTGGAGCATCCGGCGCACGGTGTCGGCGAGTGCGGGGCGGACGGAGTCGAAGCACGCGGCGGTCCTGCCGTACGGGACGGACAGCAGGGCGAGCAGCAGGTCAGGGGTGACGAAGGCGCGTTGTGACGTGCGGCAGACGTCCCTGGCGGTGTCGAGAGCCTGGCGCAGCGGCTCCGCCAGAGGGATCAGGGGCGCGGCCCCGCCGTGCACCGCGGCCGCCAGGGCCTGGAAGGAGGTGTCGAGCCGCTCGAGCCGGGTGAGGACGACGCGGGGGAACAGCGGACTGTCGATGGCGGCGGCCGCTTGCGTCACTTCGGCGCGGATGTGGACGAAGAGCCGCTCGATCAGGTGGTCGAACGCCATCGGAAAGGTGTCGGGGTCCAGGCCGGCCCGCTCGGCGGCCTGACGCCAGATCAGCAGAGCACCGCTACGGTCGCCTACCGGGGCCCCCGGCTCTGCGCCGGCGCCGGGGTGAGCCGGGGCGGGATCCGGGTCGCCCGGTGGGGCAAGCAGGGGGATGTCATCGGGGTCGGCTTCCTCCACGAGCCGTTGCAGCAGGCCGAGGACATGGTCCGCCTCCTCTCGGGTGGCGCCCTCCTCCCGTACGTCGTCCACCGCACGCTCCAGCGCCGTACGGCAGGCTTTCTCCAGGGCACGCCGCTCCGCCGGGCCGAGAACGACTCTGCCCAGCCGGTTGCCGACCGGTCCGAGGAGCAGCCGGACGAGCGCTCCGGCCACCGGCGTGACGAATTCCAATGTCGGCTCCTCTCAGCTCCGGCCGAGTGCGGCGGCACGGGACGCCGCCTCCGTCGCGTCCTGCGGGCGGTCCAGTGCGCGATAGCAGTCCGCGAGCATCAGCAGGACCAGGGGCTGCACGGGATCCAGCGCCAGCGACTTCTCGAAGGCTTCCGCGGCTTCGGTCGTCTCCCGCTTTCTGAGATGCACCCGTCCGAGCACCGCCCAGCAGGCGGCTTCGGTGGGCAGCAGTCCGACGGCTCGCCGGGCCGGGACGAGAGCCTCGTCGAGGCGCTCAGCACTCATCAGCGCCTCGGCCAGTCCTCGGTGCCTGAGCGGGTCGAGTGGCTGCTCGTCCGTCAACCGCTGCCAGAAGCCGACGGTGTACTCCCGGTCTCCGTGCAGGAAGCGGGCGATGGGGTCGTCGGCGGCGGGGTCGTGCACGTGGGACAGGGACACGATCTGCCCGAGTTCCCCGCGCAGAGTGACGAGCAGACGCTCGACGTCCGGCGGCGTCCGGTCCGCGTACGCGTGGCTGCGCGGGGGTGCGGTCCTGCGCAGGACGAGGGCGGTGGGGCTGCCGGCCGCCCCCATGCCGCGCCGGTCGACCTCGGCTCGCAGGAAGCTGGACAGGGGATGGTCGTCCGCGACCAGCTCCCATCCCGCGGCGGTGGCGATCGAGCGCACCCGTCGCGCGCGCTCCCGGTCCTTGGTGTCGACGAGCAGCGACAGTACGTGGCCGGAGAGGTCCACCCTGTCCAGTCCCGCGGCTCGTTCGGCCGCGTCCCGCAGCCGGTCCAGTGTGCCGTCCCGCACCTCCCGGGCGGGAGCGGTCGTGTCGCACCACCGGCAGCGCAGGTCCTTTCCCGCGTCGCGGTTGGTCAGCACCGCCCCGCCGCATCCGGGACAGCGGGTGAAGTAGAACGGGGTGTCCCGCAGTTCTCCGCGTGGATACTCCACTCCCATGCGCACGCTGAATCGCCGGAGGTTGTCGGTGAAGGCCGCCGCGTAGTGGCCGGGCTCGGCGTCGCCGGCGAGGTAGAAGTCGACCGTGTAGAGCTGCGTGTGCATGTTCATGCGTGCGTTGAGGAACGGCGTGGCGGGCGAGAGCGGCGCCTCTCCCCGCGGAGCCGCGCCGGCCGGGTCGGGGGTTTGCCGGGGGACGGCGTCGCAGGCTCCGGCGGACGCCGGCCGCGCCGGGGGCGTGGCGGACGCGGCGCCGGATGCCACGGCGGGAGCGGGGGCGGGATCGGGCAGGCCGGCCCCGGTGGAGTCCCGGCCGGGCTCGGCGATGCCGCGGGCCAGGTCGACGGCCGTGTTCCAGAGGGTGGTCGCGTCGGCCTCTCCGAGCTCGTCGCGCGCCGCCGCGTCCAGCGCCAGCGCCTCGTCGGTGCGCTTCATCAGTAACTGGCAGGCCAGGAAGCGGACGTACCACTCCGGGGTGGACAGCCCCTGGGCGTGCGCCATCTCCAGGGCCTGCCAGGCGGTGTGGATGTCGCGGAGATGGTCCATGCAGACCACGGCCAGCCGGAACTGCAGGATGGTCTCCTGCGGGGCGACCTCCAGACCGTGCTGGTAGGCGTCGACCGCTCGGGCCCACTCGCCCAGTTCCTCCAGTGCCCGGCCCTGGTTGCCCCAGGCCTGCCACGCGTCGGAGTACTCGGCGGTCACCCTGGTCAGCAGATCCAGCGCCGCCTGCGGCCGGTCGGCCGCCAGGTGGACGGTGGCCAGGTTGCTCAGGACGGCTACCCGCATGTCCGGCGGCGCCTCGACGGCCAGGACCTTCAGCAGTTGCTCGGCCCGCTCCAGGTCGCCGAGCCTCTTGTACGAGAGCGCCACTTCCACCTGGCACGCCCACCCGGTTCGCGTCGGCAGCCCCATGTCGAGCGCCTGCCCGAAGGAGAAGAGGGCCTCGTCGTCCTGCCCCAGCAGCGACAGCGCGGTACCGCGCCGGTAGCGCAGTGTGGCCGTGACCCGTTCGGGCGGAAGGGAGTCGATCTCCTCCAGACCGAGCTGGGGCTCTCCCATGCCGAAGAGACTGACGATCCGCTGTTCGTCGAGTTGGGCCTGCTGCTCGGCCAGCACGGCGGCCAGCGCGGCGCTCTCGTGCATCAGCATCAGCGAGGACATCGGCTCATGGGTGTCCGCGGCGGTCCGCACCCTTTCCACGACGACGCCGAAGTCCCTCGGCCGCTGCTGCGGACGCGGGGCGAGGCAGTCCCGGGCGAGTGACATCAGGGCGCCGCCGAGACGGTCGTCCGCCGGGCCGTCCGACGGCGGGGGCGCACTCGGCAGTGTTCCGGAGCGGTGGGCGGCCTCCCACTCCCGCTTCCCGGCCACCGTGTACGGGGTGTGTCCGGTGAGCAGTTCGAACAGCACCGTGCCGAAGGCGTAGACGTCCGCGGCCACGGACGGCTCGGCGTCGGCGTCCCAGCACTCGGGCGCTCGATAGGCCCAGGTGCTCTCCAGGTCCGAGGGGCCGTGCCGGCCGGTGACCCGCGACAGGCCGAGGTCGGACACCAGGAGCCACCGGCCCAGTACGAGGAGGTTCTCCGGCTTGAGGTCGCCGTGGACGAGACCGGGGATCTTCCGCTGGGCGAGGTGCATCCCCACGGCGGTCTGGAAGGCCAGGGGCAGGACCGCCGCGGCGGGCAGGGCGGTGCCGTCGGTGAGCAGGTCGCGTACGGTCCGCCCGCCGAGCGGTCCGGGTGGGACGACCGGCATCACCACGAACGGACGGCCCTCGAACGTCTCCAGGGAGAGGGCCGGCATGATGTGCGGCAGCCCCGTCAGCCGTGACCAGAGCACCACCTCGCGCACGAAGGCATCACGGACCGCACGGTCGAAGAAGAACCGGCGTTGAAACGTCTTCAGGGCGAACTGCGGTGTGTCGCTGTCCCGTTCCCCGCACAGAAGCACCTCGCCCATGCCTCCGCGCAGGATCTCGTACACCAGCAGATGCTCGCCGAGGCTGCCGATCGGCTGCTGTCCCGGCGGCTGTTGCACGTCGGCCAACGGAAAGTCGGCAAACGGGTTGCCTGGAGTGTGCCGCTCCATCCGCCCTCCCCCTGGGCCGTGCTGTCGGCCCATGATGCGGGCCGTGCGGAGAGCGTGTCGATACCCTCCCCGCTCGCAACTTCGTACCAGTCCCGGGCGTCCTGCTCGGCCCCCGTCGGATCGGGCCACCGCTTCAACGGCGGGCAGCCACCCATGCGACCCGGCCCCGCCCTCGCCCCTGGGCTGAGCAGCGCGGACCGCTCACTGACCGACGGTGGCTCTGCGCTGCGCCTGTTCGTACTCGGTGAGGGGGTCGCCGCCGGTCTGCCAGGGCCAGGCGGTGACATTCCCGCCGACCGCCTCGAACACCGCACGGGCCTCCGCCCGGCGGTCGCCGGCCATCAGTGCGTAGGCCAGGAGGTTCAGGTCGGCGAGAGTCCTGGCGTGCCGGAGGAATCCCGGCTGACTCCAGGTGTGCACCACCCGGTCGAGCGCCTGGGCCGCCATCCCCTGGGACCAGTGGGTCCGTGCCACCAGTGCTTCGTAGCCGCCCCGGCCGAGGATGGCGTGGTACTGGAAGACCTGGGCGGTGAGCTCCGTCGCCACACAGGGGGCGTTGGCCGGCACACGGGCGACCAGCGCGTCGACGAAGTCCAGTACCTGCAGCCGGGAACCCCCTTCTTCCGGGGTGAGATAGGCCAGCATGGTCATGTACGCCTCGCGGTTCCAGCGGTCCCGGGTGAGCACCTCGTTCCACACCCCGAACACCTGGGGCTGCCTCCAGCGCTCCCAGCGGGCCACCTTGAGCAGGGCCACCCAGGGGGTGGGATCGTCCGGCGCCAGTTCGGCGGCGCGCAGACAGCTGTCCGCGGCGTCCGACGTGTCGCCCCCATGATCATGGGTGCGGGCCTGCTCGACCTGGGCCCACGCATGCAGCACGAGCGCGGTCGGATTGCGGGGCTCGCGTGCGGCCCAGGACTTCGGCAGGTGTGACGCGGAGAGGAAGTCGGCCAGGACGCCGAGGCGATGGGCTTGGCGGTCCCAGTCACCCTGGTCCTGCTCCAGGAGCCGGGTCATCTGCGCCGTGCACAGGTCGGTGGTGGCGATGGTTCCCGTCCTGGTCGTCGCCCGCAGGGACTTCAGCAGCCTCCCCAGCTCTTGGTCGTCGAGTTCCGGGGCGAGACGGGCTCGTTTG
The DNA here is from genome assembly GCF_014203595.1 of Streptomyces echinatus. Lineage (GTDB taxonomy): Bacteria > Actinomycetota > Actinomycetes > Streptomycetales > Streptomycetaceae > Streptomyces > Streptomyces echinatus. Next base: position 474,303 of record NZ_JACHJK010000003.1, read on the forward strand.
CGGCGGCTTGAAAGAAATCCCATGTGCGGAGGCTAAAACGGATCACACTACGCACAAGGGCTACGCCGAGATCGTTATCGATCGCAGCCCGATCGACATCCGGGGGACAGTGGACAGCCCCTACGGGACGACGCCCGGCCGGGCGATCCGGCCGGGCGTCTTCGGTGGTGTCCCTGCCGCGGTGCAGCCGAAGCGGGGCCGGGTCCGGACCCTGAACGGGTTTCTCAGCCCTGGGCCACCGCCGCGGCGGCCGCGGCGGCGCGTTCCTCACCCTTGCGCCGTGCCCGCTTGCCGTAGGTGGCCGTCCACAGGACGAGGACGCCGAGCACGCCGTAGATCAGGATCGGGCTCAGGGTCACCATGGTGTCGGTGCCCAGCGTGTAGGACAACGCGATCCGCACCGCCGCCTCCAGGCAGTAGGCCACGCCCCAGACCGTCGTCATCGTCCGCACGGTCTGGCGGAACCCCTCGAATTCCCACAGGCCGTTCCACCAGGCGGTACTCGCCGCGGTGCCGTCGGTGGCGAATTTGCGGCCGAAGTAGAACATCAACGGGCGCGGAGCCAGCAGTGTGGTCAGGCACAGCAGTCCGAACAGCCCGGTGATGGCCGAGTCCTTGATCAGCAACGCCTTGGCCGAGTGGGGACCGACGAGCGACACCACGGCCGTGAGCACCAGGAACGCCAGCGTCACCACGGCGAACTCATCGAGCCGTCGCCGCCACGCAAGGTGCACGGCGCTGTCCAGCACCGGCCAGGCGCCGCTCGCCAGCAGCGCCGCGAACTCGCTCCATCCCTGATCGCGTAGTGCGTTGTACGTGAGGATCGGGGCGGCCACGTTGAGCGAGATGGTGAGCACCCAGCCGCCGAGGGCGGCGCCCCGGGACCGGGCGGGCGGCGCCGGGCGTTCGTCGGCCGCCGCCCGTGCCTCCGGTGCGGTCGCGGGGCCTGGTCTGGTCGCGTCGTGGTCGTGATCGTGGTCGGGCATGGTCCCCCCTGGATTTCGGTCTAAGGCTCGTGGAGAAACGAAGGCAGGCGCGCGGCGGGAAGACAGCTCTTCGGGCCGCGCGTCGATTCCCCCTGCAGGGCGTGATCTTCCACGACCAAGATCCTGTTCCGCAACCGGTGCCGCGGGTTGTCCCGTAAGGGTCTTGCGGTGGAAGGGTTTTCCGTGAGGCGTTGCCTGAGCGGTCGCGCGGCTACGCGGCCTTCTGGGAGGCGGCGGCGTCCGGGCGCAGGTCGTCGAGGGTGAGCTGGTGCGTCGGCCGGTCCGGCAGGATCACGCGGCGGTCGGTGCGCAGGTCGGGGCCGACGTGGAAGAGTTCGCCGGGCTCCAGCGGGCGCCAGCGGGGGTTGTCGTCCATGCGTTCGCTGGCGACGACGACGGCGGGATGGGCGGCCAGAGCGGCGGAGTGGACGCGCATGCGGCCGTGGCTGCCGCTGTGGTCCAGATGCCGGGTTCCGTGCTGGCCGCCCGCCGCGCGCTCGAGCACGTACAGCTCATGGGTCTCCGGATAGCGCAGCGCCCACAGCTGGTCGGAGGAGATCAGGATCAGGTTGAGGGCGTAGACCGGCAGGTTCCGGGCGATCCAGTGAGCGGCGTGCTCGATTCCTGCGGTGACGTCTCCGTCGCGCTTACGTGTCTCCCGCGTGATCAGGGCGAAGAACCGCTCGGAGTCGGTGTCGCCCTTCACCAGTGACCGGTCCTCGCCGAGGTGGTCGTCGAGCCGCTCCAGGCCCTCGATGACGCCGTTGTGGGCGAACAGCCGTCCGTCCTGCTGGAAGGGGTGGGTGTTACGGGCGTCCAGGCTGCCCGTGGAGGCGAAGCGCACGTGGGCGAGGAAGGTGGCGGACTGTACCTGCCGGGCGTCCTCGGCGAAGGCGCGGTCCTGGTAGGCCGCGATGGGGGCCTTGTCGACGCGTGGGGTTCCGTCGTCGGCGAAGTACCCCAGGCCGGTACCGTCCGGGTCGCTGTGGCTCTGCCGGCTGAGGCTGTCCGGTGCGTCGAGGAGCCAGAAGGTGGCGTGGGTGCGGTTCGGGGCGCTGCTGAGGCCGAACAGGCGACACACGGGCTTCCTCCTCGATCGCCGGACAGGCCGATTGTCCCAGTGGCGGCGGGGATCGACCACTTCGGCGCCATCGGGGCGGGCGCCGGCGGCCGGGTGGTGGCGGCCGGGTGGTGGCGGCCGGGTGGTGGCGTCTTCGGCATGGGGTCTTCGGCCTGGCGGCATGGGCGTGACGTCGACGGCGTGGCGTGACGACGGCGGGGCGTCCCTGAGCGCGTGCATCACGACGGCAGGCTGCCCCTGCGCGTGGCGTCACGACGGCAGGCTGTCCCTGAGCCCGTGGCGCCACGACGGCGCGGCCTTCCTGAGCGTGGGCGACATGCCGCCTTCGGCGTAATCGGGCGCACGGGGCCGGCCGGTCGGCACGCTGTGCCTGTCGATCACGGTCGAGGCCAGGGAGACGGCTGGTGCACAGGTCGCGTGCGGCGCTTTTCACGCACAGGCCGCGCTCTTCCCGCCCCCGCGACGTCCTGCGCGCCGAGGGACCGGCCGCGGCGCGGATCGTGGTCACCGTAGCGGCCGCCTGGCAGGTGGCGTTGTGGCTGGGAGCGGACCAGCCCCCGGTCTACGCGGCCGTCGTCCCGCTCGTGGCCCTGCGGGGAGACCCGCTCACCGCCCTGGCCACCTCCCTGCAACGCGTCCTGGGCGTCGTCGCGGGTGTCCTGATCGGGATCGCGGTCCTGAACGTCCTGCACCCCTCGACCGCCGCGCTCGCCCTGGTGGTCGCTCTGGGCCTGGGCGCCGGAACACTCCTGCGGGCCGGCGGCCCCCTGAACCTGCAGGTCCCGGCCTCCTCGCTGCTGGTCTTCGCCAGCACCTCACCCGACGCCTATGCCTTCCACCGCCTCTGGGAGACCGGAGCGGGGGCCGCTGTGACGATTCTGCTCGCGCCGCTGCTCTGGCCTCCCGACCCTCGCCGCTCCCTCTCCGCCCTGGCCCACGACTCCCGCACACGGCTCGTCCAGGCCCTCACCGGCACGGCTGCGGTCCTCGGCACCGATCCCGGTACGGCGCGCGGCAACGTCAGCGCCGTCGCGGGACACATCGACGCGATCCGCACCGCGGCCGCGTCGGCCCGCGAAGCCGAGCGCGCCATGCGCTTCAACCCCTTGCGCCGCCGGCACCGCGACACGGTGACGCGACTGGTCCGCAGCATCGTGACCGCCGAACGGCTCACCCCGCACTTGGCCACCCTGGCCCGGGAAGTCGCCGCGTTCACCGGCAGGGACGACCTCATCCCGGTGGTCGCCGACGCCCGGCGGCGCATGCCGGGGCTGGCCGCTTCCACCGCCCAGGCGATCAACCACGTCCTGGAATCGGGCCGCCCCCAACCGGCGCTGTCCAGGGCCCGCAACGACCTGAGCGCCTACGCCCACGCGGACAGCCGCCCGGCCGCCGTGGCCCTGCGCAGGCCCTTCAAGGAGATCCTCGACGAACTGGACCCGCCTTCTGAGGGCCCAGGGCCGGGCGGTCACCCACGTATCCCCGCCGGCACCTGATCACCACTCCCGTCGGACATCGGGTGCACAGGTCGGCGCCGGAGGCGGTCGCGGCGTTCCCGTCCGCGGCGCGTGGGACGGCTATGGGGGCCGTCCGTTCGGCGTGCACCGAAGGGTCGCGCCCCTAGCGTTCGGCGCATGACGACTGACACGCATCGAGTGATCCGGCCGAACATCCTCTACTTCGGAACGCCGGTGGTCCTGCTCAGCACGGAGAACGAGGACGGGACCGTCAACCTCGCTCCGATCTCGTCCGCCTGGGCGCTGGGTCAGTGCGTGGTGCTGGGCCTCGGCGTCGAGAGCCGGACGGTGCGCAACCTGGTTGAGCGGCCGGATGTGGTGATCAGCCTCCCCTCCCCCGGCCTGTGGAGGAACGTGGAGTGCCTCGCACCGCTCACCGGCGCCGATCCCGTGCCGGAGAGCAAGCGGGCGGTCTACCGGTACGAGCACGACAAGTTCTCCGCCGCGGGCCTGACGCCACAGCCCTCTGATCTGGTACGCCCGCCGCGCGTCGCCGAGTGCCCCCTCCAACTGGAGGCGCGGGCCGTCGCCCTGACGCCCGGCGGGGAGGGCGGCTTCCGCACCGTCGAGTGCCAGGTGCTCCGGGTCCACGCCGACGAGCGCGTCGTCGTACCCGGCACGCACCACATCGACCCCGGCGTATGGAGCCCTCTCATCTACAACTTCCGCCACTACCACGGGCTCACGCCCGAGCTCGGCCACGGCTTCCGTTCGGAGACGGCCGGGGACGCCGCCCGCGTCGGGTGACTCTCCCGGCGGGTGCCTCGGGCGGAATCGTCCCCGCTCCGCCACCGCATGGCTGCCGGGGCCCGGCCCGGGTCAGTGGTCGGCCACCAGGAGCCGGTATCCGACATCGATCGTGTCGAGCGTGAGCAGCCCGGCATGGCGCGCGTGCCAGCTGCCGTCCGCCAGGTCGGCCGCGAGCCGGGACAGCCCCGGCGCGAGTACGTCGTCGCCGGGCTGGGCCAGCATGGAGATCCCCGCGCGCACGTGCGGATCGAGGTAGGCGTGGGGGCGGCGCCAGTACGCGGCACCGAAGCCGTCGACGCAGTCGTGGGGGATGCCGACGGTCTCCACGCGGCCCCCGCCGAGCAGGTCGAGCAGCCGGTCGGTCGGGACGGCGCGGGTGTCGTCGAACGCGGCTGCCTCCGGGAGGTATTCGCGTACGAGCCAGAACCGTTCGCGGAAGACCTGCTGATCCCACGTCAGGACGAGGACGCGCCGCCGGGCGGCCCTGCGCAGTTCCCTGATTCCCGCCTCGGGATCGGTCCAGTGGTGGATGGTCAGCAGGGCCATGGCGGCATCGGCGGCGTGGTCGCGCACCGGCAGGCGTTCCGCGACGGCTCGCACCGCGGGCGCCGCTCCCGGCGGACGCTGGGTGATCATGACCTGACTGGGCTCGACCGCGAGGACCGTCCGCGGTGGTTCGTAGGAACCGGTGCCCGCGCCGACGTTGATCACGTCCGCGGCGTCACCGAGCGCCGCGTGGATCTGCGCGGCGATCCGCGGATCGGGCCGGCGGGTCCGGGCGTACGTCGCGCCGAGCGTGTCGTAGGTGGTCATGGCGGTCAGTATGCACAGCGGACAGGGCGTCAGCCCTGCCCCTACGGGAGGTCGTCCGCCCGCGCGCGGATGTCCCGTGCCTGCCCCGGCTTCCGCTTCGGGCCCTCACTCCCCCAGCCGGATCAGCGCCCGCATGGCCTCGCGCTCCACGCGGGCGAGGGGCTCCCAGGCGATTCCCGCCTCGCCGAGAACGGACAGCAGCCGGCCCACGCACTCCGCGACCGTCTCCCCGATCGCCGCGGGGGCACAGACCGCCCGTGTCACGGCCAGCCGTCGTTCCGGCTCTCCCCGCTCATCGTCACCTCGTAGCCGGGCAGTCCGCCCGCTGCCAGCCGGTCCAGCAGGTCCAGGCGTGTCCGGTCCCTGCGGATCCGTTCGGCCGGCCGGTCCCGCTCGGCTCGCAGGATCTCCGCCCTGGAGCCGGAATCGGCGGCCAGCGCCCGGGCGATCACGGCCAGGGGGAGGTCCATCTCGCGGAGCACGGCGATGGTCAGGGCGTCACCGGCCTGTTGGGGTGCGTAGTAGCGGTAGCCGGTGCCGCCGTCCACGCGTACCGGGGCCGGCAGCCCCGACTCGTCGTAGTGCCGCAGCTGTTTGACGCTGAGCCGGCACAGGCGGGCGACTCACCGACCACGCACCGGCGGGGGTGTCCCCGGTGAGGCGGGACGCTACGGCGCCACGGGGTCGCCGTCTCCCAGTTGCAGCCACCACACGTCGTCGTGGTCGCGGCTGAGCCGGAGTGTCTGTCGCCGTCCGTCGCCGAAACGCAGCTCGACGGCGGCCAGGTACGGCACGACGGGTTCCTCCACGATCGCGTCGACCTGCCCGCCGGTGTGGGCGCGGTAGGCGGTGACCAGCTTCTGGGCGGCCCGGTCCTGGCCGGTGTACCAGGGGGCGCCGAGCCGGGCGAGGTCGGTGGTGTCACCCGCGGCGAGGCGCTGGACGTACGCCTTGACCAGCAGCTCGACGTCGTCGGCGAGTTCCGGGACGTCGGGGTATTCGGACTGCGCGGCGCGGACGGAGACGTTCACGGCGGGCGTCGCGTGCAGGGAGTAGGGGACGGGGGTGCGCAGCAGCCTCCAGGCGACCACTGCCGCCGCCAGGACGGCCAGCACCGAGACGACCGTCCACAGGCGCTTGCCGTACGGCCCCGACATCACCGCCACCCCCGCCCGAGCTGGAGCGACGCGGCCGCGTGGGCCCTTCCCCGCGACAGCGACGGCTGAGCACCGTGCCGTGCCGACCTCTTCATGTTCAAGATTCCTGATTCTGCGGTCTCCGACGAGCCCGGAGGATCTTCACAGACAACAGGTCTTCATGTCCATGGCCTGCCAGGACGCCGGGAGGCGTCGCGGCGGGGGCGCCGGCGGGCCGGGGCGAACGGCATCCCGTGGGGACAGGTGACCGACCGCGGGTGGCGGCCCCGGCGGGGATCCCGCCGGGGCTGTCCGGTCCGTGCCTCCGCCGGACGCGGCGGGATCAGGCGACCGTCAGGACGATCTTGCCGGTGGTACGGCCCCGCTCGCCGATCTCGTGGGCCTTGGCCGCCTCGGCCAGCGGCAGAACCGTCTCGACGACCGGCTTCAGCGCGCCCCGCTCGACCAGCGCGGCGATCTCCCGCAGGCCCAGGTGGTCGGGCTCGACCAGGACCCACACCGCGCGCACCCCGTCCGGGGCGGCGGGGACGTCGTCCGGGCCGGGCAGGGTGATCAGCCGGCCGCCGGAGCGGAGGACCTTCAGGGAGCGCTCGGCGGTCTCCCCGCCGAGCCCGTCCAGCACCACGTCGACATCGGTCACGGCGTCCTCGAACCGCACCGCCCGGTAGTCGATCACCTCGTCCGCGCCGAGCTGCCGCACCAGGTCGTGCTTGCCGGCGCTGGCCGTGCCGATCACGTACGCGCCTCGGGCCTTGGCGATCTGCACGGCGAAGTGGCCGACCCCGCCGGCCGCCGCGTGCACCAGCACCCGCTCACCGGGACGCACGTCCGCGGCGTCCACCAGCGCCTGCCAGGCGGTCAGCGCGGCGAGCGGCAGCGCAGCCGCCTCCACGTGCGTCAGGCCGGCCGGCTTCGGGGCGAGGTGCCGGGCGGGCGCCACCACGTACTCGGCGTAGCCGCCCGCCTGGCGCGGGAACAGCGGCATCCCGAAGACCTCGTCACCGGGACGGAAGATCCCCACGCCGGGCCCGACGGCCTCGACCGTGCCGGACACGTCCCAGCCCACCGCCGGCACGGAGCCCCACTCGATGAGGGCGCCGCCGGCGCGGGTCTTCCAGTCCACCGGGTTCACTCCGGCCGCGTGCACCCGCACCAGGACCTCGTTGAGTCCCGGCTCGGGGCGCTCCACCTCACGCTCGACCAGGTTCTCGGGTCCGCCCCACTGCTCCACGACCACCGCGCGCATGCTGTTCCGCCTCAGTTCTCTGTCTCGATCGGTTCGCCGGACCGGGAGGTCCCCGGCGCGACGCAGTCCACGATCCGGCACCCCGGCCCGCCATGGTGTTGGCCGTCCGGCCACTATGTGACAGGATTCGGCCATGAGTGGCGCACAGTGGACGACGGGCGAGGACGGGCGGAACCCGGCGGAGGCGGCGGAGGCGGCGCTCCGGCCGCACCGGATCGCCGTACTCGCCCTGCCCGGGGTCCCGCCCTTCGAGCTCGGCATCCCCTCGCGCGTCTTCGGCAGCGTGGCGGACGCCGAGGGCCGCCCGCTCTACGAGGTCACCGTCTGCACCGCGGACGGCGCCCCGGTGCTCAGCGACGCCGGCTTCACCGTGCAGCCGGCCGCCGGCCCCGAGGCCCTGGCCGCCGCGGACACGGTGATCGTCCCGCCCACGCACGCCATGCCCGAGCTGGGGCTCGGCGGCCCGCTGCCCGCCGAGGTCACCGCGGCCATCGCCGGCATCCGGCCCGGCACCCGGCTGGTGTCCATCTGCACCGGTTCCTACGTGCTCGCCGCGGCCGGGCTGCTCGACGGCCGGCCGGCCACCACCCACTGGAACCTGGCCCCGGAGTTCCGCCGGGCCTACCCCAGGGTCAGGGTGGACGAGGAGGTCCTGTTCGTGGACGACGGCGACGTGCTGACCTCGGCGGGCGTGGCCGCGGGCGTCGATCTGTGCCTGCACATGATCCGTCGCGACCACGGCGCGGCCGCGGCCAACCGGGCCGCCCGCATGTGCGTCGTGCCGCCCTGGCGCGACGGCGGGCAGGCGCAGTACATCGACCGCCCGGTCCCCGAACCCACCGTCGCCAGCACCACCGCCACCCGCGCCTGGGCCCTGGAGCACCTCGGCGAGCCGCTGACCCTCGCCCGGCTCGCGGAGCACGCCAGAATGAGCCTGCGCTCCTTCACCCGCCGGTTCCGCGACGAGGTCGGCATGACTCCGGTGCAGTGGCTCACCGCGCAACGCCTGGAACTGGTCAAGCAGTTGCTGGAGACCACCGACCTGTCGATCGATCTGGTCGCGCACCGCGCCGGCTTCGGCTCCGCCAACTCCCTGCGCGCGCACATGAGGACGGCCTTCGGGGTCTCACCCGCCGCCTACCGTCGCACGTTCAGCCCTCATGACCTGGTGGGCGCGGAGGGCTGATCCCCCGTCAGGCCTCAGCGGCCGTCGCCTTTCCTTCACCCGCGGCTCGCTCTGGGCCCTGGTCGTCGGGGTGATCCTGCTCGACCTCGCCGTACAGGCGGTCCATGTCACCAACCAGACCCTGGTCTACGCCCTGCACCCCGACGCGGGCAGCCGACTGATCGGCGGATACATGGTCCTCTACTCGATCGGCAGCGCCACCGGCGCCATCGCCGCGACCTCCCTCTACGCGCTGGCCGGCTGGGGCGCCGTCTGCGCACTGGGTGCCGCGTTCAGCTTCGAGCAGCGCCAGGGCGATGCCGGTGGTCCGCCGGGAGTGCCCGCGGTCGTTCAGGCGGCCCGCCACGGTCGCGGCCAGGGCGCCGGCGACACCGATCAGGCCCAGCGCGCCGATCACGCGGTGGGGCAGGAAGCACGGGGCCTCGCTGAGCGGGAGCGCGACGCTGCTCCACAGCGTGCTGGAGCTGGTCGACCGCAGCCGGGGACAGCGCCTCCGGGCGCTGGAGGTGCTGTCGGCGGACGGGCGGCGGCTGGATCCCGACGACACCACCGTCCACAAGGTCTCCGCCCGGTGATCCGAGCGCGGCGTGGCCGGCGACGCCGCTCCCCCGCGCCGCACGCCGGCACGACGCCGGTCCTCGCCCCGTCAGCCGAGCGGCCGCCTCACCGTCCGGTCAGCCGGCACTGATGCCCAGGACCTGGTTGGTCACCTGGCTGCCGTCGGTCCGCGTGTCCGCCCTCGCGACAGCGGCAGGCACCATGGCCGCCACGCCGCCGACGAGCAGTGTGCCCAGGCGCAGCACGTCACGGCGGCGCATCGGCCCGCCCGCTTCCGGTTCTCCGTGTCTGTCGGATCCGCGATCTCTCGGCACAGCGCACACCTCTGAGTGTCGTGAACCTGTCAAGATTGCGCGTGCGCGGACCGGCCGCCGCACTCGCCCGTCGGCTGCCGCGAGACGGGACGGCAACCTACCGTTCGTTCGAACGACCAGCAGAGTACCGGGAGACGGACGAACAAGCGCCCCCCACGACGCTCGTCGCGCCGGCCCCGAAGGGCACGGCTCCGGCCGGGGAGACACAGCGACGTCCCGCACCGTGGTGCGGGACGTCGGCCACGCGCCTCGACCCGGTCGGAGATCGCGGTGGCGGGAGTGCGGCTCCTACTGGGGGGCGACCCTGCAGGCGCTCGTCGCGGTGTCCTCCGTGACGCCGGCCCTGGTCAGGTCGGACACGCACTGATCGTGGTTGCCGGTCAGGCCGACGTAGCACGCCATATGGACGGAGTCCTGGGCTGCACCGCCCCTCAGCTCGCGCTCCACCTGGTTGACGCAGGACGCGATGTCCGCGTGGGCGGCGGGCGCCGTGAGGGCGGCGCCCCCGAGCGCGAGGGCAAGTCCGGTGAGCACACCGGCGATACGGGTCGACGTGCGCATGGAACGCACCTGCTTTCCGGGATCGTCACGCGGATCCGGCTCGGGCGGTGCGCATCCGCGTGGGAAAGGCGCCGAGCGACGCTCGGCGAGGGCTTGCCCCTCCTTGGACGCCGGAACAGCCGTCCGGCCACCGCGACCTGACAGCGAGCAGCACGGCGGCGTACCGACCCTTCGTGTTCCTCGGGGGCGTGAGAAGCCGCCCATCGCACCCGGTCCCCCGGGGCGGCCGCACGGCAGCGGTCACAGGGCGGTGCGCGGCCTGTGGCGAGACGGACACCACCGCGGGGTGATGCGGGGGCGCGCCTCCTGCTCCTTCCACCGTACGACCGGCAGCGCCTCGCCACGAGCGGGCCGGGGAGGCCGGCCCGTCCGGCCCCGTCACTGAATATGCATATGCCTTTGACATAATCCGCGCATGTCGAGCCGAGACACGATCCAGTACGCCCCCGACGTCGGTCTGCTCATGATCCCGGGCGATCCGGGCAGGGACTTCGCCCCGGGATTCGCGGTCTTCGACGACTGCGTCGCCGCGCTGCGCTCGTACCTCCTGGGCCTGCTGCGGAAAGAAGCCGTCAGGCCGGCGCCGGCCAAGGCGAAGTGCGATGCCGTCATACCCGTGCGCCTGAGTCTCGTCCCCCGGCCCGACAACGACTACGACACGCGTGCCGTCTCGGTCGCCGCCCCGCCCGGCCACGGCGGGTCCGTCCTCGACCGGCACCTGGGCTACCTGTACAGCAGTGCGCTGGATGTCACGAGTGAGAGCGTCCGCAGGCTCACCGACGAGACCGGGACCCCCGTCGGCTGTCACGGCTGGATCGAACTCCACGACCTCGAATCCGACAGCCGTTTCGACGACGAGGACTTCGACGGGGAGGACGACGAGGCCGGGGCCGGCGGCGAGTGGGAGCCCAGCAGGGACCAGCCGGTGTCGTGGGCGGAGCAGAAGGCGTTCGGGTACGCGATCGGCTCCCTGCGGGTCCTGCTGCCCGAGCGGCAGACCGTGCGGACCCTCGTGGAGGCCTACCTGGCAGGGCGTCAGCAGGAGACCAAGGAGCGCACGGAGACGCGGCCGGCTCCGGCCGGTGTGGAACCGGGGCTGCGCCGGGCGCTGGCCGAGCGGCTCGCCGTCCGGCTACGGGCCGGCCTGAGCCATCGCGCCGCCGGCGGCGGCTGGGGCCGGGAGACCGAGCGGGACCGCGCGCGGCGGCGCCGGGAAGCCGAGGCGCGGCCGCTCCTGCACGCATGGGAGACGTACCGCGGTTCGCCGCACGGCTTCCGTGGTCTGCGCGCCGTCACCCGGTCCGTGTTCCAGCACACCCGGGTCGTCGTCCTGGACGAGTCGGGCGTGGAGGTCGGGCAGTACCACCATCCGAACGGTCCGCTCACCCTCACCGACGAGCGGGTGCGCGAGGAGGCGCTGGACGCGCTGCGCGCGCACGGGATCGACGTGGAGGCGCCCGAGGAACTGGCCGCGCTCGGCGGCTTCCCGGACGCGGTGGTCCTCGTGCACGCAGGCACCTGGTCGATCCGGCTCTCGCAACCCGGCGTGGCACGCAGAGCGCTCGCCGAGGCCGGCTGGTTCGACCCGGACTCGGGCACGCTCACCGTGTACGCCGCTCCGCTCGCCGAACCGTTGACGGTACTGCTGCGCCGGCACGGAGTGCGGCCGCTGCTGGTGACCCGGGGCGCGCCGCGCGAGGAGGTGGAGTGGCACAACCTCCGTGCCGCGGTGGCGCCGAGCGCGATCAGCCCGGTGGGCCGCTCCAGCCGGGTGTCGGCCGGCGCGCAGCGGCTGATCCCGGAGCCGTACCGGCGCTGGCTCAACGCGAAGCCCCAGGCCGGGAAGGAGACCGCCGTGAGTGCCGGGAGCCCGCTGCCGCGGCTCGTCGACGACGCGGCGGACAACCCGTACTACCGGCGGGTCCTGGAGTCGCTCTTCGGGGCCCCCGTGGACCTGACGCAACGCGGTCCGTGCCGCCTCTGCGGGCGTTCCGCGCAGTCGGCCCGCCCGGGGCTCTTCTACTGCCACGGCTGCTGTGTCCTCGCGCAGAACGGGGTACTGAGGGACACCGGCGAGGACGGCGCGTGGACGGAGGCGATCGTGTACGCGCTGCGCACGCTCGCGGAGACCGAGTTCTCCGGACCGCCGTCCCTCGCCCAACTGGACCGTGTCTGGCTGCCGTTCGAGGATCCCGGTCCGATCGACGAGGCGATGCTCCGCCGTTTCCTCGTACCGCGTCCCGGCTCCGCGCTGCTGAGTGCGCGCCCGGCGCGCCCGGCCCGGACCTGGACGGAGTGGCTGGCGCACGCGGGGCTGCTCACGGACGGGGTGCGGACCTCGATGGGCACGGTGACCCAGGCGACGGACGGGCACCTGTGCCGCTCCCTGTTCGAGCGGCACGTGGACGACTTCCTCCACCACTGGGGCGTGGCCCATGAGCCCGAGCCCTCCTATCCGCGCCACCCGGAGCTCAACACGACGGGCCTGCGGGCGGACTGGCGCCTGGCGGACGGCACCTTCGTCGAGGCCCTGGGCCTGATGACGCAGGAGGCGTACGCGGCGAAGGTCGCCCGCAAACGGAAGCTGGCCCGCCATCACGGCCTGCGTCTCGTGACGGTCACGGCCGAGGACCTGGACCGGCTGCCGGAGATCTTCGCGGACTGGCTGCCGGACGGCTCGGCGGGCTGAGCGGACCCGGCCGCCCGCTCCGCCGGGCCCGCGCGTGGCGGCCGTCGCGGAACCCGGCGGTGTCTCCCGGACATTCGATGGCGCCGGTGCTAGGTTGAGCGAAACGTCAAATCATCCCCTTTTACGCCGTGAAAACCCGGAGCAAGGTGAGGTGGTCGGCAGTGCCGGTGCGGGCGTACGTACTGTTCGATGTGGACCCAGCCAGCGATGACGTACTCGAACGCCTGGCACATCACAGCCTCGGCGGCTGCAAGGTGCTGGCGAGCGAGATCTACCCGCACGAGATCATCGCCGGTCTGGAAGCCGACCGGCTGGAGGACTTCAACACGGCCATGGGCGAACTGGCCGGTGAAGCCGGGGTACTGCGCACGACCACGCTGCGCATCAGCACCACGCCATGACCTGAGGAGCCGCCTCGGGCACCCCGAGCCCGGGGGCGGCCGCGCGGGTGCAGTCCCGGCGTGACACGGCGAAGCCCGCCGCGGGCACGGCGGGCTTCGTGGTGGCTGTCGGCCCTCAGCTGGTCGTGAGCATGCCCTCGCGCAGGCGGGCCAGTGTGCGGGACAGCAGCCGGGAGACGTGCATCTGGGAGACGCCGAGGCGTTCGCCGATCTGGGCCTGGGTGAGTTCCTCCACGAACCGCATGTGGATGATGTGCCGGTCCCGCTCGTCGAGCTCCGCGATCAGCGGCGCCAGCGCGTGGAAGTCCTCCACCAGCTCCAGCGCGGCGTCCTCGGCACCGATGAAGTCCTGCAGCGCCGCCTCGCCGTCCTCGCTGCCGCCGATCGTGGCGTCCAGGGAGGCGGAGTTGTAGCCGTTGGCGGCCAGCCGGGCCTCGCGCACCTCGTCCTCGGGCAGGCTCATCAGCTCCGACAGTTCCTTGTCCGACGGAGTGCGGCCCAGCCGGCTGCGGAGTTCCTCGCTGGCACGGGCGAGCTGGACGCGGGCCTCCTGCAGGCGGCGCGGCACGTGCACGGCCCAGGTGGTGTCACGGAAGAAGCGCTTGATCTCGCCGACGATGTAGGGGATGGCGAAGGAGGTGAACTCCGTCTCCCTGGACAGCTCGAACCGGTCGATGGCCTTGATCAGGCCGATCATGCCGACCTGGACGATGTCCTCCATCTCCTCCGGACCCCGGCTGCGGAACCGGCCGGCCGCGAAGCGGACCAGGGACATGTTCATCTCGATCAGCGTGTTGCGGGCGTAGCTGTACTCGGCCGTGCCCTCCTCCAGCACCGCCAGCTGCTCGAAGAACAACCGGGACAACTGGCGCGCGTCCTGCGGTGCCACCTGGGAGGGATCCGTTACGTCGGGCAGCGCGGTCGTCTGCGTATCTGCCGCCAGCGTCTTCATGAGCACCATGAAAATTCCCCTCCCGAGGCCGAGCGATGCCACCGCCGGCCGCGCGACGGCCGACAACGCGCCGGTTACCCCGTCATCCTCCACTCATGCCTCCCCGCGCACGAACTGATGCCCGGGCCCTATGCGCCGGGAACGACGTGGGCCAGGCCAGGGGGCCTTGGCGGGCGCCGGACCGCCTCCGGCCGCGGTGCGCGAACCCGAGGCCGGACACCGAGGCCAACCGAGTGAATCCCGGTCGCCGCAGCCCCGTCGCCGGACTTCCCCTCGGTTACGGTGATGACTGTGCGTGACCGTTCCGGTGCCTCATGCGTCGGTCCACGGGCGCACGGCAAGGAGCGGCCATGGCTCGGGTCCGGACGGTGTCCTTCTTCCGCGGCGACGAACGCGTGCGCCACGACGGCGAGACCGGCTTCGCCGACCGCGGCACCCGTCCCCGCGCGGTCAGCGACGAGTGGCCGCGGGCCGAGGTGGCGAGCGTCGGCATTCCGGCTAGGCTGGTGACGTGCGGTAAAGGGACGCAGCCGGACGTGCGCCGCGGCGGCGAGTTCGACGCGCACGCCGTGTTCACCGAAGCCGGTCCGTCCGTCCCGGCGTGCGGCGCGTACCGGAAGCACATTCGGCGCCGGCTGGGACCGAACGGGCAGCCGGTGCCCTTCATCTCCGCAACTCGCAGGCGCCTTCTGGGTGTTCCGCTCTCTCGGCGAGGTGTCCGACGGCACGGTGCCCATCGCCGAGACCATCGCCGTCGAGGAGGTCACCGGCCCTCAGGATCGGTGCCGGTACGCGGTGGAACCGCCGCCTTCGACGTCTCACCGCCCGTCGGGTGACGACGGCTCGACACAGGGAGAAACCGATCATGAGTCAGCCGGGCACGGTGGCACTCACCGTCGAACACAACGGCTCGGTCCAGGCGATCGCGTTCAGCCCGGACAGCACCCGGTTCGCCAGCGGCGGCGGAGACTCGCTGGTGCGGGTGCGGTCCGTGGGCACCGGTGCCCCGCTGGACGCACCCAGCGAAGGCTCCGTGACCGGTATCGACTTCAGCCCGGACGGCGCCGCGTTCGCGGTGGCCGACTTCGAGCAGGTGTTCCTGCGCTCCGGCTCGACCGGAAAGGTCATCTGGCAGGGACCACTGGATCCGGGAAACTCGGTGAACACCGTGCGCTTCGGCCCGAACGGGACACTCGTCGCCGCCACCGACACGTCGGTCGCCGTGCTCGACGGATCGACCGGAGCGGTCACCCGGCGGATCCCCGTCGACACCCCGCTGATCGCCGGCCTCGACCTGAGCCGGGACGGCACCCGGATCGCGCTGGCCATCGACGAGCGTCATGGCGGCAACCACCGGCAGGCCGGGTCCGCGCGCGTGCTGGCGCTGGCCACAGGCGCCGAAATCGGGCGGCTGACCCCCGAGAACGCCGTCTTCGCCGTCGCTTTCAGCCCGGACGCCTCACTCGTGCTGTGCTGCGCCGCCGACGACACCGTCCGGATGTTCGAGGCGGAGGGCGGCACCCAGCTGTGGCCCGCCGAGGACCAGGACGAGGACCAGGACGAGGGCGAGGACGAGGGCGAGGACGAGGGCGGAGGCAGGCGGGTCACCGCTGTGCACTGCCTGGCCTTCGACCCCAAGGGCCGGTGGACGGTGGTCGGCGGGGCGGACGGTTTCGCCCGAGTGCTGGAAGCGGAGTCCGGAACGGAGCGGGGCCGGGCGCCGACGCTGGACCCCGGCTTGCCCGACCCGCAGTTCGGCGCCGTCACCCACGTGGCTTTCGCTCCCAACGGCAAGGCGGCGGCCAGCGCCTCCATCGACAACGTGGTGCGTGTCTTCAACGTCGACGGCAGGGAGCGCTACACCGTGAGCACCGACGAGGTGCTGGCCATGAAGTTCAGTCCGGACGGCCGCTGGCTCGGCGTCGGCTGCTTCGACCGCGCCCTGGTGATCGACAACGGCGAACCGGGCCACGGGTGAGGCCGCATGGATCCGCATGAACTCCTGCACCAGTTCGCCGACCGGCTGCGCGCCCTCGCCCAGGACGCGGTGGAGGGCCTCGTCCACCAGCTGCCCACGCTCGGTGACGAGCCGTCGGCGGCCGGAACCGTCCTCGCTGGCCGGCTGCTGGCCGTGCACGACCGGTTGCCCGCGGGCAACCCGCTGGTGGAGTTGGTGCGCGAGGCGCTCGGCGACCTCAAGGCCGGCTCGGCGGTACGTCTGCACGGCTGGCGGCGAGCACCGCAGGCCCCGATCGGAGTGGCCCTCGTCCTGACCGGCCCGTCCGGCGCCGCGGCCGGACGGGCCGTGCTCGGGGTCTCCCCCGGCGGGCCCGTGTTCGACATCGTGGTCACCCCCGGAGCGGCGCTGACCCTGCCGCCGACGGTGACCGGGCCGTGGCGGGCGGAGGCGGCGATCGCCTCACCGGGCGGCTGGGACACGACGTTCGGCCCCGGCACACCGCCGACGACGCCCGGCGGCACCGCGACGATCCGCCTCACCCGCACCGGCCGTCTGGCGGCCGGGATGACCGACGGGCCCGGCATCAGCGTCAACGGGCTCGCGGTGGCGGTCACGGCCGCCCCGGACGCGCCGCCGGCCGTCGAGATCGAGTTGCGGGAGCTGAACGCCGCCGTGCTGCCGAGGGCCCTGGCGAAACTGGTCGGCGCCGGCGAGTCCAGCCCGCTGGCCGGCGGCTCCGAGCCCGTCACGGTCACCGCCCGGGCCGACCGCGACAACGGCCTGCGCTTCACCCGCACCGGCACCCTGCGCGTCCCGCTGCCGCTGCGGCTGAACACCCCGGGGGTGCGCACCCGGGGTGCCGCGCTGGAGCTGACCCTCGACGGCGGCGAGCCGCGGCTCGCCGTCTCCGTGTCGGTCACCGCCGCCCTGCCCGGTCTGCCCTTGCGCGCGTCGCTGGACCGGGCCGGCATCGACCTGCCGGTGGTGTTCTCACCGGAGCGGCTGGGCATCGACCCGCACCGGCTGGGCGAGCTCTTCCCGGACGGCGTCGGCACCGAACTCACCCTCCCGCCCGTCTCCGGCGGCGGCGTGGTCCGGCGCACGGACGACACGGGCTACGCCGGGCTGATCTCGATCGACCTGAGCGTGCTGCAGATTCAGGCGGTCGCCGTGTTCCGGCCGCCCGCGAAGGGCGCACCGACCAGCTTCCTGGTGCTTCTGTCCGCCGCGTTCCCGGCGCCCGGCGTCCAGCTCGGGCTCGGCTTCGCGCTCGACGCGGTCGGCGGCCTCGTCGGCGTCAACCGGCGGGTGGACGTCACCGCGCTCCGGCAGCTGGTCGGGGACGGCAACGCCGACCGGGTGCTGTTCCCCGACCACGCGGTCGAGCGCGCCGCCGAGATCATCGGGTCGCTGGGCTCGGCGTACCCGGTGGCCTCAGGGCGGCTGCTGGTCGGCCCGGTGGTCCGCCTCACCTGGGGCGGGCGGATCGTGTCGCTGTCCGGCGCGCTGATCCTGGAGCTGCCCGCACCGGTGCGGGCGGTGCTGATCGGGCGGCTCCTGGTGGGCCTGCCCGATCCGGTGGTGCCGCTGATCCGGCTCCAGGCGAGCGTGCTCGGCCGGATCGACCCGGGTGTTCCCGTGGTCGAGCTGCTGGTGTCGCTGGCCGGGTCGTGGATCGTCGGGCTGGCCGTACGCGGCGAGATGTATCTGCTGGTGCGCGGCGGCAGGCAGCCGGAGTTCGTCCTGTCCGCCGGCGGCTTCCACCCGCGCTACACCCGCCCCGCCCAGGTGCCCGCGCTGCGCAGGCTCCAGGTGGACCTGGCCCCTGGCAACGGCTTCGGGCTGCGCATGGAGGCGTACTTCGCGGTCACCTCGAACGCGGTGATGTTCGGCGGAGAGGTGCAGCTGGACGCGACCATCGCCGGCTGCGGTGTGCAGGGCTGGCTCGGACTGGACGCGCTGTTCGTCTTCGACCCGGTGTTCGCGTTCGCGGTGCATGTGCGGGCCGGTGTGGCGGTGCGTGCGTTCGGCCGCCGACTGGCCGGCGTCGGCCTGGACTTCACCCTGGAGGGCCCCGCCCCCTGGCACGCCTTCGGCACCGGCAGCATCTCGGTGCTGTTCTGGGACGTCGAACTGGACTTCGACATCCGCTGGGGCTCCCCGCCCGCCGTCGCGCAGCCCGGCGGGCGCGATCCGCTCGGTCCGGTTCGCGAGGCCCTCGGCCGGTCGAAGTCCTGGGTGGCGGAACGTCCGGCGGCCGAGCGCACCGCCCTGACGTTCACCCCCGCAGCGGTCGAGAGGCTGGCCAGGGGAGACGTCGTGCATCCCGATGCCACGCTGCGGGTCAGCCAGGAGGTGATCCCGCTGGGCGTGCCGCTCTCCCGGTTCGAGCGCCGGCCGGTACCGGTGCAGAAATGGACGATCAAGGAGGTCACCCTCGGCACACCACGGCCCGCTCGCGGTCTCCCCTCGCTGCCCGAACGGTTCGTGCCCGGCGAGTTCTTCGACCTCACCGAGGACCAGCAGCTCAGCACGCCCGCGTTCGTCAGCCACGCCGGCGGGGTGCGGGTGGGCACCGACGGCGTCGGTCTCGGCCCCGGCCACCGGGTCGCCGACGGATACGAAACCGGCTACGAACCTCCCCTGCCCACACGGCAGTTCTCCCACTGGCCCGGGCTCTTCCGCCACGAGTCGGTCCTCAGCCGCAGCACCGCCGAACGGCTGCGGCGCTGGCGTACGCCCCTGGCGGCCGTACGGGTCCGGCCCCCGACGCTGAGCGTGGTCGGCGCCCACGACCTGAGCCCCCTGCTGCAGGACGTGTCGCTGGTCAACGCGACCGCGGACGCCTGGGAAGCGGTGCGTGAGCAGCTCGACGACCCGCGGGCCGCCGTGCAGCTCGTCGAGAGCTGGGAGCAGCGCGCGTGACCCCGGCCCCCTCGGCGCGCACGGGGCCGGTGCCCGACCGCAGACGCATCTCTGGGCCCGGCGGCCCGGGCGGGAGCGACGTATGACGACGCGTTGGTTCTTCTCCTCGGCACGGGTCGGTGCGGCGGCCTCGGCGGTGGGCCAGGCGCTGCCCACGGCCGTCCTGTTCGATCGCGAGATCGACGGCGGGGTCCGGCAGGAAAGCGCGCAGGGACCCGCGCTGACGCTTCTCGGGCCGGGCGACGTCCTCGGCTTCGACCGGGCCATGGTGCTGCGTGAGGAACCGCCGCCCGGCACGACCTCCGCGGCGGAGAACGTGATGGCCGGTGTCGAGCTGGCGCACGCCGACCTGCCCTGGCTGCTGTCCCCCGGTTCCGTCCCGACGCCGTCCGGGCCGACACCTCAGCCGTGGATCGCGCTGGTCGTGCTGCGGGACGACGAAGCGGCCCCGCCGCGTGACGCGCACCCGTTGCCGGTGCTCACCGCTCCCGTCGCCAAGTTGCCACCGGCGGCCGAGCGGTGGGCCTGGGCGCATGTGGAGGCCCGTCTCCCGGACGATGTCACCGACCTCGCGACCGCCGGGCAGCGTGCCGCGCAGGGGGTGCGCGACCACTCGGCCGAGGTCGTCGGGCGGCTGCTGTGTCCGCGCAAACTGGACCCGGACCGCGGGTGGATCGCCGCCGTGGTGCCCGCGACCGCCGCCGGCCGTGCCGCGGGCCTGAATGCGCCGCTGACCGGCCCGGGTACGGCCGACGCCTGGCCGGCCGGCGGAGCCGCCACCGTCGAGCTGCCCGTCTACCACTGGTGGAGCTTCCGCACCGGCCCGGCGGGCACCTTCGAGGAACTGGCCCGCCGACTGCGCTTCCGGCCCGCCGCCGACGCCGGACTCGGCTCCCGGACCATCGACGTCAGCCGGCCCTGGCCCGCCGAGGGGCAGGACGTCCCGCCGGTCACCGTCGCCCTGGACGGCGCCTTGCGGGCGCCGGGAACGGCGGCGCCCGAGACGTGGTCGGACCCGGCCGCCCAGGACCGGTTCCGCGACCTGCTGCGACAGCGCCTGGACGCCCCGGCCCGGCGCCGCGACGAAGCCGACGGCCCCGTCGACACCGACGCACCCCCGGCCCCCGCCGACGGGCAGCCGGCCGGCGACCGGGACACCGCCGCCGTCGCCCCGCCGCTCTACGGCAGTCACCACACCGGCCGGCAGACCGTTCCCGACGACCCCGGCTCCTGGATGAGCACGCTCAACCTGGAGGTCCGCCGCCGAGTGGCCGCCGCGCTCGGCGCCCGCTACGTGCAGCAGGAGCAGGACTTCCTGATGGCCCGGGCGTGGGAACAGGTCGGTGAGATCCGGGAGGCGAACCGGCTGCTGGCCGTGAGTGAACTGGCCACCGTCGCGGCCGAACAGGCTCAGCGCAAGCACCTCGCTCCGCTGGGCGTGGCCGACCTGGTCACCGTGATGTCGCCGGTCGGCAACCGCACCCCGTTGTCCGCCGACACGGCCGGACCGATCGCGGCGCCGACCACCCTGGCGACGATGCTGACGTCGTCCCCGGTGCTGCCCGGCGTGGCCGACACCTCGTTCCTCCGGCTCACCCGCCGCACCGGCGCACTGGCCCGCCGGGCGGGCCGGGTCCCGACCGCGGGCGACGCCGAGGAGGCGACACCCGTCCTGGTGCAAGGGCTGAGCGACATCCATGTGATCGACGAGCAGGCACCCGGGACGGGCCTGCCCGTCGAACTGCGCACCGCGATCAGTCCGCGGCGGCTCCAGCTGCTGCGCATGACCGACCGCATCCCCGCCGACTTCTGGGCGCGCCGCACCGACGCCGAGGCCCGTCCGCTGCGGCCGGTCATGGCGCACCCGACGTTCTCCGTGCCGATCGCCGAGGAACTGCTGGCCCGCTGGCCGGAGTGGGCGCTCCCCGGGATCGGTGCGCTGCCGCCGGACTCGGTGACGCTGCTGGAGACCAATCCGGAGTTCGTCGCAGCCCTGCTGGTCGGGCTCAACCACGAGTTCAACCGGGAGCTGCTGTGGCGCGAGTTCCCGACCGACCAGCGCGGCACCCCCTTCGCCCGGTTCTGGCCCACCGACGGCACCGACATCGACGAGATCGCCACCTGGCCGCTGGACGCCTCGCTGGGCGGCCGACTGCGCACCGGCGGCGCGGGCAGCCTGGCGCTGTTGGTGCGCGGCGAGCTGCTGCACCGCTTCCCGGGCACCGCGCTGCTCGCCGTACGCGGCGAGAACGGCAGGCTGCCCGCAGCGTTCGGCGGGGTGCCGGCCACCCCGCTGGCGCTGGACGAGTCCACCGTGCTCTATCTGTTCGCCGGCCTCGACGCGCAACGGGCCCGCGCCGAGGACTGGTTCTTCGTGTTCCGTGAGCCGATGCGCGCAACCCAGTTCGGGTTCGACACCGGCCCCCTGCCCGTTCCGATGAAGACCTGGGCCGACCTCACCTGGAGCGGCGTCCCGGTGGACGCCGCCGGCTTCGTCCGCCTCGGACCCGCTCCCGCCGCTCCGACCGAAGCGCCGCCGTCCGATCCCCCGGTGTGGGGACGCGACGCGGCCGACATGACCCGTATCGCCTTCCAGCAGCCGTTCCAGCTGGCCTTCCGGGCCGGCACGCTGCTGGGCGGCTGACGACCGCGCCGAGAACAGGAGCACACCGCAGATGACCGACGCGTTCGCGGCATGGGCACAGCTGGAGCGGGCCCGCACCGAGGCCGACGCCGCGCAGGCCCGCGCGGACGAACAGCAGGCCGTGGTGCGACGGCTGCAGGAGGCCCTGCAGGCCGGCGACGAGCACGCCACGCCCGAGATGCTCACCGCCGCCGAGGCGGCGCACGCGGAGCTGCAACGCGCCGCCGACCAGCAGGCCGGCGTGCTCACCGAGGCGGAGGAGGAACTGACACAGGCGCTGGGTACGGGCGCCGCCCTGTTCCCCGACGACAACAGCACCCCGATCGCGCTGCTGCCGGTGCGGGTGGAGACCATCTGGTGGGAGCCGAGCACGCTGCGGGTCCGGGTCTACCCGGACGACGTCCTGATGTCCCAGTTCGAGCCGACGCTCACCCCGGCGGAGGCGGCCGTCGGCACCGAGTACTGGCGGGCTCCGAGCGCGGACGCCTGGCAGCAGGTCCTCACCCGGCTCCGGCCGGCACGCGCCGCCTGGGCCGTCCACGCCAGCCGCCCGGGAACCCCGCCGCCCGTGGTGCGCCCCGACGACCCGGCCGTACGCCCGCGCCGCGTGCTCGCGATGCCGAAACGCTGGCGCTTCCTCGGCCTGGTCGACGGCCAGGTCGTGGTGGACCGGCTCGGCCGTCCGGTGCCCGACCCGCTGCCGGTCGGACTGCTGCGATCCGACGAGGAGGGCTGGGAGACCGACTGGTTCGAGGCGGTCAAGGCCGGCATGGGGGTCGAGCTGCTCCTGCCCCCCGACGGCACCGATCACCTGGACGAGCTGCTGGTCGTCGGCGTGCGCGGGGACTCGGCCGCGGTCGGGGCCACCCGGCTGCGCGATCTCCTGCACGGGCACCGCTTCGGCGGCGGGCTCGGTCTGCTGCCGTCCGGCACGGCGACCAACAACACCCCGCGCGCCCGCTCCGGCTGGTCCTCGGCTCCCGCCTACCCGGGGCCGGAGGCGGACCCGCCGGCCGGACAGCGGCCGGTGGCCGACGCCCTGGCCACCGCCCTCGGCCTGCCCGACGCCGGTTTCCTGCGCGGCTGCTCCGGCGCGACCGACCCGGAACCCGCGGGCGTGGCCGCGCTGACCCTGCTGACCTGGCCCACGCTGGGCAAGGGCTTCGCCGAGGCGGCGGCGTCCCATCTGGACCTGGGCAGCAGCCAGGTGCGGACCACCGACCCGACCCGGCCGTGGCGCGCGGTCCGGGACCATCTCGCCGAGCATGTCCGCAGCCGCGGCCCGCTGCCGATGCTGCGGGTCGGCCGCCAGCCGTACGGGGTGCTGCCCGCCACCTCGCTGGGCGACTGGCGCGCGCAGCGCCCTCGCGACGTGGACGCGCTGCTGTCGCCCTGGCTGCTGCGGCTGCGCGAGCGCTGGCGCGCGGTGGTCGCCCGGGAGGACACCATCCCCCGGGTCCGGCCGGATCAGGCGGTCGACCAGGTCGCGGTGGACGCGTTGCAGCGGCTGCCCGTGGCCACCACGCTGGCCATGCGCCGGCTCGACGGCCCCGGCTTCGCGGTGGGCAAGACCCCGCGCGACCAGCCGCCCACCGAGCTCGGAGTGCCCGGCCTGCCCGCGGACGGGGTGCTGCGCTGGACCACGAGCGCCGACGGATGGACCGATCTCGGCACGGGGCTGGACGCGACCACCGGCGTTCCCGTGTTCGTGCAACGGCTCACGCCCGACCCCGTCGCCTTCCCGGCCAAGGCGTCGGCCACCGCGGACTATATCCGCGCGGTACGCACCTTCCTGAGCGGTGAGCTGGACGCCGAGAGCTATGACCGGGCGTGGCCGGTGGAGCTGTCCTCCGGCCGGGAGACCCCCCCGCGGCCCAGCACGTTCTTCGACCTGCCGAGCGCGGCCGGCCCGGAGCCGCAGGAGGGCGGCGACCCCGACGACGGCGGTACCACGGACGACGACGGCGGTACGACGGACGACGGTGGGACGGACGAGGAGGGCGGGACGGGCGAGGACAGCGGGCCGAAGGACGCCACCGGGGTGCTCGACGCGCTGTTGTACCTGCCCAACTGGGCGTCCTTCGCCGGCGACGACGGCGAGGACGACGCCCTCCGGCAGGCGCTGGCCGTCACCAGCGACGTGGACCAGCTGGTGGCCGACGTGCTCGAGGGACTGGTGTCGGCACACGAGCGCGCGGAGCGGGTCGCGGCCGCGACCCGGGCCGCCGGCGCGCTGCCCCGGCTGGAGCAGGCGCTGCGGACGCTGGCCGCCGTGCCGGTGAACCGGCTGCCCGAGCTGCTCCTGGAGGTCATCGACATCTACTCGCACCGGCTGGACGCCTGGGTCACCTCACTGGCCTCGCGGCGGCTGGCGGAGCTGCGGGCGTCCGGGGTCGAGGGCATCCGGTACGGCTGCTACGGCTGGGTGGAGAACCTGCGCCCGCCGGTGCCCAGGGAACACGTCGACATGGTCGTGGACGACGTGGACACCACGGTCGAAGTGTCCGCGCAGGACGGCTACATCCACGCGCCCTCGCTCCAGCACGCGGCCTCTGCGGCCGTACTGCGCTCGGGCTTCCTCGGCCACCCCGGCGAACAGGCCTACGCGGTCAGCCTCACCTCCCGCCGCGCCCGCATCGCCCGCTGGCTGCTCGGCGGCGTACGGCAGGGACAGAACCTGGGCCCCCTGCTCGGCTACCGCTTCGAGCGGGCCCTGCACGACGCGGAGCTGGACCACCTCGTCGAACGGTTCCGCCGTCAGTTCCCCCTGCCCGTCGTGCCGGAACCCGAGGGGCAGGCGGACGGCGCGCAGCTGTGGGCGCGCAGCGCGGAGGCCGTGGCCGCGCGCAATGTGGTCGACGGGATGGCCCTGGCGCGCAGCGGCGTCGGCGCGCCGGATCTGCCCAGTGTCATCGACGGCGCTCCGGTGGTGCCCGCCGCCGACCGCGCGGCGGTCGTACCGCTGCTGGAGGACCTGGTCGAAGCCCTGGACGCGGTGGGCGACCTGGTGCTGGCCGAAAGCGTCCACCAGCTGGTGGGGGGCAACCCGATCCGGGCGGGACTGACCGCCGACACGCTCGGACGCGGTGAGGACGTCCCGGACACCTTCCACGTCCTGCGCACTCCGCACCGGGCCCGTGCGCTGACCCACCGGGTGGCCGCGCTGCTGCCGGACACACCGGGCGGGCCGACCGGCTGGCCCACCGATCCGGTGGCCGCGCTGCAGCCGGCCGTGGAGGCCTGGGTGGCCCACCTGCTCGGCCCGGCCGCCGGCTGGACCCTGACCGGCGTGCTCGCCGAGCGGGCGGACGACGGGCCGGGCGCGGACCGCTCCTTCGCGATCACGGCCGACCGGCTGGGGCTGGGCGCGCTGAGCACCGTACTGGACACGGCCGGGGCCGAGCCCGCGCGGCTGCGCCGTGCGGTTCTCGACGCCCATGGCGCCGCGCCGGACACCACCGTCACCTTCGCCGGTCCCGGCTGGACCGGACTGCACGGCAGGGCCGTACGCATCCGGTCGATGCTGGCCACCGCGCAACCCCTGCTGCCGGCTCACCTCTTCGAGGATCCGGGTGACCGCCCGGTCGAGACGGCCGGCCTGCGCGGCCGGCTGGCCCGCTTCGCGGCCGACCCGCTGGTCGCGGGGGTGCCCGGCGCGGACACGTTGCGCGAGTTGGCGGAGCAGCCGGCCGGACCGGGCGCGGTGGAGGGCTGGCTGTCGCGGGCCCGTGCCGCGCTGGCCGAGGTGCTCGGCGCGGAGCTCCCGCTGTTGCCCGCGCTCACCGGAGCGGCGCCGGCCGGCCGCGGCGATCCGAACGGCGCCGGCCTCGAGGACTGGCTGCGGCGCAACGCCGCGGTACGGCCCGTGGTGAGCACCCTGCACGAGACGCTGCTGCTGGCCGGGACCCGGGCCGGGCGGGTGGAACGGCTGCGTGCGGCCCAGACCCCGGATGCCGGGGGCGAGCCCTGGATCGGCGGCGCCTTCCCGGCCGGGCGGCGCCCGCAGGCCACCGCCCACCTGGTGTGGCACGCCCCGGCCGACGTCCCGCCCGGTGCGGCCGTCACCGGCCTGGTGCTGGACGAGTGGACCGAGCTGCTGCCCGGTTCCGACCACCTGCGCCCGGCCGCCGATGCCACCCCGCCGGCCGAAACCGTGCCGGAGACCGAACTGACCGGTGTCGCCTTCCACTTCGACCGCCCGGATGCCAAGGCCCCGCACAGCGTGCTCATCGCCGTCCCCCCGGATCTCGAGCGCGGCTGGACGTCCGACGGCCTGGTCCAGGTCCTGCGGGAGACCATGGAACTGGCCAGGCTGCGTGCCGTCGATGTCGCCGACCTGCCCCTGCTGGACGACCTGATCCCCGCGATCCGTATCCCCCAGGCGGGCGCGACCGGGCAGGCGCTGGCCCGGGTCGAGACCCATCGGGGCAGAACCGATCCGGACGGGCCGTTCCGTCTGGAGCCCGGTCACCGCACCGCCGACGTGGAATCAGGTCTGGCCGCGCGGGTGCACGACCCGCTGTGGCTGCTCACACGCCAGTGGCAGTTCGGGGAGTTCGCCGCCCAGGACGCCGGTTCCCCCGCGGTGGTCCGGATGACCGGCAGCAGTGCGCCGATCGACGCCTGGCGCCCGGCCGGAACCACGGAGTGGGTGCCGTACGACCCGCGCACGGGGCCGCTGGACGCCCAGGTCGAGGACGAGCCGGTGCGGGTCGACGAGCGGCTGCGCGCCGAGGGCGGCGCCGCGCTGCTGCGCATGTGCGACGACGCCGGGGTGCTGGACGCGGCCGTCGCCGCGCTGGCGGCCCATCGCCTCCCGGCCGGCACGTCCGACGCGAGCCTGGTCGGTCTTCTCGAGGGCCGGGTGCCGGACGCGGCGTCGGTGGCGGCGGCGCTGGACGCGGGCTCCTTCCACGGCGGACCCGACCCGAGGCTCGGCGAGGTGACCGCCCGGTGGCGGCGCTGGTGGGCCGAACAGCTGGCCGAGCGCGGCCCGGACACCTTCGACCCGCACCGGTTCGAACACGCCGCCGAGGTGTCCACCGGCGGCTCGGTGCTGCGCGCCGAGGAGTATCTGGGCGACGGGCTGGACTGGTACGGCCTGGACGTGCATCCCGATCCCGAGATCCAGGCGGCACCGCCGGGCCCCCGCCATGTGTTCACCGACGAGGGACTGCCCTCGACGGTGCGCTACGGCGGGCTGCCGGCCGACCGGTTCTGGGAGATGGAGGACGCGCGGGTCGACCTCGGCTCGGCGGACGTCTCCACGCTGGACACCGGCCGTCTGCTGCTGATCTCCTTCGCCACCGTCTACGGCAACGACTGGTTCCTGGTGCCGCTCGAAGTGCCGACCGCCTCGCTGACCGTCCTGGACACGCTCCTGGTGCGCGATGTGTTCGGCCGGTACCACCTCGTCGGCCGTGCGGGGCGGGACGATCCGTCCTGGTCCCTGTTCACCCTGCACGGCCCGGACCCGGACCAGCCGGTCGCGTCCGGGCTGCTGATGCTGCCCACCGAACGCGGGCAGACGGGCGAGCCGTTGGAGCAGGTGTTGCTGGCGCGGGACGAGCTGGCGAACCTGGCCTGGGCCGTGCAGCACCGCTACACCGACGGCCGGGGGGTGCTGACCGACCGCCGGGACCAGTGGGCCCGCGTCGCGCCGCCCGAGCCGGTGGGGACGCGACAACTGCCCGCCTTCGGTGTGCAGACGGTGGTCCCCGACTACTGGTTCCCGCTGGTGCCGGAGGCGGTCCGGCCCGGGATGATCCGGTTCCGGCTGTCCGAACTGACCGGGCCCGGCCTCGACTCCCGCCCGGAGGGCCGGCTGGTCGCCCGCGGCCAGTGGGTGCACGAGGAGGAAGTGCCCCGGGAGGGGGTGACCGTGACCCGTCGCCCGGTGCTCGCCCGCTGGTACGACGGGTCGTGGCACAGCTGGGTGCGCAGGCAGAAGGCGCCCGGCAGCGGTGAGAGTTCGAGCGGGCTGGCCTTCGACACGGTTCGGCCGACGGAGCCCTGGCCGTGACGAGGGGTCAGGGATCGGGCACCGCCCCGGTTGGCGGCCCGTCATACGGGGCCCGCGTGGCGGTGCCGCCGTCCCCGCGGCCGGGGAGTCGGGCCGAGGGGAAGGACGGGGCCGCGCCGCGACCGGTGGGCCGTCCCCGAGTCGCGGCGCACGGCGGCGTGGGATTCACTGGAACCTCAGAACGGATGCGACGCGCGTCGCGGCTGTCGGGCCCCGGAACGGAAGGCCCCGGCCCCGGCCGGGCGGTCACGCGCGTTCCGGTTCCACGGCCCTGAAGCTCCGGCCGGGCCCTCCACTCGGCCCACGAGAGGAGACACCATGGGTCAGCTCGTCCTCAGCGGCCGCATCCGTGGCGAGGCCACGACCCAGTGCGAGTTCACGATCTCGGTCAACGGAAGCGCCGTCTCCGCGACCGCCGTGGTGCTGGACCAGTCCGTCTTCACGGTCCCGGACGCCTCGGCGCAGATCGAGATCCAGGCCGCCTCCTTCGAGCCGGCCACATACGGAACGGTGGGCGCGCGGCTGGAGATCGACGCGTTCGGCAGCGTCCAGCCCACCTTCCTGCCGGACGGCTGGGAACCGCCGACCGTCCTGCCGTCCCCGCTCGGCCTGACCACCGTCATGGTGGTGCACTTCTCGCCGCTGCGCGACGCCACCGAAACCGCACGGCGAAACCTCGCCCAATCGGGACCCGACTATCCCGGCTCCCCGCCCGCGCCGCCGCCCGGCGACATGACGTTCCGCAGCCCACCCGTGCCGATGCCGCCCGATGTGTACTCCCCGCTGCCCCAGGTGACCGACACGGCCTTCATCGGCTCGCCGCCCATCGCCGACGGCCGGATCGCCGTGGAGCAGCGCACGGTGACCCCGTTCGGGGAAGTCCTCGTACTGCGGCTGCCCGGCGTCGGCGCGCCACAGCTCGTGGCGGTCTTCTGGCCGGCCGAGGTACCGCGGCAGCCCGGCGCCCCGCCCGCGCCCTTCCTGGTCTTCTTCCGTCCCGCGGCGGCCCAGAACGTTCCGAACGGCTTCTTCAAGGATCCCCGGGACCGTCACGACCCGATGACGAACGACACCTACCCGTGGGGCTGGGACTACCAGTTCTTCGGTCTGCTCCGCCCCTTGCGGTACATGGGCGATCCCCTCCTCGAGTTCCCCTCGGCCAAGGGCCTCGTCCACCAGATCCAGGCCTCCGGGCGCAAGGTGGTGCTGGTGCTGCCGCTGCCGCGGGCCGATGACCGAACGTGCGACGAGATCACGTCGTTCGGCGAGGCCGTCTTCCTCCAGGAGTACCTGGAGGAGATCCAGGCCTTCATGTTCCGGCGAGCCGGGAACTTCTCCTTCGGTCCCATCGGACGGCTCGCCATGGGGTCGTTCAGCAGCGGTCACGCACTGTTGTCGTGCTTCCTGACGAACCCCGCCAACCAGAACCACCCGCTCCTGCTGGACACGCTCCAGGAGATCTACCTGTTCGATCCGCACGCGGACCAGGTCTCGGTGACACGCACGCCGCTGACCCATGTCGCCGCGTGGGCGACGCGGGGCGCGGCCGCAACGAAGATCGCCCGCCTCTACACACAGAACGACCCCGTCCAGCTGGCCCCGGTCCTTTCGCTGTTCGGGATGGTGTCCGGCCAGGCCCCCGCCCATGCCGAGACCCCCGACGGCCGCAAGTCGCTCACCGCGCTGCCCATGGCCGCGTGGAAGAGCCTGGCCGAGCGGCTCCAGGGCAGTGTGCCCTACACGAACTCCGCCCAAGTGCACGAAGTGATTCCGGCGTTGATGCTCACCGACGCGCTGCGGCGCAGCGGCTTCTGAGGGGCACCGCGCCCGGTGGCACCGAGGGGGTGACCAAGCGCTCGGGCCGGCCCAGGTCCGTTCGGAGGCCGTGGCCGACGTCCGCGGCCCGGCCGCGAGGGCCGAAAGCCCCAGGAGAGAGCCGAAGGGCCCTCGTCCTCCGCGGACGACGGATGCGACCGTGTAATCGCCCCCTGTGCTGCACGGACCCGGCAGTCTCCGTGAAAGGTGGCGAGGACGATGGCACTCCCTCTGGTCGTGGGCGTCGACGGGTCGGACGCTTGTCTGCTCGCGGTCGACTGGGCCGTGGACGAGGCCGCCCGACACGATCTTCCGCTCCGGCTCGTCCACGCCTCGCTCTGGGAGCGTTTCGAGGGCGCGGCGCCGTCGACCGACCCGGAGCGCCCCTTGGAGCAGGTGCTGGCCCAGCGGATCGTGGCCGCCGCGGCCGATCGCGCGGAACGGCGCAACCCCGATGTGAAGGTCACCACCGACATCATTCCGGAAGACCCCGCGGCCGCCCTCCTGCATGAGGGCGACGGCGCGTTCGCACTGGTGACGGGCTCGCACGGGCGCGGCTTCCTCAAGGAGATGTTTCTCGGTTCGGTCGGACTGACCGTCGCGGCCCGGGCGCACGGCCCCGTGGTGGTGGTGCGCGGTGATCGCGCGGGGCTCGCCGGTAGACACGGACGGATCCTGCTCGGTCTCTCGGACGCCGAGATCGGCGTGGAGGCCATGCGGTTCGCCTTCCACGAGGCCGATGTACGGGGCTGCGCCCTGGACGTCGTACGGACCGGGCGCCGGACCGCCTCCGGCGCGGGCGGCGAGCGGGTGCCGGCGGACGAGCAGGCCGGGGCGGACCCTTCCGCAGCTCCCGGCGCGTCGCTCGACGACCTGATCGCCGAGCATCCGCGGGTCCGGACGCACCGCACGGTGATCCACGGGACGGCGGGCAAGGTGCTGGTAGACCGGTCGGCGGCCGCGGATCTCGTGATCATCGGCACGCGCCGCGGGACCGGCCGTTTCGGCCTCCCGCTCGGCCAACCGGGCCACACGCTGCTGCGTCACGCTCAGTGCCCGGTCGCGGTCGTGCCCCAGCGTCCGGGGGCCACCGCGTCCGCCTGACGCCGACGCCGGCACCGCTCGGCAGCGGCCGGGCCGTGTAGGGGTGGGCCCGGGCAGGCGGGCCGCCGGGGGACGGGGCGGGGATCCGTCCGTCGACCGCCGGGGCTACGGTGCGCAGTGACGGGACGAGTGCTCCACGCGCTCCGGCGACCCCAGATGCGAGGCGAGGACCGCCGCCTGGACCCTGCGCTGGACGCCCAGCTTCGCCAGCATCCGTGAGATGTGGTTCTTGACGGTTTTCTCCGACAGGTACAGCCTCCTGCCGATCTCGCGGTTGGTGAGACCGTCCCCGATCAGGGCCAGGATGTCCCGTTCACGCGGTGACAGGCTCGCCAACTCGCTCGGCACGGAGGGGGTGTCCGCCGGATCGGTCCGCAGGGAACGCATGAGGCGGGCCGTGGTCGCGGGGTCGAGCATCGACTGCCCCGACGCGACGGTGCGGACCGCGGAGACGAGGTCGGAACCCTTGATCTGCTTCAGCACGTATCCCGAGGCGCCGGCCATGATGGCGTCCAGGAGGGCGTCCTCGTCGTCGAACGAGGTCAGCATCAGGCACGCCAGGTCCGGCATCCGGCTGCGCAGTTCCCGGCAGACGGTGATGCCGTCCCCGTCCGGCAGCCGCACGTCGAGCACGGCTACGTGCGGGCGGAGGGCGGGGCCGCGGGCCAGTGCGTGCTCGGCGGTGTCGGCGTCGCCGACGACGCGGATGTCCGGTTCGGCGTCGAGCAGGTCGGCCAGGCCGCGTCGTACCACCTCGTGGTCGTCCAGCAGGAACACCCGGATGGGGTCCTGCTCCGTGAAGCTGCGCGTCTCGGTCATGACGGCCTCTCGTTCCCCGGGTACGGACAGACTGCGGCCTGCCCACGCCGGCTGATCATCCATCCACGGGCACCGGGTGCACTAGGGCCGACCGGCCCCACCGACTCCATGGTCGTCGGGTGCGAGACCGGACCGCACGTCGGCCGACCCGTGGCCGGACCGCCCGAGAGTCACGCCGCCGTCGGTCGCGGAACGGGGCCGGGGCGGAGGGCTGTCCGGGTCTCTCAGCGGGGCTGAGCGGAGCCGTGGGGACCGGGCGCGAGCCGCGGGAGTCGTTCGTGCACCTCGAAGACGTGGCCCAGTCCCGTGGCCCGCAGTACACGCCGGAAGCGCGCGCTCTGCGTGATCAGCCGCAGCCTGCCGCACCGGGCCAGTGCCCGGTTGCGAGCGCGGCACAGTACTCCGAGGCCGGCGCAGTCGATGAAGGTGACCGACCGCAGGTCCAGCACCAGGTCGGGATGCGGGTGCGCGGTGAGCGCGTCGAACCGTTCGATCAGCGTGGGCGCGGTCACCGCGTCCATCTCGCCGTGTACGGACACGATGATCGCCCCGCCGGTCGCGTGGTGGGGCAGGGCCGCTCCCTTCACGGTGCGGTGCTCCGCCACGCAGGCCGTGTCGTTCTCGGACATGGAACGAGCGAACCCGGGACGCGGACGAAGCGCAAGGGCCGTTCGGCCCTGGGCCGCCGATCCGTCCGGGCCACGACGCGGCTCATGGCAGGCGGCCGGCCTCGATGGGCACCGTCCGGCCGGGCCCGGGGGGCCGGACGGCCCAAGCGGCACCGGTGGGCGACTGGGGAGGCTGAAGGTGCGGGCGGCTCCGGCACCGTGCCGGGACGACCGGTCCCACGGCGTGCGACCGAAGAGGGTGAGGAACCCGATGAAAGGCTTCGTCTTCCATGGTCCCGGTCAGGCGTCCTGGCAGGACGTCCCGGACCCCGCCGTCAAGGATCCCACCGACGCGGTCGTCAGGGTCGGCGCCGTGACCATCTGCGGGACGGACCTGCACATCCTCAGGGGAGACGTGCCGGAGGTCCCTCTCGGCACGGTGCTCGGCCACGAGGCGGTCGGCGAGATCGTCGAGGTGGGCAGCGACGTGCTGACGGTACGCCCGGGAGACCGGGTGCTGATCTCCTGCATCACCTCCTGCGGACGGTGCCGGTTCTGCCGGGGCGGCTCCTACGGCCAGTGCCGGGGCGGCGGGGGGTGGATCCTCGGCCATCTGATCGACGGGACCCAGGCCGAGTACGTCCGCGTACCCCATGCCGATCTGTCCGTCCATCCGCTGCCCGCCGCCGTCCGCAGCGAGGACGCCGTGCTGCTGGCGGACATCTTCCCGACCGCCTACGAGGTGGGTGTCCTCAACGGGCACGTGCGGCCCGGCGACACCGTCGCCATCGTGGGTGCCGGACCCATCGGGCTCGCGGCCGTCGCCACGGCGCGGCTGTTCTCTCCGGAGCGGATCATCTCGATCGACCTGGTCGCGGCCCGGCTGGAGGCCGCCCGCCGGCTCGGCGCAGACGCCGTGGCCGACGTCCGCGAGGCACCCGGCCAACTGGTGGCCGATCTGACGGACGGGCTCGGCGCGGATGTGGTCATGGAGGCGGTCGGCGTCCCCGACAGCTTCGAGCTGTGCACCCGCATGGTCCGCCCAGGCGGGCACGTGGCCAACATCGGCGTGCACGGCAAGCCCGTCACGCTGCACCTCGAAGACCTGTGGATCAGGAACGTCACCATCACCACCGGCCTGGTGGACACCCGCTCGACACCCACCTTGCTGCGGATGACGGCCGCCGGCCGGCTCCCGACCGGACAACTGGTCACCCACACCTTCCCGCTGAAACAGATGGAGGAGGCCTACGACGTCTTCTCCCAGGCCGCCGAGACCGGTGCGCTCAAGGTCGTGCTCGGCGGGGAGCGGCACGCGGAAGTAGCCGTACCGCGCACCGACCGGGAAGGAGGGTGACGGCCATGACCGGGCAGAGTGGCCTTCGAGGTGGATCGCATCGACGACGCCTTCAGCCAGGGCTGGAGCGTGCTGGTCCGGGGCCGGGCACGGACGGTGTCGGACCCTCAGGAACAGCGGCGCCTCACCGAGCGGGCGTACAGCCGGCCTTGGGCGGGCGGTGAACGGGACCTGTGGGTGCGCATCGAGCCCGACGCGGTGACCGGACGCCGTATCGCGGTCCGAACCGACAGCCGGGGCGGCGGCGGTGGAGGGTCCTGGTGCGGCGGTAGAGGATTCTGGCGCGGCGGTGGCAAGTCGCGCCGCCGGGTCCGTCACGGCCGCGGGCCCCGCTCCGGCCGCGGGCCCGGCGGCCGCTCGGTCATGTGCCCGCCGCTCGGTCATGTGCACGGGCTTCGCCCGCGGCCACCTCCGTCTCGGTGAGCAGCACACCCGTGACCAGTTCGGGGCGGATGCGGACCGCCTGGTCCATCTCGGGCTGGCGCATCCAGGGAACGAGCAGTCCGCGCAGGCGCGCCAGTTCCGCGGGGTCGGTGACGAGGCGGGCGTAGCCGGTGACCACCACGCTCCAGCCGAGGTGCGTCTCCGGGTCGATCGCGTCGGCCTCGTAGGCGACGACCACGCCGGCGCTCTGGGACTCCTTCGCCCGCGAGGTCAGGGCCGCGCCCTCGTGCATCCGGATCACGATGTCACCGCCGTCCAGGATGTGGTTGACCGGGCGGACGGTGGGCAGTGCCTGCCGGGTGAAGACGACCCTGCCCAAGGACACGCTGCCGAGCAGCCGCAGTGCCTCGGCCCGGTCGAGGTCGACACGGCGCTGCGCCGGATCGCGATGAGGGATCATGACTGGCTTCTTCGCGTGTGCGTGGCTCTCTTCTGGTCGGACTCGGCGGCCGGTGCGCGCGTGGCGCCCGTGCGGCGGAGCGACACCGCGGGGGTCGGTGCCGCTCCTGATGCCACTGTCGCCCGTGGCCCCGTGTGTCTCCAGTGCCGACCGGTCCCCGGGCAGGGGCCGATCGGCCCGGCTTCGCCCGCTGCGCAACTGCGCGTCGGAAGCCCCTGGTTGTCCGCCCGCGGATTCCGCGGCGGCGCCCCCGGGAGGGCGTCCGGGAGCCGGGTGGCGCCGACCCGGCGTACCGCCCCGGGGCGGAGCCGATACCGTGGAAGTGACCCACCGGTGCGGGGTCCGCGCGCCGAGGATCTGGAGGAACGTGGTGGCAGTCCCGGAGGAGCCCCGCGTACGGCTGCCGCAGCTGAAGCTCGACGAGCTGCTGGAGGAGCTGCAGGCCCGGATCAACGCGGCCCGGGGCACGCAGGACCGGGTGCGCAGTCTGCTGGAGGCGGTCCTCTCCGTCGGCCGGGAGCTGGACCTGGAGCAGGTCCTGCGCTCCATCGTCGAGGCCGCCGTGGTGCTCGTGGACGCCGAGTACGCCGCACTGGGCGTGATCGGACCCGACGGCACCCGGCTGTCCGCGTTCCACACGGTGGGTGTCACCGAGGCGCAGATCTCCGCGATCGGCCCCTATCCGGAGGGCCATGGCATTCTCGGCGAGCTGATCCGGCACCCGCATCCGCTCCGGCTCGCGAAGATCTCCGAGCATCCGGCGTCATACGGTCTGCCGCCGGGCCACCCTCCGATGAACAGCTTCCTCGGCGTCCCGATCCGGGTCCGCGACGAGGTCTTCGGCAATCTGTACCTGACCGAGAAGCGTGGTGGCGCGGAATTCGACGAGGAGGACGAGTCGGTCCTGTCCACCCTGGCCGTGGCCGCGGGCGTGGCCATCGACAACGCGCGCCTGTACGAGAACTCCCGGCTGCGGGAGCGCTGGCTGCGCGCCAACGCGGAGATCAGCCACAGCCTGATGTCCGGCACCGATCGCGCCGACTCCCTGGGGCTGATCGCCGAGCGTGCCCGGGAGATCTCGGACTCGGCTCTGGCGGCGGTCGCCATGCCCATGGAAGGCACGAAGTCGCTCGCCGTGGAGATCGCCGTCGGAGTGGACGCGGAGGCCCACCGCGGCCTGGTGCTGCCCATGCACGACAGCCTGATGGGACTGGCGTACACCGCGAGCGCCCCAGTGACCAGCGACGACGTCATCCACGACCCGCGGATCTCCCCCGAGCCGCCGCGCTTCGAGGGGCTCGGCCCCGCCGTGGCCGTCCCGATCGGCACCGGCGCCGGCGGCGTACGGGGTGTGGTCCTGGTGGCGCGGGAATCCGGCCGGCCGGTCTTCTTCCAGAAGGAGACCGAGATGCTGCAGGGTTTCGCCGCCCAGGCGTCGATCGCGATGGAGCTGGCCGAGCGCAGGCAGGACGCCCAGCAGATCGCGCTGCTGGAGGACCGCGACCGCATCGCCCGGGACCTGCACGACCTCGCCATCCAGCGGCTGTTCGCCACGGGGATGACCCTGCAGAGCGCGGGCCGCTTCATCGAGCATCCCGAGGCCGCCGAGCGGGTGCTGCGGGCCGTGGACGACCTCGACGAGACCATCAAGATCATCAGGTCGACGATCTTCGGGCTGCGGGCACACTCGGGCACCGCCGGAACCGGACTGCGGGCGAGGGTCGTCAGCGCGGTGGGCGAGGCCACGCCCCTGCTGGGCTTCGCCGCCGGCGTGCGGATGGAAGGCCTGGTCGACACCGATGTGCCGCCCGAGATCGCCGACGACGTCATGGCCGTACTGTCCGAGGCCCTCGCCAACA
Organism: Streptomyces echinatus; assembly: GCF_014203595.1. GTDB lineage: Bacteria > Actinomycetota > Actinomycetes > Streptomycetales > Streptomycetaceae > Streptomyces > Streptomyces echinatus. The sequence goes on from NZ_JACHJK010000003.1 coordinate 510,471, forward strand.
TCGCCCGGCACGCCCACGCCGACCGGGCTCAGGTCGTGCTGACGACCGACGGCCGCGAGGTGTGCCTGAAGGTCTCCGACAGCGGTGTGGGCATCCCGCCCGACGGCCGGCGCAGCGGGCTGGCCAACATGGCCGAGCGGGCGGAGAAGCTCGGCGGGCGGTTCGAGGTGACGAGTCCCGAGGGGGGCGGCGCCGTGCTGGACTGGAGCGTCCCGCTGCCCACCCGGTAGGCCTTGCTCTCCTTCACTCCCTTCCGGCAGCGGTGAGCCTGCGGTCCACGCCGGCGACACCCGCCACGCCGCGTACCGGGAACAGGGCCACGCGGCCGCCGGGGCCGACGGCGCGCGTCATGACGTCACCCGCTCGGTGCGGACCGCCGTCCGTGCCGGCCCGCTCCCGGTACCAGGCGATCACAGCAGGTCTCCGGCGCCGTACGGGGCGTAGAGGTCGAGCAGCCGCACCCGGGAGGCGTGCAGGCGTTGAGCGACGACGCGTCCGACCCATACGGCGACCGCCCGGCCGATCTCAGGGTCCGCGACGCACATCGCCCGTACGGCCTCGGCGTCGAACTCCCAGGCCCGCACCGGGCTCGTCGCTTCGGCGCCCAGGTGCCAGAGATACGGGGGGTAGTGCCACGACCAGCCGATCAGTTCGCCGTGACCGAGGGTCTCGATGACGGCGGGCCGGCGGCCGGGCACGTGCAGGTCGAGCGCGACGGTGCCGGTGCGCACGATCCAGAAGCGGTCGGCGCGCCGGCCCTCCTCGAACATCCGGCTGCCCGCCGCGTAGGACACCTCGCGGGCGAGGGTCATCAGCTGTTCGCGGTGCACGGGTGCAAGGGCCGCGGTCATGGTGGTGGCGGAGGTCATCGCACCGACTCCCTTCGTGGCTGCTGCCCTCAGCGTGGGCGCGTCCGCCCGGGCGCACCACGGGCCGGCCGGGCCCGGCCGGGGGCCCTTCGGCCCCGAGCCGGCCGGCGGTGGCCACTGCCCCTGCCACGACATGACGGACGGGAAGGGCGCCATCCACTTCTCGCGGATCCAGATTGCGCGGTGCACGGCCGCCGGCCGCTTCCCCGCGTCTCCTACGGGTCCTTCCCGCCAGTACCAGCACACCACGTGCGTCGCCTTTCCACCAGGGCCGACGTGGCTGTGGCGGGGGGTGCCACAGAGCCGTCAGGGCACCTCCGGGCCCCGGTACTCGGCCATCGCGTCGATGAGCCAGCGCGCCAGGTAGTCGGCGAACGAGGACCGCGGGAACAACCGGTACGTCGGTGCGTCGTCGACCTGCCAGAGCAGCACCGCCACGGGGCCCACCGTGGTCGACACCGCCCGGCCGGGTCCGTGGGCCCGGGGGTGCAGGTCGAGTGGGCAGCCCTTCTCCAGCACCTGCCGGGCGGCCGGACCGCTCAGCTCCAGCGTGGTGCGGTTGGCCGAGACGTCCACCACCGAGCCGGGATCGCCCGCGAGCGCCTCCCCCAACTCGCCGGCCACGGCGGTGCCGTCGGCGTGGGACAGCACGAGCCACTCGTCGGGGCCGAGCCAGACGAGCGTGTGCGGGCCGGACGCGGTGGTGTGGCCGCACTGTCGCGGCAGCGGCGCGCCCAGAGTCTTCTCGATGCGGACGGCCGCCTCGGACGCGGGATCGACGCGCAGGTTCACCATGGTGACGAACGGCCACTCGGCCAGCGTCACACCGCGGGCGCCGGTGACGGCGGCGGCACGCATCCGGTCCGCCAGATGGGCCAGGGGGCTGGTGCGCGGGGCCGGTGGGCCCGCCCCCGCGTCGCTCGTCGTGGGCTCAGCCATCGCGCTTGGTCCCTTCGGGGTCGTAGAGGACGGATTCGGTCACCTCGACGGGCACGAGGTCCTCCCCGACGGGGGCGAGCAGGGTCTCGCCGATCCTCGCCCGGCCTCCGGCGACGAGGGCGAGGGCGAAGGGGCGGCCGAGGGCCGGGCTGTGGTAGCTGGAGGTGACGTGGCCGAGCATGGGCACCGGACCGGTCCCGGGGGTGACCGGCACGTCCGGCGCGACGAGCTGGGTGCCCTCGGGCAGCCGGGTCGTGCGGTCCACCGGCAGCAGGCCGACCAGCTGCTTGCGGTCCCTACGGGAGGTGTCGGCACGGGAGTGGGACCGCTTGCCGATGAAGTCCTTCTGCTTCGAGACGACCCAGGACATGCTCGCGTCCTGCGGGGTGACGGTGCCGTCGGTGTCCTGGCCGACGATGATGTAGCCCTTCTCGGCCCGCAGGACGTGCATGGTCTCGGTGCCGTAGGGGGTGATGCCCCACGGCCGTCCGGCCTCGTGGACCCGCTCCCAGACGGCCGGGCCGTACCACGAGGAGACGTTGATCTCGTAGGCGAGTTCGCCGGAGAAGGAGATCCGGCAGATGCGGGCGGGAATGCCGGAGGCCAGGGTGGTCTCATGGAAGGCCATGAAGGGGAACGCCTCGGCGGACAGGTCGGCGTCGGGCGCGAGCCGGGCGACGACCTCGCGCGACTTCGGGCCCACGACGGCGATCGTCGCCCACTGCTCGGTCACCGACGTGCAGTGCACGTCGAGTTCGGGCCACTCCGTCTGCAGCCACTCCTCCAGCCAGTCCAGGACATGGGCGGCGCCGCCGGTCGTGGTGGTCATGAAGTAGCGGTTGTCGTCGAGGCGCAGGGTCACACCGTCGTCGAAGATCATGCCGTCGGGCTTGCACATCACGCCGTAGCGGGCCGTGCCGGGCTTCAGCTTCTTGAACGCGTTGGTGTAGACGCGGTTGAGGAACTCGCCCGCGTCCGCGCCCCAGATCTCGATCTTGCCCAGGGTGGACGCGTCCATGAACGCCACCCCTTCGCGGGCGGCGCGGCACTCCCGGGCCACGGCGGTGTCCATGTCCTCGCCGGGCAGCGGGTAGTACCGGGGGCGCTTCCACTGCCCGACGTCCTCGAACTCCGCGCCGTGCGCCACGTGCAGGCCGTGCAGCGAGGCCCTGCGCTCCGGGTCGAAGAGGTCGCCTCGCTCCCGTCCGGCGAGGGCCGCGAAGGCGATCGGTGTGTACGGCGCCCGGTACGCCGTCGTGCCGATCTCCGCCGGCGAACCGCCGAGGGCCTCGGCGATCACGCCGATCGCGTTGACTCCGGAGGTCTTGCCCTGGTCGTTCGCCGTGCCGAGGGAGGTGTAGCGCTTGACGTGTTCGACGCCGCGCATGCCGGCGCCGGTGGAGCGCCAGACGTCGGCCACGGTGACGTCGCGCTGGAGGTCGACGAAGTGGGTGTCCCAGGCGGCGGGTTCGCCGTCGGGGGCGGGCACCAGCCACAGGGCACGCGTCGGCGCGACGGCGGACCGCGCGTCGGGGGCCGGCGGTACGGCCACCGGGAACCCGGCCTCCGTGGCGGCCCGCGCACCCGCCCGCGCCCCTTCGGCCAGACAGCCGTCGAGGTCGTACGTCCCCCGGGCCGCACCGACGACCCGCTGGTCGCGTACGGCGCCGTCGGGGACGAAGGCGACCAGGTCCTCGTCCCAGCGCAGCCGGCCCTGCCGCTGGCTGTGCAGGTGCACCACCGGGCTCCAGCCGCCCGAGACGGCGAGCAGGTCGCAGTCGAACGACCGTGGGGCGCCGGTGAGCCGACCGTCCGCGTCGAGCGCCTGGACGGTGACGCCGCTGAGCCGGCCCTCTCCCTCGGTGCCGACCACCGCGCTGCCGGTCCGCACCGGTACGCCGGTCACGGCGGCGACCTCGGCGGCCCGGGGAGACAGCCCGGGGCGTGCGTCCACGACCGCGGCGATGTCGATGCCGGCGGCGTGCAGGTCGGCGACGGTGTCGTAGGCGCTGTCGTTGTTCGTGCCGACCACGGCCCGCGAACCCGGCGCCACCGCGTACCGGTTGAGGTACGTGCGCACGGCCCCGGCGAGCATCACGCCGGGCCGGTCGTTGCCGGCGAAGACCAGGGGACGCTCGTGCGCGCCGGTCGCCAGAATCACCTGGCGGGCGCGGATGTGCCACAGGCGCTGGCGTGAGACGCCCGCTGGGGCCTCGGGGCCGAGGTGGTCGGTGCGCCGTTGCAGGGCGAGCACGTAGTTGTCGTCGTACGAGCCGAAGGCCGTGGTGCGCGGCAGGACGACGGCCTCGGGGGCGGCGTCGAGCGCCGCGCGGAACCCGGCGGCCCGTTCGAGGTCGTCCCGCGTGCCGGAGAGCAGTGAACCGCCGGGTTCGGGCTGGTCGTCGACGAGGATCACGCGGGCGCCGGAGCGGGCGGCCCCGGCCGCGGCAGCGAGTCCGGCCGGGCCGGCGCCGACCACGAGGACGTCGGTGTGGACGTACTTCTTGTCGTAGACGGCGGGGTCGGGGGCCGGGTCGAGCCGTCCCATCCCGGACAGCGTGGTGGCGGACAGGCCGTCGTACAGCTCCACCGTCGTGGCCGGCAGCATGCCCTCCGAGCACGGGCCGTCGAGCTGCACCAGGGCATTGGGCTCCTCGACGCCCGCGGCGACGACGCCTCGCGGGCGGCCGCGGTAGAGCGACGGGGCGGCCTGGACGAGCCCGTTGGCCAGCATGGCCGAGGCGACGGTGTCGCCGGGGTGTCCGGTCAGCTCCCGCCCGTCGACGGTGAACCGCAGCACGGTGCCGCGGTCGACGCGGCCGCCGTGCCGGAGCCGGAACTGCTGGTCGGTCATCGGTTCCCTCCGGCCTGTGGCGGTGCGGGGCGGGGCCCGTCGAGCCGGTAGACGGCGAGCACCTCGTGGGTGGCGGTGTCGCGCAGGACGTTGAACCAGCGGCGGCAGCCGGTGCTGTGCACCCAGCGCTCGGCGAAGGGGCCCTTGGAGTTGTCGCGGTAGAAGACGTATGCGGCCCACTGCTCGTCGGAGAGGTCCGCGGGGCTCTCGGGGTGGGGAACGTGGGCCTGTCCCCCGTAGTGGTACTCGGTCTCGTCACGCGGACCGCACCACGGGCAGCTGATCAGCAACACGGTGTCCTCCTCAGTGGGCCACGGCCGCCGCGCCGTGTTCGTCGATCAGGGCGCCCGTCGTGAAGCGGTCGAGGGCGAAGGGCGCGTTCAGCGGATGCGGCTCGCCCGTGGCGACGGTGTGCGCGAAGGTCCAGCCGGCGGCCGGGGTGGCCTTGAACCCGCCGGTGCCCCACCCGCAGTTGACGAAGAGGTTCTCGACGGGGGTGGTGCCGATGATCGGGGAGGCGTCCGGGGTGACGTCGACGATGCCGCCCCAGGTGCGCAGCACGTGCGCGCGGGCGAAGACGGGGAACAGTTCGACGGCGGCGGCCATCTGCTGCTCGATCACGTGGAAGGAGCCGCGCTGTCCGTAGCCGTTGTAGGCGTCGACTCCCGCGCCCATCACCAGCTCGCCCTTGTGCGCCTGGGAGACGTAGACGTGCACGTGGTTCGACATGACCACGGTGGGGTGTACCGGCTCGTGCAGTTCGGAGACCAGGGCCTGCAGCGGATGGGACTGCACCGGCAGCCGGAACCCGGCCCGCTCGGCGAGAACGCTGCTGTGTCCGGCGGCCGCGAGTCCGACCCGGCCGGCGAGGACGCGGCCGCGGTTGGTCTCGACGCCCACGACCCGGTTGCCGTCCTTGAGGAAGCCGGTGACCTCGCAGCCCTGGATCAGGTCCACGCCCATCTCGTCGGCGCGGTGGGCCAGCGCCCAGGCGACGTGGTCGTGCTTGGCGATGCCGGCCCGCGGCTGGAAGGTGCCGCCGAGGACCGGGTACCGGGTGCGGGGCGAGATGTTGAGGATGGGACAGACCTCGGCGACCTCGTCCGGTTCGAGCCACTCGGCGTCGACTCCGTTGAGGCGGTTGGCTCCCACGCGGCGCACGCCCTCGCGGACGTCCTGGAGGGTGTGGGCGAGGTTGAGGACGCCGCGCTGGCTGAACAGGAAGTCGTAGTCCAGCTCCGCCGGGAGCCCCTCCCACAGTTTGAGGGCGTGCTCGTAGATCGCCGCGCTCTCGTCCCAGAGGTAGTTGGAGCGGATGATCGTGGTGTTGCGCGCCATGTTGCCGCCGGCCAGCCAGCCCCTCTCCAGGACGGCGACGTCGGTGATGCCGTGGTTCTTGGCGAGGTAGTAGGCGGTCGCCAGCCCGTGGCCTCCGGCACCGACGATGACGACGTCGTAGGAGGAGCGCGGCTCGGGGTTGCGCCAGAAGAAGTCCGGGTGCTCCGGCAGCGGCTGGGCGATCATGCCGCGTCTCCGTTCGGGCGGGACAGGTGGGGGTAGAGGGGGAAGGCGGCGGCGAGCTTCTCGACGCGGTCTCGCAACAGCCCCGCCCGCTCGTCGTCGAGCCGCTCGGCCTTCAGTGCCTGGGCGACGACGTCGGCGGCCTCCCGGAACTCCGTCGCGCCGAAACCGCGGGTGGCCAGGGCCGGGGTGCCGATCCGCAGACCGGAGGAGATCATCGGCGGGCGCGGGTCGAAGGGCACCGCGTTGCGGTTGACGGTGATGCCGACGCGGTGCAGCCGGTCCTCGGCCTGCCTCCCGTCGAGCGCGGAGTTCCGCAGGTCGACGAGGACCAGGTGCACCTCGGTGCCACCGGTCAGCACCGTGATCCCGGCCTCGGCCACGTCGTCGGCCAGCAGCCGGCCGGCGAGGATGCGGGCGCCCTCCAGGGTCCGCCGCTGGCGCTCCTTGAAGTCCTCGCTCGCCGCCATCTTGAAGGCGACCGCCTTCGCGGCGACGACATGCTCCAGCGGTCCGCCCTGCTGCCCCGGGAAGACCGCGGAGTCGATCTTCTTGGCCAGGCCGGCACGGCTGAGGATCACGCCTCCGCGCGGGCCGCCGAGGGTCTTGTGCGTGGTCGTCGTGACGACGTCGGCGTACGGCACCGGGTTCGGGTGGAGGCCCGCGACCACCAGCCCGGCGAAGTGGGCCATGTCCACCATCAGGTAGGCGCCCACCGCGTCGGCGATCCGCCGGAACGCGGCGAAGTCCAGCTGCCGGGGGTAGGCCGACCAGCCGGCCACGATCAGCTTGGGCCGGTGCGCGAGAGCGAGCTGTTCGACCTCGTCCATGTCGATGCGCATGTCGGACTCGCGCACGTGATAGGGGACGACGTCGTACAGCTTGCCGGAGTAGTTGACGCGCATCCCGTGGGTCAGGTGCCCGCCGTGCGCGAGGTCGAGGCCGAGGATCGTGTCCCCCGGCTCCAGCAGCGCGAACATCGCGGCCGCGTTGGCCTGGGCGCCCGAGTGCGGCTGCACGTTCGCGGCCTCGGCGCCGAACAGGTCCTTCACCCGGGCCACGGCCAACCGCTCGACGGCGTCGACGTGTTCGCAGCCACCGTAGTACCGGCGGCCCGGGTAGCCCTCGGCGTACTTGTTGGTCAGCACCGAGCCCTGGGCCTCCATGACCGCGGCCGGGGTGAAGTTCTCCGAGGCGATCATCTCCAGCGTCGACTGCTGACGGCGCAGCTCGGCGTCCACCGCGGCGGAGACGTCCGGGTCGACCGCGTGGAGCGGGAGGGAGAGAGGGGAGGCGAGAGTGCTGATCGACGGGGTGGTCGCCATCTGTGCACCATCCTGAGAGCCGTCTAATGGGCAACTGATATATCAGCCTGTGCGGTAAGGTATGGGAGCTCGACGGCCAGGTCAAGGGGGCATCCATGATGGCAACCGTGCCCGGAGGTGAGGAGCTCTCCCTCGCCGAGCGCGCCTACCGCGCCATCCGCGACCGGCTCGTCATGCTCGAGATCCGCCCCGGCGCGCCGATCAACGAGGAGCAGCTGGCCCAGTCCCTCGGCGTCGGACGGACCCCGGTCCGCGAGGCGCTGAAGCGGCTGCAGTACGAGCGCATGATCACCACCTATCCCCGGCGCGGCACCTTCGCCACCGACGTCAACATCACCGACCTGGCCCACATCTCCGAGGTACGGCAGGAGCTGGAGCCGCTGGCCGCCGCCCAGGCGGCGCGACGGGCGACGGCCACGGACCGCGCGGCCCTGACCGCGCTGCACCAGGAGCTGGACGGCGCGGGGGCCTCCGGTCAGCACCCCGCCGAGCTGATGCACCTGGACCTGCAGGTCCACCGCGCCATCTACGCCGCCACGCACAACCCGTATCTGGAGGACACCCTCGTCCGCCACGACAACCTGGCGACCCGCATCTGGTGCCTGTTCGTCGACCGGCTCTCCGACATGGCCGGCCATGTCGAGGAGCACGGACCGTTGATCGAGGCGATCGTCGCCGGTGACCCGGACCGCGCGGCGCGGCTCGCCCGCAGCCACGTCGAGGGCTTCGAACGGGCCGTTCGCGCGGCCATCTGAGACATGGCCTACGGGGTGGTGACGGCCGCCGGCAGCCGGTCGTGACGCGCGCCGACGGTCGCGCCTCCCCCGCTCACCGGCCCAGCGCCGGGGACGGCCCCGCCGAGCGGGAGCGCCGTCGCGTCACCAGCGCCATGACCGTCCCGACCCCCGCGATCACGAGCCCGATCCCACCGAAGAGGAGGGGCAGCAGCCACAGCGAGGCGAACCCGTCGATGCGCGCGTCCCCGGGGGACTCCGCGCGGTAGAGCACCTCGACCCGGTCACCCTTCTCGTACGACGGCGGGTTGGTGCCCGTGGAGCTCCGGAACGTCCTCGGCGTGCCGTCCGCGGAGGTGAACTCGACCACCGGGTACGCCACGGGCCCGTCGTGCGTCCGCTTCCCGTGGGACATGCCGTGGTCGTCGTCGCGCCACTCCAGGGCCACCACAGTGCCCCGGGCGCGTTCCGCGTCGGCCAGGAACGAGATCGTCGTCCCCGCGAGGACCAGCCCGATGACCAGGAACACCGCCCCGAACGCGATCAACCCGAAGGTGATCCACCGGCGGGCACGCCGCCCCCGCACCTGCACCTGAACCCGCACGCCGTCCCTCTCACTCGACCGGGTGAGACAGTATCCCAGGTGTCCCGTCACCGTGCCGTCGCCCCGGGCGGCACCGCCCCGTTCACCGGGCCACCGCTCAACCCCCCTGACCGCAGGGCGGGTTCCGAGGAGGACCGCGCAAGGACCCGGCTCTCACGGGCGTGCTCCCGCCGCGGTACTCGACGGAGGCCCGCGTCTCAGCGGGCGCCGACGAAGCCGGGGCGGCCGGCGACGAGACCGACCAGCAGTTCGGGCACGGTGCACGCGATCAGGAGCAGGATCGGCGTGTTCCAGCTGCCGGTGAGCGTGTGCAGGAGGCCGAAGGCCGCGGGGCCGCATCCGGCGAGGAGGTACCCACCGGTCTGCGCCATGGCCGACAGGCGTGCCGCCGTGGCCGGGTCGGGTGAGCGGAGACCCAGGAGGGTCATGGCGAGGGGGAAGCCGGCGCCGATGCCGGCACCGAGGACGCCGGTCCACGCCCATGCGTCCTGGGGTGCGAGGAGGATGCCGGTGAGCCCGGCGGCTTTGAGGGCGATCACCGTGACGACGAGGGGGCGTTGATCGGCGGCCCTGGCCGCGGCGACGGGAACGGCCAGGCCGAAGGGGATGCCGATGGTGAGCATGACGGATGTCATCGCCCCGGCCACGGCCGTGGGGTAGCCCTCGTCGCTCATGATCTGGGGTGTCCACGCCACCAGGACGTAGAAGCACAGGGAGACAAGGCCGAGTAAGGCGGAGACGGCCCATGCGAGCGGGGAGTGCAGTACGGACGTCTGAGGCACCGGCGGCACCGTGGCGAGCGGGGTCGTGGCCGGCGGCTGCCGGCGGATACGGCGGGCCGCGAGAAGAGCCCAGGTGAGGGCCGCGGCCAGGGCGGGCGCGGCCCAGACGGCGAGGGCCGGGCGCCACCCGGTGGCGGTGCTGAGGGGCACGGCGAGGCCCGCGGCGAGGGCGCCGGTGGCGGCCATCAGGGTCATCGCGAGGCCGGTCATGGTGCCGACGCTGTCGCGGAAGTCGCGCTTGATGACCGCCGGCATCAGCACGTTGCCCAGTGCGATGCCCGCGCCGACGAGAAGGGTGCCGGTGAACAGCGCGACCGGGGTGGGCACGGTGCGGACGAGGACGCCCGCGAGGACGAGCGCGAGGGCGCCGGCCAGGACGGCCTCCGTGCCGGCGCGCCGGGCCAGAGAGGGGGCGACGGGGGCGAAGACGCCGAGGCACAGCACGGGAAGCGTGGTGAGGATTCCGGCCTGGGTGCCGGTCAGGTGGAGCGCGGCCTGGAGGGTGGTGAGGACGGGCGGGATGCCGGTGATCGCCGCGCGTAGATTCAGGGCCAGGAGGATGAGGCCTAGAAGGGTGAGGGCGTCGGCGCGGCGGCCGGGGCGCGGGTCCGGGGCGGTGCGGGTGCGTCTGGTCCTGGTGGTGGACGGCACGGGTCTTTCCCTGGGGTGAGGTGCTGCGCTGATCGGTCAGTGACATCGAGAAACGGCTCCCTCCGGGGCGCCGGTGCGGTGTGTGGTCCGCGTCGGTGTCCGGAGGGAGCCGTGACGGGGGTGCGGCTGTCGGGTCAGACTCCGACGGCGGCCTTCTGGGCCTGGTGCCAGGGGCAGGCGTCCTTGCCGGCCGCGAGCGCGGCGGCCGTGGCCGCCGTGGCGGCGGTGCCCTTGTAGGAGGCGGGGTTGGTGGTGCCGTTGGCACCGATCTGGTTGAGGATCTCCTCGGAGAGGAGGTCCTGGCGGCCCTTGAGGGCGGTGGCGATCTCGGCGTCGCTCGCGAAGACCATCTCGGCGGCGATGTTGTCCTGGACGATCCGGGCGAGGTTGTCCCGGGCGACGGCGATGGGATCGCTGAGCATCTCGGCGGTGGGCACGTCGATCAGGTGCGAGTCGACCTTGGACTGGTCCATGCACCGCTTGATGATGATGGACGCCTGGTTCAGGACGCTGGTGGTCCAGATGGAGAACACGACCACGTACAGCTCGCTCCAGGCGGCTTCCCCGAGCTTGGTGCGCCACTTCTTCAACTGGCCTTCGATGCCGTCGATCTGGGCCTTCGCCGAGAAGACCATGTTGGTGCGGATCTTCGGGTAGACCCTGCCGGAGAAGACGTCGTAGCCGGGGATGTCGAACGTCTGGTCGTGCAGGACGCCGTCTATGTAGTGGATCGCCTCGTCCAGGATGAACTTGCAGCTGTCGTGCAGGTCCTTGGGGAGGCCCGCGGCGGTGAGCTTGTCACGGGCCGTGGTGAGGGTGGTCCTGAAGTTGGTGAGCGGGGTGACCCAGGAGTGGTCCGACTGCCCCTTGGCGGCGACCATGTCGAGGTCGTGGGCGTCGATGCGGTCCCGGTTGGGGACGTTGGGGACCTGGTCGCTGAGGTACTGGGCGAGGATGGAGTAGATGCCCAGCGGAACGTGCGCGATGGACTTGGCCAGCTCGAAGTACTCGGGAACCGGCTGCACGGTGTCCGTCGTGCCGTTGTACAGGAGCGTGAACTGGCCGCCGGTGGCGGTGTTCGTGACGACGATCATCGGCGACAGCCGCTTGGACAGATCGGCCTTGAGCGCGGCGTAGTTGCTGCGCATGTCGGCGTTGACCTTGCGTATCGCGTCGCGGGCATCCTTCTGGGCCGCGCTCGACGTCGTGGGAGTGCCGAACTCGTCGGCCGCCAAGGCCTGGCCGGCGGTGCCGAAGGCGGCTGCAGCGCCGACGGCGGTCGCACCGGCGAGAACGGTTCTTCGTGTGGTCACGTGAGGTGTGTTCCTTCTGTTTCGAGGGGGCGCGGACCGACCCGCGCCCGCCACCACGTGACCGTATTTGTACGGGAGTTGACCGGGCTATTAGTGGATCACACGGTAGTTCCCGCCACACACTGTGTGATCACCGCTCATTTTTCACGAATGGAAGTTCCGCTTTCGTTACAGGCAAACGGAACATTACGTACCGATGGCCGCCGCGGGGACCGCGCACCGACGGCACGCGACGCCGGCCCCCGCGGCGGCGGTTCGACGTGCGTCAGCCGAGCTGGGCCGCCGACGGCACGACGACGCCGTACAGGTCGGCGATCGTGGCGAGCGCACCGAGGTGCACCGCCTCGGCGGACACCTCGGCCACGGAGGTCGGCAGCGGCCGGGTGGCGGAGGCGTCCGCCACCACGGTCGGCTGGTTGCCGCGCAGGAACGCGCCCTGAGCGGTGAAGGCAACGCACATGTGGGTCATGAACCCGGCGATCACCACGTCCTTGTTCCCGGCCTCGTCGACCAGATCGCCGAGTTCGGTGTCGAGGAACGCGTTCGGCTTGGTCTTCACCACGGTGACCTCGCCGTCGACCGGCGCGACCTTCGGGTGGATCTGGCCGATCTCCGCGCGGATGTCGTACGGGGTGCCCTCGCCACCGTCGTTGATGACGTGGATGACCTTCGCACCGGCCGCGCGGGCCTCGGCGAGCAGCTTGGCGCCGGCGTCGAGAGCGGCCTCCCAGCCGGTCAGCTCCATGACGCCCTGGGTGTAGGTGTTCTGGTAGTCGATCAGGATCACCGTGGCGGAGGCGAGCGACGCGGGAGTGTCATCGAACGAGTTGAGCTGGCGCAGGGTGGTCGTAGGCATGGCTGTACCTCAAGTCATATGTCTCGTGAAGGTCTTGGGCCAGGCGATCGCGGCCCGACAAGAACGCTACGCGGACGCACGATGCGTCAGCAATGCCGTCCAACTTGCAGAAACAGACATCGGTACGGGCGGGGGTACGGGTGGGGACCGTGCGGGAGCCGCGGTCACGCCGCGTCCGGTCCCGGCGTCGCCGGGACCGGACCGGTTCTTCCTGAGGCGGCCGAATGAGCGCGCAGCCGACAGGTACGCCTCAGGACACCGTCAGCGTGCACTCGTTCTCGGCCATGGCCCAGCCGGTCCGGTCGGCCACATGAAGGGTGACCGTGGTGGTCTGGGTGTGCGAGCGGGGGTGACCGGAAGGGCGGGGCCCCCTGCTCAGGACCTCGCGGGTGGACCACGCGCCCCTGGCGCCGGCCTTCCGCTTCACGTCACCGGTGCCGGCGGCACTGCCCAGACCGTACGGACCCTCGCCGGTGACCTCGTCCGGACCGTACTCGTCGACGACGCTGACATCGATCCGCGTGGTCACCGTCGCCCCGGGGGCATGTCCGGTGCTTCCCGCGGTGTACTCCACGCGCCAGGTGTCCGGGTCACACGCGAGCTTGAGCCGCGCCTTGACCGGCCCGGGGGCCGCCGAGGCCGTCCCAGCCGGCACCAAGGCGAAAACGGTCCCGAGAACAACGGGTCCCACGCCGAAACCGATCCGACGGAGCGGGGAAAGAGTCATGTTCCTCAGCGTATGAAGCAAGATCGTTCACCGGGTACCACCTGACGGGTGATAAACGGCAACCGCCCACCCGATCGGCTCCGCCGCACCGACGACCACGGCCCCGTGCCCCCTGATCACCGCCGTCGACCGGACCTCCCCCAGTGTCCGCCCTGTGAACTCCCCCGATGCCCCCGACGCCTTTACAAGCGGCTCTGTGACACGTACGGGCCCGACGTCAACGCCATCCGCACCTGGGCCCGCGCCAACGGGTACGACGTGCCGCCGCGCTGCCGTCTCCCCGCAAAGGTCAGGGCGGCCTGGGAGCGGGGGCACCCCGACGGATGAACGCGCCCCCGGTCGGCCGGTCCGCCGGTCCGCCGGTCCGCCGCAGCGGCGCGGCTGCGGGAGCGCGCCGGCTCCGTTGCCGATCACCCGACTCGAAATCTAGTAGCCATGTACATAGTAGCCATGTACTGTATGGCTTGTGAGCTTCGGAGAACGAGAAGGAGCAGCCATGACCACCACCGCACCCCACGTCAACGGCCGAGTCGTCGCCCTGGCGCACTACGCCTCGCGCGCGCTCCTGGAGGATGCCCTGACCCGGCACGGGGCCACGTTCAACCAGAGTGTGACGCTCCGCGTCGTCGCGGTCGCGGGCGGAGCCGTCGGCCGCGACGCGCTCGTCGCGGACGTCATCGGCTCGCTGAAGACCGACGAGTCGGTCGTGCACGGCGTCATCGCGGAGCTGACGGCCGCGAAGCTGCTGGAGGAGGACCCGGCGGAAGCGTCCGGGATACGGCTCACGGACGCCGGACGAGCGCTGTACGAAAGCACCGCCACCGAGTCCGCCGAGATCGCGGCCCGGCTGTACGCCGACATCCCGGCCGAGGACCTGGCGATCGCCGGCCGCGTGCTGACCCTGGTCACGGAACGGGCGAACGCCGAGCTGACCGAGGCATGAGGTGGTGTCACCGCTTGCCGCCGGTGCGGCGGTGCCGCACCAGCCGTCCTCGGCCCCTCTCCCGGCCCTGAGGGCGCCTCCCGGCGGCAGAAATCGGCGTGATCCCGGCATCCCGTCCGGGTAGAGTCGGGCGGTGCCCGAGCTGAAGCGGCTGCATGCCAGCCATGCCGAGGCGGTCCTGGCGTTCGAGCTGGCGAACCGCACCTATTTCGCCGCCTCGGTCCCCGACCGCGGTGAGGAATTCTTCGACCGGTTCACCGACCGGTTCAACGCCCTGCTGGCCGAGCAGAAGGCCGGCGTCTGCGCCTTCTACGTACTCGTCGCCGACGACGGCTCGATACTCGGCAGGTTCAACCTGGTCGACATCGAGCACCGCACCGCGCAACTCGGCTACCGGGTCGCGCAGCAGGTCACCGGCCGCGGCGTGGCCACCGCCACCGTCCGGGAGCTGTGCCGTCTGGCGGCGGACCGGCACGGACTGCGCACGGTGCGGGCGGCCACCGCCCACGACAACGCGGCCTCCCACCGGGTGCTGACCAAGGCCGGATTCGTCCCGATCGGCCCGGCCGACCCCGCCGACCTCGGCGGCAAGCGAGGCACCTGGTACCAGTGCGACCTCGCGTTCCTGCCGTAGCCCGCCGGGCGTCGCCGTTCGGCCGGCCTTTCCGGCCTCGGCGGCGGCGAGGCCGTGCGGCCGCCGTCCGCCGACGGCACGCTTCTCACCGGAACCGCGGCTGTCCGGCCCGGCCGCCGGGACGGTCCGGCACCCCACGTCGGAGCATCCGAAAAGTGGACGGTCCTACCACCTGGGGATACGCATCCCCCCCGCCTGGCGGGGGTACTCCGGCCACATGCCGGATGGTTGAACCACCATCGTTCCTGGAGGGTGGTGGTCAATGGGACAGTTCCCGGCTCAGGCCGGAGCCGTCCACGACGGAACTCCACTCGCCGTCACCAGCCGCGCGCGGGGGCGCAGCGGGACCGTCAGGTAAAGGGCCGTGTTCCCCAAGGGGTCGTCCGTACGCCGGGCGCCCTCCGGCGGGGACGCCGAAGTACCTGCCCCAGAGCCTGAACGGGGGCGATGTGCCGTCCCACCGGAGAAGGAGGTCGGATCGTGAGGGTGCGACTGACGATGCTGTGCGCGACCGCCACGGAAGGCAGCCGGGACCAGGTCTTCGGGGACGGTGCCCTGAGCGAGCACGACCGGCACGAGCTCGCGGCCGCGCGTGCGGCGCTTCCGCCGTACGCACGGGCCGTGCGGACGCCCTCGGTCCGCTGCGCGCAACTCGCCGAGGCGCTCGCCGTCGAAGCCACGCCCGAGAGTGCCTTGCGCGATCTCGACTACGGCGCATGGGACGGCCGCCCGCTCGAAGAGATCGCGGCCGAGGACCCCTACGGCCTGTCCTCCTGGCTGACCGATCCCGACGCCGCGCCGCACGGGGGCGAGTCCGTCCGCGAGCTCTGCCGTCGGACGGCGACGTGGCTGGACATGCTGCGCGGGGACACGGGCTCCGTGCTCGCGATCACCGAGTCCACCGTCGTCCGCGCCGCTCTGGTCCATGTCCTGTCCGCACCCGCCCGCGCCTTCTGGCATCTGGACGTGCCGTCCTTCTCCGCGGTGACGCTGACCATGCGCGACGGCGGCTGGAACGCCCGGTTCGGCCGCCTGGAGGTCCCGCAGCAGCGGCCGCCGGCCGATGGCTCTCCCCATGTCGCGGTGCTGACGATCCGCTCCACTCGACGCCACATGTGCCTCACCAGCCGACCCTGACCTCGCAAGGCGCTCTCGTCCCGGCCGCGCGCTCACAGCGGCGAAGTGATCAGCGCCGAGAGAGCCGAACGCACCGATACTGAGGACACGGAATCCACGCCGCCCACCCCGCGCCGGCCGTGTTCGTGCCGGTGCCGGGCGGTGCCCAGCGGCGCAGCCGCCCCCGGCGTGGTACGAATCGGACCAGGGTCCGACAGAGGCTGGAGCGCACGTGATCCGGGTACTGGTGGTCGACGACGAAGCCCTGATCCGAACGGGCTTCGGGCGTATCCTCGACGCCGCCGACGGGATCGAGGTCGTCGGGGCGGTGTCCGGCGGTGAGGCCCTTCGGACGGTGCGCGAGACGCACCCCGACGTCGTTCTGCTGGACATCCGCATGCCGGACGTCGACGGGCTCACCGTACTGGGCGAGATCCGCCGGCTGCCGGAGCCTCCCGTGGTGGCCATGCTGACCACGTTCGACATGGACGACTACGTGGAGACGGCACTGCGCTCAGGCGCCGCCGGCTTCCTCCTCAAGGACACGGATCCCGAGGCGCTGCCGCTGGCGGTGCAGAGCCTCGCCCACGGCGGCACGGTGCTGTCGCCCAAGGTCACACGCACGGTGGTGGACGGCTACCTGAGCGCGGGACCGCAGGAGCGCCGGCCGAAGTCGCTGGAAAGGCTGACCGACCGCGAGCGTGAGGTCCTCGTCCTCGTCGCCGAGGGCCTGTCGAACGCCGATATCGCGACCCGGATGCACCTGAGCACCGGCACGGTGAAGGACCACGTCAGCGCGATCCTCACCAAGCTGGAGGTGAGCGGCCGGGTCCAGGCCGCCCTCTTCGCCCAGCGGGCCGGACTCCTCGCGGAGGGAACAGGATGAACCGCCCGTCCCCGCTGCTCCTGGACGGCGTGGCGGTGGCCATGGCCCTCCTCGACGTGTGGGCTCACTGGGACATCAACGAGCCGTTGCGGATGGCCTGTGGCCTGGGCGCCGCCCTCGCCCTGCTGCTGCGCCGGCGCCACCCGCTGCTGACCTTCTTCCTCACGCTCCCGTCCGTGCTGCTGTCCGACGCGGTCTTCGCCTGCCTGGCCGCGCTGTACACGCTCGCTTCCCTGGGCCGCCCCCGGACGCTGCTGGTCGTGGGTGCCCTGGCCTTCGCCTTCAGTGACATCACGGCGCTGCCGTCGGCGAACCTGGACCTGACGCGTAAGTCGGCGCTCATCGCGTTCGGCTACAGCGCCGCCACGGCCGCCGCCGCCGTCTTCCTCGGGCAGCTCGTGCAGACCCGCCGCGACCTGTCACTGAGACTGGCCGAGATCTCCGAGGCGCGTGACCACCAGCAGCTGCTGACCGCCCAGGCCGCCCTGGCCAAGGAACGCGCGCAGCTCGCGCGGGAGATGCACGACGTCGTCTCCCACCAGGTCAGCCTGATCGCCGTGCGTGCCGGAGCCTTGCAGGTGGGCACGGGCGACCCGGACACCAAGGAGGCCGCGGCCACGATCCGCCGGCTGAGCGTGCAGACGCTGGACGAGCTGCGCCACATGGTCGGGGTGCTGCGCGCCTCCGGTGGGAACCCCACGGACCTGACGCCGCAGCCCGCGCTCACCGACATCCAGCGGCTGGCCGACAACTGCGGCATCGAGACCGAGCTGAGGATGGCCCTGCCCGAGGGACTCCCCCCCACCGTCCAGCGCGCGGTCTACCGCACCGTCCAGGAGGCGCTGACCAACACCCGCAAGCACGCTCCCGGGGCCACCGCGCGCATCGACCTGTTCCAGACCAACGGTTCCGTGCACGTCAGGGTCACCAACACCGCACCGACCCAGCCGCCCCTCCCGCTGCCCGGTGCGCACCACGGTCTGATCGGTCTCCGCCAGCGCGCCGAGCTCCTCGGCGGAACGATGACCTCCGGACCGACCGGCGACGGCGGCTACGAAGTCCGCGTGGTGCTGCCGGCCGAAGCGGCGGGGTGAGGCCGGCGGGGATCCGCCGACTGCAAGTCATCGCGTCACGATGCATGCGAACGCAAAAAGCTAGCCGAATGACGCAATTTCTCGATCTCCTTGTAGGGCACGG
The DNA here is from genome assembly GCF_014203595.1 of Streptomyces echinatus. Classification (GTDB taxonomy): domain Bacteria; phylum Actinomycetota; class Actinomycetes; order Streptomycetales; family Streptomycetaceae; genus Streptomyces; species Streptomyces echinatus. The sequence goes on from NZ_JACHJK010000003.1 coordinate 528,422, forward strand.
AATCCGGCGTGACCTGAGCCGGTTCACGGACGGGCGACGCTTCCGCCTCCTCTCGCGGCGGTGACACAGGGGTACCGGGCGAAACTTCTCCCGTCGCGACCGTGGACGTACGCGCGAGTGGTCTGCAATATTTCGATGAACTAATGCAAGAAGCTGCGCAGAGTTGATTCCTGTGCCCGCCGGCCTGACGCACCGCGCCACCGCTCCGCCCCGAAACGAGCCGCCCTCGCGTGCCGCAGCGGTACGTGAGCCCGCCGCAGGGAGTGACCCCGCATGACCCGATACAAACCCAGCTCGTGGAGAGTGCGCACAGCCACCGCCGCACTGACCTCCACCCTCATGGTTCTGGGGCTGCCCGCCCTCGACGCACACGCGGCCGGCGGCCCGGATGCCGCCGCCGGTGCGACGGCCCGGGCCGGCAGCGCCCTCGGCACGCACCCGGCCGCCAACGTCGACGACGGCGATGCCGGCACCTACTGGCAGGCCGGGACGAAGTCGGCCCAGTGGGTGCAGACCGACCTCGGGCGCTCCCGGCGCGTCCGGCAGGTCGTGCTGCGTCTGCCCGCCCACTGGGGGACCCGCAGGCAGACCCTCGCCCTCCAGGGCAGCGCCGACGGCAAGAGCTTCGCGACCCTCACGTCCTCGGCGACGTACGACTTCGGCCCCGGCAACGGCAACACGGTGAAGATCTCCTTCCCCGCCACCCTCGCCCGCTACGTACGGGCCGACTTCAGCGGCAACTCGGTCGGCGGCACCGCGCAGCTCGCCGAGATGCAGGTGCTCACGACGGACGCCTCGTCGCCGAACCTCGCCCTGGGAAAGCCCTTCACCGAGAGCGGGCACGCCGACGTGTACGGCGCCGCCAACGCCGGTGACGGCAACCGCTCGACGTACTGGGAGAGCAAGAACAACGCCTTCCCGCAATGGGTGCAGGTCGATCTCGGCTCCTCGGTCAAGGTCGACCAGGTGACACTGCGGCTGCCGAGCGGATGGCCGAGCCGCAGTCAGACACTCAAGATCCAGGGTTCGACCGACGACCGGAACTTCACCGACCTGACCGCGTCGAAGCCGTACACCTTCGACAGCGGTGACGACCAGTCGACGACCATCGGCTTCGACACCACCACGACGCGGTACGTGCGTGTGCTCTTCACCGCCAACACGGGCTGGCCCGCCGGACAGGTGTCCGAGCTGGAGGTGTACGGACCGGCGACCGGCGACACCCAGGCCCCCACCGCGCCGTCGAACCTCGGCTACACCGAACCCGGCACCGGGCAGATCAAGCTCACCTGGAGCGCGGCCGCCGACGACACGGGCGTCACCGGTTACGACATCTATGCCAACGGCGAACTCCGGGCGAGTGTGGCCGGGAACGTGCTGACGTACACCGACACCCAGCCCGCCGGCAGCGACATCACCTACTTCGTCCGTGCGAAGGACGCGGCGGGCAACGTCTCCTCCGACAGCAACAGCGTCACCCGCAAGGGGTCCGGCGGCGACACCCAGGCCCCCACCGCACCCGGCGCCCTCGACTACACGCAGTCCGGCGGCGACGTGTCGCTCACGTGGCAGGCGTCGAGCGACAACGTCAAGGTCACGGGCTACGACGTCTACGCCGACAACCGGCTCGTGAAGTCCGTCGCGGGGGACGTCACGACGTACACCGACAGCCCACCGGCGACCTCCACCGTCACCTACTACGTGAGGGCCAGGGACGCGGCCGGCAACATATCCGCGCCGAGCAACAGCGTCACCCGGCCCGGGTCGTCCGGCGGCAACCTCGCCCAGGGCAAGCCCATCGAGGCGTCGTCGGACGTCTTCACCTACCTCGCCGCCAACGCCAACGACGGCCTCACCAGCACCTACTGGGAGAGCGCGGGCGGTGCCTACCCCGCCACCCTCACCACCAGGCTGGGCGCCAACGCCGACCTCAGCAGAATCGTCGTCAAGCTCAGCCCGGACACGGCCTGGTCCACGCGCACCCAGAACATCCAGGTCCTCGGCCGCGACCAGGACGCGACCACCTTCACGACCCTGGCGGCGGCGAAGGACTACACCTTCTCCCCCGGCACCGGCAACACGGTGACCATCCCGGTCTCCGGCTCGGCCGCCGACATCCAGCTGAAGTTCACCGCGAACTCCGGCGCACCCGGCGCGCAGGTCGCCGAGTTCCAGGTGATCGGGACGCCGTCCGCCAACCCGGACCTCAAGGTCACCGGCATCACCAGCACGCCGGCCGCCCCGGTCGAGTCGGACGCCGTGAGCCTCACGGCGACCGTCATCAACAGCGGCAGCAAAGCGGCGAAGGCCACCGACCTGAACTTCACGCTCGGCGGCACGAAGGTCGCCACCACGGACGTCCCGGCCCTCGCGGCCGGTGAGTCAAGGACCGTCACGGCGGGCATCGGGGCCCGGGACGCGGGCAGCTACTCCGTCGGCGCCCAGGTGGACCCGTCCGACAAGGTGATCGAACAGGACGAGGCGAACAACGCCTTCACCCGGTCCGACGCCCTCGTCGTCAAGCCCGTGTCCAGCTCCGACCTGCTCGCCGCGCCGGTCTCCTGGACCCCGTCCAGCGCCTCGGCCGGCGACGAGGTCAAGTTCACCGTCGCGATCAGGAACCAGGGCACGACGGACTCGGCTTCCGGCACCCACAACGTGACCCTCGCGATCCTGGACGCCAAGGGCGCCACCGTGAAGACCCTCAGCGGGTCCTACGACGGCACCATCGCGGCGGGGCGGACGACCGCACCGGTCGCCCTCGGTTCCTGGACGGCCGGCAACGGCAAGTACACCGTCAGGACGGTCATCGCCGACGACGCCAACGAACTGCCGGTCAAGCGGGCCAACAACACCACGGTCCAGCCACTGTTCGTCGGCCGCGGAGCGGACATGCCGTACGACAGGTACGAGGCCGAGGACGGCACGCTCGGGGGCGGCGCCAAGATCGTCGGTCCGAACCGTACCGTCGGCGACCTCGCCGGCGAGGCGAGCGGCCGCAAGGCCGTGACCCTCACGGGCACCGGCCAGTACGTCGAGTGGACCACCCGCGCGGCGACCAACACCCTGGTCACCCGCTTCTCGGTCCCGGACGGCACCACCACGACGCTCGACGTCTACGTGGACGGTCAGTTCCTCAAGGCGATCGATCTCACCTCGAAGTACGCCTGGCTCTACGGCAACGAGACCTCGCCCGGGAACTCGCCCGGCTCCGGCGCGCCGCGGCACATCTACGACGAGGCGAACGTGCTGCTGGGCAGGACGGTCCCGGCCGGTTCGAAGATCCGGCTGCAGAAGGACGCGGCCAACACCTCCGGCTACGCCATCGACTTCGTCGACACCGAGCAGGCGACAGAGGCTCCGAACCCCGACCCGGCCGGCTACGCGGTGCCGGCGGGCTTCTCGCACCAGGACGTGCAGAACGCCCTCGACAAGGTCCGCATGGACACCACGGGCAAGCTGGTCGGCGTCTACCTGCCCGCCGGCGACTACGAGACCTCCGGCAAGTTCCAGGTCTACGGCAAGGCGGTCAAGGTCATCGGCGCCGGGCCGTGGTTCACCCGCTTCCACGCACCCTCGTCGCAGGAGAACACCGATGTGGGCTTCCGGGCCGAGGCCGGCGCCAAGGGCTCGACGTTCGCCGGGTTCGCCTACTTCGGCAACTACACCTCCCGCATCGACGGTCCGGGCAAGGTGTTCGACTTCTCGAACGTCTCTGACATCACCATCGACAACGTGTGGGCCGAGCACATGGTGTGCCTCTACTGGGGCGCCAACACCGACCACATGACCATCAGCAACTCCCGCATCCGGGACACGTTCGCCGACGGCATCAACATGACCAACGGCTCCACGGACAACCACGTCGTCAACAACGACGCCCGGGCGACGGGTGACGACAGCTTCGCCCTCTTCTCGGCCATCGACGCGGGCGGCGCCGACGAGAAGAACAACCTCTACGAGAACCTCACCTCGACCCTGACCTGGCGAGCGGCCGGCGTGGCCGTGTACGGCGGCTACAACAACACCTTCCGTAACATGCGCATCGCCGACACCCTGGTGTACTCCGGGATCACGATCTCCTCGCTGGACTTCGGCTACCCGATGAACGGCTTCGGGACCGATCCCACGACGATCGAGAACGTCTCCCTGGAACGGACGGGCGGCCACTTCTGGGGCTCGCAGGTCTTCCCGGCCGTCTGGGCCTTCTCCGCCTCCAAGGTCTTCCAGGGAATCCGCGTCAACGACGTCGACATCGACGACTCCACCTACGGAGGCGTCATGTTCCAGACCAACTACGTCGGCGGCCGGCCGCAGTTCCCGGTGAAGGACACGATCTTCACCGACATCTCCATCACCGGATCCAAGAAGAGCGGAGACGCCTTCGACGCCAAGTCCGGCTTCGGGATCTGGGCCAACGAACTGCCGGAACCCGGCCAGGGCCCGGCGGTCGGCGAGGCCACCTTCCGCAACCTGCGGATGAGCGGCAACGCCGAGGACATCCGCAACAGGACCAGCACATTCAAGATCAACATCGAGTAGCGCCGGCCAAGCCGGGTGGGGCGGGCCGTGTCCACGGCCCGCCCCCACGGGTTTTCCGCACGGGGCGTACGCATGGTGCGCCGGGCCACGTCGGGCTCCTCTCCGTACGGACGGAGCCGGGCCGACCCTCGATCGTGCCGGCCGGCCGCCTCTCCGCCCGGCTCGTGCGGAGGCCTACTTCTGTGGCGGCGCCGCCGTGGGCCGTTGTGGCCGGACGCTGAGGACCGCGTCGACGAGCTGGTCGGCGTACTCGCGGGTGACGGGTTCCCCGGAGACCAGAAGTCGGTACCACGGCGGCGAGATGAGGAGTTCCTCGAGCAGAGTCGGGTCCATGGCGGGGAGTTCACCGGCGTCCTGGGCGGCGATGATCCGCTGCCGGTTGCCGGCTTGGAGCGGCCGCTGGACCTTCTCCCGGAGCACGGTGGCGAGTTCGGTGTCGGTCTGGGCGGCGCCCAGCAGTCCGACCAGGAGCTGTCGGGCGTGCGGGTCGGTGAACAGGTCGGCGAAGCCACGGATCCATGTACGCAGGTCACGGACCATGTCCCCGGTGTCGGGGAGTTCGATGGCGGGCTCGACGAGCTTGTCGAGGACCACGTCGAGGAAGACCGCCCCCTTCGAAGGCCACCAGCGGTACAACGTCGGCTTCCCCACGCGGGCCCGGGTGGCGATCGCCTCCATCGTCACGGCGGCATAGCCCTGTTCCCTGCACAGGTCGCTGGCGGCTTGGAGGATCGCGTCGCGAGAGCGCGGCCCCCGGTCGGTTCGTGTGGCGGTCACTTCGCCAGTGTAACGCGAAACGTAACGTTCAGTTTTGACAGCACCCTTCGCGGCCGGTACAGTCCCGGCTTGAAACGTAACGTTACGTTTCAAATGCGGGGGGCGGCTCTGCCATAGCCCCCGGACACCATTCACTCGGGGAGGGCACACATGCGTCGGACAGTCGCGATCGTGGGCGGGGGCTACGGGGGCGCCGCAGTCGCCAAAGCGCTGGAGACGGAGGCCGACATCGTCCTCATCGACCCCCGGGAGGCGTTCGTCAACGCGGCGGCATCACTCAGGGCGCTGACCCGCCCCGACTGGGCGAGCAGCATGTTCTTCCCGTACTCCACGCTCATCGGCCGTGGCAGGGTGATCCGGGATCGCGCGGTCTCGGTGGACCCGCACGGTGTCACCCTGGCCTCGGGCGAACGGGTGGCGGCGGACTACCTGGTCCTGGCCACCGGATCCGGCTACGCCTACCCCGCCAAGCCGGTCTCCGACTCCATCGCCGAGGCCCTGGACGACCTTCGCCGGACGCACAAGGAACTGCGTGGAGCCGGCCGGGTGCTCATCCTCGGCGCCGGCCCGGTCGGCCTGGAACTCGCCGGAGAGATCAAGGACGTCTGGCCCGGCAAACACGTGGTCGTCGTCGATCCGGCCCGGGAACTGCTCCCGGGATTCGAGCCGGACATGGTCGACGACCTGCGCGGCCAGTTCGACGCCCTGGGCGTCGAACTGCGCCTCGGCACTGCACTGCGGACACCGCCGCACACCCGACCCGGCGAGGCCGCCGCGTTCACCGTGGCCACCGGTGAGGGGGAGGACATCACCGCCGACATCTGGTTCCGCGCCCACGGTACGAGCACGAACAGCGACTACCTCGCCGACGGCAGGCTCACGCGCCTCGACCGGCAGGGGCGGGTCCCCGTCACCGAGCTCCTCAACGTCGAGGGCCACTCCCACGTGTACGCGGTCGGCGACCTCACCGACGTCGCGGAGGCCAAGATGGCCGGCTACGCGATGCAGCACGCCGAGGTCGTCGCCAAGAACATCACCGCCCAGCTGAGCGGTGAACGCCCCACGGCCACCTACCGGCCGCTGCCCTTCCCCATGATCCTCCTCCCCCTCGGACCGACCGGCGGCGTCGGACAACTCCCCTCCGCCGACGGTCCGTTCACCGTCCCCCGGTCGACGGTCTCCGAGTACAAGGGCGCGGACCTGTTCACCGGCCGGTTCGTCGAGCAGTTCGGCCCCACCGCCTGAAAGGCTGACACACACATGGAATACACCCGCCTCGGCCGCAGCGGTCTCACGGTGTCCCGGCTGGTCCTGGGAACCATGAACTTCGGGCCGCAGACGCCGGAATCCGACAGTCACGCGATCATGGACCGGGCCCACGAGCACGGCATCAACTTCTTCGACACCGCGAACGTGTACGGCGTCACGCCGGGGGACGGCGTGACCGAAGAGATCATCGGAAGGTGGTTCGCCACCGGCGGCGGGCGACGCGACAAGACCGTGCTGGCCACCAAGGCGTACCTGCCGACGGGCGACGGTCCCAACGAGTCGTTCCTGTCCGCACTGCACATCCGGCGCGCGTGCGAAGCCTCGCTGCGGCGGCTCGGGACCGAGTTCATCGACCTCTACCAGATGCACCACATCGACCGGAACACTCCGTGGGAGGAGATCTGGGAGGCGTTCAGCGTGCTGCGCCAGCAGGGCAAAGTGCTGTACTTCGGCTCGTCCAATTTCGCCGGCTGGCACATCGCTCAGGCGCAGGAGGCCGCGCGGTCCCGCCACTTCCTCGGACTGGTGAGCGAACAGTCGCGGTACAACCTGATGACGCGCTGGGCCGAACTCGAGGTGCTGCCCGCGGCCCGTGCCTACGGCCTCGGCGTGATCCCATGGGGGCCACTGAACGGCGGCGTGCTCGGCGGCGTCCTCGCCAAGCGGAACCAGGGCGGCTCCCCGCGTGGCGGCTCGGGGCGCGCCGCCGAAACGCTGGGCCGGCACCGGGAGACCATCGAGGCGTACGAGAAACTCTGCGCCGGGATCGGGGAGCACCCGGCCCATGTCGGACTGGCCTGGCTGCTGGCGCAGGACGGTGTGACGGGCCCGGTCATCGGCCCGCGCACCACCGGACATCTCGACGGCTCGTTGCGCTCCCTCCGGTTGACGCTGGACGACGGCATCCTGGCCGAGCTGGACCGCCTGTTCCCGCCTCCGGCACCGAACGGAGCCAAGCCCGCCCCCGAGGCATACGCCTGGTGACCACGCCGCACGGCGCCGACGGATGAGGGACGCGCCGACGGGCTTCGCGGGTCGCGGCGAGTCGCGGCGAGTCGCGGCGAGTCGCGCCCACGTTCCCCAGGTTCTTCGCGTTGTATCCCACAGCACTCGCCTCTCCCGCGCTCATGCGGATGACCCGGGTCCCGCCCCGAGCATGAGAAGCAGCGCCTGCGAGACGAGCGCTGCCGCATCGGCAGTACGGCAGGGGCGACCACCACAACCGACACGACGAGGAGCAGTCACGTGGGCTACGTCCGCCGGGACGAGTGGGACCGGCACTACGCGCGGGACCGGGGCTTCCGCAAGGTCGGCCCGGACGAGAAGGCCCTGCTGGCCGAGCACGTTCCCGCCCCGGCCGACGGGCGGGCGCTGGACGTGGGGTGCGGTACCGGTGAACTCGCCGCCTGCCTCGCCGGACTCGGCTACCTTGTCGATGCCGTCGACTTCGCCGACAGTGCTCTCGTCCGCGCCCGAGCCGAGTGGGCGGATGCGAAGGACGTGCGCTGGCTGTGCCTGGACATCGCCCGCGACGACCCGGCCGAGCTGCGCGACGACGGATACGACCTGATCACCCTGCGCCTGGTCTACCCCTTCCTCGGTGACCGGCACCGGGTCCTGCACGCGCTCGCACGTCGACTGCGTCCGGGCGGCGCGATCGTGGTGATCACTCCCCTGGCCGCCACCACACCTGCCGAACGGCGCGGGATCGCCCTGGACGAGGACGAGATCGGACTGCTGGCCCAGGGGTGGCGGACCATGGAGCGGTTCGACACCGAGGGCCTGGCGGTCCTCGTCCTGCGTGATGCGCTGCGGGCGTTCACCGCGCACCGCACAGCATGAGGAGATCGTTCAGCTCCGCGGGTCCGCCGCCGGAGCAAGCCGGGTGAGCCTCCTCCCCGCACCGCGGACCACAGTGATCGCGACGTGCAGTCGACGCACGATCTCCGCTCGGTCAGGCGGCCGGCTCCGGCAGGTGACCGAGGTGCTTGACGACGCGTTCACGCAGAAGGAGGTACTCCTCCCCGCGACGGGGCAGGGGCCCCGTAGGGCGTTGGACCACGCGAGCTGCACTGACAGTCTGACCATGCTGGAACTGCTCGTGCGTCAGATCGAGTTCGACGCCCCTGGGCAGCCGATTCCACCAATGAAAGCCGCGCTGGTCCCCGTTGAGGTGGACCTCGCCAACCATGAGAACGCCGCCGAAGATGTCATTGACGATCAAGGCCGTGATGTCGCAGTGGCCCCAAGCCGGGTTGCTGGGCTGCCAGTCGGCCTGGTCGTCGGGCGAGCATGTGTCAGCAGCCCAACTGGCGCGCAGAGCTTTGTCGAGGACGAGCAGGTTCCAAGGGATCATGCCGGAAGCATCGCAGCCACCTCTGACAATGCGATCTCACGAGCACCGCAGGCCAGTGATCCGTGCCACGCACGCTCCCCGCGCCCGGGCGCCGCCCGTCACGCCGAGGATGGGCCGCCTCTCGACCAGCCGCGTGTCTCCCCCTCGTCGATGAGACGTCGTCCGGCCCGCCACAGCGAGGCGGACGCCTCCCCGATCACCGCCTTGCGGGCTCGGACGTCGTCGGCGGTGACGCCCGGGGTCCGCCATGTGCCGCCGCGGGCCATCCAGTTGAGGAGAAGCGGCTGCAGCCGGTCCATCGCCTTGGCGAATCTGGCCTCCGGAGTGCGGCGTTCCTCGAATTCGTCCCACAGAGCCCGCATGCGCCGGCCCTGGTCCGCCGGAAGCAGGCCGAAGAGCTCGTCGGCCGCGGCGACTTCCCGCTCATGCTGGTCGATCCCCGCGGCGGAGTCGTACAGCGGAGTGTCACCGGCGTAGATCTCCACCAGATCGTGCAGCAGGACGAGCTGAATCGTGTGCCCCACGTCGATGGGCTCGTCGGAGTGTTCGGCGAGGATCACGACCATCATCGCCAGATGCCATGAATGCTCCGCGTCGTTCTCACGGCGGTCCGCCGCCGCCAGAGGCGATTGGCGGAGGATCGTCTTGAGCTGGTCCACCTCCACGAGAAAGGTGAGCTGGGCGCGCAGCCTTTCGTCGAGGTCGTCGGGAAAAGGTGTCTTCTCCGCGAGCAGGTTCCGGCGTTCATCGCTCATGCGTTCATCGTGACACGCACCGGACGCCCGCCACCGCTCGGTGGCCACCGCGGTCCCCGCTCCGGCGCAGGGTGCGCCGTGCGTCGCGCTGCCCTGGGCGGGGCGTGCCCGGCAGCGCGACGGCGTCAGGGGTCGCGGTATCCGCACTCCGCCGGTGGCGAAGGTTCACGCCTCGGGGAGCCGGTCGAGGAAGCCGAGGACGGAGGTGATCCGCCCGTCCTCGCTCAGGGTGATCACATCCGACCCGGCGACCGGCGCGGAGCCGTCGGCGGTGGACACCAGCTCCCAGCTGAAGCGGGCGATGTGGTGGTTGCCGTCCGCATCCCCGGTCTGCCTGAACTCGAAGCCGGGGAACTGCTCGTGCGCGGCCTGGACGACCGCGGCGATCTGCTCGTGACCGCGCACGTCGGCCAGCGGGTCGGTGTAGGTGCCGTCCTCGGTCCACGCCGCGGCGACCGCCTTGGCGAGCGCGTCGGGGTCGGTGGCGTTCCACGCCTCGAAGTAGCGGGCGACGGCGGTGGTGTAGATCGACATGGTGGTACTCCGGTTCCTGTTGAAGTGCGTGGGGTTTCACATCACTTGGTCCAGGTCTTCGGGCCGGAGTGCGCCGGCCCGAGGACCCGATGGCTTCACCTTGCCCTGGGCCGCCCGGCGGCGCGATTACCAGCCAGGTAATGAGGATCCCGGCCGGGGAACGCGCGTGCGGAAACCCGGTTGGCCACCTGGCAACGTTCCTAGGTGCGCCACCACGGCCCGGGCCGTGCGCTACGGTGACATCCGGGAGACACGAGATCTGCGCGGCCGGAGGCGATCATGAGCGAGCAGCCGTGGACCATCGAACGCATCTGCGAAACCCTCGGCAATCCCGCCCTCGCCCAGCGCTTCCTCGGCCAGATCAACCGCGCACCGGCCCATGAACTCCTCACCGTTTTCGCGCGGTGGGAGCGCATCGCCAAGGACACCCTTGCCACCGCGCGGCGGGGTCACGGGATGGCAGAGGCCGAGTCCCACGGCGAGGACCCGGCAGCGGACTGGAACGACGCCACCGACCGGGTACTCGCCGAGGCCGACCGCATCCGCTCCCGCGGCGCAGCCTGATCTGCCGACGACCGCCGAGAAGCGGTTGATCTCGAGAACCCTTGACGCACGGTCGCACCCCCCTCCCCGGCCACCCCGCACGTCTAGGGTGCCTCGGTGAGCGTCGCGGACGGTTCCTCGCCGTTCTGAGCCTGACGCGCGCGCTCGGTCACCATGCGGGCGATACCGGACAGGACGGCCGAGTCGAGCTTGTCGTAACCGCCGCCGTAGGTGACCCGGATCACCACAGTCCCGGCACGGACAACCGTCGCCATCGCGTACGTGTATTCCGAGCCGGTGTACTCCTGGCGGGAGAAGGCGACGCTCTTGTCACCGAGTTGCTCCAAGGACATCGACGCGACGCTGTCACCGGAGCCGACGTTGTCGGCGCGCTGCTCGTAGCCCGTGGCCGCAGTGTCGACGGTCTCATACGCCTCGACCTGGATGGACGCCTGGTCGGAGGTGCCGGACACCGCGTACGTGACCTCGCCCTCGCTGAGCAACCCCCCGCAGTCGCCCGAGCAGCTGTCCGAGGTCACTGTCTGAGTCTCCGCCTTCTCCGCCAAGGACCACCCGGCCGGCATGCTGCGCAGATCGGGCAGGATGGCCTTGGCAAGCTGAAGATCTCTGACAGGTGCGTCCTTCCAGCCGCCTTCTCCCCCGGCCGCTTCGTTCCCCGTCCACGGGACGTCCGATCCGTCGCTGTCCGTGGCCCCGGTCTGCCCGCCGGACGCCGTGCCATGAGCCCCGGAACGGCTGTCGCCGCTCAGCGCCTGCACGAGACCATAGACGGCGAACCCGAGGACCAGCGCCACGACCAGCAGGAGCGCCGTCACGGTGATCGGCGCCCGGTCCTTGCGAAGGGTCAGCGGACCGAACGCGATCGTGTTGTTCTTCGCCCGCTCGCCGACGGAGGCCTGGTATATGTCCCGCCCGGCGTACGGCGCCGCCGAAGGCTGCCGCTGTGCCGCCTCGTGCAACCGCTCCAACCTGCCGGCGAACCCCGGGTCCGCGTTGAGCACGGCGGTGACCTGCCTCGCCGCTTCGTCAGGGTCACCGTTCTCCGGATCAAGGGCCGCGCGCCCTTCTGAGGAGGACCCCAGTCGCTCCCTCACCAGACGCGATGCTTCGGCTCCGGCCGCCCCGCCGATGGCACCCGCCGCCCCGTTCGATGCCTGGGTCAGCAATGTCATGACCCAGGCCGTCAATTCGGATGCTTCCATGACGCGAGTATCGCCGTGGCCATGACTGACCGATCGTCTCTTTCCGGCCCTTCGATCCAGCCAACCACCACAGCACCGGAAATCCGGGCGCGCACACTCAGCACGTGCCGTGGGCCGACGGCCGGGCTGGGCACGGCCGCCATGCACGAGTCGTAGATCCGCCGTTCGTGGCCCTTCCGGCGTTCCGCGCTGTCGTCGAGAGTACCTAGACGTCGTTCCAACAGGTCATGGCCGACCAGCCCCAGCGATTGTCCACTTTCGAGAGGATGTGGATCCAGCCGTTGGCGTTGGTGTGCCCGCACGCGTCGTACCGGCCGCCCAGTTTGACGCTGTCGAAATAGCAGTAACGCCAGTCGCGCGCCGCGACTCTCTCCAGGACAGGAGCGGTTGTCTTCGGCTCGGTCCTGACGTTCACGGAGGCGACGGCCACCACCTCACCCGTGGGGCAACCACTGGTGAACGAGGCGGACTTGGCGGGCCGGCTCGCGGCTTCGGCCGTACCCGGAACGGCGAGGCCGATGGCGGCGAGGGCCATCACCGTGGCGACGTGCCTGAATCTCGGAGACTTTCTCACAGGATCCCCCTCCTGCTTCTCGTCGTGCCGCGGACTCTAGCAGCGCGTCGTGAAGCGGAGGCAAGGCGACACCTGGTGAAAATCCCGTGCAGGCTTCCCCGCTTCGCCGTTCGACAGGGATGCGCGGTCCCACTCGGGTGATTTCCCGCGTAGTCAGGACGGTACCGGCGTCGCCCTTCGCTAGCGTCGGGGCACCGGCCACGTCGTGCCGCCCCAGGGTCCGGGCGCGGCCGGCCGTCAGCCCTGAGGAGCTTGTATGCACTACTACGACCTCGGCAGCCACGGCCGGCGTGTGACGACGTCGTCCCCCGAGGCGCAGACGTGGTTCGACCGCGGGCTGGTCTGGACGTACGCCTTCAACCACGAGGAGGCCGTCCGCTGCTTCGAGGCCGCCGCCGCGGCGGATCCCGGCTGTGCCATGGCCGACTGGGGCCAGGCCTATGCGCTCGGTCCCAACTACAACAAGCCGTGGGAGGCCTTCGACGAACAGGAGCTGGGACGGGCGGTGGAGCGTGCGCATGCCGCCGTGCGGCGGGCACACGCGAAGGCGGCCGGGGCCACTCCCGTCGAACAGGCGCTCATCGGTGCCCTGGCCGCCCGCTATCCGCGCGCCGGGACCCCGGACGCCGAGGACTGTGGCGTGTGGAACGCCGCCTACGCCGACAGCATGCGGGCCGTCCACCGGCTGGCGGCCGACGACCTCGATGTCGCCACCCTGTACGCCGACGCGCTGATGAACCTCACGCCCTGGCAGCTGTGGGACATCACCACGGGCCGGCCGGCCGCGGGCGCGCGCACCTCCGAGGCCAAGTCGGTACTGGAACGGGCGATGGCCACGGAGGAGGGCGCACGGCATCCGGGCCTGCTCCACATGTACGTCCACCTGATGGAGATGTCCCCGACTCCCGAGGCCGCCCTGCCCATCGGTGACCGGCTGCGCGGTCTGGTGCCGGACGCGGGCCACCTCCAGCACATGCCCTCGCACCTCGAAGTGCTCTGCGGTGACTATCGTCGCGTGATCTCCGACAACACGGACGCGATCGCCGCCGACGAGAAGTTCCACGCCAGGGCCGGGGCGATGAACTTCTACACCCTCTACCGCTGCCACAACTACCACTTCAAGATCTACGGTGCGATGTTCCTCGGCCGCTACCAGGTCGCGATCGAAACGGCGGACCGGCTGGAAGCCGCCGTACCCGAGGAGCTGCTGCGCGTGGAGAGCCCGCCCATGGCGGACTGGCTGGAGGGCTTCCTCGCGATGCGGGTCCACGTGCTCATCCGCTTCGGCCGCTGGCACGACATCCTGAACCTGCCGCTGCCCGCCGACGCACAGCTGTACTGCGTCACCACGGCCATGCTGCGCTACGCGCGCGGCGTCGCCCTCTCGGCCACCGGGCGGATCGACGAGGCGGAGAGGGAACGAGAACTCTTCCGCGAGGCGGTCGGCCGGGTGCCGGTGACGCGGACGCTGTTCAACAACACCTGCGCGGACATCCTGGCGATCGCGGCGCGGATGCTGGACGGAGAGCTGGACTACCGCAAGGGCGAGTACGACGCGGCGTTCGCGGCACTGCGCCGGTCGATCGAGCTGGACGACGGCCTTCCGTACGACGAGCCGTGGGGGTGGATGCAGCCCACCCGGCACGCGTACGGCGCGCTGCTCCTGGAACAGGGCCTGGTGGCGGAGGCCGAGGCCGTCTACCGGGCCGACCTCGGCCTCGACGACACACTGCCACGCCCCCAGCAGCACCCGGGCAACGTGTGGGCCCTGCACGGCTTCCACGAGTGCCTCGTACGGCTCGGCAAGGAGGAAGAGGCCCACATCGTGGCGCAGCAGCTGAAGATCGCCGTCGCGATGGCGGACGTACCCGTCGAAGCGTCGTGTTTCTGCCGTCTGGACAGCGCCGGCCGCGCCGATTCCCACGGCTGCTGTACCGAGGACGACTGAGGGTCCGGGGCCCGGAGTCGCCCTGTCGCCCTTGCTGCCGAGCACAATCATCGAAGGTGGAACCGAACCATGGCAGGAGAAGCGAGCGAGGTCGTGCTGAGCAAGCAGGACCTCCGTGAGGTCACCGCATTCGCCGCGGCATGCGCGGAGGTGGTGCTGGAGATCTTCGAGGCCGATCAGCCGGACGATTCCCGGCCCCGCGAAGCCATCGGTGCGGCGCGGGAGTTCGCTCAGGGTGGTGAGCGCGGGAAATCCCTGCGGGATACGGCGTCGGCGGCCCTCAAGGCAGCCAGGAGCGCGGACACTGCGGCTGCGCGCGAGGCGGCGTGGGCAGCGATGTCCGCGGCAGGCGCCGCCTACCTGCATCCGCTGGCCCAGGCCACCCAGGTCAAGCACATCCTCGGAGCCGGCGCCTACGCGGCCAGAGCGGCCGAACTCGTCGCCGACGACGATCGGAGCGTGGGTGCCGCACACCTCAGGCGGACGCTGGGTCGTGCCACACCGGCCGTGGTCGACGTGCTCAGACGTTTCCCGACCGCGCCGGGTGGCGGCGGACGGGTCGGAGAGCTGATCCGCCTGCTGGACGCCGACCTTCGTTCACTCCCCCGCACCGAGTGACCTGCCGTGGGCCCACACCTCCTGCAGGCCGACGCCATCCGGACGGAGATCCTCAAGCACCGCCAGGACGGCCTTGCGCCGTTCACCCCGGGGGCCGAAGCGCTACCACAGGTTCCACGTCAGCACGCGCATCACTGTCGCCCCTTCGTTCCGCCTCGCGGGATCATCCCCGACCGTGCCGGGCGTTGGCCATCCATCGAGGGCAGGGCCGTGCGAGCGGGCGGCGCGGCACATGGCGCGGTGGCCGCCGTCACCTCCGGGGGCGGCGGCCGCGCGGGAGGCCGCAGGTCTTCAGTGGTGCACGTGCGTGGCTTCAGTGGTGCACGTGCGTGCTCGGCGCGGGCGCGGACCTCAGGGTGCGCTTGGTCGGTCCGCGCCCTGGGCCGACGGCACCGGCGGGTGCCGACGCCCTCACGTACGCGGGTGGTCAGCGGCTGCCCGTCCAGTTGTGCGCGACGTCGACCACGAGGCGGCCGGGCAGCTGGGTCACCCGGAACGGCAGGCGGGCGCGGACGCCGAGGCCGATCTGTGTCTCCCCTTCGAAACTGCCGGCGTAGCGGGTGTCCTTGAAGGTGCGGTACCCGCTGACGTTCACGCCCGGAAGCGTGCGGCCCACCCGTCCGGGGTACGTGGGTGTGCCGGTCTCCGGGTCGTAGGCGGGCGCGCCGACTCGCACGTCGAGTACGGCTCCGCCGCCCACCGGGATGTAACGGCCGGTGGCGGTCTGGGTGAGCCGGGCGACGTACCTGACGTAGTAACCGACGGATCCGCCGCCGGGAACGTCGAAGACCATGCGGTCGAAGCAGTCGTGCCGACCGGTCCTGACGTTCTCGAGCGGAACGGCTCCCGTCGTGGCGCCGCCCTTGGCCCCACTGCCCCAGCCGGTCGGACAGGCCGTGACCCGGGCCGCGGCCGGCGTTGCGGCGTCCGCGGCGGTCGCCGCCATGACCGACCCGGCGCCCGTCAGGACGAGCGCCGCCATGGTCGCCCCTATTCGTCGCATGATGTCCCCCTTCATAGAGCGTCATGCTGCTATGGGATGAGACACGCGGGTTGCGCGGATGGTTGCACGCCGGTACCGGCCGGCTTCGCATCGGTGCGCCCGTAGCCGCCCCGCCCTGTCGTTGCGGAATCATGAACAATCCTCAGGTTTCCATGGACTCTTCGGCTGGGCGCTCCTAGGGTCGCGGCGGCGCGACGACCGATGTACGCATCCCGAGGAGCCGCATGTCCCGCAGGACACTCAGCCGGGCCCTGGCCTTCGTCCTGGCCCTGGCCGCCGGTACGGCCATTGCCGGGCCTTCCCCCGCGCTGGCCGACCCGATCCCCAAGGCACCCGGCCACCGGCTGGTCGACGCCTACTCCGGCGCCCCGGCCAGCGCACGGCCGCTGCCGGGCGCACAGCCTCCGCAGCACCCGTACCTCGCGCCGAACGGCCGCTCCGGCATGCACGCCGACGGCTGGGGCAGCGCCACCTACCCCTGGTCCGGTCCGCTCGGTGATCACCCCCAGGTCGGCAGCGAGCGGATGGCACCGCTGGGCGGGGAATGCGCCAACGTGACCTTCGACCGGGCCGGGCGGATCGTCACCGTGTGCGGCACGTTCACCGGGTTCCTGGTCAAGCTGCTCGATCCGCAGAGCCTCACCACCCTGGCCGAGTACAAGCTGCCGCAACGTCCGTCCACCGTGGAGGCGATCACCCGGCTGGACTTCTCGCGCATCTTCAAGGACACCTCCGGCGGGGCGTACTCGTACCTCGACGACGAGGACCGTCTGGTGCTCGCGGACTCCCGGCAGCACATCCTCCGCCTCGCCCATGCGCAGCGGCCGGACGGCAGCTGGGAGTTCACCGTCGCCGACGACTGGGATCTGACCGCGCACGTTCCCCACGACTGCGTGACCTGGACCAATCTCCATCCCAGCGGGACGTGTGATCCCGTGACCTCCGTCGTGCCGGACTGGCAGGGCCGGATCTGGTGGGTCACCCGGCAGGGCCGTGTCGGCACCGTCGATCCCGCCACCGGGACCGTCCGCTCCGTGCGGCTTCCCGGTGAGGAGATCCAGAACTCGTTCTCCGTCGCCGCGGACGGCGTGTCGATCGTCTCCGACCACGCGCTGTACGAATTCACGGCGACGGCGGACGGCACCCCCCTCGCGGTGTGGCGGCAGGAGTACGACCGGGGCAGCGGCACCAAGCCCGGGTCGGTCAACCAGGGTTCGGGCACGACCCCGGACATCTTCGGTGAGGGCGGCCGGTACGTCGCGATCACCGACAACGCCGACGACCGCATGCACGTGCTCGTCTACCGGCGCGACGCGGACGTCCCGGCCGGCCGGCGTCTCGTGTGCGAGATCCCCGTCTTCGGGGCGGGCGCGTCCACGACGGACAACTCGCTGATCAGCTGGGGCGACACCCTCGTGGTCGAGAACAACTACGGCTACGAGAACATCACTTCGCTCACCTTCGGGCGGAGCGTCGTCGGCGGGGTCACGCGGATCGACGTCCGCCGGGACGGCAGCGGCTGCGACACCGTGTGGGTGAGCGACGAACGGTCGCCGTCCGTCGTACCCAAGCTGTCCACGGGCAACGGGCTGATCTACCTGTACACGAAGGACCCCAACTCCCTGGGCATCGACGCCTGGTACCTGACCGCCGTGGACTTCCGCACGGGGCGGACCCGGTGGAAGCAGCTCCTGGGCACCGGCATCGGGTACGACAACAACTGGGCACCGATCACCCTGGGACCGGACGGCACCGCCTACATCGGCGTGTTCAACGGCCTGGCCGCGGTCCGGGACGGCGACTGACCCGGCATACGCGTGCGCCCCGCACGACCCCCGGAGCAGTGCCGCTGTCCGGGGTACCGCGGCGGTGGGCGCCGTCAGTCCAGCCGTACGTCCATGAGCTCCAGCCGTCCCCCGGCCAGCGCCACGGTCGCCGAGACCAGCGCGTTCAGACCGACACGTTCGGCGGCCTCGTCCGGCACACACAGCACCTGCAGCATCAGCCCGTCGAAACTGGCGACGAAGAAGCGGGCGACCGTCTCCGCCGGCTGGACGAGCCGATACCCGGTCCGCTCCGCCGCCTCCGTCACCAGCCGGGCCGTCACCTCGATCACTCCGCGGTAGTGGCCCTGGCGAGCCGCCTCCAGGCTCGGCGTGCGCAGAGCGAGCATGGTCAGCTCGATCAGGAGCTGCCGACCGCTGGCCGGCTCACGCACGGCACGCCACAGAGCGCCCGCCAGCGCCGCGATCGTCTCCTCGAAACCGGCGTCCTTCGGCGCCGCTCGCTCCACCTGCGCGATCAGTTCCGCGGTCAGGTGCTCCATGACCTCTCGGTACAGGTCCTCCTTCGTGCCGAAGGTGTAGTGGACCGTGGCCTGCGCGACGCCGAGTTCGGCCGCGATGGCGCGCGTGCTCCCCGCCGTCGCGCGCGTTCCCGCACCGGCCCGTCCGGCAGCCGCCCGCCGTCGACCGGATCGCCGCCCCGCCCCGACCGGAGCACGGGGCACGCGGCCGACGCCGACGCCGACGGGTAGCGGCTACCGCTTGCCTGTCGTTCCTTCGTGCCGGTCGAGTTCGGTCAGCAGCCGGCGCAGTGATGCCCTGGTGGCGCGGATCTCCTCGTCGGAGATGGCCGCGAAGAGGGTGCGATGGATGTCCTCCGCCCGGGCCGTGACGCGGGCGAGCGACTCCTGCCCGCGAGACGTCATCGTCAGCAGGGGTGAGCCGCGGTGATCGGGGTTGGGCGCGAGGGCGGCGAGCTGGAGAGCCACGAGGTCGTTGGCGACCCGCTGGATGTTCTGCCGGCTGACGCCGAGGCGGCGCGCGGCCTGAGGGACGGTGAGAGGCTCCTCGGACACGGCGCTGAGCACCTGCCAGCGGGCCTGGGTGAGCCCCTCCGCGCCGGCCGTCTCCTCGCCCAGGCGGCGCAGGGCCCCAGCGACCTCGAACACATCGGCGATCAGCAGGGCCGCCTCGTCGGACATCGCACACCTCTCCCCTTGACAACACATTGCTAGAGCGACAACATGTTGTCATCCTACTCGACCAGTCACCTCAAGGACAGGCCATGCCCAAGATCGACCTCTACCGGAATGTTCACATGGGACAGCGCGCGCGACTGTTCTCGCTCGCCACCGAGCTCGGCGCCTCGGACATCACCCGGAGCGGCGCCGCCACCGAGCAGGCGGATCGCTGCCTGGCCATGACGCGGGAACTGCGCGAGCACGCCGACCACGAGGACACCTTCATCCACCAGCTCCTCCGGGAGCGGGCACCGGAGGCGGCCGACGCACTGGATGCCGAGCACATACGCCTGGACGCGGCCTTCGCGGCGCTCGACGAACGCGCGCGTGCGTTGCCCGCCACCTCTGCCGAGGCCCTGCCGGAGGCCCAGCACGCGCTCTACCTGGCACTGAACGAAGTGATCAGCGCGTATCTGGCGCACCTCCACCTGGAGGAGACGGTCGCGATGCCGGCACTGTGGCAGTACGCGAGCGAGCAGGAACTGGCCGCCGTGTTCACCGCCTTCCGTGCCTCCCGCACCCAGGAGGAGGCCCTCACCGACCTCCACAGGATGCTGCCCGCCCTGCCGCCCGCGTCCCGCGCCGCGATCGTGCGCGGCGTCGTCGACGCCGTACCCGGCCGGGCGGACGGCACCCTCGCCACCGTCTCCAGCACCCTCGACCCCGACCAGCGCCACCGCCTGTACGAGGACCTGGGCGTACCGGAGGCGTGGGCCTTCCTGGCCTAGGATTTCGTCGGTCTGCGAGCCGCTCATCACAGCCTCAGAGTTCGCCGCGTCGCCACTGGCCGTGTTCGTCGGCGAGGAACCACTTGCCCGTTGCCGTTCGTCCAGGAGTGAGCGAACCGGGCCCAGGAGAGTCGGTCCTTCGCATCGCATGCAAGGGGGCGACGCGTCCAGCCTGAGGTGGATCTCCTCGATGCCGGCCCCCGTATCGTTCACGTGACACCGTGCCATGCGTCGGGTCCGAACGATCCCTTGATGTCGGAGGCGATCGTGGTGGCGTTCACGGTGGCCGGCAGACGGTAGCCGATCGTCTTCTGCAGCAAGATCCACCTCAGTGCGGACGGTCACTGCCGCCCGCTGCCGCTGATCCTCACACCGGGCCAGCGGGCGGACTGCACGCAGTTCATATTCGTGGTAGAGAAGATCCGCGTCCGCGGTCCGGTCCGGGCCGGCCCCGCAAGACACCTGGGAGTCTGGCTGCCGACAAGGCCTACAGCAACGGTCTCTGCCGCGACTACCTGCGCAGACGCGGTATTCGGCACACGATCCCGGAGAAGACCGACAGCCGGGCCGCTCGCCTGCGCAAGGGCTCGCGCGGCGGGCGACCACCGGGCTTCGACGAGGAGCGGTACAAGCAGCGCAACACCGTCGAACGGGCCTTCAACAAGCTCAAGCACTCCAGAGCGGTGGCCACCCGCTACGACAAACGCGGCTACGTTTACCTCGGCACCATCACCGCGGCAGCACTCGCCATCTGGCTCCGCACGTGATCAACCGGACAAGGCCTAGTGCTGAGGTTCGTCCGGGCCGCGCGGGTTGGTGGTCCCGCTCGCGTCCGCCTCCGGGTCGTCTTGCTCGTCCTCGAAGAGCTGCTCACGCCTGGCTTGCCCCCAGGTCACATACTGAAACCACATAAGTGCCACCAGGGCGGCGACGCCTACCACCACGCCTGTGGCGAACCCAGCGACCGCCGAGTGACCAGCGACGATGGTGCCCAGCAGGCCAGCCGCAGAACCGGTCAGGACCGCAGTGACCACGCCGATCATTCCGGCGACCGTCCGGAAGACCTGGGTGTATCCGCCGTGCAAACCATGCATGGCCAGCCGCCGCGAGGGCCGGACGCTGGCCAGGTAACGGGTCAACTCGGGCGCGAAATCAAAGTAGTAAGCACGGAGCCGCGCGATCCGTTGCGCGTACTGAAGATCTTCGATCCCGGATTGGAGAACCCGGTCGAAGGTAACGAAGCCGACAAAGGCAAGCGTCGAGAGCAAGATCAGGCCGAAGGCGTAGAACGCGGTGCTGATTTTGGTCGCTGAGACGACCAGCCCGAGGGCGACCATTCCGGCCGACACCGCACCGATGAAGATCGTTGCCCGGCCGGTTGATTCGGAGCTTGCCTCGGTCCTTGCTCCCTGGAGGGTGAAATGCTCGGTGGTCACGAACGAGACGGCGGCCGACCGCGGATCCGTGTCGCGTGCCTCCGTTCCCGCGTCCTCGTCGCTGCTCGTAGTCCCACCAGCTTCCGTATATGGGTCCGGATGTGACTTTACGACAGGAGCAGCCACAGGGCTGATGTAGACACTCCGTACACGGCCCACCCTGCCGGAGGATGAGACCGGGCACGTCCCCCGCCGCGCAGGTGCCGAGCGTCTCACCCAGGGCGTTCTTCTCCGCCTCAATGGTGCTGAGTCCGTAGATCTACGCTGCCGAATTACTGGGGATTGTTGGCACCGTCGTACAGGTCGATGCCCCGCCGGTGCGTGGTCCGGCCGCTCTACCTGCGTGAGCCGGGACACGATAGTTGGAACCCGCACCGCGTGGTGACCTGGCAGTTCTGACCCAGCGGGACACTGTTGTTGGAACCATCTGGTCACGCTTCTTGCAACCTGCGCTGGATTGCCATTCATGTTGCAGCCAGTTCCGAACATCCCTGGCTGGCGGCGTCCACCGCCGCTCTCCGGGAAGACACGGAACTGAGCGAGCGCCGGATGATTGGCAAGACTCAGGGAGTCACCTGCGGGCTGGTCGCCAGCATGCGGCTCCCTGGCCCATCCCTCGACAGCTGCGGGTCTTTGCCGTCAACGAAGCCGCAGGTTGTTTTCGGCAGGAACGGAGGCCACTCCGCCAACGGCAACGAGAGCCACGATGGGGTGGACCAGTAGATTGGCGGCGTTTGACTTGCCCGCTGTGCCGGCCGGCCGTGCCCGGCGGGCTCTGCCGGATGGGAATGCCGGGCGGGGGCTCCCGCCCTACTCTTGCCATATGTCCGATTTCATCGCCGCCGGCGCCTCAGCCGACGACCTTCCCGCACCGGCCGAGGGTCTGCTGCTGACGCACTTTCTCACGGTCGGTGACGTCCCTCGCTCGCGGGCGTTCTATGCCGATGTGCTGGGCGGGCAGGTGGTGCTCAAGGAGAACCCCTGCATCATCAAGGTCGCCAACAGCTGGATCATCATGAACCCCGGCGGTGGGCCCACGGATGACAAACCCGACGTCATACTGCGCCCACCGGAGGACCGCCACACCGCCTCCAGCTTCCTGAACGTACGGGTGGCGGACATCCACGGCTTCTACGCGGCAGCCCGCGCCAAGGGAGCCGAGTTCCTCACCCCGCCCATCGACCGGCGCGCCGAGCTGCGCTGCTACATGCGCGACCCGGATGGCTACCTCATCGAGGTCGGCCAGTCCACGGGCCTGCTCAAGGGCATCCTGGCGCGCACCGACACCGAAGCCTGACCACTGCACCGCGCTGCGCTGCTGACCGAATTCGTCAGATGCGACGGACCGGGTCCGTGATTCCGCCGGGGCACGCAAGCGCCGCGATGTCCCATCCGGCGCGTCCGGCCCCGGCCTGGTAGGCGCTTTCGTAGAAGGCGAGCACGGCGGCACGTGGATCGGCCTCGGCGCGGGCCGCGTCGTAGCGCAGCACGGCCAGGTGGCTGTCGCCGCGCGCGACCCACTGCGCGGACGCCGGGCTGAGTGGCGCTTCGGCCAGACCGGCGGGCTCGGGGGCGGTGTACGAGTAGAACGCGGGCTCGGCAAAAGTGTCGTCGCCGAACCAGAAGCCGAAGCTGATCACTTCCGAGGAGTACGCCTCCCGGGTGACGGGGTCGGCCTGCCTGGGCTGGTCGACCCGGCGCCCGGAGAACCGGCTGTGGGCGATGTCGAAGGTGTGCCAGAAGTGGTGCACCGGGCTGGCCTTTCCCGAGAAGCCCGCCGCGAACTCCTCCAGCACGGACGCCACCTGGCTCAGCACCCGCCAGTAGCGGTTTGCGGCTACCGGGTCGTAGGTCGCGTGCTCGGTGTCCTCGGCGAACGGCCGGTCGGCGTCGGGTAGATCGAAGGGCCTGGGAATAGCGATGTTCACCCGGACGCCCAGCGCGGCCAGAGCGGCCAGGGTCTGGTCGTAGAAGGACGCGACGGACTGGCCCGAAAGCGGAAAGGACCGCTCTTCGCCGTCCAGCGTCATGACGGCGAGCCGGTGGTCGACGAAGTCGAAGTCGACCGTGAAGATCGGATTTCCGTCGACCTGACCCATCGGACGGGCGGTGATGCCGCGCCCAGTGACATGGAACGGGACGTTCCACCAGTGGTTGCGCCGAGCGCTCGCGGCCAAGCGGATCTTGCCGACAACCTGCGCGAAGCGGTGCAGCGTCTCCTTCGTGTCCCGCCACTCCGGCAGCGGCGCCGGCGGGAACAGCTCCATCGCCTGCCCCTTCCCGCCCGGCGCTCCCGCGGCGGCCGGGCCGTCTCATCATGACCCCGCCGGGGACATCCCGCACGCCGCCGAGGGAGCGGTCCAGCCCAGCCGCCGCACGGGCCGCCGCCCAGGTCCCGCCGTCCTCCGGCCAACGGCGGGAAACTGGCGGGCCACGTCATAGACAGCCACGGGCTCATCCAACCCGACGCCAGTGACACCCAGCTCCCCCGAAGCCAAGGGCCCTGGTTCCACCATGCGTGGCCAGGTTCCACCTATCGCGTCCCGGCTCACTGCGGCTTCCGGAGCAGAGCGATCTTGGTGCCAACTATCCCGCTTTTGTGCCAACTGAAGAGCCTCTTCACATGGCGGGTGGACTGATCGGAAGTCACATGATCGGCCGGACAAGTCCTAGCGGTGTCGATGACCTTCTTCACGTCCGGCTCGTTCTCGTACATCTGCCGGATCTCGCCGGCCTCGCCGTAGCGCGGGTGCTCCGGGTCGAAGATGCCGTCGAGCGGGATCGACTTGCCCATGATGTCCGGCGGCAGCGCCTTCGTGATGCGCTCACCGTGGGAGAAGGGGTAGCCGAGGATCCGGGAGGAGTTCCGGCGGGTTGATGCGTTCTGGATTGAGCAACCGTTCGAACAGGAGGCCGTGCTCCAGGGGGCACAGCTCGGTGATCCTGGTCGCGTACGCGACGATCGAACCGGTGGCCGAACCACGGCCCGGCCCCACCGGGACGCCGTTGTCACGGGCGTACTTGCAGATGTCGGCCACGACCAGGAAGTAGGAGGAGAACCCCATCGGGCCGATGACCGACATCTCGGTCTCGAAACGCTCCAGCACCTCCGCGGGGATCGGGGCGCCGTAGCGCATGGTGAGTCCCTGGTGAACCTCCTTGCGCAGCCAGGACTCCTGCGTCTCCCCCTCCGGCACGTCAGGGAACTGGGGCATCTCGTCGACGTAGTCGAAGACCTCGTCGTACGAGCCGACCCGCTCGGCGATCAGCAGCGTGTTGTCGCACGCCTGTGGCAGCTCCGCGAACAGGGACCGCATCTCCTGCGCGGTCTTCAGGTAGTAGCCGCTGCCCTGGAACCGGAACCGCTTCTCGTCCGCCTTGTTCTTGCCGACGCCGAGGCACAGCAGGTTGTCGTGCGCGTCGGCCTGGTCCTGGTGGACGTAGTGCGCGTCGTTCGTCGCCAGGAGGGGGATGTTCAGCTCCTTGGCCAGCCGCAGCAGCCCGTCCCGGACCTCCCGCCCGATGGACAGCCCGTGGTCCATCAGCTTCAGGAAGTAGTTCTCCTTGCCGAAGACGTCCTGGCAGGCAGCGGCGACCCCGCGCGCCTCGTCGTACTGGTTCAGCCGCAGGCGGGTCTGGATCGCGCCGGACGGGCATCCGGTCGTCGCGATGACGCCCGCGGCGTGCTCGCTGATCAGCTCCATGTCCATGCGGGGTTTGCCTGCCGGGAACTGGCCCGTGTAGCTGGCCTCGGTCGAGAGGTGGAAGAGGTTGCGCAGGCCCTGCGCACCCGTCGCCCACATCGTCATGTGAGTGAAGCGGCCACCTCCGGAGACGTCCTTCGAGCCCTCACCCTCGTCGGACATGGCACGCTGCCCGCCCGGCCCCCAGAACTCCTGCTTCCGGTTGCGGCGCGACGTCGGGGCGACGTACGCCTCGATCCCGATGACCGACTTGACGTTCTCGAAGCCCTTGGCCGCCTGCTGGAACTCGTACGCGCCGAACATGTTGCCGTGGTCACTCATTGCACGGGTGTTGCTGCTGTGGGGGCGCCGTCCCGCCGACCCGAACCGCTGGCACAGCTCCGCCGGCCCGGAGACCCTGCTCAAGGTACGAGCCCTTCTCGGCGGCTACTGAGTGTCCCGGTCGCGGTCCGGCAGGAGCGGGTGGGCGCGTATGTGCGGGGGCGGCGCGAGCGGCGTGCCCCGGGACGCGACGACGGTCAGGTCCAGGCGCCCCGCACTGATCCCGTCCGCTCCGCGTCCGGACGCCACGTCCACGACGGAGACGTCGGCGTCGGATGGCGGTGCCGCAGAGCCGTCAGGGCGGGTGGCAGCAGGTGCAGGGCGGCTGCCTTGAACGTTCCGATCCACAGCCGTAGGGCGAGGTGGCCGAGCAGTGCGGCCAGTTCCGCCTCGGCCTTGCCGGATGCCTCCTCCACGGTTCTGCCGTGGGAGGCGAGCAGCGCACGGGCCGCGGTGAGCGTCGCTCCGCGAGGGCCAAGGACGGCCAGGGGCACCTGCCAGCCGCGCTCGGCCCTGGCCACCTGCTGTGTGACCGCCGCGGGTGTGAGCCGGAGTGCGTGAGCCGCCGCCGTCAGGGAGCCGTGCCGCTCGATCAACGCGAGAAGCCGGAGCCGCCCTGGGTCCACCACCCTTCACGAAGCCTGATGCTGCACCCCTCTCTTCTGACTTCTCTTATGAGCGCGGGAGAGGAAGCCTGGTGCTCCACCGCCCAGTCGGGCCAGAAGTCCACACGGGCGCTTCGCCCGCCGACACGAGAACATGGAAGCCGATGACGTACGCGATCACACCGGACGGAACCCGCATCGCCTACCAGCTCCAGGGCCGGGGGGCGCCGCTGGTGCTGCTGGCGGGGCAGGCCAACAACCACCACTGGTGGGACAGGGTTCGCGCTGACTTCCATCCCGCTCGAAGCACCCTCACGCTCGACTACCGCGGCACCGGCGACAGCGACAAGCCCGACCTCCCCTACAGCACCGAACTGTTCGCCCAGGACGTAGTCGCCGTCCTCGACGAACTGGGCATCGACCGGGCGGACGTCTACGGCACGTCCATGGGCGGACGGGTGGCCCAGCAGCTCGCGGCCCGCCATCCGCACCGGGTGGGCGCCCTGGTTCTCGGCTGCACCTCACCCGGCGGCCCGCACGGCGTCGAACGCGGCAACGACGTCCGCCGAGCCCTGGCGCAGAGTCGGCCCGGAGCCGCGCGACAGGCCCTGCTGGAGCTGATGTACACCCCCCGATGGCTCGCCTCCCATCCCGGCCCGCACCACACGCTCGGCGACCCCGATATGCCTGCCCACGCCCGGCGCCACCACCTCGCGGCCAGCAACCGGCACAACGCCTGGGACCTCCTGCCGGACATCAGCGCACCCACCCTGGTCGTCCATGGAACCGACGACCTGCTCAATCCCACCGCCAACGCACCCCTGCTCGCCGACCGCATCCCCGGCGCCCGACTGCACCTGATCCCCGAGGGCCGGCACGCCTACTTCGAGGAGTTCCGCACCCACGCCGGCCCCCTCGTCCTGGACTTCCTCACCAGCGCGCACACGCGGTAGGAACTCCAGGGCCGGCCTCAGGGTGTGTCACCCGAGTAGTGGAAGCGGCACGCCACACCGGGGCCCGGTGTGCGCGGTTCGCCGAGACGCGGGCCGTACAGGGCGCGGCCACCCGGCCACCGCGACAGCTCGGTGGGCAGGGCGACACCGTCGTCGACCTCCTCCGGGGGCCAGCCCGTGATGTCCAGCAGCAGACCGTCCAGGGGCCCGCCTATGAGCGTGGCGTAGGTCCGGTGCGGCAGCGGGCCGGGATCCGGGTCGTCGTGGTCGCGGCCGTAGACCCGGCCACGCATCAACTGCTCATCACCGTTCATACGGACCAGCCTCCCAGCCACCACCGACAACGCGGTCTCGGCCGGCGCGGCCTCGAGTCCGCCCACGCCGCTCTCCCCCGCCGACACCGAGCCGACCGGACGGCCGTGCGGCCACACTGCTCGACATGTCATTTGACGGAACGAACGCCTACCAGGCCGCCGACTCACTGCCCCCACTGGTCCAGCGGGCCGTCGCGGCGGCGCGCGCGCACGGTTTTCCCTTCTCTTGCAGGCCCGAACAGGGGCGCCTGCTCCAGGTGTTGGCCGCGGGAGCGGCGCGCGGCATCGCCGAGACGGGAACGGGCTGCGGTGTCGGCCTGGCCTGGCTGGCCTCGGGCGCGTCTCCACGCACCCGGGTGCTCAGCGTCGAGCGCGATGCGGAACGGGCCCGTATCGCCGCGGACGTCTTCCGGGGCTGCGGCCATGTCGAGGTCCTGCACGGCGACTGGCGGCGCATCGAGGAGTACGGCCCCTACGACCTGCTCGTGCTCGATGGCGGAGGGCAGGGCAAGGGTGATGGCGCCGCGGACCCCGCTCGGCTGCTCACCGCGGGCGGCACGGTCGTGATCGACGACTTCACGCCGGCCACGACATGGCCCCCTCTGTTCAACGGCGCACCCGACCGACCCCGTATGCACTGGCTCGAACACCCCGAGCTCCGGGCTACCGAACTCCGCCTCGCCGCGGACCTCAGTGTGATCGTCGGCACCCGCCTGCCGAGCGGCTGAGGCCACCGCACCCGCGAGGGGCAGCGAACGACGGCGTGCCTGCGCGGACCGTACGGATACGGTGCCGTCGGGGCGAGCGGTCGGGCCCGTCACCACGGGGGAAAGCGACGGGCCCGGCCAGTCACCACAGTCCCACATCTGCCCAGACGCGCGCATTCGATCGCCGAAGTTGGCGCGGATGAACCACACGCCACACGGGCACGGCGTAAGGACCACGGACGGTGCCACGGTCACGGCGCGGAGCGTACACACCGACTGGCCGATAGTGCTTCGTCCCGACGCCCCGAGAGCAGCAGACCCTCCCGACCGGTTCTCCCACGCGGCCCGGCATGAGCGGGGTGACCGGCCGGCCCGACCGTGCCGCCGGGTGAATCGGCCATGGCGGGAATCCGGTCTGGCCTCTCACTGCACGGGGTGATCGAATCGGACCATTGCACTGGGCGGTGGCGAGGGGAATCATGACGGCGGCGACGTACGAGGACATGTACCGGCGGACGGCCGCGGCGATCGAAGCGGAGCGGGATGCCGCGCTCGACCTGCTGGGTCCGTCGGCCCCCGAGGTCCGGGCGGTGGTCGCCGAGCTATTGAAGCACCGTAGCTTCAAGTACCCGTTGTCGGTGCTGCCGATGATCGTCCATGCCGTCGAGACGGGAGCCGTGGAACCTGCGCTCCCCCTGGCCGTCGTCCATGAGCTGTGGTGGACGTCGGCCTGCTGCCTGGACGATCTCGCGGACTCCCACGGCACCTACCGGTCAGGCGACCTGGACGAGAGCACCGCACTGCTCGCCACCGTCATCGCGGGCACCCCTCTTCCCCTTCTCGTCGTCCAGTCCGAGCGCATTCCGGAGCCGGTCCGCGGCACGCTGTCCGCCGAGATAGTGCGGTGCTGGACCCTTGCGACCGAGGGGCAGCTGAGGGACCTTCGGGGACGGGCCGCGACAGCCACTCGCGCGTCGGTGGTCACGGCGTACCTGGGCAAGTCCGGCGCCCCGTTCAGCATGATCACCGCGATGGCCGCCGAGCTGGCGGGCGCTCGGCAGCCGCGCGTGGAGTTGTGGCGCGAGTTCGGAAACGTCTTCGGAGTGCTGTGGCAGCTCTTCAACGACCAGGAGGACATCCTGTCCGGCCGTGACGAGGATCTGCGGAACGGCACGGTGACCTACTTGCTCGCCTGTGCCCTGGAGGAGGCTGCGCCTGACTCGACGGAGCGTGTTCTGGCGCTGCACGCCGGCGCGAGGCACTCCGCGCGCTTCCGTGCGGACCTCACCGAGCTGCTGCTCGCGCCCGCGGTGCTGGGCTCCTTCGAGAAGGCGATCGACGAGTTCCGTGACCGCGCCCATCGCATCCTCGACGAACTCGGCGGTCACGCCGCGTACGTGCCGGTGCTGCGGGACCTCGTCGACCGGGCGTCCCCCGTGCTCCTCCGACAGCGCGCCTGAGCTCCGGCCGCGTGCTCTCCCTCTGGGTCAGCGGCTCGCCCGCTGTGACGCCACGATGGCGTTCATGGTCTTCTCCGCGCCGGCGCGCCGCTGGACCCGTTCGGCGAAGCCGGGGAACTGGGAGGCGATCTTGGTGAGGAAGCGCAGTTCGAGGGGGGCGACGTTGATCTCGGCGATGTCGCGTTCGATCGCCCTCGTGACGCCCTTGACGACCTGTTGCGGTGCGACGGTACGGACTCCCCCGGGCGTGGGCGAACCGGTGTTGGCGAACATGCCGAGGTCGCGCACGAAACCGGGCTGGACGATGGAGACGCCGACACCGGTGCCGTGCAGATCCTGGCGGAAGGCGAGGGAGAGGCCGCGGAGCCCGAACTTCGTCGCGTTGTAGAGGGATGACGACTTGGTGGCGGCCATGCCCGACAGGGATCCCACGAAACAGATGTGGCCGCGGCCGCGGGTCACCATGTCGGGTGCGAGCAGCCGCGCGAGCATCGCGGGCGCGCGCAGGTTCACCGCGAGCGCCCGGTCGATCTGCGCCGGCGTGTAGTCGAGCAGGTCGCCGCTGGAGGGCAGGGCCGCGTTGGCGATGACGATGTCGGTACCGGCGGCCTCTTCGGCGAGGCGCCTGACGTCCTCGTCGTCCGCGAGATCGGCGAGGATCGTCCGCGCACCGTATCGGTCGGCGAGGGGTGCCAGCGCCTCGCGCCGCCGGCCGGTGAGGATCAGATGCGCGCCCTGTGCCGCCATTCCCGCGGCGATCGCGCCGCCGATGCCGCCCGTGACTCCGGTGAGCAGAACAGTTGTCCCTGCGATCTGCACGACTACCCTCCGATGCTGTTCGTTCGAACGAACAATAGGGACGGCGGGGACTCCTGTCCACCGGCACCCGTCAGGTCCAGCAGCCGGCCCGAGGGTTTGACCGGGCGTCAACCTGTCGGCCGCCATGGGGCCCGGACGCGGTCCGGGGTGGCAGGCGATTGATGGAACAATGCGTGACATGCCGAACGCCGCATCCTCCGCCTCGACGCGCCAGCGCATCATCACCGCCGTCCTGCAGATCATCGGCGAGGACGGGGTCGCCGCGGTCACCAACCGGCGGATCGCCCGGCAGGCGGGAGTGTCGCTGGGTTCGGTGACGTACCACTTCGAGACCCAGCACGATCTGCTGCGCGAGAGCCTGCTGCACTTCGTGCGCGAGGAGGCCCGGCACTTCACCGAGCTGGCGGACCAGTGCCGGACCGACGGCATCGGCATG
This sequence comes from Streptomyces echinatus, assembly GCF_014203595.1. Lineage (GTDB taxonomy): Bacteria > Actinomycetota > Actinomycetes > Streptomycetales > Streptomycetaceae > Streptomyces > Streptomyces echinatus. Next base: position 559,072 of record NZ_JACHJK010000003.1, read on the forward strand.
GAGGAGGCCGCGTCCCTGGCCGGCCAGGTCGCGTGCGGCACGGCGCTGGACAGCGCCCATCTCGCTCCGTTCGAGCTGTACATCCACGCGGGGCGCGACGAGCGGCTGCGGGAGGCGGCGGCGGAGGCGTTCAGGGCCTACGACCGGCTCGCCGCCAGGATCCTCACCGCTCTGGGCGTTCCCGGCGCGGAGCACCTGGCGGCCACCACGGTCGCCGTCGTGATGGGCCTGCAGCTACGGCGCCTGGCCACCGGAAGCCCCGCGGAGGACCTGGTCGACGCCCTCCTGCTGCTCGCGCGAGGGGCGGCCGCCCAGCAGGCGGAGCAGGACCAGCCGGCGTGAGACCTTCGGCCGGGGTGCCCCTCGGGGGCCTGGCCCGTGTCCACTTGGCGCACCGCACCGGCCCTGCCGCACGGCACGGACGCCCTCACACCTGGCGGTTCACCCCGTGTCCGGCACGGTCGTTCAGCTCACTTCGATCTTCGAGGCGTTCTCGGCCAGCCAGTCGTCGAAGCTCTTGAGGGCCGGGTTGATCTCGCGCAGCCGTGCGAGGTCGCGAGCGCCGGTGAACTCCCGGTCGAAGTCGCCGTAGTACTGGAACATGTTGGCGATCTCCTCGGCCGCCGGGACGTCGAGGGCGCGGAAGGCGTCGTACGGAATGGACCGGAAGCGCACCGGCTCGCCGAGCGCGGCCGCCAGCTTCTCGGCGTACTGCGCGCCGGTGAGGTGGTCGCCCGCCAGGCCGATGGTGCGGCCGATGAACCGCTCGCCGCCCTTGAGGAGGGCGAGCGTGATGCGGCCGATGTCCGCCACGTCCACCCCGGAGAGCAGCTTTCCGTCCTCGAACGGCATGGTCAGCGTCAGCACGCCGTCCTCGGCGCGCCGGGGAGCGAACGGACCGAGAAAGCCCTGGAAGAAGTAGGTGGTGTTCAGGAAGATCGTGGGCACCCCGGCCTCCGTGAACAGCCGGTTGCTCTCGCCCTTGGCGTCGAAGTGGGGCACGTTGTACTCGTCCTGCAGGACCGGCATCCGGGGGTCGTCCAACGGGAGCAGCTCGCGGGTGTCCTCCAGGGTCGACCAGACCACGTGGCGCAGACCGGTCGCCTCGGCGGCCCGGACCAGGACCCTGATCTCCTCCTTCTCCTTCACCGCGGAGCCGTGCGCCCAGAAGTTGGTGACGAGGAAGGCTCCGTACGCTCCCTGGAACGCCTTGTGCACGGTCGGCTCGTCGTGGAAGTCCGCCCGTACGACCTCGGCTCCGAGCTCGGCGAGTTCCCGGGCGGCTACCGAATCCGGGTTCCGGGTGAGCGCGCGGACCGCGAATCCCGAGTCGGGGTCGGCGAGGATCGCCCGTGCGACACCCCCGCCCTGCGAGCCCGTGGCGCCGGTCACCGCGATGATCTTCTTGTCGCTCATGGCAGTCATCCTTGTCCGAGACGAGGGACGTCGAGTTGACGCATCACGACGCTAGGGCGGGCTGGTTGACGCGTCAACTTCCTATGGTGGTGAACAGGCCAGATCCACTCCGACGGCGTACGCCATGCCACGCGCGCCGCGGGCCGGCTCGGCCGGCACCGAGGTCCGGTCGGCTCAGGATTCCTCGTCGAGCTTCGCGACGACGCGCTCGGAGACCTCCCCCAGCGTCCGGAGCTCCGCCGGCGTGACATGGTCCAGGAACAGCGAACGAACCGCCGCCACATGGAGCGGAGCCGCCGCCTCGACGGCCGCCCGGCCCGCCTCCGTGATCACCACGAACGCGCCCCGGCCGTCCTCGGAGCACTCCTGCCGCACCACCAGGCCCCGTCCGGCCATGCGCGCGACGTGGTGGGACATCCGGCTCTTCTCCCACTCCAGCGTCCGCGCCAGACCCTGCTGGCGCTGCCGCCCCTCCGGCACGTCGGCCAGATGGACCAGGACGGCGAAGTCCGCCGCGGAGAGATCGGACTCCGCCTGCAACAGGCGTGCCAGGCGGCCGCCGAGCCGCTCATGCAACCGGACGAAGCCCCGCCACGCCCGCTGCTCCTCCGCCGTCAACCAGTCAGCTGATTCCGCCACGAGGACGAGTGTACCCAGGTGGTTGATACGTCACCCATGCCCCGGCCTCCGCCCGGCCCGGCCGAAGTCCGTCCCGGGCCCCCAGGTCATGACGTCCCGAGGCGCTTCGGGTGCTCCGTCGTCGCCGGCGCGCGTCGGAGGGGCGGCGGGTCGGCGGTCGTCTGCGCGGCGTGCACCAGATCGGTCTGATGGTGGGCGGTGCCGGCGCGGAGGACCAGTGGGGTGCGTACGAGGTGGCTGAAGTCGGTGAAGGGATCGCCGTCGACGACGGTGAGGTCGGCGATCTTTCCGGGCTGGACCGTGCCGAGGTCGCCCTCGACTCCGAACAGCCGCGCTGGGGTTGCGGTGGCGCACAGCAGCGCCTGGCCGGGCGAGAAGCCGTGGGCGTGCAGGGCGCGCAGGGCCAGGTGGAGCGAGAGGCCGGCCGGGACCAGTGGAGCGTCGGTGCCCAGGGCGAGCAGGGCGCCGTGTGCGGCGAGGCCGAGGTAGTCGGCCATCTCGGTGGCGAGGGCCTGTCGTTGGCGGTCGGTGGGCGGTGTGTGGGCGCGTTCGCGGACGGCGGCGGTGTCCCAGGGCGGCATGAGGGTGAGCACGCGGGGGTCGTCGGCGAGGCCGGGGTCGGCGCCGAGCAGGAACTGCGCACTGAAGGGGGTCATGATCATGGCGAAGCCGCCATCGGTGTACTGCTGGACGAGGTCCTGGTGGATGCGGCCCATGGGGGTGGTGGCGTGACCGTACGGCAGCCGCTGGGTCGCCTGCAGGTGGGTGGTGAGGTCCTGTCCGGCCGCGCGGCCCGGTGCGCACAAGTGGCTGCCGCTGGGGACTCCGAGCAGGTGAGCGGTGTCGGCGGCCTGGGCCATGATCTCACCGGAGGCGCGGACGTAGGTCTTCACGAAGTCGACCTTCAGGGCGGTGGCCCGCTCCAGGGTGCGCCGTACGCCGGCGGGGGTGCGGTGAGCGCGGCCCATAAAGTAGGCCGTGCGGGCTCCGTCGATCAATTCGGCGCAAGCCAGGAGCCGCGGGCCGGTGCTGTGGCCGGAGGCCAGGGACTCGCGCAGCCGGACCGCCTCGTACAAGGGGGCGCCCAGGCAGGCTGTGGTGGTGATGCCGTAGGCGAGCGCGGTGAGGCTGTGCCGGGCGCCGTAGGTGGCGCTGTAGGGGTGGGTGTGGGCGTCGAACAGGCCGGGCAGCACGGTGTGTTGCGAGGCGTCGACGGTGCGGTGTCCGGGCCGGCGCGGACGGTGTGGTTCGACCGCGACGACACGGCCGCCGTCGATGAGGATGTCCACGTCCTCGCGCGGTGCGCTGCCGGTGCCGTCCCACAACTGGCCGGCGTGGACGCGGAGTCGTTCGCGGCCGCGGGCCGGCCGGTGGCTGATCGGTACGGCGAGTGTGCGGGGGCCGGCCAGCGCCGGGGCGGCGGTGAGGTCGAGGAGGCGGAGCCGGCCCGAGGACAGGTAGAGCAGGGTGTTGGTCTTCCGTGCCCAGGTGGGGTGGTCGGCCGGTTCGTCGGTGAGCCGGCGGGCGGGGCCGGTCGGGGTGCCGTCGGCGGCGACGGGCAGCAGCCACAGCGCCGACTCGGCGACCAGTGCCATCCAGCGGCCGTCGGGCGACCACGCGGGCCCTGCGGCGGCGCGGTCGGACAGGGACTGGTGAGCGGCGGGCAGATGGCGCTTCTCGGTGCCGGTACGGGTGTCGACGACGCGGATGAGGTGATAGCCCTCCCGGAAGCGGCGGTTGAGCCGGTTGCGGTCGCAGAAGGCCAGGTACCGGCCGTCGGGCGACCATGTCGGAGCGCCCGGCGGGCCGTCGGTGGCCAGTGGCCGGGCCAGCACCCGCTCCTCGCCACCGACCGGGTCGCACAGCAGCAGGTTGCCGGTGACGTCCTGGCAGGCGAGGCGGGAGCCGTCCGGGGACAGCGCCGGATTCAGCCGGCCGGGACCGGTGACCGGCTCGTCGTGACCGCTGTCGAGGCGCAGTCGGCGTACGGCCGTCAGTCCGTCCCGGTCGCTGCAGTACAGCAGGCTCCGTCCGTCCGGTGCCCAGGCGGGCATCTGCACGTGGTGGACGGCGGCGGCCTGTGCCACCTTGCGGGGCATGCCGTCGACGGGCAGCACCCAGAGGGCGTTCAGCGCCACGAACGCCACGCTGCTGCCGTCCGGGGACAGGGCCGGCAGGTGGATGCCGCGCACGGGCCCGGCAGCCTCCCACGAGGACGGCTTGCGGCGCCGGCGGGGTCGCGGGACCGGCATCCGGGCGCTGAAGGGAATGTCCCGCACCGAGCCGGACGCGTCGAGGGTGCGGATGCGGAGCCGGCCGTCGGCGACGTAGAGGAGCCGGCCGTCCCCGAGCCAGCACGGCGGTGCCGCCGCCAGATCCTCGTCCTCGGTCACGACCCGGCCGTCGACCATGAGCGTTGCCCGCGCGGCCGGCAGCGACGGGGAACCCGTGATGCCGGACAGGTGCAGCCAGGCGACACGGCCTGAGGGCGACACGGCCGGGCACAGCAGCCGGCCCTCCCGCACCTTCCGGATCACGTGCTCGGGACCGCCCATGAGGGGCACCCGGACCAGTGACAGGCCCCCGTCGGTGCCGCCGTCGGCCGTGTGGGCGGCGCGGACACACACCACGGAGCGCCCGTCCGGCCACCAGACCGGGTCGAAGTCCTCGTGGTTCCCGCCGGTCAGCCGGACGGGGCGGCCGCCGTCCGCGCCCATGGTCCACAGTCCGAACGGTGCCCCGGCCACCGCGTCGCCCCCGCGCTCGGAGGAGAGGACGAGGCGGGTGCCGTCGGGTGACCAGGCCACGCCTCGGTCGTCCCAGGGGCCGTCGGTGATTTGGCGCAGCCCGGTTCCGTCGGTCCGCAGCGTCCACAGATGGAACCCGCCGCCCCGGTAGCCGCCCACCGCCAGCCGTCCGGCGTCGGGCGACAGAACCGGACGAGTTGCCTCCAGTTCCCAGTCGGTGATCCGCTCCGCCACCCCGCCCTCCGGCGGCACGCGCCACAGGACGCCCTGCACTTCGGCGATCAGCACGGAGCCGTCCCGCGAAGCGGTCACCGAACCGCCGGTCAGTTCCCGGTAGTGCAGCAACCGCTGGCCTACGGCGGTGGGCGCCGCCGCGACCGCGAGTGCTGCCGGGGACGCGGCCACCAGTCCGGCGGCGGACGCCCGCAGGAGGCCACGGCGGCTGAGAGGGCCGTCGCTCATCGTCATCGGTCTCCTCACCACCGGCAGTTGGCGGATCCATGGTGTCGACCGACGGAGCCGAGTGCCCGACGACGCGCCCGCACCGCGTCGAATCGCCGTCACGGCCATGCGCCAGGACGAAGCCCCGGCTCGGCGAAGGCATGCCGCCCTGTCAGCCCTCCCACCACGGCTTCGCGTCGTCCACGGCGACGAACTCGTGGAAGTCCATGTTGCTGATCTCCAGGTTGCACGCCATCGACCCGACCTCGCGGCAGGGAAGGACGGTGGACTGCCCCGGAGTGTCGTACAGGTCGACGACGGTCAGGGGCCGGCCGGGCTCGGCGAAGGTCCTGGCGTCGGCGAGTACGACCAGCGTGGTGTGCTCCTCGGGTGGGACCAGCGCCGGTACAGGGCCCGGCCCGAGGCCCTCGAAGGCCCGGTCGTCCACGACCAGCGCCTCCAACGGGTAGTGCTCCGGGTCGATCTCGTCGGGGTCGAGGCCGGTGCCGACCCAGCCGTCCTCGTCCGCCCCGCCCAACTCGCCGAGCAGGGCGCGCCAGCCGTCCTCGTCGTCGAAGGAGGTGCGGACCAGCAGGGCCGCGGTGGAGGAGGGCAGCGGCGGGAAGGGCCGGTTCGGCGGCGCGGTCGGCGTGGGGAACGCGGGCCGGCCGCCGTCGCCCTGGTACACGCCGTAGTGGTCCATGCCGCGCACCAGGTCGTCGAACGTGAGCGTCCCGCCCAGCAGGGCGGCCAGGATGCCGCCGAGCCGGGCCGACGGGGCGCGGACGCCGCGCCCCGGTATCGCCGCCAGGTCCACCAGCAACGGCCCGGCACCGCCGTAGACCATGGAGATGTCCGCCAGCACGACGACCGGAGCCCCGGGACCGCCGTCCGGGACCAGCGCCGGTACGTTGCCGCCGTGCAGCTGGTCCCAGCCAAGGCCTTCGACCGGGTGGAGCCGTACTCCACCGTCCCCGAGGACGAGTACGTCGTCCTCCCGGCGGCCTCCGATCCGGTCGAGCAGTCCGCCCCACAGCGCCCTGCCCTCCTCGTAGCACGTGCAGAGCAACAGCACCGCACCGGGCGCGGGCTGGGGAAGCGCGGGAAAGGACATGACGCTCCTTCGACGGACTGGCGTGGGATTCAGGACACGGGCCGAGCGGTCCGGAGGCCGGGCACTTCCCGTCGCCCCGCGCACCGAGCGGAGTTCGCGGTCAGGCCCGTCACGGCCGGCCGGTGAGCAGGTGGCCGATGGCCGCGATGCCTTCGGCGACGGCTCGTTCGCCGACGTTGCCGAAGCCGAGGACGATGTGGGCGGGTGCGGCCGCGTTGGAGGCGCGGCAGGTACTCATGCCGTAAATGCCGACGGACCGCTCGCGGGCGGCGGAGACGACATGGTGTTCGTCGGCGTCCGCGGGCAGGTGGGCCACCGCGTGGAAGCCGGCCGCGAGTCCGGTGACCGGCAGCCCGGGGGCGTGTTCGGCGAGCGCCGCGAGCAGGGCGGTACGACGGGTGGCGTAGGTGGCGCGCATGCGGCGCAGGTGGCGGTCGAAGCGTCCGGACTCGATCAGCCGGGCCAGGGCGAGCTGGTCGAGCGTGGGCGTGCCGCGGTCACTGCGGTTCTTGTGCTCGGCGAGCACGTCGGTCAGGGCGGGCGGACAGATCATCCAGCCGATCCGCAGGGCGGGCGCGAGGGATTTGCTGACGGTGCCGAGGGAGATGACCCGGTCGGGCGCCAGGCCCTGAAGCGCGCCGACGGGTTCGCGGTCGTAGCGGAATTCGGCGTCGTAGTCGTCCTCGATGATGACCGCGTCCTGGTCCCTGGCCCATTCGACGAGGGCGAGCCGGCGTTTCGGGGCGAGGGCGACGCCGGTCGGCCACTGGTGGGCGGGGGTGACCACGACGGCGCGGGCGCCGGTCGCCGCCAGTGCCCGTACGTCGATGCCGTGCTCGTCGACGGGCACGGGAACCGCACGCAGCCCCGCGGCCGTGGCGCACGCGCGGACGGTGGCGGGTGAGCCGGGGTCCTCGAAGGCCACCGTCCCCGCACCACCGGCGGCGAGGACGTGGAGGGCGAGGCCGACACCCTGCGCGTAGCCGTTGCAGACGAGGATGTGTTCCGGGTCGGCCGCCGCGGCACGGACCCGGCGCAGGTAGCCGGCGAGGACCTCGCGGAGGGCCCGACTGCCGCGCGGATCACCGTAGTCGAGGTCCGCGCTCGGCATGGCGCGTGCCGCCTCACGCGTGGCCCAGAGCCAGTCCTGGAGGGGGAAGCCGGCCAAGTCCGGTACGCCCCAGCGGAAGTCGGCCACCAGGCGGGACGCGGTCCGCTGCGGCTGCGTGGACGCGGGCGGTGCCGCGGCGCCGGCCGCCACGCGGGTGGCGGAGCCGGCACGCGTCACCAGGTAGCCCTCCGCCTGGAGTTGGGCGTAGCACTCCTGCACCAGCCCGCGTGAGACGCCGAGCGTGCGGGCCAGCTCCCGGGAGGAGGGCAGCCGCTCGCCGACCCGCACGCGGGCGGTGCGGATGGCGTCCCGCAGGCCGTGCTCCACCTGTGCGCGCAGGGGCAGGGCGCTGCTCCGGTCGACGACCAGCAGCAGCTCGGGCGGGCAACTGGACCACTCCGGCGGCATGGAACCGGAGCTTACCGCGATCCGGTCGGCCGCTTAGCGTCGTCCCGTGACCGATACTCCCGACGTGAAGTCGACGGCACCACTTCCGCGCCCACCGCTGCTGACCCGGCCGCTGCTGCTGCGTTTCGTCTCCGTACTGGGCACCTCGACCAGCTTCTACCTGCTGCTGTCGGTCGTCCCGGCCTATGCCACGACCGGCGGCGCAGGCGACGGCGCGGCCGGACTGGCCACCGGCGCGCTGATGCTGACGACGGTGGTGGGCGAACTCGCGACACCCGCTCTGGTCGGCCGCTACGGATACCGCGTGCTGCTGATCGGCGGCCTGGTCCTGCTGGGCGCACCGGCGCTGGCGCTGACGGTCTCCCGGGACCTGTGGTGGATCGTGGGTGTCTGTCTGGTGCGCGGACTGGGGTTCGCTTTCACGGTGGTCGCGGGAGGTGCGCTGACCGCATCGCTCATCCCGGCCGAACGGCGTGGCGAGGGCCTGGCCCTGGTGGGCATCGTCGGCGGGCTGCCGTCGCTGGTGGCGCTGCCGCTGGGGGTGTGGCTGGCCGAGCACGCGGGCTACGGGGTGGTGTTCGCGGCGGGGGCCGTCGCCGCGCTGGCCGCGATCCTGGCGGTGCCCGGACTGCCCGACCGGATCGAGGCGTCGGGGCGGCCCGTCGGCATGACCGAAGGGCTGCGCACGGCCGGACTCCGGCGCCCCGCGACGGTGTTCGCGGCGACGGCCGTCGCGGCCGGGATCGTCGTCACCTTCCTGCCGCTCGCCGTGCCCGGCTCGGCCACGGTCGCCGTGGCCCTGCTCGTGCAGCCCGCGACGACCACGCTCGCCCGCTGGGTCGCCGGCCGGCGGGGGGACCGGCACGGCGCCGGCGGGCTGGTGCTGCCCGGGCTGCTGCTGTCGGCCGCCGGCACGCTGATGATGGCCCTGACCGGCAGCGCGGTGGCCGTCGTCGTCGCGGTCGGGGTGTTCGGGGTGGGCTTCGGCATCGCGCAGAACGCCACCTTGACGCTGATGTACGCGCGGGTCCCGGCGGCCGGCTACGGCACCGTCAGCGCGCTGTGGAACTTCGCGTACGACGCCGGCATGGGCACCGGCGCCGTCGCGTTCGGCTGGCTCGCGGCGGGAACCGGTTACCCCTGGGCGTTCGCCCTGACCGGCGTCGCGATGCTGACCGCCGTGCTACCGGCACGGCACACCCACCGCGCCCCCACCCAGGTTGACGCCCCGCGGACAAGCGCCCCCGCGCCGCTCAAGTGAGGGGCGACAGGCGGCCAGGTTCACGGCGCCGCCTCGGTGTGGTCACGGCAGGGGGGAGCTGAGGGTCAGTTGCTCGGCCGGGGGTGAAGGCCGTACGGGGAGATCGCGGCGGCGGCCGGGGCCACGCTGGTGGCCGGCGTGGAGGGCGGATCCTTCGGGGGCCAGGTCGGATTGAACTGGAGGATTTCCGCGGTGGCGACGCCGGCGGTGATGAACGGGTCGGAGGCGAGAGCGGACTCGACGGCCGACCGGTCGCCCTCCGCTATGACCAGTCCGCCCGTACGGGGCTCCAGAGGGCCCGCGAGACGTGCCAGCCCTGTGGCGAACACTCCGTGCGGGTTGGCGTAGTGGGCGTCCCTGAGCGCGTCGATGCTCTCCAACGGCGCGCGGTACCTGAACACGATCACGAACATGCCTTCAGTCAAGGGCATGCGGGTCCGTGAGCGCCAAGACCGGTCCATGACTGCGGCCATAGGCTGGAGCCTATGGCCGCGGATGGGAGTCGGTGAATCGGGCATGGACGAGATCCCGGGCGTGGAGCTGCGTCATCTGCGGTACTTCGCCGCCGTCGCCGAGGCCGGCACCGTCACCGAGGCGGCCAGGCGCCTGCGGATCGCGCAGCCGAGCCTCAGCCAGCAGATCCGGCTGCTGGAACAGCGCATCGGCACACCGCTGTTCCGCCGGCTGCCGCAGGGCATGGAACTCACCGAAGGAGGGCGTCTGCTGCTCGACGGCGTCAACCGGGCGCTGGGCGAACTGAGTTCGTCCGTCGCGGCGGCGCGCGCCGCGGTTCCGGTGGCGACCGTCGGCGTGTGCCGAGGGGTGGCGCAGTCGGTGCTGGCCCGGGCGGAGCAGATCATCACCCGCGCGGGCCGCCACCGGATCTCCTACCGACAGGCCGACTCCCGCAGCCAGGTGCATCAGCTACGGGCCGGCACGCTGGCCTTCGGCCTCCTGCGCGCACCCGTGGACCCCACCGGCCTGGAGGCTCGCACGATCAACGACGAGCCTCTGGGTCTCGTCCTGCACCCTCGCCACCCGCTCGCCCACCGGCCCCGGCTGACCTGGCCGGACCTCACCGGACAGCGGTTGCTGTGGTTTCCGCCGGAACGTGCCCCCGGTTACGCGGCCGCCGTCCTCGCGCACCTGCGTGACCGGGGCTGGAGCCCCGAGACCGTCCCGGAGGACCACGGCGGTCACACCCTGTTCCGCCACCGGCTCATCGGAGAGGACGACCTGGTCGCGCTGCGGCCCTTGAGCAGTTCGCAGGGTGACCCGGATCTCGTGTGGCGCCCGGTCGGCCCGGAGCCACCGCACGAACAGCTGCTCCTGGTCGCCTCCGCCCGCACTTCCTGGGGCTCCTGTCTGAGGAACAGCGGCCGGTGACGGCGACGTACCGAGCCCCGACGCCCCTGGCCCACCCCGTGGCCGGTTCGACCCCGACCACGTTCGGTCGCGGCTTCCGCAGGGCAGCATCGTTCCATGGTCGACTACATACCCTCCCCCGACGAGGTGACCGCCGCGCAGACCCCCGACGGCGGCTGGACGAAGAAGCAGCTCGCGCAATGGGGGGTGCCCTGGCCGCCACCGTCGGGCTGGCGCAAGCACCTCGCGGCGAAGTGGAGGGGTGAGGACGTGGGCCCGCTGACTGCGGAGGAACCGGACCAGGACACCCTGTTCTGACGCACTCGGCGTTCCGCGTCCGGCGTCGTACCGGGGCGGCCGGCACCGCTCGCGCCGCTCGCAGCGGCGCAAGCGGTGTACCCTTGGTGTGTTCGTGCTTGATCAGGAGCTGTCGAGGAAGAGGGAGGTGAGGTTGATGACCGCGCTCAAGGCCACCGTGCGCAGTGCCCGAGTCTCCCTCACGTCCCGGGCCGTGGCCTGATCCCTCCTGTCCGCCTCCGCCGAGAGCGTGAGCTCGCGGGGCTCTCACACGAACACCGTCCGAAACGGATCCTCATCATCATGGGCAACACCTGGATCACGCGCGCCGAGACCAGCGCCGACATCCCCGCCATTCGCGACATCATCGTCGCCGCCTTCCCCACCCCTGCGGAGGCCGACCTCGTCGACGCCCTGCGCGCCGACCCGACCGCCTGGATCGAGGTCCTCTCCCTCGTCGCGGCGGACGAGTCCGGCCGCCCGGTGGGTCACGCGCTGCTGACCCGCTGCCACATCGGCGACATCCCGGCCCTGTGCCTGGCCCCATGCGCCGTGCGCCCGGAGCAGCAGCGGACCGGCGCGGGCAGCGCGGCCGTCCGCGCGGCGCTGTCCGCGGCGAGGTCACTGGGCGAGCACCACGTGGTGGTGCTCGGGCATCCGTCCTACTACCCCCGGTTCGGATTCCACCGCGCCTCGGAGTACGGCATCGTCCTGTCCATCGACGTTCCCGACGAGGCCTTGATGGCACTCAGCCTCGACGCCGGCCATCCGCTCCCCGGCGGAACCGTCCGCTACGCCGCTCCGTTCGGCATCTGAGCCGACCCGTTGCCGCGCGGGGGCGTACTGCACGCCCCCGCGCGGCCGTGGGTGGCCCCGCGTCGCCGGTTGCCGAGGGCAGGCGGCGCGAACCCGGCCCGGCTGCGCCGCAGTTCCGCCAGGCGCCGCTCGGGCAGCCAGGACACCTCGGTGCCGCCCCACCAGAGGAGCCCCGGGTGGGCCGGTCCATCCCGGCGAGGCAGTGCAGCAAGGTGGTCTTGCCGGAACCGGACGGTCCCATCACCGCCGTGAACGTCCCCGGCGCGAGGGCCACCGACACCCCGCGCAACGCCCGCACGGCGGCGGCGCCTCGTCCGTACTGCCGGTGCAGGTCTTGCGCCCTGGCGGCGGTTCCCGTCCCGGTGTCCGTCGTCATCTCAGCCATGCCCTCGTCCTCGGCGGGCGGCGCGCGGGGGGACAGATCCCGTCCGCCCGCCGAGGAGCCGGTGGCACGGGGCTCAACCGCCGGCGAGGGCGACGAGCTTGATGAAGACCAGGTCGGGGTCCGTGGCCAGGTCCACGACTTCGTCGAGGTCCTCGACCTGACGTTCGCCGGCCAGTATGAAGAATCCGTTGGTCAGGAAGGCCTGTTCGGCGACCCGGGCCTGACGCTCCCAGTCGATGCGGCGCGGTTCGCGGAGCCGGTGGCCGTTCAGCTCCGTCTCGGCGTCGTCCGGGCGGACGAGGCCGTTGAACCGGGTGTCCGGGCGGGCGTTGTGCCGGGCGACCTCCTCCCGGACCCGGAGCCTGATCAGCTCCCGTACGGTCATCCGTTCCGGCAGACCGGACACCTCCCACTCCCTGAACGGCTTGCCCGCCACGGTCTCGTCCCGGAATGTCACGGTGGCCATCAGGCACCTCGCTCGATCTGCGTCAGGATGGATTCGTCGGTGATCTCGGTGTCGGCGGCGAGCAGGAACGCCTTGCTGAGGATCAGGGAGAGCCGTTCGTCCTCGAACGGCAGGAAGACCTTCCCGTTCGGCCTGCCGCGGGAGGGGACGATGCACAGGTAGGCGTCGTCCGGTTCCATCAGGATGTTGGCCGAGCCGAGATGGATCCTGTACGTGCGCAGGTCCCCGCGGACGATCAGGAAGCGGCCGTCGAGCGTGCACCGGTCGGCGATCCTCAGCCGCGGCAGGATCCGTGCGAGGGCCTCGCGGCGGACTTCGGCGCTTGCCGTCAGCTCACCGAAGGTGGCCGTCCGCCAGTACCCGGCGTAGCGGTCCTCACCCCGGTCGGTCCAGTCGGGGTCTGCGGCGATCGAGGTCACGCCGACGAACAGGTCGACGTCCCGCATCGCCTCGCTGAAGACCGGCGGGGGCACCTCCGCCAGGGGAACCTCCCGCCAGCGCCGGCCGTCCCGCCGCTCGAAGCGGACCTGGTCCGTCGCGGCGTGCTCGGGCGAGTAGCGGTCGTGGTCTTCCGCGGCGGGCTCGTGGTGGAAGAAGGCCCGCCATGCGCCGTCGCCGAACTCGGCCCGTGCCCGGCCGTCGTAGCCGCCGTCGTACGAGCCGAGGAAGTTGGCCTGCCAGCCGCGTTCCTTGAACAGTGCGTAGAGCTGCCGGTAGTGGACGATATGCGCGGCGAACCGGTTGGAGTAGACGCCCGTCTCCCGCTCCGCCGGGGTGAGCAGGTAGATCTCCCGGAAGGCCTGTTTGAACGGCTGCCGCAGTTTTGTGGTGAGGAGCCGCTCCCGCCAGGAACCGATCTCGTCGGCCGACGCCCGGATCGGATGCCACAGCCGGACGCGCTCGGGCCGGCCGTCCGGTGCGGCCGTCGGCACCACCGCCGCCCACCGGCCGTTCGCGTCCTGGAACTCCCAGATCAGGCCGCGGGCGAGGGTGCCGGTGACCGGATGGTCGCGGTAGTGACGGCACCACTCGTCGTACGGCCATTCGCGCCCGGCCGACATCAGCGCCTCCAGGCGCGCGCGTTCCGCCGACAGCGTCCCCCGCACCTCCTTGGCCAGGGCCTTCAACTCCCGCAGCTCGTCCGGGAAGCCGTCCTTCAGTGCGGCCGGTGCGGTGCGCGAGGTCGTCCCGTCGGGGCGTGTGAAGGTGAGCCGTACGGTCGCCGCCTCCTCGATCGCCACCCGTACCCGGTGTTCGCCCACCTGCCGCTCCAACGAGCCGTCCGGCGCCAGGCCGTGGTCCGGCACACTGCGCTCGATGAGCTGCTGGGCCGTGATCCCCTGCTTTTCGGCCGCCGTGGTCAGCGCGGTGTCGAGCTGCTTGCGCAGCGCCCGGTGCCTGATCCGGGAGCGCAACCGCCACAGGGCCTCCAGGGCGGACGGGTCGCCGGTCTCGGCGAGCGCGTTGACCGCCGCGCCCGCGAGTTTGGGATTCTCGGTCACTTCCCTGCCCGCACCGCCGGTGCGCAGGGTCAGCGTGCCCAGGTGCCGCACCGCGCCCGGGCCGTCGGTCAGTGCGGCCGCCCAGACGGCGCCGCGCGCCAGGTCGCCGTCGTTCTGGTGGACGAGGTAGTGGTAGTGGAAGTCGCCGTGGATCCAGTCGGTGTGCGCGCCGCTTCCCCTGCTGCACAGTGGATCGCCCTCGGCCAGTGCGCGCAGGACGTCGGCGACAAGGTCCCGTGCCGACGCCGCGTCCGCGAGTTCGAGGCAAGTCCGTCGCCACCGCTGCGTGGGACGCGGCCCCGCGAGGCCCGTCAAGTGGCGCACGAAACGGGCGAGTTCCGGCGTCGGTGCGGTCTTCGCGCGGTCCCTGAGCGGGGCTGCCCAGGGGGCGTGGGCGGGGATCAGGCCCTCGGGGATGTGTGCCTCGTCCGCGCTCGCGAGCAGCGTGCGGAGGCGGCGGGCGAGGGAAGCGCGCCGGTGCGCCTCGACGGTGAGGTCCATGAGGCGGGTGTGTGCGTGGCGCAGCCAGGGCAGGACCGCGCGGCAACCGTCGGGGTCCAGTCGGTCGGCGGCGTTCAGCACCATTTCCAGGGAGTCGGCGAACCGATGGCCCTTGTCGTGCTCGATGGCGCGGAGCAGCATCACCGCGACCTCGTCGGGTGTCCAGCCACGGACCCGTGAGAGGAGGGGCTCGAGTTCGTCGTCGTACTGGCGGAGGCCGGCGCCGTCGAAGCCGGCGGCCAGCACGAGGCACAGGGCCGCGGCTCGGCCCTCCTCGTCCGTGCAGGCCGTGAGCCGCTCGTCGATCTCGGCCCGGGCCGCCGCGTCCGTCGCCGTCGATCGCCGGTGCCCGTGCCCGTGCCCCAGGGTCCGCCGGAGCTCGGTCCCCTGACGCTCCAGGAGGTCGACGAGCCAGCGGGCGCGGTCGAACGCCTCGGACCTGACGTCGTCGAGCGAGTCCTGCCGGCGGGATTCGGTGATCAGGGCGTCGTACAGCATGGCGGGATGATGGCAGGGGGGACTGACAATGCCATCGGGTTCGGCCTCGTCGGCGGACCGCCGGGCGGTCACGGTGCCTGGACGGCGGTCCGGGCCCGCGGGGTTCGACCCCCGCGAGCGGGCCGCCAAGCTGAGGGTGAAGCGGGAAGACCTCCGCTGTGCGGTCCCCGTGACCGCGGAAATGGGTCGCGGCCCTGTGGACGAGTCGTTAACCTCCGCCTGGACGTGGCCAGTTGGGTGACCCGAAGGGAGCCGGGCATGGGTGGTGCACGCATGCGATCCGACCGTCTGGGCTTGCTGCTCGACCAGTTCGACTGTGCCAGGGAGCGCGCCCAGGTGCGGCTGGCGGGGCTCGGCGACGAGGAGTACCTGTGGGAGCCGGTACCCGGTTGCTGGTCGATCCGGCCCCGGGCCGAGGCGACGACGCCCCGGGCGTTCGGGCCGGGCGACTGGGTGCTCGACCAGGGCGCCCCGGAGATCCCGGCGAGCGAGTACGCGGAAGTCGCCCGTCAGGCGGCGGACGGCATGACGGTCGCGAAGATCGCCGACGACTGGGGCGTGAGCGTCGAGCGGGTCGAGCAGATCCTCGGTGACAGCAACCCGCCGGAGCCCGACGCGTCCCCGGTCACGACGATCGCGTGGCGGCTGGGACACCTGCACGTCGACTTCGCGGGCCGGTGGGAGTGGACCTTCGGTGAACGGCGGCAGGACCCTCGTCAGCTGGTCGACTTCACCCCGGACGCCGCCCTGGCGGCCGACCGGTTCTGGGCGCTGATCGACCGCTGGCGCGACAGCGTCGCCACCGTGACCGACGAGCAACTCGACACGGTCGGGTTCTCGCAGTATCCGTACGGCTCCGACCCGGACGATCCGTTCTTCGACGCGTTGTGGGGGACCAACCTCGAGTTCATCCACCACATGTCCGAGATCGCACTGCTCCGCGACCTCTGGCGGGCCCGCTTCTCCCCTCAGGGGCAGGGCCCGTTTGAAGGGTAGGGCCCGTTTCCCTGGGCACCGGCTCGTCGAGAACCTGGAGAAGACGTTCACCGCGGGCCGGGAGGCGTTCCACGCGGACACCCGCATCACCGGTGAGCGCCTGCACGCCGAGATCAAGGCCATCGCGGCCGGAACGCGCTGGGGCCTCGGTGCCACGTCGGCCGTCTGGCCGGAGTGGGACCGACCGCGGACGCCGCCTGTGCGCCCGCGGGTTCCTTCCTCTGCCCCTGCTACCACAAACCCCTTCGCCGCACGGTCGACGGAGGGTGGCAGGCCCACTGGATTCTGGAGATCCATCTGGTCGACGGGGACCGGGACTTCGGCGGCTCGTACACGGGCCTGCTGAACCTGGCGTGACACCGGCCGCCGCCCGGTCGGCGGTCAGGCCGTGTCGGAGACCTCCCCCGGCGCGTCGAGGCCCTCGCCCGGCCTTCCCGGGCCGTCGGCCTCCGGATGGGCCCGCGCGGTCCGGGCGCGCCCGGCGGGCGTCCCGGCGTCACCGCCCACGAGCAGGCGCCGTACGGCGCCGGACCCCCAGGGCGGGACGCGGGTGCGCAGATACCGGCGGACGCGGACGCGCGCGCGGGCCAGGCGCGGCAGGGACCGGGGGGCGGGCGGAGCGGGGCCGTCGGGGCCGTCCGTCACGGCTATCTCGACACCGCCGCTGTACAGCGCCGACAGGTTGTAGAGGAAGGCGCACAACGTCGCGAGGCCGGTGCCCAGCACGACTTCCAGAGCGACGACTCCGCCCGCGATCGACAGAACGGTGGTCAGGGCGGGCAGCGCCTCCGGGATCATGGCGTCGACCATGACCCAGACGACGCAGGCCGTGACGACGGCGATCAGGCCCAGTCCCGCCAGCAGCACGGAGCTCGTCACCATCACCGACCAGGGGTCGGCCTCCGCCAGCCGCAGCCGTATCGTCCGACGGCCGGCCGTGGCGGGCCCGGGGGACGGTGCCGGACGTCTCCTGGCGCCGGATATCAGGCCGGACCGGCGGGCGCCGACAGGTCCGAACGGGTGAACGGCGCTGGGGACGGGCCCGGGACGGAGAGGGCGCCCTGGCGCGGGCCCCGCGGGCCCCGCGGAGTCGTGCCGGCCGGGCGGCTCCGAGGGTATGTGGTCCCGCTCGGGGACCGTACCGGGTGCGGGCCGGGCCCTGGCTCCATCGGGGGGACGTACTCGCTGGTGTCCGGCGGGCCCTGGGTTCGGAGCCGTGCCGGAGCCGCCGTCCTGCTCCAGGACCGACCGTTCGCCGGGGGTGTCGCGGGGCCTGCGTTTGGCTCGGCTCATGCCTGTCTCCCTGACTGGCCCGGCAGCCGGCCATGCCCTCCACCAACGAACGGGCCTCCGTCGACCGCCAGGCGGCCTCTGGGGCCTGCTGGTCCGTGAAACCGACGGTATCGGCCCTTTTGTGAGCATGCATGGCGAAAGGTGTCCGGCCCCGGTCGTCGTGGCCGGGCCGCGCGGCTCGTGCGGTCCGGCCGGGAGGCCCGGGGGCCTGCTCGGTTCTCCGCCGCCGCCTCCATAGCATCATGGCGAGCAGGCACTGCCGTACCGAGGCACGCCTGTGCAAGGGAACGCGCCCCTCGGAGGCATCGGCACACGGACCCGCCACAACCCTCCCCCGACGACTCGCTGAGCGCGGCGGCGGAGGCGTTCGAGCGGCTGCGTCCACGGCTGTTCGGAATCGCGTACCGCGTCCTGGGCAGCGTGTCCGAGGCCGAGGACGTGGTGCAGGACGTGTGGGAGCGCTGGCAGGGCGCCGACCGCGGTGCGGTCAGGGATTCCGGCGCGTTCCTCGAGACGCTGGATCTCGGGGCCCGCGATGCTGCGTACGCCGTTCGACGGCTCGCCCTGGGCCGCCTCGGCGACGGCGGAGGCGACGTCGGCGGCGGCGATGGGGCGCAGCCGCGTGGACGGCATCCGCACCTGCCCGCCCTCGGTCGACATGTCCATCACGGGAGCGATGAACTCGAAGAACTGCGTCGCGCGCACGATGCTGTAGGGGACGCCACTGTCACGGACGGCTTCCTCCTGGGCGACCTTGGCCCGGTAGTAGCCGTAGCCGGGCACCTGATCGACGCCGGCGATGGAGAGCGTGACAGGGTGCCGTACGCCCGCCTCCTTCTCGGCCTCGGTCATGTGCCGCGCCGATCGGGTGAAGAAGTCCAGGGCCGGTTCGGCGTCGAAGGACGGGGAGTTCGACACGTCGACGACCACGTCCGCGCCCTTGAGGGCCTCTGCCAGGCCCTGCCCGGTGAGGGTGTCGACGCCCGTGGACGGGGATGCCGCCACGGCCTCGTGACCGCGGGCCCGCACCAGCGCGACCACCTGGGAGCCGATGAGCCCCGTGCCGCCGATGACCACGATCTTCATACTGTCTCCGTTGTGCTGATTCGCTTGGTGGCGGACACCGGCGGACGCCCCGCCGGACCCGGTGCGCAGAGCCGCACACCAGAGAGACAGGGCAGCGGCCGACTCTGTGACAGCCAGGGTGGAACCCGCCCCCAGTCGGGACAGCGGGCCGGCCCCGGTCCCCGCTGACCCGGAGTACGGGACGCCGCAAGACGACGGCGGCGGCATCCGCACGGGGCGGGGAGCTGCTCGTGGAGCTCAGTAGGCGTAACTGGTGTTGCCGCCGAGGGAGACGGCCGCGCTCTTGATGGCGGAGACTTCCTGGGCGATTCTCACGTCCCGGAAGCGGGACTCGGTGGTGCCGTTGCCGAGCTGGCCCTCACCGTTGTGACCCCAGGTCAGGACGTCACCGTCGGCCGACACGGCGACTCCGTGCCTGGCACCGGCGGCGAGGTCCAGTGCCCCCAGAAGACGTGGGATCTCCACGGGCGCCGTCCGGTTGACGCCGAGGACGGTGGCGCCGGAGGAATCGTCCTCTTCGAGGAGCTGGCCGTACTGGTTGTTGCCCCAGCCCCAGACGTGGCCGTCCTTGGTCTGGGCGTAGTTGTGGTACGCGCCGGCCTCGATGTCGGTGACCTCCCGGAGCCGGTCGACGTCCACGGGGCGCGTCGAGGACCTGATGCTGGAGTCGCCGAGCTGGCCGTAGAGGTTGTCGCCCCAGGACTTCACGGTGCCGTCGGCGGTGAGCGCGAGGGCGTGGTGGCAGCCCGCGTCGATCCTGACGATGTCCTTCAGGCCGACGACCTGCCGGGGCACGGAGCTGGTGGCACGGTCTCCGGTGCCCAACTGGCCCAGGTTCCCCCGGCCCCAGGCGTAGACCTCACCGTTCTCCAGCAGGGCGAGGCTGAAGTCGCAGCCCGCGGAGATCTGCCTGGCCCCGGGCATGCCCGCGACCCGGTCGGGCAGCGTGCGGCTGTCGCCGGTGCGGTTGTCACCGAGCTGGCCGTAGCGGTTGTCGCCCCAGGAATACACCCGGCCACCGGTGTCGAGGGCGAGGGCATGCCTGCCGCCGGCGGCGATGTCCTTGATGTTCGCCAGGCGTGGCACGGCGGCCGGCACGGTGTGGTTGCCGTGGTCGCCGGTACCCAGTTGGCCGGCGGAGTTGCGGCCCCACGCCGTGACGGTCCCGCCGGCGCGGGCGAGCGCGAAGGAGTCGGCCGAGGCGGTTCCGCCGGCCGAGATCTGCTCCACCCGGGCCCGCGGCAGACCGGTCACCGAGGTCGGGGAGAGGCTGTCGGTGAGAGTGCCGTTGCCGAGCTGGCCGGTGCGGCCGGATCCCCAGCTCATGACGGTGGGGGCGCCGTCCCGGACGACGGCGGCGGGGGGACCTGAACCCGGCGCGGCGGCGGGGGGACCGGAGGCGAGCGCGGCGGCGGCGCCGGCCAGCAGCGCCAGATGACGGAGCGCGCGCCGAGGTGATCGGGTCATGTCTGCCTTTCGTGACGAGCGGCGAAAGGACCGGCGCGCCGTCGGTCGCGCGTGTCCCGGGCAACCAGGAGCCGGCCTCCCGGGGGCGGGCCTGCGCATCCCGCACTACGGGCACGAAAGAACGTAACCACCGGGCGGCCGACGACACGTGTCCCTCGCCCGTTCGACCCAGTGCACAAAATCATTCCACCCGCTCGTGTGACATGTCGCGTCCAGAACGGCCGGCGGTGCGTCAGCTGAGCTCGTCCGTACGGGAGCGGACGGTTCGGCTCGACGCACTTCGGCATCGCCTTGCGGTCGGGCGGCCGCCGCCCGTCCGTTCGCGGCGCTCACCGTACGATGCCGCCATGACGATCTCCGAGCGGGACGAGCCGCTGATACGGGTCCTCCACGACGAGTCCCGCGCCGACCTGCACGCACCGGATCGTCCGCGCCCCATCCGCGTCTATCTGTGGGAGCCCCGCCACCCGTCGCCCGCGCCCGCTCCGCTCGTCGTCGTCTCGCACGGCACCGGCGGCTCGGGCAGTGCCATGGGCTGGCTGGTGCGTCCGCTGTGCGAGGCGGGCTTCCGGGTGGTGGCCCTGGACCATCACGGCAACAACTTCATCGACGGTTACGAGCCGGAAGGCTTCCTGCACGTCTGGGAGCGCCCCCGGGATGTGTCCTTCGTCCTCGACACGCTCGCCCGGGAACAGCCCCTCGGTCCGGTCGGCGCGGCGGGTTTCTCCCTCGGTGCCTACGCGTCGGTGGCGCTCGCCGGGGCGCGTCTGGACCCGCGCACCCTGATGGCCGTGCTGACCGGGGCGGTGCCCCTGCCGGAGATCCCCGAGTTCCCCGATGTCCTGGAGGCGCTGCGGAAGAAGCATCCGGACGACGACTCGTCACGGCGTGCTTTGGACCGCGCGGGAGCGGACCACTCGGACGCCCGCATACGCGCGGTCTTCCAAGTGGCGCCAGGTGTCGGCGCGTTGGTGACGCCGGAGAGTCTGGCAACCGTGCGGGTGCCGGTGGAGATCCGCTGGGGTGGTGCCGACACGATCGCTCCCTACGACCTCGACACCAGGCCCTACCTGGACCACATCCCCACGGCGCGTGGCCGCTCGGCCGGCCCCGACGTCCGCCACGACGACTTCTTCGCGGTGATCCCGGCCGATCCCGCCGTCCGCGTCCGGGTGGGCGAGGAGGCGGCCGCCTTCTTCCTCCAGCACCTGGGCTGACTCCGCCCGCACCCGGCTTCCTCCGTTCGCACGGACCACGACCACGCGCATCGAGCCGGGACGGGCTGAGCCCCGGCCATCGCACCTGGTCGGGCTTCGACCGGGCGCCCGACCACAACGCACGCTCCTTCACCGCCGACGGCTACCTCCGCACCGGCCACCTCGCGCGGCGCACGCCGGACGGCAACCCGGTGGTGACCGGCCACCTCGCGGAGGTCCCCTCGCGGGCCGATCCCGAAACTCCGTCCTGCCGGTGACCGGCACGGATCCGCACGCCGCCCCCGCCCACCTGCCTGTCCGCAACTCTTCCGGGACGGCCGGGGCCCGGCCCGATCTCCGCCGCCGCGCCCGTCACGGCTTCGGCACGGCGGGCGGCGCCCGCCGTACGAGGGCCCGTCAACCTCCTCATGCCGGGTACGCCGTCGAGGGAATCCTCCGGTGCCGCCCCGTGCCCGCCTCCGTCATGTGCCAGGCTGCCGCCGATGGCCCCGCTTCCACCCTCCGGGCCCGGTTCAGTGCAGGAGGCAACGCCCTTGACCGCCGCCGAAAACCCCCTCGACTGGGACACCTCCGCCGCGGCCGACGCCTACCGGGACCGCGACATGCGGCTGGCCGAACAGCTGATCTTCCCCGGTGTGCTGCGACGGCTGGCGGGCGGCGCGGGGCCCGGCCGGCTGGCCCTGGACATCGGGTGCGGCACCGGCGCGGTCGCGGCGCAGCTCGCGCACATCGGGGAGTGGATGGTCCAGGCCCTGGATCCGTCGGCCGACATGCTGGGCATCGCCCGCTCCGACCGGCCCCACCCGCGCATCTCCTACCGGCTGTTCGACGGGCGCGCCCTGGACTGGCTCGGTGACGACAGCGTCGACGCCGCCGTGTGCTGCCTGGTGTACTGCACCGACCCCGACGACGAACGGCTGGCCGGACTCACCGCCGAGATCCGCCGTGTGCTGCGTCCCGGCGCCCCGTACCTCCTGGCCGACCTCAATCCGGCGGCGACCGGCGTGGCCTTCTCCACCTTGCGCCACGGCGAGCCGGAGGCCGTCTACGGCGACGGAGACCCGGTGCCCACGCTGCTGCGCCTGCGTGACGGCACGATGATGACCAGCGCCACCTACTACCGCTCCCTCGACCGGTACCGGTCCCTGCTGACCGGAGCCGGTTTCCCCTCCCCCACCGTCGAGCTGCCCACGCTCCCGGCCGGCGGCACCGCCGCGGAGACCCCGGCGGAGACCCGGACGGCGCCGTACATGATCTTGACGACTCACGCCTGAGCGGGCCGCACGCCCCCGCCGCACCACGACGCGCCCCGCCCCCTGGCGAGCGTTCCGGAACGGCAGTTGGTGATCACTCCAATGGCGGATGCAGCGGACGGTGGCCAAGTGGTGAGGTGAGCAGGCAAGTTGATCATTCCGGCCCCCGGGCCACTCGACGGGAGAACCGCGACCATGAAGCGCCTCACGACCCTCCTCACCGCGACCCTGATCACCGCCGGTGCCGTCTTCGCCACATCGGCCGGCGCACAGGCGGCGGACTGCCGTTCGGGATACTTCTGCGTCTGGACGGACGTGAACTTCGACGGCCTGAAGATCGAGCACAGCGGCGACGACCACTGGTGGGAGGGCGACATGTTCAAGCACGACTCCTCGTGGGCGAACCACGGCCTCTCCGGCCCCGGGGTGAAGGATCACGTCAAGGTGTACGAGGGCCGCGAGCTGCTGGGCCGGGTCACCCTCTGTCTGGCCCCGGGCCAGGAGGTCGGCTACGACGGGGGCGCCAACGACCAAGGCGGTTCCCACACCTGGTCCACGGGCTGCTGACGCGTCGGCCGGCGCCGACGGCGGGTGTCAGGCCGACTCCCGCACGACCAGCTCCGGGTCGAACACGACCGATGTGGGCCGGGTCCGGGTGCCGTGGATGTGTTCGTCGAGGAGGCGGGCCATCTCGGCGGCCATGTCCTCCACCGGCTGGCGCACGGTGGTCAGGTGGGGCCGGCGGGCGACGGCGACGGTGGAGTCGTCGAAGCCGACGACCGCCACGTCCTGCGGTACGCGTCGGCCGTGGTCCCGCAGCACCTGGCAGGCACCGCGGGCCATGAGGTCGTTGGCCGCGAACACCCCGTCCACGTCGGGGTGTTCGGCGAGGAGGCCGGTCATGGCGGCGAGGCCGCTGTCCAGGGTGAAACCGCCCTCGGCGACCGGGACACAGGGAAGGCCTCGGCGCGCGAGGGTGTCACGGAAGCCGGCCAGCCGCTCCTGGCCGGCGGCGACCGCCAGCGGCCCGCAGATCGTGGCCGGTCTGCGGCAGCCGCGAGCGAGCAGGTGCTCGGCGGCGAGCCGGCCGCCGTCCCGGTGGGCCAGGTCGACGTAGCTGAGCGGGACGGCGCGGGCGGGCCGGGCGAAGAGGACCGCGGGCAGCCGGGCCTCGGCGAGGAGCGCCGGCAGCGGGTCGTCGGCGTGGCTGGAGACCACCAGCGCTCCGTCGGCCCGTCCCTGACGCAGGTAGGTCACCACTTCACGGCGGGAGGCGGCCGACTCGGCGAACATCAGCACGGGGTGGACGGAACGGGGGCGGAGGTAGCCGACGATCCCGGCGACGACCCGCCCGAAGAAGGGGTCGGCGAACACCCGGGCGGCGAAGGCGGCCTGTGCCTCGTCTGAGGCGTCCCCCGCGCCGGACACGACCAGTGCGACGGTCTCGGCCCGCCGGGTGACGAGGGAGCGGGCGGCGCGGTTGGGGGCGTAGCCGGTGCGTTCGATGGCCTGGCGGACCAGCTCCTGGATCGCCGGGTCCACATTGCGTACGCCGTTGACGACCCGGGAGACGGTGGCCCGGGAGACGCCGGCCTCCCGGGCGACGTCCTCCAGGGTCGGGGCCTGTCTGCTCATGCCCGGCACCCTAACGGCCGGGTGGTCCGCGCGGACAGAGCGCTCTCCGGGCGGGGCGTCTGCAGGCCTCCCCGTTCACCAGGACGTCGAGGATCAGGGGCAGTTCGCCCGCCGAGCGGCCGGCCGAGGTCGTCCTCGTCGGTCATCCCCACCCCCGCATGCGTCGACGGTCGTCAGTTGTAGACGCCGAACTCGTACAGCGAGTAGCCCCAGCCCGTGCCGCGGGCGGTGCCGTTGATCCGGACGTACCGGCCGGTCCCGGTGACGTCGTAGTCGTCGACGCCGCCGTTTCCGTCCGTCACGGTGCGCACGGTCTGCCAGGTCCGGCCGTCGTCGGAGGTCTGCACGGTGTACGCCTTGGCGTAGGACGCCTCCCACAGCAGCTGGACGTGGCGGAAGGTGGTGCGGGTGCCGAGGTCGACCTGGATCCACTGGGGGTCGCTCCAGTCACTGGCCCAGCGCGTGTTCCGGTTCCCGTCGACGGCGTTGGCGGCGGGGCACGGGCAGTCGCCGTAGCCCGGCTGGTAGGAGGAGGCGGTGGCGGGCTTGCCGAGAGCTATGTCGGTGCCGTTCACCACGGGCGGAACGACCCTGACGGAGCGGGTCTCCACGCCGACGTTTCCATGGCCGTCGGTCACCTTGACGTAGACCTTCCACACGCCCGGCCGGTCCGGTGCCGTGATCTTCAGCCGGCCGCCGCCGAGGTCGGTGAACGGCAGCGGGCCGAGGTTCTTGCTCTGGTCGATGTACATGCTGTTGTCGAGGACCTCGTGGGCGAGGGGGTCCCCGTCGGGGTCGGTGGCCCTGACCGCGAGGACCAGGTCCTGGCCCGCCTGGACGGTGCCCGGGTCGCCCTCGACGGTCAGGCCGGAGACGACGGGCGGTGTGTTGTCGTGCGAGGTGTCCCCGCCGTAGGCGCGCTTGACCGCGTAGTACGAGAGTCGTCTCTGGCCGGCGGGCAGCAGGTTGAACCAGATGCCGCCGAAGTCGTACTCGGTGCCGTAGTGGAACATCGTGGCGCCCAGCGCGACGCCCTTGTGGGCGGTGACGCAGCCCCAGGCGCGGGTGTAGCCGTCGGCCTTGGCCGCGTCGCTCGGCTCCAGTGGCACGCCGTTGGCGTCGTCGGGTACCTCCCACTCGCCCGCCGGCCCCGTCTCGGTGACGATGTACGGCTTGCTGTAACCACCCTGCTGCCAGGCGGACTTGATGTCGCAGACGGCGTTGTAGGAGTTGACGGCGTACAGGTCGAGGTCGGGGGCGTTCTTCTTGAAGTAGGGCCAGGCGCCGACCCAGGCGTCCGTGGAGGTGACCGGGTGGCCGGGGTCGACGGCGTGGACCCTCTTCGTGATGTCGTTGACGAGGGTGGTGTAGGCGTCGCGCTGGCGTTCCAGCTCGGTGCCGCCGTAGCAGTTCTGCAGTCCGAGGACCGACTCGTTGCCGACGTCCCACATCAGCACGCCGGGGTTGTCCTTGTAGGTCTGGACCCACCGGGGGAACTCGTCGAGCACCTGGTTCCTGTAGGCGGTGTCCGTCACGTAGTTGACGCAGCCGCCGCTGCCGGGACCGCCGCCGGGCTGGAGCCAGAATCCCGCGATGACCTTGATTCCGTGCGCGGCGGCGGAGTCGAACAGCGGTTTGCTGGTGGCGTCGGTGCCCCAGGTCCGGATGGTGTTGACGCCCATGGACTTCAGGTCGGGCAGGTACCTGTCGGCGTCGGCTGTGGACGGGCCCCAGGTCAGGCCCTTGATCTGGTACGGCTTTCCGTCCACGGTGAGCTGCCAGTCGCCCTGGGTGCCGGTGACCTTGACGACGCCGCCGGCCGCGTGGGCCCGGGCGGCCGGCAGGGCGGTGAGGGCGCCGAGGGTGAGGACGCCGGCGGCGAGGGGCGCGGAGAGGCGGCGCGCGCGGGTGCGGGGTGGTGGTGGGGTCATGGTGGTCCGGATCTCCGTGGGGAGTGGGGGTGTGGTGGGGGCCGTCAGGGCAGGCGGTAGTCGGAGTTCAGGGCGGCGCCCGCCTCGGGGTGGGTCTCGTCGTAGCCGCGGGCGTCGCACTGCAGTCCGCCGACGATGCAGTGGTCGACCAGGGCCTGGAGCGTGCGGTCGTCCCAGGCGTTGAAGAAGTCGTAGTGGAAGCTGTGACCGGTGCCGCTGGCCAGCCGTACCCGTGACAGGTCGCCGTTGACGGGGAACGCCATCTTGAACTCGATCATCGGCAGCGCGACGGGGTGGTCGGTGGGGCAGACGTTGTCGTTGGTGCCGGGTTTGACGACGGGGTAGGCCATGTGGCTCTTGTGGTCGGGGGTGTCCAGGTACTTGCCGTCCCAGCAACTGGGGGCCTGGAAGCGGATGTTGAGCTGGACGTCGGCGCGGTTCGGGCAGGTCGCCGGGAACTCGGTGTTGAAGTAGCTGTCACCGCACTCCCAGCCCTCGACGAAGCCGGGGTGGTGGCGGAACTCGTCGGCGCTCTGCATCGGGCTGCCGACGACGAACCGCAGGCCCTTGGGGAAGGGCCGGACGCCGGTGTAGTCGGTGACGCCGGTCTTGTAATAGATGACCTGCGGGCCGAGGGGCAGGATCGGCTTGTCCCCGTTGTACAGGGTGGGCATCCAGTAGCCGGACAGGTCTCCGGGGGCCTTGCAGGTGGTGGTGCCGGCACTCAGTGAGGCGGTCGTGCTCCCGGCGTAGGTGGTGGTGTTGCCCATGAACGTGTGGTCGTGGGACTTGCCGGGCTGCTGTGGATAGACGATCGGGTCGTCGGGCTTGGTGTGGCTGACCGCGCAGTTGGCCTGGAACTCGTGGAAGTAGCGGTGCGGCGGGTTCTGTGTGGACGGGGTGACGCCGGTGACGGGCGGGTTGGCGGGGATGTAGCCGTCGCCGTCGGGGTCCTCGGGTGAGGCGGCCGTCGACAGGGCCATGGTGTGGCCGGGGTGCGCGGCCGGCACCGTGGCGCCGGGCGTGGACGAGGCGGCGACCGAGGTGACACCGAACGAGGCGAGCACCAGGGCGGAGGTGATCAGCGCGCCTGAGAGGAACTTGGATCTCCGTGACATGGGGGCTCCTCGACGGGAGGGGAAGGAGAAGTCGTACGGAGTTGGGAGAGCGCTCTCCACCGCTGGAGTGTTGGGGCGGCGACGGGAGGGTGTCAAGGGAAACCGACAAACAATCAGGGGACGACCTTCGCTCACTTCTCGAAGGCGCGGCAGACGAAATGACGGCCAATCAGGCGTCGGGGCGCGGGAATTCGGTCGCAACTCTTGACGCGTCGTTCACGCCAATGAAGCATCCAACGTCAAGAGAGCGCTCCCTCACCCCACTTCGTTCATTTACTGAACAAGGAGAGCCGCGCATGCCCCCCGCCTCCCCCACCTCCCCAGAGTCCTCCTCTTCGCCGTCCGTCGGCCGCCGGACCGTTCTCGGTGCGGCGGCCGCCGCGGTGCCCGTGCTGGCCGGTGCGGCCGCGCCCGCCCGCGCGGCCGGGGCCGCGCGCAGGTCCCCCCGCGCCCTGCCCGGCGGCGGCGACCTCGGCCCGAACGTCCTCGTGTTCGACCCGTCCACGCCCGGTATCCAGGCCGCACTGGACCAGGTCTTCCATCAGCAGGAGTCGGCGCAGTTCGGCACCGGCCGCTACGCCCTGCTGTTCAAACCCGGCACCTACCACGGACTGAACGCCCAGATCGGCTTCTACACCTCTATCGCGGGCCTCGGGCTGTCCCCCGACGACACCACGATCAACGGGGACGTCACGGTCGACGCCGGCTGGTTCAACGGCAACGCCACCCAGAACTTCTGGCGTTCCGCGGAGAACCTCGCCCTCGTCCCGGTCAACGGAACCAACCGGTGGGCGGTGGCACAGGCGGCCCCGTTCCGCCGGATGCACGTGCGCGGCGGGCTCAACCTCGCGCCGTCCGGCTACGGTTGGGCCAGCGGCGGCTATCTCGCGGACTGCCGGATCGACGGCCAGGTCGGCCCCTACTCGCAGCAGCAGTGGTACACCCGGGACAGCTCCGTCGGCAGCTGGCTCAACGGCGTGTGGAACATGGTGTTCTCCGGCGTTCAGGGAGCCCCCGCGCAGAGCTTCCCCAACCCTCCCTACACCACCCTCGACACCACGCCCGTCTCCCGCGAGAAGCCGTTCCTGTACCTCAACGGCGGCGAGTTCCGTGTCTTCCTGCCGGAGAAGCGGACCAACGCCCGCGGGGTCACCTGGGGCGGCGGCACACCGCGGGGCACGTCCCTGCCACTGTCGCAGTTCTACGTCGCCAGGCCGGGCGTCAGCGCGGCCACCCTCAACCAGGCGCTGGCACAGGGACTTCACCTGCTACTGACGCCGGGCATCTACCACGTGGACCGGCCCATACAGGTCAACCGCGCCAACACCGTCGTACTGGGCCTCGGTTACGCGACCCTCGTGCCCGACAACGGCAGCACGGTACTGAAGGTCGCCGATGTCGACGGGGTACGGCTCGCCGGCTTCCTCGTCGACGCCGGCCCTGTCAACTCCGCGACGCTGCTGGAGATCGGTCCGGCGGGCGCGTCGGCGGACCACTCGGCCAACCCGACGACCGTGCAGGACGTCTTCGTCCGGATCGGCGGCGCGGGCGCCGGCAAGGCCACCACCAGCATGGTGATCAACAGCCGGCACACCATCGTCGACCACACCTGGATCTGGCGCGCCGACCACGGCACGGGCGTCGGCTGGGAGACCAACCGCGCCGACCACGGACTCGTGGTCAACGGCGACGACGTCCTGTGCACCGGCCTGTTCGTGGAGCACTTCAACAAGTACGACGTGCAGTGGAACGGCCAGCGGGGCCGCACGATCTTCTTCCAGAACGAGAAGGCGTACGACGCCCCGAACCAGGCCGCGATCCAGAACGGCTCGGTCAAGGGCTACGCCGCCTACAAGGTCGGGGACGACGTCACCGCCCACGAGGGGTGGGGGCTGGGCAGCTACTGCTACTACAACGTCGCCCCGTCCATCGTCCAGCACCACGGCTTCGCCGCGCCCAACCGGCCGGGTGTGAGGTTCCACGGCCTGCTGGTCGTCTCGCTCGGCGGCAACGGCCAGTACGAACACGTGATCAACGAGACGGGATCGCCGACCTCGGGGACGTCCACGACGCCCTCCACGGTACCGGCGTACCCCTGACAGGCGGTCGGGCTCGGCCCCGGGCAGCCGGGCCGAGCCCTTGCCCCCCGTCAGCGGCCCGGCGGCCCGGCGGTTCGGGGCACCCGGCACCGTGGCTACTCGGCGGAGGGGTGCCCGTCAATGTCCCGGAGCGACGACAGCATTGCGGAGGTCTCTGAGCGGTCGTCATCCTCGTGACCTGCGCCCATGCATCCGTGCCCGCCGCTTGCCCACCCGGGCTCGGGCGGCGCCGAGAGTCATCCGCGTCAGGACGGTGCTCAACTTGCCCAAGCGCCATGCCTTCCCGTACTGGACGGCCAGGAAGACGCGAGTCGCGAACGTGTCAGGGTCGTCGAGGCCCCGCGTCCGCTCGGCGGCGTCGGCGACCCGCTCCAACAGGGCGATCGCTTCCGCGCGGCGGCCCGTCCTCCCGTAGATCCCGGCCAGGGCGAAGCACACATCCATCGTGCCGGGGTGGTCAGGACCCACCGTCCGCCCGGCGACGGCGCCTTCCAGCAGGGCGGTCGCTTCCTCGGCGCGCCCTGTCCTCTCGTAGGCGAAGGCTTGGTCGGCGCGGGCCATCAGGGTTTCGGGATGGTCCGGGCCCAGGGTCCGCTCGTAGCCGGCCACGACGTGGTCCAGCAGCGCGGTCGCCTCATCGAGACGCCCTGTCTCCGCGCAGGCGATCCTTTTGGCACTGCCACGACGCCCGGCCACCGCACCGGCCCGAACCGGCCGCGCACGGCACGGCGTCGGCGTCGGCGTCGGCGTCGGCGTCGGCGTCGGCGTCGGCGTCGGCGTCCACGGGACGCGAGAGCCGGTCGGGCGACCGGGGAGGGAAAGTATGAATGTCGCGGTACCGTGGAAATATGAGCCGCCACCCGGACCGCGACCAGATCCGGATCGAGAGCGTCCTGTCCGCGCTGGGCAGCCCCGTACGACTCTCCGTCATCCGTGTGCTCGACGCGGGCGGGGAGCACAACTGCGGCAGCGTACTGGGAATCCTGGGGATCACCGCCAAGTCGACCATGACACATCACTGGCGCGTCCTGCGCGAGAGCGGCGTCATCTGGCAGCACCCGTCCGGCAGGGAGAACCTGCTCTCCCTGCGGCGCGACGACCTCGACGCGCGCTACCCGGGACTCCTGGACGCGATCCTGACGGGGGTCGTCGACGACGAAGCGCTGGAAAAGGGGTCGCCTTCCCCGTCCGCCGGCGTCCGGGCCCGCTCCGACAGCTGACCCGCGCGACGAGGAACGGCGGGGTTCGGACGAGAGGCACCGAGGAAAGTCTCGCCGTCACCCCGGAGTTCCGCACGCGCCTGCCCGCCGTCTCCGCGTCGGCACTCCTCCTTCCGCCTCCGGGACGGAACCGCGGCTCCGCGCCGCCGCCGCACTGCGCGACGAGCCGCTGACACTCCACGCGGTCGTTCCGTGCCCTGAGGGATCCGCGGCACGCCAGCCCATTTCCGCACAATCAGACGGCCACGCAAGCCGCCTCCGGCCGTCGAGGCGGCAAGCTCCTCGCGGAGCAGGCCGGTTGGCCGCCGATAGTTCCGCGCTATCCCCGAATGCCATCATCCGCTGACCCGTTGGCCTGCCCGAGACTCACTGGCAACCGATCGTTCAACCCCACAGGACGAGAAGGAGCCACCCCCATGGCGTCGTTCCGCAGCAACACCGGGTCGCGGTACTCCAGAAGACTTCCGGCCCTCGCGCTCGGTCTCGGTCTGGCCACCGCCGCACTGGGCACCGCGAGCCCCGCGACCGCCCAGAACCCCACCGCGGCCCCCACCCACACCAGCACCGCGGCCGCTTACACAGGCTCGTCCGAGAGCTCCGGCAACAAGGCGTTCTACGACGCCGTGCTGAAGTCGGTCGCCGAGCGGCAGGCCGCCCATCCCTCCCTGAAGGTGGTGACCGTCTACTACAACGCCTCCTCGGCCCCCAGCTTCCGCTCCCAGATATCGAGCTCGGCCTCGATATGGAACAGCTCCGTGTCGAACGTAAAGCTCCAGGCGACCTCGGGCACGGGTGACTTCGCCTACTACGAGGGCAACGACTCGCGCGGGTCCTACGCCTCCACCAACGGGCACGGCCGCGGCTACATCTTCCTGGACTACGCGCAGAACCAGCAGTACGACTCCGTCCGGGTCGCCGCCCACGAGACCGGACACGTGCTGGGCCTGCCCGACCACTACAGCGGACCGTGCAGCGAACTGATGTCCGGTGGCGGGCCCGGCACGTCCTGCACCAACCGGTACCCGAACGCCACCGAGCGCGCCCGGGTCAACCAGCTGTGGGTCAACGGCCTGGCCAAGGCGCTCGCGCAGGTGAGCAAGGCGGGCTGACGCCGGTGGGCACGACAGGCTGAGCTCCCCCACGGCCGGCCCGTCACCACGGTACGGACCGCGGCGCGCCGATCCGCGGTCCGTACCACCTCCGGGCAGGACGGCACGGCGCCGGAACCGGCCCGGGGTACCTCGGCGGCCCCGCCGCCGATAGGCTCGGCGTCGTGACGGGCACACGAGAGCAGACCCCGCCGGCGACGGACGCGGGGACCGCGGCCTGCGCGGCGGCGTTCCTGAAGGGCCAGGAGATCACGACAACGGGCTGCGGGCGCTGCGGTACGGAGATCTCCGGGGTGAACGGCCGCTACGCGTGCGGGAACTGCGGGTGGGTCAACCACTGGTCCGAGGGACACACGGAGCTGCCGGCCTACGATCCGGTCGGTGACTTCCCGATGGACGAGCCCCCGAGTACGTGACGTTCGGCGGGCGTTGTCAGGCCCGTCGGTTCACTCCGGATGCGCCACCGCGTCCTTCTGCAGCTGAACGGCCGCTATCAGGCTCAGCCGCGGCTCCGCCCGGCGCAGCGCCTTCAGTGCCGCGATCGAGGCGATGTCGCCGGTGAAGCCGACGGCGGACAGCTGGGACCGCACCCAGCTCGCCCGCACCTGGGTCTCGGTGGCGGCGGCCGTGGACTCGACAAGGGCGAGGGCACGTTCGAGGCCCGGGCGTTCCTCCGGCGTGGTGTCGGCCAGCGCCTGACGAAGAGCCGACGTGACCAGATCCGCATCCCGGATGAGCAGTACGGCGTCGTGCTTCCCGGCCAGTCCCGCGATTGCCTTCATGCGGATCACTATGGTCGTCATGATCCCTTGCGGCCAAGGAATTTGAGGAGTCTCAGAGACTCCGTGCCTGGCCAGGCCTTCGCCCGATACCCCTCAGTCCCCATGGGATTTCGGACAACTCCGTTCCGGTGCGCGCTTTCATGCCCGGTGTGGACCGAGCAGGCGGTCGAGAGCCCGCCGGGCACGGTCGACGGCGTCCGGGGCCGCGAAGAGCTGGATCTCCTGGTTCAGCGCCATGAACAGGCCGATCAGCTCGAACACCGTCTGCTCCGGGTCGCTGCCCGCCGGCAGGTCGCCCGCCGCCACGGCCGTACGCACCTCGGCGGCAAGGCGGCGCCGCCAGGCCCGGTACATCCGGGCCACGGATTCGCGGACGGGGCCGCCGCGGGCGTCGAACTCGACGGAAGCCGTGGTGAAGAAGCATCCGCCGGGGAAGACGTCGCGCGCGGTGTCCAGGTAGGCGATCCAGGCGTCGCAGACGGCCCGCAGGCGGGGCAGGCCCGGCTCCCTGTCCGCAGCGGGCTCCCACACCAGCCGGGAGAACGCCGCGGCGGCTCCGTCCAGCGTCGCCAGCTGGAGTGTCTCCTTGGTGCCGAAGTGCCCGAGGACCCCCGCCTTGCTCATCCCGAGGTCGGCGGCCAGGCGCCCGATGGTGAGCCCTTCGAGGCCGTCGCTCGACGCGAGGGCGATGCCGCGCTCGACGATGCGCTCCCGCGTTCTGCGGGCTTCGGCTGCGGAGTTACGAGGGCTCATGCCCTCATCGTAGCGAGTGGCCCACCATTTAGCTTCCGACCGATCGGTTGCTATATTCCGGGGCACCTGATGCCGAGCCGAGGAGAGCAGCTGTGCGTTCCGCCATGCCGGGAAGCCGTATCACCGCCCTGGGCCACCACCAGCCGACACGTGTCCTCACCAATGACGACCTGGCCACCATGGTCGACACCAGCGACGAGTGGATCCGGCGCCGGACCGGGATCGCCACCCGCCGCATCGCCGCCCCCGACGAGTCCGTCACCGACATGGCGGCGGCCGCCGCGGGCAAGGCGCTGGCCGCGTCGGGGCTGGAGCCCGCCGACATCGGACTGATCACCGTGGCGACCTGCACGGCCGTCGACCGCTGCCCCTCGATCGCCGCCCAAGTCGCCGAGCGCCTCGGCCTGCCCTCCCCCGTGGCCTTCGACCTCAACAACGGATGCGCCGGCTTCTGCACCGCGCTCGCCTGCGCGGACCACTCGATCCGGGCGGGTGCCGCCCGGCACGCCCTGGTCATCGGCGCCGAGAAGATGTCCGACGTCACCGACTGGACCGACCGCCGCAGCTGCGTCCTGCTCGGCGACGGAGCGGGCGCCGCCGTGCTCAGCGCCTCCGCCGACGCCGGGATCGGCCCGGTCTGCTGGGGCTCGGACCCCACCCGCGGCGATGCCGTCCGCCTCGTCGACGACTGGCACCCGCGGTTCGCCCAGGAGGGCCAGACGGTCTTCCGCTGGGCCACCGGCGAACTCCCCGCGATCGCCCGGGAAGCCTGCGCACGGGCCGGCCTGGAACCGGCCGAACTGGCCGGTGTGGTCACCCACCAGGCGAACCTGCGCATCATCGACGCCGTCGTACGGCAACTCGGTCTCGCCGAGAGCGCGGTGATCGCCCACGACGTCGTCGAGTCGGGCAACACGTCCGCCGCGTCCGTACCGCTCGCCCTGTCCAAGCTCACCGAACGCGGTGAACTCCGCACCGGCGCCCCGGTCCTGCTCCTCGCCTTCGGCGGCGGACTGTCCTGGGCCGGCCAGGTCATCACCTGCCCCTGACGCGGTACCGGCGGGTCAGGGGTACGGCCGCCCCGGCCCCCGCGCGGCGACGGGGTCCAGGGGCGGCGCCTCGTCACCGCAGCGTCTTCGCCCCGCTCGGAGGACGGGCCGCACGGTGGTTCAGCGAGCGGTTCAGCAGGACCCGGGCCCGTTCGAACGCCCGGGAGCGCATGCGCCTCCAGTCCGCGAGTTCGACGCGGTGCATGCGGCGCACGGAAGCCAGCTCGACCCCGCGGTAGGTGGCTTCGGGTTCGAGGTTGCCGACGATCGTCGAGACACGGAACCAGGCCCGCTGATCGCCGTAGAGGGTGCGCTGGGCGGCGGCGAGGCAGCCGTCCGTGTGCGCGCGTACCCGGTACCCGGTGGGCAGCGAGACCGACAGCTCGGCGGGGCCGGCGCCGAAGAGCGCCTCGCCGACCCGGCGCTGCTCGGCCTCGCCGCGCTGTCGCCCGCCGGGGCGCGGCGGTGTCAGTCCCTGGCGTTCGAGGCACCGGTCGGTGAGGTAGAGCTGCGCGGCCTTGATGGTGTCGTCCGCGGACAGCTCGATCCGGCCGGTCCGGTCGGTTCGGCCGGCACACCCGGACACCCAGCCCAGCAGACAGAGTGCGACGAGCACCGCGGGTACCGGCCGCAGCGGACGGGCAGGACGGGACGGCATCGGGGCGTCACCCACGTCCGTCGCCCGTCCCGGTGGCCCGGGCCGCGCCGAGGTCCGCCGCCCGGGCTGACCGGTGCTGGGTACTGGTGCATCGCATGGCGGGAGTCCCTGGGTGGTCGGTCGGG
The DNA here is from genome assembly GCF_014203595.1 of Streptomyces echinatus. GTDB lineage: Bacteria > Actinomycetota > Actinomycetes > Streptomycetales > Streptomycetaceae > Streptomyces > Streptomyces echinatus. The sequence continues at coordinate 593,830 of NZ_JACHJK010000003.1, forward strand.
CCGAGGCAAGATCAACGTCCCACAGCCACGCTCCACCCCGGGCACCGCACCACCCGAAACGGTGATAAGTCGTACCGAAGGACCGCGAGCCGGCGGTCCGGCGGTCCGGCGGTCCGGCGGTCCGGCGGTCCGGCGGTCCGGCGGTCCGGGGCCGGGTACATGGAGGCTGCCCCGGCCCGCGTGGTGCGGTCCCACCTCGTGCACGGTGAGGGTGGACAGGTGTCCGGTGACGGGGAACGGGGGCTGTTCGGTGGCGTAGGAGTAGGTGCCGACGGTGTGGTCGCGATGGTGCCGCCGTCCTGGTTCGTCAGGCGACGGACCCGGCCGCCCTCGCCGAGTTCGCTCTCGGGCCGCCGGACGACGCACACTGACGGCCCCGGTTGAGCCCGTTTGGCGGGGCGCCGCCCGAGGTCGTCCGGCGGGGCACCCGTCCCAGTCCGTCCGATGGGGCACCCGCCCGGGCGGACGCCGTCCAGGATCTCGCCGCGCGGGCATACCGGATCCTCCGGTCGGCCCGTCACATCGGCGTGACTGCGAGGCATGAAAGTGATGCCTCCTTCCGGCGGTCGCCTCGTGACCGCGCGCCTCGGCCAGCGGGTCGGTGTAGGTGCCGTCCTCGGACCACGTGGCGGTACTCGGCGACGCCGTTCGGCTGATCGGCCGCGGTCCGTGCGGCAAGGCCGCCGTCCGCGACGGAGCCCGGACCTTACGGTGGCGGCGTGTCGTATCTGGACCCGGAGTTCGAATCCCCCGAGCGGCGTTCCGCCCGGCGCGGCCCGCTGCTCATGGCACTCGCCGCGCTGGTGCCCGGCGCGCTGCTCGGCTGGATGGTGTACGAAGCGGTGGGCGGAGGTGGTTCGGGCGGCTCGCCACGCGCGAGCGTCCCCGCCTCGGCGGTGTCGCGGACGTCCGCAGCGGCCTCCTGGCCGGCGCGGTCCGCGTCGGCGCCGCCCTTCGCCTCGCCCGGCGACGACGCCAAGGCGGCCGCGACGGCGGGGTCCGGCCCGCTCGCGGGGAAGGTGATCGTCATCGACCCCGGACACAACCCGGGCAACTTCCAGCACCCGACCGAGATCAATCGTCAGGTGGACATCGGAACGAACTGGAAGGAGTGCGACACCACAGGGACGTCCACGAAAGCCGGTTACACCGAGGCCGACTTCACCCTCGACGTGGCGCACCGGCTGGGCACCCTGCTGGAGCAGCAAGGTGCCACGGTGAAACTGACCCGCGACGGGGACGCACCCCCTTGGGGGCCGTGCGTGACCGAGCGGGCGCAGATCGGCAACGAGGCACACGCCGATGCCGCCATCTCCATCCACGCCGACGACTCGGCCGAGGGCGACCGCGGCTTCCACGTGATCCTCCCGGGAACGGTGCACGCCGGAGCCGCCGACACCCGCCCGATCGTCGGCCCGTCCCACGACCTCGGCGCCCGCGTCGCCGACTTCTTCCTGCGCGAGACCCGCCAGCCCGCGTCCAACTACGTCGGCGAGGGCACCGGGCTCGTGACGCGCACGGATCTCGGCGGCCTCAACTTGTCCACGGTCCCGAAGGTGTTCATCGAGTGCGGCAACATGCGTGACAGCAAGGACTCGGCGCTGCTGACCTACGGCGCCTGGCGGCAGAAGGCGGCGCAGGGGCTCTTCGAGGGCATCGCGGACTTCCTGAACCGATAGCCACCCGCGCGAGGGCTGTCAGGGAGGTGCGCAGGTTGATCTCATTGGCCAAGTCCGCCTCCTTCCACGTGCCGGCATGCCGCACCGGTGTGGGGGTCGCGGCCTGGGCGCGCCTTCCGCTCGATGCCCGGAGCTACTACTCCATCGCGTGACCGTAATGCGCGGCCAGTGCCGTCAAGTTCGGTTCGCCAAATTCTGCGCGCAGGGTGTTGAATGCTTCGGCTTTCTCATCACCAAATCGCCGGACGAACTGGGCGTAGGCGGGCGCGGACAAGAATTTTGGCGGTGTGGTCTTGCTGTGGAATTTATCGGCATACATGACCAGCCTCTCCTCCGCGGTCTCGGCAAGATAATCGCACGGGGGCAGCGGAAGGCCTTGCGAGATGATGTCATGCTTCGTGAGACCTACGCCGGTATGGCAGGAGCAGAAGCGGCAGAGATGTTCGGGGTATTTCTCATTGCTGAGGATCTCATGACCGAGGATGCCGTGACGGATGTAGTTTCCGTGGTCGATGCGTCCGTCAACGTCGTAGAGGGAGTAGACCCCGATGTCATGAAGGAGGCAGCCCGCTCTCACCTGCGCTGGATCTACCTGCAAAGACGAACGAGCGATGAGCTGCTCGGCGATGGTCCAGACGATCTCACAATGGGTGAAGACGAGATCGAGCGCCTCTTGCGTCGGCGCGTACTTCTCATGCAGGGCGCGGATTTCTTCAACACTGGGAAGGGACACGCCCGGAGCGTAGCAAGGGCTGTTCGGACGGCGGCGGTCTCCACTGCTCCTGAAGACGGGAGCTCCCGGCAGGTCAACCACTACGGGGCTACGGCCACACGGCCATTGCCTGGTGCTGTGCGCTGAGATTGCCCTGACGGTGACGGTGGTGATACCGACCGGGCTTTTCTGTGTGCGAGGGTGGGCTCCTCCTGGCAGGAGGAGCCCACCGCGGGGTTGTGTGATGGGGTTATTCCGTGCGCAGGCCTTCCGGGCGCATCATCCGCAGCAGCGGCGGCAGGCTGAGCAGCGTGACCACGCCGACCACGGCCGCGCCCACCCCGGTCATGGTCAGGACGCTCGCCCAGTCCATGGCCACCGGTGTACGGGTCATCTTCAGCAGCACCGAGCCGAGGGTGATACCCACCGTCGTGGCCAGCACGAGGCCGAGTCCGACCGGGAGGGCCGTCTGCCACAGCACCGACAGGCTCAGCGTGCGGCGCCGGGTACCGAAGGCGACCAGAGCGGAGAGCAGCTTCCTGCGCTCGCGCAGCTGCTCCAGCTGGGAGACCAGCAGACTCGCACCGATCAGTGCCAGCACGAAGGCGGAACCGACGAGCAGGCCGGTGCGGATGGAGGTGTACTTCACATCCTCCTCGGTCGCCGACCAGCTGTAGGCGCGTGCCAGAGGGTCGATCCGGGCAACGACGTTGCGTATGTGCTCCCTTGAGTCCGGCACCGAGGGGTCCAGACGCAGGTAGACGCCGTCCGAGAACAACGCGGGCACGGCCTTGGCGGGCAGGGCGGCGGGGGTGACCAGCAGACTGTTGGCGTCCTGCAGTGAGTCCTCGCGCGCGTCCACCACCCGCACGTTCGCCGGCACGGTCCACGGCGCCTCGATGCCGCGTTCGGTGGCGTCGTCGTACGACGGGTCGATGTAGAGCTTCCGGCCGGGCTTGAGCACGGCGATCTCGTCGGCATTGCTGGAGGAGGTGTAGTGGCTCCTGGTTCGCGTGACGAACACGTCGCCGTCCTTGCAGGAGGGCAGCGTGGCGAGTTCGCGGAGGGCGGTGCAGCCACCCACGGTCAGGCCGTTGCTGTTCTCCGGGTTGCGCCGCGCGTCTCCGTACTCCGAGATGGCCAGGGCGACCGCGGCTCGTACCCCCTTGGTGCCGGTGAATTCGCGCTCGACACCGGACAGCGGCTTGCGGTCGCTGAAGTCGACCTGCATCTGGACCCGGCCGGGGTCCTTGCCGGTGGCCTTGGTGTACTGGCTCTGCGTTCCCGTGAACAGCATCTGCAGGGCGATGGCTCCGGCCACGGCGACGGCGATGCCGTTGACCATGCGGGCGGCCGTTCCGCTGCTCAGCTGCAGCCGCCGTACCGCGAGCTGCCAGGACAGCGCGCCCTTGCCGAGGCGGACGACGACCGCCTCCACCACCCAGGGGAGCAGCGCGGTGATGCCGATCAGCAGCAGCAGCACGCCGCCGATGACGAGGTACTGGTTGAAGTCGCCGTTCTCGTGGCCCTTGCCGATCATCGGGTAGAGCATCGTGAGGCCGGCCAGCGGTGGCAGGAGCCGCCACCACAGCCGGCGGCGTCGCTGCTTGGCCGCGCGCACGACGCCGAGCGGTTCCACCACGACGCCGCGCATCGCGAGCAGCGTGACGAGTACGGCGGCGATCGGGATCGCCACCGCGACCAGCGCGGCGAGCCCCGGGGAGGGATCGAGGTAGCTGGGCCAGACGCTCACGCCCAGCAACTCGGTGGAGCCCAGCGTCTGACGGCCGAGGAGGAAGAAGCCGCTGCCGATGACCAGGCCGAGCAGGGCTCCGGCGAGTGCCTCGCCCGCCGCGATCCGCCGGGTCATGTGGCTGTCCGAGCCGACCAGGCGCAGCGCGGCCAGCCGGCGGTCGCGGCGCTCGCCGCCGAAGCGGACGGCAGCGGCGATGAACACGGCGACCGGGGTCAGCAGCACCACGAACACGACCAGGACCATGAGCAGCAGCACCGGGTCGGTCTTCTCGGGTGTCGCGTCCGGCTTGCCGTACCCGGTCAGCCGGTGCACCGGGGAGGAGTCCGTGAGTTTCAGCCCCGAGGCGCCCGCGTAGTAGGCCAGTTCGTGGGAGCCGATGAGTCCGCTCTCGCCGATCGTGCCGGTGATCTTGTAGGGCAGCCGCTCCCGCAGCAGCTTGGCGCCGTCCGAGGCGAGCAGCTCCTTGAGCGCGGGTGAGACCACCATCTCGCCCTTGCCCGGGAAGCTGTCGACCCCCGGGGGCAGCGGTGCCCGCTTGCCCTCGGGCTCGACGAGCCGGCCGCGGACGTCGACGTCGTGCCAGACGGTGTCGGTGGCGGCGATCAGGAAGGTGTCGTCGGCCTTCGGCGGGACCTTGTCGGAGTACGTGTAGTCGTACCGGGCGTCCTCCACCTTGTGGCGGGCGGCGAACACGTTGGGCAGGGCGGTGCACAGCAGGAGCAGTGCCACCCCGAGGCCGACGCCGACGGCGGTGAGCGTCATCCGGACCCAGCCCTCGCGTCCGCCGGTGACGGCGAAGCGGGCCCCCACGGCCAGGTCCCTGGCCCACTGCCTGGTGTTCATATGGCGCGCTCCACGTCGCGGGACTTGCCGTCGCGGACGACGATCTCGCGGTCGGAGTAGGCGGCCACGCGTGCCTCGTGGGTGACGAGGACGACGGCGGCGTTGGTGGAGCGGGCCGCGTCGGTCAGCAGTTCCATCACGCGTTCGCCGTTGAGGGAGTCCAGCGCGCCGGTGGGCTCGTCGGCGAACAGCAGGCGCGGCCCGGTGACCAGCGCGCGGGCTACGGCGACGCGCTGACCCTGGCCGCCGGAGACCTCGCCGGGCCGCTTGGCCTTGAGGTCGTCCACCTCCAGGCGCTCCATCCAGCCGAGCGCGGTCCGCTCGGCGTCCTTGCGGGAGGCGCCGTTCAGCCGCAGCGGCAGGGCCACGTTCTCCACACAGGTCAGCTCGGGCACCAGCTGGCCGAACTGGAACACGAACCCGAACTCGGAGCGGCGCAGCGCGCTGCGCTGGGCATCGCTCATCTTCGTCAGTTCACGCCCGTCGTAGGTGATCGACCCGGAGTCGGGCGGCACGATGCCCGCGAGACAGTGCAGGAGCGTCGACTTGCCGGAGCCGGAGGGGCCCATGATGGCGACGACCTCGCCCGAGTGGATGGAGAACTCGGCGCCGTCCAGCGCGTGGGTCGGGCCGTACGCCTTGCGCAGGTCGTGCGCGGTGAGCAGGGAACCGGGGTGAGAAGTCGTCATCGGGTCACAGCCTCACTGAGTTTGTCGAGTCGCGCGGCGGTCAGCTCCAGCCAGCGCAGGTCGGCTTCAAGGTGGAACAGGGCGTGGTCGCAGATCAGCTGGTCCGCCAGGTCGCCCTTGCGCTTGCGGTCGGTCAGGATCCGCATGCTGCGCAGGTGCTCGGCCCGCTGGGTGTCGAGGATCTCGGCGGCGTCGCGCCGGGTGAGCAGGGCGAGGACGACCTTGGTGTAGAGGGTCGACTGGAGGTATTCCTCCGGCTTCTCCGGCGTCGCCAGCCACCGCTGTACGTCGGTGATGCCGGCGTCGGTGATCGCGTAGCGTTTGCGCTCGGGACCCCCGCCCGCCTCGATCCCGTCGACCTCGACGAGCCCGTGCTTCAGCAGCCGGGACATCGTCGAGTAGACCTGGCCGTAGTGCAGCGGCCGGTCGTGACCGAACTTCTCGTCGAAGGCCCGCTTCAGGTCGTAGCCGTGGCGCGGGCCGGACTCCAGGAGCCCTAGGAGGGTGTGACCGATGGACATGCGAGCACTCTACACACCGTGTATACCCTCTGTGTATACACACTGCGTTTAGGACGTGGCGGGAGGGAGGGCTGTGCGGGTGAGGGAGCCGGGAGTGCCGATCGTCACGGTTCGGAAAACAGACGGACGCCGGGGGCAGCAGCTTCCTGACGCGTCTTGGAAAAAAGTTGTGGGCCGTTGTCGAATCGGCCGCGTCCCGTTCGACGTCATGATGTGCGGCGGCTCGCCGCACGGTGACGCGACAACGTGACGAGGAACCACGTGGATCAACTGCTGAAAGTCATGAACTTCAACGTCTCGAGCGACGGAATCGGTGCCGGCGAGCACCAGAGTTTCGAGACTCCGTTCGGCCTCGAGCATCCCGAGAGGCTGTTCGCCTGGGCCGGAGCCACGGCGAGCTGGCCCATGCGCACCGACCCAGGAGGGAGCCGGGGCCTCGACGACTACTTCACGCGGGACTTCGCACGCAACATCGGTGCCGAGATCATGGGCCGCAACAAATTCGGCCCCCAGCGCGGGCCCTGGCAGGACCATGAGTGGCGCGGCTGGTGGGGAGAGGAGCCCCCGTTCCGCACACCGGTGTTCGTCATGACCCACCACACGCGTCCGTCGTTCACGCTCTCCGACACCACGTTCCACTTCGTCGACGGCGACCCGGCGACGGTCCTCGAACAGGCGAGGGAAGCGGCGCAGGGCAAGGACGTCCGACTCGGCGGCGGGGTCAGCACCGTCCGGCAGTTCCTCGACGCCGACCTCGTCGACACCATGCACGTGGCGGTCTCGCCGATAAAGCTCGGATCTGGACTACGACTCTGGGAGTCCCCCGACGAGCTGCTGGACCGGTTCCATCTGGAGGCCGTGCCCAGCCCGAGCGGCGTGACGCACCACTTGTTCTGGCGACGGTGACGCACGGACCCACTCTGGGTCGGCTGAAAAAGCCTGGTCAGGCACTCGCCGAGGACCAGCCCTTCAGCCGATGCACCCTGATCAAGGGTTGAAGGCGAATTCTGACGCCTACAGTCCCGCCTCGATGGCCCGCCGCCCGCACGGACGGCGGGCCATCGAGTCACGCCCCCGTAGCGGCTGGGAGAGGTGCTGCCCCGACTCTTCCAGCCGTGCTCATACTCGGACCGTAGCCCTCCCAAACGTCCATGCTGGGGCACACGGGCGAGTCCGTCGGTCGCGCCCTCGGCCGCATCACGCTCTTCCGGTGGGCCGGCTGGCTCAGGCACCTGGGCGTGGAGGTACCGAACTCGCGCGTCTGGACGAGACTGGAACTCCCCGAGGACCTCTCCGAAGAGGCTCGCCTCGCCGTGATCGACCTCGACCCGACCGCCGACGAGGTCCGTGGACGACTCCTGCACTGGGACGAGACCACGAAGACATGGAGGTAGCAGCCCCAGCCTGGGGGGCCTGACCTTGCCGACCGCGATTCGGCCGTAGCCGAGAAAAAAAGTTGGGCTGCACCAGCCTGGTGCAGGCATGATCGACGCGTGGACATCTACCTGCAGACCGAGCGTCTGACCCTTCGCCGCTTCACCGCTGACGACGCGGACCTGCTGATCGAGCTGGACAGCGACCCGGCGGTGATGCGGTACCTGACCGGCGGCAGTCCGACCGCGCCGGAGATCGTCCGCGAGCGTCAACTGCCGAACATACTCGCCGGCTACGAGAAGTGGGGCGGTGACCTCGGACTGTTCGCCGCGCACGAGAAGGAGGGCGGCGCGTTCATCGGCTGGTTCATCCTGCGTCCCGAGCCGGACGGCCCGCTGGACGAGGTCGAACTCGGCTACCGGCTCCGGCAGGCGGCTTGGGGCAAGGGCTATGCCACCGAGGGCTCCCGGGCCCTGCTGGTCAAGGCCTTCACAGGACTCGGTGTGCGCATGGTCTGGGCTGAGACGATGTCCGTGAACCTCGGTTCGCGCAACATCATGGAGAAGCTCGGAATGACGCTCGCGGACACCATTCCCACTCCCCCGGACATGGAGATGATCGAAGGCTCCGAGTTCGGAGGCGTGCGGTACGAGATCACCAAGCAGCAGTGGGAGCAGCAGTAGCCTCTGCGGCAACGGGCGACCGAGGGCCCCGTTGGGTGCGCGTTCAACCCGGGCCTACCATCGCGCACATGACGACTCAACACGAGATACTCGAAGCCGCGCTGGCCCAGATCACCGCCGGTTATGTGTTCCCCGAAAAGACGGCCGCCATCGACGCGGCGATCCGGCGTCGGCTGGACGAAGGCGCATATCGGGATCTGGACGTGCGGGAGTTGTGCGAGCGAGTCACGGACGACCTCCAGAAGGTCTGTCCGGACAGACATCTGCGGCTGTTGTGGACCGAGGAACCACAGTCGATGAACGAGGAGCCGGAGGCCGTCGCTCACGCTCGGTTCGCGCGGTACGCCAGGGAGAGCAACTACGGCATCCGGCGAGTGGAGCAGCTCGACGACAACATCGGCTACCTCGACCTGCGCATGGTCGCCCCTGCCGATCTGGGTGGTCCCGCGATCGCTGCCGCCATGCAACTCCTCGCTCCCACCGAGGCACTGGTCATCGACCTGCGGCAGTGCCGGGGCGGTTCACCGGAAGGCGTGCAGTTGTGGTGCAGCTACTTCTTCGCTGACGACGGGGTACACCTGAACGACATCTACCAGCGGGCCACTGACTCGACCCGCCAGTACTGGACCCTCGGGCACCTCGCCGCACCGCGCTACCTGGACCGCCCGGTCACCGTGCTGACCAGCGACCTCACCTTCTCCGGCGGAGAGGAGCTGGCGTACAACCTGAAGGTGCTGGGGCGCGCCACCCTGATCGGCCAGACCACCCGCGGTGGCGCCCACCCCACGGACCGTATTCCCGTCGCCCCGCACGTCACCGTGGCCGTTCCCGCCGCCCGCTCGATCAACCCGGTCACCGGCACCAACTGGGAAGGCGTCGGTGTCGAGCCCGACCTGGCCGTCGAGGCCGGCGACGCGCTGAAAGCGGCGCTGGAGCACCTGCGCACGCTGATCGGCTGAGCAGCGTTCGACGCTTTGCGGCTATGCGGCGGTGAGGCCGGACGAACCACGCCAGCTGTCCTCCGGTGGTCCGTCCCTGGGGCAGGATGCTGCCCCAGGGGGTCGCGGCTTGGATGACACGACCGAAGGCGGCCCGGCTCAGGATCGTAGGCGCGCCGCCGGGGGCCGTGAGGCGGATCTGAAGGCCGGCCGCGTCGGTGGTGATCCGGGTCATCGCAGCGCCGGGCGCAGGCTCACGGCGACGGCCTGTGCGCCGACATCGTGCGCAACGGGTGCCGGCATACAGCTGTCGGCACTGCAACGTCGGCATTGCAACGTCGGTGGAGCATGACGGCTGGTCAGCGGCTCCTTGTCAGAACTGCGTTGTCAGTGGTGGGCGATACGTTCGAGGTCTTGGAACCGCTGTTGCACGACAGGAGTGGACGATGACCGAGAGCACTGTGCTGCCCGCGCTCAGGGTGGTGCTGACGGACGTCAACGAGCGTGTGGTGGAGGCGTGGCGCGCCGCGTTCGCCGACACCCCCGGCATCGAGATCCGCAAGGGCTCGATCCTCGACGAGGACGTCGACGCCTGGGTCACCCCCACGAACTCCCGGGGCCGGATGGACGGCGGGGTCGACGCCGTCATCAAGCGATACCTGGGGTCCGGCATCCAGGTGCGCGTCCAGCGGGCGATCCGCGACCGGTTCGCCGGCCCCATGCCGGTGGGCAGCGCGGTCTGCGTCCCGTCCGGCGCGACCGTCCCCCGGTACCTGATATCGACGCCGACGATGGTGCGGTCCTCGCAGAACGTGAGCGCCACGCTGAACGTGGCGCTGGCCTGCGCGGCCGCTTTCCAGGCCGTCCACCGGCAGAACCGCAAGAAGCCGGGCAGTATCCGGTCCGTGGCACTGGTCGGCATGGGAGCGCAGACCGGCCAGGTGCCGGCCCGGGTGTGCGCCAATCTGATGTGGACCGGCTACACGCTCTTCCACGACCACTGGTTCGAGGACGACGACGAGCTGCGGTCCACGATCACCTCCCAGCTCCACGGGATCGAGAACGCGCCCGTCGACCAGCGGGTACGCATCGTGCCGCCGGCGGCCGTCACGCCCGTCGCCCCCGCGCCGGCGCCGGCGCCCGAGACTGCCGCTCCCGCTCCCTCCGCCGCCCCCTCCTCTCCTTCTGCCACGACGAGCGAGAGCGCCTCCGCGATGACCGGATCCACGACCGGCGCCCCGGCTCCGGGCCAGCCGCTGCAGCCCCATCCCGATGCGAACGACCCCCTCGCCCTGACCGAGCTCTTCGACGGCGGCGGGGAGGCCTGGCTCCCGCTGCTGAAGCCGGTCATCGAAGCGCAGCCGGACGCCGCACGGTTCATCGGGAAGAGCCGCAGCCATGAGGTGGTCCCGGTCCGCGAGCTGACGTTCCAGGCGCTCAAACCGAACCCGCCGCACAAGTGGAAGGTCGTGGTCTTCGGTCAGAACCCGTACCCGCGGCCGGAGAGCGCCACCGGCATTGCCATGTTCGACAACACATTCAGCGACTGGAAGGACAGCCAGTTCGGCCGGGTAGTCAGCATCCGGTGCCTCATCAAGGCGGCGGCGATGTGGAAGTACGGCATCGCCAAGAAGACCCCGATCGCCGACGTGCGGGCGCTGCTGAAGGAGCGGGACACGGTCCAGCCGCCGGAGTGGTTCCAGGCGATGCTGACGCAGGGTGTGCTCCTGCTGAACGCGTCGCTGACCGCGAGCGGTGACGGGGCGATGGGTGCCGACCAGCACACGGCGTTCTGGCGGCCGGTCGCCGAACGGATCGTCGAGGAGATCCTCAAGGCCAAGCAGGACGCGGCCGAGGAGGACCGCGGGGTGGTGTTCGCGTGGTGGGGGGCGCACGCCCGCAGCCTGAAGCGGGTCGTCCTGCGACTCCAGCAGAAGTACCCGGACGTCGAGGTCCGCCACCTCGACCACGCGAACCCGGCGGCACAGGGCGACATCTTCTGCGAGGGCGACCACTTCGCCCAGGTCAACGACGCCCTGGCCTCACTGGGCGCCGAGCGCATCGACTGGCTGCCGAGCAAGGGGTGGAACGTGCCGGCGGCCGGCTCGGGCGGTGCGGACGGGGGCGTCTCGGCGCGCATGGGCGCTTTCATCGAGTCGACCATGAATCTGCACCAGCTGTACCTGGAGCGCCTCACCAGCGTCAAGGACGAGGGCCTGGTCCTGCCCACGATCACCGGTGTCTTCGACACCCCGCTGATGGACTTCCAGGACGCCGTCGCCCCGGTCTCCGCGGCGCTGTCCGGGCTCACCGGGCACATCCGGCGCTCCCGGGACTTCGGCAAGCTGCGCGCGGACCAGGCGGCCGGCGGCGGCCTGTCCGCCGACGCGATCGCCGCGCTCCACCTCTACACCTGTGAGTCAGCCTTCTACCGCGAGATCAACAGCGTGCTGCGCTCCCCCGACCGCACCAGGGTCACGCCGTACCTGCCGTACCTGCGGCTGCTGTTCTCGGCGGTCTCGGAGCTGCCGGCCTACACGCAGCCGTTGTGGCGTGGGGTGTCGCTGGATCTTCGGGCGCAGTATCCGGTGGGCGGGACGGTGACCTGGTGGGGCGTCTCCTCGTGTACCTCCGAACTGAACGTGGCCAGGTCCTTCTTGGGCAGTCGCGGCAAACGGACCCTCTTCGAGGTGACGCCTGCCCGGGCGGTCGGGATCAAGAGCTTCTCCGCCTTCACCGGCGAGGAGGAATACATCCTCACACCGGGTACCCAGCTCAAGGTGACGGAGGTGAAGAGCGAGCCCCGCGGGCTGTGCACGGTCCGGCTGAGCGAGGTCACGGACGGCGCTCCCGTGGTGTCCTGAACCGCGCCACAGCCGCACTCATCGCGGTGTCCGCGCTCGCACTGACTGGCCCGGTTCAGGGCTGGGGCGCGTACTCCACGTAGAGCGGGGTGGCCGTGACGAGGCGCACCTTCTCCTCTCCGCCGTTGCCGTGCAGGTCCGTCCGGGACGTGATGCGCGCGTAGCCGCGCATCCAGGCGGCGGTCTCCGGGACGAAGGCCTCGTCCAGCAGGCGCACGGTCATCCTCAGCCCTGTGGCGAAGTTGCGGTGCTGGTAGACGATGCGCAACGAGGTGCGGCCCAGTTTTCCGCGACAGCTCGTCGTTGCGCAGGAGGCGGTCACTGAGGTCCGGCAGCAGGCGCTCCACCGTCTGGTCCTCCAGGCTGAAGCTCTGCCCGGCGAGCCGGTACAGGTAGGACGAGTCGGAGGCGACGTGGAACTCCTCCGGTTCGGACCGGTCGAGTTCCGCCTGTACATCCAGCCGGACCGGTGAGGATCCCTCCATGCCGAGCAGGTGTTCCCGGGACCCGTGCAGGAGCAGCCGGACCGAGCCTCCCGTCGGGTAGTGCGGGGACCGTACTCCCGAGTCCAGGAAGAGGACGGCCGATCGGAAGTACTTGTCGTCCATCACCCGGTAGTTCAGGGGTGCCTCGAACAAGGCCCAGGACCCGGCGCCCACGCTGTCGTCGGCGAACCATCCGGCCGCCCGGTCCCCCCGCTCGAACTCGTCGATCACCTCGTCCACGGTGAGCGTCACGGGCCCCGCGGTGGCCTCCCGGCCGGCCACCTTGGCTCGGCCGAAGGGCGGGAACGCCAGTTCGCCCACGAAACCGAGGCGGCGCCGCCAGCGGGGCCGGCCGACATCGCCGTTGGACTCGGTGAATTGCCTGAGCTTCCTCTTCGAGAGGTAGACGAACTCGCGCACCGGCTTCCCCCTGCAAGAAGGTATTCGACAAGCGCCTGTCCGGGCTGACGATGCGACGGACCGCCGGCCTCTCCCCCGGCGAGGCCAAGACCGCAGCCATGAATTGACGAAACGTCAGATCAGTCAAGTCGCAGGTGGGTGCTCGACTTACTGTTGTGGTCACCAGGTGCCGTCGGGTGCCCCGTATGCTTGGCCCTGGTCTTCCGCAACAGAGGTCCACTCGCGCTTCACCACGAGGTGATCGAGAGGTCCCTCGTCGTGGAGGCCTGGTCAGTCGACCGGGTACTCATCGGACACCGCGGAGGACCAGATGATGGGGGAAGTTCCCGCCTCATCGGATGAGACGGACGAGCAGCAGGCCGCCGAGCGGCGCCGGGGACGGCGTCGAAGGCTCGGGCAGGTCCTGCTCGACTGGTCGCCGGTGCTGGCGAAACTCACCACCATCGTGATGCAGCAGCTCTCCTGACGGAGAGAAGTGGAAGCGGGTCGTACGCGTCCGGGCAAGCAGGAAGCCCGGTCGGGATCTAGGCGACCGGGCTTCCTGGTGTATCACGGCGGAGGGCCTCTGACCTGGGTTGCAGCCCGGAGAAGGGGCCCTTTCCACGTGGGCTTGGTGACTACCCACGACACCCCGATCGTACCGTCTCCCGTCGCTTGACCAACAAGCGACGACAAGATGTTGGTTCAGCTATACGAGAGCGTCTTTCGGAATGCAGCTGTACGCGGGTGCTTTCCGAGGTTCCCATACCTTCTCTGGTGGGCGCAGCCCGCACGAGCACGGTCGTGCGGGTACACCCGCGCCCCATGCCCAGGCCGCCGGCGCAGGAGCCGTGCGCATAGGCCTCCGCCAGGCCGTCGTCGTCCTGATCCGCGCCGTCACCGCGCCGCGCACCAACTGACGCGTCATGCGCGCCCCGACGTACGGCGCGTGAACCTGTAAGCGGTCGCTGACACCCCTTCACCATTCTATTCAAGTTTGACTAGAGTGTGCGGTGTGAGCGAGAAGACGATTCCGATCCTGCCGTGTCGGACCATCCAGCCCGTTCTCGACTTCTACATGGCCCTCGGGTTCGAGGTGACCTTCCAGCAGAGGAGCCCCAATCCGTACGCAGCCGTCCAGCGCGGCGGCATCCAGCTCCACTTCTTCGGGATGAGGCACTACGAGCCGGCCGAGTCATTCAGTACGTGCCTCATCCAGACCGACGACGTCGACAAGCTGCACGAGACCTTTCGGACGAGGCTGAAGGCGACGTACGGGCGAGCACCGGTCCGTGGACTGCCGCGCATCGGGCCGCTGAAGAACACGTCACACGGAGTGCGGCAGTTCCTCATGACCGATCCGGGCGGCAACTGCATCCGCATAGGGCAGCAGACGAGCGACGACCAGCATCACCGCCCCGCCCCCAAGGAGACCTTCGCCCGGGCCGTGCACCACGCCTCCCTCCTTGCCGACTCCAAGGAGGACCTGGCGGGCGCCGCGAAGATCATCGATCGGGCGCTGCGCCTACAGGACGAGCGGCCCACGCCTGTGCAGCTGCTTCAGCTTCTCGTACTGCGTGCTGACGTCGCCACTCGTGTCGGCGACGAAGAAGCCGCGAGGTCCGCGATTGCCGCGGCCACCGCAGTCCACCTGACCTCGGAGGAGCGGGAGTCCGTGCACGACGACCTCCAGCGCCTCACGCAGTTGCTGGGGTGAGGGCCGGCAACACGCGGGAAGCGTGCGCGCCGGACCAGCTCAGGCTCAAGGCCGCACCAGGAGCACTGATCGGCGGCTACCTGTTCCGGCGCCGCCTCGTCGCCGCGATGGCCAAGACCGCAGAATGGTGATCGCCCCGGATGTGCTCGGTTCTGCCGACGGCTGACAAGGCCAAGCGGCCAAGAGACCAGCCGGGCTGTCGAGAGGAACTTCGCCTGGCCGCACCCATTCAAGCGGCTTCGGATCCGCTACGAGATACGTGCCGACCTAGCCCTCGTACTGCTCCAACCCGCCTTCGGCATCGACTGCTTGAGACGACTCTGCGACTCGTGCTGACTGACGACGGCACCTCAGTCTGCTCGCGGGGCCAGGCTGAGGAACTTCATGCCGTACGGGTACAGCCAAGGGCTGTGGTCACCGTCTCGGAGTCGGTCGAGCGCGATCAGCGCGTCGGCCGCGGTCTTGCAGCGCGGATGGCGCGTGGCGAAGGTGGCGATGCGGACTCGCTGGGTGGGCAGCCAGGCGGCGATCACCTGGGGGTCGCCGTCGTACCACCACGTGAACCGGAAGTCCTCCCAGAGAAGGTCGGTCGCCCAGTCGAGGGCGAGGCGGACGAGCCCGGCGTCCGCCTCGGGCCCGGCAAGCCCGGCGATGTGCTCCAGCCACGGCTCCATGTCACCCGTCGCGTGAGCGATTCCTTCCAGGAGGTCAGTGACAGCCATAGAGGGCAGACCATCAGTCAGAGCGATCGTCAGCAGTGCTCGTAAGGCCTTTTCGACAACGGCGCGTTCGGGCGCAGGCCAGTCAGCGAGCTTCGCCCCGTGCTGCCCGAGACGACCGATCTCCGCAGACGGGTCGGCGCTGGCACCGTCCGGCCCCCAGTAGCGCAGCGCACGAGGCATGAGACGACGCCAGAGAACGGGGTACTGGTCCGCTTCCCAGTGGCTGACGACCTCACGCATGAAATGCCCGAGGAGATCGTCTGGTACGGCAGCGGGATCGCCACCGAGAATGCGCAGCTCCGACTCCGGGGTGCAGTAAGTGCAGCCGCCCACCGGGCGGTCGAGTTCGGGAGGTGATGAGAAGACCCTGTCAGCCTCGGCCAGCGTGTTCCGCCACATTGTGTACGGGTCGAAGTCAAGACGACCGTTCATGCTACGACCTACCGAGGGGACTCCGCGCAGGGAAACCTGGCGAAGAGAGGGACCCTACCACTCGGCGATGTTGGATTCCCGAGTGCGGCCGTCACCTGTCCGTGTTCGGGGGCGGTGGGGTGACACCCAGTGTCCGTCGGGCGTCCAGCCATACCCTCTCGAACTCCTCGGCCGAGATCGCGTCGGCGCCAAGCGCCTTCTCCCACCCCGTGATCCTGCCCTCGAAGACACGGCCGTACCGCTGCTCGTACCGGCTCACCGTGGGGATGTCAGCGCGCTCCTGAAGCCGGAGAATCTCCTCCAGCGAGGCGGCGAGCACCGGGGTGCCGTCATCGCCTCGCAGGTCCACTTGCCGGAGAACCGACCCCGCCTCATCACCCTCGAAGTGCTGCCACAGGTCTCGGGCCTCGTCATACGTGCGGATCCACATCACCATGGCACCACGCTCCCGCAGGCGATACTGCTCTTCCGGTACGCCACGCGTGCGGCCACGAACGATTTCCGGCCCGGCAACGAACTCGGCATGGCGTGACACGCGGACGTCCATGTCGGCGTGGGTGGAGATGATCTCGGAGAGAGCCTCCTGGTCGACCCGTTCTGCCCGGGGCTGGCAGACGAGCCGGCTAGTGCGCCACGCGGTGGCGGAGGTAGACGACGCCTGAGCCGAAGGTGCGGGTCTCGACGAGTTCGAGGTCCACCCGGCGCTCGTGCTGGGGGAAGAACGGAATGCCGCCGCCGACCAGCACCGGGTAGACCAAGGCCCGGTACTCGTCGATCAGGTCCGATGCGGCTGCCTCGGCGGCGAGGGTCGCGCCGCCGATCGCGATGTCACCCTCCCCCGGCTCGGCTCGCAATCGCTCGATCTCCTCGGCCGGACCGCCGGAAGCCAGGCGGGCATGGCCCTGCACCGCCGACAGCGTGGTGGAGAACACCACCTTGGGGAGCGGTTTCCAGAGCGCGGCCCACTCGAGCATGGAGTCGTCGAGCGATGGATCCTGATCGGCGGTCTCCCAGTACAGCATCGTCTCGTAGAGCCGTCGGCCCAACAGGTGGACGCCGACCTCTCGGATTTCGTCGATCCAGAAGCGAAACACCTCCTCGTCGGGTGCCGTCCAGTCGAAGCCGCCGTCCGGCCCGACGATGTAGCCGTCGAGCGAGACGTTCATCGAATAGGTCACGCTGCGCATGAAGAGGCCTCCTCTGTGGTTCGACAGTACGACCGCCGGACGCCGCGGAACTCATCGCGGCACGCGGAATCCTGGCCGAGTGACCGGGGAGGGCACGGACCGGGGAGGGCCAGTCGTAGCGGCCGTGGTTGGCTGCGGACCATGCCGGATCGTCGCTGCCCCGGTCATGCCGGTGAGCGGGGCGGGGGGGGGCTTGCCGGTTACCGGTTCCGGGCTGGTAGCGGGTGGGGGTGTCGCGGAGGTGGTGATCGGGGCCGCGCAGGAACAGGGCGTCCAGAATTCGGACAGCCCCGGCACGATCATGGACGACAAGTTCGCCTCCACCGACGCCGGTCGTGTCCTGCTGGAAGCCGACCTCCCGCTCAAGCACGACTGCTACAAGGCGATGGATCCCAAGACCGATGTCGGCAAAGCCGCCTGGGACGGCCTGGCCAAGGTCAACGGCTGGCCGTGCCTGCATCACCAAGCCGGAGTACGCCGACCTGCGCCGCGTCTACACCGCCCGTGTCGCCGCGGAATGGATCTGGCAGCAGGACGCCCGGCAGGCCACCGACTACCGCAAGATCATCAACAGCAACGACGTCAAGCGGTGGCCGCTGCGTGCACCCCACCAAGGCTGGAAGAAGACCGACGTCTTCAACAGATACGTCAAGATCTTCAAGGAAGGCGAGTTCAACAGCGCGGGCAAGAGCGACGACGGTGGCGGGACGCCTACCCCGACACCCACCTCGACGCCGACGCCGACTTCGACCGGCGCGGGCTAGCCGAGCCGAGCGACAACCCGTCAACACCGGCACCCAGCCGCTCCCGGACCGTCGGCGGCGACGAGCCCCCCGTCGGCCCGATGGCAGGCATTGCCACCGCGGCGCTCGCCGCCGGCGCGGCCATGGTGTGGTGGGTGCGCCGACGACGCACCAGCAGCAGCTAGCCGGGCCCTGCGCTCACGACAGCGCCTGAGTGAACCGACGGCCCCGCCTCCCCGTCGCCGGGGTGCGGGGCCGTCGCACCGAGCCGTCCCGTGGCGGCCCAGCGGGTCAGTTGGCCTGACGGACAGGTCAAGCCCCTGGTGGGGTGACGAAGGAGCGGTCAAGGCCCGAAGGCCGGAACTCCCCACCTGGGCCGCGCGCCGTCCGGATGCCGAAGCAGGCCTCCAGCCGCTCGCTGTCGCGCTGGACGTCAGTCGAAGAGCGCGTTGTCGATGTTGTCCTGCCAGTAGGTGACCGTTGCGGCGCTGTTGAAGTAGGTTCCGCCCGCGGGCAGTTGCAGCGTCTTCTCGACGCCGACCGAGCCGTTCATCGCCCGGTTGGAGAAGAGCACACCGAGCGTCTTCGCCGTATGGCCTTCGCTGCCCTCGGGCGTGGAGGTCGTGATGCCCGCGTAGGCGGACTCACCCGGAGCGAGGGTGACCACCGCCTGCGGGACGGTGCTGTCGTTCCACGCCACGGCCGCCTGGGCGTCGGCACCGGCCCTGAGGTAGGGGGCGCCGTAGGCATAGCACGGCTGGGTACCCGTGTTGGTGGCCTTGAGCAGCAGGTGGTTGACGGGCCGCGTCACCGGGGTGACCGTCAACCGGGTGTGGGCGGTGGAACAGGTGGTGATCGCGGTGGCCTTGGATGTTTTGGCGGGGGCGCCCGCGGCCGACTGGGCTGCCGCCAGTTGCCCGGTCAGCGCCAGCGCGGCGACGAGCACGGACGGAGCCGCGGCACGGGTGGTGAGGCGATTGAACATGCGCATGGATGAACTGCTTTCTGTGCAGGGGTGTGGAGTGTGTGTGGTGCCCGGCAAGGGATCGCCCGGGATCCGTGGCGCCGGTTCCGCGGAAACGGAGCGGTCCGGGGCGCGTGGTGCCGGATGCACGGACGAGCGTCCTGGGCGGGATCTACGTCCTGGACGAGCCGACCACCGGCGAGGCGTCACCGCGGTGGTGGCGGCCTGACCGGACGGATCAACCCTGCGGCGCCGGTCGTCCCAGCCGCCAGCCCGAGGGGCGTTTCCGGGACGCTGGAACGGTGGAATGGCGCGTGACCTGCGACGACGTATGTCGTCTGGAACGCCGCACGGAATACGGCGCGGAGTGCCGCATGGAATGCCGCACGAAGTAGAACAGCCGCAGGACCGTGTCAGTGGTGAGGGCTCGTTCCGCTGTGGCGCGGAGGCGTCGGGCGGCGAGGGCAGCGTCGCGATCCGTGCCGCCAGTTCCTACCAGGCCACCACCCGGCCCCGCGGCCCGCATGACCGGCGTCGTCCCCGGCCGACGGCACGGTGCGGCGTACCGGCTGCTTCAGGCCGGGGTGGACGGGGTGTCGTCGCCGTGGTCATGGCTGTGCCGGGAAGTCCACCACGCTGAGGTAGAGGGGCATTTCGTTGTTCGCGGACGTGTGTCCGTGCGCGGGTGGGGTGATCTTCGCCGGCTTGCCGCCGAGCACGTCGTCGACGGAGGTGGACAGGGTTCCCCGGAGGGACATCGACGCGAAGACGAAGGGAAGACCGTCGGAGGCGAGCGGGTCGGGGCCGTTCATGACCTGGAAGTGCAGGTGCGGGGCGGTGGTGTTGCCCGAGTTGCCGAGCTCTCCGATCTGCGTTCCGGCCTTCACCTTCTGGCCGGCTTCGACCCTGTGCTTCACGGAGCCGGGGGCGAGATGGGCGTAGAGGACGTACTCGCCGGTCGGCAGCCTTTCGACGACGTGATTTCCGGCGTAGTCGTTCAGGGGCAGGTTCGCCGGGGCCTGGCCCGGGGTGGCGTTGGGCAGGTCGTCGACGACGGAGACGATCTCCCCGTCCGCCGCCGCTCGCACGGGAACGCCGTAGTAGGGGTAGCTGTGCACCCGGTCCGACGGGCCGGTGGACAGGCGCTGCTTCGAGTCGAGGCGGACGAAGTCGATGGCGAACCGCTCCGCGAACCGGGCGGTCCCGTTCAGTGGGGACGACGCGCCGCGGTGCGGCGTGACCTGCGCGCAGCAGCCGTTGCCGTCCAGCCAGCCGGGCCCGGCCAGCGGTGAGCGCAGCGCGACGGGGTGGCGGTCGGGGACCGTAGTGGGCGCGACCGACTCCGTGACCTTGCGGGGGATGACGCTGACGGCCTTGGGATAGGTGACGGAGAGGGAGTGCCGCAGCCTCAGTGGCAGGGAGACGCCGCCGGGGACGGTGGCGTCGATCCAGACCCGGCCCTGTCGACCGGGTGACAGCGTGCTGGTCGCGGGCGCGTCCGCCGGGGAGCCCGAGGGGCGGAAGTGCGACGTGAGCGCGGTGCCGGTGAGTTTCAGCAGCGTGCGCCCGTCGCTCGCGTCCTGGACGGAGACACCGGTCAGGTTGGCCGGCAGCGGGCTCTCGTTGACGAGCGTGAGTTCGTAGGCGAGGTGTGTCTTGCCGTCCGTACCGCGGACGGCGATGGGGGTGGTCGTGGCGGATGCGGTCACCGGCGTGACGGCGTCATGGCCGTCAGGCGCTGTCGCCGTCGGCATCGGATCCCGGGCATCGGTGCCGATGGCCGGCTGCGCCGAGCAGGCGCTCGTTCCCACTGCGAGTACGACGGCCACTGCCGCACCCGTCGATTTGGAGTGGTTTTTTCGCTTCATATATTTATCGAACCTTGTGGGCGATAAATACGCAGCGCTCGTCTCCACGATGATCTGGTTCTTCGCGTTCCCGTACGGTGCTCGACCGCGTCCTGCGGGGCACCGTCAGTCCTTGTTCAGCGGCCGCAGCGTGACGAGTTCTGTGCCGTCGCAGTAGTGCACCGTGCCGCCCACGTGCACGTCGGCGAAGGCCCGGCAGTCGGACCTGCCCTCCCACAGCACCTCGTCGCCGGCGCGAACAGGACCAGGCGGCGGCCGTCCTGCCAGAACCCTGGGCCGACGGATCGCGCCCCGGGGCCCACTCCCTTGGGCCGGACCGTCCGGTCGTCTTCTGGCGCCGCGTCCAGGAGGCGGTCGGCCCGGCCGGGGGTGCGCACGACGGCCCGGGAACCGTCCGGGACGACGTACGCACCGGCCGCCAGCCGTTTCGCCGGCCGCAGCGTGCCGAAGTACGCATCGATCACGAGAGCACCCTTCTGGTCGGGCAGCACCATGCGGTAGTCGACGACCAGGAGGAGGATGCGGTTCCAGCGGCAGCCGGTGTACGGGGCGCGGCGCGCCTGCGGCTGGTCCCACACGAAGGTGCGGGGCCAGGCGCGGTCACCCGCTCCCGCATCCGTGCCCGAGGCGAGCACGGTGGCGCGACAACCGCCCTTCGTGGGCGCGGTGACCAGCACCGTCGGGCCGGCCCTGACGGTGATCCGGTCGACGGTGCCGGCGGGCGGGCGCAGGGCCGGCACCCAGTACGGGCTTCCGTCGTCCGGCTCCACTCGGGCCACGTGGTCCACGGTCACCACGTGCGGCGCGCCGTGGTCGTCGGCCCCGGGTTCCGGGCCGAGGGCGTCGGCCCGGCAGCCGTCCAGCACGCGGACGGGTGCCGGGGCGACGCGCGGTCAGCGCGAACCGTGACCGAGCCCGGTCCAACTGAGCCGAACCCGGACGTGGTGCTGGATGCCTCCGGCGATCAGATGGCGTTCCCAGAACGCAGTTACCGGCGCCCAGCCGTTTTCCCCGCTGCCCAGCCGTTTTCCCCGCTGCGGAGAGCGGAGGAGCCTGGCCGGGGCCCGTCGTACGTCGTCCCCGGCGGGCCGCATACCGTCAGGCGTGAGCTGCGGAGGGGCCGGTCGTTCGAGGTCACGGGCCCCAGGACGGCGCCGGGCTCGCTGGGGTGAACGGCTGCTCCGCATCGGTGTCCGTCCTGCGGATGCCGGTCGGCGCGGTGTGAGACAGGCTGGAAACATGCCTCTTACGTCGAAACTCTTCCGCGATGACCCGGCGCTGCAGAAGTGCCTGGTGTCCGACGCCGCTCATGTGACGCCCGGCTCCCAGGGCGATCACGTCACCAAGATCCAGGCCGCGCTCGTCACGCTGGGCGCGGGGGTGATAGCGCCTGACGAGGTCGAGGGGATGTTCTACGGTCCGACGACGGTGCGGACGGTACTGGCCTTCAAGGGACCGCCGCGCAACATCCTGGGGCCCGGCCAGACGACGCCGGACAACATCGTCGGGAAGAAGACGATCGCCGCGCTCGACAACGAGATCGTGGCGTTCGAGAACCGGCCACCGCCCGCCGTCGTCAGCCTGTTCGTCTCGCTGACCCACGAAGGGTCCCCGCACGACCACAGCACATGCCCGGTGGACACCAGCGGGCGCCTGGTCGACCACATGGCCACGCCGATCAACCCGGGCCTCGGCCGGAAGGTGAACATCGGCGGCGAAGGGGAAACCCGGTACCAGGGCTTCGAGGACTTCGTCACGGACACCGGCGTCGTCGGCGGACCGCCTCGCCCGCTGACCGACACCATCGCGAGCAGCACGGCAACGGACATCGCACTGCGGTCCGCGCCCATCACCCCGCGCGGAGAGAGCGAGATCCGCAGGATCGCGGCGTCCGGCGCGCGCCTGACCATCGCCACGAACTCGTTCACGCTGCCGAAGATGGAGCAGATCGTGCAGCGGCTCGGCGGGGTCGTCATCGAACGCATCTCACTGCCGGACACCTCGGTCCCCGACGGACTCGGCTACCAGGTCCTGGTCGTCGTACTCCCCGTCAAGTTCTGAGGCGGCTGCTCCAGGCGTCGGGGTCCCAGAAGGTCTACGCCCGTTGGGAAGACCTCACGAGCATCGGACAGTTCGTGGACCCCGCCGCAGCCCCGTCTAGGCTCTCGGTATGCAGCGCAGCGACGTCATGCGGGACGACGGCACATGGGTGGGCCTGTCCCTGGACGTACAACACCGCCACCGGCCGGGACTGTGCGTGTTCACCGCCGGACCGCGGCTGCTGGTCTCCCGACTGTCGCGGCCCGTGTTGCTCGCCGTTGTCGAGGAGCAATACCAGGGCGTGGACTTCTGGCGCACCGACGAGTACCCCTCCTTCGTCCCGCCGTTGCGTGCCGATGTGGGGCGAGCCCTGGCAGGCAGCCCGCAACGATGGGCGCACCGCTTCGCGCGGTACCTCATCGACTCGCCGGACAGCCCGTTGCACGAGGGCCGGTGGCTGCTCTCGAGCGAGAGTCCGCTCCGGCGCCGGCGTCATGCCGACGCTTCGCATGCCGAGCACTGGAGCTCGATGCTCGTCGGCGGCCATCCGGACGGATACATCGACTGGTTCGTCCATTCCGGTTCCTGGGAGGTCCTTCCGCTGCGGCCGATGCCCGATGCCGACGACGGCCGGGTCAAGGCGTACCGCAAGCAGGCCCGTGAAGGGACTCTCCCTCCTGTCCTGCTGTGGTGGGTCAGTGGCCTGGACTGCCATCTGATCCTGGACGGTCACGCGCGGCTCGCCGCGGCCATCGCCGAATCCGTCGAGCCTCCGCTGCTCCAGTTGCACCGCACGGTGCCGCGTGATGACCTGGCCGCGCGCATCAATGAGGCCGTGGGCTTCTACGAGTACGAACTGGCACGCTTCGCCGGACTTCGCGCTGTCCACGGCCCCACCGTGCCGGACGGCGCCGCCACCGCGGGCCCACAGCTCGTCCGCCTCCTCCACGACCTGAACACCGCGGAACAGCCCACCTGGGCCTGGCCGCTGCCCGGCGGGGAGGACCAGTGGCGCCGCATCGCACGCGAGGTGACAGGCGATCAGGACTGGCCCCGTTGCTGAGCCCTGCTCCAAACGCTTCCGCTCACCGCTGACCGCCACGTCCGGACACAGGGTGAGTGCTCGGGCGGCCTGATCGCTTCGGCGTAGCAGCGATGCAGTCTGGACAACGGACGGCACGGTGCGCACACGTGGGTGGCGCGGGAACAGCCGGCCGGCTGGTGCAGGCGGTGGCCTCGCACGTGCTCGCGTCACGAGCGCACGGGAAATGACTTGAGCGAGGCGGTGCCCCGGCGGTACTTTCGCGGTGGACCGTGAAGTCGTCGTATGGAGGTGAGACCCGTGAACACAGTTACCCATGGGTGCTCCCTCAACCCGTCACGGTCCGGCGGCTGACGTTCGGTGTCGCCAGGAGCGCCTGAGATCGAGGCACTCCTGGAGGGAGACTCCGATGAATGCAAAGCCTTTCGCATCCGGCCTGAGCGAGAACGCGGTGGTGATCACGCGCGTCGCGGACAGGCAATGGCATGCCCTGGATGACGACCTGGTGGTCGGCCGGGGGCATGCGGAACACCGGCCCGACGGACGCTTGTTCGTCAGTATCGACGCCTGGCACGACGCCGCCTTCGACCGGCTCGCCGAGGTGATGCCGGCTCAGCTGCCGGCGCCGCTGTACACGGTGGTCGACGAAGCCGACGCCGAGCTGACGGCCGGCTGGCGGCGGGCCGGTTTCACGGTCCGGCGCCGTGAGTGGGAGTACGTCGTGCCGACCGACCCGCAGGTCACGGGGCTCGAAGCGGTCCTGCCGCCTTCGGGCGTGACGATCGTGCCCGCCGGCCGGGCGGACGAAGGTCTGCTGCGGGCGGTGGACCGCGCGATCCGTGACGAGGTCGAGGCGAGCGTCGGGTGGCAGTCGATGCCCGCGGAGGTGATTCCCCGCCCCGAGGGCGACACCGTCGTCGACCCGTCGAAGTACGCGGTGGCCGCGGGGCCTCAGGGTTACCTGGGTCTGATCCGGGTGGTGAGGGCGAAGCGGCCACGCATCGGGCTGGTCGCGGTCCGGGCCGGCGAACAGCGCCGCGGCATCGCGCGGGCGCTGCTCGCCCACGCGCTGGGGACGCTGCACCGCTCCGGATGCGCCGCGGCCTGGACCGAAGTGAACGAGTCCAACCAGGCGGCCTCGGCGCTGTTCGAGGGCGTCGGCGCCCGGCCGGTGAGCAGCAATCTGGAGCTGGTGCGATGACGAGGAACAAGAACGTCATCGAAGTCGAGGGCAGGGTCGTCGAGTGCCTGCGCAGCGCCATGTTCACCGTGGAGCTCGAGAACGGCCATCAGGTGCTCGCGCACATCAGCGGGAAGATCCGCAAGAACTACATCAAGATCATGCTGGAGGACCGGGTGCTGGTGGAACTCCCGCCGTACGACCTGACGCGCGGCCGGATCGTCTTCCGGTACCGGAACTAGCGCCGGTCGGCACCTTCCGCGGTTGCTGATCCCGGGCCCCGGTCACGTCGTTCTGGTGACCGGGGCCCCGATGGCGGCTCGCACAGGCAGTCTCCCGGTAGCCGGCGTCGGCTACGGCCACCTCGACCAGCGATACTCACCGACGTGTCGTCAGAAGTCGTACGGCTTTGCGGTGTTCCAGTTCAGCACATCGGCCTCGTTCCAGCTGAACTGCGGCTTCTGGCCCTTGAGGTCGACCGAGTAGAAGGGGCCGGTGCGACCGTCCGCACCACGCAGCGCGAGGGCGAACGACTGCGCCGTGTGGTTCTTGGAGCCGTAGTCGAAGAGGTTCACCGCGCTGTATACCTTGTCTCCGGGTCGGAGCGTGATGTGCTTGTCGCCGCCCGGGTTGTCCTTCTTCGAGTGCGGCAGTGCGGCGCCGTCGACGTCGCCGAGCTTCACGGCCGGGTACGAGGTGACCCAGCACGGCTTGGTGCCCTCGTTCGACGCGGTGATCAGCAGGTGGTCGCCCTGCTGACCGGCGAACCGGTGCACCGCAGTGAGCAGCATCTCGTCTCCGCGGCACTGCTGGGCGTCGGCCGTCGTGCTCGCATTCGCGCCATCGCCCGTCCCTCCCGAGGCGGTCGCCGAGCGCTTCCCCTCCTTGGTGTCACCACCGCTGTCGGCCTGCTTCCCGCTGCTCTTGCCGTCCCCGTGAGACACGGACAGGCTCTGCGCGGTATCGGCGACGCGGTCGCCGCCCGCCGCCTTCGAGTCGTCGTCGGTGCCGCCGCAGGCGGTCAGGCCCAGCGCCAGCGCGGCCGTGACGGCGGCCAGGGCGGCGGAACGGGCGGTACGGCGGGCACGTAACGTGGTCATGATGAAGACTCCCTGAGGGTCCGTCGGGATGCGGCGCCTCCCCCTGTTTCTGTCGGGGCGACCGGCCGCATCGGCTGTTTCACTGCGCTCCATGAGATGGCGCTGCGGTGGGAGTTGTTCCCCCGGGTTTGTCCGCATTCGGTAACAGGGCAACCGCGCGCAGCCGCACCAGTGGTGACACCGTGTCCGTCGGATTTGCGGTACTTCCGGCCGCTGCGGCTCAGGGAAGGGCATCGGGTGCTTCCACCGCCCGCGCCAGGACAAGAGCCCGGCGATGCCATTGCCGACAGAGCGGTGGCCGGCGGCATGGAATGAATATGGCCTGCTGATGCCCGAACAGCGGGTCCGGGTCGGCGGGACTATGACGGTACGGCGCCTCAAGGCCTCCGCACTCGGAGGCGTTCACGGGCGTTCTGGGCCCGCGAGACTGTGCGGCCAGCGGGCTGGTGCCCGACCGTGATCGCCCACCGGACCGTGGACGGTGCGGTCACGCTCACCGATCCCTGCTCTCGCGCGTCCTTCAGGTCCAGCTGGTTGTATGCGCTGCTGACTTCTCCGGCGACGCATTCGAGAGGAAGGCTCAGTCCGACCGGTTTGACCTCGACGGTCAGCTTGCCGTCGCCCAGGCAGTTCACCAGGACGGCAAGCGGGCCGCTTTTGAGGCCCCCTTTGACGTCCATCTCCCGGTTGCCGCTGGCGTTCACGGCCTGAGCGACGACTTCGCCCTCCAAAAGGGCCGGTGCCTTGGTCACTGTTGCACCGGGGATGTGTTCGGCGCGGCCATCGGACGGTGCGTGCGCCGATGAAGACGAGGTGCGAGGTGAGCTCTTGTGCCTGGCGTCGGACGGGTGACCGTCAACGCTGCTGCAGCCGGCAGCGAGAAGTGTCACGGGAATCAAAGCGGTCGCAGATGCGCGCAGACTCAGTTTTCCCACGGGTACCAGCCTACGCGGAAGGGCGAGTAGCTGGTCACGGTGTGCGCTGGTGGGGTGGTGCGGCCGGCGTGATGCCGCCGCCTTTCGGCGGCGTCGGGCCCAGTCGATGTGCCCTCCTGTCCGAGTGCGGCCAGGACCTTGCTCGCCGCGGCCGTGGCCACCCCCCACCGCTGCGTGATGGCCCTGGTCGAGGGCCCGGTGTCGGCTTCGTGCTCAGGGTGTCGCGGTGGGATGCGACGGTCCGTGGAGTTGGGGCTGGATGGGGAGCCGGTGTCGTGGCCGGGACGGTCGGCTGGAAGACTGGACGCCTGTGACACATTCTGATCTCGCTCGCCGTATCCATGCCGCCTCTCATCTGACCGGGCAGTTCACACTCCGGTCCGGACGTACTGCCACGGAGTACTTCGACAAGTACCGGTTCGAGGGCGACCCTGCCCTGCTGGACGAGATCGCCCAGAGGATGGTCCCGCTGGTGCCCCCTGGCACCGAGGTGCTGGCCGGTCTGGAGATGGGCGGTATCCCGGTGGTGACCGCGCTCGGCCGGCACACGGGTCTGCCCTGTGCGTTCGTGCGCAAGCAGGCCAAGCCGTATGGCACCTGCCGTCTCGCCGAAGGCGCCGACGTCGAAGGACGCCGGGTGCTCGTCGTCGAGGACGTGGTCACCAGCGGCGGACAGATCGTGCTGTCGACCGCGGACTTGCGTGCCCTGGGCGCCCAGGTGCAGGAGGCTCTGTGCGTGATTGACCGTGAGCAGGGCGGTGCCGATGCTCTCGCCGCCGAGGGCATCGGTCTGTTGTCGCTGCTGACGGCCGACGACTTGCGGGCCGCTGCCGCCT
Organism: Streptomyces echinatus; assembly: GCF_014203595.1. Lineage (GTDB taxonomy): Bacteria > Actinomycetota > Actinomycetes > Streptomycetales > Streptomycetaceae > Streptomyces > Streptomyces echinatus. The sequence continues at coordinate 621,539 of NZ_JACHJK010000003.1, forward strand.
GATCGACGGGGTCGGCGGTGGCTCCGTCGCGTGCGTCTCGGTGATGGCGAGGCGGGTGAAGGATTCGTCGGCGATGCCCTTCTCCTCGGTGAAGGCGGCGGTGACGGGCTGCCGGACGCTGTCGTCGACCGAGCGGGGCAGGCCGCGGCTGGAGCCGACTGGCCGATCAGCTGGCAACGCCGACGGCCGCACCACCGCCTCGCCTCGATCCGCCGCCGCCGTGTCGTGCGATGTCGGCGCCGTCCGGGTGGTCCGCCGCCCGGCGCGGTGACCGCGCAACCTGCCACGCGTTGGGAATCCGGGGCCGCACGGCACCCGAGGAGCACAAGGACAAGGGCAGGTGACCTGAGTGGCGGATGTCGTGGACGGGTTCGCCGCGCGAGTGCGGCAGCTCGCAGCGCCGGGCGCGGCGGCCGGGCCCGCGTCACGCGAGGTACGGGCCGTATGGGGGCAGATGTGGGACCAGGCGGGCGAGGTAGCCCGCCTCGCGTTCGAGGAGAGGCGTGAGGATGCGCTGCTGGGTGCGCACCAGGCGCTGACATGGCTGTACGACCAGCATCTCCTCACTCCCGACCAGGGGCCGGTGGACGGCCAGTTTCATCCGGGGGTGGTCGGTGTGCAGCAGATACTGGAGGAGAGCTGGGAACGGGCGGAGCAGACCCGGACTCCCTGGCGTGCCGACCAGGTGCCCGTCGAGCCTGAACGATTCATCGCGTGGCTGCAGGAGCTGGTCGCCGGGCATGCGGTGTGCGGGCATCCGCTGTTCGACTTCCTGGGCGAACGCGCCGGCCGCGAGCAGGTGCTGCGCTATATGGAGCTGGACGGGCCGCTCAACGTCCGGTTCTACGAGGTTCTGCTGATGGCGATGGTCGGCGCGCGGGGGCCGATGCGACAGGAGTTGCTGCGCAACCTGGTCGACGAGACCGGGGACGGCGACGAGAGGCGCGGGCACGCGAACCTGTGCCGGGCCGGACTGGAAGCGTTCGGGCTCTCCTACGACCCGGCGTCGACCGCGGAGCTCCACGGCTGGCAGGGCCTGGCCGGGTACAACCATGTGGTCGGCGTGACCCTGCGCCGCCGCCACCACTACCGGATGATCGGCACTCTGGCCGTCACCGAGGTCATGGACCCGCCCAACTACACCAAGCTGCTGGCCGGCTGCACCCGTCTCGGCCTGGCCACCCCCGCCGACAGCAGCCCGGACACGGCCCGGCAGCACTGGGACGGCCCGCTGGCCTTCTACGCTGTCCACATCGTCCAGGAATCCGGGCACGCCAACGGCTGGACGGACAACGTCGTCCTCCCCCAGCTGACCGAACATCCCACGGCCGCGCACGAGATCGCGCTCGGAGCGATCGGTCGGCTCAACACCGCCGCCGACTACTTCGACCACCTCCTCGCCGAATTCACCGCCCAGACCTGAACGGCGACACACGGCCGGCGTCCGGGCAGCGCGCGCTCTTCGGTCCGCCCGCGTGCACGACCGCGGGATGGCTGCCCGCTGTCCTGCCGCCCCACCCACGGAAGACGGCTGGGGTTCCAGTAGCGTCACCTCCATGAGCGCCCTCGATACCCTCGTCCGCCTCTGCCCGCCGTGCGCGGATCCGCCGCCGCCCGAGGTGGACTGGGCGCAGGCCGAGCGCGCCCTGGGTACGGCTCTGCCCGCCGATTACAAGCGGCTCGTCGAGACGTACGGCGATGGCATCTTCGACGACACCATCTGGCTGCTCGTTCCCGGCTCCGCCTACGCCGACTGCGATCTGCACGCGCAGGCGGCGGAGCGCGCGGAGATCCTGGCGGACCTGTGGGAAATGGGCGAGGAGAAGCCCGCCGGCCTGCTGGAGGCTGGGGCGCGTGTTCTGCCGTGGGCGTTCGAGGAGGGTACGGGGGCGTTCTTGTACTGGCTGGCGCGGCCCGGTCAGGAGCCCGACGAGTGGACCGTGCTCTACAACGAGGGTCGTGGCCCGCTGTGGGAGCACCACGACATGGGGTGCTCGGCCTTCCTGCTCGCGGTGCTTGCAGGGACAGCGGAGACGGAGTACTTCGGCTACCTCTACGAGGTCCTGAAGCCGACAGAGCACCGCTTCCTGACGGCCGACCAGACCCTCGGAGAGTCCCGGCGCTGACGCCGGCCGGCGACGCCGGATTGTCCTACCGCACCCGGAGGCGGGGAAACGTTCCTGGAGTGAAGCGAGCGGGCCGGTCGGGTGAGGAACGGCGCGCGCGGCGCTTCCGGCAGAGCTCGTCGGCGCTACAACGCTGCCTGTGAACTTGACCATGCGGACCATGCGGCACACGTACCGGGCGATCGCCCTCGCTTCCCTCGCGCTGCTCCCTCCGGCGGCGGCTGCGCCGGCGCTGGCCGCCCGCGCGGCATCCACGCCCGATCCGATCGTCTTCGTACACGGCTGGAACAGCGACGGCTCGACATGGAACACCATGGCCGAGCGCTTCCGCGCCGACGGCTGGCCGGCCGGCCGCCTCCACCGGTGGAGCTACCCCACCAGCCAGTCCAACGCGACGACCGCCATCCAGCTGGCTCAGGAGATCGACCACGTACTGGCCGCCACCGGCGCCTCCAAGGTCGACCTCGTCACCCACTCCATGGGCGGCCTCTCTTCCCGCTACTACCTCAAGAACATGGCAGGCGACGCCAAAGTCGACGCGTGGGTGTCCTTGGCGGGCCCCAACCACGGCACAGGCGCCGCCTACTTGTGCGGCGGGGCCTCGTGCACCGAGATGCGGCCCGGATCGGCCTTCCTCGACGCGCTCAACGCCGGAGACGAGACCCCCGGAACCACCCGCTACGCCACCTGGCGCTCCCCCTGCGACGGCATCGTCACACCCGCCGACACGGTGGCCCTCGCCGGGGCGCTCAACACCGAGACGGCATGCCTGCAACACACCGCCTTCCCCGCCGATGCGGCCGTCTACCGGGAGGTCAGGGACCATGTCGCGCCAGGAGCCGGGTAGCCGGTCGTGACACGGGGATGCAGGAACACGGGGATATGGGGACTCGTAGCGGCGTACCCGATCCACCGCCGCGCCCGCTCACCCCGCGCGACGAAGGAGTCATCGGGCGGGAACACCCTTTCTCGCCAGTACTCGCCGGTAACGGTACGTGATCCGGCGGGTGCGGGCATGATCGCGGTTGTGTTCCGCGAAGAAATTCCCTGCTGCGTACGGTGGGAGATCCTGATGCACGAACGGTTCAGCGACGTGTGGATCTGCAAAGACTTCGGCCGTGCGACCACCGGTGCGGATCCCGCCGAGCTGGGTCGGGCCGTCCTCGCCGCGTACCTGGCCGGCCGGTCCACCCGGGGCGAAACGTTCCGCGTCGTCGTCCGCGCCGACGACGGCAGCCAGTCCGTCATCACTCCCGGCCAACTCCCGGCCCCCGGCTGGAAAGCCGATCCGGCCGTCTGCCAGGTACTGCCCGCATACCTCCGCAACGCCCTCGCCTAACCCCGGCAGCGCCACCGGCGCGGTCGGACGGCCCCTGGACGGCGGGTCACGGACCGGCAGGGTGTCGGCGGCCTTGCGCTGAGAGGTGTTGCACAAGGCCATGTCGAAGGAACCTGGAGCGGGGCGGACCGAACCGTCGGTACGTTGTCCCTGAAGATCCGGTGATCCCAACCGGCTCATGACCGGCATGACTTGTAGGCAGGAGAAGGAATTTGGCCAAGCGGATGGTAAGTGTGCTCGCTGCCGCGGTCGCCCTGGTGGGCGTGTTCGGCGGTTCGGCGGTGGCCGAGACGGGAGAGGGGTCCGGTGAGGCGCAGGCCGTCAAATCCTGTGCAAACGTGAAGTTGTCCGGTTCGCTGCCTGCGCCGCCCGCGGGGATGGCGGTTCAGCAGCAGGTCACCATCGGTGACGACTGCAAGCCGGAGCTGGGTCCGGTCCGATACGTGCCCGCCGGTACGGCCGCGAAGGCGGGCAAGGGAGCCCGTACGGGTGCCGCCGCTGCCGGAGCCCATCAACTGCGCACGTGGAACGAGATGTTCGACTGCTGCAACATCCGCATGACCGGCCTCTACACCACGGCGACCTGGGACACCGCCTCGGACCACGTCGTCAACGCCGCCACCCAGGCCCGCCAGGAGTGGAACCGGGAGCCCTGGAACGCGGGGTGGTCGCTGCTGTCGTCGTCCAAGAAGGACGACTGCACGGCCGACTGCGCCGTCGTGAACTCCGAGGCACACGCCTCCTTCACGTACGCCGGGATCTTCGACCCCTTCGGCACCGTGTACGCCAACACACACCACTCCTCTGTGCGGATCGACGCGGGCTCCGGTGCCGTGTGCCGTTTCGACGTGGAGCTGAAGCAGACCTTCATCGGATGGAACTGGCGGCGCGGCTGCGAGTGAAGATGCGACGCACGGGCGACCGCCAGGCATGAGACGGCCGCCGGCCGGTGCCGGCCGGTCCGGGACTCCCCCTGACGGGGCGCCGCCTTCCGTCCTCCGCCGCCCCTCTCGGAACGCCGTCATACTGGCCCCTACTGGCCGCCCTGGTGGTCGCCGCGGCTGTCCTGCGTACTCCGCGCGGGACGACCAGCGGCGCCCCGGCCGCCGGTCACACCACCTCCCGGCCGGCCGAACAGAACACCACCTCGGCCCGGCATCGCGGACGAGCGACGGCCTCCTCCGTGGCATACCGCCAGGGTTTACGCCGGTGCGCTCTGCCGCGTGGGGATGACCGTGGGGTCCTCCGCCTGCCCGATGTGCCTTCGGCGAGCCTCACCTAGCTTGTGGTGCGCACGACACAGTACTGCCGCACGGCCTGCACCGCCGCACCACCGACGCAACGCACGACGTGCTACAAGCCGCCGGGGCAACTGCTCGACATCACGGCGCGGGTGTCGCGTGACCGGGGACTGACGTCGTACCAGAACGCCCGGCTGTTCGCGCTGGTCTCGGTCGCGATGGCGGACGCGGCCATCGCCGAGTGGGACGTCAAGTACCAGACGCCGATCGACCTCTGGCGTCCCGTCTCGGCGATCCGCGAGGGACTGAAGGACACCACGTGGAAGCCGCTGTCGGGCACGACACCGTGCTTCCCGGCCTGGGCCTCCGGTCACTCCGCGTTCGGTGCCGCATGGGCGGGGATCATGCGGCAGTACTTCAAGACGGACGACATCACCTTCACGGCCTCGACCGACGACCCGAAGTCCCCCGTGAGGACACGCACTTTCACGAGCTTCAGCCAGGCCGCGCGCGAGGAGGCGGACAGCAGGGTCTGGCTCGGCGTCCACTACCCGTGGGACGCGAGCGACGGTTCGGCGCTGGGTGAGAACGTCGCCATGTGGGTCTACACGCACAAGATGAAGGCCGTGGGCTCGTAGGACGTCCGCGAGAACCGAACCCGGCGGTGCCCGCCTCCGCCACCGTGAGGCGGGCACCGCGACACCGTCCGGACGGTGCCCCGCGTCTCCGCCCCGGTGGCGGCCGTTCGCTCCACACCGGGAGCATGAGCACGGACGACAGGAGCCTCCTGGCGGCAGGCCGGGTGGCGACCAGGCTGCCGGCCCGGGATCTGGACCGTGCGCGGCGCTTCTGTGCCGAGCGGCTCGGGCTGCGGCCCGCCGAGGAAGCACCCGGTGGGCTGCTGCACCGGTGCGGGGGCGCGGAGTTCCAGGTCTTCCGGTCCGCAGGAGCCTCTGCCCGAGCTCGGGGCGCGTGGTTGCGGGACAGCGAAGGGAACATGCTGGGCATCGGCCGGCCGACCGACCTGAGATGAGCGCGGGATCTCATCTGCTGGGTCTTCTTATGAAACTCTCTATCATGGGGGCCATGAAACGGACGTCGTTCGCCAACTGGCCGTGCTCCATCGCGCGGACCCTTGAACTGCTGGGTGACCACTGGACACCGCTCGTCGTGCGGGAGGCGTTCTACGGCATCCGCCGCTTCGACGACTTCCAGCGGGAACTGGGCATCGCGCGCAACACCCTGACCGACCGGCTGCACCGGCTGGTGGACGAGGGAGTGCTGCACAAGCGGCTCTACGAGAACGAACCGCCCCGCTACGACTACGTCCTCACCGAGAAGGGACGCGACCTCTTCACCGTGCTGGCCGCGATGTCCCGGTGGGGCGACCGCTGGCTGGCCGGCGAGGAGGGCGTCCCGGTGGTGTTCCACCACGACGCGTGCGGCCATGACACCGCGGCCGAGGTGGTGTGCGCCGCCTGCCGCAGGCCCCTCGTGGCCGAGGAGACGTCGATGCGGATGGGACCCGGCTATCCCGAGCGGCTGGGGCGCCGGCCGGATGTGCGGCGCAGGTTCGGTACGGACTGATCGCGGCCGCCAGCACCGCTCTTGACAGCTAAGTCTCATGAAGCAACCCTAATGGCCACACCCGTTGACGGCGAGGAGGCTGACGGACGTGGAGTGGACCGGCGCGCGCTACGCGGACAAACCCACGGTCGAAGTGCGGACCTGGATCGACGCCCCACCGGAACGCGTGTGGCAACTCGTCGGTGACATCGCCCTGATGCCGGCCATGAGTGAGGAACTCCAGTCCGTCCAGTGGCTCGACGGCGCGGACGGACCGGCCGTGGGCGCGAGGTTCGTCGGTCACAGCCGGCACGAGGCGCTCGGCGAGTGGTCGACGACGTCGCATGTCATCGAGTGCGAACCGGAACGCGTCCTGGCCTGGGCCGTGCAGGACCCCGCCGAACCCTCCGCCCTCTGGCGCTTCCGCCTGCGGCCCGAGAACGGCGGCACGGAACTGTCGGAGCGGATGCAGCTGGGCCCCGGACGCTCCGGGCTGTCCTTCGCGATCGACCGGATGCCGGACAAGGAGCAGAAGATCGTGTTCGTGCGGCTGCGCGAGTTCGAGCGGAGCATCGCCTCGACCCTTGAGCACATCAAGCGGCAGGCGGAGGCGTGATGCGCACCGCGACCACCATCGAGGCCTCGGGCGGCGCGGACTGGACGGAGCCGGCGGACTTCGTCGTCGAGGCGGAGAAGCTGGGGCTGGACATCTGCTGGGTCGCCGAGGCCTGGGGTTCCGACGCTCCCTCCGCGCTGGGCTACTACGCCGCGCTCACCGACCGGATGCTCCTGGGGTCCGGTGTCATGCAGCTGGGCACCCGCACCCCGGCAGCCGTCGCGCAGACCGCCATCACCCTGTCCAACCTCTCCGCAGGACGGTTCGTGCTCGGCCTGGGCGCCTCCGGCCCGCAGGTGATGGAGGGACTGCACGGGGTGCCGTTCGCCCGGCCGCTGCGCCGTATGCGGGAGACCGTCGAGATCGTCCGGCGGCTGCTCGAAGGCGGCAGACTCTCCTACTCAGGGGCCGAGTTCACCGTTCCGCTGCCCGGCGGCGACGCGGTTCCCATGCGACTGTCGATGCGGGCCGAGCACCGGATCCCCCTGTACCTGGCCGCGCTGTCACCGGCGATGCTGCGTCTCACCGGCGAGGTCGCCGACGGCTGGCTGGGGACCAGTTTCGTCCCCGAGGGCGCGGCCGGCGCGTACTTCGCCCACCTCGACGAAGGCCTGGCGCGCGGCGGCCGCACCCGCGGCGACCTGGACGTCTGCCAGGGCGCCGAGGTGGCCTTCGCAGCCGACGAGGAGGCGCTCGGCGCGATGACCGCCCGGCGCAGGAAGGAACTGGCCTTCAGCCTGGGCGGCATGGGGTCGGCGTCCACCAACTTCTACAACAACGCCTACAGCCGTCAGGGCTGGGCCGAGGTCGCCGCCGAGGTGCGCGAGCGGTGGCAGGCCGGGGACCGGGACGGTGCGACGGCGCTGGTGACCGACGACATGGTCCTGGGCACCACGCTGATCGGCACCGAGGCGATGGTGCGTGAGCGGCTCCGGGTGTGGCGGGCCGCCGGCGTCGACACCGTACGGCTGTACCCGGCCGGGGACACCCTGGAGGCCCGCCTCGCCACCTTGGGCAGGGCGATCGAACTGGTACGGGAGGTGGACGGCGGCTCCTGACCCCGGCCGGGCCGCTCGGCCGTCAGCGGTCCGGTTCGTGCCGCCGGCGCGGCTCTCGTGGTCGGCTCGGGCGCCGTCACACGACGGTGCTGAGCAGCCAGAGACAGGCCAGGGACGTGAGGGAGAGCAGGGTGTGGGACACCGTCCAGGTCCGCAGCGTGCCACTGATCGACGTGCCGAAGTACTCCTTGGCCATCCAGAAGGCCGCGTCGTTGACGTGCCCCGCGAAGGCCGCGCCCGATCCCAGGGCGAGGGCCAGCAGGGACGCCTGAGGGGGCGCCAGGCCGTGCGAGAGAGGGCCGACGATGCCGGCCGCGGTGATGGTGGCGATGGTGCCGGAACCGACGATGGTCCGCATCAGTGCGGCGACCAGCCAGGCGAGGAAGAGCAGCGGGATGTGGAGGTGGCCCGCGGCCTGGGTGACGGCCCGGTCGACGCCGGTGTCCTGCAGGGCCTGGGAGTACCCCCCACCGGCGCCGACGATCACGATGACACCGGCGACGGGTGCGAAGCTCCTGGCGAGGGACGCCTGGACATGGCGCCGGCTGAATCCGAGTGCGTACCCGAAGGTGATCAGCGAGACGAACACCGTGATCAGCAGCGCGATCATCGGGGTGCCCAGGAACTCCACGACGGTGTACAGCGTGCCGTGGGGCATACGGACACTGTCGAAGACGGCCTTGAGCGTCATCAGCACGATGGGGAGCAGGATGGTGCCGAGCGTGACCGGAAGGCTCGGCATGCGGTGCGGGGCGGCCCCGTCGGCACGGCCCGTACCGGAGTCGCCGCCTGCCTCGTCGTGCCGGTGGTGCCCGCTGGTGGTGAAGGCGGCGGTGGCGGAGTCGGGTACGTGGGCCGGCACACGCGGCCAGATGTAGGCGGTGAACAGCGGGCCGACGACGATGGCGCAGGGCACGGCCACGAGGAGCCCGTACAGCATGGTGAGACCGATCGACGCGTGCACCGCCTGGATCGCGATCAGCGGCCCCGGATGCGGGGGGACCAGCGCGTGCACCGTGGCCAGACCGGCCACGACCGGCATGCCCACCCGCAGCACCGGGTAGTGCATCTGCTTCGCCAGTTGCAGCACCAGGGGCATCAGCATCACGAAGCCGACCTCGAAGAACATCGGCAGGCCGATCAGGGCCGCGACCAGGGTGACCGCCCACGGCAGCCGCTCCGGCCGGACCATACGGGTCAGGCTGTCGACGAGCCGCTCGATACCACCGGAGTCGGCCAGCATTCGGCCGAGGACCGCCCCCAGGATGATGAGTACGCCCACCGAGGCGGTGATGCGGCCCAGCCCGGTCGTGAAGGAGAGGATGGCCTTCTGGGCGGGCTCGCCGGCCAGGAGCGAGACCGTCAGCGAACTCACCGTCAGAGCCAGGAAGGCGTGGATCTTCAGCACACTGATGAGCAGGACGACGACGGCGATGGACACGCCCACCACCACCAGGAGCCATGTGTTCTCGGAGGTCCAGGCCTGACCCGCCGACAAGAGCCCGGTCGCTGAGCTCACCATCCAGTGGTCTCCGTTCCCATTCCCCGCCTTGTCCGTTGCGCGGGCTCCGGGGCAGGTTGACGGACCGCCCGGTCGTGGAGGGACAACCTGACGAATGACACCACACCGGGCTCGCACCGGCCCGGCGCAACGAGGGCATGGCTGTCGCCATCACTCGATCAGCGCGATCGGCGGCGGACGCCGAGCGCTCAGCAGGGGACGTGTGAGCGCGGAGAGCGCTGCGGCCGCGCACGCAAGCCCCGCTCCTTGGTCCGGCAGGCATGGCCGCCCAACTTACCAAAGAGACACCAGAGTTCCTCTGTCCGATCGTCCAGGCGTCCGGGGCGGGGAGACCGGCGAGCGCGTCCACCTGACCGCGAGGGGGGCGAACCGACGGGAGTGTCCGTCGGCCCCTCGGCAGCCGCTCGGCAGCCATCCGTGACACGCCCGTGACCGGAACTGTGGCTTCCGCCATGGCTCGGCGCGCCTGCCCCTGATGGGGTGACCGGATGCGCAGAACCTTCTCCCTCCTTCCGCCCCTCGCCGCACTCCTGCTGCTCACGGCGTGCGGATCCGAGCAGGCGGGGACTCCCGGCGCGGGCGTGGCCTCCCCCGGCTCCGGGACCGCCGTCACCTTCCCGCCCGTGGACGGCGTCCGGATCACCTCGGTGTCCCTCCCCTCCTCTTCGCCCAGCGCGAGCCCCGGCTCCGACGGGCTCTCCGTCCACGCCGACCCGCTGCCCACCGGTGGGTCCGGCATCTCGGCCGCCTACGAGGTCACCAACGACGGCACCGAGGCGCTGACGTACACCATCCTGTTCGACTTCACCACGGACGCGGGCGAAGTCATGGGCCACACGGACGAGACCGTGCGCTCGGTAGGATCCGGCGCGACCGTGCGCGGCACGGTCCGGCTGGGGACGCTGTCCCCCGGAGCGTCCCGGGTGACCCGGGTCAAGGTCTCCCGCGTGACCAAGGTGTCCGCGGCCGAGGCGCCGGCGGCGTCCGGCGCGTGCCCGCCCTCCGGAGTCCGCCTCACCGCCGATGACGGCGATGCCGCGATGGGGCTGCGCGTGGTGGGGCTGCGCCTGGAGAACTGCGGGACGCGCGACTACTCGCTCGACGGCTACCCGCTTCTGGAACTGCTGGACGAGGACCGGTCACCCGTCGAAGGCGTACGGATCGTGCACGGAAGCGGTGGCATCAGCACAGGTACCGGGTTCGACGACCCGGCCCGCCCGCTGGTCCTGAAGCCGGGCGAGAGTGCCCTTTCGGGTCTCATGTGGCGCAACACCACCGGGTTCGGCACCGCGGTCGACGTCCCCTACGTCAGGGTGCGGACCGAACGGGGCGCCGATCCGGTGACCGTGACGCCCCACCTGGACCTCGGCACCACCGGCAAGCTGGCCGTCCGCGCCTGGACACGCCCGCCGGAGTAGGCCCCCGGCTCACGGCGCCCGGTCGCGGCCGGAACCCTGTCGCTGGACGCCGCCCGGCAGAATGACGGGCATGAACGAGAACCGGACCACCAGTACGACAGCCGCCGAGTCCAGGCCGCCGCTGACCGCCGGCCTCACCGGTGCCGAGCTGCTGCGCTGGTACTGGACTCTGGACGAGCTCACCGGTCTCGCCCGCACGATGGGCATCGCTCGGCACGGCGGCAAGACGGCGCTCACCGCCCGGCTCGCCGCGGCGCTGGACGGCCTGCCGTTGCCGGCCGTCCCGGCCCGCCGCCGCCCGGCGACCGCACAGCTGGCCGATCCCGTCGACGGCGACACCGTGATCCCGCCCGGCCAGCGGTGCAGCCAGGTCCTGCGGAGGTACTTCGCCGAGGCGATCGGCCCCGGCTTCCACTTCGACGCCTTCATGCGCGACTTCATCGCCGAGAACCCCGGCCGGACGCTGGCCGACGCGGTCGCCCACTGGCACGCCACCCGCCCGGACGCGGCCCGGCCGCGCGAGATCGCGGAACAGTTCGAGTTCAACCGCTTCACCAGCGCCTGGCACCGCGAGAACCCGGCCGGCACCCGCGCCCAGGCTCTCGAAGCCTGGTACGCCCACCGGGCACTCCCCAAACCCCCCGGCACCGCCTGACGGCCCACCCGCGTGGGGCCGGGAGGGGTTCGAGGGCGGGATGCCGGGGCCGGGCGTTCGGTGGTTCGTCGGCATGCGCGGCGAGCCGGACCGTACCGTGGGCCGACCGTGGAGAATCCTGGGAAGCCGCCGACGACGACCGTCCTCGGCTGAACGGGTTGCCAGGAGGCTGGACATGGGCTCCGTCGTCGTGGGCGTGGTCGGCACTCTGCTCGGAGTCCTGATCGGGGGCGCCCTCCAGCAGCTGCAGGCACGGCTCACCCGCAGGTGGCAGCAGGAGGACGCGTTCAGCGCCGCCAAACAGGTCGCCTATTCCGAGTATCTTCGGTCGATCAGCGCCGGCTACGGGCAGGCGAAGTCCGGTCAGCGGAACCGTTCGGAGGACGGCCGCCTCTACGCGGTCACCGCTCAGATCGAGATCCTGGCCGGTCAGAGGGTGGCGATCGAGGCCCGGGAACTGGTGGAACGGATCATCGAGGCGCATTCGATGATCGCTGCCGGCGCCGGCGACGAGCAGGCGGGGGTGCCGGAGATCGATCGTGATCGGCACGCGGTCATCGAGCTGTTCAAGAGCGACCTCGGCCTGGGCGCGGCAGGCCCTCGTGGCTGATCCCACGGCGCGCACCTTGGGCGGGGCCTCGCCGGCGTCGTCCGGTCGGACACCTGGAACCTAGGACCAGTCGCAGTTCATTGCAATGAGCGAACGGCGGGGTCGTTGCGTTAATCAGGAACCATTGCAACGATTAATCTTCTTCTACCTGCGAACAAAGCACTCACGGGCGAAAAATGAGTTGCCTGACCCATGAAGGCAACGTAGCGTTTCCATCGCTTGAAACGATCAGTCAGGGGCCCGGCGGCCCAGGCGCGCGTTTCACGGAGCGGGCGGATCACGGGGGATGGACAGGACATGGACAGAGCACCGACTCGGCAACAGGCGGCACCGGGGGCCATGGCCGCCTTCGCCCGCTTCGTGCTCTGCGGCGGCGGAGTGGGACTCGCCTCCAGCTTCGCCGTCGCGGCCCTGGCCGCCTGGATCTCCTGGCCGCTGGCCAACGCCCTGGTCACCGTGGCTTCGACGCTCCTCGCCACCGAGCTGCACGCCCGCTTCACCTTCGGCGCGGGCGGGCGCGCGACCTGGCGCCAGCATATGCAGTCGGCCGGGTCGGCGGCGGCCGCGTACGCGGTGACCTGCGTGGCAATGTTCGTCCTGCAGCAGTTGGTGGCGGCACCCGGTGCGCTGCTCCAGCAGCTCGTCTATCTGTCCGCCTCCTCACTCGCCGGCCTCGCGCGGTTCGCGGTGCTGCGCCTCGTCGTCTTCGCGCGGAACCGCTCGCAGGGCGCGGCGCCCGTCCGAACCGCCCGGACCGAGCCGGCGACCGTGGCCTGCGCCGCGGCACCGGCCGGCCCCACGGCGCTCTGCCGGGCCGCCTGACGGCGCGAGCCACCATTCCCTCGCGGGTCCGCGGCCGATCCCCGGGCACGGCACCGGTCCCGCACCGGGCAGGCGGGGCACCGCCTATCGGTGACCGCGAGCTCTCCTTCGGAGGTGGCCCGCTTCCTCCCTGATCGCGGCGTCGGCATCCGAGGCCAGCGCCGAGCACAGGCCGGCGAGCCGCTCCAGGTCCTCCTCGGACCGCAGGCAGACATCGTCGACCGCCATGCAGAGGTGATCACCGGTGTCGGCGTCCGCGACGGTGAGCGCGGCCAGGACCAGACGCAGGCCGCGGACGTCCCACCGTTCGAGCAGGGCTTGTGCCGTCTCCTGAGTGACCGCGGTGTCCTGACCGTCCAACAGGAGCCGGCTTAAGGACCGGCGCCACTCCGGTGACCTCCGCGGCACCGGCCAGACGGCGCCCGGCGGATGCCCTGGTGGACCATGACGCCGAGTCGGCGTCCCGAAGCGCCGACCTCAACTCGTCGTCGATTCCGGGGCGGCTCATGGCCCCACCCTGGCACAACGGTGCGGGCCCCGGGCATCGGCCCCCGCGGCGGACCTGTGCGGCAAGCGCCGCGGTCGTCCGACGGTGGTTCCGCCGACCGCCCATCCGCTACAGAACCGCCCATCCGCTACAGATGCGACTCCAGGGCGGCGTACACCCTGCGCCAGGCATCCGCGCCGGCCTCCGGGTCGTAGTCGGCCGGACGGTCCGCACAGGCGAAGCCGTGCCGGGCGCCCGGGTAGGTCACCATCTCGTGGGGCACCTCGGCCTCGGTGAGCCGCTGCTCGGCCTGCTTCCATTCCTCGGCGGGGATGATGTGGTCCAGCTCCCCGCGAAAACCCAGCAGGAAAGCGCCACCCTCGGCGATCCGCTCGCTGGTCTCCAACGGCGGCACCGGACCGACCAGCGGGAAGCCGCTGTTCAACAGCCAACCCGGATAGAAGACCGCGGCCAACTCGAACCGCAGCTCGGTCGCGGCCCGCACCGCGATGTGGCCGCCCATGCTGAGCCCGAGAAACGCCACGCCCCGCTCCCCGGCTTCCGTGCGCGCCGCGGCCAGCGCCGCGGAGGCGTCGGCCACCAACTCGTCCCGGTCCAGGGCACGCATCAGCACCAGGCCGTCCTCGCGCTCCTCGGCGGAGTATCCGAGCCCGGTGCGGCGCGCGTTGCGCCAGTAGTAGTCGGGCGCCAGCGCGGCGTACCCCGCCGCCGCCAACTCCGCGCAAGTGTCGCGGACATAGGCGTTCACTCCGTACAGCTCGGAGCAGACCACCACGGCGCCCCGCACCTCACCCGACGGCCGGTGCACATACGCCTCGATGCCGTCCGCCTCGCCGAGTCTCTCCCACTGACCAGTCATCGGTCCCCCCGTACCTCGATCGCTGAACGTCGCTGGGATCCTAGCCTCCCCCAACGGCGGCTGAGGCATGGACACTTGGCCCGCGGCTGGGGTGAGGACGGGTGCACGCTCCGGAAATCCATTGGCCAAGCCGTTTCCGCGGCGAGACACTGACGCTCCTGTCGCGGCGAGTGAAGGAACGGCCGGCACTGGCATACAACCGAGACACCCTGCCCTTCCCGGAGAACCGCGTACCCCGCGGCCGATACCCGGAGAACTGGGACGACGTCGACCCGGCCCGCCATCCCTTCGCCTGGGACGAGAAGGAGGAAGCCCACCTGCGCGCGCTGGTCCACGAGTGGGTGCCGCCCGTGCTCTCCGGCATGGAAGGCCGGTGGCAGGGCGAATACTGGTGCGAAAGCCAGGTGGACGCCATCATCCGGGAGCGCTACGGAGACTGGGCCCAGGGATGGAACTGGTGCTACCGGCACGGCGGGGTCATCGGCAGCTGGGTCAGCGGCGCCGGCTCGGTGACGACGCCCGAGGAGACCGCGGACCGTGTGGTCGGCGCGCTGTTGGAGTGGCGGGAGTGGCTGGAGAGACTGGCTCAGCGCTTCGTGGAACTCGCGCCGCCGCCGGAGGCCTCTCCGGAGGAACGCAGCTGGCACCTGGAGCGGGCCTGCGTCCGGCTGGTCACTTCGGCACTGGACTCGGGCGCGGAAGGCGGCTGGCACGGGCAGGCGGCAAGGGTCCTGAACTGGTTCCTCACGACCACCGGCATGGAACAGGCCGAGGCGGCCCGGGCGGTGGACGCCGCGATCGGCGGCCGGTTCAGGAGCTGGGTGGCTCCGGGACCAGGAGTGATCGAATCGGTCGGGGAGGACCTTGCCGTCGGCCTCACCGGCCGGGCCCCCTACCGTGACCACCGCCAGTGGGCCGCCCTGGAGGAGTTCCATGACCGCCACTGACAGCCTCACGACCTGGCTGCGCGTACGTCGCGAGACCGACTGGAACCGGGCCCCCGCCCTGCGGCGGGAACCGCCCGAGCGGGACGGTTTCCCGGCCTGGTGCGCAGGCCCGGTCCGCCGCCGCGACGCGGCCCGCGCCGAACGGCTCCTCCGCGCCCACGCCCTGGCCCGCGCCGACGCCGCACGCCGCGCCCCGCTCGACTTCGCCCTGCTGGCCGGCTGGCAGCGCGAGGTCCTCGGTGTGGCGAAGGCGTCGTTCCGCACGGGCGACGCCTTCGCGAAGAACGGCACCGAGCGGTACGGCCTGACCTCGCACACCCGGGCCGACTTCGCCGCCTGCCTGCGCGAGGCGACCGAGCCGGGCGTGCCCCTGGCAGGCCGCGCGGCCCGCGTCTATCTCGACGTGGCGTTCTTCCACCCTTTCACTGACGGCAACGCCCGTGCGGCCCTGCTGGCTCTGGTCCATGTCCTGGCCCGTGAGGACATCGTCCTTCCGGAGGTGGGCCCCCTGCAGACCACCCGCTACGCGGACGACCCCGCGGGCGCCGCCGACCTGGCCACGCTCGTCGGCGTACTGAAGCGACGCCGCCGCCCCGGTCCCGACGGAGGCTGACAGCGCCTTGCGCGCCCGGCCCCATCCGGGGGCCTGGCCGGCAGTGCCTCCCGGTTGATCTTCGAGGTCAATGCGACCGCCGCGTACGCCGGCTGCCACCGCTTTCGTCGCACAGGCAACTCGATCAGCCCGGATGCCGTCTTTCCGGGTGGGCGAGAGAGGGCCTCGCCGAACGGCGCGCGCGTTCGCGAACGGCCGGCGGGACCGGTGAGACCGCACGATCGCGGGGCTCGATCCGCGCGCCGGGCCGGCGCGGTGGCTCTCGGCGCCCGGCCCGCGGAGATCTTGCAGGGGGGAAGGTTGCGATGGAGCAGGGGCGGCCCGCCGAGTCGTCCGAGCCGTGCCGGGCGCGTACCGCGCCCGAGCGGTCCCGGGGGACGGCCCGAGCCCGGCCGGGCACCACGCCGGCCGGCCTTCGCGTCGCCGCCCATGACCAGCGGAACCACCCGCACGACCCGATGGCATGATCAGACGTCGACGAGCACCCCCGTCGCCCGTCCGTCACTGGAAGACACGCCATCCGGCACGAAGAGTGACCTCGCTGGCTAACATCTAACACATCGGCAAACAATTGATACCTACAGTCTCGCGGGTGTTTTCGCGAATAAACGGCACAATCACGGCCGACGCGTGGCGTCGGCCGCGGGCGTTGCTCTGGGCCGCGGCGGGTGTGGCGACCCTTGTGTTCCTCATCACGCTGGAGATCGTCGCGCGTCGCAGCGCCGGCGCACCGGGACCGCTGACCACCCAGGTGGAAGAGGTGGTGCTCCCCCCGAAACCGGGTCCGCTGTACGCCGGGCTGGCCCTGATGATGGTGGTCCTCACCTGGCGGCAGCGTTTCATCGCGGCCGGTGCCGCGATCGGCATCGACGTCGCCTTCGCCCTGGTGCGGTGGGCGGCCGGCATCAGGACGGCCGACGGCCATTCCTTCGGGAACGGCGCGCTGTGGGTGATGCTGGGCTGTGCGGTCATCGCCGTCACCCGCCGCACCGGCCAGGAACGTGTCCTGCTGCTGAAGGGCGTCGGGCTGGGGCTGCTGCTGGTGGCCGGCCGCAAGATCGGCGACTCCTGGTTGCTGATCACGGCCAAGACCCGGCCGTCGGTGCTCGACCCGTACGTGGCGACCGCCGACAACGCCCTGGGCAACCCGTCATGGCTGGCGGGCCGGATCCTCAGGGCCACCGACCCGATCCTCAGCCATGTTCTCGACCTGGTCTACGCCCAGCTCGCGGTGGCCGCGATCGTCGTCGCGCTGTACCAGCTGCGCAACGTGCGGGTCGAGCGCCGCTTCCCGAGCCACCATCTGGTGCGCACCTTTCTGGTGATCGGCCTCGTGGGGCCGGCGATCTACATGATCTTCCCGGTGGTCGGACCGGTCTTCGCCTACGGCCCGGGCGCCTCCGGCACCGGTGGTGTGCACTGGGCCGTGGCCAACCTGTGGCCGAACACGCCACCGCCGCTCCATCCCCCGCACCCGGTGACGTACGACGACCTCACCCCGCGCAACTGCATGCCCAGCCTGCACACGGCGTGGGCCACCGCGATCTTCATCCATTCCCGCAAGGGCCCGCGGGTTCTGCGCTTCGCCGGCGCCTTCTGGCTGACCGCCACGCTCGGCGCGACCCTGGGGTTCGGCTACCACTACGGCACGGACCTCATCGCCGGCGTGGTGTTCGCGCTCACGATCGAGGCGGCGCTGCGCTCGCTCGACCGCGGCTGGGACCGGTCGGGAACCCGGCTGGTCGCGCACGGCACGGCGGTCTTCACCGCGCTCGTGCTGTCCTACCGCTATCTGCCGATGGAGATGGCCAGGCATCCCTGGGTGTTCGGCCCCCTGCTCGTCCTGGCGATGGGCTTCGTGATCCACGGTTACCTGCGGACCACCAGGCTGTGGGAATCGAAGGCGGCACCGGCGCCGCAACCGGAACCGCAACCCGCGCTGAGGCCTGCCGCGTGATGCTCTCCGGCCGGAGGGACGGGGGGCGTGGGGGGGGGGGGGGGGCCGCCCCCCCCCCCCCCCCCCCCCAAACCCCAGCCCCCCGCCCCCCCCCCCCGGAGTTGGGGGGCACGCCAGACAAAGACCGAGAGGGAGGCCGCGGGCGGCCGGGGGGGCCC
>NZ_JACHJK010000003.1:639563-825906 GCF_014203595.1 Streptomyces echinatus
GCCCCCCCCCCGCCCCCCCACCCGGGGGTGCGCCCGGCGGGGGGGGGGGGCCGGGCGGGGGGGGGGGGGGGGGGGGGGGGGTGGGGGCCGCCGCCCCCCCCCCCGCGACGCGAATCCGGCAGGGGAACCGGACAGCACCGTGATGTGACGGAGCACGACTACCGATGCCGACTAGGTACGCGTGCTCAGGCCGGTGGCCCGGTACCGGTCATAGCGTGCGGCCCATGCACATAGACCATGCTGCTCGCGCCTCGGTACCGCGGGCGGGGATCACGGCGGTGGCGTCCTGCCTGCCCGGGACCGAGCTGACCTCCCGGCACCTCCAGGAGCGGATCACCGAGGCATCCGGGCTGCGGCTGCCGGTACGGATGCTCGAGCGGGCCACCGGTATCTCCTCGCGCCGGGTCGTGGCGGACGGCGAGTACGCCTCCACGCTCGCCACGCGGGCGGCGCGCACCGCACTGGCCCGGGCCGGGCTGTCCCCGTACGACATCGACCTGCTGGTGTTCGCCTCCGCCACGCGGGACGTCGTGGAACCGGCGACCGCGCACATCGTTCAGGCCGAGCTGGGCTCCCGGGCCCACGCCTTGGACGTGACGAACGCGTGCAACAGCTTCGTCAACGGCATCGACACGGCACGGGCGATGATCCTGGCCGGCCGGGTCCGCCGGGCCCTCGTGGTCACCGGGGAGACCCCGAGCCGGGCGGTGCGCCACGCCCCGTCCGGCCCCGAGCAGCTCCGGGACGGCTTCGCGGGCTACACCTTCGGCGACGCGGGGGCCGCGGTCGTGCTGGAGACGGTGGACCGGGGCGGCATCGTCGACGTGGACACCGAGACGCACTCCGAGCACTGGCGGGTCGGCGGGATCTTCGGCGGGGGGTCGCGCCATCCCCGCGGGGACGAGCACACGTACTTCCGCGGCGACGGGGCCGAACTGCGGGAGGTCTTCGAGAAGGTCGGCACCTCGGTCCTCGACCGGATGCGGCGGCGCACCGGGCTCGGCTGGGACGACTTCCGGCACATCCTCGTGCACCAGGTCACCGTGCCGTACCTGGAGCGGTTCGTGGAGCTGACCGGCGTACCCCGGGACCGGCTCGTCGTCACCGTGCCGGAGCTGGGCAACATGGCCAGCGCCACGCTGGGGGTGCAGCTCGACCGCGTGCACGACGGACTGCGGCCCGGCGACCGGGTGCTGTTCGTGGGCCTGGGCGGCGGCGTGAGCATCATGACGATGGTCTGGGAGAAGGCATGAGCGCCCTGTGGGTGGTGGTGCCCGCCCACCAGGAGGCCGCGCGGCTCGGCGCGACACTGGACGCGCTGGCGGCCCAGCGGGACAAGGACTTCACACTCGTCGTCGTGGACAACGCCTCCACCGACACCACCGCCGAACAGGCGCGCCGCTTCGCCCGCCGGGCTCCCTTCCCGGTGCATGTGCTGCGCGAGGAGGAGAAGGGCGTGGGCTGCGCGGTGGACACCGGATTCCGTTACGCCATCGGAAACGGCGCGACGCTGCTGGCCCGGACCGACGCCGACTGTCTGCCGCACCCCGGCTGGACGGCCGCGGCACGCGACGCGCTGGCGCGGGGCGCCGGGCTGGTGTGCGGGCGGATCGAGGCACGGCGCGACGAGCACGGGTCCTGGGGCCGGGCGGTGTTCCGCGGGCTGGTGCGTCTCGCGGCCCTCTTCGGGCGCGTACGTCCGGCGCACCGGCGCCGGCACGGCTACCTCGCCCCGTACCGGATGCACGCCGGGAACAACATGGCCGTCACCGCCGCGCTGTACGAGGCCGTGGGCGGGATGCCCCGCCGCCCCTCCCCCACCGACCGGCTGTTCCTGAACCGGGTGCGCCGCCGGACCAGCGCCGTCGTGCACGCCCGCGACATGATCGTGGAGAACTCCACCCGACGGCTGCGCGCCTACGGCCTGCTCGGAACCGCCCGCTGGTACCTCGACAAGGGGCCGGGCCGGCACGGGGAGGACCCCCGCTGATGCTCGACATCCTCGCCCATGCCCTGCGCGCCCACGCCGGCCGGCCCGCCGTCCTCGGCGCCACCCGGACGGGTACCGCGCGCGTCCAGGCCACGTACGGCGACCTGGCCGACCTCGCCGACCGCTACGCCGCCGCCCTGCACGCGCGCGGCCTCGGTCCGGGCGGGACCGTCGGGGTCGCCGTGCGGCCCGGGCCCCGGGCGCTGGCCGTACTGCTCGCCGTGCACCGGCTCGGCGCGCGGGCGGCGGTGCTCGACCCCGGCGCCGGACCGGACGTGCTGCGTGCCCGGCTGGCCCTCGCCCGGCCCGGGCTCGTCCTCGCCGACGCGGCCGCGCAGGCGGTCGCCGGCTGGGCCCGGCCGCTCGCCCGAAGGGCCCAGCTCGCGCTGCCGGACCTGACGGAGCTGGGACCGGTGGTCACGGTCGGGCGGCGGCTGCCCGGCTGCGCGCCCGCCCTGGACGACGGCAGGCGGGCCATGGTCCCGCCGCGACCGGTGGACGAGGACGCGGACGCGGTCATCGTCTTCACCTCAGGCACCACGTCCCGGCCGCGCGCGGTGGTGCACACCCGCTCCTCGCTCGCAGCGGGCATGGCCACGGTGGCCGGCCTCGTCCAGCCGAGGGCGGGCCGGCCGGTGCTGGGCGGCACCTTCTTCGTCCTCGTGCCGTCCCTCGCGAGCGGCGCGCCGGTCGCGCTGCCCGCCCACTCACCGCGCGTCCTGGCCCGGCAGTTGCGCGAACTCGCCCCTCAGGCCACCTATCTGACACCGCCGCAGCTGCGGTCGGCGCTGGCGCACGGGGCCCGCTTCACGGGCCGGGTGTGGACGGGCTCGGCCCCGGCGAGCGCCGGGCTGCTCACCCGCGTCAAGGAGGCGGGCGCCGAGGAGGCGTGGGGCGTGTACGCGCTGACGGAGCTGTTTCCCGCCGCGGCGGTGGAGCAGCGTGCCAAGGCCGCCTACACGGGTGGCGGCGACCTGGTCGGCGCTCCGCTGCCGGGGGTGGCGGCGAAGGTGGACGCGGCCGGTGAGCTGCTGCTGTCCGGCCCGGCGGCCCGCGACCGCTGCCTGGGCGAGGAGCCGGACCCATGGGTCGCCACCGGTGACCGGGCCCGGCTGGAGGAAGGACGGATCGTGCTGGAGGGCCGCGCCAAGGACATGGTGCTCAGGCATGCGGAGAACATCTATCCGGGGTTGTACGAGCCCGCGCTGCACGTGCCGGGCGTGGAACTGGCGCTGCTGGTGGGCGTACCGGCCGGGGACGGGGACGAGCGGCTGGTCGCCGTCGTGCAGCCGGCGCGGGGAGCCGACCGTACGGCGCTGCGGGCGGCGTTGGCCGGACCGCTGCGGCGGATGGGGTCCGCCCGGCCGGACGCGGTGCTGCTCGCCGAGATCCCGCTGTCCGGTCGGTCCCGCAAGCCCGACCGCCCCGCCACCGCCCGGCTCGCCGCCCGCCGCCTCGCCCGGACGGAAGGGAACCGACGATGACCGCCCCGGACAGCGGGACGCCGCAGTTGGTCCTGCACAGCGGCCTGCGCCGACCGCGGGCGTGGACCGCCCGCGGGACACTGCCGTGGAGCCGGAACCGCCGCTGCCGGCCCGCCGACCCGCGGGAGACACACCATGCCCGCAGGTCCCCGCAGTGCCACCGGAACCGCCGCTGCCGGCCCGCCGGGTCGCGGAAGGCAGACCGTGCCGACAGGTCCCCGCAGTGCAACCAGGACCGCCGCTGGGGACCCGCCGGGTCGCGGGAGGCAGACCGTGCCCGCAGGTCCCCGCAGTGCCACCAGGACCGCCGCTGCCGGGCCGTCGGTGGGCGGGAGGTGGGGGTGCGATGACCACCGCATCCGGGCTCCGGGCGGCGCGCCGGCGTGACCGGCGCGTGTACACCCGCTCCCACCCGGCGCTGTTCGCGCTGCTCGCCGTCACGCGGCGGCGGGCGGTGGCCCGCCTGGGGGGTGTGGTGCTGGTGCATGACGGCGACGCGTACCGGAACGCTCTCACCCGGGTTCCGCTGGACCGCGCCGCGCCCGGCACCACCGGCGGCGCCGTCCGCGAACTGTCCGTCGGCGGGGCGCTGTTCGACCAGGAGGGAACGGGTCACCGCTCGGCCCGGCGCGCCGTCGCCGATGGCCTCGGCCCGGCCGGGCTGGAGCGGCTGCGCCCTGTGTGGCGGGAGGTCCTCGCCCGGCGCCTGGCCCCGCTCGGCGCGGGCCGCACCGTCGACCTCGTACCGGTGGCCCGCGAACTGGCCGGGGCCACGGTCCGCGCACTCCTGGACGCTCCCGGAACCCCGGAGCGCATCGCCGAGGCCGCCGCCCGCGCCGCGGCGGCCGCCGTGCGCGACCATCTGCCCGGACCCCGCCGGCCCGGCACCGCCCGGGCGGCCGCGGTGGCGACGGCCCGGCTGGAGGCCCTGCTCTCGTCGGCTGCGCCGGACGAGGGGCCGGCGCTGCGGGCGATGCTCGCGGTCGCGGCGGTCAACACCACCGTGGCGGCCCTCCCGCGCGCCGCCGCCTGGTGTGCGGACGCGGCGCTGTGGGACCAGGCCGCCGACGACCGGCTGCGGCCGTCGCTGGTGGGTGAACTGCTGCGCGTGACCGCGCCGTCCCCGCTGCTGCCGCGCGTGGCGGCGGCCGACGCGGAGCTCGACGGGTGTCCGGTGCGGGCCGGTGACCGGCTGATCCTGGTGGCCCGGCATGCCGCGCGGGCCCACGTCGATCCCCCGGACGCCCGCCGGCCCGCGCCGCCGGCCGTGTCCCGGCTCGTCTTCGGCGCCGGGCCCCACGCCTGCCCCGGCGCCCGGCTGGCCCGCGCCCAACTGGACGACGTCCTGGCCGCTCTGGCGCCGTACCGTCCCGTCGTCGTCCGGGCACGCGTGGACCGGCACGGCGCGCTGCCCGGCTGGCGGTCGCTGTCCGTCCGTGCCACGCGCGCCCCACAGGAGGGTCGATGAGCACGATCGCCGTCACCGGTGCGAGCGGCTTCTGCGGGTCCCATGTCGCCGTGGCCGCCGCGGCCAGTATCCGGCTCAGCCTGACGGCCGTGGAGAACCTCTCCGACGCCTGCCTGGACGCCGCCGGCTGGCCCCCGGGCGCCTACAACATCGCCGACCCGGCGCCGTACGACCGGGACCGGGCCGTGCGGGCGGTCCTGCGGGCCCACGGGGTACGGGCCCGGATCCGGCACGTTCCGCCGGCGGTCGCCCGTACCGCGGCACGGGCCGCCCAGGTGCTGGGCCGACTGCGCCCGGCAACGGAGCCGCCGCTCACCCTCTACGCGGTCGACCAGCTCGCCGGCCCGGTCGTCCTGGACGTGTCCAAGGCGGAGTCCCGAGGCTGGACAGCGCGCCGCGTCCTGGCCGACTACACGGCGGCCGTGCCGTCCGTGACGTAGGCCTCGCCGGGCCGCGCATCGCGGTGGCGGCGGGGGCCGACTGAGCCGACTGCCGACGGAGCACACCCCGGACGGCTGACTCGGCGTCCGGGGTGCGTCGCGTTGTCAGTGCCCCCTGCGACCGTGAGCACATGACGCCCACCACCGTGGAAGCCACACCCGACGCGCTGGTCGCGGCGCTGCGCATGCCGGTCTGGAACACCCTCGCCGCACGGGCCGAAGGCATCCGCCGCGCCCTGCCCCCGCGTCCCGGGACGGCCCGGGAACGCCTTGCCTGGCTGCGGTCCCTGGATCCCGAACAGGCGCGCCACGCCGCGCTGCTGGACCACTTGGACGCCCTCTGCGGGCACATCAGCGGACGACGTCCCGCGCTCGGATACGCCGCCGACGACTCGCTGCCGGACGCGGCCCTGCAGGAAGCCGAGGGATTCAACCGGCAGCTCACCGCACTCATCGCCGCCTACCGTGCCGTCCGGCAGAGCGCATGACTCACCCGCGCCGCCAACTCCCCTGAGCTACGCCCGGCCCGACCGGGACGGGACAACGCCGCGGCCCTGCCCTGCCGCGGGCACGCGATACGCGAGAAAAGCACCGAGCCGCCCGGCAACCGGCGCACGCTGCGGCGCGTCGGCCGTCACTGCTCCGCGGTCGTGTCCGGGGAACTCACGGCGGCCTGTACGAGGTTCTGTTCCAGGCGTTCCAGGGTGAGCAGGGCCTCCGTGCGCTCGTCGTCCGAGAGGCCCGCCGTCGAAATGTCCTCCAGGCGGCTCCAGACCCGCTCGACCTCGCGGCGCAGGGCGTGGCTCGCCGCCGTGGGTTCGATGAGCGAGGCGCGCTTGTCGGTGGGGTCGGGGCGGCGGCGGACGAACCCGGCCTGTTCCAGGCGCCGGACGGTACGGGTCATGGTGGCGGCGTCGGAGTCCATCAGGCGCACCAGTTCGGCCTGGCGCCGGGCACCGAGTTCCCACAGGTGCATCATGACCAGCTCCTGGCCCGGATGCAGGCCGATGCGGCGCAGCAGCTGTCCCGCGAGCATGCGGTGCAGCCGGGCCAGGCGGAAGATCGTATGGCTGATCGGGCCGCTGCCGGCGGCGGCCGGTACCGGGACGGTGGCCTCCTGCCCCGCTTCCCCTGCACCGCCTGCGGTCTCCGATGCGGACTGCACCATCTCATCCCTCGCTTTCCTGCCTGGGCAACTTAATACTACCTCGCGGTAGCCGGAGCGACAGCGATCCCCTCATAGCCGTGATAACGGGGCCAGTTATGCCCATGTGACGTGCTCCACATATCCCCCGAGGAATGCAAGCAGGGCTATTACCTGTTCGGACAGGTGATTTACTTACTCGGACAGGTAAACGTCCCGGTGGCGGTCCCGGCAGGACCGGGCCCCACAGCAGCACTCATCCCGAGGGAGAGACATGACCTCCGCATTCGATCCGATCGACCTGAGCGGCAAGCGCCTGACGAACCGCGTCGTCATGGCGCCGATGACCCGCAGTCGCGCCTACGGGCCCGGCGCGGAGCCGACCGAGATGATGGCGACGTACTACGCGCAGCGCGCGGGCGCCGGGCTGATCGTCACCGAGGGCATCCAGCCTTCCGCGGTCGGACAGGGCTACCCCGACACCCCCGGTCTGCACACGACCGGGCAGGTCCGGGCATGGCGGACGGTGACCGACGCCGTGCACCGCGAGGGTGGCGTGATCTTCGCTCAGCTGATGCACACCGGCCGGGTCGGCCACCCGAGCCTGCTCCCCGACGGCCTGGTGCCGGTGGCGCCGTCCGCGGTGGCCGCCAAGGGCCAGGTCTTCACCCACGAGGGGCCGAAGGACTTCGTGACCCCGAAGGAGCTGAGCGAGGCGGACATCCGCCGGACGATCGACGACTTCGCCGCTGCGGCCCGCAACGCGGTCGAGGCCGGGTTCGACGGTGTGGAGCTGCACGGCGCCAACGGCTATCTGATCCACCAGTTCCTCGCCCCCGACACCAATCGGCGCACCGACGCCTGGGGTGGCGGCACCGAGGGCCGGATCCGCTTCGCCGTCGAGGTCGTCACGGCCGTGGCCCAGGCGATCGGCGGCCACCGGGTCGGTCTGCGCATCTCGCCCGGAAACCCGTACAACGACATGGCCGAGGACAACCCGGGCGAGGTCTACTCCGCGCTGCTGGACCGGCTCGCCGGCCAGGAACTCGCCTATCTGCACCTGCTGGAAGGGCCGGACCGTGATCTGACCGCGTCGCTGCGCAAGGTGTGGCCCGGCACGTTCGTCCTCAACCCGTTCACCCACCCCGACGTCACCGGCCCCGACGCGCTGAAGCTGATCGAGGACGGCAGCGCGGACATGGTCGCCTACGGGGCGCTGTTCCTGGCCAACCCCGACCTGCCCCGGCGGCTCGCCGCCGGCGGTCCGTTCAACACCCCGGACCCGTCCACCTTCTACGGCGGCGACCACCGCGGCTACACCGACTACCCCGTCCTCACCGCCTGAGCGGCCAGGCCGCCGGCGGGGCCGCACCGTGGGTCAGAGCATGTGCGGCTCCCCTCCACCTGAGAGTTGACGATGTCCAAAGCAATCACTTTCTCCGAGTACGGCCCGCCCGAGGTGCTGCGTCTGTCGGAGGTCACCGCACCCGAGCCCGGTCCGGGCCAGGTCCGGATCCGGGTGCGGGCCGCCTCCGTGAACCCCCTCGACTTGAAGATCCGTTCCGGTCTGATGGCCGGCACCGTCCCGGTCCGCTTCCCGGTGATCCCGGGCCTGGACGCGGCTGGCGTCGTCGATGCGGTCGGCGAGGGGGCGGACGTGACCGTGGGGGCCGAGGTCCTCGGCTCCGCCGTCGGCGGCAGCTACGGCGAGTACGCCCTGCTCGACCGGCCCGTGGCCAAGCCCGAGGCGCTGTCCTGGGAGGTCGCCGCCTCCCTGGTCACGGTCGGCCGGACGGCGTTCCGGGTCCTGGAGCAGCTGGGTGTGCAGGCCGGCCGGACCCTGCTCGTCCACGGCGCCGCCGGCAGCGTCGGCTTCATCGCCGCCCAGCTGGCCGTCGCCCGCGGTATCACCGTCGTCGGAACGGTCGGCGAGCACGACATCGAGCGCGTCACCGCACTCGGCGCCACCGCGGTCCGCTACGGCGACGGCTGGGCGGAACGGGTGACGGCCGCCGCTCCGCGGGGAGTCGACTTCGTCTTCGACGCCTCCGGGGCGGGCGTGCTCGCCGACTCCGTCACCCTCGCCGGTGACAGCGCACGCGTCATCACCATCGCCGACATGTCCGCCGCGCGGCACGGCGTCCGCTTCAGCGCGGGGGACTCCGGCCAGGCGGGGGAATCCCTGCCGGAGCTGGTGGGGCCGGCCGCCGCCGGCCGGCTCACCGTGCCGGTCTGGCGCACGTATCCCCTGGCGGAAGCGGCACAGGCGCACACCGACCTGGAAGCCCGCCGCAACCACGGCAAGGCCGTCCTGACGCCCTGACCCGCGGCTGCCGCCACCGCGGCAGGCGCGCCCCAGGCGTCGGAGTCCCGGCACGGTCGCCCGGCCGCCCGACGACACCGTCAGGCCGGCTGCCACAGGGCCGGCACCGCCGGGGGCTCCCAGCCCGGCTGGGCCGTGTGCGGCTGGAGGCAGACGTAGGCGTGGTCCGCGTACGTGACCCAGTCTCCCGCCCGGTACCTGCCGCCCACGGTCCACGTGGTTCCGGGCGGGTGGGGACCGGGCCCGGGGCCCGGGTCCTGCGGGACGTCGAGGACGAAGTCGAACGCCGCCTCCCGGCCGCCGCCCGCGTCGCGCACGGTCATCAGCAGCCGTGGGTCGAAGATCGTGTCGGTGTTGTTGCGGGGCTCGTTCGGGAAGTACAGCTGCGTGGTCAGAATGGGGCGGCCGGGCGCCTGCACCTTGACGTGGAGGTGCCGCGTGCGGCCCGGGTAGAGGCCCGGCACGATCGCGGTGAGCGCGTAGGAGCCGCGGGAGTCGGTGTACTGGTGGCCCCGCAGCCGGAAACCGGTGTTGTCGTACGCGCCGTTGTCGTCGGCCTGCCAGAAGTCCAGCAGGACGCCCGTCAGGGGACGGCAGGCCCGGCCGAAGACGTAACCGGTGACCGTGAGCGGGGTGCCGGGCAGGCCGGGCTCCAGCAGGCTGGTGCGCTCCGGCGAGTGGGGCTTGAAGTACGGGCCTTCGATCTGCTCCGGGGTGGGATCGTCGCCGTCGTCGCACGGCGGGGTGAGCCGGGGCGCCGTACCGCTCGCGGCAAGGTCGCGGGCAAGGGCCGGACCGGCGGTCAGGGCGACGGGAACCGCGACGGTGGCCGCGAGCGCCGCGCGCAGTACCGTCTTGCGGCGCACGAGCCGGGAAGGACTCGCCTCGCCCGCCGCCCCCTCGCCGTCCGGGCCGGTGCCGTTCCGGCCCGCGCCGTGCGTACCTGCTCCGTCGTCCATGTCTCCTCCTAGGGGGGAAGGCCGGGGCGGATCCGGTCGGGGACGGATCCGTTCCGGGGCCGATCGGCACCGAACCTAGGCGGGCGCGGACGGCGCTTCGAGGGACTGGTGAGGGCGGCTGTGGTGTTTTCGGAAGTCCCCGGGGCTGCTGCCGGTCTCCCGCCGGAAGAACCGGCTGAAGTAGGCGGGGTCGGCGAATCCGGTGCGGGCGGCGACCTGCCGTACCGACAGCTGGGTGTGGGCGAGCAGCCGCTGTGCCTGGTAGGCGCGCGCCTCGATCAGCAGCCGTCCCGGTGGCCGGCCGGTGGCGGCCCGTACCGCCTGCGTGAGGTAGTGGGGCGTGACCCCCAGCCGGTCGGCGCACTCCCGTACGGACCGCCCCGCCGCCTCGGGACGGGCGATGAGCAGCGCGAAGGCCTCGGCCACGGCGGCGGGGCGCCCCTGGGCCCGCGAGTCACCGCCGGTGCCGCCGCGGTCCGGCAGCCGCGAGGCGCGCACGACGAGGACATGGAGCAGGGCGCGCAGGACACTCTCGTGCCCCGGGGCCCGCTGCCGGTGCTCGGCGACGAGTTCGGCCATCAGGTGCCGTACGGACCGGTCGTGGTCGGTGTCCAGCCCGAACCAGCACTGTTCGCCGAGCTTGCGCAGTGTCTCGCGGTCGCCGGGGTGGTCCACCAGGAAGTCGTCGGTGAACAGCACGAGCGTGCCCTCCGGTCCCCGGCCGCCCTCCCAGTGGTGCACCTGGCCGGGCAGGATCACGGCCAGGTGCGGGGGCCGCAACGGCCAGCGCGCGAGGTCGACGACGTGGGCGCCGGAACCGGCGCTGACGTGGACGATCTCGTAGAACGTGTGCCGGTGCGGGCGGTCCCAGCGGGACAGCGGCCCCACCGCCTCGAAGGAGCCGGCGGCGAACGGGACGGCACCGGGTCCGGCAACCTCCAGCCGGTGGAGGGGCACGTCCCCGGGCGGGGGTGGCAGGCTGGGGGTTCCCGGTAGGACGGTGGTGCTGCGCATCGGCCGCGCTCCCCTCTCGACGGTTCGTCGGGTCACTCATCGGTACCCCACCGGCACGGATCAGGTACAGACCAACCTCTTGCCCCGCGTCCGTAAGGACCGCAAGCTCCCCTCATGGAGCTGGAGTTGCGGCATCTCAAGACCATTCGGACCATCGCGGAGGCAGGCAGCCTGACCAAGGCGGCGACGGCGCTCGGACTCGCGCAGCCCGCGCTCAGCGCACAGCTCAGGCGTATCGAACGCGCCCTGGGCGGCCCGCTGTTCGAGCGGGGGCGGCACGGCGTGCGGGCCACCGCCCTCGGCGAGCTGGTCCTGGAACGCACCCGGATCGTGCTGCCCGCGGTGAGCGAACTCCAGCGGGAGGCGGCCCGGTTCGCGCGCACACGGCGGGCCGGGGAGCGGCTGCGGCTCGGCGGCACGCACGGGCCGCTGCTGGGCGCGCTGGTCGACCGGCTGGCGGACGCCGCCCCCTGCACCGCCGTGACCACCCGCGCCTCCTGGTCGGAGCGGGAGCTGGCCGGGCTGCTGGGCGAGGGACGCCTGGACTTCGCGCTCGCCGGCGTCTGCGGCTCCGCTCCCCTGCCCGACACCCCGCACCTCGTCTGGGAGGAGATCGCCGTCGACCCCGTCTTCGTCATGCTCGCCGACGGTCATCCGCTCACCCGCGGGCGG
This sequence comes from Streptomyces echinatus, assembly GCF_014203595.1. GTDB lineage: Bacteria > Actinomycetota > Actinomycetes > Streptomycetales > Streptomycetaceae > Streptomyces > Streptomyces echinatus. The sequence goes on from NZ_JACHJK010000003.1 coordinate 651,058, forward strand.
GAGATCGACCTGGCCGCGCTCGCGGACGAGGAGTGGGCGTGCGTCCCGGGCGACGGCTGTTTCGCGGACTGTTTCACCGCGGCCTGCGCCCGGGCCGCATTCACGCCCCGCCGCATGTACGAGACGGACACCTCCTCGTGCGTGCATCTGGTGCAGGTGGGCCGGGCGGTGGGGCTGTGCCGGGCCACGTTCCCGCCGACGCCCGGGCTCACCACCCGCCCGCTCGCCGGGACGCCGCTGGTGTGGCGGCATCTGCTGGGCTGGCATCCGGCCGGCCAGCAGCCGGACACCGCGGCCACGGTGCTGGCTCAGGCCCGCGCGGCGCACGCGGGGGCGGCGGCGCGCAGCGACAGCTACGCGCGCTGGCTCTCCCGGCGCGGGGAACCGGATGCCGCGACACACCGGCGCACCGGCCGAGCGTCCTGAGGAACCGGCCACCGTCCCGGGGAGGCGGGTGCATAACACGGGGGCAGGGGGTCGGCTGACGTCTTATCGGCCGCGGGGTGACCTCCCTACGGTTTCGGCACTCCCACCGAATCCGAGGAGATCTCCCCATGCTCCAACGACACCTCAGAGCCGCGTGCGCCGCCGCCGCGGCGGCGGGTGCCCTGCTCGTGGCCGGGCTCAGCGGCTCCGCGAGCGCCCAGCCGTCCGCCTCCCCCACCCTGCCCACCGCGGCCGAGACCCTCCGCGCCGCCGACGCACCCCCCGCCCTCCTCGGCGCGCTCCAGCGGGACCTCGGCCTGAACCGGCAGCAGGCGCTGCGCCGGCTGGCCAACGAAGCCGAGGCGGGCGCCACCGCGGGCCGGCTGCGGGCCGCGCTGGGCACGGACTTCGCGGGCGCCTGGGTGCGCGGCACGGAGTCGAGCACGCTGAACGTGGCCACCACGGACCCGGCCGACGTGCCGGCGATCCGGGCGCGGGGTGCCGACGCGGTCGTCGTGGACCACTCCCTGGCGGCGCTCGACGCGGCCAAGGCACGGGTGGACCGCGCCGCCGCGCACCGCGGCACCACCGGTTCCCCGGTCTGGTACGTCGACGTGCGCGCCAACACGCTGGTGGTGCGGGCGATACGGGCGGACGCCGCGCGCTCCCTGCTGACGGCCGCGCACGTCGACGCCTCCTTGGCCCGGATCGTGAAGTCGGCCGAACATCCCCGTCCGCTGTACGACCTGCGCGGCGGTGACGCGTACTACATCGACAACAGCAGCCGCTGCTCGATCGGGTTCCCGGTGACGCGGGGCAGCCAGCAGGGCTTCGCCACGGCCGGTCACTGCGGGCGCGCGGGCAGCTCCACCACCGGCTCCAACCGGGTCGCGCAGGGCACCTTCCAGGCGTCGGTCTTCCCCGGCAACGACATGGCGTGGGTGGCGGCCAACGCGAGCTGGACCGCGACGCCGGACGTCAACGGCTCCGCCGTCCAGGTCGCGGGGTCCGCCCAGGCGCCGGTGGGTTCCTCCGTGTGCCGCTCCGGCTCCACGACGGGCTGGCACTGCGGCACCGTGCAGCAGCTCAACGCCAGCGTGACGTACCAGGAGGGCACCGTCACCGGCGTCACCCGCACCTCGGTGTGCGCCGAACCGGGCGACTCGGGCGGCTCGTTCATCTCCGGGAGCCAGGCGCAGGGAGTCACCTCGGGCGGCTCGGGCAACTGTACGAGCGGCGGTACGACGTACTTCCAGCCGGTCAACCCGATCCTGCAGTCCTACGGTCTCACCCTGAAGACGGCCGGGACCGGCCCCGGCGACCCGGGCGACCCCGGTGACCCGGGTGACCCGGGCGATCCGGGCGATCCGGGCGATCCGGGCGGCACCTGGTCGGCCGGCACCGTCTACCGGGCGGGCGACACGGTGACGTACGGCGGTGCCGCCTACCGCTGCCTGCAGGGCCATCAGGCCCAGCCGGGCTGGGAACCGCCGAACACGCCGGCACTGTGGCAGCGGGTGTGAGTGGCTGATCTGCCGGCCGACCACGGGCCCGGGCGCTGACGACGGAGCGCCCGGGCCCCTTCCCGCCGCGTCCGGCCGGGGCGGAACACGCCGCGACGAGGCCACCGCCTACGTCAGGCGCCTGACGGCGGACAAGCGGTACTCCGCGACGTCTACTGAGAGCGGCCACCGCCCAGCCCGTGTCGCCACCGGGGCGATGATCAAGGCCACTACGCTCGTGCCCATGGTTGAGCATCGCATGGTTGACGTGAACGGCGTTCGACTGCACATCGCCGAGCAGGGTGACGGCCCTCTGGTGGTGCTCCTGCACGGCTTCCCCGAGTCGTGGCACTCCTGGCACCGCCAGTTCGGCCCGCTGGCCGAGGCGGGCTTCCGGGTCGTCGCGCCCGACCAGCGTGGATACGGGCGCAGCGACCGTCCCGACGCGGTCGAGGCGTACACGATCCTCCACCTGGTGGGCGATGTCGTCGGGCTGATCCGGGCCCTGGGCGAGGAGAAGGCGTACGTCGTCGGGCACGACTGGGGCGCGCCGGTGGCCTGGCACACCGCGCTGCTGCGTCCGGACCTGGTGCGCGGGGTGGCCGGGTTGAGCGTGCCGCCCCCGTTCCGGGGGACGCAGCCTCCGCTGGCCGCCATGGAGAAGATGTTCGACGGCCGCTTCTACTGGAACTACTTCAACCGGCCCGGTGTCGCCGATGCCGAGTTCGCCGAGAACCCCCGAACCACCTTGCGGAAGTTCTTCTACTGGGCTTCCGGGGACTCCCCCGACGCCGGCACGGGCAAGCAGCCGCTCGTCGACCCCGAGCGCGGCTGGCTGGCCACCATGCCGGACCCGCAGGCGCTGCCCGAGTGGTTCGGCGAGGAGGATCTCGACGCCCTCACCGAGAGCTTCGCCAAGGGCTTCACCGGGGCCCTCAACTGGTACCGCAACCTCGACCGCAACTGGGAACTGACCGCTCCCTGGCACGGTGCCGTCGTCTCCACGCCCGCCCTGTACATCTACGGCGACCGGGACGTCGTTCCCGCCTTTCCCGGCACACCCGAACTGATCGAGCGTCTCCCGGCCCTGATGCCCGATCTGCGGCGCGAACCCCTCAAGCTCGCGGGCTGCGGTCACTGGACCCAGCAGGAGCGGCCGGACGAGGTGAACGCGGCGCTGATCGACTTCCTCAGGGGCTGCTGATCCGGTTGCCTGAGTGCCGCGCCCACCCCGACCCGATCGGGCACGGCTTGCCGGGCCGGACGGGGTGCCCGCCGCCTGGCGTGGTGATCACGCGAGAGGAAGGGGGACCGGGAGTGCTGGAGCGTCTCAACCGGACCCTGGAACGCAGGGGAACAGCAGCATGCGGTATCGCATCGCGGACCGGCCCGACTTCAGCGTCGTCGGCCTGAAGGCCCGGGTGCCGTTGGTGCACGCGGGGCCGAACCAGGCGATCACCGACTTCGTGCGGGATCGACCCGGGGATACTGGGGCGTCTGGAGAAGCTGTCGGACCAGGAGCCGCGGGGCGTCGTCGCCGCCTGCGACGACCTGGACCCGAGCCGCGCCGCGGGCACCGAACTCGACTGCTACCAGGGCGTGATCCCGTCCGCGGCGGCCCCCGAGGGCACGGCCGTCCTGGCCGTGCCGGCCGGCGGCTGGGCGGTCTTCACGGTCTCCGGTCCGGCTCCGCGGGCCATCCAGGAGCTGTGGCGGGACGTGTTCACGCAGTGGTTCCCGTCCAACCCCTACCGCGGCCGCCCCGGCACCGGTCCATCCGGCTCGGCGCCGCCCGGCAGCCGGTCGGCTACGGCGTCGTCCCGGTGCGGGACGGGCGCCCGGTGTCGACGTCGCGGGCGCGGGCGGCGATCGACGGGGTCAGCCGTCGGGCCAGCAGACCGAGGGCCTGCGTGACCTCGTGGACGACGGCCGCGTCCGGGGCAGTGCCGTCCGGGCCGGCCAGGGCCGCCGTGAGGGCGTCGTCGACGGTCGCGGCGCGGACCTCGGCGACCCGGGCGGAGGGCTGCGCGGCGGGTCGGATCAGCCGGCGTCGCCGGTCGGCGGGATCGGGCTCCGTGTCGACCGAGCCCGCCTGTTCCAGCCGGGCGACGGCGGTGGAGACCTGACTCTGCGGCAGGCCCGTCCGCGTGGCGATCTCGCCGACCGTCGTCCCCGGGTGGGACACGAGATCGCCGAGGACGACCAGCAGCGAGCGGGTCGGCCCCGGCGTACCGGCTTCCACCTGTGGCATCGCCTGTTCGCCGATCTTCATCAAGGTGCGGCCCAGCAGGAACAGTTCGACTCCGTTCATCCCCCGATGATACATCGAAAGAGATGCATCTGCCTTTATGCATCTCTATTGATGCATCGAAAGCGATGCTTTACTGTCGTGTCGTCAGCTCCCGTCACCGACGCCGACCCGCAGGGGGAACCTCCGTGCTCACGACCGCCGCCACCAGCCACACGCTCTCCGTCCCGGGCGCCACCCTCCACTACCGGACGCAGGGCAGCGGCCCCGTCCTGCTGCTCTCCCAGAGCGGCGAGGGCGACGCGGACCGCACGGTCGACCTCGTCCCGCACCTGGCCGACGCCTTCACGGTCGTCACCTACGACCGTCGCGGCCTGTCGCGCAGCACGCTCGACACGCCCGCCCGTCCCGTCACCATGGCCGACCACGCCGACGACATCGCCCGGCTGCTCGCCGCGGTCACCGACGAGCCCGCGCTGATGGCCGGCTTCAGCATGGGAGCCGCCATCGGCCTCCAGACCGTGGCCCGCCACCCGGGCGTACTGAGCACGCTGATCGCCCACGAGCCCGTCATGCCGAACCTGCTGCCCGAGGCGGACCGGGCGGAGCACGTCGCGGAACTGAGGGCCATCCAGGAGGCGCACGCGACCGGGGGCCTGACGGCCGCGTTCCCGGCGATCGCCCGGCATCTCGGCATCGATCCGGCGCACGACGAGACCGAGGCCGGCCTCACCCCGCAGCCGCTGACGGCCCGCCGCGAGGCCAACTTCGCGTTCTTCATCGGAACGGAGTTCACCGCCGTCACCACGGACGGCCTGCGTCCGGCGGAGGTGGTGCGAGCCGCGACGCGTACGGACACGCGGATCGTCCCGGCGACCGGCCGGACCACCCGGCCGACGGTCCACACCTACCGCTGCGCGCTGGCGCTGGCCGCACGGCTCGGCACGGAGCCGGTCCGGTTCCCGGGCGGCCACAACGGCAACACCGCGTTCCCGCGGGCCACCGCCCGGCTCCTGAAGGACCTCCTCACGGACCCGCTCAAGGGGTGACCACCCGGGACGCTCCCGGTGGTCGCGTCCGCCCGGCGCACCGGCCTGTTCCGGCCGAGTCGGGGCCGTCGCGGGGCCGCGTCGCTTGCGGACGTCATGGAGCCCGGCTCGACGCCGGGCCCCGCCGCCTCGGCGAACGGGGCGAGTGCGCCGGACCGCGCTGAAACGGTTGAAGCGTCATATGAACCCAAGGTGCGGCCGGTGCCGCGTCTTCGCAGGGCAACGGCCGCCCTTCCCCGCAACCACCGGTCTGTCCGAAGTCCGGCCCAGAGGTGTTGCGTTCGCCCCGTCGCACTGATTCCTTCGGCTCTTGAACACACGAGGGGCCGGCGCCTGCCGGTTCTTCGGCCGACCCGAACGTCATCTGTCCAAGAGTCAGGAAGTCAAGTCAGTGCAGAACTGGATGAAATGGCCCGCGAAGACAGCAGGCTTCGTCATGTCTTTGATGCTTCCACTCGCCCTCGCGCAGCCGGCCCTCGCGGGTCCCCAGACCTCCGGGGCGGCCCCCTCCTGCGTCGCCCTGTACGAGAGCTGGCGCTACACCGATGCCGCCAACGACTGCGCCGACACGGTCACGGTGATGGTCGTCTACCAGGACGGCGCGACCGGCCTGTGCCAGACGCTCCCGCCGGGCGCCTCCCGCACCGTCGGCGAGGGGTACCTGGGTCAGCACGGTCACGCCGACCACCTCGCCGTCTGTGGGACCCCCTGACGGGACGGCGGCGCGGCGACGGCCGGAGCGTGCCGGGTCAGCCGGTCAGGTGCCGTTGCAGCCAGTCGGCGGCGGTGCGGCGGAAGAGCCGTCGGTTGTCGGCGCGGAGGAAGTCATGTCCCTCGTCGCGCAGCGTGAACAGTTCGGCGCTCAGGCCGCGTTCGCGGGCGGCCCGGACGAACTGCTCCGACTCCCCGGGCGGCACATTGGTGTCGTGCTCCCCGTGGACGGCGAGCACCGGCGCGCGCAGCGCGTCGATGCGGCTCATCGGCGACAGCGAGTGCAGCAGCTCGCGGTCCCGCTCGGGGTGGCCGTACTTGTGCGCGGCCGACTGCGCGATCCAGGGCTCGGTGCCCTCGAAGAACGTCGCGAAGTCCGACATGCCGCACACCGCCACGCCGGTACGGAAGAGTTCCGGGTGCCAGACCAGGGAGGCGAACGTGAGATAGCCGCCGTACGAGCGGCCCATGACCGCCAGCCGGGACGGATCGGCCGGGCCGGCCAGTACCGCGTGGGCGGCGCAGTCGGCCACGTCCTCGATCGCGGCGAACCGGCCGTCGGCCAGGTCCGCGTCGACGAACGAGCGGCCGTGCCCGCCGGACCCCCGTACGTCGGGCGCGAAGATGTCCAGCCCGCGCCCCAGGATCTCGTGGTAGAGCGGGTTGAGGACGGGGCGTTCCTGTTCCTCCGGGCCGCCGTGCAGATGGATCACGCAGGGCGCCGGTTCGGCGGGGCCGCGCCCCGGCGCACGGTAGTACCACCCGTTCAGCGGCAGCCCGTCCCGTGCCGTCAGCCCCAGCTGGACCGGTCGCACGGGCGGGCGGCCCGGGGGGACGGCGTCCTCGTCCCGGGACGACCACGGGGTGCGCAGCGGGGCCATGCTCTCGGGGATCCACCACACGCCGGGCCTGCGCTGGGACCCGGACAGGGCCAGCAGCAGCCGCGGGCCGGCGTCCACGATGCGGGTGGCGACCTCGTGGGGCAACGGCAGGGGCCGGGGCGGACCGGTGGCGGCTCCGGCCGTCCCGGACGGGCGGGTGTCCAGGACCTCCACCTCGCTGACGCCCCGGACGTTCCAGGCCAGCACGGCGGTGGCGCCGTCGTGGGCGCAGTGCAGCAGCTCCAGGTCGCTGCCCGCGCGCTCGGCCGCGACGTGCCAGCCGTGCGGCTGCCCGTCCGGGTCCAGTTCGGCGGCGAGCAGGACCGCGAACTCCCGGTAGGCGTCGCTGCGCAGCCAGATGGTGTCCGCGCGCGGCGAGAACCTGCCGATCCACGGGTCGCCGTCGGCCACCGGCACCACAGAGGTGGTGGTGCGGTCGGTGGTGCGCATCACCAGCGCCTCGCGCCGTCCTCGGGGTCCCCGGCGCAGCAGCGCGAGACCGCCGTCGCGGCTGAGATCGCAGACGCGGAGGGTCGCCGCGTCCTTCTCGGCGGCGAGCAGGACGGGGGCGTACACGCCGTCGGGGTCGATCAGATAGGCGGACAGTCCGTCGCCGAAGCCCGGCGTCGGGGCGGGGCGTCCCTCCCAGGAGGTGCCGGGGACCGTCGCGTCGGCGGCCGTCGCGGGTGCCGGCCGAGACAGGCCGCCGTCGTCGTGGGGTGCCGCGCCCAGGAGCACCGCGTCGCCGTCCCGGCGCGGCCCTCCGGACGGCAGGGGGGTCGGCAGTCCGGCTTCGGCCGGCCCGGGCTCCGTCGCGGCGGCCGGGAGCACGGGGACGGCGGTGGGCACCGCGACGGTGACCGCGACGGCCGAGCCGTCATGCGCCCAGCAGCCCAGATGGGCCGAGCTGCCCGGCTCCGCTCCGGCCAGGATGTGGCGGTCGCTCCCGTCGGGGCGTACGCAGAGCACCCGCAGGTGTTCGCCGCCGCCGGGAGCCGTGGTGTAGGCGATCCACCGGCCGTCGGGCGACCAGGACACCTCCTGGACGGGGTCAGGCTCGGTGTCGAGCAGACGCACCTCGTCGCCGTCGACGGACCCCACCCACAGCTGGGGCACGCCGGCGCGGTCGCAGATGTAGGCCACCTGCGCACCGGCGGGGTCGGCCGAGGGGTACCAGCAGCCGTGCGCGACGAGGCGTGTGGGCACGTCGCGCGGCCCGGCGGCGTCCGGCAGCGGGATGCGCGCCGGGGCGGCGAAGGCGGGGCCGCGCTCGTCCGGCGCGGGTGCTGTCTGGCTCGCACTCCACGCCGGACGCCCGTCGGCGACCGCACCGGGGACCGCCGTGTCCTCCGCTACGCGCTCTTCGGTCAGATTCCGTGCGTCTGTAGCCATATCTCCAGCAAAGCCACTTGCCACAGCGCGTTCGCTCCGCGCCTGGTGCGGTGTCGGTCCGGGGCCGCCAGGAGTCCGGCGACGTACGCGTCCTGGAAGAGTCCGCGCCGCCTGGCCTCGGGGGCGTTCAGCGCCTCGCGCACCCGCTCCAGGACGGGTCCCGCCATATGGGTGATCGCCGGGACCGGGAAGTAACCCTTGGGACGGTCGACCACCTCGCGGGGCAGCAGCTTGCGGCCGGCGTCCTTCAGGACGCCCTTGCCACCGTCGGCCAGCTTCAGCTCCGGAGGACAGGCGGCCGCCAGCTCCACCAGTTCATGGTCCAGGAAGGGCACGCGGGCCTCCAGACCCCAGTCCATGGTCATGTTGTCGACCCGTTTCACCGGATCGTCCACGAGCATGACGTGGGTGTCGAGCCGCAGGGCCGCGTCCAGGGCGGTCTCGGCCCCGGGCGCCGCCATGTGCTCCCGGACGAAGCGGTCGGAGACGTCGTCCGGCGCCAGCATGTGCGGCTGGAGCATGGCGGCGAGGTCGGCGTGCGACCGGTCGAAGAAGGTCTCGGCGTACCTGTCCGGCTCCTCCTCGCGGGCGGCGGAGGCGAGTCGTGGGTACCAGTGGTAGCCGGCGAACACCTCGTCCGCGCCCTGGCCGCTCTGCACGACCTTGACGTTCTGGGCCACCTGCTCGGACAGCAGGTGGAAGGCCACCACGTCGTGGCTCATCATCGGCTCGCTCATCGCCGCGACCGCCGCGTCCAGCGCCGTGGACACGCGCTCCGAAGGGACCAGCAGCTGGTGGTGATCGGTGGCGAACTCCCTGGCGATCAGGTCGGAGTACCGGAACTCGTCCCCCTCGTCACCGCCTTCCGACTCGAAGCCCACGCTGAACGTCGCCAGGTCCCGCTGCCCCTCGTCGGCCAGCAGTGCCACGATCAGGCTGGAGTCCAGGCCACCCGAGAGCAGGACGCCGACCGGGACGTCGGCGACCATCCGCCGGCTCACGGCGGTGCGCAGCGCGTCGAGCACCGCGTCCCGCCATTCGCTCGGGCTCATGCCCGCGTGCTCGGCGCGGCGGGTGTAGGACGGCTGCCAGTAGCGGCGGTCCCGGCAGGTGCCGTCCGGCTCGACGATCCGCACGGTGGCCGGGGGGAGCTTGCGCACCCCGGCGACGATGGTGTGGGGTGCGGCGACGGTCGCGTGCCAGGAGAGGTACTGGTGGACGGCGACGGGGTCCAGCGTGGTGTCGACGTCGCCGCCCGCGAGGAGGGCGGGGAGCGACGAGGCGAAGCGCAGCCGTCCGGCGGACCGCGTCAGGTACAGGGGCTTGATGCCGAGCCGGTCGCGACCGAGTATCAGGCGGCCGGTCCGGTGCTCGACGAGAGCGAACGCGAACATGCCGAGGAAGCGGTCGACGCAGGCGGTGCCCCACTGCCGGTAGGCGTTCAGGACGACCTCGGTGTCGGAGGTCGACAGGAACCGGTGGCCGAGGGCCTGGAGTTCCGCGCGCAGCTCCGCGTAGTTGTAGATGCAGCCGTTGAAGACGCCGGTGACCTCGTGCCGGGCGTCGGTCATCGGCTGGGCCCCGCGCTCGGAGAGGTCGATGATCTTCAGTCGGCGGTGGGCCAGTGCCACGGCGCCCCGCGACCAGATGCCCTGACCGTCGGGACCTCGGGGGGCGAGCCGGTCACTCATGCGTTCGACGGCCGCGAGGTCGGGCCGCTCGCCGTCGAAGCGTATCTCTCCGCTCAGGCCGCACATCAGGCAGCACCTCCGCGCTGAGGGTGCGGGGTGCGCGGCGATGCGGTGTGCGCGGACCCGGCCGTCGGTGTCTGGTCGCGGCTGGTGGACATGGTGTTCGCTTCTCCTTCGCAGGGAGCCCGTCGGGGGCTCGGTGAAGTGGCGGACGTCGTCGCGCGCGCTGGGCGCGTCAGTTGCCGGCGATCCTCGCGGAGCGGGAGCCGGGGGCGTCCTGTGCGGGCCGTCGCAGGGAGGTGACGCGACCGGTGAGGCCGGCGGCGGACCGGCGGGGCCGGCCGGCGTCGCCGCGGGTTTCCGCTATCGCCAGATCGGTGCAGGCCAGCAGGTCCTCGGCGGCCGCCGTGCGGCGCATGCGATCGGCGGCGCTGCCGTCCTCGATCGCCTCTTCCGCGAGGTCGCGGACCGTCTGCCAGTCCCCGGCGGCCTCCAGCGCCGGGCGCACCCGTTCCAGCAGCGCGCGGACGACCTGCGCCGCGGGCGCCTCATGGCCGGTGCACGGGTCGATCAGGGTTCCTTCGAGGCCGGATCGCGCGGCCCGCCAGGACGCGGCGCGCAGCCATTCGTGGCGGCCCTCGCAGGCGGGGGCCTGCGCCCGCTCCAGCCGGTCCCTGGCCTCGGTCGCGAGGGCCCGGAAGAGCCCCGCGAGGAGCACGACCGTCTCCGCGCGGGGGCAGGCGTCGCAGATGCGCAGTTCGAGCGTCTGCTGATGGGCGGAGGGCCGTATGTCGTAGTAGATCATTCCCGCGTCGCTGATGACGCCCGAGTCGATGAGCCCTTGCACGGCCGCGTCGTACTCGGCGGCGTCCGCGAAGCAGCCGACCGGCCCCGCGGTCGGCCAGCGCTGCCACAGCATCGTCCGCCAGCTGGCGTAACCGGTGTCGGCGCCCAGCCAGAACGGCGAACTCGCGGACAGGGCCAGCAGCACATGCAGCCAGGGCGACACCTCGCACATCATGCGTACGGCCAGATCGCGGTCCGGGGCGTCGACGTGGATGTGTGTTCCGCAGATCAGCTGCTCGTCGGCGACCATGCGGTACTCGTCGACCATCCGGCGGTAGCGGCGCCCGGCGGTGGGGTGGATGTCGGCGGTGCTGGCCAGCGGCACCGTCCCGGCGGCGACCGCGGCCAGCCCGTGAGCCGTCACCGCGGCATCGAGCCGGCGTCTGGTGCCGACGATGTCACCGTGGAGGCCGTCCAGGGATGTGTGCACACCGCTGTTGGACTCCACGGTCGCCTGTTGCAGCTCGGTCGTGAAGGTTGGTCCGGGGAGCATCTCCAGCACGGTGTCGGCTCGCGGCACGAGCAGGCCCGTCTCCAGCTCGACAAGGTGGAATTCCTCTTCCACTCCGATGCGCACAGTCACGACACTCCTAGGGGTGACGGACGAAAGGCCGACGGCCTCGCCCTCGGAACCGCCCCCGACGCAGCGGGCGGCGGGTGCCGCCTCTCCGACTTCCCATCTGGCTCATCACTAAGCAGTATCGCTCAATCGAGGTTTATACGTCACACATGAGCATCACGGTGGAGGTGGCCGACGCACGGACGGCACCGGGCGGCCCTCCGCGGATGCGGAGCGCGAATCCGGCCAGCAGGGTGGGTACTCGGCGGAGCGACCCCCACGGAAACGACACGGCAGGTGCACTCATGGCCAAGGCGAAGGACTCCTCCGGCGGGCAGCAGCCGTCCAAGGGCGACAAGGTCGCCTGGCGCAGTCACGGCAGCGAGACCACAGGCACCGTGGAGAAGAAGATCACCAAGCGCACCGAGGCATCCGGACGCACCGTGGACGCCTCCCCCGAGGACCCGCAGTACGAGGTGCGCAGCGACAAGTCCGGACGTACGGCCGTGCACAAGCCGTCCGCCCTGAAGAGGAAGAAGTAGGCCGGCGTGGCGGGCGACGACGGACACCGCGAGACCTGGGACGCCTTCCGCGAACTGGTCAACATGACACCGTCCGCGCTGGAGAAATGGCTGGCGACGGACGACTCACGGGCGGCCGGAGAGCACAAGAGCGGAAGCGAGTCCACCGGTCACGCCTCCGGCCGCGCCATCGTGGACATCCTCCGCAAGAAGAAGGCCGACCTCTCGGACGCGGACTACGCGCACATGCGCAAGGTGACCGGCTACATCCGCCGTCACCTCGCACAGCGGCCGTCCGGGGACGTGCGCGACAGCCGGTGGCGCCACTCGCTGATGAACTGGGGCCACGACCCTCTCGCCGACGGCTGAGACCCCCGCCCCGTACGCGGGCCGGGACGCGCTCCCGCGTGCACGGCGGATGCCTACAGTGGAATGAGGCCGCCGCCCCCGACATCCCGAGCGGAGCACGTATGAGGTACCCCGCCGCCGGACCGGACGACGGCCCCGGCACTCTGTTCGGTCTCGACGCGCTCGACGCCGCCGCGACGGCGCGGACGGGGAGAACGGCCGGGCACGTCGGCCGGGGCCCGGGACGCGCCCCGGACAGCCGCTTTCCCTTCCGGGACTCCCCCGCGGCCCGGCGCCTGCTGCCCGTGCGGACCGTCTACGCGGAACCGTCCGCCGCCCGCTCCCCGCGCGGCCGGGAGATCCTCGCCCGCTTCCCGGACGCCGAGGTGATCGAGGTGGACTCCCACTGGCGCATCCCGGGGCTGCACGGCAACGAGGGAAACGTCGAGCGCTGGGTGCGCGTGAAGGGGGAGACGCTGGTCCTGGGCGAGAGGAAGACGCTGACCACGCGCCCCAACGGCCGCTCCGCCGACTGGATCGCCCCCGGGCCCTCCAACGGCTGCGCCATGGCCTGCGCGTACTGCTACGTACCGCGCCGCAAGGGCTACGCCAACCCCATCACCGTCTTCACCAACATCGACGGCATCATCGCCCACCTGGCCCGCCACATCGCATGCCTCGGCCCCAAGCGGGAGCCCAACCAGTGCGACGAGACGGCCTGGGTCTACGACATCGGGGAGAACGGCGACTGTTCGGTGGACGCGCTGGTCTGCGACAACCCCGCGGACCTCGTGCGGGCCTTCCGCCGGTGGCCCTCGGCGAAGGCCTCGTTCGCCACCAAGTTCGTCAATCCCGACCTGCTGACCCTGGATCCCCGGGGCCGCACGCGTATCCGGTTCTCGCTGATGCCCGCCGCCGACTCGCGGCTGCTGGACCTGCGGACGTCGCCGGTGGACGACCGGATCGCCGCGGCGGCGGACTTCCTGGACGCGGGCTACGAGGTCCACTTCAACCTCTCCCCCGTCGTCCTGCGGCCCGGCTGGGAGGACGCCTGGACCGAACTGCTCCGGCAGCTCGACGACGTCCTGCCCGACCGGGTCAAACGGCAGGCGGCCGCCGAAGTGATCATGCTGACCCACAACCGGGAGCTGCACCAGGTCAACGCGGTCTGGCATCCCCGCGCCGAGGAGGTGCTGTGGCAGCCCGCCCTGCAGCAGGGCAAACGCTCGGAGAACGGGGCACTGAACGTGCGCTACGCCGACCGGGTCAAGGCGGAGGCACTGCACACGCTGCGCGGCCTCGTGGCGGCCCACGCGCCCTGGCTGCGCATCCGGTACGCCTTCTGAGGGCTTCGGCGCCACCGGCGAACATCTCCGGCCCGCCAGTGGGTACCCCGTCCACAGGAGGTTCCGATGTTCGAGGCATCCGACATCCGCGAATGGCGGAGTCATGACGTTGTCGACGCGAGCGGTCACAAGATCGGCTCGCTGGAGTCCGTCTACGTGGACACGGGCACCGACCAGCCCGTGTTCGCCACGGTGACCGTGGGTCTGCCCACCCGCCGCCGCCTGGCGTTCGTACCCCTCGCCGGTGCGACGGTCGGTCCGGGCTATGTGAAGGTCATCCACAGCAAGGACCAGGTCAAGAAGGCACCGTCGATCGACACCGACGGCGAACTGCCCGTCGCCGAGGAACCGGCCGTCTTCGCCCACTACGAGCTGCCCTACGCACCGGGCGCCGGCGGGGAGCGGCGCCTGGCCCGCCGCTGACCCACCGAAGCCGCCGGGAGAACTGGGAGAACCGATGAGCCTGTTCCTGCTGCTGATTCTCGTCGCCCTCGTCCTGGGCATCATCGGATTCGCCGTCCACGGCCTGTTCTATCTCCTGGTCATCGGCGCCGTCGTGCTCGTGGTCGACCTCGTCTACGGCGCGATGCGCTTCCGCCGGGGCGGGAAGAAGCACCGCATCGCCCGCTGACGAGGCCGGGACGCCACGCGCCGCGTCCCGGCGGCGGGCCCCCTGGGGGCAGTCGCGCGTTCCCGACGGCCCGGTCGCGTGATCCCGGCGGGCGACGGAAGGGCTGGACCGGGTGCTGGTCGCGGGCCGCTGCACCTTCGGAGACCACGTGGCCCACTCGTCCTACCGGCTCATGCCGATCTCCATGGCCACCGGACAGGCGGCGGGCGTCCGCGCGGCCCTCGCGGCGGTGCGGGGCCGGCGCCCCGGGACGTCCCGGTGAGCGCGGTGCGACGAGAACTCCGGGCCCAGGGCGCCAGTCTGCCCTGCCCTTCCCGCCACCGGGCGGGGTCCGGAGAAGGGGACGCGAGGCAGAGGCCGCCGCGGTGTCCCGGACAGCTGATTCCCGCCGCCGTACGGCTCTGTGCCGCATCCGGTGCCGGGCGCGGCCGGGAAGCGTTGCGGAAGCGTCCCCGTCGCGGGGCGCGAGGCCGTGAGGAGGCTTGACGTGGACAGCAGGCGGGGCACCGAGCGGTGCGACGTCGTCGTCGTGGGCGCCGGGGTGGCGGGGCTGGCCTGCGCCCGGGACCTGGGGGCGAGAGGCCTGCGGGTGAGGGTGCTGGAGGCCTCGGACGGGGTGGGCGGCCGGATGCGGACCGACCGGGTGGAAGGCTGTGTGGTGGACCGGGGGTTCCAGGTCCTCAACACCGCCTATCCGCAGCTGCGCGGCCGCCTGCCGCTCCGGGAACTGCGGCTGCGGCTGCGCCCCTTCATCCCGGGTTTCCTGGTGCACACCGGCTCGCGGCGGCTGCGGTTCGCCGATCCGACGCGGGCGCCCGGGCAGAGCTTGCGCGGGCTGGCCGGCGGGGTGGCCGGGCCGCGCGACCTCGCGGCGCTGGCCGCGCTCACCGGCTGGGACATGCTCGCCCCCGCCGCGCTGGTCCGGCGGGCGCGGGACACGTCCACGCGACGCGCCCTGTCCGGGGCGGGGTTCAGCGACGGCTTCGTGGAACGCTTCTTCCGCCCGTTCCTGTCCGGGGTGTTCCTGGAGGACGGACTGGCCACCTCCAGCCGGTTCTTCCACCTGGTCTGGCGGAGCATGGCACGCGGGACGATCTGTCTGCCCGCCGCGGGGGTGGCGGCGGTGCCGGAGCTGCTGGCGTCCGCGCTGCCGCCCGGCACGCTCGCCCTGGAGTCGTCCGTGACGGCCCTCACGGACGACGGGGTCGTCGTCGACGGAGGGCGTGAAGTGGCGGCACGGGCCGTGGTCGTGGCATCGAGCCCGGCGGCGGCGGCCCGGCTGCTGCCCGGCCTGACCGTCCCGCCGTACCGCACCGTCACCACCTACTACCACCTCGCGCCCCGCTCGCCCCTGCGGGAGCCGACCCTGCTGACGGACGTGCGGCGCCGGTTCGCGAACAGCTGTGTGCTCACCGAGGTGCACCCCGGGCACGCGCCCCGCGGGTACGCGCTGGTGGCCACCTCCGTACTGGGCGAAGACGCCGGGGGACGGCAGCAGGCGGTGCTCGACGCGCTCGCCGAGTGCTACGACGCCGACACCGGGGGCTGGGAGTCGCTGACCGTGCGCACGGTCAGCGAGGCGCTGCCCGCCATGGAGCCGGGGCTGCCGCTCAGCCGCCGCACCCGCCGGGGCGCGGGGCGGTATGTGTGCGGCGACCACCGGGCCACGGGATCGGTGCAGGGGGCCTTGGCCTCGGGGGCGCGGGCGGCCCGCGAGGTGGCGGCGGACCTGTCGGGAGCGTGACGGGCACCCGGAGGGGCCGCTCGCCGCCCCGGTCCCCGGTGGGGGCACGGTGCCCGGTGGGGGCGCGGTGCCCGGTGGGGCGCCGGGCCGCGGCCGAGTGTCACGAGCCGGCAACGACCTGTGCCGGGCGCAACCGCCGGTTGGCCGGAAATCGTTTGTGCCTGCGACAGTCACAGCCCATCACCACGCAGCAGACAGGATCCCCCATGGCCACGCCCAGGAAGTCCGACCGTCACAGACCCGGCACCCTTCTCCGCGCGACCGTGATCAGCGCGTCCGCCGCCGTGCTGGCGCTGACACTCGCGGCCTGCGACGGGGGCGGCTCCCCCAAGGCGTCGCCCACCGGTGGGCACACCGCCACCGCGCAGCCGGGCGGCACCGGCAAAGGGACGGGTGCCCCGAGCGCCGCGGCCGAGCCCGCCGACGCCCCCACGACAGGCACCGGAAGCGGCGGAGCGTCGGCTTCCGCGGCTCCTGCGGCCGGCTCCACGGCACCGGCCCCGGCCAAGCCGGCCAAGCCGGCCACCCCGGGCGCCACGGACGGCTCCGCCGGATGCGACCACAAGATGCCCATCTCGCCCGACGAGGTGGCGGTCTACCGCTACAGCCCCGAGGGCGGCTCGCTGAGCCTCATCGTGAAGCACGGCAACTGGGGCTGTGCTCCCGCGGACTCCGACGGCGCCCCGTTCGAGACCGTGGGCAAGGAGACGGCCATCCCCATGGACCAGGCGGCCTATGTGACCGTCACCAACCCGATCGTGGAAAGCACCGAGAACCAGCGCATCGGCGTGCAGGAGTTCCTCGACTGGCTCGACGCGCACCCGAACAGCGAGCTGGTGTTCAGGTACCACCGCGGGGCGGACGGGGCGATCGACAGCCTGGAGGAGGAGTTCACGCCCTGAGCGGGGGCGTTCACGCGGCGGCCCCCTCCCGGTCGGAGGACGGCCACACGTAGGGCAGATCGTCGGGGACGCCGGGGAACACGTCCGCGTAGGTCTCCCGGTCCTTACGGACGAGCGCGGACCTGTGGCTGCGATGGAAGGCCTCGTCGCCGAGCCACGGCGGCAGTTCACCGGCCGCGGCGAGGGCGGACTGGTCGCGCACGGCGGCACCCGGCCGGCCGGCGGCGTACCCGGCCACCAGGGACGCGGCACAGCTGTCCTGGTGGCCCTGCTCCCGCCACACCCGGCAGACTTCCAGTCCGTACCGGACCAGGGCCTCTTCGTAGCCGCTCCACATGCGCACGGCCGGATGCCGGCGCCAGCCGTATCCGGGGACGGTCAGGCCGCGCAGCACCTGGAGCGCCTCGACCCGCTGCTTGCCCAGCCGGCGACGGTCCAGCAGCAGGGCGGAACGCCGGAAGTCGGGGTCGGGCAGGAACGTCTGCATGGGCACCGTCCTGGTTTCGGGGGCGGGAATGGGCGAGGGCTCCTCGGCGGGTACCGCTCAGCGGGCGGGCCGGGTCGCCGCGCGGTCGGCGTCCCCTCCGGCGCCGAGCAGTCCGGTCGGTGTCAGTGAGGCCTCGGCCTCCAGCCGCGGCAGCCTGCGCCGGGCCAGCCGCAGCACCAGCGGCGGCAGAACGGCACGCACGGGCTGGACCAGCCGCAGCCAGGGCGGCGCGTACACGGCGGTGCGCCGGTGTTCCAGGCCGCGCACGATCCGGTCGGCGATCTCCTCGGCGTCGTAGACCCGGCGGGCCGGCGGCGGCATGTGGCCACGCAGTTCGCGCAGCACGACGTGGCGGTCGGCGTCGCGCACCATGTCGGTGTCGGTCCAGTTCAGGTAGGCGATGCCGACGGCGACCCCGTGCCCGGCCACCTCGGCGCGCAGCGCGTGCGCGAAGGCCTCCACGCCCGCCTTCGAGGCACAGTAGGCGCTCATCAGCGGCGCGGCGCCCAGCGAGGCGAGCGAGGCGATCTGCAGGTAGTAGCCGGCCGTGGCCAGCAGGTCCGGCAGGAAGGCCCGCGCGGTCTGGGCGCTGCCGGTGAGGTTGACGTCGATGACCCGGCGCCAGTCGGCCGGGTCCGTGGCGGCGAACGGGCCTCCCTCGGCGATCCCGGCGTTGGCGATCACGACGGACGGGGCGCCGAGCCGGTGCCGTACCTCGCGGGCCGCCTCCTCCAGGACCGGCAGATCGGTCACGTCCGCCTCGATGGCCACGGCCCGGGTGGGCAGCCGTGCGGCCAGCTCCTCCAGCCGCCGCCGCTCGTGCCCGAGGAGCGCCACCCGGGCTCCCCGCCGGGCGGCCTCGTGGGCGAGGGCGGCCCCCACACCGCGTGCGGCACCCGTCACCACGACCGTCCGGTTCGCCAGAGGACTGCTTCGCACGGGGTCCGCCTTTCTACGACGACACCTGCTACCGGCCCTTTTGGGAGCTGGAACGCGGCGCGGTGAGCGAACTAGGCCTCGACGCTCTGGAACGTCCAGTGACCCGGGATCACGTTGCGCCCGAGGATCTCCGCCTCGACCTTCTCCGCCCACTCCGGGTGCCCGGCTTCGCGCAGCAGCCGCACCGCCCGGTCGAGTTCGAGGTCGGCCCCGCCGGTGAGCTGGTGAAAGCTGTACAGGTGGCCGCGGGCGCGCTCGGTGGTCTCCAGTGCCTTCGACAGTGCTCCGAGGGCCTCGACCGTCCGGTCACCGACGCCTTCGGGGCGGCGGTGCCGGCGGTCGGGCCCCTCCGGGTACTCGTTCATGGGCACTCCCTGGATGCTGTGGCCGAAGCCCGTGTGTCCTTCGTTCCCGTACGGCGTGTCCCGCGGGGCGTTCTCGTTCTGCGTGTCCCGTTGTGCGTTTCCCGTTCTGCCGGGCGTCCGGATGCGCCGTGGGCCGGGTGTGTGGTCAGCGTTTCCGCCCGGTGCGGTCGCGGCGGGTGAGGAGGCGCTGGGCGCCGGCGAGGCCGGGCGGCCGGTGGGCGCGCAGCGCGGCCCGCGCGGCGTTGGCGCCGGGCGCGCCGTGCACCCCACCGCCGGGGTGGGCTCCCGCGGAGGCCAGGAAGAGACCGGCGACGGGGGTCTCCGGGCGTCCCGTGCCGGGGACGGGACGGAAGACGAGCTGCTGGTGGAGCGCGGCCGTGCCGCCGTTGATGGCGCCGGCCGCGAGGTTGGCGTCGAGTGCCTGGAGGGTGGGCGGCGCGAGCACGCGCCGGGCGCGGATGAGCGCGCGGAATCCCGGGGCGAAGCGCTCCACCTGACGTTCCACACGGTCCGCCATGCGCTCCTGGTCCGCCGGGCCCCAGCCGCCGCCGATCCCCTCGTCGCCGGCGTCCGCCCGGACGTCGCGCGGGACGTGGGTGTACGCCCAGGCGGACTCGGTGCCCGCGGGTGAACGCGAGGGGTCCGCCAGGGTCATCTGCCCGAACAGGGCGAAGGGCCGGTCGGGCACCTGGTGCATGGCGATCTGCGCCGCGAAGCGGGTGAGCTCGTCCATGCCGTCGGCCAGGTGCACGGTCCCGGCCCGGCGGGCCTGCTCGGCCTGCCACGGCACCGGTCCGTCGAGGGCCCAGTCCACCTTGAAGGTGGCGAAGTCCCACTGGAAGCGCCGCAGATCCTCCAGCAGCTGCGCGGGCAGGTGCTCGGGACCGACGAGGTCCCGGTACAGGACGGGTACGGCCACGTCGGCGAGTACGGCCCTTCGCGCGGGCACCGCCTCCCCGGCGCCGGTACGCACCCCCACGGCCCGGCTGCCGCTGATGGTGATCCGCTGCACCCGTTCGCCGCAGCGCACCTCTCCGCCGCGTCGGCGCAGCCGCCGGATCAGCGCCTCGGTCAGGGCACCGGAACCGCCGACCGGCACCGGGAAGCCGTAGGTCTGCCCCAGCATCGACATCAGCCAGCCGAAACCTCCGCTGCCCGCGGACTCGGGGGCGAGATCGGCGTGCAGGGCGTTGCCGGCCAGGAGCAGCCTGCCGCCCTCGCCGCGGAATTCCTCCTCCCCCATCCGGCGCACGGGCAGGGCGAGCGACCGGGCGACGCGCAGTCCGCCCGCCGCCCGCAGGGTCCACAGCAGCCGCGCCGAGGCCCTGACCGGTGGGAACGGGGTGAACAGCGCGTCCAGCAGATCCGGGCGCAGGATCTGCCACAGCTCGAACAGACGGCGCCAGGCCGCTCCGTCGCCGGGTGCGAACGCCTCGGCGGACGCGGCCGTGGTGTCGATCCGCCGGTCCAGGACGGCGCACCGGCCGTCGCTCAGCGGGTGCGCGAGCACCCGCGGCGCGTGGCTCCAGCGCAGCCCGTGGTCCTCCAGGCGGAGGCCGGAGAGTATCGGGGACGCCGCGGCCAGCGGGTAGAAGGAACTGAAGAGGTCGGTGACGAAGTCGGGATGAACTCCTCGGTCATGACGGACCGCACCGCCCGGTTCCGGCTGTTCCTCCAGCACCTGGACGCTCCATCCGGCGTCCGCGAGCAGGTTGGCGGCCACCAGGCCGTTGGGTCCGGCCCCGATCACCACGGCGTCAGGCATGGCCGGTTCCCTCGGCGGGTACCCGCCGGCCGGACGGCTCCCGGCGCCGGTCCGCACCGTCCTCGCAGCTCCGGGCGAGCCGGGCGAGCATGGAGCGGTGGCGTACCTGGATCAGCGCCTCGACGCCGGCGTTGTGCAGTGCGCCGCCGGCCCCCTGCAGCGGGTGCTCGTCCACGATGACCAGGCAGTGCTCCCCCCACTCCCGCAGTTCGATCGAGAAGCGCGCCGTGCCGAGGAAGCCCGCCATGATCTCCAGCTCCAGGAGGGATCCCTCCCGGCAGTGCCGGACGACGGTCTCGTTGCCGAGCCGGAACGGGCCCAGGTGGATCTCGTACGCGATGGACGCGTCCCGTCGCGGCCAGTGACCGTGCTTCGGCCGGGAGACACCGGTACCGACCACCCACTCGGCGTAGCGATGACCGTCCGCGAGGACGTCCCACACCGCGGCGGGGTCGGCCTCGATCACACGATGACGAACTGCCATCTCCGCCTCCGGATCACGCGCAGGCCACGGGCGTCACCGGGTGCCCAGGGGGGCGGCGTCCCAACCGTCCGGGCATTCCGGACGTGGGCCGTCGGCGTCGCGCGGGCCGCGTCGCGGGGTCAGGGGGTTCGGGTGTGGTGGTCCAGCAAGCGGGTGAGGAGCTGGACGAACTGGTCGCGTTCGGCCGGACTCAGGGGCGCGAGCAGTTCGTCGTGGAGGTCGTCCAGGACCTGGTCGAGGCGGATCAGGTGGTCCCGGCCCCGGGTGGAGATCGTGATGATGTTGCGGCGCTGGTCGTCGGGATCCGGCGTCCGCTCGACGAGGTGGCGCTCGGCCAGTTCGTTGAGCACGCCGACCATGTCGCTGCGGTGGATGCCGGTGCGCCCGCTCAGCGTCGCCTGGCTGCCGGACCCGTGATCCTGCAGGGAGGCGAGCACGGCGTAGTGCCACTTGCGGGCGTCGGCCCGGGACAGCCCGTCGTTGATCAGCCGGTCCGAGCGCGTGGTCAGCTGCGACAACAGCCGGCTGGCCCGTCGGCGCAGTCGGTCGGGCGTCGCGGGCGCCGTGCTGTCGCCGGGCTCGTCCGCGGCCTCGGCTCTGCTCATGGCGCCCGCCCCCTTCGTTGCGTTGGTCCGACTAACGATATACGTTCACTCGTGCCGACACCGTTAGTGGCACTAACGGTGTTCGGCGGACTCGAGGAAAGGAAGACCAGCCATTCCCACCACGACCCTGCAGATTCCCACTCCTGACGGCGAGGCCGACGCCTTCGCCGCCTTCCCCGACGGCGGCGAACGCCACCCCGGGGTGCTGCTGTACAGCGACGCCTTCGGTGTGCGGCCCGAGGTGACGGAGAAGGCCCGCGAACTGGCCGTGCACGGCTACTACGTGCTCGTCCCCAACCTGTACTACCGGCATGGTCCGGCACCGGTCGTCGAGCTTCCCGCGCACATCGGCGAGGAGATCCGGCCCGTGATCATCGACCGGCTGATGCCCCTGCTCGAGGCGCACACCACCGAACGGATCCTGCGCGACGCCGACGCCTACCTCGGGTTCCTCGGCACCCGGCCGGAGGTCCGCCCGGGTCCGGTCGCCACGGTCGGCTACTGCATAGGCGGCGCCCTGGCGATGCGCACCGCCACGGCCCATCCCGGCCGGGTGGCGGCCGTCGCCGGATTCCACCCCGGCTTCCTGGTCACCGACGCGCCCGACAGCCCGCACCGCCGCATTCCCGAACTCACCGCCGAGGTCCACCTCGGCCTCTCCGGGCACGACATGTCGTCCGAGGCCCTCGGCGAACTCGAACGGGCCTTGGACGCCGCTGGTGTCCGCTACACCGCCGAGACCTGTCCCGGCACCGTGCACGGGTTCACCATGTCCGACACCGACGCCTTCAGCCCCTTGGGGCTGCGGCGCCACTGGGACCGTCTGCTCGCCCTCCTGGACCGCACCCTGGGCGAGAACTGAGCCTCCGGCCCGGAGACGCGACCCCCACGCACCCGGCTCGGCGGCCTCCGCTCGCGCGCCGCGCGAAGCCGTGAGGGAGGCCGCCGGTGCCGCGGGAGACCGGGTGGGTGCCGTGGCCTGCTCGGGGTCGGACGCGGCACCCACCGACCGGAGCCCGGGAGGAGGGTCGGACTCCGGTACGACGGCGACTTCCCGGCGAACGCCCCCGCACTCGGAGCCGTCCGGGTGAATCACCCGGCCGCTGCCGGAGCCGCCGGGAGGCGGGAGGCGGCCCGGTCCCGTCGGGCCAGGGCCCGAAGGACGGCCGAGCGGCCTCGGCGTGGGACGGTCCAGAGGGTGACGCCGCGCAGTCCCCAGCGCTCCAGCAGGGCGTTGGCGGCCAGGAAACCGGTCGTCGCGGCACGTTCCATCAGCGCCACGGGCAGGCCGGTGCGGACCAGGTCGCCGGCGACCATGAGACACGGGTCGGGCGTCCGCACGGTCGGCCTGTCGCGGTAGCCGCCCACCGCGAACAGCGGGCAGTCGGCCCGCCATTCATGGCGGGCGTCCACGACGGTGGCCCCGCGTGTCTCGGGATAGACGCGGTGCATCTGTTCGATCAGGCGCTTCTCCTCGACGTCCCAGGACGCGCTCCCCGGTACGGCGTAGGCGTGCAGCTCCACCACGGAACCCCCGGTACGCCCGGCCCAGCGCGCGGCCTCGTCCTCCCAGCGCTCCAGCACGCTGATGTTGTCCAGGGTGGGGAAGCCGGCGGTGCCCAGGAAGCCCGGCCGGCCGGGTGCCACGGGCCGGTCCAGCCACAGCCTGGTCACCAGGAACGCGGGGGCGTTGCGCAGGCGTGCGATCCGCTCGCGCCAGGGCGCGTCGCCCAGGTGGTCGGAGCCGGCGACGACGCGTCGCAGACCGGCGGTGTCCAGGGCGAGGACGACGCCGTCGTGGCGCCGCTCGTCCGCGTCGGTGACGACCCGGTGGCCGCCGTCCCGCGTCGGCGTGATGTGTTCCACGGCCGTGGACGTGCGCAGCTCGGCGCCGTGCCGCAGCAGATAGTCGGCCAGCGGGTGCCACAGGGCGGTGGAGAAGGGCGCGCGGGGCACGTCGAACAGCAGGCCCTCGGCGGAGCCGAGGAAGTAGATGTGGAACATCAGCGCCATCTCGGCCGCCGAGAGCTGCCTCGGGTCGGCGAAGAAGCTGCGTGAGAACACCTCGAACGCGAGGTGGCGGGCCTTGTCCGGGAAGCGGACGGCGTCCAGGAAGTCGTGGGCGCTGGTGTGGTCGAGCCGGTCGTAGATCTCGGGGACGCGGACGTCGAGCAGCGGCAGTGCGGCGACCGGGTCCATGGCGCACAGGTCCCGCAGGGTGAAGGAGGGGCTGAGCGCGGCGAAGCCGAGCGCGCTCCACGGCGGGGTGCGCGGGACGTGGCGGAAGCTGTCGCGCAGGCCGTTCGCGTGCTGCAGCGGGTAGTCGGGCAGGCCGGTCAGCCGGCGCAGCCCGGGGTCGGTACGGCGGAGCAGTCCGCGCAGGTTGTAGTACTGCCGGAAGAAGGCGTGGAAGCCGCGGCTCATGGTGACCGGGGTGCCGTCCCGGAGGGTGGTGGGCCGGCCTCCGGCGCGCCCGCCGAGGTGCGCCTGCCGCTCGTACAGGGTCACGCGCACCCCGCGTTCGGCGAGGGCGGTGGCGGCGGCGAGTCCGGCGATGCCGCCGCCGACGACGGCGGCCGTGGGGCGGAGGCCGTCGGCCCGCGGTTTCCCGGGCGGTGCCGGGAGCGGCAGGGCCCGCCGGTCCCGGCCGCGACGGGCAGCGTCCGGGCGCTCGGCCCGGGTCATCGCGCGGTCTCCGGGCGCCGGGCGACGAACGTGTGGGTGATGCCCGTCTGCCAGCCAGGCAGAGGCAAAGTCCGCACGTGGGCGAAGCCGGCCGCGCGGACGCGGGCGGCGAAGCGGGCGGCGGTGTCGAAGTCCACCACGCTGCGCCACAGATGGCGGTAGAGCCTGCCGTCCCCGAGCGCGGACGCGGCCGGCTGTACCAGGCCGCGGCAGACCAGGGTCCACACCGCGCGGTCGGCGCGGCGGCCGCTGAGGGTGAACTCGTGCACGCCGAGCCGGCCGCCGGCCACGAGCAGATCGCGAACGGCCGTGAGGACGCCGTCCGGATCGGAGACGTTGCGCAGCAGATAGGCGGCGAAGACCGCGTCGAACGGTCCGGTCACCCCCGCGTCGGCCAGCCGCTCCGCCGGGGCCCGCACGAAGGTCACCCCGTCCGCCCAGGGCTTGGCGGCGGCCCGCCGCAGCATGCCGGCGGAGGCGTCGACGGCCGTGATGTGCGCGGCCGGCAGGACGGAGCGGAGCGCGGCCGTCGAGGCGCCGGTGCCGCAGCCGAGATCCAGCAGGCGCAGGCCCGCTCCGTGCCCGGGCAGGCCGAGACGGCGTACCGAGCGCCTCAGCTGCGCGTGGTAGCCGGGGTTGACGGCGGCCAGCGCGTCGTAGCCGCGGGCTGCGTGGTCGAACGCGGCGGTGAGTTCCTCGTCGCGCAACAGGGTCATGCGGTCTCCAGGGGGCGGCGGGGCCGGGCGGCCTCAGTCGAAGGGGCGGCGGGGCAGGCCCGGCAGTTCGAGTGCCGAGCGGAGCATCGGGCCGATGGGGGTGCGCAGGCCGATGGCGAGGTCCTCGCGCAGCCGGGTGCGTCCGTCCAGGAAGCGCAGCAGCCGTGCCATCGGTACCTGGCCGAACAGCCCGCAGAACAGGGCGGGACCGTCGATCCGGCCGCTGGCGAGGGCGCGCAGCAGCACGGCGTCCATGGCTCGGGAGCGGGCGGAGTGGGCGGGGGGCGGCACCGGCTCGTGTCCCCGGCGCAGGGCGGCGGCGACGGCCCGGGTCTGGCGTTGCAGCCCGGCGAAGGTGTAGCCGGTGGAGGGGCGGGTGGCGCCGCCGGCGGCGCCGATGCGGAAGACCGAGGCCCCGGTCCGCCGTGGCATCGGGGCGTCCGTCATCGGGATGACGCCGGTCTCGGTGGCGAGGACGCGGGCCTCGCCGAGGCCCAGCACCTCGTGGGCGTAGTGCCGTACCGCCGCCCGGTAGCCGCTGTCGGTGAGAACGCCGGAGGAGAACTCCGTGTACTCGACGAGCGCTTCGCGCGGTCCGGTGGGCAGGACGTAGCCGAACGACAGCCCGTCGGCCGGCTGTGGGGTGCGGAAGTCCATGAGGTCCACGGTGGCGGGGTCGAAGACCGGTCGCGCGGTGCGGACGAACCAGCCGTGGAAGTGCTGCAGCAGTGTCGTGCGGGCGGCGGGGAGGCTGCCGAGCGGCCGGGAGTCGAACACCCAGCGGGCGCTCAGCACCTGTGCCGTGCCGTCGGTGCCCCGCAGCCGGAGACGGGCTCCGCCGCGGACCTCCTCCACGGTCTCCACGGTGGCCTCCAGCCGCCGCACGTTGGGGCTGTGCGCCAGGTCCCGCCCGACCAGTGCCTCGAAGTCGGCCGACCGGATCATCTTGTACCGCAGCGGCGCGAGGTCCCCTTCGATCGGCTCGCCTTCGGGCGGCCGTACGCGCAGGTGCTGCCAGGAGGCCGTCAGCGCCGCGTCGAAGCGTCCGCGCCCCGCCTCCCAGAAGCACCAGGTACGGCGAGGTGGCCGCAGGGGGCCGGGGGGCGCGTCGACCAGGACGACGGACGGCGTCCGCAGCCCCGGAACGTGCCCGGTCAGGCGATGGGCCAGGGACAGGCCGGCGGCTCCACCGCCCACGACGGCCACCTCCGTCTCGAACACGACGGCTCCTTCCGTCTCGCTCGGCCGGTGCGTCTCACGCACCCTGCGCCTATTCCCGCCCGTGTGCCCGATCGGATGCGGGTCACCCGGATGCGCCACGCGTCTGTCACGTCGGGCCGCGGACGCGGGAGGCATGGGTACAGACGGTCCGTCATGTTTCGGCACGCACCGCATCCGTGCCCGGCGCACGCGCCGAAGACGTGGGTGGAACCGCTTGGTGACCACGAGGAGAGGAACCGGGATGCCCCCCACACAGGCGAAGGAACACCCCGCGTCCGCGCCGCCACCCGCTCCGCGCCCGGTCCCGCCGCCGGGTTCCTCCGTCCGGGTGCGCCCGGCCGGAGGGGCCGGCGCCCCCTGTGCCGGGATCCCGTCGGGCATGGGTGACCCGGGCGCGGTCGACGCGGACGTGCCGGGCGCCGTCGGCCAGGTGCTCGACCACGTCCTCGCCGACCGTGTGGCCCGCGCCCGCGCCGCGGACGCCCTGTTCGCCGAGGAACTGGCCGGGCGCGTCGTACGGTTCACCAGGGCGGGCGGCAAACGCTCCCGCTCCCGGCTGCTGTGGTGGACGCTGCGTGCCTGCGGCGGCGCCGGGGAGGCCCCGGTCGCGGCGGCCCTGCGGATCGGCGCCGCGCTGGAACTGCTGCAGACCTGTGCCCTGGTGCACGACGACGTGATGGACGGTTCGGAGGTACGGCGCGGCCGCCCCGCGCTCCACGCCGACCTGCGGGCCCGGTTCGCCGGTTCGGCCCCCGCCGAGCGTGTCGCCCGGTTCGCGGAGGCGGTCGGGGTCCTGGCCGGTGACCTGGCGCTCGCCTGGTCGGACGACCTCGTGGCGGAGACCCCGCTCGCTCCCCCGACGGCGTCCGTCGTGCGTCGGCTGTGGAGCGACATGCGTACGGAGATGGTGGCCGGTCAGTATCTGGACCTGCGCGGGCAGATCACGGGCTCGCACGCGCCGTCCCGGGCGCTGCGCACGGCCTGCCTCAAGAGCGGCCGGTACTCCGTCGAGCGGCCCCTCGCGCTGGGCGCGGCCCTGGCCGGAGCGGACGACGCCACGATGCGCGCACTGGGCTCGGCCGGCCGGCGCCTCGGCGTGGCCTTCCAGCTGCGGGACGATCTGGACGATGTCTTCGCCGCTCCCCGCTGGACCGGCAAGCCGTGCGGCGGCGACATCCGGGAGGGGAAGCGGACCTGTCTCGTCGCCCTCGCCGGCCATCGGGCCGAGGCGGCGGGCGACCGGCGGGCCCTGGCCGTCCTGCGCCGCTCGCTCGGCGACACCGGTCTCACGGAGGCGGGTCTCGACCGGGTCAGGGAGGTCCTGGAGCGGACGGGCGCCCGGGCCTCGGTCGAGGAGCGGATCGGCCGGCTGGTGGCACAGGGGCTGCGTCATCTCGACGGTGCCCTTCCCGAGAACGAGGCCGGGGCCCGGCTGCGGCGGCTGCTCGCCTCGGCGGCGGACGGGGCGGCGGCCGGCGCCGGCCGCCCGCGTCCGGGGCCGGGCGGGGCCGTGCCCGGTTCCCCGGTGTCCCCCGGCGCGCGGGAGACCGGCCGGTGAGGCGCGCACTGCCCGGACGCACCGACCACGTCGTGGTCGTGGGGGCCGGCCTCGCCGGGCTGTCGGCCGCCCTGCACCTGCTGGGCGCCGGACGCCGCGTCACCGTCGTCGAGCGAGGCGCGCTGCCCGGCGGCCGGGCCGGGCGCCTCGACCTGGGTGGTTACCGGGCCGACACCGGGCCCACGGTGCTGACCATGCCCGAGTTCGCCGAGGAGGCCTTCGCGGCGGTCGGTGACAGCCTGCGCCGGAGAGTCGAACTGATCCCGCTGCACCCTGCCTACCGGGCCTGTTTCGCGGACGGCAGCAGTCTGGACGTGCACACCGACGCCGACGCGATGGCGGCGGAGGTGGAACGGTTCGCCGGCCCCGGTGAAGCGGCCGGTTACCTGCGTCTGCGCGACTGGCTGACAGAGCTCCACCGGGCGCAGATGCGCCGCTTCATCGACGCCAACTTCGACTCCCCGCTGAACCTGCTCAACACCGACCTGGCCCGGCTGGCCGCGCTCGGCGGCTTCGGCCGGCTGGACGCCCGGATCGGGCGCTTCCTCGGGGACGAACGGCTGCGCCGGATCTTCTCCTTCCAGGCCCTCTACGCCGGCGTGCCGCCCGCGCGCGCCCTGGCCGCGTACGCCGTCATCGCCTACATGGACACGGTCGCCGGTGTGTTCTTCCCCCGGGGCGGAATGCACGCCCTGCCCCGGGCGATGGCGGACGCCGCCGCCGAGGCGGGTGCCGAGCTGCGGTACGGGCAGGAGGTGACGGGTCTGGAACGGGCGGGCGAACGCGTCACCGCCGTCGTCACGGGCCGGGACCGCGTCCCCTGCGACGCCGTCGTCCTCACCCCGGACCTGCCCGTCGTCTACCGGCTGCTCGGCCGTCGGCCCCGGCGTCCGCTGCGCCTGCGGCACTCACCGTCCGCCGTCGTGCTGCACGCCGGAACGGACCGCACCTGGCCGCAGCTCGCGCACCACACCCTCTCCTTCGGGGCGGCCTGGCACACCACGTTCGCCGAACTCACGCGCACCGGACGGCTGATGAGCGACCCGTCGCTGCTCATCACCCGGCCCACCGCCACCGACCCCTCACTCGCGCCGCCGGGCCGCCATCTGCACTACATCCTGGCGCCCTGCCCCAACACCGACATCGGGCCGGACGCCACCGCGTGGAGCGAGCTGGGCCCCGGCTACCGGGAGTCCCTGCTGCGGGAGCTGGAACGGCGCGGTCTGGACGGCATCGGGGCGGCCGTCGAGGAGGAGTGCCTCGTCACGCCCGCCGGCTGGCAGGCCGAGGGCCACGCGGCGGGGACGCCGTTCTCGGCCGCCCACACCTTCGCCCAGACCGGGCCGTTCCGGCCGCGCAACCTGGTGCGGGGCACCGAGAACGCCG
Source organism: Streptomyces echinatus (assembly GCF_014203595.1). GTDB lineage: Bacteria > Actinomycetota > Actinomycetes > Streptomycetales > Streptomycetaceae > Streptomyces > Streptomyces echinatus. The sequence continues at coordinate 680,066 of NZ_JACHJK010000003.1, forward strand.
TCCTGGCCGGCTGCGGCACCACACCAGGCGTGGGCGTGCCGACCGTGCTGCTGTCCGGCAAGCTCGCCGCGGCCCGGATCACCGGCCTGCCGGGCTCCGCCTCCGCCCGGCGGACGCCGGCGCGACGGAAGGGGACCACCGTATGACGGACCGTGAGCTGGACGCGGCGGGGATCGGCGACCCGGCCCTGCGCGCGGCGTACCGGCACTGCCGCGCCCTCAACGCCCGGCACGGCAAGACGTACTTCCTCGCCACCCGGCTGCTCCCGGTCGAGCGCCGGCCCGCCGTGCACGCCCTGTACGGCTTCGCCCGCTGGGCCGACGACATCGTGGACTCCTTCGGGACCGGAGCGGACCCCGAGCGCCGCGCGGCGGCCCTGACCGAACTGGGGCGGAGCCTGGAGGAGGGGCTGCGGGACGGACGCAGCCGCGAGCCGGTGGTGCTGGCACTCGCCGACACCGCCGGCCGCCACGGCATCGACCACGCGCTGTTCCGTGACTTCATGTCCGCGATGCGGGCCGACCTGACCGTGACCGGCTACGACACCTACCGCGATCTGCGCGGTTACATGCACGGCTCGGCCGCGGTGATCGGGCTCCAGATGCTGCCGGTCCTGGGCACGGTCGTGCCGCGCGAGGAGGCGGCACCGTACGCGGCGGCGCTGGGCGTGGCGTTCCAGCTCAGCAACTTCCTGCGGGACGTGGGCGAGGACCTGGACCGCGGGCGCGTCTACCTGCCCGCCGATCTGCTGGCGGGGCACGGAGTCGACCGGCAGCTGCTGCGATGGAGCCGGGACACCGGCCGGCAGGAGCCGCGCGTCATCGCGGCGCTGCGCGAGTTCGAGGCCCTGACCCGCGCTGTCTACCGGTCGGCCAGGCCCGGCCTCGGCATGCTGGACCCGGTGTCGCGCCCCTGCATCCGCACCGCCTTCGTCCTGTACGGCGGCATTCTGGAGGCGGTCGCCCGGGACGGCTACGCGGTACTGCACCGCCGTGCGGTGGTCCCGCGCCGGCGCCGCGCGGCGGTCGCCGTGGACGGGCTCGTGCGAGCGGTCGCCGCGCGGCTGGGCGCCGGGCCCCGCTCCGGCCGGCCCGGGGCGCCGTCCGGTCCGTCCGCCCCGGCGCACGGCTCGTCGTGCGCACCGGTTCCGCAGGAGGTCGTGTGAACGCCGTCCCGCCCGAGCGGCGCGGCCGTCTGCCGCTCTCGCTGCGCCGGCGGCCGGTCGCGTGGGAGCGTCAGCGGCCCACCTGGCGCGAGGCCTCGCCGGGGGTGATCGCCGGGGCGCTGAAGCGGGCCCGGGCACGGCCGTCCGGCAACTGGTACGTCGTCGGTGCCTCCGGCGACCTGCGCGACGACCGCCCGCTGGCCCTGACCGTGGCCGCGCGGGAGGTGGTGGTGTGGCGCGGCTCCGACGGGCGTCCCGTGGGCGGCCCGGGCATCTGCCCCCACCTCGGCGCACCGCTGCGGGACAGTCCCGTACGCTGCGGCGCCCTGGTGTGCCACTGGCACGGACTCGCCCTGCACGGCACGCCGCAGGCGGGCTGGGCTCCCCTGCCGGTGCACGACGACGGGGTCCTGCTGTGGGTGCGGCTGGACGAGGTGGGCGGTGAGGCGCCGCTGGACGCGCCGGTCCTCGCCCGGCGGCCCGAGCGGGCGCGGGCGCTGACGGCCGTCCACACCTGCACGGGGGTGTGCGACGTGGAGGACGTCGTGGCCAATCGGCTGGACCCGTGGCACGGTGCCTGGTTCCACCCGTACTCGTTCGTCGACCTCACGGTGGTCGGTGCGCCCGGCGGCCCGGAGGACGGCACGGACGACGCCTTCACCGTCGACGTCTCCTTCAAGGTGGCGGGGCGGGTGGTCGTACCGGTCCGCGCCGTGTTCACCGCCCCCGGACCCCGTACGGTCGTGATGCGCATCGTGGAGGGGGAGGGAGCGGGGTCCGTCGTCGAGACCCACGCCACGCCTCTGGGGCCGGACGAGCTGGGGCGCCCGCGGACCGCGGTGACCGAGGCCGTGCTGGCCGCCTCGGACCGGGCGGGCTTCGCCGTCGCCCGCCGGGCGGCGCCGCTGCTGCGGCCGCTGGTACGGAGGGCCGCGGGACGCCTGTGGCGGGACGACCTCGCCTACGCCGAACGGCGGTGGCTGCTGCGCTCCACGGGACGTTTCCCCGGCTGACGGGGCCGCCGTCCCGGCCGTTGCCCGGCCGGCGGGATGGTGACCGGCGGCACCGGCGCTCCGGGTGACGGGCGCTGCGGGTGACGGGCGCCGGGATCAGTCGTTTGCCCTACGGAACGACCATCCTTCTTGTCCCGTCACCCGTAAGAGTCACATGATCATGCTGAAGCGCCGGGCACCGCTCGCCGCCCACGACCCCCGCCCGCCGGACGTCCGCCCCACGGAGCCGCCGCGCCGACGGCTTCGGCCGCGCGCCGTGCCGACGGCCCTGGCCCTGGCCGTCACCGCGGTGGTGGCCGTAGGGGCCCTTCCGCCCGACGCCGGCCGCCGGACCGAGGCCCCGGGCCCGGCGGCCCGGGCCGACGCGGAGCGCGTGCGCCGGACCCCCGCCGACGCATGGCCGCACTCCGCGCGGCTCGATCTGGCCGCCTGGCCGGCGCGCGGGCGGCGCACCGGCGACACGGCCCTGCTGGCCCGCGCCCTGCGCGCCTGGACCGATCCGGCGTGGCGGGGCCGCCGGTCGGTGGAGCCGGGGGTGCGGGCGGGGGGTCCCCGGTCCTCGGCGCGGTTGCTGTTCGCGGACGACGTCGACGGCCGCGCGGTGGTCCTGCTGCAGGACGGCGATCGCACCGTGCGGTACGGCGAGCCCCTGCACGGCGGTGCGCCGGAGCTGGCCGCGGCCCTCACCGAAGGCGCGGACGTGACGACGGCGGCCGTGGTCGTGGCCCGTTCCCCGCGTTCCGTACGGCTGTTGCTGGCACCGTGGATCACCTCGGCGGCCGTCCGGGACCTGCGGGCGCCGGCCACGACGCCCCGGGCCGTCACGCGCGACGGCAACGGCGTCACCGAGCCGGTCGCCGTGGCACCGGCCCACGGGCCGTGCCGCCGCGTCCCGGCCGTTCAGCTGAGTTCCTCGCCCCGGACGGCCGCACAGCCGCCCTCGTCGCCCCGGTTCACCGGCGACCGTGCCTTTCTGCTCGCCGATCTCGGCGGACTGGTGCCGGCTCGTCTGACGTACCTGCCCGCCGTGCGGCCGGGGTCCCGACCGCGGCCGGCGCGGGAGGCGGCGAACGAACAGGGTCTGGGCGGGTGGGTGGCCTCCGCCTGCCGTCTGGCCGGGCTGCGCGGACAGGGGGTGCGCAGCGTCGGTCACTGGGCGTTCGCCACGCAAGAGCTGCCCGAGCGGGCCGGGACCGCCACCTGGGTGTGTACCCGCGCCGACACGTGGCGCGGCACGGACAGCGTGGAGTACCTCTTCCTCGCCGGGCGCGGCGCACCCGCGCGCGTGGTGGGCCGGGACCGGGACACGGCACAGTGCGGCGGCCTCGGCCGGATCGTGCTGGCGCACACCGAGTGGCGTGCCCCGTCGGGCACCGTGTACCTCCTCGCCGCGGGAAGCCGGGCCGTGACGCGTCTGGAGCCGGCCGCACCGGTACGGGGCACCGGTGGCGGCCGGCTCCTGGCGGTGCCGGTTCCGGGCGGCCGGCCCGTGGGGGTCACGGGCCGGCTGCCCGACGGCACGAGGGTCGGCCCTCCGCTCAGCCCTGCCGGGCCTTGAAGCGGGGTTCCGTCTTGTTGATCACGTAGGTCACGCCCCTTCGGCGCACCACCTGGGCGCCGGGGCGGGACTTCAGTGCGCGCAGGGACTTGCGCACCTTCATGTCCGTCTCCTCTCCGTCGTGCGGTCGCCGGCCTCTTCAGCCGCGGGCGGGCGCGGTCCGGCCGTAGCGCCGTTCGAAGCGCTCGACGCGGCCCTCGGTGTCCAGGACGCGGGAGGTGCCGGTGTAGAACGGGTGGCTCGCCGAGGAGATCTCGACGTCGATCACCGGGTAGGTGGCGCCGTCCTGCCACTCGACCGTCCGGTCCGAGACGGCGGTGGAGCGGGTCAGGAACGCGACGCCGGCGGCGCGGTCGCGGAACACGACCGGGCGGGACGCGGGATGGATGCCGGGCCTCATGGGGTTGTCCTTCCTGTCGGCTGTCCGGAAACGTTCGGTCGGGGTCAGCGCTCCTCGCGGAAGAGGACGTGCTGCCCGGCCACCGGGTCGTACTTGCGCAAGGCGAGCCGGTCGGGGTCGTTGAGCCGGTTCTTGCGCGTCACGTAGGTGACGCCGGTCCCGGCCGTCGACTTCAGCCGGACGACGGGACGCGCGGTGCTGCGTGCCATGGGGCCCTCCTTTTCAGGACCGACACCACCGAATTGATCAGTGCATGTCAGTCACACGGGCTACAACGGTTCCGGCCCCCCGGGGCATTCCCGGCCACACGGCTTCCCTCGGCATGGACCGCCCGGCTTCCCCGCGCCCCCCGGAGCGGCTTGCGTCGTGCGGCTCGATGCGGGACTGTTGCCGGAAGACATCTGTTGTCCGTCGCAGAGAGGTGGTGGGGCGCGTCCGAGGCGCGTCCCCGTGTGTGTTCGGTTCCAGCGGCTCGCCCGTAGACCCTCGCAGCGCCGCGGTCAGCATCGGCGCGGCCTGGGCTCATGCCCCGTACCCGGTGATCGTCGCGGACCGGGACGGTGCTCTCGTCGAACTCAACGATGCCGCACAGCTGCTGTGGTCGGACGCCGTCCGGGGCGACCAGCTGCTCGACACCGTGCCGTCCTGGCTGGCCGAGGCCCACGGGAGGTTCGCCGACGGCGCGCCCGAGGGCTCGGGACAGGCCGCGGGCACCGTCTACGACCGCTTCTTCGAGGCCCATCCCACCCCGGCGGACGACGGGGACGTGGTGTGGTGGCTCGTCGACGACACCGACCGGCGGCTCGCGGAGGCGGCCCTGGCCGGTGCCCGGCAGCGGTCCGCTCTCCTGGCCGACGTCTCCAGCCAGTTGCTGTCGACGCTGAACGTGACCCGGTGCATGGAAGCCACGGCGCGCATGGCCACCGATCACCTCGCCGAGGCCGCCCTGCTCGTCGCCCCGCCGCAGGGCCGCCGCCACCAGCTGACGTACGCCTACCGGGGCGGCCCGGTGACCCGGGCGACCGCGCCGGTCGACGTGCACGCGGTGCCCGGACTGGCCGAGGCCCTGCAGGGGTTCCCGCCGGTACCGGCGCGCTGGATCAACCCCGCCGACCTGCCGGGCTGGGTGCAGCCCGCAGGCTTCGCCGGACCGGTCGGCTCGGTGATCGTCGCCCCGCTGCCCGGTCACGGTGTGCCCGCCGGTGCCCTGATCCTCCTCCGTTCCAGCGGCGAACAGGCGTTCAGCGGCGACGAGGAGCTCTTCGCCCGGCTCTTCGCCGCCCGCGCCGGGGCCGCCCTCTCGGCCGCCCGCCTGTACACCGAACAGGCCTCCATCACCGCCACGCTGATGCGGGAGCTGCTGCCGCCGCGGCTGGAGAGCGTGCACGGGGTGGAGTACGCGGGGGCCTACCGCCCGGCGCGGGACAACGAACGGATCGGCGGGGACTTCTACGACGTCCACCCCGGCACCGGACCCGCCGAGGAGACGCTGGTGGTCCTCGGGGACGTGGCCGGCAAGGGCCTGGACGCGGCGGTCCTGACGGGCAAGATCCGCAACACGCTGCACGCGCTGCTGCCGCTGGCCACCGACCACGAACGCACACTGACTCTGCTCAACAGCGCCTTGCTGTCCTCCCACCACACCCGGTTCGCCACCCTCGTACTGGCCTCCGTGCGCCGCCGCGGCAGCAAGGTGGAGCTGCGGCTGACCAGCGCGGGGCACCTCGCCCCGCTGATCGTCCGCGGCGACGGCACGGTCGAGGAGACCGCGACGCGCGGATCCCTCATCGGCGCCCTGCCGAAGGTCACCTCCGCCACCGCCCATGTGACGCTGCGGCCCGGGGAGACCTGTCTGCTGTACACCGACGGCGTCACCGAGGCCCGCGGCGGCCCGCTCGGTGACGAACTCTTCGGCGACCACCGGCTCAAGCGGGTCCTGGCCGAGTGCGCCGGCATGCCGGCCGAGGCGATCGTCGAGCGGATCCAGATGCTGGCCGCCCAGTGGGTGGGGCCGGGCAGTCACGACGACGTCGCCACCGTGGCCATCAGCGCGCCCCGGGCCGCGGATCTGACGGTGGTGGGCGGCCAGAGAAGCGCCGGCGGCACGACGTACAGGAGGAATGGGTGAGCGCTCCCCCGGCGATCGGGACCGAGGCCCTGGTGGACGAGTTGTGGTGGGCCGTGACCGACTGCGACGAGTTCACGGCCGTCGACGTCGTCCGCCGCGCCCGGGCCGACGGGACGGACGAGGAGACGCTGCTCCTCGACGTGATCGCCGCCGTACAGGACAGGGTCGGCACGGAGTGGGCCGCCGACCGCCTGACCGTGGCCCAGGAACACGCCGCGACCGCCATCAACGAACGCGTGATCACCGCCCTCGTGCACGACCGGCCGCCCGTCGGCGCCCCGGACCGCGCGCCCAGGGGCCGCGTCACCGTCAGCTGCGTCGACGGGGAGTGGCACGCCCTGCCCGCTCGCCTGGTCGCCGAGGTGCTGCGGCTGCGAGGCTGGCGCGTGGACTTCCTCGGCGCCCGGACCCCCACCCCGCACCTGGTCTCCCACCTGCACAGCACCAGTTCCGAGGCGGTGCTGCTGTCCGGCTCGCTGCCCACGCACCTGCCCCCCGCGCACGCCGCCATCACCGCGTGCCAGGCCGTCGGCGTCCCCGTCGTCGCGGGCGGTCGCGCCTTCGGACCGGACGGCCGCTACGCCCGCGCACTGGGCGCCGACCACTGGGCGCCCGACGCGCGTGCCGCGGCGGCCGTGCTGGAGGAGGAGCTGTCGGCGCCTCATCGGGCGGTGACCCGGCAGGTCATGGACGACCTGCCGCATCTGACCGACCAGGAGTACACGTTCGTCGCCCAGTCCCGCGGCCGCCTCGTCCGACAGACGCTGACGGGCCTGGAGAATCGATTCCCCGCACTGCGCGCGTACAGCGACGCGCAGCGCGAGCGGACCGCGGAAGACGTGGCCCACATCGTCGACTTCCTGGCCACCGCCCTGTACGTCGACGACCCGGCCCTCTTCACCACGTTCCTGTGCTGGACCGCCGACGTCCTGGAGGCGCGGCGGGTGCCGGCACGCTCGGTGAGCGCCGCGCTCGCCGTGCTCGGCGAGAATCTGCACGACTTTCCCCGTGCCCTCGGCCTGCTCGCGGACGGCACCGCCGCCCTGGCCGCCCGTCCCCTCCCTGCCCCCGGCCCCGGCAGAGAAGCATGACCGCCCTGCCACCACCCGCCCTGCGCCTCACCGTCACCCACGGAGCCCACGAGCTCACCGTCGACGTCGCCGGTGACCTCGACCTCGACACCGGCGACCACCTGGTCGAGACGGTCACCGAGCACCTGGCCCGCCGTCCCGAAGTGCGGGGCGTCCGCCTGGACTTCGCCGAGCTGGCCTGGATCGACTCCGCGGGCCTCTCGGCGCTGCTGATGGTCCACCGCCGCGCCTGCGCGGCCGGCCGCGCCCTGCACCTGGACCGCCGTCCCGACCTTCTCGAACGCCTGCTGCGCCAGACCGGCACCCTCGACCACCTCACCGCCCGGCCGGGCCAGGACGAGGACGCCACCGGCACGAACACCACCTGACCTGCGGCCGGGGCCGCCGGACACGCGGTGGGCACCACCTCCAGGTCGCCCCGCGTCAGGAATACTTGTCCAGAGGCAACTTATGGTCCGGACGGGGTAGGAGAACCGCGCAGGGCCACACGGCGGAGTGCCGTATGGCCACGGACCGAGGGCACGAGGACGACGGAATGCAGTGGGAAAGCAGGGCTACCGTGAAGGTGACCTGCCACGGCCGAGTCTTCGAGATCGCCGTGCGCGGCGAGGTCGACTACGAGGAGAACGACCTGCTGCAGGCCGCCTGGGCCGAGGCGGACGAGGCGGCGCTCCCCGTGACCGTGGTCGACCTCACCCAGGTGACGTTCGCCGACAGCGGGCTGCTCAACGCGCTCCTCGACTCCTGGCGCCGCCACCGCGACGCCGGCCGCGAGCTGATCCTGCTCGGCCCCTTCCATCCGACGGTCGAGCGGCTCTTCTCCCTCACCGGCACCTTGGAGCACTTCACCATCACCGACTCCCGCGCCCGGGCCATGCGCACGGACGACGCCTGAGGCGCACGACGGGCTGGCGAGGGCATTCACGACCCGCACGGATGTCCGGTGAAAGGAAACCGGTAAGGAGGCTCGCCGGCGCCCTCGGCGTGCCGGACACCGGGGGTGTCGACTGGATCCGCCGCGTCCTTGAGATCGGTGTGGCGGCCGTCCCGATCGCCCTCGTCAGCCCGCCGTGGGCCCGACGGCACGCCTGACCCCCGCCCCTCCGGCCCCGTCGGCCAGGGCGATACGGGCTGTGACACGCTTGCCCACCGGTTCCCGCCGCGCCTCGAAATTCTGGACGACCGCCATCACGATCTCCAGACCGTGCTGCCCGACCCGGCCCGGGTCGGCGGCCCGTGCCACCGGCAGTGCCGGATCGCTGTCCCACACGGCCACCTCGACCAGGCCCCCGACGATCCGCAGTTCCATCAGCACCGGACCCGGCGCGTACTTGCGGGCGTTGGTGACCAGCTCACTGACGACCAGCCGGGTCAGCTCCATCGCCCGGTCCGACACCGGCAGCCCGTACTCCCGCTGGACCCGGGCGAGGAAGTCGGCCGCGTGATGCCGGGCCTCGGCGATGCACGGCCCCTGTCCGTCGAGTGGAACGATCTCGTGGATCGGCTCCGAGCCGGTCACACCCTCACCGCCAGACCCTGACGTCACCGGCTCCATTCGTGTGCCCCCGTTCATGAGCCCACGCTTACCCGCCGATGAACGGGACATGCCCGGGCCCGCCCGGGCGTTTGCCGGGGCGGCCAGGGGGCGGCGGGCGGCCTCCGGACGCGGAACGGGTGAGGGCCGCCCGGCTGGACACCGTACGCACGACTCGGTCACCGAACGGCCGTCGCCGTCCCGGGGGTACCCGGACGCCCGGGGTACGCGGACACTCGGGGTGTCCGGCGCCCCAGGAGTGAGGAACCGGCAGGCAGTTGCCGTTTGACAACTATAGTTGCGAGACAACAAAGTAACCGTGTCGGACGGACATGGGGAAGGATCTGTGATGTTCCGGTGGACGCAGGCCCCCGCGTGTTCCGGCCGCTCGCGCCGAGAGGCGGCGACGGGCCCGGCACCGCGCTGCGCGCGTCAGGCTGTTCGGCTGCCGGAACTCTCGGCGTCGTCGTGTATCTGTGCCGCCGCCGCGGCGCAGAACGCCTCCAGTCCCTCCAGCAGGGCGGCCCGTTTGGCGGCCGGCATCAGCGTCAGGACCTCCTGCAGTTCCCGCTCCCTGCGGGCCCGCAGGTCGTCGAGGAAGGCACGTCCCCGGCTGCTCAGGTACAGCCTCACCTCGCGCCGGTCGGTGGGACTGACCGCGCGGTCGACGAAGCCGGCGGCCTGGAGCCGGTCGCACAGCCGGCTGGTGGACGGCGGGGTGGAGGCGAGGGAGACGGCGAGCGTCCGCAGGTTGATGCCCTCGTGGTGCTCGAGGATGAGCAGCACGCGCAGCTGGGACGCGGAGGCGGGCGCGGTGGACGCACGCCCCCAGAGCACTTCCAGTAGCTCACCGGCCGTGGAGGTCACGCGGGCGACCTCGTCGGGCTGTGGCAGGTGTCGGAAGGCAGTCACAGTCACACTCTCGCAGGCTCCGGGACGGTTGCCAGCCTACTAGGGACGCGAGCCGACGACAGATGTCCCGTACGTCCGGCGCGGACGAATCGAGCGCCGCCATGCGACCGGAATCCGACAAAGGATTGGTGTTTTTTCCATCGTGAACAGATTCGTGACCGCCGAACGCGCCCTGCGCACGGCGGCACCGTACGAGTTGATCGACGCCGTACGGCGCGTGCTCGTCGAACAGTACGCGGCCCGGTCCGCCGAGCTGTTCATGGTCGACTACGGCCTGACCGTGCTGCAGCCGGTCTCGGCGCTGCCCCACTCACCCGAGCCGCTGCCGGTCCACGGCAGCACGGCCGGCCGCGCCTTCGCGGCGCAGGAGCCGCTCGTCGAGCCGGACCGGGACGGGCTGGTCCGCGCGCATCTGCCCGTCACCGTGCGCGGCGACCGGCTCGGCGTGCTGTCGGTGACGCTGCCTGAGGGGGAACTCGCCCGGAACGGACGGGCTGAGCTGTGCGAGATCGCCGAAGTGCTCGGCCACGAGATCGTCGTCGCCGACCGGGACACCGACCTGTATCTCCAGGCGCGCCGCAAGGACCGGCTCACCCTGGCCGCCGAGATGCAGTGGCAGCTGCTGCCCGGCTGCTCCTGCAGCAGCCCGGAGTACGAACTGGGCGCACAGCTCGAACCCGCCTACGCGATCTTCGGTGACAACTTCGACTGGGCCGCGACCGCGGACCGCCTCATGCTGTACGTCACCAACGGGATGGGCGAGGGGATAGAGGCGTCCCTGCTGACGAATCTGGCCATCAACGCCCTGCGCAACGCACGCCGGGCCGGTCTCTCCCTCGCGGACCAGGCGGCCCTGGCCGACCAGGCGGTGTACGCCCACTACCAGGGCCGCTCCTACCTCTCCGTGCTGATGTTCGACTTCGATCTCGCCACCGGACGCGTGCGGGTGGTGGACGCCGGTTCCCCGCAGATGCTGCGGCTGCGCGGCGGGACGGTGGAGCGGGTCACCTTCGACGCCCAGCTGCCGCTCGGCATGTTCGAGGAGACCGACTACGTGACGCAGGAGTTCCAGGTGGAGCCCGGCGACCGGCTGGTCTTCGTCAGCGACGGCGTGTACGCGGTCGCCGACCCCAAGGGGGAGGCGTACGGGGACGCCGCACTGGCGCGGGCGATCCAGTCAACCCGTCTGCTGCCCGCCGCCGAGGTTCCGCGCGCCCTCCTGCGGGAGCTGTCCGGTCACCGCGGCCGGCCCCTCCCGGACGACGACGCCCTGGTGGTGTGCCTGGACTGGCACGGACGCTGACGAGACCCCCGCCCGGCGTCACATCCCCGGCCGGCCGGAGCCGGGCACCTCGTCGCTCCGGCCCCGGTCGCTCGCGGCGGGCCCCGGGTCCCGCCGCTCCGCGTCGGGGCCCGGCAGACCCTCGTGCAGCGCCGCCAGAAACGCCCGCAGGCCCTGGCTCAGCGCGGCCCGGTCCGCCGGTCCCATGTCCCGCAGTACCGCCGCGAGCGTCCGCGCCCTGCGCCGGGCCACGTCACCGAGGACGCGCCGCGCCTGCGTCGTCAGGGTCAGCCGCACCTCGCGCCGCTTGTGCGGGTGCAGCACACGCTCCAGCAGGCCGGCCGCCTCCAGCCGGTCGCACAGCCGGCTCGCCGTGGGGAGCCCGATGTCCAGCCGCTCCGCCAGGGCGGTGAGATTCAGCCCCGGCGCCGTCTCCAGCGTCCGCAACGCCCGCAGTTGATGCAGCGACAGCCGCAGCGTGGGCGCCTGTGCCGCCAGCGACCAGACCCTCGTCAGGCTCTCCACGGCATCGGCGACCTCCAGCGCGGCGGCCTCCGCGCCCTCACCCACACTCGTACGGTCGTCACCGGGACCACCGAGACGGGTCACGAAAACATCACTTTCAGTAATCCCCGGGCTCAATGACGCCCCTCTCACTGCGGCTGGTACCCGGTCGGGCCGACCGCAAGCAAGACAGGCGGTCCCAACTGCCGTACATCGCCCGTGGAATGCGGGGCTTGCGCATCCGGTAGGAGTATGTGATCAAATCTACCGATGCGTACCCCCCACACATCGACGCATCAAGCCTTCCAGTCCGACGGGCCTGCCCCGGAACCGGTTCCATCCGCTCCCAGCCCCTACGACGAACTGGCCTCGCTGGCCGACGATCCACTGGAAGACCTCCTCACCGAGGACCCGGCCCCGAGCCCGCGCGAGGACGACGCCGAGGAACCCTGGTCACCCCCCGACCACCGGCGTCGCAGTCGCCGCCGCAACCGCGCCACCGGACTGCCCACCCTGGCCAAGCTCGTCGTCTGGGTGCTCACCCTCGCCTGCCTCGTGACCCTCGCCGACCGCTGGGCGCTGCTCTACGCCGAACGCCAGGCCTCCGAACGGCTCAAGGACCAGCTGCACCTGACGGCCGCCCCCGAGGTACGGATAGGCGGCTTCCCGTTCCTGACGCAACTGGCCGCACAGCGCCTGGACTCGGTCCGGGTCACCGTCCCCGGCGTACCGGCCGAGCGGGTCACCCTGACCCGGGTGACGGCCAGCGCGGACGGGATACGCCTGCACGGCGACGGTCCGACGGAGCTCAGCGGCGCGCTCGTCCGGCGGATACACGGGCATGTCCTGCTGTCCTTCGCCGACATGAACCGCGAGCTGGGCGCCTCTGAGGTGTCCTTCTCGGCCCACGGACGGGGCGGGATCCGGGCCCGCGGCGCGCTGCGTGTCGCGGGACACGACCTGCGGGTGCGCGCCGACGCCGGCATCCGGCGCGACGGGCAGCGCGGCATCGCCGCCTCCGTGAACGGCATACGGCTGGACATCGGCGACCTCGCGACGTACCGGCCCGGCACCGGGCCCGACGAGGGGCTGCACCTGACCCCGGCCTCCGCTCGCGCGGTCACGCGGGAGACGGAGAAGATCAAGGCGCTGCTGAGCGTCCCGGAGATCGTGCGCCGTCTGGGTGTGCCCGACAGGGCCGTACGCGCCGCCCTGCGCAGCGAGGACGAGCTGCACCGGCTCACCGGCGCGCCGCGCTTCCTCCACGACCTGACCCGGGTGAACCTCCTGGACGCGGCGCTCGCCCATCCGGAACTCCTCGAGCGGCTGGGCCTCGACCTGTCCCTCCTGACCGCGCTCACCAAGCTCACCCGGCCCCAGATCGCCGACCGTTTCTCCTTTTCCTTCCGGCTTCCGAAGCCGCCCTCGGGGGACCTCCGTCTGCAGCGTGTGACGGTGGGGAAGGACGGCATCCACGCCGACGTCGGAGGCACGGGGCTGCTCCTGGGACGCTGAGGCCGCCGTACCGCCGGTTTTCCCGGGCGAGGGGAAGGCTCCGGTCGCCGGGCTCGCGGAACGCCTCGGCCCGCGCCTCGGGCGACGGACGGTGGCGACGACGCGCACGTGCCTCGCTCCGGCGCCGGACCCGCGTGTCACCCTTCCGGTGAGCCGCCCGCGGGCGCGTCGCTCCCCTCCGTCTCCCGTCTCGTCCGGGGCACCCCGCCCCGTGTGTCGCCGCCGGGGCCGGGCGGGGCGGGAGTCGCCGAGACCACCACGATCTCGTCCCCGGCCGCCCACAGGCGCCGCTCGGACTTGCCGGGGCACAGTCGGATGCCGTCGTCGCGACACGCGGCGTACGGAACGTGCGCGCGGTAGCCGATCGCGTAGTCACCGCGGCGGAGCGCGGCGGCCACCACCGTCGCGAAGGTCGCCTCACGGCCGGGCCGTACGTAGCGGCCGACCGGACGCAGCCGGAGAGCGCCGCCCCGGGTGGCGAACAGCTCCTCGAACACCGGCGCGAGTGCGGGGTTCTGGGAGATCTGGGCCATCAGCAGGGCGGTGAGTTCCCCGCGGACCACGGCGTCGAAGGCCCTGCCCAGCGGGGCCGCCGTCCGGCTGCGGTGGTCGCACAGCTCGGCCACCACCGGCAGCGCGCGCCCCGCCTCCTCCTCCCGTGATCGCAGCATCAGCAGGGTGAGCAGGGCCCGGTCGTCCGGTCGCCGGAGACCGGCCCCGGCGTCCGGTCCCAGCACGATGACGCTGTCGTAGCCGAGCACGTCGAAGGTGCGCAGGGTCTCGGGGCCGGCGAGATCCCCGACATGGAAGGCGATGCCGAGTGGTCCTGAGTCGTCCGGGGCGTCGGCAGGTGTCCGCGCGGTGACGTCGTCCGGATCGGTGACCACGTCGAGGACGGAACCGGGGCGGGCGGTCCGCCGCAGCAGGTCCACGACCAGCGGCGCCCGGCGGTTCCAGCCCAGCAGCAGCACGCGCGTGGGACCCGCGGGGCCCGGGGCCGACGGGGCCATGGCGGCCGGGTCGACGAGCGCGCGGCAGTCCGTGGGGAGTACGGGAGTGTCGTCGTGGGCGACGACGACCAGTCGGTCCCCGGCCCCGAGGACGGTCTCCGGGCCGGGGGTGAGAACGGGACGGCCGTTCGCTCGCAGCAGCCCGACCACGCAGGCCGACTCGAAGCGCAGGGCGGCCTCGGCGAAGGACAGCCCCACCGCTTCCGGGGCCGCCGCGAGGAGATGGAACTCCGCCCCCGCGAAGTCAAGGAGGTCACGCAACACGGCCGAGAGCCCCGGGCGGCGAGCCGACTGCACCAGCAGCCGCGCCGTGGTGAGATCCGTCTCCAGCACCACGCCCCGCGAGCCGGCCGCCAGGCGCGCGGCGTGCAGATAGCGGCGGCCCCGCACGGCGGCCACCACCGGTGGCCCGGTCTCGCCACCGAGGAGGGGCCGCAGCGCCAGCAGGGTCCGTACCACCTGCAGGTCCGCGTCGGTGTCCTCGGCGGGCAGCACGAGTACCGAGCCCGCCGAGCCCGGGGCCACCAGGGCCAGGGCAGCGGGGTCCGTCAGCGGTCCGGTACGGCAGACCAGCCGGGTTCCGCGTGCGCCCGGCGTGGCGGCGAAGGCCTCCTCCATCGCGGCCTTGTCGTGGTCGGCGAGCACGGCCACCACCCCGCCCCGGCCGCCGCGCGCCGCGGACAGCTCGGCGACGACCGTGAAGATCTGCTCCGACCAGCCCAGCACGACCGCGTGTCCGCGCTCCAGCACCGTCGAGCGGCCCCGCCGCAGCTCCGCCAGCCGGTCGCCGAGGCCCGTGGTGATCACCCCCACCAGGGTCGACACGCACAGCAGGGCGATCAGGCCGAGCAGTACGGAGAGCAGCATCCGCGGCGGGGCACCGGTCGCGACCCCGAGCCGCAGGGTCTCCGCGCTGGTGCGCCACACGGCCGTGAGCCGCCCGGAGAGCGAGCGCGGCGCGTCCGGGTCCATCCACACCAGCAGGGCGCTGACCGGTACGACGACCACGAGACAGCCCAGGGCCAGCCAGCCCAGCAGCGTCCCCGTACTGCGCGCCAGCCGGGTGTCGAACAGATAGCGCGCCCGGTCCCATAACGAAGTCCGCCGCCGTCCCGTCACATCAGCCCCCTGACACCCGCTCACGGTCTCCCGTGTCACAGCGTGTTGGCCGGACGCTCGCGACACGCCGTGCGACCGGGCTATTCATCCGTTCGGGAGGCCGGCCCCGCGGGCTCGACCGACGGAGGAACCGCGTCCGCGCGGCGAGGGTGCCCCTCCGTGGGCCGGCCACCGTGGGGCGGCCCCGATCCGTCCTCGCCACGCTCCTCACCGCCGTCGCCCTGCTGACGGTGTGCACCGGGACGCCTCGGCAGGCGGTCGGCCGGCTGCCGTCACCGGCGGTGAGGTTGCACCAGACGTACGCCTCCCGTACCGGCCCGACGCGGTGCTCACCGTGGTCCTCGTCGGCCGGGGCGTCCACCGCGGCAGTCTCCGGCACCGGCGCCAGTGCGCTGTGGAGCTCACGCTGAAGGGCGGGAGCCCGTGGTGGCGGTCCGGTGGTGGCGACGCCGGGCCCCGACCCGGTGTGCGCGCCTCCGGTTCCGGGGGCCGCGCCGGGCGCCGTCACGGCCGTGTCGTCCGTCCGCCGGGCGGCCCGAACGCCGCGCGACTGTGGCCGGATTAGCCGTCTGACAGGTCGTCGAACGCCGCGATACTCGGGCCTGGGCAATTTCGCCCCCACTCACGACCTCGGAGGCAACCGATGTCTCAGTCCAGTGTGCACACCGCCGCAGTGCTCGAAGCCTGGCTGTCGGGCGCGGAGAGCGCGTACGGCCAGCTGAACCCCGCCGGGCCGCTGTACGTCGGCGGAGCCGCCGCCGAGGCCGCCCTCACCGACCCGAGCGACTCCCTGTACGGCTTCTGTTCCAGCCCGAGCGGGTCCCGCGGCAGCTGGTGCTGCTGACCGCTCGCTCGTCCGCCCGTGCCGCCGAGCGTCGACGGCACCGGCAGGTCCTACCGCGGGGAACCGCGCGCGCTGCCCTGCCCCGGCCGGCTCCGCACACCGGATGCGGCCGCGCCCGGCCGTTCGCGCCGTTCGCGCCGTTGCCTGCGTTTTCCCCGCACGCGCCCGATCGGGTGCGTGTCGCGCCTGGGAGCAGGGAGGGTGGAAGGTGAGCGATTCGGCACCGGACGGAGCGGAGCAGGCGGAGTGGTTCGCCGGGCCCGTACGCGGCATCGCACGGCCGTGGCGGGAGGGCCTGGCCCGGCGTCTGGCGGCCGTGCACGCCCTGGACCGTGAGGAACGGGACGTACTGCTGGAGGCCGGCCACACCGCGCTGCTCACCTCGCTGCACGCCAAACTCACCCGGCTGTTCCTCGTGGAGCTGCACGCGCTGCGCATGGCGCAGGGCGTCGATCCCGCCGGGCCGGGCACGACGGACGCGGACACGGGAGTATGGGCCGCGTTCATCGAACAGGCCGGCGCGGAGGGCTATCTCGACAAGCTGGCCGGCCGCTACCCCGCTGTCGGTCCGCGGGTCGCGACGGTGGCCCGGATGTCGGTCGCGGCCACGGCCGCCTTCGCGGAGCGGTTCGCCGCCGACCGCGAGCTGCTGGCACCGCTGCTCGGCGGGGCCCCGGGCCGGATCCGTGCCGTGACGTTCGGGGCGGGTGACAGCCATGGGGGTGGGCTGACCGTCAGCCGGGTCGACCTCACCGGCGGCATAGTCATGTACAAGCCACGCTCGTCCGAGGCGGACGTCGCGCTCGGCGGGCTGCTGGACGAGCTGTTCGCGGACTTCACCGGGGCCCCGGCGCCGGAGAAGCGGATCCGGGTACCGCGCACCCTCCCGCGCGACGGCTACGGCTGGGCCGAGTTCGTCCGCCACCGCTACTGCGCCGACGAGGCGGAACTCGCCTCCTTCTACCGGAACATGGGGCACTGGCTGGCCGTCCTCCGGTTCACCGGCGGCACCGACATGCACGCCGAGAACATGATCGCGGACGGACCGGTTCCGGTGATCGTGGACGCCGAGACACTCTTCGACGCCCCCGCCCCCTTCCCGACCAGCGGCCGGGGCGACGCGGTGGACGTGGCGGCAGCGGCCATCCGCCGGACGGTACTGCGCACCGGTCTGCTGCCGGTGCGCGGCACCGGGTTCGCGCTGGGCGGCGTGGACATCTCCGGGGCGGGGGCGCTTCCCGGCCAGCAGCCGCTGATCCCCAACCCGGTGATCGCGGACGGCGGCACCGCGGCGGCCCGCTTCGAAGTGGGCATGACGGCGATGCCGACCGCGGGCAACCACCCCAGCCCGACCCCCGTGCTGAGCGCGTACTGGGACCGGATCCTGGCCGGCTTCCGCGAGATGACGGCGCATCTGCGCCGGCCCGGCGTGGACCCCGTCCGGCTGCTCCGTCGCTTCGAGGGGACCCGGGCGCGGCGCATTCTGCGGCCGACCCAGGCGTACGTCGACATCGGCCGGATGCTGTGGCACCCGGCGTCGCTGCACGACGAGGGCGCCGCCGTGGAGCGGGCCCGGGACATCCTGCGGCGCAACGCGGCGGTGCTGCCGGGCGCGCCGACGGACCCGGAGACCATCGACGGCGAGATCGCCGACCTGCTCGCCGGTGACGTGCCGATGTTCGGCTTCACCGTGGACGCGAGCGCCGTACGGACGACGGCCGAGGACTGGCGCACCGCCGACTTCGTGCTGGAGGAGTCGGTGATCCAGGACGCGTTGGTGGGCGCGTACCTGAACGAGCGCTCGCTGCCCGCGCGGGTGCGGACGGCGGCCGAACAGCCGCACGCCCGCGACCGGGAGCGGCGCCGGCGGCGGCTGGCCGCGCGGATGGTGCGCCGGCTGTGCGACGGGGCGGTGCGGGGCGCGGACGGCACGGTCACCTGGATCAGTCCCGTCTTCACCCCGGCGGGCTGGTCCATCAGGGTGCTGCCCGCCGACCTCTACACCGGGCAGGGCGGAGTCGCCCTGGTGCTCGCGGAGTACGTGCGCGAGGTCCGGGCCGGCCGGGCGGACGAGGTGCCGGGTGTCGCCGAGACCCTCGACGGCGCGCTGCGCGTGCTGATCGACACCGAGGAGCGGACGCCCACCCCCTCCGCCGGGGCGTTCAGCGGCGCCGCGTCACAGGTGTGGACGTGGCTGGCGCTGCACCGGGTGCTCGGGGAGGAATGGCCGCTGGTCCGGGCCGCCGAACGGGCCGCGCTGCTCGACGGGCCCCTCGTCGACGGCGACGTCGAGGTGGACCTGCTCAACGGAGCGGCCGGCGGCATCGTGCCCCTCCTCGCCCTCGCCGCCTCGACCGGACAGGACCGCTGGCTGGCCACCGCCGCGCACATCGGCCGCCGGCTGGAAGGACTGGCCACCGTCGACTCCCGTGGGGCGTGCTGGACGACCCGTCTCAACCCCGAGGGCATCGGCGGCTTCGCGCACGGTGCGACCGGCATCGGCTGGGCGCTGGCCCGGCTGGCGCTGACCGAGGCGGGTTCGGCGGCCGAGCGGCGTGCCTGGCACGGCCTGGCCGAGCGGGCGTTCGCCTTCCAGGAGTCGCTGTGGCAGCCCGGCCAGGGCAACTGGCTCGACGTCCGCATCGGTGCCGAGGAGGACTTCTTCACCAGTTGGTGTCACGGGAGCGCCGGGATCGGTGTCGGCATGCTCGACCTCCACCGGCGCGCGGGGGATCCCGCCCACCTGGACATGGCCCGGCGGGCCGCTCGCGCCTGCGCCGCGGAGGGGTTCGGCTGGAGCCACACCCTGTGCCACGGCGACCTCGGTCTCTGGCAGTTCCTCAGCACGCTCGGGTCCGGTGACCCGGACGCTCTCGACGGGGAGATCCTCACCGGTCTGGAACAGCGCGGGCCGGTCGGCGGCCTGGCCCGCGAGGCGTTCTCCCCCAGCCTCATGTCCGGGCTCTCCGGTGTCGTGCACAGCCTGCTGTGCATGCACCGGGAGGCCTCCCTGCCCGATCCCCTGCTCCTCGACTGACCGCGCGCCGGGGGCCGCCCGTGGGCGGTGCAGGTCAGTCGTCCACGGGCACGGCCCTGATCACCTTGCCGGTGCGGTCCGCCTGGAGGTATCCGGTCTGGTTGTAGGCGTTCCCGAGATACACGGACATTCCGGCGGGGGTGCCGAAGGCGTCGTCCTGCAGTCTCAGGAGGAGATAGCGCGTGGTCACCGTGCCGACGTTCAGCTTCTTCCGGGCCTCGCGCAGCAGTCCCGGCACGGCGTCCCAGTCGAACCGGTCGAGGGTGACGGGCTTCGAGCCGCTCGGCAGCGCGCCGCTGATGATGCCCTTCTCCACGCCCTGCCCCGCCCGGTAGGTGTAGGAGTCGTACTTGGTGTCACTGCCCTTCACCATCAGCTCGGCGCTCACGAATTCCGGGTACACGACCAGCTGGCCGAAACGGTCGCGGCCGGTCTCCTTCTCCAGTGCCGCCACGGCGGTGCGGATGCCGGCCGGGGTCAGCAGGTCCGTCCCCTCCTTCACCTCCCCGGCCGGTGAGGCGGAGACGGGGGCCGGTTCACTGGATGGTGCCGCCCCGGTGGTGGCGTCGGTGGAGTGCGAAGGACCGGACGCGCCGTCGGCCGGGCCGCCCCCGTCCGGGCGCAGGGTCCACACGAGGACGCCGGCGACCGCCACGGCGGCGACCGGCACGCTCACCAGCGCCAGGCGGCGCCGGGAACCCTGGCGCACGGGCCGGGTCGTGGACGAGGGACGCGCGTCCTCGGGTCCCGGTGGCGGCGTGTGCGGGGGCCGGGCGTCGTAGGGCCCCGAGGGCATCGCGGGTGCCGGACCGAAGCCCGGCGCCGTCGGTCCGGGGCCCGTGGCCGGACCGGCGGGTGACGCGGTCCGGTCGCCGCCGGCCGGTACGGGGGGCGGTGGTGGCAGCGGGTAGGAGGTGGGCGTCTGCGCCGCACGGGCCGCGGCCTCCAGCATCCGCTCCAGTTCCGGCGCGTCGGGCCGTGCCGCGGGGTCGCGGACGAGGACGCGGAGCAGCACGTCCCGCAGCGCGCCGGCCCGGACCGGCGGCGGGACGTCCTCGCTCAGGACCGCGGCGAGCGTCGCGAGGGTCGTGCCCCGGCGCAGCGGGTGATGGCCCTCCACGGCCGTGTACAGCATCATGCCGAGGGACCACAGGTCCGAGGCGGGACCGCCGTCGTGGCCCGCGGCGCGTTCCGGAGCCATGTAGTCGGGCGTGCCGATCACCGAGCCCGTGGCGGTGAGGGCGGTCGACTCGCGGATCGCAGCGATGCCGAAGTCGGTGAGCACCGGCCGTCCGTCGGGACGCAGCAGGACGTTGGCCGGTTTCACGTCGCGGTGCTGGATGCCGGCCTCGTGCGCCGCGCGCAGGGCGGCCAGCACCTCGCGCCCCATCAGAGCCGCCTCCCGGGGGTCCATCGTTCCGCGGGCCAGCCGGTCGGCCAGGGAGCCGCCGGTGACGAGTTCCATGACGAGCCAGGGGAAGGTTCCCGGGCCGCCGTCCACGATGTGATGGATCGTCACCACATTGGGGTGGTCGACCCGGGCGAGGGCGCGCGCCTCCCGCAGCACCCGCTCCCGGAGCATGCGCGCGGCCTCCGGGTCGTACTCCGCGAGGTCCGGGGCGGGCGGCCGGACCTCCTTGACGGCCACACTCCGGTGCAGCACGAGATCCCGGGCCAGCCAGACCATGCCCATTCCCCCGCCGCCGAGCCGTCTCTCCAGCTCGAACCGCCCGTCGACAATCCGTCTGCCGCTGCCGTCGCTGCCCGCATCGTTCATGCGCCGGAGCTTAGTGGCCCCCGCCGGCAGCCGGCGCACGGGCCTCTTCGCCGGACAATTCCGGCTGCCGCGGACCGGCCGGAAAGGTGCACCGCAGTCTCTTGACGCCCTCGGGCAACTCTCGTACGTTGCGACCGCACCACGCGTTTGAAACGTTTCAAACCATGCTTCGCCCGTCGCCCGACCGAGCCGCCCCGCCTCGCCCGACCCGAGTGAAGGAGTACTCCGTTGGCCCGTCAGACCACTCCCCCCGCCCCCGGCTCCCCCACCCCCGGCGGCCGCTCCGCGATCAGCCGGCGCCACTTCCTCGGCACCGGCTCCGCGCTGACCGCGGGCGCCCTCGCCGCGGGTGTCGGCGCGCTCTCCGGCCGTGCCCAGGCGGCCGACGGCACCCTCCGGGCGGATCCCGCCGACCTCTCCCCGGCCCACTGGATCTGGTACCCGGAGGGGGACCCCGCCGCCGACGCACCGGCGGAACACCGGTACTTCCGCACGGCCTTCACCGTCGCCGAAGGGGAGGTGACCGACGCGGCGCTGGTCGTCACGGGCGACGACACGGTCGACGTGTGGCTCAACGGTGAGTACCTGACGGGCTCCCCCAGAGTGGCGCACTCCTGGCGCGAGGCCCTGTACGTGGACCTGCGGACCGCGGTCCGGCCGGGCGCCAACACCCTCGCGCTGGCGAGCCGCAACCAGGGCGGACCGGCCGGCGTCATCGGCCGGGTGCGCGTCCTGACCTCCGGCGGCACCACCGATGTCGTCACGGACGCCCGCTGGTCGGCGGGCAAGGAGGCACCCGAGGGGTGGGAGCGGCCCGGCTTCGGCGACGCCGGCTGGCCCGCCGCCCGCGACCTCGGCGCCTATGGAACCGCCCCCTGGTACACCTCGGTCGCGGGCCCCGACCTCACGGCGGCGTCCCCGCTGGTGGTGGCCGCCGGCACCGTGGAACACCGTGCCGGTCCGCTGGGCATCGACACCGCGCGCCCCCGGTTCGGCTGGAAACTGGACTCCTCGGCACCGCAGCAGCGGCAGGCCGGGTACCGGATCCAGGTCTCATCCACGGCCGACGGCACCGGCGACCTGTGGGACAGCGGCCGTGTCTCCTCCCACCGGCAGATCGACATCCCCTACGACGGTGCGCACCTCGTCGGCCTGACCCGCTACTTCTGGCGCGTACGGGTCTGGGACACCCAGGGCCGGGCCGGTTCCTGGAGCGCGCCCCGGTGGTTCGAGACCGGACTGCTGCCGGGATCGGACGAGTGGCCGGCCGCGTTCATCGGCCGGCCCCCGGGACCGGATCTGTCGGGGGCCGGATGGATCTGGTACCCCGAGGGCGATCCCGCGGGCGGCCGCCCCGCCGAGACCCGCTGCTTCCGGCGCACGTTCACGCTGACCGGTGCGCCGGCCGCCGCGACCCTGCTCGTCACCGGCGACGACACCGCGGACGTCTGGGTCAACGGAGCCCTGGTGAGCGCCTCGCCGCGGGTCACCGACTCCTGGAAGAGCGCCGCCGTCGTCGATGTCACCGCCCGCCTCACCATCGGCGCCAACACGATCGCCGTCGCGAGCCGGAACACGAGCCAGTCCCCCGCCGGGCTCATCGCCAAGCTCACGGTGACCGGCGGCCCCACCGTGGTCACCGACGCGACGTGGAAGGCGTCCCGGGACGCGCCGGCCGGCTGGCAGACGCCCGGATACGACGACGGGTCCTGGCCGGCGGCGCGCGTGGTCGCGTCCTACGGCGGTGGACCGTGGGGTTCCGGCGTGCGGGTCGTCGGGCCCGCGCCGATGCTGCGCAAGAGCTTCACCGTGCGCGGACCGGTGGTCTCCGCCAGGCTCCTGACCACCGCGCTCGGCCTCCACGAGACCCGGCTCAACGGAGCGAGGGTCGGCGACCAGGTGCTGGCTCCCGGCTGGACGGACTACGCCAAGCGCCTGCAGTACCAGGTCTTCGACGTCACCGCACGGATCCGGCAGGGCGCCAACGCGCTCGGCGCCTGGCTGGGCAACGGCTGGTACTCGGGCAGCCTGGGCTTCGCCGGCAGCCGGCGGTACGGCACCCAGCCGTGGTACTCCGCGCAGTTGGTCATCACCTTCGCCGACGGCACCACCCAGCGGGTGACGACGGACGGCGGCTGGCGAACCAGCACCGGCGCGATCACGGCGGACGACCTGTACGACGGCGAGACCTACGACGCGCGTCTGCACATCACCGGCTGGGACGGTGCCGACTTCGACGACGGCGACTGGACGCCCGTCACCGTCCGCGACGGGGCCGCACCCCGTACGGTCGCCCAGGTCGACAACGGGGTGAGCGTGCGGCAGGAGTTCCGCCCGGTGCGGATCACCCAGCCGACGCCGGGGGTGTGGATCCTCGACCTCGGGCAGAACCTCACCGGCTGGAACCGGATCGCGCTGCGCGGCGAGGAGGGCACGACGGTCACCGTCCGCCACGGCGAGGTGCTCAACCCCGACGGCACGCTCTACACCGCCAATCTGCGTGCCGCCCGGGCCACGGACCGCTTCACCCTCGCCGGCACCGGGGACGTCGAGACGTACGAGCCCCGCTTCACGGTCCACGGCTACCGGTACGTCGAACTCACGGGCCTGCCGGCCGGCTTCACCCCCGACGAGGACACCGTCACCGGTCGCGCGGTATGGACCGACGCCGCGCAGCCGGGCACCTTCCGGTCCTCCGACCCGCTGCTCGACCGGCTCCAGCACAACATCGTGTGGGGCGAACGCGGCAACATGCTCTCCATCCCGACCGACTGCCCCCAGCGGGACGAGCGCCTGGGCTGGACCGGCGACATCGCCGCCTTCTGCGCGACGTCCACGTTCAACCTGGACACCCACGCCTTCCTCGCCAAGTTCACCGACGACCTGACGGACGCCCAGCAGGCCGACGGCGCCTTCACCGACGTCGCCCCCGCGGTCATCGGCGGTTCCGGCACGGCGGGCTGGGGCGACGCGGGCACCATCATCCCCTACACGCTGTGGCAGCGCTACGGCGACCTGACCGTCGTCGACCGGCACTTCGCGGCGATGGCGAAGTGGGTGGACTATCTGCGCGCCACCGCCGGCGGCGACCTCATACGCGACCGGCAGACCTACGGCGACTGGCTCAACGTCAACGACGACACCGCGCAGGACCTCGTCTGCACGGCCTACTTCGCCTGGTCGGCGCGCCTGGTCTCCCGCATGGCCGCGGCCACGGACCGGCCGGCCGAGGCCGCGTCGTACGGACGGCTCGCCGACCAGGTCGCGGCGGCCTTCACCGCGCGCTTCGTCGCCGGCGACGGAACCGTCCGCGGCAACACCCAGACCGGCTACGTACTGGCCCTGGCCTTCGGGCTGCTCCCCGCGTCGCTGGTGCAGCCGGCCGCGGACAAGCTGGCCGCCCGGGTCGCCGCCGCCGGCGGCCACCTCAGCGTGGGCTTCCTCGGCGTGGAGAACCTGCTGCCCGTCCTGGCCGACCACGGCCATGCCGACACCGCCTACCGCGCCCTGCTGCAACGCGGCTTCCCCGGCTGGGGGTACATGATCGATCACGGTGCCACCACGATCTGGGAGCGCTGGGACGGCATACGCGCCGACGGCTCGTTCAACGACCCGGGCATGAACTCGTTCAACCACTACGGGCTCGGCTCGGTCGGCGACTTCCTCTACCGCCAGGTCGGCGGACTGGGCCCCGCCCGCCCCGGCTACGCCGCACTGCGCGTCGCCCCGCGGCCCGGTGGCGGGCTGACCTCCGCCGAGAGCACCTATGAGACGCCGTACGGCGAGGCGGCGAGCGCCTGGTCTGTCTCCGGGAACCGGCTGACCCTGCGCGTGACGGTACCGGTCAACACCTTCGCCACCGTCACGGTCCCCACCTCGCGCCCGCAGTCGGCCGTCGCACCCGCGCAGGCCGTGCCGGCGGGTCCGGCGAGCTACCACCTGCCGGCCGGGACCTACACCTTCACCGCGGCGGTCTGACCGCCGGCGAGGGTGCACCTGCGGACCCCACTACCGGAGGTGCGACGCCGGCCCGGCCACCGCGGGTCGTCCGCTCGGGGCCGGCGAACGGCCCCGGACCCCCGCGGCACCCACCCGGTCCGCGGGACGGTCCGCGGGACGGTCGGGCCGGACGGTCCGCGGGACGGCGTCCGCCGGACGTCAGGGCGCCGGAAGGAGCACTCCCGGGTTGAGGACACCGGCCGGGTCCAGGGCCGTCTTGGCGGCCGACAGCGCCGCCGCGAAGGGGCCCGGGCGCTGCCGGTCGTACCACGGGCGGTGGTCGCGCCCGACCGCGTGGTGGTGGGTGATCGTGCCGCCCGACGTCTCGATCGCCTCGGACACCGCGGCCTTGATGTGGTCCCACTGGGCCACGGCGCTGCCCCAGCGGCCGGGGGCGTACACGCCGAAGTACGGCGCGGGCCCGTCCGGGTAGACGTGGGTGAACCGGCAGGTGACCACGCCTGTTCCGGTGACCTCGCGCATGGCCTGCCGCGCCGCCTCGGTGACCGCCCGGTGGAGCGTCTCGAAGGTGTCCCAGGTGCACGCCGTCTCGAACGTCTCGGCGATCACCGAGTGCCGGGCCAGCGCGTCACGCTGGTAGGGCATCCGCAGGAACGACGAGCGCCATGTGTCCACGGCGGAGCCACCGCCCGCGTCCTCGCCGGGCTCTCCGGCGCGGGCGTCCCCGCCGGTGGCGGCGGACGGCTCCCCGCCGTGGTCCCGGCACAGCTCCAGGGCCCGTTCCAGGCTGTGGTGCACCGGGTGGTCCGCGGACTCGAAACCGAGCACGAGTACGCCGCCGCCGACGCTGACGCCCGCGTTGATCAGTGCCTCGGCCGCGTCCAGCAGCCGGCAGTTCGCCGGGTTCAGGCCGCTCTGCGCGATGGCCCGGGTGGCGGCCACCGCCGCCGCGTAGTCGCCGAACCGCACCGACGCCCGGGCACGCCGGCGGGGGCGTTCCTGAAGGCGCATCCACGCCTCGGTGATGACGCCCAGCGTGCCCTCGCTGCCCAGGAAGAGCCGGTCCGGTGACGGCCCCGCGCCGGAACCCGGCAACCGCCGCGACGCGCTGACCCCGGCCGGCGTGACCACCCGCATCGATTCGACCAGGTCGTCGATGTGGGTGTACAGCGTGGCGTAGTGCCCGCCCGCACGCGTGGCGAGCCAGCCGCCGAGCGTGGAGAACTCGAACGACTGCGGGAAGTGGCGCAGCGTCAGCCCGTGCGGCCGGAGCTGGTTCTCCAGGTGCGGCCCGAACACACCGGCCTGGATGCGCGCGGCCCGGCTCGTCCCGTCGACCTCCAGGACCCGGTCCATGCGCTCCAGGTCCATGGTGACCACGCCGGGGTGGCCCTCGCAGCGCGGCTCCACGCCGCCGACCACCGAACTGCCGCCCCCGAACGGGATCACGGCGATGCCCTCACGGCCGCACCAGTCGAGGAGGTCGGTCACGTCGCGCTCGTCGCGGGGCCGCGCCACCAGGTCCGGCACATGGCGCAGGTCCCCCTGCAGGTTGCGCACGATGTCCCGGAACGCCTTGCCGTGCGCGTGGGCGGCCCGGTCGGCCGGGTCGGCGGAGCACAGGGCGGCGAGTGAGCCGGGTGGGGTGACGCGGGGGGCGGACAGGCCGAGCGAGGCGATGCCGGGCGGCTCGTGATCGGTCAGCTCGCCCGGCATCAACGCCGTCACACGGTCCAGCAGCGCCCGCAGTTCGGCTCCGCCGACCGCGTCCTCGACGTTCCCCCAGCCCCACCACGACCGTGTCATGACGCAGCACTCCCTGAATTGACCCTCGGGTAAATTACTTGCGGGTCACATGGTGGGGTACGCTGGCCCGCATGAGCAAGGCCGGAACCAAAGGCGTCTCCCGGGCGGACCGGGAGCGGCAGATCGTCGACGTGGCCGTGGAGGAGTTCGGGACGCACGGTTACGCGGGGGTGTCGGTCGCCGCCGTCGCAGGGCGCGCGGGCATCTCCAAGCCCCTGGTCTACAGCTACTTCGACTCCAAGGACGGCCTGTACCTCGCCTGCGTCCACCGGGTGGGCGGCCTGCTCGTCGACGCCGTGGCGGCCGCCCGGTCCCGCAGCGGCTCGACCGGCCATGCGCTGGACACCCTCGGCGCCGTCTTCGGCACGGTCGAACAGCAGCCGCACGCCTGGTCCGTCCTCTACGACCCGGCCCTGCCGCCGCTCGGTGAACTGCGCGACGCCGTGGGCCGCTACCGCGGGCAACTCGCGGCCATGGGCGCCGCGGGCGCCGCCCAGCTGCTCGGCCGCGCCGGACACGACGATCCGCTCGACCACCAACTCCTCAACGACGTCTGGCAGTACGCCGTGACCGCCGTCATGCGCTGGTGGTCGGACCACCCGGACCAGAGCGCGGCCGAGATGACGGCCCGCTGCGCACGTCTCCTCGCCGCGCTGGGTGCCGACTGATACGTTTTGCACCCTTGTGCACGGATTGCGGCCTCGCACACCGCCGCGGCAGGAGGTCCGGTCATGACGAGTCCGCCGCCCTCGGGCGGGACGGCCCCGGGAGACGGCCGCTCAGGCGCGCCGGCCCCGGGAGACGGCCACTACGGCGAGGACCTGTTCGCGCCGGAGCACCCCCGGGAGACCGAGCGGATCGACGCGGCCGCGCTGGTCTTCGACCCGGTGACCACCCGCCGCCTGCGGGCGCTGGGCGTCGGTCCCGGCAGCCGGTGCCTGGACGTGGGCGCCGGGACCGGAACGGTGACGCGTTGGCTGCTCGAAGAGGCGGGCGTCGACGAGGTGGTCGCGCTGGACCGGGACACCGCCCAACTGGGCGCCCCGGCGAGCCCGCGGCTGCGGGTGATCACCGCCGATCTCACCGACGAGAGCCTGCGGCCCGGCGGCTTCGACCTCATCCACGCCAGGTTCGTCCTCATGCACCTCCCCCAGCGCCGCCGGCTCATCACCCGGCTCGCCGGATGGCTCGACCCGGGCGGCCTGCTCGTACTGGGAGACGCCCTGGAGGTGCCCGACACCCTGGACTCCTCCTCCGCCTACCGGCGCACCATGGACGCCATGTGGCGGGCGCTGCGGTCGACGATCGGCACCGACATCTCCACCGTCCCGGCGTACCCGCACTTCCTGAGGGAGGAGGGGCTGCGCGACGTCGCCGCGGAACTCTGCTGCCCGCCCCTGGTGGCCGGCGGCCCGCTGGCCCGCTTCTGGTCCGAGACCTGGACCCGGATGCGCCCCGCGCTGGAGGAGACCGGACTGGTGGACGCGGCGGCCGTCGACGAGGCCCTCGCCTACCTGGACTCGCCCCGGCTCGCCGAACTCGGCCCCGGCATGCTGCTGAGCTGGGGGCGACGGGACTGACGCGGCCGGGCGACCGCCCGGAGAACGGCCGGGCCGACGCGCCTCGCGGGCTCTTAGAAGTCTCTTATCCCGCGTGACGACAGTGGCCGGCCATGAGGACGAGGAAGATCAGGAAGACCAGGAAGAAGATCATCGCGCTGAGCGGCGCGCTCACGGTGGTCGCCGTCGTCGGCACGGCCACCGCGTTCGGCACCGGCACCGGCACCGGCACCGGCACCGGCAGCCATGTCGAGGCGCACGGGGGCCGGGTCACCGTGCCCCTCGCCGGCGGGAGCGCGGTGGTCGACACCGCGACGCTGGCCGTACGGGCCCGGGCGGACGACGGCCGCACCTGGCAGCTCTCCGCACCCGCCGCCGGTGGACTCGGCCCCGCCGGAAAGGTCTCGGTGCACGGCGCGCGGGCGACCTGGCGGTACGCGGCGAAGGGGCTCACCGTCACCGCGTCCGCGCGCGACGGACGGCTGGCGGTGTCCGTGCGCTCGGCCCGGCAGGCCACCCTGACCTGGCCGGTGACCGGCACCGACCCGGCCACGAACGACCTGCAGATACCGCGCGGTGAGGGGCTGTCGGTGCCGGTCGCCGACCGGTGGTGGAACTCGGCGCGGGCGGGGCTCGCGGGTTCGGAGGCGGGCATGGCCGACGGTCTGACCATGCCGTTCTGGGGAGCCGGTGTGACGGGACGGCACGGCGCGAGCTACATCGCCGAGTCGGACATCGGGACCACGCTGAAGTTCGTCTCCGCGGGCGGCCGGCTGCACACCGAGGCCGAACACGCCTTCTCGCCGCAGGAGGACACGACGGACTACCGGATCACGTTCGCGCTCACCGACGGCTCACCGGTGGCCGCGGCCCGCGACTACCGCGCCTGGCTGGCCGGCCACGGCGGCATCACCACCCTGCGCGAGAAGATCGCCCGCAACCCCGGGGTCGGCGAGCTGATCGGCGCCTTCCACGCCTACACCTGGGGCCAGGCGCGCACCGCCGAGGGCGTAGGCCGGCTGCGACGGCTCGGCATCGACCGGATGTGGCTCGGCTACGACGCCGACGGCTCCCCCATGGACGCCGGGGCGACGCGGGCGGCCGAGCGGTCCGGCTATCTCGTCGGGCCGTACGACTCCTGGGCCAACGCCCAGGACCCGGACGCCGCCGACACCTCCGTGTCGAAGTGGCCGGCCCCGGTGTGGCAGGACGCCTGCGTGCACACGGCCGACGGCAGGCCCGTCACCGGTTTCGGCGGGCGCGGCTGTTACGTCAGCTCCGAGGCCCTCCGGCGGGCCGAGTCCGCCCGGCACCACCTCGCCGACCGCACCCGGGACATGACCGCGAACGGCGCCGACAGCTACTTCCTCGACGTGGACGCCGCCGGTGAGCTGTTCACCGACCACTCCCCCGCGCACCCGATGACCAAGGCCGGGGACCGCCGCAACCGGCTGGAGCGCATGGCACGGCTGTCCGGCGACCGCCGGCTGGTGCTCGGTTCGGAGAGCGCCGGTTCCTGGGCGAACAGCGTGCTGTCCTTCAGCCACGGATCCGGCACCCCGGTCAGCGACCGGCTGTGGAAACTGGAGAAGGACCGCGCCACGTGGGGCGGCTACGCGCCCGCCGGCGCACCGGCGATCTTCTTCAAGCCGGTCCGCCTCCCGGACGACGTCGCCAAGGCGATGTACGACCCGAGGTACCGGGTGCCGCTCTACCAGACGGTGCTGCACGACTCGGTGATCAGCACCGAGCGCTGGGAGCTGCCGTGGTCGAAGCTGCCGGACCAGAGCCGCACCCGGGCGCTGCTGGCGATGCTCTACAACGTGCCGCTCAATCTCGTGCTCGACGCGGGCGAACTCGACCGTCACGGGAAGCAGATCGCCCGGCTCCAGAAGTACTTCGCGCCCCTGCACAAGGGGGCGGCGACCGAGCCGATGACCGGCTTCCGGCTGCTGACGCCGGACCGCCTCGTGCAGCGGACGACGTTCGGCGACGGCGCGCTGACAGTGACCGCCAACTTCTCCACCGCCGCCCATGACGGCCTGCCCGGCGGGTGCGTCTCCGCGGTGGTCAGGGGCGGCACGGCCCGGCGGCTGTGTCCGGCAGGCCTCTGACGATCCGGCGCCCCGCACCGCGTCCGCCGGGCGGCCCGGACTCATCGGGGGTTCGCACGCGCTCCAGCCACTGCCGGTAGGCCGGGGCGTCACGGGCCACCGACCAGTAGGCCTCCTCCAACCCGGCGTAGGCCTCGTCCAGTTCGGCATCGGTCCGGGCCGCCAGCAACAGCCGTACTCCTATCGGGTCGCCCTCCAAGGGGCGGATCGCGCAGTCGGGCCGGGGATGGGCGGTCGGCTGGCTGATCGTGACCACCTCGCCGATGGCGGCCAGCGAGTACGCGGTGAGGTAGTCGCCGTGCAGGATCTCGGGGTTCAGGCCCGCCGCGCGCAGCACCCGGCACAGGGCGTCCCACTCGCCGTCGACCGTGGAGTCCACCATCCAGCGGTCACCGGCGAGCTCCGCCAGGCTCACCACCTGACGCGACGCCGCCGGATGGTCCGCGGCGAGCGTGACGAACTGCGGTTCACGCTCCACGAGCACACGCCGGCTGAGGCCCGGCGGGAAGCGCAGCGGGCTGCCCTCGACCTCGTGCACGAAGGCCATGTCGAGCCGGCCCGCGGCGACCATGCCCAGCAGGGCGTTGGCGGACACGCTCATGTGCAGCGTCGGTTCGATCCGCGGGACGCGCGCCCTCAGCAGCCTCAGCCAGCCCGGGATGGCCCGGCTCGCCGTGGCGCCGATGCGCAGCCGGAACCCGCCCGCGGCGCGGGCCGCCGCCGCCCTGGTCTCGGTCACGATCGCCGCGAACTCCGCCACCAGCGGCCTGGCCCGGCTGAGCACGGCGAGCCCCAGCGGGGTGGGCCGGCAGCCGGTCCGGGCGCGTACGAAGAGCTGGGCGCCCAGCGCGCGCTCGATGCGCCGCAGCTGGGTGCTCAACGAGGGCTGTGCCAGGCCGAGTTCGCGTGCCGCTTTGTGCAGACTGCCGGTGTCGGCAATGGCACACAGGACGCGCAGGTGCCTCACCTCCAACTCCATGGGGGGAGCGTAGGACGGTGCGGAACACGACACCAGATGTTCAAGTTCCAACGAAAGTGGACGAGTCGGCCGCTGCCGCGCGGCGACCGGCCCCGCGGAGGGCTCCGGTCCGGCCGCAAACGGGCATACGTCGTGTCAGATACGGCCCTGAGTCAGGCGGGTGAGCGGACCGTACGTCCGGCGCTCGGCCCGGCGGCCCCACGCGTACGACGCCGCGCTCAGCGCGGTGAGTCCCGCGCCCATCCCGGCGGCGAGCAGCTTGCGGTGGGCGACCACCGCCCAGGCCGTCTTGGCCGTGGCCGCGACCTGGCCCGAGGCCGTGACGAGCGCCTGGCGGCCCGATTCCACACCCCGGGCCGCCGTGCGGGTGGCCGCGCCCGCCGCCTCGGCCGCACGTCCGGTGCCCGACTTCACGGCCAGTACCACCTCGTCGGAGGTCTCCACCGCCTTCTTCGCCGCGCGACCGGCCGGTGCCGTCGCCTTCTCCGCCGTCCGCCGGGCCTTGGCAGCGGTGTCCCGCTCCGGCGCCGCCTGCCGGCTCGTCTTGCTGTTCGGTTCAGTCATGGGCTTCGCGTTGCCCGTGCCTCCCGGGGCAAACCTGCCGTCCTTCCGTGTCCCGCCGGTATCCGTTCCAGGACGCCGCCCGCGAACACGTCGTACAGCGGGAGGGTTTCGAGATGGACGTAGCCGATGTGGCAGTCGCACACGGCGAGCGGGCAGGGGCGCGGGCGGAGCGCCGCGCGGTAGGAGCCGTCGTAGAGGTTGCCCAGTTCCGTGCGCACGAAGTGGCAGCGGCGGACGGTTCCGTCGCCGTCGACCGAGACGACCGACTCGCCGGTACGGCACGGCAGTCCGGCGCTGGCATGCGGATGCCGGCTGTACGGGAACAGCGGGTCCAGCTCCGTCCAGGCACCGGCTTCCGAGTCGTCGTAGGTGTGGCCCTCGGCGGCGTTCACCCAGAGGTAGACGTGGCCGGGCAGGTCGCCGCGGAGCCGGCGGGCTTCGTCCAGGTGGCCGGGCAGGCCCACGATGCCGACGCTGTGGCGGATGCCACGCTCGGCGAGGTCACGGCACTTGGCCAGGAAGCGGTCGTAGGGGGTCTGCCCGGGGTGGTACGTGCACCACAGGGCCACGGTGTCGGGGTCGGCGTCGGCCAGCCAGTCCGTGCGGCAGCTGAGGTTGGTCTGGATGGCGACCCGCCGTACGTGGGGCAGGCGGGAGAGGTCGACCAGCGCCCGCCGGTACCAGGAGCGGACCAGGCCCTCGCCCCAGGGGGTGAACAGGACCGACAGGCGGTCGCCGGTCCGGGCCGTGGCCCAGGCGGTGAAACGGTCGAGCGCCGCCCGGTCGGCGAGAGCGGGGGTCGCCTGGACGTTCGGGCTGGACGCGTCCGGGTACGCGCCGCTGCGGGAGACCTGATCCGGACCGTGCCCGAGCGGACGGACCGCACCCGGCCACCGGGATGCGCGCCCGGCACCGGCCTGCCGCCCGTGGTGCGCCCCGTCAGTCCCGGTCGACGTGCTCCCGGATGATCTTGCGGTTGGTCGCGTCGATGTCGAAGGTCGTCTTGTTCCAGTCGTCGGTCGTGACGACGTCGACGGACCAGATCGGCGTGCCCCCGTCGGAGTCCTCGAGTTCGACGGCGGTGACGGTGCCCTTGGTCTTGTCCGTCGCGGTCTGCGCGGCCTGCTGCGCGGTCACGGTCGCCTTCTTCAGCCAGTCCGCCAGCTCGCGCTTGTCGTCGGAGTCCTGGTCCGTCTCCGCCCGCGCCTTGCCGGCCTTTCCGCTGACCGCGTCGACGCGGACGGTGTGGGCGGCGCCGTCGGCCGTGGCCACCTCGGCCTTCCAGCGGGGGCGGTCGACCCGGCCCTTGAGCTTGATCGAGACCGGCTCGGACTTCGGCACCGCCCCCACCGCGGCCTGCAGCGCCTTCTCGTAGTCGGTCTTGGCCTTGGGGATGAACACCTTGCGCTCGGCCTGGTCCTCCGAGAGCCTGGGCACGTTCACCGAGCGTGAGGGGGACGCCGCGGCTATCCGGGCGGCCTCCGCCGCACCGGTCTTCGCCGCGGCGCCGTCGGTGTCGGTGCCGCATCCCGTGAGCAGGGCTCCGGCCGTGGCTGCCGCGGAGAGGAGAGCGGCGCCTCGCGAGATGAGCAGACCGCTACGCTTCGAAGCAGTGGTGTTACTTTCAGTTACCATGCGGACAGCTTAAGTGAGATGTCCGTCCGGTGCCTGCGGAAGGACCGGCCGGACGACTCGGCTCCGTGACGCGATGGCGGTCCGCGCCGCCGACAGGCGCGTCCGCGCACCTTGGGCACCCGCCCCGGCGGCTTCGTCGCAGGCTGGGGTATGTGTGCCCGTCCCGGACGGGGGAACTTGTCCGCCCGGGCACGGGCCGGGCAACACCCGGTGCGGGCCGGCAAGACCCTGGCGGGGCCTGGTGGGACCCGGCGGGGCCCGAGTGCGGCCCGGGCGAGAGGAGGCGAGGTGACAGCGTCGACGTCCGCCGCGGGCGGTCGGGAACCGGCCGGACGGGAGGACGGGTTCGATCCGGATCCGAACCGGTGGCGTGCCCTGTGGGTCACCCTGGTGGCCGGGTTCATGAGCCTGCTCGACGTCACGATCGTGGCCGTCGCCCTGCCCACCATCCAGCGCGATCTGCACGCCTCCCCCGCGCAGGTGCAGTGGGTGGTCTCCGGCTACGCCCTCACCTTCGCCCTCGCGCTCGTCACCGCCGGCCGTCTCGGCGACGCCTTGGACCGGCGCCGCATCTTCCTGCTGGCCCTCAGCGGCTTCGTGGTCTTCAGCGCGGCCTGCGGGGCGGCCCCGGACATCACGCTGCTGGTGGTGGCCCGTCTCGCCCAGGGCCTGGCGGCCGGTTTCATGGCTCCGCAGAACTCCGCGCTCATCCAGCAGATGTTCCGTGGCGCCGAGCGCGGACGCGCCTTCGGCTTCTTCGGCGCCACCGTCGGCATCTCCTCCGCCGTCGGCCCCATCACCGGCGGCGCCATCCTCGCCCTCGCCTCCGGCGCCCAGGGCTGGCGCTGGATCTTCTACGTCAACGTCCCCATCGGCATCCTCGCCGTCCTGCTGGGCCGCCGCCTGCTCCCCCGCGTCCGGCGCTCCGGGCGAGGGCGCGTGGACGTGCCCGGCGTGCTGCTGCTCGGGGCCGGCGTCCTCGCGCTCATGTATCCGCTCGTGCAGGCCGAGTCCGGCGGCCTCGGCGGCCTGTGGTGGCTGTTCCTCGCCGGTGCCGCGGTCCTCGCCGCCTTCACCGGGTGGCAGCACCGCCTCGTCGCCCGGGGCGCCGCACCGCTGCTCGACCCCCGGCTGTTCACCACCGTGCGCGGCTATGCCGTCGGCGCCGGCATCGGCACGCTGTACTTCATCGGGTTCAGCGGCGTCTGGCTGCTCTTCGCCCTGTTCTACCAGCGCGGCCTCGGCTTCTCCCCGCTCCGTTCCGGCCTCGCCGTCACTCCCTTCGCCCTCGGCTCGGCGATCGCGGCCGTACTGTCCGGCCGGCTGGTGGAGCGGTACGGCCGCCTGCTCACCGTGTGCGGTCTCACGGGCGTGATCGCCGGCCTGGGCGGTACGGCGCTGCTGCTGCGCTTCGTGCCGCTGCACATCGCTCCCTGGGTCGCCGCCCCGGTGCTCTTCCTAGGAGGCATCGGCAGCGGCTTCGTGGTCGCCCCCAACATCACCATGACCCTCCGGGACGTGCCCGTGCGCATGGCGGGCGCGGCGGGCGGCGCCCTGCAGACCGGGCAGCGGCTGGGCTCGGCGCTGGGGACCGCCGCCCTGCCCGGCCTCTTCTACCTGGTGCTGGACAGGAGCCACGACTACCGAGGCGCCCTCGTGACGGCGCTGACCGCCGGCCTTGTCGGCATGGTGGCGTCCCTGGCTCTCGCGACGTTCGACTGGCAGCGCGACCGGCGGACGAGGAAACCACACCGGAAGTGCCCGGAGGAGGTCGCCAACGACCCCGTACACGCCCGGCAGACCTGAAGCGGGCCGGCGCGGCCAGTGGCTCAGGACGTCGCGTACAGCCGGTCCAGCTCGTCGCTGATCGCCTGCCGCACAGCGTCATGGCGCGGCCCGAGCCTGAACCGCTCCTCGCTCCACCGGCCGGGCGGATACAGCCACACGGGCTTGCCCGCCAGTTCCGCGGGCTCCCATGCGTAGCGCGGCCAGACATGCGCGTGCAGGAACGGATCGGTGTTCCCCAGGATCTCCAGGTTGACCCGGCGGAATTCCGGGTCCAGGCGCCGGCAGGCCCGCTCGACCGCCTCGCCGAGCCTGTCCATGTCGGACAGGAACGCCAGCCGCCCGGCTCTCGGCAGGTCGGACAGCCGTCGGACGGCGGGGTCGTCCACGAGGAGGACCGAGTAGCCGGGCAGGAACTGAACATCCCCGATCACCGCGAATCCCGCCTCGAGCCGTCGCAGCACGGTCGGGTTCTCGCCGCGCAGAGCGGCCCCGATCCGGTCCGTCCGCCAGTCACCGGTCATGGCCCTAACCTAGCCGCAGGTGGCCGGCCCCTGGTTCCCCGCCCCCGGGTAACGGCGGCGGCCCGGGCTCAGCATGGGGGCCGGGGCGGCAGGGCCATCAGGGTGGACCCGGGTCGTGTCGGGCGGTCGGCGCGTGCGCTGTTGGCCATGCTGGGCCGGGACCGGCACCCTTCGCGGCGACAAGGAGCACGGCATGCCGACGGACCCCGTGGAACGATTCCTGGCGGCGCTGGACCCCGATCACCGGGAGGCCGTGGCCGCGAAGTCGCACGAGGAGCAGCGGCAGCTGGCGGCGGCCTGGGAGCGGGAGCTGGAGTCGGACGACGAGCTGGACACCCTCGACGAGCTGTCACCGCCGGCGGCGGAGGCCGAGGCCGCCCGCCGCGTTATGGAACGCGGAACCGACTAGAGCCGAACGAGAGGGCGCTGGGGTGCGCCCGGTGTGCGAGGCACGGGCCGTGGCCGGAGCCGCGCCCTGGGGCCCCTCCCCGGCGACGCGTTAGGGTCGGTCGCGTGACACTCTCCACACGAGAACGAGAGCAATTTCTGGCGGAGCCTCACATCGGCGCGCTGTCGGTGGTCGAACGGCCGGACCGCGCACCGCTGACCGTGCCCATCTGGTACCAGTACACGCCCGGTGGCGAGTTGTGGGTGCGTACGGGGCCCGATTCCCGCAAGGCGCGGGCGATCCGCTCCGCGGGCCGCTTCAGCCTGATGGTGCAGCGCACCGAACCGACCGTGCGCTACGTGTCGGTGGAGGGACCGGTGACCAGAACCGCCCCCGACAGCCACGAGCTGTCCTGGGAGATGGCCGCCCGGTACCTCCCGGAGGACCAGGTCGCCGCCTTCGTGGAATACGACCGGACGCGGCTCGGCGAGCACTTCGTCCTCTACATGCGCCCCGAACACTGGGTCGCCGCCGACCTGGGCTCCTTCTGAGATGTGCGGTATCCCGGGCCCGGGAACACGCCGCTGCCCCACGGCTGCCTCACCAAGCGCGACGGCGGGACGAGCGACTTCCGCTGCCGCCTGACCAGGAAGGCCGGGACGCAAGCGCTCCCCGCTCCCGGGTCCGGCCCCGTCCCCCGCCTTTGGCAGGCTGGGTCCATGAACACCGCAGCCCAGGACCCCGCCCCCACCGCACAGGTGCTCGTCGTGGACGACGACCCGGAGGTACGCGCCGCCCTGGAGGACGGACTGGCCCTGGAGGGCTTCACCGTCCGGGGCGCGGCCGACGGACACACCGCCCTGGCCGCGATGGCGGAGTGGGAGCCGGACGCCCTGGTGCTGGACGTGATGATGCCGGTGATGGACGGGCTGGCCGTGTGCCGGCGGCTGCGGGCGCTGGGCGACCGTACGCCGATCCTGGTGCTGACCGCGCTCGACGCGGTCAGCGACCGGGTGGACGGTCTGGATGCGGGAGCCGACGACTACCTGGTGAAGCCGTTCTCGCTGGACGAGCTGGCGGCGCGGCTGCGCGCCCTGCTGCGCCGCACCGGTCCCGGCGAGCAGCTCCGGCCGGGCGGGCTGCGCTTCGCCGACCTGGTCGCCGCCCCCGAGAGCCGTACGGCGGTGCGGGCGGGACGGCGGCTGGAGTTCACCCGCACCGAGTGGGCGCTGCTGGACCTGTTGCTGCGACACCCCGGGCAGGTCCTGGAACGGGAGACGATCATGCGCTGGGTGTGGGGCCGGGACCTCGGCCCCGACTCCAACTCACTGGCCGTCTACGTCGGATACCTGCGCCGCAAGCTGGAGGCGGGCGGCGCCTCCCGGCTCGTCCACACGGTGCACGGCATCGGCTACAGGCTGGACGAGCGGTGACCCGTCCGCGCCGGTACCGCCGTCCGCCGCTGCGCCGCCGGCTGGCCGTCACCGCGTCGGCCGCGGTGGCGGCCGTGGCGCTGGCCGTGTGCGCGGGCGCCTACGCCGTCACCGTCTACACCCTGCACCGGCAGTTCGACCTCCAGCTGACCCAGGCGGCGACGCTGGCGATCCAGCGTGACCGGGCGGGCGGCCCGGGCGTCCAGGCCGGCGAGTGCCGGTACCTGGCCGCGCCCGCCTGCGCCCAGCTGGTGCCCGAGTCGGCCGCGGACGACCCGCGCGAGGGCTATCTGCTGCCCGTCGGCGACGCGGTGCGGCAGGTGGCCGGCCGCCATCGGGCGCCTTACTACGGCACGGCCTCGGTCGCCGGCCGTCCGGTGCGGGTGCTCACCACTCCCGCCCGTGAGGGGCTGGCCATGCAGGTGGCGCTCCGCTCCGACGGGGTGCGCCGCGCGGAGCGCCAGGCGGCGTGGCTGCTGGGCGTGATCGGCGGGGCCGGGGTGCCGGTGGCCGCGCTGCTGGGCTACTGGGTGTCCCGTTCGGGGCTGGCCCCCGTGACCCGGCTGACCTCGACGGCGGAACGGATCACCGCCACCCGTGACGCCGGGCTGCGCATCGAACTGCCGGCCGTCGAGCGCGGCCGGGAGGACGAGATCACCCGGCTCGCGGTCAGCTTCAACTCCATGCTCGACGCTCTGGAGGAGTCCCTCGCCGCGCAGCGGCGTCTGGTCGCCGACGCCTCGCACGAACTGCGCACCCCGCTGACGGCGCTGCGCACCAACGCGGAGATCCTGCTCCGGGCGGAGCGGCTGACCGCGGGCCAGCGGGAGCGGGCGACGGGCGCCCTGGCCCGCCAGCTGCGGGAGGTGACCACGCTGGTCAACGATCTGATCGACCTGGCCCGCGACGAGGAGCCCCGGCAGGCCCTGGAGCCGGTACGGCCGGCCGCCCTCCTGGAGCACAGCGTGGCCGCCGCCCGCGACCACTGGCCGCACGTCGTCTTCGTGCTGGACACCGCTCCCTCGGCCGCGTCCGCCCTGGCCGCGGCCGTGCCGAGCCGCCTGACGAGGCTGTTCTCCAACCTCCTGGACAACGCGGCCAAGTTCTCCCCGGCCGGCCGGCGGGTCGAGGCCGCCGTGCTCCGGCAGGCCGGGGATGGGCGGCTTGAGATCACCGTCCGCGATCACGGCCCCGGGATCGACCCCGCCGACCTGCCCCATGTCTTCGACCGCTTCTACCGGGCCAGGACCGCTCGTGCCCTGCCGGGCTCCGGCCTGGGCCTGGCCATGGCCCGCCAGATCGCGCACTCCCACGGCGGCGAACTGACGGCTCATCCAGCCCGCGGAGGAGGCGCCCTGTTCCGCCTGGTGCTCCCGGTCGAGGCGGACGCGGACCCGCACGGCTGAGGACCACCGGCGTCCACGCCCTTCTTGGTTCGGGTCTTCGCTCCAGGGTCGGTGCGGCGCCGGGGACGGGGTTCCGCGCGGGTGCGCGGAACCCCTGGTGCGACCGTGTGGGGTCGGTGCGTGCGCGGTCAGCCGGTGTACGTGTGCAGGGTCAGGCCGTAGCGGTTGAGGATCTCGTTGACCGGCTGGAACCAGGTCTCGCCGCCGCCGGCGCAGTTGCCCCAGCCGCCGGAGGTGACGCCCTGCGCCTGGTCGCCGGTGATGAACGAGCCGCCGGAGTCGCCGGGTTCGGCGCAGACGCTGGTCTTGGTCAGCTGGTGCACCGCGCCCTGGCTGTAGTTGACGGTCTCGTTCGTCGCCAGCACCGTTCCGCAGTGCCAGTGCGACGTCGATCCCGAGCGGCAGACGGAGGACCCGACCGGCGCCACCGCCGAGCCGCGTACGAGCTGGTCGGACACCGTGCCCCAGCCGAGTACGACCGGCACGGTCCACCAGCCGCTGCCCACGCCGACCCACGCGTAGTCGTTGTCCGGGAAGGAGGAGCCCTGGAACGTGCCGATGTAGGAGCCGTCCCAGCCGCTGACCCCGGCGCCCGGCCGTCCGCAGTGCCCGGCGGTGACGAAGCCGCCGTACACCGAGAAGCCGATGGAGCAGCGGACGTTGCCTGTGTAGTAGGGATCGCCGCCGACGGTTCCCGCGGCGAAGGTCCGCGGGGCGGAGGCGACGGACCTGACGGTGACGGGGCCCGTCGTGCGGGCCTGGGACACGAAGTGCCGGACACCGTTGTCAGAGCGTTCGCCGCGCACCACGTCGACGACGATCGTGCCGGCCTTCGGGTCGACGTGCCAGCCGCTCACTCCCGTGGGGGCGGAGAGCCGGTCGATGCGCGCCTTGACGGCGTCCAGTCGCCGGGCCGAGTACCTGGCCGTGCGGACCTCGGCTCCCGACGCCTCGATCGCGCGGCGCGTGTGCGTCGAGGCCTCCGGGGTGAGCGCCACCGTCAGGCGTCCTTTCTCGGCGTCGAACCAGGAGCCGCCATAGGCGTTTCCGGCCGTCCGGCGGACCCTCGGGGCGAGGGCGGCGGCGGTGCGCTCGGCCGCGATGCGCGTCTCGGCCTGTTCGCGGGTGAGGCCGAGGTCGCGCCGCATGGCGGTCACGAGTCCGTCGGAGGCGGGCTCGGGGGATTCGGCGGGAAGGCCGGTCGCCGCCGCGGGGAGCGTTCCCGCCGTGCTCGATCCGCCGAGGATCAGGAGTGCGGACAGGACGGCAAGCGCAAGTCTTCTGCGTCGCATGGGAGTTGCCCTTCGTCGTTCCAGGGGTGGGGGTGGAACAGCCGAGATCTGAGAGCGCTCTCATGTATGGCGGAGCAGAGCCTAGACCTCCTGGCACGTCAGGTCCATGCCAATGCGAGAATCGCCGCCCGGGGTGACCGTCTCGCGTCCCGCCGGACGGTCCTCAGGGGTGGTAGAGGGCGTGGGCGCGCTCCAGGTCGGCGGGCCCGTGCCGGCCGAGGTCGAGGAAGTGGCCGACCTGCCATGCCTGGGTGCCGCGGGCCTGCCGGCTGGTCGTGGGCACCCACGGCGGATAGACCCGGAACCCGCGCTTCCCGCCCGAGCCGCCGCGGGAGACGATGTCGCGCTCGCACAACACCTCGCGGGGGAACACGAACTGTCCGAAGCCGTCGTCGGCACGGCTGCTGATGACGAAGAGGTCCACCCCGTCGCGGACGTCGAAGGGCCGGATCGGCCCCTCCTCGGACCGCTGCCACACGGTGACGAACTGGCCCGCCTTCGTCGGGGTGGTCCTGGCCGCGCGGAACCGGACCGAGCGGCCGTCCAGCGTGAACGCGCAGGCCGCGTACTCGGCGCCCTCCGGTTCCGGCACCGGCGGCGAGCAGGTGAAACCGCTCGGATCGTACACCGACGCCTTCGCCGCCAGCAGGTCACCGGGAAGCCCCGTCCACGGCTGATTCAGCACCATGCCGTCATCCTGCCATCGCGCCGGTGCGCACTGCTTCGGCCCCGCATACCGCCCGGCCCGACCGGACGCCGCCGCGAACGGTCGCTCCCCGGGGGCGGTGTCCCCCGGGGAGGCCGTCGGCGTCCCCGGGCCGGTTACAGCGCGCGCTCCAGGCGGTCCGCCATCAGCTTGACGAACCGGGCCGGTTCCTTGGGCTGGCCGCCCTCCGCGAGCACCGCCAGGCCGTGCAGGAGCTCGGCGGTCTCCGCCAGCTCCGTGCGGTCCTCGCGCTCCCGGTACGCCTGGTTCAGGCCCTTCACCAGCTGGTGGTCCGGGTTCAGCTCCAGGATCCGCTTGGCGCGGGGCACCTCCTGGCCCATCGCGCGGTACATGTTCTCCAGCGCCGGGGTCAGGTCGTTCGCGTCGGAGACGACGCAGGCCGGGGAGACGGTGAGACGGGAGGACAGACGGACGTCCTTGATGTCCTCGTCCAACTGCTCCTTCATCCAGCCGAGCAGCCCGGAGTACTCCTCGGTCTGCTTCTCCCGCTCATCGTCGGAGGCGTCCTCCCGCTCGGTGTCGAGGTCGATCTGCCCCTTGGCGACGGACCTCAGCCGCTTGCCCTCGAACTCGCCGACGGCGTCGGTCCACACCTCGTCGACGGGGTCGGTGAGGAGCAGCACCTCGATACCCCGCGCCCGGAACGCCTCCATGTGCGGGGAGTTCTCGATGCTCTGCCGCGACTCGCCGGTGAGGTAGTAGATGTCCTCCTGGCCGTCCTTCATCCGTTCCACGTACTGCTTGAGCGTGGTCGGTTCGGAGTCGTCGTGCGTGCCGGCGAACGACGCCACGGCGAGGATGGCGTCGCGGTTCTCCGAGTCGGTGATCAGCCCCTCCTTCAGGACCGTGCCGAACTCCCGCCAGAACGTGGCGTACCGGTCCTGGTCCTTGGTCATCATGTCCTTGACCGTGGACAGCACCTTCTTCGTCAGCCGGCGCCGCATCAGCTCGATGTGCCGGTCCTGCTGGAGGATCTCGCGGGACACGTTCAGCGAGAGGTCCGCCGCGTCGACGACGCCCTTGACGAAGCGGAGGTACGGCGGCAGCAGCGCCTCGCAGTCGTCCATGATGAACACCCGCTTGACGTACAGCTGCACGCCGCGCTTGAAGTCACGCGTGAACAGGTCGTGGGGTGCGTGCTCGGGGAGGAAGAGCAGGGCCTGGTACTCGAAGGTGCCCTCCGCCTGGAGCCGGATCGTCTCCAGCGGGTCCCGCCAGTCGTGGCCGATGTGCTTGTACAGCTCGTGGTACTCGTCGTCGGACACCTCGTCGCGGGGCCGGGCCCACAGTGCCTTCATCGAGTTGAGCGTCTCGGGCTCGGGCGTCGCGCCGCTGTCGTCGGCCGTGGCGGGGCTCTCCGGCACCATCCGGATGGGCCAGGTGATGAAGTCGGAGTACCGCTTGATGATCTCCCTGATCTTCCAGGGAGAGGTGTAGTCGTGGAGCTGGTTCTCCGGGTCGGCGGGCTTGAGGTGGAGCACCACCGAGGTGCCCTGCGGCGCGTCGTCGACGGTCTCCAGCGTGTACGTGCCCTCGCCGCGTGACGTCCATCGGGTGCCGTGGCTCTCGCCGGCGCGCCGGGTCAGCAGGGTGACCTCGTCCGCCACCATGAAGCCGGAGTAGAAACCGACGCCGAACTGGCCGATGAGTCCCTCCTCCCCGGCCGCGTCCTTGGCTTCCCGCAGCTCCTGGAGGAACTTGGCGGTGCCCGAGTTGGCGATGGTGCCGATCAGCCGCCCGACCTCGTCGTACGACATCCCGATGCCGTTGTCCCGCACGGTGAGCGTGCGGGCGTCCTTGTCGATGTCGATCTCGATGTGCGGGTCCGACACGTCGGCGTCGAGCGAGTCGTCCCAGAGCTTCTCCAGACGCAGCTTGTCCAGCGCGTCGGAGGCGTTGGAGACGAGCTCCCGCAGGAAGACATCCTTGTTCGAGTAGACCGAGTGGATCATCAGCTGGAGCAGCTGACGGGCCTCTACCTGAAACTCAAACGTCTCGGTCGGCATGGTCGCGAGTACCTCACACGTCTGTCGCCGGAACTGGTGGCACACACTGTAAAACACCATGTCAGGGCGGTGGCCGGATTGCGGGGGCCGTGGCTGGATCCGCACCGTCGCGGCCGGATCCCGAGGCCGCCCAGGAACTCTCACCGGACACACTCGTGGTCATGACACCGGGCTCCACGGGTACCCGGCAGGTCCCGACCGGGTCGGTTGCGCAGACCCGCGGGGCTTCGGAAAGCAAGCAGTGAGAACGGAGGCACAGAGATGAGCACGGTCAAGGAAGCGGTGGAAGTCGACGTCCCCCTCCACACCGCCTACAACCAGTGGACGCAGTTCGAGGACTTCCCGAACTTCATGGAAGGGGTCGAGGAGGTCACACAGCTGGACGACCGGCACAATCACTGGACCACGAAGATCGGCGGGATTCGGCGGGAGTTCGACACCGAGATCGTCGACCAGCTGGCCGACGAGCGCATCACGTGGCGCAGCACCAGCGGCGACACCAGCCAGCGGGGTTCGGTCCGCTTCGAGCGCCTGGACGACACCCACACCAAGGTCGAGCTGGTCATGGACATCGAGCCCAGCGGAGCCGCCGAGAAGGTCGGCGACCTGATCGGCTCGATCGACCGGCGGGTCAAGGGGGACATGAAGCGGTTCAAGCGCTACATCGAGGAACGCGGCGCGGAGTCCGGCGCCTGGCGTGGCCGGATCCGGCCCGGAGGCGCGGGCCCGGCGCTCTGACCACCGGTTCCCGGGCCGGTGATCACCGGTTGCCCAGCCGCTGATCACCGGTTCCGGGGGGCCGGGGGCGCGACGGGACCGGCCAGTTCGGCCTCGGACGGGCGCGGGTCGGTCACGGCCGCCGACGCGCGCTCTGGAGGTTCAGGAGTCAACCAGCAGCAGCGGCCGGTGCGAGTCGCCGGTCCGGTTGACGGAGCAACGACCCTTTCGGCTCGCACACTTCCTCCTCGAGGCGCACGATGAACACAGGGGGCGCTCGGCACCGCGGACCCCATCCCGGGCCGCGGGCGGCACGAGGAGGGCACCATGACCCGCGCCGGAACCGTGGCCACCGCCCGGATGCCCGACACCGTCAAACCGGGCGGCATCGAGTCGGAGAACCATCCCTGGAGGATCCGGCTGGTCGAGCATCCGAAGCGCTTCGAGTCGCCGTTCTTCAAGGCCGCCAAACGGACGGCGCGCAAGATCCTCGACTCGCTGGACGACGCGGACCTGCCCTACGGGCCGCGCCCCACCGGATCCGAGCACTGGGAGATGCACCACGGCGGAAGCCTGTGGGTGATGACGCGCAGTGGCTGGCGGATGTACCGGGCCCGTGTGGGCATCGAGTGGAGCATGCAGTTCTGCGCCGACCCGGCGAGGGTCGACCGGCTGCGCCAGGACGCGGCCGAACTGGTGGCGGGCTTCCCCGAGACCCTGGACGCCCTGGCCGACCTGGGCTACGAGGAGGCCGGGGAGCTGCTGCGGACGCCGATCGAGGACGCCGACGGCGTCGAGGCGTGGACCGACTCGCTCTTCAACGCGTGTGTGCCGATGAGCCGCGGCAACCATCAGGGGATCCTGCCGAAGGTGCCCGGTGAGCACCACTACCCGTGGCCGGTGAAGGGCGCGGACTTCGTCCGGTACGACGACTTCCAGCTGTGGGTGACCCTGCCCGACGGCACGCACGGGGCCGTGACACCGGTGGACCGGCGCGGATCCGGCGACGGGCATGTGCGGCTGGTGCTCGCTCCCGAGGGCAGCCAGGCGGCGGGCACGCTG
This sequence comes from Streptomyces echinatus, assembly GCF_014203595.1. Taxonomy (GTDB): domain Bacteria; phylum Actinomycetota; class Actinomycetes; order Streptomycetales; family Streptomycetaceae; genus Streptomyces; species Streptomyces echinatus. The sequence goes on from NZ_JACHJK010000003.1 coordinate 724,912, forward strand.
GCCAAGGCGCAGGAGCACGGGCTGATGGCCGTTCTGCCACCCAACAGCTCGGCCGCGCTGCAAGCGTTCGCCGGGCAGATCGAGCCGGGACAGCGCACCGCGTCGGGGCCGCTCCCCACGGCCGGCCCGGGCGGTAACGGCGAAGCGTCCCAGGCCCGTTGAGAGAGGTTCCCATGCCACGCAGGATCGTCCTCTGTCTGGACGGATCGAGCAACCAGGTGGGGGCCCGCTATCCGACCAACGTCGTCCGGCTGTTCGAGATGCTGGAGGCGGACGACCCCGCGCGCCAGCTCCTGTACTACGACCCCGGTGTCGGCACCATGGCCTCGGCCGGCGCGCGCAGCCCGGTCGGCCGCAGGATGTCCCGGCTCGCCGGTCTCGCCCTGGGCACCGGGATGAAGGCCAACCTCGCCGAGGCGTACACCTATCTGATGCAGCACTGGGAGCCGGGCGACCAGGTGTACGTCTTCGGCTTCAGCCGTGGCGCCTACACCGCCCGCGCGCTGGTCGGGATGCTGAACAAGCCCGGACTCATGCGCCCCGGCTCGGAGAATCTCGTCCCCTACGCCGTGGCCAAGTACGCCTTCAATCACGACATCGACAAAAGCGAACAGGAAGTGGCGCGCTTCTCGCACGCGTTCTGCCGGCGGACCGAGCACGAGCCGCTGTGGGCTGAGGTCAAACGGAACTCTCCGCGGCAGGTCTCCCATTACGCGCTGCCCGTCACCTACCTCGGCCTGTGGGACACGGTGAAGGCGGCGGGCATCCTCCGGCTGGGCACGCTGCACTGGCCGTACACGCACCAGCTGCCCAACGCGGCCCGCATCCGGCACGCCGTCTCCCTCGACGAGCGGCGTCGCCCGTATCCCGAGTTCCTGGTGACCCGCCGTCCGGAGCCGCTGCGCGACACGGCACAGGAGGTGTGGTTCGCCGGGGTGCACTCGGACGTCGGCGGCACCTTCCCGCACGCCCGGGGCGCGCCGCTGCTCTCCACGATCACGCTCAAGTGGGTCACGGACGGTGTGGTCCAGGACCTGGACTTCCGCCCCGGCGCGTACGCGGAGGCCTGCGCGGTGACCGAGGACTTCGCCGACGCCGCCCTCCATCCCAACGGCCCGCTGTGGGTGCTGGCCGGCCGGCGCTCGCGCCAGATGCCCCAGGACGCCATGCTGCACGCGAGCGTGCGGCTGCGCCGGGAACGCGACCCGGCCTACCGCCCGGATCTTCCCGGTCCGGCGGAGTCGGCCCGCTGGGCCGACCCGGACTGGACCAAGCCGGCGCACCCCCAGGTCGGTTGACCGGCCTGCGCGTCCGGGGCCTCGGCTGAACCCCGGAGCCCGGATTCCCGGCTCCCTCGCGGACCCGGCCGATAGGGTGCTGGTCATGTCCACAGCACCTCGCAGGACCGTCCTCGGCGCCGCCGCCCTCGGCGTCGTCTGTCTGTCCGGCCTCCTCGGCTGTTCCTCCGGATCCGGCGACGCGGACGGCGACAGCGGCTCCCCCGTGCTGACGGGGCTGGCCACCTTGGCCGAGGACAACGACAAGGGCGTGGTCACGTACCTGGACGCCGCCGCGGCGCGCGGGCTGGGCAGGAGCGGGGACAAGCGGTTCGCCGTCGTCGGACGGCCGGCCGGCAGTCTGCTCAACGCCTACGAGCCCGGCCCTTGGGCCCAGCACCTCAAGGCGGACCAGATCGACACCGCGATCGACGCGCAGGGCGCGGGCCACTGGGAGGGTTCGTTCGACGCGGCCGCCGTCACCAGGTCCCTGAAGGCGAACGGCTACGTCTCCGGCGACGAGGACGGCAGGGAGACCTGGGCACGCCCCGACGGCAAGGGGGTGGCCCTGCAGGTCTCCGGGGACACGGTCTCCTACTCCGCCCCGGGCACCACCCGCATGTCGGCCGTTCACCCCGAGGACGGCGCCTCGCTGGCCGACGTCGAGGAGTACCGGCGCGCGACCGGATGCCTGGGCGCCGTCTACCGGGCCGACTTCAACCGGTTCACCTCCACCGAGCCGGTGCGCCTGTCCGCCCTCGGCCAGCGGGCCGGCTCCACGGGCCGGAACACCGAGGTGCTGTGCGCCGTGGTGAAGGACGAGGCGACCGCCCGGCGCGTGGCGGCCAGGCTGCGCTCGGTCGTCCAGGACAAGGCACCCCGGTACGACGGCACGCGGGTGACCGTGGAGGAGGGTGAACAGCCCGTGGTGCGGACGACCGTTCCGGACACCGCCGCTCAGCGTCCGGGCCGGCTGCTGGTCCTGGACCTCGACCTGTGGATGGCCGTCGTCAAGGTGTGAGCGGGGCCGGCCGCGGGCGGCCGCGGCACGGCATCCCGCGTCGAACCCGTGATGCGGCGGCCGGCCGGTGCCGGTCAGTTCGGGTTGTCCCCGTGCGTCAGGGTCTCCCAGGCGACGAAGAGATTGTTGCTGCCCGCCGGGCGGTTCTGTCCGGTCAGGGTCTGGGTGTTGGTCATGGCGATGCCCAGGCGGTTGTGCAGGGCGTTGTAACCGACCTCGGTGACCGGGCCGAGCCCCCGCTTCACGGTGCCACCGCACAGCCAGCCCGGGACGGCCGCGCCCAGCTCGTACTTGGACTGGAAGCCGAGCGCCTGCCGCAGCCGCTCGCCGACGTCGGTGCCGTACAGGTCCTGTCCCTGGATCCGGCTGGTCTCGGCGACGTGCGAGACGGCGGAGATGCCGTATCCGGTGTGGGTGAGGTCGCGGCAGGTCTCCTGGGTGAGGCCGGTGACGAAGGTGGACTGGCCCTGCCAGTAGGACACGATCTTGTCGCGGGTGTTCAGGTTCTGGCTCGGTACAGTCCTGGGCAGATCGCCGTCCGAGGCGAGGTACACATAGGCGGCCGCGCGGGTGCGGAACTTCGCCATGGCCTTGTCGTACGACGGCTTGTCCTCCAGGAAGACGGAGATGCCGACCGCCGCCTCCGTCATCGACAGCTCCCAGTTGCCGTTGGAGTTGGAGCCGTTGATGACCTCGGGCAGGTAGACGTCGCGGAGCATGGCGGCGAACCGGCCCGAGTTGTTCCATGCGCCCGTGTACGTGTACTTGATGATCTCGGCGGCCTTCGGCCAGGAGGAGCCCGCCCAGCCCGTCTGCAGCGGGGCGTTGCTGTTGGTGTGGTCCCTGAGCACGGCGGACCAGGCGTCCATCAGCTCGATCGCCTTCTTGGCGTACCGCTCGTCACGGGTGACGTACCAGGCGAGCGCGTCCGTGTAGGCCGCGATGGCGTCCTCGCGTTCGTCCGTGCAACCGTAGTCGGGGTTGGAGTACGAGCCGCACTCGACGACGGCGCGGGGCTTGGCTGTACGGCTGAGGCTCGCGTACTTGCTCGCCATCATCTGGTCGTAGGCGCCCTTCCAGGGCTGGGCGCCGGAGAGCACCTCGCCGCGGGCGAAGTCGAGTTGAGCGCGTGAGACGGTCACGCCGGGGTGTGCGAAGGCGGCGGGGGCGGCCTGGGCCCGTGGGGTGCCGGGCCAGGAGAGGAGTCCGCCGGCCAGCAGGGTGGCCGCCGCGGTGAGGGCGAGAGCGGACCGCGGGAAGGCGCGGCGGTGCCGAGCGGGTATGTCCTTGTCCTGCATCTGATCCGTCCTCGTATGTGAACGCCGTGCGGCTTCCTGAACGGCCGAGTTGACGAGACCATAGGTACGGACCAAGCGGCCGTCAAGGGAGAGTGAGGGGACTCGTCGACAACTCCCCCGATGGACAAGGGTGTTGCTCTTCCACAAGCACTGTGCGGTGGTGAAGACTCCGCCCAGCCGGGTGGCGCCGCCGACCGGCCGACCCGCTCCCCCACCGACCCTCAAGGGCTGCCCCCATGCCGATCTCACCAGCCGCGCCACGGCTCGCCTTCGCCGCCGCGGGTTTCCTGCTCGCGGTCACCACGGCCACCACGGCCCTCGCCGCCCCACCGCCGCACCCGGCCCCGGCCCCGGCCCGGATCGCCGCCGCGCCGCCGCACTCCGGCCCCGCCCCCGCCCGGTCCGCCGCCGGCGCCGGCGCCGGCGCCACGGACCAGGCCACCTGGTACGCGCCCCTGTCCACCCGGGGCCGCTACATCGTCGACGCTCACGGCGACCGTTTCCGCCTGAAGGGCGCCAACTGGGACGGGGCCCAGGGCTCGTGGACCGGAAGCGGCAGTGCCGACGACCCGGCGAACCACCACGCCGGGCAGGACTCCCACGGCATACCGCTCGGCCTGGACCGAGCGCCGCTGTCCCGGCTGCTCGCCGACTTCCACGCGCTGGGCGTCAACACCATCCGGCTGCCGTTCTCCAACGAGATGATCCACAGCGCTGCGCCCGTGCCGGACGGCGCCGTGGCGGCCAACCCCCAGCTCCGCGGCCGCACACCGCTGGAGATCTACGACGCCGTGGTCGACGCGCTCAGCGGGAGCGGCTTCGCCGTCGTGCTCAACAACCACACCAACACGTCCCGGTGGTGCTGCGGCATCGACGGCAACGAGCGGTGGAACAGCGGGCAGACCACCGGACGATGGGCGGACGACTGGGTGTTCATGGCCCGCCGCTACGCCTCCGTCCCGGGCGTGGTCGGCGCCGACCTGTACAACGAGGTCCGGCGGGACGTGCTGGACGACCCCAACTGGGGCCTGGGAGACGGCCACGACTGGTACGACGCGGCCCGGCTGGCCGCCGACCGCATCCTCACCGAGGCGAACCCGCGCCTCCTCGTCGTGATCGAGGGGATCAACTGGACCGGGGTGCCCGTGGACGGCCTGCCGCACGGCCGGCCCGTGCTCACCCCCGCCCGCACCCTCTCGCACACCCTCGTGGACTCGCACAAGCTGGTCTACTCCGCCCACTTCTACGGCTACACCGGTCCGCACCACAGCGGCGCCACCGGCATCGGCGAGACCCACGACGCCCGCTACCAGGACCTGTCCCGCACGGATCTGGCCGCCGCCCTCGACGACGAGGCGTTCTTCGTGGAGGAGACCGGCCGGCACTACACCGCCCCCGTCTGGGTGAGCGAGTTCGGCATCGGTTCGAACGAGACGAACGCGGCCGCCCGCACCTGGTTCGGCAACGTCACCGACTACTTCGCCGATCACGACGCCGACTTCGCGTTCTGGCCGCTGGTCGGCTTCGAGGGCCACGACGACTGGGCGCTGCTGCGCTACGACACGGCGGGGCACCGCTTCGGCATCCTGGACGCCGGCGACTGGCGCGCCACCGCCTGGCAGCACCTGACGACCGCGCCCGGCAGCACCGGCGCCGTGGCTTCCGTTCCCGTCTGGCGGATGCTCGCCACCGACCACGGCGACGCGGTGGCCTCACTTCGGGTGCGCGCCACGGGGGACTGGGACCCCGGAGCCCACAAGGCCGCCTGCCCCGACGGTTCCCGGCTGGCCGGGCTGAGCCACACCGGCGGGCGCGGCCTGTGCACCGACACCGGCGCGGGGGACCTCCGGGCCGCCGACGCCCGGCAGACCGTCGTCACCGACGAACGCCACGTACCGGCCGGCGGGGACTGGGCGTCCGGTTACACCAAGTACCAGTGCCCGGCGGACGAGTTCCTCATCGGCTACAGCCTGCGCGGCGCACGGGTGTCGGCCGCCCTGTGCGTCCCGGCACGGACCGCGCTGCCGGGCACCGGGCGTACGGTGTGGTTCGACCGGTCCGACAACCGCCCCGCCGACGCGGCCGGCGGGGACTTCGCGTACGGACAGTACAAGGGCCAGTGCGCGGCCGGCGAGTACGCCGCCGGGATCGCCTTCACCACCCGGGTGGGCGCCCGCCCCGGCCCCGCGGCCCTCCTGTGCCGCACCCTGCCCTGACGCGGCGGCCCTGACGAGCGCGGCGCGCTCGAACCGGCGGGACAGCGGGGAGAGTGGTCCGGCCGGGCTCGCGGACGCGAGATCAGAAGCCCGGCCGGGTCGCTCCTCGCCCGTCGGCGAGGAGCGTGTCGGGGTACCGCCGTCAGGCGGCGCGGCCGGTCAGTCGGTACCCGGCCTCGTCGACGGCCTCGGCGATCAGGGCGTCGTCGGGGCCCTGCGCGGCGACCACGGTGACCCGGCCGGCGTCCACGTCCACGTCGACCGACAGCACACCGTCGACGCCGCTCACGGCTTCCGTGACCGCGGCCTTGCAGTGGCCGCAGGTCATGCCCGACACGGCGTAGACGGTCCTGGTGCCGTCGGTCGCGGTCTCGCCGGCCGCGCCGGAGTGGCAGCTGCCGTCAGAGGTGCAGCAGGACGACATGGGCTTCCTCCTTGGATGGGGACAGGGACTGGGCACCCACGGATACCCCTGGTGGGTTGGGGTATGGGAGGCGCCGACAAGGCACAGGTATACCCCCCTCCCCTATCTGGCGGCAAGTCATCCGGGCACCGGAACGGACCTCGCCCCCAGGCGTCCGGCCCGGTGCAGCCCCGCGACCAGGCCGGCGCAGCCGAGCCCGGTCGCGGCCAGCGCCGCCCACGGCAGCCAGGCGATCCCGGTGTCGAACAGCGCCCCGACGGCCAGGTTGCCCAGCGAGACCGCGATCCCGGAGGCGGTGCTGTAGGCGCCGTAGTACGTCGCGACGAGCCGGTCGCCGGAGAGCCGTACCACGGTGTCCATCTCGAACGGGTAGAGCAGCGCCCCGCCCCAGGCCAGCAGGACCGCGCAGCCCGTCAGGGCGGCCGCGCCGGCCAGGGCGCCGTGCGCCCGCGGCAGCAGGGGCAGGAAGGCGGCGCCCATGACCGCCAGTCCGCAGGCGACGGTCTGCGGCCCGGACAGGACCCGCTGGGCCCACCCGGTCAGCCTCAGCTGTCCCGCCAGCGCGGCCAGCGCCGAGGCGGCGAAGACCGCGCCGGTGGCCGCGCCGGCGTGGCGGCCGAAGAGTGCGCGGGCGTGCAGCGGCAGGGCGAGATACACCTGGAACGCAAGGACGTAGGAGCCGCTCATGGCGGCCGCGAAGAGGAGGAAGGGGCGGTTGGCGGCGACGGCGCGCCAGTCGGCGGCGACCGCCCGCCAGGCGGGTTCGGCACCACGGCCGGCCGGGGGCCGGGCGGGCAGGGCACGGGACTGCAGTACGGCCAAGGCACCGAAGATGGCCGCCGCGACGGTGCACACCGCGCTGAAGTCCCAGTTCAGCAGGGCCAGTCCGGCGAGCGGGCCGATCAGGATGCCCGCCTGGTAGAAGACGTTGAAGGCGGCGAACGCGGCCACCCGCCGCTCCTCCCCCGCATCCGCCGCGAGATACGCCCGTACGGCCGGATTGAACAGCGCGCCCGCCAGACCGGTCAGCGCCGAAGCCGCCACCAGGGCGGGCAGCGAACCCGCCACCGCCAGCAGGCCGAACGCGATGGACCGCAGGGCGCATCCGGTGAGGATCATCGGCTTGCAGCCGTAGCGGTCGGCGAGGGTGCCGCCGACCAGGAACATGCCCTGCTGCGAGAAGTTGCGCACCCCCAGCACCAGGCCGACCGCCCAGGCGGCGAGCCCGAGGCCGTGGGCCAGATGGTCGGCCAGGTAGGGCATCAGCATGTAGAAGCCCAGGTTGATGGCGAACTGGTTCACCATCAACAGCCGGGCCGGACGGTCGAAGGAGGCCGACTGGGCCCACAGACGCCTCACCGGGCCCCCGCCTTCGCCAGATCGCGGGCGAGCGGGTCGCGGACCCGGGCGCACCGGGTCCACCGCGTCACCACGCGCGCGTCCGGCTCGGCGATCTCGTCGGGCCCGGAGGGCGCCGGCTGCCCGAGGAGTCCGTGCTCGCGGCACCAGGCGTCGTCGTAGACCGTCTGGAGATAGCGGTGCGGGCCGTCGGGGAAGACCGCGGCGATCCGGGTTCCGGCGGGATACGTCCGGGCCGCCCACCCGGCCACCAGCGCCACCGCCCCGACGCTCCAGCCGCCGGAGGCGTAGTGGCGTCGGGCGAGTTGCCGGCAGGCCCAGACGGCCTCGGCCGGCCCCACCCAGTGGACCTCGGTGAAGGCCGCGTAGTCGACGTTGTCGGGATGGATGCTGGAACCGAGGCCGCGCATCAGCCGCGGCCCGGCCGGCTGGCCGAAGACGGCCGAGCGGACCGAGTCCACGCCGATGAGTGCCAGCCGCGGGAAGACCTCGCGCAGCGCGGCGGACACTCCGGCGGAGTGTCCGCCGGTGCCGACCGCCGCCACCAGCACGTCGACCCGTCCGAGCTGGGTGATCAGCTCGGCCGCGAGGGGCCGGTAGGCGGTGGCGTTGTCGGGGTTGCGGTACTGGTCGGGGCAGTACGCGTCCGGGGTGCGCGCCAGCAGGCCGGCGACGCGCTCGCGGCGCGCCTCCTGCCAGCCGCCCTCGGGGTGCGGCGCGCCGACCTGGAGGACGCGCGCGCCCAGGGCGGTGAGCAGGCGGAGCACGGGAGGTTCCATGCCGGGGTCGGTCACGACGGTGACCGGGTGGCCATAGGTCAGTCCGGCCAGGGCGAGGCCGAGCCCCAGGGTGCCGCTGGACGACTCGACGATCGGCGCCCCCGGCGCGAGGTCGCCACGCCGACGGGCCTCGCCGATCATGTGCAGGGCCGGCCGGTCCTTGAGGCCCCCCGGGTTGGCGCCTTCCAGCTTGGCGTGGAATCCCCGGCCGGGCGGGGCGAACGGCTCGTCCACCCACAGGACCGGGGTGTTGCCGACGAGTTGGGCGGGGCGCCGGGCGATCGGCGGACGCGGCGTACGCGTCCCGGACGGTTCGGGCAGGGAGGGGTGCATGAGGGAACGGCTCCTTCGCGTCCGGCGGCGGTGCGGCGGACGCCGTGCGAGGGGGGCGGGGCGCTCGGCATGTCCCGGTCCGCGGCGGGCCCGGGGCGTGCGGGCGCCGGCCTACTGCCGCAGCACGCGGACGAGCGCGCGTGCGGAGCGGTGCGCGCGGTGACGCCGGACGCCGGGCCGCCCGCTCCTCCCGGTGTGCGCCTGGCGTCCGCGCGAGACCGCGGGAAGTACCGGCTGGGGTGCCTCGTCCCCGAGTCCGGTGTCGTCCAGGGCGGCGCGCGGCCGGTCCGCCGTGTGATCGAGGTGGCCGTCCGCCGCGTGCCGGTGGCCGGGGTGCGGGCCCTGCGGGCCCGGTTCGCCGGCTGCGTCCGCCGTGTGCGCAACGTCCTGCGCCACCACGGGACTCGGGTCCGCCCCGGCGAGGGAGCAGGCGTGCACCGCGCCGGTGAGATGGGCGGCGATCACCAGGACCAGCCCGACCAACAGGGCGGCACGGCGGGAGCGTCCCGCGCGGCCGCCGCAGCCGACCCATGACCCGATCACATGCGCAGCGTAATCATCAAGTGACGCGGTGTCATATCGACGGCGGCGCGGCGCGCCCTGACTTCGAGGGACCCCCCGCCCGAGCGGGCCCGGCCCAGAGGGATACCCCCGACCCGTATACGCAGGGAGGCTCGGGACCGAGGAATCGCACGCTTGACTCCGTACCCCCCTGGGGTATGTTGAAGGCCTTCGAGCCGCTTGCGGACGGCCAACAGACGAGGAGTCACCATGAACACCGGGCTGCGGATCACCACCTTCGCCGCCGTGCTCGCCGCCGCGTTCGGCATCGCTTACGGTGTCGGCGGCGGTGTCGGCGAGATCTCCCTCCAGGCCGGGAGCACGGCGCACGACGGACACGCGGACGCCGTGCGGGGCGTGGGCCGAGGGCCGGGCCCCGCCGCGGCGCCCGGTGGACTTCAGACGTCCCAGGGCGGCTACACCCTCGACCTGAAGACCCCGGCCGTCACGGCGGGCCGGAGCACCGACCTGCGGTTCGCGGTCGTACGGGACGCCACCGGGCGGGCGCTCACCGCCTACCAGGAGGAGCACACGAAGGAACTCCACCTGATCATCGCCTCACGCGACCTGTCCCTCTTCCGCCACCTGCATCCGACCCGCGCAGCCGACGGGACCTGGTCCACGCCCCTGGAGCTGCCCGAGGCCGGTGCCTACCGGGTCTTCGCCGACTTCACTCCCCGGGGCGGCGAAGGGCTCACTCTCGGCGCCGACCTCACCGCGTCGGGCACCTACCGGCCGGCGCCCCTGCCGGCCCCCGGCACCACGACCGTGGTCGACGGGTACGAGGTGAGTCTCCGCGGCCGTCTCGCCGCCGGCGGGGACAGCGAACTGACCCTGAGCGTGGCCAGGAACGGCGAGCCGGTGCGTGACCTCCAGCCCTATCTCGGCGCCTACGGCCACCTGGTGGCACTGCGCTCCGGGGATCTCGGCTACCTGCACGTGCACCCCCACGGCGAACCCGGGGACGGTACGACCAGGCCCGGGCCGGCCATATCCTTCACCACCTCGGCCCCCAGCCCCGGCAGCTACCGGCTGTTCCTGGACTTCAAGCACGCCGGCGAAGTCCACACCGCCGCGTTCACCGTCCGGGTGGACCGGCCGGCCCAGCAGCCGGACACCTCGGCGACGCCCTCCTCGGCACACCACACCGAGCACGGCCACTGAACAACGCCCGGCGCCAACCGGTGAACACCGCACGTGAGTTGCCGCTGCCCATGGGTCCCTGCAAGGAACCGGCGGTACGGCCCGGCCGAAGCGGCGCCGGTGAGGCTCGTCGGCCGGACCCGTGGCATGGCAGGGTGCGAGGGACCGATGGCAGACGGGAGAGGCATGACCGGCATCCGATCCGACAGCGGCACCGGCACGACGGGCCCCCTATCCGACCCGGACCGGGCACAGCGCCGCGTCCTGCGGGTCCTGGTCGCGTCCCAGCTCCTCAGCGGCTCGGGGCTGGCCGCCGGCATCACCGTCGGCGCCCTCCTCGCCGAGGAGATGCTCGGCTCCACCGGGTTCGCCGGCGTGCCCAGCGCCCTGTTCACCGCCGGGTCCGCGCTGGCGGCCGTCGTCGTCGGCCGGATCTCCCAGACCCACGGCCGTCGCCGCGGCCTGGCCGCCGGCTACCTCACCGGGGCCATCGGCTCGGCGGGCGTCATCACGGCCGCCGCCCTCGACAGTCCCGCCCTGCTCTTCGTCGCCCTGTTCGTCTACGGTGCCGGCAGCGCCACCAACCTCCAGGCCCGGTACGCCGGAGCCGACCTCGCCCGCCCCGGCCACCGCGCCCGGGCCGTGTCCACGGTCCTGGTCGCCACCACCCTCGGCGGGGTGGCGGGACCCAACCTGACGGCCCCCACCGGCACCCTCGCCGAGGCTCTCGCCATCCCCCGGCTGGCCGGGCCCTTCCTCCTCGCCGGTCTCGCCTACGCCCTGGCCGCCCTCGTCCTCGCCCTGCGACTGCGGCCCGATCCGCTGCTCCTCGCCCGCACCCTCGCGAGTCCGGCGCCGGCCGACGCCACCGCCCGCCCCACCGCCGCGGAGAGTCCCGAGGCACCCTCGGGCGGTGGCGGCGTGGTCCTCGGCGCGCTCGTGATGGTCCTCACCCAGCTCGTCATGGTCGCGATCATGACGATGACACCGGTCCACCTGCACGACCACGGTCATGGCACCGCCGCCTCCGGCCTCGTCATCGCCGTCCACATCGGTGCCATGTACCTGCCCTCACCGCTGACGGGCCGGCTGGTCGACCGCTACGGCCACCTGAAGGTGGCCGCCGCCTCCGGTTGCACGCTGCCGGCCGCCGGGGTCGTCGCCGCCACCGCCCCGGGCGACTCCGTCGCTCTGCCGGCCCTGGCGCTCGCCCTGCTCGGCCTCGGCTGGAACTTCGGCCTGGTCGCCGGCACGGCGATCATCACCGAGACCGTGCCGCTCGCCACCCGCGCCAGGACCCAGGGCATGGTCGACGTCTCCATCTCCATCGCGGGCACCACCGGCGGCATGGCGTCCGGCCTCATGGTCGCGGCCACCGGCTACCCCGTCCTCGCCCTCACCGGCGGCGTCCTCGCCCTCTCGCTCCTGCCCGCCATCGCTGTCACCGCCCACCGCCGATGAGCCCTCGGCGCGGCACCGCCCGGCACGCAACCGCCGTTACGGGAGGCGGGTTTCAGCCGGGGACTCACGGAGCATCACATACGACTTCGACGACGCCCCCGTGGTCGTGGCGGGCGGCGGAGACGTCAGCGGTTTCACCACGGCCGCTCTGCCACCGCACTCCCGGGCCGTGGGCGAGCTGGGGGTCCGGCGCGAAGAGGGTTCCCCGCCCTGTTCGCCGTCGTGACCCGCGGCGGGGCAGGACCGTGGGATTGCCGAACTCACTTTGTGGTGTCGGACAGTTGGTCACGCCGGTCGCGCGGAGGATTTCCGCGCGGCCTGATGGTGGCATGGGGCAGGACGGGGGCCGGAAGACGGTCCCCCGGATAGCCTTCGACGGCACCGAAGCGGTCGGAGGAGTTCTGCCAGTCCTCGCGGGCCTTGACGATGTCCTCGTGGCTGCGGCCGATGAAGTTCCACCAGATGACGATCTCCTCTTCGAAGGGGGTTCCGCCGAGGAGGACCGTCCGTGCGGCGGTGTCCGACTCGTTGATCAGGGTCAGCGTGCCGGGGCCCGGCTGGACGTAGCCCAACTCCGCGGGCTTGAGGGGTACTTCGTTCAGGCGGACGGTTCCCTCGTCGACGAGGAGACCGTGCTCGAAGCCGGGGTCCACGGCGAGCGTGACGGACGCCCGCGGACGCAGCACGATCTCGGCGCCGAGCAGAGGCGTGAACGTGGGCACCGGTGACACGGCCCCGGCGAGTGAACCCAGGAAGACCCGGATCTCGGCGCCGTCGGCCGTCACGGGCTCGGGAACGTGGTGCCGGAACTCGCGTGCGGTACGGCGGTGTGCCTCCGGCAGCGCCACCCACAACTGCACGCCGTGCAGGACCGTGGTCCGCGGGGTCGAGACCTCCGAGTGGGCGATGCCGTGTCCGCCGGTCATGAGGTTCAGCTCGCCGGGCCGTACGAAGGCATGGCTGCCCAGGCTGTCCCGGTGTTCGATCTCCCCGCTGAACAGCCAGCTCACCGTCTGCAGACCGGTGTGCGGGTGCGGGGCGACATCCATGCCGCCGGTGTCGCCGACGTCGTCCGGGCCGTAGTGGTCGGCGAAGCACCAGGCGCCGATCAGGGTGCGGGTGCGCTGCGGCAGGGTGCGCCGTACGGTCATGGCGCGCGGGCCGCCCAGGGGAACGTCACGCGGGGTCAGGACATCGACGCGGGCCGTCCCGGCCGGCGCCTCGCCGCCCGCCGTCGTACCGCATCGCACCTCCACGGGTGCCGCCTCGGCATTGCTCATCGTGGATCACCTCTCAGCCCGATAGTTGTTTCACATTCAACCACCATCGGGTCGAGGACGCGCTCGAACCCCGCACCCCGTACGGCCGCCCGGGTCAGGGACGGGCCGACGCCTCCGCCCGGTCGGCACGGGCCAGCAGGCGGGCCCGTCCGCGCGGCCACCACACCAGGTCGGCCACGAGGAGCGCGACCATCAGCCACGAGACGATGATCTCGCCCATGGAGCCCGTCAGCGTGTCATGGACGGCGAGGGCGAGCGCGAGCACGGTGACGAGCAGGACCACTCGGAGGTGCGGCCGGTCCTCCTCCGCGGCCCGCCGCAGGGCACCGGCGTACTCGACGACCGAAGGCGCCAGCCGGGGATCACCGATGGCCTCGCCCCGCCGGGTGGCACGCACCACGGCCGCGCGGTCGGCGCCGCCCATGGTTTCGGCCGCGGGCCAGATCCGGCCCATCCGGCGCGTCACCCGGGCGCCCTGGAACAGGCTCAGCACCACGAAGACGACCACGGCGCCCGCCCAGGACCCCGACTCGAATCAATGACCGCACCGGCACGCCGACCCCGTCACACGCGCCACGGCGCCCCCCGCTGACCGGATCGCCGCGCACCCCGCGTGCCCGGCCCAGCGGACGGAGAGGAGATGTCCCCTCACTTCCGGCGCAGGCCGCTGGTCGTGCGGGTCCAGCGGGTGCGGGTGGCGCCGAAACCCGTCTCGTGGTCCCAGATGTGGGTGCACGAGGGGCACTGCAGATGAAGGAGGCTTCCGGTGTTCGTGAGCAGGTAGCGCCAGTGGTCCGCGCACCTGCGGCCCTGTGCGCACGTGGCGCATCCCCGGTGATCCTCGCAGTTCGGGCAGGTCACCCAGGCCCGGCGGCCGATGTCCGCCTGCGGATCAAGCGGTAGCACGGCCGTCCCCGCGCCGCGGGAGGACACCGGCACGGACGAGGGTGTCGTACACACGCTGCTGTTCCTCGTCGAGGCCCGAGTACAGCATGTCGTACGCCTCCTCCTCCCGGCGCATCATCTCGACGGGGTCCCAGTCGGCACCGAGTGCGGCCATGACGTGAGCTCGCCGGGTCATCTCGTGGTCGGTGAGGTCGACGGCGAAGTCGACCGGCTCGTCGGGGAGGGGGGCGTTCTGGGCGGACATATCACCGAACTTAGGTAGCCCTTCCCGCCACGACAAGAGCACGTGGGAGACATCACAGCAGGCCGGCGCCGTGTCACCGGTCGGCTCCAGACTCCTTCACCAGCGGACGGCCGTGAAGTCGACGGGCCGCGGACGCAGCAGCCGTGTGCGTTCCGTCAGGCCGTGCAGTCGCCGGGACATCTCGTCGGCCGGCAGGCGGCGCCGGTCCCCGTGACCCGGCAGGACCCACTCGAACCGCAGCCTCCCCGCCGTCCTCGCCAGGGAGCCGGCCAGTTCCTCGATGGAGTACCAGGTCACGCTCTCGGCGACCTCCAGATCACCGGTCGTACGCGACCAGTAGAAGCTGTCGCCACTGAAGCAGTAGCGGTCGTCGGCCAGATAGAGGACGCTGCCCCGGGTGTGCCCGGGAAGGGGGTGGACCGTGACGCCCTCGGCGATCTCCAGCGGGTCGAGTCCGCGGATCACCCGGTCCGCGTCCGGAGCGGCGTCGAGGTCGCCTTCGTGGATCCACAGCCGGGCACCGAAGTGGTCGGCGTAGCGGCGGCCGTGCGCGGCGTGGTCGCGATGGGTGAGCAGCACATCGGTGACGGGGCCCGACGCCGTGCAGCGCTCGGCCAGTTCACGGCTCCAGCGGGGCGTGTCGATCATCATCCGGGTGCCGGAGGGCCGCAGCAGGAGGTAGGAGTTGGCGCCCGCGGTGTGCGTCGAGTTGTGCCCGCAGATCAGCACCCCGTCGTCCAGGGCCAGCGGGAACGGGTCGAGCGCCTGGTCCGGGCGGCCGGTCAGCGGCCGGATCGAGCGGGTGGGGCAGGCGAAGACCGCGGCGTGTAAGCGCCGGTTCTCCGCCTCGTCGGCCGGCGGGCGCAGGATCCGCGACCTCCCGTCGACCTCACCGATCAGCCCGGGCGCGAACTGCCGGGCCACGTCGCAGTTCGTGCAGCGGTCGTCCACGTACCATCCGTCCACGGTGGGCTCCTTCCAAGGGAAACGGCCTCGGCGAAGGCCGCGCTTCCAGGCGTATCCCGCGCGGCGTCGAATCGGTAGACCGCGCCGGCCTTGTGTTCGCGGTGCCGGGGCGCTCTCGGCGGGGCCGCCCGGCGGTCATCGAGTCGGCCGGGTCCGGGCAGGACGGGGCGCCGGCGTCCTGGGACGCCCATGGCTCACGTCCGTATCTCGAAGCCGCCCCGCCCGTCGAACCGCACCTCGTGCACCGCGTCGAACCCGTCCGCCGGCGACGGCCTGCGCAGCCGCTTCAGGGTGGCGAGGACGCCGACGTCGGGGACCCGGTGGCGGCCCTCCCGCGCGGCGTTGCGCCGCAGGCAGCCCGCGACGTCCGGCGGGAACCAGTAGGCCGTCGCGGTCGACCCGTGCGCGTGGGCCGCCTCCAGCAGCGGGGCCCACTCCTCGGCCGACGGGTTGGTGTTGTCCACGGCCACGGCCCGTCCGGCCGCCAGGTGTCCTACCACCAGCCGCATCTGCCTGCCCTGCTTGTTCCGGGCACCGCGCGGGAACAGGTCCTTGCCGACCAGCTCGTACCGGTCGGACAGGACTTGCGCGTAGAAGGTGGACTTCCCGGAGGCCTGCAGCCCGACCAGCACCGCCAGGTCCACCGCTGTCGCCATACCCGCCACGATGCCACGCCCCCGGCGGCGCGTAAGCCCACAAGGTGCTCAGCGTGCCCGCGCCACCTCGGCCGTGCCCTGCACCTCGTTCCGCACCCCCGCCTTCGGCCGCGCGGCCCAGGCCACCAGCAGGACGACGACTCCGCAGGCGGCGACCAGGAACCAGCCCGGACGGGAGGCACGGGCGAGTCCCGCCGGGCCGGTGCCGGCGACGAGACCGCCGGCGAGGGCGATGCCGAGGGCGGCGCCGGCCTGGCGTGCGGTGGACGTGATCGCGCCCGCCACGCCGGCCCGGTCGGGCGGCAGCCCGCCGACCGCGGTGTTGGTGATCGGCGCGTTGGCGAAACCGAAACCGACGCCGATGAGCAGGTAGGCGAACAGGAGCAGGAAGAGGCTCGTGTGCGGTCCGAGCCCGGCCAGGCACAGCCCGCCGGCGGTGAGGAAGCCGCCCGCCAGCCACAGTGGCGGCCTCGGGCCCACCCGGCCGACCAGACGGCCCGACCACGGTGCGCAGAGCATCGCCCCGGCCGCCATGGGGAGGGTCGCCGTGCCGGCGGCCAGCGGGCTGAATCCCCGGGTGTGCTGCAGGTAGAACGTGTTGAGCAGGAGTGCCGCGTTCAGCGCGACGAAGACCGCCACGGCGCCCAGCACCGCGCCGCTGAACGCGGGCCCCCGGAAGAGCCGGGGGTCGATCAGCGGCTCCGGGCGGCGGAGCTCCACCCGGACGAATCCCGCTGTCGCCGCGACGGCGACGGCGCAGGCGGTCAGCGCGGCCGGCGACGACCAGCCGACGCGGGGGCCCTCGATCAGGACGCCGACCCAGACGCCGATGGTCACGATCAGCAGCAGCTGCCCGGGGACGTCCGGCCGCCGCGCCTTCGGCGCCCTGGACTCGGGCACGAACACCGCGCTGAGCACGAGGGCGGCCACGACGACCGGAGCGTTGATCCAGAACAGCGACCGCCAGCCGAGGCCCGCGACGAGGGCGCCACCGGTGACCGGGCCCGCCGCCATGCTGAGGCCGAACACCGAGGCCCAGACACCGATCGCCTGGGCCCGTTCCCGCGGATCGGGCATCGCGTTCACCACGATCGCCAGGGCCACCGGGCTCAGCATGGAGGCGCCGGCCCCCTGCACCGCGCGGGCCGCGACCAGCGCGCCCACCGACGGGGCCAGCGCGCAGGCCAGCGAGGCCAGGCCGAACACCGTCAGCCCCCACTGGAACACCCGGCGGCGCCCGAACCGGTCCGCCAGCGCGCCGGAGGAGATCAGCAGGCCGGCCAGGACCACGGTGTACGCGTCCACGGTCCACTCCAGGCTGCGGGTCCCGACATCCAGGCCGCGCCCGATGGCGGGCAGACCGACGTTGACCACGGTGGTGTCCAGGCCGACCAGGAACATGCTCAGACAGCAGACGGCCAGCACCGTCCAGCGTCTGCGTCTGCTCAACACAGTGGGTCGCACAGGGGAATTCGCCGTCACGGTCATCGTCCGCCTCTCCGGTACACGGGTCGTACCGGCTCAGGCTCGGCCAGGAGTACATCCACCGGCCAGCCTCTTTGCGGAGACCGCAAAAAAGCGGGGACCGGATTCGCCCGGACCGCAAAGGCGGAGCCCTTGACGCAGGGAACGCAAGGTCTCCGTCGCGGAGGCCGTTGCGCCGGGAGCGGGGGCGGCGGTTGCTCAGTGGACCGTTCAGGCCGGGGTGCCGTGCTCCAGCAGGCCGAGGACCTGTGGGCGGGCGACGTCCCAGGCGGCGGCCGGCAGGTCGCCGAGGGCCGTGCCGCGCAGGGCGTCGAGGGTGTCCTCGGCGTCGGCGCCGACGGGGACGGTGCCGCTGAGCACGTCGTAGCCGTCCCGTACGGCGACCCGCAGCCGCTGCCGCGTCCCGTCGCCGGCGTGCAGGGCGGAGGCCACGACGAGGGGTGGCGCCCCGCCGGCCTCACCGGGCAGCTTGCGGTACGCCGAGGCGATCGGTGTGTGCCAGCGCAGACCGAGCAACAGGGGACGCTTGGCGATCACCTCGGCCAGGTCCGCCTCGCGGACGCCGTCGGACTCCAGGACGGTGGCGCGGGCGTCCAGCACGAGCGCGGGCGGGAGCAGACAACGCAGCGTGCTGCCGACGAGGTTGCCGCCGACCGTCGCCGTCCGCCGCACGGCGCCGGTGCCGACCGTGGCGGCGGCCAGCCGCAGGGTGTCCGGCACCCGGTCGTCGATGCGGTGCAGGACCACGGCGCTGCCGACGGTCCCCGCGCCTATCGCGTTGGCCTCGGGCAACTCCCGCAGGGATATGGCGAGTTCGGGAAATCCGTCGCGCTGCCAGGTCGCCCAGACGAGCGTGGCCCCGCCGATGGGCACGGCTCCCTCGGCGAGGCACTCCTGGGCTTCCGGCACGGACGTGGGCAGACGCAACAGCACAGCGGCCGACCTGCCTTCCTGGGGCTCGGGACGACGTGCGGGCGGCCCGAGCGCCTGCCCGCCGACAGCGCAGTCTGGTCGCGCGGAAGGGGGCGCGTCCAGGGCTCACACGAGCATGTCACGCGCGCCCGTCGGCCACGGTGCCGGCAACGCGTCGGAGCGCCGGCCGGCACCGGACTCCCGCTCCCGGCACGCCGTACGCTCCCCGCACGCCGGACACCGCGCTCGCCGGCACACCCACGGCCGCGCCGGTGCGCGGATCACTCCCCGCCGCTCACCGCCGTGGGCCCCCGACCGCTGTCGTCGTCCCCCGTCCCGGACGGCGCGAGGACCGCGGCCGCCAGATGGTCGCGGAACCAACGGTGGCCCGGATCGGTGGAGTTGCGCGGGTGCCAGGCCATGCCGAAGTCGAGCGGGGCCAGGTCGAGAGGGATGGGGAAGGTGCGCAGGCCCAGTGCCGCGATGGTGCCGGGGAGCCAGTCGGCCAGGGTGAGCGCGACGAGGTCGGTGTCGCGGGCGAGCAGCATCGCGCTCGTGTGGCTGGGCACGACGACCGCGACACGGCGCCGCAGCCCGCGTTCCGCGAGAGCGCTGTCGATGGGCCCGAGGCGCCTGCCGAGCCGGGAGATGCCGATGTGGTCGGCCGCCGCGAACCGGCGTACGTCGACGCGCCCGTGGAACAGCGGATGACCGACGCGGGCGACGCCGACCAGCGTCGCCCGGGTCAGCTGCCGGGTCCGGACCTCAGGGTCCAGGTGGCCGAGGACGCCCAGTTCGACGTCCACCCAGCCCTGCCTCAGCCCCGGCCCGCCCTCGATCGCCTCCGGCAGGAAGACGACGTCCACCCGCGGGGCCTCCGCGTGGATCCGGTCGGTCAGCGTGCCGGCCAGTCCCGTCAGGAGCAGGTCGGTGGCCTGCACGGTGAAGGTGCGCTGCAGATGCGCGGCGTCGAAACCGGCGCCGGGCCGCAGGACGTCGTCACAGTTGCGCAGCAACGCGGCGACCTCGTCCCGGAGTTCCAGGGCCCGCGGGGTCGGGACCATTCCCTGCCCGGCGCGGACGAGCAGCGGGTCACCGACGGCGCGGCGGAGCCGGGCCAGCGTGCGGCTGACCGCCGCGGCGGACGTGCCCAGGCGCTCCGCGGCGCGGGTCACGCTGTTCTCCTGGAGCAGGGCGTCCAGAACTCGCAGCAGATTGAGGTCCATTCGAGCTCCTGAGCTGCAATTTTGCGTCTGTGTCAATGATTTGATGCCGATCATTGCATTGATACGGCGTTCCCGGGTGCGGAGAGTGGAAGTGGCCGCCGAGGACGCGCGGCCCGCCGACGACTCGTCCGAGGAGCCCTCCTTTCATGCAACAGCCCTCCCGTCTCCCCACGCACCAGTCCGCCCGCGCCGGCCGAGAAGGCGATGTGCTGGCGGTCGTCAGCCAGGGCGGAGCGACGGTCTCGTTCTTCGACGCCGCCTCCGACCGGCTGCTCGGTACGACCGACGTCCTCGCCGAGCCCCATGAGCTGTGCTTCGACCCGACGGAGCGGCTGCTGTGGTGCACCTCGGCGTACCGCTCGGGCTACTACCACGCGAACGGCGGCCGGCGCACCGAGGTGACCGTCATCGACCCCGGCACCCGCCGCGTGGTGGAGGTCGTCGACCTCGCGCCGGAACACGGGCCGCACGGGCTGGCACTGGATCCGGCCCGCCGTCGCCTCTACGTCAGTGTGGAGGGCTCGGCGGACCGGCCGGGCGGTGTGGTCGTGATCGACACGGCGACCCGTCGGCCGGTGGGCCGGATCGACACGGGCGCGCCGGGCCCGCACTGGTTCGCCGTCGATCCGGCGGGCAGGACGGGGTACGCCACCAACAAGGAGGCGCCGTTCGTGTCGGTGGTGGACCTCGAACGGGGCGTCATGACCGCGGAGATCGAGGTGCCGGGCAGCGAGGGACTCGCCGTCTCGGCCGACGGCGGACTGGTGTTCGTCGCCGCGCCCTACGCCGGTGCCTTCTCCGGCCACGGCGAGGAGCGGCCCGCCGAGGGCATCCGGGTCATCGACACCAGGACGGCCTCGGTGGTCGACACGCTGCCCGCGGAGAACGTCGTCATGCCGGTGCATGTGACGTCGACGGGGAAGCTGCTCGCCGGTGAGATGCGGATGGAGCCGGACCCGGTGTACCTGCTCGGCCGGCAGGCGCCGGGGCGTCTGTCGGTGTTCTGCGCGGACAGCCGTCGGCGGCTCGGCGAGCTGGAGACCGGGCTGGGCCCGCTGACCATCACCTCGTCCCCCGACGGCCGGATCGGCTACGTCGCGTGCGTCGTCTCGTCCGTCGTCGACGTCGTCGACCTGGAGACGCTGGAGCGTCTGGCCCGGCTCGACATCGCCAAGTCCGGCGAGCCCGGCGCCCACGGGCTGGCGTATCTCCCGCGCCCGTCCTGACCCCGGCTCAGCCGCTGTCGCGAAACCCGCCGGCCGGCCCCAGGACGCCGGCCGGCCCCCCTTCGGCCCCAAGGAAGAGGAAACACCTCATATGCTCGTGATCACCGCGCCCACCAGCGCCATCGGCCGTCCGCTCGTGGACGACCTGCTCGACCGCGGGGAGCACCTGCGCCTCGTCGCCCGGGACGCCTCGCGGCTCGCTCCCGAGGTCCGCGAGCGCGTCGAACTCGTCGTGGGCTCGCACGGCGACACCGATGTGATCGACCGGGCGTGTGCCGGCGCCGAGGCCGTCTTCTGGCTCGCGCCCGCCGACCCGGCCGCGCCGGACGCCGAGGCCGCCTACACCGGCTTCACCCGCCCGGCGTGCGCGGCCTTCGCCCGCCACGGCGTCGGCAGGGTCGTCGGCATCTCCGCGCTCGGCCGTGGGACGCCGATGGCGGAGCACGCCGGTCCGGTGACCGCTTCGCTGGCGATGGACGACCTGATCGCCGCCTCGGGGGTCGCCTACCGCGCGGTCGTCTGCCCGTCCTTCATGCACAACCTGCTGCACCAGGCCGGTGCGATCAGGGACCAGGGCGTGTTCTCCATGATGACCGACCCGGACCTGAAGAGCCCCCTCGTGGCCACGCGTGACATCGCCGCCACCGCCGCGCGGCTGTTGGCGGACGAATCCTGGCAGGGGGCGGGCGAGGTGGCGTGTCTCGGCCCCGAGGACCTGTCACCGCGCGAGATGGCGGGGATCCTCTCCGAGGTCCTCGGCACCCGGATCGACTACCGTCAGGTTCCGGGGGCGGCCTTCAAGGACCGCCTCACCGGCTTCGGGACGAGCGAGGCGATGGCGCAGGCGATGGCCGACATGTTCGACGCCAAGAACCGGGGCCTCGACAACGCCGAGCCGCGCACGGCGGAGTCGACGACGCCGACGACGTTCCGGCAGTGGTGCGAGGAGGTGCTGAAGCCCGCCGTCAGGGCGTGAGGCCGGCCGGGCCTGCCGCCGGAGCCGTCCGGGCCGGCTGGGCACCGCGCTCGCCGCCCGGCGACCGTCCCGTCCGGAGGGGGCTCAGCTCCCCGCGGCGACGGCCCTGAGCTCGGTCAGCGCTTCCCGTACCAGCTGGGCCAGGTCCCGGTCCTCGGCCGCCGCGATCCAGCGTTCGAAGCCGACCTTGAAGACCGACACCCCGGCCTCGGCGGCCAGGCTCGCGGCCGGCTCGGCGACTCCGCGCAGGCGCAGGGTGTCGGCGAGAGCGGCCGACAGCGAGGCGAGTTTGATGAGTTCGCGTTCCCGGAGTTCCGCGTTGGCCGTGATCACGGCGTGGCGCGCGCGTGCGAAGGGCCGCCGGTCGGCGAAGACCGCGCAGACCGCGTGGAGCCCGAGTGCCAGCGCGTCGATGGGTGCCGCGTTCTCCGGGGCGTCGGCGACCGCCCGTACGAACAGTTCCTGCAGGTCGCGGGAGCCGGCGAACAGCACCTCGCGCTTGTCGGCGTAGTGCCGGAAGAAGGTCCGTTCGGTCAGCCCGGCCCGCTTGGCGATCTCCGCCACGGTGGTCTGTTCGTACCCGCGCTCGCCGTAGAGCCCCAACGCCGCTTCCGCCAGGCGCTCGCGCGCGTTCGGCTCCCATCTGCCCATGCGCAGATCCTACGTGACGGCAGTGACTGACATCGGGTGCTAGGGTCGATGACAGTCACTGACATCGAGAGTCTGGGGTTCCACCCATGCGTATCTTCGTGACCGGGGCGTCCGGCTGGATCGGTTCCGCCCTCGTGCCCGATCTCGTCGAGGCGGGACATCACGTCGTCGGTCTGGCCCGGTCCGACACCGCCGCCGAAGCGCTCGCCACGGCCGGGGCCGAGGCGGTCCGCGGCTCCCTCGACGACCTCGACGTCCTGCGGGACGCGGCCGCCGCCTCGGACGGCGTGATCCACCTCGCCTTCAAGCACGACCTGGCCTTCGGCGGGGACTTCCAGGGCGCCGCCGAGGCCGATCGCCGCGCCGCAGACGCCCTCGGCGACGCCCTCGCCGGCACCGGCCGGCCCTTCGTCCTCGCCTCCGGGCTGCTCGGTGTCGCGCCCGGGCGGGTGGCGACCGAGCGGGACAGGCCCGCGACCGAGGGCTCGGCCGTCTCGGTGCGGGCGGCCACCGCCGAGGCGGTGCTCGCGCTCGCCTCGCGCGGAGTTCGCTCGTCCGTGGTGCGGCTCTCCCCGACCTGCCACGGCGACGGGGACAACGGCTTCATGGCGAGCCTGGTCGCCACCGCCCGGGCCAAGGGCGTCTCCGGCTATCTCGGCGACGGCGCCAACCGCTGGCCGGCCGTGCACCGGCTCGACGCCGCCCGTCTGTTCCGGCTGGCGGCCGAGAAGGCACCCGCGGGATCGGTGCTGCACGGCGCCGTGGAGGAGGGCGTCACGCTCCGGGACATCGCGGAGGTGATCGGCCGTCACCTCGACGTGCCGGTGGCATCCGTGGCGCCCGAGGACGCGGCCGGACACTTCGCCTGGCTGGGTGGCGTCCTAGGTCTCGACGCCGCCGCGTCGAGCACCCTCACCCGCGAACTCCTCGACTGGGAACCGGTCCGGCCCGGCCTGCTCGCGGACCTCGACAAGGGCCACTACTTCCAGGGCGCCGCCACCGGCTGACCGGTACACCGGAGGTCCCGGAACGCGAAGGAGTCCTGCCGGGCCACAAGGCCCGGCAGGACTCCTCCGGTCACACCGGCTGCCGCTAGCCGCGGCGCCCGGCGGGATCGTGGGCGGTGTCCCGGTCCTCATCCACCCGCGGCGCGGAGTCCGCGGTCGCGGCGACCGCGCCGGCGGCCGGGGCCTCCGCCCGGTCCCCGTGGCCCGGCCACCAGGCGGCGTGGCCGATCAGGGCCGTGAGGCTCGGAGTGAAGAACATCGCCATGACGAACGCGGCGACCGCGATACCGAAGGAGACCGCGAAACCCATCTCCGAGAGCAGCGAGTTGCCCGCCAGCATCATGGTGGCGAAGGTCGCCGCCAGGATGAAGCCCGCCGCGGCCACGGTCGGCCCGGCGTGCCGCAGCGCCATACCGGCCGCCTCGCGCGGATCGCGGCCCTCTCGGGCCTCCTCGCGCAGCCGGGCGATCATGAGGATGTTGTAGTCGGTGCCGATGGCGACCACGAAGAGATACATGATCACCGGCAGCATGAACATCAGGCCCGAGTGCCCCTGGCCCTCCTGGAAGATCCACACGGTGGCACCGAGGGTCGCGCCGAAGCCGAGACCCACGGAGGCCATCAGGTACCAGGGCGCGACCACGCTGCGCAGCAGCAGGCCCAGGATCACCATGATCAGGATGGCGGCGACCGGGAAGACCGTCTTGTAGTCGTGGTTGACCGCCGCGTGGATGTCCTTGAAGATCGAGGACATGCCGCCGACGAGCGCCTCGGTGCCCGGGGGCGCCGTCGAGTGCGCGACGTCGCGGACCCGGCCCACGGCGTCGATCGCCTTGTCCGTCGACGCCTCGTACTTGAGCGTGACGGTGAAGTCCGCGGTGGTGCCCTCCTTGTTCACCTCGGCCATGCGGGCGCTCGCGACGCCGTCCACCGCGCCGAGCCGCCGCGCGTACGCGTCGAAGGCGGACTTGTCCAGCGGCTTGCCGTCGGTGCTGGACAGGTAGACGTCGGTGGGTGCCGCGGCGCCCGCCGAGTACGCCTTCTGCATCTCGTCCTGGACGACCATGGACTCCTTGGTCTTGGGCATGGAGCCCGACGCCAGGTCGAAGGTCGCCTTGTAGCCGAACGTGCCGACCGACAGGGCGAGCAGGATGAGGCCGGAGAGCAGCGCGGTGAGCGCCGGGCGGCGCTGGACGCCTCGGCCGAGTGCGGCGAAGCGGGCGTTCTCCGGTTCCTTCTGCCAGGACTTCGAGGGCCAGAAGACCTTCGGGCCGATGAGCGAGACCACGGCGGGGATCAGGGTCAGGCCCGCGACCAGCGTGGCGGCGACCGCGATGGCGAGCGCCGGGCCCATCTGCTTCAGGAAGCCCAGCGTGGAGAGCACCAGGGCGAGGAACGCGATGATGACGGCACCCGCCGCCGAGGCGATGGCCTCGCCGACCCGGCCGACCGCGTTGACCATGGCCTCCTTGGGCTCCTCACCCGCGCGCAGGCTTTCGCGATATCGGAATATCAGGAACAGGAAGTAGTCCGTGCCGACGCCGAAGAGAACGACGATCAGGATGGACGAGATCGAGCTGTTGGCCTGGAGGTCGAACAGCTTGGTGGCGTAGGCGATCAGTCCGTTGGCGACGGCGGACACCAGGCCGATCAGCACCAATGGCAGGATGGCGAGAATCGGCGCACGGAAGATGATCAACAGCGTTACCAGAATGATGACAAAGGTACCGATACCGATCAACGCCTGGCCACGCTTGGACGAATCCTGCTGGTCGAGGGCCTGCGCGGCGGAGCCGCCCAGCTTGACGTCGAGATCCGTGCCCTTGGCCAGATTCTTGGCCTCTTCGCGCAACTCCTTCGCCGCGTCGGCCTGTTTGGGCTGACCGGCGTTCTTGCTGTCCATCTGGACCAGGGTCATGGCATACCTGCCGTCCTCGGACGGCTGGCCGGGGACGACCTTCTGCACCTGGTCGATGTGCTTCTTGCCCAGCTCGGACGTGATCCGGGCGACATCCTTCTGGTCGGCGGCGGTGAGCTTGCCGCCGTCGGTGCGCTGGTAGAGCGCGATCGCGGACGGAGTG
Source organism: Streptomyces echinatus (assembly GCF_014203595.1). Classification (GTDB taxonomy): domain Bacteria; phylum Actinomycetota; class Actinomycetes; order Streptomycetales; family Streptomycetaceae; genus Streptomyces; species Streptomyces echinatus. The sequence goes on from NZ_JACHJK010000003.1 coordinate 750,400, forward strand.
AAGGCGCTGGGGAACGCCCTCTCCTGGAGGTCCGCCGCTTTGATCGATTCGTAACTCTTGGGTAGAAAACTGCTTTCGTCACTGTTCGAGGGCAGGCTCGGAGCGGTGGCGACGATCGCCACCGCCGCGATGAGCCACGCCACGATCGTCCACACGGGATGACGGACGACGGCGCTGCCTATTCGTCGGAACATGCGGAGGGTCCTCCTGGGAAGGAAGATCACCGCAGCCCGGGGAGCGGTCCCTGGCATCGGCGACCCCGACCGGCGCACGTCGAACGGGCCGGTCGCATGGTTGTCTTGGTTTCACATCCTAGTAACCAGGACCACACGGTCTCACATGAGATTCTCCCGAGCCCCGGCATGGCGGACAAATCCGGCCGAATTACGGGACGTTGCCGATGAGGCGAGTGAACGGCCCACGGCCGGGCGGGCGTTCGGCCGACCGCGCCGCGAACCCGCCGTGTGCCCGCACCGGGCCGGCGTCGGCCGGCGGCCCCGCCCCGGCCCCGTCGCCCCGACCCGCGTACGGCAGGATCGGACACGGCAACGACGGTACGGGAGTGGGCATGGCGTGGTCCGAGCGGGTGGTCGTCCGGGACGGTGTCCGGCTGGTCTGTCGTGACTGGGCGGGGCCGCGCGGCCGTGCGGAAGGGGACGCGGGCGTCCTCACCGGCGGGCTGCTCAGCGCCGGGGCGTGCGCGGTACTGAGCGGCGGGCGGCTGCCGCGTCACCCGCCGCGGCCCGCCGCTCGGGGACGATCCGCCGGTCGTTTCCGCGCGGGGGCGCGCTGACCGGGATCGCCGGTTCGGCGCGCCGGGCCGCACCGGCCGCGGCGGGCAGGTGTCGGACCCGGTCGCGGGGGCATCGGCGCTATATGGATGCACGGTCATGGGTGTGGCGCGGACGAGGCCGGGCGCGCCGGGCGGCGGACAGCACGGCGATGTCCGTGGCGGCCCGGTCGGGTTTCGTGGCGCGCGGGCTGATCTACGTACTCGTGGGAGTCATCGCGCTGCAGATCGCCTTCGGCGGTGACGGCGGCGGCCAGCAGGCCGACCGCGGCGGTGCCCTCGGTGAGCTGGCCGGGCAGCCGCTCGGGTCGGTGATGCTGTGGATCGTGGGCATCGCGCTGGCCGGGATGGCGCTGTGGGGGCTGTCGGAGGCGGTGTTCGGCGGCGCGGGACCCGACGGGTCGAAACCGTCCCGGCGGGCGGCCGCCCTGTTCCGTTTCGTCCTCTACTGCTTCGTGTCGTACTCGGTGCTCTCGTACGCGGCCGGGGACCGGGGCAGCGGCAGCGGGTCGTCGGACCGGCAGAGCGACGACGTCACCGCCCGGGTCCTGGACTGGCCGGCCGGCCAGTGGCTCGTCGGGGCCGTGGGCGCCGCGGTGGTGATCGCCGGGCTGTGGATGTCGGTGCGGGCCGTGCGGAAGAAGTTCCGCGAGGAGCTGCGCGGCGGTGACATGTCCGGCAGGACCGAGCGGGTCGTCGACTTCCTGGGGGTGACGGGCGGTACGGCCCGTGGTGCCGTGTTCGCGGCGGCCGGTGTGTTCGCGCTCGTCGCGGCCGTCCGGCACCGGCCGGGAGAGGCCAGGGGCATGGACGACACACTGCGGGGGTTCCGGGATCTGCCGGCCGGACCCTGGCTGCTCGCCGTGGTCGCGCTCGGCCTGGCGGCGTTCGGTGTCTTCTCCTGGTGCGACGCCCGCTGGCACAAGGTCTGACCCGTCGGCCGGTCAGGCGTCGGAGTCGGGCTTGCTCCGCGCCGCCGCGTACGCCTGGGCCGGTGTCATGGGGACGCCGTCGAGCATGACCGTCTTGTAGGGGCTGACCTTGGCGCAGGTCTTGGCCTGGTCGGCGGTGGAGGCGTGGGCGTCGGAGACGGCGGCCTTGGTGTCGGCCGGTGCCGGGGACGCGGTGGACGCGCCCGGGTATGTGCTTCCGCCGGGCCAGTCACTGCCGACCACCAGGGTCAGGTCCTGTCCGGTGCCCTGCTTCAGCCGGGAGGGGGGCAGGCCGAGTGCCTTGGCCACCGTCTGGGCCGCGGCCTTCCGGCCGGTGCCGTAGGTGAGCGTGGTGCTCGTCGCGGGGCTGGGAGCGTTGGCCGTGGAGGTGGAGCCGAAGCCCTGGCCGGTGAGGGCGCTCGCGATGACGGAGGCCCGGCCGGTGATGCCCGTGCCGTTCTCCACCGTCACGGCGATCCGCGACGCGGGCACGGCGGAGGCGGTGGCCCTGGCCTTGGCGGTCGCCGAGGCCGCCCCGGACTTCTTGCCGGAGCCGGTGGTCAGGGACTGGTCGTCGGCGATGGTGGCGAACAGGCTCCGCGCGCCCGGGCCGACGACCACGCGGTCACTGTCGGCCGGGTCGGGCGCGGTCTGCATGGTCGCGAAGGTGATCCGGTCGGTGGGCACCTTGTTCACGTCGCCGGCGAGCGCGATCAGCTTCTTCACGCTGCCCAGTCCGTCGTCCACGGTCAGCGCCTTGGTGGCGGCGTCGGAGAGCTTGTAGACCGCGGTCGGGTCGGTGAGCGTGCCCGCGCTCTTGAACTTGCGGATCATCGCGCTGAGGAAGATGTGCTGCGAGATCGTACGGCCGAGGTCGCTGCCGTCCCCGAAGCCGTGCCGGGACCGTACGAACTCCAGGGCGGCGACGCCCTTGAGGGTGTGGGCGCCCTGGGACAGCTTCAGGTGGGAGTAGGTGTCGTAGACGTCGTCGTCGACGCAGACGGAGACGCCGCCGACCGCGTCGGACATCTTGACGACACCGGAGAAGTCGAGCTTGACGAAGTGGTCGATGGGGATGCCGGTGAGCCGGTGGACGGTGGCCACCTGGCAGGCGGGGCCGTACTGGAGCGCGCTGTTGATCTGGCCGTAGTAGCCGGGGGTGGACTGGCCGCTCTCGCCGTCCTTGCAGGCCGGGACCTTGCTCATGGTGTCGCGCGGGATGCTCATCACGGTGGCGTTGGAGCGGTCCGCGGATATGTGCAGCACCATCTGCACGTCCGCGTTGCTGCCGGTCTGCACCCCGGTCGTCGAGCAGCCGCCGCCGAGCTTGCAGTCCTTCTCACTGGTGCGGCCGTCCGAGCCCATGACCAGGATGTTGATCGGGGTACGGCCGAAGGCGTCGGCCTTCTCCGTGCCGCCCTTGCCGTCCAGCGAGACGCTGTGGATGTTGCCGTTCAGGTGCTGGTAGAACCACCAGCCCGCGCCGGCGGTGACCACGACGAGGACGGACAGGCCGACCGCGGTGGCCTTCAGCACCTTTCTGCCGCGGCTCAGCCGGCGGGGCCCCCGTTCGCCGGGTGCACCAGCGGGCGCGGGCGAGGTGGAGGGCCGGCCGCCCGGCGGACCCGTCTCGTCCGGCTCGGCCGTGCGCTGCCCGGGCACCTGTGTGCGGCGGCTGCGCGTGGCCTGGCCGGCCGGCCCGTCCCACGGGTCGCTCATCTTCCACTCCCCTGAACGGTCGGGCCTGTGCGAAGTCGATTGCGTAGTTGCGCAATCTAACAAACAGGTGGCCCGAGCAGCCCGGATGCACACCCGATTCACAGGTGAGGCATCTCATCACCGCCCGGGTGAGGCGTCTCGCCGCCTCGGCGGCGGGCCGGGCGGGCAGCGGGAGTCTACGTGCCCTTCCTGAGTACCCGGAGCCGCGCCGGCCGGACCGGTTCGCCCCGGCTCCGCGGTACCGGCCGGCCACGTCGGGCGGGCCGTGATCTACGCGGCCGGCGCCGGGGTGCCGGACTGGTGCGGGGGCAGCCCGTCCGGGGCGGGGGTCCGGCCGGTCAGCCGGGGGAAGGAGCGGGCGGCGGTCAGGAAGCCGAGCGTCGTCAGCACGAACGGCCAGGTGAACGCGTGCCCGCCGGACGGGGCGAGCAGATGGGCGACGGCCGGTGTCACGGCGGTCGCCGTCGCGGCACCCAGCAGCGCGTACAGCAGCGTGGCCGGGGCCGCCGTAAGGAAGACGCCACATAGCGCGAGGGCCACCAGCACCGCGTTGTAGCCCATGGAGCCGTCGGCGATCCTGGCCGTCGGCGCGCCGAGCGCCCAGGCGGTCAGGACACCCGTGGCACTGCCCGCACAGGCCACCAGTCCCGCCGGCCGGCTGGCCAGGAAGAGTCCCGCGAGCAGCAGCGCTCCCACGTACCACTCGTCCAGGAAGAACACCTGGGAGACATTGCGGAAGAACGCCCGCCACAGGTCGCCCGGCTGCGGCACGCTCGGGCCGGACGCCGCGTGGGGCAGCGCGGCGAGGCTGCCTCCGTGCGGCCAGATCCGTCCGAAGGCGGGCGCGGCGACCGTGACCGCGCTCGCCAGCAGGCAGTACGGGAGGGTCAGCGACGGCAGGTGCCACACGCTCAGCAGCCTGACCACGGCCGCCGTGGCGACCGCGGTCACGACGCAGCCCGCGGCGGCGAGCAGCAGGGTGGAGAGCCGGCTCGGGTCCAGGAACACCGCGAGGCAGAGGGCGAACAGGCAGGAGTTGAAGCCCTCCAGCCCCTGTTCGACCCGGTCGCGGGCCACGTGCAGCAGACGTGCGGTGGCGGTGCCGAGGACGGCTCCGCCGAGGGCGTAGCCGCCGTACCGCCAGTCCACCGTGGCGAGGGCGCAGCAGAAGACGGCGCCCGTCCATGCGTCGGCCAGGAACATCACCTGGGACGGGCCGCGCAGCAGCCACGCCCCGAATCCCGCGCCGCGCCCCCGGCGCCACCACCGGACACCGACCGACCGTCGCACGTCCCGCCCCCTCACCCGCCACAAAGCCCCCGCACTATTCCGCAGTGCGACACATATTTTCCGGCATACGATACTTCCTGTCGAGGCCGCCCAACGTCGGCGAGCGACGCGGCCGGAGCCACCGGGATGTCCACGCCCGGCGTGAACGGACGCTCCGGCGGCCGAGCCGGGCGTGAAGCGGCATCACATCGGATGCGGCGCGGTCGGTCCGCATCGTCCGGGGGATCCGGGGCAATCTTCCGGAGAGGGAAGCTCTGGGCAAGGATCGGCGGACGTGGACGAGGGACGCGTGACAGACACGGCAGGCACGAACGAGCAGGCGGAACCGGAAGGCCTGTCGGTCGTCCGGTCCACCGTCGACGGGGTCACCGTGGTCACGGTGACCGGTGAGGTCGACCATCACACCTCGGGCATCCTGCGGGACGCCCTCGCCCCCGAGGACCCCGCCCCCGGCGCGCGCACCGTCGCGGACCTCAGCGGCGTACCGTTCATGGACTCCAGCGGCATCAACGTCCTCATCGCCGGCCATCAGGCCCACGATCCGGCGGGCTGGCTGCGACTGGCGGGCGTCCGCGGGCCGGTCCTGCGGACCCTGGAGATCGTCGGCCTCACACCCCTCATCGCCTGCTACCCCAGCGTCCGCGACGCCCTGGAGGACTGAGGGGCCACCACCGGGTTCAGGACTGCGGGCGTCGCCCGTGGTTCGCCGGGTGATTGCGGCGCGACTTCTTCTTCCTGCGTCGCTTCGAGGACATGGCCACCTCCCTTCGCCGTCACGGACGGAGCACCGGCGGCTTCAGGGAGCCCCGAATGCGGACATATTGCACACTATCCCCGCATCACTCTCTGCTCCACCGCAAGCCGCGAGAGCAACCGACTGTCTGCTTATGATGCGAAATGCCGGATTGTCCACCTCGGTCCGGCACCATCCGCCGCAGAGGAGCAGACACCATGACCGGTGACCCGCAGCCCATCAGCGCGCAGGCTCGTCGTGGGCTGGAGCAGGAGCTGACCGACCTCCGGGACGAGCGCCGGCTCGTCGCCGGAACGCTCCACGACTCCGTTTCGGTGGGCGACCAGGCCGACCAGGCGGACGAGTTGCAGCGCGCCGATCAGCTGGAACGCCTGGACCGGCGGATCGAGGACATCACCGTACGGCTGCGCCAGGCGGCGGAGGCCGGCCCCGCCCCCACCGACGAGGTCGGCGTCGGCAGCACCGTCTCCGTCCGCTTCCCGGACGGCTCGGTGGAGAGCCTGCAGGTCGGAGAGGTCGCCGAGGCACTGGACCAGACCCTGGTCACCGCAGACAGCCCGCTCGGCCGCGCGCTGCTCGGCCACCGGCCCGGGGACACCGTTCGCTACGACACCCCGGACGGGCCGGCGACGGCGGTCGTGGTCTCGATCGGCGGGCCTCCGCCCTCGTCGTGACGGCCCAGGGCCGCTGCCCCGGCGGCTCCGTGACCGCCACCGCGCCGGCTCCGTGATCAGCACCGCGCCGGCTTCGTGTCCGTCGCTGCGCCGGCTTCGTGAACCGCCGCACCGCCCGGCTCCGGGACACCGGAGCCGGGCGGTGCTCAGCAGGCGCCGCTCTTACGTGCCGGAGGCCGCCTGGGTGCCGGAGGGCGTACCGGGGTCGTTCTTCCGCACCCAGCAGTGGAGCGAGTCGTGGACCACATCGGCCACGATGGTGTCGCCGGGCTCGGCCTCGCCGCCGAGCAGGAGGTCGGCGATGCGGTTGTCGAGTTCCGCCTGGATCGTGCGACGCAGCGGACGGGCGCCGAACTCCGGCTTGTGACCGTGGGCGATGAGGAGCTTCTTGGCCGCCTCGCTGACCTCCAGGCCCATGCCCTGGGCGTGCAGTCGGCGCTTGCTGCGGTCCAGCAGATGGTCCACGATCTGCCCCAGGTCGTCCTGGGTCAGGCCGTGGAAGATGATGATGTCGTCGATCCGGTTGAGGAACTCCGGCAGGAATCTCGTGCGCAGGTCGTCCATCAACTCGTCCTTGAGCTCGGACACATCGCCCTTGTGGTCCAGGATGCGGTGCGCGCCGATGTTCGAGGTCATGATGATGACGCAGTGCCGGAAGTCGACGGTGCGGCCCTGGGCGTCGGTCAGCCGCCCGTCGTCCAGGATCTGCAGCAGCGTGTTGAAGACGTCGGGGTGGGCCTTCTCCACCTCGTCGAAGAGCACCACGCTGTAGGGCTGCCGGCGGACCTTCTCGGTGAGCTGGCCCGCCTCCTCGTAACCGACGTACCCGGGAGGCGCGCCGACCAGCCGGGCGACGGTGTGCTTCTCCTGGAACTCGCTCATGTCGAAGCGGATCATGTGGTCCTCGGTGCCGAACAGGATGGCGGCGAGGGTCTTGGCGAGTTCGGTCTTGCCGACACCGGTCGGGCCGAGGAAGAGGAACGACCCCACGGGACGGTTCGGGTCCCCCATACCTGCGCGGTTGCGGCGTACGGCCTGGGAGATCGCGGTGACCGCCTCGTCCTGGCCGACGATCCTCGCGTGCATCTCCTCTTCGAGACGGAGGAGCTTCTCCTTCTCGCTGGCGGTGAGCTGGGAGACCGGGATGCCGGTGCGGCGGGCGATGACGTCGGCGATGTCGGCGGGCGAGACGGAGACGATGCCCTCGCGGCGCTCCTCGATGCCGGCCAGCTCGCCCTCCGCTTCGGCGATCTGCCGCTTCAGCTCCGACGCCTTCTCGAAGTCCTCGGCGGACACGGCCTGCTCGAGTTCCCGGCGCAGCTTGGCGATACGGTCCTCGCGGCTGACGATCTCGGTGGAGCGGCCCGCGCTGCGCAGCCGTACCCGGGCGCCGGCCTGGTCCATCACGTCGATCGCCTTGTCCGGCAGGAAACGGTCGCTGATGTACCGGTCGGACAGTTCGGCCGCGGCCACCAGGGCGGCGTCGTCGAAGCGGACCTGGTGGTGTGCCTCGTAGGAGTCGCGCAGCCCTTCGAGGATCTGCACCGTCTCCTCGACGGTGGGCTCCGGGACCAGCACCGGCTGGAAGCGCCGCTCCAGGGCGGCGTCCTTCTCGATGTACTTGCGGTACTCGTCGATGGTCGTGGCGCCCACGACATGCAGTTCTCCGCGCGCGAGGGCGGGCTTGAGCATGTTGCCCGCGTCCATCGAGCCCTCGCCGGTGGCACCGGCGCCCACGACCGTGTGCAGTTCGTCGATGAAGAGGATGATGTCGCCGCCGGCCGCCTGGACGTCCTCGATGACCTTCTTCAGGCGTTCCTCGAACTGCCCCCGGTACTGGGCCCCCGCCACCATGCCCGACAGATCCAGCGAGACGACCCGCTTGTCCTTCAGGGTGTCGGGGACCTCGCCCGCCACGATGCGCTGGGAGAGCCCCTCCACGATGGCGGTCTTGCCGACTCCGGGTTCCCCGATCAGCACGGGATTGTTCTTGGTGCGCCGCGAGAGGATCTCGACGGTCTGCTCGATCTCCCCGGACCGCCCGACGACCGGGTCGAGCTTGCCCGCCCTGGCCTCGTCGGTCAGGTCGCGGCCGAACTCGTCCAGTGTCGTGGCCGGCTTCTTCCGCTCGGCGGGGGCGCCCTCGGCACGCGCCGCCGTCTGTTCGCTGAGCCCCGCCAGGCGCTGGGTGTCCAGGCCCTCGGCCCGCAGCATCCGGGCCGCACCCGAGTCGCTGTCGCCGATCAGGGCGCCGAGGATGTGCTCGGGACCGATGTAGGACACACCGGCCGCCTGTGACTGGGCGTAGGCGGCGCCGAGCGTGCGCTTGGCCGCCGGGGTGAGGCCGGGTTGCGCCGAGGGCTCGCCGGATTCGCGGGGCAGGATCTTCGCCAGCTCGGCGGCGAGTGTGTCGGGGTCCATGCCGACCTGTGCGAGCAGCCGGCGCGAGGGGTCCACCTGTGTGGCCGCCCAGAGCAGGTGCTCGGTGTCGAGGTCGGAAGTGCCGTCCTCGACGGCCCGCTGCGCGGCCAGATTGAGCAGCTCCTGTGACGATTCGGTCAGCAGCCGCCCGATGGGTACGCGCTGCACGGCGGGTGGCGAGGAGGCCGGCGACATACCGAAGAAACGATTCAGCAGCTCACTGAAGGGGTCCGACGAACCGAAAGGTGCACCGAACGACATCGACATGACAGCTCCTGGCGCGCGTGAGGTCAGCGATCCGCGAGCGATGACCGCGAGGGGGATCCACTCGGATCGACGACATGAAGGGTCGGCAACACGAAAGGTCGGCAAGGCGAAGCACCCGCGAGGGGTCCGTATTCACTGAACCCCTGTGCGGACGGCGCCGCAAGCGGAAGGCGGGGGCGGGAGATCGTCGAGAAAGGTCAGGGTCGGCACGTGGAAGAGACAGCCCGTGACCGGGACCGAGAAATCGAGAATTCTGTCGTGCTGTCCCTGCCGCCGGCCCAGAAACATGTTTCTCAGCATCTCCTCCGTCACGTCCGGAGTGCGGGCATATCCGATGAAATAGGTACCGAACTCACCTTTCCCGATGCTGCCGAACGGCATGTTCTCCCGTACGATCTTGCGCTCGTTCCCGTTCTCGTCGGTGAGGGTGTTCAGCGCGACATGGGAATCCGCGGGCTTCACGTCGTCGGGCAGTTCGATATTGGCCTGCTTCGTGCGCCCGATGACCTTCTCCTGCGCCTCGGACGGCAGTGCGTTCCAGGCCGCCATGTCGTGCAGGTATTTCTGGACGGTCACATAGCTGCCGCCCGCGAACTCCGGATCCTCGTCGCCGACGAACACCGCGTCGGCCGCCGGCTGCCCTTCGGGATTCTCGCTGCCGTCCACGAAACCGAGCAGATCGCGCTCGTCGAAGAACTTGAAGCCATGCACCTCGTCGGCCACCGTGGCCGCTCCGTCCAGCCGTTCGCCCAGCAGCCGCGCCAGCTCGAAACAGAGGTCCATGCGGTGGGAACGGATGTGGAAGAGCAGGTCACCGGCGGTCCCGAGGGCGCGGTGGCGGGGGCCCACCACATCCACGAAGGGGTGCAGATCCCGTGGCCTGGGCCCGCTGAACAGCCGGTCCCAGGCCGCCGATCCGATGCCTGTGACGCAGCTCAGCTCCTCGGCGGGCTCGCGGAAGGCGACCGAGCGGCGCAGGCCGGAGACGTCCTCCAGCAAGTCCCGGACCCGGTCCTCGCCGCCGGGTGCGATCGTGACGACGAGGAACACGGCGGCCCTGGCCGGCGGGACGACGACGGGCTGTGGCTCGGACACGGGCGTCTGCCTCCTGAGTGCCTTCCGCACCAGCATCGCGCGGCCGCGCCCGCTCGGCAGGTCGTACGCGAGGCCGCGCCTCGGAGCCGGGCGGCGCCTCAGCCCTCCGGGCGGCCGGACCGGGCTCTCGCCCGTTCAGACGCGGGTATGTCCCCGCAGGTAGGTGCGCACGGTGTCCGGCAGGGGCGTGTCGGCGGTCTCCTCGATGGGGGCCCAGCGCAGCCGGTCGGGCGTGAGACGGCCGCCGCCGGACGGTGACTCGCTCAGCAGCGGGCAGACGACGGCCGTCTCCTCCGCGTCCTCACCCGGTCCCAGCGGATCGGTGCCGTCGACGAGGTATCCGGTGATCTCGTAGACGATCCGCGCCGCGGCGACCCGGGCCGTCTCGGCCGGCTGCGGGATGCCCGAGGGCAGCCCCCAGCCGTCTCCGTCCGACACCAGCAGCAGGCGCCCGTCGTACACGACGACCGCCCGCACGACTCCCACGGCCTGCTCCAGCGTCATCCCGTCCACCACCCCTTCCGGCACCTCGTGCCTACCCCGGGACGGGCGGGTGATGCGCCGTAACACGGGGGCGGGCGCCGCCGGTTCGGGAGCCGGGCCGTGAAGTCCCGCTTCAGTGCCGTGGAATCACCCGTCAGTACAGCACCGGCAGGTCCCCGGGCCGTACCCGCAGGGTGACCGGGAGGGTGGCCTCCACCTCGCCATCGGCGCCGTAGGGGACGGGCCGGTCGGCCTCGATGCGCAGTTCCTTGCCGCGCAGGACCCGCACTTCGGGGCGGCGGACGTGGGTGCCGGTCTTCAGCTCGTTCATCATGGTGAAGAACAGCCGGCGCGGCGCCTCACGGATCATCACGACGTCCAGCAGGCCGTCGTCGACGCGCGCGTCGGGCGCGATGAGCCGGCCGGAGCCGTAGTAGGGGGAGTTGGCCGCGACGACGGTGTAGCCGCGGTGGGTGTGTTCCTCGCCGTCGACGGTGACGCGGTAGTCGGCCGCCCGCCAGGTGGTGACGGCGCGCAGGCCGCCCGCGTAGTAGGAGGCGGCACCGCGCAGCAGGCGGGCGTTGTTGGCGTGCCGGTTGGCCTCCGCGTCGACTCCGGCGTACACGCTGCCGAGGACGACCGTGCGCGGGTGGACGGCCGACTCCACCTCGATGGTGTCGACGGGCCGGGGCTCGGCGTGCAGCAGGATGTCGGCGAGGGCGCCGGGGTCGGCGGGCAGGTCCAGCGCGCGGGCGAAGTCGTTGCCGCGGCCGGCGGGTACGAGGCCGAGGACGGTGCCGGTGCCGCTGAGCGCGCCGCCGATGCCGCCGGCGATGCCGTCGCCGCCCACGGCCAGGACGATACGGCCGCGCTCCCCGGCCGTGCGGGCGATTTCCTGGGCGTGGGCGAGGCTGTGGCTGTACTCGGTCTCCAGCCCGGCGCCGGCCGCGCGGAGCAGCCGGGCCAGCTGGAGCAGGGTCGCCGCCCCGGTCGAGCCGCCCGCGGTGGGGTTGACGACGGCGGTGAACTGGCGCATCGGTGTGCCTTTCGAGGCGGGCGGTCGGATCGGGTGGGTCAGTCGGTGGGCAGCAGGACGCCGGGGTTGAGAAGACCCTCGGGGTCCAGTCGGCGCTTGACGGCGCGCAAGGCCGAGATGCCGAGCGGACCGGCCTCGCGGACGTACCAGTCGCGGTGGTCGGTGCCGACCCCGTGGTGGTGGGAGATGGTGCCGCCGGCGGCCAGCACGGCCTCGTTGGCGGCGTGCTTGGCGGGCGTCCAGTGGGCCACCGGGTCCTCGCCCTGGGCGCTGACGACGGTGAAGTACAGCGAGGCACCGTTCTCGTAGACGTGGGAGATGTGGCACATCACCAGGGGCGGGGTGCCGGCCTCGGTGAGGGTGTCCGTCAGCGCGGTGCGGACGGCCGTGTACAGGTCCGGGACGCGCGACCAGAAGGCCGCGGTCTCCAGCGTCTCGGCGAAGGCGCCCACGTCGAGCAGGGCGTCGCGCAGGTAGGGCGCGGAGTAGCGGCCGTGCGCCCAGCGTTCGCCGGGTTCCGCGCCGACCAGGGTGCCGCCGCAGGCCGTCAGGACGGCCGCCGCCCGCTCGCGGCGGTGTGCGGTGTCCTCCGGCGTTCCCTCGTACCCGGCGATCGCGAGGCAGCCGGCGCCGCCCTGCGCCAGGTCGGCGCCGATCGCGTCGGGCTGGGCAAGGCCGATCAGCGTCTCGGTCTCGTCGGACAGGCGCAGCACGGTCGGCCGTGGCCCGTCCTGGGCGAGCCGGCGCAGTGCGGCGGCACCCTCCTCGAAGGAGCCGAACCGCCAGCCCTCGTACACCCGGACCTCGGGCAGGGGGCGGATCCGCACGGTGACGGAGGTGATGACGCCGAAGGCGCCCTCGGAGCCCAGGACCAGCTGGCGCAGGTCGGGACCGGCGGCGGAGCGCGGGGCCCGGCCGGTCTCGAGGGTGCCCTCGGGGGTGGCGACGGTCAGGCCGAGGACCATCTCGTCGAAGCGGCCGTATCCGGCGGACGCCTGCCCGCTGGAGCGGGCGGCGGCGAAACCGCCGATGGTGGCCCACTCGAAGGACTGCGGGAAGTGGCCGAGGGTGAAGCCCTGTTCGGCGAGCAGGGCCTCGGCCTCGGGGGCGCGCAGGCCCGGCTGGAGGGTCGCGGTGCGGGAGACGGGGTCCAGGTCGAGCAGGCCGTTCATGCGGCGCAGGTCCAGGGCGACGAACGCGCTGCGCTGCGGGGCGAGTCCGCCGACCACCGAGGTGCCGCCGCCGAAGGGGACGACGGCCAGGCCGTGCGCGGCGCAGGCGCGCAGGACGGCGAGGACCTCGTCGTGACCGGCCGGCAGGACGACGGCCTGGGGTACGTCGGCAAGGTCGCCGGCGCGCATGCGCAGCAGGTCGGGGGTGGACTTGCCGCGGGTGTGCCGGACGCGGCTCTCCGGGTCGGTGCGCACGTGCTCGTCGCCGCCGACGGCGTCGGCGAGCGCCTTCAGGGCGGCGGACTCGGCCGTGGTGGCGGGCGGGCGGACGTCCTCGAGGGCGAGTGCGGGCGTGGTCTGCGGCTTGACGCCGAGCAGGTCGCGCAGCAGCCCGGTCACCGTCTCGGGCAGCGGCGCCGCCTTGGCCGGGTCGCCCCAGCCGTTCCACAGCATGTCCATTGAACGGTCGTCCTCACAGGTCGGTGTGCTCGGCTCGCGCGGCTCGGCTGCCGTCTCCGGGGCCGGACCGCTTCCGTCCCGCCCCCGGGGCGTTACACTGTGACACATGACGCCTATTCGTCACAACGGTTCGGACAGTGATTCCGTGCTCGACGCGGCACGCGACTGTGTGCTCGCCGTCGGGGTACGGCGCACGACGCTCGCCGACGTCGCCCGCCGCGCCGGTGTCTCCCGGATGACGCTGTACCGGCGCTGGCCGGACCTGCAGACCCTCGTGGGCGATCTGATGACCCGGGAGTGGATCGAGGTGGCCACCCGGGCCATACCGGCAGCCACGCCCGGTGTCGGCACACGCTCCCGGATCGTGGACGGGATGGTGGCCGGCGTGGAGGCGTTCCGGGCACATCCCCTCTTCCGCAAGATCCTCGACGTGGATCCGGAACTGCTGCTGCCGTACGTGCTCGACCGGCGCGGCGCGAGTCAGGAGGCGCTGCTGATGCTGCTGGCCGACGCGCTGCGCGAGGGCCACGCGGACGGGTCGGTCCGGCCCGGCCACACCGAACGGCAGGCGCGCGCCCTGCTGTTGACCGTGCAGTCCTTCACGCTGTCCCTGCGCACGATGACCGACGAGAACGATCCGGAGCTGGACTCCGCCGCGTTCCTCGGTGAGCTGCGCACCCTTCTGGAGAGGACCCTGACGCCATGAGCCACACCGAGGCCGCGCCCGGCTCGTCCCTCAGCGCACACCGGCGCGGCCGGGAACTGACCGAGGCCACGGACGGCCGGGTGGCCGACGTCCTGGTCGTCGGACTGGGCGCCACGGGCGCCGGAGCCGCGCTGGACGCGGCGGCCCGCGGGCTGGACGTCGTCGCGGTGGACGCCCACGACCTGGCCTTCGGCACCTCCCGCTGGAGCTCGAAGCTGATCCACGGCGGGCTGCGCTATCTGGCGTCCGCGCAGTTCGACGTCGCCCACGAGAGCGCGGTCGAACGCGGGGTGCTGATGACCCGTACCGCCCCGCACCTGGTCGCCGCCCAGCCGTTCGTGCTGCCGCTGACCCCGCTGGTGTCCCGGGCCCAGGCCTCGCTGGCCTGGGCCGGGTTCCGGGCGGGGGACATGCTGCGGCTGGCCGCGCGCACGCCGCGTCAGGTCCTGCCCGCACCGCGCCGGCTGTCGGCGACGGAGGCCCGGCACCTGGCACCCGCGGTCCGCGCGTCCGGGCTGCGCGGCGGACTGCTGTCCTGGGACGGCAAGGTGACCGACGACGCCCGCCTGGTGACCGCCCTGGCCCGGACGGCCGCCGGTCACGGAGCCCGGGTGCTGACCCGGGTACGGGCCCTGGAGCTGACCGGTTCGGGCGCCCGGATCCGGGACGAACTCACCGGCGAGGAGGGCGAGATCAGGGCGCGCGCCGTGATCAACGCCACCGGGGTGTGGGCGGGCGCCCTCGCCGACGGCATCCGGATCCGCCCGTCGCGCGGCACCCACCTCGTCCTGCGCTCGGAGCGGCTCGGCACCCTGCCGGCCGGCCTGCACATCCCGATCCCCGGGGAGACCAACCGCTTCGTCCTGGTCCTGCCCCAGGGGGACGGCCGGGTCTACGTCGGCCTCACCGACGAGCCCGTCGACGGCGGGATCCCGGACGTGCCCGAGGTCCCCGAGACCGACATCGGCTTCCTGCTGGACGTGCTCGGATCCATCCTGGACGTCCCCGTGTCCCGGGACGAGGTCGTCGGCGCCTTCGCCGGGCTGCGTCCGCTGCTGGACACCTCCGCGCACGACGGCCCGGACGGGGGGCCCGCGCGCACCTCCGACATCTCGCGCCGGCACGCGGTGCTGACCTCGCCCGACGGCGTCACCACCGTGGTCGGCGGCAAGCTCACCACCTACCGGCGCATGGCGCAGGACGCGGTGGACGCCGCGGCCGAGGCGCGTGGCCTGCGGGTGGGCCCCTCCCCCACCTCCACCCTGCCGCTGGTCGGCGCCGCCGCCCCCGGACGGCTGCGCGCCCAGCCCGCACCCCGGCACCTGGTCCGCCGCTACGGCACCGAGGCCGTGGCGGTGCATGCCCTCGCGACCCAGGACCCCGCGCTGGCCGAGCCGGTGCTGCCCGGCCACCCCGTCACGCGGGCCGAACTCCTCTGGGCGGTGCGGCACGAGGGCGCGCTGGACGAGGCGGACCTCCTGGACCGCCGCACCCGAATCGGCCTGGTCCCCGAGGACCGCGCCGAGGTACTCCCCCTCGCCCGGGAGATCCTGAACCGAACGGCGGCCCCCCGCCCCTGAGCAACGGTGCCGCACCACCGGGGCGGCGGGCAGGGTGCCGGTGGGGCGGAGCAGGGGGCTTATTCGATTGCGGCGCTGTCACCGCCCCGGCATCCTCCGACTCATCCCGCTCCGGCCGTCCGCCGAAGGAGGCAGTCCGTGGTGACCGTTCCCGCCCGTCGTGTGGTGCTCCTCGGCGGAGGTTTCTCCATGGACGAGGACGGACTCCTGGACGACTGGCTGCTCACCCACGCCCGCGGCCCCCGCCCCAAGGTGTGCTTCCTGCCCACGGCGAGCGGCGACGCCCCCGGCTATGTCGACCAGTTCCTGACCGCCTTCCGGCCCCGGGACTGCGAGCCCACCGTGCTGTCGTTGTTCCGGCGGGAACTGGACGACGACGCGCTGCGGGACTTCCTGCTCTCCCGCGACGTGGTCTACGTCGGCGGCGGCAACACCGCGAACCTGCTGGCCGTCTGGCGGGTGCACGGGGTGGACCGGCTGCTGCGTGAGGCGTACGACCGCGGGACCGTGCTGTGCGGGATCAGCGCCGGCGCCAACTGCTGGGCAGACGCCTCGCACACCGACTCCTTCGGTCCGCTCGCGGTCCTGCGGGACGGTCTGGGCCTGCTTCCCGGCTCGGTGTGCCCGCACTACGACAGCGAGCCGGGCCGTCGCCCGTCCTACCGGAACGCCGTGAGCACCGGCGCGCTTCCCGCGGGCTGGGCGCTGGAGGACGGCGTGGCTGCGCTGTTCGCGGACGGACACCTCGAAGCGGCGGTGACCCGGCGGCCGGGAGCCCGGCTGTTCCGGGTGGAGCCGGGCGGGCAGGGCGCCGCCGGGGAGCGTTCGGTGCCGTGCCTCCCGCTCGGTGCGGCATCCCGGGGCGGTGCCGGGAGCGGATGAGGTCTCAGAGCAGGCGTCGGATGTCGCCCCGGACCCGGTAGAAGCCGCCCGCGGCCGGGTGGAGGGCGTCGACGACGTACCGGGCGCCGGGCTCGCGTATCGCGCGCGGGAACTGGACGTTCCAGGAGGCGTCGTAACCGTCGGAGACCACGTGCACCCGCAGTCGGCCGCTGTCCTGGACGCACTGGACCACCACCGCCCCGGCGGGCGCCTGGGCGACCGTGGCCACCGCGGCCACGGCCGTGGCCGGAGCGTACGTCGGGAGGGCGGCGGCGAGCTTGACGTCCCGCGCCACCGGTACCGTGCCCTGCTGGGCCGCGGAGATGGCCGCCTCGCTCGCGTCGACGCACACCAGGGAGCCGTCGGTGGTGACCAGGTACAGGCGCTCGTCGTGGTACTGCATCGACAGGGCCGAGCCGCTGCCCGTGCCGAGCTTCCACAGCCGCCTGCCGTCCCGGTCGAAGCAGTAGACGGAGGAGGCCGCGTCGCCGGCGAAGACGAACCGGCCGCCGGGCGAGGTGGCGCACGAGTACACCGAGCTGTCGCACGCGTACGTCGCCTCGATGGCGCCGGTGTCCTTCGACAGCCGCTGGACCACGCGGTGCGCGGTGCCCGCGTACACCGCGTCCCGCTCCTGCCAGCCGAACAGCACGCCGCCCTTGGTGGGGGTGTGCCACAGCTCTCCGCCGCCGTCCGGCGCGTAGGCGGTGACGCCCCGCTGGTGGCCGTGGTAGACCGCACGGTCGTCGGCGCGGACCATCCAGGCGTGCTCACCCTGGCTACGGCGGGACCACTGGTGTTCGTCCTCGTGGTCGATGACGGTGAGGCGGCCGTCGCAGTCCGAGACGTCCAGCACGCCCTCGTGGATGTCGAGCCAGAAGATGTCGACATCGGCGGCGATGTCGTAGGCGGCGAAGGGGAGTTTGGAGGAGAGGTCGTAGACCTTGCCGTCGTCGCAGCCCGCGTAGATCCAGAAGTCGTCGGCGACCAGGCACTTCACGCCGTCCGGCAGGCTGAAGCGGGCCAGGACGGCGCCCTCGTGGTCCAGGGTGTAGACATCACCGGCCTGGTTCCCCACCCAGCAGCGCTCGTCGTCGACATGGATGCCGAACGCGGCGGAGCCGGTGCGGAACCGCCACAGCACCGGTGCCACGGCGCGGGCGGTGGACGGAGCGGAGGCGACCTGACGGCGGGTCACCGCGCGGGGAGCGCGACCGCCCTGGACGGCCGGGGCGTAACCCCTGCGGACCTTCTCCCCCACCTTCTTCGCCGCGGCGGCCCGCGCCTTCTCCACGGTCGCGAACGTCTGCGTCTGCGTCTGCCCGGCGGCGCCGATCCTGCCGTACCGCACCGTCACCGTCAGGCCGTCGACGATCACCTCGTAGAACTTGTGGGCGCCGCCGCCCTCCTGGGACAGCTCCAGATACGTCGTCGACACCGCCGTGGACATGGCAGACCCCTCCCCAGACGGACCCGCGGCCGTTCCCGCGGCTCCTGAACTGCTGCTCACCGTAGGGGCACCCACTGACAATCGCCCCCGGTCACCGCGTCCACCGGAGCGGCCCCCGGGTCTCCGCCCTCTCGCGTCAGGCCCTGCGACGCGGTGCCGGAGCCGTCCCCCTGGTCGGTGCCGGATGCGCTCCGCGCAGCAGCCACGGGCGGGCCTGGCGGGTGAGTCTCGGCTGGATCACCCAGGTGAGCAGGGCGGTGAGCAGAAAGGAGTTGACGGCCAGGGCCGCGGACTGCGGAAGGCCCGGGAACAGCAGCTTCAGAAGTGTGGCGAACGTCAGCAGGCAGGGGTAGGCCGCTGCCCAAGTGGTCAGGAAACTCTTCCACTTGGGCGGGACGCCACGCTCCTGCAGGGTGAACCAGGGGGCCAGGTCGGCGCTGCTGCTGCTCCGTGGGTCCGAGATCCGGTTACCGCGCCGGAGCAGCTCCTGCCGCACGTCCGACCGTTCCCAGGCGTCGAGGTGCTCGGCGGAGTCGAAGCGGTAGACGAGGTGGTGCAGCCCCTGGGCGTCGTGCAGCCGCACGGCACCGAGGTGGCCGGGGAAGCCGGCGGCGGCCCGGTCGACCTCGTCGGCCCAGCGGGCGAAATCGTCCTCCTTGCCCGGGGCGACGACCCTGGTCACGACGACGGTCACCGCCCGGCCGGCACCGGTGTCACCGCTCATACCGCCGCTCGCCGTCAGTGCCGGGGATGCCGGAGAGACCGGAGAGACCAGAGAGGCAGGAGAGACCGGGGACGCCGGGAAGACCCTTGTGGAGCCCCGTCGGCAGGCTGCGGCCGGACCCGGTCATGGCGGCCTCCTCCCACTGTCGCTCCGGCGCTGTCTCCGCGCCGATCACCCGAGTACCCCGGGCCCCGGCCGGGACACGGCCCTCACCGGCCCCGGGCGTCTGATGCAGCGTGACCCGAACAGGAGCCCTACGCCCTGTCGTCCCCCGTCGGCAGCAACGTGTCCATCCCGCCCAGGAGTTGCCGCAGGCACCGCAGCGCGAGCGCGGCCGGGGAGCCCTGGCCGGCGACGCCGGCCTCCGTGCCCGCCCAGGTCTCCAGGGCGATGCGGATCGCGTCCGTGGCCGCCGCCGCGACCAGGCGTGCCTGCAACGGCTCCAGCCCGCCCGCGAGCCGGGCGACGACCGGGACGAGCCGTTCCTCGGACTCCTGGTTCACCCGGTACCACACCGCGCGCAAGGCGGGATCGTCCGCCGCCGCCCGCAGCAGCCCCCGGGTCCGCAGCAGCGCCCCGGCCGCCTCCTCGTCCGGCGCCGCCAGCGACTCCTGCACGGCCGACTCGAGGGCCCCCGACAGACCGGCACCGGGCTCGGCCGCCTCCAGCAGCGCCCGCCACCGGCCGGCTCCGTCCGCCAGCAGGGGGCTCACCGCGTCCTGCTTGGAGCGGAAGTAGCGGTAGAAGGTCCGCAGCGCCACGCCCGCGTGCCGGGCGATCTCCTCGGCGGTGGTCGCGTGCGGCCCCTGCGCGGCGAACAGTTCGGCCGCCGCGTGCGCGATGTCCAGCTGGGTCGCGGCCTTGCGGCGCTCGGTCAGGGAGGAGGGCGGCTTGGTGCTCACCTCAGCAAGGGTACGGCCCGCGAGCCGGTGATGGCACGTAGTGACGTAATGGCAAAACGTGCCACTACGGCGTAACGTGAAGGCATCGGGACGCCGGCCGGCAAGAGATCCGGCGTCGCACCGACCCCGCCGCGCGCCGGCGGGCCGGGCAGGAGAACACATGAACCGCTACGAAGGCCGCCGCGTGCTGATCACCGGAGGCGGGTCCGGTATCGGCCAGGCCACCGTGCTGCGCATCCTCGCCGAGGGCGGCAGCGTGGTGGCCGCGGACGTGAGTGAACAGGGTCTGTGGGACACCGCGGAGAAGGCCGCCGCGTACACGGACCGGCTCACGACCCGCGTCGTGGACATCGCCGACGAGGACTCCGTACGCGCCGGGGTCGCCGCCGCGACCGGCGCGCTCGGCGGCCTGGACGTGCTCGTCAACGCCGCCGGGATCCTGCGCTCCTCGCACACCGACCGGACGAGCCTCGCGGAGTTCACCCGCATCCTGCGGGTGAACCTCGTCGGCACCTTCCTCGTGATCCGCGAGGCGATACCCGCGCTGCTGGCCGGCCAGGACGCGGCGGTCGTCAACTTCAGCTCCACCTCGGCCGTGTTCGCGCATCCCTACATGGCCGCCTACGCGGCGAGCAAGGGCGGCGTCCAGTCGATGACGCACGCGCTCGCCGCCGAGTACGCCGGCCGGGGCATCCGGTTCACCGCCGTCCAGCCCGGCTCCATCTCCAGCGGTATGACCGACGGCAGCGGCGCCAGCGGGCAGAGCAGCGGGCCGGGGCTTCCCGCCGATGCCGACATGAGCCTGTTCGCGAAGCTCTCCCCCGCCCTCGGCCGGGGCTTCGCCGGCCCCGAGACGGTGGCGTCCGTGGTGGCCATGCTCGGCTCCCGGGACGGCGGGTTCATCACCGGGACCGAGATCCGCGTCGACGGCGGCACCCACTTCTGACCGCCCCCCGCCACCCCGGCCCGAGGCCGGGCCCGCGCCCGGACTCGGGCGGGGGTACGGCGTCGGGCGAGGGTACGACGCCGGACCGGGCCCGGCATCGAGGCGGAGTCCCGGCGCCTGGTGAAGGCCCAGCGCCACGCGAAGCCGCGCCACCCCAAGCCGAGGCCCAGCACGCGGCAAGGGGCAGACATCAGCCGTCACGCAGGGCCGTCACGCGAGGGTGATCAGGTCCCGGTAGTCCTCGTTCCACAGGTCCTCGTCCGCGTCCGGCAGGAGCAGGACCCGGTCCGGGCGCAGGGCGTCGACGGCGTCCTCGTCGTGGGTGACCATCACGATCGCGCCGGGATAGGAGCCCACCGCGCCCAGCACCTCGTCGCGCGAGGCCGGGTCGAGGTTGTTGGTGGGTTCGTCCAGCAGCAGCACGTTCGCCCCCGAGTGGACCAGGCCGGCCAGCGCCAGCCGGGTCTTCTCCCCGCCGGACAGCACACCCGCGGGCTTGTCGGCGTCGTCGCCGGTGAACAGGAACGCACCCAGCACACGCCGCGCCTCGCCGGAACTCAGGTGCGGCGCGGCCAGGCCCAGGTTCTCCAGGACCGTGCGCCCGGTGTCGAGCGTGTCGTGCTCCTGGGCGAAGTAGCCCAGCCGCAGTCCGTGCCCGTGCACCACCCGTCCGCCGTCGGGCCGCTCGGCACCGGCGAGGACGCGCAGCAGGGTGGTCTTCCCGGCGCCGTTGAGACCGAGCACGACCAGCCGGCTCCCCCGGTCCACGGCCAGGTCCACCCCGGCGAGGACCCGGCGGCCGCCGTAGGACTTGGCGAGGCCAATCGCGCCGAGCGGGGTCCGCCCGCAGGGGGCGGGTTCGGGCAGCCGGATTCGCGCGGTCTTCTCGGTACGCCGGGACGGTTCCAGTCCGGCCAGCATCCGGTCGGCGCGCCGGGCCATGCTCCGCGCCATGGTGGCGGTGGCGGAGCGGGCCTTCATCCGGTCGGCCTGGGCGTGCAGGGCGGCGGCCTTGCGTTCGGCGCTCGTCCGCTCGCGGGTGCGGCGCCGCTCGTCCGCGTCGCGCCGGCCCAGATACGTGTGCCAGCCCGTGTTGTGGATGTCGATCGTCGCCCGGGGGGCGTCCAGGTGGAAGACACGGTTGACGACGTCGGCGAGCAGGGCCGTGTCATGGCTGATCACCACCAGACCGCCCTGGTGGGCCTGGAGGAAGGTGCGCAGCCAGGCGAGCGAGTCGGCGTCGAGGTGGTTGGTCGGCTCGTCCAGCAGCAGGGTGCGGTCGGTTCCGGCGAACAGGATGCGGGCGAGTTCGACGCGTCGCTTCTGTCCGCCGGAGAGGGTGCCGACCGGCTCGGCCAGCGCGTGTTCGGGCAGGCCGAGTCCGGCCGCGACGCGGGCCGCCTCGGCCTCGGCCGCGTATCCCCCGCCGGCCTGGAAGGCGGCGTCGGCGCGGGCGTAGGCGCGCATCGCGCGTTCCAGTGCCGTCGCGTCGGCGGCGTCGGCCATCGCCGTCTCGGCCTTGCGCAGGGCGCGCAGCGCGCCGTCGAGGCCGCGGGCGGACAGGATGCGGTCGGTGACGGTCGCGGCCGGGTCGGCGGCGCGGGAGTCCTGCGCGAGGAAGCCGACCGGCCCGGTGTGGGTGATGGTGCCGGAGGCGGGCCTGGACCGCCCGGCGAGTGCCGTCATGAGGGTGGTCTTGCCGGCGCCGTTGCGGCCGACGAGGCCGATCCGGTCCCCGGGGGAGACGGTGAAGGAGACGCCGGAGAGCAGGAGGCGGGCGCCGGCGCGCAGCTCGGCATCACGAACGGTGATCATGGGGGAACGCTCCGAAAAAGCAAGAGGACACACTTCTGGCGTGGAAGCGGGTCCTCAGCTAGGAAATTCGGGGCGTAGACATGCGGTCACGTTAACGCGAGCGCCCGCGCCGTCGCATCCCGTTTTTCCGGGAGCGGGGTGCGAGCGCACCGCCCGGCCGTCGCCGCGGGCCGGCCGGGGTCAGACGGCCAGCTGCGGATAGAGCGCCGCCAGGTCTCCGGACAGACCCGCCTTCACCTGCCGGCTGATGTCGTCCGCCAGCACCTCGTACGCCCCGGCCTCCACGCCGTCGAGCGCGAGCGCGGCGACGTCCTGGGGGGTGGACTTGGGCGCGTCCACGTCCGCGGCCATGTCGGTGTCGATGTAGCCGACGTGCAGTCCGGTCACGCCGATGCCCCGCGGGGCCAGTTCCAGGCGCAACGAGTTGGTCTGGGACCACAGGGCCGCCTTGGTGGCGCTGTAGGAGCCGGCGAGGCCGATCCAGGAGAGCACGGAGTGGACGTTGAGGAGATGCCCGCCGCCGTTGCGCTCGACGATCGGCACGAAGGCCCGGGTGACCAGCAGCGGCCCGTAGAAGTTGGCCTCGAACTCCCGGCGCACGTCGTCGAGCGGGGCGTCCAGGAAGGAGCGCGCGCCGAGCGAGATGCCGGCGTTGTTGACCAGGAGGGTGACGTCCTGGGCCTGCTCCGCCGCGGCCTCGACGGACCGGGGGTCGGTGACCTCCAGAGCGAGGGGTACGGCGTCGGGGTGTGTGACGCCGCGCGGGTCACGGGCGGTGGCGTAGACCTTGGCGGCGCCACGCGCGTACAGCTCTTCCACCAGCGCCTTGCCCAGTCCGCGGCTGCCGCCGGTGACCAGCGCGACAGAGTTCTTGATCGACGTCATGTCCGTCTCCCATGTGAAACCGATCGGTTTCCCTCCACCGTAAACCGATCGGTTTCCCGCGGCAAGCGCGCACGGCCCGGGCCGGCGGTGAACCGCGGTCGGCGACCGGGTGCGGCCACGCGGGACGGGTGTTCGGCCGCGGCGCGGCAGGATCTCCGCGAGATGTCGGTACCCGGTGGCATGCTCTGCCGCCATGAACAGACAGCGGTTCTGGCAGCTCGTCGAGGAAGCCCGCGGTCGGGCGTCCGACCCGGACGACGAGGAGGAGGTCGTCCGCCGGGCGGCCTCGCGGCTGGCCACACATCCGGCCCGGGAGATCGTCGCCGCTCAGCAGGTGCTCTGGGACCTGATGGCGGACTCCTACACCAACCCTCTGTGGGCCGCCGCCTACGTGATCAACGGAGGGTGCTCCGACGACGGCTTCGACTACTTCCGTGGCTGGTTGATCGCGCAGGGACGCGAGACCTTCGAGCGCGTCGTCGCCGACCCCGATGCCCTGGCGGAACTGCCCGTCGTGCGGGCCTCAGCGGCCGACGGAGCCGATCTCGACTGCGAGGAGGCGCTGAGCATCGCCTGGAACGCACACATCATGGCGACCGGCGAACCACTCCCCGACCGTGCCTTCACCGTCCGGTACCCGGGCCTGGACCCCGCCTGGAACTTCGATTTCGACGACCACGGGGAGCTGGCTCGCCGGCTGCCGCGCCTGGCGGCTCTCTGTCTGGAGCAACCGGAAACTCACGGTGCCGAGACGAGGAGCGGCGAGGGCGCGTACCCGACCCGCAGCGTGCGCGGGCCCGGTCCCGGCCGGTGAGCGGCCGAGCCCCACAAGCGCCGCTCGGCACGCTGCCGACGAGGCCGGTCGCCGGCGGGAGCGAGACCGCCGGCGTTCGACGGGGCGGGGAACGACCCGAGCGCATGGATTAAGCGTTCCCCGTCCCTGCCGGTCGGCCCGCCGCCGCTCGGGCGGCCGAGGCGGTGGGCCGGTTCGTGGGGGCGGCCGGCGGACGTGCCCGGACCACCGGTCCTCTTCAGACCCTCCGACGCCCGGCGTGCCCGGGCCATCCGAGGGGGTCCGGCCGGGTGAGGCACCAGGGGCGGCCCCGGCCCGCCGGCGGCGGAGATTGGCGGTCCCCCGGCCGGCACAGGCCCGCCGGCGGCCGCCGCAGACGATCCCCTGGCCGCCACAGACGATCGCCGGCACGGACGATCCCTTGGCCGGCACTGGCAGTCCGGCGCTCGGCACCGGCCCGCCGGCGGTCGGCGCCAGCCCTCCGGCGGCCGGCCCGGCCCTCCGGGGGCTGCGGGAACTCCCGGCCAAGGCATACGAGTTGATGTGGGAAGCTGTGCCCGGCCGGTACGGGCCGAGGCCGTGCCGGTCGTGGAGAGGAGCACAGCGTGACACAGGACGGCTTCGAGGCCGTGAGCATCGACACCAGCAGACCGCATCCCGCGCGGATCTACGACTACCTCCTGGGCGGCAAGGACAACTACGAGGTGGACCAGCGGGCGGGCGACGAACTCGCCGCCGCGGCGCCCGAGGCACGGATCGGCGTCCGGGCGAACCGCGCATTCCTGCGGCGTGCCGTCCGGTACGTCGTGGACAGCGGCGTGCGCCAGATCCTGGACATCGGCACCGGGCTGCCCACCTCGCCGAACGTGCACGAGGTCGCCCAGTCGGCGGCGCCGGACGTCCGCGTGGCCTACGTCGACAACGACCCGATCGTCGCCGCGCACGGCAACGCCCTGCTCAGCCGGTCCGGCACGACCCGTATCGTGCTCGGCGACCTGCGCGACCCGCGGTCCCTCCTGGACCATCCGGACGTCCGCCAGCTCATCGACTTCGACCGCCCGGTCGCCCTGCTCCTCGTCGCGATCCTGCACTTCCTGGCCGACGCTGACCGGCCCGCCGAGATCGTCGCCACGCTGCGCGACGCGCTGCCCGCCGGCAGCTTCCTGGTGCTCTCGCACGCCACCGGCGACTTCGCCGACCGCACCGCCGCCCAGGCCGTCTACACCAAGGCGACCGCCTCCCTGAACCTGCGCACCCACGCCGAGGTGGAACGGTTCTTCGACGGCTTCGACCTCATCGAACCGGGACTGGCCCAGGTGCCGTTCTGGCGCCCGGACAGCCCGCCGCCCCCGCGGTCCGAGGAGATCGGCTTCTACGGCGGCGTGGCCCGCAAGACCGTCTGAACCCGACCACTCCTGTCCGGTCCCGACCGGCCGGCCCGCCGCAGCGGCCCTCGATGCGGCGGGCCGACGGCGTTCACCCCCTTGACCAACCCCCTGGCCGCACCCCCATACTGACCGCCAAATCGATTTGGCCAAATCGATTTGGCCGCCGTCCACGGCCGGATCGTCAGGCCTGCACCGAGCGAGCCGAACGGAGCCCGCGCGTGTCCAGTCCCGCACATCCCGTCGTCCCCGATCCCCCGCAGAACGCCGCCACCGGTGCCGTGCACCCCGTGGACGAGTCCCGCCCCCTCGGCCGGATCCTCCTCTTCGGCGTCCAGCACGTCCTCGTCATGGCGGCGACACCGATCTCCGCGATCTTCCTGATGAGCGCCACCCTCCGGCTGAAGCCGGACGTCACCGTCGATCTGCTGTCGGCGGCCCTGCTGCTGTCCGGCGTCGGATCGCTGGTCCAGTCGCTCGGCCCGTGGAAGTTCGGTCCCCGGCTGCCGTTCGTGATGCTGCCCGGCGGCGCACCCCTGATCCTGTTCATGTCCATCGCGCAGCAGCACGGACTGCGCACCGCCACCGGCGCCGTGCTCCTCACCGCCGCGTTCACCTTCGTCGTCCTGCCGCTGTTCGCGCGCCTGCTGAGGTTCTTCCCGCCCCTGGTCATCGGCACGATGATCGTGATCGTCGGGGTCAACCTGGTGAAGGTCGGCGCGCTGCTGGTCACCGGGCAGCCCGGCACACCCGGCTTCGCCGATCCGGCCCGGCTGGGGCTCGCGTTCGCCACGATCGGCCTGATCGTGCTCTTCAGCCGGTTGCTCCGCGGGGTGCTGCGCCAGCTCGCCGTCATGCTCGGCCTGGCCGTGGGGACGGCCCTCGCCTGCGCCGCCGGCCAGGTGCACCCGGGCGCCCTGCTCTCCGGGCCCCTGGTCGGCGTGCCCGGCCCGCTGCCGTTCGGCACGCCCGCCTTCGACCTCGTCGCCGCGCTGCCGCTGATGCTGTACAGCCTGGCCGCCATGGCCGAGGCGACGGGGCAGACCGTCATCAACGCCGAGGCGGTGGGCAAGGACATCGACATCCGGTCGGCCGTGCCGCGCACCGTCCGCGGGGACGCCCTCACCTCGCTGCTCGGCGGCCTCTTCGGGCTGCCGTTGATGGTCACGAGCGGGGAGAACATCGGCATCGTCCGGGTGACCGGGGTGCGCAGCCGGTACGTCACGGCCGCCGCGGGGGTCGTCCTCGTGGTCCTCGGCTTCCTCACGCCCGTCGCCCGGGCCATCAGCGTCATGCCCCCGGCCGTGGTGGGCGGCGCCGCGATGACCGTCTTCGCGGTGATCACCGTACTGGGCGTGCAGATGCTCGGGCGGGCCCGGCTGGAGGACCACACGGCCACCCTCACGTGTGCGGTCGCGCTGGCGCTGGGACTGCTGCCGGTCCTGGTGCCCGGTGTGTACGCCGGTTTCCCGTCCGGCGTACGGATCCTGCTGGAGAGCGGGGTCGCCGTGGGCGCCCTGACCGCCGCCGTCCTCAACGTCGTCTTCCACCACCTGGGCCGCCGGACCGCGACCGCCGCCACCGCCGTACCGGACGGAGTGCCCGGTCCGGCCGCCCGCGCGTGAGCCGCCGCCCGTACGACAGCCCATCCGTCCGTTCGAACCACGGAGAACCATGAGCGACCTGACCCCGGACCGGCTGCGGCACGAGACGCTGCTGCTGGTCCCCGATGTGACGCTGACCGCCGACGGCCCGCTGGACGGGCACGCGGTGCTGGTGCGGGACGGCGTGTTCCGCGATGTCGGTCCCGCCGAGCGGATCGTGCGTACGCACCCCTCGCTGACGCCGCTGCGGCTGCCCGGGCATGTGCTGATGCCCGGCTTCGTCGACGCCCACCATCATCTGACCCAGAGTTTCGGGGGCGCGCTCGCCTTCGGGGAGCCCTCGGAGATCTTCCGCCGGGTATGGGTGCCGCTGGAGCGCGCGCTGGACGAGGAGTCGGCGTACGTGGCCGCGAAACTGGCCGCCCTGGAGTCGCTGCGCGGCGGATTCACCACGGTCGCCGAGGCCGGCACCCGTGCCCGGGTGGACGCGGACGTGGTCGCCTCGGCGGCGCGGGACGCGGGCATCCGCTGTGTGCTCGGCCTGGTCTGCAACGACGCCGCGGACGGCACCGGCGAGGACGCCGATCCGCGTGCCGTGCTCGCCGCCGCCGAACGTCATCTGGCCCGCTACGGCGGCGACGGCCTGGTCCACCCGTCGCTCGCCGTGTCCGTCCCGGAGGCCGCGACCGGGCCGACGCTGGCCGCCACGGCACGTCTGGCCGCCGCCGCGGGGACCGTCGTGCAGATCCATGTGAACGAACACCTCGTCGCCGTCGAACGCTCCCTCGTCCGGCACGGGATGCGGCCCCTGGAGTACCTGCACCACGTGGGCGCGCTCGGTCCGCAGCTGCTCGCCGCCCACGCCACGCTGCTCACCCCGGCCGAGGTCACGCTGCTCGCCGACTCCGGTACGGCGGTGAGCTACAACCCGGTCGCCAGCGCCTGGAAGGGCAACGCGGTCGCGCCTGCCACGGCCTTCGCCGAGCGGGGCGTCAGGTTCGGCCTCGGTACCGACGGCACCCGCGGCGACGGATTCCGGCTCGCGGACGCGGCCGAGTCCGCCCAGCGGCTCACCTACGGTCTGGCCGGCGGCGACTCCTCCTGCGGGGCCGGCTGGACCTGGCTGGAGCGGGCCGGCGCGGGGGGTGCGGACGCGGTCGGGCTCGGCCGGCTCACCGGGCGGGTCGCGGTGGGCCGGGCCGCCGACTTCCTGCTCGTGGACGTCAGCGGACCGGAGATGCGGCTGTCCTGGGACCTGCCCTGGGAGCTGGTCCGACGCGGCAACCGGGACCAGCTCACCGCCGTGTTCGTCGCCGGCCGGATGCGGCTGTGGCGCGGCTGGCCGCCGGACTGGGACGGCCCGGCCCTGGTCCGGCGGGCCGCGGAACTGGCCCGCCGGGTGGTGGCACGGGCCGGGGTGACACGAGCCCACCCGACGTCGGTGGACGCGTGGCGCCAGGCGGGACCGGCACGGCCGACAACGGCGGCACGGCCGACCGGGATGACGGCACCGGCGGCACCGGGCTCGGCCGAGGCGACGACGGCGGGGGCGCGAGCGACGAGGGCGGCCGAACCGGCGACGGCAGCCTCTTCGGCCCGTGCCGCCGGAGGCCGGGCATGACCGGGGCGACGCTCGCCGTGCTGGCACTGACCGTGGCGGCGGCCGCGTTCGTGCAGGGCGCCAGCGGGCTGGGCTTCGCACTGATCGTGGCACCGGTCGCGGGACTGCTCGATCCGGGGCTGCTGCCCGTGTTCGTGCTCACCTCGATGATCCCGCTGAACATGTACGTCGCCTGGCGGGAGCGGCACAGCCTCGATCTGCGGGGCGCCGGCTGGATCACGGCCGCGCGGCTGACGGCGACCCCGGGAGGGCTCGCGCTGCTGTGGGTCGTACCGGAGGGCGACCTGGGGACGGTCGTCGGCGCCGCGACGGTGCTGGCGGCGGTGGTGAGCCTCGCCGTGCCGGGCTTCGTGCCGGGGCGCGGCGCCTATGTGGGCGCGGGCGTCGTCACCGGACTGACCGAGACGGCGACCGGGGTCGGTGGTCCGCCGCTCGCCCTCGTCTACCAGCACCGGCCGCCCGCCGAGCTGCGCGCCACGGTCGCCCTCTGCTTCCTGACCGGCGAAGTCGCCTCCCTCGCCCTGCTGTTCGTCAGCGGCCGGGGCCGCGCGGCGGACCTGGGCTGGGCGACGCTGCTGCTGCCCGCGCTGGCGGCGGGCGCCTGGCTGAGCCGTCTGGTGCACCAGCGTGTCGACGCGAAGCGGATGCGCGCCTTCGTGCTCGCGTTCGCCCTGGTGTCCGGGCTGGTCCTGATGGCGGGCGGCTGAACCACAGCGGCGGGCGCCGGGCCCCCTAGCGCCGCAGGGACGAGGCGCGGACGACGAGCCGTGGCTCGGGGGCCGGCACCCCGCGCCCCGCCCGCTCGCCGTCGTCACCGGAGCGGCCGACGGTGCGACCGACGGAACCGGAACGGCTGTCGCCGACCGGACCGCCACCGGAGTCGCCGCCGGCACCGGTCGCCGGCTCCCCGGCGCCGGCTCCCGGTTGCGCTCCCAGCCGGCCCAGCAGCAGCTCCACCGCGTCCGCCGCGGCCCGGTCCAGGCGCAGGTCGACCGCGGTGAGCGGCGGTTCGCAGGTGCGGGCGCGCAGACCGTCGTACCGGGTGACGACCATGACGTCGTCGGGCACCCGGCGGCCCGCGTCGCGCAGCGCCCGCACCGCCCCGACGGCGAAGGCGTCGACGAGCACGCACAGCGCGTCGACGCCGGGATGCTCGGTGAGCAGTGCGGCGCACCGGTCGTACCCCGCCTGCTCGCCGCCGTCCTCCGGCGCGCAGGCGACGACCGGCGTCCAGCCGTGGGCCGCCGCCGCGCGTTCGTAGGCGGCGCGGGCGTCGACCGAGGAGTGGCGGGTGCCCGCGCCGACGACGAGGGCGGGACGGCGGGCGCCCTGGGCGCGCAGGTGGTCCAGGAGCAGTTCGACGACCCGGCCTCCGTGCAGGTCCACGTAGGGCGCGTCGTCGTCCGGCGCGGTGGGCCGGCCCAGCGTGACGTACGGCAGCCCGCGCTCGCGCAGTTGGGCCACGGCCGCGTCGTCCGCCGCGGGTTCGACCACGATGGCACCGTCGATGTCGACGGTGTACAGCGCGGATCCGGACTGCACGGGCGGGATCAGCACCAGCGCGTACTCGTGGACGAGGGCGCGTTCGGCCGCCGCGGCGGCCACCTCCATGTAGAAACCGAGCCGGGACGGGCCGCCGGCCACCGCGAACGGCATCGAGGAGGCCAGCGCGATGGCCCTGGCCTCGCCACGGCGCAGCCGCTGGGCGCGCAGGTTGGGCCGGTAACCCAGGTCCGCGGCGATCTTCTTGATGCGCTCGCGGGTCCGCGGATCCACCTTGCCGATGCCGTTGAGGGCGTGGGACACCGTCGTCCGGGACACCGACGCGGCCTCGGCCACATCGGCGATGGTGGGCCGGCGGGCGCCGCGGGAGATGGTCATGTGCCCATCTTCCCAACAGCCGTCACCGGCGGACCACCGGGTGACGCCCGGGGCTCGGAGCGAGCGGCGCGGTGGGCGCGAAGGTGCGGTGCGGGGGGGGCGCGAGTGCTCGGGTACTCGGGTGCGGGAGTGCTGCTGCGGGAGCGCATGGGGCGTGGGCCCGCGTGCCCCGGCCCGCCGGGTGGTCGCCACGGGGACGCGGCGGTGCGCGTCTCCCGGCGTCGGCCCGGCCGGGCATCCGCTTGGTGGGCATCGCACGATGATGCGACGCTGGGTGGAGAGGTGTCCGCCGAGGGACCCGGGAGGGCCTATGGGGCGTGACGTCCCGGCGCTCGTCTTCACGCGCGAGGACCGCCGCCGGTACCGGATCAAGATGCAGGAGTGCCTGGACGCGTTCGCGCAGATGCTGCGCGAGGCACATTTCGAGTCGGAGCGGCCCCAGGTGGGTCTGGAGATCGAGCTGAATCTGGTGGACGACGACGCCGAGCCGGCGATGCGCAACACCGATGTGCTGGAGGCGATCTCCGATCCCGCGTGGTCCACCGAGCTGGGCCGGTTCAACCTGGAGATCAACGTTCCGCCCAGGCGGCTGATCGCGGGCGGTCCGGACGCCTGGGAGGGAGAGATCCGGGCCGCGCTGAACCATGCCGACGAGCGTGCCCGGTCGGTCGGCGCCCGTCTGATCACGGTCGGGATCCTGCCCACGCTCCTGCAGGAGCAGATCGGTGAGGGGGCGCTGTCGGAGAATCCCCGCTACCGGCTGCTCAACGACCAGGTCTTCGCGGCCCGCGGCGAGGACCTGCGCATCGAGATCGACGGAGCCGACCGGCTGCGGACCTACGCGGACACGATCACCCCGGAGGCCGCGTGCACCAGCACGCAGTTCCATCTCCAGGTCTCGCCCGAGGAGTTCGCCGGCTACTGGAACGCGGCGCAGGCGATCGCGGGCGTGCAGGTCGCGCTCGCGGCCAACTCCCCCTTTCTGTTCGGCAAGGAGCTGTGGCACGAGACCCGGATCCCGCTGTTCGAGCAGGCCACCGACACCCGTCCGGAGGAGATCAAGGTGCAGGGGGTGCGGCCGCGGGTGTGGTTCGGTGAGCGGTGGATCAACAGCGTCTTCGACCTCTTCGAGGAGAACCTGCGCTACTTCCCGGCCCTCCTCCCGCTGTGCGACGAGCAGGATCCGGTGGAGACGCTGGACCGCGGCGACATCCCCGAACTCTCCGAGCTCACCCTGCACAACGGCACGATCTACCGCTGGAACCGGCCGGTCTACGCCGTCGCCCACGACCGGCCGCACATCCGGGTGGAGAACCGGGTGCTGCCCGCCGGCCCGACCGTCGCCGACACCCTCGCCAACGGCGCGTTCTACTACGGGCTCACCCGGGCCCTGGTGGAGGAGGACCGCCCGGTGTGGTCGCGGATGTCCTTCGCGGCCGCCGAGGACAATCTGCACGCCGCCGCCCGGCACGGTATCGAGGCGCTGCTGTACTGGCCCGGGATGGGCGAGGTCCATGTGCCGGAGCTGGTGCTGCGCCGGCTCCTGCCGCTCGCGCACCGCGGCCTGGAGCAGACCGGCATGGACGCCGCCTGGCGGGAGCCGCTCCTCGGTGTCATCGAACAGCGTTGTGTGACGGCGCGCAACGGCGCGGTGTGGCAGAAGGAGATGTTCCATCACATCGACGCCACCACGCACGCCGGCCGGCACGAGGCCCTGCGCCGGATGACCCAGGTGTACATCGACTACATGCACCTCAACGCCCCGGTGCACACCTGGCCCGTCGACTGATCCGCGCTCCCGCCCGGCCGGGATCAGCCGGGGGCGCGCAGGACGGCGACCGCACGGTCGAAGGCCGAGTCGCGGTTCTTCGCGAACTCCTCCTCGGTGAAGACGGGTTCGGTCAGGTCCGGTGGGATGCCCGTGCCGTCGAAGGTGCGGCCGGTACGGGTCAGGTACTCCTCGTTCGGCAGGGTGAAGAACATGTCTCCGGGGAGGCTGCGCGTCAACGGGTCCGAGAAGACGCCCTGGGTGGGCCGGCCGATGCGCACGGTGCGGCCGGTCCGGTCGAACAGGGCCTGGGTGAAGGTCTCGCCGGCGCTGACCGTCGATCCGCCGGTGAGGACGGCGATCGGGCCGGTGTACCGGGGCGCGTCGGCCGGGACGACGGGCACGGGTTCGGGCCGGGTGTGCCGGGTGTGGTCGGCCGGGTCGTTGCGGACGCGCTTGGCGTAGGCGGTGTAGGGGGTGTCGGTCAGCCGTCCGGCTGTCCGGATGCCGAGGGCGTCGTAACCGCCGTCGTTCACGCGCAGGTCGATGATCAGGCCTTTCAGGCGCCGGGTACGGCTCGGGGTGAGGACGGTGTCGAGCGCCCGGTCGAGTTCCGTGCGGTGCGCGGTGTAGGGCGCGTCGTCGCCGGCGAAGTGGTCGAAGGCGGAGATCCGCAGGTAGCCGAGGTCGTCGCGCAGGTCGGCGTAGGTGATGTGCCCCTCGGCGAAGTCCTGCCGGTGCGTGGCGTCCTTCAGGTCTCGGGCTTCGATGAAACGCTTGGCCCTGTCGTCCAGTTCCTCGCTCGGCGGCTCGGTGCCGGGCCGTACCTCGAAGAAGTCGCGCTCGCCGTCCTCGACCGTGACATGGACGTCGTACAGGGGCTTCAGCATGCGGCTGAAGATGCCGAAGAGTTCGGGGCCCGTGGTGTTCCGGTGCACCTGCGGCCGGTACCGGTCGCGGACGGCGTGCCAGTCGACGCCCTTGCGGCCGAAGAAGGGGTAGTTCTCCTCGAAGGTCTGCCAGAGCGCGTCGAAGCCGGCCCGTGGGTCCTTCGGCGCCGGCCGGCCGCAGTCGTCGGGCAGGGTGCGGATCCGGGTGAGCTCGCGGTGTCCGACCGAGCCGTCCTCGGCGATCCGGGCGTGGTCGTCGTCGCGGCCGGTCCGTACGGTGAGGACGGTGCCGTCGGACGTGGTGTAGGAGCCGGGGCCGGTCTGTCGTGCGGAGTCGCCCTCGATGCAGCTGACGGACGTGGTCTGGTACTGCCGCAGGCCGCCCTGGCCGAGGACGAGCAGGGTGCCGTAGCCGTCCGTCCGCCACACTCCGTCGGTGACCGGCGAGCGCGGTGGTGCGAGGGTCGCGGCCGGTACGGCCATGGCCGCGAAGGCCAGGGCGGCGACAGTGGCCGTGACGATGCGCACGATGGGGTCCTCCCGGTGCGGTCCTCCCGGTGCGGGTCCCTGCATCACCACCGTGTCCGACGCCCGCGCCGACCGCCATCCGGCGGACCGGTACCCCGAGTGACCTGCGATGGCGCCGTCCGGTCCGGCGCCTCGGCCGAGTCTGACCGAACAGGCCGGGATCAGGCCGGATCGCACCGGATCAGGCCGGGATCAGGCCGGATCCGTGGTCCACGGCCACGCGGCCTCGCGGCCGGCCTCGATGAGGCCGACCATCCGGAACGCGGCGTCCGTGAGGCCGCCGAAGGTGTGCCGGTGGGGCCCCGTCGGGCCGTGGGCGGGCCGGTATCCGGCGAGGTTCCACGTGTAGACCGGGATGTCGGCCGGGACCGGATCGGCGGGCCCGTCAGGACTGTCGGGGGCGGCCTGCTCGTCGGTGACGATCAGGACCCGGTCGTGTTCCCGGTAGTGGGTCCGCACCGCTTTCGTGGTGTAGGTGCCTCCCAGACCGTGGAACCGTTTCAGCACATGGAGCACCGGCTCGCCCGGCTCGAACGGCACCTGCCTGCTGTTCCAGCCGAACTCCACCAGATCCGCCTGCTCGGCCCGCATGGCCAGCGCGGTGCCGAAGACGGCCGCCGCGTCCGCCCGGGTCAGCTTGGACCGTTCGGAGACGGTGTCCCAGAACATGGAGTCGGACCGGTCGACCAGGATCAGGGTCCGGCCGGGCAGGGGCGGTACGTCGGCCAGGGAGTGGCCCAGCGCGTGTTCCAGCGCGGCTGCCCAGCGCTCGGGCCGCGCGTGCTGGTGGGCGGCCAGGTAGCGGAAGGGGAACTGCCGGGACCGGGCGACCTCGGAGGGGTCCGAGAGCCGTTCCGCGACCCGGGCCGCGACTTCGTCCGAGACTCCCGCCTCGTCGAAGTTCCGCAGGTTCCGCAGGAGCGCCATCGACCCCATCGTGGGAATCACGGCTTCCCAGACGCCGGCGTCCATCGGTCCCTGGAGCCATCCCGCCAGGGCCTCCCACGTCATGCCCGCCGCGGCCAGCCGCTCGGAGCCGCCCGGCCCGGTGACCACCGCCCGCCGCTCTTCGACGGCCGACTCCGTCAGCGCCCGGTGGGCGGTCAGCAGCCGGTCGGAGGCCGGCGGAACCGCCTGCTCGGGGTGGTGGCGACGGTCCAGCGCGTACCGGAACAGCGCGCCCTGCCAGGGCTTGTCCGGGTCGGGTGAGGCGTGCACCAGGTTGAGCACGTCGCCGAAGCGGAAAGCCCTGGACGCGGTGTCGTACTTGAGCAGGGACCGGGACGTGTACAGCCGGCGGACGCCGTCGGCGATGCCCCGCTTCACGGGCTGCGGCACGTTCCGCCCGTACGCCGAGATCCAGTGGGCGAGCAGTTCGCCGGGCTCGTCGGCGCGCTGGAGCACCGAGTCGATCACGGACCGGTTGGACGGGCCCCCGGACGCCCCGGCGTCGAGCCTGGCCCGCACATAGGCTGCGGCGCCCACCAGGGACGCCGTGCGCATGTTGGCCTCGCCACGAAGCCAGCTCAGCAGGCCCGCCGTCCACACGGGGTCCTCGACGGCGAGTTGACGGACGAGACGCGCGTACCGGCCGTCCCGCTCCTCACCGCTCTCGTAGAAGGTCTCCTGGGAGACGAAGTTGCCGACCGCGAGGAGGAAGAGTTCGTCGCGGGGCTCCCGGAGGAAGGCCGGGCCGACCTGATGGGTGCGCGGGTCCGGCCCCGCGGGCCTGGGGTGGGGCCGTGCTGTGGGCATCGCGCGGGCGGTCGCCGAAATGTGCGGGGCCACGAGCATCTCGGACCACATCTTGGAAACGCGCGGAGCGTGACGAGGCAGTGAATCCCCCTGGATTCAAGGGACGGGACGGCCCCGGCCACATGACCCGACGGGGGCGAAGACGGCCGCGCCCGCCGAGATCGAAGAAGGCTGCGGCATCACTTGGTTGTCAAAGGAAGTAGCCGCAGCCGAGCGCATCGGAGGCGCGGTCGCGACGCCAACCTACAAGGGTCACCGGAGCAGGCACCAGCGATTAACTGTGGACGCCCCTGCCACGAACGAGGTCGGCTGCGGACGCTCGGTTCAGGGCCCTGCCCGCCACGACCCTGGGGAAGTTGGACCGCTGCGGGAGCTCGACGGAGGCCTGGATGTGCCGCCCCGCGGTCACGCCATGCGCCC
This sequence comes from Streptomyces echinatus, assembly GCF_014203595.1. GTDB lineage: Bacteria > Actinomycetota > Actinomycetes > Streptomycetales > Streptomycetaceae > Streptomyces > Streptomyces echinatus. The sequence goes on from NZ_JACHJK010000003.1 coordinate 786,027, forward strand.
GTGCGGAGCGATCCGTCGGCTCCACGGCGCCGGCCCGCCCGCACCGGACGGCGCCGGTGCAGGCGGGCGGTCCGCCGTGCGACTGGGAGGTCGCGGGTTCAGACGGTCCAGGCGCGTGAGCACAGGACGAGCAGGTATCCGTCGGGGTCGGCGACGGTCACGCCGTACCGGTCCCAGTAGGGGTTGTGCGCGGGAACCCTGGTACCCCCCTGGGCCTCCAGGCGGTCGACCAGTGCTTGGTCCACCGGGGCGCCGAGGTAGACGACGAACAGGTCGTCCACCGTCGGGGTGGGCTCGAGCGGCCGTTCGGGGTCATGCGTGAGTTCGAAGTGCCAGGCGGCACCCGGCGGGCCGACCATCAGGAGGTCGTGCTCACCCGCGACACGCTCGGTGGATCGCCACAGGACGTCCAGGCCGAGACCGTCCACGTAGAAGCGCTCGGCGGCCGCGAGGTCCCGTGAGGGCCGGGCCACCCGGATCCGGGTCGTGGAGTCGATCATGCGGAACGCTCCAGGGCGGCGCGCCGGACCGGGCTGTCGACGTAGTGGTTGTCGAAGCGTTCCGAGGACTCGGCGATCTCCTGCGGGTCCGCCTCGCCGCGCATCACCCGGCCGAGCAGGCGCAGGTAGTCGAACCGGCCCATACCCGGGGTGAAGACGAACAGGACATCCGCTTCGCGGCCCGGGGCGGCCGCGAAGGCGTGCGGGGTGTGCGGCGGTACGGAGAGGAAGTCGCCCGCCTCGAGCACGGTGACCTCCTCGCCCACCAGGACCTGTAGGGCGCCGCTGATGACGAAGAAGAGTTCCGATGCCCGGGTGTGGAAGTGGGCGGGCGCCCCTGTCGCGCCCTTGGCGAAGGTGGACCGGTAGCTCGTGCAGCCGCCTGCGGTGCCGTCCGAGTCGGCCGGCAGAGTCATCACGCTGCTCGGGTCGGCACAGGTCTCGGCATCCGCGTGGCGGGTCAGCAGTGCCCCGAGCGGGGTCACGGTCGCGGGCATGGGGGGTGTTTTCTCTTTCATGAGTGCTCCTGACTGTGCGGGTGGGACGGGACTGGGGTGAGGCGTGTCAGCCGCCCAGCGTGATCAGGGCCGCGATCGCCGGGCCGAAGGCGCCGCCCAGCTGGTAGCAGAGGTTGAACAGACCGATCGCCGTGGGGCGCTGCGCCGCCGGCGCCGCCTGGGTGGCGTAGACCGCGAGCGTGGCCTGGCCCGCGCTCGTCGTGAAGACGGCCAGCGTCGCGACCAGCAGGAGCAGCGGTGCCCAGGGGGTCAGCACGGCGGTGAGCGGAGCCAGCGCTCCGACCGTGAGCAGGATCGTCAGGACCCGCGGGCGGCCCAGCCCGGCCGAGGCCGCGGCCAGCACCATGGAGAGCGCGGAACCCACGAGGAGGGCGACCAGTTGGCCGGTGCCGATCGTGGAGGTCGACCAGTCGGTACGGTCGCGCAGCAGCTGCGGGATGGTGAAGAGCAGCGTGAAGTACGAGGTCGCGAACGTGCACGCGATCAGGGCGGAGAGGGCGAAGGCCCGGGTGCGCAGCAGTGCCGCGGGGACGAACCCCGTGGGGTGGGACCGGATGTGCAGGGCCAGCAGCGCGGTCGACGTCAGCGCGGCGGCCACCGCCGGGAGCGGGTATCGCGGGACGAGGACCAGGGCCGTCGCCGTCAGGACCAGCAGGGCGGCACCCCGGCCGTCGAAGGGGGTGGTCTGCTCGGGTGCGGAGAGGTCGGCGCGGCGCATGACCGCCGGCAGGGCCAGGAGGGCGACCGCCCCGACGGCGAGGGAAGCCCGCCAGGAGGACGTGCCCGCGATCGCCGAGCCGAGCAGCGGTCCGACCGCGCCCAGCGTCCCGAAGCCCGCCGTGATCACCCCCATGCGGCGGACCGAGCCCGCCAGGCTCATCGCTGCGGTGACCAGGCCCGCCCCGCCGACCGCCTGAGCCGCCCGGCCCGTCATGGCCAGCGGCAGCCAGGGAGCCACGGCGACGACCGCGGTGCCGACCACGATCAGGAGCGCGCTCAGCCGGAGCGTGGCGCCGAGGCCGCGGCGGCGCAGCAGGGCCGCCATCAGCGGGGTGCCGACGGCCATGGCCCAGGCGAAGACCGTGACGAGCCAGGTCGCCGTGGCCGTACGGATACCGAGCGAGCCGGCCATGTCGGGCAGGATCAGGACCGGGCTGTTGGCGCTCGCGGCGACCGGTGCGGCCAGCAACGCCAGCCATGCGCACGGGACATGGGGCGAAGCCGGAGTGGCGGGGGCCGGCGCCTGCGCGGCAGGGCGGGGGCGGGCGAGCAGGGACAAGGCGGGCTCCGGGAGGTGAGGGGGTCGGCGTGGCGGGCTCGGGGAAGACGGGCGGGCGGTTCGGGCGGGCCCAGCGGCTCAGGCGGCTCAGACCGTGGTGACGACCTCGTGGTAGGCGAGCCGCGGCGAGCGCGGGAACCAGGCGTCCGCTCCGGGGCGGCCGATGTTCACGACCATCAGAGGCGTGTGGTCGTCGTCCAGGAACTCCTTCCGGACACCCGGGAAGTCGAAGCCGGTCATCGGCCCCGCGGCCAGTCCTGCCGCCCGCACGCCGAGGATGAAGTACGCCGCCTGGAGCGTCGCGTTGAGCAGCGCGGACTCCTCACGGACCGGGCGGTCGGCGAAGAGGAGGTCCTTGGCCTGCGGGAAGTGCGGGAGCAACGCGGGGAGCTCCTCATGGAACTCGTTGTCGGCGGCGAGGACCGCGATCAGCGGCGCGGCCGCGGTCTTGCGCCGGTTTCCCTCGTCCATGAGGTCCACGAGCCGCTCGCGGGCCTCTTCGGAGCGGACCAGGACCACCCGCAGCGGCGGCTGGTAGTACGAGCTCGGACATCAGGGGTGCTCCTGTCGTTCAGCCTTGATAATCTCAACGTTAAGATAAAACCAGTCCGACTCTCTCAACGTCAAGTGTCTTAACGTTGAGAAGATGTCCATCGAGAGGAGTGACGGCGATGAGCGATGCCGTGGACGCGATCATCGGCCAGTGGGCCGAGGAGCGCCCCGACGTGGTGGAGGATCTCTGGCCGGTACAGCTCTTCGGGCGGATCCAGCGGCTGGCACGGGTGGTCGACAAGTCCGCCAGGGCCGCGGCCGCCGCACACGGCGTGGAGCACGGCGAGTTCGACGTGCTCACTACGCTGCAGCGCTCAGGGCCGCCCTACACGCTCACCGCCGGGGCCTTCGTCAAGGCATCCATGGTGACCTCCGGTGCGATCACCAACCGCATCGACAAGATGGAGGCCAAGGGCCTGGTCGAGCGGGTACGGGATGACGACGACCGGCGCACCATCAAGATCCGCCTCACCGAACACGGGCACGAGATCACCCGGGCCGCCTTCGCCGACCATCTGGCGAACTACGCACAGCTGCTCGCCGACGTGGACCGCGGTGTGGTCGACAAGACCGCAGAGGGGCTCCGCCGAGTGCTGGAGAGCCTCGGCGACACCACCATCAAGTGACGACGGCCCGACAGACCGGGGACGCACGCGGTGAGCCGGATGTGCCGGCCGCCGTACCCCGTTCGCGACGCCTGCGGTGCGCGGCGTCCGACTGGGCCACCACCTCGGAGATCGGTACCTTGAGGTTCGTCATGCCTCAGACCTTCTACGGGAGCGCTCACCGCGGGCTCACGGCGAGCTCACCGCGCTCGCCGGCTCACCGCGGTGGAATGACCCGGCTCACCGGTCCGCGGCCACGGCCTCGAGGACGCACCCCACGGTCTTCTCGGACAACCCCAGCATGCGCAGCACCTCCGGGGCGCGCGCCCCGGCCGTGTCGGCGACCTCGGCGGCCTGCCGGTAGTGCTCGCGCGCCTTCGCGTGGTGGCTCCGGGCCGCGGCCACCCGGCCGAGGCCGATGAGCGTGCGCACCCGGGGGCCCAGGCTCTTGATCCAGTGCGGATCGATCCGCTCCAGCGCCTCGCTGTACAGCCGTTCCGCCTCCGCCAGGTCGCCCTCCTCCAGAGCGATGTCGCCGAGCCCGCGCAGCGCGGCCGCCAGGTAGGTGGAACTGCCGGCGCGGCGGGCGAGCGCGGCGGCGTTCGCATAGGCGGTACGAGCCCCCGCCGCGTCGTCCCCGGCGAGGTGATCGCCTCGGTTGACCAGCAGGTCGGCGCTGTCCTCCAAGGCATCGAGCCGTTCGGTGAGCACCAGGGCCTCGTCGGTGAGCCCGACCGCCCGTGTCCGGTCACCGCGCGCGCCGGCCACGCCGGCCAGCGTGTCCAGGGCCAGCGCCATGCCCCAGCGGTCGCCGAGCGAGCGGAATCCCTCCAGGGCCTGGCCGAAGGCGACTTCGGCCGCCGCGGGATCCCGCCGGCCGAGGTGCCCGAACCCCGAGACGTAATGGGCGGCGGCCCGCGTCCACGGCTCGGGACAGTCGCGCTGGGACGAGACCAGCGCGAATGCGTCCTGCGGGGACGGTCCGCCCGCGTTCCGCATCATCCACAGCAGCACGACGACCGGGTAGCGGCCCGAGCGGTCGCCGGGCCACGCGGCCGCCAGCGCTTTGCCGGCCGTCGCACGGTGCCGCTGCCACATCCGTTCCCCGGCGCCATCCGTCGCCGACGCCGCTCCGGCGAGCAGCACGCATGTCGCGTACTCCTCGCCGAGCCCGTCGGGGACCGCCTCACCCACCGAAGCGAGCAGTGCGATCGCCAGGGGCGCGACCGACGCGGACGCACCCCGGATCCAGAGGTAGTTGAACGCCGCGGCGAGCAGCTCGAAGGCGGTCTGCACGGCCGGCTCCTCGACCGCCCAGCGCAGCGCCGCCAGAAGATCCTCGTGCTCGGCGGCGACCACGGCCAGCCACTCCAACTGCTCGGCCCGCCGCAGATGCGGGTCGGCCGTCCGCACGAGCTCCAGCAGGCGCTGGGCGTGGGCGCGTCGCACGGACTCGCGTTCACCCGCCGCGTCGAGCCGTTCGGCACCGTACGCGCGGATCGTCTCCAGCATCCGGTAGCGGCCGCCCGCGACCTCCAGCAGCGACTTGTCGGCCAGAGCCTCCAGCGTCTCAGCGTCGGTGCCGCAGACCCGAACCGCGGACCGGGCCGTCGCGCCCCCGGCGAAGACCGTGAACCGCCGCGCGGCCCGCTGCTCGGGCTCGGAGAGCAGGTCCCAGCTCCACGCGACCACCGAGCGCAGCGTGCGGTGCCGCTCGTCCGCCGTGCGGTTGCCGCGGGCGCCGACGGCGAGGAGGTCGTCCAGCCTCCCCGCCAGGTCGTCGATGTCCAGGGTGCGCGACCGCGCCGCCGCGAGCTCGATGGCCAGCGGCAGGTCGTCGAGCGCCGCGCAGATGCGCCGTACGACCTCGGGGTCGGCGGTGAAGCCGCGCCGCACGGCACCGGCGCGCTCGGTGAACAGCCGTACGGCCGCGTCCTCGTCGAGCGGCCGCACGGGGTAGAGGTGCTCGCCGATGATGCCGAGCGGCTCCCGGCTCGTCGCCAGCACGCGCAGCCGCGGGCAGGCCGCCAGCAGCCGCGCCGCCAGCCCGGCGACCTCGTCGACAAGGTGCTCGCAGTTGTCCAGGACGAGCAGGAGCACCTGGTCGGACAGCGCCGCGATCAGACGATCGACCGGTGCCGTCGCGCCGCCGCCCATCTGGAGCCCGTTCTCACGCAGGCCGAGCGCGCCCAGCAGGGCATGCGGCAGGCCGGCGCCGTCGCGCAGCGGTGCCAGCTCCACGAAGCACACCTGGCCCGCGACGTCCGCGGCACCCGCGACCTCGACCGACAGCCGGGTCTTGCCGACGCCGCCCGGCCCGAGGAGGGTGACCAGCCGAGCCACCCGCAACGCCTCGGCGACCTCGGTCACCTCATCGGCGCGCCCGACGAAATTCGTCAGCTGCGCGGGCGGCGCTGCCGGCGACGCCGTCGGATCGGTGCTCAGCAGTTCCCGGTGCAGCGCCGTCAGTTCGGCCGAGGGATCGGCGCCGAGCTCGTCGGCCAGGTGCCGCCGGGTCGCCTCGAACACCACCAGCGCCTCGGCCTGCCCGCCTTCGGCGAACAGCGCCCGCATCAGCAGCCCCGCCAGCCGTTCACGCAGTGGATGGCGGCCGACCAGCTCGCGCAGTTCGGGTACGACCGCCCTGTGCTCGCCGAGCCGCAGCTCCGCTTCGATGCGGTCTTCGAGTGCCACGAGCCGACGTTCTTCCAGGCGCACGGCGACGGCCTGAGCCGTCTCGCTCTCGGGCAGGTCGGCCAGCACCGGTCCCCGCCACAGCTCCAGCGCCTCGTGCAGCAGCACGACCGCCCGTCCGGCCTCGCCGTCGGCGAGCGCCGCACGGCCCTCCCCGGCCAGGCGCTCGAAACGGAAGGCGTCCACATCGTCCGGATCGATCACGATCCGGTACCCCGCACCGGCCCGTTCGATCGCGGCTGCGGCGCCCAGTGCGGTACGGAGCCTGGACACCTGGGACTGCAGCGAATGCGCCGAAAGCGCCCCGGTGGGGGCGATCTCGTCAGCCAGCCGGTCCGTCGACACGACCTCTCCGGGGCGCACCAGCAGCAGGGCCAGCAACGCCCGTCGGGCCGGTCCGCCCAACGGGACTTCGTCGTCGTCGTGCCATGCTCGCGTCTCGCCGAGGATTCCGAACCGCATGCCGGAGATTATTCACCGGCACGCAGGATCCACGAAGGATCATGGAGCGATCGGGCCGAGAAAGGTCCCGCCCGACACGTCGATGGTCTGACCGGTCACCCAGCGGCCCTGTGGACCGGCCAGGAACGCGACGACGTCCGAGATGTCCTCCGGCTCGCCCAATCGCCCCAGCGCGGTGATCGACTCCAGCCCGGCCACCACCTCGGGGATGGAGGTGTAGCCCGCGGTCATGTCGGTCCGCACGGCGCCCGGCGCGACCGTGTTCACGGTGATGCCGCGGCGGCCGAGTTCGTTGGCCAGCGACGGTGCCATCGCCTCCAGCGCCGCCTTGCTGATCGTGTAGCCGATCTGCGTGGAGACCGCGAACCGGCTGGCCGTGGAGCCCATGTTGATGATGCGTCCGGCGTCGTTCAGCAGTGCCATCGCGCGCTGGACCACGAAGAACGGGGTAGCTACGTTGATCTCCATCAGCCTGCCGAACTCCTCCTCGGTGACCTGCGAGATCGGGTTGCCCGAGCTGATGCCCGCGTTGTTGACCAGGATGTCAAGGCCGGCTCCCGCCAGCCCCACGGTCAGTTCCTCGAACAGCCGGTCCACCGCGCCGGCCTCGCCGAACCGGGCCCGGATCAGGAACGCCCGGCCGCCCGCTTCCTCGATCCGCCCCACGACCTCCTTGGCCGCCTGCTCGTTGCCGCCGTAGTGGACGGCGACCAGCGCGCCCGCGGCCGCCAGCCGCAGCGCGACGGCCCGGCCGATTCCCCGCGAACCGCCGGTCACCAGTGCCGTCTTGCCGGTCAGAACGTTCATCGTCGCCCCCTGTCGCATGGCCGGTCCGCGGCGGATCCGGCGATGACCCCACAGTCGCGGCGAGGGCTCACCGGGAGCTCACCGCGGGCTCACCGGGCCACGCCGGCGCCAGTCTCCGCCTCCGCTTCTGGCAGGGAAGGGGCGTCACGCGCCCGCCGGTGGCGGCTGCTCGATGTCGGCAGGCTGGGGGGACGCAGAAGGGGCCCGCGTCTGCGGGCCCCTTCTTCTGGTAGCGGGGACAGGATTTGAACCTGCGACCTCTGGGTTATGAGCCCAGCGAGCTACCGAGCTGCTCCACCCCGCGTCGTTGATGCCACTCTACACGCTGGACAGCGGGCCTCCGGCCGGCCGTCAGCCACCGCCGGCGACGAAGGCGTCTGTCAGGTGGTGCCTCGGCCCGCTTCGACGCCGCGGACCCGGGCCGATCCTGACGAAGCCCTCTAGGCCCGTCGCTCCAGGGCCGTCTCGGGGCATGCGGCCGCCTCCGGCAGATGGGCCTTCGCCCACTCCGCGAGTTCACGGAGCGCGGGCTCCAGGGCGGCGCCGGCATCGGTCAGCCGGTAGGAGACGCGCAGCGGGGGGCCTTCGTCGACCTCGCGCACGACGAGGCCGGCGGCGCCGAGTTCGGCGAGCCGGTCGGACAGCATGCGTTCGCTGATCCCGGGGATCGCGCGCCGGAGGTCGGCGAAGTACGCGGACTGCTCCACCAGGACGGCCACGATCGGGCCGCTCCAGCGCTTGCCGAGCAGTTGGAAGACACGGGTGATGCCGTCGTCCACCCTCTTGCACGCCGCACTGTCGTGATTCTGCTCCGCCGCCATGGCATCAGGGTACTACTCCGCCGTAGGGGGCTGAAAAAAAGTAAGTCCGTGTGCTAAAAGTAGTCCAGTACGAAAAGTGAGCCAGGGCGCCTCGGCGTCCGGCCGCGTACACCCCTCATCGCTTCGCACAGCCCCTTACGGAGACCCCCATGGCCACCCTGCTGCACATCGATTCGTCCGTTTTCCCGACCGAGGCCTCGGCCTCCCGCGCCGTGGCGGAGGCCTTCCGCAAGCAGTGGGAGGAGCAGCACCCCGAGGGCACCGTCATCCACCGTGACCTCGCGGCCGAGCCCGTTGCGCATATCACCGCCGACGCGCACCTCGCCGGTTTCGTCCCCGAGTCCGCCCACACGCCCGGGCAGGCCGCCGCCTTCGCCGAGCGCGTCAAGCTGATCGAGGAGCTGGAGCGGGCCGACGCGATCCTGATCGGCGCCCCCATGTACAACTTCACGATCCCGTCGACCCTCAAGGCCTGGCTGGACAACGTGATCCTCATGGGCCGCACGGCGGGCGAGACCCAGTCCGCCAAGGGCACCCCCGTGACCGTCATCGCCAGCCGGGGCGGCTCCTACGCGCCGGGCACTCCCCGTGAGGGCTACGAGTACGTGCAGAACTACCTCAAGGCCGTCCTCGCCGACGCGCTCGGCCTGGACCTGGAGTTCATCGTCCCGGAACTGACCATGGCGTCGAAGAACCCGGCGATGGCCGACCTGGTCCCGCTGGCCGAGGCCTCCCACGACCGCGCCCTCGAAGCCGCGGCCACCAGGGCACGGCGGCTCGCGGAGCACATCGCGGCCTGACCGCCGGCATCGAGCCGGGTGGCGGGCGGTCACCGGGCCGCCCGCCGGTCACGCGGCGGACCGGCTCCCGCGCCCCCGCGCGGCGCGGTCGCCGCCCCGCCCGCCCGCCTGCCCGTCCGTCAGCCGGTGGACCGGTTCCCGTGCCCGGCGCGGGCCGCCGGCCCCCGGCCGCACGCCCGACACGGGGACACGGGCGTGCGACACCCGCGCGGTGCGGGGCGCGCCGGACAGGGTGATGGAAACCTGCGCCCCATGAACAACCCACCCAGCGTCAACAGCTATGTCGACCGTGTCACGGCCGGTCCCGGCGGGGCGATGACCGACGAGGCCGGCGTCGTCACCGGCGACCTCATCGTCGCGACCATCCTGCGTGCGGACGGCATCAGCGTGCGCGTCGCCGTCCAGCACTCCGGCAGCGAGACCTGGTACACCCTCTCCGGCAGCCCCGCCCCGGTGCCGTCGGGCCGGCTCGCGGCCTACCACCGCGATCTGCTCGGCCGCATCCGGCGGGGCGGCGGAACGCGCGCCACCTGAGCCGGGCCCGGCGGGACGGGCCGCCGGCGGGGCTCCCGCCACCACACATCTCGGCGTCGCCGGCGTGCCCTCATGAGGTGGCCCAGCAAGCCCTCACCGCGGGCAGGCCGGCAGCCACCGGGCGCGGGCCCGAAGTGCGAAGCCTCACCCCGGCCATGACGCGACGTCAGGACCGCGCCCTCCGGTCGGACACGGCCGATCCCCACGACGGACACGGCCGATTCCCATGAACGTGCAAAAGCCGTTCCCCACACCTTGACCGTCATTTGGTCCAGACCAATTATGGCCTAGACCAATAGCCCCGGCCGGGCCGCACAGCGCGACAACCCCGTTTCTCTCGCCTGTCGTTCGCTATCCGGGAGTACCCGATGAGACGTCCGAGATCCGCCCGCGCCCTGCTCACCGGCGTGGCCACGCTGGCCGCGGCCGCCGGGCTCACCCTGGGGGCCGGGAGCGCCGCGCACGCCGCGACCCCGCTGCCCGCCCACGTCTTCGCCCCCTACTTCGAGGCCTACAACGGCGACAGCCCCGCCGCACTCGCCCAGGCCTCCGGCGCCAAGTACCTGACCATGGCCTTCCTGCAGACCGACCGGAAGGGCTCGTGCACCCCGTACTGGAACGGGGACACCGGCACCCCGGTCGACGCCTCGGTCTTCGGCTCCGACTTCACCACCATCCGCGCCCGCGGCGGTGACGTGATCCCCTCCCTCGGCGGATACGCGGCCGACAACGGCGGCACCGAGATGGCCGACAGCTGTGCGAACGTGGACTCCATCGCCGCCGCCTACGAGAAGGTCATCACCACCTACGACGTCTCACGCCTCGACATGGACATCGAGGACAACTCCCTCACGAACACGGCCGGCATCAACCGGCGCAACCAGGCCATCAAGAAGGTCCAGGACTGGGCCGCCGCCAACGGGCGCTCCGTGCAGATCTCGTACACCCTCCCGACCACGACCACGGGACTCGCCGACAGCGGACTCGCCGTGCTGCGCAGCGCCAAGAACGCGGGCGCCAAGGTGGACGTCGTCAACCTGATGACGTTCGACTACTACGACGGCGCCACCCACCACATGGCCACCGACACCCAGACGGCCGCGAGCGGGCTGCACGACCAGCTCGCCGGGCTGTACCCGAACCTGTCGGACACCCAGCTGTGGAACATGATCGGCGTCACCGAGATGCCCGGCGTGGACGACTACGGCCCGGCGGAGACCTTCACCACCGCCGACGCCACGGCCGTGTACGACTGGGCGGTCGCCAAGGGCATCAACACCCTGTCCTTCTGGGCGCTCCAGCGCGACAACGGCGGCTGCCCCGGCTCCCCCGCCTCCGACACCTGCTCCGGCATCCCCCAGGACACCTGGTACTTCACGCACACCTTCGCGCCCTTCACCGGTGGTACGACGACACCGCCGGCCGACGACTTCTCCGTCTCCCTCTCCCCCGCCACCGCCTCGGTCGACCCCGGCGGCTCGGCGACGGCGACGGTCCGGACCTCGGTGACCGCGGGGAGCGCCCGGACCGTCGACCTGGCGGTGAGCGGCGCGCCGGGCGGGGTGACCGCGACCCTGAGCCCGGCCTCGGTCACCGCGGGCGGCACCGCCACGCTGACGCTGAAGGCCACCGCCGCCACGGCACCCGGCACCTATCCGCTGACCGTCACCGGCACGGCGGGCGCGACCCGGCACAGCGCCTCGTTCACCCTGACCGTGAACGGACCGGGCGGAACCGCCGCGCTCGCCAACGGTGACTTCGAGACCGGCTCACTGGCTCCGTGGACCTGTGACAACGGCGCGGCGGTGGTGTCCTCGCCGGCGCACGCCGGCAGCCACGCGCTGAAGACCGCGCCGTCCGCCACGCAGACCGGGCAGTGCGCCCAGACCCTCACCCTGAAGCCCCACACGTCGTACACGCTGAGCGGCTGGGTGCAGGGACCGTACGCCTACCTCGGGGTCGGTGGCGGCGCGACGGCGAGCACCTGGGCCTCCCCCTCGTCGTGGTCGAAACTGACGGTGCCGTTCACCACCGGTGACTCGGGCACGGTCACCGTGTACGTCCACGGCTGGTACGGCCAGGGCGCCGTCCTCGCGGACGACCTGTCCGTCTCCTGATCCACTCCCGCCCGCCGGCCTCGCCCCGGCTCACCGGGGCGGCGCCGGCCGCACGGCGCGGCGGCGCCGCCTTCCGTAGGCTGAAGAAGCCCGATCCTCCCTCCGGGAGGCCAGCCGCAGGCGGGAGACGGTCGTGATCGAACTGGCCGCGGTGTTCGCCGTCGCGGGAGCGGCGAGCAACGCCGTGGGCACCGCGTTCCAGCGCAAGGCTGCCTCGGACAGCAAGCGCGGCGGGCTCCGCCTGATCGCGGAGCTGGTGCGCCGGCCCTACTGGATGATCGGCATGGCCGGCGTGATCTGCGCCGCGCTGTTCCAGAGTCTCGCCCTGGTCAACGGCCCGCTCGCGCTGGTCCAGCCGCTGTTCATCCTGGAACTTCCCTTCGCGCTGCTCGTCGCCGCCCCGCTGATGCACCGGCGGCTGCCGCGCTCGGGCTGGTGGGGGGTCGCCGGCTGTGTGGCGGGGCTCGCCGTCCTGCTGATCGCGGCCGCCCCGCACGGCGCGACCGACCAGGCACCGCTCGTCCGGTGGATCCCGGCTGTGTGCCTGTGTGCCGGTGCGATGGCGGTGGCGGTACTGCTGGCCGGCCGGGGGCGCCCGCCGGCCCGGCGCGCGGCCCTGCTGGCGGCCGCCTCCGCGATCGGCAACGCCCTGACCGCCGCGCTGCTGAAGTCGGCCAGTGGGACGTTCGCCGACCACGGCTTCACCGCGTTCCTGCGGTCCTGGCAGACATACGGCTTCGCGCTGGCCGGCACGGCCGCCGTGCTCCTGCTGGAGAACGCGCTGCAGGCCGGTCCCCTGGCAGCGGCCCAGCCCGCGCTGACCATCGGTGACGCGGTGGTGAGCCTCACCCTCGGCATCACCCTCTTCGACGAGCGGATCCGCACCGGGTGGTGGCTCGTACCCGAGACGTGCGGTGCCCTGCTGATCGTGGCGGGGGTGCTGGTCCTCAGCCGGGCCGTCCAGCACATCGTCGTGCTCCCCGTCCCGGCCGAGGGGCAGAATGTGGCCTCGTGAGGCCGCTCGGGGGCGGCGACCAGCGGCGCGCGAGGTGGCCGGCGGCACGGGCCCCCGGGCCGGCGCCGTCAGCGCGACCGGGTCAGCCGCACCTCCTCCACGCCCAGCAGCCCGAGCAGCGGGACCCGGCCGGCCCGCTGACCGGGGTCGACCACCAGGCCGGAGCCGCGGACGAGGTCGAGCAGCAGCTCGGCCAGCGGCATGACCATGTGCCGGCCCCAGCAGCGCTCCGACGAGTGGCCGAAGGGCAGATAGCCCGGGGCGGTGTCCGGGTCGAGGCTGTCCCAGCGCTCCGGGCGGAAGGTGTCCGGGGCGTCCCAGAGCGCGGGGTCCCGGTGGGACAGCAGCGGCAGCACCAGGACGTCGTCCCGCTCGCCGATCCGGCCGTCGACGGCCGGGTACTCGGGCGACGCGTTGCGCAGCACGTTCCACGAGGGCGGCAGCAGCCGCAGGGACTCCAGGACGATGTTCCGGTTGGATGTGCCGGCGTCGAACGGGGCGCCCAGCCAGAGGGCGTTGGCCACCAGGGTGGACACGGTGAAGCACACGGGGGCCGCGGCTCTGCGGTACATGCCCATGGCGTAGCGCCGTTCCTGGTACCCGCGTGCCCGCGCCGCGCGGTCCGCGAGTCCGGTGAGCCGGGCGCCGGGCCGGGGCCAGCCGGGCAGCGCGGCACCGACGGCGATCACGGACCAGGTCAGCTTGGGTGTGAGTTCCAGGGCGCGGCTCATCAGCATGCGCAGCCGGTAGGGGTCCTGGCCGAGGATGAGATCGCGCAGGAAGAGGTGCCCGGTCAGCGGCCAGGGCCCGGCGAGGTCCACGTTCCGGGGCAGGGGCCCGGACAGGGCCTCGCGCACGTCGTTGCCGATGGTGCGGGTGACCGTAGAGGCCTCGGTACGGCTGATGGACCGCCCGTGCAGCGGCTTGAAGGTGGGGCGCTCGGTCTCGGTCGCCCGGCGCGCGGCCAGGATGCGGTCGGCGACCTCGTGTCCCGCGACCCCGATGGTGTCGGGTTCGAGCCGGAAGACGTCCTGGCCCAGGTGGTCGCCGATGAGCGCGGCGAGCCGCGGGGCGAACACGGTGGTACGCGCGGGCGCGGCGGAAGACGGCGGCATGGCTCCTCCGGTACGGGGACGGGGCGGGGAGGGCGACCGCGGCACGGCGGGACACCGCTGCCCGTCCGGACCGCGGCGCGGACGGACAACGATGTCACCGTGGGTGCGCGCGGCGGCGCCGGATCAGTACCAGAGGTACCAGGCGTTGGCCTTGAGGCTCTTGTTGGCGGCAACCCTGTTACGGATGGCGAAAAGAAGCTTCATCACTGCACCTCCCCTCGGGGACGGACGGGTGACACGCGTCGGCTCCGGCGGAGGACCGGTGAAGATCGCGTGTCGGCGACCCCCGGAACCTTCCCGCGATGGTTCACCGCTTAATCGCCGAGGCGGTCAAAGACGTTGCCACGCAGTCGATTTCGGACTTTCGGCGATCATCGGCGATCCGGTTTGACCCGTCGGCCCGGCATGCGCCCACCGCACCGCCGCCGGGACCCGAGCCACAGGTGGCAGCCGTGCCGACCGCCCGGATACCGGACGGCCGGTCGTCCGGAGCGGACGCGCCCCGCACCGCACCCGGCCGTTCCCCGGCCGGGGAACGGCCGGAGATTGGCCGGATGCTCACGCGCGGGCAGCGCCCGGGCGTCTACGGCATCGCGCCCCCGGAGACACCCGGCACTGTGTCACCGCTCGGCCCGCACCGGATGCCGGCTCATGATCGAGACCCGGTTGAACGCGTTGATGGTGACGGCGACCCAGATCACCGCGGCCACCTGATCGTCGGTGAGCACCTCCCGCGCCGCGGCGTGGGCGACGTCCTGTGCGGCGCCGTCGGCCGCGGCGGTCGTCGCCTCGGCCAGGGCCAGGGCGGCCCGTTCGGCGGGGGTGAACAGCTCGGTGTCGCGCCAGGCGGCCAGCACCCCGAGGCGCCGCGGAGTGTCGCCCGCCCGCAGCGCGGCCCGGGTGTGCACGTCCAGGCAGGAGGCGCAGCCGTTGATCTGCGAGACGCGGAGGTTGACCAGCTCGACCAGGACGCGGTCCAGCCCGGCGTCGGCGGCGACCGCGCGGACCGCCTCGGACGTCTGCACCAGGGCGTGGTACGCCTTCGGGCTCTGCTTGTCGATGAAGATCCGCCGGGTGGCGCCGGCCGGGACGGGACTGGTCAGCTCGGACTCGCTGGTCAAGACGGACTCCTCCGGACTCATCTTTGTTGAAGATGAAACTATCACGGAGCGGGGCAGCTGACGTCCGCCGAGGGCAGCCGGCCAGTGGCGAGATAGGCGTTGACCGTGGAGTCCACGCACGGGCTGCCGAAGACGCCGTAGACCCCGTGCTGGTCCGCTCCCCGCAGCGTCACCAGACGGGAACTCGGCCAGTCGTGGTGTACCGTCCGGGCACTGCGGTAGGTGGTGCGCGGGTCGCCGGTGGCGTTCACGAGCAGGGCCGGCAGATCGTCCCGGATCGTGGTCGTGCGTTCGCGCGGCGGGCCCCAGAACGCGCAGGGGTTGATGTCTTTCGTGACCGGGGCGAACAACCGGTCCCGGGTGCCGGCGCGCCGCAGATCCCGCCAGTACGTCTCCGGGTCGTGCGACGCGGGAACGTCCCCGCACAGGATGGACGTCTGCGCGCTGCCGTAGACGGACTCGTCGCCGGTCAGCACGAACTTCAGGGTCGAGGCCAGCCACGGGGACGGCGAGACCGTCCGGCCCCCGGCGGCGCGCCGCAGGTCGCGCACGGCCTCGGCGAAGTCGCCGTAGGCCTTGGGGTTGTCCTGCGAGAGCCCGTTGAAGACGATGACAGGCAGGACGTGTTCGTCCACGCGGTAGCCGCCGACACGCAGCGGGGTGCGGGCGGCGGCCGACCGGGCGGCTTCGACGGCCGCCAGCACGGCGCTCCGGGTGCCGCCGAGCCCGTAGGCCACGGCGTGCGCGGCGGTCCAGTCGGCCCAGTCGCGCAGGGCGTGCCGGTTGGCCTCCTCGGTGCCCCGCAGCAGCCGGGGACCGTAGCCGGCGGGTGCCACCACGCCGTCCAGGACGACCCGGTCGGTGCGCCCGGGGAACATCGTCGCGTACACCTGGCCGAGATAACTGCCGTAGGAGTAGCCCAGGTAGGAGATCCGGCGTTCGCCCAGCGCCGCACGGACCACGTCCATGTCGCGCGCGGTGTCGCGGGTGGTCGCGTACGGCAGCAGGTCACCGGCGTGGGTACGGCAGCGGCGGGCGAGGTCCGCGGAGAAGGCGACCATGCGGCCGAAGGCGGCGCGGCCGGTGCCGGCCCCGCGGATCATGCTTCCGGTGGGCCAGTGGCAGTCCAGCGGGGTGCTCCGGCCGACGAACCGGGGGTCCACGCCCACCACGTCGTAGCGGGCGGCGACGTCCTTCATGGCGCTGCGCACCCAGGGCGGATCGCCGATCGTCTGCCCGCCGGGGCCACCGCTGTTGAGCAGCAGCGCGCCTGCCCGGTGGGTGGTGTCGGTGCCCCGGATCCGCGAGATCGCCACGCTGATCGTGCGGCCGTCGGGACGGGCGTAGTCCAACGGGACGGTGACGTCCGCGCATTGGGCCCCGGCCTGTTCGAGCTCCTTGCCGGTGGTGTCGTCGGGGCCGAGCAGACAGCTCTTCCAGTGCAGCCGCTGGTCGTGGTAGCGGGCGAGGGGGTCGGTGGCCGGGCGGGCCGCGGCGGGCGGGGCGGGGGCGGTGCCCAGAGCCAGTGCGCCCGCCAGGGACAGGACGACGGCCGCCGCGGCCCGCCCGGTGAAGCGGCGCGGACGGCCGGGGCGCGGACGGCACCCGTTGTCCCGGGAGGTGGTACTGGTCATGCGGATGTCCTTTCGGCGGACGTGCCCTCGCAGAGGGCCTTGTCGACGACGTCGAGGAAGTCCAGTTCGGCCTGGAGCGTGGCGGGCACCTCGTTCAGGACGAAGGCCACGCGGCGGCCGCCCGGACCGACGGCGGCCAGCGCCCGGTGCCCGCCGGGCACGGTCCCGGCGTGGCCCTCCCAGCTGCCGCCGCACGACAGTGGTGAGGAGATCAGGCCGAGCCCGTAGCGGGCGCCGGGCCAGAGCCGGTCGGGGTCCGCGGCCACCGTCCGCCGCATCTCGGCGAGTTGCGGTGCGGGCAGCAGCCGCCCGGAGAAGAGGGCGGCGGTGAACCGGTTCAGGTCGGCCGGAGTGGAGATCAGGGCGCCGCCGACACCGCCGAAGGTCGTGTTCCAGGCGGTGCCGTCCGCACGGCGGCCGTCGGCCGCGGTGAAGTAGCTGTGCGAATGCGGGCCCCGGATGCGGGCGTCGTCACCGGGCCAGTACGTGTCGCGCAGGCCCAGCGGCGCGATGATGCGACGGGTGATCTCCGACTCGGGGCTGTGGCCGGTGACCTCGCGGACGATCAGCCCGGCGACGAGGTAGTTGGTGGTCGCGTAGTGCCAGGCGCGCTCCGGGCGCGGCAGCCGCAGGGCGCGGGCGACGAGCCGGCGCGGCTCGAAGTGGCGGTACCGCACCCGTTCGGGGTGCTCCCACTCCGGGGCTTCGAGGTAGTCCGGGAGCCCGCTGGTGTGCTGGAGGAGCTGTCGTACGGTGATCCGGCGGCCGTCGTGTCCGCCGGCGCGGATCAGGCCCGGCAGGTAACGCTCGACGGGCGCGTCCAGGGACAGCCGCCGCTCGGCGGCGAGTTGCAGGACGACCGTCGCGGTGAAGGTCTTGGTGACGCTGCCGACGCGCAGCCGGTCGGTGGCGTTCATGGCCCGGCCGGTGCCGAGATCGGCCACGCCGTCGGTCACCGTCCAGCGGGCGCAGGGGGCGGCCGGGTCGGGGCCGGTGACCAGGACCGCGGCGCCGGCGAACCGGTCGTGCGCCACGAGGTGGTGCACGGACCGGCTCAGCTCCGGATGCGGGCCGCACGGGCGGGACGCGTCCCGGTGCGACTGCGCGACGGCGGCCGGGGCGGCGCCGAGCAGACAGGCCATGGCCACGGCGGCGAGGCCGGTGCGTCGTCGAAGTGTCGTACTGCGTAAGGGGATTGCCATGTGACAGCACGCTAGGGATCTTTCGGGGCGTACTCATTCCGGCTGGCAGGCGATTCGGTACGGGGGTCAGCACCAGCGCGCGGGGGGAGGCAGGCCCCCGGGCCCGCCGGGCCGGACGGCCCGGGAACGGTCGGACGGCCCCGGCAAGACCGGCCTCGGACGACCACCAACGGGTGCTCCGATGCGCGGGTTTGCCGTGCGGCCCGGCGGCTGATCGCCCCCTCACACAGCAGTGCCAAGGGTGAACCGCGGGCGTTACGGCGTCTCCCGGTCCGGGGACTGACACGCTGCTGGAGACGATCCGGCCCCTCACCCGGGAGAGGGCCGTGAGGCGGCGGACGGTCCGCCCGTCGCCGCTGGGGGGCAGTGTGACGGCCGAGGAAGTCATCGACGGTTCCGCCGTGTTCCCCGATCCGGCCCGGGGCCGGCCGCGGGGCGAGGCACGCCGGAGGGTCCCCCGGCACGTCGCCTGCGTGATGGACGGCAACGGCCGCTGGGCGGCACGCCGGTCGCTGCCCCGTACGTCGGGTCACCGCGCGGCGGAGACGACGGTGATCGACGTCATCGAGGCGGCGCGGACGGCCGGCGTGGAATGGCTGAGCCTGTACGCGTTCTCCACGGAGAACTGGCAACGGCCGGGCAGCGAGGTCGACTTCCTCATGCGACTGGTCCGCCGCGTGGTGCGCAAACACGCACCCGTGCTGCACCTGCGCGGAATCCGCTGCCGCTTCCTCGGAGTGACGGATCCACGCATCCCTCCGGCGCTGGCCCGGGACTTCGCCGACCTGATGACGCTGACCGGTGAGAACCGGGGCATGACGCTGACCGTGGCGTTCGATCACGGCGGACGCGGCGACATCGTGGCGGCGGCACGGTCGCTGATCCGCAGCGGAGTGCCGGCCGAGGCCGTGGACGAGCGGAGCTTCGCCGCCCATCTGCCCTTTCCCGACACACCCGATGTGGACCTCGTCATCCGCACCTCCGGGGAACAGCGCATCTCCAACTTCATGCTGTGGCAGGTCGCCTACGCGGAATGGATCTTCCCGCCGGTCCTCTGGCCCGACTTCCGCGCGGCTCACTTCCTGGAGTGCCTGGACACCTATCGACAGCGCGATCGCCGCTTCGGCGGCGTGACCCCGAACGCGAACGGAGAACGACGACCGTGACCGACACAGGCAGCGACGGACCCGCCGGCACCGGTGCCGACCACAGCGACCGGCGCCCCGGGCAGCCGGCACACGACGAGGCACCCCTGTTCGGTCCGGACAGCCGGTTCCACGCGTTCTTCCACGATCCGCGCTGGGCCCTGTCCATCGTCCGGGCGACCGTGCTGGAGGCCGCGCACCCGCAGGTCGGCGCGGCGCTGACCGACAACTCGACGTTCGTGGCCCATCCGTGGCGCCGGCTGCGCAACACGGTCGTGAGCCTGCAGCGCATGTTCGGCGCGGACGACGAGGTCCGGCGCAGGGAGGCCGCCCGGCTCAACCGGCTGCACGCACGGCTGAAGGGTGCCGACGCGCACGACCGGCCGTACGACGCGATGGATCCCGCGGTGCGGGGCTGGGTGGTGGCGACCCTCTTCGAGAGCAGCGTCACGATGTGCCGGCTCAGTGGGCAGCCGCTGGAGCGGGGTGACATGGATCGGCTGTACGCGGAGTTCCGGGCCTATCTGGCGGCTCTGGAGGGGGACGCCGGTCATCTGCCGCCCACAGTGCAGGAGTTCTGGCCCTACTACGACCGGGTGGTCGAGGAGGAGCTGGAGAACACCGAGGCGATGCGCGTCATCCTGTACCGGCTCTTCGACCATCTCCCGGCGCCGCCGCTGCTGCACGGCCTGCCCGCCATGTGGGCGGCCGGCCGCGCGGTCGCCGGTCCCCTCATCGGTGTGATCACCGTGGCGTCGCTTCCGGAGCCCTTCCGCCGCCGGGCGGGTCTGCCCGAGATGCCCGGCGCCCAGACCCTGATGCAGGGCGCCTATCTGGCCGCGGGCCTCGCCCGCTTCCTCCCGGACGGCTGGATCCAGCCCGAGGGCATCGCGAAGCTCCTCGCCCTCGATCCCGGCGGCGACGACCCCCGGGCCCGGTCGATCGGCGCGCTGACCGACCGTATGAAGCGGGCGGGGGCCCTGGTCCGGCTGCTCGCACCCCTTCCGCCGGAGCCGGACCCCGCCGGGGGAACCGATGTGCGGCGCGAAGCCGAGGCGTTCTTCACGGCGGTGCTGGACCAGACCGGGGACGGCTATCTGGACTGGCCCGACCTCGCCGCCATGGCCCGGGAGGTCGCCGGCCGTCTCGACCTGGACGAGCCGGACGAGACGCGGCTCTACGACGCCTTCGCCGGCTGGTGGCGGGAGCTCCAGGCGGCTCTCGACACCGACGGCGACGGCCGCGTCAGCGTCCGGGAGTACGCCGAGGCCGTGCCGTCGCTCGCCGGCCCCGCCCTGATCCGGGTCGCCGAGGTGCTCTTCGACGTCACCGACACGGACGGCGACCGGCGCGTCGACGCGGACGAGTACCGGGCGCTGTTCCGCCGGGGTTTCCGCAGGGACATGGCCGGCGCCGACGGCACGTACTCGCGTGCCGCGTTCGTGCGGGACTTCCTGTCGTTCATGGCGGGCCGTGAGCGCTCCACCGCCTACGACCCGCTGTTCTCCGACGCGTGACCCGCGGTCCGGACGGGGCGGGGCCCGGTCAGCCGAGGCCGAGGACGCTCAGGGTGTGTTCGGCCATGCTCCGCTCGCCGAGGGCGTTCGGGTGGACCGGGACGATGTTCTGCCCGAACAGGAGCGGCTCGATCCACCGGGTGCCGACGGGCTGACACGCGTCGTGTCCGGCGGAGACCGCGGAGAAGTCGACGTACGTCGTGCCCGTCTCCTCGGCGGCGCGCCGCACCACGGTGTTGAGGTGTGCCTGGAGGGAGTGCAGGTACGGCACGTCACCGGTGGCGACGGGCAGGGTGACGAAGCAGGACGGCTCGGCCGTGGCGGGCGTGATCCACGGGTAGCCGAGCACCGCCACCCGGGCCCGGGGGGCCTTGGCGCGGACGCTGCGGAGCGCGGCCTTCAGCGCCGGGTAGGTGTCGGCGTCGATCTGGTCGTCGAAGGCCGTTCCGTACTTGTCCTTGCAGGGGCTGCCCTTGCCGCCGCTGAAGACGCCCGCGGTGCCGCAGGCGGTCACGGCGTTGATGAAGGTGCCGTTGTCGTTGCCGCCGATCGTCAGGGTCACCAGGTCGGTGTCCGCGGTGACCGCGTCGGCCTGGGGGGCGACGCCGGGGTACTGGGCCTCGGTGAAGTGCTTGGTCTGGGCGGCACCGCAGGTGACGTCCGTCAGCCGTGCCGCCGTGCGGGAGGCGATGACGTGGGGGTAGTTCGCCGTGGAACGCAGACACAGGGGACTGCTGAGGTCGACGGGGAGGACACCGGAGGCGGCGCTGTAACTGTCCCCCAGCGCGGCGTAGTTCAGGGGGGTGCCGGCCTGGGCGGGGGCGGTGGTGAGGCCGAGGATCAGCGCGCCGACGGCCGCGGACGTCGCGGTGAGGACACGGCGCAGGGCAGGCTTGGGCATGGCTCTCCCTTCTCGGGACGGGGCAGGGGACGGAAAACGGGCATGGCGGTGCCACGGGAGTGCTGGATCACGAGAGCGGGGCGGCTCGACCGCGCGAGGACGTGCGAGGACGTGCGAGGACGTGCGAGGACGGTCCGGGGTGCGAGAACGGTGCGCGAGGGGCGTGCGAGCCGGCGGGGCGTGGCAGTGAGCGCACGTACGACGGCGACGAGAGACCGGCCGCGGGATTACCGGGCGGTTCTACCGATAAGTAATGTGAGGCCGCCGACATAGCGCGTCAACATTGTGGACCGAACTTCTTGAAACACGGACCGTCATGATCCGCGAAGTTTTTCCCCTTCCGGATGCAATTCCGGCCACGTTTGGGGCACCCGAAGGACAGGAGCACCACTACCCGCTGGAGGCACGCCATGATCGCCCTCGGCATCATCCTGCTCATCATCGGCTTCGTCACAGGCATCTCGATCCTGTGGACCATCGGCGTGATCCTGCTGGTGGTGGGAGCCGTCCTGTGGATCATGGGGTCCATGGGGCACGCGGTCGCCGGCCGACGCCACTATTGGTGAGGCGGCAGCCGCGACGACCGGTCCCCTCCCGGCACACCCGCCCGCGGGCCGCCGGGAGGGGCCGTTTCAGCCTTCGCCGGCCAGCGGGTTCGCCGCGACGAAGCGCCGGATCTCCCCCGTCAGGGCGGCCGGATTGTCCCACTGGACCAGCGTCCTGGCGTCGGGGATCTCCACATAGCGCGCGTTCGGCAGCAGCCGGGCCAGGCGGCGGCCGGTCTCGGGCGGCATCATGCGGTCCTCGGCACCCCAGGCGACCAGCGCCGGGCGGGTGAACAACGGCAGGTTCCGCGCCGCTCGCAGATAGCAGTCCTTCCGCGTGGCACGGCAGAACTTGGCCAGGTCCCGGCGAATGTGCCGGTTCGTCAGCACAGGGCCGTACCAGCGGGCGATCAGTTCCTTCGGCAGCCGCTTCTTCGCCATGCCCCCGAGCGAGGTCTCCATGCGGGCGAGGAAGGGGAAGCGGAAGGACTGCAGGAGGAGGAAGAGTCCGCCGGGAACCCTGGAGGCCGCGTGCAGCAGCCGGCCCTGGACACCGGGCGGATAGTTCTCCAGCGCCTCGCAGGAGGTGAGGACGAGCCGTGCGACGCGCTCGTCCCGCACCCCGACCAGGAGCTGGGCCGTACCCGTGTCGTTCTGGACGAGGGTGACGTCGCGCAGGTCCAGGCGCTCCATGAACTCCGCCAGCAGGCACGCGATCCCGTGCGCGGACAGGTCGGCGTCGGGCCGCATCGGGCGCCGGTGGCTGCCGATCGGCAGGACGGGGACCAGTACCCGGAAGCCGGGCCGCATCCGGGCGACGACCTCGGCCCACACCGATCCGTCGAATCCGAGGCCGTGCGCCAGGACCACCACGGGACCGTCGCCCCCGGTGTCGTCGTAGTCGATGGTTCCCGCGCTCAGTTCGATCTCCGGCATACCGTGCCTCCGCCCGGCCGAGTGGCCGCATCGTGGTCGTGTCCGTGGAACCATCTCTAGATAGATCGTTCTAGTGACAGAATAGACACCGACCCCCGACGGCGACAGCGGCTTCCCGGAGGATTCGGAAGATGAGCAAGGGCAGGGCCCCCAGCACCCATGAGACCCGGCAGCGCATCCTGACCGCCGGCACGGAGCTGTTCCGGCGCACGGGATACACCGGCACCGGCATGAAACAGATCGCCGCGGCCGCCGGTGCCCCCTTCGGCTCGATCTACCACTTCTTCCCCGGCGGCAAGGCCCAGCTGGGCGAGGAGGTGGTCCGCACCTCGGGCGCCGGCTACCTGGAGCTCATCACCGCCCTGATGACGCCGTACGAGGACCGGGTCGCCGCCACCGCGGACGCCTTCGATGCGGCGGCCGGCACCCTCGCCGAACTGGACTTCGCCGACCCCTGCCCGATCGCGACCGTCGCGATGGAGGTCGCGAGCACCGACGAGACGCTACGGCGCGCCACCGCCGAGGTGTTCGACAGCTGGACCGGCCGCCTCGCCGCCTACTACGCCGAGGGCGGCATCCCGGAACCGGCCGCCCGGGAGACGGCCACGTCGGTCATCGCCCTGCTGGAGGGCGCGTTCATGCTCGGCCGGGCCGCGCGCAGCACGGCACCGGTCCTGGCGGCGGCCAGGGCGGCGGCGGCGATCGTCCGCGCCGCGCTGGACGCCGGCCGAGGGTGACGACCGGCGTCCAGGGTGTTGGGGGAGACGGCCGGTGAACTCCTGCCCCGGGTCCGGGGCGAGACTGTCGCGGAAGCGCCTCGGAATTGTCCGTGATCCGTAACAGACGGATCCCGTGATCGCATTTCACCGTCCTGCCAGGTGCACGGAATCCATCGGCATATCAGGGGGCGGGGCGGACATGGCGCGGCATGGCGGGCGGGGATGGTACGGCCGAGTGGTCGCAGCGGCGGTCGGGGTCACGGCGGTGGCCGCGGCCACCTCGGTGTGGACGGCGCAGGCCGGACAGAGCGGCGGCGGGTCAGCGGCACCGAGCACCTCCGCCCGGCCGGCCGCGCCCGAGGCGGCGCCCGTGTCCGAGACCATCGCGCACGCCTCCGCCGCGGGCGCGCACGCGGTCAACATCACCATCGACGACGGCCCGGACCCGGTCTGGACGCCGCAGGTGCTCCAAGTGCTGCGTGACAACGGCGTGAAGGCGACGTTCTGCATGGTCGGCACCCAGGCTGAGGCCCACCCCGATCTGGTCAAGCAGGTGGTGGCCGCCGGTCACCGGCTGTGCGACCACACGGTGTCGCACGACACCACCATGGACAAGAAGTCCCAGGCCTACCAGTCGCAGCAGATCGTCGACGCGGAGCGGCAGATAACCAAGGCGTCCGGCGGTGTGCGGCCGATGTACTACCGCGCCCCGGGCGGCGCCTTCACCCCGTACAGCCGGAAGCTCGCGGCCTCGCACGGCATGCGGCCGCTGGGCTGGAACGTCGACTCCAAGGACTTCGAGCGGCCGGGCAGCGCCGCGATCGTCGCGACCGTCGAGCGCGAGGTGGCGGGCGGTCCCACGATCCTGTTCCACGACGCGGGCGGTGACCGCTCGCAGACGGTGGAGGCGCTGCGCACCGTGCTGCCGTGGCTGAAGCAGCAGGGGTACGGCTTCGGCTTCCCCGTGCGCTGACGCACCGCCTGCGGCCTTTGTCCGCTTGGGCGTTGCACGGTGTGCGTCTGCCGGTCACAGAGTGGTTGAGACCTCTTGTGGGCGTGTTCTCGCAGCCTTTAGCCTCCGAGGCGTTGTGCACAGCGAAACCATTATTGCGCATGTTGCAACGCCTCATCGGAGGAAGACTCCATGAACCTGACCGTCCGTCGTGCCGGGCTCGCCGCGCTCGCGGCCGCCCTGGCCACCGCCTGCGCTCCCCAGACCGCCGCCAACTCCCCCTCCGGCAAAGACGAGAAGACCGGCACCCTGCGCGTCTGGCTCTTCCAGGAGGTCGACAACCAGCCGAAGCAGCGCATAGTCGACGCGGTCCGCACCGACTTCGAGAAGGCGCACCGGGGCACCGACGTCACCGTCGAGTACATCCCCGTGGAGACCCGCGCCCAGCGCATCAAGGCGGCCTTCAACGATCCGAAGTCCGCGCCCGATGTCATCGAGTACGGCAACACCGACACCGCCGGCTATGTGCGGGACGGCGGACTCGCCGACGTCACCAAGGACTTCCGCACGTGGAGCGAGGCCAAGGACACCGATCCCACCGCCCGGCAGTCGGTCACCGTGGACGGCAAGGTCTACGGGGCGCCGTACTTCGTCGGCATCCGGGCGCTGTACTACCGGACCGACGTCCTGCGCGAACTCGGCCTCCGGGTACCCGCGTCGCAGGCCGAGCTGGCCGCGACCGCGAGACGGATCCGCGCGGCCCGGCCCGACCTGTACGGTCTCGCCGTCGGCGGCTCCTACACCTACGGCGCGATGCCGTTCATCTGGGCCAACGGCGGGGACCTGGCGACCGGCGGGAACGGGTCGTACGCCTCCGCCATCGACAGCCCCGCCGCGCAGAAGGGCATCAAGGCGTACACCTCCCTCTTCGGTGACGACAACTGTCCCGCCGCCAAGTGCGCGGGTATGAACGGCAACGACACGGTCACCGCCTTCGCCTCCGGCAAGGCCGCCATGGCGATCGGCGGCAACTTCAGCCGCGCGGCCGTGGAGACCGGGAAGGCCAAGGGGAAGTACGCCGTCGTTCCGCTGCCCGGGCTGAAGCCCGGGTCGATCGCGCCGGCCTTCGCGGGCGGCAACAACATCGGTGTCCTGAAGAGCACCTCGCACCGCACGCTCGCCGTGGACCTGATGAAGCGGCTCGCCTCGAAGAAGACACAGGGCGAACTCTTCGACGCGATGGGCTTCCTGCCCACCTTCACGGACGTACGGCAACGGGCGGCCACCGAGGAGCCGTTCGCGAAGCCGTTCGTCGAGACCCTCGCCGCCGGCACCAGGTTCGTACCCGCCTCCCCCGCCTGGGCCCAGATCGACTCCTCGCTGGTGCTGCCGGTCATGTTCCAGGAGATCGCCGGCGGCAAGAAGGACGTCGCGGCCGCGGCCGAGGGCGCGGCGAAGAGGATGAACGACGCGTTCGGGTCCCTGGGGTGACACGGAAGGTGCCCCGGCAGGCCGCCCCGGCTCCCCCGCGGCCCCGGCTGGGGCCCCACGCGCGCGCGGGCTGGACCCCATGGCTCTATCTGGCGCCGGCCCTCGTCGTCCTCGGCGGACTGCTGGTCTACCCCGTCTACCAACTCGGGCTGATCTCCTTCCTGGAGTACACCCAGGCGCAGGTCAGCGGCGGCGAACCGACCAGCTTCCGGGGCCTGGCCAACTACACCGAGCTCTTCGCCGACGACCAGTTCTGGCAGGTGCTGCTGGCCACGGTCGGCTTCGCGGCGGCCTGTGTGGTCTGCACACTGGCGGTGGGCTGTGCGCTCGCCGTCCTGCTCACCCGGGTCCGGGCGGTCCCGCGGTTCGCCCTGATGCTGGCCGCGCTGGGAGCGTGGGCGACCCCGGCGGTCACGGGCTCGACGGTCTGGCTGTTCCTCTTCGACCCCGACTTCGGTCCGGTCGACCGCCTCCTCGGGCTCGGCGACTTCTCCTGGACGTACGGCCGTTACAGCGCGTTCTTCCTGGTCCTGCTCGAAGTGGTGTGGTGTTCCTTCCCGTTCGTGATGGTCACCGTCTACGCCGGCATCCGCGCC
Source organism: Streptomyces echinatus (assembly GCF_014203595.1). Taxonomy (GTDB): domain Bacteria; phylum Actinomycetota; class Actinomycetes; order Streptomycetales; family Streptomycetaceae; genus Streptomyces; species Streptomyces echinatus. Next base: position 812,605 of record NZ_JACHJK010000003.1, read on the forward strand.
GTGCCGGGCGAGGTTCTGGAGGCCGCGGCCCTGGACGGCGCCTCGCAGTGGCGGATCTGGCGCTCGGTGCTCACGCCCATGCTGAGACCGATCCTGGTCATCGTCACGGTGCAGTCGGTGATCTGGGACTTCAAGGTGTTCACCCAGATCTACGTGATGACGGGCGGCGGCGGCATCGCCGGCCAGAACCTGGTCCTGAACGTCTACGCCTACCAGAAGGCCTTCGCGTCCTCGCAGTACAGCCTGGGCTCGGCGATCGGCGTCGTGACGCTGCTGATCCTGCTGGCCGTCACGCTCGGGTACCTGCGGCTGCTGCGCCGCCAAGGGGAGGAACTGTGACTGCACCACGCGGTTGGGTACGGCGACCCTGGCGGCTGGCCGCGGAGGCGACGGCGCTGCTCGTCGCCGCGGTCGTCGCCTTCCCCCTCTACTGGATGCTGCTCGGCGCCGTGAAGCCGGCCGGGGAGATCGAGTCCACCGAACCGAGGCCCTGGACGTCCTCCCCTTCCCTGGACTCCTTCCGGCGCGTGTTCGAACAGCAGGCGTTCGGGCGCTACTTCGTCAACAGCCTCGTCGTCGCGCTGAGTGTCGTGGCCGCCTCCGCGCTGATCGCCTTCCTGGCCGCGACGGCCGTGACGCGCTTCCGGTTCCGCTTCCGCACCACCGTGCTGATCATGTTCCTGGTGGCGCAGATGGTTCCGGTGGAGGCGCTGACCATCCCCATGTTCTTCCTCATGCGGGACTTCGGCCTGCTCAACACGCTGGGTTCGCTGATCCTGCCGCACATCGCCTTCTCGCTGCCGTTCGCGATCTGGATGCTGCGCGGGTTCGTCAAGGCGGTTCCGGAGTCCCTGGAGGAGGCCGCGTACCTCGACGGGGCGAGCCGCGCGCGGTTCCTGTGGCAGATCCTCCTCCCGCTCGTCCTGCCGGGCCTGGTGGCCACGAGCGTGTTCTCCTTCATCTCCGCCTGGAACGACTTCCTGTTCGCCAAGTCGTTCATCATCAGCGACACCTCGCAGTCGACCCTGCCGATGGCCCTGCTGGTCTTCTACAAGCCCGACGAGCCGGACTGGGGCGGGGTCATGGCCGCGTCCACGGTGATGACGGTCCCGGTGCTGCTGTTCTTCGTCCTCGTGCAGCGGCGCCTGGTCTCCGGGCTGGGCGGAGCAGTGAAGGACTGACCGTCATCCGGCGGCGTCCGGGACGAGGCCGATCACCGGTGCGCTGACGGCTCGCCAGGGCGGCGACGTGGGGGGCGAGGTGTGGATCGGATACCGGACGGCCGCTCCCCTCGCGCTCGCGCTGCCGCCGGCGTCCGCCACCCGGCACGGCCGTCCGCGGACACCCGGGCAGGGGGCTCCGCGGGCCGGAAACGGGCTTCCGCTTCCTGAGCGCCGGGTGAACTCCGGGGGAATTCCCGGTCCACGATTCCTCCGGACGGCTGTTCGGTTCCGGGCCGCGGCCTAGCATGGGGCCGTCGCGCGGTCGTTCCCACGGCCGCGGATCACCGCGTACGCCGTCCGGAAGGCTCGTCATGCCGTTGCCCCGCCTCGGCACCCGGTCCGTCCGCGCCCGGACGTCCCCCGTCGCCGTGGCCGTCCTCGCCGGTGTCCTCGTCCTCGCCCTCGGGGGCGCCCTGCTGGCCGTCCTCGCCGGGGGCGGGCGGCACGGCCGTGCCGCCGGCGACGGGCCGCGGCGCATCACCGTCGAGGTGTCGCCGAGCCGCTGCGGCCGTGGCTGGACCCGGCCGGAACCCGGGGTGCAGACCTTCGACCTGCACAACACCTCCAACGGGGCCGCCGAGGTCTATCTCGAGGACCCCGGCACCAAGGAGGTGTTCGGGGAGGTGGAGGGCATCGGCCCCGGGACGACCCGGCAGCTGACCGTCCGGCTGGGCACGGGCACGTACGCCTTCGCCTGCGTGCCCGACGACGCCGACGCCGTCACCGGTCCCCGCGTGCACGTCGCCGGCGGCCGACGCGGGCCCGGCGCGCGCCCGGTCACCGGGCACGACCTGATCCCGCCCGCCCTCGCCTACCAGCGGTGGGTCGCCGGCGGACTCGACGACGTCGTCCGGCTCACGACGCGGCTGCGCTCGGCGATCGACGACGGGGACCTCGCCGCCGCCCGGGCGGCGTGGCTGCCCGCGCATCTGCGGTACGAGCAGCTGGGAGCGGCGTACGACGCCTTCGGTGACGCGGACGCGCGGATCAACGGCACCGACGCGGGCCTGCCCGAGGGGGTGCGCGACAAGGACTTCGCGGGCTTCCACCGGATCGAGTACGGCCTCTGGCACGGCGAACCGGCCGCACGGCTGCGCGCCCCGGCGGCGGCGCTCGTCAAGGCGGCGGCCGGGCTGCGGGACGGCTGGGCGCAGACCCGGATGGACCCCGCCCAGCTGGGGCTGCGCGCGCACGAGATCCTGGAGAACACCGTGCAGTTCGAGCTGACCGGCCGCACCGACTACGGCAGCGGCAGCAACCTCGCCACCGCCCGGGCCAATCTGGACGGCACCCGCGCGGTGCTCTCCCGGCTGCGTCCGCTGCTCACCGCCCGGTACGCCGGCCTGACCGGCCTGGACAGGGACCTGGGCCGCGCCAGGCAGCTCCTCGACGGGTTCCGTCACGGCGCGCGCTGGACCCCGCTCGGGGACCTCACCCGCGCCCAGCGGGAGCGGACCGACGCGGCGCTCGGGCAACTGGTGGAGCGACTGGCGTCGGTGGCGACCCTGTGCGACCCGCGGAGGACCGCGTGACCACCGCCGAACCGCCCGGGGGACTGGGCAGACGCCGCTTCCTGCGCGGGGCCGCGCTGGCCGGCGCCGGGCTCACCACGAGCGCCGCCGCGCCCGACGCCACGGCTCCGGGGGCCGCCGCCGCGGCGACCGCCGTCGCTCCCTTCCACGGCATCCACCAGGCCTCCGTCATCGCGGCCCCGCGCCGCACCTGCGTCCTCGCCGCCCTCGACGTGACCGCCACAAGCCCCGCCGAACTCACCGACCTGCTGCGCACGCTCACCGACCGGGCCCGCGCGCTGACCTCCGGCGGCGCCCCGGAGCCGGTGGGTATCACCGGCCCGCCCGCCGACTCCGGTGTGCTCGGCGACCGGCCGCCCGGCGGGCAGCTGGCCGTGACCGTCGGCGTCGGCGCCTCGCTCTTCGACGACCGGTTCGGGCTCGCCGCGCTCAGGCCCCGGCGGCTGACCGCGATGCCGGCGTTTCCCGACGACGACCTGCGGGACGAGTGGTGCCACGGCGACCTCAGCCTCCAACTGCACGCCGACGACCCAGACACCACCCTGCACGCGCTGCGCGACATCGCCCGGCACACCCGGGGCGGGCTCCAGGTCCGCTGGCGGCTGGACGGGTTCACCAGCCCGCCCCGGCCCTCGGGCACACCCCGCAATCTGATGGGCTTCAAGGACGGCACCGCCAACCCGGACGCGGGCAACACCCGGGAGATGGACCGCCTGGTGTGGGTGGGCCGGGGAGCGGACGAGCCGGACTGGACGGCCGGCGGCAGCTACCAGGTGGTCCGGCTGATCCGGATGCTGGTGGAGTTCTGGGACCGGGTCGCGCTGAGCGAGCAGGAGCGCATGTTCGGCCGGGCCCGCTCCTCCGGCGCCCCGCTGGACGGCGACCACGAGCACGACACGCCGAAGTACGCCGACGACCCCAAGGGCGATGTGATCCCGCTGGACGCGCACATCCGGCGCGCCGACCCGCGCACCCCCGCCACGGCGGGACAGCGCCTGCTGCGCCGCGCCTACAACTACGACCGGGGGATGGACACCAACGGCAACCTCGACATGGGTCTGCTGTTCTGCTGCTACCAGCGGGACCTGGCCCGCCAGTTCGAGACCGTGCAGCGGCGGCTGGCGGGCGAGCCGCTGACGGACTACATCAGCCCGTTCGGCGGCGGCTACTTCTTCGCACTGCCCGGCGTCCGGGACGCCGCGGACTGGTACGGGCGGGGCCTGCTGGGCCGGCCTGTCCGGACAGCCCGGCGGCCGAACGGGTCAACACACCGTCAAGAATCGCGTCCGCATTCCTGACCGGGAGTTCACGCGTACGCCACCATGGCTCCGCTGCCGCGCCCCGAAGCGGGCGCAGCATCCGTGCTCGTACGACGCACCGACATTCCCGTACGGAGGTTCAGCCACCATGGTCGACAAGGGAAGAGGAGCAGCGGCAAGGAGCCTCGGAGCGCTCGCCGGGGCCGCCGCGCTCACGGTACTCGGCGGCACCGCGCCGGCCTGGGCGGCAGCGCCCTCCGCCCGGGCGACCGCGACGCCGATCCAGCACGTCGTCGTCCTCTTCGACGAGAACATCTCCTTCGACCACTACTTCGCCACCTATCCGAAGGCCGCCAACACCGACGGCACGAAGTTCACGGCGGCGAGGAACACCCCGAAGGACATCGACACCCTCGCCCACGCCGGGCTGCTGAACCGGAACCCGAACCTGTACACGCCCCGGCGGCTCTCCCCGGCCCAGGCGGTGACCTGCGACCAGAACCATTCCTACGGACCCGAGCAGTACGCGGCCAACGGCGGCAGGGCCGACCGGTACGTGCAGAACACCTCGGTCGACAGGTGCAGCGGCGGCCTGTTCGGCGAGCCGGGCCTGGTGATGGACTACTACGACGGGAACACCGTCACGGCGCTGTGGAACTACGCCCAGCACTACGCCCTGTCCGACCGGTCCTTCAGCTCCACCTACGGCCCCTCCACCCCTGGCGCGATCAACCTGGTCTCCGGCAACACACACGGCGTGATCTCCGTCGACCCGGCCACCGGCAAGCAGACGTCCAGGCCGGACCCGTACGCAGTCAAGTCACCCGACTCCCGGGGCGTCGGCACGATGATCAACGACCCCGACCCGGCCTTCGACGACTGCTCGAACAAGGACCACACCGGCAGCAACGCGCTGGCGGCCATGCGGGGCAGGAACATCGGTCATCTGCTGAACGCCCGGAACGTGACCTGGGGCTGGTTCCAGGGCGGCTTCCGCCCGTCGACCCCGTGGAACGGCACCGCCGGCTCCCACGCCAAGTGCCGCACGGCGCACGCCAACGTGGGCGGCGCGACCGTGGTCGACTACAGCCCGCACCACAACCCGTTCGCCTACTACAAGTCGACGGCCAACCCGCACCACCTGCCGCCGAAGAACGTCGCGGAGATCGGTCACGCCGGCCGGGCCAACCACAACTACGACCTGACCGACTTCTCCGCCGCGCTCAGGGCGGGGCGGCTCCCGGCCGTCAGCTTCGTCAAGGCCGCCCAGTACCAGGACGGCCACGCCGGCTCCTCCGACCCGCTGGACGAGCAGCACTTCCTGGTGAAGCAGATCAACGCGATCCAGAGCGCACCGCAGTGGAGATCCACGGCGATCGTGGTGGCGTACGACGACTCCGACGGCTGGTACGACCACGCCTACGTCGCCCCGAAGAACGGCTCCACGGACACCTCGCTCGGCTCCAACGGCAAGGCGACCGACAGCCCCGCCTGCCGGAGGGGGCCGAGGGCGGCCGGCGGCTACGCGGACCGCTGCGGCCCCGGCACCCGGCAGCCGCTGCTCGTCATCTCGCCGTACAGCAAGGTCAACAAGGTCGACCACACCCTGACGAACCAGGCGTCCGTCATCCGTTTCATCGAGGACAACTGGCACACCGGCCGCATCGGCGACCATTCCTTCGACGCCACGGCCGGCTCGCTCACGGGCATGTTCGACTTCGCGCACCCCAACAACCGGCAGGTGCTGCTGAACTCGGACGGCTCGGTGAGGTCCGTCGGCCCGGTCCGGGACGTCGCCGCCGTGCGCACGCGCATCACCCCGGGTCCGGGGATGCGGGTCATGGCCGCGGCGACCGACGGTTCCCGGTTCCCGGCCCTTCCGGTCGGCCTGGGTCTCGGCGGTCTGCTGGCCGCCGGTGCGACCGGCACCTACCTCACGCTGCGGCGCAGGCACGCCTCCTGAGCCGTCCCGGCATCCGGGCGGGGCGTCGGCGCGCGGGGAAAACCGCTGGCCGGCGCCTGCCCGCGACGTCTGTTGGCGCGCCCGTGTCGTTCCGCCCGGTTTTCGGGTAGTTGCCTTGTTCCGTACAGCCGGCGCTCTCGCCAGCAGCATGATGGGCACCATGCATGGATCTGGCCGGGGTGCGCATCGCGCCGGCGAGGGCGCGCGGGCCGCGCCGAGTTCTACCAGCTGGCCGGCTACCTCCTGCTCGACTACGGCAGATCGGTGGGGAGGTCGGCCCGTGGGTGTTGTGAGGTGGCCGCTCGCGCCGACGGCATGCCCCGCTCACCCGTACCGGACCGGTCGGTGCCAGAGCTGTTGCAGTAGACCGAGGAACGGTGGCACGGACTGTTCGCCCATGACGGCAGACGGCTGGAGCTCGCCGGCGGCCTGGAGGCGGGTGACGTACGGGTGCCGGGCGCAGCGGTCGAGGAGCTGGGCGACGAAGCGGGCCAGGACCGTCTCCCGGTCGCTGCCGCGGTCGAGTTCGCTGTGCATGCGCAGGGCGGTCAGGCCGTGCGGGTCCTGGATGGGGCGGTAGGCGTAGCCACGTCCCTGCCGCTCGCGTTCCAGCGTCCCCTTCTCGTACAGGCGGCTGAGGATGGTCGTCACGGTGGTCCGGGCCAGGCCGGAGGCGAGGCCGGTCTGTACCAGGGCAGGGGTCAGCGGCGTGCCGGCCGCCCACAGTGCCGCCATTACGGCGGCCTCCAGCTCGCCCGCCGGCCGGCGCTCGTCCTTTTCGGCGCTCAGGGAAACGATCCTCACTTTGCGATCGTCTACACTGCCGTAGACCGTCTACGGCATTGTAGACGGTCCGGGTGCCGTACGATCCGGCGGCCCGTACGGAAAGGACTCCTGCCGATGACCACACCCGTGGTTCTATCGTCGCAGCTCGCGGTGAACCCGCTGGACGCGCAGTCACTACTGGCGGCCTTCGGTGTGCTGGGCGTCGGCTTGGTGATGTTCGCCGAGACCGGCCTGCTGGTCGGTTTCTTCCTGCCGGGCGACTCGCTGCTGTTCACGGCGGGCCTGCTGTGCACGGGCACGGGCCGGCATGGCGTACATCTGTCGCTGGGGCCGCTGCTGGCCGCCGCCGCGTTCGGCGCGCTGGCCGGCGCGCAGTGCGGCTATCTCATCGGGCGCCGGGCGGGTGGCGCCCTGCTGGCCCGCAGCCGCTCGGCGCGCCTGCGCGAGGGAGCCGGGCGGGCTGAGGAACTGCTCGCGCGCTACGGGCATGCGAAGGCGATCGTGCTGGCGAGATTCGTGCCAGTGGTGCGGACCGTGCTCAATCCGATCGCGGGTGCGCTGGGCGTGCCGGCCCGGGTGTTCACCCTGTGGCAGGTGGCCGGCGGCCTGGTGTGGAGCGTCGGACTGACCCTGGCGGGATACGCGCTGGGCTCCTCGATCCCGAACGTGGACCGCTATCTGCTGCCGCTGGTCGCACTGATCGTGGTGCTGTCGCTGATCCCGCTCGCCCTGGAGCTGTACCGCAGCCGACGGCGTGCCAAGGCCGGGGAGGTCCGCGGATGATGCTCGCGTTCGGCGGAGCGTCGATCGACGGCTCCGCCTACCGGGACGTGGTGGGCCTCGCGGGGCGCTCGCCAGGCTGGCTGGACACCACGATCAAGGTGTGGTCGACGTACGGTCTGGCGGTGTTCGCCCTGTTCATGGCACTGGCCTGGTGGCGGGCGCGGCGCCTGGGAGCCGGACCCGCCGTGACGGCGCTGGCCGCGCCGGTGGTCGTGGTCCTCGCGTACGGCGTCAATGATGTCCTGAAGCTGCTCGTCCGCGAGGACCGGCCCTGCCGGAACCTGCCGGTACGCACCCTGGAGGCGTGTCCGGCGCACGGTGACTGGTCGTTCCCCAGCAACCATGCGGCGATCGCCGCGGCGGCCGCCGTGGCGCTGCTGTTCGTGTCGCGGTGGCTGGGCACGATCGCCTGCGCGGCGGCGGTCGCGATGGCGGCCTCCCGGGTCTGGATCGGTGTTCACTACCCGCACGACGTGGCGACCGGGATGGTTGTGGGCGCATGCGTCCCGCTCGTGGCCATGGCCGCAGTGCGCGGCCGGTCCGAGGTGCTGGCCGGACGCCTTGCGGCGGCCGCTCCCCTGCGCGTACTGCTGTCGGCCTCATGAACCGAAGGGACGCCGCCGATGTGGCGGGCAGCGTCAGCCTTGGCACGTGGGCGGCGTTCACCGTGCTGGCGCTGTTCGTCACCGGCCGGGCCGGCGCACCGCTGTGGCTGGACGACAGGTTCCTCATATGGTCGGTCGGCCACCGCCCGGAGGAGGCCGTGGCCCTGGCCCGGGGAGTGACCGCCACCGGCACCGGCGCCGTCCCGTACCTCCTCGTGGCGCTGGCGGGAGCGGTCGCGGGCCGCACGCCACGGACCCGGTTGCTCGCCTCCGCCCTCGGACTCGCCTGTCTCGCCGCGGGTCAGCTCCTGCGCTATGGCGTGATGGAGTCGATTCAGCGGCCGCGTCCACCGCGGAGCGACTGGACGACACACGCGAGCGGCTGGGCGTTCCCCTCCGGCCACACCACCACGGCCGCCCTTGCCGCCGGCCTGCTGGTCATCGCGCTCACCCTGCGCGCTCCCCGAGGGGGAACGACCCTGCGGATCGCGGTGTGCGGCTGGGGATTGCTGGTCGGGCTCACCCGGGTCTATCTGGGAGTGCACTGGTTCACGGATGTCGTCGGCGGCTGGCTGTTCGCCGCCGGCTGGCTCGGGGCATGCCTGTGGGCAGCCGCCCACTGGCTGCCCACCCCCCTGCTCAGCAACATGATCACCCCGACTCCGATACCGGCGGAGGACCATGCGCCCCAAGATCCTGGTGGTGGAGGACGATCACGCCCTGCGTGACACCCTGCGCCGCGGCCTGTACGAGGAGGACTTCGACCCGCTCCCGGCCGCCGACGGCGCCACCGCCCTGCGCTTGGCCACGGACGACGTCGCGGCGGCCGTCCTGGACGTCGGCCTGCCCGACGCCGACGGGCGGGACGTGTGCCAGGCGATGCGCGCCAACGGCTTCCTCGCCCCCGTGATCTTCCTGACCGCCCGGCACCAGCTCACCGACCGCCTGGCCGGCTTCTCCGCCGGCGGCGACGACTACCTGACCAAGCCGTTCCATCTCGCCGAACTCGCCGCCCGGCTGAGAGCCGTCCTCAAACGGACAGCCACCACGACGACGGCCTCCACCGGTGACCTGGTCCTGGACGCGGTGGACCACAGCGTGAACGTGCATGGCTCCCGCGTCACCCTGTCCCCCACCGAGTTCCGGCTGCTGGCCACGCTCCTTGCCGCCGACGGCACCCTCGTGCGCCGCCGCGAGCTGGTGCGGGCCGGGTGGCCGGAGGGCGCGCAAGTCAGCGACAACACCCTGGACCAGTACCTGAGCCGACTGCGCCGCAAGCTGCGGGAAGCCGGCAGCGACCTGTCGATCGACACGGCGCGTGGGATCGGGCACCGCCTGTCATGAACAGTGCCTCACGCGTCCTGCGGCGCCTCGCCCCGCGCACCCTGCGCGGCCGGCTCTCCCTGGTGGCCCTGACCACCGCGGCCCTGCTGATGACGATCCTGACCGTCGTGTTCAACGCCGTGATGGACCGGCACCTGCAGCACCAGGCGGACGACGAACTGCGCAGCCGGGCGGCAGCGGTGGCCACGACCGTCGACACCACCGGTTCCCGAGTGCGCGTCCTGGAAACCGTCAACGACCGTCTCCTCGACGCCAACGTGTGGATCTACGGCGGGACCCGTCTGCTGGAGAAGCCGCCGTCCGCCACGGCCGGCGAACCGGCGGCCCGGGCCGCCGACCGGCTGGCCACCCAGCCGAGGGACGCCTGCGCCACCGTTCAGGCGCACGGTCACCGACCCGTCCGGCTGTGCGCCCAGCGCGTCCCCGGCCGCCGCTCCACCGCCACCGTCGTCACCGCCCTGGACCTGACTCCGTACCACAGCTCGGCCGACACCCTGCTGGCGGGATCACTCGTCCTGGACGTCGTGATGCTCGGCTGCACCTATGTACTCACCCGTCTGTCCGTCGGCCGGGCACTGCGTCCGGTGCGGACGATGACCGAGCAGGCCACCCAATGGAGCGCGGTGGGCTCCGACGAGCGCTTCGGCACGGAGGACCACCCGGCCGAACTCGCCCGCCTGGGTTCCTCCCTGGACGCGCTCCTGGACCGCATACGCACTGTCCTGCGTCACGAACAGCAGCTGACGGGAGAGCTGTCCCACGAACTGCGCACGCCGCTCACCCGGATCGTCATGGAACTCGACTGGTGGCGGGCCCGCCCCCGCACGGACGCCGAGACCCACGCCGCCCAAGAGGTGATCGCCGAGGCCGCCCAGTCCATGCGCACCATCTGCGACACGCTCCTGCACGACGCCCGCGACAACGCGCTGAACCCGGCAACGGTCCCCGGAACGACCGACGTACTGCCCGTCCTGGACCGCCTGCTCCAGCACCTCGACCGGGTGAAGACCGCGGTGGAGACGGAAGCATCGGTGCTGGAAGCGGGTGTCACCCCCGTGCCCCTCGAACGCATCCTCAGCCCCCTGCTCGCCAACGCCGCCCGCTACGCCCACTCCCGCGTGACCGTGTCCGCTCGGCGTGTCCCCGGCGCCGTGCGGATCGACGTCGTGGACGACGGTCCCGGTGTGCCGGGGACGTTCAGGAACGAGCTGTTCCAGCCGGGCCGGCGCGCCGATCCCGGCGACGGGCACGACGGCGCGGGCCTGGGGCTGCCGCTCGCGCGACGCCTGGCCCGCGCCGTCGGCGGCGAGGTGACCTATGACCCCCGGCACACGCCGGGGGCCAGGTTCACGGTCACTCTGCCCGCCGGGTGACCTGTACCTGCCCCTCTTTCACCGACCGGCGTTCCTGCACGTGGGCGTACGCCATCAGCCCGAACAGGACGGCGAGGAGCACGGCGGACGAGCCCGCGGTGCCCAGATCCAGGCCGCCCTTGGCGACCGGCTTGGTCAGGAAGTCGCCCGCGGTGGCGCCAAGCGGGCGGGTGAGTACGAAGGCGATCCAGAACAGCAGCACGTTCGGCACCACGGGCACCTTCATCAGCGCCGCCAGCACGGCCAGCACCCCGGTCACGAGCAACGCGCCGCCCAGGTAGCCGAGACCGGAGCTGTCGGAGAGGAAGTCGCCCATCGAGGTGCCGAGGGTGTTCGAGACCAGGATCGCCGCCCAGAACAGTGCCTCGCCCCGGAAGGTGACGATGTCTCGGATCTGGAACGTCATCCCGCTCAGCTTCCAGGCCAGGAAGATCGCCAGGAGGATCGAGACCAGGATCGCCGCTCCCTCCGGGTAGCCGAGGCCGAGGCCCTGCGGTCCCCAGCCCAGCTTCGTCGCGCCGTTCGAGAGGTACTTGGCGCTGGCGTCCCGGTTCATGAAGTCGGACATGGTCGTGCCGGCCATGGAAGTCGACAGGATCACAGTCCAGTAGAAGAACGGGTTGTAACGGCTGGAGCGCAGCTGGACCACCAGCGTCACCACGAAGACCAGGAACAGTACGACCGTGGTCAGGAAGTAGCCCAGCTTCAGGGTCTGCGCGAAGAGGTCGCCCGCCGTCTCACCCAGGGTCGTCGCGGCGATCTTCATGATCCAGAACGCCAGCGTGACCTCGGGCAGCTTCTTCATCACCGACTTGGTCGTACTCGACGTGGCCGCCACGTCGAGGTCGGTGAGGACCTCCGGTTTCTCCAATTCAACTCTCCTGTCCGGTCGAACGCCAGGGCGCTCTTCCCGCATGACGGGTCGAGCACCCTGTTGGCTGTGCCGGCCGCCGACGGCGACCGAGACCTCCGACCGTGGCACACGGTGCCTGAACACATCCTGAACGCCTGTCGTGTGGCAGGTCAGGCCACATGTTGAGCAGAGGCAGACTCAGACTCGGTGACGTCCTTGCACGTCACGCTCAGGTAGAGGACCAGGCCGAGGATGACAGCGAGGAACAGCACGCTGGTGATCACAGTGCCCAGGCCCAGGCCCCCGTCGCCGGTGGGCTGGGAGAGGTAGTCACCGACGGAGGCGCCGAGGGGGCGGGTGAGGATGTAGGCGATCCAGAAGCTCCACACCGCGTCCAGGCCCAGCGCGAAGTGCGCGATGGCCACCGCGGCGATGGCCGCCGCGAACAGGGCGGCGGACAGCCAGTACCCCAGGTCCATGCGCTCGGAGACCAGGTCGCCGGCCGCGGTGCCCAGGGCGAAGGTGAACAGCACCGCGAGCCAGTAGAAGGACTCACGGCTGGTGGTGTCGATGCTGAGGATGGACAGCGTCCGCTCACGCCGATACCAGACGACGAACATGATCGCGAGGAGGATCGCGAACACCGTCGTACTCGTCTCCAGCGGCACACCCATGTCGTCGGTGAGGTTGTCACTGATCAGGGTGCCGACGACGCTGATGAGGGCCACGGCGAGCCAGTACACGCCGGCCCGGTACGCGGTCGTACGGAACTGCACCACCAGCACCACGGCCAGCAGCGCACTCATCAGCACCGACACACCGGTCAGGCCCAGGCCGGCCTTCTCGTTCAGCAGATCGGCAGCGGTCTCACCGACCGTCGTGCACAGCACCTTGATGATCCAGAAGTAGAGGGTGACCTCGGGCACCTTGTTCCAGCGGAGCCGGTGCCGCGCCGGCACGGGAGGTATACCCCCCTCAGGGACCGCGGACGTCTCAGACGTTTCGTATGTCATGGCCCACGAGAGTGACACCGGAAACCTGAACACATCCTGACTGCTCGCGCGGCACCGCGCGCACCCCACCTCCTGCACCAGCAGCATGGCCACCGTGAACAGCTGTGTACCTCCGCCGTACGCCCACCCCTTCCCACCGCTCCGGCCCCCGTGACGGAAGAAGGCCGCCTTGCCCATCCCGAGTACCGAGCAGGCGGCGATGCGGTGACCGGCGCCTGCGGCGAGCTGCCACCAGAAGCAGGCGCTTTCGGGATGGCCGGCGAGGTAGAGCATGCAGGCGAAGACCTGGGCGCCGTCGACGTCGAGGTCCTCCGCTGATGCTTCGTGCAGGGCGACGGTGTCCTCGTTTCCGATCTCCTGCGCTGAACGCTGGACGTGGTCAGCGGCCTGGGGCTGCTTGAGTACCCAGCGGGCGATGACCGCGAGCTGGTGGCCGGCACAGGGGCCGGGGGGCATCTCGCGGTCGGCGGCAGTGCTGGCGCGGGTGCGCCGGCGGGGGGCGGGGCGGGCGGAGGCGGTGTATCCGGCCTCGCGGGCCAGGCGGCGCAGGCCGGCACCGACGTCGAAA
>NZ_JACHJK010000004.1 GCF_014203595.1 Streptomyces echinatus
CATAGTGTTTCGGTGGTCATAGCGTGAGGGAAACGCCCGGTTACATTCCGAACCCGGAAGCTAAGCCTCACAGCGCCGATGGTACTGCAGGGGGGGCCCTGTGGGAGAGTAGGACGCCGCCGAACAATCTTTGAGAAAACCCCCGCACCTCAGGTGCGGGGGTTTTCTGCGTTTAGGGTGTGTCCATGCGCTATGACCTCGTCATCTTCGACAACGACGGCGTCCTCGTGGACAGTGAGCCCATATCGAACCGGCTCCTGGCCGCCTATCTGACCGAGCTGGGACACCCGACGTCGTACGAGGACTCCATCCGCGACTACATGGGCTCCGCCATGCACCGGATCCACGACCTGATCCTGGAGCGGACCGGACAACGGCTGCCCGAGGACTTCGACGACGTCTTCCACGCGCGCGTCTTCGCCGCGTTCGAGCGGGAGTTGCGGCCCGTGACCGGCGTGACCGGCGTACTGGAGAAGCTGGCCGCCGACGGGCTGCCGTACTGCGTGGCCTCCTCCGGAAGCCACGCCCGGATCCGGGTGGGGCACCGGACGACCGGGCTCGACCGCTGGTTCGCCGAGGAGCGCATCTTCAGCTCGGAGGACGTCGGCCGGGGGAAGCCGGCCCCGGATCTGTTCCTGCACGCCGCCGAACGGATGGGGGTGGCCCCCGAGCGGTGCGTGGTAGTGGAGGACTCCCCGCTGGGCGTACAGGCGGCCGTGGCGGCCGGCATGGACGTGTACGGATTCACCGCGATGACACCGGCGGCCAGGCTCGCGGGTGCCGGCGAACTCTTCTCCGACATGGGCGAGTTGGCCGACCTGCTGATATGACCCGAGGCCCCGGACCGGCCTGACATTTGTCATGCGGAGCTCCGGACGATCGCTTCTACTGCCGGACCCCCTGCGACCGCGAAGCTGGGGGCATGACGACGAACACGGGGTCCCAGGTCCGCAAGCCGAACATGCTGGACACCTTCAAGCCGCTGCTCATCGATGGGGCGGTGCCGCTCGGCTCGTACTACGTCTTCAAGGACGCCCTCGGCATGAGCACCTTCGCGGCGCTCGCCTGGAGCAGCGTGGTGCCCGCGGTGCGCACCGTGTGGAGTCTGGTCACGGAGCGGAAGACCAACGGGCTGGCCGGGCTCATCCTCGTCGTGAACGTCATCTCGCTGCTGCTGAGCCTGGTCTCGGGCGACCCGCGGCTGATGCTGGCCAAGGACAGCGGGGTCAGCAGCACGGTGGCCATCGGCATCCTGGTGTCCGTCTGGCTCGGCAAGCCGATGATGACCGCCGGCATGAAGCCCTTCCTCATCAAGGGCGACGCGGCCAAGGAAGCCGCCTGGCAGCGGCTGGCGTCCGGAGCGGCGGCCGGCTCCGCGGCCTTCCGGCGCAAGGAGAACGCGTTCTCGCTCGTCTGGGGCGTGGTGCTGTTCGCCGAGTGCGTCGCCCGGTTCGTGGGCGCCTACACCATCCCGGTGGACACCATGGTGTGGCTCGGCAGTGTCTTCATGGTCGGCGCCATGGTGATCGGCTTCGTGGTCAGCGGTGGGCTGGCGGTCGAGCCGATGGAGCGGATGCTGAAGGCCGAGGTGGAGGCCGGCCGGGTCGACCAGCAGGCCGTGGCCGTCGCCGCCTGACCGAGGATCCCGCCGGGTGAAGCGGATCCCGCCGGATACCGCCAGGCAAAGCTGAGGGAAATTCATCTTTGGCTGGATCTACCCACAGGTAGCCCGGGGCCCTACTCTCGCCGCCATGACTGATGTGCTGCGGCGCGGTAGGGCCTCGCTGGCGTTCGGCTTCTTCGCCCAGGGCGTCGCCTTCGCTCTGCTGGTGACCCGTATCCCGGCCATCCAGGACCGGTACGGCGTCTCCGACGCGTTGCTGCCGGCCTTCCTGGCCGCGGTGCCGATCCTCGCCGGCGTCGGCAGCGTGACCACCGAGCAGTTGGTGAAGCGGGTGCGGCCCAGCCGGCTGCTGCGCTGGTCCCAGCCGGTGGTGCTGCTGGGGCTGCTCGGGGTCGGGGCGGGCGGACACGGGCAGGTGGCCGCGCTGGCGGTGGCGCTGGGCGTCTTCGGCCTGGCGGTGGGGGCGCTGGACGCGTCCATGAACATGCTCGGCGTCAGCCTTCAGCGCTCGTACGGGCGGAGCATCATGCTCAGCTTCCACGCCGTCTACAGCCTGGGCGGGATCCTGGGGGCCTCGCTGGCCTGGGCCGGGGCGCACTGGCACCTCGCGCTGTGGGTGTCGTACCTGCCGGTGGTGGCCGTGCTGCTGCCGGCGACGCTGGTGGGGAGCCGGTGGTACGTCGACGGGGAGCCGGGGCCCGTGGCGGAGGGCCAGGCGCACGGCGGGGGCGTGGTCTTCAAGCTGCTGCTGCCGCTGTGCCTGGTGATGACCTTCGCCTACATCGGGGACTCGACGGTCTCCAACTGGAGCGCGAAGTATCTGAAGGACGTGCTGGGCAGCTCGGAGCAGCTGGCGACCGTGCCGTACAACGTCTACATGGTGACCACGCTGGTCGGGCGGACCATCGGGGACCTCGGGGTGCGGAGGTTCGGGGCGGCGGCGGTCGTACGGCTGGGGGCGCTGGTGGCGGCCGGCGGGTTCGCGGTGGTGGCCGTGGCGCCCGGGGCGTGGGTCGGGATGCTCGGGTTCACCCTGCTGGGGCTGGGGCTGTGTGTGCTGGTGCCGCAGACCTTCGCGGCGGCGGGGCGGCTGTTCCCGGGGGCCTCCGACGCGGCGATCGCGCGGCTGAACATCTTCAACTACGTGGGCTTCCTGATCGGCTCGCCGTTGGTGGGTGCGCTGGGGGATGCCTGGAGCTATCGGGGGGCCATGCTCGTGCCGATGGTGTTGGTGCTGGTGACACTGGGGTACGCCAGGTCGTTCGCGGCTCAACCGGACCGATACGGTGGCGGGCATGAGCGGCCGCGCACAGCTGATGTGGGACGAGGCAGTAACGGGCTATGACTTCGGTCCGAACCATCCGATGGATCCGGTCCGGCTGGACCTGACCCGTCGGCTGGTGGGCGCCTTCGGGCTCGACCGGGAGCTGGAGGTCGTCGCGGCGAAGCCGGCCGGCGAGTCGACGCTCCGGCTCGTCCACCGGGAGGACTACATCGACGCCGTGAAGGTCGCGTCGGCGGATCCGGCGGGGGCTCGCGGGGAGTACGGGCTCGGCACGATCGACGACCCCGCGTTCGCGGGCATGCATGAGGTGTCCGCGCTGATCGCGGGGCAGTCGGTGGGGGCGGCCGAGGCGGTGTGGCGCGGGGACGCCGAGCACGCCGTGAACTTCGCGGGCGGGCTGCACCACGCGATGCCGGGCGGGGCGTCGGGCTTCTGCATCTACAACGACGCCGCGCTCGCGATCGCGCGGCTGCTGGAGCTGGGGGCCGAGCGGGTCGCCTACGTGGACGTCGACGTGCACCACGGGGACGGGGTGCAGGCGGCGTTCTGGGAGGACCCGCGGGTGCTGACGATCTCGCTGCACGAGCATCCCAGTACGTTGTTCCCGCAGACCGGGTGGCCGCAGGAGACCGGGGCGGGCGCGGGGGAGGGCTCCGCGGTGAACGTGGCGCTGCCGGCCGGGACGGGGGACGCGGGGTGGGTACGGGCGTTCCACGCCATGGTGCCGGAGCTGCTCGCCGACTTCCGGCCGCAGGTGCTCGTGTCCCAGCACGGAGCCGACACGCACTTCGAGGACCCGCTCGCGCACCTGGCCGTCTCGCTGGACGCGCAGCGGGCGGTGCAGGTGGCGTGTCACGAGCTGGCGCACGAGTACGCGGGCGGGAAGTGGGTCGCGCTGGGCGGGGGCGGGTATGCGGTGGTGGACGTCGTACCGCGGTCCTGGACGCATCTGGTGGGGATCGTGGCGGGGAAGCCGGTGGCTCCGGAAGCGGTGATTCCGGAGGAGTGGCGACAGCAGGTGTTCGCTCGGACGCGGCAGTTGGGGCCGCAGCGGATGACGGACGGGCGGTGGCCGGTGGCGTACGGGGAGTGGGAGGCCGGGTACGACCCCGCGGACCGGATCGACCAGGCGGTGCTGGCCAGTCGGCGGGCCGTGTTCCCGCTGCGCGGGCTGCTGCCGTAGCGGGGCCGCCGCCTCGGCTCGGCCCGCTGTCGCCGGCGTGGGGGGATTCGCTTGCCCGCGCCTGCGGGGTGCCGCCGCGCCCACCCGTGCCGCCCCAGCGGCACGACTGCCCGCGGCTACGGAGGTCTCCGCCAGGCCGGCCGTGCGTCAGTGGTGTGACTCTTGGGTCTGCATGGGTGTTCATTAGGCCAACCGTGCGGTGTTGCCCTGTTTTCGTCTCGTCCCGTGCCTCCCATGGGCCACCATCGCATCCGTGTTGACCCCCGATCGTCTCCGCGCGCATCTGGTGGCCGTACGGCTGGCCGGAGTGGTGGCGACCACGCGGGAGGAGAGTCTGCGGAGCTATCGGCTGTTCGCCGCCCGGGATCCGCGCGCGCTCATTGGCATCGATCCGGAAGGTGCCTGGGGACCGCGGGAACTGCTGGGGCTGATGGCGCAGAGGTGCGGGGTTTCGGCCGATCCCCGGTACACATCGGGGCCGGATGCGATCGATCCGGAGCGGACGCTGGCGGCGCTGGACGCCTTCGCCGGGCGGATCGGGGAGGCGGCCCGGCGCGGCGCGCCCGTGCTGTTCGGCACCGGGCACCCGCAGCGGCTGCTCGGCTTCTACGCCGGGTTGGCGGACGCGCTGTCGGCGGCGGGATGTGAGGTACTCACCCCGGCGCAGGGTCGCTGTGTCGACATATTGACCCGGTTCGGTCTACGTACCCATCGCCTCGACTACGTACGAGGGGTTGCCCTGGTGCGGGAACCGGCGAGCGAGCGCCCTGGTTGTGAGCCGGGTGCCCACAGCCACTCGCCGCTGCCGGTTCGGGTCGCGCTGGACGCCGCCGCGGCGGCCGGCGGGCCGCTGCCCGAGCTGGTCGTCGGTGATCACGGTTGGGTCTGCGGTGCTGGTCAGCTGGGGTTCGAGGCCATCGGTCTGGCCGACACCGACGATCCCGCGCTGTTCGTGGGTGAGGCCGAGGGGCGGGTGTCCGTCGTCGTTCCGGTTGATGACGCAGTGCGGTCTAGTTACTACCTGCCGTTGATCCGCTACGTACTCAATCGAGCGTGTCTGTCACAGTAGGCCGCCGATGGGTGCACCTCTTCCCCACTCGCATCACCCGCCCCTAGTCTGGGGAGTGAGCACGCAACGACGAAGAGTCACCGGAAGGGGAAGCCGGTGGCCGTCGAGTGCGGAAGGTTCAGGTGTGTCATGGCTGCAGCTGGCGAGAGGCCTCTGAACGAGGTTCAGTTCCTTACCGTGGCGGAGGTCGCCTCGGTGATGCGAGTGTCGAAGATGACCGTGTACCGCCTGGTGCACAGCGGTCATCTGCCCGCGATCCGGGTGGGACGGTCGTTCCGCGTCCCGGAACAAGCGGTACACGAGTACCTCCGCGACAGCTATGTGGGGGTGGAGACGGCCTGACAGTGGCCCCCGGGTGACCCGGGGGCGCCCCCTCGATTACGACCTCAGCGCTCGGTTGGGTAGGCTAGCCCCTCGTAGGTCGTGTGGGCCCATGGCGCCCAAACAACCGAGACATGAGAAGTGAGCGAGGGTAGTCGTGGGCTCTGTTATCAAGAAGCGGCGCAAGCGGATGGCCAAGAAGAAGCACCGCAAGCTGCTCAAGCGCACGCGCGTTCAGCGCCGCAACAAGAAGTAATTCGGTCCCCGCGTCAGCGGGGTACCGGAGCGAGCGGCGCCGCGAAAGCGTGGCCCTGTGGCCCCCCACCGACACTGGTGGGGGGCCACAGGCATATTCCGGCGAAGTCCGGCATGTTCCGATGGGGGAAATTCCGTCACCTCGTGCATCGAGGGTCATCACAGCGCAACATCGACCGGCTAGGTTGGCCGCAGACGGGGAACGCGGGATACCGGTTACGCGGGAAGGAAGGCGCTGATCTTGGGAAAGGTCGTGCTCGTCACCGGAGTGGCCCGGCAGCTGGGCGGCCGGTTCGTGCGGCGGATCCAGCGGGACCCGGAGGTCGACCGTGTGATCGCCGTGGACGCGGTGCCGCCGGGGCACCATCTGGGCGGAGCCGACTTCATCCAGGCCGACATCCGGCAGCCGACGATCGCCCGGGTCCTCGCCGAGACGGGCGCCGACACGGTCGTCCACATGGATGTGACGGGCACGGCGCTGGGCGGCGGCAGCCGGGCCACGGTCAAGGAGACCAACGTCATCGGCACCATGCAGTTGCTCGGCGCCTGCCAGAAGTCGCCGGCGGTGCGACGGCTGGTGGTGAAGTCCAGTACGAACGTCTACGGCTCCGCGCCGCGTGATCCGGCCGTCTTCACCGAGACGACCCCGCCCAAGTCGCTGCCCAGCGGCGGCTTCGCGAAGGACGCGGTCGAGGTCGAGGGGTATGTGCGCGGGTTCGCACGGCGGCGGCCGGACGTCGCCGTGTGCGTGCTGCGCTTCGCCAACATCCTCGGGCCGGCCGCGGACACCCCGCTCGCCTCGTATTTCGCGCTGCCCGTCCTGCCGACCGTGTTCGGCTACGACCCGCGGCTGCAGTTCGTGCACGAGGACGATGTGATCGAGGTGCTGCGGATTGCCTCGCACGAGCCGCGCCGGGGCACCCTCAACAGCGGCACGTTCAACATCGCCGGGGACGGCGTGCTGCCGCTCTCGCAGTGCTCCCGGCGGCTCGGAAGGCCCACCGTGCCGCTGCTGCTGCCCGCGGTCACCTGGGCCGGGTCCCTGGTCCGCACGCTCGGTATGACGGACTTCTCGCCGGAGCAGATCCGGCTGCTCACCCACGGGCGTGTGGTGGACACCGTCCAGATGCGCGAGACGCTGGGCTTCACGCCCCGGTACACGACGGCCGAGACCTTCGCGGACTTCGCGCGCGGCCAGGCCCCCGGTCTGCTGCCGCCGGAGGCCCTCGCGGGGGCCGTGGACCGGATCGCCGGGCTCACCGCGAGGGCAGGCGGCCACCCCCAGACGCACAGCGCCAATTGAGGAGAGCGGCAACGATGGCGGACGCCAAGGTCATTCCGTTCGACGACGACCGGTCCCGCGGGAGCGCCGGACAGCGCCAGGCGCGGCGCCGCGGCGGGGGGAGCCGGCGAGGTGCGCTCGGGGAGCCGGGCGAGATCGGTGCGGTCCAGCCCCTGCCGGGCCGGGAGCGGGCGCAGGAGGATGAGCCTGTGAGCCGCGAGGAGGAGCAGCCGGTGCGGCCGCCGGAGGCCGACGGGCGGGACGGCGGCCTGGAGCGGCGGGTGGCGGCCGGGCTGGCCTTCCTGCGGCGCCGGCTCACCGGGGAGTACGAGGTCGACGACTTCGGTTACGACGAGGAGCTGACCGACCAGGTCCTGATGTCGCTGCTGCGGCCGGTGTGCGACAAGTACTTCCGGGTCGAGGTGAAGGGCATCGAGAACATCCCGGCCGAGGGCGGGGCGCTGATCGTCGCCAACCACTCCGGGACGCTGCCGCTGGACGGCCTGATGATGCAGGTGGCGGTGCACGACCACCACCCGGCCGATCGCCATCTGCGGCTGCTCGCCGCCGACCTGGTCTTCGTGCTGCCGGTGGTGAACGAGCTGGCCCGCAAGCTGGGGCACACGCTGGCCTGTGCGGAGGACGCGGAACGGCTGCTGGCCCAGGGCGAGCTGGTCGGGGTGATGCCGGAGGGCTTCAAGGGCATCGGGAAACCTTTCAGCGAGCGCTACAAGCTCCAGCGGTTCGGCCGTGGGGGGTTCGTCTCGACCGCGCTGCGTCAGGGCGCGCCGATCATCCCGTGCTCGATCGTCGGGGCCGAGGAGATCTACCCGATGATCGGCAACGCGAAGACGCTGGCCCGGCTGCTGGGCTTCCCGTACTTCCCGTTGACGCCGACCTTCCCGTGGCTGGGACCGCTGGGCGCGATCCCGCTGCCGACGAAGTGGACGATCCAGTTCGGTGAGCCGATCCCGACGGACGGCTATCCGCCGGAGGCGGCGGAGGACCCGATGCTGATGTTCAACCTGACCGACCAGGTCCGGGAACAGATCCAGCACACGCTGTACAAGCTGCTGGTGCAGCGGAGGTCGGTGTTCTTCTGAGCCGGGCCCTTCCGGGCCGGGCTGTTCCGCATCGGGCTACTCGCGTTATTCGGGTCGGGCTTTTCGGCGTACGGCGGTGGGGCGCCCCTGCTCGGAAAGGGGCGCCCCACCGCCGTGGCCGTGTCCGGGTTAGTCCGCGTCCTCGCTGTCGATGCCCAGGCCGGGGAGCAGGTCGGGCAGGAGCGGCGGGATGGTGACGTCCGGCTGGCCCGTCGGCGACTTGCCGGCGGACGGGGAGCTGTCGTCGGTGCCGGTCTTCGGCGGTTCGAGCAGGCCGCCCGTGTCGCCGCCGATGAGGCCCTCGCCGCTGGTGCCGGTGGCCGAGCCGCTCGGTGTGCCGGTGCCGGTGTGCTGGCCGGCGGACGGGGTGCTGCCGGCGGAGCTGGGAGCCGTCGACCGGTGACTGCTCGAGGCGCCGGTGGACGGCGAGGCGGACCCGCCCTGGCGGCTGCCGGTGCCGGACTGGGCCGGTGGCTGCGGGAGCAGGGACTGCAGCGGGGCGACCTCTTGGTCTATGGCGTCGAAGACCGAGGACACCTGCTGTTTCACGTCGCCCAGCTGTACGGGCAGTCTGTCGCTGAGCGCGCTCCACACCTCCCGGTGGGATCTCGAGAAGCTGGACAGCGCCTGGATGGGGCCGAGGGAGTCCGGGTCGGCCGCATAGGCCGCGTGGAGCAGCCGGTGGCCCTCGGCGACGTCGCGCTGCATCCCGGACAGGGTGCGGCGGATCTCGCCGATGGACTCGTGGTCCAGGTGGCCGCCCCGGCCGCGCTCCAGCAGTCGGCGGGCCTCGCTGAGCCGGGTGGAGGCCTGGTCCAGGTAGGTCTGGCCGCGCTGGTCGTCGCCGTCGGCCAGGTAGTTGAGCTTGAAGTCCTCGATGCCGCGCTTCAGGCCGTAGAGCGAGTCGCCGGGCAGCGCGTCGGAGCTGGCGGCGGCGACCCCGCCGAAGGCTCCGGCGGCCACGCCCACGCTGAGCCCGCCGGCCGCGAGCCCCTTGGTCAGCCTGGTGCGCGGGCGGAACTTGCCCAGTGGGCTCGCCCGGTGCGCGCCCCGGTTCCGGTGCGAACGCGGTTCCGGTACCGACGCTTCCGCCGCCCCCGTGCCCTCCTGGAGCATGGCCTCCATCGCGGCCACCAGCTGGGCCCGCTGGACGACCTTGACCTCCGGGTCGAGCTGCGGCTTGGGCAGGGCGCCGAGACCCGCCGCCAGGGCCAACAGCTCGCCCGGCGAGGTCTGTTCCTCGGCGGGCGGCGGTGGTCCCGCCGGTGCTGCGGACTGCTCGGCCGCCGTGTCCCGGTCGGACTGCTCATCCAGGGCCTGGGCGAAGGCGTTCGCCCGCCGGTGTGCCGATACGTTCGCGATCACTGGCGGCACCTCCTCTCGTCATGACGGTCGACTCCCCAGGGGGTCCTGAGGGTGCACGCCCACGACCACTTCCCCACGATCGAGTGATCGGGGTCGGCCGGGACGTGACCACAGGGAGCCTGTATCCCGCACAACGACTGGCGCGGCACTTGGGTTACGGATGGCGGATGGTCGGATCAGAAAGACAACGGACTCTCACGGAGCGTGAGTTGGGCGTCGCCCACCGTTGCCCGCCCGGCGTGCCCCGCGTCGCCCGGCCCGCCGGCGCCTCGTTCAGCGGGCGTCGTCCGGCAGCAGTCGGGCGAGCGTGCGTACGGCTCGGTACTGGAGGGTCTTGATGGCGCCCTCGTTCTTGCCCATGACCCGGGCGGTCTCGGCGACCGAGAGGCCCTGCAGGAAGCGGAGCGTCACGCACTCCTGCTGCTGCGGGTTGAGCCGCCGTACGGCGTCGAGCAGGGCGGCGTTCGACAGGGACTCCAGGACGGAGTCCTCCGGGGAGCGCTCGACCTCGTTGGCGTCGAGCATCTCGCCGGTGGTGACCTCCAGCCGGAAGCGGCTGGACTTGAAGTGGTCGGCGACCAGGTTCCGGGCGATGGTGACCAGCCAGGCCCCGAAGTCGCGGCCCTGCCAGGTGAAGGTGCCGATCCTTCTGAGGGCCCGCAGAAAGGTCTCGCTGGTGAGGTCCTCGGCGGTGGCCCGGCCGCCCACGCGGTAGTAGATGTACCGGTAGACGGTGTCGCTGTACTGGTCGTAGAGCCGCCCGAAGGCCTCGGCCTCCCCCGCCTGGGCGCGTTCGACGAGGTCCATCATCCGGGCGCTGTCGCTGTCGGCGGCCGGGCGGCGGGCGGTGGCCGCGCCGGTGGCGCGTCCACGTCTGCCGACGGCGGCGCTGCCGTCGGCCAGTGCGTAGCACGGGCCGACGGGCGCGACGGCGGCGAAGGCGGGGACGGCGTACGCGGTGGGGACGAGGCCGCGCAGCGTCTCTTTGACCGTTGCGACTGTTGCGCGCAGCGTAGCCAGGCCCGAGGCGTCAACCCCGACGTGTGGGTACACGGGACTCCCAGAGGCAGAGCTTCCATCACGTGCAGTGCGGGACCGTTCACCCCTCGTGGCGACGGGTGGGTACCGGTTTGCGTCTGAGGAGAATAACGCTTCGTGCAGGCTCTGCTACACCGAGTTGCTCAAATCATCGATTGCGTCGCATCTGTAACCGTTTAATGGCGGATTGCGTTTCGCAGGATGATCGTTGAGTGACCGGAAAAGGGCGAGTTTCGGTGAAGTGGGGGGCGTGTTGAAGAACGTGATGTACACGCATCCGCTCAAAGGGCACGCCGACGGCGCCCCGAGGAGCGCGGTGAACTGCGCGGGAAGCCCGCAGGGGCCCGCGGCCGGCCGTGGTCCGTGCCGCCGCGGTGCTGATCCGTGTCAGCCGACCCGGTGTTATCGGCGCCGTCGGCTCAAGGCGATCGCGGCCGCGGTGCCGCCGGCGACCGCGCCCACCCCGGCCGCCGCCGGGATGCCGACCTTGGCGGCCTTGCGGCCCGTGCGGTAGTCCCGCAGGCGCCAGTCCTTCTCGCGGGCGTGCCGGCGGAGCTTGGCGTCCGGGTTGATGGCGTAGGGGTGGCCGACCAGGGACAGCATCGGGATGTCGTTGTGGCTGTCGCTGTAGGCGGCGCAGCGGGAGAGGTCCAGCCCCTCGGCCGCGGCCAGGGCGCGGACCGCCTCCGCCTTGGCGGGCCCGTGCAGCGGCTCGCCGACCAGCTTGCCGGTGTAGACGCCGTCGACCGACTCGGCCACCGTGCCGAGGGCGCCGGTCAGGCCCAGGCGGCGGGCGATGACCTGGGCGATCTCGACGGGGGCCGCGGTGACCAGCCAGACCTTCTGGCCCGCGTCCAGGTGCGCCTGGGCGAGCGCGCGGGTGCCGGGCCAGATGCGGTCGGCCATGTACTCGTCGTAGATCTCCTCGCCGATGGACTCCAGCTCGGCGACCCGGTGGCCCTTGACGATCGACAGCGCCGAGTCGCGGGCGTCCTGCATGTGCTCGGGGTCCTCCACGCCGGCCAGCCGGAACCACGCCTGCTGCCAGGCGAACCGGGCGAGGTCGCGGGTCTCGAAGAACTTCCGCTTGTACAGGCCCCGGCCGAAGTGGAACAGCGCGGCGCCCTGCATCACCGTGTTGTCGAGGTCGAAGAAGGCGGCGGCCCGGTCGTCGCCGATCACCGGGAACTCCGGCTCCTCCGGCGTGGTGGGCGGGGCCTCCTGCGAGGACTTGCGGGCGGCCTCCGCCGAGGCCTCGCCTGCCAACACGCTCCGCGCCGTGGCGGAGCGCCTACGGGGAGTGAGCCATCCGAGAGCGGCCATGACGCGAGCATAGCCAGTCTGTTCGGTGGTTCCGGAGTCGAGAGGTTGGCAAGGTGTGAACTCTGCACGACACCGCCGTTAAAGAAGCGATCCGGAATGGGTGCGGAGCGCGCGAGAATGGCCCGTATGAGTCCCCTCTTCCGACGCAGGGCCGAGCCGCGCGAGCGGCTGGTCACGCTGATCCGCAAGCCCGGCTGTCATCTGTGCGACGACGCGCAGCTGGTGATCGAGAAGGTGTGCGGCGACCTCGGTGTGCCGTGGGAGCCGAAGGACATCACCGAGGACCAGGACCTGCACGACCGCTACTGGGAGCAGATCCCGGTCGTACTCGTCGACGGAGAACAGCACACCTTCTGGCGCGTGAACGAGGAACGGCTGCGCCGGGCACTGACCGACTAGTCCAAACCGGCCGGAAAGTCGCTTAGGATCGACGGCGTTCTGGTCTCGGGGGCGGGATTCGTGAGGAGTGTGTGCGGTTTTGCCCCCAGTAATGAAGGAGCACCGGTGCGTGTGCGCCGGTTCCCGCCAAGGGCGCGAAACCGGCGTGACCCCGGTCACTTCTGCCGGGCAAATCGGACACCATCTTTGTGCACGCGTTCACAAAGACATAGCCTGCTGTCGACGGGGCGGTCTGGGGACGTATGACCGCCTGCAGCCCCGCTCTACCCGCAGGAGCACCGTGGCAACTGGCCGAACACACCGACCGGCGACCCGTAGCCGAGGAATTCCCGAGGCCACCGTCGCCAGGCTTCCGCTGTACCTCCGAGCCCTCACCGCACTGTCGGAGCGCTCGGTCCCCACGGTCTCCTCCGAGGAGCTGGCCGCGGCGGCGGGAGTCAACTCCGCCAAGCTGCGCAAGGACTTCTCGTACCTGGGTTCGTACGGAACGCGCGGTGTCGGCTACGACGTGGAGTATCTCGTCTACCAGATCTCCCGCGAGCTCGGCCTCACCCAGGACTGGCCGGTCGTGATCGTCGGTATCGGTAACCTCGGCGCCGCCCTGGCCAATTACGGCGGCTTCGCCTCCCGCGGCTTCCGGGTCGCCGCGCTGATCGACGCCGACCCGGCGATGGCCGGCAAGCCGGTCGCGGGCATCCCGGTGCAGCACACCGACGAGCTCGAGAAGATCATCAAGGACAACGGCGTCTCCATCGGCGTCATCGCCACCCCGGCCGGTGCCGCCCAGCAGGTCTGCGACCGGCTCGTGGCCGCCGGCGTGACCTCCATCCTGAACTTCGCGCCGACCGTGCTGACCGTCCCGGACGGCGTCGACGTGCGCAAGGTCGACCTCTCCATCGAGCTGCAGATCCTCGCGTTCCACGAGCAGCGCAAGGCCGGCGAAGAGACCGCCGCCGGCGACGGGGCCCTGCCCGCCGCCACCCGCGACACGTCCACCGACCAGGGACCCGACGGGGACGTGCCCGCCGTGATGCCGGCATGAGCCTCCTCGTCGTCGGACTGAGCCACCGCAGCGCCCCGGTCAGCGTGCTGGAGCGGGCCGCGCTGAGCGCGGACGCCCAGATCAAGCTGCTCCAGGACACGGTCGCCGCCGAGCCCGCCACCGAGGCCGCGGTGCTCGCCACCTGCAACCGCATCGAGCTGTACGCCGACGTGGACAAGTTCCACGCCGGTGTCGCCGAGCTGTCCACGCTGCTCGCCCAGCACAGCGGCGTCGGCCTGGGCGAGCTGACCCCGTACCTCTACGTGCACTACGAGGACCGGGCCGTCCACCACCTGTTCTCGGTGGCCTGCGGGCTGGACTCCATGGTCGTCGGCGAGGGACAGATCCTCGGCCAGATCAAGGACTCCCTGGCCCGCGCCCAGGACCTGCACACCGCGGGCAAGCTGCTGAACGACCTGTTCCAGCAGGCCCTGCGGGTCGGCAAGCGCGCCCACTCCGAGACCGGCATCGACCGCGCCGGCCAGTCCCTGGTCACCTTCGGCCTGGAGCAGCTGGCCGCGGGCGGCGACGTCCGGGCCTGGGCCGCGGGGCGCACGGCGCTGGTCATCGGCGCCGGTTCGATGTCGTCCCTGGCCGCCGCCACGCTCGCGCGCGCCGGGGTCGCCGAGATAGTCGTCGCCAACCGCACCTTCGAGCGTGCCGAGCGGCTCGCGGAGATCCTCGGCGAGGGCGACGACACGGGCACGGTGACCGCCCGCGCGGTGCGCATGGACGCGGTGGCCGACGAGCTGACACGTGCCGACGTCGTCGTCTCCTGTACCGGGGCGACGGGTCTGGTGCTCACGGCGGAAGCGGTCGCGCAGGCGGTCGAGGGCCGCACCGGCGCCCCCGCCGCCGAGATCACCGACGCCCCCCGTACGACCGCGCACGCCAAGGCGTCACAGCCGTCCGCCGGCCCGGGCGGCGACGAGAACTGCCCGCTGGACCTGGCCGCCGTACAGCCCGGCTTCTCCCTCATGGGCGAGGCCGCCGTGGCCGGCATGGACGCGGCCACCCTGGAGCAGCACGCGGCCTGGGTGGCCGGCGGGACCATCGACCGCCCGGGCCGCCGCACGCCCGAGACGGACGCCGAGCTGATCACCGCGCTCGCCGCGACCGCCGCGACGGTGGGCCGCATCCCCGAGCGGCGCACCCCGGAGCCGGTGGCCGAGCGCCCCGCGCCCCTCGTCTTCCTCCTCGACCTGGCCATGCCCCGCGACATCGACGCGGCCGTGCACCGGCTGGCCGGGGTGCGGCTGGTCGACATCGAGTCGCTGGCGGAGGCCTCCGCCGACGCGCCGATGGCGGCCGACGTGGACCAGGTCCGGCGTATCGTCTCCGACGAGGTCGCGGCCTTCGGCGCGGCGCAGCGGGCGGCGCACATCACGCCGACCGTGGTCGCGCTGCGCACCATGGCCGCCGACGTCGTCGCCGGCGAGATCGCGCGGCTCGACGGCCGCCTGCCCGACCTGGACGAACGCCAGCGCGGCGAGATCCGGCAGGCCGTGCACCGGGTCGTCGACAAGCTGCTGCACGCGCCGACCGTGAGGGTCAAGCAGCTCGCGGCCGAGCCCGGCGGCGCCGGGTACGCGGACGCGCTGCGCACCCTGTTCGACCTCGACCCCGAGACGGTCGCCGCCGTCTCCCGGGCCGGGGACAGCACAGAGGAGAAGGACCGACCGGCATGAGTGAGAAGGCACTGCGGCTGGGGACCAGGCGGAGCAAGCTCGCCATGGCCCAGTCCGGGCAGGTGGCGGAGGCCGTCCGCCGGGTGACCGGCCGGCCCGTCGAGCTGGTCGAGATCACCACCTACGGCGATGTCTCCCGCGAGGCGCTGGCGCAGATCGGCGGCACCGGCGTCTTCGTGACGGCGCTGCGCGACGCGCTGGTGCGGGGCGAGGTCGACTTCGCGGTTCATTCGCTCAAGGACCTCCCGACCACGCAGCCCGAGGAGCTGGTCCTGGCCGCCGTACCGGTGCGCGAGGACCCGCGGGACGTGATCGTCGCCCGGGACGCGCTCAAGTTCACCGACCTGCCGCGGGGCGCCCGCATCGGTACCGGTTCGCCGCGTCGCATGGCGCAGCTGAACGCGTACGCGCGTGCCCACGGCCTGGACATCGAGACGGTCCCGATCCGCGGCAACGTGGACACCCGCATCCGGTACGTCCACGACGGCGAGCTGGACGCGGTCGTGCTGGCCGCCGCCGGACTCAACCGGATCGGCCGGTCCGACGAGGTGACCGACTTCCTGTCGGTCGACACGGTTTTGCCCGCCCCCGGCCAGGGGGCCCTGGCGATCGAGTGTGCCGCGGACAACGCGGACCTGATCGCGGCACTCGGCGAGCTCGACGACCCGTTCACGCGGGCCGCCGTGACCGCCGAACGGTCACTGCTCGCCGCCCTGGAGGCCGGTTGCAGCGCCCCCGTGGGCGCGCTGGCCGACCTTCTGGCCGACGGGCAGTTTGTCAAGGAAATGCGCCTGCGCGGCGTCGTCGGCACGACCGACGGCACTCGCATGGTGCAGCTGTCCACCACCGGTCCCGTGCCCCAGACGCACGAGCAGGCGACGGCACTCGGGCGTGAACTCGCCAGCGAGATGCTCGCCCAGGGCGCGGCCGGTCTGATGGGGGAGCGAGCACATTGAGCCCCACCGCCCTTCCTGCCGCCGGTCCTGAACACGGGCACGTCACCTTCCTGGGTGCCGGACCCGGAGATCCGGGACTGCTCACTCTGCGCGCCGTGGAGGCGCTGTCGAGCGCGGACGTCCTGGTCGCCGAGCACGAGGTGCTCGACGTGATCCGGACGCACGCCCGACAGGGCGTCTCCGTCGTGCAGACGGACGCCGATCCCTCTTCGGTCTCGCCGCCGGGCACGGGCACGCCCCAGCTGACGGTCGTTGACGGCACGTCAACACCCGCCGCGGTCCCGGCTGCTGCCCGGGATGCCGCTCATCTTGTCATGGAGGCCGCGCGGGGCGGCAGGCGGGTCGTCCGTGCGGTGTCCGGGGACCCGGGACTTGATACGTACGCGGCCGAGGAAATGCTCGCCTGCGCCGCCGCCGGTGTGCCCTTCGAGGTCGTGCCCGGTGTCGCGGCGGCGGTCGGCGTGCCCGCGTACGCCGGTGTGCCGCTGCGGGGCGCCGATGGCGCGGACGTCCGGTTCGTGGACGCCCGTACCGCCTCCGAGCGCTGCTGGACGGAGGTGGGCGCCTCGGACGGCACGGTGGTCGTGTCGACGACGCTGGACTCCGTCGCCGCCGCGGCGGGCGAGCTGGTCTCGGCGGGCCGCAAGCCGGACACCCCTCTGTCGGTCACCATCGCCGGTACGACGACCCGCCAGCGCACCTGGACGGCGACGCTCGGCACGATCGCGCAGACGCTGAAGCAGGCGAAGGTGCTGCCGTCGCCGGACGGCGGCCGGCCGGTGATAGCCGTGGTCGGCGAGCGTTCCTCCGCCGCCCGGCGCGACCAGCTGTCGTGGTTCGAGTCCAAGCCGCTGTTCGGCTGGAAGGTGCTCGTGCCGCGGACGAAGGAGCAGGCGGCGTCGCTCTCCGACCAGCTGCGGTCCTACGGCGCGGTGCCGCACGAGGTTCCGACGATCGCGGTGGAGCCCCCGCGCACCCCGCAGCAGATGGAACGGGCGGTCAAGGGTCTCGTCACCGGCCGCTACGAGTGGATCGCCTTCACGTCGGTCAACGCGGTGAAGGCCGTCCGCGAGAAGTTCGAGGAGTACGGCCTCGACGCCCGTGCCTTCGCGGGCATCAAGGTGGCCGCGGTGGGCGAGCAGACCGCCAAGGCGCTGGTCGCCTTCGGCGTGAAGCCGGACCTGGTGCCGAGCGGTGAGCAGTCCGCGGCCGGCCTCCTGGAGGACTGGCCGCCCTACGACCCGGTGTTCGACCCGATCGACCGCGTCTTCCTGCCGCGGGCCGACATCGCCACGGAGACCCTGGTGGCCGGCCTGATCGAGCTGGGCTGGGAGGTCGACGACGTGACCGCCTACCGGACGGTCCGCGCGTCGCCGCCCCCGGCGGACACCCGCGAGGCGATCAAGGGCGGCGGCTTCGACGCGGTGCTCTTCACGTCCTCGTCGACGGTCCGGAACCTGGTCGGTATCGCGGGCAAGCCGCACAACGTGACGGTCATCGCGTGCATCGGTCCGGCGACGGCCAAGACCGCCGAGGAGCACGGGCTCCGGGTCGACGTGATGGCTCCCGAGCCGTCGGTGCACAAGCTGGCCGAGGCCCTGGCCGACTTCGGCATGAAGCGGCGCGCCGCGGCGGTGGAGGCCGGCGACCCGGTGACCCGGCCGAGCGAACGGCGCCCGGGCGCGCGGAGGCGTCGCTCGACGACCTGAGGTGTGGCACGTACCGGCTCAGGAGTGCTCCTCTTCCCGGGGGCGCCCCTGGGCCGGTTCCGTTTCCGCCGCGACCGCGCCTCCGCCCCAGGCGCGAGCAGGCCCGCTCGGGACGGCTTCCGGGCCGACACGGCGTCGGCAAAGGTGCGGGGCGGGCGGGCGTAGCGTAGGTGGCATGACGAAGTACGGATCGTTTCCCGGTGCGCGTCCCCGGCGGCTGCGGACCTCGCCCGTCATGCGGCGGATGGTCGCCGAGACCCGGCTGCATCCCGCCGACTTCATCCTCCCGGCGTTCGTCCGGGAGGGCGTGAGCGAGCCGGTGCCGATCGCCGCCATGCCCGGTGTCGTGCAGCACACCCGCGACAGCCTGAAGAAGGCCGCGCTGGAGGCGGTGGAGGCCGGGGTCTCCGGGATCATGCTGTTCGGCGTGCCGGAGGAGTCCAAGAAGGACGCCCAGGGCACGGTCGGCACCGACCCGGACGGGATCCTCCAGGTCGCCCTGCGGGACGTCCGCGCCGAGGTCGGCGACGATCTGCTCGTCATGTCCGACCTGTGCCTGGACGAGTTCACCGACCACGGGCACTGCGGCGTGCTGGACGCCGAGGGCCGCGTCGACAACGACGCCACCCTGGAGCGGTACGCCGAGATGGCCCAGGTGCAGGCCGACGCCGGCGCCCATGTCGTCGGCCCCAGCGGGATGATGGACGGCCAGATCGGCGTCATCCGCGACGCGCTCGACCAGATCGGGCGCGAGGACGTCGCCGTCCTCGCCTACACCGCCAAGTACTCCTCGGCCTTCTACGGCCCGTTCCGCGAGGCCGTCGGCTCCTCGCTGCAGGGCGACCGCAAGACCTACCAGCAGGATCCGGCCAACTGGCGCGAGTCGTTGCGGGAGTTGGAGCTGGACCTGGTCGAGGGCGCCGACATGGTGATGGTCAAGCCCGCCGGTCCGTACCTCGACATCCTCGCCCGGGTCGCGGACGCCGTGGACGTGCCCGTCGCCGCCTACCAGATCTCCGGTGAGTACGCGATGATCGAGGCCGCCGCCGAGAAGGGCTGGATCGACCGGGACCGGGCCATCGTCGAGACCCTGACCGGCATCAAGCGGGCCGGCGCGCGGAACATCCTCACCTACTGGGCCACCGAGGTGGCCCGGCAACTGCGCTAGGACCGTTCACCAGCCGTTGATGAGCTCCAGGTCCTGCTCCCAGTACGTCACCTTCAGCGCGCTGTCGTAGTAGACGCCCTTGGCGGGCAGGGCCGGGATCGCGGACGGGCCGCCGCTGCTGTTCGGGGTGTAGCCCTGGAAGGCCAGGGTCAGCTTGTGGGCGGTCTGGCCGCCGGTGCCGCTGCCGTCGGCGGCCGACAGCAGCACGCCCGCGTACCCCGACTCGCCCGGCGCCAGGGAGACCACGGCCTGCGGCTGGGTCTCCTTGTCGGGCTGCGGTACCCACTGCATCTGGTCGAAGCGCAGGACCGGGTAGTACGGCAGATCGCAGGACTTGCTGCCGGTGTTCCGCACCGTCAGCAGCATGTGGTTGAGAGGCCGGTTGAGCAGCTGGGCGGTGACCTTGGTGTTCGTGCCGTTGCACAGCACCGCGGAGCCGCCCCCGCTGCCGCCCGTGCCCTGGCCGCCCTGGCCGGCGGAGGTGCCGGACCCGCCGCCGGGCTTGTGGGTACCGGTCACGGTCTTGCCGTCCGCCGTACCGCCGACGGCGCCGGCCGTGCCGCCCGGGCTGCCGGTGCCGCCGCCCGTGGTGCCGCCGGCGGTGTCCTCGGCCGTCCGTGGCGCGTCCGTCTCCACCGCCGTCGACTGGGAGGAGCCCTCGTCCTCGGTGCCCGTCCCGTTGCCGCACGCCGTGAGTGCGAGGGCGGCGACGGCGGTGCCGGTGGCGGCGAGCAGACGAACATGGCGCATACGCATGGCAAGTCCTCTTTCGGGCTGGGCCGGTTGTCGTGCTTGGATGACCAACAGCCTGTGGGCGGGTTCGTCCCAAGGGCCAGCAACTGCCGCCCATTTGGGACGCTGGAACGCCCACACGGCCTTGACCTGGGGAAATGAGCCTGCCCTGGAACGCCTGGGCGGGACGAGGGGGACGGAGGAACGGTGGACGAGGGCACGTCCGAGAGCGCTTTCGCCGCGCTGCTGCGGGAGCTGAAGGACCGCTCCGGGCTCAGCTACGGCACGCTCGCCAAACGGCTCCACATGAGCACGTCGACGCTGCACCGCTACTGCAACGGGGACGCCGTACCGACGGACTACGCCCCCGTGGAGCGGCTCGCCCGGCTGTGCAGGGCCACGCCCGAGGAGCTGGTGGAGCTGCACCGGCGGTGGGTGCTGGCCGACGCGGGACGGGGACGGAAGGGGCAGGAGCCGGCGCGGGCCGTCCGGGAGCCGGCGGTGGAGGCGGGGGTTCCTGAACCGGCCGCCGGTCAGGAGACCGGTCCGGTCAGCGCGGCGGTGCCGGCGGCCGCGCCGGAGCCCGAGCCACAGCCTGAGCCGGAGGCCGGGCCGAAGCCTCAGCAGGAGCAGGAGCAGGAGCAGGAGCAGGAGCACGAGCAGGCGGCGGCATCGGAGCCGGCGTCGGCGTCAGTGCGGGACAAGGCGGCCGGGCCGTGGCGGCGGCGCCGGACCGTGTTGCTCGCCGCCCTCGCCGTCACCGCGCTGCTCGGCGGGGTGACGGCCGCCCTGAGCCTGCCTTCCTCCGGCGACGGGACGCAGGACGTCGGCGCCAAGGGCGGCACGGCCTCCGCCGGGACCGCCGCCCGCGGCGGCGCTCCGGTGACGCCGACGGCCGGCAGCCCGACGCCACGCCGCTCCGCCACCCGCTCGGCCTCGGCCTCACCCACCGCCGAGCCCTCCGCCTCCGCCGCCGGCAGCGGGGCGCCCGCGGCCACGCCGTCGCGTGCCCCGGCCGGCGGGGCGACGTCCGCGGCCCCGCCCCTCACGGTCAACACCCACCCCTACTCCTGGGAGGACCCCTGCTCCCAGCACTATCTGATCGACCGGCCGCCGGCCGAGGTCTCCCCGCCGCCGCTGGAACAGGACGCGCCCGCCTGGGTGGACGTGCACCGGGCGGTGTCGGCGGGGGATCAGTTCGTCACCTTCACCGTGCAGGGCACGGGTCCCGAGACCGTCGTGCTGGAGGGGCTGTCCGTGCGCATGGCGGGCAAGCGGTCCCCGCTCCAGTGGAACGACTACGCCATGGGCTACCCGGGCGTCGGCTGCGGCGGCGGTGTACCGACCCACTCCTTCTCGGTCGCCCTGGACGCGATGCGGCCCGCGCCCGTCCCCGCGGCCGGGAGCCGCAACTTCCCGTTCAAGGTGAGCCAGTCCGAGCCCGAGGTCTTCCACATCACGGCCGACGCGTCGGCGTACGACGTCAGCTGGAACCTGGAGCTCCAGTGGTCCAGCGGGACGCGCCACGGCACGTTGCTGATCGACGACGCCGGCCGCCCCTTCCGCACCAGCGGCAACAACGGACGGCCCGCCTACGCCTTCCCGCTGGGTGGCGAGAAGTGGCAGCCGGCGTCCGACACGAACTGACCCGCCCGCCCAGCCGCCAGAAGGCCCGGACCCCCAACCGCCCGGACCCCCTACCGCCCAGCCGGCCGGCCGCCCAGCCGGCGGGCCGTCCGGATCACGGAATGACCGGTGTAGACGGCACGTACTTCTCTAGCCTGACGGCTCCGAGAGCAGCCTGATCGGATCCTGAGCCGAAGGAGAGCCGTGCCATGACCGCAGTCGAGCCCGCCCCGACCCTCGTCACGCCCGCCGCCGAGCAGGCCGCGAGCCGCGCCCCCGTCCCGCAGCTCGCCGCCCCCGTCCCGCCGCTCGCCGCGCGCGCCCGCAGTGTGGGCGGTTCGCCCGTGCGGGACATCCTCGCGGTCACCGCACGTCCCGAGGTGATCAACTTCGCGGGCGGCCTGCCGGCACCGGAACTCTTCGACCGGGACGGCATAGCGGCGGCGTTCGAGCACGTCCTGGCGCACTCCCCGGCACAGGCGCTGCAGTACTCCACGACGGAGGGCGAACCCACGCTCCGGGCCGGCCTCGCGGCCCGCGTCACCGACCGGGGCCTGCCCACCGCCCCCGGCGACCTGCTCATCACGACCGGCTCCCAGCAGGCGCTGTCCCTGCTGGCGACGGCCCTGATCGAGCCGGGCGACACGGTCCTGGTGGAAAACCCCTGCTACCTGGCGGCACTTCAGGTCTTCGGGCTCGCGGGAGCGCGCGTCGTGGCCGTGCCGGGTGACGCGGACGGAGTCGACCCGGCCGCCCTGGAGGAGGCGATCCGCCGCGAACACCCCAAGCTGCTGTACCTGGTCCCCACCTTCCAGAACCCCACCGGCCGTACGATGCCCGCGCCGCGGCGCGCGGCGATCGCCGAGGTGGCCGCCCGCCGGGGCCTGTGGATCGTCGAGGACGACCCGTACGGCGAACTCCGCTACGACGGTGAGCACCTCCCCTGGATCGCCTCCCTCCCCGGCGCCGAGGACCGCACCGTCCTGCTCGGCTCCTTCTCCAAGGTGATGGCTCCCGGCCTGCGCCTCGGCTGGCTGCGCGGGCCCGGAGAGCTGCGCCGGGCGTGCGCGGTGGCCAAGCAGGCGGCGGACCTGCACACCCCGACGCTCAACCAGCTCGCCGCCGCCCGCTATCTGGACGTGCTGGACGCCCATGTGAAGCGGGTGCGGTCCGTCTACTGCGCACGTCGTGACGCCATGCTGGCGGGCCTGCCCGCCGCCCTGCCGGCCGGCTCCCGGTGGAGCCGGCCGGCAGGTGGCATGTTCCTCTGGGTGCGCCTGCCGGAGTCGTACGACACCCTCGCCCTGCTTCCGCGGGTGGTCGAGCAGAACGTCGCCTACGTGCCCGGCGCGCCCTTCCACGTCGGCGAACCCGGCCGCTCCACCCTGCGCCTGTGCTTCGTCACCCAGACCCCGGACGAGATCGGGGAGGGGCTGCGCCGGCTGGCCCGGGGGCTCGCCGGCTGAGGGCGGCGGCGGGTCAGTCCCACCAGAAGGTCCAGGTGTCCTCGCCCAACAGGGTCTTCGCGTAGCCGCGCAGGGTGTCCTCCTCGCCCTGGAGGATGCTGTCCGGGCAGAACGCGAAGTGCTCCGCCGCCACCGCCTCGGCGTCCTCCTGGGTGGCCGGCGGGGCCGCCACGGACAGGACGAGGGTGTCCGGGCCCAGGGCCACCACCCGTATGCCGAAGCGGTCCTCCCAGGACCGCAGGACCGCGCTCACGCGGGCCACGTCGGGCTCGTAGTTCACCGGGCCGGCCCAGCCGATCGCGGCCGGTATGTCGGCCGACCGGCGCGCCGGGACCAGGGCGAGGTGGGCCCGCTCGATGCCCGACTCCGGATCGCCGCACAGCGCGTCGGCGACCTGGGCCGCGCGGGTGTCCGGGGCGACGGAGAGGGCGGCGGGGGCGGGGGCCAGTCCGGGCCACTCGTCCCCGAACGGCTCGATCTCCTCGGCCGCGCCGCCGTCCTCCGTCTCCTCCTCCCAGTACTCCGCGAGGACGTCCTCGGCGTCGTGATCGCCCGGGTAGGACGTCTCACCGGGCAGCAGCGCCCAGTCCTCCAGGCCGACCGCGGTATCCACGAGCACCGGCAGCAGACCCGCGCGGGCCGCCGGCGCGCCCAGCGCCTTCCAGGTGCCCGGCGCGGCCGGCTTCTCCGCGTGCCACAGCAGGGGTTCGTGCCAGGGGCCGTCGTCCGTCGTGTCGATCAGCCGGCCGGGAGGCAGCCGGAGCCCCAGGGAACGGCCGCTGGGATCGGTGGCCAGTCGGGGCAGCGGGTTGGGAAGAGTCGCCATGCCCGTGACTGTAAGCCCCGCCACTGACAACGCCGTTGACCCCCTCCCCCTCCTTTGCCGACGGCTGGGATTGGCGGATCCGTGCCATCGCCCCCGGGATCTCATCCCGCTGACCTGCGCCTTTCTCACGCCTCCCCGGAACGGATCTGCCAATCCACCCCGGAAGGGGGAGGGGAGGGGGAGGGGGCAAGGGTCAGAGCAGGGTGGTGATGCAGAAGGGGTGGCCTGCGGGGTCCAGGAGGACTCGCCAGCGGTCTTCGCCGGGCTGGTGCTCGGGGGTGGTGGCGCCCAGGGTGTGCAGGTGTTTCTCGGCGGTGTCCAGGTCGTCCACGCCCAGTTCGATGTGCGCCTGCTTCTCCTGGGCCGGGTCCGGCCAGGTCGGCGGGCGGTAGTCGGCCAGGCGGTTGAAGCCGAGACCGGTCGACCCCTCCTTGCCGAGCAGTACGAAGTCGTCCGTGGAGTAGAGGGCCGACATGTCCAGCAACTCCGCGTAGAAGCGGGACAGTTCGGCGGGGTCGGCGCAGTCGAAGGTGACGGCGGCGTAGCGGAACGCGGGTGTGGAAGTGGTCTTGGTGGTCATGGGGACGACCGTAGGACGTGACCCGGACAGTTCCGGTCCTGGTCATGACCGCGTGTGGAAAACTTCCCGCTGTGCTCAGCTCGTCCGCCCGCCTGCTACGGCTGCTGTCCCTGCTGTCGGCCCGCCCGTCCTGGACGTGCGCCGAGCTGGCCGAGCGCATGGAGGTCACGGACCGTACGGTCCGCCGGGACGTGGCACGGCTGCGGGACCTCGGCTACTCCGTCGACTCCGAGGCCGGGCCCTGGGGCGGCTACCGCCTGCGCGCCGGGTCCCGGGTGCCGCCGCTGATCCTCGACGACGAGGAGGCGCTCGCCGTGGCGGTCGGACTGCGCGAGGCCGCGCTGAGCGACGCGCTCGGCGGCGACCAGGCCGCGCTGTCGGCCCTGCTGAAGCTGCGCCAGGTACTGCCCCGCCGGATCGCGGACCGCCTCGGCGAACTGGACGACGCCTTCGTCCGCCTCCCCGGGACCGACGGCCCGCAGATCAGGCCGGGTCTGCTGCTGGAGCTGGCCGTCGCCTGCCGGCAGGGGGAGCGGGCCCGGCTGTCGTACACCGACGGAGAGGGACGGGGCACGGTCCGGGACGTCGACCCGTACCGGCTCGTCCACACCGGGCGGCGCTGGTACTTCGTCGCGCGGGACGTGTCCCGGGCGCAGTGGCGGACGTTCCGGGCCGACCGGGTCGACCGCATCCAGCCCACCGGACACCCGGCGGACCTCACCGACCCGCCCGACCCGGCCCGGCTCGTCTCCCGCAACACCGCGAACGGCCCCTACCCGCTGTCGGCCACCGTCCGCCTGCCCGTCCCCATGGACGAGGCGCTGCGGATCGTCCCGCCGACGGTCGGCACCCATCGCCCCGACGGGCCCGACGCCACCCTCGTCGACATCGGCGGCCCGAACCCGGACGGCCTCGCCCGCTATCTCCTCGGCCTCGGAACACCGCTGCGCGTCATCGAACCGGACCCGGTCCGGCAGGCCCTGGCACGCCGGGCGCGGGAGCTCGCCGGGGAGAACGCCTGACGCGGGGGCCGCGATCCGGCGTGATGCGTGCAAAGGCAGTGGGGACGCTCCCGTGTGCACGGGAGCGTCCCCACAGGTGCCGAGGGCCGCGTGTCAGAGCTTCTCGGGGGTCCTGATGCCCAGCAGGGCCATGCCCTGGTGCAGGGTGCGGGCGGTGAGGTCGACCAGGAAGAGGCGGTTCTCCACCTGCTCCGCGGTGTCGGCCTTCAGGACCGGGCACTGGTCGTAGAAGGTCGTGAGCAGCGACGCCAGCTGGTACAGGTACGCGGCCAGCTTGTGCGGCTCGTAGTCCGCCGCGACCTCCAGGACCGTCTCCGCGAACTGGTCCAGGTGCAGGCCGAGAGCCCGCTCCGCGGGGGCCAGTTCCAGCTCCGGGTGGGCGGCCGGGCGTGCCTCGCCCGCCTTGCGCAGGATGGACTGGACCCGGGCGTACGCGTACTGGAGGTAGACGGAGGTGTCGCCGTTCAGCGAGACCATCTGGTCCAGGTCGAACTTGTAGTCCCGGACCGCGGAGGTCGACAGGTCCGCGTACTTCACCGCGCCGATACCGACGTAGCGGCCGTTCTCGGTGATCTCCTGCTCCGTCAGGCCGACCTTCTCGGCCTTCTCGCGGACGACGGCGGTGGCCCGCTCGACGGCCTCGTCCAGGAGGTCCTGGAGCTTGACCGTCTCACCCGCACGGGTCTTGAACGGCTTGCCGTCCTTGCCGAGGACCGTGCCGAAGGCCAGCTGGTGCGCCTTGACGTCGTCGTTCAGCCAGCCGGCCCGGCGGGCGGTCTCGAAGACCATCTTGAAGTGCAGGGCCTGCCGGGCGTCCACCACGTACAGCAGGGTGCTCGCCTTCAGGTTGAAGACGCGGTCGCGGATCGCGGACAGGTCGGTGGCCGCGTAGCCGTAGCCGCCGTCCGACTTCTGCACGATCAGCGGGACCGGCTTGCCGTCGGGGCCCTTGACGTCCTCGAAGAACACGCACAGCGCGCCCTCGGAGCGGACGGCGACACCCGACTCCTCCAGCATCCGGCAGGTGTCGGCCAGCATGTCGTTGTACCCGGACTCGCCGACGATGTCGGGGTCCTGGATCTCCATGTCCAGCTTCTCGAAGACGGAGAAGAAGTAGATCTTCGACTCGTCCACGAACTTCTGCCACATGGCGAGCGTCTGCGGGTCGCCGGCCTGGAGGTCCACCACCCGGCGGCGGGCCCGCGTCTTGAACTCCTCGTCGGAGTCGAACTTCCCGCGCGCGGCCTTGTAGAGGCGGTCGAGGTTCGACATCGCCTCCTCGCCGGTCACCTGGGCGTCCTTGTGGTCCAGCTCGTGCGGGTGCTCGTCCAGGTACTGGATGAGCATGCCGAACTGGGTGCCCCAGTCGCCGATGTGGTGACGGCGCACCACGTTCTCGCCGGTGAACTCCAGGAGCTGGACCACCGCGTCGCCGATCACCGCGGAGCGCAGGTGGCCGACGTGCATCTCCTTGGCCACGTTCGGCTGCGCGTAGTCGATCACCGTCGTGCCGGGGTGCGCGGCGTACGGCACGCCGAGGCGGCCCGTCTCGTCCGCGTACCGCGCGGCGAGGTTCTCGGTGATCGCCCTGTCCGCGATCGTGATGTTGAGGAAGCCGGGGCCGGAGACCTCGACGTCCTTGATCACGTCACCCGCCGCCACCTGGGCGACGACCTGGGTCGCCAGTTCCCGGGGGTTCGCCTTCGCCTTCTTGGCCAGGGCCAGAATGCCGTTGGCCTGGAAGTCGGCCCGGTCGCTTCGTCGCAGCAGCGGGTCCGCGCCGGCGGCCTCCGGCAGGGTGGCCGAGAGGGCGGACGCGAGGTGCTGCTGGACGCTGTCGCTGAGGGACGTGACCGAGGCCATAGGAATGGGTGCCGTTCTCCTCGTGGGGCGGATGGTCCCGGCCAGTATCCCACGGGGGGTAAAGCCGTTTTCCCGGCCGCCGTACGGTCTGTGAGAATGGAGTGTCACCCCGTTCAGAAAGAAGGACGTGCCGATCGTGGCTCAGAGCACCGAGACCACCGACTGGGTCTCCCGTTTCGCGGATGAGGTCATCGAGGAATCGGAGCGCCAGGCCCCGGGCAAACCGGTCGTCGTCGCGTCCGGCCTCTCCCCCTCCGGCCCGATCCACCTCGGCAACCTCCGCGAGGTCATGACCCCGCATCTCGTCGCCGACGAGATCCGCCGCCGCGGCCACCAGGTCCGGCACCTGATCTCCTGGGACGACTACGACCGGTACCGGAAGGTGCCGGCGGGCGTCGCCGGTGTCGACGAGTCGTGGGCCGAGCACATCGGCAAGCCGCTCACCTCGGTGCCGGCGCCGAAGGGCTCCGCGCACCCGAACTGGGCCGAGCACTTCAAGGCCGCGATGATCGAGTCGCTCGCCGAGCTGGGCGTCGAGTTCGACGGGATCAGCCAGACCGCGCAGTACACCTCCGGTGTCTACCGCGAGCAGATCCTGCACGCCATGCGGCACCGCGGGGACATCGACGCGATCCTCGCCCAGTACCGCACGAAGAAGGCGCCGAAGAAGCAGCAGCAGAAGGCCGTCGACGAGGCCGAGCTGGAGGCCGAGGAGGGCTCGGGAGCCGCGGCCGAGGACGACGGCAGCTCCGGCTCCGCCGGGTACTTCCCGTACAAGCCGTACTGCGGCAACTGCGAGAAGGACCTGACGACCGTCACCTCCTACGACGACGACAGCACCGAGCTGGCGTACACGTGCACCGCGTGCGGCTTCACCGAGACCGTCCGGCTGAGCGAGTTCAACCGCGGCAAGCTGGTCTGGAAGGTCGACTGGCCGATGCGCTGGGCGTACGAGGGCGTGATCTTCGAGCCGAGCGGTGTCGACCACTCCTCGCCGGGTTCGTCGTTCCAGGTGGGCGGACAGATCGTCGGCATCTTCGGCGGCAAGCGGCCCATCGGTCCCATGTACGCCTTCGTCGGCATCAGCGGCATGGCGAAGATGTCCTCCTCGCGCGGCGGCGTGCCCACCCCGGCCGACGCCCTGCAGATCATGGAGCCGCAGCTCCTGCGCTGGCTGTACGCGCGCCGCAGGCCCAACCAGTCCTTCAAGATCGCCTTCGACCAGGAGATCCAGCGGCTCTACGACGAGTGGGACAAGCTCGCGGCCAAGGTCGCCGACGGTTCCGCCCTGCCGGGTGACGTGGCCGCGTACACCCGCGCCGTCGGCACCGCCGCCGGTGAGCTGCCGAAGACGTCGCGTCCGCTGCCGTACCGCACGCTCGCCTCCGTGGCCGACATCACCGCCGGACACGAGGACCAGGCGCTGCGCATCCTCTCCGAGCTGGACCCGGAGCAGCCGCTGGCCTCCCTGGACGAGGTCCGCCCGCGGTACGACAAGGCCGAGGCGTGGATCAACACCCACGTGCCCGCCGACCAGCGGACCATCGTGCGCGACGAGCCCGACACCGAGCTGCTGAAGTCCCTCGACGAGGCGTCCGGGCAGTCGGTGCGGCTGCTGCTCGACGGGCTCGCCGAGCACTGGTCGCTCGACGGGCTGACCCACCTCGTGTACGGCGTGCCGAAGGTACAGGCCGGCTTCTCCGCCGACGCCACCCCCAAGGAGCTGCCGGCCGAGATCAAGACCGCGCAGCGGACCTTCTTCGCCCTGCTCTACCACCTGCTCGTGGGCCGCGACACCGGCCCGCGGCTGCCCACCCTGCTGCTCGCGGTCGGGCAGGACCGGGTGCGGAAGCTGCTCGGCGAGTAGGCGGCACCGGGAAGCGCATGGAAGAGGGGCCCTCCTTCGGGAGGGCCCCTTCTCCATGCCGTCGGATGTGCCGGCTATGCGATGTGCTCGTCCTGGAGTTCCCGGGAGTGCCGCTCGGCGAACACCTTGACCAGGCGTTCGGCCTCACGTGCCGGGACCCGCACGCCGAAGGTCGCCTCGACGTCCTCCCTGAGCTGTGCCCCGGTGGGGTAGCTGCCGTCGATCGACTTGCGGAAGACCTGGTAGAAGTCCTCCTCGGTCGGCTCCGGAACCGCCACGCCCCCGCCGTCGCCCAGCTCCCGGGTACGGGTCGCGTTCACCGGGATGGGGAAACTTCCCGTCTCCTCCGGGGAGGGCTGCTGGAACTGCTCCGCGGGCTGCTCCCCGTACCAGTCCTCGTACTGCTCCTCGGGCTCGTACTGGGGCTCCGGAGGCGGCTCGTACGCCGGGTCGTAGCCCCCGTGGTACTCGATCTCCCGCTGAGCCTGGAACCAGGGGCTCTCCTCGTCCTCGGGAGGCTCCGGCGGGAACTGCCCGCCGCGCGGTGCCGCCTGGGCGGGGACGGACGCCGCAGCCGCGGCACGACCGCCCGCGACGGCCGCCGGACCGGCCGCCGCCAACCGCGGCTGCGAGGGCGCCGGAGGCAGCAGCACCGGATCGATGCCCGCCGCCGCCAGGCCGGCCGGCGCCGTCTCCATCAGCGGAACGCCGTACTTCGCCAGCCTGAGCGGCATCAGGGACTCCACCGGAGCCTTCCTGCGCCACCCCCGGCCGAACCGGGAACGCAGCCGGGCCTGGTAGACGAGACGTTCCTGCTCCAGCTTGATCACCTGGTCGTAGGAACGCAGCTCCCACAGCTTCATGCGACGCCACAGGAGGAACGTCGGAACCGGGGACAGGAGCCAGCGGGTGAGGCGCACACCCTCCATGTGCTTGTCGGCCGTGATGTCGGCGATACGGCCGATCGCGTGCCGGGCCGCCTCCACCGCCACGACGAACAGCACCGGAATCACCGCGTGCATGCCCAC
This sequence comes from Streptomyces echinatus, assembly GCF_014203595.1. Taxonomy (GTDB): domain Bacteria; phylum Actinomycetota; class Actinomycetes; order Streptomycetales; family Streptomycetaceae; genus Streptomyces; species Streptomyces echinatus. The sequence continues at coordinate 29,821 of NZ_JACHJK010000004.1, forward strand.
GCCCAGCGGATCCGGCCAGGCGGCGGCACCGTTGAAGGCGATCGTCGCCGCCGTCAGGAGCCACGCCGTCTGACGCAGAAGCGGGAAGGGGATACGGATCCAGGTCAGCAGCAGGTCAAGGGCCAGAAGAACACAGATGCCTGCGTCGATACCCACCGGGAACACATACGAGAAGTTCCCGAAGCCCTTCTTGATGGCCAGCTCGCGCACGGCCGCGTACGAACCGGCGAAGCCGATTCCGGCGATGATCAAAGCACCGGAGACGACGACGCCGATGAGTATGCGATGCATCCGAGTCAGCTGCGGCGCGGCCACTCGTACTCCCCTCCCCTTGCGAGATGTTGCGCGCAACAGGGTGGCACACGTGTGCGGCGAACGTGGCGCCGGTCAGCTGCTGGGACCCCGGGTCAGCTCTTCCGCACGGCCGACTTGGACGGAGATGCACTGGAGGAGGACGACTTGGACGGAGCCTTGGAGGCCGACTTCGACGGAGACTTCGACGCCGGATCCGAGGGCGACGCGGAACCCGTCGATCCGGAACCCGTCGAACCCGAACCCGCCCCGGCGCTGCCGCCGTTCGCCGACGAGACGGCCGCCACGACCTCCTTGAGCGCCTTCTGGGCGTCCTTCGCCAGGTCGTCGGCGTCGGGAGTCTTCTCGCCCGCGAGACCGGCGCCGTTGTAGTCGAGGCTGACCACGACGTTCTCCACCCGGGCGACGACCGTCTGCTGCTTGAAGAGGCCTTCCTTCTTCTTCAGGTCGTAACGCACCGTCGACGCCTCCGCGCCCGTCCCGGACAGCGGCACGACCTTCACGTTCTTCGCGCCGTCCACCGACTGGGCGTCCTTGACCTGCTGCGTGTAGTACGTGTGGGCCTGCTCGTCACCGGCGCCCCGGGCGGTGTCCGAGTCGAAGCGCAGCAGGGAGACGTTCAGCCAGCGGAACTGCGAGCCCTTCACGCCGTTGTTGTCCAGGCTGTTCCAGGAGCAGGACGAACGCGAGGACGGATCGTCCGAGCTGCCCTTCTTGCCGGACTTCGCACCCTCCGGAACCAGGTCCTCCAGCGTCTTCTTCGACACCGTCGAGCACGGGTCGGGAAGCTTCTGGTAAGCGGCCGCCCGCACCGTCGGGGAGGCGCTGGCCGACGGCTGCGAACCGCCGTCCGCCGACTGCGTGGTCTCCTCACCGGGCTTGGCCTTGGAGTCGCCGGAGTCCGAAGAGCACGCGGCGGTGATCAGGACCGCGGGAACGGCTGCCGCGCAGACAAGGGCGTGGCGGAGGCGCTTGGCTCGCTGATCCTGCTGGGCACGGTCGTCTCGCTGGGCTGCTCGCTGCATGGTTCCTTCACTCGTGACGCTCGGTGTTCGTGCGGGTTCCTGCGGGGCCACGGTACGCGGTGAAGGAGCCGTGCGGTTTCCGTTCGGACGCTTTGCGGGCGGAGACCGCCGCGCCCGGCACGCGCCTCAGCCGCCCAGGGTGTCGGCCAGTTGAGAGGCCAGATTGAGGGCCCTGTCCTGCATTTCCTTGCTGTCCGGGACCGTGCCCGTGGCCATCGGCTGCTCCTCGTACTGGAGCGTGACGACCACGTTCGACGTGCGGAACACCACAGTCACCGTCCGCTGTTCGGCCGTCGAGCCCGCCGCGTTCAGTTCGTCGTCCAGATACGCCTCGTCGCCGAGATCGGTCAGCGCACGGGGCTGGAGCTCGGCGGGCATCGCACCGGGGTCGGCGCTCGAGGACCCCGACGCCCCCGACGGCGCGGAGGACACCGAGGACCCGGAGGGAGACCCCGAAGGCTCCGAGGTCGCCGACGACTTCGGCGAAGAACCCGACGCCGGCGACGAGGCGGCCCCGCTCGGCGAACCGGAGCCCTTCGAGGACCCCGTGGGCGTAGGGGACGCGGGCGGCGCCGACGAACCGCTCACCACCGGGAGATCGGCCGCCGTCTGCTTCTCCAGGAACAGGTTCTGCGCCTGGTCGTCGTCGCTGACCGTGTTGTCGTACGACACCACACGCTCGAAGTCGACGGAGAGACGGTCCGTGGCGTCGGGCGACTCGACCTTCCAGTGGCAGCCGACCCTGCGATCGGTGTCGTAGGTCAGCGTGGCCTCGCCCTGGTACGCCTGGTCCCGCCGGACGGGGTCGGTGATCTGCTGGATGCCGGGCAGCAACGAGTCCAGGGCGTCGTGACCCACCGCCCCGCACGGCTCGGGGAGCGTCCGGTACTTGCCGGGCTGCGCCGCGACCGTGGACGTCCCGGTGTCGCCCGGCTTGGCGTTGTCCGTGGTGCCGTCGTCCCCGGACCCGCTCGTGCAGCCGGCCAGCAGCGCCGCGAGGAGGGCGGCGGTGCCGGTTACGTATGCCTTCCGCTGCACGGTCGGGTTCCTCTCGACGGTGTGTGCTCGCTCGGTGCTCCAGTGTCGCCGCCGGTTATTCGCTTGCTGCGGCGGGGCGGCCCCTGCAGACAATGTGTATCGCACGCACTGCCGTGGACGCCGGTCCCTTGTCCCTTTTCATCGACCTTGGCGCCGCTTTTGCGTTTTGCTGCTTTTAAGCCTTTTGTTGTTGATTTCGGGGGAACGAGGAAGATATGTCGTACGTGGAGATGCCGGGCGCCAAGGTCCCGATCAGGATGTGGACGGACCCGGCGACGGTCGAGGACGTGGCCCTGCGCCAGCTGCAGAACGTGGCGACCCTGCCCTGGATCAAGGGCCTGGCCGTGATGCCGGACGTGCACTACGGCAAGGGCGCGACGGTCGGCTCGGTCATCGCGATGCAGGGTGCGGTGTGCCCGGCGGCGGTGGGTGTGGACATCGGCTGCGGAATGTCGGCGGTGAAGACGTCACTGACCGCGAACGACCTCCCCGGAGACCTGTCCCGCCTCCGCTCGAAGATCGAGCAGGCGATTCCGGTGGGGCGGGGAGCCCATGACGATCCCGTCGAGCCCGCCTCCTTCCACGGGCTGCCCACCGCGGGGTGGGACGACTTCTGGAAGCGGTTCGACTCAGTGGCGGACGCGGTCAAGTTCCGGCGGGAGCGCGCGGTCACGCAGATGGGAACCCTCGGCGGGGGGAACCACTTCATCGAGCTCTGTGTGGACACGTCCGGTTGCGTGTGGCTCATGCTGCACTCCGGCTCGCGCAACATCGGCAAGGAACTCGCCGACCACCACATCGGGGTGGCCCAGAAGCTCCCGCACAACCAGGGGCTGGTCGACCGCGACCTCGCCGTCTTCGTCTCGGACACCCCGCAGATGGCGGCCTACCGCAACGACCTGTTCTGGGCGCAGGAGTACGCCAAGTACAACCGCGCGCTGATGATGGCGCTCCTGAAGGACGTGGTCCGCAAGGAGTTCAAGAAGGCGAAGCCGACCTTCGAGCAGGAGATCTCCTGCCACCACAACTACGTGGCGGAGGAGCGGTACGAGGGCATGGACCTGCTCGTGACCCGCAAGGGCGCGATCCGGGCCGGGTCCGGTGAGTACGGGATCATCCCGGGCTCGATGGGCACGGGCTCGTACATCGTGAAGGGGCTCGGCAACGACCTGTCCTTCAACTCGGCCTCGCACGGCGCGGGCCGCCGGATGAGCCGGAACGCCGCCAAGCGGCGCTTCACCACGCAGGACCTGGAGGACCAGACGCGGGGCGTGGAGTGCCGCAAGGACTCCGGTGTCGTGGACGAGATCCCGGGCGCCTACAAGTCGATCGACCAGGTCATCGACCAGCAGCGGGACCTGGTCCAGGTGGTGGCGAAGCTGAAGCAGTTCGTCTGCGTCAAGGGCTGACGGGCGCGCGTGGGCGTGGCGGACGGCCGTCACGCCCGGCCGGGTGTGCGGTCCGGGGGCGGGCGGCCGGTCACAGCGAGTCCAGCCACCTCAGCAGGCGGTTGCCCTCGCGGGTCATGACGTCCGGGTCGCGCAGGGCGTTGGCCAGAAGGGACATGCCCTGGTAGGCGGAGACCAGGGTGAGGGCGTGGTCGTCGGGGTCGGGGACGCCCCAGGTGCGGAACTGGGCCGCCGTCCAGTCCAGCAGGCGGCGGATCACCGCGCCGGCCTCCGCGTCGAGCGTGCCGTCGGCGCGCTTGTCGAGTTCGACCGCGAGGGTGCCGGTGGGGCAGCCGTGACGGGCGGCGGTCTCGCGCTGGTCCATCCATGCCGAGACGAGCCCTTTGAGCCGGTCGCGCGGGTCCGCCGACCGGTCCAGTTCCGCGGTGAGCTCGTCCAGGTGGGCGCTGTGCTCCGCCAGCGCGGCCTGGACCAGTTCGTCCTTGGTCTTGAAGTAGTAGTAGACGTTCCCGACCGGGACGTCGGCCTCGCGTGCGATGTCGGCGAGGGTGGTGCGTTCGACCCCCTGCTCGTGCAGCACGCGGGCCGCCGCCGCCGTGAGCCGTCGGCGCTTCTGTGACGCCCGTACCCGCCGATCCACTGAGTTTGTCACCTGACTGACTATAGACACGCCTCTGTAGGGGTGTGCTAAGTTGCAAATCAGTTAGTCAACTAACTCAGAATTGGGGGATCCAGTGATCACTGTGACCGGGGCCACCGGCAATGTCGGGCGGGTACTGGTGGAGCTGCTGGCCGGGGCGGGGGAGGAGGTCGTGGCGGTGTCGCGGCGGCCCGGGCCGGCGGATCCGCCGGCCGGTGTCCGGTGGGTGCCGGGCGGGGCCGGGGACGCCGCGGGTCTGCGGCCGGCCCTCGACGGTGCCCGTGCCGTGTTCCTCGTACTGGGCGGCGAGCAGAACTTCCGGGGCGAGCGGCCCGAGCTCCTGACGAAGGCGGTCGCCGACGCCGGTGCCGAGCGGATCGTCCTGGTGTCGTCGCAGGTCAGCGCCACCCGGCCGGAGGCGCCCTCGCACGCCCGGCTGCGGGAGCTCGAAGCCGCGGTGCGCGCGTCCGGGCGGGAGTTCACCATCCTGCGGCCCGGCGGGTTCGCCTCCAACGCCTTCGCCTGGGCCGAGTCGGTCCGTACGCGCCGCACCGTCTTCGCACCCTTCGGGGACGTGGCGCTGCCCGTCGTCGACCCGGCGGACATCGCCGCCGTCGCCGCGGCCGCGCTGCGTGAGGACGGGCACGCGGGCCGGGTGTACGAGCTGACCGGCCCCGAGCCGATCAGTCCGCGGGGGCAGGCCGCGGTCCTCTCCACGGTCCTGGGGGAGGAGGTGGCCTTCGTGGAGCTGTCCCGCGAGGAGGCGCGGGCGGGGATGACGCGGTTCATGCCGGAGCAGGTCGTCGCCGGGACGCTGGACGTCCTCGGCGATCCGCTGCCGGCCGAGCGGAGGGCCGGCCGCGACGTGGAGGCCGTGCTGGGCCGTCCGGCCGCGCCCTTCGCCGAGTGGGCCGCGCGCAATCTGCGGGCGTTCGCCTAGGCCCTCGTCCAGGCCCTGGTCCGGAACGGACCGGGCTCGCCGGCCCGGGCCCAGCGAGTCTCGCCGCGTCGCCGCCGGCCGCATGCCGGCGGGGGTCGCCATCGTGCCGGTGCCGGTGCCGGTGCCGCCGGAGGCTACTTCGCGTGCCGTACCGCGTAGATCATGACGAACGCGAGGAAGTGGATGCCGAAGAGGAAGTAGGCGAGGAAGTACCAGACCTGGCGTTCGTTCTTCGTCTCCTGGGCCAGCCGGCGCTTCTCGAGGGACTCGTCGCCGGTCACGACTCGCGGTGCACCTTGGTGTTGGAGGCCTGGGCGCGCGGGCGCAGGACCAGCAGGTCGACGTTGACGTGGCTGGGGCGGGTCACGGCCCAGGTGATGGTCTCGGCGACGTCGTCCGCGGTGAGCGGCTCCGCGACACCCTGGTAGACCTTCTCGGCCTTCTGGGTGTCGCCGCCGAAGCGGGTCAGCGCGAACTCCTCCGTCTTGACCATGCCGGGGGCGATCTCGACGACGCGGACCGGCTTGCCGACGATCTCCAGGCGGAGGGTCTCGGCGAGGACGTGGGAGCCGTGCTTGGCGGCCACGTAGCCGCCGCCGCCCTCGTAGGTGCCGTGGCCCGCGGTGGAGGAGACGACCACGACGACGCCGTCGCCGCTCTCGATCAGCTTCGGCAGCAGGGCCTGGGTGAGGTTCAGGGTGCCGATGACGTTCGTCTCGTACATCGTGCGCCAGTCCGCGGGGTCGCCGGTGGCCACCGGGTCGGCGCCGAGGGCGCCGCCCGCGTTGTTGACGAGGACGCCGATCGTCTTGAAGGCGCCGGCGAACTCGTCGACGGCCGCGCGGTCCGTCACGTCCAGCTGGTAGGCGAGCGCCGAGTGTCCGGCCTTGGTGAGTTCCTCGGCCAGGGCTTCGATGCGGTCTTTGCGGCGGGCGGTCAGCACGACGCGGTAACCGGCTTCGGCGAGCTGCCGGGCCGTGGCGGCGCCGATGCCGCTGCTCGCGCCGGTGACGACGGCGATCCTGGAGGCGGCGGACGGGGCGGCGGTGGCCATGGGCTGCTCCTGTGACTGCGTCTGGGCGTTCACTCCAGACTAAGTGAGCATCAGCTGCCGTTCCTCGGTGCCCACATGATCACGGCCATCCCGGCGAGGCAGATCAGCGCGCCGGTGATGTCCCAGCGGTCGGGACGGTAGCCGTCGGCGACGACGCCCCACAGGATCGAGCCGGCGACGAAGATGCCGCCGTAGGCGGCGAGGATGCGGCCGAAGTGGGCGTCCGGCTGGAAGGTGGCGACGAAGCCGTACGCGCCGAGGGCGAGGACGCCGCCGGTGATCCACAGCCAGCCCCGGTGTTCCCGTACGCCCTGCCAGATCAGCCAGGCGCCGCCGATTTCGAACAGCGCGGCGACGAGGAACAGGGCGGCGGAGCGGAGGATCGGCATGGTGGCAGCTTGGCACGCGGCGGCCGGGCCGTCGGGCGGTGGTGCCGTCCGGGGCTTGTCACCTGTTGGAGGGCGCCTGGCGGGCGGCCCGCGTGGCATACATCCGTACGGCAGTGGCAGCGCGAGCGGGAAGTGGTGAGGGCCGTGCGGATGCGGGCGTGGGTGTTGTCCGGGGTGTGTGCCGGTGCCGTGCTGGTGCCGGGGGTGGCGGTGGCCGCCCCGGCCCCGGAGGCGGATGTGGCTCTGCACGGGAGCGCGGTGCTGGAAGGGGACCGGGTGGAGGTGCGGCTGACCCCGCGCAACGCCGGGCCCGCCGCTGTCTCGGACGCCACGGTCCGGCTGCGCTGGTCGGCGGCGCTGGCCGACGACCAGGAGCTGCCCGCCCGGTGTGTCCGGGAGGACGAGCGGACGGTGCTGTGCGGGACCGGGGTGCTGGCGGTGGACGTGGCCGGGGAGCAGCTGCGGTTGCCGGTGCGGCTGCGGGAGCGGGCGACGGAGGTGACCTTGGAGATCGAGACGGCGTGGAACTCGGGCGCGGTGGACAAGGACCGGTCGAACGACCGGATGGCGGTGCTCGTTCTGGCGACGGGGGACTCGTACGCCTTCTGAGCCGGGGACCCGCACGGCGTTCTGAGCCGGAGACCCGCACGGCGCCCGCGAGGCGGTGACCTGTCAGGCGGGCACGCCGGTGTCGGTGTCGGTGTCGGTGTCGACGTCGGTGTCGTAGCGTTCGCGGGCCGCGCGGACCTCGTCGAAGTGGGTCTCCGCCCAGTCCTTCACGGCGGTGAGCAGGCAGGCGAGGCTGGTGCCGAGAGGGGTCAGCTCGTAGTCGACGCGGACCGGGACGGACGGGGTGACCGTGCGGCTGACGATGCCGTCCCGTTCCAGGCCGCGCAGGGTCTGGGTGAGCATCTTGGGGCTGACTCCGGCGATCTTGCGGCCGAGGTCGCTGTAGCGCCGGGGGCCGGTGGCCAGGGCGGCGACGACGAGGCCGACCCACTTGTCGCTGAGGCGGCCGAGGAGCTGGTTGGTGGGGCAGGCGCGCAGGAAGGCGTCGTAGTCGGCGCGGGCCTGTTCACGGCGCTGGGCCGCGGTCGTGGTCGCCATGGGCTCTTCCCTTCGGGATTGCTACGCACTCTCAGGTAACTACTTACGAATGGATAGTACCTCTCCTACGGTTGGTGTCGCGGCCGGAAACGGGCCGCGGTGACCGACAAGTGCTTCGTGCTCAGGGAGAGTTGACATGCGTGCTGCTGTGGTGAAGACGTTCGGCGGTCCGGAAGCGGTGGAGATCGCGGAGGTGGCGCTGCCGGAGCCGGGGGCCGGCCAGGTGCGGATCAAGGTGGCGGCCGGTGCGCTGAACCCGGTGGACCTCTACGTCCGGTCGGGCGCCTTCGGCGGGGCCGGCAAGACGATCGGACTCGGCTGGGACGTCGCCGGGACGGTGGACGCGGTGGGGGTGGCCGCCGCCTGGCAGGTGGGCGACCCGGTGGTGGCGCTCGTGCCCGGCGTGGCCGAGCCGCTGGCCGCGCACGCCGAGTACGTCGTCGTGGACGCGGACGCGGTGGCCGCGGCGCCGGCCTCGGTGGACGCCGTGCACGCGGGCAGCCTGCCGCTCAACGGACTGACCGCGCTCCAGGCGCTGGATCTGCTGGACCTCGAACCGGGCGCGTCGGTGCTGGTGACCGGTGCGGCGGGCGCGGTCGGCGGGTTCGCGGTGCAGCTGGCCGCGCACCGGGGGATCGAGGTGACCGGGCACGCCCGGGCCGGCGACGAGGAGCTGGTGCGGTCGCTGGGGGCCGCGCACTTCACCACCGGGGAGGTGCCGGCGGGGAGCGTGGACGCGGTGCTGGACGCGGCGATGCTCGGCGCGCCGGCGCTGGAGTGGGTGCGGGACGGCGGCTCCTTCGTCAGCGCCCAGCCCGGCCGGCAGCCCGAGTCCGAGCGTGAGGTGCGCGTCACGGCCGTGGAGGTGCGCGCCGACGGGGCGCAGCTGGCGGAGCTGGTCCGGCTGGTGGACGCGGGGGCGCTGACGCCGCGGGTGGCCGAGACCTTCGCGCTGGAGGAGGCCGCGAAGGCGCACGCCCGGCTGGCGGAGGGCGGGCTGCGGGGGCGGCTGGTGCTGGTGCCGTAAGGGGGCGGCCGGGGGGTGGAATAGCTGGACCGGGGTGACCGTTGCAGAGGTATAGTTGAACGGTCAACAACCTGGAGGGTGAGCGACCATGCAGTTCGGGATCTTCACGGTCGGCGACGTCACGCCGGACCCCACCACGGGGCGGACCCCGACCGAGCGCGAGCGGATCAAGGCCATGGTCGCCATCGCGCAGAAGGCCGAGGAGGTCGGCCTGGACGTCTTCGCGACCGGCGAGCACCACAACCCGCCGTTCGTGCCGTCGTCCCCGACCACCATGCTCGGCTACATAGCGGCCCGCACGGAGCGGCTGATCCTGTCCACGTCCACCACCCTGATCACCACCAACGACCCGGTGAAGATCGCGGAGGACTTCGCGATGCTCCAGCACCTGGCCGACGGGCGCGTCGACCTGATGATGGGCCGCGGCAACACCGGGCCGGTGTATCCGTGGTTCGGCCAGGACATCCGGCAGGGCATCAACCTCGCGGTCGAGAACTACGCCCTGCTGCACCGGCTGTGGCGCGAGGACGTCGTCGACTGGGAGGGCAAGTTCCGCTCGCCGCTGCAGGGCTTCACCTCCACGCCGCGCCCGCTGGACGACGTACCGCCGTTCGTCTGGCACGGCTCCATCCGTTCGCCGGAGATCGCCGAGCAGGCCGCGTACTACGGCGACGGCTTCTTCCACAACAACATCTTCTGGCCCGCCGACCACACCAAGCGGATGGTCGAGCTGTACCGGAACCGGTACGCCCACTACGGGCACGGCACCCCGGAGCAGGCGATCGTCGGCCTCGGCGGCCAGGTGTTCATGCGGAAGAACTCGCAGGACGCGGTGCGGGAGTTCCGCCCGTACTTCGACAACGCGCCGGTCTACGGCCACGGGCCCTCGCTGGAGGACTTCACCGAGCAGACCCCGCTGACCGTGGGCTCCCCGCAGCAGGTGATCGAGAAGACGCTGGGCTTCCGCGAGTACGCCGGCGACTACCAGCGCCAGCTGTTCCTGATGGACCACGCCGGGCTGCCGCTGAAGACCGTGCTGGAGCAGCTCGACCTGCTCGGCGAGGAGGTCGTGCCGGTGCTGCGCGAGGAGTTCGCCAAGGGACGCCCGGCGAACGTGCCGGACGCGCCCACCCACCAGTCCCTGCTCACCGCCACCCGGAAGGAGGCCGTCGCATGAAGCTCGTCGTCGTATCGGCGGGACTGAGCGTCCCGTCCTCCACGCGGCTGCTGGCCGACCGGCTGGCCGCCGCGGTGGACCGGCACACGCCGGTGGACGTCCAGGTGATCGAACTGCGCGAGCTCGCCGTCGAGATCGCGCACACCTTCACCAACGGGTTCGCCGGAAAGGCCCTGGCCGCCGCGCAGGACGCGGTGGCGGGGGCCGACGGGCTGATCGTCGTCACCCCGGTGTTCAGCGCGTCCTACAGCGGGCTTTTCAAGTCGTTCTTCGACGTGCTCGACAAGGACGCGCTGGCCGGGAAGCCGGTGCTGATCGCCGCGACCGGCGGTACGGCACGGCACTCGCTGGTGCTGGAGCACGCGCTGCGGCCGTTGTTCGCGTACCTGCGGGCCGTGGTGGTGCCCACGGGCGTGTACGCCGCGTCCGAGGACTGGGGCGCGGAGGGCCTGCCGGCCCGGATCGAACGGGCGACGGGGGAGCTGGCCGCGCTGATGCCGTTGGCCGTGCGGGCCGGTGAGCCCGACGTCGTGCCCTTCGCCGAGCAGCTGGCGGCGCTCCAGCGCTGACCCTGCCCACCCCCGCCCGTCTCGGCCGCCTGAAAGGTGCCCGCTTCGGGTGGGGGTGGCTCGGGCGGGCAGGGGGCTGGTGTTCCTGGGAGGTGGGGGACGGTTAGAGGGCGGTAAAAAGGGTGATCGTAGGGCCATCGTGTCCGGTCGGACCGCCGGTGGCCTTGGCAGACTGGGGAGGTGCCCCAGACTGTGCTGCTCGCCGAAGACGACCGTGCCATCCGCCATGCCCTGGAGCGTGCCCTGTCGCTGGAGGGCTACGAGGTGACGGCGGTCGCCGACGGCGTGGAAGCCCTGGCGCAGGCCCACCGCAACCCGCCGGACGTCCTCGTCCTCGACGTGATGATGCCGGGCATCGACGGCCTCCAGGTCTGCCGCGTGCTGCGCGCCGAGGGCGACCGCACCCCGATCCTCATGCTCACCGCCCTGGTGGAGACCGCCGACCGCATCGCGGGCCTGGACGCCGGCGCCGACGACTACGTGGTCAAGCCGTTCGACGTGGAGGAGGTCTTCGCCCGGCTGCGCGCGCTGCTGCGCCGCACCAGCCCCGCGCCCGTCGCCGGCGGCACCCCCGAAGCCCCCGTGAGCAAGACGCAGGTGGTCTCCGACCGGCAGCTGGAGGCCGCCGGCATCCGCATGGACCTCCAGGCCCGCCGCGCCTGGCGCCGCCGCCGCGAGCTGGAACTGACCCGCACCGAGTTCGAGCTGCTGGAACTGCTGGTACGCAACGCGGGCATCGTCCTCGACCACTCCACCATCTACGACCGCATCTGGGGCTACGACTTCGGCCCCGGCTCCAAGAACCTCGCCGTCTACGTCGGCTACCTGCGCCGCAAACTGGACGAGCCCGGCGCCGCACCGCTGATCCACACCGTGCGGGGCGTGGGTTACGTGCTGCGGGAGGGCTGAATGGGCCGCCGCCGGTGGCTGCCCGACCGGCCCCGGCCGAAGCTGGTCTCCCTGCGCACCACCTTCGCGGTCTCCTTCGCGGCCGTCACCGCGGCCGTCACGATCCTCGTCGGCATCCTGTCGTACAGCTCCGCCGCGCGGCTCGTCCGCGTCGACCAGCAGTCGGTGTTCACCCAGGTCGTGCAGGACGTGCGGGACGAGGTGCGGCAGCACGCGATGGGCCCGGAGGACTTCTCCTCCTCCCGCCCCGGGCACGACCTCGTCCGCCCCGCCCGCACCGACGTCCAAGTGCTCGGCGCGCTGGGGCAGATCGTGGACCACGGCAGCCCGGTGCTCCCCGTCACCTCCCGGGACCGGGCGGTGGCGGTCGCGCGCCCCGCCGGGCAGGTCGTCCAGCACAAGGACGTACGGGTGGACGAGGACCTGTTCCGCATCGCCACCGTCTCGCTCGGCGACGGGCGGGGCGCCGTACAGGTCGCGCAGGAGTTCAGCGACACCGAGGACCTGCTGCGGGCACTGCAGCAGCGGACGCTGATCCTGATGGCCGCGGTCGTGGTGGCGGCCGGGCTGTTCGGCTGGTGGCTGGCCCGGCGGATCACCCGGCGCCTGGTGGTCCTCACCTCCGCCGCCGAGGACGTCGCCCGCACCCGGCGGCTGGGCATCCAGGTGCCGGTGGCCGGCCTGGACGAGGTGGGACGGCTGGGGCGCGCCTTCGACCGGATGCTGGGGCGGCTCGCGCAGTCCGAGGAGGACCAGCGCCGGCTGGTGCAGGACGCGGGCCACGAACTGCGCACGCCGCTCACCTCCCTGCGCACCAACATCTCCCTGCTGCGCCGGATCGACGAGCTGCCGCCCGCCAGCCGGGAGGAACTGGTCGCCGACCTCTCCCAGGAGGCGCGGGAACTGACCGACCTGGTCAACGAGCTGGTCGACCTCGCCGCCGGGCAGTCCGACGCCGAGCCGCCGCAGCGGGTGGACCTCTCCGACCTCGCCGAGGACGTCGTCGGGCTGGCCCGGCGCCGTACCGGCCGGGACGTCGTGCTGCACACCAGCGGCGACACCACGACCGACGGGCGGCCCGGAATGCTCCAGCGGGCCATCTCCAACCTGGTGGAGAACGCGGCCAAGTTCGACCCGGACGGCAAGGCGCCGATCCAGGTCGGCGTCACCGGGCCGGCCCGCCCCGGCACGGTACGGGTGGAGGTGCTGGACCGGGGGCCCGGCATCGCCGACGGCGACCTCGTCCGCATCTTCGACCGCTTCTACCGGGCCGCCGACGCGCGCTCACAGCCCGGCTCGGGCCTCGGCCTGTCCATCGTGCGCGAGGTCGCGATGGCCCATGGCGGCGCGCCGTTCGCCTACCGGCGCGAGGGCGGCGGGGCGGTCATCGGGTTCACGGTCGGGGGCGGTCTCACCGGGAGCGAGAGCGGCTCCGGCTGAGGGGGCGGAGCCGGGCGGCTTCCGCAGCCCCGGCTCCGCCGCCCGCTCCCGGTCCCAGGGGCCTATGAGCGGCCCGGCAGGGTGAGGAAGCCCTCCGCGCGGGCGCTCGCCAGACCGATCCGCGGGATGTCGCTGCTCTTGGCGAACAGGAGGAAGCGGGGCTCCCACACCGGGCGGTACTTGGCGTTGGCCCGGTAGAGGGACTCGATCTGCCACCAGCGGGAGAAGAAGGTGAGGGTCGAGCGCCACAGCCGCAGGACGGGCCCCGCGCCGAGCCGGGCGCCGCGTTCGAAGACCGAGCGGAACATCGCGAAGTTGAGGGAGACCCGCTCGATCCCCAGCTCCCCGGCCCGCAGCAGGAGTTCGACCACCATGTACTCCATCAGGCCGTTCTCGCAGGCGCGGTCGCGGCGCATCAGGTCCAGGGAGAGGCCGTGCTCGCCCCAGGGGACGAAGCTGAGCAGCGCGCGCGGTTCGCCGTCGGCGTCCCGGCACTCCAGCATCACGCAGCGGCCGTCGGCAGGGTCGCCGAGGCGGCCGAGGGCCATGGAGAAGCCGCGCTCGGTGGTGCCGTCGCGCCAGTGGTCGGCGCGGTCGACGAGGAGGGCCATCTCCTCGGCGGGGATGTCCTCGTGACGGCGGATGCGGACGGTGTAGCCGGCCCGCCTGACCCGGTTGTGGGCCTGGCGGACGACACGCATGGCGCGGCCGTCGAGAGTGAAGTCGGCGAGGTCCACGATCGCCTCGTCGCCGAGTTCCAGGGCGTCCAGGCCGTGCCGGGCGTAGATCGTGCCGGCCTCCTCGCTCGCGCCCATCACCGCGGGGGTCCAGGCGTGGCGGCGGGCCTCGGCGAGCCAGGCGTCGATGGCTCCGGGCCACGCCTCGGGGTCGCCGATCGGGTCGCCGGAGGCGAGGCTGACGCCGCCGACGACGCGGTAGGCGACGGCGGCCTTGCCGCTGGGGGAGAAGATGGCGGACTTGTCGCGGCGCAGGGCGAAGTAGCCGAGGGAGTCGCGGTCGCCGTGGCGGTCCAGCAGGGTCCGCAGCCGGCTCTCGTCCTCCGGAGCCAGCAGGCGGGCGCCGCGGGGGGCGCGGAAGCAGGCGTAGAGGACCAGCAGGAACGTGGCGGCCATCAGGACGTTGATGGCCATGTCCGTCCAGCGGGGGGCCTGCACGGCGGCGACACGGTCGGCGAGCGGGCCGACACTGATGCCGCGCAGCAGGGTGTACGCGATCTCGTCCCGCAGGCCGGCGCCGGACACCTTGTTCGTCGCGTGCGCCAGGAGGGTGCCGAGGACCCCGCTGACGAGGGTGCCGCCCACGCCGACGGCGAGGGCCAGGCGCGGGTTGGAGCGGTCGCCGATGGCGTCGAACTCGCGCCGGCCGATCAGCAGGGCGGCGACGAACAGGCCGGTGAGGGCGGTGGAGACCCAGTTGAAGGGGTGCTCGCGGTAGGCCGCGTGGGTCAGGGCGACGGCGTACAGGCCGAGCAGGGAGCCCGCGAGGAGGAGGTTGAAGAGCCAGGCGGCTCGTTTGCGGCGGCGCATCACCACCGCGAGGAACAGGGAGAGGGCCGCCGAGCCGAGGCCGGCGGTGGCCAGGTACGGGGTGAAGTACTCGCCCGCGTTGTGCTCCAGCACCTCCTCACGGAAGGGGAGGGAGAGGACCGCCACGATGTTCAGCACGGCCAGCAGACGCAGGTACCAGACGGTCGCCGTGGCGGCGCGGGCGCGCAGCCGGTCGTCGCCGGGGGAGGTGCGGAAGGGGGCCGGGAGGAGGCGGACGGTGCGGCCGGGGCCGCGGGGCGCGGGGGCCCGTGGCGGGGTCAGGGTCGTCTGTGGTGCGGGCATGAGGAGAGGTCACCCTTGGGGACGGGGACGGGCAGCCGGACCCTACGGCTTGTAGGGGAGCGGGCCGTGCTGGTGTGCGGACATACGGCCGTGCGGTGATCCACACAGCCGGCGCACAGCCTCTCATTCCCGCCGGCTGGTGCCGCGCAGGGCCTCTGGCAGGCGCCGCCGCCTTTGCCTTTTGCCTCTGCCCTTTCCTTTGTCTTTGCCTGCCGCTGACCGCTGCCGTGCCTGGCCGCCGACTGCTGCCGTGCCTGGCCGCCGTCAGCCGCCGTCAGCCGCCGTCAGCCGCCGTCAGCCGCCGTCAGCCGCCGTTGCCGCGCCGGGCCGTCGCCAGGTGCCAGGCCAGGTTGCCCACCGCCGCTCCCGCGGCCACCGTGGCGACGATCACCCCGCCGGTCGCGAGGCCGTCGCTGAACAGGTGCGGGCGGCGGTCCAGGCTGTGCAGGCCGAAACCGCACAGCTCGTACACGCCGACGGCGGCGATGGCCAGGCTGACGACCAGCACGGTCAGCGTCGGCGCGAGACTGCTCGCACAGACCGGCGTGCCAGGCTCCGTCTCCGTGGTGTCCTGCATACGTCCCCCGTTGAACAGGCGTGTGAACAGCCCGGTAGGGGCTGGCGGTTGGGAACCTACAATACGTAGGGTCGCCCGGTGCCGACGTCGTGCGGGCCGCGGCCGGCGTTCCGGACGACGGCGTCCGGGGCCGGTGCGCGGGCCTGCCCCGGCGGTGTCCTCGGGGTGCCGTCGTGGCCCTCACGGGTGACGCGATGGCGTGCGCGGAGCTGACGGAGTGGGTGCACCGGTCGTCGCACCGGACCGTACGAGAGGCGTGTCCGCTCCCTGGGGCCCGGCCTCTGATCCGTGGCTCGGGTCGGGCGGTGTGCCGAAGGGGGCCGCCCCCGGTCTTCCGCCCGGGCCGGGGTGTCCGGATGGATGGCCCCTGCTCGGTGCGGGGCTACTCCGGTGTGTCCCGTTGGGTGCGGCGGGCGTAGGCGCGGGCCGCGCGGGCGCGGTCGCCGCAGCGGGTGGAGCACCAGTGCCGGCGGCCGTGGCGGAGCAGGTAGCGGTTGCAGGGCGGGGAGCCGCACGCGGTGAGGCGCTCGGCGTCCGGCCCGGTCAGCAGGTCGGCGGCGTCGGCGGCGAGCGCCGCCAGCGCGTGCTCGACGACCTGCGTGGTGGGGTGGGCGGCGGCCCGGTACAGGCCCCGGTCCGGGGACCAGTGCAGCAGCGAGGCGGCCGGGGCGAGGGTGAGCGCGCCGTTGAGGGCGGCGAGCGCCTCGGCCGGGGCCGGGCGGCCGTCGGCCCGGGCGGCGAGCAGCGCGCGGACCTGCTCGCGCAGGGCGCGCAGCCGGCTCGCGCAGGTCTCCCGCAGGTCCGCGGCGGCCGGGGCGAGACCGCGGTCCACCAGCCAGTGCCGGGCGGCGGAGGGGGTGCCCAGCAGGTCCGCCGACTGGCCGCCCGGAAGGGCGATCGCGGTGTTGGCGAGGTCGAGGGCGGGATGCTGTTCGGCACCGGGAGCGGGGGGCAGCGGCTGCTCGGCGCGCCGTCCGGCGAGTCGTCCCTCGGGCCGGTGCGGGAGCCGCTCCCCGGATGTCTCCGCGTGTGCCGTGTCGCTCTCTCTCACGCGTCTCATGTTAGGCCTTGCGCCCATCCGTGAGAAGGACTAGCGTCATCTCACGGATGAAGTCCTGTCTATCCATGAGGTGAGCCGGAATGCAGATACCCGTCCAGGTCCTCGGCGGCCCCACCGTCCTCATCGAGTACGGCGGCCTCCGCTTCCTCACCGACCCGACCTTCGACGACCCCGGCGACTACCCGGCGCCCAGCGGCCGGGTCCTCACCAAGACCGCGCCGCCCCGCACACCGCTCGCCGGACTCGGCCCCGTCGACGTCGTCCTGCTCTCCCACGACCAGCACGCCGACAACCTCGACCACTCCGGCCGCGCCCTGCTCGCCGACGTCCCGCGCACCTTCACCACCCCCGCGGCGGCCGGCCGGCTCGGCGGCACCACCGAGCCCCTCACCCCCTGGCAGTCCGTGGACCTGCCCCGCCCCGACGGCGGCACGGTCACCGTGACCGCGGCCCCCGCCCTGCACGGCCCCGAGGGCTCCGAGCCGATCGTCGGCGAGGTCACCGGCTTCCTGCTGACCTCCGCCGACCTGCCCAGCGTCTACGTCAGCGGCGACAACGCCTCCCTGGACCTGGTCAAGGAGATCGCCGACCGGTACGCCCCCGTCGACACCGCCGTCCTCTTCGCCGGCGCTCCCCGCCTGCCGCTCCTCGACGACGCCCTCCTCGTCCTCGACGGCACCGGCGCGGCGAGCGCCGCCCGGCTCCTCGGGGCCCGCCGGGTGGTCTTGGCCCACTGCGACAGCTGGGCGCACTTCACCGAGACCCGGCAGGACGTGGTGCGCGCCTTCGAGGAGGCGGGACTGGCGGACCGCCTGCAGCCGGCCTGAGCTCCGGGCCGGCCTTCCGGCTCCGGGACCGGCATTCACGGGCGCGCCGGACGGCGTGCCCGACGGCTCACCGCGCCCTCGCCCGCAGGAACACCCCGCCGGCCAGGGTGCCGAGGAGCGCGAGGGCCGCGTTCAGCGCGATCGCGGTCTTCAGGCCGCCGAGGACGGCCAGGGCGCCCGTACCGCTCATGGCGGCGGTGGCGACGGCGCTCATCACCGGCGTGCCCATGGTGATGCCGATCTGCTGGGTCATCGTCGCGAGCCCGGTGGCCAGGCCCTGTTCGTGGTCGGCGAGGCCGGACGTGGCCGTCACCATGAAGCCGACGATGACCAGCATGTTGCCCACACCGCCCGCGAAGGTCGCGGCCAGCAGCAGCCAGAGCGAGGAACGGCCGTCGCCGAGGCCGAGCAGGGCCGCCGTGGACAGGGCCTGGACGAGACCGCCGGCCCACAGCACCCGGCCGACGCCGAGCCCGCCGATCAGCCGCGGGGCGAGAGCGCCGCCGACGACGGTCCCCGCACCCAGCACACCGAACGACAGCCCGGCGGCCAGCGGGGAGAAGCCGAGCACCTCCTGCAGATAGAGGGTCAGCAGGAACACCAGGGACGTCTCGGTGAAGAACGCCACCAGACCGGTGACATTGCCCCAGGCCACCGACCGCCTGCCGAGCACGCCCAGCGGCACCAGCGGGGCGGACACCCGGCGTTCGACGGCCACGAACACCAGCAGCAGCACCGCACCGGCCGCCAGCGGCAGCAGCGTGGCCGGCGCGCCCCAGCCGTGCTCACCGGCCCCGGTCAGGCCGAGGACGACGGCCAGCAGCCCGAGCGTGACCGTGACGGCCCCCGGCACGTCCAGCCCCGGGCGCTCGGCGGGCCGGGACTCGGCGATGACCGCGGGCGCGACGAGGAGCACGGCGAGTGCCACCGGGACGTTGACGAAGAAGGCCCAGCGCCAGGACAGCAGGTCGGTCAGCAGGCCGCCGAGGATCGCGCCCGTGGTGAAACCGGCCGACATCAGCGCCCCGTTGAGGCCGAGCGCCCTCTCCCGCAGCGGGCCCTCCGGGAAGGACGTCGTCAGCAGCGAGAGCCCGGCCGGGGTCACCGCCGCCGTGGCCAGCCCCTGGAACACCCGGGCCGCGACGAGCACCTCCGGGCCCGTCGCCAGCCCGCCCGCCAGCGAGGCCGCGCCGAGGACGACGAGCCCGCCGAGGAACACCCGGCGGCGGCCGAAGAGATCGGCGACCCGCCCGAACAGCAGGGTGAACCCGGCGGCGCACAGGGCGAACGCCGTGCCGATCCACTGCAGACGGTCGAGCGGGAAGCCCAGGCCGGCACCGATCACCGGCAGGGCCACGTTCAGGATGGAGAAGTCCACGGCCAGCATGAACTGGGCCGCGAGCAGCAGCACCAGCACCAGGCGGAGCCGCGGGGTCAGGGCGGCGGGTGCGCCGGCCGGCCGGGTCGCTACGACGGACATGACGAGGGTCCCCTCTGGATGACGGAGGATGAGCGGCGAAGTCGCCGGACCAGAGACTCGTCCCGTCCCGCCGCCGCAACCAGCACCCCCGTGCGACCGGCCGGCGCGAGGGTGGTCATCGCATGACCACCCTCAGGCATCCCCTTTCCGCGGCCCGCGGGGCAGGATGGACGTCGACCGTCCCTCGTCTGGAGGCACACATGGGCGCCCCGTCCGAGCTGGGAGACTTCCTCAAGTCCCGTCGTGCCGCGGTGCGGCCGCAGGACGTCGGCCTCGCGACCGCGCCGGAGCGCCGCCGGGTCGCCGGGCTGCGCCGCGAGGAACTGGCCCTGCTCGCGGGCGTCAGCATCACCCACTACACCCGCCTCGAACAGGGCCGGGCGGCCGGTGTCTCCGACTCCGTCCTGGACGCGATCGCCCGCACCCTGCGGCTCACCGAGGACGAGACCGCCCACCTCAGGGACCTGGCCCGGCCCGCCGTACGGCGCCGCCCGGCCGCGCCCCGCGCCGAGCACGCGAGCCCGTCGGCCCGTCAGCTGCTGGCGGCCATGACGGACGTGCCCGCGCTCGTCCTGGACCGGCGGGGCGACGTCCTGGCCTGGAACCGGCTCGGCCACGCCCTGCTCGCCGGGCACCTGCCCCGGGA
Organism: Streptomyces echinatus; assembly: GCF_014203595.1. GTDB lineage: Bacteria > Actinomycetota > Actinomycetes > Streptomycetales > Streptomycetaceae > Streptomyces > Streptomyces echinatus. The sequence continues at coordinate 49,297 of NZ_JACHJK010000004.1, forward strand.
GGCCGCCGGGACGCCCGCGGACCGGCCGAACCTGGTCCGGATGCTGTTCCTGGACGAGCGGTACCGGGAGCGGTACGCCGACTGGAAGGAGGAGGCGCACCTCGCGGTCGCCTCCCTGCGCCTGGTCGCCGGCCGGCACCCCGACGACCGGGCGCTGGCCGAACTGATCGGCCGGCTGTCCATCCAGAGCGACGAATTCACCGCGCTGTGGGCCCGGCACCCGGTCCGCACCTGCGTCTCGGGGCGCAAGTCGCTGCGCCATCCGGCGGTCGGCGCGCTGGAGCTGAGCTTCGAGAGCCTGGACCTTCCCGGCTCCGAGGGGCAGCGCCTCATCGCCTACACGGCCGAGCCCGGCACCCCGTCCGACGCGGCCCTGCGCCTGCTGGCCGCCACGGCCGCCGCCCCCGCCGCCGAACCCGCCCCCTTCCCGCTCGGCTGACGGCACCGGCCTCCTCGTCCACCCCGTCCGACACGGCCACCCCGAACCACACCGCCCGCCCCGAACCCCCTAGGCCCGCGGCCGCACCCCGAGGACGTCGAGCATGGCCCGGGTGGCCGGGCTGGGGTTGAAGCGGCTCCACGCCAGGTATTCGACGCGGTGCGGCCCGTCGACCACCGGGACCAGCGCCAGCCCGGGATCCTCGGCGGCCAGCGGCCGGATGAACGCCGAGGGCAACAGCGCGATGCCGAGCCCGCCCGCGATCAGCCGGGTGATCAGCTCGACCACACCGGCCTCGTACGCGACATCGCGGACCAGACCCGCCGCGGCGAACGCCCGGTCCGACTGGGCCCGGCCGGGCGTGCCGGCCACGAAGTCCACGAACGTCTCCCCGGCGATCTCCCGCAGGGTCACCCGGGAAGCCCCCGCCAGCCGGTGCCCGGCCGCCACCGCCAGCACATGCTCGTCGTGATCGAGCACGACGCTCTCCACCCCCGAGGGCCGCTCGCCCTCCGGCAGCCCGAGGAAGGCGATGTCCAGGTCACCGCTGCGGATCGCCGCCGCCAGTTCGTCACTGCGCCCGGACCGCAGCATCACCCGGACCTCCGGATGCTGAGCGCGGTACCGCTGCAGCAACTCCGGTACGTCCACGGCGGCGGCGGTCACGATCACGCCCACGGCGAGCCGGCCGCGCACCACGCCGGCCGCCGCGGACGCGTCGGCCACCGCGCGGTCGGCGGCGGCCAGGCACTCCCGCGCGGCCGCCACGAACGCCGCCCCGGCACTGGTCAGTTCGACGCGCCGGCTGGACCGCGCGAACAGCCGCACACCCAACTCCCGCTCCAGGGCGGCGATCCGGTGACTGAGCGAGGACTGCACCACGGCGCAGCGTTCGGCGGCGCGGGTGAAGTTACGGGTCTCGGCGACGGCGACCACGTACCGCATCTGCTGAAGATCCACGGCAGCCATGGTCCTCGTTCATGGCTGTGATGACAATCATGCTTTGGTTTCATGGCTGTTCGGGCCGAGACTTCCACACATGCCCCTCACGCCGACCCGCCACCCACCGGCCCCGCCCCGGACGCCGTCCGCGCACCGGGCGGCCGTCGTCGCCCTGACCGCGCTCGCCCCCGCCGCGTGGGGCACGACCTACGCCGTCACCACCGAGCTCCTCCCGCCCGGACACCCGCTGTTCGCCGGGCTCATGCGCGCCCTGCCCGCCGGACTGCTCGGCCTGGCCCTCACCCGCGTACTCCCGCGCGGGGACTGGTGGTGGAAGACCGCCGTCCTGGGCGCGCTCAACATCGGCGCCCTGTTCCCGCTGCTGTTCCTGGCGGCCGAGCGCCTCCCCGGCGGCGTCGCCGCCACCCTGTCCGCCACGCAGCCGCTGCTGGTCGCCGCCCTGGCCATCCCGGTGCTCCGCGACCGGCCGAGTGTCTGGCGCTGGACCTGGGGCGTGCTCGGCGTGGCCGGCGTCGGACTCGTCGTACTCGGCCCGCAGGCCCGCCTGGACGCCGTCGGCGTGCTCGCCGGCCTCGGCGGTACGGCGGCCATGGCCGCGGGCGTCGTCCTCACCAAGCGCTGGGGCCGCCCGGCGGGCGCGGGTCCCCTCACCCTGGCCGCCTGGCAGCTCACGGCCGGCGGACTGCTGCTGCTCCCGACGGCCCTGGCGGTCGAGGGGCTGCCGCACCGGATCGACGCGGGCGCCGCCGGCGGCTACCTGTGGCTCGGCAGCATGGGCGGTCTGATCGCCTACACGCTCTGGTTCCGTGGCATAGCCGAGCTCCCGGTCGGCGCCTCGGCCCCCCTCGTCCTCCTCTCCCCGCTGGTGGCCACGGTCGTCGGCACGGCCATGGGCGAAGCCCTGAGCCTGGCGCAGACGCTCGGCTTCGTCCTGGCGCTGGCGGCGATGCTGGCGGCCCAGCTGAATCCACCGAAGACCGCGACGAAGGAACCGATCCGATGAAGGCGGACATGAAGCGAGACACGAAGGCCGACACCAGGGCGGACATGAAGGCAGACGCGGAGACCGTGGAGGCAGGCGTGGAGACGGGTGTGACGGCAGGCGTGGAGACGGGTGTGACGGCAGGCATGACGATCGCGGTGCTCGGTGCCACCGGGATGGTGGGCGGCCGGGTGATCGCCGAGGCCACCGCACGCGGGCACCGGGTCCTGGCCCTGTCCCGCAAGCCGGTGGAGGAGACCCCCGGCGTGACCCCGGTCCCGCTGGACGCGAACGACCCGGAGGCCGTGCGCGAGGCGCTGTCGGACTCCGGGGCGGAGGCGGTCGTCCTGGCCGTCCGCACCCACCCGGTGGACGAGGACTTCCTGCTGGGCGTCACCCGGACCGTGCTGGACACCGCCGCGCACCTCGGCATCCGCGTCCTGGTGGTGGGCGGAGCCGGCGCCCTGCGCAGCCCCGGCACGCCCGGCCTCCTGGTGGCCGACGACCCCGCCTACGTGCCACCGGAGTGGCGGCCGGTCGCCGCGGCGGGCGTGGCGCAGCTGAGCGCCTGCCGGAGCCACCCGCACACCGACTGGGTCTACCTGAGCCCCCCGGCCCACCTCGAACCCGGTCCCCGCACCGCCCGCTACCACCGCGGCACGGACACCCTCCTGACGGCGACCGACGGCCGCTCGTGGATCAGCGCCGAGGACCTGTCCGTGGCCGTCCTGGACGAACTGGAGACCCCCGGCCAGGACCACCACATCACGGCCGTCCACGCCCACGAGCACTGACCCGCGCCGGGAATCGGGGGGTCGATCGGGGAGTGCGTCCGTGCCACCCCGCGGCGAGGTCGACCGGGTGGCCGGCCGAGCCACCCGGCGACGCGGGCGATCGGGTGGCCGGCCGGGTCACCCCGCGGCGCCGGCGCTTGGGCCCCGCCGGGCGGCGCGCCGGGACCCGGACGGCGTGGAGGGCGCCACGCCGCGCCACCGGCGCAGTGCGCGACGTGCGAGATCCGGCCGGCCGTCCGAGCCCCGGGGACGGGGGGTCCGGGGCTCAGACGGCGGTGGAGAGCGCCACGTGGCGCCACTGGTCGAGTTCGCGCCGTACCAGATCCAGCTTCGCCTCGACGCGCTCGACCGCGTCCGTGCCCAGCTGCAGGCGCAGCGGGGGCTCCGCGGCCTCGGTGACGTCGACGACCGCCTTGGCCGCCTTGGCCGGATCGCCCGGCTGGCGGCCGTCGTTGGCGGCCATCGCCTCGCGCACCGGTCCCGCGCCGGCGTCGTAATCCGCGAGGGAGGCCGGCTCGACCCGGAGGCTCGAACCGCTAAGGAAGTCGGTGCGGAACCCGCCCGGCTCCACGATCGTGACACGGACGCCGAGCGGTGCCAGTTCGCCGTGCAGTGCCTCGGAGACGCCCTCGAGCGCGAACTTCGACGCGCCGTACAGGCCCACGGCCGGAGCGGTGGCGAAGCCGCCCACGGAGCTGATGTTCAGGACGTGTCCGGACCGCTGGGCACGCAACGTCGGCAGCGTCGCCCGCAAGGTGTTGAGCACGCCGAACACGTTGACGTCGAACAGGTCCCGGGCGGCCTTGTCGGAGACCTCCTCGATCGCGCCCACGAGACCGTAACCGGCGTTGTTGACCACGACGTCGATCCGGCCGAACTCCGCCAGGCCGGCCTCCACCGCGGCCGCCAGTTGCGCCGGCTCGGTCACGTCCGCGGTCACCGCCAGCAGTCCGTCCGGCTTTTCCGGGTACGCCCGGAGCACCGCCGACGCGTCCCTCGCCGTGGCGATCACACTGTGACCCCGCTCCAGCGCCTCACGGGTGATCTCCGCACCGAGTCCGCGCGACGCACCGGTGACAAACCAAACGCTCATGTTCCCTGCACTCCGATCGCCCGACTGGCCAACGGCTCGACGCTAGAAGCTAGAGTCATGTCTAGATCAATGGCTGTGTGACGGGGGTCACTCATGGACCTGAGTATCGGTGAGGTGGCGGAGCGCAGCGGGCTGAGCGTTCACGCACTGCGGTTCTACGAGCGGGAGGGCCTGTTCGCCAACCCGGTGCGCCGCCTGTCCAACGGCCGCCGGGTCTACCACGAGGAAGACCTGGAGTGGCTGGCGATCTGCACGAAGCTGCGCTCCTCCGGCATGTCGCTGGCACTGATCCGGCAGTACATCGAGCTGGTCCGGCAGGGCCCCGGCAACGAACAGGAGCGGCTGGAACTGCTGCGCCGGCACGAGAACCATGTCCGGGCGCAGATCGCGGAGTTGCAGGAGACGCTGAACGTGATGCGGAACAAGGTGCGGATCTACGAGGACCACGTCGCCCGCGGCGAGGCCGACCGCCTCTGGAACCCGACCCACCGCCCCACCACCGAGCCCGCCCCCGACCAGGAGTGCCCCCGGTCAGAGGGCGCCTGATCCCCCGCTCGGCACCGCCGCCCGAGCCCCCTGGCGACCTCGGCTCAGGGCCACACCAGGCAATAAGGCTGATGTCCCGCCTCGTGCAGCCGATGGCTGAAGTCCTGCCACTCGTGCAGCGATTGGTGGCGGGATGGCGCTGGCCTGGCGTTTCGCAAGGAAATGTGCGTTGACCTGGGAAAACTCCTCTCGGTAGTTCTCACGGGTCAACGCCGTTTCCCAGGCGCATGTGCCCTGGATGTGCCCCCGGCGGTGATCGGCTGGCTAGGCGGGCAGGGTGCCGCGGTGTGGCTCGCGACGATGCAGTTCACGGCCGTCAGTAGCCGTTCGAGCGCTGGGGCGACGCTATGCACCCCGGGGCAAGCGGCCTGACGCCGACGGCACAGGCTACAGCGGAGGGGCCCTGCGGTTCGTAGGTAGGTGGAGAGCAAGTTGAGGAGACCAGACCGTGCATCATCTGTACCAAGTGACCATGGACGCGTCATAATGGCGCGATGGGGCTTTCGTTACCTGACCCGAAGGGTCACCAGCGGGACGTCGTCTTCCTGAACGAACGCGGTCACTGCGTCGTTCTGGGCACGGCGGGCAGCGGCAAGACGACGATGGCGGTCCATCGGGCTCATTATCTGGCCACGGCCCCGGGTATCGGAGGCCGCACGCTGTTGGTCACCTTTAACAAGGCTCTCGTTACCTATCTCAGGGGTATGAGCACCGCGTCTCCGAACCTGCAGATCGAGACCTACCACACCTTCGCGCGCGGCTATCTCGCGCATCGCACTAAGGCGCCGGTGCGCATATGCAAGTCCAAGAAGCAAATGGTTGAGCGGGCGCTGGGGGAGGCTCGTGAGCGCCACCCCTCCCGGGCCGTTCTTCACCGCCCGCTCGATTTCTTCTTAGATGAGCTGCATTGGATGGTCGGGCACGGCATAGTCGACCAGCAGACGTATGTGGAAGGCCGCGCCCGTCGGGTTGGCCGGGGCAGGCCCCTTCAGCAGCTCGATCGCGAAGTCGTCTTCGAAATCTGCCAACGGTACGTGCAGTTGCGTACCGAAGCCGGGTACGAGTACGACTTCGACAACATGGCGTCAACCGTCCTGGCCGCCCTGAAGGTTGATCCCACCAACCGGCTTTACCGGCATGTCGTCGTCGATGAGGGCCAGGATTTTACACCTGAGATGATTCGAAGCCTGGCGGCGGCCATTCCCGGCGACGGATCACTGACTTTCTTTGGAGATTACGCGCAGCAGATCTACGGAAGCCGGATGTCCTGGCGCTCCCTGGGCCTTCATGTGTCAAATGTCGTGGAGTTCGCCCACAACTATCGCAACAGCCGTCAGGTCGCCCAACTCGCCCAGTCACTGTCGGATATGCCGCATTTCAAGGACGACGTCGATCTGGTCCAGCCGACCGGTGCGGCGGCCGACGGCCCGAAACCCACCATCCTGGAGACTGCAGGCAAGGAAGAACAGCTCGTTCAGGCGGCGAGCAACGCCCTGGCGCTGGGCGCGGACCGTCAGGTCGCCATTCTTATGCGCACCCGAGACCACGAGGACAAACTCAGGTCGCTCCTCGACGGAGGTCGTGTCCCGGTTCACCGCCTGCACCGTGAGCTTGCGCGGTGGACGGACGAGCCGGGGGTGTTTTACGGGACTTACTCTGCGGCGAAGGGCTTCGAATTCGACTCGGTGATCCTCCCATTCTGTGATGCGGACGAGCTGCCGAAAGCAAGTGAGGTGGAGGCGCATGGCCTCGACGAGGCCAAGGCACGCGAGGCCCGGCAGTTGTACGTGGCCATCACCCGGGCTCGTACAGACCTCATCATGCTGCACTCAAGCAAGCTGACCGATCTGCTGCCGCAGGAGATGTCTGACTTGTACGTGCGGGTGAGCTTGTGAGTGACGTCCGTGAGCAGGCCCGGGCCCGCGGTATCACCCGTCTGTGCCATCTCACCAAGTCGGCCAACCTGTCCCACATCCTCGACACCCGGCAGATACGTCCCGTGGCCACCCTGCAGACGGCTGCCGACGCCTTCCGGCCTGCCGATACTCAGCGTCTGGACGGCGCACTGGAGTTCACCTTCCTGAGCGTGGAGTATCCGAACACCTGGTACCTGGCTCAGGCAGCGAGCAGGGACCGCCATTTTCAGGATTGGGTGGTTCTCACGCTGGACGTCGACCTGCTCGCCACTTCCGGCGCCCGGTTCTGTCCCTACAACTCCGCACGAGACAGGAGCGCCGGCGCCCGGCTGGGTGCTGACGGCTTCAACGCCATGTTCGCGCCCACGGTGACCGGCAAGGTGACTTTGCGGCGAGAACATGGGCACCCGTCCTGGTGGCCCACGGACGACCAGGCGGAGATACAGATACCCGGAACCATCCCACTGTCCGCCGTACACTCTGTCATCGTCCGGGACGAGAAGCAGGCGGAGCTGGAGTACTTCAGACATGCCCAGTACGGCATGGCGGTTTTGCTGCCACCTCTGGTTGTCGCTCCTGTGCTCTTCGACAAGTACGCCCTGAGCCGCTCGGTGCGCTCCGGCAATCGGCCACCGGAGAGCCCGTACATCCCCCGAACAACTCTGGCAGAGTGAACACGTGAACGCTGAGCTTCACCCATGGACCGACAGAGCCTGCGGCATGCTCCTAGGAGCAGCCGTCGGGGATGCCATGGGCTGGCCCTACGAGCGGCGGGACCGGACGCGCTCACTTCCGCCACTCAGCCAGGTCTCGGGTCGATTCTTCGCCTGGCAGCGGATGGCCAGCAGCCGATTCCGCCCGATCCTCGAGGACATCGGACCAGGCGAGTACAGCGACGACACCCAGATGCTCATCGCCGTGGCCCGCGCTCGCCTCACAGCGGGAGACGACTGGCTCACCTGGCTGCAACGAGTTGAGTGGCCTTTCCTCCTCGACTACGAACGTGGCGCCGGGGCCAGCGTCAAACGCGCCTGCCGTGCCTGGGAGAAGCATGAATCGGCCTGGGGTAAGAGGGCCGATGACCAGGAGAAGTACTTTAGCGCCGGGGCCAACGGCGCGGCCATGCGCATTGCGCCGCACGTCATCGTTCACCACGAGGGTTCCTTTGGCGACCTAGCAGCCGACGTGATCCGCGACGCGGTGACGACACACGGACACCCGCGTGCTCTCCTGGGCGCCCTGGTGCATGCGTACGCTCTATGGATCAGTTTGCGACAACCCGCACCGCTGGCCTACGGCTGGCTCATCGAGGCCGCGCTGGACGGTCTGAAAGACTGGCGGGAACCGGTGTGGCAGAGCCTGGACCGACACTGGCTCGATGCCGCAGCCAAGGCGTTGCCCGGCGGCTATGAGCAGGCCTGGGACGACACCGTGCAGGAGGTGGAGGATCTTCTCACCAGCGCACGGTCCTCACTGGACAGTGGCGCGCTAAGTGCTCCCTCCGCCTTTCTGGAGGAACATGGCCTCACCCGGACGAAGACGCGTGGTTCGGGAACCCTGTGCGCGGTGGCCGCCATCTACCTCGCGGCCCGGTCCGCCGCCGGCCCTGAGCGTGGCATCGGTATCCCAGCCCGCCAGGAAGGCGCGGACACGGACACCTTGGCGTCCATGACCGCCAGTCTGCTCGGCGCAGGTCTGGGCCAGGAATGGCTCGGCTCATTCGGCCGGACCGTTCAGGACAGTGCCCTGATCATCAGGCTGGCCGAGAACCTGCTCTGTCCCGTCTCCACGACACTCGTCCTGCCCTCCCGCGACGAGGCTGACCAAGCTCGCTCGCGGTTCCTAGAGGAGCTCGACAGGGCCGACACCCGAGCCAGTCTCCTGCTCCCAGACCGCCGCCAGGCCCGCATCGTCGCCCGAGGCCCCATGACGTCCGGCAACTGGACGGCGCAACGCACCCATCTGGCCACCGCGGACGGCCAGAACCTCTTCCTCATCCGCAAGGTCCAGCGGGCGGAAGCGGAAAGCGTCCACGAAGTTCCTCGCAGTGAGGCAGCACCGACCGCCGGGCAACGAGCGAGCCGCCTTCCGACCGAGGCCCGGCTCCAGGGCGCCTACCTGCCCGTCACGGACATCAGCCGCGTGACCGAAGCGCTCACGGCTCTGGGGTTGAGTGCACCCCGCCGCGGCAGCGACTGGGTCTCCTACGAGAATCTCGTCATTAGACAAGCGCATACCAGGGAACGGGCCACGGGCGTTCCGCGTGTCCAACTTCGTGTAGCCATCGCCGACGTGCAAGTGGCCTGGGAGCGTCTGCGCGGAATGGCGTTCGATGGCGCAGTCCAACGGGACGGGGGCGCCTTCTGGGTGCAAATCGATCCGTATCTGATCGTTGCCGTCAACAATGCCGAGCCGCCTGTCGGGTGATTTGCGGCGAACTCAAGAGCCGGTGCCCCCGTGGGACCAACGGACGGAGATAGCTGCCAACGCTCTGACACACGGACTTTCTACCAAGCCGCAGTCTTGCGAACTCATGCATCACTACGAGTTCGCCGATAGTTCGGACGGTCTGGTGAGATCGGAGATGATGCTGGCCCAGGCGCGCAGGCGGGCGATGCAGCCGCAGAACACTGAGAGGGAAAAAGTCGGACGGTGTTGACATGCACCGGATGCGGCTCCGCATTCTCCTCCCACCGGCTCAGCTCGTGAGGTGCGGTTAGCTTGTGGAACGTGGTTCGGACCCGGCTATGTGCAGCGCGTCACGTGGGCTGAAGGAATCGCTAGTTCGCGCCCGATCGCGCAATCCACCGTGCGACACCCTCGAAGGCGTTCAGTGCTCGTACGTCGTAGGGGCCGAAGAAGTCTTGGCAGTCATGGCCGAGTCGGTCGTAGAGGGCTGCTGCTCCTCTTGCGTCACCTGACTGGCCTGTGAGTTCGGCGTGTTCTTCCCGTGCCTCAATCACCGATTGGTCGCTCGGTCCGAACCGGAGCTCCAGATCGAAGATGCGGTGGTCCAGTCCTCGGATGCGTCCAGAGAGACCGGCATTGCTTCCGTGAGACTCGGGCAAGTCGGCTTGTCCGACGACGTCGTCCAAGTCCAATGCGTCCAGGACGATTTGGGTCTTGCTCACCGCCTGTGCAACCGCTTGGGCGCTCTTCGGTCGCTGCGCTGGATCCTTGGCCAGGAGCCTCTGGACAATGGAGTCGAGCTGAGCGGGAACGCCAGGGCGGTGGGCACTCGGGGGTGCTGGCGTATCGTCCTGATGCATTCTGCCCACAGTCATGGGGTCGTCCTGTGGGCTGCCAAACGGTGGGCGCCCTGTCAGCATCTCGTAGAGGACACAGCCTACGGAGTACAGGTCGCTGCGCTGGCTACCTTGCTCGTCGTTCCATCGCTCCGGTGCCTTGTACAGCGGAGTACCCGCACTTGTGTGGGACTGAGTGACGTCGGCGAGAAAAGCCAACCCAAAGTCCACGATCTTCACGTCACCTTTGTGCGTGATCATGATGTTGCCAGGCTTGATGTCGCGGTGGATCACCTCAGCAGCGTGCGCGGCGCCTAGGCCCTCGCAGATCTGGCGCGTCCATCGCACGGTTCGCTCAAGCGTGAGAGTCGGCCCTGTCTTCAGATGCTCGGCGAGGGACCTACCCTCTACGTACTCCATGACGATGTAGAACTCGCCGTCGTGTTCGCCGGTGTCGTAGATGTGTGCGACGTTGGGGTGGTTGACCCGCGCCATGGCCAAGCCTTCACGTTCGAACATTCTCACTGTCCACTCGGTGAACTCTGTGAGGGCTCCCTGCTGGGTAAGACGTCGCCGTGCGAGGAACTTCAGGGCCACGGTGCGGCCCAGCTTCGTGTCCTCGGCTGTCCACACATCGCCCATGGCGCCGCTGTCGCGGCGTTCCCTCGGCTTGAAACGGCCGCCGATCAGCTTGGAGGTGTCCACCCGTTTCCTTTTCTGCTTTCTCGTCGGATCACGTCACCCAGTGGTCAGTTCTCGTTGCGGTGCCCTCCCCATAGGGTGAGAGCTGTCAGTTGTTTCATTGCCTCGTGCCATTCCTCGAAGAAGTCCTCGCGCTGGTCCAGCGCCTTCGCCAGCGTAGCGACGGACTCGTTCCGCAATCGGTCTCCCTGTTCGTTCACATGCTTCTTGCGTAGTGGAACGCTCCAAATCTCCCATATCACCCACGAGACCATGCCGAGGGTGAGTAGGAGGAAGAGCCCCTGCCATGCCCCGTCGACGAACGGCACTACGAGTGACCCACTGAAGCCCCCTATCACCAAGGCGCAGCAGACGCGTGGCCATCTGCGTACCACAGCGTCTGACTGGGCCTGGGTCTGTTGCTTGATGTGCGAGGTGAGGTCATTGACGAGCGGGCCCGGCTCCACCAGAAGTTGCGGATCCGTCGGAACGGTGGAGGACCAGCCCGCGACGCTCAGGGTGATGTGATGTGGAAGGTGATGCCGGGAGTCTGTGACGACTCGGTTGGCGGCGTGCTCCAAGCTCGGCCAGATGGCGCGAAGGGCCATGCGGCGAGCCGGCGGCCCGAGTTGTGCTTCGTCCGGCTCGAAGACGGCTTGGTCGAGCAGTTCCATGAAGGTCACTGGTTGCGTGTCGGGGCCGAATGACGACTCATGTGCCCGCGTGGCTGCCTCAAGGTCTCCTCCGTGTTCGATGACACGCTCAAGCCGCCGCATCTTCTCGCGTATGTCTGCTTCGTCGGGTTCGAGCTGGTTGATCAGGCGCTCCAGGGCACTTTCGACGTGGTTGCCGTCGCTGACGGGCCAGTCCACTCCGTCGGGACCGTCTGGGAACATGCGTCTGAGATAGGCCAGGGTTCTGTCGGGCACGGTCGCGAGTTCCCAGCCGTGGCGGAGTGTGTCCCACTGCTCTCCGGAGGTCTTGCGCAGTGCCGGGTACTGGTTCTTGGTCATGCGCCGGCGCAGGCTCTGCAGCCGAGCCTCCCACTGCTCACCACCGTTCATGTCAGCTGTTGCGTAGGTGTCGCTCGAAATGCGAATGCTGCTCCGGTTCCATCGCGCCATGGCCTGCTGGGTGTAGCTGAGCGCCTTGTCCCCCAGTTCCTTGCTCGCGATGGCGTCTAGGACGACGAAGAAGTCCTGTCCGAGTTCCCCAGGGTCGAGCGACTGCAGATAGAGGTCCATCCATGCGGCCGCTTCAGTCTCGTCTCCGAGGCGGGAACAGGTCAGCGAGAAGAAGAGGTTGGCTTTGGCGGCGTCCAGCATGCATGCATGTGCGCGGGCGCGCTCGCCCCGCTCGTCCTCGTTGCGGAACTTGGCCGCGACCGCCATCGCGGCCGGAGCCAGCCAATATGTCGGTTCGAGGAGCATCCGCTCTTCGGTGCAGGCTCGCACGGTAGCCGTGTTGACCACATTTCTGTAGACAGCCTGTGCGGTAAGGGTGTGGACCAACCCGCGAGCTAGAGCGCGGGTGTGCTTGCGTTGTGCGAAGTCCGCGTGCCACTCGGTTGTCAGGCGGGACAGTTCGGCCTGGGCTTTGGCCACCTCTCGATCGCGGCCATACTGTTCGATGAAGGTGTCGAGGACTTGGCGTGTGTCGGTGATCGCGCTCTCTAGACCTGCGACCTCCTGGCGCACTTCGGTGACCTCGCCGCTGAGCCTGACGACGTCCGCTCGCACGTCGTGCAGTGTGTCCTCGTGGCGGGCTTGTCCTTTCCCTATGCCCTCCACCCGTTCGCTGAGTTGATGCAGTGCTGAGTCCGTCTCAAGCCGGTCTTCCATGACGTCCCCCGAGGTCATCGCGGCGTACGGTGTGTGCCTGCTCATTATCGAGTCCGAGAGCATGATCTGGGCTCAACTGGCCTAATTCGCTGCATGGTTGCGCTGCACCGGTCGGTGTCAGCGGGGGATGGCAGTATGAGCGGGCACGTGGCCAGTACACCGGATGGGGGCGTCCCTTGCGTGAGATCGTCTACTTGTCGGAAAGTAAACTGCGGCAGTTCGTGCCTGAGCCGCGACGTGTCCCGCGCACGGGCGCACTTCGTGTGACCACGCCGCTCGGCGGTATCGACATGGACGCGCCGGTCGCGGACGGGGAGCAAGGCCAGCTGCGGCACCTGCGTGAGGTGCACAAGCATCTGGAGCTTGTTGCGGATTGGTACACCGAGCCCGACTTGCGTCCCGGCCAGTGGATGCAGTTCGAGGTCTCGCTTCGGTGCGTGACACTCAGCGGTGCCCATCAGGATCTCGTGCTGTTCGTGGACTCGGTGCGTGGAGAAGGCACAGGCGATACAGAAAGAAGCTGCCGTTTGCTGATGCATGGGTCGGTCCGGCATCTGAGAGGCTGGACTCCGGTGTCGGTGGATGGTCCTGTGCTGGAGGTGGTTAACTCCGGGTCCAGTCTGGGGTCCTCTTTCGTCACCCGGGCCGGGCAGGTCGTCGAGGCACTCGCTAGGCACCGCGACCCGCTGCCCGTGGATCAGACTCCAACTCGCACAGCCGTGGACCTGCACGGCCGCGGAGTGCAGGAGCTGTTGCGCGCCCTGGATGGTGAGGACGTCAGCATTGACACGTCCGCGTTGATGACCGGATACGCGCGTGTAACCGGGCTTCTTCCGAGCACCGGGACTGATTCTCGATGCGTGGTAGCGAGCCCGCTCTTCGTGGAGTACGCGACGGTGCTCTCTGAGTAGAGTCTTGTGTGACTGAGGCCGTTAGCCTCTGCTGGACGGTGCCCGCTCAGACTGGCGGTCACACCATCCGGTCTTACCTGAAGGCGAGCTCCCGGAAGCCGTTGCGGATGTCGGTCAGCGGTGCGCGGTCGCGGGTGTAGTAAAGCTTGTTGGTAAGGAGCACCGCCCAGCGGTCCTTGGTGGGGGAGATCCACATGCCCGTGCCGGTGAAGCCGTAGTGGACCCAGACGTCCTCCTCGGTGGTAGTGCCGGGAGAGGGATGCCAGAACAGGCCACGAGTCGGCCGGAGTTCACCTGTCTGGATGGTCAGGGAGCGGGTGATCCACTCGCTGCCGAAGCCAGCCCGGCGCTGAGACGTTGCAGGGGCGAGCATGTACCGGAGGAAGGCTGCGAGGTCGTCGAGGACGGTGAAGGCGCCGGCGATGCCGCAGATGCCGCCCAGGAGGCGGGCTGAGAAGTCGTGGGCGACTCCCTTGAGGTGGGTGTCGGTGTCCTGGTCGAGTTCGGTCGGGGCGCAGCGGGCGGCGATTTCGGCGGGCAGGGGGCCGAAGAGGGTGTCGGTCATGCCCAGGGGGTGCCAGGTGAGGGCGGTGGCCAGTTGGTCCAAGGGCTGGCCGGAGAGGTGTTCGGCGAGGTAGCCGAGGATGAGGGCGGCCCGGTCGGTGTACTCGACGGCTTCGCCGGGTGATCGGTGGAGTGGCTCGTGCAGTACGCCACGGCGGATGTCGTCCGGGTTGGTGCCGTAGAGGTTCTTCAGCTGGGCTCGCAGTGGGACGCCGGCGGTGTGCGTCAGCAGCTGCCGGGCGGTGACGGATCCGAGTGCGTGTCCGGTGACCTCCTGCCAGAAGCTGCCAAGCGGCTGGTCGAGGTCGAGGGTGCCGTGCTCCCACAAGGCGCCGATGGAGGACCAGACGGCCAGGATTTTCGTGAGGCTGGCGGCGTCGAAGACGGTGTCGGTGCGCATCGGCACGTCCGGCTCGTCGGGGTCGAGGACGCCGGTGGTGCCCTGGGCGAGGGTGCCGGTGGCGTCGCCGAGGGCCCACACGGCGCCCGGGTACACCTTGTCGCGGACTCCTTCGTCGAGCAGGGCTTCGATGCGGTCGCGGTCGTACGTCATGGTCTCCCTCTTCGCCGGGGTGTCCCGTCGGTCAGCGTAGTGACGTTCGCGGAGCGGTTCGGGTAGTGACGTGTCGGGTCGTCTGGCGGTCGGTTCACGTGAGCTGTCGGCCGAGGTCGGTCAGGGATCGTGCGGTCGCCGAGAGGGGATGGCGTGCTGCGTTTGCATAGCCGGCCTGTCGCAGGGCGGTCAGCAGCCCGGGTGTCTTTCTCAGCCGATCGAGGTCCCGCGTGAATGCGGCGGAGTGGGGAAGCTGACGACATGCACCGCCGCACCTTCCTCGCCGCGAGCATCGCAGCGCTCGCGGCCCCGGCCGGCTCTTCGGCCTCGCACACCGCCCTCGTCCAGGCCCTCCTGCCCGGTCCCGGCCCTGCGGGCACCGGTGGCCCCCAGGACACGGCCGTCCTGTATGAACGCGTCGGATCAGCACTCAGGCTTTTCCACACCTGCCACTACACAGAGCTGGAGCGCACCCTCCCGAGCCTGATCGCCGACCTGCGACTGGCGGCCGGTGATGCGACGGACAGGGACCTCGTCTCCCGGCTCCTGGCCACGGCGTATCAGACGACGACGAGCCTGTTGCTCAAGCAGCATGACCAGGGCAACGCATGGCTCGCCGTCGGCCGGGCGATGGCCGAGGCCGAACGCTCGGGGGATCCGGTGGTCCTCGCCTCCAGCGTCCGCGTCCAGGCCCACGTGCTGGTCCGCGAGAAGCACGCCACTGAGGCCGTCACCCTGGTCCGGCACACCGCGGACCAGCTCACCGGCTCCTACGACCGGCGCTCTCCGAAGTACCTCGCCGCTGTCGGACTGCTGCTCCTGCGCGGAGTGACTGCGGCCAGCAGCCGCGGTGATCGCGCGGCCACAAAGGAATTCCTCGCCGAGGCCAAGGAAGTCTCGCGGTATGTCACTCTCGACCGGCCCGACGCCTGGGCCACCTTCAGCCCGACCAATGTCGCCTTGCATGAGCTGAGCGCTTTGGTGGCCTTTGGCGACGCCGGCCTCGCCCTTCAGGCGGCCCGGCCCCTCATGCGCCGGCACATCCCGGTGCCCGAACGCCGCGCCGCACTGTGGGTGGAGGCGGCCCGCGCCTATAGCCAGCAGGGCCGCCTGGCCGACGGCTACCAGGCCCTACGTATCGCCGAGACCTGCGCCGCCCAGGACATCCGCCGCCCCGACGTCCGCAACCTGGTCGCCGACATGGCCGCCCGCGACCGCCGACGTACTCTGCCGGAACTGCACCACTTCAGTCGCCAACTGGGAGTCCCCGCGTGACCGAACCGACCGCCCCGGACAAGAAGCCCTTCCTGTACGTCGTTGTGTGCGCGGCAGGCGTGGCCCGTGACGTCGGCAAGCTGATCACAGCCGCCCAGGAGGCGAACTGGGATGTCGGCGTCATCGCCACACCGCAGGGATTTGGCTTCATCGACGCCACGGCGATCGAGGCACAGACCGGTTACCCGATCCGCTCCGCCTGGCGTTCACCGGGAGACCCGCGCCCCCTGCCCCCGGCGGACGCGATCGCCGTGGCTCCCGCCACCTTCAACACGATCAACAAGTGGGCCGCCGGGATCTCCGACACCCTCGCCTTGGGCATCCTGTGCGAGGCGTACGGCATGGGTATCCCGACCGTGGCACTGCCCTACCTGAACTCCGCCCAGGCCGCCCACCCCGCCTACCAGCAGAGCCTGGACCGGCTGCGGGCGATGGGTGTCTTGATCGGTTCCTGCGAACCGCACCGGCCGAGGGCCGGCGGCGCGGCGGAGCGCTTCAGCTGGGAGGAAGCACTGGACTTGCTGGAGCCTCTGGTCAGCACGGCGCGGTGACTCCGTCCGTCACTTGGCAAGAAGGTGTATCCCGATGGCTGACGGCCTCGAGACGCGAGGCCGTCAGTGCCGGAGTTACCGGTGTCGCGTGGGGGCCGCAGGCCCCGGCTGTGACGGGCTCGGCCGCGTCTGGCCGGAGTGTGCCGGTCGTGGTGTCACCCACGTACGAGCTTGGGCGGCTCGTGCTCGATCGCTGGGGGCCTGCCGGGCAGCGAGGCGTTGGATGCGCCAGGTGAGGGTTCTGACGGTGGAGCGGGAGTCGTCCAGGGTGCGCTGCCGTGCGGCGTGCTGGAGGAGCTGTTCGGGGTCGTGGCCGGTGGTATCGGCTTCGGAAAGGGCGGCGGCCAGTGCGGGCCAGGCAGAGTCGTCGAGGACCTGTTGGGCGTGGTCGGGCAGAATCGCGATGATGCGCTGGGCGTGGCGTTCCCTAGTGCGAACGGGTGGCTGGCGCTGGGCCAGAGCGGCCAGCGGCTCGGCAGCAGCCTGTTGGTAGGCGGCCTGGCACCGCGCCCGATTGGCCGCCTTGGACGATCCTGGTCGGCAGCAGTGGCTCACGCTCCCGACGCACCTTCCACATGGGCGCCCGACGCTGATCAGCCAGGCGCGGCTCGTTGATCCCTGCCGCTCGCGCCGGACGGTCGAACTGCTCGTCCGCCAGTATGTACGCCTGTAGCCGAGCACTGGGGTGCCGTGCGTGACGTCTTGGACGCGGCCCTGGACACACTCGACACCTCAGAATGCGTGGCAGGCGTCGGATCAGTGCCCCAGCGAAACCGATGTGCCCTCAATGTGCCCGGGCCGCCTGACGGCCCCTCCCAGGCACTAGCGAGAGCGGGACCCGAAAGTCCCGCCCAAACCTCGCAGAACCCCAGATCAGGGCCACACCAGGCAATAAGGCTGATGCCCCGCCTCGTGCAGCCGGTGTGAGAAGTCCTGCCACTCGTGCAGCAGCTGGTACACGTTGAACGCGTCGCGCGGGCCGCCCCGGTCCGGGACCGTCGACCAGATGAAGGCCGCCGCGCCGACCGCCTCCTCGCCGATGCCGCGCAGGGGGTCGACCACCGTCATGGGGAGCTTGACGACCGCGTAGTCGGGGTGCAGGACGACCAGCTCCAGGGGCGGCACCTTGTGCAGGGGGACGCCCTCGATGCCGGTCAGCACCATCGCGGCCATCGTCTCCGGCTTGATCTTGGTGAACATGCCGTTCATGCCCAGCTCGTCGCCGCCGAGTTCCTCAGGACGCATCGAGATGGGGACACGGGCCGCGGTCGCGCCGTCCGGCGCGCCGAAGTATTTGTACGTCACCCCCACCCGACCACCATTCCTGCTCCCCGCCCGGAGGCGGTCGGCGCGTAGCCCCTGTGTCTCACGGGCGTCGGCCTGATGCGTGTCTTTCTGACGTGCTTCGGTCGCTTCCTCCGCTTCGCGCCGGTGCCTTCCCCGCCGGGCACGTCGAGGACCCAGGTCATCAGTCCCCTCGCCCAGTCCGCCACCGCGATGCATATCTCCACCCGACTGCTTTTCTAGGACGCGTGGCCCCCGCCGCGCAACCCGATCATCGTGTCAGTGACCTCCCCCACGGCCGCCCGCCGAAACGTGCGGTGGAACAACAGTCCACGAGGAACTTCAGGCCCCTGATCATCCGGCTCTGTTGATTACGTGCGGATGAGCTTTGTGTATCAGGTCTCAGTCTCGCAGATGCCCGCCGCATGGCGGCGCTTTGATCTTGAGGTCGTCCACGGTCCGGCCGGGGCGCGGCCTACCCTGAGGAGGTCACCCCGCAACCGGAGTCCGAGAAGCCGGAGAAGCCGCACGTCATGAGTGCCATGAGCGAAACGCCCTATCCCTACGACGCGCCAGCCTCACAGGCGCTCTTCGACCGCGCCTCCGTCGTCACCCCGGGTGGAGTGAACTCCCCGGTGCGCGCCTTCCGCGCCGTCGGCGGTACCCCCCGCTTCATGGTGTCGGGCCAGGGGCCCTACCTCACCGACGCCGACGGGCGCGAGTACGTCGACCTCGTGTGCTCCTGGGGTCCCATGATCCTCGGGCACTCGCACCCCGAGGTCATCGCCGCCGTCCGGGAGGCCGTCGCCCGCGGTACGTCCTTCGGCACGCCCGGCCAGGGCGAGGTGGAGCTGGCCGAGGAGATCGTCGCCCGCGTCGAGCCCGTGGAGCAGGTGCGGCTCGTCAGCAGCGGCACCGAGGCGACCATGTCCGCCATCCGGCTCGCCCGCGGGTTCACCCGGCGGTCCAAGGTGATCAAGTTCGCCGGGTGCTACCACGGGCACGTCGACTCGCTGCTCGCCGCGGCCGGGTCCGGCGTCGCCACGTTCGCGCTGCCCGACACCCCCGGTGTCACCGGTGCCCAGGCGGGCGACACGATCGTGCTGCCGTACAACGACCTGGAGGCCGTCCAGGAGGCCTTCCACCGGCACCCCGGCGAGATCGCCTGCGTGATCACCGAGGCCTCGCCCGGCAACATGGGCGTCGTGCCGCCGGACCCCGGGTTCAACCAGGGACTGAAGGACGCCTGCGGCAAGAACGGCGCCCTCTTCATCTCCGACGAGGTCATGACCGGGTTCCGTACCAGCCGGGCCGGCTGGTACGGCGTGGAGGGCGTCAAGCCTGACCTCCTGACCTTCGGCAAGGTCATGGGCGGCGGCTTCCCCGCCGCGGCCTTCGGCGGCCGCGCCGACGTGATGGCCCACCTCGCGCCCGCCGGGCCCGTGTACCAGGCCGGCACCCTCTCCGGTAACCCCGTCGCCACCGCCGCCGGTCTCGCCCAGCTGCGCCTGCTCGACGACGCCGCCTACGTCAAGGTCGACGCCGTCTCCGAGCAGATCCGGACGCTGGTGAGCGAGGCGCTGTCCAAGGAGGGCGTCGCGCACCGGGTGCAGACCGCCTCCAACATGTTCTCCGTGTTCTTCACGGACCGGCAGGTGCGCACCTACGAGGACGCCAAGCGCCAGGAGTCGTACCGCTTCACCGCGTTCTTCCACTCGCTGCTGGCGAACGGCGTCTATCTGCCGCCCTCGTCCTTCGAGTCCTGGTTCGTGTCCACGGCCCACGACGAGCGGGCCATCCAGAAGATCGCCGACGCCCTTCCGGCGGCGGCCCGGGCGGCTGCGGAGGCCACGGCGGAATGAGCGACAGCAGCAAGGACATCACCGTCGTCCACCTCATGCGGCACGGCGAGGTCGAGAACCCGGACGGGATCCTCTACGGCCGGCTGCCCGGCTACCACCTCTCCGAGCTGGGCCGGCAGATGGCCGACCGGGTCGCCGAGCACCTCGCCTCCCGGGACGTGACCTATGTCTGTGCCTCCCCGCTGGAGCGGGCGCAGGAGACCGCCACCCCGATCGCCAAGGCGCAGGGGCTGGACCTCGACACCGACGAGCGGCTGATCGAGGCCGACAACGTCTTCCAGGGCAAGACCTTCGGCGTCGGGGACGGCGCGCTGCGCAAGCCGGACAACTGGAAGCACCTCGTCAACCCGTTCCGGCCGTCCTGGGGCGAGCCGTACGTGGACCAGGTCGTGCGGATGACGGGCGCGCTGAACGCGGCCAGGGACCAGGCGCGCGGGCACGAGGCGGTGCTGGTCAGCCATCAGCTGCCGATCTGGATCGTGCGGTCGTACATCGAGCGGCGCCGGCTGTGGCACGACCCGCGCAAGCGGCAGTGCACCCTCGCCTCCCTGACGACTTTCACATATCAGGGTGACAAGATCGTGTCGGTGGGCTACAGCGAGCCCGCCATCGATCTCGTCCCGGTCCACCTGCGCGCCGGCGTCAAGCCCCAGAAGGGCAAGGGCACGGCCCAGGGGAAGGCCTTCGGGGCCTGACCGGTCGTCACCGGCGGCCCTGACCGGCCGTTACGGGCAGTCCGTTTACGGTGGCTTGGCGCGCCTTCGTGGCGTTCATTACGAAAAGCACACAATTTTACGGAACCTCCCCGATCGTCCCGCCCTCTGTCTGGGTGACCAGCAGGCAGCGACGATCGGGGATTTCCATGCGCACCTACTCCCGGACCCTCTCCCGGAGGGGAGTACTCGGCCTCGGCGCGGGCGCGGCCGCCGCCGCGTCGCTCACCGGCTGCGGGAGCCTCACGTCCTCGGACGGCAAGGGGCACGCGAACGGTTCCGGCAAGGACGGTTCGGGGAAGAAGGACGGGAGCGGCGAGCGCCCGGCGCGGCCCATCGGTGACGGCTCCACCTCCTTCACCGGCAAGCAGCCGCACCAGCCGGCCAGGCCCGAGCCGCTGGAGCCGGGGCAGACCCCGCCGCAGTTCGTGATCTTCTCCTGGGACGGCGCCGGCGAGGTCGGCAACGGACTCTTCCCGCGCTTCCTGGACCTGGCCAAGGAGCACGGCGCGAGCATGACCTTCTTCCTCTCGGGGCTGTATCTGCTGCCCGAGTCGAAGAAGCGGCTGTACGAGCCCCCGAACAACCCGCGCGGCGCCTCCGACATCGGCTACCTCAGCGACCCGCACATCAAGGCCACGCTGAAGAACGTGCGCCGGGCCTGGCTGGAGGGCCACGAGATCGGCACCCACTTCAACGGGCACTTCTGCGCCGGCTCCGGGACGGTCGGCAACTGGACCCCGCAGCAGTGGGACAGCGAGATCCGGCAGGCCAAGGCGTTCGTGAAGGAATGGCGCACCAACTCCGGCTGGACCGATCTGCCGTCGCTGCCGTTCGACTACGACAAGGAGCTCGTCGGCGGCCGTACGCCGTGTCTGCTCGGCCAGGACAGGCTGCTGCCCACCGCCAAGAAGCTGGGCTGGCGCTACGACGCCTCCTCGCCGGGCGGCCGTCAGATCTGGCCGGAGAAGAAGCTGGGGATATGGGACCTGCCCCTGCAGCAGATACCTTTCCCCGGACGTTCTTTCGAGGTCCTGTCCATGGACTACAACATGCTCGCCAACCAGTCCCTGAACTCGACCAAGGCGCCCGCCTACAACTACCCGGGCTGGCGCAAGCAGTCCGCGCAGGCGTACATCCAGGGATTCCAGCGGGCATACGAGTCGAACCGGGCACCGTTCTTCGTCGGCAACCACTTCGAGCAGTGGAACGGCGGCATCTACATGGACGCCGTCGAGGAGGCCTTCAAGCACATCGCGCGCGAGAAGGAGAAGGGTGCCGACGTGCGGCTGGTCTCCTTCCGGCAGTTCGTGGACTGGATGGACGTCCAGAAGCCCGAGGTGCTCGCCAAGCTGCGGACACTGCAGGTCGGGCAGCAGCCCACGGGCGGCTGGAAGGAGTTCCTGCGGGGCACCGGGTCGGCCTCCTCCGACGCCGCCTGAGCGGAGCGGATGACCGGAATGTCCCGTGTAAATACGCCCTGAAATGGGGTTTTCCGCCCGGCAGGGGGGCGCGCGAGATCGCGGACACGGACATGCGAAACTTTTCACATGAGTACCCGCAGCCGCGCCGTCCTGCTCACCGCTGTGGCCGCCGTCGCGGCCGTGGCCCTGTCCGCATGCGGCAAGGGCGGCATCTCCGGTGGCGGCGGCGACACCCACTTCGTCACCGGCGACAACGGCATCGACACCGTCCCGGCGGGCGAGCGCGCCGCGGCCCCGGACCTGTCCGGCAAGACCATCGACGGCAAGTCCCTCGACGTCGCCGACTACAAGGGCAAGGTCGTCGTCATCAACGTCTGGGGCTCGTGGTGCGGCCCGTGCCGCAGCGAGGCCCAGTACTTCGCCAAGGTCTCCAAGCAGTACGAGGGCAAGGGCGTCCAGTTCGTCGGCATCAACACCCGGGACTCCAGCACCACCCCCGCGGTCGCCTTCGAGAAGGACCACGGCGTCGAGTACCCGAGCCTGTACGACCCCACCGGCAAGCTGATGCTCCGCTTCGAGAAGGGCACGCTCAACCCGCAGCTCGTCCCCTCCACGCTCGTCATCGACCGGCACGGCAAGGTCGCCTCGCGGGCCCTGGAGGCGCTCGACGACACGGGCCTGGAGGACATGATCAAGCCTGTCCTCGCGGAGAAGTGACGTGAGCGCACTGCTGACGCTGGCCGCGGAGGCGGGGCCGGGACGGAACCAGACCGTCCTGCACGGCGCCCTGCTGGTCGCCCTGCCGATCTCGCTGCTCGCCGGGCTGATCTCCTTCTTCTCGCCCTGCGTGCTGCCGCTGGTCCCCGGCTACCTGTCCTATGTGACGGGCGTCGCGGGCACCGACCTGGCCGAGGCCAAGAGGGGCCGGATGGTGGCCGGCGCCTCGCTGTTCGTGCTCGGCTTCAGCGCCGTGTTCGTCTCCACCGGCGCGCTGTTCGGCTACTTCGGCTCCAACCTGCTCGAGTACCAGGAGACCCTCTCCCGGGTGCTCGGCCTCCTCATGATCGTCATGGGTGTGTTCTTCATGGGGCTGCTGCCCTGGTTCACCATGCGCGAGTTCCGCTTCCACAAGCGGCCGACGGGCGGCCTGCTGGGCGCGCCCGTCCTCGGCGCCCTCTTCGGCGTCGGCTGGACGCCCTGCATGGGCCCGACGCTCTCCTCGGTGAACGTCCTCTCCTTCCAGGAGTCCAGCGCCGCCCGCGGTTCGCTGCTGATGGTCGTCTACTGCCTGGGTCTCGGTGTGCCCTTCGTCATCACCGCGATCGCCTTCCGCAAGGCCCTGGGCGCCTTCGCCTGGGTCAAGCGCCACTATGTGTGGGTGATGCGCATCGGCGGCTCGATGATGATCGTGACCGGTGTGCTGCTGCTGACCGGTGCCTGGAGCGGCCTGATCCAGCAGATGCAGACCTGGTCCGACGGCTTCAATGTGGGGATCTGACCGATGAGCAAGACCGACACCGACAACAGCCGGGAGCAGGAGGACCTGGGTGCCGCCGGTTCCCAGCTGTCCACCGCCCCGCAGGAGGAACCGGCGGGCCTGCCGGGCCTCGGTGTCATCGGCTGGGTGCGCTGGTTCTGGCGGCAGCTGACCTCCATGCGGGTCGCGCTGCTGCTGCTCCTGCTGCTCTCGCTCGGCGCGATCCCCGGCTCGCTGATCCCGCAGGCCGGCGCGGACGCGAGCAAGGTCGAGGACTTCCGCGCCGCCCACACGACGCTGGCGCCGGTCTACGACAGGCTCGGCCTGTTCCACGTGTACAGCTCGGTGTGGTTCTCCGCGATCTACATCCTGCTGTTCGTCTCCCTCATCGGCTGCATCGTGCCGCGCACCTGGCAGTTCGTCGGCCAGCTGCGCGGCCGTCCGCCGGCCGCGCCCAAGCGGCTGACCCGGCTGCCCGCGTACACGACCTGGCGCACGGAGGCCGATCCGGAGCAGGTCCGCGAGGCCGCGCTCGCGCTGCTGAAGAAGCGCCGCTTCCGCGCCCATGTCGCCGGTGACGCCGTCGCCGCCGAGAAGGGCTACCTGCGCGAGCTGGGCAACCTGATCTTCCACGTCGCCCTGATCGTGCTCCTGGTCGCCTTCGCCTCCGGCCAGCTGTACAAGTCGGACGGCACCAAGCTGATGGTGGAGGGCGACGGCTTCGCCAACGCGCTGCCGATGTACGACGACTTCAAGTCCGGCAGCCTGTTCCGGACCGACGACCTGGTCCCGTTCAGCTTCGACCTGAAGGACTTCAGGGGCACCTACGAGGTGAGCGGCCCGAACAAGGGCACCCCGCGCACCTACGAGGCGAAGATCAGGTACAGCGAGGGCGCGTACGGCGGGGAGAAGCCGACCACCGTCAAGGTCAACGAGCCGCTGAAGATCGGCGACTCCAAGGTCTATCTGGTCAGCCACGGCTACGCGCCCGTCATCACGGTCCGGGACGGCAAGGGCAGGGTCGTGTACCACGACGCCGTGCCGCTGCTGCCGCTCGACGGCAACGTCAGCTCGCAGGGCGTCGTCAAGGTCATGGACGGCTACCGCGACGCCGGGGGGAAGAAGGAGCAGCTCGGCTTCCAGGCGTTCTTCGTGCCGACCTTCGACGGCCGGAGCGGCACGATGCTCTCGCAGTTCCCGGCGCTGCTGAACCCGCTGCTCGCGGTGAACGCCTACCACGGCGACCTGGGCGTGGACGCGGGCAACCCGCAGAGCGTGTACCAGCTCGACAAGTCCCACATGAAGGAGTTCAAGGACTCCCGGGGCAACCTGCTGAAGAAGCTGCTGAAGCCGGGCGACACGCTCACACTGCCGAACGGCGCCGGGTCCATCACCTTCGACAAGGACATCAAGGAGTGGGCCGGCTTCGAGATCGTCCAGGAGCCGGGTGGCGGCTGGGCGCTCGCCGGCGCCGTCGCCGCGATCTTCGGCCTCGCCGGGTCCCTGTTCATCCAGCGCCGCCGTGTGTGGGTGCGCGCGGTGCGCGGTGCCGACGGCGTCACGGTCGTCGAGATGGCCGGGCTCGGCCGCAGCGAGAGCGCGAAGGTGCCCGAGGAACTGGGCGACCTCGCCGGACGCCTCTACGACCGGGCGCCGGGCGCCCCCGACACCGGGGCCGGCTCCGACGCCGGCCCCGCAGAATCCCCCGACCCCCAAGCCGTACCTGCCGAAGGGGCTGAGAAGTGACTCTCGCCGCCGCCACCAACGAACATCTCGCGAGTCTCAGCAACACGCTGATCTACTCGTCGATGGCCGTCTACACCCTGGCCTTCTTCGCCCACATCGCCGAGTGGCTGTTCGGCAGCCGCAGCAAGGTCGCCCGTACGGCCGCCGCGCTCACCGCCGACCGGGCACGGACGGCGAGCGCCCCCGCCGTCACGGTGAAGCGGGCGGGGGGCACCGCCGTGCTGGAGCGGCCCGAGGTGGTCGTCCGCTCGGCGTCCGGCGCCCGGGACGTGCCGGACGGCCCCGGCGCGCACGGCGGTGACGAGCAGGGCGACCTCTACGGGCGGATCGCCGTCTCCCTCACCGTGCTCGCGTTCCTGGTGGAGCTGGCCGGTGTCGTCACCCGCGCGGCCTCCGTGGAGCGGGCGCCGTGGGGCAACATGTACGAGTTCAACATCACCTTCTCCACGGTCGCCGTCGGCGTGTACCTGGGGCTGCTGGCCCTGAAGAAGAACGTGCGCTGGCTCGGCCTGTTCCTGGTCACCACGGTCCTGCTCGACCTGGGTCTCGCGGTCACCGTCCTGTACACGGCCAGCGACCAGCTGGTGCCGGCCCTGCACTCGTACTGGCTGTACATCCACGTCTCCACCGCGATCTTCTGCGGCGCGGTGTTCTACGTCGGCGCGGTCACCACGATCCTGTACCTGTTCAAGGACTCGTACGAGAACAAGCTCCAGACCGGCGGCAAGCCCGGCCGGTTCGCGTCCTCGGTGCTGGAGCGGCTGCCCGCCTCCGCGTCCCTCGACAAGTTCGCCTACCGGGTCAACGCGGCCGTCTTCCCGCTGTGGACGTTCACGATCATCGCGGGCGCGATCTGGGCGGGCGACGCCTGGGGCCGGTACTGGAACTGGGACCCGAAGGAGACCTGGTCCTTCATCACCTGGATCGCCTACGCCTGCTACCTGCACGCCCGTGCCACGGCCGGCTGGAAGGGCCGCAAGGCCGCCTACCTGGCGATGATCGCCTTCGGCTGCTGGCTGTTCAACTACTACGGCGTCAACATCTTCGTCAGCGGCAAGCACTCCTACGCGGGCGTGTGACAGCCGGGTCGGTGACACTGGTGTCATGAGCGGTTCCATCGAACAAGGCACCAGCCAGACTCACGGGAACACGCACATACTCCACTTCCTGGTGCGCGTCCCGCGGTCCATGGAGGACGTCTGGTCGGCGGTGGCCACCCCCGAGGGACTCGGGGGCTGGTGCACCGCCGCCGACGTTCTGGAGCCCCGGCTCGACGGCGCCGTCACCCTGCGCGGCCTGGGCAGCGGTCATGTCACGGCGTGGGACGTGGACCGGATGGCCGAGTACACCCTCGGCGCGGGCGGGCGGCTCCGGTTCCACCTGGAGCGGGACGGCGACCGGGGATGCGCGCTGCGCTTCACCCACGAGTTCCAGGGCGACGAGGAGGGCGACGCGGAGTCGGAGCGGAGCTGGCGCCCCCGCTTCGAACGCCTGATCGAGCTGCTCGGGGCCTCCCAGGGCCGCCCGGGACCGGAGCCCGAGCCGCCCGCGGACCCCCTCCCCGGACAGTTCACCTAGGGGGCTTCGTTTGGATCAGCCCGGGTCCGCGACGCCCGGCACGGCACCTCGCCGCGTTGTCGGACCACCCGAGTACGCCCAGTACGCGGATGGTCCTCCGCCTTGCGATGCACCGCACCGGACGCCGCGGCCTGATCCGACCTGATCCAAACGAAACCCCCTAGGACGGCGGCAGGCACTCCCTGCCCGGCGGTTTCCCCTCCGGCCAGGCGATCCGCACGAAGCGGGAGCCGCCCTCGGGAGTCAGCTCCACGATCGGCACCGCCTTGTCGTACGGGTTGCCGTGCACGTCCAGGCAGATCCAGCCGCTCGCCCCGTTCACCCGCAGCGAGCCCTTGACCTGCGGCCACTGCAGGCCGACGTCCGTGAGCGCCGGGACGGTCCGGCCGGCCGGCACCGCCTCCCGTATGCCGTGCACCGCCAGCCGCACGGCGTCGTAGCCGATGATCAGCTGCCCGTCGTCCAGGGCGGCCCGGCCGATCGGGCCCGTCGGCTCCCGGGTCGCGTCCGTCAGCAGCTGCCGCAGCACCGCGAAGTCGGCCGCCGAGCCGCCCGTCGGCCGCGGATCCTTCGTCCAGGCGTCCGGATGGGCGAGCGAGGTGTAGCGGACGGAGAGGTTGTGCCGCAGCGCGCCGCGGTCCAGTTCCTTCTCGTGGGTCAGGTACGACGCCTCGTCCCCGGTCAGCAGCGTGAACCTCCGGTCCTGGCAGCCCCGGCCGCCCAGGGCGTTGATGAACTGGCGCAGCTGGGTGTGCCGGCCCGCGAACAGGATCGTGTCCGTCTCCCGGGAGGTGTCGCACACCAGGTGCGTGATCTGCCGGAAGGTGTTCGCGGTCGTGCCCTCCTCACTGCGGTCGTCGGGCGGCGTGAACGGCTGCGGCTCGTACGGCGAGCCCTTGATCAGCGCCGCGAACGACTGCTGCAGCGTCCGCGTGTACGGGTCGCCGGGCCTGTCGTACACCAGCAGCGCCTTGCCCGCGCCGACCTTGGCGAAGGAGGCCAGCGCGCGGGCCTCGTCGGTGTTGGTCGGCGCCACCCGGGCGAGCCCCGGGTAGGGGTCCTTGCCGCCCTGCCCGTTGGCGAGGTCGTCGGCGGTGATGGAGGAGCCGATCACCGGGATGCCCTGCCGGGTCAGCTCCCTGACGGCCTGCTTGTTGGCGTAGGTGCTCTGCCCGATGCCCACGACCGCCCGCAGCCGGTCCGCGCCCGCCGTCATCGCGGTCAGCTGCCCGGCCGTCCCCCGCCAGTGCGCGCCGGTCGCCCCCGGGTTGGCGAGCAGCAGCCGGATCTGCGGGCGCTCCCCGTTGGAGCCGTGGTTGGCCTGGTACTGGGCCAGATAGGCGCCCTGGAGCTGATGGCGGATGTCGTTCAGGCTGGTCGCCGACGTGGAGGTATACGGCAGCATCACCGCCACCGTCACATAACTCCCCGGTGCCAGCCGGTCGTTCTCCCGGCCGATCGCCCGGACGACGTCCCGCAGCTGGGACTGCCCGAAGTCGTACGGCCCGGTCGCCACGCCCACGCACTCGTCGCTGCCCTCCGGCCGGGCCACCCCGGGCCCGCACGACCGGTCCACGTGCAGCAGCACCCGCACCCCGAGCACCAGGCCGGCCACCAGGGCCGCCGCCACCAGCAGGGCCGTGTAGCGGCGCAGCGGGATCTCCCACACACCCTCGCGTATCCACGTGCCCACACCCCTGCGTGCCATCACGCCTCCCCGCTCCGGTCGTCCGGGCCGTGGTCCGCGTCGGTCGCGGAGCCGGGGCCGTCCATCGGGCGCCCGGCCAGCGCCGCCGCCGGCCAGTCCCGGGAGGCCCGCCACAGCAGTGCGTTGCCCGCGGGCCGCAGGTTGGACAGCTGCTCCAGCTCGAACCGGAGCCGGTCGCACACCTGCGGGTCGGGCAGTACCAGCGGGTCCGCCAGCAGCCACACCGCGTGCAGCAGCCGCCGGATCCGCAGGTGCAGTACGGCGTCCACGCCCTCCGGCACGGCCTGCTCGGCGTCCGTACCGCCGAGCGCCACCGCGGCCCGCCGGTCGCCGCGGCCGGTGAAGTCGCGGCCCTCGGCGTCGTGCGCGTGGAAGTAGGGCGCGGACGCGACGAAGCGCAGGGTGCGCAGCCAGGCCAGGGGGTCCGCGGTGGGGAAGGTGTCACGGAGGTGACCGACGGCCGCCTCCGTCTCCCCGAGCGCGAGTTCGTGATGCAGCCGGTACCGGGCGTGCTCCTCGCCGGGGTAGTGGGCGATCAGTGTCTCGTGCGCGGTGCGCCAGGACCCGTGGTCGGCGTCCCGCAGATGCAGCCGGAGCAGCAGCAGGGTGCGCACGAACGGGTCACCGACGAACCGGCCCGGCACGGCGGGCAGACCCTCCTCGGCGAGCAGCGTCTGCAGCGCCCGGACGCTCGCCGGGCCGAAGGTGTCCGGCAGCAGCGCCGCGGCCAGCGCGCAGGCCGAGCCGTGGTCGTGGGCGGCGGCCAGCACCGTCAGCTCGTCCAGGTGCTCGGCCGGCGCCAGCCGGTCCAGCAGCGCCTCGTAGGCGGGCACGGCGGGCCCGTCCTCGGCGGCCCGTAACGGCGCCGTCAGGAGTTCGCCCAGCGCGGCCGGCCCCGGCAGGGCCTGCGCCGCCGACTCGGCGAGCAGCACGATGCCCAGCGGGTTCCCGCCGGTCAACCGGTGCACGGCATGGGACAGTTGCGGCGGGACGGCCGTGTCCCGGCAGACCGCGCCGACGATGTGCAGGGTGTCGTCCGGGCTCAGCGGCGGCAGCGCCAGCAGCAGCGCCCGCGAGGAGGGGGCCGTGTCCGGCGCCCAGTCGCAGCGCCGGGCCACCTCCGGCAGCTCCCGCCGCACCGCGCCCGGCAGCTCCTCGCGGCCCTCCCCGCGCCGGGCCGCGACGAACGCCACCCGGTCCGCGATGCCCTCGGCGCGGTCCCGCAGCACGGCCGCCACCAGACCCGGGCCCGGCGCCGACTGCGCGTTGTCCAGCAGCACCAGCGGCCTGCCCAGCCGCTGCATCCGCGGCAGCACCCCCGCGTAGGCCTCCGTCAGGTCGGCCAGCAGCGCCCGGACCAGATACCGCTCGGCGTGCTCGCGGGAGCCGCCGCCGTCCCGGAAGTGCTGGGACAGCAGGATCAGCCCGCGCTGGGCGTTGCCGCCCGCGTTCGGATAGGTCCGGTACCACACGGACGCCTTCTGGTGCCGGCGGCTGGTGAAGCCCTCGGCGACGGACTCCAGGGTCGCCTCGATCGCGCCCGACACCAGCGGCCCGGTGCCGGTGGCGGCCGCGACCACCTTGGCCGCCACCTTCCCCGCCCAGCGCCCGGCCACCCCCCTGACCCACGAGCCGCCCTCGTTCAGCAGCAGGATCCGCTCGACCTCCCGGCGGATCCGCTCCGAATCGGCGTCGCCCCAGCCGCCGGCGGCCACCGCGACCAGGCCCGACATCAGCCGCGGGAAGGTGATCCGCCCGGCGCCCGTCACCGGCTCGGCGAGCTGTTCGGCGATCACCAGCAGCGCCTGTCCGAGCGGCGACCAGGAGGCGGCGGGCCGGTCCGCGGGCGGCGCCCGGAACTGCTCCTCCGCGCAGTCGGCCAGCGCGACCGGTGTATGTCCCCGGTAGGCCTCCCGCAGCTCGGCGAGGACCGCACCCTTACCGAGCCCGCGCGCCCCGGTGAGCATGACGAACGGAGGTTCGTCCGGATGCTCGTACGGATGTGCGCGGTGCTGGTGCGGGCGCAGGCCCACGAGCCGCGGCGCGAGCCCGGCCGGATCGACGTCTAACAGTGCTCCCCGCCCGTGCAACCGTCTGTGCACCGCATCTCCCCCTCAACAGCAGTGTAGAAAGGGGGAGTTGCTTCAGACCAGGGTCCGTGGTGACCGTTGTGTCACGAAACCGCGGGGAGACTCCCGTGGGCCACCGAGGCGATCCGGCCCCGCAGCCGCTCGACGTACAGCCAGCCCGTCCTCCCGGACGCACCGGGCCGTCCTGATGTGCGACTCCAGGGTGCGGGCGGGCGGCCGGGAGCCGTCCGGCAGCGCCGCCGCGGCCGCGACGGTCGCCGGGCTCAGCAGGGGAGGTCAGTCGACGGCGATCGAGTCGAGCTTCGCGCGCAGGTACACGTGCGAGTCGACGGGCGGGTACGCCACCCGGCCCACCGGCGCCGGCACGGACTCCACCAGCGTGCCCGGGGTGCACTCGCCGAAGTAGACGAGGGACATCAGCTCCTCGGCGGGCGCGTCGACGGGCGGCGGCAGCACCCGGTGCCGGCCCGACCGCCACCGGTCCCCGGTCCAGCGGGCCAGCAGATCACCGATGTTCACGGTGAACGCGTCCGGATCGTACGGCGCGTCCGCCCAGCCGCCCTCGTCGGTGTACACCTGCAGGCCGCCCCGGCCGGCCTGCCGGTCCAGGATGGTGACGGTCCCGAAGTCGGTGTGCGGCCCGATCCGGAACTGGCCCGGCCGCGGCTCCCCGACGACCTCCGCCCCCGGGTACCAGTTGATGTTGAAGCCGTACGTCGGACGGTCCATGTGCCGGGAGAAGAAGCCGGTGCCCATGCCGAGCGCGCACCCCAGCAGGGACAGCAGCTCCTTCTCCAGAGCGGCCATCCGGCCCAGGTACTCCTCGCACGGCCCGCGCAGCTCCGGGACCTCCGCGGGCCAGACGTTGGGCGCGTACCACTCGGCGTTGACGACCGGGTCCTCGAACGGTTCGTCGGTCGCGAAGGTGAGCGACTCCTTCAGGTCCGGCGGGGTCTCGGTGCCCTCCGCGTACGCGTTGGCCTCGGCACCCGGCCCGAGCCAGCCGCGTCCGCCGACCCTCGCCGCGTACCGCTGCTTGACCTCGGCGGGCAGCAGGAAGAACGCACGCGCCGCCGACCGGAGCCGGGCCCGCAGCCCCGGCTCCACGCCGTGCCCGGTGATCAGCAGGAAGCCGGCGTTCTGCAGGGCCCGGTCGACGGTGACGGCGAGAGCGGCGCGCAGCTCCGCATCGCCGGAGAGCCAGGGGCGCAGGTCGACGGTGGGGATGGGGGAGTCACTCACCGATGTCCTCGTTCCACAGAGCCGGGTCGTTCTCGATGAAGGAGCGCATCAGTTCCACGCACTCGGGGTCCTCCAGCAGCACGATCTCCACGCCGTGCCCGGCGAGCCAGTCGTGGCCGCCGCGGAAGGTGACGGCCTCGCCGATCACCACCCGGGAGATGCCGAACTGGCGCACCAGGCCACTGCAGTACCAGCAGGGGGACAGCGTGGTCACCATGGTCGTGCCGCGGTACGAGCGCTGCCGCCCCGCCGCCCGGAAGGCGGCCGTCTCCGCGTGCGCCGAGGGGTCGTCGTCCTGGACGCGGCGGTTGCGGCCCCGGCCGAGCAGGCCCCCGTCGGGGCCGTAGAGGGCCGCACCGATCGGGATGCCGCCCTCGGCGTGCCCCGCGCGCGCCTCGGCGACGGCGGTGGCGAGCCAGGCGCGGGCCTGTTCCTGATCCATGCGTTCAGTGTTCCCGGCACGGCCACCCGGGCAACGCGCGGACACCGGTACGGCCCCACCCGCCCAGCGCCCCGAGAGCCCGCCCGGCCCCCAGGGCGCCACAAGGCAGGGGTGGGCGCGTGGACAAAGCGGTACGTCGGCGATACTTGGCCCCATGGCTTACGACGATCTTCGCTCCCTGCTGCGGTCGCTGGAGCGCGAGGGAGACCTCAAGCGCATCAAGGCCGAGGTCGACCCTTACCTGGAGGTCGGGGAGATCGTCGACCGGGTGCAGAAGTCCGGTGGCCCGGCGCTGCTCTTCGAGAACGTGCGCGGCTCGGACATGCCCCTCGCCATGAACGTGTACGGCACCGACCGCCGCCTGCTCAAGGCGCTGGGCCTGAAGTCGTACGGCGACATCTCCGAGAAGATCGGCGGCCTGCTGCGGCCCGAGCTGCCGCACGGCTTCGTCGGTGTGCGCGAGGCCTTCGGGAAGCTGGGCGCGATGACCCACGTCCCGCCGAAGAAGGTGAAGTCCGACAACGCGCCGGTGCAGGAGGTCGTCCTGCACGGCGACGACGTCGACCTCGACCGGCTCCCGGCGCTCTTCACCTGGCCCGAGGACGGCGGCTCCTTCTTCAACCTCGGCCTGACCCACACCAAGGACCCCGAGACCGGCATCCGGAACCTCGGCCTGTACCGCCTGCAGCGCCACGACAAGCGCACGATCGGCATGCACTGGCAGATCCACAAGGACAGCCGGAACCACTACCAGGTCGCGGCACGACGGGGCGAGCGCCTCCCGGTCGCCATCGCCTTCGGCTGCCCGCCCGCCGTGACGTACGCCTCGACGGCCCCGCTCCCCGGCGACATCGACGAGTACCTGTTCGCCGGGTTCATCGCGGGCAAGCGGATCGAGATGGTCGACTGCAAGACCGTCCCGCTCCAGGTGCCCGCGAACGCGGAGGTCGTCCTGGAGGGCTGGCTGGAGCCGGGCGAGATGCTGCCCGAGGGGCCCTTCGGCGACCACACCGGCTTCTACACCCCGCAGGAGCCCTTCCCGGCCCTGAAGATCGACTGCGTGACGATGCGGAAGCGCCCGCTGCTCCAGTCGATCGTCGTCGGCCGCCCGCCGACGGAGGACGGCCCGCTCGGCCGCGCCACGGAACGCTTCTTCCTCCCCCTGCTGAAGATCATCGTCCCGGACATCGTGGACTACCACCTGCCCGAGGCCGGCGGCTTCCACAACTGCGCGATCGTCTCGATCGACAAGAAGTACCCGAAGCACGCGCAGAAGGTGATGCACGCCGTCTGGGGGGCCCACATGATGTCCCTCACCAAGCTGATCGTGGTGGTGGACGCCGACTGTGACGTCCACGACCTGCACGAGGTCGCCTGGCGGGCCCTCGGCAACACCGACTACGCCCGCGACCTCACGGTCGTGGAGGGCCCCGTCGACCACCTCGACCACGCCTCCTACCAGCAGTTCTGGGGCGGCAAGGCGGGCATCGACGCCACGCGGAAGTGGCCGGAGGAGGGGTACACGCGGGACGGAGGGTGGCCGGAGATGGTCCTGTCGGACCCGGATACGGCGGCCCTGGTGGACCGCCGCTGGAAGGAGTACGGACTGTGAGCAGCGCCTCCGCGGCACTCCCGCGGCCGGGTCGCACCAAGGCGTTCCTGCGCCTGGTGATGATCGAGCACTCGGTCTTCGCGCTCCCGTTCGCCTACATCGCCTCCCTCACGGCGATGTACGAGTGGGACAAGAACATCCACTGGGGCCGCCTGCTCCTGGTCACGGTCTGCATGGTCGGGCTGCGCACGTTCGCCATGGCGGTCAACCGGATCATCGACCGCGAGATCGACGCCCGTAACCCGCGTACGGCCCACCGCGAGCTGGTGACCGGCGCGATGTCGGTGAAGCACGCCTGGACGGGCGCCCTGATCGCCCTGGTGGTCTTCCTCGGCGCCGCGGCCCTGCTCAACCCGCTCTGCCTGGCCCTCGCCCCGGTCGCCGTGATCCCGATGGTGGTCTATCCCTACGGGAAGCGGTTCACCAACTTCCCGCAGGCCATCCTGGGCCTCGCCCAGGCCATGGGGCCGATCGGCGGCTGGCTGGCGATCAGCGGCGAGTGGTCCTGGACGGCCGTCGTCCTCGGGCTGGCCGTCGGCGTCTGGATCGGCGGCTTCGACCTGATCTACGCCTGCCAGGACGTCGAGACCGACCGCGAGACCGGCGTCATGTCGGTCCCGGCCCGCTTCGGCATCCCGGCCGCGATCTGGGGCGCGCGCGCCTGCCACACGGTCACCACGGCCTTGCTCGTCTGGTACGCCCTGGCCACCCACGCAGGCGCGTTCTTCTGGCTGGGCCTGCTGATCGTCGCGGGCGCCTTCGTCTACGAGCACCGCATCGTCCGCCCCCATGACCTCTCCCGCCTCAACAGGGCGTTCTTCTCGGTCAACGGCTTCATCGGCATTGCCCTGTTCGTGTGCGCGCTGCTCGATCTCCTCGTGCGCGGTCTGACCGTCTGACGGGCCGGACACCACCCGGCCTGAGCAGAACCGAACCCGCCGGTACGCTCAAGGTGTGAACGCAGGAGAAACGCAGCGCGTGCCTTGGATCGTGGGGGTGTCCGGAGCTTCCGGGACGCCATACGCCGCTGCCGTGCTGCGGGCGTTGCTGGAGGCGGGGGAAGCGGTGGACCTGGTGGTCAGCCGGGCCTCGCGGCTGACGCTGCTGGACGAGACGGGCATCTCGTTCCGGGACGCCCACTGGCAGGACGACCTGCGGGAATGGCTGGCCCGTGGCGCCGACGGCAAGCCCGGGACCTTCGACGTGGACGTCAGCGGGGTGCGGTACTGGAACGCGGGCGACCTCGCGGCCGGCCCGTCCTCGGGGTCGTACCCGGCCAAGGGGATGCTCATCGTGCCCGCCTCCACCGCCTGCGTGGCCGGTGTGGCGCTCGGGCTGTCCAAGGACCTGCTCCAGCGCGCGGCGAGCGTCACGCTGAAGGAGCGCCGGACGCTGGCCGTGGCCGTACGGGAGACCCCCTTGAACGGCCAGACCCTGCGGCACCTCGTCGCGCTGGACGACGCGGGCGCCACGGTCGTGCCGGCGTCCCCGGCCTTCTACGCGGGAGCCACCCACATCCAGGATCTGGTGGACTTCGTCGCCGGGCGGGTGCTGGACGCGGCGGGCGTCGGGCACGGCCTGTACCGGCGGTGGAAGGGCGAGCTGGGCGGCGGCTCGGAGGCCGGCCGGCCCGGCAAGTAGCAGTACCTCGCAGTACCTCTCATCACTTCAGGAACTTTCACCGGAAGGCTTCGATCGCATGGACGCGGTGGACAGGCAGCTCATCCAGGCCCTGAGGGAGAACGGCCGGGCCTCGTACGCGGAGCTGGGACGCCTTGTCGGCCTGTCGGGCCCGAGCGTCACCGACCGCATCAACCGGCTGGAGGCGGCCGGGGTCATCACCGGCTACCGGGCCACGGTGGACTCGGCCTCCCTCGGCCTGGGCGTGACGGCGCTGATCGGCATCTCCCTCTCCGACGCGGCCGACCACGAGGACGTCGCCCAGCGGCTGCGGGACCTGCCGGAGATCGAGGACTGCTGGTTCATCGCCGGCGACGACTCGTACATGCTCAAGGTGCGCTCGACGGACGTCGACGGCCTGGAGCGGACCATCCGGCGGCTGAGCGGGACCAAGGGCGTCTCCCGGACGCGTACCACGATCGTGCTGTCCACGAAGTGGGAGAACCGGGTCGGAGAGCTGCCCGAAGAGGTCTAGGGATACCGTTGGTCGGGCTGTCGTAGAAAGGTGTTGGCATGGACGTCGGGCTCAAGCGCGAGCTGGAGGAGAAGGTCCGCTCCGGTGAGCGGCTGACCCGCGAGGACGGCATCGCGCTGTACGAGTCGGACGACCTGGCCTGGCTCGGTGGCCTCGCGCACGAGGTGCGTACCCGCAAGAACGGTGACGTGGTCCACTTCAACGTCAACCGCCACCTCAACATGACGAATGTGTGCACGGCGTCCTGCGCCTACTGCTCGTTCCAGCGCAAGCCGGGCGAGAAGGACGCGTACACGATGCGCATCGAGGAGGCCGTGAAGCTGGCCAAGGCGATGGAGTCGGACAACCTCACGGAACTCCACATCGTCAACGGCCTGCACCCCAACCTGCCGTGGCGCTACTACCCCCGGTCCCTGCGGGAACTGAAGGCCGCCCTCCCGAACGTCTCCCTCAAGGCCTTCACGGCCACGGAGATCCACCACTTCGAGACGATCAGCGGTCTGTCGGCCTCGGAGATCCTGGACGAGCTGATCGACGCGGGCCTGGAGTCGCTCACCGGCGGCGGCGCGGAGATCTTCGACTGGGAGGTCCGGCAGCACATCGTGGACCACAGGACCCACTGGGAGGACTGGTCCCGCATCCACCGCCTGGCGCACGAGAAGGGTCTGAAGACCCCGTGCACCATGCTCTACGGCCACATCGAGGAACCCCGCCACCGCGTCGACCACGTGCTCCGTCTCCGCGAGCTCCAGGACGAGACGAACGGTTTCCAGGTCTTCATCCCGCTGCGCTACCAGCACGACTTCGTGGACATGAAGGACGGCAAGATCCGCAACCGCCTTCAGGCCCGCACCCAGATGGCGACCGGCGCCGAGGCCCTGAAGACCTTCGCCGTCTCCCGGCTCCTCTTCGACAACGTCCCGCACGTGAAGGTCTTCTGGGTGATGCACGGCGTGCAGACCGCCCAGCTGGCCCTTCAGCACGGCGCCGACGACATGGACGGCTCGGTCGTCGAGTACAAGATCACTCACGACGCGGACAACTACGGTACGCCGAACAAGCTGACCCGTGAGGACCTCCTGGAGCTGATCCGGGACGCGGGCTTCCGCCCCGTGGAGCGCAACACCCGCTACGAGATCATCCGCGAGTACGAGGGCCCCGACCCGACCCGCCGAGACTCCCCCCAGCCCATGCGCCTCTGACCCCC
Organism: Streptomyces echinatus; assembly: GCF_014203595.1. Classification (GTDB taxonomy): domain Bacteria; phylum Actinomycetota; class Actinomycetes; order Streptomycetales; family Streptomycetaceae; genus Streptomyces; species Streptomyces echinatus. The sequence goes on from NZ_JACHJK010000004.1 coordinate 86,191, forward strand.
AGGGGCCCGCGCCCCCTTTTCGGCCGACGCGGAGTGGTCAACCCAGTGCTGTGCGGGGGCCGGCTGATCCGGCGGGCGGCGAGTGGTCCAGCCCAGGGGCGCGGGGCTGTGTCGGATATGCGGCTCCGCCGCGCGGGCGCGACCAGCCACGACGGTGCCCCGGCTGGGTGGCGCGGCGGGCGCGACCAGCCACGACGGGCCCGGGGCCGGACGACCGACCCGGCACCTTTGTTCGTCGGCGCACACCCAGGGGTACCCGTCCGCCATGTCCCCCAAGGCCCCCGAGGACCAGTACACGGCGGAGCCCTTCGTCCCCGACGGCGCCGACCTCCCGGCCCTGCGCCGCGCAGCGGCCGGCTGTCACGGCTGCCCCCTGCACCGCGAAGCCACCCAGACCGTCTTCGGCGCCGGAGACACCCACGCCCGGGTCATGCTCGTCGGTGAGCAACCCGGCGACCAGGAGGACCGCCAGGGCAGGCCCTTCGTCGGCCCGGCCGGCAAACTGCTCGACCGCGCGCTCGCGGAAGCCGGTATCGACCCCGCCCACGCCTATGTGACCAACGCGGTGAAGCACTTCAAGTTCACCCAGGCCGAACCCCGCAAACGCCGCATCCACAAGGCCCCGAGCCTCCGGGAGATGACGGCCTGCGGCCCCTGGCTCGCGGCCGAGCTGGCCCTGGTGGAGCCGGAGCTGATCGTGATCCTCGGCGCCACGGCCGGCAAGGCACTGCTGGGGTCCTCCTTCCGGGTGGGCCAGGTGCGCGGCACCGTCCTGGAGGAGGAGATCCACGGCCGGCCGGAACGCCTCGTACCGACCGTGCACCCGTCGGCCGTCCTGCGCGCGGACGACCGCGAACAGGCGTACCAGGGCCTGGTCGCCGACCTGAAAGTCGCCGCGCGAGCCCTCACCGGGAAGCCGGAGCGGAAGACGAACGCGTAGGAGCAGCCGCACGCGTAATGGATACACTGCGCCCGTGCCTCTTACCTTCACCCTGGATCCCGCCCTCACCCCCGCCCTGCGCGACGGCATCCTCGACCTGTGGACGGACGTCTCGAACGCCGGCGGTTCCGTCGGCTTCGTGGCCCCGGTGACCCGCGAGGACATACGGCCCGAGCTGGTGCGGCACCTCGTGCAGATGGCCGAGGGCCGCACCCGGCTGCTCGTCGGCCACGACGAGGACGGCCGGGTGGCCGCGACCGCCTTCCTCACCCACAACAGCCACCGGCTGATGACCCACTGGATCTGGCTGTACACCGTGATGGTCCACCCCCGGCACCAGGGCCGGGGCTACGGCCGCGACCTGCTGGCCGCCGCCGAGGACGCGGCCCGCGGGACCGAGGGCGTCGAGGCGATCCGGCTGACCTGCCGGGGCGGACACGGCCTGGAGCGGTTCTACGCCTCCTGCGGTTACAAGGAGGTCGGCCGCGTCCCGGACGCCATCCGGGTCGCACCCGGCGACGACCGCAACGAGGTCCTCATGCTGCTGCCGCTCGGCTGACCCCCCTGCATGATCGCCCCGGGGCCGTGCTTCACTGGACGATGACCCCTTTTGGAATCGGACGAGTGGATTGAGATGCTCCGCTACACGCTGATGCGCCTCGGTATCTTCGCGGGCTGCCTCGTGATCGTCTGGGGAGCCGTCTACTCGGGCATCTTCCCGCGCGGCTTCGGCGACTCCAACGCCCTCTGGGTCCTGCTGCTCTCCCTGGTCCTCTCGGCGCCGATCAGCTGGGTGGTGCTGCGCAAGGAGCGGGACCGTGCCTCCGTGCGGATCGTGGACAGGGTCGACCGGATGAAGGCCAACCTGGACGCCAACCGCAGCCAGGAGGATCTGGCCGACGACGCGTCGCGGACATCGGGCGGGGCCGCCGCGCCCAACTAGTCTTGCCCTCATGGGTGCCGTCAAGACCAAACGGATGCCGAGGGCGGTACGGGAGCAGCAGATGCTCGACGCCGCCGTACGGATCTTCGGACAGCGCGGGTACATGGCCGCGTCGATGGACGAGATCGCCGAACTCGCGGGCGTGTCCAAGCCGTTGGTCTATCTGTACCTGAACTCGAAGGAAGACCTCTTCACCGCCTGCATCCGCCGCGAGGCCACCGCGCTCACGGCGGCCGTCCGCGCGGGTGTCCGGCAGGAGCTGCCCGCCGACCGGCAACTCTGGGAAGGCCTGCGGGCGTTCTTCGCGCACACCGCCGAGCACCCCGACGGCTGGTCGGTCCTGCACCTGCAGGCCCGCACGCACGGAGAGACCTTCGCGGCCGAGGTCGCCGCGATGCGCGCGGAACTCGTCACGTTCGTGACCCGGCTGGTCGTGGTGGCGGCCCGGGAGGCACACCGGGACCCCGGCCTGCCCGAGCGCGAGGTGGCCGGGCTGGCCGAGGCGCTGGTCGGCGCCGCCGAGTCGCTCGCCGCCTGGGCCAACGCCACGCCCGGCGTCACCGCCCGGCAGGCCGCGGCCACGCTGATGAACTTCGCCTGGTCGGGCCTGGGCACCCTGATGTCCGGCCGCGTGTGGGCTCCGCCGGGCGAGGAGACGTAGGGCTGCGGGCGAGGAGACGTATAGCCCGTCAACTCCGCTCTGTGGAGGGCGAGTTGCGCCGGGGATCGGTCGCCTGCCCGGCCCCTCGGGGAACCCCGGCCGAACCCGGCCCGGTGCCGGACAGCGGTCGTACCTCACCGGACACGTGGAGCCTGCCGCCCGAGCCCCGCAGGGCGAAGCGCCCGTTGCCGTCCGCGCTGTAGGTCACCGTGCCCGGCAGCAGCACCGGCGCCTGGAACCGGGCCCGGACCTCGGTCGCGTCGGGCGTGCCGTGGGCGGCGAGACAGCGGGCCACCGTCCACATGCCGTGCGCGATGGCCCGGGGAAAGCCGAAGAGGCGGGCCGTGAGCGGGTGCAGATGAATGGGATTGCGATCCCCGGAAGCGGCCCCGTACCGCCGCCCCACGTCCCCACCGAGCCCCCACTCGACAACGACCCCCACCGCCCCCTCCCCACCCGCGCCATACTCCGCCCCGCCCTTCCCACCTGTGCCGCCCTCCGGGCCCCGGCCCCGTTCCGTGGCGGACGCGGTCGGCCCGTCCTTCCGGCGTGTGTCGTCCTCCGGGCCCCCGCCCCGCTCCGTGACGGACGCGGTCGGCTCGCCCTTCCGGCGTGTGTCGTCCTCCGGGCCCCCGCCCCGCTCCGTGACGGACGCGGTCGGCCCGTCCTTCCGGCGTGTGTCGTCCTCCGGGCCCCCGCCCCGTTCCGCGGCGGACGCGGCCCGCTCGGGCGGGGCGTCCTCCGGGGTCCGGGGCGGAGCCCCGTGAGGGTTCGGTTTGTGCCGACCGAGTCGGGTGGGCGGGTGGGCCGGGGCCGGGGCCGAAGCCGTCCCGTGTCGGGCCAGGTACGTGCTGCGGGACTCCCAGACCAGGTCGCCGCCCAGCCGAAGGCAGGTCCCCACCGTCGCCTCCGTCCCGCGCCGGTGCGCGGCCAGCCCCTCGACGAACACCGACAACTCGTACTCCGCGTCGGCCGGCAGCGCGGCCCGCCGGACGATCTCGATCGACGTGTGGACCAGGCCGAGCAACGGCAGCGGAAAGTCCCGGCCGCTCATCAGCCGCATGGCCAGCGGGAAGCCCAGGACGTGCGGATAGGTGACCGGAAGGTCCAGCTCGCCGGTCGGAAAGCCGCAGACCCGCTCGTAGGCGGCGAGCCTCGTCAGGTCGACACGCACACCGGACAGCACGAGCCGGGTGCGCGGGAACGCCGCGTCCGGTGCGGGCCGCTTGAAGGGGGAGCGCAGGGCGCCCCGGGCCAGCAGCGGGCCCAGCGCGGGCGCGGCGGTGAGGGTGACCGTGTCCATCAGGCCCCCAGCGCCCGCCGGCCGGTGGGCAGTTCGGGCGACCACCGGACCGGCTCGGCCGACTGGGGCGGGCCCAGGCGCCGGGTGAGGAAACGGCCGGGTGCCGTGCCGGTGAAGCTCAGGTAGCGGTCGGCCATGTACAACTCCCGCGCGACTCGGTTCCAAAGTGCTTACTCCAGAGTAAGGTTACCGGAGGTAAGTCCAGTGGGTACAAGGGGTGACGGCGATCCCGGTACACCCGACCCACCACGGCACAGGCAAAGCTGAACGCCCCTCACATACCCCCCGAGGCTGCACACCCCTGGCCCCGGACCATCCCCGAACCCGCACAACCCCCTCACAGCCGAGCCGTACGATCACCTGCCTGACCAGCGGTAACCCCTTTCCCCCAGGGCCCGCCGCCGGCGCACGCACGCCAGAGGAGCCGCCCGTGTCCACCCCGTACCCGACCGCCCCCCTCTCCTCCGGCGCCCCCGTCTCCGCCGTCGACTACGACGGCCGCCCCGTCCTCGTCGAACCCGAGACACGGCGGCTGGACGGAGCGGTGAGCGAGGCGTACGTGCCGCCGTTCGCGCCCCAGGTCAAGCACGGCTCCCTCGCCGACCTCCCGTACGAGAACGCGGAGGCGGCCCCCGACGCGATCGTGCTCAGCCGCAAGCTGTCCGGCGGCCGCTGGACGGACGTGACGGCCGCCCGGTTCGCCGCCGAAGTGCAGGCGGTGGCCAAGGGCCTGATAGCCGAGGGCCTGATGCCCGGCGACCGGATCGCCGTCATGGCCCGTACGACCTACGAGTGGACCCTCCTCGACTTCGCCGCCTGGGCGGCCGGCCTGGTCACGGTCCCCGTCTACCCCACCTCCTCCGTCTTCCAGACCCGCTGGATCCTGCACGACTCCGGCGCGGTCGCCCTCGTCACGGAGACCACCGCCCAGGCCGCCGCCATCGGCCCCGAACTCCCGCACCTGCCCGACCTGCGCCACGTGTGGGTGATGGAGAAGGGCCACGTGGCCCAGCTCGCCGACGCGGGCGCGCCGGTGCCGGACGGCGAGGTGGGCGTCCGCCGGGGCATGCTGGGCCCCGACACCCTCGCCACACTGATCTACACCTCCGGCACCACCGGCCGCCCCAAGGGCTGCGCCCTCTCCCACGGCAACTTCTTCGCCGAGGTCGACAACGCGATCGAACTGCTCCATCCGGTCTTCAAGGCGCAGGGCGAGGAGCCGTCGGTCCTGCTCTTCCTGCCCATGTCCCACGTCTTCGGCCGGATGGTGGCCATCGCCTGCGTCCGCGCCCGGGTCCGCCTCGGCCACGCCCCCAGCCTGGCCCCGGACGACCTCCTGCCGGACCTGGCCGCGTTCCGGCCGACCGCACTGCTGACCATCCCCTACATGCTGGAGAAGATCTACAACTCGTCCCGCGCCAAGGCGGAGGCGGGCGGCCGCGTGGCGGCCTTCGACCGGGCGGCGGCCGTCGCCCAGCGCTACGGCGAGGCGCTGGAGGCCTGGCAGACCGGCACCGGCAGCGGCCCGAGCCGCGCCCTGAAGACGCAGCGCACCTTCTACGACCCCCTCGTCTACCGCCGCCTGCGCACCGCCATGGGAGGCCGCGTCCGGTACGCGATCTGCGGCGGCTCTCCCCTCGGCCGGCGCCTCGCCGCGTTCTACGCGGGCGCGGGCATCGAGATCTTCGAGGGCTACGGCCTCACGGAGACCACCGGCGCGTCGACGGTCACCCCGCCCCTCAAGCCCCGTCTGGGCACGGTCGGCTGGCCGATACCCGGCACGCGGGTACGGATCGCGGCGGACGGCGAGATCCTGCTCGCCGGCGACCATGTGCTGCGCGGCTACTGGGACCCGCAGGCGGGCGGAGTCGTCCCCGCGACCCGCGACGGCTGGCTGGCCACCGGCGACCTCGGCGAGCTGGACGACGAGGGCTATCTGACCATCACCGGCCGCAAGAAGGAGCTGCTGATCACGGCGGGCGGCAAGTCGGTGGCCCCGGCCCCGCTGGAGAACTGGCTGCGCCAGCACCCGCTGATCTCCCAGGTGATGCTGGTGGGCGACGGCCGCCCGTACGTCTCGGCCCTCATCACGCTCGACCCCGACGGCATCACCCACTGGCGCCAGATGATCGGCAAGCATCCCGTGCCGCCCGAGTTCCTCGTCGACGACGCGGAGTTGGCGGCGGTCCTGCAGCGGGCACTGGACGAGGCGAACAAACTGGTCTCCCGCCCCGAGTCCATCCGCCGCTTCGCCGTCCTCCCGGTGGACTTCACGGAGGAGGCCGGCCACCTGACCCCTTCCATGAAGCTGCGCCGGGAACAGATCATGCGGGACTTCACGAAGGAAGTGGAGAGCATGTACGAACGCTGAGCCGCTCGGTGGGGTGGGGGGTGTGGGCCAGTTCCACGGGGTCCAGTGGTGGGGGTCCGGGTTCTTTTGCCGGGGCGCGACTGAGGCGTGTTGGGCCCCGAGGCCGCTGCCTTCGCGTCGTGGGGGAGGGGGCGCGGTCGCGTCTCGCATGGACGCCGGGTGGGTTCGGCGGCTTCCCGGCTCCCCGGCCTCCCGGCTTCCCGGCTTCCCGGCCTCCTTGGCCTCTGGGGTCGCAGGGGAGGGGAGATTGGCGGAACTGTGCCAGGCGCCCTGACGCTGACCAGCTGTTTTGTCGTCGATGTGCTCGGATTCGTGGCACGTATCTGCCAATCGCTCACGGCGAGAGGCTGAAAGGGTCGGCACCCGCTCCTCGTGGGTCCCACCTCGTCCGGACTCGGCGGGGCGGGGAGCGGGTTGCCGCCTGGGTCGGTTGCGGCCCGCATCCGATCCTCGTACGCCCCCACCATCCAGTCAATCCTTGGGTTTACTCACCAAACCCCAGTGATAACTTGGGTGTTGTGACGCTCGACGACCTCCGCGTGTACGTGGCCGTCTGCCGCGCGGGCAGCCTGAGTTCGGTCGCCCGTGACCTCGGCTGCACCCAGTCCGCCGTAAGCCAGCACGTCAAGCGGCTGGAACGGGAGACAGGCGTCGCCCTGCTGGAGCGTCGACCGCGCGGAGTCGTCCCCACCCAGGCCGGACGGATACTGGAGGCTGCCGCAGCCGAAGGCATCTCCGGCCTGGACCTGGCGGTACGGCAGCTCCGTGACCTGGTCGACGGCCACAGCGGCTACGTCCGCGTGGCCACCGGCGCGACGACCGTCCGGCACTTCATGTCCGACGCGGTCGTCACCTTCCGCCACCGCCACCCCAAGGTCAACCTGGAGTTCCACACCGTGAGTTCGGGCCGTGGCAGCTTCGACGCCCTCGCCGACGGCACCCTGGACCTGGCCTGGATCACCATCGGTCCCCCGGTCCGCGGCATCGAGCAGCGCACCGTCGTGGAGCTGCCGTGGCTCCTCGCCGTCCGCGCGGACGACCCGCTGGCCGGCCGCCCCCACCTGGACCCCGCGGAACTGGCCGACACCCGGATCATCCGGCTCCCGCCGAACTCCACGTCCGCCGCACACCTCGAAGCGGCCTGCGCGGAGCGGGGCGTGCGGTTCGCGCACGAGCCGAGCGTGGCCGACTGGGACACGGCGCTGCTGCTCGCCGAGCTGGGGATCGGGCGAGCGGTCGTACCCGCCGTGCCTCGCCTTCCGGCCCCCGGCGACAGCCCGTTGCGGCTGGTCCCGTTGCCCGGTCTGCGTCCCCTGCCCGTCGGCTGGGCCGTCCGCCGCTGGGACGCGCTCAGCCCGCCGGCCCGGGCCTTCGCGGACACGGTCGTGGAGTGCCGGGTCGCTGCCGCGGGCTGAGCGACAGCTCCACCCACACCGTCTTGCCGACGTCCCGCTCGGACACGCCCCACAGCGAGGCCAGCACCTGTACGACGACCAGCCCGCGCCCGTGTTCGTCCTCCGGCCGCCCGTCCAGGAACCGCAGCTTCCGGTCCCCTCGGGCATCGCTCACCTCGATACGCAAGGTGTTCTTCTCCCGCAGCAGGCCGAGCCGCAGCTCGAAGTCCCGCCCCGGGACGCGACCGTGTGTGACGGCGTTGGCGGCCAGTTCGGCGACGATCAGCTGCGCGGTGTGGCTCAGGTCGCCCTCGTGCGGATAACCCCAGGTCGCCAGCGCGGCACCGGTCAGCCGACGGGCCAGCCGGGCGCCCCGCGGGGTGGCGCTGAGCCGCTGGACGAGTTCGGTTGTGGGGGTGGAGATTTCTACGTTCACGTCACCGAGCGTGCTGCCTTCTCCCTACGCTGACCAGGGGAGACCCGGCGACTGTACGTAGTCGTACGGGCGCGGCTCGTGTGGAGTACGGCATGTCGGAGGGTGGCGTGACAGAGGAACGGCGACCGGAGACCCCGGCGGAGGTCAACGGGGCGGCGGCGGTCTTCGTCGTCCTGGGCAAACAGCTGAAGCTGCTGAGGGAGAAGGCGGGGCTGAACCAGCGGGAGTTCGGCGGTCTCGTGGGGTACGGCCCCGACCAGATCTCGGCGATGGAGCGAGGGGTACGGACGCCGAGGCCGGAGTTCCTGCAGAGGGCGGACGAAATCCTCAAAGCAGATGGGTTGTTCGCGGAGGTCATCCCCCAGGTTGAGGAGGCGATGAGCCGGGCGCGGACCAGGCATCCGGAGTGGTATCGCAGCTATGCCGCGATGGAGGCGGAGGCTGTGGAGCTGCATCACTACTCCAATCACGCCGTGCAGGGCTTGCTGCAGACCGAGGAGTACGCGCGGGCGGTGTTCGCCAAGCGGCGGCCGTTCCTCAGCGAGGAGACCATCGAGAAGCGGGTGGCCGACCGTCTGTCGCGTCAGCAAGTGTTCGAGCGCCTGCCGGCCCCAGTAGTCAGCTACGTCCTGGAAGAGGTCGTGCTCGACCGGCCGATCGGTGGACCACGCGTCCACGCCGGGCAGCTGCGCCGCTTGCTGGACGTAGGCACCATGAGAAACGTGGAGATTCAGGTGATGCCAACGCTCTTGCAGGAACACCCCAACATGGATGGCGCGTTCAACCTCCTCGTCCCCAGGGGCTACCCGCAGGTCGCGTACACGGAGATCCAGGGGTACCCGCGGCTGATCACCGACGCCGAAGAGGTCAGGAAGATCGCAGACCGCTATGGGATCATGCGAGCCATGGCACTTCCGCCCCTGGAAACCCGGGCGTTGATCGAAACGAAGCTGGAGACGCTATGAGCGGCGCGGAACTCAATTGGTTCAAATCCAGCCACAGCGGCGGTGAAGGCGGCGATTGCCTCGAACTCGCCTACCACTGGCGCAAGTCCACCCACAGCAGTGGCGAAGGCGGCGAGTGCGTAGAGGTCGCCCCCCACCCCGCCGCCATCCACATCCGCGACTCCAAGCGGCCCGGCGCCGGGCATCTCACCGTCGGCCCGGTTGCCTGGTCAGGCTTTCTTCTGGGCGAGAAGGAACGCCTGCGGGGTTGACTCGCCGTGGGCCTCGACGCGTTCGCGCACGGTGCTGGAGCGGAGGGCGAATCCCGCGTCCGACAGCAGCTCGGCCATCTGTTCGGGGCGGCGACGGTGGAAGTCCAGGATCACGTCCCGGCCCCAGGGGCGGTCGAGGCGGAGCGGCGCGTCGCCCACCTGGAAGGCGAGCAGGAGACGGCCGCCCGGAGCCAGTACGCGGTGGAACTCGGTCATCAGGGACGGGAGTTCGTCCGTCGGGGTGTGGATGCTGGAGTACCAGGAGACGATCCCGGCCAGGGAACCGTCGGTGAGGGGAAGCTCCAGCATCGAGCCCTGTTCGAACCGCAGCGCGGGATGTTCGCGGCGGGCGATGGCGACCATGGACTCGGAGAGGTCCAGGCCGTAGACGGACAGACCCAGGCCGGCCAGGTGGGCGGTGATCTCGCCGGGGCCGCAGCCGAGGTCGGCCACCGTGCCCTCGGGGCCGACCTGTTCGGCGTACGCGCCGAGCAGCGCCCGCTCCAGCGGCCTGGCGGCAAGGGGGTTGCGGAAGTGTCCGGCGTAGTCCTCGGCGACGGTGTCGTAGAAGGTGCGGGCGGCGGTCACGAAGTCTTCGGTGTCGGTCATGGGGAGGGACCGTAGCGGGCCGCACTGACACCCCCCTTAGGCTGCTGCCCTTGGCCAAAGCGTCACACCGGGGGTACCGGGCCGATGAACCACGTGACGCTGCAGGCGGACGACACGCCGGTGGTGGCGGGTTACCGGCTCGCCGCCCGGCTGGGCGCGGGAGGGGGCCGGGCGGCGCGGAGGCCCGGGGGCGTACACCGCGGAACTGATCGACGCCGACCCGGACGGCGCACTGCCCTGGCTGGCCACGCTGTACGTTTCCGGCCCGTCCCTGGCGCAGGCCGTGGCCCGGCGCGGGCGGCTTCCGGTGCAGGCCGTGCTGTGGCTGATGGCGGGGGTGGCCGAGGCGTTGCAGGCCATCCATGCCGAGGGTGCCGTACACCGGGATTTGAAGCCGTCGAACGTGCTGCTGGCCGCCGACGGGCCCCGGGTGATCGACTTCGGGATCGCGCTGGCCGCGGACGGGACGTCGTACACGGCGACCGGCAGCACGATCGGCACGCCCGCGTTCATGGCCCCGGTCATGGACGCGAAGGACCGGCCGGGTGGCCGGGACGCGGCGACGGGTTTCACGGCCTCCGGCGGAGGAGCGTCGGCCCGGTCGTCGGCGTCCGCGTCGGTGTCCGCGTCCGGTGCCTCGCCTGGGGGCGCGCGCCCGGAGGGGTTCCCCCAGGTGCGGCTGGACGGCGGCGGCCTAGGGGGTTTCGTTTGGATCAGGTCGGATCAGGCCGCGGCGTCCGGTGATGGGGGTACCTCCCACGCCGTTCAGGCAGTGGGGGAGCATCGCAAGGCGGAGGATCATCCGCGTACTGGGCGTACTCGGGTGGTCCGACAACGCGGCGTGGGGGTACCCCCGGCCGAAGGCTGGGGGAGTGCCGTGCCGGGCGTCGCGGACCCGGGCTGATCCAAACGAAACCCCCTAGCCCATCCCCGCCAGCCGCAGCAGCGCCGTCGTCGTCGCCGCGCCCAGGACGACGAGGGCGAAGGGCGCCCGGCGCCAGGCCAGGGCGGCGCCGGCCAGGACCCCGGCGGGGCGGGCCCAGCCCGCGAAGCCGCCGGCCTCGGTCAGGGCGCCCGTGGCCAGCAGGGCGACGAGCAGCACCACCGCGCCGGCCGAGGCCAGTTCCTGGACCCGGGGCGGGACGGTCACCCGGCCGTGCAGCACCGGGCCGACCAGCCGGAAGGCGTACGTGCCGACGGCCAGGGCGAGGATCACGGCGAGCGTCGGGTTCACGCGGCGGCTCCCGGCGCGGCGGCCGGGCGCCGGTGCAGGAGCAGCCCGGCGAGCGCGAGCAGCACCGGCACCCCGGCCGGGACGGCGGGCGTGGCCGCGAGTGCCAGGGCGGCGCCGAGCAGTGCGCAGCGTCGTACCGCCGCGTCGGCGCGCAGGATGGGCAGGACCAGGGCGACCAGGACGGCGGGGAAAGCCGCGTCCAGGCCGTAGCGGGCGGTGTCGCCGAGCGCGCTGCCCGCGAGGGCGCCGGCCAGGACGCCGGTGTTCCACACGGCGAACAGGCCGAGCCCGGATATCCAGAACGCCCGCCGCTGCCGTGCCGGGTCCGGCTGGGCCAGGGCGAAGGCGACCGTCTCGTCGGTGACCAGGTGGGCGCCGAGGAAGCGGCCGGCGCGGCCGGTGCCGAGGATCTCGGCCACGGCCAGACTGAAGGCGGCGGTCCGGGTGTTGAGGAGCAGCCCGGTGGCGACGGCGGCGGCCGGGCCGCCCCCGGCGAGCAGCACGCCCACCGCGCTGAACTGGGCCGATCCGGCGTACACCACCAGTGACATCAGCACCGGCACCCAGACCGGCAGCCCGCCGGCGACGGAGACGGCGCCGAAGGAGACGCCAACGACACCGCTGGCCAGCCAGACGAGCGAGCTGTCACGGACCAGGGAGCGGTCTCCGGCCGCACCTGTGGTTGTTCGCTGTACCGAACGCATGTTTCCTAGAATGAACAGCGAACGCCTCGTTCGTCAAGGCGAACGATCGTACCGATGGAGCGAACGGTCATGTCCGAGGTACCCGCCCGGCTCCCGCTGGAGTGGATCGCCGCCTCCCTGAAGCGGGAGCGCGGCCGTGCCGGTCTGTCCCTGTCCGAGCTGGCCAAGCGCGCCGGTGTCGCCAAGTCCACGCTGTCCCAGCTGGAGGCGGCGAGCGGGAACCCGAGCATGGAGACCATCTGGGCGCTCGCGGTGGCGCTCGGCGTGCCCTTCAGCGCACTGGTCGAGCCGCCCGCGCCGGCGATCCAGGTGATCCGGGCCGGGGAGGGGCCCACCGTCCGCTCCGAGCAGTCCAGCTACCTGGCCTCGCTGCTCTCCGCCTGCCCCCCGGGCGCGCGCAGGGACATCTATTACGTCTGGCTGGAACCCGGATCCGTACGGGATTCCGAGCCGCACATTCCCGGGACCACCGAGCACATCGTGGTCGGCGAGGGGAAGGTCAAGGCGGGGCCGCGCGGAGAAGCGGTCGAGCTGGGACCGGGGGATTACATGTCGTATCGCGGGGATGTGCCGCACGCGTACGAGGCGCTCGCGGACGGAACCAAGTTCGTCCTGATCATGCAGCACATGTGAACCGGAAATGAACCGGAAAAGGCAGGAGCCCCGTTGCCGGACGGCGCGGGGCTCCTTGGGTACTGCACTCAGGTTCTGCGATCAGGCAGTGATCAGACGGGGGTGACGTTCTCCGCCTGCGGGCCCTTCGGACCCTGGGTCACGTCGAAGCTCACCTGCTGGTTCTCCTCGAGGGAGCGGAAGCCGGAGGCGTTGATCGCGGAGTAGTGAACGAAGACGTCGGGGCCGCCGCCCTCCTGGGCGATGAAGCCAAAGCCCTTTTCGGCGTTGAACCACTTCACGGTTCCGGTAGCCATAAGCCCTCCTTGGGCTCAAAAGGGTTGCCCTGCTCCAGAACCTGCACGTGCGAAACGGTGCTGCACAACTGCATTCGTCTGAAAACGACGAGAGCCCGCGGTCACATGCTCCGCAGGCTCTGTACTGCAAGGGAAACCAAACTGCAACTTGCGGCGAGCCTAGCACGCGGGCAGCCGAAAGCAATAGGGATCAAGATCACGTCACTCGGATGTTTGAACCTTCGCTAGCCCGTTTGGGGGCGGGGTCGGTCCCAGCACCGTACAGCACGGGGTCTAGTCTCGCGATGTGGACAATTCTCGCACCCGGCCGCGCGTCGGCCACATCCAGTTCCTGAACTGCCTGCCCCTCTACTGGGGGCTCGCGAGAACCGGCACCCTCCTCGACTTCGAGCTGACCAAGGACACCCCGGAGAAGCTCAGCGAGCAGATCGTGCGCGGCGACCTGGACATGGGACCCGTCACCCTCGTCGAGTTCCTCCGCAACGCCGACGACCTCGTCGCCTTCCCGGACATCGCCGTCGGCTGCGACGGCCCGGTGATGTCCTGCGTGATCGTCTCCCAGGTCCCGCTGGAGCAGCTGGACGGCGCCCGGGTCGCCCTCGGCTCGACCTCCCGCACCTCGGTCCGGCTCGCCCAGCTGCTGCTCGCCGAGCGGTACGGCGTCCAGCCCGACTACTACACCTGCCCGCCCGACCTCAGCCTGATGATGCAGGACGCCCAGGCCGCCGTACTCATCGGCGACGCGGCCCTGCGCGCCAACCTCGTCGACGGCCCGCGCTACGGCCTTCAGGTCCACGACCTGGGCTCCCTGTGGAAGGAGTGGACCGGCCTGCCGTTCGTCTTCGCGGTCTGGGCGGCCCGCCGGGACTACGTGGAGCGCGAGCCGGTCATCACCCGCAAGGCCCACGAGTCCTTCCTCGCCTCCCGCAACCTCTCCCTGGAAGAGGTCGGCAAGGTCGCCGAACAGGCCGCCCGCTGGGAGGCGTTCGACGAGGCGACCCTGGCGCAGTACTTCACCACCCTCGACTTCAGCTTCGGCGGCCCGCAGTTGGAGGCCGTCGCCGAGTTCGCCCGCCGCATCGGCCCGACGACCGGTTTCCCGGCGGACGTGAAGGTGGAGCTGCTGGGGGCCTAGCCCTTCGTCCCGCCGTCACCTCCGCACCTGGTCCCCCCGCGTCGGTTCGGCGAGCGGTTTCCCGGCGGACGGGAGGGCCGGGCTGCTGCGGCTCCGGCCCCTCGTCACTACGCTGCTGTCCACCAGGCGTTGGGGGGAGAGTGCGCCATGCAGCCGCTGGAAGTCGACGAGCCGGCCACCGTCGGGCCGTACCGGCTGCTGGGCCGGCTCGGCTCCGGTGGCATGGGCCGGGTCTATCTCGGCCGCAGCGCGGGCGGCCGTACCGTCGCCGTGAAGATCGTGCACCCGCACTTCGCGCTGGACGAGGAGTTCCGCGCCCGCTTCCGGCGCGAGGTGGAGGCCGCCCGGCGGGTCGGCGGCGCCTGGACCGCGCCCGTCCTGGACGCGGACCCGGAGGCCGCGGTGCCCTGGGTCGCCACCGCCTACGCGGCCGGCCCCTCCCTCGCGGCGGCCGTCTCCGAGGGCGGCCCGCTGCCCGCGCACACCGTGCGGGCCCTGGGGGCGGGGCTCGCCGAGGCGCTGACGGCCGTACACGAACAGGGCCTCGTCCACCGCGACGTGAAGCCCTCCAACGTCCTGCTGACCCTGGACGGGCCGCTGCTGATCGACTTCGGCATCGCGCGCGCCATGGACGGCACGGCGTCCCTCACCTCCACCGGCGTCTCGATCGGCTCGCCCGGTTACGTGTCGCCCGAGCAGATCCTCGGCAAGGGCGTCACCGGCGCCGCGGACGTCTTCTCCCTCGGTGCCGTCCTCGCCTACGCGGCCACGGGGGAGCAGCCCTTCCGCGGTGACTCCTCGGCCGCGCTGCTGTACAAGGTCGTCCACGAGGAGCCCGAACTCGGCGGGCTCGACGGTGAGCTGCGCGAGCTGGCCGCGGCCTGCCTGACCAAGGACCCCGCCGCCCGGCCCGGCCCCGCCGAGGTCAGCCGGCGGCTCGCCCCGGAAGGTGCCGCCCGGCTGGTCGCGGGCGGCTGGCTGCCGGGCACCCTGGTGGAACAGGTCAGCCGCGGCGTGGTACGCCTGCTCAACCTGGACACACAGGAGACGGCACCCTCCGGGCCGGTCGGCTTCAGCACCCCCTCGGTACCGGGAGCCACGGGCTCCGGTTCGGTGGGGGGCGGGGCGGGGGGTTCGGGGGCTGGTGCGCTTGAGGGGCGGTCGGCGGGTCCGGGTTCCTCGGCGGCTGGTGCGCTTGCGGGTTGGGCGGGTCCCGGTTCCTCGGCGGCCGGTCCGGTGGTCCAGAGTGCTTCGGTGGGCGGGGCGGCGGTCCCGGGTGAGGGGACTTCGGGAGGCGGCGGGGGATTCGGGCCCGCGCCCGTGATGAACCCGGGGACGGGGGCGGACGCCGGCCCGACGGGCGGCTCCGGCGGCTCCGGTGACGGGAGCGCGGGGACTTTCGGTTCGGCCGGCGCGGCCGCGGGGCCCTTCGGCCCGACGACCGGCGTGGGCGGAGTGCCCGCCGGAGCGACCGTCGTGCCCGGGCCGCGTGACGTGCCGCCGCCCGGCCGGGTCACCGTCAGCGTCGCTGCGGACTCCGCACCGGGGGAGGGCGGCCGGGGCCGCCGGGTGAGCTGCACGGTCGTACTGGCGGTCGCCGGCGCGCTGGTCGTGGCGTCCGTGGGGCTCGGCGCCCTGGTGCGGCCCTGGTTCGAAGGAGGCGGCGCGGACACCGACGCGAGCAGCGGCACCGCCCGCTCCCCGGCGCCCGCCACGACCAGCGGCAGCCCGGCCACGGGCGATCTCCCCGCGGGCGGCGGCCCCACCACCCGAGGCCCCGGCCAGGGCGGCTCCCCCACCGGCAGCCCCTCCGCGGGCAGTGCCTCGGCGGGCGTCCCCACCCCCGGCCCCGGCGCGATCCCCGGCCGCTACCTCGGCAGCTGGGAGGGTCAGGCCACCGGCCTCGGCGGCAGCCTGCCCATGGGCACCTTCCGCGTCACCGTCCATCAGGCCGCCGTCGGCGAGGAGCTGGGACGGCTCCGGCAGACCGACCAGATCGGAGCCGTCTGCACCGACATCCTCACCCTGAAGAAGGTGACCGGGACACAGATCCTCGCGACCTCGGTGGGCGCCGCCGGCAACCACGCCGGCTGCGACCCCACCCCGCACCAGATCGAGTTGACGCCGGTCGGCGACGATCTGAGGTACACGTCGGACAGTTCGGAAGAAGGCAACCCGACTTCGCGGATGTCAAGGGTCGGTTAGCCCGCTCCACCCAGCCCCTGTCGCTCCGCCGCACCCCGCCGTCACTACTGTGTCCGCGTTGGCGAACGCCGGCCCACACGTATCGGCCACGCCGGGCGTACCACGCGACGGGGAAGGACGGGAAGATCCCGCCATGGAGACACTGCAGGCTGACGACCCGCGCGAGTTGGGCAGCTACCGGATGCTGGGCAGACTCGGAGCCGGCGGCATGGGCCGGGTCTATCTGGCCCGCTCGCCCGGCGGGCGGACCGTCGCCGTCAAGGTCGTACGTCCCGACCTCGCCGCCGACCCGGGCTTCCGCGAACGCTTCCGGCACGAGGCCGAGATAGCCCAGGCCGTCTCCGGCCAGTACACCGCCGCGGTCGTGGACGCCGACCCCGAGGCGCCGCTGCCCTGGCTGGCCACCTCGTACGTCCTCGGCCCGGACCTGACCGAGGTCGTCGCCACGCACGGTCCGCTGCCGGAGCACACCGTGCGCGCGCTCGGCGCCGGGCTCGCCGCCGCGCTCCAGGAGATCCACGCGGCCGGTCTCGTCCACCGCGACCTCAAACCGTCGAACGTGCTGCTCGCCGCGGACGGCCCGCGCGTCATCGACTTCGGCATCGCGCGCGCCGTGGACGGCACGCGGATGACCCAGACCGGGGTCGTGGTCGGCTCGCCCGGCTACATGCCCCCGGAGCAGGCCATGGGCAAGGACGTCGGCCCGGCCGGCGACGTCTTCTCCCTCGGCGCGGTCCTCGCCTTCGCGGCCGGCGGGCGCAGCGCCTTCGGCGACGGGGCCGCCTCGCACGCGGCGCTGCTCTATCAAGTGGTGCACGGGGACGCCGACCTGACGGGCGTACCGCGCTCGCTCCTCGGCCTGGTCCGTGCCTGTCTGCAGAAGGACCCGGCCGGCCGGCCCGCGCCGGCCGAGATCGTCGCCGCGCTGGCCCCGGGGGGCGTCGAGGGCGTCCTCCGCGACTGGCTGCCCTCGGCCGTCGCCTCCACGATCGCCACCCACGCGGCCGGGATCCTGGACCTGGAGGCACCGGAAGCGCAGCCGCCGGCGGCGGGCGGCGCGGGTGCCGCCGCCGGTGCCGCCGGTGCCGGGTTCGGCCCCGCGCCGACGATGCTGGCCGGTGCGGGGACGCCTCCCGGCGGGATCGGGCAGCCCGTGGGCGGGTACGGCGTGCCTTCCGGTGGGGGCGGGCAGCCCGTGGGCGGGTACGGCGTGCCTTCCGGTGGGGGCGGGCAGTCCGCGGCCGGGTACGGGTACCCGCCCGCGCAGGCCGCCGGCCACGGCACGCCTCCCGGCGGCACCCCGGGGCCCGCGCCCGGGTACGGCACGCCCGTGGACGGGACCGCCGTACCCGGCACCGTGCGGCTCGACGCTTCCGGCTCCTCCGCCGCGCGCCCCACCCGGCGCCGCGCCCTGTCCCTCGCCCTCGGCGGTGCCGCCGCCGTCGCGGCCGTCGGCGGGGGCGCCGCCTGGTGGTTCGGCCGGGACACCCAGGCCGACGTCACCGGATCCGGAGGCGGGCGCGGCGTCTCGGGCGAGCCCGCCGCCGAACACTTCACCACCCCGCCCCCCGGAGTCGCCCCGCAGCCGCTGTGGCACCGGGAACTCACCGACGACGGCGCCAGCGCCGTACCGCTGCTCGTCCACGACGGCCTGCTGCTGATCAGCGGCGACCCGCTGGTGGCGTACGACGTGAAGACCGGCAAGTCCCGCTGGTCCAAGCCGGACCTCGTGGTTCCCGGCTCCCAACTGCTCTACCACGACGGCCGGATGTATCTGCCGGACGGCGAGTACGACGGCGTCCTCATCGCCCGCGACGCGGCGACCGGCGAGGAGGTGTGGCGCAGCCGGCTCGGCAAGCGCATCGACATCGAGGACACCATCGCCATCGACGACCAGCACGTCTACGTCGCGGCGAGCGACTTCAGCGAGTCCAAGAGCGCCACCGACTACCGCACGGCGGTCGCGGCCGTCAGCCTCGCCACCCGCAGGACCGTGTGGATCCAGAAGCGCGACTGGGGCACCGACGACTACGACGTCGAGGGCTCCGTCTCCGGGAAGTACCTGGTCTACGCCGACTCCAAGTTCAACCTCACCGTCCGCGACACCGCCACCGGCGCCCAGCTGTGGACGAAGAAGCTCGGCGACGACTGGTCCTGGCGGCCCACCGCCTCCGACGGCCTGGTCTTCCTGCCCGGAGACGAACTGACCGCCGTCGACCTGAAGACCGGGGCGACCCGCTGGACCCTGTCCCCGAGCGGCCGCCGCGGTTTCTACCCGCCCACCGTCATCGACGGCGTCCTCTACGTCGGCGACCACGACCGCGGCATCTGGGCCGTCGACGTCCACACCGGCAAGCGGATCTGGCTGTGCGAGGACAACGACCGTGGCGCGCCGGAGGTGTTCGTGAAGTACGGCACCACCCTGTACTGCGGTGCCCAGGCCGTCGGCGGCGGTGTCGTGGCCCTGGACGCGAAGAGCGGCCGCAAGCGCTGGAGCTGGACCGACAACAAGGGCACCGGCGACCAGTGGCAGATCGCCCTGTCGGGCAGCCGGCTGCTGATGGCCAACGGCGACGACGTGTACGCGATGCCGGCCGTCTGAGCCGGGTAGGAACCAGGGCAGGCGCACGGGGTGACGGGGTGACGGGGTGGGAGGCGTGGGGGGCGTGGGAGACGTGGGCGACGTGACCACGGGGCTGCTGGTGCTCGTCGCCGCGGTGTGGGGCGCGTCGGCGGGCGCGCTGCTGCCCCGCGCCGCCTACCGGTTCAGCGTCCCTTCCGACGAGCCCTGGCGGGACCGGTGCCCCGACGGCCACCCACTCCGCGGCTGGCTGGGCGCGGCGCGATGCGGCACCTGCGCCCACGCCGGCTCACCCCCCACCACGGACCCGCGGCCCGACGCCTCCGTCTCCTCCCACGCCCCCGACACCCCCTCCGGTGTCCTCCTCGCCTCCCTCACCGCGCTCGTCTGTGCCGTCCTCGCCGTCGCCACCGGCACCCGGCCCGAGTTGGCGGTCTGGCTGCTGCTCGCGCCCGTCGGCGTGCTGCTCGCCGCCGTGGACTTCCGCGTGCGGCGGCTGCCCGACCCGCTGACCCTCCCGCTCGCCGCGACCGCCCTCGCCCTGCTCGGCCTCACCGCCCTGCTCCCCGAACACGCCGGCCACTGGCGTACCGCGCTCTACGGCGCCCTCGCGCTCGGCGCCGGCTACTACCTGCTCTACCGCATCAACCCGGGCGGCATGGGCTTCGGCGACGTGAAACTGGCCGTGGGGGCGGGCGCCGTACTCGGCTGGTACGGCTGGCCCACCGTGCTGCTCGGCACCTTCGCCGCGTTCCTGCTCGGCGCGCTCTACGGCGGCGCGCTCGTCCTGGCCCGGCGGGCGGACCGGAAGACGGCCGTGCCCTTCGGCCCGTTCCTGCTCACCGGCACCCTCATCGGGCTGCTGATCGGCGCGTACACGGCCTGAGGTCTTTGGCCCGAAACGGCTGGCGTAGGCTGGTTCGGTCTGCCCCCACCGCTTGACGAAAGGGACGCC
Organism: Streptomyces echinatus; assembly: GCF_014203595.1. Taxonomy (GTDB): domain Bacteria; phylum Actinomycetota; class Actinomycetes; order Streptomycetales; family Streptomycetaceae; genus Streptomyces; species Streptomyces echinatus. Next base: position 105,807 of record NZ_JACHJK010000004.1, read on the forward strand.
CGGTGACCGAGAAGGCCGACCTCCAGTCCGTGCTCGACCGAGCCGCGGCGGGCGGACGCATCACGCCCGAGGAGGCGCTCGACCTCTACCGCGACGCGCCCCTGCACGCCCTGGGCGCCGCCGCCGACGCCGTACGCCGCCGCAAGTACGCGGGCACCGAGCACATCGCCACGTACATCATCGAGCGGAACATCAACTACACGAACGTGTGCGTCACGGCGTGCAAGTTCTGCGCCTTCTACGCGGCCCCCAAGGACACCGCGAAGGGCTGGACCCGCGACCTCGACGACATTCTGCGCCGCTGCGCGGAGACCGTCGAGCTGGGCGGCACCCAGATCATGTTCCAGGGCGGCCACCACCCCGACTACGGCGTCGAGTACTACGAGAAGCACTTCAAGGCCATCAAGGACGCCTTCCCGCAGCTCGTGATCCACTCGCTGGGCGCGTCCGAGGTCGAGCACATGGCCCGGATCAGCGGGGTCTCGGTCGAGGAGGCCATCACCCGCATCCACGAGGCCGGCCTGGACTCCTTCGCCGGCGCCGGCGCGGAACTCCTGCCCGAGCGCCCCCGCAAGGCCATCGCGCCCCTCAAGGAGAGCGGCGAGCGCTGGCTGGAGATCATGGAGACCGCGCACAGGCTGGGCGTGGAGTCCACCTCCACCATGCTCATGGGCACCGGCGAGACCAACGCCGAGCGCATCGAGCACCTGCGGATGATCCGGGACGTACAGGACCGCACGGGCGGCTTCCGCGCGTTCATCCCGTACACCTACCAGCCCGAGAACAACCACCTGAAGGGCCGCACGCAGGCGACCCTCTTCGAGTACCTGCGGATGATCGCCATCGGCCGTCTCTTCATGGACAACATCCAGCACATCCAGGGCTCGTGGCTCACCACCGGCAAGGAGGTCGGCCAGCTCTCGCTGCACTACGGCGCGGACGACCTCGGCTCGATCATGCTGGAGGAGAACGTGGTCTCCTCGGCCGGTGCCAAGCACCGCTCCAACCGCCAGGAGATCATCGACCTGATCCGCAAGGCGGGCCGGGTCCCGGCGCAGCGCGCGACGACGTACGAGCACCTCGTCGTCCACGACGACCCGGCGAACGACCCCGTCGACGACCGCGTGGCCTCCCACATCTCCTCCACCGCGATCGAGGGTGGCACCGCCCACCCCGAGCTGAAGCTTCTGGCGTCCAACTAGGGCCGGCCGGGCGTTCCGTGCTGACACTTCACGTTGCCGAACAGTCGCCCGAGACGGCGGTGCTGGTCGACGGGGCGTCCGTCGCCGCCGTCGGCCGGTACGAGGAACTGGCCGACGCCGACCCGCGGGCGCGGGTGCGGCGCTGGCCCGGCATCCTGACGCCGGGACTGCTGAACCCGTACGGTCCGGAGCTGCTGGAGGCCACGTACCATCCCGACCCGCGCGAGGCCGATGCCCTCGGTACCGAGCCCATCGGCGGGGAGCGTGCGCGGGCGATCTTCCGCGCCGATCCCGCCCGCCTCGGCGCGAGCGCGCGGCGGGGGGTGCAGCGGATGCTGGCGCACGGAACGGTGGCGGTGGCCGGAGAGCTGCGGTCGAGGGCCGTGGTCGACGCGGTGCGCAGGGCCGGACTGGCGATGGGTCAGCGGCCGGACCGCCTGCCGGGCCCGGCGGCGCTGTCCCCGACCCCACTGATCCTGCTGCCGAAGCTGGTGCCGGGCGGTCCCGCCCGCTTCGCCGTGTTCGACGTCGCCGACCGCGCCGAACTGGTCCGGCGCGGTGCCGGGACCTGCGTGGCGACCGTGATCGGCGGCCGGCTGGTGTACCGCGGCCGCTGATCACGGCCCGGGCCGGGGACGGTCCGCTCAGCCCGCGAACGCCTCCGCGAACGCCCCCGGGCTCTGCTCCACCCCGCTGCAGTCGGTCGCCGCGTCGTCCTGCCCGGACTCCCGGTCAGCGCACCGCCGACCGCGGAACGTGGCACACATGGACACCGGGGCGATCCGCTGACGCGCCGCGAACCTCCGTACCCGGGCGGCGTCGGAGAGGATGAGCGTCCTGGGCGAAGGCGTAATCCCGGATCGACTTCGCCCGGCCGGCCCGGTTCCGGCGCCTGGACCGCACGGCCACCGTGTTCCACGCGCGTGCGGTGACGGTCTACGTCTGGCACGAGATCGCGCTGACCCTCGTCGTCCCGCTGATCGACCGGTTCTGGGGCGTGCCGGCCTTCGAGAGATACCCGCCCCTGGACAGCCAGTGGTTCCTGTTCGCGTCGGCCGGGTCCTCCTCGCCGGCTCCGTGCTGACGTGCGGCTGGGTGGAGGACGTCGCGGCACGCAGGAAGCCGAGGCTCCTGCCCTGAGAGGGGGCTGCAAGAATGGGCGGGTGACCCGCGCTTCCCTGAACAAGCAGCCGCACGAAGTCGCCTCGATGTTCGACGACGTGGCGGAACGGTACGACCTGACGAACGACGTGCTGTCGCTCGGCCAGGACCGGCGCTGGCGCAAGGAGGTGGCGGACGCGGTCGACGCGCGCCCCGCGCAGAAGATCCTGGACCTCGCCGCCGGCACGGCCACCTCCTCGCTGCCCTTCGCGCGGACGGGCGCGTACGTCGTCCCCTGCGACTTCTCCCTGGGGATGCTCCAGGTCGGCAAGAAGAGGCACACCTGGCTGCCGTTCACCGCGGGCGACGCGACGAAGCTGCCCTTCAAGGACGACACCTTCGACGCCGTGACGATCTCCTTCGGGCTGCGCAACGTCCAGGACACGGACGCGGCCCTGCGGGAGATGTACCGGGTCACCCGGCCCGGCGGACGCGTGGTGATCTGCGAGTTCTCCCATCCGACCTGGGCGCCGTTCCGCACCGTCTACACCGAGTACCTGATGCGGGCGCTGCCGCCGGTCGCGCGCGCGGTGTCCTCGAACCCGGACGCGTACGTCTATCTCGCCGAGTCCATCCGGGCCTGGCCCGACCAGCCCGCGCTCGCCGGGCGGCTGCGCGAGGCCGGCTGGTCGAAGGTGGCGTGGCGCAACCTCACCGGCGGTGTGGTCGCGCTGCACCGCGGCTTCAAGGCGAGCTGAACCCGGCCACCGCGTACGGGTCGCCGGGCTGGTCCAGCTCCCGTTGCAGCCCCCCTCCGGGCGGTTTCGGGATGCGTGGTTCACGCACGCCCCCGCCGCCCTCGCCCTCCCCGAAGTCGAACCACACGTACACCATCGATTCCCGCGGCACCTCGGCACCGGGCTGCGGGTACTGGCGCACGACGTAGTCGACGACGGCGAGGTGGAAGTCCGGGCGGTCCGGCGCGTTGAGGAACAGGCCCCGCGCCCGGGCCGTTTCGCGCGCGTCGACCGCCATCAGACCGACCAGACGGGGCACGCACACTTCGGGTGTCTTGGGTGTTATACGCACAGATGTCACCCCCAGCGGTACTGGCAGGGTAACTCTCGCGCGGCCCGCCCGGAAGGCGCCGGTGTCTTTCCGTGACAGATGGCTACGGTGCGTCACCAATTCTGAGGCGGAAGCAGAGCGCCGACTCGTTCAGCGTCGGGTGCGCATAGCTCTCCGCCCGCTCCATGCCGAGCCGTCGCGTCACCGCGATCGACCGCTCATTGCCCGGCCACACCATGGCCACCACACCCGGCACCCCGGCCGCCCGCACCCGCCGGACCGTCTCCCGCGCCGCCGCGGTGGCGTACCCCTTGCCCCAGTGCGCCCGCCCGAGCCGCCAGCCGATCTCCGTCTCGCCGACCGGGCCCCAGTCCGGCCGCCACGGCTGCGCGCCGGTGAAGCCGATGACCTCACCGGACTCGTCCAGCAGGGTCCACAGACAGAAGCCGAGTTCCGCGTCGTGCCGTCGCTGGCGCGCGGTGAGCTCCTCGTAGACCGACAGCGCGGCGGGCTTGCCGCCGTGGAACTCCATGACCTCCGGGTCGGCGAAAACCCGGTGCCAGGCGAGCGCGTCCTCGTGGGTGGGAACGCGCAGCCGTACCGCGGGGAGAGGTCCGTTCACAAGGCAGCCCTTCAGCCGGGTGATCAATTCTGCTGAATAGACTGCCCATGTCCAGTGCCGGTCGGCACGCAGATTTCGAACCTTGGGGAGATCCCGCCGTGACCGAGCCCCTCTCCGACCACACCGCCGATGTGATCGTCGTCGGCGCGGGGCCAGCCGGCTCCACGACCGCGTACCACCTCGCCAAGGCCGGTCTCGACGTCCTGCTCCTGGAGAAGACCGAGTTCCCGCGCGAGAAGGTGTGCGGCGACGGCCTCACCCCGCGCGCGGTCAAGCAGCTCGTCTCCATGGGCATCGACATCTCCGAGGAGGCCGGCTGGCTGCGCAACAAGGGCCTGCGCATCATCGGCGGCGGCAGCCGCCTCCAGCTTGACTGGCCGGATCTCGCCTCCTTCCCGGACTACGGACTCGTCCGCAAGCGCGACGACTTCGACGAGCAGCTCGCCCGCAACGCCCAGAAGGCCGGCGCCCGCCTCCATGAGCGCTGCAACGTCTCCGGGCCCGTCGTCGACGACCGCACCGGACGCATCACCGGCGTCACCGCCAGGCTCGGCGAGGAGAAGCGCGAGGTCACCTTCCACGCGCCGCTCGTCGTCGCCGCCGACGGCAACTCCACCCGCCTGTCCCTCGCGATGGGCCTGCACCGCCGCGAGGACCGCCCGATGGGCGTCGCGGTGCGGACGTACTTCGAGAGCCCCCGCCACGACGACGACTACCTGGAGTCCTGGCTGGAACTGTGGGACCGCCGCGGCCCCCAGGACCGCCTGCTGCCCGGCTACGGCTGGATCTTCGGCATGGGCGACGGCACGTCCAACGTCGGCCTCGGCGTCCTGAACACCTCCGCCTCCTTCAAGGAGCTGGACTGGCGCGAGATCCTCAAGGCGTGGTGCGCCTCCATGCCGGCGGACTGGGGCTACACCCCGGAGAACATGACCGGCCCGATCCGCGGCGCCGCCCTGCCCATGGCCTTCAACCGCCAGCCGCACTACACGCGCGGCCTGCTGCTCGTCGGCGACGCCGGCGGCCTGGTGAACCCCTTCAACGGCGAGGGCATCGCCTACGCCATGGAGTCCGGCCAGATCGCCGCCGACGTCATCGTGCAGGCCCACGCGCGCGCGACGCCCGCCCAGCGCGAGATCGCCCTGCAGCGCTACCCGCGGGTCCTCAAGGACACCTACGGCGGCTACTACACGCTCGGCCGTGCCTTCGTGAAGCTCATCGGCAACCCGAAGGTCATGCAGATCGCCGCCCAGCGCGGTCTGACCCACCCGGTGCTGATGAAGTTCACCCTGAAGCTCCTCGCGAACCTCACCGACCCCACGGGCGGCGACGCGATGGACCGCATCATCAACGGTCTGAGCAAGGTGGCCCCGAAGGCCTGACCGGCGCCGAGGGCCTGACCGGCGCCGGCGGCCGTCCGGCTAGGAGCGGAACGCGGCTTCCCGGGCGGCCCGGCGGGCGTACACCTCGTCCCGCCGGTCCGCCATCTGCCGCAGCGCGTCCTTCTTGTCCCGCTTCGAGAGCCGGTCCAGATAGACGTGCCCGTCGGTGTGGTCGGTCTCGTGGGCGAGGCACCGCGCGAAGTACCCGGTGCCCTCGACGACGACGGCGTTGCCGTCCCTGTCCTGCCCGCGCACGACGGCCCGGTCCGGCCGCGGTACGGCCATCACGGCGCCGGGAACCGACAGGCAGCCCTCGCCCTCGTCCAGCAGCCGTCGCCCGCTCGTGGGTGTTTCGAGCACCGGATTGACGATGTGTCCGACATGCCGGACTCCGTCGTCATCGGGGCAGTCGTACACGAAAAGCCGCAGATCGACCCCGACCTGATTCGCCGCCAGTCCCGCCCCGTCGGCGATGTACATGGTGCGGAACATGTCGTCGATGAGCGCACCGAGGTCGGGCCCGAACTCCGTGACGTCCCGGCACGGCTTGTGCAGCACCTGCTCGCCGACCTCGGTGACGCGGCGCACGGCACCGCGCCCGGCCTCGGGGGAGTACCGGGGGAACCGGTCGACGGGGCTGCCCTGTACGAACACGCGTGGCATCGCGCTGTCTCCTTCGCTCGTCGGCGGACCGCCGTCCGGCGGCCCGGGCCGAGCATGTCAGGGACGACACCGCGCGCAGGGGCAATCAGGGGACAAGCAGGGGACGAGACGCCCGGCCCGCGCCGGAGGCCGGTGCGGGCCCCGGGAACGACGCAAGGGCCGCTGCCCCCGAGCGGCTGCGGCCCTTACGCGCGTGCGAGGTGCGGGATGCGCTCAGAGCACCCGCACGGCGCCGGTGGGCGGGTCGTACGACAGCGGACGCTCCACGACGCCGGTGGACGGGTTCTGCGCGCCCACGAACATGCCGTCGCCGACGTACACCGCGACGTGGTACGCGCTGCCCGCGCTGCCCCAGTACAGGACGTCGCCCGGCTGCAGGTTGCTCAGCGAGACCTGGGTGCCGGCGGTGGACTGGTCCTGGGAGACACGCGGCAGGCTGACGCCGACCTGCTTGAAGGCCGTCTGCACCAGGCCGGAGCAGTCGTAGGCCGAGGAGCCGGTGGCGCCGGAGATGTACGCCTTGCCGATCTGCGCCTTGACGAAGCTGACGACCGCGGCGGCCGAGCCGGTCGCCGTGGACGTGCCGGTGGACGTGGACGTGTCGGTGGACGTGCCGGTGGAGGTGGAGGTGGAGCCGCCGTCCGACGTGGTGGACAGCGTGGTCCGCTCCGCGCTCCGCGCCGCGCGGGCGGCGGCCTGGATGCGGGCCTCCTCCTGCGCCTTCTTCCTGGCCTCGGCCGCCTTCTTCTTGGCCTCGACGAGGTCCGCCTTGGCCTGCTTCGCCGCCTTTGCGGCAGCCGCGTCACGCTCGGCCTGCAGCTGGTAGTGCGCGGCGGCCTGCTCGGTGGCGTCGGCCGACTGGGCGGTCAGGGCGGCCAGGTCGGCCGTCAGGGTGGGCAGTTCGAGGGTCTGCGTCACCGGCTCGGCCGCGTTCGCCGAGCCGGACGCCCCGGCGACTGCCAGGGTGCCGAGAACGCCACCGGCAACTCCGGCCCGCACGGCGAGGGTCGACGCGCTGCGGCGGGGCTTCCGGTGGCTGCGTATGTGAGCGGTGTGGGACATGGGAACAACCGGTACCAGGGGCTCCTTCATATCTTCAAGAAACGTGTGCTGCGCCACAGTTGCTCAACGGGGGCCCGGAATCCCGGGCGTGTCGCCCTTTATTGACGCCGTAACGGACATTGCGGACGCCCGTGATCAAGCCCTTGATCACGGTCTTTGATCATTACGTCCGAATTGCCCCACGCCTACCACTGGTTGAGGTGGTTGGCCAAGCCCGGTTCTCATGACCCTCTCATGGATGTGGCGGAGGTCACGGAACGGTTACCGGAATCCCCGCGTCCCCCGCATGCGGACTTCGTGAACGCGTGCACGCGTCCCGGCCCGCGTCCACATCCGTCGCGCGCCTCCCTCCGAGGTGTGAACGCGCCCCACTATCAGCCGTCCCCGTCCAACACCAATTTGCATGCAGCGGAACTCTCTTGATATTGAGACGACCCCTCCGGCCTGGGATGACAAGCGAAAATGTCACTTCTGGTGATCAACTGAACGCTTCGCGTGTGAAGATCACTCATCATCCGACTTCATGATCCTTCGTCAGGTGGTGGAGATCACAAAGCTTGTGGAATACCCCGTGTCGCAGATCACAGAGCGGCGGGCATAAGATGCGAGGCAGTTGGGCTTGTGACCTGCTTCACATGTTCTCGATCTTCGCCCGGGACGAGCGGGACTCGTGGGACCGGTGAGGCGGATGTGAGCCCAGTGCAACCGCCAGCAGTCAGTGCCGACTGAGAGGAGCGAGGAGCGGTGAACGCGTATGCGCCCATCCTCGTACTGGGAGCCCTCGGGGCAGGCTTTGCGATCTTCTCCGTGGTCATGGCCACGCTGATCGGTCCGAAGCGGTACAACCGCGCGAAGCTCGAGGCCTACGAGTGCGGCATCGAGCCGACCCCCACGCCGGCCGGCGGCGGGCGCTTCCCCATCAAGTACTACCTGACGGCGATGCTCTTCATCGTCTTCGACATCGAGATCGTCTTCCTCTACCCCTGGGCCGTCACCTTCGACGCCCTGGGGATCTTCGGGCTCGTGGAGATGCTGCTCTTCGTGCTCACCGTCTTCGTCGCCTACGCGTACGTATGGCGGCGCGGCGGCCTGGAATGGGACTGAGGGGCCTTTAACGACATGGGACTCGAAGAAAAGCTGCCGAGTGGCTTCCTGCTCACCACCGTCGAGCAGGCCGCGGGCTGGGTGCGCAAGGCATCCGTCTTCCCGGCGACCTTCGGCCTCGCCTGCTGCGCCATCGAGATGATGACCACCGGCGCCGGCCGATACGACCTGGCCCGCTTCGGCATGGAGGTCTTCCGCGGCTCGCCGCGCCAGGCGGACCTGATGATCGTCGCAGGCCGGGTCAGCCAGAAGATGGCGCCGGTCCTGAGGCAGGTCTACGACCAGATGCCCAGCCCCAAGTGGGTGATCTCCATGGGCGTCTGCGCCTCCTCCGGCGGCATGTTCAACAACTACGCGATCGTCCAGGGCGTCGACCACATCGTCCCGGTCGACATCTATCTCCCCGGCTGTCCGCCCCGGCCCGAGATGCTCATGGACGCGATCCTCAAGCTCCACCAGAAGATCCAGTCCTCCAAGCTCGGCGTGAACGCCGAGGAAGCGGCCCGCGAGGCGGAGGAGGCGGCGCTCAAGGCCCTGCCCACGATCGAGATGAAGGGGCTGCTGCGGTGAGCGACGCGAACGGCACCAACGGCGCGAACGGGTCCGCGAACGGGGTGAACCCCGAGAAGGACCTCTCCGCCTCCAACCTCCCCGGTCAGCGCGGCCAGGGCGGCGAGGAGATCCGCGTCCAGCGCGGCATGTTCGGCGCCAACAACGGAGGCGACACCTCCGGCTACGGCGGCCTGGTCCGCTCGATCCGGCTCCCGGGACCGGCGGCCCGCCCCTACGGCGGCTGGTTCGACGAGGTCGCCGACGAACTGGAAGGCGCCCTGGAGGAACAGGGACTCCTCCCCGAGAACGCCATCGAGCAGACGGTCGTCGACCGCGGCGAGCTGACCTTCCACATCGAACGCGAGCACCTGCTCCGCGTCGCCCGCACCCTGCGCGACGACCCGGCCCTGCGCTTCGAACTGTGCACCGGCGTCAGCGGCGTCCACTACCCGAACGACAAGGGACGCGAGCTGCACGCGGTCTACCACCTGCGCTCGATCACCCACAACCGGCTGATCCGCCTCGAAGTCAGCGCCCCCGACAGCGACCCCCGCGTCCCGTCCCTGGTCTCCGTCTACCCGACCAACGACTGGCACGAGCGCGAGACCTACGACTTCTTCGGGATCGTCTTCGACGGTCACCCGGCCCTGACGCGGATCATGATGCCGGACGACTGGCAGGGCCACCCGCAGCGCAAGGACTACCCCCTCGGCGGCATCGCCGTCGAGTACAAGGGCGCCCAGATCCCGGCTCCGGACCAGCGGAGGTCGTACTCGTGAGCACGCAGTCAGCATCCGCCGCGTCGGCCGCCTCCGCACGCGAGACCACCGAGGGCACCGTATATACGGTCACCGGTGGCGACTGGGACGAGGTCGTCCAGTCCGCGGCCCGCGCCGACGACGAACGCATCGTCGTCAACATGGGTCCCCAGCACCCGTCCACCCACGGAGTGCTCCGCCTCATCCTGGAGATCGAGGGCGAGACGGTCACCGAGGCCCGCTGCGGCATCGGCTACCTCCACACCGGCATCGAGAAGAACCTCGAGTACCGCACGTGGACGCAGGGCACCACCTTCGTGACGCGCATGGACTACCTGACGTCCTTCTTCAACGAGACCGCCTACTGTCTCGCCGTCGAGAAGCTCCTCGGCATCGAGGACCAGATCACCGAGCGCGCCAAGATCATCCGAGTGCTCCTGATGGAGCTGAACCGGATGTCCTCGCACCTGGTGTGCATCGCCACCGGCGGCATGGAGCTGGGCGCCACCACGATCATGATCTACGGATTCCGCGATCGTGAAATGATTCTCGACCTCTACGAGCTCATCACGGGCCTGCGGATGAACCACGCGTACATCCGCCCCGGCGGACTCGCCCAGGACCTGCCGCCCGGCGCGGTGGACCAGATCCGCGAGTTCGTGAAGAAGATGAAGAAGAACCTCCCGGAGTACGACAAGCTCGCCACCGGGAACCCCATCTTCAAGGCCCGCATGCAGGACGTCGGCTACCTCGACCTGGCGGGCTGCATGGCCCTCGGCGCCACCGGCCCGATCCTGCGCTCCGCCGGCCTGCCGCACGACCTGCGCAAGACACAGCCGTACTGCGACTACGAGACGTACGACTTCGACGTCCCGACCGCCGACACCTGCGACTCCTACGGCCGCTTCCTCGTCCGCCTGGAGGAGATGCGCCAGTCGCTCAGGATCGTCGAGCAGTGCCTGGACCGGCTCCAGCCCGGCCCGGTCATGGTCGCCGACAAGAAGATCGCCTGGCCCGCCCAGCTCGCCCTGGGACCGGACGGACTCGGCAACTCCCTCGACCACATCAAGAAGATCATGGGCACCTCCATGGAGGCCCTGATCCACCACTTCAAGCTGGTCACCGAGGGCTTCCGCGTGCCGCCGGGACAGGCGTACGCGGCCGTCGAGTCGCCCAAGGGCGAACTCGGTGTGCACGCCGTCTCCGACGGCGGCACCCGCCCCTACCGGGTCCACTTCCGCGACCCGTCCTTCACCAACCTGCAAGCCATGGCGGCGATGTGCGAGGGCGGCCAGGTCGCCGACGTCATCGTCGCCGTCGCGTCCATCGACCCCGTGATGGGAGGCGTCGACCGGTGACCACCTCTTCTTCCGAGCGGGGCGTCAGCCTGGGCATGCCGCAATTGCCCGCGCCCGCCTACCCGGACGACGTCCGGGCCCGGCTGGAGGCCGACGCGCGCGAGGTGATCGCGCGCTACCCCGACTCCCGCTCCGCCCTGCTGCCGCTGCTCCACCTCGTGCAGTCGGAGGAGGGCCATGTCACGCGCGCCGGAATGCGGTTCTGCGCGGACATGCTGGACCTGACCACGGCCGAGGTCACCGCTGTCGCCACCTTCTACACCATGTACCGGCGCAAGCCCTCCGGCGACTACCAGGTCGGCGTCTGCACCAACACGCTGTGCGCGGTGATGGGCGGCGACGCGATCTTCGAGTCACTCCAGGAACACCTGGGCGTCGGCAACGGCGAGACCACCGACGACGGCAAGGTCACCCTGGAACACATCGAGTGCAACGCGGCCTGCGACTACGCGCCCGTCGTGATGGTCAACTGGGAGTTCTTCGACAACCAGACCCCGGCGAGCGCCAAGCGCCTGGTCGACGACCTGCGCGCGGGACAGCCCGTCGAGCCCACGCGCGGCGCCCGGCTCTGCACCTTCAAGGAGACCGCCCGGATCCTGGCCGGCTTCCCCGACGAGCGGCCCGGGGCCGTCGAGGAGAGCGGCGGTGCGGGACCCGCGTCGCTGGTGGGCCTTCGCCTGGCAAGGGGAGAGGCCGCACCCGCGCGCGTGGTCCATCCGCGCGGAGGTCCGCATGAGGAACCGCAGGACAGGGTGCACGAGCCCTCGCCGGCCGAGCACCTCAGTTCCCATGACGCGCCGCAGGACACATCGGCCTCCGACCCGGCCCACCCGGCAGGGCCTACCGCCGAGGAGGGGGAGTGATGACCGTGGTACCCGAGGTCAAGGACACGAGCCCGGAGAAGCTGCTCGCACCCGTGCTGTCGGCCTTCTGGGACGAGGACCGGTCCTGGACTCTGGACGTCTACCGGAGGCACGAAGGGTACGAGGGGCTCCGCAAGGCGCTCGCCATGTCACCGGACGACCTCATCGCGTACGTCAAGGAGTCCGGGCTGCGAGGCCGGGGCGGCGCGGGATTCCCGACCGGAATGAAGTGGCAGTTCATTCCGCAGGGTGATGGAAAACCGCACTATCTAGTTGTCAACGCCGACGAGTCGGAGCCGGGCACCTGCAAGGACATCCCGCTCCTCTTCGCGAACCCGCACAGCCTCATCGAGGGCATGATCATCGCGTGTTACGCCATCAGGTCGTCGCATGCCTTCATCTATCTGCGTGGTGAAGTCGTCCCTGTTCTGCGGCGGTTGCACGAGGCCGTGCGCGAGGCCTACGCGGCGGGTTACCTCGGCGAGAACATCCTGGGCAGCGGACTCGACCTCCAGCTCACCGTGCACGCGGGTGCGGGCGCGTACATCTGCGGTGAGGAGACCGCACTGCTCGACTCGCTCGAAGGCCGCCGTGGGCAACCGCGGCTCCGTCCCCCCTTCCCTGCGGTGGAAGGCCTCTACGCCTGTCCGACTGTGGTGAATAACGTCGAGTCGATCGCGTCAGTTCCCGCCATCCTGAAAAACGGCAAGGACTGGTTCAGGTCGATGGGCAGCGAGAAGTCCCCGGGCTTCACGCTCTACTCGCTCAGCGGCCACGTCGCGAGCCCCGGCCAGTACGAGGCCCCGCTCGGGATCACCCTGCGCCAGCTCCTCGACATGAGCGGCGGCATGCGGCCGGGCCACCGCCTGAAGTTCTGGACGCCGGGCGGCTCCTCCACGCCGATGTTCACCGACGAGCACCTCGACGTCCCCCTCGACTACGAGGGCGTCGGCGCCGCCGGCTCCATGCTCGGCACCAAGGCCCTGCAGTGCTTCGACGAGACGACCTGCGTGGTGCGGGCCGTCACCCGCTGGACCGAGTTCTACGCCCACGAGTCCTGCGGCAAGTGCACACCCTGCCGCGAAGGAACGTACTGGCTGGTGCAGCTGCTGCGGGACATCGAGGCCGGCAAGGGCGTGATGTCCGACCTCGACAAGCTGAACGACATCGCCGACAACATCAACGGCAAGTCGTTCTGCGCCCTCGGCGACGGCGCCGCATCCCCGATCTTCTCCTCGCTGAAGTACTTCCGCGAGGAGTACGAGCAGCACATCACGGGCCGGGGCTGCCCCTTCGACCCGGCCAAGTCGACGGCCTGGGCGGACCGCCCGGAGGTGAACGCATGACCGTGACCACCAGTGCTCCCTCCGGAGGGGGAGAGGCGGCGGTCCCGCCGGAAGACCTCGTCACGCTGACCATCGACGGCGCCGAGATCAGCGTGCCCAAGGGCACCCTGGTCATCCGGGCCGCCGAACAGCTCGGCATCGAGATCCCGCGGTTCTGCGACCACCCCCTCCTCGACCCCGCCGGCGCCTGCCGGCAGTGCATCGTCGAGGTCGAGGGCCAGCGCAAGCCGATGGCGTCCTGCACGATCACGTGCACGGACGGCATGGTCGTGAAGACCCATCTCACCTCCCCGGCCGCCGAGAAGGCCCAGCACGGCGTGATGGAGCTGCTGCTCATCAACCACCCGCTGGACTGCCCGGTCTGCGACAAGGGCGGCGAGTGCCCGCTGCAGAACCAGGCGATGTCGCACGGCAACGCCGAGTCCCGGTTCGAAGGGAAGAAGCGGACCTACGAGAAGCCCGTGGCGATCTCCACACAGGTGCTGCTCGACCGCGAGCGGTGCGTGCTGTGCGCCCGCTGCACCCGGTTCTCGAACCAGGTGGCCGGCGACCCGATGATCGAACTGGTCGAGCGGGGCGCACTCCAGCAGGTCGGCACCGGCGAGGGCGACCCGTTCGAGTCGTACTTCTCCGGCAACACCATCCAGATCTGCCCGGTCGGCGCGCTCACCTCGGCCGCCTACCGCTTCCGCTCCCGCCCCTTCGACCTCGTCTCCTCGCCGTCGGTCTGCGAGCACTGCTCCGGCGGCTGCGCCACCCGCACCGACCACCGGCGCGGCAAGGTCATGCGGCGGCTCGCCGCGAACGACCCCGAGGTCAACGAGGAGTGGATCTGCGACAAGGGACGCTTCGCGTTCCGGTACGCGCAGACCAGGAACCGCCTGGAGACACCCCTGGTGCGCAACGCCGACGGCGTCCTGGAGCCGGCCTCATGGCCGGAAGCCCTGGACGCGGCCGCGCGCGGCCTGACCGCCGCCCGCTCCCGGGCCGGCGTCCTCACCGGCGGCCGGCTGACCGTCGAGGACGCCTACGCGTACAGCAAGTTCGCACGCGTGGCACTCGACACCAACGACATCGACTTCCGCGCGCGCGTGCACAGCGGCGAGGAAACCGACTTCCTGGCGGCCCGGGTGGCCGGCCACGGCCGTGACCTCGACGGTACGGGCGTCACGTACACCTCCCTGGAGAAGGCACCCGCCGTCCTGCTGGCCGGCTTCGAGTCGGAGGAGGAGGCCCCCGGCGTCTTCCTGCGGCTGCGCAAGGCCTGGCGCAAGCACAAGCAGCAGGTGTTCGCGCTCGCCACGCACACCACCCGCGGCCTGGAGAAGACCGGCGGCACCCTGCTGCCGGCCGCCCCGGGCACCGAGACCGAGTGGCTGGACGCCCTCGCGAGCGGCTCCGGCCTGGAGGGGCCCGGCGCACGAGCCGCCGAGGCCCTGCGCGCCGAGGGTGCGGTCATCGTCGTGGGGGAGAGGCTGGCCGCCGTGGCAGGCGGCCTCACCGCCGCCCTGCGCGCCGCCACCGCCACCGGCGCCGAGCTGGTGTGGATCCCCCGCCGGGCCGGTGAGCGCGGCGCCGTCGAGGCGGGCGCGCTGCCCTCGCTGCTGCCCGGCGGCCGCCCGGCGACCGACCCGCGCGCGCGGGAGGAGGTGGCCGCCGCCTGGGGGCTCGCCGAACTGCCCCTGCGCTACGGCCGTGACACCCACCAGATCATCGAGGCCGCCGCCGCCGGCGAACTCGCCGCGCTCGTGGTCGCCGGTGTGGAGGTCGCCGACCTGCCCGACCCGGCACGCGCGCGTGAGGCACTCGAGAACGTCGGCTTCCTGGTGTCGCTGGAGCTGCGGCCCAGCGAGGTCACCGAACGCGCCGACGTCGTCCTGCCGGTCGCCGCGGTCGCCGAGAAGGCGGGCACCTTCCTCAACTGGGAAGGCCGCGTCCGCTTCTTCGAGGCCGCGCTCAAGCCCGACCAGATGACCCGCCGGCTCGCGCCGGCCGACACCCGCGTGCTGCAGATGCTCGCCGACGCCATGGACGTCCACCTGGGCCTGCCGGACCTGCGCACCACACGCGCGGAGATCGACCGCCTCGGCCCCTGGAACGGCCCCCACGCCACCGGACCCATGGAGTCCGCGGGCGTGCTGGCCCGCCCGGCCACCGGCGAGGCCGTACTCGCCGGACACCGGCTCCTGCTCGACCAGGGCCTCCTCCAGGAGGGCGACGAGGCGCTCGCCGGGACCCGGCACGCCGCACGCGCGCGCGTGTCCGCCGCGACGGCCGCCGAGGCGGGCGTCGAGGACGGCGGCACCCTGGCCGTCACCGGCTCCGCCGGGACGGTCGAACTGCCCCTGCAGATCACCGAGATGCCCGACCGGGTGGTCTGGCTCCCGCTGAACTCCACCGGCGCCGGCGTCGCCTCCGACACCGGGGCACGGCCCGGCTCCCTCGTCCGTATCGGCCCGGCGGCAGTCGCCGAAGAGGCCCCCAAGGAGGTGGAGGCATGAGCACGTACCTCGCCGCTGAAGACCTCTCGATGTTCGGCCGTGACCCCTGGTGGCTGGTCGTCGTCAAGGCGGTGTTCTGCTTCGCCTTCCTGATGGTGACCGTGCTGTTCTCCATCGTCTGGGAGCGCAAGGTCGTCGCCTGGATGCAGCTGCGGATCGGCCCCAACCGGCACGGCCCCTGGGGCATGCTCCAGTCGCTCGCCGACGGCGTGAAACTGATGCTCAAGGAAGACATCATCGTCAAGCGCGCGGACAAGGTGGTCTACGTCCTCGCGCCGATCGTCGCGGCCATCCCGGCCTTCATGGCGATCGCGGTGATCCCGTTCGGGCCCGCCGGCAACGAGATCTCGATCTTCGGCCACCGCACCACGATGCAGCTCACCGACCTGCCGATCGCGATGCTCTACATCCTCGCGGTCGCCTCCGTCGGCATCTACGGCATCGTGCTGGCGGGCTGGAGTTCCGGATCCACCTACCCCCTCCTCGGCGGCCTGCGCTCCTGCGCGCAGATGATCTCGTACGAGATCGCCATGGGCGCCGCGTTCGCCTCCGTGTTCCTCTACTCGGGGTCGATGTCGACGTCCACGATCGTCGAGCAGCAGCACGACCGCTGGTACATCCTGCTGCTGCCGGTCTCCTTCATCCTCTACATCGTCACGATGGTCGGCGAGACCAACCGCGCCCCCTTCGACATGCCGGAGTCCGAGGGCGACCTGGTCGGCGGCTTCAACACCGAGTACTCGTCGATCAAGTTCGCGATGTTCATGCTCGCCGAGTACGTCAACATGGTCACCGTCTCGGCCGTCTCGACCACCCTCTTCCTGGGCGGCTGGCGCGCCCCCTGGCCGATCAGCAGCTTCTGGGAGGGCGCCAACCACGGCTGGTGGCCCCTGCTCTGGTTCGTCATCAAGGTCCAGCTGCTGCTGTTCTTCTTCATCTGGCTGCGCGGCACGCTCCCACGCGTCCGCTACGACCAGCTGATGAAACTCGGCTGGAAGGTCCTCATCCCGGTCTCCGTGACCTGGCTGATGCTGGTCGCGACCGTCCGCGCCCTGCGCAACGAGAACTACGACTTCGCCGACATCGCCCTCTACGTCGGCGGCGGTGTCCTCGCCCTGCTGCTGATCTCCTTCGTCGCCGACATGTTCCGCGAGAAGGCGAGGACGGGCGAGCAGCCGCCCTCCCAGCAGCAGGCCTTCGACCCGATGGCGGGCGGTTTCCCCGTACCGCCGCTTCCGGGCCAGGAACTGCCGTCGGTGCCGCGACGCCGCCCGCGCCGCGAGCGGGAGCTGATTGTCAGTGGCGGGTCGGACACTGTCAGTGACGGATCCACGGATGGAAAGGAGGCGTCCGATGGCTGAGGAGCCTCAGGAGTCCGGGCAGACCAAGCCCGGCTTCCAGAACCCCGTCGCCGGCTTCGGCGTGACCTTCAAGGCCATGTTCAAGAAGCGGCTGACCGAGCAGTACCCGGAGCAGAAGAAGACCACGGCTCCGCGGTTCCACGGACGGCACCAGCTCAACCGCCATCCGGACGGCCTGGAGAAGTGCGTCGGCTGCGAGCTGTGCGCCTGGGCCTGTCCCGCCGACGCCATCTACGTGGAGGGCGCCGACAACACCGACGAGGAGCGCTACTCGCCGGGCGAGCGGTACGGCCGCGTCTACCAGATCAACTACGCCCGCTGCATCCTGTGCGGGCTGTGCATCGAAGCGTGCCCCACGCGCGCGCTGACGATGACGAACGAGTTCGAGCTGGCCGACTCCAGCCGCGCCAACCTCATCTACACCAAGGAGCAGCTGCTCGCCGGCCTCGAAGAGGGCATGGTCGACACACCGCACGCGATCTTCCCCGGGACGGACGAACAGGACTACTACCGGGGCCTGGTGACGCAGGCCGCACCCGGCACGGTCCAGCAGGCCGCCGTCTCCAAGGGCGAGGTCCCCCAGGAGGCCGCCTCCACCTTCGGCGAGGACGAACCGGCCTCGGAGAAGGTGATCGGCCGATGAACGCGACTCACCTCGCCGCCTACACCACCTCCACCGGTGAGGCCTTCCAGTTCTGGGTCCTCGGCACGATCGCCGTGATCGGCGCCCTGTGCACCGTCTTCATGAAGAAGGCCGTGCACAGCGCGCTCTGCCTCGCCGGCACCATGATCGTCCTGGCGATCTTCTACCTCGCCAACGGCGCCTACTTCCTCGGGATCGTGCAGGTCGTCGTCTACACCGGCGCGATCATGATGCTGTTCCTGTTCGTGGTGATGCTCGTCGGCGTCACGGCCGCGGACTCCCTGAAGGAGACCATCAAGGGCCAGCGCTGGCTGGCCCTTCTGTGTGGCGTCGGCTTCGGTGTCCTGCTGTTCGCTGGCATCGGCAACGCCTCCCTGAAGGAGTTCAACGGCACCGGCCAGGCGAACGCGAACGGCAACGTCGAGGGCCTCGCGTCCCTCATCTTCACCAAGTACGTCTTCGCCTTCGAAATCACCGGCGCCCTGCTCATCACGGCCGCCGTCGGCGCCATGGTGCTCACCCACCGCGAGCGCACCGAGCGCGCCAAGACCCAGCGCGAGCTGTCCGAACAGCGCGTCCGCGAGGGCAAGCACCTCCCGCCGCTGCCCGCCCCCGGTGTCTACGCCCGGCACAACGCCGTCGACATCGCGGGCCTGCTGCCCGACGGCACCCCGTCCGAGCTGACCGTCAACAAGACGCTGCGCGAACGCGGCCAGATCCGCGACGTGTCCACCGAGGCGCTCAACGACCTGCGCGCGCTGGAACAGCGCGCGGAGGAACGCCTGGAGCGCACGGCCATCCAGCCGGAGACGTTCAAGCGGCCCGAGGAGGCGTCGAAGTGAACCCGGTCAACTACCTCTACCTCGCCGCCCTGCTGTTCACGATCGGCGCGACCGGCGTCCTCATCCGGCGCAACGCCATCGTGCTCTTCATGTGCGTCGAGCTGATGCTGAACGCCTGCAACCTCGCGTTCGTCACCTTCTCCCGGATGCACGGCAACCTCGACGGGCAGATCATCGCCTTCTTCACGATGGTCGTCGCCGCCGCGGAGGTCGTGGTGGGCCTCGCGATCATCGTGTCGCTGTTCCGTACCCGCCACTCGGCCTCGGTCGACGACGCCAGCCTGATGAAGCTGTAAGGGGTCGGAAGAATCGTGGAGAACCTGATCGCGCCGCTCATCGCGGCGCCCCTGCTCGGAGCGGCCGTCCTCCTGGTCGGCGGCCGGCGCCTGGACCGCGTCGGCCACTGGATCGGCACGCTCCTGTCGACCGCCTCCTTCGTGTTCGGTCTGATCCTCTTCGCCGACCTCCTCGGCAAGGGAGCAGAACACCGCACGCTGACCCAGCACCTGTGGACGTGGATCCCGGTCGGCGGCTTCCAGGCGGACGTCACCTTCCGCCTGGACCAGCTGTCGATGACGTTCGTCCTGCTGATCACGGGCGTCGGCTCGCTCATCCACCTGTACTCGGTCGGGTACATGGAGCACGACGAGCGGCGCCGCCGCTTCTTCGGCTACCTGAACCTGTTCCTCGCGGCGATGCTGCTGCTCGTCCTCGCCGACAACTACCTGCTGCTGTACGTCGGCTGGGAGGGCGTCGGCCTCGCCTCGTACCTGCTGATCGGCTTCTGGCAGCACAAGCCCAGCGCCGCCACGGCCGCGAAGAAGGCCTTCCTGGTCAACCGCGTCGGCGACATGGGCCTGTCGATCGCGATCATGCTGATGTTCACCACCTTCGGCAGCTTCGCCTTCGGCCCCGTCCTCAGCCACACCGGTGACGCCTCCGAGGGCAAGCTCACCGCGATCGGTCTGATGCTGCTGCTCGCCGCCTGCGGCAAGTCCGCCCAGGTGCCGCTGCAGTCCTGGCTCGGGGACGCCATGGAGGGCCCGACCCCGGTCTCGGCCCTGATCCACGCCGCGACAATGGTGACCGCGGGCGTCTACCTGATCGTCCGCTCCGGCGCCGTCTTCAACGCCGCCCCCGACGCCCAGCTGGCCGTCACGGTCGTCGGCGCCGTCACGCTCCTGTTCGGTGCGATCGTCGGTTGCGCCAAGGACGACATCAAGAAGGCGCTGGCCGGCTCGACCATGTCGCAGATCGGCTACATGGTCCTCGCGGCGGGCCTCGGCCCCATCGGCTACGTCTTCGCGATCATGCACCTGGTGACACACGGCTTCTTCAAGGCCGGGCTGTTCCTCGGCGCCGGTTCCGTGATGCACGGCATGAACGACGAGGTCGACATGCGCCGCTACGGCGGCCTGCGCAAGTACATGCCGGTCACGTTCATCACGTTCGGCCTCGGCTACCTCGCCATCATCGGCTTCCCGGGCCTGTCCGGCTTCTTCTCCAAGGACAAGATCATCGAGGCGGCGTTCGCCAAGGGCGGCACCGAGGGCTGGATCCTCGGCGGCGCGGCCCTGCTGGGCGCAGCCATCACCGCCTTCTACATGACGCGCGTGATGCTGATGACGTTCTTCGGAGAGGAGCGTTGGCGGAACCAGCCCACTCGCTCCCCCGGGGCGCCGAGCGCCGAGCCCGCCGCCGAGACCCACGGCGAGCACGCCGAGCCGCACCCGCACGAGTCCCCGAAGGTCATGACGATCCCCATGATCGTGCTGGCCGTCGGTTCCGTCTTCGGCGGTGCCTTCTTCAGCATCGGCGACCGCTTCCTGCACTGGCTGGAGCCGGTCACCGGCCACAGCGAGGGCGACTCCCCGCTCAGCGCGGCCGCGGTCACCGGCGCCACCATGGTCTGCCTCGTCATCGGCGTCGCCATCGCCTGGGCCCAGTACGGCCGCAAGCCCGTACCGGCCGTCGCCCCGCGCGGCTCGCTGCTCACCCGCGCCGCCCGCCGCGACCTGCTCCAGGACGACTTCAACCACGTGGTCCTGGTGCGCGGCGGCGAGCACCTGACGCGCTCCCTGGTCTACGTCGACCACACCCTGGTCGACGGCGTCGTCAACGGCACGGCAGCCGGCTTCGGCGGCCTCTCCGGTCGACTGCGCCGGCTCCAGAACGGCTTCGCCCGCTCCTACGCGGTCTCGATGTTCGGCGGTGCGGCACTCCTCGTCGCCGCGACCCTGCTGATGAGGGCGGTCTGATACCGATGTCCTTTCCCCTGCTCACAGCGACGGCGGCGCTCCCGGCCCTCGGGGCCGTCGCCACGGCCGCCGTTCCGGCCGCACGGCGCACCGCCGCCAAGTGGCTGGCACTGCTCGTCTCGCTCGCCACGCTCGCCCTGGCGGTCACCGTCCTCGTCCGCTTCGACCCGGACGGCACCCGCTACCAGCTCACCGAATCCCACTCCTGGATCAAGGACTTCGGGGTCAGGTACGAACTGGGCGTCGACGGCATCGCGGTCGCGCTGATCGCACTCACCGCCGTACTGATCCCGTTCATCATCCTGGCGGGCTGGCACGACGCCGACCCGCTGGAGACCGGCAACCGCCGCTGGCGGCCCACCCAGGGCTTCTTCGCGCTGATCCTGGCCGTCGAGGCGATGGTGATCATCTCCTTCGAGGCCACCGACGTCTTCCTCTTCTACATCTTCTTCGAAGCCATGCTCATCCCGATGTACTTCCTCATCGGCGGCTTCGGGGACCGTGCCCACGAGCACGGCGAGGAGACGGCGGCCACGCAGCGGTCGTACGCCGCGGTGAAGTTCCTCCTCTACAACCTGGTCGGCGGCCTGCTCATGCTGGCCGCGGTGATCGGCCTCTACGTGGTGGCCGGAAACTTCAGCCTCCAGCAGATCGCCGAGGCCCGCGCGAGCGGCTCGCTGCACATGGCGACCAGCACCGAACGCTGGCTGTTCCTCGGCTTCTTCTTCGCCTTCGCGGTGAAGGCGCCGCTGTGGCCGCTGCACACCTGGCTGCCCAACGCCATGCAGGAGTCCACCGCGCCGGTCGCCGTCCTCATCACCGCGGTCGTCGACAAGGTGGGCACGTTCGCGATGCTCCGCTTCTGCCTCCAGCTGTTCCCGGAGGCGAGCAAGTGGGCGACCCCCGTCATCCTCGTACTGGCGCTCATCAGCATCGTCTACGGCGCGCTGCTCGCCGTCGGCCAGCGGGACATCAAGCGCCTGGTGGCGTACGCGTCGATCTCGCACTTCGGCTTCATCGTCATGGGCATCTTCGCCATGACCAGCCAGGGCCAGTCCGGCGCCACGCTCTACATGGTCAACCACGGCATCTCCACGGCCGCCCTGATGCTGGTCGCGGGCTTCCTCATCTCCCGGCGCGGGTCCCGGCTCATCGCCGACTACGGCGGTGTGCAGAAGGTCGCCCCGGTGCTCGCCGGCACCTTCCTGATCGGCGGCCTTGCCACCCTCTCCCTGCCCGGACTCGCGCCGTTCGTGAGCGAGTTCCTGGTGCTGGTCGGCACGTTCACGCGCTACCCGGTGATCGGCGTCATCGCCACCTTCGGCATCGTCCTGGCCGCGCTGTACGTCCTCGTCCTGTACCAGCGGACGATGACGGGCCCGGTGAAACCCGAGGTCTCCGCGATGCCCGACCTCCGCGTGCGCGAACTGGTCGTCGTCGCGCCGCTGATCGTGCTGCTGATCTTCCTGGGCGTCTATCCGAAGCCCGTCACGGACATCGTCAACCCGGCGGTCAGACAGACCATGTCCGACGTACACAAGACCGACCCCAAGCCCGAGGTGGAGGCGGCCAAGTGAGCGCAGCAGCCGTCCACAGCCTGTGGACAACCGCGGCCGAACCGATCTCGAAGATCGACGCGCCGAAGATCGAATACGGACAATTGTCGCCGACGCTGATCGTCGTCGGTGCGGCGCTGATCGGGGTCCTCATCGAGGCCTTCGTTCCGCGCAGGTCCCGCTACTACGCGCAGGTGTTCCTGTCCGCCGTAGCCCTGTGCGCCGCGTTCGCCGCGGTCGTCGCACTCGCGGCCGACGGATTCGGCACCACCAAGGCGCACATCGCGGCCATGGGCGCGATCGCGGTCGACGGCCCGGCCCTCTTCCTGCAGGGCACCATCCTGCTGGCCGGCCTCGTCGGCCTGTTCACCTTCGCCGAACGGCGCCTGGACCCGGCGGCGCACGGCAACCGCGTCGACTCCTTCGCCGCGCAGGCCGCCTCCGTACCCGGCAGCGACAGCGAGCAGGCCGCGGTGAAGGCCGGTTTCACCACCACCGAGGTCTTCCCGCTCCTCCTCTTCGCGATCGGCGGCATGCTGATCTTCCCCGCGGCCAACGACCTGCTGACGCTGTTCGTGGCCCTGGAGGTCCTCTCCCTGCCGCTGTACCTGCTGTGCGCACTGGCCCGCCGCAAGCGGCTCATGTCACAGGAAGCCGCGGTCAAGTACTTCCTGCTGGGCGCGTTCGCGTCGGCGTTCACCCTGTTCGGCATCGCCCTGCTGTACGGCTACGCGGGCTCGGTGTCGTACGCGCGCATCGCCGAGGTCGTCGACGGCACCGTCACCAATGTCGACCCGGCCCTGGCCAACACCATGGGCAACGACGCGCTCCTGCTGATCGGCGGCGCCATGCTCGCCATGGGCCTGCTGTTCAAGGTGGGCGCGGTCCCCTTCCACATGTGGACACCCGACGTCTACCAGGGCGCGCCCACCCCGGTCACCGGCTTCATGGCGGCCGCGACGAAGGTGGCCGCGTTCGGCGCGCTGCTGCGTCTGCTGTACGTCGTCCTGCCCGGGCTGCGCTGGGACTGGCGGCCGGTCATGTGGGCGGTGGCGATCATCACCATGCTGGGCGGAGCGATCGTCGCCATCACGCAGACCGACATCAAGCGGCTGCTGGCGTACTCGTCCATCGCGCACGCGGGATTCATCCTCGCGGGTGTCATCGCCACCTCGAAGGACGGCGTGTCGTCGGTCCTCTTCTACCTCGCGGGCTATTCCTTCGTGACGATCGGCGCGTTCGCGGTGGTCACGCTGGTACGAGACGCGGGCGGCGAGGCCACCCACCTGTCCAAGTGGGCCGGCCTCGGACGCCGCTCGCCGCTGGTGGCGGCCGTGTTCGCGGTGTTCCTGCTGGCGTTCGCCGGTATCCCGCTGACCTCCGGGTTCGCCGGGAAGTTCGCCGTGTTCAAGGCGGCGGCGGACGGCGGCGCGGTGCCGCTGGTCGTGATCGGTGTGATCTCCTCGGCCATCGCCGCGTTCTTCTACATCCGCGTGATCGTGCTGATGTTCTTCAGCGAGCCCAAGCCGGATGGCCCGACCGTCGCCGTACCGTCCCCGATGACCATGCTGGCGATCGGCATGGGCGTGGCGGTGACGCTGGTCCTCGGTGTGGCGCCGCAGTACTTCCTGGACCTCGCGAGCCAGGCGGGAGTCTTCGTGCGCTGACGTTCGTCCCGTTCATGCCGCTGCCCGGCACCCGCGTTCACCAGGGTGCCGGGCAGCGGCATGACTCCGGCGCTCACCAGTTCCTGTCGCGGCGCGCCTTGATCTGCGTGAGATCGAGATCCGACGGGAACGGCACGTCCAGCTTCATGCGCTCACGAAGATGCCGGTGCCGGTGTAGCTGCCGGTCGTCGGTTCCAGTTCGAAGACGTGCACCGCGGCCCGGCCGTTCTCGTTCCCGACCCGCCAGTAGTGCGGAATCTTGGCACGGGCGTACTTCAGCGGCTTGGTCTCGCGGTCATGGGAGACCGAGTCCTCGGAGACGACCTCGATGGCGAGGATCACGGACTCCGCCGGGAAACGGGTCTGGTACGGGTCCTCCACCACGTCCGCCCGGACGACGACCACGTCCGGCTCCGGCCGGTTCTGGCGATCGATGTCGATGGTGAACTCGCGGACGGCCTCGAATTCCTCCGGCGCCAGCGACTGAAGCTGCCATTCGAAGAATCTCACAGCGCGCACATGAAACATCGTCTGCGGACTCACGAAGACCAAGCTCCCGTCGATCCATTCCGTGTGCGGAGGAAGATTCGGGAGGCGGTCCAGGTCGTCGGCGGTCCAGCCGCCTTCCGGCGGGTCGGCCAGCTGGGCGTGGACGCCTTCGGTGCGACGCTCATCAGTGCTCCCATGGGACTCAGTGCTCCCATGGGACGGAGTCTCGCCGGTGCATTCAGACTATCGGCCGGAAACGGGCAGGCCTCCCGTCTCCCGCGAACGTGTGAACGACAATCGTGTCCTTGACGTGCGGTTCTCCGGGCGGCCTGTGGATAACTCCGAAGCTGTCGGTCCGGGCCCCTATGGTGGAGGCAGCGGTCGGGAAACGACACACGGGGGACCGGCGGGGGTCAGGACGATGGGCGTGACAGGCGGGATCAGCGAGATGCCACAAGTGACCGAGGGGCCGGGCGCGGCCGACAGCGAGGCGCTGGCCACGCTGCACCGGGTCTTCGGATACGGGGCCTTCCGGGGCGAGCAGCAGTCGATCATCGAGCATGTGGTGGCGGGCGGCGACGCTCTCGTCCTCATGCCGACCGGCGGCGGCAAGTCGCTGTGCTACCAGATCCCGGCCCTGGTCCGGCCCGGCACCGGCGTGGTGATCTCACCGCTGATCGCCCTCATGCAGGACCAGGTGGACGCCCTGCGCGCGCTCGGCGTCCGCGCCGGCTTCATCAACTCCACGCAGGACTTCGACGAGCGGCGCATGGTCGAGGCCGAGTTCCAGGCCGGTGAGCTGGACCTGCTCTACCTCGCTCCGGAGCGACTGCGCCTGGACGCCACGCTCGACCTGCTCTCCCGCGGCAAGATCTCCGTCTTCGCGATCGACGAGGCACACTGCGTGTCCCAGTGGGGGCACGACTTCCGCCCCGACTATCTCGCCCTGTCCCTGCTCGGCGAGCGCTGGCCGGACGTCCCGCGGATCGCTCTCACCGCCACGGCCACCCGCGCCACCCATGAGGAGATCACCCAGCGGCTGAACCTGCCGACGGCCCGCCACTTCGTCGCCAGCTTCGACCGGCCCAACATCCAGTACCGGATCGTGCCCAAGGCCGACCCCCGCAAGCAGCTGCTCAGCTTCCTGCGGGAGGAGCACACCGGCGACGCCGGCATCGTGTACTGCCTCTCGCGTAACTCGGTCGAGCGCACGGCGGAGTTCCTGACCGCCAACGGCATCCAGGCGGTGCCGTACCACGCGGGCCTGGACGCGGGCACGCGCGCCACCCACCAGTCCCGCTTCCTGCGCGAAGACGGCCTGGTCGTCGTGGCGACCATCGCCTTCGGCATGGGCATCGACAAGCCGGACGTACGCTTCGTCGCCCACCTGGACCTGCCCAAGTCGATCGAGGGCTACTACCAGGAGACCGGCCGCGCCGGCCGCGACGGTCTGCCGTCCACGGCCTGGATGACATACGGCCTGAACGACGTCATACAGCAGCGCAAACTGATCCAGTCCGGTGACGGCGACGAGGCGTTCCGCCGCCGGGCCGCCGCCCACCTCGACTCCATGCTCGCGCTGTGCGAGACCGCCCAGTGCCGGCGAGGGCAGCTGCTCGCCTACTTCGGCCAGGACCCGGACGCCACGGGCTGCGGCAACTGCGACACCTGCCTCACCCCGCCGGAGACCTGGGACGGCACGATCGCCGCGCAGAAGGTGCTGTCCACCGTGGTGCGGCTGCAGCGGGAGCGCGGGCAGAAGTTCGGCGCGCTGCAGATCGTCGACATCCTGCTCGGCAAGCGCACCGGCAAGGTGATCCAGTTCGACCACGACCAGCTGTCCGTCTTCGGTATCGGCCAGGACCTCACCGAGGGCGAGTGGCGGGGCGTCATCCGACAGCTGCTGGCCCAGGGCCTCCTCGCGGTCGAAGGGGAGTACGGCACGCTGGCGCTCACCGGGACGAGCGGCTCGGTGCTGCGCAGGGAGCAGGAGGTGCCGCTGCGCAAGGAGCCGAAGAAGCCGGCCGCCTCCCGGTCCCGGTCCGCCGGCGCCTCCGGTGGCGCGGGCAAGGCCAAGGAGGCCGCGGCCGAGCTGCCCGGTGAGCTGCTCCCCGCCTTCGAGGCACTTCGTGCCTGGCGCGCCGAGCAGGCCCGGGAACAGGGCGTCCCGGCGTACGTCATCTTCCACGACGCCACCCTGCGGGAGATCGTGGCCCGGCGGCCCGGTTCGGTGCGGGAACTGGGCACGGTGAGCGGCGTCGGCGAGAAGAAGCTGGCGACGTACGGAGAGGGCGTGCTCCAGGTGCTGGCCTCCCTGGACGGGGCCGCGCCGGACGCGGCCGACGACGTTCCGGACGCCGACTGGCCCGAGCCGGCCGACGAGCCGGAGCCGGACGACTGGATATAGCCCGGCCCGGCCCGATGTGGTGCGGGGCTCACAGCCCCCGCGCCGCATAGGCCCGGACGTCCGCGTCCGAGTCGGCCGTGGCCGTGGCGAGAGCCGCCCGGACCTCCGTCGAGGCCCGATGCCGGCCCAGGGACAGGACCGCCGCCTTACGGACGTCGGCGTTGATGTCGGCGAGGGCTTTGGCGAGGGCGGGCACGGCCGTGTCGGCGGTCGCCGCCGACAGCGCGGTCGCGGCACCCGCCCGGACCTGCCAGGCCGGATCGGACAGGGCGGCCACGGCACGGCCGGCGAGCGGCGGAGGGCAGCCGGTGGCGGCCAGCGCAGCGAGCGCGGCGCCGCGCACCAGCGGGTCACCGTCCCCGGTGAGCCGGTCCAGCGTGGCGGTCAGCAGATCCCGGTCGGCGGCGGAAACGGACGCCGAACCGACGGTGGCCAGGGCCTTGGCCACGGTGACCCGGACCTCCCGGGACGGATCGTCCGCGGCGGCCGACAGGGGCCGGACCGCGTCCACCGAGACGAGCGCCCGCACGGCCTCCGTCCGGACGGCGACGTCGGGATCGTCCAGCGCCGCCGCGAACACTCCGGCCTCGCCGAGCCGCAGGGCCCGCAGCACATCGATGGCGGCGGCCCGGACCACCGGATCCGCCTGGGCGAGCGCACCGGTGAGTGCGGCGCCCAGGGCGGGTTCGGCCGGCAGAGTCTCGACGAGCTCGCGCAGTGAGGCGGCGGCGGTCGCCCGGACCTCGGCATCGGGATCGGCGAGCGCGCCGGCGAGGGCCTGCCCGGTGCCCGGCGGCAGGGTTTCCGTGAGCACCGACACGGCGGTGCGGCGGACCGCGGGATCCGCGTCGGCCAGATAGGGCTCCACCGTGGCGAGCTCGGGCTCCGCCTCGGCCAGCGCCAGCAGCTCCAGCAGCCGGGGCGAGGCGGAGCCACGGGTGTACGTACGGTCCACGGAACCGGCGGCACGCGCGGACGAGGGCCCCGTGGCCACCGGCGCCACCTCGCGCGGCCCGGCCGTGGCCACGTGCTCGGGACGGACCACGCCCAGATGCCGGGAGGGACCGCCGACCGGCGTGAACTCCTCCACCGGAACCAGATAGGGAGCCACGGGACGAGCCGTGAACTCCATCGCACCAGAGGGGGACTTGTGCAGATCGAGATGGTGGAACCAGGAGGCGTCGTCGCGCCCGGGGTGGTCGAGACGTTCGTGGTAGAGGCCCCAGCGGGACTCGGTGCGGGCCAGGGAAGCGCGGGCGGCCATCTCCGCGCAGTCTCGTATGAAGGTGACCTCGGCGCAGCGCATCAGCTCGTGCGCGGTGCGGGCGCCCATCGCGTCGATGTCGGCGCGCATCCGCTCGAACGCCTCCAGCGCCAGGGAGAGCCGCGCACCGGACTTCGGCGGTGCCACGTAGTCGTTCACGAAACGGCGCAGCTTGTACTCGACCTGGGTCTGCGGCGGGCCGTCCGGGTGGCGCAGCGGACGGTAGATCAGCTCGTGCGCCTCGCGGACCTGATCCGCGGGAAGCTCACCGTCGTACGCCGAGTAGCGGGCGGCGTCGGCACCGGCGAGGTCGCCGAAGACGAAGGCGCCGATCATGTAGTTGTGCGGGACGCAGGCGAGATCGCCGGCGGCGTACAGGCGGGGGACGGTCGTGCGTGCATGATCGTCGACGCGGACGCCGGAGGCGGAGTGCCCGCCGCACAGGCCGATCTCGGAGATGTGCATCTCGACGTCATGGGTGCGGTAGTCGTGCCCGCGGCCGGCGTGAAAAGTGCCGCGGGTGGGCCGCTCGGTGGAGTGCAGGATCGACTCCAGCGCAGAGACCGACTCCTCGGGCAGATGACTGAGCTTGAGGTAGACCGGGCCGCGGTCACTGGCGACCTCGGCGGCGAACTCCGCCATCATCTGCCCCGACCAGTAGTCGGAGTCGACGAAACGCTCGCCGTGCCGGTTGACCTGGTAGCCGCCGAAGGGGTTGGCGACGTAGGCGCAGGCCGGCCCGTTGTAGTCCTTGATCAACGGGTTGATCTGGAAGCACTCGATACCGGTCAGCTCGGCACCCGCGTGGTAGGCCATGGCGTACCCGTCACCGGCGTTGGTCGGGTTCTCGTAGGTGCCGTAGAGGTAGCCGGAGGCGGGCAGACCGAGCCGCCCGCAGGCACCGGTCGCGAGGATCACCGCGCCCGCGCGGACGGTGACGAAACCACCGGTACGGGTGTTGAAGCCGACGGCACCCACGGCCTGTCCCCGGGCGGTGAGGACCCGGACCGGCATCACCCGGTTCTCGATCCGGATCCGCTCCCGCATCTCGCGCCGCCGCAACTGCCGGTACAGGACCTTTTTGACGTCCTTGCCCTCTGGCATCGGCAGTACGTACGAGCCGGAGCGATGGACCTGGCGGACCGCGTACTCGCCGTGCTCGTCCTTCTCGAACTTGACCCCGTACGACTCCAGTCGCTGCACCATCGCGAAGCCGCGGACGGCGGTCTGGCGGACGGTGGACTGGTCGACGATGCCGTCGTTGGCGCGGGTGATCTCCGCGACGTAGTCGTCGGGCTCGGCCCTGCCGGGGATGACCGCGTTGTTGACGCCGTCCATGCCCATGGCGAGCGCCCCGGAGTGCCGGACGTGGGCCTTCTCCAGCAGCAGGACGTCCGCGCCGCGCTCGGCGGCGGTCAGCGCGGCCATGGTGCCGGCGGTGCCACCGCCGATGACGAGGACGTCGCAGGTCAGCTCCTCGGCGTCGGTGACGGCGGGAATCTGCAGGGGGGTGGGCGCGGGGGAGGTCACCGGAATGCCTTTCAGGAACCGAGCGAGGTCAGGATGTCGCGGCGCAGGGCCGCGCGGGCCGGATCGTCGAAGGCCGCGCGGTCACGGGGGCGCGGAACCTCGCGCACGGCGGACACGCGCCCGGCGCCGAGCAGGGCCACACGGTCGCCGAGGAAGAGGGCCTCGTCCACGTCGTGCGTGACGAAGACGACGGTCGCGCCCGTGCCGCGCAACACCTCCACCAGCAGGTCCTGCATACCGGAGCGGGTCTGGGCGTCGAGGGCGCCGAACGGCTCGTCCATCAGGACCGCGCGGGGACTGTCGGCCAGGGCCCGGGCCAACTGGGCGCGCTGGCGCTGCCCGCCGGACACCCGGTGCGGCAACTGTCCCGCCTGCACGCTGAGGCCGACCCGGGCGAGCCACGACTCGGCCCGTGAACGCCGCTCCGCGCGCGGTACGCCCCTGATGGCGAGCGGGAGTTCGACATTCCCGCGCAGAGTGCGCCAGGGCAGCAGCGCGTCCTCCTGGAAGACCAGCGCCCGGTCGGCCGACGGCCCGGTGAGCGGACCGCCGTCCACCTCGGCGGCGCCGCCCAGCGGTGGCAGCAGCCCGGCGAGCGTGCGCAACAGCGTGGACTTGCCGCAGCCGGAGGCACCGACGACGGTGAGGATCTCGCCGGGGGCGACCTCCAGGTCGACGCCGTCGAGGACCGGAGCGTCCGGATGGCCGAGTACGGCCGAGCGGAAGGCGAGCCGGGTGCCGCGCACGGCCTTGGGCGCCGGCGCGGCGGGAGCGGTGACGGTCTCAGACGAGGTGCTCATCGCGGGCCTCCTCGGTGTCGTTCTTGCCCTGTTGCTCGGACTGGGTCTGCTGCTCGGGATCGCTGTCGGGGCGAGCGGGGGCGGCGAGCGGCCGGGGAGCACGGGTACGGCCCCCGGGCACGTACGAGGTGCGGGGCAGCCAGCGGGTCAGCCGGCGGCCGAGGAGTTCCACGGCCGTCGAGGTGATCCAGCCGAGCACACCGATGGTGACCATGCCGACGAAGACACCCGGGTAGTCGACCACCGTGTAGTCCTGCCAGGTGCGGTAGCCGACCCCGTACTGGCCGGAGATCATCTCGGCGGAGATCACGCAGATCCAGGACACGCCGATGCCCACCGACAGACCGCCGAAGATGCCGGGCAGCGCGCCCGGCAGCACGACGGAGCCGAGGATCCGCAGCCGGCTGCCGCCCATGGTGCGCACCGCCTCCTCCCAGACCGGGGTCAGCGCGCGGACCGCGTGCCGGGTGGAGACCAGCACGGGGAAGAAGGCGGCGGTGCAGGTGATGAAGACGATGCCCTGTTCGTTCGAGGGGAACAGCAGGATCGCGACCGGGACGAGGGCGATCGCGGGGATCGGGCGGACCACTTCCAGCACCGGGCCGAGCAGGTCCTCGGCCAGGCGGGAGCGGGCCACGAGCACGCCCGTCGCCACGCCGAGGACGGCGGCGAGCGCGAAGCCGGTCAGGATGCGGGTGAGGCTGTCGGTGAGGTCGGTCCAGTAGTCGCTGCCGGAGAGCCGGCCGGCGAAGGCGTGAGCTACGTCGGTGACCGTAGGGAACTGCGAGAAACGCAGCCACAGGTCGATGTCCTGGCTGGTCAACAGCTGCCACAGGCCGAGAGCGGCAGCCAGGGAGGCCGTGCGCAGTGCGTACCGGGACAGGGGCCGACGGGTCATGAGGCGCGCTCCAGTGCCTCGCGGTACGACACCGTACGCGCGCCGCCGTGGGCGGAGACGTAGTCCTGCGCGGTGGCCGGGGCGACGAAGGGCAGCAGCTGGTCACCGTCGGTGACCCAGACCGCCTTGTCGGCGAACCAGAGGGTGCCGGTGGTGGCGTCGGGCACGTAGGCGGCGCGGATGCCGTTCCGGTGTGCCGCCAGGTGGGCCAGCAGTTGCTTCGGGGAGTTGAAGGAGAGGGTCTTCTCGCTGCCCTTGGCCCACACCTCGCTCGCGGCCGGCGGGGGCGGCGTGGTGAGCCGCTTGGCGTACGAGGCGCCGAGGGCCTTCTTCACGTACCGGTCGTCGACGAAGGAGTCCACGTCGATGTCGCCGGTCAGTTTGGCGGCCTTCAGTACGGACACGTCCCTTTTCAGGGCAGAGATGAGCCGTGGTGCGAGAGCCGGGTTGAACGTGGAGATGCCGTGGGCGCCGTTGTAGAGGTAGACGACCTCGGCGGGCAGGCCGGTGGCCTCGGCGACCTTCTCGGCGGCGGTGACGGGATGGCTGTCGAGGTAGTCCGTCGCCTGGTCCTGGGCCTTGAGGAAGGCTTCCAGGACGGCCGGGTGCCGCTGGGTGAACTTCTCGCGGGCGGTGACGCCGTGGAAGGTGGGCAGGTTCAGCTGGGCGCCGTCGTACAGGGCCTTCGCCTTGCCCTGGTAGGCGAGCAGGCCGGGCCAGGCCACGAACTGTGACAGCGCGTCCACGCTGCCGGAGGACAGCGCCGAAGCACCTACCGCGGGCTGCTGGTTGAGCTTGGAGATTCCCTTGTCCGGGTCGATGCCGGCACGCTGCAGGGCACGCACCAGGGTGCCGTCGGCGGCCGAGCCGACACTCGTGGAGACCTTCTTGCCCTTCAGGTCCTTCAGGGACGAGAGGGGGGAGTCCGGGGCGGTGACGACGGTGTTGAGGCCGCCGCGCAGGTTGTAGCCGGTGACGGAGACCAGGTGGGTCGGGCTGCCGAGCTGCTTTCCGCGGGCGGCGTTGAGCAGCAGCGGGAAGTCGCCCATGGAACCGATGTCGATCTTGCCGGCGGTCATCTGGGCAGTGATGGGGGCGCCGGTGGCGTAGTCCTGCCAGTCGACCTTGTAAGTGTGTCCGTTGTGCAGGGAGTTGAGCTGATTCTCGAAGTATCCGAGGGAACGCAGCAGGGTCCCCGCGGTGACGGTGTTGATGGTCTTGGACTGGTAGCCGACGGTCACGGTGACCGTGGAGCCGCTGCCTGCCTCGGCGCTGCCGCCGCAGGCGGACAGGGGCAGCAGGAGTGTGGCGGCGGACAGGGTGACTGCCGTGCGTTTCATGGTGGTTGTACCTCTCACCGCAGCAGGTAGGGCATGTTGACCGTGACGGCTCCGGTGGGGCAGCGCGCCGCGCACGGACCGCAGTACCAGCACTCGTCGACGTGCATGTACGCCTTGCCGTTGCTCTCGTCGATGGCGAGGGAGTCCAGTGGGCACATGTCCACGCAGAGGGTGCAGCCGTCGATGCACTTCGACTCGTCGATGGTCACGGGCACGTCGGCCCGCTGGGGCGCCAAGGGCATGGCTGTCTCCAGGAAACGTGCAGGCAGGGTGGTTACGACCGGTGCAGCAGGCCGCTCATGGTGATGCGGTCGCCGCGGAAGCGGATGAACTCCAGGTCGACGGGCCGGCCGTCGGCGAGGTGGGTGAGCCGCTCCAGCATCAGCACGGCGGCGCCGCGCGGGGCCTGGAGCACGGCCGCGGAGTGTGCGTCCGCGTTCACCGCCTCCAGGGTGATCTCGGCGTGGCCGAGAGGCCGGCCGGTGATGGCTTCCAGGAGGCGGAAGACATCGGTGTTCTCCAGGTCGGCGCCGAGCAGGGAGGCGCCGATGTCGAGCGGGATGTAGGTGACGTCGAGGGAGAGCGGGAGGCCGTTCAGGCGACGCAGGCGTTCGATGTACAGGACGTCGGCGCCGGCCGGGACGCGGAGGCGTTCGGCCACGGGGGCGGGTGCGGGGGCGGGGCCCATGGTGCGGACCTCGTTGGTGACGCGGCCGTGTTCGCGGAGGGTTTCCGCGAGGCCCATCAGACGGTCGAGCCCGTGGGGGTATTTCCGGGCGACGACGATGGTGCCGACTCCGGGCAGCCGGTCCACCAAGCCCTCGGCCCGGAGCAGGTCCAGGGCCTGGCGGACGGTGTTGCGGGAGGCGCGGTAGTCGGTGGCGAGGGTGGACTCGTGGGGGAGGTTTCCGTCCTGGAAGGCGCCGGTGAGGATCTGGCGGCGCAGCAGGTCGGCGAGCTGCCGGGCCCGGTCCGCACGCAGCCGACGCCGTGCGCGGTGGGCGGCGACGGTGGTCGCTGCGCCCTGCCCGGCATGGTCTCGGGGGCGGTCGTTGGCTGGCATGGCTGGAACCATACCTATAGGGTAGGGAATGGGGTGTTGCTGGAGTGTTGCGCCAGGTGACGACCCTTTGGGTAAGCCGCTGAGCTGGGCTTTTCCGTCCTGCCGGGGCGAGATCTGCCACCCGGTGGCACGGTCAGGACAGTGCCGACAGACCTGGGGCGAAGGTGATCAGCAAGGGCAGCAGCGGCACCAGCGCCGCCACCGTCGTCGTCAGTGCCCGGTGCCGGCGCAGCAGCCGTGGCGGCGGCTCCAGCAGCCGGTCCACGCGTTCGCCGAGGAGGCGGCGGCTGGAGTCGCAGGAGAGGACACCCCGGTGCTGGTTCAGCTCGATCAGGGCGAGGGCGGTGGTGAGGTGACCGCAGCGCCGGGACGCCGTGTCGTCGGCGGCCAGTTCCACCAGGCGGTGCGTCTGGTCGCAGAAGTGGGTGAAGAGGGGCAGGCGCGGGAAGCCGGTGGCGAGTGCGGTGGACAGGTGCAGCAGCCAGTCGTGGTGGGCGCGGGCGTGGCCGCGCTCGTGGGTGAGAACGGCGTCCAGTTGCAGGTCGGTGAGGCGGTGCAGAGCCCCTGTGGTGACGACCAGTTGTGGCGGGTGTCCCGGCATCCACCAGGCGTCCGGGTACTCGTCCTCCAGCACCAGCATGGGTCCGCGTGCCGCGGGCAGTCCGGCCGGCAGTTCGGGGGCGCGTTCGCGCAGTTGCGCCCGGGCCAGGCCGCGGCTGCGGCGGGCCTCCACGAGTTCGCGGGCCAGCATCGCCGTCGTCCAGGCGGCGCCGCCGGCCAGCAGCACGGTGAGTACGGCGGCCCACACCGGCGCGGTGGACAGGTCGTAGGCGGCGGTGACGGCGGGCGGCGCGGGTGCGAACACGCGGTCGCGGACGGTGTGGAAGACGGCCGCCGCGCCCAGCACCAGTGCGGTCAGGCAGCACAGCATCACGGTGGCGACCAGGCACTGCCACACCCACAGCGCGACCACGGGGTCCCGCTCGGGCCAGGCCGCCCGGGTCAGCGCACGCGGCGCGGGCACGGCGGCTGTCAGGGCGACGACGCTCAGCAGGAGCAGGCAGACGGTCATGCCGGGGCTCCGGTTCCTGGTCGGAGTGGCGTGCGGGTGTCGGTGGTGCCGGGCACGCGGCGCACGGGGATGTGCCGTGCGGGGTGCGTGTCCCTGTCAGTATGGCGAAAACCGGCGGTGCGAGTCAGGTGTCGGCGGCGATCCGCCCGGACGGGGGTACGCGCGCGTGCGGGAGTGGTGTCCGCGAGGAGGCACGCAACGGCACCCGCGCCCGCACGCCCATCCGCGGCCACCGCCCCGCGCCGCACGCGGAGGGCCGCTTCGTCGGCCGCGTCCGGTGCCGGCGCCGCCACCTGGATCCCGTGCGCCCACCGCTTGTGCCAAGCGGTGGGCGCACGGGGCTCGCCGCGGCGGACTGGTGTCACCTGCGTGTCACGACCGGCCGGCGGCGTCGTGGTTCAGCGCGTCACGACCCGTCCGACGACCTCGCCCAGCCCCACCCGCCGGCCGTCCGCGCCCGGTGCCCAGGCCGTCAGCGTCACCACGTCCCCGTCCTCCAGGAACGTCCGCTTGCCGTCCGGCAGTTCGAGGGGGTCGCGGCCGTTCCAGGTCAGCTCCAGCAGTGAGCCGCGCTGCTGTTCGGCCGGTCCGCTCACCGTGCCCGAGCCGTACAGGTCACCCGTGCGCAGTGAGGCGCCGTTCACCGTCATGTGGGCGAGCTGCTGGGCGGCCGTCCAGTACATGGTGGAGAACGGGGGCTCGGAGACCACATGGCCGTTGATCGCGACGGAGATGCGCAGGTCGTAGCCGTCGGGTTCCGTGCCGGGCGCCGAGTCGTCCAGGTAGGGCAGGAGCGGGTGCGTGCGCTCGGGAGGTGCCACGCGCGCGTGCTCCAGCGCCTCCAGCGGGGTGATCCACGCCGACACCGACGTCGCGAAGGACTTGCCGAGGAACGGGCCGAGGGGGACGTACTCCCAGGCCTGGATGTCGCGTGCGGACCAGTCGTTCAGGAGGCACAGCCCGAAGACGTGTTCCCGGAAGTCGCCGAGCGCCACCGGGGTGCCCACTTCCGACGGCACGCCGACGACGAAGCCGACCTCGGCCTCGATGTCCAGCCGGATCGACGGGCCGAAGACGGGCGCGGGGTCGGCCGGGCCCTTGCGCTGCCCGGAGGGACGTACGACGTCCGTGCCGGAGACGACGACCGTGCCGGAGCGGCCGTGGTAGCCGATCGGGAGGTGCTTCCAGTTGGGGGTGAGGGAGTCCGTGGCGTCCGGGCGGAAGATCTGGCCGACGTTCCGGGCGTGGTTCTCGGAGGCGTAGAAGTCGACGTAGTCCGCGACCTCGAAGGGCAGGTGCAGCGTCACCTCGGACAGGGGGTGGAACAGCGGCTCGACCGTCTCGCGGTGCGCCGGGTCCGTGACCCAGGACGTGACGGCGCGGCGTACCTCCGACCAGGTGGTGCGTCCGGCGGCCAGCAGCGGGTTGAGGGTGGGCCGGGCGAGGAGCGCCTGGTGGGGTGAGCCGAGCGCCGCGGCCGTGGCGCCCGCGTCGAGGACGTGGTTCCCGAGTCGGACGCCGATCCTCCGCTCCGTGCCGCCGGAGGGCGAGAACACGCCATAGGGGAGGTTGTGCGGGCCGAAGGGGTCGCCCTCGGGGACGTCGAAGGGGGGCATGGGGTACTGCCTCGCTCTCATCCGGGCCATGCATGGCGATGCGTTCCATGTGGTCGCGCCACACGTTACGGCCGTCCGGCGTGTCTTGGGCAGTGCCTCACGTCGTGCTCGAATGGTTGCTCGCACAGTGTCTAAAGAGTTCTCAATGTCCCGATAAGCCTTGTCGGAGGTGGCAATTCCGGCTTAGCGTCCTTTGGGGGACACGGACGGGGTGGGTCCGTTCCGTTGGGGGGACACGTGGGGGGACCCGTGGCCGGAAGTGCCGTCAGCGTGCCCGTGCGGGCCGACCGTGACGTGCCGGGACTGATCGTCAAGTTCGGTGACTACCCGCTGCACCACGGAGTTGTCGGCGCGATCCGCAGTCTGGGCCGTCTGAGCGTGCCCATGTACGCCATCACCGAGGACGCGTACACACCCGCGGCCTCCTCGCGCTACCTGAGGAAGTCGTTCGTGTGGCCGACGACCGGCGCGGAGGACCCGGGCCGCCTCGTCGAGGGCCTGCTCCGCATCGGCCGCCCGGCCGTGCTGGTCCCGACCGACGAGGAGGCCGCCGTCCTGATCGCCGAGCACCAGGACGAGCTGGCCGGGACCTTTCTCTTCCCGCGCGTGGATCCCGCGCTGCCCCGCCGCCTGGCCAGCAAGCAGGGACTGCACGAACTGTGCGTGGAGCACGGCGTCGCGAGTCCCGCGGCCGCGTTCCCCCGGTCGTACGACGACATCGTCGCCTTCGCCGACACGGCCCGCTTCCCGGTGGTGGCCAAGAACCGCGAGGCCTTCGTCCGGCGCCGGCGGCCCGCGGTGAACGGCACGACGAGGATCGGCACGCGCGCGGCACTGCTCGGCCTGGCCCGCGACTGGGGCGAGGAGCCCGGCGTGATCCTCCAGGAGTACCTGCCGCACGAGGAGGCCGAGGACTGGATCGTGCACGCCTGCTTCGACCAGGACTCCAGTTCGCTCGCGCTGTTCACCGGCGTCAAGGTCCGCTCCTGGCCGCCGCACGCCGGCATGACGGCGAACGCCTGCGTCGTCGGCAACCCGGAACTCGCCGGCCTCGCCGCCCGTTTCATCAAGCGGATCGGCTTCAGCGGCATCATCGACCTCGACCTGCGCTTCGACCGGCGCGACGGGCAGTACAAACTCCTCGACTTCAACCCGCGCATGGGCGCCCAGTTCCGCCTCTTCGAGAACGACTCGGGCGTGGACGTCGTCCGTGCGATGCACCTGCACCTGACCGGCCGCCCTGTACCGCAGGGGGAACAGCGCGCCGGCCACCGCTACGTCGTGGAGAACATCGACCTCGCCGCCCTCCTCGCCTACCGCCGCAGCGCCTACACGACGCCGCACGCGCCGGCCAGGGCGAGCGGGACGGAGCTGGCCTGGTTCGCGGGCGACGACCCGCTGCCGTTCCTCACGATGCTCGCCCGCTCCGTGCGCCCGGGCGCGAAGCACCTCTATCAGCTGTGGCGGACCAGCCGCCGCGGCAGCACGTCCACGAAGTAGGCAAGGCCACGACAGCGTGGCGCACCGCGTCCTGGGGAGGGACTTCGTGATCCGACCGGTTGCAGTCATCGGGGCCGGGCCGTTCGGCCTGTCCACCGCCGCCCATCTGCGGGCGCGCGGCATCCCCGTCCGCGTCTTCGGCGACCCCATGGTGAGCTGGCGCGACCACATGCCCGAGGGCATGCTCCTCAAGTCCACGCCCGTCGCGTCCAGCCTCGACTGCCCCCAGCCCGGCCACACCCTCGCGGACTACTGCGACGCCGTCGGGATCCGCCGACTGGTGACCGACGAGGACATCATCCCGGTGGACACCTTCATCGCCTACGGGGAGTGGTTCCAGCGGAAGCTGGTCCCCGAGCTGGAGCGGGTGCGGGTCGTCTCCGTCGACCGCGACGCCGGCGGCTTCGCACTGAAGCTGGACTCCGGGGAGTCGTTCACCGCGCGCGCGGTCGTCGTCGCCACCGGCCTGTCCGGCTTCGCCCACCTGCCGGCCGAGCTGGCGCCGGCGGCGGCCGACGGCCCCGCACCGACGGCACCGGTCTCGCACAGTTCCCAGCACCACGACCTCGGCCGGTTCGCCGGCAAGGAGCTGATCGTCATCGGCGCCGGACAGTCCGCGCTGGAGACCGCCGCGCTCGCGGCGGAGGCGGGGGCACGCGTGCGCGTGGTGGCGCGCGGGCGGGGCCGGGTCGCCTTCGGCGCCCCGCCCTGGAAGCAGCCGAGGTTCCGCCCCGAGTCCCCGTTCGGCCGCGCATGGTCGCTGTGGGCGCTCAGCTACTACCCGCACCCATACCGCTTCCTGCCCGAGGCCACCCGTCACCACCTGGTCCGCCGGGTCCTCGGTCCGCTCGGCGCGTGGTGGCTGCGCGAGCGCTTCGAGAGCGGGGCGCAGGTGCGGGACGTCGAGCGGGTGGTGGCCGCCGAGGTCCGGGACGGCAGGCCCGTGCTCACCGTCCGCACCCCTACCGGCGCCACCGAGCGCCTCACCGCCGACCACGTCATCGCGGCCACCGGCTATCGCGTCGACATGGCGGCGATGGACTTCCTCGGCCACGAGCTGCGCACCCGGCTCGCGGTGAGCCGCGGCGCGCCCCGGCTCGGCCCTGGCTACGTCTCCTCCGTACCCGGCCTGTACTTCACCGGCCTGCCGGCGGCGGCGTCGTACGGCCCGGTGATGCGTTTCGTCTGCGGCACGGAGTTCGCCTCGCCGCGCCTGGCGAAACACCTGGCCGCGGCCCACGGCTGAGCAAGAGCCCGCCTCGGTCCTCACCGGTGCCGTCATCAGGGCTCTCGCGGGCGGCACTTGGGACAGACCAGCACGTAAGTACGTGGATCCATAGGTGAGTCGGTGGGGCGGGTTGTCCGTATTCTCTGATCATGGACCCCATCCCGGCCTACGCACTGATCGCCACCGACCTGGACGGGACGCTGCTGCGCGGCGACGACACCGTCTCCGACCGGTCACTCGCCGCACTCGCGCGGGTGGCGCGGGCGGGCGCCCGGCATCTGGTGGTGACGGGCCGGCCGGCGCCTCGGGTGCGGCCCCTGCTCGCGGACCTCGGAAGCACCGGGCTCGCGGTGTGCGGGCAGGGAGCACAGGTCTACAACGCCGGGACCGGCCGTCTGCTGTGGTCGGTCCGGCTGGACCGGGAACTGGCGGAGACCGCGCTCGGCAAGATCGAGGCGGAGGTGGGACAGGTCTACGCGGCGGTCGACCAGGACGGCGTCGACGGGCTCATGCTCATCGAGCCCGGCTACCGGATGCCGCACCCGACGCTGCCCGCGGTGCGGGTCGGCCGGCGGGACGACCTCTGGTGCGAACCCATCAGCAAGGTGCTGCTGCGGCACGCCACCCTGTCCGACGACGCGTTGGCGGCCGTGGCGCGCGCGGCGGTGGGCTCGCTGGCCACGGTCACCATGTCGGGGCCGGGCACCGTGGAGCTCCAGCCGAGCGGGGTGACGAAGGCGACCGGGCTGGCGCTGGCCGCCGACCGGCTCGGGATCGGCGCCGAGCGGGCCCTCGCCTTCGGCGACATGCCCAATGACATCCCGATGTTCCACTGGGCCGGGCGCGGTGTCGCCATGGCCGACGCACATCCCGAACTCAAGGCGGTGGCCGACGAGATCACTGTGTCGAACGAGGACGACGGCGTCGCCGTCGTCCTCGAAGGACTCTTCCCGACCGACTGACCGGCCCATCAGCAGGCGCCGGCCGGCCGGTGCGGCCGCGTGGGTGCCGCCGTGCGCCCGTCCGGCCCGGCGGCTGTCAGTACGCGCCGAACACGTTGTCGATCGACCCGTACCGCGCGGCCGCGTAGTTGCAGGCGGCGGTGATGTTCGCGACCGGGTCGTAGATGTCGAACGACGTTCCGGCGACGTGGTACGTGTTGAACGTCGGGTCGATGACCTGGAGCAGGCCCTTGGAGGGGATGCCCTTGGCGGCGTTGGAGTCCCAGAGGTTGATGGCGGACGGGTTGCCCGAGGACTCGCGGATGATGTTGCGGTGGATGCCGTTGTAGGTGCCCGGGATGTGCTTCTCGGCCATGATCGCGAGGGACTCGCGGATCCATCCGTCGAGGTTGTTCGGGTAACCGGCGAGGGTGGTGGACGGCGTGGAGGTGCCGGTGGCGGCGGAGGCGCCGGTGGCGCCGATGAGCGGCAGGGCGATGACGGCGGCGCCGGTGCCGGCGGCGACGAGGGCACGGACGAGGCGGCTGTTGCGGGTGCGGCGGGGCTGAGCGGCAGCAGACATGGGGAAGTTCCTCTCCGGCGCCTGCGAGGTGAGCTGTCGGGTTCGGGCGGGGAGGTGCCCGGCCGTGCCCTGGGGGGACACGACTTCACCCCGAGCCGTTCCGTGCGGCGAATGCCGACCGGCCCGGCGACTTACCTGGGGGTCCCCCGCTCCTGCCGTACGAATGAGTTCGTCGATGGGTATACGGGCGGCGGCAGGATTAGGCGTCCGCCCGACGGCCCGGAACGTATGCGAGAGCACATGTCGGGAACAAGTACCGGATTCATACAAGGTGCGATTTGACCTTGATCGTCGCTGTATGAGGTGCTTGATCCTTTGCGATCGCCAACCCTCAACTCGCCGACGGGGCAAGGGGTCGGAGGGTCCGGGGGGCAGGGGCGGGTCTGTCGGGCGCGTGACCCAACTCACGAAATAGCAAAATACTTCAATTCAGACATGGGGGATTAGTGGGATTCGGGCCCGAAGTCTGAGTGGTGGTGGAATCCGATATGCGGTGCGCGTCGTTGGCGTAGTGCCGACGAGGGAGAACTGGGGGGAGGAAGGGTGCGAAGAGGTTGCGACACAGTGTCCGGATTACTGTTAAGTCAGTAAATGTCCGTTCTTACCGTGCGATCAAAACCATGCCGGTCGTGATCCGATACCGCCCAGGCTGGACCGGTGGGCGCTATCGGTGATCGAAACAGGACCGGATACGCTGACTTGAGTGATGGCAGCGACCTATCGACAAACCGTGTAATCGCCAGCAGACACCAGCAGACAGGAGACCCCTCGTGACCGTCGTCGGGCCGTTCGGGCTGAGCGTGCGGGACCAGGCTCTGGAAGCCGATGTCCAGGCCGGATTGGCGGCTGTCGAGGAAGGCTTGCTCGATGCCACCAAGAGCGAGGTCCCGTTCATCACGGAAGCCGCGCAGCACCTCGTGCGGGCCGGCGGCAAACGATTCCGGCCACTGCTCGTGATGCTCGCGGCCCAGTTCGGCGACCCGTACGCGCCGGGTGTCGTGCCGTCGGCCGTGGTCGTGGAGCTGACCCACCTGGCCACGCTGTACCACGACGACGTCATGGACGAGGCGGCCGTCCGCCGCGGCGTGGACAGCGCCAACACGCGCTGGGGCAACTCCGTCGCGGTCCTCACCGGCGACTTCCTCTTCGCCCGCGCCTCCCAGATCCTCGCCGACCTCGGGCCCGAGGCGGTACGCGTGCAGGCCCTGGCGTTCGAACGGCTGGTCACCGGTCAGATCCTGGAGACCGCGGGTCCCTCGGACGGGCGCGACCCGGTCGAGCACTACCTGGACGTGCTCGCCGGCAAGACGGGCTCCCTGGTGGCGGTGTCGTGCCGGTTCGGCGCGATGATGTCCGGCGCCGACGAGACGGTCGTCGACGTGCTCACCCAGTACGGCGAACGGCTCGGGGTCGCCTTCCAGCTCGCGGACGACGTCCTGGACATCGCCTCCGACTCCCACGAGTCGGGCAAGACCCCGGGCACCGACCTGCGCGAGGGCATCCCGACCCTCCCCGTGCTGCGGCTGCGCGAGCGGGCCGCCAAGCTGGGGCTGGCCGAGGACACCGCGCTGTGCGAGCTGCTCGCCTCCGACCTCAGCGACGACACCCGGCTCGCCGAGGCGCTGGCCGCCCTGCGCGAGCACCCGGCGCTGGAGCAGGCCCGCCGCGACACGGTCCGGTACGCCGAGGAGGCGCGGGCCGCGCTGGTCCCGCTACGCGAGTGCGACGCCAAGGCCGCGCTGATGGAGCTGTGCGACGCGGTGGTGCACCGCGCCGGCTGACCCGGCCGAAAGCCCCGCCGGACCGCCACGCGACACCCCGCCGGGCTGCCACGGAACGCCCGGCCGGACCCGCACGCGACACGCCGCCGAGCTGCCACGGAACACCCTCGGCGGCCCTGACCGCACCCCTCCCGCACCCCCGCCGGGCCCCGAGCGCACCCCCGCCGCACAC
This sequence comes from Streptomyces echinatus, assembly GCF_014203595.1. Classification (GTDB taxonomy): domain Bacteria; phylum Actinomycetota; class Actinomycetes; order Streptomycetales; family Streptomycetaceae; genus Streptomyces; species Streptomyces echinatus. Next base: position 148,400 of record NZ_JACHJK010000004.1, read on the forward strand.
CCGTATGGGCGGCATCGGCCCGTACGACCCCTACGGGTCGGGGGAGATGTCGCCGTCGCGTGTCATACCGCAGGCGTACGCGGAGTTGCCTCCGAGGGCTGACGCTTCCTCACGGCCGATTTGGTCATATGGAAACCACGGAAATCACCACTCCTCACCGATTCGGGTGAGAATGGCGGCTCAGGTGGACCAGCGTGAGGACAGCCGCCGCCGACGACGGAGGTAAGGCACACATGGCACCGTACGAATCCGACGACGCAGTGGGCGCCGCGCGGGACGAGGAACCGCGCTCCGGCCGGCGCAAGGCCGCCCGGTACGCCGTACCGGTCGCGGTGGTGGGGGTGGCGGCGGCCACGATCGGGCTCGTCCCGGCGCTCGCCGACTCCGGCGACCCCGACCTGCCGAAGATCAGCGCACAGCAGCTCATCGAGAAGATGGCCAAGTCGGACGTGCAGCAGCTGTCCGGCACCGTGAAGATCAGCACCGACCTCGGCCTGCCCGACCTCGGCGGTCTGGAGGACGGCCTGGTCTCCGGGGCGGGCCGGGGCCCGGACGACGGCTCCTCCGCCGACCCGCAGGCCAAGCTGACCGAGCTGGCGTCCGGTACGCACACCCTGCGTGTCGCCGCCGACGGCCCCGACCGGCAGAAACTGTCGCTCCTGGAGAGCGGCGCCGAGTACAGCCTGATCCACGACGGCAAGGACGTCTGGGGCTACGACAGCAAGAGCAACGAGGTCTACCACTCCACCGCGGCCGGCTCCGGCAAGCAGCGCGAGGCCGAGCCGCCGGCGACCCCCAAGGACTTCGCCGACGAGGCACTGAAGGCGGTGGACGACACCACGTCCGTCACCGTCGACGGCACCGCGCAGGTCGCCGGACGCGACGCCTACAAGCTGCTGATCCAGCCCAGGCAGTCCGGCAGCACGGTCGGCGCGATCAGCATCGCCGTGGACGCGAAGACGGGCCTGCCGCTGAAGTTCACGCTGACCCCGAAGAGCGGCGGCGCCGCCGTGGTCGACGCGGGCTTCACCCAGGTCTCCTTCGCCCGGCCGGCCGCCTCCACCTTCGACTTCACCCCGCCCAAGGGCGCGAAGGTCACCGAGGAGAAGGACGCCGCCGAGGCGCCGGGGCACGCCCCGAAGCACGGCGAGGGCTTCGCCGGGGGCCTGAAGGGGATGAACGTCCTCGGTGAGGGCTGGACGTCCGTCGCCACGTTCGACACCGGCGCCAAGGGCGGACTGCCGACCGGCTCCGAGGGCGGTGACCTGGGCGGCTTCCTCGGCTCGCTCGGTGACCAGGTCTCCGGAAAGTTCGGCAAGGGCACGGTCTTCTCCACCCGCCTGGTCAACGCCCTGATCACCGACGACGGCAAGGTGTACGCCGGCGCGGTCACCAAGGACGCCCTGGTGAAGGCGGCCGACGCGGGGAAGTGACCGGCACCGGGAACTACGCGGCGTAACCGGGCGTTGACCCTTCGGGGCACGGCGAATCGAGGGGGAGCCGATGGACGAACCGTCCACCGCGGAGCGTGATCCGGACGGCGCACCCGCGCGCGCCCCGGACGGTGCGCCGGAGCGTGACGGCGTCGGCGCGCCGGAGGGGGATCCGGCGGAGACGCGGCCGGGTGTGATCGTCACACGCGGCCTCACCAAGCGCTACCGCGGCGGACAGCTCGCCGTGGACGGTCTCGACCTGACCGTCCCGGCGGGCAGCGTCTTCGGCTTCCTCGGCCCCAACGGCTCCGGGAAGACGACCACCATCCGCATGCTGATGGGCCTGATCGAGCCGACCGCGGGCACGGTCCGGGTGCTCGGCCGGCCCATGCCCCGGGCGGCCCGTACGGTCCTTCCGCAGGTCGGCGCGCTCATCGAGGGCCCCGCCCTCTACGGCTTCCTCTCCGGCCGGGACAATCTGCTGCGCTACGACGCCGCCGACCCGACCGCCGACCCGCGCACCCGGCGAGCCCGGGTCGCCGCGGCACTGGACCGGGTCGGTCTCGCCGCTGCCGCGGCGAAGAAGGCCAGGGCGTACTCGCTCGGCATGAAGCAGCGCCTCGGCCTGGCCGCCGCGCTGCTCCAGCCGCGCAGGCTGCTCGTCCTGGACGAGCCCACCAACGGCCTGGATCCGCAGGGCATGCGCGAGATCCGCACCCTGGTCAGGGAACTGGCCGCCGACGGTACGACCGTCTTCCTCTCCTCCCACCTCCTCGACGAGATCGAGCAGGTGTGCACCCATGCGGCGGTCATGGCGCAGGGCCGGCTCGTCGTCCAGGGGCCGGTGGCCGACCTGGCGGCCGGGGCGCGCGGCCTGCTGGTGGTGACCACCCCGGACGCGGCCGACGCGGCCCGCGTGCTGAAGGAGCTGGGCGTCGCGGACGTGACCGCCGACGGCGACCGGGTCACCGGCGAACCGCCCGAACGGGACCTCGCCGAGGTGACCGCGGCCCTGGTCGCCGAGGGCGTCCGCGTCCGGGGCCTCACCGTCGAACGCGCCTCGCTGGAGGACGCGTTCGTGGCACTGACCGGGGAGGGGTTCGATGTCGCGGGCTGACCTGCGGTCACGGCCCCCGGCCGCCACACGCCGCCCGAGCCCCCTGTGGGCCCTCGGGCTGCTGCACAGCGAGCTGGTCACCACCGTCCGCCGCTGGCGCACGCTCGCCCTGCTCGGGGTGCTGGCCGCGGTGCCGGTGCTGGTCGGGATCGCGGTGCGGATCGAGACCCGGGACGGCGCGCCGGTGGGCGGCGGCAGCGGCGAGGGCCCGGCCTTCATCACGCAGATCACCAACAACGGCCTGTTCCTGGTGTTCACCGCGCTGGCCGCGACCCTGCCGTTCTTCCTCCCGATGGCTGTCGGCGTCATCGCCGGGGACGCGATCGCCGGAGAGGCGGGCGCGGGCACCCTGCGCTATCTGCTGGTGGCCCCGGCCGGCCGCACCCGGCTGCTGCTCACCAAGTACGCGACGGTGATGGCCTTCTGCCTGCTGGCCACGCTGGTGGTCACCGTCTCGGCACTGATCGTCGGCGCACTGCTCTTCCCGCTCGGGGAGCTGACGACGATCTCCGGCACCCGGGTCAGCTTCGCCGAGGGGCTCGGCCGCGCCCTGCTGATCGCCCTGGTCGTGGCGGCCTCCCTGGTCGGTGTGGCGGCGCTCGGCCTGTTCGTGTCGACCCTCACCAACAGCGGTATCGCGGCGATGGCGACCACGGTCGGCCTGCTCATCACCGTGCAGATCGTCGACCAGATACCCCAGCTGCACGTGGTGCAGCCTTACTTGTTCCCGCACTACTGGCTGTCGTTCGCCGACCTGATGCGCGATCCGGTCTACTGGGACGACCTGATACGGAACCTGGGCCTGCAGGCGCTGTACGCGGGCGTGTTCGGCTCGGCGGCCTGGGCGCGGTTCACGGCGAAGGACATCAGCGCGTAGCGGTCAGGCGCCGGCGGTCTCGTACGGGAAGCGGGCGAGGGGCGCGTCCTGTGCGAAGAACGTCTTCGCGTGGGCCAGTGCCTCGGTGTCCTCCAGCACGTCGCCGGGCTTGCTGCCGCTGCCCAGCAGGACCCCGCCGAACCGCATGCCCAGGTAGGCGGCCGAGTTGTTGAGGGTGCCCACGTACGGATCGGCGACGGACGGCTCGCTGTCCGCCAGTGCGGCGATGCCCCAGAGGGTGCGGCCGGCCAGGGTCGCCTTGAAGTCGATGCCGGGAGTGCGCAGCCATCCGGACCAGTGGTCCAGGTAGTTCTTGGTGGGGCCGGACACCGAGTACCAGTACAGCGGCGAGGCGATCACGATGTCGGTGGCCGTCAGGGTGGCGTCCAGCAGCTCGCCGGCGGGGGTGTCCGACGGCGGCCGTACGTGGTCGCTGTCGTGCCGCAGGTCCACGAAGTCGGGCAGCGGCCGCTCGGCGAGGCGGATCCAGCGCTGTTCGGTGTCGGCGGGCAGCTGTTCGGCGGCCTTGCGGGCCAGTGACTCGGTGTTGCCCTCGGCGCGGGTGCTGCCCAGGACGAAGAGAAAGCGGCGGCTCACGGGGTCCCCCAGATACGTCATGCTGTAGCGCGAATAAAGGCGTGTGCATCTTATGCATACGCAAGTAACTTCTGCCAGGGGCCCGCTGGTGCGAGGCTGTGACGTCGCGGTGACGTGGAAGCCTAGGTGAGCCGACACACTGGTGGGCAGGATGCGTATGACCGGATCGCGACGCCGGGGGAGTGAGGGACACCGATGGCTCGACTCAGCTTCGAGAAGAGGCGGGCGCAGGAGCCCGTGGGGCATCCGGCGGTGCACGTCCGGGTGTTCGCCGCGGGGAGCGCGTCGGTGGGCGGGACGTCGGTCGTGGCGGCGCCCGGGGAGGAGATCCAGCAGGCGGTGCTGAACCATCTGCAGCGCCTGGCCATCAGCCTCGGCGCCCCCATACGCGCCACGATCCAGGACGACCTCGCGGGATGCGTGGTTCCCCTGGAGGTCTCGGCGGACGGCTCCAGCCGGATGACGGGGGAGCCGGTCCCGGCGACCGCGCCGCAGGCGCCGGGCGCATCCGAGCGGGCCGCGGTGTCGGCGGCTGTGGCGGCGGCGGCCGTGCCGTTGGGGGCCGTGCAGATGCCGACCGGCCAGTTCGGGCCTCCGCCTGTGATGGACGCGGCGGTCACCGGCGTGGGTGTGCGGCTCGCGCGCATGGACGCGCGGACCGCCGGCAGTGCCGTACCGGCGGAGGGGGACAGCGCCGTACCGGCGGAGACCGCCACTCCGGTACCCGCCGAAGCCCTCGCCCCCGAACCTGTCGGAGCTGTCACCCCCATGCCCGTCGCCCTCGTGCCCGTGGAAGCCGTCACCCCCGTGCCTGCCCGAGCCGTCGCCCAAGTCGTCGCGCACGTGCCCGCGGAGGCGGTCGCCGCCCTGCTGGCCGAGCCCTCCGTTCCCACCACCACCCACACCCCGGCCCGCGGGTTCGACGCCGTCGCCGAGGAGGTGCTCGGGGACGGGCCCCTGACCGAGACCGCCGAGGGTGCGGAATTGCTCGCCGAGCCGATGAGCCGTATCAACGAGGCCGTGCGGGCGGGCCGTATCGACGCGGCGGCGGAACTGGCCGACCGGACGCTCACCGAGGCGTCCGCCGTGTTCGGCCCGCGCCACGCCGAGGTGCTGCACCTGCGGGAAGTGTCCGCCTACATCGCCTACTTGGGTGACGACCCCGCCCGCGCCTGCCGGCTGTCCGTGGACGTCGCCCGGCTGCGCCGCCAGACAGGGGACGGGGACGCCGCGTACGACAACGTACGGAGTGCCGCCACCGCCTGGCGCGCGGTGCGCGATCCCGAGGTGGGGCTGCGGCTGGGGAGCGACCTGATCGGCCTGTGGACGGATCTCACCGCCGAGCCGGGCCCCGCGGCGGACGACGTGCGCCCGCTGGAGGCCGCCCGCGCCCGCATGGTCCGCCTGACCGACCGCGCGGCCAAGGCGGCACAGGCGTGACGAACCGCGAGGCCACGGTGTCACGGGCGTAACACCCCGCGCGGTCACGGCGGCACAGGCGTGACGAACCGCGCGATCACGGTGGCGCAGGCCTGGCCGGCCCGAGCGCTCAGGGCGTAACAGCCCCGCGTGGCCGAGGCGGCACAGGTGCGATCGGCCGCGCGCTCATGGCGGAACGCCCCCCGCGGCCGGTGCGGTCGCGCGTGGTCGGCTCCGGCGGGCCAGGGGAGCGCGGGCGCGCACTGGGCGCCCGGCGCACGACCTCGGCGCACCCGAGGCGGCTTACTGCACGCAGAACTCGTTGCCCTCGGGGTCAGCCATCACCACCCACTGGCCCGAGGGCTCCTTCACCTCGTGCAGGACCCGCGCCCCCAGCGCCTGAAGGCGGGTCACCTCGTCCGCGCGCCGCTCCGGGCCGGCATGGACGTCGAGATGGAGCCGGTTCTTGACGGTCTTCGACTCCGGCACCCGCTGGAACAGCAGCCGCCGGCCGAGCCCGGTACCGGTCTGCGGGTCGTACGGGTCGTCGGGGTGCCGTACCGCGATCAGGTCACGGAAGGCGACCCGCCCGTGGTACTCGACGGTGGCCTCCCCGGACAGCGCGCCGGCGGACAGCAGCCGTTCGACGAGAGCGCTGTTGTCCTCGGCCGTGTAGTGCAGCGCGGCGGCCCAGAAGTCGGCCTGCGTGTGCGGGTCGGCCGCGTCGATGACGAGCTTCCAGTGCAGTGGGGCGGGCGTCTGTGGGGTCATGGTTCCCCTTATAGCGGGGCCTGTCGGCGGAAGGGGTGGCTCCACGCCGCTCAGGCGTCCGCCGGAGCCGGCGCGGGGGTCCCGATGGCCGTGGGGTTCTCGATCGCCGGTACGGGGCTCTCGACGGCCCGGGCCGCCGGCACGGTGAACCGTGCCGACCGCCTCGCGGAGCGCAGCGCGTCGCCCGTGAGCAGGATCAGCGCCAGCCAGACCAGGGCGAACCCGGCCCACCGCTCGGCCGGCATGGACTCGTTGAAGTAGAGGATGCCGAGCAGGAACTGGAAGAGCGGGGCCAGGTACTGCAGCAGGCCCAGCGTGGACAGCGGCACGCGGATCGCCGCCGCGCCGAAGCAGACCAGGGGCAGGGCGGTGACGATGCCGGTGGAGGCGAGCAGGGCCGCGTGTCCGGCGCCGTCGTTCACGAAACTGGCGTCGCCGTGCGCGGTCAGCCACAGCAGATAGCCGAGCGCCGGCAGGAACTGGATCGCGGTCTCGGCGGCCAGCGACTCGACACCACCGAGGCCGACCTTCTTCTTCACCAGCCCGTAGGTGGCGAACGTGAAGGCGAGGCAGAGGGAGATCCACGGCGGTCGGCCGTAGCCGACGGTCAGCACGACGACGGCGGCGAGGCCCACCGCGACCGCCGCCCACTGCACGGGCCGCAGCCGTTCCTTGAGGAGCAGTACGCCCATCGCGATGGTGACCAGCGGGTTGATGAAGTAGCCGAGCGAGGCCTCGACGACATGGCCGGCGTTCACCGCCCAGATGTAGACGCCCCAGTTCACGGTGATCACCGCGGCCGCCACGGTGATCAGGGCCAGCCGCCGGGGCTGGCGCAGCAGCTCTCCGGCCCAGGCCCAGCGGCGGACGAAGACCAGTGCGGCGGCCACGAACACCAGGGACCACGCCATCCGGTGGGCCAGGATCTCCAAGGCCCCGGCCGGTTTCAGCAGGGGCCAGAACAGGGGCACCAGCCCCCACATCCCATACGCGGCGAAACCGTTCAGCAGGCCTATGCGGTGCTCACCATCGGACGTCGCGGCCACGGCCCCTCCTTCTTGCCCGCGCTCCCGGCACGGACGCGCGAGGACGAAGGTAGCGCCGGGCACCCACGGCTGTCATGTCCGTTCCGCGATACGGTCGTGACAGTCGTGGGTGCCCGGCTGCCGGGCGCCTCCCGCGGGCGCGCCTCAGCCCTTGAGCGCGACCGTGACGGCCTCCGCCAGCGGGGTGGTGGGGCGGCCGATCAGCCGGGACAGATCGCCGGAGGAGACGGCCAGCTCGCCCTTCTCGATCGAGGCGTCCACGCCGGCCAGGACCGCGGCCAGCGGCGCGGGCAGCCCGGCGCCGGTCAGGATGCCGACGAGGGCGTCCGTCGTGACCGGGCTGTAGACGATCTCCCTGCCGGTCTGCCGGCTCAGCTCGGCCGCGTACTCGGCGAAGCCCCACGCCTCGTCGCCGCCCAGCTCGTACGTCGTGTTCTCGTGCCCCTCGCCGGTCAGCACCGCGACCGCCGCGGCGGCGTAGTCGGCGCGGGAGGCGGAGGAGACCCGGCCGTCGCCGGCGGCCTGGACGACCGCGCCGTGCTCCAGTACGGGCGCCAGGTTCTCGGTGTAGTTCTCGTGGTACCAGGCGTTGCGCAGCAGGCTGTACGGCAGGCCGGAGGCGAGCAGTACCTCCTCGGTCGCCCGGTGGTCGTCCGCCAGCGCGGCCGTCAGGCTGCCGGGGGCGCTGGTGTAGGCGAGGAGGGCCACGCCGGCCGCCTTCGCCGCGTCGATGACGACCGTGTGCTGCCGCACCCGGCCCTTGTCGAACTCGTTGCCGGAGATCAGTAGGACCTTGTCGCCGACGGCGAACAGGCCCTCGAAGGTCTCGGGCGCGTTGTAGTCGGCGACGGCCAGCCTCACTCCGCGGTCGGCGAAGTCGGCGGCCTTCGCCCTGTCGCGCACGACCGCGGTGATCTGCTCCGCCGGGACCTTCTCCAGCAGCTGCTCCACCACATGGCGGCCGAGGTGGCCGGTGGCTCCGGTGACGACGATGCTCATGGTTTCGAAAACTCCTTCGGGATGCCGTGTCGACACTCACCGTAGGAGCAGCACTGTCGATGCGAAAGTACCCACCTTGAAGTAAGGTACTGACATGCTGGTAAGTGGAAAAACGGCGGACGCCGAGGCGATGTGCCCCCACCGTCTCGTCCTGGAGCACGTCACCAGCCGCTGGGGCGTCCTCATCCTCATCACGCTGCTGGACCGGTCCTACCGGTTCAGCGAACTGCGCCGGGTGATCAACGGTTACGGCGGCCGGGGCGTCAGCGAGAAGATGCTCACCCAGACCCTCCAGACCCTGGAGCGCGACGGCCTGGTCCACCGGGACGCCAAGCCCGTCATCCCGCCCCGCGTCGACTACTCCCTCACCGAACTCGGCCGCGAGGCGGCGGAGCAGGTGCGGGCCCTCGCCCAGTGGACCAGCGACCGCATGACCCAGGTGGAGAAGTCACGTCGCGTCTACGACGAGAGCCGCCGAGTAGACGACGGAGACGACCGCCGGGGAGACGCCGCAGCAAGCCGCTGAGCGGCCGGAGGAAGCCACCGGGCAGCGGGCGACGGCAGCCGCCGGACAGGCGACGGGTGCCGCCGGGCAGGCGACGGAGGCCGCCGGGCATACGACGAGGCCCGGGAAATCCAGTCCCGGGCCTCGTGCGGCACAGCGGATCTCAGCCGACGACCGTCCAGGTGTCCCCGCCCGCCAGCAGGGCGGCCAGGTCGCCCTTGCCGCGCTGCTCGACGGCGGCGTCGAGCTGCTCGGCCATCTGGGAGTCGTAGACCGGCCGTTCGACCGAGCGGAACACACCGACCGGGGTGTGGTGCAGCGTGTCCGGGTCGGCCAGCCGGGACAGGGCGAAGGCGGTGGTGGGCGACGCGGCGTGGGCGTCGTGCACCACGATGTCCGCCTCGTTCTCCGGGGTCACCGTCACCACCTTCAGGTCACCGGTCTGCCGGTCGCGTACGACGCCTCTCGCGCCGTCGGCGCCGAAGCGGATCGGCTGCCCGTGCTCCAGCCGGATCAGCGCCTCCTCGGCCTGCTGCCGGTCCTTCAGGGCGTCGAAGGCGCCGTCGTTGAAGATGTTGCAGTTCTGGTAGATCTCGATCAGCGCGGTGCCCGGGTGATCGGCGGCGGCGCGCAGCACCTCGGTCAGGTGCTTGCGGTCGGAGTCGATGGTGCGGGCGACGAAGGACGCCTCCGCGCCGAGCGCCAGCGACACCGGGTTGAACGGCGCGTCCAGCGAGCCCATCGGCGTCGACTTGGTGATCTTGCCGACCTCGGAGGTCGGCGAGTACTGGCCCTTGGTCAGGCCGTAGATCCGGTTGTTGAACAGCAGGATCTTCAGGTTGACGTTGCGGCGCAGGGCGTGGATCAGATGGTTGCCGCCGATGGACAGGGCGTCGCCGTCACCGGTGACGACCCACACGCTCAGGTCCCGGCGGGAGGACGCCAGGCCGGTCGCGATGGCCGGGGCGCGGCCGTGGATGGAGTGCATCCCGTAGGTGTTCATGTAGTACGGGAAGCGGGAGGAGCAGCCGATGCCGGAGACGAAGACGATGTTCTCCCGCGCGAGGCCCAGCTCGGGCATGAAGCCCTGGACGGCCGCGAGGATCGCGTAGTCACCGCAGCCCGGGCACCAGCGCACCTCCTGGTCCGACTTGAAGTCCTTCATCGACTGCTTGGCCTCGGCCTTGGGGACCAGCTGCAGCAGCCCATTGGTCGCGTCAGTCATCGATGGCCTCCTTCAGCGCCGCGGCGAGCTGCTCCGCCTTGAACGGCATGCCGTTGACCTGGTTGTAGGAGTGGGCGTCGACCAGGTACTTCGCCCGGATGAGGGTGGCGAGCTGTCCGAGGTTCATCTCGGGGATGACCACCTTGTCGTAGCTCTTCAGGACCGCACCGAGGTTGCGCGGGAAGGGGTTGAGGTGGCGCAGATGGGCCTGGGCGATCGGCTCGCCGGCCGCGCGCAGCCGCCGTACCGCCGCCGTGATCGGGCCGTAGGTGGAGCCCCAGCCGAGGACCAGGGTCCGCGCGCCGTGCGGGTCGTCGACCTCGATGTCCGGGACGTCGATTCCGTCGATCTTGGCCTGGCGGGTGCGGACCATGAAGTCGTGGTTGGCCGGGTCGTAGGAGATGTTGCCCGTGCCGTCCTGCTTCTCGATGCCGCCGATGCGGTGCTCCAGGCCCGGGGTGCCCGGGACCGCCCACGGCCGGGCCAGGGTCTGCGGGTCCCGCTTGTACGGCCAGAAGACGTCGGTGCCGTCCGGGAGCGTGTGGTTCGGCCCGGAGGCGAACTGCACCCGCAGGTCGGGCAGCTCGTCCAGGTCGGGGATGCGCCACGGTTCGGAGCCGTTGGCCAGGTAGCCGTCCGACAGCAGCATCACCGGCGTGCGGTACGTCAGCGCGATCCGGGCCGCCTCCAGAGCGGCGTCGAAACAGTCGCCCGGGGTCATCGGCGCGACCACCGGGACCGGTGCCTCGCCGTTGCGGCCGTACATCGCCTGCAGCAGGTCGGCCTGCTCGGTCTTGGTCGGCAGCCCCGTCGACGGGCCGCCACGCTGGATGTCCACCACCAGCAGCGGCAGTTCCAGCGACACCGCGAGGCCGATCGTCTCGCTCTTCAGCGCCACGCCCGGCCCGGACGTCGTCGTCACCGCCAGCGAGCCGCCGAACGCCGCGCCGAGCGCCGCGCCGATGCCCGCGATCTCGTCCTCGGCCTGGAAGGTGCGCACGCCGAAGTTCTTGTGCTTGCTCAGCTCGTGCAGGATGTCCGAGGCCGGCGTGATCGGGTACGACCCCAGGAACAGCGGCAGATCCGCCTGCTGGGACGCCGTGACCAGGCCGTAGGCCAGGGCGAGGTTGCCGGAGATGTTCCGGTAGGTGCCCACGGGGAAGGCCTTGGAGGCCGGGGCGACCTCGTAGGAGACCGCGAAGTCCTCGGTCGTCTCGCCGAAGTTCCAGCCCGCGCGGAACGCGGCGATGTTGGCCTCCGCGATGTCCGGCTTCTTCGCGAACTTCGACTTCAGGAACTTCTCGGTGCCCTCGGTGGGCCGGTGGTACATCCAGCTCAGCAGGCCCAGCGCGAACATGTTCTTGCTGCGCTCGGCCTCCTTGCGGGAGAGGTCGAACTCCTTCAGCGCCTCGACGGTGAGCGTGGTCAGCGGCACCGGGTGGAGGCTGTAGCCGTCGAGCGAGCCGTCCTCCAGAGGAGAGCTGTCGTACCCGACCTTCTGCAGGGCGCGCTTGGTGAACTCGTCGGTGTTGACGATGATCTCGGCCCCGCGCGGGAGGTCGCCGACGTTGGCCTTCAGGGCCGCCGGGTTCATCGCGACCAGCACGTTGGGCGCGTCACCGGGGGTGAGGATGTCGTGGTCGGCGAAGTGGAGCTGGAAGGAAGAGACGCCGGGCAGGGTGCCGGCGGGGGCGCGGATCTCGGCGGGGAAGTTGGGAAGGGTGGAGAGGTCGTTGCCGAAGGTAGCTGTCTCCGAGGTAAACCGGTCACCGGTGAGCTGCATGCCGTCACCCGAGTCCCCCGCGAACCGGATGATCACCCGGTCCAGGCGCCGCACGTCCTTCGTGCCGCCCGGTTTGCGCTGCTCTCCCACGACGGTACCGTCGGTCTGCTCCGCTGGGCTGCTGACCTGGCTGGTCACTGAACTGGACCTCCTTCGAGGCGGCTGTCCGGGGCCGGTCGTCCCACGGACCGTCCCAGGATCAACCCTACGTCGGTTAGGGTCGCCTTCCCGAGGCCGTCCGGGGAGTGGACGGCGTTCGAGACGGCCTGTCGCGCTGACTTCACAGACTTCACATCATGTCCCGCATCGCCGGAGCGCCGGTCAAGGCGCTCCCCGCGCGTTCCGAGGTTCTCTCCTCCGGCCGCCCTCAGGGCCCCCGGCCGCCCCCTACGGGTCTCCGCGGCCTGTTGTCCGGGTACCCGTCGGCACGGGGAAGGGCGGAGGCGACGCGACGCCGGCGCGGTGCTGACACGGGAGGCCGGCTAGGAGTTCAGGTAGGTGAGGACGGCCAGGACCCGCCGGTGGTCCCCGTCGCTCGGCGTCAGGCCGAGCTTGAGGAAGATGTTGCTGACGTGCTTCTCCACGGCGCCGTCGCTGACCACCAGCTGCCGGGCGATCGCCGAGTTCGTCCGCCCTTCCGCCATCAGCCCGAGGACCTCGCGCTCCCGGGGCGTGAGCCCGGTCAGCACGTCCTGCTTGCGGCTGCGGCCGAGCAGCTGCGCGACCACCTCCGGGTCGAGTGCCGTACCGCCGTCGGCGACGCGCACCACGGCGTCGACGAACTCCCGTACGTCCGCGACCCGGTCCTTGAGCAGATAGCCGACGCCCCGGCTGGAGCCGGCCAGCAGTTCCGTGGCGTAGCGTTCCTCCACGTACTGCGACAGCACCAGGACCCCGAGTTCGGGGTGCAGCCGGCGCAGGGCCACGGCCGCCCGGACGCCCTCGTCGGTGTGGGTCGGCGGCATCCGTACGTCCGCCACGACCACGTCGGGCAGCTCGCCCCGGCCGTCGAGGTCGGCGATGGTCTTCATCAGCGCGTCCGCGTCGCCGACGCCGGCCACGACGTCGTGGCCGCGGTCGGTCAGCAGCCGGGTCAGGCCCTCCCTGAGCAGCACTGAATCCTCGGCGATGACCACCCGCACTCTGTCCTCCACGATCTTCCGGCCCCCCCAGCCCGTTCCCGCGGCGACGCCCTCACGCGCGCGCGGGCGTGCCGCGTGCGTGCGGACGGGCGTCCGCGGTGTCCCCGTTCGTCCGTGACGTGTGCCGTCCGTGACGTCCTACGGGGATCCAGCATTCCAGGAATCGGGCCGGACCGCCGCCGTACCGGGAGAATGCGCAGGTGGGGGGCTTGGGGTCACTGTCGCCTCGCCGGGGAAATGCCGGGCGGCGGGGTGCGGGCCGCTCTCAGGCGCCCGGGCGCCAGGGCAGTTCCGCGATCACCCGGGTGGGGCCGCCGGCCGGGGAGTCCACCAACAGGACGCCGTCCACCGCGTCCAGGCGGGCGGCGAGGCCGGCCAGCCCGGAGCCCCGGGAGACGTCGGCGCCGCCCACGCCGTCGTCGGTCACCTGGAGCATCAGCCGGTCCTCCGTGCGCCACACGTCCACCGCGGCGGTACGGGCCCCGCTGTGCTTGCTGATGTTCTGCAGCAGCTCGGAGACCGTGAAGTAGGCGATGCCCTCGATGGCCGGTGCCGGCCGGGCCGGCAGGTCGACCTCCACCGTCACCGGCACCGTGCAGCGGGAGGCGACGGCCGACAGGGCCGCGTCGAGTCCGCGGTCGGTGAGCACGGCCGGGTGGATGCCCCGGGCGAGGTCGCGCAGCTCCTGCAGGGCCGTCTTCACCTCGCCGTGCGCCTCCTCCACCATCCGGGCGGCCGTCCGCGGGTCCTCCCGCAGCTTCTCCTTCGCCAGCCCCAGGTCCATCGCCAGGCTGACCAGCCGCGCCTGTGCCCCGTCGTGCAGGTCGCGCTCGATGCGGCGCAGGTCGGCGGCGGCCGTGTCGACCACGGTCCCCCGGTCCGACTCCAGCTCCACCACCCGCGCCGACAGCGGCGACGGCCCGAGCAGGCCGCGCACCAGCAGCCCGTCCACCGTCGTCAGGGCCCGGACGAGCCACGGTGTGACCAGCGTGAAGATCAGTCCGACCAGCGCGGTCACGGTGATCTCGAAGGGGTTGTCGAGATAGACGCTGTGGTGGGCGTCGCCGTACAGCTGCAGACCGCCCTCCCCGGCGTACGCCGGGAACACCCAGAACCACAGCGGGTAGGTCAGCAGCCCCCAGCCGCAGGTCCAGAAGGTCACCGCCACCGAGAACGTGAACACCGCCCATGGGAACTGCACCAGGGCGTACAGGGCGTGCCGCCAGGAGGAGCCGCTCTTGAGCAGCGCGCCCATCCAGGCCGCCGGGCCCGGCTTACGCGTCCGCAGCGGCTCCGGGTCGGCCACCTCCAGGCCGAGCAGCCCGCGCGCCCGCGCCCGTTCCAGCACGCCGAAGCCCCGGCAGCCGGCGAGCGCCGCCGCCAGCACCGGGATGCCGAGGAAGGTCACCAGCAGGCCCGCGCCGAGGGCGACCATGGTGACCGTCCAGCTGAACAGCACCACGGAGAGCGGCAGGCTCAGCAGCACATAGCCGAACTCACGCCAGGTCCGCGCCTCGAACGGCGCCCGCAGGGCGGGCGGCAGCCGGTGGCCGGCGCCGGCCGCGTGCCCCCGCCCGTACCCGTGTCCGTACTCCATGGCCATCGAATGCCGTCCCGTTCTCGTCGTCCACACGGCGGTTCAGCCGTATCTCAAGAGTCGTCCGCGCCGGGACTCCGGGCCATGGAGTCCGTCGGCGTCTTGAGCCGGGGGTTTTCCCCACCCCGGCACCCGCCCGGCCCAGGAGGGGCCGTCGTGCGCGGCAGATGTGGGGGCTCCACGCGCGCGTGGGGCCGTGTTCTTCCGGTCCGTGTGCGCCCGGTCCGGATCGGTCCGGTTCAGATGGGTCCGGTCCGGGTCGTGCGCTTCACGCGCGCGTGAAGTCGTCCTGGCCGCGGTTACTCCTGCCGGTCCCGCCACGGCAGTTCCGCGGTGACCACCGTCGGGCCGCCGACGGGGGAGTCGACCACGAACAGTCCGTCCACCGCGCCCAGCCGCTCCGCGAGGCCCCGCATGCCGCTGCCGTCGTCCAGCCGGGCGCCGCCCCGGCCGTCGTCCCGGACCTGGATGAGCAGCCGGTCGTCGGCACACCACACGTCCACCGAGGCGGTACGCGCCCCGCTGTGCTTGCTGATGTTCTGCAGCAGCTCGGACACGGTGAAGTAGGCGATGCCCTCGATGGCCGCCGCCGGCCGGGCCGGCAGGTCCACGGCCACCGTCACCGGTACGGTGCAGCGCGAGGCGACCGAGGACAGGGCCGCGTCCAGGCCGCGGTCGGTGAGCACGGCCGGGTGGATGCCGCGGGCCAGATCGCGCAGCTCCTGCAGGGCCAGCTTCACCTCGCCGTGCGCCTCGTCCACCATCGCCGCCGCCGTGTCGGGGTCCTCCAGCAGCTTCTCCTTGGCCAGGCCGAGCCCCATGGCCAGGTTGACCAGCCGTGCCTGCGCCCCGTCGTGCAGGTCCCGCTCGATCCGCCGCAGGTCGGCGGCGGCCGTGTCGACCACGATCCCGCGGTCCGACTCCAGTTCGGCGATACGGCGCTCCAGTCCGTCCGAGGGCGACAGCAGCCCGCGCACCATCGCCCGGTCCACGTTCGCCAGGCCCCGCGACAGATACGGCAGCACCGGCCACAGCACGAACAACGAGGTCAGCACCGTGCAGAAGGTGAGGATGCCCCAGGGCAGCCGGATGGCGTCGTACAGCAGGGTGCGCCAGCCCACCGGGTCCTTCAGCGCCATCCACAGCCGCTGCACCGGGCCGCCCCCGCGGGCCAGCGGCAGCGGCGTCGGCTCCTCCACCCGCACCCCGAGCAGCGTCCGGGCCCGGGCCCGCTCCAGCTTGCCCAGCTGCCGGGCGCCCAGCAGCGAGACCGCGAGCAGCGGCAGACCGATCACGGTGAAGGTGAGGGCGCCGCCGACCGACAGCACGGTCACTGCGTACGTGAATCCGAACAGCGTCACCGGCAGGTTCAGCAGGAGATACGCGATCTCCTTCCAGGTGTGCGCGTCGTAGGCCGGACGGGGCGGAGGCAGACGGTGGAGGCCGTCGTGTCCGTCGCGTTCGTCGGAGCCGCCGGTCCGGTCGGCGGCGGGGCTGGGAGCGGTCATGCTGATCAGCCTGCCGTGCGCGGCACCGTTCACGCCATGCGGTACGCCGCCCTCCGCCACCGGGGGAAAACCCCACCCTCACCGGCTCCCGCCGTCTCAGGGTGTGACGGGCTGCTTACCCGCTCTTTATCAGGGCCTAGACTCCCGTGCGTACAGATCCTCGAATCACGTGGGATCACAGAGTTCACTAAGGTCACGAGGTCAGGGAGCGAGGGACGAACCGTGCGGGAGACGTTGGGGGACTCGACAGCCGTCGCGACGCACGTCGTCGCGGCCGGTTACTTCCGGTCCTACTCGGTGGTCGGACTGCTCGCCCTCATCGGCGTGCTGTTCGTCGCGGTCGCCTTCGGCGCCGGCCGCCTGCTGCGCCCGGTCGTGCCGACGCCGGAGAAACTCCTGACCTACGAGTGCGGTGTCGACCCCGTCGGCGAGGGCTGGGCCCACACCCAGGTCCGCTACTACGTCTACGCCTTCCTCTACGTGATCTTCGCGGTCGACTCGATCTTCCTGTTCCCCTGGGCGACGGTCTTCGCCGCCCCCGGCTACGGCGCGACGACCCTCGTGGAGATGTTCATCTTCCTCGGCTTCCTCGCCGTGGGCCTGCTGTACGCATACAAGAAGGGCGTCCTGGCATGGACGTGACCCCGGATCCCGTTTACCTGCCGGAGCCCAAGCGGCTCGGCGCCCTGGCCCGGCTGGCACCCGAGCCGATGAAGGTGGTCCTGAACTGGGGCCGCCGCTACTCGCTGTGGGTGTTCAACTTCGGCCTCGCCTGCTGCGCGATCGAGTTCATCGCCGCGTCGATGGCCCGGCACGACTTCATCCGGCTCGGCGTCATCCCCTTCGCGCCGGGCCCCCGCCAGGCCGACCTGATGGTCGTGTCGGGCACGGTCACGGACAAGATGGCCCCGGCGGTGAAGCGCCTGTACGAGCAGATGCCCGAGCCGAAGTACGTCATCTCCTTCGGCGCCTGCTCCAACTGCGGCGGCCCGTACTGGGACTCCTACTCCGTCACCAAGGGCGTCGACCAGATCATCCCGGTCGACGTGTACGTCCCCGGCTGCCCGCCGCGCCCCGAGGCGCTGCTCCAGGGCATCCTCAAGCTCCAGGAGAAGATCGCCCGCGAGTCGCTGGGGGAGCGGTACGGCACCGGGGACGCCCGCCCGTCGGCCGCCGCGCTGCAGAGCGACCTGGTCAAGCCCCCGGTCCCGGCCTCCGCCCCGTCCGAGGGGGACGTCCGATGAGCACGGCCGGCTGGCTGCCCGCCCCCGCCGGGGAACTCTTCGGCACGGACGCCACGGCCGAGGAGTCGTACGACCTGCTGACCGTGGACGTACCGCCGTCCGCCTGGCTCACCGCCCTGGAGACGGCCCGTACGACGCTGTCCTGCACCTACTTCGACTGGCTCAGCGCGGTCGACGAACCGGGCACGGGCTTCCGCGTCTCCGCGCACGTGGTCGCCCTGAACCCGGTCCGCCGCCTCCTCGTCCGTACGACGGTCCCGCACGAGGCGCCCGTCCTGCCCTCCGCCGTCGGCGTCTACGCGGGCGCCGCCTGGCACGAGCGCGAGACCCACGAGATGTTCGGCGTCGCCTTCGAGGGCCACCCGGGGCTGGACCACCTGCTGCTCCCCGAGAACTTCGAGGGCCACCCGCTCCGCAAGGACTTCGTCCTCGCCGCCCGCGTCGCCAAGGCGTGGCCCGGGGCGAAGGAACCCGGCGAGTCGGAGCACGGCGGCCCGAAGCGCCGCCAGATGCTGCCGCCCGGTGTGCCGGACCCCAACGAGTGGGGCCCGCTGAAGGGCCAGCTGCCCCCTGCACCGGCACGTCCGGCCAGGGCGGCGGGACGCGCGGCGGGCGAGCGGCCGGCCCGCGCGGCGGGCGAACGTCCGGTTCGGCGCGCCCGCTCGGCGGCGGAGGGCTCGGCCAGCCAGGCCGCCCAGCCGGGTGCCGAGACGGGTGCACAGCCGGGTGCCGGGGAGGCCGTGGCTGCCGGTGCGCGGGCGGAGGCCGGTGCCGGTGCTCCCGCGCGGCCGCGCCGGACGCGCACCGCGAGCGAGGGCTCGGCGAGCCAGGCGGCGGCGCGGGACGCGGACGCGGCGACGCGCAAGCAGGCCGCGGCCGAGGGCGATGCCGCCCAGGCCGCTGCGGCGGCGCCGGCGGAGGGTCCGGCCGCCGAGGCGTCGGTGGCCCACGAGCCCGGCCCGGCGCCCGCGACCGCAGGGCCGCGCCGCGCCCGCAGCGCCTCACAGGGGTCGGCGTCCCAGCGGCCCCGGACCGAGGAACCGGCCCCGACGGAAGCAGCGACACCGGCGACACCGGCGGCCTCTGAGTCACCGGCCGCCCCCGGAACACCCGAAGTCCCCGGAGCCCCCGCAGAACCGGCCGCTCCGTCGGAGTCGGCGGAGCCGGACGGCGCCGCCCGCCCTGCCCGCCGGAGCGCGGCGCCGCGCAGCTCGGACGCGCCGTGGCACCACGCCCGTCCGGCCTTCGACGCGCCGGAGCGGACGCCCGAGCCGGAGCACCCCTCGGAGCCGGAGCCGCACAAGTCCGCCGAGCCGGAGCCGCGGCAGGCGCCCGAGCCGGAGCGGACCTCGCGGAAGCAGCCGGAGCCAGGGCTGGTGTCCGAGCCGACGCCGGGCGAGGACCGGTCCCCGGAGCCCGGGCAGGCGCCCGAGGCCGGACCGGACACCGATGCCGGACCGGACGCAGAGCCCGGACCGGACGCCGACGCCGGGCAGGCGTCCGGGCCCCGACCGGCGCGTGCGCCCGAGCCGCGCCCCCGGAATCCCGAAGACCCCGGCACCCCCGACGACCCCGACCCCACCGGAGGCCCGCAGTGAACGACGCACTCGACGTCGCCCTGCGACTCGCGGTCGTCTTCGTCGTCTTCCTCACCTTCCCGCTGATCGTCGGCCAGACCGAGCACAAGGTGATGGCCCACATGCAGGGCCGTCTCGGCCCGATGTACGCGGGCGGCTTCCACGGCTGGGCCCAGCTGATCGCCGACGGCGTGAAGTTCGCGCAGAAGGAGGACGTGGTGCCGGCGGGCGCCGACCGCCGCGTCTTCCAGCTCGCCCCCGCCGTCGCCCTGCTGCCCTACCTCCTCGTCCTGCTCGCCATCCCGATCGGCCCGAGCGAGGGCGCCGTCGGCCAGGTCCTGGACGCGGGCGTGTTCTTCGTACTCGCGGTGATGGGCGTCGGCGTGCTCGGCTCGCTGATGGCCGGCTGGGCCAGTGCCAACAAGTTCTCCCTGCTCGGCGGCCTGCGCACGGCCGCCCAGCTGCTCGCCTACGAACTCCCGATGCTCCTGGCGGCGGCGTCGGTCGCGATGGCGGCCGGCACGGTCTCGCTACCGGGCATCCTGCACGCCTTCCACTGGTGGTGGGTGCCGTGGCAGATCGTCGGCGCGATCGTCTTCTTCGTCGCCGGACTCGCCGAGCTGCAGCGTCCGCCGTTCGACATGCCGGTCGCCGACTCGGAGATCATCTTCGGCGCCTACACCGAGTACACCGGCCTGCGCTTCGCCCTGTTCCTGCTCGCCGAGTACGCCGGCATCGTCGTCCTGTGCGGACTGACCACCGTCCTCTTCCTGGGCGGCTGGCACGGACCGTGGGGCGCCGACGGCCTCGGCTGGGTCTGGACCCTGCTGAAGACCGCGATCCTCGCCTTCCTGGTCATCTGGCTTCGCGTGACCTACCCACGGCTGCGCGAGGACCAGCTGCAGAGGCTCTCCTGGACCCTCCTCGTCCCCCTCTCCCTCGCCCAGATCGCCCTCACCGGCATCGTCAAGGTGGTGATCAGCTAACCATGGCCCCCATCCCCGGCTCCGGCCTCGCCAAGGGCCTGGCCGTCACCCTGCGCACGATGACGAAGAAGACCGTCACCGAGCAGTACCCGGACGCCCTGCCCGAGCTGCCGCCCCGCACCCGCGGGGTGATCGGGCTGTTCGAGGAGAACTGCACGGTCTGCATGCTGTGCGCCCGCGAGTGCCCGGACTGGTGCATCTACATCGACTCCCACAAGGAGACCGTCCCGCCCGCCGCCCCCGGCGGCCGCGAGCGCAGCCGCAACGTCCTCGACCGGTTCGCGATCGACTTCTCCCTGTGCATGTACTGCGGTATCTGCATCGAGGTCTGTCCCTTCGACGCGCTGTTCTGGTCCCCGGAGTTCGAGTACGCCGAGACCGACATCCGTGAGCTCACCCACGAGCGGGACAAGCTCCGCGAGTGGATGTGGACCGTGCCGGCCCCGCCCGCCCTGGACCCCGGCGCCGAGGAGCCCAAGGAGATCGCCGCCGCCCGCAAGACCGCCGAGAAGCTGGCCGCCGCCCAGGCCGAACCGCGGGAGGACGAGTCGTGAACCTCGCCGCAGCCGTGCACCTCGCCAGTGCCCCGCCTGTCCCGCATGCCCAGCACGGCTTCCTGTCCCCGACCGGCGTCGAGATCGCCTTCCTGCTCGTCGGCCTGGTCACCCTCGGCGCCGCGCTGGTCACCGTGACCACCCGGCAGCTGGTGCACGCCGCCCTGTGGCTGGTGGTCGCGCTCGGCGGCCTCGCCGTGGAGTACCTGCTGCTCACGGCCGAGTTCATCGCCTGGGTGCAGGTCCTGATCTACGTCGGTTCCGTCGTCGTCCTCCTCCTGTTCGGTCTGATGCTCACCAAGGCCCCCATCGGCCGCTCCCCGGACGCCGACTCCGGCAACCGCTGGGCCGCGCTGGCCGTCGCGGTCGCCGCCGCCGTCGCCCTGGTGTGGGTGGTCGTGGACGCCTTCCGCACCACCTGGATCGACCTGGACGGGCCGGCCGCCGGCACCACAGAGGTCACCGGCACGTTCCTGTTCCGGCACTGGGTGCTGCCCTTCGAGGCACTGTCCGTGCTGCTCCTCGCGGCGCTGGTCGGCGCGATCGTCCTGTCCCGCAAGGCCAGGGCGGACGCGGACACCACTCCCGCGGTCCATGGGAAGGAAGGCGCCCGCTGATGCACCTCGCCTACCCCGCCGTACTCTCCGCCCTTCTGTTCTGCACCGGTCTGTACGGCGTCCTCGCCCGCCGCAACGCGATCCTGGTCCTGATGTCGGTCGAGCTGATGCTCAACGCCGTCAACCTCAACCTGGTCGCCTTCGACGTCTGGCTCAGCCGGGCCGCCGAGGAGACCCTGCACTCCGGCCAGGCGCTGACGCTGTTCACCATCGCCATCGCCGCCGCCGAGATCGGCATCGGCCTGGCGATCGTGCTCGCCGTCCACCGCAACCGCGGCACCTCCGACATCGACAAGCTCCGCGACACCGCCGAGGGCCCCGAGCCCGAGGGCCCCGACGCAGAGGGCCCCGGCACCCCCGCGGCCGAGAAGGCTGAGGCCTCCGCGTGACCACGACCACCCTCGCCGTCCTCGTCCCCCTCCTGCCGTTCCTGGGCGCCGCGGCCGGCCTGCTGCTCGGCCGCACCGAGCCCAGGTTCGTCCGCCCGCTCGCCGTGCTGCCGCCGCTGGCCTCGCTCGTGCTGGCCGCGCTGGTCGCCGCGCGCCAGGGCGGCGGCCCGGCCATCGACGCCCACACCGAGCTGACGCCCACCGGATCGGTCCCGATCGAGCTGGCCCTGCACATCGACGGCTTCGCCGCGCTCGTCGCCGTCCTGGTCGCGTTCGTCGCGACCTGCGTGCAGATCTACTCCACCGGCTACCTGCGCGAAGACCCGCGCTACCCCTCGTACGCCGCTCTCGTCTCCCTGTTCACCTCCGCCATGCTCCTGGTCGTCTACTCCGGCGACCTGATCGTGCTGCTGGTCGGCTGGGAAGTCATGGGCATCTGTTCCTACTTCCTGGTCGGCCACTACTGGGAGACCCCCGAGGCCCGCGCCGCCTCCCTGAAGGCCTTCCTGGTCACCAAGCTCGGCGACGTACCGTTCCTCATCGGCCTGTTCGCCCTCGCCACCGACGCCGGCTCGTTCCGCATCACCCGCGTCCTCGGCGCCGTCGCCAGCGGCGGCATCGACCACCCGACGCTGATCGCCCTGCTGCTGCTCGCGGGCGTCGCGGGCAAGTCGGCGCAGTTCCCGCTGCACACCTGGCTCCCGGACGCGATGGCCGGCCCCACACCGGTCTCGGCGCTGATCCACGCCGCGACGATGGTCGCCGCCGGTGTCTACTTCATCGCCCGTCTCCTTCCGGTGTTCGAGGCCTCCCAGGCGGCGATGACGGTCCTCGCCGTCATGGCCGCCGTGACGATGGCCGGCTCCGGTCTCGCCGCGCTCGCCCAGGACGACATCAAGCGCGTCCTCGCCTACTCGACGATCGGCCAGCTCGGCTACATGACCGGCGCCCTCGCCGTCGGCGACCGCGGTGCCGCCGTCTTCCACCTCCTGTCCCACGGCGCCTTCAAGGCGCTGCTGTTCCTCGCGGCCGGCGTGATCATCCACGCCGCCGGCACCAACTCACTGGCCGCCATGTCCCGCATGCACGGGCTGCGCGACCGGATCCCGGACGCCTACTGGACGATGACCGTGGCGCTCCTCGCACTCGCCGCGATCCCCCCGTTCAGCGGGTTCTTCTCCAAGGAGTCCGTCCTCGGCGCCGCCGAGCACGTGACCACCGGCCACACCGAGCACGCCCCCGGCGCCGCCGGCTGGATCGTCCTCGTCGCAGGCCTGCTCACCGCCCTGCTGACCGCCGCGTACGCCACCCGGCTGTGGCTGCTGGCCTTCCGCGGCCGGGGCACCGAGGCCCCCGACCACGGACGCCAGCCGCTCACCATGACCGTGGTGCTCTGGGTCCTGGCAGTCCCCTCCCTCGCCTTCGGCGGGCTCGCCTACCGCTCGCTGCCCGGCTGGTTCGACGGCCGCGACCTGACCCCGACCCTGCTCACCTCGATCCTGGGTACGGGCCTCGCCCTGGTCGGCGGGCTGCTCACCTACGGCGCCTGGCAGCGCACCACCGCGCTCGCCGCCCGCACGCCACTCGGTGCCGTCGCCGCCCACCCCGAGGGCGACGCAGGACTGGTCGAGGCCGAGGCCATCGCCACCCACCAGCCGGCCTACGGCGACATCGCCTACGCCCCCGACCCGGCGGATCCCGCACGGCTGCTGCTCGGCCCGCTGCGCCGGCCCGCGGCGGCCGGCTTCCACCTGGACGCCGTGTATGCGGCACTGTTCGTCCGCCCGGTCCAGGCCGGCGCGAGTCTCGTCCGGTTCCTCGACCGCGAGGTCGTCGACACCTACGTACGCGCCGCAGCCGCCGCGCCCCGGCTGCTCGGGGCCGCCGTGCGGCGTGCGCAGACCGGCAATGTGCAGACCTATGTGAGCGCGCTGCTCGCCGGCACCGTCGTCCTGGCGGTCGCCGTCCTCCTCGTCGCCACGGGAGCGTGAGCAGGCGTGATCGATATCAACGAGTCCGTGATGCAGTTCCTTCTGGCGTTCGTCGTCGTCGGCCCGCTCCTCGGCGCCGTCGCCGCCCTCCTCCCGGCCCCGCCCGGACTGAAGGGGAAGTCGCCCGAGCAGGCCGTGCTGCGGCACGGCGTGACGGTCACCGGCGCGATCCTCGTCGCCGCGATCGTCCTCGCGCTCGGCTTCGACCACGACCATCCGTCGAAGATGCAGGCCACGACCGACATCAGCTGGATCCCCGCACTCGACGTGCGGATCCACCTCGGCATCGACGGCATCTCCCTCCCCCTCCTGGTCCTGACCGCGCTGCTGAGCTTCCTCTGCGCGCTCTACTCGTACTTCAAGCCGCCGACGGGCCCGTCCCCGAAGGCGTTCGTCGCGCTGCTGCTCCTGCTCGAGTCCGGCACCCTCGCCACCTTCGCCGTCCTCGACCTGCTGCTGTTCTTCCTCGCGTTCGAGATGGTGCTCATCCCGATGTACTTCCTCATCGCCCGCTGGGGCGGCGAGGGCCGGACCCGGGCCGCGTGGAAGTTCATCCTCTTCACGCTGCTCGGATCCGTGGTCATGCTGCTCGGCCTGCTCCTGATCGGAATCAAGGCGGGCACGTTCGACATGGTGGCACTCGCCACTGACAACGGCCGGTCGCTGACCGCGTCCGTGCAGGTCATCGCGGTTCTGGCGATCGGGCTCGGGCTCGCGGTGAAGACGCCGATGTGGCCGCTGCACAGCTGGCTGCCCGACGCGCACACCGCCGCCCCGACCGTCGGCTCGGTCCTGCTGGCCGGCGTCCTGCTCAAGATGGGCACGTACGGGTTCGTCCGCATCCTGCTGCCGGTGGCGCCGCACGGCTTCCACACGTTCGCGCCGTACCTCGCCGCGTTCGCCGTCGTCGGCATCATCTACGGATCCCTGGCCTGCCTGGCCCTCGCCAAGCAGGGCGCGAAGGGCGACCTCAAGCGCCTCATCGCCTACTCCTCCGTCGGCCACATGGGCTTCGTCCTCCTCGGCATCGCCACCATGACCCCGACCGGTGTGAACGGCGCCCTGTTCGCCAACATCGCCCACGGCCTCATCACCGGCCTGCTGTTCTTCCTGGTCGGCGCCCTCAAGGACCGCACCGGCACCACCGACCTCGACACCCTCGCCGAGGAGACGGGCGCCGCGCTGTACGGCAAGGCCCCGCGCCTCGGCGGCCTCCTCGCCTTCGCCGCCGTCGCCTCCCTCGGCCTGCCCGGACTCGCCGGGTTCTGGGGCGAGATGCTCGCGCTGTTCGGCTCCTTCGAGCCCGCCGCCGACCTCAGCCGGCCGGCCTTCCTCACCTTCATGGCCATCGGCGCGTTCGGCACCCTGCTGACGGCCGCGTACATGCTGATCGTGGTCCGCCGCGTCTGCATGGGCGGCACGGAGCAGGAGCTGCCGAAACTCGCCGACGTCCACGGGTACGAGTTCGCCGCCTGGACCCCGCTCGTCGCCCTCACCGTCCTCGCCGGACTGTGGCCGAAGGCCCTGCTCGGCCTGACCGACCCGGCCGTGCAGCAGCTCCTCGCAGGAGGCTCCCGATGAGCACCCAGCCGCTCGCCGAGTCGCTGGTCCAGTCCGTCGACTGGCTCGCGATCGCCCCGCCCACCATCGCGGCCGTCGTGGCGCTCGCCGTGCTCGTCGCCGACCTGTTCGTGCCGGAGGGCCGCAAGGCCGTGCTCGGCTGGGTCTCGGTCGCGGGACTCGCCGCGGCGGCCGTGATGCTCCTGCCCCTGCTGGACGGCGACCGCAGCACCTTCTGCCTCACCGGCACCACGCGCGCGTGCAGCTACACCGCCGACCACTTCACCCTCGTCATCCAGTTCCTGGTCCTCGGCGGCGCCCTGCTCGCGGCCCTGCTGTCCGTCACCCACCTGGACGACGAACGGCGGCGCGTCCCGGCCGGCGAGTTCTGGTTCCTGCTGCTGTCCTCCGCGGCCGGTGCCGCCCTGCTGCCCGCCTCCCGCGACCTCGCCACCCTGATCGTCGCCCTGGAGGTCGCCTCCCTGCCCGCCTTCGCCCTCGTCGGCATCCGGCACGGCGACAAGCGGTCCTCCGAGGCCGCCCTGAAGTTCTTCCTGTCCTCGGTCACCGCCACCGCGGTCAGCCTGATGGGCATCAGCTTCGTCTACGCCTCCACCGGCACCCTCTACCTCACCCAGGTCGCCCAGCGCCTGCCGCACGTCGACGGACAGCTGCACACCCTCGCCCAGACCGGTGTCGTCCTCACCCTCGTCGGCTTCGCCTTCAAGACGGCCGCCGTGCCGTTCCACTTCTGGGTGCCCGACACCTACGTGGGCGCGCCGCTGCCCGTCGCCGCCTACCTGTCGGTCGTCGGCAAGGCGGTCGGCTTCTCCGGGCTGATCCTCGTCACCGTCGTCGCGTTCCCGTCGTACGCCGACGTCTGGGGGCCCGCGCTCGCCGCCCTGGCCGCCCTCACCATGACCGTCGGCAACGTCGCCGCCCTGCGCCAGCAGGCCACGCGCGCGTACAGCGCCGTACGGCTGCTCGCCTGGTCCTCCGTCGGCCAGGCCGGCTACCTGCTGGTGCCGATCGCCGCCGCCGGATACACCGAGGACGCCGAGAAGGCGATCGGCTCCACGGTCGCGTACGCACTCATGTACGCCGCCGTGAACCTCGGCGCCTTCGCCGT
The DNA here is from genome assembly GCF_014203595.1 of Streptomyces echinatus. Taxonomy (GTDB): domain Bacteria; phylum Actinomycetota; class Actinomycetes; order Streptomycetales; family Streptomycetaceae; genus Streptomyces; species Streptomyces echinatus. The sequence continues at coordinate 174,466 of NZ_JACHJK010000004.1, forward strand.
GGCCGCCGTGGTGGGACGCGGCCGGGCGCTGAACCGGATCAGCGACTACCGGGGCCTGTACGCCACCAACCCGGCCAGCGCGCTCCTGCTGGCCTTCTTCCTGCTGTGCCTGGCCGGGCTGCCCCCGGGCGTGATCGGCCTGTTCGCCAAGGTCACCGTGTTCTCGGCGGCCGTCGACGCGGGCCTCGGCTGGCTCGCCGTCGTCATGGCCGTCAACGTCGTGATCGCCCTCTTCTACTACCTGCAGTGGACGGCCCTGCTGTTCCGAACCCCCGAGGGCGAGCCCGCACGGCACCGCGTCCCGGCGCCCCTCACGGCCGCCATCGCCCTCACCGGGGTGCTCGGTGTCGCCCTCTCCGGCGCGCCGCAGCTGGTCCTCCGCTTCGCGGCCACCGGGCTGTTCTAGGAGTCGTCACGCGCGCGTGGGGCACCCGTGCCGGCACGCGCGCGTGACGCCGAACCAGCACGTCACCCACATGGCCGATGCGCGCCACCGCACGCGCCGGGGAACTCGTGGCCGCCGCCTGGCGTTGTCACATACGGGAGGGTCCACTGGACCAAAGTGTTCCCCAGCTGCACGACTTGGAGGGCGCACCGTGCACCGCCGGCACAACGGGCTCAAGACCGCCGTACTCCTCGGGGGACTGTCCGCACTCATCATCGTCATCGGCAGCTTCTTCGGCCGTACCGGCCTGGTCGTCGCCGTCCTGGTGGCGCTGGGCACGAACGCGTACGCGTTCTGGAACAGCGACAAGCTGGCGCTCCGCGCGATGCGTGCCCGCCCGGTCAGCGAGTTCGAGGCCCCGGCGCTGTACCGGCTGGTGCGCGAGCTGTCCACGCAGGCCCGCCAGCCCATGCCCCGGCTGTACATCTCGCCGACGGAGGCCCCGAACGCCTTCGCCACGGGCCGCAACCCGCGCAACGCGGCCGTGTGCTGCACCGAGGGCATCCTGCGCCTCCTGGACGAGCGCGAGCTGCGCGGTGTCATCGGCCACGAGCTGAGCCACGTCTACAACCGGGACATCCTCATCTCCTCGGTCGCCGGCGCCCTCGCCTCCGTGATCATGTTCCTGGTGAACTTCGCCTGGCTGATCCCGGTGGGCCGCTCGGACGACGATGAGGGCCCCGGCCTGCTCGGCATGCTGCTGATCATGATCCTCGGCCCGCTCGCCGCCACCGTGATCCAGCTGGCCATCAGCCGCTCCCGGGAGTACGAGGCGGACGCCTCCGGTGCCCAGCTCACCGGGGACCCGCTCGCCCTCGCCAGCGCCCTGCGCAAGCTGGAGACGGGCACCAAGCAGCTCCCGCTGCCCCCCGAGCCGCGGATCGAGACGGCGAGCCACATGATGATCGCCAATCCCTTCCGCCCGGGCCAGGGACTGTCCAAGATGTTCTCCACGCACCCGCCGATGGCGGAGCGCATCGCCCGTCTCGAGAAGATGGCAGGTCGCCCGTGAAGACCGTCCTGAACGTCATTTGGCTCGTCCTGAGCGGCTTCTGGCTGTTCCTCGCCTACCTGCTCGCCGGCGTTCTGCTGTGCGTCACGATCATCGGCATCCCCTTCGGCATCGCCGCCTTCCGCATCGGCCTCTTCGCCCTCTGGCCGTTCGGGTACACCACGGTCGATCGGCGCGACGCGGGCGCCCCCTCCTGCGTCGGCAACGTCCTGTGGCTGGTCCTGGCCGGCTGGTGGCTGGCGCTCGCCCACATCGCCACCGGCATCGCGCTGTGCGTCACGATCATCGGCATCCCGTTCGGCATCGCCAACTTCAAGCTGATCCCGGTCTCCCTGCTCCCGCTGGGCCGCGAGATCGTCCGCACCGACGAGCCGTTCGCCGCCCGCTGACCGTTCGCCGCCCGCCGGCCCACCCGGCCCCGGACGCCCGCCGGGCCCGCCGACGGCACCTCACGCCCCGCGCCGGGCCGCCCGCCACCGCCGTACCCCGTAGGCCGCCGCGCCCACCGCGAGCACACCCGCGCCCACGGCCGCCGAGGCCGCGGGCAGCGCGCACGCCAGGGTGGCGCAGCCCAGGAGGCCCACCGCGGGCACCACGCGGGAGAGCGGCGCCGGGCTCAGTGTCCAGGCCGAGGCGTTGGCGACGGCGTAGTAGACCAGCACGCCGAAGGACGAGAAGCCGATCGCGCCGCGCACGTCGACCGTCGCCGCCAGGACGGCGACCACCGCGCCCACGGCCGTCTCCGCCCGGTGCGGCACCCGGAACCGCGGGTGCACGGCCGCCAGCGCACCCGGCAGGTGTCCGTCCCGGGCCATGGCGAGCGTCGTACGGGACACTCCGAGGATCAGCGCGAGCAGCGAACCCAGCGCGGCCACGGCCGCCCCGGCCCGCACGACGGGCACGAGCCCCGGCGCCCCGGCCGCCCGCACGGCGTCGGCCAGCGGAGCCGCGGCCCGCCCGAGCCCGTCCGCGCCGAGGACGGCGAGCAGCGCGACGGCCACGCACGCGTACACCACCAGCACGATGCCCAGGGCCAGCGGGACCGCCCGCGGAATCGTCCGCGCCGGATCGCGTACCTCCTCCCCGAGGGTGGCGATCCGCGCGTACCCCGCGAACGCGAAGAACAGCAGACCGGCCGCCTGGAGCACGCCGCCCGCCTCCGACGACAGGCCGGCGTCCAGCCGTCCCGCGTCCGCCCGCCCGGAGGCCAGACACGTCACGACCGCGGCCGCGAGGACGGCCAGTACGACGGCCACGATCAGCCGCGTCAGCCACGCCGCCTTCTGGATCCCGCCGTAGTTCACGGCGGTCAGGGCCACCACGGCGGCGACCGCCACCGCGTGCGCCTGCCCCGGCCACACGTACGTGCCCACGGTGAGCGCCATCGCCGCGCAGGAGGCCGTCTTGCCGACCACGAACGCCCAGCCGGCGAGGTGACCCCAGAAAGGGCCCAGCCGCTCCCTGCCGTACACGTACGTCCCGCCGGACGCCGGGTAGCGGGCGGCGAGCCGGGCCGAGGACATGGCGTTGCAGTAGGCCACCACGGCCGCGACGGCCAGTGCGGCCAGCAGCCCGGATCCGGCGGCGCGTGCGGCCGGCCCCGGTGCCGAGAAGACGCCGGCGCCGATCATCGAGCCGAGGCCGACGACCACGGCGTCCCGCAGGCCCAGCCCGCGGCGCAGACCGGCATCGGTACGTGTCATGCGCCGCACCCTACTGAGCGCGGCAACCGGCGGCCGGGCCCGTGACGTCCTCTTCATCGACACGGCACGAACACGCGCGCGACGGACAGCGGGTCCTCACCGGAAATGCAGGGCCCGGACAGTGCGGACACAGCGCGGAAGGGCAGGTTCACGGCATGGGCATCATCAGTTGGATCATCCTGGGGCTGCTGGCCGGAGCCATCGCCAAGGTCCTGTTGCCGGGACGCGACCCCGGCGGCTTCATCGGCACGACCCTCATCGGCATCGCGGGCGCGTTCATCGGGGGCTGGGTCTCGGCCCGCTGGCTGGACCACCCGGTCACCAAGCACTTCTACGACGGTGCGACCTGGGCCGCGGCCATCGGCGGCTCCCTGGTGCTGCTGATCGTCTACCGCATCCTGTTCGGCAACTCGCGCGACTGACGCGGCACGTCGGCGGGCACACCGGCTCCGCGCCACGGGCACGCCGGCGCAGCAGGAAAGGGTGGGCGCCCCGTGGCGCCCACCCTTCGTCTTCTTCGGCTTCCTCGTCCTACCGGTAGTTCACGAACTGCAGCGCGAAGTCGAAGTCCTTGCCCTTCAGAAGGGCGATCACGGTCTGCAGGTCGTCGCGGCTCTTGGAGCTGACGCGCAGCTCGTCCCCCTGCACCTGGGCCTTCACGCCCTTCGGGCCCTCGTCACGAATGATCTTCGCCACCTTCTTGGCGTTGTCCTGGGAGATGCCCTCCTCGATCGTGGCGAAGATCTTGTACTCCTTGCCGGAGAGCTGCGGCTCACCCGCGTCCAGCGCCTTCAGCGAGATGCCGCGCTTGATCAGCTTGGACTGGAAGACGTCGAGGACCGCCGTCACCCGGTCCTCGGAGTTCGCCTCCATGAGGATCTTGTCGCCGGACCAGGAGATCGAGGCCCCCACGCCCTTGAAGTCGTAGCGCTGCGAGATCTCCTTGGCGGCCTGGTTGAGGGCGTTGTCGACCTCCTGCCGCTCGACCTTCGAGACGATGTCGAAACTGGAGTCGGCCATGTCCTGTGGCTCCTTGTATCGGGGGCGTATCGGGTGCGTGCCGGCGTGCGCGGGGGCGACCGCCGGGCCCGGTGGCATACCGGGCCGCATCCGCACCAGCCTAGCCACCTCGCGACCGGTGGGGTGGAGATCAATCGGGTGGCGGAGCACCCCGGTGCATCGGGTATTGTTTACGTCGTTGCCGGGGAACACCGCCGAAAGCGGGGTTCTGGTGGCATCAACACCCGGCGGTGTGCCCGAGCGGCCAAAGGGAGCAGACTGTAAATCTGCCGGCTCAGCCTTCCCAGGTTCGAATCCTGGCGCCGCCACGCTGAGTAAGACCCTCTCCGAACTGCGGATACGCAGAGCGGAGGGGGTCTTTGCGTTGGTCGACAGCGATGTTCGAGCAGATCCGAAAATCACCGACTTGTCTCACCTGGTCCCGCCGGGATCCCGGTGCTGATCAGCGCGTGTCCCCCAGGCGTCCCCCGGCCGCCCACACACGCTGCAGGCAGAGTGAGTCAGAACCGCTTCGCGCGGTGCCTGCTCTGCGTCAACACCTTGGCGCACGCCCGGAAGAGCACCGCGATGCTGTGGCCGGCTCCTCGGGCGCGCTCCTTCGTCGCCAAGATCCTTGGGACAGTCGCCCAGGACGGTGTGCCGGGGGCTCACCCTGTCCCCCATCGCCAGGGCTGAGGAGTTGGTCTCGGAGCCGGTGGGGTCCTGACTGGCGGTCGGGCTCTGCGAGGAGGCTGATGTCCAGATGTCGGCGGATGTCACTCCGCATCTCTGGGGTTGGCGTCATGTGCCTGATGTGATGCTGCCGGGGGTGATCCCGTTGCGATCGAGCCACGGCCTGATGACGCTGTCGGACGCCACTTTGTTCTCCATTTGCATCGAGGCCACTCGGAGGTCGTCGAGCACCGTGTTGCGCACGGCATCCGCGGACGGGCCTTCGTGCGCGGGATCCTGCATGATGCGGCATTTGGCGCGATTGAACTCGTAGATGGGCCAAGTCTCGGGAGATGAAGTGTTCCTGATGTCGATCGCGGCGGTCAGGGCGGCGGTCAGGTACTCTTCCGCCTTGCCCCAGTCGGGTTGAGTGCTGTCTTTGAAGATGTAGCCGAGTTCCGCCCGGGGTCGGTGATAGTTTGCCTCTGGGTCGGCTTCGATAAGCGCCTGGAAAACCATTGCGGCGCGTGCCATCTTCTCCTTGGCTCCGGGTAGGTTGTTGGCGCTTCGGAAGCTGCTGGCTGTGTTGAATATCTGAGCCCGTGTTCGTTCGCCGGCCTTCTTCATGGCCTCCGTCAGCTCGGCCTGTGTCACGGCGGGGCTGCCGGCGCCCGGCTTCAGGGCTCGATCCGTCAGCACGAATGCCCCGGCGTCCGCTCGTGACCTCTGCTCTTCCTGCTCCTGCGCCTCCCGTGAGGCTTTGAGGCTGATGCGCCTGACTGCCTCCTCGTCGAGCAGCCGGGCGAAGAACTTGCGGACCAGCGTCCTGGAGGCGAGGTAGGTGACCAGAAAGCCCCATACGAGAAACAGTGTGATCAGTGAGAAGCCAACCACTCTGGCGCGTGCGGTTTCGCTGTCCTTCAAGCCCGACCCCACGACGCGAGCAAGACGGTGCGCGCTCACCCCTATGGTTCCTATCTGCACCAGGCCCACGCCGACCAGTATCTTGGTCACCCAGTCGGAAACCTGTTCCAGGTTGGTGTTGGAGACGATGGGGCTGGCGTCGGAATGGTTGGGCTCCGAGCGTTGTGCTATCTCTCTCGGGATGCCGAACAGAAAGCCGAGGAAGGCGCCGACGCTCGCCGACGCTGCGGAGACGAACGTGCCGACGGCGAACGTGCTGAGGCCGGCAGTGGATACGGAGTATGCGGCCAGGGCTATCAATGCGACGAGTGGCGCCCAGATGACTATGTGAAAAAAAGTGAAGTCTGCGTCCCCGTCTTCCTTGGGTTCGCGTTTCTCGTCTTCCCTGGGCGAGCGTTGAACGGCGATACCGTTGAATCGGTACTTAGGGGTCATCGGTGACTCCGCGACTGGGGAGGATGCCCTTGTGTCAACCGTTGACTCACTCTGCCGGGGCTGCAATCCGGGCGAGACGATCGGGTGAGGCGTCTCGCCGAGCAGGTCGCAGGGGGAGGCGCCCCGAGTCCGTGGGGGCGTCGTGGTCAGCCGGTGGGTGTAGCCCGTGATCCCTCTCCTCGCTGAGCTGAACCGCTCACGTCGGCCGACTTTCCGGTGGACCGTGAAACGCGGGATTCTGGTAGGGCGCCGACCGCGGAGCCTCGAACAAACACGGGCTCAAGCGCATCTCACGCTTCGTGGAGCCCACCTCGGCTCCTACGGCCCTCAGCGCGACGGGCACCGTCGCGACTCACCGAAGGAGGCCAGGCGATGAAACTCCCGTCGTACCGTGACCGCAGAAGCACGACAGCACCACCGCGGCTCCCGGACCGGGCCAGGAACGCGAGAAGACTGGGCGCCACCGCCGTGGCGGCGACGCTTGTGACCGGCTGGGGTGTGGGCACCCTCACGGCGTCCCCGTCCATCGACAGCACCGGCGTGCCCTCCTCCGGGCGCTCCGGCTCCCCGACGTCCCTCGTTCCGGACCGCGCCGCAGCCGCCTGCACCAACAGCACGAAGCTGGCCGGGTGGTCCAACCGCCGGCTGGCCATGCTGACCATCGCCGTCCCCGTGTCGGAGACCTCCGTGTCCGACGCCACTGCCGAGGTGAGCGCCGGCGCGGGCGGGGTGATCCTGTTCGGCAGCAAGGCACCGTCCGACCTCGGCTCCCGGCTGACCACCCTGAAGTCCCACGTACCCGGACACCTGGGCCTGCTGGTGATGACCGACGAGGAGGGCGGCGGCATCCAGCGCATGGCGAACCTCGCCGGGTCCCTGCCCTGGCCCGCCTACATGGGAGCGCACTGGACCCCGGCCCAGATCCAGCAGAACGTCACGAAGGTCGCCGCCAAGATGGCGGCCGCCCAGGTGAACATGGACCTCGCGCCGGTGGTCGACGTCGACGGCAGGAACGTGGCCCCCGGCAGGACCAACCCCGACGGATGGCGGTCCTTCAGCGGAAGCACCTCGGTGGTCTCCAAGGACGGTGTCGCGTACATGAACGGGCTGCGCGCCGGGAACGTGATACCGGTCGTCAAGCACTTCCCGGGCCTCGGCGGCTCCAGCTACAACTCCGACTTCGGTCCCGCCCGCACCCTGCCCTGGTCCACCCTGCAGAAGGTGGCCATCCCGCCGTTCACGGCGGCCATCAAGGCAGGCGCCCCGGCCATCATGGTCTCCAACAACATCGTTCCGGGCCTGGGCAGCAATCCGGCGAGCCTGTCACCGACCGACATCAACACCGTGCTGCGCGGACGGCTGGGCTTCAAGGGGCTGGTGATCACCGACTCCCTCAGCGCCAAGGCGATCTCCGCAGCCGGCTTCAGCGTCCCCGCCGCCTCCGTCCAGGCCCTGCGCTCAGGCGCCGACATGGTCCTGTTCGACCTGGGGAGCAATGTCGCCTCGCAGACGTCCGCGATCGCCACGGCGATCACCGACGCGGTGGCCGGCGGACACCTCGCCCGCAGCCGGCTGATCGACGCGGCGGGGCACGTCCTGGCCGTCCGGCACGTGAATCTCTGCTCCTGAGCGCGAGTGGATGCGGCCCCCGGCCAGTGGGGCCGACCACGCTTCGCCCTGCCCCCGCATGTGCTGCGGCGGGGTCCCGCCGGCCTGCTCGTCGGCGCCGCCGCGACCGCCGGCTGTCAGGGGCTGACCGGTCCGGCCGCTTCCAGGGCCTCCGCCGTCGCCTGCCGCAGCGCACGTTGCGTGATCCAGCTGTTCTTCCCGCCGGCCAGGTGTGCCACGGCCCGGCCCACCCACTCCGGGGAGCCGAGGAGATGCGGCCGTCCCTCGTCGATGAGCTGCCGCAGCAGATACTCCAGCCGGAGGGCGTCCACCGCACGGTACGGGCGCGCGTGCCGGTCGAAGCGCAGCCGGCAGTCCTCGTACGGCCGGCGCAGCGTCATGTGCATCCAGCCGCCCTCGCGCCCGGCGACCGTCCCCTTCAGCGTGTACATGCCCCTGGAGTCCGTGTTCCCGGAGGTCTTGCCCCAGGTGAGCCAGATGCCGGACATGATCCCGGACCACGGGATCAGCCGTCCCTCGGAGTCCGGCTCGCGCTGGTGGAGCCCGTCGGGGCGGAACTCCACCCAGTGGGTGTCCGGGCGTGTGGCGTCCCCGATTCCCCAACGGCCGCGCGTCAGTTCCAACGGTCCCAGGGATGCGCCATCCTCCACCATGCGGTCATTGAAGCACGCGTTCTACGAACTGTTGCGCTATCTGTCGGTACCTCCCGTTCGTGTCGCGCACGCAACTCGGTGCCGAGCGGCTCCACTTCGGCGGGCCGGCCGAAGCCGGCCGCCTTCATGCGGCCCCTTGGGGAGTGCGCGCGGCCAACGTGTCTCCGCTCATCGCCAGTTGGTGTCGTGGCCGAGCCGGTGGTGGTGGGTGTCGTACTGGTCGACCGCGGTGATGGTCTGTCCGTCGGGGACGGCTGTGGCCCAGGCGCGGTAGCCGGTGCCGGGGACGGTGGCGGTGGTGGCCTTCATCCTGGTGCCGTCGGAGAGGGATACGACGCCGTAGGCGACGTCGGCCTCGGGGGTGGACACCATCAGCCGGCTGCCGCTGAGGCCCTTGTCGTGCAGGCCCCAGAGCCCCGTTCCGCCGACGGCCTGGGGATCTCGCGTGCCGGTGACGGGCTGGCAGTCGGCCCAGGGTCCGCCCTGGTGGTCGATGCGTACGCCGCCGATGTACATCCGCTGGCACAGCAGCGAGGTGCCGAATGCGGTGGTTCCGTCGGGGAGCGTGGGCGGGGTGTAGCCCTCGGGCAGCGTGCGGTGGAACTCCAGCGCCACCGACCAACGGTGTCGGCCTGTCGTCCCCTCGGCCACCCGGACGCCGACCGTGTCGGGAGTCGGCGTGAGGGGGGAGCTCGCCGCGGGCGAGGGCCGGCGCGCGGGGTCGACGGCACCAGGGGCCGGCTTGAGGAGCGGAACCGCCAGGCCGAGGCCGAGGACGCACGCGGCACTGGCCACGGCGGCCGCGACACGGCGGCGTTTCCTGCGGGCGCGCGCGGCGGTCAGGATCCGGCCGACGGGGGCCTGGGACGAGGGATAGGCGGCGCGTGACCGGGCGAAGGCGGCGCGTGCCCAGTCTTCATGGCCGTGGTCGGGGGTCATCGTGCCTCCGCAGGGCGGCTGGGCAGGCGGGTGCGGGCGAGCGTCGACCGGGTGCGCAGTTTGGCCAGGGCCCGGGACGCCTGGCTCTTCACGGTGCCGACCGAACAGCCGAGGACGTCCGCCACTTCCTCGACGGACAGATCCTCGCAGTAGCGCAGCACGACGACCGCCCGCTGTCGCTCGGGCAGGTCGGCGAGCTCGCGGGCCAGGGTGTCGTACACGTCCATGTGCCCGACACCGGCCCCGTCGTCGTGGACGGGGCCGGTGTCGGGCAGCGACGGGAGAAGGAGGTGGGTGATCCTGCGGCGGCGATGCCGACTGCGGTTGGTGTTGACCAGTGCGCGCCGAACGTAGTGTTCGGCGCGCTCCGGCTCCAGCCGCTGCCAGTGCGGGTACACCTTCGCCAGCGTCGTCTGCACCAGGTCTTCCGCTTCGTGGAAGTCACCGGTGAGGAGGTACGCGGTGTGGGTCAGGGCCCGCCAACGGGCGGTGACGAACCGGGTGAACTCCGATTCGGGTCCGCCGTCCGCGGCCCTGCGGTCAGGTGGCTGCACAGCAGGAGGTGCCCGTCCTTCTCTGGGTGGTCACTGCCAGTTGGTGTCGTGGCTGAGTCGGTTGTCGTGGGCGTCGTACTGGTCGACGGCGGTGATGGTGCGTCCGTCGGGGACGGGGGCGGCCCAGGCGCGGTAGCCGGTGCCGCGGACGGTGGCGGTGGTGGCCTTCATCCGGGTGCCGTCGGAGAGGGACACGACGCCGTAGGCGACGTCGGCCGCGGGGGTGGACACCATCAGCCGGCTGCCGCTGAGGCCCTTGTCGTGCAGGCCCCACAGGCCCATTCCCCCGGAGCCGTTGGGGTCGTGGGTGCCGGTGACGGGCTGGCAGTCGGCCCAGGGTCCGCCCTGGTGGTCGATGCGTACGCCGCCGATGTACATCCGCTGGCACAGCAGCGAGGTGCCGGGCGCGGTGGTCCCGTCGGGGTACGTGGGCGGGGTGTAGCCCTTGGGCAGCGTGCGGTGGAACTCCAGCGCCACCGACCAACGGTGCCCGTCCACCCGGCCCTTGCCGATCACCTGCGTGACCACCCGCGGCACCTGCCGGTGGGCGGGAGCGGACCGCTTGGCGACGGCGGCCACGGGTGCGGAGGCCGAGTGCGGGGCCGGGCCCGGCGCCGCCTCGCTCGCGGAGGCACCGAACGAGATCCCGCCGAGTGCGCCGATCGCGACGGCCGCTATGGCCGCCTTCCTTGCAGAACTGAGAGCCACGGAGCTTTTTCTCCTTCAAAGCCGCCGCCCGGCGCCACGCCGGGCGGTCGTCGACGGCCGGCACGCTGGGCCCGCGTGCCGGCCCGCCCCGGCCACCGGGAGCGGTGGCCGCGGCGGGGACGTCCGCTCGTAGGTACTCCCGAACACCCGCGGCGGGTTGCACGCCGGCGGAATTTCGGTTCGCGGCCTTCGCGTGGGGCAGCCGTGGCATGCGTGAGGGCATCCGTGGGGCGCCAGTCCGTGCGTCTGCCGGCCCAGCTCTCCCGGCTTCGGCTTCTGGCGCCGTCATACGCCCGAAAGGGCCCGTGACCAGCGAGAGTGCTGGAGACGGGCCCTTTCGTCGGTCGATGCGGCCGGGCGGTCGCCGCGGGCGGGGCAGGCGATCGCCCGCGCCGCATCAAGGCCGGGGAGTGTGCCGCGTGGTCGGTCCGGCAGGCTGGCAGCGGGGTGTGCAGACCCAGAGCCGGAAGAGCAGCCCGCGGTGTCGCAGCTCGCACAGCACCCGGCCGCTCGCTCCCAGCGGGCGGGCGCACATGGCACAGTCCAGCGCCATCTGCTGCCGGGGGCGGAGCCGGGCCACGTCGGGGAGATGCGGATGCGCGATGGCAGGGCTGTTCATCGGGCGCCTCTTACGGGGAGTTCGGCCAAGGCCCCGCTACCGGGCGGGCGTCCCCCCGGACTGTGCGGGAGCAGCGGTCCGCGGTGCGACCTGCCGTCGTCCGACTGACCGGGATCGGGAGGTAAGGACCGGCCGCGGGTGCGGTGGCCGACGGGGTGTGCCCGAACTGGCGCCCTAACTGGTCTGCACGCATGCGTCATTGATGTCGACCTTCAACTGTTCTGGACCGTGATCGGCTTCGTGATCCGGCTCGTGATCCGGGTTCGCGAGTCGTCGTCGTGGCGTCGGCTCCGTGTATCGGCGTCGTACGTCGGCTTCGCGGTCGACGCCGGCCGCGCCGGTGTGTTCTCGGCGTGGCCGGCGGAGACGCGGCCGGAGTACGTACGGGCTCACCCGTCGGTCATGGCTGCCGGGGTCCGGTGGACGCCGTCCCGGAGGCCAGGAGCGCCCTGGCCGGCACATCCGGCTGAGCGGCGGGCCCCGGAAGCCTCGCCGCCGGTCCACAAGCCCATCCCGGCCCCGGAGGAAGTCCTTCATGGGCCCCGGGGCCTTAACGCGAGCCCCGGGCGCTTTTACGCGGGCCCCGGCAGCCTGCACGGAGCGTTGCCGGCGGACCCGAAGCGGCACGGGGCGCCGGCCCGCCGCTCACGGGTCGCCCGACCGCCGCCGCCACACCGTCCCGCCGTTGACCGCGGGCCGATTCCAGCTGTCGTTCTCGGGCTGCTGTGTCAGCGGCGCGCCGACGGGAGAACGGGCGGAAAAACGTTCGTGGTGCTTTTGCGGGCGGTCACCGCCGGCCGACGGCACACCGGCCTGCGGCGGCTGTTCGGTCACCGCTTCCTCGGTGAGTGCCTCGGGCGGTTGCACCCTGTGTCGCGGAAGGCTCCGCCGGGGCGGCCTGGTAAGCGTGATCTGACGTACCACCTGCTGAAAACAGGCCAGAGAAGCGAAAGTCGGCAGGGCGGCAGTCGCGACGCTGACGATGTCCCTCGGTGCCTGCGCGGCGCACAGCGTCATGGCGATCGCGGAAAAGACCAGAAGCACGGACCAGGAATGGAAAGCCCGGCGCTGATACAGCGCCGCCCGGAGAATGGAAAGCGACGCGACCAGCCAGGGGCCGAAAACGAGAAGGGGCCACCAGGAGACCACACTGCTCTGCGTGCGGGACGCCGCCACGAATCGCAGCGGGTCATAGGCGATCAGGCCGCCGAAGGTGCTCACGGCGGACGCGATGGCCGTCGCCAGCGCGACGATGACGTAACCGGCGATCCGGATATTGCTCGGACGCTGCCGTGCCCTGACCTTGCGATGTCCTCGCGGTGGAGCCTTCACCGGCGGCAGCTCGGCCGTGAGCTCCACCAGGGCCTCGCGCGGGGTCTTCGCGGCCGGACCGGCGAGATGGTCCTCGTGGCGCGCCGCCGGAATCCTCGGCTGCTGCTCGATGGAGTCGCGCAGCATGAAAGCCAGTTCCTCAGCGGGGTCCCAGCTAGAGTCCGGAGCGACCAGGGGCGGGCAGAACTCGTCGGCGGGCGCGCGGTGCCGTCCCCCACCCCCCTGGTACTCCTGGTACTCCTGGTATTCCTGGTATACGTCTGGATAGTCGACGGGAAACTCGGGGTGATACCCGAACTCAGGAGTCATGAGCCGGTTTGATCATTCCGCCGAGAGGGCGCCGAACGAGACCCCCGAACTGACCCAGCCTCTCGAGAGGCTTTCCTCCAGGAATGTGATCGCGTCCATGAATTGCTGGAGGATGTCCTCGGTCACCTCGAGTGTGACGGGAAGCCCACCCTTCAGCAGGACTCCCTTGGCGGTATCCATGCCGGTCGATGCAGGCAGGTAGGTGTAGGAACCCAGCCGCACGGGGGGCCGCCCAGCAGTCGAGCGGGATGAGCTTGGAGCCGATTCCAGTGCCCGTCCCGTCATTACCTTCGTCATGTTGTAACTAACGCCGCCATCCGGTGGTGGGTGCGCCGCGAACGGGTGAAGGATTACTAAGAATATCCAGCTCAATTATGTGGGCCTGTCAGCAGCCTGTATGAGGAGTGAAAAGCGGACGATGCGCGAGCCTGTAAAACTTCCTGTTGATCATCCGTTGATGCCGTTGTCGCGGACCCCGGCCCGGTCGGGACGAGCGGCCCGGGCGGGCGGGGTGGGGCGCGGGGCGAGCAGGGCGATGTCGTCGGTGGTGTCGGCGCCGAATTTGATGATCATTTCGTCGCAGAAGACATCGAGGGGCGCTCGGGCCTGATCGGTGGTGTGCCGCCGGAGCCGGACCATGGCGTCGTCGAGTGATTCGCCGCGGCGTTCGATGAGGCCGTCGGTGAAGAGCAGCAGGGTGGAGTGGGGTGGCAGCGGGTCGCGGGCGGAGAGGCGGGGTACACCGGGGTCCATGCCGATCAGCAGGCCCCGGCCCGCGTCCAGGTACCGGGTCTCGCCCTCCTGGGTGGTCATCAGGAGCGGCAGATGGCCGGCGGACGAGTGGTGCAGGACCTCGGCGCCGCCGTCGCACTTGACCAGGCCGTAGACGCAGGTGGCGGTGGACTGCGGGGACAGGGTGTGGCTCGCCACGTCCAGGCGGCGTTGCAGTCTCTCCTCCGGATCGAGGGTGCCGGTCAGCGCCCGGCCGGCGTCGGCGAACAGGGACAGCCACTCCGGCACCGCCCTGCTCGGGCCCACCGTCGTCTTCCTGGTGGTGGTCGGCAGGTGCACCGGGCCCGGCACCGGCCGCGTTGCGTGTCGGCCGTCCCGCGGAGTGTCCGGAGGGGCGGGGGGAGCCGTCGTCGTGGTGAGCTGGGCGACGAACACGGTGCGTCCGTCGACCGCTTCCTGGGTCTGGATGGACAGCCGGACGGGGATCACACGGCCGTCACGGTGCAGCGCGGGCACTGGTATCTGACGGCCCAGGATGCGGGACTCGCCGGTGAGCAGCAGCGAGCTGAAGGCCGCCGCGTGGCGCTTGCACAGGTGTTCGGGGATGACCGCGGTCAGCCGCTGCCCGACCAGATCGTGCGCCTGCCAGCCCAGCAGGCTCGCCGCCGGATCGTTCACCGCGATGATCCGGTTGCCGTCGTCGGCCGCCACGGTCGGCACGGTGGCCGCCTCCACCTCGCTCGCGTCCCAGGGCGCCAGATCCATCGGAGTGGCGCTCGGCGTGCCGGGGACCTGTGTCCACGCGGTGGGACGCTCCCGGCCAGCTGGCCGGTGATCTGGTCGAGCAGCCAGTGGCGGAAGGCCCGGATCTGGGGGAGGGCCGGCAGGACCAGCAGACTGCCCTGCTGCGCCGCCGCATCGGCCTCCTCCAGGACCCGGCGCAGGGCCAGGACGCGTGGACCGGGTCCGCCGCGAACGCCACTTGCAGGGAGAGCGTCGAGCTGTCGGGCGTCTCCTGCTCCACCGCCACCGTCATGGACGCGCAGATCATGTTGCCGACGTCCTGCGCGAGGGCGAGGTCCTCCGGCCGCACGCCGGTGCCGTGGTCGCTGGAGGCGGCGAGGAACAGCTCGCGCAGCAGCCCCTCCCACTGCTGTTGCGCCGTCCAGTACAGGGCGTACGGCACGTCGTTCAGCGTCACGCTCACGGTCCGGTCGGACGGTGCCACGGTCTCCCACGCGGACGCCGGCGGTGCCGGCGCCTCGGGCCACAGCTCGAACCACACCGTCTTGCGGTCCTCGCCGCTGTGGACGCCGTGGCCGGCGGCCGGCTCCTCGACCAGGGCCAGGCCCCTGCCGGTGCAGACGTAGGAGTGACGGTCGTGCGGCACCAGCCCGCTCTCCGGGCGCCGGTCGCTGACCCGCACACGGCCTGGCCCTCGACGACCCAGGCCACCACCTCGATCTCGGTACAGGCATGGATCACCGCGTTGGTGACCAGCTCGCCGGCCAGCAGCTCGGCGGTGTCCACCCTGTCCGGCGCGACGCCGTCCAGCGCCGACCGTACGAACCGCCACGACGCTCTCCGGCACCGGAGACAGGCGTCGCGACGGCGCTCCCGGCGGACAGGGGCTGCCCATACCGCCTGGGTGCCAAGAAACCGCCACGCGAAAAGGGCGGACGTCACCCGGTGGCCGAGCGGTCGACGCTCCTCGCCGATCCGGCCCGGGGACGGGCGCCGGCGTGCCCCGCCGGCCGCTCGGCCTGCCCTCCCACCGGTTCGGGGGATCCCGCTGGTCGCACCTCCCGTAGACTTCACTAGAATCGAACGTGTGAACGAGGACCGTCCGCTGACGCGTCTCGACATGCTGCGCTTCGCCCGCCGCGTCGTCGAACATCAGGCTGCCCGGCAGCTTGCGCTGATCGACCGGTGGATCGCCGACGAGGAGCGCCGCGAGGCGGAACGGCAGCGCCGCCTCGCCGTCCGGCAGGCCGCTCCCGAGTGGGCCGTCGAGCGCGGCCTGAACGGCCGGAGCGCGGTGTACGTCCATGTCGGCGACTGCACGGGCGCCGGCGGCCGGGCGAAGGGTGTCGGGCGGGAGCAGGCGGTACGGGCCCTCACCGACGGAGGTGTCCCCGCGTGCCCGCTGTGCCGGCCGGACACCGCGCTCGGAATTCTCGAATGACCGGCCCGGGTGCGCGCCCGGGCGGTCCGGAAGATGCTGGAGCCATGGCCGGGAAACGTCCCATCATCGTGCACCTGCCGTCCCCGACCGGCGGACGCCGGGTACGGGTGGACGGCGAGATTCTCGGCCTCGCGCACAATGTGCGGGACCTGGTGGAGTTCCTCCGCCGGGCGGGGCTGGAGATCGAACCGGAAGAGGTGGCCGACTCGCCGCTGATCGACTGGCGCGGGGTGGGCCCCGACCGGTGGGAGGCGGAGACCCGGACCTGACCACGCGCGCCGTCGCCGCACGGGGGTCGGCCGGTGGCGCACGGGCGTCCCGTTCCGGGCACACTGACGGCATGTCCTCCCGCCGCAGAACCTGTCCCGTGTGCCGTCGCGAGATCGCCGTCGTGGCGGGCCGCTTCGCGCGGCACGACCCGCCCGGAACGCGGGAGAGCGGAGACCTCGTCTCCTGCGCCGGCTCGCGGCGGCAGGCGCAACTCGGCGCAGCGCAGCCGTCCTTGGACGGCTACGTCCTGCCGGACTTCCCCGGCCAGCTGCCACTGTTCTGACGCCTGACGAGTCTGACGCCTGACGCCTGACGAGTCTGACGCCTGACGCCTGACGAGCCGGCAGCAGGCGCGGGAAGGCTCTGGCGGATCGTCAGCAGACCATCGGGCGGGGTGCATGGCCGGCGCGACGCACGGCGCGTACGAGCGGTCAACGGCCGGCGGCCCCTCTCAGTTCCCGGCCACCGACTTGACCGCGACCGACACCGGCGTCGAACCGCTGATCAGCTCCAGCGTGAGACCGGCCGTCGCCGGCGTGTCGACCAGCTCCGCGAGGACGGCCGCCACGTCGTCCCGCGGGATGTGACCACGCCCCGTGTGCGCTTCCATGCGCACCAGGCCGGTGCCCGCGTCGTCCGTCAGCGTGCCCGGACGCAGGATCGTCCAGTCCAGCGCCTCCTGCCGGCTGACGTAGGCGTCGGCCTCGCCCTTCGCGCGCAGGTACACGTCGAAGACGTCGTCCCCCCGGTGCCCGGGATCCGCGCCCATGGAGGAGACCACCAGGAAGCGGCGTACGCGCGCGCGTACGGCTGCGTCCGCGAACAGCACCGCCGCGTCCCTGTCCACCGTGTTCTTGCGGGCCGCGCCGCTGCCCGGGCCCGCGCCGGCCGCGAACACCGCCGCGTCCGCGCCCTGCAGGTGGGCCGCGACGCCTTCCACCGAGGCGGACTCCAGGTCGAGCAGGGTCGGTTCGGCGCCCGCCGCACGCAGGTCGTCGCCCTGTTCGGACTTGCGGATGATGCCCGCGACCTCGTCCCCGCGCGCGGAGAGCAGACGCTCCAGCCGCAGCGCGATCTGACCATGACCACCAGCGATGACAATGCGCATGATTCCGACCGTACGCCCGAAGGGCCGCATTCGCCGCACGGGTTGGCCGGGGCGGGCCGCGCAGGCCGGACGCACGGCACCCAGGCGCGCCCGGCGCACGCTCAGGACACTTCCCCGCGCCCCTGCCGCGGCAGCCCCAGTTCCGCTGCCGCCGCCGAGTTGCAGTACTCGCGCACCGCGCTGGTACGGGCCACCACCCGGCCGCGGTGCACCACGATGCGGCTGTAGGCCAGGGACAGTGCGCCGGCCAGATGGTCGCCGCGTACGGCGAGCAGCTCGGCGGGGAAGCCCGCCTCCACGCGCACCTCCGGCAGGCCCAGCACCGCGCGGGCCGAGCCGCACACGGCGCCGTAGGCGTCCTCCGGACGCAGGCCGTGCGCGGAGGCGAGGAGAAAGGCCGCCTCCAGGGGGTCGCCGCGCCCGACGGGGTTCGAGACGTCGCGCATGGCCCCGCTGCCGGCCGCCACCCGCACCCCGGCCGCGCGCAGCAGCCGTACCGGCGCGGCGCCCCGCCGGTCGGCGCCGCCGCAACCGCCCTGGGGCAGGCACACCACCGCCACGCCGGCCGCCGCGAGCTGGTCGGCGGCGCGGCGGGCGGCCTCGGTGGGCAGACGTGCGAGACCGGCGCACGGTCCGATCGTCACGCCGGGGCGCAGGCCCCCCGCCATGGCCGCGAGCCGGGACAGCCGGGCCGGGTCCGCGGCGTCCGTGTGCAGGTCCACCGGACAGCCGTGCTCGGAGGCCACCTCCAGGACCGCCTCCACATAGCCGGTGGGATCCGGGTCCAGATCCGGACAGCCGCCCACCACGGCGGCGCCCATCTTCACCGCGTCCCGCAGCATCGCGAGCCCGTCCGCCCCGGCCACCCCGGTCAGCAGCCGTGGCATGGCCACCGTCGTCAGCTCCGCCAGCCCGCGCAGCGACCGCCGAGCCTGCAGGACGGCGCCCAGCGCACCGAGCCCCTGGACGTCGCCCACGCGCACGTGCGCGCGTACGGCCGTCGCCCCGTGCCCGAGTTGCAGCAGAGCGGCCTCCGTCGCCCGGCGCTGGACGTCCTCGGGGGCGCACGACGCCGGGCCGGGACGCTCGGCGGACAGGGCGGTGTCGCCGTGGGCGTGCGGTTCGGCCGGGGCGGGCAGGAGCAGATAGCCGCTCAGGTCCACCCGTGTGGCTCCCTTGCGGAGCGGGCCCGGCGCGAGACTGCCCGTCGTGCCCACCGCCTCGATACGACCCCTGCCCAGGCGCACGTCCACGGTCCGGCCGTCGGTGAGCCGCGCCCCGCAGAGCAGGAGGGCGGCCGGGTCGGAAGGTCCCGAGGACCCCGACGAGTTCGAGGAGTTCGACGGCGGTTGCGGCTGCGGCTGGCTGTCGGGCATCGCGCTCCAGGGTCGGGGCCGGGGCTCGGGCGGACCGGCGTGAGGGATCGGGACGGTACGGCCCCAAGATCACGCAGAGTGAGTCGAGCCTAGGGTCGCGAACCGCGTGGGTCGCGGAGGAGCGCAATAGTCGTACCGGCGTGGTCCGCCCCAGGCGGTACGCGTGTCGTCCGCGCGCGTGACCGGCGCCGCAGCCGATGACGCCCACGCGCGTGTGCCGCCCCCTTCGCCTCCTCCGTACGGACCCGGTTCGTGTCCACGCACGCGTGCCGCCGCCGCGCGCACCGCGGCCTGGGCGGCCCGCCCACCCGGACCCCGGGGTCCCCGCACCTGTGGCGCGCCGGTGGTGGAGAGCCGTGCCGTACGGGGCTCCGGGGGCTGTCGAGGGGGCGGTGAGGTGGGCCGGGGCGGGGGGCTGGATACGGATTTGGGTGAACGGCGGCGGACCGTGTAATGTCTTCATCGCTCGCCCCAATAGCTCAGTCGGCAGAGCGTCTCCATGGTAAGGAGAAGGTCAACGGTTCGATTCCGTTTTGGGGCTCTGGTGTGAGAGGTTCCCGTCGCAAGGCGGGGGCTGATCTCATCAAAGCGGTGTAGCTCAGTCGGTAGAGCAAGCGGCTCATAATCGCTGTGTCACCGGTTCAAGTCCGGTCACCGCTACTGACAGTAGCCGATTGTGGGGTCGGTCCTTCGATCGGCTACTCTTTCTTGCGTTGAATTAGTCCATCCGTTCGTCTTAGGAGCACTCACGTGGCTGCCACCGACGTCCGCCCGAAGATCACGCTGGCCTGCGTGGAGTGCAAGGAGCGGAACTACATCACCAAGAAGAACCGGCGTAACAACCCGGATCGACTTGAGATGAAGAAGCACTGCCCGCGTTGCAACGCGCACACCGCGCACCGCGAAACGCGATAATCAGGCTCGTCCGTGAGGCCGTCCCCTTCCGAGGGGGCGGCCTCACGGCGTTTTCACCGGCTCGACGCCCCACCGTCGCCACTGGCCCCGGGCGCATCCCGTGGCCGGATTCCGGCTAATTTGGGGCCAGTACAGCAGACATCAGGAGGTGCCGGGCCATGGCGCTCGACCAGTCCTTCGTGGGACGGACCTATCCGCCCACCGCGCCCTACGAGGTGGGCCGGGAGAAGATCCGCGAGTTCGCCGAGGCGGTGGGCGAGACCAACCCGGCGTACACGGACCCCGAGGCCGCCAAGGCGTTCGGCCACCCCGATGTGATCGCCCCGCCGACCTTCGTGTTCTCCATCACCTTCCGGGCCGCCGGACAGGTCATCGAGGACCCGCAGCTGGGGCTCGACTACAGCCGCGTGGTGCACGGCGACCAGAAGTTCGCCTACGTCCGCCCGGTGCGCGCCGGCGACCGACTGACGGTCACCTCCACCATCGAGGGGATCAAGTCCCTCGCGGGCAACGACATCCTGGACATCCGCGGCGAGGTGCACGACGAGGCGGGCGAGCATGTCGTGACCGCCTGGACCAAGCTCGTGGCCCGCGCGGCCGAGGAGGCGTGAGGACCCGATGACGGCGAAGATCACGTACGACGACGTCGAGGTCGGCACCGAGCTGCCGGCGCAGAGCTTCCCCGTGACGCGTGCCACGCTGGTGCGTTACGCGGGCGCCTCCGGCGACTTCAACCCGATCCACTGGAACGAGAAGTTCGCCAAGGAGGTGGGCCTGCCGGACGTCATCGCGCACGGCATGTTCACCATGGCCGAGGCGATCCGTGTGGTCACGGACTGGACCGGGGACCCCGGTGCGGTCGTGGAGTACGGCGTCCGCTTCACCAAGCCCGTCGTCGTCCCGAACGACGACCAGGGTGCCCTCGTCGAGGTCAGCGGCAAGGTCGCGGCCAAGCTGGACGACAACACCGTGCGGGTGGACCTCACGGCGACGAGCGCCGGCCAGAAGGTGCTGGGCATGTCCCGCGCGGTCGTACGACTGGCCTGACGGACGGGGCCGCACGGCCACGGACATGGGGCCGCGGAGTCACCGGTGTAAGGGGCGTCCTCTCTGGGAGGACGCCCCTTACACGTACCCCGCGCGGGAAGCCGCCTTGCTAAGTTAGTGATTGAGTACTAACTTAGCCGCATGGCCAGGATGAGTGCAGAAGAGCGGCGCGAGAGCGTCATCCGCGCGGCGATGGCCGAGTTCGCGCGCGGCGGGTACCACGGCACCTCCACCGAGGCGATCGCCAGACGGGTCGGGGTGTCACAGCCGTACCTCTTCCGCCTCTTCCCGGGCAAGAAGGCGATCTTCCTGGCGGCGGCGGAACGCTGCGTGGACGACACCATCCGGACCTTCGAGGAGGCGTCCGAGGGGCTGCGGGGCGAAGAGGCCCTGCACGCCATGGCGAACGCGTACACCACGGTCATCGTCGAACGGCCCGAGCGGCTGATGATGCAGATGCAGATGTACGTCGCGGTGTCGGCCGCCGAGGAGGAGGGCGACGTCGAGTTCGGCGAGTCCGTACGGGCCGGCTGGATGCGGCTGTGGGAAACGGTGCATCTGCCGCTCGGCGCGGACGTCGACGAGACGACCACCTTCCTGGCGTACGGAATGCTGATCAACTGCCTGGTGGCCATGGGCTTTCCGCCCGAGCACCGGGTGTGGGAGGGGCTCTATCCGTCGGCTCGGACGACGGGGCGCCTGGAGAAGTAGCGGGGGCTGGGCGGCGGTGACGCCTTCTCATGCCCACGGAAGTTAGTCATCAATAACTAACCGAAGGTCATTCTGGGGGACCGATGGCACAGCAGACAGCAACACCCGCCACCACATCGCGCGCGGGGGCCGTGTGGGCCCTCGCCATCACCAGCGTCGCCGGATTCATGGCGGCCCTGGACAACCTCGTCGTCACCACCGCCCTGCCCTCCATCCGCGAGGACCTCGGCGGGGCGCTGGACGACCTGGAGTGGACCGTGAGCGCCTACACGCTCACCTTCGCCGTCCTGCTGATGTTCGGCGCCGCGCTCGGCGACCGCTTCGGGCGCCGCCGTCTCTTCATCGCCGGACTCGCCGTGTTCACCGGTGCCTCCGCCGCCGCGGCCATGGCCCCCGGCATCGGCTCCCTGATCGCCGCCCGCGCGGTCCAGGGCGCCGGCGCGGCCGTGATGATGCCGCTCACCCTCACCCTGCTGACCGCGGCCGTCCCCGCGGCCAGGCGGGGGATGGTCTACGGCATCTGGGGCGCCGTCAACGGGCTCGCCGTCGCCTCCGGACCGCTGATCGGGGGCAGCCTCACCGAACACGCCTCCTGGCACTGGATCTTCTGGCTGAACGTCCCGCTCGGCCTGGTCACCCTGCCCCTCGCCCGGCTGCGACTCGCCGAGTCCCACGGCACCGTCGCCCGGCTCGACATCCCCGGCACCCTGCTCGCCAGCGGCGGTCTCTTCGGGATCGTGTACGGCCTGGTCCGCGGGCCCGCCGACGGCTGGACCGACGCCGTGGTGCTGACCGCGCTGATCGCGGGCGGAGCGCTGCTGACGGGCTTCGTCCTCTACAGCTCCCGCGCCGCCGCCCCCATGCTGCCGATGCGACTGTTCCGCTCCCGCGCCTTCGCCGGGATCAACGCGGCCAGCCTGCTGATGTTCGTCGGGATGTTCGGCTCGATCTTCCTGCTCAGCCAGTACATGCAGGGCGTCCTCGGCTACTCGCCCACCGAGGCGGGGCTCAGGATGCTGCCGTGGACCGGCATGCCGATGCTCGTCGCGCCCGTCGCCGGCATCCTCTCCGACCGCATCGGGGGCCGCCCGGTCGTCGCCGCGGGCCTCTTCCTGCAGGCGGCCGGCCTCGGCTACATGGCCTGGGTGGCCACCGCGGACGCCTCCTACGCCGTCCAGCTGCCCGCCCTGATCATCAGCGGCATCGGCATGGCCCTGTACTTCGCACCGGCCGCCAACCTGGTCATGTCCAGCGTCCGCCCGCAGGAGCAGGGCATCGCCTCCGGCGCGAACAACGCACTGCGCGAGGTGGGCGGCGCGCTCGGCATCGCGGTCATGTCCTCGATCTTCTCCGCGCGGGGCGGCTACGAGTCCGCGCAGAACTTCGTGGACGGCCTGCGGCCGGCCCTGGTCACCGGCTCGGTGGTGGTCGCCCTCGCCGCGGCCGCGGCCCTGGTGATCCCCGCCCGCCGCAGCGCGGGCCGGGCCGCCACGGCGGCCGGACAGGCACCCGCACCGGTCCTCGAAACCACCGCTCGCTGACCCGCGCCGACCCACGCAAGGAGCCCGCGATGCCCACCCTGCCCTGGACCGCGCCGAACACCCCGCCGCCCGGCACCGAGGTGCACGTCTTCGCCTCCCGCTTCGAGACCCGCACCCTGTGGGGCGCCCTCCGCTTCCTCGCCCGCACACCGGCCGTATGGCGACAGGTCGGCCGCGCCCCGGGCTGCTACGGCGCCACCCTCCGGGCGCGGCCCCTGCGGCGGACCTTCTGGACCCTGTCCGCCTGGGAGTCCGCCGAGGCGCTGAAGGAGTTCGCGCGCTCCGGCGCCCACCGGCCCACCTCCCGTTCCCTGGCCGCCCAGATGCACTCCGCCAGGTTCGCCGGCTGGCAGGCCACCGCCGAGGACCTGCCGGTGAGCTGGGAGGACGTGGTACGGCGGCTCACCTAGCCGCGGGCCGACAGATCGCGCACGCGCGCGTGGACCGGCGTGAGCCGTCGATCCACGCGCGCGTGCGCGTCAGCACCGGTCGGCCGACAGCCACCGCGCGTACCGCCGGCCGACGGCTCCCGTTCCCACCGACAGCGGCCGACAGCCCCCGCATCGGTCACCAGCGGTCACCGAGCGTCACCGAATCCGGCATCGACGGCTTCGGCTCCGCCACCAACGGTCACCGGCTCTCCTCGCAGGCGCGCGTCCGCTCCCGGCAGTCAAGCCGCACAAGCCCCGCCCGGAGCACCGAGAGGGCGGCCGGGAGGCCCTCGCGGGTGTCTCCGGCCGGCCGGGGCCGTTCGTGTGTGCGGGGCTGTCGTAGGTGTCTCGTAGTCTTGGGCCCGTGCAGGTACTCCACGACGCCCCCCTTGCCCCGCTGACCACCTTCCGGCTGGGCGGTCCCGCGACGCGGCTGGTGACCGCCACGACCGACGCCGAGGTGATCGCCGCGGTCCGCGAGGCCGACGACAGCGGCACCCCGCTGTTGCTCATCGGCGGCGGATCGAACCTGGTCATCGGCGACAAGGGCTTCGACGGCACCGCCCTGCGCATCGCCACACGCGGTGTGGAACTGCGCGGCACGACCCTGGAGCTGGCGGCCGGCGAGGTGTGGACCGACGCCGTCGCCCGCACCGTGGAGGCCGGGCTCGCCGGGGTCGAGTGCCTGGCCGGCATCCCCGGATCCGCGGGCGCCACACCGATCCAGAACGTCGGTGCCTACGGGCAGGAGGTCTCGTCGACGATCACGGAAGTGATCGCCTACGACCGGCGGGCCGGCGAGACGGTCACGCTGACGAACGAGGAGTGCGCGTTCTCGTACCGCCACAGCCGCTTCAAGGCCGACCCCGAGCGCTATGTCGTGCTGCGGGTCCGTTTCGAGCTGGAGGACGCGGGCGGGCTGTCCGCGCCGGTCAAGTATGCCGAGGCGGCCCGCGCGCTCGGCGTGGAGCCCGGCGACCGGGTGCCGCTGGCCGACGCCCGCGCGACCGTGCTCAAGCTGCGCGCCGGGAAGGGCATGGTGCTGGACCCCGAGGACCACGACAGCTGGTCGGCCGGTTCCTTCTTCACCAATCCGATCCTCACCGCCGAGCAGTTCGCCGCGTTCCACGCGCGCGTGCGCGAGCGGCTGGGCGACGGCGTCGAGCCGCCCGCCTACCCGGCGGGGGAGGGCCGCACGAAGACGTCCGCGGCCTGGCTGATCGACAAGGCGGGCTTCACCAAGGGCTACGGCACCGGCCCCGCCCGCATCTCCACCAAGCACACCCTCGCCCTCACCAACCGGGGCGATGCCACCACCGAGGACCTGCTGGCTCTCGCCCGCGAGGTGGTCGCCGGCGTCCGCGAGGCCTTCGGCGTCACCTTGGTCAACGAGCCGGTGACCGTGGGCGTGAGCCTGTAGCCGGGCCGAGCTGGGTCGGGCCGGTTTCGGCGGGTAGGCCCGCGACCCTCACCTCGGGCGAGGACGCGCCGGGCCCGGGCCCGGGCCGGCTCAGTAGGCGACTCCCACCCCCTGCTTCAGCGTCTCCTCGGCGTCGATCATCGAGAGCATCGCGTGCGCGACGTCCGCGCGCGCGATGAAGCGGCCCTTGGGCGGGAAGCCGCCGACCACCGTGCGGTAGCGGCCGGTGAGCGGCTTGTCCCGCAGGCGCGGCGGCCGTACCGACGTCCAGTCCGTGCCGCTGCGGGCCAGCTCGGCCTCCATATCGCGCAGGTCGGCGTAGACGTCCTTGAGGATCGCCGACACCAGGCCCCGCATCCCGCGGTCCAGGGCGCCGTCGTCCGCCGGGGAAGGCCCGACCGGGCCGGCGCTGACCACCAGCAGCCGGCGCACGCCCTCCGCCTCCATGGCGGCCAGGACCGTACGGGTCAGCCGGGCGGCCACCCCGGCGTCCTTGCGGCCGCGTGCGCCCAGCCCGGACAGGACGGCGTGCCGGCCCCGGACGGCGGCCCGCAGCTCCTCCGGGCCGGCCAGATCGCTGTGCACGACCTCGAGGCGATCACCGGTGACACCGAGCCGGGCCGGGTCCCGTACGACCGCCGTCACCTCGTGCCCGGCGTCCAGCGCCTGGCGGACCAGCTCCCGGCCGATTCCCCCGGTGGCACCGAAAACAGTCAGCTTCATCGTCTCCCCCTGCTCCGAAAGAGTGGGTGAGTACTCACTCACCCACTGCCCTCCTAGAGTGGGTAAGCACTTACCCACTCGTCAAGAGCCGAGAAGGAGCCCCATGGAGACGAAGCCGACGCGTGTCCGCATCCTCGACGCCGCCCACGAGCTGATGCTCACCGTCGGACTCGCCCGCGCCACCACCAAGGAGATCGCCCGCGCGGCCGGCTGCTCCGAAGCGGCCCTGTACAAGCACTTCGACAGCAAGGAAGAGCTGTTCGTACGGGTCCTCACCGAACGCCTGCCCCGGCTCACCCCGCTGCTCGGCGGTCTCGCCGCCGAACCGGGCCGGGGCACCCTGGAGGAGAACCTCACCGAGATCGCCCGCCAGGCCGCCCTCTTCTACGAGCAGAGCTTCCCGATCGCCGCCTCGCTGTACGCCGAGACCCAGCTCAAGCGGCGCCATGACGACGCCCTGCGCACCCTCGGCGCCGGCCCGCATCTGCCCATCCAGGGCCTGGACGCCTACCTCCGCGCCGAACAGGCCGCGGGCCGGGTCCGGGCCGGTGCCGACACCTACGCCGCCGCGTCCCTCCTCCTCGGCGCCTGCGCCCAGCGCGCGTTCGCCTACGACGCCACCGACAGCGGTGAACGTCCGGCGGTCGACGAGTTCGCCGCCCGGCTGGCGAAGACCCTGCTGGGCGGGATCTCCGTCGCGGAGCCCGCCGTGTGACGTCAGGCGGCCGGGCGCGTCAGCCAGTCGTCCACGCCGGCCAGCAGCCGCGCCCTGACCTCCTCCGGCGCGGCCGAGCCCCGCACAGACTGCCGGGCCAGCTCCGCGAGCTCGGCGTCCGAGAAACCGTGGGAGTGGCGGGCGATCTCGTACTGGGCGGCCAGCCGGGAGCCGAACAGCAGCGGGTCGTCGGCGCCCAGGGCCATCGGCACGCCCGCCTCGAAGAAGGTGCGCAGCGGCACGTCCTCCGGCTTCTCGTACACGCCGAGCGCGACGTTCGAGGCCGGGCACACCTCGCAGGTCACGCCCCGGTCCGCCAGCCGCTTCAGCAGCCGCGGGTCCTCGGCCGCCCGCACCCCGTGCCCGATCCGCGTGGCGTGCAGGTCGTCCAGGCAGTCCCGGACCGACGCCGGGCCGGTCAGCTCGCCCCCGTGGGGGGCCGACAGCAGACCGCCGTCCCGCGCGATGTGGAAGGCCCGGTCGAAGTCCCGCGCCATGCCCCGCCGCTCGTCGTTGGAGAGACCGAAGCCGACCACGCCCCGGTCCGCGTACCGCACCGCCAGCCGGGCCAGCGTGCGCGCGTCCAGAGGATGCTTCATCCGGTTCGCGGCGACCAGGACGCGCATGCCGAGGCCGGTCTCCCGCGACGTCGTGTCGACCGCGTCCAGGATGATCTCCAGGGCCGGGATCAGACCGCCCAGCCGCGGCGCGTACGACGTCGGGTCCACCTGGATCTCCAGCCAGCCCGAGCCGTCCCTCAGGTCCTCCTCGGCGGCCTCCCGGACCAGCCGCTGGATGTCCTCCGGCTCGCGCAGGCAGGAGCGCGCCGCGTCGTACAGCCGCTGGAAACGGAACCAGCCCCGCTCGTCCGTGGCGCGCAGCCGGGGAGGTTCGCCACTGGTGAGGGCGTCCGTCAGCGCCTCGGGCAGGCGTACGCCGTACTTGTCGGCCAGCTCCAGGACGGTGGCCGGCCGCATCGAGCCGGTGAAGTGCAGGTGCAGATGGGCTTTCGGCAGCTCGGAAAGGTCACGTACACGCTCCATCCCAGGATCCTGCCGTACGCACCCGCCCCACCGGTAGCCGTTTCCCCGTACGTGGTCTTGCTCGCACACAGAAGCGGGCCGCCTCCCCGAAGGGAAACGGCCCGCACGCGCGCGTGGAACTCCGGGAACGCCGGGAACGCGGATCAGTCCCGCGCCTCGGCCAGCAGCTTCTGGATCCGGCTCACGCCCTCGACGAGGTCCTCGTCGCCGAGCGCGTACGAAAGCCGCAGGTACCCCGGCGTGCCGAAGGCCTCGCCGGGAACGACCGCGACCTCGGCCTCCTCCAGGATCAGCGCGGCCAGCTCGACGGTGTCCTGCGGGCGCCTGCCGCGGATCTCCTTGCCGAGCAGCGCCTTGACCGAGGGGTAGGCGTAGAACGCGCCCTCGGGCTCCGGGCAGAACACGCCCTCGATCTCGTTGAGCATCCGCACGATGGTCCTGCGGCGCCGGTCGAAGGCCTCGCGCATCTTCGCGACGGCCTCCAGGTCACCGGAGACGGCGGCCAGGGCGGCCACCTGGGCCACGTTGGAGACGTTCGAGGTGGCGTGCGACTGGAGGTTGGTCGCGGCCTTGACCACGTCCTTGGGGCCGATGACCCAGCCCACGCGCCAGCCGGTCATGGCGTACGTCTTCGCCACACCGTTGACCACGATGCACTTGTCGCGCAGCTCGGGCAGCAGGGCCGGCAGGGACACGGAGACGGCGTCGCCGTAGACCAGGTGCTCGTAGATCTCGTCGGTGAGCACCCACAGGCCGTGCTCGACGGCCCAGCGGCCGATCGCCTCGGTCTCGGCCTCGGTGTAGACCGCGCCGGTCGGGTTGGACGGGGAGACGAAGAGGACGACCTTCGTCTTCTCCGTGCGGGCCGCCTCCAGCTGCTCAACCGAGACGCGGTAGCCGGTCGTCTCGTCGGCGACGACCTCGACCGGGACACCGCCGGCGAGACGGATCGACTCCGGGTACGTCGTCCAGTACGGCGCCGGGACGATGACCTCGTCGCCGGGGTCGAGGATCGCGGCGAACGCCTCGTAGATGGCCTGCTTGCCGCCGTTGGTGACCAGGACCTGCGAGACGTCGGGCTCCCAGCCGGAGTCGCGGAGTGTCTTCGCGGCGATCGCGGCCTTCAGCTCGGGCAGGCCGCCGGCCGGCGTGTAGCGGTGGTACTTCGGGTTCTTGCAGGCCTCGACGGCCGCCTCGACGATGTAGTCCGGGGTCGGGAAGTCGGGCTCACCGGCGCCGAAGCCGATCACCGGACGCCCGGCGGCCTTCAGGGCCTTGGCCTTGGCGTCCACGGCGAGGGTGGCGGACTCGGAGATCGCGCCGACTCGGGCGGAGACCCGGCGCTCGGTGGGAGGGATTGCAGCGCTCATGCGGCCCATCGTTCCAGAACGTAAATCCCCCCGGCACGCGGGTTTCACAGACTGAACAGCAAGGGGTCGAGGCGTGAACAAGGGTCCGAATCCGGCCCCGGGCCAGGACGATCTTTGGCCGACCGCCTCCGGACGGGCGCTTTCTGTTCGACGCCGGGCCGTGGACCACGTACACTCACACCTCGTTGGCCTTCAGCAGCCGTCACCCCACCGGTGCACACCGAGCATCCGGTCGGATGCGGTACGTTGGGGGACACACAAAGGGTCGTAGCTCAATTGGTAGAGCACCGGTCTCCAAAACCGGCGGTTGGGGGTTCAAGTCCCTCCGGCCCTGCTACACACACCGCCAGGATGTGTGCGCATGTACGTACAGCAATGCACCGCCGTGCGGCTCAGAAACCGGGCGCGGCACGGCCACGACCCGGGACCAGGTGAGGACAATGACGGACGCCGTGGGCTCCATCGACACGCCTGATGCCCAGGACGAAGTGCCCGAGTCCAAGAAGAAGGCCCGCAAGGGCGGCAAGCGTGCCAAGAAGGGCCCGCTCAAGCGCCTCGCCACCTTCTACCGCCAGATCGTCGCGGAACTCCGCAAGGTCGTCTGGCCGACTCGCGCCCAGCTGACGTCGTACACCACCGTGGTGATCTTCTTCGTCGCCATCATGATCGCGCTGGTGACCGTGATTGACTATGGGCTCAACCACGCCGCCAAGTACGTCTTCGGCTGAGCCAAGAGCGAAGGGCGCCGTGGTACCGGCGCCCGTTTTCGCATGTTCCACCCCTATGTATCCAGGAAGAAGCAGCCATCGTGTCTGACCCGAACCTGAACGACGACGCCACCGAGCCCGGCGGGCTGGCTGCCGAGACGGTGGATGACGAGCTCGACATCGTCGAGGGCGCGGACGAGCAGGACGAGTTCGAGGCTGCCGAGGCCGAGGCGGGTGAGCCGGCCGAGGAGGCCGCCCTGCACGTCGAGGACGAGGACGAAGAGGCCGCCGACGAAGAGGCCGCCGAGGAAGCCGCCGTCGCGGAGATCGCCGAGGAGGAGCCGGCCGCCCCGGTCGACCCGATCCAGGCGCTCCGCGAGGAACTGCGCACCCTGCCCGGCGAGTGGTACGTCATCCACACCTACGCCGGCTACGAGAACCGCGTGAAGACCAACCTGGAGCAGCGCGCCGTCTCGCTGAACGTCGAGGACTACATCTTCCAGGCCGAGGTGCCGCAGGAAGAGGTCGTCCAGATCAAGAACGGCGACCGCAAGACGATCAAGCAGAACAAGCTGCCGGGTTACGTCCTGGTCCGCATGGACCTGACCAACGAGTCCTGGGGCGTCGTCCGCAACACCCCCGGCGTCACCGGCTTCGTCGGCAACGCCTACGACCCGTACCCGCTGACCCTGGACGAGATCGTCAAGATGCTCGCCCCGGAGGCCGAGGAGAAGGCCGCCCGTGAGGCCGCCGAGGCCGAGGGTAAGCCCGCTCCGCAGCGCAAGGTCGAGGTCCAGGTGCTGGACTTCGAGGTCGGCGACTCGGTCACCGTCACCGACGGCCCGTTCGCCACGCTGCAGGCGACCATCAACGAGATCAACCCCGACTCCAAGAAGGTCAAGGGCCTGGTGGAGATCTTCGGCCGCGAGACCCCGGTCGAGCTGTCCTTCGACCAGATCCAGAAGAACTGAGCCTGTCTTCCGAGGGCGCCCCACCGGTGAGCACCGGGCCGGGGCGCCTTCGCCGTGTCCGGCCGGCCGTCGCCGGCACGGTGGCCGCACCGGTCCTGCCGGCGCTGACGTACGCCGTCTTCTTCGCGGCCGCCCGGCTGCGCACCGAGCCGCGCGGCGCGGAGCTCACCGCGGTCACCTTCCACGACGGGGCCTGCCTCCGCGGCGGCTGACACGGTGGCCTACCCCGTGGAGGGGAAGCGGGTGACCGCCGGCCTCCCGCCCGGCACGCGCGCGTGGGGCCCCTCCGAGGGCGACACCGTGTACGTGCGGGCCGCGCCGGGCGAGCCGGAGCGGGTCGCGCCCGCCGGGGAGACCGGGCGGGGGACCGTGGCCGCGCTGCTCGCGGTGCCCGGGGCCGCGACCCTGCTCGCGCTGCTCGCCGGAGCGGTGCACGTGCTGCGCGACCGACCTCCCGAAGGCCTCGCGCGGGCCGCCTGACCTGGGCGATTTCTTGTCCCGAGGGGACAGAAGCTATCGTTGTGCGGTATGCCATCTGTGGGATCATGCAACGGCATGGATTCGGATGACGCGGATGGCAGTCAACCTCTCAGTAAGGACCCGGAGAGAGCATGCCTCCCAAGAAGAAGAAGGTCACGGGGCTCATCAAGCTCCAGATCCAGGCCGGCGCTGCCAACCCGGCCCCGCCGGTCGGCCCGGCGCTGGGTCAGCACGGCGTCAACATCATGGAGTTCTGCAAGGCCTACAACGCCGCGACCGAGTCGCAGCGCGGGTGGGTCATCCCGGTGGAGATCACGGTCTACGAGGACCGCTCCTTCACCTTCGTCACCAAGACGCCGCCGGCCGCGAAGATGATCCTCAAGGCCGCGGGTGTCGAGAAGGGCTCCGGCGAGCCGCACAAGACCAAGGTCGCCAAGATCACCGAGGCGCAGGTCCGCGAGATCGCCACGACCAAGATGCCCGACCTCAACGCGAACGACCTGGACGCCGCGTCGAAGATCATCGCCGGCACCGCCCGTTCCATGGGCATCACGGTCGAGGGCTGACCTCACCCCCAGTAGTCATGCGGCCATGACTGGCCGCACGTGGCAGGGCCTGCTCGGCCCGTACCACGACTCCTTTCAGAACACACAGGAGCAGTTGTGAGCAAGCGCAGCAAGGCTCTCCGCGCTGCGGACGCCAAGATCGACCGGGAGAAGCTGTACGCCCCGCTCGAGGCCGTCCGTCTCGCCAAGGAGACCTCCACGACCAAGTTCGACGGCACCGTCGAGGTCGCCTTCCGCCTGGGTGTCGACCCGCGCAAGGCCGACCAGATGGTCCGTGGCACCGTGAACCTGCCGCACGGCACCGGCAAGACTGCCCGGGTCCTGGTCTTCGCGACCGGTGACCGTGCTGCGGCCGCGGAGGCCGCGGGCGCCGACATCGTCGGCTCCGACGAACTCATCGACGAGGTGGCGAAGGGCCGTCTGGACTTCGACGCCGTCGTCGCCACCCCGGACCTCATGGGCAAGGTCGGCCGCCTCGGCCGCGTCCTCGGCCCGCGTGGTCTGATGCCGAACCCGAAGACCGGCACCGTCACCCCCGACGTGGCCAAGGCCGTCACGGACATCAAGGGCGGCAAGATCGAGTTCCGCGTCGACAAGCACTCGAACCTGCACTTCATCATCGGCAAGGTGTCCTTCGACGACGCCAAGCTGGTGGAGAACTACGGCGCCGCGCTGGAGGAGATCCTCCGTCTGAAGCCGTCCGCCGCCAAGGGGCGCTACATCAAGAAGGCCGCGATCAGCAGCACGATCGGCCCCGGCATCCCGGTCGACCCGAACCGCACCCGTAACCTCCTCGTCGAGGAGGACCCGGCCGCCGTCTGAGCCCTCCGCTCACCCCGGTAGCCGCGTCAGGTACGCGTAACGAAAAGGGCGGGCCCTGGAACCTCCGAGGTTCCGGGCCCGTCCTTTTCTTGTACGACCTTACGCACGACTGCCAGTGGCCTGGGTACCGTGCAGGCACAGGACACGCATTAGGGGTGGGAGCAGATGAAGAGCACGACCGTGCGCCGGGTGACCCTTTCGATCGCGGTGGTGGCCGCGCTGACCGGAGTGGCCGCCTGCGGCTCCTCCGACTCCGGCAAGGATGGTGACAAGGCGGCCGGCAAGACCTCGATACACGTCAGCCCCATCGCCGCACTGCGCTCCGCCGAGAAGTCCACCGACAAGGCCGACTCCGCCAAGGTGCGCTCCACCACGTCCGTCGGCGACCTCATGTCGATGACCGCCAACGGCGCCCTCACCTGGGAAGACGGCCTCAAGGGCAACCTCACCATCACGTACACCGGCGGCCAGATGGCCGAGATGATGAAGAAGGCCGGCACCCAGTCGATGGAGGCCCGGTACCTGCCGGACGCCTACTACGCGCACATGAGCGACGCCTACGCCCAGCAGACCGGCGGCAAGCACTGGCTCAAGTACTCGTACGACGACCTCGCCAAGCTCGGCGGCGCCTCCGGTTCATACATGAAGGACCAGATCCAGAACGCCACGCCGAACCAGTCCGTGAAGCTGCTGCTGGCCTCCCAGGACGTCAAGAAGGTCGGGGAGGAGAACATCTCCGGCGTCCCGACCACGCACTACTCGGGCACGGTGAACGTCGCCGATCTCGCCGGCAAGACCAGCAACCTCGACGCCGAGCAGCTGTCGGCCCTGAAGAAGCAGCTCACCCAGGCGGGCGTCACCACCGAGACCGTCGACATCTGGATCAACGACCAGGACCTGCTGGTCAAGAAGTCCGAGAAGGCCGACACCGCCAACGGCGCCATGACCAGCACCACGTTCTACACCGACTACGGCGTGAAGGTCGCCGCCGAGGCCCCTCCGGCCGGTGACACCAAGGACTTCGCGGACCTGCTGAAGTCCGGCGGCACCATGACGGGCGGCACGGGCTCCGGCACCGTCTCCTGAGCCTTCGCGGCACCCCGGGAACCCCGGGGGACGCGC
Organism: Streptomyces echinatus; assembly: GCF_014203595.1. Classification (GTDB taxonomy): domain Bacteria; phylum Actinomycetota; class Actinomycetes; order Streptomycetales; family Streptomycetaceae; genus Streptomyces; species Streptomyces echinatus. The sequence goes on from NZ_JACHJK010000004.1 coordinate 207,654, forward strand.
GGGCCCGCCGTGCGCCGAGCACAGGCGGAATCGAGCGTTCCTCGGGGGCTCCAGGGGGCCGGCGGGGCTCCCCCGCCCCCTGCCGGCCGCCCACAGCCCCACTCCCGGCCCGCGGCCCTCTGTCGCCCGCGCCGTCGGCCCGGGCCCATGAGCGGCCCGATTTGCTCGTCGGCGCCCCGGTCCCGTACTCTCTCGGAGAAGCCAAAGACCGCTGGTCGTTGCCGCGCGCTCGAACGAGGGTGCGGTGGCCGAAGGATCCGCTGAAAAGTGGGCGACCCGCGCAGGTGTCAGTGGAAGAACTCCCGGAGCATGAGCGCTCACGCGTGTGCCGCCGGTCGAGTCCGCCCCGTGCGCCTGCGCCGGGGCGTTTCGTTTTACCCAGTCCTCCTTCGGGTCCGCGCGGTCCGAATCACCCGGAAGGAGGCCGAGGCTCTATGGCGAGGCCCGACAAGGCTGCCGCGGTTGCGGAGCTGACGGACAAGTTCCGCAGCTCCAACGCCGCCGTGCTGACCGAGTACCGCGGTCTCACCGTGGCGCAGCTCAAGACGCTGCGCCGGTCGCTCGGTGAGAACGCCCAGTACGCCGTGGTGAAGAACACGCTGACCAAGATTGCGGCCAACGAGGCCGGGATCACGCTCGACGACCAGCTCTTCGCTGGTCCGACGGCTGTCGCCTTCGTCACCGGTGACCCGGTGGAGTCGGCGAAGGGTCTTCGTGACTTCTCCAAGGACAACCCGAATCTCATCATCAAGGGCGGTGTCCTTGACGGCAAGGCGCTGTCCGCCGATGAGATCAAGAAGCTTGCGGACCTCGAGTCCCGCGAGGTTCTGCTCTCCAAGCTGGCTGGTGCCTTCAAGGGCAAGCAGACTCAGGCTGCTCAGGTCTTCCAGGCGCTCCCGTCGAAGCTCGTCCGCACCGTGGACGCGCTTCGTGCCAAGCAGGACGAGCAGGGCGGTGCCGAGTAATTCGGCTCGCTTTCTGATCCTCGCCGCCTGACGCGGAGAGGGTCTCAGCGGGCCGACGTACGCCCGCCACACCCAGTACATCCGGCACCCGCCGATTTAGTGGAAGGACCGCCATCATGGCGAAGCTCAGCCAGGAAGACCTGCTCGCTCAGTTCGAGGAGATGACCCTCATCGAGCTCTCCGAGTTCGTGAAGGCCTTCGAGGAGAAGTTCGACGTCACCGCCGCCGCCGCGGTCGCCGTCGCCGGTCCGGCCGGTCCGGCCGCCACCGCCGAGGCCGAGGAGGAGAAGGACGAGTTCGACGTCATCCTCACCGGTGCGGGCGACAAGAAGATCCAGGTCATCAAGGTCGTGCGTGAGCTGACCTCCCTGGGTCTGAAGGAGGCCAAGGACCTCGTCGACGGCACCCCGAAGCCGGTCCTCGAGAAGGTCAACAAGGAAGCCGCGGAGAAGGCCGCCGAGTCCCTCAAGGGCGCCGGCGCCTCCGTCGAGGTCAAGTAAGACCTTTCCGGGTCCCTGGACTCGAACACGCGTGGCACACGGCCTCGTGGGGCGCTGAAACCGGCGCCCCCGGGCTGTAACGCGAGCGCACCGAAGAGCGATCATCCATCCGGGTGGTCGCTCTTCGGCGTATCCGGGGTCCGACCGCGGTTGCCTTGCACTCGTCACGGCGAGGGGTATGGTGATCTTCGTTGTGCCACCGGACGGCCTGCTTCCGGCAGGGGGGCCTTGACGAACCGCACGCAGCGCGCAATTCTCAGGACGCGTCGTCACAAGGATCCGAATCCGAGGCATGGATCGACGACGAAGAGGGCAGTATCAACGTGCGTTGAGGGCAGGCATGCCGAGGGCGTTGAGAGAGGCGTTGAGCACAACGAGGGTCTTCGAAAACCCGCACTGGACATCAGTGTGCCAAGTGGCTACACTGACCCTTTGCGCTGCCTGTTAGCTGTCCCCTGCCCGTCACCAGGGGTCTGCCCTCACTTGAGCACAGTCGACCAAAGCCCTTCTGACCTGGGGTCTCCGTCTCTGTGCGCGGGGAGGGACCGGCACGCGCGTAGTGAGTCCGAGCCCTCGGAAGGACCCCCTCTTGGCCGCCTCGCGCAACGCCTCGACCGCGAATACGAACAACGGCGCCAGCACCGCCCCGCTGCGCATCTCCTTTGCAAAGATCAAGGAGCCTCTCGAGGTTCCGAACCTGCTCGCGCTGCAGACCGAGAGCTTCGACTGGCTGCTCGGCAACACCGCATGGCAGAGTCGGGTCGAGGAGGCTCTTGAGAACGGTCAGGACGTCCCCACCAAGTCCGGTCTGGAGGAGATCTTCGAGGAGATCTCCCCGATCGAGGACTTCTCCGGGTCGATGTCGCTGACGTTCCGGGACCACCGCTTCGAGCCGCCGAAGAACTCCATCGACGAGTGCAAGGAGCGCGACTTCACGTACGCCGCGCCGCTCTTCGTCACCGCCGAGTTCACCAATAACGAGACCGGCGAGATCAAGTCCCAGACCGTCTTCATGGGCGACTTCCCGCTCATGACGAACAAGGGCACCTTCGTCATCAACGGCACCGAGCGTGTCGTGGTGTCTCAGCTGGTCCGTTCCCCCGGTGTCTACTTCGACTCCAGCATCGACAAGACGTCCGACAAGGACATCTTCTCCGCCAAGATCATCCCGTCCCGGGGTGCCTGGCTGGAGATGGAGATCGACAAGCGTGACATGGTCGGTGTCCGCATCGACCGCAAGCGCAAGCAGTCGGTCACCGTGCTGCTCAAGGCGCTCGGCTGGACGACCGAGCAGATCCTCGAGGAGTTCGGCGACTACGAGTCGATGCGCGCCACCCTGGAGAAGGACCACACCCAGGGCCAGGACGACGCGCTGCTCGACATCTACCGCAAGCTGCGTCCGGGCGAGCCCCCCACGCGTGAGGCCGCGCAGACGCTGCTGGAGAACCTGTACTTCAACCCGAAGCGCTACGACCTCGCCAAGGTCGGCCGCTACAAGGTCAACAAGAAGCTGGGCGCGGACGCGCCGCTGGACGCGGGCATCCTGACCGTCGAGGACATCATCTCGACGATCAAGTACCTGGTGCAGCTGCACGCCGGCGAGACCGAGACGGTCGGCGACAGCGGTGACACGATCGTCGTCGAGACCGACGACATCGACCACTTCGGCAACCGTCGTCTGCGCAGCGTCGGCGAGCTCATCCAGAACCAGGTCCGTACGGGTCTGGCGCGTATGGAGCGTGTCGTCCGCGAGCGCATGACCACCCAGGACGTCGAGGCGATCACGCCGCAGACTCTGATCAACATCCGGCCGGTCGTCGCCTCCATCAAGGAGTTCTTCGGCACCAGCCAGCTGTCGCAGTTCATGGACCAGAACAACCCGCTGTCCGGGCTGACGCACAAGCGTCGTCTGTCCGCGCTCGGCCCGGGTGGTCTGTCCCGTGAGCGGGCCGGCTTCGAGGTCCGTGACGTGCACCCCTCGCACTACGGCCGTATGTGCCCGATCGAGACGCCGGAAGGCCCGAACATCGGTCTGATCGGCTCGCTCGCCTCCTACGGCCGGGTCAACGCGTTCGGTTTCGTCGAGACCCCGTACCGCAAGGTGAACGACGGCCAGGTCACCGACGAGGTCGACTACCTGACCGCCGACGAGGAGGACCGCTTCGTCATCGCGCAGGCCAACGCGCCGCTGACGAGCGAACTCCGCTTCGAGGAGAGCCGCGTGCTCGTCCGCCGTCGTGGCGGCGAGGTCGACTACGTCGGCCCCGAGGACGTGGACTACATGGACGTCTCGCCGCGCCAGATGGTGTCGGTCGCGACCGCCATGATCCCGTTCCTCGAGCACGACGACGCCAACCGTGCCCTCATGGGCGCGAACATGATGCGCCAGGCCGTTCCGCTGATCAAGTCGGAGGCCCCGCTCGTCGGTACCGGCATGGAGTACCGCTCCGCCGTCGACGCCGGCGACGTCGTCAAGGCCGAGAAGGCGGGTGTGGTCCAGGAGGTCTCCGCGGACTACATCACCACGGCGAACGACGACGGCACGTACATCACGTACCGCCTGCACAAGTTCGCCCGGTCCAACCAGGGCACCTCGGTCAACCAGAAGGTCGTCGTCAACGAGGGCGACCGGATCATCGAGGGCCAGGTCCTCGCCGACGGTCCGGCCACCGAGAACGGTGAGATGGCCCTCGGCAAGAACCTGCTCGTGGCGTTCATGCCGTGGGAGGGTCACAACTACGAGGACGCGATCATCCTGTCGCAGCGCCTCGTGCAGGACGACGTCCTCTCCTCGATCCACATCGAGGAGCACGAGGTCGACGCCCGTGACACCAAGCTCGGCCCCGAGGAGATCACCCGGGACATCCCGAACGTCTCCGAGGAGGTCCTCGCCGACCTCGACGAGCGCGGCATCATCCGCATCGGCGCCGAGGTCATCGCCGGCGACATCCTCGTCGGCAAGGTCACCCCGAAGGGTGAGACCGAGCTGACCCCCGAGGAGCGCCTGCTGCGCGCGATCTTCGGTGAGAAGGCCCGTGAGGTCCGTGACACCTCGCTGAAGGTGCCGCACGGTGAGACCGGCAAGGTCATCGGCGTGCGCGTCTTCGACCGCGAGGAGGGCGACGAGCTTCCCCCGGGCGTGAACCAGCTGGTCCGCGTCTACGTCGCCCAGAAGCGCAAGATCACCGACGGTGACAAGCTCGCCGGCCGTCACGGCAACAAGGGTGTCATCTCCAAGATCCTGCCGATCGAGGACATGCCGTTCCTGGAGGACGGCACCCCGGTCGACATCATCCTCAACCCGCTGGGTGTGCCGTCCCGAATGAACCCGGGACAGGTCCTGGAGATCCACCTCGGCTGGCTCGCCAGCCGCGGCTGGGACGTCTCCGGCCTCGCGGACGAGTGGGCCCAGCGCCTGCAGGTCATCGGCGCCGACCAGGTCGCCCCGCGCACCAACGTCGCGACCCCGGTCTTCGACGGTGCCCGCGAGGACGAGCTGGCGGGTCTGCTGCAGCACACCATCCCGAACCGCGACGGCGAGCGCATGGTGCTCCCGTCCGGCAAGGCGCGGCTGTTCGACGGCCGTAGCGGTGAGCCGTTCCCGGACCCGATCTCGGTCGGCTACATGTACATCCTGAAGCTCCACCACCTGGTCGACGACAAGCTGCACGCCCGCTCGACCGGTCCGTACTCGATGATCACCCAGCAGCCGCTGGGTGGTAAGGCCCAGTTCGGTGGCCAGCGCTTCGGTGAGATGGAGGTGTGGGCCCTCGAGGCCTACGGCGCCGCGTACGCCCTCCAGGAGCTGCTGACCATCAAGTCCGACGACGTCACCGGCCGCGTGAAGGTCTACGAGGCCATCGTCAAGGGCGAGAACATCCCCGAGCCCGGCATTCCCGAGTCCTTCAAGGTGCTCATCAAGGAAATGCAGTCCCTGTGCCTCAACGTGGAGGTGCTGTCCTCGGACGGCATGTCCATCGAGATGCGCGACACCGACGAGGACGTCTTCCGCGCCGCGGAGGAGCTCGGTATCGACCTGTCCCGGCGCGAGCCGAGCAGCGTCGAAGAGGTCTGACGGGAGTCCGGCGGGGCCCTCACCCACAGGGCCCCGCCGACCCCCAGGCCCCCGTTTCAGACCACAGACTTACAACCCTGAGAGGGATTGACGCATAGTGCTCGACGTCAACTTCTTCGACGAGCTCCGGATCGGTCTGGCAACCGCTGACGACATCCGCCAGTGGAGCCACGGCGAGGTCAAGAAGCCGGAGACCATCAACTACCGCACGCTCAAGCCCGAAAAGGACGGACTCTTCTGCGAGAAGATCTTCGGTCCGACCCGGGACTGGGAGTGCTACTGCGGCAAGTACAAGCGCGTCCGCTTCAAGGGCATCATCTGTGAGCGCTGTGGCGTCGAGGTCACGCGCGCCAAGGTGCGTCGTGAGCGGATGGGCCACATCGAGCTGGCCGCGCCCGTCACGCACATCTGGTACTTCAAGGGTGTCCCGTCGCGCCTCGGCTACCTGCTGGACCTGGCGCCGAAGGACCTCGAGAAGGTCATCTACTTCGCGGCGTACATGATCACGTACGTCGACGAGGAGCGCCGCACCCGCGACCTGCCCTCCCTGGAGGCGCACGTCTCGGTCGAGCGCCAGCAGATCGAGAACCGCCGTGACTCCGACCTGGAGGCCCGCGCCAAGAAGCTCGAGACCGACCTGGCCGAGCTGGAGGCCGAGGGCGCCAAGGCCGACGTGCGCCGCAAGGTGCGCGAGGGTGCCGAGCGCGAGATGAAGCAGCTGCGCGACCGCGCGCAGCGCGAGATCGACCGCCTCGACGAGGTGTGGAACCGGTTCAAGAACCTCAAGGTCCAGGACCTCGAGGGCGACGAGCTGCTCTACCGCGAGCTGCGTGACCGCTTCGGCACGTACTTCGACGGCTCGATGGGTGCCGCGGCGCTGCAGAAGCGCCTGGAGTCCTTCGACCTCGACGAGGAGGCCGAGCGTCTCCGCGAGATCATCCGGACCGGCAAGGGCCAGAAGAAGACCCGTGCGCTGAAGCGGCTGAAGGTCGTCTCCGCGTTCCTGCAGACGTCCAACAGCCCCAAGGGCATGGTCCTGGACTGCGTCCCGGTCATCCCGCCGGACCTGCGTCCGATGGTGCAGCTGGACGGTGGCCGCTTCGCGACCTCCGACCTGAACGACCTGTATCGCCGTGTGATCAACCGCAACAACCGCCTGAAGCGCCTTCTCGACCTCGGTGCGCCCGAGATCATCGTGAACAACGAGAAGCGCATGCTCCAGGAGGCCGTCGACGCGCTCTTCGACAACGGCCGTCGTGGTCGCCCGGTCACGGGCCCCGGCAACCGTCCGCTGAAGTCCCTCAGCGACATGCTGAAGGGCAAGCAGGGCCGCTTCCGTCAGAACCTGCTCGGCAAGCGAGTCGACTACTCGGCGCGTTCCGTCATCGTCGTCGGCCCGCAGCTGAAGCTGCACCAGTGCGGTCTGCCCAAGGCCATGGCGCTGGAGCTCTTCAAGCCGTTCGTGATGAAGCGCCTGGTCGACCTGAACCACGCGCAGAACATCAAGAGCGCCAAGCGCATGGTGGAGCGCGGCCGTACGGTCGTGTACGACGTCCTCGAAGAGGTCATCGCCGAGCACCCGGTCCTGCTGAACCGTGCTCCCACCCTGCACCGCCTCGGCATCCAGGCCTTCGAGCCGCAGCTGGTCGAGGGCAAGGCCATCCAGATCCACCCGCTCGTCTGCACCGCGTTCAACGCGGACTTCGACGGTGACCAGATGGCCGTGCACCTGCCGCTGTCCGCGGAGGCGCAGGCCGAGGCCCGCATCCTGATGCTGTCCTCGAACAACATCCTCAAGCCGGCCGACGGCCGTCCGGTGACGATGCCGACCCAGGACATGGTCCTCGGTCTGTTCTTCCTCACCACCGACGGCGAGCTGCGTGACACCAAGGGCGAGGGCCGGTCCTTCGGCTCCACGGCCGAGGCGATCATGGCGTTCGACGCCGGCGAGCTCGCGCTGCAGTCGCCGATCGACATCCGCTTCCCGGTGGGCACCATCCCGCCGCGCGGCTGGACCCCGCCGGCGCGCGAGGAGGGCGAGCCCGAGTGGCAGCAGGGTGACACCTTCCGCCTGCGGACGACCCTGGGCCGTGCGCTCTTCAACGAGCTGCTGCCCGAGGACTACCCGTTCGTCGACTACTCGGTCGGCAAGAAGCAGCTCTCCGAGATCGTCAACGACCTCGCCGAGCGCTACCCCAAGGTCATCGTGGCGGCGACGCTCGACAACCTGAAGGCGGCCGGCTTCTACTGGGCGACCCGTTCCGGTGTCACCGTGGCCATCTCCGACGTCGTCGTTCCCGAGGCGAAGAAGGAGATCGTCAAGGGCTACGAGGCGCAGGACGAGAAGGTCCAGAAGCAGTACGAGCGCGGTCTGATCACCAAGGAAGAGCGCACTCAGGAGCTCATCGCGATCTGGACCAAGGCGACCAACGAGGTCGCCGAGGCGATGAACGAGAACTTCCCCAAGACGAACCCCATCTTCATGATGGTTGACTCGGGTGCCCGAGGAAACATGATGCAGATGCGGCAGATCGCCGGTATGCGTGGTCTGGTGTCGAACGCGAAGAACGAGACCATCCCGCGTCCGATCAAGGCCTCGTTCCGTGAGGGTCTGTCCGTGCTGGAGTACTTCATCTCCACGCACGGTGCCCGTAAGGGTCTGGCGGACACCGCCCTGCGTACCGCCGACTCGGGTTACCTGACCCGTCGTCTGGTCGACGTCTCGCAGGACGTCATCATCCGCGAGGAGGACTGCGGCACCGAGCGCGGCCTCAAGCTCCACATCGCGGAGGTCGGCGCGGACGGTGTGCTGCGCAAGGCCGAGGACGTCGAGACGTCCGTGTACGCGCGCTGCCTCGCCGAGGACATCGTCGTCGACGGCAAGGTGCTGGCCCCGGCCGGCACCGACCTGGGCGACGTGCTCATCGACGAGCTGGTCAAGCACGGTGTCTCGGAGGTCAAGACTCGCTCGGTCCTGACCTGTGAGTCCGCCGTCGGCACCTGCGCGATGTGCTACGGCCGTTCGCTGGCCACCGGCAAGCTGGTCGACATCGGTGAGGCGGTCGGCATCATCGCCGCCCAGTCCATCGGTGAGCCCGGTACCCAGCTGACGATGCGTACCTTCCACACCGGTGGTGTGGCCGGTGACGACATCACCCAGGGTCTGCCGCGTGTCGTCGAGCTCTTCGAGGCCCGTACCCCGAAGGGTGTCGCCCCGATCTCCGAGGCCTCCGGCCGCGTGCGGATCGAGGAGACCGAGAAGACGAAGAAGCTCATCGTCACGCCGGACGACGGCAGCGACGAGACGGCGTTCCCGATCTCGAAGCGTGCCAAGGTCCTGGTCCGCGAGGGCGACCACGTCGAGGTCGGCCAGCAGCTCACCGTGGGTGCCACCAACCCGCACGACGTGCTGCGCATCCTGGGTCAGCGTGCCGTTCAGGTCCACCTGGTCGGCGAGGTCCAGAAGGTCTACAACTCGCAGGGTGTGTCGATCCACGACAAGCACATCGAGATCATCATCCGGCAGATGCTGCGCCGCGTGACGATCATCGAGTCCGGCGACGCCGAGCTGCTGCCCGGCGAGCTGGTCGAGCGCTCGAAGTTCGAGACCGAGAACCGTCGTGTGGTCCAGGAGGGCGGTCACCCGGCCTCCGGTCGTCCGCAGCTGATGGGTATCACCAAGGCCTCGCTGGCGACGGAGTCCTGGCTGTCGGCCGCCTCCTTCCAGGAGACGACCCGAGTTCTGACGGACGCGGCGATCAACGCCAAGTCCGACAGCCTCATCGGCCTCAAGGAGAACGTCATCATCGGTAAGCTCATCCCGGCCGGTACGGGTCTGTCCCGCTACCGCAACATCCGGGTCGAGCCGACCGAGGAGGCCAAGGCCGCGATGTACTCGGCCGTCGGCTACGACGACATCGACTACTCGCCGTTCGGCACCGGCTCCGGCCAGGCCGTTCCGCTGGAGGACTACGACTACGGTCCGTACAACCAGTAAGGCGTACGTCCACTGAAGGGCGGTCACTCCATGGGGTGACCGCCCTTCGGCGTCGTCCGGGCCGGCATCCGCCGGAGCGCGTCGTACGGGGGAGGCGGACCGTGCCGCGGGTGACGGGGAGCGGTTGCGCCGTGGCGGCCGCTGAGCGCGCCTGTGACGCGGTCGGGCGGTGCGGACGGCGCCGCACACCCGCCGGCGGCTCCGGTGGCCGGAATGCGGCCCTCAAGGCCGTTGTCGCGCGACCGGGACCGGGCGCGGGGGTCTTCCGCCCTGCCGGGCGCCCGGGCTTGACGGCCGCCGTGACATGCGGCGATCGGCGAAAAGAAGATCGCGTAGCGTAACGCCGCTTGACAGCGCCCGCACCCCGGGGCCGCTGGACCCCATTTGTTTTGACCGCAGCGAATGAGGTAGGTACGCTCAGACCTTGTGCCTGGGGTGTGCCCTGGCTGCTGTGCGTGCCTGCAAACCGCATGGCGAGCCGCAACCGGCCACCGCAATCTGCCCCCTTTCCGCCTTGCGGCGGGAGTCTGGCGGATTCGACACACCCGACCGCGTGGGTCGGAGAAGTTCCAGGTTAGCTGTACCTATCGGCACACAGAAACCGGAGAAGTAGTGCCTACGATCCAGCAGCTGGTCCGTAAGGGCCGGCAGGACAAGGTCGAGAAGAACAAGACGCCCGCACTCGAGGGTTCCCCTCAGCGTCGTGGCGTCTGCACGCGTGTGTTCACGACCACCCCGAAGAAGCCGAACTCGGCCCTGCGTAAGGTCGCGCGTGTGCGTCTGACCAGCGGGATCGAGGTCACCGCTTACATTCCGGGTGAGGGACACAACCTGCAGGAGCACTCCATCGTGCTCGTGCGCGGCGGCCGTGTGAAGGACCTGCCGGGTGTTCGCTACAAGATCATCCGTGGCTCCCTCGACACCCAGGGTGTCAAGAACCGCAAGCAGGCCCGTTCCCGCTACGGCGCCAAGAAGGAGAAGTAAGAATGCCTCGTAAGGGCCCCGCCCCGAAGCGCCCGGTCATCATCGACCCGGTCTACGGTTCTCCTCTGGTCACGTCGCTCATCAACAAGGTGCTGCTGAACGGCAAGCGCTCCACCGCCGAGCGCATCGTCTACGGCGCCATGGAGGGTCTGCGTGAGAAGACGGGCAACGACCCGATCATCACGCTGAAGCGCGCGCTGGAGAACATCAAGCCGACCCTCGAGGTCAAGTCCCGCCGTGTCGGTGGTGCGACGTACCAGGTTCCGATCGAGGTCAAGCCCGGTCGTGCCAACACGCTCGCGCTGCGCTGGCTGGTCGGTTACTCCCGCGCCCGTCGCGAGAAGACCATGACCGAGCGTCTGCTCAACGAGCTTCTCGACGCCTCCAACGGCCTGGGTGCCGCTGTGAAGAAGCGCGAGGACACGCACAAGATGGCCGAGTCCAACAAGGCCTTCGCGCACTACCGCTGGTAGTCGCTACCCACATCGAGACCGAGAGAAGACTGAAGCCTTATGGCTACCACTTCACTTGACCTGGCCAAGGTCCGCAACATCGGGATCATGGCCCACATCGACGCGGGCAAGACGACCACCACCGAGCGGATCCTGTTCTACACCGGTGTGTCGTACAAGATCGGTGAGGTCCACGACGGCGCTGCCACCATGGACTGGATGGAGCAGGAGCAGGAGCGTGGCATCACGATCACCTCTGCTGCCACCACCTGTCACTGGCCGCTCGAAGACGTCGACCACACCATCAACATCATCGACACGCCGGGCCACGTCGACTTCACCGTCGAGGTGGAGCGTTCCCTGCGCGTGCTCGACGGTGCCGTGACGGTGTTCGACGGCGTCGCCGGCGTCGAGCCCCAGTCCGAGACCGTGTGGCGTCAGGCGGACCGCTACGGCGTGCCGCGTATCTGCTTCGTCAACAAGCTCGACCGCACCGGTGCCGAGTTCCACCGCTGTGTCGACATGATCGTCGACCGCCTGGGCGCGCAGCCGATCGTGATGCAGCTCCCGATCGGTGCCGAGGCGGACTTCAAGGGCGTCGTCGACCTGGTGACGATGAAGGCCTTCGTGTGGTCCGCCGAGGCCACCAAGGGCGAGATGTACGACATCGTCGACATCCCGGACACGCACACCGAGGCTGCCGAGGAGTACCGCGGCAAGCTGATCGAGGCCGTGGCCGAGAACGACGAAGAGATCATGGAGCTGTACCTGGAGGGCGAGGAGCCCTCCGTGGAGCAGCTGTACGCCGCGATCCGTCGTATCACCATCGCGTCCGGCAAGGGCGGCGGCACCACCGTCACCCCGGTGTTCTGCGGTACCGCGTTCAAGAACAAGGGCGTCCAGCCCCTGCTCGACGCGGTCGTGCGCTACCTGCCGTCCCCGGTCGACATCGAGGCCATCGAGGGCCACGACGTCAAGGACGCCGAGGTCGTCGTCAAGCGCAAGCCGTCCGACGACGAGCCGCTGTCGGCGCTGGCGTTCAAGATCATGAGCGACCCGCACCTCGGCAAGCTCACCTTCGTCCGCGTGTACTCCGGCCGTCTGGAGTCCGGCACCGCCGTGCTGAACTCCGTCAAGGGCCGCAAGGAGCGCATCGGCAAGATCTACCGCATGCACGCCAACAAGCGTGAGGAGATCGAGTCGGTGGGCGCCGGCGACATCGTCGCGGTCATGGGTCTGAAGCAGACCACGACCGGCGAGACGCTGTGTGACGAGAAGAGCCCGGTGATCCTGGAGTCCATGGACTTCCCGGCGCCGGTCATCGAGGTCGCGATCGAGCCCAAGTCCAAGGGCGACCAGGAGAAGCTGGGTGTCGCCATCCAGCGTCTCGCGGAGGAGGACCCCTCCTTCCAGGTGCACACCAACGAGGAGACCGGCCAGACCGTCATCGGCGGTATGGGCGAGCTTCACCTCGAGGTGCTGGTCGACCGGATGAAGCGCGAGTTCAAGGTCGAGGCCAACGTCGGCAAGCCGCAGGTGGCCTACCGCGAGACGATCCGCAAGGCCGTCGAGCGCGTCGACTACACGCACAAGAAGCAGACCGGTGGTACCGGTCAGTTCGCGAAGGTGCAGATCGGCATCGAGCCGATCGAGGGTGGCGACACCTCGTACGAGTTCGTGAACAAGGTGACCGGTGGTCGTATCCCGAAGGAGTACATCCCTTCGGTCGACGCCGGTGCGCAGGAGGCCATGCAGTTCGGCATCCTCGCCGGTTACGAGATGACCGGTGTCCGCGTGATCCTGCACGACGGTGCCTACCACGAGGTCGACTCCTCCGAGCTCGCCTTCAAGATCGCCGGCTCGCAGGCCTTCAAGGAGGCCGCGCGCAAGGCTTCGCCCGTGCTTCTCGAGCCGATGATGGCCGTCGAGGTCACCACGCCCGAGGACTACATGGGTGAGGTCATCGGCGACATCAACTCCCGCCGTGGCCAGATCCAGGCCATGGAGGAGCGGGCCGGTGCCCGCGTCGTGAAGGGTCTCGTGCCCCTCTCGGAGATGTTCGGTTACGTCGGCGACCTGCGCAGCAAGACGTCCGGCCGTGCCAGCTACTCCATGCAGTTCGACTCCTACGCCGAGGTTCCGCGGAACGTCGCCGAGGAGATCATCGCGAAGGCCAAGGGCGAGTAACGCACCGCGTTCGCACGCTTTAGGCTTGACTCCGGAGCCTCAAGGGGCATTCAGCCACAATCCTGGATGAATGCCCCGGGTTCCGGGCTTTCCAGCAAAGATCACCTGGCGCCGATGAAGTAAGGCGTACAGAACCACTCCACAGGAGGACCCCAGTGGCGAAGGCGAAGTTCGAGCGGACTAAGCCGCACGTCAACATCGGCACCATCGGTCACATCGACCACGGTAAGACGACCCTCACGGCCGCCATTACCAAGGTGCTGCACGACGCGTACCCGGACCTGAACGAGGCCACCCCGTTCGACAACATCGACAAGGCGCCCGAGGAGCGCCAGCGCGGTATCACCATCTCCATCGCGCACGTCGAGTACCAGACCGAGGCGCGTCACTACGCCCACGTCGACTGCCCGGGTCACGCGGACTACATCAAGAACATGATCACCGGTGCCGCGCAGATGGACGGCGCGATCCTGGTGGTCGCCGCCACCGACGGCCCGATGCCGCAGACCAAGGAGCACGTGCTCCTGGCCCGCCAGGTCGGCGTTCCGTACATCGTCGTCGCCCTGAACAAGGCCGACATGGTGGACGACGAGGAGATCCTGGAGCTCGTCGAGCTCGAGGTCCGTGAGCTCCTCTCCGAGTACGAGTTCCCGGGCGACGACGTTCCGGTCGTCAAGGTCTCCGCTCTGAAGGCCCTCGAGGGCGAGTCGGAGTGGGTGGAGTCCGTCCTCAACCTGATGAAGGCTGTCGACGAGTCCATCCCGCAGCCCGAGCGTGACGTCGACAAGCCGTTCCTGATGCCGATCGAGGACGTCTTCACGATCACCGGTCGTGGCACCGTCGTCACCGGTCGTATCGAGCGTGGTGTCCTCAAGGTCAACGAGACCGTCGACATCATCGGCATCAAGACCGAGAAGACCACCACCACGGTCACCGGCATCGAGATGTTCCGCAAGCTGCTCGACGAGGGCCAGGCCGGTGAGAACGTCGGTCTGCTGCTCCGTGGCATCAAGCGCGAGGACGTCGAGCGCGGCCAGGTCATCATCAAGCCGGGCTCGGTCACCCCGCACACGGAGTTCGAGGCCCAGGCCTACATCCTGTCCAAGGACGAGGGTGGCCGCCACACGCCGTTCTTCAACAACTACCGTCCGCAGTTCTACTTCCGTACGACGGACGTGACGGGCGTTGTGACCCTCCCCGAGGGCACCGAGATGGTCATGCCGGGCGACAACACCGAGATGACCGTCAACCTCATCCAGCCTGTCGCCATGGAAGAGGGCCTGAAGTTCGCCATCCGTGAGGGTGGCCGCACCGTGGGCGCCGGCCAGGTCACCAAGATCGTCAAGTAAGTTCCGCTTGCTTGAGGGTCACTGCCTGACCTGAGGTCTCTGACCTACGAGAGGCCCGTACGACTTCGGTCGTACGGGCCTCTTCGGCGTTTCCGGGGCCGGTCCGGGTCAAGTTTCGTTCATGTGGGGGCAAGTCGAGGTCAAACATCGATCATGGCTTGATGTGTACCGGCGCCGCTGCCGCCCCGTTGGCTAGCGTGAAGTGGTCACGCCACACAGTCAACGGGGGTTAACGAAGGCATGGCTCACAGCGGGGACGGCCGGGCGGACATACCCGGCACCGGAGCATCCACGGGAACGCAACTCGACCATTACCCGGCCGACCTGGGCGGCGGCCCGGGTGGTGCAGGCGGCTCGGGGAAGACCGACCTCGCCTCCTCGCCGGCCGAGAAACGCACCGCGGCGAACTCCATCGAGCAGAACATCGAGCCCGGCAGCCGGAAGGCGGGCGACGCGGCCGAGGATCAGACCAACGCGGTGGTGAAGGCGTTCGACGCGAAGGACGGGCACGGCTGGGTCACCTCGGGGGCCGTCAGCAAGGCGTACAAGGCCTGGGGCGAGCAGGTGAAGACCCTGATGAACCGGCTGTCGTCCGAGAAGGCCGCGCTGCGCGGCACGAACACCGTGCTGTCGGGAACGGACCACGGCGTCGAGGCCGGTCTGCGGTCCGTGTCGGCGCTGGACGCGTACTGAGCCGGCCGCCGCAGCGCCGCCGGAACGTCACCGCTTCACTCAACGGGGAACCATGCCGACTTACCACGAGATCCTGACCACCGACCTGACCACGCTCACCACGGCCGCCCAGCACTGGGACGACGTGGCCGAGGGTTTTCAGACGCAGGAGAAGACCTACCGCCGGGACGTGCACGGCATATCGCTCGGACCGACCTGGCAGGGGCTGAGCGCCGGCGCCGCCAACGCGCGGTTCGACGTCACGCTGAAGGAGTTCCAGAAGGCCCAGACCGAGGCCAAGGCCATCGCCTCGCTCTTCCGGGACGCCCACACCCAGTTCGTGGACCTGCGCAAGAAGCTGGAATCGGCCAGGGACGACGCCGTCGCCGCGGGAATGAAGGTCTCCGACCAGGGACTGGTCTCGTACGACACCGGGAAGCTGAGCCAGGGGGACCGGCAGGCGCTGGCCCATGACCCCGACTACCAGGAGAGCGTCCGCAAGTCCGTCGCCTCCTGGCAGGCGCACCTCGACCAGTGCGTGAAGAACGTGGACGACGCCGACAAGGGGGTCGAGGTCGCCTTCCAGGCGGTCGCGGTCGACTCCGACACCGGCGACGGCACGTTCAACGGCTTCAACGGCAAGGCGCAGGGCGACATCGAGAAGTACGAGGCGGCCGAGGCCGAGGACATCGCGAAGCGGGTCGACGCAGGCAAGGCCTCGGCGGCCGACTACAAGGAACTGCAGCGCCTCTTCCGCGACAACTCCGGCGACAAGGCGTTCAGCGAGACCGTGCTGGACGGGCTGGGCGCCAAGGGCACGCTGCAGCTGTCCAACAGCCTCGACAGCCTCGCCCACTACGAGGACAAGAAGAACGGCAGCCAGTACCTGGACATCCAGAAGGGCCTGGCCACCACGCTGGCGACGGCGACGAAGGACCCGAGCACGCCCTTCTACAAGGAATTCCGCGAGGACATGCGGAAGGCCGGCACCGAGCAGTTCAAGGTCGACGGGCTCAGCCCCATCCCGGACGAGAAGGTGCGCGGCTACCAGAGCCTCGTCACGCTGATGCAGCAGGGAAACGGCTACGACGGGCAGTTCCTGACGGACACCGCGAACGACATCCGGCACGCGGAGGAGGCGTACGCGGCCAAGGGCAACACCGAGTCCGTCTGGGGCCTGCGGGACAAGTTCAGCGGCAAGGACCGGGGCTGGTTCGCCAACGACCCGCTCGACGGCGTGCTCGGCATCATGTCCCACGACCCCAAGACCAGCACCGCGTACCTGGACCCGTCCCACAACGACAACCTCGACTACCTGCTGCACGGCCGGAACTGGGACACCGTCGTGGACCACTTCGCGACGCCGCCCGGCGGTACGACGACCGGCCTGCCCGTCATGGCGGAGGACGGCGACGTCCGCCAGGGGTTCGGCGCCCTGCTGGAGACCGCCACCACCGGGGAGGCGCCGGGCTCCTACCACCCGGCCGGACACCACACGGAGCCGCAGGCCCGGATTCTCCAGCACACCATCGACACGTTGAACACGGCGAACCAGGCGCAGGAGCTGCCGAAGAACCTCACCGTTCCGCTCGCGCACATCATGACGTCGTACACGGCGGACACCCATGAGATCAACGCGCAGTCGGACTCCCGCTTCGAGATCTCGCCGGGTACCCCCGGGTCCGCCTGGAGCGACGCGAACGGAGCGCACATCACGGTCGCGCGCGACCACCTGACCAAGTTGATGCGCGGCATCGCCGACGACCCCACGGCCTTCGGGCACCTCTACGGGGCCGAACAGGAGCACGCGCACGACGTGCTGGAGGCGCTGCCCCAGGACGCCGGGAAGACCCAGATCAGCAACCGGATCAGCGACTGCTCCCGGGCCATGGGCGCTTACGACGGTGTCCGCGCCGACATCATCTTCGACGAGCGGTTCAACAAGACACAGTGGGCCGCCGACTTCAACCACGGCATCAGCAGCTCGCTCAGCACGGCCCTGATGTTCAACCCGGTGGCCGATCTCAGCCCGGTCGGGGACGCCGCCACCAGAGCCGTCGACGTGTGGACGTACGAGTCCAACAAGGAGCACACCGCCGAAGCCAACCTCAAGGCCACGGACGACAACGTCAAGCTGTACGCGGCCGGCCAGCACGACGTCGAGAAGATGGTCAGGATGTGGGGCCACAGCCGGGGCCACGAGATCGACAGCGAGTGGACCAAGCAGTGGGTCCACACCGGGCAGGGCGACTACGACTACGGCCGCGACCGCGCCCTCGACGTCCTCCGGGCGGACCGGTAGCCGGTGCCGGACACGGCGCACCAGAGAAAGAGCGGGATGAAGATCTTTGCGAGCAGGCGGCGCCGGGTGGGCTGGGCCGTGGGCGGCCTCCTGCTCACGCTGGCGATCGCAGCGCAGGTCGTCTACAGCACCGGCATCTACGCCTCCTGGCGGGACCAGCGGTCCCTGGACGCGGCCTGCGACGGCACCCTGGCACAGGGGGGACTCGACGCCGCCCTGAACTCCTCGCACACGCGGGCCAGGACCGACGACGACTCGGACTACCTGGCCGCCTGTCTGCTTAACCGTCCGGACACCGGCGAACACGGCGGCGCTCTGGAGATCAGGCTCCGCTGGAGCGACCGGTCGGCGGCCTCCGAGGTCCTGGCTCCGTTCGGGCGTAACACCAACGGCGTCAAGGGCCAGGCGGCACCACTCGGCAACGGCTGGCCGGGCTTCGTGCGCTACGACGGGTACGCCCAGGTCGTGGTCGCGCTCGACTGCCGGAACGACGCGGACAGGGCCCTGGTGGCCTACGGCGACCTCGTCCGGTGGCCGGAGGACGCCCGGGAGAAGGGGCCCGTCCTCACCGGGCTGGGCCGGGTGACGACCGAGACGGCACAGCAAGCGGCGGCGAAGTACGGGTGCCGGGCGACGGGCGGCAGGCAGCTCACCCAGGTGAAACTTCCGTCCTCCGCGAGCGGGAGCGCGGCCCCCGCTCCGCTCGCGCGGGCCGAGGGCTCCTGCGTGGCGCTGCGCGGACTCGCCGGCCAGGCGTCCCGCGCCGGCACGCCCGCCGCCGCCGGCTACCCCGCGGACACGCGCACGCCCCAGGTCAACTGCTTCCTCCTCACCGCGGCGGGCAAGCCGGGTTACGGGCTGTACGGGTACTACGGCGCCATGGCCAAGGACTTCCGGTCCACCGGGTCCGCCGTCCCCGGCGACGACCGGGTGACGGCCACCGCCCACTGCCCCGGGTCGGCCCAGGAGGCGGTGTTCGTGCTGTACCGCCTGTATGACGGGGACACCGGCGACCCTCCCGTGCGTCACTACTCCGCGTCGTTCGCCCGCTCCGCGCTGAAGGCGTTCGCCGATCACGAGGCCGGGCAGCGCGGCTGCACCGGCGTACGGCTGAACCCCGTGCCGGTTTGACCTACGTCACCTTCGGGGTAATGTCTTCGGCTCGATTGGCGGAGGACCTGCCCCATATGGCAGACTGTCCGAGTTGCTCGGTCGAGTGTTGATGCTGCGCGCCTCCCGCCGGGAGGACCGGAAGCGAGTCCCACAGTACTCGTCGCCCTAACTGCCTTCGGGCAGCACTGGGGCGGACGTACGGGAATCTTCCGGGAAGTGTGAGCGCAACACCGGCCAGGCGCCCGGTGGGCCCGAGGTCCCCGGTCCGCGGTTCCGGAAGGGCCGTCGCATTCCCCGCAGGGATGTTCGAACAAGGGACATCTGTGTCGGCGAGAGCGCGACACACCCGACCGCGTGGGTCGGAGAAACGACGGCAGCAGAAGGAATCCGCCGGGTTCCAGAGCGTGAGAAGAGACAGGACTACTGAGTAGCCATGGCGGGACAGAAGATCCGCATCCGGCTCAAGGCCTACGACCACGAGGTCATCGACTCCTCGGCGAAGAAGATCGTCGAGACGGTGACCCGCACCGGTGCGTCGGTCGCGGGCCCGGTGCCGCTGCCCACTGAGAAGAACGTGTACTGCGTCATCAAGTCGCCGCACAAGTACAAGGACTCGCGCGAGCACTTCGAGATGCGCACGCACAAGCGCCTGATCGACATCCTCGACCCCACCCCCAAGACCGTTGACTCTCTGATGCGACTCGACCTCCCGGCCGGTGTCGACATCGAGATCAAGCTCTGAGGGTCGGTGAGCTGAGAATGGCTAAGCAGATCAAGGGCATCCTGGGCGAGAAGCTCGGCATGACGCAGGTGTGGGACGAGAACAACCGTGTTGTTCCGGTCACCGTCGTCAAGGCCGGCCCCAACGTCGTCACCCAGGTCCGTACGAACGATGTCGACGGCTACGAGTCCGTCCAGATCGCTTTCGGCGAGATCGACCCGCGCAAGGTGAACAAGCCCCTCAAGGGCCACTTCGCCAAGGCCGACGTCACTCCCCGCCGCCACCTCGTCGAGATCCGTACCGCTGACGCCAGCGAGTACACCCTCGGCCAGGAGATCACCGCCGAGGTGTTCGAGGCCGGCATCAAGGTCGACGTGACCGGCAAGAGCAAGGGCAAGGGCTTCGCCGGTGTCATGAAGCGTCACAACTTCAAGGGCCTCGGCGCCGGACACGGCACCCAGCGCAAGCACCGCTCGCCCGGTTCCATCGGTGGCTGCGCCACCCCGGGCCGCGTGTTCAAGGGCCTCCGCATGGCGGGTCGCATGGGCAACGAGCGGGTCACCACCCAGAACCTGACCGTCCACGCCGTTGACGCGGAGAAGGGTCTGCTGCTCATCAAGGGCGCGGTTCCCGGTCCGAACGGCGGCCTCGTCCTGGTCCGCACCGCGGCCAAGGGGGCCTGAGGTAACCGATGAGCACTGTTGACATCCTTTCGCCTGCCGGCGAGAAGGCCGGTTCCGTCGAGCTCCCCGCGGAGATCTTCGACGTGGAGAAGATCAGCATCCCGCTGATCCACCAGGTCGTCGTCGCGCAGCTGGCCGCGGCCCGTCAGGGCACGCACAAGACCAAGACCCGTGGCGAAGTCCGTGGTGGTGGCAAGAAGCCGTACCGCCAGAAGGGCACCGGCCGCGCCCGTCAGGGCTCGACCCGCGCGCCGCAGTTCGCCGGTGGTGGCGTCGTGCACGGTCCCGTGCCGCGTGACTACTCGCAGCGCACCCCGAAGAAGATGAAGGCCGCGGCCCTGCGCCACGCCCTCACCGACCGGGCGCGTCACAACCGCATCCACGTCGTCTCCGGCGTGGTCGAGGGCGCGAACCCCAGCACCAAGGCCGCCAAGAGCCTGTTCGGCAAGATCAGCGAGCGCAAGAACCTGCTCCTGGTCGTCGACCGTGCCGACGAGGCCGCGTGGCTGTCCGCCCGCAACCTGCCCCAGGTCCACATCCTGGAGCCGGGCCAGCTGAACACGTACGACGTTCTCGTCTCGGACGACGTGGTCTTCACCCAGGCCGCTTTCGAGTCCTTCGTGTCTGGCCCCAAGGCCGCTGACACCGAAGGGAGCGAGGCCTGATGGCTACGCGTCACCCGAGCATTGCCTCGAAGGCCGCCAAGGCCGCCAAGGCCGCGCGCGTCGCCAAGGCGCGTCGCCACGCCACCGAGGGCAAGAACACCGTCGAGACCCCGCTGAGCAAGTCGTACACGGACCCCCGTGACGTCCTGCTGAAGCCGGTCGTCTCCGAGAAGAGCTACGCGCTCCTCGACGAGAACAAGTACACGTTCATCGTCGACCCGAACGCCAACAAGACCCAGATCAAGCAGGCCGTCCAGGCGGTCTTCTCGGTCAAGGTCACCGGGGTCAACACGATCAACCGCCAGGGCAAGCGCAAGCGCACGAAGACCGGCTTCGGTCAGCGTGCGGGCAGCAAGCGCGCGATCGTGACCCTCGCCGAGGGCGACCGTATCGACATCTTCGGCGGTCCGACCGCCTAAGGGCGGTCCGGATCGTCCGATATCGGACGAGGACTGAGAAATGGGAATCCGCAAGTACAAGCCGACTACGCCGGGCCGTCGTGGCGCCAGCGTCGCCGACTTCGTCGAGGTCACGCGGTCCACGCCGGAGAAGTCGCTGGTCCGTCCCCTGCACAGCAAGGGCGGCCGTAACAACGCCGGTCGTGTGACCGTTCGCCACCAGGGTGGCGGACACAAGCGCGCCTACCGTGTGATCGACTTCCGTCGTCACGACAAGGACGGCGTGCCGGCGAAGGTCGCGCACATCGAGTACGACCCCAACCGCACCGCGCGCATCGCGCTGCTGCACTACGCCGACGGCGAGAAGCGCTACATCCTCGCCCCGCGCAACCTGCAGCAGGGTGACCGCGTCGAGAACGGTCCCGGGGCCGACATCAAGCCGGGCAACAACCTGGCCCTCCGCAACATCCCGGTCGGTACCACGATCCACGCGATCGAGCTCCGTCCCGGTGGCGGTGCCAAGTTCGCCCGTTCCGCCGGTGCCTCCGTGCAGCTGCTCGCGAAGGAGGGCGCCTACGCCCACCTGCGCATGCCGTCCGGCGAGATCCGCCTGGTCGACGTCCGCTGCCGCGCCACCGTCGGTGAGGTCGGCAACGCCGAGCAGAGCAACATCAACTGGGGTAAGGCCGGCCGTAAGCGGTGGCTGGGCGTTCGCCCGACCGTCCGTGGTGTCGTGATGAACCCGGTCGACCACCCGCACGGTGGTGGTGAGGGCCGGACCTCCGGTGGTCGCCACCCTGTGTCCCCGTGGGGCAAGAAGGAAGGCCGTACTCGTTCGCCCAAGAAGGCGTCGAACAAGTACATCGTCCGCCGCCGCAAGACGAACAAGAAGCGCTAAGGACGGGTTGAGATGCCTCGTAGCTTGAAGAAGGGGCCCTTCGTCGACGACCACCTGATCAAGAAGGTGGACACGCAGAACGAAGCCGGCACCAAGAACGTCATCAAGACCTGGTCCCGTCGCTCGATGATCGTCCCGGCCATGCTCGGTCACACGATCGCGGTGCACAACGGCAAGACCCACATCCCGGTGTTCGTCACCGAGTCGATGGTCGGCCACAAGCTCGGCGAGTTCTCGCCGACCCGCACCTTCCGGGGCCACGTCAAGGACGACCGGAAGTCGAAGCGCCGCTAGTAGCGGATCGCATTCAGACACGTAAGTAACTGAGAGGGACAACCATGGAAGCCAGGGCCCAGGCGCGGTACATCCGCGTTACGCCCATGAAGGCCCGCCGCGTGGTGGACCTTATCCGTGGCATGGATGCCACGGAGGCTCAGGCTGTTCTGCGATTCGCTCCGCAGGCAGCCTCCGTGCCGGTCGGCAAGGTGCTCGACAGCGCCATTGCCAACGCCGCGCACAACTACGACCACACCGACGCCGACAGCCTCTACATCTCCGAGGCGTACGTCGACGAGGGCCCGACCCTGAAGCGGTTCCGGCCGCGCGCCCAGGGCCGTGCCTACCGGATCCGCAAGCGGACCAGCCACATCACCGTGGTCGTCAGCTCCAAGGAAGGAACCCGGTAATGGGCCAGAAGGTAAACCCGCACGGGTTCCGGCTCGGTGTCACGACCGACTTCAAGTCGCGTTGGTACGCCGACAAGCTGTACAAGGACTACGTCAAGGAAGACGTCGCCATCCGTCGGATGATGACGTCCGGCATGGAGCGCGCCGGCATCTCGAAGGTTGAGATCGAGCGCACCCGTGACCGCGTGCGGGTGGACATCCACACCGCTCGTCCGGGCATCGTCATCGGCCGCCGTGGCGCCGAGGCCGACCGCATCCGCGGTGACCTCGAGAAGCTCACGGGCAAGCAGGTCCAGCTGAACATCCTCGAGGTCAAGAACCCCGAGACCGACGCTCAGCTGGTTGCCCAGGCCGTTGCCGAGCAGCTCTCCTCCCGCGTCTCCTTCCGCCGCGCCATGCGTAAGAGCATGCAGTCGGCGATGAAGGCCGGCGCCAAGGGCATCAAGATCCAGTGCGGTGGCCGCCTCGGCGGCGCCGAGATGTCCCGCTCGGAGTTCTACCGCGAGGGCCGCGTGCCCCTGCACACGCTCCGTGCGAACGTGGACTACGGCTTCTTCGAGGCCAAGACGACCTTCGGCCGCATCGGCGTGAAGGTCTGGATCTACAAGGGCGACGTCAAGAACATCGCCGAGGTCCGCGCCGAGAACGCTGCGGCCCGTGCGGGTAACCGCCCGGCCCGTGGTGGTGCCGACCGCCCGGCCCGTGGTGGCCGTGGTGGCGAGCGGCGCGGTCGCAAGCCGCAGCAGGCTGCTGGCGCCGAGGCCCCCAAGGCCGAGGCTCCCGCGTCCGCTCCGGCTGAGAGCACCGGAACGGAGGCCTGACCGAAATGCTGATCCCCCGTAGGGTCAAGCACCGCAAGCAGCACCACCCGAAGCGCAACGGTATGTCCAAGGGTGGAACGCAGGTTGCGTTCGGCGAGTACGGCATCCAGGCGCTGACCCCGGCCTACGTCACGAACCGCCAGATCGAGGCGGCTCGTATCGCGATGACCCGTCACATCAAGCGTGGCGGCAAGGTCTGGATCAACATCTACCCGGACCGTCCCCTCACCAAGAAGCCGGCCGAGACCCGCATGGGTTCCGGTAAGGGTTCTCCGGAGTGGTGGATCGCCAACGTCAAGCCCGGACGTGTGATGTTCGAGCTGTCGTACCCCAACGAGAAGATCGCCCGTGAGGCGCTGACTCGTGCGGCCCACAAGCTGCCGATGAAGTGCCGGATCGTCAAGCGCGAGGCAGGTGAAGCGTGATGTCGGCCGGTACCAAGGCGTCCGAGCTGCGCGAGCTGGGCAACGAGGAGCTTCTGGCGAAGCTCCGCGAGGCCAAGGAAGAGCTGTTCAACCTCCGCTTCCAGGCGGCGACGGGCCAGCTCGAGAACCACGGCCGTCTGAAGGCGGTCCGCAAGGACATCGCCCGGATCTACACCCTCATGCGTGAGCGTGAGCTCGGCATCGAGACGGTGGAGAACGCCTGATGAGCGAGAAGAACGTGACTGAGAACACTGAGGCGCGCGGTTTCCGCAAGACCCGTGAGGGCCTCGTCGTCAGCGACAAGATGGACAAGACCGTCGTCGTCGCCGTCGAGGACCGCGTCAAGCACGCGCTGTACGGCAAGGTCATCCGCCGTACGAACAAGCTCAAGGCGCACGACGAGCAGAACGCCGCGGGTGTCGGCGACCGCGTCCTCCTCATGGAGACCCG
The DNA here is from genome assembly GCF_014203595.1 of Streptomyces echinatus. Lineage (GTDB taxonomy): Bacteria > Actinomycetota > Actinomycetes > Streptomycetales > Streptomycetaceae > Streptomyces > Streptomyces echinatus. Next base: position 231,997 of record NZ_JACHJK010000004.1, read on the forward strand.
GCCGCTGTCCGCGACGAAGCGCTGGCGCGTCGTCGAGATCCTCGAGAAGGCCAAGTAATTTCCTGCGGGGCTAACCCCGCAGGTCAGTTCCGCCAGGCTCGGCAGGGGCCCGCTACGTGAGGCCCCTGCCGGGAACCGGCAGACGATCAGGAGATAGACGTGATCCAGCAGGAGTCGCGACTGCGCGTCGCCGACAACACTGGTGCGAAGGAAATCCTTTGCATCCGTGTGCTCGGTGGCTCCGGTCGCCGCTACGCGGGCATCGGTGACGTCATCGTCGCCACCGTCAAGGACGCGATCCCCGGTGGCAACGTGAAGAAGGGTGACGTCGTCAAGGCGGTCATCGTTCGCACCGTCAAGGAGCGCCGTCGTCCGGACGGCTCGTACATCCGCTTCGACGAGAACGCCGCCGTCATTCTGAAGAACGACGGCGACCCTCGCGGCACCCGTATCTTCGGCCCGGTCGGCCGTGAGCTGCGCGAGAAGAAGTTCATGAAGATCATCTCGCTCGCGCCGGAGGTGCTGTAAGCATGAAGATCAAGAAGGGCGACCTGGTCCAGGTCATCACCGGCAAGGACAAGGGCAAGCAGGGCAAGGTCATTGCCGCTTACCCGCGCGAGGAGCGCGTCCTGGTCGAGGGTGTCAACCGGGTCAAGAAGCACACCAAGGCCGGCCCGACCGCCAGCGGTTCGCAGGCGGGCGGCATCGTCACGACCGAGGCGCCGATCCACGTCTCCAACGTCCAGCTGGTCGTTGAGAAGGATGGCAACAAGGTCGTCACGCGTGTCGGTTACCGCTTCGACGACGAAGGCAACAAGATCCGCGTTGCCAAGCGGACGGGTGAGGACATCTGATGGCTACCACCACCACTCCGCGTCTGAAGCAGAAGTACCGCGAGGAGATCGCGGGCAAGCTGCGTGACGAGTTCAAGTACGAGAACGTCATGCAGATCCCCGGCCTCGTCAAGATCGTGGTCAACATGGGTGTGGGCGACGCCGCCCGCGACTCCAAGCTGATCGAGGGCGCCATCCGCGACCTCACCACGATCACCGGCCAGAAGCCGCAGGTCACCAAGGCCCGCAAGTCCATCGCGCAGTTCAAGCTGCGTGAGGGCCAGCCGATCGGTGCCCACGTCACGCTCCGTGGCGACCGCATGTGGGAGTTCCTGGACCGCACCCTGTCGCTCGCGCTGCCGCGCATCCGCGACTTCCGCGGCCTGTCCCCCAAGCAGTTCGACGGCCGTGGCAACTACACCTTCGGTCTCACGGAGCAGGTCATGTTCCACGAGATCGACCAGGACAAGATCGACCGTACCCGGGGCATGGACATCACCGTGGTCACCACGGCGACCAACGACGCTGAGGGCCGCGCGCTCCTTCGTCACCTCGGCTTCCCGTTCAAGGAGGCGTGAGCGAGATGGCGAAGAAGGCTCTGATTGCCAAGGCTGCTCGCAAGCCCAAGTTCGGTGTGCGTGGCTACACGCGCTGCCAGCGCTGCGGCCGTCCGCACTCCGTGTACCGCAAGTTCGGCCTCTGCCGCGTGTGCCTTCGTGAGATGGCTCACCGTGGCGAGCTGCCGGGCGTGACCAAGAGCTCCTGGTAGTCCCCGTAATCAGGGATTTCCGGAGCTCTCGGTAAGCATCTGGGTCGGCAGGGGCCCTTCTCCACATGCCGTAGGCTTGTGGGGTTGGGCGCCTGCCGCGCCCGTACGACTTACTACGCCGTAGGTCCACCGCGCCGCACCCGTCCCGTCTCGGATCGGGGAGAGGGATGGCGCACCAGGAAACCCCGGCGAGAGAGGCCGAAGGCCAATTCATGACCATGACTGATCCGATCGCAGACATGCTTACGCGTCTGCGGAACGCGAACTCGGCATACCACGACTCCGTGACGATGCCGGCATCGAAGATCAAGTCGCACATCGCGGAGATCCTCCAGCAGGAGGGCTTCATCACGGGCTGGAAGGTCGAGGACGCCGAGGTCGGCAAGAACCTCGTTCTCGAGCTGAAGTTCGGCCCGAACCGTGAGCGCTCCATCGCGGGCATCAAGCGGATCTCCAAGCCCGGTCTCCGGGTGTACGCGAAGTCCACCAACCTGCCGAAGGTGCTGGGCGGCCTCGGCGTGGCGATCATCTCCACGTCGCACGGGCTCCTCACCGACAAGCAGGCCGGCAAGAAGGGCGTGGGTGGGGAAGTCCTCGCCTACGTCTGGTAACGGAAGGGAACGGAGGAAACAGCTATGTCGCGTATTGGCAAGCTCCCCATCACGGTTCCCGCCGGCGTGGACGTCACCATCGACGGCCGTACGGTCTCGGTCAAGGGCCCCAAGGGCTCGCTGACCCACACCGTTGTCGCGCCGATCGACATCGTCAAGGGTGAGGACGGCGTGCTCAACGTCACCCGTCCGAACGACGAGCGTCAGAACAAGGCCCTCCACGGCCTGTCCCGCACGCTGGTGGCGAACATGATCACCGGCGTGACCCAGGGTTACGTGAAGAAGCTCGAGATCAGCGGTGTCGGTTACCGCGTGACGGCCAAGGGCTCGAACCTCGAGTTCGCGCTCGGCTACAGCCACCCGATCGTCGTCGAGGCGCCCGAGGGCATCACCTTCAAGGTGGAGACCCCGACCCGCTTCCAGGTCGAGGGCATCGACAAGCAGAAGGTCGGCGAGGTTGCGGCCAACATCCGCAAGCTGCGCAAGCCCGACCCGTACAAGGCCAAGGGCGTCAAGTACGAGGGCGAAGTCATCCGCCGCAAGGTCGGAAAGGCGGGTAAGTAAGCCATGGCATACGGACAGAAGATCCTCAAGGGCGACGCCTACAAGCGCGCCGCGATCAAGCGCCGTCACATCCGGATTCGCAAGAACCTTTCCGGTACGGCGGAGCGTCCCCGTCTGGTCGTTACCCGCTCCAACCGCCACATCGTGGCGCAGGTGATCGACGACCTCAAGGGCCACACCCTGGCGTCCGCGTCCACCCTGGACGCGTCCGTCCGCGGTGGCGAGGGCGACAAGTCCTCGCAGGCCAAGCAGGTCGGCGCCCTGGTCGCCGAGCGTGCCAAGGCTGCCGGTGTCGAGGCTGTCGTGTTCGACCGTGGTGGCAACCAGTACGCCGGGCGCATCGCCGCCCTGGCGGACGCCGCCCGCGAAGCCGGGCTCAAGTTCTGAGCCTGCCGTAGCTAGCGGAAACAGAGAGAGGTAATTCCAATGGCTGGACCCCAGCGCCGCGGTGGCGGTGCCGGTGGCGGCGAGCGGCGGGACCGGAAGGGCCGTGACGGCGGCGCTGCTGCCGCCGAGAAGACCGCGTACGTCGAGCGCGTCGTCGCGATCAATCGTGTCGCCAAGGTTGTGAAGGGTGGTCGTCGCTTCAGCTTCACCGCGCTGGTCGTGGTGGGCGACGGTGACGGCACCGTGGGTGTCGGTTACGGCAAGGCCAAGGAGGTGCCGGCCGCCATCGCCAAGGGTGTTGAGGAGGCCAAGAAGCACTTCTTCAAGGTCCCCCGTATCCAGGGCACCATCCCGCACCCCATCCAGGGTGAGAAGGCTGCCGGCGTCGTCCTGCTCAAGCCCGCGTCCCCCGGTACCGGTGTTATCGCCGGTGGCCCGGTGCGTGCCGTGCTCGAGTGCGCCGGTATCCACGACGTGCTGTCGAAGTCGCTCGGCTCCGACAACGCGATCAACATCGTGCACGCGACCGTGGAGGCCCTGAAGGGTCTGCAGCGTCCCGAGGAGATCGCGGCCCGCCGTGGTCTGCCGCTCGAGGACGTCGCCCCCGCGGCCCTGCTGCGTGCGCGTGCCGGGGCGGGTGCGTAATCATGGCGCAGCTCAAGATCACGCAGGTCAAGTCCTACATCGGCAGCAAGCAGAACCACCGCGACACTCTGCGTTCCCTTGGTCTCAAGGGCATCAACACGCAGGTCGTCAAGGAGGACCGCCCCGAGTTCCGCGGCATGGTGCACACCGTCCGCCACCTCGTGACGGTCGAGGAGGTCGACTGATCATGGCGGAGCAGAACCCGCTCAAGATCCACAACCTCCGTCCCGCCCCGGGCGCCAAGACCGCCAAGACCCGTGTGGGTCGTGGTGAGGCGTCGAAGGGTAAGACGGCCGGTCGTGGTACCAAGGGCACGAAGGCCCGTTACCAGGTTCCGGAGCGCTTCGAGGGTGGCCAGATGCCGCTCCACATGCGCCTCCCGAAGCTGAAGGGCTTCAAGAACCCGTTCAAGACCGAGTTCCAGGTCGTGAACCTCGACAAGCTGGCCGCGCTCTACCCCGAGGGTGGCGAGGTCACGGTCGAGGGTCTGGTGGCCAAGGGTGCCGTTCGCAAGAACAGCCTCGTCAAGGTCCTCGGCCAGGGCGAGATCTCCGTGGCGCTGCAGGTGACGGTCGACGCCGTCTCCGGCTCCGCCAAGGAGAAGATCACCGCTGCCGGCGGTACGGTCACCGAGCTCGTCTGAGACGGTTCGTAGTCGCAAGCAGAGCCGCCCCCGCGATACCGCGGGGGCGGCTCTGCTTGTTCGCTCTCGGCACCGTCGGAATTCACGGCCGCGGTGCGGGATTCCGTCCAATGTCCCGTGCCGAGTACACGGAGCCAGACGGCTCCACTCATTTGGTCAAGGGGTACTTCCGGCCGTTCGACGTGTCACGCCCGCACCTGGAAACTCCTGTCGGGCAGCCGGCCGGCGCTGCGGTGAGGGCGAGAGTGCCCATGCCACACCGAGCGGAATTCCCCATTCCGTCTCTGGCCGGTCGCCTCCGGTGACCCTCGCCGAGGTCCGCCGCCCCCCGGCCGGGAAGCGCCTGAAGTGCCCTCGAAGGGGCGCGGGTGATTCTTAGACATGTGTACGAAAGCGCCCCGAGGCGCGGGAGAACCGGCGGCTCGCCTCCGACGGGCCGTCGATCAGCGTTCCGGCGGAGCCCTGATATAGGTAGGCTGTGGCGACTGGCATCCAGCGCTGTCTTGGCATGCCGTAACCTCGTTCCACAGGTAATCAACCCGAAATTAGTCGTCACCTCACGCGCATACGCGGGGGTCGCAGGAGGCACCGTGCTCACCGCGTTCGCCCGGGCGTTCAGGACGCCCGACCTGCGCAAGAAGCTGCTGTTCACGCTGGGCATCATCGTGGTGTACCGGGTCGGCACGCACATCCCGATCCCGGGCGTCAACTACAGGAACGTCCAGCAGTGTGTCCGCGAGGCCTCCGGTAACCAGGGTCTCTTCGGGCTCGTCAACATGTTCAGCGGTGGTGCGCTGCTGCAGATTACGATCTTCGCGCTCGGGATCATGCCGTACATCACGGCGAGCATCATCCTGCAGCTGCTGACGGTCGTGATCCCGCGCCTGGAAGCACTCAAGAAGGAAGGTCAGGCCGGCACTGCGAAGATCACGCAGTACACCCGCTACCTGACCGTGGCGCTGGCCATCCTTCAGGGCACCGGCCTGGTGGCCACCGCCCGCAGTGGTGCTCTGTTCGGTACCTGCTCGGTGGCGAACCAGATCGTTCCCGACCAGGCGATCTTCACCACCATCACCATGGTCATCTGCATGACCGCGGGTACGGCCGTCGTGATGTGGCTCGGTGAGCTGATCACCGACCGCGGTATCGGCAACGGCATGTCGATCCTGATGTTCATCTCGATCGCCGCGACCTTCCCGTCCGCGCTGTGGGCCATCAAGAAGCAGGGCACCCTGGCCGGCGGCTGGATCGAGTTCGGCACCGTCATCGCCGTGGGCCTGGTCATGGTCGCGCTCGTCGTCTTCGTCGAGCAGGCCCAGCGCCGTGTCCCGGTGCAGTACGCGAAGCGCATGATCGGTCGCCGGTCCTACGGCGGTACGTCCACGTACATCCCGCTGAAGGTGAACCAGGCGGGTGTGATTCCCGTCATCTTCGCCTCTTCGCTGCTCTACATTCCGGCACTCGTGGCGCAGTTCTCGGGGGGCAAGTCGGGCTGGAAGACCTGGGTCGAGCAGAACCTCACCAAGGGCGACCACCCGATTTACATCACTTCGTACTTCTTGCTCATCGTTTTCTTCGCGTTCTTCTACGTCGCTATCTCCTTCAACCCCGAGGAAGTAGCCGACAACATGAAGAAGTATGGTGGCTTCATCCCGGGCATCCGGGCTGGCCGACCGACCGCTGAGTACCTCAGCTACGTGCTCAACCGGATCACCTGGCCGGGTTCGCTGTATCTGGGTCTGATCGCTCTCGTACCGACAATGGCGTTGGTGGGCTTCGGGGCAAGCCAGAACTTCCCGTTCGGCGGGACCAGCATCCTCATCATCGTGGGTGTCGGTCTCGAGACGGTGAAGCAGATCGAGAGCCAGCTCCAGCAGCGCAATTACGAAGGGTTCCTCCGCTGATGCGTATCGTCCTCGTCGGGCCGCCCGGTGCCGGTAAGGGAACGCAGGCCGTCCGGCTCGCAGAGAAGCTGGCGATTCCGCACATCTCCACGGGCGACCTGTTCCGCGCCAACATCAGCCAGCAGACCGAGCTGGGCAAGCTCGCGAAGTCCTACATGGACGCCGGCAACCTCGTCCCGGACGAGGTGACCATCGCGATGGCCAAGGACCGCATGGAGCAGGCGGACGCGCAGAACGGCTTCCTGCTGGACGGCTTCCCGCGGAACGTCTCGCAGGCCGAGGCCCTGGACCAGCTGCTCCAGACCGAGGGCATCACGCTGGACGCCGTCCTCGACCTGGAGGTCCCCGAGGACGAGGTCGTCAAGCGCATCGCCGGTCGGCGCATCTGCCGCAACGACTCCTCGCACGTCTTCCACGTGTCGTACAACGCGCCGAAGAAGGAGGGCGTCTGCGACGTCTGCGGCGGCGAGCTGTACCAGCGTGACGACGACCGCGAGGAGACCGTCCGCACGCGGCTGGAGGTCTACCACACGCAGACCGAGCCGATCATCGACTACTACAAGGCGCAGGGCCTGGTCGTGACGATCTCCGCGCTGGGCCCGGTGGCCGAGATCACCGAGCGGGCGCTGGAAGCCCTCAAGCGCGAGAAGGCCGAGCAGTAGATCCCGGCCCTTCCGGCCGCGGTGCCCTCCCACGGATTCCGTCCGCGGGACCCCCAGGGCGCCGCGGCCGTACTGTTGTGTACGTATCCCAGTCGACGCGAGTGACGGAGAGCGCAGGCCCCTCATGGTGCAGATCAAGACCCCCGAGCAGATCGCGAAGATGCGGGCGGCGGGCCTGGTCGTAGCGGCCATCCACGCGGCCACGCGCGAAGCGGCCGTCCCCGGCGCGACCACCAAGGACCTGGACGAGGTGGCCCGCAAGGTCCTCGCCGAGCACGGCGCGAAGTCGAACTTCCTGGGCTACGGCGGCTTCCCGGCCACCATCTGCACGTCCGTGAACGACGTCGTCGTCCACGGCATCCCCTCCGACGACGTCGTCCTCAAGGACGGCGACATCATCTCCATCGACTGCGGCGCGATCGTCGACGGCTGGCACGGCGACGCCGCGTACACGGCCTTCGTGGGCTCGGGTCACGCTCCGGAGCTGGTCGAGCTCTCCCGGGTGACCGAGGAGTCGATGTGGGCCGGCATCGCGGCCATGAAGCCGGGCAACCGCCTGGTGGACGTCTCGCGGGCGATCGAGACGTACATCCGCCGTCAGCCGAAGCCGGGCGGCGGCAAGTACGGGATCGTCGAGGACTACGGCGGCCACGGCATCGGCACCGAGATGCACATGGACCCGCATCTGCTGAACTACGTCGACCGCCGCCGCGGCAAGGGCCCCAAGCTGGTCCCCGGCTTCTGCCTCGCCATCGAGCCCATGGTCTCCCTCGGCACCCCGCGCACCGAGGTCCTGGAAGACGACTGGACCGTCATCACCACGGACGGCACCTGGTCCTCCCACTGGGAGCACTCGGTCGCCCTGACCGAGCAGGGCCCTCTGGTCCTGACGGCTCCCGACGGCGGCAAGGCCAAGCTCGCCGAGTACGGCATCACGGCCGCTCCCGACCCGCTTGCATAGGGATCACCCCGATGGGGCAGACTCTCTCGATTCGCCTTTCCGGGTGCGCCGACGTAGACTGACTCGTCGGCTCTCGTGCACCCGCATGTCTGCATGCTCCCGCAAGGGAATCCCAGGGACTGCCTGAGAGTCGATCAAGGTAGTCGATTCGAAGGGCGAAGCGTGGCCAAGAAGCAAGGTGCCATCGAGATCGAGGGCACTGTCGTCGAGTCTCTGCCGAACGCCATGTTCAAGGTCGAGCTCCAGAACGGCCACCAGGTCCTGGCACACATCAGCGGCAAGATGCGGATGCACTACATCCGTATCCTCCCTGACGACCGGGTCGTGGTGGAGCTGTCTCCGTACGACCTGACGCGTGGCCGGATCGTCTACCGCTACAAGTAGATCTTGCCCGCGCCCCGGGCCCGCCCGGAGCGATGGCACTGACCCGGAGAACCTCACCCCATGAAGGTCAAGCCGAGCGTCAAGAAGATCTGCGACAAGTGCAGGGTGATCCGCCGTCACGGCCGGGTCATGGTCATCTGCGAGAACCCGCGCCACAAGCAGCGCCAGGGCTGACGCACGACCATCTCCCTCTGCACCTCTATCGCAGAGTTTCGCGCGACGCGAGCTGAATATGTTCATACGCAGAGCCCGAGCCCAACAGCTCGACACCCCCGGTCCGGAGGCCGGGGACCCGGTTCGTACCTAGTACGGCGGCCGGGAGCCGGTTCTGCGGAAGACCTCCGAAGATTCACCAGGAGCCATTGAATGGCACGCGTTTCCGGTGTTGACATCCCGCGCGACAAGCGCGTGGAGGTCGCCCTCACCTACGTGTTCGGCATCGGCCGGACCCTCTCGCAGGAGACGCTGGCTGCGACCGGCGTCGACCCGAACACCCGCGTTCGCGACCTCTCCGAGGAGCAGCTCGTCGCGATTCGTGAGTACGTCGACAACAACATCAAGACCGAGGGTGACCTCCGTCGCGAGATCCAGGCCGACATCCGCCGCAAGGTCGAGATCGGTTGCTACCAGGGTCTCCGTCACCGTCGCGGTCTGCCCGTCCGCGGTCAGCGCACCAGCACCAACGCCCGCACCCGCAAGGGCCCGCGTCGCGCCATCGCCGGCAAGAAGAAGCCGGGCAAGAAGTAGTCCGCAGCGGACACCTGTCCACGGTCTTCGCTGTAGGACCGACCACCTCCCGTAGGAGTTAGTAGATGCCCCCCAAGGGACGTCAGGGCGCTGCCAAGAAGGTGCGCCGCAAGGAAAAGAAGAACGTCGCTCACGGCCACGCGCACATCAAGAGCACGTTCAACAACACGATCGTCTCGATCACGGACCCGTCCGGCAACGTGATCTCCTGGGCCTCCGCCGGCCACGTCGGCTTCAAGGGCTCCCGGAAGTCCACGCCGTTCGCCGCGCAGATGGCCGCCGAGTCGGCTGCCCGCCGCGCCCAGGAGCACGGCATGCGCAAGGTCGACGTGTTCGTCAAGGGCCCGGGCTCCGGTCGTGAGACCGCGATCCGCTCCCTGCAGGCCACGGGCCTCGAGGTCGGCTCCATCCAGGACGTCACCCCGACCCCGCACAACGGCTGCCGTCCGCCGAAGCGCCGCCGCGTCTGACGCGTCGCGCTCCGCGCACTGTGGTTCCGGGCGGTACGGCTCTTTCGGGCCGTGCCGCCCGTACCCTTGCAGTACCCGCACTTCTCACGGGTGCGGTTTCCGTCGGGCGTCAAATAGCGGGCGTCCACGAAAGAAGGATCTGATCCACACATGCTGATCGCTCAGCGTCCCTCGTTGACCGAAGAGGTCGTCGACGAGTTCCGCTCCCGGTTCGTGATCGAGCCGCTGGAGCCGGGCTTCGGCTACACCCTCGGCAACTCCCTCCGCCGTACCCTCCTCTCCTCGATCCCCGGTGCCGCTGTCACCAGCATCCGGATCGACGGCGTGCTGCACGAGTTCACCACCGTGCCGGGCGTCAAGGAGGACGTCACCGACCTGATCCTCAACATCAAGCAGCTGGTCGTCTCCTCGGAGCACGACGAGCCGGTCGTGATGTACCTGCGCAAGCAGGGCCCGGGTCTGGTCACCGCCGCCGACATCGCGCCCCCGGCCGGTGTCGAGGTGCACAATCCCGACCTCGTCCTCGCCACGCTCAACGGCAAGGGCAAGCTGGAGATGGAGCTGACCGTCGAGCGCGGTCGCGGTTACGTCTCCGCCGTGCAGAACAAGCAGGTGGGCCAGGAGATCGGCCGTATCCCGGTCGACTCCATCTACTCGCCGGTTCTCAAGGTCACGTACAAGGTCGAGGCCACGCGTGTCGAGCAGCGCACCGACTTCGACAAGCTGATCGTCGACGTCGAGACCAAGCAGGCGATGCGTCCCCGTGACGCCATGGCCTCCGCCGGTAAGACGCTGGTCGAGCTGTTCGGTCTCGCCCGCGAGCTGAACATCGACGCCGAGGGCATCGACATGGGCCCGTCCCCGACGGACGCCGCCCTGGCCGCCGACCTCGCGCTGCCGATCGAGGAGCTGGAGCTCACCGTCCGCTCCTACAACTGCCTCAAGCGTGAGGGCATCCACTCCGTGGGTGAGCTCGTCGCCCGCTCCGAGGCCGACCTGCTGGACATCCGCAACTTCGGTGCGAAGTCCATCGACGAGGTCAAGGCGAAGCTGGCCGGCATGGGCCTGGCGCTCAAGGACAGCCCGCCCGGATTCGACCCGACCGCCGCCGCGGACGCCTTCGGCGCCGACGACGACGCGGACGCGGGCTTCGTCGAGACCGAGCAGTACTAAGAGCTCGGGCCATCCGGTCCGTACTCGGGCGCGGGTGCGCTGTGGCTTGTCGCGCCCACGCGACGGAGTCGCACATCGACACCGCCCCGCGCCCCTTCCGGGAGCGCCCTTCGGGGCTGCTCCCGGATCTCCGACAGGCGACCGCCTGCTCGGATACTGACCCCGGTACCTGATACGGCCGGGGCAGACACACAGGAGAAGAACAATGCCGAAGCCCACCAAGGGTGCCCGTCTGGGCGGCAGCGCCGCGCACGAGAAGCTCCTCCTCGCGAACCTCGCGAAGAGCCTCTTCGAGCACGGCCGCATCACCACCACCGAGGCGAAGGCCCGCCGCCTGCGCCCGTACGCCGAGCGTCTGGTCACCAAGGCGAAGAAGGGCGACCTTCACAACCGCCGTCAGGTGCTCCAGGTCATCACGGACAAGAGCGTCGTCCACACGCTCTTCACCGAGATCGGCCCGCGCTACGAGAACCGTCCGGGTGGCTACACCCGCATCACCAAGATCGGTAACCGCCGTGGCGACAACGCGCCCATGGCTGTCATCGAGCTGGTCGAGGCGCTGACGGTCGCGCAGCAGGCCACCGGTGAGGCCGAGGCCGCCACCAAGCGTGCGGTCAAGGAAGCCGACGAGGCCAAGGCCGCGGAGACCACCGAGGCTCCGGCCGCGGAGGCCACCGAGGCCGGCGCCGAGGAGTCGAAGGACGCGTAAGCGTTCTGCCGGGGGACTGCCGGCCGGCGGCGACGCCGTCGTGGCAGGTCGCGCAGTTCCCCGCGCCCCCTGTGGGCGTGGGCGGGTCCGTTCCTTTCCAAGGGCGGACCCGCTTTTTTGTGCACCTGAGAGGATCTCTGTGTGAGCGACGAAGTACATCCCGGGCACGTCCGTATCCGTCTCGACCTCTCCTACGACGGCACCGACTTCCATGGCTGGGCCAAGCAGGCCGGAGGGAGGCGGACCGTGCAGGGCGAGATCGAGGACGCCCTGCGCACGGTGACGCGGTCCAAGGAGACGTACGAGCTGACCGTGGCCGGCCGGACCGATGCCGGGGTGCACGCGCGTGGGCAGGTGGCCCATGTCGATCTGCCCGTCGAGCTGTGGGCGGAGCACCGCGAGAAGCTGCTCAAGCGGCTCGCCGGGCGGCTGCCGAAGGATGTGCGGGTGTGGCGGCTCACCGAGGCACCGGCCGGCTTCAACGCCCGGTTCTCAGCGATCTGGCGGCGCTACGCGTACCGGATCACCGACAACCCCGGCGGAGTCGACCCGCTGCTGCGCGGCCATGTGCTCTGGCACGACTGGCCGCTGGACGTGGACGCCATGAACGAGGCCGCCCGGGCGCTGCTCGGCGAGCACGACTTCGCCGCCTACTGCAAGAGGCGCGAGGGGGCGACCACGATCCGCACGCTGCAGGAGCTGAGCCTGGTCCGGGACGGCGACGGGGTCATCACCGCCACCGTCCGCGCCGACGCCTTCTGCCACAACATGGTGCGGTCGCTGATCGGCGCGCTGCTGTTCGTCGGAGACGGGCACCGGGGCCCGGAGTGGCCCGGGAAGGTGCTGGCCGCGCGGGTGCGGGACTCCGCCGTGCATGTCGTACGGCCGCACGGGCTGACCCTGGAGGAGGTCGGCTACCCCGCCGACGAACTGCTGGCGGCCCGGAACAAGGAGGCGCGGAACAAGCGCTCGCTCCCCCTGGCGTCGGGCTGCGCGACCTGTTAGCGGTGCCGCCTCTCCGTCACTGGGACGCCGCCTGGGCCTGGGCCTGGCCGCGGCGGTAGATCTGGTTGACGGTGAACTGGGCGAGGTCGTTGCCCACGTCGAAGACCTTGGTGTCCTTCTTGGTGACGTCCTTGCCGTTGGTGAAGCCGGCGACCGTGAAGTAGGCGTAGCGGCCGTAGGCGTTGCGCGTCGAGCGGCAGAAGGCCCCGTCGCAGAAGTTCTTGACGCCCTTGCCGAACAGGGAGCGCACGATGCTCCTGTCGTCGGTCTGGGCCTTGGCCTTGGTCGCCTGGGCCGCGGTGTCGAAGACGGCGACGCCGACGGTGACCGCGATGTCACCCTTGGTGTAGGTGGCGCGCATCATGCGGGTGCAGCCGTTGGCGGTGAGCACCTTGGGCAGAGTGCCGCCGGCGACGGTGGCACAGCTCGGGGTGTCGGCCGTCGGGCCCTTCTTGTACACCGCGTCGCCCACGGTCAGCTGCTTGCCCGGGAACAGGGTGTCCGGGCCGAGCGGGGCGGTGTCCTTCTGGGCGCTGGAGATGAAGTCCTTGGGATCCAGCGGCGGCGGGGCGCTGGTGGGCGCGAAGGACGGCGTCGCGGTGCCGGAGCCGGGCAGCGAGGCGCTGGCCGGGAGGTTGCTGGGGCCGGCCTGCGGATCACCGCCGTTCGCGGAGACGACGGCCATCGCGACCGCGGTGCCTATCGCGGCCGTGGCCAGCGCGCCGCCGGCTATGAACAGCACCTTGCGGCGTTTGTTGCGCGACTCCGAGGCCTCGGCGAGCGCGGCCCAGTCCGGAGTGCCGTCATCGGCCCCGCTGCTCCACGGTTGCTGGGAATTCGGTTTCCAGGGATCCCACTGAGACTGGGGTCCCCCCTGCCCGTAACTCATGGGGCGCATCTTAGACGTGGGTTCCGGGGTGCAGGAGTGCATCGGTCGTCATGCCGCGTTTGTCCGGCGACATGAGGGGGAAGGGCCTCGTTTTGACCCGTCCGGGCCCGTGCAGGTAACCTGCTTCTTCGTTGTGTATTGGCTTGCTCATTCTCACGGGACGGGCCCTTACACCGGTCCACCGGGCCGATGACCAGCGACCAGCACGCGGTTTGCGTCAACCGTGGTGCGGTCAGGGCTGTCGTGATCGTTTCGGTGACCTGTTCAGGACCATTCACTCGAAGCGAAGGCTACGAACCGTGCGTACGTACAGCCCCAAGCCCGGCGATGTGACGCGCCAGTGGCACGTCATCGACGCTCAGGACGTCGTCCTGGGTCGTCTCGCCACGACCGCCGCGTCCCTCCTGCGGGGCAAGCACAAGCCGATTTACGCCCCCCACGTCGACACCGGTGACTTCGTCATCATCATCAACGCCGACAAGGTGCACCTGTCCGGCAACAAGCGGACGCAGAAGATGGCGTACCGCCACTCCGGCTACCCGGGTGGTCTGCGCTCCGTCCGCTACGACGAGCTGCTCGACAAGAACCCCGAGAAGGCCATCGAGAAGGCCGTCAAGGGCATGCTCCCCAAGAACACGCTGGGCCGTCAGATGCTCTCGAAGCTGAAGGTCTACAAGGGTGACGTGCACCCGCACGCTGCGCAGCAGCCGGTGCCGTTCGAGATCACCCAGGTCGCGCAGTAAGTCCGGCCACCCCCTAAGACTGAAGAGAATCTGAGGAGAATCGTGGCCGAGACCACTGCCGAGCAGCCGCTCGAAGAGCTTGACATCGACAGCTACACCACCGAGTCCGAGGTCCCCGTCGAGGGTGAGTACACCTCGGAGTCCATGGCCTCCCGCTTCGGTGAGCCCCAGCCGGCCGCCGGCCTGGGCCGCCGCAAGAACGCCATCGCCCGTGTCCGGATCGTTCCGGGCACCGGCAAGTGGAAGATCAACGGCCGCACCCTCGAGGACTACTTCCCGAACAAGGTGCACCAGCAGGAAGTCAACGAGCCCTTCAAGGTGCTCGAGCTCGAGGGCCGTTACGACGTCATCGCCCGCATCGCGGGTGGCGGTGTCTCCGGTCAGGCCGGTGCCCTCCGTCTCGGTGTGGCCCGTGCGCTGAACGAGGCCGACGTCGACAACAACCGTGGCCCGCTGAAGAAGGCCGGCTTCCTCAAGCGCGACGACCGTGCGGTCGAGCGCAAGAAGGCCGGTCTGAAGAAGGCCCGCAAGGCTCCGCAGTACAGCAAGCGCTAAGCTTCGCTGCCTGCTCGTACGTATCACGGGCTTCGGCCCACACGTACTCCGAACGCCCCGGCGGCACGCCACATGTGCCTCCGGGGCGTTCGTTTATCCCAGCCAAGGGCGTATAACGACACAAGACGCTCAGAGGCTTGTGTGATCGGATGCCGGGGCGCCTGCCACCCGACGCGGCGCCTGTCCGCTTCCGACATCGATGCTTCCTCAGGAGGACAAGTGGGACGACTCTTCGGCACGGACGGCGTGCGCGGTGTCGCCAACGCGGATCTGACGGCCGAGATGGCGCTCGGCCTCTCCGTGGCCGCGGCGCACGTGCTGGCCGAGGCGGGCACCTTCGAGGGGCACAGGCCGACAGCGGTGGTCGGGCGGGACCCGCGCGCGTCCGGGGAGTTCCTGGAGGCGGCGGTGGTGGCCGGCCTCGCCAGCGCGGGCGTGGACGTCAGAAGCGTCGGCGTGCTGCCGACGCCCGCGGTGGCCCACCTGACCGGCGCGCTCGGCGCCGACCTCGGTGTGATGCTCTCCGCGAGCCACAACGCCATGCCGGACAACGGCATCAAGTTCTTCGCCCGCGGCGGTCACAAACTCGCCGACGAGCTGGAGGACAAGATCGAGGCGGTGTACGAGTCGCACCGGCACGGCGAGCCGTGGGAGCGGCCGACGGGCGCCGGGGTCGGGCGTGTCCGCTCGTACGACGAGGGCTTCGAGGCGTACGTCACCCATCTGCTGTCGGTGCTGCCCAACCGGCTCGACGGCCTGAAGATCGTGCTGGACGAAGCGCACGGCGCGGCCTCGGGGGTCTCGCCGGAGGCGTTCACCCGCGCGGGCGCCGAGATCGTCACGATCGGTGCCGAGCCGGACGGGCTCAACATCAACGACGGCTGCGGCTCGACGCACCTCGACAAGCTGAAGGCCGCGGTCGTCGAGCACGGCGCGGACCTCGGTATCGCGCACGACGGCGACGCCGACCGCTGCCTGGCCGTGGACCACACCGGCGAGGAGGTCGACGGCGACCAGATCCTCTCCGTGCTCGCGCTGGCGATGCGGGAGCACTCCATGCTGCGGTCCGACACGGTCGTCGCCACGGTGATGTCCAACCTGGGCTTCAAGCTGGCGATGGAGAAGGCCGGGATCCGGCTGGTGCAGACGGCCGTCGGTGACCGCTACGTGCTCGAGGAGATGAAGGAGCACGGGTACGCCCTCGGCGGCGAGCAGTCCGGGCACGTCATCATCCTCGACCACGCGACCACCGGTGACGGCACGCTGACCGGCCTGCTGCTGGCGGCGCGGGTCGCCGAGACCGGCCGCTCGCTCCGGGACCTGGCCTCCGTGATGGAGCGGCTGCCGCAGGTGCTGATCAACGTCCCGGACGTGGACAGGTCGCGCGTGCGCACGTCGGCCGATCTCGCCGCCGCCGTCGCCGAGGCGGAGCGGGAGCTGGGGGAGACCGGCCGGGTGCTGCTGCGGCCGTCGGGCACCGAGCCCCTGGTGCGGGTCATGGTCGAGGCCGCGGACATCGAGCAGGCACGCTCCGTCGCGGGGCGGCTGGCCGATGCCGTCAAGTCCGCCCTGGGATAGCCGCGCGTTCCCCGCGCCCCTGTCAGGGGCGCGGGGGAGAACCGGTCCGGGGTGCCGGCCGAGCCGGCGGCGACGGCCCGGTGCCCGGCGGCGGACCTACAGCTTGCGCAGGCGCAGGCGCTGGACCTTGTGGTCCGGGCCCTTGCGGACGATGAGGCCGGCCCGGCCCCGGGTGGGGGCGATGTTCTCGACCAGGTTCGGCTTGTTGATCGTCCGCCAGAGCGTGCGCGCGTAGTCCAGGGCCTCCTCCTCGGAGACCTGGGTGTACTTGCGGAAGTACGAGTCGGGGTCCTGGAAGGCCGTCTGGCGCAGCTTCTTGAAGCGGCTCAGGTACCAGCGCTCGATGTCCTCGGCGCTCGCGTCGACGTACACGCTGAAGTCGAAGTAGTCGGCGAGGCCGACCCGGGTGCGGCCGTCCTTGCCGGGCAGGGCGGGCTGGAGGACGTTCAGGCCCTCCACGATCAGGATGTCCGGGCGGCGCACGGTGAGCTTCTCGTCCGGCACGATGTCGTAGATGAGGTGGGAGTAGACGGGCGCCGACACCTCGTTCTTGCCGGCCTTGATGTCGGCGACGAATCGGGTGAGGGCCCGGCGGTCGTAGGACTCGGGGAAGCCCTTCCGCGACATCAGGCCGCGCTCCTCCAGCTCCCGGGTCGGCAGCAGGAAGCCGTCCGTCGTCACCAGCTCCACGCGCGGGTGTTCCGGCCAGCGGGAGAGCAGCGCCTGGAGCAGCCGGGCCACGGTCGACTTGCCGACGGCGACGGAGCCGGCGACTCCTATGACGAACGGGGTGCCGGACTGGGAGCCCTTCTCACCGAGGAAGGTGTTCAGAGCCCCTCTCAGCCCGTCCGTGGCGCCGACGTAGAGGTTGAGGAGCCGGGAGAGCGGGAGGTAGATGTCCCGCACCTCGTCCAGGTCGATGACGTCGCCGAGACCGCGGAGCTTCTCCACCTCCTCGGCGGTGAGCGGCAGCGGTGTCTTGTTGCGCAGCGCGCTCCACTCGGCGCGGGTGAGATCGACGTAGGGAGTCGCCTCCGGCCTGTGCCGGTGGGCGCTCCGGGGCATCGAGGAGACCTGAGAGATCACAGTCCATTGTTAACGGAGTTTGAACGGGGCAGTGGGGTGGGGTGCGTCACGTGGGGGCGGGAGCGGAGCCCTGTGTGCGCGCTAGTGGGCGCCGGCTGCGGGTGGCGTCCGCTCCACCACGCGGCGGGGCGTCGGGCGTACGGGACGCCGGCGCCACTCACAGGGGACGGACGTGCGGTGACACCTGGTCGATGTAGGCGTCGACGAGCCCGAGACGTGCTCCGATCTCGCGGTAGCGGTCGTACTGTGTCCTGCTGATCGTGACCTCGTACCTGTCGACGAGGTGCAGCAGGAGCCGGAAGCCGAGGTCCGGGCCGGCGGACGTCACCGTGTCCCGGAGGAGGGTGGTGACGGCGGGGCCGGGTGCGCCGGGAGCCTGCCGGGCCACGGCCTGGTCGAGTGCCGGACCGATGTCGCGGACCTCGTGCAGGACCGATTCCCTCAGGTCGTCGTGGTGAGCGGGCGGGCCGGGCACGTAGGAGGGCGCGACACCGGCCAGCCACGCCGTGCACACCTCGGCGATCTCCCGGAGCCAGGCCCTGCCGTCCGCGTCGAACGTCTCGTCCGCGCCGCTGCGCCTGGCGGCGATGCGCCACAGTGCCGTGACCGCGTCGTCGGACAGGGCCGAGCCCGACAGGAGCCGTACGTCCTGGAGGAGGACGGCGGCCTGGGTGCCGGGAGCGATGCCGCGGTCGCCGTGAGCGAGTCTGCCGATGTGCTCATGGGGGGTGCCCGAGCCTTCGTACCGCCAGGCGTCCCATTCGCCGTCGAACATCGCCGAGAGGAAGGGCAGGCCGGCACGGGGGCCGAGGTCCCGGCGGTTCGCGTCCAGCGGGCGCCACCGCACGGTCAGGTCCTCGAAGACCGCCGCGTGGGGGTATGCCAGCCGGTCCCCGATGCCCAGCAGCCGTTCGTACTGGTCCTCGCCCACCGAAGCCGCGTTGGCCTTGAGCACGCGCAGGAAGAGCCGGAAGCCGAGATCGGCGTCGGCCTCGTCGACGATCCGCCGCAGCATGTCCGCCACATCGGGCAGTGGCACACGACCGGCCAGCGCCGGTGCGGCCGCCCCGATCTCGGCCCGCACGGATTCGCGGAGTTCCTCCTCCGGCACGGCGGGCCCCGGCTCCGCGGTGTCCATACGCTCCGCATGGGCCTGGTCCGGGGTGCCCGCGGGACACACCTGGGCGATCATGCGCAGCCAGTCGCGCGCGCCGAGGCCGTGAGCACCCGGGTCGAACCGTCCGCCCGTCAGCGCCGACCAGAGGCCGCCGACGACGGCTTCCGGCACCGGTGACTCCAGCAGCAGCCGCACGTCACGGCCGAGTTGCCCGTCCTCCTCGGCCCGGGCCGTCTCGGCCGCCATCGCCAGCACGGCCGGGGGGTCGGCGAGCGGAATCCCACCGGGGCCCAGCCGGCCGCCGAAACCGCTCAGGCCGAAGTCCTCCTCGTATGCGAGGTAGTACACCTCACGGTGCCTGGTCACGCTTCTCCTCACGCGCGCATGGGCGCCCCGCACCGCGGGACGCCCGTGCTGTCCTGAGGCGGCCTCAGGAGGGCACTCGGCTGTAGGCGTTGACGTGCGCGGACGTCCGGCGCGCAGCCATGACGGTGTGACCCCTCCCCGTGTGCGACGCCGTTCCCCCGGTCGCCGGGCGTCGCGCGTGATGACGCAGAGGTCGGGCTGCGTCCACGCGCGGCGTCACTTTAGGCATGTACACGCTCTATCGAACAAGGGGCCGGTTCTGTGGCGAGGGTGTCTGGCCGAAAGGCATGCGATCCCCGGCCCCCGTGCGAACCGGACGAAGTTGCTCACCGTCCCTGCTCAAACATGTGCTTTCTGTGTGCCTCTTGTGTGCGGGAGGGGGGCGGGGGCGGGGTGGCCGGTCGAAGTTGGCTGAATGCCGCCCCCTCCGGTCACTGCGAAGGAGAGTATCGAGACTCTCGATATACCCCGGATAATTTCCGATTCCGGGCACGCGGCGCCCGTTTCCGGCGGCTCCCGGCCCGTAGGCTGCGCCACATGTGCGGAATCGTGGGATACGTAGGGTCACAGTCGGCGCTCGACGTGGTCATGGCCGGGCTGAAGCGACTGGAGTACCGGGGGTACGACTCGGGCGGTGTCGCCGTGCTGGCGGACGGCGGGCTGGCCGCCGCCAAGAAGGCCGGCAAGCTGGTCAACCTGGAGAAGGAACTGGTCGACCGGCCGCTTCCGACGGGCTCGACCGGTATCGGCCACACGCGCTGGGCCACGCACGGCGGCCCCACGGACGGCAACGCGCACCCGCACCTGGACAACGCGGGCCGGGTCGCGGTGGTCCACAACGGCATCATCGAGAACTTCGCCGTGCTGCGCGCCGAACTGGCCGAGCGGGGACACGAGCTGACCTCCGAGACGGACACCGAGGTGGTCGCCCACCTGCTGGCCGAGGAGTTCTCCTCCTGCGCGGACCTCGCCGAGGCGATGCGGCTGGTGTGCCGCCGGCTGGAGGGCGCGTTCACGCTCGTCGCCGTGCACGCCGACGCGCCGGACGTGGTGGTCGGCGCCCGCCGCAACTCGCCGCTGGTGGTGGGTGTCGGCGAGGGCGAGGCGTTCCTGGCCTCCGACGTCGCCGCGTTCATCGCCCACACGCGCTCCGCGATCGAGCTGGGCCAGGACCAGGTGGTGGAGCTGCGCCGCGACGGCGTCACGGTGACGGGCTTCGACGGCAGCCCGGCCGAGGTCCACTCGTACCACGTGGACTGGGACGCCTCGGCCGCCGAGAAGGGCGGCTACGACTACTTCATGCTCAAGGAGATCGCCGAACAGCCCAAGGCGGTCGCCGACACCCTGCTCGGCCGCATCGATCCGTCCGGCTCGCTGACCCTGGACGAGGTGCGGATCAGCCCCTCGGAGCTGCGGGAGATCGAGAAGGTCGTCATCGTCGCCTGCGGTACGGCCTTCCACGCCGGCCTGATCGCCAAGTACGCCATCGAGCACTGGACGCGCATCCCGTGCGAGGTGGAGCTGGCGAGCGAGTTCCGGTACCGGGACCCGATCCTGGACGGCCGCTCCCTGGTGATCGCCATCTCCCAGTCCGGCGAGACCATGGACACCCTGATGGCGCTCCGGCACGCCCGCGAACAGGGCTCCAAGGTGCTGGCGATCTGCAACACCAACGGTTCGACGATCCCGCGCGAGTCGGACGCGGTGCTGTACACGCACGCCGGCCCCGAGGTCGCCGTCGCCTCGACCAAGGCGTTCCTCACCCAGCTGGTCGCCTGCTACCTGGTCGCCCTGTACCTGGGCCAGGTGCGGGGCACCAAGTGGGGCGACGAGATCCAGGCGGTCATCAAGGACCTGTCCCGCATCTCGGAGGAGGTCGAGCGGGTCCTGGAGACCATGGAGCCGGTACGGGCGCTGGCGCGGACGCTGGCGACGAAGAACACGGTGCTGTTCCTCGGCCGGCACGTGGGCTACCCGGTGGCCCTGGAGGGCGCGCTCAAGCTGAAGGAACTGGCGTACATGCACGCCGAGGGCTTCGCCGCGGGCGAGCTGAAGCACGGCCCGATCGCGCTGATCGAGGAGGACCTGCCGGTGGTGGTGGTCGTACCGTCGCCGCGTGGCCGGTCCGTCCTGCACGACAAGATCGTGTCCAACATCCAGGAGATCCGGGCCCGGGGCGCGCGCACGATCGTGATCGCCGAGGAGGGCGACGAGGCGGTCGTCCCGTACGCCGACCACCTGATCCGGATCCCGGCCACGCCGACGCTCCTCCAGCCACTGGTGGCCACCGTGCCGCTGCAGGTCTTCGCCTGCGAGCTGGCGACGGCCCGCGGCAACGAGGTGGACCAGCCCCGGAACCTGGCGAAGTCGGTGACGGTGGAATGAGACGAAGGGGCGGACGGCCGTGTGCCGTCCGCCCCTCGATCGCCGGTCAGGCGGTCACCAGTTGATGCAGGTCTTCGGGACCCAGCCGTCCTTCTTGTCGCCGCCGTAGTACCACAGGTTGCTCTTCTTGCCGCAGGCCTTGTACGAGCCGCCCTTGTAGGCCTTGCCGTCGTTGCAGATCCCGCCCTTCTTGCCCTTGCCCCAGATGCCGACGGCCGTGGCGGTCGTCTTCGGCGAGGTGCGGACGTTGACGGTCTCCTTGGCCTTGACGTTGACGATCGCCCTGCTGCAGTCGTGCGGCAGGGTCGCCGCGGACGCGCTGCCGGCGGTGGCGACGGCGCCGGTGAACGCCGTACCGATGAGGGCCGCGGTGGTGAGCGCGGTGCCCAGAGACTTCAACTTCAAGGCTGTGTCCTCCCGTTGTGTGCGATGGCGTCCGCCGGGAAGCGGATCACCGGTCGCCGGGCAGCCTACGCGGCGCGGGGACCGGCCATGATCCCCGGGGTTGCCGGTCAGTGGACGGAGAAGCCGCCGTCCACGTGGACCGACTGGCCCGTGACGTAGGCGGAGGCGCGGCTCGCCAGGAACACCGCCGCGCCCGCGAAGTCCTCGGCGAGGCCGTTGCGGCCGGTCATCGTGCGCGCGGCCAGGGCCGCCACCCGCTCGGGGTCGGACGACAGCCGCGCGTTGAGCGGAGTCATCACGAAGCCCGGCACCAGGGTGTTGCAGGTGACGCCGTACGGCGACCAGGCCTCGGCCTGCGAGCGGGCCAGGGACTCCAGCGCCCCCTTGGAGACGCCGTAGGCGCCGCTCTGCACGAAGGCGCGGTGCGCCTGCTGGGAGGTGATGTGGATGATCCGCCCGAAGCCCCGCTCGGCCATGCCGGGGCCGAACCGCTGCCCCAGCAGGAAGGGTGCCTCCAGGTTCACCGCCATGGTGGTGTCCCAGACGTCCTCGCCCAGCTCGCCCATCGGCGGCCTGAGGTTGATCCCGGCGGAGTTGACGAGGATGTCGGGCTCCCCGAAGACGGCCGCGGCCTCCTCGGCCGCCGCGCGCACTCCCGTACGGGTGCTCAGATCCCCGCTCGCCCAGGCGGCCGCGCACCCGTCGGCCGTCAACTCCTCGGCGGCCGCGGCCAGCTCCGCCCGCTTGCGCGCCACGAGCACGGTCTTCGCGCCGGCCCGCGCCAGCGCCCCCGCGACGGCCCGCCCGATGCCGGAACTCCCTCCGGTCACCACGGCGACCCGGCCGTCCAGCGAGAAGAGGTCGGAGAGATAGGCACGGGACGAGGTCATGCCGGAAGCCTAGGTGACGTGTGTCGCCCGGACCTGGCCGCCCGGGGTCGTAGGGTGCTCGGCATGAGCATCATCGGGGTGGGCATCGATGTCGCCGAGATCGACCGGTTCCGGGCGTCCTTGGAGCGGACGCCGGGACTGGCCGACCGCCTGTTCGTGGAGCGGGAGTTGCTGGCGCCCAGCGGGGAACGCCGCGGGTACGCCTCGCTGGCGGCCCGGTTCGCCGCCAAGGAGGCGCTGGCGAAGGCGCTGGGCGCGCCGCCCGGGCTGCACTGGACCGACGCCGAGGTGTACGTGGAGGACACCGGGCAGCCACGGCTGCGGGTGAGCGGGACCGTGGCCGCGCGGGCCGCGGAGCTGGGCGTGCGGTCCTGGCACGTGTCGCTCAGTCATGATGCGGGCGTGGCCTCGGCCGTGGTGGTCGCCGAGGGCTGACCGGTCGGCGGTCCGGGTGTGGGCGGTGGGGGTTCCGGGGCAGACTCGGTGCCATGCGTACTGCGTACAGCGTGGAGACGGTAAGGGCGGCCGAACGGGCGCTGATGGCGCGGCTGCCGGAGGGCGCGCTGATGCAGCGGGCCGCCGCCGGGCTGGCCGCCGCCTGTGCCGACCTGCTCGGACGGGTGTACGGCAGCCGGGTGGTGCTGCTCGTCGGCAGCGGGGACAACGGCGGGGACGCCCTGTACGCGGGGGCCCGGCTGGCCCGGCGCGGCGCCGGGGTGACGGCCGTGCCGCTGGCGCCCGAACGGGCGCACGGCGGAGGACTGGGAGCCCTGCGGCGGGCGGGCGGCACGGTCGTCGCCCCGGATGCCGCCGAGGAGCTGGTCGCGCGGGCCGACCTGGTGGTGGACGGGATCACCGGGATCGGGGGCAAGGGCGGGTTGCGGCCGGACGCCGAGCGGCTCGCCGGCGTGGTGGCGCGGTCCGGCGCCGCCGTCGTCGCGGTGGACCTGCCGAGCGGGGTCGACGCGGACACCGGGGAGGTGCGGGGTGCCGCGCTGCGGGCCGACCTGACCGTCACCTTCGGCGCGTACAAGCCAGGACTGCTGGTGGATCCGGCGCGGGAGTACGCCGGGGTGGTGCGGTTCGTCGACATCGGGCTGGAACCGCCGGCCGCCGACGCCGAGCTGGAGGCCCTGCAGCACGCCGACGTGGCCCGGCTGTTGCCGGTGCCGGCGGCGGAGAGCGACAAGTACCGGCGGGGGGTCGTCGGCATCGCCGCGGGGTCGGCGCGGTATCCGGGGGCCGCCGTGCTGGCCGTGTCCGGGGCGCTGCGCGGCGGGGCCGGGGCCGTCCGGTACGTCGGGCCGGCCGGGGACGCGGTCCTCGCGCGCTTCCCGGAGACCCTGGTGTCCGACACCGGACCCGCCAAGGCCGGACGGGTGCAGGCGTGGGTGGTCGGACCAGGGGCCGGGGACGACGCGGCGACCGTGGCCGAGGTGCTGGAGGCGGACGTGCCGGTGCTGCTCGACGCGGACGGGCTGCGGCTGGCCGAGCGGGACGCGGTGCGGCGGCGGACGGCGCCGACGCTGATGACGCCGCACGCGGGGGAGGCCGCCGCGCTGCTGGGGGTGCGGCGGGAGGAGGTCGAGGCCGCCCGGCTGGCCGCGGCGCGGGAACTGGCGGCGGTGTACCGGGCGACCGTGCTGCTGAAGGGCTCGACGACGCTGGTCGCCGGCACCGGGAGCGGGCCCGTGCGGGTGAACGCCACGGGGACGCCGTGGCTGGCCACGGCGGGGAGCGGGGACGTGCTGTCCGGGCTGGCCGGGTCCCTGCTGGCGGCGGGGCTGGGGGCGGTGGACGCGGGGAGTGCGGCGGCGTATCTGCACGGGCTGGCGGGCCGGTTCGCGGCCGACGGCGCGCCGGCGGGCGCACATGACGTGGCCTCACTGATCCCGGAGGCATGGCGGGACGTGCGCGACTGAGTCCCCCGCCGCCGACGGCCACGGGTGCGCGGGAACCACGCGGGCGGTCGGGCCGGTGCCGCGGCCGGGAGTTGACCGTGGCGTACGCGGTGGGGCCGGGCCGCCTTGCGCCGGCGCGGGGCCGGTCCGCCTTGCCTCGGCGTGGGGCCGGTCCGCCTCGTGTCGGCGTGGGGTGAGGGGCTGATGGGGGGTGGGGGAAGGGTGCGGGTGGTCGGGGTGGTGCGTCGGCCGGGAGTTGGCCCTGGCTGCTCGGCGGGACCGGTTGGCCTCGTTCGTCCGCGGGGGTGACCGGTCGGCCGGGGCGTGGGGAACCGCGCGGGCGGTCGGGGGTGTGCCCTGGTCCGAGGGGGGGCGATCCGCGTGGCGGGACCGATCCACCCCCGGTAGCCGGGGGCTGCCCGGGGCCTCTGAGAGACTGGGGGCGCGATGAGTGAGACAGCAGCTGTGCCGACCACCGCCCTGCGCGCCCGCGCCGAGATCGATCTGGGCGCCCTGCGCGCCAATGTGCGGGCCCTGCGCGCCCGGGCGAAGGGCGCCGCCGTGATGGCCGTCGTCAAGTCCGACGCGTACGGCCACGGCGCGATCCCGTGTGCCCGCGCGGCACTCGAGGCCGGCGCGAGCTGGCTCGGCACGGCCACCGCCGAGGAGGCCCTCGCCCTGCGCGCGGCCGGGCTGACCGGGCCCGTGCTGTGCTGGCTGTGGGTGCCGGGCGGTCCCTGGCGGCAGGCGATCGAGGCCGACATCGACGTGTCGCTGAGCGGGATGTGGGCCCTGCGCGAGGTGACCGCCGCCGCCCGGGCGGCCGGCCGGGTCGCCCGCGTGCAGCTCAAGGCCGACACCGGGCTGGGCCGCAACGGCTGTCAGCCGGCGGACTGGGCCGAGCTGGTCGCCGCGGCGCTGCGCGCGGAGGACGAGGGGCTGGTCCGGGTCACCGGGCTGTGGTCGCACTTCGCGTGTGCCGACGAGCCGGGGCACCCGTCCATCACCGCCCAGCTCGACCGGTTCCGGGAGATGACGGCGTACGCCGAGGAGCGGGGCGTACGGCCCGAGGTGCGGCACATCGCCAACTCGCCGGCCACCCTCACCCTGCCCGAGACCCACTTCGACCTCGTCCGCCCGGGCATCGCCATGTACGGCGTCTCGCCCAGCCCCGAGATCGGCACCCCGGCCGACTTCGGCCTGCGCCCGGTGATGACGCTCAGCGCCTCGCTGGCCCTCGTCAAGCGCGTCCCGGCCGGTCACGGGGTCAGCTACAGCCACCACTACGTCACCCCGGGCGAGACCACGCTCGGCCTCGTCCCCGTCGGCTACGGCGACGGCATCCCGCGGCACGCCTCGGGCGCCGGCCCGGTGCTGCTCGACGGCAAGTGGCGGACGGTCGCCGGACGGGTCGCCATGGACCAGTTCGTGGTGGACCTCGGCGGCGACGAGCCCCCCGTGGGCACCGAGGCGGTGCTGTTCGGCCCGGGCGACCGGGGGGAGCCCACCGCCGAGGACTGGGCGCAGGCCTGCGGCACGATCGCGTACGAGATCGTCACACGCATCGGAACGCGCGTCCCGCGCGTCTATGTGAACGCGTCCATGTGAACGGGCAAGAAGCCGGGTAACCCGGCGCGGACCGGCTACCCGGAACACCCGTAACACCGGTCACAGGGCAGCACCAGCAGCACAGCAGCACCATCCGTTTCATCACCCAGGGCGAACTGCAGTACGGCGAAGAGGAGCGGTACGTGAGCGAGAGCAGCGCGGAGGCCGTGGCGGACCTCGTCGCCTCGGCGGCCGTCGCCTCCGCCGCGGAGGCGACGGCCGGGAGCTGGCGCAAGGCGACCGGCATCGCCGGTGCCGCGATAGGCGTGCTCGCCGCGGGCGCGGCGGCGGGCGTCGCCATCGAGCGGATGACGGTCGGCCGCGGGGTGCGCCGCAAGGCGCGGCTGGCGCTGGACTCGGCGGGACCGTACGGCACCCTGCGCGGCACCCCCGGCAAGGCGTACGCCGACGACGGCACCGAGCTGTACTACGAGGTCGACGAGGCCGAGCCCGACCCGGGCCCGAACGTCTCGCCCCGCCGGCGCCGGCTCTTCGGCCGCAAGGCGCCCGCGCCGGTCACGGTCGTCTTCTGCCACGGCTACTGCCTCAGCCAGGACTCCTGGCACTTCCAGCGGGCGGCCCTGCGCGGCGTCGTGCGGACCGTGCACTGGGACCAGCGCAGCCACGGGCGGTCCGGGCGGGGCGTGGCCCAGACCCGGGACCGGGCGCCGGTCACGATCGACCAGCTCGGCCGCGATCTGAAGGCCGTGCTCGACGCCGCCGCCCCGGACGGGCCGCTGGTGCTGGTGGGCCACTCGATGGGCGGGATGACGGTGATGGCCCTCGCCGCCCTGTACCCCGAGCTGATCCGGGACCGGGTCGTCGCCACCGCCCTCGTCGGCACGTCGTCCGGGCGGCTCGGCGAGGTCAACTTCGGGCTCCCGCTGGCCGGCGTCAACGCGGTGCGCCGGATCCTCCCCGGTGTGCTGAAGGCGCTCGGGCAGCAGGCGGAGCTGGTGGAGAAGGGGCGCCGGGCCACCGCCGAGCTGTTCGCCGGGATCATCAAGCGGTACTCGTTCGCGGGGCGGGACGTCGACCCGGCGGTGGAGCGGTTCGCGGAGCGGATGATCGAGTCCACGCCGATCGACGTGGTCGCCGAGTTCTACCCGGCCTTCACCGACCACGACAAGACCGAGGCGCTCGGCTGTTTCCAGGACATGCCGGTGCTGGTGCTGGCCGGCGTGCGGGACCTGGTGACGCCCAGCGAGCACAGCGAGGCCATCGCCGACCTGCTGCCCGACGCCGAGCTGGTGCTCGTGCCGGACGCCGGGCACCTGGTGATGCTGGAGCACCCGGAGGTGGTCACCGACCGCCTCGCCGACCTGCTCACCCGCGCGGGTGCGGTGCCCGCAGGGGCTACCGTAAGTGGCTATGGAACGACCAGCAGCACCAGCAGTGCACGAGGCCGCTGAGATCCGGCTGACGATCACCTCGCCCGAGCAGATGCGGGAGCTGGGCCGCCGGCTGGCCAAGCTGCTGCGCGCGGGCGACCTGGTGATGCTCAGCGGGGAGCTCGGCGCGGGCAAGACCACCCTGACCCGCGGGCTCGGCGAGGGGCTCGGCGTGCGCGGCGCGGTCACCTCACCGACGTTCGTCATCGCCCGGGTGCACCCCTCCCTCGGCGACGGCCCGCCCCTCGTCCACGTGGACGCCTACCGGCTCGGCGGCGGCCTGGACGAGATGGAGGACCTGGATCTCGACGTCTCGCTGCCCGACTCGGTGATCGTCGTGGAGTGGGGCGAGGGCAAGGTCGAGGAACTGACCGACGACCGGCTCCAGGTCGGCATCCACCGCGCCGTGGGGGACACGACCGACGAGGTGCGGCAGGTGACCCTGGCCGGGCTGGGGGAGCGCTGGGCCGAAGCCGGCCTGGAGACGCTGACCGGCTGAGACCTCGTACCGACAAGGCGTCGGCAACATATTGCGCAGGACGTACCGGGCGTGGTGACATGGTAGCCAGCCCGTAGTGAGGTGTGCCTGACTTCGCCCGCCCCCGCACGTCAGGAGGCGTCCATGACCGCAGGCCGGCCCCAGGAGCAGCCCCGGCCCGCCGTGCCCGCCGGGGTGTCCATGCACGATCTGCTGGCGTCGTGCGCGGCGGCGGAAGCGGTCTCCCGGCCACCGCGGACCCCGGAGCCGGAGGCCTGCGAACCGGTGGAGGACCGCCCCCGGGCGGCGTGAGCGCCTCCCGGGGCCGCGCGCTCCTCCCGCGGAGCGCTCAGCGGATCACGACCACCGGTACGCCGATCGTCGCGAACTGCCACATCGCGTCGCCGTCCGTGCGCGCCTCACGGATGCCGCCCGTCTTCACGCTCGGGTCGGCCATCGCGCCCGAGCCGTTGCCCACCACGGCGCTGAACCCGATCACCACCTCGTTCACGCTGGTGAACCGCACGACGTGCTCGACGGGAAGCCCGTCGGTGCCGGTCGCCGTGTTCGAGCGGGAGGTGACCCAGTAGATGCCCGGCGGCGGGTCCACGCTGCCCGGGCGTACCTCGAAGGTGTGCCGCACCCTGTTCCCGGGGGTGACCAGCCAGACCCGGTCGTCGTCCACCGAGTACACGACCCGTTCACCCGTTCCGGAGTTCCCCGGCAGCGCCGTCGGGTTGTGCCGGTCCCGGGGGGCCTTCCGCGCGGCCGCCGCGGACGCGCTCGCCGCCGGATCGCCGCGCAGGCTCGCCGGAACGGTCGCCTGGGCCTGGAGGGCAAGGAATCCGACCGTTCCCAGAGCCGCCGCGGCAAGGCCGGCCACGATCCCCGAGCTGGTCCCTGCCACCTGCGCCCACCTCTGTTTCGCGCCATATGTCGTACTTCGTACAGACCGTAGCAGCCGGTGACCCTCCGTCCGGGTCGGCCGTGCGCGAGCCGCGGGCGCCGTAGGCTGTTCGCGTGCTCTTGCTCGCTCTGGATACCGCCACACCCGCCGTCACCGTCGCGCTGCACGACGGCACGGACGTCATCGCCTCGTCCAGCCAGGTGGACGCGCGCCGGCACGGGGAGCTGCTGCTGCCGGCCGTCGACCGGGTCCTCACCGAGGCCGGGCTGAAGCTGGAGGCCGTCACCGGGATCGTCGTCGGCACCGGCCCCGGCCCCTACACCGGCCTGCGCGTCGGCCTCATGACCGCCGACACCTTCGGCCTCGCGCTCGGCGTCCCGGTGTACGGCGTGTGCACCCTGGACGGCCTCGCCTACGCCGCCGACATCGAGAAGGGCCCCTTCGTCGTGGCGACCGACGCCCGGCGCAAGGAGGTCTACTGGGCGACGTACGCCGACTCCAGCACCCGGCTCACCGACCCGGCCGTCGACCGCCCGGCCGACATCGCCGAGCGGGTCGCGGGGCTCCCGGCGGTCGGCGCGGGCGCCCTGCTCTACCCGGACACGTTCCCGAGCGCCTACGAGCCCGAGCACGTGTCCGCCGCCGCCCTCGCCTCGCTCGCCGCCGGGAAGCTGGCCGCGGGCGAGGAGCTCCCGGCGCCCCGGCCGCTGTACCTGCGCCGGCCGGACGCCCAGGTCCCCAAGAACTACAAGGTGGTCACCCCCAAGTGACGGCACCGGAAACCCCCCGACTGCGCGAGATGCGCTGGTGGGACATCGACCCGGTCCTGGAGCTGGAGAAGGACCTGTTCCCCGAGGACGCCTGGTCACGGGGCATGTTCTGGTCCGAGCTGGCCCACTCCCGGGGCCCCGAGGCCAACCGCCGCTATCTCGTGGCCGAGTCCGCCGGCCGCATCGTCGGCTACGCCGGCCTCGTCGCCTCCGGCGACCAGGCCGACATCCAGACGATCGCCGTGGCCCGCGACCACCAGGGCACCGGCCTCGGCGCCCGCCTGCTGGTCGAGCTGCTGCGCGCGGCGACCGCGTTCGAGTGCCACGAGGTGATGCTCGAGTGCCGGGTCGACAACGTCCGCGCCCAGAAGCTCTACGAGCGCTTCGGCTTCGTCCCCATCGGCTTCCGGCGCGGCTACTACCAGCCCGGCAACGTGGACGCCCTGGTGATGCGCCTGACCACAGGACCCGACAGCGGCCCGGCGGCCTCCGACGGCGGCCCCGCCGCGGGTTCTCCCTCCGTGCAAGGAACCGACAACAATGACTGACGAACCCCTCGTCCTCGGCATCGAGACCTCCTGCGACGAGACCGGCGTCGGCATCGTCCGCGGCACCACCCTGCTGGCGGACGCCATCGCGTCCAGCGTCGACGAGCACGCCCGCTTCGGCGGTGTCGTCCCGGAGGTGGCGTCCCGGGCACATCTGGAGGCGATGGTCCCCACCATCGACCGCGCGCTGAAGGAGGCGGGGGTCAGCGCCAAGGACCTGGACGGCATCGCGGTCACCGCCGGTCCCGGCCTCGCGGGCGCCCTGCTCGTCGGCGTCTCCGCCGCCAAGGCCTACGCCTACGCCCTCGGCAAGCCCCTGTACGGCGTCAACCACCTCGCCTCGCACATCTGCGTGGACCAGCTGGAGCACGGCCCGCTGCCCGAGCCGACGATGGCCCTGCTGGTGTCCGGCGGTCACTCCTCCCTGCTGCTGTCCGAGGACATCACCTCCGACGTCCGTCCGATGGGCGCGACCATCGACGACGCGGCCGGCGAGGCCTTCGACAAGATCGCCCGCGTGCTGAACCTGGGCTTCCCGGGCGGCCCGGTCATCGACCGGTACGCGAAGGAGGGCGACCCCGGGGCGATCGCCTTCCCGCGCGGTCTGACCGGCCCGCGCGACCCGGCGTACGACTTCTCCTTCTCCGGCCTGAAGACCGCCGTGGCCCGCTGGATCGAGGCCCGGCGCGCGGCCGGCGAGGAGGTCCCGGTCCGTGACGTCGCCGCCTCCTTCCAGGAGGCCGTGGTCGACGTGCTCACCCGCAAGGCCGTCCGCGCCTGCAAGGACGAGGGCGTGGACCATCTGATGATCGGCGGCGGTGTGGCGGCCAACTCCCGGCTGCGCGCCCTCGCCCAGGAGCGCTGCGAGGCGGCCGGCATCCGGCTGCGGGTGCCGCGCCCCAAGCTGTGCACGGACAACGGCGCGATGGTGGCCGCGCTGGGCGCCGAGATGGTCGCCCGCAACCGCGCCGCGTCCAGCTGGGACCTGTCGGCCGACTCCTCCCTGCCGGTGACGGATCCTCATGTCCCCGGCCACGACCATGTGCACGAGGTCAGCAAGGAGAACCTCTACTCGTGACCGTCGCCCTGATGTGGGAGGCCCGGGCCGTCGAGGGCCGCGGCGGGGAGCTGCTGGCCTGGGTGCGGGAGCAGCGGCTCGCCGCCGAGCCGCTGCGCCGCGAGACCCTGCGGGCGCCGCAGGACCGGGTGCTGGTCATCACCTGGTGGGACGCGCCGTACGACGCCGAGCTGCCCGAACTGCCCGAGCCGGACGGCACGCTGGTGACGCGGGCCGTGCACCGCTGGCGGTTCGAACCGGTGGCCGACGGCTGAGGTTGAAGCATCCGGCCGGACTGCGCTATGATCATCACACAGCGAACGGCCGGAACACCGGCCCGGACGCAGTGCGTTGGTGGTCCAAGGAAAGACGCCCCGCTTCCTGCGGGGAAATGCAGGTGCAAGGCCTGCCCGGCGCTCCACTCGAACATCCCGCCTCCGGGTTTCCGGAGGCGGGATGTTCGCGTTGCCGCCCCGCCGTCAGGGCAGCACGTCGCAGCGCAGCCGTCGTTCGGCCCCGACCACCCGTACCGGTCCCGTCAGCCGCAGCCGTGCCCGGTGCCGGACCTCGCCGCTCGACGGGCCCAGCCGCAGTTCCAGCTCGCCGGGTTCCACCACCCTGGCCCCCGTACAGTCCGTGAAGGACGACAGGTCGGCGTGGAAGCGGAAGGTCAGCCGGCGGGCGGCGCCCGGGGACAGGTCGAGCCGCCGGTAGCCGATCAGGCGGACGTCCGGGCGGGTCACCGAGGCCACCGGGTCGTGCAGATAGAGCTGGACGACCTCGGTGCCCGCCCGGTCGCCGGTGTTGCGGACGGTGAGGGAGAGGTCGTACGAGCCGTCGGTCGGGATGCCCGCCGCGGAACCCTCGAAGTCCTCCCAGGCGAACTCCGTGTACGTGCGGCCGTGGCCGAACGGGTACAGCGGGGTCGGGTCCAGGCTGCTGACCTCCCCGGCCAGCCCCAGCGGCGGCTGGAGATAGGTCCAGGGCTGCCCGCCGGGCTCCCGCGGCACGCTCACCGGGAGCCGGCCGGAGGGGCCGACCCGGCCGGACAGCACCCCGGCCACCGCCGGGCCGCCCTCCTCGCCCGGGAAGAACGCCTGCACCACCGCGCCGAGCCGGCCGTGCCAGCGCCCCAGGGCGTAGGGGCGGCCGGTGAGCAGCACGAGGACCACCGGCACGCCCGTCGCCACGAGCGCGTCCAGCAGCTCCGCCTGCACCCCGGGCAGCCGCAGGTCGGACACGTCACAGCCCTCGCCGGAGGTGCCGCGCCCGAACAGGCCCGCGCGGTCGCCCAGCACCGCCACGCACACGTCCGCCTCCGCCGCCCGGGCCACGGCCTCCGCGAAGCCGGCGGTGTCCGGGTCGGACACCCCGCAGCCCTCCGCCGACGTCACCTTGGCGTCCGGGAACTCCGCGCGCAGCGAGTCCAGCACGGTCGGGACGTCGATGCCGAGCGGTACCCCGGGGTGGTCGGCGAGGACATGCGAGGGGAAGGAGTAACAGCCCAGCATGGCGAGCGGGTCCGCCGCGCGGGGGCCGACGACCGCGATCCGGGTGCCGGGGGCCAGCGGCAGCAGGCCGCCGGGGTTGTCCAGCAGCACCACCGACTCCTCCGCCAGCCGCCGGGCGAGGGCCCGGTTGCGCGCCGGGTCCAGGTCGAGGGGGCCATCCGGCTCCGGGCGCCAGTCCTCGTCCAGCAGACCCAGCTCGCACTTCTGGAGCAGGACGCGCCGGGCCGCGCGGTCCACCAGGGCCTCCGGGACCCGGCCCTCGCGTACGGCGGCGACGAGCGGGGGGCCGTAGCAATCCGGGGCCGGCAGTTCGACGTCGACGCCCGCGGCCAGGGCCAGACGCGCCGCCTCCGCCTCGTCCGCCGCGACCCGATGCAGGGTCCGCAGGAAGCCGATGCCGAAGTAGTCGGCCACCACCGTGCCGGTGAACCCCCACTCCTGGCGCAGCAGCCCGGTCAGCAGCCGCGGGTCGGCGGAGGCGGGCACGCCGTCGGTCTCGGTGTAGGCCGCCATCACCGAGCGGGCCCCGCCCTCGCGCAGCGCCATCTCGAACGGCGGCAGGGTGACGTCCGCGAGCTCCCGTACGCCCGCCCGCACCGGGGCCAGGTTCCGGGCACCCGCCGAGGCCGCGTACCCGGCGAAGTGCTTGAGGGTGGCGACGACACCGGCCGACTCCAGGCCGCGTACGTAGGCCGTGCCCACGGTGCCGACCAGGTACGGGTCCTCGCCGATCGTCTCCTCGACCCGTCCCCAGCGCGGGTCTCGGACCACGTCCAGCACCGGCGCCAGGCCCTGGTGGACCCCGGCCGCGCGCAGGCCCCGGCCGATGCGGCGGCCCATCTCCTCCACCAGCTCCGGGTCGAAGGAGGCGCCCCAGGCGAGCGGGACCGGATAGGCGGTCGCCCGCCAGGCGGTGAAGCCGGCCAGGCACTCCTCGTGGGCGACGGCCGGGATGCCGAAGCGGTTCGCGGCGGCGATCCGGCGCTGCGCCCGGGCCAGGGATCGCGCCCCGGCGTCGGGCTCGACGGGGGCGGTGCCGAAGGACCGGGTCAGCTGGCCGAGGCCGTGGGCGATCAGCTCGTCCCAGTCGTGACCGGAGGCCATCTCCCGCTGGAGTGGGGCGACTCCGTCGCCGTCCGCGGCGGCGCCCACCCAGGCGCCGTACAGCTGGGCCGTCTTCTCCTCCAGGGTCATCCGTGACAGCAGGTCGGTCACCCGGGCGTCGGCGGGCAGGGCGGGGTCGCGCCAAGGAGCGGTGGTCATGGAACTCCCGTCGATGGTCCGGGATCGGACGCTGCTGGCCGAATGTTTCGAATGTCACCTCGAATGTTCCGGGAACCTAGGGCGCACGTGGGCCTTCGTCAAGAGGTGGGGCGGGGATACGATCGCGGGCATGAAGCCTCCGAAGCCCGCAGAGACGCAGACGGCGACCCTCGCCGAGATCGCCCGGGAGGCCGGGGTCTCCGCTCCGACTGTTTCGAAGGTCCTCAACGGCCGTGCCGACGTCGCCCCCGCGACCCGCGCCCGGGTCGAGGAACTGCTGCGCGCCTACGGCTACCGGCGCCGGCGCGCCGAGGCCTCCCGCTCACCACTGATCGACCTGGTCTTCCACGAGCTGGAGAGCGCCTGGGCGCTGGAGGTCATCCGGGGCGTGGAGAACGTGGCCCGGGACGCCGGGCTGAGCGTCGTCCTGTCCGAGTCGGCCGGCCGGCTCACCCCCGGCCGGACCTGGGCCGACCAGGTCGCGGCCCGCCGCCCGCACGGCGTGGTGCTGGTGCTGTCCGGGCTCGACGGGTCCCAGCGGGCGCTGCTGACCAGCAGATCCATCCCGTTCGTGGTGATGGACCCGGCCGGCGACCCGGGGCCGGACGTGCCGTCCATCGGCGCCACCAACTGGCAGGGCGGCCTCGCCGCCACCCGCCACCTGGTGGAACTCGGGCACACCCGGATCGGCGCGATCAGCGGACCGTCCCGGATGATGTGCAGCCGGGCCCGGGTCGACGGCTACCGCGCGGCCCTGGAGACGGCCGGGCTGCCCGCCGACCCCTCGCTCGTCGTGACCGGGGACTTCCACCACGACGCCGGCTACCGCCTGGGTCTGGAGCTGCTGCGCCGCCCGGACCGGCCCACCGCCGTCTTCGCGGGCAACGACCTGCAGGCGCTCGGGCTGTACGAGGCCGCCCGCGAACTCGGTCTGCGCATCCCGGGGGACGTCAGTGTCGTCGGCTTCGACGATCTGCCGGTGGCCCGCTGGGTGGGCCCGCCGCTGACGACCGTACGGCAGCCGCTGACCGAGATGGCCGAGGCTGCGGCCCGGCTGGTGCTGGAGCTGGGGCGGGCACGGCAGGAGCGGGCCGCGACCCGGGTGGAGCTGGCGACGAGCCTGGTGGTGCGGTCCAGCACGGCGGCGCCCGCCGTGGCCGGAAGGTGACGTATTGACGGGTGGGGGGTGTGCCCCCACACTCCTCCGAAGTCAATCGGTTGCACGACCGAAACTTTCGGAGGCGCCCGCCCTGAGACCTCCCGAACGTTCCCGCGGGCCGCCCTGGCCGCGGTGGCGACCGCCGTGGGCCTGTTCACCGCCCCCCCGGCACCGTCCATGCCGCCGGCACCCCGCTGCGCGACCATCACCCAGGCGTGGAACGCCACCTGCGCCCAGTCGGGCTCGGCCGTCTCCTGCGCCGACGCCTCGTACAACGGGTCGGTACCGGACGGAGGTTCGGTGACCTTCGGGTTCAACGCCTCCTGGAGCGGCGGCAATCCGGTACCGGCGGTGACGCCGGGATGAGCCGCGGGGCGGGCTGGTGCAGGAGAATCTCCCGGGAAAACCGGCTCGTGCCGCTTCCGCTAACAGTTTCCTCATCATTCGGACTTACGTTCCTGACGTGACGCGACACGAGGAGCAGGGCGGCACGGGCGGACGGGTGGGCCGGCGGCCGAAGGCGCTGAGGATCGCCGGCCTCACTCTGGCGGGCACCCTGGTGCTGGGCGCGGCGGCCGCCGGCTGGGTGTACTGGCACCTGAACGCCAACATCACCAGCGTCGACATCAACGGCGCGCTCGGCGACGACCGGCCCGCCCGGGCGGTGACCGGCCCGGCCGCGACCGCCCCGGCCGACGCCTCGCCCCTGCCCACCGGCTCCCTGAACATCCTGGTCCTCGGCTCGGACTCGCGCGACGGCACCGCCAACGCGGAACTGGGCGGTGGCGACGACACCTCCGGGGCCCGGTCCGACACCGCGATGGTCGTGCACGTCGACGCGGGCCGGACCACGGCCACCGTGGTCAGCATCCCGCGCGACACGCTCGTC
This sequence comes from Streptomyces echinatus, assembly GCF_014203595.1. Classification (GTDB taxonomy): domain Bacteria; phylum Actinomycetota; class Actinomycetes; order Streptomycetales; family Streptomycetaceae; genus Streptomyces; species Streptomyces echinatus. The sequence continues at coordinate 267,960 of NZ_JACHJK010000004.1, forward strand.
ACCCGCCCGTCCTGCCCGCTCGCCTCCGGCGGCACCGCGGCGCCGGCGCACGGCGCCATGTTCAACAGCGCCTACTCGGTGGGGGGTCCGGTGTGCGCGGTGAAGACCGCCGAGTCGCTCACCGGCGTCCGCATGGACCACTACCTGGAAATCGACTTCTCCGGCTTCGCGAGGCTCGTCGACGCGCTCGGCGGGGTCGACGTCACCACCGGCCAGGACATCGACGACGACAAGAGCCACCTCCACCTGGAGGCCGGCACCCACCATCTCGACGGCAAGCGGGCCCTGGCCCTCGCCCGCACCCGGCACGGCATAGGCGACGGCAGCGACCTGGGCCGCATAGGGCTGCAGCAGACGCTGGTCAAGGCCCTGCTGGAGCGGATCGGGGACGCCGGCCTGCTCACCGACCCGGCCAGGCTGTACCAGGCCGCCGACGCCGTCACCGCCGGCCTCACCACCGACACCGGCCTGGACTCCCTCGGCGAGCTGATCGGCCTCGGCCGGAGCCTGAGGGGCCTGACCGCCGACCGGATGAGGACGGTGACCATGCCGGTCGTCACGGCACCCTCCGACCCCAACCGGGTGATTCCCGAGCAGCCCGGGGCGGACCGGCTCTGGACTTCATTGCGCTGAGCGCCGGAAGAGGGCGGCCGGCGGGAGGGCACGGAGGGGCGGCGCACCGGGCGGCGGGCGGGGCGGCGAGCAGGGGCGGAAAAAAGTCCCGGAGATTTTCTCGCGAGCGTGTCGATCCGGGTGTCTCCCGTTCGACGCCTGGGTGAGCGGTGGGGAACGGCCCCGCCGCCCGGCCGAAGGAGCCACCATGCCCCGCTACCTGTCGCTCATCCGCATCGACGAGTCCGCCGCCCCCGCCGAGGGCCCCAGCGAGGAGCTCATGCGCCGGATGGGCGAGCTGATCGAGGAGGTCACCAAGGCGGGCGTCATGCTCGACACCGCCGGGCTCACCCCGTCCGCCCAGGGCACCCGGGTGCACTGGGAGGGCGGGAAGATCTCCGTCACCGACGGGCCGTTCACCGAGTCCAAGGAGGTCATCGGGGGGTACGCGCTCATGCAGTGCAAGGACCGGGCCGAGGCCCTGGAGTGGACCAAGCGGTTCCTTCAGGTCCACGAGGAGTTCTGGACCATCACCTGCGAGGTCCGGGAGATCGCGGAGGGCTGATCCTGGCCCTCGGCCGCCCGGGGGTGTTGCATGGTGGGCTGTGGAAGCACAGCCCACCGCGGCACACACGATCGAGACCGTCTTCCGGCTGGAGTCCCCGCGGGTCGTCGCCGCCGTCGCCCGCATCGTGCGGGACATCGGCATCGCCGAGGAACTGGCACAGGACGCCCTGGTCGCCGCCCTGGAGCGGTGGCCCCGGGAAGGGGTGCCCGACAACCCCGGCGCCTGGCTCACGGCCACGGCCCGGCACCGGGCCGTCGACCTGGTCCGGCGCCGCGAGACCTACGCCCGCAAACTCGCCGAGATCGGCCGGGACCTGGAGACCACCGCCCCGCCGGAGGAACCGGCCGACCCGGACGACATCGACGACGACCTGCTCCGGCTGGTCTTCACCACCTGCCACCCGGTGCTGTCCCCGCAGGCCCGCACCGCGCTCACCCTGCGCCTGCTCGGCGGCCTGACCACGGCCGAGATCGCCCGCTCCCACCTGGTCCCCGAGCCGACGATCGCCCAGCGGATCGTCCGCGCCAAACGCACGCTCGCCGCGAAGAACGTCGCCTTCGAGGTGCCGTACGGGCCCGACCGCGAGGCCCGCCTCGGCTCCGTCCTGGACGTCATCTACCTGATCTTCAACGAGGGCTACGCGGCCACCGCCGGCGACGACTGGCTGCGCCCCGGCCTGTGCGAGGACGCGCTGCGGCTGGCCCGCGTCCTGTCCGCGCTGATGCCCAAGGAGCCGGAGGTGCACGGCCTGACCGCGCTGCTGGAGTTCCAGGCGTCCCGCACCGCCGCCCGCACCGGCCCGGACGGCGAGCCGGTGCTGCTGAGGGACCAGAACCGCCGCCGCTGGAACCGCATGCTCATCGGGCGCGGGGTCCGCGCCCTGGAGCGCGCCGAGGCCACCGCCGACGGACCCCCGGGCCCGTACGCCCTGCAGGCGGCCATCGCCGCCTGCCACGCGCACGCGTACACCTACGAGGAGACCGACTGGCGTGCCATCGCCACCCTGTACGGCCTGCTGGCCGCTCGCGCGCCGTCCCCGGTGGTCGAGCTGAACCGGGCGGTCGCCGTGTCGATGGCCGACGGCCCGGCCGAGGGCCTGCGGCTGGTGGACGCCCTGGCCGCCGTCCCCGCGCTGCGCGACTACCACCTGCTGCCCAGCGTCCGCGGCGACCTGCTGGCCCGGCTCGGCCGTACCGCCGAGGCCCGCGAGGAGTTCACCCGGGCGGCGGGGCTGGCCCGCAACGAGAAGGAGCGGGACCTGCTGCTCAGCCGGGCGCGGACGCTCGGTCCCCCGCCCGCACCGGCGCCCCGATCAGCATCGTCGGCGCCCCCGCCACCCGGGTGAGGAAGACCGTGGCCGCGTTCGGGCCCTGTGGCCTGACCTTGCGGCGCAGTTCCTCCGGCTCGACCGCCGAGCCGCGCTTCTTCACGGTCAGCGTGCCGACCTCGCGCTCCCGCAGCAGGGCCTTCAGCTTCTTGACGTTGAACGGCATCCGGTCGGTGATCTCGTAGGCGGTGGCGTACGGAGTGGGCCGCGGCTCGTCGGCGGTGACGTACGCGATGGTCGCGTCGAGGAGGCCGCCGCCGACCTCCTCGGCCACCTCCGCGACCAGGTGCGCGCGGATCACGGCGCCGTCCGGCTCGTAGAGGTACCGCCCGACCGGCCGGACCGCGGGGTCGGGCAGTCCGCGGCCGAGCAGCGTGCGCGGGCCCGGCAGCAGTGTGGCCCGCACGGCGCCCGGCGCGCCGGTGCCGAACCACAGCACCGCCTCCTTCACGTCGCCGCCGTCGGAGATCCACTCCGCCTCGGCCGCGGCCGGGACCACCTCGTGCGGGATGCCGGGGGCGATCTTCAGGGCGGCGTGCGGCGCCCGGGCGGCGGTCTCGACGGCCCAGGACAGCGGCGGTGAGTACGCCTCCGGGTCGAACACCCTCCCGCGCCCGCCCCGGCGCGCCGGGTCCACGAACACCGCGTCGTACCCGGCGGTGTCCACCTCCGTGACGTCGGCCTCCCGCACCTCGATCAGCCCGGCCAGCCCCAGTGCCTCGGCGTTCGCCCGGGCCACGGCCGCCGTCAGCGGGTCCCGGTCCACGGCCAGCACCCGGATCCCGGCCCGGGCCAGCGCGACGGCGTCCCCGCCGATGCCGCAGCACAGGTCGGCGACGCAGGTCACGCCCAGTTCCTTCAGCCGCCGGGCCCGGTACGTCGCCACGCTGGTCCGTGTCGACTGCTCGACCCCGTTCGGGGTGAAGAACATCCGCCCGGCGTCCTCGGCCCCGAACTTCGCCACCGCCCGCTGCCGCAGCCGGGCCTGACCGAGCGCGGCCGAGACCAGCTCGGCCGGGTGGTCACGGCGCAGCCGGGTGGCCACGGCCAGCTCCTGCGCGGGCTCGGTGTCGCGCACCTCGTCGAGGAGGGCGCGGCCTTCGGGGGTGAGGAGCAGAGCGAGGTCGTTCACCGGGTCATTGTGGGCCAGTCGGTGGATGGTGCGCCTCCGGCGGCGGTGTCGGCCCGGGGCGCGGGCCGGGGCCTGGGAGGATCCGGGGCCATGCGAGCAGTAGTACAAAATGACAAAAGTCGGACGCGTCTCCGGCGGCTGGCCCTGGGCGGCGGAGCCGCCGCGCTCGCCACCGCCGCCCTGCTCTCCGGCTGCGCCGGACCCGACGCCGTGCGCTCGGCGCCCGTCAGGCGCGACCCCGCGCAGGCCCTGGGGCCCGAGGCCCGCCAGGCCGCCGAACACGCCCGGCTGGTCGCCGCCGCCCGGCGCTGGGGACTGGACCAGGCTCCGCTGGCGCCCCCGCCGCCGCCCGCGAGGAAGCCGAGGATCACCGCCCGCGACGGGTTCGAGGTGGACCACCAGGAGGACTGGGACCTGCCCCCCGTCTTCACCACCGTGCCCACCGACCGGAAGGTCGTCTTCCTCACGATCGACGACGGGGCCGAGAAGGACCCGCGGTTCCTCGCCATGATGCGGGAGCTGAACGTCCCGTACACCGCCTTCCTCAGCGACTACCTGGTGAAGGACGACTACGCGTACTTCCGCAGGATGCGCGCCGACGGCAACACGCTCAACAACCACACCCTGCACCACCCCTATCTGCCCGGCCTGTCCTACGAGGAGCAGCGGGACGAGATCTGCGGCATGCAGGACGTGATGAAGAAGCAGTTCGGCAAGGCGCCCACGGTCTTCCGCCCGCCCTACGGCAACTACAACCAGGACACCCTGGTCGCCGCCAAGTCCTGCGGCATCAAGTACGCGCCGATCTGGAACGAGGAGGTCTTCGTCGACCACTGGGAGTACCGCGAGGACGACCAGCGGATGCGCCGGGGCGACATCGTGCTCACCCACTTCCGCGGCCGGGACGACTGGAACGGCACGATGGTCGACGACATGCGCCGGTTCCTGAACAAGGTCACGCGCGAGGGCTTCGCCGTGGCCCGCCTGGAGGACTACCTGTGAGGCGCGTGCGGGGCCCCGCCGCGGTCCTCGCCTCGGCCCTGCTCCTCACGGGCTGCGCCCAGTCCGTGGACCCCATCGAACGCCTCGGCAAGAAGGCCGCCGAAGGGGTGCGTCCGCACCGCACCGCCGCCGACCTCGGCTACCGGCACTGGGGCCTCGCCCGGCCGCTCGCCCGCTCCCCGGTGCACCCGGCCCGGCCGCTCGCCGATCACCCGGGGACGCACGAGCTGCCCCCGGTGGCCGACCGCGTCCCCACCCGCGACCCGGTCGTCTTCCTCACCTACGACGACGGCGCCGAGCGGGACCCCCGGTTCGTCGACATGGTCCGCGAACTCCGGCTCCCCGTCACCCTCTTCCTCACCGACGGTCTCGCCGCCCCGGGCCACGGCCACTCCGCCCGCCTGCGCGACCTCGGCGCCGGCATCCAGAACCACACCGTCGGCCACCGCGCCCCGGCCGGGCTGCCCTACGCCGAGCAGCGCGCCGAGATCTGCGGGCAGCAGGACCGCCTCCGCACCCGCCTCGGCGTCCGTCCCCGCCTCTTCCGACCGTCCCACGGCTCCTACGACCCCGTCACCCTGCGCGCCGCGGCCGACTGCGGGATCTCCGCGCTCGTCCTGTGGCGCGTCACGCTCACCCCGGCCGGCCTCACCTGCACCCACGGCCCCCGCCGGCTCCGCCCCGGCGACATCGTCCTGGTCGCCCCCGACGGGCCGACGGACCTCTCCCTGCGCGAGCGCACGGTACGGGTACTGAGAGCGGCACAGCAGGAGGGCCTGACGGTGGGGCGCCTGGAGGACTACCTGTAGAGCCATTGGGAGCACGGCCCGACCGCGGAAATCCCGCCCGTCCGGCGTTCGAGGACGAGGGCCGCCGGGCCCGACAGCGGGGGTCCGGGGGCGGCAGCCCCCGGGAACGGCGGCCGGCGACACCCGCTCCAGGACACCCCGCCCCACACGGTTTCCGCCCGACGCGCCGCACGGCAATTGGCACTCCGCTTGACCGAGTGCTAACCCCGGTCATAGTCTCGGCTCTGGCACTCCGCAGGTGAGAGTGCCAACAAACGCGACGGGCAGGTCCGGCACCCGCGACGACGGATCGACCTGGTCGCCACCTCAGACAGTTAACCCCGTGAGATCTCCGAAGGGGGAGGTCGGATCGTGACGACCGCCAGCTCCAAGGTTGCCATCAAGCCGCTCGAGGACCGCATCGTGGTCCAGCCGCTGGACGCCGAGCAGACCACGGCCTCTGGCCTGGTCATCCCGGACACTGCGAAGGAGAAGCCCCAGGAGGGCGCCGTCCTCGCCGTGGGCCCGGGCCGGTTCGAGAACGGCGAGCGCCTGCCGCTCGACGTCAAGGTCGGCGACGTCGTCCTCTACAGCAAGTACGGCGGCACCGAGGTGAAGTACAACGGCGACGAGTACCTCGTCCTCTCGGCTCGCGACGTCCTCGCGATCATCGAGAAGTAGTCACCTCAAGCGACTCTCTGCTTGAAGCCGCGCCCCTGGCCCCCCGCGATCGATAAGAAGCCGGGCGCCCGGGGCGCGGCGTTTTTCACCCACAGATTTCCGAGAGGGCTCCCGCTGCCATGGCGAAGATCCTGAAGTTCGACGAGGACGCCCGTCGCGCCCTTGAGCGCGGCGTCAACAAGCTTGCCGACACCGTCAAGGTGACGATCGGCCCCAGGGGCCGCAACGTCGTCATCGACAAGAAGTTCGGTGCCCCCACCATCACCAACGACGGTGTCACGATCGCCCGCGAGGTCGAGATCGAGGACCCGTACGAGAACCTCGGTGCGCAGCTGGTGAAGGAGGTGGCGACCAAGACCAACGACATCGCGGGTGACGGCACCACCACCGCCACCGTGCTCGCCCAGGCGCTGGTGCGCGAGGGCCTGAAGAACGTCGCCGCCGGCGCCTCCCCGGCCGCCCTGAAGAAGGGCATCGACGCCGCCGTCAAGGCCGTCTCCGAGGACCTGCTCGCGTCGGCCCGCCCGATCGACGAGAAGTCCGACATCGCCGCCGTCGCCGCGCTGTCCGCCCAGGACCAGCAGGTCGGCGAGCTGATCGCCGAGGCGATGGACAAGGTCGGCAAGGACGGTGTCATCACCGTCGAGGAGTCCAACACCTTCGGTCTGGAGCTGGACTTCACCGAGGGCATGGCCTTCGACAAGGGCTACCTGTCGCCGTACTTCGTGACGGACCAGGAGCGCATGGAGGCCGTCCTCGAGGACCCGTACATCCTCATCAACCAGGGCAAGATCTCCTCCATCCAGGACCTGCTGCCGCTGCTGGAGAAGGTCATCCAGGCCGGCTCCTCCAAGCCGCTGCTGATCATCGCCGAGGACCTCGAGGGCGAGGCCCTGTCGACCCTGGTCGTCAACAAGATCCGCGGCACCTTCAACGCCGTCGCGGTGAAGGCCCCCGGCTTCGGCGACCGCCGCAAGGCGATGCTCCAGGACATGGCCGTCCTCACCGGCGCCACCGTCATCTCCGAGGAGGTCGGCCTCAAGCTCGACCAGGTCGGCGTCGACGTGCTCGGCTCCGCCCGCCGCGTCACCGTCACCAAGGACGACACCACGATCGTCGAGGGTGGCGGCAAGCAGGAGGACCTGACGGGCCGCGTCGCCCAGATCAAGGCCGAGATCGAGAACACCGACTCCGACTGGGACCGCGAGAAGCTCCAGGAGCGCCTCGCGAAGCTGGCCGGCGGCGTGTGCGTGATCAAGGTCGGCGCCGCCACCGAGGTGGAGCTGAAGGAGAAGAAGCACCGTCTGGAGGACGCCATCTCCGCGACCCGCGCCGCGGTCGAGGAGGGCATCGTCTCCGGTGGTGGCTCCGCCCTGGTCCACGCCTCCAAGGTGCTGGAGGGCAACCTCGACAAGACCGGCGACGAGGCCACCGGTGTCGCCGTGGTCCGCAACGCCGTGGTCGAGCCGCTGCGCTGGATCGGCGAGAACGCCGGCCAGGAGGGCTACGTCATCGTGTCCAAGGTCAAGGACCTGGACAAGGGCCAGGGCTACAACGCCGCCACCGGCGAGTACGGCGACCTGGTCAAGGCCGGCGTCATCGACCCGGTCAAGGTGACCCGCTCCGCCCTGGAGAACGCCGCCTCCATCGCCTCCCTGCTGCTCACGACCGAGACCCTGGTCGTCGAGAAGAAGGAAGAGGAGCCGGAGGCCGCCGGCCACGGCCACGGCCACGGCCACGCCCACTGAGGCGAACCGCCCGTGAGTGAAGGCCCGGTACCCCGCCGAGGGGGCCGGGCCTTCGCCCTGTCCGCCCGCCCGGTCTACTGCTCCAACTCGTCGAGGGCGCCCAGCTGCTGCATCAGGCCCAGCTGGTCGTGCTGCCACCACAGCTCGGCGATCTTGCCGTCGGCGCCGAACCGGAACAGCGTCATCCCGGTCATGCCGACCCGTCTGCCGGTCGGCGCGATCCCCAGGAAGTCACCGCGGTGCGTGGCCCGCCAGGTCCACCGCGCGCAGGCCCGGTCGCCCTGGGCGAACACGTCCTCGATCGTGAACGCGAAGTCGAAGGCGCCGCGCCACATCCGGAACTCGGCGCGGGTGTTGTCCAGACCGATGGTGTCCAGCGGGTTCATCGGGTCGTGGCTGTGGATGTCCTCGTCGAGCAGGTCGTTCAGCGGAGGCAGCTCGCCCGCCGCGCAGAGCGCCTCGAAGAACCCGCGCACGACGTGCTCGGACAGGCGTTCGTCCCGGACGACGTCCAGGTCGGTGAACGTCGGCATCTCGTCGCACAGCGCGACCAGCCCCCGGAAGATCCGGTCGGTCTCCGGGAGGTTCGAGTTCCGCATCGCCTCCTCGTACGAGGGGAACTCCACCACTTCGACGACGTGCGACGCGTCCGAGCGGTCCGTGCCGACCACCGCGTGCGTCGCCGTCCGCGTCCCCTTGGTCCGCTGGACCCAGTCGTCCATGAGCCGGTTCATCTCGTCCAGCCGGCTCGTCCTGCACTCGATGAGCTGTACGAAGGTCATGACGCCGCCTTAGGCCCCCCTTGGCCCGGTAACCGTCCCGCCCATCTTCCCACCGGGACGGCGGCGCCACCCGTCCGCTACTGCGGCCCGTACTTGCGCCCCGTGCGGGTGCTGATCCCGCCCAGCAGCCCACGCGGCGTCACCTTCACCAGACCCATCAGCGCCTTGTACCGCGGATCCGGGACGGACAGCGACTTGCCGCGCGCGAGGTCGGCCAGGGCCGCCGCGACCAGCTTGTCGGCGTCCAGCCACATCCAGCCGGGGATGTTGTCCGTGCCCATGCCGGCCCGCTGGTGGAACTCGGTGCGCACGAACCCCGGGCACAGCGCCATCAGCCGCACCCCGCTCCCGGCCAGGTCCTTCGCCGCGCCCTGGGTGAACTGCACGACCCACGCCTTGGACGCGCCGTACGTGCCGCGCGGGACGAAGGCGGCCACCGAGGCGACGTTCACCACCCCGCCCCGGCCGCGCTCGCGCATCGCCCCGGCCGCCGCGGACGTCAGCCGGAGCACCGCCTCGCAGTGCACCTTCAGCATCCTCAGCTCGTCCGCCATCGACACGTCCAGATAGCGGCCCTTGTTGCCGAAGCCGGCGTTGTTCACCAGCAGGTCGACCGGGTTCTTCCGGTCGCCGAGCCGGTCGGCCACCGTCTCGATCCCCTTGTCCTGCGCCAGGTCGGCGGTGAGCACCTCCACCTCGACGCCGTGCCGGTCGTGCAGTTCCGTCGCCTGTTCCCGCAGCCGTTTGGTGTCCCGCGCCACCAGGACGAGGTCATGGCCGTCAGCCGCGAGCCGCCGCGCGAACGCGGCACCGATTCCCGCGGTCGATCCCGTAATCAGAGCCGTTGTCATGGCCCAAGGGTAGTGACCCGGACCGACAGCCTCCGCTGCCCGCGCGCGGCACGCCCCGCACCGCCCTGACGGCCGGTCAGCCCCTGTGCTCCGCCGCGTACTTCCGGGCCTTCTCCAGGGCCTCCGGGTGCAGCGCGTCGCCCGCCGCGAGCAGCCGGGGCAGAAGTTCCCGCTCGGTGGTGACCGCGCGGAACTGCAGCGCCGCCGTCACACCGTGGTCCGGCCGGTGCACGATCTCGACCGGATCCCCCGCCCGGATCTCGCCCGGCTCGATCACCCGGAGGTAGGCACCCGTTGCGCCCTTCCGTGTGAACCTCTTGACCCAGCCGCGTTCGTCCAGATGGCCCTGGAACGTGTTGCACGGGATGCGGCCCGAGGTCACCTCCAGCACCACCCCGGAACCGATCAGCCAGCGCTCGCCGATCAGTGCCCCGGACACGTCCAGACCGGCCGTCGTCAGGTTCTCCCCGAAGCAACCGTTGGCCAACGATCGGCCGAGTTCGCGCTCCCACTCGTCGAGCTCCTCGCGGGCGAACGCGTACACCGCCTGGTCGTCCCCGCCGTGGTGGCGGGTCTCGCACACCGCGTCCCCGGCCAGCCCGCTCGCGCCGACCCCCTTGGGACCGGGCGCCGCCACCCGCACCGGCCCCTCGGCCGGGCGCTTGTCGATACCGGTCAGGCCGTCCGGCTGACTCGTGTAGGTCACCGGCCGGGGGCGGCCCAGGTTGACGGAGAGAAGCTTCATCCCTGCACGCTATGTGATCCTCGCCCAAAGCGCCTACGCGAGATCGGGTGCCTCACCCAAGGCTGCCTTATGCTCGACGGGTGATCGAGGCCCGTCACCTCCGCGTCCTGCGCGCCGTCGCCACCACCGGTTCCTTCTCGGCGGCGGGGCGCGAGCTGGGCTGCACCCAGCCCGCCGTCAGCCAGCAGATGAAGGCCCTGGAAGCCTCGGTCGGCACCCCGCTGCTGGTCCGCAACGGGCGCGAGATGCGCCTCACCCAGGCGGGCGAGGCCCTCGTCCGGCACGCCTCCGGCATCCTCGCCGGGCTCACCGCGGCCGAGGAGGAGGTCGCCGCCATCGCCGGCCTGCGCGCGGGCCGGGTCCGGCTGGTCTCCTTCCCCAGCGGCAGCTCCACCCTGGTCCCGACGGCCCTGGCCGCCCTGCGCGCCGCCCACCCCGGCACCCGCGTCTCCCTGGAGGAGGCCGAGCCCCCGAAGTCCGTCGGACTGCTGCGCGAAGGCGACTGCGACCTGGCCCTCGCCTTCCGGTACGAGGGGGCGGCGGTCGCCGAGGACTGGGACGATCTCGTCGTACGTCCCCTGCTGACGGACCGGCTGGTCGCCCTCGTGCCGGAACGGCACCGGCTCGCGCGCGCGGAGAGCGTCGCCATCGGCGAGCTGGCCCGCGAGCCCTGGATCGCCGGCTGCCCGCGCTGCCGGGGTCAGCTGATCGAGGTGTGCGAGGGGGCCGGCTTCACCCCGCGCATCGACTTCGCCACCGACGACTATCCGGCCGTGGTCGGCCTGGTCGGCGCGGGCCTCGGTGTCGCCGTGCTGCCCCAGCTGGCCGTGGAGTCGGTACGGCCGCGCGGCGCGCGCACGGTCCGGCTGGAGCCGGCGGTACGGCGCGAGATCGTCGCCCTCACCCTGCCCGACCTGGCACAGGTGCCGGCCGTGTCGGCGACGCTGGACCAACTGGCCAGGGCGGCCGGGCGCGCGTAGAGGCCCGACGGCGGACCGGCGGCCACGGCGAAGGGCCCGCGCGTCCGGCGGGCGCCCGTGGGTACGGCGACGAACCCGTGGGTACGGCGACGAACCCGCGGGTGCGGCCACAGGCCGGCGGTCACGCGGTGGACCGGCCGCGCGCCGCGAGGGACCGGCGGTCACGACGGCAGAGTCCTGGGCACGCGCACGCGTGCCCAGATGGGGATGAAATGAGCGCACCCGGTGGGCTGTGGGTGCAGAAACGTTCCTTCAGTGGTTGGAGGCGGTGTCCCCGCCGGTGGTCGAGGCCGCCACCAGACGGTTGCGCGCGCGCCCCATCAACTCCTCACGCTCGTCCTCGGTCAGGCCGCCCCAGACGCCGTACGGCTCGCGCACCGCCAGCGCGTGCGCCGCGCACTCCGCACGGACCGGGCACCTCATGCAGACCTCCTTGGCCGAGTTCTCGCGAGCGCTCCGAGCCGCCCCGCGCTCGCCCTCCGGGTGGAAGAAGAGCGAGCTGTCCACCCCGCGGCAGGCAGCCAGCAGCTGCCAGTCCCACAGGTCCGCGTTCGGTCCGGGAAGGCGGGAGAAATCTGCCATTACGTGACCCCTTGTCGCCGTTCTGGGCGGATACGGTGCCAACGACCGTACATCTCCGGTCTAAGGAGATGAAAATATGACTCATTGCGAATCTAGCCCCGGACACTACGAAACGGGAAGAAAAGGGGCCGAATGGGGCATAGGTTGTGATGAAAAGTTGAGGGTCCGTTGGGCATGTCTGCACCGTGTCGGTGCCCTCACGTAGAGTGCCGAAGACGGCACGCGGCCCCGTAACTCTTTCGAGTGACCGTCGTTGAGAGTGCGGATGCGGTTGAAAACACAAGAGCTCGGGCAGGCGTCCGAGACGGTCGACCGCACAGGTGACGATTCCGTACCAGCCTGGAGGCTCAAGGTGACGCGCATCAGCTGCGGAGGGCGGTCATGACATCCGTCCTCGTCTGCGACGACTCCCCGCTTGCCCGAGAAGCGCTCCGCCGCGCGGTCGCGACCGTGCCCGGTGTCGAGCGCGTGACGACGGCGGCCAACGGCGAGGAAGTCCTCCGCCGCTGGGGCGCCGACCGCTCCGACCTCATCCTGATGGACGTGCGCATGCCCGGCCTGGGCGGAGTGGAAACCGTGCGCCGTCTGCTCTCCGCGGACCCCGGCGCGCGCATCATCATGCTCACGGTCGCCGAGGACCTCGACGGTGTGGCCCTCGCGGTCGCCGCCGGCGCGCGTGGCTACCTGCACAAGGACGCCTCGCGCGCGGAGCTGCGCGCCACGGTGACGCAGGCGCTCGCCGACCCGACCTGGCGGCTCGCCCCGCGCCGGCTGCGCTCGGCGGAGATGGGCGCCGCGCCCACGCTCACCGCGCGTGAGATCCAGGTCCTGGAGGGCATGAGCCACGGCCGCTCGAACGCCGAGATCGGTCGTGAGCTGTTCCTCTCCGAGGACACCGTCAAGACGCACGCACGACGCCTGTTCAAGAAGCTCGGCGCCTCGGACCGGGCCCACGCGGTGGCCCTCGGCTTCCGCTGGGGACTGGTCCGGTAACGGTGCCAGGCCCCGCGGGCCGCGCGGCACCGGGCACCGCCCGGCCCCGCTCCCGGCCCCACGGGCGGTCGCGCTCCCGCCCGCGGAACGGGTACGCGGCTCCCGCGGAGGCGGCGGCCGGCCGAGACCGTACCGCCGGACCCGCCCAGTGGCGGTGCGGTGCGGTTGCCGAAGTCGCCGGGGTCGCGGGGAGCGGGCGGCCTGCCACCGCGCGGGGCGTGGTCGCTTCGTGCGTGCGGGTCGCGGTGGCTCCGTGCGCATGGATCGCGGTCTCTTCGTGTGTGCGGGTCGCGGTCGCTTCGGCCACATGGTTCGCGGTCTCCCCGTCCGCGCGGGCTCGTGCGCCCTTCGGTGATGCCGGGGCGGCCGCCCCGGCGCGCGCGGGAGGCCAAGTCGGCGGCATGCCGCGTGCGCCGGGGGAGTTCCGGGCGCGTCCTGACCGGACCGCGCCTTGACCGGGGCGCGTGCGGCCGTGCCGATGCCGATCCGGCGTGGTTCCACGCCGGCAGGCGACCAGCCCTCGGCCGGCCCCCGCGCCGTACGCGCCGGTGGGCGGGTCCGCGTGCCCGTGGGGCGTGCCGGAGGGCGACTTCTCCGGAGCACGACACCCCTCGTCACGGCGGGATTCCGCTCCGTCGCGCTCCCGTCGCCGAACCCCGCGGAGGGGCGGGTGCAAGGCGGCCCGCCGGACGCGCGCTGCTCGTTTCGGCGCGGATGCCGCATCCTTGAGGTGTGGAGTCTCTCGGGGACGAGTCGGTCGAGCGGAAGGGGAGGGCGCAGGGGATGAGTGCCGGCGCACCTGCTCATAACGCTTCGGTGCACAACCACGAACACGATGCGACGGACCGGACGGCCGCAAGGCACCATGGACCGATGCGCGACGACGAGGCGGGCACGGCCCACGGAGCGATCGGTGCGCTCGTGCATCGCGCGGTCGACGGGGACGAGCAGGCCACGCACGATCTGCTCGCGCATGTGCACCCGCTGGCGCTGCGCTACTGCCGCACCCGGCTGTCCCGCCTTCCCGGCGACGCGCGTCACTTCGTCGAGGACCTGGCGCAGGAGGTCTGCGTGGCGGTCCTCCTCGCCCTGCCGCGCTACCGCGACACCGGCCGCCCCTTCGAGGCATTCGTCTTCGCCATCGCCTCCCACAAGGTCGCCGACCTCCAGCGCGCCGCGATGCGCCACCCGGGGTCGACCGCGGTGCCCTCCGACGAGATGCCGGAACGGCCCGACGACTCCCTCGGCCCCGAGGAGCGCGCCCTGCTCAGCAGCGACGCCGAGTGGGCCAAGAAGCTGCTGGCCAACCTGCCCGAGAACCAGCGCGAGCTGCTCCTGCTGCGTATCGCCGTGGGCTTGACCGCGGAGGAGACGGGACAGATGTTGGGAATGTCACCCGGCGCGGTCCGCGTGGCCCAGCACCGGGCCCTGAGCCGCCTCAGGGCGCTCGCCGAACAGTAACCACCGGGCGGGGAGCCCCCGTAGCTCCTTCGCTGAACAGGTGCGCCGTGGTTTCCGTACGAACATACGAAGCCTGAAGCGAACCCGTACCGTGGAATTTGCTAGCGATGCTTCCCGTTAGCATGGACATCCGCACCGATCAAGGCCATTTGGGGAAGGTGTCATGACTGCCAACGTCGACGGAGTGCCCGGAAAATTCGCGACACTCGGGCTGACCTACGACGACGTGCTGCTGCTGCCGGGCGCGTCGGACATGGCGCCCGACGAGATCGACACCGCCTCGTACGTCTCCAGGAACGTGCGGGTCAACATCCCGCTGCTGTCCGCTGCCATGGACAAGGTGACCGAGTCCCGCATGGCGATCGCGATGGCCCGCCAGGGCGGCGTCGGCGTCCTGCACCGCAACCTCTCCATCGAGGACCAGGCCAACCAGGTCGACCTGGTGAAGCGCTCCGAGTCCGGCATGGTGACCGACCCCATCACCATCCACCCGGAGGCCACGCTCGCCGAGGCCGACGCGCTGTGCGCCAGGTTCCGCATCAGCGGCGTCCCGGTGACCGACGGCGACAAGAAGCTCCTCGGCATCGTCACCAACCGTGACATGGCCTTCGAGAGCGACCGCACCCGGCGCGTGCACGAGGTCATGACCCCGATGCCGCTGGTCACCGGCAAGGTCGGCATTTCCGGCCCGGAGGCCATGGAGCTGCTGCGCAAGCACAAGATCGAGAAGCTGCCGCTGGTCGACGACCAGGGTGTGCTCAAGGGCCTGATCACCGTCAAGGACTTCGTCAAGGCGGAGCAGTACCCGAACGCCGCCAAGGACGCCGAGGGCCGGCTGCTGGTCGGCGCGGCGGTCGGTGTGGCCGGTGACTCCTTCGAGCGCGCCCAGGCCCTGATCGAGGCCAGTGTCGACTTCATCGTCGTGGACACCGCGCACGGCCACTCCCGGCTGGTCGGCGACATGATCGCCAAGATCAAGTCGAACTCCTCCGGCGTCGACGTCATCGGCGGCAACGTCGCCACCCGCGACGGCGCCCAGGCCCTGGTCGACGCGGGTGCCGATGGCATCAAGGTCGGCGTCGGACCCGGCTCCATCTGCACGACCCGCGTGGTCGCCGGCGTCGGCGTCCCGCAGGTCACCGCGATCTACGAGGCCGCGCTCGCCGCCAAGGACGCGGGTGTCCCGGTGATCGGCGACGGCGGTCTGCAGTACTCCGGCGACATCGCCAAGGCGCTCGTCGCGGGTGCCGACACGGTGATGCTCGGCTCGCTGCTCGCCGGCTGCGAGGAGTCCCCGGGCGAGCTGCTGTTCATCAACGGCAAGCAGTTCAAGTCGTACCGCGGCATGGGCTCGCTCGGCGCCATGCAGACCCGCGGCGACCGCAAGTCGTTCTCCAAGGACCGCTACTTCCAGGAGGGCGTCGCCTCCGACGAGCAGCTGATCCCCGAGGGCATCGAGGGCCAGGTGCCCTACCGCGGCCCGCTGTCCTCCGTGGTCCACCAGCTGGTCGGCGGCCTGCGCCAGTCGATGTTCTACGTCGGCGGCAGGACGGTGCCCGACCTGCAGTCCAACGGCCGGTTCGTGCGGATCACCTCGGCGGGTCTGAAGGAGAGCCACCCGCACGACATCCAGATGACGGTCGAGGCGCCGAACTACAGCAGCAAGAGGTAGCTCTCGGGCGGCATACGTACGCCTCCACGCGCGCGTGCGGCATGACAGGGCGGTCCCGGAGCATCCGGGGCCGCTCTTGTCGTACCGGTCGGCGATACTGGAAGGCGCTGCAACGCATAGGGAAAGGCCACCAACGTGACTGAGATCGAGATCGGGCGCGGCAAGCGCGGCCGCCGGGCGTACGCCTTCGACGACATCGCCGTCGTCCCCAGCCGCCGTACGCGGGACCCGAAGGAGGTCTCGATCGCCTGGCAGATCGACGCCTACCGCTTCGAGCTGCCGTTCCTGGCCGCTCCCATGGACTCCGTGGTCTCCCCGGCCACCGCGATCCGCATCGGCGAGCTGGGCGGCCTCGGCGTGCTCAACCTCGAGGGTCTGTGGACGCGGTACGAGGACCCGCAGCCGCTGCTGGACGAGATCGCCGAGCTGCCGGCCGAGCGGGCGACCCGCCGCCTCCAGGAGGTCTACGCGGCTCCGATCAAGGAGGAGCTGATCGGCGCCCGCATCAAGGAGGTGCGTGACGCCGGCGTGGTCACCGCCGCCGCGCTCTCCCCGCAGCGCACCGCCCAGTTCTCCAAGGCGGTCGTGGACGCGGGCGTGGACATCTTCGTCATCCGCGGCACGACGGTCTCGGCGGAGCACGTCTCGTCCGCGGCCGAGCCGCTGAACCTGAAGCAGTTCATCTACGAGCTGGACGTCCCGGTGATCGTCGGTGGCTGTGCCACCTACACCGCCGCGCTGCACCTGATGCGCACCGGCGCGGCCGGCGTCCTGGTCGGCTTCGGCGGCGGCGCCGCGCACACCACGCGCAACGTCCTCGGCATCCAGGTCCCGATGGCCACCGCCGTCGCCGACGTGGCCGCGGCCCGCCGGGACTACATGGACGAGTCCGGCGGCCGGTACGTGCACGTGATCGCGGACGGCGGTGTCGGCTGGTCCGGCGACCTGCCCAAGGCGGTCGCCTGCGGCGCCGACGCGGTGATGATGGGCTCTCCGCTGGCCCGGGGCACGGACGCGCCCGGCAAGGGCCACCACTGGGGCATGGAGGCGGTCAACGAGGAGCTGCCCCGCGGCCAGAAGGTCGACCTGGGCACGGTCGGCACGGTCGAGGAGATCCTCACGGGGCCGTCCCACACCCCGGACGGCTCGATGAACTTCTTCGGCGCCCTGCGCCGCGCCATGGCCACCACCGGCTACAGCGAGCTCAAGGAGTTCCAGCGGGTCGAGGTGACGGTGGCGGACAGCCAGCACCGCCGCTGACCCGTACGACGCGCAGGGGCCCGGTCACCGCACGGTGACCGGGCCCCTGCGCGCGTGGGCGGCCCTTACGCGGCCGCCTTCTTGGCGCCGGAGAACGCGGCGAACGCCGCGATGCCGAAGAAGACGAAGGTGAGCGGGTCGGCGTCTTCCTTCCAGATCTTCTGGACCGAGTCGAGGTGCTCGAAGAAGACCTCGTTGAAGCCCACGTGGAAGTGGTCGGCGATGAGCATCGCCTCGCCGACCAGCTGACCGAGGTAGACCGAGCCGAGCGCCAGGACGGCGCCGATGACCGGGAGGGCGGGGTTGCGGCCGCCGGCCTTGCCGGCCACGAGGCCGACGACGAAGCCGACGCCGACGGCCGCCCAGCCGATCTCGTGCTCGGTGGCGCCGATGATGAGGCCGTAGAGGGAACCGACGACCACGGCGGCGGCGAGCGCGGCCACCAGGCCGAGCGCCAGGTTGTTGCGGACCGGCGCGGCCGGCGGCGCGGGCGGGGCGAAGGCGCCCGGCTGCGGCGGGTACGGCGCTCCCGGGGCGGGGGCCGGGCCCTGCTGGGCGTACGGGTTGCCGCCCGCAGGACCGTACTGCGGCGGCTGAGGCGGCGGCGTTGACTAGCTCATGACAGAAATCCCCCGATGTGGAATGCGATGGACGACGTGTACGGATGACCCGTACGCACGTGTGTGCGGTGAGTCCGGGGGACAGTAACAGCCGGGCACGACAACGCCCCGGCTGTTTTCCGCCCGTGACCGCTTTCCTGTGCGACCGTTTCCCGTTCGTGACCGTTTCCGGTCCGTGGCGCCCTCAGAGCCGGTGTGCCGCCCCCATCGGCGTGGCCCCGCGCGTGTCCAGCAGCAGCTGCGCCTTCACCGACAGGCCCTGCAGGTCGTACGTCCGGTGCTGCTGGAGCAGGATGGTCAGGTCGGCGTCGGCCGCGGCTTCGTAGAGGGAGTCCGCGCGCGGCACCGGGCGGTCCAGGACGTTCCAGGACGGCACGTACGGGTCGTGGTAGCTCACCGAGGCGCCGAACTCCATCAGCCGCACGGCGATCTCCCGCGCGGGCGTGCCCTGGAGGTCGGCGAGGTCGGGCTTGTAGGTGACGCCGAGGAGCAGGATGCGGGCCCCGCGCGCGGACTTGCCGTGCTCGTTGAGGAGGGTGGCGGCGCGCTGCACGACGTACCGGGGCATCCGGCTGTTGACCTGCTGGGCCAGCTCGACCATGCGCAGGGTGCGGGTCGCGTGCCCGGTCAGGTCCTGTGGGACACCGTGCCCGCCGACGCCCGGGCCGGGCCGGAACGCCTGGAAGCCGAACGGCCTCGTCTCCGCGCACCGGATGACGTCCCACAGGTCCACGCCCAGCTCGTGGCAGAGGACGGCCATCTCGTTGACGAGCGCGATGTTGACATGCCGGTAGTTGGTCTCCAGCAGTTGCACGGTCTCCGCCTCGCGCAGGCCGCGCGCGCGTACCACCTTGTCGGTGAGCCGGCCGTAGAACGCGGCGGCGGACTCGGTGCAGGCGGGGGTGAGGCCGCCGATGACCTTCGGGGTGCTGGCGGGCGTGTGGTCGCGGTTGCCGGGGTCCACCCGGCTGGGGGAGTAGGCGAGGTGGAAGTCGCGGCCGGCGCGCAGGCCCGATCCCTTCTCCAGAAGCGGGCGCAGGAACTCCTCCGTCGTGCCCGGCAGCACGGGCGACTCCAGGATGACCGTGGTGTGCGGGCGGAGTCTTCCGGCCAGGGTGCGGGCCGCCGCCTCGACCTGGCCGAGGTCGAGTCCGCCGTCGGCGCCGCGCGGGGTGGGCGCGCAGATCACTGCCGTACGGACGCGGCCGAGCTGGGCGGGCTCGGTGCCGAGCCGGAATCCCGCCACGTGCATCCGGCGCAGCTCGGCGGCGCTGAGCGGGCCAGCCTCCGGGCCCGTGGCAAAGCCGACGGTGGAGATGCCGGCGGCGACGGCAGCCTGGGCGAGCGGCAAACCGTAGGGGCCGAGTCCGATGACGGCGAGGTCTGCGGGCATGCGTGGGCCGTCCTTCCCAGTAGCCGAAGCGGGACAGGTGCGCAACCGCTGTGGACAGCATGAGCGAGTGCACTGTCAGACTAGGTACACATATGACCGTTCTGTGTGATTGTGTTTGTGTGTCTTCCGAGGGTTGTGCGCGAGTTGTCCACAGGTTGGGAGGCCGTGGTGGCTGGGGCCGGGCAACCCCGTCAGAATTTGGGCATGAGGAGGGGATGAACGGGGCTTCGCCCGCCGGGTGCGGCCGACGCGAGCGATTCTGCGACACAGCGGGAGGCAGCGGTGAGGACAGCGACTCTGGGACCGGTGCAGCGCGCCGAGGCCCTGGCGGCGATGGCGGAGCGCGAGCTGGACGTGCTGGTGGTCGGCGGCGGAGTGGTCGGGGCCGGCACCGCGCTGGACGCGGTCACCCGCGGACTGTCCACCGGCCTGGTCGAGGCCCGCGACTGGGCGTCCGGTACCTCCAGCCGGTCCAGCAAGCTCATCCACGGCGGCCTGCGCTACCTGGAGATGCTCGACTTCGCTCTGGTCCGTGAGGCCCTCAAGGAGCGCGGACTGCTGCTGGAGCGTCTCGCCCCGCACCTGGTCAAACCGGTGCCGTTCCTCTACCCGCTCCAGCACAAGGGCTGGGAGCGGCTGTACGCCGGCTCGGGCGTCGCGCTGTACGACGCGATGTCCATGGCCCGCGGCCACGGCCGGGGCCTGCCCGTACACCGCCACCTGAGCCGCCGTCACGCCCTGCGCGTGGCCCCCTGCCTGAAGAAGGACGCCCTGGTCGGCGCCCTGCAGTACTACGACGCCCAGATGGACGACGCCCGCTTCACGGCCACGCTGGTGCGCACGGCGGCGTCCTACGGCGCGAAGGTGGCCAACCGCGCGCGCGTGACCGGGTTCCTGCGCGAGGGCGAGCGGGTCGTCGGCGCCCGGGTGCGGGACGTGGAGGGCGGCGGGGAGTACGAGGTGCGCGCCAAGCAGGTCGTCAACGCCACCGGGGTGTGGACCGACGACACGCAGGCGATGGTCGGCGAGCGCGGTCAGTTCCACGTCCGCGCCTCCAAGGGCATCCACCTGGTCGTGCCCAAGGACCGCATCCACTCCACCACCGGTCTGATCCTGCGCACCGAGAAATCCGTCCTGTTCGTCATCCCGTGGGGCCGGCACTGGATCATCGGTACCACCGACACCGGCTGGGATCTCGACAAGGCCCATCCGGCCGCGTCCAGCGCCGACATCGACTATCTGCTGGAGCACGTGAACTCGGTGCTGTCCGTGCCGCTCGGCCGGGACGACGTCCAGGGGGTGTACGCCGGGCTGCGCCCGCTGCTGGCCGGCGAGTCCGACGCCACCAGCAAGCTGTCCCGCGAGCACACGGTCGCCCACCCGGCGCCGGGGCTGGTGGTGGTGGCGGGCGGCAAGTACACCACCTACCGGGTGATGGCCAAGGACGCCGTCGACGAGGCCGTGCACGGCCTGGACATGCGCGTCGCCGACTGCGTGACGGAGGAGACCCCGCTGCTCGGCGCGGAGGGCTACCAGGCGCTGTGGAACGCTCGGGCGCGGATCGCCGCGCGCACCGGGCTGCACGTGGTCCGCGTGGAGCACCTGCTGAACCGGTACGGCTCCCTGGCCGAGGAGGTCCTGGACCTCGTCGCCGCCGACCCCGCGCTCGGCGAGCCGCTGCACGCCGCCGACGACTACCTGCGCGCCGAGGTGGTGTACGCCGCCTCGCACGAGGGCGCCCGGCACCTGGACGACGTGCTCACCCGCCGCACCCGCATCTCCATCGAGACCTTCGACCGGGGCACCCGCAGCGCCCGGGAGGCGGCCGAGCTGATGGCACCGGTCCTCGGCTGGGACAAGGATCAGATCGAACGCGAGGTCGAGCACTACGAGAAGCGGGTGGAGGCCGAGCGCGAGTCCCAGCTCCAGCCGGACGACCAGACGGCGGACGCGGCCCGCCTGGGCGCACCGGACATCGTCCCCCTGTAACCCCCGCCCCGCCCCCTGACCGGCCCGGCGGTGCCGATCCCGGGCCCGGCGGTGCCGGTTCCGGGCCTCGGCCGCCGCTCTGGGGTTCACCCCAAAGAGTGACTCCGGGCGGGATCTCCCGTCGGGGCCCGGCCGTTCTACGGGGTGTGAGGGCAGAACCCGGCGGCGAGCAGGGCCGGTTCGAGGCGGGGGTCTGCGATCGCGTCCGTGTTCACCCGGAAGGTGAGGACATGGCGGCCGTCGGCGGTGGCTGCGCTGCGCACGTAGCTCCCGGGTATCCGGCCGTTGTGCCCCCACACCGTGGTGCCGCACGGCAGCTTCACCGGAAACAGCCCCATGCCGTACGAGCCGTGTGCGGCACGGGTGTCGAGCATCTCGCGCAGCCAGTGCGAGGGCAGCAGCCGGCCGCCCAGCAGCGCCGCGTAGAAGCGGTCCAGGTCGGCCAGTGTGGTCACCAGCTCACCCGCCGCGCCGGCCACGCGCGGGTCGAGCTCGGTGACGTCGGAACCGTCGGCGGCGTAGGCACGGCCGTGCGGCGCGGGCAGTGAGGTGCGGGACCCGGGGAAGGAGGTGCCCGTCAGACCCAGCGGAGCGATGACGCGGCGCTCGGCCTCGACGGCGTAGGAGTGACCGGTGACCTGGCGGACGACCAGGCCGAGCAGGACGTAGTTGGTGCTGGAGTAGGAGTAGCGGCCCGGGCGGCCCGGAGGGAGGGAGAGAGCGAGGCGCACCGCCTGAAGCGGGGTCAGGGGCACGACGCCCCGGGTGGCTTCGGTGAAGTCGGCCAGCCCGCTGGTGTGGGTGAGCAGAGCACGCAGGGTGATGCGCCGCCCGTCGGTGCCGCGCCCGCGGAGCAGCCCCGGCAGGTGCCGCTCCACGCTGTCGGACAGGGAGAGCCGGTGCTCGGCGGCCAGCTGGAGCACGACCGTCGCGACGAAGGTCTTGGTGATGCTGCCGGCGCGGAAGTGGTCGGCGCGGGCGATGCCCTGGCCGGCGGCCGCGTAGCGGAGGCGGTTCCCGTCCCCGTCGGTGTCCTGGGCCAGCAGGGCCGCGGCGGGGGCCCCGCCGTCGCCGGCCAGCAGCGGCAGGACGGCTTCCGTGGCCGCTGCCGGCGAGGTGTCCTGGGAGGCGGCCGGGGCGAGCAGCAGCGCCAGGGACACCGGTATGGACAGGAGTGTCCGAAGCGTCGGCATATCGGTTCCTCCCCTCTTGCGGCCCATCATCCCGGTAAGCGGAACGCATCATTCAAGGGGGTTCCCGGAGCGGGGAGGGCGGGTCCGGGCCTGGGGCACCCTGGGCGTCGGGCACTTGTCGGGTGAGAGACAATGGAGGCTCTGTCAGGGCGGGTTGTATGAGGGGACGCATGTCGGAGGCGGAGCGGGCGGGGACATCTCGTCAGGAGACTCGTCAGGACAAGAACGAGCGGCGTCTCCTCGCGGGGCGGTACCGACTGGGAGACGTGCTGGGCCGGGGCGGTATGGGCACGGTCTGGCGCGCCGAGGACGAGACCCTGGGCCGGACGGTCGCCGTCAAGGAGCTGCGGTTCCCGTCGAACATCGACGAGGAGGAGAAGCGGCGCCTGATCACGCGCACCCTGCGCGAGGCCAAGGCGATCGCCCGGATCCGCAACAACAGCGCGGTGACGGTCTTCGACGTGGTCGACGAGGACGACCGGCCCTGGATCGTCATGGAGTTGGTCGAGGGCAAGTCCCTGGCCGAGGTCATCCGCGAGGACGGCCTGCTGCAGCCGAGGCGCGCCGCCGAGGTGGGCCTCGCCGTCCTCGACGTGCTGCGCTCCGCGCACCGCGAGGGCATCCTGCACCGGGACGTGAAGCCGTCCAACGTGCTCATCGCCGAGGACGGCCGGGTCGTGCTCACCGACTTCGGCATCGCGCAGGTCGAGGGTGACCCGTCCATCACCTCCACCGGCATGCTCGTCGGCGCCCCCTCCTACATCTCCCCGGAGCGGGCCCGCGGCCACAAGCCGGGACCGGCGGCCGACCTGTGGTCGCTCGGCGGTCTGCTGTACGCGGCGGTCGAGGGCACGCCGCCGTACGACAAGGGCTCGGCGATCGCCACGCTCACCGCGGTGATGACCGAGCCCCTGGAGGAGCCCAAACACGCGGGACCGCTGCGGGACGTCATCTACGGTCTGCTGACCAAGGACCCGGCCGAGCGGCTCGACGACGCCGGGGCCCGGGCCCTGCTCGACAAGGTCATCAGGGCCCCCGAGCCGGAGGCGATGGACGCCACGCGGGTGGTTCCGCTGCCGGTGCAGCCCGGTGGGCCGGAAGGCAGGCGGGGCGAGGAGGCCGGCGACAAGCTGCGCGGCGCGCTCCGGTCCGTGCGCAAGGCGGCCGGCGCCGCCGCGGCCGGGGCGACGACGCGGGGCAAGAGCGGGAGCGAGCCGGCCGGGCGGGGCCCGGGCGGCGCGGCGGGTGCCGGGGGCACCGTCCCCGGCGCGGCGCGGACCGGTGCGGCCGGCGGGACGCGGCCGGGTGCCGCGGGCGGGCCCGGTGCCGGATCCGCCGCGCGGCCGGGGGGCACGGTGGCGGGTGCGGGCGGTGCGCAGAACTCCAGCGCGAACAAGCCGTCTTCCGGGTGGCCCCAGGTGCCGCCGCCGGACCTGGACCTGCCGCCGCGGCCGGTGCCGAGGGCGCCGCTGACCGACGTGGTCCCCAAGCGCACGCTGGTGATCATCGCCGTGGTGGTCGTCCTCGCGGTGCTCGGGACCGTGCTGGCCCTCACCCTGGGCGGCGGTGACGACAAGAACGGCGCGAACAGCGGGGCCAAGGCCGCGGCGAGTTCCAGCGCCTCCGCCAAGCAGGACAAGGGCAAGGGGGCCGGCACGGCCACCGGAACACGGACGGACGGGGCCGGCGCGGCATCCACCGCCACCGGTTCGGCGCCGGACACCGCGGCGGACGCCGACGCGAGCCCGACCTCCGGTGATGCCGACGCCTCCGACGACTCCGGCGCCTCCGACGGCTCGGGGCCGAAGGGCAGCGGGAGCGCGCCGGCCGAGAGCACCCGCAAGGGTGGTCAGGGCTACTCCATAGGTCTGCCCAAGGGGTGGAGGTTCAAGACCACCGTGTCCGCCGGCGACCGCTACACCGGACCCGACGGGCAGCGGCTGCTCGTCGCCTGGACCAGCACGCCGAAGGACGACCCGGTGGCGGACTGGAAGAACCAGGAGCGGGACATGGTGCGCGACCAGTACCGCAAGATCCGCATCGAGCAGGTGGACTACCGCGGCTGGAACACCGCCGACTGGGAGTTCACCTACACCGAGGACGGCACCGGGTACCGCACGATCGACCGGGGCTTCGTGGTGAACGACCACCTCGGTTACGCGCTGATGTACTCCGCGAAGGCCGCCCACTGGAACGGCGATCTGCGCAAGGACACGTGGAAGACGTTGACCGAGTCCTTCAAGCCGAAGTCGTAGGCCCTGTACGACGGTTTGGTACGTGAGAATCCGTCATCCTTTCAATGCGGGTTGCCTCCGGCACGTATCGTGAATCGCGGACCGTACGCAGCCGCATGCGTGTGCGAAACGGGCCGTGAGGCGATCGGGTGTGACCAACCGGGCGGCCGGGGGAGGCAAAGTGGACGACTACGCGGGTCGGGTGCTCGCCGACCGCTACCGCCTGCCACTGCCGCCGTCCGACGAGTACGAATTCACCGAGACCCGCGCCTTCGACACCTACAGCGGCCAGGAAGTCCTCGTCCGGCAGGTGCCGTTGCCGGAGGTCGTCGAGGCCGAGGTGCTCGACGCCGAGGGGCTGCCCGAGGGGTTCACCGCGCGCGAGCGCACGTCCCGCCGGGCACCGGAGGGCAGGACAGCCACCCGGCAGCCCGCCGATCCGGCGGTGCGGCGCGCCGTCGAGGCCGCGCAGGCGGCGGCCCGCATCCCCGACCACCCACGCCTGGACCAGGTCTTCGACGTGTTCGCCGAGGGCGGGTCCCTGTGGATCGTCAGCGAGCTGGTGGCCGCGCGTCCGCTGGCCGCCCTGCTCACCGGGAAGCCGCTGTCGCCGTACCGGGCGGCCGAGGTCGCCTCCGACGTGCTCATGGCGCTCCGGGTGCTGCACGCGCACGGCTGGGTGCACCGCAACATCACCGTCCGCACGATCCTGGTCTGCGACGACGGCCGGGTGATGCTGACCGGCCTCGCCGTCGGCGCGGCGGAGGAGGCGCTGTGCGGGTACGACCCGGTGCCGGCCCCCGACGGCCACGCGGAGGACACCGGAGAGGTGTCCGGCGGGCAGCCGCGGGCGGCGGGGGCCGCTGAGCGCGGCGGCCCCTCGGGGCCCGGTCCCGGCCCGGGAACAGGGGTGCCCACGGGTCCCGGCGGCCGCGCGGGAGGGATGCCGGGCGGGGCCGGCGGTCCGACCGCGGATGTGGACCCCGAGGCCGCGCGGCGCGCCGCCATCCGGGCACGGGCGGCCGGAGGACTGCCGGCTCCGGACGCGAACGGGAGGTCCGGACCGGCGGAGCAGCCGGCCCTGGAGAGCGGGGCCGACGTCCGCGCCGCCCGGGCGGGCGCCATCGCCGCGTACCGCGCGGGTGCCCGTGCCGCCGCCCGGGTGCACGAGGCCCAGCAGAGCGGGCGCCCCGCGCTGCCCGGCGCCCGTCCGCCCGCCGAGGACGACACCGGCGCCGGCCGGGGTGACGGCACGGGCCGGCCGTCGTACCCCGCGGAGGCGGGCGCCGTGCCGCCGCCCGGCCGGATCGCCGACCCGTACGGAGTGCGAGGCGCCTCCTGGCACGGCGCCGCACCGCGCACCGGAACCGGTGGCACGGTGCCCGCCCCGGTCGGCGGTGCGCCCCGGCCGGGCCTGCCCGGACAGGTGCCGGCCCAGGGGTACGGCCCGGCCCCGGAGGACGCGGGGAGCAGGCCGGTCCGGCCGGGCGGCGCCCCCGCCCGCCCCGAACTCGCCCCCGGCGCACTCCCCGCACAGCCGGGCGGCCGGTGGGACGAGCCGGGTGCCGTGCGCCGTGGCCCCGGTACCGCGCTCGCCGCCGAGCGGGCCCGGCAGGTGCGGATGACCGTGGTGGGACCGGTGACCGAACGGTGGGCGCCGGAGCAGGCCGGGCCCGTGCACGAGAACTGGCAGCTGGCGGCGCCGATCGGCCCCGCCACCGACCTGTGGGCGCTGGGCGCCCTGCTGTTCCGGGCCGTCCAGGGGCACGCCCCCTACCCGGAGGAGTCCACGGCCGAGCTGGTGCAACTGGTGTGCGCCGAACCGCCCGCCTTCGCCGAGGAGTGCGGCCCGCTGCGGCCGGTGGTGGAGTCGCTGCTGCGCCAGGACCCCCTCGAGCGGCCGGACGTCGAGGAGCTGAGCGGCTGGCTGCGGTCCCTGGTGCGGTCCGCGCCCGAGCCGGACGCCGGCACCCATGTCGTCCCCGTGCCGCCCGCCGACCCGAGCCGGCTGCCGATCGTCCGGCGCCGCGGCGAGCTGGTGCGCCGCCGGCGTGCCGGACTGCCCGCGACCCATCCGCACGGCCGGCACAAGCGGGCCCGGGAGGGCGGGCGTTCGCCGCGCAGCCTGGGTCGGACCCTGCTCCTGCTGATCCTGCTCCTGCTGGCCGGTGTGATCGCGTACGCGATGCTCTTCATGCCGAAGCAGGAGGGGAACGGCGCCGCGGGCGAGGACCGTACCGGCAGCGCCGGGCAGACCGGCCCCGTGCCCTCGCACACCCGGCAGCCCTCCGCCGGACAGAGCGCTCCGGACGGCGGTGCCTCCGCGCCCGCGACCGAGACCCAGACCGGCGGTGACCCTGCCGTCCCCGACGGGTTCACCCTGCGCAAGGAGCCCGACGGCTTCCAGGTCGCCGTGGCCAAGGGCTGGGACCACATCCCGAAGAACGGCAGCGGCCAGGTGGTCTACAGCCACGGGAACTTCGAGCTGATCGTCGTACCGGGCCGGGACGGCACGTCCGCCTACGGCAGCGATCCGATGGTCTACCAGCGGGACAAGGAGCGGGAACTGCAGCCGTACCGCGACTCCAGCTGGGCCACGGCGAGCGGCCTGCGGACCATCGAGGTGGGCGGACGGACCATGGCGGAAGGGCAGTTCACCTGGACCGACGGGCAGGGAAGAGATCTCTTCGTGCGGAACATGGCACTGCTCCTCGACGGCCGCTACCACATCGTCCAGGTGCGCGGCCCGGAGGCCGAGCGGGACGAGGTGACGCGGCTGTACGAGCAGGCTACGGCGACGTATCGCTACACCGGTTGAGCAGCGTGTATTCGGCGACGGGGCAGGGCAGGGCGGTTTCCGCTCTCGCGTGGAAATGACCATCGTCACAGTGCGGTTTCCTTCGCACCCCGCTGGTTCCCTGTGCGGGGGGCGGTCCTTAGTCTGACCCTGTCAAGAGCATTGCGGGGCAACGTGAATCAGATGCAGGGCCTGCTCATAGCAGGCCGCTACCGGCTCGCCGATTCCATCGGCAGCGGCGGCATGGGCCGGGTGTGGCGCGCCCACGACGAGGTGCTGCACCGAAAGGTCGCCATCAAGGAGTTGACCGCAGCGCTCTACGTGTCCGACAGCGACCAGGCCGTTCTGCTCGCCCGCACCCGCGCCGAGGCGCGGGCCGCCGCCCGCATCAACCACTCCGCCGTCGTCACCGTGCACGACGTCCTCGAACACGACGGCCGCCCGTGGATCGTGATGGAGCTGGTCGAGGGCAACTCGCTGGCCGACGCGGTCAAGGAGCGCGGTCGCGTCGAGCCCGAGGAAGCGGCGCGGATCGGACTGTGGGTGCTGCGGGCGCTGGGCGCCGCACACTCCGCCGGGGTGCTGCACCGGGACGTCAAGCCCGGCAACGTACTGCTCGGCACGGACCGCAGGGTGCTGCTCACGGACTTCGGCATCGCCCAGATCGAGGGCGACTCGACCATCACCCGCACCGGGGAGGTCGTCGGTTCCGTCGACTACCTGGCCCCCGAGCGGGTGCGCGGCCACGACCCCGGCCCGGCCTCCGACCTGTGGGCGCTGGGCGCCACGCTGTACACGGCGGTCGAGGGGCGCTCGCCGTTCCGGCGCACCTCGCCGCTGAGCACCATGCAGGCGATCGTCGAGGAGCACCTGGACGAGCCGCGTCACGCCGGGCCGCTCGCACCGGTCATCGCCGCCCTGCTGCGCAAGGACCCGGCCCAGCGGCCGGGCGCCGGGGAGGCGGAGCGGATGCTCGCCGAGGCGGCGGAGGGCCGCCGGCCGGGCACCGCGCAGCCGTTCGTACCCGCCCAGGGCTCGGGCGCGTACCCGCGGGGGACGGACAACTCCGGCTACGGCATGACCGGTTACCCGACCGGCGGCACCGCCCCCGGCATCCCGTCGGGCGCGGGCCGCCCCATGACCGGGCCGACGGCCGTGGCTCCCATGCCTGCCGGTGCGGCGGGCGGCCGGGCACCGGCCCGGCGCCGGCGCCGGCTGCGCACCTTCGCGCTCGTCGTCGTCGCCGCGGCCGTGCTCGGCGGCGGCTCGGCGGCGGCCTTCCAGCAGTGGGGCGCCTGGGAGCAGAGCGACGGGACGGGCGGGACGGCGGGCCCGGCCGGCACGTCACCCTCCGCGAGCGGCGCCGCGCCGCGCTCCGACGGCACGGTCCCCGCTTCGTGGCAGCGGTACGACGACGAGTGGGGCTTCAGCGTCTACCTGCCCAAGGGCTGGTCGCGAAGGGTCGTCGGCGTGGACGGCGCTCTCCGGCAGGTCGACTACACCCCGGACGGCGGCAAGCACTTCGTCCGCATCGCCATCGACACCTCGCCGGACTTCGCCGACGCCAAGTCGCACCAGGAGGATCTGGAGAAGCAGATCCAGGGGCTGGTCGACTACCAGCAGGTGACCATGGAAGAGAACACCTACCGCGACTGCAAGGGCTCGCTGTGGGAGTACACCTGGACGGCTCTGGCCAAGGACCCGCCCCATGTCGCCGGTCCACGCCACGCCATCGAGGAGACGTATTTCTCGCGGGACGGCGCCGAGTACGCGATCTACATGTCGACCCCGGAGAAGGACTGGGCGAAGACCAGCAAGCAGTTCAAGTGGGTCCTGCAGAGCTGGCAGCAGCCGCAGTAGGAAGGCAAGCCGGCCGCTGCCGGCCGTTCGGCGGCAAGGGCCGCACGGACGGCACCGCCGACCGGCCCCGGACGGACGGCGCACCGCCCGGAACGTCCTCGCGTCCGGCGCCGTCCCCGCCGTCCCCGCTGCCGGGGGCGGTGCCCGTCGGCCAGAGTGCGGTCCGGGTTGGCCGATCGGTGCCCCGGAGCGGACAGGTCCGGTGCGGCATGATGGGGCGCATGGGGACCGAGGGAGCCGGGTTCCGGCTGATCGCGGGCCGTTACCGCCTGGAGGAACGCGTCGGGCGCGGCGGCATGGGCGTCGTGTGGCGGGCGAGCGACCAGGTGCTGGGCCGTCAGGTGGCGGTCAAGGAGCTCCTTCCGGACGACTCGCTCCCGGACGACGACGCGCGGCGCCGCCGTGAGCGTACGTTCCGCGAGGCCCGCGCGGTCTGCCAGCTGCGGCATCCGCACATCATCGTCGTGCACGACGTGGTGGAGCAGGACGAACGGCCGTATCTGGTGATGGAGTTGATCGACGGTGGTTCGCTCGCCGACCGGATCTCCCGGCACGGCCCGGTCGACGCCGCCGAGGCCGCGCGGATCGGCATCGCCCTGCTGAGCGCGCTGCACACCGCCCACGAGGCGGGCGTGCTGCACCGGGACATCAAACCCGCGAACGTCCTGATCGAGTCCGGCACCGACCGGGTCGTCCTCACCGACTTCGGTATCGCCCAGGTCGCGGGCGCCACCACGCTCACCGAGACCGGCTCCTTCGTCGGCTCGCCCGAATACACCGCGCCCGAGCGGATGTCCGGGCTGCGCACCGGACCGGAGTCCGACCTGTGGTCGCTGGGCGCGCTGCTGTGCACCGTGCTCAGCGGCGAGTCACCGTTCCGCCGTGACTCGCTCGGCGGCATCCTGCACGCCGTCGTCGCCGACGACATCCGCCCCCCGGTGCAGGCCGAGCCGCTGCTGCCCGTCGTCCGGGGCCTGTTGGACCGCGACCCCGACCGGCGGCTGGGCGCGGCGGACGCCGAGTGGATGCTGCGGACGTATCTGGAGACCGGCCGGACGCCCGCCGCTCCGGCCGTCCCGGCCACGGGGGGACCGCACGCCGGCGGGCGCGTCCACCGGATCGGTGGGAGCCGTACGCCGAAGACTCCCGAGCCGTACGCGCCGACCCAGCCGGATCTGCCCCGCGGACCGGTGCCGTCCGCTCCGGTGCAGCCGCTCCCGAAGCGGTCCTCCCCGCGCGGGGTGCTGGTGGCGGCGCTGCTCGTGGCCGCGCTGGCCGGGGCGGGCGTGTCGGCCGCGGCGCTGCTGCTGCACCGGCACGGGGACGGGGGCGGCGGCACCCCGGGCGGCACGGCGACGTCCCCGGCCACCCGGACCGGCACCGGCCCCGCCGGCTCCCCGGGTGCCTCGGCGGGCACGACTCCCTCCCCGGCACCGTCCGGAGCACGCCCGGCGCCCGCGCCCACCTCCGGTGCACCCCGGCCGAGTTCCGGCGGGCACACCGCGCCCTCCGGCTACCGCACGGCCCAGGACCCGGCCGGCTTCTCCCTCGCCGTGCCCGAGGACTTCACCCGCACTCCGCAGGGCGAGCGCGTCTTCTACTTCTCGCCGGGCCGGACCTTCCGCCTGGGCATCAGAATCACCGCGCCTCAGCCGGGCGGCCCGCAGGGGGTGATGGAACGCTCGGCCGCCGGCGGCCCCTCCAGCAACCCGGGTTACCACGACGGCCGGGTCACCCGGACCACGCACGGCGGACACCCGGCCGCGTTCTGGGAGTTCACCTGGAACGGCTTCAGCGCGGCGGAGGGGCCCCGCCACACCTACGACCTGTGCTGGGAGGAGGGCGGGCTGCTGTACGACGTCTGGGTGTCGGCGCCGGTGGGGAAGGTGCGGGAGGCGCGGGAGTACTTCGACGTGGCGGCCGACACGTTCTCGGTCACGGGTGTGTGACCGGTTCGCCCTCGCTGTTGGACCGGGCGCCGGGGCGAGGTAGAGATGACGCATGAGCAGTGACGGGGGAGTCGGCCACGGGGCCGACGACACGACGAGTTTTGTTCTGCAACCGCCGAGACCGCGGCCGGCCCCGGGCATCGAGCCGCACGCGACACCGGGCCCGGCAGCGCCGGCCGGGGTCCCCGGCCCCGCCGGGCCGGCCGCGCTCCCGGCCCGGACGGCCTCCGCTCCGGCCCCGGCCGCCCCCGCCGGGGAACCGGGCGCCGGGCGGCTCGTCGCGGGCCGCTACCGGCTGCTCGCCAAGCTGGGGCACGGCGGCATGGGCACCGTCTGGCGGGCCGAGGATGAGACGGTGGACCGTGAGGTCGCCGTCAAGGAACCCCGCCTGCCGGACCACCTTCCCGAGCGGGAACGGGCCAACGCCTTCGAGCGCATGCGCCGCGAGGCCCGCGCCGCGGCCCGGCTCGACCACCCCGCGGTGGTGAACGTGCACGACGTCGCGGTCGTCGACGGCCGGCCGTGGATCGTGATGGAGCTGGTGCACGGCCGCACCCTCGGCAGCACGCTGCGGGACGGCACGCTGGACGCGCGGGAGGCGGCCCGGATCGGTCTGCAGGTACTTGGCGCGCTGGAGGCGGCGCACGCCGCGGGTGTGCTGCACCGGGACGTCAAGCCCGACAACATCCTGCTGGGCCGGCACGACCGGGTGGTCCTCACGGACTTCGGGATCGCTCAGATCGAGGGCGACACCCGGCTCACGGACACCGGCGGCTTCGTCGGCTCGCCCGAGTTCATCGCGCCGGAGCGGGTGCTCGGGCAGCGGCCCGGACCGGCGAGCGACCTGTGGTCGCTGGGCGTGGTGCTGTACCTGGCCACGGAGGGCGTGTCGCCGTTCCGGCGCAGCAACACGCCGGCCACCCTCCAGTCCGTCCTCAACGCCACCCCGGCCCCGCCCGCGTCCGCGTCCGGCCCGCTCGCCGAGGTCATCAACGGGCTGCTCCACAAGGATCCCGCGCACCGCCCGTCGGCGGACCGGGTCCGCACCCTGCTGCGGGCGGCGGCGAGCCCCCCGCCGCCGCCCCCCGCACCCACGGCGCCCCTGCCGTCCGGGCCCGCCCCGGCCGTCGCCCGCTCCCGCCGCCCGCGCCGTCTCGCCTGGACCGGTGCCGGCGCGGCGGTGGTCGCGGCGGCCGTCACCGCCTGCCTCGTCCTCGCCGGTCCCTCCGCCGGCCCGCTGCCCGACGGCTGGGCGAAGCGGCCGGAGAGCGGGATCGGCGCCACCCTCGCCGTCCCCGAGGGCTACCAGGTCACCCGGCCGGACAAGGAGGACAGCGACCGGAACTGGGTGACGTACGCGGACTGGAGCGGCGGCATCTGGATCCGCCTGCACCTGGAGCGCCGGTCCGCGGACTACCCGGACCGGATCAAGTCCAGTGCGCGGGCCCAGATGTACGACGACAACGAGAAGTTCAAGACCCAGGGCGACTACGACCTGGGCATGGCCAAGGCCACGAGGACGGTCCCGGACGCGGACGCCACCTACCACGGCCGGCAGGCCGCCGGGAACACGGTCGTCCATCCGTCGGACGACTCACCCGCGCGCCCCCGCGAACTGCGGATCTTCTACTACCGCACCACGTCCGGGGACATGTACGAACTGGCGGTCGGCTACCCGGCCAAGGGCGACTTCACCGCCCGCGGCCGGGAGGTGGCGAAGGCGGCCGTCGCGAACCTGGAGATCACGAAGCCCTGAGGCTCCGGTACCGGCCGGGGGTGGTCCCGAACTCCCGGTTGAAGGCGTGCGAGAGGGCGTACGGGCTGCCGTACCCCGTCTCCCGCGCCACCGCCGCGAGCGGCGCGTCCGTCGCGCGCAGCCGGGTCGCCGCGAGCATCAGCCGCCACCAGGTCAGGTACGCCATCGGCGGACGGCCGACCAGAGCCGTGAACCGCCGGGCCAGCGTGGCCCGGGACACGCCCGCCTCGGCGGCCAGGCGGGCCGCCGTCCAGGGGGCCGCCGGATCGGAGTGCAGGGCGCGCAGCGCGGCCGCCGTCACCGGGTCGCTCAGCGCCGCCGGCCAGGCGCCCGTCCCGGCCTCGGCCGTCCAGGCCCGGACCAGGTAGACCAGCAGCAGGTCCAGCAGGCTCGGCAGGGCGAGGCAGCCGCCCGCCCGGCGCTCCGCCAGCTCATGCGCCAGCAGGCCGACGGCCGCCTGCAGTTCCGGATGCCCGCCGGCCCGGTGGGGCAGATGCACCACCTGCGGCAGCTCCGCCAGCAGCGGGTGCGTACGGCTGCGGTCCAGCCGGTACTTGCCGCACAGCAGCTCCACCTCGGGGCCGGGCCCGGGACGCCGTACGTCCGTGTCCCGCACCTCCTCGAACGGCACCGCCCGGCGCAGCTCCGCCGCCCCGGCCGCCGCGTGCGCCAGTACGTGCCCGGCGCCGTGCGGAAGCAGCACCACGTCCCCCGGCCCCAGAGGCACCGGCGCGCCGCCCCCGTCCGTCACGAGCAGACAGGAGCCGCTCAGTACGACGTGGAAACCCGCGCCCTCGTACGGCGCCAGCCGGACGCACCAGGCGCCGGCGACGCGGAGCCGGCTGGAGGAGGGGCTGCCCACCCGGACCGTGGAGATCGCATCGCTGACCACATCCATGAGACGGCAGCGTATCGAAGAGAGCCGGTCGAGCATTGGAACGCTCAACCGGGGCTTCTAGCGTCCTCGGTATGACCGATGACCACGTACAGAGTTTCCTGATCGGTGACGTCGAGGTGCTCCGCATCGTCGAGTGGCGGGGCCCGTACGCGCCGGCCGCCGATCTGGTGCCGGACTGCGGCCCCGACGTGTGGCGGGCCCACGCGGACGCGCTGGTGCCCGAGCACCTGGAGCCCGGCGGGGGCCGGGCCGTGGTGGCGCTCCAGACCTGGGTGCTGCGCAGCGGCGGACGGACCGTGCTGGTCGACACCGGGGTCGGCAACGGGCGGGAGCGGCCCGGCAATCCGCTCTTCCACCGGCGCGAGGGCGACTTCCTGGGCCGGCTGGAGCGGGCGGGGATCCGGCCGCGGGACGTCGACGTCGTGATCAACACCCATCTGCACGCCGACCACGTCGGCTGGAACACCGTGGACGCCGACGGCGAGTGGGTGCCGGCCTTCCCGCGCGCCCGGTACCTCCTCCCGGCCGCCGACGACCGCCACTTCGGCCCGGCGGGCGGTTACGGAGGCGGCACCCGCCCGGTGGACCGGCTCGTCTACGAGGACAGCGTCGCGCCCGTGCACCGGGCAGGACAGACGGTGCTCTGGGAGGACACGCACCGGATCGACGAGCACCTCGTGCTGGAGGCGGCGCCCGGCCACACCCCCGGCTCCGGCCTCCTGCGCGTCGAGTCCGGCGGCGAGCGGGCGGTGTTCGTCGGCGACCTGCTGCACAGCCCGGTGCAGATCCTGCGTCCGGAGTGCAGCAGCTGCTTCTGCCTCGACCCGGGGCAGGCGGCGCGGACCCGGGAACGGGTGCTGGAACGGGCGGCGGAGGAACGGGCGTTGGTGGTGCCCGCCCACTTCGGCGGGGCCGGGGCGGTGGAGGTGCGCAGGGCGTCGCACGGTTTCCGCCCGCACCGGTGGGCCGCCTGACCGCCCCGCTTCGACAACGGCGTGGAGCGCACGGTACTCATGTGACATGACCGAAGACGGCGAACTCCCGCCCGACGCACGTCTGATCGGCGGCCGTTACCGGCTGGCCGGGCGCCTCGGGGCCGGGCCGACCGGGACCGTGTGGCGGGCCCGGGACGAGCAGGGGCAGGGGCGGCCGGTCGCCGTCAAGGAGCCGCTGCTG
This sequence comes from Streptomyces echinatus, assembly GCF_014203595.1. GTDB lineage: Bacteria > Actinomycetota > Actinomycetes > Streptomycetales > Streptomycetaceae > Streptomyces > Streptomyces echinatus. Next base: position 303,009 of record NZ_JACHJK010000004.1, read on the forward strand.
CCCGGGGATCCGGCCACCGACGAGGAGAGCCGGCGGATCGCGCACCGGCTCCACCACGAGGCCCGGGCCGCCACCCGGGTGCGGCACCCCTCGGCCGTGACGGTGTACGACGTCGTCACCGAGGCCGGAACCCCGTGGATCGTGATGGAGCTGGTGGCGGGCGAGTCCCTGCGCGAGGTGCTGCGGCGCGGGCCGCTCCCGGCCGCCGAGGCCGCGCGCATCGGACTCGCCGTGCTCGGTGCGCTGCGCGCCGCCCACGCCGTCGGGATCGTGCACCGGGACGTCCACCCGGCCAACGTCCTGCTGGAGTCGGGCACCGGACGCGTCGTCCTCACCGACTTCGGCATCGGCGACGGGCACGCGGAGGACGCCCCCGCCGGCTTCGTCGCCCCGGAGCGGGCGGCGGGCCCCGGCGCCGGTCCGGCCTCCGACCTGTGGTCCCTGGGTGCGCTGCTGCGCGCCGCCGTGGGGGACGCGGACCCCGGCTCGCTGGGCCCGCTGGGCCCGCTGCTGGACCGGCTGCGCGCCGACGAGCCCGCGGCCCGGCCCGGTCCGCACGAGGTCGCCGCCGTACTCGGTGACTACCTGGGCCTCGGCACCGTGGAGGACACGGATCCGGCGGACGCCGCCGAGCCGAAGGAGCCGGAGCCGACCGAGCGGGCGGGAGCGCGGCAGGCGGGGGAGACGATGGGGCCGAGGCGGGCGGGGGAGACGGTCGGGCCGGTGGGAGCGGGGGAGACGGTCGGATCGGGGCGGGCGGGGGAAGCGGTCGGACCGGCGGAAGGAAGCGAGCCGGCCGGACCGGCAGAGCCCGCCGAGCCGTCGTCGCGTCCGGCGGCGGCCCCCTTCCCCGCCCCCGGCGCCCGCCGCCGCACCCCTCTCGCCGCTCTCGGCCTGCTGCTCGCGAAAAAACCCGGAACCGACTGATCGCCACCCGGCCAACGCCCTGATCAGCGCATTCTCTGCCAGTGATCACTGGCAGTATGTGAGCACTCGGTGAATCCGCGTTACCGACGGGTACACAAAGCCTGCGCTCCGGCATACCCTGCGCGTCATGACGGACACGCAGGCCCCGGACATCGCCGGTACCAACCCGCTCGCGCCCGCGCCCCAAGGCGCCCGCACCGCCGCCGACGTGGTCACCCCCGAGTTGGTGGCCCAGCTCACCAAGGGGGTCGTCGGCTCCGGCCGTACCGCCAACCACACCCCGTTCACCGGCGAGAAACTGGCCGACCTGCCCGAGTCCACCCCGGAGGACGTCCGCAAGGCGTTCGAGGCGGCCCGCGCCGCCCAGGCCGTCTGGGCGAGGACCCCGGTACGGCAGCGGGCCGCCGTCCTGCTCCGCTTCCACGACCTGGTGCTGGAGCGGCAGGCCGAGATCCTCGACCTGATCCAGCTGGAGACCGGCAAGGCCCGCCTGCACGCGCACGAGGAGGTGCAGGCCGTCGCCGTCGCGGCCCGCCACTACGGCCGCCGGGCCGCGACGTATCTGAGGCCCAAGCGGCACACGGGCGCCGTGCCGGCCCTGACGAAGGTCACCGAACTCCGGCACCCGCGCGGCGTCGTGGGCCAGATCGCCCCCTGGAACTACCCGCTGGAACTGTCCGTCGGCGACGCCCTGCCCGCCTTCGTCGCGGGCAACGCCGTGGTGATGAAGCCGGACACCGAGACCTGCCTCACCGCGCTGTGGGCGCGTGACCTGCTGATCGAGGCCGGACTGCCCGACGGCGTCTTCCAGGTCGTCCTCGGCGAGGGCCCGGTCGTCGGCCCGGAACTGGTCAAGCACGCCGACTACGTCTCCTTCACCGGCTCCACCCGTACCGGCCGCGAGGTCGCCGTCGGCGCCGCCTCCCGCCTGGTCGGCGTCTCCCTCGAACTCGGCGGCAAGAACGCCATGCTGGTGCTGGACGACGCCGACATCGAGAAGGCCGCCGCCGGAGCCGTACGCGCCTGCTTCTCCTCGGCCGGCCAGCTCTGCATCTCCATCGAGCGGCTGTACGTCCACGAGTCCGTCGCCGACGCGTTCCTGGAGCGGTTCGCCGCCCGTACCCGGGCCATGCGGCTCGGCAACTCCCTCGCCTACGGCGCCGACATGGGCTCGCTGGTCGGCGAACGCCAGCTCAAGACCGTCGAACGGCATGTGCAGGAGGCCGTCGCCAAGGGCGCGAAGGTGATCGCGGGCGGAGTGGCCCGCCCCGACATCGGCCCCTACTTCTTCGAGCCCACCGTCCTGGACGGCGTCGAGACGTCCATGGCCGTGTGCGAGGAGGAGACCTTCGGCCCGGTCGTCTCGGTCTACCGCTTCAAGAGCGACGACGAAGCCGTCGAGCGGGCCAACGCCACGCCGTACGGCCTGAACGCGTCCGTGTGGACGAAGAGCGCCCGCCGCGGCCAGGACGTCGCCGCCGCCCTGCGCACCGGCACGGTCAACGTCAACGAGGGTTACGCACCCGCCTACGGCAGCGTCCAGTCCCCGATGGGCGGCATGAAGGACTCCGGCCTCGGCCGCCGGCACGGCTCCGAGGGCATCCTCAAGTACACGGAGGCCCAGACGGTGGCCCGGCAGCGGCTGCTGCCGATGGCCCCGTCGCTGGGCATGGACGACGAGAAGTACGCCCGGTTCATGAGCACGAGCCTCCGGGTCATGAAGGCATTCCGGTTCCGCTAGAAACACCCGTTCTCGACGAGGAGAGCACGTGTCGCAGGAGAAGTCTGTCCAGACCCGGGACGAGGACGGGTACGACTACGACGTCATCGTGGTCGGATCGGGGTTCGGCGGCTCGGTCACGGCCCTGCGCCTGACCGAGAAGGGGTACAGGGTGGGCGTCCTGGAGGCCGGCCGCCGCTTCACCCGTGACGCCCTGCCGAAGAACTCCTGGGACCTCCGGAACTACCTCTGGGCCCCGAAGCTCGGCATGTACGGCATCCAGCGCATCCACCTGCTGGGCAATGTGATGGTGCTGGCCGGCGCGGGAGTCGGCGGCGGCTCGCTGAACTACGCCAACACCCTCTACGTACCGCCCAAGGCCTTCTTCGACGACCCCCAGTGGCGGCACATCACCGACTGGCAGGAGGAGCTGAAGCCGTACTACGACCAGGCCCGGCGCATGCTCGGGGTACGGCTCAACCCCACCATGACCCCGTCCGACGTCCACCTGAAGGCGGCGGCCGGGCGGATGGGCGTCGGCGACACCTTCCACCTCGCCCCGGTGGGCGTCTTCTTCGGCGACGGCAAGGACGCCGACGGCACGGTGAAGGTCCGGCCCGGCGAGCAGGTGGACGACCCGTACTTCGGCGGGGCGGGGCCCGACCGGAAGGCCTGCACCGAGTGCGGCGAGTGCATGACCGGCTGCCGGCACGGCGCGAAGAACACCCTCAACGAGAACTACCTCTACCTGGCGGAGAAGGCGGGCGCGGTCGTCCACCCCATGACGACGGTCGTGTCCGTCACGGACGACTCGCGGGGCGGCTTCGCGGTGGCGACCCTGCCGACCGACCGGAAGAAGAAGGGCGCGGGCCGGCTCTTCACCGCCCGCAGGATCGTCCTCGCGGCCGGCACCTACGGCACCCAGACCCTGTTGCACCGCATGAAGGCGAGCGGCCGGCTGCCGTACCTGTCCGGCCGGCTGGGCGATCTGACCCGCACCAACTCCGAGGCGCTGGTCGGCGCGCAGACCGACAACCGCCGCTACCGCAGGGCGACCGGCGAGCCGAGGGCCGACTTCACGCGGGGCGTCGCCATCACGTCCTCGATCCACCCCGACGAGAGCACCCACATCGAGCCGGTCCGCTACGGCAAGGGCTCCAACGCCATGGGTGGCCTGTCGATCCTCCAGGTGCCGTACGCGGAGGGCTCCTCGCGGGTGCTCGCCTGGCTGGCGAACGCGGCCCGGCACCCCGTGCTGGTCGCCCGCTCGCTGTCCAACCGGCGCTGGTCGGAGCGGACCATCATCGGCCTGGTCATGCAGTCCCTGGACAACTCGCTGACGACGTACCTGAAGCCCGGCGGCGTCGGCAAGGGCCTGCTCACCGCCCGGCAGGGACACGGCTCGCCGAACCCGAAGCAGATCAAGGCCGCGACCGAGGCCGCCTCGGCGCTCGCCGCCGAGATCAACGGCTTCGCCGGCAGCAACGTCGGAGAGCTGATGGGCACCCCGCTCACCGCGCACTTCCTGGGCGGCTGCCCCATCGGCGACACCCCGGAGACGGGCGTCATCGACCCGTACCACCGGCTCTACGGCCACCCCGGCATCTCGGTCGTGGACGGCGCCGCGGTCTCGGCGAACCTGGGCGTCAATCCCTCGCTCACGATCACCGCGCAGGCCGAGCGGGCGATGTCGTTCTGGCCGAACAAGGGCGAGGAGGACCCGCGCCCGGCACCGGAAGCGGTGTACGAGCGGCTGAAGCCGGTGGAGCCGCAGGCCCCGGTGGTCCCGGCGGACGCGTTCGGCGCGCTGCGGCTGCCGTTCCTGGGGATGCCGGCGGTACCGCCGAAGAAGTGACCGGAACGGCACGGAAGCAGTGACCGGAACGGCACGGAAGCAGTGTCCGGAACGGCACAGAGGGACCTGCATCCCCCTCCGAAGGCAGGTCCCTCTCGCCGTTTCTTGATCCGGCAGGTTTGATCGGCGAAAAGCGAGAAGGGTTGCTCCGGATACCCGGGAATTTTGCTGTGACGTGAGTCACGTCACGGGGTGCCTGTCCGGCCCAGGGCATGACGAAGGGCCCCGCGGGACGGAGAGACCGCGGGGCCCTTCTTCCGGTCAGCACCGGCGTCAGGGCAGCGCCGGTGCCGGGGAGCGGCGCCGGGGGGTTGCGCCGCTTGTTCCTGTGCCCTGTGGCCTGTCTGCAGTTTTCCGCCGGCCGGCCCCGGGCGTCCCCGGAGCCGGCCGTTCTCTTGAAATGACCGGGCTGCTGTCCCCTGCCGTCCGGTCACTTTTCTGGAGCGAGGTCCCACGGCGCACGGCACGACCCGTACGCCTCATCGCCCCAGCGAGCCACGCGTGGTTCTGTCGGGCCCGCCCCTGGCTGGCACGGACACCCCCCTCAACGAAGCGGTGCGCGGGCCGGTCACGCGCCGTACGGGTGAGAGCGGGACCGAACTCAGATGCGACCCCGGCACAGCTCCAGCAGGGTCATGGCGAGGCCGGTGCCGGGCTTGCCGAGCGCGTCCCGGTAGCGGCCGAGGATCTCCATCTCGCGGGAGAGGTGCACCCGCCGGCCGCCGGAGGCGATACGGGTCTGCTGGACGACGGCGGAGACCGCCATCCGCTCCTGGATGAGACCGATGATCCGGTCGTCGAGCGTGTCGATGCGTTCCCGGGCGTCGGCGATGGTCGCTTCCGGGGTGGCGGTCGTATCCGCGGTGGTGGTGGTCACGTCGGGCTCCTCGGTCGGGAAGGCGGAGGCCCTGGACCGACAGAACCCGGAAAACGACAGGCGCCCCGGGCCTTGTCGGCCCGGGGCGCCTGGGAAGTCGCTTGGCGTTCGCTCAAGCAGCACGACCATGGCAGCCGGCGGGCCGGATGCCATAGGTAAAGACGAAGGTCGTGTGCTGAAGCATGCGGCCAGTATGCCACGGCCCGCACAGGGGAAGGCCTGCCTCCCGCCCGTTAGACTCGGTAGCACAGACCCCCGCCCGACCACCAGAAGGCACCCCGTGTCATCAGCGACTCCCACTGGCGCCAGCACCGACACCGTCCTGGTCGTCGACTTCGGCGCGCAGTACGCCCAGCTCATCGCCCGTCGCGTCCGCGAGGCGCGGGTCTACAGCGAGATCGTGCCGAGCACCATGCCGGTGGAGGAGATGCTCGCCAAGAACCCCGCGGCGATCATCCTCTCCGGCGGCCCCTCGTCCGTGTACGAGGAGGGCGCCCCCCGCCTGGACGGCGCGCTGTTCGAGGCGGGCGTCCCCGTCTTCGGCATGTGCTACGGCTTCCAGCTGATGGCGCAGGTCCTCGGCGGCACCGTCGACAACACCGGGGCGCGCGAGTACGGCCGCACCGACCTGCACGTCTCCCGGAACTCCTCCACCCTCTTCGAGGGCACCCCGGACGAGCAGCACGTGTGGATGTCCCACGGTGACGCCTGCTCCGCCGCCCCCGAGGGTTTCACGGTCACCGCGTCCACGGACGTCGTCCCGGTCGCCGCGTTCGAGAACGACGACAAGAAGCTCTACGGCGTCCAGTACCACCCCGAGGTCATGCACTCCACGCACGGCCAGCAGGTGCTGGAGCACTTCCTGTACCGCGGTGCCGGCCTGCAGCCCGACTGGACCACGGGCAACGTGATCGAGGAGCAGGTCGAGGCCATCCGCGAGCTGGTCGGCGACAAGCGCGCGATCTGCGGTCTGTCCGGCGGCGTGGACTCCGCCGTCGCCGCCGCCCTCGTCCAGAAGGCCATCGGCTCGCAGCTGACCTGCGTGTACGTCGACCACGGCCTGATGCGCAAGGGCGAGACCGAGCAGGTCGAGAAGGACTTCGTCGCGGCCACCGGCGTGCAGCTGAAGGTCGTCGACGCCGAGCAGCGCTTCCTCGACGCCCTCAAGGGCGTCTCGGACCCCGAGGAGAAGCGCAAGATCATCGGCCGTGAGTTCATCCGCGTCTTCGAGCAGGCGCAGGCCGAGATCATCGCCGACGAGGGCCCGGCCGTGGAGTTCCTGGTCCAGGGCACCCTCTACCCGGACGTCGTCGAGTCCGGCGGCGGCACCGGCACCGCGAACATCAAGTCGCACCACAACGTCGGCGGCCTGCCCGAGGACCTCGAGTTCAAGCTGATCGAGCCGCTGCGCAAGCTGTTCAAGGACGAGGTCCGCATGGTCGGCCAGGAGCTGGGCCTGCCGGAGGAGATCGTCCAGCGCCAGCCGTTCCCCGGCCCGGGTCTGGGCATCCGGATCGTCGGCGAGGTGACGAAGGAGCGTCTCGACCTCCTCCGCGAGGCCGACGCCATCGCCCGCGAGGAGCTGACCGCGGCCGGCCTGGACCGCGACATCTGGCAGTGCCCGGTGGTCCTGCTCGCCGACGTCCGCTCCGTGGGCGTCCAGGGCGACGGCCGCACCTACGGTCACCCGATCGTGCTGCGCCCCGTGTCCTCCGAGGACGCCATGACCGCCGACTGGTCCCGGCTGCCGTACGACGTCCTCGCCCGCATCTCGACCCGGATCACCAACGAGGTCCGGGACGTCAACCGGGTCGTGCTCGACGTGACGTCGAAGCCGCCGGGCACCATCGAGTGGGAGTAGTCCTCCCCACGGACGCAGGTCACGTCCGCCTGAGAGTGCGCACCGGCTCTCCGGGCTTCCAGACCTGGACGACCAGATACCGGTCGTCCTCGACGTAGGTCCGCACGACCTCCGTCAGCTCGGTGCGAAAGAGGTGGAACGGCTGCGGCGGTTCCACCTCTTTCACGTACGCGGCCTTGGCCGTGCCCTCCCCGACCTCGCACGCCCGCCCGCTGATCCGGATGTCACCACCGCCCATGTCCGTCCCGTCACCGGGATTGACCTGGAGCGTGAAGCGCGGGTCGCGGCGCAGGTCGAGCGCCTTGAGGGAGCCCGGCATCATGCCGAGCCACAGCTCCCCGCCCTGGAAGCGCACCTCCAGGCCGGAGGTGCGGGGCGAGCCGTCCGCGCGCAGGGTCGCGAGGACATGGTGCCGGTGGGTACCGAAGCGCTCCTCGGCGGTCCTCGCCAGCTCGGGCTCGGCGCTGCTGAATGCTGTCCAGTTCATTCGGCCAGCATCCCCTGGAAACCCGACACCTTCTGTCGGGTATGCGCTGCGTACGGCATCTTTACAAACCGGCTCTGCCTTTTTGCGCCGCCCGGAGGTACCTTCCGGCGCGTACCTCAATCCCAGGACGGGAGGATCTATGCACGGGCCCACCCCGCCCCTGCCGCTGCCCACCGACCGGCTGAAGTTCGCCATGCCGCCGATGCACGAGTCGGCCGAGGACGAGCGCCGGCACCGCAAGGAGCGGCTCGCCGGCGCCCTGCGGATCTTCGGGCGGGCGGGATTCGAGGACGGGGTGTCCGGGCACATCACGGCCCGGGACCCGGAGTTCACCGACTGCTTCTGGGTCAATCCGTTCGGGATGCCCTTCAAGCGCGTCACCGTCGACGACCTCGTCCTCGTCAACCAGGACGGGCAGGTCGTCGAGGGCCGCTACCACGTCAACCAGGCCGCCTTCACCGTGCACGCCCAGGTGCACGCCGCCCGCCCCGACGTCGTCGCCGTCGCCCACTGCCACTCCGTGCACGGCCGCGCCCTCGCCGCCCTCGGTGACCTCATCGACCCCATCACCCAGGAGAGCTGCGCCTTCTACGAGGACCTCGCCCTCTACGACGCCTACACCGGTGTCACCGTCGACGCCGAGGAGGGCCGCCGGATAGCCGCCGCGCTGGGCTCTTGCAAGGCACTCGTGCTGCGCAACCACGGCCTGCTCACCGTCGGGGACTCGGTGGACGCGGCCGCCTGGTGGTTCCTGTCCCTGGACCGCTCCTGCCAGGTGCAGCTGCTGGCGAAGGCGGCGGGCCGGCCGGTGCTCATCGACCACAAGGCGGCCGTCGCCACCCGCGAACAGCTCGGCGGCGACCTCGTGGCCTGGATCAACTACCAGCCGCTCTGGACGGACATCAGCCACAGCGAACCGGACCTGCTGAGCTGAGACCGCCACCGGCCACCTCCCCGGCCGGCCGGAGCCGCAGCTGCCGGCCGGAGCCGCCGTCCGGACCACGACCCTGGCGTGAGCCGGAGCCGCCGTCCGGACCACGCCGCCGGTCAGGCGAAGCCCCGGAGTATGACCGTCTTGGTCATGGTGAACTCCTCGTCCGTGAGCACCCCGTCCCGGTGCAGCTCGCCCAACTCCCGCAAGCGGCGCAGCAGCACGTCGTGGTGGCCGTCCTGTGCCGGGAAGGCGGCGGTCGCCGGACGCCGGCCGGCGGACGCGTCCTCCGTACGGGTGGAGGGGTGCGGCAGCCGGGCGGTGACGGCCGCCGCGACCAGCGCGGTCAGCAGATCCCGCCGCACACTGCCCCACAAGTCCAGGGCGTACGGGTCCCGCTCGGGCGGCAGCTTGGAGAACCCCGTCTCCCGGGTCACGAACCGCAGGAAGCCGTCCTCGTACCCGGAATTGGGCAGCCACTCCACCTGCACCAGATCCCCGAGGGCGATGACCCGCGGGCCGGTCGCGCGCTTGACCCGGTCGGCGGTGTCGGCCCAGTCGATGCGCACCTGGCCGCCGTCGAAGGAGACCGTGCCGTCGGAGGACCGCACCGACACCGGCACCGGCGGTCCCGGGAGCAGATAGCCGGCCGTCGGCTCCCGGGGCACCTGGTCGAGCAGCAGTGCGTGCCGGATCTCCTCGGCGATGTACTCCGCGACCCCCGAACGGTCCGCGTCCACCGCCAGCCGGTAGGGGTCCGCCGACTCCGGCAGCCGGCCGCCGGTGGCCTGGAGCAGCGGATCGGCGCCCTCGCGCAGCCGCATCCGCAGCCGCCCGCGCCTGCGTTCCGGCTCGTAGACGACACCCGCGACCGCCTCCAGAGGTACGGCGATCTCCCCGTACGTCTGCCGGAACAGCGGCACGGAGCGGTGCGGTCCCGGAGCGATCCGGACCGTGCTGCCGTCGAAGGCCCAGGTCCCGTCCCGCTGGATGATCTCGGCCATACCGAGATTCTCGCAGCCGGGTCAACACGGCGGATCCGGCTTCACCCGCAGTGACCCCTGCCGACCGCCCCCAAGGGCCCGAGGTAGGGCACAATTCGCTCCCAGCACATGGGAGTTGCCGGGCCGTCGCGAACGCCGCGAGTGCCTGAGTCAGGGTCGGCAGGGTCGGCAGGTCGTGGGGAAGGCGGGCGTCGGGCGTGGCGGTGCAGGAGGCGAGAGGGGACACGGGTGCCGACGGCGTCCACGACGGTGGCTGCACCTGCGGGGACTGTCCGCACGGCGCCCGGGAGGGACACCGGCGTGCCGTCGCCGCGTTCCTGCGCCGGCGCGACGAGTTCGCCGCCGGACGCGGGCTGCCGACGGCCGTGGCGCACTCGGCCTCGGCGTCCCGCCAGTGGGTGTCCGAGGAACTGACCCAGCGGGCCGAGGCCGTCGCCGAACAGGGCCGGGCCGAGGGCGCGGTCCGGCTCGCCCGGCTGTGGCTGCGGACGGTCTGCGCGGTGTGGGGCGCCGTCACCGTGCTGCTGCTGGCCGAGGCGCTCACCGCGATCGGCGCGGGCTGGACCGGCGCCCGCACCGCGGCCCTGCTCGCCGCGCTCGCCGTCGCCGGTGCGCTGACCGCCGCCTGTTTCCTCCACCGGGCGCGCGGCGGAGCGCTCGCGCCGGTGATCGGCGAGGACAACCGCATCTCCACCTCCCGTACCGTTGCCGCCTGCTGGGTGCTGTTCGTCGGTTACGCGGTCCTGCTGCTGGCCGCCCGCCTGGCCGCCGCCTCCGACCACGCCGAGCGCGACGCCCTGATCTCCGGCCTCGATCTGGCGCGCGGCGCGGGAGTGGTGACCGTCCTCGCCGTGGTGTGCGGCATCGCCGTCCTGGTCCGCCGGGTGGTGGGCGTGCGCATCCTCGCCCAGCGGCTGCAGAAGGTGCCGGCGCACCGCCCGCGCGCCGCCGACCTCCTCACCGACGACTCCGGCCGAGGCGCCTTCGCCGACATCCAGTACGTCGCCATCAGCGCCGTGGCCCTGCTGTTCGCCGCCGTACGGCTGGCCCGCCGCCCCGACCGGCTGCCCGACCTGCCCTGGGGCCTGGGCGTGGTCGTGCTGATCTCGGCGGCGACCTATCTGGCCGGCAAGTACACCGAGGGCGGCCGGCCGGTGATCCTCTCGGTGGTCCGCGCCCGCGAGCCCGGCGACCTCGACGGGCCGGTCCGCACCGGCGACGACATCGAGATCCGCGGCACCGGATTCGTCCCACCGGGCGCGCAGACCGCCGACCGGCTCTCCCGGACGGTCGTCCGCATCGGCACGGTCGACGTCCACGTCCCCCTGGTCCCCGTCACGGGCGGCTTCCGCAACCCCACCGACAACGCCCTGACCGTGCCCGTACCCGCGGACGTGGAGCCCGGTGCGGTGGACGTCCAGGTGGTGACCGCGGCCGGCGTGGCGACCAACCGCTACCCGCTCCATGTGACGGAGTGACCTCCGGGGAGGCGGACTCGGACGCCCGAAATCCGGAAAATCATCCGGGACAGGATTGAACCGGCTCCCTTCGTCATACGTATCGTCAGAGGAGGGGTGGCACGCGGGCGAAAGGCGGCTGACAGCGATGACTCACGGCATGCGGACGGACACGCACACGATGCGGCTGGACAGCCCGCGCGGCTGGCGGGACACCGCCGCCCACTACGCCCTGCTGCCGCTGCGCGTCTTCCTGGGCGTCACCTTCGTCTACGCCGGCCTGGACAAGCTCACCGACAGCGCCTTCATGCAGGCCGGCGGCGCCGGATCGATCGGCGACACCATGCGCGCCGCCCGCGACTCCGCCGCGATCCCGGCCCTGGTCGACCTGGCCCTGAAGAGCCCGGTCGGCTTCGGCTACGCCATCGCCCTCGGCGAGCTGGCCGTCGGGCTCGGCATCCTGGTCGGTCTGCTCGGCCGGCTGGCCGCGCTCGGCGGCGCGCTGATCTCGCTCAGCCTCTGGCTGACGGTGAGCTGGGCGACCACGCCCTACTACTACGGCAACGACCTCGCCTACCTGATGGCCTGGCTCCCCCTGGTCCTCGCCGGCACCCCCTATCTCTCGCTGGACGCGGCCTGGCGGGCCCGCCGACGGCCCGGCGGCTACCGCTGACCGCCCTCGGCGCCGCCCCGTCTGCGTATCCCCCGGGTGAGCGCGGCCGTGGCGCCGGCGAGGCAGAGGCCGCCCACGACCAGCGGGACGACCACGAACCAGGGGGTGTCCCACAGACCGGCCGCGTCCCCCGCGAACGCCGCGGCGGTGACGGTGAGGAAGAGCCCGGCGACCAGCTTCCCGGGCTGGAACTCATGACGCAGCACGGCTGACCTCCACCTGTCCCACACCGACGCCGAGCGTGAGGTCCAGCGTGCCGGCCCTCCGGGCCCCCTCGGCCGGCGCCAGCGTCACGTCCTTGTGCTGGGCGGGCTTCACGTCCACGTCCTTTCCACGGTCCCCGGGCAACCGGATGTCGCCCACCCCCACCTCGATGTCCATCCGTACGGTGACGTCCGCCGGCACGATCACCTTCAGCTGCCCCGCACCGATCCGCGCGTCCGTGGCGACCGTCCGGCCCCGGGCCGGCCGCACCCGGCTCAGGTCCAGGGTGCCCCGCCCCGTGCCGAGCTCGTACCCGGGCCGCACCTGGGCCGCCGCGGCCGGTCTCCAGGACGCCTTCCGCCAGTCGGTGGTGATGTCCCGGGGCAGGGCCGCCGCCCCGGCGAGCAGGCCGGCGGTGACCACCGCCAGGAACACCGTCCCGGCGCCGGTCCGGCCCAGGAACGCGCTGAGCGCGATACCCAGCCCGAACACCGCCAGCGCGCACGCGAGACCGGTCTGCAGGCTGGTGCCCAGCGGGTGGGTGTGCCAGCCGAGCCCGGTGCCCAGGCCGCCCGCCAGCAGGGCGAGCAGGAACACCCAGCCGCCGATCCAGCGCGGGCCGCGCGGTCTCGGGGGCGCGGCCCGCGGCGGCTGTATCGCCCCCTGGTGCGTCCAGGGGGCGGGGATGCCGACGTCCACGACCGAGGCGAGGTCCCGGTCACGGGCGTCGCCGGGCCCCCACAGGTAGCCGGTGCCGCCGACATGGGTGCCGTCCTTGACGATCGGGTCCCGCCACCAGGAGGGGTAGACGGTGACGACCGGGGGGGCCTGGGCCTCCGGCGGCGCGTCGGCGGCGGCCTGCGCGGCCAGCGGGTCGGGGTCGGGGGCGCCACGGCGCCGCGACCAGTACCCCGCGCCCGCGAGCAGCAGCGAGAGCACCGTGGCGAAGGCCAGCACCCCGCCGTTTCTCAGCATCGTCAGGAAGATTCCGCAGCCGACCAGCGCGAACAGCACGGCGGCCAGTGCCTGGCCGTCGACCCGGCCCGTGAAGAGCTTGCGGACCTCGTTCTCCTCCTCGTCCTCGTAGGGCACCAGGAGCCAGGCGAAGCCGTAGAAGATCAGGCCCAGGCCGCCGGTCGCGGACAGCACGGCCAGCGTGATCCGGAAGATCACCGGGTCCATCTCGGTATGCCGCCCGAGTCCCGCGCACACGCCCGCGATCATCTTGTGCCGCCGGTCGCGCCGGAACCGGTCGGGATGCCCGGCGTCCTCCCGCTGCTCCGGACCGTCCGCCGAGGAGCGGACGCCGGCCCGGGAGCCGGGGCGCGGGCCGGCCTCGGCGTGGGGTCCCCGGTCGCCGTGGCCTGTGCCGCTGCCGGCGGGGGCGCTGTCGTCGGTGTGTGTGCCTGTGGTGCCGTCGGTGTGGGCGCCGGTGCCGGTCCCGGCCGCTCCTGGATTCCCCGTCGCGGCGGGCGCGGCATCCGTCGGCCCGGTGCCCGGGGCCGGGCGCGGGCCGGGGCCGGGTCCCGGACCCGTCGCGGCGTGCTCGTGATCCGTCATGCGTCCATGGTGACGGCCCGTCCGCCGCCGCGGCAGTCGGGACGACCCTGGCCCGACCCTGAAATCGGCCCCGAGACGGGGCGGGGAGGCGTTCGACCGGCCCGGACCGCCGCGGCGGACCGCATCCGCCGTCCACCCGGACCGGCCCCGGCGGAAGATCAGGGGCGTCTCCGGGGCCTACCCTGATGCTCCGCCCCGCCGCCCGTGTGACCATCGTTGGCATGCCGGAAGCCGCAAGCCTGCCACTCGACGACCCGCGGCCACCGCGCAAGCTCTACCGCAGCAGCGACGGACGCTGGCTCGGCGGAGTGGCGCGGGGCCTCGCCGGGCATCTCGGGCTGCCCGTCGTCTGGGTGCGGCTCGTCTTCGTCGGCCTGTTCATGGCCGACGGGCTCGGAGCGCTGCTGTACGCCGCGTTCTGGTTCTTCGTCCCGCTCGGCGTCGGCGGCGTCGGCGACCAGAAGCCGGCGCTGGTGGGCACGGAGACCTCGCCGGACGGCCGCCGCAGACTGGTGGCCCGCAAGCCGGACCGGGGGCAGATCGTCGCCCTGCTCCTCATGGTCGTCGTCTCCATGGTCTTCGTGGGCAGCGTCAACCTGGGCAGCGCGGCCAAGGCGTATCTGGTGCCCGCCGTGCTCGTCGCGGCCGGTGTCGCCCTCGTCTGGCGTCAGGCGGACAACGCCCGCCGGGCCCGCTGGGTCGAGGCCGGCCGCCAGCGCCGCACCCTCACCCTGCTCCGCGCGGCCGGCGGCGTCCTGCTCGTCACGGCCGGAGTCTCGGCCATCTTCGTCCTGCAGGGCTCGGCCGCCCACCTGGGGGCGGTTCTGCAGGCAGCGCTCGTCGTCATCGTCGGCATCACCCTGCTCGCGGGCCCCTACCTGGTCCGCATGACCCAGGACCTGTCCGAGGAGCGCCTGATGCGCATCCGCGCCCAGGAGCGCGCCGAGGTCGCCGCCCACGTCCACGACTCCGTGCTGCACACCCTCACCCTGATCCAGCGCAATGCCGACAACGCCGGCGAGGTGCGCCGCCTCGCCCGCGCCCAGGAGCGCGACCTGCGCACCTGGCTGTACAAGCCGGAGGGCACGGGCAAGGACGAGGCCGACGAGCCGGACACGGTCGCCGAGGCGGTGCGGCGCAACGCCGCCGAGGTGGAGGACAAGCACGGTGTGCCCATCGAGGTCGTGATCGTCGGCGACTGCCCGCTGGACGAGAAGACCGCGGCGCAGATGCAGGCCGCGCGCGAGGCGATGGTGAACGCCGCCAAGTACGGTGGCGAGGGCGGTGCCGTACAGGTCTACGCCGAAGTCGAGGGAAAGACGGTCTTCGTGTCCGTCAGGGACCGCGGCCCCGGCTTCGACCTCGACGCGATACCCGCCGACCGCATGGGCGTTAGAGAATCGATCATCGGCCGCATGGAGCGCAACGGCGGTACGGCCCGGCTGCGGGCGGTGCCGGGCGGCGGCACGGAGGTCGAGCTGGAGATGGAGAGGGCGGAGAAGACGTCATGAGCGACGCGACCGAGGCGAACGGCACGGCGGAGGCGGCCGAGTCCGGCCGGCCCGACGCCGGCGCGGGCGGGCGGCACGTGCGGGTGGTGCTGGTCGACGACCACCGGATGTTCCGCACCGGCGTCCAGGCCGAGATCGGCCAGACCGCCGAGACCGGGGTCGAGGTGGTCGGCGAGGCCGCGGACGTCGACCAGGCGGTCTCGGTCATCACCGCCACGCGGCCGGAGGTGGTCCTGCTCGACGTCCACCTGCCGGGCGGCGGCGGGGTCGAAGTGCTGCGCCGGTGCGCGGCGTTGACGGCGGACGCCGAGCGGCCCGTCCGCTTCCTCGCGCTGTCCGTGTCGGACGCGGCGGAGGACGTGATCGGGGTGATCCGCGGCGGTGCCCGCGGCTATGTCACCAAGACCATCACCGGCACCGACCTGGTCGACTCGATCTTCCGCGTCCAGGAGGGCGACGCCGTCTTCTCCCCGCGGCTGGCCGGGTTCGTCCTGGACGCCTTCGCCTCCACCGACGCCCCGCCGGTGGACGAGGACCTGGACCGCCTCACCCAGCGGGAACGCGAGGTGCTGCGGCTGATCGCCCGCGGCTACGCCTACAAGGAGATCGCCAAGCAGCTGTTCATCTCGGTGAAGACGGTCGAGTCCCATGTCTCGGCGGTCCTGCGCAAGCTCCAGCTGTCCAACCGGCACGAGCTGACCCGCTGGGCGACCGCACGCCGGCTGGTCTGACCACCGCGGGCTCTCGCCGGTCCGCCGGCGCCCCGGCGCCCACCGGCCTCCGCCCGCCGCCCCGGCCCCACGCCACCCCCGGCCCCACGCCCCCCTCCGGCCCCCGGCCTCCGGCCTCACGGCCCTCACGCCACCCGCGTCGCTCCCGCGAACGGCATCTGGTCGATCGGGGCCAGGCGGACCGGAGCCGACGGGTTCGGGGCGTGGATCATCTGGCCGCCGCCCACGTAGATGCCGACGTGGCTGATCCCGGAGTAGAAGAACACCAGGTCACCGGGCTGGAGTTCGGAGCGCGAGACCCGTCGGCCCGCGTTGATCTGGGCGTATGTGGTGCGGGGCAGGGAGATGCCGGCGGCGCGGTAGGCGGCCTGGGCCAGACCCGAGCAGTCGAAGGCGTTCGGGCCGGTGGCGCCCCATACATAGGGGCTGCCGAGCTTGCCGTAGGCGTAGGCGACGGCAGCCGCCGCCCGCCCGGTGGGAGCCGGGACGGACCCGGCCCGCTCCAGCGGCTCCCGCGGATCCCCCGCCGACCGGGAGGCGCGGGTGCTCGTGCCGCCGGCGCCGGTGACTTCGGTGCGCTGCCGCGGGGTCAGCCGTGCCAGCAGCCGCCGGGCCTCGTCGAGCTTGCCGGTGACGGCCCTCTTCTGCCGTCTCAGCTCGGCCTGCCGGGAGCGCAGCGACTTCAGCTCGATGCGTGCGGCGCCGCGCAACTGCTCGATCTCCCGCAGTTGCCGGCGCACCCCTGACACCGCGGCGGCCTGGCGGTCGCCGGCCCGCTCGGCGAACGCGGCGCCGTCCAGGTACCGGTCGGGGTCGCTGGAGAGGGCCAGTTGCCAGGCCGGGTCGATGCCGCCGTCCCGGTACTGCGCCGCCGCCATCGAACCCAGGGCGTCCCGGGCGGAGTTGAGCCTCTCCTGTCTGCGGGCGGCCTCGTCCTGAAGCCCGGTGAGCCGCCGCTGGGACGTGTCCGCCTTCTCCTTCGCGCCGTTGTAGTGCTCGGTGGCGGCCTCGGCCTCCCGGTACAAGGTGTCCACCTTGGCCTGCACCTGCGCCGGCGTCAGCTGGGGCTCGGCCTGTGCCGTCCCGTCGAGGCCGGTCGCGGCGGCCGCGCCCGCCAGGGCGAGCGTGGCGGCCGTCCGGGCCGTATGGCCGCTGAGCGGGCGTTGCGGGGGCTTGCGGTGCGCTGCCACCTGGACCGTCACGTCCTTCCGAACGACTCGTACGACCGAGCGGTCAGTACGCCCCGCGGCGGCCCGCACAGGGGAAGCGGGCCGCCGCCGGGCCTTTCTCGGCGGAGGTGGCCGGTTGCCGCCTCCGGTCCGGGCGGCGGTGGGGAGCCGGTCACCTGGGGGAGGACGCTAGGCCGGACGGTGACGAGTGGGTAACGCGGTGTGCGGAACTGGCTTCGACGGATCGGGTTGTGACCGTATGTGACCGAGTTGACTGGCCGGAGTCGTCGCCTTTACGGAGCGTGGTGACCGAAGCGCGGAAAGAGGGACGGGCGGGAGTCGTGGAGTGCTATGGGACGCATATATGCAAGATCCTCCCCATGCCGTCCAGGGCACGGCGCCACACCGTCACGGTCCGCTGTCGCGCGTGGAGCACCCGCCGAGCCTCTCGGCGGGGCCCGGTGGCAGGACGTCCGGCGGCTCCTGGTTAGGCTCCGGCTCCATGGACGTACTCATCCATCTCTTCGTCGGCCTGCACATCATCGGTATCGCCGCGCTGCTCGGCGGTTTCCTCACCCAGATGAAGGCGATGGGCCGGGGCACGGCCCGGTTCGTGCCCGGGATGCTGCACGGCGCGATCACCATGCTGGTCACCGGCGTGGCCCTGGTCGGTCTCAACCAGGCCGACGACCATCACGTCAACAGCGTCAAGATCGGCGTGAAGCTGGCCCTGCTGATCGTGATCCTCGGCCTGGTCTACGTGAAGCGCGACGAGGAGCGGATCGACAAGGGCCTCTTCGGACTGGTCGGCCTGCTGACCACGGCCAACATCTTCATCGCCGTCCTGTGGACCTGATCCCCGGCGCGCCGCTCCGGGATCAGCCCGGCCGTACGACGCTGTGGACGGCCGCCTCGCCGACGCCGGCGAGCGATTCCTCGCGGACGTAAGCGCCCGGCCGCGGGGCGTGGATCATCATCCCGTCACCGGTGCAGATCCCGACGTGGCTGACGTCGTCGTGGAAGAACACCAGGTCGCCGGGGCGGGTCTGGTCCGGCGGGACCGGAGTGCCGGCGGCGGCCTGCTCGCGTGCGGTGCGCGGGAGCACGACCCCGGCGGACTTCCAGGCGGCCTGTGTGAGGCCCGAGCAGTCGTAGGAACCGGGACCGGCGGTGCCCGACAGGCACGGCTTGCCGACCTGGGCACGGGCGAAGGCGATGGCCTTCCCGGCCTTGCTCGC
The DNA here is from genome assembly GCF_014203595.1 of Streptomyces echinatus. Lineage (GTDB taxonomy): Bacteria > Actinomycetota > Actinomycetes > Streptomycetales > Streptomycetaceae > Streptomyces > Streptomyces echinatus. The sequence goes on from NZ_JACHJK010000004.1 coordinate 321,214, forward strand.
GTACGTGCCGGACGGCGCGCCTGCGCCCTGAGCGGGCCGCTGAGCCAGCAGCACGCGCGCGTGGGCCAGCTTTATCCGCATCCTGGCCTTGGCCGCCTTCGGGCCGCTCGCGGCGGTCTCCGGCAGGCCGTGGGCCGACGTCTCGGCGGCGCTGCCGGGCGCGGCCGGGGCGTTGCCCGCCGCCGGGACCGGGGGAGTGACCGTCGTGTCCCGGAGGGACGGCGTGAACGCCGTGTCCTGTACCCCTGGGGTGACCGCCGTGCCCTGGCCCCCTGAGGTGACCGTCGCGTCCCGAAGGGACGGCGCCGGGCGCGCGTCCGGTGCCGACGAAGTCGCGGTCCGGTCCCGTACCGGCTGAGTGATCCCGGTGTCCCGTGCGTATGGAGTGATGTCCCGGTCCCGCACGGGCGAGGCGGGGGCCGCATCCCGCACGGGCGGCATGGGAGAAGCGGACGGCACCGACGGAGTGACGCCCGTGTCGCTCACGGGTGCCGCCGGGGCGGTGACCGGCGCCGAGCCGGGGCCGGCCGGGCCGGGGCCGCGCTGGGCCGGGATCGCCGCCCGCTGGGTGGGCAGGCGGCCCTGGGCGCGCCGGGCGACCTCGTCGCGGAGCCGCTGGAGGCTGTCCGCGCGGCGACGTGAATCCTCGGCCCGCTCGGCCTCCCGAGCGCGCTCGGCCCGCTGGGCCTGCCGCGCCCGCTCGGCCTCCTGAGCCCATTCGCTCCGCTCCCGGCCGGTGACGGACGTCTCGCCCGCCGAGTCCGCCCGGCGGTAGAGGTCGTCGATCTTGCGCTCGACCTCCTCGAGGCTCGGTCTGCTGTGACCGGTCGCCGCCGTGGCGTCGGCGGTCTGGGAGAGCACGGCCACGGAGGTGAGGGCGGCGGTGGCGAGGGCGGGGGTGCGAATGCCCGCCGCCTGGGTTCCGCCGGGGCGCGGCTTGCGGTGCGACGCCAAGGGAGGCGACTCCTTCCGTACTCCGCCTACCGGGTTAGCTGTCGGGTTCGGGCGGGTGCTTGGAAGGGTTGCCCTACGGCGTCGTCCCGGGCGGGAGTCGGCCGATTCACCCCAGGATCGGTGGGTCCCCGGCTCCGGGCACCGTGCGGGGCGCGCCGGACTCGGCGGAGGCCGCATGGCCCGGCGACGTTCGCCGGAGTGGGGTCGTGCGGCCTGACGGCAACCTAGCCAACTCGTGTGTCTTCTGTGAAGGTTGGTGCGAGGTATGTCCGATACATTTCCGTGACCTGAGGGCAGGTTCACGCGCGCGTGACCAGGCGCTTCCTTTGGGTGAGCGGTTTTCGGGCCGGGCCGGGGCGGAGACCGGCTGTCCGGGAAACGGGCCATGTTCCGGGGACGGCGACCGGTTGTCGGTGGGGCGCCCTAGACTCGGAGAGCGATGAGCAGCCTCTTTGACGACAGCTTCCTGGCGGACCTCCAGGCCCCTCGCGGGCGCGAGGAGGAGCACCCGCCGCCGCCCGAGGACGATCACGCTCCGGAGCCGCTTCCGGACGACCTGTTCGGCGGGAAGTTCGACGTGCCGCCGGACCGGGACGCCTACTACCGTGACGGTGCCCCCCGCCCCGTGCTCGACCCCGCGGCCCTCCTGCAGGGGCTGAACGAGAACCAGCGCGCCGCTGTCGTGCACGCCGGCTCCCCGCTGCTCATCGTCGCCGGCGCCGGTTCCGGCAAGACCCGCGTGCTCACCCACCGCATCGCGCACCTGCTCGGCGCGCGGGACGTGCACCCGGGCCAGATCCTCGCGATCACCTTCACCAACAAGGCCGCGGGCGAGATGAAGGAGCGCGTCGAACAGCTCGTCGGCCCGCGCGCGAACGCGATGTGGGTGATGACCTTCCACAGCGCGTGCGTGCGTATCCTGCGCCGGGAGAGCAAGAAGCTCGGCTTCACGTCGTCGTTCTCGATCTACGACGCCGCCGACAGCAAGCGTCTGATGGCCCTGGTCTGCCGCGACCTGGACCTCGACCCCAAGCGCTTCCCGCCCAAGTCCTTCAGCGCCAAGATCAGCAACCTGAAGAACGAGCTGATCGACGAGGAGGACTTCGCCGCCCAGGCCGCCGACGGCTTCGAGAAGACCCTCGCCCAGGCCTACGCGCTCTACCAGTCGCGGCTGCGCGAGGCGAACGCGCTGGACTTCGACGACCTGATCATGACGACGGTCAATCTGCTGCGGGCCTTCCCGGACGTCGCCGAGCACTACCGCCGCCGCTTCCGGCACGTCCTCGTCGACGAGTACCAGGACACGAACCACGCCCAGTACGCCCTCGTCCGCGAGCTGGTCGGGACGGGCGGCCACGACGAGGACGTACCGCCCGGCGAGTACGACATCCCGCCCGCCGAACTGTGCGTCGTGGGTGACGCGGACCAGTCGATCTACGCCTTCCGGGGCGCGACGATCCGCAACATCCTCCAGTTCGAGGAGGACTACCCGAACGCGACGACGATCCTGCTGGAGCAGAACTACCGCTCCACGCAGACCATCCTGTCCGCCGCCAACGCGGTCATCGAGCGCAACGAGTCCCGCCGCCCGAAGAACCTGTGGACCAACGCCGGCCAGGGCGCCCGGATCACCGGCTACGTCGCCGACACGGAGCACGACGAGGCCCAGTTCGTCGCCGACGAGATAGACCGCCTCACGGACGCGGGCCACGCGAAGGCCGGTGACGTCGCCGTCTTCTACCGCACCAACGCCCAGTCCCGTGTCTTCGAAGAGATCTTCATCCGCGTCGGCCTGCCCTACAAGGTCGTCGGCGGTGTCCGCTTCTACGAGCGCAAGGAGGTCCGGGACGTCCTCGCCTACCTGCGGGTTCTCGCCAACCCCGAGGACTCCGTGCCGCTGCGCCGCATCCTCAACGTGCCCAAGCGGGGCATCGGCGAGCGCGCGGAGGCGATGATCGACGCGCTCGCCCAGCGCGAGAAGATCAGCTTCCCGCAGGCCCTGAAGCGGGTGGACGAGGCGTACGGCATGGCCGCGCGCTCCACCAACGCGGTCAAGCGGTTCAACACACTGATGGAGGACCTGCGCACGATCGTGGAGTCCGGCGCCGGACCGGCCACGGTGCTGGAGGCCATACTCGAACGCACCGGCTACCTGGCCGAGTTGCAGGCCTCCACCGACCCGCAGGACGAGACCCGCATCGAGAACCTCCAAGAACTCGCGGCCGTGGCCCTGGAGTTCGAGCAGGAGCGCGGCGAGGGCGAGCCGGTGGGGCTGTCCGACTTCCTGGAGCAGGTCGCCCTGGTCGCCGACTCCGACCAGATCCCGGACGAGGCGGACGGCGACGGCGTCATCACGCTGATGACCCTGCACACCGCCAAGGGCCTGGAGTTCCCGGTCGTGTTCCTGACCGGCATGGAGGACGGCGTCTTCCCGCACATGCGTGCCCTCGGCCAGGCCAAGGAGCTGGAGGAGGAGCGGCGCCTGGCGTACGTCGGCATCACGCGCGCGCGGGAGCGGCTCTACCTCACGCGGTCGGCGATGCGCAGCGCCTGGGGCCAGCCGTCGTACAACCCGCCCTCCCGCTTCCTGGAGGAGATCCCGCCCACCCATGTGGAGTGGAAGCGGACGGGAGCCGCGGCGCCGCACTCCTCCGGGCCGGCGTCCGGGATCGCGGCCTCGCTGTCCTCGACCCGCTCGCGCTCCTCGGCGTCGGGCGCGTCCGGGTTCGCCACGCGGCGTACGGCGGAGAAGCCCGTGGTCGGGCTGGCCGTCGGGGACCGGGTCACCCACGACCAGTTCGGGCTCGGCACGGTCGTCGCGGTCAAGGGCACGGGCGCGAACGCCGAGGCGACGATCGACTTCGGCGACACCAAGCCGAAGCGGCTGCTGCTGCGGTATGCGCCGGTGGAGAAGCTGTAGCCCGTGGGCGAAGGGCCCCGCGCAGGAGCGGGGCCCCGAGGGTCCAGGACCTGTCTTCCGGATCTTGCCGGGGGCGCCCGGTCTAGGTCGGGTCCAGTCCGTGACTGCGGAGCCACGGCAGGGGGTCTATCGCCGCCCCGCCCGCCGGCCGTACCTCGAAATGCAGGTGCGGGCCGGTGGAGTTGCCGGAGTTGCCGGAGTAGGCGATGGGGTCGCCGGCCTTGACGGTCGTCCCGTAGCCGACCTGGTAGCTGGACAGGTGGCAGTACCAGGTCTCCGTGCCGTCCATCGCCGTCACGATCATCATGTTGCCGTAGGCGCTGTTCCACTTGGTGGTGACGGTGCCGTCGGTGGCGGCCATCACCGGGGTGCCGTAGGAGACCGGGAAGTCGATGCCGGTGTGCACCGACATCCAGTTGATGCCCGCCTGGCCGAAGTAGGCGCTGAGCCCGTGCTGCCCGACCGGCAGCGCGAACTTGGGGCGCAGCCGCTCCTTGAGCGCGGCCTCCGCGGCGGCCTTCTTCTTCTCCAGTTCCTGCTGCGCCTTGAGGTCGATGCGCTCCTGGGTGCGGCTCGCCCGGTCGGCGAAGTCGTCGGCGCCGGCGGAGAGGGTCGTGAGCTGGCTGTCCAGCTTGCTGTTGGCGACCGACGGCTTGACCGGCTGCGCGTCCGAGGCGGTGGTGTTGGTGTCCTGGGAGTCGTCGTTGAGCGCGCCGACCGAGGCCGCGGCGATCCCCGCGACCCCCATCACACAGGCCGAGGGCACCGCGACCGTCAGCAGCGCCGAGCGCTTGGCGGGCGTACGGCGCCGGGAGCGTGCCGCGCCGCGCGAGCCCGCGCGGGTCGCCGGTGCCGGGGTGATCTCCTCCTGGTCGTCCAGCAGACCGGTCACGACGGGCAGTTCACCGGTGGCGTCCGGCTCGCCCTCGTCGGCGGGGCGGTCGTCGAAGGCGGTGTCCTCGTACGGCACCTGCGCGAAGGCCCCGGTCGCCTGGGGGTCGTCGGTCTGCTCGAACGTGGTCTGCGAGGCGCCGACGGCCTCGAACGTCGCGGTGCCCTGGAGGTCGCCGGCCACCTCGAAGGTCCCCGTGGTCTGCTGGTCGAACGGTTCGCCAACCTGCCCGGGGTCCGCCGGCACGGTCTGTCCGGCGGTGTTCCACTGCGTGGCGTCGTACGCGCCCGTGTCGAAGGTCTGGGTGCCCCACTCCCAGTGCTGGGTGGGGTCGGCGGTGCCGGTCTGATCGGGCTGCAGCCAGGCGCCCGCGTCCCACTGGCCGCTGACGTCGTTGCCGGTGGCCTGCGCGGGCACGGTCCAGGCGGTGCTGTCGTAGACACCGGAGTCGTAGGCGGTGAGGTGCTGGGCCGCGTACGGGTCGTAGGCCGTGTTCTGGCCGGTGCCGGTCTGCCACTGCGTGGTGTCGTACGCGCCGGTGGTCTGCTCGCCGCCCGGGAGGCTGCCGAAGAGCGGGTCGGTGTGGAAGGCCGTGGCGCTGCCGGAACCGTCCGTAAAACCCGTGGCGTCGTAACTGCCGTACGTGGTGAGGTCGTCGTAGTGGGCTTCCTGTGCCCCGTACGGCGCGTAGTGCGTGGTGGAGGCGTCGGAAGCCGGGGCCGGGGTGGTCATGATCCCCGACGGGTGACGGTCGTTCACCAACTTCTCTTTCGCCTCGACAACAGGGGCTGCCAGAGCAGTGCGGCGACTGTACCCGGCGGTACCTGGGCGCGACAATCTTCGGCCTGTTTCGCGCGGGCCGGAAACGGGCATTCGGCCGTGTTTGGGGGGACGCCGGACGCGACTTTGGCCTGGCGTTCGAAGAATGTTCGATGTCGAGTCGTGATGTGTCCGCTGTGCGCGGGCTGTGCGCTCCCTCGGACCTGCCCCTTCGCCGGCCCCGGTCCCGCGCTCGGTCTCGGCCCGCGCCGGGGCTCGGCCGGCCTCAGGCCACCGTCAGCCCGTCGGCGGACCGGTTCCCGGGGCGCGGATCGTCGAGGGCCTCACGTATCCCTGCCGCCACGGCGGGATGCACCGGCAGGGCGAGGTGACCGATGCCCGTCACCCGGACGTTCCGGGCGTCGAGGTCGGGGTGCTCCAGGCAGGCCGTCTCCAGCGGGTCCATCAGGGAGTCCAGGTCGCTCCAGAAGCTGACGAAGCGGGTCCGGCAGCCGGGCGCGGGCCGGGCCAGCTCCTCGATCACCGCCGAGCCGGGCCGCATCTGCCGCACGATCGGGTGCGCGTCCGCCAGCGGGGCCACCCGGGTGCCGGAGTGCGGCGTACCGAGCGTGACCAGCGTGCGAACCCGGAGGTCGCCGCCGAGGCACTGGACGTAGTAGCGCGCGATCAGGCCGCCGAGGCTGTGGCCCACGATGTCGACCTGGGCGCTGCCGGTGCGCTCGCGGATCTCCTCGATGTGCCGGCCGAGCAGTTCGGCCGCGGTGCGTATGTCACACGTCAACGGAGAGTAGTTGAGCGACTCGACGCGCTGATTGCCGTGCTGGGCCAGGGCGCGGCGGAGCAGGACGAACACCGAGCGGTTGTCGATGAAGCCGTGCAGCAGCACGACCGGCGGGCCGGGGTGGACGGGCAGCCGGGCGACTCCGTCCCCGTCGGGCAGGGCGGCGGAGCGCCGTTCCTGGATCAGGCCGGTCGGATAGAGCAGGAGGTGACCTGCCAGGATCGCCGCCTCCAGGGCGGTCGCCCGCAGCAGCGTCATGGACAGTCCGGCCAGTCTGCCAGGCCACAGGCGACGGCAGAGCGGGAGAAAGAGCGGCGGCAAAACCCCGGTGACCTTCATGGCCGACCTCCTGTCGGCACGCCGGAGGATGACTCGGCCCCCGTGTGCCCTCATGTCCCACCATGTGATTTCCCCCTCGCCGCGCACCGTAAAACTGCCGGTTGCGGGATGCTGGAGATAACGTTCGTTCACTTCGCGACGGTGGCGGAACGCGCCAAAAGTGCGGTACTTGTCGGTATGAACGGAAGCGATCGCTTCCGTGGTCGCTTGATGGAGGCAGTGATGGGTGTGGCAGCCGGTCCGATCCGCGTGGTGGTCGCCAAGCCGGGGCTCGACGGCCACGATCGCGGGGCCAAGGTCATCGCGCGCGCCCTGCGCGACGCCGGCATGGAGGTCATCTACACCGGCCTCCACCAGACGCCGGAGCAGGTCGTCGACACCGCCATTCAGGAGGACGCCGACGCGATCGGCCTGTCCATCCTCTCCGGTGCCCACAACACGCTCTTCGCCGCGGTCATCGACCTGCTCAAGGAGCGGGAGGCCGAGGACATCCTCGTCTTCGGCGGCGGCATCATCCCGGAGGAGGACATCCCGCCGCTGAAGGAGAAGGGCGTCGCGGAGATCTTCACCCCGGGGGCGACGACCACGTCGATCGTGGAGTGGGTCCGCGAGAACGTGCGTCAGCCGGCCGCGTCCGGAGGCTGAGCGGCTGCCCGCGGTGGCTCGGCGGGTGGTGTGGCTGCCTGCGGTGACTCGGTGGGCGGTGCGGGCGGTGCCAGTTCCCGCGTCATCGCCGCCCGCAGCCGCAGCGTGGTGACCAGTCGCTGGAACGCCTCCGCCCAGTACCCCCCGGCGCCCGGTGCGAAGTCCTCCCGCTCGTCGGGTATCGCCAGCAGCGCCTCCAGGCGCACGGCCTCCGCCGGGTCCAGGCAGCGCTCCGCCAGCCCCATCACCCCGCTGAAGCTCCACGGGTAACTGCCCGCGTCCCGGGCGATGTTGAGGGCGTCCACCACGGCCTGGCCGAGCGGCGGAGCCCACGGCACCGCGCACACCCCGAGCAGCTGGAACGCCTCGGACAGGCCGTGCGTGGCGATGAACCCCGCCACCCACGCTGCCCGTTCGGCCGGCTCCAGCGAGGCCAGCAGCTTCGCCCGCTCCGCCAGGGACACCGCGCCCGGGCCGCCCGCCTCCGGCGCCGACGGCGGGCCGAGGAGCGCCCGCGACCACGCGGCGTCCCGCTGCCGTACCGCCGCCCGGCACCAGGCCGCGTGCAGTTCGCCCTGCCAGTCGTCCGCCACCGGCAGCGCCACGATCTCCTCGGCCGTACGCCCGCCGAGCCGCCCCCGCCAGCCGGCGAGCGGTGCCGCCTCCACCAACTGCGCCAGCCACCAGGACCGTTCTCCCCGGCCCGCCGGCGGTGTGGCCACGACACCGTCCCGCTCCATGCCGGTGTCGCACTCCGGCGGCGCCTCCACCGTGATCGCCGGCGCGTTCCCCGTCCGGTCCAGCGCCACACACGCCGTGGCCCGCACGGCCATGCGTGCGGCGAGCGCCGAACCCGGCAGCGCCGACAGCAGTTCCGCCGCCGTCGCCCGGACGTTGCGGCTGCGGTCGCCCAGCGCCTGCTCCAGGAAGGACTCGTCCGCGTCCGACAGGCCCGTGCGCAGCGTGTCGAGGAACATCAGCCGGTCCTCCGCCCGCTCCGTCGCCCACGTCGACGCCAGCAACTCGCGCCCCAGCGCGGGCGTACGGGCGCGCAGCGCGCCCAGCAGCGCCGCCCGCTCGGCGAATAGCCCCTCCTGCCAGAGCCGGCGCACCGCCTCCGGCTCCTCCGCGTCGGGCAGTGCCGCGCCGCCGCCGGGGGCCGCGCGCAGGGCGAACCGCCAGTCCGCGTTCAGCCGGGCCAGCCACAGTGCGCGCGGGCCCGCGAACGCCAGCGCCGCCGGGCGCAGGTCCGTCCGTCCCCGGGCCGCGTCCAGCAGGGCGGGCAGTGCCTGCGGGGGTGCCGCATATCCGTGCGCGTTGGCCGTCGCGAGCCACTGCGGGAGCAGCTCCATGAGATCCGGGGAGCTGCCCCGCCGGCCGCTGCCGGCGCCGCCGGAGCGGTCGGCGAGCAGGGTGGTGAGCCGGTGTGCCGCCGGTGCGGGGAGGGCCGGGCGGGGATCGCCGGGCGCGGGTTCGGGCCGCTGTGCCGCCCGCGCGGGCCGCAGCCCGGCCCGCCGCCGTACGGTCATCACGGCGGCCGCGTCGAGCAGCGCGGCCGGGGCCGTGCGGCCGGGCGTGAGGCGCGCGGGGGCGCGCCGGTCGGTGCCGAGGAGCGCGGCGGTGACCAGCTCCTCCCAGGCGCTGTCCGGTGCCGTGCTGTCCCCGCCGCTCGGAGCCCCGTTCATCGCGTTCCCTTCCTTTCGCCCGCACTGCGCGTGGGTGTCCGCTCGCCTGCCCGGCGCGTAGCCGTCCGTCGGCCTGCGCCGTACGTGGGTGTCCGTCGGCCTGCGCCGCGCGTGGATGTCCGTTCGCCTGCCCGCGCGCGGCTGTCCGTCCGGCTGCCCCGCGCGTGTGTGCCCGTACGGTCGGTCAGCACAGCGGCACCGCCTCGCCGGGCCCCTCCGGCCAGGCCGTGAGCGGGGTGAAGCCGTGGTGGCCGCACTCGCCGAAGACCGTGACGGGGGCGCCGCCGGACAGCGCGACCAGCCGCCACAGTCCGGGCCGGGAGCGGGCGGCCCGGGTGAGCGGCAGGGCCGTGTCGGTGCCGGCGTCGGCCAGCTGCCAGCGGTCACCGTCCGGGACCGGTATCACCTCGCCCAGGGTCACCGGGACCGACTCCAGCCAGGGATCGTCGCGCAGGGCCTCGCCGTACCGGGCCGACGCCTCGGCGGTGGTCACACCCGGCGGGCGGAACCCGGCCGGAGCCGGCGCGGCGAACCGCTCGCCCAGGGCGGCCCGGGACTGACCGGCGCCCGGGTACCCGGTCAGCTCGGCATCCAGGGCCAGGCCGACCGGGAAGGACAGCTCCGGTGCCCGGCCCGCCGCGCCGTAGGACAGCAGCAGCGGCGTGCGGCCGGACTCGGCGCCGTGCAGCCATATCCGGCGCGTCGTCAGTTTCGGGTCCACCCTGTCGTACTGGGCGAGGACCAGCCAGTGGTCGCGCACCGGGGGGCCTTCCGGTGAGGCGGGCAGGCCGAGCCGGGAGCGGACCGTGGCCGCGAGGGCGTCCGGCAGCCGGTCGCGGCGCAGCCAGCCCTGGTCGAGCAGATGCAGCAGCGCGCACTCCTCCAGCAGCCGCGCCGGCCAGCCGGCGCCGGACGCCGGTATCGCCCCCAGCTCCCGCACCCGCGCGGCGAGTCCGGGCGCCTGTGCGTCGACCATGCGGGCCGCCGTCTCGTCCCACAGTCCGTAACCCGCCTGTTCGGCCGCGGCCAGGCCGCCGCGCAGCAGGTCCACCAGGCGCTGCTCCAGCTCGGTCGCGCCCGCGGTGACCCGCTCCGCCCGGCGTTCGGCCCGCCGCCGGGCCGCCTCCGGATCGGCGGGGCCCCCGCCCGGACCCCCCTCGGCCCGCGCTCTCCCGGTCCCGGCGCGGTCGCGGCGGCCCCCGAGCCACTCACCGGCCCAGTCCGGCGGCTGCGCGGAGGCCGGCACCAGACCGTCCTCGCCCGCCCACAGCAGGAGCAGCCCGAGCGCGTGCTTGCACGGGAACTTACGGCTCGGACAACCGCACTTGTACGCCGGGCCGGCCGGGCCGGTCAGGTCCACCACCGTCTGGTAAGGCCTGCTGCCGCTGCCCTTGCACAGTCCCCACACCGTCCCCTCTGCACACCCCGTCCCGGACCACGGCCCGGCCGCGCCGAGTTTGCTCCCCGCCTTGCGTGACGCGGCGTCAGGCGCCAGTGCCAGCACCTGTTCCGCGGTCCAGCGCACCCCCTGCTCAGTCATGCCACCGACGGTAGGTCCCACCACTGACAATCGGCCCTGCGAGCGCGTTTGCCCAGGTCGGAGCGATTGTCAGTGGTGTGGTGCACGGTGGATGCCAGATCCGAACCGGCCGAGCTGGAGGGGGCCTCAGCCATGACTGTGTCCGTGCGACCGACCACCGCCGAGACCGACCGCGCGCAGAATGCCCAGGCGTTGCGACCGCATGCCGAGCACGCCTTCGCGGCCGAACTCGCCGCGCTCGCCGCGCACGACGACCGCCCGCGCCCGGCCCGCTGGAAACTGTCGCCGTGGGCGGTGGCGACGTACCTGCTCGGCGGCACCCTGCCGGACGGCACGGTGATCACACCCAAGTACGTGGGCCCGCGCCGCCTCGTCGAGGTCGCCGTCACCACGCTCGCCACCGACCGCGCCCTGCTCCTGCTCGGCGTGCCCGGCACCGCCAAGACCTGGGTGTCGGAGCACCTGGCCGCGGCCGTCAGCGGCGATTCGACGCTGCTGGTGCAGGGCACGGCCGGCACACCGGAGGAGGCGATCCGGTACGGCTGGAACTACGCGCGGCTCCTCGCCCACGGCCCGAGCAGGGACGCCCTCGTGCCCAGCCCCGTCATGCGCGCCATGGCCGAGGGCATGACGGCCCGTGTGGAGGAGCTGACCCGTATCCCGGCCGACGTGCAGGACACGCTGATCACGATCCTGTCCGAGAAGACCCTGCCCGTCCCCGAACTGGGCGAGGAGGTCCAGGCGGTCCGCGGGTTCAATCTCATCGCGACCGCCAACGACCGCGACCGCGGGGTCAACGACCTCTCCAGCGCCCTGCGCCGCCGCTTCAACACCGTCGTGCTGCCGCTGCCGGAGAGCGCCGACGCCGAGGTCGACATCGTCACCCGGCGGGTCGAGCAGCTCGGCCGCTCCCTCGACCTGCCGGCCGCGCCCGACGGCATCGAGGAGATCCGCCGGGTCGTCACCGTCTTCCGTGAGCTGCGCGACGGCGTCACCGCGGACGGCCGTACGAAGCTGAAGTCACCGAGCGGCACCCTGTCCACGGCTGAGGCGATCTCCGTCGTCACCAACGGCCTCGCGCTCGCCGCCCACTTCGGCGACGGCGTGCTGCGCCCGGGAGACGTCGCCGCGGGCATCCTCGGCGCGGTCGTCCGTGATCCGGCGGCCGACCGCGTCGTCTGGCGGGAGTACCTGGAGACGGTCGTCCGCGAGCGCGAGGGCTGGACCGACTTCTACCGCGCCTGCCGAGAGGTGAGCGCATGACCGGCGCCGACGGAGGCACGGCCTGCGACACCTGGCCGCTGCTGCTCGGCGTACGGCACCACGGGCCCGGTTCCGCGCGCGCGGTACGGGCCGCGCTGGACGCCGCACGCCCCGCCGCCGTCCTGATCGAGGGCCCGCCGGAGGCCGACGCGCTGATCCCGCTGGCCGCCGGTCCCGGCCTGCGGCCCCCGGTCGCCCTGCTCGCGCACGCCGTGGACGAGCCCGGCCGCTCGGCCTTCTGGCCGTTCGCCGAGTTCAGCCCCGAGTGGGTGGCCATCCGGTGGGCGCTGGAGCAGGGCGTCCCGGCCCGCTTCTTCGACCTGCCGGCCACGCACACGCTCGCGTGGGAGGACGGGGAACCGCCCGCGTGGGAGGACGGGGAACCGCCCGCGTCCGGACCCGGCGTCGCGGACGACCGCCAGGGGCCCGGGCTCGGCCCCGCCTCCGACGGCGACCGGATGCGCGTCGATCCGCTGGCCGTGCTCGCCGAGGCGGCCGGACACGACGACCCGGAGCGCTGGTGGGAGGACGTCGTCGAGCACCGGGGACCGGGCGCGCGCGACCCGTTCGCACCGTTCGCCGCGGTGGCGGAGGCCATGGGCGCGCTGCGCGAGCGGTACGGCGCGGGCGGGCGCCGCCGGGACCTCGTCCGCGAGGCGCACATGCGGCTGCGGCTGCGGGAGGCGCGCAAGGAGTTCGGAAGCGCCCTGGCCGTGGTGTGCGGGGCCTGGCACGTGCCCGCGCTGCGCGAGAAGACCACCGTCACCGCCGACCGGGCGCTGCTCAAGGGGCTGCCCAAGGTCAAGACGGACCTGACCTGGGTGCCGTGGACACACCGTCGGCTGGCCCGGGCCGGTGGATACGGCGCGGGCATCGACTCGCCCGGCTGGTACGGACATCTCTTCCGCGCCCCCGACCGGCCGGTCGAGCGATGGCTGACCAAGGTGGCCGGGCTGCTGCGCGAGGAGGACCGGATCGTCTCCTCTGCACACGTCATCGAGGCGGTACGGCTCGCGGAGACCCTGGCGGCGCTGCGCGGCCGTCCGCTGCCCGGCCTCGCCGAGACCACCGACGCCGTGCGCGCGGTGCTGTGCGACGGCTCGGACGTGCCGCTGGCGCTGGTGCACGACCGGCTGGTGGTCGGGGACGTCCTGGGCGAGGTCCCGGAGTCGGCGCCCGCGGTGCCGTTGCAGCGCGACCTGGCCCGGCGGCAGCGCTCGCTGCGGCTCAAGCCCGAGGCGCAGGAGCGCGAGCTGGAACTGGACCTGCGCGGTGAAACCGACGCCGGGCGGAGCCGGCTGCTGCACCGGCTGCGGCTGCTCGGGGTCGGCTGGGGCGAGCCGGCCCGGTCCCGGGGGAGCACGGGCACCTTCCGGGAGACCTGGCTGCTGCGCTGGGAGCCCGAGCTGTCGGTGCGGGTCGCCGAGGCGGGCGTGTGGGGGACGACCGTCCACGCGGCGGCCCGCGCCAAGGCCGAGGCGGACGCGACGGCTGCGCGTGCCCTCGCCGACGTGACCGCGCTCGCCGAGCAGTGCCTGCTGGCCGGGCTGCCGGACGCGCTGCCCGTGGTCATGCGGGTGCTCGCCGACCGGGCGGCCCTGGACACCGACGTCGGGCACCTCGCCCAGGCACTGCCCGCCCTGGTCCGCTCGCTGCGCTACGGCGACGTCCGCGGCACCGACACCGGCGCGCTGGCGGAGGTCGCGGCGGGCCTCGCCGAGCGCGTCTTCGTCGGCCTCCCCCCGGCCTGCGCCGCGCTCGACGCGGACGCGGCGGACGAGATGCGCGGCCATGTGGACGACGTGCACACGGCGGTCGGCCTGTTGACGGAAACCCTGGCCGGCACAGCGACGGGAGGCGCCGACGGCGCCAGCGGGGAGGAGGCCGGCGGCCGGGACCAAGCCGGCGCGGAGGGGGACGGCGGTCGTCACGAGGACGGCCGGGACCACGGCGACGGCGGAGGCGGTCGGGAGCAGGGAGGTGGCTGGGCGGAACGCGACGGCCGGGTCCACGACGGCCGGAGCCGTGGTGGTGGGCTGCGGGAGCGTTGGCGGGCCGTGTTGCGGGTGCTGTCGTCGCGGGACACCGCGCCCGGTGTCATCCGGGGGCGGGCCGTGCGGCTGCTGCTGGACGAGGGTGCGCTGCGGCCGGAGGAGGCGGCCCGGCTGATGGGGCTGGCGCTGTCGCCGGGAACCCCGCCCGCCGCTGCCGCCGCCTGGATCGAGGGTTTCGCCGGAGGCGGGGGCGGACTGCTGCTGGTCCACGACGAGCGGCTGCTCGGCCTGCTCGACACCTGGCTGACCGGGGTGCCGGCGGAGTCCTTCACGGACGTCCTGCCCTTGCTGCGGCGCACCTTCGCGGCGTACGAGCCGGGGGTGCGCAGAACGCTCGGCGAACTGGTCCGGCGCGGCCCCGGCGAAGGGCCGGGCGGAGCCGCCGCCCGGGGAGCCGGGATCCCCGGCTTCGCCGCCGAACCGGACACCGCACGCGCCGACGCCGTGCTGCCGGTGCTGCGACTGCTGCTCGGCCTCGACGCGGACCGGGACACGGCGCACGCCACCCCGAAGGTCACACCGCACGGCCGGACCCCGGACGACAAGCGGGACGGAAAGCAGGACCGAAAGCAGGACGGCAAGCGGGACGGAAAGCAGGACGACAAGAGGGACGGAGAGCAGGACGACAAGCGGGACGGAGAGCAGGACGACCACCGGACCGGCGGACGGGCCGGAACGTCCGGTGCGACGCACGGCGGCGCGGACGACCACTACGGCCTCACGGGGGTGGGCACATGACGCACACGACGACAGGACCGGCATCGGCGCCGGACCAGGCGCTCGACCCGGCGCGGGAGCGTCTGCGGCGCTGGCGGCTGGTGCTCGGCGGAGACCAGGCCGACGGCACCGGATGCACGCTGTCCGGCCGGGACGCGGCGATGGACGGCACGCTCGCCGCGCTCTACGGCAGGAGCGACAGAGCGCAGTCGGGCCGGGACCGGTCGGCGGGGCTCGGTGCCTCGGCGCCGTCCGTCGCGCGCTGGCTCGGGGACATCCGCGGCTACTTCCCGTCCTCCGTCGTCCAGGTCATGCAGCGCGACGCCATCGACCGGCTGGGCCTGGCCTCGCTGCTGCTGGAACCGGAGATGCTGGAGGCGGTGGAGGCCGACGTGCACCTGGTCGGCACGCTGCTCTCGCTGCACAAGGCGATGCCGGACACCACGAAGGAGACGGCGCGCGCGGTCGTGCGCAAGGTGGTCGAGGACCTGGAGAAGCGGCTCGCGACCCGTACCCGGGCGACCCTCACCGGCGCCCTGGACCGCAGCGCGCGCGTGCAGCGACCCCGCCACCACGACATCGACTGGAACCGGACCATCGCGGCCAACCTGAAGCACTATCTGCCCGAGTACCGCACGGTCGTACCGGAACGGCTCATCGGTCACGGGCGGGCCGCGCGGTCGGTGAAGAAGGAGGTCGTGCTCTGCGTCGACCAGTCCGGGTCGATGGCCGCGTCGGTGGTGTACGCGTCGGTGTTCGGGGCGGTCCTGGCCTCCATGCGGTCGATCAGCACCCGGCTGGTCGTCTTCGACACGGCGGTCGTCGATCTCGCCGACCAGCTGGACGACCCCGTGGACGTGCTCTTCGGCACCCAGCTCGGCGGCGGCACGGACATCAACCGGGCGCTGGCCTACTGCCAGGGGCAGATCACCCGGCCGGCCGAGACCGTCGTGGTGCTGATCAGCGATCTCTACGAGGGCGGCATCCGCGACGAGATGCTGAAGCGGGTCGCGGCGATGAAGGCGTCCGGCGTGCGGTTCGTGACGCTGCTCGCGTTGTCGGACGAGGGGGCGCCCGCGTACGACCGGGAGCACGCGGCGGCGCTCGCCGCCCTCGGCGCACCGGCCTTCGCCTGCACACCCGACCTGTTCCCCGAGGTGATGGCCGCGGCGCTGGAGAGGCGGCCACTGCCGATGCCGGACGCGGCGTGACGGCGGACCGGCGTGACAGGGGGCCGACGGGGGCACCCGGTACCGGAGTGGGCGGCGACGCAAGCTCCGCGGGGTCGCCGCACCCGGACGACCGAACGCCATCGGGGCGCCCGGGCGGAGCCCCGCGGAAGGGGTGGGTGGTCCCCATTGGGGTGGGGATCAAGCGCCCCGGCCCCGGGACGACCCGGAGCCGTCGGGGGTCTCACCGGGTCCACCCCAGCCCGGTGAGGCCTCGCACCTCACCCGGGGGTACGCGGCGTGACCCATACGACGGCACGCTGTGCCAGGAATGAGGGCATCATGTGACAGGTATCACCGCTCAGGTGTGACCCTCGATTTAGGGTGCCCCCGCAAGCGGCGATAACCTGCGAGACGGACATGCCGCGCGCTCGGACACCGTGTGCGCTCCCCTAGTGACAAGCGGACGTCACGTTGCCCTTCGCGGCACGCCCACGCATCCAACGAACCGCGAGATCACTGATAGGGACGGAAGCGCGTGGACCTGTTCGAGTACCAGGCGAGGGACCTCTTCGCCAAGCACGATGTACCGGTGCTGGCCGGTGAAGTCATCGATACGCCTGAGGCGGCGCGCGAGATCACCGAGCGGCTGGGCGGCAAGTCCGTCGTCAAGGCGCAGGTGAAGGTCGGTGGTCGCGGCAAGGCCGGTGGCGTCAAGCTGGCCGCCTCCGCGGACGAGGCCGTCGCCCGCGCGACGGACATCCTCGGCATGGACATCAAGGGCCACACGGTCCACAAGGTGATGATCGCCGAGACCGCCCCGGAGATCCTCGAGGAGTACTACGTCTCCTTCCTCCTCGACCGTGCCAACCGCACCTTCCTCTCCATCGCCTCCGTCGAGGGCGGCATGGAGATCGAGGAGGTGGCGGCCACCCGTCCGGAGGCCGTCGCCAAGATCGCGATCGACGCCATCGACGGCGTGGACGAGGCCAAGGCCCGCGAGATCGTCGAGGCCGCCAAGTTCCCGGCCGAGGTCGCGGACAAGGTCGTCAACGTCCTGATCAAGCTGTGGGACACCTTCATCAAGTCGGACGCCCTCCTCGTCGAGGTCAACCCGCTCGCGAAGGTCGCCTCCGGTGACGTCATCGCCCTCGACGGCAAGGTGTCGCTCGACGAGAACGCCGAGTTCCGCCACCCCGAGTACGAGGAGCTCCACGACAAGGACGCGGCCAACCCGCTCGAGGCCGCGGCCAAGGCGAAGGGTCTCAACTACGTCAAGCTCGAGGGCGAGGTCGGCATCATCGGCAACGGCGCCGGTCTCGTCATGAGCACCCTGGACGTCGTCGCGTACGCCGGTGAGAACCACGGCGGCGTCAAGCCCGCCAACTTCCTGGACATCGGCGGTGGCGCCTCTGCCCAGGTCATGGCGAACGGCCTGGAGATCATCCTGGGCGACCCGGACGTCAAGTCCGTGTTCGTGAACGTCTTCGGCGGCATCACCGCCTGTGACGAGGTCGCCAACGGCATCGTCCAGGCCCTGAAGCTCCTGGAGGACCGCGGCGAGAACGTCTCCAAGCCGCTCGTCGTCCGTCTCGACGGCAACAACGCCGAGCTGGGCCGGCAGATCCTCACCGACGCGAACCACCCGCTGGTGCAGCGCGTCGACACCATGGACGGCGCGGCCGACAAGGCCGCCGAGCTGGCCCACGCCGCCAAGTAAGCACTCAGGACGAGGACACAACACACCATGGCTATCTGGCTCAACAAGGACAGCAAGGTCATCGTCCAGGGCATGACCGGCGCCACGGGCATGAAGCACACCAAGCTCATGCTCGGTGACGGCACCAACGTCGTGGGCGGCGTCAACCCGCGCAAGGCCGGTCAGAAGGTCGACTTCGACGGCACCGAGGTACCGGTCTTCGGTACCGTCAAGGAGGCCATCGAGGCCACCGGCGCCAACGTCTCCGTCATCTTCGTGCCGGAGAAGTTCACCAAGGACGCGGTCGTCGAGGCCATCGACGCCGAGATCCCGCTGGCCGTCGTCATCACCGAGGGCATCGCCGTGCACGACACGGCGTCCTTCTGGGCGTACGCGGGCAAGAAGGGCAACAAGACCCGGATCATCGGCCCGAACTGCCCCGGCATCATCACCCCGGGCCAGTCGAACGTCGGCATCATCCCGGGCGACATCACCAAGCCGGGCCGCATCGGCCTGGTGTCGAAGTCCGGCACGCTGACGTACCAGATGATGTACGAGCTGCGGGACATCGGCTTCTCCACCGCCGTCGGCATCGGTGGCGACCCGATCATCGGCACCACGCACATCGACGCCCTGGCCGCGTTCCAGGACGACCCCGACACCGACCTGATCGTCATGATCGGTGAGATCGGTGGCGACGCCGAGGAGCGCGCGGCCGCGTTCATCAAGGAGAACGTGACCAAGCCGGTCGTCGGTTACGTCGCGGGCTTCACCGCGCCCGAGGGCAAGACCATGGGCCACGCCGGCGCCATCGTCTCCGGTTCCTCCGGCACCGCGCAGGCCAAGAAGGAAGCCCTGGAGGCCGCGGGCGTCAAGGTCGGCAAGACCCCGACCGAGACGGCCAAGCTCGCCCGCGAGATCCTGAGCGCCTGAGTCTCCAGCCGGCCTTTCCCGGTCGGCTGCCGGTGGGCCCGCCCCCTGAGGGGACGGGCCCACCGCCGTCTCCGCCCACGGCGCCACCAAGCCGACGGAGCCGCCGAGGCCAACGGCGCGGCGGCTCCCCGGAGGCGCGGGGAACTGTGCGAGCGACCACGACGGCGCCGCACCCGGCCGCTGCCACGAGGCGCCACGGCGGGTCGCTGACGGCCGGTACCTCGCGGTGCCACGGCGGGTGCCGACTCGTCAGCGGGTGTCCGGTGTCAGTCTTTCCGGGCCGCTCGCCTCCGATCGGTGGAGCTTCGTGCGCAGCGCCTGCTCCTCCTGCGACAGCGGACCCAGCCCGGCAGGGGGCGGAACTCCGTGAACCGCCTGGGCCGGGGCCACCGGCGCCTCGTACCGCGTCGGTGCCGTCCTGAGCGTGAGCGCCGTCGCGCCGATGATCGTCACCGTGAACGCGATCGCCGCCCGGGTCCAGAAGACGTTCCGGCGTTCGCAGCCGGTCCGCACGGTCGGCGGCCTGGGCGCGCTCAGCCGCTCGGCCGAGGCCAGCACGAGCAGCCGGCGATGGAGCTCGGCGGGATCGGCCAGCTCCGGCACCCGCGCGGCCACCGCCTCCCGCGCGTGGGTCAGCCGGGTCGCCGCGGCCGGTGTGCTCGCCTCCGTCTCCGCCGCCGTCTCCGGCAGGTCGAGGCCCACACCGTCGTACAGCACCAGCGTGCGCCGGTACGACGGCGGCAGCGTGAGCAGCGCGTGCAGCAGTTCCCGCGCGGCCGGGTCGGCGGGCGGGGGCTCCGGGGACCGGTAGCGGGGGCGGAAGCGGTGCCAGGGGGAGAGCGCGCAGTCGTACGCGACTGCCCGCACCCAGCCGGCCGGATCCCGGTCCTGGGCCACCTCCGGCCAGCGCTGCCAGGCCAGCTGGAAGGCCCGTTCCACGGCCTCCCGGGCCAGCTCCCGGCGCCCGCTGAGCAGATACGTCTGGCGTACGAGGGCGGGGGCGCAGAACGCGTACAGCGCGTCGAATGCCTGATCGGGCGTCAGGGGCTGGGGAGGGCCGGACGCGGCGGGCACGTCGGCCTGTTGCTCCGGTTCCGCCGTCGGGGTGGCCGGACTCGTCCGCGCCGACATTTTATGATCCGGCGTCAGCGCGCCGGAGCGGCGCAGGCGTCGGCGTCTGCCCGTCGGTGGCGGCGGGCCGGCAGGGGTCTGCTTCGTCGTCACCATGCGCCCTTTCGTGCGATAAAGAACATAAACGTATATTGAGCGACACTTCGGGGGTTCGCCTGTTACGCCGGGAAAGCGCGTGTCGTTGGGAGCATGGCGGTGTGATCCGGATGACCGCTCGCCACTCGTCGTTGTCGCCCCTGCGCTCCCGGCTGCGTGACCGCTCGCCCGGCCTCGCCGCCGGCGTGCTGAACGGCGCCGTCGCGGCCGGTCTGGGCCTCGGCACCCTCGCCGTGCTCGTCATGATGCTGTGGGTCAGCTCGCCGTATCCGGACAGCGGGCCGGACGGGGCGCTGCACGTCGCCGCCGCCCTGTGGCTGCTGGCGCACGGCGTGGAACTGGTCCGCGTCGACACGCTCTCCGGTGCGCCCATGCCGGTCGGTGTCGCCCCGCTGCTGCTGCTAGTCCTGCCGGTGTGGCTGCTGTACCGGGCGGCACGGGACGCCACCGACGCGTCCGGCGACCCGGACGGCCCGCCGCCGGTGCCGGCGCGTACCGCGTGGGCGGGCGTGGTCCTCGGCTATCTGGGTGTCGGCGTCGCGGTGGGGCTGTACTGCTCCAGTGGTGAACTGCGGCCGGAATGGACCTGGGTGACGGTGTGTCTGCCGGCCGTCGCGGCGAGCGCGGCCGGCGCCGGGGTGTGGGCGGCGTACGGCTGCCCGCGCGAACCCCTGCTGCGCGCGCTCGGGGTGCTGCCCGGGCCGGTGCGGCGGCTGCTGTTCGGCACGGACGAGCGGGCCCGGCTGGGCGCGGCCGTGCGGGCCGCCGGTGCCGCGACGGCGGTGCTCTTCGGGGGCGGGGCCCTGCTGGTCGGGGGGTCGCTGGTGTGGCACG
The DNA here is from genome assembly GCF_014203595.1 of Streptomyces echinatus. Lineage (GTDB taxonomy): Bacteria > Actinomycetota > Actinomycetes > Streptomycetales > Streptomycetaceae > Streptomyces > Streptomyces echinatus. The sequence continues at coordinate 341,646 of NZ_JACHJK010000004.1, forward strand.
GCGACCTGGCGCGGGCCTCGTTCCTGCAGCTGACGGCGGGGTGGACCGGGCGGTTCGCCGTACTCCTGCTCGGTGTCGCGCTGATTCCCAACGCCGCGGTATGGGCCGCGTCCTACGCGCTCGGCCCCGGCTTCGTCCTCGGCGCCGGCCACCTGGTCAACCCGCTCGCGTCCCACCCCGCCCCGCTGCTGCCGCCGTTCCCGCTGCTGGCCGCGGTGCCGGAGCCGGGCGTCGGCACGCAGCAGAACTGGGCGGTGGGGCTGGTGCCGGCGGTGGCCGGGATGACGGCGGGGTGGTTCGTGGCGCGGGCGGCGGTACGGCGGGCGGAGCCCGGGGAGCGGGCGCGGGCCCGCTGGACGGCCGCCCGGACCTGCGGTGTGGTCGTGCTGACGGCGACGGTCTGCGCCGTGTCGCTCGCCCTCCTCGCCCTGCTGGCGGGCGGCAGCCTGGGGGAGGCCGCACTGGCCCACCTCGGCCCGCTGTGGTGGCTGACCGGGGGAGCGGCCGGCGTCTGGACTCTGGTCTTCGCGCTGCCGGTGGCGCTGGTCGCGCGGGCCTGGCGACTGCGCCGCCGACGCCCGCGTCAGGGCGCCATCCCGGCGCAGGGGACGGGGGCGGGGGCAGGGGGTACGGCGGTGAAGGGACCGCCGGCCGCCGACGGGGCGAAGGCCGGCAAGGCGGCCGTGGCGCCGGTGCCCGCGCCCACGGCGGAGGCGGCGGCGGAAGCAGGGAAGACGGTGACCGCGGAGAAGGCGGGACCGGCGGGGCCTGAGAGCACTGCGGGCAACGAGGGTACGGCGGGGACCGAGAGCACTACGGGGACCGAGAGAACCGCGGGGAACGGTACGGCGGTGGCGGCGGCGCCGGTTCCGGAGGCGGCCGATGCCGTCGGCGAGGCGGCGCGCACCGACGGTGTGCCGGCGGCCAGGGCCGACGGGACCGCAGGCGAGGGGGCGGACGCGGTCGGCGGGGCCGCCGGTGGGAGCGGCCTCTGGGCCACGTCCAAGAACGCGGGCAAGGAGAAGGAGACGCTGGGGGAGAAGGCGGCGGCGTCCACCGGGAGGGCGGCCTCGCCCGGTACCGCCGAAGTCGCGGAGGAGGACCTGTACGACTTCGTCCCCGCCGAGGACCCGTTCCCGACCCCGTTCTCCGAGCCCTTCCCCGCGGACTGGCACGACGACGTCGCCCGCGCCTCCCGCTGGGCGGCCCTGAGGGCGGCCGCGTCCCGGGACGCGGCCGGAACCGCTCCCTGGCCGGCCGCCGAGCCCCGGTCGGAGACTCACTCGAGGTCCCGGCCGGAGTCGGACCCCGAGCCCCGGCCGGAGTCCCGTCCCGACCCGCGTCCCGACTCCCGGCCGGACCCCGCCGAGTGAGCGGCCCCCGTCGTGCGGGCGGCCCTGTCGAGCGACCGGACCTGCCGTGTGGGCGGCCCCGTCGAGTGAGCGGCCGCCGTCGAGTGAGCGGCCTCAGTCGTCCTGCGTGCCCAGGACGCCCCGCAGCTCCCGCGGGAGCAGGGTCTCGCAGGACTGCTTGGCCTCATGGGTGAGGGCGTCGCCGACGCAGGTGTAGTAGTCGCGGTAGACCAGCTGGACGGTGAACGTCGAGGCCACCAGGACCAGTGCCAGGGACGCCGTGACCAGACCGCTGACGGCCGCCGTCCGCTGCGGCTTGCCGACCGCCGCCGGTGCCGCCGGTGCCGCCGGGGCGTCCGGGGACGGGCGGCGCGGCTTGGCGCGCAACGCGCTGCTGCCCCAGTACAGGGCCAGGGCGCCCAGCAGCAGGGCCACGTACGGCCAGCTGAACAGGGCGAAGAAGACGGCCCACATGCCGGAGAGCAGGGCGTACCGCGCGCGGCGCTGGGCCGGGTCCGTCGGATCCCAGCGCATGCCGGGGCCCTGCGGTCCGCCGGGCCCCTGCGGTCCGCCGCCCGGCCGCTCGCCGAACCCACCGGGGGAACGGCCCGGCTGCCGGTCGCTCCACTGACCGCCCCAGGGCGCGCCACCCTCGGGCCCATGACCACCGCCGGGCCCCTGCCCCGGCCCGTGACCCGGACCCTGTCCAGGCCCGTAACCCGGCTGTTCCTGCCCCTGTCCCTGACCCTGCCCCGGGCCGTAACCCGGCTGTCCCTGTCCCGGAGGGCCCCAGCCCGGAGCGTGACCGTGTCCATGGCCGGGCGAGCCACCGGGGTGACGGGGCTGCCACGGCCGGTCCGGCGCGCCCTCCGGCGGCGGCGCGAACGGATTCTCTTCCCGCGACCCACCGTCTCGCCCGGAACCGCCCTGCCCGGAACCGCCCTGTCCCGGACCGCCCTGCCCTGAGCCGTCCGCGCCGGAGCCGCCCTGGCCCGAGCCGCCGTTCCCGGCACCGCCCTGGCCGGAGCCCGGTCCGCCCTGGGGCGTCTGCGCCGGAGGCGAGGCCGGACGCTCCCGCAGCAGTGCGGCGCCCCTCTCGCCTCCCTGGGCCGGGCGCGGCGGGAACGTGAGGAGTCGCAGGCTGCGATCGGGCATCAAAAGAGCGTCTTCCCCTAGGTGACTACGGCAGTCCGACGTGAGCTTCCACCCCGTGAACGCACCGCACGACGACCGCGTTCCCGAGGTTGCTCTTTCGTGATTCCGTGCGAACGCTACCTTCCGGCCGGCCACCCGTCCCGGGGGGCCCGTCCTGAGTGCCGGTATCGTTGCTGGCGGTCGGCCGCTTCGTAGACTTCCCCGTATACGAGGGCGCGAAGCATTCGTACGACTGTACAAACCGGCCGTACACGGATCGCAACCCGAGAAAGGGCCCCATCGTGGCCGCCACCTCCGCCGGCCCGGCAGCCAAGCGCCTCGTCGTGCTGGTCTCCGGCTCCGGCACCAATCTGCAGGCGCTGCTGGACGAGATCGCCGCCGCCGGCGTCGAGGCGTACGGAGCCCAGGTCGTGGCCGTCGGCGCCGACCGCACCGGTATCGAGGGGCTGGCCCGCGCCGAGCGCGCCGGGATCCCCACCTTCGTGTGCAAGGTGAAGGACCACGCCTCCCGTGCGGAGTGGGACGCCGCCCTCACCGAGGCCGTGGCCGGGTACGAGCCCGACCTCGTGGTCTCCGCGGGTTTCATGAAGATCGTGGGCAAGGAGTTCCTGGCCCGCTTCGGTGGACGCTTCGTCAACACCCATCCCGCCCTCCTCCCCAGTTTTCCCGGCGCCCACGGCGTCCGTGACGCGCTCGCGTACGGCGCAAGGGTCACCGGCTGCACCGTCCACTTCGTCGACGACGGCGTCGACACCGGGCCGATCATCGCTCAGGGCGTGGTCGAGATCCGGGACGAGGACGACGAGAGCGCGCTGCACGAGCGCATCAAGGAAGTCGAGCGAAGGCTGCTCGTCGAGGTCGTGGGGCGGCTCGCCCGCAACGGCTATCGCATCGAGGGACGAAAGGTAGTTATCCAGTGACCGCCGAGAGCAACAAGCGGGCCATCCGTCGCGCGCTGGTCAGCGTGTACGACAAGACCGGCCTGGAGGAGCTGGCCCGCGGGCTGCACGAGGCCGGTGTGGAGCTGGTCTCCACCGGGTCCACGGCCGGCCGGATCACCGCCGCCGGTGTCCCCGTCACCAAGGTCGAGGAGCTGACCGGCTTCCCCGAGTGCCTGGACGGCCGGGTGAAGACACTGCACCCGAAGGTGCACGCGGGCATCCTCGCCGACCTGCGTCTGGACAGCCACCGCGAGCAGCTCGCCGAGCTGGGTGTGGAGCCGTTCGACCTGGTCGTCGTCAACCTCTACCCGTTCCGGGAGACCGTCGCCTCCGGCGCCTCGCCCGACGAGTGCGTGGAGCAGATCGACATCGGCGGCCCGTCGATGGTCCGCGCCGCCGCCAAGAACCACCCGTCCGTCGCCGTGGTCACGAGCCCCGGCCGGTACGCCGACGTCCTCGCCGCGGTGCAGGACGGCGGCTTCGACCTCGCCGCCCGCAAGCGCCTGGCCGCCGAGGCCTTCCGGCACACCGCCGAGTACGACATCGCGGTCGCCTCCTGGTTCGCCTCCTCGTACGCCCCCGCCGACACCGCGTCCGACAGCGGCTCCGCCGCGGGCGCGTTCCCTGAGTTCATCGGCACCACTCTGGAGCGCGCGCACACCCTGCGCTACGGCGAGAACCCGCACCAGCCCGCCGCCCTCTACACCTCGGGCGAGGGCGGCCTCGCGGCGGCCGAGCAGCTGCACGGCAAGGAGATGTCGTACAACAACTACACGGACACGGACGCCGCGCGCCGTGCCGCGTACGACCACACCGAGCCCTGTGTCGCGATCATCAAGCACGCCAACCCCTGCGGCATCGCGGTGGGCGCGGACGTCGCCGAGGCGCACCGCAAGGCGCACGCCTGCGACCCGCTGTCCGCGTTCGGCGGCGTGATCGCGGTCAACCGGCCGGTCAGCAAGGAGATGGCCGAGCAGGTCGCGGAGATCTTCACCGAGGTCATCGTCGCCCCGGACTACGAGGAGGGCGCGCTGGAGGCCCTCACCAAGAAGAAGAACATCCGCGTGCTGCGCTGCCCCGACGCCCCGGCCCACCCGGTCGAGGTCAAGCCGATCGACGGCGGTGCGCTGCTCCAGGCCGCCGACCGGCTGCAGGCCGAGGGCGACGACCCGGCCAACTGGACGCTGGCCAGCGGTGAGGCGCTGTCCGCCGCGGAGCTGGCCGAGCTGGCCTTCGCCTGGAGGGCGTGCCGCGCGGTGAAGTCCAACGCGATCCTGCTGGCCAAGGGCGGTGCCTCGGTCGGCGTCGGCATGGGCCAGGTCAACCGCGTCGACTCCTGCAAGCTGGCCGTCGAGCGGGCCGGCGAGGAGCGGGCCCGGGGTTCCTACGCGGCCTCCGACGCCTTCTTCCCCTTCCCCGACGGCCCGGAGATCCTCATCGGCGCCGGTGTCCGGGCGATCGTCCAGCCGGGCGGCTCGATCCGGGACGAGCAGGTCGTGGAGGCCGCCAAGAAGGCGGGCGTGACGATGTACTTCACGGGCACGCGCCACTTCTTCCACTGAGCCACCACCCGCGCCGAGCGTTCCCACGCTGAGCGTGCGCCGCACCGAGCGGTCCGGTCCCGCCCGTCCTCCGACGGGCGGGACCACGCGTATCCGGACGGCGTCCGTCCGGAACGGTCCCCGCAGAGAGGGGAGTTATCTCCACCGCTTTCCCCATCCCCGCGCCACCACAATGAGTGGCGGGCGCTTCGGCCCGCACAGCTGGACGGCACCGGCACCGCGTACGGCGGAGCACGGCGAAAAGGGGGAGCGAGTCGTATGGACGACCGCACGACACAGCCAGGCGGCTTCCGTCCGCCGGACGCGATCAGGGGTTTCTCGGTGTCCGCCGGGCTGACGGGCCTGCGGCGGGTGGCGACGCTGTGCCGGCTGTCGGTCGCGGCCTCCGGCCGGTCGCTCGCCGTGTCCGGAGCGATCGGTCTGGTCGGTCCGGGCCTCGGCCTGGTGCCGCGGGCCATGGAAGGGGTGCGCCACCTGGCCGCGCGGCAGCGCGAACTCGCCCGGGACTGGGCGGGGGTGGAGATACCGGGTCCGCCCGGACCGCTGCCGCCCGCACCCGACCGCGCCTTCGGTCTCGTCGCCCGCTACCGCTGGATCATGAGCGACCCGGGGACCCGGCGGGAGTACATCTGGGTGCTCACCGACCCGGTCGCCGGCGGCTTCCTGGCCTTCCTCCCGCTCGCCCTGATCCTCAGCGGCCTGTGGGGCGTCTTCCTCGCCTTCTCCGGCGTTCCGCTGTCCGCCGAGTGGGACGGCCTGTGGTACGGGTTCATCCCGGTCGAGGGCCGGGCCACGGCGGTGCTCGCCGGCGTCCTGGGGCTGCTCCAGCTTCCGCTGGCCCTGTGGGTGGCCCCGCGGGCCGTCCGCCGGCACGCCCTGTACACCAGGGCGATGCTGGCGCCGGGCGAGAGCGAGCTGATGGCCGGCCGGATCCGGCACCTGGCCGCCACCCGTTCCGAGGCGGTGGACACGCAGATGGCGGAGATCCGCCGGATCGAGCGCGACCTGCACGACGGCGCCCAGGCCCGCCTGGTGGCCATGGGCATGACCCTGGACGCGGCCGAGCACCTGCTGGAGAGCGACCCCGAGGCCGTGCGCGCCCTGCTGATCGAGGCCCGGCAGTCGTCCTCGGCGGCGCTGGAGGAACTGCGCAACCTGGTCCGCGGCATCCATCCGCCGGTCCTCGCCGACCGCGGACTCGCCGACGCCGTCCGGGCGTTGGCCCTGACCTGCCCGGTGCGCACCGACGTCCGGGCCGACCTGCCCGGCCGGCCCGCGATGCCCGTCGAGTCCGCCGCCTACTTCGCCGTCTCCGAGGCCCTCACCAACGCCGCGAAGCACGCGAGCGCCGAACAGGCCTGGATCGAACTCCGTTACGATCCCGGCATGCTCCACATCACCGTCACCGACGACGGTCACGGCGGCGCCGACGCCTCCCGCGGCACCGGCCTGCGGGGCATCGAGCGCCGGCTCGCCACCTTCGACGGTGTGCTGGCCGTGAACAGTCCGGCGGGCGGGCCGACGACGGTGAGGATGGAGATCCCGTGCGTATTGTCCTCGCCGAAGACCACTTCCTGCTGAGGGACGGGCTGATCCGGCTGCTCGGAGCCCACGGCCACGACGTGGTGGCCGCCGTGGACAACGGCACCGACCTGCTCGAAGCGCTCGGCCGGGAACAGCCGGACATCGCGGTCGTCGACGTCCGGCTCCCGCCGGACTTCACCGACGAGGGCCTGCGTGCCGTCCTGGCCGCCCGCAAGCGCGACCCGGAACTGCCGGTGCTGCTGCTGTCCCAGTACGTCGAACCGCTCTACGCCCGCGAGTTGCTCGCCGGCGGCGGCCGGGGCGTCGGCTATCTGCTCAAGGACCGCGTCACCAACGGCGCCCAGTTCCTGGAGTCCATCCGGCGGGTGGCGGGCGGCGGCACCGCCATGGACCCCGAGGTCGTCTCCCGGCTGCTGGCCCGCAGGGAGCGCGACGCGACCGTGGGCCGCCTTTCCGAACGGGAACGCGAGGTCCTCGAACTGGTCGCCCAGGGCCGCTCCAACGCGGGCATCGCCCAGGCCCTGTTCGTCACCGAGAAGGCCGTCGCCAAGCACATCGGCAACATCTTCACCAAGCTCGGCCTCCTCCCGGCCGACACCGACAACCGCCGGGTGCTCGCCGTACTGGCCCACCTGGACCAGTGAGGGGCCGGCCGCCGCGGGGCACCGCGCCGGCCCGGGGCCCGGAAACACGACCGGGCTGCGCCCCTCCGCGTCGGGGGGCACAGCCCGGTCGGGTGTCAGGCGGGTGCGCTCAGTAGCGCGGACGGTTGAACCAGGCGGAGCCGGACGGGGCGATCATCGCCGCCGCCATCACACCGCCGAAGCCGATCCACATCAGGGCCCACACCAGCGCGGCACTGGAGCTCGCGCCGGCCGCGCCGATGAGGATCAGGACGCCGAAGAGGGCGCCCAGGATGCCGTAGACCATGGTGGTGACGCGGATGCCCTGGCCACCCCGGGAGAACTTCACGCCCAGCGTGATCGACAGTGCGGCGAGGCCGAGGAAGAGCAGCGCGATGACGAGGACGATGCCGGCGCCGTCGTGCCCGATGTCCGAGAAGGCGTTGTTGCCGAAGGTGTCCTCGCTCGCGTTGGACGCGTCGTTGAGTGTCGCGGCGCCGAGCAGGGCGAAGATCCCGATGAGAACCTGGGCGCCCGCCACGATGTAGAGCAGGACCCGCGCGGTGGTCACCAGGCCCGGCATCGTCTGCTGCAGCGCGTTGGCGGTCGGATAACCCGGGTACGCGGCCTGCTGCGGGTAGCCCGGAACCTGCGGCGGAACGCCGGGAGGGGTCTGGGGGTAGCCGTACTGGGCGGCGGGCGGCTGCTGAGGCGGGGGGCCGTAGGGGTTGTTCGGGTCGCCAAAGCTCATGGCGGTCTTCCTCCGTTGCGATGCTCAAGTGCGGGGACGACGCGCGGCACGGTTCGGAGGAGAGTTCTACAGATGCGGTCCGTCCCCCCGGCACTGCCCGCGGCACTGTCCTCTCATCGTTCTTTAACGGCCTCTTACTTGTCCAGCCGGATACGCCAGGTGTTGTGCAAGTGCAACATCACTGATCATGCTGTGACACCCGGATTGGAACCGGGGCCGGGTCATCCGCGAGGATGGGGACATGACCGCCCAGATTCTCGATGGCAAGGCCACCGCAGCCGCGATCAAGTCCGATCTGACCGCCCGCGTGGCGGCGCTGAAGGAGAAGGGCGTCACGCCCGGCCTCGGCACGATCCTGGTCGGGGACGACCCCGGCAGCCAGAAGTACGTCGCGGGCAAGCACCGCGACTGTGCCCAGGTGGGCATCGCCTCCATCCAGCGCGAGCTGCCGGCCACGGCCACGCAGGAGGAGATCGAGGCGGTCGTCCGCGAGCTGAACGAGGACCCGGCCTGCACCGGCTACATCGTCCAGCTGCCGCTGCCCAAGGGCATCGACGAGAACCGCGTCCTGGAGCTGATGGACCCGGCCAAGGACGCCGACGGCCTGCACCCGATGAACCTCGGCCGCCTGGTCCTGAACGAGCCGGCCCCGCTGCCCTGCACCCCCAACGGCATCATCACCCTCCTGCGCGCCCACGGCGTGGAGATCAAGGGCGCCGAGGTCGTCGTCGTCGGCCGCGGTGTCACCATCGGCCGCCCGATGCCGCTGCTGCTCACCCGCCGCAGCGAGAACGCCACGGTCACTCAGTGCCACACCGGCACCCGTGACCTCTCCGCCCACCTGAAGCGGGCCGACATCATCATCGCGGCGGCGGGCGTCCCGCACCTGATCCGGGCCGAGGACGTCAAGCAGGGCGCGGCCGTCCTGGACGTCGGCGTCTCCCGCAACGCCGAGGGCAAGATCGTCGGCGACGTCCACCCCGACGTGACCGAGGTGGCCGGCTGGATCTCCCCGAACCCCGGCGGCGTCGGCCCGATGACCCGGGCGCAGCTGCTGGTCAACGTGGTCGAGGCGGCGGAGCGCAGTGCCGGCTGACGACACCCGCGGGCACGCGGAACCGACCGCTCGTGACGCGGTGAGCGCCCCCGACGGCGAGGGGCGCCCGCGCCGCACCACCCGCCGCTTCCCGCTGTTCACCAGGGACACCGCACGGCCCGAGGGCGGCGGCCGGGCCGCGGCCGGCGGCGCCCCGGCGCCCGCCCGGCAGTGGCCGATGCTCGCCGTCACCGGCCTGGTGGCGATAGGCCTGCTGGTGACCGCGCTGGACGCGTTCCGCCCGGGCACCCTGCTCATCGGTGCCGCGCTGCTGGGCGGCGCGGTGCTGCGCTGGCTGCTGCCGGACGTCGGCATGCTCGCCGTGCGCTCCCGCTTCACCGACATCGTCACCTACGGCGTGCTCGGCACGGCGATCTTCCTGCTGGCGCTGATGATCCAGCCCGATCCGCTGCTGAAGCTGCCGTTCCTCAAGGACATCCTGCACTTCACTCTCGCCAAGTAGCGCACGCGGTACGGCCGGTGGCCCGCGCCTCCCCCGGGGGCGCGGGCCACCGCCGTTCCCCCGAACCCGACGCTAGGGCGGCCCGCCCGCGCCGCGCGTCCGTCCCCGGGGTGAACCGCCCCGCCACCCGTGGCGGTAGCCGGCCGCGCGCTGCAACTTCCGCGGTACCGCGTCCGGTTGACTCTCCGCCGCGGCCGTGCGGGTTACCCTGCGGCGATGCGACCGAGGACCCCCCGCCCGCTCGTCGTGGACACGTTGATCGCGACGGCCATGGCCGTGGTGGCCGTGCTGCTCGGGCGGGAGTCCCGGTCGCAGGGATGGCCGGAACTCGACGCCCGTGCCTATGTGCTCGTCGCTCTCGCCCAGCTCCCGGTCGCTCTGCGCGGCCGTCACCCCGTCGCCGTCTTCGTCGTCGTCGAGGCCGCGGCGACCGTCTACGTCACCCTCGGCTACTGGCCGGTGGTGTGCACCTTCGGCGCCATGCTCGCCCTGTACACCGTGGCCTCCGTCCGCTCGCTGCGCGCCGCCCTGGTCTGCGCCGGCTGCCTGGCCGTGCTCTGGGTGTACGCCGGCGTGGTCAGCCACAGCCCCTCCATGGCGTCCGTGTGCGGTCAGGCGCTGCTGTACTGCTCGGTGCTGGTCTGGTTCGGGCACCTGGCCCGCCGCTCGGCCGAACTCACCCGCCGGCTGCGCGCGGAACAGGCCGAGCGGGCCCGCCGCGCGGTCGCCGAGGAACGCGGCCGGATCGCCCGGGAGCTGCACGACGTCGTCGCCCACCACATGTCGGTCGTCTCCGTGCAGGCCGGCCTCGCCCGGTTCGTCTTCGAGTCCGACCCGGGCAAGGCGCGCGGCGCGCTCGGCACGATCGCGGACACCAGCGCCGAGGCCCTGGAGGAACTGCGCCGCATGCTCCAGGTGCTGCGCGAGGAGGACCCCGACGCCCCCGAGCGGGCGCCGATGCCCACCCTGGCCCGGCTCGGCGAACTCGTCGACCGGGTCCGGGCCGGCGGTCTGCCGGTGGAGCTCGCCGTCGAGGGCACCACGCGTCCGCTGCCGCCCGGTGTCGAACTGTGCGCCTACCGCGTGGTCCAGGAGGCCCTCACCAACGCCCTCAAACACGCCGGCCCGGCACGCGCGCGCGTGGAACTGCGGTACGGCGCCCACGAGCTGTCCGTGTGCGTCAGCGACGACGGGGAGGGAGCGGATCCGGCCAGAGTGCCGACAGGCGGGGGACACGGCTTGATTGGCATGCGGGAGCGGGCCAAGCTCTACGGCGGGACGATCACCGTCGGCCCACGCTCCGAGGGCGGCTACGAGGTCCGGCTGACCCTGCCGACGTCGGCCGCCGAACGCAGCCGCGGGGACACGCCGCGGGCGGAGCGGTGACGGGAGGCGCACGCCGGGGGGACGACCGTACGGAATGACCAGAGTGCTCGTCGTGGACGACCAGTTCCTCATCCGCGCCGGACTCGTCGGCCTTCTGGAAGCCGCGCCCGGCTTCGAGGTGGTGGGCGAGGCGGGGGACGGTGAGGAGGCCGTACGGCTCGCCGCCGAGACCCGTCCCGACGTCGTCCTCATGGACATCCGGATGCCCGGCGTCAACGGCATCGAGGCCACCGGGCGGATCCTCGCCCAGGCCGCCGAACGCCCGCCCCGAATCCTGGTGCTGACCACCTTCGACCTGGACGAGTACGTGTACGGGGCGCTGCGGGCCGGCGCCTCCGGCTTCCTGCTGAAGGACTCCGGGCCCGAGCGGCTGCTCGCCGCGGTCACCGCGGTCGAGGGCGGCGACGCGCTCTTCGCGCCCAGTGTGACCCGGCGCCTGGTGGAGGCGTTCGCCCGGCAGCAGGCGCCCTCCGGCACCGATTCCCCGCCCGGCCTCGACGTGCTGACCACGCGTGAGGTGGAGGTCCTCAAGCTCACCGCCCGGGGACTGTCCAACCTGGAGATCGCCGACCGCCTCTACATCAGCGAGGCCACCGTCAAGACCCACCTCAACCGCACGATGACCAAGCTCGACCTGGGCAGCCGGGCGCAGGCGGTGGTCCTCGCGTACGAGACGGGACTGGTCACCCCCGGCGGCTGAGCCCGGCCGGCGCCCCCGCGCCGCCCCGCGCGCGTGCACCCCGTCCCGGGACCTGGGATCCTTGGTCAGCGCATCCTTGTGGGCGGCCCGGGGCCATGCGTGAGAACGACAGCACGACCGGGGGAAGAGGGGGAAACCCATGCCTCGTTGGAAAGCCCTGCCGGAGGATCTGGACCCGCAGATCAGGGAGTTCACCGGCCGGATGCGGCAGCTCGTGGACCGCAGCGGCCTGAGCGTCGCGGTACTGGCCGACCAGACGGGCTACAGCAGGACGTCCTGGGAGCGGTACCTGGGCGGCGGTCTTCTCGCGCCCAAGGGCGCGGTCATAGCGCTCGCGGAGGCCACCGGCACCCACCCCGGCCATCTGACCACGCTGTGGGAACTGGCCGAACGCGCCTGGAGCCGGGCGGAGATGCGGCACGACACCACCATGGACGCGCTCCGCATCTCCCAGGCGCGGGCCGCGCTCGGCGAGGCCGGGGCCGCACCGGAGAAGGACACGAGGACGACCGCCCGGCGCGGTGGCGGGGCCGCCGCGGTGCCGGGGATCGCCGGTCCCGCCGGGGTCTCGCCGACGATCCCCGCCCAGCCGGAGCCCTCGGACGCCGTCCCCCGGGACGGTGCCGGTGCCGGAGCCGCCCGCGGCCCGGCGGACTCCGGGGCGTCCCTGCCCGTCAAGAACTCCTGGGGGCTGGCCGGTTACCGGGGCCCGTCGCAGGCGAGCGCCCGCCCGGGCACCCGGCCGCCGGCCGGACCGAACGGTCCCGCCGACACCCCTTCCGGCCCGGCCGACACCCCGCCGGGCTTCACGGCCCCGCCCGGTCCGCCGGGTCCGCCGGGCTCGCCCGGCACCCCCGCACCTTCAGGCCCGTCGGGCCCGTTCGGCACCCCCGGCACCGGCATCCCCGCCACTCCCGTCGCGCCCGGCACTCCCGGCACCGGCATCCCCGCCACTCCCGTCGCGCCCGGCACTCCCGGCACCGGCATCCCCGCCACTCCCGTCGCGCCCGGTGCCACGGGCGCGCACGGCGGGCAGGCCGCGGTTCCGCGTCCGGGGCCGACGGCCCGGTGGTCCGCGCGCCGCCAGCAGGTGACGATGTTCTTCGCGGGCCTGTTCGGCGTGCTCGCCCTCATCGCCGGCGTCTTCTTCGTCACCCACCGCGACGGCGACGGCCACGGGACCGGCGGCGCGGCCACGTCACCCTCCCCGTCGGCCCACCCCCGCAGGAGCCCGCCGCCCGGGGTCAAGTGCACCGGCTCCGACTGCACCGGCAAGGACGCCGAGGCCATGGGGTGCAGTGGCGACCTGGTGACCACCGCCAAGACCGCCACCGTGGGCACCACCACGCTGGAGGTCCGCTACAGCAAGGCCTGCGGCGCCGCCTGGGGCCGCATCACCGGCGGCGCACCGGGCGACACCGTGCGGGTCACCGCGGGCAAGGAGCGGCGGACGGGTGACATCACCGCCGTCGGTGACACGATCGGGTACACCCCGATGGTCGCCGTACGGGGCCCGGCCCAGGCCAGGGCCTGCGCCACGCTCGCCTCCGGCCAGACGGGCTGTACGGAGTGAGGGGCTGAAGCGGGGAACGGGAGCGGGGGATCAGGGAGAAGAGAAACAGGGGAGGGAAATTCCGGGAGGCGCGCATGGCGGGCCGGATACTGGGCAGGCGAACGTCACCCCCACGGGAGTCCGGTAACCGGTACCCCCACCGGCGGCCGTCTCCGTCCCCTCCCTCTCCCGGACGACGGGCGGCCGCCTTTCTCGTGTCGCATGCCGATACGTCCCGGCTGATCCCTTGTGGGGTGAGCCACATGGCCCCGGACGTCTCGCATGGCGGATGCGCGATAGCCTGACCGCTGGATCTCTCTTGATACCAAGAGATCGATCATCCGCCCGGGGCAGGGACGCCCCACCGCCAGCTGTCATACGGAGAACGCCATGACCCGCACTCCCGTGAACGTCACCGTCACCGGCGCGGCCGGCCAGATCGGTTACGCCCTGCTCTTCCGCATCGCCTCCGGCCAGCTGCTCGGCGCGGACGTGCCGGTCAAGCTGCGCCTCCTGGAGATCACCCCGGCCCTGAAGGCCGCCGAGGGCACGGCCATGGAGCTGGACGACTGCGCCTTCCCGCTGCTGCAGGGCATCGAGATCACCGACGACCCGAACGTCGCCTTCGACGGCGCCAACGTAGCCCTGCTGGTGGGCGCCCGTCCGCGTACCAAGGGCATGGAGCGCGGTGACCTGCTGGAGGCCAACGGCGGCATCTTCAAGCCGCAGGGCAAGGCCATCAACGACCACGCCGCGGACGACATCAAGGTCCTCGTGGTCGGCAACCCGGCCAACACCAACGCGCTCATCGCGCAGGCCGCCGCGCCGGACGTCCCGGCCGAGCGCTTCACCGCGATGACCCGTCTGGACCACAACCGCGCGCTGACCCAGCTGGCGAAGAAGACGGGCTCCACGGTCGCCGACATCAAGCGTCTGACCATCTGGGGCAACCACTCCGCCACCCAGTACCCGGACATCTTCCACGCCACGGTCGCCGGCAAGAACGCCGCCGAGGCCGTGAACGACGAGAAGTGGCTGGCCGAGGACTTCATCCCGACCGTCGCCAAGCGCGGTGCCGCGATCATCGAGGCCCGGGGCGCGTCCTCCGCCGCCTCCGCCGCCAACGCCGCCATCGACCACGTGTACACCTGGGTCAACGGCACCGCCGAGGGCGACTGGACCTCCATGGGCATCCCGTCGGACGGCTCCTACGGCGTCCCGGAGGGTCTCATCTCCTCCTTCCCGGTCACCACCAAGAACGGCACGTACGAGATCGTCCAGGGCCTGGACATCAACGAGTTCTCCCGCGCCCGCATCGACGCGTCCGTCGCGGAGCTGGCGGAGGAGCGCGAGGCGGTTCGCGGCCTCGGCCTCATCTGAGCTGACGTGGTGTGACTCCGGCGCCGGTGCGCTATAGTTGATCACGCACCGGCCGCCGGGAAACCGGCACCAGGTGATGCGTTGGTGGTCCAAGGAAAGACGCCCCGCTTCCTGCGGGGAAATGCAGGTGCAAGGCCTGCCCGGCGCTCCACACACGAGGTCCCCTCCCGCGATTCGCGGGAGGGGACCTCGTCGTTTCGGGGCCCGGCGCCGAGTCGCCGAGAGCGCCGTCCGGCGGGGGCGCGGCAGCCGGGAGACCGGGAGGCGCGGCGCCGGGGGCGCGGGGTCACTCCGGCCGTCCGAGCCTGTCGACCCCGGCCTGGTCCGTGTCCTCCGCCCGCCCGTTCAGCCGGTGCACCACCACCCACCGGCCGTCGTCCACCGCACCGGCGAACACGGACGCGTCCCCGGTCGCGCCGTTGTGCCAGCGCAGCCGCCCCGTCGACTGCCAGCTGGCCGACGGCTCGCCCAGCCGCCGTTCCACCAGCAGCCCCACGACGAGACCGGCGACGGCGCGCGGCGTCGCCCACAGGCCGCCCGCCGGAAGGATCGCCCCGTCCATCGTCCACGGCCTGCGCCGTACGCCGGGCAGCAGGCCCGGTGCCGTCAGCCGCCGGCCGGGGGACGGGTGCGCGGTCACCTCGGTGACGCCCAACGGCCGCAGGACATGGGTGTCCAGGAGTTCCTCGTAGGCGGCACCGCCCGCGGCGGCCAGGGCCGCGCCGAGGACGGCGTACCCGAGGTTGGAGTACTCCTCGGCGCCCGGCGGGCGTACGGCGACCGTGTCCAGGCCGCGCACCAGCCCCAGCAACTCCGCCTGGCCGAAACCCGCGTACGGATCCCGTCGCCCGAGGCGCGGTGGCAGCCGCGGGAGGCCCGAGGTGTGCCGCGCCAGGTTCAGCAGGGTGACGCCCGTGCCGGGCGGTGCCGGCAGCCACCGTTCGACGGGGTCGTCGAGCCCGACCGTGCCCGCCTCCGCCATCCGGGAGAGGACCGTGCCGGTCAGGGCCTTGGTGAGGGAACCGATCTGCACATGCCGGTCCACCGCGTGCCCGCCGGTCACCTCCGGCGGACCCGCGTCGGTCAGCACACACGTCGGGATGCGGCGCATCTCGGAGTCCTCTCGTCGGGGTCTGCATTCTGGGCCTCCGGCCATGCCCCGCCGTCGAGTTCAGGCCACGGGTTCCGAGGGCGCCGGAGACCCGTCCCGGTCCGGGGTTCGTCCGCACGTCAGGTCACGGGTTCGCGGGCCGCCGCCGGAGTTCCGTCCCGGCCGGGGTGCCGTCGCAGCCGTCGGCCCGTCCATTCCTCGGGCTGATGCGCCGGGGACCGGTTCCCGGCCGGGTTGCCGGGGACGCGGATCCGGTGGGCCCGTCGTCCTGACCTCACGACGTTCTGATCCGGCTTGATGCCCGACTCCACCCTTCCCGGAACCGGCCGGTGCCGGTCGGCGTCTCTCCGCGAGTCCGCAAGATCGACCTCATCGACCTCATCGACCTCATCGAAGGGCACGTTCATGACCGGTACGGCCGCCCGCTACCTCTATCTCGCCCGTCACGGCGAGGCATCGCCGGACGAGAGTGAACTGACGGACGCGGGCCGCCGCCAGGCCGCCCTGCTGGGGGAGCGGCTCCGTGGGGTCCCGCTGACGGCGATCCACCACGGTCCTCTCCCCCGTGCCGAACAGACCGCACGGCTGGTCGCCGAACAGCTCGACGGAGTCCCTCGCCGTCGTTCCGAAGCGGCGGGCGACTACATCCCCTACCTTCCGGCACGCGAGGAACTGCCGCCGGAGGCGGCCGACACCTGGATCAGGTTCCTGGACCAGTTCCCGGCAGAAGAACGCGAGCAGGGCCCCGGGCTCGCGGCGGCGGCGCTCGCGCAATTCACCGGACCCGTCACCGGCGACGAACCGCGTCACGAACTCGTCGTCACCCACAACTTCCTCGTCGGCTGGCTCGTCCGAGCCGCCTTCGAGGCTCCGGAGTGGCGGTGGCTGGGCATCAACCACGCCAACGCGGCCCTGACGGTGATCCGCTACGCACCCGACCGGCCCCCGGCGGTCCTCCTCTTCAACGACACCGGCCACCTCCCCACCGAGCTCCGCTGGACCGGCTTTCCGCAGGAGCTCCACGTCTGACAGGCGCCGTGGGCGTCCGGTGAACCCTCGCTTCCCGGCCCGCGGCCCGCACGGCCGGGTTCGCCGTGTCCGCCCGCCTCACCCGGCCCGTAGCAGCTGGTCGAGCCTGGAGACGTCCACGGACTCCTTCGCGGACGGGGTCGCGGACGGGCTCGTCGTAGTCCGCGAGGGCGGGGGTCCGGTCGGTGCCCTTGCCCCGCTCGGTCTCCTCGCCCCTGGTCACGGAGCCGCCGGTGGAGGACCGGGCCGCGACCTCCTTCTGCAGGGCGGTGAGGTCGCAGGCGTCGGCCAGGCCCTCGAGGACGCGGTCCCTCGTGCTGCCGTGGATGTAGCGGTCCTCGAAGAGCCGGGCGGCCGTCTCGCCCCGTTCGCCGGCAGCTGCGCCTTCCAGTAGGCGGTGTCCCGCTTCATCCACATCCGGTCGCCCCGCTTGATGATCTCGACCGTGCCGCCGTCCGCCTTCAGGACCAGTTCGCCCCCGCAGTTGCCGTCGCGGTCCAGGGCCAGGTCCATCGTGTCCCGGACCGTCCGGTCGGTGCCGGGACGGTGGTCCGTGAGCTTTCAGATGCACGGAGCCACGTACTTTTGACCGATTTCGACCACATTTTCAGTGACGCCGCGCACTTTCGGCCATGGATTGCGCATGCGACGGGCGGGCCGGGGGCAGGCGTCCGCGGTCCCCGAGCGTGACCTGTGTGTGACACAGGGGCACGGAACAGGAACGGAAGGCAACACCGATCATGCCGGACAGAACGGAACGACACCCCCAGGCGACCATTCACGCCGGCGGCGAGTGGCTGGAATCAATCTCCGCCGCGACCCGCGACATCCTCGACCCCGCGGACGGGCGCCCGTTCGCCGTGGTCGCGGAGGGCGACGAGAAGGACGCCGAGCGTGCCGTGGCCGCCGCCCGGCATGCCTTCGACCACGGCCCCTGGCCCCGCACCCCCGTAGCCGAACGCGCCGCCCTGCTGCGCCGCGTCGCCGACCTCCTGGTGCGCGACCGCGAGGAACTCGGCCTGCTGGAGAGCCGGGACGCGGGCAAGACCGCCGAGGAGGGCCGCGTCGACATCGACTGCGTCGCCGACGCCTTCCGCTACTTCGCCGACCTGGTCGCCGCCGAGGCCCCCGGCCGGGTCGTCGACGCGGGCTCACCGGACATCCACAGCGTGGTCGTCCACGAGCCGGTCGGCGTCTGCGCGCTGATCACCCCCTGGAACTACCCGCTCCTCCAGGCCAGCTGGAAGATCGCCCCCGCGCTCGCCGCCGGCGACACCTTCGTGATCAAGCCCAGCGAGATCACACCGCTGACCACCGTCGCGCTGATCGAGCTGCTGACGGAGGCCGGCCTGCCCGCCGGCGTGGCCAACATCGTCACCGGACCCGGCCACACCGTCGGCGCCCGGCTCGCCGAGCACCCCGACGTCGACCTGGTCTCCTTCACCGGCGGCCTGATCAGCGGCACCAAGGTCGCCCAGGCCGCCGCGCCCACCGTCAAGAAGGTCGCCCTCGAACTCGGCGGCAAGAACCCCAACGTCGTCTTCGCCGACGCCTGCGCGACCGAGGAGGGCTTCGACACCGCCGTGGACCAGGCCCTCAACGCGGCCTTCATCCACAGCGGCCAGGTCTGCTCGGCCGGCGCCCGGCTCATCGTCGAGGAGTCGGTCCGCGAGCGCTTCGTCGCCGAACTCGCCCGCCGCGCCCAGAGGATCAGGCTCGGCCGGGGTACGGCGGACGGCGTCGAGTGCGGCCCGCTCGTCTCCGAGCAGCAGCGCGCCAAGGTCGAGGCGTACGTCGCCTCCGCCCTCGCCGAGGGCGCGGTGCTGCGCTGCGGCGGCAAGCGTCCGGAACCCGCGCCGGAACGCCCCGAGTCGGGCTGGTTCTACGAGCCGACCGTCCTGGACGCCTGTCACCGCGAGATGAAGGTCGTCCGCGAGGAGGTCTTCGGCCCCGTCCTCACCGTCGAGACCTTCCGCACCGAGGAGGAGGCCGTCCTCCTCGCCAACGACACCGAGTACGGCCTCGCCGGCGCCGTCTGGAGCGCGGACACCGCCAGGGCCCGCAGGGTGGCCGCGCGGCTGCGCCACGGCACCGTCTGGATCAACGACTTCCACCCCTACCTGCCGCAGGCGGAGTGGGGCGGCTTCGGCAAGAGCGGCACCGGCCGCGAACTGGGCCCGGCCGGTCTCGCCGAGTACCGCGAGACCAAGCACGTCTACGAGAACCTCGCGCCGAAGCCGGTGCGCTGGTTCGCCGGCTGAGCCCACCCGTCCCGCCCGGAACACTCCCTGGAGCAGTACTCCCATGTCCCACACCCCCCACGTCTACGACTACGTCGTCATCGGCGGCGGCACCGCGGGCTCCGTCATCGCCTCCCGCCTCACCGAGAACCCCGACGTCACCGTCGCCGTCATCGAGGGCGGCCCGAGCGACGTCGGCCGCGACGACGTCCTCACGCTGCGCCGCTGGATGGGCCTGCTCGGCGGCGACCTCGACTACGACTACCCCACCACCGAACAGCCCCGCGGCAACTCCCACATCCGGCACAGCCGGGCCCGCGTCCTCGGCGGCTGCTCCTCGCACAACACCCTCATCTCCTTCAAGCCCCTGCCCTCCGACTGGGACGAGTGGGAGGCCGCCGGCGCCAAGGGCTGGGGCGCCGTCCCCATGGAGGCCTACTTCGCCCGCCTGAAGAACAACATCGTCTCCGTCGACGAGAAGGACCGGAACGCCATCGCCCGCGACTTCGTCGACGCCGCCCGGTCGGCGCTCGGAGTACCCCGGGTCGAGGGCTTCAACCGCAAGCCGTTCACCGAGGGCGTCGGCTTCTTCGACCTCGCCTACCACCCGGAGAACAACAAGCGCTCCTCCGCCTCCGTGGCCTACCTGCACCCGGTGCTGGACGAGCGCCCCAACCTCCACCTCTTCCTGGAGACCTGGGCGCACCGGCTGGAGCTGGACGGCACCCGCGCCGAGGGCGTCCACGTGCGCACCAAGGACGGCGAGGAACTGCTGGTACGGGCCCGCAACGAGGTCCTGCTGTGCGCCGGCGCCGTCGACTCCCCGCGCCTGCTGATGCACTCGGGCATCGGCCCCCGCGAGGACCTCGAAGCGCTCGGCATCCCGGTCGTCCACGACCTGCCGGGCGTCGGCGAGAACCTGCTCGACCACCCCGAGTCGGTCATCGTCTGGGAGACGAACGGCCCGATCCCGGAGAACTCCGCGATGGACTCCGACGCGGGCCTCTTCGTGCGCCGCGACCCCGGCCACGCGGGCCCGGACCTGATGTTCCACTTCTACCAGATCCCGTTCACGGACAACCCGGAGCGCCTCGGCTACGAACGCCCGCGGTACGGCGTCTCGATGACCCCGAACATCCCCAAGCCGAAGTCCCGCGGCCGCCTCTACCTGACCAGCGCGGACCCGTCCGTGAAGCCCGCCCTCGACTTCCGGTACTTCACCGACGAGGACGACTACGACGCCCGGACCCTGGTCGACGGCATCCGCATCGCCCGTGAGATCGCCAAGGCCGAACCGCTGGCCGGCTGGCTCAAGCGCGAGGTCTGCCCCGGCCCTGAGGTCCTCGGCGACGCCGAGCTGAGCGAGTACGCCCGCAAGGTCGCGCACACCGTCTACCACCCGGCCGGCACCTGCAAGATGGGCGCCGCCGACGACGAACTGGCCGTCGTAGACCCGGAGCTCAGGATCCGCGGCCTCGACGGCATTCGCATCGCCGACGCGTCCGTCTTCCCGACCATGACCGCCGTCAACCCGATGATCGGGGTGCTCATGGTCGGGGAGAAGGCCGTCGACCTGATCGGAGGTGGTCTTCGATGACTCTCACCGTCCCCACCCGCAAGCCCCCCACCACGACCGAGTCCGTCTTCTCGGTGTCCGGCCTGTGGAAGGTGTTCGGGCCCAAGCCCGAGCGCGTCCCCGCCGACCCCGAGCTCAGCGCTCTCGACGCGGCCGACCTGCGCGCCCGCACCGGCTGCACGGCCGCCGTACGGGACGTCTCCTTCGACGTCCGCAAGGGTGAGGTCTTCGTCGTCATGGGCCTGTCGGGCTCCGGCAAGTCCACCCTGGTCCGCTGTCTGACCCGGCTGATCGAGCCGACCGCCGGCACCATCTCCATCGACGGCGAGGACGTCCGCGCGATGGACAAGTCCCGGCTGCGCGAACTGCGGCGCCACCGGGCAGCGATGGTCTTCCAGCACTTCGGCCTGCTCCCGCACCGCACGGTCCTCGACAACGTCGCCTACGGCCTGGAGATCCAGGGCGTCGGCAAGTCCGAACGCCGGGAGCGCGCCGCCGAGTTCGTCGCCAAGGTCGGACTGGAGGGCATGGAGAAGCGCCGCCCCGGCCAGCTCTCCGGCGGCCAGCGCCAGCGCGTCGGCCTGGCCCGGGCCCTGGCCGTCGACCCCGAGGTCCTCCTCTTCGACGAGCCGTTCAGCGCCCTGGACCCCCTCATCCGCCGCGACATGCAGGACGAGGTGACCCGCCTGCACCGCGAAGAGGGCCGCACCATGGTCTTCATCACCCACGACCTGAGCGAGGCCCTGAAGCTCGGCGACCGCATCGCCCTGATGCGCGACGGCCGGGTGGTCCAGCTGGGCACCCCCGAGGAGATCGTCGGCTCCCCGGCCGACGACTACGTCCGCGAGTTCGTCCGCGACGTTCCGCGCGAGCAGGTGATGACCTGCCGTACGGCCATGCGCCCGCTGTCGTCGGACGACACGGAGACCGGCCCCGCGGTCCGCCCGGAGGCCACGGTCGCCGAGGCCATCGAGGCGGTGGCCCGGGCCGGGGAACCGGCCCGCGTGATGGACCGGGGCCGCTGCCTCGGTGTGGTCGACCACGAGCACCTGCTCGGCGTCGTCGCCGGCGTGGACGCGGACACGGCCCCCGCGGAAGCGGCCGCGGGCACGGACGTCCACGACGTGACCCCGACGGCCGACGTGACCTCGACGGCCAGCCGTGCCACCGAGGCGGCACCCGCCCCGGGGAAGACGGCGCCCGCTCCGGAGACGGGGAAGGCGGCGCGCGGCAAGCGCCGGCAGGCGGTCCCGCCGGCCCCGCGCACCAGCCCGGAGGGCCCCCGCACCAGCCCGGAGGCCGTCTGATGGCAACGCTCAGTCTCCCGGCCTCCGGTACCGCCAAACCCCGCGTCCTGAGAAGCCGCGCCGCGGGCAAGCTGCTCCTCCTCGCCCTGGTCGCCGCCGTACTGGCACCCTGGGCCGCCACCCACTGGCCCGGCGCCGCCTGGCCCCACGCCCTGACCGTGAGCCTCGACAAACCCCTCACCACGGCCAGCGACTGGGTCATCGACAACCGGGACAGCCACCCCCTGTTCCTGTACTTCTTCGGTCACGTCAGCAACGCCGTCGTCCTGGCCGTCCGCGCCGTCTATCTCACCCTCCTCGCCGCGGGCTGGGCGGGCGTCACGGCGTTCGGCGCGCTGCTCGCCTGGCGGGTCGCCGGTGTCCGGCTGGCCGCCGGCACGGCCGTCGCCTTCCTCGCCTGCGGCGCCCTCGGTATGTGGGTCCCGACCATGCAGACCCTCGCGCTCATGGTCGTGGCGGTTCTCGCCTCCGTGATCGTCGGCGCACTGCTCGGCCTCGCCGCCGGGCTCTCCGACCGGCTCGACCGCGCCCTGCGTCCGGTCCTGGACACCATGCAGGTGCTCCCGGCCTTCGCCTACCTCCTCCCCGTCGTCCTGGTCTTCGGCATCGGCGTCCCGGCGGCCGTCCTCGCCACCGTCGTCTACGCCGCCCCGCCGATGGCCCGCCTCACCGCGCTCGGCCTGCGCGGCGCCGACCCCGAAGTCCTGGAGGCCGTGGAGTCGCTCGGCGCCACCCGCCGCCAGCGGCTGCTGACCGCCCGTATCCCCCTGGCCCGCAAGGAACTCCTCCTCGGCCTCAACCAGACGATCATGATGGCGCTGTCCATGGCCGTCATCGCCGCCGTCATCGGCGCAGGCGGCCTCGGCGACCGCGTCTACCAGGCCCTCGCCTCGGTCGACGTCGGCGCGGCCCTCTCCGCCGGCATCCCGCTCGTGCTGCTCGCGGTGGTCCTGGACCGCGTCACCGCCGCGGCCGGGAACGGCACCCCGGCCGACGGCCGCCCCCGCACGATCGGCTGGCCCTACGCCCTGGCCGCCACCGTGGCCGTGGCCCTCGCCACCCGCCTCCTCGGCGCGCTCGACTGGCCCGACGGCTGGACCGTGGGCATCGCCGAACCGGTCAACCGCGCCGTCGACTGGATGACCGGCCACCTCTACTCCGGCGTCCCGGTCATCGGCGGCACGGCCGACTGGGCGGGCCACTTCACCACCTGGGTCCTGGACCCCGTACGCGACGGCCTGCAGTGGCTGCCCTGGTGGTCGGTGCTGCTGATCGTGGCCGCCCTGGCCTGGCTGATCGGCACCTGGCGGACCGCGCTGACCGCCGTCCTCGCCATGGCCGCCATCGGCGTGCTCGGCGTGTGGGAGCCGTCGCTCGACACCCTCTCCCAGGTGCTGGCCGCCGTCGCCGT
This sequence comes from Streptomyces echinatus, assembly GCF_014203595.1. Taxonomy (GTDB): domain Bacteria; phylum Actinomycetota; class Actinomycetes; order Streptomycetales; family Streptomycetaceae; genus Streptomyces; species Streptomyces echinatus. The sequence goes on from NZ_JACHJK010000004.1 coordinate 364,826, forward strand.
CACCCTCGTCCTCGGCTTCGCGACCGGTGTCGCGGCGGCCCGCAGCGAACGCGTCGAACGCGCGCTGCGCCCCGTCCTGGACGTCTTCCAGACCATGCCGCAGTTCGTGTACCTGATCCCGGTCGTCGCCCTCTTCGGCGTCGGCCGTGCCCCCGCCGTCGCCGCGGCCGTCGTCTACGCCCTGCCGGCCGTCGTCCGGATCACCGCGCAGGGACTGCGCCAGGTCGACCCGGCGGCGCTGGAGTCCGCCCGCTCGCTCGGCGCGACCGGACGGCAGCAGCTGTGGCAGGTACAGCTCCCGCTCGCCCGGCGCGCGCTGCTGCTCGCCGTCAACCAGGGCGTGGTCCTGGTCCTCGCCGTCGTCATCATCGGCGGCCTGGTGGGCGGCGGCGCCCTCGGCTACGACGTCGCCTTCGGCCTGGCCCAGGGCGACCTGGCCACCGGCCTGGTGGCCGGCGCGGCCATCGTCTGCCTGGGCCTGATGCTGGACCGGGTGACCCAGCCCACCGAACGGCGCCCGAAGAAGGGAGCGTGACATGCGCATCCGTACGACCCTCACGGTGGCCGCCGGAGCATCCGCGCTCGCGTTGCTGACCGGCTGCGGCGCCGCCGACATGACCAAACAGGCCAGCCCGTTCGCGAACGCCCGGGGCGCGAAGACGGTCACCCTGTCCGTGCAGTCCTGGGTGGGCGCGCAGTCCAACGTGGCCGTCGCCCAGTACCTGCTGGAGCACAAGCTCGGCTACCGCGTCGACACCGTCCAGGTCGACGAGGTGCCCGCGTGGGACGCGCTCAGCCAGGGCCGGGTCGACGCCCTCCTGGAGGACTGGGGCCACCCGGACCAGGAGAAGCGGTACGTCGAGGACAAGAAGACGATCGCGCGCGGCGGCGACCTCGGGGTCACCGGTCACATCGGCTGGTTCGTCCCGGCGTACCTGGCGAAGCAGCACCCGGACATCACGGACTGGAGGAACCTGAACAAGTACGCCTCGCTGTTCCGCACCCCGGAGAGCGGCGGCAAGGGCCAGCTGATGGACGGCTCCCCGTCCTACGTCACCAACGACAAGGCCCTGGTGAAGAACCTGAAGCTGGACTACCAGGTCGTCTTCGCCGGTTCCGAGGCGGCGCAGATCACCCAGATGAAGCAGTTCGCCAAGGAGAAGAAGCCCTTCCTGACCTACTGGTACTCACCCCAGTGGCTGTTCCAGAAGGTGCCCATGACGGAGGTGAAGCTGCCGCCGTACAAGGAGGGCTGCGACGCGGACGCGGCGAAGGTCGCCTGTTCCTACCCGCACACCCCGCTGCAGAAGTACCTCAACGCCGACTTCGCGCACTCCGGCGGCAAGGCCGCGGACTTCCTGAAGAAGTTCCGCTGGACGACGCGGGACCAGAACGAGGTCTCCCTGATGATCGCCGAGCAGAAGCTCAGCCCGCAGGAGGCGGCGGGGAAGTGGGTGGACAGCCACCCCGACGTGTGGAAGAAGTGGCTGTCCTGACCGGCCTCACGGCAGCAGGCCGGCCGCGATCTCCCGCAGCGCGGCCGCGGCCCGCCGCTGGAGGCCCGGCCCGAACGTGACGCGGGTGGCCCCGAGTTCGCCGAGCGCGGCGGGCGAGGGGCCGTCCCCGTCCAGCCGGGCCAGCAGGTTCAGCGGGCCCTCGATCCCGGACCGCAGCAGCGGCACCAGGGCCGGCGGGGCCAGGATCGGGTACACGCAGTCGGCGCCCGCGGCGCGGTACAGCGCGGCCCGCTCGATGGCCCGTTCGGGGTCACCGTCGCCGTGGACGAAGACGTCGACGCGGGCGTTGACGAACAACGCGTCGGCGGCCGCGGCGCGCACCTCGGCGAGGTACCCGGCGTGCTCGCGCGGGTCCTTGAGGACACCTCCGGCGGAGTCCTCGAGGTTGCAGCCGACCGCGCCCGCCTCCAGCAGCCGCTCGACCAGTTCCCGCGGCGCGAGCCCGTAGCCGCCCTCGACGTCCGCCGACACCGGCACGTCCACCGCCCGCGCGATCCGGGCGACCGCCGCGAACATCTCGTCGGCCGGGGTGTCCCCGTCCTCGTAGCCGAGCGAGGCGGCCACGCCCGCGCTCGGCGTGGCCAGCGCCGGGAACCCGGCCGCCACGAGGACCCGCGCCGCGGCCGCGTCCCACGGTCCGGGCAGCACCAGTGGATCGCCGTGGGGGCGTCCCCGGTGCAGGGCGCGGAACGCCTCCGCCTTGCTCACTTGTACTGGCCCGGCTGGTAGTGGCCCGGGACCATCCGCGTGCTCACACCGAACCGGTTCCAGGCGTTGATCACGGTGATCGCGGCGAGCAGCTGGGCCAGCTCGGCCTCCTCGAAGTGCCCGGCGGCCTTCGCGTACACCTCGTCGGGCACGAAACCGTCGGTCAGCACGGTGACCGCCTCGGTCAGCTCGATCGCCGCCAGCTCCTTGGCCGTGTAGAAGTGCCGCGACTCCTCCCACGCGCTGAGCTGCATGATCCGCTCGACGCTCTCGCCGGCCGCGAGGGCGTCCTTGGTGTGCATGTCGAGGCAGAATGCGCAGTGGTTGAGCTGCGAGGCGCGGATCTTCACCAGCTCGTACAGCTTGGGGTCCAGCCCCTGCCTGGCGGCGGTCTCCAGTCGGATCATGGCCTTGTAGACGTCGGGTGCGTGCTCGGCCCAGTTCAGCCGGGGGGTGTGCTCGGGGGCGTACTCGACGGTGTCCTGTGCGGTGTTCTGTGCAGTACTCATGCACTCGACCCTAGGGGCCGGGCAGCCCAGGAGTATGGTCCATTTCCATGGCGAATTCATGGGCCACTTTGGGCGTCGACCTGCACCTGGAACCGATCGGCCCGGGGGGCCTGCGCCGGGGCCTGACCGACGCGCTGCGCGACGCCGTCCGCTCCGGCCGGCTCGCCCCCGCCACCCGGCTGCCGTCCTCCCGGAGCCTTGCCGCCGACCTCGGCATCGCCCGCAACACCGTGGCCGAGGCGTACGCCGACCTGGTGGCGGAGGGCTGGCTCACCGCCAGGCAGGGCTCCGGCACCCGGGTGGCGCCCGGCGTGCCCGGCGGGACGGAGCGGCCCGCCGAGCCGGGCACGCCCACCGGGTCAGGCACGCCCACCGGGTCAGGCACGCCGGCCGGTACCGGCACGCCCGCCGGCCCGGCGCAGCCCGCCCGCGCCCGCCCGCCCCGGCGCACCCCTGTCCTGCGCCCGGCCTATGACCTCGTCCCCGGCAGCCCCGACCTCGCCGCCTTCCCGCGCACCGAGTGGCTCAAGGCCGCCCGCCGGGCGCTGACCACGGCCCCCTTCCACGCCCTCGGCTACGGCGACCCGCGCGGCCGGCCCGAACTGCGCACCGCCCTCGCCGGCTACCTCGCCCGCGCCCGCGGGGTGCGCGCCGACCCCGGGACCATCGTGATCACCGCGGGCTTCTCGCACGCCCTGGGCATCCTCGGCGGGGTGCTGCGGGCGCGCGGAGTGCGGACGGCGGCGGTGGAGTCGTACGGGCTGGACGTCCACTGGGCGCTGCTGCGGAAGGCGGGGCTGGCCACGCCCGCGCTGCCGTTCGACGGATTCGGCACCGATCCCGGTGAGCCGGGGGAGGCGGGCGCGGTGCTGCTGACGCCGGCGCACCAGTTCCCGATGGGCACGGCCCTGCACCCCGACCGGCGGGCGGCCGTCGTGGCCTGGGCACGGCGCACCGGCGGGCTGGTCCTGGAGGACGACTACGACGGGGAGTTCCGCTACGACCGCCAGCCCGTCGGCGCGTTGCAGGGCCTCGCCCCCGACCGGGTCGTCTACCTGGGCACGGCCAGCAAGTCGCTCGCGCCGGGACTGCGGCTCGGCTGGATGGTGCTGCCGCCGGAGCTGGCGGAGGAGGCGGTCGCGGCCAAGGGCCGGGTGGACACCGTGGGCGTGCTGGATCAGCTCACCCTGGCGGACTTCCTCGCCTCCGGCGCGTACGACCGGCACGTCCGCTCCTCCCGGCTGCGCTACCGGCGCCGGCGCGACGCCCTGGCCGCCGCCGTGGCCGAGCGGGCGCCGGAGGTCCGGGTCACCGGGATCGCCGCCGGGCTGCACGCGGTGCTGCGGCTGCCGCCGGGCACCGAGGAGTCGGTGGTGCAGGCGGCGGCCTGGCAGGGACTGGCCCTGCACGGGCTGGCCTTCCACCGGCACCCGCGGGCCGTCGCCGACCCGCTGGACGCCCTGGTCGTCGGCTACGGCACCCCACCGGACAGCGCATGGACGGGAGCACTGGACGCCCTGTGCCGAGCACTGCCGTAGGGGCCACGGCCACCGGGGCCCGGCTGCCGTCGGCCGCACCGACCCCGTCACCACCCGGGACCACCGTCGTGCCCGCCGGCCGCCGCGGCGGGGACCGGGGACGGGGAGCGGGAAGCGAGGCCGTCCGCATTGTTCGCTGCCCAGACGGTGATCAGGGCGCGGTGGGCGGTGGGCCGCCGGCCACCGTCCGCCGCCGTAGGGCCGCTCGCCGTCGCCGCGGGGGTCAGTGGCCGTCGGTCGCGGGGCGCGGGTGACGTCTCGCCGCTGTCACTCCTGGGTCACCGGTGCCTCCCCGAACCGGGCCAGGAGCAGTGCCCCCGCCACCGCGACCGCGAACCCCAGCGCCGCCAGCCAGGTCAGGCCCTCCCGGGTGCGGTCGCCGAGCCAGATCACGCCCACCGCCGCCGGGCCGATGGTCTCGCCGATGACTATCCCGGCCGTCGCCGTCGTCACCGAGCCCCGCTGCAGGGCCGAGGTGAGCAGCAGGAACGCGGCGCCGCCGCCGAGCAGCAGCGCGTACGTCGCCGGGTTGGCCAGCAGATCCGCCGGCCGCAGCGAGTCGATCAGCCGTACCGCCACCTCCACCACCCCGAACCCGCACCCGGCGCCGAGCCCCAGCAGCAATGCCCGGGTCCGTCCGGACAGCCGCCCGCCGATCCCGCCGAGCAGCAGCACACCGACCGCCGCCGCCACCATCGCGTACCGCAGCCAGTCCGGCCCGCTCCGGTCGCCCTCGGTGCCCGCGGCCAGGCCCAGCATGGCCAGGCCCGCGCACACCACGCCCACCGCGGCCCACTCCAGCCCGCTCAGCCTGACCCGCAGCAGCCGCGCCGCCACCACCGCCGTCACCGCGAGGCTGGCCGCCAGCGCGGCGCCCACGGCGTAGATCGGCACGGACCGCAGGGCCGCGATCTGGAGCAGGAAGCCCACCCCGTCCAGTGCCAGACCGGCGATGTACCGCCACTGCCGCAGCGCCCGCAGCAGCAGTGCCGCGTCACCGCCCCCGCCGTCGGCGCCGGCCGCCCGTGCGGCCACCGCCTGCAACACCGTCGCCGTTCCGAAGCAGACCGCTGCGCCCAGGGCGCACACCATTCCAAATAGCACGAAGTGACTTTAGACGAGCGCCCGATGGCGGCCCCGCTCTCGCGGGCCCGTACACCGATCCCTAGGCTGACCGCCGAACACGGCATCCGACGGGGGAGACAGCACCATGGCCAACACGCGCCGGCAACTTCGTTCCGGCACGGTCGTCCTCGGCGGCATGGGGCTGCTGGCGGCCGCGCTCACCGCCTGCTCGTCCGACCCGGACAAGCGCTGCGTCGACCGCGACAGCTACCACCTCACCAAGGGCTACAAGGTCGTCGCCGACAAGAACTGCAAGGCCGGCACCGGGTCCTCAAGCGCCACGGGCCGGAAGAAGCCCGTCAAGAAGGGCGCCAAGAGGCCGGTCGACGCCGCCTGGTACTACGACGGCAAGGAGGACGACGGCTGGGTCGACGGCGGCTCGTTCACCAAGTCCGGCGGCGGCTCGGGCAGCGGCTCGTACGACGATGACGACGACAACCACAGCGGGAGCCACAGCGGAGTCCACCGCGGCGGCTTCGGCGGCGGCAAGGGCAGCTCCGGCGGCTGACCGGAGACGACCCCATGGAACGCCGCACCCTGACGCCCCGCCCCGGCTGGCAGCAGACCGTCGAGGAACAGGGGCTCGTCTACCCGCTCACCCGTCACCCCGACGGCTCCCTGCGCCCCTACTGGGACGAGAGCGCGTACTACGTCTTCTCCCTCGACGAGGTCGAGGCGCTGGAGGAGACCGTCGAGGAGCTGCACCGCATGTGCCTCGCGGCGGCCGGGCACATGGTGGCCGAGGACCGGCTCGCCGACCTCGGCATCACCGATCCGCGGGTGGCCGCGGCGGTCACCGAGTCCTGGCGCCGACGTGCCGAACTCCCGTCCCTGTACGGCCGTTTCGACCTGCGCTACGACGGTGCGGGACCGGCGAAACTCCTGGAGTACAACGCCGACACCCCCACCTCACTGGTCGAGGCCGCCTCCCCGCAGTGGTTCTGGATGGAGGACCGCTTCCCCGGCGCCGACCAGTGGAACTCCCTGCACGAACGGCTGGTCGACGCCTGGCGTGCGCAGGCAGCCCTCCTCCCGCCCGGCAGCCCGCTGCACTTCGCGCACTCCGCGGTCGACGAACTCGGCGAGGACCTGATGACGGTCGCCTATCTGAAGGAGACCGCCGAACAGGCCGGCCTGGCCACGGACTGGCTCGCCATGGAGGAGATCGGCTGGGACACCCTCTCCGGCCGCTTCGTCGACAACCAGCTCCGTTTCATCCGCGGCATCTTCAAGCTCTACCCCTGGGAATGGCTCACGACGGACGCATTCGCCGGGCACGTCCTGGACACCCTCGACAACGGCGGCGGCACCGGCAGCACCCTGTGGATCGAACCCGCCTGGAAGATGCTGCTCAGCAACAAGGCCCTGCTGGCGATCCTCTGGGAGCTGTACCCCGGCCACCCCAACCTCCTCCCCGCCTACCTGGACGGCCCCCGCGAGCTGGCCGGGACGGCCGGCTACGTCGCCAAGCCCCTGCTCGGCCGCGAGGGCGAGGGCGTCACCGTGCACGAGCCGGGATCGCCGCCCGTGCTCCGTGACGAGCCCTGCTGCTACCAGCAGCTGGCCCCCCTGCCCGTCTTCGACGGCAACCACGTCGTCCTCGGCGCCTGGGTCGTCCGCGACGAGTCGGCCGGCCTCGGCATCCGCGAGTCCACGGGCCTGATCACGGACGAGTACGCCCGCTTCCTGCCCCACGTGATCCTCTAGGGCCTCTCAACTCCTCCGCCCGGCACGGCCGTCGGCCCTAAGGGGTGCTCACCGCCGGTCTCCGAGCAGCCGCTCCACGGCCGCGCGGGCGTGTCGCGCGGCGGCCGGGTCGGTGTGGACGCCGGCCGTGACGATGGCTCCCTCCGCGAGGAGGTGCACCGCTTCGGCCACCGGTGCGCCGGTGGCGCGCACCCACGCCGTGAGCTGGTCGTGGAAGGCCCGCTTGTGGGACCGGACCTCGGCCAGGACCGGCTCGGACGACGAGCCGAGTTCGCCGTGGGCGTTGATCCAGGCACAGCCGCGGAAGCCGGGCTCGGCGAACCAGGCGGCGAGCCAGTCGAAGACGGCGAGGACCCGCTCGCGGGGGTCGGCAACGCTCTCCACGTACGCGGTCAGGCTCGCGCGCCAGCGCCGGTCGCGCCGCCGGAGCACGGCGACCACGAGGTCCTCCTTGGTCGCGAAGAGCCGGTAGATCCGCTTCAGGGGCAGTCCGGAGGCTTCCCTGACCCGGTCCATGCCGACGGCCTGGATGCCGTGCGCGTAGAACAGCCTCTCCGCCGTGTCCAGGAGCGCTTCGCGGTCCAGCCGGGTCTGTGCCTCGGTGATGGGGGCGGGCATCGGGGCTCCTTGCGCTGAGAACGGGCGTTCTCTATCTTAGTCGCATCGATGGAGAACGCTCGTTCTCGACCTAGGAGGTCGCCGTGCCCGAAGGCCGCCCGCCCTGCCCGCCGTTCACCTTGGAGACCGCCCGCCGGAAGGTGCAGGCGGCCGAGGACGCCTGGAACACCCGCGACCCCCACCGGGTGGCTCTGGCCTACACGCCGGACTCCGTCTGGCGGAACCGGGACCGGTTCATCACCGGACGGGAGGAGATCGTGGCCTTCCTGACCGAGAAATGGCAGCGCGAGCTGGACTACGCGCTGCGCAAGAGCCTCTGGGACTTCCACGGCGACCGCATCGCCGTCCGCTTCCAGTACGAGTGCCACGACGCCGACGGCCGGTGGTGGCGCTCCTACGGCAACGAGCTGTGGGAGTTCGACGAGCACGGCCTGATGCGCCGCCGCGAGGCCAGCATCAACGACGTGCCCATCGACGAGGCCGACCGGCGCATCTTCGGTCCCCGGCCGGCCGGCCGGCACGGCACCGACATCCCGCTGCACTGACACGCCGCCGCGCCGGTCAGTCCCCGGCCAGCACCTCCCGCAGCTGCTCCACCCCCCACTCCAGTTCCTCCTCGCCGATCACCAGCGGCGGGCCGATCCGGACGGTCGACCCGTGGGTGTCCTTGACCAGGACCCCACGGTCCAGCAGCTTCTCGGAGACCTCCCGGCCGGTCCCGGCCGCCGGGGGGACGTCCACCCCGGCCCACAGCCCGCGCCCGCGCACCGCCGTCACCCGGCCCGCCCCGCGCAACTCGCCCAGCAGCCGGTGCAGCCGCTCGCCCAGCCGCGCCGCCCGCTCCTGGTACTCGCCGGTCCGCAGCATCGCGATCACCTCCAGCGCCACCGCGCAGGCCAGCGGGTTCCCGCCGAACGTCGACCCGTGCTCGCCCGGCCGGAACACCCCGAGCACCTCCGCGCTCGACACCACCGCCGACACCGGCACGATCCCGCCGCCCAGCGCCTTGCCCAGCACGTACATGTCCGGCACCACGCCCTCGTGCTCGCACGCGAAGGTCCGCCCCGTCCGGCCGAGCCCCGACTGGATCTCGTCGGCGATGAAGAGGACGTTCCGCTCACGCGTCAGCTCCCGCACCCCCGCCAGATAGCCGGCCGGCGGCACGATCACCCCGGACTCGCCCTGGATCGGCTCCAGCAGCACGGCGACGGTGTTCTCGGTGAGCGCCGCCCGCATCGCGGTCAGATCGCCGTACGGCACGATCTCGAACCCGGGCGTGTACGGCCCGAAGTCCGCCCGGGCCTCCGGATCCGTCGAGAAGCTGATCACCGTCGTCGTACGGCCGTGGAAGTTGCCGCCCGCCACCACGATCTTCGCCATCTCCCCGGGCACCCCCTTGACCCGGTAGCCCCACTTGCGGGCCGTCTTCACCGCGCCCTCCACCGCCTCCACGCCGGTGTTCGCGGGCAGCACCATCTCCATCCCGCACAGCTCGGCCAGCTCCGCGCAGAAGGCCGCGAACCGGTCGTGGTGGAAGGCGCGGGAGGTCAGCGTCACCCGGTCCAGCTGCCGCCGGGCCGCCTCGACCAGCCGCGGGTTGCCGTGCCCGAAGTTGAGCGCCGAGTAACCGGCCAGCAGATCCAGATACCGCCGCCCCGCCACGTCCGTCAGCCACGCCCCCTCACCGGAGGCGATCACCACCGGCAGCGGGTGGTAGGTGGGCGCGCAGTGCGCGTCGGCGGTGGCGATGAGGTCCTCTGCAGCGGTCACGGCCTCTCCCGGAGACGACTCGGACTCGACGGTGCACCCCCTCCCATCCTCGCGCGCACGGGGGCCGCGGACCACGATCGACATGCGGTCACCCGCCGCGTGTGCGCCGCGCGGCACCCCGGTAGGCTGGCGAACGGGCCGTGACTGGCGCGCTGGGATGGGACGGACCATCAGGGAGCGGCCCGAGCGGGAAAAGTGCCGTGCGCCTGGGCCGAACGTGAACGCTGTCAGCAGACCGTCCGGAGGTCCCCATGCCAGAGCAGCCCCTGTCGACCGAATCCACCGCCTTCCGTGCCGCGCTCGACGTGATCCGTACCGTCGAGCCCCGCGTCGCCGACGCCATCGGCCAGGAGGTCGCCGACCAGCGCGAGATGCTCAAGCTGATCGCCTCCGAGAACTACGCCTCCCCGGCGACCCTGCTCGCCATGGGCAACTGGTTCAGCGACAAGTACGCCGAGGGCACCATCGGCCGCCGCTTCTACGCCGGCTGCCGCAACGTCGACACCGTCGAGGCCCTCGCCGCCGAGCACGCCCGCGAGCTCTTCGGCGCCCGGCACGCCTACGTCCAGCCGCACTCCGGCATCGACGCCAACCTCGTCGCCTTCTGGGCCGTCCTCGCCGACCGCGTCGAGGCCCCCTTCCTGGAGAAGACCGGCGTCCGCCAGGTCAACGACCTGACCGAGGCCGACTGGGCCGAGCTGCGCCAGGCCTTCGGCAACCAGCGCATGCTCGGCATGTCCCTGGACGCCGGCGGCCACCTCACCCACGGCTTCCGTCCGAACATCTCCGGCAAGATGTTCGACCAGCGCTCCTACGGCACCGACCCGGCCACCGGCCTCATCGACTACGACGCCCTGCGCGCCCAGGCCCGCGAGTTCAAGCCGCTGATCATCGTCGCCGGCTACTCCGCGTACCCCCGTCTGGTGAACTTCCGGACCATGCGCGAGATCGCCGACGAGGTCGGCGCCACCCTCATGGTCGACATGGCGCACTTCGCCGGCCTGGTCGCGGGCAAGGTCCTCACCGGCGACTTCGACCCGGTCCCGCACGCCCAGATCGTCACCACGACCACCCACAAGTCCCTGCGTGGCCCGCGCGGCGGCATGGTGCTGTGCGACGACTCCCTCAAGGACCAGGTGGACCGCGGCTGCCCGATGGTCCTCGGCGGCCCGCTCCCGCACGTCATGGCCGCCAAGGCCGTCGCCCTCGCCGAGGCCCGGCAGCCCGCCTTCCGGGACTACGCCCAGCGCATCGTCGACAACTCCCGCGCGCTCGCGGAGGGCCTCATGCGCCGGGGCGCGACGCTCGTCACCGGCGGCACGGACAACCACCTCAACCTGATCGACGTCGCCTCGTCCTACGGCCTCACCGGCCGCCAGGCCGAGACGGCCCTCCTCGACTCGGGCATCGTCACCAACCGCAACGCCATCCCGGCCGACCCGAACGGCGCCTGGTACACCTCCGGCATCCGCGTCGGCACCCCGGCCCTCACCACGCGCGGCCTGGGCACGGCCGAGATGGACGAGGTGGCGGGCCTGATCGACCGCGTCCTGACGACGGCCGAGCCGGGCACGACGAAGTCCGGCGCGCCGAGCAAGGCCTCCCACGTCCTGGACGAGAAGGTGGCACAGGAGATCGCCCAGCGGGCGACGGACCTGGTGGCGGGCTTCCCGCTGTACCCGGAGATCGACCTGGGCTGAACCGCCCCGGGAGGGGCGCGGGGACCTGCGCGAGCCACCACGGACGGCCCGCGGTCCCCCGCGCCCCTGAAACCCCCTCCCGCCTCACGGGCCGATGCCGCCCCCGGCCGATGAGAGAATGGGCAACATGGCCTCTGCTGACCGACCCCGCGTGCTCTCCGGAATCCAGCCCACCGCAGGCTCGTTCCACCTCGGCAACTACCTCGGCGCCGTCCGCCAGTGGGTCGCCCTGCAGGAGTCCCACGACGCGTTCTACATGGTCGTCGACCTGCATGCGATCACGGTCCCGCAGGACCCGCAGGAGCTGCGCGCCAACACCCGGCTCGCCGCGGCCCAGCTGCTGGCCGCCGGCCTCGACCCGGACCGCTGCACGCTCTTCGTCCAGAGCCATGTGCCCGAGCACGCCCAGCTCGCCTGGATCATGAACTGCCTCACCGGCTTCGGCGAGGCGAGCCGCATGACCCAGTTCAAGGACAAGTCCGCCAAGCAGGGTGCCGAGCGGGCCTCCGTCGGCCTGTTCACGTACCCGGTCCTCCAGGTCGCCGACATCCTGCTGTACCAGGCCCACGAGGTGCCGGTCGGCGAGGACCAGCGCCAGCACATCGAGCTGACCCGCGACCTCGCCGAGCGGTTCAACGGCCGGTTCGGCCCGACCTTCACCGTCCCCAAGCCGTACATCCTCAAGGAGACGGCGAAGATCTACGACCTGCAGGACCCGTCGATCAAGATGAGCAAGTCGGCGTCCACGCCGAAGGGTCTGATCAACCTCCTCGACGAGCCGAAGAGCACGGCCAAGAAGGTCAAGAGCGCGGTCACGGACACCGACACGGTGATCCGCTTCGACCCCGTGAGCAAGCCGGGTGTCTCCAACCTGCTCACCATCTACTCCACCCTCACCGGCAAGTCGGTCGCCGAGCTGGAGCAGGACTACGCGGGCAAGATGTACGGCGCCCTCAAGACCGATCTCGCCGACATCATGGTCGAGTTCGTGACGCCGTTCCGGGAGCGCACCCAGCAGTACCTGGACGACGCCGAGACGCTCGACTCGGTCCTGGCCAAGGGCGCGGAGAAGGCGCGTGCCGTCGCCGCCGAGACCCTCGCGCAGGCGTACGACCGCGTGGGTTTCCTCCCGGCCAAGCACTGAGGCGTACGACCGCACGGGTCCGCGCGGGCAGAGCGCTGCACATCACTTCCGCTGCGCCTGCCCACAGGACATCCGTGGCCGTACAGTCGATATCCGACGGCCGGGGCGAGACGGCCGACAAGACGACAGACGCGACGACAGGAGACGACGTGGGGACCGTAACGATCGGCGTGTCGATCGCGGTCCCGGAGCCTCACGGCAGCCTGCTCCAGGAGCGGCGCGCGGGCTTCGGCGACCCCGCGGCTCACGGTATCCCCACGCACGTCACGCTGTTGCCGCCGACCGAGGTCGACGCGGCCGGCCTGCCGGCGATCGAGGCGCACCTCACCGGGGTGGCCGCGGCCGGCCGTCCGTTCCCGATGCGGCTGTCCGGCACCGGCACCTTCCGGCCCCTGTCGCCGGTGGTCTACGTGCGGGTCGTCCAGGGCGCCGAGGAGTGCGCCCGGCTGCAGCTGCGGGTCCGGGACGCCTCCGGGCCGCTGGCGCGCGAGCTGCAGTTCCCGTACCACCCGCATGTCACCGTCGCGCACGGCATCGACGACGCGGCGATGGACCGGGCCTTCGAGGAACTGGCGGACTACGACGCCGAGTGGCCCTGCACCGGCTTCGCGCTGTACGAGCAGGGCGCCGACGACGTGTGGCGCAAGCTGCGCGAGTACACCTTCGGGGGATCCGTCGTCCCGCCCCAGCCCGGCCACGCCGACCTGTACGCCCCGCGGGTCGCGCCCTAGAACCCAGGGCCGGCGACCCGCGCATGGCGCGGCGTCACACGAGGTCGGCGCACCCGGACGTACCGGTCGCCCTTGAAGAAGTACAGATCGCTGGTGCCGGGGACGCGGCAGGCGTCGTCGACTCACACGGACACGGGCATACGGCCTAGCCGAGCCGGCGGAACAGCCGTCGTGGTGTGTGCCGGAGTACCGCCGTCAGGAGGCGGAGCGCTCCCGGGACCCAGACCGTCTCCGAGCGGCGGCGCAGGCCCAGTTCGACGGCCGTGGCCACCGCCTCCGGCGTGGTCGCGAGCGGTGTCCGCGGCAGGCCCGCCGTCCCGCGCGTCCGGACGAACCCGGGGCGTACCACCATGACGTGCACCCCGGTGCCGTGCAGGGCGTCGCCGAGGCCCTGGGCGAACGCGTCCAGGCCGGCCTTGCTGGAGCCGAAGATGAAGTCGGCGCGTCGGACCCGCTCGGCGGCGGTGGAGGACAGCACGACCAGGGAGCCGTGGCCCTGGGACTGGAGCCCGCGGCCGGCGATCAGCCCCGCCGAGACGGCCCCCGTGTAGTTGGTCTGCACGACCCGCACCGCGCGGACCGGGTCGCGTTCGTCGTGCGCCTGGTCGCCGAGGATGCCGAAGGCGAACAGCACCATGTCGACGGGGCCCTCGGCGAACACCTTGCCGAGCACGGCCTCGTGGGACTCGGGGTCGAGCGCGTCGAACGCGACCGTGCGGGCGTCGGCGCCGAGCGCGCGCAGGCTCTCGGCGGCCTGCTCCAGGGCGGGGGAGGGGCGTCCCGCCAGCCACACCGTGCGGGCGCGGCGGGCGATCAGCCGGCGCGCGGTGGCCAGCGCGATCTCGGACGTGCCGCCGAGGACGAGCAGCGACCGGGGCAGGGCGGTGGGCGGTGGGGTGGCAACCTTCATGACAGCTGACCGTATAGCCCGCATATGACCGTTTCGGCGAAGAAACGCGGTGTTGACGCTCCCGTGCAGCGGGCACAGTCCGATCATGGACTGGCTGAAGAAGCTCCCCGGCATCGGGCCGGTCGTCACCCGGCTGACCGTCACGCACGCGTGGCGGTCCTACGAGCGGCTGGACCGGGTGAAGTGGACCCGGCTGGCCGCCGCCATGACGTTCGTCAGCTTCGTGGCGCTGTTCCCGCTGCTGACGGTGGCCGCCGCCGTCAGCGCCGCCACGCTCGGCGCCGACCGGCAGAAGACCGTCGAGCACAAGATCGCCGAGCAGTTCCCCGGCGTCGTCTCCGACCAGCTGGACCTCACGTCGCTCGTCGACAACGCCGGCACCGTCGGCGTCATCGCGGGCGCGGCCCTGCTGTTCACCGGCATCGGCTGGGTCGGCCAGGTCCGGGACTGCCTGCGCGCGGTGTGGGAGCTGCCGGACCGCGAGGAGAACCCGGTGCTCACCAAGGCCAAGGACACCGGCATCCTGCTCGGACTCGGCGGCGCCCTGCTGGTCACGCTCGCCACCTCCACCCTCGCCTCGGCCGCCGTCGGCTGGCTGTCCCGGCAGGCCGGCCTGGACGAACACGGCTGGGGCAGCGTGCTGCTCCGGATCGCCGCGTTCGCCGTCGCCGTGTTCGCCGACTTCCTGGTCCTGCTCTACGTCCTGACCCTGCTGCCCGGCGTCGAGCCGTCGCGCCGCCGCCTGCTGGTGGCCGCGCTGCTCGGCGCGATCGGCTTCGAACTGCTGAAGCTGCTGCTCAGCGGCTACATCCAGGGCGTCGCCGCGAAGAGCGTGTACGGCGCGTTCGGCGTCCCCGTGGCCCTCCTGCTGTGGATCAACTTCACCGCGAAACTCGTGCTGTTCTGCGCCGCCTGGACGGCGACGGGGAGCAAGGAGGAGGAGGGCGTCGAGGAAACCGGTCTCAGGGACGCGCCCGGCGGCGCATCAGGTCCGGCAGTGGCCACCGGCGATTGACCAGGAACACCCCGCCCCCGAGCAGCACCAGCAGGCCGCCCGCGATGGCCAGGGCGGTCCCCATGCCGGTGGGCCCGGACCGCGCGGTGGCGCTCGCCGCGGGCTTCGCCCCCGCTCCGCCGGCCGCACCGGACGACGGCTGCGCGCCCTGCCCCGGGGACACGCCGGCGTCCGGCTGCCGGGTGGCCGGGGAGGCGCTCTTCGGCGGCACCAGCTCGCCCACCGGATTGACCTTCCCGGCCGCCTGGAAGCCCCAGTCCAGCAGCTTCGCGGTCTCCTTGTAGACCTCGTTGTGCTCGTCCTTCTCCGGGTTCATCACGGTGACCAGCAGCACCTTGCCGCCCCGCTCGGCGACCCCGGTGAAGGTGGCGCCCGCGTGGCTGGTGTTGCCGTTCTTCACCCCCGCGATGCCCCGGTAGACGGGCACGTCGCTGTCGCCGCTCAGCAGCCGGTTGGTGTTCCGGATCTCGGCGGCCCCGAACTTCGCGCTCACGGTCGAGCAGTAGTCGCGGAAGTCCTTCTTCTGCAGTCCGGAGCGGGCGAACAGCGACAGGTCGTACGCCGACGACAGCTGCCCCGGCGCGTCGTAACCGTCGGGCGAGACCACGTAGGTGTCCAGCGCCTGCAGTTCCTCGGCGTGGTCCTGCATGTCCTTGACGGTCTGCTGGACGCCGCCGTTCATCGACGACAGCACGTGCACGGCGTCGTTGCCCGAGCGCAGGAAGACCCCGAGCCACAGGTCGTGGACGGAGTAGGTGCCGCCCTCCTTCACCCCGACCACGCTGGAGCCGGCGCCCACCCCCTTGAGGTCGTCCGGCGTCACCTTGTACCGGGTGCCCTGGGAGAACCGGGGCAGCACGGTGTCCGCGAACAGCATCTTGAGCGTGCTCGCCGGAGGCAGCCGCCAGTGCGCGTTGTGCGCGGCGAGGACCTCGCCCGACTCGGCGTCGGAGACGATCCAGGAACGGGCGGTCAGGTCCTTGGGCAGGACCGGGACACCCGGCGCGAGATTGACCTGCGTGCCCGCCTGCCCCAGCCGGGCACCGCCGAGCGTCGACATCTGGGCCGGGGGCGTGGCCGTCGGACTCGTCGAGGGAGCCGGCGCGGCGAGCGCGGCGGGCGCGGTGGCGGACAGGGACAGCAGGGTGGCGGAGGTGACCAGCAGGCACCGCCGGCCGGGCTTCTTCGGTGCGGGCACGGTCGAGAACGTACCGGCACCGGACCGGGAAGTCCCGCCACCGGCCCCACCCCCGGCGCGGAACCGGAACCGGGACGGCGATACTGGGATCACGCTGTGCCCGACCGGGGTCCACCCCCCGGCCCCCCGGGCGCCCGCGGGCGCCCGGTGATGTGCGGAAAGGTCCGTCCCTGTGAAACTCAGCCGCCCTGTCTCCTGGTTCCTGCTCGCCTTCGGGGTGTGGAGCTGGGTCATCTGGGTCACTTTCGTCAAGAATCTCGTCAAGGACGGCAGCGGGCTCGCCTTCGACGACGGCCACCCGACCGCGTACTTCTGGGTGCACCTGCTGCTGGCGGTCGTCTCCTTCGTATTGGGGACGGTCGTCGGGGTCATCGGGTTGCGCGGCGTGCGCGCACTGCGCCGGACGTCATAGCGGGCCGGCCGGCCGCCGTCGGCGCGGCTGTGCGAAAGCTGTGAAACCCCGGCGGAATCAACGCCTCGGTAAGTTCTTCCACAACTGGTCAGAAAGCCCTTCCCCGGGGCGAAACCCGTGTGATTAGGTGAGCCGCGTCACTCAAGGGGGAGTGGCCGATTCGTGCTGGGCCAGGGGTAGGGGCCTTGACGGCCCTGGGGAGGGCACCACCGTGCGATCTTCTCGCATGCGGATTCTCGTGACGTTGCTCGCGCTCGCTGTCGTGGGGATCGGCGGCTGGCAGCTCCTGCCGTCGCAAGGGGACAAGAACAAGACCATCGTCGTCGGGACGACGGACGCGGTCACCGCGCTCGACCCGGCCGGCGCCTACGACGCCGGGTCCTGGGCCCTGTTCAGCAACGTCTTCCAGTCGCTGCTGACGTTCGAGCCGGGCGGTGTCGAGCCGGTCCCGGACGCCGCCCGGGCTTGCGCGTTTAAGGGCAGCGGCCTGCGGACGTACCGGTGCACCCTGCGTTCCGGGATCACCTTCCCTAGCGGACGCGCCATGACCGCCGAGGACGTGAAGTACTCCTTCGACCGGATCAGGAAGATCGACTCCGACGTCGGCCCGGAGTCCCTGCTCGGCACGCTCGCCTCGGTGAGCGCCGACAGCGCGGACACCGTCACCTTCCACCTCTCGTCCGCGGACGCCACCTTCCCGCTGAAGGTCGCCACCGGTGCCGGTGCGATCGTGGACAGGGACAGGTACCCGGCCGACGCCCTGCGCACCGACCCGGGCGCCGACGGGACCGGGCCGTACACGCTGACGTCGTACACCAGGGGCGAGAAGGCCGAGCTCGCGCCGAACAGGCGCTACCAGGGCTATCTGAGCGGCACCGGCCGCCCGGTCGAACTGCGCTACTACGCCGACTCCGGGAAGCTGGAGCGTGCCTGGCGGAGCCGGCAGGTCGACGTCGCCACCCGGACCCTGCCGCCGGACGTGCTCTCCGCGCTGAACCCGAGCGACCCGGACCAGCGGGTCACCGACTCCGACAGCGCCGAGACCCGCAACCTGTACCTCAACACCCGCTCCGGCTCCCCGCTGCACGACGCGCACGTGCGCCGGGCGCTGGCCTGGCTGGTCAACCGCGAGCAACTGGCCGCGACGGTGTACGCGGGCACGGTCGATCCGCTGTACTCGCTGATCCCGACCGGCATCACCGGCCACACCACGTCCTTCTTCGACCACTACTCCCAGCCGAACGTCCGGAAGGCGCGCGAGCTGCTCACCGAGGCCGGGGTGAGCCTGCCGGTGCGCTTCACCTTCGGCTACGGCATCAACCGGGAGGCGAGCGCGGAGGAGGCCGCGGAGCTGAAGAAGCAGCTGGAGGCGGGCGGCCTGTTCAAGGTGGACGTCAAGGGGTACGAGTGGACCGACTTCCAGAAGCGCTGGGCCGCCGGGAAGATGGACGCCTGGTCGGTCGGCTGGGTGGCCGACTATCCCGACCCGGACACCTTCGGCGCCGCGCTCGTCGGCACCGGCTCCACCATGAGCACCGGGTACAGCAACAAGCTGGTCGACCATCTCATCCTGGACAGCCAGCAGTTCGCCGACCGCAGCCGGGCCGCGAAGGACTTCGAGGAGATCCAGGCGGACGTGGCCGAGGACGTCCCGCTGATCCCGCTGTGGCAGCGCAAGGAGTACGTGGTCAGCACCGAGGACGTCGGCGGCGGCCAGTACCTGGTGGACGGCACGGGCGTGTTCCGGCTGTGGCGGCTGACCTGGATCTGACGTGACCGCCCGGGTCCGGGGCGGTCACGGCCGTACGGACTTGCGCTCCGGCAGGGTCACCGTCACCGCGAGTCCCTCGCCGGGCGCCGTCCGCACGGCCACCTCGCCGCCGTGCGCGCGCACCACGCCCTGCACGATGGCCAGGCCCAGCCCGCTGCCCGCGCCGCCGCCCGCCCGGAAGAAGCGGTCGAAGACGCGGGCCGCGTCGTCCTCGGCCAGCCCGGGCCCCTCGTCGGCGACGCACAGCCGCACCACCCCGTCCGCCCGCTCCGCGCCCAGCCGCACCGGCGCGTCGCCGGGGGTGTGCGTGCGGACGTTGGCCAGCAGGTTGCCCAGCACCTGGCGCAGCCCCGACTCGTCGGCGTGCACCAGCACCACCCCGTCCGCCGCCACGCTGACCGGCCGGTCCGGCTGCTGCACCCGCAGGTCCTCGGCGGCCTCCCGCACCAGACGGGTGACGTCGACGTTGCGCAGGCGCAGTTCGGGCCGCTGGTCCAGGCGGGCGAGGGTGAGCAGCTCGTCGACGAGCCGGCCCATGCGGTCGGCCTCGGCGTTCATCCGGTCCCAGGCGCGTTTGCGCTGGCCCGGATCGCTCAGCATCCCCTTGTCGTACAGCTGGAGATAACCGCGGATCGCCGCGAGCGGGGTGCGCAGCTCGTGCGAGGCGTCGGCGACGAAGCGGCGCAGCTGGGCCGCGGTGCGCTCGCGCGTGCGGTACGCCGACTCCACCTGGTGCAGCATGGAGTTGAGGGCCAGCCGCAGCTGCTCGACCTCCTGCGTCGGGTGGTGGCTGGAGGGCACGCGCCGGGTGAAGTCACCCTCGGCGATGGCGGACGAGGTCTCCACCATGTCCTCCAGCGGCCTGAGCCGGCGCCGGACGCTGAACATGGTCAGGCAGCAGAGCAGGGCGAGCAGCAGCGTGCCGGCGGTGAGGTCGAGCTTGAGGGCCTTGGCTATGCCGTTGTCCAGGGCCTCGGTGGAGATGGCGACCAGGACGTAGGGGCCGTCGGCGAGGCGGGTCGCGGTCACGCGGTAGGTGGCGCCGTGCACGCTGACGTCGTGCGGGGCCGTGTCCGCGGCGAGGGCCTGCGGGCCGGCGACGGCGGTGGCGAGGGAGCGCTGGGCCTCGGTGGGCTGGATGCCGAAGAGGGCGAGGGGCTCGCCCCGGCTGTCGACGGCCGTGAACACCGAGTCGGAGGTGGCCTGCTGGTCCATGTACTGGGGCGTGATGCGGTCGCGGACGAAGTCCAGCACCCGCAGCGAGTCGACCTGCCGCAGGGTGACCGCCGAGCTGCTGATGGAGTCCCGCGTCTTGATCAGCTCGGCGTCGATCTGGCCGACCAGGTAGTGCCGCATGCCCATCAGGCTCACCGCGGTCGCCAGCACGATGCCGACGGCGAGCAGTCCGACGTTGGCGAGGGTGAGCTGGCCGCGCAGGGAGTGCAGCCCGCGCCGGGCGCGTGGCCTCATGCGAGCCCGTATCCGACCCCGCGCCGGGTGGTGATCACCGGCGGGCCCAGGGTGTCGAGCTTGCGCCGCAGATAGCTGATGTACGTCTCCACGACGGTCGACTCCGACGGGACGTGGTCGTACTGCCACACGTGGCGCAGGAGTTGCTCCTTCGGGACGATCCGGCCGCCGTTGCGCACCAGGAACCGTAACAGCGCGTACTCGGTCGGGGTCAGCTCGACGGTGCGGCCGGCGCGGTGCACCGAGTACGTCGTCTCGTCCAGCTCCAGATCGCCGTATCTGAGCGGCGGGCGTTCGGGGATGACGTCGGCGGAGCGGGTGCGGCGCAGCACCGCGCACATCCGGGCGACGACCACGTCGATGTCGAAGGGCTTGGTGATGTAGTCGTCGCCGAAGCCCAGGGCCCCGACTATCTCGGCGGGGGAGTCGCGCGCGGTGAGGAACACCAGCGCCAGGTCCGGCTGCCGGGAACGCAGTTCGCGGCCCAGGGCGCGGCCGTCCCCGTCCGGCAGCATGACGTCGAGCAGGGCGGCGTCGGGCCGGGTGCGCTCGGTGAGCGTGAGGGCCTCTCGTACACAGCCCGCGGTCATCACCTCGAAGCGGTGGTAACGCAGGGCGATGGCGAGGACGTCCGCGATGGACTCCTCGTCCTCCACGACCAGCACGGTTCCTGGAGCCGTCATGTCCCCAGTATCGGCCGGGCCGTCGGCGACGGGGGCGGAACGAGCTTTGGAGTTCCTTGTGAGTCATGCGTTACCTGTGCCCAGGCGCGCGTGCGGGTGCCGATCCTGGAGCCCGGCACCTTGGGGGACCGACCCAGTAAACACCTTCTGCTTAAGGAGAGTTGAACGTGACGGCATGGACACGGTGGTGCTACCGGCACCGGTTGGTGGTCCTGTTGTTGTGGGTGGGGGCGCTGGTCGGCCTGGGCTTCTCGGCCTCGGCGGCGGGCAAGGACTACGCGAACGTCTTCACCCTCCCGGACACGGACTCCAACCGGGCCTTCGAGCTGATGCAGAAGGCCTTCCCGGGGAGCGCGGGCGACACCGACACGGTGGTGTGGAAGACCGACAGTGGTTCGGTGCGTGACGCGTCCGTGAAGGCCCGCATCCAGCCGGCCCTGGACGAGATCGCGAAGTTCGAGGGCGTCGGCGGGGTCGCCGGCCCCTACACCGGGGCCCAGGGCGCGGCTCAGATCAGCCGGGACGGGCGGATCGCCTACGCCCAGGTCACGTTCGACAAGCAGGCGGAGAGCCTGCCCAAGGACCTGATCCAGAAGGTCGTCGACACCGCGCAGGACGCGCGGCGCGACGGACTGGAGGTCGAGCTGGGCGGTCAGGCCATCACGCGGGTGCAGGAGCCGCCCCAGGGCCTGTCGGAGATGGTCGGCATCCTCGCCGCGGCCGTCGTGCTGTTCCTGGCCTTCGGCTCGTTCCTCGCGATGCTGCTGCCCATCGGCATCGCGATCTTCGGGGTCGGCACGGGCATGTTCTCCGTCCAGCTGCTCAGCCACACCACCGACATCCCCGACCTGGCGCCGCTGCTGTCCTCCCTGATCGGCCTCGGCGTCGGCATCGACTACGCGCTGTTCATCGTCACCCGGCACCGGCGCGGCATCCAGCGGGGCATGGACCCGGAGGAGTCGGCGGTCGTCGCCCTCAACACCTCGGGCCGGGCGGTGCTGTTCGCGGGCGGCACCGTGTGCATCGCGCTCGCCGGCATGCTGGTGACGAACCTGCGCTTCCTGGACGGCGTGGTCATCGGCACCGCGCTGACGGTCGTGCTGAGCGTCTTCGCCGCCACCACCCTGCTGCCGGCCCTGCTGGGCTTCCTCGGCCCGCGTGTGCTCAGCCGTCGCCAGCGCCGCCGGCTCGCCGAGCAGGGACCGGAGACGGCACAGGCGAGCGGCCCCGCGGCCCGCTGGTCGGAGCGTGTGCAGAAGCGCCCCCGCACGGTCGCCGCGGTCGCGCTCGTCGTGATGGCGGTGCTCGCCCTGCCGGTGCTGTCCCTGCGCCTGGGCGCGGCGGACCAGGGCAACGACGACGAGTCCCTGACGACCCGCAAGGCCTACGACATGCTGGCCGATGGCTTCGGCCAGGGCTTCAACGGCCCGCTGCAGGTGGTCGTCTCCGGCGGTGACACGACCGCCCTGGTGAAGGACATCCAGTCGACCGAGGGGGTCGCCCAGGCCGGCGCGCTGCCCACGCGGCAGGGTGTGACGGTCGTGCAGGTGATCCCGAAGACGTCACCGCAGTCGAAGGAGACCGACGACCTCATCGACACCCTGCGGGACCAGGTGATCCCGGAGGCGAAGGTGCAGGCCCATGTGGGCGGTGCCACCGCGATCTACAAGGACTTCGCGTCCGTCACCGGCCACCGGCTCCCGTACTTCATCGCGACGATCATCGGCCTCGGCTTCCTGCTCCTGATGATCGCCTTCCGCTCGCTGGTGGTCCCGCTGACGGCCGCGGTGATGAACCTGGTCGCGGCGGCGGCCTCCTTCGGTGTCCTCGTCGCGGTCTTCCAGTGGGGCTGGGGCCTGGACCTGCTGGGCCTCGGCCGGGAGGGCCCGATCAACGCCTTCCTGCCGGTGATCATGCTGTCCCTGCTCTTCGGCCTCTCCATGGACTACCAGGTGTTCCTGGTCAGCCGGATGCACGAGGAGTGGGTGCACTCGAAGGACAACGCGCGCGCGGTCCGCGTCGGCCTCGCCGAGACCAGCCGCGTGATCAACTCCGCTGCCCTGATCATGGTCTGCGTGTTCATGGCCTTCGTCCTCAGCGGCGACCCGGGCGGCGCGATGGCGGGCGTGGGCCTGGCGGCGGCGGTCGCGCTCGACGCCTTCATCCTGCGTACGGCACTGGTGCCGGCCGCGATGCACCTGCTGGGGAACTCCAACTGGTGGCTGCCGAAG
Organism: Streptomyces echinatus; assembly: GCF_014203595.1. Lineage (GTDB taxonomy): Bacteria > Actinomycetota > Actinomycetes > Streptomycetales > Streptomycetaceae > Streptomyces > Streptomyces echinatus. The sequence continues at coordinate 387,583 of NZ_JACHJK010000004.1, forward strand.
GGGCTGGAGAAGCGGCTGCCGCACCTCGCGGTGGAACCGAAGGAGGAGGAAGCGGGGGCGGTGCCCGCCGGCACTCCCGCTTCGGTGGTCCACGGCTACGTCCGCACGGCCGACGGTGAGCCGGTGGAGGAGGCTGCGGTGATCCTGCTGTCGAAGGGCGGGCGTCAGCTGGACAGCGTGACGTCGCTGGCGGACGGCTCCTACATCGTGTCGGTGCCGGGCCCGGGCTCGTACCTGCTCGCGGTGACGGCGGGGACGCACGGCCTGAGGGCGCAGCACGTGATCGTGGGAGAGGGACCGCTGGTCTACGACGTGGAGCTGACGGAGGGAGAGATGGACGCGGTCAACTAGGCCCTCCCGTTCGGATCGTGCCGGGCCCGCACACCCGGCGGCGATCCGGCCGGGCGGCGTGACCGTCTCGCCGGGAGCGTGGACACGGTGATCCGTGTACGCGCTCCCGGCGCACTCGGTGCGCGAAGGCGCCGGTGCTCGCGCCGGTGCTCACTCGTCCCGCCTGCGGCCCGGGTCCGGCAGCGCCTTCGTCATCCCCGGCAGGAAGTCCGTGAACAGCTCGTGGACCTCCAGGACCAGCGGCCGCAGCACCCGGAACCGGGCCAGGGACACGCCGCGGGCGGTGAGCCGGGCACCGCGCCGGGCCAGGCGGTAGCTGCGCTCCCGCCCCTCCGTGCGGTCGAAGATCCAGTACAGGACCAGGCCCATCTGGGAGAGCCACATCAGCTCCGGCAGGACCTCCCGCAGTTCGGGCGCCACCTTGGAGCGGGAGCCGGCCAGCACCTCCCGGTGCACGCTGATGGCCTGTTCGCGGGCGTGTTCGCTCTCCGGCGAGAAGGGGCTGAGCGGGCTGTCCGGGTCGGCGGCGTTCTTGAAGAACTGGACCGCGAACTCGTGGTACGGCCGGGCGATGTCCAGCCAGGCGGTCAGCACGCCCGCGAGCCGGGCCTCCAGGTCGGTCTCCCGGGCCAGGACCTCCCGGACCGCCGCCTGGTGCTCGGCGGCGATCCGGTCGTAGAAGCCCTGGATCAGGTGCTCCTTGCCCTCGAAGTAGTAGTAGGCGTTGCCCACGGAGACCCCGGCCTCCTTGGCGATGGCCCGCATCGTCGTCTTGTCGTACCCGCGTTCCTGGAACAACCGCATCGCGGTCTCCAGGATCAGCGCGCGGGTCTGCTCGGACTTGCTGCTCTGGGGGCCGGCCGCCTCGGGGCCGTCGTTCTTCGCGGGCACGGTGGAGAAGCCTAACGAGTGACGGGGGCGGCTCCGGCGCAGGACGGCGGCTCGTAGCTCCAGCCCGTCGCCGGGCGGTACGTCCAGCCGTCGGCCCGCCGGTACGCCTGTCCTCCCCGTCCCGCGTCCCGGCGCTGCGTCTTTCGCCACTTCGCCGCGGCGAGCAGGGCCCCGCGGGCCAGCTTCGCACCGGCCGGGGCCGCGAGCCGGTGGGCGAGCGGGCGGTGCTCGCGCAGGGCCCACAGGACGACGATCCAGGCGCGCGAGCCGCGGTAGACCTGCCCCGCGTCGCCGATGACGGTGACCTCGTCGAGGGTGTCGGCGTGGCCGAGCCGCGGGAAGCGGGCGCGGGCCGCGGCCGATCCGGCGGGCAGCAGCTCCAGCGGCACCAGCTGGGACTGGCGCGCCAGCCAGTCCCGCAGATGCGTGCACAGGGCGCACTCGGCGTCGTACAGGACGGTCAGCCGGCGGACCGGGGCGCCCTCGGCGCTCCGGCCCTCCGCGGCGGTCGCGGCGGTCATGCCGGTCACGCCCCGGCCGTCGGCGCGATCCACTCCTGCGGGCCGACCGGGGGCACCTGCTCCCGCTCCATGATCCCGCGGCGCCGGATCCGGCTGAGGACGTACACGTTGGCCAGGTGCATCGCGCCGAGCACCAGCAGGACCACGCCCAGCTTGGTCGAGAGGGCCTCGAAGACGCCGCGGGTGTCCTCGATCGTCTCGTCGTCGCTCAGGTACAGGGCGACGAAGCCGAGGTTGACGAGGTAGAAGCCGACGACCAGCAGGTGGTTGACGGCGTCCGCGAGCTTCTCGTTGCCGTGCAGGACGTCGGCCAGGAAGATCCGGCCGTTGCGGCTGAGCGTGCGGGCCACCCAGACGGTCAGCGCGATGCTGACGGCCAGGTATATGACATAGGCGACGACGGTGCGGTCCATGCCCCACCCCTTCTTGAACGCGTTCAAAACGCTGACAGGGATGACTGTAGACCTGTTTTTGAACGCGTTCAACCGTAGGGGTGACGGGGCCGGGCTCAGCTCCTGCGGCCCAGCTCCGGGCGCTTGGTGTAGTCCGTGAAGCCGAGGACGTTGCCCCAGGGGTCGGTGATCTCCACGGCCCAGCCGGTGGCCACCTGGAACACCTCGTCCAGCGGGGTGACCCCGGCGGCGGCCAGCTCCCGCGCCGCCGTCCGCGCGTCCGGCACCTCCAGCCAGACCCGCGGCGAGGGCCACGGCGGCGTCCGGCGGCCCAGCTCCTCCTCGGCGCGCAGCAGGATGCCGGGCGTCTCCGCGCCGACCTTCAGCAGGGCGATCCCGGCCTCGTCGAACCGGAACCCCACGGCGAACCCGGCCCGCTCGTAGAAGGCGACCGCCTCGCCGAGGTCGCCGACGGGGAGCAGCACGTTGTCGAAGCCGAGCAGTTCGTACGACTCTTCGTCTGACATGTCGTCAGATTAGGAGTCCTTGTGCCCGGATGCGAGGAGCCCCACCGGAGCGGACCGCCGGAGGGGCTTTCGTGGACGAGGGGGCGGCGGAGCCGCGGGCCGGACGGTGGTACGGCGAAGGCCCCGCCCCGGTACGAGACCGAAAGACGGGGCCGGACGGCCGCGGGACCGCGGCGATCAGTAGCGACGCGTGATCAGCGCGCGCTTGACCTCCTGGATCGCCTTCGTGACCTCGATACCGCGCGGGCAGGCGTCCGTGCAGTTGAAGGTCGTGCGGCAGCGCCACACGCCGTCGCGGTCGTTGAGGATCTCCAGGCGCTGCTCGCCCGCCTCGTCACGGCTGTCGAAGATGAAGCGGTGGGCGTTCACGATCGCGGCCGGACCGAAGTACTGGCCGTCGTTCCAGAACACCGGGCAGGACGACGTGCACGCGGCGCACAGGATGCACTTGGTGGTGTCGTCGAAGCGCTCGCGGTCCTCGGCGGACTGCAGACGCTCCCGCGTCGGCTCGTTCGTCTCCTTGGTGACCAGGAACGGCATGACGTCCCGGTACGCCTGGAAGAACGGCTCCATGTCCACGACCAGGTCCTTCAGGACCGTCAGGCCCTTGATGGGCTCGACCGTGATCGGCTTCTCGGGGTTGATGTCCTTGATCAGGGTCTTGCAGGCAAGACGGTTCTTGCCGTTGATCCGCATCGCGTCCGAGCCGCAGATGCCGTGCGCGCACGAGCGGCGGAAGGTGAGGGTGCCGTCGAGGTCCCACTTGATCTTGTGGAGGCCGTCGAGGACCCGCTCCTTGGGGTCGATCTCCAGCTGGAAGTCTTCCCAGGCGGCCTCCGCCGAGACCTCCGGGTTGAACCGGCGGATCCGGAAGGTGACCGTGATGTAGGGGGAGTCGGCGAAGCCGGGCTCGGGCTGGCCGGCCGCGTCCGCCTTGTCCAGAACAGGGGTAGCCATCAGTACTTACGCTCCATCGGCTGGTAGCGGGTCTGGACGACCGGCTTGTAGTCGAGACGGACGGTTTCCGAGCCGTCGGCGCCGACCTCGCGGTACGCCATGGTGTGGCGCATGAAGTTGACGTCGTCGCGGTTCGGGTAGTCCTCGCGGTAGTGACCGCCGCGGGACTCCTTGCGGGCCAGCGCCGAGACGGCCATGACCTCGGCCAGGTCCAGCAGGTTGCCCAGCTCGATGGCCTCCAGCAGGTCGGTGTTGAACCGCTTGCCCTTGTCCTGGATCGCCACGTTCCGGTAGCGCTCACGCAGCTCGGCGATCTTCTCGACCGCCGTCTTGATCGTCTGCTCGGTGCGGAACACCATGACGTTGGCGTCCATGGTCTCCTGCAGCTCGCGGCGCAGGGTCGCCACCCGCTCGCTGCCGGTGGAGCTGCGCAGCCGCTCGATCTGCTCGACGACCAGGGACTCCGGGTTCTCCGGCAGCTCGACGAAGTCCGCCGTGTGGGCGTACTCGGCGGCGGCGATGCCAGCGCGGCGGCCGAAGACGTTGATGTCCAGCAGCGAGTTGGTGCCGAGGCGGTTGGCGCCGTGCACGGAGACACAGGCGACCTCGCCGGCCGCGTACAGACCCGGGACGACGGTGGTGTTGTCCGCCAGGACCTCACCCTCGACGTTCGTCGGGATGCCGCCCATCGCGTAGTGCGCGGTCGGCTGGATCGGGATCGGGTCCGTGTAGGGCTCGATGCCGAGGTAGGTCCGCGCGAACTCGGTGATGTCCGGGAGCTTGGCGTCCAGCTGCTCCGGCGGCAGGTGGGTGAGGTCCAGGTAGACGTGGTCGCCCTCGGGACCGCAGCCGCGGCCCTCGCGGATCTCGGTGTAGATGGAGCGGGACACGACGTCACGGGACGCCAGGTCCTTCATGACGGGAGCGTACTTCTCCATGAAGCGCTCGCCGTCCTTGTTGCGCAGGATGCCGCCCTCACCGCGGGCGCCCTCGGTGAGCAGGATGCCCATGCGCCAGATGCCGGTCGGGTGGAACTGGAAGAACTCCATGTCCTCCAGCGGCAGGCCCCGGCGGTAGACGGCGGCCTGGCCGTCACCGGTGAGGGTGTGCGCGTTGGAGGTCACCTTGAAGAACTTGCCGGTGCCGCCGGAGGCGTAGATCACGGACTTCGCCTGGAAGACGTGGATCTCGCCGGTGGCCAGCTCGTACGCCACGACACCGGCCGACTTCTTGACGCCGTCGACCTCGGTGATCAGCTGGTCCAGGACGTAGAACTCGTTGAAGAACTCCACGCCCTCCTTGACGCAGTTCTGGTACAGCGTCTGGAGGATCATGTGGCCGGTGCGGTCCGCGGCGTAGCAGGACCGGCGGACCGGCGCCTCGCCGTGGTTGCGCGAGTGACCGCCGAAGCGGCGCTGGTCGATGGTGCCGTTCGGGGTCCGGTTGAACGGCAGGCCCATCTTCTCCAGGTCGAGGACGGCGTCGATGGCCTCCTTCGCCAGGATCTCGGCGGCGTCCTGGTCGACCAGGTAGTCACCGCCCTTGACCGTGTCGAAGGTGTGCCACTCCCAGTTGTCCTCCTCCACGTTGGCCAGCGCGGCGGCCATGCCGCCCTGCGCGGCGCCCGTGTGGGAGCGGGTGGGGTAGAGCTTCGTCAGGACCGCGGTGCGGCTGCGCTTCGTCGCCTCGATGGCGGCGCGCATGCCCGCGCCGCCGGCGCCGACGATGACGGTGTCGTACTTGTGGATCTTCATGTTTCTCGCAGCCCCGTGCCTAGCGGATGTTCGGGTCGAAGGTGAAGATCACCAGCGTGCCCAGCAGGATGGTGAACACCGTGGCGGTGTAGAGCAGCGCCTTCAGCCACATGCGGCTGGCCGGGCGCTCCGCGTAGTCGTTGATGATCGTGCGCAGGCCGTTGGACCCGTGCAGCATCGCCAGCCACAGCATCACCAGGTCCCAGACCTGCCAGAACGGGGACGCCCAGCGGCCGGCCACGAAGGCGAAGCCGATCTTGGAGACGCCGCCGTCCAGGAAGAGCTGGATCAGCAGGTGGCCGAGGACGAGGACGACCAGCACGATGCCGGACAGGCGCATGAAGAGCCAGGCCGCCATCTCGAAGTTGCCCCGGGTCGACTTCGGGGTCTTCTTGGTGCGCTTGCGCGGGGCCTCGATCACCGGGGCCGGGTTGTCGACGGTGTAGACGGGGGCGCCCTCGACGGGGCCGACTCCGGACGCGGGGGATTCAGTGGTGGACATCGGCGTCAGCTCCCAACGAGGACACGGAAGGCGTGGCCCAGCACCGAGTAGACGGAGCCGAGCATCAGCACGACCCAGACGACGCCGACGACCCAGAACATCTGCTTCTGGTAGCGCGGGCCCTTCGACCAGAAGTCGACGGCGATGACGCGCAGGCCGTTGAGCGCGTGGAAGAGGATGGCGGCGACGAGGCCGTACTCCAGCAGCGCGACGATCGGCGTCTTGTACGTGGCTACGACCTTGTCGTAGTCCTCGGGTGAGACACGCACGAGAGCGGTGTCCAGCACGTGAACGAACAGGAAGAAGAAGATGAGGACGCCGGTGACTCGGTGAGCCACCCAGGACCACATTCCTTCCCGGCCGCGGTACAGCGTTCCAGCCGGCACGGAAGAACCCTCCGGGAGCGGGGACTAGGGCCGCGCCGGCTTGGGTGTCGGTCGGGCCCGGCCGGGTACGGTCCACCGGCCCTCAGCATCGTAGCGAGGCGCCGCGCCGTGCCTTACAGGGGGCCTACCTGTGTGATCAAACTGGCACGCGGTTGGGCTAGCCGGTGCCGCTGCCGGGGTGGGGTGTCGCTCATCTGCCGGGTGCGGGCGCGATGTGGCCGGTGGCACCGGCCCTCGCGCCTCTCAGCAGGGCCAGGAGCCGCCCCCGGGCCAGGCGGCGCAGCTCGTCCGCCGCCGTCACCCGCTCCTCCTCCGGATCGTTCGTCAATCGTGACCGGATCGCTTCGAGGATGCGGTCGATGACCTCGTCCGCGGGGACATCACCCAGATAGATGACGAACGCGTGTCCGAATCTGGCCTCGTAGGCGGCGTGTGCCGCGCTCAGGGCCATATGGGCCGCCGAGTATGTGTCCTCGGGGAGCTCGGGCAGCGACTCGCCCGCCAGGGCGTCCGCCAGATCGGCCGGCGAGAGGTCGTACGCCGCCTCGTCCGCCGCCGCCAGCAGGGCCGCCGGATCGGGGTAAGGGCGGTGCGCGGCGATCCGGTCGGACCAGCGCAGGCTGTGCAGGCAGTGCAGGAGAAGGGCGCGCGTCTCGTCCGCGGGGGCCGTGTTGAAGGCGTCGAGGGGCCGGGGGAGATACGGCAGGTGGTGGGCGGGCAGCGTGGGTCCTCGCGTCACATGTGGTGTGGCAGGGGATGGATGCTGTGAAATGTGTGTCGTCAGGTTATCGAGAGTGTTCAAGCTGTGTCCGAGGGATACCTGAATTTCACCCGGACGGGAGAGTTTCGGGTTGCTCCGGTGACCATCGGGTCCCGGATCGGTCGTACGTTGGCACGGTGACCCAGCACAGGCGCCGTGGCTCGACGCGGCAGGTGATACGGAAGCGGGCGGTGGTGGCCGCCGCGTTCGCCGGGACGGTGGCGCTCGGCACGGGCGTAGGCGTGTGGGCCTCGTCGGACGGGGGCGGCGGGACGCCGGAGGGGGGTGCGCGGCACTCGTCGTCCGGCCGGATCTCCGGCACCGGCGCCGATCCCGCGCGGCCGGGCACCCCGTCGGCGAGCCCCGGCCGGTCGTACCCGCTGTCCCGGACGCCGCGCACGATCCCCGCGGTGCGCTCCCACACCCCGGCGCGCGGCCCCGGCTGGCAGCCGCGCGGCGGCGAACGGGTGGTGGTGAGCGACCCGGCGCTGGCCGACGAGGGCCGGCTGATAGCGGGGGAGCTGGGGCTGACGTACGCGGGGGAGAAGGGCGACACGCGCGCCGGCGACGTGCGGCTCGCGCTCGGTGGCGGGGGCGGGAACCGGGAGTCGTACACGATGACCGTCCGGGACGGGCGGGTCGACATCAGCGGGCCCGGCGAGGCGGGCGTCTTCTACGGCACCCGCACCCTCAAGCAGGAGGTCCACGGCGGGGGCACCGCCCCGGAGGGCGTCGTACGGGACGAGCCGGCCAAGCCGGTGCGCGGGTTCATGCTGGACATCGCGCGCAAGCCGTACAGCGAGGCCTGGATCGAGGACCGGATACGCGAGCTGGGCGACCTGAAGTTCAACGAGCTGGGCCTGCACTTCTCCGACGACCAGGCGTTCCGGATCCAGTCCAGCACCCACCCCGAGATCGTCTCGCCGGTCCACCTGACCAAGGCACAGGTCAAGAGGATCGTGGACCTGGCGGACAGCCGGCACATCACCGTCGTCCCCGAGATCGACTCGCCGGGACACCTGGGCGCAGTCCTCGCCGCCCATCCGGACCTGCAGCTGCGCAAGGTGAACGGGGTGGCGACCAGGGGCGCGATCGACATCTCCAAGCCCGCCTCCGCGAAGATCGTCGACGATCTGCTGAACGAGTACGCCGGGCTGTTCACCGGCGGGCAGTGGCACCTCGGCGGTGACGAGTACCAGGCGCTGACGGTGCAGTCGCCGGGGGCCTCCTACCCGCAGCTGGCGGCGGCCGCCCGGCAGAAGTACGGATCCGGTGCCACCGTCGCCGACCTGGCCACCGGCTGGCTCAACGACCGCGCCGCCACCGTCCGCGCCCACCACCGGACGATGCGGGCGTGGAACGACGGCTTCTTCCGGGACACCTCCGTACGGCCCGCCAAGGACCTCCAGGTCGCCTACTGGACCGGGAAGGAGATCGGCGCCCGGCAGCCGGCGGGGTACCTGGACGCGGGGCGGAAGGTCATCAACTACAACGACGAGTTCCTCTACTACGTCCTCGGGCAGCCGCAGACCTTCGTCTACCCCACCGGGCAGCGCATCTACGAGCAGTGGAACCCGCGCGTGGTGCGCGGCACGAGCGCCGTACCGGCGCGCTACGACGGGCAGATCCTCGGCGGGACGTTCGCGGTGTGGGGCGACTTCCCCGACGCGCAGACCCAGGACCAGGTGGCCGCGGGCGTACGGATGCCGCTGCGGGCCACCGCGCAGAAGCTGTGGGACCCGGGCACGCCCGCGCTGTCCTGGGCCGACTTCAGAAAGCTGGCGGACCGACTGGGCTGAGAACGGGCTGGGCCGAGAACCGTCCGGGCTGAACCGGCTGGGCCGAGAACAGGCTGGGAAGGCGATGCCGGTCTCCGGCGCGGTCGGCATCGGGGCGGCCGTCCTCGCCGTCGTGGTGGTCGTCCGGCTGACCCGGATGCGGGAACGCACGGTCCTGTCGGGCGAACCGCCCGCGCCGCTCCATGGCTGAAAACCTGTGACTGTGACACTCCCGCGCCGTCGCACGCAGTAAGGGGAAGTGCGGGCTCCGTACCGGTCGGCGCCCTGGCGAGGGAGGCATTCATGAGCCTGGTGGACCTGATCGCGCAGGCCGACGAACGCGGACTGGCCGCCAGCGGGTTGGCTTGTTTGGATCGGTGTCTGCCGCTGCTGGGCGGCGACGACGACCTTCTGCGCCCCCTGTGGGCGAGCCTCGCCGACGGCTCCGACTGGGCGGGGAACCTGACGCGGGCCCGCGACGCGCTCGGCTCCGCGGGCGCCGCCGGTGACGAGGCCGCGCGGCTCGCCCGCCGCATGCTGGAGTCGGCCCCGGCCGAGCGCACCGCCGACGCGGTACGGCCCTGGGCGGACGCCTGCTCGGTCGACTCGCTGTCCATCCACCGGCTGCTCGACCCGGCCGCCGACGGCGGCCCGGCCCCGGACGGCACGGACGCCGGCCGGACGGGGGACCCGTCGGACCTGCCGCCGCTGGTCGCCGCCGAGCTGCGCCGCCAGGCCGCGGTCCTGGAACTCCTCGCGGGTCATGGCGCGCAGGGGCTGCGCGGCGCGCTGGAGGTGTCGGTCGAGGGCCGCAGGGTGCTGCGCGCGGTGGTCTCGCGGCGGGCGCGCAGCGCCGCGGAACCCGGGGCGTGAGGGGAACCTGTGACCTTCCTGCGGTGGACGTGGGGCGGTCCTGCGGCGGTTGGCCAAACGTCGGAGAAACGTTTCGAAACCCGGTGACGGAATCTCGCCCCGGCTCGCTCTTCCCTATGTGACAGCCCATGTGACAGCTCATGTGACAGACCGGCAGGACACCAGGCCGCACGCCGCGGCGAAACCCGCGCGGTGGGCGGGGGACGCGGTGGCGGCGATGCGCGAGGGCGCGCGGGTGCGGCTCGACTACTCGGCGCAGAGCCTGTGGCGGGTGGACCGGATGATCGAGGAGATACGCCGCGAGGGGCCGCCGTACGCGGCCGTCGAGAGCGCGCTGCGCGGCTTCGGCGCCTACGCCGGCGAGGTGATCGTCCGGCAGACCGGCGCCGAGTGGTGGGCGACCGGCGGCGAGCACTGGGTGCGCACCCCCGACGGCCGGCTGTGGGACCCGATCGAGGAGGCCCGCCGCTGCTACGGCGGCCACGGCTCGCTCCGGCTGCTGTGCCGCGACGCGACCGCCTCCGGCTGACCGGCCCCGGCGGGACCGCCTGCGGCCGGACCCGGTGACGGCTGTGACACTTCCGTCGGGGCCGACGCTGATGATCCTGGAGGGCGACGGACACGGCCGGAGCGTGCCGCAGCGTCAGGGAGACGCCACGCAGTGGCCAGGAACTCGGCACGAACGAGGACGGTCTTGGGCCAGGGAGGGGAACCCCGCCGCCCGCAGCCGCGGGACGAGGAGCTGGGCGCGGCCGTCGCGCGGGCCCAGGAGGGTGACGAGACCGCCTTCGCGGTGGCCTACCGGATCGTGCAGCCCGGCCTGCTGGGCTATGTGCGGGGCCTGGTCGGCGAGGACGCGGAGGACGTCGCCTCCGACGCCTGGCTGGAGATCGCCCGGGACCTCGGCCGGTTCCGGGGCGACGGCGCCGGCTTCCGCGGCTGGACCGCGACCATCGCCCGGCACCGCGCGCTGGACCACCTGCGCCGCCAGCGGGTACGGCCGCGGGCGGCACAGCTCGAACAGGACGCCCTGGAGCTGCCCGGCCGGCACAGCACCCACGACCAGGCCCTGGAGTCGCTGTCCACGGAACGCGCGCTGCGGCTGGTGCGCGCCCTGCCCCGGGACCAGGCCGAGGCGGTGCTGCTGCGGGTGGTCGTCGGCCTCGACGGCCCGGCCGCCGCCCGCGTCCTCGGCAAGCGTCCCGGCGCCGTCCGCACGGCCGCGTACCGGGGGCTGCGCCGCCTGGCCCGCCAACTGGGCGCCCCCGGCGCCGCGGACGACCGTGCCGGGGGTGTGACGGACGGCGGGCCCCCGACGCCGGGCGGGCCGGGATGAACGGCACCGGGCGTGGGACGTACACAAGGGCGGACGGCGCCCCGGCCGCGGGGTGCGGGGCGACGAGGACGGGAACGGACATGGGTGAACGGCACAGCGGCGACGGGCCACCCGGCCGCCGGCCCGCGCACCCCGGCGGTACCGCCGCCGCGCCCGGACCGGCCGACGCCTTCCGCGAGGTCTCCGGGCTGGAGACACGGTTCGGCGCCGCACTGTGCGCCGCGGGCGTCGACCCCGAGGCCGAGCGCAGCGCCGTGGCCGCCTTCCGGGAGGCCCGCGACGCGGGCGCGCACGACGCGCGGACCCGTGCCCGGGACGACTGGCGGCCCGGCCGGCCGGTCCGGACGGCCGGACCGGACCGGCCTGGACGGTGGCAGGTGACGACCGCTCACGGGGAGCCGTCGGGTCCGCCACCGCTCCCGCGCGCCTGAGCGGGACGGCCGTCGAGCCGGACACGCCGGCGGAGCCGCGCTCCGGGCGCGGTCAGGCAGGAGTCTGCTCCCCCCGCCGGTGCGCCGGGGGGCCGACGGTGGTGATGGCCGCCATGGGGCAGAGCTCGGCGGCCCGGTGAGCCGCGGCGTGGTGGGCGGGTGCCGGCTCCGTGTCGAGGAGGACCACCCGGCCGTCCTCGTCGCCCTGGTCGAACACCGCGGGGGCGGTCAGTGCGCACATCCCGGCGCCGACACATCGGTCACGGTCGACGGTGACGGTCAGGGGGACGGCCACCGGGCTACGCCTCGTCCCACGTGACGGGGAGACTCTGCACGCCGTAGACGTTCGTGCTGACCCGCAGCGGTACCTCCTCCGGGGGGACGGCCGGCCGCAGCGTCGGGAAGCGGGTGAGCAGGGCCGGGAAGGCGACGCCCATCTCGACGCGGGCCAGCTGCTGGGCCAGGCACTGGTGGGCGCCGTGGCCGAAGGCCAGATGCCCGGCGGCCTTGCGGCGCAGGTCGAGGCGGTCGGGCTCCGGGTACTTCGCCGGGTCGCGGTTGGCGGCCGGGAGAGAGACGACGACCGTCTCTCCGGCCTTGATCAGCCGGCCGCCGATCTCGACGTCCTCCAGCGCGGCCCGCAGCCCCAGTTCGGCGATGGTGAGATAGCGCAGCAGCTCCTCGACGGCCTGACCGGCGAGACTCGGATCGTCGCGCAGTGCGGCGGCCTCGTCGGGATTGCTCAACAGCGCGAAGGTGCCGAGCCCGAGCATGTTGGCGGTGGTGTCGATCCCGGCCGCCAGCAGGAGAAAGCCGACACCCAGCAGTTCCTCGTCGGTGAGGTCGCTGTCGGTGAGGTCGCTGAGTATGTCGTCGGTGGGGGAGGCGCGCTTGGCGGCCACCAGCTGTGCCAGGTACGCCTGGATCGTGGTGAACGCGGCCAGCTTGTCGTCCATGTCCCCGCTGAAGACCGCCGCGGCCTGCTCCTGGAAGGAGTTCCGGTCCTGGTACGGCACCCCCAGCAGCTCGCAGATCATGATCGCGGGGATGGGCTGGGCGAACGCGGTCACCAGATCCACCGGAGGGCCGGCCTTCTCCATGGCGTCCAGATGCTCGGCGGTGATCCGCTCGACCCGCTCGGTGAGCTGTTGCATCCGCCGGACGGTGAACTTGCCCGCCAGCAGCTTCCGGTAACGGCCGTGCCGGGGCTCGTCCATGTTGATGAACTCGCCGGGTGCCGCCGGGGGGATCTCCATGCCGCCCAGGTCCATGGACGGGTTGTGCATGAGCTCCTTGCGGGAGCTCAGCCGTGCGTCGGCCAGGATCGCCCGGCACACGGAATACCCGGTGGCCAGCCAGCCGACGTGTCCGTCGGGGAAGGTCAGCCGGCGCAGCGGCTGCTCCTCGCGTAACCGTGTCAGTTCGGCGGGCGGGTCGAAGGGGCGGCCCGTGCGGCGCTCGTCCGGCCGCGTCACCAGCTCGAAACGCTGCTCCGCGTCGGGGGCGGGGGACGTGGGCGGCGGAGGGTGCGGCGGTGCGGAGGGTGCGGGGGACACCGCCGGGTGAGAACCCTCAAGGGGTCGCTCTTCGGCTCCCCGGGACCGCTTCCCGCGCCGGTCGCTCTCCCGGACCGGAGTCCGCCGGAGCCGATGTCCCGGCCGTCGTCCCGCTCCGTCCGGACGTCGGCAGGATCCGGTTCAGCAGGGGGCCGGTCAACGCCGTGGTCACCACGGCCATGACCACCATCAGCGAGTACAGCGTCCCGTCCAGCAGGCCCAGTTCCAGCCCCAGACCGAGCACCACCAGTTCGGTGAGACCGCGCGTGTTCAACAGGGCGCCGAGCGCGGCCGCGGGCCGACGGCCGGACCCCCCGAGACGCGCCCCGAGGTACGCGCCGAGGAACTTTCCGGCCATGGCCGCCACGAGGATGGCCGCCAGGGCGCCGAGGTCCGCGAGGGCCAGCCCGGAGAGGTCGACCTTGAGCCCGGCCAGCGCGAAGTACACGGGCAGCAGGAGCAGCCTGGACAGCGGCTCCATCCGCTGCAGCGCGCCCTCGCTCAGGGTGCCGCCGCCGTCCCGCGGAACGACGGCGCCGAACAGGAACGCCCCGAAGATGTAGTGCAGGCCCATCCACTCGGTGCAGGCCGCCGACAGCAGGAGCCCGACCAGCACCAGGACCACGAGGTTCAGGTCCTCACGGTGCCCCGGGGATCCGGTGCCCCGGGCCTTCCTGCGCCTGCTCGCCTCGCTCGCCCTGCGGAGCAGGGGGCGGACCACAGCGATCATCAGGACGACGTACGGCACCAGCAGCGCGAGCCGCCAGTCGAGGTCCTTCCCCGTGGCCATGGCGGCCACCGCCGCCAGCATGATCCAGACCAGCAGATCGGTCATGGCCGCGCACGCCAGGGCGGTCGTGCCGATCCGGGTGCGGGTCAGCCCGCGGTCGGCGATGATCCGGGCGAGCACCGGGAACGCCGTCGCGGCCATGGCGACCGCGAAGAACAGCACGAATGCCGGGAGCGGGCCCTGCCGGTGCGCATCCGCCAGCAGCCAGGCGAGCCCGGCACCCAGAGCGAGCGGCAGCGCTGTCGAGAGGACGGTCGCCCACCCGGTGACCCGGCCGCGTCCGCGCAGGACACCCAGATCGATCTCCGACCCGACGGTGAACATGAACAGCGCGAGGCCCACACCGGCGAGCGTGCTGAGCAGGGGCCGCACCTCGGCGGGGAAGAGGGCGTCGGAGAGGTGCGCGCCGAGCAGGGTGGGCCCCAGCAGGATGCCGGCGAGTATCTCGCCGATGACCGCCGGCTGGCCCAACGCCCGTGCGGCCACCCCCAGAACACGCGCCAGGCCGAGGATCAGGGCCAGGTCGAGGAAGAGGGAGAGCGTCTGCGACGGCGTCACCGGGAGGGGTCTTCCTCGGCCCCCGGCGAGCTGCCGTCGGCCGGCCCGGGACCGGAAGTCCGGTTCTCGCCCGGCAGGACGACATGTGCGGTGCCCTTGGCCAGGTCGATGCGCGTCCGCGGCGGGGCGCCGTCGCCCTCCTCGTCACGGAGCACTTCCTGCAGCTGCTGCTGCTCCATCTCCACCAGCTTGTTGCCGTTGAAGATGAGGTTGAACTGGTCGAACGCGGCGCCGGTCACGGGGCGCCGCGCCCCGCTGCGCCGGAAGAGGATGCTGCGCCCCTTGAAGAAGCGCCGCAGGACCAGCTCCGTTCCGCAGCATATGAACAGTAACAACGCGAGCACGGGGAGAACGGCCCCGCTCCACACAGCCGATGACATTGACAAGCCCTCCTGCCGACGGGTCGAGACTATCCAGCAACCGGAATCCGGTTCTTCAAGATCCGGTGTCCCGTTTCGTCCAGTGCCGTCTCGGACCTTGCACGGCATGCCCGCACGACAGAGCCTCCAGTGGAGATGAGCGCCTGCGCAGCCCGAGGAGATTCGATGATCCCGCTCTCGCACGCACAGCAGCGACTGTGGTTCCTCAACCGGTTGGAAGGGCCCAATGCCACCTACAACATGCCGGCCCTGCTCCGGCTGACGGGTGAGCTCGACCGGACCGCGCTCGTCGCGGCGTTGCAGGACCTCATCGACCGGCACGAGCCGTTGCGCACGGTCTTCGTCAGCCACGACGACGTACCCGGCCAGCGGATTCTCGCCCCCGGCGAGGCCCGCCTGGAGGCGGCCGTCACCGAGGTCGGACCGCAGGAGCTGGACGGCGAACTCGCCGAGCTGGCCGGCCGCGCCTTCGACCTGGAGGCGGAGATACCCATCCGGGCACGGCTGTTCGCCCTGTCCGAGCGCGAGCACGTACTGGCCCTGGTGATCCATCACATCGCCGCGGACGGCTGGTCGATGGCCCCGCTCGCGCGTGACCTCACCGCGGCGTACGAGGCCCGCCGCGACGGGCGGGCGCCCGACTGGCCGGCGCTGCCGATCCAGTACGCGGACTACACGCTGTGGCAGCAGGAGCTGCTCGGCGGCGAGGACGATCCGGAATCCCTGATCAGTGAGCAGGTCGAGTACTGGCGCAAGGCGCTGGCCGGGCTGCCGGAGGAGCTGCGGCTGCCGGTGGACCGGCAGCGCCCCGCCACGCCCGGCAACCAGGGCGGCAACGTCCCGTTCCGGGTCAGCGCGGAGCTGCACCGGAAGCTGTCCGAACTGGCGGCGCGGTCGGACGCCAGCCTGTACATGGTGGTGCAGGCGGGACTGGCCGCACTGCTGAGCCGGCTGGGCGCCGGCACGGACATCCCCCTCGGCTCGCCGATCGCCGGCCGCACCGAGGAAGGGCTGGACGAACTGGTCGGCTTCTTCGTCAACACCCTGGTGATGCGCCTCGACACCGCCGGCGACCCCTCGTTCCGCGAGCTCATCGCCCGGTCCCGGCAGACGGCGCTGGGGGCGTACGCGAACCAGGAGCTGCCGTTCGAGCGGCTGGTCGACATCCTCCGCCCGGACCGGACCCTCGGCAGGCACCCGCTGTTCCAGGTGATGCTGGCGTTCCAGAACAACACGCTGCCGCAGCTGCGGCTGCCCGGGCTGGTCGTGGAGGGCGAGCAGCTGTACACCGAGACCTCCAAGTTCGACCTGGCGTTCAGCATGGGCGAGCAGTTCGACGGCGAGGGCCGGCCACTGGGACTGGGCGGCACGATCGAGTACGCCACGGACCTGTTCGACCGGGAGAGCGTGGAGCGGCTCGGCGCCCGCCTGATCCACGTCTTCGAGGCGATGACCGCCGACCCCGGCGGGCGGGTCGGCGCCGTGGACGTGCTGCTGCCGGGCGAGCGGCAGCAGGTGCTGGAGACCTGGAACCGGACCGAGCGGGAAGTCCCCGCGGCCGGGTTCGCGGAGCTCTTCCGGGCCCGCGCCGCCGCGGCCCCGGACGCCACCGCGCTGGTCTCCGAGGCGGCCACGCTGACCTACGGCGAGCTGGACGCCGCCGCCAACCGGCTGGCCCGGCTGCTCGCCGGGCGCGGCGCGGGCCCGGGGCACCTGGTGGCGCTGGCGCTGCCCCGGTCGGTGGAGCTCGTGACGGCGATGCTCGCCGTGGCCAAGGCCGGGGCCGCCTACCTCCCGGTCGACACCGGCTACCCCGCCGAGCGCATCGCGTACATGCTCGAGGACTCCCGCCCGGTGCTGACGGTGACGACCGGGGCGCTGACCGGACGGCTGCCGGCCGCCGGAGAGGTCCTCGTGCTGGACGACGAGCACACCGTCACCGAGCTGCACCGGTACGGCACGGACGACCTGCCGTCGAACCGGACGCCCGGCAGCCCGCTGTACGTGATCTACACCTCGGGATCCACCGGGAAGCCGAAGGGCGTGGTGGTGACGGACGGCGGCGTGGCCAGCATGGTCCGCAGCCAGCGCGAGCGCCTGGGCGCGGGGCCGGACAGCCGGGTGCTGCAGTTCTCCTCGCCGAGCTTCGACGTCGCCTTCTGGGACTGCTGCATGGCGCTGCTGAACGGCGGAACGCTGTTCCTGCGCTCGGCCGAACAGCTCATGCCCGGCCGCGAGCTGGCCGAGTTCATCCGGGACCAGCGCCTCACGCACTTCACCATGCCGCCGTCCGTACTCGCGGCGATGCCCTCGGGCGTGCTGCCGGCCGGCCTGACCGTGTCGGTGGCGGGCGAGGCGTGCCCCGGCGCGCTGGTGGAGCGATGGGCGCCGGGCAACCGCATGTTCAACGCCTACGGCCCGACCGAGACGACCGTCATCGCGACCATGAGCGAGCGGCTGTCCGGCCCGGACGGCCCCCCGATCGGCAGGCCGGTGGACAACACACGGGTCTACGTCCTCGACGAGGCCCTGCGCCCGGTGCCGGCCGGTGTGGTGGGAGATCTGTACGTCGCGGGCGCGAGCCTGGCCGCCGGCTACCTGCGCCGCCCGGGGCTGACCGCGGAGCGGTTCGTGGCCTGCCCGTTCGGCGGTCCCGGGGAGCGGATGTACCGCACCGGGGATCTCGCCCGGCTGCGGGCCGACGGCCAGGTCGACTACGCCGGCCGCGCCGACGCACAGGTGAAGATCCGCGGCTTCCGGATCGAACCGGGTGAGGTCGAGGCCGTACTGGCCCGGCACCCCGGGGTGCAGCAGGCCGCCGTGCTGGCGCGGGAGGACCGTCCCGGAGACCGGCAGCTGGCCGCGTACCTCGTCCCGGCCGGGGACGACGCCGACCGGGACGAGGCGGCCGAGCGGCAGCAGCTCGGCAACTGGCAGGCCACCTACGACGCCCACCACGAGGGCCTGTCCGGCGGTCTGGGCGAGGACTTCTCCGGCTGGAACAGCAGCTACACGGGGCAGCCCATCCCGGTCGAGGAGATGCGGCGGTGGCGGGACGCCACCGTGGCCCGGGTACGAGAGCTCCGCCCCCGCCGGGTGCTGGAGATCGGTGTCGGCAGCGGCCTGCTCCTCGCGCCGCTGGCGCCGGACTGCGAGTCCTACTGGGGCACCGACATCTCCGAGGTCGTCATCGACCGGGTCCGCGCCCAGCTCGAAGGCCGGCCCGAGCTGGCCGGCCGGGTCGAGCTGCGCACCCAGCCCGCCCACCTCTTCGACGGCCTGCCCACGGGGTTCTTCGACACCGTCGTCCTGAACTCCGTCATCCAGTACTTCCCCAGCGCCGACTACCTGACCGACGTGCTCACCGGGGCGCTCGACCTGGTCGTGCCCGGCGGCAACGTGTTCGTCGGCGACGTCCGCAACCTCCGGCTGCACCGCGCCCTGCGCACGTCCGTCGAACTGCTCGCCGCCGACGCCACGGTCCGCGACGCCACCGAGGTGCGCAGGACGGTCGACCTCGCCGTGGCGCGCGAGACGGAACTGCTCGTCGACCCCGACTACTTCGCCGGCCTGCCCGCGACCGCGGACCTCGCGGTCAAGTCCGGCACGGACCGCAACGAGCTCACCGGCCACCGCTACGACGTGGTGCTGAGCACGGCGCCGCGGCCGGAGCCGGCCGCCGTCCGGGAGCTCGTCTGGGGGCGCGACGTCGCCGGTACGGAGGCGCTGCGCGCGACGCTGGCGGCCCGGCCGGACGCCCTGCGGGTCACCGGTGTGCCCAACCGCCGGATCGCCGGCGAGCTCGCCGCCGTGCGGGTGCTCGAAGCCGGCGACCTGCCGGCCGCGCCGGCCGCCCTGACGGCGGACCCGTCCGGGCTGCCGGAGCCGGGGGAGTTCACCGCCCTGGGGGAGGAGACCGGCTACCGGACCGCCGTCACCTGGGCCGGCGCCGACCGCGACGGCGGCACGCTGGAAGTGGTGTTCAGCGCACCCGGGACGGCGCCCGTCACCGCCTACCGCCCCGGTGCGCGCCCGGCCGCCGGGGGCGCCGCGTACACCAACGCCCCGGCCGCCGTGCTGGCCTCGGACGCGCTGGTCGAGTCGGTGCGTGAGCACCTGCGGCGCGTGGTGCCGGACCACCTGGTGCCGACCGCGTTCGTCGTGCTGGACCGGATGCCGCTGACCACGAACGGCAAGGTGGACCGGCGGGCGCTGCCGGCGCCGACGGTCCTCGGCAGGACCTCCGGCCGGGGCCCGCGCAACGACCGCGAGGCCACCCTGTGCCGGATCTTCGCCGAGACCCTCGGACTGCCCCGGGTGGGCATCGACGACGGGTTCTTCGACCTCGGCGGCCACTCGCTGCTGGCGACCCGGCTGGTCTCCCGGGTACGCGACGCCCTGGGCGTCGATCTGGCCATCCGGGACGTGTTCCGGACGCCGACGGTGGCCGGGCTCGGCGACGTGCTGGACAAGGCTGAGGGCACCCGGCGGCGGGTGGTACGGCAGCGGCGCCCCGAGCGCACACCCCTGTCGCACGCGCAGCAGCGGCTGTGGTTCCTCAGCCGGCTGGAGGAGGGGAGCGCCACCTACAACATGCCGATCGTGGTGCGGCTCACCGGTGACCTCGACCGCACGGCACTGGCCGCGGCCGTCCAGGACGTGTCCGACCGGCACGAATCGCTGCGCACGAGGTACCCGGACGTCGACGGCGTCCCGTACCAGGACATCGTGTCCCCCGAGCAGGCCCGGATCGAGCTGGAGGTCACCGAGACCACCGGTGAGGAACTGGCCGCACGACTCGCCGGCGCCCTCGGCCACGCCTTCGACCTGGCCGAGGAACTCCCCCTGCGGGTCCACCTGTTCGCGCTGTCGCCGCACGAGCACGTGCTGGCGCTGGTGCTGCACCACATCGCCGGCGACGGCTGGTCGATGGGGCCGCTGACCCGGGACCTCACGGACGCCTACGCCGCCCGCCTCGACGGCCGCCGGCCGCGGTGGGCGCCGCTGCCCGTGCAGTACGCCGACTACGCGTTGTGGCAGCGCGAGCTGCTCGGCCACGAGGACGACCCGGACAGCCTGATCAGCGAACAGATCGCGTACTGGCGCGGACAACTGGCCGACCTGCCCGAGAACCTGCGGCTGCCCGGCAGCCGGCCGAGCGGCACGGGCGGGGAGTACCACGGCGCCACCCTGTCGTTCCGTATCGACCGGGCGACCCACCGCCGCATGGCCGACCTGGCCGCCGCCACCGGCACCAGCCTGTACATGGTCGGCCAGGCAGGGCTCGCCGCCCTGCTCACCCGGCTCGGCTGCGGCACCGACATCCCGCTCGGCACGCCGGTCGCCGGCCGTACCGACAGCGCGCTCGACGACCTCATCGGCGACTTCCTCAACACGCTGGTCCTGCGCACCGACACGAGCGGCAACCCCACCTGGCACGAGCTGCTCGGCCGGATCAGCGAGACGAACCTCGGCGCCTACGCGAACCAGGACGTGCCGATCGAGCGGCTGGTCGAGCTGCTCAACCCGGACCGCTCGGCCGGCCGGCTGCCGCTGTTCCAGGTCCTGCTGTCGCTGCACGGAACACCGCCGGAACCGGCGTTCCCCGGCCTCGCCGCCCGCCCCGAGCCGGTCGAGCGGATCGTGCAGAACAAGTTCGACCTCGCCGTCCACCTCCGCGAGACCGTCGCCGAGGACGGTGGCCCGGGCGGTCTGGACGGAATGGTCGAGTACTCGACCGACCTGTTCGACGCGGCGGACGTCGAGCGGCTGACGGACCGCCTGGCGCGGATGTTCGCCGCGCTGGCCGCCGACCCCGGGCAGCGGATCGGTGCGGCCGGCCTGCTCGACGAGGCCGAACACGAGCAGGTCGTCCGGGGCTGGAACGACACCGCGCACGAGGTGCCGTACGCCACCCTGCCGGAGCTGTTCGCCGCGCAGGCGGCCCGTACCCCCGACCGCACGGCGGTGGTCTTCGAGGGCACCGAGCTCACCTACGCCGAACTGGACGCGCGGGCGGAGCGGTTCGCCCGGCTGCTCGCCGAGCACGGCGCCGGACCGGAGACCTGCGTCGCGGTGGTGCTGCCGCGCTCCGAGACCCTCGTCGTCACGCTGCTGGCGGTCCTCAAGGCCGGCGCCGCGTACCTGCCGGTCGATCCCGGCTATCCCGCCGAGCGCATCCGGTACCTGCTCGACGACGCCCGCCCGGTGCTCACCCTCACCGAGGACCACCCGCTCCTCGGCGCGGAGCCCGCGGGCGACGCGGCCGCGGCCGGCCCGGGCGCCTGCCTCCCGGAGCACCCCGCGTACGTGATCTACACCTCCGGGTCCACCGGAGCACCCAAGGGCGTGGTGGTGTCCCACGCGAGCATCGTCAACCGGCTGACGTGGATGCAGGGCCGGTACCGGCTCGACGCGACCGACCGGGTGCTGCAGAAGACCCCCGCCGGATTCGACGTCTCGGTGTGGGAGTTCTTCTGGCCCCTGCTCAACGGCGCCACGCTGGTGGTGGCCAGGCCCGGCGGGCACCAGGACCCGGCGTACCTGGCAGACCTGATGCGCGCGCAGCGGATCACCACCGCGCACTTCGTGCCGTCGATGCTGGCCGTGTTCGCCGCGGAGCCCGCCGCGGCACGGCTGCCGGATCTGCGCCGGCTGATCAGCAGCGGTGAGGCACTTCCGGCCGAGCTGGCCGAACGGGTCGGCGCCACGATCGGGGCCGGCCTGCACAACCTGTACGGGCCGACCGAGGCGGCGGTGGACGTGACCGCCTATGAGTGCCGGAACGAGCCGGGTGCGGTCTCGGTGCCGATCGGCAGCCCGGTGTGGAACACCGCCCTGTACGTGCTCGACTCCGCGCTGCGCCCGGTCCCGCCCGGGGTCGCCGGCGAGCTGTACATCGCCGGTGCCCAGCTGGCCCGCGGCTATCTGCACCGCCCGGCCCTGACCGCCGAGCGTTTCGTGGCCTGCCCCTTCGGCGGAGCCGGGGAGCGGATGTACCGTACCGGCGACGTGGCGGCCTGGCGGGCCGACGGCCAGCTGGAGTTCCTCGGCCGTGCCGACGACCAGGTCAAGGTGCGCGGCTTCCGGGTCGAGCCCGCCGAGATCGAGGCGGCCCTGGCCCGGCACGAGGGCGTCGGGCGCGTCGTCGTCGTACCGCGCGCGGACGCGTCCGGCGACACCCGGCTCCTCGCCTACGTCGTCCCGGCCGGTGCGGACCGGCCCCAGCCCGCGGCGCTGCGCGAGTTCCTCGGCGGCCTGCTGCCGGAGCACCTGGTACCGGCGGCGTTCGTCGTCCTGGACGAGCTGCCGCTGACCCCGAACGGGAAGCTGGACCGGCGGGCGCTGCCGGCACCCGACCACGAAGGCCGCAAGACCGGGCGTGGACCGCGCAACAAGCGCGAGGAGACGCTCTGCCGGATCTTCGCGGACATCCTCGGCCTGCCCGAGGTGGGCATCGACGAAGGCTTCTTCGACCTCGGTGGCCACTCCCTGATGGCGACCCGGCTGATCTCCCTGGTACGGGTCACGTTCGGGGTCGACCTGGCGATCCGTGACCTGTTCACGACGCAGACGGTGGCCGGACTGGTACGGATCCTCGACCAGGCCGACGACAGCCGTCGGCAGCCGGTCGTGCGCCGGCGGCGCCCGGAGCGGGTGCCGCTGTCCCACGCCCAGCAGCGGCTGTGGTTCCTCAACCGCCTGGAAGGCTCGAACGCCGCCTACAACCTGCCGATGGCGGCGCGGCTGACGGGCCGGCTGGACCACCGGGCGCTGGCCGCCGCCGTGGCCGACGTCACCGTCCGGCACGAGACGCTGCGCACGGTCTTCCCCGAGACCGACGGCATTCCCCACCAGCTGATCCTCACCCCGGACCAGGCGCGGCCGGACTTCGAGGTGACCGAGACCGACCGGGACGGGCTGGCCGCGGCGATCGCCGGGATCGCCGAGCGGGACTTCGACCTCCGCACGGACCTGCCGCTGCGGGTCAGGGTGCTCACGGTGTCCCCGACCGAGCACGTCCTCGTGCTGGTCCTCCACCACGTGGCCGGCGACGGCTGGTCGCTGGTCCCGCTCGCCCGCGACCTGAGCGGCGCGTACACGGACCGCTGCGCCGGCCGGGCGCCTCAGTGGACCGAACTGCCCGTGCAGTACGTGGACTACGCGCTGTGGCAGCGCGATCTGCTGGGCCGCACGGACAACCCCGACAGCGTCGTCAGCGAGCAGGTCGCCTACTGGCGGCAGGCGCTGGCCGGGATTCCGGACGAGCTGCCGCTGCCGGTGGACCGGCAGCGGCCGAAGACCCCGAGCTACGCCGGCGGCAGCGTCGACTTCGGCTACGGGCCGGAGCTGCACGCCCGCATCAACAAGCTGGCCGTCGACTGCAACGCGACGGCGTTCATGGTGGTCCAGACGGCGTTCGCCGCCCTGCTGACCCGCCTCGGGGCCGGTACCGACATCCCGGTCGGCTCGCCCATCGCCGGGCGCACCGACGAAGCCCTCGACGACCTCGTCGGGTTCTTCGTCAACACGCTGGTGCTGCGCACCGACACCAGCGGCGACCCGACGTTCCGCGAGATCATCGACCGGGTGCGGGAGGCCAACCTCAACGCGTACGCGCACCAGGACCTCCCGTTCGAGTACCTGGTCGAGGCGGTCAACCCGAACCGGTCCGCGGCCCGGCACCCGCTGTTCCAGGTGATGTTCGCCTTCCAGAACACCAGGGACACCGAGCTGCGCCTGCCCGGCCTCACCGCCGAGGCGCTCGAAGCCGGCACCGACGCCACCATGTTCGACCTGTCGGTCCAGCTGACGGCCCGGTACCACGAGGACGGCCGGGAGGGCGGCGCCCGCGGCGCGCTGATCTACAGCGGCGACCTGTTCGACCGGGAGACCGTGGAGGCGATCGCCGAACGCCTGCTGCTGATGCTGGAGGCGATCACCACCGACCCCGGGCAGCGGATCAGCCAGGTCGAGCTGCTCGACGCGGCCGAACGGCGGCGGATCCTGGAGGAGTGGAACGGCGGCACCGCACCGGTCCCGTCGGTCACCCTGCCCGAGCTGTTCACCGCGTCCGCCTCCCGCGACGGCGCCGCCACCGCGGTGCGTGCGGGGGACACACGGCTGAGCTACGACGACTTGCGGTCCTCCGCGAACCGGCTGGCGCGGCTACTGGTGGCCGGCGGCTGCGGCCCCGAGCGGCGGGTCGCGCTGGCCCTGCCCAGGGACGAACGGCTGCCGGTCGCGATGTGGGCGGTGCTGAACTCCGGTGCCGCGTACGTGCCGGTCGACCCCGGTCATCCGGCCGAGCGGGTGCGCCACCTGGTCGAGGACGCCCGCCCGGTGCTGGCGGTGACGGACCGCGCATCCGCGGACGTACTGCCCGAGGGGCTGCCCCGCATCGTGCTCGACGACCCGGCGACCGAGGCCGCGCTCCTCGGGCTGGAGGACGGCGACCTCACCGACGCGGACCGGTCGGCGCCGCTGCGCCCCGACGACGCGGCCTACGTGATCTACACCTCGGGATCGACCGGGCGGCCCAAGGGTGTGGTGGTCGCGCACCGCGCGGTGGCGAACCTCTCGGCGTGGGCGGGACGGGCCTTCTCCCCGGACGTGTTCTCCGCCGCGCTGGCCACCACCTCGGCGACCTTCGACGTCTCGGTGTCGGACCTGATCCTGCCGCTGCTGCACGGCGGCAGCATCGAGGTGGTGCGCGACGTGCTCGCCCTCGCCGACGGGGACCGTACCGAGGCCAGCCTGGTCTGCACGGCGCCGTCCGCGATGTCGGCCGCGCTCGCCACCGGCCGCCGACTGCGGATCGGCACCGTCATCCTGGTGGGCGAGGCGGTCACACCGCGGCTGGTGCACGATCTGCGGGCCGCGGCCCCCGGCGTACGGATCGCGAACCTCTACGGACCGACGGAGGCCTGCGTCTACGCCACCGAGTGGTACGACGACGGCAACGCCGCCGGCGTGGCACCGATCGGCCGGGCACTCACCAACTACCGGACCTATGTGCTGGACCACGGCATGAACCCGGTGCCCGCCGGGGTCACCGGTGAGTTGTACCTCGCCGGAGCCGGTCTCGCCCGGGGCTACTCCGGGCGGCCCGGGATGACCGCCGAGCGCTTCGTCGCCTGCCCGTTCGGCGGCGCCGGGGAACGCATGTACCGCACCGGCGACCTGGTGCGCTGGCGCTTTGACGGTCAGCTGGAGTTCGTCGGCCGGGTCGACGACCAGGTCAAGATCCGTGGCCAGCGGGCGGAGCCCGGCGAGGCCGAGGCCGTCCTCGCCCGGCACGACAGCGTCGCCCAGGTCGCGGTGATTCCGCGGCGGGACCAGCAGGGGGACACCATGCTGGTCGCGTACGCCGTGCCCGTCGACGGCCGTGAGGCGGAGCCGGCCGAGCTGATCGAGTTCGCGCGCCGGGAGCTGCCGGGCCATCTGGTCCCGTCGGCGGTCGTGCCGCTGGAGCGGCTGCCGCTGACGGCCAGCGGAAAACTGGACCGGCGGATGCTGCCGGCGCCGGGGGCCGTGCAGTCCGCCGCCGGACGCGGGCCGCGCGACGCCCGGGAGCAGGCGCTCTGCGACTTGTTCGCCGAGGTGGTCGGGGTGCCGGCGGTCGGGATCGACGACAGCTTCTTCGAGCTGGGCGGGCACTCCCTGCTCGCCACCCGGCTCGTGGCGAAGGCGCGGGACCGGCTCGGCATCGAGCTCGCCGTGCGGACCCTGTTCGAGGCGCCGACCGTGGCGGCGCTGACCGAACGTCTCGACGCGACCGGCCCGGAACGCTCCGGCGAGGACTCGCTCCAGGTCCTGCTGCCGCTGCGCGCCGAAGGCAGCCGTCCCCCGCTGTTCTGCGTGCACCCGGCGACCGGGCTCGGCTGGGTGTACGCGGGCCTGCTCGGGCAGCTCGAGAAGGACCAGCCGCTCTATGCGATCCAGGCCCGCGGCCTGGACGGGCGGGGCGGGTACGCCGCGTCGGTCGACGAGATGGCCGACGACTACCTCGCCCGGATCCGCGAGGTGCAGCCGCACGGGCCGTATCAGCTCATGGGCTGGTCGTCCGGCGGCGCGGTGGCCCACGCCATCGCCGGGCTGCTGCGTGACCAGGGAGAGCGGGTGCACCTGCTCGCCATGCTCGACACCACGGTCCCCGGGCCCGACTACACCGATCCGGACACCGACGTGATGTTCCAGGCCCTGCGCTACGTCGGCCTGGAACTGGCGCCCACGGAGGGGGAGGAACTCGACTTCGGCCGGGTGCACGCGTTCCTGCGCGAGATCGACCACCCGCTGGCCGGTCTGGGCGAGCGCAGCCTGGCCGCGCTGCCGGAGGTCCTCGGCCGGCAGACCGCGATGCTGAGAGAGCCGTTCGGCCGTGCGGTCGACACCGACCTGCTGTTCTTCACCGCGAGGCGCAGCCACCCGGACGAGCCGGACTTCGCGGGGAGCTGGCAGCCCCTGATCAAGGGCCGGATCACGGAGATCGAGGTCGACTGCGAGCACACTCAGATGACCGAACCGCAGCAGTTGACGCGGATCGCCCCGGCCCTGCGGGCCAGGCTTCTGCCGGCCGGCCGGTGAAACCCGTCGCACCGGCGGGACCGGCGGCGCCGTACACCTGGTTTGCGATTCAACATAATTTTCGGCGACGGCAGTTGGCCGCATATCACAGTCGGGCGGCGACAAAAATGCTTGCGTGAGCCGGTGTTGCTGAGAAAGAATCGGCCGTGTCGCAGGTTGCTGCGATGCGGTTGCAAAACGGGGGTTGCGAGGTGAGGTTGCGCTCGTCGCGCTGCTATGGACTTCTTGCTGCCGGTTGGGCGGTGGCTTTCGCCGGTCTGCATTTCTTCTGGGCCCTCGGCGGGGAAGTAGGGCTGGATGTCTCGTCCGGTGACCGTCTCGCGTCCGAACGGCCGGCCTGGTTCGTGGTCGGCGGGCTCTGGGGAGTGGGCATTCTGTGCCTCGTCGGCGCCGCGGTGGCGCTCGGGCTGCGCCGGCGCGGTGTGCACGGGCGCCGTTGGCGTGCGCTCCGGTGGCTCGGCGTCGCGATCAGCGTGCTGCTGCTGACCCGGGGGCTTCTCGTCGAGGTGCTCCTCATCGCCGGGGCGTCGGCCGTCGGCGAGATCAGTGCCGCGCAGAAGTTCTGGACGCTCGCCCTGTGGAACCCCTGGTTCATTCTCGGTGGATTGGTGTTCGGGCTGGCAGCCCGCAGCTTCGGCAAGGGTATGGCGGGTCGGACGCCAGAAAGACGCAGTCATTCACTGACCAGATGACACGGCGTCACAGCATCACAATTATCCGGCGATACGGGGGAGTGACTGTCCCGGATGGCGCTTCGCAAGGCATCGGATTTCATAGAACAGCTGCGGGAACTTCGGCTGAGTGTCGGCCAGCCTTCCATGCGGCATTTGCAACGGTTGGGAGGACAGACCAGAGCGGCCAATGGTGACGCGGTGGACGCGCTGCCACGGAGTACGGTTTCCACGGTCCTGCGTGGGAACAAGCTGCCGCGATCGGAGTTCGTCTCCGCGTTCGTGACGGCCTGCCTGGTGTACGGCGGGCAGCCCCCGGAGAAGGTGGCGGAGGAGACCGAGCGCTGGCTCGCCCGGTGGCGAGTCCTGTACGCCGCGGAGACCAAGGAAGGCCCGGAGGGGGAGACCGCCCAGGGCGACCCGGTCACCGAGACACCGAAGGCGTGGAACGTGCCTCATCACCTCCCGCTCGACGTGGGGTGCCTGATCGGCCGCGGGGCGGCGCTCAAGGCCGCTGACGAGCTGGTCCAGCGGCACAAGAACAGCGTCTTCCTCGTCTCGGGTCCGGTCGGCGTCGGCAAGAGCGCGTTCGCCATCCGGTGGGCGCACAGCATGGTCGACGACTTTCCGGACGGCCGGCTGTACGTCGATCTGCGGGGCGAGCACGGGGCGCTGGACGCCGAGCAGGCCCTGGGCGTGCTGCTCGGTGGCCTGGGTGTGCACGAGGACGACTGCCCGGCGGATCCGCGGCGGCGGGTCGAGCGTTACCGGTCGCTGCTCGCCCATCGCAGAGTGCTCGTCGTGCTCGACAACGCCAGTGACACCGACCAGGTGCGCCCGCTGCTGGCGACCGGGGAGCACTGCCGGACCATCGTCACCAGCCGCAACCGGATGTCGGGGTTACTGGTCCGGGAGGCCGCGCGCCGGCTGACCCTGGACGTACTCGCTCCGGAGGCGGCGTGCGCGGTGCTGAGCGCCATCATCGACCGGGAGTACCTGGTGGACGCGCAGGCCGAGCTGGAGGAACTGGCGCGGTTGTGCGGGTATCTGCCGCTCGTGCTGCGGCTGGCCGCCGTGAAGTTCGCCGATCGGCCCGGACAGGGCTTCAGGCACTTCGTCCGCACCATGCGCGACGACAGTCAGTTGCTCTCCCTGGCGCTCGACGGTGATCATGGCAGCTCCATCCGGGCCGAACTGGAGTTCTCCTACCGCAGACTCTGCTGCGAGGCGAAACGGTACTTCTGGAAGATCGGTCTCGCCGGCGACGCCGGATTCACGCTGGAGAGCGGAGCGGCGCTCGCCGGGATACCGCTCGCCGAGGCCGACCGGCT
Source organism: Streptomyces echinatus (assembly GCF_014203595.1). Classification (GTDB taxonomy): domain Bacteria; phylum Actinomycetota; class Actinomycetes; order Streptomycetales; family Streptomycetaceae; genus Streptomyces; species Streptomyces echinatus. The sequence goes on from NZ_JACHJK010000004.1 coordinate 415,914, forward strand.
GACCGCCGTACTGGAGTCGGAGCACCTGGTGTCGGAGGTCGGCAGACGCAAGTTCACCATGCACCGGGTGCTGCAGGCGTTCGCCCGGACGAAGGCGAGGGAGCAGGCGGCCTGTGAGCCCCGCACCTTAGCGGTGGCGTGAAGCGGAGGACGCCTCGGCGGCGGCTCCCGGCGCCCCGCCGGTGACCACGGCGGCCGGACGTGCCACGGCGATCAGGGATCCGACCGTCAGGATCACCTGGTCGCCCACCCGGCTCTCGCCGGACATGAACGCGCCGCCGTCCACCAGCTGCTCGACGCGCACCTGGTGACGGATCACGTCGCCGGGGAACGCGGAACCGGTGAAGACGCAGTTCCGCAGGCGGCCGACCATCGGCAGGCCGTCCCCGGCGGCCCCCGGGCTGCCGAGCCAGAGCAGCGCGGCGGACTGCCCGAACGATTCGAGGATCATGGACCGCGGGTAGGCGTACCGCTCGGCCGGCAGGTCGTCGGCCATGTCCTGGTAGCAGGGCTCGCTGCCGGTCACGGCCTTGGCGGTCCCGATGGTGCGGCCGGGGTCGAAGCCGGTGACGCGGTCCACCAGCACCATCGGGTGCCGGACCGGGAGGAGCGCGAGGAGCCGCGCGTACCCGGAGTTCATGAGGTGCCTCCCCGGACGAGTTCGACGGTGGCCTTCGCGACCTGGACGCCGTCGGCGCGGCGGCAGTCGAGCGCGGCCCGCAGGGCGCCCGGACGTCCGGGCGTCACCCGGATCAGCAGCCGGAGTCCGTCGCCCTCGAGCATCGGCCTGAGCACCCGCGCGGAGTCGAGCGTCCCCAGTTCGAGCCAGTCCTCTCCCGGGCCGCCCGGACCCAGGTGCGCGGCGAGCGACGGGACACGATGGAGCTCGGCGCCGACCGCCTGCCGGATGCCGTCGAGCAGGAAGACCGCCGGATAGAGGGTGACCCCCGGGAAGTGCCCGGCGAGGTAGGGGTCGGTGGACCGCACCACCTTGTCCGCCTCGATCAGCAGCTCGTCGGCCTCGGCGCGGGCCGTGATCCGGTCGGCGCCGTCGAGCGGCCTGGCGTAGCCGCGCCGCCCGCTCACAGGAACCACACTCCGGCGTAGTCGCCCCAGCGAGCCGCGAGCCGGGCGGTGTCCAGCCGGGTGACGCCGGGGAGCAGGGGAGCGCGGTCCAGGCCGAAGGCCGCCAGCCCGGGCTCGTCGACGTAGACCGCCGCTCCCTTGGCCACCAGCGCGCCGACGGACCGCCGTGGGTCCGCGAGGGTGGTCAGCACCGTCGGGCCCACCTGAAGCGCGGGCGGCGGAGCGGCACCGGCGAGGGCGGCGGTCACGCTCGTCCCGCGCAGCACCACGTCCATGCCGCCGAGCTGGTCGCCGAGCATCTCGACGCCGTAGAGCGCGTCGAAGAACTGCGCCTCCGCGCTGCCGCGGTAGCCGCGGTCGATGATGACCAGGTAGGTCACCTACGCACCTCCGATGTAGAGGGTCCGGTGTGCCGCGGCGACCGTCGCCGCCAGCCGGGCGTCGGAGCGCAGCCGGACCTCGGCGATGTGGTCCCGGGCGCCGCGCTCGGCGCTGCAGGCCGTGCAGACGATCCAGCTGAAGCGGCCCTTGTACGCGGTGAGCAGGCCCCGGATCAGCGCGCCGGCCGTCGGCGCCGGTGTTGCCGGGTCGCGCAGGTCGGCGGGTTTGGTCTCGCCCAGCGAGGACTGGGTCAGCATGGTGTTGTAGCCGCACGCCCACACCCGGATGGTGCGCTCCCGCTCCAGCACGGCCTGGGCCAGCCGGAGCACCGTGGTCAGGGCGTCGGTCGTGTGGGGCGGTGCCGTGAGGACGACCAGCACGTCCCAGGTGCGGCGTTCGACGGTCGCGGCCATGGTCAGTGCCACACCACCCGGGTGCCGGGCTCCAGCAGCCAGTCCGCCAGGTCGCCCATGCCGGTGGTCCGCAGCCCGGGGGCCAGCGGTGCGGCGTGCAGCGCCCGGTGGGCGAGGGTGAACTCGTCGATCCACGCCTGCCCACCGGCACCGAGGAACCGCGTCAGCCCGGCGCTCACCCCGCGAATCCCGAGCGCGACCCCGTCCGCGGCGAGGAACAGGCGCACCCGCTCACCGGCTCCGGCGAGCGCGGCGGCGTCGGCCAGGAAGCGGTCCGCGGTGTCGCCGGACCGGGTCTCCACGAGCAGGTACTGCTCGGCCGGGAGGTCCTGGGTCATGCCGCCGACGTCCGCAGCTTCCGGAGCAGCAGCGCGGAGATGTCGGACATGGTCCGCACGTCCCCGATCTCATGCGATTCGATCTTGACCCGGTAGTGCCGCTCCAGGGTGACGGCCAGCTCCATGGCCAGGAGGGAGTCGACGCCGAGGTCGCGGACGAAGTCGATCTCCGGTGTGATCGACTCTCCGTCGACCTCCAGCACATCGGCGATCAGCTCACGCAGCTCTTCGGAGTCGAGGGGGGCTTCGGCGGTCATGGGGATCCCTTCCGTGGTTCGTCTTCGCGGCGGTCGCGGCGTCAGCCGCAGCCGCCCGCGTGGCCGGCATCGCCGCCGGCCGCTGTCGGCTCGGGCACCAGACCCGCTTCGTCCAGCCAGGTGAGCTCGGCGTCCGGACCCGGTTCCTGGCCCCGGACCTTCGCGACGTAGGCGCGCAACCGGTCGGCGCCGAAGAACTTGTCGTGGCCGTGGACGAAGAAGGGGACGCCGAACAGGCCGTCCTTGTACGAGCGGGTCAGCACCTCGGCTCCCCGGCGCCGCAGCTCCGGATCGTCCGGGGCGCCGGCCACCAGGGCGGGGTCCAGACCGAGTTCGGCGGCGAGCTCGGCGATGACGGCCCGGTCGGTGATGTCCCGGCTCTGCTGCCAGCGGGCGCGGTAGGCCAGTGCCACGTACTCCCGGCCCAGGCCGGCGTCCTCGGCCACCAGGTAGCCGAGGTGGGCGATCTCCCAGTTCGGGTCGCGGTCCACCGGCCAGGTGACGGAGAGTCCGCGGGCCCCGGCCAGCCGGCGGGCGTCCTGGAGGATGTAGAAGTTCTTCGCGCGGGACATCTCCACGATCGGCAGCTGGACGCCGTCCTTCTCCAGCAGTGCCTGGGTCTGGTCGTCCGGCTCCCAGAACGGGATCCACTCGATCGCGTCCGCCACATCGGGGTAGCGGTCCATCAGGTCGCGGTAGGCGAACCACGAGTACGGGCTGCGCAGCGAGAAGTACCAGCGGGGTGGTTTCCGGGCCATGTCGGGTGGCCTCCTTTCGGGTGGGGCGCTCAGAGCGAGATGCCGCCGTCGATCTCCAGTACCGTTCCGGTGACGAAGGACGCGCGGGGGGAGAGCAGGAACGACACCGCGTCCGCCACCTCCTCGGGCCGGCCCGTCCGGCGCAGCGCCGTCGCCCCGACGGCCTCCTTGACGACCGTCTCGGACAGGACAGCGGTCATGTCGGTGTCGATGAACCCGGGGGCGACCACGTTCGCGCGGATCGCGTACGGGCCCACCTCCTTGGCCAGCGACCGCGTGAACCCGATGATCCCGGCCTTGGCGGCCGCGTAGTTGGTCTGCCGGGCGTGGCCCTGCACGCCCGCGACCGACGAGAGGTTGACGATCGCGCCGGACCGGCTCTTCATCATCTCGAAGATCGCGGAGCGGCAGACGTTGTACATGCCGTCGAGGTTGATGTCGAGGACGGTGTGCCAGTCCTCGTCCGCCATCAGCACCAGCGCGCTGTCCCTGGTCACACCCGCGGAGGTCACCACCGCGTCGACCGGGCCCAGTTCGTCCGCCGTGTCACGCACCCAGGCGCGTACGGCCTCGGCGTCGGTCACGTCGACCCGGGTGGCGACCGCGCGCCTGCCCAGCCCGGCGATCTCCTTCTCCAGCTCCCGGGCCGGCTCCTCGCCGCTGACGTAGCAGAACGCGACGTCGTAGCCGTCCTGGGCCAGGCGGCGCACGACCGCCCGGCCGATGCCGCGGGAGCCGCCGCTCACCAGCGCGACCGGTGTCGGGGTTTCAGGCATGGTCACTCCTCGCTGCCTTCGCGATGCGGAAAAGGGCACAGCCGAGTACGTTGTCGCGGTCGGCCGACAGCACCGCCGCGACGCGCCCGCGGGCGGCGGGGTCCCGTTCGGCCGCGGCCAGCACGGACGCGATCTGGAACGGGGCCGCCGCGGCGCCGGCGTCTCCCCAGGACTCCTCGCCGGGCAGGGGCAGCGGGGCGTGCCCGGCGAGGCGGACCCCGGTCTGCCCGACCGCGGGGGACACGGCCCACAGATCCGCCGCGGCGACCCCGGCGCGGGCGAGAGCGCGGGAGAGGCAGTCCGTCAGCGCGGTGTCCCGCTCGCCCTCGCGGAACACCCCGAGGGTGACGCCGAGGACCTCGGCGAGCACCGGCCCGTCCGGGGGCGCGGCCGGTTCCAGCAACAGCAGGGAGCAGCCCTCGCCGAGCGCGGTCGGCCGGTCCGGGTCGCCGGCCAGGTGTTCCAGCCAGGCGCGGTCCTGGGTCAGTTCCTCCGCGCCGCCGCACAGCACCGAGCGCGCGCGGCCGGAGGAGAGCAGCCGCAGGGCGTAGCGCAGCGCGAACAGCCCTGCCGCCCTGCCGCCCGCGACGGTCGCGTTGGGGCCCTTGAGGTTGTGCCGGATGGCGCACTGCGCGGCGGAGCTGTTCATGATGGCGTTGGGGATCCGCGGCGTGTCGATGTGGAACGGCATCGCGCGGGTGTGGGTGTCCCGGGTGATGTCCATCATGCTCCGGCTGCTGCCGGCGGTGGTGCCGAGCACGAGCGCCGCCCGCTCACCCGACGCGACCTCGCGGTGGCGGCCGGCGGCCCCGAGCAGTTCGTCGGCCGCGGCCGCGGTGAGCGCCGAGACCCGGTCCATCGACCGGGTGCCCTTGCGCCCCAGCACCTCCGCGGTGACGAAGCCCGGTACCGGCGCGACCCGCTGCCGCGGGACGGGCCACTCCTCGGGCCGGGTCACCGCGGACGTCCCCGCCGCGACACCGGCCGCGAAGGCCCCCCGGCCGAGCCCGAAGGGCGAGACCGCGGACCAGGCGGTGATGACGGGTGCCGTCACGACGCCTCACCGGGCAGGCCCTTGAGGGCGCGGTCGATCCGGTCGTCCCAGGTGACGACCCGGGCCTGGTTGCCGTTCTCCACGACGCCGTAGCCGTGAGTGATCACACCCGTGGCCACCCGGGCCAGCCGGCCGTCGCGCACCACGTAGCAGTCCATGCGCGCGGTGTAGAGCAGGTTCTTGAAGATGCTCTCGACCGTGTAGACGGTGTAGAGGTCCTCTTCGAGCAGGGCCTCGCCGAGTATCTCGATCCGGGAGTGGGTGACCGCCGGGATCCAGTTGCGCTCGGCGAGCTGCGCTCCGATGGAGATGCCGCGGGCGTCGACGAAGCGGTGCTTGGCCTCCTCCATCTGCCGCAGATACGCCGACATGTGCATCCGGCTGAAGTAGTGCACATACGGATAGGGGATGCGGAACTTCCAGCCGTAGCCGTTGCGGCCGGCCAGGAGCCGGTCGAGCACGGGGTCCCGGTCGGCCGTGCCGCCGGAGCGCAGGTCCCCGTCGGTGGCCGGGACGGCCTCACCGGGTTCCGGGGTGCCGAGAGTGGCCACGGTGAAGCGGTCGAGCACGGCGGGGGCCGGCACCCGGCCGGGCAGCCGCCGGTCGTCCTCGTCCCGGCGCAGCACGGCCGCCGCCGAGGCGGTGACGATCTTCTTCGGCTCGCCGTCGCGGAGCACGGTGATGGACACCTTGAACCGGAACGCGGTGTCGTCGTCGCTCGTCACCGGCTTCACTTCGAGTACGGCCTCGTCGTCGACGAACACCCCGCCGCGCAGCCGGGCTTCCAGGTCGACGAGGTCGAAGCCCAGGCCGTAGCTCTCGTAGAGCCCGCCGACCGGCAGCCCCTGCCGCCGGAAGTGCTCGATCACCGCTTTCTCGACGAGGTAGTTGACGTGCTTGAAGCCGATGTAGGTGCCGATGTTGGCGCCCTCGTACCCGGGCGTGAGGGAGACCGTGGTGGTCTGCGTGACCACGTTCTTGACCGCGGTGTCGATGTCAGCCATCAGATTCGCTCCACTAGCGTTGAACGGGGCCGTTCCCCGGCCGCTTCGGGGGCGGCGGAAATACGGCGCAGGAAACCACCGAGCGCGTCGGCGAACCGGGCCGGCCGCTCGGCCATCGGGAAGTGCCCGGTCTCCTCGATCGTGTGCAGGGCCGCCGCGGGCATCCGGGCGACCAGGTCCTGCGCCTCCCCGGTCACCGCGATGCGGTCCTCGGTACCGGACACGACCAGCGCGGGCGTTCGCACCTGCGAGGTGGGCAGCCACGGCGTACGCAGGTACAGCTCGAAGAACCGCGACCAGCCGTAGGGGCCGATCGTCGTGCACAGCCGCTGCGCGAGGACGCGGTGCAGCTCCGGCTTCGAGCGCGGCCCGGCCGCCACCCGGATGCCCTCCTCCATGGTGCGGACGAACTGCTCCGGCAGGGCCGCCATGGTGTCCCAGTCGAAGTCCTCGGGCCGAGGCCGGAAGAAGGGGGAGACCAGCACCACCCCCGCGAGCCGGTGCCCGGTGCGCGCGGACGCACCGCAGACCAGGTCGAGCAGCAGCATGGCGGAGAAGGAGTGCGCCACCACGACATCGGCCGGGCCCACGGTGTCCGCGAGCTCGTCCAGCGTCTCGGCGAGCCACGAGACGGACTCCAGACGGTGCGCCCAGTCGGGCGGCCCGGTGCCGCGCCAGGGCAGTTCGGCCGTGTGGATCTCGGCTCGCCGCAGCTCCGCGTGCTGCGGCGCGAGCCCGATCAGCCGTTCCCAGACGGTGCTGCTGTCCGCCATGCCGTGCAGCAGCAGCACCCGGGGTCCGGCGCCGTCGCTGATCGTGCGCTGCCGGAGCAGCACGGGCCTGACGCCGCTGGGCGGGAATGCCGGGTTCACGCGCGGCCCTCCCCGTTCCCGGTCTCCGCGCCGGCCGGTGCGGTGAGGACGAGCCCGGCGACGGCGTCGTCGGCGTCCGTACCCGCCACCGCGTACACCGGGCCGCTGCCCCCGGCGGCGAAGTGCCCCACCGCGGCGGCGCACTGGAGGACCCCGAGCGCGCCCGAGGCCGGGCCCCAGCGGTCCTCGAGAGCGTGCCGGGGCACGCCGGGGAGGACGTCCGCCGGCGCGGGCCGCGGCGCGAGCCAGGCCCGGGGGACGCCGCCGAGCGCGGTGACGCAGCCGGCCAGGCTGCCGGTGCGGACGTAGCCGTCCAGCCCGGCCAGCACCGGAGCGTCGCGCTCGGCCGCGGCCGCCGCGGACTCCAGCACCAGCGCCGCGGCACCGTCGAACGGATGCGCGTGCCCGGTGAGGCGGCGGACGACGTCGTTGGCCGGCTCGGCGCCGACCACCAGGACGTGCCGTGCGCGGCCGCCCGCCAGCAGGACCGTGGCCCAGTGCACCGCGTCGAGACCGGAGGTCGGGCCGTTGCACACCATCAGGTTCGGGCCGCGCAGGCCGAACCTGATCGCGATCTCGGAGGCGGTGACGTTGCTCGACAGCCGCGGCGCGTAGACCGGGCTGAGGAGCCGGGTGCCTCCGTCGGCCGCGATGGTGGTGGCGACCTCGCACACCGAGTCCAGGTTGCCGAGGTTCGAGCTGACGACGACCGCGACCGACTCGGCGGGCACCAGCAGCTCGGCGGCCACGGTCGGGGCGCCGCCGCCGGCGGTCGTCAGCCGCGCGTCGCCGGTCATCAGCCCGGCGGCGTTCAGCGCGTCCCGTGCGGCGCAGAGCGCGAGCCGGGTCGCCTGGTCCAGATGGCGCAAGCCCTTCTTGCCGATCCGGGCCGCCGGGTCGACCGGCGCCGCACCCTCGGCGGTGCCCGTGGTGAGTTCCGTGGCGGCGGACGCGCCTGGCACGGCCAGGCCGACGCCGGTGGCGACCGCGCTCATCGCCGGCCGGCCACGAGTGCGACCGCGTTGACCCCGCCGAAGCCGAAGGCGTTGACCTGCGCCAGCGCCAGGTCCGCCGGTGCGGCCGCGTCCCGTACGATCCGGAACTCCGCGGCCTCCTCGATCGGTCGGTTCAGCCCGAGCGTCGGCGGGACCAGCCCGTCCGCCATGGCGCGCAGCGCGACGATCAGACTGTGCAGTCCGGAGGCCCCGGACGTGTGGCCGGTCATCGACTTCATTGCCGTCATCAGTGCCTTCTCCGGGGCGGGGCCGAACACCGCCCGGATGGCCCGGGCTTCGGCGGCATCGTTGGCGTGGGTTCCGGTGCCGTGCAGCATCACCAGGTCGATGTCCTCCGGCCCGGCGCCGGCCCTGCGGTGCGCCTCGCGGATCGCGGCGGCGATGCTCCCGGCATGGGGGGCGGTGGTGTGGTGGGCGTCGCAGTTGACGGCGACACCGCGCACCCGGCCGGGGCCCGGGCGGTCCGGGTCCTCGGTGCGGCGGAGGACCACGGCCGAGGCGCCCTCGCCGAGGATCGTGCCCATCCGGTCGAGATCGAAGGGGCGCACGGTGTCCGGTGCCACCGACTGCAGCCGGTCGGCGATCCCCACCATGCTCTCGGTGACGGTGTCGACGCCGGCCACGATCACGGTCTCGGCGCCGGCGGCCAGCAGATCGGTGCCCATCGACAGCGCGTAGAGCGACGCCGAGCAGGCGTTCGAGACGGTGTGGGTCATGGTCGCGCCGAAGCGCTCCCGCAGCGCGGTGCCGAAGTGCAGCTCCCCGGCCGGGAACGGGACACCGTCCCGGGCCCACAGCTCGACCGAGCGCAGCTCCCGCAGCCCGGTGCCGACCAGGACCGGGATGTCTCCCAGTCGCTCGTCCAGCCCGGCCTCGGCGACCGCCTGCGCGATCGCCTCGAGGAGGAAGGCGGTGGCCCGGCCCGGTACGTCACCGGCGTCGCCGCGGTCGTCGATCTCGTACAGCCGGTCGCCGGTGTAGTACGAGCGCTCGAAGCCCCGCATCGGATGCAGGCCGGACGTGCCCGCGCACAGGGAATCGAAGATCTCGGCCGGGGACCGGCCGATGGCGGCCACCGCGCCGGTTCCGGCGATCGGCCAGCCTGCGTGCTCGCTCAACGGGACTCCTCGTATCGGCCCAGGACCGCGACCGCGTTGTTGCCCCCGAAGCCGAGGCCGTTGTTCTGCACGATCCGCAGGTCGGCCTCGACGGCGTGGTTGGGCACGCAGTCGATCCGGCACTCCGGGTCCGTGCGGCTGTGGTTGATGGTCGGCGGGATGAACCGGTGGGTGATCGCCAGCGCGCAGGCGATCGCGGCCAGCGCGCTCGCCGCGCCCATGGTGTGCCCGAGCATCGACTTGACGGACACGGTGCGCGGCGGCCGGTCGCCGTAGACCTCCCGGATCGCCTGGGACTCGGTGATGTCGTTGGCCTTCGTGCCGGTGCCGTGCGCCGAGACGAGGTCGACCTCGTGCGGCTTCACGCCGGCGTTCTCCAGCGCGAGCGCCATCACCCGGGCCACGCTGGAGCGGTCCGGCGCGACCTGGTGGTAGGCGTCGCAGTTGAGGCCGTAGCCGAGCACCTCGGCGTAGATCCGCGCCCCGCGGGCGAGCGCCGACTCCAGGTCCTCCAGCACCAGTACGCCGGCGCCCTCACCGGTGAGGATGCCCTTGCGGTCGACGTCGAAGGGCCGGCAGAGGTCGGGGGCGATGGTGCCGAGCCGGTAGAACCCGGCGAAGGTCTTGCGGCACATGGCGTCCGCGCCGCCGCAGAGGGCGAAGTCGGCGTCCCCGGAGCGGACCGCGTCGTAGCCGTAGCCGATGGCGTAGTTCCCGGCGGCGCAGGCGGTGGGGATGGTCACCGCCTCCACGTCCGTGAGGCCGAGCTCCAGGGCCACGGCCGAGGACAGCCGGGCGGCCCGGAGCCGGCGCGCGACCCGGGGGTCCATGGCCGCGTGGCCGTGCGCCAACTGGGTCTCCACCAGCTCGTCGAGGTCACGCGACTCGCCGTCGGTGGTGCCGATGGAGATCACGCCGGGCCGCTCGCGCAGCGCCCCGAGGTCGAGACCGGCGTCCGCGACGGCCATCCGCGCCGCCGACACCGAGAACCGGGTCGCGGGCCCCAGCGAGTCGACGGGAAGGTTCCGGATCCAGGCCGCCGCGTCGAACGCGCCGAGCCCGCAGCCGGTGGAGTGCTCGAAACCGGCGGTGTCGAACACCGTGATCGGCCCCGCACCGCTGCGCCCGGCCCGCAGACCGGCGGTGAACTCCTCGACCCCGGTCCCGATACTCGACAGCACTCCCAGCCCGGTCAGGACCACCCGCCTGTCAGGTGACGCCATCAGCTCCTCATTCCCTGTGCGGGGACTACTGCTTCGCCCAGCCCGCGGTTTCGGCGACCACGTCGTAGACACCGCGGAGATTCGTCATCCGGGCGAGTTCGGCCTGGTCGATGACCACTCCGAACTCGCGCTCCAGCGAACCCAGGATCTCGATGGCGCGCAGCGAGTCGGCGCCGTACTCCTCATTGAACAGGCCCTCGTCCGTGACCTCGTCCTCTTCGAGCTCAAGGATTTCGCAGACGATTTCTTTAATCTTGGCGAAATTCCCGTCGGTGGTCATTGTCACGGTGGTGGCCTCTTTCTCCGGCAAGCGAGTCGAGCATCGGTTCAGTGGTTCAGATCTCATGCGTACGGGCGCTGTCCCGCAAGGTTGTGGACGGCACGGGACGGAACGAGACAGCCGTTCCTCGTATCCCGCCCGAGCGGCCGTGGGCTAGTGTGATCGACGGGATATGAAGGGGAGTTGTGCCGTAACTGCGAGGCGACGGGGGAAACAAGTCGCGATGACTGATGAATACGAGCGCCGGAAGGCCATACGTCAGCAAAAGGCAAGGGAATGGCAACTCGGTGAACCGTTGCCGGTCATCGCCTACACGGAGGAGGAGGACGCCCTCTGGGAGACGGTCACCGCCAAACTGAGTTCTCTGCACCAGGAAGTGGCGTGCGCGAACTACCGGCGGGCCGCCGAAGCGGTCGTCCTGGAACGGCGGCGGGTACCGCAACTGGCCGAGATCTCCCCGGTGCTGACCGAGCTCACCGGTTTTCATCTGCGGCCCGCCGAGGGCACCGTCCCCGCCAAGCGGTTCCTCGGCACGTTCGCGGACAGCGGGTTCCACGCCACGCAGTACCTGCGGCGGCCCGAATCGCCCTACCACTCCCCGGAACCGGACGTCCTGCACGAACTGATCGGCCACGCAGTGATGCTGGGCGACCCGGTCTTCGCGGACCTGTACCGGAGCTTCGGTGAGGCCGCCCGGCGGGTGTCCGCACCCGATGCCATGCGGGACCTGGTCCACGTCTTCTGGTTCGCCATGGAGACCGGTGTCGTGTACGAGGACGGCCGCCCCCGGGTCTGCGGCGCGGCCCTGCTGTCCTCGGTCGCGGAGATGGAGTCGCTGGACAAGGTGGAGCTGCGGGCGTTCGACACCGCCGACATCGTGGCGCAGGACTTCGACGACACGGACTGCATGCCGGTGCTTTTCGCCGCCGAATCGGTCGGCCACCTGGTCGCCGAGGTGCGGCGCTTTCTGAACCGGCTGTGACATCCCCGGCCGGCCGACATCACACCGAGAGGGACGATCATGAGGATCCAGGTCAGCATCACCGAGGAACTCCAGGACTACATCGCGGACGTCTCGCTGTCCGAACCGGCGCCGCTGAGCGAGCTGCGCGAGGAGACCTCGCGGCTCGACGAGCGCAATATGCAGATCTCGCCGGAGCAGGGCCAGTTCCTGTCCGTGCTGCTCCGGGCCATCGGCGCGAAGCGGACCCTGGAGGTCGGGGTCTTCACCGGCTACAGCCTGCTCCGCACGGCGCTGACCCTGCCCGCCGACGGCCGCGTCACGGCCTGCGACATCAGCGAGGAGTGGGCGAAGACCGCGCTCGGGCACTGCGAGCGGGCGGGGGTCGCGGACAAGGTGGACCTCCGCGTCGGCGACGCCCGGAAGAGCCTGGCCGCCCTCGTCGAGGAGGAGGGCGCGGCCGGCGGCTACGACTTCGTGTTCCTGGACGCGGACAAGGAAGGCTACGAGACCTACTACGAGTACGGTCTGACCCTGCTGCGGCCGGGCGGCCTGCTGGCCGCCGACAACGTGCTGTGGTCCGGGCTGGTCATCGACGAGTCGGTCCAGGACGACGAGACCCGGGCGCTGCGCGCCTTCAACGCCAAGCTGCGCGAGGACGACCGGGTCGACCTGTGCATGCTGCCGTTCGCCGACGGCCTGACACTCGCCGTGAAGCGCTGACCTCCCCGCGCGCCTTCCGGCCTCAGTCCACCTTGGCCAGTCCGCGCGCGTCCCGCCTCGCGGCACCCCGGGAGACGGCGAGCGGGTCCCAGCCCGCGGCGCGCGCGGGCAGCCGGCTCCGGTCACCGAAGACCGCGCCGGCGTGTGCCTCGGTCAGCAGCGGCCGCCCGAGGATCCGGGACGCGCAGGCCGTCCCGCTGACCATCACGCCCGTGATCCCGCTGCCGTAGCGGGTGCTCTGACCGACGACGTGCAGGCCCTTGACGCCGGTGGCGGTGTCCGGCCGGGCACCGGTGGCACCCCAGGTGGCCAGGCCGAACGGGGATCCGCCGGTGGAGAGCGTGTACCGCTCCTGGGTCAGCGGCGTGGCCAGCTCCAGGTGGGTGATGTGGTCCCGGAACGGCCCCAGCGCCCGCTCACCGGCCCGCAGCACCGCGTCGGTGAAGCGCTTCTTCTCCGCCAGATAGGCGGGCTCGCGGCGGTACCGGCCGCCCTCGGCCGGTCCCCGCGTGACGCCCCAGTGCCGGTAGCCCGGCGGGCACATCGTCATCAGCTGGAAGTTCGCCTGTCCGGGCGGGCAGAGGTGCCGCGCGCCGGGCTCCTTGAGCGAGGCGAACGAGATGAAGAGAAAGCGCACGTCGTCGGGCTGCTCGCCGGCGTACAGCCCGCGGTAGAGCTCGCCGATGTCCTCGTGCGCGTACCACCAGACGTTGGCCTCGGCCTGCCGCGCCGGCGGCCGGTCGAGGGCGACGTAGACGGTCGCGAAGGGCAGTCCCACCGTCGCCTCCCGGGTCGAGCGGACGATCCGCGGGCTGAAGTGCTCCGCGCCGACCAGCTCCAGCACCGTGCGCCGGTAGTCGGCGCCGGAGATCACCAGTGGCGCGCCGAGCGACGTCCCGTCCGCCAGGCGCACACCGGTGACCGTGCGCTCCACGACGTCGATCGAGGTGACCCGGCTGCGGGTGCGCAGTTCGCCGCCGTGCGCCTCCAGCACCTCGATCAGCGTCGCGGCCAGCGACTGCCCCCCGCCGACCGGGACATAGGCGCCCCGGATGTAGTGGTCGGTCACCATGGCGTGGGTGCCCACCGTCGCGATGTCGGGGCCCATGCCGTAGTTCGGCGACTGGGCGGCGAGCACCGTACGGGCCCGGGTGGACAGCCCGCAGTGGTCGAACAGCTCGGACAACGGCCGCCGGCCCCAGGCCCGTACGTGCTCGGTGCCGGCGGCGATCTGCGCCGGCCCGGCATCGGTGAGCAGCGCCCAGCGCTGCTCACCGCCGACGGCCCGGCAGATCCCGATGAAGGTGCGCAGGCCCTCCGCGTCCTCGGGCAGTGCCTGCTCGAGCCGGGCCAGGTACGTGTCCCAGTCGGCGGGCACGTCGAGGGTCAGCCCGGGGATCAGGATCTGGTCGAAGCAGTCGCGGTCCAGCTCGCGGAACCGTATCCGGTCGCCGGCGCCGAGGCCGGACAGGATGGCCGGGATGATGCCGTCGGGTCCGCAGTCGCCCAGGTAGTGCACGCCTACGTCGAACTCGTAGGCACGGCGACGGCGGAAGACATGGCTGTTGCCGCCCGCCCAGTCGTGCTGCTCGAGCACGAGCACCCGCCGCCCCGCGGTGGCGAGATGGGCGGCGCAGGTCAGGCCGCCGAGGCCGCCCCCCACCACGATGGCGTCCCACTGCTCTTCGGTGTCGGTGCTGGTCAAGGAGTCCTCGCCGGGGTCGTGGTCAGCGTGCGGGATACGGCCGCAGCAGCGCGCAGCCGAGGGTGCCGTCGTGGTCGACCGCGGTCACCAGCGCCAGACGGCCGGCCGCCGCCGGGTCCTCCTCGGCCCTGACGAGCACGGCGAGCACCTGGAAGGAGGCCGCGGCGGCCGCCGCGTCGCCGATCAGGCCGGTGCAGTCGGCCTGGGCGGGCGGCCGGTGGCCGAACAGGTCCCGGAGCGCGGCCTGTTCCGGGCCGTCGGCCGCGCCCGGGGCGACGAGCGCGATGTCCGCGGGCCGGGCTCCGGCCCGCTCCAGCGCCCGGCGCAGACAGCGGAGCAGGGCCGCCGGGATCTCCCCGGCGTCCTCGGACACGCCGAACTCCAGCGCGACGACCTCCGCCAGGCCGTCCCGCTCGGCGGCGGCGGAGCCGGCCGGCTCCAGGCGCAGGACCGCCGCCCCCTCGCCGAGGACCGTGCCGTCCGGGCCGCCCCGGCCGTGGTGGTGCAGCCGTGCCCGCGCCTCGGAGTACTCCTCGGCGCCGCCGCAGAACAGCGTCCCCGCGCGGCCGCCGGCCTGCAGTCGACGCGCGTAGTTGAGGGCCAGCAGGCCGGCCGCGCGGCCGCCGGCGATCGTCGCGTTCGGGCCCTTGAGCCCGTGCCGGATCGCGCACTGGCCGGCCGCGCAGTTCATCACCGTGTTGGGGAAACGGGCCGGGTCGACGTAGAACGGCCGTTCGCCCTCGAGCGAGCTGCGGGTGAAGTCCATCGTGGACTGCACACTGCCGGTGGTGCCGAGCACCAGGCCGGGACCCGGGCCCTCGGCCGGGGTGCCGGACGCCTCCGGCCCGCCGGCCAGTTCACCGACCGCCGCCACCGACAGCGCGGTGACCCGGTCCATCGAGCGGGTGCCCTTCTTGCCGAGCACGGTCCGGGCGTCGAAGTCCGGGACCAGCCGGCCGGGCGCGTACGGGGCGTGCCCGGCCGACGAGACGGGGGCCGGGACCCCGCCCCGCAGCCCGGCCCGGAAGGCGTCCGCGCCGAGACCGAACGGTGAGATCGCCGACCATGCCGTGATGACGGGTCCCATGTCTGTCACGCTGCTCCTTCGTCGTAGCGGCCGAAGATGACCACCGCGTTGTTGCCACCGAAGGCGAGCCCGTTGTTCTGCACGATCCGCAGGTCCGCGGTCACCGACTCGTTGGGCACGCAGTCGAGACCGCACTCGGGGTCGGTCGTGGTGTGGTTGACGGTCGGCGGGATGAAGCCGTGCTCCAGGGCCAGGGTGCAGCCCACCGCGGCCAGCGCGCTGGCCGCGCCCATGGTGTGCCCGAGCATCGACTTCATCGACACCGTGCGGGGCGGCCGGTCGCCGAAGACCGCGTGGATCGCCCTCGCCTCGGTGCTGTCGTTGGCCTTCGTGCCGGTGCCGTGCGCCGAGATGAGGTCCACCTCGTCCGGTGTGACGCCCGCGTCGGCGACCGCCAGCCGCATGCAGTCGGCGACCCCCTGCTCAAGCGGCGCGACCTGGTGGAACGCGTCGCAGTTCAGGCCGTATCCGAGTACCTCGGCGTGGATCCGGGCGCCCCGCGCGAGGGCCGACTCCAGGCTCTCCAGCACCAGCATCCCCGACCCCTCGCCGACCAGGATGCCCTTGCGGTCGAGGTCGAAGGGGCGGCAGCGGTCGGGGGCGATGGTGCCGAGCCGGTAGAACCCGGCGAAGGTCTTGAGGCAGACCGCGTCCGCGCCGCCGCAGAAGGCCAGGTCCGCGTCGCCCGCGCGGATGGCGTCGAGCCCGTGGCCGATCGCGTAGTTGCCGGCGGCGCACGCCGTCGGGATGGTCACCGCCTCGGCGTCGGCGAGCGCGAACTCGCGCGCCACGGAGGTCGACAGCCGTGAGGCGGAGGCCCGGCGGGCGATCCGCGGATCCATCGCACCCGGTTCCGCGACGTCCTGCGCCACCAGCCGGTCGAGGTCGCGGGTCTCGCCGTCGGTGGTGCCGACGGCCACCAGGACCCGGCTCGTGGCCAGCACCCCCGGGGTCAGCCCGGCGTGGCCCGCGGCCATCCTGGCCGCGGCGACGGCGAACCGGGCCGCCCGGCCGAGCTCCGCGGGGTCGAGCCGTTCGATCCAGCGCTCCGGCTCGAACCCGGTTATCTCGCAGCCGCCCGCGTGCTCGAAGCCGGTGGTGTCGAACGCGGATATGGGCCGGACCTCGCTGCGGCCCGCCCGCAGCCCGGCGAGGAATTCGGTGACCGAGGCGCCGATGCTGGAAACTGCGCCGAGCCCGGTGATCACTACCCGCCGGCCGGGTTTTGTCGTTTTTCCAGCAAGCAATGCACGACCCCAATTCGGAAGAGAAAAGCAATTCAGGTCCGTCCGGCAGACTACAAGCCGGAATCCCGGCGGGTACACAACCGCCGGTGTCTCGTTCCGTCCCGTACTGTCCGCCCACTTGCCGGGACATGGCCGTGCGGGCAACTCTGCAGTTCGAGCGCGCCGATGCGATAGGGGTAGCCCAATGACGAATCCGTTCGACGACAACGAGGCGGTCTTCTCTGTTCTGGTGAACGGAGAAGGACAGTATTCGCTCTGGCCGGTATTCGCCGATGTTCCGGAGGGCTGGACCGTGGAGCTCTCCGAGAGCGGCCGAGAGGAATGCCTGGCCTACATCGAGGAGAACTGGACGGACATGCGGCCGAAGAGCCTGCGCGAAGCCTCCTGACGTCCGCCGCCCTGGACCACCGGCCACTACCCCGGGAATGAACATGAGCAACATCGGCGGTGACCTGCTGCCGCTGTCCGCCGCGCAGCGCGGAATCTGGTACGGACACCACATCGATTCCAGCGGCCGACGCTATCGGATCGCGGAGTACTTCGACATCCACGGTCCCGTCGATCCCGAGGCGTTCGGTGCCAGTTGGCGCCAGGTCGTCGAGGAGACCGAGGCGCTGCGCGTCCGGTTCACCGAAGGGGCGGACGGGCCGGGGCAGTTCGTCGCCGGCGCGGAGGCCGCGGCCGTGGACGTCGTGGACGTCTCCGCGCTGCCGGACCCCGCGGGCGCCGCGCTGGAGCGGATGCGCGCCGACCTGGACCGGCCGGTCGAGCTGTCCCGCGGCCCGCTGCACACCGTGCTGCTGTTCAAGCTGGCCGCGGACCGCTGGCAGTGGTACTTCCAGTTTCACCACGTCGCCATGGACGGCTACAGCGGGGCCCTGGTGGTCCGCCGCGTCGCCGAGGTGTACTCGGCGCTCGTCGCCGGTGAACCGGCCGGCCGGGCGGACCCGCTCCCGCTGCGCGGCCTGCTCGACGAGGAGACCGGCTACCGGGCCTCCGACTCCTTCGCCGCCGACCAGGAGTACTGGCGTGCTCAGCTGGCCGGCCGGCCGGACCCGGTGACCCTGGCCGGGCGGTCGTCCGGCACGGACGGCGGGCCGGCGCGCTGCTCGGCACAGCTCGACGCGGACCTCCAGCGGCGGCTGACCGAGTCCACCGGGCGGGCGCTGCCCACCCTCGTGCTCACCGCCGTGGCCGCCTATCTGCACCGGCTGACCGGAGCGCGGGACCTCGTGCTCGGACTGCCGGTGACGGCCCGGCCGGGCACCGGCACTGCCGGAACGGCCGGGATGGTGTCCAACCTGCTGCCGCTGCGCCTGACCGTGACCAGTGGGCTCAGCTGCGCCGACCTCGCCCGGCACGTGCTGTCCCGCGCCCGTGAGGCGCTGCGCCACCAGCGCTACCGCTACGAGGACATGCGCCGTGACCAGCGGCTGTCCCTGGAGGACGAATCACTGGTCGGCCCCGTGGTCAACGTGCTGCCGTTCAGCTACGACCGCGGCTTCGGCGGCCACCCGATGACCTCCCACAACCTCGCGGGCGGACTGGTCGAGGACCTGTCGATCACGGTCTACGACCGCGGCGAGGGACAGGGTCTGCGCGTCGACTTCGACGCGAGTGCCCGGTACCGCCGCGAAGACCTGCTGACCCACCAGCGCGGCCTGCTGCGCGTGCTGCGGGCGATGGCGGACGACCCGGGGGTGGAGGTCGGCCGGATCGAGCTGCTCGACGAGGCGGAGCGCCGTCGGGTGCTGCACGAGTGGAACGACACGGCCCGCGAGCACCCGGCGGCGACCTGGCCCGCGCTCTTCGAGGCACAGGCCGCCAGGACCCCCGGCGCGACCGCGGTCGTCTTCGAGGACACCGAGCTGAGCTACGCCGGTCTGAACGGCCGTGCCAACCGGCTCGCCCGCTCGCTGGTCGCCTCCGGAATCGGCCCGGAGAGCGTGGTGGCACTGGCACTGCCGCGCTCGGTCGAGCTGATCACCGCCATGCTCGCGGTCGCCAAGGCGGGCGGCGCGTATCTGCCGCTCGATCTGGAACACCCCGCGGAGCGGATCGCGTTCATGTGCGCGGACGCCGCGCCCGCCTGCGTCGTCATCGGCGAGCGCGGCCCGGCGGGCCTGCCCGGCGACCTGCCCCGGATCACGCTCGACGGCCGGCCCGGCACCCACGAGGACACCGGCCCGGCGGACGGCCCGACCGACACCGGCCTGACCGACACCGGCCTGACCGACAGCGGCCTGACCGACAGCGGCCTGACCGACGCCGACCTGACCGACACCGGCCTGACCGACGCCGACCTGACCGACGCCGACCGGCTCGCCCCGCTGCTGCCGGACCACCCGGCGTACGTCATCTACACGTCCGGCTCCACCGGCCGCCCGAAAGGTGTCGTCGTCACCCATGCCGGTGCGGCGTCGCTCGCCTTCGGGCAGATCGCCCGGCTGGGAGTGGACGAGCGCAGCCGGGTGCTGCAGTTCGCGTCCCCCAGCTTCGACGCGGCGTTCTCCGAGGTGTCGATGGCCCTCCTGTCCGGCGCGGCACTGGTCCTCGCGCGCGCCGAACAGCTCGTCCCGGGCGTCGCCCTGACCGAGCTGGCCGCCAAGCACGCCCTGACCCATGTGACCCTGCCGCCGGCCGTCCTCTCCGTGATGCGGCAGGACGAACTGCCCGCGGACCTGACCCTCAACCTGGCCGGCGAGGCGTGCCCGGCCGAGGTCGTCGCCGCCTGGTCACCCGGCCGCCTGCTGCTCAATGCCTACGGCCCGACCGAGGCCACGGTCTGCGCGACCATGTCGGACCCCCTGTCCGGCAGCCGTACGCCGCCGATCGGCCGCCCGATCGACAACATGCGCGTGCTCGTGCTGGACGGCGCGCTGCGCCCGGTGCCCGCGGGGGTCACCGGCGAGCTGTACCTGGCCGGTCCGGGACTGGCGCGGGGCTACCGGGGACGGCCGGCGCTGACCGCGCAGCGGTTCCTCGCCTGCCCGCCGGAGGCCGCGCGGGTGCCGGGCGAGCGGATGTACCGGACGGGCGACCTCGTGCGGTGGCGTACCGACGGGCAGCTCGAATTCCTCGGCCGCGCCGACGACCAGGTCAAGATCCGCGGCTTCCGTATCGAACCGGGCGAGATCGAGTCCGTGCTGGCCGCCGGCGACGCCGTGCGCGAGGCCGCCGTGGTCGCCCGCGAGGACGTCCCCGGAGAGCGGCGCCTGATCGCCTACGTCGTGCCGCACGAGGGGCGGACCGTCGACCCCGTGGAGGTCCGGAGGGCGGCCGGCGAGGTCCTGCCCCGGCACCTGGTGCCCGCGGCGGTCGTCGTCCTCGACCGGCTCCCGCTGACCCCCAACGGAAAGCTGGACCGCCGCGCGCTGCCCGCCGCCCGGTTCACCGGCACCGGTACGAGCCGTGCCCCGCGCAGCCCGCGGGAGGAGATCCTGTGCGGCCTGTTCGCGGATGTCACCGGCGCCGCCAAGGTGCACATCGACGACCACTTCTTCGACCTCGGCGGGCACTCGCTCCTCGCCACGAAGCTGGTGGCCAGGATCAGGCCGGCCTTCGGCGTGGAACTCACCGTCCGCGACATCTTCGGCGCACCCACCGTGGCGGAGCTCGCGCGGCGCCTCGACGAGGTCGGCGGGTCACTGCGGCCCGCCGTGACCCGCGCGCAGCGGCCCGAACGGCTGCCGCTGTCCTTCGCCCAGCGCCGCCTGTGGTTCCTCGGCCAGATGGAGGGCCGGAGCGCGACGTACAACATGCCGGCCGTGCTGCGGCTGACCGGCGAGCTCGACCGTGCGGCACTGGCCGCGGCGCTCGGCGACCTGGCCGACCGGCACGAGACGCTGCGGACGGTGTTCGGGGAGGTCGACGGGGTGCCGTTCCAGCGGGTGCTCGACATCCGTCCCGAGCTGCCGTGCACCGACGTCACCCGGCAGTCACTGGACGCCGAGGTCGCCGGGTTCTGCGGCCGGGAGTTCGACCTGGCCACCGATCCGCCGCTGCGGGCACGGCTCTTCGCACTGTCCCCGACCGAGCACGTACTCGCCCTGGTGATCCACCACATCGCCGGCGACGGCTGGTCGATGGCCCCGCTGGCGGACGACCTCGCGGCCGCGTACCGGGCCCGGGCCGCCGGACTCGACGACGGTGCGCCCGGACTGCCCGTCCAGTACGCGGACTACACGCTGTGGCAGCAGCGGTTGCTGGGCACCGAGGAAGACCCGGACAGCCTGATCAACCAGCAGATCCGGTACTGGACGACGGCGCTGGACGGCGCGCCGGAGGAACTGCCGCTGCCGGTGGACCGGCAGCGTCCCCCGGTCGCCAGCTACCGGGGCTCCACCGCCCGGTTCGACATCGGCGCCGGCCTTCACGCCCGGCTCACCGAGCTGGCCCGCCAGAGCGACGCGAGCCTGTTCATGGTGGTCCAGGCGGGCCTGTCCGCCCTGCTCAGCCGGCTGGGCGCCGGTACGGACATCCCCATCGGGACGGCCATCGCCGGCCGGACCGACGAGAGCCTGGACGGGCTCGTCGGGTTCTTCGTCAACACCCTGGTGCTGCGCACCGACCTCGGCGGTGACCCGTCGCTGCGCGAACTCATCGCGCGGGTCCGGGAGACGGACCTCAGCGCCTACGCCAACCAGGACCTTCCGTTCGAGCGCCTGGTGGAGATCCTCAACCCGAGCCGGTCGACGTCACGGCACCCCCTGTTCCAGGTGATGCTGGCGTTCCAGAACCTGGCCGACGTCGAGTTCCGGCTGCCCGGACTGGAGGTGGAGGCCAGGCAGCTCTACACCGAGACGGCGAAGTTCGACCTGGCCTTCAGCGTGTTCGAGCGGTTCGACGAGCAGGGCGCGCCGAACGGCCTGACCGGCGTGGTCGAGTACGCGGTCGAGCTGTTCGACCCGGCCACCGTCGAGCGGATGCTGGACCGGCTGGTCCGGGTCTTCGAGGCGATGACGGCCGCCCCCGGGACCCGTCTGAGCGACATCGACGTCCTCGACCCCGCCGAGCGGCGGCTGGTGCTGCACGAGTGGAACGACACCGGCCGGGACGTCGTCCCGGCGGTCTTCCCGGAGCTCTTCCAGGCGCAGGTGGCCGCGACCCCCGACGCGGTCGCGATCCGCTACGAGGGCACCGCGCTCACCTACCGCGAGCTGAACGGGAACGCCAACCGGCTGGCCCGGCATCTGGCCGCGCGCGGGGTGGGGCCGGACGACTACGTCGCGCTCGCGCTGCCCCGGTCGATCGAGCTGACCACGGCCATGCTGGCGGTGCTGAAGGCCGGTGCCGCCTATCTGCCGGTGGACCCGGACTACCCCGCGGAGCGCGTCGCGTTCATGCTCGGCGACGCCGCGCCGCGGTGCGTGCTGACCGCGGCGGACAGCGCGGTCCCGCTGCCCGCCGGGCTGGAGCGGATCGCCCTCGACGACGCGACCCGCGCGGCCGTCCGCGCACTGCCGGACGGGAACCTGACGGACGACGACCGCGTGGCGCCCCTGCGGCCGGGGCATGCCGCCTACGTCATCTACACCTCCGGCTCCACCGGCGTGCCCAAGGGTGTCGTGGTCTCCCACGCGGGCATCGCCGGCCGGATGGGCAGCGAGATCGAGCGCCTGGAGGTCAGGCCGGACAGCGTCGTACTGCAGTTCGCGTCGCCCAGCTTCGACGGCGCCTTCTCCGACATGTGCATGGCTCTGCTGGCCGGTGCGACGCTCGTCGTGGCGCCGAGGGAGAGGACGCTGCCGGGACCGGCACTGAGCGCGCTGATGCACGAGCAGGGCATCACCCATGTGACCCTGCCGCCGCCCGTGCTCGCGGCCCTGCCGGACGACGGCCTGCCCGCGCCGATGATGCTGATCATGGCCGGCGACGCCTGCCCGGCCGACATCGTCGGCCGCTGGGCACCCGGCCGCCGGATGGTCAACGCCTACGGCCCGACCGAGGCGACCGTCTGCGCCACCATCAGCGACCAGCTGGTCCCCGACGGCACCCTGCCCCCCATCGGACGTCCGCTGGACAACACCCGGCTGTACGTCCTCGACGACCGGCTGCGGCCCACTCCGCCGGGCGTGGCCGGCGAGCTCTACATCGCGGGTGAGGCCCTGGCGCGCGGTTATCTGCGGCGCCCGGGACTGACCGCCGGCCGGTTCGTGGCCTGCCCGTTCGGCGCCCCCGGCGAGCGGATGTACCGGACCGGGGACGTGGTCCGGTGGCGCGGCGACGGCCAGCTCGAATTCGTCGGCCGCTCCGACGACCAGGTGAAGGTCCGCGGCTTCCGGATCGAACTCGGCGAGGTGGAGGCGGCGCTGACCGCCCACCCCGGCGTGGCGCAGGCCGTCGTCGTGCCTCGGGAGGACCAGCCGGGCGGCAGACGCCTCGTCGGCTATGTCGTCCCCAGCGGGGACGATCCCGCCGTGGCGAAGGACCGGGACGAGCGCCGGGTGGAGGAGTGGCAGCTCACCTACGAATCGCTCTACACCGGCGGGGAGACGGCCGGGTTCGGCGAGGACTTCTCGGGCTGGAACAGCAGCTACGACGGCCTGCCGATCCCCGTCGACCAGATGCGCGCCTGGCGCGACGCGACCGTCGACCGGATCCTCGAACTGCGGCCGAAGCGGCTGCTCGAGATCGGCATGGGCACCGGGCTGCTCTTGTCGAAGATCGCGCCGGAGTGCGAGAGCTACTGGGGCACCGACATCTCGCCCCGGATCGTCGAGGGAGTCCGCGGCCAGGTGGCCCGGGACCCGCGGCTGGCCGACCGCGTCGAGGTACGCGTCCAGCCGGCCCACGACCTCGACGGGCTGCCGGCGGGACACTTCGACACGGTGGTGCTGAATTCCGTCGTGCAGTACTTCCCGAACGCCGGGTATCTGGAGAAGGTGCTGCGGGGCCTGCTCGGGCTGCTGGCCCCGGGCGGCCGGGTGTTCGTCGGCGACGTACGCAACCTGCACCTGCTGGAGGGGCTGCGCACGGCCGTCGAGCTGGGCCGCCCGGCCGGCGCGGCGAACGGCGAGGCGCTGCGTGCGGCCATCGGGCAGTCCGTCTCCCTGGAGAAGGAACTGCTGATCGACCCCGCCTTCTTCACCGGCCTGGACACCGCGGCCGACCTCCGCGTCAAGCGCTCGGAGTTCCGCAACGAGCTGACCGCGCACCGATTCGATGTCGTCCTCCACAAGCAGCCGTACGAGCGCGTCGACACCGACGCCGCCCGTGAGCTCACCTGGGGTGCCGACGTCACCGGCCTGGACGTGCTGGCGGACCGGCTGGCCGCGGCGCACCCCGCGCCCGTCCGGCTGCGCGGCGTCCCCGACCCGCGGGTCGCGCACGAACTCGCGGCGGTACGCGTCCTGGCCGACGGCGGCACGCCGGAAGCCGCCCGCGACCGGCTGGCGGAACGGGACGACGCCCTGCCGGATCCCGAGGGCTTCGCCGGGCCGGCCGGCCGGGCGGGCTACCGCGCCCTGGTGCTGCCTCCGGGCGAGGACGGGACGCTCGACGTCCTGTTCGTGGAGCGCGGCGCGACCGGGGTGCCCACGACCGGGTACCGGCCGCGGCGCTCCGGAGCCCGGCCGCCGACCAACGACCCGTCCCGGTCCGCGGAAGCCGTCTCCCTGGTCGCCGCGGTCAAGGCCCGCCTGCAGGACACCCTGCCCCCCCACATGGTCCCCTCGGCGCTGGTCGTACTGGATCAGCTGCCGCTGACGCCGAACGGCAAGGTGGACCGGCGCGCACTGCCCGCACCGGACCGGGCCGGCGCCGGGAGCGGCCGGGGGCCGCGGGACGAGCGCGAGGAAGTGCTGTGCCGGCTGTTCGCGGAGCTGCTCGGCGTGCCCCGGGTCGGCATCGACGACGACTTCTTCGACCTCGGCGGCCACTCGCTGCTGGCGACCCGGCTGGTGTCCCGGATCCGGTCGACGCTGGGCGTCGACCTCGCCATCCCGGATCTGTTCAACGCGACCACGGTCGAGAAGCTCTCGGGCCGGCTGGCCGTGGCGCGCAAGCGTGAACGGCCGGTGCTGCGCCCGCGTTCGCGCCCGACAAGTTAAGGAGATTGTCCGTGTCATCTGCGGAAGAGTTCGATGTCGTCGTGGTCGGCGGTGGCCCGAGCGGCTCGACCGTCGCGTCCTTCGTCGCCAAGCAGGGACACCGGGTGCTGCTGCTCGAGAAGGAGTCCTTCCCGCGCTACCAGATCGGTGAGTCACTGCTGCCGGCGACCGTGCACGGCATCTGCGGTCTGCTGGGTGTCTCCGAGGAGATCGAGCGGGCCGGTTTCACCCGCAAGCTCGGCGGCACCTTCCGGTGGGGCAGCAGCCCCGAGCCGTGGTCGTTCGCCTTCGCCATCTCGCCCCGGATGGCCGGCCCGACCTCCTACGCCTATCAGGTCGAGCGGATGAAGTTCGACGACATCCTGCTCAAGCACTCCCGCAAGCTCGGGGTGGACGTGCGCGAGAACTGCGCCGTGACCGAGGTGATCGAGGACGGCGAGCGGGTCCACGGGGTCGTCTACACCGACGCGGCCGGCGCCCGGCACACGGTCCACGCGCGGTACGTCGTCGACGCGTCCGGCAACAAGAGCCGGATCCACCGCCGGGCCGGCGGCGAACGCACCTACTCGGACTACTTCCGCAACATCGCGATCTTCGGCTACTTCGAAGGCGGCAAGCGGATGCCCGCGCCGAAGCAGGGCAACATCTTCTGCGCCGCCTTCGACGAGGGCTGGTTCTGGTACATCCCGCTGGGCGACGACCTCACCAGCGTGGGCGCGGTGGTGACCCGGGAGTTCGCGGACTCGGTGCAGGGCGACCCCGCCGAAGCGCTCGCGCGGCTCATCGCGAAGTGCCCCCGGATCGACGACCTGCTGGCCGACGCCGAACGCGTCACGGAGGGCGTGTACGGCCAGGTGCGCGTCCGGAAGGACTACTCGTACAGCAACAGCCGCTACTGGCGCCCGGGAATGGTGCTGGTCGGGGATGCCGCGTGCTTCATCGACCCGGTCTTCTCCTCGGGGGTGCACCTCGCGACCTACAGCGCCCTGCTCGCCGCGAGGTCCATCAACTCCGTGCTGGCGGGCGACCTCGGCGAGGAGGAGAGCTTCGCCGAGTTCGACGCCCGCTACCGCCACGAGTTCGGGCTGTTCTACGAGTTCCTGGTGTCGTTCTACGACATGAACAGCGACCACGAGTCGTACTTCTGGCAGGCGAAGAAGGTCACCAACTTCGCGGACTCGGAGCTCGCGGCCTTCGTCGAGCTGGTGGGCGGGGTGGCCTCCCTCGACGGCGCCTTCGTGGACGCCGACTCGGTACGGACGCGGTTCCAGCACACCGCCGGTGAACTCGAGCGGTCGGTGGCCCAGGTCGACCGGACCGGCGGGGACGACGCCACTGCGCTGTACCAGTCGGAGATCATGGGCAGCGTCATGGAGCAGGGCACCCAGATCCAGGTCCACGCCGCGCTCGGCAACGACCTCGATCCGGCGGAAGCGCTGTTCTCCGGCGGGCTGGTGCCCTCCGCCGACGGCCTGCGCTGGGTGGCGTCGGCCGAGCAGTGAGCCCGAAGCCCTGACATGTGGTCGCCCCGCGTCGAAGCTGAGGCAACGGCCGGGGCCGCCACCCCCCACAGGAGAGGCCCCGGCCGTCGCGCTGACGGGCCGCGCGCGACCCGTACCTTCTTCAGCGCCGTGAGTGCGGTTTCTGTCACACCCCGGCCACGCCGGAACCTCACCCTGTGCACATCCGAACCCGGTCACGAGTTAGTTGCATCTTCTACAGACATGGACGAGCAGCGGTTTAACGCCGTAACGTGCCTTTCGCGCCGACCGAAGACAGGCGTAAAGGGAGTACGGTGCTGGGGGACGACGCGGAGCTGACCGCCGCGGTGCGTGCGGCACAGGACGGGGACGAGACCGCGTTCCGTACGGTGTACCGCGCCGTGCATCCACGGCTGCTCGGATACGTACGCACGCTGGTGGGCGATCCGGACGCCGAGGACGTCGCGTCCGAGGCCTGGCTCCAGATCGCCCGCGACCTCGACCGGTTCAGCGGTGACGCCGACCGGTTCCGCGGCTGGGCCGCCCGCATAGCCCGCAACCGCGCCCTGGACCACATACGCATGCGCGGCCGCCGTCCCGCCATAGGCGGCGACGAGACGGAGCTGACCGGAAGAGCCGCCGAGTCCGACACGGCCGGCGAGGCCATCGAGGCCCTGGCCACCGACAGCACCCTCTCCCTGATCGCCCGGCTCCCGCAGGACCAGGCCGAGGCGGTCGTCCTGCGCGTGGTGGTGGGCCTGGACGCCAAGACCGCCGCCGAGACCCTCGGCAAACGCGCGGGTGCCGTCCGTACCGCCGCGCACCGCGGCCTCAAACGGCTCGCCGAGCTGATCGGCGCGGATCCGGAATCGGCGGGCGGACTCGACGCGCTTCCGCCCCAGCGAGAACCGCGCCGTGGTGCGGTGACGTCCGCAACTGTGACGCATACGCGTGCGCGGACGCAGAAGGACATGTGATGGCCGACGAGCAGTACAAGTGGCTTAACCGGGAGACGGTGGAACGTCTGCTGCGCGGTGAGTCACTGGAAGCCGTCGACGCCTCCGCCCGTGACCAGGCCGAACGCCTCTCAAAGGCGCTCGGTGCGCTGTCCGGCGAGGCGGCCCCCGCCTCCGGTGAACTCCCCGGTGAGCAGGCGGCGCTGGCCGCGTTCCGCAAGGCCCGGGAGGCCGCGGAGGCGCAGCGCACCGCCGCCGCCCACGCCCCCGCCGCCCTCCGCCCCGCCGCGTCCCGCGCCGACGCCGGCCTGGTCCGTATCGGTGCCCCGGCCCGTACCGGAATCCGGTCCCGGCGCCCCCGCTGGGCCCGCCCGGCCCGCCTGGCGCTCGCCGCCGCGCTGGCCGTGGGCACACTCGGCGGAGTCGCCATGGCCGCCGGGACCGGAGTGCTGCCCACGCCGTTCGGCGACGAGCATCCGCGCCCCGGCGCCTCCGTCTCCGCCGGTACGACCACCGGGCCGCCGGCCGTCTCCCCGTCCACGCCGGGCACATCCGGCGGGGAGACCGGCACGGGCGCTCCGAGCGGGCGTACGGACGGGCGGCGCGGCGCCGGTTCCGACGAGGCCGAGGGGAAGGACGACGGCAAGGGCCGGGGCGCCGCTGCCGGCGCCCCCTCCGCGACGTCCGGCGCGGGAAGGCACGGCGTCGCCGCCGCCTGCCGGACCCTGCGGGACGGCAGGGACCTGGACTCCGGCCGCAAGCGCGCCCTGGAGAACCTGGCGGGCGGCCCCGCCCGCGTGACCAGGTACTGCAAGATCCTGCTGGCCGCCGGCGACTCCGTCTCCGGCACCACGAACGGCGGCACGGGCGGGGGCACCGGCGACGGGCACGACCGGGACAAGCGCACCGGCAAGGACGGCAAGGGCAAAGGCGACCAGGGCGACCAGGACAAGGGCGACGGCCGACACGGCGGCGCAGGAGACGACGCCCACGACCGCGACCACGGCCACGACCGCGACCGTGACCACGGCCACGACCGTGGCCATGACCGCGGCCGCAGCTACGGCGACGGCCACCGGGGCCACGGCCAGAACGGCCGGCACCGCGCCGCCGCACCCGCTCCCTCCGCCCCGCACCTGACCCGCCCGAGCGCCGAACGGCCCACCCCGAACCCGACGCACACAGCACTCTGACCCGAGCCCGCCTTTTCGGCGTCACTCTCTCCCGCACGTAGAACTGCCGGGCTCCCGCGCCCGCCACCCGCCCCGGCGTCACTCGCTCGTCTCTCCCGCGGCGCCCGCCCTCTCCCCGACGCCACTCACCCGCCTCCGCGCCCCCCCGGCGCCTCCCCCGTCCCCCAAGCCGCACCCAACCGGCCGGTGTCGCCCCTCCGCCTGCCTGTCCCGCCCCTCCCGCACAGTCCACGTCACCCGTCTGACCTGCGATTTTGCTCGATGCGAAAAATTCTCGGCGGGGGGTGTGACGTTTCTGGAGCCCGTGACGCAGTACTGAGTGAGCCGACTGGTCATCGGCCGTCGCACTGAGCCGGGGTTCCCCCCGTACCCAAGGCTCGTGCACCTGGCGCGGGCGGGACACGTTCCCCCGGTCCCGCCCGCGCCCCGCAACTCTCCCCAGCACGTCCGCCGCGTCTCACCAGTGGACGACGACCTTGTCGCCGATCCGCACCTGGGCGAAGAGCGAGGCCATCGCCGTCTCGTCGCGGACGTTCACGCATCCGTGCGAGCCGCCCGCGTAACCGCGCGCCGCGAAGTCGTACGAGTAGTGCACCGCCTGGCCACCGCTGAAGAACAGCGCGTACGGCATCGGTGCGTCATAGAGGGTCGACACATGATGCCGTGACTTCCAGTAGACGCTGAACACACCCTCACGGGTCGGGGTGTACTCCGTACCGAAGCGCACGGACATCGTGGACAGGGTCCGTCCGTCGACCATCCAGCGCAGCGTCCGGCTGCTCTTGCTGATGCACAGCACCCGCCCGGCCAGACAGCGCGGATCCGCCGCGTCGACCGGCTGACCGCCCATCGGATACAGCTCCCACCTGCCCGGCGGGCGCGTCATCGCCACCAGCCGTCGCCAGGTCTCGGTGTCCGTCGCACCGGTGCGCGCGAGCCCGCGCCTGCCCTGGAAGCCGCTGACCGCCTGCTCGGTCGGCCCGTCGTACGACCCCGTCGGCCCGCCGGTCAGCCAGGCGATCTGACGCAGCCGCGCCTGCAGCTCCCGCACGGCCGGCCCGCTGTCCCCGCGCGACCACAGCACCCGCGGTGCCGGCTGCCCGGCGCCCGCCGTCCGGCCGGACCCGGCACCGCCGCCGTCCGGCAGCCGGACATGCACCGGAAGGCCGTGTTTCCCGTCGGCGCCCGGCGGCTGCACGGTGCATCCGCAGAGCGCGGCGAGCGCGGTGACCGCGGCGGCGGCCGAGGCGAGCAGGGCGGCGGGTGTCCCCGAGATCCTCATGCCGAGGATGCTTCCCCGCGTGACCGGCGCCGAACTACGGGGCATGGTGAGTTGGTACGGGTCGTACTGCGGAGGCATCCATGGCACGTGAGTCGGAGTCGGGCCTGCCGATCGAGCCGGTCTACGGGCCGGCCGACCTGACCGGCTGGGACGCGGACCGGAAACTGGGCGAACCGGGCGCCTACCCGTTCACCCGCGGGGTGTACCCGAGCATGTACACCGGCCGCCCCTGGACCATGCGCCAGTACGCCGGCTTCGGCACGGCGGCCGAGTCCAACGCCCGCTACCGGCAGCTCATCGCCCACGGCACCACCGGCCTGTCCGTCGCCTTCGACCTGCCGACCCAGATGGGCCACGACTCCGACGCCCCCCTGGCACACGGCGAGGTCGGCAAGGTGGGGGTGGCCGTCGACTCCGTCGAGGACATGCGGGTGCTGTTCGACGGGATCCCGCTGGACCAGGTCTCCACGTCCATGACGATCAACGCGCCGGCCGCGCTGCTGCTCCTGATGTACCAGCTGGTGGCGGAGGAGCAGGGGGTGCCGGCCGGCCGGCTGACGGGCACGGTCCAGAACGACGTGCTGAAGGAGTACATCGCGCGGGGCACGTACATCTTCCCGCCCAAGCCCTCCCTGCGTCTGACGGCGGACATCTTCAAGTACTGCGCCGTCGAGATCCCGAAGTGGAACACGATCTCGATCTCCGGCTACCACATGGCCGAGGCGGGCGCGTCCCCCGTGCAGGAGATCGCCTTCACCCTCGCCGACGGCATCGAGTACGTCCGCACGGCGGTCGCGGCCGGCATGGACGTCGACGCCTTCGCCCCCCGCCTGTCCTTCTTCTTCGTGGCCCGTACGACGCTGCTGGAGGAGGTCGCCAAGTTCCGCGCGGCGCGCCGGATCTGGGCCCGGGTGATGCGGGAGGAGTTCGGCGCGCGCGATCCCAAGTCCCTCATGCTGCGTTTCCACACCCAGACGGCCGGGGTCCAGCTGACGGCCCAGCAGCCGGAGGTGAACCTGGTCCGGGTCGCCGTCCAGGCCCTGGCGGCCGTCCTCGGCGGAACCCAGTCCCTGCACACCAACTCCTTCGACGAGGCGATCGCGCTGCCGACGGACAAGAGCGCGCGGCTGGCGCTGCGCACCCAGCAGGTGCTCGCCCACGAGACGGACGTACCGGCGACGGTGGACCCCTTCGCGGGCTCCTACGCGGTCGAGCGGATGACGGACGACGTGGAGGAGGCGGCCGTCGGCCTGATGCGGAGGGTGGAGGACCTGGGCGGGGCGGTCGCGGCGATCGAGCGGGGCTTCCAGAAGGCCGAGATCGAGCGGAACGCGTACCGCATCGCGCAGGAGACCGACTCCGGTGAGCGGGTGGTGGTCGGCGTGAACCGTTTCCGGCTGGACGAGGAGGAGCCGTATCAGCCCCTCCGGGTGGATCCGGCGATCGAGGCCCGGCAGGCCGAGCGGCTGGCGGGGCTGCGGGCGCGGCGGGACCAGGGGGCGGTGCGCGCGGCACTGGACGCGCTGAGGAAGGCGGCGGAGGGGGAGGAAAACGTCCTGTACCCGATGAAGGAGGCGCTGCGCGGGCGGGCGACGGTGGGGGAGGTGTGCGGGGCACTGCGGGACGTGTGGGGGAGCCATGTGCCCAGTGACGCCTTCTGACCGACCCGCCCCGGACCGGGTGTCGTACCCCCGTGCGACACTCCTTCCATGTTCGGCGTGATCGACCTCCCCACCTACCTCGCGGGACTGACCCTGATCGTCCTGCTGCCCGGTCCCAACTCCCTCTACGTCCTGTCCGTGGCCGCCCGCCGCGGGGTGCGGGCGGGCTACACCGCCGCCGCGGGCGTGTGGTGCGGGGACACCGTGCTGATGACCCTGTCCGCCGCCGGCGTCGCCTCGCTGCTGCAGGGGAACGCGCTGCTGTTCGGGGTCGTGAAGTACGCCGGTGCCGGATATCTGACCTGGCTGGCGATCGGGATGCTGCGGTCCGCCCGGCAGCTGTGGCGGACCCGGCGGGAGCAGACCCTGGAGGACGCCGGGCCCGCCGGGACCGCCGACGAGCGGCCCTTCCGCCGTGCCTTCGTCGTCAGCCTCTTCAACCCCAAGGCGATCCTCTTCTTCGTCGCCTTCTTCGTTCAGTTCGTGGACCCGGGCTACGCCTACCCGGGCCTCTCCTTCGTCGTCCTCGGCACCCTCGCCCAGGTGGCCAGCTGCCTCTACCTGAGCGCCCTGATATTCGGCGGCACCCGCCTCGCCGCCGCCTTCCGCCGTCGCAAGCGGCTGTCGGCGACGGCCACCTCGGCGGCGGGTGCCCTCTTCCTCGGGTTCGCGGTGAAGCTGTCGCTCGCGGGCGCCTGACACCTCGTCGGGCCGGTGCCGCTCCCGCGACGCCGGCCTACGCCGCGGTGAAGGCTCCCGTGCCTTCCGCGTACGCGCGCAGGCCCTCCGTGGTGTCGCCCGCCCAGCCCACGTACCCGTCGGGGCGGATCAGGAAGACGCCCGGGCCGTAGGACGGCGGCGCCGAGGGGAGCGACCGGACTCCCGGCACCGACGCGCCCAGCAGCGTCCAGTGCGGTCCCCGGTACGCGTCGAAGAGCCGCACGCCGTCCACGCTGCCGTCGGGCGCGCGGTCGCCCGCGCGCAGTGCGGCCGGGGACGTACGGGCGTCCACGCTGAGCGACGACTCCCGGTAGCCCAGCCCCAGCTGCACCGTCGCCTTCCCGCGCCGGACCTCTCCGTGATGCACGGCCGTCGACAGGCCGAGCATGTCGGCCGCGACCGCGCGCCGCTCCTCCTCGTAGGTGTCCAGCAGGGCCCGCGGCGCCCCGTTCCGCAGGACCGCGCCCAGCTTCCAGCCCAGGTTGTAGGCGTCCTGGACGCTGGTGTTCAGGCCCTGTCCGCCGGCCGGGGAGTGGACGTGTGCCGCGTCGCCCGCGAGGAACACCCGGCCCACCCGGAACCGGTCGGCGAGACCGGTGCGCGGCCGGAAGCCGGAGATCCAGCGCAGCTCGGTCACCTGGTCCGCGGCCAGGTGGGTGTACGTGGCCACCAGTCCGCGGACCCCGTCCAGGGACAACTCGGCCGCGGTGCCCTCGGGGAGGCGTGCCTGCAGCTGGAAGTCGTCCGTGCCGGCGAGGGGGCACAGCGCGAGGCCGGTGTCCTCGGCCTCCCAGAACATGTGCCAGTGGTCGCGGTCGAGGCCCGTCAGCCGTACGTCCGCCACCAGGAACGAGGCCGGGTCGACCTGCTCACCGGCCATGCCGACGCCCAGCGCGCCCCGGATCACCGAGCGGCCCCCGTCGGCCGCGACGGCGTACCCCGCGCGAAGGGCCGTGCCGTCGGCGAACCGCACGGTCACGCCGTCCGTGTCCTGCTCCAGACCCGTCACCTCGTGCCCGAACGCGACCCGGCCGCCCAGCTCCACCAGCCGCGCGTACAGCACCTCCTGGGTCCGCCACTGCGCGACCATCAGCGGCTCGGTGTACGGCGTGCCCTCGTCCGCCGGGATCCTCTCGAACATCGGCTGTCCGCCGGTCCGCTCGCCGTCCTTCCAGATCATCCGGTCGGGATAGGGGCCGCCGGCCGCCCGGACGGCGGCCAGGACGCCGAGGTCGTCGAAGACCTCCTGGGTGCGGGGCTGGATCCCCTTGCCGCGCGAGCCGGGGAACAGCTCCTCGTCCCGCTCCACCACCAGCGCCTCCACCCCGCGCCGGGCGAGGTCGATGCCGAGCGCCAGACCCGTCGGACCCGCTCCCACGATCACGACATCCATCGCACATCTCCTTAACGCCGTTAAGTGCTGTCGCCGGCAACCGTGCCCTTAACGCTGTTAAGCTGTCAAGTGTGAGCCCCGAGAAGCGCGCCCCCCTGGACCGCCGACGCGTCGCCGACACGGCGCTGCGGCTGCTGAACGAGGTCGGTCTGGAGGGGCTGACCCTGCGTGCCATCGCCCGGGAACTGGACGTCAAGGCGCCCGCCCTGTACTGGCACTTCAAGGACAAACAGGCGCTGCTGGACGAGATGGCGACGGAGATGTACCGGCGGATGGTCGCCGGCGTGGCGCTCGACCCCGCCGACACCTGGCGGGAGCGGCTGCTGAAGGCCAACCGAGGGCTGCGGGCCGCGCTGCTCGGCTACCGCGACGGCGCCAGGGTCTTCAGCGGCTCACGCTTCACGGGCACGGACCACGCCCGCGAGATGGAGGCGACCCTGCGCCTGCTGACGGACGCCGGCTTCACGCTCGCCCAGGCCGTCCAGGCGGCCCGCGCCACACACATGTACACCCTCGGCTTCCTCATCGAGGAGCAGGGGGTGCGGCCGCTCCCGGGCGAGCGCCGGGAGGGGTTCGACGTCGAGGAACGCGCCCGCCGGATGGACGGGTACCCGCTGGCCGCCGAGGCCGGGAAGCTGCTCTTCGACGGTTACGACGAGCACTTCGAGGAGGGGCTGGCGCTGGTGATCGCCGGCATCGGGACGCGGTACGGGTTCGACTGAACCCAAGGGGAACAGGCCGGAGCGGGCCGGAGCGGACCGCGGCGGACGGGAAGGGCGGACGCCCCGCGAGGGGTGACTTCAGGCCGCCACTCCGCGTTCACCCCGCGTTCCGGCGGGGGTCGCCGCCCGGCGTCGAACACTTTCTACGGTCGCAGCGACCTGCCCCTGAGACGACCTGCTGAGAGAGCCCGGGTGTACGTGTGACCAACCGCTCCCCGAAACTGTCGGTGATCATCCCCTGTTTCAACGTCGAGACATATATTCCGGAGACGGTCGCCAGCCTCGTCAACAACGCCCGAAGCGACTTCGAGTTCCTCCTCGTCGAGGACCGGTCGACCAAGGACCAGACGTACGAGGCGTTGCTCGAACTGACGAAACGGCTGCCCAACAGCAGGGTGATCAGGCACGAGCAGAACGGTGGTCTCGCCACCGCGCGCAACACCGGCATCGACGCGTCGGAGGGCCGCTACCTCACCTTCCTCGACGGCGACGACTGGCTCGCCCCCGGCTACCTCGACAGCCTGGTGGACCGGATCGAACGCCTGGACGTCGACTTCGTCCGCACCGACCACGTCCAGGTGACCGGAGTGCAGCGCTCCGTCCACCGGGCCCCGGAAGGACGCCGTGACACTCCGCTCGACCCGCGCGGCTCCATCCTCCCCGTCGGCGAGACGACCATGGTCGACTACCCGTACGCCTGGGCCGGTGTCTACCACCGGCGCCTGCTCGACCGGGGCCTGCTGCGCTTCCACGACGGACTGCGCACCGCCGAGGACCGCCCCTGGATCTGGGAGCTGCACCGCAGGGCGGAGTCCTACGCCGTCGCCCCCCTGCGCGGCGTCTTCTACCGCAGGGGCGTCGCCAGCTCCCTCACCCAGATCGGCGACGTGCGCCAGCTGGACTTCTTCCGCTCCTTCGACCTCGTCCTGGGTGAACTCGCCGACGACCCCGAGGCCGGCACGCTGCGCAAGAAGGCCCTGCGCAACTACTGCGTCGTCATCGCCCACCAGCTGCTGAGCCGCGACCGGTTCGAGCGGAGCGTCGCCGCCCGGCTGCGGCAGCTCGCCGGTGAGGCGCTGGGCCGGATGGGCGAGGAAGAACTGAACGAAGCCCTCGCCGGCATGGGCGAGCAGCGCGTACACGTCCTGCGGCGCATACGCGGCGGTATGAAGGGAGTCGCCGCATGAGCGGCACGGACCGTAACGACAGCGGCCCGGGCACGGCCCCGGCCGGGGGCACGCCCCGGCGCGGTACGACCCAGATATTCTTCTCGGCCACCCAGTACGCGGCCGCCACCGTCACCGCCGCCCTGCGCGCCGGGCTCTTCGGCCCCCGCGCCGAGCACCGCCGCATCCTCGTCGTCAGCAACACCGCCGCCGTTCCCGAGGTCGGCACCCCGCTGGACCGGATGGCCGGATTCGAGCGGCTGCGCCCCGAGTTCGACGAGGTCCGTTCCTGGAACGACTTCATCTCCCCGCACCACCCGGCCGGCTGGTCGCCGCGCGGCCAGGACCTGGTGCTGTGGGAGAAGGCCGTACGCCTCGCGTGGAACCTCGGCGACGAGCCGGTCGAGATCGCCTGCGAGTCGATCCAGGCCAACCCCTCCCGGGCGGTGGCCGACATCTTCGCCGACAGCCCGATCCACGTGTACGCGGACGGCCTGATGAGCTACGGCCCCACCCGCAACCGCATCCCGCACCAGATGAGCACCCGCATCGCGCGCGTGCTCCACCTCGACCTGATACCCGGGCTGCGCCCGATGCTCCTGGCCGAGTACGGGGTCGAGCCCGTGGCCGTGCCGAACGAGTCCATCGTCGAGGTCCTCTCCCAGATCGGCGAGGAGGGCGCCGGCATCCTCGCCGGCCGCGTCCCCGCCGAGGACCGGCCCACCGCGGTGCTGCTGGGCCAGTACCTCTCGGCGATCGACCTGATCACGCAGGACGAGGAGGAGGAACTCCACGTCCGGATGCTGCGCGCCGCCGCCCGCGCCGGCCACCGCGGTGTTCTCTTCAAGCCCCACCCCAGCGCCCCTTCCGTCTACAACAGGACGCTGGAGGCGGAGGCCGAGGCCCTCGGGGTGCGGCTGACGGTCCTGAGCGAGCCCGTGCTCGCCGAGACCGTCTTCGCCCGGCTGAAGCCGGAACTCGTCATCGGCTGCTTCTCCACCGCGCTGATGACGGCCGCCGCCTTCTACGGCATCCCGGTCGCGCGGGTCGGCACGGAACTGCTCCTGGACCGCATCACGCCGTACGAGAACAGCAACCGCATCCCGCTCACCATCATCGACGCGGCCCTGCCCGACGCGGAACGCGACGAGACCGGCGCCCCGCTCCCGCTCGACTCGCTCGGCGGGAAGCTCGGCCCGCTCGTGCGCACCGTCGGCTACTGCATGCAGTCCCGCAAGCACCCCGGCCTGCACGAGGAAGCGGCCGCCTGGCTCGCCGCGCACCTCGCCGGACATCCGCAGTACTTCAAGAAGCGCCGCCTGACCGCGCTCCGCCTGCCCGGCGGCAGCCCCGTACGCGCCGAGGCGCTGCGCCGCCACCCGGCCGTACGCAAGGCCGTGAAGCAGATCCGCGCACGTCAGCGGTAGCCGTACCCGGGAAGACCGCGGCGGCCGGCGGGAGCGCTCAGCGCCCGCCGGCCGCCGTCTTCCGTCCCCGGCGAGAGCCTGTTCAGCGCACGGGGACGATCCTCGGCCGCTTCTCCGCCAGCGCCCGCTTCAGCCGGGGCCCGAACGGCCGCTCCACGAAGCGGTGCATGAGCCAGGCCAGCCCCAGCAGCACGGGGACCGTCACCGCGAGCGTGAGGTACGGGCCGAGGCCGAGACCCCGGTGCAGCACCCGGATGACGAACCAGCCCAGGTGTTCGTGGATCAGATAGAAGGGGTACGTCAGCGCCCCGGCCACCGTCAGCCAGCGCCAGTTCGCCCAGCGCGTCCAGCCGAGCGCGACCACCGCCACCGCGGCGAACGACAGGAAGACGATGACCTGGACGACATGCGGGTCGCGCGGGAAGTCGCCCTGCACGCCCGGGTGCCACAGGGCCGTGACCGAGTAGCGCTGTCCCAGCAGGAAGGACATGGCGACGATGCCCCACAGCAGCAGGTCGCTGCCGAAGCGGTGGATCAGGTAGAGGGCCAGGCCGCCGATGAAGTACGGCGCGTGGTCCCGCATCACCAGTTCGTCCGTGAGCGGGGTGTCGGCGACCCGGGCGAGCGCACCGGCCAGCGTCCACAGGATGCAGAACGTCACCACACGCCGGTAGGTGACACCGCGCCAGATCACGAAGAGCGCGAAGAGCACGTAGAACCGCATCTCCACCCAGAGCGTCCAGCACACGCCCAGCACCCGCGGCACGCCCATCGGCTGCTGCAGCATGGTGAAGTTGATCAGGAACTCGTCCGACCTGAGCGGGTGCACCACCACCGGCAGCAGGACCGAGGCGGCGCCCACGAGGAGCAGCGCCACCCAGTAGGCCGGGTAGAGGCGGGAGACGCGGGAGCGGAAGAACTCGCCCAGGGTGCGGCCCCAGCTGCTCATGCAGATGACGAAACCGCTGATGACGAAGAAGAACTGGACGCCCAGGCAGCCGTAGGTCGCCGCCCGCGACAGGGTCGGGAACACGCCCGACGGGGACTGGTGCCAGGAGTCGGCGACCTCGCCGTTCTTGCCGGCGAAGTGGTAGAGGCAGACCATCAGCGCGGCCAGTAGCCGCAGCCCGTCCAGGGCGCGCAGCCGGTCACCCGCGCGCTTGCGGGCGGGACCGGCGGGCAGGGCGCCGGGGACCGGCAGCCGTTCGGCGGGCAGCGCCCCGACGGTGCTCGCCGGTGCGAGGGTCTGGTCGGCCGGATTCATCGTGGGCCTCTCTCGGCGGGTGCGAAGTCTGGAGTGTCGTCGGTGAGTCAACGGAACGACGCTATGCACCACGGACGGAGGAAAGGCGATTCAAAGTTGACGTGCGTCAATCGCACAGATGTCGCGCGAGTGAATGATGTGGCGCCCACTTGACGTACGGGCCCCGAAAAACGCGTCGCCCCCCGGGTCCGGCGGGGAGCGACGCGTGGGAAGGCGGCGGACTCAGCGCCGCGTCAGCGCCCGGGCCCGGCGGGCGAGCCGGCGCACGGTCGCGTTGCGCGGGATGAACGACAACTGTGCGGGCACCGCGCCCGGCAGCGCCAGCGCGGTCAGCCGGCGGCGCTTGAAGTAACGCCAGGTGTGCTGGTCCAGGTGGCGGGCGAGGTAGCTCTCGGCGGCCCCCCGCAGCTCCGGATAGATCTTCGGCTGCATCGCGAAGCCCACCGCCCGCAGCAGCGCGGCCAGTTCGTCCACGCGGTCCGGCGAGGGCATCGACCAGCCGGAGACGCTCCCGGCGTCGCCGAGGTCGGGCAGCAGCGCGTCGGCGATGGTGACCGGGACCCGGTTGCTGTTCTGGTACGGCGCGAGCCGGGCCAGGACGGTGTCCGTGCCGACCCGGGCGACGGGCAGGCCGTACAGCGCGGCCGCCGTGAACAGCGCGGTGGAGAAGCAGCCGACGACCAGTTCCGGGCGCAGCCGCCGGAAGACCACCTCGGCGAGCACGGGCACGTCCAGCAGGGTGAGTTCGGCGCCGAGCCGCTCCGCCTCCTCCTGCAGCAGCCGGGACCAGCGGGCGGGGGCCACCGGATGCGGCTTGAAGACCAGCCGGCGATGGCCGAGCGCCACCGCGCCGCGCACCATCCGCAGGTGCAGTTCCTCCTCCTCGGCGGGACTGAGGATGTCCAGCGCGGAGAGGTACTGGCCGAGGAGCAGGGCGGGCCGCGCCTCGCCGGTGCCCGGCGAGGCGGTCCCGTGCGGTGCGGTCTCGTGGAGTGCGGTCCCGTGCAGTCCGGTCTCGTCCTCGGAGAGCTCCTCCAGCACCTTCAGGAACACCTCGGCGGGGACGAGTTCCGGTCGCACGCCGAACTCGGTGAGCAGCAGCGGGGTCAGCCCGGGGACCAGGTCGAGGTGGAGGAGACGTTCGATGCGCGTGCCGACCAGCGGATCGATCTTGTCGCGCGTGGGGCCATAGCTTATGAGGCCGTCGGCGTAGACGTCGACGGGAGCGCCGGTGAACAGCTGGCACAGCGCGAGGGCCGGATTGACCTGCACGGACTCCACGGTGAGCCGGATCCGGTCGTCACCGAGTCCCCACAGCAGCCGTACGTACCGCTCCCACATGGGGATGTCGTTGGCGCGCGGGCCCCAGCCGCTGGGGTGCAGGGGAGCGATCGTCTCGTTCCAGGACAGGATCCCGTCGAAGCGGCCGCCGATGCCCCCGAAACCCGGCATCCGGTCCACGGACGGCGTGGTCTCGGGATTGGCCGCGTTGTTGGTGACGACGAGCAGCCGGCGGTCGGCCGGTTCGAACAGCCCGGCGTCGAGGGCGGCGGCCAGCGTGGCCGCTCCGTACAGCGTCGACGCGCAGAAGATGTGGGTGGTACGGGGCATCAGGCGGCCACCGTCCGAGCGGCCGCCGGACGGCGCCTGACCCGCCGCAGCCGGCTCGCGCGCTGCGGATCCATCGAGTCCAGAACCTGGGCCAGCACGTCCTGCGGCAGTCTTCTCAGCGCACCCGCGCTCAGGGAACGCAATTGTCGGGCCACGGCGGGTTCGAACCTCTCGATCGATCCGAGATGATGAGCCATGATGGCGCAATATGTGCGCACGGCTTTCGGCAGCAGCTTATCCGCCTCAGGATCGCGCGCCGTTTCTTCGATCACCTGGTCGAATGCGCGAATGAAATCGAGTTGACGGACATCACCGATCTGGGTGAGTGACGAAGCGACGCCGCGCCGGTAATACACACCGAGCAGACCGACGGCCGCGAAGGATTCCGCCTCCCGGTGCAGTTTCCAGATCCACGGCCGGTCCTCGGCCGTGCGCAGCCCGTGGGTGAAGTGCAGCAGGCCCCGGTCGACGAGCCGGCGGTGGTAGATGCCCGCCCACGCGTACGCGTAGTCGACGGAGGTGGACCGGTCCGCCGGCAGGATCGCCTCCCGCGGGTTCAGCACGACACCGCGGCGGCCCTGCGGGACCCGGTGGACGGAACGGGCCCGGCCGGTGCACTGCACATGGTCGGTGCGGACGAAATCGCAGCCCAGCTCGTCCATGGCCGCGACCAGTTGCGGGTAGTAGCCCGGGGCGAGCCAGTCGTCGCCGTCCAGGAACGTCAGGTACTCGCCGCGGGCCCGTTCGATGCCGGTGTTGCGCGCGGTCGCCAGCCCCCCGTTCTGCTCGTGTCTGACCAGGACCGCGCCGGGCAGTTCGCGTTCCGCACGCGCGAGGATCTCCGGTGTCTCGTCGCGCGAGCAGTCGTCGACGAGAATGAATTCGAAGTCCTCGCGTGTGTTCGCACGCAGGCTCTTCAGCGTGTCTGGCGCGTATTGCTGGACGTTGTAGAAGGGCACGATGACCGAGAGCTTCACCACGCGGATGACGTTAGAGGGAAGCCCGGCCCGCGTCCTGACCGCGTGCTGGATTTCAGGTGAACTGCGCGTGGCAAAGCTGTGAACCAGGTTGTTTTCCGGTGTGATCAGCGCCTGATTCGCCATTCGGCGACGTGCTGTTAACCGTTTGTTGCATTCAGGTTGGGCGGAACCTCGGAATCGCTTCCTAGCGTCTTCGACGTGCCAGCAAGTGCTACGAAGTCCCTGCGGGTCGCCGTCCTCGCGGACTCCGACACCCGCTGGAAGTGGGGCGCGCTCACCGCGCAGCGCCTCACTCCCGCGGCTGCCGAGGTCCGGCTCGACGGATACCTCCTGCGGGGACGCGCCACCCCAACCGCCCGCCAGCTCGGCGAGGTCGGCGTCCAGGCGGACTCCCTCCGCGAGGTCACCGGCGTCGAATTCCTGCGCGCGATGACCGAGGAACCGTACGACCTCCTCGTCCTCGCCCTGGTCGGCGGCGGCGTCCAGGCGATGCTGCACGGGCTGCGCGCCGCCTGGGGCTCCGGAAAGCGTCCCGTGGTCGTCACCGGCTACGTCGGAGTCGTCTACGAGAAGCTCGCCGACGGACTGCTGCTGCGGCACGGCGCCGACCTCGTCCTCGCCAACTCGGCGCACGACGCGGACCGGTTCAGGGCCGTGTACGAGGGCGTGGGAGCCGACGCCTCCTCGGTCACCGAGGTCGCGCTGCCGTTCCTCGGCGGTGAGCCCTACACCGGCGAACACCGTCCCTACACCGTGGTGTTCGCGGCCCAGCCGTCCGTGCCGGACAACCGCCGGGACCGCGTCCACCTGATCGACCGCCTCATCCGGCACGCCCGGAAGCACCCCGAGCGCGAGGTGCTGCTGAAGCTGCGCTCCAAGCCTGGCGAACACACCACCCACATCGAGGAACTGCCCTACCAGAAGCTGGTCCAGGGCAAGGACCTGCCGGCCAACCTCCGGCTGGTGTACGGGCACATGGGCGAGGTGCTCGACCGCACCGACCTGCTGGTCACGGTCAGCTCCACCGCCGCCCTGGAGGCGCTGCACCGCCGTGTCCCCACGGCCGTCCTCACCGACTTCGGGGTGCGCGAGGTGCTCGGCAACCACCACTTCATCGGCTCCGGCTGCCTCGCCTCCTGGGAGCAGCTCGACGCCGGGCACCAGCCGGTGCCGGACGAGGAGTGGGTGGCCCGGCAGGGCGTGGCGGCCGGGGGCGGCTCCGCGGGGGCGGGGTCGTACGCCACGGCGTTCGACAC
Organism: Streptomyces echinatus; assembly: GCF_014203595.1. Lineage (GTDB taxonomy): Bacteria > Actinomycetota > Actinomycetes > Streptomycetales > Streptomycetaceae > Streptomyces > Streptomyces echinatus. The sequence goes on from NZ_JACHJK010000004.1 coordinate 457,376, forward strand.
CGCCCGCGAGCGCATCGCCGAGCTGCTGGACCGGCCAGGGGGGCTGCCGCCCCTGAATCCCTACTACACCCCCGAGACGGCGCCCGGCTACCTGCCCGGCATCCTCGCCCGCCACCACCTCGGCCCCGACGGCGTCCCGCTGCCCGGTGCGCCGGCCGCCGACAAGGCGCCCGGCCCCGTCCGGCAGATCGTGCGCCGGGCCGCGCGCGGCGCCTACCGGCACGGCGTCCAGCGAGTCGCCCCCGTGATCCGGCGGATGGGCGAGCTGTGACCTCACTGCAAGGAGTAGACCCCATGTCCCACTCGGAAGCGGGCCCGGGAGCCCCGGTCCGCCGGGTGCTCGCGGTGATCCCGGCGCGCGGCGGCTCCAAGGGCGTGCCCGCCAAGAACCTCGCCCCCGTGGGCGGTGTCCCGCTGGTGGCGCGTGCGGTGCGGGAGTGCCGGGCGTCCCGGCTGGTGACCGATGTGGTCGTCTCCACCGACGACCAGGCCATCGCCGCCGCCGCCCGGGAGGCCGGCGCGGAGGTCGTGCTCCGGCCCGCCGCCATCGCGGGGGACACCGCGACCTCGGAGGCCGCCGTCCTGCACGCCATGGACACCCACGAGGCGCTGCACGGCGCCGCGGTCGACGTGGTCCTGCTCGTGCAGTGCACCAGCCCGTTCCTGATCCGCGAGGACATCGACGGGGTGGCCGCCGCGGTCGCCGAGAACGGCGCCGACACCGCCGTCACCGTGGCCCCCTTCCACGGCTTCATCTGGCGGGAGGCCGACGACGAGGCCGAGGGCGGGGTGGGCGTCAACCACGACAAGTCCTACCGCCCGCGCCGGCAGGACCGCCCCCAGGACTTCCTGGAGACCGGCGCCGCCTACGCGATGGCGGCGGCCGGCTTCCGCGAGCACCGGCACCGCTTCTTCGGCCACACCGAGCTGGTCCGCACCGACCCGGCCCGGGTGCTGGAGATCGACGACCCGCACGACCTCGCGCGGGCCCGGGCCCTCGCGCCCCTCTTCGACGCGGACCGCCCCGGTTCGCTGCCGACCGCCGACGACATCGACGCGGTGGTACTGGACTTCGACGGCACCCAGACCGACGACAGGGTGCTGATCGACGCCGATGGAAAGGAATTCGTCTCCGTGCACCGCGGAGACGGCCTCGGTATCGCGGCCCTGCGCAAGAGCGGGCTCAAGATGCTGATCCTGTCCACGGAACAGAACCCGGTCGTCGCCGCCCGCGCACGGAAACTGCGGATCCCCGTGCTGCACGGCATCGACCGGAAAGACCTCGCGCTGAAGCAGTGGTGCGAGGAGCAGGGCATCGCGCCGGAGCGCGTGCTCTACGTCGGCAACGACGTCAACGACCTCCCGTGCTTCGCCCTCGTGGGCTGGCCCGTGGCGGTCGCGAGCGCTCACGACGTCGTACGCGGCGCCGCACGCGCGGTCACCACCGTCCCCGGCGGCGACGGCGCCGTCCGAGAGATCGCCAGCTGGATCCTCGGCCCCTCTCTCGATTCCCTCCCCAAGTAAGGACCCCCTGATGAGCACCAACTCCCGTCTGCGCACCTTCGGTACGCGCGAGGTCGGCCCCGGCAAGCCCGTCTACATCTGCGGCGAGATCGGCATCAACCACAACGGTGAGCTGGAGAACGCCTTCAAGCTGATCGACGTCGCCGCCGAGGCCGGCTGCGACGCCGTGAAGTTCCAGAAGCGCACCCCCGAGATCTGCACCCCCCGCGACCAGTGGGACATCGAGCGCGACACCCCCTGGGGCCGGATGACCTACATCGACTACCGCCACCGTGTGGAGTTCGGTGAGGACGAGTACCGCCAGATCGACGAGTACTGCAAGGAGAAGGGGATCGACTGGTTCGCCTCCCCGTGGGACACCGAGGCCGTCGCCTTCCTGGAGAAGTTCGACGTCCCCGCCCACAAGGTGGCCTCCGCCTCCCTCACCGACGACGAGCTGCTGCGCGCCCTGCGCGCCACCGGCCGCTCGGTCATCCTCTCCACCGGCATGTCCACCCCGAAGCAGATCCGCCACGCGGTCGAGGTCCTGGGCAGCGACAACATCCTCATGTGCCACGCCACCTCCACCTACCCGGCCAAGGCCGAGGAGCTGAACCTCCGCGTGATCAACACGCTGGAGAAGGAGTACCCGAACGTCCCGATCGGCTACTCCGGCCACGAGACCGGCCTGCAGACCACCCTCGCCGCGGTCGCGCTCGGGGCGACCTTCGTCGAGCGTCACATCACCCTCGACCGCGCCATGTGGGGCTCCGACCAGGCCGCCTCCGTGGAGCCGCAGGGCCTCGTCCGCCTCGTCCGCGACATCCGCACCATCGAGGCCTCCCTCGGTGACGGCGTCAAGAAGGTCTACGAGTCCGAGCAGGGCCCGATGAAGAAGCTGCGCCGCGTCGCCGGCGTCGTCGCCGAGGCGGAGATCGCCGCGGCGGCGGGCGAGCCGGTCTCGGTCTGAGCACCCCGATCGCCTTAGCTGCCCTACGACGGGACGGTCGTACGCCCATGAGCCCCCGCGCCGGTCAGGCCGGCCACGCTGCCCGCACGCTCGCCTTCGTGGAGAGCCCGGTACAGCTGCTGAACGTACTGGAGTGGGCGCACCTGCACGGCCGGCGCGGCGGCGCCGGCCCGGAGCGGCCGGCCGTGCCCGCGCAGGCCCGGCGGGCGCCGGCCGGATCACCGCCGGCCGACGCGGAGCTCACCGTCGTGGTCCTGTCCCCGAGGGACCCCATGACCCGGGGCCAGCTGCGCCGCATGGCGGACCTGGCCCGGGACGAGGGGTACCGGGTGCGCTGGGAGGAGGCGCGGGGCGGCACGACCGCGCCCTTCCACACGATCGGCGGCCTGGCGGGTTCCCTCCGCCGGGCCGACCGCATCGTCATGGGGGACCCGTTCTCCCGCTACGTACAGCTCCTGCTGACCATCACCCGGGCCACGGACCTGGTCGTGGTCGACGACGGCACCGCGACGATGGAGTTCGTCGCCCAGCTGGCCCGCGGTGAGCGCCTGGTCCGCTGGCACCGCAAGGGCGGCCGGCCCGGCCCCCGCGACCTGCTCTTCGCGCCGGTCTCCTCCTCCGCCCGGCGCCGCCTCACCCCGAGCGACGGCCGGCGCGTCGAGGTCTTCTCCTCCATGCCGGTGACCGAGACCCCCGAGGGCGTCACCGTCACCGCCAACGACTTCGCCTGGACCCGCGCCCGCTTCGGGCCGCCGCGCATCACCAAGGGCGCGGACATGGTCGGCACCTCCCTGGTGGAGACCGGGGTCGTGGACGGCGACCGCTATCTGGAGGCCGTCCGCGGCCTGGCCAAGGCGCACGGCGCCACCCGGTACTTCGCCCACCGCCGCGAAAACACCGACAAGCTGCACCGCCTGGCCGTCGAGACGGGCCTGGAGATAGTGCGTCCGGACCTCCCGCTGGAGCTGATCGCCCGCCGTGGTCCCATCGGCCGGACGATCCTCAGCTTCCCCTCCACGGTCGTCCACACCCTCCCGCTGGCCCTGGCCGGGACGGGGGTCCGGGTGGCGGTCTGCGACATCGACCCCGCCTGGCTCACGGACACCGCCTCCCCCCGGGCCCAGGGCTTCCTGTCCGGCGTGACCGGCACGGCCCGGGACGTCCACCGTCTGGCGGCGGTGAGCCCGGCGTAGCCGGCCCGGCCGAGCGGCCCCACCGGGGCGCTCGGCCGCGGACATGAGTTCCGGCCACGGACATGAGTACGGACACTCAGGCGACGAGTGACCGCGTCGCCGTAGCGTTCTTCACCTGATGCACAGGACCGTGCAGCCGCCCGGACGCCGGGCGCGGGTGAAGCAGGAGCGACTCTCTGACGTGAAGATCAAGCCGGGCGTCCTCGCGGTCGCCGTTCTCCTGGTGGTCACCGTCCTCGCCGGATGCGGCACGACGGACGAAGGCTCCGGCGTCCCGTTCGCCGGCACGCGCACGTCGAAGGACGCCGCGGACGACCTGGAGGGTGTCTCCAGCGGTGTACGCGACCTGATCGGGGTCAGGGGGAAGGTGCCCGACAGCGGCGCGACGGTGACGGAGTGTTCCGGCCGGGACCCGGACAAGTATTTCCGGATCCTCCACCCATGGAGCTTCTACCCGGCGTCGGCGAGCGGTCTCGACGACGCGATGCAGCACCTCAAGGAGAGGCTGCCGAAGCAGGGCTGGAAGATCGTCGAGTACGGGCCGGACACCAGCAGGAACAAGAACGTCGTCCTGACCGCCGACAACGACGGGCTCAAGGCCGGCGTGCACATCATCCGGATGGCGAAGGACGACCCGCCGATGCTGAGCGTGGACGTCGTCTCCGGCTGCTACCAGGCCCCGGACGGCCAGGAGGTCGACCACTTCTAGGCGAACGGAAGGCCGGCGTGGCGGTCACCCGGAGGAAGCGGGGAATCCGCCCGGGCCGGGCCTTCCGGGCGTCTCCGTCCCCGGGCCGGCGCCCCGGCGGGTGTGGTCCGTTTCGTGGACATGACGCGCGTGAGACCCCCGAGGCGTGGTATGCGTGGAAGGAGGAAAACTGAGGTTTTACCCATCACAGTCCGCGGCCATGCGCCCGCCGGTCAGATTTTCTTCCCCTAACGGGCTGAACTTTTGTTGATCGAGGGGTAGTTGATCAGTGGGCGTCCTACCCTTCAGAGGGTGAAGCAATTGATGTCCCTAGAGTCCGAGGCCGGCCTTACGGGGGATGTGCTCCCCGGCGTGCTGAGCGAGTCCCTGCACGCCGAACTCGTCGCCTTCCGTCGCGACTTGCACATGCACCCGGAACTGGGCAACCAGGAGTTCCGCACCACCGCCGCGATCAAGGCGCGGCTGGAGCAGGCCGGGCTCAAGCCCCGCGTCCTCAGCGCCGGAACCGGACTCGTGTGCGACATCGGGCTCGCCGAGGGCGAGCGGCCGGCCGAACCGCTGCTCGCGCTGCGCGCCGACATCGACGCCCTGCCCATCCCGGACACCAAGACCGAATGCCCCTACCGGTCGACCGTGCCGGACCGGGCCCACGCCTGCGGCCACGACATGCACACCACCGTCGTCCTCGGCACCGGACTGGTCCTCGCCGACCTGCACGCCAAGGGCCTGCTGCCCCGCCCGGTGCGGCTGCTCTTCCAGCCCGCCGAGGAGGTGCTGCCCGGCGGTGCCCTGGACGCCATCGCGGACGGCGTGCTCAAGGGCGTCGACCGGATCCTCGCCGTGCACTGCGACCCCAGGGTGGAGGCCGGGAAGATCGGGCTGCGGCACGGACCGATCACCAGCGCCTGCGACCGCCTGGAGATCGCGCTCGACGGGCCCGGCGGCCACACCGCCCGCCCCCACCTCACCACCGACCTGGTCACCGCCGCCGCCCGGGTCGCTGTCGACGTCCCCGCGCTGATCGCCCGCCGGGTCGACACCCGCGCGGGTCTCGCCGTGACCTGGGGCCGGATCGAGTCGGGCCACGCCCCGAACGTGATCCCGCAGCACGCGGAGCTGTCCGGGACCATCCGCTGCCTGGACCTGGAGGCCTGGCGGCAGGCCCCCGACATCGTGCACGCGGCCATCGACGAGGTCGCCACCCTGCACCGGGCCAAGTCCGAGATCAACTACATGCGCGGGGTGCCGCCCGTCGTCAATGACCGGGAGTCCACCGAGCTGCTCCGCCGGGCCATGATCGCGCGGCGCGGCATGAAGTCCGTCGAGAGCACCGAGCAGAGCCTCGGCGGCGAGGACTTCTCCTGGTACCTGGAGCACGTGCCGGGCGCGCTGGCCCGCCTCGGGGTGCGCCGGCCCGGCGAGCGCACGGTGCGCGATCTCCACCAGGGTGACTTCGACGCCGACGAGCACGCGATCACGGTCGGTGTGGAGATGTTCACCGCGGCCGCGTTCCTGGACGCCGACGCGGCGCGAAGCTGAGTGTGCGGCCCCTTCGGGGGCCGTTCCCCTGTCCGGCGCAACACAGAAGCAAGCCATTCGCACACTGTCCGCGACGACGCCGTGAGACGGCCTTGAGATCGAGTTCAGACGCTGTTTGCCTCGAATCGATAACGGCTTCGCGAGAGGGTTTTTTGCGACATCTACGCGCGTTACGATGCCGCGAAGCCGACGCCGAAGGGGCGTCTCGGCTGGGGCACTGACAAGGTGCTCCCATCAAGCGCCGACACGGCGCTCAGGTCAGGTGAAGGAGCCTTCCCGTGCGCCGGGTTGCCAAGCTTTCCGCTGCGTGTATCGCGACCGCAGCTCTCGCCGTGACTGCCACTGCCTGTGGCAGCACCTCCTCCGACAACGAGTCCTCGCCCTCCTCGGGCGGCGGCAAGGGTGTCAAGATCGGTCTCGCCTTCGACGTCGGCGGCCGTGGTGACCGCTCCTTCAACGACTCCGCCGCGCGCGGTGCCGACAAGGCCAAGAAGGAGTTCGGCGGCGACATCAAGGAGCTGACCGCGAAGACCTCGGACACCGAGGCCGACCGTGAGCAGCGCCTGTCGGACCTGGCCGACGCGGGCTACAACCCGGTCATCGGTGTCGGCTACGCGTACGCCGCCTCCATGACCAAGGTCGCCGCGAAGTACCCGAAGACCAGCTTCGGCATCGTCGACTCGGTCGTGAACGCCAAGAACGTCGACAGCATTAACTTCACCGAGGAGCAGGGCTCCTACCTGGCCGGCGTCGCCGCCGCGCTGAAGAGCAAGAGCAAGCACGTCGGCTTCATCGGCGGTGTCGACGTCCCGCTGATCAAGAAGTTCGAGGCGGGTTACGTCCAGGGCGTCAAGGACACCAACCCGAAGATCAAGGTCGACACGCAGTACCTGTCGCACGGCTCGGACACCTCCGGCTTCGCCAGCCCCGACAAGGGCAAGGAGGCGGCGCAGGGCATGCTCGACAACGGCGCCGACGTCATCTACACCGCGGCCGGCTCCTCCGGCAACGGCGCGATCGAGGCCGTGGCCGGCAAGAAGGGCGCCTGGGCCATCGGCGTGGACTCGGACCAGTACAACATCCCGGGTCTGTCCAAGTACAAGAGCGCGATCCTGACCTCGATGGTCAAGAACGTCGACGTCGGTGTCTACGACTTCATCAAGTCGGTCCACGACGGCAAGCCGCTCACCGGCACCAACAGCTACTCCCTCGCCAAGGACGGCGTCTCGCTGGCCACCAGCGGCGGCTTCATCGACGACATCCAGGCCAAGCTGGACGCCGCGAAGAAGAAGATCGTCGACGGCTCGATCAAGGTCAAGACCACCCCGTGACCTGACGGGTCCCGTCGGACCTGAGGCTCGGCGCGGGGGCGCCTGACGGAGCCCCCCGCCGAGCCATAACAATGTGTCAACTCTACGCGTGTAGCGCCGAGTTGCCGCGCTAGCGTCGCCGACGCCTGCCACCTCCCCTAAGCAGCCCCTTTCCCCGAGGAGAGTGCGCCATCAACGCGTCCAGCCCTCCCGCTGCCGTCGAACTGCGCGGCATCACCAAGCGTTTCCCCGGCGTCGTCGCCAACCGCGACATCGACATCACGGTCCGCACGGGCACCGTCCATGCCCTGTGCGGCGAGAACGGCGCCGGCAAGTCCACCCTGATGAAGATCCTCTACGGCATGCAGCAGCCGGACGAGGGGACCATCACGGTGGGCGGCGAGCAGGTCGTCCTGCACAACCCCGGCGACGCCATCGCCCGCGGCATCGGCATGGTGCACCAGCACTTCATGCTCGCCGACAACCTCACCGTGCTGGAGAACGTGGTCCTCGGCGCGGAGAAGCTGTACGGCATCGGCGGCAAGGCCCGCGCCAAGATCAAGGAGATCTCGGACGCGTACAGCCTGAACGTCCGGCCCGACGTTCTCGTCGAGGAGCTGGGCGTCGCCGACCGCCAGCGCGTGGAGATCCTCAAGGTCCTCTACCGCGGCGCCAAGACCCTCATCCTCGACGAGCCGACCGCCGTGCTCGTGCCGCAGGAGGTCGACGCGCTCTTCGACAACCTGCGCGAGCTGAAGGCCGAGGGCCTCACCGTCATCTTCATCTCCCACAAGCTGGGCGAGGTGCTGTCGGTCGCCGACGAGATCACCGTGATCCGGCGCGGCACCACCGTCGGCACGGTCGAGCCGAAGGGCACCACGCCCAAGCAGCTCGCCGAGCTGATGGTCGGCAGCGAGCTGCCCACCCCGGAGACCGAGGAGTCCACCGTCACGGACGTCCCGATGCTGAAGCTGGACGGCCTGCACCTGACGCAGACCGACCTCGACGGCGTCGAGCGGATCATCCTGGACGAGATCTCCTTCACCATCCACAAGGGCGAGGTCCTCGGCATCGCCGGCGTGGAGGGCAACGGCCAGTCCGAGCTGGTCGAGGCGATCATGGGCATGCGCCAGCCCGACGCCGGCGTCGTCACGCTCGACGACACCGACATCTCCCGCACCGCCACCCGTGACCGCCGCGAGGCCGGCATCGGCTACATCCCCGAGGACCGCCACCGCCACGGCCTGCTCCTGGAAGCACCGCTGTGGGAGAACCGCATCCTCGGCCACGTCACCGAGCGCCCCAACTCGCGCGGCGGACTGCTCGACATCAAGGCGGCCCGCACCGACACGCAGCGCATCGTCGAGGCCTACGACGTCCGCACCCCCGGCATCGACGTCACCGCCGCCTCGCTGTCCGGCGGCAACCAGCAGAAGCTGATCGTCGGCCGCGAGATGAGCCACAACCCCAAGCTGCTGATCGCCGCCCACCCCACCCGCGGTGTGGACGTCGGCGCCCAGGCGGCCATCTGGGACTACATCCGTGAGGCCCGCCGCGAGGGCCTGGCCGTACTGCTGATCTCCGCCGACCTGGACGAGCTGATCGGCCTCTCCGACACCCTGCGGGTGATGTACCGCGGCCGTCTGGTCGCCGACGCCGACCCCGCCACCATCACCCCCGAAGAGCTGGGCTCCGCCATGACGGGTGCGGCCACCGGCCACCTGGAGCACACAGAGGACGACGAGCGATGAAGAAGCTGACCTCACGGATCGACAAGGAGCGGCTGTTCCTCGGCATCGCCGCTCCGGTGCTGGCGGTCGTCGCCGCGCTCGTCGTCACCGCCCTGGTGATCGCCGCGACCGGCAAGAACCCCGGCGCCGCCTTCAGCGACATGACGACCTACGGCTTCGCCAGCGACAGCCAGGTCTACATCCTGAACAAGGCGACGACGTACTACCTCGCGGGTGTCGCGGTGGCCATCGGCTTCCGCATGAACCTGTTCAACATCGGTGTCGACGGCCAGTACCGGCTCGCCGCGTTCATCGCCGCCGTCCTCGGCGGCGCGCTGACCGTGCCCGGCTGGATCGCCATCCCGCTGATCATCGTCTCCGCCATGGCTACCGGTGCCCTCTGGGCGGCCATCGCCGGTGTCCTGAAGGTGACCCGAGGCGTCAGCGAGGTCATCTCGACGATCATGCTGAACTCGATCGCCACCGCGGTCATCGCCTATCTGCTCCAGCCGGGGCGCCTGGGCGAGCTCCAGCAGGGCGGCACCCTGGTCTCCACCAAGCCGCTGCCGTCGGCCTCGCACTTCTTCAACATCGACACCGGCCCGGCCGGCGTCCTGGACGGCTTCGTCGTCGTCGCCGTCCTCGTCGGTCTCGCGTACTGGTTCGTGCTCGGCCGCACCCGCTTCGGCTTCGACCTGCGCACGGTCGGCCAGTCCGAGAGCGCCGCCTCCGCGAGCGGTGTGTCGGTGAAGAAGATGATCGCCACCAGCATGGTCATCTCCGGTGCCGTGGCCGGTCTGATCGGCATGCCCACGCTCCTCAACGAGAGCCACCAGTACGACAACAGCTTCCCCACCGGGATCGGCTTCACCGGCATCGCGATCGCGCTGCTCGGCCGCAACAACCCGGTCGGTATCGCGCTCGGCGCCCTGCTGTGGGGCTTCCTGGAGCGCACCACCAACCACCTGGAATTCCAGGGCTACGACAAGGAAATCCTCGGCGTCATCCAGGGCGTCATCGTCCTGTGCGTCGTCATTGCCTACGAGGTCGTGGGCCGCTACGGGCTGAAGCGCCAGCAGCAGAAGGTCGGCGCCGAACTCGCCGCACAGGCCGCCGCCGCGACGAAGAAGCAGGAGGTGGCGTGATGACTGCCACGATGACCGACGCGCCGCCGCCCGCGGCGCCCAAGGCCGGCAACGCGCCCCGGCGCACGGGCCGCTCCCTCGGCCAGACCCTCATGATCGTCGCCGGCGCCCTGCTGCTCGTGGCCGCGGTCCGCATGATCACCGGCTCCAACTCGCTCGACTCGGCCGGACAGGTCGCCGCCGCGCTCGGCCTCGCCGTGCCGATCGGCCTCGCGGGCCTCGCCGGCCTGTGGTCCGAGCGGGCCGGCGTGGTCAACATCGGCCTCGAAGGCATGATGATCCTCGGCACCTTCGGCGCCGGCTGGATCGGCTGGCAGACCAGCCCCTGGCTCGGCCTGCTGTGCGGCATCGGCTTCGGTGTCCTCGGCGGCCTGGTGCACGCCGTCGCCACGATCACCTTCGGCGTCGACCACATCGTCTCCGGTGTCGCCGTCAACCTGCTCGCGCTCGGCGCCACCCAGTACCTCGCCAAGCTGTTCTTCGCCGACGGCAGCGCCTCGGAGGCGGGTGGCAACCCCAAGCAGTCCCCGCCCGCGGACTCGCTGCCGGACATCACCGTCCCCGGCCTCTCGGACGGCCTCGCGTCGATCGAGAAGCACCACTGGTTCCTGGTCTCCGACCTCGCCGGCATCGTCGGCGGTCTGATCACCAACCTGTCCGTGGTCACGATCCTGGCCGTGCTGCTGTTCGTCGCCAGCTGGTGGCTGCTGTGGCGCACCCCGTTCGGTCTGCGGCTGCGCTCCTGCGGCGAGAACCCGGTCGCGGCGGAGTCGCTCGGCGTCAACGTCTACCGGTACAAGTACGCGGCCGTGGCCATCTCCGGCGGTCTCGCCGGACTCGGCGGCGCGTTCCTCGCGCTGGTCACCTCGCACACCTACCTGGAGGGCCAGACCGGCGGCCGCGGCTACATCGGTCTCGCCGCCATGATCTTCGGCAACTGGCGTCCCGGCGGCCTCGCGATGGGCGCGGGCCTGTTCGGTTACTCCGACGCGCTCCAGCTGCGCAACGGCGGCGTGACCGTCCACGCCCTGTTGCTCCTGCTGGTCGTCCTGCTCGCGCTGCTGGCAGGCTGGAAGCTGTACAAGAAGGCCCACTGGCAGGGCGGCATCGCCCTGATGACGGCCGCGCTGGTCCTGGTCTGGTACCTGTTCACCGACGAGGTCCCGAGCGACTTCGTGGGCGCCACCCCGTACGTGGTCACGCTGCTCGTGCTGTCGCTGTCCGCGCAGCGCCTGCGGATGCCGAAGGCGGACGGCATGCGGTACCGGAAGGGCCAGGGCAAGTGACCACGCGAGCCGCTTTCGACTGGGAGGCGCTGCGCGCCGAGGCGCGGGAGGCCATGTCCCACGCCTACGCCCCCTACTCGGGCTACCCGGTCGGCGCGGCCGCCCTGGTCGACGACGGCCGCACCGTCACCGGCTGCAACGTCGAGAACGCCTCCTACGGGCTCGGCCTGTGCGCCGAGTGCGGGCTGGTCTCGCAGCTCCAGCGCACGGGCGGCGGCCGCCTGACGCACTTCACCTGCGTGGACGGTCAGGGCGCCCTCCTGGTGCCCTGCGGCCGCTGCCGCCAGCTGCTGTACGAGTTCGGCGGCCCGGACCTGCTCCTGGACACCCCCGCGGGCGTCCTCCCGCTCTCCGAGATGCTGCCCCAGGCCTTCGGACCGGAACACCTCACCAAGTAACTCCTGTACGGCCCCCCTGATCCGCTCAGGGGGGCCGTACACCTTCGCACCTCCCGGAAGGAAGCCACCAGCCATGGCCATGGACGCCATCTCCGTCATCCGTACCAAGCGGGACCGCGGCGAGCTCACCGACGAGCAGATCGACTGGGTCATCGACGCGTACACCCGGGGCGAGGTCGCCGACTACCAGATGGCCGCGCTCAACATGGCGATCCTGCTGAACGGCATGAACCGCCGCGAGATCGCCACCTGGACCGCGGCCATGATCGCCTCCGGCGAGCGCATGGACTTCTCCTCGCTGAGCCGCCCGACGGCCGACAAGCACTCCACCGGCGGAGTCGGCGACAAGATCACCCTCCCGCTGGCCCCGCTGGTCGCGGCCTGCGGTGCCGCCGTCCCGCAGCTGTCCGGCCGGGGCCTCGGCCACACCGGCGGCACCCTGGACAAGCTGGAGTCGATCCCCGGCTGGCGCGCCCTGCTCTCCAACGAGGAGATGCTGCACGTCCTCGACACCACGGGCGCGGTGATCTGCGCGGCGGGCGACGGTCTGGCCCCCGCCGACAAGAAGCTGTACGCCCTGCGCGACGTCACCGGCACGGTGGAGGCCATCCCGCTGATCGCCTCCTCGATCATGTCGAAGAAGATCGCCGAGGGCACCGGCTCCCTGGTCCTGGACGTGAAGGTGGGCACGGGCGCCTTCATGAAGACGATCGAGGACGCCCGCGAGCTGGCGTCCACGATGGTGGGCCTCGGCACGGACCACGGCGTGAAGACGGTCGCCCTGCTCACCGACATGTCCACCCCGCTGGGCCTCACCGCGGGCAACGCCCTGGAGGTCCGCGAGTCGGTGGAGGTCCTGGCGGGCGGCGGCCCGGCGGACGTCGTCGAGCTGACGGTCGCCCTGGCCCGCGAGATGCTCGACGCGGCGGGCATCAAGGACGCGGACCCCGCCAAGGCGCTGGCCGACGGTTCGGCGATGGACGTCTGGCGCCGCATGATCGCGGCCCAGGGCGGTGACCCGGACGCCGTGCTGCCCACCTCCAAGGAGCAGCACGTCATCAAGGCGCCGTCGTCCGGTGTCCTGACCCGTCTGGACGCCTACGACATCGGCATCGCCGCCTGGCGCCTGGGCGCCGGCCGCGCCCGCAAGGAGGACCCGGTGCAGGCGGCGGCGGGCGTGGAGATGCACGCCAAGCCGGGCGACACGGTGACGGAGGGCCAGCCGCTGCTGACCCTGCACACCGACACCCCGGAGCGCTTCGACTACGCGCTCCAGGCGGTGGCGGGCTCCTACGACATCGCGGCCCCCGGCACGGACTTCCAGGCCACGCCGGTGGTGCTGGAACGTATCGCCTGACCTGCGAAGACCCCTTCCGGGTGAACGGGACCGGTGGACCCTCACCGGTCCCGTTCGGCATGTTGGATGGGACGTGGACGAGTACGAGGGCGACTACCTCCTGACCGACGATGCGTGGGAGGAGCTGGTCTGGGTATGGCAGCGAACCGACGTTCCCAGGGGCTGCGAGACGGAGATCATCGATGGGACGGTCACCGTGGCGCCCTACTCCGCCGTCGCCCACCATGCGCTCTCCGAGCCCTTGCAGCGCCGCCTGTACGAGGTGCTCCCGCAGTCCTGGCACGTCCTTCATCGACCGTCACCGCCCGTCGGGACCGCAGCACAAAAGCCGCGGGCTATGCAGAGGCGGGTGTTCCGCTGTACCTCCTCGTCGACGGCTCGGCACCCGAAGGACCGACCGTCACGCTGTACGGTCATCCAAATGACGGTGCGTATCGTGTTCTGGAGGCGGGACCCTTCGGCGCGCCCGTAGGACTGCCCGCCCCCTTCGACCTCGTGCTCACCGTCGGCTGACGAGGTCACCCCAGCACCGCCGCCACCCCCACCAGTACCGGGACCGACAGCACCGTCGAGAGGAGGACCGACTCGCGGGCCAGGGACTCGGCGACGCGGTAGCGGCTTGCGTAGGTGAAGAGGTTCTGGGCGCCCGGGAGGGCCGCGGTCACCACCACGTCCAGCAGCGTGGCCCCGTGCAGGCCGAAGACCTGCCTCGCCAGCAGCCAGGCCACCAGCGGCTGGCCCAGGGACTTCAGCGCGACGGACAGCAGGACCGGCAGCCGGTCCGCGCCCCGGCCGGGAACCGGTTTGCCGTGCAGGGACATGCCGAAGGCCAGCAGCGCCGCCGGGACGGACATCGCACCCATCAGGGCGAGCGGGTTCATGACCGGGCCGGGAAGCTGCCAGCCTGCCGCCGACACCACGGCACCGGACAGGGAACCGACCGCTATCGGGTTCCGCAGCGGTGTCAGCAGCATCCGTCCCGCCGAGCCCCTCCCGCCCCCTCGGGACAGGTCCAGGACCGTGAGGGCGACCGGCGTGACCAGCACGACCTGGAACAGCAGCACCGGTGCCACCAGGGACGCGTCACCCAGGACGTACGCGGCGATCGGGATGCCGAGGTTGCCCGAGTTGACGTACCCGGAGCACAGGGCGCCGATCGTCGTACGGCCCACCCCCCAGCGCCGCAGCACACCGACCGTCACGAAGACCCCGGCGACGGCGGCCGTACTGAGCGCCGTCACGAGCAGCCGGGCGGAGAACAGCACCGACAGGTCGGCGCGCGCGAGGGTCGTGAAGAGGAGCGCCGGGCCGGCCACCGTGAACGCCAGCCGGGTGAGCACCTCACCGCCCTGCGTGCCGAGCGTCCCACGGCGCCCCAGGACATACCCCACCCCGATGACCACCGCGATCACCGCGAACCCGCTCAGCACCCCCGCCACAGGGCCAACCCTCCGCGGGCGAGGGGGAACCGGTCAATGTGATCTTTGGCGATGAGTTCCGCCCGGCACGCCGGTCTACCCGCTCGTGGATGCCAAGACCCCCGCCGTGCTCGTGCTGCCCGGCCCCGTCCGCCGGGACGAGGTGCCCGGGTTCTGCGCCGAACTGCGGGCACTGCTGAAGGGCGGCGGAACCGGAGTGGTCGTGTGTGACGTGGGCGGACTCGGTCCGCCGGGGCTGGCCGTCGTGGACCTGCTGGCCCGGCTGGAGCTGACCGCCCGCCGGGCCGGCGGGCGGATACGGCTGCGGGACGCCGATCCCGCCCTACACGCCCTTCTCGATCTCGTCGGCCTCCGCTTCCAGATGGAGGGGCAGGTCGAAGAGCGGGAACCAGCGCTGGGTGTCGAGGAAGCAGTGGAAACCGGTGATGCGGCCGTCTGAGATCTCCAGGATCTGCACCGCCCACGGGCTGAACCCGCCGTTCTCCGGGTCCGGCTTGTAGTGCGCGAAGCCCGGCAGGCCGTTGGCCCGGACCGGCAGCAGCCGGGAGCCGGCGCAGGAGGCGCCGATGGTGGTCATGAAGCCGGTGATGTCGGCGGTGCCGCGCAGCCACAGGTCGAACGGCGGCATCGTCATGATGGCGTCCTCGTGCAGCAGCGCCGTCAGCGCCGTCATGTCATAGCCCTCGAACGCCTGCACATAGCGCTCCAGGAGTTTCTGCTGCTCCTCGTCGAGCGGGTCGGACACCGCCCCCTCGGGGCCCGCGTCCGCGCGCTCGGCGAGCGTGGCGCGGGCCCGCTGCAGCGCGCTGTTCACCGAGGCGACCGAGGTGCCCAGCAGCTCGGCCACCTCGCTCGCCTTCCAGGCCAGCACCTCGCGCAGGATCAGCACCGCCCGCTGCTTGGGCGGCAGCTGCTGGAGGGCCGCCATGAAGGCGAGCCGGACGGACTCCTTCGCGACGGCGGCCTCCGCCGGGTCCTCGACCGTCGGCAGCACGCGCGCGTCCGGCATCGGCTCCAGCCAGGTGTTGTCCGGGCGGGGGGAGAGCGCGGCCCGGGCGAGCGGGGTCGACGCGGTCAGGTCCATCGGCCGGGCCCGCTTGTTGCCCGCCGTCAGCATGTCCAGGCACACGTTCGTCGCGATCCGGTACAGCCACGAGCGCAGCGAGCTGCGGCCCTCGAACTTCTCGTAGCTCCGCCAGGCCCGCACCAGGGTGTCCTGCACCGCGTCCTCGGCCTCGAAGGAGGAGCCGAGCATGCGATAGCAGTACCCGGTCAGCTCGGTCCGGTGCTTCTCCAGTGCGACGTCCAGGTCCGCCGTCGCCGTGCCGTTGCCCATCGTCCACCCACCCCTGTGGCCGTTCCTGTGGCGCGCCTTCGCGCCCCAGCACTTGGGAAGCTACCGCAGCCCACTGACAATGGCCCGCGGACTGCGAGAACGCCCAGCTCAGAATGGTTGCTTCAGGGAGATCAGCGGCGTGCGCCGGCTCAGTGCGCGCCCACCGGCCCCCGGCGGGCCGCCACCCGGGCGGCCCGGGAGCCGAGGACGGTGATGGTGACGACGCCCAGGACCGCGAGGAGGCCGACGGCGACCGTGCCGGTCCAGCCGTCCGCGTGGAAGGCCATCGCGCCGACCGTGCTGCCGACGCTGGAGCCGATGTAGTACGCGGACTGGTACAGCGCCGAGGCCTGGGCGCGGCCGTGGACGGCCGTCTTGCTCACCGCCGAGGAGGCGACCGCGTGCCCGGCGAAGAAACCCGCCGTGATCAGCACCAGGCCCAGCAGGACCAGCGGGAGGGAGGCGGTCAGGGAGAGGAGCAGACCCGCCGCCGTCGTACCGCCCGCCAGGTAGAGGGCGCCCCGGCGGCCGAGCCGCCCCACCAGCCGGCCCGCGGTGGACGCCGAGACCGTGCCCACCAGGTAGACCAGGAAGATCGAACCCACGATGCCCTGCGGCAGCCCGAACGGCTGCGCCGTCAGCCGGTAGCCGATCACCGTGTAGACACCGCCGAACACCGTCATGAACAGCGCGCCGATCGCGTACAGGCGGCGCAGCAACGGGTCGGCGAGGTGGTCGCGGACCGTGCCGAGCAGCACGCGCGGGCGCAGCGAGCCCGCCGTGAAGTGCTGCGGCGCCGGCAGCAGCAGCCGGAAGGCCACCGCGCAGGCGACCGCGACCGCGCCGATCACGCCGACCGAGACCCGCCAGCCCCACTCCTGGGCGACCCAGCCGGTGATCACCCGGCCGCTCATCCCGCCGACGCTGTTGCCCGCCACGAACAGCCCGATCGCCGTGACCAGTGCCTTCGGCCGGACCTCTTCGGCCAGGTACGCCGTCGCCGAGGCCGGCAGACCGGCCAGCGCCGCGCCCTGCACCCCGCGCAGCACCACCAGCGCGCCGATCGACGGCGCGAAGGGCACCAGCATGCCGACGGTGACGGCGACGGCCAGCGAGGCCGTCATCACGGTGCGGCGGCCGTAGCGCTCCGACAGGGCGCTCATGGGCAGGACGAACAGGGCCAGTCCGCCGGTCGCGGCCGCCACGGTCCAGCTCGCCTCGCCCGCCGCGACCCCGAACTCCCCGGAGATCAGCGGGAGCAGGGCCTGGGTGGAGTACAGGAGGGCGAAGGTCGCGACCCCGGCGAGGAAGAGGGCGAGGCTCATCCGGCGGTAGCCGGGGCCGCCCGGGGTCAGCCGGGAGTCGGAGTCGGAGACGGGGAGGGACGAAGCGGCGTCCACGCGGGTGGACGCCCCGGTACTGGCGGGAGACATGCTTCGACCGTAGGCACGGCCAACTCATCCGTCCAATGCATGGAATCGCCATAATCGATCCCATGGTGCATCAGCAGAGGTCACAGGATCGACTGTCACCGTCCGGTGACACAGAAGACATGAGTGAGATGTCGAGGCTGCTCGCGCCCCGCCTCGCCTACTTCGCCGGCGTGGCCCGTACCGAGCACGTCACCAGGGCCGCCCACGAGATGAACGTCCCGCAGTCCACCCTGTCCCGGGCGATGGCCCGCCTGGAGCAGGACCTGGGCGTCGACCTGTTCGCCCGGCACGGCCGTACGGTCTCCCTGACCACCGCCGGCCGCACCTTCCTCGCCTCCGTGGAGCGGGCCCTCGCCGAGGTCGAGCGCGCCGCCGAGGAGGTCCGCGCGGACGCCGACCCGGCCACCGGCAAGGTCGCCTTCGGCTTCCTGCACACGATGGGCGCCGAGACCGTACCGGGCCTGCTGCACGCCTTCCGTGCCGACCATCCGCGGGTCCGCTTCAGCCTGGTCCAGAACTACGGCGAGGCGATGCTGGAGCGGCTCCGGGCGGGCGAGCTGGACCTCTGTCTCACCTCGCCCGTCCCCGACGCGCCCGACCTGGTGGCCCGCCGGCTGGACGAGCAGAAACTGCGGCTCGTCGTCCCCGCCGACCACCGGCTGGCCACCCGCCGCCGCGTCCGGCTGGCCGAGGCGGCCGAGGAAACCTTCGTCACCCTGGAGCCCGGCTACGGCCTGCGCCGCATCTTCGACGCCCTGTGCCGCGAGGCCGGCTTCCGTCCGCGGGTCGCCTTCGAGGGCGAGGAGGCGGAGACGCTGCGGGGGCTGGTGGCGGCGGGCCTGGGCGTCGCCCTGCTGCCTCCGCCCACGGTCCCGAGGCCGGGCGTGGCCGAACTGACGGTCACGGCCCCGAGGGCGGTACGGGAGATCGGCGTCGCCTGGCTGGCCGACCGCCCGGACACGCCCCCGGTGGCCGCGTTCAAGAAGTTCCTGCTGTCGAGAAGGGGAAGTCTCCTTCCCTGAGCGGCGCGAGGAGCCGCCTGACGGGCCACGGCGTCCCCGCGGTCCGCGGACGACCCCGGCGTTCCGGGGCCCTACCGCTTCAGGGACTTGCCGAACCCCGCGGCCAGCGGCATCCGCAGACCGATCGGCGGCGGCGCGGCCAGCGCGTCCTCCACCGGCCGCGACACCGGGCAGCCGAAGAGCGCCCCCATCACGAAGTCGGAGGCCAGGCAGAGCACTTCGTCCCGGTGGCCGTGCAGACCGTGACCGTCGGAGTGCACCTCGAACCGGCACACCTCCCGGTTCACCTTCTTCGCCCGTGCCGCGAACCGGAACGACAGTTCGGGATCGGTGCGTTCGTCGTTCGTGCCGTGCGCGATCAGCACCCGGCGCCCGACCAGCTGCTTCACCGGCTCGGCGGGGGCGGCGACGTCCTCCTCCGGCAGCCAGGGCGCCAGCGCCACGACGGAGTTGACGGCCTCGTGGCCGCCCGTCCGCAGCGCCGCGCGTCCGCCCATGTCCACCCCGGCCAGGCACACGGGAACGTCCCCGTACCGCCGTACGACCTCGTCGGCGGCCCACTCGGCGTCCGCCGCCAGATGCGCCTCGCTGCCGTTCCAGCCGCGGTAGCGGTAGTGGACGGAGTGGACGGCCAGCCCCTCGGCGCGCCCGGCGCGGGCGAGCGCGCGGCCCAGGGAGCGGACGATGGCCGTCGTCCAGACGGGGGACGGCCGGCGGGCGGAGGCCTCCTCCCCGCCGGGGAGCAGCAGCACCGCTCCGCTCACCGAGGTCGGCTCCGGGCCGACTGCCTTTCCCAGCCTGGCCGTTCGCCCCGGCGTCGCTTGCTGTCCCATGACAGAACAGTGTCAGAAGGCCGGGTGCACCAAACCCGTACGGGGGGTCACCTTTGCGTATCGGCGGAAAAGTGCCGGAAAACAGCTGCCGCGCGCACCGGCTCCTCTACGCGCGTAGGAGTTAGAGTGCGGAAATGACGAGCCAGACTGCACCGACGGGGGCCGTCCCGGCGCCCGTGCCGGCACACGCTCCGACGCCGGACCAGATCCGCCGGGCGCCCAAGGTACTGCTGCACGATCATCTCGACGGTGGGCTCCGTCCGGGGACCGTCGTCGACCTCGCCCGGGAGACCGGGTACACCGAGCTTCCCGAGACCGACCCGGACAAGCTGGGGATCTGGTTCCAGGAGGCCGCCGACTCCGGCTCGCTGGAACGGTATCTGGAGACCTTCCGGCACACCGTCGGCGTGATGCAGACCCGGGAGGCCCTGATCCGGGTCGCCCGGGAGTGCGCCGAGGACCTCGCCGAGGACGGCGTCGTCTACGCCGAGGTGCGGTACGCGCCCGAGCAGCACCTGGAGGCGGGGCTGACCCTGGAGGCCGTGGTCGAGGCCGTCAACGAAGGCTTCCGGCAGGGGGAGCGGCTGGCCCGGGAGAACGGCAGGCGGATCCGGGTCGGGGCCCTGCTGACCGCCATGCGGCACGCGGCCCGCTCCCTGGAGATCGCCGAACTCGCCAACCGATACCGGGACTCCGGCGTGGTCGGATTCGACATCGCCGGCGCCGAGGCGGGCTACCCGCCCACCCGCCACCTCGACGCCTTCGAGTACCTCAAGCGGGAGAACAACCACTTCACCATCCACGCCGGCGAGGCCTTCGGGCTGCCCTCCATCTGGCAGGCGCTGCAGTGGTGCGGCGCCGACCGGCTCGGGCACGGGGTGCGGATCATCGACGACATCGAGGTCCGCGAGGACGGCTCGGTCAGGCTCGGCCGGCTCGCCTCCTACGTGCGGGACAAGCGGATCCCGCTGGAGCTGTGCCCCAGCTCCAACCTCCAGACCGGCGCCGCGCCCTCCTACGCCGAGCACCCGATCGGTCTGCTGCGCCGGCTGCACTTCCGGGCCACGGTGAACACCGACAACCGGCTGATGTCGCACACCAGCATGAGCCGGGAATTCGAGCACCTGGTCGAGGCATTCGGTTATACGCTCGACGACCTGCAGTGGTTCTCCGTCAATGCGATGAAATCAGCGTTCATTCCTTTCGATGAACGGCTCGCGATGATCAATGACGTGATCAAGCCCGGATATGCCGAGCTGAAGTCCGAATGGCTGTTCCGGCAGACCGCGTCCACCAGCGGTTCCGGCGGTTCCGAGGCGTAGTCGCCGGACTTCGGCCGGCACGGAATGCGGACGCGCTTACACAAGGCGTCCGCATTTCCGTGTTTGCGGCGGGTGGTCCGGCCTGTTTACGGTCGTGGACCGCTCAGATCGTTTGTGATCACCCGTCTCCGCATACAAGGACGCATTCGCCATGAAGCAGTCTGCTGCCAAGTCCCTGGGCGTCGCCGCCCTCGGTGCCGCCATCGCCGCCGTCGGTGCGGGCGCGGCCAACGCCGCCCCGGCCGTCCCGGACGCGACGCAGGCGCTGGACACCGTCACCAGGACGCTGCCGGCCGAGAACGTCGGCAAGGCGGTGCCGGGTGCCGCCGAGGCGCTCGCGCAGGGGCAGGGCGCGCTGGGCACCGGACTGGCCGCCGCCCAGCCCGCCGTGCAGAAGGTCCTCGCCGAGGGGCCGACCGCGCCGGCCGCCGGGCTGCTCGGCGGACTGCCGCTGCAGAAGACGGGTCTGCCCACGCACGGAGTGCCGGTGAACGGGATCGCGCTCGGCTGACACCGCTCGCCGCGCGACGCCGCTGGGGCGCCCCGGGACCGTCCGGGAGCGCCCCAGCGGCGTACGCGCGCCTCCGGGTCCCCGGGCTCCCCGCTCACCAGGCCGCCGTACGGGCCTTGTCCTCGGACGGCAGCAGCAGCCACAGCGCTATGTAGACCAGGAACTGCGGGCCCGGCAGCAGGCAGGAGACCAGGAAGATCACCCGCATCGTCGTGGCCGAGGTGCCGAAGCGCCGGGCCAGGGCGGCGCAGACTCCGCCGATCATGCGGCCGTGGGTGGGGCGGGCAAGGGCGGTCATCTCGGTCCTCCGCGGTCGTCGGCTCGCTCCCGAGCCGGTGGCGGGGGCCCCTGGGCGGGACCCCTCGACTGACATCCACGGTACGGAGACGAAGGGGACGAAACATCGCTCTACGGGGCGATGCCGACCCTGGGAATCGTCGGGGTGCGTCCCTGAGACAGCTCCTCCTGGACGGTGACCGCCTGCCCGGCCGCACCGGGGTCCCGCCGCCGCAGCCGGGCCCGGGCCGCGGGCACGACGGTGAGGTGGGCCAGGACGACACCCACCGTGTTCAGCAGCAGCGAGTCGACGTCCACGACCCGGCCCGGCACGCCGGTCTGCAACAGGGCGATGCCGAGCGAGATCAGAGCCCCGGCCGCGGCCGTGCGGATCAGCGAGGCGAGCGGGGAGACGGCGAGTCTGCCGTGCGCCATCGGCAGCAGTACGCCCAGCGGCGCGAGCAGCGCGAGACCCTCGCCGAGGGGTCTGACGGCCCCGGGCCAGCCCAGGGCCAGATCGGCCCGGATACCGGCCAGCGGGCGCAGATTCGGGGGCATCACCCAGGGGACGTCCAGGGGACGCAGCATCAGCCAGGCGACGAGGGCGAGATGCGCGACGAGGAGGACACCCCCTGTCACACGGATGCGGATCGCGGCGTTGCCGCCGATGGAGCCTTGACGCTGCACGACCCCCAAGACGCCAGGGCGGCCGCGATTGGTTCCGCAGCGGAAACGTTTTGGCGCGAGTGCGTCGTCCCGGCGGGCGCGCCGCACCGGACCAGGGACCGCTCACCCGCGCGTGCGGGGCCGTCACCGCGCCCACCCGTGCGGCCCCGGCGACACGACTGCCCGCGTGCCGGCCACGCCCCACAGCCGAACGCCCGCCAAGCACCGGTGCTGTGAGGCAGAGGGCACCGCGGCTCCCTCAGGGGCGCGGGGAACGGCGCGAAGGGTCCCCGCCGGCGCGCGGGTGAACGCGAGGAACTAGCCCGTCACCTCGGTGGACGGCGGGCGCGTGGTGCCGGGGCGGTCGCGGACGTCGTCCGTGCACTCGTAGCGCCGCAGCGGCCCCGACCGCGGCCCGCCCAGGATGACCGAACCGTCGTCCTCGGTCGCCGCCGAGTCGGACAGGGTGCACACCAGCTGGGCCAGGGCGTACGGAGTGAGACGCGAGGGCGCCGCGCTCAGGCGCAGCGTGTCCTCGGGATCCTTCGGTCCGGGCCCGCTCACGTCGAGGCCGCCCGGCACGTACGTCGTGTACCCCGCGGAGCGCTCCGCGGCCGACGGCGACGCGGCCAGCTGGTCCAGCAGCCCCTGCGCCACGATCACCCGGCGCCGGGCGTCCGGGGTGCCCTCCGGGACCCGCACGGTGCGGTCCAGGGCCACCAGGGACGCCCCGCACAACAGGAAGACCTGCACCGGCACCCCGCGCGAGGACTGCGTCGCCACGTCGGGCCCGGCCAGCGAGCACGGCACCCGGGACGGCGCCGCCCCGAAGTCGGTCGGCACCTCGGTCGGCCGGATGCCGCACCCGGTGAGCAGCACGCCCAGGAGGGGCAGCGCCAGCAGGCGTCGTACGGTCATGACCCCTCCTTTCCCGAACCGTCCTGATCGTTCCCGCCGTCCTCGCCGCCTCCGTCGTCCTCCTCGGTCAGCCGTGAGGCGTCCCGTGGCAGCCGGAGCGTGAACACCGCCCCGCCCTCCGGCGAGTTGGCGGCGGTGATCTCGCCGCCGTGGATGTGCGCGTTCTCCAGGGCGATGGAGAGGCCCAGTCCGCTGCCCTCGGACCGCGGCCGGGAGGCGCTGGCTTTGTAGAAGCGGTCGAAGACGTGCGGCAGGACGTCCTCGGGAATGCCGGGCCCGTGGTCGCGGACCCGGATCTCGATCGCCTCGTCCGCCTCCCGAACCGACACCCGCACCGGCGAGCCGCCGTGCTTGAGCGCGTTGCCGATCAGATTGGCCAGGATGACGTCCAGGCGGCGCGGGTCGAGGAGGGCGTGGATGCCGCGCTCGGCGTCCAGGTCGACCGCGTCCAGCCAGGCCCGGGCGTCGATGCAGGCGGTGATCTGGTCGGCGAGGTCGACGTCGTCCAGGACCAGCCGGGCGGTGCCCGCGTCGAAGCGGGTGACCTCCATCAGGTTCTCGACGAGGTCGTTCAGCCGCCGGGTCTCGCTGACCACCAGCCGGACCGCCGGTTCGATCATCGGGTCGATGCTCCCCGACTCGAACTCCAGCTCCTCCTCCAGCACCTCCGTCACGGCGGTGATGGCGGTGAGCGGCGTGCGCAGCTCATGGCTCATGTCGGCGACGAACCGGCGGGACGCGTCGTCCCGTGCGGCCATCTCCGCGACCCGCTGCTCCAGCGCCTCGGCCGCGTTGTTGAACGTCCGGGACAGATCGGCAAGTTCGTCGGTGCCGGACACCTGCAGCCGGGTGTCCAGCCTGCCCTCGCCGAGCCGGCGCGCGGCCACCCCGAGCCGGTGCACCGGCTTCAGCACGGTCGTGGCGGCGGCCTGCGCGAGCAGCGCGGAGCCGATCAGCGCCAGTGCGGTGGCGATGCCCAGCGACCAGGCCAGCGAGTTGAGGTCCTTCGCCTCCGGCTCCAGCGACTTCGCCATGTAGCCGGTCGGACCGCCGCCGATGACGCGCGTCCCGGCGACCAGATACGGCGCTCCGTTGTCCGTGACCCGCTGCCAGTACAGGTGGTATGGCTCCTTGTTGGCACCGCTCACCGGCTGCCGTTTGTTCACGGCCGCGCGCAGCGACTCGGGCACGTCCTCCAGCGCGAAGCCGTTGATGCCGCCCGAGTTGCCGTACACCGTGCCGCCGTCGGCGTCCTGGCCGACCAGCAGCACGCTGAACCGCTGGCTGCTGGCGGCCATCTGGCCCGCCGCCCGCTGCAGTTGGTCCTGGCTCGGGTGCGCGGGCAGCGCGCCCGCGCGGTTCTGCATCTCCTGCCGGAAGTCGCGCAGCACCGCGTCCTGGGTGCGGGTGAGCACCGCCTCCCGGTTGAGCCAGTAGGCGATGCCCGACGCCGACACCGCGGCGGTGAGCGCGACCAGTGCGAAGACCAGCACCAGACGCAGCCGCAGGCTGGTGAACCTGAGCCGCGACAGACTTCCCTTGCGCCCCGCGGTCCAGCCGCGCAGCCCCCCTTGCGTATCGGTCACTGAGGCGAGTCCAGGCGGTAGCCGACACCACGGACGGTACGGATCAGCGTCGGGGAGGACGGCACGTCCTCGACCTTGGCGCGCAGCCGCTGCACACACGCGTCGACCAGGCGTGAGTCACCCAGGTAGTCGTGCTCCCAGACCAGGCGCAGCAACTGCTGCCGGGAGAGCGCCTGACCGGGCCGCCGGCTCAGCTCCAGCAGCAGCCTGAGCTCGGTCGGGGTCAGCTGGAGGTCCTCGCCGTTCTTCGTGACGGTCATCGCCGAGCGGTCGATGACGAGGTTGCCGAAGGTCGCCGAGTCGCTGGACTCGCGCTCCCCGCGCCGCAGCACGGCCCGGATCCGGGCGTCGAGCACCCGCCCCTGCACCGGCTTGACGACGTAGTCGTCGGCCCCCGACTCGAGCCCGACCACGACGTCGATGTCGTCGTTGCGCGCGGTCAGCAGAATGATCGGCAGCTGGTCGGTGCGCCGGATGCGGCGGCACACCTCGAACCCGTCGATGCCGGGCAGCATCACGTCCAGCACGATCAGGTCCGGCCGCTGCTCACGCAGCAGCTTCAGACCGTCCTCGCCGCTGGCAGCGGTGGCCACCCGGTGGCCCTGGCGCGTCAGGGAGAGCTCCAGGGCCGTACGGATGGCGTCGTCGTCCTCGATCAGCAACAGGGAAGGCACGGGCTCATTCTGGCCCATGGACGGGGTGTCGTACGACCTGCTGACACATTGCCTTCCCTGGTGCCACCACCTGTGCGCGGTGTGTGACGGGCCTGGGAGTGACCCCTGTGACAGGTCTGTGACAGTCGACGGACACGGCGATGAAGTGGCCCCGGCAGTCTTTTCGTCACGGGCCGGACGGCGAGCCGGAACCGGCCCGGCAAGACCGAATCACCGGAAGTCCACGACGGGGAGCGCGAGATGAAAACGCTGCACGGCATCAGCACCAGCGCAGTGATCACGCGCCTGCACGACGTGCACCGGGGATCCGAGAAGTCCGGTGTCGTGAGCGGGCGGGGGTGCGCTCGCGGCGCCGGGCGTCAGCACCCGGCATACATGTCGGTGGTCGACGCGAACACGGGGGAGCCCGCGGCGGCCGCCGCCATGGGCACGGCCGGGGGAGCCGCGTACGGGGAGGACTCGGGGGAGCGCCGCTCGCTGAGCGAGGCGGAGTTCACCGCCTACGTCCAGGAGCGCCGCGCCTCCCTGTACGCCACCGCCTACCACCTGACCGGTGACCGCTTCGAGGCCGAGGACCTGCTGCAGAGCGCGCTGTTCTCGACGTACAAGGCGTGGGACCGGATCAGCGACAAGGCGGCGGTCGGCGGATACCTGCGCCGCACCATGACGAACCTGCACATCAGCGCCTGGCGGCGGCGCAAGCTCAACGAGTACCCGACCGAGGAACTGCCGGAGACGCCGGGCGAGACGGACGCGATGCGCGGCACCGAGCTGCGCGCGGTCCTGTGGCAGGCGCTGGCCCGGCTGCCCGAACTCCAGCGCACCATGCTGGTCCTGCGCTACTACGAGGGCCGCACGGACCCGGAGATCGCGGAGATCCTCGGCATCAGTGTCGGCACGGTGAAGTCCAGCATCTGGCGGTCGCTCCGCCGGCTGCGCGAGGACGAGGTCCTCAGCTTCGGCCGTGACGAGGAGGACGCCTTCGGCGAACTGGTCGCCTGAGGCTCAGGGGTCACGGGGGTGACCTGAGGGGGCAACGGGGAAACGGGGACCACTGGGGGGTGGACCCACGGGGGGAAGACGGGGGACAACGGGGAAAAAACGGGGACCACTGGGGGGTGGGCCCACGGGGGAACTACGGGGGAGCAAGAGAAGCGGGACTGGTGGGCCGGGGGGTCCGACCAGTCCCGTTTCGCGTTTCCGGTACGGCCGTCACGCCGCCGTCTGCTGGCGCGCCTGCCGGCCGGCCGCCGCGGCCGCGAGCCGGCCGAGCGCCTCGTGCAGGTCGCACGGGCGCGCGCCGAGGGACACCTGGCGGGTGATGATCGACCGCTCCGCGCGCATCAGCCGCCAGCCGCGGCGCAGCAGGAACGGCACCGACTTGCGGCCCTCCTTCAGGTCCCGCAGGAAGCGCCGCCGGAAGGTGGTGACCGGCCCGCGGGTCAGGCACAGCGCGTCCGCGAGCAGACCGCGCTCCCGGCAGCGCTCGACGATCTCCGCGGCGAAGATGCCCTCCGCGATGAACAGCGGGGTACGGCCGATGCTCAGCGTCTCCTCGCCGGTACGGGCGCTCAGCGAGATGTCGTACACCGGCACCGGCGTCGAGCCGGTCGCGCAGAGCCGGGCGATGGCCTCGACCGCGACATCCGCGTCCCATGACTCCGGATGGTCCCAGTCGATGTCCGAACTCCCCTGCACCAGGGGCAGAGTCGGGTCGTCGGCCTCCTTGTAGAAGTCGTCCAGACGCAGGACGGGAAGCCCGGAACGGGCGGCGACGAGTGACTTGCCCGAGCCCGAGGGGCCGCACAGCAGCACGACACGGGCGGGGGACGGGGGATGAAGGCTCACGGAACACCAGTTTGACGCATGGGGGGCGCCCTGCCGACCCCGCGGGTCGGCTTTTGAGCGTGAGTCTCACCTCAACTACCCTTCGTGCCGGAACAATCACCCAGCGCACTCGAAGGCGGCAACAGCGATGGCCCGACACACTTCCCCGCAGCACCCCACCGCGCGGCGCGCCCTGATCCTCCTCGCCACCGCCGGAGCGGCCCTGGGGGCCGGCTCGGCCGCCGCGCAGGCGGACGTCGGCC
The DNA here is from genome assembly GCF_014203595.1 of Streptomyces echinatus. Lineage (GTDB taxonomy): Bacteria > Actinomycetota > Actinomycetes > Streptomycetales > Streptomycetaceae > Streptomyces > Streptomyces echinatus. The sequence goes on from NZ_JACHJK010000004.1 coordinate 484,622, forward strand.
CGCACCTCGTGAACGCGCCGTCGCGGCCCACCTCGCTGGGCAAGATCGACCCGCAGGCGGGCCTGACGGCCCTCACCGGCACGCCCGGCTACGTCACCGGCCCGGTCGCCGGCCTCAAGCCCAATCCGCTGGCGGGCACGGGCGTCGACCCCCTCGACAACGGAGTGGGCACCCAACTGGCCGATTTCAAGCCGGTGGGTTCCCGGACGCTGACGAGGCCCGTGGCTGAGGCGCCGACCATGGAGAGCGTGCCGGTGGTCGGCTACGTCCTCGGGATGGCTGACAACTGACGGTGCTCCGTCAGAGGCGCGCGGCTGTGATCGAGAAGCGGCCTCGGCGCGCGGACGCGGCCGGTCGCGGGCTCACCCGTGGCCGGCCGCGTCCGTGGACCCCTGGTCCGGTCAGTACGACGAGCCCGACGCGCCCAGCGAGCCCGTCGGGTGCCACACCGTCTTCGTCTCCAGGAACGCCGTCATCCGGTCGATGCCCGGCGTCTCGAAGTAATCCACACCCTGTGGACGGAGCACCCGCTTCAGGTTGTCGGCCGCCGCGATCTCCAGCTCCCTCGCCAGCGCCTCGTCGGCGCCCGCGAGGTCGATCGCGTTGACGTCCTGGTGCGCGGCCAGCGGCGCCGCGATCTCCGCCGTACGGCCGGACAGGACGTTGACCACGCCGCCGGGGACGTCGGAGGTGGCCAGCACCTCACCCAGGGACAGCGCCGGCAGCGGGGCCTTCTCGGAGGCGATCACGACCGCCGTGTTGCCGGTGGCGATCACCGGGGCCACGACCGACACCAGACCGAGGAAGGACGACTGCTGCGGGGCCAGGACGGCGACCACACCGGTCGGCTCGGGGGAGGAGAGGTTGAAGTACGGGCCCGCGACCGGGTTGGCACCGCCGATCACCTGGGCGATCTTGTCGGTCCAGCCCGCGTACCAGACCCAGCGGTCGACGGCCGCGTCGACGACCGCCGCCGCCTTCGGCCTCGACAGGCCCTCGGCGTCCGCGACCTCCCGGACGAACTGCTCCCTGCGGCCCTCCAGCATCTCCGCGACGCGGTAGAGGACCTGGCCGCGGTTGTACGCGGTCGCGCCGGCCCAGCCGCCGAACGCCTTGCGCGCGGCCACGACCGCGTCACGGGCGTCCTTGCGGGACGACTGCGGAGCGTTGGCCAGCCAGTTGCCCTTCGAGTCCGACACCTCGTACACCCGGCCGCTCTCGGAACGCGGGAACTTCCCGCCGACGTACAGCTTGTAGGTCTTGAAGACGGAGAGCCGCTCGGTCTTTTCGGTCTTCTCAGCCTTTTCGGTCTTCTCAGCAGTGCTCATTCAGCGCTCGCCCTCCGGGCTCGACGGGGCGAGGTACGCCTCCAGGCCGTGGCGGCCGCCCTCGCGGCCGAAGCCCGACTCCTTGTAGCCGCCGAACGGCGACGCCGGGTCGAACTTGTTGAACGTGTTGGACCAGACGACACCGGCGCGCAGCTTGCCGGCGACGGCCAGGATGCGGGAGCCCTTCTCGGTCCAGATGCCCGCGGACAGGCCGTACTGCGTGTTGTTCGCCTTGGCGACCGCCTCGTCCGGCGTGCGGAAGGTGAGGACCGACAGCACCGGGCCGAAAATCTCGTCGCGGGCGATGGTGTGCGCCTGGGTGACGTTCGTGAACAGCGTCGGCGCGAACCAGTAGCCGGAGGAGGGGAGCTCGCAGGCCGGGGACCAGCGCTCGGCGCCCTCCGCCTCGCCCCGCTCGGCCAGCGCGGTGATCCGGGCCAGCTGCTCGGCGGAGTTGATCGCGCCGATGTCGGTGTTCTTGTCCAGCGGGTCGCCGAGGCGCAGCGTGGACAGGCGGCGCTTGAGGGAGTCCAGCAGCTCGTCCTGGATCGACTCCTGGACGAGGAGGCGGGAGCCCGCGCAGCAGACCTGGCCCTGGTTGAAGAAGATGCCGGTGACGATGCCCTCGACGGCCTGGTCGATCGGGGCGTCGTCGAAGACGATGTTGGCGCCCTTGCCGCCCAGTTCGAGGGTGAGCTTCTTGCTCGTGCCGGCGACCGTGCGGGCGATCTCCTTGCCCACAGCGGTGGAGCCGGTGAAGGCCACCTTGTTCACGTCCGGGTGCGCGACGAGCGCGGCGCCCGCGTCGCCGTAGCCCGGCAGGATGTTGACGACACCCTTGGGCAGGCCCGCCTGGCGGCAGATGTCCGCGAAGAAGAGCGCGGACAGGGGGGTCGTCTCGGCCGGCTTCAGGACGACCGTGTTGCCGGTCGCCAGCGCCGGGGCGATCTTCCACGCCAGCATCAGCAGCGGGAAGTTCCACGGGATGACCTGGCCGGCCACGCCCAGCGGCTTCGGGTTCGCGCCGAAGCCGGCGTGGTCGAGCTTGTCGGCCCAGCCCGCGTAGTAGAAGAAGTGCGCGGCGACCAGCGGGAGGTCCGCGTCCCGGGTCTCCTTGATCGGCTTGCCGTTGTCCAGCGTCTCCAGGACGGCCAGCTCACGGCTGCGCTCCTGGACGATCCGGGCGATGCGGAACAGGTACTTGGCGCGCTCGGAGCCGGGCAGCGCCGACCATTTCACGAACGCCTTGCGGGCGGCCCTCACCGCGCGGTCGACGTCCTCGGCGCCGGCCCGGGCGACCTCGGAGAGGACCTCCTCGGACGACGGCGAGACCGTCTTGAAGACCTTGCCGTCGGCGGCCTCGGTGAACTCGCCGTCGATGAACAGGCCGTACGAGGGCGCGATGTCGAGGATCGCGCGGGACTCGGGGGCGGGTGCGTACTCGAATGCCATGGGGGATCAGTCCACCGTCACGTAGTCGGGACCGGAGTAGCGGCCGGTGGCCAGCTTCTGCCGCTGCATCAGCAGGTCGTTCAGCAGCGAGGAGGCGCCGAAGCGGAACCAGTGGTTGTCCAGCCAGTCCTCACCCGCCGTCTCGTTGACCAGGACCAGGAACTTGATCGCGTCCTTGGTGGTGCGGATGCCGCCGGCGGGCTTCACACCGACCTGGGTACCGGTCTGGGCGCGGAAGTCGCGCACCGCCTCCAGCATCAGCAGGGTGTTCGCCGGGGTCGCGTTGACGGCGACCTTGCCGGTGGAGGTCTTGATGAAGTCGGCGCCCGCCAGCATGCCGACCCAGGAGGCGCGGCGGATGTTGTCGTACGTCGACAGCTCGCCGGTCTCGAAGATGACCTTCAGCCGGGCGCTCGTCCCGCAGGCCTCCTTCACGGCGACGATCTCGTCGTACACCTTGAGGTACTTGCCGGCCAGGAACGCGCCCCGGTCGATGACCATGTCGATCTCGTCGGCGCCGGCGGCGACGGCGTCACGGACGTCGGCCAGCTTCACGTCGAGGGCGGCGCGGCCGGCCGGGAAGGCGGTGGCGACCGAGGCGACCTTCACACCGGAGCCGGCGACGGCCTCCTTGGCGACGGCCACCATGTCGGGGTAGACGCAGACGGCGGCCGTCGTGGGGGTCGTCCGGTCCGTGGGATCGGGGTGGACCGCCTTGGCGCCGAGCGCCCGGACCTTGCCCGGGGTGTCCGCGCCTTCCAGCGTCGTCAGGTCGACCATCGAGATGGCGAGGTCGATGGCGTACGCCTTCGCGGTGGTCTTGATGGAACGGGTGCCGAGAGACGCGGCGCGCGCCTCCAGGCCGACCGCGTCGACGCCGGGCAGCCCGTGGAGGAAGCGGCTCAGCGTGCTGTCGGACGCGGTGACGTCCGAGAGAGCGTGTGCTGTGGGTGCAGTGGTGGGCATGGTCACCAGACGAGCATATCTACGCGCGTAGTTTCTGTACACCCCCGCTGCTCATCCCGGGTCCGGAGATCACGGATGAGCGCCGGTTTCCCGGGCGGGCGGTCATGTGCCGGGCGCCGTCGTGCACAATCGGCCCATGACCACCCCGGACCACCCGTCACCCGCGTCACAGCCTCCGGCGCCCACCGCCAGGGACCGGATCTACCGCTCGCCGCTCGGGCTGGCGGGTGGCGTGCTGCTGCTCCTGGTCGTGCTCTGGCTGGGCTTCGACGCGCTGTTCAAGGGCCACGGCCGGACCCCCTGGCTGGCACTGGCCGGCCTGATCCTGATCGTGCCGCTGATCATCGCCTTCACGCTCCGTCCCGCGGTCTTCGCGAACGAGGACCGGCTGCGCGTCCGCAACCCCTTCCGGGTGATCACCCTGCCGTGGGGCGAGGTCGCCGGCCTGCGCTCCGGCTACTCGAACGAGGTCCTCGCCAAGGGCGGCGCCAAGTACCAGCTGTGGGCCATCCCCGTCTCGCTGCGGGCCCGCAAGAAGGCGGCCCGCCGGCAGCGGCGGGCGGCGACGGACGCGGCCCGGGGCGTGACGCCGGGCGGCCGGTCCGGCGGGCTCGGACCGGGCGGCATGGGCCTCGGCGGGTTCAGCCTGCGTGGTCCGGAGACCGGGCCGGCCCGCGCCGAGACCGACCAGGCCATGGACGATCTGCGGGAGCTCCTGGAGAACCGCGGCGCGGCCGAGTCGGCGCAGGGGGAGGTCACCGTGCGCTGGGCCTACGAGGTGGCCGCGCCCGCGGTCGCCGGAGCGGTTCTGCTGGCGATCCTGCTGGCCCTGGGCTGAGGTCCCCGGGCCGTTCCCCGGCGATCGGCGGTTCCGCTCCGGGACGCCGCCGCGAATCCGCCACCCCGGCACGCCTCGGCCTGCCGGAGCCCGGCCCGGAGCCGCCGCTCGGGTACGCCTCGGTCTGCGGGCGCCCGCCCGGGTGTGCCTCGGTCTGCCGGAGCCCCGCCCGGAGTCGCCGACTGTCCCCGTTCGCGTGCCCGGGGCGACGGTGGTGCGGGCGGGGCGGGCCATCGGAACCCGGGTACGACGAGACGGGGTGCCCCCGGATGGGGGCACCCCGTCTCGTCGTAGGCGCTAGATGCCGAGCGCGGCGGACAGGTCCCGCTTGACGGCGTCCAGCAGCTCGGCCGCGCGGGCGCGGGCGGCCGGGAGGCCGGCGCGGTCGGGCACCGGGACGACGACCTCCAGGTAGCACTTCAGCTTCGGCTCGGTGCCGCTCGGGCGGACGATGACCCGGGCGCCGTCGAGGGTGTAGCGCAGGCCGTCGGTGGGCGGCAGCGTGTCCGTCCCCCGGTTCAGGTCCTCGGCCCGGGTGACGGCCAGGCCCGCCAGCACGGTCGGCGGCTGCTCGCGCAGCCGGCGCATCGCGTCCGCGATCAGCGAGAGGTCCTTCACCCGCACCGACAGCTGGTCGGTGGCGTGCAGTCCGTGCTCCACGGCGAGGTCGTCGAGCAGGTCGAGGAGGGTGCGGCCCTCCTCCTTCAGCTCGGACGCCAGCTCGGTGATCAGCAGGGCCGCGGTGATGCCGTCCTTGTCGCGCACGCCCCCGGGGTCCACGCAGTAGCCGAGGGCCTCCTCGTAGCCGTAGCGCAGGCCGTCGACGCGGGCGATCCACTTGAAGCCGGTCAGCGTCTCCTCGTAGGGCAGGCCCGCCTTCCCGGCGATCCGGCCGAGCAGGGAGGAGGAGACGATCGACTCGGCGAACGTGCCCCGCGCGCCGCGCCGGACCAGATGGGCGCCGAGCAGGGCGCCGACCTCGTCACCGCGCAGCATCCGCCAGTCGCCGCCGTCCCGTACGGCGACGGCGCAGCGGTCCGCGTCCGGGTCGTTGGCGATGATCAGATCCGGGTCACAGGTGCGGGCCCGCGCGAACGCCAGGTCCATCGCGCCCGGCTCCTCCGGGTTGGGGAAGGCGACCGTCGGGAAGTCCGGGTCCGGGTCGGCCTGCTCGGCGACCAGCACCGGCTCGGGGAAGCCGGCCCGGGCGAACGCGGCGACCAGGACGTCCTTGCCGACGCCGTGCATGGCCGTGTACACCGTGCGGGCGGTGCGCGGCGAGCCGGCGGCCAGGACGGCGTCCGTACGGGCCAGATAGGCGTCCAGGACCGAGTCGTCCAGGATCTCCCAGCCGGCGTCCGGGCGGGGTGCGTCGTTCAGCGAGACGATCGCGTCGATCTCGGCGGCGATCCCCGCGTCGGCGGGCGGCACGATCTGCGAGCCGTCGCCGAGGTAGACCTTGTAGCCGTTGTCCCGGGGCGGGTTGTGGCTGGCGGTGACCTCCACGCCCGCGACCGCGCCGAGGTGCCGTATGGCGAAGGCCAGCACGGGGGTGGGCAGCGGGCGCGGCAGCACGGCGGCACGCAGACCGGCGCCGGTCATCACGGCGGCGGTGTCCCGGGCGAAGTCGGCGGACTTGTGGCGGGCGTCGTAGCCGATGACGACGAGTCCGCCGCTCCGGCCGTCCTTCTTCAGGTAGGCGGCGAGGCCGGCGGCGGCGCGGATGACCACGCTGCGGTTCATGCGCATGGGGCCGGCGCCGAGCTCGCCCCGCAGGCCGGCCGTGCCGAACTGGAGGGTGCCGCTGAAGCGGGCGGACAGTTCGGTGACGTCCCCGGCCTCGATCAGCCGGGCCAGTTCGTCGCGGGTCTCCGGGTCCGGGTCCTCGGCGAGCCATGCGCTGGCCTCGGCGATGAGATCGTCGTGCACCTTGGGATCAACCTCTCCTGTGTCTGCCTGCTGTCCGGCGGCTTGGCCGCCGGACCCCCGTCTCCCACCCGTCCCACGACTCGGTCCGCCGAGAAGTGGACGGGCGGGGTCACGCCCGCCGCCGCACGCCCGCGGTCGGCCGGCGTCACCGCGGCCCCCCGGGGCCGCTTACAGCCGGCCCAGCACCTGCGCCAGCAGCTGGCCCATGCGTGCCGCCGAGTCACGGCCCGCCTGGAGGACCTCCTCGTGGTTGAGGGGCTCGCCGGTCATGCCCGCGGCCAGGTTGGTGACCAGGGAGATGCCCAGCACCTCGGCGCCCGCCTCGCGCGCGGCGATGGCCTCGAGGACCGTGGACATGCCGACCAGGTCCGCGCCGATGACACGGGCCATGCGGATCTCGGCCGGGGTCTCGTAGTGCGGGCCGGGGAACTGCGCGTAGACGCCCTCCTCCAGGGAGGGGTCGATCTCCTTGCACAGGGCGCGCAGGCGCGGGGAGTACAGGTCGGTCAGGTCGACGAAGTTCGCGCCGACGATCGGGGAGGTCGCCGTCAGGTTGATGTGGTCGCTGATGAGGACCGGCTGGCCGGGGCGCATGCCCTCGCGCAGACCGCCGCAGCCGTTGGTCAGCACGATGGTCTTGCAGCCGGCGGCGACGGCGGTGCGGACGCCGTGGGAGACGGCGGCGACGCCACGGCCCTCGTAGTAGTGCGTGCGGCCCAGGAAGACCAGCGCGCGCTTGTCACCGAAGGAGTAGGAGCGGACCTTGCCGCCGTGCCCCTCGACCGCCGGCGGCGGGAAGCCGGGCAGCTCGGTGACCTGGAACTCGGCGTCGGGTGCGCCCAGGGCGTCGACGGCCGGAGCCCAGCCGGAGCCCATCACGAGGGCGACGTCGTGGGTCTCGGCGCCGGTCAGTTCGCGCAGGCGCGCGGCGGCGGCGTCGGCGGCGGCGTAGGGGTCGCCCTGGATGTCGTCCGGAAGAAGAGATGCGTTCACGCCGATGAGGGTAGCCGGTCTTCGCCTACGCGCGTAGATGACAGAGCCCACGGGATTGCATTCGTTGTCTTGTCGTTTTCCACAAACGCGGCCCGAAAGGGGAGGAAAACCGCGGGAAGGGCGGGAGGGGGCCGGTTCAGCAGGGGCGCTTGCGGAGTTCCATCACATAGTCGTGCGGCGCCCCCGCCGACTCCGCCGCGTCCGCGATCTCGCCCAGGTAGCGCGCCGACGGCAGACCGCCCTCGTAGCCGTTGAGGACGTAGGTCCAGGCCGGCTCCTCGCCGTCCAGGGTGTGCGCGCGCACCCGCGTCCGCCGGTACAGGTCGAGCCCCCCGCCCTCCCAGCCGTCGAGCGACTCCTCGTCCATGGGGGCGATGTCGTACAGGCCGACGAAGACCTGGGAGAGCGGGTCCTCGACGATCGTCGCCAGCGCGCCCTCCCAGCCCAGCTGCTCGCCGCCGAAGGTCAGCCGCCAGCCGTTCAGCCAGCCGGTGGCGCGCAGCGGGGAGTGCGGGGCGCGGTGGGACATCAGACGCGCGTCGAGATTGCCGGCGTACGCGGCATAGAGCGACATGGGGAGAGGGTACGGCAGCCGCACCGTGCGCCCCAGGTGCCCCGGGAACGGTGTGGTGGCGCCCCCGGGCAGTGGCACGTTGAAGCGTGCGGGACAATGGAGTACGTGACTCGGATCGTGATCATCGGTGGCGGACCCGGCGGATACGAAGCGGCGCTGGTCGCCGCTCAGCTCGGCGCGGAGGTGACCGTCGTCGACTGCGACGGTCTGGGCGGAGCGTCGGTGCTGACCGACTGCGTGCCGTCGAAGACCCTTATCGCTACGGCCGAGGTGATGACCACCTTCGACTCCTCGTACGAGGAGCTGGGCATCATCGTCGCCGACGACACCCCGCCGCTGGAGCAGGCGGCCCGGGTGGTCGGCGTGGACCTCGGAAAGGTCAACCGCCGGGTGAAGCGGCTCGCGCTCGCCCAGTCCCACGACATCACCGCCTCCGTCACCCGCGCCGGCGCCCGGGTCATGCGCGGCCGCGGCCGGCTGGACGGCATGCAGGCGCTCGACGGCTCCCGCAAGGTCGTCGTCACCGCCGCCGACGGCACCGAGGAGACCCTCACCGCCGACGCCGTGCTCATCGCCACCGGCGGACACCCGCGCGAGCTGCCCGACGCCCAGCCCGACGGTGAGCGGATCCTGAACTGGACCCAGGTCTACGACCTCACCGAGCTGCCGGAAGAGCTGATCGTGGTCGGCTCGGGTGTGACCGGTGCCGAGTTCGCCGGCGCGTACCAGGCCCTGGGCTCCAAGGTCACCCTGGTCTCCTCCCGCGACCGGGTGCTGCCCGGCGAGGACCCGGACGCCGCCGCCGTCCTGGAGGACGTCTTCCGGCGCCGCGGCATGAACGTCATGGCCCGCTCCCGCGCGCAGGCCGCGAAGCGCGTCGGCGACCGGGTCGAGGTGACGCTGGCCGACGGCCGGGTCATCACCGGCAGCCACTGCCTGATGGCCGTCGGCGCCATCCCGAACAGCGCGGGCCTCGGCCTGGAGGACGCCGGCGTCAAGCTGCGCGATTCGGGCCACATCTGGACCGACAAGGTCTCGCGGACGACCGCGCCGGGTGTGTACGCGGCCGGTGACGTGACCGGTGTCTTCGCCCTCGCGTCCGTCGCCGCCATGCAGGGGCGTATCGCCATGTACCACTTCCTCGGCGACGCGGTGGCCCCGCTGAACCTGAAGACGGTCTCCTCGAACGTCTTCACCGACCCCGAGATCGCCACGGTCGGCTACAGCCAGGCCGACGTGGACGCGGGCAAGATCGACGCCCGGGTCGTCAAGCTGCCCCTGCTGCGCAACCCGCGCGCCAAGATGCAGGGCATCCGGGACGGCTTCGTGAAGATCTTCTGCCGCCCGGGCACCGGGATCGTGGTCGGCGGTGTGGTCGTGGCGCCCCGCGCCTCGGAACTGATCCATCCGATCTCGATCGCCGTCGACAACAATCTGACGGTCGAACAGATCGCGAACGCGTTCACGGTGTACCCCTCCCTTTCGGGGTCGATCGCGGAGGTCGCCCGGCAGCTGCACACGCGCAAGGCGGGCGTGGAGGCCTGACGGTCCGGGGCGGCTTCCCGCTGGTCACGGGGAGTCGCGGCGAGTGCGGGCGGCATAGTCGGGGCGGGCGGGCTCTATATCACCTCCCGCCCTGCCATGCGAACAACTTCTGTTATTCGGCGCAAACTGCTGAAAGCAGACGGTCGCTGGGGTTACTGTCAGTTTCGTGTTCGCTGCTGAACGTCGCCAATTGATCCTCGAAATGGTGCGAGCGAACGGTGCCGTGTCGCTCCGTGAGCTCGCCCGCGTCGTCCAGACCTCCGAAGTGACCGTACGGCGGGACGTGCGGGCACTGGAGGCAGAAGGACTCCTCGACCGCCGGCACGGCGGTGCGGTACTGCCGGGTGGGTTCACCCGAGAATCCGGCTTCCCGCAGAAGTCGCATCTCGCGACCGCCGAGAAGACGGCCATCGCCGACCTCGCCGCGGGCCTCGTCGAAGAAGGCGAGGCCATCGTGGTCGGGGCGGGTACGACCACACAGGAACTGGCCCGCCGCCTGGCGCGCGTGCCGGGCCTGACGGTCGTCACCAACTCCCTCCTGGTGGCCCAGGCGTTGGCCCACGCCAACCGGGTGGAGGTCGTGATGACCGGGGGCACCCTGCGCGGCTCCAACTACGCCCTCGTCGGCTCCGGCGCGGAACAGTCCCTCCAGGGCCTGCGCGTGTCGAGGGCCTTCCTCTCCGGAAGCGGCCTCACCGCCGAACGCGGGCTCTCCACCTCCAACATGCTCTCGGCATCCGTCGACCGGGCCCTCGTCCAGGCCGCCGCGGAGGTCGTGGTCCTCGCCGACCACACCAAGCTGGGCACGGACACGATGTTCCAGACCGTGCCGACGGACCTCATCACCCGGCTGGTCACCGACGAGCCGCCCGCCCACGACGACCGCGCCGCCACGGAGTTGCAGGCGCTCGCCGACCAGGGTGTGCAGATCGCCGTTGCGGGGGCGAGCGGAAGCCCGGGGGGTGAACAGGTCCCGGCGGGCCGCCGCGCCCCACTGCCGGGACCGCGAAGGGGGCACGTACCGGGCACCTCCGCGCTACGGTCCGCGGCGGGCCTGGGAGACCCGACGACAGCCGAACGGGGGCGCGTCGCGGATCTGCGGCGCCGGTGAGCGCCGGCACCGAAGGGGCCGGCCCTCAGGGAGTGGGGGCGGGCTCGGCCGACCGCGTGACAGGGCCAGGCTCTCCGCACGCCGCTCGGCCCGTGCCGTATCGACGCCCACACCGGTGAGACGACCCGAAGGCCATGAGACCGCCCCCGCGGCGGTGGCAGGCAGTTCCCCGCCGTCGGCACCGTCCGCGTCGCCGGCCGTGAGGCCGCCGGCTCAGCGGTCGTGGTGCGCAGTTCCCCACCATCCGCGCCGTCCGCGTCGCCGGCCGTGTCGAGGCCGGCTCGGAGCCCCGGAACGCGGTCGGCCCCCGGAACGCACCGGGGGCCGAATCACTGCTGTACGACGACGGCTCAGTCCTTGATCTCGCAGATCGCCGCGCCCGAGGTGATGGAGGCGCCGACCTCGGCGCTCAGGCCCTTGATGGTGCCCGCCTTGTGGGCGTTGAGGGGCTGCTCCATCTTCATGGCCTCCAGGACGACGACCAGGTCGCCCTCCTTGACCTCCTGGCCCTCCTCGACCGCGATCTTCACGATCGTGCCCTGCATCGGCGAGGCGAGGGTGTCACCCGAGGCGACCGGGCCGGACTTCTTGGCCGCGCGCCGCTTGGGCTTGGCGCCGGCCGCGAGGCCCGTGCGGGCCAGCGACATGCCCAGCGACGAGGGGAGGGAGACCTCCAGGCGCTTGCCGCCGACCTCGACGACGACCGTCTCGCGGCCGAGCTCCTCCTCCGCCTCGGCGTCGGCCGGGGCGGCGAACGGCTTGATCTCGTTGACGAACTCGGTCTCGATCCAGCGGGTGTGGACCTTGAAGGGCTCCTGCGAGCCGGTCAGCTCCGGGGCGAACGCCGGGTCCCTGACGACCACGCGGTGGAACGGGATCGCGGTGGCCATGCCCTCGACCTGGAACTCGTCCAGGGCGCGCGCGGCCCGCTGCAGGGCCTCCTCGCGGGTGCGGCCGGTCACGATCAGCTTGGCGAGCAGCGAGTCCCAGGCCGGGCCGATGACCGAGCCGGACTCCACGCCCGCGTCCAGGCGGACGCCGGGGCCGGACGGCGCGTCGAACCGGGTGACCGTGCCGGGGGCCGGCAGGAAGTTGCGGCCCGGGTCCTCGCCGTTGATGCGGAACTCGAACGAGTGTCCGCGCAGCTCCGGGTCGCCGTAACCCAGCTCCTCGCCGTCGGCGATCCGGAACATCTCGCGGACCAGGTCGATGCCGGCGACCTCCTCGGTCACCGGGTGCTCGACCTGGAGGCGGGTGTTGACCTCCAGGAAGGAGATCGTGCCGTCCTGGCCGACCAGGAACTCACAGGTGCCGGCGCCCTCGTAGCCGGCCTCCTTCAGGATGGCCTTCGAGGCGCGGTACAGCTCGGCGACCTGCTCCTCGGAGAGGAACGGCGCCGGAGCCTCCTCCACCAGCTTCTGGTGGCGGCGCTGCAGCGAGCAGTCACGGGTGGACACGACGACCACGTTGCCGTGCTTGTCGGCCAGGCACTGCGTCTCCACGTGACGCGGGCGGTCCAGGTACCGCTCCACGAAGCACTCGCCGCGGCCGAAGGCGGCGACGGCCTCACGGACGGCCGACTCGTACAGCTCCGGGACCTCTTCGAGGGTGCGGGCGACCTTCAGGCCACGGCCGCCACCGCCGAAGGCGGCCTTGATGGCGATCGGCAGACCGTGTTCCTCGGCGAACGCCACGACCTCGTCGGCGCCGCTCACCGGGTCGGGCGTGCCGGCCACCAGGGGGGCGCCGGCGCGCTGGGCGATGTGCCGGGCGGCGACCTTGTCGCCGAGGTCGCGGATGGCCTGCGGGGGCGGGCCGATCCAGATCAGGCCGGCGTCGAGGACCGCCTGGGCGAACTCGGCGTTCTCCGAGAGAAATCCGTAACCCGGATGGACGGCGTCCGCGCCGGACTCGCGGGCTGCGTTGAGGATCTTGTCGATCATCAGGTAGCTGGTGGCCGGGGTGTCACCGCCCAGGGCGAACGCCTCATCCGCGGCGCGGACATGCAGAGCGTCCCGGTCCGGGTCCGCGTAGACGGCCACGCTCGCGATCCCGGCGTCCCGGCAGGCCCGGGCCACGCGGACAGCGATTTCGCCACGGTTGGCGATGAGCACCTTGCGCACGATTGAGGCTCCCTCCTTGAAACAAGCCGAGTTTAGGGACTGCCGACACGGCACTTCGACCCGTCCCCTGTGGTGAGCTTGCCCACACGGAGCGTGATGCGAGGCGCGCTCGACCCGCGAAAGCCCATGTCGCACCTCGGTACGCAGGACTCCTGCGGAAAACCCTAGCCCTCCCATGTGGCCAAGGTCTCTGTGAGGGCGTGCTGCGGCCCACTCTGATTCTTTGTCGAGTCCCTACGAATGGCCCAATGATTCTTTGCTGCCGCCCGAACCCTTGTCCCTGGGTTTACCCGTTAGTAGCGTTCGCGCTGTCTCGAACGTACCTGAGGTAACAGGCTGCTGGCGTGAGAGTGGGTGGGAACCGGTGGTGCGCAGACCGGTGGCATGGGTCCTGGCGGTCGTCCTCCTGGCGGAGGCCGTCTTCATCGCCGCGCTGAACTGGCTCCTCGGAGTGGTCGTCGACCGCCAGGACATGTCCCTGGCCGGCCTCGACCCGGACGTCATGGCGACGTCGTCGAAGGCCGGCGGTGTGATCTTCGGTCTCTACTTCGCGTTCTGCGCGCTGGTGGCCGTGCTCGTCGCGATACGCGACCGCGCCCCGGCCGGCTTCGGGCGTGTCCTGCTGATCAGCGCGGCCGTGGTGCACGGCCTGCTGGGCGCGGTCGCCTGGGGCCTGGTGGGCTGGACGGCGTTCGGGTTCATGGTCGTCGTCCTGGGGCTCATAGTCCTGCTCCTGATGACGTACGACCGTGCGGGCGGCCCGGAGGGCGCCGTCGGCGGCGCGCCGGGGCGGGGGGAGGACCCGGCCGCACGGGCGGAGCCGGAGGCGGCCCCCGCCGGCGCGGGTGCGCCGGCGAGCCGTACGGGCGAGCCGCGGGACGGGGACGACGGCCCGCAGGACTCCGTCCCGGCGCAGGTCAGCGCTCCGGTGTCCACAACTCCGTGATGGCGACGCCGAGTTCGGCGAGGAGCTTGCGGATCAGGGGCAGGCTGATGCCGATCACATTGCCGTGGTCGCCCTCGATGCCCTCGATGAACGGCGCCGAACGGCCGTCCAGGGTGAAGGCGCCGGCGACTTGGAGGGGCTCGCCGGAGGCCACGTAGGCGGCGATCTCGGCGTCGCTCGGATCGCCGAACCGGACGACGGTGGAGGCGGTCGCCGACACGTACCGCTTGGCCTCCGTGTCCCACACGCAGTGCCCCGTCTGGAGCACTCCGGCCCGCCCGCGCATGCTCTTCCAGCGGCCGGTGGCCTCCTCGGCGTCGGCCGGCTTGCCGAGCGCGTGCCCGTCCAGCTCCAGCACCGAGTCGCAGCCGATCACCAGGGCACCCTGCACCTCCGGCTTCGCCGCCACGACCGACGCCTTGGCCTCGGCCAGGGCGAGTGCCAGCTCGGCCGGGGTGGGTGCGGTGACGGCGTCCTCGTCGACGCCGCTCACGATCACCTCGGGGGCGAGACCGGCCTGCCGGAGCAGGCCCAGCCGGGCGGGGGACTGGGAGGCGAGCACGAGTCGCCTGCGGCGCTTAGCGGTCATGCGGTCAGGTTAGTCACGTGAGGCCGTCCGGCTCACCTCAGACCGATCACGATCATCACCAGGACCATGGCCAGGGCCATGAGGATGCCGAGCCGCCGAAGCATGTCGTGCGCGTCGCGCAGTTCCTTCGGCGGCTCGTTCTCCGGGTCTGACCACAGCATGCCCCCAGCCTGCGGCCTCGGCGGGGCGGGGCGCCTGAGTAGAGCTACTCAGATCGGCGCCCCGTCCGTCCTTCCGCGCCCCCAGGAGGCCGGGCGGGCTGAGGTCAGGCCGGCCAGTAGGTGCGGGTCCACGACGCGGGGCCCGGCTTGGGTACCCGCGCGGACGCGATCCGGGACGGGTCGGACCACGCGTCCCTCGGGCCGTCCGCGCCGGACGGCTCGGCTGCTGCCGCCGCGGCGCGGGCGCGGACCACCGCCAGTGCGGCGGCCAGCTCCTCCGGGGTCGGGTTGCCTCGTACGACCTTGATGTTCATGACCGCTCCCAGGGTCCGCGGGGCCTAGAGGGGGATGTTGCCGTGCTTCTTCGGGGGCAGGGACTCCCGCTTGGTGCGCAGCTGGCGCAGCCCGCGGACGACGTGCGCGCGGGTGTCGGACGGCATGATCACCGCGTCGACGTAGCCGCGCTCGGCCGCGACGTAGGGGTTGAGGAGGGTGTCCTCGTACTCCCGGATGAGCCGTGCCCGCACCGCCTCCATGTCCTCACCGTTCGCCTCCGCCTCGGCGATGGTGCGGCGGTGCAGGATGTTGACCGCGCCCTGGGCGCCCATGACGGCGATCTGGGCGGTGGGCCACGCCAGGTTGAGGTCGGCGCCCAAATGCTTGGAACCCATGACGTCGTAGGCGCCGCCGAAGGCCTTGCGGGTGATCACGGTGATCAGCGGGACGGTGGCCTCGGCGTAGGCGAAGATCAGCTTGGCGCCGCGCCGGATGATGCCCTCGTGCTCCTGCCCGACGCCGGGCAGGAAGCCGGGCACGTCCACGAAGGTCAGCACCGGGATGTTGAAGGCGTCGCAGGTGCGCACGAAGCGGGCGGCCTTCTCGGAGGCGTCGATGTCGAGGCAGCCGGCGAACTGCATCGGCTGGTTGGCGACGACACCGACCGGGTGGCCCTCGACCCGTCCGAAGCCGGTGAGGATGTTCGGCGCGAACAGGGCCTGCGTCTCGAAGAACTCGGCGTCGTCCAGGACGTGTTCGATCACCGTGTGCATGTCGTACGGCTGGTTCGCGCTGTCCGGGACGAGCGTGTCCAGCTCGCGGTCCTCGTCGTTGACGGCGAGGTCCGCCTCCTCCGCGAAGACCGGGGGCTCGGAGAGGTTGTTGGACGGCAGGTACGACAGCAGCTGCTTGACGTACTCGATGGCGTCCTTCTCGTCACCGGACATGTGGTGGGCCACGCCGGAGGTGGCGTTGTGGGTGCGGGCGCCGCCCAGCTCCTCGAAGCCGACGTCCTCGCCGGTGACCGTCTTGATGACGTCGGGGCCGGTGATGAACATGTGCGAGGTCTGGTCGACCATGACCGTGAAGTCGGTGATGGCCGGGGAGTAGACCGCGCCGCCGGCGCAGGGGCCGACGACCAGGCTGATCTGCGGGATCACGCCGGAGGCGTGGGTGTTGCGGCGGAAGATCTCGCCGTAGGCGCCGAGGGAGGCCACGCCCTCCTGGATGCGGGCGCCGCCGGAGTCGTTGATGCCGATGACGGGGCAGCCGGTTTTCAGCGCGAAGTCCATGACCTTGACGATCTTCTGGCCGTAGACCTCGCCGAGGGCTCCGCCGAAGACCGTGAAGTCCTGCGAGAAGACGGCGACCGGGCGGCCGTCCACCGTGCCGTAGCCGGTGACGACGCCGTCCCCGTACGGGCGGTTCTTCTCCAGCCCGAAGTTGGTCGACCGGTGCCGGGCGAACTCGTCCAGCTCGACGAACGAGTCCTCGTCGAGCAGCAGCTCGATCCGCTCACGGGCCGTCAGCTTGCCCTTGGCGTGCTGCTTTTCGACGGCGCGCTCGGAGCCGGCGTGCGTCGCCTCGTCGATGCGCCGCTGGAGATCCGCGATTTTTCCCGCGGTCGTGTGGATGTCGATCTCGTGGATCGCGTGACGCTCTTCCGGCTCGGACATCGGGATGCGGCTCCCTGCCTGCTCAAAAGGGGGGACGGTTACTCATCCGTAGAGTAGTGGCGGGCCTGCGGATCAGCAGTGCGTCGTTTACCACACCTAGGGTGGCTTGCATGACGCCGCAGAATCCATCAGACGACAACCGCTGGTCCGACCTGGACCGTCCGCCCCTGAACGCCGCGGCACTGCGGCGCGGGCTGGTCAGGGAGGGGGGCCTGTACCGCGACATCGAGGTGGTGCAGCGGACCGGTTCCACCAACTCCGACCTCGCCGCGCGGGCTGCCGCCGGGGACGCGGGCGAGGGCGCCGTGCTGGTGGCGGAGGAGCAGACGGCCGGCCGGGGACGGCTGGACCGGCGCTGGTCGGCACCGCCGCGGTCCGGTCTCTTCTTCTCGGTCCTGCTGCGGCCCACCGAGGTGCCGGTGGACCGCTGGGGCTGGCTGCCGCTGCTGACGGGCGTGGCGGTGGCGACCGGCCTGGCGCGGGCGGCGGGTGTCGACACGGCGCTGAAGTGGCCCAACGACCTGCTGGTGACCGTGGGCGGGGAGGAGCGCAAGACCGGCGGCATCCTCGCCGAGCGGGCCGGTGAGGACGGCGTCGTCATCGGCGTCGGCATCAACGTCAGCCTCGGGGCGGACGAGCTTCCGGTACCGCAGGCGGGGTCGCTGGCGCTGGCCGGCGCGGCCGGCACGGACCGGGATCCGCTGCTGCGGGCGGTGCTGCGGTCGCTGGAGGACTGGTACGGGCGGTGGCGGGCGGCGCTGGGGGACCCCGCGGCCAGCGGTCTGCAGGAGATGTACACCGCGGGCTGCGCGACCCTCGGCCGGACGGTCCGCGCGGAGCTGCCGGGGGACCGGTCGGTGGTCGGGGAGGCCGTCGCCCTGGACGGGGACGGCCGGCTGATCATCGCCACGGAGGACGGCGTGCAGGAGCCGGTGGGAGCCGGGGACATCGTGCACCTGCGGCCCGCGTGAGGGAGGCCCGCGGCGCCCGGGCGGCCGAGTGGGGGCCCGCCGTGGGCGGCCGCGGCGCCGTCCCGGGTGGGCCGCGGCGCCGTCCCGGAGGCGTCCCCGGGGGCGCGGGGAAGTGCGCGAGGAGGCGCGGGGAAGTGCGCGAAGGGCCACGATGAAGACGCGGGCGCGTACGGTGACGAGCCGCTGGAGGGCCCTGGGCCCGCGGCTCGCCCGGGGCACCAGTGACCGGTGGTGACCAGCGCGCCGTCGGCCCAACCCGGCGGAGTGAGCTGGCGCACACCTGCCGTAGAGTTGAGGCCGGTCGATACCTGACCGCGGCAGATCGGAAGGGCAGCAGGCGTGACCGTCGACGACACGGGCTCCGGCGCGGGCGGGGACGGCCGGGTGGACCCCCACGCCCCCGACAACGGCGAGGATCCGCTTGCCCTGCGGCTCGAACAGCTCATCCTCGGCGCCGAGCGCCGCTACACCCCTTTCCAGGCCGCCCGCAGCGCCGGCGTCTCCATGGAGCTGGCCTCCCGGTTCTGGCGGGCCATGGGCTTCGCGGACATCGGCCAGGCCAAGGCCCTCACCGAGGCCGATGTGCTCGCCCTGCGGCGCCTCGCCGGTCTGGTGGAGGCGGGGCTGCTGAGCGAGGCCATGGCGGTGCAGGTGGCCCGGTCCACCGGGCAGACCACCGCCCGATTGGCGGAATGGCAGATGGATTCCTTCCTGGAGGGCCTGACCGAGCCGCCCGAGCCGGGCATGACCCGCACCGAGGTGACGTACCCGATCGTCGAACTGCTCCTGCCCGAGCTGGAGGAGTTCCTGGTCTACGTCTGGCGCCGCCAGCTGGCCGCCTCGGCCGGCCGTGTCGTGCAGTCCGCCGACGACGAGGAGATGGTCGACCGGCGGCTCGCCGTCGGCTTCGCCGACCTCGTCGGGTTCACGCGGCTGACCCGCCGGATGGAGGAGGAGGAACTCGGCGAACTGGTCGAGGCCTTCGAGACCACCGCCGCCGACCTGGTGGCCGCGCGCGGCGGCCGGCTCATCAAGACCCTCGGCGACGAGGTGCTGTTCGCCGCGGACGACGCCGGTGTCGCCGCCGACATCGCGCTGCGGCTGGTGGAGACGCTGGCGAACGACGAGACGATGCCCGAGCTCCGGGTCGGCATGGCGTTCGGCACGGTGACCACCCGGATGGGCGACGTCTTCGGTACGACCGTCAACCTGGCCTCCCGGCTGACGTCCATAGCGCCCCGGGACGCCGTTCTGGTGGACAGTGCCTTCGCCGAGGAGCTGACCCGCACCGGCGAGGCGCCCGTCTCGGAGGCGGAGGCGGCGGAGGCCGCGGCGGCTGCCGAGAAGGAGGGCGAGGAGCCGCCGGCGTACCGCTTCGCGCTCCAGCCCATGTGGCAGCGCCCGGTGCGCGGGCTCGGCGTGGTCGAGCCGTGGCTGCTCGCCCGCCGCGACGGCCGGCCGTAGGTCTTTCGCCGGGATCGTCCCGTCCGGATCGGACCGTGTCGGGGCGCGGCAGGCAGGGCCCGCGAGCCGGCCTGATCCCGACGAAAGACCCTAGCCGTCCGTGCCGCCGAGCACGTCCACACACAGCCCGATCACCGGCACGCACACCCCGCCGTGATCGGGCTTCGGCGTGCCGGGGTCCGGCGTCGGGGTCCGGCTCGGTGCCGGGGCGGGGTCCGGTGTCGCGGGGGCCTGGGGCGGGGCGGACGCCGTCGGCGTGGGCCGCGGCGGGCCGGCGGGGGTGTCCGGGGCGCCGGTCGGGACGGCCGGCGGGTCGGAGGCCGGTACGGCGGTGTCGCCGGGCGGTGCCGCGTCCGTGTCCGCCGCCGCGGTGGGGACCGGTGACCCGGTGGACGTCGGCGCGAGACTCCTGCCGCCCATGGCGGAGGTCGCCGAGGGCAGCGCGGTGGGGGCGGCGACGGTCGCCGCGGTGTTCGCCGGGCCGGCCGCGGCCGCGCCGCCCGGGTCGTGCCGGGACTCGGCCTCCGCCGTGCCGGGCGCGCCGACCCCCGAGTCCGGTGCGACCCGCACCAGGCTGAGCACGCCCGCGGCCAGGGCCAGACCTCCGGTGGCGAGCAGCACCTTGCGGGGACGGGGCTTGCGGTGCCGCCCGCGTCGTACGCCGGGCTCGCGTCCCGGCGCCGTACCGGACCGTGCAGGTATCGGTGTCATGGGTTCCTCCCCGCCACGCGCCCGGGGCGCGCCATGGCGGAGCGCACGCTATGCGTTCGTGTGGGCGGTGTGCGGGGAGACGGCCGGGATGTCACTCGAACGGGCGTAGCCCCCCGGGCTTTGCGGGGATCTCGAACGGGCGTGGCTCCCGGGCTTTCCCGGGGTCGGGTACGGCTGCGATGATCGGGCCGACAGTGAGTTAACCCGCGTTAACCGGAGGGTGTCATGGGCGAGGAGCGGTTCGGGGAGTTCGTGCTGGTGCGGCGGCACGGGCATGTCGCGGAGCTGGTGCTGGACCGGCCCAAGGCGATGAACGCCGTCTCCACGGAGATGGCCCGCTCCCTCGCGGGCGCCTGCGCCGCGCTCGCCGGCGACCGGGAGGCCCGGGTGGTCGTCCTGACCTCCTCGCACGAACGGGCGTTCTGCGTGGGGGCGGACCTGAAGGAGCGGAACTCCTTCACCGACGCCGACCTCGTGCGTCAGCGGCCGGTGGCGCGGGCGGCCTACACCGGGGTGCTGGAGCTGCCGATGCCGACGATCGCGGCGGTGCACGGCTTCGCGCTGGGCGGCGGTTTCGAGCTGGCCCTCTCCTGCGACCTGATCGTGGCCGACCCCACGGCCGTGGTGGGGCTGCCGGAGGTCTCCGTGGGCGTGATCCCGGGCGGCGGCGGTACGCAACTGCTGCCGCGGCGGGTCGGCGCGGCGCGGGCCGCCGAGCTGATCTTCTCGGCGCGGCGGGTCGAGGCGGCGGAGGCGGCCGGACTGGGGCTCGTGGACCAGCTGGTGGACGAGGGGCGGGACCGGGAGGAGGCGCTGGCGCTGGGCGCCCGGATCGCCGCGAACTCCCCGGTCGGCCTGCGCGCCGCCAAGCGGGCGCTGCGGCTGGGGCACGGGCTGGATCTGCGGGCCGGGCTGGACGTCGAGGACGCGGCGTGGCGGTCGGTGGCGTTCTCGGGGGACCGGGCGGAGGGAGTGGCGGCGTTCAACGAGAAGCGCAAGCCGCAGTGGCCGGGGGAGTGACGGGCGCGTTTCCGGTGACCTAGGGCTGTGGCTGTGGCTGTGGCTGTGGCTGCGGCGCGGTCGAGGGGCGTGGGCCGCGGCTCGGTGCGGGTATTCCACCTGATCGCCGCACCAATGGGCCGAACCGCCTGATTCCTCCCTAACCTGGATGAATGGGCGAGGACAAGCGGCTGGCCGCGGTCGTGGCGCTGGCGCAGGGCATGGCGGCGGCGCACACCCCGCGGGAGTCCTGGCAGGCCGCCGCCCTCGGCGCCTGCCACGCGCTGGACGGCAGCTTCGCCGCGCTGTCGGTCTGGGAGCGGGAGCTGGGCCGGCTGCGGGTCCTGGTGAACGTGGGGGACCGCGCCCCGGACGAGGAGGAGTTCCCGGAGGCTGAGGCCTACCCGGTGCACCAGTTCCCGGAGATCACCGAGTTCCTGCACGAGCGATGGGCCGGCGGCGGAGGCCCCAACGCCTGGGTGGAGACCGCCGCGGGGACGGCCGCCGGCACCCCCGGCTACTTCCACCAGCGCGTCGCCGCCCTGCGCCGCCGCGGCCGCGGCTGCTGTGTCGTGGCCCCCGTCGTACTGCACGGCCGCGCCTGGGGTGAGCTGTATGTGGCCCGCCCGGCCGGGCAGCCCCCGTTCGCGCGGGCCGACGCCGACTTCGCCACCGTGCTCGGCGCCGTCGTCGCCGCGGGCCTCGCGCAGACCGAGCGGCTGGAGGAGGCCCGCCGGCTCGCGTACACCGACGCCCTCACGGGTCTCGCCAACCGGCGCGCCGTGGACGTGCGCCTGGAGGAGGCCGTCGAGCGGCACCGTGCGGAGGGCGTCGCCGTCAGCCTCGTCGTCTGTGACCTCAACGGACTCAAGCGGGTCAACGACACCCTCGGGCACGCCGTCGGCGACCGGCTCCTCGAACGCTTCGGCTCGGTGCTGTCGCTGTGCGGCGCGATGGTGCCGGGCGCGCTGGCCGCGCGCCTCGGCGGGGACGAGTTCTGTCTGCTCGCGGTCGGGCAGCCCGCCGACGACGTGGTGAAGGCGGCGGACGAACTGTGCCGGAGAGCCGGGGAGTTGGAGCTCGGGGAGGGGGTGGCCTGCGGGGTCGCCTCGACCGAGGAGCCGATCGGGGAGGTGCGCGACGCCCGCCGGCTGTTCCGGCTCGCGGACGCCGCCCAGTACCGGGCCAAGGCCATGCGGCTGGACCGGCCGGTGGTGGCCGGCCGGGAGGGGCCGGACGACCCGGTCGTACGGCTGGCCGACGAGCCGCCGCCCTCCCGTGCCGAGCGGCGCCGGTTCCGCGGGCGCAGGGCGTGAGGCGAAGCCCACACCGCCCGGTAAGGGGCACCCCCGGTGCCCACTAGTGACAGCGTCGCATTCAATGCGTACGCTCCTGAATATGGATATGCACACTGTGGTGGTGGGGACGTCCGGTGTCACGGCGTCCGACGTTCTCGCCGTGGCGCGCGGCGGTGCCCGCATCGAGCTGTCGGCTGAGGCGGTGGCCGCCCTCGCGGCGGCCCGGGAGATCGTGGACGCGCTGGCGGCCAAGCCGGACCCGGTCTACGGCGTCTCCACCGGTTTCGGCGCCCTGGCGACCCGGCACATCAGCCAGGAACTGCGCGCCCAGCTGCAGCGCAACATCGTCCGCTCGCACGCCGCCGGCATGGGCCCGCGGGTGGAGCGCGAGGTCGTACGGGCCCTGATGTTCCTGCGGCTCAAGACCGTCTGCTCGGGGCACACCGGTGTGCGGCCCGAGGTCGCGCAGACCATGGCCGACGTGCTGAACGCCGGGATCACCCCGGTCGTGCACGAGTACGGCTCCCTCGGCTGCTCCGGCGACCTGGCCCCGCTGTCCCACTGCGCCCTCACCCTCATGGGAGAAGGGGACGCGGAGGGCCCCGACGGACGCGTCCGGCCCGCCGGTGAGCTGCTCGCCGAGCACGGGATCGCCCCCGTCGAGCTGCGCGAGAAGGAGGGCCTGGCCCTCCTCAACGGCACCGACGGCATGCTCGGCATGCTGATCATGGCCCTCGCCGACCTGGACATGCTCTACAAGTCCGCGGACATCACCGCCGCCCTCAGCATGGAGGCGCTGCTCGGCACCGACAAGGTGCTCGCCCCCGAGCTGCACGCCATCCGCCCGCATCCCGGCCAGGGCGCCTCCGCCGCCAACATGCTGGCCGTGCTCAAGGGTTCCGGCCTGACCGGGCACCACCAGGACGACGCGCCGCGCGTCCAGGACGCCTACTCGGTGCGCTGCGCCCCGCAGGTCGCCGGCGCGGGACGGGACACCCTGGCGCACGCCCGGCTGGTCGCCGAGCGCGAGCTGGCCTCCGCCGTCGACAACCCGGTCGTGCTGTCCGACGGGCGTGTGGAGTCCAACGGCAACTTCCACGGCGCCCCCGTGGCCTACGTCCTGGACTTCGTCGCCATCGCCGCCGCCGACCTCGGCTCCATCGCCGAGCGCCGCACCGACCGGCTGCTCGACAAGAACCGCAGCCACGGCCTGCCGCCGTTCCTCGCGGACGACGCGGGCGTCGACTCCGGCCTGATGATCGCCCAGTACACGCAGGCCGCGCTGGTCAGCGAGCTGAAGCGGCTCGCCGTACCGGCCTCGGCGGACTCCATCCCGTCCTCCGCCATGCAGGAGGACCACGTCTCCATGGGCTGGTCGGCCGCGCGCAAGCTGCGCACCGCCGTGGACAACCTCACCCGGGTCATCGCCATCGAGCTGTACGCGGCCACCCGCGCCGTCGAGCTGCGCGAGGGCCTCACCCCGGCGCCCGCCTCCCGGGCCGCGATCGAGGCCGTGCGCGCCGCCGGGGTGCAGGGCCCGGGCCCGGACCGGTTCCTCGCGCCCGACCTGGCCGCCGCCGACGCCTTCGTGCGCGGCGGAGAGCTGGTGGCGGCCGTGGAGAAGGTCACCGGCCCGCTGCGCTGAACGTGAGGGGCCCCGGCCTCGGCCGGGGCCCCTGAGCGTCCTGTCGGCGGATCACTTCAGCTTGGCGGCCTGCGCCTTCACGACCGCGGCGGGCACCGCGTAGGGCTTCTTGGCCATCCCCGCGCCGATGTTGACCGTGGTGTAGATGGCGAGGACGCTGCCGTGCCGCACGACCTCGGCGTGCAGCGGCATGACTCCGTCGTCGCCCGCGTCGTTGGTCGCGGTGAAGGCCACCGACTCCTCACCCGTGCCCGCGGACTTCTCCTCGGCGACCTTGGTGAACTTCCCCTTATCGCCGTCCTGCTCCCCCGAGAAGCCGCTCGCGCACGCCTTGACCGCGTCGGACACCGACTTCAGGGCCCGCTCGGCGCCGTCACCCTCGTACGAGGCCAGGGTGACCACGGTGACGTCCAGGTCCATGGACTGCTTGATCGCGTCCTCGAACTTGCCGTCGGTCATGTCGTCCAGGGACGTGGGGGCGTCCGTGGGGTCCTTCTTCTTCTGCTCGGTGGCCATGCGGCTGGTGTTCGCGGCCGGGTCGCCGGGCGCGATGCCGGTCAGCGTGTGCAGCAGCGGGTCGCACTTGGCGTCGTCCGCCTTGACCTCGCGCTCGGCGGGGATGCCGCCCTTGACGGATCCCACCTCGTACCCGGGCACCTCGCCCCGGGCGATGATCCGTTTCTGCAGCTCGGCGGCGCTCAGGGCCTTCGCGGCCGGCTTCGCCGCGCCCTTCCCCGAGGTGTCCCCGGAGTCCTTCGACCCGTCGCCGCCACAACCCGTGACGAGGGCGAGCGACAGCGCACTCACAGCCGCGGTGGCGCACAGCCGCCCACCCGATGATCTCTTCATGCGCGAACTATGTGCGGGTTGTCAAAGGTCCGTCAAGAGAGATTAAAAGCCCAGGCGTTCGCGACGCACCGAGTACGCGACGAAGCCGGCGCCCACGGCGAGGAAGAGGCTGCCGCCGACCACGTACGGGGTGGTGTCGGGGCTTCCCGTGTCGGCCAGTTCGGTGTCCTGCGCCGCCTCGTCCGAGGTCCCGGGGGCGGCCGCCGCCGTCACCGCCCTGGCCTGCGTGACCTGCGTGATCCGCCCGCCCGGCGTCGACAGGGACGCCGTTTCTCTCACGTGGGTGTCCTGCGAGGCGTTCGCGGACGGGACGAACCACAGCGCGCAGAGCAGGGTGCCCGCGGCGGTGGCGGTCAGCAGCGGACGGCGAACGGATGACACGGAATATCGATCCCCCTTGTGACGCTGGCGAATTGGCCGTGTGGGGCGATGTTAGTGAAAGGCGCGGGTCACAGGAAAGTCACGAGAGGTTTCAGTCGTACGCTCGCGCCATGACCACAGAAGAGACATCACGGTTTGTACGGCTTCGGGTGGAGCTCGTGCTGGAGGTGCAGGACGACGACGAGGTGACCAAGGCCGCGCTGCGCCGGCTCGCCCAGGATCCCGAACTGCAGGAGACGGAGCGGGCCCAGGCCGAGAGCGCTGTGACGGAAGACACCGCGGAGGCCCTGGCGTATCTCGTGGATCCGTTCGACCTGGTCAGTGACGTGCCCGGGGTGGAGCTCCAGCAGGCGTCCTGGTCCAGTGAGCGGATCGACTACGACCCCGACTCGCCCGACTGGGAACTGGACGAGGATGATGGGGTCGACGACGAGGAAGAGGACGGCATCGGCTGAGCGTCCCGGGGCACCCATGACCCCGGACGGCAACCGCCGTCCGGGGTTTCGTCGTCCCAGGGGGGCGCACGGCCGAATCCCGCAGCACACGCACCATCAGCACCCCGCGCGGACCGCTTTCCGGCGGATGTGGGGTGGCTCACAGTCACGGACCGGCGGTCCGGGAACGTGGGATGGCCCACAGGGGCATGGAGCGTGGAAAGGGACGACCCGGCCGTAGCGTTGAAGGTTCTCGGCGGGGGACCCTCGGGGTTATCGCGACTCGGCAACGATGGAGAGGCATTGATGACGGACAGTAGGCGGCGCAGGAACCTGATGGCCGCGTCGGCTCTGCTCGGCGGTGTTCTGCTGCTCACGGGCTGTTCCGGCGGCGACGCCGACGCCTCGGGCGGCGGCGACACCTCGCAGGCGAAGGTCGACGAGGCGGCGGCCAAGAAGTCGTCGGAGGCGCAGATCACGATCACGCCCAAGGACGGCTCCAACAACGCGTCGATCAACAACGCCGCCGGTGTCACGGTGAGCAAGGGCACGCTCACGGACGTCACGATGACCAGCCAGGACGGCAAGTCCGTCGCCGGTCAGCTGTCCGCCGACAAGAAGAGCTGGAAGCCCAGCGTTCAGCTGGAGCGCTCCACCACCTACAAGCTCGCGGCGGAGGCCAAGGACTCCGAGGGCCGCATAGCCCACGAGAACGCCTCCTTCACCACGGTCTCCCCGGCCAACAGCTTCATCGGCACCTTCAACCCGGACAACGGCGCCAAGGTCGGCGTCGGCATGCCGGTGTCGATCAACTTCGACAAGGCGATCACCAACAAGACCGCCGTGCAGAAGGGCATCACGGTCAGCACCAGCAGCGGCCAGGAGGTCGCCTGCCACTGGTTCAACGCCAACCGCATGGACTGCCGTCCGGAGACGTACTGGAAGGAAGGCTCCACCGTCACCCTGAAGCTGGCGCTCGACGGGGTCGAGGGTGCCAGCGGCGTCTACGGCGTCCAGCAGAAGACGGTCACCTTCCAGATCGGCCGCAACCAGGTCACCTACGTCGACGCGAAGACCAAGCAGATGAAGGTCACGCAGGACGGCAAGGTCGTCAAGACCATCCCGATCTCCGCCGGCTCGCCCGAGAACAAGACGTACGAGGGCCAGATGGTGATCTCCGAGAAGTTCAAGCAGACCCGCATGAACGGCGCGACGGTCGGCTTCACGGACGACGACGGCAAGGGCGAGTACGACATCAAGGACGTGCCGCACGCCATGCGCCTGACCAACTCCGGCACCTTCATCCACGGCAACTACTGGGGCGCGCCGTCGGTGTTCGGCAACGTCAACACCAGCCACGGCTGTGTCGGCCTGCAGGACAAGAAGGGCGCCAAGGACTCCAGCACGCCGGCGGCCTGGTTCTACGACAACACCCTGATCGGTGACGTCGTGGTCGTCATGAACACCGGCGACAAGACCGTGGCGCCGGACAACGGCCTCAACGGCTGGAACATGGACTGGGCGCAGTGGAAGGCCGGTTCGGCCGTCTGACGCCCCCTCCCACCCGATCCGATGCCGCCCCCAGGGGCGGCATCGGCGTTTCCGGGGCCGGCTCCGGCCTTCTCATCCTTCTCTTATGTCGGCCTTATGGTGTCATCACGGTCCGTCCCTGGCTTGCGGGCCATGTTCTTCACCTGTCTGAGGCGCGAACTGCGCCGCCGCAGACAGGCGGCCCTCGTCGTCGCCTCCGGACTCGCGTGGGCATAGCGCTGGTCATCGTGGTCGATTCCGTGTCCAACGGCATGGGGAAGGCACAGGACAAGGTCCCCCTCTGCTCGGAGCCGTCGTCGTCGCCGCGCGCGTCGAACTGGAAGCGGGGCCGCTGGGCGTCGCCGGTGGACGCCGACGCCGTCTTGGTGACCGCGCCTCGCGGTGGCGGGCGGCCTGATCGCCGGCGCCTTCGGCGGCTGGCGGGCCTCCCGGCTCCGCCCGGCGGACGCCCTGAGGCGGGTGGAGTAGCGGCCACCTGACGGCCCGGCAGCCGAACACGACGCGCCGACAACCCGAACCGATCCCGGAGCCACCATGTACGAACTGAAGAACGTCACCAAGCGCTACCCCCGGGGCAACGTCGAGACGGCCCTCGTACCGCTCGGCATCAAGGTGAAGGAGCGCCGCGAACTCGCCGCGAACTCGCCGCGGACGCGCTGACGTCCGTCGGCCTCGGCGAGCGCCTCGGCCACCTGCCCGGCGAGATGTCCGGCGGGCAGCAGCAGCGCGTCGCCATCGCCCGGGCCGTGGTGAAGAAGCCCAAGGTGCTGCTGGCCGACGAGCCGACCGGCAACCTCGACGAGGGCACCCGGGACGAGATCATGGACGCCCTCGAACGCCTGTGGCCGGAGCACGGGCTGACCTTCATCATGGTCACCCACGACTCCGCGCTGGCGAAGAAGGCACCCCGCCTCGCCACCCTGCGCAGGGGAAGGATCACGGTGACGGAGAACGCCGGCGCCTGACCTCGTGTAACTCCTCCTAAACACACACCACTTCGCGGTTTCGCAACGGTGTCCCCGCCGAGGCGCAACAGTTTTCGGACGCGCTCTCCCACCGTTCTCTCATCTATTGAGCCGTGTGATCGCCCCCCGGCATACTTCGTGATCCTGGGGGTGGCGCGCAGCTGTGCGAGTCCACCCCCGTCCGGGTGAACGGGGAATTCGCCCGGTACCTCATCTCCAGGGGGAGAACTTGCGCAGACAAGTGAAAAGAGCAGCTGCGGCCGGCGTGGCGACGGCCGCAGCGGTCGCCCTCGCAGCGGGTATGACCAGCCCGGCGTCGGCGAAACCCGCAACCGCCCCGGCGGCTGCCTCCGCACTCACCGCCAAGCAGCACGTCACCCTGATCACCGGCGACCGCGTCGCCCTCGACGCCAAGGGCCGCGTCGTCGGCCTGCAGCGGGCCGAAGGCCGCGAGCACATACCCTTCCAGGTCCGCAAGGCCGCCGGGCACACGCTGGTCATCCCCGCCGACGCGGCCCGCCTGGTCGCCTCCGGCACGCTCGACCAGCGCCTGTTCGACGTCACCGAGCTGAACAAGGCCACCACCCGCAAGGCCCAGAAGAACGGCCTGAAGGTGATCGTCGGCTACCGCGGCGCCGCCACGGCCGCCAAGGCCGACGTCCGGGACGCGGGCACCCTGCGCCGCAGCCTGAAGGCGCTCAACGCCGACGCCGTGCAGGCTCCCGCCAGGGACACCGCCGAGCTGTGGAACGCGGTGACCGACGGAGACACCACCGCCTCCGGCATCGCGCACGTCTGGCTCGACGGCGTCCGCACGGCCAGCCTCGACAAGTCCGTGCCGCAGATCGGCGCCCCCACCGCCTGGAAGGCCGGCTACACCGGCAAGGGCGTGAAGGTCGCCGTCCTCGACACCGGTGTCGACACCAGCCACCCGGACCTCAAGGACCAGGTGGTCGACTCCAAGAACTTCACCCCCGCCGCCGACGCCACCGACCACTTCGGGCACGGCACACACGTCGCCTCCATCGTGGCGGGCACCGGCGCCAAGTCGGGCGGCAAGTACAAGGGTGTGGCCCCGGACGCCAAGCTCCTCAACGGCAAGGTCCTGGACGACTCCGGCTCCGGCGACGACTCCGGCATCATCGCCGGCATGGAGTGGGCGGCCGCGCAGGGCGCCTCCGTCATCAACCTGAGCCTCGGCGGCTCCGACACCCCCGGGGTCGACCCGCTGGAGGCCGAGGTCAACAAGCTGTCCGCCGAGAAGGGCGTCCTGTTCGCGATCGCCGCGGGCAACGACGGCCCCCAGGCGATCGATTCGCCGGGCAGCGCGGACGCCGCGCTCACCGTCGGCGCCGTCGACAAGAAGGACAAGCTCGCCGACTTCTCCTCCACCGGCCCGCGCGCCGGCGACGGCGCCGTCAAGCCGGACGTCACCGCGCCCGGCGTGGACATCACCGCCGCCGCGGCCAAGGGCAGCGTCATCGACCAGGAGGTCGGCGAGAAGCCCGAGGGCTACCTGACCATCTCCGGCACCTCGATGGCCACCCCGCACGTCGCGGGCGCCGCCGCCATCCTGAAGCAGGAGCACCCCGACTGGGGCTACACCGAGCTCAAGGGCGCCCTGACCGGCTCCACCAAGGCCGGCAAGTACACCCCCTTCCAGCAGGGTTCGGGCCGCATCCAGGTCGACAAGGCCATCAAGCAGTCGATCGTCGCCGACCCGGTGTCGGTGAGCTTCGGCGTGCAGCAGTGGCCGCACACCGACGACAAGCCGGTCACCCGGAAGCTGACGTACCGCAACCTCGGCGACCAGGACGTCACGCTCACCCTGGGCAGCACCGCCACCAACCCCAGGGGCGCGGCGGCCCCCGCGGGCTTCTTCGCGCTCGGCGCGACGAAGGTGACCGTCCCGGCGCACGGCAGGGCCGCGGTCGGCCTCACCGTCGACACCAAGCTGGGCGGCACCGTCGACGGCGCCTACTCCGCGTACGTGACGGCGACGGGCGGCGGCCAGACGGTCCGCACGGCCGCGGCGGTGGAGCGCGAGGTGGAGTCGTACGCCGTCACGCTGAAGTTCATCGGCCGCGACGGCAAGCCGGCCCCGTACTACGGCGCCGACCTCACCGGGGTGGCCGGCCTGGCCAACGGTGCCGGGTTCCACCCGTACGACAAGTCCGGCACGGTGAAGGTGCGCGCGCCCAAGGGCACGTACATCCTCAACACCGCCGTCTACCGTGACCCGGAGGACGCCACCAAGGGCGTCGACTGGATCGCGCAGCCGAAGCTGACCATCGGCAAGAAGCAGACGATCACCGTCGACGCGCGCAGGGCCAGGCCGGTCGACGTCACCGTCCCGGCCACGGGCCTGAAGCCGCAGTTCGCCTCGCCCGGCTTCGACGTCACGATCGGCGACGGCGAGTACGGCTACGGCTGGTTCCTCGACACGTACAAGAATTTCCGCACCGCCCACCTGGGCCCGCAGCTGCCCGCGGGAACCCTGCGGCAGCAGTGGGACGCCCACTGGACCAAGGGCACGGGCGAGCAGTACGACGTCACCTCCGGCGGCCCGGTCAAGCAGCTGGCCACCGGCTACACCAAGCACTACAGGGCGGCCGATCTGGCCACGGTGAAGGTCCGCATGGGCGCGGCGGCGCACGGCAAGAAGGGCGCGCTCGACGCGTTCGGCTGGCTGCCCGGCACCTCCGGCGCCTCCTCGTTCGCGGTCCCGCAGCCGCTGCCCGGCACCCGCACCCTCCACCTGTCCGCCACGGGCGGGGTGCAGTGGGAGCTGTCGTTCTCGCAGGAGGGCGGGGTGGACCCGGACGGCTTCCCGGTCGCCGACGCCGGCTACGCCCTCGGCCAGTTCGCCTTCAAGGCCGGCCGGACCTACACCAGGACCGTCAACACCGCGGTCTTCGGTCCGCGCATCGGCGGGGACTTCGGTCTCTTCCGCGACGGCGACGAGATCTCCGGTTCGCTGCCGCTGTTCGCCGACTCCGCCGGGAACGCCGGGTACTCGGACCTCACCTCGGTGACCACCACGCTGTACCGCAACGGCACCAAGGTCGGCTCCAACGACGACCCGCTGGCGGGCGACCAGCCCTTCAAGGTCCCGGCCGGTGACGCCGCGTACCGGCTGACCACCTCGGTCAAGCGGTCCGCGAAGGTGGCCGAGGCCTCCACCCGGATCGACGCGTCCTGGACGTTCCGCTCCCGGCAGTCGTCGAACGGCGTCGTCCGGCTGCCGGCCTCCACCCTGCGCTTCGGCGCCACGACCGGCCTGGACAGCCGGGTCCCGGCCGGCCGGAAGGTCACCTTCCCGGTCACCGTGGAGGGCGCGGCCGCGGGCCGCAACCTGAAGTCCCTCGCCGTCTACGTCTCCTACGACGGCCGGAACTTCACGAAGGTGGACGTCCGCGGCGGCAGGATCACCGTGAAGAACCCGGCGAAGAACAAGGCCGTCTCGTTCCGCGCCAGGATCACCGACAAGTCGGGCAACACGTCGACGATCACGATCCACGACGCGTACTACGGCAAGTGAGCCGCCGTACCTGAATAGGCCATGAGCGAACGGCCCGTCGGAGGAGCAGCTTCCGGCGGGCCGTTCGTGCTTGTGTGCTCCCATGACGGCTCACACGGTCGAGTACATCCGTTACCGCGTTCCCGAGCAGCAGTCGGCGGAGTTCCTGGCCGCCTACACCCGAGCCGCGGCCCAGCTGGCCGCGGCCCCCCAATGCGTCGACTACGAACTGGCCCGCTGCGAGGAGGAGCCCGAGTCCTTCATCCTGCGGATCACCTGGACGTCCATAGCGGACCACCTGGAGGGCTTCCGCCGGTCGGAACTGTTTCCGCCGTTCCTCGCCGAGGTCAGGCCGTACGTGGAGCGGATCGAGGAGATGCGCCACTACCGGCCCACGCCCGTGCGGGGCACGGGAGCGGCGGTCCCGACCCTCTACGACTGGGCGGGCGGCGACGCGGCCTTCTCCCGGCTGACCTCGATCTTCTACGACAAGGTGGTCAAGGACGACCTCCTCGCCCCGCTCTTCGCCGGACTGCCTCCCGAACACGCGGAGCACGTCGCCCTCTGGCTGGGCGAGGTCTTCGGCGGCCCGGCCCGCTACTCCGAGAACCAGGGCGGCCACGGGCACATGGTCGCCAAGCACATGGGCCGCGACATCGGCGAGGCCCAGCGCCGCCGGTGGGTGGACCTGATCCAGGACGCCGCCGACGAGGCGGGCCTGCCGACGGACGCGGAGTTCCGCTCGGCGTTCCTGGCCTACGTGGAGTGGGGCACACGGCTCGCCGTGTACTTCTCCGGCCCGGACGCCCAGCCGCCCGCCGAGCAGCCGGTGCCGAAGTGGAACTGGGGGGCGATGCCGCCGTACCAGGGGTGACGCGCGCGGTCAGACCGACGGCACGGACCGGGTCGCGTCCGTGCCCCAGCTGGCCAGCAGCCGCAGGGACTCGGCGGACGGCGAGTCCGGTTCGGCGTGATAGGTCACCAGGGACTGGTCCGAGCCGTCGGTCAGCCGGAAACTCTCGAAGTTCAGGGCGAGATCGCCCACCAGGGGATGGCGCATCCGCTTGACGCCGTGGCTCTTCTCCTTGACGTCGTGCGTGGCCCACAGCCGGCGGAACTCCTCGCTCTTGACGGAGAGCTCACCCACCAGCGCCGACAGACGCGCGTCGTCCGGATCGCGGCCCGCGTCCATGCGCAGGGCGCACACGATGTCGATCGCCTTCTGCTCCCAGTCGACGAAGAGGTCACGGTAGTCCGGGCGGAGGAAGGTCAGCCGCGCCCAGTTCCGCTCGGCGGGCGGCAGCTCCGCCCAGTCACCGAAGAGGGCCGCCGCCGTCCGGTTCCAGGCGAGGATCTCCGCCCGCCGGCCCACGATGTACGCGGGTACGCCGTCCAGGGACGCCAGCAGCTGCCGCAGCGCCGGCCGCACCTGCTGCTGCCGGGCCACCGGCTTCTTCGTGTGCGCCTTCGGCTTGGCCAGGTGGGTGAGATGCGCGTGCTCGGCGTCCGTCAGCCGCAGCGCCCGGGCGATCGAGTCCAGCACCTCCGCCGAGACGTTCCGGCCGTTGCCCTGTTCGAGCCGGGTGTAGTAGGCCACCGACACCCCGGCCAGCTGCGCCAGCTCCTCGCGGCGCAGCCCCGGCACCCGCCGGTGCCGCCCGAAGGCGGCCAGCCCCACGTCCTCGGGCTTCAGCCGGGCCCGCCGGCTGCGCAGGAACTCGCTCAGCTCCGCCCGCCGGTCCAGGGGCCGGCCGGTGGCCACCGCCGCGCCCGCTTCCTCGTCCCTGCCGTCCATGCGTCCAGTATTCCCGTTCGTACGCACAGCAGCCTGACCTCGCTGGTGGTAGGCACGGCGGTCGTACGCAAACCCGTGGACTGGGTGGCGGTCGCCGATCGGATGCACGCTGGACAAGTGCCCGGCGGAAGGCAGCCGGGCGCGACCCCCCTTGCTAGGAGAACCCCGGCATGACCACTGTTGCTGCTTACGCCGCGCCCGCACCGAAGGCCCCGCTGGAGCGGACCACCATCGAGCGGCGCGCGGTCGGCGAATTCGACGTCCTGATCGACATCAAGTTCGCCGGTATCTGCCACTCCGACATCCACCAGGCCCAGGACGGCTGGCGCCCCGGCATCTTCCCCATGGTCCCGGGCCACGAGATCGCGGGTGTGGTGGCCGAGGTCGGCCCCGGCGTGACCAGGTTCGCCGTCGGTGACCGGGTGGGAGTCGGCTGCATGGTCGACTCCTGCCGCGACTGCGACAACTGCCGGGCCGGCCTGGAGCAGTACTGCCTCAAGGGCGGCCCGACCTGGACCTACAACGACACCGGCAAGGACGGTGAGCCCACCTACGGCGGCTACTCCGAGAACGTCGTCGTCGACGAGAACTTCGTCGTCCGCGTCCCCGAGGGGCTGTCCCTGGACGTGGCCGCGCCGCTGCTGTGCGCGGGCATCACCACGTACTCGCCCCTGAAGCACTGGAACGCCGGCCCCGGCAAGAAGGTCGCCGTCGTCGGCCTCGGCGGTCTCGGCCACATGGGAGTCAAGATCGCGCACGCGCTCGGCGCCGAGGTCACCGTCCTGTCGCAGTCCCTGCGCAAGAAGGACGACGGGCTCCGGCTGGGCGCCGACCACTACTACGCCACCGGCGACCCGGAGACCTTCGAGGAGCTGGCGGGCACGTTCGACATCATCCTGAACACCGTCTCGGCGCCGCTCGACTTCTCCGCGTACGTGGCCCTGCTGCGCACGGACGGCACTATGGTGAACGTCGGCCTGCCCGAGGAGCCGGTGCAGATCGTGCTCCAGTCGCTGTTCGGCCACCGCCGCAGCATGAGCAGCTCCGGCATCGGCGGCATCGCCGAGACCCAGGAGATGCTGGACTTCTGCGCCGAGCACCGGCTGGGCGCGGAGATCGAGCTGATCCGCGCGGACCAGATCAACGAGGCGTACGAGCGGGTGCAGGCCAGTGATGTGCGGTACCGGTTCGTGATCGACACGGCCACGATCTGATCGATGGCCGGGGGGGGCGCGCAGTGCGGCCTGGGCGTGTGTCCCGGGTGCGGGTGCGTCGTGGTTGTTCGCGCAGTTCCCCGCGCCCCTTTGGGGGCGCGGGCGGTGGCCCGGGTTTACACGGGCCAGGTTTCTCCGGGGGCGTAGGCGCGTACCGTGACGCTGTTGCCGGGGTGGGGGCGTACGACATGGACGCGGCCCGCACCGGACACCCGGGCCCTGCCGTCTTCCACGACGAGCAGGGTGTTCTCGTCCACGGCCGCCCCGTACGGCACGTCTCCCCGTCCGACCGCCGCGACCAGCCGGGCCAGCGTCCCCCACTGCGCCGCGTGCACGTCCACCGCGAACGGGACCAGCCCGAGCCCCGCCCGTACCTCGACCTCCGCCAGGTCCTCCCCGGTCTCCTCCGGGCACACCGGGACCCCGTCCACCAGCCATCCGCCGACCACGGCCCGCCGCGCGGCGACGGCGGCCCCGGCGGAGAAGCCCGCGTACGGCACCCCCCGCTCGGCCAGCAGCCCCGGCAGCCGGTCCAGGCAGCCCGCGAGCACGTCCTGGTACGC
Organism: Streptomyces echinatus; assembly: GCF_014203595.1. Taxonomy (GTDB): domain Bacteria; phylum Actinomycetota; class Actinomycetes; order Streptomycetales; family Streptomycetaceae; genus Streptomyces; species Streptomyces echinatus. The sequence continues at coordinate 519,489 of NZ_JACHJK010000004.1, forward strand.
GGGCGTGAGCCCACCGCAGACCAGCAGCCCGTCGATCCCGTCCAGCGCGGCCTCGGGCTCGAACCGACCGCCGAGCGGCACCGGCAAGGGCACCGGCGCGCACGACGGCCCGGCCTTCCGCAGCACCGTCGCGTACCGCTCGAACTGCGCGGCCCCGTCCCCCTCGTCGACGAGCAGACACCCGACCCGCCGCTCGCCGCGCAACACCCGCAGGAACGGTTCGTACACCTCGGCGCGGTCCCAGCCACCACCGATCAGGAACGTACGGCTGCCCATGCCCTCCCCTTCGACCCCGGTCCACTCGCCGGGCGAATCTACGCGGCGGGCGCCGTCCCCGTCGCCCGAATTAGCGGCTGCCGACGGCCCGGGAACGCGGCCGCGGGGCGGCTCGGCCGGCAGGCGGAACAGCTCGGCCGCGGTGCCGCCGAGCACCCGGTCGCGTACGAACCCGACGAACCGGTCCGGGTCGTCGCCTCCCTGCTGCCGTGCACCACGGACACGGAGACGGGCACCGCCTTGGCGGCCTGCCCGGGCGTCCCCGAGGCCCTGCGCCGCCGCCTGGCCGAGCTGGAGGAGAAGGCCGGCCGCCTGGAGACCGAACGAACGGAACTGCGCCGCCTGCTCACCGGACCGTCCTGACCCGCCGTCATCGGATCGGTCCGTTCATACTCGGGGGAGGGCTGGTCAGGCGTTCTGGATCGCCGCCGGCGGCAGCAGCGCGCGCAGCCGCTCGGTGTCGGGGTGGTCGGCGACCGCCGCTTCCACGGCAGCCTCCAGCGCGGTCTCGGGGCCGTCGTCCTCGGTCTCCGAGCCCCAGCCGGGCAGCCGCACCGTCGCCGGGCGGGCCCAGGAGAACTCCCAGTGCAGCAGCGAACGGGAGCTGAACTCGGCCAGCACCATCGTGCGCAGCGAGCGGTGCAGCCCGGGCCGCACGAACTGCCGGAAGGCCCGTCCCTTCGCGGCGGCCGCCTCCTCGGTCAGGGGCAGCCGCTCCGCCAGCCGCCACAGCCGGCCGTCGTCGGCCCTTCCTGCCCCGCCGGCCCGTCAGGTCAGCCCGTCCTGTCGGCCCGTCCGATCAAGCCCGTCCCGCCGGCCCCGTCCGGTCAGCCGGGGAGGGTGGCCGGGCTGCCGCCGTTGGCCTCGTAACCGGCGACCGCCAGCGCGCGGTGGAGGGCGAAGGCGGCGGCCGGGTCCAAGGACAGGGTCCACGGCAGCGCGCCGACGTGCCCGTCGACGTGTATCAGCTGGTCCATGGTCTCCGCCCAGCGTTCGGCGCGGACCAGGAAGTAGATCAGCAGGTGCCGGACGTGCGGCAGCGTCGGGTCGTCGGGATCCGCGGCGTGCGACGCGTGCAGCGCGCCGTGGATCGCCTTGGTGACGACCTCGCTCCGGTAGAAACTCGCGACCAGGTTCACCTCCGGGAGGTGCTCGAACACCGCGAACAGCGGCAGCGCGGCGAGCAGCGAACCCCGCGGGGCGCGGGCCGCGGCGGCCTCGGCGAAGGAGTACGCCTGTTCCCGCGAGCCGTGCCACTTCTCGCACCAGTAGTGCAGCGCGGCCAGATGCGCGCCCATGTGCTGAGGGGCGCGGTCCAGGATTTTCAGCCACAGTTGCTCGAACTCGTCCCGTGAGTAGCCCAGTCCCCGGGCGATGGAGAGCTCTATGACGTACGGCACCGGGTCGCCGGGAGCCAGCAGGGCCGCCTCCCCGCAGGCCGTCCGGGCCTCCTCCATGATGATCCGGAAGTCGTCCGTGCCCGGCGTGGCCGTCCGCCAGGCCTGCTGCACCAGGAACTCGGCATGCACGGCCGCGCCGCCCGCGTCCTTGGGCTGCTCGGCCCGCCACACCCGCAGCCACTGGCCGCCCGGCGTCTCGTGCACCCCGCCGGGCCGTTGCTGGAGCTCCAGCGCGGCGGCTCCGGCGAAGGCCTGCACCCGCTGCCAGCGCGTCTCGCCCTCGGACTCGGTGCCCGCCAGCAGCTGGGCGGCGGCCCGGTAGTCCTGGGTGCGCTGCACCAGATCCAGGACGTCCAGCAGGTCCTGGTCCGGGCCGGGCAGACGCACGTCCAGCTCCTCCTGGCGCACGAAGCCGTAGGCCGCCGGGTCGGCGGCGTCCGGGTGTCCCGGGGGAACCTGCTCGATCCCGCCCCGCCTGCGCCGGAAGACCGGGAGCAGGACGAGGCTCAGCATGAGCAGCGCCATCAGCAGCCAGAGAATCGCCATGCGTCAAGCGAACCAGACGCCGACGGCAATTGGCGAACCCCGTCCCCGGCCTGTGGACAACTCACGATCAGGGCATGACAGACGGACGGCGGCCGATGCAGAACATGACGAGCGGCTCATTGCGGACGTCAGGAAGCTGCCGGGCGCACTACGCTCGGTGCACATGAGCGACAGGCATATCAGCGAACACTTCGAGACCCTCGCGATCCACGCGGGCAACACCGCGGATCCCCTCACCGGCGCGGTCGTCCCGCCGATCTACCAGGTCTCGACCTATAAGCAGGACGGCGTCGGAGGGCTGCGCGGCGGCTACGAGTACAGCCGCAGTGCCAACCCGACCCGTACCGCCCTGGAGGAGAACCTCGCCGCGCTGGAGGGCGGCCGTCGCGGCCTCGCCTTCGCGTCCGGTCTCGCGGCCGAGGACACACTGCTGCGTACGCTGCTCACCCCCGGCGACCACGTGGTGATCCCGAACGACGCCTACGGCGGCACCTTCCGGCTCTTCGCCAAGGTGGCCACCCGCTGGGGGGTCGAGTGGTCGGTCGCCGACACCAGCGACCCGGCCGCCGTCCGGGCCGCGATCACCCCGAAGACCAAGGCCGTCTGGGTGGAGACGCCTTCCAACCCGCTGCTCGGCATCACCGACATCGCCGCCGTCGCGCAGGTCGCCCACGAGGCGGGCGCCAAGCTCGTGGTCGACAACACCTTCGCCACGCCCTACCTGCAGCAGCCGCTGTCGCTCGGCGCGGACGTCGTCCTCCACTCGCTGACCAAGTACATGGGCGGCCACTCGGACGTCGTCGGCGGCGCGCTGATCGTCAGCGACCAGGCTCTCGGCGAGGAACTGGCGTACCACCAGAACGCGATGGGCGCCGTCGCCGGCCCCTTCGACTCCTGGCTGGTGCTGCGCGGCACCAAGACCCTCGCGGTGCGCATGGACCGGCACAGCGAGAACGCCACGAAGATCGCCGACATGCTGACCCGGCACGCGCGCGTGACCAGCGTGTGCTACCCGGGGCTGCCCGACCACCCCGGCCACGACGTCGCCGTCAAGCAGATGAGGGCGTTCGGCGGCATGGTGTCGTTCCGCGTCGAGGGCGGCGAGGAGGCCGCGATCGAGGTGTGCAACCGCGCCAAGATCTTCACTCTCGGCGAGTCCCTCGGCGGTGTCGAGTCCCTCATCGAGCACCCCGGCCGGATGACGCACGCCTCCGTCGCGGGCTCCCTGCTGGAGGTCCCGTCCGACCTGGTGCGCCTGTCGGTCGGCATCGAGAACGTCGACGACCTGCTGGAGGACCTCAAGCAGGCCCTCGGCTGACAGCCGGCCGTACTCACCAGCCGGTGATCGGTGGAGTCGTCTGCGAGGGCGGCTCCACCCACGGCCGCGCCTCGGCCGCCCACACGGCGAACGCGACGGCCGCCAGGCACGCCAGCAGCCACAGCACCCGGCGCAGGAGCAGCCGCTGCCGCAGCAGCCGGTCCCCGCGGCGCACCGCGTCGCCGCACAGCTCGGGAGGCACCGGTGCCACGGCCCCCTCCATGATCCGCCGTACCGCGGCCTCCCGCTCGCCCCGCTTCACCACGGCCGCCCGGTTCTGCCCTCGCCCGCCCGGCCGGCGGCGCCGGTGCCGCACCGCCCGCGCGCGGGTGGTGCCACCGGGCGGGGCGACGGGGTCGTTCCGCCGGTTCGCCGGTCGCCGGAGCTGCCCTCGCGGGGCGGCGGGGCGGGTGCGTCGGCGCGCCTCATGAGGGCGCCACCCTTCTGCCGACCGGACGGGGCGGCGTCTGCCGGGCGGGGTGCAGCACGGTGGCCGTCGCCCGGTCGCAGAGGGTGTGGACACGTTCCGCGGGCAGGCCGAGCAGGGCCGCCGCCTGTTCCTCGGCCACCCCCTCGTACAGCCGCAGTACGAGGACCAGCCGTTCCCGCGGCGTGAGCGCGGCCAGCGGGCTGCGCGGATCCGGCCGGGCACGGCCGAAGGCGCCGTACCGGTGCCAGGTGCTGCGCGCGAAGCGGGTGGCGAGGAACTGGCGGGCGCAGTCGTACGGGTCCTCGCCGCGCAGCCGGTCCCAGCGCGCGTAGGTATGGGCGAGCGCGAGCGTCAGCAGGCGCCGCGCGCGCGGGTTGGCGTCCGGTGCCTCCGCGGTGAGCAGGGTGGCCGCGTGCAGCAGGCGCCCGGCCGCGCCCGCGACGAACGCCTCGAACTCCCGGGCCCGGCGGGCACCGCGGGCCGACTGCCGATCACGCACCGCGCCTCCCCCCCGACGGGGCCGTGTCCGGACCCGGTCTCAGACGGGGTCCTGTCCGGACCCGGTCTCATATGAGGCCAGCGGCGGGCCCGGGGTCAAGACTCCGGACCTCTCCCGTGCGGTGCGTGACTCAGGAGGCCGGCGGCTGCTCCGTCGCCGGAACGCCCTGCACCGACATCCGCGCCGAGAGCGCGTGGTTGAAGCGGGTGAGGAGCGTGCAGAACTGTTCGCGCTCCTCCGGCGCCCAGTCGTGTGTCAGCTCCGCCATGAGCTGACGCCGGGAGGAGCGCACCTCTTCCAGCCGGGCGGCACCGCGCGGCGACAGCTGGAGGACCACGGCCCGCCCGTCCTCCGGGTGCGAGGTGCGCTTGACCAGCCCGGTGTCGACCAGCGGAGCCACCTGACGGGTGACCGTGGAGGAGTCGATGCCCATGCTCGCGGCGAGTGCCTTGACGCCCATCGGGCCTTCGTTGTCGAGGCGGTTGAGCAGCAGGTAGGCGGCACGGTCCATGGAGTTGCGCACCTGGCCGACACCGCCGAGCCGCGTCTGTTCGGCACGGCGGGCGAACACCGCGACCTCGTGCTGGAGGGTGTCGAGAAGACCGGGGTCACCGACGGTCGTCATGTCCATCGACATTTCAGGTGTTGTGGGCATGGCCGGAGGCTCGCTTCATGAAGGGCTGCTGGGTTGGGGGACAGGGTACGCGGCCCGGCGCCGGGCCGTACCGGCGCTGCGCAAACCGGTCTCGCTGCTTGGTCACACCCGTCGTGCGCAAACGTGAACTGCGATGCTGGAGGCATGAGCTACCGCACGGCCGACTCCTTGCGTTCCGTCACCCTCGACGACGTGCGCGGCGCCCAGAAGATGCTCTCGGGCGTTGCACGGGTGACGGCGATGGAGGGCAGCCGGTACCTCTCCCAGCTGGTCGGCGCACCGGTGCACCTGAAGTGCGAGAACCTGCAGCGGACCGGTTCGTTCAAGCTGCGCGGCGCCTATGTGCGGATCTCCGGGCTGCTGCCGGAGGAGCGGGCGGCCGGAGTGGTGGCCGCGAGCGCGGGCAACCACGCGCAGGGGGTGGCGCTGGCCTCCTCGCTGCTCGGCGTGCACTCCACGGTGTTCATGCCCAAGGGCGCGCCGCTGCCGAAGATCAGCGCGACCCGGGAGTACGGCGCCGAGGTGCGTCTGCACGGCCAGGTGGTCGACGAGACGCTGGCCGCCGCCCAGGAGTACGCGGCCGAGACCGGTGCCGTGTTCATCCACCCCTTCGACCACCCGGACGTGATCGCCGGCCAGGGCACGGTCGGCCTGGAGATCCTGGAGCAGTGCCCGGAGGTGCGCACGGTCGTCGTCGGCATGGGCGGCGGCGGACTCGCGGCCGGCATCGCGGTGGCGGTGAAGGCGATCCACCCCGACGTCCGGATCGTCGGCGTACAGGCGGAGGGCGCCGCCTGCTACCCGCCCTCGCTGGCCGCCGGGCACCCGGTGTCGCTGCGGAACCCGGCGACGATGGCCGACGGCATCAAGGTGGGGCGGCCGGGCGTGGTGCCGTTCGGGATCGTCGGTGAGCTGGTCGACGAGGTGCGTACGGTCAGCGAGGACCAGCTGTCGGCCGCGCTGCTGCTCTGCCTGGAGCGGGCCAAGCTGGTCGTGGAGCCGGCCGGGGCGAGCCCGGTCGCCGCGCTGCTGGCCGCGCCGGACGCCTTCGAGGGCCCGGTCGTCGCGGTCCTCTCCGGCGGCAACGTCGACCCGGTGCTGATGCAGCGCGTGCTGCGGCACGGCATGGCCGCGCAGGGCCGCTACCTGGCCGTACGGCTGCGGCTGACGGACCGGCCGGGTGCGCTCGCCACGCTCCTCGGGGTGCTGTCGGCGGTCGACGCCAACGTCCTCGACGTGAGCCATGTCCGCACCGATCCCCGGCTCGGGCTCACCGAGGCCGAGGTGGAGCTGCACCTGGAGACGAAGGGGCCGGTGCACTGCGTCGAGGTCGGCCGGGCCCTGCGGGACGCCGGCTACACGGTCATCGACTGACCCTGGGCCCCACCGCCCCCCGGAGCACGCTGTCGGCACCCGTTCGAGTGAGATGTATTGAGAGACGCGATACATCGCGTTATGGTTTTCCTGTGCGACAGACCGCCCGTCCGCCGCGTACCTGTATCCGTATCTGTATGCGTATCCGTGTTCGCGTTCGGGTCCGTGAGAGCGAGGGGCGCGGGTGCGGCAAAGACGGGCGGCGGCGGGCGCGCGGACCTAGCCTTTTGCGGGAAATCCCCGCACCGACATCCCCGATGACGTGGAGACAGACATGTCAGGCGCGTTGATCTACTCGGTCCTGATCATCGTGGTCTTCCGCACCCTCGCGGTGCGCAAGTACCGCTCGGCGACCGCCTGACGCCCGGATCTCCCGCCCGCGCGACGGTCTCCTGGGACGACAAAGCCCCCGGCGGCCCTCAGGGGCCGCAGGGGGCGGGGAAGCGAACCGGGGAAGGATCAGCCCACGTAGGGCTCGGCCTTCAGGATCCGCACAGAGGCCTTCTTGCCGTTCGGCAGCTCGTACTCCGCGTCCTCGCCGACCTTGTGGCCGGTGACGCCGGCGCCGAGCGGGGACTGCGGCGAGTACGTCTCGATGTCGGCGCTCGCGTACTCGCGCGAGGCGAGCAGGAACGTCAGCGTGTCGTCCTCGTCACCGTCGAAGGCGATCGTGACGACCATGCCCGGCGCGACGGCACCGTCCGCGGAGGCCGGAGCTTCGCCCACCTGGGCGTTCTCCAGCAGCTGGGTCAGCTGGCGCACACGCAGCTCCTGCTTTCCCTGCTCCTCCTTGGCCGCGTGGTACCCGCCGTTCTCGCGCAGGTCGCCCTCCTCACGCGCGGCCGCGATCTTGGCGGCGATCTCCGTGCGCGCAGGACCAGTAAGGTACGCAAGCTCGTCCCTGAGCTTGTTGTACGCCTCCTGGGTCAGCCAGGTGACGTTCTCGCTGGTCTGGGTCACAGGGTGCTCCTCGTCGGTACTGGGAATACAAAGCATCGCCCTACCCAGAAGAATGTTCCCTCTCGGGTGGGCGAAACCACGAGCCTAACAATTCACGGGCGGAAGGGGGAGGACATAAGCCACGGGAATCACATCAACGCAGGTCGGAGCCTACGCATTCCGGGCGGACGCGGGGAGTGTCCGCCGGCCGTCAGCCGGTGTGGCAGCCCAGCAGCTGCGCGGTCGTGCCCCGCGCGGTCGTACGGAGCGTGACGACCCGGTCGATCCGCGTGGCCGAGCCCGTGAAACGGAAGTCGGCCCGGCCCACCTCGGCGCCGTCGGAGGACTGGGAGCGCAGGGTGCAGTAGCCGGAGGCGCCGGAGTCCTTGTGGACCTCCAGATGGACCTCGACCGCGTCGTCCGACGCCTTGAAGGCGATGACCTGGGCGCTGATCTCGTTCTCGGCGACATAGTGGTAGGCGAAGTAGCCGATCCCGGCGAGCAGTGCCGCGCCCAGCACGGAGCCGGCGATCTTGAGCTTGCGGTCGGCGCGCTCGTCCGAGGGGCGGCCGTAGCGGCCCTCGGGCAGCCGCGTGCTCGCGGTACTCATGATCGTCCTCTCCGCGGAATTATTCGCCCCCCGATTCGGTCACTATAGAAGCCCCCGCCCGCCGTTCGACCGCCACCCCTCAACGACGTCCCTCCGGGACGGCATCATTGAATGCCCCATCAACCCGGGGCGCCGACTTACCGAGGATTGAGTCTTGACTGACCAGTTGCGACTGATGGCCGTTCACGCGCACCCCGACGACGAGTCGAGCAAGGGCGCGGCCACCATGGCCAAGTACGTGTCCGAGGGGGTGGACGTGCTGGTGGTGACCTGCACCGGCGGAGAGCGTGGGTCCATCCTCAATCCCAAGCTGCAGGGCGACGCGTACATCGAGGAGCACATCCACGAGGTACGCAAGAAGGAGATGGACGAGGCCCGCGAGATCCTCGGCGTCGAGCAGGAGTGGCTCGGCTTCGTCGACTCCGGCCTGCCGGAGGGCGACCCGCTGCCGCCGCTGCCCGAGGGCTGCTTCGCCCTGGAGGACGTCGACAAGGCGGCCGGTGAGCTGGTGCGCAAGATCCGCTCCTTCCGCCCGCAGGTGATCACCACCTACGACGAGAACGGCGGCTACCCCCACCCCGACCACATCATGACCCACAAGATCTCCATGGTGGCGTTCGAGGGCGCGGCGGACACCGAGAAGTACCCGGAGGCCGAGTTCGGGCCCGCCTACCAGCCGCGGAAGCTCTACTACAACCAGGGCTTCAACCGCCCCCGCACCGAGGCGCTGCACCAGGCCATGCTCGACCGCGGCCTGGAGTCCCCGTACGGGGACTGGCTCAAGCGGTGGGACGAGATGGTGCGCTCGGAGCGCACGCTGACCACCCACGTCCCCTGCGCGGACTTCTTCGAGATCCGCGACAAGGCGCTGATCGCCCACGCCACGCAGATCGACCCGGACGGCGGCTGGTTCAAGGTGCCGCTGGAGCTGCAGAGGGAGGTCTGGCCGACCGAGGAGTACGAGCTGGCGAAGTCCCTCGTCGATACGTCCATCCCCGAGGACGACCTCTTCGCGGGCATCCGGGACAATGCCTGACATGAGCGCAAGCGTGAGCCTGGCAGTGACGCATCTCGTCCCCCTCGCCGAAGAGGTGGACAAGAACAAGGTCACCCCCGGTGTCCTCGGCTTCATCGTCTTCGCGGTGATGGCCCTGGCCGTGTGGGGTCTGATGAAGTCGATGAGCAAGCACATGCAGAAGGTCGACTTCAAGGAGTCCCCGGACGCCGAGGGGGAGCCGGCCGGCAAGAAGGCCGACTCCACGGCACAGGGGGGCTGACGCCCAAGGTCACCGCCCCGCCGGTACCGCCACTCCCATCACCTCCCGGGCGTGGCGGTCCGGTGTCATGCGCAGCCGCCAGGCCTGCCAGCCGGCCTCCAGCCGGATCCCCCGCTCCAGCAGCAGCGCGTACGCCGAGACGTAGTCGTCCAGCTTCTCGTCCCGCAGCGGATGCGTGGTCCGGGCCAGCTGGGCCAGCTCCTCCTGGGCGACCGCCGTGCCCACCTCCACCCCGCCCGGTGCCGCGTACGGCAGGAGGGTGCAGCGCAGGAAGCGGGCCCAGTCCTCGCCGCGCCGGTCGCCGTAGGAGGCGAACAGGGTGAGCGCCTCGTCGCACAGCGCCAGCGCCTGCTGGGTCCGGGCGTTGCCCGCGTCCACCACGGCCAGCTCCAGACAGGTCCAGGCCTCGCCGTGGGCGACGCCGATCCGCTGGAAGTCGGCCCGCGCGTCCACCAGCAGCTGACGGGCGAAGCCCGAGTTGCGCAGCGAACCCGTCTGCGCGGCCCGCTGGTCCCGGGTCGCCCGCGCCGAGTGATGCCGGGCGCAGGCCAGGCCGTACACGTCACGCATCCGGGAGAACATCGTCCGGGACCGCTCCAGGTCGCGTACCGCCAGGTCCAGCTCGCCGGTCTCCTCCAGCGCCTGCCCCAGGTAGTACAGCGTCCACGCCTCACCGCGCACGTCCTCGTTGTCCCGGTGCCGGGCGACCGCCTGGCGCAGGGCGTCCACGGCGGCGGAGGGCTCGCCGGCCACCAGCCGGGCCCGGGCCAGCTGGGTCAGTGCCCACGCCTCCCCGCGGGCGTCGTGCGTCCGGCCGTACCGCTCCAGGGCGGCCCGCAGCTCCGTCTCCGCGCGCGGTACGTCCCCCAGCCGCAGCGCCAGCTGGCCCAGCTGGAAGTGCGCCCACGCCTCGCCGTGCACCGAGCCGCCCTCGCGGTGCAGCACCAGGGAGCGGGTGAGCAGGTCCTGCGCCTCCGCCAGCCGGGCCCGGTCCCGCTGGACCGCCGCCAGCGCGTGCATCGTCCACGCCCGGTCCGTCGCCAGCTCCGGCGCGGCCTGCAGGTCCAGGGACTCCTGGAGCTTCGCGGCGGCCTCGGTGAGGTTGCCCTGGTGGTGCAGCGTGATCCCGAGTGAGGTCAGCGCGCGGGCCGCCCCCGCGTCGTGATGGGCCTCCCGGTACAGGTCGACGACCGAGGCCAGCGTGGCGCGCGCCTTGTCCAGCTCACCCAGCTGCCGGGCCGCGATACCGGTACGCCACTGCACCGAGCGCACCAGCAGCCCCTGGTCCACCGACTGCGCCAGCTCGCTGATCTCGCCGAGCCGGTACAGGTCGCCGCGCAGCAGGCAGTAGTCGCACAGCGCGCCGAGCAGATTGAGCACCGCCGCCTGGTCCACTCCCTCCGCGTGCCGCAGGGCCGCCGTGATGAAGCTGGACTCGTCGTCGAGCCAGCGCAGCGCCTCGTCGAGCGAGGGGAAGCCGTGCGAGCCGAACTGGTTCGACCGCGTCGACATGTTCCCGTCGACCAGGCGCAGCACCGAGTCGGCCAGCTCCGCGTAGTTCACGATCAGCCGCTCCTGCGCCGCAGTGCGCTCGGCCGGGTCCTCCTCGTCCAGCAGCCGGGCGTGCGCGAAGGCCCGCACCAGATCGTGCAGCCGGTAGCGGCTGCCGCGCACATGGTCGAGCAGCCCGGCCCGGGCGAGCGCCACCAGATGCCGGGTGGCCTCCGCCTCGTCGGTGGCGAGCAGCGCGGCCGCCGCCGCCGCGCCCAGCGAGGCCCGGCCGGCCAGGGCGAGCCTGCGCAGCAGCCGGCGCGTGGGCTCCGGCTGGTCGGTGTAGCGCAGCCACAGCGCCCGCTCCACCGGCTCCACCGGGCCGTACGCGCCCAGGTCCGTGGCCAGCTGCCGCGGTGAGCGCGGGCCGAGCCCGGAGCCCGCGATCCGCAGCGCCAGCGGCAGCCCGCCGCACAGCCGGCGGACCTCGTCGGCGGAATCGGCGTCGTACGGCCCCGACGTGTCCTCGGCCGTCAGGGTCAGCAGCTCCTCGGCGCCCGCCGTGTCCAGCGCCCGCACCGGCAGCTCGTGCACCCAGGCCCGCAGGTCCGCGGGAAGGCCGAGGGGCGTCCGGCTGGTCACCAGCACCAGGCTGTCGGACCGCTCCGGGACCAGGGAGCACACCTGCGCCGGGTCCGAGACGTCGTCCAGCACGATCGTCACCGGCAGACCGGTCAGATGCCGGTGATACAGCTCGCCGAGCCGTTCGACCTGCTGGTCAGGGGAGGAGCGCTCCCGGAACAGCAGCTGTTCACGGGGCGCGCCCAGCCGGTTCAGCAGGTGCAGCAGGGCGTCCCGGGTGGTCAGTGGTGCCTCCTCGCGGCTGCCGCCGCGCAGGTCCACCACGACGGCGCCCCTGAAGTGGTCCCGCAGCTCGTGCGCCGCGCGCACGGCGAGCGTGGTCCGGCCGGAGCCGGGCTCGCCGTGCAGCACGACCACCGTCGGGCGCGTCTCGGTGGCCGCCCGGGCCGCCTGCGCCCACTGCCTGATCCGCCCCAGCTCCGCCCGGCGTCCCGCGAACGGTCCGTCGGCCTCCGGCAGATGACCGAAGGACTGCTCCAGCACCGAACGTCTGCGGGCCGCCGCGCTCTTGTCCGTGCCGCGCAGTGCGGGGCCGCCGGTCTTCTTCGCCCCGGTGGAGGCGCCGATCACCCGCTGCTGGTCGAGGAACGGGCGGATGCCCCGCACCTCCAGCGCGGTCAGCCACTGCAGCCGCAGCTGCTCCGCGCCACCGGGCTGGCCGGCCGCGCCCGCGCGGTGGTGAACGGCGGGCAGATGCGCGCCGGCCACCTTCACCACGGTGGCCGCGGCACCCACCGCGGCCGCGGTGACGCCCGCGCCGACGGCCGGTCCGGCACCCGTGCCCAGCGAGAGGTCGGCGACAGCGGCGGCGACGGCGGCGACGGCCGCCACCAGCAGGGCCGTTCCGGCACCGGCGCGCGCGTACCGCTGTCCGAAGGTCAGCCGCCCGGCCTCCGCCTCGTCCAGGGCGTGCGTATAGGCCTCGTACTCCTCACCGGCCGCGCCGGCCATCGCGTCCAGGGCGCCGCGCGCCCGCGACAGCAGCAGCTGACCGTCGATCCGCCCGCCCGAACGCCGTACCTCCTCCTCCACGGCCCGCACCAGCAGCCGCTCGGCCTCCGCCCGATGGCCGTCCCGCATGTCACGTCCCCCTCCGGCGGCAACTCCTTTGCGTACGAGTGTCCTTCGGGAAGGGGCGGCAGCGCGAGGGGCTGACGATCGGCGGGATGTGGGAGAAGTGTGGCGACATGCCGAGGACGCGTCGGCGGCGTCCGGCGCCGGCCGGTGCGGCCGGACTACCGGCACTCCGTGCGCCGGTGTCCCTCGGACAGCGCCACCCCAGCGCAGACACCCGCCACCACCCCCTCCGCCACCGCGCAGGCCAGCGCCTGGAGGAGGGCCGGGCCCGAGTGGGCGGTGGTTATGTCCAGCCAGGCGTCCAGGACCGCCACCGATGCCGTCGCCGAGGCCGTGAGGCGGGCGCGGGCGTCGCCACGCAGGCCCAGCAGGGCCGTCGCGGCACAGCCCGTCGCCAGGAGGACGTCCAGGCCGATCCACGCCAGTGACCAGTGGTGGACACGGGCCGTGCCCGGCAGGGTCACCGCCAGCACCGCCATCCACGGCACCAGCAGCGCCGCCGACGCCCCCAGCAGAATCAGCGTCCACTTCCGCCACCCGGACATGCCCATCCCGTGCCCCCGCCCCGTCGTCCGTCGTCCGTCGTCCCGCGCCCGGCGGTCCGATCCACTGCCATCACCCTAGACCGCAGAGAAATCTCTGCAAAGAAAAATCGGCAGATCTCAGGGTCGTCTCAGGGAGACTCGGGGTCTCTCAGGGTTACCGTGACCCCATGACCGACGGCCTGCCCGAGATGACCAGCCTGGAGCGCACCGCTCTCTACAAGTCCCTCGGCAACCCCCTGCGCCGCCGGATGCTGGAGTACCTCGGCCGGCACGGCGAGGCGAACTCCACCGTCCTCGCCCGCGAGCTGGGCGAGAGCTCCGGCACCACCAGCTACCACCTGCGCAAACTCGCCGAGCAGCGGCTCATCGAGGAGATCCCGGAGAAGTCCGGCGGCCGGGAACGCTGGTGGCGCGTGCTGCCCTTCCGGCACACCACGCCCGACCCGGCCGGCATGGCCCCGGAGGAGTACGCGGCGGCCGTGGAACTGGCCAACCTGAAGATCGAGTTCGACTCCGCCCTCTACCGCCGCGCCCACATGGAGTACCGCGGCCCGGAGGGCTGGTCCCAGGTCCAGCGCCACCAGACCTGGATGACCAGGGAGGAACTGCTCGCCTTCATGCGGGAGTACCACGCCCTGCTGGACCGGTACAGCCACCCGCGCGAGGAGGCCCCGGAGGACGCACGCTCACTGCTGGTGCGCTTCTACGCCGTCCCCGAGCCCCTGGGGGACCGGAACGAGGAGCGGAACGCGGACCGGAACGCGGACCGGAACGGCGAACCGGCGGCGGGCTGACCCCGGCCGGGAAGGCACGCGAGTCGCTGTGGAGGCCCGTCGGTGTGGCCATCGTGATGCCGGCGTCGACGGCACAGACAGCCATCGACGGCACAGGCAGCAGAAGGACAGACGGGGGAGCACATGTCCGCGGACAACGGCGCGTTCACGGGTACGCCGCCGGGACCACAGCCGCCACACCAGCCGCACCAGCCGCGCTGGGCCTGGTGGGTCGTCGGCATCGTGATCCCGCTGGTCGGAATCATCGTCACCGTCCTGGTGAGCCGGCCGGACTCGTCCGGCGACAAGAGCGTGGCGCAGGCGCCCGCACAGTCCTCCGCCGCGGCCGGCTCCACCGACGCGCACCGGTCCTCCGGCACGGACGGGTCCTCCGGCGCGAACCCGGCCGCCGACCAGCCGTCCACGGAGCCGGGCAAGGGCGCCCAGGCGGCGAAGGCGGCGTTCGGACCCGAGGTCTTCCGGGCCGACACGACCAACTCCGGGTCGTACATCGATTTCGACACGGCCGAGCCGCTCGTGGTGGCCAACTCCACCCCCAAGGGCGCGGACGTCATCATCAGCGCGTCGACCGGCGGCGCTCCGGACCTGTTCGTGCCGGACTCCCGCATGGCGCTCGCCCCGCCGGCCGGCTCCGGCGCCGCGCCGACGGCCGAGGAGTGCGCCGAGAGCGTGGAGCGCAACGCCACCTACACCCTGCCGGCGACCCGCGGCGACTTCTGCCTGACGACCACGGAGGGCCGCACCGTCCACCTCAAGGTCCTCACCGCCCCGCCCGCCGGCCTGGCGAAACTCGAGGTCACCGTCTGGGCCTGACGTCCGGCGCGCGGCTACTGCGGCAGGATGGGAACATGCCGAATCGACTGGCCCATGAGACGTCCCCGTATCTGCTCCAGCACGCCGACAACCCCGTCGACTGGTGGCCGTGGTCGACCGAGGCTTTCGACGAGGCCCGCAGGGCGAACAAACCCGTGCTGCTGAGCGTCGGGTACAGCAGCTGCCACTGGTGTCACGTCATGGCCCACGAGTCCTTCGAGGACCGGGCCACCGCCGACTTCCTCAACGAGCACTTCGTCAGCGTCAAGGTCGACCGCGAGGAGCGTCCCGACGTGGACGCCGTCTACATGGAGGCCGTCCAGGCCGCCACCGGGCAGGGCGGCTGGCCCATGACGGTGTTCCTCACCCCGGACGCGGAGCCCTTCTACTTCGGCACCTACTTCCCGCCCGCCCCGCGCCACGGCATGCCCTCCTTCCAGCAGGTCCTGGAGGGCGTCCGGCAGGCGTGGAGCACCCGGCACGACGAGGTCTCCGAGGTCGCCGGGAAGATCGTGCGCGATCTCTCCCAGCGGGAGATCGTCCGCCAGGCCGCCGAGGCCCCCGGCGAGCAGGACCTGGCGCAGGCCCTGCTCGGGCTCACCCGCGAGTACGACCCGCAGCGCGGCGGATTCGGCGGCGCGCCCAAGTTCCCGCCGTCCATGGTGCTGGAGTTCCTGCTGCGCCATCACGCGCGCACCGGCGCCGAGGGCGCCCTGCAGATGGCCCAGGACACCTGTGAGCGGATGGCCCGCGGAGGGCTGTACGACCAGCTCGGCGGCGGGTTCGCCCGGTACTCCGTCGACCGCGACTGGATCGTGCCGCACTTCGAGAAGATGCTGTACGACAACGCCCTGCTCTGCCGGGTGTACGCCCACCTGTGGCGGGTCACCGGCTCCGACCTCGCCCGGCGGGTCGCGCTGGAGACCGCCGACTTCATGGTCCGCGAACTGCGCACCCCGGAGGGCGGTTTCGCCTCCGCGCTCGACGCCGACAGCGACGACGGCACCGGCCGGCACGTGGAGGGGGCGTACTACGTCTGGACGCCCGGACAGCTGCGCGAGGTCCTCGGCGACGACGCCGAACTCGCCGCCCAGTACTTCGGCGTGACGGACGAGGGCACCTTCGAGCACGGCCAGTCGGTCCTTCAGCTCCCGCAGACGGAAGGCGTGTTCGACGCCGAGAAGATCGCCTCCGTCAGGAGCCGGCTGCTGACCGAGCGGGACGGGCGGCCCGCACCCGGCCGGGACGACAAGGTCGTCGCCGCCTGGAACGGCCTCGCGATCGCGGCGCTCGCCGAGACCGGCGCCTACTTCGACCGGCCCGACCTGACCGAGGCCGCCCTCGGCGCCGCCGACCTGCTCGTCCGCGCCCACCTGGACGAACACGGGCGGCTCGCGCGCACCAGCAAGGACGGCCGCGTCGGCCCCAACGCCGGCGTCCTGGAGGACTACGCCGACGTCGCCGAGGGCTTCCTCGCGCTCGCCTCCGTGACCGGGGAGGGCGTCTGGCTCGACTTCGCCGGACTGCTCCTCGACCATGTGCTCGCCCGCTTCACCGACCCGGAGGACGGCTCCCTGTACGACACCGCCTCCGACGCCGAGCAGCTCATCCGCCGGCCCCAGGACCCCACCGACAACGCCGCACCCTCCGGCTGGACCGCCGCGGCCGGCGCGCTGCTGGGTTATGCCGCGCACACCGGCTCCGCGCCGCACCGGACCGCGGCCGAGCGGGCGCTGGGCGTCGTGAAGACGCTCGGTCCGCGCGTGCCCCGGTTCATCGGCTGGGGCCTCGCCGTCGCCGAGGCACTGCTCGACGGGCCGCGTGAGGTGGCCGTCGTCGGACCGGCCCTGGAGGACGAGCGGACGGCCGCCCTGCACCGTACGGCCCTTCTGGGCGTCGCCCCGGGCGCGGTCGTCGCCTGCGGCACCCCCGGCAGCGACGAGTTCCCGCTCCTCGCCGACCGCACCCTCGTCGACGGCGCACCGACCGCGTACGTCTGCCGCGGCTTCGTCTGCGATCTGCCGGTGACGGACCCGGCGGCCCTGCGGGCCGGACTGTCGGACTCCTGACCGGCCCGCCCGCCCGGTCCGCGCCGACCGGACCGGGCAGGCGGCGGAACCGGGCAGGCACGCGAGACAGGGCAGGCGGCGGGACGGGTCAGCCCAGCGGGTCCGGCACCGCGCCCGGCACCGCCTCCACGGCGCCCGGCACCGCCGCCACCGCGCCCGGGACGGCCACGGGAGCCGTCGTACGGCCGCGCAGCCGCCGGTACAGCCAGCGGTCCACGACCAGGAAGCGGGCCGTGAAGACGATCGCCATGCCGAGCGCCGTCGCCGGCAGCGGAGACATGCCCGCGCCCGCGATGAGCAGCGCGGCGAGCGGGATCCGGGCCACCAGATCCGCGTTGCCGACGCCCGCGAAGGTGAGCAGCCGTAGCGAACGCCGGTGATGGCGCCGCTGGTTGCGGTAGACGAAGGAGTCGATCAGCGCGAAGTTCCACAGCAGCCCGGCCTGGTTGGCGATGATCTCGGCCGGTGCGTAGGGCAGTCCGGGAGCCGTCACGGTCAGCAGCCACAGCAGGGCGAGGTTGGGGACGAAGCCGGACAGGCCGACCAGCCCGAACACGACCGCGCGGGCCCGTGGATCGGCGGTACGCAGGGTGATGAGGTGCCGCAGGAAGCGCAGCCCCTCCGTCGGCGTGGACTTGGACGTGCCCGCGTGCCGCTCGCCGAAGGCGTACGGCACCTCGGCGATCCCCCGCGGCCGGCACCGTACCGCCAGTTCCAGCAGGATCTTGTAGCCGAGCGGCTGCAGGCCCTCGTCCTCGGTGGCCGCCCGGTCCACCGCCGTACGGCGGATGGCGAAGAAGCCGCTCATCGGGTCGGTGAGTCCGCCGAGGGCCCGCGGGAACAGGGCCTTGGCCAGCAGGGTCGAGGAGCTGGACACCAGCCTGCGGTAACCGCCGGCCAGGCCGCCGCGGTCGCCGCCGGCGGCGTAGCGGGTGGCCACGACCAGTTCGGCGCCCGTCGCCTCCCCTCGCGCGACCAGCTCGAAGATCAGCTCCGGCGGGTGCTGGAGGTCGGCGTCCATGACGACGATCCAGGGCGCCGAGCCACGGGCGAACCCCTCCACCACCGCCCCGCCGAGCCCGCCGACGGGCTCCGGCCGGTGGTGCGGGACCACCGGGAAGGGGAAGCGCGCCGCCTCCTTCTCGATCACCGCGCAGGTGTCGTCGGTGGAGTCGTCGGCGAAGACCACCTCGGCGCGGATGCCGTCCGGGACGGCGGCGGCGATGCGGGTGAGCAGGGCGTGGATGTTGTCCGCTTCGTCGAACGTCGGGACGACGATCGACACCTGGGCGGGCAGCGCCGTCACCGGGCCTCCTGGGGCTGCGGGGGCTGCACGGGCAGATGGGCGCCGACGTGGGAGGTCAGCTCCCAGTCGTGCCGCCCGGTGTACTCCCGCCACACGGCGCGCAGCGCGGCGGCGGCCAGCACGACCGCGTAGACCGGCCCGCCGGCGATGAGCTTGACGTAGTGCCGGACGCCGATGCGGAAGCCGTACTCCTTGCCGAAGTCGTGCAGCGCCACGGCCTCGAAGACCACCATGGCGGCCATCGGGATCATGGGCAGCCAGGCGAACAGCGAGAACGGCAGCGGCACGCCGCCGATCAGGGCCGCCAGGATGCCGAGCGGGATCATCACGCCGGTCGCGGCCTGCACGAACGGGGTGCTCAGCGTGTAGCGGGCGAGCAGCCGCTGGCCGACGCCGGGCAGCCGGCGCCACTCGCCCTTGCGCAGTACCTGGAGGAAGCCCTGGTTCCAGCGGGTGCGCTGTTTGTAGAGGCCCTTGAGGGAGTCGGGTGTCTCCTCGCGGGTGACCAGCGCGGAGTGGTAGGCGACGACGACCTTGGCGCCGCCGCTGGACAGCCGTACGCCCAGATCGCAGTCCTCGGCCAGGCAGTTGCCGTCCCAGCCGCCGGTGGCGCGCAGCAGCTCGGAGCGGACGAAGACGGTGTTGCCGCCGAGCGGGATGAAGCCCTTGCGCGCGTGCAGGTGCAGCCGGCTGCGGAACCAGAAGAAGTACTCCAGGCAGTTGCGCAGGCTGTACCAGCTGCTCTCGTAGTTGATCAGCTGTACGCCGCCCTGGACGACGTCGGCGTCCTCGCGCCGGAAGGCGAAGTCGACGTGTTCGAGCAGCTCGGGGTGGACGACGTCCTCGGCGTCGAAGACCCCGATGACCTGGCCCAGGGCGTGCGGCAGGGCGGTGTTGAGGGCGCGCGGCTTGTTCTTCACCTCGTGGGTGTCGACGACCGTGCGGACCTTCTCGGGGTGTTCCTGTGCGAGCTGCTCGGCGATGGCGGCGGTGCCCGGGTCGTCGTGGCCGACGATCACCAGGATCTCGTAGGACGGATGGTCGATGCGGAGCATCTGTTCGACGGTGTGCCGCAGGACGGCCTCCTCGTGCCGGGCCGGGACCAGCAGCGAGAAGGACAGGCCGGGCCTGCCGTCGGGCTCGGCGAACGCCGTGGACTGCAGTGTCTCCGGGGTGCGCCAGGCATGGAGCATCCACCACAGCGTGACGCCGGCGGCGATCATCAGTACGACCGAATCTATGAACAGGACAGCGGAGACCACGAATTCCCCCCTCGGTTCCCTGGTCTTCCCCGTGCTCACCAAGTGGAACGCGATCATTCGGGCCCGACTCAAACCCCCCGGTTCCCCCCGGGCCCTGTGGACGGTACTTCCCCCCGTCTTCCGGGGAGATTTCCCGCGTGATCGGAAAACGATCGCGGCGAGCTTTCCAATGAAGCTAGCAGGTTCCGCATTTCTCCGGCAATGCGGCCGTCGCGCACGAGCGGAATTTTATGTTCCGCACATGTGCTGGGTCGACCTGTGCCATCATGCTGCAGCCTGCCCGATTTCTCAGGGGTTTCATGGGGGAGGTCCCTGAGGCGTGTCGGGCCATAAGTGGGGGTGGGGGATTCCGCATGGAGACTGCCGTTGTTCTCCGACCGGCGGCCGACAATTCACAAGAGGAACGGCCCGCAGCGCGCCGCACATTGTTTCGAGCGGATTATTTCTGGGTTGCGCCGGTAATCATCATCGCACTCGCGATACGCGCGCGGGGAATCGGTAAATACCCGTTCCCGAACGACGACGAGGGCACCTATCTCGCGCAGGCCTGGGCCGTCCGGCACGGCGAACTCGCGCACTACACCTACTGGTACGACCACCCGCCGCTCGGCTGGATACAGCTCTCCGCGGTCTCCTGGCTGCCCGACCTGATCCGGCCGGACCTGCCCACCTTCGTCCAGGGCCGGCTCGCCATGCTCCCGGTGGCCGCCGTGACCTGCGTCCTCCTCTACGTCGTCGGCCGCCGCCTGGGCCTCGCCCGGCCCACCGCCGCGGGCGCCGTCCTGCTCTACGCGCTCTCACCGCTCGCGGTGGTCCTGCACCGGCAGATCTACCTGGACAACTTCGCCGTCCTGTGGGCGCTCGCCGCGTTCGCCTTCGCGCTCTCGCCGCGCCGCCACCTGTGGCACCACGTCGCGGCCGGCATGTCCTTCGCGCTCGCCGTCCTCTCCAAGGAGACCATCGGCGTGCTGCTGCCGGTGCTGCTGGTGGCGATGTGGCAGGGCAGCCACCCCAGCACCCGCAAGTTCTCGCTGGCCGGCTTTTTCTCCGGGTTCGTGCTGACCGGTCTGTTCTATCCGCTGTACGCGCTGCTCAAGGGCGAACTGCTGCCCGGCGCCGGCCATGTCTCGCTGCTCGGCACGCTCACGTTCCAGCTCGGCGGGCGCGAGGGCAGCGGCTCCGCCTTCCAGGCCGGCACCGACGCCCACCGGCTGTTCGCCGACTGGCTCACCCGCGACCCGTACCTGCTGGTCGGCGGTGCCGTCGCCGCGCTGTGCGCGCTGCCGGTCCGCCGGCTGCGGCCCGCCGCGCTCGGCGTCCTGGTGCTCGCCCTGGTCGCGCTCCGGCCGGGCGGATACCTGCCGCAGATGTACATCGCGCAGGTGCTGCCCTTCCTCGCGCTGACCCTCGCCGGGCTCGTCCAGGTCTTGATCGAGCGGCTGCCCGGCCGGCCCCGGCTGCGGCCCGCCGCCGCACTCGCCGCGGTCCTCGCCGCCGTGGCGGTCGCCGGCCCGGCCTGGTACGACCAGGACCGGCTCGCCACCACCGCCGACGACAACCGCGTCTACCGCGACGCCGCCCGCTGGCTGCGCGAGACGGACACCGGCGACCGCGACAAGGTCCGCCTGGTCACCGACGGCGTGCTCTGGCTGGACGCCGTCGACGCCGGATACCGGCCCGGCACCGGCGTCATCTGGCACTACAAGCTGGACCAGGACCCTGCCGTCACCAAGACGCTGCCGCACGGCTGGAAGGACATCGACTACGTGGTGTCCACACCCGCCCTGCGCGGCGAACGCGAGCATCTGCCCACACTGCGGGCCCTGTTCGCGCACGGCACGCCGGTCGCCACCTTCGGGGAGGGCGGCGGCCGGATCGACATCCTGCGGATCGGCCGCGCCGGCTGACCGGAGGACCCGCCACCGATCGAGGGGGGACCCGCCATGCCGTACACCGTCATGCCCTGCCGCTCACGCAGGCCGCACCGCCCGGGCAGACCGCCCAGAGCCCGGCCGACCCGGACCCGCCTGCTGCTGACCGCCCTGCTGCTGTTCACCGCGGCGCTCGGCCTCGGCCCGCTCGGCGCACAGCGCGCCACCGCCGCGAGCAACCTGGTCAAGAACCCGGGCCTGGAGATCCTCGACGGACCGTCACAGTTCCCGCAGTGCTTCGAGAAGTCCGGCTGGGGCGACAACGACTTCTCCTTCACCGTCACCGGCGACGCCCACAGCGGCAGCCGCGCCGTCCGCATCCAGCTGACCCGGCGCGGCGACGGTGACCGCAAGACGATGATGCTGGAGAACTCCTGCGCCCCGCGGGTCACTCCCGACCACCAGTACGACCTGTCTTTCTGGTACCAGTCCACGACACCGAACGTGGCGTTCACCCTGTTCCGGCACGACACCGCCCAGGGCTGGGTCTACTGGACCGACCTCAAGACCCTTCCCCAGTCGGCCGCCTGGACCCGCACCGAGGTGCGCACCCCGGTCATCCCGCCGAACACCGACCAGATCACCTGGGGCGGCGCCCTGTACGGCGTCGGCACCCTCACCACCGACGACTACGCGATGACCGACGCCACCGTCCTCGCCGACCCGGACCCCTGCACGACGGGCGGCACCGGGCCGGAGTGCCGGGGCAGGTGGACCGTGCAGTCCACCGACTCCCCGGTGCGCGCGATCCACTCGGTGCTGCTGCACACCGGCAAGGTGCTGCTGATCGCCGGCTCCGGCAACGACCGGGACGCCTTCGCGGCCGGCACGTTCAAGACCAGCCTGTTCGACCCGGCGACCGGCACCTACACCGCCGTCCCGACCCCGGAGGACTTCTTCTGCGCCGGTCACGTCCAGCTCCCCGACGGCCGGGTGCTGGTGGTCGGCGGCAACAAGGACTACGCCTCCGCGGACGGCAGCGTCGGCTACAAGGGCCTGAGGACGAGCTACATCTTCGACCCGGCCCAGAACAAGTACGTCCGGGCCAACGACATGCTGGCCGGCCACTGGTACCCGTCCGCCACCGAGATGGGCAACGGTGACGTCATCGCGCTCGGCGGCCTCGGCGAGGACTCCGCGGGCACGGTCGTCAACGAGCACTTCTCCTACGCCCAGAACAAGTGGCTGCCGATGGGCGAGGCCAAGCAGGCCTGGTCCTTCTGGGGGCTGTACCCGTCGATGATCCTGCTCCAGGACGGCCGCCTGTTCTACACCGGCAGCCATGTCTTCGGCGGCGGCCTGCCCGGCACCGGCTCCTCCGTCTACGACTACGGCGCCGGGACCATCAGCGAGGTGCCCGGACTGCGCAGGAAGGACGAGCGCGACCAGTCGATGTCGGTGCTGCTGCCGCCCGCCCAGGACCAGAGGGTCCTCACCATGGGCGGCGGCAACCACACCGTCTCGCCGGACGCCCACCGGCTGACCGACCTGATCGACATGAAGGCCGCCTCCCCGCAGTACGTCGCCGGGCCCGACCTGCCGCAGGGCCGTTACGCCGACGGCAGCCCGCAGACCGGCACCCAGGGCAAGGTCTACGTCTCCGCGGTGATCCTGCCCGACGGCAAGG
The DNA here is from genome assembly GCF_014203595.1 of Streptomyces echinatus. Taxonomy (GTDB): domain Bacteria; phylum Actinomycetota; class Actinomycetes; order Streptomycetales; family Streptomycetaceae; genus Streptomyces; species Streptomyces echinatus. The sequence continues at coordinate 542,370 of NZ_JACHJK010000004.1, forward strand.
TCCTGGAGACCGGCGGCGCCCTGCACACCTACCGCGAGGACCCCGTCTTCGAGGCGTCCCTGTACGACCCGGCCACCAACGTCTTCCAGGCGGGCCTGGCCACCGACCCGGTCCCGCGGACCTACCACTCCTCCTCCACGCTGCTGCCGGACGGCCGCGTGCTCAGCATCGGCAACAACCCCGGTGACGGCTCCTTCGACCAGCGCGTGTCGATCTACCAGCCGCCGTACCTGTTCAAGGGCGACCGGCCGCAGATCACCTCGCTCGCGAGCACCCGCTGGACGTACGGCACCGCGCAGCGCATCACCGTCGACAAGCCGGTGGTGAAGGCGTCCCTGATCCGCCCGGCCGCCGTCACCCACTCCTCCGACCCCAACCAGCGCTACGTCGACCTGCCGATGACCGTCGACGGCAACACCGTCGACCTCAGTCTGACCAGCAACCCGAACCTGGCGCCGCCCGGCTGGTACATGCTGTCGGTGGTCGACGCGAACGGTGTGCCGTCGGTGTCCAAGTGGGTGCGCGTCGGCTCCGAGGGCCAGGTCGCCGCGGCCCGCGTGCAGTCCTTCGCCGACGAACTGAAGGTGACGGACGCGGGTGCCACCAGCGGTACGGCCGGCATGGACGACATGAGCGGCATGGACGGCATGGACGGCATGGCGCACGGGTCGGCGCACCGGCACCACGGCGTGAAGATGGCCGAGGGCTACGACGGCTGCGACCACGCCTACGGCCGGATCAACCAGTGCGTGCCGTGGACGTTCCCGAAGACGAAGCAGGCCGACCGGTGCGCCTGGCTGCTCGCGAAGGGCTTCGGCCGCCTGGAGGTGCACGGCCGCGACCGGCACCACCTGGACCGGAACAAGGACGGCATCGCCTGCGGGAAGGGGGACGTCAGGCGAAGCTGAGGATGAAAGGCGGCCGGCACCGGCTGGGCGCCCCACTGGACCAGCACGGCCCCGAGCCTGGCGCCCGTCCACCGGGCTCGGGGCCGTGTTCATGCCGCCAGTCAACCCCAGGGCCGGCCTCCGGTGATCGGCCGCCCCGCTCAGCCGTCCTGGGGCCGCATGCTCAACGCCCGCTCCACGACCGCCTCCAGCTGCTCGTGGTGGGCGCCCTTCCAGTACGCGCGTCCGCAGGCGGTGCACTGGGCGAAGACGTCGTACGACCGCTGGGTGCCGCCCTTGAGCTGGTCGGCGACCTCCTCCTTGGTGGCCTCCCGCAGCAGGCCGTTGCAGGCGGTGCAGCGGGTCCACGGGCGCAGTTCGGGGGCGAACCGGTCCAGCACGTCCTGGAGCTGGTCGTCGGGCCGGGTGCTGTAGACGAACGCGCCGGCCCACAGTTCCCGGCGGCGCAGCAGGCCCCGGTCGCGGCTGAGCATCACCCGCTTCTCGGCCGCGGAGCGGGCGGCGAGCGCCGGGTCGCCGATGTCCGTCGACTCGTACGCCGTGTCCACACCGAGCAGCCGCAGCCGGCGGGCCAGCGTGCCGAGGTGGACGTCGAGGAGGAAGCGGAGGGGGGCGCCGGGGACCCGCTGCGGGCGCTCCACGGCACGGACCGAGACGTGCTCGCCCGCGCTCGGGATGTGCGAGACGGGCACCTCGCGGTCGTCCACGACCAGCGCGCCGACCTCGGTCAGCGGTACCCCGAGGGACTCGATGACATGACCGAGCGTCGAGGCGCCGTCCGTGGCCAGCGCCGTGGCGCCGCCGCGACGGGCGGCCGGCACGAACAGATGGAGGGCGGGGGCGACTTCGACGTGGATCTCGGGTCCGTTCACCCCGTCAGGATGTCACGGACGGTGCCATGGGCCTCAGGGCTTTTCCGGGCCGAGGCCGTGCTCCATGACGTCCAGGGCCCGCTCCATGAGGTCCCGCAGTCCGCCCTCGAAGTCGTTCTCCGCCCAGTACATGGAGACCTCCATCATGCCGCCGATGAGGGCCATCGCGCTGACGCGCACCTCCAGGCTCTCCGGGTCGCGGCCCGTGCGCTCGGCGAGGGCCTCGCGGAGCAGGCGTCCGGTCTGCGTCATGCTCTCGAAGTACCGGGAGCGGACGGCGGGGACCTGGACCCCGAGGTGCGCCCGCAGCCGGAGCACCTCGGGATCCTCCCGCTCGCTCAGGTCGAGGGCCGTGCGCATCACGTGCCGGAGGGCGTCCATCCACGGCTCGTCCGCGGGCCGGGCGCGCAGTTCCGCCAGGATCAGGGGGTCGTACTCGTCCGTGAGGACGATGTCCTCCTTGGTCGGGAAGTAGCGGAAGACGGTCGACGGCGACACCTCGGCCCGCTCGGCGATCTGCTCGATCGTCGTGGCGTCGTACCCCTGCTCCTTGATCAGCGCGTAGGTCGCGGTGCGGATCGCCTCACGGGTCTTGATCTTCTTGCGTTCCCGCAGTCCGAGTCGCGGGCGGTCGGCGGGGGAGTACGGGGACTGTGCGGCCGTCATGCGGGTCATTGTCCGGCATCGGTCCCCGGCGTGACCATCCGCGGGGCCCGCCCCGGCTCGCTCGCGGCGGCGGGCGCGGGGCCCGGCAGGAACGCGGCGGCCAGCAGGGCCGAGACGAGGGCCGCGGCGCCGCACACCAGCAGGACCAGGCCCATGCCGTGGACGTACGCGCCGTCGGCGGAGGCCGCGAGGCGGGCCCGGCCCGTCTCCCCGGCCACGAGGTGCGCGGCGACGACGGAGTCCCGGGCGGTGTCCGCGAGAGCGGCGGGCAGTCCGGTCACGTCCAGCCGGTCGCGGAAGGCACCGGACAGCAGGCTGCCGAGCAGGGCGATGCCGATCGCGCCGCCGACCTGGCGCAGGGTCATGAGGAGTCCCGATCCGCTGCCCGCGCGGTCCCTCGGCAGGGTGGCGAGCGCCCCCGACATGGCCGGTACCAGCGCGAAGCCGAAGCCGACGCCGGCGAAGGAGAGCCACAGCGCGGTGAAGCCGTAGCCGGAGCCGGCCGTCGTGCGGCTGCCGAGGAACGCGGCGAACGCGAGCACCGCGAGTCCGGCGCTGACCGTGGCGCGCGCGCCGAACCGCTGGGTGGTGAGCGGCGCCCCGCGCGTGGCGACCATCAGACCGCCGATCATCGGCAGCAGCCGGACGCCGGTGCCGAGGGCGTCGTTGCCGAGCACGGCCTGGAGGTACTGCGGCAGCACGAACAGCAGGCCGGACAGGACGAACATGACCAGGGTCGCGGCGACCGTGTTGAGCAGGAAGCCGCGGTGGCCGAGCAGGGTCATGTCGAGCATGGGGCGCTCCGTCCGGCGCTCGCGCAGCACCAGCGAGGCGATCAGGATTACGGCCGCGGCGAGCAGGGAGAGCACCAGCGGGTCGCTCCAGCCGCGGTCGGGAGCCTCGATGATCGCGTAGACGAGGGCGCCGAGACCGGCCGCGGTGCAGGCGGTGGAGACGAGGTCGACCCTGGGGGAGGCCGGGTCCTTGGTCTCGGGGAGCAGGAAGACGCAGGCCGCTGTGCCGATCGCCGCCATGGGCACGTTGACCAGGAAGACCGAGCCCCACCAGAAGTGGTTGAGCAGCCAGCCGCCGATGACCGGGCCGAGCGGGAGGCCGAGCGCCGAGACGGTCGAGATGATGCTGACCGCCCTGGTGCGCTCGTCCGGGCCGAACAGCGAGGGCAGGACGGACAGGGCGAGCGGGGTGACCAGCGCCGCGCCGACGCCCATGACCGCGCGGGCGGTGATGACCGCGTCCACGTCCCCGGCCACGGCGCCCACCAGCGAGCCCGCGAGGAAGATCCCGAGCCCGGTGATCAGCATCAGCCGTCGCCCGAACCGGTCGCCGAGCAGCCCCGCCGGGAGCATCAGCGCGGCGAACACGACGATGTACGCGTCCGCCATCCACTGCTGCTGACCGGTGGTCGCGCCCAGTTGCCCGGCCATCGTCGGCAGGGCCACGTTGAGGATCGTCGTGTCGAAACCGAGCACCAGCATGCTCGCGACCAGGGCCCCGAGGGCCCACCAGCGGCGGGAGGGGCCGCGCCGCGTCTCATCGTCCAGAGTGACAGTCGTCATGAAATGAAAGTAACTCTCAAAATCATGAGACTGTCAATGGGTGCTCGATGTCAGATGGCTCGGTGAAGTGGCCCGCAACGCGGAAGCGGCCACGACTCGGAGGAGTCGTGGCCGCTGAGGGGCGGTGGGAGGGGGTTACGCGTGCTGGTAGGCCACCAGCGAGATGCCGACGTAGTGGACGACGAAGGCGGCGAGCGTGAAGGTGTGGAAGACCTCGTGGAAGCCGAACCAGCGCGGTGACGGGTTCGGGCGCTTGATGCCGTAGACCACGCCGCCGGCGCTGTAGAGCAGACCGCCGACGACCACCAGGACCAGGACGGCGATGCCGCCCGTGCGCAGGAAGTCGGGCAGGAAGAAGACGGCGGCCCAGCCCATCGCGATGTAGCAGGGCGTGTAGAGCCAGCGCGGGGCGCCGACCCAGAAGACGCGGAAGACGATGCCGGCCGCGGCGGCGGCCCAGATGCCCCACAGCAGCCACTGACCCTTGCCGCCGGGCAGGAGCAGCAGGGTCAGCGGTGTGTAGGTGCCCGCGATGATCAGGAAGATGTTGGCGTGATCCAGGCGGCGCAGCACGCCGTCCATCCGGGGGCTCCAGTTGCCCCGGTGGTACAGCGCGCTGACGCCGAAGAGGAGGCAGGCCGTCAGGACGTAGATGCCGCAGGCGACGCGGCCTCTGGTCGAGTCGGCGAGGGCGGTGAGCACGAGGCCCGCGATGAGCACGGCCGGGAACATGCCGAGGTGCAGCCAGCCGCGCAGTCGGGGCTTGACCGGATGCGGCAACGAGTGCGCCTTGGGACCGCGGCCGGCGGCCGGCGGGTCCAGGGGCGCGTCGGGGGCGGACGCAGTCATGCGCCGCATCGTACCTACGGAACCGTAGGTAGCGGATCAGTCCCGCCGTGAAGTGTCCCTCAAGTGGCCATCGTCTCACGGGAGACCGGCGGTCCGACCGCAAAAAGTCCTTCAGGCGAACTCAACGTGCACGTAAAGGGACATAGGGGTACCCAGGGAGGATGCGAAAACCGTGGCCTTCCTCACGTCGCTCACCTGTGAGGCCCTCTGGACATATGGGCACACACGACGGATGATCAAATGAGTGCGGTCGGCACCGGATGAGCGCCACAGTCGAACGACTGCGAAGCATCCGGGCCGCAGCCCCCACGGGGCCCCAAAAGGAAAAATCCCTCACCAGGGCAAAAATCCCTCACTTAGGAGCAATCGTGGCGCGCGACAACGCGGCTCCCACCGGCGTCCCCACCAACCACCAGGAACTGATCTCGTGGGTCAACGAGATCGCCGAACTGACGCAGCCGGACAGCGTGGTCTGGTGTGACGGCTCCGAGGCCGAGTACGAGCGGCTGTCCGAGGAACTGGTCGCCAAGGGAACGTTCAAGAAGCTCGACCCGATCAAGCGCCCGCACTCCTACTACGCGGCCTCCGACCCGACCGACGTCGCGCGCGTCGAGGACCGGACCTTCATCTGCTCCGAGAAGGAGGAGGACGCGGGCCCGACCAACCACTGGAAGGCCCCCGCCGAGATGCGGGAGATCTTCGCCGGTGAGAAGGGCCTGTTCCGGGGCTCGATGCGGGGCCGCACCATGTACGTCGTCCCGTTCTGCATGGGCCCGCTCGGCTCCCCGCTGTCCGCGCTCGGCGTGGAGATCACCGACTCCGCGTACGTCGCCGTCTCCATGCGCACGATGACGCGCATGGGCCAGGCCGTGCTGGACGAGCTCGGCGAGGACGGCTTCTTCGTGAAGGCCGTGCACACCCTCGGCGCCCCGCTGGAGGAGGGCGAGCAGGACGTCGCGTGGCCGTGCAACTCCACCAAGTACATCTCGCACTTCCCCGAGGACCGCGAGATCTGGTCCTTCGGCTCCGGCTACGGCGGCAACGCGCTGCTCGGCAAGAAGTGCTACGCCCTGCGCATCGCCTCCGTCATGGCCCGTGACGAGGGCTGGCTGGCCGAGCACATGCTGGTCCTGAAGCTGACCCCGCCGCAGGGCGAGGCCAAGTACGTCGCCGCCGCGTTCCCGTCCGCCTGTGGCAAGACCAACCTCGCCATGCTGGAGCCCACGATCTCCGGCTGGACGGTGGAGACCATCGGTGACGACATCGCCTGGATGCGCTTCGGCGAGGACGGCCAGCTGTACGCGATCAACCCCGAGGCCGGCTTCTTCGGCGTCGCGCCCGGCACCGGTGAGCACACCAACGCCAACGCCATGAAGACCCTCTGGGGCAACGCGGTCTTCACCAACGTCGCGCTCACCGACGACGGCGACGTCTGGTGGGAGGGCATGACCGAGGAGTCCCCGGCCCACCTGACGGACTGGAAGGGCAACGACTGGACGCCGGCGTCCGAGACCCCGGCCGCCCACCCCAATGCCCGCTTCACCGTGCCGGCCTCGCAGTGCCCGATCATCGCGCCCGAGTGGGAGGACCCCAAGGGCGTGCCGATCTCGGCGATCCTCTTCGGTGGCCGCCGCGCCACCGCGGTGCCGCTGGTGACGGAGTCCTTCGACTGGAACCACGGGGTGTTCCTGGGCGCCAACGTGGCCTCCGAGAAGACCGCCGCGGCCGAGGGCAAGGTCGGCGAGCTGCGCCGCGACCCGTTCGCGATGCTGCCCTTCTGCGGCTACAACATGGGTGACTACATGGCCCACTGGATCGACGTCGCCAAGGACAAGGACCAGTCCAAGCTGCCGAAGATCTACTACGTCAACTGGTTCCGCAAGAACGACCAGGGCAAGTTCGTCTGGCCGGGCTTCGGCGAGAACTCCCGCGTCCTGAAGTGGATCGTGGAGCGCCTGGACGGCAAGGCCGAGGGCGTCGAGACCCCGATCGGTGTGCTGCCGACCAAGGATGCCCTCGACACGAACGGTCTCGAACTGGCCGACTCGGACCTGGAGTTCCTGCTCACGGTGGACAAGGAGGTCTGGCGCGAGGAGGCCGCCCTGGTCCCCGAGCACCTCAACACCTTCGGCGACCACACCCCGCAGGAGCTGTGGGACCAGTACCGGGCGCTGGTGGAGCGCCTGGGCTGAGCCCGCTCACAGACTCCGCGGCCGGCTTGGATGTGCCCTGACCAGCGATCGTCACGGCCGGCCGCGGTGACAGCACCGGACGAGGGCCCGGCGCCCGCACCGTACGAAGGCGTACGGGCGGCCCCGGGCCCTTTCCCATGCGCACGGGTCCCCGGCGTGTGTCTGCACACGTGAAAAATGCCCCGAATTGTACTGTATGGGCATGAATCAGACGCTGTGTTGCGTCACCCGAACCGCTCCGGAATGGACTGGGGACCACGAATGACCGATGTCCGCCACGACGCGACCGACCTGATCGGGGCGCCGGTCGAGCTGTCGGTCGTGATTCCGATGTTCAACGAGGAAGAGGCGCTGCCGGCGCTGGTGGCACGGCTGCGGCCGGTGCTGGACGGGACGGGCGAGACGTACGAGGTCGTCGCGGTGGACGACGGCTCCGCGGACCGGACGGCCGGACAACTGGAGGACCTGAGGGCCGTCTGGCCCCAGTTGCGGGTGGTGCGGCTGGCCCGCAACAGCGGACACCAGGCCGCCCTGACCGCCGGCCTGCACCACGCCCGCGGCCGCTACGCCGCGAGCCTCGACGCCGACCTCCAGGACCCCCCGGAGAAGATCCCGGAGATGCTCGCCCTGGCGCGGTCGCGGCGGCTGGACATCGTCTACGGCGTACGCGTCAACCGCGCCACCGACACCGGCTTCAAGCGCCGCACCGCGGGTGCCTACTACTGGCTCGTGCGCCGGCTGGTCGGCAGCCATGTCCCCGCCCAGGCCGGCGACTTCCGCCTGCTGTCGCGCAACGTACTCGACGCGCTGAGGGCCCTGCCCGACCAGCCGCAGGTGTACCGGCTCCTCGTGCCCTGGTTCGGCTTCCCCAGTGGGGAGGTCGCCTACCACCGTGACGCGCGCGTCGCCGGTGACACCAAGTACCCGCTGCGCAAGATGGTCCTGCTGGCGGTCGACAGCGTCATCGGCTTCTCCGTCGCCCCGCTCCGGCTGGCCACCTGGCTCGGCTCGCTCGCCTTCCTGGTCTGCCTCGCCGTGATCACGTACACCCTGGCCGTGTACGCGGCGGGCGCCACGACCCCCGGCTGGACCTCCCTGATCATCGCCGTTCTCTTCGTCGGCGCGGTCCAGCTGATCTGTCTGGGGGTGCTCGGCGAGTACCTCGGCCGCGTCTACACGGCCGTCCAGCAGCGCCCCACCTACTACGTCGCCGAGGACACCGGCACAGCGGCCGCCCCCATGGCGGGCATCGCGTGGCCCGGACCGCGACGCGGCCGGGACAGCACGCTGGACTCCCTCGGCGGGCCGGCCGGCCCCTGAGGCCGGCCCCCGCCGTCCGCCCCGGGGGAGCGGCCGCTACGCGCGAGCCGGCTCGGCCGTGCTCCTGCCGGGGCTGGTGCCGGGATCCGTCCCGGGAGCGGCTTGGCCGGGCACGTTCGGCGTCCCGGCCCCGTGGCGGAACTCATGGACCGTCGCCCGCAGCACGGCGATCAGCGCCAGCAGCATCAGCGCGCCGTGCGCGGGCATCGACAGATACGGGTTCAGGGCCGCGGAGTTGCACTTCAGGTAGCTGCCGAACGAAGCGAGCTGCACCAGCACCGGGGCGTACCAGAGCTGCCGGGGCAGCCGGAAGGCGGTCACCACCGTCAGCACCTCCGCCGAGTAGAAGTAGCGCTCGTGCATCGAGGGCAGCAGGAACGGCACCACGATCGCGCTGCAGGTGGCCAGCAGCAGGATCCGGGTGTCCGTCAGTCCCCGCGCGGCCGGCCCGGCGTTCGGCACGCCGGGCCGGCCGCGCCGCAGGGACCACACCGCCAGTCCGGTCAGGAGCGACACGAGCGCACCGGCGACCAGAACGCCCGCGTGGGACACGGCCTCGGTGTCACCGGGCACCGACACGAACTGGTAGACGGTCGGCGCGAAGAGGGTGAGGGAGTGGTACTCGTCGGCCTGGCGGGTGTACACCGTCAGCAGCCACCCCGGGTCGGCGCCGAGCGCGAGGGCCGGAACGTCGAGGGCGAGGTAGGCCGCCGGAACGGCGAGCAGGCACCGCCACGGCACCCGCCGCACCAGCACGAGGACGAGCAGGAACGGGAAGAGGAACACGGCCTGGAGCTTGAACGCCAGGGCGATCCCGAAGAACGCGCACGCCCACCACGGCCGCCGGCGGAGCACGTGGTGGATCCCGCCGGCCAGGAAGGCCACGTAGATGGCGTCGCACTGCGCCAGCCAGGCGCCGTTGGTGACGACCGTGGGCAGGAAGAGCACCACCGCGGCCGAGCCGATGGCTGCCCAGGAGGACGTGGGCCGGAGCACGGAGACGATCCGGAAGGTGAAGTAGGCGAGGAGCAGATCGAACAGGACCGACATCCACTTGATGCCCGCCAGCGGCGGCAGCGGCACATGGGTCAGCGCGGCCAGCAGGTAGAGGTAGGGCACGTTGTAGTCCGAGAAGCCGGTGTCGGCGAGGGCGTGGAAACCGCCGTGGCCCGCGATGTGCCGGTACCAGGGTCCGAGGAAGAGCTGGTAGTCGTACGACTCGCTGGGCACCAGGAACGTACGGGCCAGGAGGGCCAGGACCACCGCGGTGTAGGCGGCCAGCGTCGGCACCGTCAGGACGGTCGCGCGCCGGGGCGGGTCCGTGGCGGCTGTGTCGGACATGCGGGCTCCGTTCGGGTAGCGCTCGATCGCGACCAGTATGTCCAAAACGCCCGAGTTCAGAGGTAGGCGCGCAAAAAGGGGGCATTCATTGGCAATTCGCCTATGGTGTCGCCATGCGCGGAATTCTCCTGGCCGGGGGCACCGGCTCGCGACTGTGGCCACTGACCCGCTCGGTGTCGAAGCAGCTGCTGCCCGTCTTCGACAAACCGATGGTGTATTACCCGCTTTCCACACTGGTGATGGCCGGTGTCAGTGAAGTTCTGATCGTCACCACCCCTGAAGACCAGTACCAGTTCCGGCGCTTGCTCGGCGATGGCAGCCAACTGGGCCTGCGCCTCGCGTACATGACGCAGGAAACCCCGAAGGGAATCGCCGAGGCGTTCCTCCTCGGCGCCGACTTCGTCGACGGCCGGCCGGTCGCACTGATCCTCGGCGACAACATCTTCCACGGCAGCGGCCTCGGCACACGGCTGGCCCGCAGCGGCGACCCCGTGGGCGGCAAGGTGTTCGCCTACCAGGTCGCCAACCCGTCCGCCTACGGCGTGGTGGAGTTCGACGACTCGGGCCGGGCCCTGTCCATCGAGGAGAAGCCGGCCCGGCCCCGCTCCCGGTACGCCGTGCCCGGACTGTACTTCTACGACCACCGCGCCGTGGACATCGCCCGCGGCCTGCGGCCCAGCGCCCGGGGCGAACTGGAGATCACCGACCTCAACCGCGTCTATCTGGAGGCGGGGGAGCTGCAGGTCACCCGGCTCGACCGGGGCACCGCGTGGCTGGACACCGGGACCTTCGCCTCCATGATGCAGGCATCGGAGTTCGTCCGGGTGATCGAGGAGCGCCAGGGCCTGAAGGTCGGCTGCGTCGAGGAGGCCGTCTGGCGGGCCGGACTGATCGACGACGACCGGCTCAGGGACCTGGCCCGGCCGCTGCTCAGGAGCGGATACGGCGACTACCTGCTGGGGCTGCTGGAGGACGCCGCGCCCCTCGTCCCCCCACGCCGGGGTGCGGACGTCCCGAAGGCGCGACGGCAGTGACGGGCTGGGCAGTGACGGGCTGGGCCGCGGCCGCGCGAGGAGAGGAGATCCGGTGAGGCCCCTCGGCATCGAAGGCGCGTGGGTGGACACCCCCAGGGTGTTCACGGACGGCAGGGGCCGGTTCCACGAGTGGTTCAAGGGCGGGACCTTCCGGGACTCGGTCGGCCAGGGATTCTCGCTCGCCCAGGCCAACTGCTCCCGCTCCGCACGCGGCACGCTCCGCGGCATCCATTACGCGGCGGTCCCGCCGGGCCAGGCCAAGTACGTCACGTGCGTCGGCGGCGCCGTCCTCGACGTGGTGGTCGATCTCCGCGTCGGCTCACCGGGGTTCGGGACCTGGGAGGCGGTCCGGCTCGACGACGCCACCCACACGTGCGTCTATCTCTCCGAGGGGCTGGGCCATGCCTTCATGGCGCTGGAGGACGACTCCACCGTCGTCTACCTGTGCTCCGAGGGGTACGCGCCGGAGCGCGAGTACGGGATCGACCCCCTCGACCCGGCGCTGGCCATCGACTGGCCCGAGGACCTCGTCCCCCGACTGTCCGGCAAGGACGCCGCCGCGCCCACGCTTCAGGAGGCGGGGCGCCGGGGCCTGCTGCCGTCCTACGAAAAGTGCGCCGCATACAGAAAAAGCCTCGAATGAAAGCCGACACTCCGTGCTTTGGGTGTTATGGGGGACGGATTGAGGCCGCACGAGTGGTACTCGCCGAACGGCGCGAGCCGAATTCTATTCGTTCATACCCGGAGCGTGCAAATTGATGTCGTACGCGGCCGACGCCCCGAGACGCGCATAGGGAAAGCGCACGGAGTGCGCGTGCTTGCAGTCGGCTCCCGCTCACTCCCAAGGAAGGTTCCCTTGAGCCGTAGAACGATCCGAAATTCGCGCCTGAAGTCCGCCGTGATGGTGGGTACGGGTGCGCTCGCCGTTGCGCTCAACGTGCTTCCGGGCACGGTGGCCGCCGCCGACGCGATCGACCGGCGCAGCGCCGGCCGTGAGGTGGAGGAGTACGGTCCGGCAGACCTGAACGCGGCGATCGCCGACGCGATCGCCCGGGCCGCCTACGAGAACGTGGCTCTGAAGCAGGGTGCGTACAGCCCCGGCTACGACGACAACGACCACTACGGCCCCCAGGGACCCCAGGGACACGAGGGCAAGCCGGGCAAGCCGGGCAAGCCCGGCAAGCAGGGTCCGCAGGGTCCGCAGGGTCCGCAGGGCGCCCAGGGCGCTCAGGGCGCGCAGGGTGCCGGCGGTACCGGTACGCAGGGTCCGCAGGGTGCACAGGGCGCGCAGGGTGCGCAGGGTGCCGGCGGTACCGGTACGCAGGGTCCGCAGGGTGCACAGGGTGCACAGGGCGCGCAGGGTGCTCAGGGTGCGCAGGGCGCCCAGGGTGCCGGCCTGAGCACCTACGTCAGGACCGCGGGAGTCAGCCAGGGCACGCAGGCGACCGTCTTCTGCGACACCGGTGACATCGCCACCGGCGGTGGCTTCGAGGCGGGCAACGGTTCCCCGGGCAGGAGCGTCCCGGTTCCCACGGTGAACGGTGCCACGCCGATCGGGTGGCAGGCCACCCAGACCGGCCAGGGCAACGGCATCACCGCCTGGGTGGTCTGTGCCAACGTGACGCCGTAACTTCTGGCGCGGCATTTTCATCCGCCCATCCGGGAATGAGAGATGGTGCCCCGGGACTCCGGTCCTGCGGGCACCGCCTCCATTTCCGGGCGGGCAACCTGAGAGGAACCCACCGGAGAACCATGCGCATCCTTGTGACCGGCGCCGCCGGATTCATTGGCTCGGAATACGTCCGTCGGCGGCTGGACTCGGATCCGGCGACGCGCATCACCGTTCTCGACAAACTCACCTATTCGGGGGTCGAGGAGAATCTCGCGCCGGTGAGGCGACACCCGGGCCACACCTTCGTCCGCGGCGACATCTGCGACCCGGACGTGGTCGACCAGGTCATGGCCGGCCAGGACGCCGTCGTCCACTTCGCCGCCGAGTCCCACGTGGACCGGTCCATCGACGGCGCGGAACCGTTCGTCCGCACCAATGTGCTGGGCACCCAGGTGCTCCTCGACGCGGCCCTGCGCCACCGCGTCGGCCGCTTCGTGCACGTCTCGACCGACGAGGTGTACGGCTCGATCGCCGAGGGCTCCTGGACCGAAGGCCGGCCCCTGGCCCCGAACTCCCCGTACTCCGCGTCGAAGGCCGGCTCCGACCTGCTGGCGCTCGCCCACCACCGCACCCACGGCCTGGACGTGGTGGTCACCCGCTGCACCAACAACTACGGGCCGTACCAGTTCCCCGAGAAGGTCATCCCGCTCTTCATCACCAACCTCCTCGACGGCGGGACGGTCCCCCTGTACGGGGACGGCCGCAACACGCGCGACTGGCTGCACGTCTCGGACCACTGCCGGGGCATCGACCTGGTCCTGCACGGCGGCCGGGCGGGAGAGGTCTACCACATCGGCGGCGGGACCGAGCTGACCAACCACAAGCTCACCGGGCTGCTGCTGGACGCCGTCGGCGCCGGCTGGGACCGGGTCGAGCACGTGGCGGACCGCAAGGGGCACGACCTGCGCTACTCGCTGGACGACGGCAAGATCCGCGAGGAGCTCGGCTATGCCCCGCGGGTGTCCTTCACCGAGGGCCTGGCCGCCACCGTCGACTGGTACCGGACGCACCGCTCCTGGTGGGAGCCGCTGAAGCGGAGGGCGGCGCTGCGATGACCACGAGCTGGCTGGTGACCGGCGCGCACGGCCTCCTCGGCCGGGACGTCCTGGCCGAACTCGCCACCGACCCGGACGCGGTGGTGACGGGACTGGGCCGGGACGGGCTCGACATCACCGACCCGGCGGCCGTCCGGGCGGCCGCCGCCGGTCACCAGGTGATCGTGAACTGTGCCGCCTGGACCGACGTGGACGGCGCCGAGCGGTCCGAGGCGGCGGCCACCGCCGTGAACGGCACGGGCGTCCGCCATCTCGCGCGGGCCTGCGCCGACAGCGGCGCCCTGCTGCTGCACGTCTCCACCGACTACGTGTTCCCGGGCGACGCCCGCCTCCCGTACCCCGAGGACGCTCCGACCGGACCCGTCAACGCCTACGGGCGCGGCAAGCTGGCAGGCGAACGGGCCGTCGCCGAACTGCTCCCGCGCACCGGCTACACCGTGCGCACCGCCTGGCTCTACGGCCCCCACGGCCCGAACTTCGTGGCCACCGTGCTCGGCCTCGCCGCCCGGCGCGCGACGCTGGACGTGGTGGCCGACCAGTACGGCCAGCCGACCTGGTCCCGGGCGCTGGCGCGGCAGCTGGCCGCCCTCGGCCGACGCGCGCTGACCGGACGGGCACCGGCGGGCGTCTACCACGGCACCTCGTCCGGCCGGACCACCTGGTGCGGCCTCGCGCGGGAGACCTTCCGGCTCAGCGGTCTCGACCCCGAGCGGATCCGCCCGGTCGGCTCGGACAAGTTCCCGCGGCCGGCCCCGCGCCCGGCGTTCGGCGTACTCGGCCACGACAACTGGCGGCGGGCGGGCCTGCCGCCGCTGCCGCAGTGGGAGGACCAGCTGGCCTCGGCCCTGACGGCGCCCGCCTTCGCGGCCCTGGCCGAGGCGGCGCGGGGGACGCGGCGTCCCTGAACGCGTGAGGCGCCCCGCGGGACCGGAGTCCCGCGGGGCGCCTCGTCCGCCGTGACCGCTAGACCAGCAGGGGGCCGCCGCACCGAGCGGCGCCCTCCTTCATCGCGATGAGGTTGGCGACCACGTACGAGATGTTGTTCTGGGAGTGCCACTCGCTCGGGAAGCAGGTCACCAGCCGGGACGACTGGAACCTGGCCTCCAGGTCCGGCACGTAAGCGCGGTACTGGTTGTCCGTGTAGTACCAGAACGAGTTCTCGTTGTAGTAGGCGACGTGCGTCGGGTCCTGGTACGCGCCGCGGCCGTCGGAGCTGGGCGTCATGGTGAGGAGCATGCCGCCGGGGGCGAGCAGCCGGTAGAGCTCGTTGATCAGCGGCACCTTCTGGGGCACGTACTCCAGGAAGTCCACCGCCCGCATCAGCCCGACGGAGTCGTCGGGCAGGTCGAGCTTCCCGGGCAGGGTCGCGACGATGTCGACGCCCTTGCCCGGCCGCTGGTCCACGCCGAGGTATCCCGGCGGCTTGCGGAGGGCGGCACCGAGGTCCAGCGCGAGCAGCCCGCGCCGGTGGGTCCAGGCAAGGGCGTTGGCCTCGATGTACTTGTCGTACAGGGCGACCGTCTCGCGCTGGATGTGGGCGTTGATCTCCGGGTCGCGCTGGGTGTTGTCCTTGTGCATGCGCTGCAGGTAGAGACACCGCTGGACGTGGTGGAAGTCCCCGAGGTGGAACAGGCGGCACATCAGGTCCTGGTCGTCCAGGACGGTACGGGACGCGTCGTACCCGCCGGCCTTCTCGTAGGCCTTCTTGCGGAACGCCCGCACATGGTTGGGGGCATACCAGATGTAGGCGACGTTGTGCGGTGTCGGCGGCATGGTCTGGGCCTGGAGCAGCTTGCGGCCGTCGACCCGCACCTCGCTGTAC
The DNA here is from genome assembly GCF_014203595.1 of Streptomyces echinatus. Lineage (GTDB taxonomy): Bacteria > Actinomycetota > Actinomycetes > Streptomycetales > Streptomycetaceae > Streptomyces > Streptomyces echinatus. The sequence continues at coordinate 557,678 of NZ_JACHJK010000004.1, forward strand.
TGCCAGCCGTAGGACTCGTTGAAGCGGGTGTCGTCCCGCTTGCCTTCCGCGGTGATCTGGGCGGTGTTGCTGAAGACGAAGACGGCCTCGGGATGTGCGTCGAACGCCTTGCCGAGCTCCGCCAGACACGCCTTGGCCAGCAGATCGTCGTGGTCCAGCTCCACGAGGATCTCGCCGCGCGCCAGTTCACAGGCCCGGCGCTTGGCCGCTCCGACCCCGGTGACGTCGTCCGCGATCTCCACCCGGATCCGCTCGTCGGGGTACTCCGGCCGCCACCGGGCGCCGTTGTTGAGCAGGACGATCCACTCCCAGTCCGGACAGGTCTGCGCCTGCAGCGTCGCGAGGCACTCGTCCAGATAGCGGGGCCGGTGGCTGGGGGTGAAGACGGAGAACCTCGGTGTCGCCGTCGACGTCATCTGGAACTCCCTGCGTGGCTCGAGGTCGGTGCGGGGCTCACTGCGTCCCGGAACGATTCCGGGACCTGGGACAGGACCTGGTGATCGGCGGCGACCGCCCGGCGGAAAGCCTCCTCGGCCTCGGCGTCACGGTCGTACTTCGCGAGGATCAGGCCCAGTTGCAGCTGCATCACGGATGACTTCGGGCTGGTGGCAACGGCCCGTTTCAGCAGCCCGATGGCCCGGTCGGGCTCGGTCGCCGCGACCAGGTTCGCCTCGCTGTAGAGGGCGGAGGTGAAGGCGGGATCGGTCTTCAGCGCGTTCTCGTAGGCCGAACGGGCCTGCTCCGTCCTGCCGTTCATCTGCTCGATCAGCCCCAGGCGGTACCAGGCGTCCTTGTTCCCCGGGTCCAGTTTCAGCACGCGCCGGTAGATCTCGGCCGCCCCTGCGGAATCCTGTTGCGCCTGACGTTGCAGGCCGGTTCGCAGGAGCGCGTCCGTCTCCTTCGTCTCCTTGCCCCGAGCGCTCTGCCGGGTCACCGACGAGGCCTTGGATTCCGATGGTTCGGCCGACGGGGAATGAACGGCCCATACGGTCACGCCGATTGCGGCCGTCACTGTCCCGGCGAGCCCTGCCCACATTTTCCTGTGTTTCACGTTGTCACATCTCGTGGAATGGTGGAGGACGGATGGATTGGCTTTTCCCAGGTGGCCGTCACCGACGTTACGAGGCGGCCCCGACGGCGCCGCCGTTCGCCAGGCGCTCCAAACCGCAAACCACTCGGATGTACGAGCCGGAAACGGATTTCCCGGACCAGCCTCTTTGCATGGCCGGTAACGGCTGGATACCGTCCCGCATCGGTTGTGTGCCGCTGCCGAGATGGATGTGATCCGTGAAGCGAACGGTCTGTCTGAACATGATCGTGAAGGACGAGGCACCTGTGATCCGGCGTTGTCTCGAATCCGTACGCCCTTTGATCGACACCTGGGTCATCGTCGACACCGGCTCGACCGACGGCACCCAGGACGTGATCCGTGACGTCTACCGCGATCTGCCGGGAGAACTGCACGAAAGGCCCTGGAAGGGGTACGACGGCAGCCGCACCGAGGCGATCGAACTCGCCCGGGACAGCGCGGACTTCCTGTTCTTCATCGACGCCGACGACGTGATGGAGGTGGAGCCCGGATTTCGTATGCCGGAGCTGACCCACGACGCCTACAAGGTCAGCATCCATTACGACGGCTTCGTCTACTGGCGCCCCGGCCTGGTCTCGGCCCGGCTGCCCTGGCGGTACGTCGGAGTTCTGCACGAGTACATCGACTGCGACACACCGTTCACGCTCGGCGCCCTCGAAGGCGCCCGCATGGTCATCGTGGGCGGCGGGGGCCGCCGCAGGAACGAAGGGGTACGGGAGAAGTACCTGCGCGACGCGCGGGTCCTCCAGGAGGGTCTCGCCAAGGAGCCCGGCAACGCCCGCTACGCCTTCTACCTCGCGCAGAGCTGGCGCGACGCGGGAGAGGCGGAGAAGGCGATCGAGGCGTACGACCGGCGGACCACGATGGGCGGCTGGGACGAAGAGGTCTACTGCGCCCACCTGGCGGCCGCGAGGATCGCGGAGGCCATCGACCGGCCGCCGACCGAGGTGATGGACCGCTACCTGCGTGCCTACGAGAGCCTGCCCTCGCGCGCCGAGGCCCTGGCCGACCTCGCGCGGCTGTGCCGCGTCAAGGGGCAGCGCTGGCCCCTCGCCTACATGTACGCACGGCAGGCGGCACGCATCCCGTACCCGGTCGACGGCCTGCTCGTCGAGCCCAGCTGGTACGACTGGCAGACGCTGGACGAACTGGCGGTGGCCGCGTTCTGGGTCGGGGAGTACGAGGAGTCGGCGAGCTGCTCCGAACGTCTGTTGGAAGGAGGCAAGTTGCCCGAGGAGCACCGCGAGCGGGTGAGGCAGAACCTCGAGCTCGCCCGGCAGCGCCTCGGCCCGGGGGAACTCGCGCGGGCCTGAGGAGCGTGAGCCGGAGAGGGTCTCCGGGCGCGGTCCGGACTCAGTCCCGGCTCTCCGGCCCGGGGGACGCCGAATCCCTGAACTCCTCCGGCACTTCGTTGATCAGGGAGGGGTCGATGGCGACGGCCCTTCGGAATGCGACCGCGGCCTTGTCGGCGTCCTCCTTCCGCGCCCAGATGCGTCCGAGATGCAGATGCGCCGTGGCCGCCTTCGGATCGGTGTCGGTCGCACGCTCCAGAAGCGCCACGGCCCGGTCGGGGGCGCTCGTCTCGAACAGAAGCGCCTCGTTGAAGAGGGCCGGCGGGAATGCCGGATCGATCCGCAGGCTCCGTTCATAGGCCGCACGGGCATCGTCCGTGTTTCCGACTTCCTGGGCGACGACCCCGAGGTTGAACCAGGCGAACTTGTTGTCCGGTTCCAGATCCAGTGCACGCTTGTAGGACCGGGCGGCCGCTTTGGGGTCGTGATTCTGGTCCTGAAGAATTCCCTTCTGCAGCAACGCGTCGGCATCCTCGTACGCCGGGGGCGGGGCCTTGGATTCCGAGGAGGCCACGGTCCGGGACTGAATCGCCCACGCCGCGACTACGGTGGCGACAGCGGCCACACCGATAAGACCTGCCAGCAAAGTGTTGTGTTTCACTGTGTCACATCTCGTGGAAGAGTGGATTGCGGATCGAAATGCCTCGCCCCGAACGGCCGCCACCGATGCTAGGGGGACGTTCCGAAGGCGCCGCTCTTCGGCGGGAGTCCGAAACTTGCGAACCACCCGGATGTACGAGTCGTGAAGAGGGTTTTTGCATGGGCCCCGTGAAGCGAACGGTCTGTCTGAACATGATCGTGAAGGACGAGGCACCGGTGATCCGGCGTTGTCTCGAATCCGTACGCCCTTTGGTCGACTCCTGGGTCATCGTCGACACCGGCTCGACCGACGGCACCCAGGACGTGATCCGTGACGTCTACCGCGATCTGCCGGGAGAACTGCACGAAAGGCCCTGGAGGGGATTCGACGGCAGCCGCACCGAGGCGATCGAACTCGCCCGCGACCGCGCGGACTACCTGCTCTTCGTGGACGCCGACGACGCGATGGCGGTGGACCCGGACTTTCGTATGCCGGAGCTGACCCTCGACGCCTACCGGGTCGACGTCAGCAGCGGGCCCGCCCGGTACCGGCGCCGCGCCCTGGTCTCGACCCGGTTGCCCTGGCGGTACGTCGGGGTCCTGCACGAGTACCTCGACTGCGCTGCGCCGTACAGCGTCGGGACGCTCGAAGGGCCCACCCTGGTCATCCTGGGGGGCGGCGGGCGCGGCAGGGGCAAGAGCCGGCGCGAGAAGTACCTGGGAGACGCCGAGATCCTCAGGCGGGGCCTGACCGAGGAGCCGGACAACGCGCGATACGTGTTCTACCTGGCCCAGAGCCTGCGCTTCGCCGACGAGCCCGAGCAGGCGATCGAGGCCTACGACCGCCGGGCGGGCATGGGGGGCTGGGACGAGGAGGTCTACTGCGCCCGCCTGTTCGCCGCACGCCTGGCCGAAGGGCTGGGCCGGCCGCCGGCCGAGGTGATGGGCCGTTACCTCGGCGCGCACGAGAGCCGGCCGGCACGCGCCGAGGCGCTCGGCGAACTCGCGCGCTGGTGCCGCCTCAACGGCGAGCGCTGGCCGCTGGCCTACCTGTTCGCGCGGCAGGCGGCACGCCTGCCGTATCCGGGTGACGACCACCTGTTCGTCGAGCCCGCCTGGTACGAGTGGCAGACGCTGGACGAACTGGCGGTGGCCGCGTTCTGGGTCGGGGAGTACGAGGAATCGAAGGCCTGCGCCGAACGCCTGCTGGCGCGGGGCACGTTGCCCGACGCGCATCGTGAGCGTGTGCTCTGCAATCTCGGCCTCGCCCGGAGCCGGCTGCCCGCGGAGGAACTCGTCGGAACCTGAGACGAACACCCAGGCGGCCGGTCCGGGCCGGACAGGGGGGCGGAGGGCACCGCGATGCCGGCGGAGGGCACCGCGATGGCCGCGAAGAGCACTGTGCCGGCGGCGGAGGGCCCCCTGGCGGTCAGCCGGGATCGCCGAGGAACTCCCCGCCGTCGACGACCGTGGCGGTGACCGCCGGGTTGGCCATCAGGGCGATGACCATCGCCGCGACGTCGTCCGGCTGCCCGGGGTGCGCGATCAGCTGGCGGTTGGCCGGGTGCACGCCGATGCCGCCGGGGCTGACCGCGTTCACCCGGAGCGGGCCGAGTTCGTAGGCGGCGTTGCGGGCCAGGGCCTCGATCGCGCCGTGCAGTGTTCCCCACACCCCGCGTCCGTCCGACGGGCGCCGGCTGCTGGAGCCCGGCAGCAGGGTGACCGACCCGCCGTCCCGCAGCCGCCCGGCGGCCGCCCGGACCAGGCCGGCAGCCGTCCCAACCTGACCCGGATGCTCTTCCTGGACCCGCGCCAGCGGGAGCTGTACCCGGACTTCGACCGCCGGGCCGGGGAGGCGGTGGCCGCGCTGCGGCGGACCGCCGGGCAGTTCCCCGACGACCGGGACCTGCTCGGCCTGATCGGGGAACTCACCGTGCTCAGCGAGGAGTTCGCCGGCCTCTGGGCCGCGCACCCGGTCGGCGAATGCGGCTCCACCGCGGAGCGCTACCACCACCCGCTCGTCGGTCCGCTCACCCTCGGCGAGGAGGTCATGCACCTGGCGGCCGACGCGGGACAGCGCCTGGTCGTGCTCCACGCGGAACCGGACTCGGCGTCCGCCGCGGCACTCCGGCTGCTCGCCGCGTCCGTTCGCTGACGCCGCGCCGGGTCGGGGCGGGTGCCCGCGCCCGGGGAGGGCGGCGGCGGTTCATGGCGCCCGGTCCGCGCGTCGCTGCGGGTGCACGCGGACCGGGGCCGACAGGGGGACCCCTGGACGGGGTCAGTGGGCCGGACTGAGTTCCTTCGGCTCGGACAGCGCGTCACTGTGGGCGTCCATGCGCTCGGCGGCGAGGATCGCCGCGGCCGTGTCCGCGCGCGAGGCGGCGACCACCAGCGCCCGGCCGGCGAGCGCGTGCGCCCGCCGGTTGAGCGCGTCCGGATCGCCCGCCGCGGTCGGGGCCGCACGCAGCGGCGTACGTCCTCCCCGCAGCCGGGTCACCTGCGCCGCGAGGCGCTCGGCGGCCGTGTCCAGGTCGGCGGACGGGGCCAGGGCGCGCAGCTCGTCGGTGACCGCGAGCAGTGCGGCGAGGTGCCCGGCGAGCTGGATGTCCAGCTCCTCCTCGCGCGACCGGTGGGGGAAGTCGGAGGTGGTGCCGGCCATCGTGCTGTGGACCGACTTGGTGCGGATCGGTTCGTACATGGGGGATGGCCTCCTGTGCGCTGACAGGAAGCCATCCTAGCTTAGAATTCGTCTAAAGTTGAGTCGTGTCACGGAGTGAAGTCCGTCGACTACGTTTGGCCGTAACCGTCCAGGAAGGTCCCGATCCGGGTCACCGCGTCGCGCAGATCGCCGACCGTCGGCAGGGTCACCACCCGGAAGTGGTCCGGCTCCGGCCAGTTGAAGCCCGTGCCCTGGACGACCATGATCTTCTCCTGGCGCAGCAGGTCCAGGACCAGCCGCCGGTCGTCCTTGACCTTGAAGACCTGCGGATCCAGGCGCGGGAACAGGTACAGGGCACCCTTCGGCCGTACGCAGCTCACCCCGGGGATCTGGGTCAGCAGCTCGTACGCGGTGTCCATCTGCTCCTTCAGCCGCCCGCCCGGCAGCACCAGGTCGTTGATCGACTGACGGCCGCCGAGCGCGGCGACCACTCCGTGCTGGCCCGGCATGTTGGCGCACAGCCGCATGTTCGCCAGGATCGTCAGGCCCTCGATGTAGGAGTCGGCGTGGGCGCGCGGGCCGGAGATCGACATCCAGCCGACGCGGTAACCGGCCACCCGGTACGCCTTCGACATGCCGTTGAAGGTGAGGGTGAGCAGATCGGGGGCGACCTTCGCGGTCGGGATGTGCGTGGCGCCGTCGTAGAGGATCTTGTCGTAGATCTCGTCCGAGCAGACCAGCAGGTTGTTCCGGCGGGCGATGTCCGTCAGCCCCCTGAGCAGCGCCTCGTCGTAGACGGCTCCCGTGGGGTTGTTCGGGTTGATGACGACGATCGCCTTGGTGCGGTCGGTGACCTTGCGCTCGATGTCGGCGAGGTCGGGCATCCAGTCGGACTGCTCGTCACAGCGGTAGTGCACCGCCGTGCCGCCGGAGAGGGAGACGGCCGCCGTCCACAGCGGATAGTCCGGGGACGGTACGAGGACCTCGTCGCCGTCGTCCAGCAGGCCCTGCATCGCCATCACGATCAGCTCGGAGACGCCGTTGCCGATGAAGACGTGCTCGACGTCCGTCTCGATGCCGAGGGTCTGGTTGTGCATCACGACCGCGCGCCGGGCGGCGAGCAGACCCTTGGCGTCGCCGTAGCCGTGCGCGGTGGAGACGTTGCGGAGGATGTCCTCCAGGATCTCCGGCGGGCACTCGAAGCCGAAGGCGGCCGGGTTGCCGGTGTTGAGCTTGAGGATGCGGTGGCCTGCCGCCTCCAGCCGCATGGCCTCTTCGAGTACCGGTCCCCGGATCTCGTAACAGACGTTGGCGAGCTTGGTCGACTGGATCACCTGCATGTCCGTGAGCTTACGACCCGGTCATGCCCGATGGGCCGTGTTTTCCGCCACGTGAGACACGGAGGTTTGCCCGGAAATCGCTGACAGCTGTCTCGCGGGCCACTTGCGTCCCTACAATCCGCTGGCATGTCCACGGAACAGGAGCACGAGGCGGGGGCGTACGGCATGGACGGAACGGGTGGCACGCCCGGGGTCCGGCCGAACGTGTACCAGCCGTTGCCGTCTCCGGCCCCCGCCTACGACGCGTACGCCGATCCCGCCGCCGCGCACGGCTGGCAGAACGCGTACGACGAGACCCGCGAGCTGCCGCCGGTGCCCTCGGAGCCCGTGCCGCCCGGACCCGGTGAGGGGCGCGCCGCGCTCCGTCGGGCACGGCGGCGCCCGGGTGGCCGCCGGCGGGTGGCCGTCGTCGCCGGCGCCCTCGGGGTGGCCGGAACCGTCGCGGTGATCGCCGGCCTGACCGGAGGGGGTGCCCCGGACGGCTCCCGTCCCGCGGACGGCCGGGTCGCCGGCGGCCCCACGGCCGACGACGACGGCCCGGCCACGTCCGCCCCGGTGGCCACCGTCCCGGCCGCGCCCGCCCCCGCCGTCACCGGCCCGGCCACGTCGGCTCCGGGCGCCCCCGTCCGGTCCGCCGAGGCCTCGCCGTCCGGCACGGCGGGGCTTCCGTCCGGCGGCACGAGCCCGAGCGCCGGTCCCGGGGAGCCGGACGGCAGCCCGTCGGCCCCGGCCACGGCCTCCACCGACCCCACGCCGACGGTGTCGTCCACCGGTCCGACGACGTCCCACCCCGGCCACGGCCACGGCCACGGCAGATGGCCCCGCTGACCCGACGACCGGGCCGCATCGCCTCACCTCGTCAGGGCGACGAGGCGGCCCACCGGCGCGGTTGACGGGATCGTGCGGGTCCTCCCCTGACCGGGGGGCCACGCTGCTCTGCCCGGTTCGCATGCCGGTGCGGCGCCGTGGCAACGAGGCGGCCCACCGGTGCAGTTGACGGGACCATGCGGGTCCTCCCCTGGCCGGAGGGCCGCGCTGGCCTGCCGACCGGGCCGCATGCCGGTGCGGCGCCGTGGCAACGGGGCGACGCGGCGGCCCAGTTGGCGGGCGTGCGAAGGTTGTCCCATGACCGGACAGGCTCGAACTCCCGGCCACGGCGAGCGGGCCACCCCCGCCGTCCGGCCCGGTCACGAGGTGCTGCCCGCCGACGAGGACCGGGGCCGCGTCCTCGAACGGGTGCGGGCCGCCGTGGCGGACGGCCGGCTGCCGCCGGGTGAGTCGGACGGGCCGGCTCGGCCGGGTCCACGCCGCCCGGACGCTGGGCGAGCCGGAGGCCGCCGCGAGCGGGCTGCCCGACCCCGGGCTCCGGGACTCGCCGGCGGTGGACCGCACGCCCACGTCCCGGCTCGCGCTCGGCGTGTTCGGCGGGTGCCGCCGGGACGGCGCGTGGGTGGTTCCGCCCCGGTTCACCGCCTGGTCGATGTGGGGCGGCGGCCGGCTCGACCTGACCGAGGCCCGCTTCGCCGCCCGGGAGACGGTGATCCGGGCGGTGGCGCTGTGGGGCGGCACCGGGATCGTCGTGCCGGACGACATCGACGTCGAGGTCCGGGGGCTCGGTCTGTTCGGCGTGTTCGGCGGGTGCCGGGCCCGCGGGGCGGGGCGGCCGGGGGCGCCGCGCGTCGTGGTGAAGGGCCTCGCCCTGTTCGGCGCCGTGGTCGTCAAGTCCCCGCGGGGCGTGCGCTGATCGCCGCTCGGCACAGGGAAACCCCTATGACCTGACGCGGCTTCTTGTCCCCACCCCCCTCTCCTGTCGACAATGCGCATGACAACCAAGCGGGCGGCCGGAAACCCCTCCGGTCGCCCACGTCGTAAGAGGGGACCCCCACGTGAACAAGCCTCTCCTTGCCGCGCTCTCTTCCCTGGCGATAGCCGGGCTCGGCGCGACCCCGGCGATCGCCGCGCCGCACACCGCGGTCAAGGCCTCCCCGCACGCCCCCCAGGCCGTCAAGGCCACGGTCGACTTCGCCGGCACCGTCTCGCTCAGCAACTGCTCCGGCTCCGTCATCCGCTTCCCCAACTCCGCCGACACCGACCCGGCCCTCGTGCTGACCAACGGCCACTGCCTGGAGACGGGCATGCCGGACGCCGGAGAGGTCATCACCGGCCAGTCCTCCAGCCGTTCCTTCGGCCTGCTGAACTCCGCCGGCAGCCGGGTCGCGACCCTCCGTGCCAACCAGGTCGTCTACTCGACCATGACCGACACGGACGTCACCATCTACCGCACCACCACCACGTACGCGAGGATCAAGAGCTCGTACGGGATCAGCCCGCTGACCGTGCAGGACACGCACCCCACGGCCGGCACCGCCATCAAGGTGGTCTCCGGCTACTGGAAGCGCATCTACAGCTGCAACGTCGACGGGTTCGTGTACCGGCTGAAGGAGGGCGACTGGACCTTCAAGGACTCGGTCCGCTACACCTCCGCCTGCAACACCATCGGCGGCACCTCCGGTTCCCCGGTCATCGACACCGCCACCGGCAAGGTCGTCGCCGTCAACAACACCGGCAACGAGGACGGCCAGCGCTGCACGGTGAACAACCCGTGCGAGGTCGACGCGGGCGGCAACGTCACCGTCCGCCAGGGCATCAACTACGCCCAGGAGATCTACAACATCCCGGCCTGCTTCACCACCGGCAACAAGCTCGACCTGAACGCGGCCGGCTGCACCCTGCCCAAGCCGTAGCCCTGGCCGGCGGGCGGGCGGGCGGGCGGTCACACCGGCGTGCGCCGCACCGCCCGCCCCGCCAGCACGTCCGTCCGCCTGCCGTCCTCGATGACGAACCGGCCGTCGATCAGCACGTGCGGGATTCCGGACGGCAGCGCCCGGGGCTCGGCGAAGGTGGCACCGGGCGCGACCGTCTCCGGGTCGAACAGGACCAGGTCGGCCCGGTACCCCTCGCGCACCAGTCCGCGGTCCGGCAGCCGCAGCCGCGCCGCGGGCCGGGAGGTGAGGTGGGCGACGCACTCCTCCAGCGTCAGCACGCCCGACTCCCGCACGTAGTGGCCGAGATAGCGCGGAAAGGTGCCGTACGCGCGCGGGTGCGGCTTGGCGCCCCGCAGGATGCCGTCGGAGCCGCCGGTGTGCGCGCGGTGCCGCATGATCGCGCGGACGTTCTCCTCATGGCCGACGTGCTGGAGGATCGTCGTACCGAGGCGGTCGCCCACCAGGAGGCGGTGCGCCGTGGCCCACGGGGACTCGCCGCGCAGGTCCGCCGACTCGCGGACGCTGCGGCCCACGAAGTCGCCGAGGGCCGGATCGGCCACCCCGGAGACCTCGATCGTCTCCCACTCCACCGGCACCCCGTGGCAGCCGTCCGAGCCGGTGACCTCCAGGTCGTGCCGGATCCGCCCGGCCGTCGCCGGATCGGCCAGCCGGGCCAGGACCTCCTCCGGGCCGCCCTCGCTCGCCCAGCTCGGCAGCAGCGCGGCGAGGGTCGTGCAGCCGGGGGTGTACGGATAGGTGTCCAGCGTGATGTCCGCGCCCTCGGCCAGGGACCGGTCGAGCAGGGCCAGCAGCTCGGGTGCCCGGCCCTCGTTGACGCCGAAGTTCATCGTGGCGTGCGCCAGGTGCAGCGGGCAGCCCGCCTCCCGGGACAGGGCGACCATCTCGGCGTAGGCCTCCAGGGCCCCGGCGCCGTAGGAGCGGTGGTGGGGGCAGTAGTAGCCGCCGTACGCGGCCACCACCCGGCACAGCTCGGTCAGTTCGGCGTCCCCGGCGTACATGCCCGGGGTGTAGGTGAGGCCGGAGGACAGCCCGACCGCGCCCTGTTCCAGCCCCTCGGCCACCAGCCGCCGCATCCGGTCCAGCTCCCCGGGCGTCGCCTCGCGGTCCTCCCAGCCGACGGCGAGCGCCCGGACCGTGCCCTGAGGGATCAGATAGGCCGCGTTGACGGCGATGCCCCGGTCCAGGCGGTCGAGGTACTCGCCGACCGACCGCCAGTCGAAGTCGATGTCGTCGCCGTACCCGTTCCACCCGGTGATCGCCCGCCGCACCTCCTCCAGGGTGCGGTCGTCGACCGGCGCGTACGACAGCCCGTCCTGGCCGAGGACCTCCAGGGTGACCCCCTGGGCGGCCTTCGCGCTGTGGTCGGGGTCGCGCAGCAGGGCCAGGTCGGAGTGGGCGTGCATGTCGATGAAGCCGGGGGAGAGGACCAGGCCCTCCGCGTCGATCTCCCGTACGGCGCACGGCCGTTGGCAGCCCGCGGCGGCCGCCTCCTTGACGATGGAGACGATCCGGCCGCCGTCGATCACGACGTCGGCGCGGTAGGAGTCCGCCCCGCTGCCGTCGACGACGTCGGCGTCCCGGACGACCAGGTCCTCCACGCGGGCCTCCTAGAAGAACGTACGGATGTAGTCGACGACCGTGCCGTCCGCCTCGGCGACCGGGATCAGCTGCCACTTGTCGAAGGACGTGCACGGGTGGGACAGGCCGAGGCCCACCCAGTCGCCGACCTCGACGTCCGCCTCCGGGTCCGTGTGCAGCCAGGCGTGCTGGTCGGACAGGCCGGTCACGGTGATGCCGGCGGCCGGGCGCTCGACACCGTCCCGGCGTACCACCTGGGCGACGGGCAGGTCCAGGTCGTAGGCGGCGTCCCGCTTGCCCGCGTTGGCGAAGGCCTGCTCGGCGGTGGGGCGGGAGACCACCTGCGCCCACAGCCGGAAGGCGGGCTCCAGTGCCCCCTCCTCCGGGACCCGGGCGAAGGGGGTGAGCCTGTGGTAGTGCCCGTCGTCGTGCGAGACGTACGCGCCCGAGCGCAGCAGTTTCAGCACCGGCCTGGACAGCTCGGGGATCTCGGCGAAGACGTCGGCCACCGCGTCGAACCAGGCGCTGCCGCCCGCGCTGACCACGATCTCCTCCGCGTCCGCGAACCGTCCGCTCCCGTCCAGCCCGGCGGCCAGCGCCACCAGCCGCCGCAGGTACGACCGCACGCGCTCCGGATCGGCCCGCGGCACCTCGCCCTCGTAGCCCGCCACCCCGACCAGCCGCAGGCCCGGCGCGGCGGCCACGGCCTTCGCCACGGCCGCGGCCTCGGCCTCGGTGCGCACACCGGTCCGGGCGCCGTCGCCCGCGCCCAGCTCCACGACCACGTCCACCGGGCGGGCGGTGCCGCGCAGGGCCGCGTCCATCAGCTCCACCCCGCGCACGGAGTCGACGTAAGCGACGAGACGGAACTCCGGGTCGGCGGCCAGCTCACCGGCGATCCAGCGCAGGGCGGAGGCGTCCACCAGCTCGTTGGCGAGGAAGACCCGTCGGACGCCGAACGCCCGCGCCACCCGCACCTGGTGGGGCACCGCCAGCGTGATGCCCCAGGCGCCGTGCTCGATCTGGCGCCGGAAGAGCTGCGGGGCCATGGAGGTCTTGCCGTGCGGGGCGAACGCCAGGCCGTGCCGGGAGGCGTACGTCTCCATCAGCGCGAGGTTGTGCTCCAGGCGCTCGGCGGACAGGGCGAGAACGGGGCTGGTGAAGCCGTCGCCGTCCCGGAAGAGGTTGCGGCGCTGGGCGGCCAGCTCGGCGACGGTCAGGCCGTCGGCGTCCGGCGGGAGGCCCTTGAAGCGGTGGTCGACGCGTTCCTCGGCAAGGCGTGCGAGGCGTTCCGCGGCCTGGCGGGCGAGCGCTTCGGTGCTCATCGAGCCCCTCTCCTGGCGTTGCGCTATGTGCAACAGCCATTGCATGTGGTGCTGACTGGTGTCTAGCATCTCGCCGACATCGGGTCAACGGAGCCGCCGCCCGGACATCGACAGGAGTCATCATCGACGACGCTGCTTACGACTCGACCGTTCCGCGCCCGCTGGACACCGTGGACGTGGTCGCGCTCGGCGAGTCCATGGTCACCTTCCTGCCCAGCCGGGCGGGCCGCCTCGCGGACGTCCCCTCCTTCCACCGCGCGATCGGCGGCGCGGAGTCCAACGTGGCCTGCGTCCTGGCGGCTGCCGGGCACTCGGCACGATGGGTGAGCCGGGTGGGCGCGGACGGCTTCGGGCAGCACCTGGTGGAGCAGATCACCGGATACGGGGTCGACACCGGCGCCGTGCGCACCGACCCGGACCGGCCCACGGGCATCTACTTCCGCACCGCGGCCGATCGGGACACCGACGCCCACGAGGTGGCGTACTACCGGGCCGGCTCCGCTGCCTCCGCCATGTCCGTGGCCGACGTCGACCTGGCGGCGGCATGGTCGGGGCGGGTGCTGCACCTGTCCGGGATCACCGCCGCGCTGTCCGGCACCTGCCTGGAGCTGATGCGCGAGCTGACCGCGCCCCGGCCCGGCCGCCCGCTGGTCTCCTTCGACGTCAATCACCGCCCCGCGCTGTGGCCGGACGCCGACGGCCCGCAGGTACTGCTGGAACTCGCGCGGCGCGCCGACATCGTCTTCGTCGGCGCCGACGAGGCACGCCGGGCCTGGGGGCTGCACGGCGGCAGGGCCATCCTGGAGGCGCTGCCCGGGCCGGCCGTCGTGGTCGTCAAACAGGGCAGGGGCGGAGCGACCGCGTTCGAGCGTCACACCGGGGGGTTCGAGGGTCTGGACACCCGGGGATCCGGGGGCCGGGGTGGCGTGGGGTTCGGGGGGCTTGGCGCTGCTGGGGTCGAGGACCGCGGTACCGACGGGTTCGAGGACCGCGGCGCCGACGGGTTCGAGGACCGCGGCGCCGATGGGGTCGAGGACCGCGGTACCGACGGGTTCGAGGACTGCGGCGCCGATGGGGCCGAGGACGCCGACGGTCGCGCCGTCTTCGTGCTGGCACCCGACGTGGACGTCGTCGCCCACGTCGGCGCCGGGGACGCCTTCGCCGCCGGCTTCCTCTCCGCCACCCTCCGGCGACTGCCCCTGCGGGACCGGCTCCGACACGGCCACCTCTTCGCCGCCGCCGCTCTCACCACCCCCGGCGACCTCGCCGCACCCCCCGCCCGCGACCACGCCGACCGCCTCGCCGCCCTGGACGACGCCGCATGGGGGAGACTTCGACTCGGCCCCGGCTGGACGCAAGCCGAGCAGGCCGAGGAGGAGGCGAACATCCCATGAGCCAGACCGTCGACCGCGCCCTGAGCATCCTGCCGCTGCTCGCCGAGGGCCCCGCCGACCTCGGACAGGTCGCCGACCGCCTCGGCGTACACAAGTCCACGGCCCTCCGCCTCCTGCGCACCTTGCACGAACACGGCCTGGTATACCGCCAGTCCGACCAGCGCTACCGCCTCGGCGCCCGCCTCTTCGCCCTCGCCCAGGAGGCGATGGAGAACCTCGACATCCGCGAGATCGCCCACCCCCACCTGGTACGGCTGAACGAGAGCTGCGGCCACACCGTCCACCTCGCCGTGTACGAGGAGAACGAGGTGCTGTACATCGACAAGGTGGAGAGCCGTTACCCGGTCCGCATGTACTCGCGGATCGGCAAGCCGGTGGCCATCACCGTGGCGGCCGTCGCCAAGCTGCTCCTCGCCGACCTGCCCGCGGCCGAGCGCCGCGCCCTCGCCGAGCGGCTCGACTACCCCCTGTACACGGCCCGTTCGACCCCGAACTCCGAGGCGTTCCTCAAAGAACTGACCACGGTGCGCGAACAGGGCTGGGCCACCGACCTCGGTGGCCACGAGGAGTCCATCAACTGCGTCGCCGCCCCCGTCCGCGGCGCCGACGGCCGGGTGGTCGCCGCGATGTCGGTGTCCGCGCCGAACGTGGTCGTCACCGCCGAGGAACTCCTCACCCTGCTCCCGCTGGTCCGCCGTACGGCGGACGCGATCAGCGGCGAGTACTCCGGGAGGACGCCGGTGAAGGGCACCTCCGCATGACCGGGACGCCGGTGACGGGCACCCCCGTACGACCGGGACGCCGGTGACGGGCACCCCCGTACGACCGGGACGCCGGTGACGGGCACCCCCGTACGACCGAGACGCCAGTGAAGGGCACCCCTGTATGACCGAGAAGACCGCGCTCACCCCGAAGACCCACACCACCCCGCCCGCGAAGTTCTCGCACGGTGTGCGCAAGGGCAACATCCTCCAGGTCGCCGGCCAGGTCGGCTTCCTGCCCGCCGAGGAGGGCAAGCCCCCGACACCGGCCGGCCCCACCCTGCGCGAGCAGACCCTCCAGACCCTCGCCAACGTCAAGGCGATCCTCGAAGAGGGCGGCGCGTCCTGGGACGACGCGATGATGATCCGCGTCTACCTCACGGACGTGGACCACTTCGCCGAGATGAACGAGATCTACAACGCCTATTTCGAGGAGCAGGGCCTCACCCAGCCGCCCGCCGCCCGCACGACGGTCTACGTCGGTCTGCCGGCCGGCCTCCTCATCGAGATCGACGCGCTCGCCGTACTCGGCTGACGCCCCTCTGCCTCCCGACTCCCGTACGTCCGCACGGCACGGCACCCCCCGGGGCGCCGTGCCGCGCTCCTCCCTGCCCGAAAGCACCATGCATGTACGAAGAGGACCCCCGAATGTCCTTTCCGCTCGCCGCACCCGCCCCCGCCCCCGCCACTCCACCCCACACCGGAGGACTGCTCCTCCTCGTCGACGGCACCACCGGGCTGCTCACCGTCGCCGCCGTCGGGATAGCCCTCCTGCTCTTCCTGATCATCAAGGCGAGGCTCCAGCCCTTCGTCGCCCTCCTCGCCGTCTCCCTAGCGGTCGGCCTGCTGGCCGGCCTCTCGGTGACCGAGCTCTTCGGCACCGTCCAGCGCTCCGACGCCGTCTCCACCATCGAGTCCGGCATGGGCGGCATCCTCGGCCATGTCGCGATCATCATCGGCCTCGGCACCATGCTCGGCGCGATCCTCGAAGTCAGCGGCGGAGCCGAGGTGCTGGCCTCGCGCCTGCTGGCCCTGTTCGGCGAGCGCCGGGCACCCCTCGCGATGGGCCTGACCGGCCTCCTCTTCGGCATCCCGGTCTTCTTCGACGTCGGCATCTTCGTCCTCGCGCCGATCGTGTACGCCGCCGCCAAACGGTCCGGCAGGTCGATCCTGCTCTACTGCCTGCCCCTGCTCGCGGGGCTCTCCATGACTCACGCCTTTCTGCCCCCGCACCCGGGCCCGGTGGCCGCCGCCGGCCTGCTGCACGTGCAGCTCGGCTGGGTCATCCTCATGGGCGTCGTCTGCGGCCTGCCCGCCGTCCTGGCCGCCTGGGCTCGGAAGGCGGATCTTCGTCGCCGTACCTCAGGACATGGTGGAGGCGGCCGAGGAGGCGAGGCGGGCCGTCGTGGCCGAGCAGCGGGCCCAGGGCATGGCACCGCGGGAGCGGCAGGAGCGGCAGGAGCGGCAGGAGCGGCCGGTGCCGCTCGGCACGGTCCTCGCCATCATCGGCACGCCCCTGATCCTGATCCTGGCGGCCACCTTCTCCTCCATCGCCCTGGAACCGTCCCCCGGCCGCTCGGTCCTGGAGTTCTTCGGCAACCCCTTCGTCGCCCTCACCATCGCCCTGCTCCTTGCCTACTACCTCCTCGGCATCCGCCGCGGCTGGTCGCGCAAGTCCCTGGAGACGGTGTCCACGTCGTCCCTCAAGCCGGTCGGCAACATCCTGCTCGTGGTCGGCGCGGGCGGGGTCTTCGGCGCCGTCCTCAAGGCGAGCGGGGTCGCGCAGGCGCTGTCGGACACCTTCCACGACGTGGGCCTGCCGGTGATCGTCCTGTCGTACCTGATCTCGCTGGTGCTGCGGGTGGCGCAGGGCTCGGCGACGGTGGCGATCGTGACGACGGCCGGCATCGTGGCCCCGCTCCTGACGGAGGGCCACCACTCCCAGGCCTTCCTCGCCCTCGTCATCATGGCCATCTCGGCGGGCTCCATCTTCGCCTCGCACGTCAACGACGGCGGCTTCTGGATGGTGGCCAAGTACTTCGGCATCGGCGAACGGGACACGCTGCGGACCTGGACGGTCCTGGAGTCGGTGCTGTCGCTGGCGGGGTTTCTGGTGGCCGCGGTGGTCAGCGTGTTCGTGAGCTGACTGGTTCCGGCACAGGTAAGTCGTCCATACTGCGGCCGTGGAGCAGCGCATAGGATCGAGCAGCAAGCCGCCTGCGGCCGAGCCGTTGAAGGCCGAGCCCGTGACGGGCGCCGGTTTCGACCCGGCCTTCATCCCCGGGCTCACGGGCCCGACCCCGACGGGGCCGACGGCGAAGGGGCGGGAGCCCGAGGAGCCGGCGGCCGACGGGACCGACGGGACCGAGGCGACCGGGAAGGCGACGGCCGACGACGCGGCGGTCGAGGACCCGGCGCGGTCGGCGTCCCCCGAAGCGGTGTCCTCCGAGGCGGTGTCCTCCGAGGCGGTGTCCTCCGAGGCGGGGGTCGCCGAGGAGAAGGGCGCCGAGGAGAAGGGCGACGACGAGAAGGCCGACGGCGACGGTCCGGTCTTCGAGGCGTCCGACCGCCGCGCGAGAATAGTGGCCGACCGCAAGGGCGTCCGCCTCAGCCTGGACGAGGAGGCCTGCGAGTTCCGTTGGGACGAGATCGCCGCGGTGGAGACGGAGTCCCCCCGCTTCGGCAAGCGGTACACGATCACCGTGCACACCCCTGACCGCCGCTGGTTCCCGATCGAGATCGAGGCGGCGGCCAGGGCGCGCTTCAAGGAGTGGGACGAGCAGCTGGACACGGTGCTCGACGCCTACTTCGAGGAGTCGTAGCGCCGGACGAGGTGCCCTAGCTGCAGTACTGGCCGGCCTTTCCGATGGCTCGGTACATACAGTCGGCGTTCTCCAGCAGTTGCAACACAGCGTCCTTGTTACGGGAGGTCTCCCGCTCGATCACCTCGTCGGGCGGGTAGAATCCACCGTCCCAGGCGGACGTCGGGTACATCTCGAAGGTGTAGTCGAAGATCTTCTGCGTACCCCACAGATAGTCGTCGATCGACCCGTCCGTGATGTACAGATCGCTGGCCTGCTCAGGGGTGTACCCGTTGCTGGCGGCCATCTTCTGCCCCACGGCCTTGAACGCGGCGGCGTCGTCGGCCGTCATCCCGGTCGCGGTGTCGTTGTACGTCCACCCGAACGGCCACAGCACCAGCTCGCTGTAGGTGTGGAAGTCGATCCCGGCCTTGATCTGCTGCTTGCCGCCGACGACCCGGCTGCGCACGAAGTCGGCGACGACCTTCACCTCGGGCGCGGACTCGGGGGAGGCGCCGCGGTAGGTCTCGGAGGACTTGCTGCCGGAGGACCCGCCGCAGCAGCCCCACTTGTAGTCCCAGTTCCGGTTGAGGTCCGTACCGACGGCCGAGGAACCGGAGTTGGGCTGCCGGTTCTTCCGCCACGACCGGTAAGACCCGCTGGCGATGTCGTACTCCCCGCCGTCCGGGTTCAGGTCCGGCACGATCCAGATCTCCCGGCTGTTCACCATGTTCGTGATCCGGGAGTCCGACCCGTACCCGGCGCCGAGTTCGCGCAGCAGGTAGAGCGCCATCTCCACGGTCAGGTGCTCGCGCGCGTGCTGGTGAGCGGTGAACAGCACCTCGGGCTCGTCCTCGTCGGTGCCGACGTTGTCGCTGACCTTGATGGCGATGATGTCCCGCCCCTGGTACGACTTCCCGATCACCCGCTTGCTCATGATGCCCGGGTAGGCGGCCAGTCGCTGGTCGATCTCGGCGTTCGCCTCGGCGTAGTTGTGGTACTTCGCGTCGGCGCTGGGGAAGTCGTACAGCCGCGCCCCGGACCGCCGGGGCGCGGCGCCCAGGGGCTGGACGTCGTACCCCAGCCGGCGCAGCGCGCGGATCTGCTCCGCCCGCCCGGACACGACGACGGTCTCCTCGTCGGCCTCGTCGACGGTGACCCCGGTGGCCTGAATGGCCGTGCGGGTCACGGGAGTCGTGGACTGGTGGATCTCGTACTGCTTCACGTCGTCCGTGGAAGGCGTGACCTTCCGGACGCCGTCGGCACTGGCGTGGCCGGCGGTGGCCGAGACGGGGGCGGCGAGGGCGAGGGCCAGCAGCGCGCCGAGGGCGGCGGTACGTCTGCCGCCGTGTGCGCCGGCGCCGCGGATGCGAAGTCGCATGAACGCTCCTTGGGGGTGGAGGTGGGGTGTTCGCGTGCGACGTGCGGATGCGGACCCGCGGGGGCCGTCGGTGGGGGCTCCCTGTGAGTCCGCTGTGCGGGTTGGCGCTCATGGTGAGGCGTTGGCATGATCAGGTCAAGTATGGGGGAGGGGATGGCGTGAACGCGCTGTGCCGCAGGGCGGGCACGGACACGAGCCGGCGGCACGCCACTCCCCGGGAAGTGGCGTGCCGCCGGACGGGGCGCCGTGGACCGGGGGCGGGGGTCGTCACTCACCGGCCCACGGACGGGTGCGGGTCAGCGGCGACGGTCGTGCCGTCCGCCGTCGCGGGCATCGGGGTGGTTGCGGTTGCCGTGGCCGTCGCGGGCATCGGGGTGGTTGCGATGGTTGCGGTCGTACCCCCAGGAGGCGGAGTCGATGTAGCGGCCGTGGTCGTTGCGCAGGGTCGCGGTGTCGTGCTCGTTGTCCCACACGGACCGGTTGCGGTCCTGGTAGAGGTCGTTCTTACGGTCGCGGCCGAAGCCGGTGTGGACACGGACCGTCTGGTGGGCGCCCAGCCGGTAGTGCCGGAAGACGTAGCTGTGGCCGTCCTCGTCCGACAGCGTCCACCCGTCGAGATTCACGGCCCGCCGACCGTCGTTGGCGACCTCGACCCACTCCTTGTTCAGGGCGGCGTTGGAGCGGTCGTACCGGACCGAGGAGGGCAGCTGAGCACCGCTGATGACGATCTGTGAGCCGTCGGTGCGACGCGAGCCGTCCCGGTGGTGCGAGCCGTCCCGGTGGTGCGAGCGGTCCGAGCGGCTGTGGTCCCGATCGGCGGCCGAGGCCGACGGGGCGACGGCGCCCACGACAGCGGTCGCGGCCACGAAGGCTGCGGCGACGGTGGCGACACGGCGGCGGGATGCCGAAGCGGATACGAACACGGACACGAAGTCCCCCTTCAACAGGGTTGTGCACACCCCGCGGACCGCGTGACAGGGCGCGGGTGACGGAGCGCGGTGTACGAGCGGCGACCGGTCGGCCGCACGCCCACACCTTGCGACGCCGCACGCAGAGGATCGAGGAAGCACGAGCGCCGTTACGATTCGCGGATAAACCTGTGACTTTCGCCAGCAATGCCTACCGATGGGTATCAGCTGGACATACGCGCCCGTTCTCGGCCTGCTGACGGTGATGGTGATTGGCAGATTTGAGCCAGGAGGGATGGGTGAACCGGCTGGCAGGGGGCTTGGGGTGTCATGGGGTCTGGCACAGATCTGCCAGCCGTGTCGTGACCGTGGGGCGGCAGGGGCGACCGGTCAGCCTGGGCGACGGTGGCGCGACTGACTGAACGGCATGAGACTCGCTGTTGTGCGCCGCCTTCGCGTGGATCACTCCGCTGGAGCCGGGATCTGCTGGAGGTGTCGGATGATCAGCTTCAGATCTGACACTGTCTTCAAGCAGAACTCCTGGTCCAGGGTCCCGATGGAGTGAATGACGTTCGCGAAAGCGGGGTTCGCGAGTCCCCGGGCTTCATGCAAGATGCAACTTGGCAGCAGGATCCAGTTTCGCCTTGTCCTGTCGAGCGCCCACTCGAGCTGAGTGGGTGATTCGCGGACGGCGTTCTCGATGGTCTGTGCTACGTCTTCCCGAGGGACCTGGTAGCGCCACCCCAAGTACGTCACCTGGTGACGGCCGAGTATGTCGTTGTACTCTTTGGGTAATTTGAACCAGGTCAAGTCGCCGAATCGGCTGAGCGCTTGTCTGGCCTCGCTGCTTCGAGTCGACACGGCAGTTCCTGTTCAGGTGTACAGAAGTCTGTCCCGGACGGACAGGCTCGGGGCTACTTGAATTTCCAGGGCGCCGGCACATTCACCCGTGTTGAACTCGATCGAGATGAGCGCTGCCGAGGGGGAGGACGAGACGGTCAATCGGGACGCGCCCTCGCGGTACATGTCCAGCAACTCGTTGCCGTCGCGGCCTGTCCACCGTGCTCTGACCGACCTGGAGAGGACGTCATACGACAAGGTGAGTGAGTCGCCCTCGCTTCCCTCCCATTTGAGCAGGCGCGCGCCGCTCTCCTCTGTTTCCGGCCATTCGCCGATCACGTTGAGGATTTCTTCATCCCGGGGAACGCTGAACTCTCTGTACATTCTTGCCTTCCGCTTCAAGATGACCAGCGCGGTTCGATATATGGGGGCCAATGTTCCTTGCTGCCATGAATGCTCACGTTCGGACCGCTGCCGCGCAAGATGATAGTAGCTAGCCTGCGTTTATCGCCGGAAAGGATTTGCCAAGTGCTCTCCACCTCTAGGGCGCCATGCGGTCCGTATAGTACGGACCTTGTGACGCCGAATTCGCCGCTACCGCCGCTCCATTCTTTGGTGAATGTGCGCTCGAAGGATTGATGTGACGCATCTTTCAGCTGCCGCGTCACGTAATGCCGCATTTCAGACGTATCGCCGATGCCTATGCGGTGCAGTTGCTGCTCATTCTGGAGTGCGCGAGGGGAATTGTGCGTATCCGGCTTGATGTCCTTGTTGAAGATATAGTCAAGTTTTCTTGGGTCGACTTCCGTACCGTTCTGATCCGGGGTGCATCCAGCAAGGCCCATTGGGTCCAGCCATGTGCAAGGGTTGGGAACATAGCTAGCCGGATTGGGTGCTGGCGTGAGGCCGAGTGGGTCGGGGGCGAGGTACCGAGCCGTCTCGGGATCGTAGTGACGGAAGTAGTTGTAGTGGAGGCCGGTTTCCGGGTCGTAGTACTGGCCTGGGAAGCGTAGGGGTGTGTAGGTGGTGCTGTTGGCTGCCCATGCCGTTGTGCCCCACAGGGTGCTGCGGGTGTGCCAGGCGATTTCGCCCTGTTCGTCGATGAGTTCGTTCGGGGTGCCGATCAGGTCGGTGACGATGGTGAAGAAGCGGGAGTCGATCTCGTCCTGTGGTGCATCGGCTGCCGTGATGCGTTCCGTTTGGGTCAGGGGGCGTAGGCCCTGGTGGTCCCAGG
Organism: Streptomyces echinatus; assembly: GCF_014203595.1. Lineage (GTDB taxonomy): Bacteria > Actinomycetota > Actinomycetes > Streptomycetales > Streptomycetaceae > Streptomyces > Streptomyces echinatus. Next base: position 579,706 of record NZ_JACHJK010000004.1, read on the forward strand.
TGATCGTGACCGGATTGGGGAGGTCGTCGGACGTTGTGGTTTGCTCGCAGAGTGTTGTGCCGTCCCAGGTGAAGTCCACCCTTTCCAGCACTGTCTCGCCGTCCCCGGCCAGGCGGAGTTTTGCCGTGCGGCGGCCCAGGGGGTCGTACGTGTAGTGCCAGCGGGTGCCGTCCGGTGTGACCACCGAGGTCAGGCGGTCCTCGGCGTCCCACTCGTAGCGCCAGGTGTCCGGCTTGCGGGAGAGGCGGGTCTTCTGGCGGAGGGTGATGCGGCCCAGCGCGTCGTGTTCGTAGCGGAGGTCACCCGCTCGGGTGATGCGGGTGCCGACGTAGGAGCGGGAGCCTGTTGCTTCCCCACCCGGGTGGTCGGAAGGCCAGGTCGCCTCCGTCTGGTTGCCCGCCTCGTCGTACGCGTAGCGCTCGGTCCAGTTCGCCGCGCGGACCGCCGTCACCCTGCCTGTCGCGTCCAGGTCGAAGCGGCGGGAGCCTGACAGGTGGTCGTCTATGCCGATCACGTTGCCGTCGGCGCGGTAGGTGTACGTCCGGTGCTGAACCCTGTGGCCCCCGGCGCCGGTCACCGACTGGGTCGTCAGGCGGCCAAGCGCGTCGAAGGTGTGCTCCAGGGCGATCACACCACCGACATGGCGGGTCAGCTCGCGGCCCGACTCGTCGTACGTGAAGTCGATCGGCCGGCCCGACGCCACCATGCCCGTGTGGCGGCCCGCCGCGTCGTACGACCACGTCGTCTCGGCTCCGGCCGGCGTCACCCGGCCCGTGCGGCGGCCCAGCGCGTCGTAGGTGAACTTCAGCGTGCGGCCGTTGACCGTCTCCGAGCGCAGGCGGCCGTGGCGGTCCCGCAGGAGCGTCAGGGTGGTGCCGTCGGGGCCCGTCGCCTGGGCCAGCTGATCGGTCAGGTCGTAGGCGAATGTGGTGATGTGTCCTGCTGTGTCCTTGCTGAGGATTTGGCCGAGTTCGTTTCGCTCGAAGGACGTCACCTCGTCGAGCGTGTTCCGTCGAGAGGCCAGGCGGCCGGCCGGGTCGTACGTGTACGTCAGCGTGCGGTCGTCGAAGTCCGTCTCCGTCGCCAGGCGGCCGGCCGCGTCGTACTCGTACGTCCATGTCAGGCCCTGCGGGTTCGTGACCTTCGTCAGGCGTAGTTCCGTGTCGTGGTCGAACTCGTAGCGGACGCCGTCCGGGCCGGTGCGGGCCGTCAGCAGGTCGAAGTGGGTGTACTCGAAGTGCGTGACGCCACCGATCGGGTCGGTGTGGCTGGTGCAGTTGCCCTCGCCGTCGTACGTCCACGTCTCCGTCGTGCCGTCGGGGGCCGTGCGGCGGGTCAGGTGGCCCTCGACCGACCATTCCAGTCGGGTTGTCGCCCCGGTCGGGTCGGTGATCGAGGTCGGGCGGCCGAAGGCGTCTCGTTCGTAGCGGGTTACCGCACCCAGCGGGTCGGTCACCTGAGCCGGGAGACCGGCACGGTCGCAGACCACAGCCGTAGTGTTGCCCAGCGGGTCGGTCACCGACGTCAGGTGGCCGGCGTCCGTGTGCGTGAAACGGGTCGTCTGGCCGGCCGGGTCCGTCACCGAGGTGCGGTTGCCCCGTTCGTCGTAGGTCTGGCGGATCACCGTGCCGTCCGGGTTCACCACCTTCACCGGCAAGCCCAGGTCGTTGTACTCCGCCCGTGCCTCGCGGCCGTCCGGGCGGATCGCCCGGGTGAGGTGGCCCGACCCGTCGTACTCGAACGTGGTCGTGTGACCCAGCGGGTCCGTCGTGGAGAGCAGGCGGTTGTAGCGGTCGCGAACGTAGTGCGTGGTCGCGCCCACGGCGTCCGTCTCGGCGATGACCTGGCAGCGGCGGTTGATCCGGTAGTGGGTTGTGTGGCCGTGTGAGTCGGTGATCGTCGTGGTGTGCTCGCCGGTGTCCGCATCCACCGGTCCGTAGGTGAAGGTGGAACGCAGGTGGCCGGCGGCGCCGGACTGGTGGACGCAGCGGTCCTGGTCGTCGTAGGCGTAGGTGAAGTGGCTGTCGTTGGTGTCGGTCCAGGAGGTGATGCGGCCCCGTTCGTCATAGGCGAAGCGGGTCGGCCGGCCCGAGGAGTTGAAGACCTCGCTCAGGTGGCCGTCGGTGTAGCCGTACCGGATCAGTTCCTGGTTCCCGCCGTCCAGTGCCGCGCCCGCCAGATGCAGGGCGGTGACCCGGCCGTCGGCGGTCGTGACCAGCAGGTGGTGACCGCTGCTGTGGACGATGGCCGAGGGTGAC
>NZ_JACHJK010000005.1:0-154005 GCF_014203595.1 Streptomyces echinatus
ACGCCCGGTTACATTCCGAACCCGGAAGCTAAGCCTCACAGCGCCGATGGTACTGCAGGGGGGACCCTGTGGGAGAGTAGGACGCCGCCGAACAATCTTTGGGAAAACCCCCGCACCTCAGGTGCGGGGGTTTTCTGCGTTCAGGGCCGATTCCGGGCCAGCAAGGCCCTTCCGAGGTCGGAAGAGCCCGTCACGGGGTCAGAAGGTGACGTCCGCGGTGTTCACGGTCCCGCCCCGCCGGCCGGGCGCTCCGTGCCGCTCCCAGTAGAGATTGGTGTGGGCGATCACCTGCTCCGGAGCGGGAGCACCGTACTTGCCCAGGTCCTCCGTGGTGTGAGCGTCGGCGACCAGCGTCGCGTCGTACCCGCGGACGATGGCTCCGTGCAGGGTCGAGCGGATGCACGCGTCCGTCTGCGCGCCCGCCACGATGAGCCGGCCCACCTTGTGCTCGGCCAGCACCGACTCCAGGTCGGTCTCCTCGAAGGAGTCGGTGTAGCTCTTGTGGACCAGGGGCTCGCCGTCCCGTCGGACCAGATCCGGAACGTACTGCCAGCTCTCGGAGCCGTGTTCCAGCTCGTCGTCCGAGTGCTGCACCCACACCACCGGCACGTCCGCCGTCCGGGCCTTGTCGATCAGGGTGTTGATGTTCGCGATGACATCGTCGCGGTTGTGCGCTCCGTCCACGACGCCGTTCTGGACGTCGATGACGAGGACGGCGGTGCGGGGGCGATCGGGAATCGTGGTCATGGGGCACACCCTAGGACCCGGCACGGACACCAGCCGCCCGATTCTCGGATGAGCGGGCTGCGTGACCTGGCTACCGTAGCTCCATGAGCACCCCCATCAGTGACGCGTACGTCGTCCGAGCGATACGACCCGACGAGTGGGCCGCGGTGCGGCAGTTGCGCCTCGACGCACTGCGCGACCCGGTGGCGCACCTCGCCTTCCTGGAGACGTACGAGGAGGCCGCGGCCAGGACGGACGCGTTCTGGCAGGACCGGGCGACCGGGTCGGGCGAGGGCTCCGCCGCGGCTCGGCAGATCATCGCCGAGACGCCGGACGGAACCTGGGCCGGCACGCTGACCGTGCTCGTCGAGGAAGCCGGCACCAAGGACTGGGCCGGCGACCCCGTCGACCGGCGCCAGGGGCACGTGGTCGGCGTCTTCGTGCGGCCCGAGCACCGGGGGAACGGCCTGATCGGGGCGCTGTTCGAGGCCGGCGTGCGGTGGGCGTGGGAGCAACGGGCCGAGCGGGTGCGGCTGTTCGTCCACCAGGAGAACGCGCGCGCCCAGGGGGCGTACCGGAGGTTCGGGTTCGAGCCCAGTGGCCGTGTCGTGTCGTTCTCGAAGAACGAGGAGGAGACCGAGCTGGAGTTCGTCCTGGAGCGGCGGTCCTAGACCGGCAGCTCCTGGTGCGGCCAGCGGGAGCGGGCCTGTTCGCGGGAGCGGAGCAGGGCGAGCGTGGGCAGGCCCTGGCCCGTTCCGGTGGCGAGCAGGTCCGGCAGCTCGGGGAACGGCGCCACGGCCGCGATGTCGTCCAGGACCAGGGTGAGTGGTGGGTCGAGCCGACCGGAGGATGACCGTTCGGCCATGCGCCGGCCGCGCTCGACCACGCTGGAGACGAGGGCCGTCAGGAGGGGCATCGCGCCCGGATTGCTCCTGGGGTCCTCGATGGATTCACCGACCGCATAGAGGCTGCCCCCTTCGTGGACGAAGGAATCCAGGGCCAGCGCATCAGTTCGGTTCGGTGTGCAGGACTCGCGGACGTTGACCGTGAACAGCGCCGACAGCGCCCTGCTCGTGAGCTCCTGGGCGATGTCCCGGCGTTCCGGGTGCGCGGTGAGCGCGGCCTCCAGCTCGCCGGCGGCGCCGGGCGCGGCCTTGGGGTGCGTACGCAGGGTGCGGACGGCGTCCTGGATCTGGGTGCCCTGCGCCCAGCGGTGGACGTGGCGGATGGTGCGGTTCTCGAGGGCGGCGGCGTGGAGGTAGCTGCGCAGGAGGGTGACCGCCGTGTCCGCCACCGCCTGGTCGATCCTGGCGGTGGGCCGTACGGGGGCGAGCAGTGCCGTCGCCCGGTGCAGTGCCGTCTGTCTGTCCTCGCAGCCGGCGGTGGGGGACCAGTGGAGACGGGCCGGGGTGTCGCAGCGGTGGGTCGGGTCGTAGAGGAGGACGGGGCCCAGTTTGGCCTTGGCGTCCTTCGTCTCCGCCCACAGGTCCGGGTCCGACGTCACCACGAGCGTGGGGCCGGACGCGTCCCGGATGGCCTGGGCCGCGGTCGTCCGGCGGGCCGCGGGCGGCGCGTAGAGCACCGGGCCGTCGGCCCGGTCGGTTTCCCGGCCATGCGTTCGTTCCCCCTCGGGTGAGGGGGCGGGAGGGGGTACGTGCGCGATCGTTTCCGGCGCGAGCGCGGGCGCGGGCGCGGGCGCGGGCGGCTGCGGCTCGGAGCGGGGCGCCGGCACCTCGTGGCGGGGCTCCGGGGGTGTGTGCGGGTCCGCGGTGTCGCCGGAGGCCCGCCGAGCCTCGTAGGGGGGCGCCGTGGGTGCGTGCTGCCCCGCGGTGCCGGTGGCGGACCGGCGGGTCCTGCCCGCGCGCCAGCGGGCCACCGTGCCCATGGCGAACACGGTGAGGACGAGGAGGAGCATCAGCTGGCCGATGAGCAGGCCCCAGAACAGGCCCCAGCCGGAGAGCTGAGCCGGTGGGGTGTCCGGCCAGGCGCCGGTGATGTCGTGCGGCCGGCCGATGAGATGGCGCATGGCCAGGGGGGTGCGGGTGAAGGAGACGCCGTCGGGCCAGGCGCCCTGGGCGAACCAGGCGGCGAGGCCCGTGGCGGTCCACACCAGGACGGTCATGCCGAGGAGGAACGCGAGGCTGCCGATCAGCAGGCCGTCGGGGATGCCGCCCCGGCTCTCCCGGCGGCTGTCACGGCGATCGTCCGGTCTCACCCTGCGCTCCCCTTACGCCACCGTCGACTCGGAGTCGCCCAGGTGCTGTTCCACGAAGGCCGCGGCCCGCTGCTCGGCCTCCAGCTCGGCCGCGTGCAGGGCGTCGTCGGCCGTCAGGTCGCTGGAGGACTCGGTCATCGCGCGGTCGGTGAAGACCAGTGGCCGTTCCGTCTCCGTGATCAGGTGTTTGACCACCTGGACGTTGCCGTTGACGTCCCAGACGGCGATGCCGGGGGTGAGGGTGGGGATGATCTCCACGGCCCACCTGGGCAGGCCGAGCACCCGGCCCGTCGCTCTGGCCTCGTCCGCCTTCTGGGCGTAGATCGTCCTGGTCGACGCCATCTTCAGGATCGCCGCCGCCTCCTTCGCCGCGGCCCCGTCGACCACGTCGGACAGGTGGTGGACGACCGCCACGAAGGACAGGCCCAGCCGGCGCCCGAACTTCAGCAGCCGCTGGAACAGCTGGGCGACGAAGGGGCTGTTGATGATGTGCCAGGCCTCCTCGACCAGGAAGATGCGCTTCTTCCGGTCGGGGCGGATCCAGGTGTGCTCCAGCCACACGCCGACGATCGCCATGAGGATGGGCATGGCGATGGAGTTGCGGTCGATGTGGGACAGGTCGAAGACGATGAGGGGCGCGTCGAGGTCGATGCCGACCGTGGTCGGGCCGTCGAACATGCCGCGCAGGTCACCGTCGACGAGCCGGTCGAGCACCAGGGCGACGTCCAGGCCCCAGGCCCGTACGTCGTCTATGGCGACGTTCATCGCCTCGGCCGACTCCGGTTCGGGGTGCCGTAGTTGCTCGACGATGTCGGTCAGGACGGGCTGGCGGTCGACGATGGTCTCGTTGACGTACGAGTGCGCGACCTTCAGGGCGAAGCCGGAGCGTTCGTCCAGGCCGTGGCCCATCGCGACCTCGATGATGGTCCGCAGCAGCGCGAGCTGGCCGGTGGTGGTGATCGCCGGATCCAGGGGGTTGAGCCGGATCCCGTGGTCCAGGGCGGCCGTCGGGTCCAGCCGGATGGGAGTTATCCCCAGCTCCTGCGCGATGAGGTTCCACTCGCCGACGCCGTCCTCGCCCTGCGCGTCCAGGACGACGACCTGGCGGTCCCTGAACCGCAGCTGGCGCAGGACGTACGTCTTCTCCAGCGCCGACTTGCCGTTGCCGGACTCGCCGAGGACCAGCCAGTGGGGGGCCGGGAGCTGCTGGCCGTAGAGCTGGAAGGGGTCGTAGATGTAGCCCTTTCCGGAGTACACCTCGCGGCCGATGATGACGCCGGAGTCACCGAGGCCGGGCGCGGCCGTGGGCAGGTAGACGGCCTGGGCCTGGCCCGTGGAGGTGCGCACCGGCAGCCGGGTCGTCTCGACCTTCCCGAAGAGGAAGGAGGTGAAGGCCTCGGTGAGGACGGACAGCGGATCCCGCATCGGTGAATCAGCCCCTACCTTCGGATGCCGGTGGCGAAGGGAAGTGTGTTCACGAAGGCGCGGTGGTGCTCTCGGTCGCACCACTCCAGCTTGAGGTACGACTTGCCGGCGGAGGCTCTTATCGTGCGCTTGTCGCGGGCCAGGGCCTCCGGGGAGCGGGAGGAGACGGTGATGTAGCCGACGAGGTTGACGCCCGCCGCGCCGCTGGCGAGGTCCTCGCCCCGCTGGTCGAGGCGGTTGTGGGCGGCGATGTCGCGGGGGTCGACGGTGCGGTTCATCTTGGCGGCGCGGGACGCCTCGGCCTCGTCGTTGGTCTTCTCGGTCAGCATCCGCTCGATGGCGACCTCGGTGGGTTCGAGGTCCATCGTGACCGCGACCGTGCGGATGACGTCGGGGGTGTGGACGAGGAGCGGGGCGAGGAAGTTCACGCCGACCGGGGTCATGGGCCATTCCTTCACCCAGGCCGTGGAGTGGCACCAGGGCGCGCGGGTGCGGGACTCCCGGGTCTTGGCCTGGAGGTAGGTGGGCTCCATGGCGTCCAGCTCGGCCGGCCAGGCGTTGCGCTGGGTCATTGCCTGGATGTGGTCGATGGGGTGGTCCGGGTCGTACATGGAGTGGATGAGGGAGGCCAGCCGCCCTTGGCCGAGCGGCTGCCGGACCCGGATGTCGGCCTCCTGGAGCCGCGAGCAGATGTCGGTCAGCTCACGGGCCATGACGACGGCGAGCCCGGCGTCCCGGTCGGCCTTGGCGCCGTGGGCGCGGGCGGCGCGGGCCATGGCGTGTGCCTCGGCGGCCAGTTCGCGGTTGTAGTGCATGCAGGCGACGAGATAGGCGCGGTGCTGCTCGCTGCTGGTGGACACCATGGACTGCAGCTGGTCGTAGGACTGCTGGAGCCAGTCCAGGGAGCGGTCGTTGCCGCGCAGGGCGACGTCCTTGGCGTGCGCGTCCGGGTCGGCGGGCAGGGTCCTGGCGAGCATCTGCAGCCGGGTGACGAAGCCGTCCCCGTTGGCGACGTGCTTGAGCAGGGTGCCGAAGCGGTCGACCAGGGCCTCCTGGTCCTCGGAGTCGCGCAGGCCGACGCCGGGGCCCTCGATCTCGATGGCGGCCGTGACCGTCTTGCGGTCGGCGTGCAGGAGTACGGCGATCTCGTCCGGTCCGAAGGGCGCGGCGAGCCAGGTGATCCGGCCGATGCCGGGCGGTGGCCCGACCTCGATCTCCCGCCCGTCGAGCCGGGTGCCGGCCTCCGCGGCGCCGGACCGGTAGACGGAGCCGGTTTTGAGGGTCCGCTTGTAGCTGCGGTTGATCTCGAACCACTTGTAGAAGGTGCGGCGCTTGTACGGCACGTAGACGGCCATGAGCGCGAGCAGCGGGAAGCCCGTCAGCAGCACGATCCGCAGGGACAGGACCGGTACGAGCAGGCCGCACATCATGCCGAGGAACGCGCCGGCGATGATCAGCGCGATCTCGCCGGATTCGCGGTTCCGGCCGACGATCGCGTTCGGCCGGGCGCGGCCGATGAGATACGTACGGCGGGGCGTGACCGGATGGGACAGGTGGGACTCGGTCGTCAACGCCCTTCACCTCCCGAGCGGTTGTTGCGGGCGTTGCTGGCGTGCGGGGTGTTGACCGGGCTGGACGCGCGGGGCGCGGGCGTGGCGGAGGGGACGGCTCCGCCGGTGCCACCGGTGGGGGTACGGCTGCTGTGGGCGGCGACGCCGCCGGTGACGGGGTTGGCCGGGCGGGGGGTGCTGCCGCCTTGGCCGCCTCCGTTGCTGTCGGCGCGGGTGCTGTGGGTCTTGATGCCCTGGGCGACGAGGCTGGCGGGGGAGCTGATGACGGCGGCGGCCTTGCCCTCGGCGCCCTGCATGATGCGGTTGTTGCGGCCGCTGGCGATCTCGTCGCCGAAGCCGGGGACGAAGCGGTAGATCATCGCGCTGGCGAAGATGGCCAGCAGGATGATGGCGAGGCCGGAGACGACGGCGGAGAAGGCGTCGGGGCCGTTGCCGCCGGAGAGCGCGCCGGCGAGGCCGAGGACGATGACGATGACGGGCTTGACCAGGATGACGGCGATCATGATGCCGGCCCAGCGGCGTACGTGGCCCCACAGGTTCTTGTCGACGAGGCCGGCGTAGACGACGGTGCCGAGGAGGGCGCCGACGTAGAGGAGCGCGGCCCTGATGACGAGCTCCAGCCACAGGACGCCGGCGGCGAGGATGCTGACCAGGGAGACGACGATCAGCATGATGGGGCCGCCGCCGATGTCGGTGCCCTTGTTCAGGGCGCCGGAGAAGGTGCCGAAGAAGGTGTCGGCCTGGTCGCCGGTGGCCTTCGCGAGGACGTCCGTCACTCCGTCCGTCGCCGATACGACGGTGTAGAGGATGAGCGGGGTGAAGGCGGAGGCGAGCACGGTGAGCCAGAGGAAGCCGACGGCTTCGGAGATGGCGGTGGTCAGCGGCACGCCCCGCACGGCCCGCTTGGCGACGGCGAGCAGCCACAGCAGGAGGGTCAGGATGGTGGACGCGGCGAAGACGATCGCGTACTGCTTCAAAAACGCCTGATTGGTGAAGTCGACACTGGCGGTCTCCTTCACGGCGTCACTGAGCTTGCCCACGGTCCACGAAGCGGCGTCCGCACATCCCTTGGCAAGCGAGGAGAGGGGATCGAGGGTGTCGGTGAGGGGGGCGTTGGGCGAGCCGGTGGAGCCCTTGGAGCCGTTGTCCTTCTCGCAGAATTCCTTGGCGGCATCGCGGATCAGTGCACAGGGGTCGCTGCTCTTCGAGGGAGTAGGAGTGGGCGCCGCAAAAGCGTGGGCCGCCAGCAGGAACGGGAGCGTCTGCGCGGCTCCCAGAACAGCCGTGATCCTGAGGACGCGGTGGTTAGCGCGCATACGTGAACCCTCCGTACCCCTCGACAGCCTTCGTCATGTCGTCAGCGGTGGATGCCGTCTGATCACGGCCTACGGGGACCGGACCGTCCTTCTGCTGGAAGTCGGTGATCTTCCAGTCGCCGTCGACCCACTGCAGCTTGTACGTGGTGGTGTACCAGCTCTCGGTCACCGGATTCTTGGAGGCTTCGCCAGAGAGGCCGAACAGCGAGGTGTACCAGACCTCGACCGTTGTGCCGTCCGCGCCCGCGGAGGTGACTTTGGTGCCGACGGGGATGACCCGGGAGACGAAGGTCTGGCCGTTCGGGGCTGTGCCGCCTTTGGCCAAGCCGATGTTGGCGAGGAACTTCTCGTTGGAGTAGGCACTGTCCATGGCCGACTGCTTGGCGGCGGCCGCATCCGGGGTGTAGACCGTGTTCACGATCTGGTGCCGCCACGCGGTGTTGAACATGTCCGCCGACCCCAGTGCCACCGCGTAGTTTGCCGCTGCGCTCTGGGCTCCCTGGGGTGTGTGGGCGAAGCCTGTGGGGATGTTGGCGGACTTTGTTTCCACCGGCTTGGTCCCGCTTGCCGCGGTGGTCGAGGTCCTCGGCTGGTCGTTCTTCGGCGACGCCTCGTCCGCGGACGAACCGCCCCCCCGGTTGGCGAAGGCGATGGCGGCGATGAGGAGGACGACCACGCCGACGACCGTCACCAGGCTTCTGGAGGAGGAGCGGTGGGGGCGGCGGGGGGCGCCGCCGTAGGGGTCGGTCTCCGGGAGGCGGGTCCGGGTGTGGCCCGTCTCCGCGTAGTCGCTGTAGCCCTGCTCGTCTCCGGGACTCATGCCGCGTACGCCCCCTCCACCTCGTAGACATACGACGGTAGCCGTGCTGGTTCCCGCGCGGGCGCGGTGTGGTGACTCGACATCAGGGAAACGCAACCTCAGCCGGTGGGCACGACGGGTGGGTGGGGTGGAGGGGACAGCCGCGGCCGGGCGTGCCCGGAAGCGGTGGGGCTACACCGCCATGCCGTACACGATCGTGAACAGTGTGCCGAGGGAGCCGATGATGAAGACCCCGGTGAGGCCGGCGATGATCAGGCCCTTGCCCTGTTCCGCGCTGAAGGTGTCCCGGAGGGCCGTGGCGCCGATGCGCTGCTTCGCCGCGCCCCATACCGCGATGCCGAGGCAGAGGAGGATGGCGACGGCCATGACCACCTCGATCATCACCTTGGCCTCGTTGCCCAGGCTGCCGAAGGGGCCCCAGTCCGGAGCGATCCCGCCGATGATGGTGTTGATGTCTCCCTTGTCGGCCGCAAAGAGCATGTAAGTCACCGCCCCTGGTGGGTAGTTCCGCGAGTGCCCCTGCGGTGTGCAGAGGTCAGGCCTCATTGTCGCCGACAACGCCGCCAACGTATGTCGACTTGACGTCATTGACTGGCGGGTTTCGTACGCATGGCACGTACGGTCACTCTGTGTATCACGGCAGGTCACGCCGGGCAATGAGGTCCGACCGGAACCTGTCGTGTGGTTCCGTCGTTGTCCTTCTTCACGACCTGGCACGGTTTCTGACGGCCGGTCGGGTGAGGCGTCGCGTTGATGTTCTCACGGGTGCCGAGGGGCGGCGGACGGTGTGGCTCAGCGTGGGCGCAGGCCGTGCAGCAGCAGGTGGACGTGCCCGTCGAGGCCGGCCAGGGTCTCCTGCGCGTCGAGCGCGCAGCCGGCGATGAGGGCGGCCAGGCCGTGCAGGCTCGCGGCGGCGACGGTGGTGATGCGTTCGGGGTCGCCCTGGACGATCTCGCCGCGCTCCTGGCCGTCCGCGATCATCCGGGTGAAGGAGCCGAGGGAGCGGTCGACGGCGGCCGCGAGCTGGGCGGAGCTGTCCGGGTCGTGCTTGCGCGCGAACATCAGCTCCAGGAGCTCGGGGTTGTCGACGGCGAAGCCGAGGTAGGCGCGCGCGAGGGCGGTCACCCGTTCCTCGAAGGTCTGGTCCGGGTGGTCGGCGGCGGTGGCCAGGGCATGGTTCATGCGCTCGTACCCGTCGAGCGCCAGGGCGTCCAGCAGGGCCTGCTTGTCCTTGAAGTGGCGGCCCGGAGCGGCATGGCTCACGCCGATGTCCCGGGCCAGTTCGCGCAGGGAGAGCGCGCCGGACCCCTTCTCACGCAGGGTGCGTTCGGCGCTCCGCAGCAGGGCGGCGCGCAGGTCTCCGTGGTGGTAGGGGCGGCTCGTGGGCATGAGGACCATCGTATCTCGATGTTGACGGTGGCATCTTTGTTGGCGGCGCCAGCATTGTTGTCGTTGACAGCATTGTTGTCGTTGCCTACATTGTGGGTATGGCTGACACGAGCGAAGCGCGCGGTGCGCGCACATGGAACGCGACCCACCTCCCTGATCTGACCGGCCGTACGGCCGTGGTCACCGGTGCCAACAGCGGCATCGGCCTCGCCGCCGCCCGGGCGCTGGCCGGGGCCGGGGCACATGTGGTGTTCGCCGTACGGGACCTCGCCCGGGGCGGCGCCGCGGCGGCACGGGTGAGCGGCAGCACCGAGGTGCGCCGGCTGGACCTGGCGGATCTCGACTCGGTCCGCGAGTTCGCCGCCGGCTGGGACCGCCCGCTGGATCTGCTGATCAACAACGCCGGCGTCATGATGCTGCCGGAGCGGCGGACCGCGCAGGGCTTCGAGATGCAGTTCGGCACCAACCACCTCGGGCACTTCGCCCTGACCAACCTGCTGCTCCCGTATGTCACCGACCGCGTGGTGACCGTGTCCTCCGGCGCGCACCGCATGGGCGACAAGGTGATCCACTTCGACGACGTGAACCTGCGCCGCAACTACGCCCCCATCCGCGCCTACGCCCAGTCCAAGCTGGCCAACCTGCTGTTCACCCTGGAGCTCCAGCGCCGGCTGACCGAGGCCGGCTCGGGCGTCCGCGCTCTCGCGGCCCACCCCGGCTACGCCTCCACCAACCTCCAGAGCCACGCCGCGAACCCCTTGGCCCGGGCCCTGATGGCGGTCGGCAACAGGTTCCTCGCCCAGGACGACAAGGCGGGCGCCCTGCCCACCCTCTACGCGGCGACCCAGGACCTGCCCGGTGCGGCCTACGTCGGCCCGGACGGCCCGGCCGAGATGCGCGGCGCCCCGACCCTGGTCGGCCGCAGCGCGGCGGCGAGCGATCCGGCGGCGGCCCGGCGGCTGTGGACGCTGTCCGAGGAGCTGACGGGCGTGGAGTGGGGGATCGCGGCGCCGGTGCGGTGACGCGGCGCGTGCCTGCCGGAGGTCATCGGACGGCCGGGCACCGAGCCGTGGAAAAAACGTCTCATAGAAAAATCTCAGGCAACCCGATGCGCGATTCTCAGGTTCGCGGGAAAGAGATGGGGCGTGATGAAGCGCGCCCCACGCATCTCGCCGACCGCACGGCCCGCACTGCTCGGAGCCGTGGCGCTGCTCGCGCTGACCTCGGTCTCCGTGGCCACGGCCGACGACCGGCGGGGGTCCCACGCCGCCGGCACCACCCGTACCGTCACCACCCGCACCGCCCACGCCTCTCCCGCCCGGCCCGGTGACCGGGTCGGCACGCTGTTCGTGGCGGACGGGGCGGGCGGGCCGGTCGGCGGCCACTTCTGCACCGCGTCGGTGGTGCACAGCCCGCGGGGCGACCTCGTCGTCACCGCGGCGCACTGCGTGAGCGACGACGACCTGGACCTGGTGTACGCGCCGGGGTACCGGGACGGGCGGGCGCCGTACGGGATGTGGGAGGTGACGCGGCGGTTCCTGGCCGACGGGTGGACCGAGGACGAGGACGAGGACAGCGACCTCGCCTTCTTCACCGTCGCCGACCGGGACGGCCGGCGGCTGGAGGACGTGGTCGGGGCCAACCGGTTCACGACCGGTACCGACACCGGTGCCACCGCGGTGACGGTCACCGGCTATCCCGAGTCCGGCGAGGCGCCCATCACCTGCACCAGCCGGCCCGCCGTGCACAGCGCCACCCAACAGCGCATCGCCTGCCCGGCGTTCACCAGCGGCACCAGCGGCAGCCCCTGGGTCAACGGCGACGACCAGGTGGTCGGCGTCCTCGGCGGCCACGAGAGGGGCGGCGCCACGGCCGACATCTCCTACAGCGTGGTGCTCGGCGGCAGGGCGGAGACGCTGTACCGGGAGGCCACGGCCGGTTCCTGACGGGGCATGAACGTCCGGGACGGGTTCGTGATCTGTGTGGCAGGGTCTGTCCCGTGGACGCACTCAAGCCTCAGGACCCCCCGCACATAGGTACGCACGCACTTCTCGCCCGACTCGGCGCGGGCGGGATGGGGCAGGTCTACCTCGGCCGTTCGCCGGGCGGGCGGCTCGTCGCCATCAAGGTGATCCGCGACGAGATCACGGACCACCCCGAGGCGCTGGCACGCTTCCGGCGCGAGGTGGAGACCGCCGCCACGGTCCGGAGCGCGTACACGGCCAATCTGATCGACGCCTCGCTGGACGCCGCGCCCTACTGGCTGGCCACCGAGTACGTCGCCGGGCCCACCCTCGCCGGTGCCGTCACACGGCGCGGGCCGCTGCCCGCCGAGACCTGCCGCGGGCTGTGCGCGGCGCTCGCCGAAGGGCTCGCCGCCGTGCACGCGCACGGTGTCACCCACCGGGACCTGAAGCCGCAGAACGTCATCCTCGCCGCCCAGGGGCCGCAGCTCATCGACTTCGGGATCGCCCGGGGCGCGGGCCACGCCGCACTCACCGACACCGGGCGTGCGCCCGGCACGCCCGGATACACCGCGCCCGAGGTGCTGCTGCGCAACGAGGTCGGTCCGCCGGCGGACGTCTTCGCGCTCGGCGCCACCCTCGCCTTCGCAGCGACCGGCCGGGCGCCCTTCGGCGCCGGAGACCCGTCCGGGGTCGGTTACCGCGCCGTTCACGAGCCGGTCGACGTGGCGGGGGTGGAGCCGGAGCTGGCGGCACTGATCGAGGCGTGCGCGGCGAAGGACCCCGCCGCCAGACCGGGGCTCGCCGAGGTGATCGCGCGCTGCGGGGTGCGGACCGCGCTGGTGGAGGACCCGCACTACGCCGGACTGGGCACCCTGGGCGAGGCCGTGCCGCAGGTGCCGCCGCCACCGGCCGGGCTGCATGCCCTGCCGACGGTGGGCCCCGCGTCGTACGGCGGTTCCGGCCACGTACCGGCCCCGGCGGTGCAGCCGGCGAACCGGGCCCGGGGCGGGCGTTGGGCGGTGGCCGTGGCGGCGGGGCTCGCGGTGGGGGTCGCGGCCGGAGCGGTGGTGGTGCTCGCCCAGCGGGGCGACGGTGCGGACACCGCGCGGAGCGGTGCGCAGGGCCGGGTGTCGTCGGGTCCGAAGCGCACGGCGTCCGGCCCGGGCGCCACGGCTTCGTCCCCGGCGGGCGGAACGGGTGTCCCGGCCTACGCGGAGATGAAGCTCGACCGGACGCTGTTCGACGCGGCGGCGGGGCAGTGCCAAGTGCCCGCCGAGGAACGGGGTTCCGACGGTTTCATGATGGCGGTCGAGAACCCCGACGACCCGGACGACCAGGCAGGCGTCCTCTCGCTCCACCACAAGGTGAAGATCGGCTTCCGCGACAAGTACGCCTTCGGGAAGAACGAGCCGTACTACGTGACGGTGAGCGTCAAGCCGCCGCACGACATCGACCCCGACACCGGCAGGCCCGTCGCCGGACTGCTGACGGCCGACGTGAGCTCGGGCTACACCAGCAAGCCCCTCGACCTCTACGGCGGTGCCGACCAGGGGGACTGGAAGTACGTCACCTACCCGGACGACTTCCGGCAGTGGGTGAGGGGCAGGCCGTACCCCGCCGTCCCGCTCACCAACGACCCGGGCGACTGGACCGTGCAGTGGCATCACATCCGCACGCCCGGCGACTACCGCAGCATCATGTGCGCGGGCTTCACCGTGAAATGACGCCACATCACGCGAAAGGGGTCCTGGATCCGCTCGGCATGGGGGAAAGTTGAACCGTGCGGAAGGTATGGGTGTTCGGTGGGGCGGCTGTCGCGCTCGGCACGGGCTTCGTCATGCTGCTCGTCGTCGGCGTCTACATCGTGGCCGGGAACCTGGTCAACGGGGTGACCTCGGGCGGCCGGGGGCTGGCCAAGGGGGCCGTGCCGGCCGCCTACAAGCAGCTCGTGCAGCAATGGGGCAATCTGTGCCCGGCGCTGAGCCCGGCGCTGCTCGCCGCCCAGCTGTACCAGGAGAGCGGCTGGAACCCGACCGTCGTCAGCCCGGCCGACGCCCGCGGTATCGCGCAGTTCATCCCCAGCACCTGGGCGACCCACGGCATCGACGGCGACGGTGACGGCAAGCGCGACATCTGGGACCCGGACGACGCGATCCCCTCGGCCGCCTCGTACGACTGCGAGTTGGCGAAGTACGTGAAGGACGTGCCGGGCAACGTCTCCGACAACATGCTCGCCGCCTACAACGCCGGTGCCTACCGCGTCATCAGGGCCGGTGGGGTCCCGGCCATCAGCGAGACGCAGAACTACGTGCAGCGGATCCGCAGTCTGGAGAAGAGCTTCGCCGCGCCGGTCACCAGGATCGACCCCACCCGGCAGGCCGCCGGTGCCATCTCCTTCGCGCAGAGCCGGCTCGGCACGCCCTACCTGTGGGGCGGCAACGGGACGGCCGACCAGGGCGGGCGCTTCGACTGCTCGGGTCTGACCAAGGCCGCGTACGACAAGGTCGGCATCACGCTGCCCCGGGTCGCCAACGACCAGTACAACGCGGGACCGCACCCCTCGCGGGACCAGTTGCTCCCCGGTGACCTGGTGTTCTTCTCGGACAACCTCACCGACTCCCGGGCCATCCGGCACGTGGGCATCTACGTCGGCGGCGGTTACATGATCGACGCTCCGCGCACCGGCGCGGTGATCCGCTTCGACCCGGTCGACACCCCCGACTACTTCGGCGCCACCCGGGTGACCGAGGATGGCGCGAAAGCGCTCCCCACGACCGTGTGAACAGAGCGTGAAGTCACCCCCTGAGCTGCAAGGACGAGTCTCTCTTCGATAACGTCTGCGTGATCATTCAGTGGAGAGTGGAACGTATTGATGGTGCCCGTGCGTTCCTGTTGACGTAGCCGAGCGGACGTCAGTACGGCAGTGCAGCGGAAGCGGATCTACGAACCACGGGGGGCAGGAGCGACGCACACCCGGTGCGTCCGGACGAACGACGAAGGGGCCGCAGCACCATGGCTGTACTCGCCGAATCCGGATCGAACCCCGACGTCGACCTGCTCTACGACATCAACGGCCTGGCCAAGGACGCCCCCGGCTGGTTCGACCGGGTCATGGAATTCATCGGTGAATACGGGCTGTTGCTCGCCATGGCGCTGCTCGTCCTGTGGTGCTGGTGGTCGGTGCGGCGCCGGGGCGGAGAGGACGCGGCGCCCTCGGTGGCCGCGCTGGTCTGGGCCCCGCTCGCGGCCGGCCTCGCGGTGCTCGTGAACGTCCCGATACGCGGTTTCGTGGAGCGCCCCCGACCCTTCGTGGACCACCGGGGCCTGGACGTCCTCGTCGACGGCAAGACCGACTTCTCCTTCGTCAGCGACCACGCGACGATCACGATGGCGCTCGGGGTCGGGCTCTTCGTGGCCGACCGCCGCTTCGGTCTCGCCGGTATCGGCCTGGCCCTGCTGGAGGGCTTCTGCCGGGTCTACATGGGCGTGCACTACCCGACGGACGTCGTCGGCGGCTTCGCCCTCGGTACGGCGGTCGTCCTGCTGCTGTCCCCGCCGGCCACGGCCCTGCTCACCCCGCTGATGCGGGCCGTGGAGCGGTCACCGAGGGCGGGCCGGCTCGTCCGGCGCCGGCCGGCCGCCGGAAGCGGCCGGGACACCCTGCTGCCCAGCGCCCGCAAGCCGCTGGAATCCGAGGAGCGCGACCTGGCGGCGTGACCGTACGCTCCGCCGCGTGAGCAGGTTCTTCGCCACGGTGTGCCTGCCGCCCACCCCGCCCCGCCGGGTGCCGACGCGGTGGCCGTGGCCATGGCGCCGTACGACATGAACGCCACGGACGACTGGAACCCGGTGGGGGAGTGGGGCGGGCCCCCGCGGCTCCCCCGGGCAGCGGTCGCGCCGCTGTGGTCCGGCCGCTACAGACCTTGCGCGGCGGAGAAGAAGCGCTGCGGGTCGTAGGCCTTCTTCACCTTGGCCAGCCGGGCCGCCGCGTCCCCGTAGTACGCCTTCTTCCAGTCCTTCAGCGTCGGGTCGGTGTAGTTCTGGTAGGCGGCGCCCGAGGCGTACGGCTTCATCGCGTCGTGGGCCGCGGTCAGCCAGGACTGGGCGGTGCCGCCGGAGCCGCCCGCGCCCCAGGAGGCGATGTACTGGGTCAGCATCCGGGAGCGGCGGTGCACGAACGCGGTCGCGGTCGGGGAGACCCGGTTGACCGCGCCGCCGAGCGCGGTGAACGCGATGCTGCCCGCGCCGCCGCGCACCGCGGCGATCTGCTTCAGGACGGTCTGGATGCCCGCCGCGGACAGCGAGCGGTCGAAGAAGTCGGAGCGGGCCGCGTACGTCTCCCGGTCCAGCTTGCCCTGCGGGGAGCGGCCCGGCGTGGAGCCGGGCAGATGGCACTGGGCGTCGGTGGAGAAGGAGGAGCAGCCGGCGTAGATCTCCATCGCGTCCTCGTAGCCCCGGCGCCGCAGGGAGACGGAGGCGGCGTTCGCGCCGGCCAGGTGGGCCAGGCGGTCCACGGCGTTCTGGAGTTCGCCGTAGGTGCCGAGGGAGAAGCAGGACACGGAGATGGCCGGGGTGCGGCCGGGGGAGCAGGACAGGTGCAGGGAGGACCAGATCTCGTCGGGCTGGCTCGGTCCCCACTCCTGCCAGGCCTTGAGCACCTTGGCGGCCTTGGACCAGGGCCACGTCATATAGGCGGTCACGGCCTGGGGAGCGGTGTGGGTCTTGAAGTGCAGCTCGGTAACCACGCCGAAGTTGCCGTTGCCGGCGCCGCGCAGCGCCCAGAACAGGTCGGAGTGGTGGGTGGCGTCGGCGGTGACCTGGGTGCCGTCCGCGGTGATCAGGGTGGCCTGGGTGAGGCTGTCGCAGGTCAGTCCGTAGGCGCGGGAGGCGACGCCGTGGCCGCCGCCGAGGACCAGACCGGAGACGCCGACCGTGGGGCAGGAGCCGGCGGGTATGGTCACGCCCTTCGCGGCCAGTCCGCGGTAGACGTCGATCAGCTTGGCGCCGGCGCCGACGACGGCCTGGCCGCCGCTGACCCGGATCCGGTTCAGCCGGGACACGTCGACGATCAGCCGGTTGTCGCCGGAGGAGTAGCCCGCGTAGGAGTGGCCGCCGTTGCGTATCGACACCTTGATCCGGTGCGCGTGGGCGTAGGCCAGCGTCGTACGGATGTCGGCGGGGTGCGCGACGTAGGCCACCGCGGCCGGCCTCAGGCCGTCGAAGCGGGTGTTGTACAGCTGGTGGGCCGTCTTCCAGGAGGCGTCGCCGGGCCGCACCAGGGTGCCGTCCAGGTCACGGGCGAGGGCCGCCCAGTTCGCGGCGGCGCTTGCGCTGGTGGTCTTCAGGGAGGCAAGAGAGGATGAGCGCGACGGCGTACCGGTGTGCGCCGCCGGGGCGGAAGAGTCTCCGCCCGCACTGCACGCGGTCAGCGCGGTGGTCGCCAGGGCGGCCGCGCCGCCCGAGATGAACGTACGCCGTTCCATGTCCGTCGCCTTTCCTCGGCTCTCGTGGAACGAGACGGCGGCCCGCGCGAAGAGGTTCCGCCGAACGGGTGAGAACGTCGAATGCATGTGCAGGCAACCCGCTCGTCGGACCCTCCATGTGTTCTCCCCGTGAGCATTCCGTGACCTAACCAGGCCGACGGCAGGGGTTCACCCTCCGTTCATTTATGGCCATCGGCCGCTTCACCTGTCCTGCCTAATTTCGGCCGTGCACGGTGCGGAGTGCGGCCTTGGACGGGCTCCGGCACCACTTACCCTCGCGCGCCGCCGACAGCGGCGGCTCCTGGAAGGAACTCCCGAAAGTGATGCTTCAGCGCAAGAACCGGCTGCGCGCCCTCTCCCTCGGTGCTGTCGCCGTCACCGGCGCCCTGGCTCTGACGGCGTGCGGCTCCGACGACAACGGCGGCGACGGCAACGCGTCGGGCAACCCGTCCACCGCCGCCGCCGGATCGATCAAGTGCGACGACGCCAAGGGTCAGCTGCTCGCAGACGGCTCCTCCGCGCAGAAGAACGCGATCGACGCCTGGGTCAAGCAGTTCTCCCAGGCCTGCAAGGTGCAGATCAACTACAAGGGCGGCGGCTCCGGCGCCGGTGTCACCGCGTTCACGCAGGGGCAGGTCGCCTTCGCCGGCTCCGACTCGGCGCTGAAGCCCGAAGAGGTCGCCACCTCCAAGAAGATCTGCTCCGGCGGCCAGGGCATCGACCTGCCCATGGTCGGCGGCCCGATCGCCATCGGTTACAACGTCCCGGGTGTCGACAACCTGGTCCTGGACGCCCCGACGCTCGCCAAGATCTTCGACAGCAAGATCACCAAGTGGAACGACCCGGCGATCGCCGCGCTGAACAAGGGCGTGAAGCTTCCCGACCTGAAGATCCAGGCCTTCCACCGCTCGGACGAGTCCGGCACCACGGACAACTTCACCAAGTACCTGATCGCCACCACCCCGGACAACTGGAAGTACGAGGGCGGCAAGGCCTGGCAGGCCAAGGGCGGCCAGTCCGCTCCGCAGTCCGCGGGCGTGGCCCAGCAGGTGAAGCAGACCTCCGGCGCCATCGGCTACTTCGAGCTGTCCTACGTCAAGGACGGCATCAAGGCCGTCTCCATCGACACGGGTGCCAGCAAGCCGGTCGCCCCCAGCTCCGAGAGCGCCACCGCCGACATCGCCGCCGCGAAGGTCGTCGGCACCGGCAAGGACCTCTCCCTCAAGCTGGACTACAAGACCAAGGCCGAGGGCGCCTACCCGATCACCCTGGTCACCTACGAGATCGTCTGCGACAAGGGCAACAAGGCCGACACGCTGCCCGCCACCAAGGCCTTCCTGCGCTACATCGCCAGCGAGGACGGCCAGAAGATCCTCCCGAGCATCGGCTACGCGCCCGTGCCCGAGGAGATCATCGCCAAGGTCCGCACGACCGTCGACGGCCTGAGCTGACCTGATCCGTAAGTGCGGCCCGGTTTCTTCACGACACCGGGCCGCACCGTCCGGTGCACCGCCGCCACGAGCCGGACCCCCTCACGGGTGTACGGCTCCGCAGACCGGAGATCCCGATGGACATATCGACGACAACAGACGCCTCTCCCCCCACTCCGCCCCAGCACAAGCCGGCCGAGCGGAAGCGCGACGCCCGCGGCGCGACCCGCCCCGGTGACCGCATCTTCCTCGGCCTGTCCCGTGGCTCGGGCATCCTGCTGCTGGTGATCATGGCCGCGATCGCGGGCTTCCTCACCTACCGCGCCGCCATCGCCATCGGCAAGGACCACGGCAACTTCCTGACCACCTTCGAGTGGAACACCAACGTCCAGCCGCCGACCTTCGGCATCGCGGTGCTGGCCTTCGGCACGATCGTCTCCTCGGTCGTCGCCATGGCCCTCGCGGTCCCGGTCGCGGTCGCGATCGCGCTGTTCATCACGCACTACGCACCGCGCCGCATGTCCGGCCCGGTCGCCTACGTGATCGACCTGCTCGCCGCCGTGCCGTCCATCGTGTACGGCCTCTGGGGCGCGCTCGTCCTCGTGCCGCACATGAACGGCCTCTTCGGCTGGCTCAACGACTTTTTCGGCTGGACCGGGCTCTTCTCCTGGGAGGAGGGCGCGCCGCGCTCGATGCTGACCGTCGGCATCCTGCTCGCGATCATGATCCTGCCGATCATCACCAACGTGAGCCGCGAGGTCTTCCGCCAGGTCCCGCAGATGCACGAGGAGGCGGCCCTGGCCCTCGGCGCCACGCGCTGGGAGGTCATCCGCATGTCCGTGCTGCCGTTCGGCCGCTCCGGCGTGATCTCCGCCTCCATGCTCGGCCTCGGCCGCGCGCTCGGCGAGACGATGGCCGTGGCCACCGTCCTCTCCCCGTCGTTCGACATCCAGGCCAGCCTGCTCAACCCGGGCGGCGGCACCTTCGCCCAGAACATCGCCAGCAAGTTCAGCGAGGCGAACGAGTTCGGCCGTGACGCGCTCATCGCCTCCGGTCTCATCCTGTTCGTGATCACCCTGGTGGTCAACGGCGCGGCCCGGCTCATCATCGCCCGCCGCGCGGAGTACTCGGGGGCCAACGCATGAGCACCGCAGCCGTCACCGACAAGCGCCCCAGCACCCTGCGCGCCGCCAGCCTGCCCAAGTGGACGCCGTGGGCGATCGCCGCGGGCTCCATCGCCCTGGGCCTCGGCATCAGCGCGGCCGCCGGCCTGGACAGCAAGATCCAGTGGGCCCTGATCGCCGCCCTCCTGTTCATCCTGGGCACCTACGGCGTCGCCGCGCGCGTCGAGGGCCGCCGCCAGGCCAAGGACCGCGTCGCGACCAGCCTCGTCTGGGTCGCCTTCCTGCTCGCCGTGATCCCGCTGGTCTCCCTGATCTGGGTGACCGTCGCGCGCGGCGTGAAGGTCCTCGACATCCACTTCCTGACCCACTCGATGGGCATCGTCGCCGACACCGAGCCCGGCGGCGGCATCTACCACGCCATCATCGGCAGCCTGGAGCAGGTCGGCCTCGCCACCCTCATCGGCGCCCCGATCGGCGTGCTCACCGCGATCTACCTGGTCGAGTACGGCCGGGGCAAGCTCGCCAAGGCCGTCACGTTCTTCGTCGACGTGATGACGGGCATCCCGTCGATCGTCGCGGGTCTGTTCATCCTCAGCCTGATGCTCATCTTCGAGATGCAGCCCTTCGGCTTCGCCGGGTCGCTGGCCCTGGCCATCCTGATGATGCCGGTGGTCGTCCGCTCCACCGAGGAGATGCTCAAGCTCGTCCCGAACGAGCTGCGCGAGGCATCCCTGGCACTCGGTGTGCCGAAGTGGCGGACCATCCTGAAGGTGGTCCTGCCGACCTCCATCGGCGGCATCACCACCGGCATCATGCTGGCGGTCGCGCGTATCGCCGGTGAGACCGCGCCGGTGCTGCTGCTGGTGTTCGGCAACCCGTTCATCAACAACAACCCCTTCGAGGGCGCGCAGGCCTCGCTGCCGCTGTACATCTACCAGCAGTTCGCCAACAGCGCGGGCTCGGGTGCGGCGTACGACCGCGCGTGGGCGGCGTCGCTCACGCTGATCGCCTTCGTGATGATCCTCAACCTGGTGGCTCGCGGGATCGCCCGCTGGAAGGCCCCCAAGACCGGTCGCTAAGCATCGATTAGCGGCTACGGCCGCGCGGCGGCCCCCTCAGCGACCGAGCTTGATTTTTCTGGAAGTGAAGTAGACATGGCCAAGCGAATCGACGTAAGCGGACTCACCGCCTACTACGGCTCCCACAAGGCGATCGAAGACATCTCGATGACCGTCGAGCCGCGCTCGGTGACGGCGTTCATCGGTCCCTCCGGCTGCGGCAAGTCGACGTTCCTGCGCACGCTGAACCGTATGCACGAGGTCACCCCCGGCGGCCGCGTCGAGGGCAAGGTGCTGCTGGACGACGAGGACCTGTACGGCACCGGTGTCGACCCGGTGTCCGTCCGCCGCGAGGTGGGCATGGTCTTCCAGCGCCCGAACCCGTTCCCCACGATGTCGATCTTCGACAATGTGGCGGCGGGCCTGCGGCTGAACGGCAACTACCGCAAGAGCGAGCTGAGCGACATCGTCGAGAAGTCGCTCAGGGGCGCGAACCTCTGGAACGAGGTCAAGGACCGTCTGAACAAGCCGGGCTCCGGCCTCTCGGGTGGTCAGCAGCAGCGTCTGTGCATAGCCCGGGCGATCGCGGTCGAGCCGAAGGTCCTGCTCATGGACGAGCCCTGCTCGGCCCTGGACCCGATCTCCACGCTCGCCATCGAGGACCTGATCGGTGAGCTGAAGGAGCGGTTCACGATCGTCATCGTGACGCACAACATGCAGCAGGCCGCGCGTGTGTCGGACCGTACGGCGTTCTTCAACCTGGCCGCGGTG
This sequence comes from Streptomyces echinatus, assembly GCF_014203595.1. Taxonomy (GTDB): domain Bacteria; phylum Actinomycetota; class Actinomycetes; order Streptomycetales; family Streptomycetaceae; genus Streptomyces; species Streptomyces echinatus. Next base: position 21,296 of record NZ_JACHJK010000005.1, read on the forward strand.
GGCCAGCCGGGCCGCCTGATCGAGATCGACGACACCGAGCGGATCTTCTCGAACCCGTCGGTCCAGGCCACGGAGGACTACATCTCCGGGCGCTTCGGCTGACAGACGCCGCCGCCCCGGCCGGGGCGGCGCGGATGGACCCCTCGCGGTGCTGCATGGCGGTGCCACCGCGAGGATGCAAAAGGGCCCGCCCCTGGCTCCCGGGGGCGGGCCCGTTGCGTTCCCCGGCACCCGGGGGCGGACTCGTTGCGTTCCCAGGCCCTCAGGGACCCGTCGCGCTCGGCTTCGGGGTGGTTCCTCGCCCGCCCGCCGGACTCGGCCGGCCGAGAGCACACACTGTGTGGACGACGGCCCGGACCACCGCGGTCCTGGCGGCGTGGGGGGTCCGGATACGCGTCCACCCTCCCGGCCGGCCGGGAGGGTGGAGGGGCGGGGTGGTGGAGGGGGTCAGAGGGCGACCAGTTTGACCACTCCGAAGGCCAGTGCGGCGACCAGCCCGGCCGCCGGCATCGTGATGAACCAGCCCAGGACGATGTTCTTGGCCACGCCCCAGCGGACGGCGTTGACCCGCTTCGTCGCGCCCACACCCATGATCGCCGAGGTGATGACATGGGTCGTGGAGATCGGCGCCTTGAAGATGAACGCGGTCGTGAACATGATCGACGCGCCCGTCGCCTCCGCGGCGAACCCCTGCGGCGGATCGAGCTCGATGATCTTGCGGCCCAGCGTGCGCATGATCCGCCAGCCGCCGGCGTACGTGCCCAGGGACAGCATCACCGCGCAGACGATCTTCACCCAGACCGGGATCGGGTCGCCGAACGTCTCATGGCCGGAAATGACCAGTGCCAGCACCACGACACCCATCGTCTTCTGGGCGTCCTGGAGGCCGTGGCCGAGGGCCATGCCCGCGGCCGAGACGGTCTGGGCGATACGGAAGCCACGCTTGGCCTTGTGCGGGTTGGACCGGCGGAACAGCCACATGATCGCCGTCATGACCAGGTAACCGACGACCAGGCCGACGATCGGGGACAGGAACATCGGAATGACGATCTTGTTCAGGACGCCGTTCCACAGCACGTCCGTACCGCCCGCCAGCGCCGCGCCCACCATGCCGCCGAACAGGGCGTGCGAGGAGGAGGACGGCAGGCCGAAGTACCAGGTGGCGAGGTTCCACACGATCGCACCGATCAGCGCCGCGAAGAGGATGCCCATCCCCGTGGAGCCCTTCGGCGTCTCGATCAGGCCCTCACTGACCGTCTTGGCGACCCCGGAACCCAGGAAGGCGCCGGCGAGGTTCATCACCGCGGCCATGGCGAGGGCCGCCCGCGGGGTCAGCGCCCGCGTCGACACCGACGTCGCGATCGCGTTCGCCGAGTCGTGGAAACCGTTCGTGTACGTGAAGAAGAGCGCGACCGCGATGGTCACGATCAGAGCGAAGGTGTCCATCGACGCCTCAGGACTCCTTGACGGCGATGGTCTCCACCGTGTTCGCCACGTGCTCGAACGCGTCCGCCGCCTCTTCCAGGACGTCCACGATCTGCTTGAGCTTCAGCACCTCGATCGCGTCGTACTTGCCGTTGAAGAGGTGGGCGAGCAGCTTGCGGTGGATCTGGTCGGCCTGGTTCTCCAGCCGGTTGACCTCGATCCAGTACTCGGTGAGGTTGTCCAGCGTGCGGAGGTTCGGCATGGCCTCCGCCGTGAGCTCGGCCGCCCGGGCCAGGACCTCGATCTGCTGCTCGACGCCCTTGGGGAGTTCCTCGACGTTGTAGAGGACGACCAGGTCGACGGCTTCCTCCATGAAGTCCATGATGTCGTCCAGGGAACCGGCGAGGGCGTAGATGTCCTCGCGGTCGAACGGCGTGATGAACGAGGAGTTCAGCTGGTGGAAGATCGCGTGCGTGGCGTCGTCACCTGCGTGTTCCGCGGCCCGCATACGCTCTGCGATCTCGGCCCGGGCAGACGCGTCCGCCCCGAGCAGTTCCATCAGGAGTTTCGAGCCGGTGACGATGTTGTCCGCGGACGCGGCGAACATGTCGTAGAAGCTCGTCTCCCTGGGGGTCAGACGAAAGCGCACGTGGGGTCCTCGGGGTGCTTCGGTTTCGGTCAGGCTGATGCTAGGCGCATCATCCGGCCACGGCTATCGGGCCGCATCCCAGTGTCGCCCATCGGGCAGAGTGATCAGCACGGGGGCGTACCAAGGGCTCCTTACCCCGCAAAGTTCGTTACCATATACCCAGTAGGGGTATGGATCCCTTTTGTCCGCAGCTCGCCCCGAGACGGAGGCCCGCGATGACGACGACGACCGAGGCCGGCGCCACGCACGGCTACCACAAGCAGAAGGACGAGCACCTCAAGCGGCTGCGCCGGATCGAGGGGCAGATCCGTGGCCTGCAGCGGATGGTGGACGAGGACACCTACTGCATCGACATACTCACCCAGGTCTCCGCCTCCACCAAGGCCCTGCAGTCCTTCGCGCTGCAGCTGCTGGAGGAGCACCTGCGGCACTGCGTGGCGGACGCCGCCCTCAAGGGCGGTGACGAGATCGACGCGAAGGTGGACGAGGCGACGAAGGCGATCGGCCGCCTGCTCCGCACCTGAGCCGGCCGCCGGTTCCGTACCCGGCCCGGCCGCCCGGCGGCGATCACCTGGTCCGCGCGGCCGGCCCGGCCGCGCGGACCGCGCTCAGGCCGGATTCTTCTCCTCGGCGACCCGCAGCACCTCGTCGATGCTCTCCAGGCTGAGCCGGTCCTCGGCGGCCGAGGCCGCGATGATCAGCTCTCCGCACAGCTCGATCTCGGCGAGGGCCACGTGGTCCTGAACCGCCGTGCCGCCGACCGGAGCCACCCGCCTCACCTCTTCTCTGCCGTCACCCGCTTCCTAGGGTAGGCAGCGGTCTACACACCGCGCATGGCACGGACGGGCTACTTACGGGAGGGCGTCCCGGACTAGTGCACCGGCCGGTTTCAGGCGCCGTCCCCGGACTTCTCCCCGGTCTCCTGCCCGGATTCCTCCTCGGCGATCCGGCCCGCGTAGATGTCCGCCGGGGCCGGCAGCCGGATGTCCACGGGTGTGCCGAAGGCGTACAGCAGCAGGGTCGAGGCGACCGCCACGCTGGTCTTCTCGTGGCCGTTGACGAAGCTGAAGCGCTGCCGGAGCTTGCGGATGCGGCCCTGGTCGTCCAGGTAGGCGTCGAACGGGACCTCGGCCGCGGCGAACCCTCTCGCCGCCGCGGCCAGGGACGCCCGGTTCCCGGCCGACGCGTACCGGGCCGCACGGCCCAGGTCGGCGGTGCCCCGGTAGTGCCGCACCGGCGTCCCGGCGACCTCGGTCCGCTCGACGAAGGCCGCGTCCCGCGTCCCGCGCAGCACCTCGGCCGCCACGTAGGGGTCGGTCGCGCCCCCGGTGACCAGGTTGCCGTCGGACAGCGTCGCGGTGTCCACCCGCACCCACTTGTCGGCCGGGACGCCCGCGCCCCGGTTCTTCATGAACAGGGCGCCCGGCGCGAGCAGTTCGGTGATGGGCCGGTGTTCGGCCGCCCCCGCGGGATCCTCGGGCAGCATCACGGTCAGCCGGCCGAGGCGGTGCCGGTAGTCGTAGACGCCCCTGCCGCGGATGGTGACCCGGGTGCCGCCGGTGGCCATCTCCATCGAGGTGGTGGCCTTGGAGCCGCCCGCGCCCCGCAGCGCGTCGGCGGCCCGGTGCAGGGCGGTCACGGGGTCGATCCCGCCCTTGACGTCCTCGGCGGCGGCCCCGCTGCCGGAACAGCCCGCGGCGCCCGTCCCGAGGCCGAGGAGGATGCCCACCGCCGCGACCGTCCTGCCCGCGCGCCTGTGCTGCCGCCCATCCATCGCCTGCCTACCCCCAGCCGGTGTGTCCGTCACGGGCCCCCGTCGCTCGGATAACGACGGGTGGGGGGCGTCGTCACGCGCCGCCCGCGGGCGGGGGGAAGCCGCCCGACAGCTTTCCCCGCGCGCTGGGTAACGTTGTCCGGGTGGCATTCACCTCGGCGCAGCAGGACGGGCCGGAGCCGGATCGGTCCGGGCAGGAACACCTCACGACGACGACCGAGCAGGGCCGCTTCTGCGTGGCCCGGTGCAGCTGCGGCTGGCGAGGCCCCGCCCGCCGGGCCCGCAGTCAGGCCCGTGCGGACGCGGAGGGGCACCCGGCGGGCCTGTGACGGGGCCGGGCGGTGACGTCGCCGCGACGGCGGCCCCCGCGGCCCGGGCGGGGGCTCAGACCTGCCGCTCCCGCCGGTCCGACGGCCGGCCGAGCGCGTCCACCAGGTCCCGGTCACGGGGCTGGGTGAGCCGGGAGCGGGCCGCGGCCGGGGAGAGCCACAGGATGCGGTCCACCTCGGAGTTCGGCGTGAAGTGGCCGGAAACCGCCTCCGCGGCCCAGTACCGCACCCGCTTCGGGCGGCCGCCCGCCGCATAGTGCACGGTCGGCAGTTCGCCCCCGGGCTCGGCCGCGTACCCGGTCTCCTCCGCGACCTCGCGCAGCGCACCGGCGAGCGCGTCCTCACCCCGCTTGAGCTTGCCCTTGGGGTGGGACCAGTCGTCGTACTTCGGGCGGTGGACCACGCAGATCTCCAGGTCGCCGGAGACCGGGGAACGGCGCCACAGCACACAGCCGGCCGCCTGGACCACGGTGTCGTTCACACCGCCTCCTCGTGGAAGATCAGGGCGCGTCGACGGTCTGCCTCTGCCACGCCTGCTGGAACGCGAACCTGGCCGCCTCCACCTCGTGCCGCTGGTCGGCGTGGAGCACACCGAGCGCGTACGCGGTGGCCGGAGTGATCCGGGGGGTACGGGCCGCCTGGGCCGCCGCCGCTGCCGCCTCCGAGGCGTCCCGGTGCCGGTTCAGCGCCTGGCCCGCCGTCAGCAGCCGGATGTCCATGGGGGCGTCGCCGCCGTGCAGCACCTCACGGGCGTACCGGTGCAGCCGCAGCAACAGGCGGACCTGGTGCCAGGGGCCGTCCTGGGGGTGCGGGGACGGGTCCGGGGACAGACCGTGGACCAGGGCCTGCGCGTTGTAGGGGTGGCCGGCGGTGACCAGGGGCAGCGCGGCGACGGCGTCCGTGAGGCGTTCCTCGGCCGCGCCGGCGAGGGGGCGCAGCCCGGTGAGGGGGGCGTGGGGGGTGAGGGGGACCTCGCTGGCGAGTACGGCGACCTTGTCGGCGACGGCGTGGAAGCGGGAGGAGCCGAGGGCCTGCAGGGCGGTGGAGTGGGCCCGGGTCCGGGCGAGGGTGAGCTGGCGTTCGAGCAGGGCGCCCGCTTTGGCGGCGCCCACGGTGAGGTTGCCGCGCTCCGGTGCCGCCGTCTGTCCGGCCGGGCCGCTGCCGTGGGCGGGTGCCGCTTTCAGCGGCACGGGCGCAGCACCGGCGACGCGACCGGCCACGGCCACGTCGACCGGGTCGGCAGCGGCGGCGACCGGCTGCGCGGGGAAGGCCGTGGAACCCGACAGCCGGTGCAGGGCCAGCAACAGCCGGTCCAGGCGGCTCTCGTACGCGTGCTCCAGGCCCAGCGTGCCGGACAGCCAGGCCAGTTCGGGGCGCATCTCCTCCGACCAGTCCGGGTCGAGGAGGGGACGGAACGTGTGCAGGCTGCCGCTGATGCGGCGGGCCGAGCGGCGCAGGGCGCGTGCCGCGTCGGCGGACCCCTCCGCGCCGCCCGTCCCCGCGCCCGCGTGGCCGCGCACGGAGCCGCCCGCGCCGTTGCCGCCGGTGTCCCGGTGCAGGCGCAGGGCGCGCAGGAACTCCGTGGCCTGGGCGCGCAGGTAACCCGCGAGGGCGTCCCCGGTCACCGCCTCGGCCGTGGGGTCCGTCGGGTCAAGGTGTTGCTGTGCCACGCCGGCGCCTCCGGGCGTCTATGAGCATCTCCTGGACGTTGCGCAGGGGTTGGCCGTCCGCGTCGGCCGCGTGCCGTGTCCACTCGCCGTCCGGGCCGAGGTGCCAGGAGGCGGTGCCGTCGGACATGCCGGTGTCCAGCAGCCGGTTGAGGGCTGCGCGGTGACCGGGGTCGACGACCCGGACCAGGGCCTCTATCCGGCGGTCGAGGTTGCGGTGCATCATGTCGGCGCTGCCGATCCACACCTCGGGCTCGCCGCCGTTGCCGAAGGCGAAGACCCGGGAGTGCTCGAGGAAGCGGCCGAGGATCGAGCGCACCCGGATGTTCTCCGAGAGGCCCGTGACGCCGGGGCGCACGGCGCAGATGCCGCGTACCCAGATGTCGACCGGCACGCCCGCCTGGGAGGCCCGGTAGAGGGCGTCGATGACCGCCTCGTCGACCATCGAGTTGACCTTGATGCGGACGAAGGCCGGCCGGCCCGCACGGTGGTGCTGGACCTCCTTGTTGATCCGGGCTATCAGGCCGTCCCGCAGGGACTTGGGAGCGACGAGGAGCCGGCGGTAGGTCTCCCGGCGCGAGTAGCCGGACAGCCGGTTGAAGAGGTCGGAGAGGTCCGCGCCGACCTGCGGGTCCGCGGTGAGCAGTCCGAGGTCCTCGTACAGACGGGCCGTCTTCGGGTGGTAGTTGCCCGTGCCGACGTGGCTGTAGCGGCGCAGGGTCTCGCCCTCCTGGCGGACCACCAGGGACAGCTTGCAGTGCGTCTTCAGGCCGACCAGGCCGTAGACGACGTGGCAGCCGGACTCCTCCAGCTTGCGGGCCCACTTGATGTTGGCGTGCTCGTCGAAGCGGGCCTTGATCTCGACCAGGACCAGGACCTGCTTGCCGGACTCGGCGGCGTCGATGAGCGCGTCGACTATGGGGGAGTCGCCGGAGGTGCGGTACAGGGTCTGCTTGATCGCGAGGACGTCGGGGTCGGCCGCCGCCTGCTCCAGGAACGCCTGCACGGAGGTGGAGAAGCTGTCGTACGGGTGGTGCAGCAGCACGTCCCGGGCGCGCAGGGCGGCGAAGATGTCCGGCGCGGACGCCGACTCGACCTCGGCGAGGTCGCGGTGGGTGCCGGCGATGAACTTCGGGTACTTCAGCTCGGACCGGTCGAGGCTGTGGATGCGGAAGAGGCCGGTGAGGTCCAGCGGGCCGGGCAGCGGGTAGACCTCGGCCTCGGAGATCTTCAGCTCGCGGACCAGCAGGTCCAGCACCTCGCGGTCGATGGACTCCTCGACCTCCAGGCGCACCGGCGGCCCGAAGCGGCGCCGCATGAGCTCCTTCTCCAGGGCCTGCAGGAGGTTCTCGGTGTCGTCCTCCTCGACCTCCAGGTCCTCGTTGCGGGTGATCCGGAAGGCGTGGTGCTCCAGGATCTCCATGCCCGGGAACAGCTCTTCCAGGTGGTTCGGGGCCGCGATGACGTCCTCTATGGGGACGTAGCGGCCCGGGGAGGCCTCCAGGAAGCGGGTGAGCAGCGGCGGCACCTTCACGCGCGCGAAGTGCTTGTGGCCGCTGACCGGGTTGCGTACGACGACGGCCAGGTTCAGCGAGAGGCCGGAGATGTACGGGAAGGGGTGCGCGGGGTCGACGGCCAGCGGGGTGAGGACCGGGAAGATCTGGTGCCGGAAGAGCGTGAAGAGGCGGGCCTGCTCCTTCTCGGTCAGCTCGGTCCAGCGGACCAGGTGGATGCCCTCCTCCGCGAGTGCGGGGGCGACGTCGTCGTGGTAGCAGGCCGCGTGCCGGGCCATGAGCTCGCGGGAGCGGGCCCAGATCATCTCCAGCACCTCGCGGGGCTGCAGGCCGGAGGCGGAGCGGGTGGCGACGCCGGTGGCGATGCGGCGCTTCAGGCCGGCCACCCGGACCATGAAGAACTCGTCCAGGTTGCTGGCGAAGATGGCGAGGAAGTTCGCGCGCTCCAGCAGCGGCGTGGCGGGGTCCTCGGCCAGCTCCAGGACGCGCTCGTTGAAGGCGAGCCAGCTGCGCTCACGGTCGAGGAAACGGCCCTGGGGCAGCGGGGCGCCCTCGGCCTGGGACTCCTCGTACGCGTCGAGGTCCGCGTCGATGTCCGGTTCCAGGTCGGAGACCGCGGCGGCGACGGTGTGCGGGCGGTGCGCGGCGATGGAACCCACGGAGGGCTGCGGGTGCTGGACGTCCGCCTGGGTTTCTGACTGGCTCATGAACCCATTCTTCCGCGCGACGGGCGTCACAGGCGCGTCGGAACGCGCGGGTGGGAGCTTGACGGCCCCGTTCCCCGCGGCGGCCCCCTCGGGGGGCGGCGAAGGTTCTGGCACGGCGGGCTTCATTGGCCGAGCGTCGCAAGCCTGGCTGAATCAATGGTTACGGCGACATGACGTGCGGGATAGCGGGGAGCGGCTCGAAGGGGATCCCGGGCGCGAGCACACCGGTCCGCCGCGTCCCGCCCCCCGTGGCGGGACGCGCCGGACCGGTGTCGTTCCGGTGGCTCAGGCGGTCCGGCGGCGCAGGACGGCGTACGCGGCGACGGTGGCGGCCGCGGTGAGGGCCAGGACCGTACCGGTGGCGGCCAGGTGCAGGGGCCAGAAACCGCTCAGCGGGCCGCGCAGCGGCTGCCACAGGTCGCGCAGGTACAGCCGCAGGGCCACGCAGGCCGCGCAGGCGACGGCCAGGGCGGGGAGCGCACGGCGCAGGGCCAGGCCGGCCAGGGCTCCGGCGGCCAGCCCGAACAGCACGAGCGCGGGCAGCAGCGGGCCCCGCGGGACGAAGACGCGGTCCCAGGTCCAGTGCGCGGCCAGGACGTCCTGGTCGGCGGACCAGACCGAGTCGAAGACCAGGGCGAGCGCCGAGGCGCCGGCGAGCAGCGGCAGCGCGGCCGCCGTCAGCTTCGCGGTCAGCCAGTGGACCGGGGTGACGGCCTGGGTCCAGACCAGCCGCGCGGTACCGGACTCCAGCTCGCGGCCGATCAGCGCGGCACCGGCCCAGGCGGCCACCGCGCAGGGTGCGTAGCAGAGGGCCTCGCCGAGGAGCCGCATGACGCTGTCGGCGTCGGCGAACGTGGTGTAGGCGCACCAGTGCCGTGCGCAGGTCCGCTCCTGGGGTGCGGCCGAGTAGTGGACCCAGAGCAGTTCCCCGGCCGCGAGGAGGACGAAGGCGGTCCACACGAGCAGGGCCGGGCGGTGCAGTCGCAGCAGGGCGCGGCGGGTGGCCGGGCGGGCGGGGGCGAGGGCGGTCATGCGGTGGCCTTCTCCGTGGTTCGGGGGGCGCCCGTGCTGTGGCGCAGCGCCAGGAAGGAGCCGAGCGCCAGCAGCGCGGCGACGGCCAGGACCAGCGCGCTGGTGGTGAGCTGGAGCGGCCAGTGGTGGGAGTAGGGGTGGTAGGTGCTCCAGCGCCCGGTGATGTCGGCGTACGCGGCCCGGCACTGGGCCTCGGTGTGGCACGCGGGGACGGGTGTCCGGGCGCCGGAGCGGGTGATCACGCCCTCGTCGACGCCGAGTCCCGCGCCGAGGGGGACCTGGTCCGTCGTGGAGACGCGGGTGACCGCGGGCCACAGGTGCGGCAGGGCGATCTCGGTGACACCCCGCAGGGCCGCGGTGACCGTCATGCCGACGAGGAGGGCGGGCAGCGTCCGGCGGAGCACCAGGCCCGCGAGCACGCCGGCCGCGAGTCCGGCGAGGGCCAGGACGACGGCGGTGGGGCCGCCCGCGTAGAAGGTGAAGCGGTCGTACCAGTCCTTGGCGGTGTCGATGCGGCCCCGGCCCGCGCTCCAGGCGAGGTGGTGCAGCCAGGACAGCAGCGCGGCTCCCGCGGCGACGGCGATCGCCGGCACGGCGAGCCGGACCGCCAGCCAGCGCGCCGGTGACGTGCCCTGGGTCCAGGCCAGCAGGGCCGTGCCGGACTCCAGCTCCCGGCCGACCAGCGCGGCGCCCGCCCAGCCGGCCACCAGCATGGGCAGCGCGTTCAGTGCGACGGTGGCGTAGTTGTAGTAGTCCTTGTAGCGGACGATGGCGTCCTGGTCGTAGGAGCACCTGGCGGTGCCCGTGCAGGAGTTGTACTGCCGCCAGCCCTCGGCCGCCGCGTCGGCGAGCGGCCCGCGCAGGCCGAGCAGCAGGGCGGTCAGCGCCACCAGCAGGCCCGCCCAGGCGTACAGCGCGGGCCGGTGCAGGCGCAGCACCCATCGGGTGAGGCGCGGTTTTCCGGCGGCCCGCGGTACGGGGGTGCCGGTCAGGACGGCGGTCATGCGGCACTCCTCTCGGGCAGCGCCGGCGCGCCGGGATTGCGCAGGTGGGCGAGGATGAGTTCGTCCAGCGAGGGGGCAAAGGCGCGCCACTCGCCGGAGAGCGGTCCGGCCGGGCGGATCAGTGCGGTGAGCTGGCGGCCGGTGACCTTGGACTCCACCACCGTGTGCGCGCCGAGGCCGGTGGCGTCGGCGGCGCCGGCCACCCGCAGATGGGCGGCGAGCAGCTCGTCGATCTCGCCGGCCAGCCGGATCCGGCCGCCGCCGACCAGCAGCAGGTGGTCGCAGGAGTCCTCCAGCTCGGCGACGACGTGGGAGGACATCACGATGGTGGTGCCGTACTGGGCGGCCTGCGCCATCAGCGTGCCCATCAGTTCGTGCCGGGCCAGGGGGTCGAGGTCGGCCATCGGCTCGTCCAGCAGCAGGAGCTCGGGCCGCTTGCCGACGGCGAGGGCGAGCGCGACCCGGGTGCGCTGGCCGCCGGAGAGGGAGCGGATGCGGGCCTTCGGGTTCAGGTCACCGCCCGCGACGACCTCTTCGGCGACGGCAGCGTCCCAGTGTTCCGGGTTGAGGTCGGCGCCCATGCGCAGCGTCTCGGCGACGGTGAGCTGCGGGTAGAGCGGCTTGTCCTGGGCGACGAAGCCGACCCGGGGGCGGGCTGCGGCGGGCGTGGTGCCGAGGACGGTGACGCTGCCCTCGGTGGGTGCCGTGAGCCCGGCGGCCAGGGCCAGCAGGGTGGACTTGCCGGCGCCGTTGGGGCCGACGACGGCGCATACGCGTCCGGTGGGCAGCCGGAACGAGCAGTCCCGCAGGGCCCAGTTTTCACGGCGGCCGAATCGTTTCCCCAGAGCGTCGGCCCTCAACGCCGCGTCGCTGCTCATGACGGGTCTCCCTGGAAGTGCGTGTCGAGTACGGCAGTGAAGAGTGCGGCCACGTCGTCCCGCTCCAGCCCGGCGGCGCGGGCGCGCTCGGCCCACGCCTCCAGCTCCGTGCGCAGCGGGGAGTCGGCGGGGGCGGTGCCGAGGGACCGCCGGACGAAGGTGCCGAGCCCGCGCCGCGCCTCCACCAGGCCCTCGCGCTCCAGTTCGCGGTACGCCTTCAGGACCGTGTTGGGGTTGATGGCGGTCGCCTCCACCACCTCGCGGGCCGTGGGCAGCCGGTCACCGGGCTGAAGCAGGCCGAGGCGGAGGGCCTGCTTGGTCTGCTGGACGATCTGCACGTAGGTGGCCACGCCGCTGTGCCGGTCGATGCGGTACTCGACCATCGGTACAACCACCCTTTCACTAATTGAGTAGTGAAAGGGTGTTGCAAAAGAGGGGCGGTCGTCAAGGCGGCCGCCCCTCATGTGCGGGAATGTCAGGTTTCCGTGCGGTACATCAGGTCCGTCTCGTGGACCCTGAACCCCAGCCGCTCGTACACCGACACCGCCGCGCTGTTGTCGGCGTCGACGTAGAGCATCGCGGTCGGCAGCTGCTGGGCGGCCAGGTGGCGCAGTCCGATCGTGGTGAGCGACTTGCCCAGCCCGCCCCCCTGCTCGCCGGGCCGGACCCCGAGGACGTACACCTCGCCGAGCCCCTCCTCCGCGTGCACCTTGGTCCAGTGGAAGCCGATCAGCTCCCCGCGCCGCTCGGCGAGGAAGAACCCGGCCGGGTCGAACCACGGCTCGGCCTTGCGGTCGTCCAGGTCCCGCTGGGTCAGCGAGCCCTGTTCGGGGTGGTGGGCGAAGGCCGCGGCGTTCACCGCGAGCCAGGCCGCGTCGTCCTTGCCGGGCACGAAGGCGCGCACGGTCACGCCCTCCGCCAGTGCCGGCTCGGGCAGCTCCAGGTCGGCCAACGACCGGCGCATCTGGCGCAGTTCGCGGAACAGGGTCAGGCCGAGCACCTGCGCGAGATGCCGGGCGGCGGGGTGCCCGCCGTGCGCCCACACCCGCAGCCGCTTGCCGGAGGCGGCGAGCAGGGCCGAGCCGAGCGCCCGGCCGTGCCCGTGTCCGCGGTGCGTGGGATGCACCACCAGCTCGGCGGCCGGCGCCTCGACCGGGTCGGTGTCCTCCAGCTGGGCGTACCCGACGAGTTCGCCGTCGACCTTCAGCAGCAGATGCGAGACGCCCTCGCGGGCCTCCCCGCGCAGCTGCAGCCGGCCCTGCTCGGACACCGGCTGCTGCCCGTCGACCCGGACGGCCTCGCCGAGCAGGCGCAGGACCGCCTCGGCCCGGTCCGGGGTGAGCGCGGAGTAGGTCTCGATGGAACGGGCGGGGAAGCCCCGTACGGTGTCGTCGCTGCTCATGCGTACGAGGGTACGGGGCGGCCGGGGCGAAGTCCCGGCATACCGGCCGCAAAGGAATCGGTAAAGGTAAACCAGGATGTAACCCTGAACCCCCTGTCGCGCTACGCGCGTTGACCCTAGGCTGCGCCGAGCCACCACAGCCGACCCACAGGGGGGTCCCATGTCAGCCGCGCCCCGGCGCACCAGACGCCGTACGTACGGCCTGCTCTCCGCCGCCGCCGGTCTCGCCACCGCGGCGGCACTGACCAGCGCGCTCCCGGCGGACGCGCACGAGAGCCACCACCACCGTCCGGGCCGCTACCAGGACGTCCAGCTCCTCTCCTTCAACGACCTGCACGGCAACCTGGAACCCCCGTCCGGCTCTTCCGGCCGGGTCACCGAACTCCAGCCGGACGGCACGACGAAGACGATCGACGCGGGCGGTGTCGAGTACCTCGCCACCCACCTCCGCCAGGCCCGCAAGGGTCACCCCTACTCGATCACGGCGGCCGGCGGCGACATGGTCGGCGCCTCCCCGCTGCTGTCGGGCCTGTTCCACGACGAGCCCACCGTCGAGGCGCTCAACGAGCTGGACCTGGACGTCACCTCGGTCGGCAACCACGAGTTCGACGAGGGCGCGCGGGAGCTGGGCCGCCTGCAGAACGGCGGCTGCCACCCGACGGACGGCTGCTACACGGACAAGAGGTTCCAGGGCGCCGACTTCCCGTACCTGGCCGCGAACGTCCTGAACGACAAGACCCGCAAGCCGATCCTGGACCCGTACTGGGTCTGGAAGAAGAACGGCGTCAAGATCGGCTTCATCGGTGTCACGCTCGAAGGCACCCCGGGCATCGTCTCCGCCGACGGCGTCAAGGGCCTGACCTTCAAGGACGAGGCCGAGACCATCAACAAGTACGCCAAGGTGCTCCAGCGCCAGGGCGTCCAGTCCATCGTGGCCCTGATCCACGAGGGCGGCTTCCCGGCGTCCGGCTCCTACAACTACGACTGCGACTCCCCGGGCGCCGGCGCCGGCCTCTCCGGCCCGATCGTGGACATCGCCAAGAACGTGACCCCGGCGGTGGACGCCCTGGTCACCGGCCACACCCACACCGCGTACGTGTGCACGGTCCCGGACCCGTCGGGCCGGCCCCGCATGGTCACCTCGGCCGCCTCCTTCGGCCGCCTGTACACCGACACCACGCTGACGTACGACCGCCGCACCGGCGACATCGTGCGCACGGCGGTGAAGTCCGCCAACCGCGTGGTCACCCGGGACGTGCCCAAGGCCCCGGACATGACGGACCTGATCGGCAGGTGGAACACCCTGGCCGCCCCGATCGGCAACCGCGCCATCGGCTACATCTCCGCCGACATCAACAACACGGGCACCGAGTCCCCGATGGGCGACCTGATCGCCGACGCGCAGCTCGCCTACGGCCGTGAGCTGGACCCGAGGACCAGCCTGGCCCTGATGAACCCGGGCGGGGTCCGGGCCGGCCTGACCTACGCGGCCAAGGGCGCCGAGGGCGACGGCGTGGTCACCTACGCCGAGGGCTTCACGGTCCAGCCGTTCGCGAACACCGTGAACCTCCAGGACTTCACCGGCGCCCAGCTGGTCCAGGCGCTCAAGGAGCAGGTCAGCGGCCCCAACGCGGCGGCCCCGAAGATCCTCCAGCCGTCGGCGAACCTCACCTACACCCTGGACCTCACCAAGTCCGGCGCGGACCGCGTGGTCACCGACTCCATCCGGCTGAACGGCGCGCCGCTCGACCCGGCGGCCACCTACCGCGTCGCCACCAACAGCTTCCTCGCGGGCGGCGGCGACGGCTTCCCGACGCTGGGCCAGGGCACGGGCGACCTGGTGGGCAAGGACGACCTGACGGCGCTGGAGAAGTACCTGACGGCGAACTCGTCGGCCACGAACCCGATCGCCCCGCCGAAGGCCGACCGGATCACCGTCGTGCAGTAGAGCCCGTGTGAACACCTGAGCGGTTCCCGAATACCCCTGAGAGTCCCTCTCAGGGGTATTTCGTCGGGATCTCGCACGACGGTCCCGCGCCGGCGGCGGTCGGTCCCGCCGACGGCGGTCAGTTCCGCCTGCGCCGGTCGAACCAGATCGTGGCCGCCGTCGGGGCGAGCCCCGCTCAGAATGGTCCGCGGGGCGCGGTGGCGTCGGCCGTCATCCGTCCAGCAGCGCGTCCCAGTCCTGCCCGGCCGCCCACTCGGCGAAGGTGTGCCAGCCGGCCTCGGGGTACGCGCGGCGCAGGCCGGCGACGTCGACGTCGAGACCCTTGCCGGTGAAGTAGGCGAACATCGCCGCCAGATCCTCCGAGTGGCTGCGGACATGGGCATGCGGGACCTCCTCGTGCGTGATCGGGCGGCCCGCGGCGGTGCCGAGGGCGCTCGCGATCTGCGCGGGGGTGAGGGTGTCGGAGGCGATGTCGAGGCGGTGGCCGGCGAAGTCGTCCCGGCGCTGGAGGACCAGGGCGGCGAACGCGCCGATGTCGGCGGCCGGGATGAGCGTGAGCGGCACGTCGGACGGCATGGGCCAGGCGAAGGTGCCGGTGCGCAGACCGTCGAGGGTCCAGCCGCCGGCGTAGTTGTCCATGAACGCCGCCGGGGCGATCACCGTCCAGGGCAGGCCGCTGGCGCGCAGATGCCCCTCGATCACCCACTTGCTCTCGTAGTGCGGGATGCCCGTGCCGCGGTCGGCGTGGGCGGCGGAGGTGAGGACGACATGGCCGAGCCGGGCGCCGGCCGCGGCGTCCACCAGGGCCCGGCCCTGACGGATCTCGGTGTCGGTGTCGGTGCCGAACGGGGTGGTGACGGCGAAGAGCGCGTCGGCGCCGGTGAGGGCCGCGTCGAGGGAGGCGCGGTCGTCGAAGTCGGCGTGCCGGACCTCGGCCCCCAGCTCGCACAGGGCGTCGGCGGCGGCTGAGTCCGGGCGCCGGGTCAGGGCGCGGACGCGGTGGCCGGCGGCGAGTGCGGCGCGGGCGGTGGCTCCGCCCTGGGCGCCGGTGGCGCCGGTGACGGCGATGGTGAGCATGGTTCTCCCCCGGGATCGGTAGTATTGCTGTGTGACGCATTAGCTGCGTCACGCAGAAGAGTAGCGCAGTTCGCTGCGCCACGCAGCGATTTCTGGGAGGGAATCCATGAGGGACCCGAACCGGGCCCGGCTGTACGAGGAGCTTTCCTCGGAGTCCCGGCGCTATCTGGCCGCGTACGTGCTGTTCAACCAGGCCGTCGCCGACCACCTCGGACTGCACCCGACCGACGTGCAGTGCCTGAGCCTGCTGACCGCGGAGCCGGAACCGCTCACGGTCAAGCAGATCGCCGGGATGACCGGCCTCACCACGGGCTCGGCCACCCGCCTCGTGGACCGGCTGGAACGGGCGGGCTACGTCACCCGCACCCCCGACCGGCAGGACCGCCGCCGCGTGCTGGTCACCCCGGTCCCGGAGAGCGTCGCGCGCGTCACCGCGCTGTGGGACGACCTCGGACAGACCTGGCAGACGGTCTTCGACGACCACAGCGAGGACGAGCTGCGGGTGATCACCCGGCACATGCGCCGGGCGATCGACATCAGCCGGACCCAGATCGAGCGCCTGCGCGCCATGCCCAGGCCCGACTGAGGGGCAGGATCAGCCGGCGGGCGTCTCCGGCGGCGGGGTCGGCGCCCCCGGCAGCCGTACCGTCGCCACCGTGCCGCCGCCCTCCGCGCGGGCCAGGGCCACCTCGCCGCCCGCCTCCCGGACCGTACGGGCCACGATGGACAGGCCCAGGCCGGAGCCCGGGAGGGCCCGCGCGTCCGGGGAGCGCCAGAAGCGGTCGAAGACGTGCGGCAGTTCGTCCTCCGGAATGCCGGGGCCGTGGTCGCGGACGGTCAGCACCCCCTCGCCGAGCCGCACCTCGACCGTGCCGCCCTCGGGGCTGAACTTCACCGCGTTGTCGAGGACGTTGACGACCGCCCGCTCCAGCGCGGAGGGCTCCGCCCGGACGAACCAGGGCTCCAGGTCCGCGGTGATCGACAGCTCCGGACCGCGCAGCCGGGCCCGGCGCAGGGCCGCCTCGACGGTGTCCTGGAAGGCCACCACCTGGACCCGCTCGCCGCGCTGCCCCTCCGAGCGGGACAGCTCCTGCAAGTCCCCGATCAGGGCCGCCAGTTCGGTCATCTGCGCCTTCACCGAGGCGAGCAGCGCCTTGCGGTCCTCCGGGGGGATCGGCCGGCCCGTCTCCTCGCTGCGGGTGAGGAGTTCGATGTTGGTCCGCAACGAGGTCAGGGGAGTGCGCAGCTCGTGGCCCGCGTCCGCGATCAGCTGCTGCTGGAGCTCGCGCGAGCTGGCCAGCGAGGCGGTCATCGAGTTGAAGGACCGCGAGAGCCGGGCCACCTCGTCCTCGCTGTCGTCCTCCACGGGGATCCGGACACTGAGGTCCTCCGTGCGGGCCACGTGCTCCACGGCCTCGGTGAGCTTGTCGACGGGCCGGAGCCCGACCCGGGCCACCGCGAGCCCCGCGGCCCCGGCACCGACGACTCCGACGGCGGACACCAGCAGGAGGATCAGGGCGAGGTCGTTGAGGTTCTTCTGGGTGCTCGTGAGCGGTACGGCGATGAGCACGCCGACATTGGGCCCGCGCCCGCCGCCCGCGGTCGTGGTGGGGCCGAAGGGCTTGGTGAGCACCCGCAGCTCGTTGCCCTCGGCGTCGTTGCCGTTGCGGAAGTAGAGCGTGTCGGGGTCCAGGCGCTCGATCTCGGACTTGTCCGCCTGGGTGACCTTGATCTTGCCCGAGGCGGATCCGAAGAGACAGACCTTGCCGTCCTCCGTGACCAGCTGGGAGTACCGGTCCCGGAGGAGGAAGTCCCCCGCCTGCGGGGTGTCCGTGCAGTTGTCGAGGGTGTACTGCAACTGCCCCATCTGCGTGGTGTTCCGCAGCGACTTCTGCAGGTCCCCGTCGAGCTGCTCGTACAGCTTGCGCTCCACGATGAACCAGCACGTCACCGACACCGCCGCCACCGCGAACGCCACCGCCGCCGCGACCAGCATGGCGAGCCGGGCCCGGATGGGCAGTGCCCGGTACCGGCGCACCAGGTGCTTCACTCGGCGCCGCCCTGCCGCAGGACGTACCCCACTCCGCGCACGGTGTGCACCAGCCGCGCCTCGCCGCCGGCCTCGGTCTTGCGGCGCAGGTACATCACGTAGACGTCGAGGGAGTTGGACGAGGGCTCGAAGTCGAAGCCCCAGACGGCCTTCAGGATCTGCTCGCGGGTGAGGACCTGCCGCGGGTGTGCCATGAACATCTCCAGCAGGGTGAACTCCGTGCGGGTCAGCTCCACCTGCCGGCCGCCGCGCGTCACCTCCCGGGTCGCGAGGTCCATGCGCAGGTCGCCGAAGGTGAGCGCCTCGTCCTCCTGCGCCTCGGCGGACACCGTCGTCGCGTACGAGCTGCGGCGCAGCAGCGCGCGGATACGGGCGAAGAGCTCGTCCAGTTCGAAGGGCTTGACCAGGTAGTCGTCGGCGCCCGCGTCCAGTCCGGTCACCCGGTCGCCGACCGTGTCGCGGGCCGTGAGCATCAGGATCGGGGTGGTGTCCCCCGCGCCCCGGATCCGGCGGGCCGCCGTCAGTCCGTCCATGCGCGGCATCTGGATGTCCAGCACGACCAGGTCGGGCCGGTAGGCGGTGGCCTTCTCCAGGGCGTCCGCGCCGTCGACGGCGACCTCCGTGCCGTACCCCTCGAAGGCGAGACTGCGCTGCAGTGCCTCGCGTACGGCCGGCTCGTCGTCGACGATCAGGATGCGCTGGGGGTCACGGTCGCCTTCGGCGGGGCTCATCGCTCGCGGTTTCCTCGGGGTGCGGTGGGGCGGGTCTCGGGTGTCTCTCAGCGTGCCACGTCCCGCCGCCGTTGAGGGGCACGCGGGCCGGTCAGGCCCGCACCGTGCTCAGCCGGTGCAGCGGCACCTTGCGGCGGTGCGGGCGGGCCGCGGAGGTGCGCAGGCCCATCAGCTGGGGAACCGGGGTCACGGCCACCTCGGCGGCGCGGGGCGCCGGGCGGGGCGCGGGGACGGGCACGTGCAGTTCGGACGCGATGGAGAGGGCCAGGGTGATGCCGGCCGGGCCGCGTTCGGCCATGTGGTGGGGGAAGTGATTGATCATGACCTTGCTCCTTGCTGACGGTCGCGCTGGCTGTCGCGCGGTGTGCTGCTAGCTGTCGGAGCCCGCCCGCAGTGCGGCCAGGTCGGACTTGACGGTGTTGACGGGGATGGCGAAGCCGAGGCCGATGCTGCCCGCGTCCGAGGACGAGGACGCCTGGGAACTCGACGAGTACATCGCGGAGTTGATGCCGACCACCCGGCCGGCGGCGTCGATCAGCGCACCGCCGGAGTTGCCGGGGTTCAGGGACGCGTCGGTCTGGAGGGCCTTGTAGGTGGTCGTGGACGAGCCGGTGTCACCGTTGAACTCACGGCCGCCGAACTGGAACGGCCACTGGCCGCCGCCGCTCCGGCCCTGCCCCTGGTTCTCGTCGGTGGACACGGTGACGTCCCGGTCCAGGGCGGAGACGATGCCGCTGGTGACCGTGCCGGTCAGACCCTCGGGGGAGCCGATCGCCACGACCGAGTCGCCGACCTGGACGCCGCTGGAGTCACCGAGCGCCGCCGCCTTCAGCCCCGAAGCGCCCGCCAGCTTGATCAGCGCGAGGTCCTTGGAGCTGTCGGTGCCGACCACCTCGGCGGTGTAGCTCTTGCCGTCGCTGGTGCGCACCTTGATGGAGTCGGCGCCGGAGACGACGTGGTTGTTGGTGACGATCTCACCGCCGGAGGTGATGATCACACCGGAGCCGGTGGAGGAGCCGTTCGCGAGCGTCGCGTTGATCTCGACCACGCTCGGGCTGACCGCGGCGGCTATCGCGGCGACGTCGCCCCGCTTGGCGGTCGGCACCACGGTGGTGCCGCTGCCCCCGGTGGCGACCGTGTCCTTGCCGGCCAGCTCCTGGAAGGCGTACGCCGTGCCGCCGCCGACCGCCGCCGCCACGATCGCGACCGCCGCGAGAAGGGCGACGGGGCCACGGGGGCGCTTCTTCCCGTGCGGAGCGGGCTGCACGGCCGGCTGGTGCGACGGCGGGGGCGGCCACTCCGGGTTCACGGGGGCGGGGTGGGAGTACGGCTGCTCGTAAGTGCCCTGGCTCTCGGTCATGACAGAAGAGTCCCCCGTGACCATGAGAGCTTCCTGAGTGCTCCCTGAGAAGCCCGGCAGAACCTCGTTTGCCCGTTATGAAGACGGTCCCGGACGAAACCGGACCGGGCCCCGCCGGACCCGTGAAACCGCGCCGAGCGGCCCCGCGCTGGGACCGGTCAGCCGGTGCAGCCGCAGCTCGTGCGCAGCACCAGCCGCGAGGGGAAGGTCTTCAGCCGCTCGCGCCGCGACCCGGCGATCCGCAGCCCGTCGTCCAGCACCAGGTCGACCGCCGCCCGCGCCATCGCCGAGCGGTCCGAGGCGACCGTGGTCAGCGGTGGGTCGGCGAGCGCGGCCTCCTTGATGTCGTCGAACCCGGCCACGCCCAGCTGCCCGGGCACGTCGATGCGCAGCTCGCGCGCCGCCCGCAGCAGACCGATCGCCTGGTCGTCGGTGGAACAGAAGACCGCGGGCGGCCGGTTCGGGCCGGAGAGGACATCCAGGGCCACGCGATAGGCGTCGTAGCGGTTGTACGGCGCCTCGAACAGCCGGCCCTCGGTGGGCAGGCCCGCCTCGGCCATGGCCCGCTTCCAGCCCTCGACGTGGTCGGAGACCGGGTCGCCGACGGCCGGAGTCTCCGCCGTGCCGCCCATACAGGCGACGTACTCGTAGCCGTGCTCCAGCAGGTGGCGCACGGCGAGCTGGGCGCCGCCCAGGTCGTCCGTCACCACGGCCACGTCGTCGATGGCCTCCGGACGCTCGTGCAGCAGCACCACCCGGGCGTCCCAGGCGTCGATCTCGGCCGCGGCGAGGTCGTTCAGCGCGTGGGAGACCAGGATCAGGCCCGAGACGCGCATGCCGAGGAAGGCACGCAGATAGTGGACCTCGCGCTCGCCGATGTAGTCGGTGTTGCCGACCAGGACCATCTTCCCGCGCTCGGAGGCGGCCTGCTCGACCGCGTGCGCCATCTCCCCGAAGAAGGGCTGGCGGGCGTCCGGGATGATCAGCCCTATGAGGTCGGTGCGCCGGGAGGCCATCGCCTGGGCGACCCGGTCGGGGCGGTACCCCAGTTCCTTGATCGCGGCGAGGACACGCTCGCGCGTGGCCGGGGCGACCGGCCGGGGTCCGTTGTTGATGACATAACTGACGACGGCGGTGGAGGTCCCCGCCAGCCGTGCCACGTCATCCCGAGTCACCTTGGCCACGCGCGGAGTCTACGCGGATTGACCGCCTCTGGGCAGGGCGTATCACATGGCGGCCCGGCGAGCGGACCGCCCCGTCCGGGCACCGCCCGCGCGGCTACGCCTCCGCGTGGACCTCGGCGGCGTCCGGGGCGGCGGATGCGTCCGCATCCTCCCGCTTTGCCCGACCGGACCTGCCCTTGGCGTCCTCGGCCGACCGGTCGGCCTTCTCAGGCGTAACGAATCGATAACCGACGTTCCGGACGGTCCCGATCAGCGACTCGTGCTCCGGGCCGAGCTTGGCGCGCAGCCGCCGTACGTGCACGTCGACCGTCCGGGTGCCGCCGAAGTAGTCGTAGCCCCACACCTCCTGCAGCAGCTGGGCACGGGTGAAGACCCGGCCGGGGTGCTGCGCGAGGTATTTGAGCAGCTCGAACTCCTTGAAGGTCAGGTCCAGGACCCGGCCCTTGAGCTTGGCGGAGTAGGTCGCCTCGTCCACCGACAGGTCGCCGTTGCGGATCTCCATGGGGGAGTCGTCGTTGACGATCTGCTGCCGGCCCATGGCGAGCCGCAGCCGTGCCTCCACCTCCGCGGGACCCGCGGTGTCGAGGAGGACGTCGTCGATGCCCCAGTCGGCGGTGACGGCGGCGAGGCCGCCCTCCGTGACGACGAGGACCAGCGGACAGCCGGGACCGGTGGACCGCAGCAGCTGACAGAGGCTGCGCACCTGGGGCAGGTCGCGCCGGCCGTCCACCAGGATCACGTCGGCACCGGGGGTGTCGACCAGGGCGGGCCCCTCCGCCGGGGCCACCCGCACGTTGTGCAGGAGCAGGCCGAGGGCCGGGAGGACCTCCGTCGACGGCTGGAGGGCGTTGGTCAGGAGCAGCAGAGAACTCATACGTCGGTTCCTCCTCGGTCCCTGCGAGGACTGTGCGGACGGGTACTGCTCTGCGATCCCGGGGCCCCGTACACCGGCGGTCACCTGAGGTTTCCCACTGTGTATACAACGCTTCCGAAAGCACAAAAGGACCCGGGGGCTACGCTGCCCGAGTCCTCTGCCCAGCAGAATAGCCCACATGAGCAACGGTCCGGCAGGTCATGTGGCGCGTTCCACCGTTCGTCCGAATCGCGAGACAGGCAGACAGGGCCCTATACGGACGTTCCTGCACACCGCGGACGGAATTCCGGTCGATTCCGTATACGATCCGGGCCCCGTCGTATACGAAGCAGCATCGCCCGCTCCGGAAGCCTCCGCTTTCCCCTCCGGCGGCCTGGTGTTCGTCATCGCCCACGGCTTCACCGGGGACGTGGACCGGCCACACGTACGACGGGTGGCCGGCGTACTGCGCGGTTACGGCGCGGTCGTCACCTTCTCCTTCCGCGGCCACGGACGCTCCGGCGGCCGGTCCACGGTCGGTGACAAGGAGGTGCTGGACCTCGCCGCCGCCGTCGAGTGGGCCCGCGGCCTCGGGCATGCGCGCGTGGTCACCGTCGGCTTCTCCATGGGCGGCTCGGTGGTCCTGCGGCACGCGGCCCTGCGCCCCGGCACGGTCGACGCGGTGGTCTCGGTGAGCTCGCCGGCCCGCTGGTACTACCGGGGCACGGCCCCCATGCGCCGCCTGCACTGGCTGGTCACCCGCCCCGGGGGCCGCCTGGTGAGCCGCTACGGCCTGCGCACCCGCATCCACCACCGCGACTGGGACCCGGTGCCCCTGTCGCCGGTGGAGGCGGTCCCCGGGCTGGCCCCGACCCCGCTCCTCCTCGTGCACGGCGACCGCGACGGCTACTTCCCGCTCGACCATCCCCGGATGCTCGCCGAGGCGGCCGGCGACCACGGCGAACTCTGGGTCGAACCGGGCATGGGCCACGCGGAGCACGCGGCGGACGACGCCCTGATGGCCCGGATCGGGGACTGGGCGGTGTCGGCGGCGGGCTAGCCTGAGCCCACACAGACTTACCGTCCCTGCCGTCGATTGAGGATCGAGATGCCCAAGGTCACGGTGCGCTACTGGGCCGCCGCGAAGGCCGCGGCCCAGGTCGCCGAGGAGCCGTACGAGGCGGACACGCTGGCCGGCGCGCTGGCCGCCGTGCGCGAGCGCCACCCCGGTGAACTCACGCGCGTGCTGCAGCGCTGCTCCTTCCTCGTCGACGGCGACCCCGTCGGGACCCGCGCGCATGAGACGGTACGGCTGGCCGAGGGCGGCACGGTCGAGGTGCTCCCGCCGTTCGCAGGAGGGTGAGCGATGACCGATCAGCCGTACCAGGGCGGCCCGTACGAGGGCTACGACCCCTACCAGCAGCAGCACTGGCCCGGCCATGAGCAGCAGTACGGGCAGCAGCCCGGCCACGACGCCGAGCTGACCCAGCAGTGGCAGGGCCAGACCTGGGAGACGCAGACCCACGCCCCGGTGCAGGCGCCGGAGACGGCATACCTGCCGCGGCAGGAACAGCAGCAGTACCAGCAGCAGCCCTCCCCTCAGGAGCAGCAGTACCAGCCGCAGCCGTACCAGTCGCAGCAGTTCCAGGAGGAGCACCACCAGCAGCCGCAGTACCGGCAGGAGCACCTCCAGCGGCCTCAGCAGTACCAGCAGGAGCAGTCCCAGCAGCCTCAGCAGCCGGCGGGGACGTACGGGCACGGGACGTACGCGCCGGAGCCGTACGCCACCGAGCCGTACGCCACCGAGCCGTACGCACCCGCTCCGGCACCGGCGCCGGCGGCCGAACCGGAGGAGCCGGCGCATCCGGCGGCACCGGCCGGTGACTCCGCCGGGCCCGCCTACGGCCCCGCCACCATCGCCGGCAACGCGCGGATCACCGATGCCCAGCGGGCGCGCCTGGAGGGCCGCTCCCCGGTCATCGAGCCGGGCATGCAGCCCGCCGCGCTCACCGCGCTGCTGGGCCTGCTGCTGGCCGCGGCGGCGCCCGTCGCCTCGTACGCCCTCGTCGTGCCGCTGGTGCTGCTCCAGGCGGTCACGGCCGCGGGCTGGTTCCGGCTGAACGGCATGTGGCCCGCCCGGCAGGGCATCGCGCTGGCCTTCGCGGGCGCGCTGACGGCCGACGTGGCGGTCCTGGCGGCCGGCCGCGACCACGCCCTGGTGGCCATCCTCGGTTCGCTCGGCCTCTGGGTCCTGCTGTCCCTGGTCCTCCAGCTGCGCTCGCACGCCTCCCCGGACGAGCGCATGTACGGCCTGATGGCGACGGTCGCCTCCGCGGCGCTCGCGGTCATGGCGACGGGCTTCCTGGCCGCCGACCCGCACGCGGTGTCGGTCGGCGCGGCGGCCGTGGCGGTCGCCGTCCTCGCCCGGGCCCTGCCCCTGCCGACCCCGGCGTCGGTCGTGGTCGCGCTGCTGGCCGCGGCGGGCGCGGGCATCGCCGTGGGCGGGATGACCGGCTACGACACGAAGGGCGCCGCCATCGGCGCGGCGGCGGGTGTCTGCGCGCTCATCGGCCACCGGGTGGCGAGCTACGACTACCCCTCCCGCTTCGTCCACTTCACAGCGGGCGTGGCCCTCCCCCTGTCGGCGGCGGCCCCCGTCGCCTGGATCCTGGGCCGGGCCCTGGGCTGACCCCCGCCTCCCCCCTCCGGCGGGGGCGGGGATTGGCAAGACAGCCGAAGGGCCGTATCCCCAGTGGCGTCCAACCCGGGGGATACGGCCCTTCGGCTCGTCACTGAGCCCTCGTGGCCCGCTCAGACCGCGATCGCGACCTCGGCGAGCCCGCCCTGCTGGGCGACGACCGTGCGGTCGGCGGTGCCGCCGGGCACCAGCGCCCGGACGGTCCACGTGCCCTCGGCCGCGTAGAAGCGGAACTGGCCGGTCGCGGAGGTGGGGACCTCCGCGGTGAACTCGCCGGTCGAGTCGAGGAGACGGACGTAGCCCGTCACCGGCTCGCCGTCGCGGGTCACCTGGCCCTGGATCGTGGTCTCACCGGGCTTGATCGTCGAGGCGTCCGGGCCGCCGGCCTTAGCTCCGCACATGCTGTTTCTCCAGAGGGGTCTGACCGGGAGGTCGGTCGGATGGGTGGGTGAGGGCTTACTTGTTCGCGCCGAGCTCGATCGGCACGCCGACGAGGGAGCCGTACTCGGTCCAGGAGCCGTCGTAGTTCTTGACGTTCTCCACGCCGAGCAGCTCGTGCAGCACGAACCAGGTCAGGGCCGAGCGCTCACCGATGCGGCAGTAGGCGATCGTGTCCTTGGCCAGGTCGACGCTCTCCTCGGCGTAGAGCTCCTTGAGCTCCTCGTCCGACTTGAAGGTGCCGTCGTCGTTGGCGTTCTTCGACCACGGGATGTTGCGGGCGCTCGGCACGTGCCCCGGGCGCTGCGACTGCTCCTGCGGCAGGTGGGCCGGCGCGAGCAGCTTGCCGGAGAACTCGTCGGGCGAGCGGACGTCGACGAGGTTCTGCGAGCCGATGGCCGCCACGACGTCGTCGCGGAAGGCGCGGATCGAGGCGTCCTGCGGCTTGGCCTTGTAGTCGGTGGCCGGGCGCTCGGGAACGTCGTCGCCGTCGACCAGCTCGCGGGCGTCCAGCTCCCACTTCTTGCGGCCGCCGTCGAGGAGCTTGACGCTCTCGTGGCCGTACAGCTTGAAGTACCAGTAGGCGTACGACGCGAACCAGTTGTTGTTGCCGCCGTAGAGGATCACCAGCGTGTCGTTGGCGATGCCCTTCTTCGACAGGAGCTTCTCGAAGCCCTCCTGGTCGATGAAGTCGCGGCGGACCGGGTCCTGGAGATCCTTGGTCCAGTCGATGCGGATCGCGTTCTTGATGTGGTTCTTCTCGTAGGCGGACGTGTCCTCGTCCACCTCGACGATGGCGATGTTCTCGTCGTCCAGGTGGTCCTGCAGCCAGTCGGCGTCGACCAGGACGTCGCTGCGGCTCATGCTCTTTCTCCTCCGGGGCAGTCGCGGCGGGGCGTGCGAAGTAGAGAGGGGCGCGTGCTCGGTGGCCGAGCGGCGCACGGGTGCCCTGACGACAGGGCTGGGGTGAGACGCGGGAGCCGGAGCTTCCGCTCAGAAGGGGCGACAGAGCATGGCGGCAACGCGGCACAGGTCCACTGCCCGCCGCTTCGTGAGATCCGCCTGTCGCTTCATGGCCTCGATCGTAGGGACGTACGGGCGGACATGTCACCGGTGTGTCATATGGCGAGATGCGATCGTCCGAATGGTGGTACGCAAAGAGCGCCCGGGCATCCCTCGCGGGACCTCCGGGCGCTCGACAGGTCATGCATCTACGCTGCGGACGAGATCGTCTCGCCAGTCGGACATCGGGTGTCCATACCGGCTCTTACCGGTCCCTACCCCGCCAGCCGCACGCCGGAACCCTTCACGCTGATCTCCACGCCGTCCGGCGCGGCCTGCACCTTGTCCAGCTTGATGCCGCCGGGCAGCTGGTCGATGGCCTGCTGGAAGTCGGTGATCGTGCGGATGCGGTCCTCGGCGATCGCGGCGCTGCCCAGCTTCGGCAGGGAGTCCGCGTGGACCTCGACCTTGTCGTTCACCACGGTCACCGAGCTGAGCACGGACACCGTCTGCTTGATCCCCAGCGCCGACACGGTGCCCTCCACCGCGACCTTGATCTTCCCGTTGCCGCCGTCCGAGAGGCCGACGACCTTGGCCATGATCCCGGGGGCGACCTCGGTCGGTTCGGACCGGGCGGTCTTCAGCAGCTCGTCGTAGGAGACCATCGCGGTGCCGGTCGCGGTGGCCGCGGTGGCGGAGCTGTAGTCGCCGGAGAACTCGACGCCCTTCATGTCGGCCTTGAGGTTGTCGACCCGGATGGTCTGGCCGGGCTTGCCCGTCGCCGCCTCGTAGTCGTCGATGCCGACCTCGACGTCGTCCAGGGAGCCGCCCGCGACCTGGGTGAGGAAGGGGAAGCCCTTGATGTCCACGTCCGGGGTCGAGGCCAGGTTCTCCGTCGACTTCAGCTTGTCCGCGGCCTCACCCTCGGCGAAGTGCACCGCGACCCGGTCCACGACCACGAACAGCGCGCCCAGGATCACGACGACGATCAGCAGTATTCGCAGGGCTCGCATGAGGTGGTTTCCCCCGGGTCGGTGACGGATTCAGGAGTCCGGAACGGATACGCCACGGTAACCCTGCGGGACCCGGCCGAACGTAAATTGTGGATCAGTTGTGACAGGCGCCGCCGGCCCTACCCTGGAACCATGTACGCCCGGCGACGGCACCTCTACTTCGCCATGATGGGGACCTGCATCGGCCTCTTCGTCCTGGCGTGGGCGGTCGTGCGCATCTGGTCCGTGCCGGCCGCCGTGGGGCTGTGCGTCGTGGCCATGATCATCCCGCCGGTCGCCGCGATGGTCGCCAACCGGCGGGGCCCGGACGACCGCTGGTGGGACGACCCCTCCGGCGACCCGCAGTCGGACGAGTGGTGGGACGAGCTGGACGGCAAGAAGCGTCCGAGGCAGTGACCGCGTTCCGGGGCGGTCAGTAGACGAGCGCCTGTGTCTCGTCCCCCAGCGCCTCCTGCACGAAGACCTGCGCGCCCGCGATCCGCACGCCCTCGATGACGTCCTTCTCCGTGATCTCCCGGCGGGCGGCGCACTGCGTGCACAGCGTGATGCGCCCGGCGGCCAGGACCGACTCGATCAGGTCCGGCAGCGGGGCCGCGTGGGGCAGCTCGAACTCGGCGGCCCGGCCCGGCAGCGCGAACCAGGACGACTCGCCGGTGAGCCACAGAGAGACCTCCACCCCGCTGGCCACGGCCACCGCGGCCACCGTGAACGCCTGGGAGCAGCGTTCGGGGGCGTCCGCCCCCGCCGTCACCTTGATCACGAGCTTCTTCGCCATACCCGAATCGTAATCCGCTTGGCTACATCTGCATGTGCATGCCACGCGTCGCCTGCGGGGCGCGGACGAGGAAGCCGCGTCGCGGCCCGCGGCTGGAGCACCCCGGACGGCACCCGCACCCGCACCCGGAACCAGCTGCTCCAGTTCGGCACCGCCGCCGTGATCACGCCGTCCCGGAAGGGCGGTGTGGGCGCCGTCCCGTTCCGGCAGACCGAGCTGGTCACCTGAGCGGACCTCGCCGGGAGGCCCCGGCCCCGGCCGCGTAAGCTGGGCTGCGGCTCTGTCGTATGCCCACCCTCGCTCAAGGAGCACCCGTGGAGATCTTCTTCGAAACCCTGCTGGTCCTGGTCTGCGTCGGCGTGCTCGCCTTCGCCGGTCTGACCGTGAAGAAGCTGTACCAGGGCCAGCGCTGACCCCGAACCAGGAAAGCTTCCGCTCATGATCGAGATCCCGTCCGACCTGCACAAGGACCTCGTCCCCCTCGCCTTCCTGCTCGGCAACTGGGCCGGCGCGGGCGTGCACGACTTCCCCGGCTCGGAGAAGTGCAACTTCGGGCAGGAGGTCACCTTCGGCCACGACGGCCGGGACTTCCTGGAGTACCACTCCCGCACCTGGGTGCTGGACGAGAACGGCAACAAGGTCCGCCCGCTGGAGACGGAGTCCGGCTTCTGGCGGATCGACGCCGACCGCAAGGTCGAGGTGACGATGACCCGCGACGACGGTGTCATCGAGATCTGGTACGGCGAGATGGCCGACAAGAAGCCGCAGATCGACCTGGTGACCGACGCCGTCGCCCGCACCGCCGCCTCCCAGCCGTACAGCGGCGGCAAGCGGCTGTACGGCTACGTGAAGAGCGACCTCATGTGGGTCGGGGAGAAGCAGACCCCCGAGGTCCCCCTGCGCCCCTACATGTCGGCCCAGCTCAAGAAGGTCGTCACCCCCGAGGACGTCGAGCGCTGGGCCAAGGCCCTGCCGGACGACATGCCGGACGACGGCATCGCCTTCTTCAAGTAGTCCTAGACTCGTCGGTGTGGTGAGCACCGACTGGAAGAGCGACCTCAGGCAGCGCGGCTACCGACTGACGCCGCAGCGGCAGCTTGTGCTCGAAGCTGTCGACGCCCTCGAACACGCGACCCCCGACGACATCCTCGTGGAAGTGAGGAAGACGGCGTCGGGGGTCAACATTTCCACGGTCTACCGGACGCTGGAGCTGCTGGAGGAGCTGGGTCTGGTCAGCCACGCCCACCTCGGGCACGGCGCGCCCACCTACCACCTGGCCGACCGCCACCACCATCTGCACCTGGTCTGCCGGGACTGCGAGGACGTCATCGAGGCGGACATGGAGGTGGCCGCGGAGTTCACGGCCAAGCTGCGCCGGCAGTTCGGGTTCGACACCGACATGAAGCACTTCGCGATCTTCGGCCGGTGCCGGGACTGCTCACTGAAGAGTTCAACTACCACGTCGTAGGCTTGCCGTATGAAGAGCCCACTGCTGTCCCTGCCCGGCGCCGTCCCCGCCGAGGGCGTGGACGAAGGTGTCGCCGCCCATTACGGCGACCTGTTCCGCGAGCAGCGTGCCCTCGCCGACGGCACCGGCTTCGTCGACCTCTCGCACCGCGGTGTCGTCACCGTCACCGGCGAGGACCGGCTGAGCTGGCTGCACCTGCTGCTCACCCAGCACGTCAGCGACCTCCCCGTGGGAGAGGCCACCGAGGCCCTGATCCTCTCCGCGCACGGGCACATCGAGCACGCGCTGTATCTCGTGGACGACGGCACGACCGTGTGGGCGCACGTGGAGCCCGGCACCCAGGACGCGCTGATCGCGTACCTGGAGTCGATGAAGTTCTTCTACCGGGTGGAGGTCGCCGACCGGACCGACGGGTACGCGGTCGTGCACCTGCCCGCCGGATCCATCGCCGAGGTGCCCGAGGGCGTCGTCGTGCGCGAGACGGCGTACGGCCGCGACCTGTTCCTGCCCCGCGCCGACCTGGAGTCCTTCGCCGAGACCCACGGTCCCGCGGCCGGCCTCCTCGCCCACGAGGCGCTGCGCGTGGAGCACCACCGCCCCCGCCTCGGCTTCGAGACCGACCACCGGACCATCCCGCACGAGCTGGGCTGGATCGGCACGGCCGTGCATCTGCAGAAGGGCTGCTACCGGGGTCAGGAGACGGTCGCCCGCGTCCAGAACCTGGGCAAGCCACCGCGCCGCCTGGTCTTCCTCCACCTCGACGGCAGCGAGGTCCATCTGCCGGTGCCGGGCACGGAGATCCGCGTCGCGGACGAGGGCCCGGACGGCCGCAGGATCGGCTTCGTGACGACGTCGGCCCGGCATCACGAGCTGGGCCCGGTGGCCCTGGCGCTGGTGAAGCGGAACGTGCCGGTCGACGCGCGGCTCATGGCCGGGGAGACGGCGGCGGCGCAGGAGGTCGTGGTCGAGCCGTAGCGTCGGGCACGCCCTGCCGGGACGGGTCCGGTGGACCCGTCCCGCTCGTGGCCCGCGTGGCCGGTGGGTCCGTCCCGCTCGTGGCCCGCGTGGCCGGGGGTGCGTGCCGCTCGTGGCCCGCTAGATCTCCAGCAGCACCGTGAACGGGCCGTCGTTCGTCAGCGACACCCGCATCTGCGCGCCGAACCGGCCCGTCGCCACGGTCGCGCCGAGGGCGCGCAGCTGTGCCACCACCTCGTCCACGAGCGGCTCGGCCACGTCTCCCGGGGCCGCCGCGTTCCAGGTCGGGCGGCGGCCCTTGCGGGCGTCGCCATAGAGGGTGAACTGGCTGATCACCAGCAGCGGGGCGGCGATGTCGCTGCACGACCTCTCGTCGTGCAGCATGCGGATCGTCCACAGCTTGCGGGCCAGTTGCGCGGCCTTCTCCTTGGTGTCCTCATGGGTCACCCCGACGAGGACGCACAGCCCCTCGCCCTCGATCGAGCCCACCGTCTCGCCGTCCACGACGACGCTCGCGCCGTCCACCCTCTGCACCACCGCACGCATGCGGACCATCATGCCCGGTGCTCCGCGCCTGCCCACGGGGGGCCCAATATGGATCTGTTACCCACCATCTAGGGCCGTTCGGGGGGACTCGGTCACATTGTGGTCGGTTGGGGTGGCACCATGCTTCCACACGCCGGTCGAGGGGACGGTCACAGGCAGATGAGCACACCGAGTACCAGCGGGCGGCTGGGGACGCACCGGCCGCCCGCGCAACGCGCCGACGGCACCGCGGGCCCGAAGCTGCCCGTCGAGCCTCCCGAGCACGACCTGGCCCGGCTGAGCCTGCCCGAGCTGCGGGTGCTGCGCCGCGACGCCCAGCGTGACGAGGCGGACCTCAGCTATGTGCGGCGGCTGCTGCAGGGCCGGATCGACATCCTGCACGCGGAGCTGGGCCGGCGCGGCCGGGTGTCCGTGCCGGCGCCCGCGGACGGCTCCGTGGTCGACCGGCTCCCGGAGATCCTCCAGGACGCCCCGGCCCGGCAGCGCTCCTCGGCCCGCCATGTCACGCTCGGCACCCCGCACAACGAGGAGTACGGGCGGCTGGCCGCCGAGATGCTCGCCGAGGTCGAGCTGTCGGACCTGACGGCCCGGACGGACCTGGAACTGAGCGCCGCCCTGGGGCGGCTGGTGCGTTACGAGCAGGAGGTCTCGCGGCGCCGGCAGCGGCTGCAGCGTACGGCCGACGACTGCAGCGGGGAGATCGCGCGCCGGTACCGGGTGGGCGAGGCGCAGGTGGACGATCTGCTGACGTGACGGACGAAAGGGCGCCGCCCGGTGAGGCCGACGCCCTGTCCTTCACTGGTTCCTTTCTTCCGGCACGCGCCGATCGCGCCGGCCGCGCCGTTCACGCGGACCGCGCCGATCGCGCCGATGGTCCCTCCGTGCTGTACATCCGTGCTGTGCATCCGTAGCGAGCTGTTCAGTTGTGGCTGTGCGATGTCCGTATGCAGCTGTCGGTGTTCAGTTGTGACTGTGCGGGATGTTCAGTTGTGACTGTGCGCTCCGGTGGCCGTCCCCTGCCCGGACTCCCGGCTCCCCTCCGGAAGGGAGCCCGGTCGGCCAACCACAGGAAAGCTTGACCATGTTGTTCAAGTTGGCGACCAACTTCACTGTACTTATCTCCGCCGGGACGCGACTCATAACCAGCTGTCGGTGAACTGCCGCAAGTTGGCGGGAAGTTGTAGGGTTCGATCGTGGACCCGGAGCACGCCTCCGCCAGTGGACGGACGAGGTCACAGCGGTCCCGTTCGTCCCATCGCGAGATCGCCGACGAACTGCGCAGCCGGATCAGGTCCGGGGTGCTGCGGCCGGGTGAGCGCATGCCCACGCAGGCCAAGCTGGCCGACGAGTTCGGCGTCGAGCGGGGTGCCGTGCGGCAGGCGCTGCGCATCCTGCAGTCGGAGCGGCTGCTCACCGACGTCTCCAAGGGCAGCCCCGCCACGGTGGCGGCCGGTGCGGCGCCGTGGCACCCCCCGGCCGGGCCCGCGGCCCCGCCGGAGCCCACCATGGTGGGCCTGGCCCCGCGGATCGCCGCCGCCTTCGCCGCCCCGCACGTGCGGATCGACGCGCTCTGTCTGACCTCGGTCTCGCTCACGCTGGCGATCGGCGAGCCGCTGCGACAGATCCACGCGGGACGGTTGAAACCAGCCAAGATCGACGTCCGGCTGCTGCTGCCCGGCCGGAACATCGACCTCGCCTTCCCGGCACCGGTGGACGCCGACGACGGTGGCCTGCTGCACCGGCGGTGGCTGGCGCAGCGCAACGCCCAGGGCATGGTGCTGCGGCAGAACCTGCTGGCGCTGTGCACCACGCACGGCATGGACGTACGGGTCTCCTTCCGGGCGCTGCCGTTCACCCCGCCGGTGAAGCTGTACCTGGTCAACGGCGTGGAGGCGCTGTTCGCGTACTACACGCTGGGGCGCCGTGAGCGGGAGATCGAGCACGAGCACGTGGAGCTGTACGACGCCGACGGCACCCGGTCGATGCTGTTCGCCTTCGAGCGGCGGGCCGGGGAGCGGGACGCGGCGTTCGTGGAGCAGTCGCACCTGTGGTTCGACGCGCTGTGGGGGACGATCAGTTCGGATCTGGTGCTGACGCTATAGGGCGGGCCCGGCCAGGAGCACCGCGAGCAGGACCGCGCCGGCGGAGCTGACGGCCGGGCTCTTCGCCTTGATGCCGACGGTGAGCAGCAGCAGGCCGACGATCCCGGCCGCGCCGAACCGCCACTGGACGAGCTGCTCGAAGCCGACGACCAGGACGGCGGAGAGGAGCGCGAGAACAGGCATGGACGTTCCCCCTTTCGGTTCACCAACTTGACCAAGTTGGCAACCAACTCTGTTTAAGTTGTCCCCACTTGGCTAAGCATTACAAACAACTTCCAGACAACTCCCGGTAGATGGAAGGGGGTTGTAGCGTTTGGTCGTGACCCAGGAGAACGTGGCAGTGAACGGCAGCAGAAGGCTCGCGCCCCAGGTGATCGCCGACACCCTGCGCGAACGCATCCGCACCGGCGTCCTGCGGGCCGGCGAGCGCCTGCCGACCCAGGCCGAGCTGGCCGAGGAGTTCGGGGTGGAGCGGGGCGCCGTACGCCAGGCCCTGCGGACGCTGCAGGAGGACGGCCTGCTCAGCGATGTCAGCAAGGGCAGCCCGCCCCGGGTCGCCGGGCCGGCCCCCGGGCGCGCCGAGCCGCAGCCGACCATGGTCGCCCTCGCCCCCCGGCTGACCGAGGCGTTCTCCGCGTCCCACGTGCGTATCGACGCCGTCTGCCTGACCGCGCAGAGCCTGATCCCCGCCCTCGGCGAGCCGCTGCGCCTGATCCACGAGGGACGCATCCGGCCCGAGCGGATCGACGCCCGGATCCTGCTCCCGTCCCGGGACATCAACCTCGCCTTCCCCGTCCCGGTCGACGCCCGGGGGGACGACGACGCCGTCCACCAGCGCTGGCTGGCGATGCGCAACGCCCAGGGCCAGGTGCTCCAGTACAACCTCCAGGCCCTGCGCGGCACCCACGACATCGACGTGCACGTCACCTTCCGGGCCCTGCCGTTCACCCCTCCGGCGAAGCTGTACCTGCTCAACGGCACGGAGGCGCTGTACGCGTACTACATGGTCACGCGCCGGGAGGAGCCGACCGAGAGCGGGACGCTGGAGATGTACGACACCCTCGGCTCCGAATCCCTCCTCTTCTCCTTCGCGCGGCGGGCCGGGCAGCGGGACGCCGCGTTCGTGGAGGAGTCGCAGAAGTGGTTCGACGCCCTCTGGGAAACCATCACGACGGACCTGACACTCTCCTAGTGACTTCTGATGCGAAGACGCGGACCGAACAGACCGCGAACGAGATCGGCAGGCTTCGGAGTCTGATCGAAGGTGCCCGGGTGGTGCTGTGGGACTTCGACGGACCGATCTGCCGTCTGTTCGCGCGGCACAAGGCGGAGCGGGTGGCGGCCGAGCTGGTGGACTGGCTGGCCGGGCGCGGGCTGCACGACCTGCTCGGCGGCTCCGAGCACGATGCGCTGGATCCGCACGCGGTGCTGCGCGCCGTGGACCTGCGGCGCCCCGGCAGCGACCTCGTGGCCGAGTTGGAGGAGCGTCTCACCCAGGAGGAGCTGAAGGCCGCCGGCTCCGCGTGGCCCACCGCCTACGCCGACCCCCTGATACGCACCTGGACCGCGACCGGCTCCCGCCTGGCCATCACCACCAACAACTCGCCCAAGGTGGTCCGCGCCTACCTGGACGGCCGCGGCCTCACCGCCTGCTTCGCCCCCCACATCTACGGCCGCACGACCGACCTGCACCTGCTCAAGCCCGACCCGCACTGCCTCAACCGGGCCCTGAGCGCGATGGGCTCCGCGCCCTCGGCGGCCCTGATGATCGGCGACTCGCCCTCCGACCTCGCCGCCGCGAACGACGCCGGCGTGCCGTTCCTCGGCTACGCGCGTAACGAACGGAAGGGGAAGCTTTTGCGGGAGGCCGGAGCCGGGTGCGTGACCGGCTCCCTGGAGCCCCTGCTCCTGGCCCTGCGCAAGCGGTGACCCCGGCCCCCGGCAAGTGGGCCGGTCGCCCGCCGGGTGCTGTTTGCCCCAGGACCGAGAGAGGTACCAACAGGCTGTGACGGACACGGCCGGTCGGTCCCGGCACCCGATGACGCTGGGCCCGCTGATCGCCGAGGCGTTCGAGCGCAGCGAGGTGACGCTGGACATCTACACGCTGACCTCGGAGAGCGTGGACATCCACATTCACGCGCAGGCCGAGCGCATCCGGGCCAACATCATCGAGCCCCGGCGCATCGCCCTGCGCATGCTGCTCCCCTCGCCCGCCGCCATGGAGCTGCTGCCGCACCCGCGGGGCAGGGACGCCGGGTACGACGCCCTGCTGAAGGACCGGCTGCGCGGCATCGCGGAACGGCACGCCGCCTCGCTGCGCAGGGTCCTCGGCGAACTGCGTACCGAGAAGCTGGTCCCGTCGGTGGAGTACGAGTTCCGGCACGTCACGCTGACACCGGCGTTCAAGCTGTACGTCCTCAACGGCGACGAGGTGCTGCACGGCGCCTACATACCCGTCGAGCGCCCGGTGGTACTCGACACGGGCGAGGAGGTCGTGGCCGTGGACGTCCTCGGCCTCGGGGCCACGCTCACCCGGCATGTGCGCGACGGCAGGCCCGACTCCCCGGGCTCGGTCTTCGTGGACACGATGACCGACTGGTTCGAAGGGGTCTGGACGCTGCTCTCGGAAGAGTCCCGCTAGGAGGATGCGTCCTGTCGTCTCGGACGCGTCCACCGCGGGTCACTGATCACCGGCCGCTCCGGCTTGATCTCGGCGAGCTTCTTCCACAGGTTCCGGTGACACTCCATGTGGTGTTCCGCGATCTGCTTGGTCGAGCGCGATGTCGAACGCAGGTCCCAGCCGATGTAGCGAGCCCGGCCGTACAGCGGTGCGAACCCCGGGGTGTCGAGGATCTCGTAGGCGCTGCCCCGCCAGTCGATGTTGTGCGGTTCGATCCCGTACGGAGTGGTGAAGACCCTCTCCTGATTCAGGATGTACATCTTCCGCTCCGGTATCTGCGGCGACTCCCGGACCTCGCAGGATATGGTCATGTGCGGATTCCGGTCCTGCACTTGGTTGAGCAGGGCCTTGAGTCTGGACCAATTCCGCTCCGTGAACTCCTCCCGCATGCGTTCGCGGTTCTCCGGGGAGTCCCGGAAATAGAACCTCGTGGTCTCGGAGTCCCCGTTCCGCGGTGCGGGTACGAGGCCGCCCGGGAGTCCCATCGGAAGGTTGAGATGGGCGATGATGAGGCATAACTTCAGTTCGACCGTGCGCACCTCGCGGTCGGCCATCTTTCCCAGCGGCACGGCGAGCGCCTCGAGCAGTGTCTCCATGGTGAAGCCGGAGAAGTCGACACGTACGCGGCGGGCCTCGAACGCCTCCCTGAACTCGTCGTGCAGTTTGTTCCGGTCGGCGAACACATAGACGCCCGGTACCTCTTTCGACTCCGGCTCACTGATGGCGTCGAAAAGGACGAGCGCGATCAGCGCCGCGAAGGATCCTCCCAGTAATTGCTGACCCTTGAGCGCGTTGCCGAGCGGCTCGATGAGTTCGGCGGCGACTCCGAGGGCGGCCACCAGTGCGAGCAGGGACTTGACGAGGCGGGGTTTCCACTCGCTGAGCGTGTACCGGATACGGTCGAGTCTGCTGGGCCCGTTGCCGCCCGGACTGCGAGAAGACACTCGTACCCCCTGTGCGCGCCGCTGCTGCCGTCCGGCGCGAGTCCCCGTGGATCCCCTGGGAACCATCATGCCCGGGTCGTCGTGCCGCTAAAAAGGGGTCAGTTGGGACCGGGCAAGCTCTTCACGGCCTCGATGAGGGGCTCGTGCGAGGACACGACGCAATCGGCGCCCAGGTCCAGCATCTCCGCCGCGCGTTCGGGTGACTGCGTATAGCCCAGGAAGAGGGCGCCGGCCGCCCGGGCGGCCTCGAGGTCCGTCAGCTGGTCCCCGACGAGGAGGCAGGATCCGCCGGGCAGGCCGAGATGTTCCATGGCGCGGTACACCGGATCGGGGTCTGGCTTCATGTGCCGGAGTTCGAACGGGTCCCGCCCCACGACGAAGTCGATCTTGGCCTGCCGCTGGAGCCGCTCGCCCTTGAGGAACTCCCAGATGGGGCCGTCCGCGTTGTTGCTGACGATCACGAGGGGGAGCTTGCGGTCGAAGAGTGCGTCGATGAGGCGGCCCACCCGGGGCGCCGGAACGGCCGACTTGACGGCTTCGTACTCGTAGTCGGTGACGATGGCCTCGGCCGCCACGAGGGCTCGCGGGTCGCGTGGCCCAGGGGCCGGCCGGTCGTACATGTCCCTCAGGCGGCGCAGGATGCCATGGGAGTCGTCGCATTCCTGGACATCGGCATCGAGGGTTCCCCAGAGCGCCCGTACGGTCGTCTTGATCTTGCGGGCGACCGGAGCCGTCGACTCGTCACCGAACAGGTCGGTGACCGGGCCGTCGAAGTCGAGCAGCACGGCACGCACGTCTGCCAGCAACCGCTGGAGAGCCGCACGTTGGTCGACTGCGCTGCCCATGGGTCCTCCTCCTGTCCCCTCGGCCAGTGTGGACCACGCCGGGCGTCGCGGCCAGCACCGCAGCTCACCTCGGCCTGCGGGTCCCGGTCGGCCCCGTCGTGTCGTGGAGGTCTGACACGGAAACCGCCCGAAGAGGAGTACCGTGCTCCCACTTCAGCCTCCTTCGGCAGGGGCATGGCGAGAGAAACAGGAAATGCCACCCGAACCACCTTCCCTTGCCCGACTGCACGCGGTCGAGGCGAGTGGTGACGAGAGTACGGTCGAGGGACCGCTCCACGGCTACCACCACGAGACCTACGTGTTCCCGCTGTCCGACGCCATGGAGGACGAGCGGTCGGGGCGATGGAAATGCCGGGAACCGCGGGCCGACCTGCTCTGGTTCGACCGCCGCTGCTTCACGTCGGAGGAGCAGCTGTTGCAGGGCCTCAGGGGGCTGATCCAGGGGATTCCCGACATCATCCAGGTGGGTGGAATCGGGCTGCAGCGCTTCATCGAAGGGCACACGCTCGGCTCTTTCCACCGGTCGGGTGCCGCGGTCCCCGATGTCTACCTCCGCCAGATCATGACTCTGTTCCGGCAGTTGGTCTCGGTCCGGCCCGACGCGCTCGCGGCGGATCGGCGCTGCGAGCCGGACGACCGTCCCGAGGACGGCGACACCGACGGCTTCCTGGAGCGTCTCGTCCATTTCACCGAGCAGCGCGTCTATCTCGCGAACCAGCAGAGGTTCGCCGGACTGTTCGAGGACCTCGGGCTGGGAGCGGAGTCGTTCAGGTACCTGCGAAAGAACGTTTCCGGCCTCAAGGAACGGCCGTTCTGCCTGCTGCACGCCGATCTGCACCGCGAGAACTTCATCGTCGACGCCATGCAGCGTCTGTGGACGATCGACTGGGAGCTGGCGATGTTCGGCGACCCGCTGTACGACCTGGCGACCCACCTCCATCTGATGCGCTACCCCGCACGGCAGGTGCGTGCCGTCGTCCGGCACTGGTGCGAGACCGTCGAAGGGGTCAGGGCCGGCAGCGCCGGCGGCTGGGAGGGCGATCTGGGACGTCTGCTCGCCTACAAGAGGGCGCAGTCCGTCTTCACCGACGTGATCCGGACGGCCCTGCACCTGGACGCCGGTCCGGAGGTGGGCCGGCGGCAGATCGCCCCGGCCGCGTTCAGGCTGCGCGGGGTCCTGGCGGACGCCGCGCTGCCGCTCGGGCTCGACCCGGTTCCCGGAACCCGCAGGATCGCTTCGGCACTTGTGCGCTGGTGTCGCGAGCACGGGTCCGCGGCGGCGAGGTCTGCCGTGATTCCGGCGGGGCCGAGCGGCGCCGGCCGTATCGTGTGAGTACTACGTCCGTTCTCCGCCGGAGCACCAGGAGCGGCCAGTGGACGCACCACCCGAACCCCGCACCCGGCCGGGGCGTGCCGACGGTGTCCGGGCCGCCGCCGTGCTGGAAGCATTCCTCGAGTTCGCCTACGAAGAAGGGCGGGTGACCCACGGCTTCCACAACCACAACTACGTGCTGCCGCTGACGGATCGGATGGCACAGCTGGTCGGCCGTGCGGCGGGTACTTTGGTGACCGCGCGCGTCCGGCGGGTGGACGCACTGCCCGTGGTGATCCGGACCTGGGACGACGAGCCGGCGATCCTCCGGGCCCTCCGGGTGGCGCTGCCCAATGTGCCGGAGTGCCTGGCCCAGGGGGACGGGTTCGCCGTCCACAGCTATGTGGAGGGGGTGCCGCTCTCGTCGATCTGCCCCAACGGGATGCCGGTGGACGGAATGCTGATCAAGGCGCTGGCCGGGCTGCTGGCCGGCACCGCCCGGGTCCGCCCGGGCCGTCTGCCCGCCCTGCCGCGGGTCTGGCCCGAGGACCACGCCGACAGCCAGGGCTTCCTGCGGACGCTGGCCCACCTGGCGGAGACCCAGGTCCGGCAGCCCAACTGGCCCTACTTCGGCGGTCTGTTCATGACCCTCGGCGTCCCGGAGACCGCCCTGACCGAGTTCGCGGGCCGGGTGCCCGTCATGACCCGGCGGCCGTTCAGCCTGCTCCACGCCGACCTGCACCGCGACAACGTGATCATGTCGTACGGCGGTGATCCGCCCCTCATATGCGTCGACTGGGAACTGGCCACCTACGGCGACCCCCTGCACGATCTCGCGACCCACCTGGTCCGGATGCAGTACCCGCACCATCAGTGGGACGAGGTCGTGGGGGCCTGGGCGGAGGCCGTGGGGAAGGTCCGGCCCGCCGCCGCACGAGGGCTGGCCGGGGATCTGCGGCACTACGTGGACTTCGAGCGGGCGCAGTCTGTCTACCCGGACGTGATGCGGGCGGCGAAGTCCCTGGAGGGTTCCTTCGACCAGCGGAGTCTGGACAGGGCGACGAACGCCGTGACGAGCGCCCTGGAGGCCGCCGCGGAGCCGCTGCGGCTCTCCCGGGTGCCTGGGACGGGGGAGATCGAGAGTGTTCTGCTGCGCTGGCGTGCGGCCGCGCAGGCACTCGGCGAGGGCCGGCGGGGCCGGATCCGCACGCCGGTCGCCTGGGTGCCCGACCGGCGCCTTCCCGAGCGCCCGGATTTCCCGGACTCCGCGGTCGCGGAGGCCCTGGCACTGGAGGCCGCGGCCCCGTCCGCCCAGGTGTTCAAGGGCGTCACGCATGTGAACTCGGTCGTCCGGGTCGCGGGCATCGACTGCCCCGTGGTGGTTCGCCGTCCACGGGTGGACGCCGGCCGTCGGGAGCCCAGTTACCTCAGCGAGCACGCGGTGCTCCGGGCGATCGAGCGGTCTGCCGTGCCGGTGAACGCGCCCCGGGTGCTCGCGCTGGGGCAGAACCTGACCGGGAGCGGCGGGGGCCGGACGCGTCTCGACGACCGGTTCACCATCCTCACCTACGAGGGACCCCCCGGCCCCTGGCAGTACCCGAGCCATCCGGTGGGCGGACTGCGCCCGCACGAGGCGGACGCCCTCGTCGATCAGCTCGCCGGGCTGACGGCGATCGACTACACCGCCATCGACCCGGTGACGGGTCGGACCGGCTTCTATCACTGGCTCAGCGACCAGCTCGTCGCGCTGGTCGCCGGTCTGCCCGAGGAGTCCCGGCAGCTGGCCCGCTTCCTCGGCCTGCCCGACGCCGCCCGGCTCCACGGGATCCTCGCCCGGCACAGGGTGGCCGAACGCGCTCCCGCCCTGCTGCACGGCGATCTTCACCCCTGGAACCTGGTGCGCCGGGAGGACCGTCTCGGCCTGAGGCTCATCGACTGGGAGATGGCCCTGGTCGGCGATCCGCTGTACGACCTGGTCCGGCACATGCACCTGACCCCGACCCGGCCGGAGATCCGCCACCGGATGTTCCGCCGCTGGGAGCGCCTGCTGCCCGCGCGGTACACCTGCGACTGGCAGCACGACGTGCAGGTGTACCGCTGGATCGAGATCGTCCGCTCGGCCTACGTGGACCTGGACCGCATGGCCACCCGGAAGGGGCTCGACGCGCCGAACGTGCGCCGCGCGGTCGACTCGTACGCCATGACCCTCTCGGCGGCCACCGCGTCTTTGGGCCTGACCGTCCGGCCGAGGGCGAATCCGTACCTCGCTCGTGCCCTGGCATAGCGGACCGCGACGAACCGAGGCCGTTCCGCCGGGGACGCCGGCGTCCGTCGTGCACCGCCGCGCGGTGCGTAGGCTCGGCGGCATGGGCGAGATGGGTCTGCGTGAGCGCAAGAAGCGGCGGATGTACCAGGACGTGTCGGACATCGCCGTACGGCTGTTCCTGGAGCGCGGCTTCGACGCGGTGTCCGTGGCGGAGGTCGCCGCCGCG
This sequence comes from Streptomyces echinatus, assembly GCF_014203595.1. Lineage (GTDB taxonomy): Bacteria > Actinomycetota > Actinomycetes > Streptomycetales > Streptomycetaceae > Streptomyces > Streptomyces echinatus. The sequence goes on from NZ_JACHJK010000005.1 coordinate 62,170, forward strand.
GCCGGGATCTCCAAGCCGACCCTGTTCCGGTACTTCCCGGCCAAGGAGGACCTGGTCCTGCACCGGATCGCGGACCACGAGACGGAGGCCGCGCGGCTGGTCGCCGGTGCGGCCGACCCGGTGGACGCGCTGCGCCGGAGCTTCCTCGCCGGGCTGGAGCGGCGCGATCCGGTCACCGGGCTGAACGACCACCCCGAGGTGCTCGCCTTCCACACCCTGCTCTACGGCACTCCGTCCCTGGTGGCGCGGGCGTACGCGCATATGGAGCGGTCGGAGGCGGCGCTCGCCGAGGCGCTCGGAGGCGGGCTGGACGCGCGGCTGGCCGCCGGGCAGATCACCGCGGTCCAGCGCGTCCTCGCCCAGGAGAACTGGCGACGGGTCGCGGCGGGGGAGCCGGTCGAGGAGGTGGCGCCGGACGCCGTCCGGGCCGCCGAGCGGGCGTTCCGGCGGCTGGCCGGGGCGCTCGCGGAGCCGGGATCCACCGACACTGACTGAGACTCGGTTAAAAAAGTAACTCGGTAACGTTTTGCGGATAGGCTGGCGTCATGACGTCACTCGAGCCCGCCCTCACGGACACCCTGCACACCGAGCGCGCCTACCACGACACCTGCCGCACGGCCCTCACCGCGATGGTCGAGGGAGCCGCCGAACAGGTCGTCATCGGCGAGGACGTCTCCGCCTCCGGAGCCGACGCCGAGGTCCTCGGCCACCGCCTGCGCAGCCAGGCCAAGGCCATGCGCGAACTCCCGCCGGGCCCGCTGTTCTTCGGCCGGCTCGACTTCACCGGCGGTGACCCCGAGCACGGCGGCCAGAGCTACCACGTCGGCCGGCTGCGCATCACCGAGGACCCGGCCGCCCCGCCCCTCGTCATCGACTGGCGGGCCCCCGTCTCCCGCGCCTTCTACCAGGCGAGCGCCCGCGACCCGCGGGGCGTCGGGACCCGGCGCCGGTTCGGCTGGGCGCCGGGCAGCCGCGGCGCGTCCGCCGACCTCACCGGGCTGGAGGACGAGCACCTGGGCCGGGGCGAGTCACGGACCAGCGACATCGTGGCCCGCGAGATCGAGCGGCCCCGCGTCGGACCCATGCGGGACATCGCCGCCACCATCCAGCCCGAGCAGGACGACCTCGTACGCGCCGCCCTCACCGACTCGGTGTGCGTCCAGGGGGCGCCCGGCACCGGCAAGACCGCCGTCGGCCTGCACCGCGCCGCCTACCTCCTGTACACCCACCCCAAGCGGCTCCAGCGCTCCGGCCTGCTCATCCTCGGCCCCAACCGCACCTTCCTGCGCTACATCGCCGAGGTCCTGCCCTCGCTCGGCGAGACGGGCGTCCGCCAGTCGACCCTCCTGGCGGAGATCACCCGGCACCCGGTCACCGGCACCGATCCCGTTCCCACGGCCACCGTCAAACACGACCCGCGCATGGCCGAGGTGCTGCGCCGGGCCCTGTACGCGCGCGTGACCACCGACGGCGTCACGGACCTCGCCGTACCGGACGGCTCCTACCGGTGGCGGGTGCCCGCCGGCGAACTGGCCGGCCTCGTCGCCGAGGTCCGCGCCGAGGAACCGCCCTACGCCATCGGCCGTGAGCGGGTACGCACCCGGGTGGTACGGCGGCTGCGCGAGCAGGCCGAACGGCGCTCCGGGGTACTGCCCGCCGCCTGGGTGCGCCGCGTCGAACGGGCCCGGCCGCTCACCGCCCACCTCGACGCGGTCTGGCCGAAGGTCCGCCCCGAGGAAATCCTCGCCGGACTCCTCACCGACGGCGCGGCGCTGGCCCGGGCCGCGGACGGCCTGCTGGACCCCGGCGAGCAGGCGGCGCTGCTGTGGCCCCGGCCGCCGCGGTCGTACAAATCGGCCCGCTGGTCGGCCGCCGACCTGGTCCTGCTCGACGAACTCGCCGGGCTGATCGAACACCCCGAGGGCTACGGTCACATCGTCGTGGACGAGGCCCAGGACCTGTCGCCGATGGAGTGCCGGGCCATCGCCCGCCGCGCGGTCTTCGGCTCGCTGACCGTCCTCGGCGACCTCGCCCAGGGCACCACCCCGTGGGCCGCCCGGGACTGGTCCGTGCAGCTGCGCCACCTCGGCCGGCCGGACGCGGTCGTGGTGCCGCTGACCACGGGGTTCCGGGTGCCGGCGGCGGTCGTGGGGCTGGCCAACCGGCTGCTCGCCCGCCTCGGCGTCGCCGTACCCGCCGCCACCTCGCTGCGCACCGACGGGGAGCTGACTCTCCGGCCGGCCGAGGACCTGCTCGGCACGACCGTCGCCGCCGTACGCGACGCCCTGGCCCGGGAGGGCTCGGTCGGGGTGGTCACGGCCGACGCGGACGCGGACCGGGTGCGGGCGGCGCTCACCGAAGCCGGCCTCGACCCGGCCGGACCGGACGCGCTCGGCGCCCGGCTGACCGTCGTACCCGCGAGCGTGGTCAAGGGCCTGGAGTACGACCACGTCGTCGCCGTCGAACCGGCCACCGTGGCAGAGGCGGAGGAGCGGGGCCTCCACCGCCTCTACGTGGTCCTGACCCGGGCAGTCTCCCGCCTGGACGTGGTCCACGCCCGGCCGCTGCCCTTCTGAGGCGTCACCCGGCGACGTACTCCGCCAAGTGCTCCCCCGTCACCGTGGACCGCGCGGCTACCAGCTCCGCCGGCGTGCCCTCGAAGACGATCCGGCCGCCGTCGTGGCCCGCACCGGGACCGAGGTCGATGATCCAGTCCGCGTGCGCCATGACCGCCTGGTGGTGCTCGATGACGATCACCGACTTGCCCGCGTCCACCAACCGGTCGAGCAGGCCCAGCAACTGCTCCACATCGGCCAGGTGCAGCCCGGTGGTCGGCTCGTCCAGGACGTAGATCCCGCCCTTCTCGGCCATGTGCGTGGCCAGCTTCAGCCGCTGCCGCTCACCACCGGAGAGCGTGGTGAGCGGCTGCCCGAGCGTGAGGTAGCCGAGGCCGACGTCGGCCATGTTCCGCAGGATCCGGTGGGCGGCCGGGGTCCGGGCCTCCCCGGCGCCGAAGAACTCCTCGGCCTCCGACACCGGCATCGCCAGCACCTCGCTGATGTCCCGGCCCCCGAGGTGGTACTCCAGCACCGACGCCTCGAACCGCTTGCCCTCGCAGTCCTCGCAGGTCGTGGCGACCCCGGCCATCATCGCCAGGTCGGTGTAGACGACACCGGCGCCGTTGCATCCGGGGCAGGCCCCCTCGGAGTTGGCGCTGAACAGCGCCGGCTTCACCCCGTTGGCCTTGGCGAACGCCTTGCGGATCGGCTCCAGCAGCCCCGTGTACGTCGCCGGGTTGCTGCGCCGCGAGCCGCGGATCGGAGCCTGGTCGACCGAGACGACGCCCTCCCGGGCCGGGACCGACCCGTGGATGAGCGAACTCTTTCCGGAGCCGGCGACGCCGGTGACGACGGTCAGCACGCCGAGCGGCACGTCCACGTCGACATCCCGCAGGTTGTGCGTCGAAGCGCCGCGGATCTCCAGCGTCCCGGCCGGCTCGCGCACCGTCTTCTTCAGCGCCGCCCGGTCGTCCAGGTGCCGGCCGGTGAGCGTGCCGCTCGCCCGCAGTCCGGCGACGCCGCCCTCGAAGCAGACGGTGCCGCCCGCCGTGCCGGCGCCGGGGCCGAGGTCCACCACATGGTCGGCGATCGCGATGACCTCCGGCTTGTGCTCCACGACGAGCACCGTGTTGCCCTTGTCCCGCAGCCGCAGCAGCAGGTCGTTCATCCGCCGGATGTCATGCGGGTGCAGGCCAGTGGTCGGCTCGTCGAAGACGTACGTGACATCGGTCAGCGAGGAGCCGAGGTGGCGGATCATCTTCGTACGCTGCGCCTCGCCGCCCGAGAGGGTGCCCGAGGGCCGGTCGAGGGAGAGATAGCCGAGGCCGATCTCCACGAACGAGTCGAGGGTCTCGCCCAGCGCGATGAGCAGCGGCGCGACGGACGGCTCCGCCAGCCCGCGCACCCACTCGGCCAGGTCGCTGATCTGCATGGCGCAGGCGTCGGCGATGCTGATGCCCTTGATCTTCGAGGAGCGGGCCGCCTCGCTGAGCCGGGTGCCGTCGCACTCGGGACAGGCCGTGAAGGTGACCGCCCGGTCCACGAACTCCCGGATGTGCGGCTGCATCGCCTCCCGGTCCTTGGCGAGCATCGACTTCTGGATCCGCGGGACCAGACCCTCGTAGGTCATGTTGATGCCCGCGATCTTCATCCGGGTCGGCTCGCGGTACAGGAAGTCGTCCAGCTGCCGCTTGGTGAACGTGCGGATCGGTCTGTCCGCGTCGTAGAGGCCCGACTCGGTGTAGAGGCGGTGGTTCCAGCCGCCCGTCTTGTAGCCGGGGATGGTGAGCGCGCCCTCGCTCAGCGCCTTGTCCTCGTCGTAGAGCTGGGTCAGGTCGATGTCGGTGACCGTGCCCCGGCCCTCGCAGCGCGGGCACATGCCGCCGGTGACACTGAACGCGCGGCGCTCCTTGACCGTCTTCCCGCCGCGCTCCACGGTGACCGCGCCCGCGCCGCTGATCGAGGCGACGTTGAAGGAGAACGCCTTGGCCGGCCCGATGTGCGGGGTGCCGAGCCGGCTGAAGAGGATGCGCAGCATGGCGTTGGCGTCGGTGGCCGTGCCGACCGTGGAGCGCGGGTCGGCGCCCATCCGCTGCTGGTCGACGATGATCGCGGTGGTCAGTCCGTCGAGCACGTCGACGTCGGGCCGCGCCAGCGTGGGCATGAAGCCCTGGACGAACGTGCTGTACGTCTCGTTGATCAGCCGCTGCGACTCCGCGGCGATGGTGTCGAAGACGAGTGAGCTCTTGCCCGAGCCGGAGACGCCCGTGAACACCGTCAGCCGGCGCTTGGGGATCTCGACGCTGATGTCCCTGAGGTTGTTCTCGCGCGCGCCGTGCACGCGGATCAGCTCATGGCTGTCGGCGATGTGCGCCGGGTCCGCCGCCGCGCCGTTCCTCGTGGTCATGCTCATCGTCTCTCCTCCGTGGGGCCGCCCCGCAACGCTAGCCGCGGCGCCCCGCCCGCCGCTTCTCGATTCCTGACCGGTCCCACGGCCGGCCCGGGCACGCGGACGGCGCCGCGCGACACACTCCTGCAAGCAGGTGCTTGCAATTGTTAGCGAGAGTGGGGCAAGGTGGAGGCATGGCATCGCTGAACGTCGGCAATCTCGGTGAGTACCTGCGCGAGCAGCGGCGCAACGCCCAGCTGTCGCTGCGGCAGCTCGCCGACGCCGCCGGGGTGTCCAATCCGTACCTGAGCCAGATCGAGCGCGGGCTGCGCAAGCCCTCCGCGGAGGTGCTCCAGCAGGTCGCCAAGGCGCTGCGCATCTCCGCCGAGACCCTGTACGTCCGCGCCGGCATCCTGGACGCCGAACGGGACCGCGACGAGGTGGAGACGCGTGCCGTCATCCTCGCCGATCCCTCGCTCAACGAGCGGCAGAAGCAGGTGCTTCTGCAGATCTACGAGTCCTTCCGCAAGGAGAACGGATTCGGGACCGGCGAGCCCGCCGGGGGCGAGGCGGACGGGGACGGGTCCATGGACCAGGGGACCGGCGGCGGCAGCCGTACGGCCGACGGAGGCGATGCCGTCGTGCACGAAAAGGACACCGGTCCGCGGCAGACGGCCGGATAACGCCGGACCAGGGCTCCGGACGCCCGCCGCGGACCACATCAACCCAGTCGAACGCGAATCCGATCCGGGAGGACCCCTCACCATGGCCATCACCGACGACCTGCGCAAGACCCTCAGCGACCCGACCCCGCTCTACTTCGCTGCCGGCACCGCCGACCTGGCGATTCAGCAGGCCAAGAAGGTGCCGGCCCTGGTCGAGCAGCTGCGCGTCGAGGCCCCGGCCCGCATCGAGGCCGTGCGCAACACCGACCCGAAGGCCGTGCAGGAGAAGGCCGCTGCCCGCGCCAAGGAGGCGCAGGAGACCCTGCAGACCAAGGTCAACGAGTTCATCGGCGCCCTCGACGTCGATCTGAAGAAGCTCGGCGAGAGCGCCCAGGACCTCGCCCTGCGCGGCGTCGGCGTCGCCGCCGAGTACGCCGTCAAGGCCCGCGAGACCTACGAGAGGGTCGCCGAGCACGGCGAGCAGACCGTGAAGACCTGGCGCGGCGAGGCCGCCGAGGAGATCGAGGACCTGGCGATCGCCGTCGAGGGCAAGCCCGAGCCGGTCCGGTTCGGGACCGACGAGCCGAAGCCGGGCGAGGCGAAGGCCGAGCCCGCCGCGGAGAAGAAGCCCGCGGCGCGGAAGGCACCGGCCGCCCGCAAGCTCCCCACCACGAAGAAGACCACCCCGCCGGCCAAGTGACCGCGACCGGCGAGACGGACGCGGGCCGGGCACCTTTGGGGTGTCCGGCCCGTTCTATGGGTACGGTGGCGGCGTAGCAGGGATCGGGATTCAACGGGCGGTGGACAGCATGCTGATGTTGGGCTTCGCGGGCTTCATGGGCATCTTGAAGATCATTCTGATGGCCCTGGCCGCGTTCGGGCTGTTCGACGCCGCGATCCGGCGCGAGGACGCGTTCCGCGCGGCCGACAAGCAGAACAAGGTGTTCTGGCTGATCATCCTCGGCATCGCGCTCGTGGTCAGCTATCTGTTCTCGCTCCTGTCCATCCTGCCGATCGCCGGCGCGGTCGCGAGCATCGTGTACATCGTGGACGTACGCCCCGCGCTCCAGCGGGTCGGCGGCGGCCGCGGCTGGGGCCGCCGGCGCGGCGGAAGCAGCAGCGACGGGCCGTACGGGCCGTACAACGGCGGCCGCTGACGGCATCCCGCCGCGGCAGTACCTTGCCGTCGCAGGTGCGGGCACGCAGGGGCCGTGCGCGCGGTCCCCGCGCCCCTGAAGGCACGCCATGGCTCGCCGACCCGGAAGGGGCGCGGGGAACCGCGCGAACGGGTCCCACCCAGCGCCACCCGGCGACGGCGAGCCGGCCCTACGGCGCGAACCCGCTCGCGACCCCGCTCACGCCGCCCGGTCCAGCAGCACGACCGCCACGTCGTCGGTCAGCTCGCCCCCGTTGAGGTCCCGGACCTCGCTCACCGCGGCCCGCAGCAGTTCCTCCCCGCGCAGCCCCTCGGAGAGCTGCCGGCGGATCATCTCCACCATGCCGTCCTGGCCGAGCCGCTCCCCGTCCGCACCGACCCGGCCCTCGATCAGGCCGTCGGTGTAGAGCATCAGGCTCCACTCGGCGCCCAGCTCCACCTGCATCCGCGGCCAGCGGGCACCGGGCAGCAGGCCCAGGGCGGGGCCGTTGTTGTCGTAGGGCAGCAGCCGCGCCGTCCGGCCGGGGCGGGCGATCAGCGGCGCCGGATGGCCGGCCAGGCACAGGCCCGCGCGGCGGCCGTCGGGGGCTATGTCCACCGTGCACACCGTCGCGAAGATCTCCTCGTCGGCGCGCTCGTGCTCCAGCACCTGCTGCAGGGTGTTCAGCAGCTCGTCCCCGCACAGTCCGGCCAGGGTCAGTGCCCGCCAGGCGATGCGCAGCTCGACACCGAGCGCGGCCTCGTCCGGGCCGTGCCCGCAGACGTCGCCGATCATGGCGTGCACGGTGCCGTCCGGGGTGCGGACGGCGTCGTAGAAGTCCCCGCCGAGCAGGGCCCGGGAGCGGCCCGGGCGGTAGCGGGCGGCGAACCGCAGCGAGGAGCCGTCCAGCAGCGGGGTGGGCAGCAGACCGCGCTCCAGGCGGCGGTTCTCCTGCGCGCGCAGCCGGCCCTCGGCGAGCCGCCGCTCGGCCGTGTCGGAGCGCTTCCGTTCCACCGCGTAGCGGATGGCGCGGCTGAGCAGCCGGCCGTCCAGCTCGTCCCGGAAGAGGTAGTCCTGTGCGCCCACGCGCACGGCCTCGGCGCCGCGCTCGGCGTCCGCGGAGGCGGTCAGCGCGAGCACGGCGTGCCGGGGCGCGAGCCGGAGGACGTGCTTGAGCACGGCCAGCTCGTCGTCGGTGTCGCTGCCGCCCGGCGCCGGGAGCGCCAGGTCCAGCAGGATGCAGTGGACGTCGTCGGTGAGCAGCCGCTCGGCCTCGGTGAGGTTGCGGGCGGTGCGGACGCGGATGGGCTTGCCGGCCGGGTCCACCAGGTCGGGCACGATCGGCGAGCCGGCCGGATCGTCCTCGATCAGCAGCAGGGTGAGAGTGGTGCCGGTGCTGTGCACGGCGGTGGTGTCGCGGTGGGCCTCTTCCTTGAGGGGGCCGCCGGCACTGTGGGCGGCCTGCGCCTGACCACTCTCCACGGCCGGGATCGCTCTCTGCCGCGGTACGGGTACGGGCATCGTTTCGGGTTCCTTCCCTCCCCCCGAGGGCACGGCGGTGTCGAGGGGTCTCGACCCACCAGACCGGGACCATAGCGGCTGCGACCGCCCCGATGGAATGGTGTGAGCCGCGTCGCTCCGGCGCCCGCCGCTGTCATATGCCGCGATCCGTACCGCAGTTGGACACGACGACCGCCCGAAGGGGATGACGAAGCTCACGTCCCGCTGGATTTTGGGCGGCGGTTGGCGGTGCGGTGGGTCACGTGGCCTGGGTCACGGGGGCGCGTGCGGCGTGCGCCGGAAGGATGTGCGGGGCCCCCGTCACGGGGAACCCGCGAGCGCCGCGGGGCCCGCCCCGGCCGTCAGGCCGACGCGTCCGGTCGTACGACGCCCAGGATGGGCATCGAGCCGGCGCCCGCGATCGTCACCGTGCGGCCGGGGCGCGGGGCGTGGATGATCGCGCCGTCGCCGATGTACATCGCGACATGGCTGGCGTCGTCGAAGTAGATGATGAGGTCGCCGGGGCGCATGTCCTTGACGTCGACGTGCCTGAGCTGTTTCCACTGCTCCTGCGAGGTGCGCGGGACGGGGTGCCCGGCCGTCGCCCAGGCCTGGGAGGTCAGGCCCGAGCAGTCGAAGAAGTCCGGGCCCTCGGCGCCCCACACGTACGGCTTGCCGAGCTGCTCGGTGGCGTACCGCACGGCCTTCTTGCCCTGCGTGCTGGCCTTGCCGTCGATGTCCTTGAGGACGCCGGTGTCCAGCCAGGCGGTCTGCGCCTTGTCCGCGGCCTCCCGCTCCAGCTGGGCGAGCCGTTCCTTCTCCTTCTTCTCCAGCCGGGACTCCAGCTTCTCGGCCGCGTCGATCTGCTGCTGGATCTTCTTCTTGGCGGCGGCCCTGGTCTTGCGGTTGGCGTCCAGCTTCTTCCACCGGTCGGAGGCGTCGGCGGCGTACTGCCGCAAGTCCTCCTGGGTGCGGGTCATTTCGGACATCAGCTTGGTCGCCGCCTGCTGGCCCTGGAGGACCCGGCCCGCGCCGTCGAGGAACTGCCCCGGGTCGTCGCTGAGCAGGAACTGGGCGGTGGACGACAGGCCGCCGGTGCGGTACTGGTCCCGGGCCGCGGCGCCCGCCTGGTTCTTGAGCCTGTCCAGCCGCTGCTGCCCCTGGTCGATCTTCTTCGCCAGTGCCACGATCTCGGCGGACTGCTTCTCGGCCTTCTCCTCGGCCGCGTTGTAGGCGTCGGTGGCCACGGCGGCGTCGTGGTAGAGCTTGTCGAGCTTCTCGCGGATCTCCTCAAGGTCCTTGCCGGGCCTCGGAGTCGGCGACGGGGATCCGCCGGCCGTCGGTGTGGGTGTGGGGGCGGGTGCCGCGAACGCCGCGCCCGGCGCCGCGAGGACGGTCACCGCGCAGACCACGGTCAGGGCGGCCGTGAGGAGGCCGCGCTTGCCCGAACCCATACCTCTTCCCCCAAACTGATTTACCGTCAGTAACTTACGGTCGTCCGAGGGATCGTGCCACGGTCGCGCGCAAAGCGACAGAGGCCGTCGGAAAGCGGAATTCCCCCACCGGCCGCCGGGTATGGCGATCTCCCCGCCGATGTGACGAACGACGCGGGCGGGGCGTTCCCTTGTCGCCGATACCGACTTGAGGTGCCGGTGTGGGGCGAGGGGCTCCGCGGACTTGGGGGGGGGAGACACGGGCCAAGGGGTGATCCGCGGACTCGGGGTGCCGAAGCGGGGCGGGCGGCGATCCACGGGCCCAGGGGCGCCGAGGCGGATCAGGGACGATCCGCGCGTCGGCGCCGGGCGTTCAGCGCACCGGCGCCAAGGCCTCCCAGGCCACGGTCACTTCGCCCTGCCGCCAGCGGGCCGGGGAGTCGGTCACCGGCCAGTCGGCCGTCAGGTCCCGCACCGCGCGGATCCAGCGCTGCCGGGCGCCGTAGGAGGCGTAGGGGGCGGCGGCGGCCCAGGCGCGGTCGAAGTCACGGAGGAAGGCGTGCACCGGCTCGCCCGGGACGTTGCGGTGGATCAGCGCCTTCGGCAGGCGCTCGGCGAGGTCGGAGGGACGGTCCAGGGAGCCCAGCCGGGTGGCGAAGGTGACGGTGCGGGGGCCTTCGGGGCCGAGCGCCACCCACACGTGCCGACGGCCGATCTCGTCGCAGGTGCCCTCCACCAGCAGCCCGCCGCGCGAGCCGCCGCCCGCCGGGGCGAGCCGTGCGCACAGCCGCTCCCACACCGCGGCGACCTCGGCCTCGTCGTACTGCCGCAGCACGTTGGCGGCCCGGACGAGCACCGGATTGCCGGGGACCGGAATCTCGAAGCCGCCGTGCCGGAAGGCGAGCCCCTCCCGCTCGTACGGCCGTGCCGCCGCCACCCGTTCCGGTTCGATCTCGATGCCGACCACGCGTGCGCGGGGCGCGGCCGCGCGGAGCCGGGTCAGCAGCTCCACGGCGGTCCAGGGCGCGGCGCCGTACCCCAGGTCCACCGCCACCGGGTCGCCCGCGCGGCGCAGCTCGGCGCCGTGCGTGGCCGCGATCCAGCGGTCCATGCGGCGCAGCCGGTTCGGGTTGGTCGTCCCGCGCGTCACCGTGCCCACGACGGGGGTCCCCCGATGCCGGGAGTGGGGGAGGGTCGCTGCGCGGGCTGCCATGCGTACGAGGGTAAGCGGGGCGCACCCCGGACCGGCGGCGACGGCGTACCCGCGGGCCGGTGGTGACGGCCGACACGGGAACGCGTCGAACGGTTGACCGATAAAGGGTAATGATTCGGCAAAGACGCTTGATCGGGAAATGGCAGGGCACCCGCTCGCTGTTGGACCCCCTTGGAGGGTGCGGTGGGCCCTCCGCAGGCATGCCCGCAGCAAGGAGGACCGCCAGGTGAGCCAGTACGTCAACAGGCTCGGGCGACGCTCCCCGTCGGCCGCCGCCCGGCTGCGGCTGTACCGCAGGCCCCGCCGGGTCGCCATGCTCTCCGTGCACACCTCCCCGCTCCACCAGCCCGGCACCGGCGACGCCGGCGGCATGAACGTCTACATCGTGGAGCTGGCCCAGCGGCTGGCCGCGATCAACATCGAGGTCGAGATCTTCACCCGGGCCACCGCCGGCGGCCTGCCCCCCGCGGTCGAGCTGGCCCCCGGCGTCCTCGTCCGGCACGTGGACGCGGGTCCCTACGAGGGGCTCGCCAAGGAGGACCTCCCGGCCCAGCTGTGCGCCTTCACGCACGGCGTGATGCAGGCGTGGGCCGGTCACCGCCCCGGCTACTACGACCTCGTCCACTCGCACTACTGGCTCTCCGGCCACGTCGGCTGGCTCGCCGCCCAGCGCTGGGGCGTGCCCCTGGTGCACGCCATGCACACCATGGCCAAGGTCAAGAACGCCAGCCTGGCCGACGGCGACACCCCCGAGCCCGCCGCCCGGGTCATCGGCGAGACCCAGATCGTGGCCGCCGCCGAGCGGCTCATCGCCAACACCACCGAGGAGTCCGGCGAGCTGGTACGGCACTACGCCGCCGACCCCGCCAAGGTGGCCGTCGTCCACCCCGGCGTGAACCTGGAGCGCTTCCGCCCCTTCCCGGCGGGCGGCCCGCACGACTCCGCCGCCGACGGCTCCCGCGCCGCCGCCCGCGCCCGCCTCGGGCTCCCGCCGGACGCCCTGATCCCGCTCTTCGCGGGCCGCATACAGCCCCTGAAGGCGCCTGACGTGCTGCTGCGCGCCGTGGCCGCCCTGCTGGAGGACCGGCCCGAGCTGCGCTCCCGCATCCTCGTCCCGGTCGTCGGCGGCCCCAGCGGCAGCGGGCTCGCCAAGCCGGAGGGGCTGCAGAAGCTCGCGGCCCGGCTGGGCATCGCGGACGTCGTGCGGTTCCGCCCGCCGGTCGGCCAGGAGCAGCTGGCGGACTGGTTCCGGGCCGCGTCCGTCCTCGTCATGCCGTCGTACAGCGAGTCCTTCGGCCTGGTCGCCATAGAGGCGCAGGCGGCCGGGACCCCGGTGCTCGCCGCCTCGGTCGGCGGTCTGCCGGTGGCCGTGCGCGACGGCGAGACCGGGTTCCTCGTCCAGGGGCACGATCCGGCCGACTACGCGCGCCTGCTGGGCCGGTTCGCCGACGAGCCGGGCCTCGCGGAGCGGATGGGGCGGGCCGCCGCCCGGCACGCCCAGTCCTTCGGCTGGGACACGGCCGCCGCCGCCACCGCCGACGTCTACACGGCCGCGACCCAGTCCCACCGCCGTCGCGTACGCTCCCACCATGGGTGATGCGGAGAAGGCCGGTCAGATCCTGGAGGACGTCCTCAGGGACGCCGAGCTGGAGTGGGAGAGCCCCGAGCCCGGGAACTACGTGGTCAAGCTCCCCGGCACCCGCAAGCTGTCCACGACGGTCTCCTTCCGCGTCGGCCGGCACTCCCTGTCGCTGAACGCCTTCGTCATCCGCCACCCCGACGAGAACGAGCCGGGCGTCCACCGCTGGCTGCTGGAGCGCAACCTCAGGCTCTACGGCGTGAGCTACGCCGTCGACCGCCTCGGCGACATCTACGTCACCGCCCGTCTGCCCCTCGCCTCCGTCACCCCGGACGACATCGACCGGCTCCTCGGCCAGGTCCTGGAAGCGGCCGACGGCGCCTTCAACACCCTGCTGGAGCTGGGCTTCGCCTCCTCGATCCGCAAGGAGTACGCCTGGCGGGTCGCGCGCGGCGAGTCCACGCGCAATCTGGACGCGTTCAAGCACCTGACCGAGCGCCCGGCGGACTGACCCGGAGCCGGCCGGAGGTTCAGGAGGGGTCCGGCTGCGGCGTGGCGTGGGCGCCGCCGCGGTCGAGTTCGTCGGCGAACGCCCGCAGGGCGTCGGCCAGTTCCTTCTTGGTCGGCAACTGGTCGACCTTCTTGTCCAGTTCCGTGACGCTGGACGTCCGCCCGGAGTGGGACCCCCGGCTGACCACGCACGTGGGGGAGCTGACCGGATCGGGCGTCGAGGGCCTGACCCTGGAGGCGGTCGAGGCCCCGCAGTCGCCCCACCTCCTCGACAAGGGCCACAACGGTGTCGTCCTGCAGTGCGCCTACGACTGCTGGGTGGACGACGTCACGGTCCGGCACGTCGGCAACGGCTTCGGCCTGGTCGCCGCCTCCGCCTGCACCCTGCGCCGCACCCGGGTCGCGGGCCGGGGCTCGCACCACCCGTACTTCTGCCGCGAGGGCTCCCACGACAACCTGATCGAGGACTTCACCATCGAGGAGCGCACGGTCCCCGCGCCCGCGGGCACCCAGCTGCACGGCATCAACGTCGAGGGCCTGTCCTCCTGCAACGTCTGGTCGCGCGGCGACATGCGGATGGGCACCTTCGACAGCCACCGCGGGCTGCCTTTCGCCGACGTCCGCACCGACATCACCGTGAACAACAACGGCCGGCACGGCGGGGACGCCAGTGCCGGCCCGCTCTTCGGCGCCCGGTTCACCCACTGGAACATCCGGGTCACCAACGGCCGGGCGGGCCTGATGAGGATCGACGGCCTGGCCCCGTACTCGGCCACGGTGGGAGTGAACGAGGTCAGGGAGTTCGACCAGACCGACGTCCCCGACTTCACCGGCGACCTGCACTCCCGCCTGGAGCTGTACGGCACCACGGACGCCGTGCGCCCGCGCAACCTGCACGAGGCTCAGCGCACCCTGCTCCGGTAGCGCCCCGGGGTGACCCCGACCAGCCTCTTGAAGTGCCGGGTGAGATGGGCCTGGTCGTAGAACCCGGTCACCGGCGCCACCTCGCCCGGCGGCACCCCGTCCAGCAGCAGCCGCCGGGCGCGGCCGACCCGCCGCGACATGAGGTACTGGTGCGGGGCGATGCCGTACGCACCGCTGAACGCCCGCACCAGGTGCGCCGGATGGGCACCCAGCAGTCCGGCGGCCTCCTCCAGCGAGACGCCCTCGACGACCCGCGCGTCCAGCAACTCCCGCAGCTCACGGGCGACCACCGGGTCCCGGAACCGGTGCGGTGCCTCGGTGCGGCGCCGCAGATGCCCCCGCAGCCGCTCCGCGACGAGCGTCAGCCTGCTCTCCGCCTCCAGCTCGTCACCGGCGAGGGCGAGGGCGGAGTGCAGCTTCCCGACGCGCAGCCGGAGCACGGGGTCCCGCAGATCGGGCGTGTCCACGGCCGGACCGATCAGCTCGTCGCCCAGCAGGCTGCCGTCGAGGTAGACGACCCGCTTGCGGAAGCCGCCCGGCGTGGCCGGCGAACCGTTGTGCGGCACGTGCGGCGGCAGCAGCGACACGGCGTCGTGCGGGGTGCCGTGCTCGTGCCGGTCCAGGTCGTACCGCACGGCCCCGGCGTCCACGATGAGCAGCGTCCAGGCGTCGTGGACGTGCATCGGGTAGGCGTACTCGGTGAAGCGGGCGTGGAAGACCTCCGTGATGCCCGCGACACGGGGACGCCACGCGGTGACTTCCTGCCGGGCGGCCATGCAAAGAACGTACAAGACGGGCGCGTACGGCGGTCGGCAGTCTCGTTCCATGAGCACTGAACCGATCCGTTTCGACACGAAGATCGCCGTACTGCTGCGCGAGGACCTGGAGCCCTGGCAGCGGCTGAACGTCACCGCGTTCCTGGTCAGCGGCCTCGGCACGACGGTCCCCGAGGTGACCGGAGAGCGGTACGAGGACGCGGACGGCGTGTCCTACCTGCCGATGTTCCGGCAGCCGGTGCTGGTCTTCGAGGGCACCAAGGAGACCCTGAAGGCGGCCCACGGCAGGGCACTGAACCGGGCCCTGCCCTGTGCGGTGTTCACGGCGGACCTGTTCGCCACGGGCAACGACCGCGACAACCGCGCGGCCGTGCGGGCCGTACCGACAGCCGACCTGGACCTGGTGGGGCTGGCGGTGTACGGCCCGCGGAGCGGCGTGGACAAGGTGCTCAAGGGCGCGCGGATGCACCCGTGAGCCGGCCCGTCCCGCCTCAGCCGAACATGCCGGGCACGTAGTCGCCGGCGGGCTGGCGGACGATGACGTTGACCCGGTTGTAGGCGTTGATCACGGCGATGATGCCCACCAGGGCGGCGAGCTGCTCCTCGTCGTAGTGCTTGGCGGCGTCCGCCCACGCCTCGTCGGTGACCCCGCCGGCCGCGTCGGCGATCCGGGTGGCCTGCTCGGTCAGCTCCAGGGCGGCCCGCTCGGCCTCGGTGAACACGGTGGCCTCGCGCCAGGCCGCGACCAGGTGCAGCCGGGTGGCGGTCTCTCCGGCCGCGGTGGCGTCCTTGGTGTGCATGTCGGTGCAGAACCCGCACCCGTTGATCTGGCTGGCACGGATCTTCACCAGCTCCTGGGTGGCGGCCGGCAGCGTGGAGTCCGCGATCGCCTTGCCCGCCGCGTTGAGGTGCTTGAAGACCTTCTGGGCGACGGGGACGGTGAAGAGGTTGAGCCGAGCGTCCATGACCTGCTCCTGTGTGGTTGCGGCTGCTTGCACCTCATTGACGCGGGGGAGCGGGGAGATGTGACACCGGTGGAAGTGACCTGGGTCACGTCCGTCAGGCGGTGCCGCCGGCGGTCTGGGCGGTGGGGACCTTGGCCCCCGTGTCCGCCTGCTCCGGGGTCTGTTCCGGGGCTGTGGCCGGTGCCTGTTCCGGGGCTGTGGCCGGTGCCGCGGCCGGGTGCTCCGGGGGCAGTCGGCGCATGAGGAGGCCGTAGCCGAAGCCGGCCACCGTGCCGACCGCCGCGCACATGCCCCACAGCCACTCCGCGCCGACACGGTCGATGACCGCGCCCGACATCAGCGGGGCGATCAGGGCGGCGGCGGACCAGGACAGGGTGAACATGCCCTGGTAGCGCCCGCGGCCGTGCACCGGGGAGAGGCGGACGACGAGGCTGGTCTGGGTCGGGGCGTTGACGATCTCGGCGAGGGTCCACACGCACACGGTCAGCATGAAGACACCGACCGACCCGGCGAACGCGGTCAGCCCGAAGCCGTACCCGGCCAGGACCGAGGAGACGACCAGGAGCGTGCGCGGGTCGCGGTGCTCGATGAAACGGGTGACGGGGAGCTGGAGCGCGACGATCAGGATGCCGTTGACGGCGATGGCCAGGCCGTAGTCGGCGGGGGAGAACCCGGCCCGCCCCATGGCCACCGGCAGCCCGACCGAGCCCTGCTGGAAGACCACGGCGACGAGGAAGGACAGCCCGACGACAGCCATGTACCGCCCGTCCCGCAGCACCGTGACCAGGCTGACGTCCGCATCCTCCTGCCTGGCCGCGGCCGTGGGCCGGGACTCCGGCAGCTTGGCGAAGACGACGAGCGCGCAGACCAGGGTCATCCCGGCCTCGATCAGGAAACCGGCGCGATAGCTGACCTCGGCGATGAACCCGGCGGCCATGGAGGAGACGGCGAAACCGAGGTTGATGGCCCAGTAGTTGAGCGAGAAGGCGCGCACCCGGTCCTCGGGGCGGACGATGTCGGCCATCATCGCCTGCACGGCCGGCCGGGAGGCGTTGGAGGCCATGCCGACGACGAAGGCGACGGCGGCGATGGCGGCCGGGCCGGTCATGAAGCCGAGCACGGCGACGGACACGGCGGTGGAGGTCTGCGCGATCAGGAGCGTGGGCCGCCTGCCGAGCCGGTCGGCCATCACCCCGGCGCCCAGCGAGGACACGACCCCGCCGAGCCCGTGCAGGGAGGCGACGAGCCCGGCGTACGAGGCGGAGTAGCCGCGGTCGAGCGTGAGGTAGAGGGCCATGAACGTGGCCACGAAGGCACCCAGCCGGTTGACGAGGGTGCTGGTCCACAGCCACCAGAACTCCCGCGGGAGCCCGGAGACGGACTCCCGGACGGCACGTCTCACACGGGCTGGCGACATCGACGATCCCCCACGTCTGTAAGTGGCTCAAGCAGCGGCCACAACTTACAAATGCGGAGCTCCGCGACGCCACTCAATTAGCAGGGAGCGTCAATCGACGTGCTGCGCCTGTGCCGGCTGGGCCCGCCGCCCCGCACCACGCCCGGCCGGACGGCGCCCGGAGACCTCGCGCGGCCCGGCCGCCCGCGCGGCGGTCGCCGGGACCCGCTCGAAGCGGCTCGGGAACGGGAACCTGCGCTCGAGGAAGGCGTGGATGGCGGCCTGAGCCGCCGCCCGGTCCTTCGGATCGGTGTCCACGTCGTTGAGGCAGAAGAAGTCCACGTCCTCGCCGGCCGCGAGCCGGGCCAGCCGGCGCCGCATGTCGGGCGTGCCCAGCTGCACGTACCGGAAGCTGTAGTCGGCCGGCACGGCGCGGCCCGTCGCGATCGCCCAGTGATGGTGCAGCGTGGACGCCGGGGCGACGTCGGCGGTGGACCGGAAGCGCGAGTACGACGTGCGCTGGAGCTCCTCGATGCCGAGGTCCTCCATCTCCCGCATGACCGACAGCAGTTGCGGGTGCGGGGTGTGCAGCGACTTGTGTGTGATGTACCTGCCGTGGAAGCGCCGGATCACCTCGCGGGTGTTCTTCCCGGCGGAGTTCGGCGCCGGCTCCAGCGGGTGCGGGGCGCCGACCCCGAGCTTGAGCGGGGAGAACGGGATCCGGGCGATGCCGCTGCCGTGGAAGAAGTGCTCGGCCCGCACCGGGCGGTTGATGAAGACGTCGTCGTTGAAGTAGAGGTACTGCTCCGACAGGCCCGGTATGTGGTGCAGCCGGCTCTCGATCGCGTGCGAGTTGAAGACGGGCAGCGCGTCCGCCGGGAGGATGTCCCGGTGGTCGACGACCGTCAGGCCCGCCGCGTCCGGGTCCAGCCAGGCCGGTGTCTGGGAGTCCGTCACCAGGTAGATGTGCCGGACGAATCCGGCGTACATCTCCAGCGACCGCAACGCGTACTTCAGTTCGTCGTGACTGGTGTAGCGGGAGGCGCCGGTCTCACGCGGGGCTATGACGTTGTCGGAGACCGCCTGGTGGGCGCGGCGCTTCGCGGCCAGCACCGGGTCGTCACCGTCGACCCAGGTGTAGACGGCGTCCACGGGGAAGCACACCTGGTCGATGCCGGGCTCGGCGAACGCCGCGAACGTCGGCACACCGCGCAGCGGCCCCGTGACCGCCGCCGGCCGCTGTTCCACCGGCGTGGCCGGCCGCTGCCCGGCGACCGCGTCGGCCTGCCGCCCGGCGACCACGCCGGCCTGCTGTCCGGCGCCTTCTTCGGCCTGCTGCCCGGCGATCGCCTCGGCCTGCTCACCGGCGACCGCTTCGGCCTGCTGCCCTGTGACCGTGACGGCCGGCGGCTGCCCGGGCACCGTGTCCAGGCGCTGCCCCGGCACCGTCGCCGGCCGCTGGCCCGCCACCGCGGCGGGCTGCCAGGCGGTCGCCGGCAGCACCTCCGAGACGGCATTGCGGCGCGGGGCGACCAGGGCCGGGCCGAAGTCGTCCTGCAGCCGGGTGCCGGGCACGGTGAGATACGCGGGCTCCGCGCCCAGGTCCCGGCCGTACCGCCAGAACTCGATGTCGCAGCCCGACTCCAGACCGGAGAGCACCTGCCCCTGGGGCCCCAGCCGCACCACACCGGTCCGCAGGACCGGCGCCCCGCGCAGCGCCCGCGGCAGCCGCCCGTCGGCCCACAGCACGGCCCGTGTCACGGCACCGTCCGGACCCACCGCGCCGACGAACTCGGCGCCGCGGGCGAAGTGCTGCCGGGCGCGGCCGAGGACCGCGCCACGGTACGACTCCTCCACCCCGACCACCGGCCGCGGCACCCCGGGCCCCTGCTCGGCGGGGACCAGGAAGTACGGGACGGCGGCCGCCTCCAGCACGGCGCACACCTGCTCCAGATCGGCCGCGGCGGCGTCAGTGGAGGTGTATCCGGTGACCGTGAGCCCGTACAGCCGCGCCGGGCCGCGGCCCGTGGGACGCAGCCCCGGGACGGCGGAGCGCAGCCGGCGG
This sequence comes from Streptomyces echinatus, assembly GCF_014203595.1. Taxonomy (GTDB): domain Bacteria; phylum Actinomycetota; class Actinomycetes; order Streptomycetales; family Streptomycetaceae; genus Streptomyces; species Streptomyces echinatus. Next base: position 81,279 of record NZ_JACHJK010000005.1, read on the forward strand.
CGGGCCGGAGCCACGCGCAGCGCCCAGAGCCGGGCCGACAGCCACAGCCGCAGGCGCAGCAGGAGGTTCCGGGCGGCCCGCAGGCCGGGCGGCGCCGCCGCGAGCCGGTGGCGGATGTCGATGGCCATGACCGTGGCCCGTCAGTTCTGCGTCTCGGAGGAGCCGGAGGCCGGTCCCTGCTTCTCGAAGGGGCTCGGGAAGGGGAAGTAGTTCTCGAGGAACTCGTGCATCCGGACGCTGACCTGCTCACGCTCCTCCGGCGGCACGTCGACGTCGTTGAGGCAGAAGAAGTCGAAGCGGCGGTTGCGGCGCAGGTCCGTCAGGCGCCGGTCGGCGTCCGGCCGGCTGATGTTGACGTACCGGAAGCTGAACTTGCCGGGCACACCGTGGCCGGTCATCAGCGCGTACTGGTACAGCAGCGGCGCCGTCATGGCGATGTCCTGCGGCGAGCGGAACCGGGACGCGGTCGTGCGCTTGACGTCCTCCGGGAACAGCTCCTCCAGCGCCTCCAGCGCCGCGCGCTGCTGCGGCAGCGGGGTGTGCATGAAGTTGTTCGTCGTCATCCGGCCGAACTTGTCCAGCAGCAGCTGACGCACGTTCTTGCTGGCGGAGTTGGTCGCGGTCTCCTCCGAGTGCGGCTTGCCTATGCCGATCTTGAGCGGGGAGACCGGGATCTTCATCAGGCCGCTGCCGAAGAAGAAGTGCTCCGGGGTGACCCGGCGGCCGACGAACACGTCGTCGTTGAAGTACAGGTAGTGCTCGGACAGGCCCGGAATATGGTGCAGCCGGGTCTCGATCGCGTGCGAGTTGAAGACGGGCAGCACGCCCTCGGGGAAGATGTCGCGGTGGTCGACGACCGTGATGCCCTCGACGGAGTCGTCGAGCCAGTGCGGCTTCTGACCGTCGGTCACGATGTAGATGTGCCGCACGAAGTCGGCGTACATCGCGAGCGAGCGCAGCGAGTACTTCAGCTCGTCGTGGCTGGTGTAGCGGGAGGCGTTGGTCTCCTTGTCCAGGATCTCGGCGATGCCGTCGCCCTGGTACCGGGCCCGCTTGGCCCGCATCTCCGGCTCCTCGCCGTCGACCCAGGTGTAGACGACGTCGACGGGGAAGGTGACCCGGTTCACGGTCGGCAGGGTGAGCGCGAGGAAGCTCGGCACCTCCCGGTCGCCGACCCGCACGGTGGCGGGCTTCTGCTCGCTCGCCGGCAGCACGTCCGTCACGCCGTTGTTGCGGGGCGTGACAAGGGACTCGGCGAAGACGTCCTCCGAGGCCTGCGGCTGCACCTTGGCCAGGCGCGCGGGCCCCTCGGCGGAGGCGAGCAGCGCCGCGCCGTCCTCCCAGAACTCGATGTCGCAGGCCAGCTCCGGACCGGAGAGCAGCTGGCCGGCGGGGCCGAGGAAGTTCTCGCCGACGCGCAGCACGGGGGCCGTGCGCAGCTGGGCGGGCAGGACGCCGTCCAGGAACAGCGCCGGGTGCTTGAGCTGGCCGCCGGGCAGGGGCCGGCCGATGAACACGGCCGTACCGGCGTTGCGGGCCTCCAGGGCGGCGAGGAAGCGCTCCCGGTCGACGACGTTCACGCCGACCGTGTAGCGGGTCCGCGACGGCGGCACCAGGAAGTAGGAGATGCCCTCCTGCTCCAGTGCGGCGATCACGAGATCAAGGTTGGAGGCGGCTGCCTCGGCCGCGGTGAACCGGTCGACGACGCGGCCGTAGAACTGCTGGCCGCGCACCGCCACCGGGCGCAGTACCGGGTCCGTGACCGCTGCCTTGCGGCGCCGCCGCATGGTACGCAGCTGCCACACCCGCTCGGCGGCCTTCCGCTCGACTCGCGGTCGCATCCGCCGCGCAAAGGAACGCACGGTCACGTTCAGTGCTCCTCTTCCCTGCTGCCTGATCTACTGGCGACTACCAGACAGATGTATGTTCTGAAAGGTTGTACATGAGTTAACCCGATTTTGGTGCAGGGGCCAGTGAGTGAACAGGCCTTCTGCCGTCAGGTGTGTCAGGGCCCACACGCGCGGCGCGGCCCTCAGGTTCGTTAGGTAGGCTCAAGACTATGGCCGACGCACCGTACAAGCTGATCCTCCTCCGCCACGGCGAGAGCGAGTGGAACGCGAAGAACCTGTTCACCGGCTGGGTGGACGTGAACCTGAACGAGAAGGGCGAGAAGGAGGCAGTCCGCGGCGGCGAGCTCCTGAAGGACGCCGACCTCCTGCCCGACGTGGTCCACACGTCCCTGCAGAAGCGCGCGATCCGCACGGCCCAGCTGGCGCTGGAGGCCGCCGACCGCCACTGGATCCCGGTCCACCGCTCCTGGCGCCTGAACGAGCGCCACTACGGTGCCCTCCAGGGCAAGGACAAGGCGGCGACGCTCGCCGAGTTCGGCGAGGAGCAGTTCATGCTCTGGCGCCGCTCGTACGACACCCCGCCCCCGCCGCTGTCGGACGACTCCGAGTTCTCCCAGGCCCACGACGCGCGCTACGCGACGATCCCGCCGGAGCTGCGCCCGCGGACGGAGTGCCTCAAGGACGTCGTCATCCGGATGCTCCCGTACTGGTACGACTCGATCGTCCCCGACCTCCTGACCGGCCGCACGGTCCTGGTCGCCGCGCACGGCAACAGCCTGCGCGCCCTGGTCAAGCACCTCGACGGCATCTCCGACGCCGACATCGCGGGCCTGAACATCCCGACGGGCATCCCGCTCTACTACGAGCTGGACGCCGACTTCAAGCCGCTGACCTCGGGCGGCAAGTACCTCGACCCGGAGGCGGCCGCGGCCGCGATCGAGGCGGTCAAGAACCAGGGCAAGAAGAAGTAAGCGCCCACGAGTAAGCCCCCTACCTGCGGGTTCTCCGCTGGGAGGGGGCTTTTCGCTGCCTCTGGGCCGTCTCTGGGCCGTGGGTGGACAGAGACGGCAGGGCCGTAGTCGGCCCTGGCGCCTTTGGGCCGTGGTCTCAGATGCGGCTGAACCGCACCCTGAACGACAGCAGGAAGCCGGCCGGGATGGCGATGATCGGTGCGCCTCCCTCCGCCAGGGCCAGAAGCGTGCCACCGACGCCGAGGCTGATGCTGTCAGGCTCACGTGGGATCAGCTCGATGCGTAGGCCGTTACGTGGCACTATGGCCTTATCCGGTTGACACATGGTTCCTCCGTAGCAGGTTGGACAATATGTGCCGACGGAGCGAGGGGCCGCTCATTGCCGTGGGTGGCCCCTCTTGATTCCGCTGCGACGCAATGGACAATAGACGTCCAGCGCCGTACCTCCAAACGCTGCAGCTTAGGGCCCTGTTGCCGTTCTTCCAGTGCGTAGGAGCGGAAGTCTGGATGGATATCGGTAGCCGTCGCCTGTAACCACCGTTCGCCTCGCTTCATTCGCTAACGCGGTGTCTCCCGGCCGGGCGGCCGGGCGGCCGACCGTGCAGGTGGGTGGCCGGTCGGGCGGCCGCCCGACCGGGCGGATGACATGCGTTGAATCATGTCCCGTGAATTTGAGGGGCGGACATTTTCACGGCTGGTGATTTCAAATCTTCCAGGCATCGAATCATGTCCCGCGAATTTGAGGGGCGCACATTTTCACGGCTGGTGATTTGGAATCTTCCAGGCGTCGAATCATGTCCCGTGAATTTGGGGGGCGTGTATTCACGGTTGAAGATTTCAGATCAGCCGAAGATCGCCGTAATTGCCTTGCGGGTCCGCTCCTGGCTGGACGGCATGAGATGCGCGTACACGCGTAGGGTCAGACCCGGGTCCGAGTGGCCGAGGTACTCGGCGAGGGCCTTGATGTTCTCTCCGGCGTCCAGGAGCACCGAGGCGTAGAAGTGACGGAGTGCGTGCATGCCGTTCTCGCGGGACTCGGCGTACGGCTCGCCAGGCTCCCGCTCAGGGATCACCCCAGCCGAGGCAAGCGCCCGCTTCCACGCCTCTTCGTTGAGCGACGTACGCCAGACGTGCCCGCCGCGCGGCCCGGTGAAGATCAGCCGCTTGGTCACCGGAGGCCCGTCCGCCACCTTCCACGGCAAGGTGATCTCGACCGGAGGGAACCGCTTCATGTGGGCCCGAAGGGCGTCAGCGACTGGGCCGGGAAGCGGTACGTCCCGGAGCTTGCCACCCTTCGGTGGGGCGAATACCGGCTTGCTGCGGCTCAGCTTGAGCTGCTGGACCACGTGGAGGGTGTCCGACTCGAAGTCGATCGCGTCGACGGCCACGCCCAGGATCTCGCCCTGTCGAAGGCCGCAGCCGCCGCCCAGGTCGACCATGGCTTGGTAGCGCTCGGGCATGCCGGCCCGGACGGCGAAGACCCGTTCCGGCGTCCAGGGCACGACGCGCTTGTTGTCCACAGCCGGTGGACGGACCGAGCGGGCGGCGCACGGGTTCCGGGGAAGGTGCCCGTCGTCCACGGCCGCGCTCAGGACGGCACGCACGTTGGAGTAGATCGTCCGGGCGTACGAGCCACGGACGCCGTTCTCCTGAAGCTGCCGCACCCAGTCGCGGATGTGAGCGGGCTGGAAGGACCCGAGAGGGCGCGACCCCAGGTAGGGATAGGCGTGCAACCGGAGCTGCGACTCCATCGAGGCCTGGGTATTCGGGTCCGGTGCGTGGGTGACCCACTTCTCGGCGTACTGCTGGAAGGTGATCCGAGCCGCACGGGGGTCGATGTACTGCCCCCGCGCCATGTCTGCCTCAGTCTGCGAGAGCCACTGTTCAGCAAGCCGCTTCTGACGGTCGGGGAAGCTCTTGGACTTCTCGGTGCCGTCCGGGCCGACGTAGCGGGCGCGGTAGCGCATGCCCGTGCCATAGCGCTCGGTCTTGACCTTGCGAGTCTTGCCGTCCGGTCCCTTCTCTTCCTTGTACCAGCGGTCTTGGATGTGTCCGGCCATCAGGCAGCGGCCCCCTTGATCTGGGACTCCACCCAGGCGCGTACGTCGTCCGGATCGAACCGCAGGTGCCGGCCGACCCGGAAGCCCCGAGGACCGGTGCGCTTACGGCGCCACTGGTAGACCGTCTCGACACTGGGCAGCTCGAACATCTCCACCAGGTCGTCAGGAGTCAGGAACCGCGTGGGCAGGGCGCGCGGTGCCGGGGCTACTTCGACAGAGGCACGGCGTCGATCAGCCATGCGTGGGCTCTCCTTCCGTTCCGGGGGCGGGTTCGAGGGATGCGGCAAGCCAGGCTTCGGTGTCGGACAGGCCAGTGCCGGCGAAGACCCAGTGGGCGAGGACGTACGTCGTCTCGGTCTCGGGCCCGTTGGTCGCTGCCGCCGCCTGTACCCGGCGCCATTCGGCTCGGGCGTCGCGGAGGGCGCGGAGGGTGGTGGAGTAGCGGCGGGACTTGGTGGAGAAGTGGCCGCGGAAGCCGAGCATGTGGGCCCAGGCGCGCAGGCGGAGGTGTTCCAGGTCTTTGCGTGCGCCGAGGGTCCAGGCGGTTCGGATGAGGCGGCGAGCGTGGTCGCTGATGTCGAGCTGGGCGAGTTCGGCGGCGAACTTCAGCGGGCGGTCGAGGGCGCCCGTCGCGGTCTCGGCGCCTTTGGTGGCGTACTTGGCGATGTACGCCGCTACGGCCCGCTCGGTGAGTTCCTGGCCGTCGTTGAAGTCGGCGGAGCGGATGGTGCGGACGTCGAGCTGTCGGCCGAAGGTGAAGGTGTGGGCGCGGCCGTCGATGACCGGGCCGTCGATGCGGACCTTGGCAGCGGCGGCCTCGATGGCGTCGGTGAGGAGTTCGGCCGTTGCCCAGGCCGGGGGCGGGGTGTCCCCGCCGCTGGGGCCGTCGAGGCGGATGACCGCATGGAAGTGGACGGCTCCGCGTTTTTGGTATTCGGCGACCTTGGCGAACGACACGCGCGCGTGCTCGCGGAATCGCCGCTGTGTCAGGCCCGCGCGCTTGGCGACCTCTCGGCGCAGGTAGACGGAGAAGCGCCGCCAGAGCTGCCCGGCGTGGGCGTTCCAGAGGACGGCCGCTTCGTAGTCGTAGGTGTCCGGGTCGAGCGGGGTACCAAGGGCGTCGTCGTCCTGGTCGTGGTGGGTGCCGCAGCGGCAGGGGCGGCCGTCGGTGCGGCGGTTGTGGACCGGGCCGAAGCCGGGGGCGGTGAAGGTGGCGAAGACGCGGGGGTGGGCGGCGACATGTTCCGGGGTGCCCTTGCCGCCGCGCAGTCCGGCGGTGATGAGGTGGAAGGTGTCGCGGCGGTAGACCTCGGCGCAGGCCGGGCAGCGGGTGGTGCGGCGGTTGTTGCAGCGGACGAGGAGTTGGCCGGCCGGGAGGGCGGTCGAGTCGAGGTGGTGCAGGACGCGACCGATCTCGCCGGTGGTGGTGTCGATGTCGTACTCGGTGCGGTGGCCGTCGAGGCGGATCGGGTTGGTGCAGCCGCCGAGCCCGGAGAGCTGCCGGAGGATACCGGGCAGGGTGCCGCCTTCGGCCAGCCTTGCGAGTTCCGGGAGCGGGGGCGGGGTGGTGCGGGTGAAGATGGCGATCTCCTTCTGACTGGATCGGTCAGGAGCGATGGCCCGGGGCGGCCGGATGCTTGGCCGTGTCGCGGCCGCCCCGGGTGCGGTTCGGCTTGTCAGCGCCGGTACTGGTCGCGGAGCAGGGAGCGCACGACGACAGCGGCGACGGCCACGGATATGGCCGTGACGGCGACGGCGGCCAGGAGCGCGGTGAGGACCACACCGGCGACGAGCACCGTCGCCACCGTCTTCTGGTCCACGGGCAGCGACGGGAGGCCGCGTCGGGCGGGAGCCGGGTCGGTCGGTGCGCGGGTGTGGGCGGGCGGCGGGGTGGGGCTGTCCGGGTACTTGGGCAGGAACACAGCGGGCGTCTCCTTATCTACTCGTCTAGGCATGTGAGCCGTTTACGACGCTCACGCCGGAGCGGGTGCCGGACTCGATGGCGGGAGCCAGGAAGGTGTGCGAGAGCCAGAAGCCGAACAGGGCGATCAGGACGACGATCCAGGTGCGCACGCCGAGGAACTTGATCGCTCCCCAGGCGAAGAAGCCGAGGACGACGACGAGCGGCAGGCTGACGGTCACGGTTGTCCGGGTCCTTTCAGCGGACGGGGCAGCGGTGGGTGCGGGCGGCCAGTTCGGCGGCGGCGCGGCTGTCGTAGTCGGCGGAGAAGCCGCAGCGCGGGGCGGTGCAGGCCGCGGTGTGCTTCTCACGGCCCCGGCTGTCGTAAGCGGTGCCGACCTGAACGGGGCCGATGCGGGTGACGTTGCGGAAGCTGCGGTTGGCGGACACGCGGTCTCCTCTCAGAGGTGGGCGGCGATGGCTTCGGCCATCGGGGCCGGGACGCCGAGGCGGGCGCGGAGGGTAGGGGTGTCGATCGGGACGCCGGTACGGGCGTGGTGCTCGGCGGCGACCTTGCGGGCGTGGTCGACCAGGGCGGACGGGACGGGTACGGGCGAGGGTTGCGGTGGTGCCTCGATTGCCGGTTGGGCAGGTGGCTCGGGCGCGGTTTCGGGCTCGTCCTCCTGGTCCTCGATGACCTCGGGTTCGGTGTCCGTCTTGGGCGCGGTGTGGGCAAGCAGGGTTCCGCCGAGGAAGGCGATTGCGGGCCAGCCCGCGACGAGAATGCGCAGCCAGGCAGGGACGTTGCCGAGGTCGAGGAGGCCGGCAGTGGCGACGTTGGCACCGAGGGAGGCGGCGAGTGCGATGACGAACCAGCACCAGGCCGCCGCTTTGCCGTGCCCGGAGCGCAGTCGACGCCAGGCGGCGACCAGCAGCAGGTCGACGGAGACGGGGTAGGCCCACGCCTTCCATCCGTCCTGCCCGGCGGCCACGGCGACGTCGTGGAGGTGGGCGAATGACAGCGCGGCGGCGATGAACGCCTGGACGAGCACCGCGTCGACGCGGGCCAGGTGGGTACGCATGATGCGGCTCCTTCCGGAGTCGGGCAGGGGAAGGTCAGCCGGTTACCGGGTGAGGCAGGACGACCGGCGGCGTGCTCTCGACCGGATGCTCGGGCACGTCGGGCCGGAACGGCTTCAGGGCGGAGAGATCGGGCACCAGGTGGGCCGACTCGCGGCAGGCCTTGGCAGCGTCGCCGAGGGAGAGGTATGGCGTGCGAATGCGGGACCAGCCGCCGGAGGTGTCGCCCGCCACTGCCAAACCGGGCCGTTCCGGAGCGATGGAGCAGGCGGCGGAGACCGCTTCGGGGGCGATGTCGCCCAGGGCCATCTTGGCGGAGGCTTCGTCGTTGACGCGGTGGCAAACGCGGCCGGTGAGCTGGGCGCGGAGCATGGTGGCGCCCTTGCCGAGTTCGGCGCCGAAGCGCTGTCCGCACACTTCCACGTAGATGCCGGCGGCGCGGCCGAGCTGGGCGAGGCGGATGAGCTGGGTGACCATCTCGTCGCGCCGTTCCTCGTCCTTCTTTGTGGCCACCATGAAGAGTTCGGCCACCTCGTCCACGAACAGCACTACCGGCACCGGGCGTTCGTGCTCGGGCAGGCCCCAGATGTCGGAGGTGATTTCCTCGTCCGGGATGCCGGGGGCGATGCCCTGTCGGGCCTTGATCAGGTCGTACCGGTCCTCCATTTCCTTGACCAGCACCGGCAGCAGCTCAGCCGCCTGTTCCGGGTCGGTCGCGAGTGCGGAGAGCCGGGGCGCGAAGGGCGCCAGCTCGACACCCCGCTTGCAGTCGATGCCGACGAGGGCGACCGGCTGAGCAGCGAGTCCGGCGATGAGGTGCCGCAGGTACATGGACTTGCCGGAGAGCGTGGCACCGAGGGTGAGTTGGTGGGGGATGGTGCGGTAGTCGCGGACGAAGGGCGTGGCGTCCTCTCGCAGTGCGACCGGCACCTTCAGGAAGCCGCCCGCGATCCTGCGCGGCATACGCACCCGCCGTAAGACGTCGTAGCCCACGAGCCGCAGCTCGACGACCCCCGGCTTGACGGTGGTGACGTACACGGCGTGCACGCCCCACGCGTGCCGTAGCCGTTCGGCGGAGGCGGCGACGTCGGCGGGTTCCTGGCCCGGGGCCAGGCGGAGGCGTATCCGCAGCCCAGTCGTGGTGGGCCGAATGAGGCCCCGACGCGGCGGCACGGGCCGTATCTCGCGCTGCGTCATGGCCTTCATGGCGAGCACCCGCAGCCTGGAGGGCGCCACGGTCAGGCCGCATGCCTCCATGACCGAGCCGTACGAGCTGAGCAGCCGAACCGTGGACACCGGCAGACCGACCGTGGACCAGTACGCCGCCGGGTGCTTGGCCCGGGCGCAGGCGGCCCCGCCGCCGAGTGCGGCGACAGGACCACCCACTTCCAGAAGCGTCGTCAGGTCGGACATTAGGCGGCGGCCCCGGTCGCGGCCGGGAAGGCGGCCGGAGTGACAGCGGCAGCGCGGTAGGCGATGCCGTGGCGCTGCTGTCCGTTGAAGACGGACTCCCACGGCCGGGCGACGAGGCCCGGCAGCGAGACCGGGGCCCCGAGGGTCAGCCCCTCGGAGATGCCGCCTTCCGGAACGGTGACCTTGATCAGCGAGGACTCGCCGTCCTCGATGTAGACGACACCGATGGTCATCAGCGCCTCACCGCTGTTGGCGTCCTTGGCGATCTCGCCGGTCTGCCGGTCGCGGACCTTCGGCTCGGGCGCCTCGGTGAGGAGGATCGTCGCTCCAGAGGTCTCCACGCGGATGGTGCGCAAGGCACACTCCTATCCACTCGTCTATACAAGATGCTTTCTGCGAGTCCCTTGATCGGGATCGTGCACTCACCTTGCCACACAACTTGCCCACTCGTCTATACGAGTAAGCGTGTTGGGGTGTACGAGTTCGGAGAAGCGTCCCCGCGCACCACCGCAAATCATGACGATCAGGTCGCAGGAAGCTGGTACGAGAGGACGTACGCGTCCGCCGCCATCACCGTGTCGCAGACCTCGACGGCCCGCCCCTCGGTGTCGAAGGCCGTCCGGATGAGGTGGATGACCGGCACACCGGCGGCCAGCCGGAGCGTCTTCACCTCTGCGGGCGAGGGCATCCGGGCGCGGATCTCCTCCTCGAAGTGGTCGAGGCGGTGGCCCAGCTCTTCCAGGCGGGCGTAGATGCCGCCGGGCCCGGGGTTGGGTTCCGCGATCGGGGTCCCGCGGGCGATGTCGAGCGGAAGGTAGGAGGTGGCGAACTCCACCGGCCGCCCGTCGAGCAGATACCGGCGCCGACGAGCCAGCACGCGCCGCACCGAGCCCAACCGGGCAGAGACGTCCTGACTGGCCTTTTCCTCCTTCACCTCCAGGCTGTCCACCTGGGGGTGACTGCCGGCCGCGTCCGCCTCCACGATGAACGCGGACTTGCCCTGCTCCCTGTGCCGCCGGGCGAAACGGTCCGAGGCGAGCCGCCGCACGGGCGGTCGTGGTCGTACGAAGACTCCCCTGCCGTGCTCGGCGTGCACCAGGCCCTCACCCTGGAGGATGGAGAAGGCGTTGCGGACCGTCATCCGGGACACCCCGAAGTGGTCGACAAGGTCGGCTTCGGAGGGCAGTTTCTCGCCCTCGCGGAATCGCCCACGGTCGATGGCCTCGCGCAGTTGGTCGGCGATCTGCCGGAAGACCGCACGATCGCTCGTGGGGTCGAGATCACCGAGGAGGCCCGAAGGGAGAGGGCTCACGTGAGTAATCCTTTAGGTATCTAGACGAGTGGGCGAGTGTTGTTGCTACGGTGGAGAGCCTAGTCAGCCGAGAGGGCCGAGGAACGTGAGCACAGAACGCCCGCACTCCGTGAGCGTCGCCGGGGTCGTCGTGGACGACCACGGCCGGGCCCTCCTGATCCAGCGCCGGGACAACGGCAAGTGGGAGCCGCCGGGCGGCGTCCTCGAACGCGAGGAGACCATCCCCGAAGCCCTCCAGCGCGAAGTCCTCGAAGAGACCGGAATCAAGATCGCCCTTCCGGCGACCCTGACCGGCGTCTACAAGAACATGAAGGGCCTGATCGTCTCGCTGGTCTTCCGCTGTGAAGCCGCCGACGGTGTGCCCACCACCGGTGACGAGACCCGCGCACTGCGCTGGGCCACCCGCGAAGAGGTCACCGAGCTTGCCGACGAGGCGTACGCGATCCGCGTCCTGGACGCTCTCGACGCCATGACCCCGCCGGCCATCCGCGCCCACGACGGCGTGAAACTCGTCTAGCCCGAACCCGCTGCACATGGCGGCCTACCAGCACGAAGGAACTTGTATGCATGAGTATACGAGTACAGCCCGGGTCTGGGGCCTGAGTTGCCCAGGATTCCCCGAAGAAGTGAGCCGGGCCCGCCGCTGGACCCGCGACATCCTGCGCGGCTCCCCCTTAGCCGAAGACGCCGAACTGATCGTGAGCGAGCTGAGCGCGAATGCGATCCTTCACACGGCCAGCGGCCGGGAGTACGGCAGCTTCCACCTCGCGGTTGCCGTCTCGGCACAGGTGGTCGCGGTGTCCGTCACGGACGATGGCGGCACGGCAACGGCCCCGAAGGTCGAGCACCAGGACCAGGACGCCGAGAACGGCCGAGGACTGGGCATGGTCAGCGCCATCGCCCACCGGGTCGTCGTCCACGACAGCGAGCAGGGCCACACGGTCACCGCGGAGCTGTACGCGGACGCCCGTCCGGGAGGCCACCCATGCTGAAGCCGCCGCAGTGGGGCTTCTGGTGCGAGTGCTGGACCGAGGACCTGACCGAGCAGTGGGGGCCGGCACTGCTGGCATCATTCGACGCGTACTCGGCACCCCAGGCAGACCGTTGGGTAGCGGTCGCACTCCGCACGATCTCACCGGCCCTGGACGCGGACGCCTCCGACGAGGCATGGGAGTGGCTGTACGAGGGCCGCATCGAAACCCGCCGAGCCCTGCTGCGCGCCGAACCGTGCACGGTGTCTGTGGCCCACGCGGATACCCGCATCACCTGGACGATCCGACCGGTGCTATTCCTGCCACTCGTGCATCGCCAGGCAGCCGAACTGCCCGCGTGCGCATACAACTTCAAGCCCCGTCAGGCTGAGTGAGTTACAACTTTCTCTACTGGTTCAAGGCGGCTCGCTCCGCTCACCGCGCGCGGCCCGGCCCCCGGCCGGGCCTGCGCTCCTGTCTCCGCCCCGCTCCAGCCCGGCCGGCGCCCGTGCCGCGCGCTGAGGCAATCTGCCGCTGCTGTCAGAGAAGGGGTACGTCGTGGCTGGGGCGGTCGGCTCCACGGCTTTACGGAGCCACTTTGGCGCGAGCCTCGAAGATCATGGCCCCAACGTCGTGCTTTACCGGGCAGGTCCACAGACTGCCCGACGCGCCGGAAGCTTACGGGGCCATGATCACTCGCGCCAAAGCAGCGCCACCCCAAAGCCGCTCCACCGCCCGTCGACGGTCTGGCAACCGATGTTGCCCAAGCGCGTGAAACCGCTGGATAGCCTCGTCAGCGATCAGATGCAGCCATGCATCCGTTTTCGGTCATTGCACCAGAGTCTGCCCCTCCCCCCGCGCCGCTTCTGCGACTCTATGTGCTTGCACAGAGTCGCTGCCTGATCACGAAGCGAATGCCCGGCGGGGGGATTTGTGATGGAACACGCACAGTTGGTCGCCACCGCGACGGCAGCCGCAGCCGCGCTGGTAGGGGAGATGGCCAAGGACACCTGGGCATCGGTGAGGTCCCTGGCCGCCCGACTGTTCCGTCATGCAGGTCCGGAGGAGGAAGAACGTCAACTGGCCAGGCTCGACACCGACCAGGCGCAGGCAGCAGCGCTTGATCCAGCGGTTCTCCGCGACAGGTGGAGCCGCCGACTACTGACCCTAGTGGAGGATTTTCCAGAGGCAGCCGAGATCCTGGCTGAGCTGGCGAGCCGTCGGCAAGAAGACGCGCAAACGGGAGTAAACCAGTCGGCGTCTAACAACACTGGGTCCGTCATCCAGATCGGCAGGGACAACTCCGGCAACCTGAACACGGAGAGAAGGTGACTGCCCCAGAGGGGCCCGTCACGCCCCCGCGTCCCGAGGGTCCACCACTTCCCGGACAGTTCTCAATCAATAACACCGGCGCGAATATCCAAGTTGGCCGCGACAACACCGGCATCATCAACATCACACGACGGGCCAAGTTGCCGCATCCCGCCGTCCCGCGTGGCGACCGGGAAGCGGCCTTGGAGCCGCGTTGGGCTCACACACCGACCCCGCAGCAAGCGGCAAACCTAATTGCCGCGCACGGTCTCGCCGTCATCGCGGGAGAGCGCGGCACAGGACGCCGCATCTCGGCAGTTCGTGCTCTGCATACTCACCTTGCCACTCCATCGAGAGCAGCCCTGCTCTTCGATCTCGCAGTGGACTGGGACGAAGACGAAGTTCCGGAACGAGAGGTACTGCCCGAGCCGGCTGCTGGGCACGGTTACTTGATCGATGCGACATCCCGTGTCGTCTCTGAGCCCACAGCTCGGGCACTCACAGCGTGGGCAGAGGAGCTCCACGACCAGGGTGGGTGTCTGGTCATCATCGCCAACCAAGGCGCGTGGAAGGGCGACAACCGCATCGAGGTTGTCGCGGTGCGGCCTGATGCAGGCCAAGTTGCTCGAAACCACCTTGCTTACCTGGGATGCCAGGCGCAAGCACAGTGGCTACAACTCGACCCTCAGCGCACTATGTCACGCGGGCTGCTCCGCCAGCCCGTCCCTTCCGATCCCACCGTGGGCGTCCTAGCCGACCTCATCACGCGTAGCGTGAGCCCGTCTGACGCCGTTGCGATCGCTGAGCGCCTGCGCAACATCGCCCCTGAACGCGTCGTCCGAGCCGTAGAGCTGAGGGACAACAAAGACGAGCAAGGGCTCGATGAGATTCGTCGCATTCGGGAAGAGGTCCTTCTATGGACAAGCTTCTTGGAGAAGAAGCTCACGGATACGGGCACCCGTGGCGAGGATCGGGTGATGCTGCTTGCTGCCGCCTACCTCGAAGGTGCCCCCCTAGAACTCTGCATTAAGGCGGCCACCGCGTTCGGTTCTCGTGACGAGCCGATCGCGCGGCGCTATCGCGAAGGCCGCAGCCCTCGGCGCCGTTTGCGGGACGTGGGAGTCGACGTGACTCCCAGTGATACGGCAGCCTTTGATAGCAGGCCAGGCCTCGCTTCCTCGGCCATCCACATGGACTGGCATCACTGGGCCGACGAACGAGCAGAGACCGTTAAGTGGCTCACTCGCATCACCGCCTCGGACGGCGTGGCCAGGGCATGGGCAGAACAGGTTGGCTCCCGGCTATTGGATCTGTCCAAGACCGCTGTGGACCCTCCCTTCTTCACCGTCCTTGATGCTTGGACGAGCGCATCCCCGGACACTGGACGCATAGACGTAATCGCCAGACTCATGACGCAAGCCGCTGAAACAGGAGAGCTTGCCCGTGACGCCCATAAGCAACTGCTGGATTGGGCTAGAAAGCCACAACTGTCACATCGGAAGGTAGTGGCTCAGGTATGCGCCGGCCGCTACGGCATGCGATGGCCTCACATGGCCCTCGTCCGGCTGCGTCACATCCTTGCGATGGAAGATGACGCCACTCACATCGCAGCTACCGCTCTCGAAAGCTACGCAGGAAAGAGCAGCGACGGCCTTAAGAGGATCGTCGCAACGATTGAGACATGGCTCGAAAAATATCCGAACCACGCTGCGGGCCCGCGGGCATTTCTAGCCCTTACCGATCCTTCATACAACGTTCTGGACCGGCTTATGGCCTCTGCTCAAGTGTCGCCGGTGATCCGTGATTTCTTAATCAGCGGTTGGATGCAGACGCTGGAACAGGCAGACGTGCGTGACCGAGCGTATCAAGTCCTACTCGGTTGGGCCAAAGCCGCTCATGAGGGGCGACTGGAAAGTGGCACTACATTCGGAATTCTCACCGACGTTCGAAATGCTCACACTCCAGTCGATGCCATGTCACGCTTCCTTTATGGAAGCCCCGGCCAAGACGATCGCGCTCTGATCGAAGCCCGGCTCGCCTTGGCCAATCTCCAGACCTGCAATCACGCGGAATGCCTCGAACCATCCTGCCCCCTCAAACAAGCTCCTGGCTCCTCCTCCGGCTCCTCCTCGGATTCCAGCACCGCCGGGGGCCCAGGTGAGCTTCGAACCTGACCTGAGCTCCGAGAGTCGACGAGTTCGGTTTTCCTTGCTTCGTTGGGTGCTGGCACCGCTTACGACCTGGCGTGCTCGACGCCTGGCGAAAGGGTACGGCCTCGGGATGGACGCGCGCAGCGCGTGGGCACTTGCGCGAACAGCAGATCACCCGGAGGAGTTTCCTTTCGCCATGGAGCACCTGCGAGACGATCAGGAGAACGAGCCATAGGGCAACAGGTAGGGGTGGATCCGGCATAGGAGGCGTAATCAAGGTCGGGGTCTCGACTAACTACGGGCATCCCTCTTTGCAGCTACCTCAATACTCTTTTTCGTCAGATAGAGCCGAAATTCGGCAGAATCCAAGAGTTTGGAATACCTGACGTCCATGGAGAACTTATACGCCAGCAGGGCCTGGATGTCCGGAACGCTAGATAGATCACGCCTCGCCGACAAAACGCCACCCACTTTGGCTGTAATTGAGCGCGCCGCAGCATCTACGTCATGACACAGAGAAGAACCCTGCAGTGCAGCTATGAGAATTTCCATGCTGCTGCGGGGCTCGTTATCTAGAGGCTTGTAATTAGCTGACTCGATGAACTCAAACCACTCGACCAGCTGGCCTTGATGTGTAACTTGACCAAAGTCAACCGATGATTCCATGAGGGCAGGGCGAAGCTCTGGAGTGATTCCCGCCCAGTTGAATGGTAGTTCAGTTCCAGGACTCCTGATCATCCGAGACATTCCCCGGACAAGAAACACATATCCAGCTGGAAGGCTGCTAGCCAAAGCAACTACGCCGGCTGCGGCTGAGACGTTTGCCTGTTCAAGGCGGGCCAGCGCATCCGGAACCCGCACGTATCCCGGGGCAATATCACGCAAGAACGCGCGGGGCACTAGCACGTGCGATGCGAATGAGTTCGCCTGATGTTCCTGTGCAATACCAATAGAGTTGGGCGACTCGACTGTGACCTCTTCGGGGTACCCCTGTTGCTGCATATCGCATTGCACGGTTTCAACATGCCAGGGCAGCAAAACATGACCCAATTCATGTGCGAGCGTGAACCGCATACGTCGACTATTGTCGATCTTCTTCAAGAAGATTTTAGGTCGGGGCGATCCCAAACCGAGGACCACGCCGTCACAGGAGAACGGCCAATCACATTCCTGGATATCCGCGTAGCGGGCAGCAAGTGAATGGATATCCACTGGAGGAGTCAGAGAAAACCGATCAACCAGTGTGACTGCAAGCTGCTCTTCAGGGGGCACTTCAGTTTTCGACTCGTCCGGTTTTGATCAGCCAATCCAAAACGCCCGCCGCTTCGCTGTCGTCTTTTGCGCGTGCGGCAAGGGCTACGCTGGAAAGATCCTGGGCACGCTGGGGCGTGACACCTGTCCGCCGGGCGGCGATGATAAACCTAATCGACTCCGGACGCTCGACCCAGAGAGAGTATTCAACGTCGGTAAGCCCGAGAAACTGGTGTAGCGGACCGAGATCATCGGATGAGTCATGCCACTCATCAACGTAGTCGTCGATGTCCATGAGTAGAGCCTGACCTGACATCACCCGGTCGACGAAGGTGGCTTCCTGACTAGACATCGATCCGCCTCTCCTTTCTTGCGTCCTTGATCCTCACTCCTGTTACGGCGTCCAACGCGCCGAGATGGCGACCTCGCGCGTTGAACACTTCGATCTCTCCGTGGAGCCTGTCCCAAGTGTAGTAGCGTTGCTTGTCTTTAGAACGCCACCGCATCTCGCCGTTGAACGCGCCCAAGTACTCCTGGTTGTCGAGGAAGCAGGGACGCGGCCTGGGTATGTAGGACAACAGCGACTCCCGGTAACTCTCAGTGAGAGATCGATGCTACCCGTAGCACTCCTGCAAGGCTGAGGATTTGCTCGGATCCAGTCGCGAGCGCCCTTGACCTGCCCCCCATGCCCGCGGCCAGTCTCTAGTGACGGCTTTCCGCACCCCGAGAGCATCAACCGGTCGAGCTGCCCAAGCCGAGGCTCCCGCATCGTTGGCATGGGCTGGCCATTGTGGCTCGCTGGTCGACCGTAATGGCAGCGCGTCGGAGACCGGCGGGGGTGGAACGAGGCATACGCGTGCGCCGTCGGTCGGCTCACCCGTCGTCGTGGCTGACTGTCGTCGGCTGAGGTTCACGCGCGTCGAAGCGAGGGGTGCCAGCAGTCGGCCGGGTGTGGCGAAGCTGGGCCGTCTCTGGGCCGTCCGAGGCTGCTCGACAGCGGCCAAGGACGACCAATGACGACCACCAGGCGCAGGAGCCGACCGGCTCTGAGCAGCGAAAACGCAGCTCATCAAGATCGCCGACAAGACCCAGGGCAAGAAGAAGTAAGTTCGGTGATCAAGCCCCTGACCTGCTCTTACAGCGCAGGTCAGGAGCCTTCAGCTTGGCTGCGTAATCGGCATCGTGTGCCGCCTGCGGATCTTGTTCAGGGTCGGTGACTGGCACTCCTTGTGGACTGCCAGCAAGGTCGTCATTGCGCGTGAGTCTTTGGTCTCGCCAACCTGGCGAGCCGCGAAGACGAGCGCAGCGACGACGCATAACACGCTTAAGGCAGAGCTCACCGCACCGATTGCATCCCGCATGCTTGTGCACGCTCCGGTATGAGAAGAGTTCGCCGTCCTTCGGGATGTACCCTCCCCGGCGCGTGGAGAGGCGCTCAGCCCCGGCGTTCCGGCCTGAGTGCCCTGTTGGGAGCCTTCCGGGCGCGGTCGCGACTGCTTGGCACCGGAAGCCTGCTCTCGCGAAGGCAGGCGTCATCCCGCAGGCCACTCCTGGCTGGTTGTTCGCTCGCCGTTCCGGAGACGGCCGCAGTGGAGCGCATCGTGGCGGCGGATTGACCGGGGGCCGGGCCGGCAGGACGCGAAAACGCGCAGTTACTTTCCCTGCCCTGGGAACTCGGAAGGCGACGGGATACTGGAGATCCATGTCGGTCGAACCATGTCGGTCGAACATCCGCCGCACCGGGGGTGATATCCATGCCGCCCGAGGGATCCGGGTCGCCGGCCGGTGGTGGCCTGCCGCCCGATGCCGAAGTCCGGCTGAGGATCAGCGAGACGCTGGCCGCCGCCGCACGCGGTGCCGATGACCCGCAAGCGGTGCCCAGCGCGCTCTGCGCCGCCTGCGTGCGGCTGCTGCCCATCGCCGGGGCCTCCGTCTCGATCTCCGGCGGCACGGGTATCCGGATGACGTGGTGCGCCAGCGACCGGGTCGCCTCCCGGCTGGCCGAACTGCAGTACACCCTGGGTGACGGCCCCTGCCAGAGCGCGCTCGACGAGGGCGCCCCGATCCTCGCGGCCGACCTCGCCGCGGGTCCCGACGCCCGCCGCTGGCCGATCTTCGCGCACGAGGCGGTGGGACTCGGCGTCCGCGCGGTGTTCTCGCTGCCGCTCGGCGTCAGCGGGGCCGCCGTCGGCACGCTCGACCTGTACAGCCACCGGTCGGGCGGCCTCGCGGAACCGGACCTGCGGACGGCGCTGTGGGTGCGCGACGCGGTCACCTTCGCCCTGATGAACCTCCAGGCCACCGACCACGGCGACCACGGCGGCACCGGGGAGGACACGGAGAACGAGGTAGCGTCCTGGGTGGCGGCGTCCGAGACCGACCACACCGAGGTCTACCAGGCGGTCGGCATGGTGATGGTGCAGCTGGACACGGATCCCGAGCAGGCCCTGGACCGGCTGCGGGCCCGCGCGTACGCCGGGGGCCGCACGGTCAGCCAGGTGGCCCGGGACGTCCTGGCCCGCCGTCTGAGCTTCCGGCCGGAGGCGCACGACGACCCGGGCCCTCCCCTCGGCGGTGACCCCGGGCGGCGCGGCGGTGATCCCGGACGCCCCCTCGGGGCGGACGACGAGCGGGACAGCGGTGACGAGGGAAAGGACGGTGAACGGTGATGGGCCGTGAACAGCAGCTCGCCGAGGCGCTCGTCGGGCTGGCCGACTCGTTCGCCGACGACATCGACCCCGTCGTCCTGGCCGACCGGCTGGCGCGCAACTGCGTCGAGCTCACCGGCGTGGACGCGGTCGGCGTCCTGGCGGTCTCCTCCCGCGGCGACCTGCGCACGATGGCGGTCACCGAGGAACGGGCCGCCTTCCTGGAGTTCTTCCAGCTGCAGGCCGACGAGGGGCCCTGCCTGGACGCCTTCCGGGAAGGCCACCGTATCGACGTACCCGACCTGGAGGGCAGCGCCGAACGGTGGCCCGTCATGGCTCCCTTCGCCGTCCGGTGCGGCTACCGCTCCCTGCACGCGCTCCCGCTGCGCGTGCACCGGCAGAGCGTCGGCGCGGTCAACCTGCTGCTGCGCCGGCCCGGGGGACTGACCGCGCTGGACGTGGAGCTGGCCCAGGCCCTCGCCGACGTCGCGGCCGTCGCCCTGGTCAGCTGGCGCCCGGAGGCGCCACGGGCCACCGACATCAGCAACCGCGTCCAGGTCGCCCTCGCGGCGAAGGCGACCGTCGACATGGCCACCGGCATGCTCGCGGAGACCGGCGGCCTCACCCTGGAGGAAGCCCGCAGGGCCCTGCGCCGGTACGCCGAGCACCACCACGCACGCCTCACGGACATCGCCCACGCCCTGGTCCGGCGCGCCCTGCGGCCGGACACCGTCCTCGCGGGCCTACCGGACGCCGACCGGGCTGACTAGCCCCCCGTAGCGGACTAGCCTTGAGGTGTGCCGGGCCGCGCACCGGGTGGCGAGCCGTGCGACCCCGGACTCTTGCGGCGGGCGGCAGGCATACAGCCGGGAGGCCCGTCATGCCGAACTTCTCCTGCCGGACTGTGCTCGACATGAACCTGCCCGGCCTGGTGACGGGCCGGCTGACCGTGCTGGCGGTGTACGGCGACACCGGAGTCGGCACCGCCCTGGAGTTCGCGCTCGCCGCGCAGGGGGACACCCAGCTGGTCGTCGACCTGGGCAGCCTGGACCGGCTGTCCCCGGACGCGGCCGAGATCCTGCTGCGGTTCGCCGCGGCCGGGGCCGCCCGGGGCCGCCTCCTGCGACTGGCCGCCTGCACCGCCGACGCGGCCGCCGTCCTGGCCCGCGCCCGCAGCACCGGAACCGCGGGGCCCGAGCTGTATCCGACGGTGCCCGAAGCGCTGACGGCCGCCGTCACCTCCGCCGCCGCCTCCGGCACGGGCGCGGCGCCGAGTCCCGCGCTGCGTCCGCACGCCCTGCGGCTGCGGCACGAGCTGCTCGCGCACGCCCGGATCGCCCGCGCGCAGGGGCTGCTGGTGGAGCGCTACGGCCTACGGGACCCGCGGTCCGCCGGCGTCCTGCTGCGCGGCGTCGCCCGGACGCACGGGCTGAGCCGCGCGGGGCTGGCCGCCACGCTCACCAAGACACCGCCGCCGGTGCCCGGCGAGCCGTGGTTCACGGACGCCGGAGCCACCGCCCAGCCCGCCGTCGGCTTCCTCGGCCCGCCGGACGGCCGGCCGCTCACCCAGGCGGCCTTCCTGGACGCGCTGCGGGACGCAGTCTGCGCGGCCGCGCACGCGCGGATGGCCGACGTCCAGCTCCTGGACCGGGCCGACAACACGCTGTGGCTGGAGTCCCACTGCGGATTCTCCGACGAGTTCGTCCGCTTCTTCGCGGTGATCGACGACGCCGGTACGACGGCCTGCGGCGAGGCCGCCCGCAAGAGCGAACGCGTCGTCGTGGACGACGTCGTCACCGCACCCTTCTTCGACGAGGACTCGCGGGCCGTGCTGCTCGCCGCCCACTGCCGCTCCCTGCAGAGCACGCCGATCCCGGGTGCCGGCGGCCTGCCGCAGGGCATGTTCTCCACCCACCACGCCCGGCCGTGCCACGCCTACACCGAGGCCGAACTCGGCACCCTGGACCGGATCGCCCGGGAGGCGGGGGCCTGGCTGGACTGGCACCGGAAGATCACGCTCCACAGCGCCCTGGAGGATCTGCACCGCCGCGCGCTCCTGTCCTGAGTCCGGGATCCGGAGAACCGGAGAACCGGGGATCCGGAGAACCGGGGATCCGGCGGGAGCCCGACGCGCAGCGACGGCGAGCCTCAGACCTGCAGCGGTACCGGATGGACCTCGTCCGCGCGGTGCCCCGCGCGTTCGTGGACGCGCTGGACGGCTTCGGCCGAGGGGGCCTCGGAGAGGCAGTAGATGTGCCCCGACTCCGGGTCCGCCCAGGCGTGCTCGAAGTGCACCGACTCGTCCTTCTCGATGGCGAGATCGGCCTTGTGCGCCTCCAGCAGCTGCTCGGCCGTGATGCCCTGCATGCCGCGGTGCACGTCCATGAACTTGGCCATGACCACGCCTCCTTCCGACCGGTCCGTCCCACACGTCCATGCTGCGCCCGGCGCGGAGGATGGGCATCCGGTACGGCGGAGGGCCGGTGTGGGCCCGGTACGGCGGAGGGCCGGTGGGAACCGCGTTCCCACCGGCCCAGAGTCGTCGTTCAGCCGCACTGGCAGGGGTTGCCCGACTGGCACCCGCAGCCGCAGCCCGAGCCGCAGCCGCACGCGCCGAACAGCGGCAGGCTCCTGATCTCGACGGGCTGCTCGGTCTCGCGCTCCTGTGTGGGGTCGGGCGTGGTTCCGGGGGATTCGGCCATGGGTCCCTCCTAGACCTCGGGGCAGGGGTGCCCTCGCCCATTTCATGCCCGTCCGGCCGGGCGCATCAACGGCGCACGGAGGCGCCCGGCCGGAAACTCCCTGGCTCCCCCCGGGGAGTTACGCGCCCTCGACGCCCGTCACCGGCTGGATGTCCTGCTGGAGGTCGTCCGCGTGCTCGCCGGTGACCAGGTAGACCACGCGCTTGGCGACGGCCACGGCGTGGTCGGCGTACCGCTCGTAGTAGCGGCCCAGCAGGGTGACGTCGACGGCCGTCTCGATGCCGTGCTTCCATCGGTCGTCGATCAGGTGCTGGAAGAGCGTGCGGTGCAGGAGGTCCATCTCGTCGTCGTCCTGCTCCAGCTGGAGCGCGAGGTCGACGTCCTTCGTGATGATCACCTCGGCGGCCTTCGCCATCAGACGCTGCGCGAGCTGGCCCATCTCCAGGATCGTGGCGTGCAGGTCCTGCGGGACCGCGCGCGCCGGGAAGCGCAGCCGGGCCAGCTTCGCCACATGCTGGGCGAGGTCGCCGGAGCGCTCCAGATCCGCCGACATCCGCAGCGACGTGACCACTATCCGCAGATCCGTCGCCACCGGCTGCTGCCGGGCCAGCAGGGCTATCGCCCGGGCCTCCAGGTCGTGCTGGAGCTCGTCGACCTTCTGGTCGGCCTCGATCACGCTCTCGGCCAGCTTCAGATCGGAGTCGAGGATGGCGGTCGTGGCGCGCCCGATGGCCGAGCCGACCAGCCTGGCCATCTCCACCAGTCCGTCGCCGATCGAGTCAAGTTCCTCGTGGTACGCGTCCCGCATCAGGGTTCCCTCTCGTGCGTCATCGTTCGGGGGTTCATTCGGGGTCCGGGGATCGTCGCGTCAAGCGTGCGCCTCCCGGCGAAACCGGTGGTACGAACCCCACGCTGCCACGCTGTGCCCCGTACGCGTCTGTTTCCGCCACCCCAAATGAACCAATGCTGGCTCCAAGGTGAACTCTGGGCGACGAGTGTTCGAGGTCGCAGCTGGACGGCTGTGGGCATGTCGTACGGCATGCCTAACCTGGATGCATGGACGTGAACGCGGCGGTCGCCGCAGCGGCAGCGATCGCCGGGGTGCTCACCGGTGTCATCGCCATGCTGGCGTTCCGCTGGAGCGAACGCGACCAGAAGCGACCCACCAGGACTTCTTTGCACACCGATCCCGTACTCCCGCCCGGCGTGGACACCGTCTTGTCGGTGCTGCGCTCCTCCGCCGTGGTCCTCGACGAGGCCGACGCCGTGGTCAAGGCCAGTTCCGCCGCCTACGCCCTCGGGCTGGTGCGCGGCGGCAAACTCGCCGTGGAGCCGATGCTCCAGATGGCCCGGGACACCCGAAGAGACGGGGAGATACGCCAGGTCGAACTGGATCTGCCCCGGCGCGGCACCGGCCGCGGAGATGCCCTCGCCGTCTCCGCGCGCGTGGCCCCGCTCGGCTCTCGCCTGGTCCTGCTGCTGGTCGAGGATCTGACCGAGGCCCGCAGGATCGAGGCGGTGCGACGCGACTTCGTGGCGAACGTCAGCCATGAGCTGAAGACGCCCGTCGGCGCGCTCTCCCTCCTCTCCGAGGCCGTCATGGACGCCTCCGACGACCCCGAGGCGGTGCAGCGCTTCGCCGGCCGTATGCAGATCGAGGCGACCCGCCTGACCAACCTGGTCCAGGAACTGATCGACCTCTCCCGGGTGCAGAACGACGACCCGCTGGAGGACGCCGAGCCGGTCCGCGTGGACGAACTGGTCGCCGAGGCCATCGACCGCTGCCGCCACCAGGCCGGCACGAAGCAGATCACGATGGCCACGAACGTGTGGGCGCCCGAAGGGCCCGACCAGGGCGGTCCCGGTCGACGGGCGGGCGCCGCCGCCGACCTGCACGTCTGGGGAAACCGGGGCCAGCTGGCCGCCGCCCTCGGCAACCTGGTCGAGAACGCCGTCAACTACTCCCCGGCCCGCACCCGCGTCGGCATAGCCGCCCGCCGGCTCACCGCCCCGGGCGGCGACATGATCGAACTCGCCGTGACCGACCAGGGCATCGGTATCTCCGACAGGGACAAGGAGCGCATCTTCGAGCGCTTCTACCGCGTCGACCCGGCCCGCTCCCGGGCCACCGGCGGCACCGGCCTGGGTCTCGCGATCGTCAAGCACGTGGTCGCCTCGCACGGCGGGGAGGTCACGGTCTGGAGCGCCGAGGGCCAGGGCTCCACCTTCACCCTCAGACTGCCGGAGGCGGGCGCGGCCCGCGACCGTGCGCAACAGCACCCCGACCTCGAAGACGAGGCGGGCCCCGCTGACCCATCCCCGTACGAACCGCTTCCCGCCCCGGAGGTCCTTCCGTGACCCGAGTGCTCGTCGTCGAGGACGAGGAGTCCTTCTCCGACGCCCTGTCGTACATGCTCCGCAAGGAGGGCTTCGAGGTCGCCGTCGCGGCGACCGGCCCCGACGGCCTGGACGAGTTCGAGCGCAACGGCGCCGACCTGGTCCTCCTCGACCTGATGCTGCCGGGTCTGCCCGGCACGGAGGTCTGCCGCCAGCTGCGCGGCCGCTCCAACGTCCCCGTGATCATGGTGACCGCGAAGGACAGCGAGATCGACAAGGTCGTCGGCCTCGAAATAGGAGCCGATGACTACGTCACCAAGCCCTTCTCCTCCCGCGAGCTGGTCGCCCGCATCCGCGCGGTGCTGCGCCGCCGCGGCGAGCCGGAGGAGGTCACCCCGGCCGCGCTGGAGGCGGGCCCGGTCCGCATGGACGTCGACCGCCACGTGGTCACCGTCGCCGGCTCCAAGGTCGACCTCCCGCTGAAGGAGTTCGACCTCCTGGAGATGCTGCTGCGCAACGCGGGCCGCGTGCTCACCCGTATGCAGCTCATCGACCGCGTCTGGGGCGCCGACTACGTGGGCGACACCAAGACGCTCGACGTCCACGTCAAGCGCCTGCGCGCCAAGATCGAACCCGACCCCGGCGCGCCGCGGTACCTGGTGACGGTGCGGGGTCTGGGCTACAAGTTCGAGCCGTAGAGCGTGGGCTGCCTCACGGCCGGACGGAGTCCGGCGCAGCACTCCGAAGCCCGCGCAGCGGTGCGAGGGGTGCGTCGAGGACGGTGCTCGAACCCGACCCCGGCGCGCCGCGGTACCTGGTGACGGTGCGGGGTCTGGGCTACAAGTTCGAGCCGTAGGCCGCACCTGCCGGCAGGCACCTACGACGGAGGGCGGCACCCCGCACGGGGTGCCGCCCTTTGTCGTACGGCCGGTCAGTGGCCGGCGGCCGACTGCGACGCCGAGTCGCTCGGGCCGGCGGGCGAGCCGGAGGCGGAACCGGACGGGGTCGCCTTGCCGCTCTTCTCCGGCTTGCCGCTGCTCGACGCGCTCGCGCCGGGGGCACCGGTCTTGCCGGCGGAGGCCGACGGCGAGGCGGACGGGATCTCGGTCGGGCCCCACTTGTCGAAGTAGCTGGTCGCCGGGACCACGAAGGCCGGAAGGCTCACCTCGCCGGTCTTGCTGAGGGTGAAGGTGATCTTCTGGGCGTTGCCGTCCTGGACCGACTCGCGGCCGTTGGGGATCAGCGCGGAGGCGTTGTCCTTGCCTCCGATGACCAGGGAGCCGTGGGCCGGGACGGTCAGGCTCTGGCCCTTGGCGGGGCTCAGCTTCACGCTCTCGTTCGAGCCCGGGACGGCGATCGACTGGAGCGTCTGAGCGGTGTCGCCCGAGTTGAACAGGGTCGCGGAGACCGCGGCCGGTCCGCTCGCCTTCAGATCGGGCTGCGTGATGATCGTGGCGTTCTGGATCTTGATGTCCCCGACGCTGGTCGCCGCGTTGTCCGGCTTGATCTCCAGGGTCTGGGCGTCGTTGCCGGCGCCACAGGCGGCGAGCGAGGCGATCGAGAAGACGATGGCGGAGGCGGCGAGGGCGCCCCGTCGAAGGCTGCTGCTCACGGCGGCGGCAACTCCTTGAACGCGCGGGCGGCTCCCCTTATAAAGCCACCCTAAGTGTCTGTCAGCGGCCTCAGGTTACCGAGCCGTTCCACCGTCACCGCACCCGACCCTCCCCCAAGCCGCGGGCTTCCCTCCAGGTGGGGGTACCCCGAAGGGCGCAAGTGACTCCGCGGTCACATTGCGGAGCCGCTCGTCTGTCATTCACATAACGCGACGGTGTCCGCCTCTCAACGGCGTCCGCGAAAATTCCGTGAAGGAATGCGCGGCCCTCCGGATATTGATCACGGGACACGCCTCCGGCAGCCGTTGATCAATTCTGGATTCGTCTCACATCGACCTCCGGTCACCGAACGGAGTAGCGGAAGTCGTACGCTTGAGACCGGACAAATCGGGACGTTCCGCCACTTGGGGTGGCCTGTCGGGGTCTGTGACGCACGTGTTTCGCCTCGCCCGGGAAGCCCCTCCGACCTGCGAATACCCGCTTCCGCAGGCGCCTCGCAGCACGTTCCGGTTGCTGTTGTCAAGCCCCGAGATATGCCCTGACCTGCGAAAACGCCATTCAGAACCGTCGGTTTCCGTGTTACCCTGGATAGCCACGGAAGGGGTACCTGTCACATGACGTTCAAGGTTGGCGACACCGTGGTCTATCCCCATCACGGGGCCGCGCTGATCGAGGCCATCGAAACTCGCCAGATCAAAGGCGTGGACAAGACCTACTTGGTGCTGAAGGTCGCCCAGGGTGACCTGACGGTACGTGTGCCAGCGGACAATGCGGAGTTCGTCGGCGTGCGTGATGTGGTCGGTCAGGACGGGCTGGACCGGGTCTTCGAGGTGCTGCGCGCGCCGTACGCCGAGGAGCCCACGA
This sequence comes from Streptomyces echinatus, assembly GCF_014203595.1. Classification (GTDB taxonomy): domain Bacteria; phylum Actinomycetota; class Actinomycetes; order Streptomycetales; family Streptomycetaceae; genus Streptomyces; species Streptomyces echinatus. Next base: position 107,712 of record NZ_JACHJK010000005.1, read on the forward strand.
ACTGGTCCCGTCGCTACAAGGCAAACCTGGAGAAGCTCGCCTCCGGCGATGTCATCAAGGTCGCCGAGGTCGTGCGCGACCTGTGGCGTCGCGAGCGCGAGCGCGGACTGTCCGCCGGTGAGAAGCGCATGCTCGCCAAGGCCCGCCAGATCCTGGTGAGCGAGCTGGCTCTCGCGGAGAACACCAACGAGGACAAGGCCGAGGCCCTGCTCGACGAGGTGCTCGCCTCCTGACGCACAGCGGCAGCGAACCATCGCTTCCGTCGTGCTCAGCACACTGAAATGCCGCGGTGCCCGATGACACTGATCCTGTCGCCGGGCGCTGCGGCATGTTCGTCCCCGCAGCGGGTGTCCCCGGAAATCCGCGAGAACGCCGGATCCACCCCCTGATACTTGAGGTGCCGGGCCCGGGCGGATGTCCCGACCAGGGTCACGGAAAGGGTCCGGTCAAGGCGTCGCGCCCGGCACTCCTCCAGGCCATACCCACGTAGGTCGAGCACACAAACCTGACAGGATCCGATGTCTGACGAATCGCGCCCCACACCCGCGCAGACCCCCGTCGCCGCCGTGATTCCCGCCGCCGGCCGGGGCGTACGCCTCGGTCCGGGCGCCCCCAAGGCGCTGCGCGCGCTGAACGGCACGCCCATGCTCATCCACGCGATCCGCGCCCTCGCCGCGTCCCGCCATGTCTCGCTGGTCGTCGTCGTGGCCCCGCCGGACGGTGCCGCCGAGGTGAAGTCCCTGCTCGACGCGCACGCGCTGCCCGACCGCACGGACTTCCTGGTCGTCCCCGGCGGGGAGTCCCGCCAGGAGTCGGTCCGGCTCGGCCTGGACGCCCTGCCGCCGCAGTACGGCATCGTCCTGGTGCACGACGCGGCCCGGCCGCTCGTCCCCGTCGACACGGTCGACGCCGTCATCGAGGCCGTACGCGACGGCGCACCCGCCGTGGTGCCCGTGCTCCCGCTGGCCGACACGGTCAAGGAGGTCGAGCCCGCGGCCGTGGCCGGGGACCCGGAGGCGGTCCTCGCCACCCCGGAGCGGGCCCGGCTGCGCGCCGTGCAGACCCCGCAGGGCTTCGACCGGGAGACCCTGGTCCGCGCCCACGAGACCGTCACCGAGAACGTCACCGACGACGCGAGCATGGTGGAGCAGCTGGGGCCGACGGTCGTCGCCGTCCCCGGCCATGAGGAGGCCTTCAAGGTCACCCGCCCCCTGGACCTGGTCCTCGCCGAGGCGGTCCTGGCCCGCAGGAGGCTCAACGATGGCTTCTGAGCTCTCCCACGCGCTTCCCCGCGTCGGCATCGGCACCGACATCCACGCCTTCGAGGAAGGCCGCGAACTGTGGTGCGCGGGCCTGAAGTGGGAAGGGGAGGGGCCCGGTCTGGCCGGCCACTCCGACGCCGACGTCGTCGCCCACGCCGCCTGCAACGCGCTCTTCTCCGCCGCCGGCCTCGGTGACCTGGGGCAGCACTTCGGGACCGGCCGCCCGGAATGGTCCGGCGCCTCAGGGGTCACCCTGCTCACCGAGGCCGCCCGGATCGTGCGCGAGGCGGGTTTCGCCGTCGGCAACGTCGCCGTCCAGGTCGTCGGCCCCCGCCCGAAGATCGGCAAGCGCCGCGACGAGGCGCAGAAGATCCTCTCCGACGCGGCCGGCGCCCCGGTGTCCGTCTCCGGCGCGACGACCGACGGCCTCGGCTTCCCGGGCCGGGAGGAAGGGCTGATGGCGGTGGCGACGGCACTCGTGGTGCGGGTGCCGGACGACCGAGGGTGACCTCACGCGATTCGGATGCGGACACACTCCGGGCGTGCGAGGGTACGCGGAGAGTGACCATAGGTCCCGCACCCCCGGAGGTATCCATGTCCGCGGCCCTGTCCGACGACCTCAAGAGCCTGCTCGACACCCCGGTCTTCGTCATCGTCGGCACCATCCAGCCCGACGGCAGTCCGCAGCTGTCCCCGGTCTGGGTGAAGCGGGACGGCGACGACATCCTCTTCTCCACGACGATCGGCCGCCAGAAGGAGAAGAACCTGCGCCGCGACCCCCGGGTGACGGTCCTCGTCCAGCCCTTCGACGCGCCCTACACCTACGCCGAGATCCGCGGCACCGCCGAGCTGACCACCGAGGGCGGTCCGGAGCTCATCGACGAACTGAGCCTGAAGTACACGGGCAAGAAGTACGCGGACTTCAACCCGGCCTCGAAGGAGGACGCCCAGCGGGTCGTCGTACGGATCGCGGCGCGGAAGGTCGTCGGGCGGCTCTGAGGCCCCGGCAGCGCGGGTAAGGGCGTGAGGCACTCTCTCGCGCCCACTACCCTGGAGTGGTGACCATTCGCCTGTACGACACCAGCGCCCGGCAGATCCGTGACTTCACCCCGCTCAAGCCGGGCTGTGTCTCGATCTACCTCTGTGGCGCCACCGTGCAGGCGGCCCCCCACATCGGCCACATCCGCTCGGGCCTCAACTTCGACATCATGCGCCGCTGGTTCGCGTACCGCGGCTACGAGGTGACGTTCGTCCGCAACGTCACCGACATCGACGACAAGATCATCACCAAGAGCCGGGAGCAGAACCGGCCCTGGTGGTCGATCGGCTACGAGAACGAGCGCGCCTTCAACGAGGGCTACGACGCCCTCGGTTGCCTGCCGCCGACGTACGAGCCACGCGCCACCGGCCACATCACCGAGATGATCGAGATGATGCAGGGCCTCATCGAGCGCGGCCACGCCTACACGTCCGACGGCAACGTCTACTTCGACGTGCGCTCCTTCCCCGGCTACCTGCAGCTGTCCCGGCAGGAGCTGGACAACCTGCTCCAGCCGTCCGGCGAGGGCGAGACCGGCAAGCGCGACCCCCGCGACTTCGCCATGTGGAAGTCCGCCAAGCCCGGCGAGCCGACCTGGCCGACCCCCTGGGGCCCCGGCCGGCCCGGCTGGCACCTGGAGTGCTCGGCGATGGCCCACAAGTACCTGGGCACCGCCTTCGACATCCACGGCGGCGGCCTCGACCTGATCTTCCCGCACCACGAGAACGAGATCGCCCAGGCCAAGGCCTACGGCGACGACTTCGCCCGGTACTGGGTGCACAACGCCTGGGTCACCATGGCCGGCGACAAGATGTCCAAGTCGCTCGGCAACAGCGTGCTGGTCGGCGAGATGGTCAAGCAGTGGCGCCCGATCGTGCTGCGCTACTACCTGGGCACCCCGCACTACCGCTCGATGATCGAGTACAGCGAGGAGTCGCTGCGCGAGGCCGAGTCCGCGTTCGCGCGGATCGAGGGCTTCGTCCAGCGGGTCACCGAACTCGCCGGGAAGACCGTCGAGCCGGCCGCCGAGGTCCCGCCCGCCTTCGCCGAGGCGATGGACGACGACCTGGGCGTCCCGGGGGCTCTCGCCGTCGTGCACACCACCGTCCGCCAGGGCAACAGCGCGCTGGCCGCCGACGACAAGGAGGGCGCCGTCGCCCGGCTCGCCGAGGTGCGCGCCATGCTCGGCGTCCTCGGCCTCGACCCGCTCGACCCGCACTGGGCCGACGGGGCGGGGGACCGCGGCGAGGACCTGAACGGCGTGATCGACAGCCTCGTCCGGCTCGTCCTCGACCAGCGCGAGTCCGCCCGCGCCCGCAAGGACTGGGCCACCGCCGACGCCATCCGCGACCAGCTGGGCCAGGCCGGACTGGTCATCGAGGACAGCCCGCAGGGCCCGCGCTGGACCCTCGGGCCGCGCTGAGTCCGCCGGCGATCCGGTGATCGATTGTGCCGCCCGGACCTCCGGGCGGCACACTGCATAGACGTACACATCCGACGCACCACAGAGACAGGTAGGTCATGGCCGCGAACAACCGTCGCATGTCCGGCAAGAAGGGCGCGCAGGTCGGCAGTGGCGGCCAGCGGCGCAAGGGCCTGGAGGGCAAGGGCCCGACCCCGCCCGCCGAGATGCGCAAGGGACACAAGAAGAACCGCATCGCCACCGCCAAGACGAAGCAGGCCACGCGCCGCCCCGTGGTGCGCGGCCGGGGCGGCAAGTCCGCCTCCGAGCTGGTCGTCGGCCGCAACCCGGTCGTCGAGGCGCTGCGCGAGGGCGTCCCCGCCTCGACCCTGTACGTCCAGCAGTTCATCGACAACGACGAGCGCGTCCGCGAGGCCCTCCAGCTCGCCGCCGAGCGCGGCGGCATCAACCTCATGGAGGCCCCGCGCCCCGAGCTGGACCGCATGACGAACAACCTGAACCACCAGGGCCTGGTCCTGCAGGTCCCGCCGTACGAGTACGCGCACCCCGAGGACCTCGCCGCGGCCGCCTACGACGAGGGCGAGGACCCGCTCGTCGTGGCCCTCGACGGTGTCACCGACCCGCGCAACCTCGGCGCCGTCGTCCGTTCCGTCTCCGCCTTCGGCGGCCACGGCGTCGTCGTCCCCGAGCGCCGCTCGGCCGGCATGACCGCCGGCGCCTGGAAGACCTCCGCCGGCACGGCCGCCCGCACGCCGGTCGCCCGCGCCACCAACCTCACCCGGGCCCTGGAGGCGTACAAGAAGGCCGGCATCACCGTCGTCGGCCTCGCCGCGGACGGCGAGGTCGAACTCGGTGACCTCCAGGCCCTGGACGGCCCGGTCGTCATCGTCGTCGGCAGCGAGGGCAAGGGCCTGTCCCGCCTGGTCGGCGAGACCTGCGACTTCCGGGTCCGGATCCCGATGCCGGGCGGCGCCGAGTCGCTCAACGCCGGTGTGGCCGCGGGCATCGTCCTGTACGAGGCGGCGCGCAGGCGGAGCTGAACAATGTTCCGGACGGGCTGAACACCCGTCCGGAACTTCGCCCTTGCGGGGCAATTCAGGCGCCCATACGGCGTCCCGGGCCGCTTTGACGGAGTCCGGACACATCCGGCCGCTAGAAGCAGTGTCCTAACGCCACATCACTCGGTTAGATGAGTGTGGACACCAGAACACCCCGCACACCCACGGGGGACCGCTCATCGGGATTCCAGTCCGGGCCCGACGACGCTCCCGCGCTGAGCATGGTGAAGGTGCCGAGCGATCCGGCGCAGGTCATCGTCAATCACGCCAGCTTCCGCGTGCAGCTGGGCGTGACGGCGAGGGGCACCCAATCCCCGCGGATCGCCAGACACCTGAACGCCGGCCAGGACGCCGCCCGGATGCCCGTCATGGGCACGGCAGGCCGGGCAGGCACCACGGGCCGCCGCCGCCCCGTCGTGTGGAGCGGCAAGTCCGCCCCCGACGACACCGGCGCCCACCGGCTCCTCCAGGCCGTTCGGGGCAGCAGCGTCCGCCATGCCGACGAAGCCGAGGCCGGCGCCACCCAGGTCATCCCACGCGTCCAGACGGGCTACGCCGACACCTACGACGAACTCGACCAGACCGTCGAGACCCCGGTCGTCGGCCACCAGCGCACCGCCCCCGACGCCGACGGCACCCGCCTGCTCCCACACATGCGCACGGTCACCGGCGCCTACGACGCACCCGCCCACCCCGGTGCGTACGACCGGCCGACCTACCCCGCCGACGCCTACCCGGACGGCTACCCCGACGCCTACGACGACCCGTACGACACCTACCCGGCCGACACCGGCCCGGACACCGACACCCCGCGCACCGCCAGGCGCCAGGGCGACGACCCCGCCCGGCACGCCTACTACCCCGGGCGCCGGATGAACCTCGGCGTCGTCCTCCTGCCCCTGCGCGTCTTCCTCGGCTTCATCTCCATCTACGCCGGCATGGGCAAGCTCTGCGACCCCGTCTACTTCGACGGCGGCGAACGCGGCTCCATGGTCAAGTGGCTCAACACCCTGCACCCCTGGGACGTCGCCGAGCCGCTGCGTCAGTTCGCCCTGCACCACCCGGTCGGCTCCGGCCTGGTCATCGCCTTCCTCCAGGTCGTCGTCGGCGTCCTGACCGTCCTGGGCTGCTGGCAGCGCGTGGCCGCCGTGGTCGGCGCCCTCCTCTCGGCCGCCCTGATCGTCACCGTCAGCTGGAAGACCGTCCCGGCCTACGACGCCCCGGACATCATCTACCTCGCCGCCTGGTCCCCGCTGATCATCGCCGGCGCGCCCGTCTACTCCGTGGACGGCCGCCTCGCGGGCAGCGCCTGGCGCCGCCTCGGCCCCCGCTCCGACATCTGGGAACTGCGCCGCTACGTCCTGCGCCGCGGTGCGCTGATCACCGTCATCACGATCGGTCTGACCCTGCTCGTCGGCTCCCTGCTGGGCGGTGCGGTCCGCGACTCCAGCCGCGTGGTCGTCCCCGGCCCCGGCGAGGCCCCCCGCAACCACCTCCCCGGCTCCCCGCTCCCGCAGGAACCCGGCACCCGGCACAAGGAGAGCCCCTCGGCCTCCAGCTCGCCGACGGGAGACGCCACGGCCGGCGCGAGCCCCTCCGGCGCGGCGACCACCCCGGGTGCGAGCCACGGCAGCACCGGTGCCACCACCACGACCCCCGTCCAGACCCAGGGCACCACGGGCCAGGTGCCGCCCCGCCAGACGGCCCCCACCGGCGGCGCCCCGAGCACGACGGCGGGTCCGACGAGCACCGGCGGCTCCACCACGACCGGCGGCGGTACGTCCTCCACGGGCGGCGGCACCACCAGCTCCGGCGGCGGCAGCACCTCCTCCGGCCAGCCCGGCCTAGTGGGCGGCCTCCTCGGCTGACCGCACCGGAACAGGCAGAGGGCCCCGTACCACGCCAGGTACGGGGCCCTTCGCACGGAGCGAGCCTTGCCCGTCAGCGACCTCGGACGCTCCCCGTGCCCGTGGGACCGTCAGCGGCCTCGGACGACACGCGCCCGTGCCCGTGGGACCGTCAGCGGCCTCGGACGGCACCCGCCCGTGCCCGGCGGGTCGTCAGCGACCGAGTGCGGTCAGTTCCTTGGCCGCTTCCGTCAGGTCCTTCGCGGTGTCGATGGCCCGCCAGTACGCACCCTGCGGGATCGGGAAGCCCGCGAGCCTCTTCTCCCGGGCCAGCCGCGGGAACGTCGTCCGCTCGTGATCCCCCCGCTCGGGCAGCAGCGACGCGAACTCGGGCGAGAAGACATAGACACCCGCGTTGATCTCGAACGTCGACGGCGGCGCCTCGATGAAGTCGGTGATGTGCCCGAACCCGTCGGTCTGCACCGCCCCCCACGGGATCCGCGGGCGAGCCAGCGCCAGGGTCGCGACCGCGCCCCGCTCGGTGTGGAAGTCGGCCATGTCCCGCAGGGAGAACCGCGTCCAGATGTCACCGTTCGTCGCGTACCAGGGCCGGTCGGGATGCGGCAGATGCGCCGCCGCGTACCGCAGACCGCCTCCGCGGCCGAGGGGCTCGCTCTCCACGACGGTGGTGACGGAGACGGGCAGGTCGGCCGAGTCCAGCCACTTCTGCAGGACGTCGGCGAGGTGGCCGCAGGAGACCACCACGTCCGTCACACCTTCCTCGGCCAGCCAGGTGAGCTGGTGGCCGATGATCGGAGTGCCCGTGCCGGGGATCTCGACCATCGGCTTGGGCCGGTCGTCGGTGTACGGACGCAGCCGGGAGCCCTGGCCACCGGCCAGGACCACGGCTTGAGTGGGGCGCGATGCGGCGTTCGGATGGGTCATGACCGCACTGTACGTGGCGCCCCACCGCGGGCTGCCGGCGGCAGCGTGCTCCATGGGGAGCCGTCGCCCCGGCCCACCTCAGCTGTGCGCCGCCAGGACGCCCGAGGCGAAGGCCGTGTCGCACACCGGGCGGGCGTACGACTGGGCGCGCGAGGCGCCGTAGATACGCACCGCCGCCGTGCCGAGGGCGCGGGCGATGGAGGAGCAGTGCCGGGCCAGCGAGGGGTGTCCGTTGACGGCCCGCTGGAGGTGGGTGAGCACCACGCCGGGGTCCTTGTCCTGCAGTTCGGTCATCAGCTGGTCGCGGAGCACGTCCTGCGGGGCACGGGCGGCCGTCCTGGAGGGGGCCTCCGCCGACGAGACGTCGGAGGCGGTCAGCACCGAGCCGGCGGGATTCCCCGTCCAGTTGACCCGGGTGACCGCGAGGGTCCCGGAGAGCACCATGACGACGGGCAGGACGAGGGCAAGAGTGCGGCCGATCCGGCGGGCAGGGCCGCCCCGGTGGCCGCGTCGCGTCTGTGGGGTGGTGGAGTGCTTCACGCGTGTGAGGGTAGCGCCCGGTAATGACGCGAAGACAACGAGTCACCCTTACGGGGGATGAGATGGCGCCGCTTTCTGGGTAGTGGGTTGACGGCAACCGCCCGAAATGATCCCTCTGCCGGGGTATCCGCACCCACGCGAAGGGCCCCGCGGTCAGACCGCGGGGCCCTGCCGTCGGACGCGTCAGTCGGACAGCCGCTCACCCGTGGACGTGGAGAACACATGGGTCTCGCCCGGCCGCGGCACCACGTGCAGCGTGGAGCCCTTCTCCGGCACCTGACGGCCGTTGACGCGCACCACCAGGTCCTTCACCTCGCCACTGACCTCGGCGGTGCCGTACACATAGCCGTCGGCGCCCAGCTCCTCGACGACGTTCACGGACACGGCGAGGCCGGCCGGGGCGTCGGAGGAGTCCTTGGACAGGGAGGCCGCGACGGCGCCGCCCAGCTCCACCACGTCGAAGTGCTCGGGACGGACGCCCACGGTCACCGTGCGGTCACCCTTGTCGGCGGCTGCCTTCAGCGCCTCCCGGTTGACCGGGACGACACTGTTGCCGAACTTCACGCCGCCGTCGGTGATCGGGACCTCGACCAGGTTCATGGCGGGCGAGCCGATGAAGCCGGCGACGAAGAGGTTCGCGGGCTTGTCGTACATGTTCCGCGGCGAGTCGACCTGCTGCAGCAGACCGTCCTTGAGGACCGCCACACGGTCGCCCATCGTCATCGCCTCGACCTGGTCGTGGGTGACGTAGACGGTGGTGATCCCGAGGCGGCGCTGCAGCGACGCGATCTGCGTACGCGTCGACACACGGAGCTTGGCGTCCAGGTTGGACAGCGGCTCGTCCATGAGGAAGACCTGCGGCTCACGCACGATCGCGCGGCCCATCGCGACACGCTGACGCTGACCGCCGGAGAGCGCCTTCGGCTTGCGGTCCAGGTACTCCGTGAGGTCGAGGATCTTCGCGGCCTCCTCGACCTTCTGCCGGATCTCCGCCTTGTTGACGCCGGCGATCTTGAGCGCGAAGCCCATGTTGTCGGCGACCGACATGTGCGGGTAGAGGGCGTAGTTCTGGAACACCATGGCGATGTCCCGGTCCTTGGGCGGCAGGTGCGTGACGTCGCGGTCACCGATGCGGATGGCGCCGCCGTTGACGTCCTCCAGACCCGCGAGCATCCGCAGCGAGGTGGACTTTCCGCAACCCGACGGGCCGACCAGGACGAGGAACTCGCCGTCCTCGATCGCGATGTCGAGACCGTCGACGGCGGGCTTGGTGGAACCCGGGTAAATACGGGTCGCCTTGTCGAACGTGACAGTGGCCATGGCTCAGAGGCCCCCTTCTACCGGCAGGAACGTGCCGGACGATCCGTTGTAGGAAGGTGGTTGGTGTAGTCCACACAGGTGAACTGGCTCAGGACGGTACCTCCCGTTCACCGGCCCTGTCAGTACTTCCACCCCTGTGAACTTCCCGGAAATTCTCGCCGGGACCGTACCGGGACCTGGGTACACTGCACAGGCACGGACGCGCCGCACGCGCGTGCGGGCCTCCTTAGCTCAGCTGGTCAGAGCGCCGCTCTTGTAAAGCGAAGGTCGTCGGTTCGAATCCGACAGGGGGCTCTGGTGGCCCAGGTGGGATCTGTTCCCACCTGGGCTTTCTCATGCCAGTCGGTGGGCGATCTCCAGTTGGCGGGCCTCGATCGGGCGGCCGTCCTCGACGTCCCACAGGGCGTTCTGGAGGAGGCGGCCGAGGGTCCAGGCGCGGGCCCGGGCCCGGTCCAGGCCGAGGACGTCGGTCATGGCGTCGAAGCGCCAGCGGACCTCGGCCGCGTCGAAGCGGTTGTCCAGGGCGGGCCACAGCTCGAAGCCGGGGTCGCCGGCCAGCGGCTTGGGGTCGATGGCGAGCCAGTCGGCGCGGTCGGCGGCGAGGACGTTCTCGTCGTGCAGGTCCCAGTGGAGGAGCCGGTCGCCGGGTTCGGCGGCGACCTCGCGGACGGCGGCGGCGCAGTCGGCGATCGTGCGGCGGACCGCCGGGTCGGGGATGCGCTCCAGGGCCTGGTGGGTCCGTTCCAGCATGGCCTCGGTGAGGTCGCCGAGGCGGCGCAGGCCGGGCGGGGCGGGGAAGGACGTCAGGTGGGCCAGCAGTCCGGCGATGACCAGGACGGCCTCGCGGGTGTCGGCGAGGCCGGCGAGCATCCGGGTCTCGTCCAGGCGTTCCAGGAGCATGGTGCCGGTGTCCGGGTCGTGGTCGAGGAGCCGTACGGCTCCGTCGCCGTTCCAGGTGCGCAGGGCGACCGGTTCGCCCTCGCTCTCCTCGTCGCGGAGCTGGAGTTTGAGGACCGCTCGGTGGCCGCCGGCGCGGAGGACGGGCAGGACGAGGGCGCTGACGCCGTTCATCGGCGGTCCGTCGAGTCGTAGCCGCCAGCGGTCGAGGAAGCCGGCCGCGAGGCCGGGCAGCGCGGTGATGAAGGCCTTGCCCGCCGCGCCGTTGTAGGTCTGTTGTGCCTCGGCCAGCTCTCCGGGGATGTCAATCACGGTTCGGACGGTACCGGCGTGCGTGAATCGGCTCATGCGAATTGTCCGGGGCCCGGGGGCGGTGTGGGCGTACGTCCGTGGTGCTCCCGGCACCTGTGTGTGGCTCGGGATCCTGCTGGTGACGACGGTGGCGCTGCATCTCATGCCGGCGGAGTTCGAGGAGCATTTCCTGCGGCACCGGTCGACGAACATCCATGAGCTGTCGCGCAGTCCGGTGCGGGTGCTGGTGACGAGCGCGATGTGGATCGAGAGCGGGCACTGGCTGCCGTACGCCTTCTTGTACACGGTGTTCCACGCGTCGGCCGAGCGCTGGCTGGGGACGGTGCGCTGGCTGGGGGTGTGTGCGGCCGCTCATGTGCTGGCCTCTCTGATCAGCGAGGCGATGCTGTTGGCGGCGATCCGGAAGGGTATGGCCCCGGCCGCGGCGGTCGACACGCTGGACATCGGGGTGAGTTACGCGCTGGCCGGGGTGATCGCGGTGCTCGGGTACCGGGTCGCGGTGCCGTGGCGGTATGTGTACGTGCTGGTGGTGCTGGTGGTGTTCGCGCTGCCGCTGGCCGCGGGTCCGTCGTTCACCGATGTCGGTCATTTCGTCGCGGCGCTGATCGGTCTCGCCTGTTATCCGCTGGTCAGGGGGCGGGGAAAAGCATGGAATCCGAAGGAGACACTGGCTGCTCCGAGGGGTTAACGTCCCGGCCATGAGCAGCTGGGCGAGCAGTGTCGTGAACGGTGGTGTGTCGTTCTGGTACGTGGACGACGGTCTTCCGGTGGTGCGGGAGCCGTTGTCCGGGGACGCGTCGGCCGATGTGGTGATCGTCGGCGGGGGTTACACGGGTCTGTGGACGGCGTACTACCTGAAGAAGGCGGCGCCTTTTCTGCGGATCACCGTGCTGGAGCAGAAGTTCTGCGGGTACGGCGCTTCCGGGCGTAACGGTGGGTGGCTGTACAACGGGATCGCGGGCCGGGACCGGTATGCGAAGCTGCACGGTCGCGAGGCGGCCGTGCGGCTGCAGAGGGCGATGAACGACACGGTGGCCGAGGTGATCGCGGTGGCCGAGGCGGAGGGTGTGGACGCCGGGGTGCACAAGGGCGGGGTCCTCGAAGTGGCCACGACCCCGGCGCAGTTGGCGCGGCTGAGGGCGTTCCACGAGCATGAGGTGGCGTTCGGGGAGAAGGACCGGGAGCTGTACGGGGCCCGGGAGACGGCCGAGCGGATCCGGGTCGCGGACGCGGTGGGTTCGGCCTGGACTCCGCACGGTGCCCGGTTGCACCCGGTGAAGCTGGTCAAGGGGCTCGCGGCGGTGGTGGAGGCGTCGGGTGTCACGATCCATGAGTCGACGCCGGTGACGGAGATCCGGCCGAAGCACGCGGTCACTCCGTACGGCACGGTCCGGGCGCCGTACGTGCTGCGTTGCACCGAGGGCTTCACTGCCTCGCTGAAGGGGCAGCGGCGGACGTGGCTGCCGATGAATTCCTCGATGATCGTCACTGAGCCGCTGACGGAGGAGCAGTGGGCGGGGATCGGCTGGGCGGGCTGCGAGACGCTGGGTGACATGGCGCATGCGTACATGTATGCGCAGCGGACGGCGGACGGCCGGATCGCGCTCGGGGGGCGTGGGGTGCCCTACCGTTTCGCTTCGCGTACCGACAACGACGGCCGGACGCAGGCGGCGACCGTCGAGGCATTGCACGAGATCCTGACGCGGTTCTTCCCGTCCCTGGTGGGGGTGCGGGTCGAGCATGCGTGGTCGGGTGTGCTGGGTGTGCCGCGGGACTGGTGCGCCACGGTGACGCTGGACCGTTCCACCGGCCTCGGCTGGGCGGGTGGTTACGTGGGCTCGGGTGTGGCCACCGCCAATCTGGCCGCCCGTACGCTGCGTGATCTGGTCCAGCAGGACTCGGGTCAGGGCGGCCGTACGGAGCTGACGGATCTTCCCTGGGTGAACCACAAGGTCCGCAAGTGGGAGCCGGAGCCGTTGCGCTGGCTGGGCGTGCAGGGCATGTACGCCACGTACCGCACCGCCGACCAGCGTGAACGTCTTCGTCCGGGTGCGGGGTCCTCGCGGCTGGCGGAGCTGGCCGACCGGGTGGCGGGGCGCCACTGATCCGCCGTGGCGGTGACCGGCCGGCCGGGCCGGGGATGTCGTGCAGTCGTTCGATCTCGGTGACGGCTCGCCGCCCCCGTCCCCGCGGCGGTGTGCCTCGGCCGGTGGGCGGCGGGCGTTTTGTGGCTTCAGCGTCGGGCCTCAAGCGGGCTTGAGGTCAAGGGCGGGGCGGCCGAGGATCAGGGAGACCGCGGTGACCGCGCTGTTGAAGGACACCTCCGCGAGCACGCCGGGGGCCGCCACCTGGTCGCCCGCGAGGTAGATGCCGTCACCGCGGTCCACGGACGGCCGGTCCCGCCAGCTGTGTCCGGGCGGGTCCACGGCGCCGGTGCGGCCGTCCGCCATGGCGTCCCGCCGCCAGGTGAGCCGCTCCCGCCAGCCGGGGAATCCCAGGTCGAGCAGTTCTTCGGCGCGGGTGAGGCCGTCGGTCCGGGGCGCGCCGGGTGCGATCGGCATCTGCCCCTGGATCAGTTGCTGTCCGGCGGGTGCGAGGGAGGGGTCCTGTGCGGTGAACCGTTCGAGCCAGCCGGGTTGGTCGAGGTCGGAGACGGCGAAGGCGTCGCCGCGCCGGGTGCGTACGGCGAGGTCGACGAGGAGGGTGCGGCCGCTGGACCAGGTCAGTGAGTCGTCGCGGAGGAGTCGTCGGGCGGTGGTCAGGGGGGTGGCGACGACGACCGGGGTGCCGGCCGGCAGGTCGTCCAGCCGGGCCTCGGTCTCGATCCGTACGCCGAGGTTCCAGGCCCGTGCGGCCATGCGGTCGATGACCGCGCCCCAGCCGCCGCGCGGGTAGTGCGCCTCCGGTGGCAGTTTGGCGGCCCGGCGCAGGCGTTGGTGGACGAAGGCGGCGGACAGGCTGCCGGGGTCGTGGTGGAAGAGGGCGACGGCCGCGTAGTTGGCGGCCGCGCGGGCGCCCTCCTCGCCGGCGACGCCGCTCGCCCAGCCGAGGAAGTCGGTGTCGACGGGGGCCGGGCCGAGCCGCGGGCGCAGCAGTTTGAGCAGGGCGAAGGGCGGGGTGCGGCGCAGTGTGCCGTGGTGGCGCAGGCGCAGCCGGGCGGCCTCCAGGGGCGGCAGGGTGGCGAGGGGGCCGAGCAGGCCGCGTTGTCCGAGCCAGGTCCAGTGGGGGCCGCCGGCGTAGAAGGCGTGTGGTCCCTCGTTGGTCCGGTACGGTCCGTCCGCCGTCCGGGCGCGTCCGCCCAGGGTGTGGTGGGCCTCGTACACGGTGACCTTGGCTCCGGCCTCGGCCGCGGTGATCGCGGCGGTGAGCCCGGCGAAGCCGCCGCCGATGACGGTGATGTGGCGCATGGAGTCTCCCTGGGTCCGTTCACCTGCTCCGTGGGTACGACGGTTCGGCCGGCCCGGAATGTGACATCGCGGTCGCGCGGGCCGTGTCCTGCCTGGTCGGGCGGATTGTCAGTGGTCGGGTGCAGCATGGGCGCATGGTGAGGCGAGCGATGGGGAGCCGGTCCGCGGGCCGGGGGGCGGTGCGGGGCGCGCGGCGGCCGGAGGTGCGGCTGCCGGAGCTGCGGGCGTGGTCCGGCGGCGGGCTGGAGCCGGACGGTGACTACGACGGGCTGGAGTTCCGGGAGGCGGACCTGGCCGGTCAGGACGGTGCGGGCGCCCGGTTCATGGACTGTGCGCTGACGGGCTGCGTGGTGGACGAGGCGGGGCTGGGCCGGGCGCGGGTGCTGGACTCGGTCCTGACCGGGCTGCGGGGTGTGGGCACCCAGCTCGCGGAGTCCACGTTCCGTGATGTCGAGCTGGTCGACGCGCGTCTGGGCGGTGCCCAGATGCACGGTGCCGTGCTGGAGAGGGTGGTGATCCGGGGCGGCAAGATCGACTTTCTGAATCTCCGTGAGGCCCGTCTGACGGATGTGGTCTTCGAGTCGTGCGTCCTGGTCGAGCCGGACTTCGCGGGTGCGCGCCTGGAGCGGGTGGAGTTCGCCGACTGTGCCCTGAGAGCGGCGGACTTCGGCAACGCGACGCTGGAGGACGTGGATCTGCGCGGTGCCGCTCCGCTGGAGATCACCCGGGGTCTGGGCCGCCTGTCCGGTGCGGTGATCAGCACCGGTCAGCTGCTGGATCTGGCACCGGCGCTGGCGGCGGAGCTGGGGATGCGGGTGGAGTAGCGGGAGGGCCCCGCGGGGTCATCCCACGCGCGGGAAGCGGGCCTGCAGGGTCCAGACGGCGGGGTTGTCCGCCAGGTCCTCGTGGAGGTCGGTGAGGTCCGCGATCAGGTCGTGCAGGAAGTCGCGGGCCTCGCGGCGCAGTTCGGTGTGGGAGAAGGACAGCGGGGACTCCTCGGCCGGCACCCAGTCGGCGGTGATGTCCACCCAGCCGAAGCGGCGCTCGAAGAGCATCCGGTCGGTGGACTCGGTGAAGTCCAGTTCCGCCCGCTGGGGCCGGGCGGCGCGGGAGCCCATCGGGTCCCGGTCCAGCCGTTCCACGATGTCGCACAGCGCCCAGGCGAAGTCCAGCACGGGCACCCATCCCCAGGCTGTGGACAGTTCCCGGTCCGACTTGGTGTCCGCGAGATACACGTCACCGCAGAACAGGTCGTGCCGCAGGGCGTGGACGTCCGCGTGGCGGTAGTCGGTCTGCGGCGGGTCCGGGAACCGGTTGGAGAGGGCGTAGCCGATGTCGAGCACGGAAGAGATGGTGTCACGCCGGTGTGCCGGACCCGGCACATAGGATCGATGACATGTCCAGATCCGTGCGCCTTGTCCCGGCCGCCCTGGCCCTGCTCGCTCTCACCGCCACCGCGTGTGACGGCGGAGTGCGGGGCACCCCGGGCGGCTCCGGCGTACGCGACCCGTACTTCCCGAAGGCCGGCAACGGCGGTTACGACGTCGGGCACTACGACCTCACCCTCGACTACACCCCGGCCACCCGCCGCCTCACCGGCACGGCCGTCATCACCGCCCGGGCCACCCGGGCGCTGTCCGCCTTCGACCTCGACCTGGCCGGGCTGGACGTCGAGTCGGTCACCGTCGAGGGCCGCGGTGCCCTCTTCAACCGGGCCGGCCAGGAACTGACCGTGCGCCCCCACGACGATCTGCGCAAGGGTGAGACCTTCCGCACGACCGTCCGTTACTCGGGCAGCCCCCGCACCCTCACCGACGCCGACGGCGCCGAGGAGGGCTGGCTGACCACCGCCGACGGCGCCCTCGGCCTGGGGGAACCGGCCGGCACCATGGCCTGGTTCCCCGGCAATCACCATCCCTCCGACAAGGCCGCCTACGACCTCACCGTCACTGTCCCCGAGGGCCTGCAGGCGGTCTCCAACGGGGAGTTGACCGGCCGGTCCGTCAAGGGCGGCCGGGCGACCTACCACTGGCACACCGCCCAGCCCATGGCGAGCTATGCCGCCACGGTCGCCGTCGGCCGCTTCCGCCTCACCCGCAGCACGGGCCCGCACGGGCTGCCGGTCCTCACCGCCGTCGACCCCACCCAGGAGAAGGCGAGCGGGAAGGTGCTCGCGAAGCTGCCCGGGATCATCGACTGGGAGGAGACCAACTTCGGTCCGTACCCCTTCTCCTCGGCCGGCGCGATCGTCGACCGGCCGGGCGACGCCGGGTACGCCCTGGAGACCCAGAACCGGCCCGTCTTCCCCGCCGACCAGCTCGACACCGAAACGCTCGTGCACGAGCTCGCGCACCAGTGGTACGGCGACTCGGTCACCCCGGAGACCTGGCAGGACATGTGGCTCAACGAGGGCTTCGCGACCTACGCGTGGTGGCTGTACCAGGAGGACTTCGGCGGCCCGAGCGCCCAGGAGACCTTCATGGACCTCTACGACGGCGACGACGAGGCCCTGTGGGCCTTCCCGCCCGGGAAACCGTCGAGTGCGGCCCACATCTCCGACACCCCTGTCTACGAGCGGGGCGCGATGGTCCTGCAGAAGATCCGGCAGAAGACCGGCGACGACACCTTCTACGACATCATCCAGGGCTGGGCCGCCGCCCACCGGCACGGCAACGCGAGCACCGCCGACTTCACCGCGTACGTGGAGCGTTCGGCCCCGGACGAGGACTTCTCCGGGATCTGGCGGGACTGGCTGTACGGCGACCGCAAGCCGGACCGCCCGTGACCGGCCGCCCGGGCCGGACGGCGGCCGTCCGGGGTGATCCACCGGGCCGGCCGCTCACGCCTCCCACGTGTCCAGCAGCCGTCCGAGCCCGGGCGGCCACACCGGCTCGGTCTCCTCGGCCAGTTCCCGCCTCGTCCACCATCGCCCGCTGAGGATGCCGTCGGCGGCGTGCGCGGCGGTCAGCCGGCCGGCCGGGTCGCGGCGGGGGCCGCGGGCGACGTAGACGTGCTCGTGCTGGCGGACGGGGATGCCCATGCGGGTGAAGTCGTGTTCCCAGGTGCACAGCAGCGGGCCCGGGTCCAGGTCGGTCCAGCCGGTCTCCTCGGCCAGTTCGCGCACGGCGCCCTCGCGCGGGCCCTCACCGGGGTCCAGGCCGCCGCCGGGCAGGGCCCAGTGGACGCCGATCTCGTCGTTGTCGTACCGGAACAGGAACACGGCGCCGTCCGGGGCCACGACGGCGATCCGGGCCGCCTCCCTCGGGGTGCGCGGCGTCCCGTCCAGCGCCTTGCGCAGCACGGCGCAGGGGCGGCCCAGGGCGCGGTCGGGGCGGTGGCCGATCGTCTCGTAGCCGAGCGCGGTCCAGAAGGCCAGCGCCTTGGGGTTGTTGTCGAGAACGGCGAGCCGAACCGCGCTGCGGCCGCCCTGGGTGCGGAAGCGGTTCTCGACGAGTCCCGCGAGGGTCCGGCCGTGTCCCTTGCCGTGCTCGGCCGCGTCCACCAGCAGGAGCCCGATCCACGGGTCCGGGTCGGCGGGGTCGGGGTGGTGGGCGAGCGTGGCCGCGAGTCCGACGAGGCGCCCCCGTTCCGCGCGGGCGAGCAGTACCTCGGCGCCCGGCACGGCCAGTTCCTCGGCGAGCTTCGCCGCGACCTGTTCGGGCCGTACGTCGTCCGGGTCGGGGAAGTCCCCGCTGAGCCGGTGGAACTCGCGGTTGGACGCGAACAGCGCGGTGATGTCGGCCAGCAGCGGGGCGGGAATGTCCCGGCCGGGGGAAAGGGGGTCCAGGATCACAGGGGGCAATCTAGCCCGCGGACCGCCCGCCGGTGCCTCAAGCCCGGACGTCAGTGCCGGTGCCTCGTCCGTGGATCGGTAGCCCCGGGTCCCGGCCCGTGGCCGGTCCGGGGCTTCCGCTCGGACGCGACCGGATGTCAGACGTTGACGCCGAAGTCCTGGGCGATGCCGACCAGGCCCGAGGCGTAGCCCTGGCCGACCGCGCGGAACTTCCACTCGGCGCCGTTGCGGTACAGCTCGCCGAAGACCATGGCCGTCTCGGTGGCCGCGTCCTCGGAGAGGTCGTAGCGCGCGATCTCGGCGCCGCCGGCCTGGTTGACGATGCGGATGTAGGCGTTGCGGACCTGGCCGAAGTTCTGGCCGCGGTTCTCCGCGTCGTAGATGGAGACCGGGAAGACGATCTTGTCGATGTCGGCCGGGAGCGAGGCCAGGTTGACGTTGATCGCCTCGTCGTCGCCGGCGCCCTCGCCCGTGCGGTTGTCGCCGGTGTGGACGATGGTGTTGTCCGGCGTCTGCTTGTTGTTGAAGAACACGAAGTGGGCGTCCGAGTAGACCTTGCCCTGCGTGTTGACCGCGATGGCGGAGGCGTCCAGGTCGAAGTCCGTGCCGGTGGTGGTGCGGACGTCCCAGCCGAGGCCGACGGTGACGGCGGTCAGGCCCGGGGCCTCCTTGGTGAGCGAGACGTTGCCACCCTTGGACAGGCTTACAGCCATGTTGGGAGTACCTTCCCTTGATATCTGTGTATCTGTGCCGACGAAGCTACCGTCACCCGGGAGAACGTCGAGGGGGGTCCCGATGGTTCCGGATCCCTTTACCTTTTTTACCGATCCGGAAATCCGGATGACGTGAGCCGGGCCGGACCGGGAACATGGGATGCATGTCCGGGCCTTACCTCATCCGTGGCTCCGTCTCGCTTCCCGAGGCCGAGCTGATATGGCGTTTCTCCAGGTCGTCCGGGCCCGGTGGACAGCACGTCAACACCAGCGACTCGCAGGTGGAGCTGCGCTTCGACCTGGCGCGCACCGAGGCGCTCCCCCAGGTGTGGAAGGAGCGGGCGCTGCAGCGGCTGGCCGGCCGCCTGGTCGACGGGGTGGTGTCCGTACGGGCCTCCGAGCACCGCTCGCAGTGGCGCAACCGGGAGACCGCCGCCGTACGCCTCGCCTCGCTCCTGGCGGAGGCCACCGCGCCGCCGCCGAAGCCCCGCAGGCCGACCCGCATCCCGCGCGGCATCAACGAGCGCCGGCTGCGGGAGAAGAAGCAGCGCTCGGACACGAAGCGCGGCCGCACGGGCCGGGACTGGGGCTGAGCGCCGGCCGGTCCGGGAGTCCTGTCCCACCGGCGGCGTCCACCGCGCTGTCACACCTTCGGCTTCCACGGCTGTC
The DNA here is from genome assembly GCF_014203595.1 of Streptomyces echinatus. Lineage (GTDB taxonomy): Bacteria > Actinomycetota > Actinomycetes > Streptomycetales > Streptomycetaceae > Streptomyces > Streptomyces echinatus. The sequence goes on from NZ_JACHJK010000005.1 coordinate 126,937, forward strand.
ACACCGGCGGCTTCCACGGCGTCAGTGTGGTGCAGCAGCGCGCTGGACGACGACGGAGAGGCCGGTTCCCCGAATGAGCGACAACGAGTTTCTCGCCGAGCGGTTCGAGGCGTACCGCGGGCACCTGCGGGCCGTCGCCTACCGGATGCTCGGCTCCGCCGCCGAGGCCGAGGACGCCGTACAGGAGGCGTGGTTCCGGCTGAGCCGGTCCGACACCCGGGAGGTGGAGAACCTCGGCGGCTGGCTGACGACGGTGGTCGGCCGGGTCTGCCTCGACATGCTCCGCTCCCGCCGCTCCCGGGGTGAGGAGTCCCTGGACAGCTGGCAGCCGGCGCCGTCCGCCGAGCCGGACCCCGCGCAGAGCGCCCTGCTCGCCGATTCCGTCGGACTGGCCCTGCTGGTCGTCCTGGACACGCTCTCGCCGGCCGAGCGGCTGGCGTTCGTGCTGCACGATTTGTTCGGGGTGCCCTTCGAGGAGGTCGGCGGCATCCTCGGGCGCAACCCGGCCGCGGCGCGGCAGCTCGCCAGCCGGGCCCGGCGCCGGGTGCGGGGTGTCCAGGCGCCGGAGACCGACCTGGCCCGGCAGCGGGAGGTGGTGGACGCCTTCCTGGCCGCCGCCCGGGACGGCGACTTCGACGGGCTGCTGGCCGTGCTCGACCCGGATGTGGTGGCCCGCAGCGAGGGCGGCGTGAACAGCGGTGCGCGGCGGGTCGCGGCCGGTGCGGCGAGCTTCGCCCATCTGGCGCGCGTCGCGCGTCCGGTGCTGGTCGACGGCGCGACCGGTCTGGCCGTGTTCGCCGACGGCCGCCCGGAGCGGGTCCTGGCCTTCGGTTTCGTCGCCGACCGCATCTCGGTGATCGACATCGTCTCGGAGCCGTCCCGCCTGGCGGACCTCACCGTCGAGGAGGTCTAGGGTCTCTCGTCCGGCCTCTGGGCGCCGTCTCCGGCTCAGCCCATCTGCCGGTACCGGCCGCGGAAGTACATCAGCGGGCCGCCCTCGGCGCTGGGCACGTGCGCGGTGAGGACGCGGCCGATGACCAGGGTGTGGTCCCCGGCGCTCACCCGCTGCTCGGTGCGGCACTCCAGCGTGGCCAGGGCGCCGCCGACCAGCGGGGCGCCGGTGGCCTCGCCGCGTGTGCAGGGGATGTCCTCGAAGAGCAGCCGGTCGCTGATCCGGCCCTTCATGGCGAAGCGGCCCGCGATGTGCCGCTGGCTCTCGGTGAGGACCGACACCGCCCACAGCGGCTGTTCGGCGAGCAGGTCGTCCATGCGGGCGCCCTCGCGCAGGCTGACCAGCACCAGCGGCGGGTCGAGGGAGACGGACATGAAGGCGGTGGCGGTCATGCCGACGTCCTCCACGCCCGGCGCCCCGGGGTCGTCCGGGTCGAGCGGCGGTTCCTGCGCGGTGACCAGGACCACACCCGCGGCCAGCCGGGACATCGCGGCCCGGAACTCGTCGTTGCTCACCCCCTCAGCATGCCCGGTGGGCAGGGGGGCGGTGGGGGAGGGAGTCTTCAGCACGCCGGAAACGCTAGTCTTCGCGCGCCGCGCGACGCATCGGCCCTTCGCCGGAGCCGGGTCCTAGGACCAGAGGCGCATGCGTGTGTGCAAGATGCGCTCATATCCGCACGCTCCGCGTTCGGTGAACGCGCGGATCAAATGCAGAAACTCCACTCAATTGTTCACGTTCTCCTGTGACTTGAGTCACAAGAGGCAGTAATTGTTGACCCTGTGTACCGAGTGGGCAGCGCGCTGTGATTCAGTGGCTGGGAAGCCGCGAAGAACACCGTAATGAGCCGCCGCGCAAGACGCGGGAGAAGCGCCGAAGACAACCCTTGATTCGCTGCGAGGTCTCGGGGGGAGGGCGAGCATGGAGACCGAGTCGGAGCCGTATGTCCGCCTTGCGTCCCTGCGGCAGCTGCACCAGGTCATGGCCGACATGAACACGGCGCGCAGCCTGGCGGACACACTGCAGACCGTCGCCGACGGCGCCGTCGGCGCCCTCGGGTACGAGATGGCCGCCGTCAACCTCGTACGCCCCGACGGCGACCTCGTGGTCGCCGCCTTCTCCGGCAACTCCGCCGCCGAGGCCCTGATCACCGGCCGCGTCGGCTCCCGCGAGTCCTGGGAGCGCCGGCTGAACATGGGCGAACGCTGGGGCGACCTCGTGTTCATACCGCACACCGAGGGCTGGGTCCTCGACGACGACGACGTCCCGCAGTGGTACACCGACGGGCCCGCGCCGCGCTTCGAGGACGAGTGGCACCCCTCCGACCGCCTCTTCGCGCCGATGTACACCCCCGGTGTGCAGGGCGGCTCCTCCGGCGAACTGCTCGGCGTCATATCCGTCGACCGGCCGCGCAACGGCCGCCGTCCCGGCGCCTGGGGCCGTGAGGCCCTGCAGATGTACGCCTTCCAGGCCGCCATCGCGATCAGCAACGCCCGGCTGCGCGCCAACATGCAGCGCGCCCTGGTCCGCCTGGAGCGCGAGCAGCAGGCCCTGCGCGCCAGCGAGGAATCCTTCCGTCAGGCCTTCGAGTACGCCCCCTCCGGCATGGCCATCGCCGAGATGGGCGGCGACCAGCACGGCCGCATCCTGCGCACCAACGACGCCCTGTGCCGGCTGCTCGGCCGGCCCGCCTCCGCGATGCGCCGCTACTCCTTCTCCGACCTCGTCCACCCCGAGGACATCGGCACCCTCCTGCGCACCTCGGCGGAGGGCGGCCGCGCGGAGCTGCGGCTCGGCCGCCGGGACGGCAGCTACGTGTGGGTGTCGCTGCGCAACTCCGTCGTCGCGGACGCCGCCGACGGCCCCCGCTTCCTGCTCACCCACGTCGAGGACATAGAGGAACGCAAGCGGCGCGAGCTGCAGCTCGCCCACCGCGCCTCCCACGACTCGCTGACCGGACTGCCGAACTCCGCCGAGCTGCGTTCGCGCCTGTCGGCCCGGCTCTGCCAGCGCCCCGCCCACGCCGACGCCATGGAGTCCCTGGACGCGGCCTACGGGCACCCGGTCTTCGACGCCCCCGCCGGCCACGGCTTCGACTTCGCGCCGGGCACACAGGCGTACGACGCCTACGACCACCATGTGCACACCATCGCCCCCGAGGACGGCCGCGACGACGGCACCAAGGGCCTCGCGGTCCTCTTCTGCGACCTCGACGGCTTCAAGTCGATCAACGACCGCTTCGGGCACAACGCGGGTGACGCGGTTCTCATCGAGGTCGCCCGGCGCCTGACGCGAGGTGTCCGTGACGGCGACACGGTGGCCCGCCTCGGCGGCGACGAGTTCGTGATCCTCGCCGACGGCCTCGGCCGGGCCGATGCCCAGGACCTCGCCGTACGGCTGCGCAACGAGATCATCCAGCCGATCCGGGCCGAGGGCCGGGCCGTCCGGGTGGGCGCGAGCTTCGGCATCGGGTGGGCACATTGCGGCATGACGGCGGACGAAGTGCTGAAGTCCGCGGACGAGCGGATGTACGTAGAGAAACGATCTCGTCCCAAACAACATCGGCGCGCCGGATGATCCGCAGGTCAGAGAGTTGATGCGGTGTGAGTCACCCGTTTGGGCGAGACAGAGCGGGTAGGCTCGCCATTCCAACCTGTACCGCATCCGCCCGCACCTGTTGAGGAGTACCAAGGGATGACGCCCGGCGACAACGGCGCGAGCACGCCCGAGGACGACGACCCGTTCGGCTACCTGTACGCAGACGGCCAGGCCCGGGGAGCACAGCCGCCGTCCGGTGGCTACGGCTACCCGAACTCGGTCAGCAGGAGCAGGGTGCGCGCGGTCGGCGAGCGCCAGTACGGCCAGCAGCAGGCGCCGTACGGCCAGCCGCCGCAGGCCGCCTACGGCCAGACCGTGCCGCAGCAGGGTGCCTACGGCCAGCCGAACGCGAACTACCAGGCGCCGGAGACGCTGCCCGGCGGTGCGCCGGCCGGCCGCCGGTCCGCGCCGCCCGCCGGGGACACCGGCCGCCGCGGCCCGAACACCAAGGGCCTGCTGATCGGTGCGATCGCGGTGGTCGCCGCGGTCGTCATCGGCATCGGCGTCGCGATGATCAACGGCAACACGGACGACGACAAGTCCGGCAACCAGGCCGACGCGAACCCGACCCAGTCCCAGAGCCAGGACCCCAGCCCTTCGGGCAGCGGTTCGGCGGCACCGGGCGAGCTGCCGAAGGTGGCCGCCGTGGACAAGTCGGTCCAGCTGTCGGGGGGTGCGGCCCCTGCCTCGGACGTCCCCGGAGCGCAGGCCGCGGGCGGCACCTACGTGGGCGGCCTGAACACCGTCGGTGCCTCGATGACCTGGACGTTCAACGACATCCCCGAGGACGGTGCGTACACGCTCTTCGGACGGTTCAACAATGCCGGTGAGGATCAGGCGATGACCTTGACCGTCAACGGCAAGCCGATCGACCGCAAGTTCAACCTCGGCAACTTCGCCGGCATCAAGGACCCGGCACAGGCCTGGATGGAGACTTACGCCTGGCTGACCTTGAACAAGGGGTCGAACACCATCTCGCTCTCCTGCCAGCCCGGTGACAAGTGCAACGTCCTGCTCGACCAGTTCTGGTTGAAGAAGGGCCAGGTCACGCGCGACAGCTAGGGCGCGTTGGCACCAGCGGCCACCCTCAGCACGAAGACGGCCCTACCAGCACGGACTGGAGGCCGTCTTCACGCATTGAACGGACCTGATGTCAGGTCGGACCGGGCAAGTCCGGCGAGGGCCGGGATGTTCTCACGCTGCCGTCACCGAGACGCGGGCCAGGAGCTTCTCGTAGGCCACACGGTCGAAGTCGCCCGCGGCCGGGGCCCGTACGGTCGCGGCCGACAGGGCGACGGCGCTGGTCAGGCGGTCCGGCCAGGGAAGTCGGTGCACCAGGCCGGACAGCAGGCCGGCGACCGCCGAGTCGCCCGCGCCAGTGGGGTTGCCGTGCTCACGGGCGGGCGGGACCGCGCGCCAGTCGCCCTCCGGGGTGAGCGCGAGCAGGCCCTGCGCGCCGAGCGAGGCGACGACCGTGCGGGCGCCGCGGCGGCGGGCGTCCTGGGTGGCGCGCAACGGCTCGTGGGAACCGGTGAGTTCGGCCAGCTCGTCGGCGTTGGGCTTGATGATGTCCGGGCGGGCGGCCACTCCGCGCCGCAGCGGCTCGCCGCTGGTGTCCAGCAGCACCGGCACTCCCGCGGACCGTGCCGTGCGGACCAGGCTCGCGTACGCCCCCACCGGCACCCCGGGCGGCAGGCTGCCGCACAGCGCCACCGCCGAGGCCCCGGCCACCAGCTCCTCGTACCGGTCGAGGAAGCCACCCCACTCGGCGGGCTCGATCGCCGGCCCCGGCTCGTTCAACTGGGTGGTGTCACCGCTCAGTTCGTCGGCGACGGCTATGGTGCGCCGGGTCGCTCCCGCGACGGGCACCAGCGCGTCCGTCAGGCCCGGCACGGCCGACAGACGGTCGCGCACCACCTCGCCGGTGGCGCCGCCGGCGAACCCGGTGACCGTCACCTCGTGGCCGAGGGCGGCCAGCACCCGGGCCACGTTCACGCCCTTGCCGCCGGGCCGCTCGACGACCTCCGAGACGCGGTGCGAGGCGTGCGGCCGCAGCGACCGCACGCGATAGGTGATGTCGAGAGCGGTGTTCAGTGTGACCGTGAGGATCACCCGGGCCGACCTCCCTCGAAGTCCCTGTGCCTGTCACTCGGTTTCCGGGGACCCGATCATGCCAAAGACACGGCGGTCGGCCCAGACCCAGGTCGGCCGCCGTGCGAGGAAACCGGGACGGATCAGGCCAGTTGCGGCGTGACGAGCCACTCGCCGCGCCGCATCACGCCCTTCAGCCCGAAGTCCGCGTCCAGCAGGACGAGGTCGGCGTCCTTGCCGGGCTCCAGGGAACCGATGCGGTCGGAGAGGCCGAGCAGGCGGGCCGGATTGGCCGACAGGGCCGTCACCGCGTCCTCGACCGACAGCCTGTCGACCGTCACCGCCCGCTGGAACGCGCGGTCCAGGGTGAGCGTGGAGCCCGCGATCGAGCCGCCCTCCACCAGCCGGGCCACGCCCTCGCTGACCTCGACCTCCAGCGGGCCGAGCATGTAGCGGCCGTCGCCGATGCCGGCCGCGTCCATCGCGTCGGTGATGAACGCGACCCGGTCCGCTCCCGCGTGCCGGAACGCCAGCTCCAGCGCGGCCGGGTGCAGGTGCGTGCCGTCGTTGATCAGCTCGACGGTGACCCGCTCGTCCTCCAGCAGCGCGGCGACCGGGCCGGGCGCGCGGTGGCCGAGGGCGGGCATGGCGTTGAAGAGGTGGGTGGCGACCGTGGCGCCCGCGTCGATGGCCCGTACCGTCTGCTCGTACGTCGCGTCGGTGTGCCCGATCGCCGCGATCACGCCGTGCTCGGCGAGCAGCCGTACGGATTCGATGCCGCCGGGCAGTTCGGTCGCGAGGGTGACCATCCTGGCCTGGCCGCGTGCCGCGTCGATCAGCTTGCGGACTTCGGCGGGTTCCGGGTCGCGCAGCAGCTTCTCGGAGTGCGCGCCCTTGCGGCACGGCGAGATGAACGGCCCCTCGAAGTGGATGCCCGCGATGTCGCCCTGCTCGGCCAGCTCGCTCAGCAGTCCGGCCTGGCCGACCAGCAGGTCCATCTCGTCGGTGACGGTGGAGGCGACGAGGGTGGTGGTGCCGTGGGCGCGGTGCGTGCCGATGGCCTTGAGGATGTCGTCGGCCGTGCCGGAGAAGGAGGCTCCGCCGCCGCCGTGGTTGTGGATGTCGACGAAGCCGGGGACCAGCCAGTGGCCGGTGACGTCGACGGCCTGGGCGCCGGCCGGGGGCTCGGCGGCGATGCGCCTGCCGTCCACGGCCAGCCGGCCGCCTGCCACGGTCCCGGTGGGGAGCACCACGTTCGCGCCGGTGAGCACCTGCGGGCCGGTGGGGGCTGAGCGCGCCCCGCGGTGGAGCCGCTGATCAGCGGCGCCCCGCGCCCCTTCGGGGGCGCTGCTCCCACCCGGCGATCGACTGTCCCGCTCAGTGGCCATCAGGTGCTTACCTCCGCAGTCGTGGGGTGGGTGGTCGTCAGCAGGTCCCGCGCGAGCAGTCCCGCGCCCAGGCAGCCGGCGGTGTCGCCGAGGGCGGCGGGGACGATGGTGGGCAGTTTCTGGAAGGTGACCCGGCGCCGGACGGCGTCCCGCAGCGGCTGGAACAACACTTCCCCCGCCTCGGCCAGCCCGCCACCGATGATCAGCGTGCGGGGGTCCAGCAGGGTGACGGCGGTGACCAGCCCGTCGGCGAGCGCGTCCACCGCCTCCTGCCAGACCCGGACGGCGTTCGGGTCGCCGGACGCGACGGCCTTGGCGCAGTCGGCGGCGTCGGCGTCCGGGTCCCCGCAGGCCGCCGCCCAGGCCTCGCTGACGGCGGACGCGGAGGCGTACCGCTCCAGGCAGCCGCGCTGCCCGCAGGGACAGTCGGTGCCGCCGGGCCGCACGACGACATGGCCGATCTCGCCCGCGAAGCCGTGCGCGCCCGCCTCCACCCGGCCGTCGATACCGATGGCGCCCGCGATCCCGGTGCCGAGCGGCACGAACAGGAACCGGTCGGCGCCCTTGCCCGCACCGATCCGGCCCTCGGCGAGGCCGCCGGTGCGCACGTCGTGGCCGAGGGCGACGGGGATGCCGAGCCGCTCGGTGAGCAGTGCGCGCAGCGGTACGTCCCGCCAGCCGAGGTTGGCCGCGTAGGCGGCGACGCCGTGCTCCTCGTCGACGATGCCGGGGACCGCGAGGCCGGCGGCGAGGGCCGGGGCGCCGTGGTGCTCGGCGCCGTACGCGTACAGCTCGGCGGCGAAGTCGAGGATCGTCGCGACCACCGCGTCCGGGCCGCGCTCGCGTCCGGTGGCGCGGCGGGCGCGGTGGAGCAGCTCGCCGCCGTCCGTGACGAGGGCGGCCTTCATCCCGGTACCGCCCACGTCGAGGGCGATGACATGTCTCACCACGGGGCCTAGTGTGGCCCTCCCACCCGGGAGAGGTCTAGTCCACTCACGTGGTGTAGACCTTATGTGTCCATATATTGAACGGTCAGACAGCAGGGTTGGGGCTTTGAGCGTGCGTCGGGGTACGGCAGGAATGATCGCGGTGGTGTCCGCACTGGGCATGACGGTGGTCCTCGGCGGCTGCGGGAGCACGGGCTCCTCCGACGTGACCCTCAGACTCGTCGCCGCCGACTACGGCGACTCCGCCGCCAACAGCTCCAAGAAGTACTGGGACGCCCTGGTCGAGGACTACGAGTCGCAGCACCCCGATGTGAACGTCGAGGTCAGCGTCTACTCCTGGAACGACGTCGACCGCAAGGTCAAGGAGATGGTCGACGCCGGCCACGCCCCCGACATGGCCCAGATCGGCGCCTACGCCGACTACGCCGCCGCCGGCAAGCTCTACGCGGCCTCGGACCTGCTCTCCATCCGTACCCAGGCCGACTTCCTCTCCCAGCTCTCCGACGCCGGAGCGTGGGAGCACACGCAGTACGGCATCCCCTTCGCCGGCTCCACGCGCGTGCTCTTCTACAACAAGACCCTGTTCGCCCAGGCCGGCATCACCCCGCCCACCACCTGGGACGAGCTGGCCGCCGACGCCCAGGCACTCAAGGGCAAGGGCGTGAAGTACCCCTTCGCCCTGCCGCTCGGCCCCGAGGAGGCCCAGGCCGAGACCATGCAGTGGCTGCTCAGCGGGGGCAACGGCGGGGGCGGCTACACCGACGACATCGGCACCTACACGATCAACTCCGAGGCGAACGTCTCGACCTTCGCCTGGCTCAAGGACGAGCTGGTCGGCAAGGACCTGACCGGTCCGGTCGCCCCCGGCAAGCTCAACCGCGCCACCGCGTTCGCCGCCTTCGCCGACGGCCAGGTCGGCATGCTCAACGGGCACCCGACGCTGATCCAGCAGGCCACGAAGAAGGGCGTGAAGTTCGGCATGGTGCCGATGCCGGGCCGCACCGGCAAGGCCAGGGCCTCCATGGGCGTCTCCGACTGGATGATGGGCTTCAAGCAGAACGGGCACGCCGACCGGATCGGTGACTTCCTCGACTTCGTCTACGCGAAGAAGAACGTCCTCGAGTTCTCCCGGACGTACGGGCTGCTGCCGGTCACCGGTTCCGCCTCCAACGCCATGAGCGTGTCCGGCCAGACCACCGACAAGACCCTGCGGCCGTTCCTGGACCAGCTGCCCACCTCCGAGCTGTACCCCGCCGGCAAGACCTCCTGGGCGGCGGTCAGCGCGGCCGTGAAGCAGAACATCGGCCAGGCGGTCGTCCCCGGCGGCAGCCCCTCCGGCGTCCTGACCCGGCTGCAGGCCACGGCCATGGCGGCCGACAGCAGCAGCGCGAGCTAGGACCGGGGGAGGGCGGGCCGGGGACTGTCGGTGCCCGGCGTTACGGTGGCTCGCATGGAACTGGGCAGCCGTGAGAAGGCGATCCTCGCGCTGGAGCGCCGGGGCTTTCCCGGCGCCGGCGCGAAGGAACGGGCGATCCGCGAGGAACTGGGCCTCGCCCCGGTCCGCTACTACCAGCTCCTCAACGCGCTCCTGGACGACGAGCGGGCCCTGGCCCACGACCCGGTCACCGTGAACCGCCTGAGACGAATCCGAGCCACCCGCCGCACAGAACGCTGACCGTTGTCTTTTCGGCCGAGCGAGTCGGGTGGCGGGTGGGCAAGGCGGGGTCCAGGGGCGGAGCCCCGGGAGTGACCACGCCCCGGGCCGGATACTGTCGCGGTATGGACCCTCTGCCGACCCCGCAGACCCAGCCCGGCCGCGACGGACTCGCCGCCCTGCTCGCGCAGCCCCGCACCGCACTGATCGGCCTGGACTTCGACGGCACCCTGGCCCCCATCGTCGCCGACCCCGAACAGGCCCGCGCCCACCCCGCCGCCGTACCCGCCCTGGCCGCCCTCGCCCCCAAGATCGCCTCCGTCGCCGTGATCACCGGCCGCCCGGCCGAGCTCGCGGTCCGCTACGGCGGCTTCGACGGCGTCCCCGGCCTGGAACACCTGACCGTCCTCGGCCACTACGGCGCCGAACGCTGGGACGCGGCCACCGGCACCCTCACCGCGCCCGCCCCCCACCCCGGCGTCGCCGCCGTCCGCGCGGAACTGCCGGCCCTGCTGGAACGCATCGGCGCCGGCGAAGGCACGTGGATCGAGGAGAAGGGCCGGGCCGTCGCCGTCCACACCCGCCGCGCCGCCGACCCGCAGGCCACGTTCGAGTCCCTGCGCACCCCCCTCGCCGGCCTCGCCGCCCGGCACGGCCTGATCGTGGAACCCGGCCGCATGGTCCTGGAACTGCGCCCGCCGGGCATGGACAAGGGCGTGGCCCTCCTCGACCACGCCCGCACCACCGGCGCCGGCTGCGTCGTCTACGCCGGCGACGACCTGGGCGACCTCCCCGCCTTCGCCGCGGTCGACGAACTCCGCAAGAACGGCACCCCCGGCCTGCTGGTCTGCAGCGGCAGCACCGAGGTCACCGAACTGGCCCAGCGGGCCGACCTGGTGGTGGACGGCCCCGAGGGAGTCGTGGACCTGCTGCGGCGGCTGGCGGATCACCTCGGCTGACCGGTCAGGTCGACCAGGCCGGCCGGTCGGCTCATCCCGGCCGACGGGTCGGTTCGTCCCGGCCGGCCGGTCAGCTCATCCAGGCCGGCCGGTCAGCTCGCTCAGCTGGTCCAGGAACCACTGGGCCGGCGGCAGCGCGGTCGCGGCGGCGGCCAGCCGCTTCGAGCGGGCCGCCCGCTCCTCCGCCGGCAGGCTCAGCGCCTCGTGCAACGCCTCCGCGGTCCCGCCGATGTCGTAGGGATTCACCGTGAACGCGTCCTCGCCCAGCTCCTCGTGCGCCCCGGCCTCCCGCGACAGCACCAGCGCGCAGCCCTCGTCCGAGACGACCGGGACCTCCTTGGCGACCAGGTTCATGCCGTCCCGGATGGGATTCACCAGCGCCACGTCGGCCAGTCGGTACGCCGCCAGGGAGCGCGCGAAGTCGTCCTTCACATGCAGCTCCACCGGCGTCCAGCCCGACGTGCCGTACCGCTCGTTGATCTCGTCCGCGACCCGCCGCACCTCGGCGGTGTACTCGCGGTACACGGCGAGGTCCTGGCGCGAGGGGTAGGCGAACGCCACGTGGACGACCCGCTCACGCCACTCCGGGTGGTCGTCCAGCAGCTGCCGGTACGCCAGCAGCCCGCGCACGATGTTCTTCGACAGCTCCGTGCGGTCGACCCGGACGATGGTCCTGCGGTCCGCTCCGATCTCCTCCCGCAGCGCCGCCATCCGCTCGTTCACGTCGTCCTCGTGGGCCCGCTTGCGCAGGAACTCCGCGTCCGCGCCCAGCCCGTGCACCCCGATCCGGGTGCCGGAGGGGATGCCCGGCCCGAGCACCGCGTGACAGCAGTCCCGGAACGCGTCCGCCCACCGGTGGGTGAGGAACGCCGCCCGGTCCGCGCCCAGGATGCCGCTGAGCAGCTCGGCCGCGATGTCGTCGGGCAGCAGCCGGAAGTACTCCGGCGGGGCCCACGGGGTGTGGGAGAAGTGTCCGATGCGCAGATCGGGGCGGAGCCGGCGGAGCATGCGGGGGGCGAGGGCCAGGTGATAGTCCTGGATCAGCACCGCCGCGCCCTCGGCCGCCTCCTCGGCCAGCGCCTCGGCGAACGCCCGGTTGTAGCTCTCGTACGACGCCCACTGCCGCCGGAACTCCGCGTCGAAGACCGGCTCCAGCGGGGTCTGGTACAGCATGTGGTGGACGAACCAGAGCACCGAGTTGGCCACGCCGTTGTACGCGTCGGCGTGCACGGCCGCGTCGATGTCGAGCATCCGCACCCGTTGCCCGCCCGTGTCGCCGGCCGGCAGCAGCCCGCCGTCCGCCCGCCGGGCGGCCGCCCGGTCGCCGTCGCCCAGCGCGGCGCACACCCACACCGAGTCCGCGTCCGGCCCGATGGCGGACAGCCCCGAGACCAGCCCGCCACCGCCCCGCCTGGCGTGCAGCGAGCCGTCGTCGTGCATCTGATAGGAGACCGGGCCGCGATTCGACGCGACCAGCACCTGAGCTTTTTCGGCAGCACCGCGCGTGGAAGCCATACGCCTCAACCTAGCCCGGCCCGGAAACGCTCAAACGTGCGTTCCGTCCGGTAAGGGGAGGGAAGGGCACCGTATACGGCCCGTTCACGCCACCTTCCGGTCGGCGTACTCCACGATCTCCAGCATGGGCGGCCGTTCCTCGGTGTCCACCGAGTAGGTGCGCGGCTCGAAGCCGTCCTCGCCCCGTACGAACTGGGTCAGCGAGGGCCGCACCAGATGGCCGCGGGCCAGCCGGAGCTGGGCCGTGCGGTAGATCGCGGCGGCCATCCGGCCGAGGGCCTGGCCGTCCTGGTGGCGGTGCTTGCGCACGCCGACGTCGACCTGGGCCAGCGCGTCCAGGCCGACCAGGTGCAGCGCGTCCACCAGCATGCCGAGCTCCACGCCGTAGCCGACGGGGAACGGCAGCTGTTCCAGCAGGGAGCGGCGGGCCGCGTACTCGCCGCCCAGCGGCTGCACGAAGCCGGCCAGCTGCGGCCAGTGCATGTTCAGCAGCGGTCGGGCCATCAGCTCGGTGACCCGGCCGCCCTGCCCGGCGGTCGGGCCGGCGGCGAGCGCCTCCGGTCCGGCGGCGAGCGGGCGGTCGTACATCGCCTTGACCAGGTCCACGTCCGGCTCGGTGAGCAGCGGGCCGACGATCCCGAGGACGAAGTCGGAGGAGAACTCCCTCAGGTCGGCGTCGACGAAACAGAGGATGTCCCCGCCGGTCACCAGCAGGGAGCGCCAGAGCACTTCACCCTTTCCGGGGACCGCCGGGAGGCGGGGCAGGATCTCGTCGCGGTGAACGACCCGCGCGCCCGCGGCGGCGGCGACCGCGGAGGTGCGGTCGGTGGAGCCGGAGTCCACGACGACGATCTCGTCGACGAGCGGGGCCCGCTCCATGAGGTCGTGACGGATGACCGTGACGATGTCGCCGACGGTCTCCTCCTCGTTGAGCGCGGGCAGCACGACGCTGATCGTCTGGCCCGTGCGCTGCTTGGCGGACAGGAGCCGGTGGAGCGGGCGATCGGCCACGGACCAGGAGCGGGTGGCCAGCCAGCGCTCGACTTCTTCCAGCACGGTCTGCGGCTCCTCACTGTTCGTGACCACACGGGCGAACCGTGTGATCCATCTCGCGGTTCGGACGACTATCTCAACTGTCCTGGCCTTCGGTTACAGTCTTGAACAACGCCGATGACCATCGCATGTCGGGGGTCTCGAGCGTCCACAACCACATACAGCTCATCCAGAGGGGCAGAGGGAAACGGCCCGATGAAGCCCCGGCAACCCTCCAGTCGGTTCTCGTAGATCATTCTTGATCGTTTTCGCGAGGCTCCCGGCTAGGGAAGGTGCCAAATCCGTCTCACGACGAGATGCGTCGTGGGGAAGATGAGGAGAAAGGGCCTCGCCTCCATGGCTGTGCAGACAGTTGCAACCAGCACCGACTCCACCGTAGACCTCGGTCCCGCCGCCGCCCTGAGCTGTCGCGAATGCGGTCACCGGGTGCCGCTCGGCCCGGTCTTCGCCTGCGAGGAGTGTTTCGGCCCGCTGGAGATCGCCTACGACTTCTCCGCCTACGACACCGAAGAGCTGCGGGCGCGCATCGAGGCCGGCCCCGCGAACATCTGGCGGTACGCGCCCCTGCTGCCCGTCCCGGCGGACGTCGCCGACAAGCCCAACATCAACCCGGGCTGGACCAAGCTCGTCAAGGCCGACAACCTGGCCCGTGAGCTGGGTGTGACCGGCGGCCTGTACGTGAAGGACGACTCCGGCAACCCGACGCACTCCTTCAAGGACCGGGTCGTCGCCCAGGCCCTGGAGGCCGCCCGCGCGTTCGGCTTCACCACGCTCTCCTGCTCTTCCACGGGCAACCTGGCCGGTGCCGTCGGCGCCGCCGCCGCCCGGGCCGGCTTCCGCTCCTGCGTGTTCATCCCGCACGACCTGGAGCAGGGCAAGGTCGTCATGGCCGCGGTCTACGGCGGTGAGCTCGTCGGCATCGAGGGCAACTACGACGACGTGAACCGCTTCTGCTCCGAGCTGATCGGCGACCCGGCCGGCGAGGGCTGGGGCTTCGTCAACGTCAACCTGCGGCCGTACTACGCGGAGGGCTCCAAGACCCTCGCGTACGAGATCTGCGAGCAGCTCGGCTGGCGGCTGCCCGACCAGATCGTGGTCCCGATCGCCTCCGGCTCCCAGCTCACGAAGATCGACAAGGGCCTGCAGGAGCTGATCAAGCTGGGCCTGGTCGAGGACAAGCCGTACAAGATCTTCGGCGCGCAGGCCGAGGGCTGCTCGCCGGTGTCGACCGCCTACAAGGCGGGCCACGACGTCGTCCGCCCCCAGAAGCCGAACACCATCGCCAAGTCCCTCGCCATCGGCAACCCGGCCGACGGCCCCTACGTCCTCGACATCGCGCGCCGCACCGGCGGCGCCGTGGAGGACGTGACGGACGCCGAGGTCGTCGACGCCATCAAGCTGCTCGCCCGCACCGAGGGCATCTTCGCGGAGACGGCGGGCGGGGTGACCGTCGGCGTCACCCGCAAGCTTCTCAAGGACGGCGTGCTGGACCCGGCGAAGACCACGGTCGTCCTCAACACCGGCGACGGTCTCAAGACCCTCGACGCGGTGGCCGGCACCGGCCTCACCGCCACCATCCGCCCGACCCTGGACTCCTTCCGAGAGGCTGGCCTCGCATGAGCGTGACCGTTCGCATCCCCACCATCCTGCGCACCTACACCGGCGGTCAGGCCGAGGTGAGCGCCGAGGGCGGGACCCTCGCCCAGGTCATCGAGGACCTGGAGAAGAACCACACCGGGATCGCCGCCCGCGTCCTGGACGACCAGGGCAAGCTGCGCCGGTTCGTGAACGTGTACGTCAACGACGACGACGTCCGCTTCGAGCAGGGCCTGGAGACGGCGACCCCCGACGGCGCCGGCGTCTCGATCATCCCGGCGGTCGCGGGCGGCTGATACGGCCCCGTTATTACCGTCGGTAACGCCGGTTACCGATTGTTCATCCGATTGCCCCCTCCGTGAGAGAAGCGGAGGGGGCAATTCTGCGTGATTGAGCGCGGTAGAGTTGGGGAACACGGTCGCGACCTCCGGGTTGCGAGCCCTGGATTCATGCCGCGCCCCCGACAAGAAGTAGCCAAAGTGTGGGGGTTGTCTGCGGCTTTTGTGGCTTTCATGGGGCCCGACTTGCCCTGAAGTCAGGCGAATTCTCACCACATTCCGGACCGTTGGCGTCCAGAATTCTCGTCCGATTGACCTGTTGCAGACGGCAGTTGGACAGATACATTCAGCCGCGGTCGACGCGTTCCGGCGCACGCCCCCGTCCCATGGGGGGTGAGGTCTGACCCGGGTCCGCGAAGTGTGGATCTGTGCAAGGGCCAGTAATAGGGGAGTTAGGCATGGCTCAGGGCACCGTCAAGTGGTTCAACGCGGAGAAGGGGTACGGCTTCATCGCGGTCGACGGTGGTGCGGACGTCTTCGTCCACTACAGCGCCATTCAGATGGACGGCTACCGCACCCTGGAAGAGGGCCAGCGGGTGGAGTTCGAGATCTCGCAGGGCCAGAAAGGCCCGCAGGCCGACATGGTTCGCCTCAGCGCCTGAACGTTTCTTGTACGAAGGGCCCGCACCTCGCAGAGGGTGCGGGCCCTTCGTCGTGCCCGCACCCCGGTGTTCGCGGGGGGCTGACGGGTGCCCCGGACCCCCGTCAGGAGCTTGCACTCGGCCATGCCGAGTGCTAATCATTGCGTTAGCACTCTGAAGGTGAGAGTGACAACGAAGGACCGGGTCGGTGAGGCCCGCAGGCCAAGTGGGGCAAGGAACCACGCGGCCGGCGAGCCGTCCGTCGCGGGCGCGGGCGCGGTCCGAAGGAATCACCCCCAGTCCTGGAGGGACCACTTCACATGGCCAAGATCATCGCGTTCGACGAGGAGGCGCGGCGCGGCCTCGAGCGCGGCATGAACCAGCTCGCGGACGCCGTCAAGGTGACGCTCGGCCCCAAGGGCCGCAACGTCGTCCTCGAGAAGAAGTGGGGCGCCCCCACGATCACCAACGATGGTGTGTCCATCGCCAAGGAGATCGAGCTGGAGGACCCGTACGAGAAGATCGGCGCCGAGCTGGTCAAGGAAGTCGCCAAGAAGACGGACGACGTCGCCGGTGACGGTACGACCACCGCGACCGTGCTCGCCCAGGCCCTGGTCAAGGAAGGCCTGCGCAACGTCGCCGCCGGCGCCAACCCGATGGCCCTGAAGCGCGGTATCGAGAAGGCCGTCGAGGCCGTCTCCGCCGCCCTGCTGGAGCAGGCGAAGGACGTCGAGACCAAGGAGCAGATCGCCTCCACCGCGTCCATCTCCGCCGCCGACACCCAGATCGGCGAGCTCATCGCCGAGGCGATGGACAAGGTCGGCAAGGAAGGCGTCATCACCGTCGAGGAGAGCAACACCTTCGGTCTGGAGCTCGAGCTCACCGAGGGCATGCGCTTCGACAAGGGCTACATCTCCGCCTACTTCGCGACCGACATGGAGCGCATGGAGGCGTCGCTCGAGGACCCCTACATCCTCATCGCGAACTCCAAGATCGGCTCCGTCAAGGACCTGCTCCCGCTGCTGGAGAAGGTCATGCAGTCGGGGAAGCCGCTGCTGATCATCGCCGAGGACGTCGAGGGCGAGGCCCTCTCGACCCTGGTCGTCAACAAGATCCGCGGCACCTTCAAGTCCGTCGCCGTCAAGGCCCCGGGCTTCGGCGACCGCCGCAAGGCCATGCTCGGCGACATCGCCATCCTCACGGGCGGCGAGGTCATCTCCGAGGAGGTCGGCCTCAAGCTGGAGAACGCGACCCTGGACCTCCTGGGCCGCGCCCGCAAGGTCGTCATCACCAAGGACGAGACCACCATCGTCGACGGTGCCGGTTCCTCGGACCAGGTCAACGGCCGGGTGAACCAGATCCGCGCCGAGATCGAGAACAGCGACTCGGACTACGACCGCGAGAAGCTGCAGGAGCGCCTGGCGAAGCTCGCCGGCGGTGTCGCGGTCATCAAGGCCGGTGCCGCCACCGAGGTGGAGCTCAAGGAGCGCAAGCACCGCATCGAGGACGCCGTCCGCAACGCGAAGGCCGCCGTCGAGGAGGGCATCGTCGCCGGTGGTGGCGTGGCCCTGCTGCAGGCCTCCCAGGTCTTCGAGAAGCTGGAGCTCGAGGGTGACGAGGCGACCGGCGCCAACGCCGTGCGCATCGCCCTGGAGGCCCCGCTGAAGCAGATCGCCGTCAACGCCGGCCTCGAGGGCGGTGTCGTGGTGGAGAAGGTGCGCAACCTGACCCCGGGCCACGGCCTGAACGCCGCGACCGGCGAGTACGTCGACCTGGTCGCCGAGGGCATCATCGACCCGGCGAAGGTGACCCGTTCCGCGCTGCAGAACGCCGCCTCCATCGCCGCGCTGTTCCTCACCACCGAGGCCGTCATCGCCGACAAGCCGGAGAAGGCCGCCGCGCCGGCCGGCGGCGGCATGCCGGGCGGTGACATGGACTTCTGATCGACCTGACGGTTGATCGCCTGTCCTTCGAACCGAGGGCGGTACCCCCAGCTTCTGGCCGGGGGTACCGCCCTCGGCCGTATCCGGGCGGCGTCGTCGTCTCCACCGGTGATTGGAGAAGCGGCCGGATGCGAGGGCTGACCGGGGAGAGCGTGAGCGGTGTCACGTGAAGTACTTCGTGGGGGCGGAATGTGGGGCAGCGCATAGGCGGTTACTTAAGGAGCTGCAACAATGCGTGCTCACATACCGCCCGGTTAACATCGCCCTTCACGAGGAGCCCCCCACGTGACCGTCACGCCCTCCGCCACGTCCCGCGCGGCCCAGATCCTGTCCCGCCCGATCACGCTCAACGGTCTCACCGTCCCGAACCGGATCGCGATGGCGCCGATGACCCGCATGTTCTCCCCGGGCGGCGTCCCCGGCGAGGACGTGCGCTCCTACTACGCCCGCCGCGCCGCCGCCGGCGTCGGCCTCATCGTCACCGAGGGCACCTACGTCGGCCACGAGTCGGCCGGCAACAGCTCGCGCGTGCCCCGGTTCCACGGCGAGGAGCAGCTCGCGGGATGGGCGAAGGTCGCCGAGGACGTGCACGCGGCCGGCGGCACCATCGTGCCCCAGCTGTGGCACATCGGCATGGTCCGCGAGCAGGGCCAGAACCCCTACCCGGACGCCCCCGCGATGGGCCCCTCCGGCCTGGTCAACGCCGGCGCCGAGGCCACCGGCAAGGCCATGACCCAGCAGGACCTGGACGACGTCGTCGCCGCGTTCGCGCAGGCCGCGGCGGACGCCGAGCGCATCGGCTTCGACGGCGTGGAGATCCACGGCGCCCACGGTTACCTCGTCGACCAGTTCCTGTGGGCGGGCACCAACACCCGCTCGGACGCGTACGGCGGCGACCCGGTGGCCCGCGCGAAGTTCGGCGCGGAGATCGTCGCCGCGGTCCGTGAGCGGGTGTCCGCCGAGTTCCCGGTGATCTTCCGCTACTCGCAGTGGAAGCAGCAGGACTACACGGCCCGCCTCGCCGAGACCCCCGAGGAGCTGGAGGCCATCCTCACGCCGCTCGCGGCGGCCGGCGTCGACGTCTTCCACGCCTCCACCCGCCGTTACTGGCTCCCCGAGTTCGACGGCTCCGACCTGAACCTGGCCGGCTGGACGAAGAAGCTCACCGGCAAGCCGGTCATCACCGTCGGCTCGGTCGGCCTCGACGGCGACTTCATCAACGCCTTCCAGGGCGAGGGCTCCCCGGTCAAGGGCATCGACAACCTCCTGGACCGCATGGAGGCCGACGAGTTCGACATGGTGGCCATCGGGCGCGCGCTGCTCCAGGACCCCGAGTGGGCGGCCAAGGTCCTGGCCGACCGCTTCGAGGAGCTGAAGCCGTACGACGCGGCGGCGCTGCAGAGCCTGAGCTGACCGCTCCGTCCGCCGGGTGCGCGCACCCGACACGCAACGGGACCGCCCTCGGGACGGCGCCGCCGATGGCCGGACGGACGGGTCCTAGAGGTTGCCCATGGGCTCGATGTCCACGCGTACCGGTGTCCCCCACACCCGCAGCACCTCGTAGTCCGTGAACTCGTGGACGAGCCGGTATGCCATGGCGGGCCGGGAACCTCGGCGCTGGGCCGCGAGATAGGCCTCCGCCTCGTGCCGGTCCCGGCGGGGTGTGCCGCACAGCTGCCACTCCTGCCCGTTCCACAGCTCCGGCAGCCACCGTTGCTGGGGCTGTGGACGGTCCCCGCGGACGCCGTACCGGGAGGGCCCGGTGGGGACCGGGTCCCCCGGGCGGGACCTGCCGCCCTGGAACTCCGAACGCCGTGCGGCCCGGCGCCGGGTCTCGCACAGCAGGCACAGATCGGGCGCGCTCTCGTCCACGGGGCCCTGGGGATGCTCGGGGCACCGGGTGGTGGGCGCCGCGGTGGTGACACTGTCGTCCAGCAGATCGAGGGCCCGCCGCAGGTCGTCCTTGATCTCGTGCAGCCGGGCGTCCGGGGTGTCGGCGGTCAGGGCCTCCCCGTGCTCGCCGAGCAGCCGGAGAGCCCGTCCGAGGGCGGTGAGCTGGGCGTGGTTCATATCGGTAGGTCGCCTCCTCCCCTCCATGGTGCCCTGCCCCGCCCGACCCCGGCCGCCCGCGTCCTGCCCCAGCCCCCCGCGTCCTGCCCCAGCCCCCGAGTTCGGCCCCGGCCCCCCGAGTCCGGTGCCGACGGACCGGGCCGGCGGCGCCGTGGTGGAGTGGGCCGCGTGACGACGACCTTCACGGACCGCATCCTCGCCGCCCTCCACCGTTTCAACGCCGCCCACCCCTGGGACCACAACGCCCGCTACCACCCGTGGCTGCTGCGGCGGTTGCCCCGTCGATTCGGCACCGCACTGGACGTCGGCTGCGGAAGCGGCGAGCTGGCCCGGCTGCTCGGCCGGCGCGCCCGGGAGGTGCACGGGATCGACGCCGACGCGGAAATCGTGGCCAGGGCGCGGGAGCTGACGAACGGGACGGCAGCCGTCGGGTACAGCGTCGCCGATGCCTCCCGCCACCTCCCCGCCGGCCCGTACGACGTGATCACCTGCGTCGCCGTGCTCCACCACCTGCCCTTCCCCGAGACCCTCACCCGGCTGCGGGGGCGGCTCGCGCCCGGCGGCACCCTGGTGGTCGTCGGCTGTGCGCGGGCGTCGGGGCCGGCCGACCACGCACTCGGCCTCGTGGCCCTGGCGCTCAACCCGCTCCTGGGCTGGGTGAAGAACCGCGGCCGGCCGGCGTCGCTCCCGCCCGTGTCCATGACCGCACGCACCCGGGCGCCGGAGGAGACCTTCGCCGAGATCTCCGGTGCGGCACGCCGGCTGCTGCCCGGTGCCCGGCTGCGGCGCCGCCTCTTCTGGCGCTACACCCTCGTCTGGCGGGCACCGGCGGAGCCGTCGGAGCGCTGAGGCCACCGCGCCGGGGATCAGCCGCCGTGGTGCAGCAGGCTTCCCTTGTCGCACGCGGGGGCGGCGCCGGTCAGCGGCACCGGGGACACGGTCCTGACCACGGGACCGGCGGCCATGCCACCGGCGCACAGGGCGGTACCGGTGGCCGTCCAGTGGCCGTCGGCGTGGGCGGGAGCGGCCAGCGCGGCGACGGAGACCGTGAGGGCGGCGGTGGCCAGAAGCTTCGTCATCATGCCCGGCAAACGACCCGCCATGACGGAGCGTCACGCACCCGCGCCGACCGACGCCACACCCCCGCGACGGCCGGCGTCATCCACCCGCGGCGGCCGGCGTCACCCAGCCGCGACGGTCAGACCACTTCCCGCGACGGTCGGACCACGCTCCCACGGCCGTCGGCGCCTCACCCCCGCTGCCGTCGGTGTCACGCATCCGCGGGGGTCCGGGGCCGGTGCGTGAAGCCGAACAGGTATGTCGCCGCGAAGCCCACCGCGTACCCGGTGAGCAGCCCGCCCCCGTAGACGGCCACCGCCGCACCCGGCCCCCTGTTCCCGGTCAGCAGCGGGAACAGGGCCCAGCCCGACGGGCCGATCGCCGTGGCGCCGACCTCGGTGCCGAGCATCGCGAAGAACCCGACGAACGCCCCGCCCGCCGCCCCGCCCGCGCAAGCGGTCAGGAACGGCCGGCCGAGGGGCAGGGAGACGCCGTAGATCAGGGGTTCGCCGACGCCCAGCAGACCGGCCGGGAGCGCCGAGCGGATCGTCGTGCGCAGCGGGACGTCGTGGCGCAGGCGGACGTAGACCGCGAGGGCCGCGCCGACCTGGCCCGCGCCCGCCATGGCCAGCAGCGGGAGCAGGACCGTGTAGCCCTGCTGGTCGATCAGGGTGGCGTGCAGGGGGATCAGGGCCTGGTGCAGGCCCAGCATGACCAGCGGCAGGAAGAGGGCGCCTAGGACGAGTCCCGCCACCGCTCCGGTGGTCGTGAGGAGCCAGTTCGCGGCCGTGCCGGTCGCCGTCGCCACCGCGCCGGCCGCGTACATCAGGCCGTACAGCGTCACCAGGCCGGGGACGAGGACCGTCACGGTCGGGGTGAGCAGCACGTCCAGCGCGCCCGGCACCCGGCCCCGGCACCACTTCTCCACCCGCGTCGCCAGGAACGCCGCCGCGAGCGCGCCGAGCACCCCGCCCTGTCCGGGCGCCAGGTGCACGCCGAACGCCGTCACCTTCGCCACGCCCGGGTAGACCACTACGGCCGCCACCGCGCCGCCCAGTACGGGCGTACCGCCGAACTCCTTGGCCGTGTTGACGCCGACGAACACCGCGATCAGCGCCATGAAGGCGGAGGCGATCGCGGAGAGGGCGGGGGTGAGGCCGGGCAGCAGGCCGGCGTTCAGCAGCAGGCCGTTGAGACCGGCGAGGATGCCGCAGCCGATCAGGGCGGGGATGAGCGGGACGAAGACGTTCGCCACGCGGCGCAGGGCGGCCTTGAACGGCGTGGCGTCGCGCCGGCGCAACCGCTCCTTCACCAGGGCACCCTGACCGGCCGCGCGGGCCTCCTGATCGGCCGTGCCACCGTCCGGACCGGCGCCGCTGTCCGTGGCGGGGCCGGCGCCGGGGGCGGGGGCGGGGGCGGACGCCGGCCGGGCCGGCGCCGTCGTCACCGCCGTCGTCACCGCCGCCGTGACCGCGTCCACCGCCCCCGGCCCGAGCACGATCTGCCAGTCGGTTCCGGCGGCCACCACACCCAGCACCCCGGGTACGGCCCGCAGGGCCCGCTCGTCCGCGGCCGCCGGGTCGGCGAGGGCCAGCCGGAGCCGGGTCATGCAGTGGGTCACGGAGGTGACGTTGGCCGGACCGCCGACCCGGGCGAGGACGGCGGTCGCGGTGGAGGCGGGGTCGTTGCGCACGCCCCGAGCGTGCGGGTCAGCGGGGCGCGTGCGCCAGCGCGGCACGCAGATGACCGCCGGACTCCTCCAGAAGGCGGGCGGCCGTCGGGCCGTCGACGCCGGCGAGCAGGGTCAGGATCGCCTGCTTCACCTCGCCGCCGGTCTCCGTGAGGGCCTTCTCGATCTCGGCGTCGGACGCGCCCGTGGCCTGGGAGACGATCCGGTGCGAGCGGGCGCGGAGCTTGTCGTTGGAGGCGCGCACGTCGACCATCAGGTTCCCGTACGTCTTGCCGAGCCGGATCATCGTGATCGTCGACAGCATGTTCAGCACCAGTTTCTGGGCCGTGCCCGCCTTCAGCCGGGTGGAGCCGGCGATCAGTTCCGGGCCCACGACGACCTCGATGCCGTGCTCGGCGGCGGCCCCGAGCGCGCTGTGCTCGTTGCAGGCCAGACCGATGGTCAGGGCCCCGAGGGCACGGGCGTGTTCGACGGCGCCGACGGCGTAGGGGGTGCGGCCGGAGGCGGAGACACCGACCACGGTGTCGTCGGGGGTGAGCTTCAGCGCGTCGAGGTCCCGGCGGGCCAGCTCGCCGGAGTCCTCCGCGCCTTCCACCGAGGTGACCATGGCCGCGGGACCACCCGCGATCAGGCCGACGACCCGCTCGGGGTCGGTGTTGAAGGTGGGCGGGCACTCCGAGGCGTCCAGTACGCCGAGCCGTCCGGCGGTGCCGGCACCGGCGTAGACGAGCCGTCCGCCGCGGCTCATGCGTGCGGCCATGGCGTCGATGGCGGCGGCGATCCGGGGCAACTGGGCCGCCACGGCAGCGGGTACGCCCGCGTCCTCACCGTTCATCAGCCGGGCGATGTCGAGGGTGGGCAACCGGTCGATGCCGGCGAGTTCGGGCCGGAAGGCCTCGGTGGTCAGCGAGGCCAGTTGGGTGCGCAGGTCATGAGAGGTCATTGGGGGGTGGCTCTCTCCGTCACGGGACGTGCGGTTTCCTGAGGGGCGCGAGGCCGTGGCCGCTCACCGGCCGGTGTGCGCCCGGTGTGCGGCCGGGCCGCGGGGCGCGTCCGGCCGTGTCCGGCCCGCGGTTCCTCGCGAACGGCCGGTTCGGCGGTCTATCGCGATCCGCTCCGGTGGCGGTGCGCCAACGCCTCGTACGACGCGGCCAGCGCGGGCGCCGCCGTCTCGTACGTCCGCTGCGCCACGCCCACGAACAGGCAGTCCACCACCAGCAGCTGGCTCGTCCGGGAGGACATCGCGGCGGGCCGCAGCTCCGTCTCCCGCGAGGTCGACGTGGTCAGCACGAGGTCGGCGTACTGGGTGACCGGCGAGTCGGGCCTGCCGGTGATCGCCACGGTGGTCGCCCCGTGCTCGAAGGCGGCCCGGAGCGGCTCGATGACGTCGCCCGTCGACCCGGAATGGGTGATCGCGATCGCCACGTCACCCGAACGGAGCTGCACCGCGTTGGTCACCGCGAGGTGCGGGTCGCTGTGCGCGTGGGCTATGAGCCCTATCCGCAGCAGCTTCTGGGTGAGGTCCTGGGCGACGAGCCCGGAGGCCCCTATGCCGTACACGTCGGTGCGGCGGGCGGCGGCCAGCGCGGTGACGGCGGAGCCCAGCTGCACGGTGTCGAGTCCGGCGGCGGTGTCGGCGAGGGTCTGCTGCTCCTCGTAGGCCAGCTTTGCGACGACATCGGCGATGGGGTCGTCCACGGCGATGTCGGTGGTGATGGCCGGCGCCCGCCCGGACTGCTGCTGGGCTGCGAGGCCGGCGAGGGCGAGACGCAGGTCGCGGTAGCCCGGGTAGCCGAGCAGCCGGGCGGTGCGCACGACCGTGGCCTCGCTGGTGCCGGTGAGTTCGGCGAGGCCGGTCACCGTGAGGGCGGCGCAGCCGGCCGGGTCGTTCGCGACCGCCTCGGCGACGCGCTGCATGGACCGGGTCATGGACGGGGCGAGCGTGCGCACCTTGGCGGCGAGGGAGCCGCCCGGACTGCCGAAAATTTCCTTCACGTCCTGGGTCACGATTGAAAGATATTTTCGGTTCGGTGTCGCGGTCAAGAGTGCGCACAATGGGGGGCATGGACCCCATCAGCCCCCTGGAGCAGGCGTTGCACGCCGCCCGCGCCCTGGTGCTCGCCGATCTCGTCGCGGGCCAGGTCGCCGAGGCGGACGTGGTCTCACTGGTGGAGGAGTCCATCGTCCAGCGGCGCTGGTGGGTCGAGCAGTGGCCGGACGGCGTCGCCTTCGTCGCGGGGCTGGTCGCCCAGGACGTGCAGGACGCGCTGCTGGAGCGGTACGGCCGCTGGCCGCTGTGCCCGGTGTGCGGCTCCGGCGACCCGCACGCGCTGGACGTGGAGCCGGAGCTGGGCCCCGATCCGCACTGGGTGTGCCACAAGGCGGGCGTGCGGGTGGCGTCGGTGGGCTCGCTGGGGTCGGCCGCCGGCGGGGCGGTCTCGTCGTGACGCTGTACATCGACCCGCCCTCCTGGCCCGGCCACGGCCGTATGTGGTCGCACCTGGTCAGCGACGCCTCGTACGACGAACTCCATGTGTTCGCCGCGGGGTTGGGCGTGCCGAGGCGGGCCTTCGAGCGCGACCACTACGACCTTCCGGCGCACCGCTACGCGGACGCGGTGGCCGCCGGGGCGGTGGAGGTCAGCAGCCGCGAGGTGGTGCGGCTGCTGCGGGCGTCGGGCCTGCGCAGGCCGAAGAGACGCCAGACGTCCCAGCCTGATGCCTGATGCCTGATGCCTGATGCCTGATGCCTGACGCCCGACGCCCGGCGTCACGCGCGGTGGGCGCAGTGGGGGCGGAGCCGGAGTCCGGCGTCAGCCGCGGAGGACGTAGAGCCGGAGCCCGGCGTCCATGTCGTGCTCGTCGTGCGCGATCCGTTCCTCCTCCACGGTCGCCCGGGTGAACCCGGCGCGGAGGGCCACGCCCTGGGAGGGGGCGTTGTCGTGCTCGATGGTCAGGAAGACCAGGTCGACCTCCTCCCGGGCCAGTGCCCACCCGGCCAGTGCGCGCAGCGCCTCGGTCGCGTAGCCGTTGCCGCGGGCGCCCTCGACGAGGTCGTAGCCGATCTCCACCCGCCCCTCCTCGTCCGGGACGCCGTGGAAGCCGATGCCGCCGACGGTCCGGCCGTCCTCGGGCCGCACCAGGGCGAAGACCCCGAACTCCGGCCGGTGCACGCCGGCTTCGTAGGCCTTCATCAGGTACGAGCAGGCCTGCCGGGTGCCCTCGTACGGGCCGCCCTCGACCCAGTCGAAGCCGCCCGTGCCGCCCAGGCGCAGGTCGTCCGCGGCGGCCGGGCGGATGCCGGTCAGGGTGACGCGCTCGGCGGGCAGGACCAGGTTGTTGCGCCAGCGCCACTCGGTGACCGGGGCGCGGCCGGGCAGCTCGCCCCGGCCGGTCGCCCACAGCAGGGTCGGCCAGGGCGCGGGGCCGGGCTGGACGTGCGGGAAGAGCCAGGCCAGGAGGGACTCGGCGAGGTCCGCGGACGGCTCGTAGGCGAGACCGAGCCCCTGGGTCATGTCATGGGTGTGCAGGAGGACTTCGGCGACACCCATGGCGGCGAAGCCGACCCGGTCCGCGTTGCCGAAGGGGTAGGGGTGGAAGGCGCGGACGCCGGGCGGGGCGGTGCGGACGGCGGCGGCGAGCAGCGCGCCGGTCGTCTCGATGACGTGCAGCAGGCCGGAGTTGTCGGTGCCGTCGTCGAGTTTGAGCTCGAAGGGGACGTAGTCGTCCTGGGCGCGTCCCACCAGGTTGCCCGCGTACGCGATGAGATCGTCGGCGACATGGACCGCCGTCTCGTGGCAACTCCACTTAAGCCCGGCGGCCGTCACCTCGCTCCAGTCCCGGTCCACCGCCGGCCGCAGTGCCGCAACGCAGCCCGCGACCGCCTCTTCCACCTGTTCCCCGCCCATGGCACGCATGGACCGCACCCTAGGCGGGCCGACCGCTCAGGTCGACAGCATTTCCAGCTCACCGGCGAGGTTATAGCGGGCCGTCGCCTCCCACCGCCGCTGTCCGTACGGGGTCCGGAACAGCCGGGGCAGCTCCAGCAGTTGGCGCAGCACTGCGGCGCGTCCCGCACGAAAGGCGTCGTTCGGTACGAAGTGGTACTCCTCGCGGACCGCGGCGGCGTAGGCGGCGTACCCGGACGGGGGCGCGGCCAGGATCGCGAGGTCGGCGTCGCACAGCACCTGGCCGTCGTGATCGTCGTCGGCCGGGTCGTGGGTGACGGTGAGCCGGACCAGCCGGGCCACCTCGGCCGTGCCGGTGTCCGGCACGCCGGCCTCCGGCAGGGCGCGCTCGGCCAGCCGCGCGGAGCGCTCCTCGTTCTCCGAACGCTCGGGGAGGTAGACGGCGTCGTGGAACCAGGCGGCCAGGCGGACCAGGTCCGGGTCGGCGGCGTACTCCGCCAGGGTGTCGACGTGGTCGAGTACGGCGGTGAGGTGCGACACCGTGTGGTAGTGGCGCTGCGGTTCCTGCCAGCGGGCGAGCAGGTCGTCGGCGTAGGGAGCGGGGTCGGGGCCGCCGCCGGGGGCGCGGGCTGCCTCCAGGGCACGGGCGAAGCGGAGACGCAGGGCGTCGAGGTCGGCCATGGCCCCCATTCTCCCGCCCCACCCACCACCCGTCGCCCCACCGGTCCCCA
>NZ_JACHJK010000005.1:154104-558327 GCF_014203595.1 Streptomyces echinatus
ACCGTCCGGCTGCCCGCCGGTCCCCACCGTCCGGCTGCCCGCCGGTCCCCACCGTCCGGCTGCCCGCCGGTCCCCACCGTCCGGCTGCCCGCCGGTCCCCACCGTCCGGCTGCCCGCCGGTGCCACCGCCCGTCGCCCCGCCGGTCCTTCTCGGCTTTCCTGGCCGGCCGTTGTCCTTCGGCCCCCGTGACGGCCGCCCCGCGGCACCCCTACCGTGACCGCCATGACGGACACGCCGGAAGTACGCGACCCCGAACTCCCCGGACGGCTGCTGGCCGTCGAGCGCGACGCCCTCGTACCGCTGCTGCGCTCCCGCCCCGGCGCCGACTTCGCGCTGCCGGCGGCCGCGTGTCCCGGGTGGACCGTGCGGGATGTGCTGGCGCACTGTTCCGCCGCGCTGATGCGCGTGGTGGAGGGCCGGCTGGACAGGGAGGCGTTCTCACCGGAGTCGAACGACCGGGACATCGCGGAGCGGGCCGGCTGGGCGAACGCGCGGGTCGTGGACGAGCTGGAGCGCGGCATGACCGAGGCCGGGCCGGTGATCGCCCGGGGGGACGGACGGCTGGACGTGATCGCCCTGGGTGAGTGGGTGCACGCCGGGGACGTGCGGGACGCCTGGAAGGAGCCGGGGGCCTACGCGGGGGCCGGGCTGCCGGACGCGCTGACCCTGCTGGCGCGGATCACCCGGGAGAAGGGGCACCTGCCGCTGCACGCCGACCTCGACGACATGGACGACCCGGTACGGCTCGGGGCCGCCGCCGCGGACGGGCCGCCCGCGCGGTACATCGGCGGGGCGGCCACGCTGCTGCGCCTGTACGCGGGGCGTCCCCTTACGGGCGTGACGTATGAGCTTGCCGGGGCGCGGGAGACGGAGCTGAACATCTTCGGGTGAGTGAGGGCACCGTGGCGCACCGGGACCGGCGTACTCTTGAATTGGACTAGACCTGTAGTCGCCCGATGAATGCCGATGAATGGGGTGCCATGAGCAAGCGTGCAGTCCTGGAGGTGATCGCCCTCGACGTCGAGGACGCGGTCGCCGCCCAGGCCGGAGGCGCGGACCGGCTGGAGCTGGTCACCGAGATGGCGGCCGACGGGCTCACCCCCTCGCCCGCCACCGTCGCCGCGATCCGTGCCGCCGTCGACATCGACCTGCGCGTGATGCTCCGCCTCGCGGACGGGTTCGCGGCCGGGGACGTGGACCGGCTGGCCGGCGTGGCCGGGGAACTGCGGCAGGCAGGCGCCGACCAGTTCGTGCTCGGCTTCCTCGCCGCGGACGGCGGGGTCGACCTGGCCGCGGTGGAGCGGGTCGTCGACGCGCTCGGCGGCTGCCGGTGGACCTTCCACCGGGCGATCGACCGGGCCGCCGACCGGGACGCCCTGCGCAAGCAGCTCGCCGATCTGCCCGGCCTGGACACCTACCTCACCGCCGGCTCCGCCTCGGGCGTGGACGACGGCCTGCCCACGCTGCTCGCCGAGGCCGCGCACGACGGCGAGCCCGGGTACGAGCAGCAGATCCTCGTCGGCGGCGGACTCCGCCTCGATCATGTGGCCCGGCTCCGGGCCGGCCGGATCAAGGCGTTCCACATCGGCGGGGCGGCCCGCCCCGACGGCTGGCGGGGACCGGTCTCGGCGGACGCGGTCGCCCGGTGGCGCACGGCGGTGGACGGCGCCGCCGGTTAGCCGTCGCCGGTCATCTCTTCACCGGGCGCAGGCACAGGGTGGAGTCGCCGTCCACGCTGTACTGGAGGTGGGCCACGTAGTCGCCGGCCGCGCAGTAGCCGTTCTTCGGCTCGGTGATCAGGTACTGGGCGTCCGCGGAGTCGCAGGGGACGTTCCTGAGATCCTGGTGCGGCCACTCGCGGTCGTTGTGCGCGCAGGCCCCCACCGAGAGCGGGTCGAGGTTCCGCCTGGGCGTGAAGTGGACGCCGCTCGGCTCCTTCGAGGTCCCGGAGACCATCAGCACGGGTACGGCGACCAGCGGTATCGCGAGCCCGCCGAGCGGGATGAGCGCGAACAGAGCGGCCGGCCGCCGCAGCACCGGGCGGCCGGGGTCCAGCGGCGGACGCCAGGCGGCCGTCGCCGGCGGCGGGAGCCTGCGGATGCCCGACAGTGCACCGAGGTTGAGCAGCAGGACGACCGGGGTGATGAGCATCGACAGCACACCCCACCAGCCCCGCACCAGCGTGTCCGCCTGCATCTGCCGGAACACGGCGAGCCCGCAGGTGCGGCACAGCACGCCCCGGCGCCGCAGGAACCGCATGACCACCACCATGCCCTGGTGCCCGCGCACCGTCACCGGCGCGGCGGGCATCGCCCCGCACACCTCGCACCCGGGCCCGTGGCCGGGCCCGGCGGCGGGCGGGTACGGCGCCTGGGGCTGGTGGTACGAGCCCGGGGGCTGCTGGTGCGGCGCCGGAGGTTGCTGGTACGGCCCCGGCGGCTGTCGGTACGGGTGCGCGGAGTGCGGCTGGGGCGTGCTCAACGGGTGCCTTTCCAGGGGGACATGCCGGAACGGCACAGCACCCTACTCGGCGAGCTGCGCGGGCAGCGGCGCCGAGTGCGTCACGATCAGGCCGGACACCGCACGGGTCAGCGCCACGTACAGACGCCGCAGCCCCGTGCGTTCGTCCGGTTCGCCGTCCACCACCGCCTGCGGCTCGTCCAGGACCACGTAGTCGTACTCCAGGCCCTTGGCGAGCGAGGCAGGGACGAGGGTCAGCCGGGTCTCGCGGGTGGTCTCCTCACCGGGGGCGAGGCAGGGGATGCCGGCCGCCGCCAGGGCCTCGGCGAGCTCCGGGACACGGGCGTCGGCGGCGATCAGACCGGTCGAGCCCTCGTTGCGCAGCAACTCCTCGCAGGCGGCGACCACGTCGGACGTCCCGGCGGCCGTACGGACCTCGAAGAAGCCCGGGTTCTCCCGGACGGAGGCGACCGGGGCCAGGCCGGGCGCGATGTGCGGCAGCAGCCGGGAGGCGTACGCGATGACGTCCGTCGGCACGCGGAAACCGGCCGTCAGCTCCTCGACCGCGCCCTCCGGCTTGCCGAGGTGGGCCAGCGCCTGAGCCCAGCTCCGGGTCGCCCACGGGGTCGTGCCCTGCGCGAGGTCGCCCAGGACGGTCGCGCTGCCCGTGGTGCAGCGGCGGCCGACGGCCCGGTACTGCATCGGCGACAGGTCCTGCGCCTCGTCCAGCACGACATGGCCGAGCGAGTGGGTGCGCTGGATCAGGTCGGCCGCCTCGTCGATCAGCACCGTGTCCGCCGCCGACCACCTGGCCGACTTCACACTGCGCACCGGCTTGGCCCACAGCACCGTCTTCTGCTCGTCCTCGTCCAGGATCCCGGCGGCGTGCTCGGCGAGGAACTCCGCCTCGCCGAGCAGCCGCAGCACCAGCTTCGCCGGGTCCACGGCCGGCCACAGGGCCTTCACGGCCGCCTTCACCGCGCTGTTGCGGGCGACCGCGTCCTGCACCCGGTCGTCCGGGGCCTCCCCGGCCCGCTCCATCTGCACCAGCACCGCGTGCGCGATGCGCTGCGGCAGGGCCTCACGGGCGGCGCCGTAGCGGATGCCCCGCGCAAGCAACTCGCGGACGATCTCCTCCAGTTCGTACGCCGGCACCCGCCAGCGCCGCGAGCCGCGCACGACCACGACCGGCTCGGTGGGCAGGGTCACGTGCGCGTACAGGGCGCGCCTGAGCACCTCGGCCATCCGGGCGTCGCCCTTGACCAGCGCGGCGGCGGCGTCGTCCGTGCCGCGCACCTCGGCATGGGCGACGAGGTCGTCCACCGTGGCCTGCCGGACGGTCAGCTCGCCGAGCGCGGGCAGGACCTGCTCGATGTAGTGCAGGAAGGACCGGTTCGGCCCGATGACCAGGGTGCCGGTGCGGGCCAGCCGCTCCCGGTGGGCGTAGAGCAGGTAGGCGACCCGGTGCAGGCCGACGGCGGTCTTCCCGGTGCCGGGGCCGCCCTGCACGCAGACCGTGCCGGACAGGCCGGAGCGGACGATCTCGTCCTGTTCCGGCTGGATGGTGGCCACGATGTCCCGCATCGGGCCGACGCGCGGCCGCTCGATCTCCTGCTGGAGCAGCTTGCTGGTGGCGGCCGCCTCGGCCGGGTCGGAGAGGTGCTCGTCCTCGTACGCGGTCAGATCGCCGCCGGTGTAGCCGAAGCGCCGGCGCAGCCCGACGTCCATGGGGTCCTTCTTGGACGCCCGGTAGAACGGCTGCGAGACCGGCGCGCGCCAGTCGATGACCATCGGGTCGCCGCCGGCGTCGTGCACATGACGGCGCCCGATGTAGAACTGCTCGCCCTCGGCGCCCTCGGCCTGCTCGGCGCCGGGGGCGTGCAGGTAGTCCAGCCGCCCGAAGAACAGCGGGGTGTCGCTGAGGTCGGCCAGGGCCTTGATGCGTTCGTCGATCTGGCGGGCGAGCACCTCGGCGTTCACCCAGTTCGCGGTGACGTCGCGGATGTCCAGGGCCTCGACGTCCTCGCGCATGGCACGCAGGGCGGCGCGGGACGAGGCGAGGTGGGACCGCTCTCGGGCGAGGGGGTCGACGGACGGGCCGGCGGGCGGTTCGTGGGTGGGCGCGGACAAGGGGGTGCCTCCGTTGGGCCTGTGGCGTGGGCTACGACGGTGCCGTCCGGTTTCCGGCCGGACGGCGGCTCTCCGTGAGGAGGCGGGCAAGAGCGGAGATTTTAGGGGGCGCGGGGGCGCGGGTCCAACGAATATCCGTCCCCTAGGGGACGAGGTGCCCCCGGCGTAGGGGCGGGGTCCACCCGGAGATCTACGAAAGGCCGTCCGGAACCGGACCCGTGGACCGATGCGTGAGAGGGGTCCCGAGTTCCACCATGGAGACATGAGCGCAGCAACCATCTCTCCCTCCCCCGTCCGGCCCCCGTCCGGCGCCACGGCGGTGGACGGCCCGCACCACCACCCGCTGGGCAACGCCCTGCGCGCCCTGAAGGTGTTCGCCGAGGCGGCGTTCAGCGTCGCGATCCTCGGCGAGTACGGCGAGGAAGCGGGCATACGCCGCAAGTAACGGCATAGGGTCGCGTCCGTGCGGAAACGGACGTCCCTGCTCCTTCTCGCCCTCTCCCTCACCTCCTTCGTCACGCTGTGCGCCCTGCGCGGCGCACCCATGGCCGACCTCCTCGTCTACCGGGCCGAGGGCGCGGCCGTGGCCCACGGCACCGACCTCTACGGCTTCACCGTCACCGAGTGGCGGCTCCCCGCGACCTACCCGCCCTTCGCGGCGGTCCTCTTCGTCCCGGCCACCTGGCTTTCCGTGCCGGCTCTGAAAGCGGCGTTCCTGGCGGGCAACGCGCTCCTGCTCGCCGTCTTCGTCGCCCTCTCCGCCCGCCTGGCGTCCCGGCCCCTGCGCCTGCCCCCGCACCTGCCCCTGCTCTGCGCGGCCACCGCGGCCGCGCTCTGGCTGGAGCCGGTCTTCCAGACGCTCCTGTTCGGCCAGATCAACCTGGCCGTCGCCTGTCTGGCCCTGTGGGACCTGACCCGGCCCGCGGGCGCCCGCGCCAAGGGCCTCGCCCTCGGGATCTCGGCCGGCATCAAGCTCACCCCGGCCGTGTTCGTGGCCTACCTGCTGCTGCGGGGCCGGGCGCGGGAGGCGGTGACGGCGGTGGCGGCCTTCGGCGGGACGGTCGCGCTGGGTGCCGTCCTGCTCCCCTCCGCGAGCGCCGACTTCTGGACCCGGCGCCTGTACGAGACCGGCCGGGTCGGCAAGGCGTGGATCGTGGACAACCAGTCCCTTCGGGGGCTGGCCGCACGGGCCCTGGGCGATCCCGAGCCGGGCCTCCTGTGGGTGCTGCCGGCGGCAGCGGTCGCGGTGGCGGGCCTGGCGCTGGCGGCCCGTGCCCGCCGGGACAGCCACGGCATCCTGCTGGCCGCGTTCACGGCCCTGCTGGTCTGCCCGGTCAGCTGGACCCACCACTGGGTGTGGTGCGTGCCGCTGCTCGCCGTGCTGCTGGCGGAGGGGCGGACCCGCACGGCCGCGCTGGTGGCCCTCGTCTTCACCGCCCGCACGATATGGCTGGTGCCCCACGAGGGCGCCCTCGACCTGGAACTTCCTTGGTGGCAGCAACCGTTGGCAGCTGCTTACCCGCTCCTGGTGCTCGGGCTGGCCATCTCGTATGACAGCATGATCAGCCGTTGTCCGATCGTTTCGACCGAGCAAACGGGGAAATCGACATGCCCTTCTCGAAGCTTCCGCTCCGCAAGGCGGTGAGCGGTCTGACCGCCGCCACCGCCCTCGCCCTCGGCGCCACCGTCCTGGCCGCGCCCGGCGCCTCGGCCGTCGGTTCCTCCGGCTGCACCAAGAACATCAAGGACAAGACCCTTCAGGTCGTCCAGTGGGACCACGCCGACATGTACACCAGCCCCAGCTTCAAGTCCAAGGTGAAGAAGTCCGTCTTCGTGGGCAGCAACGTGCGCGTGTACTGCACCGCGAAGGGCGGCGACTGGTACTACGGCAAGTCCGGCAAGACCAAGGGCTGGATGGAGTACCACGCCTTCTTCTAGGCACCTCTCCAGGCGCCGCGCCCGTCCTCCTGGGCGGGCTCAGCCCTCCGCCAGGATCTCGTCCGCGTCCACGATGCGGTAGGCGTAGCCCTGCTCGGCCAGGAAGCGCTGCCGGTGGGCGGCGAAGTCCTGGTCGATGGTGTCGCGGGCGACGACCGAGTAGAAGTGGGCCTGGTGGCCGTCGGCCTTGGGGCGCAGCACCCGGCCGAGCCGCTGGGCCTCCTCCTGCCGGGAGCCGAAGGTGCCGGACACCTGGATGGCGACCGTGGCCTCGGGCAGGTCGATGGAGAAGTTGGCGACCTTCGACACCACCAGCACGCTGATCTCACCCTCGCGGAACGCGTCGAAGAGCTTCTCGCGCTGGGCGTTGGAGGTCTCGCCCTTGATGACGGGGGCGTTCAGATGCTCGCCCAGCTCGTCCAGCTGGTCGATGTACTGGCCGATGACGAGGATCTGCTGCCCGGCGAAGCGGCGGACGATCGCCTCCGTGACCTTCCTTTTGGTCGCCGTCGTCGCACAGAAGCGGTACTTCTCCTCCGTCTCGGCCGTCGCGTAGGCCAGCCGCTCGGAGTCGGTCAGGTTCACCCGGACCTCGACACAGTCGGCCGGCGCGATGTAGCCCTGCGCCTCGATCTCCTTCCAGGGCGCGTCGAACCGCTTGGGCCCGATGAGGGAGAACACGTCCGACTCCCGGCCGTCCTCGCGCACCAGGGTGGCCGTGAGCCCCAGCCGGCGGCGCGCCTGGAGGTCGGCGGTGAACTTGAACACCGGCGCGGGCAGCAGATGCACCT
Source organism: Streptomyces echinatus (assembly GCF_014203595.1). Classification (GTDB taxonomy): domain Bacteria; phylum Actinomycetota; class Actinomycetes; order Streptomycetales; family Streptomycetaceae; genus Streptomyces; species Streptomyces echinatus. Next base: position 161,425 of record NZ_JACHJK010000005.1, read on the forward strand.
CGTCGTAGACGATCAGCCCCCAGTCCCGGGAGTCGAACAGCTCCAGGTGCGGGTAGACGCCCTTCCGCTTGGTCGTCAGCACCTGGTACGTGGCGATGGTGACCGGGCGGATCTCCTTCTTCGTGCCGCTGTACTCGCCGATCTCGTCCTCGGTGAGCGAGGTCCGCTTCACCAGCTCGTGCTTCCACTGCCGGGCGGAGACGGTGTTGGTGACGAGGATCAGCGTGGTCGACTTCGCCTGGGCCATGGACCCGGCGCCGACCAGCGTCTTGCCGGCGCCGCAGGGCAGCACGACGACGCCGCTGCCGCCGTGCCAGAAGTTCTCCACGGCCTGCTTCTGGTACGGCCGCAGGTTCCAGCCGTCCTCCAGCAGCTCGATCGGGTGCGCCTCGCCGTCGACGTACCCGGCGAGGTCCTCGGCCGGCCAGCCCAGCTTCAGCAGCATCTGCTTGATCTGGCCGCGCTCCGAGGGGTGCACCGCGACGGTGTCCGGGTCGATGCGGTTGCCGACCAGCGGGGTGATCCGCCTGGACTTCAGCACCTCCTCCAGCACCGGCCGGTCGGTGGTGGTGAGTACGAGTCCGTGCGCGGGGTGCTTGCTGAGGGTGAGGCGGCCGTAGCGGTCCATCGTCTCGGCGATGTCCACGAGCAGCGCGTGCGGCACCGGGTAGCGGCTGTACTGCACGAGGGCGTCCACGACCTGCTCGGCGTCGTGGCCCGCGGCGCGCGCGTTCCACAGGCCGAGCGGGGTGACCCGGTAGGTGTGGATGTGCTCGGGCGCCCGCTCCAGTTCGGCGAAGGGCGCGATGGCCCGCCGGCATTCGTCGGCCCGCTCGTGGTCGACTTCCAGGAGCAGGGTCTTGTCGGACTGGACGATGAGGGGACCGTTCACGCGCGGCTGCCTTTCCGAACGGCTGGACGTGGCCAAACAACCAGTGTGCCGCATCGGGCCGGATTGCCCATGGGGTCAGCCGGCCGTACCTGCTTTCACCACCTGCGGAAACGGGGTCAGCGCGCGGCTTCCACGACGAAGAGCCGGCCGTCCGCGCCCCTGCCGACGCACGTGTCCTCGCGGGGCAACCCCGCCCCGGGTCCGGGTGTCTACTCCGGCGAAGCGGTGTGGCGCGGGGGCGGTGAGGAGTGCGGGTGATGCCGGCAGTCAGGTGGGGAACCGGGGCGGGGGCCGTGGTGGTGCTGGTGGCCACCGGCGTCTGGGCGATGTGGCCGGGGCAGGTCGACGCACGGCTCTGGAGCGAGGTACGGCCGGTGATCGAGGCCCGGCTGGCGGCGGAGAACCGGGGGACCGGGTACGGCGGGACCGTGCCCGCGCTGGAGGCGCACTGGTTCTGCCGGGCCGAGGCGCTCGACCTGGACGACCGCGGTGGCGAGGTGCGCGCGGGCGTCAACACGCTCTGCGTCGAGTACGGTGTGCGCGACGGCAGCCTGGTGGAATGCGGCGCCGGACAGGTTCCGCAGGTGCTGCGGCTGGCCCGGACCGCGGACGGCGGCTACCGGGTCGTGGCGCGCGAGGAGGCGCCCGACGGTGCCGGGAACGCCCGCTGGACCAAGGACCACTTCGGCCGCGTCGGCAGCGCCGCCCTGGGCAGACCCATGTCGGCCGCCGCCCTGGAGAGCGCGGCCCGCACCCGCTTCGGCCTGCCCGCGAACGCGCCGGTCGGAGACTGCTGAGCCGTACTCAGTCGTCCGCCAGTTCGGCGACCCCCGTGATCCGGTGCAGCGGATACGTCCGCACCTCGTCCGCCGTGTGGTCGTACGCCGTCACGAAGCCGCCCTCCACCCGGATCGGGGCGATGACCCGCTGGCTGGCGGCGCCCTCGGCGTTGACGTAGCCGATCCACACGGCGTCGCCGGTCAGGACGGCGGCCTGCATGGTGGCCAGGGTCTCGGCGGAGGAGGTCCGGGGCAGCTCACCGCCCGCCAGGGGCTCGCCCGCCGACTTGCGCGGGGCGGTGGCGGCCAGGTCACCGGCCCGGATCGCGCGGATCGCCGCCGCCAGCAGCGTGGCGTCCGGCGGCGGCGGCCCGTCCGGCACCGGCTCGGGCGCGGTGCGCGGCGGGGTGCGGTGGGCGTGGGCGCGGGTGATCAGGACATCGCCCTCGGCGGACTCCGCGGCGGGCGCGTACCCCATCGCGCGCAGCCCCTCCAGCAGCGTCGCCGGATCGGCCGGGGCGGCCAGCACGGTCGGGGCCAGCCGGCGCAGGCGCAGGGCGGCGGCCCGCTTGTCGGCGAGGATCTCGTTCAGCAGGGCGTCGTCGTCGCAGCGGACGTACGCCGAGGCCGCGCCGACCCGCAGATGGCCGTGCCGGCGGGCCACGTCGTCGATCAGATAGGCGAGCGGCTGCGGGACCGGGGTTCGGGAGTGCTCGGTGAGGAAGGCGTGCAGGTCGGCGGCGGCCCGGCCGGCGTCCAGGGCCCGGCGCACGGACGCCGGCGTGAACCGGTACACGGTCGCGCCGCCCTTGGACTCCACGTCCGCGAGCACGCCCAGCATGTCCGCGAGCGGCCGCCGCAGCGGGCCGGGGGCGACCGCCGTCAGGTCGGCCTGGAGCAGGACGTGGTCCAGGGGCTCGGGCAGCAGCGGGGCGAGCAGCCGGGCCGCGGCGGCGGCCGCGACGGCCTGGTCGGCGGCGGAGAGGGGCGCGAGCCGGTCGGGCGCGCGGTGGTGGTGCACCGGGAGCTTGTCGCCGGGACCGGACGGCACGGGGGAACCGGCATCGGGGGCGGCCAGGGAGCCGGGGGCCGGGGCGCCGGTCCCGGCCGGGCCCGCCTTCGACGAGCCGGCCCCGGCGGCGGGTGGCAGCCCGAGCAGCGCGCGCCCGTGCGCCGCCAGCGCGCCCCGGCCGGTCACGCCCAGCAGCTCCGCCTCCGACAGGGTCCAGCGGGCCAGCCGGGAGCGCAGATCGTCGTCGCCGTCGCGCTGGGCGCCCCGCAGCGGCCGTTCCCAGCGCAGCCGGGCCAGCACCGACCCGGCGTCCGGGGCCGCGCCCTGCGGGAGTCCGGCCAGCAGGGACAGCACCCGGTGCCGTACCTCGGGCGCGGCGGACCGGTCGAGGCCCGCCCCGAGCGCCGACAGGGCCCGGTCCTTCGCGTCCCGGCCGCCGACCAGCCCGGCGGTGCGGGTGGCCGTCAGCCATGCCTGGGCGAGCCGGACCCAGCGCTCGGCCGGCGGCTGCTCCAGCCACTCGTCGTAGGCGGGAGTGGCCGCGTACCGCTCGTCGGCCTCCCCGTCGGAGGCGACCAGGCCGGCCGCGTACGCCAGCTCGGCCCAGAAGGCGGCGACCGGCTCGGACACGTCCAGCGCCACGGCGGTCCGCTTCAGGTCACGGACGCTGAGCCCGCCCGCCCGCAGCACGGCGGGCCCGCCCTCGTCCCAGTCCTTCAGCAGCTCCTCCACGGTGGCCAGCGCGGTGTACGCCTGCCCGGCCGCGGTGGCGTCCACCACCTGCGGGCCGTGGGCCGCGGCCGGCGCCACGGCGGGCGGCACCGGTTCGGGCGCGCGGTGGGCGCGGCCCTCGCGCAGGTGCAGGGCGACCTCGCGGGGGAGCACGACCGTGCCGGGTGCGGTCGGCAGCAGCAGGCCGCGGTCCAGCAGCCAGCGCAAGTGCGCCGCCGGTTCCGCGGTGACCTGCCCGTACGGCGGTCCCCACACCAGCCGGGACAGCACCTCGTGGGCGGCCTCCGGGGCCCCGGCGAGCAGCTTCGCCATCTTCTTCCGGTGCGTGAACAGCGTGGTCAGCGCGGTCACGGCGGACACCGAGTCGTGCGTGGACGGCAGCCCCGCCGCCGCCACGATCTCCTGGATCCGCCCCGGCGACATGCCCGAGGTGGCCTCCTGCACGGTCGGGCCGAGCCCGGTCGGGGACGGATGCTGCGGCGACGGCGCGAGCAGCTCGCGGGCGGTCCGCACCAGCCGCAGCCGGTCGTCCTCGCCCCACACCAGCGCCTGCTCGCGCAGGGCGGCGACGGCCCGCGGCAGCGCGCCGGCCACCGCCTCGTCGCCGGCGTCCCCGGCCATCAGCCCGAGCAGGGTGCCGTACGACGCCGGGTCCGGGGCCACCGCCAGCGCCTCCGCCGCCTGGAGCGCGAACCGGTCCAGCCGCTCCAGGGCGCGCAGCACCGAGGCGCGCGTACCGGCGCGGGTGGCGAGCTGGGTGAGATCCGTGGGTACGGGGGTGACGAGGTCCGGACGGCTGCGCAGCAGCGCGGCCAGGGAGGCGTCGTCCCGCACGCGGAGCGCCTCCGCGAGGGACCGAGGGGCTGAGTGGGCCTCGGGGCTCATCCGGCCAACGGTAGCGGACAACCCCGCCCCACCCGAGAGCCCGACCGCCCCCGCCCCGACAGCACCAGCACTACGGCGCCCAAAAGGGGCGCGGGGAACTGCGCGCCCAGCCCCGACGAACCCGCGCCCGGCCGACGACCGAGGCCACATGCCCGGGCCCCGGCAGGGACGCGGGGAACTGCGCGAACAGGCCCGCCCGGCCCGCGGCCGGACGACCGCCGAGGCCGCTCGCACGGCCAACAGGAAAGAACCGGTACCGTCCTCACGGGGAATCAGTCGGCGCACCCCGGAGGGGTTCCGTGGGGATCGAGAGCGACCAGGTCGTCTACGAGTATCTGAGCCGCGTCGGAGACATCGCCCACCAGCGGCAGCTGCCGTCGGCGACGCGGATGCGGCTCGTGTCGGAGCTGCGCAACGAGATCGACCGGAGCCGGGCGAAGGCGACGGTCGACTCACCCGCCGCCGTCCGCCGCATCCTGGACCACATCGGCACCCCCGACGAGGTCGTCGCGGCGGCGGGCGGCAACGGCGCGCTTCCGCAACCGCCCTCCGCCGCCGTACCGGCACAGCCCGCCGCCGGCGAACGGACGCGGAAGCAGGCGGAGCGGACGCGGGAGCCGGCGGAGCGGGAGCGGCCGAAGGGGCTGCGCCGGGTCGTACCGCGCCCCCGCCCCGCCGAGCCCGAGCCGCCCGCGCCGCGTGACGGGCCGGCCCCGCCGCACCTCGCCCCCGCGCACGAGCTGGGGGACGGCGCCCTGCCGCCCGACTGGTGGCGGGTGGGCACCGGCGGTCCCCAGGCGGACATCGACTCCGTGCCGGGGTTCGTCGGCGGGGTGGAGATCCCGGACATGCTCAGGCGCCCTCCGGCCCGGGACGCGGCGGAAGCGGCCACCGAGAAGACCGAGCCGGCGGCGGACCCCGCCGGCCCCGCGCCCGCCGCCGCCCCGCGCCGCCGGCTCCTGGGCCTGCGCCCCGCCCGCGCGGCCGCGCCGGCCGACACCCCCGCGCGCCGGCTCCTGCCCCGCTGGTCCAACCCGCTCCTGCTGCTGGCCGCCGCCGCGCTCGTCGCCGGGACCGTGCTCGGCAACTGGTTCGCGCTGCTCCTGGGCTGGGTGATCGCCTACGGCTCCCGGCGCCTGACGGCAGCGGAGACCAAGTGGGCGGTGATGGTGCTGCCGGGCACGGCGGTCGGGGCCGGGCTGGTGTGGCTGTGGGGGCGCAACGAGGGGCGCTGGGGTGAGCCGATCGCCCAGGGCCACCTGAACGACGCCGTAGGCGAGACCTGGCCCTGGGTGATCCGCGGAGCGGCCCTGGCCTCGGCCGCCTACCTGGTCTGGCGCTCCCAGAAAAAGAACTGACCCACGCCCGGGCTGCGCCGCGTTGCCCACGCTCACCATCCGGCTGCGCCGCGCTGCCTTCGGCCGTCGTCCGGCTGCCGCCGCGTCGTGGCAGGTCGCGCAGTTCCCCGCGCCCCTGGGTGGGACCAGCCGGCCCGCTCCGAAAGCCGCCGGCGCCGCAGCGCCCCAAAGGGGCGCGGGGAACTGCGCGATCGGCCCGGCACGGACCGCACCCGGCAGACGGCGGCCACCCCCACGGCGCGGATCCGCCCCCCGCACTCACCCACCCCGCATCAACAACCCCACACGGTCGGCCCCGTCACCGCGTCGTCCGCTCATCCACCCCGCCCCGGCGGTGCCCGGCAGAATGGCCCCCATGGCTTTCCACCTCACCGTCGGCTTCGACCTCGACATGACCCTCATCGACTCACGGCCGGGCATCCGTGCCTGTTACCTGGCCCTCGCCGAGCGCACGGGGACGTTCATCGACGCCGATCTGGCGGTGACCCGGCTGGGGCCGCCGCTGGCGGAGGAGCTGATCCAGTGGTTCCCGCCCGAGCAGGTGCCGGCGATGGCCGACCTGTACCGGGAGATGTACCCCTCCATAGCCATCGCCGCGACGCCCGCCATGGACGGTGCCCGGGAGGCGATCGACGCGGTGCGCGCGGCCGGCGGACGGACGATGGTGGTGACGGCGAAGTACGAGCCGAACGCCAAGCTGCACCTGGCCCACCTCGGCATCGAGCCGGACGTGGTCGTCGGCGACCTGTGGGCCGAGCAGAAGGCGGCGGCGCTGCGCGAGTACGGCGCCGGCGTGTACGTCGGCGACCACGTAGGGGACGTGCGCGGAGCCCGCGCGGCGGGTGCGTTTTCGGTCGCCGTCGCGACCGGTCCGTGCCCGGCCGGTGAACTGGCCGCGGCCGGTGCGGACGTCGTCCTCACCGGTCTGTCCGCCTTCCCGGCGTGGCTCTCCGGCTACCGCGAGGCGCCCGGTGCGGCCCCCCGCGCCTGACGCCGCCCGGCGGTGACCGACCGCAGGACACCGGCGCCGGCGACGAGGAATCCGACGGCCATGAGCATGCTCAGGCCGAACATGTACGTAGGAAAAGGCCTCGCCCCGACGAACAGCGGGGCCACCGTGACGAGGGTGGCGACCGCTCCGAGGAAGAAGACGACGGCCCCGGCGCGGATCAGTCGGTCACCGGGCGCGGCGGAATTCGTTTGGGTTTTGTCACGCACCGGACCAGGGTAGTTCCCTGCGCGAGAGAACAACCGGGGAACGTCTTGTCACCCGCCCGAAGACCATTAGCCTTGGTAGCGGCGGGTCATGGTCGACCCGCCCCAGTGCTATCAAGAGCCGTTTCCGAAGTAGTTTTCCCGACGAGTACGAGGACGAGGACAGACGTGCCTACCGGCAAGGTCAAGTGGTTCAACAGTGAGAAGGGCTTCGGCTTTCTCTCCCGCGACGACGGCGGTGACGTCTTCGTCCATTCCTCGGTTCTCCCCGACGGAGTCGATGCGCTCAAGCCGGGACAGCGCGTGGAGTTCGGAGTCGTCGCCGGTCAGCGCGGCGACCAGGCGTTGTCGGTGATCCTGCTCGACCCGACGCCGTCGGTCGCCGCCGCCCAGCGCAAGAAGCCGGACGAGCTGGCCTCGATCGTGCAGGATTTGACGACCCTTCTCGAGAACATCACGCCGATGCTGGAGAAGGGCCGTTACCCGGACAAGGCCTCCGGCAAGAAGATCGCCGGTCTGCTCCGCGCGGTCGCCGACCAGCTGGACGTCTGATCCCTGTTCCGACGGGACCCGGAATCCGGGAATCCGTCAGGGAAACGCGAGCGCGTCCGGGCCGAGGGGCGGTACGAGTCCCTCGGCCGCCGCTCGTGTGAGCAGCCCGCGGACCGCCGCGTAGCCGTGCTCTCCGAGGCCGGCGGTGAACTCGTTGACGTAGAGCCCGATGTGCTGGTCGGCGACGGCCGGGTCCATCTCCTGGGCATGCGCCATGACGTACGGCCGGGAGGCCTCCGGGTCGTCCCAGGCGGCGCGCACGGAGGCACGGACCGAGTCGGCGAGCCGGCCGAGCGCCTCGGCGCCCAGCGAGCGCTTGGCGATGATCGCGCCCAGCGGGATCGGCAGCCCGGTGGTCCGCTCCCAGTGCTCGCCCATGTCGGCGAGCTTGTGCAGCCCGTAGTTCTGATAGGTGAACCGGGCCTCGTGGATGACCAGGCCCGCGTCCACCTTGCCGTCCCGCACGGCCGGCATGATCTCGTGGAACGGCATGACCACGATCTCGCCGACCCCGCCCGGCAGGGTGTCCGCCGCCCACAGGCGGAACAGCAGATAGGCCGTCGACTTCTCGCTCGGCACGGCGACCGTACGGCCCGTCAGGTCCGTTCCCGGCTCCCGGGTCAGCACCAGCGGCCCACAGCCCCGGCCCAGCGCGCCTCCGCACGGCAGCAGCGCGTACTTGCCGAGGACGTACGGCAGGACCGCGTACGACACCTTCAGTACGTCGAACTCGCCGCGCTCGGCCATGCCGTTGGTGATGTCGATGTCGGCGAAGGTCACGTCCAGCGCGGGGGCGCCGGGGACGCGGCCGTGGGCGAGGGCGTCGAAGACGAACGTGTCGTTCGGGCAGGGGGAGTACGCGATCTGCAGTGGCTCAGTGCTCATGGGCGTTCCAACTCTCCAGTGCGGGCGCGAGCTTCCCGAAGCCCTCGGTGAGTGCGGCGAGGGCGTCGCCGATGCGCCAGGCGGCCCGGTCGCGGGGGCCGACCGGGTTGGAGACCGCGCGGATCTCCAGGACGGGCACGCCGTGCGCGGCGGCGGCCTCCGCCACCCCGAAGCCCTCCATGCCCTCGGCGAGCGCGCCGGGGTGCCGGGCGCGCAGGGCGGCGGCACGGGCGGCGGTGCCGGTCACCGTGGAGACGGTCAGGATCGTGCCGATACGGGCACCGGTGGCCTCGGATGCGACTCGAACGAGTGATTCCGGCGAGCGGTGGGTGACGGTGCCGAAGCCGAGTTCGGTGACCGGGAGGAAACCGTCGGCGGTCTCGGCCCCCAGGTCGGCCACGGTGATCGCGTCGGCGACCACGAGGGAGCCGACGGGCGCCCCGTGCGGGAAGCCGCCGCCGATGCCGGCCGAGACGACCAGACCGTAGGGGCGGCCGGCCAGCGCGGCGGCGGTGAGGGCGCCGGCGGTGGAGGCGGCGGCGAGCGCCGGACCCACACCGGCGGCGAGCAGGTCCCAGTCCGCGGCCGTACGGCACAGGGTCGCGCCCGGCAGCCGTACCTCCTCGGCCGCCGCGGGCAACGCCCGGGCCACCGCGTCCCGCTCGACGGGAACCGCGGTGACGGCCAGGACCCTTCCGGCGGAAGTCGTGATCAGCCCTTCTTCAGCTTGAAGGACCACACGCCCTTGGTGTTCTTCTCACCCATCTGGATCGCGAGGGTGTTGGTGGTGCCCCCGGTGCCGTACTGCTCCTGGAAGAACGCGCCGTACGGGATCGTGTGGTACGTCTGCTTGCTGTTCTCGCTGAACGGGCGGCCGTTGACCAGCACGACCCAGCCCGCCTCGGCGATCTTCGGGTCGACGCCGATGCGGACCGTCTCGTCCGGGCCGACCTCGATCGTCTTCACGTCGTCGGCGTTCTTGACACAGTCCTTCAGCGACTCGGCGTTCAGCTTCTCGCCGTCGTTGTAGCAGAGGGCCTCGGAGCTGACCGAGTCCCCGCCGACGGTGACCGTCGCGACGGGCGTCGGCTTGTCACAGGCCGACAGGACGAGCAGTCCGGCGGAAACGGCGCCGGCGACAGCGACGGCGCGGCGGCGTCGCACAACGGATTGCAGCGTGGTCATGGCCGAAGGCTATCGGGCGCCCACAGCCGTCCGCCCACGTGGGGTGCGGCGTGCCCGGTTCGTTACGCCACGCGGCCCCGGGGACGGCCCCGGGGGCGGTTCCGCGGGCGGCTCGGGGGGCGGTTCCGGGGCGGCTCGGCGGGCGGCTCGGGAGGGCGGTTCCGGGGCGGCTCGGCGGGCGGTTCGCGGGGCGGTTCCGGGGCGGCTTGGGGGGCTTCGGGGGCGAGGACACCGTGCCCGGATCGTTACGCCACGCGTGCCCGGGGGCGGGGTGCCGTGCCGGGTTCGCTGTGTCGCGGGTGCCCGGGGGCGGGTGCCGGGTCCGGTCTACGCCACCCTGGGCCGTGGCCGGCCGCCGTGCCGGGCCGAGGCGAGCAGCCCCTTCAGCGTGGTCAGCCAGCCGGCGGCCACGAACGCGGCGCCGACCAACAGCCCCACCGTGCCGTTGAGCGGCATCACGATGCCCACCGCGCCGCCGAACACCCACGCCATCTGCAGCAGCGTCTCCGAGCGGGCGAACGCCGAGGTGCGCACCTGCTCCGGCACGTCCCGCTGGATCAGCGCGTCCAGCGCCAGCTTGGCCAGCGCCTGCGCGAACCCGGCCACCGCCGCCACACAGGCCACCAGGAACGTCCCGAAGAACACCCCGGCGACGACCGAGACACCGAGCACCACCGCGACGACGGTCACGATGATGATCTCCGGAGCGCGTGACCTGAGCCAGGCGCCCACGGCCGTCCCGAGGGCGTTGCCCACCCCGGCCGCGACGCCCACTATCCCCAGCGACACCGCCGCGCTCTGCCCGGTCAGCGGATGCTCGCGCAGCAGGAAGGCGAGGAAGAAGATCAGGAAGCCGGACAGGCAGCGCAGGGCCGCGTTGGCGCCCAGCGCGTGCGTGACCGCGGGCCCGACCGTCCGCAGCCCCGGCCGCCTGGCCCGCTTGCGGCACGGCCCGTGCAGATGCTGCTCGTCGGCCGCGAGCAGCGCCACGTCCTCGCCCTTGGCCGAGTCCACCACGGGCGGCAGGGAGAACGACAGAAACGTACCTGCAGAGAAGATCACGAAGGCGCCGTAGAGCGGCCACGGGTCACCGAGCGCGTGCAGACCCGCCGCGATCGGCGCGGCGGCACCCGTGGCCAGCAGCCCCGCCAGGGTCACCCGGGAATTGGCCTTCACGAGCGAGAACCGCGGCGGCAGCAGCCGCGGCACGACGGCACTGCGGACCACGCCGTACGCCTTGGAGGCCACCAGCACGCCCAGCGCCGCCGGATACAGCTCCAGGCTGCCGCTCGCCACCGCCCCCGAGATCACCAGCGCGAGCAGCGCCCGCGCCAGCATCGACCCGGCCATCGCGGCCCGCCGCCCGTGCGGCAGCCGGTCCAGCAGCGGGCCGATGACCGGAGCGAGGACCGTGAACGGTGCCATCGTGATGGCGAGATAGAGCGCGACCCGCCCCCGCGCCTCGTCCGTGGGCACCGAGAAGAACACCGTCGAGGCCAGCGCCACCGTCACCATGACGTCCCCGGCGCCGTTCACCGCGTGCAGCTCGATCAGCTTGCCCAGACCCGACTCGCCCGCGCCGTGCGCGTGCGTCGCCTTGCGGATGCCGCGTGCCGTGCCCGTGACAGGAAAGTGCAGGGCACGGCCCATCGCGCGGACGGCACCACCCACCCGGCCCGAACCGCCGCCCTGATCACTCGCCTTGTCCGCGGCTGTCACGACGTTCATAGTGCCCCGAGATGCGGCCCGATAGTGCGGTACGGCACGGATGGCGGCGCACGACCGCGCACAGCCCCGCACGACGGTGCCCTCGGCTTCCGGCTGGCCGGCACAGGTGGGCGGGTGGGAATATCCAAGAATCCCGTCCGGTGTAGCGTGCCTATCTCAGCCATAACGCAGAATGGATGGCAGAGGTGCGCCCAGGCGCGCGGATGCAGACGTCGATGCGGTCCCCAGGTCCGCTCCGTCGGCGAAACCGCCGGAGGCAGCCGCACTCGACGAGACGGCGTAGGAGAGAAGCGATACCTGTGAGCGCGACAACGCGAAGCCGCACCCCCGACCGCCTGTGCGCCGAGGCCGTCGACCTCGCCCGTGCCGCCGCCGAGGAGGCCGCCGCCCCCGGCGTGGTCGGTGAGCACACCGGCCTGGTGTCGGAGGGCGACCGCGTTGTCACCCACTTCTTCGAGTGCAAAGAGCTGGGCTACCGGGGCTGGCGCTGGGCCGCGACCGTGGCCCGCGCCTCCCGCGCCAAGGTGGTGACCCTGGACGAGGTCGTCCTCCTTCCCGGCCCCGACGCCCTCCTCGCCCCCGAGTGGGTCCCCTGGAGCGAGCGCCTGCGCCCCGGCGACCTCGGCCCCGGCGACCTGCTCCCCACCGACCAGGACGACCTGCGCCTGGAGCCCGGCTACACGCCCGAGGAGGAGCCGCCGGCGAACTCCCTGGTCTCCGAGGAGCTGCGGGAACTGGCCGAGGCCGAGGACGCCGACGTCACCGCCGGCGCCCCCGCCGCCCAGCCGACGGTCCCCACCCGGGGCTCGATCGCCTCGGTGGCCGAGGAACTCGGCATGCGGCGCGCGCGTGTCCTGTCCCGTTACGGGCTGCACATCGCCGCCGACCGCTGGGAGGACGCCTACGGCCCGAAGACCCCGATGGCCCAGGCGGCCCCCGCGACCTGCCAGACCTGCGGCTTCCTGACGCCCATCGGCGGCTCCCTCGGCCAGGCCTTCGGCGTCTGCGCCAACGAGTTCTCCCCGGCGGACGGCCGCGTGGTCTCCCTCGCCTACGGCTGCGGAGCCCACTCGGAGGCGGCGGTCATGCCCAAGCCCCCGCAGCCGGCCGCGCCGGTCGTCGACGAGACCCGGGTCGACCCCTTCCCGCTCCGCCCGGTCCGCGACTCCGGCTCCGTCCCGGACATGGGCGACGAGGAGACGGCGGAACTCGGCCACTCCTGAGGGGCGGCCGGGAGCTGGGACCGGAACCGGGGGCCGGCCCCTGGGGCTGCGGCTTGGGCTGGGGCTGCGGCTGGCGCTGCCGCCGGGCTGTGGCCTGAGCCGTTCCGCACTCCGGCCGGCCCGATCTCCCCTTCGGCCGGCCCGACCCGCACCTCGGCCCACACCGTCTTGCGCGGCGACAGGCCGGGCGCCGTGCCCCACCGTTCGGCCAGCGCCGCCACGAGCAGCAGCCCCCGCCCGCCGTCGGCGTCCGGCGGCGGAGCGGACACCGGGCACGGCAGCCGGTCACCGCGCGTGTCGGTCACCTCGATACGGAGGGTGTCACCGACGACGTAGAGCGTCAGCCTGAAGTCCCGGCCGGCCACGCGGCCGTGCGTGGCGGCGTTGGCGGCGAGTTCCCCGACGATCAGTTCCGCCGGGTCCAACGGCAGTCCCCAGGCGCGCAGTTGTTCTCCGGCCAGCTGTCGCGCGAGCCGGGCGCCGCGTGGTGTGGGGGACAGCTGCGCCGTGAAGTTCGGGATGGGGGTGGAGATTTCCTGGTTCACATCACTCAGAGTGGCCGTGCCTGCTACCTGTGAACAGTGACGATGCGGTTGCGTACGGTCACTGTCCGGGGGTTGTCCGGTGGTGTCCGGGCTGTCGAGAAGGGGTGCGGTGGCGTGAGCGAGGAAGGGGAGCCGGGGTGGGAGGTCGACCCGGACGACGAGTGGGGGCTCGCCGTCATCGCCACGGTCGGGCGTCAGCTGAGGCTGCGCCGGGAAGCGGTGGGGATGCGGGCGGCCGACTTCGGCAAGGCCGTCGGGTACGGCGAGGACATGGTCTACAAGGTCGAGTCCGGGAAGCGGATCCCCAGGCCGGAGTACCTCGACAAGGCCGACAAGGTTCTGGACGCGCGCGGGCTGCTGGCCGCGATGAAGGAGGATGTGGAGAAGGTCCGGTATCCGAAGAAGGTGCGGGCTTTGGCCGAGATGGAGGCCAAGGCGGTCGAGATCGCCCTTTACGATCCGCTGAACATCCACGGGCTGCTGCAGACGCCCGAGTACGCACAGGCGCTGTTCACTATGCGGCGCCCCGCCATCACGCAGGACGACATCGAGCGAGCGGTGAAGGCGCGGACGTCCCGGAAGTCGGTGTTCGCGCGTGATCCGGCACCGGAACTCAGCTTCGTCCTGGAGGAGTGGGTGCTTCGCCGCCCTTTGGATGGGCGGTCCTTGCTACGGCAGCAGCTGCAACACGCTCTTGAAATAGGCCAGCTGCGGAACGTCGAAATCCAGGTGATGCCGATGGATCGCCCGGAGCATGCTGGAACGGAAGGCGGCATCGAGGTGCTGAAGTTCGAGGACGGCTCGGCGGTCGGGCGCTCCCCAGGAGTGGCCAACGGCCGTCCCGTTTCCGAGCCCAGGCATCTCCGAATCCTCGAACTGAGGTATGGCATCATCCGGGCGCAGGCGCTCTCCCCACGGGAGTCGCTCGCCTTCATTGAACAACTGCTGGGAGAGACATGATCCTCTGGTTCAAGAGCAGCTACAGCAGTAGTGCAGACCCCGACTCCTGCGTCGAAGTGGGCCTGGACTGGTTCAAGAGCAGCTACAGCGACGGTCCCGAAGGCGACTCCTGCATAGAAGTAGCCCCCACCCCCTCCACCATTCACATCCGGGACTCCAAGCAGACCGGCGGAGATGTCCTCACCGTCGCGCCCGTCAGCTGGGTCGACTTCGTTTCGTACGCTGCCCGGCGCTGACAGGGTCGGCTGCGGGTTTGGTGCTGATTGGCAGATTCGTTCCGTCCGCTGGTGGCGCTGCTGGCCTGGTTGCTGGGGAATGAGTGGGGCTGTTTGGAACGAATCTGCCTATCGCTCGCTCCTGTGCGTCGGCGACGGCTATTCGGGGGTCAAGTGGGCTTCGTGGACGGTGTGCAGGGTGTCGTTCGCTGTGGTGCGTTCCAGGCGTAGGTGGGCGGAACGGGCCCGCAGGGTCAGGGTCATGAGCTGGTTGCCGAACCAGGGGCCGCCCCGTTTGCGCCATTTCACCGGTGGGCGGGCGCAGCGGCCATGGCGGGCGAGGAGGCGGCCCAGGAGGCGGGCCGGGGCGCTCCAGCCGATGCGGAAGCCGAGCCGCAGGGTGAGGGGGACGGAGTTGTGCACGGGTGAGCAGGTGAGCTGCATGACGGGGACGGAGGGGCCGCCGGAGGGCCAGGACGCCTCGGCCAGGTAGCCGTGGTGGACGTCTCCGGAGAGCACCCACACGCCGGCCGGGCCGTTGGGTGCGGAGCCGGTCTCGGCGATGAGCGCGGCGAGGGCGGCGAAGGAGCGCGGGAAGGCCGCCCAGTGCTCCAGGTCGGCCCCGCGGCGCAGGCGCTCGCCGAGGCGGGCCCAGCGGGCGCCGCGTTCCCCGGCGCACAGGGCCGCGTCCCAGGCTTCGGTGTGGTGCACCAGGTGGGGCAGCAGCCAGGGGAGGGAGGTGCCTATCAGGAGGTGGTCGTAGGAGCCGTCGGCCGGGACCTGGTCGCGCAGCCAGGCGGCCTCGCCCGGGTCGAGCATGGCGCGGTGGTCCTCTTCGAGGACGCGTGCGGCTCTGGAGTCCACCATCACCAGCCGGACGCGGCCGAAGTCGCGGCGGTAGCTGAAGCGGACCGAGGCGAGATCGGTGTCGGCCCGTTCGGCGAGGGCGCGCAATGCGTTCGTGCCGTCCGGGGTGGCGTGTACGGCTGCCCAGGTGGGGTCGTGCGCCAGTTCGGCGGGGGAGAGGTTACCGACGTGCTGGTGGACCCAGTAGGACATCAGGCCGGCCAGCAGCCGCTGCTGCCACCAGTCGGTGGCGCGCATGTCGGCGAGCCAGGCGGCTGAGGTGTTCCAGTCGTCCACGATGTCGTGGTCGTCGAAGATCATGAAGCTGGGCACGGTGGACAGCAGCCAGCGGATCTCGGGGTCGAGCCAGGATTCGTAGTAGAGGTGGCAGTACTCCTCGTAGTCGGTGACCTGGCCGCCGGGCGGCACGTCGAGGTCGCGGCGGCCGGCCAGCCAGCGGCGGGTCTCCTCGGAGGTCTCGTCCGCGTAGACCTGGTCGCCCAGCAGGAGCAGGACGTCGGGTGGTGTCGCGTCGGGGTCGGACGCCAGGCGGCGGGCGAGGGTGTCGAGGGCGTCGGGGCCGACCGGGTCCTTGCCGTCGGCCGGGGGCGCGGCCCAGCGGCACGATCCGAAGGTGACCCGGACGGCGTCGCCGGCGGCGGAGGACCGGATGACGGAGGGCGGGAAGCGGGAGTCGGGCAGGGGCCAGACCGGGGTGTCGTCCAGGTGGACCTCGTACGACGGTGCGGTGCCGGGCTGCAGGCCGGTCACCGTGATCAGCGCGTAGTGGTGCCCGGCCACCTGGAAGGTGGGGGCCGTGCCGCTCGCGCCGTCCGAGCAGCGCACCTCCGCCGTGCAGGGCCGGCTCGTCTCGACCCACACGGTCGCGCACGAGCCGTCGGTGTACCTCAGCAGCGGTCCCAGACGCAGTTCGGCCATGTGAGCGTCTTCCTGTCTCGTGGCGTACGGATCTCGTGGCGTACGGAAAGGAACGGCCGTGGAGACGGTACAGGGGGGCGGGGGTGGCGGCCGATGGTGCGGCGGGTACCGCGTCCGGGTGCGGGCAGGTGGAAGGAGATCGGGCGGCCGGGGGACGAGGGGAGAGGCGGGCTATGGGGACGGTGGTGCGCGTTCCGCAGACGCGGGACATGATCGGGGACGAGCTCTCCGGGGACGAGGCCTTCGCCGCGCTGCGCCGCTACGGGGGTGTGCGGCTGCTGTTCGACGCCTTCTCCCGGTTCCGCTACGCCGACGGCTTCACCAACGCCCGTGCCCTCGCCTTCCAGATCGTGCTGGGCATGGTGCCGTTCACCATCGCGCTCGTCGGTCTCGCCACGGCCGCGCACACGGAGAGCGTGGGGCGCGTCATCGAGCTGACGCTCGGCCGGATCGTGCCGGGTGACGGGTCGGACGTGATCGAGGACGCCCTGCGCGGCACCCGCCGCACCGCCGGGTCCGGCACCTGGAGCACGGTCGCGCTCTGCCTGGGGCTGGTCTTCTCCGTCCTCAACCTGGCGTCGGCCCTGGGCCAGGTCGAACGGGGCGCCAACCGCATCTACGGCATCGAACGGGACCGGCCCTTCCCCCGGAAGTACGGCCGGGCCGTGCTTCTCGCCTTCGCCGCCGGCGTCCCGATGGTGCTGGGTTTCCTGGTCCTCGTCGCGGGCGAGGCCGTCGGCGCCGCGACCACCGAGGCCCTGGACCGGCCCGGGCCCCCGGCGTGGTGGGGGGTGCTGGACATCCCCGTGGGCACGGCCCTCGCCTGGGTGGCCTCCGCCGTCGTCTTCCGCTGGTCGCCGCGCCGCAGACAGCCCGGGTACACCTGGCTGGCGTTCGGCTCCGCCGTCCACCTGGTGCTGTGGGTGTCCGCCACCTGGCTGCTGGCGCTCTACGTCTCCCGCAGCGGTGCGTTCGGGGCCGTGTACGGGCCGCTCACGGCCTTCGTGGCCCTGCTGCTGTGGGCCAACCTGACGGGTGTCGCCCTGTTCCTGGGCATCGCGTTCGCCGCGCAGCTGGAGGCGGCCCGCGCGGGCCTGGGACAGGCCGTGCGGCCGGACCCCGGCCCGGGCGCCTGACCCCGGCCGCGGTACGACCACGTCCCCTTCGGCCTCCGGCCCGCCCGCGCTGTACCTTCGTCCTCACGCGGAGGAGGAGAGTGAACGTGAGCAAGTTCGTGCGGCCGGCGGCCGAGGGTGCCGATCCTTTCGGGACGGCCCGTCTGCGCCGCGGTGTCCTCGACGCCTGGGCGACCAGCCCCGCCCGGTTCCGGGAGGACGCCAACGCCGAGGAGGACCTCGTCCTGGGCGGCTACCGGGACCGGCTCGTCGTCGAGCTGGCCCAGAACGCGGCCGACGCCGCCGCGCGGGCCGGGGCCGCCGGGCGGCTGCGGCTCACCCTCCGCGACAACGTGCTCGTGGCCGCGAACACCGGTGCCCCGCTGGACGCGGCCGGTGTCGAGTCGCTGTCCACGCTGCGGGCCTCCGCCAAGCGGGACGCCACGGCCACGCACGGGGCCGTCGGGCGGTTCGGCGTCGGGTTCGCCGCCGTCCTTGCGGTGACCGACGAACCGGCGATCGTGGGCCGGCACGGCGGGGTGCGCTGGTCCCTCGCCGAGGCCCGGGAGCTGGCCGCCGGCACCGCTCGGCACAGCCCCGGACTGGGCGACGAGGTGCGGCGCAGGGACGGTCATGTGCCGCTGCTCCGGCTGCCGTTCGCCGCCGAGGGCACCGCCCCCGAGCCGTACGACACCGCCGTCATCCTGCCCCTGCGCGACGCCGCCGCGGCCGATCTCGCCGAGCGGCTGCTCGGCGGCGTCGACGACGCCCTGCTGCTCGCCCTGCCGGGGCTGGCCGAGGTCGTCGTGGAGATCGAAGGCGAGGCGCCGCGCACCCTCACCCGCCGCACCGACGGCCCCTTCACGGTCGTCGAGGACTCCCGGGACGGCGTCACCAACTGGCGGTCCGTCTCCGCGCACGGGCCGCTCACCCCCGACCTGCTCGCCGACCGGCCGGTGGAGGAGAGGCTGCGGCCCCAGTGGTCGGTGACCTGGGCCGTGCCCGTGGACGCCTACGGGGCCCCGGTCCGGCCCCGGACGAGCCCGGTCGTGCACGCGCCGACGCCGAGCGACGAGCCCCTCGGCGTGCCCGCGCTGCTCATCGCCTCCTTCCCGCTGGACACCACCCGGCGGCACGCCGCCCCGGGCCCCCTCACCGACTTCCTGGTGCAGCGCGCGGCCGACGCCTACGCCGAACTGCTCGCCGGCTGGCGGCCGGTGGGGACGGGCATCGTCGACCTGGTCCCCGGGCCGCTCGGCAAGGGCGAACTGGACGGGTCGCTGCGCCAGGCCGTGCTGGACCGGCTGCCGCGCACCGCGTTCCTGCCGCCGGCCGTCGAGCCGAAGGCCGACGACGAACTGCCGGAGGCGCTGCGGCCCCGGGACGCCGAGGTCGTGGAGGGGGCCGGGGCCGACACCGTGCGGGTGCTGGCCGAGGTGCTGCCGACCCTGCTCCCGGCGGGGCTGGAGCGGCGCGTGGAGCTGCGGACCCTCGGGGTCGCCCGGCTGCCGCTCGCCGACGCCGTCGACCGGCTCGCCGGGCTGGAGAAGGAGCCGGAGTGGTGGTGGCGGCTGTACGACAGCCTCGCCGGGGTCGACCCCGACCGGCTGTCCGGGCTCCCGGTGCCGCTGGCCGACGGGCGGACCACCATCGGGCCCCGGCAGGTGCTGCTGCCCACCCCGGACGCGGCCCGGCTCGATCCGGATGTGCTGGGGCGGCTGGGGCTGAAGGTCGCCCACGGTGACGCCGCGCATCCGCTGCTGGAGAAGCTGGGCGCGCTGCCCGCCACCCCGCGCGCGGTGCTGACCACCCCCCAGGTGCGGGCCGCCGTGGCGGGCTCCCTGGACGACGACGGCGGTCTGAGCTGGGAGGAGGAGGCGCCGGACGCCGAGGAGCTGGCCGACACCGTGCTCGCCCTCGTCCGGGACGCGGGTCTGGAGCCCGGGGACGAGCCCTGGCTGGGCGCGCTCGCGCTGCCCGACGAGGACGGTGAGCCGGCGCCCGCCGGTGAGCTGGTGTTTCCCGGCAGCCCCTTCGCCCGGGTCATCCGTGCGGGCGAACTGGCCGCCGTGGACGCCGACGTGGCCGAGCGATGGGGGGAGCGGCCGCTCGCCGCGTGCGGCGTGCTCGCCGGCTTCGCGCTGGTCCGCGCCACCGACGTCGTGCTGGACCCGGACGAGCTGGAGCCCCGCGAGGGCGATTTCGCCGAGCCGGACGACGCGGGGCTGCTGGACGCCGTGGACGTGTGGTGCGAGGACATCCTCGACCGGTTCCCGGACAGCCCGGTGCCGCCCGTCGCCACCGAACTGGTCGCCGTCCGCGATCTGGATCTGGTGGACGACGACCACTGGCCCGAGGCGCTGTCCCTGCTGGCCCGGCCGCCGCTGCGGGACGCCCTGACCCAGCCCGTGCGGATTTTGCTGCCCGACGGCACGCACGAGGTCGTTCGGCCGTACACGGCGTGGTGGCTGCGCGGGCACCCGGTGCTCGACGGGCGGCGCCCGGCCGGTCTGCTCGCGGCCGGCGGGGATCCGCTGCTGCGCGGTCTGTACGACGAGGCCGACGCCACCGGGTTCGAGGACGAGCAGGTGCTGCGGGCGCTCGGCGTGCGCACCTCCGTCGGCGCGCTGCTGGACGAGCCCGGCGGTGCCGCCGAGCTGCTGGACCGGCTCGCCGACCCGGAGCGGCGGGTGACCTCCGCCCAACTGCACGGTCTGTACGGTGCCTTGGCGGAGCTGGATCCGGAACAGGTGACCCTGCCGGAGGAGCTGCGGGCCGTCGTGGACGGACGGGTGGAGGTCGTGGACGCCGGGTCGGCCGTCGTGGTCGACTCGCCGGACCTGCTGCCGTTCACCTCCGGTGTGCCGCTGCTGCCGGTCCGGCCCGCGCGCGCCGCCGAGTTGGCCGAGCTGTTCCAGGTGCGGCGGCTGAGCGAGTCCGTCACCGGCGAGGTGCACTCCGAGGGCGCCGAGCACGACGTGCCGGACCCGGTGCGGGTGCTGCTCGGGCCGCGGACGCCGGAGACGTACGTCGAGCACGACGAACTGGTCGTGGACGGCGTGGAGATCGACTGGCGCCTGACCGACGACGGCGTACTGCACGCGGCCACCCTGGAGGGGGTGGCGGCGGGTCTCGCCTGGGCGGCGGGCCAGTGGCCACGACGCTTCGAGGTGGCCGCGCTCCTGGAGGACCCGTCGCGAACGGAGGAACTGGCCCGGGACCGCTGGTTCGACTGACCGCGGCGGTCCCCGGCCCGGAGACCGACGGCCGTGCCACCGGAGGCGTACCGGTGACACGGCCGTCGCGCTATGCCGCGTCCCGTTCGGACAGGAACGCGAGCCGCCGAAGCCGGTGGCGGGTCCCGGGCCGCCCGAGCCCGACAACTCCTCCACTATCTCTTCACTACTCGTACAAACTTTCGCTTTGACCCCACGTCGCATCAGCGGAGCCGTCCGGCTCTTCAGGAACTGACGTGGGGAAAAACGCGCGTATCCGTGCGGGGGCGGAACGTTTCCTCTCACTTATGCAACGAACAGGTAATCCTCAGATCAACAATTGGCGGGAACCGCTCTTGCGGTACAACCCTCCGTGCCCCTCGGCGATCAGATCGCCTGAGTCAACCGACTCCACGATCACTTCTCCCATCAGGGACACACACATGCGCATTCGTGCCACCGTGGCCGCCGTCACCGGCGCCCTGGCCCTTGCCGCCTTCGCCGCCCCGGCCGCTCAGGCCACCGGCACCGACGGGACGCCGTACCCCCTGAACGTCAGCTTCTCGGGTCTCAAGATCGCCTCGTCGTCCAGGATCGGCGCCCCCACCGGCGCCTTCAAGATCGCCTACTCGTACACGCTGACGTACGGCTCCGACGTGGACATCGAGCAGCCCGACTTCTGGAGCCAGGCCTACCTCTATCGCGGCACGCTGGACTCCGACACGTCCAGGGAACTGGGCTACGACAAGTCCGACTTCGCCACCTGCACGAAGAACGCCGCCCCCTCCGGCACCGCCACCTGCAAGGGCACCATCGACCTCTACCCGTCCGAGGGCGACCTGCTGAACACCGACGTCGGCACCTGGAACGTCGCCGCGGAGGCCGGCGCCCTCAACGGCCAGGACCCCGACAACGTCGACTACAGCAAGGTCGGGTTCAAGGACCAGGGCGGCCTGGGCACCACCAGGCTGCTGCGCAACGTCGCCGTCACCGCCAACGCGGGCCCCGAGCCGGTGACGAAGGGCGCCACCCTCACCACGACCGGCAAGCTGACCCGGGTCGACTGGCAGGACCACAAGTACCACGCCTTCACCAGCCAGACGGTCACGCTGCAGTTCAAGAAGGCGGGCACCAGCACGGTCACCAACGTGAAGACCGCCAAGTCCGACGCGTACGGCAACCTGAAGGCCACCACCACCGCCACCTACGACGGCTACTGGCGCTTCAGCTACGCCGGCAGCACGTACGCCTCGTCCGCCCTCGCCACGATGGACTACGTCGACGTGCGGTAGACGCCTGGTCCGGGAAGCGGCGGCCGACCCACCTCCACAGGTACTCCAGGGCGGCCGCCGCCACCACCGCCACGCCGACCGCCGTCCATGGCATCGGCATGCCGACCAGTCTCAGGGCGAAGAAGTCCTGAAGCGCGGGCACGGCGAGGACCAGCAGGAAGGCCACGCCCATCGCGGCCACCAGGGTCACCCGCCACCAGGTGTAGGGACGGGCGATGATCGCCAGCACCCACATGGAGATCAGGAACAGGGTCAGGGTGGCGGCGCTGGTCTCCGCGTTCAGGGCGCCCGCCCCGGAGTAGTGGTGCCGGGCGAGCAGATACGTCACGAAGGTCGCCGCTCCGGCCACCACGCCGCCGGGGACCGCGTACCGCATCACCCGGCGCACGAAGTGGGGTTTCGCCCGCTCCTTGTTGGGGGCGAGGGCCAGGAAGAAGGCGGGAACGCCGATGGTGAGCGTGGACAGCAGGGTCAGGTGCCGGGGCAGGAAGGGGTACTCCACCTGCCAGCACACCACCAGCAGCGCCAGCAGCACCGAGTAGACCGTCTTCACCAGGAACAGCGTCGCCACCCGGGTGATGTTGCCGATCACCCGGCGGCCCTCGCCGACCACCGAGGGCAGGCTCGCGAAGCTGTTGTCCAGCAGCACGATCTGGGCCACCGCCCGCGTGGCCTCCGAACCGGAGCCCATGGCGACCCCGATGTCCGCGTCCTTCAGGGCCAGCACGTCGTTCACACCGTCGCCGGTCATCGCGACCGTGTGCCCGTTCGACTGGAGCGCGCCGACCATGTCCCGCTTCTGCTGCGGGGTGACCCGCCCGAAGACGGTGGCCGCGTCCAGCGCCTCGGCCATCGCCGGCGGGTCGGCGGGCAGCCGCCGCGCGTCCACCGCCGTACCCTCCAGGCCCAGCTTCCCGGCGACCGCGCCGACCGACACCGCGTTGTCCCCGGAGATGACCTTGGCGCGGACGTCCTGCTCGGCGAAGTAGCGCAGGGTGTCGGACGCGTCGGGCCGCAGCCGCTGTTCCAGCACGACCAGCGCGGTGGGGCGGGCGCCCCGGGCCGGCTCGGTGTCGTCCAGATCGCGGCGCGCGCGGGCCAGCAGCAGCACCCGCAGCCCCTGCTCGTTGAGCCGCTCGGTCTCGGCCAGGGCCGGGTCGTCGGCGCCGAGCAGGACGTCCGGGGCGCCCAGCAGCCAGGTGCTGGTCTCGCCGTCGCCCTCGCTGAACGCGGCCCCGCTGTACTTGCGGGCCGAGGAGAAGGGCAGCGACTCGACACAGCGCCAGTCCACGCTGTCCGGATAGGCGTCGATGATCGCCTGGAGGGAGGCGTTCGGGCGGGGGTCGGACTCGCCGAGCGCGCCGAGGACCTTGCGGATGTACGTCTCGTCCACCCCGTCGAGCGGCCGCAGCTCGGTGACGTCCATGCCGCCCTCGGTGAGGGTGCCGGTCTTGTCCAGGCAGACGGTGTCGACGCGGGCCAGGCCCTCGATGGCCGGCAGCTCCTGCACCAGGCACTGCCGGCGGCCCAGCCGGATGACCCCGATGGCGAAGGCCACGGAGGTGAGCAGCACCAGCCCCTCGGGCACCATCGGCACGATCCCGCCGACCGTGCGGGCCACGGCGTCCTTGAAGTCGTCGCTCTTGACGACGAGCTGGGTGATGACGAGCCCGACGGCGGCCGGGACCATCATCCACGTGACGTACTTCAGGATCGTGGAGATGCCGCTGCGCAGTTCGGAGTGGACGAGCGTGAAGCGGGAGGCCTCCTCGGCGAGCTGGGCGGCGTAGGCCTCGCGGCCGACCTTGGTGGCCTGGAAGGCGCCGCCGCCCGCGACCACGAAGCTGCCGGACATCACCTGGTCGCCGGGGTGTTTGACGACGGGGTCGGCCTCACCGGTGAGCAGCGACTCGTCGATCTCCAGCCCGTCCGCCTCGGCGCACACCCCGTCGACCACGATTCTGTCGCCCGGACCGATCTCGATGAGGTCGTCCAGGACGATCTCGCTGGTGGCCACCTCGGTCGCCACGCCGTCCCGTCTCACGGTCGGCCGGGCCTCCCCGATCACCGCGAGCGAGTCCAGGGTCTGCTTCGCCCGCCACTCCTGGACGATGCCGATACCGGTGTTGGCGAGGATCACGAAGCCGAAGAGGCTGTCCTGGATCGGCGCGACGAACAGCATGATCAGCCAGAGCACGCCGATGATCGCGTTGAACCGGGTGAAGACGTTCGCCCGGACGATCTCCCCCAGCGACCGGCTGCTGCGCACCGGCACGTCATTGACCTGCCCACGTCCGACGCGGTCCGCCACTTCGGCGCCGGTCAGTCCCGTCGACGGGCTCACGGGAAGGGCCACCGGGTGCACGGGATCGAGTTCGGCACCCGCGTCTATATGGCTCATGCATTCGACGGTACGTGGGGATGTCCCCCCTTGCCCGCTTTCCGGCCGACCGGGAGGGCCGGCGGGCGGGCTACTCCGCCGGGGCCGAGCGCAGCGCGGCGTCGCGTTTGATGGCCGCGTCCCGCTTGCGCACGTACCAGATGCCGATCAGGCCCAGCCCGCCCCCGGCCAGGCAGGTCCACAGCCACCACAGGTGCCCGTGATCGTCGAACCAGCCGTAGAAGGGCAGCTGGACGAGGAAGAGCACGAACCACACGATCGTGCCCCCGGTGATGGTGGCGACCACGGGGCCCTCCAGGGGCTCGGGCGCCTCGTGCTTGGGGGTCCACTTGGCCATGGGGGACAGCTTATGGGCCGTGGGTGCCCCGTCGGCGCGGCGATCGTGTCTACGCGCGGAGATAGCGATCTCGCACTCATACGTTCATACTGAAACCGTTTGTCTATGACCACTTCCGCTCGTATGAAACTCCAACGGGGCTCGGGGGAACCCCGCTGGTGATGAGGTCTCGCATGTCCACCTCGGCACCCGCCAAGGTCCCCACCCCCGAAAAGCCGGGCGGCGTTCCCGGCTTCGGCGCCCTCGACCGCTACTTCAAGATCTCCGAGCGCGGCAGCTCCGTCGCCCGTGAGATCCGCGGCGGTCTCGCCACCTTCTTCGCGATGGCGTACATCATCGTGCTGAACCCGATCATCCTCAGCAGCGCGAAGGACATGTACGGGCACCACCTGGACAACGGCCAGCTGGTGACGGCCACCGCGCTGACGGCCGCGTTCGCCACGCTGCTCATGGGCGTCATCGGCAACGTCCCCATCGCGCTCGCCGCCGGCCTCGGCGTGAACTCGGTCGTCGCCCTGCAGCTGGCACCCCGGATGTCCTGGCCGGACGCCATGGGCATGGTCGTGCTGGCCGGTTTCGTGGTCATGCTGCTCGTGGCCACGGGTCTGCGCGAGCGCGTGATGAACGCGGTGCCGTTCGGCCTGCGCAAGGCGATCTCGATCGGTATCGGCCTGTTCATCATGCTGATCGGCCTGGTCGACTCCGGCTTCGTCACCCGTATGCCGGACGTCGCCCAGACCACCGTCCCCCTCCAGCTGGGCACGGGCGGCCATCTCACCGGCTGGCCGGTGCTCGTCTTCATCCTGGGCGCGCTGCTCACCTTCGCGCTGATCGTCCGCAAGGTGCCGGGCGCGATCCTCATCTCCATCGTCGGCATGACCGTGCTCGCGGTGATCATCAACGCGGTCGCCACGATCCCGTCCTGGGGCCTGACCGTCCCGAAGTGGCCGGGCAACCCCGTCTCCACCCCCGACTTCGGCCTGGTCGGCCAGGTCAGCCTGTTCGGGGGCTTCTCCAAGGTCGGCGTGCTGACCGGCATCCTGTTCGTCTTCACGGTCCTGCTGTCGTGCTTCTTCGACGCGATGGGCACGATCATGGGCGTCAGCGACGAGGCCAAGCTGACCGACGCCGAGGGCTACATGCCGGGCATCAACAAGGTCCTCTTCGTCGACGGCCTCGCGGTCGCCGCGGGCGGTGGCACCTCCTCCTCGGCCACCACCGCCTTCGTGGAGTCCACGGCGGGCGTCGGTGAGGGCGCGCGCACCGGGCTCGCGAACGTCGTCACCGGTGGCCTCTTCGCCGTGGCGCTCTTCCTCACCCCGGTCGCCACGATGGTCCCGTCCCAGGCGGCCACCCCGGCGCTGATCGCGGTCGGCTTCCTGATCCTGTCGAACTCCATCAAGGAGATCGACTGGGCGGACTACACCATCGCGATCCCCGCGTTCGTGACGATGCTGATGATGCCGTTCACCTACTCGATCACGAACGGTATCGGCATGGGCTTCATCACCTTCACCGTGCTGCGCCTGGCCGCCGGACGGGGCCGGGAGATCCCGGTGCCGATGTACATCGTCTCGGCCGTCTTCGCCTTCTACTACCTGATGCCGGCCCTGGGCCTCACGTGACCCCGTAGAACTTCTCCGTCTCCTCGACGGCGGCCTGGAACCGTTCGTCGAAGTCATCCCGAATGAGCGTCCGGACGACATAGTCCTGGACGCTCATTCCTCTTTTCGCCGCGTGGTGCCGGAGCCTTTCGAGCAGCTCCCCGTCTATCCGCAGGCTGAGCACACTGGTCCCCATGCGTACGAGGGTCGCCACAGCCGGCCGTCCGATGCGTCGCTTTCCGGAGTCGGCTCACCCATACGGGTGATCGGGTGGTTCAGTGGCGGGGGTCACGGGCATCCTGGGCGCGCCCCGGTGGTCCTTAGTCAGAGTAATGAGTTACTCTAAAGAACATGCCGGACCTTACCCATGGCGACGACGCTGCCGCCGTGAACGCTCTCCGCTCCGCCGTGATGCGGCTGTCCCGTCGGCTCAAGCACCAGCGGGTCGACGAGTCGCTGAGCCCCACCGAGATGTCGGTGCTCGGCACCCTCTTCCGCTGCGGCTCCGCCACCCCGGGCGAACTGGCCCGCAAGGAGCACGTCCAGCCGCCGTCGATGACCCGCATCGTCGCGCTGCTCGAAGCCAAGGGGCTGGTCCGGCTGGAGCCGCACCCCGAGGACCGGCGCCAGAAGGTCGTCACCCAGACCGAGCAGGCCGAGGCGATGCTCGAGGAGAGCCGCCGCAAGCGCAACGCCTTCCTGGCCGGCCTGGTCGAGGGCCTCGACGAGGACGAGTGGGCCGCCCTGCGCGCCGCCGCCCCCGTGCTGGAGAAGCTCGCACACCTGTAAGCGCACCACCCGAGGAGGCGAACCCTTTTGAGTACGGGATCCGGAACACCTTCCGCCCCCGCACCGGCCACTACCACCCCCGTTTCCCGCAAGTCCTCGATGTTCAGCTCGCTGAAGATCCGGAACTACCGCCTCTTCTTCGCCGGCCAGGTCGTCTCCAACACCGGCACCTGGATGCAGCGCATCGCCCAGGACTGGCTGGTCCTGAGTCTCACCGGCTCCTCCGCGGCCGTCGGCATCACGACGGCCCTGCAGTTCCTGCCGATGCTGCTGTTCGGTCTGTACGGCGGCGTCCTCGTGGACCGCCTGCCCAAGCGGCCCGCCCTGCTGGTCACCCAGGCCTCGATGGCCGTCACCGGACTCGCGCTCGCCGCGCTGACCCTCACCGGCCACGTCCAGGTCTGGCACGTCTACGTCGCGGCCTTCGCCGTCGGCCTCGCCACGGTCGTCGACAAC
The DNA here is from genome assembly GCF_014203595.1 of Streptomyces echinatus. Classification (GTDB taxonomy): domain Bacteria; phylum Actinomycetota; class Actinomycetes; order Streptomycetales; family Streptomycetaceae; genus Streptomyces; species Streptomyces echinatus. The sequence continues at coordinate 188,585 of NZ_JACHJK010000005.1, forward strand.
CCGGCCCGCCAGTCCTTCGTCTCCGAGATGGTCGGCCCCGACCAGCTGCAGAACGCGGTCAGCCTGAACTCGGCGAACTTCCAGTCCGCCCGGCTGGTCGGCCCTGCCGTGGCCGGCCTGATGATCACCGGCGTGGGCACCGGCTGGGCGTTCCTCGCCAACGGCCTGTCCTTCGCCGCGCCGATCGCCGGCCTGCTCTTGATGCGCGCCCGCGAACTGCACGTGGTCGAGCGCGCGCCGCGCGGCAAGGGCCAGTTGCGGGAAGGGCTGCGCTACGTGGCGAAGCGGCCCGAGCTGATGTGGCCCATCGTCCTGGTCGGCTTCATCGGCACCTTCGGCTTCAACTTCCCGGTGTGGCTGTCCGCCTACGCCGACGACGTCTTCGACGCCGGAGCCGGCGCCTACAGCCTCTTCAACACCCTGATGGCCGTCGGCTCCCTGGTCGGTGCCCTGCTGGCCGCCCGGCGCGGCACGGCCCGGCTGCGGGTGCTGATCGCCGCCGCGCTCGCCTTCGGCGCGCTGGAGACGGTGGCCGCGGTGGCGCCGTCGTACTGGCTGTTCGCACTGCTCATGGTGCCGATCGGGGTCTTCGGCCTGACGGTGAACGTCACCGCCAACACGGCCGTGCAGATGGGCACCGACCCGGCCATGCGCGGCCGGGTGATGGCCCTGTTCATGATGGTGTTCATGGGCGGTACGCCGCTGGGCGCGCCGGTGGTCGGCTGGATCACCGACACCTACGGCGCCCGGGTCGGCTTCGCGGCCGGTGGCGTGGTCTCGGCGGTCGCGGCCGGTGCGATCGGCCTGGTCCTGGCCCGGATCGGCGGACTGCGGCTGTCGGTGGCCTGGCACCACGGCCACCCGCGGGTCCGCTTCGTCCCGCGCGACCGGGAGCGGCTGGCCACGGCCGCGTGAGCGTCCCGGAGGGTTCCGGCTAGCGGACCCTCCGGGCCAGCACCTGCCCCGGCCAGTCGTCCGGACCGTGGGTGTAGGTGTGCGTCGGCGTGAAGCCGTTGGCCTCGTAGTAGGCGACCAGCGCCCGGTCGCCGCCCGCGTAGCAGTCCACCCGCAGCAGGCCCACACCCGCCTGCCGGGTCACCTCGGCGGCGTGCGCGAGCAGCGCGCTGCCCGCGCCCCGCCCCTTGAAGCGGCGGTCGGAGGCGAGCCAGTGGATGTACCGCTCGGGCTCGCCGGGCGCCGGGAGGTGGGACAGGTAGGAGCCGGGCCCGTCGGTGAGGGTGAGGGTGGCGGCCGGGACGCCGTCGGCCTCGGCGATGTACGTGGTGCCCCCGGCCATGGCACCCGCGACCGCCTCCACCGCCTTCTCGCGCTTCGACAGCGGCTCGGTGCCCCACTGGACGGTGCGTCCCTGTGAGACCAGCCACTCCACGCTGCTGTCGAGCATGCCGAGTATCGCCGGGAGATCCTCCGGGCCGCCTTCTCGGATGGTGATCGTCATCGCCCCATGATGCCCGCCGGGGTCTGGGATCGTGAGGTCCATGAGACTCTTCGCCGCCGTACTGCCCCCGGAGGACGTCGCCGACGAAATCGCCGCGGAAGTGGCCCGGTTGCGGCAGCTGCCGGGCGCCGGCCGGCTGCGCTGGACCGGGCGCCCCGGCTGGCACTTCACCCTCGCCTTCTACGGCGAGGTCGCCGACGACGTCGTCCCCGGTCTGTCGGACCGCCTGGCCCGCGCCGCCCGCCGCGCGGCGCCCTTCACACTCGCCGTCGCGGGCGGCGGCCACTTCGGGCAGGGCCGCGCGCTGTGGGCGGGCGCCCGGGGAGACGTGGAGGAGCTGCGGCTGCTGGCCGACCGCGCGGAGGCGGCGGCACGGAAGGCCGGGGTGCCGATGGGGGAACACCGGCGCTACAAGGCCCATCTGACACTGGCCCGCAGCCGGGACGCGGTGGACGTACGGCCCTACGTGGACCTGCTGCGCGAGTTCACCGGCCGGAGCTGGAGCGTCACCGACGTGGCGCTGATGCGGAGCGAACTGCCGAGGTCCGGGGTGCGGGGGGAGCAGCCGCGGTACGAGGTGGTCGACCGCTGGGCACTGGCCGGGGCCGGTTAGTCTCGAATACGTGGACCCGAAAACCCGGAACCGGATCATGGCCGGTGCGCTTGTGTTGATGTTCGTGGTGGTCGCCTTGGCCTCGGCCGTCAGGTAGCGGCGTGGAGTGCGCCCGAGGGGCGGGGCCCGCGGCCGGGTGACGGCCGCGGGCCTTGTCCCGGCCGGTCGCGCGGTCACCCGCGCCCCTTCGGGCCGCTCACCAGGCGAAGGCCTCCGGCGACGGGCCGGGGCCCGGGAAGATCTCGTCCAGGGCGCTCAGCAGCTCCTCGCCCAGCTCCAGCTCCACGGCCCTCAGCGCCGACTCCAGCTGTCCCGCGGTGCGCGGGCCGACGATCGGTCCGGTCACGCCGGGGCGGGTGAGCAGCCAGGCCAGGGCCACCTCGCCGGGCTCCAGACCGTGCTTGTCGAGCAGGTCCTCGTAGGCCTGGATGCGTGCGCGGGCCGCCGGGTCGTTCAGGGTGTCCGCGGCCCGGCCGGAGGCGCGGCGGCCGCCCTGGACCTCCTTCTTGATGATCCCGCCCAGCAGACCGCCGTGCAGCGGCGACCATGGGATGACACCGAGGCCGTACTCCCGCGCGGCCGGGATGACCTCCATCTCGGCGCGGCGCTCGGCGAGGTTGTACAGGCACTGCTCGCTGACCAGGCCGATGGTGCCGCCGCGGCGGGCGGCGGCCTCGTTGGCCTGGGCGATCTTGTAGCCGGGGAAGTTGGACGAGCCGGCGTAGAGGATCTTGCCCTGCTGGACGAGGACGTCGATCGCCTGCCAGATCTCGTCGAAGGGGGTGCTGCGGTCGATGTGGTGGAACTGGTAGACGTCGATGTGGTCCGTCTGCAGCCGCTTCAGGCTGGCGTCCACCGCGCGCCGGATGTTCAGCGCGGAGAGCTTGTCGTGGTTGGGCCAGGCGGCCTCGCCGTCTGCGGCCATGTTGCCGTACACCTTGGTGGCGACGACGGTCCTGTCACGGCGTCCGCCGCCCTGGGCGAACCAGTTGCCGATGATGGACTCGGTGCGCCCCTTGTTCTCGCCCCAGCCGTACACGTTGGCGGTGTCGAAGAAGTTGATGCCCGCGTCCAGCGCCGCGTCCATGATCGCGTGGCTGTCGGCTTCGTCGGTCTGCGGACCGAAGTTCATCGTCCCGAGGACGAGTCGGCCGACCTTGAGTCCCGTGCGTCCGAGCTGCGTGTACTCCATGGTCCACCAGCCAACGGCCTGGAGTGCGCTCTAGGCAAGGGCATGCGGGACCGCGCGCCCGTCCGGACCGGGCGGGGCCGGACGGGCGCGCGGTGCTCGCCGGTCAGTTCGGGAGTTCGCCGAACATGCCGGGCTCGTAGGAGCCTCCCTGGTTGCGCGCGATCACGCCGAGCCGGTTGGCCGCGTTGATCATGGCGACCAGATAGACCAGCGCCGTGGTCTGGTCGTCGTCGTAGTGCTTGCGCACCTGCTCCCAGGTCTCGTCGGACACGCCTTCGTGGGCGTCGGCGAGCCGGGTGCCCTCCTCGGCGAGCGCCAGCGCGGCCCGCTCGGGCTCGGTGAACACGGTGGAGTGGCGCCAGGCGGCCACCAGGTGGAGGCGGACCGCGGTCTCACCGGCCGCCGTGGCCTCCTTGGTGTGCAGGTCGGTGCAGAAGCCGCAGCCGTTGATCTGGCTGGCGCGCAGCATCATCAGCTCCTGCGTGCTCCTGGGCAGCGCCGACTGCATGATCGCCGTGCTGAGGCCGCCGAAGCGCTTGCCGAGCCTGGCGCCGAGTTCGGTGCTCATCAGGTTGAGACGGGGTTCCATGGCGTGGTCCTCGGGTGTGGAGGAGGCGCCGCGCGCGGTGCCGGCGCGGCGTCATGACGACCACGAGACGCCACCCGGCCCGCCCCTGTGACAGCCCCGACGATGTGACCTGCGCCACCTCACCGGCCCGGCAGGGTGGCTGATGCCGAGCGGGTCGGGGGAGGCGCTCTATGCAGGGGCGTTGGACTGGTCGCGGGGGAAGTCGCCGGTCCTGAGGACCAGGTCGACCACGGTGCCGGTCAGGTCGATGTCGGTGCCGAAGTCCACCGACGTCCTCATGGCGTAGTCGCCGTCTTTGGGGTGCGTGTAGACGGAGCAACGGCCCTGGTAGGGATCGGCGATGACGTAGAGGGGGACCTCGGCGACCGCGTAGGCGGTCTTCTTCGGGCCGTAGTCGTTCTGGGCCGTGCCTTTGGAGATGACCTCGGCGACGAACTCGACGTCCTGGTACCGCCAGTGGCCGGTGTCGTCCTTCTCCGCGGAGTCCTTCAGCAGGGCGATGTCCGGACAGAAACCGTTCTCGCGCCCCGGGAAGTCGATGCGGACGTCGGAGAACACCTTGAGGTCCATCCCGAACTTGTCCTCCAGTGCCCGCACGATGCGGCGAATGATCTCCCAGTGAATGTCCCGCTGCGGCGTCATGAACAGGCTGCCCTCGACAATCTCGGCCCTGAATCCTTCGGGGACGGGCATCCGCTCCAGGCGCTCGAACCATTCGTCCAGGCGCTCGGTCTCGTCGTCGGCGTCGGCCATGGCGATCCTGTCTTCGAGGACGGTCATCGTGGCGCTCCTCCCCGGCTGCCCCACGGACGAGTGCAGCCGCGCGGTTCAACGATACGCACCGTGACCGGGTGACGCCGGAATCAGGTCAGTCCGTTCCGGTCGCGTACGCCTGTCCGAGCCCCCACGCCTCCCACATCGCCCCCGCGAACGCCTCCGCGATCAGGTGCTCCCCGCGCGCGTTGGGGTGGGTGCCGTCGTAGGTGTCGGTGTGGATGTCGTACGCCTCGGGCGGCGAGGCCAGCAACAGCGGCGAGCGGGGCTCGTCGAGGTCGGCGACCGTCTTGGCGAGCAGGACGTTGAACCGGTCCACCTGCTCGGCGAAGGGCGGGTCCGCCGCGGCCCGGATGTTCGGGATGACCGGCAGCAGCACCATGCGGATGCGCGGGTCGGCCTCGCGGGCCCCGGCGACGAAGGCGCGTACGTTCTGAGCCGTCTGCTCGGCGTTCGTGTAGAAGCCCAGGTCGATCAGGCCCAGGGAGACCAGGAGGATGTCGGGGCGGTGGTCCCGCACCGCGTCGCCGATCAGCGGGGCCATGTGCTGCCAGCCCTCGCCCCAGCCCGCCAGGTGGGCACGGGGGAAGCCGGGGTCGGCGTAGGCGAGGGACGTCGGGGCGTCGGCCTGCTTGTCGTACAGCGTCTCGCGCGGGCCGACGAAGGTGACCGGGCCGCCGTACGCCACGCACAGGTGCCGCCACAGACGGTGACGCCATGTGTGTTCGCCCGCGCTCCCGATCGTCATGGAGTCGCCCACGGGCATGAACCTGAGCATGCGCTCATGATGGACGATCGCCGTGACCGGTGGGGTCGGTGGGGCCTGTGAGGCGGGCCACGTCCCCTGAACGCCCGCCGGGAATGGCAGTCTTGGGGGCATGCGTCGATCGTTCGCCGTTCTCGCCGGGGTGCTGCTCACCGGCGCCAGCGTGCTGCCCGCCTCCGCCGCCGGCCCGGCCGGTGACCAAGGATTCACCATCAAGGACCCGCGGATCACCGAGTCCAGCGGGCTCGCCGCCTCCCGGCTGCATCCGGGCGTCTACTGGACGCACAACGACAGCGACGACGGGCCGTACCTGTACGCCGTGGACAGCGCCACCGGCCGGACGGTCGCCCGGATCACCCTGCGCGGCATCGGCTCTCCGCGCGACGTCGAGGCCATCTCCATCGGGCCGCACAACGAGATCTACGTCGGTGACATCGGCGACAACTTCGGCGGCAGATGGCCGTACGTGTGGATCTACCGGCTGCCCGAGCCCGAGCGGCTGACGGACCAGACCGTCACGGCCACCCAGTACGTCGTGAAGTACGAGAACGGGCCGCGCGACGCCGAGTCGCTGCTCGTGCACCCGAAGACCGGGCGCGTCTACATCATCGACAAGCACGAGGACGGCGGGCACCTGTACGAGGGCCCGGCCACCCTCTCCACGTCCGGTGCCAACGTCTTCAAGCCCGTCGCCGCCGTCGACCTCTGGGCCACCGACGCCGCCTTCTCCCCGGACGGCGGTCAGCTCGCCGTGCGCGGCTACTTCGGCGGCATCCGCTACGACTGGAACGGCGGCCGGATCAAGCGCGAGGGCTCTCTGGAGGTGCCCCTGCAGGGGCAGGGCGAGTCCGTGTCGTACTCCGCCGACGGCACCAAGCTGATGTACGGCAGCGAGGGCGCGGACAGCGCGGTGCGGGCGGAGGACGCCCCCGGCCGGCCGGGCGGGAAGTCACCGTCGGCGAGCGGGACTTCCGGCGCCTTTGCGGACGACGGCGGCAGTTCGGGCCTCAGGACGGGCGTCGTGGTCGTCGCCGTCGGCGTGGCGGCCCTGTTCGGGCTGCGGTGGCTGCGGCGGAGGTGAACTCCGGTCCCCGTCGGCGGAGCGGGAATCCGCGGCCGCGGGGTGGTGGAACGCGCGAAGGGCGCCCGGTGTCCGCCGGGCGCCCTCAGCCGTCGCGAACGACGCGGTGACTGCTGCCGGATGCGGCTACAGCTTCTCGGTCACAGCTTCTCGATCACGTAGTCGACGCACTTCGTCAGCGCCTCGACGTCCGCCGGGTCGATCGCCGGGAACATCGCGACACGCAGCTGGTTGCGGCCCAGCTTGCGGTACGGCTCGGTGTCGACGATGCCGTTCGCGCGCAGCACCTTGGCGACGGCGGAGGCGTCGATCTCGTCGGAGAAGTCGATGGTGCCGATGACCTGCGAGCGCTTGGCCGGGTCCGCGACGAACGGGGTCGCGTACTTGGACTCCTCCGCCCAGGAGTACAGGCGGCTGGAGGAGTCCTTGGTGCGGGCCGTGGACCAGGCGAGGCCGCCCTGGCCGTTGAGCCACTCCAGCTGCTCGTTCAGCAGGAACAGGGTGGCGAGGGCCGGGGTGTTGTACGTCTGGTTCTTGCGGGAGTTGTCGATCGCCGTCGGCAGGCTGAAGAACTCCGGGACGTGGCGGCCGGAGGCGTGGATCCGCTCCGCGCGCTCGATCGCGGCCGGGGAGAAGACGCCGATCCACAGGCCGCCGTCGGAGGCGAAGGACTTCTGCGGGGCGAAGTAGTAGACGTCCGTCTCGGCGATGTCGACCGGCAGGCCGCCCGCGCCGGAGGTGGCGTCCACGAGGACGAGCGCGCCCTCGTCGGCACCGGCCACCCGCCTGATCGGCATGGCGACACCGGTGGAGGTCTCGTTGTGGGTGAAGGCGTAGACGTCGACGCCCGCCTCGGCCCGCGGCTCCGGGTGGGTGCCGGGGTCGGCGGCGATGACGGTCGGCTCGGCCAGCCAGGGGGCGAGCTTCGCCGCCTTGGCGAACTTGGAGGAGAACTCACCGAAGTTCAGGTGCTGCGACTTGTTCTCGATCAGACCGTGCGTGGCGATGTCCCAGAAGGCGGTGGAGCCGCCGTTGCCGAGGACGACCTCGTAGCCCTCGGGCAGCGAGAACAGCTCGGAGATGCCCTCACGGACCTTGCCGACCAGGTTCTTGACCGGCGCCTGACGGTGGGAGGTGCCCAGCAGGGACGTACCGGTGGCGGCGAGGGCGTCCAGCGCCTCGGTCCGCACCTTGGAGGGGCCCGCGCCGAAGCGTCCGTCGGCGGGCTTGATGTCAGCGGGAATCTGGATGTCGGCCACGCAAGGAGGTTAACCGCTGACGGAAAGCGAGGCGGAGACGTGTCCGTTCGATGAGACGAGATCACCGGGACGCGGACTTGTGATGTCGTACGACGATCGGTGCGGGGCTGTGGAAAACCCTCGGTGACTGTCCGTGATCGGATGCATCCTGGACGCATGACGGATCGTGCGGAAGTTGCGGATGTCGCGGAACTTGCGGGAGCGCTGCGCAAGGCCGTCCGGGGCGAGGTCGGGTTCGACGCCACCGCCCGGGCGCTCGTCACCATGGACGCGTCCAATTACCGGCGGGTCCCGCTGGGGGTGGTGGCCCCCAGGGACGCCGGCGACGTGGCCGCCGTGCTGGAGGTGTGCCGGGCGCGCGGGGTCCCGGTGGTGGCGCGCGGCGGCGGCACCTCCATCGCCGGGCAGGCGACCGGCACCGGCGTGGTGCTGGACTTCACCCGGCACATGACCGGCCTGCTGGAGCTGGACCCGGGCAGCCGCAGCGCCGTCGTGCAGCCGGGGCTCGTCCTCGACCGGCTCCAGGAGGCCGCCGCCCCGCACGGACTGCGGTTCGGCCCCGATCCCTCCACGCACGGCAGGTGCACGCTCGGCGGGATGATCGGCAACAACTCGTGCGGCTCCCATTCGGTCGCCTGGGGCACGACCGCGGACAGCGTGCGGGAGCTGTCCGTCGTCACCGCGCGTGGGCAGCGGCTGCGGCCGGGCCCCGGCTGGGCCGGCGCCCCCGACGGGTTGCGGCAGCTGGCCGAGACCGAACTGGCCCGCCTGCGCACCGGCTTCCCGGACCTGCCCCGCCGCATCTCCGGCTACGCGCTGGACGCGCTGCTGCCCGAGAAGGGCGCGGACGTCGCCCGCTCCTTCTGCGGCTCCGAGGGCACCCTCGGCATCCTCACCGAGGCCGTGGTCCGGCTGGTCGAGGACCCCCGCGCGCGTGCCCTGGCCGTGCTGTCGTACGCCGACGAGAGCGCCGCCGCCGAGGCGGCTGCGGGCCTGCTGCCGTTCCGGCCGCTCACGGTGGAGGGCATGGCGGCCGACCTGGTGCCGGCCGGGGCCGGGCTGCCCGCCGGGGGCGCCTGGCTGTTCGTGGAGACCGGCGGCGGGACACCGGCCGAGGCACGCGCGCGTGCGGAGGAGATCGTGCGCGCGGCGGACGTCGTGGACGCGCTGGTCGTGACCGACGCGGCGGCCCAGCGCGTGCTGTGGCGCATCCGCGAGGACGCGAGCGGCACGGCCACCCGGATGCCGGACGGCACGGAGGCCTGGCCCGGCTGGGAGGACTGCGCGGTGCCGCCCGCCCGGCTCGGCGGTTACCTCCGCGACTTCCGCTCCCTGCTGACGGCCCACGGACTGCGCGGCACGCCGTACGGGCACTTCGGCGACGGCTGCATCCACGTCCGCATCGACTTCGACCTGCTCACCGAGGCCGGCGTCGGCCGCTTCCGCCGCTTCTCCGAGGAACTGGCCGACCTGGTGGTGGCCCACGGCGGTTCGCTGTCCGGGGAGCACGGCGACGGCCAGGCCCGCGCGGAACTGCTGCCCCGGATGTACGGCGCGGAGACGGTGGCGCTGTTCGAGCGGGCCAAGGCGCTCTGGGACCCGGACGACCTGCTCAACCCCGGCATGCTGGTCCGGCCGGCGCGGCTGGACGACAACCTCCGCTTCTCGGTGCTGCCCCGCCGCCCGGTCGACGTGGCCTTCGGGTACCCGGCCGACGGCGGCGACTTCCGCGCGGCCGTCCGCCGCTGCGTCGGCGTCGCCAAGTGCCGTACGGCCACGGCGGCCGGACCCGCCGTCATGTGCCCCTCCTTCCGCGCCACCGGCGAGGAGGAGCACTCCACCCGCGGCCGGGCCCGGCTGCTGCACGAGATGCTGGCGGGCGAGGTGGTCACCGACGGCTGGCGTTCCACGGAGGTCCGGGACGCCCTCGACCTCTGCCTGTCCTGCAAGGGCTGCCGCTCTGACTGCCCGGTCGGCGTGGACATGGCCACCTACAAGGCCGAGTTCCTGCACCACCACTACGCGGGCCGCCGACGCCCCGCCGCCCACCACAGCATGGGCCGGCTGCCGGAGTGGCTCCACCTGGCCGCCGCCACCCGGACGGCCCCGCTGCTCAACGCGCTCGCACGGGGCGGACCGTCGGCGCGGCTCGCCAAACACCTGGGCGGTATCGCACCCGAGCGGCGGCTCCCCCGCCTGGCGACGCGGACGTTCACCGGCTGGTGGCGCGGGCGGAAGCCCGTCGGGGAGGACTCCGGTGAGCTGGTCGTGCTCTGGCCGGACACCTTCACCGAACATCTCTCCCCGTCCGTCGGCCGGGCCGCCGTCCGGGTGCTGGAGGCGGCCGGGCTGCGGGTGGCACTCCCGCCCACGCTGCCGCCGGGCCGCGGGGCGGTCGCGGACGGCCGGACCCGGGCGGCGACCGCGCTGCTCACGGCCCGCCGGGCCCGGGTCTGCTGCGGCCTGACCTACCTCTCCACCGGCCAGCTCGACCGCGCCCGCACGGTGCTGCGCCGCACGCTGGACCTGATGGAACCGGTGCTGCGGGCCGGTGTCCCCGTCGTCGTCCTGGAACCGAGCTGTGCCGCCGCCCTCCGCACCGACCTGCCCGAGCTCCTGCCGGACGACCCGCGAGCCGCCCGGCTGTCCGCCGCGGTACGCACGTTCGCCGAAGCCCTGGAGCGGCACGCCCCGCACTGGACCCCGCCCGCCGTCGGCCGCCCGGTCGCCGGCCAGACCCACTGCCACCAGCACGCGGTGCTCGGCGACGCCCCCGACCGAAGGCTGCGCACCGCCGCCGGCCTGACCGGCGAGCTCAGCGGAGGCTGCTGCGGTCTCGCGGGCAACTTCGGCTTCGAGAAGGGCCACTTCGAGGTCTCCCGGGCCTGCGCGGAGGACCAGCTGCTGCCGTCGGTACGGCAGGCGCCCGAGGACACGGTGATCCTGGCGGACGGCTTCTCCTGCCGCACCCAGCTGGAACAGCTCGCCGGGATCCGGGGCCGGCACCTGGCGGAGGTACTGGCGCAGGCGCTGGAGGAAGGCGGTGCGGGGGAGTGACGGAGGAACACACACGCCTGGCCGTCCTGTCGGACATCCACGGTGTGCTGCCCGCCCTGGAGGCGGTCCTGGCGGAGCCCGAGGTGGCCGCCGCCGACCGGATCGTCCTCACCGGCGACATCACGGCGGGCCCGCAGCCGGCCGAGGTGCTGGACCTGCTGCGGGAGCAGGGCGACCGGGTGCTGTGGGTCGGCGGGAACGCGGACCGGGAGCTGGTGGAGCACCGGCGCGGTGAGCGCGCCCGGATCCCCGACCCCATCGGCCCGTACGCCGCCCGGGCACTCCGCCCGGAGCAGGTCGGCTTCCTGGCCGCCCTGCCCCGCACCCTCACCCTGCGCGTGCGCGGCCTCGGCAAGGTGCTGTTCTGCCACGCCACACCGCGCGACGACGAGGAACTGGTCCTGGTCGACTCCCGCCCGGCCCGCTGGGCGGAGGTCTTCGCCGGCCTGCCCTCCGACATCGGCACCGTCGTCTGCGGCCACACCCACATGCCGTACGTCCGCCTGGCCCACGGCCGTCTGGTGGTCAACCCCGGAAGCGTGGGCATGCCCTACGGCCGCCCGGGAGCCCACTGGTGCCTCCTCGGCCCCGGCACCGACCTGCGCGTGACGCCGTACGACATCCCGGCGGCGACGGCCCGGCTGATCCGCGACTGCGCCTACCCGGACATCGCGCAATGGGCCGACTACTTCCTCAACGCGCGCGCGACGGACACGGAGGTACTGGAGGCGTGGGGGCCGAAGGACCTCCGTTGTTCCGGGACGGGGAGGCCGGGCAGGGGAAGCTGATGCATCCGGGACAGTCGCTTGAGGGGTTCACGCACCTGACGAAGTCCACTACCCTGGACTTGGAAGTACATCGCGATGAACGAACCCGATCAAGCACAGGACCGCCCGTGACCGCCTCGCCCAGCACCGACACCAAGACCCCGGTCGCCCCCGTCGCGGGGCAGCATCGCCTCGGCTCGCTCGGCCCCGTCGGGCTGGTGCTGGCCGGCTGTGTCTCGGTGCAGTTCGGCGGCGCGCTCGCGGTGACCCTGATGCCCCGGGCGGGCGCGGCGGGCGTGGTGACCCTGCGCCTGGTCGCGGCCGCGATCGTCCTCCTCCTGGTCTGCCGCCCCCGCCTGCGGGGCCACTCGCGCACCGACTGGGGCACGGTGGTCGTCTTCGGTATCGCCATGGGTGCGATGAACGGCCTGTTCTACGAGGCGGTGGCCCGTATCCCGCTGGGCCCGGCGGTCACCCTCGAAGTCCTCGGCCCGCTGGCCCTGTCCGTCCTGGCCTCCCGCCGCGCGATCAACGTGCTCTGGGCCGGCCTGGCCCTCGGGGGTGTGTTCCTGCTCGGCGGCGGAGGCTTCGGCGACCTGGACCCCATAGGTGTCGCCTTCGCCCTCGGAGCGGGAGCCATGTGGGCTGCCTACATAGTCTTCAGCGCCCGTACCGGCCGACGCTTCCCCCAGGCGGACGGCCTGGCCCTGGCCATGGTGGTGGCGGCCGTGCTCTTCCTGCCGATCGGCATCGTCTCGGCGGGCACCCGCCTCCTGAACCCCACCACCATCGCCCTGGGCTCGGCGGTGGCCCTGCTCTCCTCGGTCCTGCCCTACACCCTCGAACTCCTGGCCCTGCGCCGCCTGCCCGCCTCCACGTTCGCGATCATGATGAGTCTCGAACCGGCGATCGCGGCGACGGCCGGCTTCCTGATCCTCGGCCAGTCGCTGTCGGTGCCGGAGGCCGCCGCCATCGCCCTGGTCGTCGCGGCGAGCATCGGCGCGGTCCGCACCCAGGTGGGCCGCGGCAAGCGGCTGCCCCAGGCTCCGGAGGCGTGACGCGTCACGCCCGGTCCCGCCCCGAGATCCGGCGCCCGCTCACCGCCCCGGCGAGTTCCGCGACGTCCTGGGTTTCCGGCCGCGGGCGGCGGTTCAGCCCTTCACCGACTCCATGAACGCCGACCAGGCGGTGGCCGGGAAGAGGAGGATGGGTGCGGGGGCCTTGGAGTCGCGGACCGCTATGTGAGGGTCAAGGGCGGCCACTTCGACGCACTGGCCGCCGGTGTCACCGCTGTAGGAGGACTTACGCCAGGTCGCGCCTAGGTGTCGGTTCGTTTCCATAACGCTCCTTCATCACGCGCGTGATCAGCGCCGCCGAGTCCTCGGCGGAGAGCGCCGCAGCCTGAAGTTGATCGTAACGGACCGAACCTTCCTTGACGGCTTGCGGATTGGCCGTCATGTGGCCTTGGACGAAGTCCTCGCTGTAGACGATGTCGGGGTCCTTCTCGAAGCGCAGGAGAGCGAACGACCCCATGAGGCCGGCGTGGGCGCCGACGGAGAACGGCAGCACCTGAACGGTCACCCAAGAGCGGTGCTGCATGGTCAACAGGTGCGCGAGTTGTTCTCGCATGACGTGCCGATCGCCGATCTCCTGATGCAGTACGGCCTCGCTGAGCACCGCCCAGGTCGCCGGCGGCTCATCGCGGCCCAGGATCCGCTGCCGCTCCAGTCGGGCGGCCACCCGCGAGTCGAGGTCCGTACGATCCCGTAGGCCCAGCACGGTGCGCGCGTACGCCTCGGTCTGTAGAAGTCCGTCCACCAGCTGCGCCTGAAACGTGGAGATGTACGCCGCCCGTGCCTCCAGCTCCGCGTACGGCTGGAACCAACTCGGCAGCTGGCTGCGCAACACCAGTCCCACCAGTCGCGAGAACAACCCGTCCGTCCCCAGCGCGGCGTCCAACCGCTCGGAGAAGTCCCGTTGCGGCACCCTCGCCGCCGTTTCGATCTGCCCGATCAGCGACCCCGTGCAGAACACGATCGCGCCGAGCTGTGCCAGCGTCAGGCCGGCCGACTCTCTCGCCCGCCGCAGCTCGTAGCCGTAGTAGTCCAGCGGCGACGCGCTCGGATCCAGTTCGCGGCTGCGCACACCCACCACCTCCCCTCACCGACGGTAGCGACCGGCATGCGCCGTGGAGTCGGCAACGCGGGAATGTCACCCTGCGGATCCCCCTTTCCTCCGTCACCCTGAAGAGGCAGATCGGAACCGGAGAGGTGATCCAGTGACCGGGAACAGCGACTCCATCCGCCCCCTGAAGATCACCGCCCGTGGCCGGGCCGTGCTCTCCGACCCCCGGATCAACCGCGGTACGGCGTTCACCGGGCCGGAGCGCCGGGCCCTGGACCTCGTCGGCCTGGTCCCGCCGCACGTGCTCACCCAGGACGAGCAGGCCGAACGCGCCTACGCCCAGTTCCGTGAGCAGCCGAACGACCTGGCCAAGAGCGTCAACCTGACCAACCTGCACGACCGCAACGAGACGCTGTTCTACCGGCTCGTCGGCGACCACCTCGAAGAGATGCTGCCCATCGTCTACACGCCGACCGTGGGCACGGCCATCGAGCGCTACAGCTACGAGTACCGCCGCCCGCGCGGCATCTACCTCTCCGTGGACGCCCCCGACGACATCGAACGCTCCCTGCGCGCGAGCGGGCTCGGCGCCGGCGACGTCGACCTGATCGTGGCCACCGACGGCGAGGGCATCCTCGGCATCGGCGACTGGGGCGTCGGCGGCATCGACATCGCCGTCGGCAAGCTGGCCGTCTACACCGCCGCCGTCGGCATCGACCCGCGCCGCACCCTGCCGGTCATGCTCGACGCCGGCACCAACCGCCGGGAGCTCCTCGACAACCCCCTCTACCTCGGCAACCGGCATCCGAGGGCCGACCGCGACACCTACGACGCGTTCATCGACGCCTATGTCACCACCGCCACCCGGCTCTTCCCGGACGCCCTGCTGCACTGGGAGGACTTCGGCACCGCCAACGCACGCCGCATCCTCGACCGTTACCGCGACCGGGTCTGCACCTTCAACGACGACATCCAGGGCACCGGCGCCGTGAACCTCGCCGCCGTCCTGTCCGGCGTCCGCGCCACCGGAACACCCCTGCCCGAGCACCGGATCGTCGTCTTCGGCGCGGGCACCGCCGGCATCGGCGTCGCCGACCAGCTCCGCGACGCCCTGATCGCCGAGGGGCTCACCGGGGCCGAGGCCGTCGCCCGCTTCTGGTGCGTCGACCGGTACGGCCTGCTCACCGGCGACCAGGGCGACCAGCTCCGCGACGTCCAGCGGGCGTACGCGCGCCCGGCCGGTGAGGTCGAGGGCTGGCGGCGGGACGAGGACCTGCCCGGCATCCCGCTCGGCGAGGTGGTCCGCCGGGTCCGTCCGACCATCCTGATCGGCACCTCGGGCCGGGGCGGCGCCTTCACCGAGGAGATCGTGCGCGCCATGGCCGAGCACGCCGGGCGGCCGATCATCCTGCCCATGTCCAACCCCACCGACCTGGCCGAGGCCACCCCCGCCGACCTGCTCGACTGGACCGACGGCAAGGCCCTGGTGGCCACCGGCAGTCCCTTCGCGCCGGTCGAGCGGGACGGCACGACGTACGAGATCGGCCAGGCCAACAACGCGCTGGTGTTCCCCGGGCTCGGCCTCGGCGTGATCGTCACCCGCGCCTCCCGCATCACCGACCGCATGCTCCGCGCGGCGGCCGACGCGGTGGCCCGCCGGACCGGCGACACGGCGGTCGCCCGCGCCGACGCGCCGGTCCTCCCGCCGATCCGTGACCTGCGCGCCACCTCGGAAGCGGTCGCCGTGGCCGTGGCCCGGACGGCCGTGGCGGAGGGAGTGGCCCGGACCGTCCCGGACGATGTCGGTGCGGCGGTGCGGGCGGCCCGCTGGGAGCCGGCGTACCCACCGGTGGAAGCGGTGTGACGGACGCCGGCGAGAGCGCCCGCGTGACGCACGCCCGCGAGAGCGCGTGACGGACGCCGGGGGAGGGCCGCACGGTTCGCTTCGGCCAAATTAATGCAAGCATGCTTGATTGTTTCTGGCCCCGCTGCCATGCTCCCCTCCATGTCCGACCCGACGCCCGTCTTCGACGACCTGCGCGAGGAAAGCGACCAACTCGACCTCTTGGTAGGCGAGTTGAGTGAGGATCGGTGGGCGCTCGCGACGCCCGCGCCGCGCTGGACCATCGCCCACCAGATCGCCCATCTGCACTGGACCGACCAGGCCGCACTGCTCGCCGTCACGGACCAGGACGGCTTCCAGGAAGCCGTGAAGCGGGCGCTCGCGGCCCCCGACTCCTTCGTGGACGAGGCCGCGGAGGAAGGCGCCCGGCTCGCGCCCGCCGAGCTGCTCGCCCGGTGGCGGGAGGGCCGGACCGCACTGGACCGGGCACTGCGGGCGGCACCGAGCGGCACCCGGTTCCCCTGGTTCGGGCCGCCCATGTCGGCCGCCTCAATGGCCACGGGCCGTCTCATGGAGACCTGGGCCCATGGGCAGGACGTGGCGGACGCCCTGGGTGTGGTGCGCGCCCCGACCGACCGGCTCCGGCATGTGGTCCGCATCGGGGTGCGGGCGCGGGACTTCGCCTTCGGGGTGCGCGGCCTGCCCGTCCCGGACGAGGAGTTCCGCATCGAGGTGACCGCGCCGTCGGGGGAGGTGTGGGCTCACGGACCGTCCGGCGCCCGCCAGCGCGTCACCGGCTCCGCCCTGGACTTCTGCCTCCTGGTCACCCAGCGCGCCCACCGCGCCGACCTCGCCCTGACGGCCGTGGGCCCGGACGCCGACCGCTGGCTCGACATCGCCCAGGCCTTCGCGGGCCCGCCCGGCACCGGCCGCCCGCCCAAGGAGGGCACCGAGTGAACCCGCTGCGCATCGGCAACTTCTCCGGCTTCTACGGCGACCGCTCCGACGCCCTGCGCGAGATGCTCACCGGCGGCGGACTCGACGTCCTCACCGGTGACTACCTCGCCGAGCTGACCATGCTGATCCTCGCCCGCGACCGGCTGAAGGACCCCTCCGCCGGGTACGCCCGCACCTTCCTGCGCCAACTGGAGGACTGCCTCGGCCTCGCCCACGAGCGCGGGGTGCGGATCGTCACCAACGCGGGCGGTCTCAACCCCGCCGGACTCGCCGACGCCGTGCGGGCGCTGGCCGGCCGGCTCGGCATCCCGGTCCGGGTCGCGCACGTCGAGGGCGACGATCTGACCGCCGGCCTCCCCCGGCTGCTCGGCCGCGCCCGGCCCGGCGGGACCGCCGACGGCGCCCTCGCCGCCCACGCCTACCTCGGCGGCTTCGGCATCGCCGAGTGCCTGCGGGCCGGCGCCGACGTGGTGATCACCGGCCGGGTGACCGACGCGGCGCTCGTCACCGGGCCCGCCGCCGCCCACTTCGGCTGGCGGCCGGACGAGTACGACCGGCTCGCCGGGGCCGTCGTGGCCGGGCACGTCCTGGAGTGCGGGACCCAGGCGACCGGCGGCAACTACGCGTTCTTCCGGGAGGGCGACGTACGCCGGCCCGGCTTCCCGCTCGCCGAGATCCACGCCGACGGCGGCAGTGTCGTCACCAAGCACCCGGGCACCGGCGGTTTCGTGGACGTGGGCACGGTCACCGCCCAGCTGCTGTACGAGACCGGGGGCGGCCGGTACGCCGGGCCCGATGTCACCGCCCGGCTGGACACCGTACGGCTCGGCCAGGACGGTCCCGACCGGGTGCGGATCGAGGGCGTGCGCGGGGAGGCGCCGCCGCCGACGCTCAAGGTCGGCATCAACCTGATCGGTGGCTTCCGCAACGAGGTCGTCTTCGTCCTCACCGGACTCGACATCGAGGCCAAGGCGGCCCTGGTGCGCGAGCAGCTCGCCGACGCGCTCACCAAGTCGCCGCCCGCGGACGTCCGCTGGGACCTGGTGCGGACGGACCGGGCCGACGCGGACACCGAGGAGACGGCCAGCGCGCTGCTGCGGCTCGTCGTACGGGACCCCGACGAGCGGGTCGTGGGGCGGGCGCTGAGCGGGGCCGCCGTGGAACTGGCGCTCGCCGGCTACCCGGGCTTCCATGTGCTGTCCCCACCAGGAAAGGGCGCCCCGTATGGGGTGTTCGAGGATGTGTACGTGCCCCATGGGGACGTCGACCATATGGCCGTCCTCCACGACGGACGCCGTGTCCCCGTGCCGGCTCCCCGGGAGACCCGGGTCCTGGACGCCGTACCGCCACCGCCCCTGCCCGAACCCCTGCCGCCCGGCCCGGCCCGCCGCGCGCCCCTCGGTCTCGTCGCCGGGGCCCGCAGCGGGGACAAGGGCGGCAACGCGAACGTCGGCGTGTGGGCGCGGACGGACGACGCCTGGCGATGGCTCGCGCACACCCTGACCACCGACGCGTTCCGGCGGCTGCTGCCCGAGACCCGGGACCTGCCCGTCACCCGGCACGTGCTCCCGAACCTGCGCGCCCTCAACTTCGTCGTCGAGGGCATCCTCGGCGCGGGCGTCGCCTCCCAGCACCGCTTCGACCCGCAGGCCAAGGCCCTCGGTGAATGGCTGCGCTCCCGCCACCTGGACATCCCGGAGACCCTGCTGTGACGGTTCTGCAGACCGCTCTCGACCCCACCGGCCCCGACTGCCAGGCCCATCGCCGGTCCATGCTCGCCAAGCTCGCCGATCTGGAGACCGAGCACGCCAAGGCGCTGGCCGGCGGCGGCGAGAAGTACGTCGAACGGCACCGCGGCCGCGGCAAGCTGCTCGCCCGCGAGCGCATCGAGCTGCTGCTGGACCCCGACACCCCGTTCCTCGAACTGTCCCCGCTGGCCGCCTGGGGCAGCGACTACTCCGTCGGCGCCTCCCTCGTCACCGGCATCGGTGTGGTCGAGGGCGTGGAGTGCCTGATCACCGCCAACGACCCGACCGTGCGCGGCGGCGCCAGCAACCCCTGGAGCCTGAAGAAGGCCCTGCGCGCCAACGACATCGCGCTCGCCAACCGGCTGCCCTGCATCAGCCTGGTCGAGTCCGGCGGCGCCGACCTGCCCTCCCAGAAGGAGATCTTCATCCCGGGCGGCGCCATCTTCCGGGACCTGACGAGGCTCTCCGCCGCCGGCATCCCGACCGTCGCCGTCGTCTTCGGCAACTCCACCGCCGGCGGCGCCTACGTCCCCGGCATGTCCGACCACGTGATCATGGTCAAGGAACGCGCCAAGGTGTTCCTCGGCGGGCCGCCGCTGGTGAAGATGGCCACCGGCGAGGAGAGCGACGACGAGTCCCTCGGCGGCGCCGAGATGCACGCGCGGGTCTCCGGACTCGCCGACTACTTCGCCGTGGACGAGCCCGACGCGCTGCGCCAGGCCCGGCGGGTCGTCGCCCGCCTCAACCACCGCAAGGCGTATCCGGACCCCGGCCCCGCCGAGCCGCCCAAGTACGACCCCGAGGAACTCCTCGGCATCGTCCCGGGCGACCTGAAGACCCCCTTCGACCCGCGTGAGGTCATCGCCCGGATCGTGGACGGCTCCGACTTCGACGAGTTCAAACCGCTGTACGGCACCAGCCTGGTCACCGGCTGGGCAGCCCTGCACGGCTACCCCGTCGGCATCCTCGCCAACGCCCGGGGAGTCCTGTTCAGCGCCGAGTCCCAGAAGGCCGCCCAGTTCATCCAGCTCGCCAACCAGCGCGACATCCCGCTGCTCTTCCTGCACAACACCACCGGCTACATGGTCGGCCGGGAGTACGAGCAGGGCGGCATCATCAAGCACGGCGCGATGATGATCAACGCGGTGAGCAACAGCAGGGTCCCGCACCTGTCGGTCCTCATGGGCGCCTCCTACGGCGCCGGGCACTACGGCATGTGCGGCCGCGCCTACGACCCCCGCTTCCTGTTCGCCTGGCCCAGCGCCAAGTCGGCCGTCATGGGCCCCCAGCAGCTCGCGGGCGTGCTGTCGATCGTCGCCCGGCAGTCGGCGGCGGCGAAGGGCCGGCCGTACGACGAGGACGCGGACGCGGCTCTGCGCGCCATGGTGGAGCAGCAGATCGAGTCCGAGTCGCT
Organism: Streptomyces echinatus; assembly: GCF_014203595.1. GTDB lineage: Bacteria > Actinomycetota > Actinomycetes > Streptomycetales > Streptomycetaceae > Streptomyces > Streptomyces echinatus. Next base: position 208,228 of record NZ_JACHJK010000005.1, read on the forward strand.
GCCCATGTTCCTGTCGGGGCGGCTGTACGACGACGGCGTCATCGACCCGCGCGACACCCGCACCGTTCTCGGCCTGTGCCTCTCCGCCGTTCACACCGCGCCCTACGAGGGTGCGCGCGGCGGCTTCGGCGTCTTCCGGATGTGAGGGACCACGTGATTTCGAGTGTGCTCGTCGCCAACCGCGGCGAGATCGCCTGCCGTATCTTCCGCACCTGCCGTGAGCTGGGAATCCGGACGGTCGCGGTGTACTCCGACGCGGACGCGGACGCCCTCCACACCCGCGTGGCCGACACGGCGGTACGGCTGCCCGGCGCGGCACCCGCCGGGACGTATCTGCGCGGCGACAGAATCGTGAAGGCGGCCCTGGCCTCCGGCGCCGACGCCGTGCACCCCGGCTACGGCTTCCTCTCCGAGAACGACGGCTTCGCCCGCGCGGTCGTGGACGCCGGTCTGACCTGGATCGGCCCGCCCCCGGAGGCCATCGAGGCCATGGCGTCCAAGACCCGCGCCAAACGGCTGATGGGCCTCGCGCCCCTGGACGCGGCCGAGGTCACCGAGGCCGACCTGCCGGTCCTGGTGAAGGCGGCGGCCGGCGGCGGGGGGCGCGGCATGCGGATCGTGCGCCGCCTGGACGAGCTGCCGGACGCGCTGGAGGGCGCGCGCGCCGAGGCCGCGAGCGCCTTCGGCGACGGCGAGGTCTTCGTGGAGCCGTACCTCGAACACGGCCGCCATGTGGAGGTGCAGATCCTCGCCGACACCCACGGCACCGTCTGGCCGCTCGGCACCCGCGACTGCTCCCTCCAGCGCCGCCACCAGAAGGTCGTCGAGGAGGCCCCGGCGCCCGGGATCGGTGAGGAGCTCACCAAGGAGCTGCACGCGCTGTCCGTGCGCGCCGCCCGCGCCGTCTCGTACGTCGGCGCCGGAACCGTCGAGTTCCTCGTCGCCGACGGCCGCGCCCACTTCCTGGAGATGAACACCCGCCTCCAGGTCGAACACCCCGTCACCGAGGCGGTGTTCGGACTCGACCTGGTCGCCGGGCAGATTCGCGTCGCGGAGGGTCACGCCCTGGAGAGCGACCCGCCCCGCCCGCGGGGCCACGCGATCGAGGCCCGCCTCTACGCCGAGGACCCCGCCCACGGCTGGGCCCCCCAGACCGGCACCCTGCACCGCCTCGCCGTCCCCGACGGCGTCCGCCTGGACACCGGCTACACCGACGGCGACACCATCGGCGTCCACTACGACGCGATGCTCGCCAAGGTCGTCGCCCACGCACCCACCCGCGCCGAGGCGATCCGCCGCCTCGCCGGCGCACTGGAGTCCGCCGCGATCCACGGCCCGGTCACCAACCGGGACCTGCTGGTGCGCTCCCTGCGCCACGAGGAGTTCACGGCCGCCCGCATGGACACCGGCTTCTACGACCGCCACCTCGCCGGACTGACCGAGCCCGCCCCCGACCCGTACGCCCCCCTGGCCGCGGCCCTCGCCGACGCCCGCTCCCGCTCCCGCTTCGGCGGCTGGCGCAACCTCCCCTCGCAGCCGCAGGCCAAGCGGTACGAGATGGCGGGGGAGGAGCACGAGGTCCGCTACCGGTACACGAGGGAGGGCCTGGCCGCCGACGGGGTCCGGGTCGTGCACGCCGACGCGGGTCTGGTGGTGCTCGAAGTGGACGGGGTACGGCGGACGTTCGAGGTGTGCCGGTACGGCGACCAGGTCCACGTCAACACCGTCCGCCTCACCGCCCTGCCCCGCTTCCCCGACCCGGCGTCCCAGCTCGCCCCCGGTTCGCTGGTGGCCCCGATGCCCGGCACGGTGGTCAAGATCGCCGACGGCCTGACGGAAGGGGCAACGGTTCAGGCGGGCCAGGGCCTCATATGGCTGGAGGCGATGAAGATGCAGCACCAGATCTCGGCGCCGGCCACCGGAACCCTCACCGCCCTGCACGCCGAGCCGGGCCGGCAGGTGGAGCCGGGCATGTTGCTGGCGGTGGTGCAGACCCCCTAGGGGCGCGGGAACCGCGCGCCCAGCCACGGATCACCCGCAGCCCGAAGGAGTCCGATGACCACCCACATCGAATCCGAAGAACACAAGGCCCTCCGATCCGCAGTGGCCGCCCTCGGCAAGCGCTACGGCCGCGAGTACCTCACCCGCACCGTCGCCGAAGGCAAGCCCCTCACCGAGCTCTGGTCCGAGGCGGGCAGACTCGGATACCTCGGCGTGAGTCTCCCCCAGGAGCACGGCGGCGGGGGCGGCGGCATCACCGAACTCTCCCTCGTGCTGGAGGAACTCGGCGCGGCAGGCTCGCCCCTGCTCATGCTGGTGGTCTCACCGGCCATCTGCGGCACCGTGATCTCCCGCTTCGGCACCGAGGCCCAGAAGCGGCGGTGGCTCCCCGGAATCGCCGACGGCACCCGTCTCATGGCCTTCGGCATCACCGAACCCGACGCCGGCTCCAACAGCCACCGCATCACCACCACGGCCCGGCGGGACGGCACCGACTGGCTCCTCACCGGCCGCAAGGTGTTCATCTCCGGCGTCGACATGGCCGACGCCGTACTGATCGTCGGCCGCACGGAGGACGCCCGCACCGGCAACCTCAAGCCCTGCCTGTTCATCGTCCCGACGGACGCCGAGGGCTTCCACAAACACCCCATCGACATGGAACTCAACGCCGCCGAGAAGCAGTTCGAGCTGGTCCTGGACGACGTACGGCTGCCCGCCGACGCCCTCGTCGGCGACGAGGACGCCGGTCTGCTCCAGCTGTTCGCCGGACTCAACCCCGAGCGGATCATGACCGCCGCCTTCGCCATCGGCATGGGCCGTTACGCGCTCGCCAAGGCGATCGAGTACGCCCGCGACCGCACCGTCTGGAAGTCCCCCATCGGCGCCCACCAGGCCATCGCGCACCCCCTGGCACAGGCCCACATCGACCTCGAACTCGCCCGGCTGATGACGCAGAAGGCGGCCCACCTCTACGACTCCGGAGACGACATCGGCGCGGGCGAGGCCGCCAACATGGCCAAGTACGCGGCGGGCGAGGCCTGCGTGAAGGCCGTCGACCAGGCGGTCCACACGCTCGGCGGCAACGGCCTCACGCGCGAATTCGGCCTCGCCTCGTTGATAACAGCCGCACGCGTGGCTCGTATTGCACCGGTGAGCCGGGAGATGATTCTCAACTACGTCTCCCACCAGACCCTGGGTCTGCCCAAGTCGTACTAGGGCGGGGCCCGGGCCTGCCCAGGTCGTACCAGGCGCCCGTCTTGGAGGAACCGTGTTCCGCAGCGAGTACGCAGACGTCCCGCCCGTAGAACTCCCCATCCACGAGGCCGTCCTGGGCCGCGCCGCCGCCTTCGGCGACCGGCCGGCCCTCGTCGACGGCACGGACGGCACCACCCTCACGTACGAGCAGGTGGACCGGTTCCACCGCCGCATCGCCGCCGGCCTCGCCGACATCGGCGTCCGCAAGGGCGACGTCCTCGCCCTGCACAGCCCCAACACGATCGCCTTCCCGACCGCCTTCTACGCGGCCACGCGCGCGGGTGCCGCCGTCACCACCGTGCACCCGCTCGCGACCGCCGAAGAGTTCGCCAAACAGCTCCGCGACAGCGCCGCCCGCTGGATCGTCACCGTCTCCCCCCTGCTGGAGACCGCCCGCCGCGCCGCCGAGATCGCCGGCTGCGTACGGGAGATACTCGTGTGCGACAGCGCGCCCGGGCACCGCTCGCTGAGCGACCTGCTCGCCTTCGACGGACCCGAACCACGGCTGGACATCGACCCGGCCGAGGACATCGCCGCACTGCCGTACTCCTCCGGCACCACCGGCGTCCCCAAGGGCGTCATGCTCACCCACCGGCAGATCGCCACCAACCTCGCCCAGCTGGAGCCCGCCGTCCCGGCCGGCCCCGGCGACCGCATCCTCGCCGTCCTGCCGTTCTTCCACATCTACGGCCTCACCGCCCTGATGAACGCCCCCCTGAGGCAGGGCGCCACCGTCGTCGTCCTCCCCCGCTTCGAGCTGGACACCTTCCTCGCCGCCATCGAGAACCACCGCATCACCGGCCTGTACGTCGCCCCGCCGATCGTCCTCGCCCTCGCCAAACACCCGGCGGTCAGCGGCTACGACCTCTCGTCCCTGCAATACGTCCTCAGCGCCGCCGCCCCGCTGGACGCCCAGCTCGCCCACGCCTGCGCACAGCGGCTCGGCCTGCCCCCGATCGGCCAGGCCTACGGCATGACGGAACTGTCCCCGGGCACCCACGTCGTCCCCCTCGACCGCCTGCACGACGCCCCCGCCGGCACCGTCGGCAGGCTCATCGCCGGCACCGAGATGCGGATCGTCTCCCTGGACGACCCCGGCAAGGACCTCGGCACCGGCGAGGCGGGCGAGATCCTCATTCGCGGCCCCCAGGTGATGAAGGGCTACCTCGGCCGCCCCGACGCCACCGCCGCCATGATCGACACCGACGGCTGGCTGCACACCGGGGACGTCGGCCACACCGACGCCGACGGCTGGCTGTTCGTCGTGGACCGGGTGAAGGAACTCATCAAGTACAAGGGCTTCCAGGTGGCCCCCGCCGAACTGGAGGCCCTCCTGCTCACCCACCCCGGCATCGCCGACGCCGCCGTCATCGGCGCCCTCGACGACGACGGCAACGAGATCCCGCACGCCTTCGTCGTCCGCCACGCCGGCGCCGGCGAACTCACCGAGAACGACGTCCTGCTCCACGTCGCCGAACGCGTCGCCCCCTACAAACGCGTCCGCCGGATCACCTTCATCGACACCGTCCCCCGCGCCGCCTCCGGCAAGATCCTGCGCCGACAGCTCAGGGAGCACACGTGACCGACCCGACCGCACCGATCGGCCGCACCCGCACGCGAGCCGTCACCACCCTCAGCCTGGACGCCACCGGCACCCGCAACGCCCTCTCGGCTCCCCTGGTGTCCGCCCTCGCCGAAGCCCTGGCCGACTGCGGCAAGGACCCCGACGTGCGGGCCGTCGTCCTCACCCACACCGGCACCACCTTCTGCGCCGGCGCCGACCTGCGCGACCCGCCCGACCCGGACGCGCTGGTGGCCCTCCTCCGGCAGATCGTCGAACTGCCCAGACCGGTCGTCGCCCGCGTCACCGGCCACGTCCGCGCGGGCGGCCTCGGACTGCTCGCCGCCTGCGACATCACCGCGGCCTCCGCCGACGCCACCTTCGCCTTCACCGAGGTACGCATCGGCGTGGCCCCCGCGGTGATCTCCCTCCCCGTCATCCCCCGCGCCGACCCCCGCGCCCTGGCCCGCCACTACCTCACCGGCGAACGCTTCGGCCCGGCCGAGGCCGTACGCCTGGGGCTGCTGACGGTGACGGCGGACGACGTCGACGACGCCCTCGCCCCCGTCCTGGACGGCCTGCGCCGCTCCGCCCCGCAGGCCCTGGCCGAGACGAAACGGCTGCTCACGGCTAGGGTGCTGGAGACGTTCGACCGGGACGCGGCGGAACTGACCGCCCTCTCGGCCCGGCTGTTCTCCTCCGGCGAGGCCCGAGAGGGGATGACGGCCTTCCTGGAAAGACGGGACGCGGCATGGGTGGTGTGACCGGATGAGCACGACGGCGGAACGCGACCCCCTGCCCCGCCAGGACCGCGGCACGAGGCCCGACCGCAGCCCCAAACAGGACCGCAGCCGGGCCACCCGGCAGCGGCTCCTGGAGGCCGCCGTGGCCTGCCTCGCCGAGCACGGCTGGGCGGGCTCCACGGTCACCGTCGTCGCCGAACGCGCCGGCGTCTCCCGGGGCGCCGCCCAGCACCACTTCCCCACCCGGGAGGACCTCTTCACCGCGGCCGTCGAGTACGTCTCCGAGGAACGCTCCCTCGCCCTGCGGGCGCTGTTCCCGGACGGCGCCGCCGACCGCCGCGCCGTCGTCTCCGCCGTCGTCGACCTCTACACCGGCCCGCTCTTCCGCGCCGCCCTGCACCTGTGGGTCGCCGCTTCCAACGAGGACCAGCTGCGCCCGCGCGTGACCGAGCTGGAGGCGCGCGTCGGCCGCGAGACCCACCGGATCGCCGTCGACCTCCTCGGCGCCGACGAATCCCGCCCCGGCGTCCGCGAGACCGTCCAGGGCTTCCTGGACATGGCCCGCGGCCTGGGCCTCGCCAACCTCCTCACCGACGACGCCGGCCGCCGCAGACGCGTCGTCGCCCAGTGGGCGGCCCTGCTGGAGGAAGCGCTCGGCTGACCCGCCCGCGTCGGCCACGCCCCGCCCTGTGAGGGGGGCCACAGGCCTTCCGCGTGGCACGCAGTACCCTTGCCCCATGCTTCCGATGCTCGTCCGCCGCCGCCACGTGGACTACGTGCGCGTCACGAGCATGGGCTGTCGGCGCTTCTCCGCCTGACGAGCCCCCTGCATCTCTTTCTTTCTCTCCCTTTTTCCGGCACCGGGGGCCGCCTCCACCCCCCGGCGGCCACTCGCGCCCCGTACACCCTGCGGACGCCTCATGACCACGCACACAGCGACGTCGTACGACCAGCTCCCGATCGTCGACCTGTCGGCCGCCGACCGCGGCCCCCAGGCCCGCGCCCTGCTCCACGCCCAGCTGCACAGCGCCGCCCACGACGTCGGCTTCTTCCAGCTCGTCGGACACGGTGTCACCCGGGCCGAGACCGACGCGCTGCTCACCGCCATGCGCGCCTTCTTCGCCCTCCCCGAGGCCGACCGGCTCGCCCTCGACAACACCGGATCCCCGCACTTCCGCGGCTACACCCGCACCGGTGACGAGCACACCGCCGGCGCCCGCGACTGGCGCGACCAGCTCGACATAGGCGCCGAGCGCCCCGCCCGGATCCCCGCCCCCGGCGAACCCCCGTACTGGTGGCTGCAGGGTCCCAACCAGTGGCCGGCCGCCCTCCCCGGCCTCCGTACGGCCGCCCTCACCTGGATCGACAGGCTCGGCACGGTGGCCGACCGCCTGCTGCGCGAACTCCTGACCGCCATCGGCGCCCCGGCCGACTTCTACGACCCGGTATTCGGCGACCACGCCCACCCGCACCTCAAGCTCGTCCGCTACCCCGGGAGCGCGGCCGACGGCACCGGCCAGGGCGTCGGCGCCCACAAGGACTACGGCTTCCTCACCCTGCTCCTCCAGGACACCGTCGGCGGCCTCCAGGTCGAACGCGAGGACGGCCGCTTCCACGACGTACCGCCCCTCGACGGCGCGTTCGTCGTCAACCTCGGCGAACTGCTCGAAGTGGCGACCAACGGCTACCTGCTGGCCACGAACCACCGGGTCGTCAGCCCGCCCGGCGCCACCGAGCGCTTCTCGGTCCCGTTCTTCTACAACCCGCGTCTGGACGCCAGGATCGAGCCCCTGCCCTTCCCGCACGCCGCCCAGGCCCCCGGCATCACCACGGACCCGACGAACCCGCTGTACGCCGAGTACGGCTACAACGAGCTGAAGGGCAAGCTCAGGGCTCACCCACTGGCGGCCCGGCGACACCACGCGGCCCTGCTGACGCCCGCGTGAGGAACCCGCCGACGCACCTGCTGACGGCCGGGTGAGAGAACCGGCCGCGACTCCAAGGCACGGGGCCGCTCCAAGGCGCGGGCCGCGTCGACACCGAGCGCCCGCCGCGGCGCGGGCGGCCGCCACCCGCCCGCGGCCGTCACGCGCCCCGAGCCGCCCCTCAGCGGGCGATGTCGTCGAACCCCTCGATGTCCTGAGGCCGCCGCGACCCCGGCCCCACATACCGGGCAGAGGGCCGCACCAGCCGCCCCGTCCGCTTCTGCTCCAGGATGTGCGCCGACCACCCGGCCGTACGGGCGCACGTGAACATCGACGTGAACATGTGCGCCGGCACCTGCGCGAAGTCGAGCATGATCGCGGCCCAGAACTCCACGTTCGTGGCGAGCACCCGGTCCGGACGGCGGTTGTGCAGCTCCTCCAGCGCGGCCTTCTCCAGCGCCTCGGCCACCTCGAACCGCGGCGCCCCGAGCTCCCGTGCCGTACGCCGCAGCACCCGCGCCCGCGGGTCCTCGGCCCGGTACACCCGGTGCCCGAAGCCCATCAGCCGCTCACCGCGGTCCAGCGCGCCCTTGACGTACGCCTCCGCGTCCCCGGTCCGCTCGATCTCCTCGATCATTCCCAGCACCCGGGAGGGCGCACCACCGTGCAGCGGCCCGGACATCGCGCCCACCGCACCCGACAGCGCGGCGGCGACATCCGCACCCGTGGAGGCGATGACCCGGGCCGTGAAGGTCGAGGCGTTCATGCCGTGCTCGGCGGCGGACGTCCAGTACGCGTCCACGGCCGCCACGTGCTTCGGATCCGGCTCGCCCCGCCAGCGGATCATGAACCGCTCCACCACCGAGCCGGCCTTGTCGATCTCCCGCTGCGGCACCATCGGCAGCCCCTGCCCGCGCGCGGACTGGGCGACGTAGGACAGGGCCATGACGGCGGCCCGCGCGAGGTCCTCCCGCGCCTGCCCCTCGTCGATGTCGAGCAGGGGCCGCAGCCCCCACACCGGCGCGAGCATGGCCAGCGCCGACTGCACGTCCACGCGGATGTCACCGGAGTGCACCGGGATGGGGAACGGCTCGGCGGGCGGCAGACCGGGGTTGAAGGCGCCGTCGACCAGCAGCCCCCACACGTTCCCGAACGAGACGTGCCCGACCAGGTCCTCGATGTCGACGCCCCGGTAGCGCAGGGCGCCGCCCTCCTTGTCCGGTTCGGCGATCTCCGTCTCGAACGCGACGACACCTTCGAGCCCGGGTACGAAATCGGACATCAGGCGGCTCCTCGTGATGTGTGGGCGGTGGTCACCCCGGTGATGCCCCGATCCGCCGGTCGTCACCCGCGGTCAACCCAACCGCAAGGGGGGAGCAGCACGATAACTCCCGGTGCCATGGTTGGGGAGACCACACGACACTGAGTGCCATACCCGTTCGATACGGCAGGATGACCGCGTGACCGATCGCGACCCGCTTCCGGACCCCGTGCTCGACCCCGCCGCCATGCGCAAGCAGTACCGGGCCGACGGCCTCGCCGAAGAGGACCTCGCCACCCACCCGATGGACCAGTTCGCCCGCTGGTTCGAGGACGCCGCGCGGGCGACCCTGCACGGCACGCTCTACGAACCCAACGCGATGGTCGTCTCCACGGCGGACGCGACGGGCCGCCCCAGCTCACGCACGGTCCTGATGAAGCAGTTCGACACCGACGGCTTCGTCTTCTACACCAACTACGACTCCCGCAAGGCCCGCGACCTCGCGGAGAACCCGCACGTCTCGCTGCTCTTCCCCTGGCACCCGCTGGCCCGCCAGGTCATCGTCACCGGCACCGCCCGGCGCACCGGCCGCGACGAGACCGCCGCCTACTTCCGCAGCCGCCCGCACGGCTCCCAGCTGGGCGCCTGGGCCAGCGCCCAGTCCACGGTGATCGCCTCCCGCACCGAACTGGACACCGCCTACGCCGAACTCGGGGCCCGCTACCCCGAGGACGAACAGGTCCCGGTCCCACCGCACTGGGGCGGCTTCCGCGTCGCCCCCGGGACGATCGAGTTCTGGCAGGGCCGCGTGAACCGCCTCCACGACCGTCTGCGCTACGTCGCCCGGCCGAACGGCAGCTGGAAGGTCGAACGCCTCAGCCCGTGACCCCGTCCGGGAACGCAGACGACCCGCGGGCTGGGTTCCTCCGTGGAGGAGCCGGCCGGACGTACCGGCAGCCCGCGGGTCGGGTGACTGCTTGGGAATCGGGCCGGCCGCACGCCTGAATCGCGTACTGGTCCGGCACCGCACATGCTGTGGTGCCGGGCCGCTAGCCCGCAGCCACCTCACGCGTCCGGTTCTCATACATCTGCCGAACCACCTCCCTTCTCGTGTATCCCACACCCTAGGAAGCGTCCGGGAGGCGCTCAACTGTTTTTTCCGTCCGGCGGCGCGGGTGATCGAGACGTGTGTGCTCGCAGTGAACGAGGACGGGCCGCGGTCCGCCGGGCGGCGGGGATTCGCCGAGGTCGAGCGGTATGCGCTGGACGGGGAGAGCGACGAGTGGGCGGACCTGCGGCTCGCGCCGGGCGGCCACGGGCATTGATCCACGCAATCTTGCGGGAACAGTATGTGGGGTGCGTCACGTTCCAGTTGAATGAGGGCCAGTGAGGGAACCGAGCGCCGTGTGGACGTGCGCTGACGCAGCCTCCAGGGGGTCCAGGTGAGTGCTTCGCGGCGGAGTGGGACCACGGACGAGCTGGGGCCGGACGAGCCCGGCGAGCCGGGGGGCTCCGACCTGCTCGCCGCTCTGCTCGACGGGATGGACGCGGCCCTGTGCGCCTTCGACGCGGACGGGGTGGTGACGCACTGGAACCGGGAGGCCGAGCGGATCCTCGGGTGGACGGCCGCCGAGGCCGTCGGGCGGCACGGGTTCGCCGGCTGGGCGGTGCGCAGCGCCGACGCCGAGGAGGTGCAGTCCCGGCTGATGTCCGCGATGCACGCGCCGGGGCGGCAGGTGCACGAGTTCGCGCTGGTGACCAAGGGCGGCGGGCGGGTGCTCGTACGCACCCAGTCCGCCGCCGTGCGCGGGCCCGACGGGAAGCCCGCCGGACTGTACTGCGCCTTCAGCGAGGTGCACGCGCAGATCGACCTGGAGCGGTCGATCGCGCTGAGCGAGGCCCTGTTCGAGGACGCGGCCTGGGGCGTGGTGCTCGTCGACGCCGATCTGCGGCCGGCCGTGGTGAACGCGTACGCGGCGCGGGCGCTGGGCGTCGGCCGTACGTCGGCGCTGGGCCGGCCGCTGGGTGAGCTGCTCGCGCAGGGCGTGGAGGAGCTGGAGGCCGCGCTGACGCACGTCCTGGCCGAGGGCGCGCCGCCCGCGCCCGCGGAGATGTGGGTGGCCGTGCGGACGGCGGAGGGTGAGCAGCGGCGCTGCTGGCGGAGCGGGTTCCTGCGGCTGGCCTCGCCGCTCGCGGAGGAGCCGGTGCCGCTCGGTGTCGGCTGGCTGTTCCAGGACGTCACCGAGGCCAGGCACGGCCAGCAGGAGGCGTCGCTGCTGCGGTTCCGGGTGAATCAGCTGCACCGTGCGGCCCGGGCCGCCGCCGAGTGCGAGGACCCGGCGGAGGCGGCCACCGTGCATCTGGACTTCGCGCTCGCCGGCTTCGCCGACCACGCGCTGATCGACCGGGTGGCGGGCGGCCCGCGCGCGGAGGGCGAGGGTGGCTCGGAGCCCGTCCGGCTGGTGCGGCTCGCGGCCACGCCCGCGGGGGCGCCGGGGCCGAGCGTGCTCACGGGCGCCGCCGGGCTGCCCGTCTGTTACGAGGAGGGGCATCCGGCGCTGCAGTGCGTGCAGCGGACCGGGACCGTGCGCGCGGACGCCGGGACGGTGCCGGCCGAGCGGGCGCGGGAGTGGGCGCTGGAACGGCAGTGGCCCGACGACGCGGTGCACGCGTTGTGCGTGGTGCTGCGCAGCCGGGGACGGACGCTGGGCGTGGTGACCTTCCTGCGCGGCGCCGGCCGCAGCCGCTTCGAGCGGTCCGACACGGCCTACGCGGAGGATGTGGCCGCCCGGATCGCGGTGGCCCTGGATCTGGCGGAGGCGGTCCGGGGACGGCCGGGGGACCAGGGCCGGTAGGGCCCGGTGCCGTGCACTCCTGGGCCGGCGGGTTCCCGGTTCGTGGCCGCCCGGTTCCCGGGGGCTCCCCGGTCTCGTGTGGCTCCCGGTCCGGTGGGCTCCGGGTGCCGTGGACCCCGGGCCCGTGGCCGTGCCGTCAGTGGCGGTAGAAGATCCGGTCGGCGTACTCGTTCATCACCCGGCCGTTCCACTCGTGTCCGCCGTCGACGTTGCCGGAGCGCAGCAGCGGCGGCTCGACGCCGCGGTCGGCGAGGGTGGCGGCGGTGGTCGCCATGACGGCCTGCAGCAGGGCGGTGGTGACGACCGTGGAGGCGGGGGCGAACGGTGCCGGGATGGTGTCGAGGGTGAGTTCCGCGTCGCCGACGGCGATCTTCGAGTCGAGGACGACGTCGCAGTGGTCCTTGAGGAAGGTGCCGGAGGTGTGGCGGGACTTCGTCTCGGTGGCGTAGGCGACCGAGGTCACGCCGATGACCTTCACGCCGAGGGCGCGGGCGCCGGTGGCCATCTCCACGGGCAGGGCGTTGCGGCCGGAGAGGGAGATGATCACGAGGGCGTCGCCGGCGCGGAGCGGTGAGGTGTCCAGGACGGCGCTCGCGAGGCCGTCCACGCGTTCGAGGGCGGAGCCGAGGGTGGCCGGGGTGACGTCGACGCCCACGACGCCGGGGACGGTGAGCAGGTTCATCAGGGCCAGGCCGCCCGCGCGGTAGACGACGTCCTGCGCGGCCAGTGAGGAGTGTCCGGCGCCGAAGGCGAACAGGCGGCCGCCGGCCGTGACGGTGTCGGCGAGCAGGGTGCCGGCCGCGGCGATCGCCCCGGCCTCCTCGTCGCGGACCCGGCGCAGCAGGCCGACGGCGGCGTCGAAGAACAGGTCGGCAGGCGTGCCGTCGCTCATGCGGTGCCCCTTCGCAGCGTCTGTGTCGCGGATCACGGTGCGGTCTGGACCAGTGCGGTGTCAATACGGCGGCGCGCCCGCCACCCCGGTCGCGCGGGTCGTTCCGGCCGCGCCGTCCCCGCGGCGCGGCCGTCCGTCGAGGCGCGCCCGCCCGCGGCGGCACGACCGCCCGCGGGGGTGCGACGGCCCCGGCGGCGCGGGTGCCCTGCGGGGTGCGGTGAACCGGGCGGGCGGCCCGGCCCGTACCTGTGGCCGGCGACGGCCGGAGACCCCGGGGGCGGTCATCCGCTCCGCCCTGTTTCGGCCGCGGCCCCCGCTTGTCAGTGGGATCCGGCAGAATTGATGCCAGGGCCAGCGCACGCGCCGGGCTGCCGGCAGAGGTAATCGAGGGGCACGTATGTCCGGACTGATCGACACCACGGAGATGTATCTCCGCACCATCCTCGAGCTCGAAGAGGAAGGCGTCGTCCCCATGCGCGCCCGCATCGCGGAGCGGCTGGACCAGAGCGGGCCGACGGTGAGCCAGACGGTGGCGCGGATGGAGCGCGACGGTCTGGTCTCCGTGGCCAGCGACCGGCATCTGGAGCTCACGGACGAGGGGCGCCGGCTGGCGACGCGCGTGATGCGCAAGCACCGTCTGGCCGAGTGTCTGCTCGTCGACGTGATCGGGCTGGAGTGGGAGCAGGTGCACGCGGAGGCGTGCCGCTGGGAGCACGTGATGAGCGAGGCGGTGGAGCGGCGCGTGCTGGAGCTGCTGCGGCACCCCACCGAGTCGCCGTACGGCAACCCCATCCCGGGCCTGGAGGAGCTGGGCGAGAAGGACGGGGCGCACCCGTTCCTGGACGAGGGCATGGTCTCGCTGGCGGACCTGGACGCGGGGACGGACGGCAAGACGGTCGTCGTCCGCCGCATCGGGGAGCCGATCCAGACGGACGCGCAGCTGATGTACACGCTGCGGCGGGCGGGTGTGCAGCCCGGTTCGGTGGTGAGCGTGACGGAGTCGCCCGGCGGCGTGCTGGTGGGCAGCGGCGGCGAGGCGGCCGAGCTGGAGGCGGACGTCGCCTCCCACGTGTTCGTCGCCAAGCGCTGAGACGGGAGAGGGCCCCGGCGCCGTGTGGCGCCGGGGCCTGTCCTCCCCTGTGCTGACCCGGAGCCCCGAGCTCTCAGGGTCATTCCCCTCGGACCGGCTTTTCCCCGAGCGGTCCGCCTCCCGCCAGAAGAGATCCCCTCGGCTGCGGCGATCATGCCCCGAGAGGTGTCACTCGAATGAGGGGTGTTGTCCGCGGATACGGAATCTTCGAATAGGCATTCGATAATCTGAGGCGGCTGGACGACGAGACAGGCGGAGCTGGGGGGTACCAGTTCGATGGCACGGCGTATCGATGTGACGGGAGCGGGCGGCGTGCGCCTGGCCGCCTGGGAGTTCGCCGAACCCCCGAAACCGGAGGCGGAGCCGGCCCCTCCGCCAGAGCGGCCGGGTGCCGTGGCACAGGGGGCGGAGGGCGGCGTTCCGGGTGTGCTGTTACTGCACGGCCTGATGGGCCGCGCCTCCCACTGGGCGGCCACCGCCCGCTGGCTCGCCGGACGCCATCGCGCCGTGGCGCTGGACCAGCGCGGTCACGGCCGCAGCGACAAGTCGGCGCGGGCCGCGTACACCCGCGAGGCCTACGTCGAGGACGCCGAGGCCGCCGTCGAACAGCTCGGGCTCGGCCCGGCCCTCCTCGTCGGTCACGCCATGGGCGCGCTGACCGCCTGGCAGCTCGCCGCCAGACGCCCCGACCTGGTGCGCGGTCTGATCATCTGCGACATGCGGGCCTCCGCGCTGGGCACGGCCTCGCAGCGCGAGTGGGGTGACTGGTTCCGCTCCTGGCCCGTGCCCTTCGCCAGCCTGGCCGACGTCCGCAAGTGGTTCGGCGAGGACGATCCCTGGGTGGAGCGGCCCAGCCCGGCGCGCGGGGCGTTCTACGCCGAGGTGATGCACGAGGGCGAGGACGGCTGGCGGCCCGTGTTCGAGCCCGAGCAGATGCTCAGCTCCCGTGAGACGTGGGTCTACGACGCGCACTGGGAGGAACTGGCCCAGGTGCGCTGCCCGACGCTGGTGGTGCGTGGTGTGGACGGTGAGCTGGGGCGCGCGGAGGCGCAGGAGATGGTGCGGGTGCTGCCGCGCGGGCAGTACGCGGAAGTCGCCGACGCGGGGCACCTGGCCCACTACGAGCTGCCGGAGGCCTGGCGGGCGGCCGTCTCGCCGTTCCTCGACTCGCTGCCTGGAAGATAGCGCCCGGGCGTCCGCCGGTACGCCGGCGAGCGCGGGTGCGTGGTGGGTTTCTCGCGCAGTTCCCCGCGCCCCTTCAGGGCGCTGCACTGCCGGCTGACGCGTGGGCGAACCGGCTACCGGTCCCGCCCGCACGCATAGGCCAGCGGGGAGATCAGCTCCTCCGCGTCCGGCAGCCACCGGTTCGCCGGGGTGGGCCGGCAGGCCCACTGCACCGCCCCGCGGGACCCGAACCGGGTGGGCGGCGCCGCCACGTGCGCACCCTCGCCCAGAGCCACCAGATCCAGCGACGACAGCGACCACCCGATCTTGCGGACCAGGTCCGCCACCTTCACCGACGCCCCCGGCAGTACGAAGAACTGCATCCGCCGGTCCGGCGTCAGCGTGACCGGCCCGAGCGTCAGCTCCATCCGCTCCATCCGGGCCAGCGCCAGGAACCCCGCGCTCTCCGGGACGGACAGCGCGTCGAACGTCCGTCCCGTCGGCAGCAGGATCGACGCCGTCGGCTGCTTCTGCCACATCCGGCGCGCGACGGTCGCACTGCCGGTCGCCTGGGTCGCCCAGTCGGGGCGCGTGGGGTGCGCACCCGGCGCAGGGCAGGTGGCGTCCCCGCACGAGCAGCGCTGCGTCCCGTCGACGGCTTCCAGCCAGGTGCCCGGGAACACGTCCCAGTGCCGCTCCTCGGCGTACCGTACGGCGGTCTCCAGCAGCGATTCCCCGCGCTGCTGCGGGATGTGACCGGCCATCTGAGTGTTCTGGGCGCCCGCGATCGTCTCTTCCACGCTCCACTCAACTCCCGCACTCACCGTGGGTTACGGCTGTAGCGCGCGCGGGGGAGGAGCATCGATTCGGCAGTCGGGGCGCATGGGTGCACAGCGAGGGGCGCGCGGGAGGAAGCGGGGCGAGGGGTGGGTAGCCAGGGATGGGGGTGGCATGCGTCTTTACCCCGGCAAACCGCACATGTCGCGCATTGACGGTATGTCAGCTGGGCAGTGATCTTCCGGCCGGAACTTCACGCTCCAGGGGATCGCAACGCAGGGGGTAGCACATGGCCGCAAGGCCTCTCGTGGCGAGGCAGCCGAACGAACGACTGCAGGCACTCATCCAGGAAGCGGGGTGCTCGAACGCCGGGCTGGCCCGGCGGGTCAACATGTGCGGCGCCGAGCACGGTCTCGACCTGCGCTACGACAAGACGTCCGTGGCCCGCTGGCTGCGCGGCCAGCAGCCGCGGGGCCGGGCCCCGGCGATCATCGCCGAGGCGCTCGGGCGCAAGCTCGGCCGTACGGTCACGATCGACGAGATCGGCATGGCCAACGGCAAGAACCTCGCCTCGGGGGTCGGTCTCCAGTTCTCGCCGACGGTACTGGGGGCCATCGAGCAGGTCTGCGAGCTGTGGCGCAGCGACGTGGGGCGCCGGGACTTCCTGTCCGGCTCCTCCGTCGCGGCCTCCGCGCTGGTCGAGCCCAGCCGCGACTGGCTGATCTCGGCGCCGGACGCCCAGGTGGCCCGGCAGGCCGGCCCGCGCGTGGGCCAGGCCGACGTGGCCGCCGTCCGGTCCATGACCCAGGCGCTGGTGGACCTCGACCACCAGTACGGCAGCGGGCATGTGCGCCCGGTCGTCGTGCACTACCTCAACAGTGTCGTCTCCGGACTCCTCGCGGGCTCGTACCGGGAGGCGGCCGGCCGGGAACTCTTCGCCGCCGTCGCCCGGTTGACCGAGCTGGCCGGATACATGGCCGTCGACACCGGCCAACCGGGCCTGGCCCAGCGGTACTACATCCAGTCGCTGCGGCTCGCGCAGGCCGCCGGGGACCGCGGGTACGGCGGTTACGTCCTCGCCGCGTCCATGAGCCATCTCGCCGCGCAGCTCGGGAACCCGCGGGAGATCTCCCAGTTGGCGCGGGCGGCGCAGGAGGGCACGCGCGGGCACGTGACCCCGCGCGCGGAGGCGATGTTCCACGCCGCCGAGGCGCGCGGGCACGCCCTGCTCGGCGACGCGCGCGCGGCGCAGACGTCCGGCGGGCGGGCGATCGAGGCGATGGAGCGGGCGGACGGCTCCTCGGGGGACGATCCGGTGTGGATCGCGCACTTCGACGAGGCCTATCTGGCCGACGAGTTGGCGCACTGCCACCGCGACCTCGGGCAGCCCGAGCAGGCGGCGCGGTACGCCGAGCAGTCGCTGGCCGGGCATCCCGAGTCCCGGGCCCGCCGGCGCGCCATCGGCTATGTGCTGCTCGCCACGGCCCAGGTGCAGCAGCGTGAGATCGAGCAGGCCTGCAACACGGGCATGAGAGCGGTGGAGTTGCTGGAGACGCTCCGCTCCAACCGGGGCGCCGAGTACCTGGACGACCTCCAGCAGCGCCTGGATCCCTTCCGGGACGAGGCGGTGGTGAGGGAGTTCGGGGCGCGTCTCGATCTCCAGCAGGCCGCCTGATCACCGGCCCCGCGGACCGGTGAACCCGCGGAGAACGGCACCCGGCGTGCGCCGGGTGCCCTGTAACAGCGTCTCGCGGCGCGGTTCTGTTACAGCTGTCACAGGAAGGAAGATCACGCCCTGAGCTGCGTGGCACCCGGCTCGGGGGACCCGGTAGCGTGAGCCGACGATTCACAAGGTCCCCCATTAGTAGGAGTCCCGGTGACGCAGAGTGGACAGGGCGAGGAGCCCTCGGCGCAGCCCGCGCGCGAAGGCATCGTGCTGCCCTCCGACGGAGGCGAGCCCCTGTTGCCGGGCATGACCGCGACGCCCGCGCCCGCCGGCCCCGCCGGAGGCCAGGCCTGGGGCGGTTCCTGGGGCCCCGGACAGCAGGCGCCCCAGGCGGGCCAGGGCTGGTCCCCGGCGCCGGCCCAGCAGTGGACCGGCCCCGAGCAGTCCCCGGCCCCCGCGGGCCCCGGCCCGCTGCCCCCGGAGGGCGCCCCGGCCCCCTCGTACGGCGGCCAGGCGCCCGGCTACGGCGGCGATGCGCCCTCCTACGGCGGCCAGGCACCCGGCTACGGCGGCGAGGCCCCCTCCTACGGCGGTCAGGTCCCCGGCGGTCAGGCCGGTCCCGGCGCCTACGGCGCACCTCAGCAGCCCGCGTACGGCACGCCGGACCCCTACCAGCAGCACCAGCAGCACCAGCAGCCGTACCCGGCGCAGCCCGCCGCCCCGCTGCCGGACGCGTATCCGGCCACGGGCGCCCCGCTGCCCCCGGCCGCCGACGGCGCGACCCAGTACATCCCGCCCGTGCAGGCCGCGCCGGCCGACGGCGCGACCCAGTACATCCCGCCGGTCGCCGCGGGGCCCGGGCACGACGCGGCCACCCAGTACATACCGCCGGTGACGCCGGGCTCGCTGCCGCCGGAGTCGGGCAGCGAGCAGACGCGCTACCTCGGGCAGGCGCCCCGGCAGACGGCGCCCGCGCCCTCCGACGCCGAGGCCACGCAGTACATCCCGCCCTACGCCGCCCCGGGGCAGGCGCAGGGGGCGGACCGGCACCCGCCCGCCGAGTTCGACAACCTCTTCCGCGGTGGTGCGGCGGCCGACGACGGCCCGGCCGGATCCACCCAGCAGCTCCCGCTCGTCCAGCAGCCGGACGCCTACCCCGGCCCGGCGCGGTCGTCGTACCGCCCGGCGCAGTCGTCGTACGACATGGAGCCGGACGACGGCGGGGGGCGGCGCACCGGCCGCTCGCGGGTGCCGCTGATCGCCGCCGTCGGGATCGGCCTGATCGTGGTCGGTGTCGGCGCCGGCGCGCTGATCGGCGGTGGCGGCGACGACCAGGGCGGTGACGACAAGGACCAGACGGTCGCCGCCGCCTCGCCGGCGCAGTCGCAGGGCTCCGCCTCGCCCAGCGCCACCGTCGACCCCGCCCGGCAGCAGGCGGTCGAGCTGGACAAGCTGCTCGCGGACAGCGGCAGCAGCCGGGCCTCCGTGATCCAGGCGGTGGCCGACGTCAAGCAGTGCGACAACCTCGACCAGGCCGCGTCGAGCCTGCGGGACGCGGCCAAGCAGCGCAACGAGCTGGTGACCCGGCTCGGCAAGCTGACCACGGACAAGCTCCAGGCGCAGGGTCAGCTGAGGGACGCCCTGACCAAGGCGTGGCAGGCGTCCGCCGCGGCGGACAACCACTACGCGGCCTGGGCCGGCCAGGCCAAGGGCCACAAGGGCTGCCGCAAGGGCCACGCCCGCACCACCGGCGAGACCCAGGCCGGCAACCGGGAGAGCGGTACCGCCAGCCAGCAGAAGGGCCGGGCGGCGGGGCTGTGGAACACCATCGCGCAGAAGTACGGTCTGACCCAGCGCCAGCCCACCCAGCTCTGACCTCCGGCATCGCCCCGGCGGGCCCCGGACGCGGGGCCCGTCACGGCACCTCGGCGTGCTCCAGGACCGAGGTCAGGTCGGCGATCCCGTCGGCACCGCCGATGCCCTTGCGAGCCGCCACCAGCTTGCCGTCCCGCACCACCTGCAGGGTGACGTGGGCGTTGACCAGCCGCGGGAATCCGACCCCGGCGAGCTTGCCCTCGTAGGGCCAGTACAGGGTCGGGGTGAGGCCGCCGGTGGAGACCCGCAGGCCGCCGTTGAGGGTGCGCCGCACGGTGTCGGCGCTCACCTCGCCGGCGCCGATCTTCTCCAGGACGGCCTTGAGCACGGTGTAGGCGATCCACGTGGTCTGCACGCCGGCGTCCGCGGGGTCGATGCGGTTGTCGCCGAAGGCCTCCTCGTTGATCACCTTCTTCATCGGTTCCCAGCGGGGGTCGGAGGCGACCGGGTACCAGCTGGTGATGTACGCCCCCTCGTACGGTCCGGACGCCCCGCCCGTGGCGTTGACCACCGTCTGGTCGACGCTGCCGAGCACGGTCGCCGTGCGCACGTCCGGGTAGCTCTCGCGGGCCCGCCGGAAGGAGTCCATGAAGGTGTCCGTGCGGTCCCCGAGCGCGGGCACCACACAGCCCTTCCGGGTCACGTCCTCGGTGGCGCGGCGCAGCGCCCGGTCGGCCTGGCCGCCGTACTCGGTGGCGTCCTCGGCGGCGAGCTGGTCGTCGGCGTTCGCGTGGCCGCCCGACTTCAGCCCGGAGTCGAGCATCGCGGGCAGCTCGTCGCCGGCGATGCTGTCGGGGCGGACCAGGGCGACCTTGCCGCAGTCGGCCGCGAGAGCCTTGCCGAGGCCGGCCAGCAGGGCGGGCTGGCCGCCGTTGACCGGGTACGACAGGGCGCCGGTGAACTCGTCGTTGGTGACCCCGTAGCCGCCCACGTAGGGGATTCCGGCGCCCTCCAGGGGGGCGAGGTAGGAGTCGCCGAACTGGCTGTAGGAGCCGACGACCGCGACCACGTTCTCGCTCGCCGCGCGCCGGGCGCACTTCGCGGCGCCCACGCTGTCGTTCTGGTCGTTGCAGGTCAGGACCTCGAGGTCGCGGCCGTTGATGCCGCCGTGCGCGTTGACCCACTTCGCGTAGGCAAGGGCCATCGCGGGCATGCCGGGCTTGTTGGTCGCGTCGGTGTCCTGCGGGGCCCAGGTCATCACCTTGATCGGGTCATCCCCGGAGCCCCCCGTGGCACCGGGGATGACCCCGCATGCGGCGGTGAGCGACGCACAGAGGGCCACGGCACCTGCGGCGAGGGCAGTGGCTCTGACGGGGCGGGGGAGAGCGGGACGGGGGGTGTCGCGGGTGCGTCGCCTGCCGGTCATGGACACGCACGATTCCCTCACACCACTAACCCGGGAGTGACTCTTGGTCAACGCAAGGTGACATGGAGGTGAATTGGAGGGGCTGGTGCGACCCGTGGGACGGGGAACGTACGATCGATGACCGTGCAAGGTTCGGAGAACTCTTCCCGTCGCGGCCGTCGCTCCTCCACCATGGGCGGCATGCCCCTGAACGACATGCCGTGGTGGCGGTGGCGCTGCAATGTGCGCTCGGCGCTGCACATGCTCTCCGACCCGGTGTTCCAGCGGGACGTCTGGCTGGCCGGTGCGGACGGATACGGCGACGTCACGGACGCCGTGTACCGGCTGGTGGAGGACACCTGGCTGGACAACTGGTCGGCGGAGAAGTACGTCGGCACCATATTCCGGGACTCGCAGGAGGCGGCGCTCGTCGACACCGCCGTGCTGCGGGTGCTGCGGATCATGCACCAGGTCGGCCCGGACGCGCCGGTCGCCGCCTATCTGGACCACACCGGCTGGCCGGACGCGGTGCGGGCGGCGCAGGACGCGCATGTGCGGATGTCGGTGAGCGACGGGGAGGACCCGGACACACCGCCGAAGAGCCTGGAAGTGCTGCGCATCCTGACGAGGTCCGCGTAGCGGACGGCGGCCCGCGCGGAAGGCGGGTGTGGGAACCTGTAGTGCATGACTGAGCAGTCCGCCTCTTCCGCCGCAGCACCGGCCGACCAGTACGTTCTCACGCTGTCCTGCCCGGACAAGCAGGGCATCGTGCACGCGGTGTCCAGCTACCTGTTCATGACCGGCTGCAACATCGAGGACAGCCAGCAGTTCGGCGACCACGACACCGGACTGTTCTTCATGCGCGTCCACTTCTCGGCCGAGGCGCCGGTGACGGTGGAGAAGCTGCGGGCGAGCTTCGCCGCGATCGGCGACTCCTTCCACATGGCCTGGCAGCTCAACCGGGCCGACCAGAAGATGCGCATCCTGCTCATGGTCAGCAAGTTCGGGCACTGCCTGAACGACCTGCTGTTCCGGGCGCGGATCGGCGCGCTGCCGGTGGAGATCGTGGGCGTGGTGTCGAATCACACCGACTTCGAGGAACTGGTGGGTTCCTACAACGTCCCCTTCCACCACATTCCGGTCACGAAGGACAACAAGTCGGAGGCCGAGGCGCAGCTGCTGGAGATCGTGCGCGAGGAGAAGGTCGAACTGGTCATCCTCGCCCGCTACATGCAGGTCCTCTCGGACGACCTGTGCAAGCAGCTCAGCGGCCGGATCATCAACATCCACCACTCGTTCCTGCCGAGCTTCAAGGGCGCGAAGCCGTACCACCAGGCGCATGCGCGGGGTGTGAAGCTGATCGGGGCCACGGCGCACTACGTCACGGCGGACCTGGACGAGGGGCCGATCATCGAGCAGGAGGTCGAGCGGGTCGGGCACGACGTGACGCCGGACCAGCTGGTCGCCGTCGGCCGCGATGTGGAGTGCCAGGCGCTGGCGCGTGCGGTGAAGTGGCACGCGGAGCGGCGCATCCTGCTCAACGGCCGGCGGACGGTGGTGTTCGCGTAGGGCTCCGGCCCCGGGGGCGGTGCGCCTACTCGGGCACCGTGAAGTAGCGGGCGAAGGCCGGGACGACGTCCGCCTCGCCGACCCTTCCGTCGCCGTCGGCGTCGAGGGCGGCGGCGGTCGCCTCGGCGACGCCGGCCGGCACGTGCAGCACCCTGAGCACGCGCACGGTGTCCGCGATGTCGATGCGGCCGTCGCCGTCGGTGTCGGCCACCGCCAGTGCCGCGTGCAGGAAGGGGCGGGCGATCTCGGCGAAGCGGTCGGGGTTGTCGCGCAGCCGCTTGACCGCGCCGGTGACGAACTCCTGACGGCTGATGCGCTGGTCGCCGTCCCGGTCGGCGATGCCGGCCATGCCCTGCCAGAACGCCTCCGCTCCGGAGTACAGCGCCTGCCCCTTGTCGGAGCGGGCGGGCACGGCGAACTCGGCGAGCAGCGCCTTGGCCGCCGCGCTGAAGTCCTCGCGGTCGATGGTGCCGTTGCCGTCCTGGTCGAAGCCGGCGAACCGGGCGGCGATCCTGCGCTCGTACTCGGTGCTGACCATGTCTCTTCGGGCCGCCTTCACATGAGGGTCGTACGGGAGGGTCCTGGCCGGCCGGTGGGCCGGTCCGGCTGGGAGCGTACGACGCGGGTGGCCGCCGAACGGCGGAAAACCGGCGACTGTGCCAAGACCGGGGGAATACTGCGACAACTGTGTGGCCGATGCGCGGGGGCGTGACGGCCGCTCAGGCGGAGAGCGGATCCGCCTCGTCCGTGGTCGCGGAGTCGAGGTCGGGGCGGACGTCGAAGAGCCGGCGCACGCCGAGCGCGCCGAGGACGCGGTTGACGTGGGAGCCGTCGTCGGCGCCCCGGTCCGGCAGGATCAGCCGCAGCCGGCCCTGACAGGAACGGATCAGCCGCCGGGCGGCGATGAGGACGCCGACCCCGCTGGAATCGCAGAAGAACACGTCGGAGAGGTCCACGACGAGGCTGTGGTGCCCCTCGGCGACGACGTCGTGCACGCGTTGACGCAGCACCGGCGAGGTCATCAGGTCCAGTTCCCCGGACACCCGGAGCACGGCCCACTCGCCCTGTTCGACGCCGGTCACATTGAATGCCACGGCCACGCCCCTCCGCTCGCCGGATCTCCCGGAACCGCCCGGAAACGGAAGCGATTCCTACGTTTCTTTCCGCGCGGCTGCCCAGCGGCCGTTCCCTGAAACGTGGCGCGCCAAACGGCAGGTGATCGACAAGGGGCTTGTTTCGGTCACTATCGATCCTGTTCGATCAATGGTGAACGCGTCTTGTGTGAAGGTTATGTGAAGGGGGCACTATCACCTGCGACGCTCCCGGGGGCGCACATTGACACAAAGGGGCGTGCGTTGTCGGACGTGCCGACTACATTCGAGAGGGCAGGACCGACAGGCTGGATGGGCCGGACACGGTGAGGGGAGGGACCGCATGGCCGGGAAGGACGTACCGCCCCGCTGGGACCGCAGGATGCAGCAGCGGCTCGCCCGCGGTGAGGCGGCCGCCCTCGGGGAGCTGTACGACCGGTTCGCCTCCCTCGTGCACAGCCTCGCCCACCGCGTCCTCGGCGACGAACAGGCCGCCGACGCGGTCACCCGCGAGGTCTTCGCGCACGTCTGGGAGCACCCCGAGACCTTCGACCCCAAGCAGGGCCTGCTGCGCTCCTGGGTCGCCGCGGTCACCCACCGGGTCGCCGTGCAGCGGCTGCGGGACCGGGAGGAGCGGGAACAGCCGCGGCGCGAGGAGCTGGAGAGCACGGTCCGCCGCGCCTCGGTCGCCGCCCGCGCCGACTTCATCGTCCACTCCATGCCCGCCCCGCTGCGCGCCGCCCTGGACTCGGCCTACTTCCAGCGCCGTGACTACCGCCAGACCGCGGCCGACCTCGGTGTCACCGAGGACGAGGCCCGCCGCCGGCTCCGCCTCGGCCTCCAGCTCCTCTCCACCGCCCACGACACAGGCACACCGCCGGGATACCGGGGTGCGGTGTGAGCGGGGCGGGCTGGTTCGACCGTTTCGAGACGCACGACGACCGTGACGGACACGACGACCGTGACGGATACGACGGTCGTGACGGATACGACGGATACGACGGCCGCGCGGGGGAAGAGGCCCGGCGGCACGGGAGCCCGTCGCCGGGTGAGCGGCCGCCCGGACGACGGCCACCCGAGGACACCGGGTCCGGCGAGCGGGAATCCGGACCCGGGGGACCGGACGCGGACGGACACGGCGGTCCCGGCGGCCCCGGGAACGACGGACGCGCAGGCACCGGTCCCGGCGGACACGGCGGTGGCGCGGGGGACGTCCAGGGCGGTACCGGCGGCGACGGACCGGACCCGGCCCCGCGCATACCCACGCCCCGCGCCTCCGTGGAGGACAGCGGGCTTCCGCTGCCCGACCTCGCCGACCTGGGGGACCTCGCACCCGTGCCGCTCGACCTCTCGCACGACGTCCTGAAGTCGCTGCTCGGCGCCTGGGCGCTGGCCGCCTGCTCGGCCGCGGAGACGGCGGCCGTGGAGGAGCATCTGGGCGGCTGCGGCGGCTGTGCCGACGAGGCCCGCCGGCTGCGCGAGGCGGTCGGCCTGCTGCACCAGCCGGAGAGCCTGGACCTGGCCCCCTCGCTGCGCACCCGTGTCCTGGAGGGCTGCCTCAGCCGCCGGCCGCCGCGCATCCCGGTGCCCGACTGGGCGGCGCCGTACGACGCCGAGACCGCGCGACTGGACGCGCTGCTGCAGGACTTCGGGGACGCGGAGTGGCACGCGCCGGTACGGCTGCGCTGGTTCGAGGCCGACACCGCCACGAGCCGCCGTACGACGGTCGCCGGGGTGATCGCGCACCTGCTGTCGGTGGACGGTCTGATCGCCACGGCGCTCGGCCTGGCGGACCCGCTGGCCGAGGTCGCCGGAGCCGCGGACCCGGGCACCCTCGGCCCGGCCGGCCGCACCGAGGCGTTCTGGCGGGCCTCGCACTTCCCGCCGACCCGCTCGGTGCGCGGGCCCTGGCGGGAGCAGAGCCACGGCCTGGTGCGGACGGTGTCGTTCACCGGCGGCCACGCGGGCGGACTGGAAGTGCCGTACGGCGACTTCGCGCTGCCGCTGCACGACGCGATGCTGGACCGCGCCTTCGAGTGCTGGGTGCACGCCGAGGACATCGCCGAGGCGGTGGACTACCCGTACCAGCCGCCGGCGCCCCGGCACCTCAACCGGATGATCGACCTGGCGGCCCGCCTGCTGCCGGCGGTGCTCGCCGAGCGCCGCCGCGCGGGCCTGTCGGAGCCGGGCCGCCGCACCCCGCACCTGGTCCCGGCCGGTGCCCCCGGCCGCAGTCTGCGGCTGGAGATCGAGGGCGCGGCCGGGGGCGAGTGGCTGATCCCCCTGGACTCACCGGCGGCGGTGGGCTCCGCGGACCTGGCGGTGGCCCATGTGGCCCTGGACGGAGTGGAGTTCTGCAGGCTGGCCGCGGGGCATGTGTCGCCGGAGGACGCGGCGGTGGGCCAGGGCGGCGACCGCCAGGCGATCAGGGACGTGCTGTACGCGGCGGCGAGCCTGAGCCGGATGTGAGCCCGGACGGCGACGGCACGCTGCCCCGGCAGCCGCCCGTCTAGGACGACGGTGCGGAGAACCGCTCCCGCAGCCGGTACTTCAGCACCTTGCGCAGGGTGTCGTTGCGCGGCAGGGCGTCCACCACCTCCAGCCGCTCCGGCAGCTTGTGCACGGACAGTCCTTCCGCGCGGAGGAAGGACACGATCTCCGGCAGGGTCAGCCCGGGTGCCCCGGGCGGCTGCTCGACCACCGCGCAGACCAGCTCGCCGCGTTCGGCGTCCGGCAGGCCGACCACCGCCGAGTCCGCCACGGCCGGGTGCGCGGCCAGCAGGTCCTCTATCTCCTTGGCGGAGATGTTCTCCCCCTTGCGGATGATCACGTCCTTCAGGCGGCCGGTGAGCACCAGGTGCCCGGACTCCGTCACGTGCCCCAGGTCCCCGGTGCGCAGGAAGCCGGCGGCGTCGAAGGCCGCGGCCGTCTGGGCGGGGTCCAGATAGCCCCGGCAGACGGCCTCGCCGCGCAGCCGTATCTCGCCGTCGACGACCCGGATCTCCATGCCGGCCGGCGGGCGGCCCTCGGTCGTGGCCAGGTTCTCGGCGGTGTCCTCCGGGTCCCCCATGGTGATCATCGGGACCTCGGTCATGCCGTAGCCGTGGGTGAGCCGGACGCCCATCTCGCGGGTCACGTCGTGGTACAGCCCGGGCGGTTTGGGCGCGCCGCCGCCCGCGAGCAGGCGCAGGCTCGGGATCACCTTCTCGCCCGGCCGTCTGCGCTGTTCGGCCAGGAAGAGGGAGTAGAAGGCCGTGGACCCGCCGGCCACCGTCACCCCGTGCCGCCGGTACTCGGCCAGCGCGTCCGGCAGCGCGAAGTGCTCGAACATGACCGCGGGGAAGCCGTAGAGCAGGAGCATCACCGTGTAGTCGGGGCCGGCGATGTGGGCGTAGGGGAAGGCCATCGAGCCGACGTCGTCCGGGGTGAGGCGCAGGGCGTGGGCCAGGCAGGAGCCGCCCGCGATCAGGGAACGGTCCGTGTGCAGCACGCCCTTGGGGTCGGAGGTGGTGCCCGAGGTCCAGTAGATCCAGCGCACCGAGGTGCCCTCGGCGGGCGGCGGGGGCAGGACGGACGGGTCGCCGTCGGGGAGGGTGTCGTAGGCCTCGAACACGCCCTTGGCGCCGAGGCGGCGGGCCATCTCCGTGTGGTCGTGGCCGCGCCAGACGCCCGGTACGGCGAAGAACTCCGCCTTCGACTCGCGCAGCGCGAAGCCGACCTCCCGGTCGCGGTAGAAGGGGATGACCGGGGACTGCACGGCGCCCAGGCGGGCCAGGGCGAAGGACAGCAGGGCGGTCTCGATGCGGGTGGGCAGCTGCCAGGCGACCACCGTGCCGGGGCGCACGCCCATGCCGTACAGGCCCGCCGCGACGCGTTCGGCGCGGGTGCGCAGCTCGCCGAAGGTGAGCCGGCGGCCGGCCTGCAGCAGGACGGGACGGCCGGGGGTGAGGCCGGCGCGGCGGTCGACCAGGTCCCACAGTGTGCGGGCGGAACCGAGGGTGTGCGGGGTCTCGTTCACGGGTGCCCCCTGCTTGGCTGACGACTCGTCAGGTGACATGCTATCTGACGACCCATCAGATAGGCAGTGCCCAGTCGAGCACCGTCCGGCGGAGGGGACCCATGGCGACCGAACTGCCCCGCATCATCAGCGTCGACGACCACGTGATCGAGCCCGCCCATCTCTTCGACACCTGGCTGCCCGCCAAGTACCGGGACCGCGGACCCCGCCCGCTCACCGCCGGCATCGGGGACCTGGCCTACGTCGGCGGCAAGTACCAGATCACCATGGACCCGCAGGGCCCGCCGACCGACTGGTGGATCTACGAGGACCTGAAGTTCCCGTACAAACGGAACATCGCCGCCGTCGGCTTCGACCGGGACGAGATGACCCTGGAGGGCATCACCCGGGAGCAGATGCGGCGCGGCTGCTGGGACCCCAAGGCCCGGCTGGAGGACATGGACCTCAACCACGTCGAGGCCAGCCTCTGCTTCCCGACCTTCCCCCGCTTCTGCGGGCAGACCTTCGCCGAGGCCCACGACAAGGAGGTCGCCCTCGCCTGCGTGCGCGCCTACAACGACTGGATGGTGGAGGAGTGGTGCGGGGACAGCGGCGGCCGGCTCATCCCGCTGTGCCTGATCCCGCTGTGGGACGTGGAGCTGGCCGTCGCCGAGATCCGGCGCAACGCCGCGCGCGGGGTGCGGGCCGTCACCTTCTCCGAGATCCCCACGTACCTCGGGCTGCCCTCCATCCACTCCGGCCAC
Organism: Streptomyces echinatus; assembly: GCF_014203595.1. Classification (GTDB taxonomy): domain Bacteria; phylum Actinomycetota; class Actinomycetes; order Streptomycetales; family Streptomycetaceae; genus Streptomyces; species Streptomyces echinatus. Next base: position 236,058 of record NZ_JACHJK010000005.1, read on the forward strand.
TGGGACCCGTTCTTCGCCGTCTGCCAGGAGACCGGCACGGTCGTCAACATGCACATCGGCAGCAGCTCCCAGATGCCCGCCGCCTCCCCGGACGCGCCGCCCGCCGTCCAGGCGTCCCTGAGCTTCAACAACGCGATGGCCTCGATGATGGACTACCTCTTCAGCGGGGTCCTCGTGAAGTTCCCGCGGCTGAAGCTCGCCTACTCCGAAGGGCAGATGGGCTGGATCCCGTACGCCCTGGAACGCGCCGACGACGTGTGGGAGGAGCACCGCGCCTGGGGCGGGGTCAGGGACCTGATCCCCGAGCCGCCATCGACGTACTACTACCGGCAGATCTTCTGCTGCTTCTTCCGCGACAAGCACGGCGTCGCGTCCCTGGACGTCGTCGGCCGCGACAACGCCACCTTCGAGACCGACTACCCGCACGTCGACTCGACCTTCCCGCACACCAAGGAGGTCGCCCTCGACCATGTGAAGGGCCTGGACGACGAGACCGTCCACAAGCTGATGCGCGGCAACGCCATCCGCATGCTGGGCCTGGACCTCGACCGCTGATGGACCTCTCGTACACGCCCGAGGAGGAGGAGTTCCGGGCCCGGCTGCGCGAGTGGCTCGCCAAGGCGCTGCCCATCCTGCCTGCGAGGCCGTCCCCGGACGACTGGCCCGGCCGCCGCGCCTACGACCTCGGCTGGCAGCGGATGCTGTACGACGCCGGGTACGCCGGCGTCCACTGGGACGCCTCCCCGACCCTGCGGCTGATCTTCCTGGAGGAGACCGAGCGGGCCGGCGCGCCCTACGTGGGCGCCAACTTCGTCGGGCTGCTGCACGCCGGACCGACGATCGCCGCCGAGGGCACCGCCGAACAGCGGGCGCGCTGGCTGCCGCCGATCCTGCGCGGCGAGCAGGTGTGGTGCCAGGGCTTCAGCGAACCGGACGCCGGCTCCGACCTGGCGTCGCTGCGCACCCGCGCGCGCAGGGACGGCGACGCCTACGTGGTGACCGGCTCCAAGATCTGGACCTCGCACGCGGAGGTCGCCGACCGGTGCGAGCTGCTCGTCCGCACGGACCCGGACGCACCCCGGCACCGGGGCATCACCTGGCTCGCGATGCCCATGGACGCCGACGGGATCACCGTACGGCCGCTGCGCACGCTCGCCGGGTCGGCGGAGTTCGCCGAGATGTTCCTCGACGAGGTACGGGTGCCGGTCGCCGACCGGGTGGGGGAGGAGAACGACGGCTGGCGCGTCACCATGGTCACCCTCTCCTTCGAACGCGGCACCGCCTTCGTCGGCGAGGTCGTCGCCTGCCGCCGCGTCCTCGGCGAACTCGCCCGCGCGGCACGGGGCGACGGGCGCTGGGACGACCCGGCGCTGCGCCGCCGCCTTGGCCGGCTCGACGCGGAGTTCCGGGCGCTGTGGCGGCTGACCCAGTGGAACGTCAGCGCGGCGGAGGCGAGCGGCGGGGTGCCGGGCGTCGGCGGCTCGGTCTTCAAGCTCCGCTACTCGCACGCCCGGCAGGAGCTGTACGACACCGCCGCCGAGGTCCTCGGCCCGGGCGCACTCGACCTGGACCGGCCCTGGGTGCTCGACCGGCTGTCCTCGCTGTCGTACACCATCGCCGCCGGCACCTCGCAGATCCAGCGCTCCATCGTGGCCGAGCGGATCCTCGGCCTGCCCAGGGGGAGATGAACATGCGTTTCCGGCTCACGGACGACCAGCGGGCGCTGCGCGAGGGGGTGCGGGAGCTGCTGGCGCGGTGCTTCGGACGGGAGGCGCTGCGTGCCGCCGTCCGCGCACCGGGCCGGCTGGACCGGACGCTGTGGCGGACCCTCGGGGAGGCGGGGTTCTTCGCGCTGCGGCTGCCCGAGGCGGACGGCGGCGTCGGACTGGGGCTGCCGGAGGCCGTGCTGGCCTTCGAGGAGGCGGGCCGGGCGCTGCTGCCCGGCCCGCTCGTGGCCACCCACCTCGCGGCCGGTGGCGTGCCGGGCGCGGCGCGCGGGGAGACGGTCGTGGCGGCCGTCGACGGGGAGCTGGCGGAGTGGCTGGACGCGGCGGACGTCGTCCGCGGGGACGCCTCCGGCGCCGTACCGCTGCGGTCGGTTGACCCCCTCACACCGCTGCACCGCCTGCCCGGCACCGCCGCCCCGGACCCCGTGGCCGGCCTGCCGGCACCGGTCGCCGCCGCCCCGGACCCGGTCGCCGTCCTCCTCACCGCCGCCGAGCAGCTGGGCACGGCCGGACGGGTGTGCGAACTGGCCGTGCAACACGCCCGGGCCCGAGAGCAGTTCGGACGGCCGATCGGCGCCTTCCAGGCCGTCCAGCACCTGTGCGCGGACCTGCTGGTGCGGGTCGAGACCGCGCGCGCCGCCGTCTACGCCGCCGCCGTGACCGCCGACCCCGCCGACATCGCCGCCGCCCGGCTGCTCGCCGACGAGGCCGCCGTGCGGGGCGCCCGCGACTGTCTCCAGGTGCACGGCGGCATGGGGTTCACCTGGGAAGCGGACGTCCACCTGCATCTGAAGCGGGCCTGGGTGCGGGAGCGGCGCGCCGGGGGAGGCACCCAGAGTGAGGAGCTGCTCGCCGCCGCCCTGGCGGACTGAGCCGCCGACGGCGCTCCCGCCTGTGACACCCGAAAAGTCATGGCCCACGATGTTGCGGCCGGTGGTGGGCCGGCGTCACGGAGCGTCGATATCCGGTTGTGTCCTTCGCCGGACTCGTCACGGCCCGGAGTCACGGGCCCACTCGGGTACCTTGTGGGGGATGCGAGTGGCCGCGCGTACGAGCAGGGCCGGCGAAGCCCCCGGGGCGATGCCGGGCCGCGCGGTGCGCGCCGCAGCTCGCGGGGCGGTCAGGGCCGTTGCCCCCGCCTGTTCGACTCCCCGGCACGAGCGTCGCACAGTATGCCCTACGCGTACTCCTTCGCGCGGGAATATGCCTGAAGCGCTTGTTGGGGTGACTGTACGTCAACCATGCTGTCTCGCAAGGGAGTCACAGTCCGTGACCCTTGCTCTGGCCGTTGTTCTGGCCATGCAGAGAATGGCTACGATCGTGGCCCTCGTCGTGATCGTCGCCTCGGCCGACGCCGTGGCGCACGGACGGCGCGGGGTCATGGGTCCGCCGGTTCGGATGGTGTGAGCGGTGCAGGTGCTTAGAGTGCAGCTGGAGATCCGGCCCGACCCCACGGAGGTGGGGCGAGCCCGGAGGTGGGCCCGCTCGCGGCTCGCCGGGTCGGGGATAACGGCGGACGAGCCGTTGGCCGAGACCCTGATCCTGCTCGTCTCCGAGCTGGTGACCAACGCCGTGGTGCACACCGCCCGGCCGGCCGTGCTGCGGCTGTGCCTGCCGGCCCCGGCGGCCGAGAGCGGCGCGTCGGTCACGGTGCGGGTCGAGGTGGCCGACACCAGCTCCCGCGCGCCCGTGCCCCGGTGTGCCGACGGCGACGCCACCGGCGGCCGGGGCCTGGCCCTCGTGGACTGTCTCGCCGACCGCTGGGGCTGGAGCCCCGAGGGCGTCGGCAAGAGCATCTGGTGCGAGCTGGACCGCTGTTCGGCGTCCCGGCAGAGCGCGGCGCTGGCGTACGGGGGCGGACTGTCCGCGTACGAGGGTCTCGCCTTCGAGGCGGTGTAGCGGCTCACGGCCGCGGTGCGCCGGGTGTGCGACCGTGCGCGGGCGCCGCGATCGGCGTGCCGCAACACATGCGCGTACCGGCGTTGACGTCTCCTGGGCACCTGATCAGGCTGGTGGGCGTCGATTCGCTGCGAGGGGACGGCGAGGGCCCGGCCACCGGCGGTCCTCGTCGAGTGTGGGTCGCATCGGGTGGCGGCGCGCGCGACGGTGGGGGAGGCGCGCCGCCAGCCGCTCTCCCGTCGGCCCTCAGAAGACCGCCACCGGTGCCACGGGTGTCCCCGTCGCGCCGACGAACGGTTCGGGCATCGCCGACAGCAGGAACGCGTACCGCCCCGTTTCTCCACAGGCTGTGGACAACTCTTCGAGATTCCAGTTCTGGCCCTGCAGCATTCCCATCTCCACCAGGTGCAGGGCGTGCACGGGCAGCCACAGATTCTCTATCTCGGGCGGAAATATCTCAAAAGTGAGCGTGTCGTTCGCGACCGCGGCCACATCGCGCGCGTGGAACCACTCCGGGCAGCGCACCGAGAGCCCCGGCGACGGATAGCCGTACCCGTGCTTGTCCCCGGCCAGATACACCTGCGTCTGCCCGGTGCGCACCAGCACGATGTCCCCGGCCCGCACCCGGACCCGGCCGAACTCCTCGGCCGCCGCGAGGTCCTCCGGCGTCACCGCGTGACCCCCCGCCAGCCGGTCCGTGCCGCGCGCGCGTGCCACGTCCAGCAGCACCCCGCGCGAGACGAGGTGCCGCACCTTGTCGATGCCGCTGAACTCGGCGCCGCCGTGCGCGGTGACCGTGCGTGCCGGGCGGCCGTTGTAGAGCTTCCCGGAATGCGAGACATGGGTCAGCGCGTCCCAGTGGGTGCCGGCCTGCAGCCCCATGGTCACCGCGTCGTCGCTGCACGCCACCGTGCCCGGACCGAACAGCTCCTGATTGACCTGCACCATCGCGTGCAGCGGATTGACCCGGCCCGGGATCATCCCCGTCTGCACGCCGTCCTGTCGCAGCGGGAGGGCGAGGGGGACGCGATGCCCGGTGCGCACCTCGCCGACGGCCCGGCGCACGACCTCGCCCGTGACCAGGTTCAGCGTGCCGATCTCGTCGTCGGCGCCCCAGCGCCCCCAGTTGTTCACGCGCCCCGCGATCTCGTGGAACTCCTCCGGCAGTGCCATCCGGTGCCTCCCCGGGGCTTGTGTCCGTACGTGCGGCGGGCCATAAAATCTAACGGACCGTCAGAAACCGCGGGAAGGGGCCGGGCGTGGGGAACTTCTTGGCAGGCAAGGTCGTCGCCGTGACGGGTGCCGGGCGCGGGATCGGGCGGGCGGTCGCGCTGGCCGCGGCGGCCGAGGGGGCGAAGGTCGTCGTCAACGACTACGGCGTCGCGGTGGACGGCGCCTCGCCCACGAGCGAGGTCGCGGAGGCCGTCGTCAAGGAGATCGAGGCGGCGGGCGGCGAGGCCGTCGCGGTCGCCGACGACATCTCCACCATGGCGGGCGGCCGGCGGGTCGTGGAGGCGGCGGTGGAGTCGTACGGCCGTCTCGACGGCGTCGTGTGCGTGGCGGGCATCCTGCGCGAACGGATGCTGTTCAACATGACCGAGGAGGAGTGGGACCCGGTCGTCGCGACCCATCTGAAGGGCACGTTCACCGTGTTCCGGGCCGCCTCCGCCGTCATGCGCGGGCAGCGGTCGGGCACCCTCATCGGCTTCACCAGCGGCAACCACCAGGGCTCCGTCTCCCAGGCCAACTACAGCGCGGCGAAGGGCGGGATCATCTCGCTCGTGCGGAGCGCGGCGCTCGGCCTGCACAAGTACGGGGTGACCGCGAACGCGGTGGCGCCGGTGGCGCGCACCCGGATGTCGGCGAACGTGCCGACGGAGCTGACGGAGATCGGGGAGCCGGAGGACGTGGCCGCGCTGGTGGTGTACCTGCTGTCCGAGCGGGCCGCCGGGCAGGGCATCACCGGGCAGGTGTACACGATCGCCGGGCCGAAGATCGCGGTGTGGGCGCAGCCGAGGGAACTGCGCTCGGCGTACGCCTCCGGTGGGTGGACGCCGGAGGCGATCGCGGAGTTCCTGCCGGGGTCGGTGGGGGTGGATCCGATGCCGATGCTCGCGCGGGTGGCGGCGATGGAGGAGGCGGCGCGGGGTGGGGAGCGGCCGAACGCCCACTAGCCCGGGTGCGACTGCCGTCCGGCGGCTGCGGGTTCGTGGTGGCTGGTCGCGTTCGCGCAGTTCCCCGCGCCCCTGGTGGGGCCGGTCATGTGCGGCGGCTGCGGGGTCGTGGTGGCTGGGTGCGCAGTTCCCCGCGCCCCTTCGGGGCGCTTCGGCAACCGAGCGGAGACGGGCATGGAGTTCGGGTTCAGTGCGCAGGACGAGGTGTTCCGGGGGGAGGCGCGTGCCTGGCTGGAGGCCCACGTCGGCTCCGTGACGGGGCGGCGGGCGTGGGAACGGACGCTGGGCAAGGCCGGCTGGATAGGGCTCGGCTGGCCGGAGCCGGGCTACGGCAACCGGACCGCCGGTCTCACCCAGCAGGTCGTCTGGGCCGAGGAGTACGCCCGGTCGGGCGCCCCGCCGCGCTCCGGGCACATCGGCGAGAACCTCCTCGCCCCCACCCTCGTCGCGCACGGCGACGAGGAGCAGAAGCGCCGCTTCCTCCCGCCCGTCGCCGCCGGCGAGGAACTGTGGTGCCAGGGCTACAGCGAACCGGGCGCCGGCTCCGACCTGGCCGGGGTGCGGACGGCGGCGGTGCGGGAGGGCGCGGACTACCGGATCAGCGGGCAGAAGATCTGGACCTCCCTCGCCCACGAGGCCGACTGGTGTTTCGTGCTGGCCCGGACCGACCCGGAGGAGAGCCGGCACCGCGGACTGAGCTTCCTGCTCGTGCCCATGGACCAGCCCGGCCGGATCGAGGTCAGGCCCATCCGGCAGCTGACCGGGACGAGCGACTTCAACGAGGTCTTCTTCGACGGGGCACGCGCGCGCGTGGAGCACGTCGTCGGGGGAGAGGGGCAGGGCTGGCGGGTGGCTATGAGCCTGCTGGGATTCGAGCGCGGGGTGTCGACGCTGGCCCAGCAGATCGGGTTCGCCGCCGAGCTGGCCGCGATCGTCGTGACGGCCGCCGAGACCGGGGCCGTACGGGACCCCGTGCTGCGCGCCCGGCTCGTGCGGCAGTGGGCCGAGCTGCGCGCCATGCGCTGCAACGCCCTGCGCACCCTCGGCGGCACCGGCGACCCGGGCGCGCCCAGCGTGGCCAAGCTGCTGTGGGCGAACTGGCACCAGCGGCTGGGCGAGCTGGCCGTCGAGGTCAGGGGCGCCGCGGCGGCCGCCGGGCCCGTGGACTGGTCGGCCTCGTCGCCGTACGAGATCGACGCGGACCAGCACCTGTTCCTGTTCAGCCGGGCCGACACGATCTACGGCGGCTCGGACCAGATCCAGCGCACGATCATCGCCGAGCGCGTGCTCGGTCTGCCGGGTGAGCCGAAGGGGGCCGTGTGATGCGTGGTGTGGTGTTCGACGGCAGTCGGGTCCGGGTCGTCGACGACCTGGCCGTGCGCGAGCCGGGGCCGGGCGAGGTGCTGGTCGCGGTCGCCGCGGCCGGGCTGTGCCACAGCGACCTGTCGGTGGTGGACGGCACCATCCCGTTCCCGGTGCCGGTGGTGCTGGGCCATGAGGGCGCCGGGGTCGTGGAGGCGGTGGGCGCGGGCGTCACCCATGTCGCCCCCGGCGACCACGTGGCCCTGTCCACGCTGGCCAGCTGCGGGACGTGCGCGGAGTGCGACCGGGGCCGGCCGACGATGTGCCGGCAGGCGATCGGGCGCCCGGGGAAGCCGTTCACACGGGGCGGCGAGCCGGTGTACCAGTTCGCGGCCAACTCGGCCTTCGCGGAACGTACGGTCGTCAAGGCCGTGCAGGCGGTGCGGATCCCCCGGGACATCCCGCTGACGTCCGCCGCGCTGATCGGGTGCGGGGTGCTGACCGGGGTCGGTGCGGTGCTGAACCGGGCACGGGTGGACCGCGGGGACAGCGTGGTCGTCATCGGCACGGGCGGGATCGGGCTGAACGTCCTCCAGGGCGCGCGGCTCGCGGGCGCCCTGGAGATCGTGGCCGTGGACGCCAATCCGGCCAAGGAGGCGGTGGCCCGGCAGTTCGGCGCGACCGGCTTCCTCACGTCGGTGGAGGGCGTCCGGGACCTCCTGCCGGCCGGCGCCGACCACGTCTTCGAGTGCGTCGGGCGGGTGGAGCTGATCCGGCAGGCCGTGGACCTGCTCGACCGGCGCGGCCAGGCGATCCTGCTGGGCGTGCCCCCGGCCACCGCCGAGGCGTCCTTCCTGGTCTCCTCCCTCTTCCTGGACAAGTCGATCCTCGGCTGCCGCTACGGCTCCTCGCGCCCCCAGCGGGACATCGCCCTGTACGCCGGGCTGTACGGCCGAGGACGGCTGCTGCTGGACGAACTGGTGTCGGCCGTCTACCCGGTGGAGGACTTCGAGAAGGCCCGGACGGACGCGGAGGCGGGCCGGGTGGCACGGGCGGTGCTCACGTTCTGAACCGCCCGCTTCCCGGCACGGGTCCGGGCCGGACGGCGGCCACGGGGATCGCCCGTGGGCGCCTGCTGAGGGTCCGTCAGCCGATGCCGGCCGAAGTTTTCCACAGGCGGGGGAAAACGGGTCGGCGCGTGTCGGTGGCGGCCCCTACCGTCGGGGCATGAGCTACCGCGACGTCGTTTCCCGGCGGGTGCTGACCTGGGCCCTGGTGGCCGTCGGCGCCCGCATGCCGGTGGCCATGGCCCCGCTGGCCCTGGTCTTCCTGGTCCGCGAGCGCCCCGGCGGATATTCCCTGGGCGCGGCCCTCGCCGCCGCCTACGTCATCGGTGAGATCGTCGGCGCCCCGGTGCTCGGCATGCGCCTGGACCCCGCGCGGGCCCGTCCCCATCTCGCCGCCGGTCTCGTCGCGGGCGCCGCCGGCTTCGCCGGCCTCGGCGCGCTGTCCGGCGCGCCCGGCCCGGTGCTCGCCGCGTTCGCCTTCCTCGCCGGTGCCGGTCCGGCCGCGGCGCCCGGCGGGCTGCGCACGCTGCTCACCTCCCTGGTCCCGGGGCACGCGGCGACCCAGGCGCTGTCCTTGGAGTCGATGCTCACGTTCGGCGTCTGGGCCGTCTCCCCGGCTGCCGTCACCGGTCTCGCGCTGGGCGTCGACGCCCGCCTCCCGCTGCTGCTCCAAGCCGTCCTGATGGCGTCGTCCGTCGTGGGGCTGTGGTTTCTGCCGGCCGGCTGGGCGGCGGACGGCCGGGACGGGCAGGAGGAGCGGGGCGCGTCGAGGCTACGGGTGCTGGCCCGCGCCTGGCCGGTGTACGTCACGGGCGCCGCGAGCCTGTCGTTGCTGGCCCTCGCCGAACTCGTGCTGCCCGCCCTGCTGGAACAGCGCGGCATCGGCGTGGGCTGGGCGGGCCCGCTGCTCACGGCGATGTCGGTGGCCTCCGCCGCCGGCGCCTTCGTGTACGGCCTGCGGTCCTGGCCGGGCCGGCTGAGCACCCGCAGCCTGGTGCTGATGGCGGGGATGTCGGTCGCGGTGACCCTGGTCGCCCTGATACCCGCGGCGCCGGGCATGGCGGCGGCGCTCGCCCTGGCCGGGCTGCTCCAGTCGGGCGCGATGCTCACCCGCAACCTGTCCCTGCGCGAGGTGCTGCCACCGCACGCCCTGGCCGCCGGCTACTCGGTCATGTACGCCGCCGTCGGCGCCGGGTACGCGGCGACGGGCTCCCTCGCCGGTGCCCTGCTGCCGCACGCCGCGCCCTCGACGGCGATCCTCGCGGGAGTGGCCCTCACCCTGTTGCTGACGTCGGTCGGCTGGTGGGGCGAGACCCGCGCCGGCCGGTCAGCGCCGGACGCCGGCGCCGTCCTGCCGCTCGGCGCCGCCGGCGGCCCTGAAGGTGCGCCGGTACGCGGTGGGCGTGACCCCGAGCGCCGCCTGTAGGTGCTGGCGCATCGACTGCGCCGTGCCGAAGCCCGACTCCCGGGCCACCTGGTCCATCGGCAGTCCGGTGGACTCCAGCAGCTGCCGGGCGCGCTCGACGCGCTGCTGGGTGAGCCACTGGCCCGGGCTGATGCCGGTCTCCTCGCGGAAGCGGCGGGTGAAGGTGCGCACCGACATCGACTCCTGCCCGGCCATGTCGCGCAGCTGGATCGGCTCGTGCAGCCGGCCCAGCGCCCAGGCGCGGGCGGCGGTCGTGGTCGACAGCTGCGGGTCGGGCACCGGACGCTCGATGTACTGCGCCTGGCCGCCGTCGCGGTGGGGCGGTACGACGGTGCGGCGGGCCACATCGTTGGCGACGGCCGTGCCGAAGTCGCGCCGCACCATGTGCAGGCACAGGTCGATGCCGGCGGCCACCCCGGCCGAGGTCAGCACGTCGCCGGCGTCGATGAACAGCACGTCCGCGTCGACCCTGACCTTCGGGAACAGCCGCTGGAAGCGCTCGGCGTCGGCCCAGTGCGTGGTGGCCGGGCGGCCGTCCAGGTAACCGGCCGCCGCGAGGACGTACGCGCCGGTGCAGATGGAGGCGAGCCGGGTGCCCGGGCGGATACGGGCCAGGGCGCTGGCCAGCTCGTCGGTCAGCCGGCCCGCCTCGAAGACCGGGCCCAGTTCGAACGAGGCCGGGACGATCACCGTGTCGGCGCTCGCCAGGGCCTCGGGGCCGTTGGGGACGTGCACGGCGAAGTCGGCGTCCGTCTCGACCGGGCCGGGCGGCCGTACCGAGCAGGTCACGACCTCGTACAGCAGCCGTCCCTGCGCGTCCTTGGGCCGGCCGAAGATGCGGTGCGGTATGCCCAGCTCGAAGGGCAGCAGACCGTCCAGGGCGAGGACGACGACCCGGTGCGGCCGGAATTCCCCTGCGCTCGTCATGGCCCGATCCTAGCGAAGGATGACTTCCGGGCCACTCGATGCGCGGGCATGCGGAGCGGAGGCTGGGGGACGTGACTCAGACAAGCCCAGCCGCAGCCCCCGTCAAGGCCCCGCCCGGCCGGCGCCACCGCCTGCACCGCGCCTGGTTCGTCGCCGCCGTCACCTTCGTCACGATCACCGGCGCGGCGGCCTTCCGCTCCCTGCCCGGCCTGTTCATCGACCCGCTGCACCAGGAGTTCGGCTGGTCGCGCGGCACGATCGGCGCGGCCGTCTCCATCAACCTCGCGCTCTACGGCCTCACCGCGCCGTTCGCCGCGGCGCTGATGGACCGCTTCGGCATCCGCCGGGTGGTCGCCCTCGCGCTCACCGTGATCGCGCTCGGCTCCGGCCTGACGGTGTGGATGACGGCGGCCTGGCAGCTGCTGCTGTGCTGGGGTCTGCTGGTGGGGCTCGGCACCGGCTCCATGGCGCTGGCGTTCGCCGCGACGGTCACCAACCGCTGGTTCACCGAGCGGCGCGGCCTGGTCACCGGCATCCTCACCGCGGCCTCCGCCTCCGGCCAGCTGATCTTCCTGCCGCTGCTGTCCTGGATCGTCGACCGCCACGACTGGCGTCCCGCCGCGGTCACGGTCGCCCTGACCGCCCTGGCCGTGGTCCCGCTCGTCTGGCTGCTGCTGCGGGACCACCCGGCCGACGTGGGCGTGGCGCCGTACGGGGCACGGGAGTTCGTGCCCAAGCCGCCGCCCGTCACCGGCGCCGCCCGCCGGACGCTGGCCGTTCTCTCCTCCTCCGTCCGCACCGGTACCTTCTGGCTGCTCGCCGGCACCTTCGCGATCTGCGGCGCCTCCACCAACGGCCTGGTGCAGACCCACTTCGTGCCCGCCGAGCACGACCACGGGATGCCCGTGACGACGGCGGCCTCCCTGCTCGCGGTCATCGGTGTGTTCGACGTCGTCGGCACGATCGCCTCCGGCTGGTTCACCGACCGCTTCGAACCGCGCCGCCTGCTCGCCGTCTACTACGCCCTGCGCGGCCTGTCCCTGCTCTTCCTGCCGATGCTGCTGGGCCCCGCCGTCCATCCGCCGATGCTCTTCTTCATCGTCTTCTACGGCCTCGACTGGGTGGCGACCGTGCCGCCCACCCTGGCGCTGTGCCGTGAGCAGTTCGGCGAGGACAGCGCCATCGTCTTCGGCTGGGTGCTCGCCTCCCACCAGGTCGGCGCGGCCGTCGTCGCCTACTTCGGCGGACTGGCCCGGGACGTCTTCGGCTCCTACGACGTCGTCTGGTACGCCTCCGGCACGCTCTGCGCGGCGGCGGCCCTGATGTCCCTGGTCATCCGGCGCACCGGCCCGGCCGCCCTCACGCCCGCCGTGTCCTGAACGCGGTCAGTCACCGGCGAGCCGGGCGAAGCGGCCCTGGTGGAAGAGCAGCGGCTGTGGAGGTCCGTCCGTACCGAGGGCGTCCACCCGTCCGACGACGATGAGGTGGTCGCCTCCGGTGTGCACGGCGTGGACGGTGCAGTCGATCCAGGCGGCGGCACCGGCGAGCCGCGGCGAACCGGAGACGGGCGCCGGGTCGTACGCCACCCCCGCGAACTTGTCCGCGCCGCTGACCGCGAAGCCCCGGCACAGCTCGTCCTGGCCGGCGCCGAGCACGTTGACGCAGAAGACGCCGGCGCGGGCGATGCGCGGCCAGGTCGTGGAGGCGCGGCCCACCATGAAGCACACGAGGGGCGGTTCGAGGGAGAGGGAGGAGAAGGACTGGCAGGCGAACCCGGCGGGCCCCGGTCCCCCCTCGGCGCCCGGTGCCGTGACGACGGTGACGCCGCTGGCGAATCTCCCCAGCACCCGCCGGAACTCCGCCTGCCCCACCGGTGCCCGCTCGCCCTCCCGCACGCACCGCAACTCGGGCCGCGGCAGGGCCTCCACGGGCCCGCTCCCCAGATACCGCACGGCGAAGGCCGCCGCTCCTGCGTGTCCCATCACCGTTCCATTGAAACTGACGAGCCATCAGATAGGAAGGGCCGGGCGGGGCTCACCGCCCCCGGAAATCCGGTTCCCTGCGCTCCACGAAGGCCCGCAGGCCCTCCTGGGCGTCCCGCGTCGTCATGTTGATCTCCTGGGCCCAGGACTCGGCGGCGAAGGCGGACGCGCGGTCGCCGTCGAGGGACGTGTTCACCAGGTGCTTGGTCAGGGCGAGGGACCTCGTCGGACCCAAGGCCAGGCGGGCCGCCCACGTGTGGGACGTCTTCTCCAGCTCGGCGTCCGGGACGACCCGGTTGACCAGGCCCAGCCGCTCCGCCTCCGCCGCCGGCAGCGCGTCCCCGAAGAACATCAGTTCCTTCGCCCGCCGGGGTCCGATCAGCCGGGGGAGCAGATAGGCGCCGCCGCCGTCCGGGACCAGGCCGCGGCGGACGAACACCTCGATGAACCGGGCCGATTCGGCGGCCAGGACCAGGTCGCAGGCGAAGGCCAGATGCGCGCCGATGCCCGCCGCCGTCCCGTTCACGGCGGCCAGCACCGGCTTCTCGCAGTCCAGGACGGCCGCGATCAGGCGCTGGGCGCCGAGGCGCAGCACGCGGGCCACGTCCCCGGTGAGCCGCTCACCGGTCCCGGCACCCGCGCGCAGATCGGCTCCGGCGCAGAAACCGCGCCCGGTCCCGGTCAGGACGACCGCCCGTACGGCGGGGTCGGCGGACGCCTCCGCCAGCAGCTCGACGACCCGGTCCCGCATGGCGGGGGTGAGGGCGTTGAGCGCGTCCGGGCGGTCCAGGGTGATGTACGCGACCTGGTCGCGAGTTGCGTGGCGGACGTCCGTCACCGGCACACCACCAACGCGTCCAGTGCCACCGCGCCCTGCCCCCGGGGCAGCACCATCAGCGGGTTGATGTCCAGCTCGGCGATCCGCGAGTCCAGTTCGAGGGCCATGCGCTGGACCCGCAGGACCACCTCCACCAGCGCGTCCACATCGGCCGGCGGGCGGCCCCGGACCCCGTCCAGCAGGACCCGGCCGCGGAGTTCGCCGAGCATGGCGCGGGCCTGGTCCTCACCGAACGGCGGGACGCGGACCGCCGCGTCGCGCAGCACCTCCACCAGCACCCCGCCGAGGCCGACCGTCACCGTCGGCCCGAAGAGGTCGTCGTGGCCGACGCCGACCATCATCTCCACGCCCTGCTCGACCATCTGGCACACCAGCACCCCGTCCAGCCCGACGCCCTCGTAGCGGGCGATGTCGGTCAGCTCCCGGTACGCCTCCCGGACCTGGCTCGCCGAGGTCAGGCCGATCTTCACCAGGCCCAGCTCGGTCTTGTGGGCGATCTGCGCGCCGGACGCCTTCATCACCACCGGGTAGCCCACCTGCCCGGCCGCCCGCACGGCCGCCGCAGCGCTGGTCACCAGCTGCTCGCGCGGCACCCGGATGCCGTAGGCCCGCAGCAGCTGCTTGGCCGCGTGCTCGCTGAGCTGCCGGCCGGGCTGCATCAGCGCCTCGGCCTTGCGGGAGGACGGGGACGGGGTGCGCGGGGCCTCCTCGAAGGGGGAGCGGTAGTCCGTCACGAAGCGGTGGTGGTCCAGCCAGGCGCGGACGGCGGTCAGGCAGTTGCCGACGGTCCGGAAGGTGGCCACGCGGGAGGAGCCGAGCAGCACCTCCCGGTACGCCGGCTCGGTGCCGGCCGGCGAGCCCCACACCACGCACACCAGCTTGTCCGTCTCCTCGGCGGCCGCGACCAGGTCCTGGACGAGCCGGTCGCTGAGCGGCGGGAAGGGGCCGGTGACCGGGCAGATGAGCACGCCGACGGCCGGGTCGGCGAGGATCGCGTCGATGATCTTGCGGCCACGCCAGTCACCCACCGGGTGGCCGCCGTTGTCCACCGGGTTGGCCACGCTCAGGTACTCCGGTATCCACTGGTGCAGTTCGGCCTGTTTCTCCGGCGACAGCCTCGGCAGCCGGAGCCCGGCCCCGGCGGCCAGGTCGGCGACGTGCGCGCCCGTGCCGCCGGAGATGGAGCAGACGGCCACCCCCTCGGCCAGCGGCGGCCTGGCCCGCGCCAGCAGGGCGGCGGTGTCCTGGAGTTCGTCCAGGGCGTCGACGCGAATCACGCCGTACTGCCGCATGGCCGCGTCCACCACGTCGTCGGCGCCGGTGAGCTTGCCGGTGTGCGAGGCCGCCGTCCGGGCGCCGGTCTCGGTGCGGCCCACCTTCACGGCGACCACCGGCACCTTGCGGCGGGCGGCGCGGTCGGCGGCCAGGAGGAAGGAGCGGCCGTCCTTGAGCCCCTCGATGTAGCAGGCGATGGCGCCGACCTCGGGCTGTTCGGCGAACCAGGACAGGAAGTCGGCGGTCTCCAGATCGGCCTCGTTGCCGGTGGGCGCCCAGTGCGAGAGCCGGATGCCCAGCTCCTGCAGGGCGAACACGGGCCGGCCCTGGTGCCCGGACTGGGTGATCAGCGCGATGGCCGGCCCGGACAGGTCCTCCCGGAACCGCTCGAAGGCGTTGAGGTTGGTGTTCGGGCCGAGCAGCCGCAGGCCCGAGCGCCGTACCGCCTCGGCCAGCCGCTCCTGCGCCTCGGCGCCCGCCTCCCCGGTCTCGGCGAACCCGGAGGCGAAGGCCACCGCGAACTTCACCTTCGCCTCCGCGAGTTCCTCGATCACGGGCAGCGGGTCGGCCACCAGCAGCACGGCCAGGTCGACCTGTTCGGGCAGCTCGGCGACGGTGGCCGCGCAGGGCAGGCCGAACACGGACGAGCGGGTCGGATGCACCGGGTGCACCCGCGCCCCGACCCGCCCGGCCCAGTCGAGCAGCTGCCTAGTGATCCCCGTGCTGGGCCGCCCCTCGGTGTCGGAGGCGCCGATCACGGCGACGGATCCGGGCCGGAAGAACCGGGTCAGGTCGGGTACGTCCGCGTGCAGCGGGCGGCCTCCGACGTCGAGGTCCGCCACCCGGTCGTGCACGACGGGGCCGGTCCGCTGCTCGCCGCAGGCGATGACCAGGGCCCGGCGGGAGTCGGTGGTGAGGGTGCCGTGGGTCGATCCGAGCATCGTTCCGCCCGCCTCCTGTGAGACAGCCACCTGGTAACTGACGCCTAGTCAGATTACTGAACTGACGGTACGTCAGGAACTGCTCGGACCGCCAAAGTTACCGCCGGGTGGGAAAACGGGGCGGGCGGCGGACGGTCAGCGGACAGGGATCGGGCTGGGGGTCGGCCGCTCCCAGGGGGTGATACCCGCCGGCTACCGGGTGCGAAAACCCTTCGCCACGGCCCGCGCGATCTTCCCCGCGTCGATCGCCAGCTCACGGAGCATCCCGCTGATCGGATTGGTGAACCCGGTGAAGTGCAGGCCGGGCGCCTGCGCGTGCGTACGGCCGCCGTGCGCCACCGGTCTGCCGCGCCCGTCCAGCACCCCGAGATGCCCGACGAGCCCCTCCAGCGCGCGGACGTACCCGGTCGCCGCGATCACCGCGTCGGGCGAGATCCGGCTGCCGTCGGCGAGGACCACCTTGCCGTCCTCGAACGCCTCCACGGCGGCCACGATCTCCACCTTCCCCTTGCGTACCGCGTCGATCAGACCGACGTCCTGGACCGGGATCGCGCCCTGCCGGGCCCTGCTGTACAGGCCGGTGTCCGGGCGCGGCAGCCCGTGCCCGGACAGGTCCGGCGTGCTGAGCCGCCCCACCGGCCCGGCGAGCCGGTCCACGAGCCGCACCGGCAGTCGCCGGACCAGCACGCCCGTGTACTGGGCGGCCCAGCCGAGGGTCGACCTGCGCAGGATGTGCGGCGCCGTGCGCACCGCCAGCCGCACCCGGGCGGCCCCGCCCTCCACCAGGTCCACGGCGATCTCCGCGCCGGTGTTGCCGATCCCGACGACGAGCACGTCGCGGTCGCGGTACGGCTCGGCGTCGCGGTAGCCGCCGGCGTGCAGCAGCTCACCGCCGTAACTCTCACGGCCCGGCCAGTCGGGCAGCCGGGGGGTGTGGTTGAAGCCGGTGGCGACGACCACCGCGCTGCCGGTCAGCTCCCGGCCGCCGGAGGCGTGCAGCAGCCACCCGGTGTCGTCCCCGGTCCGCTCGACGCGGTGGACCTCCACGCCGGTGACGATCTCCAGCTCATGGTGTTCGGCGTACTTCTCCAGGTACCGCACCACGTTGTCCCGCGAGACCCAGCGCCCGAACTTCCGGGGCATGCCGAGGCCCGGCAGCGCGGACAGCCGTCGGGTGGTGTGCAGCCGCAGACGGTCGTAGTGGCCGCGCCAGGAGGCGCCGACCAGGTCGGACCGCTCCAGGACCACGGCCCGTATGCCCCGCGCCCGCAGCGCGTGAGCGGCGGCGAGGCCGCCCGGACCGGCGCCGATCACATAGACCGGGCGGTCGGCGGGGGTCGCCGAGAGGTGTACGGGAGAAGGACGGGAGTCGGCCATGAGCGGGAGCGTAATCACCCACCCGGTTGATGGGTCTCGGTCAAGACCGGAATTGGTTGCGGATTGATCACGTGTGCACGGGAAGCGTGCCCGGGCCGTGAAGGAAACCGCGCCGCCGGGTCCGGAACACCTGCCGGGCCCCTCGGCAGGACGGCGGATCTGACGTACCGTCAGATCCATGGACGCGATATGGCTGGACGGCGCTCAGTGGCTGGCGGTGCTGCGCATCGGCCTCGGTCTGTGGTGGCTGGAGAGCTGGCGGCACAAGGACAAGAAGGCCTGGTTCGAGCGCGGGAGCGGCATCGCCTGGGCGGCGGACGTGGCGGCGGAACACCGGTGGGCGGCGGTGCGTTCGGGATTCGAGGCGGTGGTGAAACCTAACCCGAAGCTGATGGCGTACGTCGTGGCCTACGCCGAGCTGTCCCTGGGCCTCGGCCTGATCCTCGGCTTCCTGACCCCGGTCGCGCTGGCGGCCGGCCTCCTGCTCAACGCGGTCTACTTCATCCTCATGATCCACGACTGGGCGGAACAGGGCCAGAACTCGATGATGGCCCTGATCTCCCTGGTCGGCTTCTTCGGCATGGCCTGGCAGACGTGGTCGCTGGACGCCTGGCTGGGGTGGTTCTGATGGGCGCGGCTCGCCACGACCTCCCGGAACCCGACGCCTTCACCCGCACCTACTGGGAGGCCGCGGCCCACGGCCGCCTGCTGATCCGCCGCTGCGCGGCCTGCGCCCGGGCCCACCACTACCCCCGCGAGTTCTGCCCGCACTGCTGGAGCGACGAGGTGACCTGGGAGGAGGCCGGCGGCCGGGCCACGCTCTACACGTGGTCCACGGTCCACCACAACGACCTCCCCCCGTTCACCGGCCGCACCCCCTACCTGGCCGCGGTGGTCGACCTCGACGAGGGCCCGAGGATGATGACGGAACTCGTGGACTGCCCCGAGGACACCGTGCGGGCCGGGATGCCGCTGGAGGTGACCTTCCGGGACCGGATCCCGGTGTTCCGGGCGGCCCCGGGCGGCCTCACTTCCACGGGTCGGTGAACGACCGGCCGGGCACCGGCTTGGCGATGAGCGCTATCGGGACGAAGAAGTTGACCTGGCCGATCGCGAACATCAACGTGGCCAGCGCCTTCCCCGTGTAGTGCCCGGCCGCCTGCGCGTACAGCTCGTCCGGGACCCGCTCGCCCGCCGCGGACGGCTGGAGCACGGCCTCCGTCAGCGCCAGCGCCGCCCGCTCGGCGGCCGTGAAGTACGGCGAGTCCTGCCAGGACGCCACCGAGGTGATCCGCTCCTCCGGCTCCCCGGCCTTGCGCAGGAAACCCGTGTGCAGCACGGTCAGATAGGTGCTGCCGACGATCTGCCCGGCCCTCAGCTGGACCAGGCCGATCGTGGAGCGCGGCACCGAACCGTTGCCGGTGGCCCGGAACAGGGCCGCCGACACCTGCGCCAGCTCGGGGACGAGCTCCGCCGGGTCCTCGGGCATCCGCGGGGTCATCGGGATCTCCGCCGTGATCGAACGCGTTTCCATCGCCGTCTCCTCGGGCTCTCGGGTTGCTTTCACCGCCCTGACGGATCGCGCCGCGCAAACGTGACCGGCACCCTCACGGCCACAGCAGACCCCGGCTCCAGCCGAACTCCGTGCTCCGGTACTCCAGCCGCACGTGCCGCCGCTCCGCGTCCCCCTGGAAGAACTCCACGGTTTGAGGCCGCAGCCGGTACAGGGTCCAGGTCGGCGACGGCTCGTCCGGGTGCTGCCGGGCCCGCTCCCAGGCCGCCTGCGACACCTCGCGCAGCTCCGCCAGCGAGGACAGCTCCTCGCTCTGCCGTCCGGTCAGCGCGGCGGCCAGCGCGCCCGTGGACCGCGCGTGCAGGTCGGCCTGGCTCTCCTCGGCCGGCGCCGACGCGACCGGCCCCCGCACCCGCACCTGCCGCCCCAGGGCCGGCCAGTAGAAGGCGAGGGCCGCGTACGGCCGGGCGCTCAGCGCGCGCCCCTTGCGGCTCGTGGCGTGCGTCGCGAAGGACCAGCCGTCGGCGTCGGCGCCGTGCAGCATCACGATCCGCACGTCCGGCCGGCCCTCCTCGTCCACCGTCGCCAGCGACATGGTGTGCGGCTCCGGCTGCCCCGCCGCCACCGCCTCCGCGAACCAGCTCGTGAACAGGGCCAGCGGGGTGGGAGGGGCGGTGTCCGGGTCGAACGGCCGCAGGTGCGTCACCCGGGGCTCCCAGACCCGCAGCGACCGGAGCAGTTCGTGGAGATCCTTTTGTGCCATGGGGCGAGTATCACCGGTGGCCCGGCTCTCAGTCCCGCCCCAACACCACCGTCCCCGAGGAACAGAACCACCCGCCGGTCCCCGACGCCACCCCCAGCCGCGGCAGCCCGCCGTCCCGTGCCCGCACCTGCCGCTCCCCGGCCTCCCCGCGCAGCTGACGCACCGCCTCCACCAGCAGGAAGAGCCCCCGCATCCCCGGATGCTGGGCCGACAGGCCGCCCCCGTCCGTGTTCACCGGCAGCTCCCCGCCCCGCACCAGCAGCCGGTCCTTCCCCACGAACGCCCCGCCCTCGCCCTTCGCGCAGAAGCCCAGGTCCTCCAGGGTCACCAGGGTCATGTAGGTGAAGGCGTCGTAGATCTCCGCGAAGTCGACGTCCGCCGGGGTCACCCCGGCCCGCCCGAAGGCCAGCCGGCCGCTCACCGCCGCCGGGGAGAGGGTGAAGTCCGGCCACTCGGACATGGCGGCGTGCGAGACGTGCTCGCCGGTGCCGAGGACCCAGACCGGGGCCGTCCGGCAGTCCCGTACGTACTCCTCGGCCGCCAGCAGGACCGCCGCGCCGCCGTCCGAGCGCAGACAGCAGTGCAGTTTCGTGAAGGGATCGGCGATCAACGGTCCGGACAGGACGTCGTCCACCGTGATCGGGTCGCGGTACATCGCCTCCGGGTTCAGGGCCGCGTTCGCCCTCGCCTGGACCGCCACATGGGCCAGCTGCTCGATCGTCGTGCCGTACTCGATCATGTGCCGGCGGGCCGCCATGGCGTACTTGGCGATCAGCGTGTGACCGTAGGGCACCTCGAACTGGAGGGGGCCGCGGGAGCCGAAGGAGAGGTCCCCCGTCCTGCGGCCCGCCCTGATGTCCGCCCGGGCCGTCGAGCCGTACACCAGCAGCACCGCCTTCGCGTGGCCCGCCGCTATCGCGTCCGCCGCGTGGGCCGCCATCACCTCCCAGGCCGAGCCGCCGACCGAGGTGGAGTCCACCCAGGTCGGGTGCAGGCCCAGGTACTCGGCGACCTCCACGGGGGCCAGCGTGCCGAGGCCCGCGGAGGCGAAGCCGTCGACCAGTGAGCGGTCCAGGCCCGCGTCGGCGAGGGCCCGGCGGGCGGCCTGGGCGTGCAGGGCGTAGGCCGTCGCGTCGTCCACGCGCCCGCAGTCCGACAGGGCCACGCCGACCACGGCGACCTTCCGGCTTCCGCGACTCATGAGAGGGCTCCTCCCTCTGGGCATCTCGTTCCGGCCCTCCTAATATGACGCCCCGTCAGATATGGAGGGAAGGCCATGGACACGCGCCTCACCGCCGAGCAGGACGAGATCCGCCGGACCCTGCGCGAGCTGCTGCGCAAACGCTGCGGACCGGGGGAGGTCCGCGCCGCCGTGGACGGGCCGGCCGGGTACGACCCCCTCCTGTGGTCCGCCCTCGCCGGCCGGCTCGGACTGCCCGGCCTCGCACTCCCGGAGGCGTACGGCGGGGTCGGCTGCTCGGTCACCGAACTGGCCCTCGCCGCCGAGGAGACGGGCCGGTTCCTCGCCCCCTCGCCGCTGCTCGCCACCTGCCTCCTCGCCGCCCCGCTGATCCTCGCCCTCGGCACCGAGGCCCAGCGCGCCGAGCTGCTGCCGCGCATCGCCGCCGGCTCCCTCACCGCCGCGCTCGCCGTCCCCGGGCCCGCGCTCACCACCGCCCTCGGCCTGACCCGCCGAAACGGCGAGTACAGCGCCGGCGGCGGGCGGGCCGGCGGGGTGCAGGCGCGGCGGGCGGCGGACGGATGGCGGCTGTACGGGGAGGCCGGGCAGGTACTGGACGGGCACAGCGCGGGGGTGCTGCTCGTCGCCGCGCACACCGGGGGGTTCACCCGGCCGCGGACCCTGCTGTTCCTGGTGCCCGAGGACGAGGCGGGCCTGACGCGGGTGCGGCAGACCGCGCTGGACGCCACCCGGCCCCGGGCCCGTGTCCAACTGCGGGACGTGTCCGCCCGGTTGCTGGGCTCGGAGGAGGCGGACGTGCTGCCCGCCCTCGCCGGGGCCGGGGACGCCGTGGCCGCCGTGCTCGCCGCGGAGGCCGTGGGCGCGGCCGACCGGATGCTGGAGCGGACCGTGGAGTACGCCGGGCAGCGGGTGCAGTTCGGGCGGCCCGTCGGGTCCTTCCAGGCCGTCAAGCACCGGCTGGCGGACGTGTACGTGGGGGTGCAGGCGGCACGGTCGGCCGCCTACTACGCGGCCTGGGCGGCCGGGCGGGGGGAGCGGGCCGGCGGGCTCGCGCTCTCCCAGGCGCTGGAGGCGCTGCGGTGTGCCGCCGCCGAGGGCGTCCAGCTGCACGGCGGGATCGGCTTCACCTGGGAGCACGACGCCCACCTGTACTTCAAGCGGGCCGCCGGGGACGAGCTGCTGTTCGGCCCGGCGCACCGGCTGCGCGACCGGGCCGCCGAGGCCGCCGGGCTCTTCACGGGCGGGAAGGCCGGGCTCCTCACGGGCGGGGAGGTGGCCGTCTGATGGCCCTCGCCGCCGGCGTCCGGCTCGTGCAGAAGGTGTCCTCCACCCGGCTGTTCGCACGAGTGGCCCCGCATGTGATCCCGGCGCTCGACCGGGGCGTGCACCGGCTCACCCGGGGCAAGGTGCTGCTCAGCGCCCGGATGCTGCCCGGTGTGATCCTCACCTCGACGGGAGCGAGGAGCGGGCTGCCGCGCCGGACGCCGCTCGCCTGCATGCCGGAGGCGGAGGCGGCCGGACGGAGCTGGATCCTCGTCGGCTCCAACTTCGGGCGGACCGGCCATCCCGCGTGGACCCACAATCTGCTGGCCCACCCGGAGGCCACCGTGAGCTGGAAGGGGCACGACATCCCGGTCACCGCCGTGCTCCTCGCCGGAGAGGAACGCGCGGCGGCCTGGCGGGCCGTCCTCGCGTTCTGGCCGCCGTACGCCGCGTACCAGTCCCGGGTGGAACGGGAGATCCGGCTCTTCCGGCTCACGCGCCGGTGACTCCCGCGGCTACAGCGTGGCCAGCCGCTCCACCAGCAAGAACGCGCCGATCCCCAGCATCGCCGCACCCGACGTCCGTGTCACCGCCCGGGCCGCCGCGGGCCTCGCCGCGAGCAGGACGCGGGCGAGGAGGCCGACGGTGAGGTAGACGGCCGCGCAGCGCGCCATGTGCAGCAGCCCCAGCGTGGCCGTCTGCACGGGCACCGGAAGGTGCGCGCCGCGCAGGGTGAGGAACTGGGGGAGCACGGAGAGGTAGAGAAGCAGGCCCTTGGGGTTCAGGCCGCTGATCGTGGCGCCCCGCAGGAAGAGCCGGCCGTCGGCCGCCGGGCCGGCCGCGCCCGGGACCGTGGAGGCCGCCGCGCCCGGGACCGTGGAGGCCGCCGCGGTCGGGATCGCCGGGCGGCGCAGCACGCCCCAGCCCAGCCACAGCAGATAGCCGGCGCCCGCCACGGTCAGGACCGTCAGCAGTCCGGGCGAGCCCGCCACCAGCACCGCCAGGCCCGCCGTCGCCAGGGCGGTGTGCAGGGCGTATCCGCAGACCAGCCCCGCCACCGCACGCGCCGCCGAGGTGCCGCGCAGGGCGGTCGCGATGACGTACGCCCAGTCGGCGCCCGGTACGCACACCAGCAGCAGATCGACGGCGAGGAAGGAGAGGAGCAGCCCGGAATCCATGCTGGCGACATTAGGCGCGAATGGCCCGAAAGTGTTCCCGAAGTTTGCTCATGATCGCGTCATGTGGGCAAGTATTTCCCTCATGGACGACGTGGACCGGAAAATCCTTGCCGAGTTGCAGCAGGACGGGCGGCTGACCGTGACCGAGCTGGCCGCCCGGGTGCGGCTCAGCGTCTCGCCCTGCCACCGGCGGCTGCGCGAGCTGGAGCGGTCCGGCGCCATCCAGGGCTACCGCGCGGTGGTGGACCCGCCGTCGCTCGGGCTGAACTTCGAGGCGCTGGTCTTCGTGTCCATGCGCCAGGAGGACCGGGACACGGTCGCCGAGTTCGAGCGGGCGGTCAGTGAACTGGAGCACGTACTGGACGCGCAGCGGCTGTTCGGTGAGCCGGACTATCTGCTCCGGGTGGCCACCGCCGACCTGGCCGCGTTCCAGAGGCTGTACGACGAGCGGCTGGCGACCCTGCCCGGGGTGCAGCGGCTGACGTCGACGCTGGTGATGAAGCACGTGGTGCGGGACCGGCCGCTGCCGGCGTAGACGGCGGGCGGTGGCTCATCGCGTGAACCACCGCCCACCAGACAGGACTTGGACTCCGGAAAAAGAGGCGTGCCTACTTGGAAGGCTTCTTGCCGGTCACACCCAGGTGCACCAACAGCGCCAGGTTCGGCTTGAGTTCGGCCTGCTTCACGCCCCAGGAGGAGAAGCCCTTCTGGTGCGCCGCCACCGCCGCGAGCATCGCGACCAGCGAACCGGCCACCGCCGCCGGGTTCACGTCCTTGTCGACGCGGCCCTTGGACTGCAGTTCCGCGATGGAGTCCGCCAGGGAGTTGTTGACCGAGTTGAGGATCTTCATACGGAGCTTGTAGAACCGTTTGTCCCCCTCGGCCGCGCCGAGGTCGACCACCCGCAGGATGGCGTCGTTGCGGCGCCAGAACTCCAGGAAGCCGTCGACGAGTTCCTGGGCGGTCTGCCAGCCCGACTTGCCGGTCCAGGTGCGCCCTTCGAGGAGTTCGGTCAGACCGGCGCCCTCGGTCGCCATCTGCTCGGCGATCTCCAGGACGGCACCTTCGACGTCCGGGAAGTACTGGTAGAAGGTCGCGGGCGAAGTGCCCGCCTTCCGGGCGACATCGATGACCTTGACGTCCCGGTAGGGGGAGGAGCTGAGCATCTCGCTGAGGCAGTCGAGCAGCTTCTGCCGGGTCGCCTGCCCACGCCGGCCGGCCACGCGGCCGTCGACGGTACGCACTTGTCCTGTCATGCCGTCAGCTTACCGAGGGGTGATCGGAGCGCGATTCGGCCGACTGCAAATGGGGTGCACGGGGATCTCGGGGATGGTGTGCCTGGTCTGCGCGGTGCGCGCGGCCCGGTTACTTTGACGGCATGGCCGAAAACAGGGCATCCGCGAACGAAGAGACATACGGGGAGGGCGTCCCCTGCTGGGTGGACGCCGAGCTGCCCGACGTGGAGGCGGGCAAGCGGTTCTACGGTGAGCTCTTCGGGTGGACCTTCGAGGAGGCGTACGGCTCCTCCGTGTGGGCCCTGCTGGCCGGCGACCGCGTGGCCTCGCTGGCCCCCAAGACGGACGGCCGCATGCCCACCGTCTGGACGGTCTCCTTCGCGACCACGGACGCCGAGGCCCTCGGCCGGCGGATCACGGCGGCCGGCGGGCGGATGGTCATGGCCCCCTTCCCGGTCGGCGACCTCGGCACGGCCGCCCTGGCCACCGACCCCGAGGGCGCGGTGTTCGGCCTGTGGCAGCCCGGCACCCACCCCGGCTTCGGGCGGCGGCGCGAGCCGAACACCTTCGTCTGGGCCCAGCTGTACACCCGGGACACCGCCGCGGCCAACTCCTTCTACGGCGGCCTCTTCCACGACGCCCTGTTCGGCACCGAAGCCCGGCCCGACTTCGGGCGCGCGGTCGTCACCGAGGTCTTCCCGGCCGAGATGCCCCCGCACTTCGTCGCCCACTTCCGGGTCACGGACCTGGACGACGCCCTCGGGACCGTCCAGCGGCTCGACGGGCGGGTACAGGCTCCACCCTTCGAGACGTCGTACGGACGAGTGGCCGTCGTCACCGACAATCAGGGGGCGTCGTTCGCACTGCTGCAACGCTGATGCGTCCGCTCTGGAATGATTCGGCACGAGACACCCCGATTGTCACCGGGTTCGCAACCGGCCGCCCGGCCAGGAAGAATCGGGGTGCGTGCCGCCATGGCGGTGCGGTGGTGAGACGCTGCACTTCGGCCGCGTGCGCAGGTGGGCGGCGCGGCTCGTACGGGGAGGTGGCAGGCAAGTGGTGGATCAGCTGACACAGCACGATCCGCGGCGGATCGGGCCGTTCGAGGTGCTGGGCCGGCTGGGGGCCGGCGGCATGGGGCTGGTCTATCTCGCGCGCTCGGCGTCGGGCCGGCGCGTGGCGATCAAGACGGTGCGCACCGAACTGGCCGAGGACCAGCTCTTCCGGGTCCGCTTCACCCGCGAGGTCGAGGCGGCCCGCGCGGTCTCCGGGTTCTACACGGCGGCCGTGGTCGACGCCGACCCGCGCGCCGCCGTGCCCTGGCTGGCCACCGCCTATGTCCCCGCGCCCTCGCTGGAAGAGATAGTGAACGAGTGCGGGCCGCTCCCGGCGCAGGCCGTGCGCTGGCTCGCGGCCGGCGTGGCCGAGGCCCTGCAGTCCATCCACGGCGCGGGACTGGTCCACCGTGACCTGAAGCCGTCCAACGTGCTCGTGGTCGAGGACGGCCCCCGGGTGATCGACTTCGGTATCGCCTCGGGCGTCTCGAACACCCGTTTGACGATGACGAACGTCGCCGTCGGCACCCCCGCCTACATGTCCCCCGAGCAGGCCAAGGACTCCCGCAGCGTCACCGGCGCCAGCGACGTCTTCTCGCTCGGTTCGATGCTGGTCTTCGCCGCCACCGGCCACCCGCCCTTCCACGGCGCCAACCCCGTCGAGACCGTGTTCATGCTGCTCCGCGAGGGCCCGGACCTCACCGGCCTGCCGGACGAGCTGCGCCCGCTGATCGAGTCCTGCATGCAGATGGAGGCGCCCGGCCGGCCCAACCCCGCCGACCTCCAGGCCCAGCTCGCCCCGCACCTGTTCGGCTCCGGCTCCGACGACAGCGGCACCGCCTCCGCCTGGCTGCCGGAGAAGGCGGTGGCCCTCATCGAGTCCCGCCGCGGCGGACGCACCGCCGCGGCGCCCGCCCCGGCCCCGACCGGCGGACCGCGCAGCGGCGGCCGGCAGGCGGTGCCCCCGCCTCCGCCGTACGACCCCCCGGTCCCGCACTCCGCGCCGGTCCCCCTCCCGGCCGGCGCCCCCGACACCGGCCCGGTCCGGCTGGCCGGCGCCCAGGTGCCCATCGGCCCCGGCCCCCGGGTCGCCGACGCCCGGGCGGCCGCCGTCAAGGCGCCCCCGCCCGAGGCCGGCCTGGTGGCCAGCTGGTCCCGGCCGCGCCCCGGCCTGGCCGGCGCCGACCCCGCCGTACCGCCCGTGCCGCCGGCCCCGCCGGAAGCGGCGGCGGGCTGGCGCCCCTGGCGGTTCCGCATGTCCAACGACGTGTGGGGCACCCCGTCCGTGGACGGCGACCTGGTCTACGTCACCTCCTTCGAGGTGCACGCCCTGGACGTGGCCACCGGCCGCCGTCGCTTCAAGACCCGGGACGTCGCCTGGTCGATGGCCGTGGCGGACGGCCGTATCCACGCCTCCGACGGCCCCACCCTGTTCGCCCTGGAGGCCCGTGAGGGCGGCGAGCTGTGGCGGCTGTCCACGGACGCCTGGGTGTACTCGCTCAGCGCCGACCGCGGCACGGTCGTCACCGGCACCCGCGGCGGCGGTGTCCAGGCCTGGGAGGCGGCCGGCGGGCAGAAGCTGTGGGAGATCACCGGCTGCCAGACCGACTTCGAGTCCCCGGAGGCGGGGCCGATCGTGCACGACGGCACGGTCTACGTCTGGCAGGACGCCCGGCTGCGTGCCCTGGAGGCCCGCACCGGCGAGGAGCGCTGGTCGTACCCCATCGGCGACGCGGCCTCCTGCGGCGGTGTCCCGGTCCGCCTGGCCCCGGCCGACGACGGCCGTGTCTACGTCTCCGCCGGCAGCCGGGTCCTCGCCGTCGAGGCGGCGAGCGGCCTGGTCCGCTGGCACTTCGAGGCCCCGGCGGTCTTCCTGTGCCCGCCGGCCTTCGCCCCAGGGCCGGCCGTCACCGGCGGCGGGGTGTACCTCGCCGACTACCTGGGCACGGTCTACGCCCTCGACGCCGCCGACGGCCGCGACCGCTGGCGCATCGCCACCGAGGCCCGCTCCTCGGTCGAGCCCGTGCTGGTCGCCGCCGGGCACGTCCACGTCGGCAGCGGCAAGGGCCTCTACACCCTGGACGCGGTCACCGGCACCCCCAAGTGGCGTTTCCAGGCCGGCGGGGACGTCGTGGGCGCGCCCGCCGTGGCGGAGGGCCGCATCCACTTCGGCTCCACCGACCATCTCCTGTACACCCTGAAGGCCGACGACGGCCGGCTGCGCTGGAAGCTCGCCACCGGCGGCGAGATCACCGGATCGCCGGTGGTCAAGGACGGTGTGGTGTACGCGTGCAGCAAGGACCGGTGCGTGTACGCGCTGGACGCGGAGAAGGGCACGGGAACCGCGCGGACCGCGTAGTGCGTGACGGCCGTCGTACCGGGTCTGCACGGAAGGGCTCCAGACGGCGGCCGTCCCAGGGCTGACGCTACCCCCGGTGACAGGCTCCCGCCAGGCGGTGCGCGGATGGATAGGGTGATGGCATGCACATGCATACCGGAACGCGCACGCTCAAGTTCACGGCCGCACTGACCTTCGTGGTCCTCAGCCTCACCGGGTTCACCACCGGACGGCACCACAGCGGCCACGGCTCGGGCGGCGGGGGCGGATGCAGCAGCTCCCACCAGGACCACGACAGCTCCTCCTCGTCCACCTCGGGCGGAGGTTCGTACGACGGCTCCGGTGGCGACCCCGACGACGACTCCTACGGCACCTCCTACGGCGACTCGTACGGCAGCGGCGGTACGAGCAGTACGGGAGGCGGCACCGGCGGCGGGTCCTATCACCGCCGGCCCACGCACCGCTCGACGCCCTCCTCCGGCAGCGGGACGGCGCTGAAGGACGGCAGGGCGCGCCTGGTGAGCTGCGCGACCGAGAAGGCGCAGTACGCCACCGTCGAGGTCAGCAACCCGAACGGCCGCGAAGCCGACTTCAAGGCGCACGTCGAGTTCGACGACGGGCAGGGCTCGGCGATCGGCGACAACACCGCCACGGTCACCGTCCCGGCCCAGGGCACGGCGCGCGTCCAGGTGGAGCTGGTCGGCGGCTTCGGAGTCCGCGACGACGGCCTCGTGCTCCGGCTCGACCACTGCACCGTGGACCCGGTCGCCCGGCTCAGGACCTAGGGGGTTTCGTTTGGATCAGGTCGGATCAGGCCGCGGCGTCCGGTGCGGTGCATCGCAAGGCGGAGGACCATCCGCGTACTGGGCGTACTCGGGTGGTCCGACAACGCGGCGAGATGCCGTGCCGGGCGTCGCGGACCCGGGCTGATCCAACGAAGCCCCCTAGCGCACCCGGTACTCCCTCGGCCGCCCCGCGAACAGCTCCGCCTGGCGCTCGGCCGGCAGATTGCCCAGCGCGACGAGATGCGGCGCCTGCGCGAACGCCTGCGCGAGCGCCGTCTCCCTGGCCGCCCACAGCGCCCGCACGGTCCCCTGCACCCCCTCCGGCGGATACCCGGCGAGCACGGCGGCACAGCGCACGGCACCCGCCAACGCCCCACCCTCCTCCGTGACTTCGGAGACCAGTCCGACCTCGTGGGCCCGCCGCGCGGAGATCCGCTCCGCCGTGCCCATGAGCATCATCCGCGCGGCCTCCCCGTACGGCATCCGCTGGGCCATCAGCACGGACTCGTAGGCGCTGACCATGCCGTACGTCGTGTGCGGATCGAAGAAGACGGCCGTCGGGTCGGCGACCACGAACTCGCTCTCCCCCAGCAGATAGAAGGCGCCGCCGCAGGCCATCCCGCGCACGGCGGCCACGACCGGCTTCCACAGGCCGTTCGCCTTCGGCCCCACGGCCAGCAGCGGATCGTCCTGCATGTACGGCGACGAGGGCTGCGGCACGACCGCGTCCCGGTCGATGCCCGTGCTGAACGCCCGCTCGCCCGCCCCGGTGAGCACGACGGCCCGCACGGCGTCCTCGAACCGCAACGCCCGCCACACCTCGCCCAGTTCCCGCACCATCTCCAGGTCGACGGCGTTCAGCCGCTCGGGCCGGTCCAGGGTGACGACGGCGACGCCGGTGTCCGCGTCGACGTCGAGGCGCACGGTGTTCACGCCGGCACCCACTGCGGCAGCCCGCCGGAGAAGACCACCCGCACCCGGGCGCCGATCCTCAGGCGCGCCGGATCCACGGAGTCCAGCCGGGCCCCGGGGTGGGCGACCACGTTGCCCACGAGCCGTATCCGGGGCGCCTCCTCCAGCTCCACGACGACCACGTTGTACGGCGCCTGCTCCGCGTAGTCGGGCAGCAGCGGCGGATGCGGGACGACGTACGACCACACGCGGCCGCGCCCCGACACCGGCCGCCATTCACTCGCGAAGGACTGGCAGTGGGGGCAGCAGGGCCGGGGCGGGAAGCGCGGCTCACCGCAGTCGCCGCACGCCTGGACGCGCAGCTCGCCACGGGCCGCGTACTCCCAGAAGGGCGCGCCGTCGGTGTCGGGGACGGGACTCAGCATGCCGGTCAGCTCCTCAGCAGAAGGGCGGAGGTGGGCACACCCTCACCGGCCGTGACCAGGCAGGCGGCGGCCCCGGGGACCTGCGCGGTACTGGTGCCGCGCAGTTGCTTCACCCCTTCGTTGACGAGGTTGAAGCCGTGCACGTACGCCTCGCTGAGCCCACCACCGCCGGTGTTGACCGGCAGCCGCCCGCCCAGCTCCAGGGCGCCCTGCTCGGTGAAGGCGCCGCCCTCCCCCCGCGCGCAGAAGCCGTAGCCCTCCAGCGACAGCGGGACCAGGGCGGTGAAGGCGTCGTAGATCTGCGCCACGTCGACGTCCTCCGGGGTGAGGTCGGCGTGCTTCCACAGATGCCGGGCGGCCGTCCAGGCGGGCCCGGTGAGCGGGTCGTCGTTCCAGTAGTTGACCATGCCGTGGTGCTGGGCGGGCAGCCCCTGCGCGGCGGCGTGCACATAGACGGGCCGCTGCCGGCAGTCCCGCGCCCGCTCCCGGCCGACGACCACGCACGCGAGGGCCCCGTCCGTCTCCAGGCAGTTGTCGAAGAGGCAGAGCGGCTCGCTGATCCACCGGGAGGTCATGTACATCTCGCGGGTCAGCGGCCGTTCGTACATCACGGCGGCGGGGTTCTGGTTGGCGCGGTTGCGGCAGGCCAGCGCCACGTTGAACAGGTGGTCCCGGGTGGCGCCGTACTCGTGCATGTACCGCCGGGTCAGCATGGCGATCTCGTCGGCGGGCCTGAGCAGCCCGAACGGCCGCGTCCACTGGGCCGGAGCCGGCAGCTGCACGGCGGTGTTCGTCCACGGCCGGGGCCCGCTGCCCCGCTTCCTCGACCGCCAGGCGACCCCCACCGTGGCCTGCCCGGCGGCGATGGCGGCGGCGAGATGGGCGACGGTGGCACAGGAGCCGCCCCCTCCGTACCCCACCTTGCCGAAGTAGGTGAGATCCCCGAACCCGACGGCCTTCGCCAGCTCGACCTCGTCGGTCTCCTCCATGGTGTAGGAGGCGAGGGCGTCGACCTCGCCGGGTGCGATGCCCGCGTCGTCGAGCGCGGCGAGCACGGCCCGGCAGGCGAGCGTCTTCTCGTCCTCGGCGAGGTGTCTGGCGAAGGCGGTCTGCCCGATCCCGACGATGGCGGTGGCGTCCTTGAGCCCTGGTGCTGCCATGTTGCCCCCTCTCCTGACAGGCCGTCAGGTTACAGCTAATCTGACGGTCAGTCAGCTACTGGCTTTCCGGTGGGGGACAGCTACTGGCTTTTCGGTGAGGGAGGCTGGGCCGTGGTCGAGTGGGAGACCATTGCGGAACTGGTGCGGTCGGCGGCCGGACGGTACGCGGACGCGGAGGCCGTGGTGGACGGCCGCACCCGGATCACGTACGCCGAACTGGGCGCCCGGATCGACCGCGCGGCGGCAGCCTGCCTCGCCTGCGGAGTGGAAGCGGGCGACCGCGTCGCGGTCTGGGCGCCCAACTCCCTGGACTGGATCGTCGCGGCCCTCGGCGCGGTCACGGCGGGCGCGGTCCTCGTCCCGCTGAACACCCGCTTCAAGGGCGCGGAGGCGGCCGACGTACTGCGCCGCAGCGGAACCCGGCTGCTGTTCGTGACGGGGACCTTCCTGGGCACGTCGTACGTCGCCTCCCTGCGCCGCGCGGCCGGCGAGGGCGTACCGGAGGGCCGGGGCCCGCTGCCGGGCCTGCCGGAACTGGAGCAGGTGGTCGTCCTCTCGGACGACGCGCCGGCCGACTTCCGCACCTGGAAGGACTTCCTGGCGGGCGGCGAGGCCGTGTCCCCCACCCAGGTGCGGGCCCGTTCACGGCAGCTGACCGGCGCCTCCCTCTCGGACATCACCTACACCTCGGGTACGACGGGCCGCCCCAAGGGCGCGGTGATCACACACGGCCAGACCCTGCGCGCCTACGGGATCTGGGCGGACCTGGCGGGCCTGCGCCCCACGGACCGCTACCTCATCGTCAACCCGTTCTTCCACACCTTCGGCTACAAGGCGGGGGTGATCGCCTGCCTGATGCGCGGGGCGACGATGGTCCCGCAGCCGGTGTTCGACGTCGGCACCGCCCTGGCGAACATCGCGGCGGAGCGGATCTCGGTCCTGCCGGGCCCGCCGACCCTGCACCAGCAGATCCTGGACCATCCGGCACGCGACGCCCACGACCTGTCCGCGCTGCGGCTCGTGGTGACGGGGGCGGCCGTGGTCCCGCTGCGCCTGGTGGAACGCCTGCGCGGCGAACTCGGTGTCGGCACGGTCCTGACGGCCTACGGCCTCTCCGAGGCGTCCGGCATCGTCACGATGTGCCGGCGCGGCGACGCCCCCTCGGTGATCTCCTCCACCTCCGGCCGGGCGATCCCCGGCACGGAGGTGAGGGTGACCGACCCCTCGGGCACACCGGTGCCGCCCGGTACCCCGGGCGAGGTGCTGGTCCGGGGCTTCAACGTCATGCGGGGTTACTACGACGACGCCGGCGCGACCGCCGAGGCGATCTCCGCCGACGGCTGGCTGAGCACGGGCGACGTGGGCGTGCTGGACGGGACGGGCAACCTGCGCATCACCGACCGGATCAAGGACATGTTCATAGTCGGCGGCTTCAACGCCTACCCCGCGGAGATAGAGCAACTGCTCGCCCTCCACCCGGACGTGCGGGACGTGGCGGTCATCGGCGTGCCGGACACCCGCCTCGGGGAGGTGGGCAGGGCCTTCGTGGTACGCGCCCCCGGCTCCCCCCTCACCGCCGACGACCTGATCGCCTGGGCCCGCCGGGAGATGGCGAACTACAAGGTCCCCAGATCGGTCACGTTCCTGGACGAACTCCCCAGAAACGCAAGCGGCAAGGTGGTGAAGGGGCTTCTGCGGGGGAGGGGGTGAGGGTGGCCACGATCGGCAGATCCGTTCCACCTCGCCCGCCCCGACCGGCCCTCCACCTGTGAACTCTCCCGACCGCAAGGCACGAATCCACCACTCTCCGCCTGGCAGTGGCTGTCGGCACCGGTGTACGGCCCTCCGCCGCGACGGCCGCGACCGCCCGACCGCGCGTCGCGGGCCCTACCGCCGTTCCGGCAGCTCGGTCAGCTCGGTCAGGGCGTTCCGGATCTCCCCGATCATCCAGGCGGGCCGGTTGAAGACGTCCTCGGCGCTGAAGCGGAGGAGGCGGCGGACCTCGGGGCACTGGAGGACCTGGTTGAAGCGGGCGATGTCCCGGCGGTGGGCGTCTCGGCTGCCGTGGTAGGCGTACCCCTCGATCTCGACGGCCAGACCGGCTTCCCGGAACAGGAAGTCGAGATAGCGACGGCGGCCGTCCGGGGTGTGGACCTCTGCCTGGGGCTCCGGCCGCAGCCCGGCGTCGAGCATCCGCAGGCGGGCCACTGTCTCGGCGGGCGAGCCGGCCCGTGGATCTGCCAGGCGCAGCCAGTCCTTGGCCCGGGCGGCTCCCAGCCGAGGTGCCTCCAGGGCGAGGCGCACCGCGGCGAGGGTGGTGACCGGTGCCCGGCGTTGCCCGCCGACCCGGCGAAAGGTCAGTGCCGACTCCACCGCGACCAGGGCGTCGTCCCTCGGCCCGGCCCGGAGGAGGTCGGCGACTGTGCGAGGGACCCGCGTGACGCGCATCCCCGCCCGGTTCACGATGTCGGTCTCCGGAAGAGGAATCCGGTGGACGCGTACTTCGGAGAGGCTCGGCCGCGCACTGAGCGCGGGGTCGGTGAATGCCAGCTGGTCCGGTGTTCCCGTCGTCAGCGTCTCGATCCGCCAGAGGTGAGCGGCCGAGCGGTGACTCACGACGAGCTGCGGCCGGAGCAGCTGCGCCGCCCTCAGCCGCAGGGGCAGCCCGACCTCCCGGCCGGGCTCCGCCCAGGCCCCGCTCCTGATCCGGCTCCACCCGTCCGAGCGGAGCCGTCGGGCCAGGGGAACCCGGGGCCACCCCTCCGCCAACGCCCGCGAGGTGAGCAACACACCACCCTCGACGAGCCCCCTCAGTTCAGTCAGCGCCACCCCTCTACTCTGCCCAAGTCCCCCACCCCCGTGGCCCCCTGTGGACAACTCGGCCCGGCAGCCCTGCTGGAAGCGGGGATTGGCAGATCGGTTCCAGGGCCCGGTCGGGTGACCTGCACAAACGCCGGGTACCGGTGGAACGGATCCGCCAATCTCCGCCCGGGCTCAGGTGGCTCCGGGAATGACTCGGCCGCGGCGGCTTCCCCTCCGCGCCGCCGCGGCCGATCCCCCGTCGCAGCCCTGGCTACTTGCGGTCCAGGTCCAGGGCGGGCGGAGCGGGCGAGTGGTTGTCCATGGTGGTGATCACGTCGCTCGGCGGAACCGGCGAGTGGTTGTCCTTGGTGGTGATCACGTCGCTCGGCGGAGCCGGCGAGTGGTTGTCCATCGTGGTGATGTCCTCGGACTTCTTCTCGGCCTCGGCCATGGTGCAGCTCCCCTGAAGGTATGTCGGTTCCGGGCGATCCCTGCCCGGCAACTCCCCCGAGGGCTGCCGGACAGGAACCTGACAGGACTCTCGCACACCTGCTGAGTCCCTCGGTGATCCGCCTGCCCCCCGACGCGACGGATCGATGCGTTGAGCATGCCAGCGAGGCATAAACGATTGATGAACGTAGCCGTCCTTGATCAGGCGGCTGAGAGCGGCGCCAGCAGCGCCCGTACTGCGTCGGCCTCCGGGGAGCTGGACTGCTCGTACAGGGGCAGCGCCTCGAGCCAGCAGACCCGTGCGCGATCGACCTGGCCCAGGGCAGCCAGGGAACGGCCCAAGGTGGTCAGAACACCGGCGCGCACTTGGTCACCGCCGATGCATCCGATGGCCAGGGCTTGTTCGGCATGCGTGGCAGAAAGCGTGTGCTGGCGCCCCACCAGATGAGCTTGCGCGATACGGAAGTGGGTCGTTCCCTCCCAGAGGCGCTGCCGGTTCACCTGGAACGCGTTCAAGGCGTCCGTGAACTCCGCGAGTGCCTCGGACGGACGTCCGGCCTGAGTCAGCGCGAGGCCCAGGGCGTACCGTGCGTTCGCCAGCCGGACGGTGGCTCCGAGGCGGTCGTACAGATCGATGCCCTGCTGCGCGAGCGCTATGGCGTGATCTGTTCGTCCCATGGCCAGGTGGACGCGCGACAGATTGCACAGGGCGCTCGCTTCACCCGCGAGGTTTCCACCGTGACGCGACGCCTCGATGGCTCGCATCAGATGTTGCTCCGCGTCCGTGTAGCGCCCCTGGTTGAGACCGATGATCCCGCGGTCATTGCTTGTCCAGAATACGGGCGTGGGATCTGCGGCCGCGTCCGCGAGCACGCCTGCCAGCCGGGCTTCCTCGTCCGCTTCGCCGTAGCGGCCCGCCACAAGGTGGACGTTGGTCAGCACGGTGCGGGCGCGGCCTTCGGCGTGGGCGTCACCCGAGGCCTGTGCGGCATCCCTCGCGGTGAGCGCGACCGACTCGTACTGCCTGGAGTTGGCCCCTGACTCACCCAGGTCCTTCGCCGCCCACAGCAGGTCCACGCCCCGTCGGCGTCTGGGGCCGTCCAGGGCCTGGCGAGCCGATGCCAGGAGACAGTTGGCTTCCGAGTACAGCCAGTCCAGCGCCTTCTGCCGGTCGTTGAGGTTCAGCCCCGGGTACTCGGTCGGCTCCAGGTGATCCACCAGCCGGTCCCCCGGCCGCTCCATCGCGTACACCCGTGCCGCCGTGGCCAGATAGAAGTCCAGCAAGCGTGACATCGCCGCGTCGCGGTCGCCCGTTGGTTCCTCGCCGCGTTCCGCGCAGGATCTGGCGTACAGGCGTACCAGGTCGTGGAAGCGGTAGCGGCCGGGGGCGGCTGATTCCAGGAGGGACGTGTCGACCAGGGACTCCAGCAGGTCCTCCGTCTCCTCCGGAGGGAGGTCCAGGACGGCGGCCGCGGCGGCGAGGGACATGTCGGGGCCGTCGGCCAGGCCGAGCAGGCGGAAGGCCCGGGCCTGGGACGGTTCCAGCTGGCCGTAGCCGAGTTCGAAGGTGGCCTTGACCGCGAGGTCGCCCGCCTGGAGCTCGTCCAGGCGGCGGCGTTCGTCCGCCAGCTTCGCCGCCAGGACGGAGACCGTCCAGGTGCGGCGGGCGGCCAGGCGGGACGCCGCGATACGGATCGCCAGGGGCAGGAAGCCGCACGCCGCGACCACGTCCAGGGCGGCCTCGCGTTCCGCCGCGACCCGCTCCTCGCCCACGATCCGCGTGAAGAGGGCGAGGGCCTCCTCCGGCGACATGACGTCGAGGTCGACCAGGTGCGCGCCGGCCAGGTCCAGCATCCGGACGCGTGAGGTCACGAGGGCCGCGCAGCCCTCCGTGCCCGGGAGCAGCGGGCGTACCTGGGCCGCGTCCTTCGCGTTGTCCAGCAGGACCAGGACGCGGCGGCCGTCCAGGACCGAGCGGTACAGGGCCGCCCGTTCCTCCAGGGAGTCGGGGATCGCCGTGTCCGCCGTGCCGAGGGCGCGCAGGAAGGAGCCCAGCACCGTCTCGGGTTCCGCGGGGCGCGGACCCGCGCCCTGGAGGTCCACGTACAGCTGGCCGTCGGGGAAGGCGGTGCGGGCGCGGTGGGCCACGTGCACGGCCAGCGTGGTCTTGCCGACGCCGCCGATCCCGGCCAGCGCCGACACCGCCATCACCCGGCCCTCCGCCTCGGACGCGGAGGCGAGCACCTCGCTCAGCTCGGTGACGAAGGAGGCGCGGCCGGTGAAGTCCGGTACGGAGGCCGGGAGCTGGGCGGGGCGGACGGGGGCGAGCGCCGGCTCCGTGACCGGGGCCGAGGGCTCCGCGAGGGCCGGGTCCGCCTGGAGGATGCGCTGCTGGAGCTCGCTCAGGCCCGGGCGGGGGTCCACGCCGAGTTCCTCGGCCAGCAGGCGGCGGGTGTCGGCGTACACGGCCAGCGCCTCCGCCTGCCGGCCGCTGCGGTACAGCGCCAGCATCAGCAGTTCGCGCAGCCGTTCCCGCAGGGGGTGCGCCGCCGTCAGCGCGGTCAGTTCGGAGACCGCGTCGGCGTGGCAGCCCTGTTCCAGGTCCAGGTCGAGGCGGGACTCCAGGAGGCCGAGGCGCCACTCCTCCAGGCGGGCCCGCTGCGCCTCGGCGTACGGGCCGGGGACGCCGGCGAGGGGTTCGCCGTCCCAGAGGGCCAGTGCCTCGTTGAGCAGGGACCGGGCCCGGCCCAGGTCCCCGGTGCCGCGCGCCTTCTCGGCCTCCGCCGCCAGGTCCTGCGCCACCACCAGGTCCAGCGCGCCCTCGCCCGAGGAACGCACCGCGTAGCCGCCGGACTCGCTGACCAGGACGCCGGGGTCGAGGACCTTGCGGAGCCGGGAAGCGTACGTGCGGACCGCCGCGAGTGCCTGGGAGGGCGGCTCCGGCCCCCACAGCGCGTCGATCAGCTCGGCCGCCGTGGCCGTACGGCCCTCCCGCAGCAGCAGGGCGGCCAGCAGGGCGCGCTGCTGGGGGGAGCCCGTGCTGAGCGTCTCCGCGCCGCGCCAGGCCCGCACCGGACCGAGCACGCCGAAGCGCAGCGGGCCGGACTCCGCGGTGGCCCCGGAGCCGGCGCGCCGCTGCTCGGGTACTCGCGGCCCACCGTCCATGCGTTCGTCCCCCTCGGCATCACGAACAACCCCGTCAGTTTGCCTTGTTCCGGGCGGTTGCGTCAGCCGTGCGAGACGCCGATCACAGGGACGGGGGTGGTGGCGCACAAGGCCCTCACACGGTCTTCGCATCCCGGTTGCCCGGGCAGCGTAGCTGACGGACCGTCAGATCGGCGCTACCGTGAGGGACATGGAGACCACACAGTTCCCGCTGATCATCTCCGTCGACGACCACACCGTTGAGCCCCCGGGCGTGTGGCAGGACCGGCTGCCGAGGAGGTACCGGGAGGCCGGACCCCGGATCGTGCGCGCGCCGCTGAAGGAGATGACCTTCCTCGGCGGGCGGTTCAAGCCCGTCATGGGCGAGCCGGGCGGCACGGACGGCCCGCTCGGCGACTGGTGGGTCTACGAGGACCTGCACCGGCCGCTCACCCGCCTCGACACCGCCGTCGGCTGCGCCAGGGACGAGGTCAGGCTCGAGGTCATCACCTACGAGCAGATGCGGGCCGGGTCGTACGACGTGTCCGCCCGGCTCGCCGACATGGACGTCAACCACGTCCAGTCGGCCCTGTGCTTCCCGACCTTCCCCCGCTTCTGCGGGCAGACCTTCACCGAGGCCTCCGACAAGGAACTCGCCCTGCTGTGCGTCCGCGCCTACAACGACTGGATGGTGGAGGAGTGGTGCGGGCCCGAGGCGCGGGGACGGCTCGTGCCGCTCACCCTCATCCCCCTGTGGGACGCCCGGCTGGCGGCCGAGGAGGTGCGGCGCAACGCGGCGCGGGGCGTCCGGGCCGTGGCCTTCTCCGAGATACCCCCGCACCTCGGTCTGCCGTCCGTGCACACCGACGACTGGGACCCGTTCCTCGATGCCTGCGACGAGACCGGCACGGTCGTGGCCATGCACATCGGCTCCAGCAGCCGGATGCCCTCGACCTCCGCCGACGCCCCGCCCGCCGTCGGCTCCACCATCACCTTCGCCAACTGCTGCTTCTCGATGGTCGACTGGCTGATGAGCGGCAAGTTCGAGCGCTTCCCGAATCTGAAGGTCATGTACGCGGAGGGGCAGATCGGGTGGATCCCGTACATCCTTGAGCGCGCGGACGTCGTGTGGGAGGAGAACCGCGGGTGGGGCGGGGTCGCCGACAAGGTGCTCCGGCCGCCGTCCGAGCTGTTCGCCGAGCACGTCTACGGCTGCTTCTTCGACGACGCCTTCGGGCTCAGGAACCTGGACGCCATCGGTGTCGGCAACGTCCTGTACGAGACCGACTACCCGCACTCCGACTCCACCTGGCCGGGGTCGCGCGAGGTCGGCGAGGCGCAGATGGGGCATCTGCCGGCGGACGTGGTCGAGCGGATCGTGCGGGGCAACGCGATCGGGCTGCTGGGGCTCACACCGGAAGGGCTGTGGCGGTGAGTGCCCCGGCGTACGGCATCCAGCTGCCCGTCCAGTCCCAGAGCACCCTCTACACCGAGCCGTGGGAGGCGGGGGCCGGGCCTGAGGACCTGGTCGCGGTCGCGCGGGCGGCCGATGCGGCGGGGTTCGCGTACATCGCCTGCTGCGATCACGTCGGCGTCCCGAGACGGCTGGCCCCGGCCATGAGCACGGTCTGGTACGACCCGGTGGCCACCCTCGCCCATCTCGCCGCCGTCACCGAGCGGGTCCGGCTGCTCAGCCACGTGGCCGTCGTCGGGCTGCGCCATCCGCTGCTCACCGCCAAGCAGTACGCCACCCTCGACCACCTGTCCGGCGGGCGGCTGCTCCTCGGGGTCGGGGCGGGGCACGTGCGGGAGGAGTTCGAGGCGCTCGGGGTGGACTTCGAGCGGCGCGGGGCCGTCCTCGACGAGGTGGTCGACGCGCTGCGGGCCGCCCTCGGTCCCGAGGAGTTCCCCGAGCACCACGGGAAGCACTACGACTTCGCCGGGCTCGGACAGCGGCCCCGTCCCGCACAGCCGCACGTCCCCCTGTGGGTCGGCGGCTCCTCGCCCGCCGCCGTCCGCCGGGCCGCGCTGAAGGGTGACGGCTGGCTGCCGCAGGGCGATCCCCGTGACCGGCTTCCGGCGCAGATCGCCCGCATCCGGCGGCTGCGCGAGGAGGCCGGCCTCGACGGGGAGTACACCGTCGGCGCCATCGCCGAGCCGCTGTACGTCGGCCGGCCCGGCTGGGACACCGGCCGGCGCACCCTCACCGGGACGCCGGGGGAGATCGCCGAGTCGCTGCGCGCGTACCGGGCGATGGGCGTGGACCAGATCCAGGTGCGGTTCCGCAGTCGGAGCCGGGCCGAACTCATCGAGCAGATCGGCGTGTTCGGGGCGGAGGTCGCGCCCCGGCTGGACTGAGGAGACGCTATGGGCAAGCTGGACGGGCGGGTCGTCATCGTCACCGGGGCGGCGCGCGGACAGGGCGAGCAGGAGGCCCGGCTGTTCCGGGCGGAGGGTGCGCGGGTGGTCGTGGCGGATGTGCTGGACGACCTCGGCGAGGCGCTCGCGAAGGAGATAGGGGCGCTGTACGTCCATCTCGACGTGGGCACGGAGGACGGCTGGCGGGAGGCGGTCGGGCTCGTCAAGGAGGCGTACGGGCGCGTCGACGGGCTGGTCAACAACGCGGGCATCCTGCGCTTCAACGCGCTGGTGGACACTCCGCTGGACGAGTTCATGCAGGTCGTGCAGGTGAACCAGGTCGGCTGCTTCCTGGGGATGAAGGCCGTCGCGCCGGAGATGGCGGACGGGGGCACGATCGTCAACACCGCGTCCTACACCGCCCTGACGGGCATGGCGGCCGTGGGGACGTACGCCGCCACCAAGCACGCCGTGCTCGGGCTGACCCGGGTGGCCGCGCTGGAGCTGGCGGGCCGGCGGATCCGGGTCAACGCCATCTGCCCGGGCGCCATCGACACCGCGATGTCGAACCCGGCCCGGCTGGATCCGGGCGCCGACCCCGAGGAGATGAGCCGGGCCCTGGACCAGCTGTACCGGGGGCTCGTGCCGCTCGGGCGGGTCGGGCAGCCGGAGGAGGTCGCCCGGCTCGCCCTCTTCCTCACCTCGGACGACTCCTCCTACATCACCGGCCAGCCGTTCGTGATCGACGGGGGCTGGCTGGCGGGGGTCAGCGTCGTCTGAGCCCACGTTATCTGACTGACCGTCAGCTCTTGACGGTCACGGCGGCCGGTGCGACAGTCGGCCGACAGCCAATAACTGACGGAGCGTCAGAAAAACTGGGACGGTGAACCGCCGTGGAATTCGGGCTCTTTGTACAGGGATACGTGGGCAAGCGCGCCGAGACCGACCCGCTCGCCGAGCACAAGGCGCTGATGGAGGAGACCGAGTACGTGATCCAGGCGGACAAGTCCGGCTTCAAGTACGCCTGGGCCTCCGAGCACCACTTCCTGGAGGAGTACTCGCACCTGTCCGCCAACGACGTCTTCCTCGGCTACCTCGCCCACGCGACCGAGCGGATCCACCTGGGATCGGGCATCTTCAACCCCCTCGCCCAGGTCAACCACCCGGTGAAGGTCGCCGAGAAGGTCGCCATGCTCGACCACCTCAGCGAGGGCCGGTTCGAGTTCGGCAGCGGCCGGGGCGCGGGCAGCCACGAGATCCTCGG
Organism: Streptomyces echinatus; assembly: GCF_014203595.1. Taxonomy (GTDB): domain Bacteria; phylum Actinomycetota; class Actinomycetes; order Streptomycetales; family Streptomycetaceae; genus Streptomyces; species Streptomyces echinatus. Next base: position 276,839 of record NZ_JACHJK010000005.1, read on the forward strand.
CTTCCTGCCGGGCATCACCGACATGAACCACACCAAGGAGATCTGGGAAGAGACCATCGCCGAGTTCCCCAAGATGTGGCTCCAGGACGAGTACGAGGGCTTCCAGGGCAAGCACTGGCAGCTCCCGCCGCGGAAGGTCCTCCCGAAGCCGTACGGGACGTCGCACCCGGCGATGTGGTACGCGGCCGGTTCGCCGCCCTCCTACGCGATGGCCGCGAGGAAGGGGCTCGGCGTGCTCGGCTTCAGCATCCAGAAGGTCTCCGACATGGAGTGGGTGCTGGAGCAGTACAAGACGGCCGTCGTGAACGCGGAGCCGGTCGGGGACTTCGTCAACGACAACGTGATGGTGACCACGACCGCGATCTGCGCGCCGACGCACGCGGAGGCCATCGAGATCGCGGTCAACGGCGGGCTGCACTACCTGCCCTCGCTGGTCTTCCGCTACCACGACACGTTCCCCCGGCCCGAGGGCTTCCCGGTGTGGCCGGAGACGCTGCCCCCGTACACGCCGGAGTTCGTGGAGCTGCTCATCGAGGAGGAGCTGCTGATCTGCGGGGACCCGGACGAGGTGCTGCGCCAGTGCAAGCGGTGGGAGCAGGCCGGGGCGGACCAGCTGAGCTTCGGACTGCCGGTGGGGGTGCCGAAGGAGGAGACCCTCCAGACGATCCGGCTCATCGGCGAGCACGTCGTCCCGGAGATCGACACGGATCCGGTGCACCGGACCTCGCGGTTCCGGGCCGCCGTGTGACCGCCGCGGGCGGGTGCGGGTCCGTCGTGGCCGCTCGCGCCCACGCGGCGGAGCCGCAGATCGGCACAGTCCCGCGCCCCTAGGCAGGTCAGCCTCCCGGAGTCGAAGAGGAGCCCTCATGCTCGATCACGTCATCAAGGGCGCCACCGTCGTGGATGGCACCGGCGCGCCCGCGCGCACCGCCGACGTCGGCATACGAGGTGGCCGAATCGCCGTCATCGGCAAGATCACCGAAGGTTCCCGCACCACCGAGGACGCGCACGGGCTCGTCCTCGCCCCCGGCTTCGTCGACCCGCACACCCACTACGACGCCCAGCTCTTCTGGGACCCGTACGCCACCCCGTCCCTCAACCACGGGGTGACCACCGTCGCCGCCGGCAACTGCGGCTTCACCCTCGCGCCCCTCAACCCCGGCCGGCCCGAGGACGCCGACTACACCCGGCGGATGATGTCCAAGGTCGAGGGGATGTCCCTGGTCGCCCTGGAGGAGGGGGCGCCCTGGAACTGGCACTCCTTCGGGGAGTACCTGGACGCCCTCGAAGGCCGTATCGCGGTCAACGCCGGTTTCATGGTCGGGCACTGCGCGCTGCGCCGGCACGTCATGGGCCCGGAGGCGGTCGGCGGACAGCCCACCGAGGAGCAGCTCGGCGCGATGGCCGGCCTGCTGCACGAGGCCATGGACGCGGGGGCCTGGGGCCTGTCCACCACCCAGTCCGGCACCCACTCCGACGGTGACGGGCGGCCCGTCGCCTCCCGGCACGCCCGGCCCGAGGAACTGCTGGCGCTCGCCCGGGCCGTCGGTGAGCACGAGGGCACGCAGATCGAGGCGATCGTCGCCGGGTGCCTGGACCAGTTCAGCGACGCCGAGATCGACCTGCTCGTGGAGCTGAGCGCGGCCGCCGGGCGGCCCCTGAACTGGAACGTCCTGACCGTCGACGCGGCCGTCCCCGAGCGCGTGCCCCGGCAGCTGAGCGCGAGCGAGCGGGCGCGGAAGGCCGGTGGCCGGGTCGTCGCCCTCACCATGCCGATCCTCACGCCGATGAACATGTCGCTCGGCACGTTCTGCGCCCTGAACCTGATCCCCGGGTGGGGGCCGGTCCTCGCGCTGCCCGTGCCCGAGCGCATCGCCAGGCTCCGTGACCCCGGCGTCCGGGAGGAACTGCTGCGGCGGGCCCGGTCGAAGGAGGCCGGGGTGTTCCGGCGGCTCGCGGACTTCGGGCGGTACGTCATCGGGGACACCTACAGCGAGGCCAACCGGGGACTCACCGGCCGGGTGGTGCGGGACATCGCCGCCGAGCGCGGCCAGGACCCGTTCGCCTGCCTGGTGGAGATCTGCGCCGCCGACGGACTGCGCACCGTCCTGTGGCCCATGCCGAGCGACAACGACCCGGCCTCCTGGGCCCTGCGCGCGGAGACCTGGCAGCACGAGGACGTCCTGCTCGGCGGCTCGGACGCGGGCGCCCACCTGGACCGGATGTGCGGGGCGCCGTACACCACCCGGTTCCTCGGGGACTGTCTGCGCGGCCGGAGACTGGTCGGCCTGGAGCAGGCGGTGCGGATGCTGACGGACGACCCGGCACGGCTCTTCGGGCTGCGCGAGCGGGGCCGGGTGGCGGAGGGCTGGCACGCCGACCTGGTGCTGTTCGACCCGGAGCGGATCGACGCCGGCCAGGCCCGTCTGGTGCACGACCTGCCGGGGGACAGCCCGCGGCTGGACTCGCGGGCGATCGGGGTACGGGCCGTGTGGGTCAACGGCGTGGAGGCGATCCGGGACGACGTGGTGAGCGGGGCCGTACCGGGCCGGGTGCTGCGCTCCGGGCGGGACACCCGGACGGTGAGCACACGGTGAGCGAGGGACAGCCGCTGTTCGTCGGCGGGGCGTGGGTGGCGCCCGACGGCGGTCACTACCCGGTGACCGATCCGGCCACCGAGGAGACCGTCGGCCGGGCGCCGGAGGCGTCGCCGGAGCAGGCGCGGACGGCCTGCGCCGCGGCCCGGGAGGCGTTCGGGCCGTGGTCGCGGACCCGCCCGGAGGAGCGCGCGGAGGTGCTGGCGCGGGCCGCCGGAATCATCCGGGACCGGCTGCTGCCGTACGCCGATCTGGCCCGGGCCGAGACCGGGGCGACCACCGGGACCGCCCGCGCGATGCAGGTCGGGGTGGCCGCCGCCCGCTTCCGCCGGTACGCGACCGTGGAGCCCGCCGAGTGGGCCGTGGCCCCGCAGATCAACGAGGCCGGACCCATGGGGAGGGCCGGGGTGATGGGGGCGCTCGCGGTACGGCAGCCCGTGGGGGTCGTCACCTGCATCACCTCGTACAACAATCCGTGGGCCAACCCGGCCGGAAAGATCGCCCCGGCCCTGGCCATGGGCAACACGGTGGTGGTGAAACCGGCGCCGCAGGATCCGCTGTCCGTGTACCGGATGGCCGAGGCGCTGGCGGACGCCGGGGTGCCGCCGGGCGTGGTGAACGTCGTCTCCGGGCGGGACGTCGCGGTGGGCGAGGCCGTGGTCGCGTCCGACGACGTCGACATGGTCAGCTTCACCGGGTCCACGGCCGTCGGCCGGCGCATCGCGGAGGTGTGCGGGCGGGACATGAAGCGGCAGCTGATGGAGCTGGGCGGGAAGGGCGCCGCACTCGTCTTCGACGACGCCGACCTCGCCTCGGCCGTCGCCGGCATCGGCACCACCTTCTCCTTCTACAGCGGGCAGATCTGCACGGCGCCGACGCGGGTGCTGGCCCAGCGCGGGGTGTACGAACGGCTCGTCGAGCGGCTCGGGGCGTATGCCGGGCGGCTGCCGGTGGGGGACCCCGGCGCGGCGGACACCGTCGTGGGCCCCGTGATCTCGGCGGAGCACCGGGCGCGGGTGGAGTCGTACGTCGAACTCGGCCGCAAGGAGGGCGCGGACGTGGTCGCCGGGGGCGAACGGCCCCCGCTGGAACGGGGGTTCTACGTGGCGCCGACGCTGCTGGCCGGGTGCGCCAACGACATGCGGGTGGCCCGCGAGGAGATCTTCGGGCCGGTCGTGGTGGTGATCGCGTTCGACGACGAGGACGAGGGGGTGGCCCTCGCCAACGACTCCGACTACGGCCTCATCGACTACGTCTGGTCCGGTGACGTGGCCCGCGCCTTCCGGGTGGCGCGGCGGCTGCGGGCCGGAGGCGTGGGCATCAACACGGTCGCCCGGAACATGGAGGCCCCGTTCGGCGGCTTCAAGAAGAGCGGGGTCGGCCGGGACGTCGGCGTCTACGCCCTGCACGCGTACAGCGAGGTGCAGTCCCTGGTCTGGCCCGGCTGAGCCGGCGCTCAGTCCACCAGGTCCACCCGGACCGTCAGCAGGTCCGTGCCGAACGCCCGTACCGCCGCGCTGTTGAAGCGGGGCAGGGCGCGCAGCCGGGCCACCGCGTCGTCGTCGGGCAGGAGGTGGGCGGTGCCGTGGTGCCAGCGGCCGGCGATACGGACCCGGACCACGGGGTCGGCCTGGATGTTGCGCACGTACTGCGACTTCGGGCCGAACTCGGAGACCAGCCAGAAGGAGTCACCGACCCGGCGGCCGCCGACCGGTGTCTGCCGGGGCAGTCCGGACTTCCGGCCGGTGGTCTCCAGCAGGACCTGGAACGGCAGGCGCCGGTTGAGCGGGTTGGCGAGGTACCGCTGAAAGAGGGTCACGACGCGGTGCTTGCGGTCTGTGGGGCCTGACATGTCCTTCGGCTCTCCTGTTCTCTCGGGGCACGCACGGGTGCCCTCCCGGGCGCCGGGGAGGCGCCCGCGTGGATGGTGTGCCGGCCCCGTGCGGGGCGCGTGATACGCCGACTGCCGTGCGACCGGCGCGTGTCAGCCTCCCCCGCGGCCACGGACTCTCGCAACGGGGGAGGGAATCAGCGATCCACCATGACGTCACGCGCAGCTCTCCTCGCCCCGGCCGCCCTCTCCTGCCTGCTCGCCCTCACCGGCTGCGGAGGGCACGACGGAGCCGGCACCCCCACCCCGACCGGCACCCCCGCCGCGACGGCCACGGCCGGGGGAACGGCCACGCCGGGCGTGACCACCCGCACCGGGTACGGCCTCGACCACCGGACCGTCACCCTCGACCCGGGCGAACGGTTCTCCCTCACCGTGCCGTCGTCCGCGACGCTGGGCGAGCGCTGGTACCTGGCCGGCCCCGGGCCGGACCCCGCCGTGCTGGGACACCGGGGCGACCGGACGTCCGGCAGCGGCAGCGACGCCGACGGCGACACCGGCGGCACCCAGTCCTTCGACTTCGTCACGCTGGCGAAGGGCAGGACGACGGTCCGGCTGCTGCGCTGCCCGCTGAACACGTGCACCGGCCCCGGCACGGCGTCCCCGTACCCCACCATGACCGCCGTCCCACCCGCCCACGCCGACGCCGCCTTCTCCATCTTCTCCATCACGGTCCACTGACGAAGCGCCGCCAAGGGGCGCGGGGAACTGTGCGACCGGCCACGACGCGGCCGCACCCGATCGACGGAGCCCGTCGGCACGGTCAAGCCGTCGCGTCGGCCAGCCAGTTGCCGTGGAAGCCGAACGGCACCCGCACCGGCAGGTGCACCGTGGCGACCGGGGCCGCGGTGAGGTCGTCGGCGTCCAGGATCACCAGCTCGCTGCGCCCGGACCCGGCGTCGTGGACGTACGTCATGAGCAGGCCCGCCCCGCCGGGCGTGGCGTCGGCGGGCACGAAGACCGCCTCGCCGGGCGTGCGGCCGGGCCCGAAATCATGGGCGGTGACGGCCCCGGAGCCCAGGTCGTAGCGGACCAGCGAGGTGCCGCACGTGATGTGCCCGTGGCCCGCGGCGAGCCCGGTCAGCCGGTCGTCGACGCGCGGGAACTCACCGGGACGGTCGTCGAGCTGCTCCTCGCGGACCGTGCCGCGGGCCAGGTCGACGGTCCACTTCCACAGCACGGCCCGCTGCGGCCGCGTGCCGCCGTCGGCGGTGCGCCGCCACATCTCCGGGTAGCGCATCACGTACAGCACGACGGTGCCGTCCGGGGCGTCGTGGGCGTTGAGGACGTGGAAGACGTAGCAGGGGTCGACGGGGAACCAGCGGACCTCGCCGTGCGGGTCGTCGCGGCGCAGTACGCCGAGCCGCGCCCCGTGTCCGTCGTCCCAGCTGTACGGCATCGTGCCGCCGGTCAGGGCGAGTTCGACGTCGAAGACGACCGGCAGGTCCATGAAGACGACGTGCCCGGCGGTGAGGGCGAAGTCGTGCAGCATGGTCGGCGCGGGCACCTCGACCGGCCTGCTGAGCACCAGCTCGCCCGTGGCGTCGGCCCGGTGGTAGGTGAGGTGGGCGCGCTCCAGCATGCCGTAGCCGAAGAAGTGCAGTTCGCCGGTGACGGGGCAGGTCTTCGGGTGGGCGGTCATCGCGGTGCGGAGCCGGCCGTCGAAGTCGTACGGCCCCTTGGTGTCCAGTTCGGGGGTCAGCTCGTAGGGCAGGGCGGTCTCCACCAGCGCGAGCGTGCGGCCCGCGTGCCGGACGACATGGGTGTTGGCGGGGCCGGCGGTGAGGTCCCGGCGGCCCTGGTCGTCGTACATCCGCGCCCCGTCGGTGAGGCGGCTGGTGCGGACCCAGCGGTTGCGGTAGGAGACGGCCCGGCCGCCCTCCAGCCGCACCCCGTGGACCATGCCGTCGCCGAAGAACCAGTGCCCGGAGGCGGCGTCCGCCGGGTTCGGGCCGTTGCGCAGGTACCAGCCGGACAGCCCGGGCGGGATCGTGCCGGTCACCGGCAGGTCGTGTGCGGTGAGTTCCTCGGCGACCGGGGCGTAGTTGCCGGAGAGGTGCTGGGGGGCGGTGGTCACCGGGCCACCTGCCCGGCGGCCTGGGCCTGCGCCTGGACGTGGGCGACGTAGCGGACGGTGAAGAGCATCGGGGCCGCGAAGCCGGCGATCTGGACGAGGGTCGCGGGCGTGGAGTGGGCGTGGCCGGAGTGGTCCAGTGCGGCGAGGACGACGGCCGTCAGGGCGAACGCGGCGGTCCAGACGGCGGTGATGACCACGTTGGTGCGGACGAACGGCTTCAGCGTCCACAGCTCGCGCGGGGTGGTGCGCTTGGCGATGCCCAGGGTGAAGGGCCGGCCGACGGCGAGCGAGAGGCCGGCGATGACGGCGAGGGTGGCGGAGGAGAGGGCGGCGGAGTAGTCGTGCACGCCCGAGTGCGGATCGGCGAAGGCGACGGCCGCGAGGACCGCGAAGAAGACGGCCGAGCCGGACTCGATGACGAGGGCGTCGAAGCCGGTTCCGGACCGCTTCTCCCGGGCGATCAGTCCGGCCGCCACGAGCAGGGCGGCCAGGGCGCCCCACTGCCAGTCGCCCGAGGGGACGGCGGCGAAGACGATCCACGGCAGGAAGGTGCGCAGGTACGACATGGGGACCCCCGGTTGGTCTGAGTTCCGGTTTCGACATGTCAAAAGTAGAAGGTCGGTACTCGACATGTCAATAGTGGAAGGTAAGGTGGGGGTATGAGCCTCAGACACGCATTGCTCGGCCTGCTCTCGGAGCGTCCCGCCAGTGGCTACGACCTGCTGAAGACGTTCGAGACCTCGCTGGCCAACGTCTGGCCGGCGACGCAGAGCCAGATCTACACCGAGCTGACCAAGCTGGCCGGTTCCGGGCTGATCACCGTGACCGCCGAGGGTCCGCGCGGCCGCAAGGAGTACGCCCTCACCGACGACGGGATGACCGAGCTGCGCCACTGGCTGACCGAGACGCGGCCCCAGCGCAACACCCGCAGCGACGTCCTGCTGCGCGTGTTCTTCCTCGGGGTGCTGCGGCCCGAGCAGGCCCGGGACTACCTCAGCAGCCTGATCGAGATGTCCCAGGAGGGGTACGAGCAGCTGCGGCGGCTCGCCGACTCCATCGACTGGGACGACGACAACCTCTCGGTCCACGGCCGGATCGCCCTGGAGTACGGCCTGCGCTTCAACGCGATGCGGCGGGAGTGGGCCGAGTGGGCGGCGGAGCAGATCAAGTAGGCCCGAGGAAGATCGGGTTGGTGAACGCCGCCATCGCGCCCGGCACCGGCCCCAGCGCCGTCTCGTGCCGCACCTCGGCCCGCACACGGGACGCGCGGGCCGGGGTCGTCCGCCACTCCACGGTGCCCGTCCCGGACACCGGCAGCGGCCCGGCGGTGTACAGCACGCCCTGGTCGGTGACGAACCGGACCGAACAGCGCGGCGCGCCGGTCACCTCCAGCCGGACGGTCACGGAGGTGTCCTCGCCGACCGCCAGCCGTTCGCCGATCCCCGCCTGTTCCCCTCCCTCGGCCGTCACGGAGAACGCCAGCGAGACCTGCCGCGACTCGGCCACGTACGAGCGGCCGGCCCGCAGGCCCGCCAGGATCGCCTCGCGGGTCAGGTCGTCGGCGAGGACGACCGTCTGGGGCAGGCCGACCACGTCCGGGTCGCGGTGGGCGTCGCTGTTGCCCATCGCCGGCAACCAGTGCCGTCCGTCCCGCCCCGACGCCGTCAGGCGCGCGTCCCACGCCGCCAGGGTCGTCTCGTCGTCCGGCGTCCAGTGCCCGTTCCACACCTCCACGGCGTCCGCCCGCGCGAAACCGAACCTCCAGCCGCAGCCCACGCAGTCGGCGTGCGGATGGGCCGGTACGACGAGACCTCCGGCCCGGTGGATCGCCCGCGCGAAGTGCGCCCAGCGGCCGTCCCGCGCCCGGTAGCGCCAGTCGACGAAGGTGCCCGGATCGGTGCCGAGGGCCAGGACGTGCCCGTTCCTGGTGGTGACCTCCTCGCCGAGCAGCACCAGCAGGTCCTCGCCGGCCGCGTCCGCCCAGTGCGCGTGCGAGGCGTTCGTGTTGTGGTCGGAGCTGCCCAGGAAGTCCAGGCCCGCCGCGCGGGCCAGGCCGGCGATCTCGGCCGGGGTGCGGCGGCCGTCGGAGTGCCAGGAGTGCAGGTGGCAGTCGCCCCGGTACCAGTCCCGGCCCCGGCCCCGGGCCCGGCCGGGCGGATACACCGGCACCGGTACCGCCCCGGCCGCTCCGGGCGTCGGCGTGACCGTCACCTCGTACGACAGCCCCTGCGGGGCCACCGTGTACGGGCCCAGCACGATGTGCCAGGTGCCGGGGTTCAGCGGGCCGGGCAGGTAGCCGGGCGTCGCCTCGTCCGCCCGCACGAAGAACTCCGTCCGCGCACCCCCCGACCAGCCCCGGAAGCCCCGCCCGCCGAGCTCCGTGCCGCGCTCGTCGAAGAGCCCGATGTCGAGGGCGTTGCCGGGGACGCCGGGCGGGACGGCGGGTCTGTCGTAGGTGTAGGAGACCTTCAACTCCGCCGTTCCGGGAGGGATGTCGACGGGAAGGTAGACGTAGTCCGGTGAACCGGGTGCCAGAGTGCCGCGCAACGTCGCCACATCCTCAACGTAGGGCAACCCGGGGGCGCGGGACAGTACCGAATGCGCCTCCGGCGCGTGGGCCCGGCCCAGGGGCCGTGTCCGGCCGGCCCGCCCCCTGACGGTCCCGTCCAGTCGGTATGGACATACCATCCGGCACCCGGTACAGATCGCTCATGCGTATCGCCGTCACGATTTTCCTCACGGACGAGACCATCACCCCGGCCCGCCTCGCCCGCGAACTCGAACAGCGTGGCTTCGCCGGGCTGTACCTTCCCGAACACACCCACATCCCCGCCGAACGCACCACCCCCTACCCGGCCGGCGGCGACCTGCCGCGTGAGTACGGCCGCACCCTCGACCCCTTCGTCGCGCTCGGCCAGGCCGCGGCCGTCACCGAGCGCCTCGGCCTCGGCACCGGGGTCACCCTGGTCGCCCAGCACGACCCGATCGACCTCGCCAAGCGGATCGCCACGCTGGACCACCTGTCCGGCGGGCGCTTCACCCTCGGCCTCGGCTACGGCTGGAACGTGGAGGAGGCCGCCGACCACGGTGTGACCTGGCGGACCCGGCGGGAGCTGGTGCGGGACCGGATGGCCCTGATGCGCGCGCTGTGGTCGCCGGAACCGACGGCGTACGCGGGTCGGTTCGGGAGCGTACGGGCCGCCTTCGCCCACCCCAAGCCCGTACGCAAGCCGCGCGGCCCGGTCGTCGGCCCCCGCACCCTCGTCGGCGGGGCGGCCGGGCCGAAGCTGTTCGCGCACATCGCCGAGTACGCCGACGGCTGGCTGCCGATCGGCGGACGCGGGCTCACCGGGTCGCTGCCCGTGCTGCGCTCGGTGTGGTCGGACGCGGGCCGTGACCCGGCGGACCTGGAGGTCGTCCCGTACGCCGTGCAGCCCACCCCCGGCAAGCTCGGCCACTACGCGGAACTCGGCATCGAGGAGGTCGTGGTGCAGCTGCCGCCGGCCGGGGAGGCGGACGTGTTGCGCGCGCTCGACGCGTACGGCCCTCTCCTGGCGGACGGCACGCCCCGGACGTGATCAGCGCGAACGTATGCTCAAGAAATGACGACTTCCGCGACCTCCGGAACCGGCCCGACCGAGAACTCCATGCGTCGCGCCCTCAAACGTGCCCGGGACGGCGTCGCCCTCGACGCCGGCGAGGCGGCGGTGCTCCTGCAGGCACGCGGAGCGGACCTGACCGACCTCGCCGCCTCCGCGGCCCGGGTGCGGGACGCGGGCCTGGCGGCGGCGGGCAGGCCCGGCGTCATCACGTACTCGAAGAGCGTCTTCATCCCCCTCACCCGGCTGTGCCGGGACAAGTGCCACTACTGCACGTTCGTCACCGTGCCCGGCAAGCTGCGCCGCGCCGGGCACGGGATGTTCATGTCCCCCGACGAGGTGCTGGACATCGCGCGCAAGGGTGCCGCGCTCGGTTGCAAGGAAGCCCTGATCACCCTCGGTGACAAGCCGGAGGACCGCTGGCCTGAGGCGCGCGAGTGGCTCGACGCGCACGGCTACGACGACACCATCGCCTACGTCCGCGCCATCTCCATCCGCATCCTGGAGGAGACGGGCCTGCTGCCCCACCTCAACCCGGGCGTCATGACGTGGACGGACTTCCAGCGCCTGAAGCCGGTCGCGCCGAGCATGGGCATGATGCTGGAGACGACCGCGACCCGGCTCTGGTCCGAGCCCGGCGGCCCGCACCACGGCTCCCCGGACAAGGAGCCGGCCGTACGGCTGCGCGTCCTGGAGGACGCCGGCCGGTCCTCCGTGCCCTTCACCTCCGGCCTGCTCATCGGCATCGGCGAGACGTACGAGGAGCGCGCGGAGTCGCTGTTCGCCCTCCGCCGGATCGCCCGCTCCTACCACGGCATCCAGGAGCTGATCATCCAGAACTTCCGCGCCAAGCCGGACACGGCGATGCGCGGCATGCCGGACGCCGAACTGGACGAGCTGGTGGCCACGGTGGCCGTCGCCCGGCACATCATGGGACCGAGCGGCTGCCTCCAGGCCCCGCCGAACCTGGTCGACTCCGAGTACGAGCGGCTGATCGGCGCCGGCATCGACGACTGGGGCGGGGTCTCGCCCCTGACCATCGACCACGTCAACCCCGAGCGCCCCTGGCCGCAGATCGAGGAACTCGCCGAGCGCTCCCGGTCCGCGGGCTTCGAGCTGCGCGAACGGCTGTGTGTGTACCCGGAGTTCGTGCGCCGTGGCGAGCCCTGGCTGGATCCGCGGCTGCGCCCGCACGTGTCGGCCCTGGCCGACCCCGTGACGGGCCTCGCCCTGCCGGACGCGCCGGTCGAGGGCCGTCCCTGGCAGGAGCCGGAGGAGGCGTTCACCGCCTCCGGCCGCACCGACCTGCACGCCTCCATCGACACCGAGGGCCGCACCTCCGACCGGCGTGACGACTTCGACGAGGTCTACGGCGACTGGGAGGCGCTGCGCGAGGCGGCGGCTCCCGGCATGGTCCCGCAGCGCATCGACACCGATGTGCGCGAGGCGCTGCGCACGGCCGCCGACGACCCGACCCGGCTCACCGACGCCGAGGCCCTCGCCCTGCTGCACGCGGACGGTCCCGCGCTGGACGCGCTGTGCCGGGTGGCCGACGACGTCCGCAGGTCGGCCGTCGGCGACGACGTCACCTACATCGTCACCCGCAACATCAACTTCACGAACGTCTGCTACACCGGCTGCCGGTTCTGCGCCTTCGCGCAGCGCCGCACGGACGCGGACGCGTACACCCTGTCACTGGATCAGGTGGCGGACCGCGCCCAGCAGGCGTGGGACGTGGGCGCGGTCGAGGTGTGCATGCAGGGCGGCATTCATCCCGATCTGCCCGGCGCGGCGTACTTCGACATCGCGAAGGCGGTGAAGGAGCGCGTCCCCGGCATGCACGTGCACGCCTTCTCCCCGATGGAGGTGGTGAACGGCGCGACCCGCACCGGCATGCCGATCCGCGAATGGCTCACGGCCGCCAAGGAGGCGGGCCTGGACTCCATCCCCGGTACGGCGGCGGAGATCCTGGACGACGAGGTCCGCTGGGTGCTGACCAAGGGCAAGCTGCCCACGGCCACCTGGATCGAGGTGATCAGGACCGCCCACGAGCTGGGCATCCGGTCGTCCTCCACGATGATGTACGGACATGTGGACCAGCCCCGCCACTGGCTCGGCCACCTGCGCACCCTGGCCGGGATCCAGCGCGAGACGGGCGGCTTCACGGAGTTCGTGACCCTGCCCTTCATCCACACCAACGCGCCGGTCTACCTGGCCGGTATCGCCCGCCCCGGCCCGACCGTGCGGGACAACCGGGCGGTGACGGCGATGGCCCGGCTGCTGCTGCACCCCTGGATCCCCAACATCCAGACAAGCTGGGTCAAACTGGGCGCGGAGGGGGCGGCGGAGATGCTCCGCTCCGGCGCGAACGACCTCGGCGGGACGCTGATGGAGGAGACGATCTCCCGCATGGCGGGCTCCTCCTACGGCTCGTACAAGTCGATCCGTGACCTGGTCGCGGTGGCGGAGGCGGCCGGCCGTCCCGCGAAGCCGCGCACCACGCTCTACGGCGAGGTCACCGAGGAGCGGCGACGGGCCGCCGAGGCGTCCGACGGGCACCTGCCGGATCTGCTGCCGGTCCTGGACTGAGTACGATGATCCGACCCCCGATCCTGGACGGGGCCCCGTAGCGGAGGAGATGCGTCCCGTGGCTGCCCGACTGCCCTCGTGGGCCTGGGTCACCGGTCTGACGGCCGGGGCGACCGCCGCCGTGGTCGCCCTCGCGATACAGGCGAACCAGGCGCCGCAACCCACGGCCGCCGTGGCCAGGCCCGGCGCGTCGGCGTCGGCGACACCCCACGCGACCGTCTCCCCGAAGGCGCCGGCCGCGCCCGCCCTGCCGGACGCCTCCGGCGAGGGCCGCCGGATCGTGTACTCGGTGGCCGGGAAGCGGGTGTGGCTGGTCGACGCGACCGGCAAGCCGGTCCGCACGTTCACGGTGTGGCCGGGCACGGTGGACCCGCAGCCCGGCCGCTACTCGGTCACCCTGCGCACCCAGTCCCTCAAGGGCTCGGACGGCGTGGAGATCGAGCACGTCATGTACTTCACCAAGGTGTCCGGCGTGAACGTCGCCTTCTCCAACGCCCTGGACGGCTCCTCGCCGCCGCCGGCGAACGGCCAGAAGCGGGGCGGCATCCGCCTCCACAAGGAGGACGGGGCCGCGCTGTGGTCCTTCGGCGATCAGGGCACCAAGGTGGCGGTCGTCAACTAGCGTCCCGGCGGCCGGCGGGCAACTGGTTGACGATCAACGCCACCCCGCTGAGCAGGAACACCCGGGTCGCGGCGTCCAGCCCGTTCCACGTCTTCGACTGCCACATCGCGAACCACTCCCCGCCGACCGCGATGAACCCGGCGCCGAAGAGCAGCAGGAGCATCAGCAGGCCGTAGGTGGAGAACCGCCGGGCCCGGTCGTGGTCCCGCCGCGCCCACAGCCACGCGCCCCAGATCAGCACGAGCGCCGCCACCGTCTCCCAGGCGATGATCAGGACGTAGGCGGTGTCCTGCAGCGCGGTGCTGGTGATCGCGCGCCACATCAGGTCGTCGTCCTTGAACGTCGTGTCCATCGCCAGCACATGCCGGACGAACTGCTGGTTGGTCCCGAAGTCGGTGATGTTCCCGAGGGCGACGAGGGCGATGTAGAGGGCGAGTATGCCGGTGAGGACACCGGCGGCGAGGCTGAGGCCGGTGTGGCGTGTGGGGGTGGTGGTCATGGCTGGATTCTCCCCCGCCCAACACCGGTTTGGCTCGCGATCATTGAGCCAGAGTTATCCCAGGCGGGAGGCGAACCCGAGGAACTCCGTCCAGGTGCCACCGCCGACCGCGAGCCGGGCGCGCGCGGGATCCTTGGAGTCGCGGACGTGGACGGTGGCGGGGGTTATGGCTACCTCGACGCAGTCGGGGCCGTCGTTCCCGCTGTAGCTGCTCTTGAACCAGGTCAGCTTGTCGGTGGTCATGTCTCTTCTCCCAGAATCTTCTCGATGAGAGCCACGGACTCCCGAGGCGAGAGTGACTGCGCTCGGATCATTCCATAGCGCATCTCCAGGATCTGTACTTCCTGTGGCTGGCTGATCACTCGGCTGTACAGCTGGCCTTCGGTCTGGCCCATCGTTTTGCCCCTGCGGAGCTTCAGCACACGGAACGAGCCCATCATGCCCGCGTGATCCTCGCGGTCGGTAGGCATCACCTGGATCTCCACGTGCCTCAACGCAGCCAGTTCCAAGAGGTGTTCGAGCTGTTGCCGAAGGACCAGTCTGCCTCCGACGGGCCGCCGTAGCGTCACCTCTTCCAGCACGAAGGTGATGAGCGGCTTCGGTACCCGCTCGAACACGGACTTCCGTGACATACGCGCCGTGACGAGCCGGTCGATCTCCTCTTCGGAGTACGAAGGGCGCCGCATCTCGTACAACGCCTGCGCGTACTCGGGGGTCTGGAGAAGTCCGTGGATGTGGAGAGCGGCGTAGGCGCCCATCTCGACCGACTCGTCCTCCAGTTTCTTCAGATCCCGGACGTTCTTCGGGTACCTGGCCTTCTCGACGTCCTCCTTCATCGCCGCCAGCTTCCCGGCAGCGCCCAACACCTCATCTGCCGCGTCCAGGAATTCCGGTTGGGGGACTCGTACTCCTCTTTCCACTGCGGAGACCAGATCCATGCCGTAGCCGATGCGCGCGCCCAGTTCTCCCTGCTTCAGGCCCGCGGCTTCCCGCCACACCCTGATCTGCCGCCCGACCGCCTTGAGTACGGCTGCGGCCTCCTCGTCCTCCATGCTCACCCTCCGTATTGGCGCCGTCACGCGACAGCGTAGGGGTGGCAGACCGCGCCAGGGGATGCCAATGGGAAAGTCGATGGCCGGCCGCGTCCCGACTGTCCACGACCCGGTGAACGCCCCTTGTACACCCGGCACTTGGAGCTACGGTCCGTACCGGGGCGCGGGGGGCCACGACCCGGTGGTGCCCGACCCCAGAAGACCAAAGAACCGGGGTAAGAACCGAACCCACCCCCACCGCCCCCGTCGCTCACTCGCCGGAGTGAATATGCCCGACGCAACTGGCGCGGCAGGGGAGTTGTCGGGCAGTGTCGGCGACGACCACCCCGAACATGCATCGGCCCCCGCCGGGACTGCCATCCCAGTGCGAGGGCCTGATCACCGAGGAAGGCAAGAACTTCCTGATGACTAACAAGAAGCGTAACGCTCCCGCGCGGCCCAGGACCCGGCATTCCTCGGGCGTCACCCACGTGAACGAACCCCATCACGACAACTTCACCGTCGTCGGCAACCACCTGGCCCAGCACGCCGAGCTGTCGCTCGTGGCCATCGGCCTGGCGCTGCACATCCAGTCGCTGCCGGAGGGGACGCCGATCGGCATCAAGGCGCTGGCGGCGAAGTTCCCCGAGGGGGAGATCCGGATCGCGGCGGCACTGCGCGAGCTGGAGGAACACGGATACCTCTCGCGTCCCAGGGAGCGTCTTCAATCGGGACAGGTGACGACCCGGACGATCTCGTACAACAAGCCGAGGCTCGCGGTGGCCCTCGCCGCCCCGGTCGCCCCCGAGCCCGAGGCTCCGCCGAAGGCGCCCCCGCCGCCCGGCAAGGCCACCGAACTGCTCGCCGGGCTCCGGGCCCGTGATTCCCGCCTGCTCCTGACCGAGCGGGACGTGCACCGCCTGGCGCCGGCCGTCTCCGAGTGGCTGGAGCGGGGCGTGCCTCCCACGGCGGTCGTCCGCACTCTCACGACCGGGCTGCCCGCAGAGCCGATCAAGCATCCGGCCGCCTTCCTGGCGCACCGCCTCACCGCTCAACTGCCGCCGCACCTCCCCGCGCCGCCGCGGACCATCACCCCACCCCGCCCGGACCCCCTCCAGACCTGCGACGGCTGCGACCGGGCCTTCCGCTCCCCCCACCCGGGCCGCTGCCGGAGCTGCCGCCGGTCCGCGGTGGCGTGACTCCGGGACCAGGGTCGACGTGCCGCCTCGCGCAGCCGCCGCATCGACGGTTCCACCGGTACCGTACGAGGACCGGCACACCTGCCGAGGTCACCGTGAGCGGCCCTTACGTCCTGGCCGTGCCGCGGCACGAGTGCGTGTATGTCTGCGACGTCACGTGGTACGGCTGACCCCGTCCCGGTCCCAAGCTGATCGGGAATGACCGGCCGGGGCAGATTTGTCCCGCTGATCGGACCGTCCCCGGTCGATTACAGTGCTGGGCGTCGTACAGGCGGACGGTGTCGAGGGGAGTTCCGGTGAGCGCGACGTCCGGTGCCGTCTGGGGCCGCGCCGAGCAGCAGGACTTCCGCGGCCGGGTGCGCGGCACGCTGCTCGGGGCCGCGGTGGGCGACGCCCTGGGCGGACCCGCCGACGCGCTGTCCCTGGAGGAGATCCGGGCCGCGTACGGCGGCGAGGGGCTGCTGGACCTGGCCTTCGGGCACGGCCGGCGCGGCACGGTCACCCATCACACCCAGCTGAGCCTGTTCACCGTGGACGGGCTGATCCGCGCGCAGGTGCGCCGCGACACCGGCGCCTGGCATCCGCCGACGGATCTGCACCGGGCGTATCTGCGCTGGGCGGCGACCCAGCGGGACTGGGGGCCCGACGAACGCCGCAAGGACGACGGGTGGCTGGCCCGCGAGGAGTGGCTGTACGCCCGCCGGGATCCGGGACGGGCGCTGCTCGTCGGCTTCGGCGACGAGACCATGGGCACGCTGGAGACCCCGAAGAACCCCGGGGAGCTGGGCCCGGAGGCCGTCGCCCGCTCGGCACCGTTCGGCCTGCTGGTCGGCTGGGAGCCGCAGCTCGTCGTCCAGCTTGCGGTGGAGTGCGCGGCCCAGACCCACGGTCACCCCATCGCCTACCTGTCGGCGGGCGCGTACGCCGTGATCGTGCACGGGCTGGCCCGGGGCGAGAGCCTGGACGGCGCCGTGCAGCGGGCGCTCGCCCTGCTCGCCGCCCGGCCCGGCCACCAGCCGGTCTCCGACGCCCTGCAGCACGCCCTCGGCGCCGTACGGCAGGGGATGCCCACCCCGGCCCGGGTGGAGGAACTGGCCGGCGACGGCACGGCGGACGGACTGCTCGCCGCGTCCGTGTACTGCGCGCTGGTGGGGGAGGACGTACGGCACGGCCTGTGCCTGGCGGTGAACCAGAGCGGTCCGTCGGCGGCGGCGGGGGCGCTGACCGGGGGCCTCCTCGGCGCCCTGCACGGCGAGACGGCCCTCCCCCCGGCCTGGCTGGTCGAGCTGGAGGGCCGCCCGACGATCCTGGAACTCGCCGACGACTTCTCCATGGAGATGACCCAGGGCCCGGCCCTCCACGGCCCGGCCGGCTCCGCCCCCGGCTGGCTGGCCCGCTACCCACGAGCCTGACCCGACAGGGTCCCCAGGGGCGCGAGGAGCCACGTACCCCGCCACGACGATCCCGCACCCGAAGGCCGGCGGTACCCCTACGGCGCCCCCACCACGTCGTCCCCCGCACCCGCCGGAACCGGTACGGCGAGCGCGGCGCCCTCGTCGTCCGTGTTGACCTTCTCGATGACGGCCAGCCGGCCCGGGGTGTCCTCCGGCTTCAGGTAGCCGATCAGGACGTACAGGACCAGGGAGACCGCGAGCGGGATCGAGACCTGGTACTGGAGCGGGACGCCGCCGTCGACGTTCCAGCTGATGGGGTAGTTGACCAGCCAGAACGCCAGCAGCCCCGCCGCCCAGCTGGTCAGCGCCGCCGTCGGTCCGGAGCGGCGGAACGGCCGGAGCAGACCCAGCATCATCGGGATCGCGATCGGACCCATCAGACCGGCCACCCACTTGATGACGACCGTGATGATGTCCTTGAACGCGGGGGAGTTGACCTGGGTCGCCACCGCCATGGACAGACCCAGGAAGACGACCGTCGTGACCCGGGCCGCGATCAGCCCCGACCGCTCGCCCCACGCCCGCGCCCTCGAAGACAGCACCGGCGCCACGTCCCGGGTGAACACCGCCGCGATGGCGTTCGCGTCGGAGGAGCACATGGCCATGGTGTGGGAGAAGAAACCGACGATGACCAGGCCCAGCAGCCCGTGCGGCAGCAGCTGTTCGGTCATCAGCGCGTAGGAGTCGGAGCCGTCCGGTTTCTGCGCGTGCACCAGCAGCGGCGACATCCACATGGGGAAGAACAGGACCACCGGCCACACGAGCCACAGGATCGCCGACAGCCGGGCCGAGCGCTCGGCCTCGCGGGCGCTGCCCGTGGCCATGTAGCGCTGGGCCTGGTTCAGCATGCCGCCGTTGTACTCGAAGAGCTTGATGAACAGGAACGCCAGCAGGAACACCGTGCCGTACGGTCCGACCAGCGGCTTGCCGTGGCCGTGCAGTGCCGGCTCGTCCCACGCCCCGAAGAAGCCGATGTTCTTGTCGCTCAGCTTCACCACGACCGCGACGAACATGGAGACACCGGCCAGCAACTGGATGACGAACTGGCCGAGTTCGGTCAGCGCGTCCGCCCACAGGCCGCCGATCGTGCAGTAGACGGCGGTGATCACCCCGGTGATGAGGATGCCCTGGTTCAGTGAGACCCCGGTGAACACCGACAACAGCGTGGCGATCGCCGCCCACTTGGCGCCCACGTCCACGATCTTCAGCAGCATGCCGGACCAGGCGAGCGCCTGCTGGGTCGGCAGGTTGTAGCGGTTCTTCAGGTACTCCAGCGGGGAGGCCACATGGAGCCGGGAGCGCAACCGGTTGATGCGCGGCGCGAACAGCTTCGAGCCGATGGCGATGCCGAGCGCGATGGGGAAGGACCAGGTGATGAAGGAGGTGACGCCGTAGGTGTAGGCGATGCCCGCGTACCCGGTGAACATCACGGCGCTGTAGCCCGACATGTGATGCGAGATGCCGGACAGCCACCAGGGCATCTTGCCGCCGGCCGTGAAGAAGTCGGAGACGCTGTCCACGCGCTTGTGCGACCAGACGCCGATCGCGACCATCACTCCGAAGTAGCCGATGAGCACGGCCCAGTCGAGACTGTTCATGTGCCCGATCGTGGGTGCGCGTACATGAACGCGACAAGCAAGCTGTAAGTCAAGTCACGGTAAAAATGTTCGACTTGATGACCTGAGTTCATGTACATGAATCATCTGGCAGTCACTGCGGTCGCTGCGGCCACCGCCGGACGCCCCGTCACCGCATCAGCTCCCCGGCGTTCACCAGCAGCGACTGCCCCGTGATCGCCCGCGCCCGGTCCGAGGCCAGGAACACCGCCGCGTCCGCCACGTCCCCGTCGGTGGCCAGCTCCGGCAGCGCCATCCGCTCGCTCAGCCGGCCCAGCACCTCGTCCTCCGGCACCCCTTCCGTGTGCGCGGTGAACCGGACGTACGCCTGCACCGGCGGCCCCCACATCCAGCCCGGCAGCACGGTGTTGACCCGGATCCGGTACGGCCCCAGCTCCCGCGCCAGCGAGTACATCGCGCTGGTCAGCGCCCCCTTCGAGGCGGCGTACGCGGCCTGCTTCACCTGTGAGGGGGCGGCCACGGCCGACTGCGTCCCGATGAACACCACCGACCCGCCCCCGCCCGCCCTCAGCGCCGGCAGACACGCCCGGGTCATCCGCAGCGTCCCCAGCAGGTTCACGTCGAGGACCGACCGCCAGGTCTCGAAGTCGGCGTCCTCCAGCCCGCCGAAGTGCGAGTCCCAGGCGGCCACGTGCACCACCGCGTCGACCGCGCCGAACCGTTCCCGCGCCAGTGCCGCCAGCGCCTCGCACTGCCTCTCGTCCGTGACGTCGGTCGCCCGGTACGCCGTGCGCGTGCCGTCCGGGTCGATCCCGGCCGCGCTCTTGGCGAGATTGGCCTCGGTGCGCGCCCCGAGCACCGCGTTCCCGCCGTCCCGTACGACGGCCGCGGCGATCTGGTGGCCGAGCCCGGCCCCGACGCCCGAGACGACGACGGTCTTGCCGGTGAGCAGGGACATCGGGGCCTCCCGGGGTATGGCGTTCTATCTGACGGAGCGTCAGAGTATGGGCGTCCGCGGGAGGACGGAAGGGGAGCCGCATGAGCGAGGACACCCACAGCGAGCTGTACGCCGAGCTGGCCGCCGCAGGACCGTACGGCGTCCGCCCCGGCCACGCCCTGATCACCATGGTCGAGCCGCACCCGGGCCACGAGTACGCCTACAACCGCTGGTACGAGGACGACCACTACTACGCCGGCGCGATGGCCATGCCCTGGATGTACGCGGGCCGCCGCTGGGTCGCGACCCGGGAGCTGCAGCTCCTGCGCTACCCGGAGAAGTCGGCGATCGCCCAGCCGGTCACGGCCGGCTGCTACCTCTCCACCTACTGGATCACCGCCGGCCGCTACGCCGAGCACATGAAGTGGACGGTCGCCATCAACAAACGGCTCAACCGGGACGCCCGCGTCCACCACGCCCGCACCCATGTCTTCACGGCCTTCCAGGACCACGAGACGACGGTGTACCGGGACGGCGCCGCGGGGCCCCGGGACTTCCACGCCCTCGACCATCCCTACGCCGGCCTCGTGCTGGAGGTGATCGACGCCGAGTCGCCGCAGCAGCGGGCCGAACTCCTCCAGTGGCTGCACACCCGCCACCTGCCCCGCCGCCTGGCGGGCTCCCCGTCCGCCCTGGTGACCGTGTTCCGGCCCACCCCGCTCCCGGGCGACCGCATGACCTACGTCAAGCAGGTGGAGGGCGTGACCACCCGGCTGACCCTGCTGTGGTTCCTGGAGACGGACCCGCGGGAGTGCTGGGCGGAGCACTTCGCCGGGCTGGACGAGCAGGTCGCGGACTCGGGCCTGGGCCGGGTGGAACTCGTGGCCCCGTTCATCCCCACGGTGCCGGGCACGGACACGTACGTGGCCGAGCTGCGCGGGAGCGAGTAGCGCGGGCCCGCACGCCACCGCCCGCCGGCGGATCGCTCCGGGCGGGCGGTGGGGAACTCACTTCAGCTCATCGGGGCACGGCGTGCCGCGGGGCAGCTGGTACGGGGCGGCGAGGTGGTACGTCCCGGTCCGCGGGGCGATCAGCACCGTCCACCGGTCCCCGTTCCCGTCCTCCGGCGTCTGCAGCAGGCACCCGTTGACGTTCTCGTACGTCTTCGGCGCCTCCGAGGCCGGCTGCGGCGGCTTCACGCTCTTGCCGTGCTCGTCGACGATGCTCAGCCACGGGGAGTACGGGATCCGTATCAGGATCCGCCCGGCCTTGTGCACCCGCAGGGTCATCTCGCCCTGCTCGGCCCGGTCCACCGTCGCGTTCGGCTCGGCGAGCGGCGCCGGGTCGGTCACCTTGAACAGCTGCCAGTTGGTGTCGCCCCAGACCTGCTTCAGATACGGCATCCCGCGCCGCAGCAGCTCGCGCTCGCCGCCGTCCCCGTCCACGTTGTCCTTGGGCAGCACCACGAAGTGCACCGCCCACCGCTGGAGCCACTCGTGGTAGGTCGCCGAGTTGAGCGTGTCGTCGTAGAAGAGCGGATTGCGCTCCATGTCGGCCTGCCGGTTCCAGCCCCGGGCCAGGTTGACGTACGGCGCGAGCGCGGAGGCCTCACGGTGGGAGCGGGCGGGGACCACCTCGACGCGGCCCTTCCCGGCGCCGGCCTTCTGCAGCTCGTTCACGAGCGGGGCCAGCTCCCGCGCCCAGGAGGCGGCCGGCGTGGTGTGGATGATGTCGTCCACCGACTTGAAGCCGAGCCAGCCGACGAAGCCGAGGAAGGCCAGCACGGTCACGTACCACGTGCGGGACTTCGGCACGGTGTACGGCAGGGCCGCGATCAGGGCCGCGCCCGCGAACAGCATGGGCAGCCGCGAGATGTTGGACCCGATCTGCGAGTTGATCAGCCACACCAGGACGACACCGAGGCTGTAGACGGCGGCCGTCAGCCGGACGGTCACCCACTCCTTCGGCACCAGGAACAGGCACAGCAGGCCGTACAGCAGCGGCAGTATCACCGAGCCGATCCCCATCGGCTGGGTGCCGGAGAACGGGAACAGCCAGGCCGACACCGCGACCACCGCCGACGGCGCGAGCCCCAGCGCCCAGGCGCCCGGCCGCCGCTTCTGCAGGAACAGCGCGACCGCGACCAGGCCCACGAACAGCCCCGCGACCGGCGAGGCCATCGTGGCGAGCGCGGCCAGCGGACCGGCGACCAAAGCCTTCGCCCAGCGTTTGTACCGCCACCGGTACGGCCAGCAGAACACCGCGGCGACCGCGCCGAGCGCGAACATCGTGCCGAGCCCGAAGGTCACCCGGCCGGAGATCGCGTTGCAGATCAGCGCGAAGAGCGCGGCGAGCGAGACCCACAGCGGGTTCTTCACCGCCCGGCTGCGGATGAGGATCATCGTCACCAGGCCCGCCGACAGCGTCCCGGCGATCATCATCGTCGTACGGACGCCGAGGACCGACATCAGATACGGCGACACCACGCTGTACGACACCGGGTGCATGCCGCCGTACCAGGCGAGGTTGTACGCCGAGTCCGGATGCCGGCCGACGAACTCCGCCCAGGCGTCCTGCGCGGCCAGATCGCCGCCGCTGTTCGCGAAGGTGAAGAACCAGATGATGTGCAGGACGCCCGAGAGCGCGGTGATCGACAGCACGGGGTGCCGCAGCAGCCGCTGCCGGAGCGGTTCGAGGGCGGTGAGCAGCCGGGTGCGTAGGCCGGAGCGGCCGGTGACGCCTTCGTCGCCAT
The DNA here is from genome assembly GCF_014203595.1 of Streptomyces echinatus. Classification (GTDB taxonomy): domain Bacteria; phylum Actinomycetota; class Actinomycetes; order Streptomycetales; family Streptomycetaceae; genus Streptomyces; species Streptomyces echinatus. Next base: position 299,663 of record NZ_JACHJK010000005.1, read on the forward strand.
CCGTGACGGACGTCGTGTTCGCCGCAGTGGCGACCCGTGTGTCAGCAGCCGTCTCCGCCGCGGTGTCGGTCATGGACAGACGTATTCGCGGTCCGGATCCCGGCCCCCGATCGGCGTCGTCGGCGCGTGTCGGCTCCGCTGTGGCCACCTGAAGGCACTCCCCGTGTCCCGTCTTCTGTGCTCGGCCGCTTCCCATGGTGTTCCCGGCCGCTTTCCGTCCAGTTCGCGGCCTCGTCCCGTGACCGTCGACCTGCCCCGATTCGTGACGCTAGCACGCACCCCGCCGCGGGGCTCCCGGGTGGGGCTCCGTCGACGGGGTGCGCGGGCGGGCTGAGAGTCGTGCGGTCAGCCCAGACGCGTGAGTTTGGCGCCGAAACCGGGCTCCGCGAGATTCTTCTGCAGGGCCACCGGCACCTTCACCGCGCCGGCCGTGCCGTCACCCACGGTGAGCGTGCCGACCTGGGTGCCGGCCTTCGCGGTGTGCGGCACGGTGCCGGAGGCGAAGGACAGCTTCACCTTCAGGCCGGCCCAGCCGACGGCCGTGACGTTCTTGGTGACCACGATGGGGGTGTGGCCGCCGAGCCCGTCGTCCACGTAGCCGACGACGTCCCCCTTCTTCAGGATCTTCGTCGAGGTCAGCGCCTTCTGGGCGGCGACCAGCGCGGTCTGGCTGACCTCGTTGGCCGTTTCCAGGATCTTCGGCTTGTGCTGGCCGAGGATCGCGCCGACGAGGGTCACCGTCTGCCCGCCGACCTTCTTGCGGGAGGCGAAGAGCAGGTTGCCGCCGGCCTTGGAGGTGCTGCCGGTCTTGATGCCGAGCGCGCCGATGTTGAACGGCAGGTGGTTGGTGTTGTCCCAGTACTTGCCGGACGGGTCGGTCCAGCTCGCGGAGCTGGTGATGGCGGTCAGGGCCGGGACCTTGACGAACGCGCGGCCGAGCTTCACCTGGTCCTCGGCGGTGGAGACGGTGGTCTCCTTCAGACCCGAGGGGTCGGTGTACGTCGTGTGGGTCATCCCGAGTTCCCTGGCGGTGGCGTTCATCTTCTTGACGAACGCCGCCTCCGAGCCCGCGTCCCAGCGCGCGAGGAGCCGCGCGATGTTGTTGGCGGAGGGGATGAGGACGGCCGACAGGGCCTGCTTCTGGGTGAGGGACTGACCGGCCTTGACGGTGTCGAGCGTCGACTCGCCGTCCTTGTTGTAGCCGCCCTCCTTCTCCGCCGTCGGGTCGATCTTGATCTTCGGGCCTTCCTGCCCCGGCTTCAGCGGGTGGTCGCGCAGGATGATGTAGGAGGTCATGGTCTTGGCGACCGAGCCGATGGCCACGGGGGTCTGCTCGCCGAAGCGGCCCATCGTGCCGATGCCGTCGCCGTCGATCCAGCCCTGGCCCTCGTTCGGCCAGGGGAGGTTCGTCTTGCCGTCGAAGGTGTAGGTGTCCTCGGCGGTGAGCGAGAGGGTGGGGGACGGCAGCGGACGGAAGTTCTGCACGACCGCGAAGACGATCGCCAGGAGCAGGACCAGGGGGGTCCAGATCTTGACCCGGCGCACGGCCGTGCGGACCGGGGTCTCCGGGGGCGGGGGCGTGTTGGTCAGCTCCGCCAGCAGGTCCAGCGGGGGCTTGGGCGGGAGCGGCTGCTGGGTGGTGCGCTCCGGGCCGACGTGCGGGACGGCGGTGGTGGTGTCGGGGGGCGTGACCGGGGCCTTGGGCGCGGCCGGGGCCTTGGGCGTGACGGCCTTGGGCGCGGCCGGGGCCTTGGGCTTGCCGGCCGGGCGCATGTCGTCCCTCAGCGCGACGAACTTGCTGGTGCGTTCGGACTCGGACTCGGTGGGCTTGGGTTTGCCGCCGAGCTTGAGCATGGTGGTGGGCTGGTCGACGCCGGGCTTCTTGGGCTGTACGGCCTTGAAGACGGTGGTCGGCTGGTCGACGGCGTCCGCCTCGGCTTCGCCTTCGGCGTCCTCCGTGTTCCCACCCGCACCACCCGTGCGGCTCTCGTCGCCGTCCGCGGGTGCCCCCTGCGGGCCGTCCCCGCCATCGGCGTCCACCACGTCGCCTTCGCCCGCCGTGTCGCCCTTGCCCGCCGTGTCGCTCTCGGTGGCGGCGTCGCTCCTGGTGCTCGCGCCGGCCTTGGCGCCCGCGTCGCTCTTCGCGCCCGCGTCACCCTCGCTCTTCGCGCCCGCGTCGGCCTTGGCGCCCGCGTCGCTCTTCGCGTCTGCGTCCGCCTCGGTCTTCGCGGTCGCGGTGGCCTTGGAGGCCGTGCCGGTCTTCGCCGGTGTGTCGCCCTTGGCCTTCGCGTCCTCCGCCTTGGAGGCGGCACCGCTCTTCGCGGGCGCGTCGCCCTTGGCCTCCGCGTCCGCGTCCGTGTCGGCCTCGGCGTCCGGCTCCGTCCGGCTGTCGGCGTCGGTCCTGCTCTTCGCCTCAGCCTTGTTCTTCGCTTCCGCGTCGGCCCCGGCGTCCGCCTCGTTCTCGGCGTCCGCGTCTGCCTCGGTGCGCGACCTGCTCTTCGCGTCCATGTCACGCTTGGCGTCGGCGTCGGGCTTGGCATCGGCGGTGGACTTCTCGCCCGTGCCGGTCTTCGCGTCGGCGGTCTTCTCGTCCGCGTCGGCGGCCGGGTTCTCGTCCGTCTCGTCGGCGTCCGCTTGCGTCGGCTCGTCCGAGGCCGCCTCCGCGTCCGTGGCGGACGGCGCCTCGCGCTCGGTCTCCGTGCGGGACGGCGAGCCGGATCCGGCCTGCGCGTCAGACGGCGCCCCGGACCCGGACTTGGCCGGGGCGGCGGGCGAAACCTCGTCCCCGGCCGCCGCCTTGGGCGAAGTCCCGCGCTTCTCCTGCGGGTCGGACGGGGACTCGGAGTTCGTGCCCATGCTCCCCTCGGCCTTGGCCTCGGTCTTCTCGGACTTTGCAGTCGCGTCGGTTCCCGGCTCGCGGACCCACGCCGACACCGCCGCGCGCAGAGCCGTGTCCTCGTCCGGCGTGGCGGAGTTCTCGGCGTCGGCCGGCTTCTTCTCCTGCTCGGCCGGCTTCTTCCGCTCGGCCGGCTTCCCGGAACCGGCCGGGGTCTCGGTTCGCACCGTCAGGACCTTCGTCGCCGTGTCCGTACCGCCGCCCGAGGAATCCTTTTCGCGGGCGACCGCGAGACGCGGATCGCGCGCCTCGGGAACCGAACCCGCGCTCCCCGACGTCGGTTCCGCCGACGACTCGCGCTGCTTCGACCTGTCGGGGGACTCGCCCGCCACCGATGCCTCCTCCATGCGCCGCACGTCTGCACGCGCGCCCTGTCCGAACCATGTACCAGTGTCCTGTGTGAGGGCTTGGCCCCTGTGGTAGACGAGAACGACATACCTACCGGTTCCCTCACGAACCGGTCACGCACCCTCGACAGACCAATGTGAGAGGGGTCACCCTGTCATTCATCCACGCGGGGAGGCATGGATGGGCAGGAGCCGCAGAACAATTCCGGAGGAGCTTCTGCTGCTGGCACTGGACCCGGCCACGGGTACCACTGCACAGCCGCAGTCGCTCGACCTCGGTCTGGCCGGAGCACAGCTAGTGGAGCTGGCGCTGGCCGGACGGATAGCCCCAGACGGGGATCGTATCGCCGTGGTGGTGCCACGGCCGACAGGAGATCCGACTCTGGACTGCGCGTTGGAGTTGCTGCGAAGGCGTGGCGCTCCCGTGCGTGCCGTCCATTGGATCGGCGGGCCCCGGCTGGGGCTCAGGCAGACGTACCTCTCGCATCTGGAGCGGTGCGGCATGGTCGCCGCCGTACCCGGCCAGATGTGCGGGGTGCTGCCGACGACGCGCTACCAGGCGACGGACACCGCCATCAGCCGGGAGATCCGCTCCCGGCTGGACTCCGCGATCCGCACCGGCGTACCGCCGGACCCGCGGACCGCGGCACTCGCCGCCCTGGCGCACGCCGTCGGGCTCGGCAAGCACCTGTATCCGGGGAACGAGGGGCGCTCGTCCCGGTCCCGGCTGCGGGATCTGATCCGGCACGACCCCATGGGCGGGCTCGTCGCCCACGCCGTCATGGACGTTCAGAACGGTGCGGCCGCCCAGCCGCGCCGCGGCCCGGCCCCGGCCGGCCGGCAGGCCGCGCCCGGCGCCCGGGCCGCGGCGGAGCCCGCACGCGGGGTTCCGATGCAACCGCGTCACGGGTCCATGGCACGCGCCGTGGCCCACTGAGCCGCAACCCCGGTCACCACAGTCCCGGTTCGGGAGCCGCTGGTCCGAGCGGGGCGATGAGACCTCTGTGGTCTCACCGCCCCGCTCGACTGCGTCCGAGGCGCGGGAGTTCGAGGGGCCGGGAGTTCGGGGAATCAGCAGTTCGAGGGGCCAGGAGTTCGAGGAGCGCCGCATATCCCTCGTTTCCCAGCGGTAGAAAGCACCTTGGTGGCAGTCTGCTCAACAGCAGATACGCAAAGTGTTAAGTAACAGGCAGGCAGCCGGAGGTGCACGTCCCGTGGCGTCCAATGTCAATCCCACCGTCAGGCGGCGCCGGCTGGGCCAGGAGTTGCGCAGACTCCGCGAGCTCAAGGGCATGACGGCCGAAGAGGTGGCGGAGCGGCTGCTCGTGTCACAGTCGAAGATCAGCAGACTGGAGAACGGCCGGAGAAGCATCAGCCAGCGCGACGTGCGCGACCTGTGCGGGGTCTACGAGGTCGAGGACCAGCGGATCGTCGACTCGCTGATGGAGATGGCCCGCGACTCGCGCCAGCAGGGGTGGTGGCACACCTTCGGCGACATCCCGTCAGCGTGTACATCGGCCTGGAGACCGACGCCGAGTCGCTGCGGGTCTACGAACCCCAATTGGTGACCGGTCTGTTGCAGACCCGGGCCTACGCCGAGGCGCTGGTGCAGGGCGCGTTGCCGGAGACGTCGACGGCCGAGATCGACAAGCGCGTCCAGGTGCGGCTGCGCCGACAGGAACGTATCACCGCCGCCCACAACCCGCTTCGGCTGTGGGTGGTGCTGGACGAGGCCGCGCTGCGCCGGGTCGTCGGCAGCAAGCTGGTGATGCGCGAGCAGCTGGAGCATCTGATCGAGATGTCCCAGCTGCCGCACGTCACCGTGCAGGTGCTGCCCTTCGAGGTGGGCGCCCATCCGGGGCTCAACGGCCAGTACGCGATCCTTGAGTTCGCCGACGCGGCCGACTCCAGCGTGGTCTATCTGGAGGGCGTCACCAGCGACCTGTACCTGGAGAAGGCGCAGGACGTGCAGAAGTACGCCGTCATGTACGAGCATCTGCGGGCACAGTCCCTCAATGTGGAAGCATCCCGGCAATACATCGCGGATGTGGCCAAATCGTACGCGGATTGAGCCGATGTCACAGAGGGCGCCGGATCGTACACCGTGGGTGCGCTCCAGTGGAAGGCTCACTTGGAATATGCCATCCGGTCGAGTGAACGACTACTCCACCGACCGCAGTTGCCCGGTAGCGTCGATCACGCCAATCAGACGACATGGTTGGCGTGAACCGCACTACAGCAACTCGCAACAGGAGTGGACATGGCACTGATTCAGGGCGCTTCGGAGACGTGGATGAAGTCCTCCTATTCCGCGGGCAACGGCGCCTGCGTCGAGGTCAAGTCGCCCACCGCCGCCGAACTCGCCGTCCGCGACTCCAAGATCTCCGAGGGCCCGGTCCTGGCCTTCCCCGCCGACGCGTGGAACGCCTTCGTGGCCTCGGTCAAGGCGTGAGGGGTTCCCTCTGACCCTGGCAGGACAACTGCACAAGCACCACAGAAGAGCCCTCTCGACCGGTCGCCGTCCTTGCCGAGAGGGCTCTTTGCCGTAGGTGGCCCGCCGTGCTCAGCCGAGCTGGCCCTCGATCGCGGCGACGACCTCGGCCGACTCCGGCTCGGTCTGCGGCGAGAACCGCGCCGCGACCCGGCCGTCCCGGCCGATCAGGAACTTCTCGAAGTTCCACCGGATGTCCCCGGTGTGGCCCTCGGCGTCGGCGAAACCGACGAGCCGCTCGTACAGCGGATGCCGGCCCTCGCCGTTCACCTCGACCTTCTCGGTGAGCGGGAAGGACACGCCGTACGTCGCCGAGCAGAACTCGGCGATCTCCTCGGCGCTGCCGGGCTCCTGCCCGAGGAACTGGTTGCAGGGCACGCCCAGCACGGTGAAGCCCTGCTCGGCGTACCGCTCCTGGAGCTTCTCCAGGCCCGAGTACTGCGGGGTCAGACCGCACTTGGAGGCCACGTTCACGATGAGCACGGCCTTGCCCGAGAACTGCGGCAGGTTCGCGGGACCGCCCTGGAGGGCCCCGATCTCGATGTCCAGCGGAGAGCCGTTGTGGTCAGTAGTCGTCATGCCCGGATGCTAGCCCCGCCGGGTGCCGGCCCCCTTGCCCGGCCTCCACCAGGACGTCACCGGCCGCCGTCCGCGTGTACAGCACGGAACGCCCGGCCCGCCGGCGCTCCACCAGCCCCGCCTCCCGCAGCACCTTCAGATGGCGCCCCACCGAGCCGAGGCCCTGACCGGTCACGGCGGTCACATGGCTGGTGCTCAGGGGCGAGTCGAGCAGGACCAGCACCGCGGCCCGGGCGGCCCCGAGCAGCGCGCCGAGACTCGCCGGGACGGTCCGGCCGGCGTCGTCGGCGAGGACACCGGCGCACGGATAGACCACCGCGTACCGCTCGCCGTCCTCCCAGGCCACCCAGCCGTGCCGTTGCGGGGTCACCGGCACGAAGAGCATCTCGGCCCCCGAGATCTCGCGCGGCGGATACTCGTGCAGATTGATCTGGAGCCGGTTCTCGCCGAGCCACCGGGTGCGGCCCGGTCGCAGCGAGTCCAGCGCGCTCACCCAGCCGCCCCGGCTCACCTGCGCGGTCCGTCCCACCACGTCCGCCTCCAGCACCCGCCGGCGCCGCCCCCAGTACGGCCGTACGGTCTCCTCCCACACCCGCTCCAGCAGTACGGCCGCCCGCTCGGGCAGATCGTCCCGGTCCAGCCCGGCGGGGAGCGGGCCGGCGAGGGAGGTGCGCAGATGGGCGCGGGCCGCGGCGGGCGCCACCGAGCGGACCCGGGCGACCTCCCGCGCGAACGCCTCCCCCTCGCGCGGAGCCGGGGTCAGGAAGTCGGCGATCCACTCCCGGCCGAGCCCGGCCCGTACCAGCTGTGCCGTCACCGGCTCGGCCGCCAGCCACGCCCGGTAGGCGGGCAGATGGGCCCGCAGCCACTTCTGCTCTCCGGGATGGGCGCCCTCGCCCGCGTGCAGCAGCTTCAGACAGGCGAAGGTCTCGGCGAGCGGTGAGATGACGAACCGGCTGCGCGCGAGCGTGTCCGCGTTGAGCTGCCACCACCCCACCGGATCCTCCCCCCGGAGCCGCACGAGCTTTCGCGGTACCGCGAAACAATAACGAGCCGGCTCCGGGACGCCGAGACTCCCCGGCATGCCCAGCTACCGCGCTCTCCTGCGCACCCCGGAGTTCACCCCGCTCTTCCTCGGCTCGGCCGCGCAGACGGCCGCGCAGACCGTCGGCGGCCTCGCCCTCGGCACGCTCGTGTTCCGGGCGACCGGCTCCCCGCTGCTGTCGGCGGTGAGCATGTTCGGCCCCTCGCTCGCCCAGGTGCTGGGCGCGACCTTCCTGCTCTCCGGTGCCGACCGGCTCCCGCCGCGCACCGCCCTGTCGGCGATCGCGCTGGCCTTCGCGGCCGGCACGGCGGTGCAGGCGCTGCCCGGCCTGCCGGTCGGCGCGGTCTTCGCCGTCGTCCTCGCGCTGGGCCTGGTCGCCTCCCTCGGCGGCGGGGTCCGCTGGGGGCTGCTGAACGAGATCCTCGCCACGGAGGGCTACCTGACGGGGCGCTCACTGTTCAGCATGGTGAACGGCCTGATGCAGATCACCGGGTTCGCCACCGGCGGCGCCCTGCTGACCGTCCTCTCCCCGCGGACCTGTCTGCTGCTCGCGGCGGCCCTGTACCTGACCGCCGCGCTGGTCCTGCGCCTGGGCCTGTCCGCGCGCCCGCCCCGGGCCACGGGCCGCCCCTCCGCCTCGGCCACCCGGCGCACCAACGCCGTGCTGTGGTCGTCCAGGCCGCGCCGTCTCACCTATCTGGGCCTGTGGCTGCCCAACGGCATGGTCGTCGGCTGCGAGTCCCTCTACGTGTCGTACGCCCCCCACGCGGCCGGCACCCTGTTCGCCTGCGGGGCGCTCGGCATGTTCGCCGGGGACGTGACGGTCGGCCGCCTGCTGCCCGCCGCCGTGCGCGCGCGGCTGGCCACCCCGCTGCTGCTCCTGCTGGCGGCGCCGTACCTGGTGTTCGGCGCGCACCCGTCGGTGCCCGTCGCCGCGGTCTGTGTGACGGTGGCCTCCGTCGGGTTCGGCGCGAGCCTCGTCCAGCAGGAGCGGCTGATGGAGCTGACCCCCGGCGAACTCGCGGGCCACGCCCTGGGGCTGCACTCGGCCGGCATGCTGACCATGCAGGGGACCAGCGCGGCGCTGGCCGGGGCGGTGGCCCAACTCACCTCGCCCGCGGCGGCGATGACCGCGATGGCGGCGGTCTCGGTGTGCGTGACCCTGGCGCTGGCTACCGCTGCTCGACGGTCTCCGGTCCGTCCTGCTCCCGAGCCTGCGCCGGAACGGACTCCGTCCTGATCTCCGAGTCGATCTTCTGCGCGGCCCGGTCGAAGTACCGCAGCAGTTCCACCGGGAACGGCATCACCAGCGTGGAGTTCTTCTCGGCGGCCACCTCGACGACGGTCTGCAGCAGCCGCAGCTGCATGGCCTCCGGCGTGTCCGACATGATCCGCGAGGCGTTGGCGAGCTGCTGGGCGGCCTGGAACTCACCGTCCGCGGTGATGACCCGGGCCCGCCGCTCCCGTTCGGCCTCGGCCTGCCGCGACATGGACCGCTTCAGCGACTCGGGCAGCTGTACGTCCTTGATCTCGACCCGGTCGATGTGGATGCCCCAGCCCGCGGCCGGACTGTCGATCATCAGGGCCAGTCCCTCGTGCAGCCGCTCCCGGTCGCTCAGCAGGTCGTCCAGGTCGCTCTTGCCGATGATGGAGCGCAGGGAGGACTGGGCGACCTGCCCGACGGCGAAGACGTAGTCCTGCACCTCGATGGCCGCGCGCACCGGATCGGTGACCCGGAAGTAGACGACGGCGTCGACCTTCACCGACACGTTGTCCCGGGTGATGCCCTCCTGGGTGGGCACCGGCATGGTCGCGACCTGCACGTTCACCTTGCGCATCCGGTCGGCGAACGGGATGAGGAAGGTGATGCCCGGCTGCCGGTGGCTGGGCAGCGCCTTGCCCCACCGGAACACGACCCCGCGTTCCACCTGGTTGACGACCCGCATCCCGCTCTTCAGCACGAGCAGCAGAAACACGACGACGACCACTGCCACGACAGTGCCTTCCATGGCACTCCCCTCTCCGACGTGAACCGGACACCGGGGAGGACACCGGGAGGAGGGTCATCGGATCCGTCCGGCGTATCAGGGAACCGTAAAGAAACGGCACCCGGCGCGCCCGGCACCGACGTTGGTCGATCGCTGTCCGATCGCCGTCGTGATCGCCGTCGTGAGGCGCGAAGACCTGTCCGGGGACAAGCCTGCGTGCGGCCACCGTCGTCGCGACGCTACTCGTCCTCGTCGCAGGTGTCGTCGACGGCCTCGTAGGCCTTCTGATACGCCGCTTCATAGGCGGTCTCGTACGCCTGGTAGTCCTTCGCCTTCTTGTAGAAGCTCTTCTTCGCCTCGGGCTTGTCGCTCTTTCCCCAGTTGCAGCGCTTGCCGTCCTTGGTTCCGGCCTTCTGCCCGTCCAACGTGCCCTGGTGACCAGGGCTCTTGGCGTCGGGGGCGTGCGGAGCGGACGCCACCGGGGCTCGGGTGGTGTCGGCCGCCGCCTGCGTCGTCAGCACCGGCGAGAACGTCAGTGCCGCTGCGGCGAGGGGGCCGGCCACGACCGGGATGATTCGCTTCGCGCGCATGGCTGTCCTCTCCTTCGAGACGGAGGGATGCGTGGGGCACGTGTGGCGCATGTGATTCGACCGTAGCCAGCGGTGCGCGATGTGTCCACTTATGGCCCTCTGTGTGTAATTGACCCCTCAACTGCGGATGCGGCAATCACCGGAAGCCTCATGCCCATGGGTTTCGCCCGGGTGGAATCGAGTGTCGAACCGGTGTCCCGTGGTCACCCTTGTTACCGTCCACATCGCCTGAATCGGCCATCGGGCGCTGTCGTCGTCCCGGGCGTCGCGGCCGGGGGGCCTGGCCGCGACGGCCGCGAGCGCGGGGCCCGCGCACGGGAACTGCCCGCGGGCGTGCCGGCCGCCGTCGAGGCCGGCGGCCGGCCGGGCACGGGGCGGGCGCAGGGAGGCGGCGAGCGGCGGGACCGTATCCTGCGGCAGGGGAGGCAGGCGCCGCTGACGCGTCGCGGCCGTCCGTCGACGCAGCCGGGCGCCCCCTCCACTTCCGGGTGGCAGACGCCCGACGAACGACCAGGAGGCTGACCGTTGATCACTCTGACCGCGATGGGAGGAGTGGCCCTGGTCGAACTGGGCATGGCCCTGACTCCGGGACCGAACATGATCCACCTCGCCTCCCGCGCGATCACCCAGGGCCGCAGGGCGGGCCTGGTCAGCCTCACCGGAACCGCCGTGGGATTCGTGTGCTACCTGCTGGCCGCGGCCGCGGGCCTGTCCGCGTTGTTCGCCGCCGTGCCGGTGGCGTTCACGGTGGTCAAGCTCGCCGGAGCCGCCTACCTGGCCTACCTCGCCTGGGGCATGCTCAAGCCCGGCGGCCGCTCGCCCTTCGCCCCGGCCCGTGACCTGCCTCCGGTCTCCGACGCCCGCCTGTTCTCGATGGGGCTGCTGACCAACCTGCTCAACCCCAAGATCGCCCTGATGTATGCCGCCCTGCTGCCCCAGTTCCTGGACCCGCAGGCGGGCCCGGCCTGGGGGCAGCTGCTCCAGCTCGGTGGGGTGCAGATCGTCGTGGGGCTCTGCGTGAACGCTCTGATCATGCTGGGCGCGGCACGGGTCTCGGGATTCCTGGCCACCCGGCCCCGCGCCATGACCGCCCAGCGGTTCACGGCAGGCGGCCTGCTCGGCGTCTTCGCCCTGCGCACCGCCCTCTCCCGCACACCCGTCTCCGCCTGATCCCGCGCCCGGGACACCGCGTTCGGGACACCGTTCCCGCCCGACCGCGACATGCGTACTCCAACGCTCCCGAGGCAGACGCCGTTCACCATCGATGGAGGGACCTGGGCAAGAATTCTTGCCAACGGCGTGACCCGTACGACCACCACCGCGCCCGACGCGGCGGGCCGTCCTACCGGCACGACCGTCACCGGCGGCACCGGAACAGGCACTTGGGCCACCACCATCACCTACGACGGGGCCACCGGCCAGGTCGCCGGCACCACCGCCAACGGCAAGACGGTCCACCTCGACGTACGACGCCCTGGGCCGGACACTCACCTACAGCGACGGGTCGGGCAGCACCAGCTCCTTCACCTACGACATCCTCGACCGCCCGGTGACGGCTCTGTGACTCCTGGACCGCGCAAACCTTCTCCATGGCGAGATCGGCCTTCGAGACGGTCACCAGGTCGGCGGAGCAGGACACCGGGAAAGCGGTCACCGGCGAAGACTTCTGCTACACCGACTACGTGCGCGACCCGGACCTGGGACCGGTCGGCGTGGTCCACATCAAGTCGGCGGAGGTCTCCACACCCGATTCGGCGGAGGTGCTGGGTGCTGTGGCAGAAGGGGTGCAGGAATTCGTCATGAGCCACCATCGCGTGACCTGGCCCGTCTACATGTGGGTTACTTCCATGAGGCCGCGGTCTGGAAATGCGCGGGCGGGACCACGGATCGTCACGTGGTGAGAGCGGGGTCAGGAACGGATGAACGCGAGGATGTCCGGGTTGAGGACCTCCGGGTGCGTCGACAGCATTCCGTGCGGGTAGCCCTCGTAGGACTTGAGGGTCCCGTTCTTCAGAAGCTTGACCGTCAGGGGCGCCGAGTCGTCGTACGGGACGACCTGGTCGTCGGTTCCGTGCGCGACGAGGACGGGCACCTCGATCTGCTGCAAGTCCTCGGTGAAGTCGGTCTCGGAGAACGCCGCAACGCACTCGTAGTGCGCGTTCGCCGCGCCCATCATGCCCTGGCGCCACCAGTTGTCGATCAGGCCCTGCGACACCTGCGCTCCGGGACGGTTGAAGCCGTAGAACGGCCCCGAGGGAATCTCAATGAACGACTGAGCCCGGTTGCCGGCAACGCCCTCACGGAAGCCGTCGAAGACCTCCATCGGCAGGCCGCCCGGGTTGGCCTCCGTCTTCAGCATCAGCGGTGGCACGGCGCCCACCAGGACCGCCTTCGAGACACGGCCGCGCTTGGCGCGGGCGACGTAGCGGGCGACCTCGCCGCCGCCGGTGGAGTGGCCGATGTGCACGGCGCCCCGCAGGTCGAGCGCGTCGGTCAGGGCGGTCACGTCCGCGGCATAGGTGTCCATGTCGTGGCCGGTCGCGGTCTGGGTGGAGCGTCCGTGGCCACGGCGGTCGTGGGCGATGACTCGGTAGCCCTGCGCCAGGAAGAACAACATCTGGTTGTCCCAGTCGTCGGCGCTCAGCGGCCACCCGTGGTGGAAGACGATCGGCTCCCCCTCCCGAGGACCCCAGTCCTTGTAGAAGATCGTGGTGCCGTCGTCGGTGGTGACTGTACCCATCGCAGATCCTCCGCTCGTCCAAGCGCACCGCAGCCACGGAGGAATCGGTGGGGGCACGCGGGACTTCGCGCCCAGCGGGCGCGGTCCGGATGTACGGCCCACATTACGCCCTGCCCCTGCGGGCCACATCCGCAGCTTGCCGACGTCCGCCGAGCCTTGGAGGGGTGGAGTCAACGCCCGGCTGCTTCGACAGCACCCCGCGTCTGGCGTTCCTGTCCCCGGAGCCGGCGGTAACCAGACTGTTCAAGCGTTCCCGTCGTACGCCGTCGCCGTCGCCGTCGCCGGTCTCGGTACCTGCGCGACACGATCATGACCCGGTCCGTCGTCATGCGCATGCGCCGCAGGGCCCGCGACGAGCACACGAACCATCCCGGGCCGCGTCCACGAAGCCGAGGGACACGAGCTGCGCGACCGGCTCGCGCAGTGGGGGGTGCTGGCGCCCTGGTCATGCTGGTGATCTGGAACGTCCGTTCCCTGTCGCTGCTCGCGGTGGGCGTCGGACTCGTCGCGTTGGGACACGTCGTGATGCCCGCGCGTTGATCGGTTCACTGCTCGCTGCTCGCTGAGAGGCGACTGCCGTCAGCTGCTGCCGTCAAGACGGCCCGGACCTCAATCGGTCCGGGCCGTTTTCCCTGGTGCCCCCGGCAGGATTCGAACCTGCGACACCCGCTTTAGGAGAGCGGTGCTCTATCCCCTGAGCTACGAAGGCGGGGCCCTTGATCGAGCCCTGGGCGGCCTGGGGCCGGTCGCTGTGGTGAGGCGATGCGGGCTGAGCCCACGACGCACGCCACAGCGTCCGCCGGGACGCCCGATCCACAGGGTACCGGATCAGGGCTCGGACGGACGCTGGTGCCGGGGAGCGGAGTGAGAGGGGCGGGCAGGCCGTGGTGCCGGACAGCCGCCGGCGGGTGATGGCCGCTCTGTGGCAGGGGCGCCCGCTCTGGGGCAGGGGCGCCATGTCGAGGTAGCGGGGTCGGCGTGGCGGTCAGCGCGGTTGCCTTGGCCGGGCGGACTCTTTGCGGGCGAGCTGCCGCGTTCGCCGACGGCCAGGGCGTCGGGCTGAAGCTTCCCAGGCTTTGTGAAGGGCCCGTCGAGGCCGCCCCGAGCGCCGGGGAACTCACCGCCCCGGGTGTCGCAGCCCTGCCCACCGATCTGCCTGTTGCCTGCTTACCGATCTGTTTGTCGACGCCTACCGGCCTGACCACTACCTCCCCCCCGCTGTGCTCCCTTGAGGAGGGCACCGGCGTGCACCGTGCCCCTGGTCGGACTCGGTGTGTCCGCCCGGCCGGAGAGCCGCAGGGCAGCCGAGAGGGACGCCTGGCATCGCCCGGTGATTCAGGGGAGTTGGGGACGTACGAGGAATTCGTGTGAGCATTCGCCGTCACAGGCACACCTGTTCCACGTCACGGAGGAATCCCATGCAGCGCACCGTCCCGACGACCGGCGGCTCCGTTCCGGTCCCCTCTCCCGACCACCGGTGGACCGTCCTGTTCTTCATCACGGAGCCCGGCATCGGTGAGCGACTGCCCGAACTGGGCGGCTGCACCACGGGACTGTGCTCCGCACGCGACGCGGCGGCGGCGTTCGGCCGGGCCGACGCCCGGGTGCTCGGCGTCAGCGCGCACGCCCCCGGCCACCTGGCCGAGTTCGCCGAGGGCCGCGCCCTCGGTTACCCGCTGATCGGCGACGAGGACCTGTCCCTCGGCCGCGAACTCGGCGTCCCCGAGGTGCGGGCCGAGGGGCGGACGCTGTTCGCCCGGGCCGCCGTCGTCCTCGACCGCGCCGGCCGGGTCCGGTCCCTGATCCACCCGGTGCCCGAGGCGGAGCGGCACGCCGAGCTGGTCCTGGAGGAGCTGGCCGCTCTCGCGGCGTCCGAGGCGCTGTCCCATGGCTGAGCTGCCGTAGCCGCACGGGCCGACGGGTGTGTGTGCGCGGCCGCGGCCACCTGCGGCCGGAGCATGAAGCGCCGCGTGCCCTCGCCTCTGTCTGATCTGGCTGAGCGCGGCGTCCCGGTCAGCCGAGGAGGTACGCCGCCGCGGCCGCGATCAGGGCCACGCCGGCCAGCACGTACATGAACCTCGACACCCGTCCCCGGCGCTCCTGTGCCGGGGACGTGGTGTGTTGCGGGACCGACTGCCAGGGGGCCATGGCGGCGGTGCCGTCCTGGTCGAGGACGACGTCCGCCACGACGACGGACACGTTGTCGTGACCACCCGCGTCGAGCGCCAGGGCGACCAGCCGGTCGGCGGCCTCCTCCCGGCTCGGTGACTGCATCGCCGTGGCCAGATCGGGCTCGCCCACGAGATCGGTCAGGCCGTCCGAGCAGAGCAGGAAGCGGTCGCCCGGCCGGGTCTCCAGCAGGGTCAGCGAGGGCTCCAGGTCCTCGTCGCCGACGAGCGCCTTCGTCACCATGGAACGCTGCGGGTGGGTCGCCGCCTCCGCCGCGGTGATCCGGCCGGCGTCCAGCAGGTTCTGCACCAGGCTGTCGTCGCGGGTCAGCAGCACGAGTTCGTCCGCCCGCATCAGGTACGTACGGGAATCCCCGACGTTGGCCACCACGAACCGGTCGCTGTCCTCCTCCAGCAGGACGGCGGTGATCGTGGTCCCCATGCCCTCCAGGTCGGGGGTGTCCCGAACCGCCTGCGCGATCGCCGAGTTGCCCTCCAGGATCACGGCACGCAGCGCCGCGGCCGGGTCGTCCTGCGCCGTCACGGGCCGCAGCCGGGCCATGTGCGAGACCGCGAGGGAGCTGGCGACCTCACCTCCGGCGTGGCCGCCCATACCGTCCGCCACCACCAGCAGGTGGGGCGCCGCGTACACGGAGTCCTCGTTCGCCTCACGCACGAGTCCTGTGTCGCTGCGGACGGTGAACTGGAGGGTCAGGGGCATAAGTTCTCCTGGCTGGGACAGGGGCGCGCGGCGGAGCACGGATCAGCGAGCGCCTGACCGCTCGGGCGATGTCCGCGACCGTGACGGGGCGAGTGTGAGCGAGGACGGCGCGTGCGGTCCATGGCACGGATCTCCGCGGTATCCGGAGGGGCACGGAGTGTCCGGTCGAGAGCGACGGTGTGCGAGGACGTCGTCACGGTGACGGCCGGACGCCGAAACGACAGCGGGCGGCGGAGCCGACCACCGGGGTCCGGATCGCCTCTGAGTGATATGGGCACACCACTCCAGGCTCACGTGATTTTCTTCGCCCCAAAAGCAGAAGTCAAGGCAGGCAGGTCAGCCCCGAGGGGGTGGCGGCCGCTGGTGTCGGCTCCTCGGTCAGGACGGGGTGACCTGGGCGAAACGGGACGCGGTGTGCAGGTCCCGCTGGACGTGGTCGGCCGTTGCGCGGAGGGCGGGCAGCAGGTCCCGGACGCACTCCTCCAGGGAGCGGCGGGCCGCGTGCGTGGCCACGTTCAGCGCGGCGACCGTGCGGCCCGTCCGGTCCCGGACCGGTACCGCGACGGACCGCAGGCCCGACTCCAGCTCCTCGTCGACCAGCGCGTACCCCTGGGCCCGCACCTCGGTGAGGCCGTGGGCCGGCGGGGTGCCGGTGTCCGCCAGGAGGACGCGGCCCAGCGAGGTCGCGGCGGCCGGCAGCCGCGCGCCCACGGTGATGCGCACGGTCAGGACCCGGCTCGCACCGGCGCCGGCCGTGTACTGGATCTCCGTGCCGTCCGGGGTCAGTACCGCCAGTGCCGTCGGCTCGTGAACCCGGTTCGCGAGGGCCCTCAGGTGGGGTTCGGCCAGGCGGGGCAGGGACGTCCGGGACAGCGGGGGGAAGCCGAGGTCCAGGACACGGGGGGTGAGGGTGAAGGTGCGGTCGTCGTGCGCGGCCACCAGGCCCAGGTGCTCGTGGGTGAGCAGGGCCCGGCGGGCGGTGGCCCGGGACAGGCCGGTCGCCCGGGCCACGTCCGTCAGGGACAGCGCCGGGCGGCCCTCGCCGAAGGCCGTCAGCACCGTCAGACCGCGGGCCAGCGACTCCACGAAGTCCCGGCCCAGTTCGTGCTTGGACGCCGTGGTCCAGGCCGCGAGTCCGGCGGGCGCGGGCCGGGGCTCGGGCGGGGGAGCGGTCCGCAGGTCGTCCTCCATCGCCGCCACCGCCGCCCGCAGCCGGGGCAGCAGGCTGGTGCGCAGGTCCGCCGCCGAGTGCCGGCTGGTGTGGCTGACCACGCTCGCCACGCAGGCCACGCGGCCGGTGCCGGGGTCCCGTACCGGGACGGACACGGCGACCAGGCCCGGTTCGATCAGCTGATCGTCCAGAGCCCAGCCGTCCCGCCGGGCCCGCTCCACGCGCCGCGTGAAGGCGACCTCGCCACCGGGTTCGCCGCGCGGGGGGACGGCGGGTTCGTCGCGTGGCGGTACGGCGGGTTCGCCGCGTGGGGGTGCGGCCGGGAAGTGGGTGTCCAGCGGGTCTCCGGCCCGGCGCGCCCGCCAGCGGGTCCAGTCGGCTTCCGTCCACTCGGCGGCGAACAGCGCGCCGGGCGCGGTCCGTTCGGCCGGCAGCAGGTCGCCGATGCGGAAGCTGACGGAGAGCGCGCGGCGGCGGGTGGCCTGGTGGATGAAGCGGATGCCGTCGAGGTCGGCGACCGCGAGCGACACCGACTCGTCCAGTTCGTCGGCGAGGGCGTCGGCGCGCGCGCCGAGCAGCGCGGGCAGGCGCAGGGCGGCCAGGTAGGCGTTGCCCAGCTCCATCACCCCCGGGGTGAGGACGACGTCCCGGCCGTCGAGGCGGACGTGGCCCATGCGGGCCAGGGTCGCGGTGATCCGGTCCACCGTGGAGCGGGCGAGACCGGTGGCCCGCTCCAGCGCGCTCGGGCTCAGCCTGCCGCCCGCCTCGGCCAGCCGCCGCAGTACACCGACTCCGCGCACCAGCGGCCCGACCGCCTCCCCCGGCACCCCGGCCCCGGCACGGGTGTCGGCGTCCACTGCGGTCATGGCGGGCATCGTCTCTCCGGTACGGCATCGCGGCACGCCTACGGTAAACCCCGCCCGGTACCCCCCGCCGAGGTCGCCTCCAGGGCCGTCCCCCACGCCCGCCCGCCCCGGAACCGCCCGCCGCTGCAGTCGGAGGCCGGGATCCGTTCGGCCTCCCTCACGTCCGAGTGATCCGGACCCGGTAGTTCCCGTCCTCGTCCGTGCTCACCACCTGCACGGTGATGCCGTGCCGCGGGTCCTTGAAGCTCTCGCCGGGGGCGAAGGGGGCGTCGGAGAGTTCCGCGTGGACGTTGGGACTGCGGGTGCAGCCGCCGCTGTTGCGCCGGCTGTCGAAGACGGTGACCGGTCCGCGGCCGGTGTCGACCGTGGCGTCGACCCGGTAGATGAGGACGCCCGGGCGGCACACGGACTCGTCGTTGCCGCCCTGCGCGCGGACCTCCAGCGCGTAGGTGGTGCGCGCGGTGACCGGCACCAGGACCAGCTTTCCGCCGCCCGCCTCGTGCAGGGGTGACAGGGTGAAGTCCTCGCTGCCCCGTGCCGCCGCGCAGCCGACCTGACCGCCGTCCAGCCAGCCCAGCTTCCACTTGTGCCAGCCGAGCAGGTCGTTGTTGGCGCCCCAGTCCTCGCTCATGATGTCCCAGTGCCCGACCGCGCCCCCGCCGTCCTGCGTGTACAGGTCGGGCAGGCCGAAGGTGTGGCCGTTCTCGTGCGGCAGCACCCGGTAGCCGGTGCGGTCGTAGGAGCCGGAGCCGTCGTCCTGGCGGGAGTAGACGAAGGAGGCGTTGGATATGCGGACGCCGTCGGCGACCGGGGCGTCGTCGTTGCCGGCGAAGGTCACGGACAGCACGGTGTCCAGGGCGGAGGGGCCGGCGTTCGGGGTGACGAGCACGTTGAGCAGGTCGTAACTGCGGAAGTCCACCCGCGGGTCGGCGGCGGACACGAGGTCCTGCACCAGGTTCCGGTATCCGGGGTCGAAGGGTGCGCCGCGCTCTATGCCGTACTCCCGGAACCGCTTCGGCATGCGCAGCCAGCCGGTGACGGGGGTCTCGGCGCGGTAGTCGAGACGGCCGTACGACGCGTTGCGGAACCAGTCCTGGGTCTGCGGGAAGAACTCGTGGAAGCGGTCCATCGCCTTGCCCTGGCCGGGCGCGTCGGGGAAGTCGACCATGAGGGTCAGGGCACGGACCGTGCCGGTGGAGCGGGAGTAGCCGGGCGGGGTGGGCAGGCCCTCGGTCATCTGCACGCCCAGGCCGCCATGGACCATGCAGGGGACGAGCGCGGAGGAGCGGGCCAGGCCGACCGGCCCGGCGGTGGTGGGCGCCGTCAGGTGTCCGGCCCCCGCCGAGGTGCTGACCGCGAGGGTCAGTGCGGTCACCACGGTGAGGGCGGCTACCCGGCGCGGTCGTATGCGGCGGCGGGGCGGCGGCTGCGGCTGCATGCAGGGACCTTTCGCGCCACGGCAGCCGGTCTCCGGCTGCACCCTTGCGCTCACCCTGTGTCGGCGGGGCGGCGGGCGCGCGCTGAAGGAGACCGATGGTGGGAAAGCGGGTCCGCGAGGGGGTGAAACCCGGCCGGTGGCGATTGTGTCCCAGGTCACAGCAATTCTTTCCGCGGCCGGGAAATAACCGGGGACGTCTTCCCCGTTTAGCCCTGTGTCCGAGCGAAACGGGGAGCGGCTCCCCGGATCGCCACCCTCGAACCGCTCTCGACCCAAGGAGTACCCGTGCCCGCCACGACCGCCCCCGCAGTGCGCAAGGTGTCCCGGCCTCGCGCCGACGCCCTGCGCAACCGGGAGCGGATCGTCACCGCCGCCCGCGAGATGTTCGTCGAACACGGCCCGGACGTGCCGCTCGACGAGATCGCCCGCCGGGCCGGCGTCGGCAACGCCACGGTGTACCGCAACTTCCCCGACCGTGACGCCCTCGTCCGCGAGGTCGTCTGCTCCGTCATGGACCGCACGGCCGAGGCGGCCGAAGTGGCCCTCGCCGAGACCGGGGACGCCTTCGCGGCCCTGGAGCACTTCGTGCACGCCGCCGCCGACGAGCGGATCAGCGCGCTGTGCCCCATGGTGTCCAGCACCTTCGACCAGCACCATCCCGACCTGGAGGCCTCCCGCGAGCGGATCGAGCGGCTCGTCGAGGAGATCATGGGCCGGGCCGAGGCGGCCGGGCAGCTCCGGTCCGACGTCGGCGTCGGCGATCTGCTGATCGTCGTGGCCCAGTTGAGCCGGCCCCCGGCCGGCACCGACTGCCTTCGCGGCGACCGCTTCGTCCACCGCCATCTGCAGCTGTTCCTCGACGGCCTGCGGGCCCCCGCCCGCTCCGCCCTGCCGGGTGAGGCCGTCGACATCAAGGAGCTGCGCGACTCCTGACCGATCAGTTCAGCTCCCGCGTCCGGTCCATCACCACGGCACGACGGCCGGCACGGCCGCTCACTTGCTCCTGACCTCTCCGCCTTACTCCGTTTTCTCGCCATTTTTCGCCACTGTTTCCGCCACAGCCTTCCGTCACGTCTTCCGTCACGAAGTCACGAAGTCCCGAAGTGGGTACCTCCATGTCCGAAACAGCCCTCAAGGCTCCCGGCGCCGTCGCACCGAGCGGTGACGCCAACCGCTGGAAAGCGCTCGTCTTCATCGCGCTCGCCCAGCTGATGGTCGTCCTCGACGCCACCATCGTGAACATCGCCCTGCCCGCCGCCCAGCAGGACCTGGGCATATCCGACGGCAACAAGCAGTGGGTGATCACGGCCTACGCCCTCGCCTTCGGCGGTCTGCTCCTGTTCGGCGGCCGGATCGCCGACCTGTGGGGCCGCAAGCGCACCTTCGTGCTCGGCCTGATCGGCTTCGCCGCCGCCTCCGCGCTCGGCGGCGCCGCCACCACCGGCTCGATGATGTTCGGCGCCCGCGCCCTGCAGGGTGCCTTCGGCGCCCTGCTCGCCCCGGCCGCGCTGTCCCTGCTCGCTGTGATGTTCACCAACCCCAACGAGCGCGCCAAGGCCTTCGGCATCTACGGCGCGATCGCCGGCGGTGGCGGTGCCGTCGGCCTGATCCTCGGCGGTTTCCTCACCGAGTACCTGGACTGGCGCTGGACCTTCTTCGTGAACATCCCGTTCGCCGTGGTCGCCGCGGCGGGCGCCTACTTCGTCATCCGCGAGCCGGAGGGCGGCCGTAACCGCTCCCCGCTCGACATCCCCGGCGTGATCCTGTCCACCCTCGGCCTGGTCTCCCTCGTCTACGGCTTCACCCGTGCCGAGTCCGACGGCTGGAGCGACGCCCTGACGGTCTCGATGTTCGTCGCGTCCGTGGTGCTGCTTCTCGCGTTCGTGCTGGTGGAGTCCCGGGTCAAGGCCCCGCTGCTGCCGCTGCGCGTGGTGACCGACCGCAACCGCGGCGGTATCTACCTCTCCCTCGGCCTCGCGATCATCGGCATGTTCGGCCTGTTCCTCTTCCTGACCTACTACCTCCAGGTCGTGAAGGGCTACTCACCGGTCAAGACCGGTTTCGCGTTCCTGCCGATGGTCGGCGGCATGATCACCGGCTCCACCCAGATCGGCACCCGTCTGATGACCCGGGTTCCGGCCCGGCTGCTGATGGGCCCCGGCTTCCTGGTCGCCGGCCTCGGCATGCTGCTGCTGACCCAGCTGGAGACCGACTCCTCGTACGGCGCCCTGCTGCTGCCCGCGATGCTGCTGCTCGGCCTCGGCATGGGTACGGCGTTCATGCCGGCGATGTCCCTGGCCACCCAGGGCGTCCAGCCCCGGGACGCCGGTGTCGCCTCCGCGATGGTCAACACCTCGCAGCAGGTGGGCGGCGCGATCGGCACCGCCCTGCTGAACACCATCGCCTCCTCGGCGACCACCTCGTACGTCAGGGACCACGTCGCCGGCGCCACCGCCGGGCCGCAGCAGAAGCTGGTCCAGCTGCAGGGCCTGGTGCACGGCTACACGGCGGCCATCTGGTTCGCCGTCGGCATCCTGGGACTGGCCGCGCTGATCGCCTTCACCTTCGTCAACGCCGGCCGGCCGAACACCACCACCACGGTGATCTCCGGCGAGGGCGCCGAGGACGAGGTGCCGGTGCCGGTGGTGGCCCACTGAGCGCCCGTCCGGTGATCCCCCCGGGGGTCTAGCGGAGCCAGGGCAGGTCCGCACCCGCTTCATCGGGCTGGAGGCCCTCGGCGACGATCTCCATGATCTCGCCGAGGGCCTTCTGCTGTTCCGGGCTGAGCCGCTCGAACAGCGCCTGCCGTACGGCGGTCACATGGCCGGGAGCGGTGCGCCGCAGCACCTCGAAGCCCTCGTCGGTGAGGACGGCGAACTGGCCGCGCTTGTCGGAGGGGCAGTCCTCGCGGCGCACCCAGCCGTTCTTCTCCAGCCGGGCGATCGCGTGCGAGAGCCGGGAGCGGGTGATCTTCGCCCGCATCGCCAGCTCGGTCATCCGCAGCCGGCGGCGGGGCGCCTCGGCGAGGCCGACCAGGAGGCCGTAGTAGATGTGCGGCATGCCCGCGTCACGCTGCAGCTGCCGGTCGAGGTGGTCCTCCAGCAGGGTGGTGGCGTGCAGATAGGCGCGCCAGACGCGCTGTTCCTCGTCGGTGAGCCAGCGGTGCCGTGCCGCGGAGTCCGGTGCCGTGTTCATGGAGCCCACTGTACGAGGCTGCTCCTTGAAACTTGAACAAGTGAGGGGTAGGGTTTCGTGCAAGAGCTTGAGAGTTAAAGCATCTACGTGTGTGGCCGCGCGTGCACCCGTCACCGCACCCCCGTGGCCGCATCCGTGTCTGGAGACCCCCGGGAGCCGCCGCGATGTCCGCCACCGCCCAGGAGCGCATGCCCGCCCTGTACCTCAGCCACGGCGCCCCGCCCCTCGCCGACGACCCGGTGTGGCCCGGCCAGCTCGCCGCCTGGTCGGCCGGCCTGCCCCGGCCCGAGGCGATCCTCATGGTCTCCGCCCACTGGGAGGAGGCCCCGCTCGCCCTCGGCGCGGTCGAGACCGTCCCGCTCGTGTACGACTTCTGGGGCTTCCCCGAGCGCTACTACCAGGTCCGCTACGCCGCCCCCGGCGCCCCCCGCCTGGCCGAGTCCGTCCGCAAGCTGCTGCGCGCCCCCGGCATCCCGGTCCAGGACATCCCCGACCGCGGCCTCGACCACGGCGCCTACGTGCCCCTCGTCGAGATGTACCCGGACGCCGGCATCCCCGTGCTCCAGATCTCCCTGCCCACCCTCGACCCGGTCCGCCTCATGGACATCGGCCGCAAGCTCGCCCCGCTGCGCGACGAGGGCGTGCTGATCGTCGGCTCCGGCTTCTTCACCCACAACCTCGCCGCGCTCCGGCACACCGGCGGTGGCGTCCCGAGCTGGTCCTCCGAGTTCGACGACTGGGGCCGGCGGGCCCTGGAGTCCCGCGACTGGGACGCCCTGCTCGACTTCCTGGACAAGGCCCCGGCCGGCCGCTACGCCCACCCGCGCACCGAGCACTTCGCCCCGCTCTTCGTGACCATGGGGGCGGCCGAGGCGGGCGGCGGGCTCGACGCGCAGAAGTCCGTGATCGACGGGTTCTGGATGGGGATGGCGAAGCGGTCGGTGCAGTTCGGCTGAGCGCGGGTGCCGTTCGGGTGAATCCCGGCGCGGGCCGGCCGGGTCACAGCCCCTTCTCGTACCAGGCGACGTCCCAGTAGCGGCCGAACTTGCGGCCGGCCTCGCGGTACGTGCCGACGTACCGGAAGCCGAAGCGGGCGTGGAGCCGGGTGGACGCCTCGTTGGGCTGGGCGATCCCGGCGTAGGCGCGGTGTACGTCCTCGCCCGCCAGAGCCCCGAACAGGGCGTCGTAGAGCAGCGTGCCGACCCCCCGGCGGCCGGGAGTGCCCCCTCTGCGCGAGTCCGGGGCGACGTACACCGAGGTCTCCACGGACGTCGCGTACGCCGGCTTCGGCCGGTAAGGGCTGGATGTGGCGTACCCCAGAATCTCCTGTGAGGCCGTGTCCGTGGCAACCATCAGCCGGTGCGGCCCGTCTTCCGGGTGGGAGAGCAGCCAAGGGCGGCGCTCTTCCGGAGTGAAGATCGCGGTATCGAATGTGATGGCCGTCTCACGAACGTAGTGGTTGTAGATCTCCGTGAGGGCTTCGAGATCCCTCCCGGCTCCCGCCCTGACCTGCACCTCACTACGTTCCGACGCCATCTCGCCTCCCTGTGTGGGCGAGACAGGGTACTGCATGATCAGAAAAATTGGGGGGCGGGTTGGGAATTCTGTCCGGATTCCAGTCGTTGTTTCCCACGGATGCAGGGCACTCGAGGAGAGTCCCAGAGACAGCCCCTTCAGTGCCGAGCGTTCACCAGGACCATCCGCCAGCCCACCATCGCAAGGGAGCACGCATGGCAACCCGTGCCGTCGCCCGTCGTCAGTCCGCCACCGGCGAGACGGCCGACTCGGCAAGCAGTGTTCGCGTTCATGGAGGCGAGATCGCAGACCGCGACCTGGTCGGCATGTACCTCGACGAGATCGCGCGTACGCCGCTGCTCGACGCCGCAAAGGAGGTCGAGCTGTCCCAGACCATCGAGGCGGGTGTGTTCGCGCGGCAGGTGCTCGACGGCGAGGAGGAGTCCACGACGGACGCCACCCGCGAGGAGCTCGAGGCCCTGTACGCCGCCGGTGAGCGGGCCAAGGACGTCTTCATCCGCTCCAACCTCCGCCTCGTCGTCGCGGTCGCCCGGCGGTACCCGCGCAGCGGTCTGCCCCTGCTCGACCTGATCCAGGAGGGCAACGCGGGCCTGGTGCGCGCCGTCGAGAAGTTCGACTACCGCAAGGGCTTCAAGTTCTCGACGTACGCCACCTGGTGGATCCGTCAGGCCATCACCCGCTCCATCGCCGACCAGTCCCGCACGATCCGGCTCCCCGTCCACCTGGTGGAGGAACTGGGCCGAATCCGCCGCGTCCAGCGCGAGTTCAACCGCGAGCACGGCCGCGACCCGGAGCCCGCGGAGATCGCCGCCGAGCTGGGCTCGACGCCGGAGCGCGTCATCGACGTCCTGGACTGGGCCCGCGACCCGGTCTCCCTGAACATGTCGGTGGACGACCAGGGCGAGACCCAGTTCGGCGACCTGCTGGAGGACACGTCGGCGGTGTCGCCGGAGCAGTCGGTGCTGACGCTGCTGCGCAGTGAGGAACTGGACGACCTGATCGGCCGCCTGGACCAGCGCACGGCCTCCATCATCAAGATGCGGTACGGCATCGACGACGGCCGCGAGCGCACCCTGACCGAGGTCGGCAAGGAGCACGGCCTGACCCGCGAGCGCATCCGCCAGATCGAGAAGCACGCCCTTCTCGAACTGAAGAAGCTGGCCCGCGACACCGGCTTCGACGCGGCGGCGTAAAGGACGGCGCCGGTCCCGCCGGCCGCCGGACGGAGGCACACTGCGCGACGCGCACGCCCGGTGGCGAAAGACGGCGCAAACATGCCGTAGTCCCGTCGCTTCAACCGCCGGGCCCGAGGGAAAAACCCTTCCGGGCCCGGAAGCGGGCCTCCTGGGAACCGAACCGCACTCCCCGTCAACACCCCCACACTGCACCCCCGGCCGACGGCCCCGCCGGCCGGCCCACGTGAGCCACGTCCCGACGCAATCCCCCCCCGGCGCCGGGACCTTCCAGAGTCGGGCTTCGGCGCCCATCCCCCCCGGGCGCCGGAGCCCGGCTTCTTCTTGCGGGCGAGCGGATGCCGCCACGAGTGCGCGCTCGGACACGCGCGGCCGTGGCCCCGCGCCGGGACGGAGAACTGGAGCGGCGGCCCACCCCGTACCTGAACCCCGGGGTGGACCGCCGGATGGCAGATTCTGCCACACGGGCATAGCCTGCCGGGATGAGCACCACCCCCGGCCCCGTCCACCAGCCGTTTTCCGCTTCCGCGCCGGTCTCTCTCACCGAACGCCGGAAGGCCGAGACCCGGATGGAGATCGCCCGGGCGGCGGCGGCCCTCTTCGTCCAGCAGGGTCTGCGGGCCACCCGCGCCGAGGACATCGCCCAGGCCGCGGGCATCGCACCGCGCACGTTCTACCGCTATTTCGCCACCAAGGAGGAGGCGGTCGCCCCGCTGTACGCGGCCGGCGCCCAGCGCTGGATCGAGGCGGTCCGCACGGCCCCGGCCGGCCTGTCTCTCCCGCAGTCCCTGGAACACGCCGTCCGTCACACGCTCACCCCCGGCCTCGGCGTCTCGGCCGCCTCCTGGGAATGGCTGCGCACCCTGATCCGTCTGGCCGGCACCAGCCCGGCCCTGCGCAAGGTCTGGGCCGAGGTGTGCCAGGTGTCGGAGGGGGCACTGGCGGAGATCCTCGCGGAGCGGGAGGGAGGCTCGGCCGGGCACCCGGAAGTCCGCTTCGCCGCGGCGGTGGCCGGTGCCGCCGTACGGGTGGCCGTGGAGTCCTGGGCCGCCACCACGACCCCGCCCACCGGCCCCGAAGGCCCGGCGGCCCTGGCCGTACGCAACCTGCGCGCCCTGCGGGACTTCGGGTGGTCCGGGACCACGCGCAGCCCCGGCGGCAGGGCGGAGGGCGAAGAAGGCACGACCGAGGGCGGGGAACGCGCACCCGGGAGCGGGGAGGGCACGACCGGGAGCGGGGGAGGCAGGGCCGAGGGCTGAGTGGCTGGGGCGGCGAGGTCGGGTCAGGGCGGCGAGGCCGGGCCAGGGCTGCGAGGTCGGGAGCCTCGGGCGGCGAGGGTCGGGGGTGAGGCGGCGAGGTCGGGAGCCTTGCCGCCGGGGCTCCGCATGGGCCCGCTTGAAGCGGATCGGGAGCCCACGCACCGACGGCTCCGGCGATTCCGGCCCCCGCGAGGCCGGGGCCGAACGGCCCGGGGGCCGCGGCCGCTCCGCTCAGCGGACCGCCTTGTTCAGCGGGTCGCCTTGCTCAGCGGCCCGCTCCGCTCAGCCGGCCGCTCTGCTCAGGCGGCCGCCCAGGTCCCGGACGGATTCCGCCAGTTCCCTGGGTGCGTGGACCGAGAACTCGCATCCCACCATCGCCAGCCGCACCCCCAGCCACTCCATGGGGTCGCCGGTGGTGCCGCGCAGGACGCAGCCGCCCGCGCCGTCGTCCTCGGGCTCCCCGAGCCACCTCGGCACCCGCGCGGCGACCTGCTCGGCCGACGCGGCGAACCGCACCTCGAAGGCGTACGTCTCCTGCCGCCGGTGGATCGACTGCCGCAGATACTCGGCGGCGCTTCCCGTCGGCAGCTCCCGGGGCGCGAACCGGATCCCGGTGGCGAACGGCTCGCTCACCCGGTCGACCCGGAAGGTGCGCCAGTCCGCCCGGTCGAGGTCGTACGCGACCAGGTACCAGCGCCGTCCCGTCGACACCAGCCGGTGCGGCTCGGCCAGCCGCCGGGACGCGCTGCCGTCCTTGTCCCGGTAGGCGAACCGCAGCCGCTCCTGTCCCGCCACCGTCGACGCCATCACGGTCAGTGTCTCCGGTGCGATGCTCGGCCCGTCCCCGCTGGTCAGCGCAGTGGTGGCGGCCTGCAGCGTGGACACCCGGTGGCGCAGCCGGGAGGGCAGCACCTGCTCCAGCTTGGCCAGCGCCCGCACCGACGCCTCGTCCACCCCCTCCACGGCGTGCCCGGCACCGGCCCGCAGCCCGACCGCGATCGCGACGGCCTCCTCGTCGTCCAGCACCAGCGGCGGCATCGCCTTGCCCGCGACCAGCCGGTATCCGCCGTCCGAGCCCTTGGTCGCCTGCACCGGATAGCCCAGTTCCCGCAGCCGGTCGACGTCCCGCCGCACGGTACGGCGGGAGACGCCGAGCCGGTCGGCCAGCTCACCGCCGGGCCACTCGCGGGGCGTCTGGAGGAGCGAGAGGAGCTGGAGCAGCCGGGCCGGAGTGTCGGTTGTCATGCGTACGAGAATGCCGCACCACTAGGACACGATCTGACCTAATGGGCCTCTAGTCTCCTCTCATGACTCCGAACGACCGCAACGCCGCCCAGGGGGGCGGGACCTCGTCCGCGACCGGCTCCGCCGCGGACCGCGACCAGCGGCAGCCGATGGACAGCCGGACCACCGCGGACACCGCCGCCCACGCCGAACCGGCCCCCGACCGGGCCCGCTGGCTGGCCCTGGCCATCGTGATGACCGCGGCCTTCATGGACCTGGTGGACGTCACGATCGTCAACATCGCGATTCCGTCCATCGAGCGGACCGCCCACGCCTCGGTCAGCCAGATCCAGTGGATAACCGCCGGCTACGCCCTCGCCTTCGCCGCCGGTCTGATCACCGGTGGCCGGCTCGGTGACATCCACGGCCGCAAGCGGCTGTTCCTCATCGGTATCGGCGGTTTCACCCTCGCCTCCGCGCTCTGCGGTTTCGCCGCCAACCCGGAGATGCTGGTCGCCTCCCGCATCCTGCAGGGCGGCATGGCCGCGCTGATGGTGCCGCAGGTGCTGTCGATCGTGCACGCCACCTTCCCGGCCCATGAACGCGGCAAGGTGTTCGGCCTGTTCGGCGCGATCGTGGGTCTCGGCGCGGTCTCCGGCCCGCTGCTCGGCGCACTGCTGACGGAGTGGAACCTGTTCGGCCTCGAATGGCGCCCCATCTTCCTCATCAACCTCCCTGTCGGCGTCCTGGCGTGGGTGCTGGGCCGCCGCTTCATCACCGAGTCGAAGGCCCCCAGGGCGCTGAAGCTGGACCTCGTCGGTGTCGCCCTGGTCTCGCTGGGCCTGCTGATGCTGCTCTACCCGCTCACCCGGGGACGCGAGCTGGGCTGGCCGCTGTGGGGACACCTCTGCATGGCCGGTGCGCTGGTCGTCTTCGCGGCGCTGGTGTCGTACGAGAAACGGAAGGCCGCCAGGGACGGTTCCCCGCTCGTCGAACTGTCCCTCTTCCGGGTGAAGAGCTTCGCCGCCGGCATCGCCGTACAGACCGTCTTCGGTGTCGCGCTCGGCATCTTCTTCCTGGTCTGGACGTTGTACATGCAGATCGGCCTGGGCTGGAGCCCGCTGCGGGCCGGGCTGACCGGGGTGCCGTTCTCGATCGCGGTGTCCGTGGCGGCCGGGCTGTCGGTGCAGCAGCTGGTTCCGCGGTTCGGCCGGAAGGTGCTCCAGGCGGGCGCGCTGGTGATGGGCGTCGGTGTGCTGCTCTACCTGTGGGAGGCGCACCGCTACGGCCTCGCCATCGCCTCCTGGCAGATGGCCCTGCCGCTGGTCGTGATGGGTCTCGGCATGGGGCTGATCGTCGCCCCGCTCACCGACGCGGTGCTCTCGGAGGTGCCGCGCGAGCACGCCGGTTCCGCGTCCGGGCTGATCAACACCGTGCAGCAGATGGGCAACGCGCTCGGTCTGGGTCTGGTGTCGGTGGTCTTCTTCGGGCAGATCGGTGACCGGCTGACCCTGGCGCAGGTCGGACCGGCCTTCGTCCACGCCTTCCAGCACGCGCTGTGGTACGTCGCCGGGATCATGGGCGTGATCTTCCTGCTGATGTCGGCCCTGCCGAAGCGTCCGGCGCAGCACGTGGAGGGCGCCGCGCCGGAGGCTCCGGCGGCGGAGAAGGAGCCGGCTCTGGTGCACTGACCAGGAATGACGTCGAGCCCGGCACCGGACGGTGCCGGGCTCGACGTCGTTTCGGCACGCCTGCCAGGCCCGCGGTCCGGTCGGGCATCGGGAGTCCGTTCATGCCCGGGGTGTGCCTGAATCTGTTTACTTCGCGGAAAACCGGGCGTAGCCTTCCCTTGAAACCACACGTTCGGGCGTCCCCCGGAAGCATTCGGGCATCCGGGGCGACGGGACCGACTGGCAGCAGGCGGAGGCGACGGACATGTACGCACCGGAACGGCAGCAGGAGATCCTCCGGCTCGCCCGTGACGGCGGCCGGGTGGACGTGCTGTCGCTGGCCGAGGAGTTCCAGGTCACTGCGGAAACGATTCGCCGCGATCTGAAGGCCCTCGATCGCGCCGGGCTCGTCCGCCGGGTGCACGGCGGTGCCATTCCGGCCGGCCGCCTCGACTTCGAGCCGGATCTCGCCGAACGCGAGTCCACCGCCGCCGACGAGAAGGACCGTATCGCCAAGGCGGCCCTCGCCGAACTGCCGGCCGAGGGCACGATGGTCCTCGACGCCGGTACGACGGTGGCCCGCCTCGCCGCCGCCATCCCGCTGGAGGCGTCCCTCACCGTCGTCACGCACAGCCTGCCCATCGCCGCCCGTCTCGCCGACCACCCGGGCATCCAGCTCCACCTGGTCGGGGGGCGCGTACGGCATCGCACGCGCGCTGCCGTGGACGCCTGGGCGCTCCGCGCGTACGGCGAGATCCGCGCCGACGTCCTCTTCGTCGCGGCCAACGGCTTCTCCGCCGAGCACGGTCTGACCACCCCCGACCTCGCCGAGGCCGCGGTCAAGCGGGCCGCGGTCGCCGCCGCCCGCCGGGTGGTGCTGCTGGCGGACTCCGCCAAGCACGGGCAGGAGCACTTCGCCCGCTTCGGCGACCTGGGCGACGTGGACCTGCTGATCACCGACAGCGGGCTGAACCCGGACGACGCCGCAGCCATCGAGCGCGGCGGCACGGAAGTGATACGCGCATGATCCTCACCGTCACCCCCAACCCGTCCCTCGACCGCACCTACGAGGTGCCTGCCCTGGAGCGCGGCGAGGTCGTCCGTGCCACCGGCGAGCGTGTGGACCCCGGCGGCAAGGGCGTCAACGTCTCGCGCGCCGTCGCCGCCGCCGGCCGGCGCACGGTCGCCGTCCTGCCCCTGGGCGGAGCACCGGGGGCGCTCGTCGCCGATCTGCTCGACACGTACGGCATCGAGGTCGCGCCGGTCCGGGTGGCCGGCGCCACCCGCTCCAACATCGCGCTCGCGGAGTCCGACGGGGTGCTCACGAAGATCAACGCGCCGGGACCGGAACTCTCCGCGGAGGAACAGGAACGGCTCCTGGACACGGTGCGGGAGCAGTCGCGCGACGCCGACTGGATCGCGTGCTGCGGCAGCCTGCCCCGCGGGCTCGCGCCCTCGTGGTACGCCGATGTCGTCACGCGGGCGCACGCCATGGGTGCGCGGATCGCGCTGGACACCTCGGGGCAGGCGCTCCTGGAGGCGCTGCGCGCCCGGCCCGACGTGGTGAAGCCGAACGCGGAGGAGCTCGCGGAAGCCGTCGCGCGCCCCCTGATGACCGTGGGCGACGCGCTCAAGGCGGCCGAGGAGGTGCGCGCGATGGGCGCACACGCCGTACTCGCGAGCCTGGGCGCCGACGGCCAGCTCCTGGTGTCGGACACCGGCGCGTGGTTCGGCAGCGCGCGCGTGTCCGAGGTCCGCAGCAACGTCGGTGCCGGCGACGCCTCCCTGGCCGGTTTCCTCATCGCCGGCGGCACCGGTCCGGAGGCCCTCGCCTCCGCCGTCGCCCACGGCGCCGCCGCCGTCCGGCTCCCCGGCAGCGTGATGCCGGCCCCCGCCGATCTGAACCCCGCGGCGGTGACCGTCACGAGGTACATCCCCGTCGACCGCGAACTGACGGAGCCGACGCCATGACGGCCCGCCCGGCGCCCGGCACGACCGCCCCGCTCGTCATCCGGAACGTCCCCGCTCCGGCCGGCCGTCCCGGGCCGGGCGCCCGCCCGGCCACCACGTCCGCCGTCCGTAACGCCCCCTCCCCGGCCCACCGTTCCTCGCGGACCCGGCCGGCCTTCCCCGCCCCGGCCGCCACCCGGCACACGACGGCCCCGCTCCGCCGTCCCCGCCACGGCACCGCGCCGGCCGCCGTCCGCCCCACCGCTCCCCACAACACCCCCGTCCCCACCTCCGCCCACCGCACCCCCCGGGCGATACGCGTGCAGAGGAGCCCGCGATGAGCGACATGATCACCGCGGACCTGGTCGACCTCGACCTGTCCGCCGACACCAAGGAAGCGGCGGCCCGTGCCCTCGCCGAGCGCATGGTGGCCGAGGGCCGGGTGACCGACCTGGACGGCTTCCTCGCCGACGTGGCCGCCCGTGAGGCACAGATGCCGACCGGCCTCGACGGCGGCATCGGCATCCCGCACTGCCGCAGCGCCCATGTCACCGAGCCCAGCCTCGCCTTCGGCCGCAGCGCCGCCGGCATCGACTTCGGCGCCTCGGACGGCCCGGCCGACCTGATCTTCCTGATCGCGGCACCGGCCGGCGCCGACGACGCCCACCTCACGATCCTCTCCTCCCTCGCCCGTCAGCTGATGAACGCCGAGTTCACCTCCGCGCTGCGGGCGGTGGGCGACGCGGGGACGGCGGCGGCGCTGATCCGGGGCGAGGAGACGCCCTCCGGCCTGGGGGCCGGGAGTGCGGCGGCGGACACCGGGAGCAGCGGCGCGGGCACCGCCCCGGACACCGCAGACGCGCCGGAAAACGCCGGCACGGCCTCGGACGCCGGCACCGCCCCGGCCGCCGAGGGCTCCCCGGACGCCGGGGGCTCCTCCGAAGACACCGCTGCGGCGCCGGTGGCGGCCTCCGCCGGCGCCGCGGCGGGCAGCACGGCGCGCACGCCGGACGTGAGCGCCGGGGCCGCGGGTGCCGAGGAGGCCGATGCCGAGGACGCGGGTGCCGAGGGTGTGCGGGCCGCGGGCGCGGCCGCCCGGGGCACCGGCGCGCGCCCCTTCCGTATCGTTGCCGTCACGTCCTGCCCGACCGGCATCGCCCACACCTACATGGCGGCCGAGTCCCTGGAGAACGCGGGCCGCGAGGCGGGCGTCGAGCTGGTCGTCGAGACACAGGGCTCGGCCGGCTTCACCCGGCTGGACCCGGCGGTGATCGCGGCGGCGGACGGCGTGATCTTCGCGCACGACGTCGCCGTACGCGACAAGAACCGCTTCGCCGGCAAGCCGACCGTCGACGTGGGCGTGAAGGCGGGCATCAACCGCCCCGCCGAACTCGTCGCCGAGGTCCGCGAGAAGGCGGCGCGCGGCGAGGTGAGCGCCCCGGCGCACGCGTCGGCCGGCACGCCGGTGGAGCGCGCGGGCGACTCCACCGAGGGCTACGGCACCAAGCTCCGCAAGTGGCTGATGTCCGGCGTCAGCTACATGGTTCCGTTCGTCGCCGCCGGCGGTCTCCTCATCGCCCTGGGCTTCGCGATCGGCGGCTGGCAGGTCAACAAGGCACCGTCGGTCATGGACCACTTCGTGTGGACGGGGGCCGACAGCTGGGGCGCCCTGCTCTTCCAGATCGGCGGCGTCGCCTTCAAGTTCCTCGTCCCGGTCCTGGCCGGCTACATCGCGTACGGCATGGCCGACCGCCCCGGTCTCGTCCCCGGCTTCGTGGGCGGCGCGATCGCCCTGGACATCAACGCCGGCTTCCTCGGCGGCCTGGCGGCCGGCCTGATCGCCGGTGGCGTGGTGATGGCGATCCAGAAGGCGAGGATCCCCGCGCCGCTGCGCGGCATCATGCCCGTGGTGGTGATCCCGCTGATCTCCTCGGCGATCGTCGGCTTCCTGATGTTCGTCGTGATCGGCAAACCCATCGCCTCCGCCCAGAAGGGCCTCACCGACTGGCTCGGCGGCCTCACCGGCGCCAACGCCGTCCTGCTGGGCGCCCTGCTCGGCCTGATGATGTGCTTCGACCTCGGCGGCCCGGTCAACAAGGTCGCCTACACCTTCGCCACCGCCGGCATCGCCGTCGCCGACCCCAGCGACTCCGCCATGAAGATCATGGCCGCGGTGATGGCGGCCGGCATGGTCCCGCCGCTGGCGATGGCCCTGGCCACGACCGTGCGCGGCAGGCTGTTCACCCCGGCCGAGCGCGAGAACGGCAAGGCCGCCTGGGTCCTGGGCGCGTCCTTCATCTCCGAGGGCGCGATCCCGTTCGCGGCGGCCGACCCGCTGCGGGTCATCCCGTCCTCCATGGTGGGCGGCGCGCTCACCGGCGCCCTGTCGATGTCCTTCGGCGCCACCCTGCGCGCCCCGCACGGCGGCATCTTCGTGGTCCCGCTGATCGGCAACCCGTTCCTCTACCTGGTGGCCGTCGCGGCCGGCGTCTGCGTCACCACGGCCTTGGTGGTGCTCCTCAAGGGGATGCGCGGGCGATCACCCCGGGCCACGGCCGCCGGCCCCGCCGGTACGGCCGCGTCCCGGCAGGAGGAGAAGCAGCCGGTGGTGGCCTGAGCCCCCCGACGCCGGCCGCCGGCCGCCCGGCGCATCCTTGTCCCTTTAGTTCGCTGTGAGTTGTTCACGGCACCTGCGAGATACGTCACGGTCCGGGGCCAAAGTCCCGGACCGTGGTGTGTACTGGGGCGCATGCCTGAGCATGTCTCGACTCTCCAGTGGACCGGCGCGGTCGTCCTCACCCTGGCCGGCGTGGCCTGGGCGTACGGCGTCCTGCGTCTGCTGCGCCGCTTCCGGGCCGAGGCGTACAGAGAGCTCCCGGCCGCCAGGCTCCCGGTCCTCCCGCCCCAGCGGCAGGCCGGCCCCGCGCTGGAGAAGGTGGAGCTGACCCCCGCCGAACAGGACGCCTTCGCCGGACTGATACGGCAGCTCGGCACCCACTGACCGGCGAGGGCCCCGCACCTCCGCCTCGCGGCGCGGGCGCTATCCCTGACGCGTCGCGCGCCGTTCCATCGCGTCCCGGGCCGCGTCCTCCGACATGTACACCTCGCACATGTGCCGTCCGTCGGGCGTCGCGGTGTGCTCGACCTCCCACAGGGAGATCTCGCCGTCGTCCGGCAGCAGGAAGGCGTGCTCGTACAGCGCGTAGCTCAGCCCCGTGCGTCCGGCCCGGCCGGGGCGGCCGAACGCCTGGGTGATCTCGTGCGCGGTGGCCGTCGCCAGCAGCGCCGCCGTCTCCGCGCCGGGGCGGTCGGGGTTCTCCGCACGGCGCAGGAGCCGGCGCGCGTGGTCCGCGGAGTCACCGGAGGAGAACACGGGCCGGGGCTCGGGCACCGCCCACAGCCGCATCAGCGAGGGCAGCTCGAAGTCCTGGGTGTCGGGGAGGAGGCCGAGCCGCGCCGTGGCGGTCTGCAGCTCCTCCTCGTCCACGTACACCTCGTGTTCCGGTGGGCTGCCCGGCGCGGGGTTGCGCACGAGCTCCCACAGCGTGACCGCCGAGCCGTCGGCCAGCAGCCAGGTGTGCCGGTACGTCTCCCGGTGAAGTCCCGCACTGTGGTAGGCGGAGTGCAGCGAACTGTCGTGGGCCAGCGCGCAGTCCAGCTGCCTTATCACTTCGTCGGGCAGCTCGAAGGAGTTCAGGGCACGGCCGAGGAGTCGCGCGAGATGCTCCTCCGGAGACTCGGGCGACTCGGCTGGTTCGTACGCTGCGGTCTCGTACGGAACGCTCAAGGCATCTCCCGGCGTTGCTGCATGTCACCTTGTGGGTGCATACCGTAGCCCCTCGGTCGGACATCATGTCCGGGAACCGAGAAAACGTACGCCGGGAAAACGCGCGGGCCGCGCGAGAAGTTCCCGCGCGGCCCGTCGGGCTGTCAGAAACCGCCGGTCAGGAGGCGCTTGTCGCGGTCCAGGCGCTCCACGGCATGTTCCACCCGTTGAGGCCGTTGTCGGGCGAGACGGTGCTGTCGGGGGAGTTCTTCACGACCACGACGTCCCCGATGAGCGAGTTGTCGTAGAACCACTTGGCCGACGTGTCGCCCTCGGCCCCCTGCACGTCCGCGAGGCCGACACAGCCGTGGCTGGTGCCCTCCCGGCCGAACGGCGGGTTGCCCTGGTTGTACCAGTAGTTTCCGTGGATGAACGTCCCGGACGACGTCAGCCGCATCGCGTGCGGAACGTCCGCGATGTCGTACTCCCCGCCGAAGCCGACCGTCGAGCCGTTCATGCGGGTCTGCACGAACTTCTCCGAGATCACCATCTGCCCGTTGTACGTGGTGTGCTGCGGGCTGCCCGCCGAGATCGGCACCGACTTGAGGGTCTTGCCGTCCCGGACGACCGTCATGGTCTGCGTGTTGACGTCGACCGTGGAGACCTGCGACCGCCCGACGGTGAAGGAGACCGTCTTCTTCTGCACCCCGTAGGCGCCCTTCGCGCCCTCGACCCCGTCGAGGTCGATGTTCATCGTGACCTTGGAGCCGGCCTTCCAGTAGTCCTGCGGCCGGAAGTCCAGCCTCCGGTCACCGAACCAGTGCCCGACGACCTGCTGGCCGCTGCTGGAGTTGACCGTGATGTGCGACTGCACGGCCTTCTTGTCGGTGATCGACTTGTCGAAGGTGAAGGACACCGGCATGCCCACCCCGACCGTCGTGCCGCTGTCCGGCGTGTAGGTGCCGATGAAGCTGTTCGACGAGGTGACGGTGGTGAAGATGGCATTGGCCGCCGCCGTACGCCCGTCGGAGTCCTTCGCGGTCGCGGCTATCTGGTACTTCGTGCCCCGCTCCAGCTGCTCCTTCGGCTTCCAGGTGCTGCCGTCCGCCGATATCGCGCCGGGCACGGCCTGCCCCGACCCCGACACGGTCATCTTCACCTCGGTCAGCTTCCCGTCGCTGACCTTCACCCCGGTGGCGTTGATGGACGCTCCGGTGGAACCGTCCTTGGCCGAGATCGCTATCTTCGCCGTCGACGTCTTCGGGGAGTTCTTGCCGCCCTTGCCGTCGTCGTTGTTCGCGTTGGCGCTGCCGCCGCAGGCGGTCAGGGTGAGGGCGCCGACCATCAGGGCGGCACAGGCCCCGAGTGCGCGCCGCGCTGCAATGTCCGGCGTTGTCACGGGCTGCTCCAGGTTCATGTGGTGTGGGTGATCCGTTCCGCTGCGTGAAGAGAGAGGGCGCGGACGCCGGGCGAGGTTCCCTCGGAATCCGATGAACGCCATCACGTGACAGAACCGCGACAATCCACATCCGTCAGCCCCCGGCCCCACCCCTTCCCGAACCCCGTGCGGACACGGCGCCGTTGGCCGCCGCGCCCACGCTCAGCTCCCGCCGTACAGCTCTTCGTACGACGGCCACGTCCCGCCCGGCCCGTCGGCCGGTTCCGCGGCGCGTACGGCCCGGACGATCGCGCGCGTCACCAGGTCCGCGCCGGCGGCCAGGATGTCGTTGAGCGCCAAGGGGTGCGTATCGAGCGGGCGGGTGCCGGTCGCCAGCGCGAAGACCGTGTCCCCGTCGTGCAGCAGGTGCACCGGCCGGACCGCGCGCGCGATGCCGTCGTGCGTCGTGCCCGCCAGCTTCTGCGCCTGGGCCTTGGAGAGGCCGGCGTCCGTCGCGACCACCGCCAGCGTGGTGTTGAGCGGCGGCGGGGTGTTCGCGGCGGCGGTCTCGTCGAGGCGCCGGCGCGCGGCCTCGTGCACGCGCTCCTGCGGGTACTCCACCCGCCCCCGCAGCAACTCCCCGTACAGCGCCCCCGTGTCGGGGTCCGTCGCCGCCCCCGCGGCGTTCGCGACCACCAGCGCCGCGACCGTGATGCCCGAGTCGAGCACCGTGCTCGCGGTGCCCACCCCGCCCTTGAGGCGCCCGACGACGGCCCCCGTGCCGGCGCCGACGCACCCCTCCGGCACCGGCGCTCCCGGCGCCGCCGCCGCGGCGGCCTCCACCGCGGCCCGTCCCGTCGCCGCGTCCGGACGCGCGCGGAAGTTCCCGCCGCGCCCCAGGTCGAAGACGCACGCGGCGGGCACCACCGGTACGACGTGCGCCGGGTCCGGCCCCACCGGCACGCCACGCCCGTGCTCCTCCAGCCAGGCCATCACCCCGGACGCCGCGTCGAGCCCGTACGCGCTGCCTCCGGTCAGCACGACCGCGTCGATCCGCTGCACGACGTTGCGCGGGTCGAGCGCGTCGGTCTCCTTGGTGCCGGGGCCGCCGCCGCGTACGTCCACGGCGGCGACGGCGCCGCCCTCGGGCGCGAGCACGACCGTGGTGCCGGTGAGCCAGCCGTCGCCGCGGCGCGTGGCGTGTCCCACCCGCAGCCCGGCGACATCCGTCAGTGCGTCAGCTGTCATGGACGCCAGTCTGGCCCAGCCCGGCGCCTGCCTTGACGGACTCAGCCGGCCGGGGCCGTGGCGCTGGCCTCGCGCTCCCGGCCGGCCATGCGTGCCGTCAGCATCACCCCGACCACCACCGCGCCCGAGGCCACGAGCCCCGCCGCGAGCACCGCCCAGTCGCCCAGGAAGGTGCAGCAGATCACCAGCAGGGCGGCGACCGGCAGCACCAGCTGCTGGGCGAGGCCCACCTTGAAATGTCGCGAGTGCAGGAACCACACGGTCAGCAGGTACAGCGCCGTCGGCAGGGTGACGGCGGCCGAGGCGGACAGGGTGGAGATGTGCGCCGTGTCGACCGCCTGTTCCACGGCGACCTCCAGCCCGGCGCCGATCGCCGCCGCCGAGGCGAAGACCAGATAGTGGCCGTAGCCCCAGATGAACGCCCGCCCGCTGCTGCGCAGGTGGCCGTGGATGGGCACCACGAAGTAGATCCACCACGCGGAGAAGACGATGAGCAGCCCGCCCGCCGCGATGGGCAGCAGCTCGGCCAGCGCGTTGTGCTCGTCCACCGCCGACTTCACGGCGACGGTGGCCGCGGCGATGGTCTCGCCGAGCACGATGATGGTGAACAGGCCGTAGCGTTCGGCGATGTGGTGCGGGTGCCAGGAGGTCTCGTGGTTCTTCTCGGCGTAGAGCGGCACGCACAGTTCCGCGAGGACCATCACGAGGAACACCCAGAGCCGTGCGGGCTCGGGCAGCAGCACCAGACCCAGCCAGCCCACCTGGCACAGCAGCACGCCGTACACGTACCGCAGTGCCGTGGTTCTCTCCGCGCCCGTGGCCGATCGCGCGGCTCTGAGCCACTGCGCGGCCAGGGCCAGCCGCATGATCACATAGCCGAGCAGGACCAGCAGGAAGTCATGGTCCGTGAAGGCGCGGGAGATACCGGCGGCCAGGACCAGGACGCCCGCGATCTGCACCAGGGTGACGATCCGGTAGAGCGCGTCGTCGTTGTCGTACGCCGAGGCGAACCAGCTGAAGTTCATCCAGGCCCACCAGATGGCGAAGAAGACCATCGCGTAGTTGAGGATGCCTTCGCCGGCGTGTCCTTCCGCGACCGCGTGCACCAGTTGCACGCCCGCCTGCGCGACCGCCACGACGAAGCACAGATCGAAGAAGAGCTCCAGCGGGGACGCGACGCGGTGCGCCTCGTCGCGTCCGCGCGCGGTGAGCCGTCGCAGGGGGCCTGAGGGCTGCGGCGCGCCCGAAGGGGCGGGCGCCTGACCGGAACTCGACGTCATGGTTCCCAGCACAGCAGAAAACCGCCGTGAAATCTTGTGAACGGATTCACAAAGGCTCGGAGGATGCCCGTAGCGCGTCCGCCCAGGTCGGACGGCCGTTCCTCCGCCGGCGCCGGGGGCCGCCCGCCCGTCCGCGGGACAGCGGGCCGGCGCCGGGGACGAGGACCGCGCCGGGCCGTCGCGGCGCGAGCCGTACCCTGGGGGCATGAGCACCGCCCCCGCACCCGAGCCGCGCGCCCCGAAGCCCGCGCTGGTCTTCGACGACCCGCTGGACCAGCAGACCTCGGACGACACCGACCGAGGGTGGGGCGAGCGCACGGACGGCGACAGCGCCGCCGACCTGAAGCGCTTCCTCGACGAGAAGCCGCCCCACCACATCTGACCCGTCCGCGGGAGCGCCGCTAGCGCTTGTCGGGCCCGGGGCCGCGCTGCGCGACCAGCGCGTCGCGGATCTCCTTGAGCACCTCCAGCTCGGTCACCTCGATGACCTCCCTGGTGCCCTCCCGCGCCGCCTTGCGGGCCGTCTGCCGGGCCAGGTACTTGGACATCGGCAGGACCATCAGGAAGTACACCACCGCCGCGGTGATCACGAAGGTGAGTGTGGCACCCAGGACGGATCCCCACAGGATCGGTACACCGCTCTTGACCGTGCCGTCCGGGGCCACCTTGCACGGGGCCTCCAGGCACGAGCTGTAGTTGTCGAGGTTCTGCGTGCCGATCGCTCCGACCAGCGGGTTGATGATCCCCTTCACCACCGAGTTGACGATGTTCGTGAAGGCCGCGCCGATGACGACCGCAACTGCCAGATCGACGACGTTTCCGCGCATCAGGAAGGCCCTGAAGCCCTGCCAGACGTTCGCTTCCTTCTTCGCGCTCACCTAGGGGACTCTCCTCGTGTGCACAGGGGGTGGAACGAAACGCTCCGCAACCTACGGCACGGTGCGGCCACCGTGTCCAGTCCGGTGGCGCGACCGAGGCGACCGACGACAATGCGCCAGGAGTGCGCGCGGCCCGGTTCAGCACAGCGTCACCGCCAGGCGTGCGACGGCGCTCGCGCCGACCAGCCGTGCCGCCGTGGCCCGCGGCGCCGACAGCACGACCAGCGCCCCGCTGCCGGCCGCGCCGTCCAGCGGCTCCGGCACCTCCGTCACCCGCACCCCGCGCGCGAGCACCCGGGCGCCGTCGCCGGTGGACGGGTCCTGGGCCGCGATGACGTCGACGCGGTCACCGGGCCGGAGCAGCCGCGTCGTGGCTGCGTCGGCGATCCGCACCGGCGCCGCCACCAGGTCCACCGCCGCGGTCCGCCGCACGGGTTTGGTGACCCGGTGCCCCGGGGGCCGCACCGTGCCGTGCGGTTCCGCCCCGATCCCGGGCCCCGCGGCCACGAGCGCCGCCGCGGTCACCGCGAGACCGGCCGCGACGGCCCACCCGCGGCGCCGGACGAGCCGCTGCAGCCGGTACCGCCCGCCGCGCACCCGCACCGGACCGAACGCGGGCACCTCCCGGGTCGCCGGGGCGTCCGTGCCCAGCGGACGCGGCAGGCGCAGGGGAGGCGGGAACGGAGAGCGGGCAACGGGCGGGCGCGGGGGAGGAGAGAGTGAGGAGGGGGTCGGGGCCGACGAGGACGAAGGCATGGGGATCACCGCCTGCGACGAGGATTTCGGCTTGCGCTGCCACGATGAGGCCTCGCGCCGGATCCCGCCGGAGCCGGTGGATCACCGACGGATTGTGGACAACTCGCTCACCCGACCGGGAGATTCCGCCCGGGCGCCGGGTTGCGCTACGGCAGCCGGAACCCCGGATCCATCCCGCCGAGCGCGCCCACGCACAGGCAGTCCCGCCCCGCGGTCTCCGGCAGCGCCGCCACCGCGTCGAACAGCACGCCGCGCAGCCGGTCCACATTGGCCGCGAAGACCCGCAGCACCTCGTCGTGCGAGACGCCCTCGCCGGTCTCGGCGCCCGCGTCGAGGTCGGTGACCAGGGTCAGCGACGAGTAGCACAGCTCCAGCTCCCGGGCGAGCGCCGCCTCCGGGTGGCCGGTCATACCCACCACCGACCAGCCCTGCGCCTGGTGCCACAACGATTCGGCACGCGTCGAGAAGCGCGGGCCCTCGACCACCACCAGCGTGCCGCCGTCCACCGGTTCCCAGTCCCGTCCGCGGGCCGCCTTCAGCGCGGCGGCCCGTCCGGTGGGGCAGTAGGGGTCGGCCATGGACACGTGCACGACGTTCGGCACGGTGCCGTCGGGCAGCGGCAGCCCGTCGAAGTACGTCTGCGCCCTGGACTTCGTGCGGTCCACCAGCTGGTCCGGCACGAGCAGGGTGCCCGGGCCGTACTCGGGGCGCAGCCCGCCCACCGCGCACGGACCCAGAACCTGCCGCACCCCGACCGAGCGCAGGGCCCACAGGTTGGCGCGGTAGTTGATGCGGTGCGGCGGCAGATGGTGGCCTCGGCCGTGCCGGGGCAGGAAGGCGACCCGCCGGCCGGCGACCTCGCCGAGGAAGAGGGAGTCGCTGGGCGCCCCGTACGGGGTGTCCACCTGGACCTCGGTCACGTCGTCGAGGAAGGAGTAGAAACCCGAGCCGCCGATTACGCCGATCTCTGCGTTCGCCATGACCAGCACACTAGCGGCCCACGAAACCCCGGGGGAGCCGGTGCCGGGGAACGCCGAAGACCCTGCCGTCGTACGAGGGCAGGGTCCGGGTGAGAGGTCTCAGGCGGCGGAGGTGCTGCTGGTCGAGCTCGTCGAGGACGAGGACGACGACGAAGACGAAGTCGACGAGGACGTCGCCGTGGTCGTCTTCGAGTCGGACGAGGAGCCGGCCGGCTTCGACGCCGGGCTGCTGCTCGACGTGGAGCCGCGGGAATCGTTGCGGTAGAACCCCGAGCCCTTGAAGACGATGCCGACCGCGGAGAACACCTTCTTCAGGCGGCCCTTGCAGCTCGGGCACTCGGTCAGGGCGTCGTCGGTGAACTTCTGCACCGCCTCGAGGCCCTCGCCGCACTCGGTGCACTGGTACTGGTAGGTCGGCACTGTCTTCCTCCTGGCACTCTCACTCGATGAGTGCTAACGACGATCCATAGTGACGTATTCCCGGGGCTCAGTCCACCGTCACCGGGACGCGGTGACCGACGCCACGCGCCACCGTACGGTTCCGTGCCTGCGGCACGAGCCTCGATCGCAGCGCCACCAGGGTCACCAGCGCGAGCACGGTGCCGGCCATCGGCACCAGGAATCCCGCGCCGTCCCACAGCCGGTCCTCCAGCTGTCCCGAGACCGTGACGGCGGCCGCCTGACCGAGCGCGACCGCGCCGGTCAGCCAGGTGAACGCCTCGGTGCGGGCACCGGCCGGGACCAGGCTCTCGACCAGCGTGTAGCCGGTGATCAGCGACGGCGCGATGGACATGCCGACCAGCAGGCCGAGAGCCGCGAGCAGCAGCACCGAGTGTGCCGTCCACAGGGCGGAGGCCACCAGCGCGAGCGCCGCGTAACCGACGACCAGGCGCTTCTGCGGGGCCACCTTCCAGGCGATCGCGCCGCAGGCGATGCCGGACAGCATGTTCCCGGCGGCGAAGACGCCGTACAGGACGCCGTTCAGGCCGGGCTCGCCGATCGACTCGGTGAAGGCCGCGAGCGACACCTGCATGCCGCCGAAGACCGAACCGATGCCCAGGAAGGTCACGACGAGCACGCGCACGCCCGGCACGCGCAGGGCCGAGCCGTGCTCCACGCGCGCGTGGCCGCTTCCGGCGGTCACTGGCGGCTGCGTGCTCTTCTGCGCGGCGAACAGCAGACCGCCCACGAGGGTCAGCGCGGCCTCCGTGACCAGGCCCGCGGCCGGCGTCACGGTGGTGCACAGCGCGGTCGCCAGCAGCGGCC
The DNA here is from genome assembly GCF_014203595.1 of Streptomyces echinatus. Classification (GTDB taxonomy): domain Bacteria; phylum Actinomycetota; class Actinomycetes; order Streptomycetales; family Streptomycetaceae; genus Streptomyces; species Streptomyces echinatus. The sequence continues at coordinate 342,282 of NZ_JACHJK010000005.1, forward strand.
CGAAGACGAAGGTCAGCTCGTCCGTGACGGACTCGAACGCCGCCGCGGTGGTCATCAGGGGCGAGCCCTGCAGCCGCACGCCCCAGCGCGCCCGCACCATGGGGCCGACCTGCGGCACCGAGGCGCCGGTCGGGACGGCCGCCACGAACAGCGCCCACAGGGGCGCGTGCGCCAGCGCGAGCGCCGTCAGGGACAGACCGGAGACCGTGTGGACCAGCACGCCGGGGATCAGCACGGCGCGCTGGCCGTAGCGGTCGGCGAGGCGGCCGCTGTACGGCGCGAACAGCGCCATGGAGACGCCGGTGGCGGCCGCGGCGGCGCCGGCCGCGCCGTACGAGCCGGTGGTGTGCTGGACGAGCAGCACGATCGAGATGGTGAGCATCGCGAACGGCTGGCGCGCCGCGAAGCCGGGGAGCAGGAACGTCCAGGCGCCGCGGGTGCGCAGCAGCTGTCCGTATCCGGGGCGGGACGACGCCGGCGGGTTCTCCGCCGACTCGGTGGTGACCGTGGACACCACGGCCCGTGCCTTTCTTCCACCTGGTAGCGCGCCCGTGCGGGGGCGCCGAGAGCTGTCCTCTTGCGCGGAACTGCGGTAGATACCGGTGTCGCTACAGAGGGCGTTCCGGCCGCCATACGGTCGCGCCAGCTCTGCATCAGACAGAGTTGGTTCGATCAGGGTGCCTTGATACTACAGGGATCAAGGCCTTGTGCACCTGTGAAAATGAGCACCGTCGGGCTTGTTCGCCTGTGATTGGCGCGGGCGTGAATCATGCGAAATGCGCTCTTAACGCGCCCGCGCCCAGCTCGCGACGAGGGCGCCGTCCTGTCGTGCCCGCCCCGCCGTCGCGCTCACCGTCCGGCGCCCGGTCCGTTCGCCCCGTTCATGCCCAGCCAGCTCGCCAGCTTGCCCCCGTGGGCAACCGCGCGCAGGCGCCGTTCGGCCGCGTCGCGCACCGGATCGGTGGCGACGACCAGCAGCTCGTCGCCGCGCCGCAGCACCGTCGTGGGCAGCGGCACAAACGATTCTTTCTCGCGCACGACCAGCGTGACGGCCGCACCGGGCGGCAGTCGCAGCTCGCCGACCTCCACGCCGTGCATCCGTGAGCCCTCGGGGATGGCGACGGACAGCAGATGTCCGCGCAGCCGCTCCAGGGGTGCCGACTCGATGCCGAGGTCCGAGGCCTCGCCCTTCTCGCCGAGCCGGAGGGTGCGTGCCAGCCAGGGCAGGGTCGGCCCCTGGACCAGGGTGTAGACGACGACCAGGACGAAGACGATGTTGAAGATGCGGCGGCTGCCGGCGACGCCGTTCACCATGGGGATGGTCGCCAGGATGATGGGCACCGCACCGCGCAGCCCGGCCCACGACATGAGGGCCTGCTCCTGCCAGGGCACCCGGAACGGCGCCAGGCTGAGCACCACGCTCAGCGGCCGGGCCACCATGGTCAGCGCCAGCCCGATGACCAGCGCGGGCCAGACGTCGTCGCCCAGCTCGTGCGGGGTGACCAGCAGGCCGAGCACGACGAACATGCCGATCTGCGCGATCCAGCCGAGCCCCTCGGCGAAACCGCGGGTGGCGGGCCAGTGGGGGAGCCGGGCGTTGCCGAGCACCATCGAGGCCAGATAGACGGCCAGGAAGCCGCTGCCGTGCGCCAGGGAACCGGCGGCGTAGGCGGTGACGGCGATCGCGAGCACGGCGATCGGGTAGAGGCCGGACGCGGGCAGCGCCACGTGCTTGAGCCCCCAGGAGCCGAACCAGCCCACCGCGAGTCCCATGGCCGCGCCGATGGCCAGCTCCAGGACGATCTCGCCCAGCAGGACGTACCAGTGCTCGATCGGGCCGGCCGTGGAGAAGGCGACGACCAGGATGACCACGGGGGCGTCGTTGAAGCCGGACTCCGCCTCCAGCGTGCCCGTCACGCGCGCGGGGAGCGGAACTCTGCGGAGCACCGAGAACACCGCCGCCGCGTCCGTCGAGGACACCACCGCGCCGATGATGAGCGCCTGCCGCCATTCCAGCCCGACCAGATAGTGCGCGCCCGCGGCGGTGACGCCCACGCTGATCGCGACCCCCGCCGTCGCCAGCATGGAGGCGGACGACAGGACCGGCCGGATCTCCTTCCACTTCGTGCCCAGGCCGCCCTCGGCGAGGATCACCACCAGGGCCGCGTACCCCATGACCTGGGTCACTTCGGCGCTGTTGAAATGGATGTCACCGACGCCGTCCTGGCCCATGAGGACGCCGATCCCCAGGTACACGAGCAGGCTGGGGAGCCCGCTGCGCGAGGAGATCCGGACGGCCGCGACGGCGACGAGCAGGACGACGGAGCAGATGAGCAGCAGCTGGTTGAGGTGGTGAACAGTCAGCGGGCGTTCCTCCTCGGATCGAGCCGGGGATCTCCGGTTACTTCGTTACCTTACCTAACTCTTGACGCTTTCTTGACGTTCGGCAGGGCAAGATCGAACGCTCGTGCGCGCTCGTTCCCGACTCCGCGTCAAGCGGGACAGGGCCCTGCGCCTATGGTTGCTCCAGCGCTCATTCAAAGTCACAGCCCGACCTGCCGCTCGCGTTAGGACAGCAAGGACAGCGATGCCCCCCAACACCACCGCCACAACGGGTGACACCGCCACCACGGGTGCCACGTCCGTCAAGTCCGGCAGGAAGAAGGGGCGCAAAGCCCGACTGGTCGTGCTTGTACTGGTACTGGCCATCATCGGCGGCATCGCCTACGGGGCGTACTGGTCGATCAGTACGGTCCGCGCCTCCTTCCCGCAGACCACCGGTTCGATCAAGCTCGACGGCCTGTCCGGACCGGTCGACGTCAAGCGGGACGGCTACGGCATTCCGCAGATCTACGCGTCCTCCGACGAGGACCTGTTCATGGCGCAGGGCTACGTCCAGGCGCAGGACCGGTTCTACGAGATGGACGTGCGCCGGCACATGACCTCCGGGCGCCTGTCGGAGATGTTCGGCAAGAGCCAGGTCGAGAACGACGAGTTCCTGCGCACCCTCGGCTGGGACCGGATCGCCCGGCAGGAGTACGACACCAAGCTGTCGGACTCCACGAAGAAGTACCTCCAGGCCTACGCCAAGGGAGTCAACGCCTACCTTCAGGGCAAGGAAGGCAAGGACATCTCCCTGGAGTACGCGGCCCTGGGCTTCACCAACGACTACAAGCCGGGCAAGTGGACCCCGGTCGACTCCGTCTCGTGGCTGAAGGCGATGGCCTGGGACCTGCGCGGCAACATGCAGGACGAGATCGACCGCGCGCTGATGGCCGGCCGGCTCGGCCCGCAGCAGATCCAGGACCTGTACCCGGCGTACCCCTACGGCCGCAACAAGCCGATCGTGCAGGAGGGCCGGTACGACGAGCTGAACAAGGCCTTCCAGCAGGGCGGCGGCAGCTCCACCGAGGGCACGGCCGGCGGCACCTCCGCCCAGGGCGCCACGGGCTCCTCCCAGGGCACGACGGGCACGACCGGCTCCTCCACGACGACCGGGACGGGTCCGGGTCTCACCAGCCAGCTGGGGGGCCTCTACAAGGTCCTGGACGGCCTCCCCACGGCCGTCGGCGTGAACGGCCAGGGCATCGGCTCCAACTCCTGGGTGGTCGCGGGGAAGTACACCATCACCGGCAAGCCGCTCCTCGCCAACGACCCGCACCTGTCGGCGTCCCTGCCGTCCGTCTGGTACCAGATGGGCCTGCACTGCCGGACCGTCTCCGACAAGTGCCAGTACGACGTCACCGGCTACACCTTTGCCGGTATGCCCGGTGTGATCATCGGCCACAACGCCAAGATCGCCTGGGGTATGACCAACTCCGGCGTCGACGTCACCGACCTCTACCTGGAGAAGGTCAGCGCGAACGGCTACCTGTACGACGGCAAGGTCAAGCCCTTCAAGACCCGCGAGGAGACCATCCAGGTCGCCGGCGGCAAGGCCAAGACGATCGTCGTACGCCAGACCCAGGACGGGATGCCGCTCCTGTCCGACCGTGACGACGAGCTCGTCCAGGTCGGCCGGAAGGCCTCCGTGAACTCCGCCGCCCCCGACCGCGGTGACGGCTACGGCATCGCCCTGAGGTGGACCGCGCTCGACCCGGGCACCTCCATGGACGCCGTGTTCGCCCTCGACAAGGCCCACGGCTGGGACGACTTCCGCGCGGCGGCGGCCCTGTTCGACGTGCCGTCGCAGAACCTGATCTACGCCGGCACGGACAACCACATCGGCTACACGCTGCCCGGCAAGATCCCCACGCGCTCCGACAAGGACGCCGGCGCCCTCCCGGCACCGGGCTGGGAGTCGAAGTACCGCTGGAAGGGCTTCGTCAAGAAGGACGAGCTGCCCTACGAGTACGACCCCGCCCGCGGCTACATCGTCACCGCCAACCAGGCCGTGGTGGACCGGGCGAAGTACCCGTACACGCTCACCACCGACTGGGGCTACGGCACCCGCAGCCAGCGCATCACCGACCTGATCGAGTCCAAGATCAAGGACGGCGGCAAGATCTCGACCGACGACATGCGGCAGATGCAGCTGGACAACAGCAGCGAGATCGCCAAGCTCCTGGTGCCCAAGCTGCTGAAGATCGACCTCAAGGACCCCGAGGTCCGCAAGGCGCAGAAGCTTCTGGAGGGCTGGGACTACACCCAGGACGCCGACTCCGCTGCGGCCGCCTACTTCAACGCCGTCTGGCGCAACATCCTCAAGCTGTCCTTCGGCAACAAGCTCCCCAAGGAGGTGCGCGTCAAGGGGCAGTGCCTGTGGGTCGACAAGATCGACAGCACCGGCCCGGTGGACGACGACACCAAGGTGCGCGAGTGCGGCCAGCGCGATGCCGACCAGGCGCAGCCGGACGGCGGTGACCGCTGGTTCGAGGTCGTGCGCACCCTGATGGACAAGCCCGACAGCGACTGGTGGAAGACCCCCAGGTCGGGCACCCGTCCCGCCGCGAAGAACCGCGACCAGCTCTTCGCCCGCGCCATGATCGACGCCCGCTGGGAGCTGACCGCCAAGCTCGGCAAGGACATCGACACCTGGAGCTGGGGCCGGCTGCACCGCCTGTTCCTGAAGAACCAGACGCTCGGCACCGAGGGCCCCAAGGTCCTGCAGTACCTGCTGAACCGCGGCCCCTGGAAGCTCAGCGGCGGCGAGGCGACGGTGAACGCGAGCGGCTGGAACGCGGCCGGCGGCTACAACGTCCTCTGGGTGCCCTCCATGCGCATGGTCGTCAACCTCGCCGACCTCGACAAGTCCAAGTGGATCAACCTGAGCGGTGCCTCCGGGCACGCGTTCAACGCGCACTACACGGACCAGACGGGCAAGTGGGCCGACGGCGAACTGCTGCCCTGGTCGTTCTCGGGCAAGGCGGTGGACGCGAGCACGAGCGACACGCTCGTCCTGGAGCCGTGATCCCACCCCCAGCGCCCTCCACGGCCTGGGGGCCCCGGACGGCACACCACTGAAAAGGCCCTCCACGCGCGCGTGGAGGGCCTTTTCCGTACCCGATGCGCGTGACCCGGGGCGGCGGGACGCGCGGGCTCCCGGTCAGGCGAGCGGGAACCGGCGCACACCGGAGGGCGTCACCACCGCGTGCACCGGCCTGTCGTGCGCCTCCGCCGGAACGCGCGCGACGACCTCGGTGTCGTACAGCAGCACCACGAGCCGGGGGTGCGCGTCCGCGCGCTCCAGGCGGGCCAGCACACGGTCGTACGACCCTCCGCCGCGCCCCAGGCGCATCCCGCGCGCGTCGACCGCGAGTCCGGGCAGCAGGACGACGTCCGCGGCCGTCACGGCGTCCGGTCCGAGCCGCGTGCCGGAGGGTTCGAAAAGCGCCATCTTCCCGAGGTGTTCGACCTGCGTGAGGGAATCGGGGCCGGTGTACTCGCCCCAGTCCAGATCGTTGTCGGGCAGGAGCGCGGGCAGCAGGACGCGTACGCCCCGCGCGCGCAGCGCGTCCAGCAGCGCGAGCGTGCAGGGCTCGCTCCCTACGGAGACGTACGCCGCCACCGTGCGCCCGCGCGTCAGCTCGGGCAGCTCCAGGGCGCGTTCCGCCAGCTCACGGCCCGCTTCGCGGATGTCATCGGCCGTCCACCTGCTCCTCACTCCGAGGAGCTCTCGTCGCAACATGCGCTTGTCAGGCTCACCTGTACGTCCGGCGTGTTCCACTGGTCGTTCCCGCACCCTTCTTAATGCAGTTCATATGAGGGCCAATCGCCCGGAGCCACAGAATTCCAGCAAAGGCACCGGATATGGTTGCGGGCATGACTCAGTCCCACCCCAGGATCAGCAAGGCTGTCATTCCCGCGGCCGGCCTCGGTACCCGATTCCTGCCGGCGACGAAAGCCACTCCCAAGGAGATGCTGCCCGTCGTCGACAAGCCGGCGATCCAGTACGTGGTCGAGGAGGCCGTGGCGGCGGGACTCGATGACGTCCTCATGATCACCGGACGCAACAAGCGGCCGCTCGAGGACCACTTCGACCGCAATTACGAGCTGGAATCGGCGCTCGAGAAGAAGGGTGACGCCGGCCGGCTCGCGAAGGTGCGGCAGTCCAGCGACCTGGCCACCATGCACTACGTGCGCCAGGGCGACCCCAGGGGGCTCGGTCACGCGGTGCTGTGCGCCGCCCCGCACGTCGGCCACGAGCCCTTCGCCGTCCTCCTCGGCGACGACCTGATCGACCCGCGGGACCCGCTGCTGCGGCGCATGATCGAGGTGCAGGAACAGCACGGCGGCAGCGTGATCGCCCTCATGGAGGTCGCGCCGGAGCAGGTCCACCTCTACGGCTGCGCGGCGGTGGAGGCCACCGGCGACGGTGACGTCGTGAAGGTGACCGGACTGGTCGAGAAGCCGGACCCGGCGGACGCCCCGTCGAACTACGCGATCATCGGCCGCTACGTCCTCGACCCGCACATCTTCGGTGTCCTGCGCACCACCGAGCCGGGCCGCGGCGGCGAGATTCAGCTCACCGACGCCCTCCAGCAGCTCGCGCAGGACGAGAAGGTCGGCGGCCCCGTGCACGGCGTCGTCTTCCAGGGCCGCCGTTATGACACCGGAGACCGCGGCGACTATCTGCGTGCCATTGTCAGACTCGCGTGCGAACGTGAAGACCTGGGCCCGGACTTCCGCGCCTGGCTTCGCAGTTACGTAGCCGAGGAGATGCAGCAATCTTGAGCAGCGCCGCGACCCGCCCCGCCGGCCAGGACGACCTGTGGTCGGTGGACGAGCATCTGGAGGACATCCTCTCGACCGTCCGCCCCCTCGAACCCATCGAGCTGCAACTGCTCGACGCCCAGGGCTGTGTCCTGGTCGACGACGTCACGGTGCCGGTGTCCCTGCCGCCGTTCGACAACAGCTCCATGGACGGATACGCGGTACGGGTCGCGGACATCGAAGGCGCCGGTGAGGAGTTCCCGGCCGTCCTGGAGGTCGTCGGGGACGTCGCCGCCGGCGCGGCCGACCCGGTACGGGTCGGCCCCGGGCAGGCCGCCCGCATCATGACCGGAGCGCCGCTGCCCCCCGGCGCCGAGGCCGTCGTCCCCGTCGAGTGGACCGACGGCGGGCTCGGCGAGGGTCCGGTGAGCGGTATGCGGGCGCGCAGCTCGGCTCCCGAGGGCGCCGAGGGCCACGTCCACGTGTACCGGCCCGCCGAGGCACGCGCGCACGTGCGGGCCATGGGCAGCGACGTGCGGGCCGGCGAGCGGGCCCTGGAGGCCGGGACGATCCTCGGCCCGCCGCAGCTCGCCCTGCTCGCCGCGATCGGCCGCGGCACGGTGCGCGTGCGCCCGCGCCCGCGCGTGGTCGTCCTGTCCACCGGCAGCGAGCTCGTACAGCCCGGCGAGCAGCTGGCCACGGGCCAGATCTACGACTCCAACAGCTTCTCCCTCACCGCCGCCGCGCGGGACGCGGGCGCCATCGCTTACCGGGTGGGCGCCGTCGCCGACGACGCCGAGACCCTCCGCTCCACCATCGAGGACCAGCTCATCCGCGCGGACCTGCTGGTGACCACCGGCGGGGTGAGCGTGGGGGCGTACGACGTCGTGAAGGAGGCGCTGTCGTCCGTCGGCGACGAGGACGTGGCGGGCAGCGGTGTCGACTTCCGCAAGCTCGCGATGCAGCCCGGCAAGCCCCAGGGCTTCGGCTCCATCGGCCCCGACCACACGCCGCTGCTGGCCCTGCCCGGCAACCCGGTGTCGTCGTACGTCTCCTTCGAGCTGTTCGTCCGTCCCGCCATCCGCGCCCTGATGGGGCTCACGGACCTGCACCGGCCCCGCGCGCGGGCCGCCCTGAAGGCGGACGAGGCAATCCGCTCGCCCAAGGGACGCCGGCAGTTCCTGCGCGGGTCGTACGCGGACGGTGAGGTGACCCCCGTGGGCGGAACCGGTTCCCACCTGATCGCGGCGCTGGCCCTGGCCGACGCGCTGATCGTCGTCCCCGAGGACGTGGAGAGCGTCGAGCCCGGCAGCGAGGTGGAGGTCGTGCTGCTCGGCTGACGCACGCGCGCGTACCCGTCCGCAGGACGATCCTGGTCCGCCCCGCGCGCGGGCTTGGCGGTACCGTGTCGCGCACAGCAGGCCCGCGCTCCGCACCGCGGCGGGCCCGGACCGGGAGCACCACACACCATGACCGTGCCTTCCCGGGGGGAGACCCCCGGACCCCCTGCGCAGGAACGACTGACGCACCTCGACGAAGCGGGTGCGGCCCGCATGGTCGACGTGTCCGGGAAGGACGTGACCGCGCGCACCGCCCGCGCCGCCGGACGCGTCCTCGTCTCACCGAGAGTGGTCGAGCTGCTGCGCGGTGAGGGAATGCCCAAGGGCGACGCGCTCGCCACCGCGCGCATCGCCGGGATCATGGGCGCCAAGCGCACTCCGGATCTGATCCCGCTGTGCCACCCGTTGTCGGTGTCCGGTGTGAAACTGGATCTGTCGGTCGCGGACGACGCCGTGGAGATCCGGGCCACCGTGAAGACGACGGACCGCACGGGCGTCGAGATGGAGGCCCTCACGGCGGTGACGGTCGCCGCGCTCACCGTGGTCGACATGGTCAAGGCGGTCGACAAGGGAGCGGTCATCACGGACGTGCGGGTGGAGGAGAAGACGGGCGGCAAGTCGGGCGACTGGAGCCGGGCATGACACGGGACGGCAACACCGGGGGCGCGCCGGCGGCGCCGTACGCCGCGCTGGTCGTCACCGCCTCCAACCGGGCCGCCGCCGGTGTCTACGAGGACCGGGGCGGCCCGCTGATCGTGAAGGGCCTGGAGGACCTCGGGTTCGCCGTGGACGGGCCGCGGGTGGTGCCGGACGGGGATCCGGTGGAAGCGGCGCTGCGAGCGGCCGTGGAGGCCGGTTACGACGTCGTCGTCACCACCGGCGGCACCGGCATCTCGCCCACCGACCGGACCCCAGAGGCGACCCGGGCGGTGATCGACCGCGAGGTGCCGGGCGTCGCGGAGGCCGTCCGCGCGTACGGGCGGGAGAAGGTGCCGACCGCCGCGCTGTCGCGGGGCCTGGCGGGGGTGGCCGGGAAAACGCTGATCGTCAATCTGCCCGGGTCGAGCGGCGGCGTGCGGGACGGCCTCGCCGTGCTGGAGCCCCTGCTGATTCACGCCGTCGACCAGATCCGCGGCGGTGACCACCCCGGAGCGGACAGCGGGGGTGCGAGCTGAACAGCCCTTCCTGGCCCGTCGTGCTGGCGGACGGCGATGTCGTCCTCCGGCCGATAAAGCTGCGCGACCAGCGGGTGTGGCGTGAGGTGAACCGGCGCAACCGCGACTGGCTGCGCCCGTGGGAGGCGACCATCCCGCCGCCCACGCCGAGCGGCCCGATAGCGCACCGGCCGACCTACCGCCAGATGGTCCGGCATCTGCGGGCCGAGGCGCACGCGGGCCGGATGCTGCCGTTCGTCATCGAGTACCAGGGGCGGCTCGTGGGGCAGTTGACGGTCGCCGGGATCACCTGGGGCTCGATGTGCTCGGGGCACGTCGGCTACTGGGTGGACGAGTCGGTGGCCGGGCGCGGGGTGATGCCGACGGCCGTCGCGCTCGTGGTGGACCACTGTTTCCGCACCGTCGGCCTGCACCGCGTCGAGGTCTGCATTCGCCCCGAGAACCGGCCGAGCCGACGGGTCGTGGAGAAACTCGGATTCCGCGAGGAGGGGCTCCGGCCGCGCTATCTGCACATCGACGGCGCCTGGCGCGACCATCTCGTCTTCGCGCTCACCGCGGAGGAGGCGCTCGACGGGCTGCTCGCGCGGTGGCACCGGGCACGCCCCCAGGGGGACCGGCACGCCGAGCGGCAGGGCGGTCCCGCGGGCGGGCGGGGAACGGCGGACCCGTCGCCGAATCCGCGGAACGCGCCGGGGAATCCCGTCGAGCGCCCGTAAATGGAATGTGTGTTCGAAATTGATCGGCTGTCGACCGTTCCTGAACCCCTTGAATTCGTGACTGTGACGGTCCACTGATCGCATCGGTCGAAAAAAATGCTGGAAATATCAGCCAGATCGTGCGACACACCGGCCCAATTGGCGGATGGCCTCACGCAAACCCCTCTACCGTGTGAGGCGTGAGCAGCAGCGGCCTCATCTACGCAGTCATTGTCGGGGCCTGGGCCGCCTACTTGGTGCCGATGTGGCTCCGTAGGCAGGACGAGCTGAACGAGGCCCGTCCGACGGAACGCTTCAGCACCGCCATCCGGCTGCTTTCCGGACGGGCGGGCATGGAGCGCCGGTACGCCAGGGACCTGCGGGCGCGCTCCGCCCAGGAGGGGGAGCCGGACGCCGGCGATCCGGACGCGGCCACCGACTCGGTGGACGTCCGGGCCTTCGCCGTGCCTCCGACCCGCCGTCAGGTCGGTGCGGACGCCGGGCCCGAGACACCCGGCAGTGCGGAACCGGTGCGCGAGCAGAGTGCCGCGCCGGCCCCCAAGTCCACCCCCGTGCCCGCACCGCAGCGTGAACCGGTGGCGCGGCGTGCGTCCTCGGCGCAGGCGGCCGCGGCGCGCGCCCGGCGCTCGAAGGTACTCGCACGCCGCCGGCGCACCACCGTGATGCTCTTCCTCGTCTTCACGCTCGGCGCGGTCGTCGCCGCCGTCGGCGGGCTCGCGTTCCTGTGGGTGCCCGGCGCGCCGGCGGTACTCCTCAGCGGGTACATCGCCTATCTGCGGACGCAGGAGCGGCGCCGCTTCGCCTACCAGATGGACCGCCGGCACGCCGAGGCCGCCGCCCAGCGCCTGCGCGAGCGCCAGCCGCGCCGACGCGCGTCCGTCGACGAGGGCGCCGGCACCGACGGCGCGGACGAGGGCCAGGGCGCCGAGACCGACACCGACACCGGTGTGTCCGCGCTGGCCGCCGACCGGCGTGCGCTCGTCGAGCAGACGGACCACGCCGAGTGGGTCGACCAGCAGCGGGAGCGGCAGCGGCGGCCCGGTCACGGGGACAGCTGGGATCCGGTGCCGGTACCGCTGCCGACGTATGTGACCGCGCCCGTCGCTCCGCGCGCCACCTCCGACGTGGACCTGGGGGCGCCCGACACCTGGAGTTCGGCGCGCTCCAGCGCGGTGGCGCCGGAGCACGAGGCGGGCCATGCACCGGAGGGCGGGACGGGCGAGCCGGAGCCCGCGTCCGAGGGCAAGCCGGCGGGCGGCCTCGGCGGCGCGCTTCCCCACGCCCGCACGCGGTCGCGCGGGACGACCCCCAGCGCGGCCTCGGCGCGCCGGTCGCGCGAGCGCGGACGCACCCCCCTCTTCGACCAGTACGAGGACGGCGACCGCCCCCGCGCGGCCAACGAATAGCCCCACCCGCCGTCCCTGCCCTGACCAGTCAGGGAGCGGATTTCCAAGCACCCCGATCGGGATGCTAAAGTTTCACTCGTTGCAAGGGCCTGTGGCGCAGTCCGGTAGCGCACCTCGTTCGCATCGAGGGGGCCAGGGGTTCAAATCCCCTCAGGTCCACGCACGACTGTTCTCGAGTCAGCTCGGGAGCGGTGAGCGAAGATCCCGCCGATCATCACGATCGGACGGGATCTTCGTCGTTTACGGGGAAGGTGCGGCGGAGACCTCACGCCGCCTCCGGGCCGTGCCAGTGGCGAGGGTCACATTCCCTGACGCGGCCGCGTGCCCCGCGGCCGGCGCCGGAAGACGTCGCGAGCGGGCGCGGCTCAGAGCTGTTTGGCGAAGCAGCGGCTGTCCTCGTACTCGCGGTAGTAGCCGAACTTCACGCACGGCGCGTAGCCGCTGGAGGCGTACAGGGCGATGGCCTCCGGCTGCTTGGTGCCCGTCTCCAGGACCATCCGGACACGGCCGGCCCCACGGGCGTCCTCCTCCAGGGCGGCGAGCATGCGGCGCGCCAGACCCCGGCCGCGCATCGCCTCCACGACGTACATGCGCTTGAGTTCGGCGTCCCCGTCCTCGTTGCCCTCGCCGTTGTCGTCCTGGCTGCGCCAGCCGCCGGTCGCCACCGGGTGGCCGTGCTCGTCGTACGCGATCAGGTACACGCCCCGGGGCGGGTCGAAGTCCGTGGCGTCGAGGGCCGTGGCGTCGCCCCCGTCGCCGTAGCGCAGGTGGTACTCGGCCTGGACCTCGTCGTTGAGCTTCACGGCGTCAGGGTGGTCGAAGCGAACGGTACGTATAATCATGCTGGTCATCGTACTTCTATGCAGACGGGGGGGGCCGGGTTTTTCGGACCCCGACCAGTGTGCCGGTAGTGTGCCCGGGTGCTGACTGTGACCTCGGTGAACGTGAACGGGCTGCGGGCCGCCGCGAAGAAGGGCTTCGTGGAGTGGCTCGCCGCGACCGACGCGGACGTCGTCTGCCTGCAGGAGGTGCGCGCCGAGCCGCACCAGCTTCCCGAGGAGGTCCGGCAGCCCGACGGCTGGCACGTCGTGCACGCTCCGGCCGCCGCCAAGGGCCGCGCGGGCGTCTCCCTCTACACCAGGCGTGAGCCCGACCACGTCCGGATCGGCTTCGGCTCCGCCGAGTTCGACGGCAGCGGGCGCTATGTCGAGGCCGAGCTGCCCGGAGTCACCGTCGCCTCCCTCTACCTGCCCTCCGGCGAGGTCGGCACCGAGCGGCAGGACGAGAAGATCCGCTTCATGGGTGAGTTCCTCGCCCACCTGAAGGACCTGCGCGAGCGCGCCGCCGCCGACGGGCGCGAGGTCGTCGTCTGCGGCGACTGGAACATCGCCCACCAGAAGGCCGACCTCAAGAACTGGCGCGGCAACACCAAGAGCTCCGGCTTCCTGCCCGAGGAGAGGGACTGGCTCGGCCGGGTGTTCGCCGCGGACGAGGGCGGGTACGTCGACGTCGTCCGCGCCCTGCACCCGGACACCGAGGGGCCGTACACCTGGTGGTCGTACCGCGGGCGGGCCTTCGACAACGACACCGGCTGGCGCATCGACTACCACGTCGCCACGCCGGGACTGGCGGAGCGCTGCGTGAAGGCGTACGTGGAGCGTGCCGCCAGTCATGCCGAGCGGTGGAGCGACCACGCGCCCGTGACGGCCGTGTACGACCGCTGACAGGGCGCCCTTGCGGGGGCCGCCGAAGCATGGATGGGCAGTGCATGCATCGCGGGTGAACCGCGGATGGCCACTCCGTATACTCCGCCGGAGCACACCCCCGTGCGCATCCCCGGCCAGAGAGTTCTCACGCGATCATGAACAATCACGTGCCTTCGCTGTCGCCCAACTATGCGGCACAGATGACCCGCGCCTACAAGGAAAGCGTGGAGGAGCACGGGACATGGCCGGTGGAGTTCCAGTTCCGGGCGGCCCAGGGGGACCACCGGCATCTCCTGGTGGTCTTTTCGTCCGTGGGCAGCAAATACGGGTTCGGCAACGCGCTGGACAGCGTGAAATGCAACGTCCTCAGGATTCGTGACCACTTCGACGGCGCGGCCTCGTACTACGTGGCGCGGAACATGGACTTCAGCGTCTCGGACTCCATACAGGCCCTGATCCAGGACTTCATGCGCCGGCTGCGGGTGACCCGTGACGAGGTGACCCTGCTGGGTGCGTCCAAGGGCGGCAGCGCGGCGCTCTACTACGGCCTGAAGTACGACTACAAGAACATCGTGGCCTCGACGCCCCAGTATTTCCTGGGAAGTTATTCCAAGGGGCACGCCCAGCTCGGGGACGCGGTTCTCGGCGAGGGACAGCCCGACGAGAACGTGGCGGTCATGGACGCCGTGATGAAGGACGTTCTCGCCGCGGACAAGGACTTCGAGCGCAACATATACGTGGTCTCCTCGCCGGGGGACTACCAGTACGAGCAGGAAGTGGTGCACTACCTCCCCGCGCTGCGGGCGTACGAGAACTTCAACTTCCTGTTCGTGGACTCGCCGACGGTACGGCGGCACGACGAGGTGGTCCGGCAGGCGCTGCCGTCGATCCTGAGCATCGTGTACGCCGTGACGGAGGGCGTCGCGCCCCGCTGGGGGGACGTCCGGATAGGTTCCGCGCCCGAGGACCCGCAGGCGGCCGCCGAGCACCTCGCCGAGCTGCGCCGGCAGGACACGGCCCTGGCCGTGCTGACCCGTGCCGTGTTCGCGGACGGCCGGCTGGAGCTGAAGGGGCGCGCCTTCCTGCCCGGCCAGGCGCCCGAGGGGCCGGACGACGAGACCAAGCGGCTGGTCCTGGAGGAGGACGGCCGGACCTGGACCTATCCGCTGGAGACGACCAGCGAGATCAGGCTCTACCGGGACTATTTCGACGAGTACTTCTGCGAGTACGAAATGGGCGGTTTCGCCTCGCAGGGCGAGCTGACGTTCGCCGAACTCCCGCAGGGGACGTACGACGTGTCGGTCAGCATCGCCGGCAAGGCCGAGGGCATCGAGCGGCGGACCCGGCTGATCTCGGGGGCCGCGGTGGACCGGCGGCAGGTCTGCGGTGACTCGGAGCTGCTGTTCCGGGGCGGAAAGGGCGGCCTGAAGCTGGTCAAGAGGAGCATTGTCGGGGTCGATTCCCCCGGCGTGTGCTTCTCCGCCGTGAAAGCCGAGGAGAGCGAACGCAAAATTCACGCCGAGGGTGTTCTCTTCCTGCCCGGCCGGAATGCGGACCGGGACACGCACGCCTCCTACTACCTCGTGCTGGAGGGAAGGTCCGAGACGTATTCCTTCGCCCTCGGCGCGAAGAAGAATCCCGGGGCGGTCCGCCCGCACAAGCAGCGGGGCGATCTCGGGAACTACGACTTCGGGTATTTCACCTCGGGGACCGGCGGAATCGACGTCTCGGACCTCCCGGCCGGGAAGTACAACCTCCTCGTCTCGATGAGCGTCGGTGGCGCGCTGATCACCAAGAAGGCCGGAAAGGTCACGCTGAAGAGGATCCGCTAGTCCCGGAAGACGACCCGCCGGCCGGCCTTCTGCAGTCTGCGGTCCAGGGCCAGCGAGAGTTCCGCCTCCACGACGCTGCGGGCCAGCGGTCGCAGGCGCTGCAGGTCCTCCTCGGGGGCGTGGCGCAGGATGACGTCCGAGAACAGTTCGGCCAGGGCCTCGGCGTGCTCGCGGACGCGGGCGGCGGCCGTGAGCACCTCGGCGAGCGGGATGCCCTCGCGGACCAGTGCGGCGGAGACGTCCAGCAGACGCCGGCTGATGTGGACGATCTCGTCGCCGTCGGTGCCGATATAGCCCAGGTCCATGGCGGCGGCGAGGTTCTCCGGGGTGACCTCGCCCTCGAAGCGGGCGGCGAGTTCCTCGGGTGTGAGACGGACCGGCTCCTCCTCGGTGGGGGTGCCGACGCCGAGCAGGTCGGCGACGTCCCGGCCGTGGTCGAAGGCCTCGGCGAGTTCGGCGATGCCGTTCAGTGTGTGGCCGCGCTCCAGCAGGGCCGCGATCGTGCGCAGCCGGGCCAGGTGGTGATCGTCGTACCAGGCTATGCGGCCCTCGCGGCGGGGCGGCGGGAGCAGCTTGCGCTCACGGTAGAAGCGCAGGGTGCGCACGGTGATGCCGGCCAGCCGGGCCAGTTCCTCCATGCGGTACTCGCGCGGGGCGCCGGGCCCGCCCGGCTCCGCGTGCGTCCGCGGGCCGGCCGGCTCCGGTCGGGTCAACGGGTGTTCTGCGTCCTGGGCCACGCCCGCAGCCTATGGCGTACCGCCGGTAACTTCCTTTTCCCGCCCCCTACCGCTCGGTACGCCGCTGCTCTACAGTCCCATTGCGCCAGTGTTCACTGGCAGAGTTCCTAGGTGACGCGTGGAGGCTTCGGGATGGCCGAGCACGAGCATGTACGAGTGGCGGTGATCGGGTCCGGGTTCGGCGGGCTGGGGGCCGCCGTGCGGCTGCGCCGCGAGGGGATCACCGACTTCGTCGTCCTGGAGCGGGCCGACAGCGTCGGTGGCACCTGGCGGGACAACAGTTACCCCGGGTGCGCCTGTGACGTGCCCTCGCACCTCTACTCCTTCTCCTTCGCGCCCAACCCGGACTGGCCGCGCACGTTCTCCGGCCAGCGGCACATCCGCGCCTACCTGGAGCACGTCACCGACCTCTTCGGACTGCGCCCGCACATCCGCCTCGACTCCGAGGTCAAGCTGATGACCTGGGACAACGACAACCTGCGGTGGAACATCGAGACCACGCGCGGCTCGCTCAGCGCCGACGTCGTCGTCTCCGCCACCGGCCCGCTGTCCGACCCGAAGATCCCCGAGATCCCCGGGCTGGACACCTTCCCGGGCAAGGTGTTCCACTCCGCCCGCTGGGACCACGACTACGACCTGCGCGGCAAGCGCGTCGCCATGGTCGGCACCGGCGCCTCCGCGATCCAGATCGTGCCCGCCATCCAGCCCCAGGTCGGCCGGCTCACCCTCTTCCAGCGCACACCCCCCTGGGTGATGCCCCGGGTCGACCGGGCCATCAGCGGCGCCGAGCGGTGGCTGCACCGGCGGCTGCCCGTCACCGCGCAGGCCCGGCGCGGCCTGCTGTGGGGAATCCGGGAGCTGCAGGTGCAGGCGTTCACCAAGCGCCCGGACGAACTCGGCCTCGTCGAACAGCTCGCCAAGCGCAACATGGCCCGCGCCGTCAAGGACCCCGCCCTGCGCGCCAAGCTGACCCCGGACTACCGCATCGGCTGCAAGCGGATCCTGCTGTCCAGCTCGTACTACCCGGCGCTGGCCCGGCCCAACGTGGACGTCGTCGCCAGCGGGCTCGGCGAGATCCGGGGCTCGACCGTCGTCGCCGCCGACGGCACCGAGGCCGAGGTCGACGCGATCATCTTCGGTACCGGCTTCCACGTCACGGACATGCCCATCGCCGAGCGGGTGGTCGGCGCGGAGGGCATCACGCTCGCGGACTCCTGGAAGAACGGCATGCAGGCGTTGCGCGGCGCCGCGGCGGCCGGGTTCCCGAACTGGATGACGATCATCGGGCCCAACACCGGCCTCGGGAACTCCTCCATGATCCTCATGATCGAGTCCCAGCTGAACTACATGGCCGACTACCTGCGCCAGCTGGACGTGCTCGGGGGCCGTACCGCCCTGGACGCCCGGCCCGCCGCCGTCGAGTCGTGGAACCACAAGGTCCAGGAGCGCATGAAGCGGACCGTGTGGAACACCGGCGGCTGCACGAGCTGGTACCTGGACGCGAGCGGTCGCAACACCACCATCTGGCCCGGCACGACGACCGAGTTCCGCACCGCCACCCGCCGGGTGGACCTGGCGGAGTACGAGGTCATCCGCAAACCGTCGGCGGAGAAGGCCGTACACGACACGAAGGCCGCGAAAGCTACGAATACTACGAAGGGTGGCGGCGCGAAGGCCACGACGTCGGAGAAGGCCGCCGTGGCGGGCGAGCGCAGCGAGGCCACCGCATGAGCCGGCGCGCCTCCGGCACCTCCGGTGCCCCGGTGGCCCGGACCGGCTCCGTCACCTCCGGCCCGTACGCCCCGCCCACGCCCTCCCGCACACTCACCGTCCTCTCCGCCGACGGCGCCCGCCTGCACGTGGAGGTGCACGGCCCGCCGGACGCGCCCCCCGTCGTCCTCTCCCACGGCTGGACCTGCTCGACGGCGTTCTGGGCGGCCCAGATACGGGACCTGGCGGCCGATCACCGGGTGATCGCCTACGACCAGAGGGGCCACGGGCGCAGTCCCGCGAGCCCCGCGTGCACCACCCGCGTGCTGGCGGACGATCTCGAAGCGGTGCTCGCGGAGACGCTGACGCGCGGGGAGCAGGCACTGATCGTCGGCCACTCGATGGGCGGCATGACGGTCATGGCCGCGGCCGACCGCCCCCGCTTCCGTGAGCACGCGGCCGCCGTCCTGCTGTGCAGCACGGGCAGTTCGCGGCTCATCGCCGAGGCACGCGTGGTGCCGCTGCGGGCCGGACGGGTACGCAGCTGGATCACCGGGCGCGTGCTCGGTTCACGGGCGCCGCTGGGGCCGGTGACACCGGTCGCGAAGAGCGTCCTCAAGTACGCCACCATGGGCGCCGGTTCCGCACCCCACCAGGTGGAGGCGTGCGCGCGGATCGTGCACGCCTGTCCCCGTGCCGTGCGCCATGCGTGGGGCGCGGTACTCGCGGCGCTCGATCTGGACCACGGGGTACGGGGGTTGCACGCGCCCACCGCGGTGCTGCACGGCGCGTCCGACCGGCTCACGCCCCCCGTGCACGCCCACGCTCTGGTGGCCGCGCTGCCGCGCTGCGTCGGCCTCACCGAACTGGCCGGCGTCGGCCACATGACCCCGATCGAGGCTCCCGAGCTGGTCACCGGCCGGATCCGGGAACTCGTCACCACCTACGTCACGGGGGCCGGCCCCGCGGACGCGCACGAGCAGGGTTCCACCCCCGCGCAGATCAAGGAGGGCGCATGAGCAGGGCCGACCTCGAAGGGCAGGTCGCGGTCGTCACGGGAGCGGCGCGCGGCGTCGGAGAGCTGCTGGCACGCAAACTCTCCGCGCGCGGTGCGAAGGTCGCGCTGGTCGGGCTGGAGGAGGAGGCGCTCAAGGAGGTCTCCGGACGCCTGCACAGCGAGAGCGCCCACTGGTACGCCGACGTCACCGACCACGAGGCCATGAGCCGGGTCGCGCAGGAGGTGAAGGAACGCTTCGGGAAGGTCGACATCGTGGTCGCCAACGCCGGTGTGGCGACCGGCGGTCCCTTCGCCGACTCCGACCCGCGGGCGTGGCGGCGCGTGATCGAGGTGAACCTGATCGGTTCGGCCGTGACCGCGCGCGCGTTCCTGCCGGTGCTGGTCGAGAGCCGGGGGTACCTGCTGCAGATCGCCTCGCTCGCCGCGATCACGCCCGCGCCGATGATGACGGCGTACTGCGCGTCCAAGTCGGGTGTGGAGGCGTACGCGCACAGTCTGCGCGCCGAGGTCGGCTACCAGGGCGTGCGCGTCGGCGTCGCATATCTGTCCTGGACCGACACCGACATGGTGCGGGGCGCCGACCAGGACGACGTCATGCGGGAGCTGCGGCAGCGGCTGCCGTGGCCGTCGAACAAGACGTACCCGCTGGGTCCCGCGGTGGACCGGATCGTCGCCGGGATCGAGCGGCGCTCGGCGCATGTGTACGGGCAGTGGTGGCTGCGCGGGATGCAGGGCGTGCGCGGATACCTGCCGGCGCTCATCGGGACGGTCGGGCAGCGCGAGATGAAGCGGTTCGCGCCGCGGTTGCAGGGGATGCGGTCCGGGCTCGTCGGCGCAGGTGGGGCGGCGGATGAGGAGGCGCGCGCCACGCACCGTAACTGATCGACATGCACTCCGTGTTGGGCCGTGTGAATCTGGTCGGGGCCCCACCGAGGGGCCAACCCCCAACTCACCCACCACGGGAGTGAACCCACATGGGTATGAAGGACAAGTCGAGCCAGATGCAGAACCAGGCCAAGGAGAAGATCGACCAGGCCCGCGAGAAGGCCGGTCAGCGCGGTCAGCAGGGCGGCCATGGTGGTCAGGGCGGCCAGGGTGGTCAGGGCGGCCAGGGTGGTCAGGGCGGTCAGCGCGGCGGCCAGCAGCCGAGCCGTCAGGGCCGGCCGGAGCCCGGGCGGGGCGGCCAGAACCTCCGTGACATCGAGGACACGGAGCAGCAGACGGAGGACCGCTTCGACCGGGACTACGACGCCTAGTCGCTGCGCTCGGCTTTGACCGAAGCTACGTGGGGTGCCCTTCCTTGGGAGGGGCACCCTGCGTTCTGGGTGTGCGGGTTCGGTTGTGTGTCGGGTGCGGGTGGGTGGGTTTTTCGCGCAGTTCCCCGCGCCCCTTTTGGGTTTCGTGCAGTTCCCCGCGGCCCTCGGGCTAGGGCTGGGTGGCTCTTGGGGGGAGTTTTGGTCTGGTGCGGTTGGGGACGTCGCTGTGGTCCGGGGGGACCGCGGCGGGGGTGGACTGGAGGAGTTCCAGGGCCAGCCGGACGGCGTCGTCGAGGACGGGGTAGCGGCCCTCGGCCCAGTCCAGGGGCGTGCGCAGGATCTCCAGGTCGGGGGCGACGCCGTGGTTCTCGACGGACCAGCCATAGGCGTCGAACCAGGCCGCGTTCATCGGGACGGTGATGACCGTGCCGTCGCCGAGGCGGTGCCGGCCGGTCATGCCGACCACCCCGCCCCAGGTGCGCTGGCCGACCACCGGCCCGAGCTTCAGCAGCTTGAACGCCGCGGTGATCATGTCGCCGTCCGACGAGGTCGCCTCGTCGACCAGGGCCACCACCGGCCCACGCGGCGCGTTCGAGGTGTACGACACCGGTTGCGCGTCCCGCGTCAGGTCCCAGCCGAGGATCGTACGGGTCAGCTTCTCGATGACGAGTTCGCTGATGTGCCCGCCCGCGTTGCCGCGCACGTCCACGATGAGCCCGGGCCGGGACACCTCCATGCGCAGGTCGCGGTTGAACTGGGCCCAGCCGGACCCGCCCATGTCGGGGATGTGCAGGTAGCCGCACTTGCCGCCGCTCAGCTCCCGCACGACCTCGCGGCGTTTGGCCACCCAGTCCTGGTAGCGCAGGGGCCGTTCGTCGACGAGCGGGACGACGGCGACCCGCCGCGCCCGCCCGGAGCCGCCCTCGGCCGGGGTGAACGTCAGCTCCACGGTCGTACCGCCCGAGCCGGCGAGCAGCGGATAGGGCCCGGTGACCGGGTCGACCGGACGGCCGTCGACGTGGGTCAGGACGGCGCCCTCGCGGATGCCGGTGCCGGCCAGCGGTGAGCGGGCCTTGGAGTCGGAGGAGTCGCCGGGCAGGATGCGCTTGACCGTCCAGCGGCCGTCGTGATGGACGAAGTTGGCGCCGAGGAGGCCCTGCCAGCGCTGGTAGTGGGGCGGGCCCTCGTTGCGGCGGGCGGCGGTGACGTAGGCGTGGGAGGTGCCCAGCTCGCCGAGGACCTCGCGGAGCAGGTCGGCGAACTCGTCCGGGGACGCCACCCGTTCGACCAGCGGCCGGTACTGGTCGAGCACCGCGTCCCAGTCGATGCCGCACATGCCCGGGTCCCAGAAGTAGGCGCGGATCAGGCGCCCCGCCTCGTCGTACGCCTGGCGCCACTCGGCGGGCGGGTCCACCTCGTGCAGGATGCGGCGCAGGTCGATCCAGACGGTCGTGTCGCCGTCGCCGATCTCGTTCGACGGCACCGCCCGCAGGTCTCCCTCGTCCACCACGACCAGCCGGGAGCCGTCGCCGCTCACCGTGAACCAGTCCAGGTGGTCGACCAGTTCGGACTTCTTCGCCTTGGTGATGTTGAAGTACTCCAGGGTCGGACGCCCGCTGATGTCGGCCGGGTTGACGAAGGTCTCGCCCAGCGCGCCGGAGATCGGCCAGCGCAGCCAGACCAGGCCGCCGCCCGCGACCGGGCACATCGCGGAGTACTTGGAGGCGATGACCGGGAACGGCGTGACCCGGTTCGCCAGCCCCTCCACCTCGACGGTCACCGTGCCGGCCTCCCCGGTCTCCTCTTCCTCCAGCGGGTCGAGCCCGCCGGCGGCCGGGCGGCCCTCCGGGTTGAGGGCGAAGGGGGAGGGGGTGGCCGAGGAGAGCGGGACGAGGTACGGGCGGCAGCCGAGCGGGAAGGACAGGTCGCCGGTGTGGACGTCGTAGACCGGGTCGAAGCCGCGCCAGGAGAGGAAGGCGAGGTAGCGGCCGTCGCGGGTGAAGACCGGGTTC
Organism: Streptomyces echinatus; assembly: GCF_014203595.1. Classification (GTDB taxonomy): domain Bacteria; phylum Actinomycetota; class Actinomycetes; order Streptomycetales; family Streptomycetaceae; genus Streptomyces; species Streptomyces echinatus. The sequence continues at coordinate 364,342 of NZ_JACHJK010000005.1, forward strand.
TCGTCCTCGAAGCGGCCGTTGGTGACGTCCACGATCAGCCGGTCCTTGATGCGGGCCAGCTTGATCTGGCGCAGGGAGCGGCCGATGCCGGGGTGCGACCAGGTGAGCCAGGAGCCGTCGGGGGAGAACGCGAGGTCGCGGACCGGGCCGTTGACGGACCGGATCAGTTCGTACACCGTGCCGTGCGGCCCGCCGCCGGCGAGCCCGGCGGAGTCCGCCCCCGCCGTGCCGCTGCCCTCCGGGTCCCCGGCGGCGGTGGCCTCCGGCCCTGCGGTTCCGGTGACTCCCGAGCCCTCGGCGGCGGTGGCTCCCGGGTCATCGGTTCCGGTGACTCCCGAGCCCTCGGCGGCGGTGGCTCCCGGGTCATCGGTGGCGGTGATCTCCGGTCCCTCGGTTCCACCGGTGCCGGAGGGCTCGGCGCTCCCGGCCTCCGAACCGTCCGGATTCCCCGTCACCTCCGAACCGTCCGCACTCCCCGTCGTCTCGGAGCCGTCCGTACTCCCCGCCGTCTCCGAGCCGTCCCCACTCACCGCAGTCTCCGAGCCGTTCCGGCTCCCCGCCGCCTCCGTGCTCTCCGTACTCTCCGTGTCCTCCGTGCCTTCCGCGTTCACCGGCTCCGTCGCCCCGGCGGCCTCCCCTTCTCCCTGCTCTTCCGCCCCCGCCCCCTCCTCCTCCGTCAGGTCGATGAGCAGCAGCCGGCCGTCGTGCGAGGCCACGGCGAGTCGTTCGCCCAGCGGGTCGCTGACCATCTCCAGTACGCGGCCCAGCGCGCCGGAGGCCAGCCGGCGGGGTGCGCGGTCGCCGCTCGCGCGGGGGAGCTGGGCGATCTCGACGGCGTCCGCGCCCTCGGCGTCCGTGACGTACGCGATCTGCCCGGTCGAGCCCAGCATCTCGGGCAGCCGCACCCGGACACCGGGCGTGTCGGTGATCGTGCGGGCCGGTCCGTCGCGGTGGGTGAGCCAGTGCAGGCTGCCGCGGACGACGACCGCGCTGGCCCGGCCGGTCTCGTCCACCGAGATGCCGTCGATGTTCTGGGCGGCCGGCACCTGGTAGGGGCGCCGGCCCGTGCGCGGGCCGGCGAGCCGGATGTCGAGCCGGCGCGGTTCGCCTCGGGGAGAGAGGTCGTCCACCAGCCACAGGTCGCCCGCGCACTGGTAGACCACCCGGTCGCCGTCGGTGGAGGCGTGCCGGGCGTAGAAGGCGTCGTGGTCGGTGTGACGGCGCAGGTCGGTGCCGTCGTAGGCGCAGGAGTAGAGGTTGCCGACACCCTCGTGGTCGGAGAGGAAGGCGACCCGGCCGCCGACGAACATCGGGCAGGCCAGATGGCCGTCGAGGTCCGGCAGCAGGCGCTGGCCGTGCAGCCACAGCCGGCCCATGGCGCCGCCCCGGTACCGCTTCCAGGAGGCCGGTTCGTGGGGCGGGGTGCCGGTGAGCAGGAGGGTCTTGCGCTCGCCGTCGATGTCGGCGACCTGGATGTCGGTGACCGGGCCCCAGGGCAGGCGTCCGCCCGGGTCACCGTCGGTGGGCACCTTGTAGGCCCAGGTGAAGTAGGAGAAGGGCTGCCCGTGGGAGGCCACCGCCAGGATGTCGCCGTCCGGGGTCCAGCCGCAGACTTGGGTGTCGGTGCTGCCCCAGTACGTCAGCTGCCGTGCGGGTCCGCCCCCGTCGACGTCGGCGAGGTGGATCTCGGGGACGAGACTGCGCCAGCTCGTGTAGGCGATGCGGCGGCCGTCGGGGGAGAAGCGCGGGTGCCCCTCTTTCGTGCGGTCCGCCGTGATGCGCCAGGCGCGGCCCGGGGTGTCGAGCGGGGCCAGCCAGAGGTCGTCCTCGGTCACGAAGCACAGCTGGTCGCCATTGAGGTGGGGAAGGCGCAGATAGCTCACCTCCCCATGCTTTTCCGGGCGCACGGCAGCAGCAACTCGTGGCGGACCGGAGCGGGCGGCTCGCGGCGGCTCCGGGCACGGGACCGCGGAGCTTATGGGGCCTTCACCTTGGTGACCCAGGACACGTACGAAACGGTTTCGTTTCGCAGGCTGGCAGGGTATCTTCTTGCATGTACGAAGACGAAGGCTCCGGAGCGGGAAGGTGACGGGCATGACCGAGGCTGTCGCGGCTGCACGCCGCAGTCGGATCACGCCCGAGCGCGAGGCCGAGCTGTACGAGGCCGTGCTCGACCTGCTCCGGGAGGTCGGTTACGACGCCCTCACCATGGACGCCGTGGCCGCCCGCACCCGGTCCAGCAAGGCCACGCTCTACCGCCAGTGGGGCGGCAAGGCCGAACTGGTCGCCAAGGCGGTCCGGCACAACAAGCGGGGCGGCACCGCCGACGAGGTCGACACCGGGTCGCTCAAGGGTGACCTGCACGCCCTCACCGAGAAGTCGGACGACTGCGAGATGGCGCAGAACGCCTCGCTGATGCGAGCCCTGGCCATGGCGGTCCACGGCAACCCGGACCTTCTGCGGGCGTTCCGGGAACATCTCATCGAGCCGGAGATGGCGGAGTTCCGCCGCGTGCTGCAACGCGCGATCGACCGTGGCGAGGTCCGTGCGGACAACCCCGCGATCGACTACGTGATGCACATGATGATCGGCGGGTTCGCCGCCCGTACCATGATCGACGACCAGCCGCCCACCCAGGCGTTCCTGTTGTCGTACATCGACGCCGTGGTCCTCCCCGCCCTCGGCGTCCCCACCAGCTGACACCTCTCCCCAGTAAGCCCACCACTGACGTCACCGCTCACGTCGTCGGGCTGATCACCCCTGCCCTGAAGAACCCACGACCTGACCGGGAGTACGCCTCCGTGGCCACGTTCCTCTACAAACTCGGCCGCCTCGCCTTCCGGCGACGGCACTTCGTCGCCCTGATATGGGTCGCGCTGCTCACCCTCGCGGGGGTGGGTGCCGCCTCCGCGCCGGCCGCCGGCAACACGTCCTTCTCCATTCCCGGCACCGAGGCCCAGAAGGCCTTCGACCTGCTGGAACAGCGCTTCCCCGGGATGAGCGCCGACGGCGCCACCGCCCGGGTCGTCTTCAAGGCCCCCAGCGGCGAGAAGATGACGGCCGCCGGCAACAAGGCGGCCGTCGAGAAGACCGTCAAGGAGCTGGGAAGCGGCTCCGAGGTCGTCTCCGTCGCCGACCCCTACACCGGGCACGCCGTCAGCAAGGACGGCACCATCGCCTACGCCTCGGTGAAGTACAAGGTCTCCGGCATGGAGCTGGAGGACTCCACCCGGGACGCCCTGAAGGAGGCCGCGCAGCATGCGCGGGACGCCGGGCTGACCGTCGAGGTCGGCGGTGACGCGCTGACCGCGACGCCCGAGACCGGCTCCAGCGAGATCATCGGCATCGCGGTCGCCGCGGTCGTCCTCGTCATCACCTTCGGCTCGCTGCTCGCGGCCGGATTCCCGCTGCTGACCGCGATCATCGGTGTCGGTATCGGCGTCTCCACGATCACCGCGCTCGCCTCCGCGCTCGACCTGGGCTCGACGACCTCCACCCTCGCGTCGATGATCGGCCTCGCCGTCGGCATCGACTACGCCCTCTTCATCGTCTCCCGCTACCGCGCCGAACTCGCCGAGGGCCGCGACCGCGAGGACGCGGCCGGACGGGCCGTCGGCACGGCGGGCTCGGCGGTGGTCTTCGCCGGCCTGACCGTCGTCATCGCCCTGGTCGGCCTGTCCGTCGTCAACATCCCGATGCTGACGAAGATGGGCGTCGCGGCGGCGGGAACGGTCGCCATCGCGGTACTGATCGCCCTGACGCTGATCCCGGCGCTGCTCGGCTACGCGGGCCGCAAGATCAAGCCGGCCGGCGAGAAGAGCAAGCTGCTCGGCGGCGGCCGCACGCCGAAGCAGCCGGGCCGCCCCAACATGGGTACGCGCTGGGCGAGCTTCGTCGTACGCCGTCCGGTCGCCGTCCTCCTGCTCGGCGTGGTCGGCCTCGGCGCGGCGGCGATCCCGGCCTCCTCCCTGGAACTCGGCCTCCCGGACGACGGCTCCCAGCCGGTCTCGACCACCCAGCGCCGCGCCTACGACCTCCTCTCGGAGGGCTTCGGGCCGGGCTTCAACGGGCCGCTGATGATCGTGGTGGACGCGAAGGGCAGCGCCCACCCCAAGGCCGCCTTCACCGAGGTCGGCGACGAGATCAAGGGCCTGAAGGACGTCGTCACGGTCACCCCGGCCGCGCCCAACAAGGCCGGCGACACCGCGACGATCACCGTCATCCCCGACTCCAAGCCGTCCTCGGCGACCACCGAGGACCTGGTCCACGCCATCCGTGACAAGGGCGCGGACATCACCGCGAAGACCGACGCCGAGGTGCTGGTCACCGGCTCGACGGCGATGAACATCGACGTCTCGCAGAAGCTGAACGACGCGCTGCTGCCGTACCTGGCGCTGGTGGTCGGCCTGGCCTTCCTGCTGCTGATCGTGGTCTTCCGCTCGATCCTGGTCCCGCTGAAGGCGGCCCTCGGCTTCCTGCTGTCGGTGACGGCCGCGCTGGGCGCGGTGGTCGCGGTCTTCCAGTGGGGCTGGCTGTCCGGCCTGTTCGGCGTGGAGGAGACCGGTCCGGTCATGTCGATGATGCCGATCTTCATGGTGGGCGTCGTCTTCGGCCTCGCGATGGACTACGAGGTGTTCCTCGTGACCCGCATGCGGGAGGCGTACGTCCACGGCGAGAAGCCGAACCAGGCCGTGGTGACCGGCTTCAGGTACGGCGCGCGGGTGGTGACAGCCGCGGCCGTGATCATGATGGCCGTCTTCTCCGGCTTCATCGGGTCCAGCGAGGCGATGATCAAGATGATCGGCTTCGGTCTCGCGATCGCCGTGTTCTTCGACGCGTTCATCGTCCGCATGGCCATCGTCCCGGCGGTGCTCGCCCTGCTCGGCAAGCGGGCCTGGTGGCTGCCGAAGTGGCTGGACCGCGCGCTGCCCAACGTGGACGTCGAGGGCGAGGGGCTGCGTACGCACTCCGGCCTCGACGAGGAGAAGGAACTGGTACGCGTCTGACGTACCGCGCCTGACGCCTCGCGGCGGACGGAAAGCGGCCGGTGAGGGTGCCCGTGGGGACGGTGCAGCACCCTCACCGGCTTTCCGTTGTCCGGGGTCTGTCCCGTGCTGTCCCGGCTGTCCCGGAAGTTGTAGGGGTACGGCTGGCGACGGAGGTGGAGATGCACGAGGACGTGGACGAGTCCGGCTGGGACGTGGAACCGGGCGACGCGATCGAACCGGTGGTCCAGGCCGTGGGGCGCCTGCTCAGGGTGTGCCGGGAGTCGGCGGGGATGCGGGTCTCGGACCTGGGTGAACTCACGGGCTACGGCGAGGACATGATCCGCAAGATGGAGAGCGGCCAGCGGATCCCCCGGCCCGAGTTCCTGGACAGGGCGGACCAGGTGCTGCGGGCGCAGGGGCATCTGCGGGCGTTCATGGAGGACATGAGGAGGGCCCGGTATCCGAAGAAGGTGCGGGAACTGCACGACATGGAGAGCCGGGCGGTGGAGATGCTGTTGTACAGCAGCCACAACATCCACGGCCTGTTGCAGGCGCCGGAGTACATGAGAGCACTCTTCGAGGTGCGGCATCCACCGCTTGCCGAGGACGTCATCGAGCGGGAGATCGCCGGACGCATGGGGCGGAAAGCGGTGTTCCAGCGTGATCCTGCTCCTTCGATCAGCTTTGTCCAGGAGCAGGTGACGCTGGAACGGCCGATCGGGGGCAAGATGGTGTTGCGCCGTCAGCTCGAACACGTCTCGGAGGTGGCGCAGTTGAGGAACGTCTGTTTCCAAGTCATGCCGACGGAGCGGGAGGAGCACGCCGGGATGTCGGGAGACGGCCGGATCCATGTGCTGAAGTTCGTGGACGGCTCGGGGATCGGACGTGCCACCAGCGCATTCAACGGGCGCCCGGTCGAGAGCCCCAGAGATCTCCGCGTCCTCGAATCGCGCTATGGCATGATCCGAGCGCAGGCTCTCACGCCCAGGGAGTCACTGGCGTTCATCGAGCAAGCGCTGGGGAGACTATGAACATGCCGGCATTGCACTGGTTCAAGAGCAGCTACAGCGACGGCAACGAACCCGGCGACTGCGTCGAGGTCGCCACCACCCCCGCCACCATCCACATCCGCGATTCCAAGGTCCCCGACGCCGCCCGGCTGCAGGTCACCCCCTCCGCCTGGGTCCACTTCCTCACGCACGCCGTCAAGTGAGCCGTGGGCGGGAAAACCTCGTGAGTGCGGCTCCGGCGATGCCGTAGCGTGCCCGGCATGACGACGACAGTCGACACCGACGCCGAAGAGTTCGGGGCTCATCCCCGGTTCGCCGAAGCGCTGCGGGCGCTGGGGCTGGAGGACGTGCTCGCCCGTACCCGGCGGTTCCCGGAGGCGACCCGGACCGCGGCCGAGGCCGCCGCCGCGATCGGGTGCGAACTGAGCCAGATCTGCAAGTCCCTGATCTTCGCCGCCGACGGGGTGCCGGTGCTGGTCCTGATGGACGGCGCCTCCCGGGTGGACGTGGAGCGGGTGCGGGAGGAACTGGGCGCCGGGAAGGTCACCCGCGCCGACGCCGGCATCGTCCGCGAGACCACCGGGTACGCCATCGGTGGCGTCCCGCCCTTCGGGCACCGCACACGCACGCGTGTCCTCGCCGACCGCTCGCTGCTCGCGCACGAGCTGGTGTGGGCGGCGGCCGGAACGCCGTACACCGTCTTCCCGATCGAGCCCAGGGAACTGGTCGCGCACGCGGGCGCGACGCCGGTCGACGTGCGCGAGCGGACCGCGTGACGCCTGTCGTCGCGACGGCCGTGCTGCTCGCCGCCGTCACCCATGCCGGCTGGAACGCCATCGCGCACCGCATCACCGACAAACTCGTCGGCTTCACCCTGATCTCCGGCGGCGGGCTGCTGATCGGTCTCGCGGCGACCCCGTTCGTCGCGTTCCCGGCGGCGGCCGCCTGGCCGTACCTGTTCCTCTCGGCGGCCGTGCACATCGTCTACTACGTCCTGCTGATGACCTCGTTCCGGCTGGGCGACTTCGGGCAGGTCTACCCCATCGCCCGGGGCAGCGCCCCGCTGGTGGTCACCGTGCTCGCCGCCGTCTTCGCGCACGAGGTGCCCGGCGCCTGGGCGGGCGCCGGCATCGCCGTGTCCTGCCTCGGTCTGACCGGGGTCAGTCTGTGGGGGCTGCGCGGGAACCGGCCCGACTGGGCGGCGATCGGCGCCGCCCTGGCGACCGGCCTCACGATCGCCGCCTACACGGTCGTCGACGGCCTGGGCGTACGGGCCGCGCACTCGCCCCTCGGATACATCGCCTGGCTCATGGCCGTCCAGGGCGCCTTCGTCCCCGCGTTCATGTACGCACGCGCGCGGGGCGACACGGTACGGCGGCTGCGGCCGTACGCCGCCCTCGGCCTCCTCGGCGCCGCCCTGTCCGTCGCCGCGTACGCCCTCGTCCTGTGGGCACAGACCCGCGCCGCCCTCGCCCCGATCGCGGCGCTGCGCGAGTCGTCCATCATCGTCGGCGCGGCCATCGGCGCGCTGTTCTTCAAGGAGCGCTTCGGCGCGCCCCGGATCGCGGCGGCGGGCCTGCTGGTCGTGGGCATCGGGCTGATGCTGCACGCCGGATAGCGCGCGGGGCGGCGGACCGCCGCCGGCCACCGGCGCCGACATGACGGGCCGGGGTGCCGTGGCGCACCCTGGAAGCAGTGAATTTCGGAGGTGGTCGCGATGACGATGCACACCGCTGTCGGCTGGCATGTCGAGCTGGAATTCAGGGAGGAGGACGATCTGCACACGCGCGCGGCGGCCCTGGTGCGGCTGCCCGACGGAACCGAGGTGCGGGCGCACGGCCGGGCCAGCAGGCACCAGGTCGACGCCAACCAGCCCAGGGTCGGCGAGGAGATCGCCGGTGCCCGCGCGCTCAATGAACTGGCCATGCAGCTGCTGAGCAAGGCACACGACGAGATCGACGCGGAGTCCGGGCGTACCTCGCACCCGATCCACGTGTGACAGGCCGGCGGGTTCCGAGGGCGCCCGCGGATCAGGCGAGCGCCGTGCGTACGGCTCGTACCAGCGCCTGCGCCCTCGGATCCGCCGTCACGCTCTGCCGGAAGCCGTTGGTGACGTAGCCGAAGGCGACGCCGCTCTCCGGGTCCGCGAAGGCGAGGGCGCCACCGCGGCCGGGGTGGCCGAAGGAGCCGGGGGAGAGCAGCGGGGACGCGGCGCCGTGCAGCATGTGGCCGAGGCCGAAGCGGGTGTTGACCACCAGGACCCGGTCCGGTCCGGCGGACTGCTCGGCGCGGGCCAGTGCCGTGGTGCCGGGGCTGAACAGGCGGGTGCCGCCGTCCACCTCGCCGATGAGCGAGGCGTAGAAGCGGGCCAGGCCGTCGGCCGTGGCGATGCCGTTGGAGGCGGGCAGGGCGGCGGCGCGGTAGGCGGCCGCGTTCTCGTCGGGGAGCGGGGTGATCGCCGCGAACGCGCGCCGGGTGAGGGAGTCCGGGTCGGCGTAGGCCTCGGCCACCGCCCGCTTGGGGCGGGTCTTCAGGCCGCCCGCGGTCTCGGGCGCGTGCACCGGGCCGACCCGGCCCACGCGCGCCTGCTCCGACTCCGGCAGGCCGAGCCACAGGTCGGCGCCGACGGGCCCGGCGATCTCCTCGGCTATCCACTCGCCGGCCGGCCGGCCGGTGACGCGGCGGAGCAGTTCGCCGGTGAGCCAGCTGTAGGTCTGGGCGTGGTAGCCGTGGTCCGTGCCCGGCTCCCAGACCGGCGCCTGGCCGGCGACCGCCGCGGCGCCGAGGTCGGGGTCGGCCGCCTCGGCCGGGGTCAGCGGGCGGTCCAGTACGGGCACGCCCGCGCGGTGCGCGAGCAGGTGCCGTACGCGCGTGTGCTCCTTGCCGGCCGCCTTGTACTCCGGCCAGTACGCGCCGACCGGGGCGTCCAGGTCCAGCTCGCCGCGCTGGTGCAGGAGCAGCAGGGCGGCGGCGGCCACGCCCTTGGTGGCCGAGCGCACGATCTGCGCGGTTCCGGGCTCCCAGGGGGCCTCGCCGTCCACGTCCTTGGTGCCGGCCCACAGGTCCACGACCCGGTGTCCGTCGCGGTAGACGGCGACGGCCGCGCCGCGCTCGCCGAGCAGCGCGAAGTTCGCCGCGAACGCCTCCCTGACCGGCTCGAAGCCCTCGGCCACCGTGCCGTTCACGTCCACACTCACGCCCGGATCCCTTCCCTCGCTTGCGACGACGAGTGAAACACAGGGGTGCGGCCTTGGATTCCTTGGTGGGACAGTGATCTCGGCTACGGTCTGGCGTCCTGCGGCCCGCCCGTGCACGGCACCCCCCTGCCCCGCCCGCCCGGGCGACACCGGAGTTGTACCCGGGAGCGTGCTTCCACCCGGCGCGGGGGCTCAGCCCAGCAGGATGGACACGTCGATGTTGCCGCGCGTGGCGTTCGAGTACGGGCACACCTCGTGGGCGGCGTCCACGAGCCCGGCCGCCACTTCCGCGTCCAGGACCGGCAGGGAGACGCTGAGGGCCACGGCGAGGCCGTAGCCGCGGTGCCTGTTCGGGCCGATGCCGACCTTCGCGGCCACGGTGGAGCCGGTGAGGTCGTAGCCCGCGCGGTTGCCGACCAGGATCAGCGCGTTGTGGAAGCAGGCGCTGAAGCCGGCCGCGAACAGCTGCTCCGGGTTCGTGCCGTCACCGTCGCCGCCCAGCTCCGGCGGCATCGCGACCTTCAGCTCCAGCCGGCCGTCGTGGCTGGTGACGTAGCCGGCCCGGCCGCCGTGGGCGGTGGCCTCGGCGACGTACATGATCTTCGTCGGACGTGTGTCGACAGCGGTGCCCTCGGTCGTGGCCGGCCTCTCCCGGAACAAGTGGTGCACAAGTACATCGTGCACAAGGTACTGGCTGGTAGGTAGGGGAGGGCAGGTGGGGGGGAGTGATGATCGGGGGGTACCGGGGAGTGAGTGATCGGGGCGCCGCCGGGTGCGTGACCCGGCGCGTGGGATCAGCGGGCGCGCCTCGCCGCGCTCTCGGCCCTTCGCGCGAGCTGCCACAGCTCCTCGCGCAGCCTCGCCACCTCCGCCCCGTCCAGCGCCGTGGCGTCGAGCAGGGCGCCGGGCACACGCGCCGCGCGCTCCCTGAGTTCCTCCCCGCGCCCGGTGCACGCGACCAGCACCGAGCGCTCGTCGCCAGCCGCGCGCTCCCTGCGCACCAGACCCGCCCCCTCCAGCCGCTTCAGCAACGGCGAGACGGTGCCGTAGTCCAGCCGGAGGGCGCCCGCCAGCTCCTTCACGCTGGTCTCGCCGCGCTCCCACAGGACCAGGAGCACGAGGTACTGCGGGTAGGTGAGCCCCAGATCGTCCAGCAGCGGACGGTACGCGGCGGTCACGGCGCGCTGTGCCGCGTACAGCGCGAAGCACAGCTGGTCGTCCAGCAGCAGCGAGCCCTCGGCGGCGGGGTCCTGGTTCGTCACGCGCCCATTGTCACGGACCGCGGGTCGAAGCCGAACGGCAGCTCCAGCCGGTGCGCCCGCATCAGCGCGTCGTCGGAGAGCAGCTCGCCGGTCGGACCGTCCGCCGCGATCACGCCGTCGCTGAGGACCAGCGAGCGCGGACACAGCTCCAGGGCGTACGGCAGGTCGTGCGTGACCATGAGGACCGTCACGTCCAGGGAGCGCAGGATGTCGGCGAGTTCGCGGCGGGAGGCGGGGTCCAGGTTGGACGACGGCTCGTCCAGCACCAGGATCTCCGGCTCCATGGCGAGCACGGTGGCCACCGCGACCCGGCGGCGCTGCCCGAAGGAGAGGTGGTGCGGCGGCCGGTCCGCGAAGTCCGCCATCCCGACCCGCTCCAGGGCGGTGCGCACCCGCTCCTCCAGCGCGGCGCCCTTGATCCCGGCGGCGGCCGGGCCGAACGCCACGTCCTCCCGCACGGTCGGCATGAACAGCTGGTCGTCGGGGTCCTGGAAGACGATGCCGACCTTCTGCCGGATCGCCGCCATGTGCTCCTTGCCGACCGGCAGACCGGCCACGGCCACCGTGCCGGTGCCGCCGCCCAGGATGCCGTTGAGGTGCAGCACCAGGGTCGTCTTGCCGGCGCCGTTGGGCCCGAGCAGGGCGACCCGTTCGCCGCGCGCGATCGAGAAGTCCACGCCGAACAGGGCCTGGTGGCCGTCGGGGTAGGCGAAGGCGAGGCCGGAGACCTCCAGAGAAGCTGTCACAGCAACCATCCCAGCAGACAGACGACGAGTGCGGCACACGGGAGCGCGAGGGCGTGCCGCCACTGCGCGCCGGAGGCGGTCACCTCGTCGATGACGGGCATCGCTCCGGCGTAGCCCCGGCTCACCATGGCCAGGTGCACGCGCTCCCCGCGTTCGTAGGAGCGGATGAACAGCGCGCCGGCCGACTTGGCGAGCACGCCCCAGTGCCGCACGCCCCGCGCCTCGAATCCGCGCGACTCACGGGCGATCCGCATCCGCCGCATCTCGTCGGTGATGACATCGCCGTAGCGGATCATGAAGGACGCGATCTGCACGAGCAGCGGCGGCAGCTTCAGCCGCTGCAGCCCGAGCAGCAGCTCGCGCAGCTCGGTGGTGGAGGCCAGCAGCACCGAGGCGGCGACGCCGAGCGTGCCCTTGGCGAGCACGTTCCAGGCGCCCCACAGCCCGTTCACGCTCAGCGAGAGCCCCAGCACGTGCACCCGCTCGCCCTCCGCCACGAACGGCATGAGCACCGCGAACGCGACGAAGGGCACCTCGATCAGCAGCCGCCCGAGGAGGAAACCGGCGGGCACGCGCGCGCGGTACGCGACGACCGCGAGCAGCACGGCGTACGCCGCGAACGCCCACATCGCCTCGCGCGGGGTCGACACGACGACCACCACGAACAGGAAGGTGGCGGCGAGCTTGGTGTGCGGCGGCAGGGCGTGCACGGGCGAGTGCCCGTGCCGGTAGAGCCTGTGCGCGTGTCCGGCGCCCATGTCAGACGCCGGTGTTCACGGGGGACGCGTCGGCGCCGCGCCGCCGGCGCAGCGCCCAGAACACCGCGCTGCCCGCGACGACGGTGACACCGACGCCGATCACACCGGCGAGGCCGCCGGACAGCCGGGCGTCGGAGATGTCCTTGACGCCGTAGTCGGCCAGCGGCGAGTCGGCCGACGCGTGCTGCTTCGCCTCCTGGTCGATCCCCTTGTCGTGCGCGACCTTCTCCAGGCCGTCGGGGCTGGCGGAGGCGTAGAAGCTGACGAAGCCGGCGAGGACGAGGGAGGTGACCAGGCCGGTCACCCACAGCGTGCGCCGGGAGGTGCGCGCCGCCACGGGCGCCGTGGGGGCGGGCGCGTCCACCAGTGCGCCGTTCACCCGCAGCCGGAGCCGCTGCCGCAGGCCGCGCGCGCCGTGCACCAGGTCCGGGCGTACGGCGATGACGGCGCCGACCGTGAGCGCGGTGATGACCGCCTCGCCGATGCCGATCAGCACATGCACGCCGATCATCGCGGTCGCGACCTTGCCGATGGAGACGTCGGTGGTGCCGCCGATCGCGTAGATCAGCGTGAAGGCGACCGCGGCGGCCGGTACGGACACCAGGGCGGCGACGAAGGAGGCCACGGTCACCGAGCGCCGCTTGCGGGGCAGCACGGCGAGCAGGCCGCGGAAGACGGCGTAGGAGACGACGGTGGTGACGATCGCCATGTCGGTGATGTTCACGCCGAGCGCGGTGAGGCCGCCGTCGGCGAACAGCACCCCCTGCATGAGCAGCACGACCGACACGCACAGTACGGCCGTGTACGGGCCGACGAGTATCGCGGCGAGTGCCCCGCCGAGCAGATGACCGCTGGTCCCGGCGGCGACCGGGAAGTTCAGCATCTGCACGGCGAAGATGAACGCCGCTACCAGGCCGGCCAGCGGGGCGGTGCGCTCGTCGAGTTCGCGGCGGGCGCCGCGCAGGCTCACCGCGAGGGCGCCGGCGGCGACCACTCCGGTGACAGCGGAGGTCGGGGCGTTGATGAATCCGTCAGGTACGTGCACCCGTCGATTTTAGGCCCTTGTTGCGAACTCCTTGCAAGAGAGAGGACCTCTCCTTCTCGCCAGGGCGAGTACCGGAAAGTGTGCGACTCTTGATGGAAAGCGGATTCACGGCTTTCGCATAGGTCACGGTGCGTGAGAGGGCGGTCCGATGTCTGTGGTCGAACAGTACGCGCGCGCTCATATCGTCACGGACGAGGAGGATCCGGGGGCCGTACCCGTCGTGCTGCGGTACGACCCCGACAGCGATCCCCGGTCGGTCCGGGTGGGCCTGCCCGGCCCGCACGAGTGGACCTTCTCCCGCGCGCTGCTCGAACGGGGACTGCGGTCGCCGGCCGCGAGCGGCGACGTCAGGGTGTGGCCCTGCGGCCGGGTGCAGGCCGTGGTCGAGTTCCACACCGACGACGGTGTCGAAGTGGTGCAGTTCGAATCGAAGGCGCTGGTCAGATTTCTGCGGCGGACGTACACCGTCGAGCCGGTGCGGACCTGATCAGCTCCCGAGCTTCAGCAGCTTCGCCACGATGGGTCCGGCCGTGTCGCCGCCGTGCCCGCCCGCCTGGACGACGCCCGCGGCGGCGAGGTCGCCCCGGTAGGCGGTGAACCAGCCGTTCGGCTTCTTCTGCCCGTCGACCTCCGCCGAGCCGGTCTTCGCGCCGTAGTCCGGGCCGAGCCCCGACATGGCCTCCGCGGCCGTACCGGCCTCGGCCGTGTACCGCATCAGCTCGCGCAGCTGGGACAGCGTCTTGGCCGACAGGGTGCGCGAGGCGGTGGCCAGCGTGCGGTGGTCCACGGACGGTGCCACCAGATACGGCTGGCGGAAGGTGCCGGACCGCACGGTCGACGCGACCGAGGCCATGTTCAGCGGGTTCATGCGCACCCCGCCCTGCCCGATCAGCGAGGCGGCCTTCTGCGCCGCCGACTGCACCGGCACCGAGCCGTCGAAGGTGGGCACGCCGATCGCCCAGTCGTTCATCGACAGTCCGAAGACCTGCTGGGCCTGCTTGGTCAGGTCGTCGTCGTCCAGCTTCTTCGCCTGGCTGATGAACGCGGTGTTGCAGGAGCGCGCGAAGCTCGCCTTGAAGGTGCCGCCCTTGATCTCGAAGTCGTCGTCGTTGTGGAACTTCCAGCCGCCGTAGGTGAACGTCTTCGGGCAGGGGTGCGTCTTGTCCACCCCCGCCAGGCCCTTGTCGAGCAGCAGCGACGACGTGATGATCTTCATTGTGGAGCCGGGCGCGAGGGAGCCCTGGAAAGCGGTGTTGAAGCCGTGCCCGCTGTTGGCGACCGCGAGGATCTCACCGGTCGAGGGCCGCAGGACCACCACCGAGGCACGCGCGCGCTTGGCCACCTGCTGCTCGGCCGCCGCCTGCAGGGTGGGGCTGAGCGTCGTCTTCACCGTGCCGGGGGTGCCCTTGCTCAGCTCCAGCAGCGTCTTGTCGGAGAGCTTGGCCTCCTTGGCCTCCTTGCCGCGCACCACGCGCAGTTCGACGCCCGCCGTGCCGCCCGCCCGCTTGCCGTACTTCTCCCGCAGCCCGTCCAGCACCGTCCCCAGGGACGGGTACTTCGCGGCCGTGATCTGGGCGCCGTCGCGGTCCAGCGCCTTCACGGGCGGGGTGCCGGACTCGCCGGTCACGAGCGTGTCGCCGTCCCGCAGGTCGGGGTGGACGACGGCCGCGTGCCAGTCGACGAGCGGCTCGCCGTCGCTCGCCCGGCGCACGACGGTGAGCGAACTGGTGTAGGTGAGCGGCTTGCTGAGGCCCTTGTAGGCCACCGTCGCCTTCACGGTGAACGGGACCTTGGCGCCCTTCGCCGCGCCGGGGGTGAACGTGACGTCCTTCAGGTGGGCGGACTTGGCGTAGCCGGTGAGCAGCTTGCCGGCGGCGGACGGCTCGTCGGTGGCGGACGCGGCCTCGGCGGCCTTGCCGTGCTGCCAGGCGGTGAGGAAGCGGGTGGAGGCCGTGCGGATCTCGGTCGCGGTGACCGGGCCGGTCTTCACGCCCTGGCGGCCGGCCGAGGCGGCGGACCCCTCGTCGGCCGCGGCCCCGCCGTCGTACAGCGCGTACACACCGAACCCGGCGCCGCCGACCACCACGGCGATCATCCCGCCGAGCACGGCGGGACTGGTCTTCCTTCGCTCGGCGACGCGTCTTCTCTTGCCCACAGCCTCAGTTCCTCCGCGCCTTTCCCAGGGTCTTCGCAGCCCTCACAATCCCCAACGACGGCAATCACCTTAAGGTCCCCGCCTGCGCGGGTGATGTCAGCCCCCGTTCCGTAGCACGCTTGCGACAATCGGCCCGGCGGCGTCGATGCCGTGCCCGCCGTCCTGGACCAGGGCCGCCGCCGCCATGTCGTCGCGGTAACCGGCGAACCAGCTGTCCGGCCTGGCCTCCCCGTCGACCTCGGCCGACCCGGTCTTCGCGCCGACGTCCCCGCCCAGTCTCGCCATCACGCCCGCCGCGGTGCCGCTGTGCGCGGTGCGGCTCATCATCGCGCGCAGCTGCTGGACGGTGGCCGACGACAGTCCACGCGCGCGTGCCGGTTCACGGCCGTCCAGCTTCAGCGGCACCACCACCGGCTGGCGGAAGGCGCCGGACATCGCGGTCGCCGTCACGGACGCCATGTTCAGCGGGCTCATCTGGACCTGGCCCTGGCCGATCAGGGCCGCCGCCGTGTCGGGACCGCCGGCGGCCGGCACCCGGCCGTCGAACGACGGCACGCCGATCTGCCAGTTGTCCCGTCCGAGCCCGAACCGGTCCTCGGCCTCCCGGGTGAGGGAGTCCACCTTCACCTCGTCCGCGAACTTGATGAAGGCCGTGTTGCAGGAGCGGGCGAAGCTCTCGGAGAGGGTGGCGTGCCCGTCCGGCTCCAGGCCCTTGAGATTGTGGAAGGTCTGGCCCTCCGACATGGCGTCAGACGGGCAGGGCGCGGGGCCGTTCGCCGTGGTGAGGCCGTTGTCGATGAGGGTCGCGGCGCTGATGATCTTCATGGTGGAGCCGGGCGCGCGCTCGCCCAGGAGGGCCGCGTCGAAGGCGTCCCGGCGGTTGTTGGCGAGGGCGAGGATCTCGCCGGTGCTCGGCTTGACGGCCACCACGGAGGACTCGGGATACTTCAGGACGGCCTTCTCGGCCGCCGCCTGGGCGCTCGCGCTGAGCGTCGTCGGAAGCTTGCCGGGCCTGCCCTCGGCCAGGGTGAGGAGCGTGGTGTCCGCGGCCTGGCTGCCGTCCGCCGCCGTCTGATGGCGTATCACCAGTTCCACGCCGGGCCGGCCGCCGGTCTTGTCGCCGTACCGTCTGCGCAACTCGTCCAGGACCGGGCCGAGGGACGGGTACTTCCGCCGCGTCAGCACCGTGCCGTCGCGGTCGACGGCCTCGATCTCCGGAGCGGCCGACGTGCCGGTGGTGAGCGTGTCCCCCTTGTGCAGCCGGGGGTGGACGACGGAGGGCTGCCAGTCGACCAGCGCGCGGTGCGAGGTCTCACCGCGGACGACCGTCAGTGCGCTCCGGTAGGAGAGCGGGTGGGAGGTGCCGCCGTACGACACCGTCGCCCGCACCGTGAAGGGCACGGTGTCGCCCGTGGCCCTGCCGGGCGCGATCCGCACCCCGCCGATGTGCGCGTCGCCGCCGTAGGCCGTCAGCAGTTCCCGGGCCGCCTCCGGGAAGTTGGTGTACGACGCCGCGGCCGCCGCGTCGCCCTTCTCCCAGGCGGCGAAGAACGCCCCGGTCGTCTCCTTCACCTCGGAGCCGCTCGGCGGGCCCGTCTCGACGGCCGCCGCGCCTCCCGTGCCGCCGTCGCCGCTCAGCGCGGACCCGAAGGTGTAGACCCCGTAACCGGCGCCGCCCAGCAGCGTGACGCACACGCCGCCGATGACGGCCGCCTTGACCCCGTTGCGCATGGCGCGGAAACCCCTCCCGTTCAACCTGTTGAACGCGTTCAAAACAGGTGTGCGGGAGCACTGTAAGCGGTTGTGGCGCCGGGGTGGCCGAAGTTGTCTGAACCGTGACCGAGGCTGACCGTCCGCCTCCGTCGATCGACCTCATCCGGGGTTCACCGGAGGATCGGGGGGCCGACGCGGGCGATGAGGAGGGCGATGTCGTCCTGCGCGGGGCTCGGGGCGAGGCGGTCGATGAGGGTGTCGGCCAGCTCGTCGAGGGACGGATGGGTGCCGGCGAGGAGGCGGGTGAGCTCCTCCAGGCGCTCGTCGAGGTCGTGCTCCCGGGCCTCGACGAGCCCGTCGGTGTAGAGGACGAGCACGGTCCCGGGAACGACGGGGACGTCGGTGGTCGTGAAGGAGATGCCACCGATGCCCAGCGGTGCGCCGGAGGGCAGGTCGACGAGGCGGGCGGTGCCGTCGGGGGCGATCAGGGCGGGCGGGGGGTGACCGGCCCGGGCGAGCCGGCAGCGGTTGGCCGCGGCGTCACAGACGCCGTACAGGCACGTGGCCAGGATCGGGCCGTCGAGGTCCTGCATCGTCTGGTCGAGATGGTGCAGCAGCTGGTCGGGGGGCAGGTCCAGGCGGGCCAGGGCACGGAGGGTGCTGCGCATCTGCCCCATGACGGCGGCGGCGGGGATGCCGTGCCCCATGACGTCGCCGATGGCCAGGGCGGCCCTGCCGGGAGTCATGGCGGCCACGTCGTACCAGTCGCCGCCCACCTCGTTGGCGTCGGAGGCGGGCAGATAGCGGTGGGCGATCTCGATACCGCCGGGAGGGCTGAAACTGCGGGGCAGCATGCTCCGCTGCAGCGTCAGAGCCGTGTCGTGCTCACGGGCGTAGCGGAGGGCGTTGTCGATGGCCACGGCGGCCTTGGCGGCGATCTCCTCGGCATCGGACAGCTCGTCCCCCGCGAACGGGCCGGGGTTCTCCGCCCGCCACAGACCGACCGCGCCCAGCAGTGTGCGCCGCGAGTACAGCGGGGTGGTGATCAGCGAGTGCATGCCGTAGTCCAGCAGCCTGCGGGCCCGGTGGCCGTGCCGGGCCTGCCACGCGGAGGCAGTCCGCAGGTCCGGCACGAAGACCGCGTCCGCGGTCGAGAGCGCGATCTGCGCGCCCACGGGATCGAGCGGCGGGGCGTCGCGGACCCCGCCCAGGGCGACGCGGCGAGCCCATGCGCCCTGGCCGGCGAGCGACTCGTCGACGAGCAGGACGGGCAGGGCCAGATCGACGGTGACGAAGTCGGCGAAGCGCGGGACCAGCACGCGCACCAGCTCCCGCGCGGTCTGCTCCGCGTCGAGGGTCGTGCCGATGGCGATGCTGGCCTCGTACAGCAGCCCGAGGCGCTCATGAGCGTGACGTGCCTGCTCGCGGCTCTCCTCCAGGGAGCGGGCCATGGTGTTGAACGACGTCCCGAGCTGCCCGATCTCGCCCCGGCCGGCTTCGGGCATCCGCACGGCGAGGTCGCCGCCGGCGAGCCGGGACGCCACGCCGGCCGCCTTGCGGACCGGCCAGACGACGGCCCGGACCACGTACCCGGCGAAGGTCGCGATGAGGAGCATGGAGCCCGCGAGGCCGACCGACGCCGCCACGACCGCTTCCCGGGCGTCCTCGTCGGCCGCGCTCTCACGCGCCGTGATCACGGCTTCCTGGGTCGACTCGTACCGGTCGAACTGCTTGCGGAGCGCGTCGACGCGCCGCTTCCCCTCCAGCGTCGCCGCCACACCGTGTGCCTGGTGATCACCTCGGCTCGCGGCCGTGACCAGCGGAATCGAGTAGTCGTGGATGAGGGAGTCGCCGGCCCGCTCGATGTCCCGGGCCAGTGCCTTCTGCCCGGGGGTGGCGCTGAGGCGCACGAGTTCCCGTGCCTGGCCGGAGAACGCGGTCCGGGCGGCCTGCCACGGTTCGAGGAACTGCTTCCCCCCGGTGATGACGAAGCCGCGCTGGCCCGTCTCCAGGTCGACGACGAGTCCCTCGACCGTCCTCGCCTGGGCGAGCGCCGCCCGCGCGTGACGGTCGGCGGCCGTCGACGCGCCGAGCCCGATGATCGTCCAGAGCAGCATCGTGAAGGCGAGCCCGATCAACAGGACGAGCAGTCCACCGGCGACGGCGGTGAGGGGCACCAGCCCCACACGTGCGCACCTCTTCCGTGGACCTGACATGCACAATCCCCTACCCTGCGCACGAACCGACGGCCGAGCCGTCAGCAGGGCGGGCTCGCGGTGAGCTCCGTCCCCTTGAGTCTAGGTGGGCCGCGCCCGACCCGCCGGGGACGGACCACCCGCTGGTCCCAGGTGTCCAGCCACATCCGTGAGCGCCACTGGTGGATGGGGATCACCTGGCCGGTGTGCAGGGGCCAGAAGTAGATGGAGTCGCCGTATCGCGGCTGGCGCAGCGGCTGCATGCCGGGGAGGGGCGAAAGTGGAACGAGGACGGGCTTCGGCGTTGGTCTCGGTGGCTATGGCAGCGCTGGTCGTCGTCGCCATAGGCACGGCCAAGTCGTCATCCGATCCGGACAAGAACGCGCTGACGTTCACGTATCACCGGGAAAGCGGCGACAACTACATCAGCCAGACAGTGTCCATCAGGAACACCACCAGGGGCTCGGTCGTCCCTGTATTGGCGTTCACCGCGCTTGACCGGCACGGTCACCGGCTACCAGGGGTGCAGGTCCGAACCGTCTACGGCAGCGACAGTGGCCGTTTGGTCGTTCCTTACGGGTGGGGTTACGACATCCTGCGCTTCTCGGGATCCGGCGAGCATCAGGTGTACGACGTTCGCGTCACCGTTGCTCACCTGGCCACCGCCAAGGTCCCGGCCAACATCCACCCGGTGACCGCCCAGCCGCTGGACGCTGCTGGGCGCGCCGTGAGCAAGTTTTCCCGCTTCACCGCCGTGCGCGTGACGAACCCCGACGCCTTCGCGGTCAAGGTGCGTGTCGCCTACCTCGTCTACGACCAGCCGGTTGAGGGCGAGACGCAGCAAGCGATCTCCGTCACCCCCGTCGGAGGGCTGGTCCGCGTCCCGGCTGACGGTACGGCAGTCGTGAAGGTCACCGGCGATGCCGCCCGCGCGGTCGCCAGATACTCCGACGGCCCGGCAGTGAGCGTCAAGGCCTACAACTCCCAGTGACCAGGGGCGGCGGGCTGCTCCCGCCGCCAAGAGGGATCAATATTTCTGCCAACTTGTGAGGTTTATCCATGTCGCACATCTATTGCGCTTGATTCGTCTTGCTCGGCGAACGATCTCCGAGTTTTTACCCACGGTCCCGAAGTCGGCGCGCGCAGCATCGGCGAGGCGCCTCACTTCTTCGCACAAGGTTACATCCGGATCGCCTTTAGCGTCAGCCAGCATCATCGCGCTTAGTGCCCAGTAGATGCGGGTGAAGTGGCGCGCTTCCATCCTGATGTATCTATTTCTTTTTCCTTCCGACTTGGTTATGCTGAGTGCTGCTGAATATTCCGTGTTCATCTTGGCCAGATCCAGGTTCTGAGCGGCAACATCTGCAAGCACTCGATGTGCCTGCAGAGCCTCCAGTGGATCCGTCATCCGCAAGCCGCCGGCTCCGTCGGGCTCCATTCGGGCAGATAATCTCAATGCTCGCTGGCCCATGCGCTCGGCAAGTTCGAGGTCGGTGGTTGAAAGGGTTAGGAATAGTCCTATTAGTCGATAGGTTGAAGCGCTCAAGTGAAGCTTGTCCTGGCCGTATTGTGCAATAAGGGCGTCTATTTGGCTGGCGAGTGTGACGATTTCATTTCGTCGAGCGTTACCACCTGTACGGTCGAACTCGCTCATCTGTACGACGTATTGCGAGATTTCGTTACGGGCCAGGTCTTGCCCCTGTGCATCGGCGAGGTTTCTCGAAGCGCTGACACCGTAGAAGGCGGAGATTGTGGCAGCAATGGCGGACAGTAAGGCGATGACAGTACTGGCGACGGCTGCTCTGGCAGACAACCGTTCGATGCTTGACGGAGGTGTCCCGCTGCGTCGGGCCCTTATGACACGACGAGGCAACGTGCAACCTCCCTAGCCCTCTGCCCACTGAGTGACCTATCGAGTGCCACCGTGACGTACCTGACTCGGCCCGTACAACCCGAGGCGGCCACTAGAGGGTAGGAACAGATCTCCGTAGTTGTGGGGTGGGCATGGGGGGATGTAGGGCGAGACGCCGGAGTCTGTGAAGTCGGCTGAACGCTTGAGGCCGTGACGTCGCTCCTGAGGAGTGCGCAAGCCACATCGGGAGTTGAGCCGCGCTCGCTTCTTCGGGTGGCTGTGGTCCTTCTGGAGCAGGACAAGTTGCTGATGCTTGGTCCTGCGGGATGCGCTGGACAGGTGGTCGGGAATCGGAGTGCTGATGGGCTTCGTCGTGTTGCACGTCGGCGTGGTGTTCGCCAGCGTCGGCATCAGGGCAGATCGGTGCTGCCCAGGTCCGAGAACCGTGACCGGGCGCAGTGGGTGGGTCTGATCGCGGCCGGCCTCCCAGGGCTCGCCGCTCTGGGAGCACTGCTCTTTACCTGGATGCAGGTCGGACAGGCCAGCAAGGAACTGCGGATCTCCGAACAGGGACAGATCACCACTCGGTTCAACACCGCAATCGGCAATCTGGGGTCGCAGTCCCTGGACATCCGTCTGGGTGGCATCTACGCCCTGCGGCGCATCATGGAGGACTCCGCACGCGACCACCCCGCGGTCGTCTCCGTACTGAGCGCCTTCGCACAGGAGCATGCCGGGTCGAGTGCAGAAAGCTTGAAAAAACCGCTCGACGACACTAGACCCTTTGTTAACACGCCGAAGCCAGACGTCCAGGCAGCCATCGACACGCTGGCCAGACGCAACCCCGACCGAGACGCCGGAGCGGTCATCGACCTCAGCAAGACCGATCTCCGTCACCTCCGCTTTCCTGGCGAAGCCGCCATCAGGCTCCCTAGGGTGGTCTTGATCGAGGCGGACTTGCGCCAGGCCTATCTGTCAGGAGCGGACCTTCGGGCCTCGAATCTGTACAGCGCACACCTGGACAACGCTTGGCTGGACAAGGCCAACCTCCAGGGCGCCGCCCTGTACAG
The DNA here is from genome assembly GCF_014203595.1 of Streptomyces echinatus. Classification (GTDB taxonomy): domain Bacteria; phylum Actinomycetota; class Actinomycetes; order Streptomycetales; family Streptomycetaceae; genus Streptomyces; species Streptomyces echinatus. The sequence goes on from NZ_JACHJK010000005.1 coordinate 386,333, forward strand.
GGCGAGCTTGGCCGGCGCAGCCCTATGGGGCGCGAACCTGCGGGGCGTGGACCGGACATGCGCGGAGCTGGGGCCAACCAAGCGAGGAGAGTGCGTTGACCTGCATGATTCCCAGCTAAACGGCGCGGATCTTCGGAACGCCAAGTTGAGCGACGTGAACCTTCAGGATGCGTTCTTGCGGAGCGCAGACCTTCGTGACGCGGACCTCGCTCGCGCGAATCTGACCCATGCGGACTTTACGGTGTTTAGTGGTGCCAAGGCGGCTGGCGTGTCGCTGGAGGGCGCAGGGCGGGCCGGCGCGGATCTTCGAAACGCGAAGTTGAGAGACGCGAACCTTCAGGGAGCGTTCTTGGCGGGTGCTGACCTTCGTGGCGCGGACCTCACTCGCGCGAACCTGACCGACGCGGACTTCAGTGGCGCCAAGCTGGACGGCGCCAAGCTGGACGGTGCAAAGCAGGACGGCACGACCGGGCTGCCGAGATGAGCGCTAGTCGCGCTGGTTGGCGGACTGCTTGTGCGCGAGTCTCTTCGCCTCCCAACCAGCCGTGCATCAATCCCCCAGGGCGTCCCTCGGCCGTGCCTGCTATCAGGGGAAGCGCAGGGCGTGGGCGGAGCCCGCTGTAAACCTGCCGGTCGCGCTGGCTGGGCCGACTACGGGCCGTCTGGGGGCAGCCATTGACGACCTCGGATAACCAACAACGACCAGGACGGCCCGGCGTCCTGCCGAGCCGTCCTAGCGCGTCTGCCCCGCTAGACCCACGTATCCAGCCACATCCGGGACCGCCACTGGTCGATCGGGATCGCCTGGCCGGTGTACAGGGGCCAGAAGTAGATGAAGTTCCAGGCGATCAGGAGCACCAGGACGCCCGCCGCCGTGGAGCCGATCAGCCGGCGGGTGTCGCTGGAACCCGGTGGGCCGACGATCGCGCCGATCATCATCGCCACCGCCAGACACAGGAACGGCAGGAAGACGACCGCGTAGAAGAGGAAGATCGTCCGCTCCTGGTACAGGAACCAGGGCAGGTAACCGGCCGCGATCCCGCACGCGATGGCACCGGCCCGCCAGTCGCGGCGGAACGCCCAGCGCCACAGGACGTAACCGATCGCGAAGCAGGCCGCCCACCACAGCAGCGGCGTGCCGATCGCCAGCACCTCCCGGGCGCACTTCTCGCCCGCGTCCGCCGGGCAGCCGTCGACGCCGGGGGAGGGGGACTCGTAGAAGTACGACACCGGGCGGCCCAGCACGATCCAGCTCCACGGGTTGGACTGGTACGTGTGCGGCTGGTCGAGGTGGACGTGGAAGTTGTAGACCTCGTGCTCGTAGTGCCACAGGCTGCGCAGCCAGTCCGGCAGGAACGACCAGGTGCCGCCCCTGCCGTCGGTGGCCGCCCAGTTGCGGTAGTAGCCGCCCGTGCCGTCGGCCGGGGAGAGGATCCAGCCGGTCCAGGAGGCCACGTAGACGACCAGCGCCACCGGAACCGTCGCCAGGAAGGCGATGCCGGTGTCGTACTTGAGGGCGGCGGCATACGGGTGACGGGCACCGGCCACCTTGCGGGTGCCGACGTCCCACAGGACCGTCATCACACAGAACGCGGCCAGGACGTACAGGCCGTTCCACTTCGTGCCGGCGGCCAGGCCCAGCATGACCCCGGCGCCCCAGCGCCAGGGACGCCACCCGAAGCGGAAGGTGTCGGCGAGGCGCGCGTCCGGCCGGACCCTGCCGTCCTGCCCCACGGGCAGCGCGGCGGCCAGTCTCTCCCGCGCCCGGTCCCGGTCGGCCACCAGACAGCCGAAGGCGGCCAGCACGAAGAACATCAGCACCCCGTCGAGCAGCGAGGTGCGGCTCATCACGAAGTGCAGGCCGTCCACCGCCATCAGCCCGCCCGCGAGGCAGCCCAGGAACGTTGAACGGAAGATGCGGCGCCCGATCCGGCACAGCATCAGCACGCTCAGCGTGCCGAGCAGCGCCGTCATGAACCGCCAGCCGAACGGGTCGAACCCGAAGACCAGCTCGCCGAGCCCGATCACGTACTTGCCGACCGGCGGGTGCACCACGTACGCCGGGTCCGTGGGGACCGCCAGCCCGCCGTGCTGCCGCAGCACCATGTCGTTGGCGTGCTTGCCGTACTGGTCCCAGCTGACCTCGAAACCGCGGTGGACGAGCGCCCACGCGTCCTTGGCGTAGTACGTCTCGTCGAATATCACCGCGCGCGGGCTGCCCAGGTTCCAGAACCGCAGCACGCCCGCCAGCAGCGTCACCAGCAGCGGACCGCCCCAGCCCGACCAGCGCGTGATCCGCTCGGCGAGGACCGGCGGCAGGCCGAGCGCCCGCCACAGCCGGGGGCTCGGCTCCGCGTACGGCGGCACCAGCCGGCCGCGGACGTCGCCCGAGGGCGCGTCCGCGGCCGGTACGTACCCGAATCGGCGCAGCCGCTGCTGCCACGACGGCCGCCGGTCGTGCGGTGCCTGGCCCTGCCGGAGGTCCATGGAGGACGCGGTACTGGTCACCGCGCCATCGTAGGGAACCGTTCTGTGCGAGTCCCGTGCATGTGGGGTACCGGTGGGGAGACGGTCGGATTCCTCCCGCTCGCGGGTGCCCGGAAGCGGCCCGGGAACTCCTGGGAGGATGGGGGTGTGACTGGAACCCTTGTCCTGGCAGGTACCCCCATCGGCGACGTCGCGGACGCGCCGCCCCGGCTCGCCGAGGAGCTGGCCGGCGCCGACGTCGTCGCCGCCGAGGACACACGGCGGCTGCGCCGGCTCACCCAGGCGCTGGGCGTCACGCCCAAGGGCCGCGTGGTCTCGTACTTCGAGGGCAACGAGTCCGCCCGCACCCCCGAGCTGGTCACGGAGCTGGTGGGCGGGGCGCGCGTGCTGCTGGTGACCGACGCCGGCATGCCCTCCGTCTCCGACCCGGGCTACCGGCTGGTCGCCGCCGCCGTCGAGCAGGACATCAAGGTCACCGCCGTCCCCGGGCCGTCCGCCGTGCTCACCGCGCTCGCCCTGTCCGGGCTGCCCGTCGACCGGTTCTGCTTCGAGGGCTTCCTGCCCCGCAAGGCCGGCGAACGGCTGTCCCGGCTGCGCGAGGTCGAGGGCGAGCGGCGCACCCTCGTCTACTTCGAGGCCCCGCACCGGCTCGACGACACCCTCGCAGCCATGGCCGAGGTCTTCGGCGCGGACCGGCGGGCCGCCGTCTGCCGCGAGCTGACCAAGACCTACGAGGAGGTGCGGCGCGGTCCGCTGGCCGAGCTGGCACGGTGGGCCGCGGAGGGCGTGCGCGGGGAGATCACCGTCGTGGTCGAGGGCGCGCCGGAGACCGGGCCCGAGGAACTGGACGCCACGGAGCTGGTGCGCCGGGTGCGGGTGCGGGAGGAGGCCGGGGAGCGGCGCAAGGAGGCCATCGCGGCGGTGGCGGCGGAGGCCGGCCTGCCGAAGCGGGTCGTCTTCGACGCCGTGGTCGCGGCCAAGCGCGCCGGTGAGTGACGGGCCGCTGCCCGGGTAGCGCTGCGGGGGCCGGGCCGGCTGGGGTGCGAGGGCGGGTTTCGTGGCGCACACCGCCCCGCGCTCCTCCAGGGCGCCACCACGCCCCATGGGCGGGCAAAGCACCGGCGTCGAAGGCAAAGCTCAGCCGGCTCATCCGGGCCGCTTGGGCAAGCGACGGCCAAATCGCCTCCAACACTCGACAGCCCTGCTGCGTTCGCGCCGGGAGAGGCGTCCACTGGTCGAAGGGACGCACCCGTCCCTCGCCTCAGGGAACCCGGGGGAATCCCCGCGCCGGGGCGCTTGTCCAGCGGACAAGAGGAGCTGGCATGAGTGACATAGCAGGGCAGACCGGCCTCCGCGGTACGGCCACAGCCGTCGTTCACGAGTCGTATTCGTTCGCCTGCATGCGCTGCGGGCACGGCTGGGAGCAGTCGTACGAGATAGAGCACCACACGGACGCCGAGGGGGCGGAGTTCGTGCTCTACGTGGCCGACGGCCACGTCGTGCCCTCACCCCTGAGCCGGCCGAGCTGCCAGAACTGCGACGGCCACGTCGTGCGGATCATGCGCGCGGGCCAGGTCTCCTCGGTGCGCAGCGTGGCCGACCGGCAGCACCACCGGGTGCCGCAGGCGGGCCCGGTCGAGGCGCCGCGGGTACCGGGGACGGACTCGCGCGGGCCGGTGCCGGCCAGGGAGCCGCACCACTGGCATCTGTCCGACCTGCTGCACCCCTTCCAGCGCAAGGCGGGCTGAACGGATCACCGGTCCGCGACGGCATGCCCCTTTCGTAGGATCGGGGCATGCCTTCGAACGCCGGCCCGAGCTCCAAGGGCGACGACAAAACCGCGGCCCCGCCGCTCCCGGCCCCCCTGCGGGTGCCCGTCGCCGACTCCCACACCCACCTCGACATGCAGTCCGGCACGGTCGAGGAGGGCCTGGCGAGGGCCGCTTCGGTGGGCGTCACGACGGTCGTCCAGGTCGGCTGCGACATCTCGGGCTCGCGGTGGGCCGCCGAGACCGCCGCAGCCCACGAGAACGTCCACGCCACCGTCGCCCTCCACCCCAACGAGGCCCCGCGCATCGTGCACGGCGACCCCGACGGCTGGTCCCGGCAGGGCGCCCGTGTGCCCGGCGGCGACGCCGCCCTGGACGAGGCCCTCGCCGAGATCGACCGGCTGGCCGGGCTGCCGCAGGTGAGGGGCGTCGGCGAGACGGGCCTGGACCACTTCCGCACCGGCCCCGAGGGCAAAGCCGCCCAGGAGCGGTCCTTCCGCGCCCACATCGAGATCGCCAAGCGGCACGGCAAGGCGCTCGTCATCCACGACCGGGACGCCCACGCCGACGTGCTGCGGATCCTGAAGGAGGAGGGCGCCCCGGAGCGCACCGTCTTCCACTGCTACTCCGGCGACGCCGAGATGGCGGAGATCTGCGCCCGCGAGGGCTACTTCATGTCCTTCGCCGGCAACGTCACCTTCAAGAACGCCCAGAACCTGCGGGACGCCCTCGCCGTCGCCCCGCTGGAACTGGTCCTCGTGGAGACCGACGCGCCGTTCCTGACCCCGGCGCCGTACCGCGGACGGCCCAACGCCCCGTATCTCATTCCGGTCACGGTCCGCGCGATGGCCGCCGTGCGCGGCATCGACGAGGACGCGCTGGCGACAGCGCTGGGCGCGAACACCGCCCGTGCCTTCGATTACTGAGAGTGCATTGATCATAACTGGCCGATAACGTCCGGCGGGACCTGGCGCGGGTCTCGTCATGACCTTGTGTAGTCGCGCCGCTTTGGAGAGTGACGGGGGCTCCGCTAGGTTCTGGGCCCGATCCGGACCCCTCTGGCCTTCTGGAGCGTGTCGGCGTGAGCAGCTCGCAGTACGAGACCTTTCAGGCGTACGGCCCCTACACGGCCCCGCCGGGTGTGCCCGGCGGGGCGTGGCCCGGCCTGCACGACGCGGAGACGGTGGGGTACGGGGTGCCGGCGTACGGGGACACCTACCGGCCCGCGTACGAGACCAGGGCGCACGCCGATGCGCCGGGGCACACCCTCGTGGACGAGCCGGTGCTGCCGCGGCAGAACGGCAGCGCAGCGGCCGAGGACGTGTACGGCGAGGACGCGTTCGGCGAGGACGCGTACGCCGTGGGTGCGGAGGAGTACGGGGGCGGTGCGCGTGCCGGGCTGAGAAGCCGGACGGCGCGCCGGCGCAGGGCGCGGTACACCGAGCGTCCGGAGTCCGCCGTGCGCCGCCTGCTGCCGCAGGCGCTGGTCGTGGCCTTCCTCGCCGGCGGCACCACCGCCTTCGTCGCCGAGGACAAGGCGATCGAGCTGAGCGTCGACGGCAGGCAACGGACCCTGCACACCTTCGCCGACGACGTGAGCGAGCTGCTCACCGAGCAGGGCGTCCGCACGGGGGCGCACGACCTGATCGCCCCCGCCCCGGGCGCGGCGCTCGCCAGCGGCGACACGGTCGCGGTGCGGTACGGGCGCCCCGTGCGGCTCACTCTGGACGGCCGGCGGCACGAGGTGTGGACGACGGCGCCCACGGTGGAGGGCGCGCTCGACGAGCTGGGGGTGCGCGCCGAGGGCGCGTACCTGTCCACCTCGCGCTCGCGGCGCATCGGACGCGCCGGGCTCACGCTCGACGTGCGCACCGAGCGGGCGGTCACGGTCATGGCGGACGGCCGGACCCGCACCGTCCGCACCAACGCGGCCACCGTCCGCGAGGCGGTCGAGGAGGCCGGGATCACCCTGCACGGCCAGGACACCACCTCCGTCGCGCCGGACAGCTTCCCGCGCGACGGGCAGACGGTGACCGTGCTGCGGGTGAGGGGACTGCGGGAGGTCCGTGAACAGCAGATCCCCTTCGCGGTCGAGCGGACGGCGGATCCCTCGCTCTTCAAGGGCACCGAGGTCGTCGTCCGGCCCGGTCAGCCGGGGCTGCGCCGCACCACCTACTACCTGCGCACCGTCAACGGGGTCCGGCAGAAGCCGCGCCCCGAGAAGACGGAGGTGGTGCGCGAGCCGCGCAAGCAGGTGGTGAAGGTCGGCACCAAGCCGCGGCCCCCGTCCGTGCACGGCGCCGACCACCTGAACTGGCACGGGCTCGCGGTCTGCGAGTCCGGCGGCCGGGCGCACGCGGTCGACCCGTCGGGGACGTACGGCGGGCTGTACCAGTTCGACGGCCGCACCTGGCACAGCCTCGGCGGCAGGGGGCGCCCCCAGGACGCCACCGAGGAAGAGCAGACGTACCGCGCGAAGAAGCTGTACATCAGCCGTGGGGCGAGCCCCTGGCCGCACTGCGGGGCGCGGTTGCGGGGGTAGCCGACGGGTGCGTGGGCGGGGCACCGCCGTGGGGGCCGGGCAGGGACGCCGGGTGCGGGCGCGTCGGGGCTGGTCGTGCGGTCTTCGTGCCGGGCGGCTGGCGAGGCGGGTGCTCGCGTCCCCGTACCCTTGTCCCCGTGAGCAGCCCCACCCACGACGCCCTTCTCGGGCCCGCCGACGTCCGTGAGCTCGCGGCAGCGCTCGGTGTGCGCCCCACCAAGCAGCGCGGCCAGAACTTCGTGATCGACGCCAACACGGTCCGCCGTATCGTCCGCACCGCCGAGGTACGCCCCGACGACGTGGTCGTCGAGGTCGGCCCCGGGCTCGGCTCGCTCACCCTCGCGCTGCTGGAGGCCGCCGACCGGGTCACCGCCGTCGAGATCGACGACACCCTGGCCGGCGCGCTGCCCGCCACCATCGCCGCGCGCATGCCGGAGCGGGCCGGCCGGTTCGCGCTGGTCCACTCCGACGCGATGCACGTCGCCGAACTGCCCGGCCCCCCACCGACCGCCCTGGTGGCGAACCTGCCGTACAACGTCGCCGTACCGGTGCTGCTGCACATGCTCGAGACCTTCCCGAGCATCGAGCGCACGCTCGTCATGGTGCAGTCCGAGGTCGCCGACCGGCTCGCCGCCGCGCCGGGCAACAAGGTGTACGGCGTCCCCTCCGTGAAGGCCAACTGGTACGCCGACGTGAAGCGGGCCGGCGCCATCGGACGCAACGTCTTCTGGCCGGCGCCGAACGTCGACAGCGGGCTGGTCTCCCTCGTCCGGCGGGCCGAACCGATCAGGACGGCGGCCTCCCGGCAGCAGGTCTTCGCGGTGATCGACGCGGCCTTCGCGCAGCGCCGCAAGACCCTGCGCGCCGCGCTCGCCGGCTGGGCCGGATCCGCCGCCGCGGCCGAGGCCGCCCTGGTCGCCGCCGGGGTCTCGCCGCAGGCGCGCGGGGAGTCGCTGACAGTGGAGCAGTTCGCGTCCATCGCCGAGCACAAGGAGTCCGGCACGTGAGCGTCACGGTACGCGTTCCCGCCAAGGTCAACGTCCAGCTCGCGGTCGGCGCGGCCCGCCCCGACGGCTTCCACGACCTCGCCAACGTCTTCCTCGCCGTCGGCCTGCACGACGAGGTGACGGTGACCCCCGCGGACGAACTCCGCATCACCTGCGAGGGCCCCGACGCCGGCCAGGTCCCCCTGGACCGCACCAACCTCGCCGCACGCGCGGCGATCGCGCTCGCCGAGCGGCGGGGCATCGAACCGAACGTGCACATCCACATCGCCAAGGACATCCCGGTCGCCGGCGGCATGGCGGGCGGCAGCGCGGACGGCGCGGGCGCGCTGCTGGCCTGCGACACGCTGTGGGGCACGGCCGCCTCCCGGGCCGAGCTGCTCGCGATCTGCGCCGAACTGGGCAGCGACGTGCCGTTCAGCCTGGTCGGCGGGGCGGCGCTCGGCGTCGGGCGCGGCGAGCGGCTGACGGCCCTGGAGACCGGCGGCACCTTCCACTGGGTGTTCGCGATGGCCGAGCGGGGGCTGTCGACCCCGGCGGTGTTCCGGGAGTTCGACCGCCTCGCGGAGGGCCGTGACATCCCCGAGCCGGCCGCCTCCCAAGAACTCCTCGACGCCCTCGCCAAGGGCGACCCCGACGCGCTCGCGGCCGCCGTCTCCAACGATCTGCAGCCCGCCGCCCTCTCCCTCTTCCCGGAGCTGTCCGACACCCTGGCCGCGGGACGCGCGGCCGGCGCCCTCGCCGCGCTGGTCTCGGGTTCGGGCCCCACGACGGCCTTCCTCGTCCGTGACCCGGAGTCGGCCGCCAAGACCGCCGACGCGCTCCGCGCCTCCGGCACCTGCCGCACGGTCCGCACAGCGACGGCACCCGCCCCGGGTGCCACGGTGACCCACCACGCCCCGCGCGCTGAGTGGTAATACGACTGCGCCGACGGCGGGACCGCTCCAGGCTCCGCTCCCTCGGTCGCTGTCGACGCGGGCGGGAGGAGCACGGGAACGAAGGCTGACCTCCGACTACTCTGGATGGTCGATCCATCCCCCCGGGCAGGAGTGAAATGGCCGTCAACCTGGTCAATGTCGAGAACGTCAGCAAGGTGTACGGGACCCGTGCCCTGCTGGACGGCGTCTCGCTCGGCGTGTCGGAAGGGGACCGGATCGGGGTCGTCGGGCGCAACGGCGACGGCAAGACCACCCTCATCCGGATGCTCGCCAAGCTGGAGGAGGCCGACACCGGGCGCATCACGCACTCCGGCGGGCTGCGCCTCGGCGTGCTCACCCAGCACGACTCCCTCGACCCCGCCGCCACCGTCCGCCACGAGGTCATCGGCGACATGGCGGACCACGAGTGGGCGGGCAACGCCAAGGTCAGGGACGTGCTCACCGGGCTGTTCGGCGGGCTGGACCTGCCGGGCTTCCCCAAGGGGCTCGACACCGTCATCGGACCGCTGTCCGGTGGCGAGCGGCGTCGTATCGCGCTCGCCAAGCTGCTGATCGAGGAGCAGGACCTGCTCGTCCTGGACGAGCCCACCAACCACCTCGACGTCGAGGGCATCGCCTGGCTCGCCCAGCACCTGCAGAACCGCCGCTCGGCGCTGGTCTGCGTGACCCACGACCGGTGGTTCCTGGACCAGGTCTGCACCCGCATGTGGGACGTGCAGCGCGGGGACGTCTACGAGTACGAGGGCGGCTACTCCGACTACGTCTTCGCGCGCGCGGAGCGCGAGCGGATCGCCGCCACCGAGGAGGCCAAGCGGCAGAACCTGATCCGCAAGGAGCTGGCCTGGCTGCGGCGCGGCGCGCCCGCGCGGACGTCCAAGCCGCGCTTCCGGGTCGAGGCCGCCAACGAGCTGATCGCCGACGTGCCGGCGCCCCGGGACAGCTCCGAGCTGATGAAGTTCGCCTCCTCGCGGCTCGGCAAGACCGTCTTCGACCTGGAGGACGTCACCGTGCAGGCCGGGCCCAAGGTGCTGCTGAAGCACGTGACCTGGCAGCTGGGCCCCGGTGACCGGATCGGTCTCGTCGGCGTCAACGGCGCCGGGAAGACCTCCCTGCTGCGTGCCATGGCGGCGGCCGCCCGCACCGAGGGCGAGGAGCAGCCGGCCGGCGGCCGGGTCGCCGTCGGCAGGACCGTCAAGCTCGCCTACCTCTCCCAGGAGGTCGCCGAGCTGAACCCGAACACGCGGGTCCTGGAAGCCGTCCAGCAGGTCCGCGAGCGCGTCGACCTCGGCAAGGGGCGCGAGATGACCGCCGGGCAGCTGTGCGAGACCTTCGGCTTCGGCAAGGAGAAGCAGTGGACGCCGGTGGGCGACCTCTCCGGTGGTGAGCGCCGCCGCCTGCAGCTCCTCCGCCTCCTGATGGACGAGCCCAACGTCCTCTTCCTCGACGAGCCCACCAACGACCTCGACATCGAGACCCTGACCCAGCTGGAGGACGTCCTCGACGGCTGGCCCGGCTCGATGATCGTCATCTCCCACGACCGGTTCTTCGTGGAGCGCACCACGGACCGGGTGTTCGCCCTCCTCGGCGACGGCGCCCTGCGGATGCTGCCCCGCGGGATCGACGAGTACCTGGAGCGGAGGCAGCGCATGGAGGAGGCCGTCGCCACGCAGGCCGCCGCCACGGCGCCCAGGCCGGCCGGCACGGAGAAGAGCGCCGCCGACCAGCGTGCCGCGAAGAAGGAACTCCAGAAGATCGAGCGCCAGTTGGACAAGATCTCCGAGAAGGAGTCCAAGCTGCACGCCCAGATCGCCGAGAACGCCACCGACTTCGCCAAGGTGGCCGGTCTGGACGCCCAGTTGCGTGACCTCGCCGGGGAACGCGAGGAACTGGAGCTGCGCTGGCTGGAGCTCGCGGAGGATGCGTGACGGGGGCCGCCTGACAGCGGTCCCGTGACCGGGGTCCCGTGACCGGGGTCCCGTGACAGGGGGCGCGGACGGCGTGTTCCGGCCGCGTGCAAGGCCGTTGCGCGCGCCGCGTGAAGGGGGCGTGAAGGCGCGTAACGGCGACATCACGGGCCGGTTCTCCCTTGGGAACAGCGGCGGGCGCGGGCCCCTGGGCTGTCGGTGCCGGGTGATAGAAAGGGCCGTCTGACAACTGTCTGAAGAACGACCTTGGGTCTGTCACGACCCTCAGGGCGTGGCTAGAAATCAGTGAACGAGGGGGAGAGCGCTGATGAATCAGCCGCCCGACCAGCCGCCGCAGGGCGGGTTCGGAGCACCGCAGGACCAGCCGCCGCAGCCCGGCGGGCTCGGCGCCCCGCCGCCACCGGCGACGCCGCCGGCCCAGGGCGGTTTCGGCGCCCCCCAGAACCCGCCGGCGCAGGGCGGCTTCGGCGCGCCCCAGCCGCCCGCCGGGCCCCCGCAGCAGCCCCAGCCGGGCTACGGCTATCCCCAGCAGCCGGGCCCGTACGCGGGCACCCCGGGCCCCTACGGCTACCCGCAGCAGCCCCAGCCGGGCCCGTACGGCGCCCCGCAGCCCGGCTACGGCCACCCGCAGCAGCCGCCGTACCCCGGCATGCCCGGCACCGCGCCCGGCGGACCGGTCGGCGGCGGGCAGGGCTCCCGCAAGAAGACGGCGCTGGTCATCGGCGGCGCGGTGGCCGCGCTGCTCGTCATCGGCGGCACGGTGTTCGCGCTCTCCGGCGGCGACGACGGCGGCGGGAAGAAGCCCGTCGCCGGGAAGAGCGACGACCCCAAGCAGTCCTCCGCCAGCGCCTCGCCGACGGCCTCCAGCGGCGGCGCGGACCCGGAGAACCTCAACGGGGGGCGCCGCCCCGGTGAGGCCAAGGTGCTCTGGTACAAGCCGGCACCCGACGTCCCGGCGTCCGGCGCCGACGCGCCCGGCATGTGGGTCAGCGGCGACACGGCGGTGAAGGCGGCGTACAAGCAGGTCTTCGCCTTCGGCACCGGTGACGGCAGCACCGCCTGGGGGCCCATCGCCTTCCCGCAGAAGATCTGCTCGGTCACCCCCCAGAAGTCGGCCGACGACAAGATCGTCGTGGCCTACATGAACGGCGCCAACGACCGCGCCAAGTGCAACCAGCTCCAGCAGATCGACCTGCGCACCGGCGAGAAGGGCTGGAGCGGCGAGGTCGCCGACGGCGGCCTGTTCGACAGCGCGATGAGCGTCGAGCTGTCGGTGAGCGGCAAGACGCTGATGGTGGGCCGTTCCCAGTCCGGCACGGCGTACGACATCGACAGCGGCAAGAAGCTGTACGACAAGAAGCGGTACGGCGAGGCCTGCTTCCCGGCCGCCTTCGCGGGCGGCACCGGCCGGCTGATCCAGGTGGCCTCCTGCGGGGTCGGCACCTCGGGCGAGCACGAGGAGATCCAGGAGCTCGACCCGGCCACCGGCAAGGTGCGCTGGACCCAGAAGGTCAAGAAGGGCTGGGAGGTCACCCGGACCTACTCGGTCGACCCGCTCGTCGTCTACCTGACCAACCGGGACAAGAAGACCTGGAACATCTCCACCTTCACCAAGGACGGCAAGTTCCGCTCGGAGGTCAAGGTGGACGAGAAGTTCGCTCCCCGCTGCGGCTGGGCGATCCTCGAACGCGAACTGCAGGGCTGCCAGGGCGTCGCGGTCGACGCCGACACGCTCTACCTGCCCACCGACTCCACCATCAGCGCCAACGAGGTCGTCGCGATCAGCCTCTCGGACGGCAAGGAGAAGTGGCGGGTCAAGTCCCCGGGGGACCGGCCGATGTCGCCGGTCAAGGTCGAGGACGGCAAGCTCATCGCGTATGTGCAGCCGTCGTACGACACGGGCGGCCAGGTGGTGGCGGTCCCGGTCGCCGGCTCCTCCCACACGGCGGGCAAGCTGCTGCAGAACCCGGCGGCCGCCGCCGGCACCGAGAACTCCTTCTACGACGGCGTCGTCGACTGGTCCGGCGGGCGGTTCTTCATCTCCTCGGGCCGGGTCTCCGGCGACGACGACTCGGGGGAGAAGCTGATCATGGCCTTCGGCGACTGAGCCCGGCGCACCGCCCCGGCCTCAGCCCGCCCTCAGCCCCGTCCCTTCCGCCGTCCGGCCTTCCGAGCGTCACCGAGGTACCCGCGTCATGACCCAGCCGCCCCCGCCGCCACCGAACCAGCCCCCCAACCAGCCGCCGGCCCAGCCGCCGCAGCCGGGCTACGGCTACCCCCAGACCCCGCCCGCGCAGCCGCCGCAGCCCGGTTACGGCTACCCCGGCGCACAGCAGAACCCGTACGCCCAGCAGCCGCCGGCCCAGCCCCAGGCGTACCCCGCCCAGCAGGCACCCGGGTACGGGGCCCAGCCGCACAACCCCTACGCCCAGCCCACGCAGCCCGTGCAGGGCGTCCAGCCGGGGTACGGCTACCCGGGCCCAGGGCAGCCGCCGACCGTGGTGACGCCGCCCCAGCCGGGTACCGGCGGCGGGCGGAACAACACCGTGCTGTTCATCGTCGTCGCGGCGGTCGTCGCCATCGCGCTGATCATCGGCGGCGGCGTCTGGTACGCCAGGTCCTCCGGGGACGACGGCAAGGCGCACGACACCGCCTCCTCCTCCGGCGGCGGCTCGAACGGCACGGGCGGCTCCGGCGGCCCGGCCGGCGGTGGCGGCAAGGAGAAGGCACCGGACGACCCGGCCTCCAAGGTGCTCTTCCAGGTGCCGCTGCCCCAGCCGCAGGACACCGTCGTCACCTCGGGTTCGTGGCTGACGGACACGGTGTACGCCAAGAGCGGCATCGCGGAGATCGTCGGCTACGACCCGGCCAAGGGCTCCAAGCTGTGGACGATCAAGCTGCCCGGCCCCATGTGCGCGGCCAGCACCCGTGTCGACGACGCCGGCCGGACGGCGATCCTCTTCCAGCCGAAGATGCCCGCGAAGGGCTCCACCGCCGGCTGCAGCCAGGTGGGGGCGATCGACCTCACCGCAGGCAAGAAGCTGTGGTCGAAGTCGGTCAACTCCGGTGACTTCCCGATCACCTTCGAGAATGTGACGGTCGCTCAGCACACCGTCGCGGTCGGCAGCCTGGAGGGCGGTGCCGCGTTCGACATCGAGTCGGGCAAGGTGCTGTGGCAGCCGAAGACGGACGACACCTGCTTCGACGAGGGGTACGGCGGCGGCACCAAGCTCGTCGCGGTGCGCCGGTGCGGCACGTACGACAACCGGCAGCTGCACATCCAGACCATCGACCCGGCGAACGGGAAGGTGATCTCCGAGTACCAGATGCCCGACGGCGTCGAGTACGCGGCCGTCGTCTCCACCGACCCGCTGGTGGTCGGGGGCAGCAGCGACAACGTCTCGGACTACTTCTCCGTCGACGGCAAGACCGGCAAGCTGCTCGCCCGTATCCCCGCGCCCAAGGACACGTACCTGGGCCGCTGCAACGGCCTCAGCCAGATCGACGGCTGCCGGCAGGTCGTCGCCGGCAACGGCCGCCTGTACCTGGCGACCGAGCAGCACGACGGCAAGGGCGAGTACTCCCAGACCAACGAGGTCGTCGCCTTCGACCTGAAGACCGGCAAGCCGACCGGCCAGCGTGCCGAGGCGGGCGACGGCTACACGCTCAACCCGCTGCGCATGGACGGCGGCAACCTGCTCGCCTACAAGTCGCCGCCGTACAACAAGGGCGGACAGGTCGTCAGCATCGACGGCGGTTCGTTCAAGTCGACGACGCTGCTGGAGAACCCCGGCGCGCGGAGCGTGCACGAGGCGGAGACCGGCCTGCTGCCGGACTACGCGGAGCTGCTCTTCGGCGAGGGCCGCCTGTACATGTCGGCCGTCTACGCCCACAAGTCGAGCGTCTACAGCAAGGAGTACCTGGTGATGGCGTTCGGTACGGACGGCTGACCCGGCCGCCGGCCCCGTCGCCGGTGTCGCCCGAATGAGTGACTTGCCGAGAAGTGCCCCGGATTTCATCGATCCGGGGCACTTCTCATCGGGAGGGGCAGCGCGACGTCGAACAAGCGTGTAGCTTCCGGGGGCATGAAGGGCGGGGGTCCAGGGGGACTGGGGGGTTGCTCAATGGGAGTGCGGCTCATCGTCGTCGACGACCATCGCCTGCTCGCGGAGGCGCTGGCATCGGCGCTGAAGCTGCGCGGGCACCGGGTGGTCGCCGCGGCGGCGCCGGCCGTGGGTGCGGCGGACCTGGTGATCGCGCGGGCGCCTGAGGTGTGCCTGCTGGGCACCGGGGCACCGGCCGATCCGGGGGTCTTCGACCCGGTGGTGAAGATCAAGCGGGAACGCCCGCAGGTGGCGGTGGTGGTGCTGGGCCCGGTGCCGTCACCGCGCGGGATCGCGGCGGCCTTCGCGGCGGGCGCGTCGGGGTACGTGCGGCACGACGAGCGGATCGAGGGGGTCGAGCGGGCCATCATGAAGGCCCGGGCCGGGGAGGCGGCGGTGGCGCCGCAGCTGCTCCAGGGCGCGTTCGGCGAACTGCTGAACCCCGCCGCACAGCCCGATGACGAGGCCCAGCGGCTGCTGGAGATGCTGACACCGCGTGAGGTGGAGGTGCTGGTCAGGGTGGCCGACGGGGAGGACACACGGCTGATCGCGGCGGGCATGGGGATCGCCCCGAGCACGGCCCGCACGCATGTGCAGCGGGTGCTGATGAAGCTGGGGGTCGGTTCGCGCCTGGAGGCGGCGGCACTCGCCGCGCGCACGGGCCTGCTGGACCGAGCGGCCCCCCTCCACCGCCCCGACGAATCCCAACCGGACCTGCTGTAGCCCCCCCCCGCGCCCCGAAAGGGGCGCGGGGAACTGCGCGACCAGCCCCCACGCACCCGAGGCCAGAAACGCTCCTGTCGGCCCCCTGCTCGCGGCGGCGAACGGTGCTTACTGTCCCGGCTCCTCCGGCAGCCCCTCCGGCGGCAGCGGCGGCGGGGTCGGCCGCAGCTTCAGCCAGGCCAGGAAGAAGATGCCCAGGAGCAGCATGCCGATCCCGGTCCAGAGATTGATGTTGACGCCCTCGGCCTTGTCGATCGCCGCCTGGGAGTCGGTGATGCCGGTGATCGTGACGATGACGCCGTAGACCACGAACAGACCGCCGATGATGCGGCGCAGGTCGAAGATGCGGGCGGCGGTCGCCGACTTGCTCTCCAGCTCGGTGACCTCCCGCTGGAGGTCCTGCTCGGTGTAGTGCGGCCGACGGGGCTGCTCAGGATGCTCGGTCATGGTTTCCTCGGTCCTCCCGCGTCAGAACGAGAACGGGATGTAGCAGGCGGCGGCCAGGACGACCGCACCCCAGCCCAGCAGGGCCGGCTTGCGGTACCACGCGTCGTCGCCTTCGGCGGGCGGTTCGGACATGCCGGGGGAGCGGGTCCCGTAGACCAGGCCCTGCAGCTCCTGCGCCGGCTTCGGCCGGGTGAACAAGGACACCGCGACCATCACGACCGCGCCGGCGACGAATCCGGCGATGGCGGAGACGAAGTTGGCGCCCTGGTCGGAGGGGATGGAGATGATGCCCTTCTTGTAGAAGACGAAGTAGTTGATCATCGCGGTCACGGTGCCGGCGAGCAGGCCCCAGAAGCCGGACTTGGCGGACGCGCGCTTCCAGAACATGCCGACGATGAAGACGACGAACATCGGCACGTTGAAGAAGGAGAACAGCGTCTGGAGGTAGCTCATGATGTTGGAGAACGAGGACGCCAGGAACGCCGTGCCGACGGAGGCGGCGACGCCGATCGCGGTGATCAGCCGGCCGAACCGTACGTAGTACGCGTCCTCACGGCCGCGCACCACGTACTTGGCCCAGATGTCGGTGGTGAACACGGTGTTGAAGGACGACACGTTCGCCGCCATGCCCGCCATGAAGGCCGCGAGCAGACCGGTGACGGCGATGCCGAGCACGCCGTTGGGCAGCAGCTCCTGCATCAGGTAGGGGATGGCGTCGTTGTACTGGTAGCCGGAGCCGGTGGTGCCGAACTTCGGGACGATCGCGGCGGCGACCAGGCCCGGGATCATCACCAGGAAGACGATGAAGATCTTCGGGTAGGCGGCGATCAGCGGGGTCCGCTGACCCGCGGAGAGGTTCTTCGCGGACAGGGCGCGCTGCACCTCGGCGAAGTTGGTGGTCCAGTAGCCGAAGGAGAGCACGAAGCCGAGGCCGAGGACGATGGTGAGCCAGTTGGCGCCCAGCGGGTTGGCATGGCCGATCCCGGTGCCTCCCCAGGCCGTGGTGAAGTCGGCGCCGTGGGTCGCGGTGAGCTTGTCCGTCAGACCGCCCCAGCCGCCGACCTTCTTCAGGCCGAGGATGGTGATCGGGATGAGGGCGGCCAGGATCACGAAGAACTGGAGCACCTCGTTGTAGATCGCCGAGGACAGGCCGCCCAGGGTGATGTAGGCGAGCACGAAGGCGCCGGCGACGACGATGGCGACCCACTGCGGCCAGCCGAGCAGGGCCTCGACGACGATCGCGAGGGCGTAGAGGTTGACGCCCGCGATCAGGATGGCGGCGAACGCGAACAGGATCGAACTGAGCAGGTGGGCGGCCCGGTCGAAGCGCAGCAGCAGGAACTCGGGGACCGAGCGGACCTTGCTGCCGTAGTAGAAGGGCATCATCACCAGGCCCAGGAAGACCATGGCGGGGATGGCGCCGATCCAGTACCAGTGCACGGTGTAGGCCCCGTACTGGGCGCTGTTCGCGGCCATGCCCAGGATCTCGGTGGCCGCCAGGTTCGCCGAGATGAAGGCGAGGCCGGTGATCCAGGCGGGCAGCGAGCGTCCGGACAGGAAGAAGTCGAGGCTGGTCTTCACGGAGCGGCGGGCGGCGAAGCCGATGCCCAGGACGACGAGGAAGTAGATCGCCAGGATCGTGTAGTCGAGCCAGTTGGTGGGGAGCCGTAGCTCCGCCGCCAGGTGGGTGGGGCCGTATGTGGGGGTTTGCATGAAGAACTCGCTTCGTCGCGCGAACTGATCAGTGCGGAACCTACGCCTCCATGTTCAGTAATTGAACACTTCTGTTGATGTTCTTTGTTTGATTGTGATGATCCTCGGTGTTGTCGAGTTGTGGTCTGTTATGTTTGATTGTGTTGAGTCATTGGATGCGGGACGCAGAGGAGCCCGGTGTGAAGAAGTCCTCGACCCGGCTGGCCGACGGTCGTGAGCTGATCTACTACGACCTCCGGGACGACACCGTGCGGGACGCGGCCGACCGGCGCCCCCTGGACCGCACGGTCACCACCTCCGAGATCCGCCGCGACCCGCTGCTCGGCGACTGCGTCGCCGTCGCCTCGCACCGCCAGGGCCGCACCTACCACCCGCCGGCCGACGAGTGCCCGCTGTGCCCGACGCACGGCGACCGGCTGAGCGAGATCCCGGACTCCTCGTACGACGTCGTCGTCTTCGAGAACCGGTTCCCCTCCCTGGCCGGCGACTCCGGCCGCTGCGAGGTGGTCTGCTTCACCTCCGACCATGACGCCTCCTTCGCGGACCTGACCGCCGAACAGGCGCGCCTGGTGCTGGACGCGTGGACGGACCGCACCTCGGAGCTGTCGCATCTGCCCTCCGTCGAGCAGGTGTTCTGTTTCGAGAACCGGGGTGCCGAGATCGGCGTGACCCTGGGCCACCCGCACGGACAGATCTACGCCTACCCCTTCACCACCCCCCGCACCGCGCTGATGCTCCGCTCGGTCGCCGCGCACCGGAGGGCGACCGGCGGGGAGAACCTGTTCGACGCCGTCCTGCGGCGGGAGCTCGCCGGTGAGCGGGTCGTCCTTGAGGGTGAACACTGGGCGGCCTTCGTGCCCTACGCGGCGCACTGGCCGTACGAGGTCCACCTGTACCCGAAGCGCCGCGTGCCCGACCTGACGGCGCTCGTCGAGGCGGCACGCACAGAATTCCCCCAGATCTATCTGGAACTCTTGAGGCGCTTCGACCGGATCTTCGGCGAGGGTGAGCCTCCGACGCCGTACATCGCGGCCTGGCACCAGGCCCCGTTCGGCACCCTGGCGGACCTCGACGGCGTGACGCGCGACGACTTCGCGCTCCACCTCGAGCTTTTCACCATCCGCCGCACTTCCGGCAAGCTGAAGTTTCTCGCGGGTTCCGAGTCCGGCATGAACGTGTTCATCAACGACGTGCCGCCGGAGCGCGCGGCCGAGCGACTGCGAGAGGTAGCGAGTTCATGAAGTACCTGGTGACGGGTGGCGCGGGATACGTCGGCAGTGTCGTGGCCCAGCATCTGCTGGAAGCCGGCCACGAGGTCACCGTCCTCGACAACCTCTCCACCGGCTTCCGCGAGGGCGTGCCCGCCGGTGCCGCGTTCATCGAGGGCGACATCCGCGACGCCGCCAAGTGGCTCGACCCCTCCTTCGGCGGCGTGCTGCACTTCGCCGCCTTCTCGCAGGTCGGCGAGTCGGTGGTGAAGCCGGAGAAGTACTGGGACAACAACGTCGGCGGGACGATGGCCCTGCTCGCCGCGATGCGCGAGGCGGGCGTGCGCAAGCTGGTCTTCTCCTCCACCGCGGCGACCTACGGCGAGCCGGAGCAGGTCCCGATCCTGGAGAGCGCCCCGACGAAGCCCACCAGCCCCTACGGCGCCTCCAAGCTCGCCGTCGACCACATGATCACCGGCGAGGCCGTCGCCCACGGCCTGGCCGCGGTGTCGCTGCGCTACTTCAACGTGGCCGGCGCGTACGGCGCGTACGGCGAGCGCCACGACCCCGAGTCGCACCTCATCCCGCTGGTCCTCCAGGTCGCCCAGGGCCGCCGCGACGCCATCTCGGTCTACGGCGACGACTACCCGACCCCCGACGGCACCTGCGTGCGCGACTACATCCACGTCGCGGACCTGGCCGACGCCCACCTGCTGGCTCTGCGGGCCGCCACCCCGGGCGAGCACCTGATCTGCAACCTCGGCAACGGCAACGGCTTCTCCGTCCGCCAGGTCATCGAGACCGTCCGCGAGGTCACCGGCCACCCGATCCCCGAGGTGGTGGCCCCGCGCCGGGGCGGCGACCCCGCGGTCCTGGTCGCCTCCGCGGACACCGCCCGGGAGAGGCTGGGCTGGAACCCGGCCCGCGCGGATCTCGCGGGCATCGTCGCGGACGCGTGGGAGTTCACCCAGCGCATCACGAAGGAGCACTAGTGGGGGCACAGCAGGTCGCGGAGCGCTTCGCCGAGCTGTACGGGGCGCAGCCCGAAGGCGTCTGGGCGGCACCGGGCCGCGTCAACCTCATCGGTGAGCACACCGACTACAACGACGGCTTCGTCATGCCGTTCGCGCTGCCGCACCAGGTGCTCGCGGCGGTCTCCCGCCGCACGGACGGCGTCCTGCGCCTGCACTCGGCGGAGGTCGGGGGCGGGATCACGGAGCTGCGGCTGGACGGCCTCACCCCGCAGGGCGACGAGAACTGGACGGCGTACCCGGCGGGCGTGGTCTGGGCGCTGCGCGAGGCGGGCCACGCGATCACCGGCGCCGACGTCCACCTCTCCTCCACGGTCCCCACGGGTGCGGGCCTGTCCTCCTCGGCCGCGCTGGAGGTCGTGATCGCGCTGGCCATGAACGACCTGTACGGACTCGGGCTGCCGCGCTGGAAACTGGCGCGTCTGTGCCAGCGGGCCGAGAACGTCTACGTCGGCGCGCCGACCGGCATCATGGACCAGACGGCGTCGGCCTGCTGCGAGCAGGGGCACGCGCTCTTCCTGGACACCCGTGACCTGTCCCAGCGGCAGATCCCCTTCGACCTCGCGGCCGAGGGCCTGCGACTGCTGGTCGTGGACACCCAGGTCAAGCACGCCCACAGCGGCGGCGAGTACGGCAAGCGCCGGGCCGGCTGCGAGAAGGGCGCGGCCCTGCTCGGCGTCGACGCCCTGCGGGACGTCCCGTACGCGGGCCTGGACGAGGCCCTCGCCCGCCTGGGCGACGAGGAGGAGGTCGTCCGCCTGGTCCGCCATGTGGTGACGGAGGACCACCGGGTGGAACGCGTCGTCGACCTGCTCCGCTCCGGCGAGACCCGCGCGATCGGCCCGGTCCTCACCGAGGGCCACGCCTCCCTGCGCGACGACTTCCGCATCTCCTGCCCGGAGCTGGACCTGGTCGTCGAGACGGCCCTCGCCACCGGTGCGCTGGGCGCCCGGATGACCGGCGGCGGCTTCGGCGGCTCGGCGATCGTCCTGGCGGAGGCGACGGACGTCGACACCCTCACCAAGGCGGTCGAGGAGGCCTTCGCCACGTCCGGCTTCACGGCCCCCCGCGTCTTCGAAGCGACCCCGTCCCCAGGCGCCCACCGCCTCCACTGACCCCACCACACCCCGCACCCCGGCCCCGCACACGCGTGTCGCGCGCGGGGCCGGCGTCATCTGCGGACCTCACCGCACCCCGCTCGCACCACGGTCGCCCGCGGGGAACCAGGCGCGAACAGGTGATGCGCGGGCCGCCCTCTCCCGGGCCGTGCAGATGAGGGGCGCAACCCTGCCGCCGCCATGGAGAGTTGAGTCGGGCGAGCTGCTTCGTCAGGAGGAACTCGGTGATGCCCGGCGGGTGTTCGGGGATCGTGCCCACCACAGACAGGTGACGTGCAGCCAGGACCGGTGGCGCCGCCGTGTTGGTGTCCCGTAGCCGTGAGCGGAGCAGATCCCGTCGGTCCTTGTCGACTTCCGCCTCAGAACGAAACATGCGGCACACCATAAACGCGCCGGACGGCCAGTTCTGCAAATCCCCTTCCGCTGCGTGCTCGTATCCGTACTCTGTGGAACAGCACCGGTGGGGGCCGGTGCCGCTCAGGGGGCGAGACAGGCGGGTTCGGCGCCCGCGGTGGGGGTAGCAGTCTCCGCAACGGCGGCGGCCGTGCGGCGCGCATCCCCGTCCGCGGGTGTCGTACCCGCGCCGGTCGTCGTTCTCCGGACCTTTTTCCGGGTATTTCCGGACCGGCCTATCCGGAGCTTTCCGGACCTTGGGTATCCCCTGCTCCACGCGGAGCCTGGGGAAGGGGGTTTCGTGGTTCGTATCCGAGTCCTGGTCGTCGACGACCACCGCATCTTCGCCGAGTCGCTCGCCGCCGCCCTGGCCGCGGAGCCCGACGTCGACGTCTTCGCCGCCGGCAGCGGCCCGGCCGCGCTGCGCTGTCTGGAGCGCGCGGCCGGCGAGGGCCGCCGCTACGACGTCCTCCTGGTCGACGCCGACCTGGGCGGCAACCTGCCCGGCACCCGCCCGGCCGTGCCGGTGCGCGAGGGCAACGAGGAGGGCCTGGTCGACGGGATCTCCCTGGTCGCAGGCGTCCGCGCCGCCCAGCCCGCCGTACGGACCGTCGTCCTCGCCGAGAAGGACGACCCGCGCCGCGCGGCCCTCGCCCTGCAGGCCGGGGCCTCCGGCTGGGTCGCCAAGGACTGCTCGCTCTCCCGGCTGCTGACGGTGATCCGGGGAGTGCTGCGCGACGAGACGCATCTGCCGCCCGCCCTGCTCACCGGGGTGCTGAAGGAGCTGACGGCGGCCCGCCGGCACCGCACCGAGAGTGAGCGGCTGGTGGAGTCCCTCACCCCGAGGGAGCAGGAGGTGCTGCGCTGCATGGTCGCCGGACTCGGCCGCAAGGCCGTCGCCGAGCGGCTCTTCCTCTCCCCGCACACCGTCCGCACCCATATGCAGAACGTCCTCGGCAAGCTGGGCGTCCACTCCACGCTGGCCGCCGTCGCGCTGGCCCGGCGGGCCGGTGTGGGCCCGGTGGATCTCGGTGGACCCCTAACCGGGGATGTTGTCGAACGGGGCGGTCAGCTGGCGTAGCAGGCCGGCCAGTTCCCCGCGCTGGGCCCGGGACAGCTCCGCGAGGATCGCCCGCTCCTGCTCCAGCAGGCCCGCCAGCGCCTGGTCCGCGCGGTCCCGGCCCTCGTCGGTGAGCCGGACCAGCACGCCCCGCCGGTCGCTGGGGTCGGGCAGCCGCTCCACCAGCCCCTTCTTGGCCAGCCGGTCGATCCGGTTGGTCATCGTGCCCGAGGTGACCAGGGTCTGCGTCAGCAGCTGCCCGGGGGAGAGCTGGTACGGCGTGCCCGCGCGCCGCAGCGCGGTCAGCACGTCGAACTCCCAGGGCTCCAGCTGGTGCTCGGCGAAGGCGAGCCGGCGGGCGCGATCCAGGTGCCGGGCGAGACGACTCACCCGGCTCAGCACTTCCAGCGGCTCCACGTCGAGGTCCGGACGCTCCCGGCGCCACGCTGCGACCAGCCGATCGACCTCGTCCTCCATGGAGATCAGTGTAGTGGTTGTGTCGACATGAAGTCTCTTGATATCGAGTCTCTTGACATCGAGAGAAGCGGACGGGGAAAGTGGAAGACATGACGCAGCCCCAGTGGGACCCCGCCCAGTACCTCCGCCACGCCGGCCACCGGGCCCGCCCCTTCGCCGACCTCCTCGCCCGGATCCCGGCCCTGCCCGGCGACCGGCCCCGCATCGCCGACCTCGGCTGCGGCCCCGGCAACGTCACCGCCCTCCTCGCCGACCGCTGGCCCGCCGCCCGCATCACCGGCTACGACAACTCCCCCGAGATGCTCGACAAGGCCCACGTCGAGCACGAGGGACCCACGGCCGGCGGCGGCGGACTGGACTTCGCCCAGGCCGACCTGCGGACCTGGGCGCCCGAAGAGCCCTACGACCTGATCGTCTCCAACGCCACCCTCCAGTGGGTACCGGGCCACGCCGACCGGTTCGAGGGCTGGATCGCCGCACTGGAACCCGGCGGAACCTTCGCCTTCCAGGTCCCCGACAACATCGACGCCCCGATGCACGCCCTGATGCGCGAACTCGCCGGTACCCCCCGCTGGAAGTCCCGCCTCGCCGACGTCCTGCGCCGCACCGACTCCGTGCACACCCCCGGCGCCTACCTGGACCGGCTCGCCCGTCTCGGCTGCGCGGCCGACGTGTGGCAGACGACGTACCTCCACGTCCTCAAGGGCGAGGACCCGGTGCTCGACTGGGTCAAGGGCACCGGACTGCGCCCCGCCCTGACCGCCCTCGCCGACGACCCCGAAGCGCGCGACGCCTTCCTCACCGAATACCGCGACCTGCTGCGCAAGGCCTACCCCACCGCCCCGTACGGCACGCCCATGCCGTTCCGCCGCCTGTTCGCGGTGGCCGTGAAGGAGGGGTGAGGATGCCGGCGGCCGTCGATCACGTACAGCCGGCCGCCCCGCCCGCGTCAAAGGACGCGCTGCGGTCGCACGACGCCGGCGTTCTCGCCATGACGGAGATCCCCGAGCCAGGCCGTCCGGCCGAGGTGGGTGACCAAGATGCGGATGATCTCGGACTCGATGACGTACAGGACTCGGTAGTCATCGACGCGAAGACGGCGGATGTCCAAGCCGTACGGCGTCGATGCCACCGGTCGCGGATCCTGAGCCAGCTCGTCGATCGCGTCCAGGACCTTGGCGAGGCCTGCCGGGTCCTCCTCCAGGAACCGGGCTGCGGCGTTCAGGGCGTTCGGTTCGAAAATGATCTCGTAGGTCACGGCTTTTCGAGCCCCAGCCGCCTGCGCACCTCTGCCATGGGGATGCCCTCGCCCAATGTCCCCGCGGCCTTGCGCAACTGATACTCCGCGACCGCCAGCGCGTCTTCGAGATCCTCTATCACCTGGGGCGATACGAGGAGCGCGGCCACATGTCCGTGATCGGTGAGGGCGATGGTCTCGCGACTGTGTGCCGCGCGGCGGACGAGGTCACCGAGCTGGGAGCGGGCTGCGCTGATCGCGATCTGGGGCATGCCGCCAGGGTCCCCCAAGGTGCCCTAAGTGACCACTAGTGTCACCTTTTCTGGTGAGCCCTAGCTCTTCCGGTGTCCTATCAGGCGCGGCTTCTGCTCCAGGCCGTCCAGGCCGTGCCACGCCAGGTTCACCAGATGGGCCGCCACCTCCGCCTTCTTCGGGCGGCGCACGTCCAGCCACCACTGGCCGGTCAGCGCGACCATGCCGACCAGGGCCTGGGCGTACAGCGGAGCCAGCTTCGGATCGAAGCCCCGGGACTTGAACTCACGGCCCAGGATGTCCTCCACCTGCGTCGCGATGTCCGAGATCAGCGACGCGAAGGAGCCCGTGGACTGCGGGATGGGAGAGTCCCGGACCAGGATGCGGAAGCCGTCCGTGTACTCCTCGATGTAGTCGAGCAGCGCGAACGCGGCCTGCTCGCACAGCTCGCGGGGATGACCGGCGGTCAGCGACCCGGTCACCATGTCCAGCAGCCGCCGCATCTCGCGGTCCACCACCACCGCGTACAGCCCCTCCTTGCCGCCGAAGTGCTCGTACACCACCGGCTTGGACACCCCGGCCTTGGCCGCGATCTCCTCCACCGACGTGCCCTCGAAGCCCTTGGCCGCGAAGAGGGTACGACCGATCTCCAGTAGCTGCTGACGGCGCTCGGCACCGGTCATACGGGTCCTGCGGGTGCGCCGCGGTTTGTCGTTGCCGGAGGTGCTGCTGGAGTCGGTCGCCACGGCGTCAATCATGCCGTCTCGGCGGTCTCCCTCCGGCGCCGGGAGCCGCCTTCCCCGGTGTCGCGCCGCGAATCGATACGCGAGCGTGACGGCCAGCGCACGTCGTACGCCCAGCCCAGCAGCTCGAACCAGCGGATGAAACGGGCCGACGAATCGATCTGGCCGCGCATCACACCGTGCCGCGCCGAGGTCGGGTCGGCGTGGTGCAGGTTGTGCCAGGACTCACCGCAGGACAGCACCGCCAGCCACCACACGTTGCCCGAGCGGTCCCGCGACTTGAACGGCCGCTTGCCCACCGCGTGACAGATCGAGTTGATCGACCACGTCACATGGTGCAGCAACGCCACCCGCACGAGTGAACCCCAGAAGAACGCCGTGAACGCGCCCCACCAGGACATCGTCACCAGACCGCCGATCAGCGGCGGCAGCGCCAGCGACAGGACCGTCCAGAAGACGAACTGGCGGGAGATCGCCCGGATCGCCGGATCCTTGATCAGATCCGGCGCGTACTTGTCCTGCGGGGTCTGCTCCTCATCGAACATCCAGCCGATGTGCGCCCACCACAGGCCCTTCATCAGCGCCGGAACCGTCTCACCGAACCGCCACGGTGAATGCGGGTCACCCTCCGCGTCGGAGAACTTGTGGTGCTTGCGGTGATCGGCCACCCAGCGCACCAGAGGACCCTCGACCGCCAGCGAGCCCATGACCGCCAACGCGATCCGCAGGGGCCGCTTGGCCTTGAACGAACCATGGGTGAAGTACCGGTGGAAACCGATCGTGATGCCGTGGCACCCCAGGAAGTAGAAGAACACCAGCAGGCCCACGTCGAGCCAGCTCACCCCCCAGCCCCAGGCCAGCGGCACGGCCGCCACCAGCGCCAGGAACGGCACGGCGATGAAGAGCAGCAGCGTGATCTGCTCGATCGACCCCTTCTGCTCACCGCCCAGCGTGGCGGAGGGAACAGCCGAGCCGGTGGCCTTGCGGGCGTCTTCGATCACATCGGAACTTGAGGTCATGCGCGTCCCCTGTGGGGTCGAGGGTCGAGAGTCGAGTCAGATGCCGGGCACCCGGACCGCACGGGACTCGACGGTACTTCCCTACGGTTCCGTAACCTACGGCAACGTAAGTATGGCAGCGTGTCACGCGGCGGCAAGAGCCCCAGACCCGGCGCGTCCACATCGCCACCTATCCTTGAACTCGGTCGGACAGCGCGGTCCGCTGAAGTTTCCTTCCCGGACGCTCCGGCCCGTATGCGGCGCCCGCCGCGCGGCAGCCGGCCGGGTTCCCCTCCAGACGAGCTTCAACACTGCAAGGAGCCGCACCTGTGAGCAGTGCCGACGACCAGACCACCACGACCAGCACCGAGCTGCGCGCCGACATCCGCCGGCTGGGTGATCTCCTGGGGGAGACCCTCGTCCGCCAGGAGGGCCCCGAGCTCCTCGAACTGGTCGAGAAGGTCCGCCGCCTCACCCGCGAGGACGGCGACGCCGCCGCCGAGCTGCTGCGCGGCACCGAACTGGAGACCGCGGCCAAGCTGGTCCGCGCCTTCTCCACCTACTTCCACCTCGCCAACATCACCGAGCAGGTGCACCGCGGCCGCGAGCTGCGCGCCCGGCGCGCCGCCGAGGGCGGTCTCCTCGCCCGCACCGCCGACCGGCTCAAGGACGCCGACCCCGAACACCTGAAGCAGACCGTTCAGCACCTGAACGTCCGCCCTGTGTTCACCGCCCACCCCACCGAGGCCGCACGCCGCTCGGTCCTCAACAAGCTCCGGCGCATCGCCGCGCTCCTGGACACCCCCGTCCTCGACTCCGACCGCCGCCGCCACGACATCCGCCTCGCCGAGAACATCGACCTCGTCTGGCAGACCGACGAACTGCGCGTCGTACGCCCCGAGCCCGCCGACGAGGCCCGCAACGCCATCTACTACCTCGACGAACTCCACGCCGACGCCGTCGGCGACGTCCTGGAGGACCTCACCGCGGAACTGGAGCGCGTCGGCGTCAAGCTCCCCGACGACACCCGCCCCCTCACCTTCGGCACCTGGATCGGCGGCGACCGCGACGGCAACCCCAACGTCACCCCCCAGGTCACCTGGGACGTCCTCATCCTCCAGCACGAACACGGCATCAACGACGCCCTGGAGATGATCGACGAGCTGCGCGGCCTGCTCTCCAACTCCATCCGCTACGCCGGAGCAACCGAAGAGCTGCTGGAGTCCCTCAAGGCCGACCTGGAGCTGCTCCCCGAGATCAGCCCCCGCTACAAGCGCCTCAACGCCGAGGAGCCCTACCGGCTCAAGGCCACCTGCGTCCGGCAGAAGCTGGAGAACACCAAGCAGCGCCTGGCCACCGGCACCCCGCACGAGGCGGGCCGCGACTACCTCGGCACCGGCGAACTGCTGAAGGACCTGCGGATCATCCAGGTGTCCCTGCGCGAACACCGCGGCGCCCTCCTCGCCGACGGCCGCCTCGCCCGCACCATCCGCACCCTCGCCGCCTTCGGCCTCCAGCTCGCCACCATGGACGTCCGCGAACACGCCGACGCCCACCACCACGCCCTCGGCCAGCTCTTCGACCGCCTCGGCGAGGAGTCCTGGCGCTACGCCGACATGCCCCGCGAGTACCGCGCCAAGCTCCTCGCCAAGGAACTGCGGTCCCGCAGGCCCCTCGCCCCCACCCCGGCACCCGTCGACGCCGCCGGACAGAAGACCCTCGGCGTCTTCGAGACCGTCAAGAAGGCCCTGGCGGTCTTCGGCCCCGAGGTCATCGAGTCCTACATCATCTCCATGTGCCAGGGCGCCGACGACGTCTTCGCCGCCACCGTCCTCGCCCGCGAGGCCGGCCTGGTCGACCTGCACGCCGGCTGGGCCAAGATCGGCATCGTCCCCCTCCTGGAGACCACCGACGAGCTCAAGGCCGCCGACACCATCCTGGAGGACATGCTCTCCGACCCGTCCTACCGGCGCCTGGTCGCGCTGCGCGGCGACGTCCAGGAGGTCATGCTCGGCTACTCGGACTCCTCCAAGTTCGGCGGCATCACCACCAGCCAGTGGGAGATCCACCGCGCCCAGCGCCGGCTGCGCGACGTCGCCCACCGCTACGGCGTACGCCTGCGCCTCTTCCACGGCCGCGGCGGCACCGTCGGCCGCGGCGGCGGCCCCTCCCACGACGCCATCCTCGCCCAGCCCTGGGGCACCCTGGAGGGCGAGATCAAGGTCACCGAGCAGGGCGAGGTCATCTCCGACAAGTACCTCATCCCCTCCCTCGCCCGGGAGAACCTGGAACTGACCGTCGCGGCCACGCTGCAGGCCTCCGCCCTGCACACCGCCCCCCGCCAGTCCGACGAGGCCCTCGCCCGCTGGGACGCCGCCATGGACGTCGTCTCCGACGCCGCCCACGCCGCCTACCGCCGGCTCGTCGAGGACCCCGACCTGCCGACGTACTTCCTCGCCTCCACGCCGGTCGACCAGCTCGCCGAGCTGCACCTGGGCTCACGGCCCTCCCGCCGCCCCGGCTCGGGCGTCTCGCTCGACGGCCTGCGCGCCATCCCGTGGGTGTTCGGCTGGACCCAGTCCCGGCAGATCGTGCCCGGCTGGTTCGGCGTGGGCTCGGGCCTCAAGGCGCTGCGCGAGACCGGTCTGGACACCGTGCTCGGCGAGATGCACGAACAGTGGCACTTCTTCCGGAACTTCATCTCCAACGTCGAGATGACCCTCGCGAAGACCGATCTGCGCATCGCCCAGCACTACGTCGACACCCTCGTCCCCGACGAGCTCAAGCACGTCTTCGACACCATCAAGACCGAACACGAGCTGACGGTCCGCGAGGTCCTCAAGATCACCGGCGAGACCGAACTCCTCGACGCCCAGCCCGACCTCAAGCAGACCTTCACCATCCGCGACGCCTACCTGGACCCGATCTCCTACCTCCAGGTCACCCTGCTCAAGCGGCAGCGCGACGCCGCCGCCGCGAGCGCGACCCCCGACCCGCTGCTCTCCCGCGCCCTGCTCCTCACCGTCAACGGCGTGGCGGCCGGTCTGCGCAACACCGGCTGACCTCCAGGAACGAGGGTGCCCCCGGGGTCGTACGACCCCGGGGGCACCCTCGTCTGTTCACGGCTACCGCGACACCGGCCCGCTCACTGCAGCACCACGAACGTCGCCGTCAGCAGCCCCGCCCCGGCAAGCCCCAGCACCCACGCCGCCCGGACCAGCCGCATCCCGCCCGCGACCACCACCGAGGCCAGCAGCAGCGCGCCGCCCAGCGGCACCCAGGCGAACAGGATCCCCGCCGGACCCGACCGCACCGCGTCCCCGCCGCCGGGCTTCAGGACCACGTCGTACGTCGTCCCCGCACGCACCGCCACGGAATTCTCGATCTCCACCCGCGCGCGGGCCCGCGCCCCCGCCGACGTCGGCGTGAACGGGCCGTCGCACACGTCCCCCGCACACTCCGTCACCCGGACCGTGCCCCGCTCACGCCCCTTGGTCAGCATCACGTGCTGTGCGGTCCCCCAGGAACCCCACACCCCGGCGAACACGATCAGGGCGGCGACCGCACCCATCGCCGCGACCCGTCCGAACCGCAGCGCGGACACGGACGCCTGACGGGCGGTACTGGCTGTGGCTGGCATGGCCGGGATCATTGGCCATACCCCTACGGCCGGTCAACTCCGGCGGGCGTCCTGGGCGGACAAGTCAGGAGTTGTACGCGCTCTGCGCCCGCTCCAGCCCCTCGATCACCAGAGCCTCCACCGCGTCCGCCGCACGGTCCACGAAGTAGTCCAGTTCCTTGCGCTCGGTGGAGGAGAAGTCCTTCAGCACGAAGTCCGCCACCTGCATCCGGCCCGGCGGCCGGCCGATCCCGAACCGCACCCGGTGGTAATCCGGCCCCATCGCCTTCGTCATCGACTTCAGACCGTTGTGCCCGTTGTCACCGCCGCCCAGCTTCAGCCGCAGCGTGCCGTAGTCGATGTCCAGCTCGTCATGGACCGCCACGACATTCGCCGGCGGCACCTTGTAGAAGTCCTTCAGCGCGTTCACCGGACCGCCGGACAGGTTCATGTACGACATCGGCTTCGCCAGGATCACCCGGCGGTTCGCCGGCCCGACGGGACCGATCCGCCCCTCCAGCACCTGCGCCTGCGCCTTGCCCGCCCGCTTGAACTTCCCCCCGATCCGCTCCGCGAGCAGGTCCGCCACCATGAAGCCGACATTGTGCCGGTTCATGGCGTACTCCGGCCCGGGATTACCGAGCCCGACGATGAGCCAGGGGCCGCTGGCGGGGGTGGTCACGTCCATGTCTCCTCATGCAAGGCAACAGCCGCTGCTCCCCCAAGGGAAGCAGCGGCTGAAGCTGTATGGCTACCGCTGTGGGCAATCGATCCGCACGGCGATGGGAGTCCCCCCGCTCGGGCGAAGCCGAGAGGGGGGAGGGGTGGGCACAGCCCGCAGTGCCGGGCGCCTCGAAGACAGGCTCACGACAGCTGTGGCCGAGCCGCCGGCCAGGCTCAGGCCTCGGCGGCCTCTTCGCCCTCGGTCTCCTCGCCCGCGGTCTCCTCGGCCTGCGCCTGCAGCACCTGCAGCACCACCGCGTCCGCGTCCACGGCCAGGGAGACGCCCTTCGGCAGGGTGATGTCCTTGGCGTGGACGGAGGCACCGGCCGCCAGGCCCTCGACGGACACCGTCACGGCCTCGGGGATGTGCGTGGCCTCGGCCTCGACCGGCAGCGCGGCCAGGACGTGCTCCAGCAGGTTGCCACCCGGGGCCAGCTCGCCCTCGGCGTGCACCGGAATCTCGACCGTGACCTTCTCGCCACGCTTGACCAGCAGCAGGTCGACGTGCTCCAGGAAGCCCTTCAGCGGGTCACGCTGCACGGCCTTCGGGATCGCCAGCTCGTTGGCCTTGCCGTCGATGTCCAGGGAGATCAGGACGTTCGGCGTACGCAGCGCCAGCAGCAGCTCGTGGCCCGGGAGGGTCAGGTGCAGCGGGTCGGAACCGTGGCCGTACAGAACGACGGGCACCTTGTTCTCACGGCGGATACGACGGGCGGCACCCTTGCCGAACTCGGTGCGCGTCTCGGCGGCGAGCTTCACCTCGGACATATTGATCACTCCTCGCAGAACTGGGAACGGACGTGGTCACCCGGCCACGAACGGCCTGCTACGAAGAGCGCGTCGATAACGGATCACCACGGTCGCGCAAACGACCACGGCCTCCCTCGCCGAGCAACTGCAGCAGTCTACTCGGCAGGGGAGGCCGCACCCAAAAGGATCTTCAGTTAGCCCGCGAGAAGGGCCCGCAGAAACCTCACTGCTCGTCGAAGAGGCTGGTCACCGAGCCATCCTCGAACACCTCACGCACCGCGCTCGCGATCGTCGGAGCGATCGACAGCACCGTGATCTTGTCCAGCTCCAGCTCGCTCGGCGTCGGCAGCGTGTTCGTGAACACGAACTCACTCACCTTCGAGTTCTTCAGCCGGTCCGCCGCCGGACCCGACAGCACACCGTGCGTCGCCGTCACGATGACATCCTCCGCACCGTGCGCGAACAGGGCGTCCGCCGCCGCGCAGATCGTGCCACCGGTGTCGATCATGTCGTCCACCAGCACACAGATCCGGCCCTTCACATCACCGACGACCTCGTGCACCGTCACCTGGTTCGCGACGTCCTTGTCACGCCGCTTGTGCACGATCGCCAGCGGCGCACCGAGCCGGTCGCACCACCGGTCCGCCACCCGCACCCGGCCCGCGTCCGGCGACACCACCGTCAGCTTCGACCGGTCCACCTTCGCCCCCACGTAGTCCGCCAGAAGCGGCAGCGCGAACAGGTGGTCCACCGGACCGTCGAAGAAGCCCTGAATCTGATCCGTGTGCAGATCCACGGTCAGAATCCGGTCAGCCCCCGCCGTCTTCATCAGATCCGCGATCAGACGCGCCGAAATCGGTTCACGACCCCGGTGCTTCTTGTCCTGCCGCGCGTAACCGTAGAACGGCACGATCACCGTGATGGAACGAGCCGACGCACGCTTCAGCGCGTCGATCATGATCAGCTGCTCCATGATCCACTTGTTGATCGGAGCCGTGTGGCTCTGGATCAGGAAGCAGTCCGCACCACGAGCCGACTCCTGGTAACGGACATAGATCTCACCGTTCGCGAAGTCGAAGGCCTTCGTCGGGACGACCCCGACACCCAGCTGCTGGGCGACCTCCTCGGCAAGCTCGGGGTGGGCGCGGCCGGAGAAGAACATCATCTTCTTCTCGCCGGTCGTCTTGATCCCGGTCACAGCACTGTCTCCTCAGAGGTTGTCTCAGCCAGCCGGCTGCTCGGCGACCTCTCGGCTGGGCATGAGAGGCCGTATCAGCTGGTAAGGGTGCGGGTGCACGCGTGCGGATGTGCACTTATCACGGTACGCCGTGTTTGACGCACCCGTTCCCGCTCAGTCCTCGCCCTCACCCTGCCGGGACGCCGCCTCGGCAGCCTTCGCCGCCGCACTCCCCGGACGCTTCCGGGCCACCCAGCCCTCGATATTCCGCTGCTGACCGCGGGCCACGGCCAGCGAACCGGGCGGCACATCCTTCGTGATCACGGACCCCGCCG
This sequence comes from Streptomyces echinatus, assembly GCF_014203595.1. GTDB lineage: Bacteria > Actinomycetota > Actinomycetes > Streptomycetales > Streptomycetaceae > Streptomyces > Streptomyces echinatus. The sequence continues at coordinate 419,105 of NZ_JACHJK010000005.1, forward strand.
CGGTGTAGGCACCGTCCCCCACCGTGACAGGAGCCACAAACATGTTGTCCGAACCGGTCCGGCAGTGCGACCCCACCGTCGTGTGGTGCTTGTCCTGACCGTCGTAGTTCACGAACACACTCGCCGCGCCGATGTTCGTGTACTCACCGATCGTCGCGTCCCCCACGTACGACAGATGAGGAATCTTCGTGCCCTCCCCGATGGAGGCGTTCTTCGTCTCCACATACGTGCCGATCTTGCCCTTCGCGCCCAGCCGGGTCCCCGGACGCAGGTACGCGAACGGCCCCACACCCGCCCCCGCGCCCACCACGGCACCGTCGGACACCGTGTTGTCCACCCGCGCCCCCGCACCCACCCGGGTGTCCTTCAGCCGGCTGTTCGGGCCCACCTCCGCGCCCTCACCGAGCTGCGTCGACCCGAGGAGCAGCGTGTTCGGCTGCACGATGACGTCCCGCTCGAAGGTCACGGTCACATCCACCCAGGTCGACGCCGGGTCCACGACCGTCACGCCGTCCAGCATCGCCCGCGTCAGCAGCCGGTCGTTCAGGGTGCGCCGGGCCTCGGCGAGCTGCACCCGGTTGTTGATCCCGGCGATCTCCCGGTGGTCGCCGGCCACCGAGGCCCCCACCCGGTGCCCGGCCTCCCGCAGGATCCCCAGCACGTCCGTGAGGTACTCCTCACCCTGGCTGTTGTCCGTCCGCACCTTCTTCAGCGCGTCCGCCAGCAGCTGCCCGTCGAAGGCGAACACACCACTGTTGATCTCACGGATCGAGCGCTGGGCGTCGGTCGCGTCCTTGTGCTCCACGATCGCCGTGACGGCGCCCGTGGCGTCGTCCCGCACGATCCGGCCGTAACCGGTCGCGTCCGGCACCTCGGCGGTGAGCACGGTCACCGCGTTGCCGTCGGCGTGGTGCGTCCCGGCGAGCCGCGCGAGGGTGTCGGCGGTCAGCAGGGGCGTGTCGCCGCACACCACGACCACGGTCCCGTCCACGGCCCCGCCCAGCTCCTCCAGGCCCATCCGCACGGCGTGCCCGGTCCCGTTCTGCTGAGCCTGTACGGCCGTCCGTACGCCGGGGTCGATCTCGGCCAGGTGGGCGGTGACCTGCTCACGGGCGTGGCCCACGACGACGACCAGGTTCGCGGGGTCCAACTCACGGGCGGCGGCCAGTACATGGCCGACCAGGGAACGGCCGCAGATGTCGTGCAGGACCTTGGGTGTGGCCGACTTCATACGGGTGCCCTCACCCGCTGCGAGAACGACGACGGCGGCCGGGCGGATGGCGCTCACGGGGTTGCCCTTCGGCTTCGGTGTGTGGGGGTGACAGCCGCAGGATACCGGGGCGGGGTTTGGGGGGTACGAGTGCGGGCCCTGACGCTCCAGTCAGGGCCCGCACGGGTGGGGCTCCCGGGGGAGGACTCGAACCCCCATAAGTGACACCAAAAGACACCGTCTTGCCCTTAGACGACCCGGGATAGCCCTTATGTCCGGTTCGATAGATCGCCCGGAAGGACAGCACCTACTATGCCGTACCAAGTGCCCTCGATGCGACGGTACAGATCGGTGCTCCGGAGAACGCTGACCACCAGGCAGCCCCGGTAGGCGGCGCCGACGTTCTTGCGAACGGTCTTGGGGTTGTGCTTCTTCAGGGTGGTCTTGCTGAGGGAGGTGCGATCGATGCCAACCAGGTCGGACCAGTACTGTTCCGCCTCTTCCACCTCGGCCGACTCGTGGATCATCACGCGAAAGCGCAGGCGGCCGCGCTCTACTTCCAGCAGGTCGAGCCATGCCAGGAATACCGAGTTCATCCCTGGATCGCTGTTGACGAAGAGCACGAGTTCGCGTCGGTCGTACGGCTTGTCCTTGCCGCCCTCGGCCCAGTAGAGGCCAACGCCGACGAGGAACAGTTCACGGTCGGAGAGCTTGCCGACTGCTTCTGCGGCCTGCCGTTTGATCGATGCGCGTTCGCGATCCTGGGTCGCCCGCTTGTGCGCCAGTCCTTCGTTCATGAGGGCTCGCTGCTCCTCGGGTGTGTAGCGCGGCTCTGGCTTCGGCAGGTCTCGCACCCACAGTGAGATGGAACTCTTGGAGCACCCCAGCTCTGCCTGGATGCGGTCGTAGGTCCAGCCCTGGAGGCGGAGTTCCCGGGCGCGGGCCCGCAGGTCGTCCTTGGCCCGCGGGCGCTTGGTCCATTCCGGTGGCGGTTCTCCCTTCACGAGCCGGTTGAGGATGTCGTTGTTGAAGATCTTCAGCTCGTCCCGGATCTGCCGGAGGCTGTGGCCGGCGCGGCGCAGGGCGACCGCCTGTTCCCGCAGGGCCTCGAAGTCGGCGTATGTGCCGATTGAATGTGCCATGCGCATACCGTCCGGCCGGAATGGCCGCTTCCGGTGTCGAACGGGGGAGGTTCACCAGTTCGAGGGATACCGGGTGGTTTCGAGGTCGATCGATTACGGAGTGTCGTGTGTGGAGGTAGGTGAAACTCACCGGAAAAGCCTCACCCCTCGCCCGTAGGCTGGAGACATGACCACGACGGGGGAAGAGCATGCCAGGGCCCTGACCGGCCCTTGGTGGTGGGCAAGGTGGCGCAGCGCGCTGCTCGACGGGAGTCTCGCGGCACTGTCCGCCATGGAGTGTGCCGCCGAGGGGGTGCCGTTCGCCCGGGATGCCGGAATCCCCGCGTCCGTGGGGATCGTGTTCGGGTTGATCGCCGGCTCGGTGCTGCTGGTGCGGCGGAAGTGGCCGCTCGCCGTGGTGCTGGTGTCGATCGCGATCACGCCCGCCGAGATGGGCTTCCTGATGGGTGTCGTCGGCCTGTACACCCTGGCCGCCTGTGAGCTGCCGCGGCGGGTCATCGGCTCGCTGGCGAGCATGTCGCTGCTGGGCACGGCGATCGTGACGTTCGTGCGGGTGCGGCAGGACATGGCGCGCGGGGATCTGACGCTGGGTGACTGGTTCGTGCCGTTCGCGGCGGCCGCGACGGCGTTGGGGCTGACGGCCCCGCCGGTGCTGCTGGGGTTGTACGTGGGGGCGCGGCGGCGGCTGATGGAGAGTCTGCGGGAGCGGGCGGATTCGCTGGAGCGGGAGCTTCAGCTGCTCGCGGAGCGGGCGGAGGAGCGTGCGGAGTGGGCGCGTAACGAGGAGCGGACGCGGATCGCCCGGGAGATGCACGACGTGGTCGCGCATCGGGTGAGTCTGATGGTGGTGCACGCGGCGGCGTTGCAGGCGGTCGCGCGGAAGGATCCGGAGAAGGCGGTGCGGAACGCCGCGCTCGTGGGGGACATGGGGCGGCAGGCGTTGACCGAGCTGCGGGAGATGCTCGGTGTGCTGCGGGCGGGGGAGGGTGTGGAGCGGCGGGCCGCGGCGGTGCCGTTGGCGGCGGTCGGCGAGGCGGCCGCGGAGGCGGCGTCCAGGGCGGCGGCCGCGGAGGCGGGGGCGGCGGAGGGGCCGTGTCTGTCGGAGCTGGAGGAGCTGGTCGGGCAGTCGGCTGCCGCGGGGATGGTGGTGGACCTGTCGGTCGAGGGGGAGGTGCGGTCGTATGCGGCGGAGATCGAGCAGACGGCGTACCGGGTGGTGCAGGAGGCGTTGACGAACGTCCACAAGCATGCGGCGGGTGCGAAGACGCGGGTGCGGTTGGCGCATCGGGTGTCCGAGATCGCGATGCAGGTGGAGAACGGTCCGCCGCCGGAGCTCGCGTCGGCGTCGGCGGCGGGTCTGCCGTCGGGTGGGAACGGCCTGGTGGGGATGCGGGAGCGGGTTGTGGCGCTGGGTGGTGTGTTCGTGTCGGGGCCGACGGATGCGGGCGGGTTCCGGGTGTCGGCGGTGATTCCGGCGGTGTAGGGCGGCCTGCCGGGGTCGTTCGGCGGGGGGTGCCGGGAGTTTTCGCCGTGAGGTGGTCCGGCAGGTGCTTTCTCCGTGTCGGGCCGTTCCCCGGTGCCGGAGGGGGGCGGGGTCAGCCCGCGGTGAGGCGTGCGGGTTCGATGCCGGTGACGAGGGTGGCCAGGGCGTGGTCGATGTCGGGGCCGACGTACCAGTCGCCGGTGTGGTCGATGGTGTAGACGCGGCCTTCGGCGTCGATGGCGAGGAGGGCGGCGGTGTCGGTCTCCTCGCCGAGGGGGCACAGCTCGGTGCCGAGGGCGCGGCCGAGGTCGCCGAGGGTGCGGGCGAGGTGGAGGCCGTGCAGGGGGTCGAGGTGCAGGCTGGCGGGGGCGATCTGGCGGCCGGGGCCGGTGGGGGTGATGCGCAGGCCGCCGAATTCGGCCCAGGCTTCGACGGCGGCGGGGAACACGGTGTGCCGGTGTCCGGCGGGTGAGGTGTGTTCGCGCAGGGTGTCGGCCCAGATCTCGGCCTGCTTTATGTCCCAGCGTCCGGGTTGCCAGCCGGCGGCGCGCAGGGCGGCGTCGACGGGTACGGGGAAGCGTGTGGTGGTGGTGCGGTCGGCGTGCATCTGCCCTTCGTTCGTCGTGCGCGCGCGTGTGCTCGCGTGGTGGTGCCGGTGGTGACGGTGCTGTCGGGGTTGACGGGCGTGGTCAGTCGTCGGTTGCGGCGGGGTCGACGACGCGGACGCCGAAGTGGGCGCTGAGGGCGGTGCAGGCGCGGCAGGGGGCGGCGAAGCTGCCGTGGAGGGGGTCGCCGTCCTCGCGTATGCGGCGGGCGGTGAGTTTGGCTTGTCTGAGTGCTTTGCGGGCTTCGCTGTTGGTCATGGGCCGGCGGGCGGCGCGTTTGCTGCGGGCGGTGTCGGCGGCGGTGATGTGCCGGGAGATGAGGATGGTCTCGGCGCAGCGGCCGGTGAAGCGGTCGCGTTGGGCGCTGGTGAGGGTGTCGAGGAAGTCCTGGACGAGGGGGTGCAGCGCGGGGGGCTGGTCGGCGCGGGCGGCGGTGCCGGTGAGGGTGGTGCCGCGGACGGAGAGGGCGGCGGCGACGGTGGGCAGGATTCCGTCGCGGCGGTGCCTGAGGGTCGGTGCGGGGGGTGTGTCGGCGCCGCTCCAGTCGATGCGAGGGTCGCCGGTCCGCACGTCGGCGCCTCCGGTCTGCAACGTGTTCATGATCGTTTTCCTCCCCGGGCATCCCCCCGAAGGACACAGGGTGCCAAATGCCGTGGCTCGTGCGGAAGCTGGGGCGCCGCGACACGCCCGTTCCGGGCAGGCCGTGACGGTGGGGTGACGGCTGGTCACGGGGGTGTGGGGAGGTTCCGTATCGTTCGCCGGGATCCTTCTGGTCCGCGCCGGGCGGGTGTGGGCCGCGGGATGTGGTGGGCCGGTGACCGGGGTTCGTGTACCGCATAGGCTGTCGGCATCCGCGATCGACACCGCCGTTCAGGCCAGAGAGAACGCCGCAGGGGGCAACCGCCATGACGACAGGTCGGCTCGGGCTGGGGACGCCGCCCAGCCGCCAGGCCGGGGGACAAGCCATGCCGCCGAACGCGGCCTACGCCGGGCAGGTCGTGCACTTTCCGGATCCGGTCCGGGCGGCACGTCACCCGAGAGGGGTACGGGTCGATGAGCGTGGTCATCCGGATTTCTCGCCGTACGCGCGCGTGGCGGTGGAGATCGCCGAGCCTCCGGAGGGTTTCGGGGTCGACGAGCTGCGGCTGACGGACTACGTGTCGGCGAACGCGGCGCTGGCGGCGACGGGGCACGAGTTGTGGGACACGGTTCCGGATGTGGCGACGCCGCACGGCTGGACGTGGCATCACGTGGCGGGCACGCGGCGGCTGGAGCTGGTCCCGGTCGAGGTGAAGGCGCTGTTGCGGCATCACGGCGGGGTGGCGACGGCGGCGGTGGACCATGCCAAGCGTGGTACACGGCCGTTGCAGGAGTCCCGGCCGGCGCACTTCGGGCTGCCGAAGTCGGGTGTGGCGGTGTCGGAGGCGCAGGTGCAGGGGGTCGAGGAGGAGCTCGGCTACCGGCTGCCGGGTGCCTATCGCTCGTTCCTGAAGGCGGCGGGCGGCTGTGCGCCGGTCGGCACGGCGCTGGTCGCCGAGCTGGGGCTGCTGCTGGACCAGCCGTTCTTCACGGTGCGGGACGAGGCCGCGGTCAATGACCTGGTGTACGTGAACAAGTGTCTGCGCGACCACCTGACGAAGGATTACCTGGGTGTGGGGTTCGTGCAGGGCGGGCTGCTCGCGGTGAAGGTGAAGGGCGAGCGGCTCGGCACGGTGTGGTTCTGCGCGTTCGACGATGTGCGGGACGTGGATCCGTCGTGGTCGCCGGCGGAGCGGGTGGAGCGTCTGCTGCTGCCGTGCGGTGACGACTTCGACGGCTTCCTGTCCCGGCTGGCGGGCAGTCCGCCGGAGCTGGAGACGGTGGCCAATCTGATGGTGGACGGCGGTTTCGCCCGTGTCGTCCCGGTGTCTTCCGGCTCGGCGTCTTCCGGCCCGGTGGGGGAGTGAGCTGCAGGCGATGGTGACCTACGCGCAGGCGCAGGAGCGCGCCGAGGAGTGGATCAACGGTGACGTGCCCGTGTACCAGCACCGTGAGGTGCGGGTGCGCGAGTTCGAGCTGGGGTTCGTGGTGTGGGGCGAGGACCGGGCCGAGGGTCCGCGTTCGGACGCGGGCGGCCAGCGGCTGGTGATCGCCCGGGACAGCGGGGAGGCGACGCTGTGGCCGGCTCTGCCGGTGGGTGAGGTGATCCGCCGGTACGAGGAGGAGTACGGCGGGGCCGTCGAGCCGCAGGACGCGGTTCCGGCGCCCGCTCCCGCCCGGCTGGACCTCAATCAGACGTCGTTCCTGCTGACTCCGCCGGAGTGGCTGCAGGAGGCGGCGGACAAGCTGGGGCTGGGCGACCGGCGGCCGCAGGACGCGGCGGCGGGTACGGCGACGCCGACACCGGCTGCGGGACCGGCTGCGGCCGCGGCCACGGGGTCGGGCGTGGTGTCGGGCTCCGGTCAGGGTCCGGCTTCTGTCGGGGGTCCGGCTTCCGTGGGTGGTCCGGCTTCCTCCGGTGGTGCGGCGCCGGGTGGTGCCTCCTCCGGTGGGGGCGGGCTCGCCGAGACGCAGGCCGGGGCGCCGGCGGGTACGCCCGGCGCGGTGCACGCCGGTGCCGGTGCGCCGGGAGATGCGGGGACCGGCGGCGTGCCGGGGGCGCCCGCTCCGGCGGACGTGCCTCCGGGCGCCACGCCCTGGGCCGGTACGGACACGAACGCGGAAGCCAGTGAGGACGACCGGTCCGTGCCGCTGCCCGCGACGGTGTTCGCGCCGCCGTTGAGCGAACCGGACGACGTGGCGCGTCCGCCGGCGGTCGCGCCGGACGCGCCGACGGCGTTGATGTCGGCAGGCAGCCAGCTGCCGCCGACGGCGATCGCACAGGCGCTTGACGTGCCGGGCGCGCCGAGCGCCGGCCAGAGCAGTACGCCCCCGCCGCCGGGCTCTCCGGCGTACGGTCATCCGCACGCGTCGCCGGTTCCGGGCACACCGCCGCCGGGCGTGGCGCCCTACCCTCCGGCGCACGCCGCTCCGCCCGCGCCCCCCATGGCTCCCGGCGTGCCGGGCGCTCCGCAGGGCAGCACGCCGCCGCCTCCGCCGCAGGGCAGCACGCCGCTTCCGTCGCCGGGCGCTCCGCACGGCAGCGCCCCGCCTCCGCCGCCCGGCGCCCCGTCGTACGGCTATCCGCAGGGGCCCGGTGCTCCGGGGTACGGCTATCCGCAGGGGCCGGGCGGTGCGCCGGGCGCGCCGCAGCCTCCGGCGGGCCCGGGTGCGCCTGCGCGGCCGCTCGCACCCCACGCGGGGGACATCGCGGACGCCGCGACGAGCAAGGCGGCGCCGCCGCCGAAGAAGGCGCGCGGTGGTGCCGGTGCGCCGCCTCCGCCGCCGGGTGTTCCCGGCACGCCGGGCGCGCGCCCGGCGGGTGCGACGCCGCCGCCCGCGCCGGGTGCGCCGGCGGGTGGGTATGTGCCGACGCAGCTCGTGTCGGCGCTGGGGCCGGAGGGTCCCGAGGCGGGCGGCGTGAACCCGCCGGCCGGTCCGGGTGGTGCGAACGGGCCGCAGGCGCCGGGTGCGCCGAACGCTCCGGGTGCCCCCCATCCGCCTGCCGCGCCTCCGGCCGGTCCGGGTGGTACGCCTCCGGGCAACGTGCACCACGCGGCCACGATGCTGGCCGATCCGAGCCAGATGGGCGCCGCCCCGCAGCCCCCGGGTGTTCCGGGTGTCCCGGGCGCGCCGGGTGTGCCGAACCCGCCCGGCTTGCCCGGTGCCCCGGGCATGCCCCCCGCGCCGGGTGCCCCGCAGCCTCCGGGCGTCCCCGGCGCTCCTGGCGCCCCCGGTGCTCCGCAGCCTCCGGGTGTCCCCGGTGTTCCTGGCGCGCCCGGTGCCGGGGGCGGCGCCCGTGGGGCCGTGCACCACGCGGAGACGGTGCTGTCCGCTCCGCCGGTGGCCGGTCCCGGCGCGCCTCCGCCGCCGCCCGCCCCCGGCGCACTCGGCATGCCGGGTGCTCCGGGTACGCCTCCGGGCGCCCCGCAGCCGATGCCGCCCGGGGCGATGCCTCCGCCGGGTGCGATGCCTCCGCCGGGTGCGCCCGTGCCGGGGCAGCCGCCGGCGTACGGGCATCCGCAGCAGGGGCAGCCGACGGTGGGCCCGGGCTATCAGGCCGTGCTGCGCTACCGCGCGCAGGACGGTTCCGAGCAGCAGCTGATCCGGCGTTCGGCGCCGGGCACGCCGCACCCGGAGTGGCAGATCTTCCATGAGCTGCGGGCCATGAACGTGCCGGCGGACCAGGTGCTGGAGCTGCACACGGAGCTGGAGTCGTGCGAGCTGCCGGGCGCCTACTGCGCGCGGATGATCCGCGAGCAGTGGCCGCAGGCGCGGATCACGAGCATCGCGCCGTACGGCACGGATCACGCGAGCCGGCAGCAGGGCATGCACCAGTTGCTGGCGCACCAGGGTGAGCTGCACCAGGTGGCGGACGGTCCCGCGCGGCCGGCGCCGGTGCGGGCGCCGCTGCCGCCGGTGCAGGCGGTGCCGCCGGTGCCGCCGGAGGGGATCGCGCACGAGCTGGCCGCGGCGTTCGGGCCGGGTGTGTTCCGGTTCGAGCAGCAGGCGGTGTCCCGGCAGGGCGTGCCGCCGGTCGTGGCGCACACGCTGGTCGTGGCCGGACTGCCGCTGGACATGGGCCCGTTCTTCTGGGCGCAGGCGCAGCCGGGCCGTCCGGTGCCGACGCTGGCGGAGCTGGCGGCCGAGCGCGGGGTGCAGCCGGCGGCGGACGCGGGCTCGTACCTCGTCATGGGCACCGATTTCGGCAAGGCGATCTGTGTGCAGTACGGGACGGCGAACATCGTGGCCGTGCCGGTGGAGGCGGGTCCGGGCGGTGCGCCGGTGCCGCCGCAGTTCGTGAACAGCGGGCTGCCGGAGTTCGCGCGGTGCCTGGCGCTGCTGGGCCGGATGTGGCGGCTGCGGTACGGGCTGAACCAGGAGCAGGCGGGCCGCTGGACGGTCGACTTCCAGGCGCAGCTGGCCGCTCTGGACCCGGCGGCGCTCGGTTCGCCGGAGAGCTGGTGGTCGGTGCTGCTGGAGCAGATGTGGGACGGGTTGCTGTAACGCGTTCCCTTCCCCGGTCGCCGTAGCGCGCCGCCGCCCGGCCGGGCGGCGGCGCGTCACCGGGCCCTTCACGCGCGCGCGTGAAGGGCCCGACGCGTTCCGTGGGCGCCCCGGCCTGTCGTCACCGCCACCGTCACCCTTGCGGCGGGTCCGTTCCGGGTGTCCGCGTCCGCCACACCGATCGCCAACTGCGACGTTCCGAACGTGACGTGTCTGCGGAGTGTCGCGTTATGAACACTTATGTCCGATCCATCAAGATATGCGCGAAATCATTATGTCGTGCAGGTCCGGTGGAGAGGAGTCCCCAGGTGAGCAACGCATCGATGCCGCCGCACGGCTTCGTGACCGTCCGGGGGCGCGGCTACCGCCCCGACCAGGTCGACGCGTACCTGGAGGCGCTGTCCGACAACCGGGACGCCGCTTGGGAGCGGGCCGCCCGGCTGACCGTCCTCGCCAAGGAGATGGAGGCGGAGGCCGTACGGGTGCGCCAGGCCGTCGCGGAACTCCCGCCGCAGACGTACGAGACGCTCGGCGGGAACGCGGGTCGGCTCTTCCAGTTCGTGCAGGAGGAGGCGGCGGACCTGCTGGACCGCACGCGCCGCGAAGCCCAGCGGCAGGCGGCGCAGGCCGAGGCGGACGCCGAACGGGTGCTCCAGGAGGCGCGGGAGGCGGCGGACGCGATCCGCGCGGAGGCCGACGAACGCGCCGAGCAGACGCTCCTCGCCGCTCAGGCCGAGGCCGACGCCGTCCGCGTCGGCGCCCGGCGCGAGATGAAGACGGGGCGCGGAGAGGCGCTCGCCGCCGTACGCGAGGCACGTCAGTGCGCCACCGGCATGCTCGCCGAACAGGCCCGGGAGTACGCCGGCCGCTGGGCCGCGGCCGAACGTGAGGAGGCCGAGCAGATGGCCGCGCTGGACGCCCGGAACGCCGACCGGTCGAACCGGGCCGAGGCCGCGCTGGCCGAGGCCGAGCAGGCCCTCGCCGACGCCGAGGAGTTCGCCCGGAACGCCCCGGACGAGGCACGCGCGCGTGCCGCCGACATCATCGCCGAAGCCCGCGCGCGCGAGGAGCTCATCGCCCAGGAGACGGAACAGGTGCTGCGCGAGCACGGCGACACCTGGGACGACGTCCAGGCGCACATGGACTCCGTACGTGACAGCCTCATCTCACTGACCGGCCGGGTGACCATGGAGTAGCGCGCCCGGCCCGGCGGACGCCGCGTCAGGCCCCCTTCCGCACCGCCCCCGCCAGGATGCGTCCCTCCACCGCCTCGTACTGGCGCCGTTGCCGCTCCGCCTTCGCGCGGCCCGACAGCACCGTGCCCAGCCAGCCGAAGAAGAAGCCGGCCGGGATGGAGACGATGCCGGTGGTGGTGAAGGGGAACCAGTTGAAGTCGGCGTGCGGGAACGCCGAGACGGGCGACCCCGAGACGAGATTGGTGCCCGGCATGAGCAGCAGTACGGTCACCGAGCCCCCGATCAGCGTGCCCAGCAGCCCGCCACGGGTGTAACGGCGCCAGAAGAGGCCGTAGACCAGGGCCGGCGCGAGGGCGGAGGCGCCCAGGCAGAAGGAGAGCGTCACCAGGGGCTGCAGGCTGTAGTGCTGCACCAGGGTGGCCAGCAGGATCGTCGGCACCCCTATGGCGAGCGCGGAGACGCGGGCCAGGACCATCTCGCGGCGGGCCGTCATCTCCTGGACCCGGGCCGCCAACACGTCGTGCGCGAGGGAGTTGGCGCACGCCAGGATCATCCCGGCCACCGAGGCGAGCAGGGTCAGGAAGACGGCGGTGGTGACCATGGTGAACAGGAAGGTCTCCGCTGTGGACACGCCGGTCCCGAACACCGCGCGCGAGCCCAGCAGATACGCCGTGTTGCCCTGCGGGTCGGCCGCGGAGATCGCCGTACGCCCGAGCAGTGCCGTGGCGCCGAACCCCACCACCGTGATGACCAGCACGAACAGGGCGACGAGCGACACGGCCCAGGACAGCGAGCGGCGTACCTGGCGGGCGCTCGCGGCGGTGTACATGCGCATGGTGACGTGCGGCAGGCAGGCACCGCCGAGCACGACGGTCAGCTCCGAGGCGACCATGTCGAGCCGGGACGCGGGTGCGGTGCCGAACTGCAGCCCGGAGCGCAGGAAGCCGGGCCCGGCGCCGCTCTGCCGCGCCGCCGTGGTGAACAGGGCGCCCGGGTCCCAGTCGAAGCGGCGCAGGACCAGGACGGCGACCACCGCGCCGGAACCCAGCAGCATCACGATCTTCAGGATCTGGATGAGCGCGGTGCCCTTCATGCCGCCGATCGCCGCGTAGGCGATCATCAGCGCGCCGAGGCCGACGACGCACCCCGTCTGCAGCGACTCGTTGGTGAAGCCGAGGATGAAGGCCATCAGCTGCCCGGTGCCGGCCAGCTGGACCAGCATCAGCGGCAGCAGCGCGGCGATGGTCACCGCGCACACCGCGGCGCGCACACAGCGGCCCGGCAGCCGGCGGGCGAGCGCGTCGCCCATGGTGAACCGGCCCGCGTTGCGCAGCGGTTCGGCCAGCAGGAACATCAGCAGCATCAGCGACAGCGTCGTACTGAGGGCGAGGACGACACCGTCGTAGCCGCACAGGGCGATCACCCCGCCGGTGCCGAGGACGGTGGCGGCGGAGATGTAGTCGCCGGCGATGGCGAGGCCGTTGCGCAGCGGGGACAGGGATCCGTAGCCGGTGTAGAACTCGTCCAGGTCGTCCCGGTCGGGTCCGGTCATCACGCACAGCAGCAGGGTCACCGTGGCGACGGTGGAGAAGGCGACCAGGGACATGGACTGGGCGGAGTCGCTGAAGCCGGCGAAGCCCGCGCCGGGCGAGGAGCCGGTGGCGCCGGTCAGCGAACCGGTCAGAGAGCCGGTCGTCGCGCCGGTCATCGCGTCGCCCCTCGGCGCGCGTCCAGTTCGGCCTGCTTGCGGATGCGGTCGGCGAGCGGGTCGACGCGCCGGCGCGCGGTGTGCTCGTACAGGGCGATCGCGAGCCAGGTGACGGGGAGCGTGAGCAGGGCGAGCAGCAGCCCGGCCGGGATGCCGTCGGCGACGGTGCTCGTCATGACGCCGGGCGCACACGCGGACAGGACGAGGAAGAGGATGAAGTAGCCCAGCGCGGTGAGCGTGGCGGTGCGCCGCTGCCAGCGGTAGGCGCTGCGCAGGACGCGCAGGTCGCTGTGGTGGCCGAGGGGTTCACGGGGCGGCCGGGGGGCCGGACGGACGGGGTCGGGGGGCTCGGGGGGCTGCCAGGGGTAGGTCGGCCGGGGCGAGTGCGACGAGGGCGGCGGCGAGTACGGCGACGGCGGCGGGTACGACGGGTGCGGCGGGTCGTAGGACATCCCGGGGCTCCTTGCGTGGCTCGGGTCCGTGGCGGCGGACCGCAGGGAGGTGGGGGGAGGAACTGGGTCACGCACGCTACTCGGGGACGTGGGGGTGCGCGGCGTTTTCACCGAACTGGCCAGTCGGTATGCGCTTACTACGCGCGGCCGCCCGCCCCGGACGCGTCCGCTCGGCGACCGGACCCGGCGGCGCTCAGTCCTGGAGCACCGGGAACCGCCGGGGCGCCACCACCAGCAGCACCACGAACGCCAGCGCCGCCGCGCCCGCCGCCCCCAGGTAGACCGCGTGCACCGCCGCGGCGATCGCGCGCCGGGTCGCCTCGGGAACCGTACCGGCGTCCAACGCGCGCGTGACGGAGTCCAGATCGCCCGCCCCGCCCAGCCGCGCGGCGAGCACCCCGTTGGCGACGGCGCCGAACAGGGACGCGCCGAGGGTCTGCCCGGTCTGCCGGCAGAAGAGGACCGAGGCGGTCGTGGTGCCCCGCTCCGACCAGCCCACGGTCGACTGCACCCCGACGATCAGCGGCAGCTGGAACAGCCCCAGCGCCCCGCCCAGCAGCAGCATCAGCAGCGTCGGCTGCCACCACGACCCGGGATACGGCAGGAACGGGAACGCGCACAGGATCAGCGCCGCCAGGCCGATGCCGCACAGCGCGGTGTCCCGGAAGCCGATCCGCCGGTACAGGTGCTGGCTGAACGCGGCGGACAGCGGCCAGCTGAGCGTCCACACCGACAGCACGAACCCGGCGGAGACCGGCGCGAGCCCGAGCACCGACTGCGCGTACGTGGGCAGGAACACCGCCGGTGCCACCATCAGCAGCCCCAGCGCGCCGAGCGCCAGATTGACGGCCGCGATCGTCCGGCGCCGCCACACCCACCCCGGGATGACCGGCTCGGCGGCCCGCCGTTCCACCGCCACCACCACGGCGGCCAGGACCAGGCCCGCGCCGAACAGGGCCAGTGACGGCGCCGACAGCCACGGCCACGCGACCCCGCCCTGCACCAGCGCGGTCAGCAGCACACCGCCGCACATGAACACCGCGAGCGCGCCCGCCCAGTCCACGCGCGCGTGCGGCACCTTCTCCCGCTCCGGCTCGTGCAGATGACGGACGATCAGCCACAGGGCGGCCGCGCCGATCGGCAGGTTGACCAGGAAGATCCAGCGCCAGTCGGCGTAGGCGGCGAGCACCCCGCCGAGCCCGGGGCCGGCCACCGCGGAGACCGCCCACACCGTCGACAGCTTGGACTGGATCTTCGGGCGCTCCGCCAGCGGGTACAGGTCGGCGGCCAGCGTCTGCACGGTGCCCTGCAACGCCCCGCCGCCCAGGCCCTGCACGATCCGGAACGCGATCAGCGCCGCCATGTTCCAGGCCGCCGCGCACAGCAGCGAACCCAGCAGGAACACGGCCGCGCCCGCCACCAGCACCGGCTTGCGGCCGAAGGTGTCGGACAGCTTGCCGTACACGGGGAGCGTGACGGTGACGGCGAGCAGATAGCCGGAGAACAGCCACGAGAAGACGGAGAACCCGCCGAGGTCGCCGACGATCTGCGGTACGGCCGTGGAGACGACGGTGGAGTCGAGCGCCGCCAGTGCCATCGCCAGCATGAGCGCGGCGACCACCGCGCCCCGCCGCGCGGGTCCGGCACGCCGGGCGGCGCCGCCGCGTATCGCCGGTGTCGTACTCCCCACCGCACACCCCTCCCGTGCTTCCCGCCGGAAGCTACCCCGTTGCCCCCTGCATCCATGTCCGGCACGACAGCTTCCCACGGGACTGCGGCTTGACCCCGACGCTACGGAAGGGTGGAGCCTTTGCGCACCGAAGGGTGGAGACAACCCCGAGAACGGCTCCACCCGGCGGTGGAGCACCCCTAGGGGTATCTCCGTACTACGGCTCGGGGAGGGTTCGTCCCGCCGGAGGACGAGACCGGCCGGGGTCGTTCCTTAACCTGGCTTTACGCCGCTGGGGGGCGGCGAACCGCAGCGGCGGGGGTGGGGTTAGCCCCCCGGAAAGACGGGGCTTCGCACCAGCGCGCGGCACCCCCGCCGACCGCGAGACTCATCGACGTACCCGCAACGACGACCCGGAACACCGGGCACCTCACCGACTTGTCGACCGACATAGGAGACATACCGTGACATCGGCTGTGACCATTCCCAGGCACGGGGGCACTGGAGGGCGTACGGCCGTTGCCGCGCGGGCGCGGCAGGTCGTGAAGGCGTACGGGTCCGGAGAGACCCGGGTCGTCGCCCTGGACCACGTCGACGTGGACATCGCCCGCGGTCAGTTCACCGCGATCATGGGTCCCTCGGGGTCCGGCAAGTCCACCCTGATGCACTGCCTCGCCGGCCTGGACACCGTGACGGGCGGTCAGATCTTCCTGGACGAGACCGAGATAACCGGCCTGAAGGACAAGAAGCTCACCCAGCTGCGCCGGGACCGGATCGGCTTCATCTTCCAGGCGTTCAACCTGCTGCCCACGCTGAACGCGATCGAGAACATCACGCTGCCCATGGACATCGCCGGCCGCAAGCCCGACCGGGCCTGGCTGGACCGGGTCGTGGAGACCGTCGGGCTCGCCGGCCGCCTCAAGCACCGGCCGACCCAGCTCTCCGGCGGCCAGCAGCAGCGCGTCGCGGTGGCCCGCGCGCTCGCCGCCCGCCCGGAGATCATCTTCGGTGACGAGCCGACCGGAAACCTCGACTCGCGTGCGGGAGCCGAGGTCCTGGGCTTCCTGCGCCGCTCGGTGGACGAACTCGGCCAGACCATCGTCATGGTCACCCACGACCCGGTGGCCGCCTCCTACGCCGACCGCGTGCTCTACCTCGCCGACGGCCGGATCGTCGACGAGATGTACAACCCGACGGCCGATCAGGTCCTTGACCGCATGAAGGACTTCGACGCCCGGGGGCGCACGTCATGACCGTCCTGAAGACCTCGCTGCGCAACTTCTTCGCGCACAAGGGACGCATGGCGCTGTCGGCGACGGCGGTGCTGCTGTCGGTGGCGTTCGTGTGCGGCACGCTGGTGTTCACCGACACCATGAACACCACCTTCGACAAGCTGTTCCAGGCGACCGCCTCGGACGTGACGGTCAGCGCCAAGAACGCCTCCGACACCGGCGAGACCACCTCCCGCACCGGCATGCCGCCGGTCGTGCCGGCCTCGGTCCTCGACGAGGTCCGCGGGGCCGGGGGCGTGAAGTCGGCCGAGGGCACCGTGTTCTCCACCTCGGTGACCGTCGTCGACGCCGACAAGGACAAGCTGTCGCCCAGCAGCGGCGCGCCCACCATCGTCGGCAGCTGGAACGGCAACGACGCCCGCACCATGGAGATCAGCTCCGGTACGGCGCCCAAGGGCCCGGACCAGGTGATGGTCGACGCCGACACCGCCGACAAGCACCACCTGAAGCTCGGCGACGAGATCGGCGTCATCACCGCCGTCGAGACCCACCACGCGCGCGTGTCCGGCATCGCCACCTTCAAGGTCACCAATCCCGGCGCGGCGATCTTCTACCTGGACACGAAGACCGCCCAGCAGACCCTCGTCGGCCGGACCGGTGTCTACACCAACGTCAACGTCACCGCCGCCCAGGGCGTGACCGACGACCGGCTGAAGCAGAACGTGACCGCCGCCCTCGGGCACGGCTACAAGGTGCAGACCGCCAAGGAGGTCGCCGAGGCCAACCAGAAGGGCGTCCAGAGCTCCCTGAACGTCATGAAGTACGCGATGCTCGGCTTCGCCGGGATCGCCTTCCTGGTCGGCATCTTCCTCATCATCAACACCTTCTCCATGCTGGTCGCCCAGCGCACCCGCGAGATCGGCCTGATGCGCGCCATCGGCTCCTCCCGCAAGCAGATCAACCGGTCCGTGCTGATCGAGGCGCTGCTGCTCGGCGTGATCGGCTCCGCGCTCGGCGTGGGCGCCGGCGTCGGCATCGCGATCGGCCTGATGAAGCTCATGGGCCTGATGGGCATGCACCTGTCCACCGACGACCTGACCGTCGCCTGGACCACTCCCGCCCTCGGCCTGCTGCTCGGCGTGGTGGTCACCGTCCTCGCCGCCTACCTGCCCGCCCGGCGCGCCGGCAAGGTCTCCCCGATGGCCGCCCTGCGCGACGCGGGCGCCCCGGCCGACGCCAGGTCGGGTGCCGTCCGCGCCGTCATCGGCCTGCTGCTCACCGGCGCCGGCTGCTACGGCCTCTACGTCGCCGCCACCGCCGACAAGGCCAAGACCGGCTCCGGCTGGCTGGGCCTCGGCGTGGTGCTCACCCTGATCGGCTTCGTCGTCATCGGCCCGCTGCTCGCCGCCGGCCTGGTCCGCGTCCTCGCCGCGATCATCCTGCGGGTCTTCGGGCCCGTGGGCCGCATGGCCGAGCGCAACGCGTTGCGCAACCCGCGCCGCACCGGCGCCACCGGTGCCGCCCTGATGATCGGCCTGGCCCTGGTGGCCTGCCTGTCGGTGGTCGGCTCCTCCATGGTGGCCTCCGCCACCGACCAGCTCGACAAGACCGTGGGCGCCGACTTCATCATCCAGGACGACAACGGCAAGGAGATCAACGCGCGGGCGGTCCACGCGATCAAGGGCGCGCCGGGCCTGGAGCGGGTCACCGAGTACAAGCTCCTGGACGCGACCCTGACCACCCCGGACGGCCGTGTCTCCGAGGACGAGACGATCAACGCGGCCGACCCGACCTACCCGAAGGACCTGCGGACCGAGACGGTCGCCGGCAGCCTCGCCGACGCCTACAAGCCCGACTCGATGTCCGTCTTCGAGGGCTTCGCCAAGAAGCACGGCATCAAGCTCGGCTCCACGGTCGCGGTCGACTTCAAGGACGGCCGGACGGCCAGGCTGACGGTCCGGGCGATCACCAGCGACGACACCGTCATCGACAAGGGCGCGATGTACGCGTCCATCGCCACCGCCGCCCGGTACGTGCCGGCCGACCGGATGCCGCTCGACGACCTGGTCTTCGCCACCGCCGAGGACGGGCAGGAAGCCGCCGCCTACAAGGCCCTCAAGGCCGCGCTGCACGACGACTTCCCGCAGTACACCGTGCGCGACCAGACCGACTACAAGCAGGAGCTGAAGGACCAGATCGGCCAGATGCTGAACCTGATCTACGGCCTGCTGGCGCTCGCGATCATCGTCGCGGTCCTCGGTGTGGTGAACACCCTGGCACTGTCCGTGGTCGAGCGGACCCGGGAGATCGGCCTCATGCGGGCCATCGGCCTCTCCCGCCGCCAGCTGCGCCGCATGATCCGCCTGGAGTCCGTGGTGATCGCCGTCTTCGGCGCCCTGCTCGGCCTCGGCCTCGGCATGGGCTGGGGCGCGACCGCCCAGAAGCTCCTCGCCCTGGAGGGCCTGAAGGTCCTGGAGATCCCCTGGCCGACGATCACCGGGGTGTTCATCGGATCGGCCTTCGTGGGCCTGTTCGCCGCGCTGGTCCCGGCGTTCCGGGCGGGCCGGATGAACGTGCTGAAGGCCATCGCGACCGACTAGCCGCCCGGACCGGGCCGACGGCCACCGCACACGGGGGTTGCGGGGGAGAACCCGGCGCCGGGAAGTCCTGCGGGACTTCCCGGCGCCGGGTCGACGGCGTTTCCCGGGACGCCCCGCCCCGCCCCGACGACTTCCGGCGTGGCGGGCGGGAAAGCGGGGACTCGGGAGGCGTGGCGCCCCGGTTGTCCACAGGCGCCGACGGCGAGCCCGGCAGCGACGTACGCTGGACACCCCCGGCCGGTCACCCGCGTCGGGCTCTTCGCGTTGCCAACCCCAGGACGGAAAGCCTCCTCCATGAGCCTGCACGGTCTGCTCGACGCCGTCGTCAAGGACCCCGCCCTCGCGGAAGCGATCACGGCGGCGACGGACGGCAACCGCATGCACGTCGACCTCGTCGGCCCCCCGGCGGCCCGGCCCTTCGCGGTCGCCGCCCTGGCCCGCGAGGCGGGCCGGCCTGTCCTGGCGGTGACCGCCACCGGCCGGGAGGCCGAGGACCTGGCCGCCGCCCTGCGCTCCCTGCTGCCCGAAGAGGGCGTCGTGGAGTACCCCTCCTGGGAGACTCTCCCGCACGAGCGGCTCAGCCCGCGCAGCGACACCGTGGGCCGCCGCCTCGCCGTCCTGCGCCGCCTCGCCCACCCCCGCCCCGACGACCCCGAGACCGGCCCGGTCTCCGTCGTCGTCGCACCCGTGCGCTCCGTGCTCCAGCCGCAGGTCAAGGGCCTCGGCGACCTGGAACCGGTCGCCCTGAGGACCGGCCAGAGCGCCGATCTGAACGACATCGTCGAAGCCCTCGCGGCCGCCGCCTACGCGCGCGTGGAGCTCGTCGAGAAGCGCGGCGAGTTCGCCGTGCGCGGCGGCATCCTGGATGTCTTCCCGCCCACCGAGGAACACCCCCTGCGCATCGAGTTCTGGGGCGACGACGTCGAGGAGGTCCGCTACTTCAAGGTCGCCGACCAGCGCTCCCTCGAAGTGGCCGAGCACGGCCTGTGGGCGCCGCCGTGCCGCGAACTGCTGCTCACCGACGACGTCCGCGCACGCGCGCGTGCCCTCGCCGAGGAGCACCCGGAGCTCGGCGAACTCCTGAACAAGATCGCCGAGGGCATCGCCGTGGAGGGCATGGAGTCCCTGGCGCCGGTCCTGGTGGACGACATGGAGCTGCTGCTCGACGTGCTGCCCAAGGGCGCGATGGCCGTCGTCTGCGACCCGGAGCGGGTCCGCACGCGCGCCGCCGACCTCGTGGCGACCTCGCAGGAGTTTCTGCAGGCATCCTGGGCGGCCACCGCCGGCGGCGGCGAAGCCCCGATCGACGTCGGCGCCGCCTCCCTGTGGTCCATCGCCGACGTCCGCGACCGCGCGCGAGAGCTGGACATGATGTGGTGGTCGGTGTCGCCGTTCGCGGCCGATCTCGAACTGGAGGCGGACACCCTCAAGCTCGGCATGCACGCCCCCGAGACCTATCGCGGCGACACCGCGCGGGCCCTCGCCGACACCAAGGGCTGGCTCGCCGACGGCTGGCGGACCGTGTTCGTCACCGAGGGCCACGGCCCGGCCGCGCGCACGGTCGAGGTGCTCGGCGGCGAGGGCATCGCCGCCCGCCTGGACGTCGACCTCGGCGACCTGAGCCCGTCCGTCGTCCACGTCTCCTGCGGCTGCATCGACTACGGCTTCGTCGACCCGGCGCTCAAGCTCGCCGTCCTCACCGAGACTGACCTCACCGGCCAGAAGGCCGCCGGCCGTGACGGCACCCGGATGCCGGCCCGCCGCCGCAAGACCATCGACCCGCTCACCCTGGAGCCGGGCGACTACATCGTCCACGAGCAGCACGGCGTCGGCCGCTACATCGAGATGGTGCAGCGCACCGTGCAGGGCGCCACCCGCGAGTACCTGGTGGTCGAGTACGCGCCCGCCAAGCGCGGCCAGCCCGGCGACCGGCTGTACATCCCGACCGACCAGCTGGAGCAGATCACCAAGTACGTCGGCGGCGAGGCCCCCACCCTGCACCGCCTCGGCGGCGCGGACTGGACCAAGACCAAGGCCCGCGCGAAGAAGGCCGTCAAGGAGATCGCCGCCGACCTGATCAAGCTGTACAGCGCGCGGATGGCCGCCCCCGGCCACGCCTTCGGCTCCGACACCCCGTGGCAGCGCGAGCTGGAGGACGCCTTCCCCTACGCGGAGACCCCGGACCAGCTCACCACCATCGCCGAGGTCAAGGAGGACATGGAGAAGTCGGTCCCGATGGACCGCCTGATCTGCGGCGACGTCGGCTACGGCAAGACCGAGATCGCGGTGCGGGCCGCCTTCAAGGCCGTACAGGACGGCAAGCAGGTCGCCGTCCTCGTCCCCACGACGCTGCTGGTGCAGCAGCACTTCGGGACGTTCTCCGAGCGGTACGGGCAGTTCCCGGTGAACGTGAGGGCGCTCTCCCGCTTCCAGACCGACACCGAGGCCAAGGCCGTCCTGGAGGGCCTGAAGGACGGCGCGGTGGACGTCGTCATCGGCACCCACCGCCTGTTCTCCTCGGAGACGAAGTTCAAGGACCTGGGCCTGGTCATCGTCGACGAGGAGCAGCGCTTCGGCGTCGAGCACAAGGAGCAGCTGAAGAAGCTCCGCGCCAACGTCGACGTGCTGACCATGTCGGCCACGCCGATCCCGCGCACCCTGGAGATGGCGGTCACCGGCAT
Organism: Streptomyces echinatus; assembly: GCF_014203595.1. GTDB lineage: Bacteria > Actinomycetota > Actinomycetes > Streptomycetales > Streptomycetaceae > Streptomyces > Streptomyces echinatus. The sequence continues at coordinate 440,168 of NZ_JACHJK010000005.1, forward strand.
CCGCGAGATGTCCACGATCACCACCCCGCCGGAGGAGCGCCACCCCGTGCTCACCTTCGTCGGGCCGTACGAGGAGCGGCAGATCGGCGCGGCCGTCCGCCGTGAGCTGCTGCGCGAGGGCCAGGTCTTCTACATCCACAACCGCGTCGAGTCCATCGACCGCGCGGCGGCGAGACTGCGCGAGATCATCCCCGAGGCGCGTATCGCGACGGCCCACGGCCAGATGTCGGAATCCGCGCTGGAACAGGTCGTCGTCGACTTCTGGGAGAAGAAGTTCGACGTGCTGGTGTCCACCACGATCGTGGAGTCCGGCATCGACATCTCCAACGCCAACACACTGATCGTGGAGCGCGGCGACAACTTCGGCCTGTCCCAGCTGCACCAGCTGCGCGGCCGCGTCGGCCGTGGCCGGGAACGCGGCTACGCCTACTTCCTGTACCCGCCGGAGAAGCCGCTCACCGAGACCGCGCACGAGCGCCTGGCGACCATCGCCCAGCACACGGAGATGGGCGCGGGCATGTACGTCGCGATGAAGGACCTGGAGATCCGCGGCGCCGGAAACCTGCTCGGCGGCGAGCAGTCCGGGCACATCGCGGGCGTCGGCTTCGACCTGTACGTCCGCATGGTCGGCGAGGCGGTCGCCGACTACCGGCGGCAGCTGGAGACCGGCGAGGTGGAGGAGGAGCCGCCGCTCGAGGTCAAGATCGAGCTGCCCGTCGACGCGCACGTCCCGCACGACTACGCGCCCGGCGAGCGCCTGCGCCTCCAGGCGTACCGGGCCATCGCCTCCGCGAACTCCGAGGAGGACGTCAAGGCCGTCCGCGAGGAGCTCACCGACCGCTACGGCAAGCTGCCCGAGCCGGTGGAGAACCTGCTGCTGGTGGCGGGGCTGCGGATGCTCGCGCGCGCGTGCGGCGTCGGCGAGGTCGTCCTTCAGGGCACCAACATCCGCTTCGCGCCGGTGGAGTTGCGCGAGTCGCAGGAGCTGCGGCTCAAGCGGCTCTATCCGGGCACGGTCATCAAGCCCGCCGTGCACCAGGTGCTGGTTCCGCGCCCGAAGACCGCGAAGGTCGGCGGCAAGCCGCTGGTCGGCCGCGAACTGCTCGGCTGGGTCGGCGAGTTCCTCACCTCGGTCCTGAGCTAGCCGGTTGAGTACAGGGACGGGGGCGCGCGTGCGGATCGGTGAGCTGGCCGGGGCGACCGGGACGACACCGCGCGCCCTGCGCCACTACGAGCAGCAGGGCCTGATCACCTCCACGCGCGCCGCCAACGGCTACCGCGAGTACGACGCCCGTACGGCGGTCCGCGTCCGCAACATCCGCCGGCTGCTGGAGGCGGGCCTCACCCTGGACGACGTGCGGGCGTTCCTGCCCTGCCTGGACGGCGACGTCACCGCCGGCCCCGCCTCCGCCAAGGGCCTGAAGATCGCCCGGGACCGGCTGGCCGTCCTCGACGCCCGCATAGCGGCCCAGGCGGCCGTACGGGAACGGCTGGCGGCGGCCCTGAGAGATGCGGGCGAATCCGCCTGACGGCGTGCCCGGAAGGCCTGCGGGGCACCGTTCCCGGGGGGCTAGCCCGTCAGGCGACGACCGCACCGCCGTCGACGGGGAGGACCACGCCCGTCACGAACGACGCCTGGGGGGAGGCGAGGCGGGTGATGGCCCAGGCGACCTCCTCGGGGCGGCCGATCCGGCCGAGCGGGGTGTGGTCGAGCTGCCACCTGCGGATCGCGGCGCGCCGTTCGGGGGTGTGGCCGGCGTGGTCGGTGATCGGTGTCTCGATCGCGCCCGGGGCCACGGCGGCCACCCGGATGCCGTGCGGTGCCAGTTCCACCGCCCAGCTGCGGGTCAGCACCTCCAGGGCCGCCTTGCCCGCCGCGTACAGGGAGTTGCCGGGCCAGGCCCGCTGGCCCACCGAGGTCGTCACGTTCACCACCACACCCCGGCTCTCCTCCAGCGCCGGCAGCGCGGCCTGGGTGAGCAGCAGGGGCGCGAGGAGGTTGGTCTCCAGCAGCGGCCGCACCGACGCACGCGTGTAGCTGCGCAGGGAGTCGGTGGTGATGACGGCCGCGTTGTTGACGAGCACGTCGATCCCGCCGTACCGCTCCGACGCGGCCCGTACGACGGTCTCGGGCCCGTCCTCGGCGGTCAGGTCGGCGGGCAGGGGCGTGATCCCGGGGTGCCCTTCCGCGGTCTCGGCCAGGGGCGCGGCCCGGCGGCCGACGGCGACGACCTGCGCGCCCTCGGCGGCGAACGCGCGCGCGGTGGCGCGGCCGATGCCGGTGCCGGCGCCGGTCACGAGGACGGTACGGGGGGTACGGGAGTGGCTGTTCTCGCTCATGCCGGGATCGTCCGACCCTGACGCCGGTGACAAGGTCAAGCGCGGGGGTGTCCGGGCCGGCCGAGAGTTCAAGTGCGGGGGGTGTCCGGGCCGGCCGAGTGGAACAGCATCGCCGCGAGGGCGCGGAACACCTCCTCCGGATCGTCGTCGCCGACGGCTCCGTCGAGGTTGTGGCCGAGGAGCAGCGTGGCGAAACCGTGGGCCAGGGACCAGGCGGCGACTCCGGCCAGGCGGGCGTCGGGACCGCGGTCGCCGGGGTCGACGGCGGTGACCGCGGCACGCAGCGCGTCCGCCGCCAGGGCGCGGGCCGTGCCGAGTTCCAGGTCGTCGCCGCGCAGCAGTCCGGGGGAGAACATCACCTGGAAGTGGGCGGGGTGCTCGCGGGCGAAGCGGACGTAGCGGACGCCCGCCTCGCGCAGGTCGCGGGCGTCGCCGAGCGCCCGCGCCAGCAGCCCGTAGCCCTCTGCGGCGATCGCCGTGAGCAGACCGGCGCGATCCCCGAAGTGATGCGCGGGCGCCGCGTGCGACACCCCCGCCCGGCGTGCCAGATCGCGCAGGCTCAGGGCCGAGGGACCGTCGGCGGCGATCACGTCCAGCGCGGCCGTGAGCACGGCACGGCGCAGGTCACCGTGGTGGTACGACCGCTGCGACGCGGCCGGGGACTTCGCGGGGCTCATGGGAAGCAGCCTACGCGCCATCTAGGCATTGACAAGTTCGTGGCCGCCGAGGCAATCTAGTCAGTGTCAAGTTCGAGCGTGGCCGGACGGGCCGCGCACGGGGGAGGGGTGACGCCATGTCCGAGCGGACCGGCAGTGCGATCGGGAATGCGAGCGGGAGTGCGGCGGCGACCGGGCGTGCCGAGGCGGTGCCGCCGGCGCGGGCGCGCCAGTTGTGGCACCTGCTGGAGCCACTGCACGCGGTGCTGTACTACGCGCCCGAGATCTTCGAGGAGTCGGCCGCCCTCGGCTATGCCGTGACAGACCGCTGGCCGAGCTACTTCCCGCTGCGCGCGGCCCCGCTGGGCGCGGCCGGACCCGAGCGGGTGGCCTCCGCCTTCTACAGCTTCGCCCCGCACATGGTCGCCGAGCACATCGGCCCCGCCTGGACCGTCGCCCGGCCGGAGCGGGTGCTGGAGGCACGCCTGCGCGGCATCGACCGGACCTACCGCGCGATCCTGGGCGACCGTGTCGAGGGTCCCGGACTGGCCGAGGCCGCCGCCCTCGCCCGGCGCGCGGCCGAGGCCGCCGGCACGGCGGGCCGCCCGCTCGCCGCGGCCAACGCCGAACTGCCCTGGCCCGAAGCCCCGCACCTCCAACTCTGGCACGCGGCCACGATCCTGCGCGAACACCGCGGTGACGGCCATGTCGCCGCCCTGCTCCACGCGGACCTCGACCCCGTCGAGTCCCTGGTCTCCTTCGCGGCGACGGGCGCCGCCTCCGTCGAGCGCTTCGAGAGCCGCGGCTGGAGCCCCGGGCAGTGGTCGGCCGCCGGAGCCCGCCTGGCCGACCGCGGTCTCGTCGCCCGGGACGGCACCGCCACGGAGGCGGGCCGCGCCCTGCGCCGCCAGGTGGAGGAGGACACCGACCGTCTCGCCGTGGCCCCCTGGCAGGCCCTCGGCGGCACCGGCGTCGACCGCCTCACCGAGCTCCTCGGCGACCCCTGGGTCGCCTTCCTCTCCACCGGACTGCTGCCCTCGGAATCCACCCTGGGCATAGGCAAGGTGTGAGCGGGCGCACGCACCCGGCGCCCGTGCTCCCCCGCCATGGCCTCAAGTGACCCGAGTCGAGCCCGTCTTGCCTCTCTATCACCCGTTTGCGCCCCATCTCGCGCAAGCGGAAGGACGGTTACCGTGGGACGGAACGATCCGTCCCCGGCCGGGGACGGACAGGGCGAGCGAGGGGGGCGCACCGTGACGCGTCTGAGGGGCGGGACGGTCGCCGCCGTGGCCGTGCTGGTCGCCGTGACCGGTTGCAAGGCCGAGCAGAACAAGGGGGCGTCCGGGCCCGGGGAGACGGGGAGCGGGGGCGCCGCCCTGACCGCCGCCGGCTCACTGACCGTCAAGGGGCGTGCGCCGAAGACCGGTTACGCGCGGGACCGGTTCGGCACCGCCTGGGCGGACACCGACTCCAACTCCTGCGACACCCGCGTTATCTCTATGCTGCGCGGCATGATCGCAGGGTTCTCGCAGCTCATGTCCGGGTCGGTGCGCTATGCGTACTGAGAGGCACATGAGGAACAGTCGCGGAAGTCGGCGTGCTCTCTTGGCGTCCGCCGCGCTGCTGGCCACCGGATTCATGCTCGTCGGCTGCGACGATCTCACTCCGCCCGTGGCCGGCGGATCCTCCGGTTCCGCCGTCCCGACCGCCGACAACGGTCGGGCTGTGAGCCCGCTGGACAATCCGGACGGAACGAAGCCTGGGCTGGCGGCGATCACATCCGCTGCGGACAGGACGAAGGCGCGGTCGTTGATCGAGAAAGTGGCGACAAAGGGGCGCGGCCCCAAAACGGGATATGAGCGGGACAAGTTCGGCTACGCCTGGATGGACTCGGCTCCGGGCGGCATTCCCTTTGCTCACAACGGGTGTGACTCGCGAAACGATCTCTTGAAACGTGATGGCGAGAAGGTCCGCTTCCGGGCCGGGTCGGACTGCGTCGTCACCTCCATGACGCTGCATGACCCGTACACCGGGAAGACGATCGAGTGGACCAAGTCCCGTGCGACGAAGGTCCAGATAGATCACGTCATGCCGCTGTCGTACGACTGGCAGATGGGTGCCTCGCGCTGGACGCAGGGAAAGCGGGAGGACATAGCCAATGATCCGCTCAACCTGATCCCAGTGGACGGGCCGACCAACGGCGCGAAGAGCGACTCGGGTCCGGCGACGTGGTTGCCGCCGAACAAGAGCATGCGCTGCTCATACAGCGTGCGGTTCGCGCAGGTCTCACTGAAGTACAAGCTGCCGGTGACGGCGGCGGACAAACAGATGATGTTGGAGCAGTGCGGCGGGTAGCAGCGGTCTGTGCTGCCGTCGCCGCCGCTCCCTCTTCAAGCTCGACGGCATCGGTGTGCCCTCGCACGCTCTGCCGGTCAGGACGCCAGCAGGGAGCACGCAGTGCTGCGAGGTGACGGGCCAGGGCGAGCATGGTGAGCACTGCCACGAGCGCGCATACCCCCCACTATCCGACGTGGTGGTAGGCGTGGACCCCGAGCCAGGAGCCCATGGTTCGTCGCCCGGGCGCGCGACGGACGACAGGTCCTGTACCGCCGCAGCTCCCTCGGCGACCAGCTGGCGACCAGCGCCAGCCCCACCTGTTCGTGACCTCTGGAGCTGGACCCCGCCAGCATGCCCGAGGCTGGCGAGAACCGAGGGACGGCCAGACAAAGAGGCAGTACGCCTGGCCGGAGGCTACTCGGACGGAACGGCCCTCATCGCACGGCGGAGGCCGGCTCTGGCGGCGGTGAGGTCGCACCCGACTGACCCTGTTGGCCCGGTTGGTCCCCTTGATGCCGTTCCGGCCCCCGGACAACGGTTCGGTACAACCCGGGCCGCGTGTCCCCGCCGGGCCATATGCTCGAAGCGACACTCGCACGCCCGGCGTCGTCCGCCCCCGCGGATCGCGCCGGGCGGGCACGTACGCCCACTTCAGGCATCGGGAGCAGCCATGCAAGGCCACGGCTACGGACAGCCGGTGAAGCAGCCACCGCACACCGCGTGGCTGGTTTTCCTGCGCGTGCTGTTCGTGGCGCTCGGTTTCCTCAGCATCGGATTCCTGGCCTGGGCGATGATGCTGCGGCTGGCGGTCGTCACGCGCCGGTCGCTGGACTGGGGGCTGTTCGTGGCGGTGCTGGCCGCCGACATCCTCAGCATCACGCTGCTCGCGGTCGAACCGGGCGACGAGATCCACACCGGAGGCGGCTGGTTCGGCCTCCTGCTGCTGCTCTGCACGCTCGTGGCCACGATCGCGTACTACCTCGCCGCGGACACCCGGCACTTCCTGCTGCGGCAGCAGGCGTACCAGGCGCAGCAGCGTCCGGCCGCGGCGTACGGCTACCCGGGCCCCGCGGTCTCGTACGGCGCGACGACCGTACCGGTCCCGCCGGCCGGGCACCGGGCGCCCACCGTGCTGCCGACGCCCCCCGCCACGCCGCACACCCCGCCCCCGGTGGCGCACACGACCGCGCCCCAGCCCCCGCTGGCCACCCCGCCGCCGCAGCGTCCGGCGCCCGCGCGGATCGACCAGGTGCGGGCCGAGCTGGACGAGTTGAGCGACTACCTGCGCCGCCAGGACGGCCACGAGGGCGGACGGTGACCGTGGCGACAGGACGTGTCGTCGCGGACCGTTACGAACTGTCCACCCTCATCGGGCAGGGCGGCATGGGCCAGGTCTGGACGGCGTACGACCGGCGGCTGGACCGGCGCGTGGCGGTGAAGCTGCTGCGCCCGGACAAGGTGGCGGGCCACGAGGCGGATGAACTGCGCCGCCGGTTCCTGCGCGAGTGCCGGGTGACCGCGCAGGTGGACCACCCCGGTCTGGTGACGGTGCACGACGCGGGCAGCGAGGGCGAGGAGCTGTTCCTCGTCATGCAGTACGTCGACGGCGCGGACCTCTCCGACCACCTCGCCGAGCACGACCCGTACCCGTGGCAGTGGGTCGTCGCGGTGGCCGCGCAACTGTGCGCGGTGCTGAGCGCGGTGCACGCCGTGCCGATCGTGCACCGCGACCTGAAGCCGCGCAACGTGATGGTGAAGCAGGACGGCACCATCACCGTCCTCGACCTGGGCGTGGCCTCGGTGATGGACACCGACACCACCCGCCTCACCCACACCGGCTCCCCGATCGGCTCGCCCGCCTACATGGCGCCCGAGCAGGCGATGGGCGGCGCCGTCGGCCCGTACACCGACCTGTACGCGCTCGGCGTGCTGATGCACGAACTGCTCAGCGGCGAGGTGCCGTTCGTCGGCTCCACGGCGCTCGGGGTGCTGCACCGGCACCTGTACGAGCCGCCGCTGCCCGTGCGCCGGATCCGGCCCGAGGTGCCCGAGGCGCTCGAGACCCTGGTGCTGCGGCTGCTGGCCAAGGACCCGCAGCACCGCCCGGCGTCCGCGCAGGAGGTCTACGAGGACCTGGCGCGGCTGCTGCCGGCGCGCGGCACACCCACCGGGGCGCCGCTGGATCCCACGCGCCCGTTCCTGCGTCCGCACGCCCCCTGGCCGGACCGCGCGCGGACCCCCGCGCCCCAGCCCGCCCCCGTCGCGCCGGCCCCGCCGGTGGCCGGGAAGCCCGATGTGGCCGCCGCCGTGGACGAGGTCAAGCGGCTGCTGGGGGAGGGCCGTATCACGCAGGCCGTGGACATCCTGGGCGCGATCCTGCCGGCCGCCGCCGAGCAGCACGGTGAGCAGTCCCCGGTCGTGCGGACCCTGCGCAAGCAGTACGCGGCCACGCTCATGGACGACGGCCAGTACCGGCGCGCGCTGCCCGAACTGCGCCGTCTCGCCGACGAACGCGCCGCCGAGGCGGGCCAGGCCGACCCGCAGTCGCTGCGCTACCGCTACGAGGCCGCGCAGTGCCTGGAGCAGCTGGGCGAACCGGCGGCAGCGCTCGCCGAGTACCGCGCGCTGCTGCCGTACTACGAGAACCAGTACGTCTCCGGGGACCCGCAGCTCGCCCACGAGGTGCGCCGGCGCATCGGCCATCTGCTGCTGGCGCTCGGCGACCGGCCGGCGGCCCACGACACGCTCGCGCGGCTGGTCATGGACGTCGAGCGGCTGCACGGCCCCGGTCATCCGCTGGCCGTCGAGGTCCGGCGGACCCTCCAGTGGCTGGGGCAGGTGCGCGGCTAGTTTTTGCCGCCCCCTGGGCGATTCATGTGCGTTACAGGGGTCTGTGTTTTCCGTTGCGGACCCGGCGTTCGATACCTTGCGCTTCGTTTTCGCCGAGCACGCACGCGCGTGGACCGCCGTGCACGATCAGGGGTGGGATTCATGGCCGGTCACCGGCAGTCGAAGAAGCGCAGATACGTGACCTGGGCGGTGGCCGGCGCGGCCGTCGTCACCGGGGCGGGTATCGCCGCGCAGACCTCCATGGCCGCCACCGCGTGGCCCGCGCAGAAGACCTTCACCGGCCGCGCGTTCGACACCTGCACCGCGCCGTCGCTGACCGCCATGAAGGCCTGGCACACCGGCTACTACGGCGCCGCCGCCGTCTACGTGGGCGGCAAGAACCGCGGCTGCGCCCAGCCCAACCTCACGGCCTCCTGGGTGAAGTCGGTCAACTCCCTCGGCTGGAAGCTCATCCCGATCTACGTCGGCGCCCAGCCGCCCTGCCAGACCAGCCGCAGCCCCGAGAAGCTGACCGCCTCCACGGCCGCCTCCCTCGGCGTGAGCGACGCCCAGGACGCGGTCGCCAAGGCGTCGGCGCTCGGCATGAAGGCCGGCAGCCCCGTCTACCTCGACATGGAGCCGTACGACATCACGAACAAGGCGTGCAACGACGCCGTGCTCACGTATGTGCGCTCGTTCATGAAGACGCTGCGCGGCAAGACCTACCGCGGCGGCTACTACGGCTTCACCAGCTCCAGCGCCAAGGCGATCGCCACCGCGCCGAACAAGACGGACCTGCCGGGCAACCTCTGGTACGCGCTGTGGGACAAGCAGTACACGACGACCGCGGACTGGCCGTGGGGCTCCACCCAGTTCACCGACCACAGCCGCGCCCACCAGTACATGGTCAACAGCAAGGAGACGCGCGGCGGTGTCACGCTGACCGTCGACCGGGACGCCTGGGACGCACCGGTGGCCGTCGTCGGCTGACCCGGCGGCCTTCCGGCGTGGCGCGGCGGTGCCCGAAGCGCCCGCGAATCGTTGGTCGAATGGGTTGGCCGCAGCCTGCTCACTGCCTACCATCGATCATCGCAAGACTTTGTGCACCGTCGCACAATCTCCCCCTGGAGGTTTCCTTGCACCGCCGCCGTCGCACCGCGCTCGTCCTCGCCGCCGCGATCGCCGCCGCGGCACCCCTGCTGACCGCCTGCGGAAACGACGCCCACCCGGGTGCCGCGGCCGTCGTCGGCGGGCAGCGGATCACCGTCGCCCAGCTGGAGAGCCGGGTCAACGAGGTCCGCCAGGCGCAGCGGGCCGCGGTGCCGGACGAGACGCAGTACCAGCAGGTCGTCTCCTCCACCAGCAGCCTCACCCGCGACACCCTGCACAACATGGTGCTCGACCAGGTGCTGCACCGCGCCGCCCGGGACGCGGGCGTCACGGTCACCCGCAAGGAGATCCAGCAGATGCGGGCGGACCTGGAGCGGCAGACCGGTGGCAGCAAGGGCCTGGAGACGGCCTGGCTGCAGAAGTACGGCATCGCCCCGGGCCACCTCGACGACAACCTGCGCCTGCAGCTGGAGGCGCAGAAGCTCGCCGCGAAGCTCGGCACCGACACCAGCCAGCCCGCTTTCTGGCAGGCCCTGTCCAAGGCGTCCGGGGAACTCCACGTGGACCTCAACCCGCGCTACGGCTCCTGGGACGTGCAGAAGAGCAGCCGGGTGGACGCCAAGACGCCGTGGGTGCGGGAGGTCACGGGGGCGGGCGACGAGCTGACGGCGTAGCCCGGCCGACGGTGCGGGCCCGCTCGCGCACCGGTGCCGGAACGGTACGGCACCGGACCGTCGGTCGTACGATCACATGATCCCCTCGGCCCTGTGGACAACGCGAACCGCTCGCCCGTGCCGTGGGCTACGTTCGGATCGTGAACGAAACCAGTCCCGCAGCCCGTCCCCAGGCCGGCCCGGAAGCCGCCCCCGGCCGCATCGTCCTGCTCACCACCAGCCACCGCGTCGCCCCCGGCCTGCTGTCCTGGCCCGCCTGGCAGGCCCTGCACGCCGCCGACGCCGTGCTGTGCGCGGACGGCGCGCATCCGCAGCTGCCGTATCTGCGTGAGGCCGGGATAGCGGTGGCGGAGACGTCCCCCACCGCGCAGGAGCTGGTCGACGCCTGCGCCGGCGGGCGGACGGTGGTGGTCGTGGCGACGGGCGAGGGCGAGCCGGCGCTCACCGACGGCCTCGCCCGGCTGGCCGGTTCCGGCCGGGTCGTCATGCCGGAGCTGGAGCTCCTCCCCGCCTCCTACGACCTGCCCGGCGCCCGCCTGCTGGATCTCGTGCAGGTCATGGACCGCATCCGCGCCGAGTGCCCGTGGTCCTCCCGGCAGACCCACGAGGGACTGGCGAAGTACGGCATCGAGGAGGCGTACGAGCTGGTCGAGGCGATCGAGGCCGGCGACCGCACGGAGCTGCGCGAGGAGCTGGGCGACGTCCTCCTCCAGGTGGTCTTCCACTCCCGGATCGCCGAGGAGCACCCGGACACGCCGTTCTCCATCGACGACGTGGCCGGCGGCATCGTCGCCAAGCTCATCCGCCGGCACCCGCACATCTTCGGCGACGAGCGGGCCGAGACTCCGGAGGACGTCAAGGAGCACTGGCTGCGCACCAAGGCAGAGGAGAAGCGGCGCACCTCGGTCACGGACGGCGTCCCGCTCGGCCAGCCCGGCCTGGCCCTGGCCGCCAAGCTCGCCTCCCGCGTCCGTACCGCGGCCCTGCGGGTCCCCCTGCCCGAGGGTGAGGGCATCGGATACGAACTCCTCGCCCTGGCGGTCCGCGCCGAGGCGGACGGGGTGGACCCGGAGGCGGCGCTGCGGGCGGCGGCACGGGTGTACCGGGACGCGATCAAGGCGGCGGAGGACCCGGGGACGGCGGGCGGCGGGGAGGAGGACGAAGAGTAGGCGGATCGACGCACGGCGCCGCCGATTCCCTTCCGTGTCAGTACCGTTGAAGCACAGCGTGGTCACGAGGTGCGGGGGGCGTGCGTGAGGCTGGGGACGGATCTGGCGGGCGTCGGGGCCGAGGTGCTCGCGGCGGCGCTCGGCACGGAGGAGTGGGTCCGGGTCCGGGAACGCTTCGCGCGATGGTTCGCGGACCAGCGGGCTTCCTCCTACGCACGGGAACTGCTGAACACCGGGAAGACGGACCCCGGTTCCCCGGAGCCGCTGGAAGCGGTCTGGGCTCCCCGGCTGCGCACCACCCTTGTCCACGCGGCGGACAAGAACGCCGCGGCCCGGCAACTGCGGGACCTGATCCACGCCCTGGCTCCCCTCCCGGAACCTTTACCGGCCCCCGCGCCGGCCCCCGCCCTGGCAGAGGAACCCGGACCGGCCCCCGTCGGGTACCTGGTGGAGGACGCCTGGCCCGACTCCGTCCGGCAGCCGGCGGAGAATCCCGGTCCGGCTCCCGCCCGGCACCTGGAGGAACCCGGACCGGCCCCCGTCGGGTACCTGGTGGAGGACGCCTGGCCCGACTCCGTCCGGCAGCCGGCGGAGAATCCCGGTCCGGCTCCCGTCCGGCACCCGGTGGAGGTTCCCGAGATCGAGGCCGTCCCGTACCAGAGGGAGATTCCCGAGCCCCGGCCCGCACCTGACCCCCGGTCCGAGTCCGAGCCCCGGTCCGGCCCCCGTCCGGAGGGGCCCCCGCGTGCGCTGCCGGCTCTCCCCCCGGAGGGGCCCGAGCCGGTCGTCGGTGACCATGTCGATTTCCGGCAGGCGGACATCCACGGGCCGGTCATCGGGGTCCAGATCCAGCACGCCTACGGCCCCCGGTCACCGATCGGCCTCCCCGGCCCGGACGAGTGGCCGACGGCCACCGCACTGGAGCCGCTGGCGCACGGGGTGCGGCCCGCCCGCCGGACGGAGGGCGGCCCGCCCCTGCCGCCGTACGTCCCCCGGGACGCCGACGAAGCCCTGCTGTCCGCCCTGGCCTCCGCGGCGGCGGACGGCGGCCTCGTCGTGGTGCTGGGGGAGCCGTTCGCGGGCAAGTCGCGCACGGCGCTCGCGCTCCTGGCGGCCGTGCTCCCGACGGCCCGGGTGTACGCGCCGGACGCCGGCGCGGACCTGCGGGGCCTGCCCGACCTGCTGCGCGGAGCGGCCGGGCACCACGTGCTGTGGCTCGACGACCTCGACGGCCACCTCGGCGACGGCGGCCTGGAGCCGCGGCTGCTGGCGCGGCTGGCCGGGCTGAGAGCGGTCGTACTCGCCACCCTGCGCGAGGACGCCTACGACGAGTACCGGCAGACCCCGCGCGGCCGGGTGCTGGACCTGGCGCAGATGGTGGAGCTGCCCCGGGAGTGGACGGACGCCGAGCGGGCGCGCGCCGCCGAGCAGGCGGACCCGCGGCTGAGGGAGGCCGCCGGGCTCAGCGGACCGGAAGGGATCGCGACCCACCTCGCCGTGGAACCGCGGCTGTGGGCGGACTTCCGGCGCTCCCGGCGCAAGCACCCGCGCGGACAGGCGCTGGTGCGGGCGGCGATCGATCTGGCGCGGTGCGGGCTGCGGGGACCGCTGTCCCAGGACCTGCTCGTGGAGGTCGCCGAGGGCTACGGGCCACCGGGCGGGACGGAACCGGAGACCGTCGAGGAGGCGCTGGAGTGGGCGGCCCGGGAACGCCACGGGGTGCTGCCGTTGCTGCGGCGCGAGGGGCCGCGGGCCTGGTCGGCGGCGGGCCCGCTGGTGAGCGCGGCCCGGTACGACGAGAAGTTCCCGCCGGTGCGGGACGCGCTGTGGTCGCGGGCCCTGGACGTCGCGCGGACGGAGAAGGGGTACGACGTCGAGCTGGTGGCCACGCTGGCGGGCGCCGCGTTCGAGCGGGCGGTCGACGGCGGGGACAGACCGGTGATGTACCGGCTGGGGCTGCTGGAGGAGTCCCTGGGGCACCACGAGGAGGCCGAGAGCTGGTTCTTGCGGGCGGCCGAGGCCGGAGTGCCGGAGGCGGCCGGGCACATGGGCCGGCTGCTCGTGGAACGCGGCCGGAGCGAGGAGGCGGAGCCGCTCCTGGAGCAGGCCGCGCAGGCGGGGGACCGCGACGCGGCGACGCTGCTCGCCGAGGCGCTGATGGGCAGGGCGGAGCGCTGGCTGCTCGCGGCACAGCGGCCGAGGGGCGCGCGCCTGCTGGCGGACATGCGGTTCTGTGTGGCGGACCCGGAGCTGACCTGGGACCGGTACGACTTCGCCGCCTCCCGGGGCTACCCCGACGTCGCGCGCGGCCTGGGGATGCACCACCTCGTGACGAACGAGCGCGTGCTGGCCGAGGTGTGGCTGGAGCGCGCGGCGCACGCCGGTGACAAGACGGCGGCCGGGATCCTGCGGGGGCTCCAGGCCGCGCAGCCGCCGCTGAGCGAGGTCGAGGAGTACTTCGCCCACTTCGCCGAATCGGGAGACTATCCGCTGGACTTCGCCCATCACGGCGTCGTCCTGGAGAGGATGGACCGTATGGAGGGAGCCGTGGAGCAGTACCGGGCCGCGTACGAGAGCGGAGACCCCTACGGCGCCTACCGGCTCGGGGCCCTGCTCGACCGGCAGGGCAAACCGGAGGAGGCCCGGGAGTGGTACCGCAGGGCGGCCGACCAAGGGCACCACGCCGCCCGCAAGGCCCTCGGCGAGCTGCCCGACGGTCCGGATACCGTCAAGGAGTGACCGACCAGCCCCACCCCGACCAGCCGCACCGCGCCCAGCTCCACCGCGACGGGCCTCACCAGCCTCACCCCGGCGAGCCGGCCCCCTCCCAGCCCCGGCCGGACACCGAGCAGCCGGCTTCCGAGCAGCCCCCCTCCGGGCAGCCGTCCCCCACCGAGCCGGCCCCCACCGAGCCGGCCCCCACCGAGCCGTCCCCCACCGAGCCGTCCCCCACGGAGCCGTCCCCCACCGAGCCGTCCCCCACCGAGCCGGCCGCCGCCGAGCTGCCCCCCACGGAGCCGTCCCCCGCCCTCTTCACGTGGGAGTTCGCCACCGACCCCTACCCCGCCTACGCCTGGCTGCGCGAGCACGCCCCCGTGCACCGGACGCGGCTGCCGAGCGGTGTCGAGGCATGGCTGGTCACCCGGTACGCAGACGCCCGGCAGGCCCTCGCCGACCAGCGGCTGAGCAAGAACCCGGCCCATCACGACGAGCCCGCGCACGCCAAGGGCAAGACCGGCATCCCCGGCGAGCGCAAGGCCGAGCTGATGACGCATCTGCTCAACATCGACCCCCCGGACCACACCCGGCTGCGCCGCCTGGTCAGCAAGGCGTTCACCCCGCGCCGGGTCGCCGAGTTCGCGCCCCGGGTGCAGGAGCTGACCGACCACCTCATCGACCGGTTCGCGAAGACCGGCTCCGCCGACCTCATCCACGAGTTCGCCTTCCCGCTGCCCATCTACGCCATCTGCGACCTGCTCGGCGTCCCGCGCGAGGACCAGGACGACTTCCGGGACTGGGCGGGCATGATGATCCGGCACGGGGGAGGGCCCCGGGGCGGGGTCGCCCGGTCGGTGAAGAAGATGCGCGGCTACCTCGCCGAGCTGATCCACAAAAAGCGCGAGGCGCTGCCGGCCACGCCCGCGCCCGGCGAGGACCTGATCTCCGGCCTCATCCGCGCCTCCGACCACGGCGAGCACCTCACCGAGAACGAGGCCGCCGCCATGGCCTTCATCCTCCTGTTCGCCGGCTTCGAGACGACCGTCAACCTCATCGGCAACGGGACCTACGCCCTGCTCACCCACCCCGAGCAGCGCCGGCGGCTGGAGGAGTCCCTGGCGCGCCGGGAGACGGACCTGCTGGCGACCGGCGTGGAGGAACTGCTGCGCTACGACGGCCCGGTGGAGCTGGCCACCTGGCGGTTCGCCACGGAGCCGCTGGCCATCGGCGGGCAGGACATCGCGCCGGGCGACCCGGTGCTCGTCGTGCTCGCCGCCGCGGACCGGGACCCGGAGCGGTTCGACGATCCGGACGTGCTGGACCTCGCCCGCCGCGACAACCAGCACCTCGGCTACGGCCACGGCATCCACTACTGCCTCGGCGCGCCGCTCGCCCGCCTGGAGGGCCAGACCGCGCTCGCGACGCTGCTCACCCGTCTGCCCGACCTGCGGCTGGCCGCCGACCCGGCCGAGCTGCGCTGGCGCGGCGGACTCATCATGCGGGGGCTGCGCACCCTGCCGGTCGAGTTCACGCCCACCGCCTGAACACAGTCCCTCCGCGCAACATGACACGCGTTCAGCTCTGTGATCTTCACGTGATCTGCGCGGCATGAACTTGTGACAAGTGATCGTCTGCCTATACGTTCACCCATCAGCGTGGCGGGGCATCTCCGCCGCGCCGGTCCCGCTGTCGCTCGAAAGGCATCTGCATGCTCTCCGGGAACGGTCGACACCGTCGCCCTCGTCAGGCTCCTGCTCTTCTCGTCGCGGCCGGAGTGACCGGCTCGGCCATCGCCATCCCGCTCCTCGGCGCCGCGAGCGCCAACGCGGCCGAGGGTACGACGTGGGACAAGGTGGCCGAGTGCGAGAGCGGCGGCTCATGGAGCGCCGACACCGGCAACGGGTACTACGGCGGCCTGCAGATCTCGCAGGACGACTGGGGCAAGTACGGCGGCACCCAGTACGCGGACAGCGCCGACCAGGCCAGCCGCCAGCAGCAGATCTCCGTCGCCGAGAAGATCCTGGCCGACCGCGGCACCACCCCCTGGGCCACCTGCGCCCTGCTGTCCGGGCTGACCACGGACTCGGGCTCGGCGGACGTCGACACGGGTGTCGGCGCCTCCGACGACGCCGACGGCGGCTCGGGCAACTCGCAGGGACAGAGCGACAACAACGGAAAGTCCGACACCTCCGACACCTCGGACTCGTCCGGTCTGCCGGATTCTTCACCCTCCACCGGTGCCGACGCCGATGCCGGCTCCCCTGCCGGGTCCTCGTCGGACAAGAACGGCAAATCCACCCCGAAGCCGGGCACGGATGCCGACAAGGACGCCGATTCCGCCGGGACCGACACTCCCAAGTCCGACAAGTCCCCCTCGCGGGACACCGGAACTCCGCAGGGAACCGGCAGCACCCCCACGGCCACCCCGGACGCCGGGACCGAGGACAACGCGCGGCAGGCCGCCGGTTCTTGGAGCCTGGTCGACACCGGGACCCTCGGCAACGGCGGACGCCACCGGGGCGTGAGCGCGGACGAAAGCGGCGCAAACGGTCAGAGCGCCACCGGCTCCGGCCGGCACGCCTCCCGCGAACCGGGCACCTATGTCGTCCGCGAGGGCGACTCCCTCGTCTCCATCGCCGACTCCCTTGACGTCGACGGCGGATGGCACGCGCTGTACGCGACGAACAAGAAGGCCATCGGGTCCGACCCGAACCACATCACTGCCGGTCAGACCCTGGAAGTCAGGGGCGAAAAGGACACGAAGTAGCGGGAGTTGACGCCCCACTAAGCGCCTTAATGTCCGGTTTGGCGAAAGTGTGGGATGAGTCTCAGAAGCCCTGATCGTCTTTGAAATTCCGCGGATCGCGTGTCTACGGTCGAGGCCGCTCGTCACCACGAGCCCCGGCAATCGCCACGCCGAATCCTGCCAGTGGTTGCCCGGGAACAGTCGTCGCGTCAAGCGCCGTAGGCAGGAGCGGGGGACCCAAGGTAAGTGCCGGGACCAGCAGTTGAAGCTGGCACCGGCTGGGGGTGAAGCCGCATCTCACGGAAGCGTGGGATGCGGCCGGGCAACTCAACCGGCCCGAACCCGACAGCTCACCTCGTAGGCGTCGGTGAGGGGATCGATCCATGCTGTTTACCGGCAAGGGCAAGCACCGTCGTCCGTCCAAGGCCATCCGCGCCGTCGCGCTGGCCGGTGTCACCGGCGCCGCCGTCGCCGCCCCGCTCATGGCGGCCGGCACCGCCTCCGCGGCCACCTCCGCCGAGTGGGACACGGTCGCCCAGTGCGAGTCCGGCGGCAACTGGTCCATCAACACCGGCAACGGCTACTACGGCGGTCTGCAGTTCTCCGCCTCCACCTGGGCCGCGTACGGCGGCACCGCCTACGCCCCGCAGGCCAACCAGGCCTCCAAGGCGCAGCAGATAGCCGTCGCCGAGAAGGTCCTCGCCGCGCAGGGCAAGGGTGCCTGGCCGGTCTGCGGCACGGGCCTGTCGAGCACCCCGAACAACGGCTCCGCCCCGAGCGCCCCCGCGAAGCCGGACTCGGGCAGCACCGCCACCCGCTCCACCGACCAGCAGGCCGCCTCCCGCTCCGCCGAGCGCCCCGCCGCGTCCACGGGCAAGAGCCAGAGCAAGACCGTCACCACCCCGACCGGCAAGAAGGTCAAGAAGGGCGACGGCGAGTACAAGGTCGTCACCGGCGACACCCTCAGCACCATCGCCGACAAGCACCACGTCCAGGGCGGCTGGCAGAAGCTGTTCGAGCTGAACAAGGACGTCGTCGAGAGCGCCGACCTCATCTACCCCGGTCAGCAGCTGCACCTGAAGTGACCTCCGGCTCCGAGCCGGACCGCGGGGCCCGCACAGCGGTGCGGGCCACCCCGAAGGCCCCCGTGCGGGCCACCCCCCGTCCCCACGGGTCCCCGTCCCGGTGCGTGTTCCCCCGTACGCACCGGGGCGGGGCTTTTTTGTGCCCGCAGCGCACGGGAGTCCGCCGAAGCCCTTTGTTTCGTGAACGAACAAAAGGTACGGTCGGCATGTCCACGGGGCGGTCGGTCGGTGGCCGACGGCCCCGGGACGGTTAGGCTCTAGTCGCAAGGCCCACCAGCCCCGCACTTCCAGCGTCACATCCAAGAAGGAGATGCTCGTGCCGTCCATCGACGTCGTCGTAGCCCGGGAAATCCTGGACTCCCGAGGCAACCCCACGGTCGAGGTCGAGGTCGGCCTCGACGACGGCAGCACGGGTCGTGCCGCCGTCCCGTCCGGCGCCTCGACCGGCGCCTTCGAGGCCATCGAGCTGCGCGACGGTGACCCGAACCGCTACCAGGGCAAGGGTGTCGAGAAGGCCGTCCTCGCCGTCATCGAGCAGATCGGCCCGGAGCTGGTCGGCTACGACGCCACCGAGCAGCGCCTGATCGACCAGGCCATGTTCGACCTGGACGCCACCGACAACAAGGGCTCGCTCGGCGCCAACGCCATCCTCGGCGTCTCCCTCGCCGTCGCGCACGCCGCCTCCGAGGCCAGCGACCTCCCGCTCTTCCGCTACCTGGGCGGCCCGAACGCGCACCTGCTGCCGGTGCCGATGATGAACATCCTGAACGGCGGCTCGCACGCCGACTCCAACGTGGACATCCAGGAGTTCATGATCGCCCCGATCGGCGCGGAGTCCTTCTCCGAGGCCCTGCGCTGGGGCACCGAGGTCTACCACACCCTCAAGAAGGTCCTGAAGAACAAGGGCCTGTCCACCGGCCTCGGCGACGAGGGCGGTTTCGCCCCGAACCTCGGCTCCAACCGCGAGGCCCTCGACCTCATCCTCGAAGCGATCAAGGAAGCCGGCTACGCGCCCGGCGAGCAGATCGCCCTCGCGCTCGACGTCGCCGCCTCCGAGTTCTACAAGGACGGCAAGTACCTCTTCGAGGGCAAGGAGCGCTCCGCCGCCGAGATGACGGAGTACTACGAGGAGCTCGTCGCGGCCTACCCGCTCGTCTCCATCGAGGACCCGCTGTTCGAGGACGACTGGGCCGGCTGGAAGGTCATCACCGACAAGCTCGGCGACAAGGTCCAGCTGGTCGGCGACGACCTGTTCGTCACCAACCCCGAGCGCCTCGCCCGCGGCATCGAGGACGGCGCCGCCAACGCCCTGCTGGTCAAGGTGAACCAGATCGGCTCGCTGACCGAGACCCTGGACGCCGTCGAGCTGGCCCAGCGCAACGGCTTCAAGTGCATGATGTCCCACCGTTCCGGCGAGACCGAGGACGTCACCATCGCCGACCTGGCCGTCGCCACCAACTGCGGCCAGATCAAGACCGGCGCGCCGGCCCGCTCCGAGCGCGTCGCCAAGTACAACCAGCTGCTGCGCATCGAGGAGATCCTCGACGACGCCGCGGTGTACGCGGGCCGCAGCGCCTTCCCGCGCTTCAAGGGCTGACCCCACCAGGGTCACGGCTCCGCCAGTCGTACGTACGTCCCCGTACTCGGTCCCGTACCGTGTGCGGGGACGTACGCACGTGAAGGGGAGGCGGGACATGGCCGTGAAGGACCGGGACCGGTTCTCCACCGCGACCAGGCTCAGGCTGCTCGGCGAACAGACCGCGGCCCGGGTTTACCGCTCCCAGACCAAACGGCAGGCCCGCCGCTCCCGGCTCACCGGCCGCGCGGCGCTGCTCGCCCTGGTGGTGTGCACGATGATCGTCGCGCTCGCCTACCCCATGCGGCAGTACGTCTCCCAGCGCGCCGAGATCGCCGACCAGCGACGGCAGCAGGAGCAGGCCCGCGAACGCGTCGAGCAGCTGCGCGACCTCAAGGCGCGCTGGCGGGACGACGCCTACGCCGAGCAGCAGATCCGGCGCAGGCTGCACTACGTGAGGCCCGGTGAGACCGGGTACGTGGTCATCGACCCGGGCACGGCCAAGCAGTCCCGC
Organism: Streptomyces echinatus; assembly: GCF_014203595.1. Taxonomy (GTDB): domain Bacteria; phylum Actinomycetota; class Actinomycetes; order Streptomycetales; family Streptomycetaceae; genus Streptomyces; species Streptomyces echinatus. The sequence continues at coordinate 459,922 of NZ_JACHJK010000005.1, forward strand.
GCCGCTCTCGGGGCCGCCCACCGGCCCTGGTACGCGAACGTCTGGGACGGCGTCGACAAGTCCGACGCCTCCGACCAGTGACCGGCCCGCCGGGCCGGTAACCGACAGAAAGCCAGTCTGAAAGCAGTCATGGAAACGCCTCCGCCGCCCACTCCGCGCACCGAGCCCACCGACGCGGACGTAGAGGCCTTCAAGCAGCAGCTGGGCCGCCCGCCGCGGGGCCTGCGGGCCATCGCGCACCGTTGCCCGTGCGGTCAGCCGGACGTCGTGGAGACGGCGCCGCGCCTGCCCGACGGCACGCCCTTCCCGACGACGTACTACCTGACGTGCCCGCGCGCCGCCTCGGCGATCGGCACGCTGGAGGCGGACGGCGTCATGAAGGAGATGACCGAGCGGCTGGCGACCGACCCCGAGCTGGCCGCCGCCTACCGGGCCGCGCACGAGGATTACATCCGGCGCCGGGACGAGATCGAGGTCCTGGCGGGCTTCCCCAGCGCGGGCGGCATGCCGGACCGCGTGAAGTGCCTGCACGTCCTCGTGGCCCACTCGCTGGCCGCGGGGCCGGGCGTGAACCCGCTCGGCGACGAGGCGATCGCCATGCTCCCGGAATGGTGGCGCAAGGGCCCCTGCGTGACGCCGTCCGGGCCGCCGTGCGGCGGACGGCAGATGGAGACGGCGGAGGACGGCACGGGCCCCTTCGCGGTGCGACCCGTCGAGGAGGACGAGCAGTGACCCGCGTCGCCGCCATCGACTGCGGCACCAACTCCATCCGGCTGCTGGTCGCCGACGCCGATCCGGTGACGGGCGAACTGACCGACCTGGACCGCCGGATGACGATCGTGCGGCTCGGCCAGGGTGTCGACCGCACCGGCCGGCTCGCCCCCGAGGCGCTGGAGCGCACCTTCGCCGCCTGCCGTGAATACGCGGCCGTCATCAAGGAGTACGGCGCCGAGCGGCTCCGCTTCGTCGCCACCTCCGCCTCCCGGGACGCCGAGAACCGGGACGACTTCGTGCGCGGCGTGCTGGACATCCTCGGGGTGGAGCCCGAGGTCATCACCGGTGACCAGGAGGCCGAGTTCTCCTTCACCGGCGCCACGCGGGAACTCGCCGGCCGTGCCGACCTCACCCGGCCCTACCTGGTGGTGGACATCGGTGGCGGCTCGACCGAGTTCGTCGTCGGCGACGACCACGTACGTGCCGCCCGGTCGGTCGACGTCGGCTGTGTGCGGATGACCGAGCGGCACCTGGTGCACGAGGGCAAGGTGGACGACCCGCCCGCCGAGGAGCGGATCGCGGCCATAAGGGCCGACATCGAGGCCGCCCTGGACCTCGCCGAGGAGACCGTCCCGCTGCGCGAGGCGCACACCCTGGTGGGCCTGGCCGGATCCGTCACCACGGTGTCCGCCATCGCCCAGGAGCTGCCCGAGTACGACTCCGCGCGCATCCACCACTCCCGGATCTCCCGGGACCGCGTGCGCGAGATCACCGAGTGGCTGCTGCGCTCCACGCACGCCGAGCGCGCCGCGGTCCCGTCCATGCATCCCGGCCGGGTCGACGTCATCGGCGCGGGCGCCCTCGTGCTGCTGGCGATCATGGAGCGGACCGGTGCCGAGGAGGTCGTCGTCAGCGAGCACGACATCCTCGACGGCATCGCGTGGTCGGTGGCGTGACGCTCTTTTGTTACTAGCCGGTAGCCATCGGCTGAGCAGGTCGGATAACGTCTGAGCGGGGCTGAGGGCCCTTCTGGGGCCCCTCGGTGACGGCCGGTCGGAAAAGTTCGTGAAGTTCTTCACAAGGAATTCCGTCCGGCAGGCCCGCGAAAGAGGGCCGATCGGCCCTTCCGGGGGATCCTCGCCCGTTTGAACATGTTCAGACGGTGGGTGCAGAAGGGGCCCTGAGGGGGGTGTTCCGCGGTCGTCGCGAGGGGCTCACCGCCACCCGTCCGACTCAGAGAGGCAGCTCACGCGGCCTTGACAACGGGTCAGACCGCCCAGCGGTTCCCCTGCGGCGGCATGACCTGCGTCACGCGAGTCGCGGAGTTTAGCACAGGGCCTGTCGAACCTTGTGAAGGGGCGCACGAGCACCCCTGCCGAGGCGGGTGGATACTCGATGGCATGAGCACCACGGAGCGTCCCAGGATCCTCGTAGTAGGCGGTGGGTACGTAGGCCTGTACGCAGCTCGGCGCATCCTCAAGAAGATGCGCTACGGCGAGGCGACCGTCACGGTCGTCGACCCCCGGTCGTACATGACCTACCAGCCCTTCCTCCCCGAAGCCGCCGCCGGCAACATCTCCCCTCGGCACGTCGTCGTCCCGCTGCGACGCGTGCTGCCGAAGGCGGAGGTCCTCACCGGTCGGGTCACCACCATCGACCAGGACCGCAAGGTCGCCACGATCGCCCCGCTCGTGGGCGAGGCGTACGAGCTGCCCTTCGACTACCTCGTCATCGCGATGGGCGCGGTCTCCCGCACCTTCCCGATCCCCGGCCTCGCCGAGCAGGGCATCGGCATGAAGGGCATCGAGGAGTCCATCGGCCTGCGCAACCACGTCCTGGAGCAGCTGGACAAGGCCGACTCCACGACCGACGAGGAGATCCGCCGCAAGGCGCTGACCTTCGTCTTCATCGGCGGTGGCTTCGCGGGCGCGGAGACCATCGGCGAGGTCGAGGACATGGCCCGGGACGCGGCCAAGTACTACAAGAACGTGTCCCGCGAGGACATGCGGTTCGTCCTCGTCGACGCCGCCGACAAGATCCTTCCCGAGGTCGGCCCCAAGCTCGGCCAGTACGGCAAGGAGCACCTGGAGAGCCGCGGCGTGGAGATCTACCTCTCCACCTCGATGGATTCCTGCGTCGACGGTCACGTGGTGCTGAAGAACGGCCTCGAGGTCGACTCCAACACGATCGTCTGGACCGCCGGCGTCAAGCCGAACCCGGCCCTCGCCCGCTTCGGTCTGCCCCTCGGCCCCCGCGGCCACGTCGACTGCGAGCCGACCCTCCAGGTCAAGGGCACGGACTACATCTGGGCCGCCGGTGACAACGCACAGGTCCCGGACCTCGTCGGCCGCAAGGCGGGCAACGAGAACGCCTGGTGCCCGCCGAACGCCCAGCACGCGCTGCGCCAGGCCAAGGTCCTCGGCGACAACGTGATCTCCGGTATGCGGGGCTTCCCGCAGAAGGAGTACGAGCACGCCAACAAGGGTGCGGTCGCCGGTCTCGGCCTGCACAAGGGCGTGGCGATGATCGTCATGGGCAAGATGAAGATCAAGCTCAAGGGCCGCCTCGCCTGGTACATGCACCGTGGCTACCACGGCATGGCGATGCCGACCTTCAACCGCAAGATCCGCGTCTTCGCCGACTGGACCCTCGGCATGTTCCTCAAGCGCGAGGTCGTCTCCCTCGGCGCCATGGAGAACCCCCGCGAGGAGTTCTACGAGGCCGCCAAGCCGGCGCCGGTCGCCGCCGCCAAGACCGAGGAGAAGGCCAAGGCCTCCTGACCCTCACCGGTCGCCTCACCGACCGAAGGACCTCCTGCCATCCGTGGTGCGGGAGGTCCTTCGGCGTTCCCGGGCAGCGGTCCAATGGCCCATACGCCTGCTTTGCCCACTCGTAACTCCATTGCGGGACTGTGCTGAGCGCCGTGCGGTGTTTACGTGGTAACCGGCATCCGGGATCGTCGTCTTGGAGGTGTGCGCCATGGCCGACGCCGCGTCGCGGCTGAGGAGTCTTGCCGAGCAGATGCTGGGAGCCCCGCTCCCCTTGCGGGTGAGGGCCTGGGACGGATCACAGGCCGGGCCGCCGGACGCGCCGGCGCTCGTGCTGCGCAACCGCCGCGCCCTGCGCCGCATCCTGTTCAAACCGGGCGAACTGGGCCTCGCCCGCGCCTGGGTCGCCGGCGACCTGGAGATCGAGGGCGACCTGTACACCGCGCTCGACGCGATGGCGGGCCTCGTCTGGGAGCGCGGGGAGGACTCCCGCGGCCTCGTCCGGGCCGTGCGCGACCCCGCCGTCCGGGCCGCCGCCCGCGACCTGCTGAAGCTTGCGGGCCCGCCGATCCCGCCCGCCCCGCCGCGCGAGGAGATCCGCAGACCCCGCCGGCACCTGCACACCCGCCGCACCGACCGACGGGCCATCAGCCACCACTACGACGTCGGCAACGACTTCTACGAGCTCGTCCTCGGCCCCTCCATGGTGTACTCCTGCGCCTACTGGGAGGACGCCGGCACCCTGGAGTCCGCCCAGCGCGACAAGCTCGAACTGATCTGCGCCAAGCTGGGCCTGAAGGAGGGGCAGCGGCTGCTGGACGTCGGCTGCGGCTGGGGCTCCATGGCCATCCACGCGGCCCGCGAGCACGGGGTGAGCGTCCTCGGGGTCACCCTGTCCCAGGAACAGGCGGCGTACGCCCGCAAGCGCGTCGCCGACGAGGGGCTGACCGACCGGGTGGAGATCAGGGTCCAGGACTACCGGGACGTCGCGGACGGCCCCTTCGACGCGATCTCCTCCATCGGCATGGCCGAACACGTCGGCGCCGAACGCTACCTGGAGTACGCCCGCCGGCTGTACGCCCTGCTGGGTCCCGGCGGCCGGCTGCTCAACCACCAGATCGCCCGCCGCCCGCAGCGGGACGAGACGGCGTACGAGGTGGACGCGTTCATCGACGCCTACGTCTTCCCCGACGGCGAACTCGCCCCTCTCGGCACCACCGTCACCCAGCTGGAGCACGCCGGGTTCGAGGTCCGTGACGTGGAGTCCCTCCGCGAGCACTACGCCCGCACGCTGCGCGGCTGGGTGGCCAATCTGGAGGCCGGCTGGGGCCGGGCGGCCGGGCTCGCCGGGCCGAACCGGGCCCGCGTCTGGCGGCTGTACATGGCCGCCTGCGCCCTCGCCTTCGAGCACAACCGCATCGGCGTCAACCAGGTCCTGGCGGTCCGCGCCCCGGAGTCCGGCGCCTCGGGACTGCCGCTGCGGGCCCGCACCTGGCACGCCTGACGGCCGGCACCGCCCCGGAACGACGAAAGGGGGCCCCGCGGTCGCGGGGGCCCCTTCCGGTCGGCGTACCGTCCGTACGGCTACTCGGCCTTGATGGCCGCCAGCATGTTCAGCCGGGCGGCACGGCGGGCCGGCCACAGCGCGGCCAGGACGCCGACCCCACCCGCCAGCAGCAGGAAGACCGCCATCCGGCCCCAGGGCAGGACCAGTTCGTACGTCGGCATCTTCGTGCCCAGCAGCTCGCCCGCCGCCCAGCCGAAGAACACGCCCAGCCCGATGCCCAGCACACCGCCGAACAGGGAGATCACCAGGGACTCCAGGCGGACCATCCGCTTGACCGCCCTGCGCTCCAGGCCGATCGCGCGGAGCATGCCGATCTCCTGCGCACGCTCGAAGACGGACATCGCCAGGGTGTTGATGACGCCGAGCACGGCCACGATCACCGCCATGCCGAGCAGGCCGTAGACCAGGTTCAGCATCAGCGTGAACATCTTCGCGATCTCGTCGGAGATGTCCTGCTTGTCCTGGACCTTGATCGCCGGGTTGGAGCCGAGGACCTTCTCCAGCCCGTCCTTGGCCGAGTCGGAGGCGCCGTCCGCGGTCTTGACCATGACCTGCATGTCGGCCGGGTCGGTCAGGTGCGGGGTGAGGACCTTGTTGTCGAGGAGGATGCCGTTGAGCATGTCGTTGCCCTCGTACACCCCTGCGACGGTCAGCCGCTGTGCCTTGCCGTCCTCGAAGTGCGCGGTGAACTGCGAGCCGGGCTTCCAGCCGTGGTCCTTGGCCCGGTCCTCGTCCACGACGACCCGGGTGCCGCCCACCGAGAAGGAGCCGTCGGTCACCTTCAGGTCCGTCAGCTTGCCGATGGCCGCGCCGTCGACGCCGGTCAGGAACTCGGTCGAGCCGTCGATGCGGGACTCACCGTTGCGCAGCGGGCTGCTGTCGGTGACACCGTCGGCGCCGGCGAGCTTCCGCGCCACGTCGGGGGAGAGCGGGCCGCGGTTGGCCATCGAGACGACGTAGTCGGCGCGGATCGCCGAGCTGGCCATCTTGTCGATCGAGGTCTGCAGGCTGCCCGCCATCACCGTCATGCCGGTGATCAGGGTCAGCCCGATCATCAGGGCGGAGGCGGTGGCCGCCGTACGGCGCGGGTTGCGCACCGAGTTCTGCCGGGCCAGCTTGCCCGACACCCCGAAGACGCGCAGCACCGGCGAGGCGGCGGCGATCAGCGGGCGGGACAGCAGCGGGGTCAGCACGAACACGCCGATGATGAGCAGGACCGCGCCGATGCCCATCGCGGCCTGGCCGGTGTCGGTGGCCATCCCGGTGCCCGCGAGGACCACCGCGACGCCGGCCGCCGCGAACAGCGAGCCCAGGGTGTTGCGCAGCACCAGCGACTTGGTCGTGGCCTTGGCGTGCACGCTGCTCATCGCCGCGACCGGCGGGATCTTCGCGGCCCGGCGGCCGGGCAGCCACGCGGCCAGCATGGTGATGAGGATGCCGACCGCCAGGGCGGTCGCCACCGTGCCGGGGCTGATCACCAGCGGACCGTCGGGCAGGCTCGCGCCGAAGGAGCCCAGCAGGGAGCGCAGGCCCGCGCCGATGCCGACACCGGCGGCCAGACCGGTCACACCGGCGACCGTGCCGACCGCGAACGCCTCGATGAGCACGGAGCGGGTGACCTGGCGGCGGGAGGCGCCGACCGCCCGCATCAGGGCCAGTTCCCGGGTGCGCTGGGCGACCAGCATGGTGAAGGTGTTGGCGATGATGAACGTGCCGACGAACAGGGCGATACCGGCGAACACCAGCAGGGCCTGCTTCAGACCGCTCATGGACGAGGAGATCGCCTCGGCCTGGTCGTCGGCGAGCCGCCGGCCGGTGGTGGTGTCCACGAGCTTGGCGGGCAGGGCCTTGTCCAGCCGGGCCTTGAGCGCCGCCTGGCCGGTGCCGGCCGCGGCCTGCACGTCGATCTCGTCGTACGTGCCCTTCTTGCCGAAGAGGGCCTGCGCGGTCGGCGTGTCGAACAGGGTGAGGCTGCCGCCCGCGGCCACGTTGCCGTCGTCGGTGGTGAAGATGCCGCTGACCACCGGGGTGAGGACCGGGCCGTCGACGGAGAGGCGCACGGTGTCGCCGACGTTGTAGCCGGCCCGCTTCGCGGTCTCGGAGTCGAGCAGCACCTCGCCCTTGCCGCGCGGGGCGTGGCCGTCGACCAGCGGGTAACGGGGGTCCTTCGCCCCCCAGTAGTTGCCGCCGGCGGACTGCCAGTCGCCGCCGACGAGCTTGCCGTCCTGGTCGGCGACGGCGGTGAAGCCGGTGACCACACCGGTCGCGGAGGCGGCACCGGGGACCTCGGCGGCCCTGTCGAGCAGGGCCTGGGTCAGCTCGGCGGACTTGCCGACCTTGTTGCCCTCGGAGTCCTGGTACTCGGGCCGTACGGCGACGTCGACCCGTTCGAAGCCCTTGGCGGAGCTCTTCTGGTAGGCGTCGGAGATGGTGTTGGTGAAGACCAGCGTCCCGGCGACGAACGCCACGCCGAGCATGACGGCGAGCACGGTCATCAGGAGCCGGGCCTTGTGCGCGAGGACGTTGCGCAGGGCGGTGCGGAACATCAGCTGGTACGGCCCTTCGCGTCGAACTGCTTCATCAGGTCGAGGACGGAGTCGGCGGTGGGGCCGTATATCTCGTCGACGATCCGGCCGTCGGCGAGGAAGACGACGCGGTCGGCATAGGCGGCGGCCACCGGGTCGTGGGTCACCATGACCACCGTCTGGCCCAGTTCGCGCACGGAGTTGCGCAGGAAGCCGAGGACCTCGGCGCCGGAGCGGGAGTCCAGGTTTCCGGTGGGCTCGTCACCGAAGATGATGTCGGGCCGGGAGGCGAGGGCACGGGCGACGGCGACACGCTGCTGCTGGCCGCCGGAGAGCTGGGAGGGCCGGTGACCGAGCCGTCCGGACAGCCCGACCATCTGGATGACCTGGTCCAGCCACGCCTTGTCCGCCTTGCGGCCGGCGATGTCCATCGGGAGGGTGATGTTCTCCAGCGCGGTCAGCGTCGGCAGCAGGTTGAACGCCTGGAAGATGAAGCCGATCTTGTCCCGGCGCAACTTGGTGAGCTGCTTGTCCTTCAACTTGCCCAGCTCGGTGTCGCCGATGCGCACCGACCCGGAGGAGAACGTGTCCAGACCGGCCACGCAGTGCATCAGCGTGGACTTGCCGGAGCCGGACGGTCCCATGATCGCGGTGAACTCGGCCTGCCGGAAGTCGACCGAGACCCGGTCCAGGGCGACCACCCGGGTCTCACCCTGCCCGTAGATCTTCGACAGCTCCGTGGCGCGTGCGGCCACGGCGGTGGTCCGGCCGGCGGTGGGTGTGGTGGTCACGGGGCGGTGCTCCTGTCGGGACGGCGTGTGTTCCTGCGGACCGTTCCATCGTCCCGGCGCGGGGCGCGCGTGTAGTCAGTCGCTGTTCCGGTTCCGAGGGGCGACTGGGGTCGGACAGGAGGCCGCCGCGTCATACCTGGGGAGGACGGCCGACCCCGAGAGGGCGTCGGCGCCGAATGCCCCGCCGGGTGTCAAGAACCGGTGGACCGCCCTCGTTCGGGCGGTGAAATTCCGTCATTTCACGTACGCGGACACTTCCGCCCCGTCAGGCTATTGGCAAGTGCGGATGGCGCGTTCCGGGGGCTGATGCACCCTCAGACGTCAATAAAATAAGACAACATCGGTCCACCCTGCCGCTGTTCGGGGGATGGGTCCCGATAGGCTCGGAACCTCGTTGCGGAGCCCATGGCCTGCCCGGATGGTGGAATGCAGACACGGCGAGCTTAAACCTCGCTGCCCCTTCGCGGGCGTGCCGGTTCGAGTCCGGCTCCGGGCACTGGATCAAAAACGCGTCTGCCCCGCACGAACGGCCCGGAGGGGCCGTTTCGTGTTTCCCGAACGGGCGCACCGCGGGCGCACGGTGGTCTACGGTGCCCTGCCATGGCGCATGTCGCGAAGCGGAAGAACGCCGACGGGGAGATCACCAGCTACCACGTGAAGTGGCGGCTGCGGAGGCCGTGAGGGCCGGGCATGGGCAGCACAACGAGCCCGGTATCCGGGTGCCGTGAGGCATGCCCCCTACGGTACGGGCGGGGGCTGACACCCCCGCCCGACCGGATCACGCGTATGCGGCTGCCAGCTCCGGGCGCGCTCGTCGAGGTCGACGGCGGCCTGGATGCCGCGCCGCTCGAACACCTGGTCCGTCAGAGTGCGGATGGCGTCGTTGAGGTCGTCCCGAGTGGGGGAGGACTGAGTGCCCGGCAGCCGAAGGGAGTTGGCCGTACACCCACGTTAAGGGCGTGGTCTGACAGTGCCCGTATCCCGATCACGGCTCGCGCCGTGGCTCACCGAGGGCGGCCCGCAGCCAGTCCAGGGAGCCGGTTTCGAGTACGGCGTCCGCCAGGGCCTGGCCGCTCTTGGTGGTGATCCGGCCCCGGGAGTTGTCGATCCACCGCTGTACGTCGGCGTAGCCCTGGGCGCGGTACTCCAGGCCCTGGATCATGCACTCCAGCTTGTCGGCGTCCCGGGCGCAGACGGCCTCCGGGCTTTCCTTTGCTTCGTACTCGCCGACCAGTGCGCGGATGGCGCCGGCCAGGCCCTCGGGCATTCCGGCGACCTGGTCGGCGGTGATGTCGCGCGGGTCCGCCTCGCCCTTGGTGTACCGCTTGCCCAGGTGGTTGACGTCGCCGGTGCGGGTCTCCTGGGAGTCGTGCCACACGGCGAGGAATGCGGCGCGTGCCGGGTCGGCGCCTTCCAGTTGGGCGATGATCGAGGCGATGAGGGCGGTGCGCCAGGAGTGGTCGGCCACGGACTCCGGGTCCTTGATCCCGGCCATCCACCAGCCGCTGCGCCTGGTGTTCTTGAGCGTCCCGGCCTCGTACAGGAAGCGCGCTACCGCAGTCAGCTCCTGGTCCTCGGACACCGTGGGCCTCCTCTCACGCCTCGGTGAGGCGGATCGCGTACCGGATGCTCTCCAATTCCCGCCGCGCGCGCGACGAGAGGCCTCGGCTATCCAGCATGATCGGAAGCCGTTCGTGTAGGGCGTGGGCGGCCTGGCCGGACCGGAGCAGGTTGGGGCGTGCTTGGAGCAGTGCCCACACGCTGTGGATGTTGAGGTCCACGTAGCCGTGCTGGGGGGCGATACCGGCCACGAGGTGGGCGAGCAGCTTGTCCCCGTGCCAGTGGCCCAGGGAGCCGTTCGCGATGAAGTCGTCCGAGAGTTGGGGGACGGGTGCCTCGCCCACCCAGTACGCCCAGTACGCCAGGTTCGCGGCCTCGCCGGGGTCGTCGTCCCGGAGGGAGGTGTCGATGAAGTGGGCCATGCGGTCCCGGTCGCCGTGTCGGGCGGCGACGGCGGCCACGGAGCGGTTGTTGAGCCAGGCCGTCAGCCAGTCGTCAGGGCGTTCGGTGCGCTGCTGGTGGGCCAGCCAGCCGGCGGTTTCCGCCTCCCGGTCGTAGCCGGACAGGTAGAGGGCCTGGCGGCGCAGTAGGAACTGGTCGGCGCCGCGCGCCTGCTCGGCGGTGGCTCGCATGCGGCGGAAGAAAGCGGCCCGCTCGGTGGCGGTGAGTCGGGGGCCGGACGGGGCGGGGCCGCGGCGGGCGCGGGTGGGCCGAGGTAGGGCGCGGACCCCCGCGACCGTTGACAGCGGCGCCGTGCGGTCGGAGACTCACGTCCAGAAGTTGGTGAAGAAAAGTTCACCAGGCGAACAAGGTTCCGTCCGGGGGGAGTCCTTGCGGCGGGACGCGGCAGGGGAGGGGGCGACCGATGCGCACCACCGTCGGGATCATCGGAGCGGGACCGGCCGGTCTGCTGCTCGCGCGGCTGCTGCACCGCGCCGGCGTCGACTCGGTCGTCCTGGAGAGCCGCGACCGCGCCTACGTCGAGCGACGGCAGCGGGCCGGGATCCTGGAGCAGGGCACGGCCGACGCACTGCGCGCCGCCGGGGCCGGGGAGCGGATGGACCGTGAGGGACTGCGGCACGACGGGATCGAGCTGCGGTTCGACCGGCACCGTCACCGGGTCGACCTCCCCGCGCTCACCGGCGGGCGGTCCGTCACCGTCTACGCCCAGACGGAGGTCTGCAAGGACCTGATCGCGCTTCAGCTGAAGGAGGGCGGCCCGCTGCTGTTCGAGGCCGAGGCGCTGGCGGTGGAAGGGGCGGACGGCGGCCGGCCGCGGATCCCCTTCCGCCACCAGGGCCGCGAGGACGTGCTGGAGTGCGACTACGCCGTCGGCTGCGACGGCTTCCGGGGGGTGGCCCGCGAGGCCTTCCCGGCCGGCGGCCGCCGTGTCTTCGAGCGGACGTACCCCTACGCCTGGCTCGGCGTCCTCGCTGACGTCGCGCCCTCGCACGACGAACTCGTCTACGCCCGCCACGAACGCGGCTTCGCCCTGCTGTCCATGCGCTCCCCGTCCGTCTCCCGGCTCTACCTCCAGGTGCCCGCCGGGACGGACGCCGGCCGGTGGAGCGACGAGGAGATCTGGGACGAGCTGGAGCGGCGCCTGGAGACGGACGACGACTGGCGGCTGGAGCGCGGGCCCGTCACCCAGAAGTCGGTCACCCCCATGCGCTCCTTCGTGCACGAGCCGATGCGGCACGGGCGGCTCTTCCTCGCCGGCGACGCCGCCCACATCGTGCCGCCGACCGGCGCCAAGGGGCTGAACCTCGCCGTCGGCGACGTCGTCACCCTCGCCCGGGCCCTCGTCCACGAGAAGGAGACCGGCTCCCCGGACCTGCTCGACTCCTACTCCGCGACCTGTCTGCGCCGCGTCTGGCAGACCGAGCGGTTCTCCTCCGACATGACGACGCTGCTCCACCGCGCCCCGGACGCCACCGCCTTCGACGCCCGCCTCCAGTCGGCCCGCCTGGAGCGGATCGCGTCCTCCCGCGCGGCCGAGACCGATCTGGCGGAGGCGTACACGGGGTTTCCGCTCGGTTAGCCGTCCGGCCATGGCCGGGAATGGGACGTGCGCGTAGCGTGTTGCGCAGCACGGCAGGGGAAAGATCCTCCTCAGGTACCATGGTCGATCCTTTGCCAATCCATTACTCTTGAGCCAAGACTGCACTCGGCAGTCATGGAGGAGCGAAATGAGGAGCAGTAACCCGGTCTTCTCGCGACGGGGGTTCAGCCGCGACAACGGCTACGCCGGCTTCAACACCGCACCGCAGGCCGGGTACGCACAGGGCAACCCGTACGCGCAGAACCCTTACGCCCAGAACCCCTACGCGCAGGCGGACCTCCAGGGCGGAGCCCCGCCGCAGGCCCCGGCCACCACCGACCGGATGACGATGGACGACGTCGTCGTCCGCTCGGCCATCACGCTCGGCACGGTCGCCGTCGGCGCCGTCCTCGCCTGGGCGCTGCTGCCGGTCTCCGGCACCAGCTACGGCCTGGCCGTCGGCGCCGCGCTGATCGCGTTCGTCCTGGCGATGGTGCAGAGCTTCAAGCGCACCCCGTCGCCCGCGCTGATCCTCGGGTACGCCGCCTTCGAGGGTGTCTTCCTCGGCGTCATCAGCGAGATGTACAACAGCCGCTGGAGCGGGGCCCCCTTCCAGGCGGTGCTCGGCACCATGGCGGTCTCCGGCGCGACCCTGCTGATCTACAAGGCCGGCTGGATCCGCGTCACCGCCCGCTACGCACGCATCGGCATGGCCATCGCGATGGCCTTCCTGGTGGTCATGGCCGTGAACCTGCTGCTGGTCGCCTTCGGCGTCGCCGAGGACGGCGGACTGCGCAGCTTCGGCCCGCTCGGCGCGCTCGTCGGCATCATCGCGATCGTGCTCGGCGCGTTCTTCCTGACCCTCGACTTCAAGCAGATCGAGGAAGGTATCGCCTACGGCGCCCCGCGCAACGAGTCCTGGCTCGCCGCGTTCGGCCTCACCATGACCCTGGTGTGGATCTACGTGGAGATGCTGCGGCTGGTGGCGATCTTCAGCAGTAACGACTAGCGCGTCGCGCCGGCCGTACGGCAGGGCCCCGGGCAACACACCCGGGGCCCTTCGGCGTTCAGAGCAGCTTGCGCGCCGCCCTCCTCAGGTCGTACTCGTGCACGATCGCCTTGGCGTGGCCGTACGCCAGGTCGTACTCGTGCCGGAGCCAGCTGACCTTCTCCTCGAAGCGGAACAGTGCGGGGCCTTCTTCGACGGTGCGCAGCCAGTCGGAGACCTCACGACCGGTGCAGTGCGGGATGCGGGCGAGCAGATTGCGGTGGGTCTCCTCGGAGAAGACGTGGGACATCGGCGCCTCCGAACGCAAAGGGGATGTAAGCCGGTCCTTCACGTCACCGTGCCTGAGCGTTCGCGTATTGGCAACAGTGCGGCGCGTTACGCTCGGCGGGTGGTTGATACGACGCCCTTGACCCAAGCAGTGGATCACTTCGCCGACCGGTTGCGGGCGGCACCGCAGAGCCGGCTCCAACGCAGCGCCGCGGCCGAGGCCTTGGCCATGGCGCGGGAACTCTCCCGGTGGGCCCAGGCGCTGGAGGAGCCCGGAAGCGAGCCCCGGGAGATGCCGGACGCCGGGATGTTCGCCGTCGCGGACCAGATCCTCGTGGCCGCGCACGACCTGGCCGTGGCGGTACGGAGTGACGAACAGGTCGCCGAGGCCGTGCGGCTGGTGGAGGAGGCGCGGCAGCGGGCGGGGGTGTGAGGCCGCGGCCCGCGGGCGGGCCGGCCGGAGTCCGGCGCGCGGTTCCCCGCCCCCGCGAGGCGCACCCTACAGGGACGCGATGACCCGGTCGGCCAGGATGTAGACCATGTCCTCGCCGCACGCGAAGGTCAGCGCGTACGCGCCGGAGATGCCCGAGCCGCCCAGGAGGAACGGGGACTCGCCCGACTCCAGGGCCGCGGCCAGGCGCTCCGCCGTCTCGCGGTGCCCCGGGGTCATGCACAGGGTGGTGCCGTCGGCGAAGACGTAGACGTCGAGCGTGCCGAGCGGGCCGGGACGGACGTCGGAGAGCTCGACCTGCTCCGCGGCGAGCTGTTCCAGGGCGGTCACCGTGCGCTCGTGGTCGTTCACGGCCGGGGACTGGACGGGAACGAAGTCCGGGTGCGAGGGGTGGCGGCGGCGGGCCGCGGCCAGCTCCGGGGACTCGCTGGGGGTGCCGCCCTGGACGAAGTCCTTGGGGGAGAACTCGTCGGCGTCGGCGGCCGGCTCGGACACCGGCTCCAGGCCCACGAAGTCCGCCTGCCGGGGCATGAAGAGATCGGCCTCGGGCAGACCGAACAGCGACGGTGCCTCGGATGCGTCGCGGGCCTCCTGCGCCGCCCAGAAGGCGCGCGCCTCGGCCAGCTCACGCTCCCGCTCCTCGGCGAGAGCCTCGGCCACGGCCGCCCGTATCCGGTCGGTGTCGGCGGCGCTGCGGGCGTTCGGCAGCAGGGCGCGCGCGGTGGCCGCCTGCTCCTGCCCGAGCTGGCGCTGCAGCTCGGTGAGCTGGCGGCGCAGCTTCAGCACGGTACGCAGGACTGCGACGCCCACGGCGCCGGTGGCTGCCGTGGTGAGCAGCAGGGCGATCGGCATGGCGCTCACTGACATACTCCCGGTTCCAAAGTCGACCCCCGACTTCCTACATCAGCTTGAAGGGCGGACTAACCAGCTGTCAGTGCGTAACATCACGAAACGGACAGAACTTTGGTCTCACCATTCCGTCGTGCGCTGTGCTGACCCACGCTGACCTGCATCGATATGCCCGGGGAGCGAGTTAGGTCACATCCTGGGGGGGATTGGATCACGGAAAGGCCCAAAACCTTGGCGTTTCCCAGGTTCTGGGCCCTTCTGCGACGTGACGTGCGTGATCCGCTACGGACGGTGGGTCAGCTGAGGCGCTCGATGACCATCGCCATGCCCTGGCCGCCGCCGACGCACATCGTCTCCAGGCCGAACTGCTTGTCGTGCCACTGCAGCGAGTTGATGAGCGTGCCGGTGATCCGGGCGCCCGTCATGCCGAAGGGGTGGCCGACGGCGATGGCGCCGCCGTTGACGTTCAGCTTGTCGATGTCGATGCCGAGGTCCCGGTAGGACGGGATCACCTGGGCGGCGAAGGCCTCGTTGATCTCGACCAGGTCGATGTCGTCGATGGTGAGCCCCGCGCGCCGCAGCGCCTGCTTGCTGGCCTCGACCGGGCCGAGGCCCATGATCTCGGGCGAGAGACCGGAGACACCGGTGGACACGATCCGGGCGAGCGGGGTCAGGCCCAGCTCGCGGGCCTTGGTGTCGGACATGATGACGAGGGCCGCGGCACCGTCGTTGAGCGGGCAGCAGTTGCCGGCCGTGACCAGCCCGTCCGGGCGGAAGACCGGCTTCAGCCCGGACACGCCCTCCAGCGTGACACCGGCGCGAGGTCCGTCGTCCTTGCTGACCACCGTGCCGTCGGGGAGGGTCACCGGGGTGATCTCGCGCTCCCAGAAGCCGTTCTTGATGGCCTGCTCGGCGAGGTTCTGGGAGCGGACGCCGAACTCGTCCATCTCCTCGCGGGTGACGCCCTTCCAGCGGGCCAGGTTCTCGGCGGTCTGGCCCATCGCGATGTACGCGTCGGGAATCAGGCCGTCCGCACGCGGGTCGTGCCACGTGGTGCCCTCCTGCTGGGCGACGGCTGCGGTGCGGGCCTCGGCCTCGGCGAAGAGGGGGTTGTGCGTGTCCGGGAGGCCGTCGGAGCTGCCCTTGGCGAAGCGGGAGACCGTCTCGACGCCGGCCGAGATGAAGACGTCGCCCTCGCCGGCCTTGATGGCGTGCAGCGCCATGCGCGAGGTCTGCAGGGAGGAGGAGCAGTAACGGGTGACCGTGCAGCCCGGGAGATGGTCCATGCCCATCTGCACGGCGACGATCCGGCCGAGGTTGTGGCCCTGCTCGCCGCCGGGCAGGCCGCAGCCGAGCATCAGGTCGTCGATGTCCCGCGGGTCAAGCTCGGGAACCTTGGCGAGCGCCGCCTGGATGATCGTGGCGGTCAGGTCGTCGGGGCGCAGATCCTTGAGGGATCCCTTGCCGGCGCGGCCGATCGGGGAGCGGGCGGTCGAGACGATGACGGCTTCGGGCATCACGGCTCCAGAGAAAGCGGGTTGGGCAGGGGCGGTTCGGAAGTTACCCGGCCGTACCTGCGAGGTCATCGGTGTCGGGGTGTGACACTGACCGCAATTTACTAAGCGCTTGCTTGCCGAGCCGCCGGCGGAGTGCCCAGGCGCTCACAGCGACGGGGTCGCCGGCTCCGCCTCGGGAACCCGCCGCCTGCGCCGGCGCTTCAGCAGCGCCCACGGTCCCCGCGGCCCCGTCGGCATCACCGCGGTGACCTCCGTACCCGCCTCCGAGGCCGCCTCGGCCGCGGCGCGGGCCACCGGCAGGAAGCCCTCGCGACGCGACACGTCCGGCCGCTCCTCCTCCGCCGGCCACAGCCCCAGCGCCGCGCACACCGTGGGAAGCACCGCCATCGCCGCCGTCGCGTAGCCCTCGGCCGAGGGGTGGTAGTTGTCCGGCCCGAACAGCTCCCGCGGATTCGCCTCGAACTCGGGCCCGAGCAGGTCGCCCAGCGACACCGTGCGCCCGCCCTGCTCCACCGCCCCGATCGTCTGGGCCGCCGCCAGCTGCCGGGACGCCCGCCGGGCCAGCCACCGCAGCGGCTGCTGCACGGGCTCGATCGTGCCGAGGTCGGGACAGGTGCCGACCACCACCTCGGCGCCGGCCGTGCGCAGCCGCCGCACCGCCGCCGACAGGTGCCGCACCGAGCGGGTCGGCGGCATCCGGTGCGTCACGTCGTTCGCCCCGACCATGATCACGCAGATGTCGGGGACGGGGGCGGCGGCGGACAGCACCAGGGCCACCTGGCGGTCCAGGTCGTCGGACTGCGCGCCGGGCAGCGCCACGTTCCGCAGCTCCACCGGACGTTCCGCCACCGCCGCCAGCCCGGAGGCCAGCAGCGCCCCCGGCGTCTGGCCCGACCGGTGCACGCCCTGCCCCGCCGCCGTCGAGTCACCGAGCATGACCAGGCGGAGGGGAAGCTCGCCGGGGATGTCGTACGCGTGCCCGTACACCCCGTCGGCCACCGGTACCCGGTCGCTGCTGCCGTTGCCCACATGGCGCCGCGCCAGCCGGACCTCCGCCAGCAGCAGTCCGACGGCCGCCGCTCCCACCAGCCCGGCCCCGCCACCGCCGTACGCCGCGCCGGCCGCGATCCGCCGGGCCACCCTCGCCCTCGACATGCTCGTCATGCGTCGCCGCCACCTCCTCGTAGCCGTACAACCACTCCTTGCCCCGTACAGGCCGTGTGCCAATCTCAACGCGCAGTGAACGGCCACGCTCTCCACACAGCTGGCCTTAGGCTGGCGACACCACTACGAACACATCTTTTTGCAGCGACCGGAGACAACGGTGCGATTCCACGACTCGATGATCAGCCTCGTCGGCAACACCCCGCTGGTGCGGCTCAACAACGTGACCAAGGGCATCCAGGCGACCGTCCTGGCCAAGGTGGAGTACTTCAACCCCGGCGGCTCCGTGAAGGACCGCATCGCCCTGCGCATGATCGAGGCCGCCGAACAGAGCGGGGAGCTGAAGCCGGGCGGCACGATCGTCGAGCCGACGAGCGGGAACACCGGTGTCGGTCTTGCCATCGTGGCCCAGCAGAAGGGCTACAAGTGCATCTTCGTGTGCCCCGACAAGGTGAGCACCGACAAGATCAACGTACTGCGCGCGTACGGCGCCGAGGTCGTGGTCTGCCCGACCGCCGTGGACCCCGAGCACCCGGACTCCTACTACAACGTCTCCGACCGGCTCGTCCGCGAGACGCCCGGCGCGTGGAAGCCCGACCAGTACTCCAACCCCAACAACCCGCTCTCGCACTATCACTCCACCGGCCCCGAGCTGTGGGAGCAGACCGAGGGGAAGATCACCCACTTCGTGGCGGGCGTCGGCACCGGCGGCACCATCTCCGGCACCGGCAACTACCTCAAGGAAGCCAGCCAGGGCAAGGTCAAGGTCATCGGCGCCGACCCCGAGGGCTCGGTGTACTCCGGCGGGTCCGGGCGGCCGTACCTGATCGAGGGCGTCGGCGAGGACTTCTGGCCGACCGCCTACGACCGCACCGTGGCGGACGAGATCGTGGCCGTCTCCGACAAGGACGCCTTCCAGATGACCCGCCGGCTGGCCAAGGAGGAGGGCCTGCTGGTGGGCGGCTCCTGCGGCATGGCCGTCGTGGCCGCGCTGGAGGTCGCCGAGCGGCTCGGCCCGGACGACGTCGTGGTCGTGCTGCTGCCGGACAGCGGCCGCGGCTACCTCAGCAAGATCTTCAACGACGAGTGGATGGCCGACTACGGCTTCCTGGAGGACGAGGGCCCCAGCGCCCGCGTCGCCGACGTGCTGAACGACAAGGTGGCCGGCGCCATCCCCTCCCTGGTGCACATGCACCCCGAGGAGACCGTCGGCCAGGCCATCGAGGTGCTGCGCGAGTACGGCGTCTCGCAGATGCCGGTCGTCAAGCCGGGCGCCGGCCACCCGGACGTGATGGCCGCCGAGGTCGTCGGCTCCGTGGTGGAACGGGAGCTGCTCGACGCCCTGTTCAGCAAGCGGGCCTCGCTGGAGGACCCGCTGGAGAAGCACATGTGCGCCCCGCTGCCGCAGGTCGGCTCCGGCGAGCCGGTCGGCGACCTGATGCAGGTGCTGGGCACGGCGGACGCGGCGATCGTCCTGGTCGAGGGCAAGCCGACCGGTGTGGTCAGCCGGCAGGACCTGCTGGCCTTCCTGGCCAAGGGCGGCAACAAGTAGCGAACGCCCGGTGAACCGCCCTGGTCCGCGGTGAACTTGGGAGACGCGGTTCGCGCAAGTGGTACGAGCGTGTCACGTGCGCGCAGCACCCGCTTAACACGGATCCGGCACGCTGGACGGTGTCGGCAGGGCGATGGGCACCTCCCAGGCGTTGAGCACTGGGGGAGGCTCCCCGCCCGGCCGGCGCCGAACGGCGTCAAGGACCTCCGGAGCGGCTCCCGGACCTCCATGGACGCCACGGACGCGCAAGCCCGGCCCTGACCCGGCCCGCGTCCCCCGCGGGGACCGCCGTCGTCCCGCCCCCCGGCAACGGGGGTGCGGCGGTCCCCGCGCACACACCCCTTGCGCCGGAGCCGGCGCCGCTCTCGCGGACGTGGCCGCTCGCCGCCGTGGCTCTCTCGGCGGCGGAGGTCGCCGACGTCGTCGCCTGCGCCACCAGCCGGCCCCGGCACGTCAGCCTTCGCCGGATCGTGGTGCTCCCGACCCGGCAGGCGTGAGCGCCGGACGGCCGGTCCGCCCGGCCGCCCCCGCCTCGGCCGCCCCCGGCTCAGCCGTTCTCGGCCGACCGGTCCGGTCCGCCGCGCCCGAGGAGTTCCGGGTTGAGACGGACGGCCTGCACGGCGTTGACGCCGATGATGCCGATCCAGGTGACCACCATCCCGGCCAGTCCGGCGAGGGCACCGGCGATCGCGGACAGCGGGATCGCCATGACCAGCGTGATCAGGGCGAAGCCGTAGCGCTCCGCCCAGGAGTCGGACGATTTCGGCCGCCGGGTCTCGCGCGCGGCCGCCATCTGCCGCTCGGCCAGCTGCCGGCGCACCCGGCGGTCCACCGTGTCGTCGATCCGCCGCTCGACCTTCTCCAGGAACGAGTCCACCAGCGCGGAGTCGTATGCGTCGCCCAGCTCCCCGCGGGCCCGCACGGTCGCGTCGAGGTCCTTCCTGAAGTCGGGGTCCGTCCCGAGGCCGGGGTCCTCCCCGAGGTGGACGTCGTCACGCGGATCGAGAGTGTTCATACCGGTCAGCCTAGGGAGCGGTCCGCTCCGCCGCACTGGGGTCAACCCCCCTTTCCGGGGCCGGGACAACCACCGCGCCGCGGCAGTGCCGGCGGTGCTGTACCCGCTGGTTGCGGAGCGCGGTTCCACGAGCTGTGCCATGCGTTCTCCCCACGCTGGGCTGTATAACGGTATGCAGCGGCACACTGTCTGAATAGACGGCCGGTGTTTGTCGATGCCCCGGCGCTGTACTCTCCCGGGGCGTCGAGGAGATCTGGAGGGGGAGTACGTCATGAGCGCGAACGACAGCCCTGCGAACCGGTTGCAGGCGCTCTTCGAGAGCCACCGGCTCACGCCGACCCAGCGCCGCATCGCGCACAGCATGGTGCGCCGGGCCGCCGACGTGCCCTTCCTGTCCAGCGTGGAGCTGGCCGAACTGGCCGGGGTCAGCCAGCCGTCGGTGACCCGGTTCGCGGTCGCCCTCGGCTTCGACGGCTACCCCGCCCTGCGCAAGCACCTGCGCGAGGTCGTCCCGGCCGAACCGGCCGCCGGGGCCGGCGCCTACAACGAGTACCAGCAGGCGGTCGAGGCCGAGATCGAGAACCTGAGGCACCTCGCCGAGCTGCTCGCCGACCCGCGCCCGGTGCAGCGGGCCGGCCGGATCCTCGCCGCATCCCGCCCGCTGCCGGTGCTCGGGCTGCGCGCCGCCGCCTCCCAGGCCTACGGCTTCGCCTACTTCGCCGCCAAGGTCCACCCGGACGTCCGGCTGCTGCACGAGGGCGGCACGATGATCCAGGACCGGGTGGACGCCGCGGTCCGGGCCGGCGCCACCGCCCTGCTCTGCTTCGCGCTGCCCCGGCATCCGCGGGAGGTCGTGGACACCCTCGCGTACGCCAAGGACGCGGGCCTGACGGTGGTCACGGTCGCCGACTCGGCGTTCGCGCCGGTCGCCAAGTACTCCGACCTGCTGCTGCCCGCGGCCGTCGGCACCGGGCTCGCCTTCGACACCGCCTGCGCGCCGATGCTGCTCGGCCGGGTGCTGCTGGAGGCGCTCTGCGACGACCTGCCGGACGCCCAGGCCCGCCTGGAGGAGTTCGACGCCCGGGCGGCGACCCGCCAGCTGTTCGTCGATTGACCGGTCCGCACCGCTCCCGGCTCCGTCCGGGAGCGGTGCGGCTCTCAGACTCGTCTCACGTTCGGCCGCTAGCGTCCCCGCGGAACAGACGCGCAGTGCGGACATGGGACACGGGAGGCCGGCGTGGCGCGCGGAGGACAGGGGCTGGCACGGCTCGCCGTCGTCGTACGGGCGGGTGCCGCGCCGCTGTGGTGGCTCGGAGTGGCCGCCGCGGGGATCGGTGTCGTACCGGAGGGGGTGACCGGGCGCCGGATCGGCGTGCCGGCCGGGGCGGCGCTGTTCCTGATCGGCGCGGCCGGCGTGGCGCTGGCCCGCCGGGGCCGGTACGCCGCCCTCGCCCGCGAGGCGGCCCGCGCGGGCAAGTACGACGTGCTGCAGGACCGGGCGGTGACCGTCCGCGCCTGGCGCCGGGGGCACCGCTGGTGGCTGCTGCTGGGCTGGGCGGTCGCGCTCGGCTCCGCCTTCGTGGTGCCCGCGGCCGGCGGCATGCTGCTGGCCGGGCTCGGCACCGGGCTGTGGCTGAAGGCCGCCTGGCTCGGGCGGCTGGAGCGGACCGGTGAGACCCTGCTGTGGGTGCGCGTCGACCGGCTCGACCGGCGCGGCGGGCGGCCGGCGGGCCGGGCCGTGAAGGGCCTGCGCGGCACGGGCATCGCGGCCGGCGACGCGGCCCCGGGCGGGGCCCGCCGCCGTACCGCGGCCGTGGTCTGACCGCTCGTCAGACCTCCAGGTCCTCCTCGATCTTCTTCAGCTGGTGCCGGGCCATCGCCAGGTTGGCCCGGCTCGCGTCCAGCACCAGGTAGAGGAACAGGCCGTTGCCGCCGCGGCTCTTGAGCAGGCGGATCAGGTGGTACTGGTCGGACAGGCTGATGAGGATGTCCTCGATCTCGCCCTTGAGGCCCAGCATCTCCATCGTGCGCATCTTGGCGCGGATCACGTCGGTGTTGCCGGCGGCGGCCACGTTCAGGTCGAAGCTCTTGCTGCCGCCCATCGTGCCCAGCGCCATCCCGCTGGTGTAGTCGACGAGCGCGACGCCGGTGGTGCCCTCGATGGAGGTGAGGGCTTCCTTCAGCGCGGTTTCGGTGTTGGCCATGATGGTCCTCTCAGCTGTCTGTCGCGGTGCGTGTTTCGGCGGCCGTGGTGCGTGGCGCGCGTGCGGTACGGGATCGTGCGGGTGGGATTCGGGCGGCCGTGGGTACGGCCCGGGCGGCGGCCTCGGCGGCGTCCAGCACCTCCCCGATGCGGGCGCCGGACCGGCGGCCCTCCAGGTGCAGCCGGCCGACGTTGACCCGGTCCTGGGCGAGCAGCGTCAGGACGGCGGTGCGGCCGGCCGCGTAGGTGGCGATGTAGCCGCGTTCGCCGCGCACCAGCAGCTCCCGGAAGCCGCCGTTGCCGGTGGCGTCGGCCACCCGCACGGCGACGCCGAGCGCCGCGGCGGTGAGCGCGGACAGGCCCTCCGGGTCGACGCCGGGGGTGTCGTGGGCGACGACGAGGCCGTCGACGCCCGCCGCGAGCGCGCCGGTGAGCTGCGGTACCCGGGTGCGCAGCCGGCGCAGCTCGTCCAGGACGGTCTGCAGGTCCTCTTCGGCCACCATCGGGTGTCTCCTCTCGGCGGGGCGGTGCCGTTCAAAGCGCCTCAAGCGCATCCCTGAGCCTCTTCAGCAGCGCGATGTCGGGGTCGGTGGTGACCTGGTGGGGCGGAAGTGGTACGGGGGCCGGTGGCGCCGGTGCCGTCGGCGACACATGCCCGGCCGCGGTGAGCCGGCGCACGTCGACCAGCGTGTGGTATGCCTGCCGGCCCAGGTTCCGGGCGATGTCGGCGGCGGTGCGCAGGCCGTCCACGCGGTCCAGGACGGCCCGTTGCCGGGGGGTGACCGGTGCGGCCGGGGCACGGCCGGCGGCCGGGTCCGCGCGGATCAGCGGGGTGCTGTCGGCGGCCGGGTCGGGCCACAGCCGGTGCAGCAGCAGGCGGCGGCGGAGTGTCTCCCGCTCCAGCGCCACGACCGGGACCGAGGGCAGTGGGCCGGGCCGGGGTGCGGGGTCGTACCGGAAGCGGCCCGGGGTGCTGCTCGGTGCCAGCGCGAAGTACCCGGCGTCGTACAGCGCGTCCAGGTGGCACAGCTCCAGCGCCCCGGTGGGCAATATGCCCGAGCGCAGCAGGAGTTCGGCCGCGTGCAGGGGGCCCGGGGTCTGTGCGGCGGCCTGCTGCCAGGCGGCACCCGCGAGGGTGCCGTGGGCCGTGAGGAGCACGTCGAGGCCGGGTGCGTGGGGGCTCTCTGCGTGCACCACCCGGCCTTCGGCGAGGTAGAGGACGCCGTGTTCGCGGACCAGGACGCCGGTGGCCCGCTCCTCGGCGAGCCGGGTCAGCATCGGGGACAGCGCGCGCGTGGCCTGTCGGTCCCGCACCGGCAGGGCCGGCGGAGTGGTCCTGACCATGGTCATCCCAGCACCAGCCGGGCGGCCATCTCGCCGAGCCGGATGCGGGCGAGCGCGAGGTTGCCGTCCTCGCGGCCGAGCCACAGGTGCAGGAACACGCTGCTGTCGAAGGACGTGTCCACGAAGCGCAGCAGGTGATAGCTGTCGCCGTTGCTGATGATCACGTCCTCCACCGGTGGCAGTTCGTCGCCGTGCGCGGCGAAGGTGCCGTGTTCTGCGGCCATCCGGGCCAGTTCGGCGGCCTCGGCCGCGGTCGTCTCGTGATCGCCGCCGGGGGCGTCCCCGACCGTGCCGAGGGCCAGTCCGCTGGTCCAGTCGACCAGCGCGGCCCCCCGGGCACCGGGCAGCCGCATCGCTTCCAGTAGGCACTCGTCGATTCCGGGCACCGTGGCTCCCCTCCCGCCTGGGACTCCGGCTGAGTGACGTTGACACTACGCAACGTGTGCGCGAGAGGTGAGGCCTTTGGCATTTTCCGGTGGAACATGCGTCCGGCGTACTAGGGTTGGTCAACTGAGGTGTGTCACAACGCCGTTGAACCATTTGTTCGAGGGGCGGCCGGAGTGCGTCAACGGCTCGCGGGCGTGCGCAGGGTGGTGAGCGCGGACGCATGCGCCCCACCGGATTCCGCCACCACCTCGGCGACGGTCTGCGCCTCCCGCACGGTCGCGAACACCATGCCGCCGTCGCCGACCGGCGCGTAGCCGTGGATGCCGGGCCGGGCGAGGGAGTTGTAGGCGTAGTGGTGGGCGAAGTAGTACGCGCCGGTGTCCAGCGCCGCCGCGTAGTCGCCCTGCTCCAGCGGGGGCAGCGCGCGTCCCTCGGCGAGCAGGTCGCCGGAGAAGCAGGCCGGCCCGGCGATGTCCTGCTCCACCTCCGGCCCGGTCTTCGGCCGTCCCGTGGCGTCGTACGCGGCGATCCGGAGCGGCCAGGTGCCCGGCGCGTACACGGTCCGCGTCGCCACCTGCACACCCGCGTGCGTCACCGCGATCCGCCGTCCGCCCGCGCTCTTGGCGTACTCCACCCGGGCCACCACCGTCCCCTGCTTGGCCAGCAGCGACCGTCCGAACTCGGTCACCAGTCCGTACCGCCCGTCGAACAGCCCCGGCACCTCGCCGGCCAGCAGCCGCGCGTACTGCGCGTACGACGGTGTCGTCCCCTCCGACGCGAGGTTCACCGGCAGTCCGCCCCCGATGTCGATCGTGTCGACCTGCCGCCGCCCGGCGGCGGCGTTGATCTCCTCGGCGAGCGCGTACGCCTCCGCCACCCCCCGGCCCAGCAGCGACAGCGGGACGCCCTGGGAGCCGGTGTGCGCGTGCAGCCGGGTCAGCCACGGCCGCTCCGTGTACGCGCGCACGACCCAGGCGCGCGCCCCTTCGTCCCGCAGCGCCACCCCGAACTTCGAGGTCCGCGTGGCCGTCGAGGTCGCCCCGATGGTGCCGGCGCCGATCTGCGGGTTGACCCGGAGGCCGAGCGGGGACCGGGTGGGCGCGGATCCGACCAGGGCGTCCAGGCGGTCCAGCTCCTGCGGGTTGTCCGCGTTCACGGCGATGCCGAGGGCCAGCGCCTCGCGCAGCTCCGCCCGGGTCTTCGCCGGTGAGTCCAGCACCGTCCGGGCGGGCGGCACCCCGGCGGCCCGGGCCAGCGCCAGCTCGCCGGGGCTCGCCACCTCCGCGCCGATGCCCGCCTCGTGCAGCAGCCGCACCACGGGCACCAGCGGGGTCGCCTTCACCGCGAAGGCGTGCAGCACCGGCGTGCCGGGTGCCGTGACCGCGTCGAAGGCGGCCCGCAGGTCCGCCGCCGCCCGCTGGATGCCGACGACGTCCAGCAGCCCGACCACGGCCGCGTCCGGCCCCAGCAGCCCCTGCTCGACCGCGGCCCGCACCGCCCGGTCGCGGCGGGCGGCGCGCTCCCGTGCCTCGCGCTCCATGTCGTGTTCCACGGCTTCCCCGTCCTGTGTCGGCCACCGGTGCTTCCAGCCAAACACCCGCGACGCGCGGACGGGGCCGCCTCGACGTATTGACTAGCTCTATTCAGAGGGACAGGATGTGAATAGACATAGGCATGGAGGAGGCAGACGATGTCGGGACCCCGCCCCGTACGAGCACCGCGCGGCACGGAACTGAGCACCCTGGGATGGCAGCAGGAGGCCGCCCTGCGGATGCTCCAGAACAACCTCGACCCCGAGGTCGCCGAGCACCCCGACAAGCTCGTCGTCTACGGCGGCACCGGCAAGGCGGCCCGTGACTGGCGCTCCTTCGACGCCATGGTCCGCACGCTGCGCACCCTCAAGCAGGACGAGACCATGCTGGTCCAGTCCGGCCGCCCGGTCGGCGTGATGCAGACCCACGAGTGGGCCCCGCGCGTCCTCATCGCCAACTCCAACCTGGTCGGCGACTGGGCCAACTGGGAGGAGTTCCGCCGTCTGGAGGCCCTCGGCCTGACCATGTACGGCCAGATGACCGCCGGCTCCTGGATCTACATCGGCACCCAGGGCATCCTCCAGGGCACCTACGAGACCTTCGCCGCCGTCGCCGCGAAGAAGTTCGGCGGCACCCTCGCCGGCACGATCACCCTCACCGCCGGCCTCGGCGGCATGGGCGGCGCCCAGCCGCTGGCCGTCACCATGAACGACGGCGTCGCCATCTGCGTCGACTGCGACCCGCGCGCCATCGAGCGCCGCATCGAGCACCGCTACCTGGACGTGAAGGCCGACAGCCTGGAGCACGCCCTCCAGCTGGCCACCGAGGCCCGCGACCAGCGCAAGCCGCTCTCCATCGGTGTGCTGGGCAACGCGGCCGAGCTGGTCCCGCAGCTGCTGTCGATGGGCGCCCCCATCGACATCGTCACCGACCAGACCTCCGCCCACGACCCGCTGGCCTACCTGCCCGTCGGCGTCGCCTTCGAGGACATGGCCGACGCCGCCGCCAAGGACCCGGCGGGCTTCACCACGCGGGCCCGGGAGTCCATGGCCAAGCACGTCGAGGCGATGGTCGGCTTCATGGACGCCGGCGCCGAGGTCTTCGACTACGGCAACTCCATCCGCGGCGAGGCCCAGCTGGCCGGCTACGACCGCGCCTTCGCCTTCCCCGGCTTCGTCCCGGCCTACATCCGCCCCCTGTTCTGCGAGGGCAAGGGCCCCTTCCGCTGGGCCGCCCTGTCCGGCGAGGCCTCGGACATCGCCAAGACCGACAAGGCGCTCCTGGAGCTCTTCCCGGAGAACGAGTCCCTGCACCGCTGGATCAAGATGGCCGGCGAGCGCGTCCACTTCCAGGGCCTGCCCGCCCGCATCTGCTGGCTCGGCTACGGCGAGCGCGACAAGGCCGGCGAGCGCTTCAACGACATGGTGGCCTCCGGTGAGCTGGCGGCCCCGCTGGCCATCGGCCGCGACCACCTGGACTGCGGCTCCGTCGCCTCCCCGTACCGCGAGACCGAGGCCATGCTCGACGGCTCCGACGCGATCGCCGACTGGCCGCTGCTGAACGCCATGGTCAACGTGGCCTCCGGCGCCTCCTGGGTCTCCCTCCACCACGGTGGCGGCGTCGGCATGGGCCGCTCCATCCACGCCGGCCAGGTGACGGTCGCCGACGGCACGAAGCTCGGCGGGGAGAAGATCCGCCGGGTGCTGACCAACGACCCCGGCATGGGTGTCATCCGGCACGTGGACGCGGGGTACGACATCGCGGAGTCCGTCGCCGAGGAGCGCGGGGTCCGGGTGCCGATGCGCGAGGGTGACCAGGCGTGACCTTCCACAGCATGTGGGCGGAGCTGCTGCCGGTCGGCCGCGGCTCCGCCCCCGGCGGCTACCGCCGCTTCGCCTGGACCCCGGCCGACGCCGACTGCCGGGCCTGGTTCCGGGAACAGGCCGAGGCGCGGGGGCTGGCGTACGAGGTCGACCGGAACGGCAACCAGTGGGCCTGGCTCGGGGACCCGGCCGCCGGGGACGCCGTCGTCACCGGCTCCCACCTGGACTCCGTACCGGACGGCGGCGCCTTCGACGGGCCCCTCGGGGTCGTGTCCTCCTTCGCCGCGCTGGACGAACTGCGCGACAGGGGAGCGCGGTTCGACAAGCCGCTCGCCCTCGTCAACTTCGGGGACGAGGAAGGCGCCCGGTTCGGGCTCGCCTGTGTGGGCTCCCGCCTCACCGCCGGGCAGCTGACCGTCGAGCAGGCCCACCGGCTCACCGACGGCGAGGGGATCACGCTGCCGCGGGCCATGGAGGCCGCCGGCTACGACCCCGAGGCCATCGGGCCCGACCCCGAGCGGCTGGCCCGGATCGGCGCCTTCGTGGAGCTGCACGTCGAACAGGGCCGCGCGCTGGACCTGTCCGGCGACCGCGTGGGCGTCGCCAGCGCCATCTGGCCGCACGGACGGTGGCGGTTCGACTTCCGCGGCGAGGCCAACCACGCGGGCACCACCCGGCTGGCCGACCGCCGTGACCCGATGCTGCCGTACGCCGAGACCGTGCTCGCCGCCCGCCGCGAGGCCGAACTCGCCGGTGCCGTCGCCACCTTCGGCAAGATCTCCGTGGAGCCGAACGGCGTCAACGCCATCCCCTCCCTGGTGCGCGGCTGGCTCGACTCGCGCGCCGCCGGCCAGGACACCCTCGACACCGTCGTCAGCGGCATCGAGAAGGCGGCCCGGGAGTACGCCGACGCCCATGGCGTCGACCTCGACGTCGTCCGGGAGTCCTTCACCCCGGTCGTCGAGTTCGACCACGCCCTGCGCGACGAACTCGGCCGCATCCTGGGCAAGGACACCGGCCTGAAGGTGCCGGTCCTCGGAACCGGCGCCGGACACGACGCCGGGATCCTCTCCGGACGCGTCCCGACCGCCATGCTGTTCGTACGCAACCCCACCGGGGTCTCGCACTCCCCGGCCGAGTTCGCGGCCGAGGACGACTGCGTGGCCGGGGTGCGCGCACTCGCCGACGTACTGGAAGGGCTGGCCTGCAGGTGACCACGCGGACCTACTGGTTGGAGCACGCCTGGCTCGGCACCTACGTCGAGCCGGGGGTCGTGGTCGAGGTCGCGGACGGCCGGATCAGCGCCGTCCGCACGGACTCGCCCGCCCCGCCGCCCGGCGCCGAGGCGCTGCGCGGACTGACCCTGCCGGGCCTCGCGAACGCCCACTCGCACGCCTTCCACCGGGCACTGCGCGGCACCGTCCAGGTCGGCTCCGGGACCTTCTGGACCTGGCGCGAGGTGATGTACTCCGTCGCCGACCGGCTGACCCCGGAGACCTACCACGCCCTGGCGCGCGCGGTGTACGCCGAGATGGCCCTCGCCGGCATCACCTGTGCCGGCGAGTTCCACTACGTGCACCACGCCCCCGGCGGCACCCCCTACGCCGATCCCAACGCCATGGGCGAGGCGCTGATCGCGGCCGCCGCCGAGGCCGGCATCCGGATCACCCTCCTCGACACCTGCTACCTCTCCTCCGGCTTCGGGGCGCCGCCGGGCGCCGAGCAGCTGCGGTTCTCCGACGGCGACGCGGAGGCCTGGGCCGAACGCTGTGCACTTCTCAAGGAGCGGGACCACGCGCGGATCGGTGCGGCGATCCATTCCGTACGGGCCGTGCCCGCCGGTCAGCTGGGAACCGTGGCGCGCTGGGCCGAGGAGCGGCGGGCCCCGCTGCACGTGCACCTGTCGGAGCAGACCGCCGAGAACGACGCCTGCCTCGCCGCGCACGGCCGCACGCCCACCCGGCTGCTCGCCGACCACGGTGTCCTCGGGCCGCGCACCACCGGCGTGCACAACACCCACCTCACCGACGAGGACATCGCCCTGCTCGGCGGCTCCGGCACCGGCACCTGCATGTGCCCCACCACCGAGCGGGACCTGGCCGACGGCATCGGCCCGGCCGTCGCCCTCCAGCGGGCCGGCTCCCCGCTCTCCCTCGGCTCCGACAGCCACGCCGTCATCGACCTGCTCGAAGAGGCGCGCGCGATGGAGCTGAACGAGCGGCTGCGCACCCGCACCCGGGGCCACTGGACGGCCGCGGCGCTGCTGCGGGCCGCCACCGCCGACGGCCACGCCGCCCTCGGCTGGGACGAGGCCGGCACCATCGAGCCCGGAGCGCTCGCCGACCTGACGACGATCGCCCTGGACTCGGTCAGGACGGCCGGGCCGCTGCCCAGGCTGGGCGCCGAGACGGCCGTATTCGCGGCGGGCGCGGCGGACGTACGGCACACGGTCGTGGGCGGCCGGCACGTCGTACGCGACGGGGCGCACACGCTCGTGCCGGACGTGCCCCAGGCGCTCGCCGCCGCAGTCGAAGCCCTGCGGGGCTGAGGAACGCCGACCCCCACGAGGACGACACCATGAGCAGCAGCACCGTCATCACCAACATCGCCACGCTGGTCACCAACGACCCCTCCCTCGGCGACGGTTCCCCCCTCGGTCTGATCCAGGACGCGGCCGTCGTCGTCGACGGCGACCGCGTCGCGTGGACCGGTGAGTCGAGCAAAGCACCCGCCACTGACAACCGGGTCGACGCGGGCGGCCGGGCGGTGCTGCCCGGCTTCGTGGACTCTCACTCCCACCTGGTGTTCGCGGGCGACCGGACGCAGGAGTTCAACGCCCGCATGTCCGGCCGCTCCTACACCGCGGGTGGCATCCGCACCACGGTCGCGGCCACCCGGGCCGCGAGCGACGCGGAACTGGAGGCGAACCTCACCCGTTACCTCGGCGAGGCCCTGCGCCAGGGCACGACGACGTTCGAGACGAAGTCGGGCTACGGCCTCACCGTCGAGGACGAGTCCCGCGCCCTGCGCATCGCGGCGCGCCACACCGACGAGGTGACGTACCTCGGCGCGCACATCGTCTCCCCGGACCACGCCGACGACCCGGCGGCCTATGTCGCCCTGGTCACGGGCGAGATGCTGGACGCCTGCGCGCCGCACGCCCGCTGGATCGACGTGTTCTGCGAGAAGGGCGCCTTCGACGGCGACCAGGCCCGTGCGATCCTCACGGCCGGCAAGGCCAGGGGCCTGCACCCGCGCGTCCACGCCAACCAGCTCTCCTACGGCCCCGGCGTCCAACTCGCCGTCGAGCTGGACGCGGCCAGCGCCGACCACTGCACCCACCTCACGGACGCGGACGTCGACGCCCTCGCGAACGGCGACACGGTCGCCACCCTGCTGCCGGGCGCCGAGTTCTCCACCCGGGCCGAGTGGCCGGACGCCCGCCGTCTGCTGGACGCGGGCGTGACGGTCGCGCTCTCCACGGACTGCAACCCGGGCTCGTCCTTCACCTCGTCGGTGCCCTTCTGCATCGCCCTGGCCGTCCGCGACATGCGGATGACGCCGGACGAGGCGGTCTGGTCGGCCACGGCGGGCGGTGCCGCAGCCCTCCGCCGCACCGACATCGGCCGGATCACCCCGGGCGCCCGCGCCGACCTGACGCTGCTCGACGCCCCGAGCCATGTCCACCTGGCCTACCGGCCGGGGGTGCCGCTGGTCAGCGGGGTGTGGCGCGGGGGCGTACGCGTCGTCTGACCGGCGGTCAGGAACCCCGGACGGGCGCGGCGGCCACCCCGCCGCCCGCTCCCGCCCCGGCGTCCGTCTCGCCGTCCGTTCCCGTCCCCGCGTACGTCCCGGCGTCCGCTCCGGACCCGGCGACCGCCCCGCCGTCCGCTCCGGACCCGGCGACCGCCCCGCCGCCCGCTCCGGACCCGGCGACCGCCCCGCCGCCCGCTCCGGACCCGGCGACCGCCCCGCCGCCCGCTCTGGACCCGGCGACCGCCCCGGCGTCCGCTCCCGCTCCGGTGGTCCCCCGTTCCCGGTCCGCCGTCGTCCGGCCCCACGCCGTACCGGCGAGCACCAGGACCGCGCCGAGCAGTCCGGGTACGCCCGGCCGGTCGCCGCCCACGGCGATGCCGACGGCCGCGGCCCACACCGGCTCCGTGCCGAGCAGCAGGCTGACCCGGGACGGAGAGGTGCGCCGGACCGCCGCATCTGCACGAAGAACGCGAACAGCGTGCAGCACACGGACAGGGCGGTGTGACGGCCGGCGCGCCGGGTACCCACCACCCGGTGAGTTGGGCCCCGGGACACGGCGAAGCGGCCCGGCGCTGTCGCCGGGCCGCTTCCCGCAGGCCGTTCTGGTGGTCCGTCGTCACGGGCCGCTCCGGGCCGTTTCCACGGTCCGGACGGAGGTCACTCGTCCAGCGTCAGCCCCTTGCGGAGCCGTACCAGCGTGCGCCCGAGCAGCCGGGACACGTGCATCTGGGAGATGCCCAGCTCCTCGCCGATCTCCGACTGGGTCATGTTCGCCACGAAGCGCAGGGAGAGGATCTTCCGGTCCCGGGGCGGGAGGTCGGCGATCAGAGGCTTCAGCGACTCGATGTACTCGATGCCCTCGAGCCCGTGGTCCTCGTAACCGATGCGGTCCGCGAGCGCGCCCTCGGAGTCGTCCTCGTCGGGCTGGGCGTCCAGCGAGGAGGCGGTGTACGCGTTCGAGGCGGCCATGCCCTCGACGACCTCGTCGTTGGAGATGCCCAGGCGCTCGGCGAGTTCCGCGACCGTGGGGGCGCGGTCCAGCTGCTGTGCCAGCTCGTCGCCCGCCTTGGCGAGGTCGAGCCGCAGCTCCTGCAGCCTGCGCGGGACGCGCACGGACCACGAGGTGTCACGGAAGAACCGCTTGATCTCGCCGATGATGGTCGGCATCGCGAAAGTGGGGAACTCCACACCGCGGGACAGCTCGAAGCGGTCGATCGCCTTGATCAGGCCGATGGTGCCGACCTGGATGATGTCCTCCATCGGCTCGCTGCGGGAGCGGAAGCGGGAGGCGGCGAACTTGACGAGCGCGAGGTTGAGCTCGACGAGGGTGTTGCGGACGTACGAGTACTCGTGCGTCCCTTCCTCCAGCGACTCCAGCCGCTCGAAGAGGGTCTTGGACAGGGCCCGGGCGTCGACCGGGCCGATCTCGTCGTACGGGGGGATCTCCGGGAGACCCTCGAAGAGATCGAGAGGATAGATGGGATGATCCAGTTGTTCCGGTGGGGGTGTCGACGTCGCGATCGGGGTATGCGATTCGTCGAGCCGGGGTGACATGGGTGTCCTCCATCGTTCTCGGCATATGGCTGCCGAAGCCAGTACGTGCACTGCGGTGTGCGGCGCCTCCGAAGCCGGCGTGTAGGAATGTGTGTCCTTCTAGCCCTACCCGCTGCACGCGGCGAGTCGCAAGTGCGTTCCGTGACGATATGTCCGTTTGTGTGCGGTTGTTCGGGTGTCGGAGTGCGCAAGGAAGGCGTAATGTTCGAGGGCATCAGCAGCCACGACCTCGGGAGAGAGACGGCATGGACCACGGGACGGTCGGCAGCGCACAGTCGGGCCGGCTTCTGGTGGAGGTGCGGGAACAGGGCTCCAGCGCCGTTGTGACACCCGCGGGTGAGCTCGACCACCACACCGCCGATCTTTTGCGCGAGCCCCTCGAAGACCTTCTGGCCAAGGGCTTCTCGCGGCTCGTGGTGGATTGCTCACGCCTGGAGTTCTGCGACTCCACGGGCCTGAACGTGCTGCTAGGCGCCCGGCTGAAGGCGGACGCCGCCGGCGGCGGGGTCCACCTGGCCGGCATGCTGCCGGTGGTCGCCCGCGTGTTCGAGATCACAGGAGCCGAGGCGGTCTTCACCGTCCACGACTCCTTGGAGGCGGCGCTGGCCGACGGTGCCGACTGACCCGCCGCCCCCTCCCGTCCGGCCCGGCCCGTGTGCCGGCCCCGGCCGCGTTGCGCGTGTCACGTCCAATACGGGGGTGTTCCGCCGGATCGGTCGGGCAGGAGAGGGCAGAAGAAGGCAGGAGGCGTTCCGCCGGCCGTCGGATCCCATGGGAACCGGTGCACGGCCCGGACGGGACGTACGGACGAGCGACCTGGACGGAACGCGTGTCCGGCGGACGAGCGGGTACGGGAACCCGCCCGGACGGCGGGCGTACGGTGCCCGGCCGGCGGCCGGAGGCCGTGACGACCGGGCGGCGCCGACGGTGCCGGGCGTCCGGCCGGACTGTTGACCGGACTTTTTGAATCGTGAACTGGTGGATCGGTGAGGTGAAGCGCTGATGAGCACCACCCGGCCTTGCTCGCCGGGCGACCGCGGCCCGGAGCCCAGCGGCGCTTCCGGGGCGTCCGAGGTGGCTGTGCCGGCCGTCGGCGCAGCCGCGGGGGCAGCCGCGCCGTCCGTGCCGTCCGGGCCGACCGGCGGCACACCGCAGGCCCGTGGCCGGCAGGTGCGCAGACTCCGCCTGGAAGGCGAGAGCGCGGTCGTCCCGCTCGCCCGCGACTTCACGCGCCAGGCGCTGTACGCGTGGGAGTGGATGCCCGCCGCCACCGCCGACCAGCGGGCCGCGGCCGAGGACGTGCTGCTCGTCGTGTCCGAACTGGTCACCAACGCCTGCCTGCACGCCGAGGGTCCCGACGAACTGCGGCTCGCCTGCGACAACAAGGTGATCCGGATCGAGGTCTCCGACCGGGGCGCCGGACAGCCGGCCCCGCGCACCCCGCACCGCGCCGGACGCCCCGGCGGCCACGGCATGTTCATCGTGCAGCGGCTGTGCCTGGACTGGGGCGTGGTCCGGGTCACCGGGGCGCCGGGCAAGACGGTGTGGGCGGAACTGGGCGCGCCCGCCTGACCGACCCGGGCGGCCACCCGGGCCCCCGTCTCCACTCCGGCACCCCGTCACACACGCCGGATCGCGACAACTCCGGCGTGTGACGCGTCTTCCTTCCTCGCGACCCCGGGCGTACCTTGACGGCCGAATCTGATACGCCGTCAGGAATGAATGGGGTGGACCGAACGTGTCGTACCCGAACCGAACCGCCGCGCTCGCGTCCGCCGCGGCCCTGGCCGGCGCGGCGGTGCTGCTGGCCGCACCGGCGGCCCACGCCGACGTCGTCGACGTCAACTACCGCTGCCAGACGCCGATCGGCGTCAAGAGCGCCGTCTCGCCGATCGACATCAAGGGCGTCAAGAGCGGGACCGGCTACCGGATCACCATGTCCTGGCAGAAGGGCGTCTCCTCCAGTCCGGTCGAACTGGGCAAGGGGGCGATGAGCCCGAGCGCCACCATCCAGCTGGGCGGCGCCGACAGCGGCACCCTCGCGGTCAGCGGTCCCGCCAACTCCGCCGCCATCCCCGCCAACACCCCGATCAAGATCAGCGACTTGAGCGGCACCTACACGCCGAAGAAGACCGGCAAGGTCACCTTCACGGCGGGCACGCTCACCATCAAGGCGCTGGGTACGACGACGACCTGCACGCCGACCAACAGCCCCAAGGCGTCCCTCACCCTGGACGTGACAGCGGCCGGCGGTTCCTCGGGCGGCACCTCCGGCTCGGGCGGCGGCTCCGGTTCGGGCGGCGGCTCCGGTTCCGCCTCCGGGTCCGGCGGTTCGTCGGCCGGCGGGCAGCTTCCGCAGACCGGCCCCGAGGACTCCGCGGTGGCCCTCGGCACACTCGGCGGCACGGTCCTTCTCGCCGGTGCGGCGGGCACCCTGTGGCTGACCCGCCGCAACCGGACCACCCACCGCTGACGAACCCGGCCGCCCCACCCACCGCCGGCGGTTCCGTCCGCCCCACCCGCCGTCGCCCGGACCCGGCCGTCCCACCCGCCCCACCCGGCCCGCCCCGCCGCCCCGGCGCCGCCCGCTGAACCGCCCGGCCACCACCGCTGGAGCCGCCCATGCCGCCCGCCGCCCGCGCCCCCGGCCCGCCCCGACGCCCCCCGCGCACCGGGACCACGGCGGGCACCCCGAGCGACTCCCCTCCGGCCACCCCGGGCAGTGCGACCACGGCGGGCCGTCCGCGCTACCTGCGCCCCAGGGGCACCTCAAGGGCCAGGACCTCCCTGCGCACCCAGATCATCGCGGCCATTACCCGCCCCTCAAGCCCTACGGCCACCCTGCGCACCCCGGGCTCCTCCAGCCCCACGACCACCGGAGGCACCGCAGGCACCCCACGCCCGCCGAGCCCCACGGCCACCCGGCGCACCCCCTTCGCACTCATCGCCCTGCTCCTGCCGCTTCCCCTGCTCGCCGTCGGCCCGGCCGTCGCGGTGGGGGCGGGGGGCTGGGTGGTCGCGCCGGTGGGGGGCGGGCGGCCGGCGTTCTATGCCGAGGGGACGGCCGGGACGGTCCTGCGGGACACGGTGGCCGTGACCAACCCCGGCCGCACCCCGGTCACGGTCCGGCTGCGCGGTGACGGCGTCCCGGCGGTGTTCGCCCGGAGCGACCTGCGGATCCCGGCCCGCACCCGCGCTGAGGTGCCCTTCACGGTGACCGTGCCCCCGGACGCCGGACCCGGAGACCGCACCGGCGCGATCGTCGTGCG
Organism: Streptomyces echinatus; assembly: GCF_014203595.1. Taxonomy (GTDB): domain Bacteria; phylum Actinomycetota; class Actinomycetes; order Streptomycetales; family Streptomycetaceae; genus Streptomyces; species Streptomyces echinatus. The sequence continues at coordinate 495,580 of NZ_JACHJK010000005.1, forward strand.
GGACGCGCACGGCCGTACCGCGACCGTGCCGGTCCGGCTGCGCGTCGGCGGCCCCGCACTCGCCGCGCTGACCGTCGAGCACCTCGCCGTGGGCGCCGACCGGATCACGTACGAGCTGGTCAACCGCGGTACGACCGTCCTCGTGCCCCGGCTCTCGGTGCGCGCCGACGGCGTCTTCGGCCGGGTCCTGGACCGTGCTCCGCGCACCCTGCCGGTCCGGCTGCCGCCGGGCGCCCGGCGCACGCTGAGCGAGCCGTGGGCCGGCCGGCCGGTGCTGGACGAGGTGCGGGTACGGCTGACGGTGACCGCGGCGGGCGGGGCACGCGACACCGCGGACACGTCGGCCGCGTTCGTGCCGTGGGGCGCGGTGACCGGCGGCTCGGCGGCGCTGGCCGCCGGTGCGGCCGTACTCCTCGGCCGGCGGCGCGGGCACCGCGCGCGGACCGCGCCCCGGTCCGCCGGGGCCGAGCCGACGGGAGCGGTGTCATGAGGCGGATCGTGTTGCCGGCGGTCGCCGCACTGCTGCTGACCCTGGCCGGGCCGGCCGGTCCCGTCCGGGCGGCGGACGGACCGTCCGTGACGCTGTCGGCCTCCCAGGCCGGCACCGGCGGCTCGGTCACCGTCAGCGGCACCGGCTGGCGGCCCCGCACCCTGCTGATGATGCTGGTCTGCGGGCGCGCCACCCCGGCCCGGGGTGTCATCGGCGGCACCAACTCCTGCGCGAACGGCGACGGCCGGGCCGTGACCACCGACGCCGACGGCCGCTTCAGCCGGCGGCTGCCGGTCGCCGAGCCGCCCGTGCCCTGCCCCTGCGTGGTCCACGTGGCCACCGTCACCGGCGCCCGGGCCGAGGCGGACACCGGGCTGGGGGTCGCCGGGCACCCGGTGGCCCCGCTGCCCGCCGAGCGCTCCGGGGGCCGGCTGGCCGTGCTCTCCGACACCCGGCTGACCGGGTCGAGCGGCCTGCTGACCTGGTTCGGGGCGCCACCGGGCCGCACCCTGGTCCTCACCGTCGGCAACACCGGCGCCGGCACGATCGAGAACCCGGTGTTCCAGGTCGGCACCGCGCACGGCGTCTTCGCTCCCGAGTGGGACGAGCGGCAGTGGCACGGCACCCTCGCGCCCGGCAAGAAGGCGCAGATCAGGCTGCCGGTCGAGCTGTCGGCGGGGGCGCACGGCGACTACACCGTGACGCTGCGGTACGGCGGCCGGGTGCTCGCCGAGCAGCCGTGGGGCGTGGGCCGGCCGTGGGGCGTGACGCTGTTCTGGATCCTGCTCTGCCTGGTCGTCCCGGCCGCGCTGTTCCGCGTCGGCATGGCCGTGGTGGACCGGGTCCGGCCGCGCCGCCCGGGAGCCACGCGCCACCGGCGAAGCCTGCCCCGGCCCGCCGCCCGCCCACGCCTGCCCCTGCCCCTGTTCCTGCGCCGCTCCCGCACCGCCGGCCCCCCGGCCTCCCCGGCCGACGCGGCCGTCACGACTCCGACCCTGCCGTGGTTCTCCCCGGACTCCGCTCCGGACGGCCCGGCCGGCCGGTCCTCCGCACCGCACGACGACAGCCCGACGAGTCCTACGACTCCCACCATGAAGGGACCCACGTGAGCATGCGAAGGAGAGGCACAAGGGCCGGGAGCACGGGCGCCCTGCTGGTGCTCTGTGCGGGGGGCGTCCTGCTGGGCCCGGCGGCGGCCCTCGCACAGGCGGCCGAGGTGTCGTACGCCACCCACTGCGTGCCGCCGGCCGGCATCGATCCCGTCGACGGCACCACCAAGGTCGAGATCACCGCGCCGGCCACGGCGAAGGTGGGCGACACGGTGGACATCGGGTGGAAGTTCGTCCAGGCCGCGTCCAGGAACCCGGACATCATCGACCTGCCCGCGAACTCCGTCCAGCCGTCCGGCGTGCTGAAGGCCGCCGGCGCGCAGACCGCCGACGTCGCGCTGCGAGGGCCCCGGGAGAACCCCGCGATCCCCAAGGGCGGCGCCATGGTGCTCTCCGACATGAAGGGCACCCTGAAGCTGACCGCCGCGGGCGAGGTGACGCTGACACCGGACGCGTACACCGTGAACGCGATGTCGACCGACACCAGGTGCACGCCCAAGGAGACCGTGCAGAAGGCGGCGACGATCCAGGTGACGGCGGGTGGCGGCGGCACGTCCACCGCGACTCCCACCCACTCCGCGACGCCCACCGGGTCCGCGACCCCGACGCACACCGCCACGGCCACCCCGACGGCGACCGGCGGCACCGGGCAGACCGACTTCACCGGCAAGGAGGTGCAGGTCCCGTACGCCTGCAAGACCCCGATCGGAGACAAGAACGCGACCTCGCCGGTGCAGATCGACGCGAAGAAGAGCGGCGGGAGCTATGCCCTCACCGTGCGGTTCAAGAAGTCGGTCATGGACAGCCCCGCCGAGATCCCGAAGGACTCCGTGAAGCCGTCCATGGAGGTGGTGCTGGGCGGCGCCGACAAGGGCACGGTGCATGTGGAGGGGCCGACCAACGCGAACCCGGTCAAGGCCGGCGACCCGATCGAGATTCCCGACCTCACCGGCACCTACAAGCCGGGGGCGAGCGGCTCCTCGACGCTGTCCCCGGGCGTGCTGACGGTCAAGGCGCTCGGTACGACCACGACGTGCACGCCGACGAAGACGGCGGTCTCGCTCACCCTGGACACCACCGGGCAGCCCGGCGGGGCGGCCGGCGGCACGTCGGTGTCGGGCGGCTCCGCGGTGTCGGGCGGTTCCTCGGGCTCGGCCGCGACCGGCGACGACGGCGGCCTCGCGGAGACCGGCGCGGGCGACCACGGCGCGCTGAAGGCCCTGGGCCTGGTGGCGGGGACGGCGATCCTGCTGGGCGGCGCGGTCTTCACGGCCCTGCCGGGACGCCGGGCCCGCCGGTAACTCCCACCGCACCGGCGGAAGCCGGGCCGGACACGACGGAGGGCCGTCGCACCCCAGGGTGCGACGGCCCTCCGTCTGCGGAGTCGCGAGGACTAGTTGACGTTGCCCATCAGCTTCTTGACCTTGTTGCGGTACATCCACACCGCGAAGCCGGCGACCACGGCGAGCACGGCCTCCAGGGCGACGAAGCCCATCTTGTCGAGGTTGACGCCACCGACGGCCGGGTTGGACAGCAGGGCGGTGACGGAGTCACCCGCGGTCACCGCGAGGAACCAGACACCCATCATCTGGGAGGCGTACTTCTGCGGCGCCATCTTCGTGGTCACGGACAGGCCGACCGGCGACAGCGTCAGCTCACCGATGGTCTGCACGAAGTAGATCGCGACCAGCCACATCGCAGCGGCCTTGTGACCGCCCTCGGCGATCGACAGCGGGGCGAGGAAGACGAAGAAGGAGGCACCCACCAGCACCAGGCCGGAGGAGAACTTCACGATCGTGCTCGGCTCCTTGCCGCGCCGGTTCAGCCACAGCCACAGCCAGGCGAAGACCGGCGCCAGGGCCATGATCATGACCGGGTTGACCGACTGGTACCAGGAGACCGGGAACTCCCAGCCGAAGACCGAGTTCTTGGCGTTCTCCTCGGCGAACAGCGACAGGGTCGAACCACCCTGGTCGTAGATCATCCAGAAGACGGCCGCGGCGACGAAGAACCAGATGTACGCCGACACCTTCGACCGCTCGGCGGTGTCCAGGTCCTTGTCCCGCAGGATGCGGCCGATGACCAGGATCGGCACGATCAGACCGATGAGGGTGAGCGGGATCAGCGCCCAGTTCAGGGTGAAGTGGCCGGTGCCGCCGACGATGCCGTAGAAGACCACGGCGACCGCCAGCCAGATCAGGCCCTTGCGCAGCGTGACGGCCTTCTCCTCGGCCGACAGCGGGGTCGGGACCTCGCTGCTCTTCGGGTTCAGGTGGCGACCGCCCAGCAGGTACTGGACCAGACCCAGCGCCATGCCGAGCGCGGCCAGCGCGAAGCCCAGGTGCCAGTTGACGTTCTCACCGACGGTGCCGATGACCAGCGGCGCGACGAAGGCGCCGAGGTTGATGCCGATGTAGAAGAGCGTGAAGCCACCGTCCCGGCGCGGGTCCTCCGGGCCGTCGTAGAGGTGGCCGACCATCGTGGAGATGTTGGCCTTCAGCAGACCCGAACCTATGGCGACGAGCACCAGGCCGACGTAGAAGCTCGCCGCGGCGGGCAGTGCCAGGCACAGGTGGCCGAGCATGATGATCAGGCCGGAGACGGCGACCGTCTTGCGGGGGCCGAGCACACGGTCGGCGAACCAGCCGCCGGGCAGCGCGAGCAGGTACACGAGGGACAGGTACACCGCGTAGATCGCGCTGGCCGTGCCGGCGCTCAGGTGCAGGCCACCCGGGGCCACCAGGTACAGCGGGAGGAGAGCCCTCATGCCGTAGTAGGAGAAACGCTCCCACATCTCGGTCATGAAGAGGGTGGCCAGTCCGCGGGGGTGGCCGAAGAAGGTCTTCTCGGAACCGGGGGTGCCCGGTCGGACCGAGTCCTTCGTCAGGCTGGACGCCATGGTCGTTCCTTGCTCGTCGGGACGCGCGGCTGGAGCGTTGCGCGCCCGTTGGGGGTGTGGCCGGCACCGGCATGTCGGTCGTCCACCCCCACGCCCGGGGGGAGTCCGCTCCGGATCGCGGAGCGGCGGACGGCGACCACCGGGATCCACGCCCCACGACGCGTCGTCGCGTCCGGAGCCCGGCCAGAGGTCATTCCTTTCAAGGCTGATCTTGATCTTGACCAGCCCGTACACAAAAGAGACCTTCAGCGTCTACTGCGCGCCAAAGGCCCCCGGTGCGTACTACAGGCGTTCAGGTCACCATACGGCAGGACACTGCCGGATATGGAAGGACTTGAGACACGGATCACAGGTGTCGCGGGAACCGCGCGAAGGGATTCGAAGGTCCCCCCTACGATCGCATCCCCAGGTCAATGGTTCGTACCAGCGGGCTCCGAAGGTAAGAATCCCTGGAACCGATCACACCCCGGCACCGCGCGCGGGCGGTCTACCATCACTTCATGACTCGTGTACTGCTCGCCGAGGACGACGCGTCCATCTCGGAGCCGCTGGCCCGCGCCCTGCGCCGGGAGGGTTACGAGGTCGAGGTGCGCGAGGACGGACCCGCCGCGCTCGACGCCGGGATGCAGGGCGGTGTCGATCTGGTCGTGCTGGACCTGGGCCTGCCTGGCATGGACGGCCTGGAGGTCGCGCGCCGGCTGCGCGCCGACGGGCACACCGTGCCGATCCTCATCCTGACCGCGCGGGCCGACGAGGTGGACACCGTCGTCGGTCTGGACGCGGGCGCCGACGACTACGTCACCAAGCCCTTCCGGCTCGCCGAACTGCTCGCCCGGGTGCGGGCGCTGCTGCGGCGCGGCTCCGCGGAGCCGCAGCAGCCGCCGGCCACGCACGGGGTGCGGATCGACGTCGAGTCGCACCGGGCCTGGATGGGCGACGAGGAACTCCAGCTGACCGCCAAGGAGTTCGACCTGCTGCGGGTGCTGGTGCGGGACGCCGGCCGCGTGGTCACCCGGGACCAGCTGATGCGCGAGGTCTGGGACACCACCTGGTGGTCGTCGACCAAGACCCTCGACATGCACATCTCCTGGCTGCGCAAGAAGCTCGGCGACGACGCGGCGAACCCCCGGTACATCGCGACGGTGCGCGGCGTGGGCTTCCGGTTCGAGAAGAGCTGACCCGCGCCCGACGATCATCACAGGTAACCGACCATGCGCCGACGTCTCATCCAGTCCACCCTCGCCGTCGTCCTCGTGGTGATCGCCGTCTTCGGTGTCTCCCTCGTGATCGTCGAGACGCGGACGATCAGCAACAGCGCCCAGGAACGGGTGGAGTCGGAGGCGGTCCGGCTGGCCAGCATCGTGGACAGCAGGATCCTCGCCGCGGAGAACGTGAACGCGGACGTGCTGCGCAACCCGGTCAGCAAGGACCAGTACGCGGTCATCAGCATGCCCGGCCGGGCGCCCATCGAGATCGGCAGCAAGCCCGAGGGCGACACCATCCACTCCACGCAGCACGGTGAGGAGGGCGAGACGGTCACCGTGCAGGAGCCCCGCTCCGCCGTGACCCGCGAGGTCGGCCGGACCCTGCTGATCATCGGGCTGGTCGCGCTGCTCGCGGTGGTGGCGGCGGTGCTGCTCGCCGTGCGGCAGGCCAACCGGCTCGCCTCCCCGCTGACCGACCTCGCCGAGACCGCCGAGCGCCTCGGCTCCGGCGACCCCCGTCCGCGGCACAAGCGGTACGGCGTCCCCGAGCTGGACCGGGTCGCCGATGTGCTGGACTCCTCCGCCGAGCGGATCGGCCGCATGCTGACCGCCGAGCGGCGCCTCGCGGCCGACGCCTCCCACCAGCTCCGCACACCGCTGACCGCGCTGTCCATGCGGCTGGAGGAGATCACCCTCACCGACGATCCGGACACGGTGAAGGAGGAGGCCACCATCGCGCTGACGCAGGTGGAACGGCTGACCGACGTGGTGGAGCGGCTGCTGACCAACTCGCGCGACCCGCGCACCGGCTCCGCGGTCTCCTTCGAGCTGGACGAGGTCATCCAGCAGCAGCTCGCCGAGTGGCGGCCCGCCTATCGCAGCTCCGGCCGGGCCGTCGTCAGCTCCGGCAAGCGGCACCTGACGGCGGTGGGCACGCCCGGCGCGGTCGCCCAGGTGCTGGCCGCCCTGATCGAGAACTCCCTCATGCACGGCGGCGGTACCGTCGCCCTGCGCACCCGGGTCACCGGCAACCAGGCCGTGATCGAGGTCACCGACGAGGGTCCGGGCGTACCGGCCGACCTCGGCGCGCGGATCTTCGAGCGCACGATCAGCGGACGGAACTCCACGGGTATCGGCCTGGCCGTCGCCCGGGACCTCGCGGAGGCCGACGGCGGCCGGCTGGAGCTGCTCCAGGCGCAGCCCCCGGTCTTCGGCCTGTTCCTCTCGCGCACGCCCCCGGCACGCAAGACGGACGAGGGCCGGCCGACGGTGCGCTGAGCGCCCCGAAGGGGGCGCGGGGAACGTCGCGACCGGCCACGATGTGCGCCGCGGACGGCCGCCGGCCCCTCGCGGCCGGGCTGCTTACGGAACGCGCTGCCGCGGTGCAGGCTGCTGCGACTCCTGCTTCAGGATCGATTCCGCGCCGGCCACGGCCTCCCGGGCCGGCAGCGTCCGGAACACCCAGCTGCGGTACGACCAGAACCGGAACAGGGTCGCGACGCCGATGCCGACGAACTTGAAGACGTTGCTCTGCAGCGGGGTGTCCCAGCCGAAGCCGTAGGTCGCCGCGTACAGCACGCCGTTCTCGATCACCAGGCCGACCGCGCTGAACAGCAGGAACAGCGTGAGTTCCTTGGTGCGCCCGCTCTTGTCGCGGTCCCGGTAGGTCCAGTACCGGAAGCCGACGTAGTTGAAGACGATCGCCACGACGGTCGCGATGATGCTGGCGCGCACCACCGGCAGCTCGGAGACGTGCCTGACCAGGTTGAACACACCGAGATTGACCAGGACGCCGGCGCCGCCGACGGCACCGAACTTGACCACCTCACGTACGAGCCGTTGCAGCCCCGAGGAACGAGGTTCCATGGCGGTGCGGCTCCCGTCGGTAGGTTTCGTCAACCCCGCCATGCTAGCCGTGCGGGGCCCCCGGTGCCTGTGGACTGGGCCACTGCCCGGAAACAGGACGGAAAGAGACGGGAAAGTACCGGGTAAGAGATCGGGAGAGGGACGCGATCCGGCCGCGCCCGCGTGGCCGATACGCTAGGGGTGTGACGTTCCCGGTAGTCGGCATGGTCGGCGGGGGGCAGCTCGCGCGTATGACGCACGAAGCGGGCATCCCGTTGGGCATCAGGTTCAAGCTTCTCAGTGACACCCCTCAGGATTCCGCGGCGCAGGTCGTCAGCGATGTCGTCATCGGCGACTATCGCGACCTGGACACGCTGCGCGAGTTCGCGCGCGGGTGCGATGTGATCACCTTCGATCACGAACATGTACCCACCGAGCACCTCAGGGCCTTGGAGGCGGACGGCATCCCCGTGCGCCCGGGGCCGGACGCGCTGGTGCACGCCCAGGACAAGGGCGTGATGCGCGCGAAGCTCGACGCGATCGGCATCCCGTGCCCACGGCACCGGATCGTCGCCGACCCGGCCGATGTCGCCGCCTTCGCGGAGGAGGGCGACGGCTTCCCGGTCGTGCTCAAGACGGTCCGGGGCGGCTACGACGGCAAGGGCGTGTGGGTCGTCGGCTCCGTCGAGGAGGCCGCCGAGCCGTTCAGGGCGGGCGTCCCGGTCCTCGCCGAGGAGAAGGTCGACTACGTCCGCGAGCTGGCCGCCAATGTCGTCCGCTCCCCGCACGGCCAGGCCGTCGCCTACCCGGTGGTGGAGTCGCAGCAGGTGGACGGCGTCTGCGACACCGTGATAGCTCCCGCGCCCGGCCTGGACGAGGACCTCGCCCTGCACGCCGAGCAGATGGCCCTGACCATCGCGGGGGAGCTGGGCGTCGTCGGACACCTCGCCGTCGAGCTGTTCCAGACCCGCGACGGCCGCGTCCTCGTCAACGAGCTGGCGATGCGCCCGCACAACTCGGGCCACTGGACCATGGACGGCGCGATCACCTCGCAGTTCGCCAACCACGTCCGCGCGGTCCTCGACCTGCCGCTGGGCGACCCGCGCCCGCGCGCCAGGTGGACCGTGATGGTCAACGTCCTGGGCGGCGACTACCCGGACATGTACTCCGCGTACTTGCACTGCATGGCCCGCGACCCCAAGCTCAAGATCCACATGTACGGCAAGGACGTGAAGCCCGGCCGCAAGGTCGGACACGTCAACACCTACGGCGACGACCTGGACGACGTGCTGGAGCGCGCCCGTCACGCAGCCGGCTACCTGAGAGGCACCATCACCGAATGAGCCCTGTTGTTGGCATCGTCATGGGGTCGGACTCCGACTGGCCCGTCATGGAAGCCGCGGCCAAGGCCCTGGACGAGTTCGAGATCGCCTACGAGGTCGACGTCGTCTCCGCGCACCGCATGCCCCGCGAGATGATCACGTACGGCGAGCAGGCGGCCGACCGCGGCCTGAAGGTGATCATCGCGGGCGCGGGCGGCGCCGCCCACCTGCCCGGCATGCTCGCCTCCGTCACCCCGCTGCCGGTCATCGGCGTGCCCGTGCCGCTGAAGTACCTCGACGGCATGGACTCGCTGATGTCGATCGTGCAGATGCCGGCTGGTGTCCCCGTCGCCACGGTCTCCGTCGCCGGTGCCCGCAACGCCGGTCTGCTCGCGGCCCGGATCCTCGCCACGCACGACGAGGAGCTGCTGCACAAGATGCGCGACTTCCAGCAGGATCTCAACGACCAGGCCACCGAGAAGGGCAAGCGGCTGCGCGCCAAGGCCGAGGGTGCCGGCGGCTTCGGCTTCGGGAAGTGACCGCAGTGGCCGCGCTGGACGAAGCACGCGCGCTGCTGCGCGAGTTCCCCGTGGTCGACGGGCACAACGACCTGCCCTGGGCGCTGCGCAAGCACGCCGGCTACGACCTGGACGCCCTGGACATCGCCGGCGACCAGCGTGAGCACCTGCACACCGACCTGCCGCGGCTGCGCGAGGGCGGGGTAGGCGCCCAGTACTGGTCGGTGTACGTCCCCGCCGAGCAGCCGGAGCCGGTCGCGGCCACGCTGGAGCAGATCGACTGCGTCCGGCGGATGCTGGACCGCTATCCGGCCCGTCTGGCGCCCGCGCTGACCGCCGCGGACATGGAGGCGGCGCGCCGGGACGGCCGTGTCGCCTCGCTGATGGGGGCCGAGGGCGGCCACTCCATCGCCAACTCGCTGGGCACCCTGCGCGGCCTGTACGCGCTCGGCGTGCGCTACATGACGCTCACCCACAACTCCAACGTGGACTGGGCCGACTCCGCGACCGACGAGCCGAACACGGGCGGCCTGTCCGCGTTCGGCCGCGAGGTCGTCCGGGAGATGAACCGCCTCGGCATGCTCGTCGACCTCTCGCACGTGGCGGCGACGACGATGCGGGACGCGCTGGACGCCGCCTCCGCCCCGGTGATCTTCTCCCACTCCTCCGCGCGTGCGGTGTGCGACCACCCGCGCAACGTCCCCGACGACGTCCTGGAGCGGCTGCCCGCCAACGGCGGTGTGGCGATGGTGACCTTCGTGCCGAAGTTCGTGCTCCAGGCGGCGGTGGAGTGGACCGCGGCGGCGGACGAGAACATGCGCGCCCACGGCCTGCACCACCTGGACACCAGCCCCGAGGCCATGAAGATCCACCGGGCCTTCGAGGAGCGCAGCCCGCGCCCGGTCGCCACGGTGTCGACGGTGGCCGACCACCTGGACCACATGCGCGAGGTGGCCGGCATCGACCACCTGGGCATAGGCGGCGACTACGACGGCACCGCGTTCACCCCGGACGGCCTCAACGACGTCTCCGGTTACCCGAACCTCCTCGCCGAGCTGCTGGACCGCGGCTGGTCCAAGGCCGACCTGGCCAAGCTGACCTGGCAGAACGCGGTGCGCGTGCTGGGCGCGGCGGAGGACGTGGCCCGGGACCTGCGGGCCACGCGGGCCCCGTCCCTCGCCACCATCGAGTCGCTGGACGGCACGAGGGGCTGATCCCCGCGGCGGGGGCGGGCGGCGCGGCCGGCCGCCCCCGCCGTGCGTACCCCCGAACGCCCCACCCACCAGGAGGTTCCGCCCGCTCCGTGCGAGCGTGTCCGTACGCCAGCCACAGCACGCCGCCGCTCACGACCGACGTAGCCCAGGACGACGTACGGAGCCCCGCCATGGCCGACCTGCAGGACGACATCCCCACCACGACCGAGGTCGGCGAGGACGACATCCTGCCGGACGCCCCGCCCGCCGTCGCGGTGCCGCTCGAACCCGGGCGTCCCCGTCCGGAGCAGCCGGACGCCGAACTGCTGGCGCAGGCGCACACCCTGCTCGCGGAGCACCCCGTCGCCGACGGTTACAGCGGTCTGCCCTGGGCCCTGCGCCACCTGTCCTGGTACGACCTGCAGCTGGGCGAGGCCGCCGTCGACACGGACGTCCCCCGGCTGCGCGAGGGGCATGTCGGCGCGCTGTTCTGGTCGCTGCACCTGCCCGAGGGGCGGGGCGGCGAAAGCCCGGTGGAGGCGGCGCTCGAGCAGCTGGACCTGGTGCGCACGGTCATCGAGGCGCACCCGGAGGGGCTGCGGCTGGTGCGCACCGCCGGTCAGATCATCGACGCCCGCAACTGCGGCCGGGTCGCCGTGGTGCTGGGGCCCGCGCCCGGCGCCGTGGTGGCGGACTCCCTCGGCATCCTGCGCATCCTGCGGGACCTCGGTCTGCGCGTCCTCACCCTCGCGGGCACGGTCTGGGCGGGCGCGTCCGGGCTGACCCGGTTCGGGGAGGAGGTCGTGCGCGAGATGAACCGGCTCGGGGTGCTCGCCGATGTCTCCGGCGCCTCCCCGGCCACCGCCGAGCGGACCCTCGCCCTGTCCAAGACCCCGGTGCTGTGCTCCCGCTCGGCCGCCCGGGCCCTGCGCCCGCACCCGGCCAACCTGCCCGACGAACTGCTCGTCGCCCTGGGCGAGGCCAAGGGCCTGTGCATGGTGCCGCTGACCGCCGAGCAGACCGGCCCGACCGTCCCGGACGTCGCCGACCATCTCGACCATGTCCGTGACGTGGCCGGCCCCGAGTGCGTCGGCCTGTCCGGCACCTACGACTCCGGGGTCGTCCACCCCCGTGACCTCGCCGACGCCTCCCGCTATCCGCACCTGATCGCCGAGCTGCTGCGGCGCGGCTGGTCCGGGACCGAGCTGTCCCTGCTGACCTGGGGCAATGTGCAGCGGGTGCTGCGCAGCGCGGACTTCACGGCCCGCGCCGCACAGCACCGCCGGGACACGTCGACGGCCCGGATCGGCGACCTGGGCACTCCCTAGCGGCGACCGGGCTCCCCGGAGGCGGCCCGGACGCGGCCTATGAAGGCGTCACGGCTCGATCCGGCACAGGCAGAAGGGGTGCCCGGCCGGGTCGGCGTACACCTGGAAGTCCTTCTTCTCCCGGTCCTCCAGGTCCAGCGGACGGGCGCCGAGCGCGAGCACCCGTTCGTGCGCCGCGTCGACATCCGCCCAGGCCGGGCCGGCGTCGAAGTCGAGATGGAACTGCTGGCCGTTGTGGTCCGCGCGCGGCCACTCCGGCGGGGTGTGCCCCTCGGCCCGCTGGAACGCCAGCCGCGGCCCGTCCGGGACCTGCAGGACCACCCAGTCGTCGTCCTCGGCCCGCGGGGTGCCCCCGGCCACCGCCGCGTAGAAGGCGGCCAGTGCGTGCGGGTCGGGACAGTCGAGCACGACGGAACGGAATCGGGCCACGGACGCCATGGTGTGTCTCCTGTTCTCGTTTCAGCTTCTCGTTCAGCAGGCGCAGAGACAGAACGGGTGCCCAGCGGGGTCGGCGTAGACACGGAAGGTCCGGGACCGGTCCTCGGTGTCCAGCGGCCGGGCGCCCAGCTCCAGCACCCCCTTCTCGGCCGTGTCCAGGTCCTCCACCGCCAGGTCCAGGTGGAACTGCTGGGAGCGGTCCGCAGCGGGCCACTCGGGCGGCACGAACCCGGACGCCCGCTGGAAGGCCAGGGACGGCCCGCCGGGCACCTTCAGATCCACCCAGTCCCCGTCCCCCTCCACCGTGCCGCCCAGCACGGCGGCGTAGAAGCCGGCCAGCGCACGGGGATCGGGACAGTCCAGCACCACGACGTCGAGCTTGGCAAGAGCCATGACTACCTCCTGGTGTTACCTATAGACATGAGTTACCGGTAACGGTTACTGCATGCTCGCGCACAAGAGGTAACGTCGCAAGCATGAGCGAGAGATCGGCAGCTCCGGGCGGCCTGGCCCTGGTCGAGTCGCTGGTGAACACCCTGGACATCGAGACGGGCGCCGACCTGCTGGACACACCGGAGGGCCGCGACCGCCTCGGCGTCACGGAGGCGGGGCTCGCCGAGGCCCGGGAACTGCGCGAGGCGCTGCGGGCCGCACTGCTCGCCCACGCCGGCCATCCGCCGCACCGCACCGTGACCCCGCTGGGCACGCTGCTGGCACGGGCACCCCTGTACGTCACCGTCGACGACCACGACGGCTCGGCCCGCCTCGCCGCCGCCGACACGGGCCCGCTGCCCTCCCGGATCGCCGCAGCGGTCGCCGAGGCGCTGGTCGCCGGCACCTGGACCAGGCTCAAGGCGTGCCAGGCCGAGACCTGCCACTGGGCGTACTACGACCGCAGCCCCGCCGGCCGCGGGCGCTGGTGCTCGATGCAGGTGTGCGGGGCCCGCGCGAAGATGCGCCGGTACCGGGCGAAGGAGCAGTGAACCGCACGACGTTCAGCGGCCACGTATGTGTCCCGTGGGGCAGAATGCGGGAAGACGCCGGTTCGGCCGACTGAGCCTCGGCCGAACCGGCGTCACCTCTCGCGTGTCGTCAGGCGGTCGGCCGGCCCATCGCGCGGTACGTCCAGCCGGCCCGCCGCCACAGCTCCGAGTCCAGGGCGTTGCGGCCGTCCAGCAGCAGCCGGGCCGCGGCGGCCTCGCCGAGCGCCGCCGGGTCCAGCTCGCGGAACTCCTGCCACTCGGTCAGGTGCAGCACGACGTCGGCGCCCCGGACGGCCGCCTCCGCGGAGTCGGCGTAGCCCAGGGTCGGGAAGACCTTGCGGGCATTGTCCATGCCCTTCGGGTCGTACACGGTCACCTGACCGCCCTGGAGGTGGATCTGGCCGGCCACGTTCAGCGCGGGCGAGTCACGGACGTCGTCCGAGTCCGGCTTGAAGGTGGCGCCGAGCACCGCCACCCGCTTGCCGAGGAACGACCCGCCGCCGAGCGCCTCCCGGGTCATCTCCACCATCTGGCCCCGCCGGCGCATGTTGATCGAGTCGATCTCACGCAGGAAGGTCAGCGCCTGGTCGGCGCCCAGCTCACCCGCGCGGGCCATGAACGCCCGGATGTCCTTGGGCAGACAGCCGCCCCCGAAGCCGATCCCGGCACGCAGGAACTTGCGGCCGATCCGGTCGTCGTGCCCGATGGCCTCCGCGAGCTTCGCCACGTCACCGCCGGCGGCCTCGCACACCTCCGCCATGGCGTTGATGAAGGAGATCTTCGTCGCGAGGAAGGAGTTCGCGGCCGTCTTCACCAGCTCGGCCGTCGGGAAGTCCGTGACGACGAACGGGGCACCCTCCTCCGTCGGCGTCGCGTACACCTCGCGCAGCAGCTTCTCCGCCCGCTCGCTGCGCACTCCGACCACGATCCGGTCCGGGTGCAGGGTGTCCCGCACGGCGTAGCCCTCGCGCAGGAACTCCGGGTTCCAGGCCAGCTCGGCGTCGGCGCCCGCCGGCGCGTGCTCGGCGAGGTAGGCGGCCAGCCGGTCGGCGGAGCCCACCGGCACGGTCGACTTGCCGACCACCAGGGCCGGACCGTGCAGATGCGGGGCGAGAGAGGCGATGGCGGCGTCGACGTACGACATGTCGCAGGCGTACTCGCCGTGCTTCTGGGGGGTGTTCACGCACACGAAGTGCACATCGCCGAAGGCGCCGACCTCGGCCCAGTCCGTGGTGAACCGCAGCCGCCCGGTGGAGCCCTCGATCCCGGCCACGTGCCTGCGCAGCAGCTCCTCCAGGCCCGGCTCGTACATCGGGGTCTCGCCGCGCTCCAGCATGGCGATCTTCTCGGGCACGACGTCCAGGCCCAGCACCTCGAAGCCCAGCTCGGCGAGGGCCGCGGCGTGCGTGGCGCCGAGATAGCCGGTGCCGATCACGGTGATCTTCAGGCTCATGGGTGCGCTCCAGATCGGGTACGTCGGTGATGCGGAGCCGAGCATAGTCGGGCCTCCCACCGGGCAATTTCCCCGCTGTCGCGTAGCTCACGTAGGCGCGCCGCGAGCCGCCCTCTAAAATTTGAGTTACTTAACGGTAATTAGCGTCAGTATCACTGCGTCTTTGGAGCGTGAGAGACCGTGGCCGGATCGGCTGACTTCGACCTGTACCGCCCGTCCGAGGAGCACGACATGCTCCGGGACGCCGTCCGTTCCCTGGTCGAGGCGAAGATCGCGCCGTTCGCCGCGGCGGTGGACGAGGAGGCCCGCTTCCCCCAGGAGGCCCTCGACGCCCTCGTAGCCAACGACCTGCACGCCGTGCACGTCCCCGAGGAGTACGGCGGCGCCGGCGCCGACGCGCTCGCCACCGTCATCGTGATCGAGGAGGTGGCCCGCGCTTGCGTCTCCTCCTCCCTCATCCCCGCCGTGAACAAGCTCGGCTCGCTCCCGGTGATCCTCTCCGGCTCCGAGGAGCTGAAGAAGAAGTACCTGGGCCCGCTGGCCAAGGGTGACGGCATGTTCTCGTACTGCCTCTCCGAGCCGGAGGCGGGCTCCGACGCGGCCGGCATGAAGACCAAGGCCGTCCGCGACGGCGACCACTGGATCCTCAACGGCGTGAAGCGCTGGATCACCAACGCGGGCGTCTCCGAGTACTACACGGTGATGGCCGTCACCGACCCCTCCAAGCGCTCCAAGGGCATCTCCGCCTTCGTCGTCGAGAAGTCCGACGAGGGCGTCTCCTTCGGCGCCCCGGAGAAGAAGCTCGGCATCAAGGGCTCCCCGACCCGCGAGGTCTACTTCGACAACGTCCGCATCCCCGCCGACCGCATGATCGGCGAGGAGGGCACCGGCTTCGCCACGGCGATGAAGACCCTCGACCACACCCGCATCACCATCGCCGCGCAGGCGCTCGGTGTCGCCCAGGGCGCCCTCGACTACGCCAAGGGCTACGTCCAGGAGCGCAAGCAGTTCGGCAAGCCGATCGCCGACTTCCAGGGCATCCAGTTCATGCTCGCCGACATGGCCATGAAGATCGCCGCCGCCCGCGCCCTGACCTACCAGGCCGCGGCCGCCTCCGAGCGCGGCGACAGCGACCTCACCTTCCAGGGCGCGGCCGCCAAGTGCTTCGCCTCGGACGTCGCCATGGAGGTCACCACCGACGCCGTCCAGTTGCTCGGCGGCTACGGCTACACCCGCGACTACCCGGTGGAGCGCATGATGCGCGACGCCAAGATCACCCAGATTTATGAGGGCACGAACCAAGTTCAGCGGATCGTGATGGCGAGGAACCTCCCCTAGCAGGGTTTTTGCAGGTCAGAAGCTGTTTCGAACGTCCGGAGGGACCTGCTCGGCTTTCTGCCCGTTGCGGCCCGATCAGGGCCGTTCCTGGGCGTCATGCTGGGGGAATCCTGGGCGGAAGCCGGACTGCAAACAGCCACTGACCTCCACAAACAACACAGCCCCCGGCGCGACGCCGGGGGCTGTTGTCGTACGCGTATCAGGCGACCTCTGATGCCTCGGTCGGGTCGTCGGCGCCGGGCGTCAACATCGTCGCGATGGCGGTCCGACCGCGCTGCTCGGCCCCTTCGAAGATGTAGTGGTAGTGCTCCCTCAGCACGTCCGTACTGCTGTGGCCCATCCAGTCGGCCACATCGTTCTCGGGGACTCCGGCGTACAGCAGCCGCGACCCGTAGTAGTGCCGGAGTGAGTGCGCCTTGCAGTACTTCACCTGTCCCTTGCCCAGAGCCTCCATCCAGATCTTCGGGTAGAAGTACGACGCGTAGAGGTAGCCAGTCCGCGTCACGTTGGGGAAGAGAAGCCGCTCAGGCCCCCATACGCCTTGGTTCTTGATGTGCCGCCGAAGCTCGAAGGCGACGTTCGGCGGGAGGGGGACGGTACGCCCTGGCTCGCCTTCGTCACGAGCCTTGATGTGCCGACGCTGGATCGCGCTGTTCTTCCCCGACTCGGTGTCCCCGTCCTCCGCAATCTGGAAGTCGACCCGAAGCGTCTCGGCCTTGAAGTCGATCTGATCGCGGGACACCGCCATGGCCTCACCCAGCCGCAGGCCGCACCCGGCCATGAGCCACAGCATCGCGCGGTATCGCGGAGGAGCGGCATCCAGCATCGCCAGAACTTCCCTCGTCGTGAGTCGCCTTGCGGTGCTCTTCTGCTCCCGGATCTCCTTGGCGCGGCTGCCCGCGCCCTTGACCTTCTTGCACGGGTTCCGGCCGATGATCTCGTTGACGACAGCCCAGTCCATCATCCCGGAGAAGAACGAGAACCGCTGACGGCGTGTGCGGGCGGAAAGCTTCCGGTCCTGCTCCATCCACAAGAGCCACTGCTCAACGTCTGCGACCTTCAGGGACACGATGGAACGGGCCTTGAAGAACGGCTCAATGGTCGTGTTGAGGATGGACCGGTACTGCTTCTTGGTGCTGTTCTCCAGCTTCCTTTGATTGGTCCACTGCTCCCACACGGCCGTCACGGGCTGCTTGCCCAAGCGGTCGTCCAGGTAGGTGCCGGCGTCGAGTTCCTGCTCCTTGCGCTTGCGCTGGTCGTCAGCCCGCTTCTTGGTCTCGAACGTCTTCTGTCGCTGCTTGCCGTCCGGGTCGTACCAGAACGTCGTCCACTTCTTCGGGTCGTCCTTTGACCGCGCGACCCATGCCCTTGCCACTGAAGCGGCCCCCTCCTGCTGCTTCCGACGTACGGGCCCGCCCCGCCGTCGCGCCGGTCACTCCCCGGCGTTTCAAGTTTGCGCACTGACCACCCTGGGTTGTCAACACAGGGTGGAACACCCTGGGTGTGCTAACTTGAGTGATATGGAAGCGGATGGCAGCGGGTTCGAGATCACTCAGAAGCAAGGCGCCTGGGTGGTCCACATGTGGTGGCCCGTAGGGCCGATCAGCGGAGGGCCGCAGCGGATCACCATCGAGCCGGCCGAAGATGCCCCTGCTCGTGAGGTGGCGCGGGGCATCTCGACCACTGTCCTGCGGAGGCTCGACGTGGTCGCCGCGTTGGAATTGGCCAAGCAGGCTCCCGAAGCTCAGCGGACGTTGGAGGAACTGTCAGGGAAGGTGAATGAGATGGGAGAGGCGGCGGGGCTCGCCCTGGAGGGCGAGGGCGTCTCAGAGCGGTACTTGACCTTGCTTGTAGCCACGTACACCGTCATGGCGGATTTTGGGGCTCCTGCGCCCATTCCATGGCTGGCCCGGCTCATCGGCCGCCGACCTGAGACGGTGAAGGATCACCTGAAGCGGGCGAGAAGGGACGGCTTCCTGACCACAGTTGCCGGTAAGGCGGGTGGAGAGTTGACGGACAAGGTCAAAGCCATACTTGAGGAAATGACTGAAGCAGGTAGCCAAGGCGGCTGAACTACCTAGCACTTCATACGCATGAGCCCCCGAGGGTCTTCGGGGGCTTTCTGGTTTCTTGGAGGACGGATGGCGCTAGCCGCCGCAACACCACCAAGGATGAGGGTCGTTCGAGGTAGAAGCCGAACGACACATCAGACCCAGACCCGAGCCGCTCGGCAGCGGAGTCGACCAGCCGGGCCAGACGGGTGGTGTCACGGTCCCTCTCGGCAGCGAACCGGTGCACGTACGCGGCCAAGCGGGTCCCGATCCAGGCCGCCGCTTCCTCAGCCTCATCCCACGTGTCGCAGATCAGAGAGCCGGGCTTGAGCAGCCAGAACGCCGTCTCCAACGGGGGGAGGTCAACGGTCCGGAATTCGGCCGCCACTTCCCGGTGGCGCTGGATCAGCTCCGGCCTGCTCCCGGCCGGGGGCGGCTCAGGGTGCGGGGGCCGCCGCAGAGCCTCGTTGTCGAAGCGCTCTTTCGGGCCGGTCCACAGGTAGCCGTGGTGGTGCACCAGTCGTTCCCGTTTCGAGAGTAGCCGGCCGAGCCGGACCCGAGGACGGGGATGAATCCGGCCCGGCCGCCGGTAGAAAGGGATCAGACGTTCAGGCCGAAGCGCGCCGGGTCGATGCCGGCCGCGCCCAGTTCCTCCGTCGTGAACCGCGCCGGCTGCGCCTCCGGCTGCTTGCTGTCACCGAGGGCCCAGGCGTCGTCCTTGCCGGATGCCACGCGCAGCGCCCGCAGCGCGGCTCCGAGCTGTGCCCTGTTCACGCCTTGTACTTGGCCCACCATTCGGTGAACGGCTCCGCGTGCGCGAGTGCCGCGTCGCGGTACCGACTGAACTCCACTGCTCTCTCCTGCGGTAGAACTTCCGACCCCACGTACTTCCCGCTTCCGTCGTAATTCATCACGGCCGCGGATTCGGAGTCGAAGAGCCAGAAGTCCGGAACTCCCGCCAAGGGGTTGGGTTTGTCGGTGACGTCGAGGATGAAGAACTCTTCACCCCCGGTCGCGTTCCTCCGGTACCCCCAGCCGAGTTCGAACCTGAGATAGTCCGTGAGTGGACGGGAGAGGATGTGGACCCGGTATACCCGCTTCCCCTACGCCGTGTGCGAGCGTAGTTCTTCGACCCATCCCGCGTTATGGACGTCCGGCTGTGGATCCCCGGCCAGGAATGCCTGGTAGGCGTCGACGCTTCCGGATTTGCTGTAGTCGTCCAGGGTCTCCAGCCGGAATGCCTCGCGCTCGAACGCGTCGAAGAGGTCGCCGAGAGTCCTAGATGAGGTTGTCACGGATGGCCTTCTGGATCAGTTCCACCGGCGTCTCGACCAGGGTTTCGTGCGCGGGAATCCGAAGCCCGTGGTCGGTCGGCGTCTCACCCTGTACCAGGAGCGTGCCGCGATCCGTCGCGTAGATCGTCGGGCAGTCCTTGATGTCGCACGTGCTGACCAGCTTGGTGACCTTCATGGTCCGGGTTCGCCTCTCCCAAGCCGCTGCCAGTGCCCCGCATCGAGATCGATACTCCCGAGGCCTGGGCGTACCGGTCAAGCGGTCATGGTTGACGGAACGGGAAACCGCGTGACCTGTCCCGGTGCACCTCCCGACCGGTCGGTCACATGCGGGGGCGGGCGGTGGGACGTAGGACGGAAGCACACGGAGCCCGTCCCGGGCCCCCCGCCTCCGAGGAGGAGCCATGACCCAGTCGCAGATGATGCCCGCCCTCACCCAGCAGATGCAGGACTGCATCGAAGCCTGCATGAGCTGCCACAGCATGTGCGAGGAGACCATGAGCTCCTGCATGCAGAAGGGCGGCCAGCAGCAGATGCAGATCATGCGCGCGCTGATGGACTGCTCCGAGACGACCCGCATGTGCGCCGACATGATGATGCGCCGCTCGCCCATGTCCGCCGAGATGTGCGCGCTCTGCGCCAAGGTGTGCGACATGTGCGCCGAGGCGTGTATGGCCATGCCGGACGACCAGCAGATGATGCGCTGCGCGGAGGCGTGTCGCCGCTGCGCGGACACCTGTCGGGCGATGGCGGGCGCCAACATGTGAGCCTGCCCCGGCCGGAACGGACAAGGGCACCCGCGCGGGTGCCCTTGATCCTCCTGCGACGGCCGGTGTCAGTTGCCGGAGACCGTCACCTTCTCGTCGTTGTTCAGCTGGTCCACCAGGGTTTTCACCTTCGTCTTGTCCCAGACGAGGTTTCCGCCGGTGGAGCCGGAGATCGGCATGTTCATCGAGGTGCCGTCACCGCTGTTGACGCCCTTCATCGCCCAGAACATCGAGGCCAGGTCCCACAGGGACATGTCCTTGTCGACGATCAGCGAGTCCAGGCCCGCGCCCATGACCGGGTAGAACTTGAACGGGTTGAGGAGCGTCGACGGCGTCGCCACCTGGTGGGCCAGCGCGGCCAGGAACTTCTGCTGGTTCTTGGTGCGCTGCAGGTCGGACGCGGCGAACGCGTGCCGGGTGCGGACGAAGGCGAGGGCCTGCTGGCCGTTCAGGGTCTGCTTGCCGGACTTGAAGTCGGCGCCCGACCACTTGTCCTTGAAGCCCTTGTCGATGTCGATGTCCACACCGCCGACCGCGTCCACGATGTTCGCGAAGCCCTGGAAGCCGATCTCCACGTAGTGGTCGATGTGCAGGCCGGTGTTGGACTCGATCGCGCGGACCAGCAGCGTCGGCCCGTCCTCGGCGTAGGTCGCGTTCAGCTTCGCGTGCCGGCCCTGCGCCGGGTAGACCTTCCCGGACGTCGAGCCCTGGTACGACGGGACCACCACGTCCGAGTCGCGCGGCAGCGAGATCAGCGTGTCGCCGTTGTCACCCACGTGCAGGATCATCATCGAGTCCGTGCGCTTGCCCGGGGCGCCACCGGTGTGCAGCTTCTTCTCGTCGTCCTTGGACATGCCCTCACGGCTGTCCGAGCCGACGATCAGGTAGTTCGTGCCGTCGCCCGCCTCCGGCCGGTCGATGACCTTGGACAGGTCCACCTCGCGGCGCAGCTTGGAGTCGGCCCAGAAGTAGGTCGCGACCGATGTGACGACCAGCACGGTCGCCACGGTGATCGCGGTCCACTTGATCCGGCGCCGCCAGTTCGGCGCGGGGCGCGGGCCGCGGCCGGGCGTGCCCGTCGGGTCGTCCGGGCCCCGGCCGCCGGGGCTGCCGTAGACCTGGCCGGTGTTGTAACCGCTGTCGTAGTCGCCGTAGCCGTCGTGTCCCCGGCCGTCGACGTACGACGGCTGCTGCGGCACGCCGGCCCCGTGCGGCGGCGCCGCCGGGCCGGGGTCGCCGTACGCCGAGCGCGGTCCGGGCGGTACCGCCGGGCCGCGCTGCACCTGACGCATCACGCGGGCCCCCTCCGGCTGTGCGCCGGCACTGCCGCGTCCGTAGCGCGGGCCGCGGTTGTTGTCGGACCATCCCTCGGGCCAGTCATTCATGCGCCCCAGTGTGCCGGGAGGCGCGGTGTGCTCCACAAGGCTTGTCGGAAAATCAGGGCGGCGCTGTTGCGAAGACGACACAAATTCCGCGAATGAGCCCTCGGCATAAGGTGGAGGCCATGACAGACCAGGCCACGGAAGTGGAACCGGACATCCCGGGCAAGTTCACGTCCGCTTCGCGCACCACCCTCAGCCACATCATGACCCACAACGACACCAACCTGCTGGGGACGGTGCACGGCGGGGTGATCATGAAGCTGGTCGACGACGCGGCGGGCGCGGTGGCCGGCCGGCACTCCGGCGGTCCCGCCGTCACCGCCTCCATGGACGAGATGGCGTTCCTGGAACCGGTCCGCGTCGGTGACCTGGTCCATGTGAAGGCACAGGTGAACTGGACCGGCCGGACCTCCATGGAGGTCGGCGTGCGCGTCCTCGCCGAGCGCTGGAACGAGTCGGCCCCGCCCACCCAGGTCGGCTCGGCCTATCTGGTCTTCGCGGCCGTGGACGCCGACGGCAAGCCGCGCCGGGTGCCGCCGGTGATACCGGAGACCGAGCGCGACCGGCGCCGCTGCCAGGAGGCGCAGATCCGCCGCACCCACCGCCTGGCCCGCCGCCGGGCGATCCGCGAGCTGCGCGAGAAGAGGGCGGCCGAAGGCTTCGAGGACTGAGAGCCCCGAAGGAGCGCCGGCCCGCGCGTCCGCGGTCCCGCACCCCCGTCGCCTGCGTCGCCCCCGC
Source organism: Streptomyces echinatus (assembly GCF_014203595.1). Classification (GTDB taxonomy): domain Bacteria; phylum Actinomycetota; class Actinomycetes; order Streptomycetales; family Streptomycetaceae; genus Streptomyces; species Streptomyces echinatus. The sequence continues at coordinate 517,931 of NZ_JACHJK010000005.1, forward strand.
GGCACCGCCGCGCCGCCCCGGCCCCCGACGTCGGACCGACTACAGCCGAGCCGGACCGACGGCGGCGGCGGACCGGCGGCGGTGTGCCCGTGGGCCGTGCGGGGGCGCGGTCAGCAGGTCACCTCGTTGCCGCGCACCACGCTCTGCTGCGGCTGGGCCGGGTCGTCGAAGCGCACCTTGCGGACATTCCTGAAGTCGGCACCGGCGGTCACCTTCAGCAGCGGCCCCTGGCCCGGTGCCGGGTGCAGCTCGCTGCCCGGCAGGGCCGCGGCCAGGGAGCGGGCGGAACGGTCCCAGCGGGGGTCGTAGGCGATCACCGTGTGCGGCACATGGGCGGGGGCGGTCACCGGCTGGTGGGTGGTGGCGAAGCCGGTCGCCGCGAGCGCCGCGTCGACCCGCTTGGCCAGCCCGACCGTGCCGGTGCCGTTCGCCACCTGGACCCGGATGCTGTCCGGGGCCACCTCCACCGGCACCGGAGCCGGACCCCGGCCCCGGCGCGGGCGGTCCGCGGTGAGCGGTTTGTCGTCACGCAGCGCCCCGAACAGCCGGTCCGCCTTCGCCTGGTCCCACCGCAGGGTCGAGCCGATGCCCTTGACCTGGTAGTTCAGCTGCCCGATGGGCACGGTGGTGAACTCGGAGGCGGACGGCGAGAAGCTCCGCATCGCGCGCCCGAGGTCGAGCAGCTCGTCCGTACCGAACCCGGCGTCGGCGCGGACCGAGCCGAGCACCGCCCGGGTGACGTCCCGGAACCGCATCGGGTTGAGCAGGACCCCGGAGGAGGTCGCCTTCTCGATCAGCGCGGCCAGGAAACCCTGCTGCCGCTTCATCCGGCCGAGGTCGCTGGCGCCGTCGACGTGCCGGGCGCGCACGTACTGCAGGGCCTGCCCGCCCTGGAGGGTGTGCGTGCCGGCCGCGAGGTCGAGCCCGGTGTACCGGTCCTTCAGCGGTGTCGGCGTGCAGACCTTGACCCCGCCGAGCACGTCCACGGTCTTCATGAAGCTGGTGAAGTCGACCTCCAGATAGTGGTCGATCTTCACATGGGTCATGTTCTCGACCGTGCGGATGGTCAGCTGGGGGCCGCCCTCGGCGTAGGCCGCGTTGAGCTTGACCGGGTGCGGGCCGTGCCGCTGCCCCGAGTTCTGGTCGATGTGCGAGGGCATCTCGGCGTAGGAGTCGCGCGGCAGGCTCACCACGGTGGCCCGCTCCCGGTCCTCCGAGATGTGCACGATCATCATGGTGTCGGTGCAGTGGCAGGGCTGTCCGCCCAGCCGGAAGGTGCGCCGGTCCTGCTCGCTGACCTTGTCCCGGCCGTCCGTGCCGACCAGCAGGACGTTCATGCCGTGGCCGGCCTGGGGCCGGTTCTTCATGTCCTTGAAGGCGTCGATCCGGGCGATGCCCGCGTCCAGGCTGCTGACGACCGCGTGCCCGATCCCGGCGGAGGCGAGCACCACGACCGACAGGGTGGTGACCGCCCGCATGGCCCAGCGTGGTCGCCGTGGCGGCCGGACGGAGCGCACGGGCCGCTCGGGCGGGTGCGGTACGCGGCGGGGCGGCTGCTGGCGGCGCCGCGGGGGCGCCGGGGACCGGGGCGGGCTGGGCAAGGGATGCACCTCCGGACGAGGCCGTACGCGGGATCCGGAAGCACAGTAGGCCGATACGATCTCCAGCCCGCGCCGCAGGCCCGGCGGCGCGCATCCGTGTCCCCCGTTCGCGGTAACGTGAGGCCCCTATGAACGCCAAGCCCGACGTGCGGCTCCCCGCAGTGTCCGTGATCATGCCCGTCCTGAACGAGGAGCGGCATCTGCGCGGTGCCGTCCAAGCGATCCTCGCGCAGGAGTACGCCGGCGAGATGGAGGTCGTGATCGCCCTCGGTCCGTCCACGGACCGCACGGACGAGATCGCCGCCGAGCTGGTACGTGAAGACCCGCGCGTGCACACCGTCCCCAACCCGACCGGCCGTACGCCCGCGGCGCTGAACGCGGCGATCAAGGCCTCCCGGCACCCGGTCGTGGTCCGCGTCGACGGCCACGGCATGCTCTCGCCGAACTACATCGAGACCGCGGTCCGCCTCCTGGAGGAGACCGGCGCGCAGAACGTCGGCGGCATCATGCACGCCGAGGGCGAGAACGACTGGGAGCACGCGGTCGCCGCCGCCATGACCTCCAGGATCGGCGTGGGCAACGCGGCCTTCCACACCGGCGGCGAGGCCGCTCCCGCCGAGACCGTCTACCTCGGCGTCTTCCGCCGCGAGGCGCTGGAGCAGCAGGGCGGCTACAACGAGGAGTTCATCCGCGCCCAGGACTGGGAGCTGAACTTCCGTATCCGCGAGGCGGGCGGGCTCATCTGGTTCTCGCCCGAGCTGAAGGTGTCGTACCGGCCGCGGCCGTCCGTGCGCGCGCTGGCCAAGCAGTACAAGGACTACGGCCGCTGGCGGCACGTCGTCGCCCGCTACCACTCCGGCTCCATCAACCTGCGCTACCTCGCCCCGCCGACGGCGGTGTGCGCGATAGCCGCCGGCCTGGTCGTCGGCGCGGCGCTGACCCCGTGGGCCCTCCTGATCCCCGGCGGCTACCTGGCCGCGATCGTCGCGGGCTCGGTCCCGGCCGGCAGGGGGCTGCCCCCGAAGGCCCGGCTGCAGATCCCGGTGGCCCTCGCCACCATGCACATGTCCTGGGGATGGGGCTTCCTGACCAGCCCGAAGTCTCTGGCGAGGAAGGTCATCGCCTCCCGGCGGCCCGCGGTCCTCGACACCGTCTGAGCCATGGCCGAGGGGCCCCTCCCACCGGGAGGGGCCCCTCGTCGCCGTTCAGCGGGCTACCACTGGTAGACGCTGTACACGTCCATGCACTTCGTCGTGTCCGAGCCGTTGACGGCGTCGGAGTTGGCGGGCAGGTCGCCGGCCTTCGGCTTGGACTGCTTCGGGTACGACGTGCCCTCGCGCCAGTCCGCGCCGACGACGACCGTGACCCCGGAGACGCCGGTGGACTTCTGCACCGCACTCATCGGGATCCCCAGCGCCTTGGCCACGGCCTGGGCGTCGCCCTCCAGGTCCGCGCTCGGGTAGCGCACGACCGTCTTGTCCTCGGCCAGGCTCCCCGAGGTGTCGGCCTGCGCCCGGGCGTAGCCCTTCTGCACGAGCACCTGGCCGATCGCCGACGCCCGCTGCTGCACCGCGGCCTCGGTGGAGGTCCGGGTGGCGTTCTGCACCAGCACTCCGAGCCGGGCCGCGTCGAGCGAGGGCGTCTTGGCCGGCTTGTCCTTGCTCGCGGCCTTCCCCGACTCCGACTTCCCGCCGTTCTTGTCGAACGCCACGTCGTCCTGCAGCATCTGCCACATCTTGTGGGCGTTGGCCTCGTCCGGCAGGACGTGGTTCTCGTTGTCCGGGTCCTTCACGTTGGGCATGGTCACCGAGGTGATGCGGTCCGACGGCACGGACTTCAGCTGCATGCCCAGGTCGTAGAGCTTCTTGACGGTGCCGATCTCCTCCGACACCTTCAGCGACTTGGTGGCCGCCTCGGCCAGGTCCATCAGCCGGCCGGTGTCGGTGAACACGTTCTGCTTCTTCAGCGTACGGATCATCGAGTTCAGGTACATGTGCTGGGCGCGGGCCCGCATCAGGTCGTCGCCCCAGGCGTGCCGGGTGCGCAGCCACTGCAGGGCCTGCTTGCCCTTCACCTTGTGCGTGCCGGCCCTCATCTTCAGTCCGGACCCGCCGGACACCTGCGGGGTCGGGTGGTCCCAGACGTTCTGCTTCACACAGACGTCGACACCCCCGATGGCGTCCGCCATCCGCACCACGCCCGCGAAGTCGATCGTCATCCAGTGGTCGATGTAGACCCCGGTGAGGTTCTCCCAGGTGAGCAGCGTGCAGCCGGCGCCGCCGCGGGCCAGGGTGACGTTGATGATGTCGTTCGTCGGCGGGTAGACCTTGCCGGTCTCGGGGTCCGTGCACTCGGGGATGTCCACCCGGGTGTCGCGCGGGATGCTGACCATGGAGGCGCTCTCGCGGTCCGCGGAGAGGTGGATGAGCATCTGCACGTCCGCGAGCGGCGGATCGCCGGCATGGCTCCTGTTGCCGCCGAGCTTCAGGTTCTCCGCGGAGTTCCGGCTGTCGGAGCCGATCAGCAGGATGTTCAGCGGGGTCTCGCCGTCCGCGTTCGGCGCGGTGCGGTGCGCCTTGGAGTCGTCGCCGTTGGCCCGCGCGCCCTTGCGGATGTTGCCGTTGAGATGCTGGTAGTAGGCATACCCGGCGCCCGCGGTGCCGAGTATCACCACCGCCAGCACGATCGCCGACCAGCGCAGCACGCGCCGTCTGCGCCGTCTCCGGTCGGTCTGCGCGCGGCCCGGCGGCCGCCCGCCTCCGTGCCGTCCGGAACGCGCCGGCATGTCCGAGGCCTTCGGCTTGAGCGACATCGTGTCCTCGACCGCCGGAGCCTCCCCGCGCACCTCGCTCTGCGCCAAACCCCCTGCCCTCCCCACCCTCGCGCCAAGCAACGGGCCCGCCCCGCGTCCGGTTAGACGCACGACGGGCCCCTTGGGTTACCTACGATGCGCACTTAACCTTGTCGGCCGTCGACTTCTCGACGCTCGGCGCCTTGGTCGGCGGTGTGAGGGACACCCCGGCTCCCTTGAAGTCCTTGCCCAGGGTCAGCGTCATCGCCGGCAGCCCCTGGGCGTTGGTGACGCTCTTGCCCGGCTTCATCGCGGCCCCGGACAACCCCATGATCGCGGCCAGCCGGCGGGCCTGGGCCGCCTGGTCGGGCGCGTACTCCAGCGTGGTCCTGGTCAGCTCGGCCGGGGCGTTGCCGTCGTTCTCCGACTTGCTCACGCCCTGGTTGTTCTGCAGCCAGCTGAGCACCGCCTGGGCGCTTCCCGTCTCGGCCCCGCCGTTGAGGATGCGCACCCGCACCTCGGAGGCGGGCGCCTTGGTGCCCTTGAGCCGGGCCGCCTGGGCGTCCTTCTTCGCCTTCTGCTGCTTCTTCACGTCGGTGAAGGAGACGTCGTTCTGGATGGCCTCGAAGACCTGCGGGGCCAGGGCCGGGTCGACGATCACCGTCTTGTGTACGACGCCGTCCGCCGGGTTGTCCTTGACCGGCACCGTCGTGAAGGCCAGGTTCTTCGGGTTGAGCTTGCCCAGCTCCAGTCCCAGGTCCTTCAGCTTGCCGATGCTGTCCAGCTTGTCGTCGACGGTCAGCGCCTTGGTGCCGGCCTCCGCCAGCTTCAGCATCTTCGTCGGGCTGGTGAGGGTGGCGTTGCCCTTCAGCTTGCGCATCAGCGCGCCCAGGAACTGCTGCTGGAGCCCGATGCGGCTCAGGTCGCCGCCGAAGCCGACGGAGTGCCGGGTGCGTACGAACGCCAGCGCCTGCTCACCGGAGATCTTGTGGGTGCCCTTGGACAGCTTCAGATGCGAGTCGGGGTCGTCGATGTCCTTGGCCAGGCAGACGTCGACGCCGTCGACCGCCTCGGTCAGCGTCTTGACCGCGTTGAAGTCGGCGACCATGAAGTCGTCCGGCTTGATCCCGGTCAGCTCGGTCACCGTGCGCATGGTGCAGCTCGGCGTCCGGCCGTCCTGCCCGAGGCTCGTGTTGAAGCGGACGCCCTGCGTGCCCGCGATGACCTTCTCGCTGCCGTCCTCCTGCTGGGTCGGGCAGTCCGGGACGTCCACGATCATGTCGCGCGGGATGCTCAGGGCGGTGGCGTTGGACCGGTCCTTGGAGACGTGCAGCAGGATCGTGGTGTCGGCGTGACCGACGCTGCCCGCGTCGCCGTAGCCCTCGTTGCCCTTGCCGGTGCGCTTGTCCGTGCCGATCAGCAGGATGTTGATCGCCTCGTCCTTGCGGAAGCCGCCGGTGCCGGCGCCGTCGTCGGACACGGACGTGATGTTGTCGTTCAGGTGCTTTATGTAGAGGTAGCCGGCGGCCGTCACGGCGACCAGCACGAAGGCCATGGACCCGCCGGTCCACAGCAGCACCTTCTTCGTCCGCGACTTCTTCTTCACCGGCCGCCGGGACGCACGCCGTCCCTGCGGTGCCTCCGGCTCGGCGCCCCGGCGCCGGGCCGAGCGCGGCGGCGGCACGTCGGCGCCGCGCGCCCGGGGTGTCTGCTGGTTCTCACCGGCCGGCTGCCGGGTCTCCCCGGACTTCTGCCGCGCACGGCCGCCCGCCGCACCGCCCCCGTCCCCGGGGGACGGTCTGCGCGGTCCCGGTACCGGCGGTTGCGCTGCGGAAGGGCTCAGTCGCAGTTCGTATTCGCCGGTGTTCGGATTGAGCACCCACTGGTCTGCGGGATCGATGTTGTCCGCCCGCCCACGGCCTTGCGCGTCCACGGTTGTCCGAATCCTCCGTCGGGGCCACGCGGCGCCTTCCCCCTCCAAGGCGCTCGGGTCTCGGTGAATCGGTGCACGACCCCAGGACGGACCTCGTGGTCAGGAGCACCGGATCGCTCACACTATCCGCCCAGTTCAGCGTCGAGCGACGCCGGTGACAAATTCCCTCTGCCTACAACCGGGCAATCCCCCTCATTTTCTGAACGGAAGTTCGCCGACTTGGTGCGCGCCTTACTCACAGGTGTGTTCGGAGGCGGTGTACCCGGGGAACGTCGGGGCGGGCGAAGGGCCGTCCTGGCCGCCCGCACCTGTGTCCTCCCCGGGAACTTTCTGTGAAGTCTCCGGGGCCACGGCCACCGGCTGGTCGGCCCGGAGCCGGGCGAACAGCTTCTCGGCCTCCGGCTCCACGAGTTGATCACGGTTGGCGTTGTAGACGTACGACTCCCTCGGGACCGTCAGGAACCGCACGCGTTCCGTGGGGATGTCGCGCAGCCCGCGCACCAACTGGTACAAGCCACGCAGACTGGCCAGTTCCGGGTCGGTGGTCAGGGCGGAGGTCGCCGCGTCCAGCAGCGGATACAGCTTCACCGGGTTCAGCAGCACGTCGCTGCTCTGCACCTTGTTGACGAGCGCGCCGAGGAACCGCTGCTGCCGTCCCATCCGTTCGGTGTCGCTGCCGTTCCCGAGCGACTTGCGGGCCCGCACGTAGCCGAGCGCCTGCTCCCCGTCCAGCGTGACCCTGCCCGCCGGCAGCCGCAGCTTCGCCGCCTTGTCGTCCACGGGTTCCTTCAGGCACACCTCGACGCCGTCGACGGCGTCCACCATCTCCTTGAACCCGCTGAAGTCGACGACCATGTGGTGGTCGATCCGGATGTCCGTGAGCTTCTCGACGGTCCGGATCGTGCACGCCGAACCCCCGACCTGGAAGGCGTGGTTGAACATCGCGAACACCGGGTCGCTGCGCCTGCCGTCCTCCTGCCGGCAGGAGGGGACGTCCACCATCAGGTCCCGGGGGATCGAGACGGCGGTGGCGCTCTCCCGGTCGGCGGCCAGGTGCAGCAGGATCGTGGTGTCCGACCGCTGGCCGACGACGTCCTTGCCGTACTGGCGGTTGCCGTCCCCGGCCCGGGTGTCGGACCCGATCAGCAGGATGTTCAGCGCGCCCCGCACCAGTGCGGTGGGCCGTTCCCGCTCGTACCGGGCGAGCTCGGCGGCGGCGGCCTCGTCGGCGGTGATGTTGGCGCTGAGCTTGGCGTAGACGGCCCAGCCGGCGCCGCCCGTCACGACCAGGACCGCGGCCGCCCCCAGCGCGGAGTTCCGCAGCCAGCGCCGCCGCCGGCGTCGTATCAGCCCGTCCCCTGTGGCGGAGGCTCCCGTCCGGGAGCCGTGACCGACGGGCTTGCCTGCGGTGTCGGTCACGGTGGAGCCATCCCCTCATGGCGTACGAGCGTCGCGTCCTGCACTTACGACGATGGCGGGGGAGGAGGTCCCGCAGCGCCCTTTGTTACTCCATCCGGGGGACGGTGGCAGGGGCGGAGGCAGGGCGGGGTGCGCGGGGCCGCGCCGGGGCGCGGCCCGGCCGTGCGGGCGCGGGGAACCGGGGCGGACCCGCGCCCGCGGGGCGGCCTACCGTCGCACCGCGGTCACCCGCTCGCTCTCGATCCGCTTGGCCAGGGCCTCCTCGTCCGCCTGCTCCGGATGGCGGCACAGCACCACGGACCCGCCGACGGCCAACGGCGCGAACAGTCCCGCGCTGAGCCCCTCCCACGTGTCGTACGGCAGCCCGGACAGCAGCCTCGAACCGGGCCCCGTGAGCCCCAGTTCGCCCGCCTCCGACGAGGCCCGCTCGACGACCTCCGCCCCGCTGAACTCCCGCCCGGCGACGATGAGCGCCGGCTCCTCCGGGTCCACGGGGGCGAACGGGGCGAACCGGTCGCCCTGTCCCGGCACTTCCACGGCGTAGTCGGCGAAGCCGGGCGGAGTCTGCGGGAAGCGCCCGCCGAGGGGCCGCAGCGCCAGCGCCACACGCTCACCGGCGCACGCGCGCGCCGCGTCGAGCGAGTCCGGACCGCTCACGACGACGTCGGCCGCCGCCGGGTCGCCGCCGACGTCCGCGACCGCGCCCACCGACGAACAGGCCAGCAGCCACACCGCCGTCTGCCAGTGCGCGGGCAGCAGCAGCGCGACGCGGTCGCCGGGCCCGGCGGACAGGTCGCCCTGGAGGAGGTTGGCGGTCTTGGCCACCCAATTGGCGAAGGTGGCCACGGACAGTTCGACGCGTTCGCCCGTGGCGTCGTCGTAGAAGGTCACCAGCGGGCGTCCGGGGTCCGCGGCGAGCGCGGAAGTCAGCAGGTCGGCAGGGGTGCGATCGGTGGCGTTCACCCGGCACAGAGTACGCGCGGGCGGGCGCGCGCACGGGGCCGTGGGGCCACCGGTTCGGCGGAACGGTCTCCGACGGTCCGTCAGTTCGCCTATGGACAGATATGAGTGATTATGTCCAAGATCATGCGTATGCCTGGATTCCTTACTTCCGCCCCTGGCGTCTCCCCGCTCGCCGCCTGCTCGATCGGTGCCGCCTGTGCCACGGTCCTCGCGCTCGCACCGGCCCCGCCCGCGTCCGCCGCGACCGGCGCGACGGCCGCGACCGGGTGGACGGAGCGGTCCGCCACCGTGCAACGGTCGGCCGGGGCAGTGATCCCGGGCAGCACGCGATCACTGCCCCTCGTCCCGCTCTCCGGCCGGCGCGGCCTCGGCGCGGCGCGGGCGCAGGGGCTGTACCGCACCGGCCTCGACCGGTTCGCCCTGGTCGGCGTCGTCTGGGACGACCCCGGCAGCGAGCTGCGCGGCCGGGTGCGGGTGCGCACCCGGTCCGCCGTGACGGGGGAGTGGTCCGACTGGCAGGACGTCGAGGCCGACAACGCCGACCACGGCGCCGACCCGGACACGGCGGAACGTTCCGCCCGGCGGGTGCGTGGGGCGACGGCACCCCTGTGGGTCGGCGACTCGGACGGCGTGGACGTACGGGTGCGCGCGGACGGCGCCGGCACGGCGGACGTCGAGGGCGGCGCGGACGGCGGCGCCGTCGAAGGGAAGGGAGAGGGCGGAGGCGGCGGAGAGAAGGGAGACGGCGCGGACGACGGCGACGGCGCGGGCGGCGCGGGCATGCGTGCCGGAGTCCCCCGGCCCCCGCTGCCCTCGGGGCTGCGGCTGGAACTCGTCGACCCCGGGAAGGACACCGGAGAGCCGGCGGACGCGGGGGAGGCGCTGCCCGTGGACCTGCCCCTCGACGACCCGCCCCGCACCGAGCTGGACACGGAGGCCGCGATCGCCGCCTCGGGCGCCAACTCCGACATCACCGCCTTCGGCGCCACCGCGATCCCGGAGCTGGACCAGGCGGCCACCGAGGACGAGATGACGCGGCTCCAGGGCCCCGCGCGGGAGAAGCCGCACATCGGGCCGCGCCCCCGGATCGTCACGCGCCGGGGCTGGGGAGCCGACGAATCACTGCGCGGACGCGGGTTCGTCTACACGAAGAAGATCAAGGCGGCCTTCGTGCACCACACGGCCACGGGCAACAAGTACACCTGCGCCCAGGCCCCCTCCGTCATCCGCGGTATCTACCGCTACCACGTCCAGAGCATGGGCTGGCGGGACGTCGGCTACAACTTCCTCGTCGACAAGTGCGGAAACCTCTACGAGGGCCGGGCCGGTGGCGTGGCCAAGGCGGTGCTCGGGGCGCACACCGCCGGGTTCAACACCGACAGCATGGGCATCGCCGTGATCGGCACCTACGGCACGAACAAGCCGGCCGGCGCCGCCGTGACGGCCGTCGCCCGGCTCACCGCGTGGAAGCTCGGACTCTACGGGGTGGATCCGAGCGGAAAGACATATCTCACGTCGGCCGGTGGCAACCTCTACCCCAAGGGGAAGAACGTACGACTGAACGTGATCTCAGGCCATCGGGACGGGTTCGCCACCGAATGCCCCGGCAAGCGGCTCTACGCCAAGCTCGGCACGGCCCGCTCCAGCGCCTCGCACTACCAGGGACGTTGAGGCCGGGCCCGTGTCCACCGCCGTCGGGGCGACGGGCGGGCGGCCCGGGGGACAGGGTGGGCCGGCCGGGGGACCGGCCCGGCGCGGCCGGGGGAAACCGCACACCGATCCCGCGGGACACCGCGCGGCCGGCGGAGGCGTCGTCGCACGGTCTGCATACACTGACCGGCCGAGAAACGAGAGCCCACGAGTAGTTCGGCCGGTCCCGGCAGGAAGCAGAGACGACAGGTGACAGAAGCGATCCTCCTGGTCGGCGGCAAAGGCACCCGGCTGCGACCGCTCACGGTGCACACGCCCAAGCCGATGGTCCCGGCCGCCGGCGTGCCGTTCCTCACCCACCAGCTGGCGCGGGCGCGAGCGGCGGGCGTCGAGCACATCGTCCTCGCCACCAGCTACCTGGCCGAGGTCTTCGAGCCCTACTTCGGCGACGGCTCCGCGCTCGGCCTGCACCTGGAGTACGTGACGGAGGAGGAGCCCCTCGGCACCGGCGGCGCCATCCGCAACGTCGCCGCCCGCCTGCACTCCGGCCCCGACGACCCGGTGCTGATCTTCAACGGTGACATCCTCACGGGTCTGGACATCGAAGCCCTGGTCGACACCCACGAGTCGACGGGCGCCGACGTCTCCCTGCACCTGACGAAGGTGACCGACCCGCGCGCCTACGGCCTCGTCCCCACCGACCCGACCGGCCGCGTCCTCGCCTTCCTGGAGAAGCCGCAGACCCCGGAGGAGATCGTCACCGACCAGATCAACGCGGGGGCGTACGTCTTCCGCCGCTCGGTCATCGACACGATCCCGGCGGGCCGCCCGGTCTCCGTGGAGCGCGAGACCTTCCCCGGCCTGCTCGCGGCCGGCGCCCATCTGCAGGGCATGGTCGACTCCACCTACTGGCTGGACCTCGGCACCCCGGCCGCCTTCGTGCGCGGTTCGGCCGACCTGGTCCTCGGCCGCGCGCCGTCCCCGGCCGTCCCCGGCCGCTGCGGCGACCGCCTCGTCCTGCCCACGGCCAGGGTGGCGCCGGACGCCAAGCTCACCGGCGGCACGGTGGTGGGCGAGGGCGCGTCCGTGGCGCAGGGAGCCAGGGTCTTCGGCTCGACCATCCTGCCGGGCGCCGTCATCGAACCCGGCGCGGTCATCACCGACTCCCTCATCGGCAGCCACGCCCGCGTCGGCGAACGCTCCGTCCTGACCGGCACGGTCGTCGGCGACGGCGCGATCGTGGGCGCCGACAACGAACTCCGCGACGGCGTACGGGTGTGGTGCGACGCCCGCATCCCGGCGGGGGCGGTGCGGTTCTCCTCCGACCAGTAGGCGGTGCCGCGGCCGCTCCCGTGGCCGCCGCGCCCGGTCCGGCCGGCTCCGGGAGCCCGCCACCCGTAGACGCCTGCTTATGCGTCCGAGCGTTGGGGCCATGGCCGTCGCCGTTCCGCTGCCGTTGACTGAACACATGACGACACCACACAGCACGGACACCAAGGACCCGAAGACACTCGTCATCGGCGGCACCGGAAAGACCGGACGGCGCGTCGCGGAGCGGCTCACCCTCCGCGGCCTGCCGGTGCGCGTCGGCTCACGCGCCGGGGAGCCGCCCTTCCGCTGGGAGGACCCCGGTACCTGGGAGCCCGCGCTCGACGGGGTCGCGGCCGTCTACGTCACCTACTACCCCGACCTGGCCTTCCCCGGAGCCGCCGAGGCGGTGGGCGCGTTCGCCGAACTGGCCGTACGCCGGGGCGCGCGCCGACTGGTCCTGCTCTCCGGCCGCGGCGAGGAGGGCGCGGTGCGCGGCGAGGACCTGCTCAAGGCGTCGGGGGCGGACTGGACCGTCGTACGGGCCAATTGGTTCGACCAGAACTTCAGCGAGAGCTTCTTCCTCGAGCCCGTCCTGGCCGGCGAACTCGCGCTGCCCACCGCGGACGCCGTGGAACCGTTCGTCGACGCCGACGACATCGCGGACGTCGTCACCGCCGCCCTCACCGACGACCGGCACATCGGCCGGACCTACGAGGTCTCCGGCCCCCGGCTGCTGAGCCTGCACGACGTCGCCGCCGAACTGTCCGAGGCCACCGGACGCGAGATCAGATACACGCCGGTCTCCCTGGACGACTACCGCCGGCTGCTCGCGGAGAACGGACTGCCGGCCGAGTTCGCCGACCTCTTCCGGCTCATCCTCGACGGGCGCAACGCCAGTGTCACGCAGGGCGTGCGGGAGGCCCTCGGACGACCGCCCCTGGATTTCACCGAGTTCGCCAGGAAGACCGCCGCCACCGGCGTCTGGTCCGTCTGACGGTTCCGCGTCCGCCCCCTCTGCGACAGTCGTCCCATGGATGTTCTGGCCGGCCTGCTGCAAGGCCCGAAGGCACGCGGCGCGTTCGTACTCAGGTCGGTGTTCCGGCCGCCCTGGTCGCTCCGCGTCGAGGACCGTGCCCCCGTGTCCCTCGTCACCATGGTCCGCGGGGACGCCTGGGTGATGCCCGACAGCGCGACCCCGGTCCTGCTGAGGCCGGGCGACCTCGCCGTCCTGCGCGGACCCGACCCGTACACCCTCGCCGACGACCAGGGCACTCCCGTGCGTGTGATCGTGGGCCCCGACCAGCGCTGCACCACCGTCGACGGCACCGATCTCACCGACTCGATGGCGCTCGGCGTGCGCACCTGGGGCGAGGCCGACGCACCGGACGCCTCCGTGATGCTCAGCGGCACCTATCAGGCGCCGGGCGCGGTCGGCCGCCGTCTGCTCGACGCCCTGCCCGCCCTCCTGGTCCGCACCGCCGCGGACACCGACGACCCGCTGATCCCCCTGCTGGCCCGAGAGATCGCCCGCGACGAACCGGGACAGGAACTCGTCCTCGACCGCCTGCTGGACCTGCTCTTCGTGGGCCTGCTGCGGGACTGGCTCCGGCAGCCGGAGAACGGCGTCCCCGCCTGGTACAGCGCGCAGTCCGACCCGATCGCCGGCCCCGCTCTCCGGCTGCTCCACGACGACCCCGCCAGGCCCTGGACGGTTCAGTCGCTGGCCCGCGAGGTCGGCGCCTCCCGGGCGGCCCTGGCCCGCCGCTTCAGCGAGGTGGTGGGGGAGCCGCCGATGGCCTACCTGGCCGGGTGGCGACTGACCCTCGCCGCCGACCTGCTGTGCCGGCCGGACACGACCCTGACCCAGGTGGCCCACGAGGTGGGCTACGGCAGCGCGTTCGCGCTCAGTTCGGCGTTCAAGCGCGTACGGGGCGTGAGCCCGCAGGAGTACCGGGCGAACGGCGGCGAGCCGACGGCGGTCTCCCGGCCGACGCCGACCGGGACGGTCGTCCTGGACCGGCAGCCCGTCCACCCGCCCGTACATCCGCACACCCGAAGACAGTGAGGAAATGATCATGCCAGTGGAACCGCGCCGTCCCGGCGGCGCAGCCGGCGTGCTGCTGACCGTGGCCTGCGTCGCGATGGGCCTGCTGTCCGGCCTGTTCTACGCCTACGACCTGTCGGTCATGCCGGGGCTCTCCCGTCTCGACGACGCCGCCTATCTCACGGCGATGCGCAACTTCAACGACGCGATCGACAACAGTGGTCCGTTCGCGGTCCTCTTCCTCGGCGCCCTGGCGGCCACGGTGTGCGCCGCCGTCGCCGAACACCGGCGGGGGCGCCGGGCGGCGGCCGCGTGGGCCGCCGGGGCCGGTGTGCTCTACCTGGCCGTCCTGGTGCTCACCGTCGCGGTGAACCTTCCGCTGAACGGCGAACTCGCCCGTCTCGGCGACCCGGCGAAGATCGCGGACCCGTCGCTGGCCGACCGGTTCAAGGGCGCCTGGTCGGCCGCCAACCTCGCGCGCACCGTTCTGACCACGGCCGCGGTGGTGTGCCTGGCCCAGGCGCTGCGGCTGCACGGCACGGCCACCACCACCTCACCACGGACCGAACCGCTCTCACGGCCCGTCCCGCACCGCGCGTCCTGACCCGCCGCTCACGGCTGACACACCCCGTGCGGCCTGACCTCCGGCCTGGCCCGCACCACACCGCACCGCACGGCGCGCGCCGCCCGGCCAGGACTCACAGCCCGCCGATGTCACCGACCGGCATCCGCGGGCCCCGGCGCGGACGCACCCGCCCGCTCAGCAGGATCAGCCGAGCGGCCCGGTGCCGCTGGCCCGCGTACGGCTCCAGCAGGCGCAGCATCTCGGCGTCGTCCGCGTTCCGGTCCCCGGCCAGCGCCCACCCCACGATCCCCGGCAGATGGAGGTCTCCCACGGTGACCGCGTCCGCCGCGCCGAGACTGCGCTGCACCACCTCGGCCGACGTCCACGGCCCGATCCCCGGTACGACCTCCAGCCGTGCCCGCGCGGCCTCCGGCTCCATCCCGGCCGCCTCCTCCATCCGTGCGGCGACCCGCACGGCCCGCAGGATCGTCGACGCCCGCTTGTCGTCGACCCCGGCCCGGTGCCAGTCCCAGGAGGGAATCAGCGCCCAGGTCCGGGGCGCCGGCATCACGTACATCCGCCCGGGCACGGGCCCCGGCGCCGGTTCGCCGTACCTCCGCACGAGCGTCTGCCACGCCGCGTACGCCTCGACGGTCGTGACCTTCTGCTCCAGCACCGACGGGATCAGCGACTCCAGCACCAGCCCGGTCCGGGTCAGCCGGAGCCCCGGCCGCCGGTGCCGGGTCTGTGCCAGCAACCGGTGCCGGGGTACGAACGCGTCCGGGTCGTCGGCCGCGCCGAGCAGTGCGGGCAGCCCGTCCAGCAGCCACGCGGCGCCCGGGCCCCACGCCTCGCCGAGCACCTCACCGCCGTACGCGCGCACGCGCAGCGTGCCCGGTCCGGCGGGGGTACGGCAGGCCCGCCACACGGATCCGTCCGGAGCGGCCCGGAACGTCGGGTCGGCGGGCCCGCGCCGGAGCGGTCCGACGGTCAGCCCGAGGTCCAGCGGCCCGTCCGGCACCCAGCGCCGCACCATGGCGGGTCCGGCGCTCTGCCGCGGTATCCCGGCGGAGGCCACCGTGGGTACGCCGACATGCCCGCCGCGCACGGTCGCGCGGGTGGGGCGCGGGGCGAAACGTCCTGCCACTGGTGAGGTCCTAGGGGTGCCGGGGCTGTCCTACGAGACTAGGCGGTGTCCGGGGGGTTTCACCGCACTTCGACGAAGGCCCCCGCGTCCCGCTCCGGCCGCGGCCTCGGCTCCTCCGCGGGGCGGCCGACCGCCACCGCGCCCATCGGGTCCCAGTCCGCCGGCAGCTCCAGCACCTCGCGCACGACGTCCCGGCAGAACATCGTGGACGACACCCACGCCGAGCCCAGCCGCTCCCCGGCCAGGGCGACCAGCAGGTTCTGCACGCCGGCGCCCGTCGCGACCACGAACATCTCCCGCTCGGCACCGTCCCGCCGGGCGTCCCCGTAGGTGTGCGAGCCGTCCATGACGAGGCAGGGCACGATCAGGTACGGCGCGTTGCGCAGGACGTCACCGCGCCGGACCCGCTTGGCGATGGACTCCTCGCTCCTGCCGTCCCGGCGCAGGTCGGCGATCCAGGCGTCGCGCATCGCGTCGAGCAGCCGTACCCGCGACTCCGCCGACTCCAGCAGCACGAACCGCCACGGTGTGGTGTGGTGCGGGGCGGGTGCGGTGACCGCGGCCGCCACCGCGCGGCGGACCGCGCCGGGGTCGACGGGGTCGTCGGTGAAGGCCCGCACGGTCCGGCGCCCGGTCACGGCCTCCCGGACCGCCTCGGAGGTGCCGAGCCGGAACATGTCGTCGGCCGCGGCGCGCACCAGCGCCCGCGCGCCCTCGCCGGTGCCGTCGCGCCCGTCGTCGCCGCCGTCCGCCGGGCGCACGACGTGGGGCAGCCCGCGGACCACGGCCACCGGCCGCCCCGTCGCCTTGCCCTTGACCAGGTCGCCGGCGGCGGCCAGCTCGTCGGCGGTGGCGACGACGGTCGCGCTGAGCGGGTTGCCGTGCGCGTCGGTGCCGCCGCGCAGATCGTCCAGCACGTGCACCCCGGCGGCGCCGATCGCCACGTCCGTGAGCCCCGCGCGCCAGGGCCGCCCGAAGGTGTCGCTGACGAGGACACCGACGTCGACACCGAGGGTGTCGCGCAGACCGGCCCGGATCGCGCGGGCGGACGCGTCCGGGTCCTCGGGCAGCAACAGGACGGTTCCGGAAGGGGTGTTGGAGGCGTCCACCCCGGCGGCGGCCATCACCAAGCCCTGCCGGTTCTCCACGATCCGCAGCGTGCCGCGCCGGGCCACGACCCGGACCGTCTCGGCGTCGATCGCGGCCTCCCGGTCGGCCGCCCGCACGACCCGGCCCTCGGCCTTGGAGACGATCTTGGAGGTGACGATCAGCACATCCCCGTCGGCCAGGCCCGGCTCGGCCGCCGCGATCAGCTTGGCGATGTCGTCCCCCGGACGCACCTCGGGGATGCCGGGCAGGGCCCAGACCCGGTACCCCGGCCGCTCCTCCGCCCCGGCGGACGCCGTCGTGCTCACGCCCCCCGCACCTCCTCGGCCAGCGCCAGCGCCTCCCGTGCCATCTGCGCGGCCGCGTCCACGTCGGTCATCATCAGCGGTACGGCCCGGCAGCGGATGCCGTCCGCCTCGACCCGCTCGACCGTGCCCGCGTCCACGGTGTCGACCAGCCAGCCGTCCAGCAGTCCGGAGCCGTAGTGCTCGGCGACCGCCGCGGCCGTGGACTCCACGCCGACCGCGGCGAGGACCTTGTCGGCCATCCCGCGCACGGGCGCGTCCCCGACGAGCGGGGACAGGCCGATCACGGGCACGCCCGCGTCGGCGATGGCCTCGCGGATGCCGGGCACGGCGAGGATCGTGCCGATGGACACGACCGGGTTGGACGGCGGGAAGAGGATCACGTCCGCCTGCGCGATGGCCTCCAGCACGCCCGGGGCCGGCTTGGCCTGCTCGGCGCCGACCGGGACGACCGCCTCGGCCGGAACGGAGGCGCGCAGCCGCACCCAGTACTCCTGGAAGTGGATCGCCCTGCGCTCGCCGTCCATCTCGACGGCCACGTGCGTCTCGATCCGGTCGTCGCTCATCGGGATCAGCTTCACGCCCGGCTGCCAGCGGTCGCACAGCGCCTCGGTGACCGCGCTCAGCGGGAAGCCCGCGCCGAGCATCTGCGTCCGCACGATGTGCGTGGCGAAGTCCCGGTCACCGAGCCCGAACCACTCCGGGCCGACCCCGTAGGCCGCCAGTTCCGCCTTGAGGTGGAAGGTCTCGTCGGTCCGCCCCCAGCCTTGCTCCTCGTTGATGCCGCCGCCCAGCGTGTACATCACCGTGTCCAGGTCCGGGCACACCTTCAGCCCGAAGAGGTGGATGTCGTCGCCGGTGTTGCCGATGACCGTGACGTCCGCGTCCGGCACGGCCCGCTTCAGACCACGCAGGAAACGGGCACCACCGATGCCGCCTGCCAGAACCACAATGCGCATGGGGACAGTGTGTCAGCCGCCGGCCGCTCGGCGCGGGGCGGTGGCCGGGTCCGGGGACCGGGTGGACGGGGCTCGCGGGCCGGCCCGACAGGGCGTCAGGCGGTCACCGGACGCGCCTCGCAGTACGGAGAGGTGTGCATGGGCATCTCGGACAGGCCCGGGTGGTACACGTGCAGGCTGACCGCCGGCTCCAGCGCGTCGTTGACGACCTCGTGCACGTACCCCGGCGCGAACACCCGCTGCGCTCCCGCCGCCAGCGCGCGCGTGCCGCGTCCGGTGCGCTCGGTGAGGGTGCCCTCCAGGACGGTGAGCACGCCGGAGGAGCGCCCGTGGTCGTGCCGCCCGCTGCTCTGGCCGGGCACCCAGGACAGCAGCCACACCTCGTAGCCGGGGCCGGTGCGCAGCCGGTGGTACCAGCGGGTGGTGGCGTCGTACCGGACGAGGTGGGCCCACTGGGCGCGGTCGGCGGCGATCGAGCGGGCCAGCCCCACGAACTCGGCGACGGTGGCCGGGTGCTCGCGCGGCGGCTGGAGCAGGTGCGGGACTTCGAGGATGTCGCCGGCGATCTGGAGGTCGTTGTCGCTGTTCATCGGATGCGGTGGTCCTCGGCGAAGAGTGGGGGGCTGGAGCTGGGAGGTGGAGCCGGCGTGACGCGTGCGGTCCGCCCGGATCACGGGCGGGCGGGGTGTCCCGGATGAGGGATCAGCAAGCGGGAGACGCGACCGAGCCGGGATGGACTCGGGAACAGCCGGAGCGGGCTTGGCTCAACAGCTGGGACAGCAACAACAGCTACAGCGCGCGCGGGCGGCACCGAGGGACCCGGCGATGCGGGTCGAGGTGGGTGCCAAGTTCGCGAGCATGCCCCCTAGGACAGCGGTTCACACCCGCACTGTCAACTCGGCGCCCGGTATGTGGGACATGTTTCACCTCATCCGGTTCTTCTGTCAGGTGAAAGGTTTGTTCTCGGGGGTGCCGGGACACATGGGGCACATCCGAGCGCTGAAGCCTGGCGGAACGCGATCGAACACGGAGGCGTCTTGCTCCGTACAGAGAATCTGTACGGGGGTTCGACCGCCCTCGCGGGTTCGGCTGCGTGCAGAGGTTTATGGCGATTTGAACACTTTCCGCATGGCCTTGGTTCCGCAGAGTGAATAACGGGCCCAATAGCAGATCTCGGCTTGACTCGCCCGGAGCAGCACACTTGTAATTTCACTCGTGTCGTTCAGCCGAAATCGGTAACGGCTACGCACGGGGACGCGAAAGACAGACGAGGGGCGCACATGACCGAGCTGGTGCAGCAACTGCTGGTCGACGACGCGGACGAGGAACTCGGCTGGCAGGAGCGCGCGCTGTGCGCCCAGACCGACCCCGAGTCCTTCTTCCCCGAGAAGGGCGGCTCCACCAGAGAGGCGAAGAAGGTCTGCCTCGCCTGCGAGGTCCGCTCCGAGTGCCTCGAGTACGCCCTCGCCAACGACGAGCGCTTCGGCATCTGGGGCGGTCTGTCCGAGCGCGAACGCCGCCGTCTGAAGAAGGCCGCCGTCTGAAGACGGCCGCCCGCGCGCGTGACACCCGCGGAACACCCACGCACGCGTACCCGCGAAAACCTCACGAACGGCCCGTCACCGGTGGGTTATCCACAGGGGGCGGGCCGTCGTCATGGGCAGCCGATAGTGTGGGCGCTCGTCCGAGACGCCCCGCTGTCCCCCCGACGCACGACACGAGGAGACACAGGCGTCCACCGCAGTCCATCGAACCGGGGCCCGTACCTCGATGTCCGTGCACAGCCATGCGGCAGCCCAACACGACGCTGCCACCGCCGTGTTTGACCCGTCCCGCCCGCCCGAGTTCCCGCGTCACGTGGTGACCGCGGTCCTCGTCTCCCACGACGGCGCCCGCTGGCTGCCCGACGCGCTCGCCGGGCTGCTCGGCCAGGAGCGCCCCGTCCAGTGCGCGGTGGCCGCCGACACCGGCAGCGCGGACCACTCCGCCCAGCTGCTCACCGAAGCCCTCGGCGACGCGAGCGTGCTGCACCTCGCCCGCCGCACCGGCTTCGGCCAGGCGGTGGAGGAGGCCGGCCGCACCGCGCCCGTCCTCACCCCGGAGGACCTGCCGTACCTCAAGCGCCCCAGCGGCTGGGACCCCGCCACGCGCACCTGGCGCGACGACACCTACGACATGCCCGACCTGCCGCACGGCGAGCCCATCCAGTGGCTCTGGCTGCTGCACGACGACTGCGCCCCCGAACCCGACGCCCTCGCCCAGCTGCTGAGGGTCGTCGACAACGAACTCGAACTCGGCCGCGCCGACGTCGCCGTCGTCGGCCCCAAGCTGCGCGGCTGGTACGACCGCCGCCAGCTGCTGGAGGTCGGCGTCTCCATCGCCCACTCCGGCCGCCGCTGGACCGGCCTGGACCGCCGCGAACAGGACCAGGGACAGCACGACCACGTCCGCACGGTGCTGTCCGTCTCCACCGCCGGCATGCTCATCCGCCGCGACGTCTTCGAACAGCTCGGCGGCTTCGACCGCCGGCTGCCCCTCATGCGCGACGACGTCGACCTGTGCTGGCGCGCCCACATGGCCGGCCACCGGGTCCTGATCGCCCCCGACGCGATCGTCCGGCACGCCGAGGCCGCCTCCCGCGAACGCCGCGCCGTCGACTGCGCCGGCCGCACCACCGCCTCCCCGCACAAGGTCGACAAAGCGGGCGCCGTCTACACCCTGCTCGTCAACACCCGTACGGCCGCGCTGCCCTGGGTGCTGCTGCGGCTCGTCCTCGGCACCGTCCTGCGCACCCTCGCCTACCTCGTCGGCAAGGTCCCCGGCCAGGCCGTCGACGAGATCCGCGGCCTGCTGAGCACCCTGCTGCGGCCCGAGCGGATCATCGCCGCCCGGCGCCGCCGCGGCCCCGCCCAGATCGACAAGGGCGAACTGCGCCAGCTGTTCCCGCCGCCCGGCGCCACCGTCCGGGCCACCGTGGAACAGATCGCGGGCAACCTCTCCCGCGGCAGCGACTCCGAGACCTCCTCGGCCGGCCGGCACGGCGGCGCCGTGGAATCCGGGCCCGGCGGCGACGACGCCGAGTTCCTGGAGGTCGAGCAGTTCGCCCGGCTCAAGCGGATCGCCCGCAGGCCCGGCCCGGTGCTCTTCCTCGCGCTGCTGCTCATCTCCCTCGCCGCCTGCCGTGCCCTGCTCGGTGGCGGCGCGCTCGCCGGCGGAGCCCTGCTGCCCGCCCCGGCCGACGCGGGCGACCTGTGGTCGCGCTACCTGGACGGCTGGCACCCGGCCGGCGCCGGCGGCACCTCCTCCGCACCGCCCTACCTGGCCGTCGTCGCGACCCTCGCCACCCTCCTGTTCGGCTCCACCGGACTCGCCGTCACCGTGCTGCTGGTCGGCTCGGTGCCGCTCGCCGGACTCACCGCCTACTTCGCCTCCCGGCCCCTGGTCACCTCCCGGCTGCTGCGCGCCTGGGCCGCCATCGCCTACGCCTTCCTGCCCGCCACCACCGGCGCCCTGGCCGGCGGCCGCATCGGCACCGCCGTCCTCGCCGTGCTGCTGCCGCTCATCGCACGCGCCGGCATCGCCGCCGCCGGCCTGGCGAACCGCACCGGCGCGCGCGGCAGCTGGCGCGCCACCTGGGCGTACGCCCTGCTGCTGACCGTCACCACCGCGTTCACGCCGATCGTCTGGCCCATCGCGCTGCTGCTCGGCCTCGGCGTGCTCGCACTGCGCCGCCGCGACCTCGTCGCCCACGGCCTGCGCTTCCTCGCCCAGCTCGGCACCCCCCTGCTGGTCCTCGCCCCCTGGTCGCTGACCCTGCTCCCGACCGGCTTCTTCCAGGAGGCCGGCCTGGAGTACGGCCCCTCGGCCGCCTCCGCGTCCGACCTGCTCGGTGCCGCCCCCGGCGGCCCCGGCACCGTGAGCGGCCTGATGCTCATCGGCATCGTGCTCGCCGCGCTCGCCGCCCTCCTGCGCTCCGAACGGCAGCTCGGCATCCGCGCCGCCTGGGCCGTCGCCCTGGCCGGCCTCGTCTTCGCGGTCCTGTCCAACAAGTCCGCCTGGGCCGGACCGGCCACCCTCGTCTACGGCATCGCCCTGCTGGCCGCCGCCGCCCTCGGCGCCGACGGCGCACGCGCACGCGTGGCCGAGCAGAGCTTCGGCTGGCGCCAGCCCGTCGCGGCCCTGATCGCCTTCGCCGCGGCCGCGGGCCCGCTGCTCGTGGCCGCCGGCTGGATGATCCGCGGCGCCGACGGCCCCCTGGAGCGCCGCACGCCGGCCCAGGTGCCCGCGTTCGTCGCCGAGGACTCCACCGGCGGCGACCGGGCCCGCACCCTGGTCCTGGACAGCGACTCCACCGCGCGCGTGCGCTACAGCCTGGTCCGCGGCGCCGGCGCCCGCATGGGCGACGCCGAACTCACCGCCGCCGACGGCCGGAACGCCCGCCTGGACAAGATCGTCGCCAACCTGGTCGCGGGCTCCGGCGCCGACCAGGCCGACGAGCTCGGCGGCTTCGCCGTGCGGTACGTCCTCGTCCACCAGGGCGCCCCCCGCGAGGTAGCCCGAGTCCTCGACGCCACCCCCGGCCTGGCCCGGCTCAGCCAGCAGAACGGCAACGCCCTGTGGCGTGTCGACCAGGAGGTCGCCCGCGCGGCCCTCGTCCCCGCCGGCGGCTCGGGCAAGGCCCAGCCGGTCACCGCGGGACCGGTGGAGATCCACACCACGATCCCCTCCGGCTCCGGTGACCGCGTCCTGCGCCTCGCCGACAGCGCCGCCGACGGCTGGACGGCCACCCTCGACGGCAAACCGCTCACCCGCACCACGGTCGACGGCTGGGCCCAGGGCTTCCAGCTGCCCTCCACCGGAGGCAGGCTGGACGTCACCTACGACGCCCCGATCGGCCACACCGCCTGGCTCTGGGCGCAGGGCGCGCTCGCCCTCGTCCTGGTCGTCCTCGCCCTGCCCGGCCGCCGCCGGGACGTCGACGACGACCTGCCCGAGGCGGAGCCCGTGCCCGCCGAGGCCACCGCCGGCGAGGGCCGCCGCGCCCGCCGCCTGCGCGCCCAGGCCGAGGAAGCGGCCGCCGAGGAGCAGCCCGGCACACCCCCGCTCCCGGACCAGCCCCCGGCCGCCGTACCGCACCAGCAGTCGTACGACCTGGGGGACCCGCCGGACGAGCGGAGCCAGGACTGGGGCCCCGGCCAGTCCGCCTACCCGCAGGCCGGGTACGCCGGTTACGACACCGACCCGTACGGGACCGCCACGGGTTACGACCAGCAGACGTACCAGCAGCCCGACCCCTACCAGACGGCCCCGTACGACCCGTACGCCTACAGCGGCACGGCCGACCAGATGCCCTACGACCCGTCGGCCTACCGGCAGCCGGGCTACGACCCGGCGTACGACCCGGCCGAGCAGGGCTACGACCCGGCCGAGCAGGGGTACGACCCGGCCCAGCCGGGCTACGACCCCGCCCGGCAGGGTTACGACCCGGCCCAGCAGCCCCACGGCACCGGCAGCCAGCGCCCCGACGGGAGCCAGCAGTGAACCGCACCACCCTGTCCCTCATCGCCGGCACGACCGCGCTGGCCGCCGTCACCGCGTTCGCCGCGTTCGACCCGCCGTCCGCCTCCGGAGCCGCTCCCGAGGCGGCCGCACGACTGCCGGTGGAGCGCACCAGCCTGCTGTGTCCGGCGCCGAGCGCGTCGGACATCGCCGACACGTCGTACACGTCGTTCACGCCCGTCACCAAGGGCGCCGCGAGCGGCGGCAAGGCGCAACTCCAGGCCGCCGACGGGCAGTCGGCGGACGGGGCCGGCAGCCAGAAGGACAAGGACGGCAAGGACGGCAAGGGCGGCAAGGGCGGCGAGGCCGGCGGGAAGAAGGCCGGTCGGCCGGTGCTCACGCCGAAGGCGCCCGGCACACCGGCCACCGGCGACACCTCCGGCGGCGAGGAGCCCGCGCTCATCGGCACCGCGGACGGCGGGTTCGCGCCCGGCTGGACCGTCCAGCAGACCACCGAGGTCGCCGCCGGCACCGGCCGCGGCCTCCAGGGCGTCAACTGCACCGGCGCCGACACCGAGTTCTGGTTCCCGGGCGCCGCCACGGCCGCCGGCCGCACCGACTACGTCCACCTGACCAACCCCGACGACTCCGCCGCCGTGGTCGACATCGAGCTGTACGGCAAGAACGGCGCGATCAAGGCCCCGCTGGGCGAGAACCTGACCGTCGACCCGCACGCGAGTGACCCGATCCTGCTCTCCACGCTCACCGACGAACGGCAGCAGGACCTGACGGTGCACGTCAGCGTGCGCAGCGGACGGGTCGGCGCGGCCGTGCAGGCCCTGGACGACAAGGCGGGCGGCGACTGGCTGGCCGCCGCCGCCGACCCCTCCGACAGCCTGGTCCTGCCCGGTATCCCGAAGGACGCCACCGACGTCCGCCTGATCGCCTTCACCCACGGCGACGACGACGCCGACCTGAAGGTCCGCCTGGCCTCGCCCGCCGGCCTGATCACCCCGGCCGGGAGCGAGACCCTGCACGTCAAGTCCGGCATGACCACGGCGGTCGACCTCGGCGACGTCACCCGTGGCGAGGCCGGCTCCCTGGTCCTCACCCCCGCCGACCAGGCGGTCCCGGTCGTCGCGGCCCTCCAGGTGGTCCGGGGCAAGGGCGACAAGAAGGAGACGGCCTTCATCCCGGCCACCGCCGCCGTGGGCGCGCGCGCGACCTCGGCCGACAACAGCGCGAAGGGCACGACCCTGGCCCTGACGGCGCCCGGCGGCACGGCCACGGTCAAGGTCACCGCCTCGGCGGGCAGCGAGGGCGGAAGCCCGGTGACCAAGACCTACACGGTCAGGTCCGGCACCACCCAGAACGTCGACGCCCCGGTCCCGACGGGCCTGAAGGGCACGTACGCCCTCACGGTGGAACCCGTCTCCGGCGGCCCGGTCTACGCCTCCCGCACCCTCGCCGCCACCGAGGACGGCGTCCCCGCCTTCACCGTCCAGACCCTCCCGGACGACCACGGCATGGTGGCGGTACCGCAGACGGAGGAGGACCTGGCGATACTGCAGAAGTAAGGGGACCGGTCGGGGCGCCCGCCGAAGGGGCGCCCTGCCTCGAAGGGGCCTGATCCGGACGGCGCGAAGGCCCGGCCCCGGACGGCGCGAAGGGGCCCTGTCCCGACGAGGGGCCCGGTCCCGCGAGGAGGGGCCTGGTCCGGGCGAGAGGTCCTAGTCCTCGCCGTAGCGGGGATCCACCGTCTCCGGCGTCAGTCCGAGGAGCTCGGCCACCTGCTCCACGACCACCTCGTGCACCAGCGCGGCCCGCTCGTCCCGCCCCTTGGTGCGGATCTCCACCGGACGCCGGTAGACCACCACCCGAGCCCGCCGTCCGTCACCCGCGGGGATGGTCCCGCCGAGCGGTACGGCCTCGTCCTCCCACACCGGCTGGTCGCCCCGCCCGTCCAGCCGGGGCACCTCCAGCACGAGGAAATCGATGTCGGCCAGCTGCGGCCAGCGCCGCTCCAGACGCTCCACGGAGTCCTGCACCAGATCCGCGAACACCTCGGCACGACTGGCCGCCAGCGGCACCTGCGGCGGGGCGATCGGCCCTCGCATGCCCCTCCCGTGGCGATCACGGCGACGGGGCCCGGGGCCGGTGGCGCGGGGCGATACACGGTTGTCCATCACTGGTGAAGCGTAGTCCCCGCACCCTCCGCCCGTCCGGCTCCACGCGGCAAGGGGCCCCGGGCCCCATGTCGCGGGATGACCATTCCGGCCAAGGTCTGGCTCGTTTCCATAACTCTCCAGGACCGCCGAACTCAAGGCAATTGACGGTGTTTGTACCGGCTCATGACCGGGCCCGGTCCCTGCGGGCCTCGGCCGGAAGTCCGTCCGTGCAGGTCAGCGAGGTCTGTTCGAAAGGGTGTGTGAGGCGTTTCGCCGCTCGACACGGTGGAGTGACCGGGTGGGGAGTCGTCGCGGCCCGCTCAAGAGTGCGGTACCGTCCAACGTCGTGAGCCCTGTACGTCGCTGTTCGCGCACCGCCTGCGGCCGACCCGCCGTCGCGACGCTGACGTACGTCTACGCCGACTCGACCGCGGTCCTCGGCCCGCTCGCCACCTACGCCGAACCCCACTGCTACGACCTGTGCGCCGAGCACTCCGAGCGCCTCACCGCCCCGCGCGGCTGGGAGGTCGTACGACTCCTCGACGGCTCCGCGCCGGCCCGGCCCAGCGGGGACGACCTGGAAGCGCTTGCCAACGCCGTGCGCGAGGCGGCCCGCCCCCAGGAGCGCGCGGCCGAGGCGGGCGGCGGCGGATCCCGCGCCGCCGATCCCATGGAGGTCGCCCGCCGCGGCCACCTGAGGGTCCTGCGCTCGCCCGACAACTGAGGACTCCGGACCCACCGGACCAGCGGGGCTCCGTCCCCCCCGGACGATCGAGAGCCTCGCGCACCGCCGCGCGCCACGGCCGGACGCCACCCTCCGCCACCCCCGCCCGACGTGACGATTCGCCTCGCCCGGGCGTTACGCGTGAGGGGCCCCAGGCGTCCACCCGCCGTCCGCGCATCTCCGCCCCGCTCCCGGCGGGTAGTTTGTGGGCGCACCCATAGGACTTTCAGGAGGTTGGCCGTGGCTGCTGATCTGTCGCAGATCGTGAAGGCGTACGACGTGCGCGGAGTGGTCCCGGACCAGTGGGACGAGACACTGGCCGGCCTCTTCGGCGCCGCCTTCGCGGAGGTGACGGGAGCGGCGGCCATCGTCGTCGGCCACGACATGCGGCCCTCGTCCCCGGGCCTGTCCCGCGCCTTCGCGCGCGGCGCGGCGGACCGCGGCGTGGACGTCACCGAGATCGGCCTGTGCTCCACGGACCAGCTGTACTACGCCTCGGGCGCGCTGGACCTCCCGGGCGCGATGTTCACGGCCTCCCACAACCCCGCCCAGTACAACGGCATCAAGCTGTGCCGTGCGGGTGCCGCCCCCGTCGGCCAGGACACCGGCCTGGCACAGATCCGCGAGCTGGCCGAGCGCTGGCTGGCGGAAGGCGCCCCGGAGCCCGCGGCCCGGCCGGGAACCCTGTCCTCGCGGGAGACGCTGCGGGACTACGCGGCGTACCTCCGCTCCCTGGTCGACCTCGCCTCCATCCGCCCCCTGAAGGTCGTGGTCGACGCCGGCAACGGCATGGGCGGCCACACGGTCCCCTCGGTCTTCGCCGGCCTGCCCCTGACCCTCGTCCCGATGTACTTCGAACTGGACGGCACCTTCCCCAACCACGAGGCCAACCCGCTCGACCCGGCCAACCTCGTGGGCCTGCAGAAGCGGGTCCCGGCCGAGGGCGCCGACCTCGGCATCGCCTTCGACGGCGACGCCGACCGCTGCTTCGTCGTCGACGAGCACGGCGACGCGGTCTCCCCGTCCGCGATCACCGCCCTGGTCGCCGCCCGCGAACTGGCCCGCAACGGCGGCAAGGGCACCGTCATCCACAACCTGATCACCTCCCGCACGGTTCCGGAGGTCGTACGGGAGAACGGCGGCACCCCGGCCCGCACCCGGGTGGGCCACTCCTTCATCAAGGCCGAGATGGCCCGCAGCGGCGCCATCTTCGGCGGCGAGCACTCGGCCCACTACTACTTCAAGGACTTCTGGAACGCCGACACCGGCATGCTGGCCGCCCTGCACGTCCTCGCGGCCCTCGGCGGCCAGGAGGGCCCGCTGTCCGCCCTGGTCGCGCAGTACGACCGCTACGCCGGCTCCGGTGAGATCAACTCCACCGTCGCCGACCAGTCCGCCCGCCTCGCCGCGATCCGCACCGCCTACGAAGGCCGTGCCGACGTCACCCTCGACGACCTCGACGGCCTCACGGTCGCCGCGGCCGACTGGTGGTTCAACGTCCGCCCGTCCAACACGGAGCCGCTCCTGCGCCTGAACGCCGAGGCCAAGGACGAGGTGACCATGACCAAGGTCCGTGACGAGGCGCTGGCGATCATCAGGGGCTGAGCCGCCTGCCCATCGGCGGTACGCTGACCAGGCGTATCCACGGACACCCAACCGCCTCCCGAAGGGACACCCCATGGCGCTCGAAGCCGGCCTCCTGGAGATCCTCGCCTGCCCGGCCTGCCACGCCCCCCTGAAGGAGCAGGACACCGAGCTGACCTGCACCGGTCAGGACTGCGGCCTCGCCTACCCGGTTCGCGACGGCATCCCGGTCCTGTTGGTCGACGAGGCCCGCCGCCCCGCGTGACGAGGCCCCGCACCGCGTAGGACCCCAGGATCCCCGGCGATCGGAGGCTGCCGCCCATGCTGGACGAATCGCTGCTCGACACCCCGGAGGGCCTCGCCGAGGCCGACCACCGAGGTCTGCTGCGCGGCGCGGCGGAGGCCGGCGCCCGCGTCCGCACCGCCGCCCGGCACGCCGCCGAGGCCGGCGTCGGTGACCTCAAGCCCGACGGCCGCCCCCGCGCGGTCCTCATCGCGGGCCCCGGCGCCGCCGCCACTCACACCGCCGACCTCCTCGGCACGCTCGCCGGCGTCGGCAGCCCCGTCGTCCGGCTCGCCCCCTCCGGCGTCGCCCCGGCCGCGGGCGCCCTGCGCTGGGAGCTCCCGGGCTGGACCGGTTCCGTGGACCTGCTGCTGATCGCCACCCCGGACGGCACCGAACCGAGCCTCTCCCTCCTCGCCGACCAGGCCTACCGCCGCGGCTGCTCGGTCGTCGGCGTGGCCCCGCCCCGCACCCCGCTCGCCGAGGCGGTCGCCGGCGCGCACGGCCTGTTCGTACCCATGGCCACGGCACCGTACGACCAGGAGGAGCCGCTCGCCGCGTCCTCCCCGGGCGTCTTCTGGGCGCTGCTGACCCCGCTGCTGGCGGTCCTGGACCGGATCGGCCTGCTCACCGCCCCGCCGGACGTCCTGGAGAAGGTCGCCGACCGCCTCGACCACATCGCGGAACGCTGCGGCCCCGCCATCGCGACCTACAGCAACGCGGCCAAGACCCTCGCCGCCGAGCTCGCCGACGCGCTGCCCCTGGTGTGGACGGAAGGCCCCTCGGCCGGCCCGGCGGGCCGCCGGTTCGCCGCCGCCCTCGCCGAACTCGCCGGACGCCCCGCCTTGGTCGCCGAACTGCCCGAGGCGCTCGCCGAGCACAACGCCCTGCTGGCAGGACCGCTCGCCGCCAGCGCCGACCCGGACGACTTCTTCCGCGACCGCGTGGAGGAGGCACCCGCGCTGCACGCGCGCGTGGTACTGCTCCGCGACCGCCCGATCAGCGGCCTCACCGCCGCCCCCGCCGCCCGCGACGTGGCCCTCAGCCACGACACGCCGGTCAGCGAACTCGAACCGGAGGAGGGCGGCGAACTGGAGACCCTCGCGGAACTGATCGCCGTCACGGATTTCTCCGCCGTTTACCTGGCGCTCGCTTCGGGGGCCTGATCTGGCTCCTGGCCGACCGGCCGCGCCCGCAGGCGGCCCGAGGAGACACGACAGGGTCGGCCGAGCCGCGTACGTACGGAGACAGAGAAGACACATGGACCGCCTCGACAACACCGTCCGCCCCTACGCCTGGGGCTCCTCCACCGCCATCCCGCACCTCCTCGGCGTCGAGCCGACGGGCGAACCCCAGGCGGAGATGTGGATGGGCGCCCACCCGGGAGCGCCCTCGCGCACCACGCGGGGAACCCTCGTCGAGGTCATCGAGGCCGACCCGGAGCGGGAACTCGGCGCCCGCGCGGTCGCCAGGTTCGGCCCGCGCCTGCCGTTCCTGCTCAAGATCCTCGCCGCCGGCGCGCCCCTGTCGCTCCAGGTGCACCCCGACCTGAAGCAGGCCCAGGAGGGGTACGCCGACGAGGAACGGCGGGGCATCCCGGTCTACGCCCCGCACCGCAACTACAAGGACGCCAACCACAAGCCCGAGCTGGTCTGCGCGCTCACCGAGTTCGACGGCCTGTGCGGCTTCCGCGCCCCGGGCGAGACCGCCGACCTGCTCGCCGGGCTCGGCGTCGACTCCCTCAAGCCGTACGTCGACCTGCTGCACGCCCACCCCGAGGACGCCGCCCTGCGCGAGGTCCTCACGGCGATACTCAGCGCCGACCCGGAGGAGATGGCCCACACGGTCGCCGAGGCCACCGCCGCCTGCACCCGCCTCGGCGGCGCCTACACCCCCTACGCCGACATCGCGCACCACTACCCCGGCGACCCCGGCGTCATCGCGGCGATGCTGCTCAACCACGTCCGGCTGCAGCCCGGCGAGGCCCTGTTCCTCGGCGCCGGCATCCCGCACGCCTACCTCAGCGGCCTCGCCGTCGAGATCATGGCCAACTCCGACAACGTGCTGCGCTGCGGCCTGACCCCCAAGCACGTCGACGTCCCCGAACTGCTGCGGATCGTCCGCTTCGAAGCGAGCGACCCGGGCGTGCTGCGCCCCGAGGCGTCCCCGGACGACGAGGAGGTCTACGAGACGCCGATCGACGAGTTCCGGCTCTCCCGGTACGTCCTCCCGGCCGGCGGCACCATCCACGACCTCACCCGGGAGACCCCGCAGATCCTGCTCTGCACGGCCGGTGCCGTCCGGGCGGGCGAGCACGAGCTGGGACCCGGTCGGTCCGTGTTCGTCCCGGCCGGCGAGAAGGCGGAGATCTCGGGCGCGGGCACGGTCTTCCGCGCCACCGTCATCGCATGAGCACCCGTCATCGCATGAGCCACCATGATCGTATGACCGGGACTGTGGACGGCCGGTGGATCATATGACCGCCGTTGTGGACACCTGACGCACCGGTGCCCGGCCGGGCTGCAAGAATGGCCCACCGGCAAAGGCCGGGCAAAGCCGGGCGCCCGCCAGGACGGACGAGGGCGACAGAGGCCGACAGAGGCGAAGGGACAACGCGGACACATGAGCGCGTCAGGTGGTACCAGGGCGATCGTGGCGGCACTCGGCGCCAACCTCGCGATCGCGGCATCGAAGTTCGTGGCGTTCGCGTTCAGCGGCTCCTCCTCGATGCTCGCCGAGGGCGTCCACTCGCTCGCCGACTCCGGCAACCAGTTCCTCCTGCTCGTCGGCGGCAAGAAGGCGCAGCGCGAGGCCACCCCGCAGCACCCCTTCGGATACGGCCGCGAGCGCTACATCTACGCCTTCCTGGTCTCCATCGTCCTGTTCTCGGTCGGCGGCATGTTCGCCATCTACGAGGGCTACGAGAAGATCGTCCACCCGCACGACGTCGAGCACTGGTACTGGCCGGTGGGCGTCCTCGTCTTCGCGATCATCGCCGAGGGCTTCTCCTTCCGCACGGCCATCAAGGAGTCCAACGAACTGCGGGGCAAGCTCTCCTGGTCGCAGTTCATCCGCCGCGCCAAGGCGCCCGAGCTGCCCGTCGTCCTCCTGGAGGACTTCGGCGCGCTCATCGGCCTGGTCCTCGCCCTCGGCGGCGTCGGCCTCGCCCTGATCACCGGCGACGGCGTCTGGGACGGCATCGGCACCGTCTGCATCGGTGTGCTGCTCGTCCTGATCGCCCTCGTCCTGGCCGCCGAGACCAAGTCGCTGCTGCTCGGCGAGGCCGCCGGCATCGAGGAGGTCAAGAAGATCGAGGCCGCCATCGTCGACGGCGACGCGGTCACCAGCGTCATCCACATGCGCACGCTGCACCTCGGCCCCGAGGAACTGCTGATCGCCGCCAAGATCGCCGTCCAGCACGATGACACGGCCGCCGAGGTCGCGAGCGCCATCAACGCGGCCGAGGCCCGCATCCGCGCCGCCGTCCCCATCGCCCGCGTCATCTACCTGGAGCCGGACATCTACAGCGAGGCCGAAGCGGCCAAGGGCCCGGACCCGGCGGCGACCCCCGGCGGCCCGAACCCGCACCCGACCGGCCACTGACCCACTGACACCACCCACGGCCACGGGGCCGGCCGACCCTTCGGCGGGCCCCGTCGACGTCCGCCGACCCTTCGGCGGGCCCCGTGACGTCCCCCGTACCTTTGGCGGGCTCCGTCGACGTCCGTCGTCACAGCCGCCCGTCCGGACCGGTCCGCCGTCAGACCGGCCGCACCGGCCATGGCGCGGGCGGCACCCGCACCGCCCCCCGCCGCCGAACGGCCCACGCCCCGATCCCGAGCCCGAGCCCGACACCGATCAGCACGAGCACGCACCCCACCAGCAGGAACCCGAGGAGCAGCGCCGGGGCCGTACGGTCGTCCGTCACCCGGCCCCGCACCGCGTCCACAGACACCGTGCCGTCGTGCTCGTCGAGATGGAAACGCGAGTCCTGGGAGTTCGCGCGGTGATCGCCCAGCAGGAACAGCCGTCCCCGCGGGACCGTCACGTCGTACGGCGTGTGCACGCCGTCCGCGTCGCCGCCGAACACGTACGGCTCCTCGACCGGCTTCCCGTTCACGGTCACCCGCTCCTGCGAGCCCACGCGCGCGCAGCACGCCACCCGGTCCCCGCCCACGCCGATGACCCGCTTCATCAGCAGCCCGTGAACCCCGTAGGACTCCGGGGCACTGAACATCACGACATCGCCGCGCCGCACCCCGTCGCCGTCGACGCGTTTCCAGAAGACCCGTTCGCCCTGCTCGTACGTCGGCGTCATGCTGCCACCGCCCGCCACGGTGGAGGCGCCGTACGCCTCCCGCAGCCGGACGAAGTCACCGATCGCCAGTGCCGAGCCCAGCAACACCAGCACGAGCGCCGCGATCCCGAGCCCTCGGCCTCTCCTCGCCATGTCCCCTCCTGCTCACGCGGCCCATCCGCGGCGCGGAGAATAGCGCCCGCCGGTGACCCACCGTGCGCGAGGCACCCTCCCGCCCGGGACGAAACCGGTGCGGGCCCGGACAACCGGACCCGCACCTCCCCCCTCAGCTCATCCGACCTCCCCCAGCACGGCGAGCAGGGCCCGCTCGTCCGGCGCCGCCAGCAGCCGCTCCCGGAAACCGGCGGCCATCAGCTTGCGGGACAACAACGCGAGGATCCGCAAGTGCTCGTCGCCCGCGGCCGCCTCCGGTACGGCGATCATGAAGATGAGCCGGGCCTTCGTACCGTCCGGCGAACCCCACTCCACGCCCTCGGCCGACCGCGCGAAGCCGACGACCGGCGCCGTCACCGCGTCCGTCTTGGCGTGCGGGATCGCGATCTCCTCGCCGAGCCCGGTGGTCCCCTGCTCCTCGCGCCGCAGCGCGGTCGCCACCAGCTCCGCCCCGTCGGCCACCCGGCCGCTGCGCGCCAGCAGTTCCGCCATCTCCCGGACGGCGGCGTCCTTCTCCACCGCGCCGAGCGCCACCCGCACGGTCCGCCGGGTCAGATACCCGGACAACACCTCGGGCCCGGCGTCCACGTCCGCTTCTTCCACAACGGTCGCGGCCCGCGCACCGGCCTCCTCGCCCGCGGTCTCTTCCCCCGCGGTCTCTTCCGGAGCGCCTGTCCCGGCGGCCGTGGTCCCTGCCGCCTCCGCGGCCGCGCCGGCCTCCGCGGTCGCCGTCCGCGCACCCGAGGCACGCACCGCGACAACCTCGGGCGCACCGGCCCCGGCCGACGAGAGGCCCCGGCCCGGCTGCCCCGGTACGACCGCCCCGGCGACCACTCCGGCCGGCACCGGACTGACCCCGACGCCACCGACCTCGACGGCACCGGCCCCGGCGGCCTCCGCAGGCCCCCGGCGCCCGCTCACCTCCATGAGCGTCACCGTCACCAGCGCCGTCACCACCGTGCCGATCACCACGGCCACGAAGAACATCGGCACCCCGCTCACCGCGCCCAGCACCGCTACGACCGGCCCGCCGTGCGGCACCGCGTCCTCCACCCCGGCCAGTCCCGCGACCGCACCGGCCACCGCGCCACCGAGCATGTTCGCCGGGATGACCTGCGCCGGCCGCGCCGCCGCGAACGGGATGGCTCCCTCCGAGATACCGAAACAGCCCATGAACAGGGCCGCGAGACCCGTCTCCCGCTCCTGCTCGGTGTAGAGCCGCCGGCGGACCAGCGTGGCCAGACCCTGCCCGAGCGGCATCACCGGGATCGCCGCCGCGCACATGCCCATCACCGTCTGGTTGCCGCTCGCGATGAGCCCCGCGCCGAACAGGAACGCCGTCTTGTTGACCGGACCGCCCATGTCGAACGCGATCATCAGGCCCAGGATCGCGCCGAGCAGCACGGCGCTGGTGCCGGTCATCCCGCCCAGCCAGTTCGTCAGGTGCTCGAAGACCCAGGAGATCGGCTTGCCGATGACATAGACGAAGAACAGTCCCAGTGCCGTCGTCGCCACGATCGGGATCACGATGATCGGCATGATCGGCTGCACGAACCTCGGCACCCGGACCTTCTTGATCCACAGCACCAGGTACCCGGCGAGGAACCCGGTCACGATCGCCCCGATGAAACCCGCGCCGGCCTCCGAGTCGTACAGCGCCCCGGTGTTGGCGATCCAGCCGCCGATCATGCCGGGAACCAGTGCGGGCCGGTCGGCGATCGCATAGGCGATGTAGCCGGACAGCACCGGGATCATCAGCTGGAAGCCGATCCCGCCGATCGCGTTCACGTGCGCCCAGAAGGTGCCCTCCGGGATCACATAGCCCTTGGCCGTCGCATGGCCGCCGAGCGCGAGCGAGACCGCGATCAGCAGACCGCCGACGACCACGAACGGGATCATGTACGACACGCCGTTCATCAGCGCCTTGTACACCGGGCCCCGTTCCCGGCCGCCGCCCGAAAGGGGCGCCGCCGGATTGTCACCGGCCCCGTCCACCCCGTGCACGGGCGCCGAGCGCACCCGCTCGATCAGCTG
The DNA here is from genome assembly GCF_014203595.1 of Streptomyces echinatus. Taxonomy (GTDB): domain Bacteria; phylum Actinomycetota; class Actinomycetes; order Streptomycetales; family Streptomycetaceae; genus Streptomyces; species Streptomyces echinatus. The sequence goes on from NZ_JACHJK010000005.1 coordinate 552,489, forward strand.
CTCGGGGTGGCGAATGCCCTCGGCGACCCCGACCGTGAGCACCCGCTTGCCGGCGAAACGGCTCAGGTCCACGTCCTTGTCGGCGGCGACGATGACGCCGTCCGCCGTTCTGACATCGTTGTCATCGAGGACGTTCTCGGCCCCTATGGATCCTTGCGTCTCCACCTTCATCTCGATGCCCCGGCTCGCGGCGGCCTGCGCGAGCTTCTCCGCCGCCATGTACGTGTGCGCGATGCCGGTCGGACAGGCGGTCACCGCCAGCAGCTTCAACGGCCGCCGCTCGTCATCGCAGCCACCCGTGGCGGGTGGCCCGGCCGGACTGGTCACGTCGGTCTCCTCACGCTTCGTCGCGCGCGGCGCCGTCCCGGACGCCCCGCGAGCGGAACCGGACCTCCCGGTCCCCCTGCATCCTGCACCACCCCCCCTCCGGCCCAAAGGCGCAGAAGTCCTGGTTCGAACCGGTCTGTCGGCCCCGGTTCCACGCTTTCCGCACAACCACGGACGCCCGTACCCACCCCCCGGACCGTCTCGAACCGGACCGGCCGAATCAGCGGACGGACTGGGGGCGACCGGCTCCTGCGGTGTAGCTTGGGACGGAGCCAGACGTCGCTGCTGATGGCGGTCGGGCGGTCCCACACGGACCGGCCGAGGGAGAGAGGGCCTCCGACGGACTGCGCTGCGCGCACGCGGGCATGCCTGTGTCCTCTTCTCGGGCACCCCTGTGTCCGCCGCCGCGCAGACCAGCCCTACCCACCCTCGACCCAACTCCGAGGAGCAGCTCGCAATGACGACTGTCGACAACCGACAGGACTTCAAGGTCGCCGATCTCTCGCTGGCCGAGTTCGGCCGCAAGGAGATCACCCTCGCCGAGCACGAGATGCCGGGCCTGATGGCGATCCGCAAGGAGTACGCCGAGACGCAGCCGCTGGCCGGCGCCCGCGTCACCGGGTCCCTGCACATGACCGTGCAGACCGCCGTGCTCATCGAGACCCTCGTCGCCCTGGGCGCGCAGGTCCGCTGGGCGTCCTGCAACATCTTCTCCACCCAGGACCACGCGGCCGCCGCCATCGCCGTCGGCCCGAACGGCACCCCGGACAACCCCCAGGGCATCCCGGTCTTCGCCTGGAAGGGCGAGACCCTGGAGGAGTACTGGTGGTGCACCGAGCAGGCGCTGACCTGGCCGGACAGCCCCACCGGTGGCCCGAACATGATCCTGGACGACGGCGGTGACGCCACCCTCCTCGTCCACAAGGGCGTCGAGTACGAGAAGGACGGCAAGGTCCCCTCCGTGGACACCGCCGAGTCCGACGAGCACCGCGTCATCCTCGAGCTCCTGCACCGCACCATCACGGACGGCTCGCAGAAGTGGACCCAGCTGTCCTCCGAGATCCGCGGCGTGACGGAGGAGACCACGACCGGCGTCCACCGCCTGTACGAGATGCAGCGCGACGGCGTCCTGCTGTTCCCGGCGATCAACGTCAACGACGCCGTGACCAAGTCGAAGTTCGACAACAAGTACGGCTGCCGGCACTCGCTGATCGACGGCATCAACCGCGCCACCGACGTGCTGATCGGCGGCAAGACCGCGGTCGTCTGCGGCTACGGCGACGTGGGCAAGGGCTGCGCGGAGTCGCTGCGCGGCCAGGGCGCCCGGGTGATCGTCACGGAGATCGACCCGATCTGCGCCCTCCAGGCGGCGATGGACGGCTACCAGGTCACCACCCTGGACGAGGTCATCGACAAGGCCGACATCTTCATCACCACGACCGGCAACAAAGACATCATCATGGCCTCGGACATGGCCAAGATGAAGCACCAGGCGATCGTGGGCAACATCGGCCACTTCGACAACGAGATCGACATGGCCGGCCTGGCGAAGATCCCGGGCATCGTCAAGGACGAGGTCAAGCCGCAGGTCCACACCTGGAAGTTCCCCGACGGCAAGGTGATCATCGTGCTGTCCGAGGGCCGCCTGCTGAACCTGGGCAACGCCACCGGTCACCCGTCGTTCGTGATGTCCAACTCGTTCGCGGACCAGACCCTGGCCCAGATCGAGCTGTTCACCAAGCCCGACGCCTACCCGGTCGGCGTCTACACGCTGCCCAAGCACCTCGACGAGAAGGTCGCCCGCCTCCACCTGGACGCACTCGGCGTCAAGCTCACCACGCTGCGCCCGGAGCAGGCCGCGTACATCGGCGTGGAGGTCGACGGCCCGTTCAAGCCCGACCACTACCGCTACTGAGCCGGTGACCCGTGCGCCGGTGACCCGGAGGCCGTGATCCCGCAGAGCGGTGATCCGGTCGCCCGGCGATCCGGTGGTCCGGCCCGCCGGGGAAGTGTGCTGGTGCACCGGCACACTTCCCCGTCAGCAGGTCCTCCGAGGCAGGCCCCCGCACCCCCGTGCCGGGGGCCTGCCCCTTTGGCCCCTCCCCGACCCATGGCTTCCGGCCGGACCGGCCCGTCAAGACCCAGGACCCCCATGCCCCGCGGCCGATATTCGCTCCATGATCCGCACGATCACACCCCCCTCGCAGACGAGCACTTCCAGTGCGCCCCCGGCCCATCCGGCTGGCGCTATGTCTCCCGGCTGACCGGCCCCGCCGGCGACCAGCGCGGCTCGGTGGATCTCGCTCTCGACGACCTCGGCCGGCCCATCCGCCTCGAACTGCACGCGGGCGGCTGGCAGGTCCGCGGCGCGGCCATCGACGGCGTCACCTGGGTCCGCACCGACCCCACCGGCACCCATGCCACCGAAGGCAATGTGCGCGCCCACGCCTTCACCGGCACGTCCCCCGCGTTCCTCGTCGCCACCGCGCGTCTCCTGCGCCTCACCCCCTCGTCCGCCGCGACCCGCGTACGCCTCGTGGCCTTCACCGACCCCGTCCTGGCCCCCCGCACCGTGGACCAGTCCTGGGCTCTGGTGAACAGCGAAGCACACGCCACTGACAACGGCCCGCTGATGGTGGACGAATACCAGGTCACAGCCCTGGACACCGGCGAACAGCACGCTGTCCACATCGCCGGCGACGTCGTCCTGGCCGCGCCCGGCATCGAGCTGGAGGATCTTCAGTCACCGCCGTCGCGATTCGACTGAACCCGGCGCCATCACCGGCGGCTCCGGATACGCCGAGCACCGCCCGACCGTGACCCGCCCTACGCCCGACCGCGACCCCCTTACGCCGGGGGCGCGAACCCGGTGACCGGACGGTCGGTCACCGACCCGTCCTCCCGCTCCGGCGAGGAGGCGACGGGAGCCTGCGGCAGCCGGGCCCCGTCCCGGCCCGGTGCGGACTGAACAGCACCCTGGGGCCACGCGCTCGGAGGCTGGTACGGGGCGGACGCGGCGGGAGGCTGAGCCTGATAAGGAGCCGGGGACTGGTACGTGCCGGCAGGCTCATGGGAGAGCGGGGGCTGGTGGGCGGCGGCAGATGGATAGAGGTCCGGGTATCGGTACGAGGCGGGGGCGTGGGCCGGCCAGGCCGTCGGCGGGACGAAGCCGCCGCCCGGCGGACCGCTGTGGCCGCTGTGGCCGAAGGCCTGCCGGGCCTCTCGGGTCTGCCGCTCGTGCACCACGGCCGCCAGGAAGGCGGCCGGAGGCAGATCCCCCGGGCCCGAGGCGCCCGTACGCTCCGCGAGCTCGGCCGCGAACCGCTGCGCCATACCCGCCGACACCTGGGGATCGAGCTGCTGCATCCTGCTCAGGTACTGCCGGACGGCGAGCCAGAGCCCGTCCGGCACCGCCGACAGGTCCAGCTCGGCGAACCGGCCCGCGAGCCACGGAGGCGGTGGCGGGACGACCCCGGCGCGCCCGGCGGGTATTCGCTCGCGCACGACAAGGGTGCCCGCGAACACGTCCCCGAGCCGCCGCCCGCGCGCCGAGACCAGTGAGGCGATACAGGCCACCACTCCGAGCGTCATCAGGATCTCGACCACCCCGATCGCGCCGCGCACCAGCGCGTGCCGGAACCGGATGGGCCCCCCGTCGTCCCGCACCACCCGGAGCCCGAAGGCCAGCTTCCCCAGCGAACGGCCGTGACTGAGTGTCTCGACGGCTATCGGCCCGCCGACCAGCACCAGCAGGAACGCCGCGATCGACAGCGCCACCTGCGCGGCCTCGTCCAGCGAAGCCGTCGACGCCACCAACACCAGGATCACGACGATGTACGCGACCATCGTCACCACCAGGTCGAGCAGAACGGCAAGCGCCCTGCTCGGCAGCTTCGCGGGCCGTAGCTCGAGTGCCACCGCCTCGCCCGTCACCAGCTCACTCACGCCTGCAGTCCTTCCCTGGTCCGCCCCCTGAACTGCAAGTCTGCCAAGCTGTGGGCGCATCGCGCCGCAGTACGACAAGCTGACAGCAATCACGGGCATCCACGACGAGCCGTGGACGACCAGCCGAGGAGCAGGCAGACCCGATGGACCTGGACGTCTTCGTCTCCGTACACCGAGCGGAATGGGACCGGCTCGACGCACTGCTCCGCCGGCGGCGTCGTCTCACCGGCGCGGAGGCGGACGAACTCGTCTCTCTCTACCAGCGGACCGCCACGCATCTCTCCCTCATCCAGTCCAGCGCACCGGATCCGCAGCTGACCGGACGGCTCAGCCAACTCGTGGCACGCGCGCGTAGTGCCGTCGCCGGCACCCGCCGCGCCTCATGGAGGGACGTCACCCGCTTCCTGGGCCAGGGGTTCCCGGCCGCCGTCTACCGAGCCCGCCACTGGTGGGTGCCCACGGCACTGGTGTCCACCGTCGTCGCCGTGCTGCTGGGCTGGTGGATCGGTACTCATCCCGAGGTCCAGGCGTCCATCGCGGCGCCCAGTGAGCTGCGCCAGCTGACCCGCCCCGGCGGCGAGTACGAGACCTACTACTCCAGCCATCCCGCGGCGGCCTTCGCCGCCCAGGTATGGACGAACAATGCCCAGGCGGCCGCGATGTGCCTGGTCCTGGGCGTCTTCCTGGGCCTGCCCGTCCTCTGGATCCTCTTCCAGAACATGCTCAACCTGGGCGTGGGCTTCGGCCTCATGTCGTCGGCGGGCCGCCTCGACACCTTCCTCGGCCTGGTCCTCCCGCACGGCCTGCTCGAACTGACCGCGGTCTTCGTCGCCGCCGGTACCGGCCTGCGCCTGGGCTGGACGCTGATCGATCCCGGCCCGCGCACCCGGCGCGCGGCTCTCGCCGAGGAAGGGCGAGCCGCCATCGGCATGGCGATGGGCCTCGCCCTGGTCCTGTTCGTCTCCGGCGCCATCGAAGGCTTCGTCACCCCCTCCGGCCTGCCCACCTGGGCCCGCATCGGCATCGGAGTCGCGGCCGAGCTGGCATTCCTCGCGTACGTCTATGTCCTCGGCGGTCGCGCGACACGCGCGGGCGAGACAGGAGATCTCGAAGCGACGGACCGCAGCGCGTCCGTGCCCGTCGTCGGCTGATGTGCGTTCGGCCCCTGTGAGCTGCTAGTCTCCTCTTCGCCCCGCAAGACCCGTTGACACGGAGGGAGTGGGGAGGTAGATTCAAACAGTTGCCTAGAACTGGACATGTTCCGGGGCGGCCGATAGAATCTACTAGCTTCTTCAGAAGTCGTGAGTGACATTCCGAGAAGCGCCCCCCGATTACTCAGAAATGAGTGGCTGGTCAGACCGGCCAAGAACTTCTGATAAAATCGGAACCGCCGGAAAGGGAAACGCGAGAGCGAGAACCTGGAAAGCACCGAGGAAATCGGATCGAGAAAAGATCTGATAGAGTCGGAAACACCGAAGGGAAGCCCGGAGGAAAGCCCGAGAGGGTGAGTACAAAGGAAGCGACCGTTCCTTGAGAACTCAACAGCGTGCCAAAAGTCAACGCCAGA
>NZ_JACHJK010000006.1 GCF_014203595.1 Streptomyces echinatus
CGACGACGGGAATGTCGGACCGCTCGCGCAGCAGGTACGGCACGCCGCCGATGTGGTCCTCGTGGCCGTGGGTGAGGACCACGGCGACGATGTCGTCGAGCCGGTCCCGGATCGAGGTGAAGTCCGGCAGGATCACGTCCACGCCGGGCTGGGTCTCCTCGGGGAACAGCACGCCGCAGTCGACGATGAGCAGCTTGCCCGCGTGCTCGAAGACGGTCATGTTGCGGCCGATCTCACCAAGGCCGCCCAGGGCGACGACCCGCAGCCCTCCTTCGGGAAGGGGCGGCGCGGCTTTCAGCTCGGGGTGCGGATGACTCATACCCTGACGGTACCCGGAGAGCGGGACAGGGTGATCCATTGCCTGTGCCGTCTCCTTTCCCGACGGAGCGGGGCGCCCGCGGTGGGTGCCCCGGCGCGACCGGAGCGTGACCGGGGCAGGCCGGCGGCCGGAACGGGGAGCGGCGGAAGCGGTGCCATCTTCCCCGGCCGGCCACGTTCGCGCGGTGCCGGCGGCGAACGTGGCCGGCCGGGGCCTGGGCGAGCGGTTCCCGGGAGCGGTGCGGGAACGCCTGCCCGAGCAGCCGACCCGGCGCACGAAGGCGCTTCCCGGTGCGAAATACTCTCCCGATGAGTTCACGGACTTCCCCGACCAGCCAGCCGATCACGATACGGAGGGCCGTCGCGCGGGATGCCAAACGGCTCACGCGGCTCGTGCGGGGCTCCAGCGCCTACGAGGGCAAGTACGCAGCCGCGGTCGCGGGCTACCGGGTCGGTCCCGATTACATCGAGGCCCACCGCACCTTCGTGGCCGTAGACGCCGACGAGCACGGAGGCCGGGTCCTCGGGTTCTACTCGCTCGTCCTCGCTCCACCGGAGCTCGACCTGCTGTTCGTCGCCGACGAAGTGCAGGGGCGGGGTATTGGACGGCGACTCGTCGCGCACATGCAGTCCGAGGCCCGTGCCGCCGGGATCGACCGTCTCAAGGTCGTGTCGCACCTTCCCGCCGAGGACTTCTACCACCGCGTCGGTGCGGTGCGGACCGGGACCGCGTTCGCGAACCCGCCCGCCGTGCCGTGGGACCGTCCCGAGTTCGAGTTCCGCATTCCTCCGGGATGACGCGGTGTGCCGGTCGGCGGGGCACCGGCTGCGCCCGCACGGTGGCGGATCGCAGGACCCGCCGGACGCCGCGCGCTCCGTGTGTGCCGTCGCTTCTGCCCCTGAGCGGTGATCGCCCGCGCGACCGGCCTCCCCGGGCGCGCGACCGGAGCCGGTGGGTGAACCTGTGTCCTCGGAACGCGAGCCGGAGGCCGTGGGGGAGTGGTCCGGCTCGGTCTTCGCGCATGATCCGCTCATCACGAGGGCCACGGCGGACGGCCGCGACCGTGGCCGCCGGCCGGAAGCTGTCCCTTTGGTTTCCCGGTGCGTAGACTCCACAGCGAAGTGTGATCTTCGCGGGGCGGAGGACGCGGCATGGGTGCACCCGGGACTCCCCGACGTGAAGTGGTCACGGGGGCTCCCCGCGCCTCGCACCGGCCCGCCCGCCCCGTCCGGGTGCACGCGGCGGACCCCGCCGCCGACCCCCTCGCCGTCCAGGCCCTGATGCGACGTCAACTCCGGCTCGGGGCAATGGTGTTCGGTGTGCTGGCCGGAGGGACCGGACTGCTTCCCCTCGCCTTCTCCGCCCTGCCGGACCCCGCGGTGCGGCCGGGCAGCGCGCTGATCGTCTGGGCCGTTCTCGGTGTCGCCGTCTACCCCGCCCTCGTCGTCCTCGGCCGGTGGTACGTCGTACGCGCCGAACGCGTCGAACGGGACACCGCCGCGGACCTCGAAAGGTCCTGACGGTGACCGACGTCCGGCCCCCCGGACCCGGCCGCGCGCCAGGGGCCGCCGGGTGAACCAGACCTACGGCATCGTGGCCGTGTCCGCGGCGCTCGTCGCGACCCTGGTGATCGGCTCGACGGGGCTGCGCGTCTCCCGCACCACGTCCGACTTCTACGTCGCCTCCCGTACCGTCCCGCCGTACCTCAACGCCATGGCCGTCAGCGGCGAGTACCTCTCGGCGGCCTCCTTCCTCGGCATCGCCGGACTCGTCGCCGCCCAGGGCGTCGAGATGCTCTGGTTCCCCGTCGGCTACGCCGCCGGCTATCTCGTCCTGCTCGTGTTCGTCGCCGCCCCGCTGCGCCGCTCCGGCGCCTACACCCTTCCCGACTTCGCCGACTCCCGGCTCGAGTCCAAGGCCGCCCGGCGCGTCGCGGGCGTCCTCGTCGTCGGTGTCGGCTGGCTCTACCTGCTGCCCCAACTGCAGGGCGCGGGACTCACCCTCGGCCTCGTCACCGGCGCACCACGCTGGCTCGGCGGCGTGCTCGTCGCCGTGGTCGTCACCCTGGCCGTGGCCGCCGGCGGCATGCGCAGCATCACCTTCGTCCAGGCGTTCCAGTACTGCCTGAAGCTGACCGCGCTCCTCGTCCCCGCGGTCTTCCTGGTCATCGCCTGGCACGGCGACCCGCATCCGGCCCGTGCCGTGGACGAGCCGCCGACCTTCCGCCGGCACACCCAGGTCACCGTCGAGAGCACCGTCCGCATTCGGATCGACGCCCCGCTGCGGGCGGTGGTGACCGGCACCGTGGACGGCGAGGGCCACGACGGCGGCCGGCTGGTGCTGGACCCCGGGGTGCACGAGGTCCGGGCCGGGACGACGCTCCGGTTCCCGCCCGAGGCCCCGGTGCCGGGGCGCGAGGGCGACGACGTCCGGCGCGGCGGCGCCGCCGGCTGGGCGGCACCGCTGTCCGGCGGCAAGGACGATCACCCGCTGTACACCACGTACGGGCTGATCTGCGCCACCTTCCTCGGCACCATGGGGCTGCCCCACGTCCTCGTCCGCTTCTACACCAATCCCGACGGCCGCGCCGCCCGGCGCACCACGGTGATCGTGCTCGCCCTGGTCGGCGGCTTCTACCTGCTGCCGCCCCTCTACGGCCTCCTCGGCCGGCTCTACGCCCCCGACCTGCTGCTCACCGGCAACACGGACGCCGCCGTCCTCGTGCTGCCGGAACGGCTCCTCGGCGGCGTCGTCGGCGACCTCCTCGGCGCGCTGATCGCCGCCGGCGCCTGTGCCGCCTTCCTGTCCACCGCCTCCGGGCTCACGCTGTCCGTCGCGGGCGTGCTCAGCCAGGACGTGCTGCCGACGCTCGGCGTCCGCCGCTTCCGGCTCGCCACGCTCCTGGCGGTCGCCGTGCCGGTCACCGTGAGCGTGGCCGCCAGCAAGCTCCCCGTCGCCAACGCCGTGGGGCTCGCCTTCGCGGTGGCCGCCTCCTCCTTCTGCCCGTTGCTGGTGCTGGGCATCTGGTGGCGCGGACTCACCGCGCCCGGCGCGGTCGCGGGGCTCCTCACCGGCGGGGGCAGCGCCTTCACCGCGGTCGCGCTGACCATCGCCGGCCCCCTGGCCGACGGCTGGACACACACCCTGCTCGCCTGGCCGGCCGTGTGGACGGTGCCGCTCGGCTTCCTCACCATGATCCTGGTCTCCCTGGCCACCCGGGACCGGATCCCGGCCGGCACCGAGGCGGCCATGGCCCGCCTCCATCTGCCCGAACGCCCGGCCGGCCGGGGCGCGCCCACCACTCGCCGAGGAGTGACGACCCCATGACCCTCCCACGGACCGCAGCCGCCCGGACCCGCGCATGACCGGGCTGCTCGTCGCCGTGGGCGGCACCCTGCTCTTCGCCGCGGGCCTCGCCGCGGGACGGCTGCTCGCCCGCCGGTCCGCCGAGGGCGGCACGGACCTCGGCTCCCCGGTGGAACGCGCCACCTTCCACACCCTGCACACCGCCTCCGTGGCCGCGCCCCCGCTGCGCGCCGGGCTCACCGAGGACGCGGCCCGCAAGGCGGTACGACGGCTCCGGCCGCTGTTCGGCACGGCCGCGCTCGGCCTCACCGCCGACGACCGGCTGCTGGCCTGGGACGGTCCGGGCCGGCACCACGAGGACACGGTCCTGGACCGGGGGCGCCAAGTGCGGGACACCGGCCGCACCCAGACCTTCGCCGTCGACTGCCGGGACCCGGACTGCCCCGTGCGCTGGGGCGCCGCCGCACCGCTCACCGTCGAACAGCGGGTGCTCGGCGCCCTCGTCGTGCTCGGCGGCACGGAGTCGGCGTCCGTGGTCCGGGCCACCCGGGAGGTGGCCCGCTGGGTCTCCGTACAGCTCGAACTCGCCGAACTCGACCGGACCCGCACCGGGCTGATCGAGGCGGAGATCCGGGCGCTGCGCGCGCAGATCTCCCCGCACTTCATCTACAACTCCCTGGCGACGATCGCCTCCTTCGTCCGCACCGACCCCGAGCGGGCCCGCGAACTCCTGCTGGAGTTCGCCGACTTCACCCGCTACTCGTTCCGCCGGCACGGCGAGTTCACCACCCTGGCCGAGGAACTGCGCTCCGTCGAGCAGTTCCTGGAGCTGGTCCGCGCCCGGTTCGGGCAGCGGCTGGAGGTGACCCTGCAGATCGCCCCGGAGGTGCTGCCCGTGGCGGTGCCCTTCCTCTGCCTGCAGCCGCTGGTGGAGAACGCGGTCAAGCACGGGCTGGAGGAGAGCGTCGAGCGCAGCCGGATCACCATCAGCGCGCAGGACGAGGGGGCGACGGCCCGCATCGTCATCGAGGACAACGGGGTCGGCATGGAGCCGGACCGGCTCCGCCGGATCCTGCGCGGCGAGGGCAGCCCCTCGACGGGCATCGGGCTGCGCAATGTGGACGAGCGGATGCGGCAGGTCTACGGCGACGACCACGGTCTGGTGATCGAGACCGGCGTCGGGGCGGGGATGAAGATCACGGCCCGCATCCCCAAGTACCGGCCCGGAGTGCACAGCGCGCCGCCCCGCACGGCGTCCGGGAGGGGATGACCGGCCGCCGGCGGGAGGGGCGAACAGGTCACGGCACCTCGGTGGCCGGTGCCTGCTGCCGCTGCCGCCGGGCGGCCATCACGGCGTAGACGATGATCCCGGCGAACAGGAACAGCACGCCCTGGTACACCGCCGCGTAGCCGGCGCCCGCCATCAGCCAGACCGAGAAGGCGGCGGCCACCGCGGTGACCACGGAGTCCCGCACCAGCCGCGCCCGGTCGACCGCCTCGGGCCGGCCGGCCACGAGGTGGAAGATCTGCGCGGCGGCGGCCAGCAGATACGGCACGGTCGCGGTGAACGTGGTGACGAGGACCAGCACCTCGAAGACCTTGCCCGAGCCCGAGAAGTAGTTGTAGACGGTGAGCATCGAGGCGAGGACGACGGTCACGCCGACGCCGACCGTGGGCACGCCCCGCCGGCGGCGCGTGAAGGCGTTCGGGAACAGACCGTCGCGGGCCGCCGCGTACGGCGTCTGGGCGCTGAGCAGGGTCCAGCCGTTGAGGCAGCCGGTCATCGACACCAGGGCGGCGAGCGCCACCGCCGTACCGCCCCAGGCGCCGCCGAACATCGTGTTCACGGCGTCCGAGAACGGCGCGGTGGAGGTCACCAGACGGTCGTGCGGGACCGTGCCGAACACGGACAGCGTGCCCAGCAGGTACACCAGCGCGGCGCCCGCGGTGCCGATGACGGTGGCGCGGCCGACGTTGCGCCGGGCGTTCTTGACCTCGCCCGCGCTGACGGCGGCGGACTCCACCCCGAGGTAGGAGAAGAGCAGCAGGGCGGCCGACGCGGACACCGCGCCGACGGCGCCGTGGCCACTGGTGTTGAACGGCCCCAGCCGGTCGGGGTCGAAGAAGAACAGACCGCCGACCGCGACGAGCAGCAGCGGCACGAACTTCAGCACCGTCGAGACCAGCTGGACGGCGCCCACGTAACGGGTGCCGGCGAAGTTGGCCAGGGCGGGCAGCCACTGCAGGGCCAGCGCGGCCAGACAGGCGGTCCAGCGGTGACCGTTCACCGGGATCAGCACGTCGAGGTAGCCGACGGCGGCGACGGCGAGCGCGGCGTTCGACACCCAGGTGGTGATCCAGTACGACCAGGCCGCGAGGAAGCCCGCGAAGTCACCGAACGCCTCGCGGGCGTAGACGTACGGACTGCCGGTGCGGGGGTCGCGGGCGGCGAGCCGGCCGAAGACCAGGGCGAGCGCGATGGCGCCGACGGTGAGCACCACGAAGGCGACCAGGCTGACCGTGCCATAGGGGGCGATGGAGGCGGGCAGCAGGAAGATACCGCCGCCGATGATGTTGCCCATGACCAGCGCGGTGGCCACGGGCAGGCCGAACCGGCGGGCATGCCTGCCGGTGTCGTGGTCCGGGTCCTCGACGGGAACCGTGGGGGGCTCCGCGGTGATCTCCGCGGGGGCCGGAGCCGGCTGCGGGACGGTCCCGGTGCTGTGCATGGGTGGTGCGCCTCTCATGGAACTGACGTCCCGGGATCGCCGGGACGGGCCCCATGGTCGGGGATGCGTCGATCTGACACAAAATCGCCGCTCGTTGTTTCGCGCAGGACGCCTGTGCGCGCAAAAAGCGTCGTGGCACGGCCTTCGCGCCGCCGGATGTCCGGTGCCGCGCTCCTCGGGGCGTGGAGGGGACGGGCGCCGTCAGTCCGCCGCCCACAGGCCGCGCACATGACCCAGATGCCGGGTCATGATCGCGTGCACGGCCTTCTCGTCGCGCTCCAGCAGGGCGTCCAGCAGCTCCAGGTGCTCCTCGGCGGAGGCGAGCAGCCGGCCCGCCTCCACCAGCGCGGTCAGACCGTACAGGCGGGAGCGCCCCCGCAGGTCGGCGACGACCTCGACCAGGTGGGCGTTGCCCGCCAGGGCGAGCAGACCGAGGTGGAAGCGGGTGTCCGCCTCCACATAGGCGATCAGGTCGCCCGCCACCGCGGCGGTGACGATCTCCCGGGCGGCCGGCCGCAGCGCCTCCAGCGAGACCCGGTCGGCCGTGCGGGCCAGGGCCACCACGGTGGGGATCTCGATGAGCGCCCGGATGTGCGTGTACTCGTCCAGCTGCCGGTCGGAGACGGCGGTGACCCGGAAGCCCTTGTTGGGCACGGTGTCGACCAGCCCCTCCTTGGCGAGGTCCAGCATCGCCTCGCGTACCGGCGTCGCCGAGACGCCGAACCGGGTGGCCAGTGACGGCGCCGAGTACACCTCGCCGGGCCGCAGCTCGCCCGCGATCAGCGCGGCGCGCAGGGCGTCCGCCACCCGCTCGCGGTAGCTGCTCCGCCGGCCGCCGAGCCGGGGGAGCGCGGGCATCTCCGTCGGCGCCCCTCGCGTGTTCTGTGCCATGTCACGCATCACCGGGGTGAGTCTAGAGGACGAATCCTTCCGGGAACGGATCGGTCGGGTCCAGCAGGTACTGCGCGGTTCCCGTGATCCACGCGCGGCCGGTGAAACTGGGCAGCACGGCCGGCACCCCGGCCACCTCCGTCGTCCCCAGCAGCCGCCCGGTGAAGTGGGTGCCGATGAAGGACTCGTTCACGAACTCGGTGTGCAACGGGAGTTCACCGCGCGCGTGCAGTTGCGCCATGCGCGCGCTCGTCCCCGTGCCGCACGGGGACCGGTCGAACCAGCCCGGGTGGATGACCATGGCGTGGCGTGAGTGCCGGGCCGTCGCGCCGGGCGCGTACAGGTGGACGTGGTGGCAGCCGCGGATCGACGGATCCTCCGGGTGCACCGGCTCCTCCCGTTCGTTGACCGCGCGCATCAGTGCCAGGCCCGCCGCCAGGATGTCGTCCTTGCGGGCGCGGTCGAAGGGCAGCCCGAGGGCGTCGAGCGGGAGGATCGCGTAGAAGTTGCCGCCGTAGGCCAGGTCGTAGGTGACCGTGCGGCCGTCGGGCAGGGTGAGCCCCCGGTCCAGGGCGACGGCGAACGAGGGCACGTTCCGCAGCGTCACGTCGCGCGCGGCGCCGTTCTCCACCGCCACCTCGGCGACCACCACGCCGGCCGGGGTGTCGAGCCTGATGGTGGTCACCGGCTCCACGACCTCCACCATCCCGGTCTCGACCAGCACGGTCGCCACCCCGATGGTGCCGTGCCCGCACATCGGCAGATAGCCGGAGACCTCGATGTAGAGCACGCCCCAGTCGCAGTCGGGGCGGCTCGGCGGCTGCAGGATGGCGCCGCTCATCGCCGCGTGGCCACGCGGCTCGTTCATCAGCAGGCGCTTGAGGTGGTCGCGGTGTTCCCGGAAGTACAGCCGCCGTTCGTTCATGGTCGCGCCGGGGACGGTGCCGATGCCGCCGGTGACCACGCGGGTCGGCATGCCCTCGGTGTGCGAGTCCACGGCGTGCAGGACGAGCTTGCTGCGCATGGTCCGGCTCCTTACGCGAGGCCCGCGGCGACGGCCTTCTCGGTGGCCGCACGCACCGCGGCCTCCTGGTCGGGCAGCAACGGTACGCGGGGCGGGCGCACCGGGCCGCCGTACCGCCCGGCCACGTCCATGGAGAGCTTGATCGCCTGGACGAACTCCACCTTCGAGTCCCAGCGCAGCAGCGGGTGCAGCTGCCGGTACAGGGGGAGCGCGGTGTCGAGGTCGCCGGCCGTCGCGGCGCGGTACAGCTCCGCCGAGGCGCGCGGCAGCGCGTTGGGGTAGCCGGCCACCCAGCCCTTGGCGCCGGCCGCCGCCAGCTCCAGCAGCACGTCGTCGGCTCCGATCAGCAGATCGAGCTCCGGTGCGAGTTCGGCGATCCGGTAGGCGCGGCGGACATCACCGGAGAACTCCTTGACGGCGTGCACGAGCCCCTCGCCGTGCAGCCGGGCGAGGAGTTCGGGCACCAGGTCGACCTTGGTGTCGATCGGGTTGTTGTACGCCACCACCGGCAGGCCGGCCTGCGCGACCTCGGTGTAGTGGGCGACGACGGAACGCTCGTCGGCGCGGTAGGCGTTGGGCGGCAGCAGCATCACCGAGGCGCAGCCGGCCTCGGCCGCCTGCTCGGCCCAGCGGCGGGCCTCGGTGGAGCCGTACGCGGCGACGCCCGGCATCACCCGCTCCCCGCCGATCGCGGCCACGGCGGTCTCCACCACCCGGGCGCGCTCCTCGGGGGTGAGCACCTGGTACTCGCCGAGGGAGCCGTTCGGTACGACGCCGTCGCAGCCGTTCGCGACGAGCCAGGCACAGTGCTCGGCGTAGCGGTCGTGGTCGACGGAGAGGTCGTCGCGGAGCGGGAGGGCGGTGGCGACGAGGATGCCACGCCAGGGACGGTTCTCGGGGTGCGTCATGGGCGATCCCTCATTCAATGGGGTGTGACATATTACTGGTGTCGGTGCGGAGGAACGGGGCGGCGGGTCTCAGTCCGTTTCCGGCGGACCGGCGTCCGCCACCGGGTGGCCGACCTCCGCCGCCGTACGGCCGACCTCCGCCTCCGCAAGGTCGTCACCGGTCTCCGGCAGGCCGGTGTCCGTGTCCGGCAGGGCGGCCAGGACGCCGAGCGGTACCGGACGGGCGAGCGGCCGGCGCCCCGCGGTGAGCGGGCAGCCGGTCAGACCCGCCACCGCCGGAGCGCACATCCGGCCCTGGCACCAGCCCATCCCGGCCCGCGAGAGCAGTTTCACGGTGCGCAGGTCCCCGGCGCCGAGCGGGTCCACGGCGCCGCGCACCTCCCCGGCGGTGACCTCCTCGCAGCGGCACACCACCGTCTCGTCCGGAAGCCGTTCCGCCCAGCCCGCCGGCGGCGCGTACACCGCGTCGAGGGCGGCGGCGAACTCCCGCAGCCGGGTCCTGGCCCGGCCGGCGGCGGCCCAACGGCGCGGGTCGGGGGCGGTGCCGCGCAGCCGGGCCGCGGCCGAGCGTCCGGCGATGTGCCCCTCGGCGAGCGCGAGCGCGGCCCCGCCGATCCCGGTGGCCTCTCCCGCGGCCCAGACGCCGGGCACGTCGGTGCGCTGCTCGTCGTCGACCCGTACGGCGGTGCCCGACAGGGAGCAGCCGAGGGTCTCGGCGAGGTCGGTGTGCGGCAGCATGCCGTGGCCGACGGCGAGGGTGTCGCAGCGGATCCGGCGGTAGCTCCCCGGCCGGAGGCTGCCGTCCCGGTCGAGCGCCGCCACCGTCACCGCCTCCAGCCGGTCGGTGCCGTGCGCCGCCACCACCGTGCACCGGGTCAGGACGCGTACCCCGTGCCGCAGCAGCCGGGCCGCGTATCCGGCGCCTTCGGCGAGTTTGCCCGGCTGGGCGGCCAGGGCGGGTGCCTGGCGCAGCAGCGCGGCGGGACCCGCGGACTCGGCCAGCGCCGCGACCCGGGCACCGGCCGCGGCGAGCCCGCCGGCCACCGGCAGCAGCAGCGGGCCGGTCCCGGCGACCACGGCCGTCCGTCCGGGCAGCACCAGGCCGCCCTTGAGCATGGCCTGCGCGCCGCCCGCCGTGACGACGCCGGGCAGGGTCCAGCCCGGGAAGGGCAGCACCCGTTCGTAGCCGCCGGTGGCGAGCAGCACGGCGTCGGCGCGGACCACGACGCCCTCCTCCTGCGCCGGGCCGCGCAGGGCGTGCACACCGAACACCCCCGCGGCCGGATCCCGCGCCACACACCACACATGATGATCCGTCAGGTGAAGGATGCGGCCGGCCGCGCGGTGCCGGTCGAGGCCGGCCCGCAGCCGTTCCCAGGTGCGCCACTGGTGGTGCAGCGCCTGGGGCCGGCGGGCGCCGAGGGCGGCGGCCGGCTGCCGGTAGAACTGTCCGCCCGCCTGCTCGGCGGCGTCGACGAGGGTGACCCGCACGCCCCGTTCGGCCGCCGCCAGGGCCGCGGCGAGGCCGGCCGGGCCCGCGCCGACGACGGCGAGACGCGGTCGCTCAGTCATCGTCCCGTCCCGTCCCCTCCTGCGTGCGGATCACATCGCCGGGGCGTACCGGCACCAGACAGGCCCGTTGGTTCGGCCGGCCGTTGACGGTCACCAGGCAGTCGAAGCACACCCCGATCCCGCAGAACACCCCGCGGGGCCGGCCGGCGCCCCGGGTGCTGCGCCAGGCCGTCACGCCCGCCGCCCACAGCGCCGCCGCGACCGTCTGGCCCGGCAGCGCCGCGAGGGGCCGGCCGTCGAAGGTGACGGTGCGGGAAGCGCCCGGCCGGGCCCGGACCAGTTCCATGGGATTCACCGGGCATCGCCTCCATCGGTGTCGAACCGTTCCGGCCGGAACGGCGCGGGATCCAGCTCCGGGGTCTTCCCGGTGAGCGCCTGTGCGACCAACCGCCCGGTGCCGGTGGCGAGTCCGATGCCGGCCCCCTCGTGTCCGCAGGCGTGGAACAGGCCGGGCGCCCGCGGGTCGGGGCCGATGGCCGGCAGGTGGTCGGGCAGATAGGGGCGGAAGCCCGCGTACGTGCGCAGCGCGCGGACCCGCTCCAGGAACGGGAACAGCCCGATCGCCCCGGCGGCGAGCGCCCGTACCGCGGGCAGGGAGAGCGAGCGGTCGAAGCCCACCCTCTCCCGGGTGGCGCCGATCAGCACCGGTCCCGCGGCCGTGCCCTCCACGACCGGTGAGGTGCGCAGGGCGGCGGAGTCGCTGGCGACGTCGGCCACATAGTCCGCGGCGTACACCTTGTGCCGGACCGTCCGCGGCAGAGGTTCGGTGACCAGGACGAAGCCGCGCCGGGGCAGCACCGGCAGCCGGACGCCGGCGAGCGCCGCGAGGTCGCCGCCCCAGGTGCCGGCGGCGTTCACCACCGCCGGGGCGTGGATGTCGCCGCGGTCGGTGCGCACGCCGTACACCGTGCCGTCCGCCGCGCGCAGCACGCCGGTCACGGTGTGGCCCGGGTGCAGCCGGGCGCCGGAGGCGCGGAGCAGCCGGGCGGCCGCGAGCGCGGGCATGACCTGGGCGTCCTGCGGATAGTGCACGCCGCCCGCCATGCCCGGCGCCAAGTGCGGTTCCAGTTCCGGCAGTCGGTCCGCGTCGACCGGTTCGGCCGTGACGCCGGCGGTGCGCTGACCCGCGGCGAAGTCCCGCAGCGCGGCCAGGACGCCGGGAGTCGAGGCGACCACCAGGCCGCCCTTGGGCTCGTACTCGATCGCGGCGCCCAGTTCGTCGCCCAGTTCGGCCCACAACCGGGCGGACAGCAGGGCGAGTCGCAGTTCCGGGCCCGGTTCCTTGTCGGAGACGAGCAGATTGCCCTCGCCGGCGCCGGTGGTGCCGCCGGCCACCGGACCCCGGTCCACCACCCTCACGTCGAGGCCGGACCGGGCGGCGTACAGCGCACAGGCCGCGCCCACCATGCCGGCTCCGACGACCACGACATCGCAGGTCAGTCGCTTCGCCACGCCAGTACTATGTCACATGTCTCTCTCGCTGAGGAGACCCCGCACCGTTCGGGCGCGCCCGGCCGCGCGCCCTCGACCGCCCTCGTCACCCGCCCGGAGTCCCAGGCGTGGACGCCCCCTTGACGTCGTACGGAGCCGGATCGACACTCCAGGAAGGGAATCCTAGTGAACGGGTAGGGAATCATGACGCGCCGCGAGACGGGCACCGGCCGGACACGCCGGACGCCGTTGTGCGCCCCCCTGCTCACCTCCCGCCGCCACATCGACCTCCAGCGCGTCTGCAGCGCGATCAGCCGCCACCGCTGAACCGGGCCCCTCGCCCGCCGCCGGCCGGCCGCGCCCGTGCCTGAGCACCCGTCCGCACGCCCACGACCCGGGGAGAGCCATGTCCGTCACTCCGCTCGCCGCCGTCCCCTCCGCCCGTCGCCCCGCCCCCGTCTTCCGGGGCCGGATCGGCCGGGACGCGCGCAGCGGCCACTACGCCGTGCCGCACCGCTACCGGCTCCATCTGTCGACCGCGTGCCCCGAGGGGCTGAGCCTCGCCGTCGGGCACAGCCTGCTCGGACTGGGCGCCAGCTGTCCGGTCACCCTCCTGCCCCCGGTCCCGGACTGTCCGGGCGGCGGCCACGCGGCGCTGCGCCCGCTGTACGAGGCGAGCGCCCACCACTACACCGGCCCGGCGCTCGCGCCCGTCCTCAGCGACGACTGGTCCGGACGCATCGTCAGCACCCACACCCCCGAGATCCTGCGCGACCTGGACCGGTTCCGGCACGACGGCCGCACCCGCCTGTATCCCGCCGGCCTGGAGTCCGTGATCGAGGCGGTGGAGCGGATGTGCGCCGAGGGCATCGAAGCGGCGGCCCAGCGCGCCGGCCGGGCCGGCGCCGGTCCCGAGGAGCGGTCCGCCGCGCTCGACGTGCTGCTGGACACCCTGGGCCGGCTGGAACGGCGGCTGAGTGAGGAGGAGTACCTGGCCGACGGCCGGCTCACCGCCGCCGACATCGAGCTCTGGGTCTCCCTGGTGCAACTGGACACCGTCCACCGCTGCCACCTCGACGCCGCCGCCGTCCACCGCATCGCCGGCCACCGCGCGCTGTGGGCCTACGCCCGGCGTCTGGCCGCCCGTCCCGCCTTCGGCCGCCATCTCGACCTCGACGGCATCGCCCGCCGCCACCACGGCCGCTGCCAGGGACTGGAGGCCGCCGGAGCCGCGGTCCAGATCCTGGACTGGGCGAGCCACGCCGCGGGCTCCCCGGACACTCCTCGCAGGTGAGAGCGTCCCTTCCGGGTCCACCTGTCGGACGGCCGTTGACATTCGAACGGGCAACTGCCTTACTTACGGCCCAAGAACGGTCATGAGCGTCAGCGCCAAGCCCTGGCTCGCTGACCGGCAACCCTCGCACCGCGGTGGGGTGCCCCAGGTGACGACCGGACCGGACGACGTTCTCGGTAAGCGCGAGGCCCCACGGGGCCGGAACAGTGACAGGTGACGCCATGGACGCAGCTCCCAGGACGGCCGCGAGCCGTTCCCAGGGCCGCGTACCGTCGTCCGCCGGTCTGCTCGTCGCCGACCGCGCCGTCGATCTGCTCCGCGTGAACAGCGCACTGTGTACCGCGCCGGGCTCTGCCCGCCGCCAGGGCTGACCTCTCCTTCCAGCCCCCGCGTTCCCGCCGCGCACCCTCCGCCCGGTGTGCCGTTGTCCGCCCAGCCCCCGGTTCCGCGCCGGCCCGTGGGCCACCTCGTGCCGTAGCGCCGACGTGGCCCACGCCCGCCCGTCCGCGGCCCCGGGGTGTCCGACTCCGCCGGAGCCCCTCATGAGTGAACCCCCAGGCGCCGCCGTCTCCCTCGCCGAGGCGCCCACATCCACCGACATCCCGTCAAGAAAGCTGACCGCTCAGCGAGTTCAGCCGTTGCGCCGGCCCGGCCGGTGGATCGTCACCGCCGTCGTCCTCGTCCTCGTCGCGCAGATCCTGCACGGGCTTGTCACCAACCCGTTCTACCAGTGGGACCGCTTCCGCTACTGGTTCCTGCGCCCGACCGTCCTCGACGGCCTCCTCGTCACCCTCGAAGTCGCCGCGCTCAGCGCCGTCCTGGGCCTCCTCGGCGGCATCCTGCTGGCACTCGGCCGGCTCTCCGGAAGCCCCGTGCTGCGCGCGGTCAGCTGGACGTACACCTGGCTGTTCCGCTCCATACCGCTGATCGTCGTGCTGATCTTCCTGTACAACTTCAGCGCCCTGTACAGGACACTGAGCCTGGGTGTGCCCTTCGGACCGGCCTTCATCAGCTTCGACGAGTCGAAGCTGGCCACCGACATGACCATCGCCGTCATCGGCCTCAGCCTCAACGAGGCGGCCTACGCGGCCGAAGTGGTCCGCGGCGGCGTCCTCTCCGTCGACCAGGGACAGCACGAGGCGGCCGCCGCGCTCGGCCTGCCCCGCGGCTACCAGTTCCGCAGAATCGTCTTCCCGCAGGCCCTCAGGTCCATCACCCCGAACTACGTCAACCAGCTGATCGGCCTGATCAAGAGCACGTCCCTGGTGTTCTACGTCTCCCTGCTCGACCTGTTCGGCTCGGTGCAGTCGATGGGCAACACCTACCCCGGCGACATCGTGCCGCTGCTGATGGTCGCCACCGTCTGGTATCTGATCCTCACCAGCGCCGTGTCCGTCGTCCAGTTCTACGTCGAGCGGTACTACGCCCGGGGCGCCACGCGCTCCCTGCCGCCGACCCCGTTGCAACAAGCCCGGACCGCACTGACCGAGCTGCGGGCCCGGCTGCGCAGGGAGGCCGCCGTATGACCACCGCCCCGATCCTGGAGAAGACCGCACCCGCCGCGCTGGAGGTGCACGACGTCCACAAGTGGTACGGCACCCACCGCGTGCTCGACGGCATCGACCTGACCGTCCGCCCCGGCGAGGTCACGGTGATCCTCGGCCCGTCCGGCTCCGGCAAGTCGACCCTGCTCCGGGTCGTCAACCACCTGGAGAAGCCCGAGATCGGCCACGTCAGCGTGGGCGGCGAACTCATCGGGGTGAAGCGGCACGGAGGACGGCTGAGGGAACTCAGCGAGCGCGCCATCCTCGCCCAGCGGAGCCGTATCGGCTTCGTCTTCCAGAACTTCAACCTCTTCCCGCACCTGACCGTCCTCGACAACGTCGCCGCCGCCCCCGTCGCCACCGGCAGGCTGAGCAGGCCGGCGGCCCGGGAGCTCGCCCGCGAACTGCTCGAACGCGTCGGTCTCGGCGACCGCACCGGCGCCTACCCGCGGCAGCTGTCCGGCGGTCAGCAGCAGCGCGTGGCCATCGCCCGCGCGCTCGCCCTGCGGCCCGGGATCATCCTCTTCGACGAGCCGACCTCGGCGCTCGACCCCGAACTCGTCGGCGAGGTGCTGGCCGTCATCAAGGACCTCGCGACCAGCGGTACCACGCTCGTCATCGTCACCCACGAGATCGGCTTCGCCCGCGAGGTCGCCGACCGGGTCGTCTTCATCGACGCCGGCCGGATCGTCGAACAGGGCCCGCCCGCCCAGGTGCTGGACAATCCCCGGCACGAACGGACCCGGGACTTCCTCGGCAAGGTCCTCTGACCTCGCCCCGCCCCGCAATGAGACTCCAGAAAGATCCCGAAAGACAAGGACAGCCATGCCCAGCCAGTTCTCCCGACGCAGCCTGATACGCGGACTCACCGCGGCGACCACGACCCTCTCCCTCGCCGGCGCTCTCGCCGCCTGCGGCGGAGACAGCGACGCCGCCACCACCACCGAGTCGGCCGGCACGGTGACCGTGGGGCAGCTGTCCAACGGAGCCGCCAAGGAGACGAAGCTGAAGGTCTCCGAAGTGAAGTCCATCAGCGCCGAACTGCCCGCCTCCGTCCGCAGGAGCGGCAAGCTCGTCATCGGCGTCGGCGCCCTGCCCTCGGGATCCGCGCCGCTGAACTACGTGGGCAGCGACCAGAAGACCCTCACCGGCTCCGAACCCGACCTCGGCCGCCTGGTGGCCGCCGTCCTCGGCCTCGAGCCCGAGATCAAGAACTCCACCTGGGAGAACCTCTTCGTCGGGGTCGACAGCGGCAAGGTCGACGTGGCGTTCTCCAACGTCACCGACACCGAGGAACGCAAGAAGAAGTACGAGTTCGCCTCCTACCGCAAGGACAACCTGGCCTTCGAGGTGCCGAAGAAGAGCACCTGGAACTTCGACGGCGACTACCGGAACCTCGTCGGCAAGACGGTCACGGTGGGCTCCGGCACCAACCAGGAGAAGATCCTCCTGGAGTGGAAGGCCAAGCTGGCCAAGGAGGGCAAGAAGCTCACCGTCAAGTACTTCCCGGACCAGAACGCCATCAACCTGGCGCTGAGAAGCGGCAAGGTCGACGCCTACTTCGGTCCCAACCCCGCCGTCGCCTACCGCTCCCGGCAGACCGCGAACACGCCCAACCCGACCCGCAACGCGGGTACCTTCTCCGGCGCCGGCGAGACGCTCCAGGGTCTGATCGCCGCCACCTCCAAGAAGGACAGCGGCCTCGCCAAGCCGGTCGCCGACGCCATCAACCACCTCATCGAGAACGGGCAGTACGCCAAGTGGCTGGCCGCCTACAACCTCTCCAACGAGGCCGTGGCGAAGTCGGAGATCAACCCGCCCGGACTGCCGCTCGACAACTCCTGACCGGCCGTCACCGCATCCTGTCCCTCCCCGCACATCGCACCAGGAAAGGACTCCGCCTCCGTGGCACACCCGACCGACGTCCGCGGCGGCGGAGCCCCGTCCCTGCCCGATGCCCCCGTCCTCGACAACGCCGTCTGGGCCGCCCTCACCGGACCGCACACCCACCTCGCCGAGCGGCACGGCCGCGCGGCCCGCTACCGGGCGGACCGCTACGCCTTCGCCGCCCTGGCGGACCCCGCGGACCCGGCCGCCTGGACCGACCTGCACACGCTCCTCGGGCCCGGCGCCCGCGTGCGGGTCAAGCCCGTCGACGAGGTGCCGGACGGCTGGGCCGTCCTCGGCGGCGGCGAGGGCGTCCAGCTCGTCGACACCGCGCTGCGGGCCGAACCGGACCCGGAGGCGGTACGGCTGGGTCCCGACGACGTCCCCGAGATCCTCGGCCTGGTGGCCCGCACCCGGCCCGGCCCGTTCCTGAACCGCACCATCGAGATGGGCACCTATCTCGGCATCCGGCACGAGGGCAGACTCGTCGCCATGGCGGGCGAGCGGCTGCGGCTGCCCGGCTGGACCGAGATCAGCGCCGTGTGCACCGACCCCGCACACCGCGGCCGGGGACTGGCGACCCGGCTGGTGCGCGCCGTCGCGGCGGGCATCCGGGACCGAGGGGACACGCCGTTCCTGCACGCCGCCGCCGACAACGCGACCGCGATCCGGCTGTACGAGTCGATCGGCTTCGCCCTGCGCCGCCGCAACCGCATCGCCGAACTCCGCAGCCCGGGAACACCGGGCGCCGGCCGGACGTTGAGTGTCACGACGAGATCCGCCAGGCGGGCGCCGACCCGGCCCGCCGCGCCCGCCGGAGGGAGGTGACGGCCGTGACCCGAGTGCCCCCGTGGACCCGCCCCCAGCGCGTCCCGCACCCGTACCGCTCCGTCCGTCTGCACTCCCGGCCGCACATAGATCTCCAGCGCGTGTCCGCCGCGCTCTGTCGCCACTGACCTCCCCCGGCCCCCCCGGCCCGGGTCCCCCCGCCGCGCCCGCCCCCGGCCGACGCCGCCTGCCCCGGCCGGCGCCCGCCCCGCGAGCCGGTGTTCCTCGTACGGACATCAAGGAAGGCACCGCCGTGTCCTCGACTTCCCCCGCGCACCTGCATCTCGCCGTGGCCCTGGAGGGCACCGGCTGGCATCCCGCGTCCTGGCGCGAGCCGGTCGCCCGCCCCCGGGACCTGCTCACCGCCGGATACTGGACCGATCTGATCACCGAGGCCGAGCGCGGCCTCCTCGACTTCGTCACCATCGAGGACGGCCTCGGCCCGCAGTCCTCCCGGATCCTCGCCCCCGACGAGCGCACCGACCAGGTCCGCGGCCGGCTCGACGCGGTCCTCGTCGCCTCGCGGGTCGCCCCCCTCACCCGGCACATAGGCCTGGTCCCGACCGTGGTGACCACACACACCGAGCCGTTCCACATCTCCAAGGCGATCGCCACCCTGGACTACGTCAGCGCCGGGCGCGCGGGCGTGCGTGTGCGGGTCACCGCCCGCCCCGACGAGGCCGCTCACTTCGGCCGGCGTACCATCCGCCGGATCGACTCCTTCGAGGGCCCGGCCGCGCAGGAGGTGATCACCGAGCTGTTCGACGAGGCCGCCGACTACGTGGAGGTGGTGCGCCGGCTCTGGGACAGCTGGGAGGACGACGCCGAGATCCGGGACGCGGCGACGGGCCGCTTCATCGACCGGGACAAGCTGCACTACATCGACTTCGAGGGCCGCTTCTTCAGCGTCAAGGGCCCCTCCATCACCCCCCGCCCGCCGCAGGGCCAGCCGCCGGTCACCGCCCTCGCCCACCAGCCCGTCCCGTACCGGCTGGTGGCCCGCCAGGCCGACATCGGCTACGTCACCCCGCACGACCGGGCGGAGGCCCGCGCGATCGTCGCCGAGATCCGCGCCGGACAGGCGGAGGCCGGCCGCGCCGACGAGACGCTGCACGTCTTCGGTGACCTCGTCGTCCTTCTCGACGACAGCCGGGCCGAGGCGGAGGCCCGCCGCGAGCGCCTCGACACCCTCGCCGGCGAGCCGTACACCAGCGACGCCCGGATTTTCGCCGGCACGGCCGCCCAACTCGCCGACCTGCTGGAGGACCTGGCCGGCGGCGGCCTGACCGGATTCCGGCTGCGGCCCGCGGTCGCCGGCCACGACCTGCCCCGGATCACCGGGGACCTGGTGCCCGAACTACAGCGCCGCCACCGCTTCCGGGACGCCTACGAGTCCGGCACCCTGCGCGGCCTCCTCGGCCTCACCCGCCCCGCCAACCGCTACGCAGCAGTCTGAAAGCCGGAGAGGACGACCGTACGCCATGAGCAAGCCGTTGAAGCAGATCCACCTGGCCGCCCACTTCCCCGGCGTCAACAACACCACCGTGTGGAGCGACCCGGCCGCCGGCAGCCACATCGAGTTCAGTTCCTTCGCGCACTTCGCGCGGACCGCGGAACGCGCCAAGTTCGACTTCCTGTTCCTCGCCGAGGGACTCCGGCTGCGCGAACAGGGCGGCACGATCTACGACCTGGACGTGGTCGGCCGGCCCGACACCTTCACCGTGCTGGCCGCGCTGGCCGCCGTCACCGAGCGGCTCGGCCTGACCGGCACCATCAACTCCACGTTCAACGAGCCGTACGAGGTGGCCCGCCAGTTCGCGAGCCTGGACCACCTCTCCGACGGCCGCTCCGCCTGGAACGTCGTCACCTCCTGGGACGCCTTCACCGGCGAGAACTTTCGCCGCGGCGGCTTCCTGCCGCAGGACGAGCGCTACTCCCGCGCCAAGGAGTTCCTCGCCACCGCGCACGAGCTGTTCGACTCCTGGCGCGGCGACGAGATCCTCGCCGACCAGGCCACCGGCACGTTCCTCCGGGACGCCAAGGCCGGGGCGTTCGTGCACCAGGGACAGCACTTCGACATCCACGGCCGGTTCAACGTCCCGCGCTCCCCGCAGGGCCGCCCCGTGATCTTCCAAGCGGGCGACTCCGAGGAGGGACGCGAGTTCGCCGCCTCCGGCGCCGACGCGATCTTCAGCCGCTACTCCACGCTGAAGGAGGGCCAGGCGTTCTACACGGACGTCAAGTCCCGCCTCGCCAAGTACGGCCGCCGCCCCGACCAGCTGCTCATCCTGCCCGCCGCGACCTTCGTCCTCGGCGACACCGACCAGGAGGCCGCCGAACTCGCCCGCGACGTCCGCCGCCAGCAGGTCAGCGGTGCCACCGCCATCAAGCACCTGGAGTTCGTCTGGAACCGCGACCTGTCGGCGTACGACCCCGAGGGCCCGCTGCCCGACGTCGACCCGGTGGTCGCCGAGGAGCACATCTCCCGGGGCCGTGCCCAGGTGCGGATGTACCGCGACCCGGTCGCCATCGCGCGCGAGTGGCGGCAGCTCGCCGAGGCCAACAAGTGGTCCATCCGCGACCTGGTCATCAACACCGGCAACCGGCAATCCTTCGTCGGCTCCCCGGCCACCGTCGCGCAGACCATCAACGACTTCGTGCAGGCCGACGCCTCCGACGGCTTCATCCTCGTCCCCCACATCACCCCCGGCGGGCTGGACGCGTTCGCCGACCAGGTGGTCCCGCTGCTCCAGGAACAGGGCGTGTTCCGCACCGAGTACGAGGGCACCACCCTGCGCGACCACCTGGGCCTCGCCCACCCCGACGCCGACGCCCCCGCGGAGCGGGCCGCGTCGTGAGAGAGCCGTTCCAGGCGTCCCCCGAGGACCGGGGGACCGCGACGCGCAGGGCCACGGGGTGTTCCGCGGCGGCAGCGCCGGTGATCCGGTGCCCCGGTGAACGGCCGGCACGACGCACCCGCGCCGTGCCCGGTCAGGCCGGGCACGGCGCGGGAACGGCGGCGTGGCCGCGGGCGTCACCTCCCCCGTGGGTGACGCCCGCGGCCTTTCCCCCGGCGCCGGTCTGTGGCCCCCCGCCGTCCGTGTGCCGTCACCAGCACATGACCGCCGTCTCTCCCGAACCCCACGTGGAGTACAGGCGGACCCGGACGGCATAGCGTCGGCCCCTGACGAGCCGGACGCGGACGGCGGCGTTGTCCGGGGTGCCGCCGTCGTCGTGTCCCGCGAGGAAGCGCGGTTCCCCGTCACGCTCCTCGAAGACCACCAGCACGCTGTCGGCGTCGCCGAAGGTGCCCACCGTGTACGCGCGGGTCTCCGGCGGCTCGACGGCGAAGTCGGCCTGCCCGCCCGCCCCGAGACCGAGCGGCGCCGACCGGAACGGCAGCAGCGCGGCCGGACCGGACGGACCCATGGGCGGGTACCAGCGGAGCGCGAACTCCTTGTCGGCCGGGGACAGGGCGCCGGGCGGACGCAGCCCCCCGCGGTACCGCTCCGGCTCCAGCACCAGCCCCGGTCCGAACGGCAGCGTCATGACCGACTGCGGATCCCACACCGGGCCGCCCGCCTCCCCGGCGTCCAGCCGGCGCAGCACGTTCGTGTACGTCGTCTCCCGGCTCCAGAAGTTCGGCGGGCCCGCCAGCTCGGCGTACACGGCCTCGTCGTCCCAGTGCAGCCCGGCGAACGGGCTCTGGTGCTCGTGCACCATGCCGAGCGCGTGCCCGATCTGGTGCAGGACCACCCCCCGCTCCCCGGGTCCGGTCACGTCCCAGCCGAGGTTCATGGTGCGTTCGCCCCGGCCGGCCGACAGCGCGTCCCGGCCGATCGCCGACCAGGAGCCGGCACCGGCCTGGAACCCGATCCGCAGCTCCGCCTCGTGGCGGTCGCCGGTCTCGGCGAAGGTGACGCCGATGCCCAGGTCCTGCCACTCGCCGAAGCACCCGCGGACCACGTCCCGCTGCTCCTCCCCGCCGGCCCACGGCACCCGGCGCGGTTCCCCGGTCCCGGGGACCGGGACGACCGACGCGTCGGAGCGGGCGTCCAGGAAGCAGTAGTGCAGCACCGTGCCGTCGACCCACATCCGCCGCCCGGCGAGCAGCGCGTCCTGCCGCTCGGCGGTCAGCCCCGGGGCAAAGGCCGGGGCCGGCTGCCGCGGGAGCGAGCAGAGGCGTCGGG
Organism: Streptomyces echinatus; assembly: GCF_014203595.1. Classification (GTDB taxonomy): domain Bacteria; phylum Actinomycetota; class Actinomycetes; order Streptomycetales; family Streptomycetaceae; genus Streptomyces; species Streptomyces echinatus. The sequence continues at coordinate 21,924 of NZ_JACHJK010000006.1, forward strand.
TCATGCGGCCAGCCTGCCCGCCCGCCACGGCCGGACGCCTGAGTCGGGGGCTACTCAAGTCGCCCTGTATCAGAACTGAGTACGCGTGCTCTGAACGGTGTGAGGACCTACGAGCAGGACGCGAAGACCCTGGAGTCGCCCTGGCCGTTCACCGGCCGGGTGGACGAACTGGAGCTGGTGCGCGGTGCGTCGGCCGCGGGCCGGCCCGGCATCGTGCTGACCGGCCCGGCGGGCCACGGCAAGACCCGGCTGATCACGGAGGCGGTCCGGGGCACGGACCACGCCCGGGTGACCGGCACGCCCGAGGCCCGGGAGCTGCCCCTCGCCGCGTTCGCGCACCTGCTTCCCGACACCGTGTCGCTGCCCCGCGCGGTCCGCATGCTGTCCGGCGTGCGGGTCCTCGTGGTGGACGACGCGCAGCTGCTGGACGAGACCTCCGCCGCCCTGGTGCACCAGCTGGCCGTGCACGGGCGCACCCGACTGGTCGTGGCCGCGACGGACGGCGTGCCCGCGCCCGCCGCGGTGTCCCGGCTGTGGACCGGGGAGCTGCTGCCCCGGCTGGCCCTCGGCCCGCTGTCCCGCGAGGACACCGCCCAGCTGCTGGCCGGCGCCGGGCTGGAGCCGCTCACCGTGGGCCGGCTGCACCGGGCGTGCCGGGGCGATCTGCGGCTGCTGCGCGATCTGGTGGCCGCGCTCACCGGGGCCGGCCGGCTGACGCCCGTGCCGGGCACCGGCGAACGGGCCTGGCGGGGTCCGCTGCCGGTCACCCCGGCCGTCCGTGAGCGGCTCGCCCCCGCGCTGGAGCGGTCCGGCCCGGGCGGACGCGACGCCCTCGAACGCCTCGCCTTCGCCGAGCCCCTGCCCGTGCCGCTGGACGAGCTGGAACCGGACGTCCTCGAACCCCTGGAGGCGGACGGCCTGATCCACGTCGACGACCAGGGGGGCGTCACCCTGGCCCACCCCCTGCACGGCGCCGCGCTGCGCGCCGTGGCCGGCACGCTGCGGGCCCGGCGCCTGGCCCGTGCCGTCGACGCCCACGGCCCCGCCCTCGCCGTCGAACAGCGCACCCTGATCCGGCGGATGGAGCAGTTCGACGTCCGGCCGGTGCCGGCGCCGGTGGGGGAGTGGCTGGTGGCGGAGGGCGTCCCGCTGCCCGCCGGGTACGCCCGGGTCCGCGCCCGGTTCGCGCGCCTGCGGGGCGAGCTGCGGGAGGCGGCGGCCTGGGCCCGCGAGGGACTGCGGGAGACTCCCTCGGACACCGGCTGCCGGGCCGAACTCCGCCTCGCCGAAGGACAGCTGCCCGAAGGGCGGCCGGCCGGCGGCGGTGACCCGGACGACGTCCACTCCGTCTACGCGGCCGTGCGCCTCGGTGCGCCGGAGCGGGCGGCGGGCCGGTTGCCGGCCGGCAGTGTGCTGGCCCGGCACGCGGACGCGCTGGCCCGCGGGGACGGCGCCGCCCTGGACCGGGCCGCGGAGGCGCTGGCCGAACGGGGCTTCCTGCTGTACGCGGCGGAGGCGCGGGCGCAGGCCGTGCGGGCGCACCGGGATCCGCGCGCCGCGCGGCTGTCCCGGACCCGGGCCGTCGCCCTGGCCCGCCGCTGCCAGGGGGCCCGCACCCCGGCGCTGACCGGGCTCGTCCTCGGTGAACTCACCGTCCGGCAGCGGCAGATCGTCGCTCTCGCGGCCGCGGGTCTGAGCAATCGGGAGATCGCCGAGAAGCTCACGCTGTCCGTGCGGACCGTCGGCAATCACCTGTACAGCGCGTACACGCGGCTCGGCACGGGGGACCGGGGAGCACTGCCCTGGCTGGTGGACGCGCCCGAGCGGGAGACGGCGTAGCGGGTGCAGGGCGCCGGCAGGCCGCCGCCGGTGGCGGGCCGGTCGTCGGGCGCGGGCCGGTCGTCGGGCGCGGGCCGGTCGTCGGGCGCGGGCAGGTGCCGGCCGCGCGGCTGCCGCGCCCCGCGTCCGGACACCGTCCGCTCGCTCGGGTGTCCTCGTTCCGGTGCCGTCGGCCGTGCCGGATCCGTCCTCACGCCGCCCCGAACGCCGCGAACGCCCAGCCCGTCGCCTGGTGGACCGCGTCGCCGGGCAGGGCCGCGCGGGCGTCGCGGAGGGCCTCGGCCAGGGAGAGGCCCGCGCCGAGGCCCTTGTGCAGCGCGAGCATCAGCGGCACCACGGCCGCGTCGTTCACCGGTGCGCTGCTCGCCACCACCCCGGCCGTGCCCAGCGGCAGCAACGCCGTCACCAGGCCGAGGAGTTCGTCCGCGCCGACCGAGGCGAGACGGGCGGTGTCACAGCTGGACAGGATGATCCGGTACGGGCTGCGGGCCAGCCGCTCGAAGTCGTGCACGATCAGCGGTCCGTCGGCCATCCGCAGGGCGGAGAACAGGGGGCTGTCCGCGCGGAACGTACCGTGCGCCGCGAGGTGTGCGAGACTCGCGCCGTCGAGTTCCGCCAGCACCCGGGGCACCTGGGCGTCGTCGCCCTCCAGGACCGTCGCCGTGCCGTACCGGTCGGCCAGTCCGGGCACCTCCGCGCCGCCCGTCGCCAGGCCGGGGCCGCGCACCAGGACCGGCCGGCCGGCCGGCGGCGGCGCCGTCTCCCGGGCGCGCAGCCAGCTGCTCGCCGACGGAGACACACTGAGCACCCGCTCCCGCAGCGCGGGCAGCAGCGCCCACGGCACCCGGTGCAGCGCCCCCGGCGGCACGATCACCACCGGGCCCGGGCCGAGCCGCGGCACCGCCCCGGCCAGCAGCAGCTCCTGCAGCCGCCGGCCGGCCGCCTCCACCAGCGGCAGCCGTGCCTCGGCCCCCGGGTGGGCGAGCCGGCGCAGCCCCGCCTGCACATGCTCGGCCTCCGCCACCGCCTCCGCCAGCGAACCGCCGGCGAACCGCCGTACCCTGCCCTGCCCGCACAGCAGTACGTGCACCCGGCCGTCCACCACGGCCAGTTCGAGCAGCCGCACGTCACCGAGCCGGTCCAGCAGCCGGCCCACGTCGAACCGGTCCCCGGTGTCACCGGCGGCCCCGCCCATGTGCCGGGTACGGGAACGGATCTCCCGTTCCAGGCGCCGCCGCTCGCGCTCCAGCGCGGGCACCGGGCGGCCGTCCATCCGGGCGGCCTCCGCCCGGGCCGCGATCTCCCGGTAGGCGGTCAGCCCGCTCAGCAGCGCCGGATCGTCGGGCGGCCGGGTCGGCGGTGCGGTCAGCACGGTCGCCCGCCACCGCTCGCTCCAGCCCAGCAGCCGTCGCGGACTGCCCTGGGCGAGGCTCACCTCCTGGGCCAGCGCGGCCAGTTCGGCGCCCTGCGCGCTCGCGTGGGCCCGCAGCTCCGAGGCGCCCAGCGTCATCCGGTGGTCGTCCAGCACGTCCAGGCCGCGCCGGCACGCCTCCAGCACACCCCGCCGGGAACCGGCCGCCCGCGCCCGCAGCGCCTGGGCCGCCCAGCCGGTCACCCGGGCCGGCGCGGGCCCGCAGTGCCGGCTGCGGGCGGCCACCGCCAAGTGCCGTTCCGCGTCCGCCGTCCAGCCCAGTGCCAGCGCGATCCGGCCGGCGAGCAGCGAGGCCTCCGGCGCGGCGGGCGAGCCGAAGGAGGCCAGCCGCTCGGCCACCGCCGCGGCGTCCGCCACCATCCGCCCCGACCGGCGTCCGGCCGCCGTCCGCGCCTCGATCAGCACCAGCCGGGCGTGCGTCTCCCACCACGTCCGGCGCTGCGCCGCGAACAGCCGTACCGCGAGGGCGGCGCGGGCGATGGCGGTGTGCGCGTCCCCCGCCGAGCGGGCGGCCCACGAGGCGGCCAGCAGCAGCTCGGCCTTGCGGGTGGACTGCCCGCCGATCCGGTCCAGCAGGGTGATCGCGGCGTCCGCCTCGGCCAGCGCCTCCGGGGCGAGCCCCGCCGCCATCAGCACCTCGCAGCGCCGGATCGACAGGTTGTAAGTGGGGGTGCCCAGCTTGGCGTAGCGCTCCTCGGCCTCGTCCAGCAGCCGCAGCGCGGCCGGCACGTCCCCCGACCGGAACGCGGCGAGGCCCCGGCTCTCCACCGCGTCGGCCTTGTCGTGCTCCTGGCCGGTGGTGTCCCACAGCCGTTCCGCCGCCGTGAAGTCGGCGACCGCCCGGTCCACCGCGCCGAGCGCCAGGTGCACGGTGGCCCGCAGGGTCAGCGCCCGCGCGGTCCAGATGTCGTCGGCCAGCTGCCGCAGCACCGGAAGCGCCCGCCGCACGTCCTCCAGCGCCTCCCGGTGCCGCCCCAGCACCCACCACACATAGGCCCGCCGGTACAGCACCCGGGCCCGGGTGTGACCGCCGCCCCGGGCGACCCCCCGCTCGAAGGAGGCGAGCCCCTGCCGTGTGCGCCCCGCGTGCACCAGTGCGACCCCCAGGGTCGCGAGCACATCGGCCTCCCGGTCGGCCGACTCGGCGCGGGCGGCCAGGTCCCGGGCCCGCCGCAGATGCCGGAGCGCGACGCGCAGATCGCCGAAGTCGCGCTGCCAGATGCCGAGCACCTGGTGGGCCACGCTGGCGTGCAGCGGGGACGGGCCGGTACGCAGGACGTGTTCCGCGCGTGCCCGGGCCTCGCCCGGATCGGCGAACACCATGGGCAGCAGTTCGAGAACCGGCTCGCTTCCCGCTGTCACGTCTCGCATGGTAGTGGCCTGCTGTATCAGACGGCGGCCCCGCGGCTCTCACTGTCGCACACCGTCTCCAGGGGGAGGACACGCATGGCGCCACAGCGATTCCACGAGCAGTTCCACCACATCCAGCGCTCTCTGCCGGACGTCCCGTTGACCATGGGACCGGACGACGCCGCGGGACACCTCTACGAGAAGGGTGTCGTGCTCGTCCGGGACGGCGAGGAGGCCCGGTTCGTCGAGGACGCCGTGCGCGGCCACTTCACCGAGACCGCGGGGCTCGTCCCCGACCATGTGCGCCGTGTGGGCCCGCAGGCCGGCCGCACCGGCGTGACCCGGATCCGGGTCGGCGACCCGGCGGAGGGCGAGGACACGGTGCCGCACGCCCTGCGCGCCGTACGGGAGGCCGAGGGCCGCCGGGGACGCAGGCTGGCGGGGCGCAACCACGTGCTGCACATCGCGGTCAACGCCTGCCCCGGCGACGAGCCGGTGCCCGTCCCGCGCACCGGTACCGCCAACCCGGGCACCGCCGAGGGGAGTTACGACCCGGCCACCGCGGTCGGCGTCCTGGTGGTCGACACCGGCCTGGTGCACGACCACCGCTCCTGCCCGCTGCTCGCCCACACCACCGGCGACGCCCAGCTGACCGAGACCGACGGCGACGGAGTGCTCCGCCAGTACGTCGGCCACGGCACGTTCATCGCCGGGCTCCTCGCGGCCGTCGCGCCCAACACCGACATCACCGTCCGGGGCACCCTCAACGACGCCGGTGCCGTCCTGGAGTCCGAGTTCGGCGCCCTGCTCTTCGAAGCGGTCGACCGGGACGGCTGGCCGGACATCATCAGCCTGTCCGCGGGCACCCCCAGCGCCGACACCGACGGCCTGATCGGCCTGGACGCGTTCATGCGGGAACTGCGCGACCGGCACACCCTGCTGGTGGCCGCCGCGGGCAACAACGGCAGCGACACCCCGTTCTGGCCCGCCGCCTACGCAGGCCTGCCCGAGTTCGCCGACAGCGTGCTGTCGGTGGGCGCCCTGCGCGCCGACGGCGAGGGGGCGGCCTGCTTCACCAACCACGGCCCCTGGGTGCGGGTCCACGCCCCCGGCGAGCGCCTCACCAGCGCCCTCACCGGGTTCACCGCGCCCGTGCCGTACGTCTACCAGCACTCCACCTACGACAGCTGCCGGTTCGGCGCCGACTACGCCTGCACCTGCCAGTACCCGCGCCACACCGGCGCCTTGAGCGAGGGCCGGGAGAGCACCGGCGCCAAGCCGGACCAGGTGATGTTCGACGGACTCGCGCAGTGGAGCGGCACCTCGTTCGCCACCCCGGTGGCCGCGGGCCTCGTCGCCGCCCGGATGACGGCGTACCGGGAGCGCGACCCGCGGGCGGCGGGCGCCGGCCTGCTGGCGGCCACCACGGACCGGGCCGAGGTGCGCGGGGCGCACGTCCCGGTGCTGCGTCCGCCCACCTGGCGCCCCGTGCCGGCCGTCGTCGCGGCTCAGCCCGCATGAGGTCCGGAACCCTCCACTCCACGGCGTACGATGACGTGCCGTACACAAGGGGTGGAGCCGTGGACCGAACAGAGGTCGGCGCGTTGGTCCAGTCCGCCGTCGACGGGGACGCCGCGGCCTGGAAGGCGCTGGTGGAAGGGATGAGTCCCCTGGTGTGGTCGGTGGTGCGCGCACACCGGCTCTCGGACGCCGACGGGCACGAGGTCTTCCAGACCGTCTGGTTCCGCTTCGCCCAGCACCTGGGCCGGATACGGGAACCCGACAAGGCCGGTGCCTGGCTGGCGAGTACGGCCCGCCACGAGTGCCTGAAGGTACTCAGGGGCCTGGCCCGGCTGACCCCGACGGACGATCCGAGGGTGCTGGACCGGCCCAGTGAGGACCGGACGCCCGAGGAGACGCTGATCGACTCGGAGGACGCGGCGGACCGGGCCGAGCGGGTCCGCCGGCTGTGGCAGGAGCTGGACGGACTGGGCGAGCGCTGCCGGCAGCTGCTGCGCGTGCTGATGGCCTCGCCGCCGCCCAGCTACGGGGAGATCTCGGCCGCGCTCGGCATCGCGGTCGGCAGCATCGGCCCGCTGCGCCAGCGCTGTCTGCGCCGGCTGCGGGCCCGGATGGACGCGCGGGGTGCGGTGTGAACGCGGACGACGAGAACGGGACGGCCGGGGAACCGGGCCCGGACCAGGACGCGTTCGCGGACGCGCTGCTGGAGGAGGAGCTGCGTCAGGCCGCCGCCGTCCTGGACCCCGTCCCGGCCGAGCTGGTGCAGACGGTCCTGGACGCCTTCGTGCTGCACGACCTGGACGCCCGGCTCGCCGAGCTGACCTTCGACTCGGTCGTGGACGCGCTGCCGGTCAGGGGGGTCGTGGACGCGCCGCGCATGCTGACGTTCCGCTCGGGCGAGGTGACCGTCGACGTGGAGGTCACCGGGGACGGGCTGATCGGTCAGGTGCTGCCGCCGCAGTCGGTACGGATCGAGGTGCTCGGCGGTCCGGGTGCCGCCCGCCCGGTCACCGCCGACACCCTCGGCCGGTTCACCAGCGACACCCCGCCGGCCGGCCCGTTCGCCCTGCGGCTGCGCACCGGCGCGGAGGTGATCGTCACCGAGTGGCTCCGGGCCTGAGCCCACCCGCCGGCCGGATCCCGCCGGCCCGGCGGCTACAGGGCGTCGACCAGCGCGGCCAGCGCGGTGGCGAGCCGTTCGAGCCCCGGTCCGGCGGGGCCGCCCGGCTCGGTCATGTAGGTGTCCCGCCGGATCTCCACCATGAGCGCGCCGACACGGGTGTTTGTGCCGTAGAACTCCAGCGGCACGTACGTCCCGGCGAACGGGCTGTCCAGCCCGGTCTCCCCGCACCCGGCGAACGCCTTGCGGGCGGCCTCGGTCAGCTCCGCCGGGGTGTGGAAGGCGTCCGTGCCCAGGCACACCGGCGGGCGCGGCCCGGCGCCGTGCAGTTCGTAGGGGAGCGGCTCGGACGGGTACGAGTGCACGTCGATGATGACGGCGCGCCCCGTCGCGGCCAGCCGTCCGGCCACCGCCTCCGTCATGGCCGCGGCGTACGGCCGGAACCAGCGGGCGAGCAGCGGCTCCGGGTCGGCGCCGGCGGGCCGCAGCTCCCCGCGGTGCGTCGTCCGCGTGTACACGGCGCCCATGCCGACGGCCGCCATCTCCTCCCGCTCGTCCGGGAACCGCTCCGGGTCCACGACCAGCCGCGACAGCCGGTTCACGAACCGCCAGGGCGCGAGCCCCGCCAGCTCGGCGGCCCGCCCGGCGATCTCGGCGGTGTGGGCGTCCGTGATGTGGTCCAGCTCCCGCTCCAGCGCGGCGTCGTCCAGCACGATGCCGTCGCGTACGTCCCCGGGTATCGCCCGGGCCGAGTGCGGCACATGCAGCAGCACCGGCGACTCGGCGGCACCGGGAAGGAGTTCGAACGAAGGGGCGGACTCGGTCACGGGCTGCTCCGGGGTGTCGTCGGTGAGGGTGTGCACGATCAAGCTGCCACACGGCACTGACAACGGGGCGGGTACCCGGCCGCCGGCCGCCCGGGAGCGGGGCGGGCGAGCCGCCCCCGCGAACGGCTCCGCCCCGGCCGGGCGGTGCCGACCGGGGCGGAGCCGTCAGGGACCGGCGGGCCTCGGGGGACCGCCGGGACGCGGGTGTCAGCTCAGGGACGCCAGCGCCTCGTTCCAGGTGGCCGACGGGCGCATGACCGCGTCCGCCTTGGCCTTGTCGACCTGGTAGTAGCCGCCGATGTCGGCCGGCTTGCCCTGGACGGCGTTCAGCTCGTCCACGATCTTCGCCTCGTTCGCGGCGAGCACCTCGGCGAGCGGCGCGAAGGCCTTCGCCAGGTCGGCGTCGTCGGTCTGCCGCGCCAGCTCCTGCGCCCAGTACAGGGACAGGTAGAAGTGGCTGCCGCGGTTGTCGATGCCGCCGACGCGACGGGTCGGGGACTTGTCCTCGTTGAGGAAGGTCGCCGTGGCGCGGTCGAGGGTGTCGGCGAGGACCTTGGCGCGGGTGTTGCCGGTGGCCGCCGCGAACTGCTCGAAGGACGGGACGAGCGCGAAGAACTCGCCCAGGGAGTCCCAGCGCAGGTAGTTCTCCTTGACCAGCTGCTGGACGTGCTTCGGCGCGGAGCCGCCGGCGCCCGTCTCGAACAGGCCGCCGCCGGCCATCAGCGGGACGACCGACAGCATCTTGGCGCTGGTGCCCAGCTCCAGGATGGGGAAGAGGTCGGTCAGGTAGTCACGCAGCACGTTGCCGGTCACCGAGATGGTGTTCTCGCCGCGGCGGATGCGCTCCACCGACAGCTTGGTGGCCTCGACCGGGGACAGGATCCGGATGTCCAGGCCCTCGGTGTCGTGCTCCGGCAGGTACTGCCGGACCTTGGCGATGAGCTGCGCGTCGTGGGCGCGGTTCTCGTCCAGCCAGAACACGGCCGGGTCGCCGGTGGCGCGGGCGCGGGTGACGGCCAGCTTGACCCAGTCGCGGATCGGGTCGTCCTTGGTCTGGCAGGCGCGGAAGATGTCGCCGGCGGCGACCGGCTGCTCGATCAGCACGTCGCCCGCGGCGTCGACCACCCGGACCGTGCCGGCCGTGGCCAGCTCGAAGGTCTTGTCGTGGGAGCCGTACTCCTCGGCCTTCTGCGCCATCAGACCGACGTTCGGCACCGAGCCCATGGTGGAGGGGTCGTAGGCGCCGTGGGCCCGGCAGTCGTCGATGACGGCCTGGTACACACCGGCGTAGGAGGAGTCCGGGATGACGGCGAGGGCGTCGTGCTCCTGGCCGTCCGGGCCCCACATGTGACCGGAGGTGCGGATCATCGCCGGCATCGAGGCGTCGATGATGACGTCCGACGGGACGTGGAGGTTGGTGATGCCCTTGTCGGAGTCGACCATTGCCAGGGCCGGGCCCTCGGCGATCTCGGCCTCGAAGGAGGCCTTGATCTCGGCGCCCTCGGGCAGGTTCTCCAGGCCCTTGAGGATGCCGCCGAGGCCGTCGTTCGGGGTGAGGCCGGCCGCCTTGAGCGTCTGGCCGTACTTCGCGAACGTCTTCGGGAAGAAGGCGCGCACCACGTGACCGAAGATGATCGGGTCGGAGACCTTCATCATCGTGGCCTTCAGGTGCACGGAGAACAGGACGCCCTCCTGCTTGGCGCGGGCGACCTGCGCGGCGAGGAACTGCTCCAGCTCGGCGACGTGCATGACGGAGGCGTCGACGACCTCGCCCGCGCGGACCGGCACGGACTCCTTCAGGACGGTGGTGGTGCCGTCCTCGCCGACCAGCTCGATCCTCAGCGTGCCGGCCTCGGCGATCACCACGGACTTCTCGGTGGAGCGGAAGTCGTTCTCGCCCATGGTCGCCACGTCGGTCTTGGACTCACCGGTCCAGGCGCCCATGCGGTGCGGGTGGGTCTTGGCGTAGTTCTTCACCGAGGCCGGGGCGCGGCGGTCGGAGTTGCCCTCACGCAGCACCGGGTTGACGGCGGAGCCCTTGATCTTGTCGTAGCGGGCGCGGATCTCGCGCTCCTCGTCGGTCTTCGGGTCGTCCGGGTAGTCCGGCAGCGCGTAGCCCTTGCCCTGGAGCTCGGCGACGGCGGCCTTCAGCTGCGGGATGGACGCCGAGATGTTCGGCAGCTTGATGATGTTGGCCGCGGGGGTCTTGGCCAGCTCGCCCAGCTCGGTCAGCGCGTCCGGGATGCGCTGGTCCTCGTTCAGGTACTCCGGGAAGACGGCGATGATGCGCCCGGCCAGCGAGATGTCCCGGGTCGTCACGGGCACACCGGCCTGCGAGGCGTACGCCTGGATCACCGGCAGGAACGAATGCGTCGCCAGGGCCGGGGCCTCGTCTGTGTAGGTGTAGATGATGGTCGAGTCAGTCACCGGGTGCTCCGCTCCACGTCTGCAACATTGCTCGACATCAAGATATCTCGTGATCGGGGTCGGCTCGACAGGGGTCCTGGCCGGAAAATGTGCCGGACGTCATCTCGCGCGCGATCCAGCGGCAGATGACGTCCACCACGTAGATGTGCTCGGCCCGGGTCAGCTCCCGCCCCTTCGGTACGCCGTGCCAGCGCCGCAGGCAGCCCCGGCAGCAGGTGGCCGTCGCGTGCTGGGCCACGAAGACCGGGTGGCCGCGGTAGGGCGTCTGCTTGCCGTCCTTGTACGGCTCGGCCGGCGCCAGCCGCCGGGCGATCAGGTCGTAGGCGTGCCACCGGATGGTGGCCGGCCCCTTCAGCTCGGCGGTCGCCCGGTCCCGCCCGCGCAGGTGGAACTTCGCCCGGAACGGCTGCCGGGCGATCGCGTCGAGCCGCTGGTCGAGAGCGCGGGGATCGGTGGCCGGACGGCCGGGCGCGTCGGGGGCGGGGTCGGGAGAGGGGGAGGAAGTCATGCTCCTTCGAGCGTAGCCCGCCGGGCGCGGGCGACGGCCGGGGTGGGCGCGCCGTGGGCTCCCGAGGTCAGGAGCCGGCGTCCGGCCGGTGCCAGGGGCTCGGCCCCGTGCCCCGGTGCCAGGCGTTCAGATCGTCGCCGTTCACGCAGACGATCCCGCACTGACGGGCGTACTCGAGAGCGGGTTCCGTGAAGTCGCTCGTGGTGACGACGGCCGCGACGTCCGCCTCGTGGATGGTGAAGCAGGTCCCGCCGAAGCGCTGTACGTCCTGGGAGCCGACCTTGTGGTCCTCACCGTAGTACTTGCACTGGATGACCACGCGCCGCCCGTCCGGGGCGACCGCGACGACGTCCGCTCCCAGGTCGCCGGCGCCTCCCACCACCTCCGCCTCCCGGCAGTCGTCACGGACGCACAGCTCGGCCACCGCCTGCTCGAAACCGTCGGGGTCGAGCCCGGCCCAGCCGGTCCCAGGGTGATCCTCACCGCACGTGTCCAGGGGTACGGTGACGGTCGGCGCCGGTTCCGGAGCGGGCCCGTCCACGCCCCACCCGGGGCCCGCAGGCACCGGGTCGCCGAACGGCCGGTCCGGCGCGCCGGTCCGTACGGCGGGGCCGGCCGCGTCGTGAGGGACCGCGGCGTCCAGCCCGGCGGACGCCGTCTCGGCCGCCGCCTGAAGCGCCCGGGCGGCCCGGCGGGCGCATCCCCCGGCGGACAGGCGGTGCCACCTCGACCGGAACCTCAGAGCTCCGGCCAGGCCGAGTATCGCCAGCACGACGGCCCAGACCGGGCGGCGTTCGACGATCCCCGCCGCCGTACGCGCCACGAACGCGAGGACGCACAGGAGGACCGCGAGGAGGAGGAAGAACATCGCGGTGGTGCGCAGATCGAAGCGCCCCCTGCGCTGCGTCCATCGGTCCCGGTGCACGGGAACGGTCATGCGGGCCACCTCCAGGTCGACGAGGTCGAAGATCTCCCGACTACGCATGCCCAAGATCACCGGGCGCTCTCCCGGGTCCGTGCCCGACTTCCGCACGGCGCGGCGCCGGACGTGTCCGGCGCCTGCGCCGCACCGGTGCGCGGACGGCCCGTGGAGGGGGCGGCGGCGGGCCGCGCCGGCAGGTGCGTGCACCCGTCCGCCCACGGCCCCCGGCGCCCCGTTCGGTCGGCGCCCCCGCCCGGTCGACGCCCCCGCCTAGTCGGCGACCGCCGGGTCGACGTGGGTGACGTCCTCCCCGCTCCGCTGCTGCGGGATCACCACCGACCCCTGCTGGAGCGCCACGGTGCGGGTGGGGGCCGGGATGCGGATGCCCTCCGCGCGGTAGCGGCGGTGCAGGCGCTTGATGAACTCGTGCTTGATCCGGTACTGGTCGCTGAACTCGCCCACGCCGAGGATCACCGTGAAGCCGATCCGGGAGTCGCCGAAGGTGTGGAAGCGGATGGCGGGCTCGTGCTCGGGGACCGCGCCGGTGACGTCCGTCATGACCTCCGTGACCACCTCCGCGGTCACCCGCTCGACGTGCTCCAGGTCGGAGTCGTAGCTCACGCCCACCTGCACCAGCACGGTCAGTTCCTGCTCGGGGCGCGTGTAGTTGGTCATATTGGCCTTGGCGAGCTGGCCGTTGGGGATGACCACCAGGTTGTTGGAGAGCGCGCGGACGGTCGTCTGCCGCCAGTTGATGTCCACGACATAGCCCTCCTCCCCGCTGCTGAGCCGGATGTAGTCACCCGGCTGGACGGTCTTGGAGGCGAGGATGTGGATGCCGGCGAAGAGGTTGGCGAGCGTGTCCTGCAGGGCCAGGGCGACCGCCAGACCGCCGACGCCCAGGGCGGTGAGCAGCGGCGCGATCGAGATGCCGAGGGTCTGCAGGACGACCAGGAAGCCGATCGCCAGCACGAGCACACGGGTGATGTTGACGAAGATGGTCGCCGAACCCGCAACCCCCGAGCGGGACTGCGTGACCGAGCGGACCAGGCCGGCGATCACCCGCGCCGCGGAGAACGTCACCACGACGATCAGCCAGACCCGGAGCACCTCGTTGGTGTGGTGCTGGACGGAACGGGTCAGCGGCAGCACCGCCGCGGCCGCCGAGGCGCCGCCCGCGATCGCCGCCCAGGGGACCACCGAGCGCAGCGCGTCCACGATGACGTCGTCTCCGCTCCAGCGGGTCCGCTTGGCGTGCCCCGCGAGCCAGCGCAGCAGCGTGCGCGACATGAAGGCGAGCACCAGGCCCGCTCCCAGGGCGATGCCGGCGAGGACGAGGTCGTCCAGGGTCAGCGAGCGGTTCACCGGTCACCTCCGGGGCGCGCTGCCACTGCGGGAGGCCGGTCGTGAAGTCTCGTCACTTAGTCACCTGCTCGATGTCCGGGATGTGCGACCGCGCCGGCCCCGGAACTCCGGTGACCGGCGCGCTCGTTCATCCTGCCGTATCCGGCACACCAGTTCTTACCGGGTCCGGCGGCTTCGGGCAGTGGTTCAGACGATGCCCTCGGCGAGTTCCGCCTGGTCACGGTCGCTGCCGTACGCGGCGGTGGTGGGGGTGCCGTACGACCGGCGGGCGACGTACCACCAGACGCTGGCGAGGACGAGGACCACGGCGAGGGCGATGGAGGCGTAGTTCATCGTGTCGACCGTGACCGGTGACGCCTGCGGCAGGCAGAACAGCACCGTCACGCACGCCACCCAGCCGACCGCGATCCAGCCGATCGGCCTGCTCCAGCGGCCCAGATGCCACGGCCCCGGCTGGAAACGGTCGCCCGCGCGCAGCCGGAGGAAGACGGGGATCGCGTAGGCGGGGGTGATGCCGATGACGTTGATGGCGGTCACCGCGTTGTACGCCGTCGCCGAGTACAGCGACGGCAGGGCGAGGACGCCCGCCACGACGACGGCCAGCCAGACGGCGGCGACCGGGGTCTGGGTGCGGCCGCTCACCTTGCGCCACAGGTGCGAGCCGGGCAGCGCCCCGTCCCGGCTGAACGCGAACACCATCCGGCTGGCCGCGGCCACCTCGGCGTTGCCGCAGAACAGCTGGGCGATGATGACCACGAGGAGCAGCGCGCTGGCGCCGTCGGTGCCGAGACCGTCGAGCATGATCTGGGCGGGCGGCACACCGGTGTCCGTGGTGCGCGTGGTGTCGTAGTCCTGGATGGCGAAGGTGAGTCCGGCCAGCAGCACGAACCCCGCGATCCAGGACACCCAGATGGCGCGGACGATGCCGCGGGACGCCGCCACCGAGGCGTGCGAGGTCTCCTCCGACAGGTGCGCGGAGGCGTCGTAGCCGGAGAACGTGTACTGGGCCAGGAGCAGGCCGATCGCGGCCACGTACAACGGGTTGTCCCAGCCAGTCTCGTTGACGAACTCGGTGAACACGAACGACGGCGAGCGGTGGTGGTCGGGGACGATCGCCAGCACGCCGACGATCAGCGCGACGCCCGCCAGGTGCCACCACACGCTGACCGAGTTGAGCAGGCTCACCAGGCGGACGCCGAACAGGTTCAGCACCGCGTGCAGCAGCAGGATGGCGCAGAAGATCAGCATGGTCCTGCCGGGCGTCGGCTCGAAGCCCCACTGGATGTTGGCGAACGCGCCGGCGAACAGGGCCGCGCCGTAGTCGATGCCGGCGATCGCGCCGAGCAGTCCGAGCAGATTCAGCCAGCCCGTGTACCAGCCCCAGCGGCGGCCGCCGAGCCGGTCGGCCATGTAGTACAGGGCGCCGGAGGTCGGATAGGCGCTGGTGACCTCGGCGAGCGCGAGCCCGACGCACAGCACGAACAGGCCGACGCCGGCCCAGCCCCACAGCATCACGGCGGGGCCGCCGGTGGCCAGGCCGAAGCCGTACAGGGTCATGCAGCCGGACAGGATCGAGATCACCGAGAAGCTGATGGCGAAGTTGCCGAAGCCGCCCATGCGGCGGGCCAGCACCGGCCGGTAGCCCAGTTCGCGCAGGCGCTGTTCCTCGTCCTGCTGCGGCAGACCGGGGGAGGGGGCGGGCGAGGGATCGGGGGTGGGGGACACGCGGGGACCTCCGGGATCGGGCGGTTGTCGAGACAGTTGTCGAACGGGACCTGCTGGGTGGTGCGGAGGAGCGCTCAGCGGTGGTGCGGAGGGGGTTCGGCGGTGGTGCGGAGGAACGGTCGGCGGTGGTGCGGACGTGCGTTCAAGGGCGGTGCGGAGGGGCGTTCGGGAGTGCGGCGGGTGGTTCAGGAGGGAGAGACGGGGCGTTCGGGGGCGGGAGCGGGCGTCCCCGCCTCGGTGTCCGGCACGTTCAGGGGCGTGAGCCGTCCGCGGCGGCCGCACAGCGGTCCCGGGCCTGGACGAAGATCTCCACGGCACGGTCCCGGTCCCGGGTGCGGTACATCCAGGGCGGGGGCGTGAAATAGGGGCCGATCGCCTCGAACACCCGGGCCGCGTCCGGGAACTGCAGCGAGCCCCACAGGGCGTGGGCCAGGTGGTTGAGGTCGGGCAGCGCGCGTTCTGCGGGCGGGGTCCGTTCGAACCAGTCCCGCAGCGCGCGCCGTGCCTCGCGGGCCGCTTCCTCCACCACCCAGTGCAGGTCCAGCGCCGCGTCGTGCCCGCTGTCGCGGCGGTAGCGCTCGACGCGGACGTACAGCGGCAGCAGGTGCAGCGCGGAACCCGGCGGGGCCTGGCCGGCGGCCCACTGCGCGTACCCGGCGGCCTCCGCGAGCCGTCCCGTGCCGCCGCGCGCGTACAGGAACTGCAGCATCCGGTGGTGGGCCTCGCGGTTGAACGGGTCGCGCTTGCCGGCCTCGGCCAGCAGCCCCCAGGGACCCGGCGGCAGCATCGGCTCCGGCGGCCCGGCCCGGTGCTCCTCCCAGCGCTGCTCGGGATCGAGCTGGGCCAGCGCCAGCAGACACACCCAGGGCACGGGATCCCCGGGCGCGGCCACCGTGGCCGACTGGGCGGCGTCCCACGCCTCGATCCACAACTCATGGGTACGGCGGTGCTGTTCCCGCCGGGCCCGCAGCGCCCGCTCCACGCCGACCCGGGCGTGCATGACCGCGCCGTGGACACTGTCCGGCTCCTCGGCGAGCCACGCACGGACGACGTCGGTGCCGGCGGCCGTCGCCGCCAGTACCTGGGTGCGCTGGGTCCACTGCCACCACTGCGTGGTCTCCGCGAGCAGGGTGCGCATGGCCATCCAGCGGCCGGTGCGCAGGTCCTGGAGCGCGGAGCGCAGGGCGTGGTCGGGGCCGGCGGGATCGTAGGAGGGGCGGACTCCGTCTCTGGCCATCAGCCGCCGGCCCCCGGCCACTGGCGCACGGGCGAGGTGGCGGGGTGACGTTGCAACAGCCCTCCCCTGGGCGGTGGTGGAGCGGTCTTCGTGTGGTCGGCGGTCACTATAGAGGCGGAGGTTCCGGCGTACCATTGTTGCCAAGTCAACCATCCTGCAAGGCGAGTTGACCGAGCGCCGGAACACCTTGACGCCGGACCCGGTGCGGCGGCAGGCTGGCGCGGTGATCTTCAGGACCGGAGCGAAGGGCGCGCGATGACGGGGCCGGTGCTCGCCGTCGACCAGGGCACGTCCGGCACCAAGGCGCTGGTGGTCTGCCCGGAACGCGGTGTCCTCGGCACCGGGTTCGCCGAGGTGCGGCCCCGTTATCTGCCCGGCGGCCTCGCCGAGGTGGACCCGGCCCAGCTGTACGACTCGGTCGTCGACGCCGGCCGGCGGGCACTCGCCGAAGCCGGTGAGGACGTCGTCGCGCTCGGCCTCGCCAACCAGGGCGAGACCGTCCTCGCCTGGGACCCGGCCACCGGCCGCCCGCTGACCGACGCCCTGGTCTGGCAGGACCGGCGCGCCGAGACCGTCTGCGCCGAACTGGCCGAACAAGCCGAGGAGTTGCGGCGGCTGACCGGCCTGCCCCTCGATCCGTACTTCGCCGCGCCCAAGATGGCCTGGATCCGCCGTCACCTCACCGGCGAAGGCGTCGTCACCACCTCCGACGCCTGGCTGGTCCACCGCCTCACCGGCGCCTACGTCACCGACGCCGCCACCGCCGGCCGCACCCAGCTGCTGGACCTGGACCGCGCCGAGTGGTCCCCGCGCGCCCTGGACCTCTACGGCCTGGCCGGCGAGCGCCTGCCCGAGGTCACCGACACGGCCGGGCCGGTGGGGACGACCACGGCCTTCGGCCCCGAGATCCCGCTCACCGGGCTGATCGTCGACCAGCAGGCCGCCCTGCTCGCCCAGCGTGTCACCGGCCCCGGCGCCGCCAAGTGCACCTACGGCACCGGCGCCTTCCTGCTCGCGCACACCGGCGACCGCCCCCGGCGCGGCGACTCCGGCCTGGTCGCTTGCGTGGCCTGGCGGCTCGCCGGACGCACCAGCTACTGCCTGGACGGCCAGGTGTACACCGCCGCCTCCGCCGTCCGCTGGCTCACCGACCTCGGCGTCATCTCCTCCGCCGCCGACCTCGACCCGGTCGGCGGCGCCGTTCCCGACAGCGGCGGCGTCACCTTCGTCCCGGCCCTCGCCGGACTCGCCGCCCCCTGGTGGCGCGGCGACCTGCGCGGCTCCCTCACCGGACTCGGCCTCGACACCACCCCCGGGCACCTGGTGCGCGCCCTGTGCGAGGGCATCGCCGCCCAGGTCGCCGAACTCGCCGAGGCCGCCGCCGGCGACCTCGGCGCGCCGCTGGAGACGCTCCGCGTCGACGGCGGCCTCACCCGCTCCGCGCTGCTCATGCAGACCCAGGCCGACCTGCTCCAGCGCCCCGTCGAGGTGTCCGCGCTGCCCGACGCCACCGCGCTCGGCACCGCCGCCCTCGCCCGCCTCGGCGCCGACCCCGCGCTCGGCGTCGAGGACGCCCTGCCCGACTGGAAGCCCGCCGCCGTGTACGAGCCCCGCATCCCGGCCGGCCGGGCCGCCGAACGCCGCGCCGGCTTCCGCACCGCCGTCGCCGCCCTGCTCGGCCCGTGACCGTCACCGCGGACGGCCCGCTGCCGTCGACGCCGTACGACGTGGCGGTCGTCGGCGCCGGCGTGGTCGGCTGCGCCGTCGCCCGCGAACTCGCCCGTCACCCCCGGCTGCGCATCGCCCTCGTCGAGGCCCAGGACGACGTCGGCCAGGGCACCTCCAAGGCCAACACCGCGATCCTGCACACCGGTTTCGACGCCACCCGCGGCACCCTGGAGGCCCGGCTGGTCCGCGAGGGGTACCAGCGGCTCAGCGCCTACGCCGCCGAGACCGGCATCCCCGTCGAACGCGTCGGCGCCCTGCTGGTCGCCTGGGACGAGGAACAGCTCGCCGCGCTGCCGGGGCTGGCCGCGAAGGCCGGGCGCAACGGCTGCCACGACACCGTCCTGCTGGGCCCCGGCGAACTGTACGCCCGCGAACCCCACCTCGGCCCCGGCGCGCTCGGCGCCCTGCACGTCCCCGGCGAGAGCATCCTCTGCCCCTGGACGACGACCCTGGCGTACGCCACCCAGGCGGTCCGCGCCGGAACCGACCTGCACCTCGACACCCCCGTGCGGGCGGTGGAGCGGACGGCGGACGGACACCGGCTGACCACCGGCCGGGGCATCCTGCACGCCCGCCACCTGGTCAACGCGGCCGGCCTGCACGCCGACACCCTCGACCGCGCGCTCGGTCACGAGGACTTCACCGTCACCCCCCGCCGCGGCCAGCTCCTGGTGTACGACAAGCTCGCCCGCCCCCTCGTCCGGCACATCCTGCTGCCCGTACCGACCGCCCTCGGCAAGGGCGTCCTGGTCGCCCCGACCGTCTACGGCAACGTCCTGCTCGGCCCCACCGCCGAGGACCTGCACGACAGACGGGCCACCGAGACCACCGCCGACGGACTGGCCGCGCTGCGCGACCAGGGCCGGCGCATCCTGCCCGCCCTGCTCGACGAGGAGGTCACCGCCGTCTACGCCGGGCTGCGCGCGGCGACCGAGCACGAGGACTACCGCATCACCGCCCACCCCGGGCAGGCGTACGTCACCGTCGGCGGCATCCGCTCCACCGGCCTGACCGCGTCCCTGGCCATCGCCGCCCACGTCACCGGCCTGCTGGCTGGCACCGGACTCGACCCCGGCCCGGTACGCGAGCTCGAACCGGTGGCCATGCCCAACCTCGGCGAGGCCTTCCCGCGCCCCCACCAGCGGCCCGACCTCATCGCCGCCGACCCCGAGTACGGCACCCTCGTCTGCCACTGCGAGCGCGTCTCCCGCGGGGAGATCCGCGACGCCCTCGCCGGCCCGGTCCCGCCGCGCACCCTGGAGGGACTGCGCCGCCGCACCCGGGCACGGGCGGGCCGCTGCCAGGGGTTCTACTGCGGCGCCGCGGTACGAGACCTGTTCGAACGGGGACGCTCCGCGGCGGAGCCAAAAGGGGACAGGGCATGACGGCCGCCCGCCGGGTCGACGTCCTCGTCGTCGGCGCCGGACCCGCCGGGCTCGCCGCCGCCGCGCGGCTGGCCCTCGCGGGTGCCGGGCGCGTGGAGGTGCTGGAGCGGGAGGCGCGGCCCGGCGGAGTGCCCAGGACCTGCGCGCACGGCGGCTTCGGCACCTGGACCCGTCCGCTCACCGGCCCCGGTTACGCCCGCCTGCTCACGGAGGCCGCCGAGCGGGCCGGCGCCACGCTGCGGACCGGGGTGACGGCACTGGACTGGGCGGCGGCGGGCCCGGTGCTCACCGTGGTGGGCCCCGGTGGGCCGGAGACCGTCGAGGCCCGGGCGGTCGTCCTCGCCACCGGTGCCCGCGAACGCCCCCGCACCGCCCGGCTGGTGCCCGGCACCCGTCCGGCCGGCGTCTACACCACCGGCGAACTCCAGCGGGCGGTCCACCTGTTCGGACAGCACATCGGCACCCGCGCGGTGGTGGCCGGCGCCGAGGAGGTCTCCTACGCGGCGGCCGGCACCCTGCGCGCGGCCGGCGCCGAGGTCGTCGCCCTGGTCACGGAGCACCCCAGCGCCCAGGCCGGCCCCGCCCGCGCCCAGGCCGCCCGGCTGCGTCACGGCATCCCGCTGCTGACCGGCACCACCGTCACCGAACTCCTCGGCCACGGGCGGCTGTCCGGTGTCCGCGTCCGGCACCGGGACGGCCGTACGGCCGTACTCGCCTGCGACACCGTGGTGTTCACGGGCGACTTCGTCCCCGACCACGAACTGGCCCGGCGCGGTGGTCTCGCCATGGACCCCGGCACCCGGGGGCCGGCCGTCGACGGCTCCGCGCACACCTCACGCCCCGGTGTGTTCGCCGCCGGCAACCTGCTGCACGCCGTGGAGCCCGCCGGCACCGCGGCCCGCGAGGGCGCCCGGGCGGGCCGCGCGGTCCTGGACCACCTGGCGGGCGCCCCCTGGCCGGACCCGGGCGTACCCGTGGTCGTGTCGGAGCCGCTGCGCTGGATCGCCCCGAACCGCGTCACGCCGGCCGCCCGGCCCGGCGGCCACGTCCTGCGCACCGGCGTTCCGCTGCCGCACCCCGTCCTGTACGTCCGCCAGGACGGCCGCCTGCTGCACCGCCGGCGCCTGGGCCCCGGCACCGCCCACCCGAACCGCACCCTGACCCTCCCCGCCCACTGGCACGACCGTGTCGACCCCGAGGGCGGGGAGGTACGGGTCAGCACGGACTGAGCCCGGCCGCACCCGCGCAGGGCTGGGGGAGGGGGGAGGTGCGGACGGGCACGGAGCGAGCGGGGTCGCAGCCGGGTCGTGCCGGGGGGTGCCGTAGCCGGGTCGGACCCGAGGAACGCGGGTGGGCACGGACCGCGCGAGGGCGTCGCCGCGGCGAGCCACCGGAGGGCGGCCGGTGTCCGGTGTCTTTCAGCGTGCGCCGGGGCGAGGGCGGCTGATGTTCTTCCGGGCGTGCCGGGGTGTCGGCGACCGTGGCCGGTGTCCGGCCGCGGCTCACAGGTCCGTGAACGACCCGTGCCGTCCGGCACCGGACGCGAAGCGGGCGGCGCCCTCCGTGCTCCGGGCCAGCGCCCCCATGCCGTGCCGGAGTTCGGCGCGCAGGGCGGACTCCTCGTCCAGGCCCTCCTGGTCCAGCACCGACGCCCGGTCGCTGCGCAGACAGGACTGCGGGAAGCGGGCGACGGCCGCCGCGAGCGCCTCCGCCTCGGCGCGGGCGGTGCCGGCCGGCACCACCCGGTCGGCGAGCCCCATGGCGTGCGCCTCGCAGGCCGGCACCGGGCGGCCGGTGAGGATCATGTCCAGGGCCCGGCCGGTGCCGACCAGCCGGGGCAACCGGACCGTGCCGCCGTCGATCAGCGGCACCCCCCAGCGGCGGCAGAACACCCCGAACACCGCGTCCTCCTCCGCGACCCGCAGATCGCACCACAGGGCGAGTTCCAGACCTCCCGCGACCGCGTGCCCGGCCACCGCGGCGATCACCGGCTTGGACAGCCGCATACGGGTCGGCCCCATCGGCCCGTCACCGTCCTCCGCCACCACGTTGCCGCGTTCCGTGCCGATCGCCTTCAGATCCGCGCCCGCGCAGAAGGTGCCGCCCTCGCCCCACAGGACCGCCACCCGGGCGGCGTCGTCCGCCTCGAACGCCCGGAAGGCGGCGGCGAGTTCGGCGGCCGTAGGGCCGTCCACGGCGTTGCGTGCCTCCGGCCGGGACAGGACGACCGTGGTGACGTGCTCCCTGTGTTCCACGCGGACCGGCACGATGGACTCCTTCTCCCAGGGGCGGCTCGAAGGGCCCACTGTGCCTCAGATGACCTTGAGCCGCACCAGTGCCCCCAGCGTCAGTGCCCCCGGCACCAGCGGCACCCACACCGTGATGATCCGGTAGGCCAGCACCACCGCCGTGGCCACCGCCGCCGGGCCGCCGACCGCGATCAGTGCCACGATCAGCGCCGCCTCGACGGAACCGAGTCCGCCGGGCGTCGGCACCAGGGCCACCGCGACGGTCGCCGCGAGGTAGGCGAGCGCCATGTGGGCGGCCGGCACCGGCAGGCTGAGCGCCTGGCCGACGGCGGCGAGCCCGGCCGCCTGGAGGGCGGGGAAGGCCAGCGAGCCGCCCCACAGGGCCAGGGCGCGGGCCGGCCGGGCGTGCACCGAACGTGCCTCGCCCAGGGCGTCCCGCACGAACGAGGACACCCGCCTGCGCAGCGGCCGGACGAGCACCGGCACGGCCCCCGCGACGGCCAGCAGACCGGCCGCGCCCAGCAGCAGCGGGAGCGCCGGGCCGGCCGGCAGCAGGGTGCCGAGCCGCAGCGCGTCCGGGAAGGCGATGAGCAGCGCGGCCAGCAGACCGAGCCGGCCCACGCACTCCGCGAGCAGATACAGGGCGAGCGCGGCCGAGGAACGGGCCAGTGGCACCCCGCAGACGCTCATGAAGCGCAGGTTCACGGCGCCGGCGCCGAGCCCGGTGGGCAACAGGTGGTTGGCCGAGGCCGCCGCGAGCTGGGTGGCCAGCAGCCGGCCCTTCGGCAGCGGCTGGACCACCGCACCCTGCCGGGTGACGGCCGCGGCCACCCAGGTCAGACAGGTGGCACCGGCCGCGGCGAGCAGCCACGGCCAGGACGCCGTGCGCAGCTGGCGGAAGCCCTCGGCGAGCATCGAGCGGTGCCGGACGGCGGCCACCGCGACGAGCACGACCGGCACCAGGCACAGCACCGGGCGGACCGGGACGCGGCGGGGGAGCCGCCGCGGGGACCGTCCCCGGGAAACCGGGGGGAGCGGGGGGAGCGGAGGAACCGGGGGGAGCGGAACGGCAGTCACATTCGCACAGGTTTTCCGGGCCGTCCCAACGGCGGGTGGCGGAATCGGGGACGAGGGCTTACAGGGCAGGGTCATCGGGGCCTTCGGACGCGGGGACGCCGGTGCGGGTGAAAAAGCGCGGACCTTGACCTCAACGATGCTTGAGGTTCTACGTTCTTCAGCATGAGCATGGAGACCACCGCCTGGACGCAGCTGCACAGCGTGATGAACGCGCAGTCCGAGCGTCGCCCGTTCGCCCGCGCCACGCTGCGCCGCATCGCCGCCTTCGCCCGCCCGCACCGCGCCGGCATCGTCCGGTTCGTGCTGCTCGGGGTGGTGACCGCGCTGCTCGCGGTCGCGACCCCCGTGCTCGCCGGCCGCGTCGTCGACGCGATCGTGGCGGGACACGACTCCGGCACGGTGGTACGGCTCTCCCTGCTGATCGCGCTCGTGGCGCTCGTGGAGGCGGGGCTCGGCATCGTCGGCCGGCGCCTGTCGGCGACGCTCGGCGAGGGGCTCATCCTCGACCTCAGAACGGCTGTGTTCGATCATGTGCAGCACATGCCTGTCGCGTTCTTCACACGTACGCGTACGGGCGCGCTGGTCAGCCGTCTCAACAACGACGTGATCGGCGCCCAGCGGGCCTTCGCCAACACCCTCTCCGGCGTCGTCAGCAACCTGGTCACCCTGGTGCTCACCCTCGCGGTGATGCTCACCCTGTCCTGGCAGATCACCCTGCTCGCGCTCATGCTGCTGCCGCTGTTCGTGCTGCCCGCCCGCCGCATGGGCAGCCGGATGGCCCGGATGCAGCGGGAGGCGGCGGCGCTGAACGCGGCCATGGGCACCCGGATGACCGAGCGGTTCTCCGCCCCCGGCGCCACCCTGGTCAAGCTCTTCGGCCGCCCGGAGGAGGAGTCGGCGGAGTTCGCGGCGCGGGCCGCCCGGGTGCGGGACATCGGGGTGCGCACGGCGACCGCCCAGTCCGTCTTCATCACCTCCCTCACCCTGGTCTCCGCCCTCGCCCTGGCCCTCGTCTACGGCCTCGGCGGCTGGTTCGCGCTGCGCGGCGCCCTGGAGCCCGGCGCGGTGGTCTCCCTGGCCCTGCTGCTGACCCGGCTGTACGCCCCGCTGACCTCGCTCGCCGGGGCCCGGGTGGAGGTGATGAGCGCGATCGTCAGCTTCGAGCGGGTCTTCGAGGTGCTGGACCTGAAGCCGCTCATCGTGGAGAAGCCGGACGCCCGGGAGGTCCCCGAAGGCCCGGTCGCCGTCGAGTTCGAGGACGTCCGCTTCGCCTACCCGGCCGCAGACCAGGTCTCCCTCGCCTCCCTGGAGGAGGTCGCCGCCCTCGACACCCGCGGCGGCTCCGAGGTCCTGCACGGCATCTCCTTCCGCGCCGAACCCGGCGAGACCGTCGCCCTGGTCGGCTCCTCCGGCGCCGGCAAGTCGACCATCGCCCAGCTCCTGCCGCGCCTGTACGACGTCGACGCGGGCGCGGTCCGCATCGGCGGCACCGACGTCCGGGACCTGACGGCCGCGTCCCTGCGGGCCACCCTCGGCATGGTCACCCAGGACGGCCACCTCTTCCACGACACCGTCCGCGCCAATCTGCTGCTGGCCCGCCCCGACGCCGCCGACGACGACCTGTGGGACGTCCTCGGCCGCGCCCGCCTCGCCGACGTCGTGCGGTCCCTGCCCGACGGCCTGGACACGGTCGTCGGCGAGCGCGGCTACCGGCTCTCCGGCGGTGAACGACAGCGCATGACCATCGCCCGGCTGCTGCTGGCCCGCCAGCGCGTGGTGATCCTGGACGAGGCCACCGCCCACCTGGACAACACCTCCGAGGCGGCCGTGCAGGAGGCGCTGACCGAGGCACTGGAGGGCCGCACGGCCGTGGTCATCGCGCACCGCCTGTCCACGGTCCGGGCCGCCGACCGGATCCTGGTCGTGGAGTCCGGCCGGATCGTGGAGCGCGGCACCCACGAGGAGCTCCTGGCGACGGCCGGCCGGTACGCCGAGCTGCACCGGACCCAGTTCGGCCGCCGGGACGGCGCGGCTCCCGGGCCGGTCCCGGCGGACGCGGCGGCCCCGGCGGCCGGCTGAGGGCCGCTCGCCGCCCCGGTGCACCGGCCCGTCCGCCGTCACGCCGGCGGCAGCGCCGCGGGATCCCCGACGCCGGCGGCGACGCGGCCGGCCCGGAGAACCGCCCGTGATCCGAACGGAGGGCCCGCGGACGTGTGAGCAGGGCGTGAGCTGGATACGCGGAACGCACGGCAGCACCGTCCGTCCGGAAGGTCATCCCCGCCATGACCAGCGCACACCAGCCCGGCCACCACTCCGAGGTCACCCTCCGGGTCAACGGCAAACCCCACACCCTGCGCGTCGACCACCGGCGTGTCCTGCTCGACCTGCTCCGTGAGGAGCTGGACCTCACAGGGTCCAAGAAGGGCTGCGACCACGGCCAGTGCGGCGCCTGCACCGTACTGGTCGACGGCCGCCGCGTGAACAGCTGTCTGCTGCTCGCGGTCGCCCTCGACGGCAGCGAGATCACCACCGTCGAGGGCCTCGGCGGCGACGGCGACGAGCCGCACCCGCTCCAGCGGGCCTTCCTGGACCGCGACGCCCTCCAGTGCGGCTACTGCACCCCCGGCCAGCTCTGCTCCGCCCTGGGCATGCTCGCCGAGGCCGCGGCCGGCCACCCCTCCCACGTCACCGATCCCGCGGCCCCCTCCGGCCCGCCCGTCCCGCTGGACCGGACCGAGATCCGCGAGCGGATGAGCGGCAACCTGTGCCGCTGCGGCGCCTACCCCCGCATCGTCGAGGCGATCGAGGACGTGATCTGAGTGAACGGCTTCGGATACCTCAGGCCCGACAGCGTCCAGGAGGCCGCCGAGGCGTACGCCGCCCACCCGGGCGCCCGCTACCTCGCCGGCGGCACCAACCTGGTCGACCTGCTGAAACTCGGTGTCGAGCGGCCCGGCACGCTCATCGACATCGGGCGGCTGCCGCTGGACACCGTCCAGGAACTGCCCGACGGCGGCCTGCGCGTCGGCGCCACCGTCCGCAACAGCGACCTCGCCGCCGACCCGCGCGTCCGGGACCGCTACCCGGCCCTCTCCCAGGCGCTTCTCTCCGGCGCCTCCGCGCAGCTGCGCAACGTCGCCACCACCGGCGGCAACCTGCTCCAGCGCACCCGCTGCCCCTACTTCCAGGACCTGGACAAGCCCTGCAACAAACGGGACCCGGGCAGCGGCTGCGGCGCCCGGGACGGCGTCCACCGCGACCACGCCGTCCTCGGCCACTCACCCCAGTGCATCGCCACCCACCCGTCCGACATGGCCGTCGCCCTGGCCGCGCTGGACGCCCAGGTCGAGCTGTACAGCACCGACGGCACCCGGCGCCTGCCGGTGGCCGACTTCTACCGGCTGCCCGGCGAGCACCCCGACCGGGACACCTGGATCCGCCCCGGCGAACTGATCACCGGTGTGCGGCTCCCGGCCGCCACGGCCGGTGTCCCCTCCGCCTACCGCAAGGCCCGGGACCGGGCGTCGTACGCCTTCGCCCTCGCCTCCGTCGCCGTCGTCCTGCGGGTCGAGGACGGGGTCGTCGACCAGGTGGGCCTCGCCTTCGGCGGGCTCGCCCACCGCCCCTGGCGGGCCCGGCACACCGAGCTGGCCCTGCTGGGCGCCCCCGCCACCCCCGCCGCCTTCGAAGGGGCCGTGGCCCTCGAACTCGCGCACGCCGAGCCGCTGCGGGACAACGCCTACAAGGTGCCCCTCGCCCGCGGCCTCGCCCTGGACGTCCTGAACCGTCTCGCCCCGGCCCCGGCAGCGGCCTGAGCCGTCACAGGAGGACCCATGACCGGCACGACCGGAACCGCGCCGTCCAAGGACCACGGCACGACGGGCCCGACCGGAACCGCCCTGGGCGCACCCGCCGAGCGCCGGGAAGGGCGCCAGAAGGTCACCGGCGCCGCCCGGTACGCCGCCGAGTACGCCCTGCCCGGCCGCGCCCACGCCTGGCCCGTGCCCGCCGCCGTCGCGCGCGGGCGGGTCACCGGCGTCGACACCTCCGCCGCCCTCGCCCTCCCCGGCGTCCTCGCCGTCCTCACCCCCGGTGACGCCGCCGGGCTCGCCGCGCCCGAGGACGGCACACTGGCCGTGCTGCGGAGCGCGGACGTGCCGCACCGGGGCTGGTGCGTCGCCCTGGCGGTCGCCGAGACCCCCGAGACCGCCCGCGCCGCCGCCCGGGCCGTCCGGGTCACCTACGGCACCGAGGCCCACCACGTCGACCTCACCGAGGACGCCCCCGGCGGCTACGAGCCGGACGAGGTGGCCGGCGGACCCGGCCGCGTCGAACACGGCGACCCGGAAGCCGCGTTCGCCGCCGCCGACGTGCGCGTCGACGTCACCTACCGCGTGCCACCGCTGCACAACCACCCCATGGAGCCCCACGCGACCACCGCCCACTGGGAGGGCGACCGGCTCACCGTGTACACCTCCAGCCAGGGCGGCACGACCGTCAGGGCCACGCTGGCCCAGCTGTTCCGGCTGCCCGAGGAGCGGATCACCGTCGTCGCCGAGCACGTCGGCGGCGGCTTCGGCTCCAAGGGCACCCCCCGCCCCGACGTCGTCCTCGCCGCACTCGCCGCCCGGCACACCGGCCGGCCGGTCACCCTGGCCTACCCCCGCCGCCTGCTGCCCACCGTCGTCGGCCACCGCGCCCCCACCGTGCAGCGGCTGCGGCTCGGCGCCGGCACGGACGGCCGGCTCACCGCCCTGCTGCACGAGGTGACCACCCACACCTCGCACGTGAGGGAGTTCGTCGAGTACGCCGCGGTGGTCTCCCGCGTCATGTACGCCACCCCCGCCCTGCTCAGCACCCACCGGGTGGTCCCGCTGGACGTGCCCAGCCCGTCCTGGATGCGGGCCCCCGGCGAGGCACCCGGCATGTACGCCCTGGAGTCCGCCGTGGACGAACTCGCCGACGCGCTCGGCACGGACCCCGTGGAGCTGCGCGTGCGCAACGAACCACGGCGGGAGCCGGGCAGCGGCAAGCCGTTCAGCAGCCGGCACGTCGTGGAGTGCCTGCGCGAGGGCGCCCGCCGCTTCGGCTGGGCCGGCCGCGACCCGCGCCCCGGAGTGCGCCGCGAAGGCCCGCTGCTCGTCGGCACCGGCGTGGCCGCCGCCACCTACCCCTTCCAGGTCGCCCCCTCCACCGCCACCGCCGAGGCCCGGCCCGACGGCACCTTCGTCGTCCGGGTCAACGCGGCCGACATCGGCACCGGAGCCCGTACCGTCCTCGCCCAGATCGCCGCCGACGCCCTCGGCGTGCCCCTGGAGCGGGTGCGCACCGAGGTGGGCCACAGCGACCTGCCGCCGGCCCCGCTGGCCGGGGGCTCCTGCGGCACCGCCTCCTGGGGCTGGGCCGTGCACGAGGCGTGCGCCCGGCTCGCCGCCCACCCCGAGGAGGGCCCGACGGTCCACGCGGACACCACCGGGGAGGCCGACGCCGACAGCCCCTACGCGCGGCACGCGTTCGGCGCCCACTTCGCCGAGGTCGCCGTCGACACCGTCACCGGCGAGGTCCGGGTCCGCCGGCTGCTCGGCGTCTTCGCCGCCGGCCGGATCCTCAACGCCCGCACCGCGCGCTCCCAGTTCACCGGCGCGATGGTCATGGGCCTCGGCATGGCCCTCACCGAACACAGCACCCTGGACCCCGCGTTCGGTGACTTCCCCGAGTCCGACCTCGCCTCCTACCACGTGCCCGTCCACGCCGACGTCCCGGACATCGAGGCCGACTGGCTCGACGAGGACGACACCCACCTCAACCCCATGGGCAGCAAGGGCATCGGGGAGATCGGCATCGTCGGCACCGCCGCCGCGCTCGGCAACGCCGTCCACCACGCCACCGGCATCCGCTTCCGCGAACTCCCCCTCACTCCCGACCGGATCCTCGCCCGCCTGCTCTGCGAGGGGTGACGGTGACCGGTCCCACCTGGGAGTACGACGGCTACCGCCCCGCGGAGGAACGCCTGCGGGAGTCCCTGTGCACGCTCGGCAACGGCTACTTCGCCACCCGCGGGGCGCTGCCCGAGTGCACCGCCGACGACGTCCACTACCCCGGCACCTACGCGGCCGGCTGCTACAACCGGCTCACCTCCGAGGTCGCCGGGCGCCGGGTGGAGAACGAGGACATGGTCAATCTGCCCAACTGGCTCCCGCTGCGCTTCCGGCCGGCGGGCGGGAACTGGCTCACCCCGGACAGCGCCGCCGTCACCGAGCACCACCAGGTCCTCCACCTCGGCCCCGGCCTGCTGGAGCGCCGCACCCGCTACGCCCTCGACGACGGCTCGCTCCTCGTCCGCCAGCTGCGCCTGGTGCACCTGGACGAGCCCCATCTCGCCGCCCTGCGCACCGAGTTCACCGTCACCGGCCGGCCCCTCGACCTGGACGTGGAGGCCGCGCTCGACGGCAGCGTCACCAACTCCGGCGTGCCCCGCTACCGGGACCTGGACGGCCGCCACCTCACCCACGTCCACGTCGGCACCAGCGCACCCGGCACCGTCTGGTTGCGCTGCCGCACCCGCACCTCCGACATCCGCCTCGGACTGGCCGCCCGGCTGACCGCCGGGGTGCCGGTCACCCACGCCAACGAGGCCCACCGCGCCGTACAGCGGCTGCGCCTCGGCCTGCCGCCCGGCCGGACCGTCACCGTCGACAAGTGCGTCGCCCTGCACACCTCCCACGACCCGGCCATCAGCGACCCGCTGCGGGCGGCCGTCGACCACGTCGCCGCCGCCCCCGCGTTCGAGGAACTGCTTCGGACCCACCGCGCGGCCTGGGAGCAGCTGTGGCGGCGCACCGCGCTCGACGTGCCCGGCGAGGCGGGCAGCATCCTGCGCCTGCACCTGTTCCACGTGCTGCAGACCCTCTCGCCGCACACCGCCGACCTGGACGTCGGCGTCCCCGCGCGCGGACTGCACGGCGAGTCCTACCGCGGCCATGTCTTCTGGGACGAACTCTTCGTCCTGCCCTACCTCAACCTCCACCTGCCCGAGGTCTCCCGCGCACTGCTCCGCTACCGCCACCGCCGGCTGGACACCGCCTGCCACGCGGCCCGTGAACTCGGCCGGCGCGGCGCGCTCTTCCCCTGGCAGAGCGGCAGCGACGGCCGCGAGGAGACCCAGCGGCTGCACCTCAACCCGCGCTCCGGCCGCTGGCTGCCGGACCACTCCCGGTTCCAGTACCACGTCGGCTCGGCCGTGGCCTACAACGTCTGGCAGTACTGCGAGGCGACCGGCGACACCGAGTTCCGGCACGGCGAGGGCGCCGAGATGCTCCTGCAGATCGCCCGCTTCTGGGCGGACTCGGCGACCTGGGACGACCGGCTGCGCCGGTACCGGATCCGGGGCGTGGTCGGCCCCGACGAGTACCACGACGCCTACCCCGGCGCGGACCGGCCGGGCCTGGACGACAACGCCTACACCAACGTCACCGCCGCCTGGGTGCTCGCCCGCGCCCTGGAACTGCTGGACGGCCTGCCCGAGCCGCGCCGCCGCGAACTCACCGAGCACATCGGCCTGGCCGAGGACGAGCCCGCCCGCTGGGAGGAGGTCTCCCGCCGGCTGCGCGTCCCGTACCACGACGGGGTGATCAGCCAGTTCGAGGGCTACGCCGACCTGGCCGAGCTGGACTGGGACGACTACCGCAAACGGTACGACGACATCCGGCGCCTGGACCGGATCCTGGAGGCGGAGGGCGACACCGTCAACCGCTACAAGGCGTCCAAGCAGGCCGACGTCCTGATGCTCGGCTACCTCTTCTCACCCCTCGAACTCCGCTCCCTCTTCCAGCGGTTGGGATATCCGCTGGAGGAGCACACCTGGTCCGCGACCGTCGACCACTATCTGCACCGCACCAGCCACGGCTCCACCCTCAGCGGCCTGGTCCACGGCTGGATCCTGACCCGCGCCCGCCGCGCCGCCGCCTGGAGCTTCGTCCAGGAGGCACTCCGCGGCGACATCGCCGACCTGCAGGGCGGCACCACCGGCGAGGGCATCCACCTCGGCGCGATGGCCGGCACCCTCGACCTCGTCCAGCGCGGACTGACCGGCCTGGAGACCGGCGGCGGCGCCCTGTGCCTCGACCCGGTCCCGCTGCCCGAGCTGTCCTCGTACGGCTTCACCATCCGCTACCACGGCCACTGGGGCGTCCGGCTGTGCCTGCGCAGCGGCCTGCTGGAGATCGACGTACCGGCCTCCGACCGCGCCCCCATCGACATCCGCCTGCGGGACCGGGCGGTGCCCGTGGGGCCGGGGGAGACGGCCCGGCTGGTGCTGCCGGACTGAGTCGTTCGGTCGTATACGTGTACGGCGTGACGCGAACTGGCGGCGAATCATTGCAAAATTCCCGGACATACGCATAAATGTCGTCCACCGCTTGGAGATGTCACCGGCAGACGGGGCCACAGGATGAGCACGGACGACCGCGCCGCGGTGACGCCCGGGATCGCGCGACTGCACGCGTCACCCGGACGCGCCGGGCCCGGCCGGCTCGGGCTGGTGACCAACCACACCGGCGTCCTGCCCGGACTGCGCCCCGCCGCGCCCGCGCTGCTGGAGGCCGGGGTGCGGCTGGTCGCCCTGTTCGGTCCCGAGCACGGGCTGCACGGGACCGGCCAGGCCGGCGAGAGCGAGGCCGCCCGCACGGACCCCGCCACCGGCCTGCCGGTCCACGACACCTACCGGTGCGGCGGCGAACGCCTGGACGCAGCTCTGCTCGGCAGCGGCGTCGACGCGCTGGTGTACGACCTGCAGGACGTCGGGGCCCGGTGCTACACCTATGTGTGGACCATGTTCGACCTCATGGTCTCCGCGGCCCGTACCGGCGTCCGGTTCGTGGTCGCCGACCGGCCGAACCCCCTCGGCGGACTCGTCAGCGAGGGCCCGCTGCTCGACGAGGCGTGGGCCAGCTTCGTCGGGCGCGCGGCGGTGCCCGTCCGGCACGGCCTCACCTGCGGCGAACTCGCCCTGCACCTCAACACCTCGGCCGTGCCCCGGGCGGCGGGCCGCGCCGCGGAACTGACGGTGATCGAGGCCGCCGGCTGGCGGCGCGCCATGGACGCGCGGGCCACCGGCCTGCCGTGGATCGCGCCCTCGCCCAACATCCCGACGCCCGCCACGGCCGCCGTCTACCCCGGCACCTGCCTGTTCGAGGGCACCAACCTGTCGGAGGGCCGTGGGACCACGCAGCCCTTCGAGATCGTCGGGGCGCCGTACGTCGACGCCCGGTTCGCGCCCGCGCTCGCCGAACTCGGGCTGCCCGGAGTGCACTTCCGTGACCTGAGGTTCGTACCCGCCTTCCACAAGCACGCCGGACGGCCGCTGCGCGGGGTCCAGCTGCACGTCACCGACCGCGAGGCGTTCGCGCCCGTGCGCACCGCCGTCGCGATGCTCGCCGTGCTGCGGCGGCTGTACCCGGACGACTTCGCCTGGCACACCGCCGACGGAGGCGCGGAGGACACCGGCCACCGCCACTTCGTCGACCTGCTGTGGGGGTCCGACCGGCTGCGGCGCACCGTCGACGCGGGCGACGACCCACGGCCGCTGTGCGCTCCGCCGGCACCACCCGGCCGATGGGCCGGCGACGACCTGCTGCTCTACCCATGACACCACCCCGCCGGGGCCGCATGCCCCGGCCGGCGCCGTCCGCGACCTGCGCAGGAAAGGACCACCCCGTCGATGACCGACCGCACGACGACATCCCGGGCCGAGACGCGTGGATTCCGCGCGGGCGACGGACCGCGGCTGGTGGAGGCGTGGTGCCGCAGCGCGCCCGCCGACCCCGTCACCCTGGAACGCTTCCGCTCCCTGGTGCTGCTCGACGCCAACTTCGACCCGGAGGGCCTCCGGGTCGCCGTCGACGGCGACCGGCTCGTCGGCGCGGCCTACGCCGTGCGCCGGCTGCGCCCGATGGCCGGCACCGACCTGGAGCCGGAGCAGGGCTGGATCCCGTTCTTCTTCGTCGACCCGGACGCCCGCGGGCGAGGCCTCGGCCGCCGGCTGCTCACCGACGCCCTCGACTGGCTGCACCGCCACGGCCGCACCCGGGTGGACTTCTCCTCGTACACCCCCCACTACGTCTTCCCCGGCCTGGACGCGGAGGCGTACCCGGAGGGGGCCGGGCTCCTGGAGTCCCTGGGCTTCCGGACGCTGTACGAGGCCGCGGCGATGGACCGCGGCCTGGTCGGCTACCGCGTCCCGGAGGAGGTCGCGCGCCGCCTGGACGGACTGACGGCGCGCGGCTACCGGTTCGCCACCCCGTCCGACGACGACCTGGTGGACCTCCTCGCGCTCGCCGGGAACCACTTCGGCCCGGACTGGGCCTGCACGATCCGGGACTGCCTGGCCGCGGGCACGCCGCTCGACCGGATCGTCGCCGTCCGGGACCCGTCGGGCCGCATGGTCGGCTGGGCGATGCACGGCGCGTTCGAGTCCGTGGACGAGCGGTTCGGCCCGATCGGAGTGCTGGAGGAGACGCGCGGCACCGGACTCGGCGAAGTCCTCCTCCACCTGGTCCTGGAACGGATGCGGGCCCGCCGGGCGCACTCCGCGTGGTTCCTGTGGACCGGCGAGCGTTCCCCGGCGGGCCACCTGTACCGCAAGAGCGGCTTCACCACGACCCGGAGGTTCCGGGTGATGCGCCGGGAGGCCGCCGGATGACGCCGGTCCGCCGCACCGGCGGCCCCCGGCCGGCCACGCGTCCACCCGGCCTGAGCCGCCGGCACTTCGCGCTCGCGCTTCCCTCCGCGCTCCTCGCCTCCGGATGCGCCGCGCCGCACCAGGGCACCGGACGGCCCGGCGACCCGATCGTCCTCACCCTGCTCTCCCACTACGCGAGCGGGGAACTCAAGGCGGCCCTGCAGGGCCCGGTCGACGAGTGGAACGCCACCCACGACCGGGTCAAGGTGCGCACGACGGCCGTCGAGTTCACGGACCTGCTGACCACGTTCATGGTCCGGCAGGCCGCGGGCCAGGGCGCGGACATCCTCCACCCGTACTGCCTGTGGAACGGCCAGCTGGTCCGGGCCGGCGTCCTGCGGCCCGCTCCGGCCGAGCACGCCGAGGAGATCAGGCGCGGCTACCGCGAGGCCGCGGTCGGCGCCGCCTCCGTGGGGGGCAGGGTCTACGGCTATCCGACCGAGGTGCAGACCTACGCCCTCTACTACAACAAGCGGCTGCTCCGCGAGGCCGGCGCCGACGGCCCTCCGGGCACCTGGCGGGAACTGGAGGAGACGGCCCACCGCACCGCCCGCCGGGACCGGTACGGCAACACCCTGGTCCAGGGGCTCGGGCTGTCCACCTACGACGACTCCACCACCGTCGGCCAGACCCTCGCCCTGCTCAACGCCGCCGGCGGACGGTTCGTCTCCGCGGACGGCAGGACCACCGCCGTCGACTCGGCCGCCGGCCGGGCCGTCTTCGACCTGGAGCACCGCCTCGTCACCGAGGGCGCGAGCACCCCCGGCGTCAACGTCTACCAGGCGTTCCCGTCCGGGCAGGTCGCCATGGTGGTCAGCGCCGGCTGGTGGACCGGGAGCCTGAAGTCCCTGATGGGCGCGGGCTACCGCGATGTCGGTGTCGCGCCCGTGCCGGTCCGGAAGGCGGGCGACCGGCACGCCACCCTGTGCACCGGCTTCATGCTGGGGGTCAACACGGCCAGCAGATTCCCGCGCGAGGCCTGGGAGTTCCTGCGCTGGCTCAACACCGGGAAGGCGGGCGTGAAGGGCGCGGCGAGGGGCGCGACCGCGACCCGGATGAGCGCGCTGCAGGTGTCGGTCGGCTCCCTCACCGGCCGCGCCGACGACATGCGCGCGCTCCTCGGCACGGGCGGCGATCCGAACCAGCGCCCCTTCCTGGACGCGCTCGCGTACGCGGTGCCGGAGCCGAACGTGCCGGGCGCGCAGCAGGCCAAGTCGCTGCTGCGGAAGAACATCGAGGCGCTGTGGACCGGCCAGCAGTCGGTCGACGAGACGCTGCGCACCACCCGCCGCCAGGTCGATCAGGAGATGGCACGCTCATGGTGAACACCCTGGCGCCGGAGACCACCCGGCGGGCCCCGCACAGCCGGCGGGCCGCCGTCGGCGCCGTCGACGGCCGCGGCCGCGCCCGGCGCCGCCAGACCGTCGTCGCCTACCTCTTCCTCGCGCCGGCCCTGCTGTTCTTCGCGGTCTTCCTGATCCTGCCGCTCGGCTTCGCGCTGCTGCTGTCGCTGTCCCGCTGGACCGGGTTCGACCTGGGCGACATCGATCCGGTCGGCCTGGACAACTTCACCGGCCTCCTCGCGGACGGATCGACGTTCCTCACGCCGGTCCTCACCAACACGCTGCTGTTCGCCCTGGGCACCGTGGCCCTCGCGCTGGCCGGCTCCGTCCTCGTCGCCACCTGCATCGACAAGCTGCGCTTCCAGGGGCTGTGGCGCACCCTGTACTTCCTGCCGATCGTCACGACCGTCGTCGCCGTCGGCAACGTGTGGAAGTACATGTACGAGCCGGGCGGCCTGGTCAACGGCGTCCTCAACGCCCTCGGGCTCGGCTCGGTGGCGTTCCTCCAGGACCCGGACACCGCGCTGCCCGCGGTCGTGGTCGTCCAGGCCTGGGCCTCGGTCGGCTCGGCGATCCTCGTCCTGACCGCCGGGCTGAAGTCCATCCCCGGCTCGTACTACGAGGCCGCCGCGCTGGACGGCGCCGGCCCCGGCACCGTCTTCCGGCGGATCACGCTGCCGCTGCTGCGGCCGTCCCTGCTGTTCGTGTGCGTCACCCAGTTCCTCACCGGCCTGCAGTCGTTCGCGCTGATCATCGTGATGACCAAGGGCGGCCCGGGCGACGCGACGAATGTGGCCGCGCTGGAGATGTACCGGCAGGCCTTCAGCCATGGCGACTGGGGCACCGCGAGCGCCGCCGCGTTCGTGCTGTTCGCGGTGGTCCTCGCGGTCACCCTGGCGCAGCTGTGGTTCTTCCGGCGCACGGGGGAGGACGCGTGAACCGCCGCCGTTTCCCGTGGCTGTCGTACCTGCTGGTGGTCACCGGCGCGGTGGTCACGGTGGTGCCGTTCCTCGACATGGTGATGACGTCCTTCAAGGGACCTGGCGAGGCCGGCACACTGCCGTACCGGTTCCTGCCCCGGGCCCTGGACCTGTCCAACTACCGGGCGGCGGTCGACCAGCTCGATCTGCCGCTGCTCTTCCGCAACAGCGTCGTCGCCACCGCGCTGATCACCGGATCGGTGCTGCTCACCTCGTCGCTCGCCGGGTACGCGCTCGCCAAACTCCGCTTCCCCGGCCGGGACTTCGTCTTCCGGCTCGTGCTCTCGACCATGATGTTCCCGCCGTTCCTCTTCTTCGTCCCGCACTTCCTGATCCTGGTGCACTGGCCGCTGGCGGGCGGCAACGACCTGCTCGGGCGCGGCGGCGCGGGCCTGACCGTCAGTATCGTGGCGCTCGCCATGCCGTTCCTCGTCAACGGCTTCGGGATCTTCCTGACGCGCCAGTTCATGATCGCGATCCCGGACGAGGTCCTGGAGGCCGCGCGCATCGACGGCGCGGGCGAGTTCGCCGTGTGGTGGCGGATCGTCGTCCCGCAGACCAAGCCGGTCGTGGTGACGCTCGCACTGCTGACCTTCGTGGACGCCTGGAACGAGTACATCTGGGCGCTGCTCGTCTCGACGGCCGACCCGGACGTGATGACCCTGCCCGTCGGCATCCAGCTCCTCCAGGACCACGTCGACCCGGCCCGCACGATGCCCGTCGTCATGGCCGGACTCGTCCTGAGCGTCCTGCCGGTCCTGACCCTCTTCCTGCTGCTCCAGAAGCACTACATCCGTGGCGTCATGCTCAGCGGCCTCAAGTAGGAACGGCGACCCGGGGAGCACGGCCGGGTCACGGCACGGCCACACCGCCGTCCGCGATCTCGACGGCGGTGACCGGCGGGACCCACCATGTGAGGGACGCCGAGGACGAGGGGAGCCGCCGGAGATGAGGGTGACCGACGTGCCCCTGCGCGTCCTGGCCGTGGACGACGAGAGACCCGCGCTCGACGAACTGCTGTACCTGCTGGGGGAGGACCCGCGGGTCGGCACGGCCGTGCCCGCCCAGGAGGCCACCGAGGCGCTGCGCCGGCTGAGCCGGGCGATGGCGGAAGGCCCGGACGGCACACAGGGCTTCGACGTCGTCTTCCTCGACATCGACATGCCCGGCCTCAGCGGCCTCGAACTGGCGCGACTGCTGGGCGGGTTGGCCGCACCGCCGCTGGTCGTCTTCGTCACCGCGCACGAGGACTTCGCCGTGCGCGCCTTCGACCTCAAGGCCGTGGACTACCTGCTCAAGCCGCTCCGCAAGGAGCGCTTCGCCGAGGCGGTACGACGGGTGGCCGAGCTGGTCCGGGCCGGGCAGGGGCCGCGCCCGGCCGTGCGCGCGCCCGCCACCCCCGCCGTCGGCGACCAGGTGCCCGTGGAACTGGGCGGGGTGACCCGGTTCGTGCCCCTCGCCGACATCACCTATGCCGAGGCGCAGGGCGACTACGCCCGGCTGCACACCGGCCGGGGCAGCCATCTGGTGCGGATACCGCTGTCCACCCTGGAGGAGCAGTGGCGCTCGCGCGGCTTCGTGCGGATCCACCGCAGCAGGCTCGTCGCCCTCGGCCGGATCGAGGAACTCCGGGTGGACGGCGGCAACCTGAGCGTCCGGATCGGTGACCGGGTCCTGGCCGTGAGCCGGCGCAACGCCCGGGAGGTGCGGGACCTGCTGGCCGGCCGCGCGGCGGGCCGGGCCCGCTGAGGCGGGCGTCGCACCGGGCCGGGCGGGCCCCGTGCGCTCTCAACTGCGTTTTCAGCCACGCCTGTTGGGGAGCCCGTGCGGTCCGGCCGGGCCGCGGCGGCCGTGTTAGGTTGAGCTCATGGACGCAGGTCATCCTCCGCAGACCGGACCCGCGGGCGCCACGACCGGCGGCCCGGTACCCTCCGCCCGGCACGGCTCGTTCTCGGTCGGTATGGACTTCACGGTGAAGCGGGCCGAGGTCTTCCGCGGCTTCGCCGACCCGTCCCTGCGCGGCCGCTGGTTCCGTCTGCCCGGCGGGTCCGCCACCGCCGAGCACGAACTGGACTTCCGCATCGGCGGCGGCGAGAACGCCCGCAACGTCTTCGTCTCCGGGGACACCGAGGAGCACCTCGCCTACCGCTCCCGGTTCCTGGACATCGTGCCGGACACCCGGATCGTCCTCGTCTACGAGGCCGAGGTCGACGGCAGCCGCCGCTGGATCTCCCTCGTCACCGTCGAACTGTCCGACGAGGCCGCCGGATCCCGCCTGACCTGGACCGAGCAGTACACCTGGCTCGTGCCCACCGGGGACGGCACCCAGGACGAGGCCCACCTGCGCGGCGGTACCCGACTGCTGCTCAACGGACTGTCCACGGTGGTGAACCCGGACCGCCACGCCGGCCTGACCGGGCGCCGGTAGCGGGCCGTCGCCGCGGCCACGGAGACCGGTCAGCTCAGGCCGAGGCCGCGGGCGATCAGGCCGCGCTGCACGTCGTTGGTCCCGCCGCCGAGGAAGGCGAGGACGGACAGGCGCAGGCCCAGCTCGAAGATGCCCGCGCCGGGGACGTCCGGAGTGCCCAGGGCCGCCGCGGGGCCGAGGATCTCCAGGATGTCGCGGCTGAGCTGCTCCGCCACCTCCGCGGCCAGCACGCCGGCCATCGCCGAGGCGAGGCGCGCGGTGTGCACGGCGCCGGACTCGGCTCGCTCGGCCGCCTCGGTGAGCAGCAGGTTCGCGGCGTGGACCTGGACGGCCATGCCGCTCAGCCTGGCCCGCTTGTCCGATCCGGACGGGCCGGCCGTGCCGTCCGGATCGGCACGGACGGCTGCCAGCAGCTCGTCGAACTGCCGCCGTGACGATCCGGCGATCTCCCCGGCCAGCAGCAGCCGTTCCCCGGTGAGCGTGTCCGTGATGACCTGCCAGCCCCGGTTGACCGGGCCGATGCGCGCGGAGTCGCTCACCCGGACGCCGTCGAAGGTCACTGTGGAGCAGATCTGCCCGGACAGGCCCTGGCGCGGCTCCGTCCTGATCCCCTCGGCGTCCATCGGGACCATGAACATGCTGATCCCGGCCATCGGCGGCTTCGCGTCCACGTCCGTGCGCACGGCCAGCCAGATGTACTCCGCCGTGTGGGCGTTGCTGATCCAGGACTTCGTGCCGTTGATCACCCAGTCATCGCCGTCCCGGACCGCCGTCGTGGTCAGCGACGCGAGATCGGAGCCCGCCTCGGGCTCGCTGTAGCCCAGACAGAAGGTCAGCCTGCCGTCCCGGATCCGGGGCAGGTACCTCTCCTTCTGCTCGGCCGTCCCGTACTTGACGACGGGCGCGCCGACCACCGACACGGCGGCCATCGCCAGGGCGGCCGGCACCTGGTGATAGGCGGTCTCGTCCTGCAGCGCGATCTGCTCGCCGAGGGTGGCGTCGCGGCCGCCGTCCGCGGCCGTCCAGGTCATGCCGAACCACTTACGCTCGGCCATGGCCGCCACCACGGCGGGATCGTCGCCCTTGGCGAACAGCCTCGCGGAGGTGCGGTGCCCGGCGCAGAAGGCGCGGGCCTCCTCCCGCATCGCCGCCGCCCGCACGGTGGCATCCACCGAGGGCAGGCCCGCGGTGGTCCCGATCATGATGTCGGCGACCGTGCCGTGGGGCGGCGGACAGGACGGCAGCAGCGCGATGTCGGCGTGCACCCGGCGGAAGAGCCAGGGGGCGTCATGCCCCTCGAAGTACCCGCCCGCGCCGAGCGTGTGATGGGCGCTGACCTGGATCCGCGGGGCGACGGCGGCCGCGTGGGACACCGCGAGCTCCGTGGCGAGGACCGGGTCCGGTGCGTCGGTGCCGTGTCTGCGGACGGCGTCCTCGATGAGGAGCTCGCCCGCGACGAGTTCGATCTCGCGGGTCGCCGTGCGCTGCTGGACCGCGCCGAACCCGCCGATCGGCCGGCCGAACTGGCGGCGGACCTTCGCATGGGCGACGGACTGGTCGTGGGTCCGCCGCGCGGCCGCCATCGCCCGTGCCGCCAGGCCCAGCCGGAGCAGGGAGAGCGCCCGGGCGGCCCGCTCCGGGCCGACGTCGACGACGGTCTCCGGTCCGCCCAGGTGGAGCCGGGCCCAGGCGGGCGACGCCAGCCCGGGCTGCGGCACGGCGAACTCCACGGCCCGTACCGTCGCGCGTCCGCCCGCGGGCGGCAGGACCAGGACGTGCGAGGCGGCCATCCCGCCTTCCGCGAACCGCACCGTCTCGGCCGCCGGGTCCGACGGCGCCACCAGGATCCGGACGTCCCCGGCCGCGATGCCGGCCACGGTCTTTGGGGCCTGCGTCAGCAGGTCCGCGGCGACGAAGGCGTCCATCACGGGCAGCGGGCAGGCGGCCGCTCCGGTGGCCCGGACCAGCGCCACGGTGTCCGCGAGACCGGCGCGGCCGAACCAGCCCCGGTCCGCGGCCAGTCGCCACAGCCGGGCCAGGGCGGCCTCGTCCGCCAGGTCGGGGAAGTGCCACTGCCGAGTCAGCAGTTCGGTGATTTCGTCCATGCTGAACATTCGCCCGTCCCGCCTGCGGTGTCCGCTGTCACGCCGTCGAAAGGACCGTAGGGACGGTGCCGGTTCCAAGCAATGCGGGACCCGGACGATAAGGGTTTGTTAGGGGTTTGCGGCACCGGGGCGGAAGATAAGGTCGAATGCGCTTCGGAGACCGGTTGTCCGTGCTGCGCTCAGGAAGGTGATGACAGTGGGAAATGCCGGCGGTGACAGTTGGTTCCGTGTCTACCGTGAGGTGCCCGAGGGAGTGCGCCTTTTCTGTTTCCCGCACGCGGGTGGTGCCGCCAGTTACTTCTACCCGTGGTCCAGGTCGCTGCCGGAGGACGTCGAGGTGCAGGCCGTGCAGTACCCCGGCCGCCAGGACCGCGCCGGCGAGCCCCGGATCCGTGCCGTTCCCGAACTGGCCG
This sequence comes from Streptomyces echinatus, assembly GCF_014203595.1. GTDB lineage: Bacteria > Actinomycetota > Actinomycetes > Streptomycetales > Streptomycetaceae > Streptomyces > Streptomyces echinatus. The sequence continues at coordinate 62,643 of NZ_JACHJK010000006.1, forward strand.
ACCGGATCCACGCGGCGATCAGGCCGTGGCTGACGCGGCCGTTCGCGTTCTTCGGCCACAGCATGGGCGCGGTCCTCGCCTTCGAGGTGGCGAGCCGGATCGCACGGGAGGACGGGGCCGCACCGGCGCATCTGTTCGTCTCCGGCCGGCGGGCTCCCTCCCGCACCCGGCACGAGCGGCTGCACCTGGCGAGCAGGGCCACGCTCATCGAGGCGGTGCGCGCGCTGGGCGGCACGGACCCGCGCATCCTGGCGGACGAGGACCTGCTCGACCTCGTCCTGCCGACGATCCGCGCCGACTACACGGCCATCGAGATGTACCGGTTCGACTCCGCCCCACCGCTGCCGTGCGATGTCACCGCGATGGTCGGCGACAGCGACCCGGTGGCCTCCGTCGAAGACACGGCGGCCTGGGCGCAGCACACGCTCGGCCGGTTCGACCTGCGGATCTTCCCGGGCGGCCACTTCTATCTGGAGGACTGCCGGCCCGGAGTGCTGGACGTGATCTCGTCCCGGATCTCCGGGGTACGGCAGAAAGCGGGGCGTCCGTAACCCGCGGCTTCCACGGCCGTCCTCGCTCCCGGCGAGTCCGGAGCCGGCTGACCCGGCGCCCGCACCAGGGGGCGGCCGGGTCCTCGCCCTGCCCGGAAAACCCCGGCGAGCCCGAGCGGTACGCCCTGTGAACCGACGGGCCCGCCGCGGAAGACCGGGGCCGGCGCATTGGCGGCCTCTCGGCATTTCCGTGCGGGCTCTCGTGCGGACGGTACGTCGATTGCGCCCCGAGTTGACACCCCTACCGTACCCCTAGCCGCGCCCTCCCCGCATAAGGGTGCGCTAAGGGTTGGGGTCCGCCCGCCCGGAACCTACCGTTACCGAGTGTTCGGACCACAATAATCAAATGTCGCGGCACTGTTACTTCTCGGTGCGGCCATAGGGGTGGGATTGAATTGGCACCGGTCGAATACACACCGGAAAAAGTCTGATGGACTTCGAGCTGTCACCGCTTCAACGTGAGCGCTACGCCGGCGTGAGCGCGGCCGTCGCCGAGCGTTTCGCCGAGCATGAGACGTGCACCGACCCGGAGCTGGTGCGGCTGGCCTGGAAGGACGCGGCGAGCATCGGCCTGACGGGGATGTGCCTTCCCGAGAAGCACGGCGGGGCCGGCCTGGGGGCTCTGGACACGGCGCTGGGCCTGGAGGCGTTCGGCCGCTCCTGCTCCGACATGGGCCTGGTCTTCGGGGTCGCGGCACACCTGCTGTCGTGCGCCGTGCCCGTCTGGGAGTTCGGGACGGACGAGGCCCGGGACCTGCTGGCGGGCATGGCGGCCGGCGACCTGATCGCCGGCAACGCGATGACCGAGGACGAGGCGGGCTCCGACGTCGGGAGGATCCAGACCACCGCCACGCGCTCGGGCGAGGAGTATCTGCTCGAGGGCGAGAAGTCCTTCGTCAGCAACGCCCCGATCGCGGACGTGTTCGTGACCTACGCGGTCACGGATCCCTCCGCCGGGTTCCTGGGCATCTCGGCGTTCGCCGTGCCCCGGGATCTCGACGGCATCGTCGTCGGCCCGCCGCTGCCGAAGATGGGACTGAACGGCTGCCTCGCGGCACGGGTACGGTTCGAGGGCTGCGCCGTACCGGCCCGGTACCGGCTCGGGGCCGAGGGCGGCGGCGGGGCCATCTTCCAGCACTCCATGGCGTGGGAGCGCGGCTGTCTGTTCGCCGGGTACCTGGGGCTGATGGAGCGTCAGCTGGCCGAGTGCGTGGCCCGCACCACCGGCCGGCGCCAGTTCGGGCGGAAGATCGCCGGGTTCCAGGCCGTCTCGCACCGCATCGCCCGGATGCGGCAGCGGCTGGAGAGCGCGCGTCTGCTCCTGTACCGCGCCTGCTGGCTGCTCGACCAGGGCCGCACGGACGTCGGGGCGATCGCGATGGCGAAGACCGCCGTGTCCGAGGCCGCCGTCGCCAACAGCCTCGACGCCATGCAGCTGTTCGGCGCGTCCGGCTACCTGGCCGGCGCCGGGATCGAGGAGCAGCTGCGCGACTGCCTGCCCACGACCATCTTCTCCGGGACGACCGAGATCCAGTTGGAACTCATCGCGAGGGAGGCAGGGCTGTGACCCTCCACCAGCTCGTCATCGAGGCCGCGGTGCGCCGGCCCGAGGCGCCGGCCGTGAGCGGGCCGTCCGGATCCCTCACCTACGCCGAACTCGACGCCGCGGCCGACGCGATCGCGGCCAGGCTCGACCGTCAGGGCGTCCGGCGCGGCGACCGGGTCGTGCTCTGGGCGGGCAAGAGCCCGGCGACGGTGGCCGCGATGCAGGCGGTCCTCCGGCTCGGCGCCGCCTACGTGCCCGTCGACGGCAGCAGCCCGGTGGCCCGGGTCGCGGACATCGCCCGGGACTGCGAAGCGCGCGTCGTCGTCACGAACCAGGCCCGGATCCCGCGGATCTCCGCCGAACTGGGCACGGAGGCCGGCTACGAGAAGCTCGACGGCCCCTACGATCCGGCGCCCGCCGTCGACGTCGCCACGGCCGACGACGAACTGGCCTACATCCTGTACACGTCGGGGTCGACCGGCACGCCCAAGGGCGTGTGCCTGACCCACGGGAACGCGCGGGCGTTCGTCGACTGGGCGCACGGCGTGATCGAGCCGACGGAGGACGACCTGTTCGCCAACCACGCGCCGTTCGTCTTCGACCTGTCGGTGCTCGACCTCTACGTGGCGTTCCGGGCCGGCGCGTCGGTGCACCTCATCCCCCCGGAGCTGTCCTTCGCGCCGATGCAGCTCGTGGAGTTCCTCCACCTGCAGCGGATCAGCGTCTGGTACTCGGTGCCGTCCGCCCTCGCGGTGATGATGCGGCACGGCGGGCTCCTCGACCGTCCCGCGCCGGAGTCGCTGCACACGGTGCTGTTCGCGGGCGAGCCGTTCCCCATCGCGCAGCTGCGCGACCTGGCCGCCTGGACCGGCGCGCGGATGATGAACCTCTACGGCCCGACCGAGACCAACGTGTGCACGTTCCACGAGGTCACGAAGGCGGACCTGGACCGTGACCGGCCGGTGCCGATCGGGGCCGCGGCCGGCGGCGACCGGGTCTGGGCGGTGCGGGACGACGGCGGGGTCGCGGCCCCGGGCGAGCAGGGCGAACTCGTCGTGGACGGACCCACGGTGATGTCCGGCTACTGGGGGCATCCGCCGCAGAGCGGTCCGTACCGCACCGGCGACCTGGTCCGGGTCCTGCCCGGCGACGCCTACGACTACCTCGGGCGCCGCGACCAGATGGTGAAGATCCGCGGGCACCGGGTCGAACTCGCCGAGGTCGAGTCCGTGCTCGAGAACCACGAGGACGTGGCGGAGGCCGCCGCGGTGGCCGTGGGCGAAGGGGTCGACACCCGCCTGGTGGTGTTCGTGGCTCCGCGGACCGGCCGCGACCTCGGGGTCCTGGCCCTGCGGCAGTGGCTCACCCAGCGCCTGCCGCGCTACATGGTGGCGGACGAGGTACGGCTCCTCTCCCCGCTGCCCCGGAACGGCAACGGCAAGATCGACCGGCCGGTGCTGGAGGCGCGGGCCGCCGGAGCGGGACCGAGCAGTTCATGAACCGAGCCGTGACAACCACCTCCCAACGGAAAGGGGCGGCGCCATGACCCTCGATGAGGTCACACCGCGGATCACGACCTTCATAGCCGAGAGCTTTCTCGACGGTGACCCGAAAGGCGAACTCACCGAGTCCACCCCGCTGCTCGAGTGGGAGGTCCTCAACTCGATGAACAGCGCGCTCCTGCTGAACTTCCTGCGGGAGGACCTGCGGGTCGACGTGCCGCTGGCCTCGATCAACGCCACGAACTTCCGAGACATCGCCTCCATCAGCAAGCTCGTTTCCGGCCTCATGGCCGTTCCCGCGGAAGGTGCCTGAGAAGTATGACTGTCGACTATGACGTCGTGATCATCGGTGGTGGCCCGGCCGGTTCCAGCGCCGCCGCCTATCTCGCCAAGGCCGGTCTGAAGGTGGCCGTGTTCGAGGGCGAGAACTTCCCCCGGCCGCACGTGGGCGAGTCGCTGGTTCCGGCCACCACGAGGGTGCTGCTGGAGACCGGGGTGATGGACAAGATCGAGGAGGCCGGCTTCCCGCGCAAGTACGGCGCGGCCTGGACGTCGTCGCAGATGCTCAACGTCACCGCGGCCCAGGCCAGCAAGTTCACGCACGAACTCGGCACGGCCGACATCCTGTTCAGCGAGCGCGACCAGCCGGGAGTCGACCGGAACTACACGTTCCACGTCGACCGCAGCAAGTTCGACCTCATCCTGCTCAAGCACGCCGAGAGCCTGGGCGCCAAGGTCTTCCAGGGGATACGGGCGCTGCGCGCCGACTTCGAGGACCCGGAGAAGGTCACCCTGACCTGCCGCGTGGGCTCCAGCGAGGTGGACATCACCGCGAAGATGATCGTCGACGGCTCCGGCCGCCAGACGATGCTGGGCCGGCAGCTCGGGATCAAGGAGGCGGACCCGGTCTTCAACCAGTACGCCATCCACGCCTGGTTCGAGGGCCTCGACCGGTCGGCGGTCGCCAACAGCCCCGAGAAGGTCGACTACATCTACGTGCACTTCCTGCCGATCAGCGACACCTGGGTCTGGCAGATCCCCATCACCGACACCGTCACCAGCATCGGCGTCGTGACCCAGAAGCACCAGTTCGCCGAGGCGAACATGGACCGCGAGAAGTTCTTCTGGAAGTTCGTGGAGAGCCGGCCGGACCTCGCCGAGGCGCTCAAGAAGACGGAGCAGGTGACCGACTTCAAGGTCGAGGGCGACTACAGCTACGCCATGCGGCAGATCTGCGGCGACCGGTACGTGCTGATCGGCGACGCCGCGCGGTTCGTCGACCCGATCTTCTCCAGCGGAGTGAGCGTCGCGCTCAACAGCGCGCGCCTGGCCTGCCACGACATCGTCGCGGCCGCCGAGACCGGTGACTTCTCGCGGGCCGCCTTCGCCCGTTACGAGAAGACGATCCGCAACGGCACCCGCAACTGGTACGAGTTCATCTCGGTCTACTACCGGCTGAACATCCTGTTCACCACCTTCGTGGCGGACCCGCGGTACCGGCTGGACATCATCCGGCTGCTGCAGGGCGACCTCTACGACGACGAGGAGCCGGAGGTCCTGCGCATCATGCGGGAGACCGTCACCGCCGTCGAGGAGGACCCGTCCCACCTCTGGCACCCGTACCTGGGCACGCTGCGCGCCCCGGTCATGGCGCCGTCCTTCTAGAGCCGCGGACGTGCCAGGGAGCGCCAGGCCGTGACCACTGCCGCCCGGGCCGGTTCAGGCCTCGTCCGCGGGGAGCGCGAGCGTCCGGGTCAGCACCCGGACGCCCGGCGCCCGGACCGTGACGGAGGCGATCACATCGTCCCGGACGGCGAGGTCGGCCATCGACCACGCGGAGATGTCGCCGCACTCCTCCGGAAGCGACACCACAGCGCCGTGGGCCGTCGTGACGATGCCGCGCAGGTGCGTGGCGAGCCCCGTGCCGAGGGCCTTCGCCACGGCCTCCTTGCGGGTCCAGAAGCGGAGCAGCTGCGCGTCCCTGAGCGGTTCCGGCAGCTCTTCCACGGCCCTTCGCTCGGCCTCGGACAGCGCCGTCCGGGCCAGCGCGCCGGGGTCGGCCAGCGGCCGCAGCCGCTCGACGTCGACGCCGACCGGAGCGTCCCACGACAGGGCGGCCGCCACCACCGCCTCGGCATGACTGAGGCTCACATGGAGGCCGCCGGGGTCGACGAGGAGCGGGCGCCCCCGGTCGTCGCGCTCCCAGGCCTGCCGGTCCGGCGGACATGACGTGTACGCCGCGACCAGATGCCGGCCGATCCTGCGTGCGGTGGCCCGCGCCCGGCGATAACGCCGGGCGCGCTGGTCCAGATCGAGCGGCTCGCCCGCCGGCGGCGCGCCCACCGCCACCCAGACGGCGACATGACCGGGCCCCGCCCTGTGCGGCTCGCCCATCGGTCGCCCCCTCCGGTATCCCACGGGATCCCGATGCCGAAATTGCGGAAGATCATTGTAGAGCAAGGAATATCTTCAATGGCAGAACGACCGCTGATGAGCCCGTACGCCACGCCGATCGCCGTCGTCGGCATCGGCTGCCGGTTCCCCGGCGGCGCCCGCGATCTCGACTCCTTCGGCGCGGCGCTCAGATCGGCGACCACTGTCTTCCGGGACGTCCCCGCGACCCGCTGGGCCCGCGGGGACGCCGGCGCGGGTACGGCCAGTCATGTCGGGGGCTTCCTGGAGGACATCGACCGGTTCGACGCCTCCTGGTTCGGGGTCTCGCCACGCGAGGCGAGCGCGATGGATCCCCAGCAGCGGCTGCTGCTGGAGGTGGCCTGGGAGGCGATGAGCGACTCCGGCCGGCCCGCCGACGCCTGGCGCGGCACCCGCACCGGCGCGTTCTTCGGGATGTTCGCCCACGACTACGCGACGCTGCACACCAAGACGCTCGGCATCGAGGGCATCGGGCCGCACTACGCCAGCGGCAACGAGTTCAGCTTCGCGGCGGGCCGGCTGGCGTACACCTTCGACCTGCACGGGCCGATGGCCTCGCTGACCACCACCTGCTCCTCCTCCTTGCTCGCCGTGCACCTGGCCGGCCAGAGCCTGCGGTCCGGGGAGAGCGACATCGCCCTGGCCGGCGGCGTCAGCCTGATGATCACGCCCGAGCTCAGCGTCTTCATGAGCCGGATCGGCGCGATCTCGCCGACCGGACGGTGCCGTCCGTTCGCGGCCGACGCCGACGGCATCCTCCGCGGTGACGGATGCGGCGTCCTCGTCCTGAAGCGGCTGCCCGACGCCCTCGCCGACCGGGACCGGATCTACGCGGTGCTGCGCGCGTCGGTGGCCAACCACGACGGCCGCAGCCTCGGCATCACGGCGCCCAACGGGGCGGCGCAGGCCTCGCTGCTGCGCTCCGCCCTCGGCACCGCGGGGATCGAACCGTCGGACCTCGACTACGTGGAGGCCCACGGCACCGGGACCCCGCTCGGCGACCAGGTCGAGCTGATGGCGCTGGACGAGGTCTACGGCAGGGGCCGGGAGGCGGGCCGCGCGCCTCTCTACGTGGGCTCCAACAAGGCGGTGTTCGGGCACACCGACGGCGCGTCCGGAGTCGCAGGCCTGCTGAAGGGCCTGTGGGTCATCAACGCGCGCGAGGTGCCCGCCCAGCCCGATCCCGGCCGGCTCACCTCGGCGGTCCCCTGGGACCGCGGCACGCTGGCGGTGCCGCTCAGCCCGGTCAGCCTCGCGGAGACGGACCGTCCGGTCCGCGTCGGGGTCAGCTCGTCCGGGCTCAGCGGCACGAACGTCCATGTGATCGCGGAAGGCGTCGAGCCCGCCGCCGAGCCCGCGGGCGACCGGCCGGCCGGCCCCTACGTGCTGCTCGCCTCCGCCCACCACCGGGAGGGCCTGGCCGGCCAGGTCGCCGGGATGGCGCGGCGGATGACCGCGCAGGCCGACGCACTCGGCGACCTCGTCGCGTCCGCCGCGACCCGGCGGACCCACGAACGGCACCGGTTCGCCGCCGTCGCGGCCGGACCGGAGGAACTGGCGGCGGCGCTGCGCGACATCGAGGAGGCGCCGGAGGGGGCCTACACCGGCGCCGTGGACCCCGAGGGCGCCCCCGAGCCGGTGTTCGTGTACTCCGGTCAGGGCGCGCAGTGGGCCGGCATGGCGATGGACCTGTACGACGCCTCGCCCGTGGTCCGGGAGACCCTCGACGAGTGCGACGCCCTGATCCGGCGGGACGCCCGCTGGTCGCTGATCGACGAGCTGCGGCGGGGCGAGCAGGACAGCCGGCTCGACCGCACCGACATCGCCCAGCCCGCCCTGCTCGCCGTGCAGACGGCACTGACCGGCCGGCTGGCCGAATGCGGCATCCGGCCCGGGGCCGTGACCGGACACAGCGTCGGGGAGATCGCCGCCGCGCACGCGGCGGGCGCGCTCACCCGTGCCGACGCCCTGCGGCTGGCCGTCCGGCGCGGACAGATCCTGCAGGAGACGGTGGGCCGGGGCGCCATGCTGGCCGTCCGCGCGGACCGGGACACGGTCCTGGCCCTGCTGGCCGGCACCGGCCTGCCGGTGGTGGTCGCCGCGGTCAACGGACCGGAGGCGGTCGTGCTCAGCGGCCCCGGGGACGCCGTGGACTCGGCCGCGGAGGCCGTCGAGGCCCGCGGCCTGCGGTGCAAGCGGCTGCCCGGCGGCTACGCGTTCCACAGCCCGGTGGTGGCCGAGTGCGGCCCGCGGCTGCGGGAGGCACTGGCCGGTCTCACCGCCGCCGCGCCCACGGTGCGGATCGTCTCCAGCGTGCTGCCGGACGAACCCGACGTATGCTTCGACGCCGGCTACTGGGAACGCAACCTCACCGACCCCGTGCTCCTGTGGCCCGCGATCGACGGGCTGCTCGCCGAGCGCGACCGGGCCCTCGTCGAGATCGGCCCGCACCCCACACTGATCCGGCAGCTCGCGGACGCCGCCCGCCACCGCGGGCGCCGGGGGCCCGTGACGGCCACCCTGCGCCGTGGCGAGTCCGGGCCGCTCGCGCTGCACAGGACGCTGGCGCAGCTCCATGTCAGCGGCGTCGACGTCGACTGGACGAAGGTCACCGGAACGCCCGCCCGCTACCGCACCCTGCCGGTGCCCTCCTGGGGCGGCGACTCCTACTGGCTGCCCGGGGTCCAGCCCGGCGAGCAGGGACGCGGCCCGGCCGGTGCAGCACCGGCGCAGGTGCGCGTGAGCCTGCTCGACGACGACGGCAGGGTCATCAGCGAGATGGTCGCGCGCCCGGAGGACGGCACCGCCCCGGGCACCCCCGGCACGGAGACCGCGGCGAGCACCCGCGCCACGGGGGCGGCGCCGGCCGCCGGGACCGAGGCCGTGGCGGCCGCGCCCGCCCCAGCGGTCAGGCCGCAGACGGGCGGAGCCGCGCTGCGGCGCGTCGAGAAGCATGTCGCGGCGGTCCTCGGCCTCTCCGGAGACCAGCCGCCGGCACGCCGGCGCGGCCTGTTCGACCAGGGCCTGGACTCGCTGACCGCCGTCGAGCTGCGGGACCGCCTGGCCGCCGAGTTCGGCCTGGAACTGCCCACGACCCTCGTCTTCGAGAAGCCGACGGTCGAGGCCCTCGCCGCGTTCCTGGCGGAAGCGGCCCCGGAGACCGGCGACCCGGAACGGACGGCCTCGCCGGCCGTCCCGTCCGGCGGTCCGGCGGACGACGACGGATCGCTGGACGACGCCGTCGCGGTGATCGGCATGGCGTGCCGGCTGCCCGGCGCGAACTCGCCGGAGGAGTTCTGGACGCTGCTGGCCGAGGGCCGCCACGCGATCCGCGACCTGCCGGCCGGCCGCCGTGCCGACCCCATCTGGGCCGAGGCCGGGCCGGACGTCCCGCTGCGCGGCGGCTTCCTCGACGGGGTGGAGGGCTTCGACGCGGAGTTCTTCCGGGTCTCCCCGCGCGAGGCGAAGTCGCTCGACCCGCAGCACCGGCTCCTCCTCGAAGTCGCCTGGGAGGCACTGGAGGACGCCGGACAGCCCGCACCCGCGCTGGACGGCCGGGCCGCCGGTGTCTACTTCGGCCTCAACACCGCCGACTACCAGCAGCTGCTCACCCGTGACATGGCCGACGTCAACCACTTCTACGGGACCGGCACGACCTTCGCCGCGGCCGTCGGACGCCTGTCGTACTTCCTCGGCCTGAGCGGCCCCAGCATCGCCGTCGACACCGCCTGCTCGTCCTCGCTCACCGCGGTCCACCTGGCCTGCCAGGGCCTGCGGCAGGGGGACTGCGAGATCGCCGTGGTCGGTGGGGCCAACGTGATCGTCGCCCCCACCGTGTCGGTCTCCATGTCCGGCGCCGGCGCACTCGCCCCCGACGGCCGGTGCAAGACCTTCGACGAGGCGGCCGACGGCTACGGCCGGGGCGAGGGCGCGGCGGCGCTCATCCTCAAGCCGCTCGGCGCGGCGCGGCGGGACGGCGACCGTGTCTACGCGGTGATCCGCGGCACCGCGGTCAACCAGGACGGCGCCAGCGGCGGCATGACGGTGCCCAGCGCGTCCGCGCAGGTCGCCGTCATCAAGCGGGCGGTCGAGGCCGCGGGCTGGGCGCCGCGCGACGTCGACTACGTCGAGGCCCACGGCACCGGAACGCCCCTCGGTGACCCCATCGAGGTCCGCGCACTCGCCGAGGCACTGGGCTCCGGCCGCGCGGCGGACGAGTCCCTGCTGATCGGCGCGGCCAAGGCCAGCATCGGACATCTCGAGGCCGCGGCCGGCGTCACCGGCCTGCTCAAGGTGGTCCTCGCGCTGCACCGCGGGGAGCTGCCGCCGCATCCGCTGAACCGGCCGTCGTCACACATCGACTGGGAGAAGCTGCCGGTCTCCGTGGTGACCGAGCGGCGCGAGTGGCCGCGCCGCGACCACCCGCGCCGAGCGGGCGTGAGCTCGTTCGGGTTCAGCGGCAGCAACGCGCACGTGGTCGTCGAACAGCCGCCGGCCACCCCGGAGCCGGCGGCCGCGCCGCCCCGCCGGGCGCCCTACGTCCTGATGGTCACCGCGGCCGCGGAGCCGGCGCTGCGCCAGACGGCCGGCCGCCTCGCCGCCCGGCTCCGCGAGACGCCGGACGACCTGGACGACATCGTCTACACCGCCGCCTACCGCCGCTCCTGGCTGAGCCACCGGCTCGCCGTCACCGGCCAGGACGCCCCCGCGGTCGTGGCGGCCCTGGAGGCGGCGGCACGCGGGAACGACACGCCCGCCGCCCGGCAGGGGCAGGTGCCCGAAGGGGCGGACCGCACCGTCGGATTCTGGTTCGGAGCCGAACCCCCGTCCGCCGCCCTGCGCGACCGGCTGGCCCGACTGCCGGAGTACGCCGCCGGCCTGCGCTCCTGCGCCGAACGTCTCACCGGGCTGACCGGCGCGGTCGTCGACCCGTTCGGCGAGCCCCCGGCCGGCCTCGCCGCGGCCCACCTGCTGTGCCACCACGTCGCCGCGGCCAGGTTGTGGGCGACCGTCGGACTGGCGCCGCAGGCCGTGATCGGCGCCGGCCCGGGACAGCTGGGCGCCGCCTGGGCGGCGGGACGGCTGGACCTGGACGACGCGCTGCGCCTCGCGGCCGGACAGATGTCCGGCGTCGCACCGCGGCCGGGCCGCATCCCCGAGCTGTCCGCGGACGGCGAGGACCTCGCCGTGACGGCCGGCGAACTGGCCCGGCGCGCACGCCGCGACCGGCCCGCCGGCCTGCCGGAAAGCCTGGCCGACGACATCACGGACGCGGGCGTGGACGCGCTCCTCGACGTCCTGCCGCAGGACCTGCCCGCCACGCTGGCCGGCCGGTTCGGAGCCGGGACGGGCACCGAGGACCCGGTGGACCGGCTCGCCGCCACCGCGGCGGAACTCTTCGTGACCGGCGCCGCCCCCGCCCCGGCCACGGCGCAGCGCCCGCCCGTCAGCCTGCCCGCCTATCCGTGGCAGCACCGCCGCTACTGGTACCGCGAGGCCGCCGAACTCCCCGGCGACCGGCCGGCGATCCCCTGGGTGATGTCCGCCGCCAGCGCCACCGGCCTGCGCGCCCGTGCCGCCGCGGTACGGGACCTCACCGCCCGCAGCCCGGAACCCGACGCCCTCGGCGTGGGCGCCTCCCTGGCCGCGCTGCCGGGCCCGGCCGCCCACCGCGCCGTCGTCCTGGCCGCCGACACCAAGGGCTTCGGCGACGCGCTGACCGCGCTCGCCGAGGGCCGTACCGCCGCGAACCTGATCCGGGGCACGGTCGCGGACGCCCCGAAGACCGCCCTGGTGTTCCCGGGACAGGGCGCCCAGTGGCAGGGCATGGCCGCGGAACTCATGGCGGCCGAGCCGGCCTTCGCCGAGCGGATGAGCGCGTGCGGCGAGGCCCTGGCCGAGTTCACCGACTGGTCGCTCGGCGCGGTGATCGCCGGTGAACCCGGCGCCGCGTCGCTGGACCGGGTCGACGTCGTCCAGCCCACGCTCTTCGCGGTGATGGTCTCGCTGGCCGAGCTCTGGCGCTCCTACGGGATCACGCCCGCGGCCGTGGTCGGCCACTCGCAGGGCGAGATCGCCGCCGCGTACGTCTGCGGCGCCCTGTCGCTGCGGGACGCGGCCCGGGTCGTGGCACTGCGCAGCGCCGAACTGGCGCAGCTGTCCGGCCGGGGCGGCATGGCCTCGGTCGCCCTCGACGCGGAGGCCGTCACCACCCTGCTGAGCCGCTTCGCGGGCCGTCTGTCGATCGCCGCGGTCAACGGTCCGAGCAGCGTCGTGGTGGCCGGCGACGTCGGCGCCCTGGAGGAGATGGCGGCTCTCTGCGAGAGCGACGGCGTCCGGTTCCGGCGCGTCGACGTGGACTACGCCTCGCACTCGCCGCACGTGGAGCGGATCCGTGAACGCCTCGGGCACGTCCTCAAGGGCATCACGCCCCGTGCGGGCAAGGTGCCGTTCTACTCGTCGGCCACCGGCGGCCTGCTGGACACCACCGAACTCGGCGCGGAGTACTGGTATTACAACCTCCGCGAGCGCGTGCGCTTCGAGGAGGCGGTCCAGACGCTGCTCGCGGACGGCCACACCCTGTTCATCGAGGCCAGCCCGCATCCGGTGCTCACTCCGGCGATCGAGGAGACGGTCGACGCCGCGGGCACCGGCGCCCGGGCCCTGGGCACGCTGCGCAGGAACGACGGCGGCACCGGGCGCTTCCTGACGTCCCTCGCCGAGGCGTACGCACAGGGCGCCGACGTGGACTGGCAGCCGGCCCTCGCCGGCGGCGACACGGAGCCGGCCGCGCTGCCGGACGTCGCCGGCCACGAACTCGACGCCTGGCGCTACCGCGTCGACTGGCGGCCCGCCGCCGATCCCGCCCCGGCGCCGCTCAGCGGGGACTGGCTGGTCCTGGCTCCCGGCACCGGACCGGGACGGGACCTCGCCCCGGCCGTGTGCGCCGCCCTCACCGCAGGGGGCGCGGACGTACGGCAGCTCACGCCGGACCCGGCCCGCGACGGCCGGGAGCACATCGCCGGCCTGCTCCGGGAGGCGTCGGCCGCGGACGCGGCGGGTGTGCTGTCGCTGCTGGCGATGGACGAACGCCCGCACCAGGACTTCCCGGACGTCCCCGCGGGAACGTCCGCCACCCTGGCCCTCGTCCAGGCACTGGGCGACGTAGCGGCCGACCTCCCGATGTGGCTGGTGACCAGCGGCGCCGTCCACGCCGACGGCGACGATCTGCGATCGCCCGAGCAGGCCCAGGTCTGGGGCATGGGACGGGTGGCGGGACTGGAGTTCCCGCAACGCTGGGGCGGCCTGATCGACCTGCCCGCCGCACCCGGCGAGGACGCGCTCCGGCGGATGTGCGCGGTACTGGGCGGCGGCCTGGGCGCCGAGGACCAGGTGGCCGTTCGGGACAGCGGTGTGCACGTGCGGCGGCTGGTGCGCGACCCGGCGGCCGAGCGGCCCGCGCCCCGGACCTGGCGGCCGGACGGCAGCGTGCTGATCACCGGCGGTACCGGCCGGCTCGGCCGGCGCCTGGCCCGGTGGCTGGCGGCCTCCGGCGCGCAGCACGTCATCCTGACCGGCACACGGGGCCGCACCGCACCGGGCGCCGCCGAACTCGAGGCGGAACTCGCGCAGTCCGGCACCTCGGTGACGACGGTGGCCTGCGACGTGGCCGACCGCGCCGCGATGGCGGAACTGCTGCGCGAGGCCCGGTCCGCCGGGCGTCCGGTGCGGACCGTCCTGCACGCGGCGGTCGTCCCCGAGCCCGGCCCGCTGTCCGGGACGACTCCGGCGCGGCTCGCCGCCACACTGCGCGCCAAGGCGACGGGCGCGCGCGTCCTGGACGAGCTGCTGAGCGAGGACTCCCTGGACGCCTTCGTCCTGTTCTCCTCCGTCGCGGGCGTCTGGGGCGCCGCCGAGAACGGCGTCTTCGCGGCCGCCGACGCCTACCTGGACGCGCTGGCCGTCCGCCGCCGTGCCGGCGGCCGGGCGGGTACCGCCGTCGCGTGGAGCTTCTGGAACGCGTTCGGGGAGGACTCCGACGATCCGGCGGTGCGGGAGATGTTCACCAGCCAGTCGGAACGGCAGGGCCTCCCGCTCCTGGACCCGGCGCAGGCGCTGCGGACCCTGCGGCACGTGCTCGACCAGGACGAGACCTCCGTGGCCGTCGCCGATGTGGAGTGGGAACGGTTCGCCCCGCTCTACACGGCGGCCCGCCCCCGGCCGTTCCTCGACGAACTGCCGGACGTCCAGGGCGTCGCCGGCGGTGCGCCGGGCCAGGGCGAGCAGGAGGCGGGGGAGAGCGCCCTCGCCCGACTGCTGGCGCGGACCCCCGAGTCCGAGCACGAGTGGGCGGTGCTGGACCTGGTCCGGACCGAGGCCGCGGCCGTACTGGGCTACGGCCGTGCCGACGACGTGGACCCGGACCGGCCCTTCAGCGAGATGGGGTCCGACTCCGTCACCGCGGTCGAGTTCCGGACCCGGCTGAACACGGCCACCGGGCTCCGCCTGCCGGCGTCCCTCGCGTTCGACTACCCCACCGCCGCGGCCGTCGCCGGCTGCCTGCTCGAACTCGCCCCCGGAGAATCGGCCGCACCGGCCGTGACGTCCGAGAACACCACCGCCATGGACGAGCCGCTGGCGATCGTGGGCATGTCGTGCCGCCTGCCCGGCGGCGTGACCTCCCCGGAGGAGTTCTGGCAGCTGCTGGCCGAGGGCCGGGACGCGGTGTCCGGGTTCCCGGCGGACCGCGGCTGGGACCTGGCCGGGCTGTTCGACCCGGACCCGGACCACCTGGGCACGTCGTACGTCCGCGAGAGCGGATTCCTGGACCGGGTCGCGGAGTTCGACGCGGAGTTCTTCGGGATCTCGCCGCGCGAGGCGGTGACCATGGACCCCCGGCAGCGGCTGCTGCTGGAGACCTCCTGGGAGCTGTTCGAGAACGCCGGAGTGGACCCGCTGAGCCTGAAGGGCAGCCGCACCGGAGTGTTCGTCGGCGCCGGTCCGACGGACTACGCCACCGGGGCGCCGCTGGCACCGGCCAGCGCCGAGGGGTACGCGGTCACCGGAAGCACACCGGCGGTGATCTCCGGACGCGTGTCGTACTTCTTCGGGCTGGAGGGCCCGGCGATCACGGTCGACACGGCGTGTTCGTCGTCCCTGGTGGCCCTGCACATGGCCTGTCAGGCGCTGCGCGCGGGCGAGTGCTCGATGGCGGTGGCCGGCGGTGTCTCGGTGATCGCGAGCCCGAAGGTGTTCGTCGAGTTCAGCCGGCAGCGCGCGCTGTCGGAGGACGGCCGGTGCAAGGCGTTCGCCGAGGCGGCGGACGGTACCGGGTTCGCCGAGGGGCTCGGCCTGCTGCTGGTCGAACCGCTCTCGGAGGCCCGGCGCCAGGGCCATGAGGTGCTCGCGGTCATCCGGGGCTCGGCGGTGAACCAGGACGGCGCGTCCAACGGGCTGACGGCACCGAACGGGCCGTCCCAGCAACGGGTGATCCGCCAGGCCGCGGCCAACGCGGGCGTGGCGCTGCGCGACGTGGACGCGGTGGAGGCGCACGGCACGGGCACGACGCTGGGCGACCCGATCGAGGCCCAGGCGCTGCTGGCGACGTACGGACAGGACCGCCCCGACGGGAAGCCGGTGCTGCTGGGCTCGGTGAAGTCGAACATCGGTCACACGCAGGCCGCGGCGGGCGCGGTCGGCGTGATGAAGATGGTGCTGGCGATGCGTCATGGGGTCATGCCCGCGACCCTGCACGTCGACGAGCCGAGCCGCAAGGTGGACTGGTCGGCCGGTGAGGTCGAGCTGGCGGTGAAGGCGGTGCCGTGGCCCGACGGCGGCCATCCGCGGCGCGCGGGCGTGTCCGCGTTCGGGGTCAGCGGCACCAACGTCCACCTCATCGTCGAAGAGCCACCGGCTCAGGAGCACGAGCGGGAAGAGGAAGAGGCGCGGGGAGACGACACCGCGTCCGGTACGCCGGCCCCGCCGGTGCCCTGGCCCGTCTCGGCGGCGTCCCCGGCGTCGCTGCGGCAGCAGGCCGGCAAGCTGCGCCGGCTGCTCACGGACGAGTCCGGCGTGCTGCCGCGCGACATCGGCTGGAGCCTCGCCTCCACCCGGGCGGCGCTGCCGCACCGCGCGGTGGTGCTCGGCGCCGGACGGGACGACTACCTCGGCCGCCTCACCCGGCTGGCCGACGGCGAGCCCGGCCCCGGGCTGGTGCACGGCACCGCGCGGCGCAAGCCGCGAGCCGTCTTCGTCTTCCCCGGACAGGGCTCCCAGTGGACCGGGATGGCCGCCGAACTGCTCGACAGCTCACCGGAGTTCGCGTCCTACATCCGCGAATGCGAGCAGGCCCTGGCGCCGTACACCGACTGGTCGCTGACCGGAGTGCTCCGCCAGGCGGACGGTGCGCCCGGCCTGGAGCGGGTCGACGTGGTGCAGCCGGCCCTCTTCGCGGTGATGGTGTCGCTGGCCCGCCTGTGGCAGCACTACGGGGTGAACCCCGCGGCCGTCGTCGGCCACTCCCAGGGCGAGATCGCGGCCGCCCACGTGGCCGGCGCGCTGTCCCTGGAGGACGCCGCCAGGATCGTGGCCGTACGGTCCGCGGCGATCACACGGCTGACCGGCTCCGCCGGCATGGCGTCGCTCCAGACCGACGAGGAGCAGGCGGCGGCACTGCTCGCCCCCGCGGAGGGACGCCTCACGATCGCGACCGTCAACAGCCCCTCGCAGGTCGTCGTGGCCGGCGACTCCGACGCGCTGGACGACCTCGGCGCCGAGTGCAGGCGGCGGGGGATCCGGATCCGGCGGATCGAGGTCAGCTACGCGTCCCACTCGCCGCAGGTCGAGCCGATGCGCGACGACCTCCTGGCGAAGCTGAAGGGGATCTCCCCGCAGCGCGCCCGGATACCGTTCTACTCCGCGGTGACCGGCGAGCCGGTCGACACCGGCGAGCTGGACGCGGAGTACTGGTACCGCAACCTGCGGGAGCCGGTGCGGTTCGCGCGCGCCACCCGGGCCCTGCTCGACAACGGCTTCACCCTGTTCGTCGAGGCGAGTCCGCACCCCGTGCTGACCGCCGCGGTCATGGACACCGCCCTGTCGGCGGACGACTCCGCCGAGCCGGTGACACTGGGCTCGCTGCGCCGCGACGAGGGCGGCATGGACCGCTTCGCCGCCTCGCTGGCGGAGGCCTGGGTGAACGGCGCGGACCTGGACTGGGCCAAGCTGATCCCCGGCGCCCGGCGGGTCCCGCTGCCCACGTACGCCTTCGACCAGCAGCGGTTCTGGATGGAGGACGAGCGTGCCGCCGTGGACCCGGCAGCCCTCGGTGTGGTGGCGCCGGACCATCCGCTGCTCGGCGCCGCGGTGGAACTGGCGGACACCGGCGGCCTGGTGCTCACCGGGCGGCTGTCGTCCGGCACCCGGCCCTGGCTCGCCGACCACGCGGTCAACGGAGTGGCTCTGCTGCCCGGCACCGGCTTCGCCGAACTGGCTCTGCGAGCCGGAGCCGAGGCAGGCTGCCCGCGGGTCGAGGAACTGACCCTGGAAGCACCCCTGCTGCTGCACGGCACCGATCCGGTGCGCCTCCAGCTGGTGGTGGGCGCGCCCGACGACTCCGGGCACCGGCCCCTGGCCGTCTACTCGCGCCCGGAGGGGGAGGACGGCGACTGGACACGGCACGCGTCGGCACTGCTGACAGCGGCCGACGGCACCGCTCCGGCCTCGCTGGCCGCCTGGCCGCCGCCCGGCGCCGAGCCGGTACCGATGGAACCGGACGCCTTCTACGCGGCGGGAGCGGAGGCCGGCTACACCTACGGGCCGGCGTTCCAGGGGCTGGCCCGCGCGTGGCGGCGCGGCGACGAGGTCTACGCCGAGGTGGCGCCGCCCGCCCAGGTGCAGGACGAGTCCGACCGGTACGGCATGCACCCCGCCCTGCTCGACGCGGCGCTGCACGCGATGGTCCTCGCCCCGTCCGCCGAACAGGGCGACAGCGGGGGCAGGACGGTGCGGCTGCCGTTCAGCCTGGCCGGCGTGTCGCTGTTCGCGCCCGGTTCGCGGACCCTGCGCGTGCGCATCGCGCCGGCCGGTTCCGGCGCGGTGACGCTGACCGCGGCGGACGAGACCGGCGACCCGGTGCTGGCGATCGAACGGCTGGTGACCCGGCCGGTCCCGGTCGAGCAGCTCTCCGTGGCCGCGAGCCCGGCCCACCGGTCCCTGTTCCAGCTGGACTGGGTCCCGCTGGCGACGCCCACGGGCCGTGTCGGCGGCGACTGGGCCGTGATCGGCGAGGACACCTTCGGCCTGGCCGGCTCGCTGCCGGCGTCGGGGATCGCGGTCCACTCCCATCCCGATGTGGCCGCCCTGCTCGGCGCGCTGGCCGACGGCGCGCCGTCCCCCGGCGTCGCCGTGCTCCCTTGTGCCACGGAGGCCGGCACCCCCCTGCCCGGTGCGGCCTTCGCCCTGGCCGGCACGGTGCTGCACGACATCCAGGCCTGGCTGGCCGACGACCGGACGGCCGACACACGGCTGGCCGTGGTCACCCGCCGGGCGCTCCCGGCCGGGGACGCCGACGACGTGCACGACCTGGCCGCGGCCCCGGTGTGGGGCCTGGTGCGCTCGGCGCAGGCCGAGAACCCGGGCCGGATCGTCCTCGTCGACCTGGACGAGGACGACGGCACCGCCGCGCTCGCGCAGGCGCTGGCCGGCGACGAGCCGCAGATCGCGATCCGGCGGGGCGCGCTGCTGATCCCCCGGCTGGCGGCGACGGGTACGCCGCAGGGCAGGCTGACGCCGCCGCTCGGCGGCCGGTGGCGGCTCGAACCCGACCCGGCCGGCGTCCTGGACGCCATGACCGTGGCGGCGTGCCCGGAGACTGGGGAGCCCCTGGCGGCGGACCAGGTACGGGTACGGGTCCGTGCGGCCGGGATCAGCTTCCACGATCTCCTGGTCGCTCTGGGGCTGCCCCCGGACGACGGTCTGTTCATCGGCGGCGAAGGGGCCGGTGTGGTCCAGGCGGTCGGTTCCGGCGTCACCGGGCTGAAGCCCGGCGACAGGGTCCTGGGGCTGATGCCGCGCGCGTTCGCCACCGAGACGGTCACCGACCACCGCTGGCTGGTCCCGGTCCCCGAGGACTGGTCGTTCGAGCGGGCGGCCTCGGTCCCCTCCGCCTTCCTGACCGCCTACTTCGCCCTCGTCGACGTGGCGGGCCTGCGCCCCGGGCAGCGGGTCCTCGTCCACGCGGCGGCCGGCGGAGTCGGCACGGCGGCGGTGCAGATCGCCCGCCATCTGGGCGCCGAGGTGTTCGCCACGGCGAGCCCGGCCAAGCACGACACGCTGCGGGGGATGGGCCTGGACGACGCCCACATCTCCTCGTCGCGGGACTCCGCGTTCGCCGAGCGGGTGCTCGCCGCCACCGACGGCGCCGGGGTCGACGTGGTCGTCAACTCGCTGACCGGCGACCTCGTCGACGCCTCGCTGCGAGTGCTGCCGAACGGCGGTCACTTCGTCGAGCTGGGCAAGACCGACCGCCGGGACCCGGAGCAGGTCGCGGCCGCCTGTCCGGGGGTGCTGTACCGGCCGGTGGACCTGGTGCCGGACATGAGCCCGGAGGCGGTCCGGACCATGCTGACCGAGGTCGTCGGACTGCTGCGGGACGGTGCCGTGCGGCCGCTTCCCGTCCGCACCTGGGACGTGCGCGACGCGCCCGAGGCGTTCCGCCACATGGCTCAGGCCAAGCACGTCGGCAAGCTCGTACTGACCGTCCCGCCCGCTCCCGACCCCGAGGGAACGGTACTGATCACCGGCGGCACCGGAACGCTCGGCGCCCTGGTGGCCCGGCACCTGGTCGGTCCCTGGGGGATGCGTCACGTGGTGCTGGCGAGCCGGCAGGGCGCCGACGCGCCGGGCGCTGGCGAACTGCGCGCGGAGCTGGCCGGGATGGGCGCCGACGTGCGGCTGGCCGCCTGCGACATAGCCGACCGCGAGGCCCTGGCGGACCTGCTGGCCGGGGTTCCCGCGGAACACCCGCTCACCGCGGTGGTGCACACGGCGGGCGTGCTGGACGACACCGTGTTCACCTCCCTCACCGGCGAGCGCCTGGCGCCCGTGCTGCGTCCCAAGGTCGACGCGGCCGTGCACCTGGACGAACTCACCACGGGACTCGACCTCGGCATGTTCGTCATGTACTCGTCCGCGGCCGGTCTGCTCGGCAACCCCGGGCAGGCCAACTACGGTGCGGCCAACGTGTTCCTCGACACGCTCGCCGCGGTCAGGCACTCGCGCGGGCAGACCGCCACGTCGATCGCCTGGGGTCTGTGGGCCCCCGACAGCGCACTGACCGGCCAGATGAACGCCGTGGACCGCGACCGGCTCTCCCGGTCCGGGGCACAGGCCATGTCCGCCGCCGAGGCCCTCGCCCTGTTCGACCAGGGGGCCCAGGCCGGGCAGCCGTTGGTGGTGGCGGCGCACATCGACCGCGAGGCGCTGCGTGCCCAGGACGCCCAGGGGACGCTCCCGCCCGTGATGCGCCTGCTGGCGCCGCGCCGTGGCCGGCCGGTCCGCGGCACGGGCGGCGCCGGCGCCGGCGCCGCCGTCAGGGAAGCCGACCAGTTCGCCGGGATGTCCGCCGCCGAGCGGCGTCAGGCGCTCGTGCAGCTGGTCAGGAAGCAGGCCGCCGCGGTGCTCGGCCATGGCTCGGCGACCGCGCTCGACGTCGACCGCGGCTTCGTGGAGATGGGATTCGACTCGCTGACCGCCGTCGAACTGCGCAACCGGCTGGCCACGGCCACCGGTCTGCGGCTGCCCGCGACCGTCATCTTCGACTGCCCGACACCGGTGGAACTCGCCCGGCAGCTCAACGAGCGGCTCGCCCCGGCGAGTGACGCCCCGGGCGAGGCGGACGGCGACGACGACAGGCGGCGCGTCGAGGACGAGACCAGCACGGTCGACGACATGGACGTGGACGAACTGATCCGCGCCGTGCACGGTGCCGACGGCCACGAGCGCAACTCCGGAGAATGAGGTCCCGATGACTGCATCAATCGAAGAGATCACCAGGGCGCTGCGGGAATCGGTCAAGGAGACCCGGCGGCTGCGGGCGCGCAACGACGAACTGGAGGCGACGCTCGGCGAGCCGGTGGCGATCGTGGCCATGGCCTGCCGCCTGCCCGGCGGTGTGACCTCCCCGGAGGAGCTGTGGCAGCTGCTGGCCGAGGGCCGGGACGCGGTGTCCGGGTTCCCGGCGGACCGCGGCTGGGACCTGGCCGGGCTCTACGACCCGGACCCGGACCACCTGGGCACGTCGTACGTCCGCGAGGGCGGGTTCCTGGACGAGGTGGCGGGATTCGACGCCGAGTTCTTCGGGATCTCGCCGCGCGAGGCGCTGGCCATGGACCCCCGGCAGCGGCTGCTGCTGGAGACCTGCTGGGAGCTGTTCGAGAACGCCGGAGTGGATCCGGGGACCCTGAAGGGCAGCCGCACCGGGGTGTTCGTCGGCGCCGGACCCACCGACTACCCCAAGGGCGTGGAGGGTTACGCGGTCGCCGGGACCACCCCGAGCATCCTGTCGGGCCGGGTGTCGTACGTGTTCGGGCTGGAGGGCCCGGCGGTGACCGTCGACACGGCGTGCTCGTCGTCCCTGGTGTCGCTGCACATGGCGTGCCAGGCGGTGCGGTCGGGCGAGTGCTCGATGGCGGTGGCCGGCGGGGTGACCGTGATGTCGAGCCCGCGGGTCATCGTCGAGTTCAGCCGGCAGCGCGCGCTGTCGGTGGACGGCCGGTGCAAGGCGTTCGCCGAGGCCGCGGACGGATTCGGGTTCGCCGAGGGGCTCGCCCTGCTGCTGGTCGAACCGCTGTCGAAGGCCCGGCGCCGGGGACACGAGGTGCTCGCGGTCATCCGGGGCTCGGCGGTGAACCAGGACGGCGCATCGAGCGGACTGACGGCACCGAACGGCCCGTCGCAGGAACGGGTGATCCGCCGGGCGGCGAAGAACGCGGGCCTGTCGCTGCGCGACGTGGACGTGGTGGAGGCGCACGGCACGGGCACGACGCTGGGCGACCCGATCGAGGCCCAGGCGCTGCTGGCGACCTACGGACAGGACCGCCCCGAGGGAAGGCCGGTGCTGCTGGGCTCGGTGAAGTCCAACATCGGCCACACGCAGGCCGCGGCGGGCGCGGCCGGTGTGATGAAGATGGTGCTGGCGATGCGGCACGGCGTGGTGCCCGCCACGCTCCACGTCGACGAGCCGAGCCGTCATGTGGACTGGACCGCGGGCGAGGCCGAGCTGGCGGTGAAGGCGGTGCCGTGGCCCGACGGCGGGCATCCGCGGCGCGCGGGCGTGTCCTCCTTCGGGGTCAGCGGCACCAACGCCCACCTGATCCTCGAACAGCCGCCCGCCGACGAGGGCACGGCCCCGGCCGCACGGCCGTCCGGCCCCGAGGACGCCCGGCCGGTCGCGGAGGGCCTGCCGGTGGTGCCGTGGGTGCTGTCGGGACGGGGCGAACGGGGCCTGCGCGGGCAGGCCGCCCGGCTGGCGGAGTTCGCCGAGGCCCACCCGGACCTGGACCCGCGCGACACCGCCGGCGCGCTGGCCCGGCGCGCCGCGCTGTCCCACCGGGCCGTGGTCCTGGGCACCACACGGACCGAACTGCTCGCCGGGCTGCACGCCCTGACCGAGGGACGGCCCGTGCCGGGGCTGATCCAGGGAGCGGCGCGCGGCCGCTCCGGCGAGGCCGTGCTGGTCTTCCCCGGCCAGGGGTCGCAGTGGCCCGGGATGGCGCTCGGGCTGCTGGAGTCGGCTCCGGTGTTCCGCGACCGGCTCACCGCGTGCGACCGGGCGCTGGCCCCGTTCACCGGCTGGTCGGTGCTCGACGTGCTGCGCGGCGCGCCCGGCGCCCCGGACCTGGAACGGGTGGACGTCGTCCAGCCGGTGCTGTTCGCGGTCATGGTCTCGCTGGCCGCCCTGTGGGAGCGGGCGGGAATCGTGCCCGCGGCGGTCGTCGGACACTCCCAGGGCGAGATCGCGGCCGCCTGCGTGGCCGGCGCGCTGTCCCTGGAGGACGCGGCCCGGGTCGTGGCGCTGCGCAGCCGCGCCCTGGTGTCGCTGTCCGGACAGGGGGCGATGGCGTCGCTGGGCCTGAGCCGCGACGAGGCCGAGGCGCGGCTGTCGCGGTGGGCCGGCCGGCTGGCGGTCGGTGTCGTCAACGGGCCCGGCTCGGTGGTGGTGTCGGGCGACAGCGCCGCGATAGCCGAGCTGGTGGCCGAGTACCAGGACTCCGAGGTCCGGGTACGGCGGCTTCCGGTGGACTACGCCTCGCACTCGCCGCATGTCGAGCGGATCAGGGACGAACTGCTCACCCGGCTGGACGGCATCACCCCGGGCCCCTCGCGGATCCCCTTCTACTCGGCGGTCACCGGCGGGCAGCTGGACACCACCGGCCTCGACGCGGACTACTGGTACCGCAACCTCCGGCAGCCGGTGCGCTTCGACGAGGTCACCCGGACCCTGATCGAGCGTGGATACGAACTGTTCGTGGAGGCGAGCCCGCACCCGGTGCTGACCATGGGGCTGGAGGAGACGATCGCCGCCGCGGACGCCGCCGCGCTCGTCCTCGGCACCCTGCACCGCGACCGCGGCGGCCTGGACGACTTCCTCGGCTCGGTCGCGCAAGGCTACGTCGGCGGCGTGCCGGTCGCCTGGGAGAACGTGCTCGGCCACCGCGGGAACGGCACCGCCGGCCTTCCGCCGTACGCGTTCCAGCGGCAGCGCTACTGGCAGGACCCGTCGGCGCCGTCCGGGGACGCCCTCGGCAGGGCGGGGCTGCGGGCCGGCGAGCATCCCCTGCTCGGCGCCGCGATCGACGTCGCCGGCAGCGGCGCGGTGGTGCTGTCCGGCCGCCTGTCGCCGCAGAGCCACGGCTGGCTGGCCGATCACGCGGTCGACGACCAGGTGCTGCTGCCCGGCACGGCGTTCGTGGAGCTGGCGCTGCGCGCCGCGACCGAGACCGGCTGCTCCGGCATCGAGGAACTGACGCTGGAAGCCCCCATGGCGGTCCCGTCGGCGGGTGCGGTCCAGGTCCAGGTGGTCGCCGCGGCCCCGGACGACTCGGGCAAGCGCCAGGTGACCGTGTTCTCCCGGCCGGAGGACACCTCCGTCGACGGCGAATGGACCTCGAACGCCGTCGGCGAGCTGACCGGCTCGCCGGCCGTGGAGGACTTCGGCGACCTCGTGGTCTGGCCGCCGGCCGGCGCGGAGCCGCTGCCCATGGACCGGCTCTACGAGGGGTACGCGGAGCGCGGATACGCGTACGGGACGGCCTTCCGCGGGATCCGCCGGGCGTGGCGGCTCGGGGACGAGGTGTTCGCCGAGGTCGGCCTGGCCTCCGCGCAGCGCAGCGAGGCCGCGCGGTTCGGCGTGCACCCCGCCCTGCTGGACGCGGCGGCGCAGGCGGCCGGCGTCCTCATGTCGCAGGAGGGCTCGCCGGCGGGTGCGGGGCTCTGGCTGCCGTTCGTGTTCAGCGAGGTGGCTCTGGTCGCGCCCGGCGCGGCCGACCTGCGGGTCAAGGTGCGGCGCATCGGCCCGGACCGGGTCGCGCTGACCGCCGCGGACCTCGACGGGCGCCCCGTCGTCTCGGTGGGAGCCCTCGTCGTACGGCCGGTGACGGCGAGCCGGCTGCGCGCGACGAACGCGGGCGCGGTGCGGGACGCGCTGTTCCGGCTCGACTGGGTGCCCGCCCCCCGGCCCGAGGCCGGGCCGGGGGCGGACCGGTCGCGCTGGGCGGTCCTGGGCGCCGACGGGGCGGCGGTCGCCGAGCGTCTCGACCGCTCCGGCGCGGTCGTCGACACCTACGGCGACCTGGACGGGCTCCGCGCGGCGGTCGCCGGCAAAACCCCCGCGCCCGACCTCGTGGTGTGGTGCGGCCCCGGGCTCGCCGAGCCCCGTCCCGGCGACGACACCGACCTGGCCACCCGCGTCCGTACGGTCACCGCCAGGACGCTGGAGGTACTGCAGGCGTGGCTGGCGGACGACGACCTCGGCGCCGGCCGGCTGGTGGTCAGGACACAGGGCGCGGTCGCGGCACACGGCGGGGACGGGATCGCGAACCTCGCCTCGGCCGCCGTGTGGGGGCTGGTGCGCAGCGCGCAGACGGAACACCCGGGCCGCTTCGTCCTGGTCGACGACGGCACCGGCCCGGACGACGCCGGGCCGGGGGACGTCTGGGCGGCGGCAGCAGCCT
Source organism: Streptomyces echinatus (assembly GCF_014203595.1). GTDB lineage: Bacteria > Actinomycetota > Actinomycetes > Streptomycetales > Streptomycetaceae > Streptomyces > Streptomyces echinatus. Next base: position 87,907 of record NZ_JACHJK010000006.1, read on the forward strand.
GCGGGGAACCCCAGCTCGCCGTCCGCTCCGGCGGACTGCTGGTGCCGCGACTGGCCCGGGCCGAGGACGGCGAGAGCCTGACGCCGCCCGCCGGCGCGGCCGCCTGGCGGCTGGAGTGCGGTGACACCCGGACCCTGGAGGAACTGACGCTGGCGGAGTGCCCGGCGCCGGACGGGCCGCTCGGGCCGCGCGAGGTACGGGTGGCCGTGCGCGCGGCCGGGCTCAACTTCCATGACGTGGTCGTCGCGCTGGGGCTGATCCCGGACGAGGCGGACCTCGGCGGCGAGGGCGCCGGAACGGTGACCGCCGTCGGCAGCGAGGTGACCGGGCTGGCGCCGGGGGACCGCGTCCTGGGTCTGCTGACCCACGCGTTCGGCCCGGTCGCGGTGACCGATCACCGGCTGCTCGCCAGGATCCCCGAGGGATGGTCGTACGAGCAGGCCGCCTCCGTGCCGGTGGCCTTCCTCACCGCGCACTACGCGCTGTCGGACCTCGCCGGGCTGCGGGCCGGGGAGTCCGTGCTCGTGCACGCGGGCGCCGGAGGCGTCGGATCGGCGGCGATCCAGCTGGCCAGGCATCGCGGCGCCCGGGTGTTCGCGACCGCGAGCCAGGGCAAGTGGCCGGTCCTGAAGGCCGCCGGGCTGGACGACGCGCACATCGCGTCGAGCCGCACGCTCGACTTCGAGCGGGAGTTCGCCGAGGCGACCGGCGGACAGGGCGTCGACGTCGTACTGAACTCGCTGGCCGGGGAGTTCGTCGACGCCTCGCTGCGGCTGCTGGGGGCCGGCGGACGCTTCGTGGAGATGGGGAAGACCGACGTCCGCGACGCCGACGAGGTCATGGGCAGTCACCCGGGGACCGGCTACCGGGCGTTCGAGCTGAACGACGCGGGACGGGACCGCATCGGGGAGATGCTGTCCGAGATCATGAGCCTGTTCCGCGCCGGTGCGCTGGAGCTGCCGCGGGTGACCACCTGGGACGTCCGCCAGGCGATCCCGGCCTTCCGGTTCATGAGCCAGGCCCGGCACGTCGGCAAGATCGTGCTGACCGTGCCGCCGGCGCCGGACCCCGAGGGGACGGTGCTCGTCACCGGTGGCACCGGGACCCTGGCCGGTCTCGTCGTACGCCATCTCGCCGAGCAGGGAGCCAGGCACTTCCTGCTGCTGAGCCGAAGCGGGCCCGCGGCGCCCGGCGCGGACGCCGTCCGTGCCGAGCTGACCGGGCTGGGCGCGAGCGTGGAGATGGTCGCCTGCGACGTCGCCGACCGTGCCGATCTCGCCCGGGCGCTGGCCGCGGTTCCGGCCGAGCACCCGCTGACGGCGGTGGTGCACGCCGCCGGAGTCCTCGACGACGGGGTCCTGCCCTCGCTCACCCCGGAGAAGATCGACGCGGTGATGCGGCCCAAGGTCGACGCGGCCCTGCATCTGCACGAGCTGACCGCCGACGCCGACCTGGCCGAGTTCGTCCTGTTCTCCTCCGGTGCCGGGCTGACCGGCGCACCCGCGCAGGGCAACTACGCGGCCGCGAACGTGTTCCTCGACGCGCTCTCCTGCCACCGGCGGTCCCTGGGCCTCCCTTCGACGTCGATCGCGTGGGGCCTGTGGGCGCAGACCAGCGGACTGACCGCGACCATCACCGACTCCAGCCGGGCGCGCATCACCGGCTACTTCGCACCCCTGCCCACCCGGCAGGCGCTGGCCCTGCTCGACGCCGCGCGCGGCTCCACCGAGGCGGTCCTGCTCGCGACCGGCATCCGCACCGGCCGGCTGCGGGCGCTCGCCCGGGACGGGTCGCTTCCGCCGCTGTGGCGCGGTCTGGTCAACGCGCCGGTCCAGCCGCGGACGGCGACCGCCGATCCCGCCACCGGTGTGGCGCGGCAACTGGCCTCGCTGGGCGAGGCCGAACAGCAGCGGTTCCTGCTCCAGCTCGTCCGGTCGCACGCGGTCAGCGCGCTGGGCGGCGGCGACGCGGAGAGCATGGAGCCCGACAGTCCGTTCCGCGACCTGGGGTTCGACTCCCTGACCGCCGTCGACCTCCGCAACCGGCTGGCCGGGGCGACCGGCTGCCGCTTCCCGGCGACGCTGGTCTTCGACCACCCGACTCCGGCGGAACTCGCCGGCTACCTGCGGTCGAGGCTCGCCACCGAGGCGGCGCCGCGGTCCGAGCCGGTGCTCGACGAGATCGAGCGCCTGGAGCGGTCCCTCCTGCGGGGCGAGCCCGAGCAGGAGCTGCGGGACAGGATCACCCGGCGCCTGCGTACCCTGCTGAGCCGGTGGGACGACGCCCACCCGGACGGCGCGGCGCCGTCCGCCGGGGTGCCGCAGGCCGCTCTCGACACCGCCTCCGACGAGGAGCTGTTCGCACTCATCGACGGAGACGTCCCCGACGCCGTCTGACCGGCGCCCGGCCCGGCCCGATCCGAACAGCACACCTGGGTCCGCCCCGTCCGCCGTTGCGGCGACGGGGCGGACCTCGTCCGTCGTGGCGTCAGCGGTGCGCCTCGCCGCCGCAGAGGCGCAGGGTGCTCTCCCAGCACAGCGCCTCCGCCTCCCGCGTGGTCACGCGCCCGGCCGCGACCTGTGCCGCCGCGATCTGCTGGAGTCCGATGACGGCGTCGGCGAGCCAGGCGGCGGGGAGGGACGCGCCGAAGTCGCCGGCGTCCTGGCCCCGTCGGATGAGCCGTTCGAGCCGCGGGGGCACGACGTCGGAGAGGGCGTTGCGGCCCGGCCGCGGGGCCCCGGGGGCACTGGGGTTGAGCAGCAGGGGATGGCGGCGCAGGAACTGCCAGCCGGCGTCCAGGAACCGGGCCAGCGCGTCGGCGGGCGGGGCGGTGTCAAGGCCGGCGGTGTCGAGCGCGGCGAGGTACTCGGAAGCCGCGGCCTCGACGAGGGCGACGACCAGGGCGTCGCGCGAGGGGAAGTGCGCGTAGACGGTCTGGCGCGTGACGCCGGCCGCGGCGGCGACGTCCTCCATGCTCGCGTCGGGGCGTTCACCGAGCACGACCCGGGCCGCGTTGAGGATCGCGTCGATGCTGCGCCGGGCATCGGACCGGCGGCGACGGGGCGGCGGGGCGGCTTCGGACGAGTCGATCATGCCGAGAATCCTAGGCCGCGTCCGTAACCTTGACAAGCTGTAAGGGATAGCCAATTCTTACAGCATGTCAAAAATGAATTCGGGCGAAGACCCTCCGGCGATCGAGGCGCGCGGCCTGGTCAAGGCCTACGGGGAGAAACGGGCGCTGGACGGCATCGATCTGACGATCCGTCGAGGTCAGGTGTTCGGGTTCCTCGGTCCCAACGGAGCGGGCAAGACCACCACCATCCGCATCCTGGCCACGCTGACCCGGCCCTCCGGCGGCACGGTCCGGGTGCTCGGGCACGACGTGCTGACCGAGGCGGACGCGATCCGCGCCCGGGTCGCCGTGACCGGGCAGTTCGCCTCCCTCGACGAGGACCTGACGGGATACGAGAACCTGCTGATCCTCGGCCGGCTCCAGGGCCTGTCCCGGGCGGAGTGCAGGCAGCGCGCCGACGCCCTGCTCGCCGCGTTCGACCTGACCGGCGCGGCCGGCCGCCCGGTGGGCGGCTACTCGGGCGGTATGCGCCGCCGGCTCGACATCGGCGCCAGCCTGATCGTCACTCCCGACCTGCTGTTCCTCGACGAGCCGACCACCGGTCTGGACCCGCGCAGCCGCAACCAGGTGTGGGAGCTGGTCCGCCGGGTCGCCGCGGCCGGTACCACGGTGCTGCTCACCACCCAGTATCTGGAGGAGGCCGACCAGCTCGCCGAGCAGATCGCGGTCATCGACAACGGCCGGATCGTGGCCGAAGGCACCAGCGCCCAGCTCAAGTCGCGGGTCGGATCGGGCACCCTGCACATCCGGCTCCTCGACGGCGAGCAGCGTCCGCAGGCGCTGCAGATACTGGCCGGCGCCCTGGAGGGGACGGTTCAGCTCGCCGCCGACCCGCTCTCCCTGTCCCTGATGCTCGCCACCCGGCCCGACGCGACGGACACCGGCCGCCTGGTCGGGCGCGCCATGACCCAGCTCGCCGAGGCAGGGGTGGGCATCGCCGATCTCTCCATGGGCCAGCCGAGCCTGGACGAGGCCTTCCTCGCCCTGACCGGCCATCGCTCCGGCCCGGCCACCGACGAACACGAGGAACTGAAGGCATGAGTAGCCCCGCTGTCTCCACCCGCCCCGCCGCGGCCGAGGACCCGATCGACGCACTGCTCGCCGCGGGACGCTTACGCCGGCGTGCCGGAGCACTCACCGCCTCGGCCGCCTTCGGCAGGCGCGCCATGCTCAAGCTCAAGCACGACCCCAAGCAGCTCGTCGACTCGTCGGCCATCCCGATCCTGTTCACGGTGCTGTTCACCTACCTGTTCGGCGGCGCCATCAGCGGATCGACCGCCGAGTACCTCAAGGTCCTGCTGCCCGGCGTGCTCAGCATGAGCATCGCCATCGTCACCATGTACGGCGGCGGCCGTCTCGCCCAGGACGTGCGCAGCGGAGCCTTCGACCGCTTCCGCGGCATGCCGGTCTGGCGCGGCGCCTTTGTGCTCGGCGGCCTGCTCAGCGATGTCGCCCGCTATCTGTTCGCCTCCGCCATCGTGGTGGTCCTCGGCCTGGTCATGGGCTACCGGCCGGACGGCGGCGTGCTGGGTGTGCTCGCCGCGGTCGCCCTGGTCATCGCCTTCGGTCTCGCGCTGTCCCTGGTGTGGGCCGCGGTCGCCCTGGCCGTCCGGGACCCGGCCGTCGTCATCAGCATCGCCAACGCCGTACTGATGCCGCTGTCGTTCGCCAGCAACATCTTCGTCCAGCCCAGCACCATGCCCGGCTGGCTCCAGGCCTTCGTCGACGTCAACCCGCTCAGCCATGTGGCGAGCGCGGCCCGGGACCTGATGAACGACACCGGGGGCGCCGGTGGCGCGGTCGCCTGGTCGCTCATCGCGACCGCCGTCATCGCCCTCGTGTGCGGCCCGATCACGCTCCGCCTCTACAGCAAGCAGGGCTGACCGGCCCGTCGGCTCCGGTGCCGGGCCGGCCGGAACGGAGTCCCGCCGAAGAACGCCGGGTGCCCGGCGGACGGCGGCGGGACGGCCGACGCCCAAGGTGCCGAATGACGCGCCGGCTTCCCCGCCCCGGCCGTTCACCCGCCTGTCCGCCTCCGCCGTCGCGCCGGACCCCGGCCCGGTCACGGGCCACCGTCCCGACGGCGGCGCGCGGCGGCGGCGGAACGCCGGCCTTCCCCGCCTCGTCCGCACCCGCCCCGTCCGAACCTTCCAGCGGAGATCCCATGCGTGTATCAGCGATACCGTCCGGCCGGAGAACCAAGTGGGCCGTCCTCGTGTTCTGGATCGGCCTGCTGGCGGTCGCCGGCATCTTCAGCGGCAAGTTCGACGACGTCGTGAAGAACGAGGTCGGCACGTTCCTGCCGAAGAACGCCGAGTCGACCCAGGCCCTCGAACTGGCGAAGAGGTTCACGCCGGACGTCAGCTCGGCGGTCGTCCTCTACGAGCGCGACGGCGGCGCCGTCACCGCGGCCGACCAGGCCGTCGCCAGGGAGGACGCCCGGCGCTTCGCGGGTCTGGCGCACGTCACCGCGCCGGTCGTCGGCCCGGTGGTCGCGAAGGACGGCCGGGCGATCGAGATCGTCGTCCCCATCGAGTCCGGGGGCACCGGGGAGACGGGCGCCGGCGAGATCGAGGCCGCCGTCAAGCAGATGCGGTCCGTCCTGCACTCCCACCCCGGCCTCACCACCCATGTCACCGGACCCGCGGGCTACGCCGCGGACCAGGCCGACGCGTTCTCGGGCGCCGACAAGTCGCTGCTCCTGCTCACGATCGCGATCGTCGTCGTCATCCTGCTGTTCACCTATCGCAGCCCGGTGCTGTGGATCGCCCCGCTGATCTGCGTGGGCGTGGCGCTGGTCGTCGCCCAGGCGACGATCTACCTCTTCGCCCGGTACGGGGACCTGACGGTCAAGGGGGACACCGGCTTCATCCTCACCGTGCTGGTCTTCGGCGCCGGCACCGACTACGCCCTGCTGCTCATCGCCCGCTACCGCGAAGAACTGCGCCGGTACGAGGACCGTCACGAGGCGATGGCCGTCGCCCTGCGACGCGCCGGGCCGGCCATCCTCGGCAGCGGCGTGACGCTGGGACTGAGCCTGCTGTGCTTCCTCGTGGCCGAGCTCAACTCCACCAAGAGCGTGGGGCCCGCGCTGGCCATCGGCGTCGCGAGCGCCCTGGCCGCGATGACCACCCTGTTCCCGGCTCTCCTCGTCGTCCTCGGACGCTGGGTGTTCTGGCCGGTCCGGCCGGCCTTCGGCTCCCCGGAGCCGCCGCGGCGCGGCCCGTGGGCGTGGATCGGACGCGTGGTGTCCCGCCGGCCCCGCGTCACCTGGATCGGCACCTCGGTCGTGCTCGGTGTGCTGGCGCTCGGCCTGATCGGGTTCACGGCGGACAACATGCGGCTGAAGGACTCCTTCACCAGCAAGCCCGAAGCCGTCACCGGAGAGCAGGCGATGGCCCTGCACTTCCCGGCGGGCGGCGGAGATCCCGTCCAGATCATCGGCGCCGCCGGCGCGGCCGGACCACTGCGGTCCGCCGCGGCCGCCACCCCCGGGATCGCCGACGTCACCGCGCCGGTGGTGAAGGACGGCCACGTCCACCTGGAGGGCACGCTGACGGCCGCCTCCAACAGCGAAGCGGCGTTCGCGACCGTCGACCGGCTGCGTGACGCGGTGCACGCCGTCCCCGGCGGGCAGGCCAAGGTCGGCGGCGGCAACGCGGTCAACCTCGACTACAAGAGGGCCGCCGAACACGACCGGACCCTGCTGGTCCCGCTCGTCCTGGTCGTCGTGGGCCTCATCATCGGCGTGCTGCTGCGTGCCCTCGTCGCGCCGCTGGTCCTGCTCGGCACCGTCGTGCTGTCGTTCGGGGCCGCGCTCGGGGTGAGCGCCCTGACCTTCAGACACGTCTTCGGGTTCGCCGGCACCGACCCGGCGATCCCCCTGTGGATCTTCGTCTTCCTCATCGCGCTGGGAGTCGACTACAACATCTTCCTGATGACACGGGTGCACGAGGAATCCAAGGCGCACGGCACCCGGCAGGGAGCGCTGCGCGGCCTGAAGGCCACCGGCGGCGTCATCACGTCCGCGGGCGTCGTGCTCGCCGGAACGTTCACCGCGCTCGCGACGCTGCCGCTGGTCTTCGCGGCGGAGATCGGCTTCGCGGTCGCGTTCGGCGTGCTCCTCGACACCTTCGTGGTGCGCTCCGTCCTGGTCACCGCCCTGACGTACGACATCGGCCGCCGGATGTGGTGGCCGAGCGCCCTGAGCCGCGAGGAGAGGGGAAGCGAGCTCGAGGAGAACCCGCCGCACACACTCGCCCCGCGCTGACGCCCGGCCGCGCCGCGCCCCCGACCGGAACCGGGGGCGCGGCCCGCTGCCCGCCACGGGCCTGTGACGGTCAGGACACCCGGCCCTCGGCCCGCAGCACGGCGGCCAGCCCGGCCACCGTGGGGTTCTCGAAGAGCCTGCGCAGACCGTCGTCCTGGTTCTCGGACGTGCCGAACTCCTTGCCGATCCGTTCCAGGACACCGATCGCGTGCAGGGAGTCCCCGCCGAGCTCGAAGAAGTTCTCCTCCGTCCCGAAGTCGTCGCGCTCCAGGACCTCCTGCCAGAACCGCAGCAGCGTCCGCTCCAGATCGTCCCGCGGAGCCGACGTGGTGCCGGAGGACTGCTGCTCCCTCGGGGCGGGCAGCGCCGACACGTCGACCTTCCCGTTCCCGCTCAGCGGCACGCGCGGGACGACGAGGTAGTGACGGGGCACCATGTATTCCGGAAGGACACCTTCGAGCGCGGCGCGCAGCGCGTCGGCGTCGGGATGCGTCCGCCCCGCGACGGCCTCCCCGTCCGCGGGCACCAGATAGGCGACCAGCTGGCGGCGGCCGGTCCGGGGGTTGGTGTCCACGGTGACCAGCGCGTCACGGACGCCCGGCCGGTCGCGCAGCGGGGCCGCGATCTCCTCCAGCTCGATGCGGTAGCCGTTGAGCTTGATCTGCGAGTCCTCGCGGCCCAGGAACTCGATGTCCCCGCCGGGGAGATAGCGGCCGAGGTCTCCGGTCCGGTACAGGCGGGCCTTGGTCCGGGGGTGCACGACGAACCGCTCCGCCGTCCGCTCGGGATCGGCCCAGTAGCCACGGGCCACGCCGCTCCCGCCGATGTAGATCTCACCCGTCGTCCACACCGGGCTCGGTTCCAGCCACTGGTCGTAGACGTGCATGGTCTGGTTGGCGAGCGGCTTGCCGTAGGGGATCCGCGACCATTGCGCGGGAACCTCGCCGATCGGGAAGTGGATCGACCAGATGGACGCCTCGGTGGCGCCGCCCAGGCTCATCACCTCCGCCTCCGGGTAGAACGCGCGGATCTGGTCCGGCAGCGCCACGGGGATCCAGTCACCGCTCATCATGACCAGCCGCAGCCCGCCGCCGGGCGGGGGAGCCGCCGTGTCGTGCGCGTCGATCCACGCCTGCATCAGCGCCGGCACGGTGTTCCAGACCGTCACCCCGTGCCGGTCCATCAGTTCGCTCCAGTGCCGCGGCTCCTGGGCCCGGCCCGGCTCCGGTACGACGACACAGCCGCCCGCCGACAGGAGACCGAAGACGTCGTACACGGAGAGGTCGAAGCTGAGGGCGGACAGGGCGAGCACCCGGTCGTCGGGGGTGACGCGGTAGCGCGCGTTGAGGTCCTGGATCGTGTTGGCCGCGGCCCGGTGGTCGATCATGACGCCCTTGGGCGTGCCGGTCGACCCGGAAGTGAAGATCACGTACGCCAGGTCGTCCGGGGCGGGACCGGCCGACGGCGGGGTGGGCGGCGCGGACCGTACCTCGGCGTCGGCGAGGGTCACCAGCCGGATGCCGTCGGGCCAGGCCAGCTCGTCGCGCAGCCGCGGTGTCGTGACCACCACCCCGACCCGGCCCTGCCGCAGGAGCTGCTCCCGCCGGGCGGCCGGCCAGCGCGGCTGGACCGGCAGATACGCGGCCCCGGACCGGGTGACGCCGAGGGCCGCCGCCACCTGCTCGTACCCCTTGTCGGCGACGATGCCGATCAGGGTGTCCCGGGCCGCGCCGGCCGACTGCAGCACATGGGCCAGCCGGTGGGCGTCCTCGACCAGTTCGCGGTAGGTGTGTTCGCCGTCGGCCGAGATCACGGCGACCGCGTCCGGGGTCCGTCCGGCCTGCTCCTCGACCAGCTCGCAGAGCGTCCGCTCCGGGATGGGGGCCTCGGTCGCATTGGTCCGGCGGCGCTCGTCGGCCTGTGCGTCCGGCAGCGTGACGAGCTCCCGCTCGTCCCACGCGGCTTCGCTCTCGCCGAGGCGTTCCAGGCACGCGCGGTGGGCGAGGAACATCTCCTCCATCATGCCGGCGGGGAAGAGCTCCTCGACGAAGTCCCAGTTGACCAGCAGCTCGCCCCGGTCCTCCAGCACCTGGTAGTCCAGCCAGACCTGCGGCGTCTGGCTGACGCCGTACACGACGTCGCCGAACACCTGGGCCGTCCGGGTGGGGTTGGACGCGGAGTCGAAGCCGATCATGCTGGTGAACACCACCGGCATGGCGGCCCCCAGCCGGCCGCCCAGACGCCTGGCGCGCTCCCGCAGGACGCGGACCCCCGAGTAGCTGGAATGACCGAGATCCTCCATGAGCTGATGGTGCAGGCGCTTCGCCCGGGCGGCGAAGGAGTCCTCCGCCTCGGGCCGCGTCTCCAGCAGGACCAGCGAGGTGAAGTCGCCGATCACCTCGCCGAGCTGCGGGTGCAGGGGCGGCCGGTTGAACAGGGTCAGGTTGAGCGTGAGGTCGGGCCGTTTCGACCAGCGCCGGAGCACGTCCGCGTAGGCGGCGATGAGCACGGCGGACGGAGTGAGGCCCCGGCGGCGGGCGGTCTCCTTGACGGCGGACCACCGCTCGCGGGACAGCCGGGCGTGGTGCCGGGCGAACTTCGGGCGGGAGAGCTGCCCGGGCTGCACGGCCAGGGGCAGTTCGGGAGCGGGCGGCAGCTGGTCGAGCCGGTCGTGCCAGTACCGCTTGTCGGCTTCGAACCGCCGCTCGTTCTGCTGCTGTTGCTCGGCGAGGACATAGTCGCGGAAGGTGACCTCGAGGGGCTCGGGCGGGGAGTCCGGCCGGCTGTAGAAGCGGAACCAGTCGCGCTGGAAGATGCCGAAGCTGAACCCGTCCAGGACCAGCATGTCCAGGCTGAGGTGCAGGCGCCACCGCCGGTCGTCCAGCCGGGACGCGCGGACCTCGAACAGCGGCCAGCGGTCGGCGGGCAGCACCTGGTGCGCCAGCTCTTCCCGGATCCGCGCGATCCCGGCCTCCCGCGCCGCGTCGTCGAGGCCGGACAGGTCCGTGACCTGGATGTCGTACGGCGGAACCTCGGGCAGGACACGCTGCCGGCCGTCGGGCTGGATGACCGCCCGGAGCATGTGGTGGCGCCGGACGACCTGGTCGAGGCTTCGGCTCAGCCTCGGGATGTCGAGATCCGTGGCATCGAACTCCAGGTAACAGTGGGTCGAGTTCCCGCCGAGTTCCACCGCCGGGGTCCGGCCCACCCAGTACGCCTGCTGGATGTCCGTCAGCGGGAACGGGTCATGCCACTCCTCGGGCCGTGGAGCCAGGCTCGCCGGCTCCTGAGCGCTCTCCGAGCGCGAGATGATCTCGATGAGTTCGTCCCGGTGGAGCCGCATCTCCTCGCGCAGTTCGGAGGTCAGGGCGCCGGGCGGGGCCGTCACGTGAAGCCGGCCGTCGACCAGCCGCATTCTGACCTCGCGGCGGTACAACTCGGCGAAGAGATCCGTGGTCATCGTGCCTGCCTTCCTGGCGGTTACAGGATGAGTTCTTCGATCGGACCGGCGGCCTCCGGCTCCTCGTCGACGGTCATGACGAGGCTCCGGGCGGCGAGGGACCGGCAGACCAGGTCGGCGATGTCCGCCACGGTGGTGTCACCGAGAAGACGCTGGGGCGGGACGTCCACGAGGAGCCCCGTGCGGAACTGCTCCCTGAGCCGCATCGCCCGCAGCGAGTCCAGGCCGAGATCGCCCAGCCTGGTGTCGGCGAACCGTGCGCGCAGGTTCTCCCGGTCGTCCGCGAGTCCCTCGACCAGAGCGGTCACCCGGGCGAACAGGATCTCCGTGAGCGCCTGCCGTGCGGCGCTCGGCTGCTCCACGGCGAGCCGGGACAGCTCGTCGGCGTCCCACGGCTCGGCGAGGTCCGGTTCCGCGTCGGCCGCGGCCCGCTCGACCAGGCCGGACGGGGCGTGCGTGAGTCCCGCGACGGTGACGAGCGGTTCGCCGGTGTCGGAGTACAGCTCCAGGTCCACCGGGCCGGCCGGGGTGCGGCGGACATGGCACCACAGCCGGCGGGGCAGCTCGCGGTGGCAGGTGAGACGGGTGAGGCCCGACGGCAGCCACAGGACGTCGCCGTCGCCGTCGCCGTCGCCGGCGACGAGCGGCAGGGCGGTCAGGAAGCAGGCCTCGAGCACCACAGGGTGCAGCACGTGACGATCGCCGTCGGCGGCCACCGCATCGGTCTCGAGGACGGCCAGCGCCTCGTCGCCGGACAGCCACCAGCCGCGGGTGATCCGACGGAAGTCCGGGCCGCAGGCGATTCCGGCGGCGCCGAGCCGTGCGAACAGCGCCTCGGGATCCTGCTCGGTCATCCGCGAGCGCAGCCGGCCGAGGTCCGCGGGGGAGGGGGCCGAGGGGGTCTCCCCGGTGGCCGAGGCGGTGAACCGGAGGGTCCAGCCGCGGCCGGAGTCCTCGGGGTCCGCGCTGAATCCCCGGATCCGGCGGACGGCGCCATGGGTCTCGGCCGCCGCCTGAAGGGTGAGCGGGGGCGTGCCGGGCACGGTGGCCGGCTCACCGAAGGCGAGGTTCTCGATCGTCCCGGCACCGCCGTCGGGGGCCGCGTGGCGGGCGGCCGCCAGGGCCCATTCGGCGACGGCGGCGGGCGGCAGGGCGGGCGTGCCGCGCAACCGGTACTGGGCGACGTACCAGGGCTCACGCGCCGTCAGGGTCCGGGTGAACCGCCGTTCGGTGGCGTCGGCGAGGTCGATCGGGCCCCCGAGCAGCGGGTGCACGGGCTGCCGTACGACCTCGTTCCCGCCCCGGCCCGGGCCGGCCGGCGCATCGAGCCAGTACCGCTTGCGCTGGAACGGATAGCCGGGCAGGCGGACCCGGCCGGCGTCCGTGCCGGTGAACAGGGCCTCCCACGACACCGTCGTTCCGGCCGTGTACGCCGTCGCGAGGCGGGTCAGTACCCCGTCCTCGGCGAGGACGGCTCCGGGATCCAGCTCCAGGCAGGCCGTCGCCCCCCGCGACCGCACCCCGGACAGGACGTCCTCGGTGCCGGACCGCAGGAAGCCGCCCGCGGCCCAGTACTCGGGCCGCCCGGGTTCGCCGGGGGAGACGAGTGTGATGCGGGGCTCCGCACAGCCGATCCGCTCGGCCGTGGCCCGCAGCCGGTCCCCGGCCTCGCGATGCCCGGCCTCGCGGTCCCCGGCGTCGGCCGCGCGCGCCGCGTCGGCCGCGAGCGCCACGGCATCGTCCAGCGTCAGCACGCCGGCGGCATGGGCCGCGGTGATCTCGCCGATCCCCGACCCGGCGACGAGTTCCGGCACCACTCCGCACGAACGGATCAAGCGGTAGAGCGCCACCTGGAGGGCGAACACGGCGGCGTACCGGTACGCCGACAGCGGCCGGCCGAGACGGGCCTCCAGACGCGCGCGCACCTCGTCGTAGGCCTCGGCGAAGGCGGGGAAGCGCGCCGCCGCTGTCCGGGCCGGGTCACCGGCTCCCGGCTCGCGGCCGGTGAACACCACGGCCGTCTTCGCCGCGGTGCCCGCGCCGGTGGTCAGTCCGGGGGCGTCCTCGCCCCGGGCCAGCGCCGCGAGCGCGGCGAGGTGCTCGTCGACGGAGGCGGCCACGCTGACCGCGCGGTGTCCGAACCCCGCCCTCGTACGGGCGAGCGACCTCCCGACAGCCGCGGCGGAAGCCGGCTCGGCGGCGAGGAGGCCGGCGAGTTCCGCGGCCATGGCCCGCAGCGCCGGCTCGGTCCTCGCCGACAGCACCCAGGGCGTGCGGACGGCGTCGGTGCCGCCCGGCGCCGGGGCGGACGCGCCGTCCGCCGCGGCCGGCTCCTCCAGGATCAGGTGCGCGTTGGTGCCGCTGATACCGAAGGAGGACACGCCCGCCCGCCGTGGCCGGCCGTCGGCCGGCCACGGAACCGACTCGGTGGTCAGTTCGACCGTCCCGTCGGACCAGTCGACATAGCCGGACGGCCGGTCGATGTGCAGCGTCCGCGGATGGGTTCCCGCGCGCATGGACATGACCGTCTTGATCACGCTCGCCACCCCGGACGCCGTCTGGGTGTGGCCGATGTTCGACTTGACCGAGCCCAGCCGCAGGGGCCGGCCGGCCGGCCTGTTCTCGCCGTAGGTGGCGATGAGGGCCTCGGCCTCGATCGAGTCGCCCAGCGGCGTGCCGGTCCCGTGCCCCTCCACCGCGTCCACCTGGTCGGGGGTGAGCCCGGCGCTCGCCAGCGCCTGCCGGATCACCGCCTCCTGCGCCGCGCGGCTCGGGGAGGTCATCCCGTTCGTCGCGCCGTCCTGGTTGACCGCCGAGCCGCGGATCACCGCGAGCACGGAACGGCCGTTGCGCCGGGCCTCGGACAGGCGTTCCAGCACCAGCAGCCCGGCGCCCTCGCCGAACCCCATACCGTCCGCGGCGGACGCGAAGGGCTTGCACCTGCCGTCCGCGGCGAGAGCGCCGCGACGGCCGAACTCGACGATGACGTCCGGCGTGGCCATGATCGTGACGCCGCCGGCCAGGGCGAGCTCGCAGTCGCCGCGCCGCAGTCCCTGGCACGCCAGGTGCATGGCCACCAGCGAGGACGAGCAGGCCGTGTCGATGCTGATGGCCGGTCCGCGCAGGCCCAGGACATAGGAGACCCGGCCCGACGCCGTGCTCGGCGCGCCGCCGACGATCAGCTGGTCCTCGACGCCCGCCGGGAGCGCCGCCTGCGGTCCGCCGGCGTAATGGCAGTAGGACAGACCGGCGTAGACGCCCGTCAGGGTCCCGCGCAGCCCGGCCGGATCGAGGCCGGCGTGTTCGACGGCCTCCCAGGCGGTCTCCAGAAGCAGCCGCTGCTGCGGATCCATCGCCAGCGCCTCGTTCTCGCCGATCCCGAAGAACTCGGCGTCGAACCGGTCGGCCCCGGCCACGAATCCGCCCTGGCGCGCCGACGGTTCCGGTGTCGCGCCGGCGCCGCCGGGCACGCTCACGGTGCCCCATCCCCGGTCCTCGGGAAACGCCGAGATGCCGTCGCCCTCGCCGCTCACGAACCGCCACAGATCCTCGGCGGAACGCAGGTCGGGCGGGAATCGGCAACTCATGCCGACGATCGCGATGGGCTCGGAATCCCTGAGTTCGGCCTCTTGCAGTTTCCGGGCGGTGCGCTGCAGCTCGCCGGTGGCCTTCTTCAGGTATTGCCGCAGCTTTTCTTCGTCAGCCATGAACCGTACGGCTCCCCGTGATATTCAAGCAGTGTGTGTGCCCGGGAACGGGTATTTTTTGCTCAATAGAATTCTTTGCCGACCCTACTGTGCGAGCAGGAACCCCTGACACCCCACCTCTACCCCTACGTGCACCCCTAGCTGCAGCGATAAGGGTGCGATAGGGGTTGATGAGCCACCGGGCCTCGGGTAATACAGTGTTCGGGTCGGATGAGCTGGGGTGCCCGTGCTTGTGGAAGTGTATTTCTCATATTCCGCCGGGCTTTTCCCGTGGGTAGTCTGGCCGCTCGGGCCGGAGTCGTGTATTCACCCGGTCTCTCATCCGCGAGGGGGCGTGAAGTCGTATGGATGAACAAGGCGAAGGACTGAACATCGGCGGCGGCCCGCCTCTCGCCGGCCGGCCTTACGCGCGATCGTTCGGAGGTCGGTGACCTGAAACCAGCCGACCCTCCCTTATTCACCCCGCGCGGTGTCCCGCCCCGGTGGGGTCATCAGGCATGTCCCCGTCTTTAGTGAGGAATGCACGGCCAAATGTGTGGCATTAATCTGCCGTGCCGAGCCGCCCCGCTGGTAGCGTCGAAACAGTTCGTTTGACGATCATCGTGCGAAGCCTGCCTGGGGAGATGGACTGTGTCGGGCCAACCTGTAGCGGTGGATACGCCCTGGGAAAGGGTTGCGCATTCCATCGAATTCATTCCCGCCCAATATTCCAGCAAGAGCCAGCCGGAAACGGTGGCGCAGGAGATGCTGCGTTGCGGGACGGCGGAGATCGACCGGCTCGTCGCCGCCGGGCTGCCGTACGAGGAGCGGTCCGGAGTCCGTCACTTCGACGCGAACGATCTCTACAACCTCGGCATGTACTCGACCACCTCGAAGACGCAGCCGGAACTCGCGTTCCGCATGCTCTTCCGGTTCGCGGGCCGGCCGGTGGACGACCTGCTGCGCACGAAGAACTGGGACTTCCAGGTCCACCTGGAGTGCCCGGACTGCGCCGGGGAGGCTCCCTGGCGCCTGGAGGAGCCGGACATCGTCCGGTTCGGCGGGAACGTCGCCGACGTCACGGCGCCCGCCCCGGGCTCGGGCTCGGCCACCTACACGGCCACGGTCACCACGACCGGTGCGCGCACTCCGGTGCTCTCCCCGGTGCTGCGACAGCTGACCGGTGAGTACCTCGCCGCCGGCTACCGCTGGCAGATGATCCCCGTGCCCATGCAGGCCGACTACGCGCTGGTGCACGAGCTCGGCGCGACCAGCTGCATCGCGGCCAGCCTTCTGCTGGCCGAGCGCTTCCGGGGCGCGGGGTACCGCGCCGAGGCGAAGCGGGGCTGGTTCTGCGGCGTGCTCGGCGGCGCCCTCGACCTGCCGCACGCCTGCGTCGAGGTCGAGGACGACGACGGCAAGGTCAAGACCATCGACATCGCCAAGGCACAGCTGGCCGCGCGGCTCTCCGCAAGCACCGGCGAGTTCCAGGAACTGTGCCTTGGTTCGATCTACAACAAAGTCATTCCGTCCACCGCTTCCGGCAACGCCGCCCTGGCTCATCACGAGTGCGGCTCACGGACGCCGGTCCACGTGCGCGCGGACATCCGATCGGTGCGTTGAGGAGACGACTGCTACATGGCTGTACGCGAAATCGAGCCGGTCGTGCTGGACCTGGACCGGCTGGAGCAGATGGCCGAGTCCGGGTACTACAACCCGTACACGATCTTCGAATGGCCCGACTCCATGGAGCCGGACAAGCCGTGGATGAGCGAGAGCCTCACCACGCTGGCCGGCACGGAGATGTGGGACGAGCTGACCCGCGAACAGCAGCTCGCGCTGACCAGGTACGAGGCGATCAACTTCTTCAGCCTCAACATCCACGGTATCCGTGAGCTGCTGAGCGATGTGGTGATGCGCATCCACGAGAAGACCTACGCGGGCGTCTCGGAGTTCCTGCACCACTTCATCGGTGAGGAAAACGAGCACATGTGGTTCTTCGCGCAGTTCTGTCTGCGCTACGGCGGCAAGCTGTACCCGGCGCAGCCGACGCTGAAGGCCGACTCGGTGGCGCATCTGTCGCCGGTGGCCCGCGAACTGGTGGTGTTCGCGCGCATCCTGATCTTCGAGGAGATCGTCGACTACTACAACGCCCACATGGCGACCGACCAGTCGCTGCCGCACATCGCCCGCGAGATCAACCGGGTGCACCACCAGGACGAGAGCCGGCACGTCGCGTTCGGCCGGATGGTCTTCACCAACCTCCTGGAGCAGGTGGCCGAGCGCGACCCGGACGAGGTGCCCGTGCTCGCCGAGTACCTCGAGAACTACCTGCAGTACAGCATCGCCACCCTCTACAACCCGGCCGCCTACCGCGACGCGGGCATCCCGGACGCGCTGAAGCTGCGACGGCGCGCGCTGTCGCACCCCGTCCGGGTGGAGGCGCACGACCAGGTACTGAAGCGGACGAGGAAGTTCCTGTCCAAGGCCGGCGTCGGCAGGGAGATAGTCAAATGACCGAGCCGATGCACGAGGTCCGTGAGTTCATCCTGGGGCGCAACCCCCGCCTCGGCCAGCTGCCCGACGAGCTGGACCTGATCGACAGCCGGGCCATCAACTCCCTGGCCTTCGTCGAGTTCATCTTCCTGCTCGAGGAGCTGACCGGCGAGCCGATCGACCCCGAGGAAGTGGACCTCGACGACTTCCGCACCCTCAACGCGATCCAGGCGCGATTCTTCCAGCAGAAGGCAGCGTGATGACCACAGCAAACGACAACGGCCTGAGCGTTCTCGACGGTGGCCAGCTGCGTCTGTTCCGGGCCCTCGACTCGGTGTTCCAGCGCTTCGCCGAGGGCTGGCAGGCCCCGGAGTTCCGGTTCCCGTTCCTGATCCGTACCCAGGACCTGGACAGGTTCGACTACTTCGACAACTTCCCGCACCTGGGCCTGGCCGCGACCAGGCTCGACCCGCAGCGCCTCGGCAAGCTGCTGACCGAGGCGGAGCGGCCGCTGGACCGCGTTCCGCCCGAGATCATGGAACCGACCGCCTTCGCGCTGCCGTCGGCGGCCTGCTACGCCATCTACGTCGACCTGGCCGGCACCACGCTGCCCGCCGACGGCGTCATGCGGACCACCGTCGCCACCTGCTTCCGCAACGAGGACCACTACTCCGGCCTGCAGCGGCTGCTGGGCTTCTCCATGCGGGAGATCGTCTTCATCGGACCCGAGGAGGGTGCCAAGCAGCACCTCCTCAACGCCAAGGACACCGCGCTGAGGCTCTGCGCCGAGCTGGGGCTGGACGTCCAGGTCGAGGTCGCGACCGATCCCTTCTTCGACAAGAACAGCAGCAAGGCCAAGATGCAGCGGCTGTTCCCGGTGAAGGAGGAGTTCGTCGTGGACGGCCTGGCGATCGGGTCGGTCAACTACCACCGGAACTTCTTCGGTGAGCGGTGCTCCATCCAGGCCGGCGACGACACGGCGCACACCAGCTGTCTCGCCTTCGGCCTGGAGCGGTGGGTGCACACCCTGACGCAGCGCTTCGGCGACACCGCCGCCGCGCTGTCCGCGGTGGAGAACCTGGGCTGATGCGCACCACGTTGGCACAGACCCTCGGAATCCGGGTGGGCCTGCTCCAGTCCGGAATGGGCGGCGTCGCGGGCCCGGACCTGGCGTGCGCGGTGTCCGAGGCCGGCGCGGCGGGTTGTGCGGGCGGCTACAAGCTGGCGGGAGAGGCGCTGTCGGCCATGCTCAAGCGGCTGGTCGCGGGAACCGACCGCCCCGTCGGCGTGAACCTGATCCCGGAGGTCGTCGGGCCGGACGAACTCGACCGGCAGCTCGGGCAGGTGCTCGACGAGACGCCGCAGCACGTGTACCTCTCCCTGTTCGGCATGGCCGACGACGCCGTGCTCGACCGGATCACCGGCGCGGGACGGCGGCTCGTCGTCCAGATCGGGACCGTCCAGGACGGGGTGCGGGCGGCCGAGCGGGGCGCGATCGTGGTGGCGCAGGGCACCGAGGCGGGCGGCCATCTCCTCGGTACGTCCCACCGGGACGACCTGGTCGCCGAGCTGCGCGCGCTGCTGCCCACCGTCCCTCTCGTCGCGGCGGGCGGCATCGGCTCGCCGGACGAGGCGGCCCGGGCGATCGCGGCCGGCGCCGACGGCGTGCTGCTCGGCACCGCCTTCGTGGTGGCCCGGGAGTCGATGGCCCACCCGCAGTTCAAGACCGCGGTCTGCACGTCCGGCGAGGCCGACACGGTGATCAGCGACGTCTACGAGATCGGGTGGCCGGGCAGGCGGCACCGCGTCCTCGCGACGGACGTCACCCGCAACCCGGACCAGCCCAAGAACTTCATCGGCCGCACGGTGGTCGAGGGGAAGCCGTACGTGGTTCCGCGGTTCAGCGCCGCGGTACCGACCGTGACCACCAGCGGCCGCATCGGGGAGATGGCCATGTACTGCGGACTCTCCTGCGGCGCCATTTCCGACGAACTCCCGGCGGCTGAGATCGTCGCCGGATTCGCCCGTGTTCTGCCGGGTGCCCACGCGGTTGGAACAGAGATAGCGGAGGATTCGCATGGCAAGCTATGAAGAGCTGTCCCGGCTGGACATGACCTACCACGACGACGTCCCGCGCATTCCCACCAGGGAGGGCGTCGAGCTCTACTACGAGTCCCGTGGTGAAGGCACCGCCGTCACGCTGCTCAACACCTTCTTCCTTCCCGTCCCGGCCTGGCGGGTGTACACCGAGGAACTCGACCAGCACTACCGCGTCGTGAGTTTCGACCTGTGCAACCACGGCCACTCCTCGAAGGTCGAGGAGGAGCCGACCTGGGAGGAGCACGCGGCCGACCTGATCGCCCTGCTCGACGCCCTGGAGATCGAGTCGACCTATCTGATCGGCCTGTCGACCTCCACCGTGTTCGCCAGGGACGTGGCGCTGCGCTACCCCGACCGCGTCAAGGGGCTGGTGCTGACCGGCCCGGCCTTCGGCCCGCGCGGCATGCGGCGGCAGCGGCAGATCCAGCGGGCGTGGCTGCGGACGCTGGAGAGCCACGGCCTCGAGGGTCTGTACGAGCACCTGTACCCCGAGGTGTTCAGCGCGGAGATGAACGAGGCGATCGGTGCGCCCGGCTTCCTGGGCTTCCGGGAGAGCTTCAGCGCGCTCGCCACCGTCGAGGAGATGACCAACGGTCTGAAGCGGGCCATGCAGGACAAGAGCAGCCCCGAGATGCTGGCCGGGATCCAGGCGCCGACGCTGGTCGTCGTCGGCGACGACGACTTCCTGCTCAGCCCGACCGGCGCCAAGGAACTGGCCGCCCTCTTCCCGGACGGCGCCTGCGAGATCATCCCGAAGGCCGGCCACATCCCCTTCATCGACGATCCCGAGGGCTTCCAGGCGATCGTCCGCAAGTTCGTCGAAGAAGTGGAATCACGTGCCTGACGAAGTGTCCGCGGTGCGGCAGAGCATTCGTGAACTGCTGCGGGAGCAGCATGGTGGTGACCGGTTCGTGAGCACGGTGTCGGACTCCGAGTCGCTGCGGCAGGCGGGGATGTCCTCCAACGCGCTGGTCGCCCTGCTGGTGGCGATGGAGGACGCGTTCGGCTTCGAATGGGACGACGACGTCCACCCGGAGGCGCTGCGCTCCATCGAGTCGCTGGCCGACCACGTCGTGGCCCTGCGCGGCTGACGGCCCGACGTGGTCGTCGAGCCGGCGGTCCCCGCCCACACCGCCGCAGGGATGCGGACCGCATGGCGTCCGGTACGGCCGCCGTACGGTCCGCACCAGCAGTCCACGGCCGGCCGACGGGCGGCCGCGGCGGCGCTGGCCGCGGCCGGCGCCGCCGACCGGACCGTGCCCGGTGACCCCGACGGCCGGCCGCGCTTCCCGCCCGGATTCGCCGGATCGATCTCCCACACCGACCGCCTGGCCGTCGCGGTGGTGGTTCCCGGTGCCGCGGCGGTCGGCGTCGACATCGAATGCGCGGCCATCAGTCCGCGGGTGGCCAGATTCGTCCTGAGCGAACGGGAGCGGCACACGCTGCTTCCGCCCGCCGGGACATGCACTCCAAGGGAACTCTTCTCAGCCAAGGAGGCAGCCTTCAAGGCGCTGAACGGCATCGGTACAGGGGGCCATTTCCTCTTCTGGAAGATTGAACTCAGTCAGTCCGGCGATGCGTTGACCGCGTTCTACGGCGGCGCGACGGTTCCGGTGTGGATCCGCTCCGCGGAAGACATTTCGTTCGCCGTTGCGATCCAACGGTGAATCAGTTCACAGCAGTACGTGAAAGTGCCCCTTTTTGTTTATTCGCTTGACGGCCGGCTCTTGTGTGCGCGGTGCGGCGACATGCGAAATCGTGCGGATCGATGCTCACTCAGGGTGAGCGTGTATCAGGGTTCTGGGAGGAGAGACTCGTGGGCGATCTTGGGAACTGCGCGGCGATCGTGGGAGTGGGCTGTCGGCTACCGGGAGGCATCAACAGCCTGGACCAGCTGGGGGAGGCCCTGTTCGCCGGCCGTGACCTGGTGACCGAAGTGCCGCCGGACCGGTTCGATCCGGCGCTCTGGTGTGCCCCGGGCGAGCCCCGCCCGGGCCTGAGTTACACCAGCGCCGGCGGCTTCCTCGGGGACATCACCGGTTTCGACCCGGAATACTTCGGGATCTCGCGGCGCGAGGCGGCCCAGATGGACCCGCAGCAGCGCCTGCTGCTGGAGATGACGGTCGAGGCGTTCGACCACGCCGGCATCGACCCGGCAGCGGTGAAGGGGCAGGACGGCGGCGTGTACGTCGGCACCTCCACGCGCGGGTACTGGGAGCTGATATCCGCGCGGCCCGAGGCGGTCGACGCCCATTCGCTGCAGGGCACCCTCACGTGCAACGCGTCCAACCGGCTGTCCTTCCTCCTGGACTGGCGGGGCCCGTCGTACTCGATCGACACGGCGTGCTCGTCGGCGCTGGTCGCCCTGCACCAGGCCGCCCAGGCGGTGACGAGCGGACAGGTACGGACCGCGATAGCCGCCGGTGTCGGCCTGCTGCTGAACCCCGTCGACTATCTCGGCTTCGCCGAGGCGTCCGTGCTGTCACCGACCGGACGCTGCCACGCGTTCTCGGAACTCGCCGACGGGTTCGTACGGGGCGAGGGCGGCGGCGTCGTCCTGCTCAAGCGGCTCGACGACGCGCTCGCGGACGGGGACCGGGTGCTGGCGGTCATCGCGGGCTCGGGCACCAACACGGACGGCCGCTCGGTGAACGTGATGAGCCAGCCGTCCCCGATCACCCAGCAGGCGCTCCTGGAGCAGGTGTACGCGGAATCCGGCGTCAGCCCCGAGGAACTCGTCTACCTGGAGTGCCACGGGACCGGCACCCCGGTCGGAGACCCGGTGGAGTGCACCGCGCTCGGCGCCGCGCTCGGCGCACACCGGTCCGCGGACCGCCCGCTCCCGATCGGGTCGGTGAAGACCAACGTCGGGCACCTCGAGTGCGCCTCCGGAATGGCCGGCCTCCTCAAGACCCTGGTCGTCCTCCGCAGCGGACGGATCCCCCGGTCCCTGCACGGCCTGCCCCACAACCCCGCCATCGACTTCGACGGGCTGGGACTCGTCCCCACGGACGAGGAGATCCCGATCGAGCGGGGCCCGGGCCGTGCGGCGGCGGGGATCAACTCGTTCGGCATCGGCGGCGCGAACGCGCACGTCGTCCTCACCGAGCCGACAGCGGACCACACCGGCACCCGGCCGCCGACGGCCGGCCGGCGGCTGCCGGTGCTGGTCTCCGCACGGACCCCGGAAGCGCTCGGCGAGGCCGCGTGGGCGATGGCCGAGTACCTGGAGGACACCCCGGACCGCTTCTACGACGCCGCGTTCACCTCGGTGCGCCGGCGACAGCGCCACGAGCACACCGCGGTGGTGTTCGCCGAGGACGCGGCCGGCGCCGCTCAGGACCTGTACAGCATCTCCTCCGGGACGCTGCCCGAGGCCGCGGCCCGCTGCGAGGCGGCCGCGGCGGCGGGGACACCCGTCGGGTTCGTGTTCGCGGGCAACGGCTCCCAGTGGGCCGGCATGGGCTCGGCACTGATGGGCGAGGGCGCCGGGGCCGACGCCGCCTTCACCGCCGCCGTGCGGGAGGCGGACACGCACCTCTCCCCGCTGCTCGGCTGGTCGGTGGCCGCCGCGCTCACCGACGGGCAGTACGACCTGGCACGCACCGAGGTCGCCCAGCCGCTGCTGTTCGCCGTCCAGGTGGGACTGCTGGCCAGCCTGCGGGAGCGGGGCGTCACCCCGTCGATGGTCACCGGGCACAGCGTCGGAGAGATCGCCGCCGCCTACGCCGCTGGCATCCTCGGTATGGAGGCGGCCTGCCGGGTGGTGGCGATCCGCAGCGCCGCACAGGGCCGTACCGCCGGCACCGGGATGATGGCCGCCGCCGCCGTCAGCCTGGCGGAGGCGGACGAGCTGATCGCGTCGAGCGGGGCCGAGGTGGAGGTCAGCGCCGTCAACTCGCCCACCGACGTCACGCTCTCCGGCGACCGCGAGGCGCTGGAGGAGATCGGCAAGATACTCGCCGACCGCGGCGTCTTCTTCCGCATGCTGCCGCTCGACTACGCCTTCCACAGCGCCAAGATGGACCCGATCCGGGCCCAGATCCTCGACGAGCTCGACGATCTCGCGACCGGTGACCCGGCCCTGCCCATGTTCTCCACGGTGACCGGCGCGGCCGTGCCGGACGGCCGGACGATGAACGCGGACTACTGGTGGCGCAACATCCGGGAGCCGGTCCTGATGGCCGAGGCCGTCGAGGCGATGACCACCGCCGGTGCCGGCGTGCTCGTCGAGATCGGCCCGCACCCCGTACTCGCCACCTACCTGCGCCGCATCTCCCAGGCCCCGGACAGCCCCTCCTTCACCGCGACCGAGACGATCCGGCGCGACCAGAAGCCGGACCTCGACGCCTACGCCGCGGCGGTGCTCGCGGCCGGCGGCGCCGTCGCCATGGAGACGTGGTTCACCGCGGCCGGCAGCGTCATGGACCTGCCCGCCTACCCGTGGCAGCGGGAACGCCTGTGGGTCGGCGAACCGTCCTGGTGGGGCCACGGCCCCGGGGACGGCAAGCTCGTGCACCCGCTGCTCGGCGAGCGCGTGGCCGTCGCCGAACCGCAGTGGGAGGGCACGGTCGAGGTGTCGCGGGTGCCCTGGCTGAGCGAGCACCAGGTGGCGGGCTCGATCGTGATGCCCGGCGCGGCCTTCGCCGAAATGGCCCTGACTGCGGGACCCGCGACGATCCGTGACCACGCGACCCAGGTGACCGACCTGGCGGTGACGTCCGGCCTCACCATGCCCGCACCCGGCGACCCCGCGCAGGTGCACCTCAGCACGACCGTGTCCGGCGACATGATCACGATCTCCTCGCGCCGGGACCGGCTCGGAGGCCCGGCCCAGCCGTGGCAGCAGCACGCCCGCGGCCGGCTGCGCGCCGTCACGGGTGCCGCCCCCCAGGCGCTCGACGTCGCGGCCGTCCGCGCCCGCCTGGACGGCGAGATGACCCTGGACCACGACGAGTTCTACGGGATCAGCGACCGCGCGGGCACCGTCTACGGCCCCGGCTTCCGCGCCGTGACCGGCGCGTGGTTCCGCTGCGACGAGGCCGGGACCGGCGAGCTCCTCGCCGACTACACCATGCCCGCCGCACCCGCCGCCGAGATGACCGGGCCCACCAGCCGTTACATCGCCCACCCCGTGCTCCTCGACGTCGCGCTCCACGCGGGCGGCCCGCTGAACTCCTCCCTGCGTGACGGCTCGATGCTGTTCATGCCCGTCGAGTTCGGCGCGCTCACCGCCTGGACACGGCCGCCGACGAAGGGCGTCGTGCACGTCGTCGCCCACTCCGAGACCGGCCGCGAGGCCGTGTGGGACGTGACGCTGGCCGCACCGGACGGCACCGTCGCCGTCACCATCAAGGACATGCGGCTCCGCCTGATCGAGGGCCGTCCGCAGCCCGCGCTGGGCACCTGGGCGGCCACCTCGGAGCCGGCCGTCTTCACGGAGGAGCCCGCCACACCGCTCCCCGCCGACACCCCGACGGCCTGGACGGTCCTGGCGGACCGGGGCGGCCTGCCGTTCGCGGAGGCGCTCGCCGGCACCCTCGGCGCCGCGGCCCCCGCCGCCGTCGCCCCCGGTGACACCGCACGCTGGACGGACGCGGTCCAGCCGGACGCCGCCGACTCCGCCACCGCGGTGGCACTGGTGCTCTCCGACGGCGACGGCGACGACGACCCGGTCGCGGCCGCCGCGGCCGCCGGACAGATCCTCCGCGACCTGTCGGTCGCCTGGCAGCAGCGCCTCACCGGCACCCCCGACGCACGGCTGACGGTCTGGCTGATCACCGGCCCCTGCGGCGTCATGGGACACCCCGGCACGGACGGGGCCGGCAGCATGGCGGCGGCTTCGGCCTGGGGCACGGCCCGGACCATCACCAACGAGATACCCGGCATCGCCATCCGCCGGATCGCCGTCGAACCCTCCTTCGGCCCGGCGCTGACCGAACGCGTCGCCGGGGTCCTCACGGCCGACACCGGCCAGGAGGACGAGTTCGCCGTCTTCGCGGACGAGGTACGCGTGCCGCGCGTCGCCCCCGTGCCGCCGTCCACCGGTGAAGCCGGCCCGCCGCGCGGCAGGTCCGCGGACCAGGCGACGGCCCTCCAGGTGCGCACGATCGCGCTGACGCCGCAGTTCGGGCCCGCCGCGATCCCGATGCCCGAACCGGGCCCGGGCCAGGTCGTCATCGAGGTCAAGGCCGCCGCGCTCAACTACAAGGACGTCATGCTGGCCACCGGCCTGATGCCCATCGAGCCCATGCAGGCCGACTGGCGCGCGGGCGTCAACGCCGGCCCGCTGATCGGCCAGGAATGCACCGGCGTGATCGTCAAGACCGGCTCCGGCGTCACCGGCCTGCACGTCGGCCAGGCGGTCATGGCCGTCGGCTGCGGCTCTCTCGCCAGTCACGTCCTGACCGAGGCCGCGGTCACCGTCCCCATCCCCGACGGCATGGACTTCGAGCACGCGGCGACCCTGCCGTTGGTCTACGCGACCGCCCACTACAGCCTCAACGTCCTCGCCGGCATGTCGGCCGGCGAGACCCTGCTCCTGCCCGGCGGCGCAGGCGGTGTCGGCCTGGCCGCCCTGAACCTGGCACGCCTGGCCGGAGTGCGCGTCATCGGCCTCGCCAGCACACCCGAGAAGCGGCAGCTCCTGCTGGACCGGGGCGCCTGGCACGCGCTCGACTCGCGCTCCGCCGACTTCCCCGACCAGGTCCGGGAACTGACCGGCGGACGGGGCGTGGACATCGTCCTCAACTCCCTGACCGGAACGGCCGCCGTGGCCTGCCTGGAACTGCTCGCCCCCGACGGACGCTTCGTCGAGCTCGGCAAGCGTGACCTGTACGGCGACGCCGGACTGCGGCTGCGCCCCTTCCTGAACACCCTGTCCTACTTCGCCGTCGACCTGGCCCAGCTCATCGACCGGCGTCCCGAGCGCGCCGGGGCCGTGATGCGCGACATCGCCCGGCTGGCCGCGGACGGCAGCATCGAACCGCTGCCGCACACCGTCTACCCGGCAGCCGCCCTCGACGACGCCTTCAACCGGCTCAAGCGGTCCGAGCACATCGGCAAGCTCGTCATCGACACCACCGGCATCGCCGCCCAGCGCGTGACGTTCGACCCCGAAGGCGTGTACCTCGTCACCGGCGGAACCGCCGGCTTCGGCGCCGCCACCGCACGCTGGCTCGCCGACCACGGCGCCGGGCAGGTCATCGTCACCGGACGCCGTACGCCCGCCGAACAGCCGGACCGCGCCTGCATCACCTTCATGGCCGCCGACATCACCGACCGGGCCGCCATGACCCGGGTCGTCGACCACGCCCGGACCTGCGCGCCGGGCGGACTGCGCGGAGTGTTCCACTGCGCGGCCAGCTATGACGACGGCCCCGTCGAAGAGCAGACCCGCGAGCGGTACGAGGGCGTCCTCGCCCCGAAGGTCGCCGGCGCCCGGCTCCTCGACGAGCTGACCCAGGACTGCGACCTCGACCACTTCGTCCTGTACTCCTCCATCTCCGCGATGCTCGGGAACCGGCTCCAGGCCTCCTACGCCGCCGCCAACCTGTGCCTGGAAACGCTGGCCCGCCAGCGCCGCGACCGCGGCCAGGCGGCACTGGCCATCGGCTGGGGAGCCATCGCCGGCACCGGCGTCGTCGTCCGCGACAACCTCGCCGAATCCATGACCAGGCTCGGACTTGAGCCGATTCCCCCCGCCGAAGCCCTCGACTCCCTGGGCCGGCTCCTCACCGGCGACGCGCCGCACAGCGCGGTGATCGCACGCGTCGACTGGGAACGGGCCGGCCTCATGTTCCCGTCCAGCGCCGCCGCCCGGTTCTCCCACCTCATCACCTCGGCATCCGGGCAGCAGGACCGGGCCGGCGCGAGCCTGCGCGAGCAGTTGCAGGCGAGCGAGGCGGCCGACGCGGAGGAACTGGCCACCCGGGCGCTCACCGATGTCATCGCGGCCATCCTGCGGACCGAACCGGAACGCCTTTCCCCCTCGGTACCGCTGAACCGCCTCGGACTCGACTCGATTCTGGCGACCGAGCTGGGCGTCACCCTGCGACGCAAGCTCGACCTCGACATCCCCACCCTGGAAATCCTTGCCAGCCAAGGCATACGCGACCTGGCCACCCGTGCCATGGCTGCCGCAGGGGTCGGCCACGCCAAGGAGCAGCACTCATGAACGACTGGATCGTCCCCATCGCGCCCGACCCGGACGCGCCGGTCTGTGTGATCGGCCTGCCTCACCCCGGCGGTGGCCCCAACTTCTACGCGCCCTGGGCCGACGTCAGCGGCGTCGAGATCCTCGCCGTCCAGCCGCCGGGACGCGAGGCCCGCACCGCCGAGCTGCCCATCACCGATCTGCCCCGCCTGGTCAGGCAGACCGCGAACGCGATCGCGGGGATCTGCGAGCGCCGTCCGACGGCACTGTTCGGGCACTCGGGCGGCGGCCGCTACGCCTATGAGGTCTGCCGGGCCCTCGAACGCGCCAACCGCGGCCCCGCGCTGCTGTGCCCCTCCGGGATCTCGGCACCGGACCACTCGTACTGGACCACCACCGCGGAGCAGCTGCTCACCGATCCCGTCACCGCCTACCTCATGCTCGGCGGTGAGGCTCTCCCCGGTCAGATCGAACAGGACCAGGCCACCGTCGACTCCTTCATCTCCCTGATCCGCGCCGACGCCCATCTGTACACCGGGCTCGGAATCCAGCCGCCCGTCCCGCTGCGCTGCGCCATCGCCGCCTTCGCCGGCGAGGACGACGCCATCGCCGACCCCGAGGACATGGCGGGATGGCAGAAGTGGGCTGCCGGCCCGGAGGCTTTCACGCTGCACCGCTACCCGGGCGACCACTTCTACATCCGGCACCGCTTCCAGGAGGTCCTGGACGACCTGCTCACCGACCTGAAGGGCACCGCGAGCCCGGTCACGAGCACGGTCCATCCCACGGCCCTGTCCCACTGACGGCAGGACACGGTGGCGTAGAAGGCTGACGCCCGCCGGCCCGTACCCGCCGGAAGACGGGCCGCGGGCCCGGACCGCTCCTCGCGGTCCGGGCCCGCGGCCCGTGCGTCTGTGTGTCTGCGTGCCGTTCCGGCGCCGTCAGACCCTGGGGAAGCCGCCGGCGTTCTGAACCTCGGACAGCGCCTTCTTGACGGGGACCTTCGCGAAGTAGCCGACACCGAAGAATATGCACTGGACGACGTACCAGAACTTCTCCGCACTGGTCATCTCGACCAGCCCGTACTCGCTCAGTGCCTTCTTCACCGGGACCTTCTGGAAGTAGGCGGCACCGAAGTAGATGCAACCCAGGACGTACCAGAACTTCTCCCAGGAGGTGTTGGTGCCCTGACCGAGGTACTGCCGTTCTGCCATGACGTTCTCTCTGCCTTCCGATGACCGTGGGGATCCGGGGAGACGCGCCGATCCGGACCCCTTGCGGGCAGCCTCGGGCGGCAGGCGCGCACAGGCGCGGACGCCCGGCGGCATGCCGAAGCACGAGGTGAGATGGCGTGGGGTGAAGCGCACGTGTCACGGTGCTGGTCGCCGTGACGGCCAGTCGCCCCCCGGATGTGCAAGCCGCAGCATAGGGCAAGACACCTTGATCGTCACCTTGCGTGTGCCGAGGCCGGGAGGCCTGCCCGCGCGTCCGGCGGCCGGCGCGGCACACGGAGCGTCAACACGCGCCGGAATACGATGACTTCGCCGGACCGATTGCTCAACAGCGTCCCGCACAGCGTTCCCTGCGGGAATCGGAAGTCGAAAACCCCGGCCTTTTTCGATTCTTCGACGACTCTTCACGGTATCCGCGAACGCGATACCGGCATCACATGAGAACCACACCGCGCCCCGTGAACTTCGCATGCGCCCGCTGCCGTCCCTTCCGGTCGCCGTGAGGGCGAAATAGATTCGGGGAACGTGCGCTCCGACCCGCCGACCGAGTAAGTGGGAGAACCGCGATGCCTCTGGACCGTCTGATCCGGCACCTGATCGCCTGGCAGAGCATCGACGGACCTCCGGTCCCGGACCGCGAACTGACGGTCGAACAGGCCCGCGAGCGGTACCGGGCGAGCGCGGTCCGTCCGCAGCGCGACGAGGACGGTTCGGGCCCGGCCGTGACCTCGGCCGACCGGCTGATCGACGGTCCGGACGGGGCGGCGCTCGGGGTCAGGGTCTACACCCCGGAGCGGGTCGGACAGCGGGTGGTCACCTTCCTGCACGGCGGCGGGTGGGTGCTGGGAGACCTGGACAGCCACGACTGGGTCTGCCGTGGCATCGCGGCGTCGCTGGGCGCGGTCGTGGTCGCGGTCGACTACCGGCGGGCACCGGAGTTCCCCTATCCCACGCCGCTGCGCGACGCCGTCGCCGCGGCCCGGTGGACGGCCCGGTCCTTCCCCGGCCGGACGCACGTGATCGCGGGCGACAGCGCCGGCGCCAGCCTGTCCGTGGGCGTCGTCCTCCAGGCGCCTGACGTCCGCTTCGCCGCGCAGCTGCTGATCTACCCGCCGGTGGACCCGAGCCTGATCATCGCCTCGGCCGGTGAGCACAGCAAGGGGTATCTGCTGAGCGTCGAGGACATGGCCTGGAACTACGAGCAGTACGTGCCCGATCCGCGGCTGCGCGCCGACCCCGCCGTCGACCTGCTGAAGGCGGACCTCACGGGCATGCCGCCGACCGTCCTGGCCACCGCCGAGTACGACCCGCTCCACGACGAGGGCGTGGAGCTCGCGGCGAAGATGAGCGCAGCGGGAGTCCCCGTACGCCATGTACCGGGGGAGGGGCTGGTGCACGGCTACTTCCTGATGCAGAGCACCGTGCCGGCGGCGGCCGAGTGCGCCCGGCGGGTCATCCGGGAACTGGACAGGCTGCTGGGCCCGGCGTGAGCCGGACGAGAGGCGCTCGGCGCGCCGTTCGGCGGGGCCGGCGACACGGCCGGCCGGCCCGGCGGGTCACGCCGGCCCGGCTCTCCTAGGGAGCGGAGTGGCCGGCCGCCTCCTCCCGTGGCGGCAGGGTCGTCTGCAGCCGGCAGAGCCCGTCGACGAAGATGTTCAGCCCGTAGTCGAAGCGTTCCGCCGGGTCCGTGCGGGTCAGCGAGTCGAGCGCCTCCGCGTACTGCGGTGACACCTCGACGTCGAGCCGCTCGGTGTGGGTCCTCCAGTCGTGGCCGGGCGGCAGGGCGACCTGGGCCTGCTCCTCGATGGTGTGACCGAGCACGTAGTAGAAGAGGGCGAAGGTGACCCAGCCCGCCTGGGCCGGGGGGAAGCCGGCCGCGCAGAGCACCTGCACGGCCGTGTCCGAGCCGATGATGGTGTTGGCCCCGGGTGCGAACGTGCCGGCCACCACCCGGGCGCCGTCGCGATGACCGAGCAGCGCCGCGCGGAGCCGCTTGCCCAGGATCTGGACCTGGTCGGGCCAGGGCACGTCCGGCAGGGGGGCGCCGACACCCTCGACGATCTTGTCGGCCACCGCGTCGAGCAGGGCCTCCTTGTTCGGGTAGTGCCGGTACAGAGCGCCACCTTGCACGTTGAGTGCCGCCCCGAGCTTGCGCATCGTGAGCTGGTCGAGGCCCTCGGCGTCCAGGAAACGCAGCGCTTCCCGGACAACGTCGGCTTTGCGCAGTGGCATTAAGGCTCCCTTGATTGACATCCGCCGGACGACATCGTAACGTGAACAACGTTCACGTGAACGCTGTTCACGTCAATGTGGTTCACTCGCGGTCAGTCACTGAGGAGACTCCATGTCCGAGACCCGAGTCGCTTCACCGCCACCTGTTCTCCGGCCGAATCTGCCACTCGGCGTCGTCGTGGCCATGTCCTGTCTCGCCCTGTTCATGGTCGTGCTCGACTCCACCATCGTCACCGTGGCCCTCCCGGACATGAAAACCGGGCTGAGCATGTCGACCGATCAGCAACAATGGGTGGTCAGCGGCTACTTGATCACCTTAGGGGGCTTCCTGCTCCTGGCGGCCAGGGCCGGCGATCTCTTCGGGCACAAACGGGTGTTCCTCTTCGGTGCGGTCGTCTTCACCGTCACCAGCCTGATCGGCGGCCTGGCGTCCGACGGCCCCGTTCTGATCGCGGCCCGGATCGCCCAGGGCGTCGGCGCCTCCGCACTGACCCCCACCAGCCTGAGTCTCATCACCGCCAGCCACACCGACGAACGCGAACGTGAGCGTGCCCTGGCGCTGTGGAGCATGATGGGCGGGATCGCGGGTCTGGCCGGTGTGGTCCTCGGCGGGGTCCTGACCGCCGAACTGAGCTGGCGCTGGGTGCTGTTCGTCAACGTCCCGCCCGGCATCGCGCTGTTCGTCGCCGGCGTGCTGTTCCTGCTTCCCTCCGCCGTCAGGGAACGGGTGCGGCTCGACCTGCCCGGTGCCCTCTGTGTCACCCTCGGGATCGGGGCGCTCACCTACGGGCTCTCGGAGGCGTCCAACGAGGGCTGGAGCTCGGCGAACACCCTGGTGCCGCTGATCGCGGCCGCCGTCCTCATCGCCGCGTTCCTCGTGGCCGAGGCCAGGGGCGCCAGCCCGCTCATCCCGCTGGACCTGCTCCGGCCGCGCTCCCTGCGGATCGCGAACGTGCTCATGTTCTGCCTGGGCGTGACGCTGACCGCCCTGATGTTCTTCCTGTCGCTGTACTGCCAACAGGTGCTGGGCTACAGCGCGTTGCGCACCGGTATGGCCATGCTGCCCGTCACCCTCATCTTCATCGTCGGGGCCCTCGTCTCTCGTCAGCTCGTCCC
Source organism: Streptomyces echinatus (assembly GCF_014203595.1). Lineage (GTDB taxonomy): Bacteria > Actinomycetota > Actinomycetes > Streptomycetales > Streptomycetaceae > Streptomyces > Streptomyces echinatus. The sequence continues at coordinate 119,787 of NZ_JACHJK010000006.1, forward strand.
CAAGTTCGGCCCCCGGCCCCTGCTGGTGGCCGGCGGCCTCATCGCCGCCGGGGGCATCGCCTGGGTCGCCACCATCCCCACCCACAAGGCCTACCTGACCCACATCCTCCTGCCCAACCTGGTCGGCGGGTTCGGCGTCAGCATCATGCTGCTCGCCGTCACCATCAGCGGTACCGCCGGTGTCGATCCCAAGAACGCCGGCGCTGCCTCCGGGCTGCTCAACACGTCCCGTCAGATCGGCGGCGCCGTCGGTCTCGCCGTGCTCGTGAACATCGCCTCCCGCGTGACCTCCCACGCCAGTCACGACAAGGGCCGCCTCGACGCGCTCGTCCAGGGCTATCGCGCCGCGTTCCTCGTGAACGCGGGAATCATGCTCGTGGCCGCGCTGGCCGCCCTCGCGCTGCCGGCGATGGCGGCGGCCAAGGAAAAGACCCACGAATCGCTCGACGGCCAGACGGCGACCACCCCCTCGTAACCGGAACGCCGTTTGCGATTCGCTCCCTGGAATGAGCCGGACACGGAAACGTGTCCGGCTCATTCTGTTCTGCCGGGCCGGAGAATCGCCGGCTCGGAGGTCGCCGGCACTCGGTCTCCCCCCGGTCGTCGAGAGAGTGACTCGCCGGGTCGCCGGGTCGCCGGGTGCGGCGCGGGGGCAGACAGGGGCGCGTATGCCCGCACGGCCGGGTGACGCGCGGACTCATGGAGCAGGCGGCCCCGCTCGCTCTCGCCGCGTCTCCCGCTCGCGTGCCACCGCGCAGTGCCCGTTCGGTGCGGCGACCGTCTCCGGCCGCCGTCGCGGACAGGGGGGTGATCAAGGGAGATGTTTGCCAGTTTTCACTACGCAAATGATCATCGCATTTCAGGTGTAAGGGACACCTTGTGTAGTTCCATGTCTGAATCCAATGTTCCGGAAGTTCTCTCTGTCGCGACTCTGAAAGGACTTGACTGTTCAAGGATCGAAAAGGGCAGATCAGTCCGCGACGACACCCGACCGACGCCTCTCGTACAGGGGTGCGACCCTTCGCCGCGGACGTCGACGTGTTCTAAGCTCCGACTTGGTCGAAGATCCGCTTTGCGTTTGACGGTCGACGACTCGAACGGGGGTAGGGTCGAGAATTGCGCGCGCGAATCGGACGCAAAAATTCCGGCTGCGTGTTTCCCTGCGGCGGTCGAATTCCGGCATTTCAGCGGACGCCGCAGCTGGGGCAAGCTTTGGCCTAAACCTCTTGACCGATAACAGTTCGACTGACTATCTTCGACCGCTGTCGGCCTCAAACGGGGGAGGTTGCACGGTGTACTTGTCGATCGCCAACTCTGGGCGTATGGCAAGATTTAGCCGCTATCACATGGCCAGGTCGTTTCAATCAGAGGTCGGACCGACTTCCTACGGGTTTCCGCCGGCTGTACGAATCGGGCAGAAGTGCCGGCGGTGGCCTCATTACCGCATCTCGCGGTTCATTGAAGACGCTGGGGCCGCACGCGGGTGCCGGCGGCTCGACAGTGCCCTCGCGGGCAGGGGTGCCGGGCCCAGGTCGAAGCCTCTGACCTGCGGAAAGGTGGCCGGGCGTATGCGGTGCGGCGGCGGGCCGGCGAACGGGCCGGCGAACGGGACGGTCTCCGTCCCCAAGGCCGCGACGTCCGCCGCCGGCCGGGAATGCACGCACTGCCGCCGTACCGGCGATTTTCGGCCGCCGTGGCGGAACGCCCGCGTATCCCCCGGGGTGCGGAGGGCTGAGGCGGTGGCCGGAACAGCGCGCTCCGGGAGGCACGGCCGGGGTGGCGCCGAGGGTTTACGACATCGTGCCGGACGAGCCGTTTCCGGACTGAACCACTGACGCGATATTCGACCGGACTCTTCTCCACCACCAGCGAGCCTTTTTCTCATTCAGGGGAATCAATGGGAATCCGAGTGATGGTATCCGACGATTTATTGCTGTCCCGAAGCGCGCTCGCGGCATTAATCGAGAGGCGTGCGGAGATGCGGGTCGTCGGAGCGGTCGGTGGCGACACCGACGCGCTGGAGTTCGCCGAGATCCACCGGCCGGACATCGCGATCATCAGCTTCGACGGTTCGGACAGCAGTGCGATCAGCGTCGCCGAGAAGATCGCGAGTCTCCCGGAGTGCCGGAGTCTGGTCCTGGCGGAGAGCTTCACCCGCTCGATCATCCGCCAGGCCTTCTCGGGCGGCGTCGACGGGATGCTGCAGCGAAGCGTGCCGCCCAGCTGGTTCTTCGAGGCCCTGCACCGGGTGTATCAGGGCGAACGCGTCTTCGACGCGGACCTCACGGTCGCGGCCCTGGCCAACGCGGGCTGCCCGCTGACAGCACGCCAGCTCTCGGTGCTGGAACGTCTCTCCTACGGGGACACGATCGTCGAGATCGCGACACGGCTGCACCTCTCCGAGGGGACCGTGCGCAACTACCTCTCCTCCCTGGTGACGAAACTCGGTGCCCGCAACCGTATCGACGCGCTACGGATCGCCAGAGACGCGCACTGGCTCTGAACGCTCCGCTCGCCGGCTTCATCGACCAATTGGGGGATGGTAATGAACTTGGAAGTGGTGACGGCCGACGTCATCGGCGACATCGCTCTCGTGCTCGGGGCGTCGGGTCTGCTCGGCGCGCTCGCGCGCCGGTTGGGGCAGCCGACGGTGGTCGGCCAGATCGCCGCGGGGATCGTCCTCGGACCCAGCCTGCTCGGCAGGTTCCCGGGGGATCCCACGGATCACCTCTTCCCGGACCAGGCGGTTCCGTTCATCTCCGTCATCGCCCAGATCGCCGTTGTGATCTTCATGTTCGGAGTGGGCTACGAGATCGACCTGAGGTCCGTCCGCGACCACCGCAGGGCGGTCTCGCTGATCGCCGCCGGGGCGATCCTCGTTCCGCTGACCCTCGGCTCGGGCATCGCCCTGACGGTGCAGAACCTCGGCACCTTCGACGGCCGGCACACCGACGGCCGTTCCTTCCTGCTCTTCTTCGGTGTGGCGACGTCGATCACGGCACTCCCGGTGCTCGCGGCGATCGTCAGGGAGCGCGGCATCGCCGGGACCCCGGTGGGAAACATCGCCACCGCGGCCGCCGGGCTCATGGACGTGTCCGCCTGGCTCCTCCTCGCCGCCGCCCTCATCGGCACCGACGCGCCCGGGAGCAGGTCCTGGCCGGAGACGACGGTCCTCCTCACCGGCTTCGTCGCGCTGATGACGCTGGTGGTCCGCCCGGCGCTGAAGTGGTGGGTCCAGCGCCCGGGCACGGTGCTGTCCGACGAGGTCCCGCTCGCGTTCATGCTCGCCGCGGCGGGAGCCTGGGCCACCGCCTCCCTCGGACTGCACCCGATCTTCGGCGCCTTCGTCGCCGGGCTCGTCATGCCCAAACCGGACGGCGCGCCGGACGCCGACGTGCTCCGCTCGATGGAGCAGGCCGGAGGGCTGCTGCTGCCCCTGTTCTTCGTGGTCACCGGGCTGACGATCAACATCGGCGCGCTGAGCGGTTCCGACGTGGCCCTGCTCGCCGTGATCCTCGTGTGCGGGACCGGCGGGAAGGTCGCCGCGGCCTACGCGATGGCGCGGCTCGGCGGCCTCGACACCCGTCAGTCGGCCATGATCGGCGCACTGGTGAACACCCGGGGCCTGACCGAACTCATCGCGCTCAACGTGGGGTTGAGCGCGGGCATCATCGACACACGGCTGTTCACGGTCCTCGTCCTCATGGCCCTGATCACGACCGCCATGACCGGACCGCTCCTCACCGCGATCGAGGGCAGGTACAAGGTGGTGCCGGTGCCGAACGAACCGCTTCCGGCAGCGGTCCCCCGAGCACGGGACTACTCCTGACCTTCCACAACACGGTCGCCTGCATTCGTCGGGTGCTGATCCACCCCTGTCCCTGCGTCGCGAGATGGTGAGAAGTGATGGAGAAGCTGGTCGAACGGGATGTGGAAGAGAAGACGCTGGCCCAGCTCTACAGCGAACGCTCCACGGGCCGATGTCGTACGGTCGCCATCGGCGGCCCGCTCGCAAGTGGTAAGACCGCCCTGCTGGACTCCTTCGCCCGGGACGCCGCCGACGCGGGCGCCACGGTCCTCAAGGCCACCGCGTCGAGGTTCGAGCGCTACCAGGCGCTCGGGATCTTAGATCAACTCCTGCGTGCGCACCGGCTCTTCGCACACAGCGCCGGCCTGGAGGTCCGCGCGCTGGTGGAGGGTGTCCTGGAGGCGGGCGCGCACAGCGAGATCTCCCCGCCGGTCCTCGGGGTGCTGCAGGGCGCCTTCCAGCACCTGGCCGGCAGCCCGCCGCTGGTCGTCTGCATCGACGACGCGCATTTCATGGACGTCGAGTCGCTGCAGTACCTGCTCGCGCTCATGCGCCGGATGGGCAGCGCGCCGATATCGATCGTGCTCACCTACTGCCCGGACATGGGCCGGGACAGCGTCCAGCGCATCCTCCAGGCCGAGTTCCTCCGGATGCCCAACTGCGGCCAGCTGGACCTCGAACCGCTCTCGGAGACGGGAGTCGCGACGGTACTCGAGGAATATTTCAATCTTGAGACGGCGGGCCGGATGGCCTCCGAGTGCAGGCAGCTCTGCGGCGGCCGCCCGTTACTGGTACATGCCCTGGCCGAGGACTGCACCGGCAGGACGTGGGAGCCGGCCGCACAGCTCAGGCCGAGGGCCGGTCACGCCTTCGGCCGCGCCGTCCTGAGCTGCCTGTACCGGGCCGAGCCGGTCGTGCTGGAGATCGCGCAGGCGATGGCCACGCTCGGCGCGTTCCGGTCGGTGGCCGCCGTCGCGCGCCTGTGCGGCATGGACCCGGAATCCGTCGGGCGCATCGTCGCCTCACCCGGCGTCGGCGGACTCCTCGACCACGACCTTCTCGGGCAGCCGAGCGTGCGCGAGGCCGTGCTCGGCAGCATCCCGCAGAAGGAACGCCACGCCATGCGGTCCCGCGCCGCCCGGCTGCTGCACCACGAGGGCGCCCCCGCCCTCGTGACCGCCGAACACCTGATGCGGATCGACGACGCGATCCCCTGGGCGAAACAGGTCCTGTGCGAGGCCGCGGACCAGGCCCTTGCCGGCGGCGACCACGAGACGGCCATCGGCTACCTGGAAAGGGCCCATCGCGAGTGCGCGGACGGGCGGGAGCGGATCGGCATCGCCGCCCGGCTCGCCGACGTCATGTGGCGGTACAACCCGGCGGCGGTGAAGAGCTATCTGCCCGACCTGGTCGCGGCCGCCGAGCGGGGCGAGCTGTCCGTCCGGCAGTCGGTCCCGGTCGTCCGGAGCCTCCTCTGGAACGGCCAGGTGGAGCAGGCGACGCGGGTGACGGCGCGGCTGCGCGAAGGTGCGCGCGCCCAGGCCGGCGACGACGCCGCACGGCACGCCGAGCAGCTGCGCCTGTGGCTCCCGGTCACCTATCCGGGAATCGCCGCAGCCCCGGGACGCGAGGACGGGACTCTGCCGGACGACGGCATCGGCACCCCCGGGCACCGGGCCGCGGCCGCACTCGGCGCCGTTCTGCGGGGCGCGGGCGAAGAGGGAGCCGTCCCCGCCGCGGAGCGCGTGCTCCGGGAGGCCCTGGCCGGAGCCGCGAGCCCCGCGTCGTCGCTCGCCTCGCTCATGGTCCTGATCTACTCCGACAACCTCGACAAGGCGTCGGTGTGGTGCGATGCCCTCCTGGCCTCCATGGGGGAGACCTACGGGCTCGTGTGGAACGCCATGTTCACCTCCGCGCGCGCGGAGATCCACTACCGTCTCGGGGATCTGCGGAACGCCAAACGGCAGGCGCACGCCGCGCTCGCGCTGATGCCGCGCGAGAGCTGGGGAGCGGCCGTCGTCGTCCCGCTCTCGCTCCTCATCCTGACCACCACGGCGATGGGGAACCTGGGGGAGGCCGAGAGCTACCTCGACCTGCCCGTGCCCAGCGCCGCCTTCGGCACCCTCGGCGGAGTGGTCTACCTCGACGCCCGCGGCCATCTCCATCTCGCGCGCGGCCGCCACGACGCCGCGCTGCAGGACTTCCTGGCGGCCGGACACCTGATGAAGCTCTGGGAGGCCGACTGCCCGGCCGCGGTGCCCTGGCGCGTCAACGCCGCCCGCGCGTACCTCCACAAGGGTCTCGTGGCGCAGGCGAAGGAACTCCTGGCGGAACACATGTCGCTGCTCCCCCCGGGCCACCCGCGCACCCGCGGCCTGACCTACCGCGCCCTGGCTGCCACCCTCCGCGCGGAGGAGCGCCCGCCGGTCCTGCGGAAGGCGGCGAACATCCTCGACCGCTGCGGCGACTCACTGAACCTGGCGTACACGCTCGCCGACCTGGGCCACTCCTACGAGTCGCTGGGCGACTCCGTGCAGGCCCGCCGCCATGCCCACCGGGCGAGGACACTGGCGGACCGGTGCGCCGCGGCGCTCCTGCCGGGACCACCGCCGGCGGCGGCCGACGAGGGGGCGGGGGCGGAGCCCCTCAGCGCGGCCGACCTGCCCGTCCCCCAGCTCAGCTCGGCCGAGTGGCGAGTGGCGGAACTGGCCGCCCGGGGCTCCACGAACGAGCAGATCGCCCGCAAGCTCTTCATCACGGTCAGCACCGTCGAACAACACCTCACCCGCGCCTACCGGAAACTGGGCATCCGCCGCCGCACCCAACTCCCTTCCTGCCTCTCCGAACTCGTCCCGTGACCACCACCCACGAGCCCCGCCCCGGCGCCACACGTCCCCGGCGACCACGCCCCCTTCCCCCCCCGCCCGGCCCCGACCGGCACGCCCCGGACGGTACGGACACCGGGGGCGGGGTCGGGGGCGCAGTGGGGGTCGGTGTCGGGGCCGATGTCCGGGGCGGGGCCGGGGCGCCGTCGGCGCCGAGACCGGTCCTGACGCGCACCGCTCACGTCCGTGCACGGCGCGCACGCGGTACCGCTGGTGGGGTTTCGTAACGCGGCGGCTTCGTGGGTCGTCCGTGCGATCCGGCGGATCGTCACCGGCGCCATGCTCACCCCATGACTGACATCCCCCACCACGACCACGTGGAACCGCAGCGCGACCCCGGGCCGTCCGACGTTCCCGCGGGTACCACCCGAAGGTCCGTCATGGCCACCCTGGGCGGAGCCGCCCTCGGCGCGGCCGCGCTGGGTGTCGCCGCCACGCGGGCGACCGCCGCCACCGGGCACCGGGCCGCGGCCCGGCCGGTCGCCGCCTGCGTCCTCACGCCCGAGCAGACCGAAGGGCCGTACTACCTGGACCTGGAGACGGTCCGCAAGGACATCACCGAGGGCAGGGCGGGCGTTCCGCTGACCCTCCGCGTGACCGTGGTCGACGCGGTGACCTGCGCCCCGCTGCCCCGGACGGCGGTCGACATCTGGCACTGCGACGCCCTCGGGGTCTACTCCGGCTATGTCGCCGGAGGTTCCACCCCGGACACCACCTTCCTGCGCGGCGTGCAGCTGACCGACTCCGCCGGTGTCGCCGAGTTCACCACCGTCTACCCCGGCTGGTACGTCGGCCGGGCCCTCCACATCCACGTCAAGACGCACGGGGGAGGCACCGTGTCCGACGGGACATACCACGGCGGCCACGTGTCCCACACGGGCCAGCTCTACTTCCCGGAGGCGTACAACACCAGGGTCGCCGCCCTGTCGCCGTACCGGAACAACAGGGCCTCCCGCACACTCAACGCGCGGGACGGCATATACCGCAACGGCGGGTCCTCGACCCTGCTGACCCTCACCCAGGCCGGCAGCGACCTCGGCAAGGGAGTCACCGGAACCGTCGTACTCGGCATCGACCCCGCCGCCACACCCTGACGCACCCGGACGCCCGTGGTGGCCGGCCCGCCCAGGTGCCGGCCACCGCACGCGTGACGGCGGCCGCCCCGCTCCTGCCCGAGCCGGCCGGCGCGGTCCTCGGGGAGACACATGGCTGACGGTGCTGGTTTCGTTGCGGGGCGGTGCGGCCAGGAAACGGGGATGAGCCGGAGTCGAACATGTGACGTGTGCGGTGCCGCGCTGATCGTGAGGCCGCACGGAGGCCGGCCGGCTCGATACTGCTCCGGCGCCTGCCGGCAGCGGGCGCTGCGCCGAAGGGCGGCCTCGGGTGCCACGCCGCCGGCCCCGACGGCCGGTGGAAGCGTCCTGCCGCCGGCGCTCGACACCTTCGTCGGCCGACGGCAGGAACTGTCGAACCTGCGCACCCTCCTGAGGAGTTCGCGCCTCCTCACGCTGACCGGTGCGGGCGGTGTGGGCAAGACCCGGCTGGCGCTGGAGTTCGCCAAGGCGTCACCGAAACGCTTCGCACGGGTCGACCTCGTGGAACTCGCCTCGCTCCAGGACGGCGCACCGCTGACCCAGTCCCTGGCCGCCGCCCTGGGCGTGCGCGAACGAGCGGGCCGGACAGGCGTCGACGCGCTGGTCCGGGCGCTCGGCGACGCCCCCCGGCTGCTGATTCTGGACAACTGCGAGCATCTGGCCGAGCCGTGTGCCCGGCTCGCGGCGACGCTGCTGGGCCGCTGCCCCCGGCTGCGGATCCTGGCCACCAGCCGGGAGGCTTTGAGGGTGCCCGGAGAGACCGTGTTCCGGGTCGGTGAACTGTCCCTGCCGCCGGCCGACGCCGGAGACGACGTGACGGCCCTCCTGCGGTCCGAGGCGGTACGGCTCTTCGCCGACCGTGCCGCGAGCAGCTCCCCGGGGTTCACGCTCCATCGCGGCAACGGCCCCCTGGTGGCCGAGATCTGCCGGCGCCTGGACGGCCTGGCGCTCGCCGTCGAACTCGCCGCCCGCCACGCCGGCGGGCTCGCGCTGAGCGACATCCTGGCAGGACTGGACGACCGGTTCGCCCAGCTGGACCTGCTGACCGGGGGAAGCAGAACCGGCCCCCCACGCCACAGCGGGCTCGCCGCGGCGGTCGACTGGAGCCATCGGCTGCTGGATCCGGCCGAGCAGGCGGTCTTCCGGCGTCTTTCGGTCCTGGTCGGCGGGTTCGACGTGACCGCCGCGCAGACGGTCTGCGCCGGTGGCGGCATGGGCCCGCGGCAGGTCTTCCGCATCCTGTGCGCCCTGGAGGCGAAGTCGCTCGTCGTACGTCTGCCGGGAGAGACGGCACCCATGCCGGGAGAGACGGCACCCACCCGCTTCAGGCAGTTGAACGCCATCCGTGTCTACGCCCTGGACCGGCTGCGGGCTTCCGGTGAACTGCACGCCACCCTGCGCCGGGCGCTCGCGTGGCTGACCGAGATGGCCGACCGGGGCCGCGGGGACGTGTTCGCCGACCAGGCCGGCAGCCCGCTGGCGGCGGAACGGGACAATCTCGCCTCGGTACTGGCCCACGGCGCCGGACACGACGACACCGTCCTGGAACGGCTGACACTGGAGCTGGCGCGCGTGCACTACCAGCAGGAACAGCCGTCGGCCGCCCATGCGCTGCTCACCGGGCTGCTGCGGGGAGCCGGGGGCCGGGCGCCGGGCGGTCAGGTGCCGGCGCTCGCCGCCCGCGTGGCCTGCCAGCGGGCCGATCCGGACGAGGCACTGCGGCTGGGTGAGCAGGCGGTGCGCAGCGAGCGGATGCGCCGGGACGCCGCCGGACTGGCCAACGCCCTGGACGCCCGGGCGGCGGCGCGACTGTGCCGCGGCGAGTTCGCCGAGGCCGTCGCGGATCTGCGGGAGTGCCTGGAGGTCGTCGGTTCCGCCGGCAGGCCGCAGGACACCGCTTGGTGCACCCATCACCTGGCCTGGGCGCTGCTGCAGGCCGGCCGGGAACGGGAGGCCGACGCACTGATGTCACGGTGCCTGCCCGTGCTGAGACAGCAGGCGCCGTGGCCGCGGACCGCGGCCGCGCTGCACACCGCCGGGGCCGTACGGCTGGCACTGGGGCGTCTGCGCAGCGCGGAGACCCTGTTCGCCGAGGTGCTGAGGATCGCTCCAGGGGCCAGTTTCCACGCCCTGTACCCCGTGGAGGGCCTGGCCCTCGTCGCCGCCGAGAGCGGCGACATGCAGCGGGCGCTGCGGCTGTACGAGGCGAGCGCGCAGGCGCGGCGCCGCCTGGACACCGAGCCCGAGGCCCCCTGGCGGCACAGGATGGAACAGGCGGCGGCGCGTGCCCGCACCCGGCTGTCGGCCGCGGCGCAGGAGGCGGCCGTCGCCGGTGCCCGTGGGCTGCGCGGAGAGCGGCTGGTCGCGTACGCGCTCGGCGCGGGCAGTGGCGAGGAGCGAACCGGGCACGATGTCCGTACCACCGACGACCGGCTCCGGCTCACCGTGCGGGAGTCCACGGTGGCCGGACTCGTCGCGGAAGGGCTGACCAACCGGCAGATCGCCGACCGGCTCGGCCTCTCCGTCCACACGGTCGCCACGCACCTGGACAGGATCCGCGACAAGCTGGGCCTCCGTTCCCGCACGCAGATCGCACTCTGGACGGCCGCACGGACCGGGGGAGGGCGCCCAGCCCGGTGGTGAACCCCCGGCTCGGCTCCCGGCGACGGGAAACGAACGCACGCATGACCACGCGGGACTTGCGGCCTCGGAGGGATAACACGGCTGCTCCGCCCCGGGATCCGGGCCCCTGGGAGGCTGTGTGGAGGAGGTGTGTGTGGCGGTCGGCAGGCGATTCTTCGTATCCAGCGTGCGTGTTAGCCTGCCCGCGATCACGATCTCATGCATACGGGGGAGGCACGGTGGGCTCGGACGGCTACCAGGTGAAGGCAGGTATGACCGGCCCGGCCCAGCAACTCGACGAGGCCGGCACGGACATGGACGGCATCAGCTCGGCCGTCAAGTCCCGCACGAGTTACTCGTACGACGACGCCGGCGGCGAGGACGCCGCGTCGGCGCTCAACGCGTTCGTCAAGGCCTGGGAAGCGGAGGCCAAGACACTTGCTTCGGCGCTGCACGAGCTCGGCGGCAAGGTGCAGTTGGCCAAGAAGACCTACCACGGTGCCGACGGCCTGGTGAAGACGCACGCGGACCGCGTCCCCGCCGGCGGCACCAGCAGCCTCACCAGCACATCGGCACAGGGCGGACGCACCTCGGCCCTGTCGAGTTACTGAGGGGCGGGCCGGTGTCTTTCTTCTCCTCCCCCCTCGACTCCCCTTCCTTCCGCCTCACATGGCTCGCCGGGCTGTCCAAGAAGATCCTCGGTGCCGGAAGCAAGAACGAGCTCCTCGACCTGATCGACGACGCCCTCTCCGTGCCCGAACCGGGCGGCGACCAGGGCGTGCTGGAGGGCCTGGCAAGGCTCTACCGCGGCCAGGTCGACCAGGTCGGCAGCGTCTTCGACCAGGTCGACCGAGTGGGCCGCAAGGGTCTTCCGGAGGTGTGGGTCGGCGACACGAGCGTCCTCGCCTCCGACGTGGTGAACGCCGCCGGGCGGTCCGTGACGCAGATGAGCGAGGCGTTCCAGGGCTGCGCGACGGTGCTGCTGACGCTGGCCGACGCGATCGGCGCCGCGCAGCGCAAGGACGCGCAGGGCCGCGGACAGCTGCTGGAGCAGAAGAAGATGCTCGGCGGCAAGGACGGCTTCTTCGACGACCTGCACGAGAACGACGAGGAGGAGTGGGACCGCAAGAACGCCGCCCACCTCGGCTCCTACGCGGTCGACCTGATGCACGCCGCCGTCTCCGACGCGCAGGAGGCCACCCGCGTCGCGGCCCGCGACCTGAACAAGTGGGCCGCCGAGGCACGGGCCGGGAAGATGGAGACCAGCGAACTCACCGCCGTCGACAAGGTGATGCTCGCCGACACCGGCGTGGCGGGTGCCGACACCGAGCTCAACGAGATCCTCACGGCCGGCGACCTGACGCGCGCGTCAGCACGCATGGACCTGCTGAGCCTCGACGACGAGACGGCCATGGAGCGGATGCTGGCGAAGTCGGACAGCCCGCAGGAGCGGGCCTACCTGATGAAGGCCCTGGCCGCCGGCCACAGCGTCGCCGAGATCGGCACGTTCCAGAACAAGATCCACGGCAAGGACCCCGCCTGGATGCGCCGGCACCTCACTCCGGTGGTCACCCGCGCGGACAGCATGAAGGACGAGGGCCTGGCTCCGGACGGCTCGAACAACAACAAGGACTACGCGACCTTCGACGGCCAGCGGTGGGTCCAGGGCGGCGACGGCTCCGAGGGCACCTGCGTGGCCTCGTCCACCGTCACGTCCCGTGCCATGGTCGACCCCCTGTACGCGCTCGACCTCACCGGCGGCCCCGACGGACAGCAGGACGACGCCGAGGCCTTCAAGCAGCGGCTCGTGGCCGAACAGCACCGGCTGCACACCGAAGGCGACGGCGGCAAGAACTGGGGCGGCATGGGGCCCGAGGGCCAGGAACGGATCAACGACCGCGCCGTCGGCAGTGCCACCGGCAGTGACTACGAGCGCCAGGACCTGAACAGCGCCGCCGACCGCCGGGCCGTCCTCACCGAAGTCGAGAAGTCGGTGGCGCAGGGGCGGCCGGTGCCGGTCGACGTCTCGGGCAAGGAGGGCGCCCACGCGATGACCATCATCGCCCAGGAGGGGGACAAGCTTCAGGTGTACAACCCCTGGGGCTCGACCACCTGGGTCAGCGAGGACGACTTCATCAACGGCCACATGGGCAAGGCTTCCACCAGTGATCTCCCCAACGCGTACAGCGTCTATCTTCCGCGGTAGCAGGGGCGGTGCCGTGATCGCGGCGACCGCGCTCCTCGCTCTGGCCACGGGCTGCGGCTCGGGCACCGGCGAACCGGCCGGCGGCTCCACGAGCACCGCGAGCCACCCCACGAGCGGCGCGAGCCGCCCGACGAGCCACCCGGTGAAGGACACCAGCATCTCCGCCGAGCCGGGCGAGCGCTTCACGCTCACCGTCGACCAGAACGCCTCCACCCGCGAGTACTGGTACCTGGTCGACCCCGCGCCCGACGGCTCGGTGCTGGTCAGCCGCGGCCAGGACTACACGTCGGACTCCGGCGGCGCACCGGCGGCCGGCGCCGGCGGCCGGCTGACCTTCACCTTCGAGGCCACGGGCAAGGGAACCACCCGGTTCACGCTGCTGCACTGCACCTTCACCACCTGCCAGGGCAACACCTCCACCCGGCCCCCCGAGACGACCGGACCCTCCGCCACCCCGACCACGGGGGCGGCCGCCACCACCCAGGCTCCCGAGCGCATCACCTACACCGTCACCGTCGGCTGAGCCGCGGCGGACCAGGCAGATGAGACGAGACACCCGAGGCCCCGCCATGAACGACGACGCCCCGTACCCGCCGGACCGCACGGACGACGAGCTGGCCCGGCTCGACATCACCGTCCTGCTGCGTTACGGCCTCACCGCCGAGCCCGGCGCCCGCCGCACCGCCCTGTTCGGTGACGGCGCCGCGGCCGCGGCCGTCATCCTCGACCGCCTCGGCACGGAGCCGCGTTCGGTCGCCTTCCTCGCCGACACCGTGCGGGCCGGCGGACTCGCCCGCGCCGCGGAGCTGCCCGAGCCCCTGCCCCGGCGGGAGGCGGCCGACCTCGTACGGGAGTGGCTGCGGGCCGGCACCGAACTGGCGGGCGGGATCGCCGCCGACGACGCCGCGGCCACCTGGCTGCGCGCCGTCGCGACCGTCATCGAGCTGAAGCAGCGGACCCGGGCGCGGGGCGGGAGCACGTGACCTGAGAAGGCCGCACACCTCGCCGCGTCCCGGGCGGCCCAGGAGGGCCGGCCGGGACCTCGGGCTCAGGCCAGGTCGAACCGGTCGAGATTCATCACCTTGTCCCACGCCGCGACGAAGTCACGGACGAACTTCTCCCTCGCGTCCTGGGACGCGTAGACCTCCGAGACGGCTCGCAGCTGGGAGTGCGCACCGAAGATCAGGTCGACGGCGGTGGCGGTCCACTTGACCTCGCCGGTGGCGCGATCCCGGCCTTCGAACACGTTCTCGTCCGTGGCCGACGCCTTCCACTCCGTGCCCATGTCGAGCAGGTTGACGAAGAAGTCGTTGGTCAGCATGCCCGGCCGGTGGGTGAAGACACCGTGGCGGGATCCCTTGAAGCCGGTGTTCAGGGCCCGCATGCCGCCGATCAGCACCGTCATCTCGGGAGCGGTCAGCGTCAGCAGGTTGGCGCGGTCCAGCATGAGCGTCTCCGGCGACAGCTTCTCGCCCTCCGGGAGGTAGTTGCGGAAGGCGTCCGCCTTGGGCTCCAGCACGGCGAACGACGCCGCGTCGGTCTGCTCCTGCGAGGCGTCCGTACGTCCGGGTGCGAACGGAACCGTGACGTCGTGCCCGGCGGTCCTCGCGGCCTGCTCGACGGCCGCGCACCCGCCGAGGACGATCAGGTCGGCGAGGGAGACCCGCGTACCGTCGCTCCGGGACGCGTTGAAGTCCTGCTGGATCCGCTCCAGCGTGCTCAGTACCTCGGTCACCTCGGGGAGGTCGTTGAGCGCCCAGTCCTTCTGCGGTGCGAGCCGGATGCGTGCTCCGTTCGCCCCACCGCGCTTGTCGGTGCCGCGGAAGCTCGCCGCCGACGCCCAGGCGGTGGTGACCAGCTGGGAGACGGAAAGACCCGAGGCGAGGATCCGGTCCTTGAGGGCGGCGACGTCCTCGTCCCCGACCAGGTCGTGCTCGACGTCGGGAACGGGGTCCTGCCACAGCTGCGGCTCGGGGATCCAGGGGCCGAGGTAACGCGACCGGGGTCCCATGTCGCGGTGCAGCAGTTTGTACCACGCCTTGGCGAACGCCACCGCGAGTTCGTCCGGGTTCTCGTGGAACCTCTTCGTGATCGGGCCGTAGACCGGGTCCACCTTCAACGCGAGGTCCGTCGTCAGCATCATGGGGGCGTGCCGCTTCGACGGATCATGGGCGTCGCGAACGGTGCTCCTGGCCTCGGGGTCCGTGGGCGTCCACTGGTGGGCGCCGGCGGGGCTGCTCGTGAGTTCCCATTCGTACCCGTAGAGATTGTCCAGGTACCCGTTGTCCCACCGGGTCGGCTCGGTGGTCCACGCGCCCTCCAGACCACTGGTGAGCGCGTGGGGGCCCGTGCCGCTGCCGTAGGTGTTCCGCCAGCCGAGGCCCTGCTGCTCGATGGCGGCGGCCTCCGGTTCCGGGCCGATGTAGCTGGCGTCGACCGCGCCATGACACTTGCCGAAGGTGTGGCCGCCGACGATGAGCGCGACCGTCTCCTCGTCATTCATCGCCATGCGCCCGAACGTCTCCCGGATGTCCCGGGCGGCGGCCAGCGGGTCCGGGTTTCCGTTGGGCCCCTCGGGATTGACGTAGATCAGTCCCATCTGTACGGCGCCGAAAGGACCGGTGAGTTCCCGGTCTCCGCTGTAGCGCTCGTCTCCGAGCCATGTGTCCTCGGGCCCCCAGAAGATCTCCTCGGGTTCCCAGATGTCCTCTCGCCCGAAACCGAACCCGAACGTCTTGAACCCCATGGATTCCATGGCGCAGTTTCCGGCGAAGACCAGCAGATCGGCCCACGAGATTTTCCGGCCGTACTTCTGTTTGACCGGCCAGAGCAGACGGCGCGCCTTGTCCAGGCTCGCGTTGTCCGGCCAGCTGTTGAGGGGGGCGAAGCGCTGTGCGCCGCTGCCGCCGCCGCCGCGGCCGTCCGCGATGCGGTACGTACCCGCGGCATGCCAGCTCATCCGGATGAAGAGCGGCCCGTAGTGACCGTAGTCCGCGGGCCACCAGTCCTGCGATGCCGTCATCACCTCGAAGACGTCACGCTTCAGCGCGTCGACGTCGAGGGTCGCGAACTCCTGCGCGTAATCGAAGTCCTCGTCCATCGGGTCGGCTCCGACCGAGTGCTGGTGGAGAACCTGGAGGTCCAGCTGATTCGGCCACCAGTCCCGGTTCGTCCGGGGCCGCCGAGTCGGCGTGGGCGTCGGTGAAGGGATTGCCGGATTCTCGCTTTCACTGCCGGACATGCCCGTCCTTCTTCCTGTCTCGGTGTTCCTTCTGGAAAAGGTGCTGTGCCGCGTCCGTATGGTCGCGCACCGGAGACCACACCTCTATGAAACACGCAGAGAACCCCGCATGACAGACATGAGGGAAAGGGCCGGCCTTTCTCCTCCCGCGCCGATTTCCGGCACAAGCCGAATCCGAGGGAGCGCGAACGAACCCCTTCTGGGACCGTCGGCCGCAGGTCGTGTGATCGTTCAGTGGGCCGTGCGGAACAGGCCGTGCTCCACCTCGGTGACGAGTCCGGCGTGGATCAGCCGGTCCGGACGCCGTGTCGCCGTCCGCCGTTCCACCGGTTCCACCTGGGGGGCTTCGACGTGGGGGCGGTGGACCCGGCGGTGTCCGACGATGTCCTCGACCGTGCAGGGTTCTCGCAGGAAGGCGAGGAGCACGGCCTCCCGCTTCCGACCAGCTCAAGCCGTCCGGTTCGACGAGGAAACCGCTGTGGCCGGCCGTGTGACCGGGGAGGTGCACGACCGTCACCGTGCGTCCGCCGAGGTCGGCCCTGTGCACGGTGGACGACCAGGGACAGCGACGGATCGACGACCAGCGACTCGGCGGCACCCCGCACGAGCAGCGAGTTGGCGTGGGGGTACGCGCCCCGCCGGTGCCCTGCGAGCACGCTGACCGCGCCGTATTCCTCTCGCATCTCCTGCCTTCCTGACCGTGGGTCCTTCGCGGCGTGGTCAGCCTCGCAGCGCGGACGCGAAGATCGCCGGCAGCGCGCTCCAGCGGGGCGCCGCCGCGAAGCCGGCGAGGAGGCGGCCGGTGGTCGCGGCGATCCGGTCGGTGACGAACCAGGGCGGCTTGGGAGGGCCGGTGATCCACTCCTCGCCGGCCGGCGGACTGTCCTCCGGCAGGCGCTTGTACGCGACGGCATGGGTGTCGACGTCGTACCGCCGGGGCAGCTGCCGGCGTACGCCGGCGTCGAGCCCTCCCGGCGGCCGGGCCGGCCGCCGGGAGGGCTCTCCTTCGCGCAGGGGCGGCGGTCAGAGGTGAGGACCAGGCGGATCGGGTCGCCGACCTTGTTCTCCAGGCGGGCGACCGCCTCCGCCGCCTCGGCCAGCGGCACGTGGGCCGTGATGGACGGGGCCAGGTCGATCCGTCCGGCCGAGGCCAGGCCGACGAGCTGCTCCACGTGCTCGGGCTCGGAGCCGTAATGGCCGCGGACCTGATTGATGTTGAAGCAGAACCCGATGCTGTCGGCGATGGTGACCGGCTCCGGGGTGAGCCCGGCGAGGACGAGCGAACCGAACGGGCCGGGCACGGACGCGGCCTGGGCCCGGGCCGCTCCCACCCCCGCGAAGTCGAACGCGACGTCGAGACCGCGCCCGGCCGTCGCCTCCCGCACCGCCTCCGCGAAGTCCGGCGCGAGTGGGTCGAGGGCGAAGTCCGCGCCGAAGACGAGCGCCCGCTCACGGGCCGACGGCAGCGGGTCGACCGCGATGACCGGAGCCGCCCCGACCATCCGGGCGAGCCGTACCGCGTGGGCGCCCAGGCCACCCGCACCCCAGATGCCGACCGCCTGCGCGGGACGGACCGCGCCGGTGCCCACGATCGCGGCGTACGGGGTGGAGACCGCGTCGGGGATGATCGCGGCCCTGGTCGAAGGGCAGGTCGTCCGGGATCGGGAGGAGGGTGGCCTCGCGGGCGATCGTGTACTGGGCCCAGCCGCCGTCGTAGTCCAGACCGCGGGTGAGCGGCCGGTGGCACATCATCCGGCGCAGGCAGCCCGGCGCAGTCGCCGCAGGCCTCGCCGGCCTGGAGCACCACCCGCTGCCCGGGCGTCCAGTCGCCCTTCACGTCCGGGCCGAGGGTGTGGACGACACCGGCGACCTCGTGGCCGAGGGTGACGGCGCCCGCCTTCGTGACCGCGTCGACCGGGAAGAAGGGGCTCCGAGCACACCGGCTGCCCGCCCGAGAAACAGCCCCTGGCCGAACTCGCCGCCGCCGGCGCCGACACCTTCCGGGAGCGGGTGACCTCCGCCGGACACAGCGTCCTCGACCTGCTGGAGCGGTACCGCGCCTGCGAACTGCCCTTCGAGGGCTTCCTGGAGCTGCTGCCGGTGCTGCGCCCCCGGCACTACTCGGTCTCCTCGTCCGCCGCGGCCTCGCCCGGCGAGGTGGACCTCATGATCTCGCTGCTCGCCGCGCCCCACCGCGGAGGCGAGGGCGTCTTCCGGGGCATCGCCTCGCACTACGTGCAGACCGTCCGGGCCGGTGACATGGTACGGGCCCGGGTGCTCCCGTGCAGCGAGTCCTTCCGCCTCCCCGAGGACACCTCCGTACCGGTGATCCTGATCAGCGCGGGCACCGGCCTCGCGCCCTTCCGCGGTGCCGTGCTCGACCGGCACCACACCGGCTCGACCGGGACCCTGCTCTGCTACTTCGGCTGCGACCACCCCGACGTGGACTACCTGCACCGGGACGAGTTCGAGGCGGCCGAGGCGGCCGGCGCCGTCAGCATGCGCCCCACCTTCATGCACGCGCCCGAGAACGGCGCCCGCTTCGTCCAGGACCGCATCGCCCGCGAGGGCGAGGAGGTGTGGTCGATCCTGGAGGCCGGGGGACGCGTCTACATCTGCGGCGACGGCCGCCGCATGGCCCCCGCCGTACGGGAGGCGTTCATGGCGATCCACCGCCACCGGCCGACCCCGCTCCCGCGTGGCGCAGGATTGTCCGGAAGCGGCAGGCTGACATCCCGCCGAGCGGCCCGCCCGATGTCCATCGCCGTCCTCGGAGAGGTCCCGGCTTCATGGCCCGTCCCTACGACCATCTGCACAGTGAGGCGCTCCGCGCCCAGCTGCACCTTCCGCTGCACGAACGAACCTGCCCGATCTGTGGCCGGACTTCGGATACACGGCCACCCGGCCGCGGCGCTGCCCGGTCTGGCAGCGCAGTGGCTGCTGACGGAGCGCCGGGCCGCGAGCGCTCACGGTGTGTCCTCATAGGATGATCTTTCGTACACGGGTGGGGATGTGAGGAGGGGGACACATGACGGACAGCCGCGCGGACGGACCCTCGGCGGTGGAGTTCCGGCAGGCGCGTGAGGAGTGGATCGAAAGCAGGATTCAGGACCTCGCCAACGTGCTGGAGACCGCTGGCCCGGATCTGTACGAGCTGCTGCCGGCCGATCTGGGCGAGCGGCGCCTGGCGGCGGCGGTCACCATGGCCAGGGTGGCCACGGACGAGGCGCGCGCCCGCTCCGTGGCGGAGACCGTCCGCCTGCTCGAGCGCCTGATCCCGGGCGGGCACCGCCACGACCTGACGGGTGCGGCCCGAGCGCTCCGTTCGCGGCTGGCGTCCTGGGGCGAACCGGCCGTCTGGTCGTGGAACGCCGCCGCATGGGAGGAGATGGCCCTGTGGTGGTGGGGACGGAATCAGCCGCGCACCGGTGATCCGGCACGGGACTTCGCCGAGTGGCGTTCGCGCTGGTCTGAGGAGATTCCCTGGACCGACGACATCGACGAGCCCGAGCAGGCGCCGCGACGGCACGGTCGTACGCTCGTCACACCCGCCGAGTTCTTCGCCTCGGAACCCGAGCCGCTGAGACTGCTGGCCCACGCGGTGCTCAGGTCGCCCCGTACGATCGCCGCCGTCGAGGACGCCGTTCTGCTGCGCGAGGAGTATTTCCAGGGCGCGGGGCACCTGAGGTGGCTGGCCGAACAGCAGGCCTGCGCCGACCAGCTCGAAGCGTGGCGCAGAGCCCAGCAGGAGACCGGGTCCGAGGCCACACGGGCCTTCCTGGCGGAGCTGTCCGAGACCGTCAAGCGCTACGCCACGCTCGTGCTGCAGCCCGTCGTCGACGCGCTCTCCACCTGCGAACGCGCGCTCCTGGACGGCAGCCGGCCCGGCGCACACCGCAATGCCGTTGACTACCTCGACATGTTCCTCGACTGGCAGGTGCCATCGGACGAGGGCGCCTGGCGGGACGAGGCACCGAGCGCGGACGTGGTACGGCAGGCGCGTGAGCGCCGCGACCGGGGACAGACGACCTGGCAGGGCATACGGGGATCCCTGCCCGTTTGGTACCACATCGTCACCTCCCCGCAGGAGAAGGCCGCCGCCCTCGCCTACTCGGGGCTGCCGTCGGCCTCCGTCGTCCGCGTCCGGACCGGCGACGACGACGTGACGGTCCCAGGCCTCTCGCTGTTCGAGGGATTGTTCGACGAGGCCGACGAGTCGGCGGACTGGTATCCCGACCCCGGCATCGACGTCCCGTACGGAGCGGACAGCGCCTTCGACCTGTGTGCGCTTCTCGCGCTGGCACAACTCGGCCATGCCAGGCTGGAGTTCCTGATGGTCCACTCGGACGGGTCGGTACGCATCCTGCGCGCGGTCCGCGCGCAGGTGCGCGAGGACGACGCCAAGGCCTACCGGCGGTGGGCCCTCGCCGCGTTGGCGGAGCTGGCTCCCGATCCGGAGGACCTCGCCGACCTCCTCGCCCGCGATGAGGAGAAGGGCACGGACGAACCGGACGAGACCACCCGGCCCAACGGACCGAAGGGCACCGGTCCCCAGGGGAGCCCCATCCCGGACCAGGGCGGTACCCCCTCCGCCCGCCGCACCGCGCACCGCGCCCTTCCGCCCGAACTGCTCCGCAAGGTCAGGGCCCTGCTCCGCAAGGCGGAGGACCAGGCCGCCACGGAGGAGGAGGCCCGCGCCTTCCTCGCCAAGGCCACGGAACTCATGGCCAAGTACGGCATCGAACAGGCGATGCTCGAAGACCTCGACCGACCCGCCGGACCCGTGGACAAGGTCGTCGAGGTCCACCCGCCCTACGCCAGGGAGATGCGGCGGCTACTCAGCTGGATCGCCGAGGCCATGCGCTGCCGCTCGGTCTACCCCGGAGGCAAGGCGAACCGCCACCGGGTCCACCTCTTCGGTTTCGAGGGCGAGATCCAGGCGAGCGAGGTCCTGTTCGCCAGCCTGCGGCTGCAGATGCTGGACGGAGCGGACCGCGCCGACCGCCTGCACCGGCCGGCGGGGGAGGATGCGCGCGCCTACAAGCGTTCCTGGATGCTCGGATTCATCCGTGAGGTGACCGACCGGGTCAGGGCGGCGCAGGAGGCGGCGCGGGCAGCCGCCGAGCACGCGCAGGAGGCGGCGGAGGGCGCGGAAAGGACGGGGCGCAGTGTGGCCCTGGTCCTCGCCGACCGGTCGACCGTGGTGGCCGCACATCTGAACGATCACTATCCCCAGCTGGGCACGACTCGGCCCACGAAGTTCAAGGGGACGGGCTACTGGCAGGGCCGCGTCGACGGCCGACGAGCCGACATCGGTGGGCCTACCATCGTTCCCGACACACGCACCGAGCAATTGGTCGGCTGAACGCGCGGTAACGGACGGCGAGGGGGAGCCGTCGTCAGGTCACTCCTCGTCCTTCCCCGCCAAGTCGTTGATCAGTCGTACGAGAAGGGGGTGGACGCAGAAGCCGGAGGCTCGCATCTCACCCGGCGGGTACTTCGTCTCCAGCATCGGGACCGCCGTCTCCGCGATCTTGCCCAGCTGACGCAGACGGTCGGTGATGCGCTTGACGGGCCGGGTGAAGCCTCGGAGGGTACGGTCCTCGTCGTACTCACAGATGATGTAGACGCTGTCCGCGTCCGCGAAGCCGTCCCACTCGGCGGCATGCTTGATCACATGGACGCGGTCCTCGTACCCCTCGTACGTCAGCCGGTCGAAGAGTTCCTGGACCGCCGCGGCGGTCCAGCCGCCGTACCGGTCCTCGGCCTCGATCCGCTCGACGCGCGCGATGTCCTCGACCGAACCCTCCTGGAGGCTGAACTTCAGTACGGGTGCGGCGACTTCGAGGAAGCGCTTCGGCGTGAGCATGAGGAGCCGGCCGCCCCCGCGGGCCTTGAGCTCAGCGGTGAGTTCCGGCCGGGGACCGCGGCTGAAACCCTGTTCCTTGCGCCACCAGTCCTCCTTGCCGTCGGCCGTCACGAACAGCACGTCGCACCCGCGGCGGCCGGCCTCGCGGAGTATCTGCTCCCAGACGAGGTAGTCGCCCGCCGCCCCGTCACCGTCCTTCCTCTTGTCCATGTAGCCAGGAGGAACGCGCTTCTCGACCCGGCGCATGCCTTCCTCGACAGCCTTGTGGTGCTCCTCGGCGCTCAAAGGAGCCCCCACGCGCCCGTCGAGGGCGGGCTCCAGCCGCGCGATCACCGGATCGGCGCTTGTGTCATGCGTGATGTTCTGCCATTCGCCATCGCCGACCTTGACGATTGTTCCCCGCACGCCGTCGAACACGTCGGACAGCCGGTCGCGCAGCCGGTCGAACTCGTCGTCGGGCAGGGCGACATGATTTGCCCACGTCCGCAGCGTCTTCACCGCCTGCGTCGCGTGGCCGGCCATGTCCTCGGCGGCCTTCGTTCCGGTCGACCGGGCGTCGCTGATGGTGCCTTCTCTGTTCCGCCAGAACTCCACGAGTACCTGGTGCGGCACCCACAGCCGGTCCTCGAGCGCGCCGAGCGCCCGGAGCAGGTCGGCGCGAGCCTGCTCCGTGTAGCGGTACAGATTCAGCAGGACGTTGGCGTCCGGGGCGACCAGTCCACCGGTCAGGACGGTCGTAAGGTCCTCGGTCGTGGGAGTCCTGAAGGCCCCGAAATCGTCGAAGAGACCCCGGACACCTGTCCCAGCCGTCGTACTGTCCGCCATTGTCATCGCCCCCCGCTCACAGCTCTTCCGCGTGGTCGCGCCTGGCTGCCGCCGTCGATGCGTCCGTAGGTGACCGTAGTGCTTCGTGGGCGGTTCCCGAGGGCGATCGGCGGAGTCGTCCCGGCGGCGTGGTCGCGTTCACCGCCGGGACACCGGCCCGCCGGGTCAGCCGGCCGGTCTGGCGAGGGTCGCGGCCTCGGCGCGGAGGCTCTGGATTCCTCTCAGCGCCGTCTCACGCTCAGCGCTGATCTCCGCACCCCGGTTCGTGAGCCCGCTGAGCGACCGCTCCACCTCCACGATCCACTCGTCCAGGTGCCGCGTACCGGAGTCGTCGAGAGCGTTCCGCGTTCTGAGCGCCTCTTCCTCGAAGTGACGCCTGATCGTGTCCCGGTGCCCGTTGAGCTTCTTCCGCTCGTCCCAGTCGTGCGCAACACCCGTCAAGTCGATCAGTGGCCCCATGACCGCCATCACCCACTGCGCCTTGCCGGCCGTGTCGGCGACCTTCTCGGCTGCCTTGCCCCGACCCCACGGTTTGAACTTGCCCGTTTCGCCACTCACCTTCTTGCCGATGTTGAGCACCTTCTGGCCCACTGCGGTGCCGTTGATCCGGGTCGCGATGTCGGAGGCCAGACTTCCCTGCTCGCTACCGCCGGCCGCGACGTTCCCGATCCATTCGTGAATCCTCCTGGCGCCCGCCTTCATTCCTTTCTCCGCGACTTCCCTGACCGCACCTTCAAAGCGTGATGCGCCGTCCGGGGACACGCCGGCTGCCGTCTCGGGTGAGTCGAGGTCGTTCACCCAGGCTTCAGGCTCGGGCACCTCCGTTCCGTACTCGGCGACCAGCGCCTCGAACGCCGCCCTCATCGACGAAGAGAACTTGGTGTCGAACTCGGTCATGGTGCGGGCCAGTGCTTCCTCGACGTCTCGGGCGATGCCGGTGGGGACGACGCCGTCCTTCTCCGAGACGCCGGCAGCGCTCTTGCTTCCCGCCGCTCTGATCACGGACGCGACGACCTCCCTCTCCCTCTCAAGTGTGAGCAGCACACCCTGCTTCGCCCGGGAGATCGACTCCTCGACCTTCTTCGTGGTCTCCGCGGCCCTGAGTTCCTCGCCGTCCAGTTCCCAGTGCCGCTCGGCGTCGGTCAGCACCCGGAGGAGTTCGAACGCCTGCGCCTTCGGCCGGACACCGCCGACACCGGGCGCGACCATCCTCCGCAACTCGTCCGCGAGAGCGTCGACGCCGCTCTCCGCGAACAGCAGATCACGATGATCGGCCGAGAGGTCCGGATCGTTGATCGCGTCGATGTGGTCGCGCGCGTCGGTCGGCACGATCGGGACACGATCCGCGAAGGGCCCGAGCCGCTTGCGAATCTCATCGAGGATGACGTCGCGATCACTGTTCTCGGCGTTCATCTTGTTGACGACGACCACACTTCGGTCGGCGAACCCGTCGGTGTCGAGCGCTTCCACAATCGCCGCGGTCTCCGCCTCGCCCGGCAGTTCGCTCGTCGTCACGATCATCAGCGCGTCCGCACCACGCACACCGAGACGCGCCGCGCCGGAGTGCTCGTCGTTGCCCGACAGCGTCCCGGGCAGGTCGACGAGCGTCACGTCGTTCCACGGATACGGTGTCGGCTCGTGTGTCTTGGGCGCCGCGTCGACGAGTTCGTCGACAGCCGCCGACGGGAGCCGGAGCAGAGCCGCGATGAGCATCGACTTCCCCGCGCTGTACGGGCCCAGGAGCGCGATCCGCAGCGGGCTCGCGTCCGCCTGGGGAAGGTTCGCCACCAGTCCCCGGGTACGGGCGTGAGCGCTCAGGAGACGCTCGGCCCGTGCACTCAGCGCAAGCACGCGGGTGTTCAGACCTCCGGCGCTCTCCGTCACGCCGGCCGGATTGCCGTCAACCACCTGTTTTCCCTTCGCTCGCTCCACCGGTGCCGGCCACTGCGACCCGGCTCCCGGAGTCCGAGCGGATCTCGATCCGCTCGGTGAGGACATCCACGAGTCGGTCCCGCAGGCACGCCCGCACTTCCACGCTTCGGGACGCGTCGGTCCAGACGCGAAGTTCGACCCCTGGCGTCCGGCGCGCCGAGCGGATCGCCCCCGGGTCCCCGCCGGCAAGGGCCAGGAGTCGGCGCACCAGTACGAGGTCGATCGCATCGAGGGCGGACCGCACGGCCGACCGCAGCCGGCGGAGCTGCTCGAACCGCTCCCGGGTACGGCCGATGTCCGCGGACTGTTCCTGGAACTGGGCGGCGACGTGGGCCGTGGTGTCCTCGACGATGCGCGTCAGCCGTGCTTCTTCTCTGTCGAACCGCTCATCGAGCTCGGCCGCGGCCGCGGCCGCGGTCTCGCCGGTCCACTCGTGCTTCGCCTGCTCCGCGCGATCGAATTCACGGCTCACGGCTTTCGCCGCTCCGACCACGGCATCCAGCGCGTGGCCCACAGCCACCACGGCAGGGTTGGCCTTGGTGGCAGCCGTGGAGAGCTTCTTGGCGATCCCCCGGGCAGCAAGGGAGTCCAAGAGGGTTGTCCCCGCCCCCTCGGCAGCCACCGCGATCCAGCGCCAGACCGTCGCGTCCGGTCGCTGTCGTATGTGCAGGCCCTCGTCGTCCTGCCGCTCCTCGGCGCTTTCCCCCGCGCGCAGAACCCTCTCCCGTTTCCGTATCTCCCGCTCGATCTCCGTCACGAGGACCGCGGTGAATCCCTCCAGCTCCAGACCGGCGACGAAGTCGCTCCATCGCCGCGAGTGATCCACGCCGCCCAGGCTCGGCACCACGCCCGACAGCTCCTCTTCGGCATGATGGCGCCCGGCTGTCAGGCGGTCGCGCGTGTTCCGGCCCGCCATCCGGATCGCATCGAGCAACGCGGCCTGTTGACCTGCTGCCGAGCGTTCGAGTTCGTCCAGCGCGAGACCGATCCGAGGGAGTTCCCCGCTCACCCGGTCGTGGAACGCGGCAAGGGGTGCTCGTACGCCTTCGGCCAGCCGAACGGCACGAAGCGGAACAGCGCGCTCGGCCAGGAGCTGTGCGAGGGACCGTTCGAGCTCGGGCAGCCGGCTCGCCCGGAAGGCCCTGTCTCGCAGCTCGCTGTCCTCGGTGGACAACGCTTCGTGCGCCGCACCGGAGTGGACGGCGAGGACGACGGGCGGTGCGGCTCCGACCGCTCGGGAGACCTGCTCGATCCGGACGGCGTGACCCGACGCGGACGTGAACGCTCTCTCCGGTCGCCGGGCGAAGAGTTGCAGCCGGTCCGGCGTGTCGACTCGGTCCTTCACGTTGACGACGGCGAGCAGAGGCTTCCCGGAGAGGAGGAGCCGCTGGAGTTCGGCGGACTCCTCGTCGCGCAGCGTGTCGGCGTAGTTCCATACGACCGCGTCGGCGCTGTCGCACGCGGCCCGGGCGCGTCGGGCGTCCAGGTCGTCGTCCTTCGCGGCGACGCCGGGCGTGTCGAGGTAGGTCACGGAGCCGAGCTCGAACGCGGAGGTCTCCCGCGTGGTCCGGTGCGCTCCCCGCCCGATCCCCGCTCGGTCCGCGTCGCGCGTCAGGGCCTTGCGGAGCGTGGTCTTCCCGGACTTGGTTCTTCCCGCGACGGCCACGACCAGGCTGCCTCTCACCGCGGGCATGTCCCGCACGGCATCGCGCAGTTCACGTTCGAGCGCCCCGATGCGGCTGATGACCCCGACGAGAGGCTCGCTCTCCACCGCGTGCGCGGAGTACGGGGTTCGACGAAGGCGGGCCTCGACCTCGGCCCAGAGGGTGGACTGGACATCGCGGTAGGCCGACCGGCTGGCGTCCACCGCCCCGAGCGAATGGGAGAGTTCGTCGACCAGGGGCTCAAGGGCCGCGCGGAGATGCGGTTCGGTTCGCAGCGTGTCCATTGCCGATGCCACGCGGTCGAACAGCTCGACGTTCTTCGCGTACCAGGACTTGAGCGCTCGCAGTGCGCCGATGTCGGTCCGCGAGGCGACCGCCGGCAGACCCGCCACGAGCCGTGCGGCTGAACTCAGGGCGGGCGCAGCCGGGGAAGCGGTCGTGCGCACGGGTACCGTCACGAGCCCTTGCTCGATCACCGCCCTCAGGCTGCCCTCCGCGAGCATCTCCAGAGTGCTCCCCGGGACGGCTCCGGTGTCGCGAACGCCGATCGCCCAGATGAGGGCATCACGCCGATCCGATCTGAACCTGAACCGGGCGGCCGGCCCGAGCCAGCGCCACCATTCCGGGTGCACGGACACAACCGCCTCGTACGACTCCTGCGCGGTGACGAAGTCCTGCACCTTCTCGAGCCGAGTCACCAGATCCCGGTTCGGCAGATCCCGAGCGGCGGAGACACTGTGTCTGAGCACGAGCTCACGTGCGCCTGCCGCCTGCCGGCCGCCCCGGCGGTGACGACGCAGGTCGGTCACCGCGCCATCGACGTCGATCTCGAAGATCGTACGCCAGATCTCCTTGGGCCACCCCTGATCCGCACGCCGGCACTGCTCCAGGACTCCAGGCAGTAGCCGTTCCGCGAGCGCCACAGCCGCGAGGTCCGCCCGAAGCGCTTGCGCCGTCACACCGTCGAACGCCTGGAGATGGGGCCGTAGCCCTTCCAGGTGCATCAACTCTCGCAGGGCTCTGGCCTCACCCGGTGTCAGAGTCCGGCCCCGGGCCGTCGCCAGACGGACCAGCTCATGTTCCTCGACGCACGCCGCCACGGCATCGGATATCCGGTCAAGAGTGGTCCCGGACGGTGGCACACCGGCACACCCGCACGCTTGGGCGACCGCCGCCACGCCCTGGGCGAGTTTCTCGAGCGAGGCCGGCCCGGCCATGGCGTCGACGCCCAAGGGTTCGAGCAGGAGGGCCAGCACCTCAGCCCTGAGACTCTCCGGTGGTGTCCGGACACGCGTGTGCATGTAGACGCGGACTCCCTGGACGGGGAAACGGTTGCACGGACTCGTGGGGAAAATGTGTTCCCGGGCGCTGACGTGGTGCAAGCGCTGCCGCTGCGCTACGCGGACACCGGTGGCGGCACGCCTCCGAGGTGGAGTCCTCCAGCGAGGCCCGGTCGCCCTGTCCGGCGTTGTCGACGACGCGGCAGGACGGGCGCCGATCGGCGCTGGAACACGCCGGGCCGGCGACCGCCGTCGGCCCGACGTCAGCCCAGCGGGTTGGTCGTGTCGCGGAGCAGGGTGAGGACAGGGGCGTACATGCGCGTCTTGATGGTTCCGAGGGTGTCGCCGGCCTTGCCCGCGTGGGTCCGGGCGAGTTCGAGGGCGGCGGTGCGCAGGGTGGCCTCGTCCGTGGCCTGGTCGACGATTCCGGCGGCGGCTGCTTCCTGGCCGCCGAAACGACGGGCGGAGACCATGGCATGGTGAGCCGTTCGCGGGGTCAGCCGGGACTGGATGAGGGCGGACATCCCCGGTGTGAACGGGATGTCGATGTCCGCTTCGGGCAGGCACCAGAAGCCTCGGTCGGCGCGCATGAGACGGAAGTCATGGGCCAGGGAGAACATCGCTCCTGCGGCGAACGTGTGTCCCTGCAGCGCGGCGACGGTGATCACCGGGAGGGACAGCAGCCGTGCGAACAGAGCGTGGACGGCAGTGACGTAGTCCTGGCGGTCGTCGCTGTGCGCGGCGAGCCAGTCGAGGTCGAGACCGTTGGAGTAGAACTTGCCGGTCGCGGCGGTCACCAGGGCGCGGGGGCCTTCCGCTTTCTCCACTTCGCCCAGGGCCGCGTTCACCGAGGCGATCCAGTCGGGGTGGAAGCGGTTCTCGCCGTCACCGAGGTCGAGGACGAAGACGGCGTCCTGGCGGTCGAGCGTGGGCATGATGGCTCCTTTGGAGACGTTTCGGTGAGGCGGCCGGGGCACGTTTGGCCGCGGGGGAGTCGGGGTCTGCTGGGCGGGAGACCGGGGCTACGGGGCGTCCGGGATGCGGCTCTCCGCCACCGCAGCGGAAGTCAGCCGGGAAGCGCTCTCCGGGCCCGGTGGTGCAGGGTGGCCGCGGCCAGCAGGACCAGCGCGATGGTCGCACCCGCCAGGAGGATCCCGGTGAGGGCCGGTCCTCCGGGAAGCGCGGACGCGTGTACCCAGCGGATGGCGAAGTTGGTGCTGGCCGCTATGGGAAAGCTGAAGACCCACAGGCCCGGGTGGAACGAGGGCTGGTTCAGCTCGGGGAGGAGGAAGGCGACGAGGAGGACGGTGAAGAGCAGGGTCCCGGCGAAGCCGTAGCCGACGGCGTCGAAAACGCCCTGGTGAGCGGCGGTCCAGGCGATTCCGCCCGTCGCGGGGGGGATGGTCAGGACGGTGAGTGCCGGGCGGGCGGGCCCGGGCAGGGGGCCGTTGGCGACGAGGCTGCCGAGGATGACGGTGCCGAAGGCGAGCCAGTACAGCAGCCCCACCGCGAAGGCCGCGTCGGCGACGCCGGGCAGTCCGAGGGTGGAGGCCATGGCGCTGGCGACGAAGGGTGCGGAGGAGACGGGCAGCAGGTAACCCGGGTGCAGAGTGGCGCTGCTCAGGGCGCCCGTGAGCCAGTGGGCGAGCAGGCGTGCGGCGATCAGGGCGGCCACGGTGAGGGACACCGCGTAGGCCCAGCGTGCCCCGGTGAGCTCGAACCGGGAGAAGTGGCCGGCAATCAGCATGCCGACTATGGGCACGTACCCGAGGGCGAAGCCCTGGCCGGGATGGCGCAGGTCGTGGCGCACATTGCGCCACCGGGAGCCGCCATGGCGCAGGTACTGGGCGAGCAGAACCAGCCAGATGAGACCGCTGACGGCGAACAGCGCGTCGCTGACCCGCAGAGCGGGCGCAAAGGTGGTCGCCGCGGCCTGCCAGGCTCCGCCGAGGCCGGCGGTGCCGAGGGAGACGGACAGCAGCCCGATCCGTGCGGCGCGGGCCGCGTGGCGGCCGTTGTCGTCGGAGGCGATGCCGTTGGCCGGACGCGCGGGCCCGTTGCCGTGCGGGCCCGCGCTGGTGTGCTCTGTCGTGTCGACCATGTCGGTCATGGGGGAACCTCGAGGGGAATGCCGAGGCGCGGGCCGGACCGTCCGTCCGGCGGCGCGGGTCGCGGCGTGGTCAGGCGGTCATGTCCAGGACGACCCGGAAGCGGGCCTTGCCCGAGAGCATCCGCTCGTAGGCGTCCATCGCGTGGGTGAAGGGCATGGTCTCGGTGGAGGGCCGGATGCCGTGGGCGAGGCTGAAGGCGAGGTTGTCCTCGTTCTGGATCGACGATCCGGTCAGGCTGCCGACGACGCGGCGGGTACCGAAGATCAGGTCGGCCGTGGCGACCGTCAGCGGGTCGGGGGCGGCGCCGACCACCACCAGCGTGCCGCCCGGGGCGAGCCCCCGGACCAGGGGGTTCATCGACGTTCCGCTGGATGCGGTGGCGACTATGACCGATGCGCCGCCCAGCCCGGCAAGCGCGGTGCCGGGGTCCGTTCCGGTGCTGTCGATGTACTCGTCGGCGCCCAGCTCCCTGGCGAGAGCCTCCTTCTCCTGGCCGCGGGCGATGGCGGCCACACGGTGTCCGAGGCTGCGTGCGTACTGCAGGGCCAGGTGACCGAGCCCGCCGATTCCCTGCACGGCGACCAGGGAGCCCGCGCGGGTGGGGGCCTGCTGGAGCGCGGTGAGGGTGGTCAGCCCGGCGCACAGCAGCGGGGCCGCCTCGACGGCCGGCATGCCGTCGGGGATGCGTACCAGTCCGCTCGCCCGGGCGTACGTCACCTCTGCGTATCCGCCGTCGATGGTGGTGCCGGTCTGTTCCTGGTTCAGGCAGTTGACGAAGTCGCCGCGGCGGCACGGTTCGCACTCCCAGCAGTGTCCGTTCAGGAAGCCGACGCCGACGCGGTCGCCGGGCCTCCAGGCGGTGACACCCGCGCCCACCGCATCGATCAGGCCGACGATCTCGTGGCCGGGAACCACCGGGCGGGACGGGTCGGGGCGCAGTCCCTCCACGGCCAGCACGTCGGAGTGGCAGACACCGCACGCCTCCACCCTGAGCCGGACGTGTCCGGGCTCCGGCTCCACCAGCTCGCGTTCGACGAGCTGGAGCCGGTGGACGCCGGTGGCCTCGAAGGCTCGGTACGGGGACATCACGCATCTCCTCGGTGCTGCCTCTGCCGGCACGGGGAGGGCCGAGGACGTGGGGCGGGGATTACTTCAATATGACCGGTCACTTTAAAATTCGTCAAGCGCTTCCGGCAGCCGGACCGCGGGCCGTATGCCGTTGTGGACGAGCGCCGCCCAGCCCGCCGGCCCGGGTTTGACCCGAGGCAAGGCGACCGGACATATTGACCATCGAGGTGGTGGTGAGGATGGCACGCGCGTCCAAGCGCGAGGAGATCGCGCAGGCAGCCCTGGAGCAGTTCCGCACGCGGGGCTTCAACGCCACGGGCATCAGCGACATCACCTCGGCGGCGGGGGCTCCGAAGGGCTCGTTCTACAACCACTTCGCCAGCAAGGAGGAGAGCGCCCTGGAGGCGCTGAGCCGCTACGCCGCCGGGTTGCGGTTCGACATGCTCGACACCCCGGGTCGCCCTGCGCTGGAGCGGCTTCGGGCGCACTTCGAGTTTCTGGGCGCGGACACCGTCGACAGCGGCTTCGCCAGAGGATGCCTGGTCGGCAACCTGGGCGCCGAGGTGGGGGACCACTCCGAGGAGATCCGCTCCGCCGTCCAGGGCGGCTTCCAGCGGTGGGCCACGCGCATCCGGCAGGTGCTCACCGAAGCCAGGGACGCAGGAGAGCTGAATGCCGCTCTCGATGTCGAAGAGGCCGCGCTGTTCATCCTCAGCGCCTGGGAGGGCACGCTGATCGCGGCCCGGGCGGACAAGTCCTCCGCTCCCTTGGACGCCTTCTTCCGCATGGTCTTCGACGTCCTTCTGCGCTGATCAGCTGGGCGCAGACGGACAGGCCGCGGCCGCCTTCGCCGACCGTCCGTGCGTGGCGCAGCCGCGGAGAGGGGAAGCCGGAGACAGGGACCTGAAAGCAGCGGCCGTGTGGATGGCGAGGACGTCTCCCTCGGCCGGCGTCAAGGCAGTGCGTGAACGATGAGAGAGCCGCCGAGCAGGAGGTCGACATGAACACGTTGCTCGCGGAGGTCCTCGATGCGCACGGCGGCCTCGACCGCTGGAACGCGCTCACCCTGGTCCGCGCGACCATCGTCAGCGGTGGCGACATGTTCGTCATCAAGGGGATGCCGCAGGACCCCACTCCCCGGGAGATGACCGTCTGGCTGCACGAGCAGCGCGCCTCCGTGACGCCGTTCGGCGCCCCCGACCAGAAGACCGACTTCACGGCCGACCGCATCAGCATCGAAAAACTCGACGGCCGGGTCGTGGCCGAACGCGACCAGCCGCGGAAGTCGTTCACGGGCCACGTGCTCAGCACCCCCTGGGACCCACTGGACCGCGCCTACTTCAACGGGTACGCGCTGTGGACGTATCTCACGACGCCCTTTCTGCTGGCGATGCCCGGCTTCACCCTCACCGAAATCGAACCATGGCGGGAAGCGGACGAACTCTGGCGCGGCCTGCGCGCCACCTTCCCGCCCGGCATCGCCGGCCACAGCACCCGGCAGGACTTCTACTTCGGCCCCGACCACCTCCTGCGTCGGCATGACTATCACGTCGACGTCGCAGGCGGTTTCGCCGCAGCGCAATACGTCTACGACATGGTGGAAGCGGACGGGATCCGTCTGCCCACCAGACGCCGGGCCTATAGACGCGCTGCGGACAACCGCCCGGTCCTGGACCAGACGATGGTCTCCATCGATGTCAGCAATGCTCGGTTCACCTGACGTGGGGCCCGTACGCTGCGTGTGCGGGGCGGCACCGAGGATCTCGGCAAGTCACTCTGGAGCGACGCGACCCGACGGCCCGCACCCGGCATCGACCTGACAGCCGAGGACGTACAGGGGCTGCGGGACTTGCGCCAGGACCTGAACCGGCTCGTGCAGCCGCCGACCAGCGAGTCGTCACCCGAGGGCGGCCCTGTGACCTCGCTCATGACGCTGCCCACCGCTCTACGGCTTGACGAGCACGGCCGCATCCAAGCCGAACCGCGCGGCACGGGATGGCGCCAGGTCGCGTCGCTCGCCCTCATCGAGGCGTACCAGGCCCAGTGCACCGACACTCTGCGCCGCCTGAAGACGTGCCGGAACCCGCGTTGCGCGACGTCGTTCTACGACCGCTCCCGCAACAGCAGTGGCGTCTGGCATGACGTCCGTGCCTGCGGTAACGCGGCCAACCTGCGCAACTATCGTGCCCGCAAGCGTGCGGGCACCGAGCAGGCCTGACGAGCGGCGAAACCAGATCATTCCGTTCTGTGCCGGGCGGAACAGAGGATCACGACGCCAGCAGCAGTGTCACGCGGCGGGTGTGTTCCGCAAGAGATGGTCGAACCCCAGAGGGGGGCGTCCGAGGAGTTCGTCGACGTCGTTCGTGGCGCGGTCGTAGCGGTTCTCGCGGTGGAGCCTTGCCATGGTGGCGATGTGCTCGAAGACGTGGGGCGGCAGGTCCTGTTTCCTCAGGTCCTCCTCCAGCCACTCCTCGTACGGCACGTCGACGTAGGTCACGTCACGGCCGAGGGCGGTGGAGAATTCGGCGGCTACGGCGGTCATGTCGCGGGAGCGCGCCCCGGTCAGTTCGTACACCCGGCGGGGCTGCGGGACCGGGGCGAGCAGCAGGTGCGCGATCACCTCCGCCACGTCGGCCGCGGCGACCGGGGAGGTCCGGGCGGAGCCGAACGGGAGGCGGATGGTGCCGTCCCGCAGGGCCGAGGCGGCGGCGAGCCGGGCGAAGAGCGGATTCTCCATGAACACCGTGGGCCGCACATGTACGACCGGGGCCCCCGACCAGTCGAGGACGTGCTCGGAGAGCCAGTGCAGTCGCTGCTGGCGGGACTCCGCGGTGCTGGTCAGGCTCATCTGCGACACCGTCATCTGCGAGATGCTCACCAGCAGGTCGAAGTCACCACTGTCCCGCACGGCCGCCGCGACCGTCGTGGCGGCCTCCAGGTACGCCGGTGACACACCCATCCCGAAGTAGGCCCGGCGGCAGCCCGCCAGCGCCGCCACCACGTCGGCGCCACGCGTGAGGTCGCCGACCACCACCTCCACCCCGCTCAGGGCCCGCAGCGCCGCTGCCCGCTCGTCGTCGTGGTGCGCCAGAGCCCGCACCGGCACTCCTTGCGCCCGCACATGGTCCAGGACCATGCGTCCGACTCCGCCGACGGTGCCACCCACGCCGGTGACAAGGATGGGCCGTACGTCCATGTCGATCACCTCCTGTCTTCCGGACCGGTGTGCCCGGCCCGCTCGCGACCGTCCGGCCTCGGGCTCTGTCGCTCACCCGCGTGCCCGCCGGAAGGCGCCCGGGCCATATGTGCCCACCAGCCCTCCTGCCGTACCGGAGCTCCGGAACGAACACGGTGGCGGGGCGGCCCCGGGCATCGGTGGAACCATGGCCACGCGATTCGTGAAGTGCTGCCGGTGACCCAGGTGCAGCCCAGCACCGGTCCGGAGACGGGAGAACCCCACCCATGGGGACGGGGGCAGGCGCCCGGATCGGCGAGCCAGCGGAGTGCGCTGAGGCTCGGGAGGAAGAAGTATTCGCCGCCGAGCGTGGTGACGAAGCGCTCGACGCCGTGCAGGCGGCGCCTGACGGGGTGCCGCGGGATCGTGAAGACGCCCGAGCCGTCGTTGTCGGCGGTGAGCAGGTCCTTCTCCACGTCGAGGCCGGTGAAGTTGCGCCGACTGCCAGGTGACCTTCAGTTGTGCCCGGGCGGCTGGTTACCCGGAGGACCGGCCGGAGCCGATCAGGCGGGCGCGGTTCTCCGCGAGGACTTCCTGCACCTTGCGCTCGACCTCTACCGGATCGACGCCCAGGGCGCGGCCCATGTGGATCGACCACACCTCCGAGCGCACGTTGGTCTCGAAGTCGAGGTCGGCGCGGATGTTCTCGCGAGCGGCCTGGCGGTTCTGGCTCACCATGACGAAGGTGGAGAGGAAGATCGCCTCCAGACTGACGATCATCGTGAGCAGCCCGAAGGGAAAGGGATCCCAGACGGCCCCCTGACCCAACACGCCTTCATTGCAGACGATCCAGACCGTGAACCACGCCGCGTGGATGTAGACGAACTGCATGGTGCCGGCGAAGGCGGTGATCGCGTCCGCGATCCGGTCCTCGGTCGTACGCATCCGCGCGAGCACGTCTTGCTCGCGCCGCAGCCGCGCAGCCAGGCTGCCCGGACCCCTCGGACGGCCCTGACCACCGGGGCCGCTCGCCGTACCGTCCATGCCCTCTCCCGATCACCGTCCGTGTGCACCAGCCCACAGCGTAGGAGCCGGCGGGGTTCGAACCGCGCGACGACCGGCTCTGGACACCTCCGAATACTTCGCGTGGTGGAGCGGCGCCCGGCCGGCGGAGGGCGGCGGTGTCCGGGCTGTGACTTCCGGTGACGATGGGCAGGGGAGAGGCGCAGATTCCGGTGGCGGTGGACGGGGAGGCGCTGTGGCCGCCCACACCGGTCGTGTGGTCGATGGGACCCCGCGCGCTACGGGTGCTGCTGCCACACGACCGCCCCGGCGTACCGCCACCAACGCCCCCGGTCGACCCGCGGCGACTGCTCGCCCTCGCGTACGGTCCCGCCGAGCGCACGGCGGCGGGCTAGATCCGTACCCGACCGCAGCACCGTCCCCGCGGTCCTCGGTGACGTCCGCGCCTCGCTGCGACGCCGCGTGAGCCCCTCGGGCCTGTCCATCTGATCGGCACAGGGCGCCGGCCAGGGCGTGGGACCCCCGCCATCCAGATGAGTCCAGCCGCCGTGCTCTCGGCTTCGGGCGCGTGCCGCTCGCTCAGGGAGAGCACGAGGGGAAGAGCCGGGAGCAGCACGAAGCCTGTCCCGAGGAGCATGAGGAAGGCCATGGGCGTGCTCGGGACCAGGGCGAGATGCAGGCAGGCCCCGGCGGTGCAAGCGATCGCGGAGCCCATGACCTGGACCTCGCGGCCACGCCGATCAGCCCAGACGGGCACGACAGCGCAGCCGACCACACCGGCGATCATGGTCAGCGCGAGAATGAGGCCGGCGGTGGATTCAGGGACTCCCGCCGGCGCCAACAGCGGTTGCACGAACGTCGCGAGTGCGATGAACGTGCCCATCGGGATGGCGACGACCCCGCACAGACGTCGGACGCGGCGATTGCCGAGTGCCGCGCGAAGGGCCCGGAGTCCGCTGGTCACGGCTGCGGACTCGGGGCTCGGCTGCGGCGGGAGGCGAAGTGCTCCGACGAGACACAGCCCGGCGTCCATGGCGATCAGGACGGTGATGAGGGTGAGGGCATGGATGCGGCTCTCACCGGGCAGGAACGCGCCGAGCAGGTGGCCCAGGACCATGCCGGCGAACGTGGCGGAGGACGCGGCGGCGATTCCAGTGGCGCGGTGCTTTTCGGCGAGGTACCCCACGGCAAGGCCCGGTATGGCATTCAGGATGAAGGACTGTCCCGCAGCGGCGACGACCTGTCCGATGACTGCCCACGTGAAGTCGTCGGCGACCAGGCGCAGGAACGCCCCTGACGCAGTGAGCACCGCGCCGACCACGAGGGCTGGGCGGAGAAACCGGTCGAGCGCGATGCCGGCAGGGATGGCAAGGAGGACGTAGATCAGCGGGAAGACCTGGGACAGCCAGCCGATCGCGCCGATGGAAACGCCGAAGTGCCGCGCGGCGTCCTGCGTCACGGGCGCGTAGTTCACGAAGAGCGCCTGGGTCGCGGCTGCCAGGAGTCCGTAGGCGAGGAAGACCGACCACCGGCTCTTCGTGTGCTGCTCGACGTGCGGCGCAGCCGTCGTCGCGGCTACGCGTGCGTTCTCGTTCGCGCCGGTGAGTGGCGTGTGACGACCAAGCGACTCGGCGCGCCTCCGCTCGCTGCGTCGAATCAGGACGACTGTGGCGACCGCACCTACACCTACGGCGGCGGCTCCGCGCGCTCGTCGCCGATCAGTCGTCAACTCCGGCATCTCGTTGTCCTTGTCGGTCGACGGTGGTGCTCCACTGTCGCGATCCGGACTGTCTCTGGGTACGACACACTGCACCCGGGTTCGCACTGCCCTGTGCACTCGGCACCACCGGGGTGGGCCCAGGCACACCGGCCGGCCGCGTCCGCGGGCGCGCTGTTCACGCAGGCTGAGAACTGCTCCCACGCATTGCCTCGTCAGTCGCGCCCGGGAAGCGATCTGCGATGGGTTTTGGACAGATTGCTCGCCGGCGAAGCTGAAGCACCGCGAGGCGGGGGAGCGCCGGGAGGTTTCTCTGCCACGCCCCGTGCGGGAGGCGATGGAGCGCCATGAGGAGAAGCACGGCACCACGAAGGACGGTTACCTCCTGCGTGGGCCGAGCGGCTGCTCCACCGAGCCGATGGAACGCCGCCGCGCGTCGGGGAACGGGGCGTCGATCACCGACGTGGCGCATGGATGGGGCACAAGTCCATCGAGGAGCCGTATCGCACCCACCGGCATGCGATGCCCGGAAGCATCACGAGCAAGACCGCCGGATACGGCTCGGGCCGGCCGCACCGGTTGTCGCCGGGCAGTCCCGCGACGACAACCGGGCCGACGGGCCATACCGGCCTCGCGGCTCATTGCCGAACCGTCGGGACCCTACGGGACGTGGTTCGCGCGTCCGGCCCGCCACCAGCCGGGTGCCACATCCTTCGGCATTCCAACCCGCGAACGTCGATTCACCTGCCGCTGATCTCGAGAGCGTTCACCAGCTGAGCGCGTCCTCGTCGGATCGCGCGTCCCAGGCCGGCGTGACCGGGCGCGCTTCGTGGCAGGTGAAGCCGAGTCGGGTCAGGGCCCGACGGATCTCACCCGTGGTGAAGTCCCTGCGGTTCTGCCTGGTGATCACTTCCCCGACCTGCATCACGGGGTAGACACGGCGGTCGATGGTCACGGACACGCCGGTGACGGGCTCGGGCGTGATGCCGCTCATGGACTGTGCGACCTCACTCTTGATCAGGTCGAAGGGGAATCTGGCGATGACACAGCGCATGGCTGCCTCCACAGGAGCGGGGAAGAACACCGGAGAATCGACGGCTCGACGGCGGTCGGACGACGGTCAGGGCGTGAGAGCGAGCACGCCGAGGGCATAGCCGTGTTCGTCGATCACGGGGGACACATCCAGCGTCCGGGTCCGCATGGCGGCCTCCGCCTCACCGAGTATCGATGTGGACGAGGTGAACGGTCCGCGGTCGAGCGGGATGTCCTGCAGGCGCGTCCGGTCGCTGTACCACGAGCCGCCGCGGTGTGCGGCGAGCTGGGCCCGGGTGACCAGTCCCACGCACCGCCCGTCCTCGTCCCGGAGGAGCAGGTGCGGGACACGCGCACCGATGAGCACGGACAGGGCCACGTCGACCGCCATGTGGTCGTCGACCTGCGGCCCGGGAGCATGCATGGCGTCGCGGGCGGTCAGACCGGTGCCGTCGGCGCTGTCGAGCTGCTGTGGTCGGGGCGGAAACGTCGTCAAGGGCTTCTCCTCTTCGTTGGGGCGGGCAGGACGGGCGACGGCTCGTCCCGACCGCAGGGAGCGCTTTCCTGGCCTTGAGCTATGGGTTGTTCCTCGGTGCAGGCCGACGGCCCCGGACGGCGGCACGGCCGCTTCCGCCACGGCCGGCCTCCCGGCCGCTCCTCCCACGGCCGGCGGCCCGGCTCCTGTGAGGCCAGCCGACGGATCCCTTGCCCTCGGGTCGTTCTTCGGCCGGTGCGGCGAGGAGGACGGGAACGCCGGAGGGGGTCCGGGCGCCGGTGAGGCGCTGAAGCTCGGCCTCGCCCGGGCGGATCCGGGCGGTGCGCGGAGCGATGCCGGCGTCGGCCATCAGACGGTCCACCGCGCGCCGCTGGTGCGGCAGCACGAGGGTGACGACGGTGCCGGACTCGCCGGCGCGTGCGGTACGGCCGCCGCGGTGGAGGTAGTCCTTGTGGTCGCCGGGAGGGTCGGTTGCCACCAGAACCGTGACGTGGCCGTCCTTGAACTGGGCGAGCGTCCGGTTGCGCTGTGACTGGGACTTGCCGCCGTGCAGGCCGAGGCTCGTACCCCGACGGACAGCAGGTGCTTGGTGAGCCGGTCCACCGCGTGCTTGGTGTCCAGGAACATGAGCGAGCGTCCGTCGCGGGCGGCGATCTCGGTCGCGGCGGTGTCCTTGTCGGCGTCGCGAACGTGCAGCAGGTGATGCTCCATGGTGGTGACGGCCCCCGCGGACGGGTCGACCGAGTGCACCACCGGGTCGTGGAGGTAGCGGCGTACCAGGAGGTCGATGTTGCGGTCCAGCGTGGCCGAGAAAAGCAACCGCTGGCCGCCCGGGGGAACCTGGTCGAGCAGCGCGGTCACCTGCGGCATGAAGCCCATGTCGGCCATCTGGTCGGCCTCGTCCAGTACGGTGACGGCGACCCGGTCCAGTCGGCAGGCCCGCCGCTCGATGAGGTCCTTGAGGCGGCCGGGCGTCGCCACGACGACCTCGGCGCCGTCGCGCAGCGCACTCGCCTGGCGGCCTATCGACATGCCGCCCACCACGGTGGCGAGCCGCAGCCGTAGGGCGCGTGCGTAGGGGGCGAGCGCGTCGGTGACCTGCTGGGCCAGTTCCCGGGTGGGGACGAGGACGAGGGCGAGCGGCTGCCGGGGCCGGGCCCGCTGTCCGTCCAGCCGGGCGAGCACCGGCAGGCCGAAGGCGAGTGTCTTGCCCGAGCCCGTGCGACCCCGGCCCAGGACGTGCCGGCCGGCCAGTGCGTTCGGCAGTGTGGCCGCCTGGATCGGGAAGGGCACGGTCACGCCCTCGGCGCCGAGCGCGGCCGACAGCCTTGCCGGCATGTCCAGTTCGGTGAACGTCTGGACCGCCGGCAGCGGCTCGGTGAGGGTGACCGGCAGGGCGAACTCCTGTCGGCGCGGGGCGGAGCGTGCCTCCTGGCCGGTCTTTCGTCCGGTACCCGGTCGGGGACCCTGGCGGCCCGTCCCCTGCGTACGGAAGCGGCTGCCGGAAGGGGTGCCGGTGTGACGGGGGCTGCGGTTCATGGAAGAACCTTCCTCGATGCGGCATATCGAGGAATTCCGTCCAGCGGCGATGACCGCACGAGAATTCGCAGGAATGAGCCGAAGAGAAAAGAGCCGGGCCTCGTGGCGCTGAAGCGGGGAGGACCGGCGGTCCGGAAAATCCGGAAACGGGAAAAACAATGAGCTGGGGCCCGTACCCCAAGAGCACGGGCCCCAGCCACATGATGCGCGAACTACTGGCTCGCGACGAGTCGCGTCAGCGTCAGGCGGGAACGATGTTCTCGGCCTGCGGGCCCTTCTGGCCCTGCGTGACGTCGAAGCTGACCTTCTGGCCTTCCTGAAGTTCGCGGAAGCCACCGTTGCTGATGATGTTCGAGTAGTGGGCGAACACGTCAGCGCCGCCGCCATCCTGCTCGATGAAGCCGAAGCCCTTTTCCGCGTTGAACCACTTCACGGTGCCAGATGCCATATTGAATCTCCCTTGAGGGGCAGTGCCGGTCTCCGCACTCTGCGGAGCCGAGTCGCCGCGATGATCACCCCTCCGGAAGGATCCGGAAAGCTCTGCAAAGAAAAATCTCTGGTAACCAAAACTGCAACTGCCCTCACATTAACACAGGCCGGATGGAGGCGGCGACGCGTTTTCCGGAGCGTCCGGAAATTATCCTCCCGCGCCGGGGTGTATTTCTGTAGTGGCGGGACTAGGTATCTGCGCGGTGCTCGTCCAGCTTCCGGCGTATTTCCCGGCCCGGACACAGGGCGTCGCGGAGGGATGGGGGCAAGGCGGGATGGCAGTGCCGGCCGTGGATGCCTCAGGCCGGCGTGCCTCATTCCGCCTCGCCTGCCGTGTCCCCGAGGCGATCCGTCTCGGCGAGGGCCAGCATGCGCGCGGCGGTCAGCGGGTTCTCGGGGTCGGCCGCGGCGGCCAGCAGCCGGGCGGCTGTCCCGGCCGGCTCATCCGGCGGGACGACCAGGAGCACCCAGCGTCCCACGGAGCCGCAGTCCAGGGAGATGACGTGCGTCTCGCCTCCGGGGCCGGCCGACTCCACGGCGATCACCCGGCCGGGCGCCATGACGGTGCGCGGGGTGTCAAGCCATTCGGCGGGGTCCACGGTCACCCGTACCGCTGTGTCCGGGTCTGGCTCCAACGAGCCGACGAGCGAGGGAAGTTCGAGCTCCAGCGCGTCACAGCGCGGCCACCAGGCCCCGTCCAACGGGCCGTGGCTGACGTCCGGGGTGAGGGCCAAGCGAGGCGTGGGCATGCGGTACGTATGCGCGTCAGCCGAGGACGTGCTGTCGGCCGGCGTTCCGCTGGGTTCCATCATGCGGTCCGTTCCGGGAGTCGCTCGGGCGACTGCCCGATTCGTCACTCGCCGGGAACGGCACCGCCGACCGCGCTGCGCGAAAAGCTCTCGGTACGGTCAGGCTACCTCTGACGAGGAGGAGAGGACGAGGGGAAGAGGGCGGGTCAGTCGTCCGGCTGTGCCTCCTCTTCCTCCTCCAGTTACTCCATCAGACGGATGCCCTCGTGCGTCGGCGAGACGGGGGCGGGGGTGTGGTGTGGTGTGATGTCCGGTCCACGCTGATCAGGCCCTCGTCGGGCAGGGCCGGCTCGGCGCGCAGCGCCGATCCATCGACCTCGGGGCGGTTGCGCTCGACGGCCCCGTACAGGGATCGCAGGACCGCCTTCCGGTTGTTCTTGCGTTCGCGGAGTTTCGTCATGGCTGTCGTTCTCCGGTCTGACGGCCGCGCGGGGATGGAGGCGATGGTGGGTCCTCGGGCCGCTCGGATCCGGGTCACACCTCGTCGGCGTGTGTCTGTGTCTGCTCTGTCGAGGTGCTGGTCGTGAGCCAGGACTGTGCGGGTTCCGCCGCTTGAGTGGTGTCGAGGGTGATGTGGAGCCGGGTCCCTTCTGCGCGGCCCGCGGGATAGCTGCGCTGCTCGGTCGAGGCGAAGCAGCGCCGGAGCACTTCGGCGACGCGCCGGGCGACCTCTGGCGTCGCGGCCACGATGCGGACCTCGGCGTGGCCTTCGGAGGGAAAGGGCTCGTGCTCCATACGGACCTCCTGGCAGGGAGGGGGCAACCACGACTGAGGTCGCTGCCCGACTCCCGTCGACGGTGCGGGCTGCGGCACGTCACCACGGCCACCCCCTTTGAAGGGTATGCCGGGCAAGGCAGCGTGCGTGCCACGACCGACCCCTCGCGGAACACCGGTGCTCTCCCGGAGCGGGCTGTCGCGGTGGTCGGCGCCGGCCGCGCCACCGTGGCGGGCCCGGCGGGGAGTACGGTGGAGACACCGAGGGCATGCCGCGCACCGGCTCCGACACCGGTGCCGCTCTTGGCGATCGGCGACGCCGGGTCGGCCCTGGTCCGCGCCCGGGGCAGGGCTCGGCCCATGAGCGCGCACATGCTCCTCCCGACGACCTCGAACCTCCCCGTGCCCCGGTCGGCGCCGGGCAGGTCGCGCACGGGCACGCCGGGCCGGCCGAAGCGGGAGCGGGGATCCTCGCCCCGCGAGGGAGAACGTCTCCGTCCGCTGACGCGCGGCCAGGTCGAGGACCGCCTGCAGGAGCTGGGCGACCTGTACGCGGAGTTCTCCGGCGGCGGCCCATGGGCGTGGAACGAGGCGCGTGCCGCCTTCCTGCGACACCTCGTGGCCGACGCGCGACGGCCGGGGTTCTCGTTGCTGATCGCGGAGACCACGGTCCTGACCGGATACGCCTACGGCTTTCCCGTGGGCGGCGCCGGTCCCTGGTGGGCGGGCTTCGACGGATACGTTCGGGGGAGCCTGCTCCACCGCGTCGCCCCTGGGCGGCTCTTCGTTGTCTCCGGAATCGTCGTCGCGTCCCGCGTGCGCCGGGAGTACCAGGACCGCGCGTGGAACCTCGCTCGGCGCCTGCAGCGGCGACTGCTCGCCGACCACGGCGCCGCGTTCGGAGTCACGTTGGTGGAAGCCCGGGACGACGGGATCGTCGAGACGTTGAGGTCCTGGGGGTGGCGCAGTGCCGCAGACGGCACCCTCACGGCCGTACCGCCCGGTTCATGCCGCGTGCTGGTGCTGACTGCGGGGACGTGAGCAGCGCCGTCCTCGGTCACGGCCCGCTCCCGTCAGCGCGTGGGCAGGCGCAGGGCGACAAGGGCGATGCCGTCGGTGCCGCCGGGTGGCATCCGGACGGACAGCCGGTCGCACAGGGTGTCAAGCGGCGTTTCCTGCGCGAGGGCGAGGGCAAGGCGGCGCTGTAGGCCGAGTCCGCTGTCCAGGTCGCTGCCCGGAGCCTCGATCAGGCCGTCGGTGTACAGGCAGGAGCGTGGACCCCGGCGGCAGGGCGCGAGCGGCACTCGGACGATGTCCGCCGACGCCCAGGCGGGTTCAGATCCTGCAAGGACTACCCGGGGTGCGCTCTTCCTGACCTCCTCCGGTCTGCTGCTTGCGCGGCAGCAGGGCATATCTGGCCCCACCTCGCTCTTAGCGTCTTCACCAGGGTGGACGGTTCCTGCCAGGACTCGGTCGAGCGAGGCTCGCCGGCTTGGTCAAGCTGCATCCGCGAGGAGCCGTCCCCCGGTGGACGCTGCCCGCGCCGGCGCTGGTGACCCGAGGACGTTTCCCAGGACTGGAGAGCGATCGCCCGGCAATGAGCAAGGGGTGACACGCATCGCAATCGTCGTACTGACTCTTGTCGCAGGTGTATCGGCGTCCCTGGCAGCGGCCTGGATCGACCCTTGGTGGTCGATCGTCGCCGTACCGGTGATGCTGCTGGGCTTGACGGGAGCGCGGGATCTGCTGCAACGCCGGCATTCGGTGTTGCGCAACTATCCGGTCCTCGGCCATGCCCGCTTCCTCATGGAGCGCATACGCCCGGAGCTGCAGCAGTACTTCATCGAGCGGAACTACGACGGCCGTCCCTTCGACCGGGACGTACGCAGCATCGTCTACGAGCGTGCCAAGGGCACGGACGCGGAGGAGCCGTACGGCACCGAACGGGACGTGTATCAGCCGGGTCACGAGTTCCTGGTTCCGTCGATGGCGCCGTGCCCGGTGCCGAAGGACCCGCCGCGCGTGCGGATCGGTGGCCCTGACTGCGGACGTCCGTACGACATGGCACTGCTGAACGTCTCGGCCATGAGCTTCGGGTCGCTGTCGGCCAACGCCGTCCTCGCCCTCAACGGGGGCGCGGCGGCCGGAGGGTTCGCCCAGGACACCGGTGAGGGCGGATTGTCGGAGTACCACCTGCGTCCCGGTGGCGACCTCGTGTGGGAGACCGGCACCGGATACTTCGGCTGCCGCACCGGACAAGGAGACTTCGACGCGGCCGAG
Source organism: Streptomyces echinatus (assembly GCF_014203595.1). Classification (GTDB taxonomy): domain Bacteria; phylum Actinomycetota; class Actinomycetes; order Streptomycetales; family Streptomycetaceae; genus Streptomyces; species Streptomyces echinatus. Next base: position 163,666 of record NZ_JACHJK010000006.1, read on the forward strand.
TTCGCCGACAAGGCCGCACACGATCACGTCAAGTGCGTGTCCCTGAAGCTGTCGCAGGGCGCCAAGCCCGGCATCGGCGGTGTTCTCCCAGGGGCCAAGGTGAACGCCGAGATCGCCCGCGTCCGAGACGTGCCGCAAGGACGGACGGTCGTCTCCCCGCCCTATCACCGCGTGTTCTCCACCCCGCGCGAACTCGTGCGTTTCATCGCGCGCATGCGGGAGTTGTCCGGTGGTAAGCCTGCCGGGTTCAAGCTCTGCGTGGGCTCGCGCCGGCAGTTCCTCGCCGTGTGCAAGGCCATGCTGGAGGAGGGCACGGCGCCTGACTTCATCGTGGTGGACGGCGCCGAGGGCGGGACGGGTGCCGCGCCGCTGGAGTTCGCGGACCATGTGGGCGCTCCGCTCACCGAGGGGCTGCTCACCGTGCACAACGCCCTCGTCGGCACGGGCCTGCGCGACCGGATCAAGGTGGGTGCGAGCGGCAAGATCGCCACCGGGACCGACCTGGTCAAACGCATGGTGCAGGGCGCCGACTACGGCAACGCCGCGCGGGCGATGATGTTCGCCGTCGGCTGCATCCAGGCGCAGCGGTGCCACACGAACACCTGCCCCACCGGCGTCACGACCCAGGACCCCCGCCGAGCCCGCGCCCTCCATGTACCCGACAAAACGGCGCGCGTACAGCGCTTCCAGGAAGCGACCGTGGCCAGCGCCCTGCAGATCATGGCTTCCATGGGCGTCACCGATCCCGCGCAACTGCGTCCGCACATGCTCCGCCGGCGCGTCGACCCCGTCACCGAGTGCTCCTACGAGGAGCTGTACGAATGGCTCGCACCAGGGCAGTTGCTCGCCGAGCCACCGGCCTCCTGGGCGGCCGACTGGAACGCCGCCGACCCCGACCACTTCACCGTCTGAACCGGAGGACTCACGTGGCCCGTACTGTTGCCCGCGTCATCGTGGACGCGCTGAGCGAACTCGGCGTACGCCAGGTGTTCGGCGTCGTGGGAGACGCACTCAATCCCCTGACCGACGCCATCCGCACCACCGAGGGCCTCGAATGGGTGGGCTGCCGTCACGAGGAGGCGGCGGCCTTCGCCGCGAGCGCCCAGTCACAGCTCACCGGCACCCTCGGCGTGTGCATGGGCACCGTCGGGCCCGGCTCCGTCCACCTCCTCAACGGACTGTACGACGCGGCCAAGAGCCACGCCCCGGTCCTGGCCATCGCCGGCCAGGTACCACTCGCCGAACTGGGCAGCGACTACTTTCAGGAGGTCGACAACGACGCCCTCTTCAGCGACGTGGCCGCCTTCCGCGCCACGATCACCTCGCCCGACCAGCTGCCGCAGATGCTGGAGACAGCGGTGCGCCAGGCACTGGGCCGCAAGGGCGTCGCCGTCCTCACCGTGCCGGGCGACCTGGGGGAGCGGGAACTGACCGCCGACCGGCCGCCCCGGTTCTCCCTGACTCCTGCGGTGAGCCGTCCGGAGGAGTCGGCGGTCCGTCGAGCCGCGGAAATCCTCGACCGCTCCGAGCGGGTCACCCTGCTCGTCGGGGAGGGGGCCCGAGCCGCCCGCGAGGACGTCCTCACCCTCGCCGACCGCCTGGCCGCACCGATGGTCCTCACCCTGAAGGCCAAGGCGGGCTACGAGGGCGACAATCCCTTCCAGGTCGGCCAGACGGGACTGATCGGCAACCCCGCCGCCGCATCGGCCCTCCAGGACGCGGACACGATCCTCCTGCTCGGTACCGACTTCCCCTACCGCGACTGGTATCCCGAGGGCCGGACCGTCATCCAGGTCGACACCGAGGCCACCCACATCGGACGCCGGGTACCGGTCGAGGCCGGGTTGGTGGGGGACGCCGGCGCCACCGTGCGCGACCTCCTGGGCCACCTCGCGGCCGGGCCTGGTCCGGGCGGCGGACGCGACCGCTCGCATGTGGAGAAGGCGCGCGAACGCTTCGACCGGTGGCGCGCCGGTCAGGCACGGCTCGCCGACCCGTCGCACGACAAGGGACTCATCGGCCGGGTCCGCTCCGCGCTGGACAACCGCGGCCACGACATCCGCCCGGAGGCGCTGGCCGCGGCCGTCGACCGGGTGGCGGCCGAGGACGCCGTCTTCACCTCCGACACGGGCATGGCCACGGTGTGGCTCTCGCGCTTCGTCGAGATGCGCGGCGAGCGTTGCCTCATCGGCTCCTACAACCTGGGCTCCATGGCCAACGCCATGCCCCAGGCGCTGGGCGCCCAGTGCCTGGACCGCGAGCGGCAGGTCGTGGCCTTCTGCGGTGACGGCGGGCTGAGCATGCTCCTCGGCGACCTCATGACCCTGAAGACGTACCGCCTTCCCGTCAAGCTCGTCGTCTTCGACAACCGTCGCCTGGGCATGGTGAAACTCGAACAGGAGCAGGCCGGCCTCCCCGAGTTCGGCACCGTCCTCGACAACCCCGACTTCGCCGCCGTGGCCGAGGCCATGGGCATCACCGGCATCCGCGTCACCGACCCGGCCGACGTGGAGCCCGCCGTGCGACGCGCCTTCCGCAGCCCGGGCCCGGTCCTGCTCGACGTCCTCACCAACCCCGACGAGATCGCCGTCCCGGCCAAGCCGACGGTCGAGCAGGGCTGGGGGTTCGCGGTGGCCAAGGTGAAGGAAGTCGTGCGGAGTCACGGAGAGCCGAACGGGACCTGACGACACTCGGGGAGTGCCGGCCACGGTCTGCCAGGGACGACGCACGGAGCCGATCGTGCCGCACTGGCGGCCCCCGCCTGGTAGGTCCTGATCCACCCACACCCTGCGCACCCTGCGCATCATCGGACTCGGCCAGATCTTTCCCGTCCACGGCGACCGCGGCGCCACCCCCATTCCTGAGGGCGGGGTGGGCTGACCGGGCGATGACGCGGCAACAGGACCGTGGTTGCTCAGTCAGAAGCGCAACGGGCCGCCCGGCGGCCCGTAAGTCGCCCGGGCGCGCTCTCCTCGTGGCCGCGGTTGTCACGGACCACCTCACCGCTCGTCCGTGCCGAGGATGCCGCCCACAGCGCGCCGATCAATGCCGAAGGGCCTTCCCGGGGCGTGCGCGGGAAGGCCCTTCGACGAAAGGAAATGCAGTCAGTGCTTGAAGGCGTCCTTGGCCTTCTCCTTGGCCTCACGGGCATCCCCCGTGCTCTTTTCGGCCTGTCCTTCGGCGGCCATGCGGTCATTCCCGATGGCGTTTCCAGCCGCCTCTTTGAGCTTGCCCTCGGCCTGTTCGGTCTTCGCCTTGGCCTTCTCGCCGGCAGTCATGGAATGCGCCTCCTCGTCACTGCGGTGCCGTTCTCTGTTGCTGCAGTCCCTCGTGCCCCGGCTCTCCCCGTACAAACAAGCCGCCCTTCCCGGAATGAAGAAACAGTCGCGGGGCATACGGCGGCTCAGGAGGTTGATAATCATGGTTCCCTTGCTGCTCGTTCTGCTTCTCGCACTCGTCCTTTTCGGTGCCGGTTTCGCCGTCAAGATCCTTTGGTGGGTGGCCCTCGCCGTCCTGGTGCTGTGGCTGCTCGGCTTCGTCATGCGCTCCACGAGCGCGGGTGGAGGGCGCGGCCGTTGGTACCGATGGTGACCTGACTAGTACTCACCCCATGAGCGGGGCCTGGCCTGTACCGGCCAGGCCCCGCTCATGTCGTTCCCGTTGATTCGGGCGGTTGGAAGCAGGCGGTGGCGTCTTTGCCGCGGGGCAACGGCGGACCCGCCAGGCGTCGGCGAGGCAGTCGACCAGGAGCACCCCGCGTCCCTGAGCCGGTGCAGGCAGATCAGGACGCCGATGGCCTGGCGGAGCGACTTCCTTCTGCAGATGCGCCGGCTGCTCGTCACGGCGCCGAGGGCCGGAGTCCGGATGAGGGGGCCGGTGCTGGTGTGGTCGATCTCGCCGGTCACGGTCACAAAGGTGACGCCGTCGGTGGCGGTGGACACGACTGCCAGTGGTTCGGGCCGGTGCCCGTTCTCGGTTTCCACCACGGTCTGTCCAGCCTCCTCGATCTCGGCTACGACCTGCATCTTGTCCGAGCGATGGCTTGCGTCGTATGAGGCGACGCCGTTGTGTGGCCCAGCCGGCAGTCCGATCACCCTGGGTTGTCCGGCCCGATCGCGGGTACCTGCGTCTGAAGGCATGAGGTCGTAGAGGCGGTGCGGATGGAACGGGCCTTGGCGGGCGACGACAGAATGACGCCCCACTCAGATGACGCTTACCCGAGCGTCGCGGTGGCTCTGGACGGGGAGGGCCCCTGCATCGCCGAGGCGCGCCACACGGCGGCCGGTTTCCTGACCCGGATGCGCGCCGAGCACGGTGTTGCGGTCTCCCAGCGGGCCGTGGAGGTGACGCAGCTGGTGGTGAGCGAGCTGGTCACCAATGCGCAGAAGTACGCCGTCGGCCCCGTCCTGCTGGATCTGCGGATCGTCGGTGCTCTGGTGGAGGTCCAGGTGTGGGACTCGGATCCGGTGCTGCCGGTGGCCCGGGCCGCCGATGCGGGCCGGGTGGGGCAGCACGGCCTGGAGATCGTCATGGCCGTCTGCCAGGGCTTTGAAGCCGTGCGAGAGCCGGTCGGCAAGCGCATCATCGCCCGTCTGGCCCTGACGGACGATCCGTGCGGCGTCAGCTCCTGGGCCAGCAGGTGAGCGACCGCGGGGTTCGGCTGATGCTCGCCCGCACGCCGAAGCCGGCCGCCTCGCCGTGACCGGCCTGGAGTCCTGGCCGCTGTCGCTCGACCCGGCGGGGACGGCGAGAGCGCTCGCATCGGTCACCTTCACGACGTGCGCTGCCCGTGCCGCGGCGACGAAAGGGCCGCAGGACCGTCGGTCCCACCCTGCCACGCCCGCGCACTCGTAGCCGAAGGCCCCAGTACGTGCCGCCGCCCCGACGGGCAGGCCGCATCGGACGCTTCCCCGACCGGAGGCTCCCCCCGCAGCCGCAGCCGCAGCCGCAGCCGCAGCCGCAGCCGCAGCCCGCTTGCCGGTCCCTGCCGTCGCGGCGCCGGCCCGGTTCCGGTCGCAACCCCTGGACCACCCGCCGCACGAGGGCCGCCGGCCGACTCCGGAACGCCGCCGGGCTTGTCGGCCAGACCGGGCTGATGGCCTCTCCGCGGCGAGGCGTCCCAGCTCACGGCCCTGCCTCTCGAGCGCGTGGTGGCAGGCATGGGTGGAAAAGGGAGGGGTAGCCGAGGCATCGTCGGTCAAATCGCTGCGGGCCGTGGCACGAGCCCGAAGCCGGGAGGGGACGTACATGGCGCTCATGAACATGCTGGACAGGCAGACCACCGAGCTGCCCGAAGTCGCCGACCCTTCCCGGGTGGCGCCCAAGGATGCGCGTGAACTCTCCCGGTTGTTCTTCGAGCAGCTGGCGGTGCTGGAGGAGGGCACGGCCGAGTACAGCTACGCCCGCAACACGCTGATCGAGATGAACATGTCCCTGGTCCGCTTCGCGGCCGGCCGGTTCCGCAGCCGGGGTCCGGAGGAGATGGAGGACATCGTCCAGGTCGGCATGATCGGCCTGATCAAGGCGATCGACCGGTTCGAGCTGTCCCGCGAGGTGGAGTTCACCTCCTTCGCCATTCCCTACGTCGTCGGTGAGATCAAGCGGTTCTTCCGTGACACCACCTGGGCCGTGCACGTACCCCGGCGGCTGCAGGAGGCCCGCGTCCAGCTCGCCCGAGCCACGGAGGAGCTGCGGAGCCGGTTGGGTCGTACGCCGACGGTCAAGGAGCTCTCGGAGCTGATGAGCCTGCCTGAGGACGAGGTGATGGAGGCCCGTCTGGCCGCGAACGGCTACAACTCCGCCTCCCTGGACGCCGCCATAGGCGGCAGCGAGGACGGCGAGACCGCCCTGCAGGACTTCATCGGCGTGGAAGACACCGCGCTGGAGTTGGTGGAGGATTTCCACTCCCTGGCGCCGCTGATCGCTGACCTGGATGAGCGGGACCGGCAGATCATCCACATGCGGTTCGTGGAGGAACTCACCCAGGCCCAGATCGGTGAGCGTCTGGGCGTCTCCCAGATGCACGTCTCCCGGCTGCTGTCCCGCTGCCTCGCCCGCCTGCGTGAGGGCCTGCTGACCACCGGCTGACCAGCCGGCTGTCCGCGCCTTCCAGATGCCCGTCACAGCTGTGGCGGGCATCAGGCGTATCCGGGGCTGAGGCGTGCGACGGAGGCACTGGGTGCTGCCAGTCGTAGCCACCCTCGGCTCGCCGCCCGATTGGGTGGGTGGGGGACCGAGCCGAGCTCCCACTCTTCCTGGTGTGCCTGAGGCAGAAGCATGCGCACACTCCATGGAGAAAAACTGTCATGGCAACAGTAGACATTCCGCCGCCGCAGGGTTAGCGTGGTCTGCGTACCCAGAAGTCCAAGTGGGCACAGCAGGCACGAACTGCTGTGCAGGTGGACCCGAAGGACACGGCCCCAGCGGGGCTGTGAGCAGCACCTGTGGTATCCGAGTGTTCGACAGGTAAGGAGCAGAACGCCATCAGGATCGCCCGGGCGAGGAAGCAGTCCGCCCGGGTACCGCAAGGCCCCGGATTGGAAGGTGGTCCCCGGTCACGCATTCACGATCCCCGCAACCCCGCCCTCCCGGGCGGTACCTGCGGACAAAGAAGGCCGACGCAGTGCGCCGGTAGATGGTGTTGAAAGCTCGGGGCCCGGGTGCCGATTGGCACCCGGGCCCCCCGACGCGTCCCGAAAGAAGAGGTCTATGCCGCCTGCCGGTCCCCGTCCCGTCGGCCCTCTCGATGATGACGACTACCCCGCCTACACCATGGGCCGGGCCGCCGAGATACTCGGCACCACCCCTGCCTTCCTCCGTGCCCTCGGTGAACACCGCCTGATCACCCCGCTCCGCTCCGATGGCGGCCATCGCCGCTACTCCCGGTACCAGCTGCGCATCGCCGCCCGTGCCCGCGAACTCGTCGACCAGGGCACCGCCATAGAGGCCGCCTGCCGCATCGTCATCCTCGAAGACCAGCTCGAAGAGGCGCAGCGCATCAACGAGCAACTGCGCGCCGAGCGCGGCAGGCCTCAGCCGAACACATCAGCCTGAGCACAACGCCCGGACCCGAGGCGGCTGAGAAACCGCACCGCCGTTCCGTTGCTCAGTCGGGCTTGATGCGTCAACCGGACTCCGCCGGAAGAGACACGCGCGAGCGGGCGTGACGGATGTACGGGGTGACGAGGGGCGAACCGGGGGAAGAAGGAGCAGCAACCGACAGGAGGTTGCCATGGGTGGCGGGGATCTGGAACTGGGGCAGCTTCTGTCTGCCGCTGAGGCGGCACCGCCCGGGGAGTCCGTCGAGGTACTCGCGCATGATCTGCGCAAGCGCTTCGGGGCGGAGCGTGTGTCGTTCCTGTTCGCCGACCTCGTGGGCCGGCGGTTGCTGCGCCTGACCACACAGGCCGAGGACGACGTGGAGGGTGCTGCCGAGCGGATCGACCTGGAGGGCAGTGTCTACGACGCGGTCCTGCGCAGCCAGCGCCAGCGCGTGGAACCGGACGGCCAGGGCGGGCGGCGCGTGATCTCGCCGGTGACCAACCGCGGCGACTGTATCGGTCTGTTGGAGGCGACGCTGCAGAACGCCGACGACACCGTGCTTGCGCAGATCGAAGACGCGGCGCACGCACTGGCCTACATCATCGTCACGGACCGCCGTTTCACCGATCTGTACCACGTGGGCCGGCGCACCACCCAGACCAGCCTGGCCGCCGAGATCCAGCACCAACTGCTTCCCTCGGCCTCCTGCTGCGAGGCTCCCCAGTTCACCCTTGCCGCGGGGCTGGTGCCGGCCGATGACATCGGCGGGGACACCTACGACTACACGCTCGATCGTGACACGCTGCACCTGTCCATCACCGACGCCATGGGGCACGACACCAACTCCGCGCTGCTCGCCACGCTCCTGGTCGGCGCCATGCGCGGCGCCCGCCGCGGTGGCTGTGACGCACTCCAGCAGGCGCAACGCGCCCACGACGCCCTGCTGACCCACAGCCGCGGCCTGGCCACCGGCCAATTGCTGTGCATCGGCCTCGCAACGGGCACCTGCGAACTGGTCAACGCGGGGCATCCCCGGCCCCTGCGCCTGCACAGGGGCGCCACCGAGGTCGAAGAGGTCCAGCTCGCGGTCGACCTCCCCTTCGGAGTGGCAGCCCCGAACCCCTACCGGGCCCAGGAACTCCAGCTCCGCCCCGGCGACCGTCTGATTCTGCTCACCGACGGCATGCAGGAACGCGGCGCCGGAGCCGTCGACCTGGCATCCCTCGTGTGGGAGACCCGCACCTCACATCCCAGGGAAGCCGTGCGCTGCCTGACCGCCGCGGTGCTGGATGCCTGCCGGGGAAATCTCAGGGACGACGCCACTGTCCTCATCCTGGACTGGCACGGTCCGCGGCGCGAAGACGGGTAGGCTCCCGTTCGCTGATCAAGCACCACGGCCCGCTCCCCACGGCCGTTTGCGGACCGCTGTGGCGCTGGAGGGGGACGGCACCTGCATCGCCCAGGGCCGCCATCTGGCCGCAGGCGCACGGCCTGGCGTCCTGATGGTCGCCGCGCAGGGCCCGGAAGCCCGGCGCGAGCCGGTCGACCATCACGGCCGTCCGTCCCGGCTGCCACGCCCGCTCCCTGCCGCACCCTGGTGCAGGGCGTACTGCTGTGCGAGTGTGGAGGAAGAACCTGCCTGGCCTGGTGAGAGACCCAGCACTGCCGGACGGTCGGTGAACGGATGGCCGGTGGTGGGGACGGGCGCTCTTGCTCGGCTGTGAGCGGCACCGGCTGCCGCGCGCTTGACGGCCTCCTTCCGGCAGTGGGAGCCGACCGTGATGGGCCTCTGATCCCGAACGGCGGTTCCTTCCATGCAGCCCTTCTTCGAGATCCGCATCGTCGATGCGCCTACGCGGATCGTGATCACTCTGGTCGGGGAGCTGGACTTCCCGGCCCGCGTGCAGGCCACGCCCTCGCTCGCTCTTCTCGCGATCGCCGGCCGGGACCTCACCTTCGACATGACGTTCGTGACGTTCATGGACGCCGCCGGTCTGAGACTGCTGCAAAGCGTGCGGCGGCAGGTCCTCGCGGGCGGCGGCACGGTGGAAGCACGCGGCATACAGCCCCCGGTCCGGCGCGTCCTGGAGCTGACGGGCACCGACGTCCAGTTCCCGCTGAGGACGCTGCACGCTCTGCCCGGGGCTTGACGGACAGGCTCCAGGATCAGGCATGGGGAAATCGGGCCCAGTCCGAGCGTAGGCGAAAGTCGATTGGGTGGATCCCGGTCGGTGCCGTACAGTTCACCGTACCGACGCGGGGTGGAGCAGCTCGGTAGCTCGCTGGGCTCATAACCCAGAGGTCGCAGGTTCAAATCCTGTCCCCGCTACTCAGAAGTGAAGGCCCGGTGTCCACCGGGCCTTCACTGCGTGTGGGCCGGCTGCACCGAAGGTGTACGCCGCCTCGGCAATCTGCCCCCCGCCTCGGACAGTGATCTGATCAGCCGACGTTACACGGCGCAACCTGCCGCTCTGCTGAGTAGCCGGATTCTGCCAGCGCCCTCCAGCCCGCCACCACCGCTCCCGTCGATCTCCCGGCGGATGGCCTTCACAGGAACTGCCGGCCACCCGGCAGACACAGATGGTTCACCAGGCAGACAGGGGTAACCCGGCAAACGGCTGCCACCGGCCGCGGCACAGCCCCGGTCGGCGGCGGCCCAGGGTCACCCGCGCTGGAGGAACCTCGTGAACTCCGAATCGACCATCCCATCCTGCGAGTCGCGCTTCCCCGCGGTCACGGCGAGCATCACGGCCGCCCGGCACTGGGTCCGCGACTGCGTGGAAGGTTTCGGCGGCCCGCTGCGCCGGGACCGGATGATCCAGACCGCCGAACTGCTCGTCTCGGAACTGATCACCAACGCCATCCGCCACGGCTCCGGCCCGCCCCTGATCCGGCTCACCTGGAACGGGCGGTGGCTGCGGATAGCCGTCAGCGATTCCAGCGACCGGTGGCCCCGCAAACGCGCCACTGCGAACACCGAGCCCGGCGGCTTTGGCATGCAACTCCTCGAACGGCTCGCCCGACGCTGGGGCGTCACCCCGTGCCACCCCGGCAAAACGGTCTGGGCCGAACTCAGCCTCGACTCCTGAGTTCGCGTGCCCCCCAGGCGTGCACCGGGGAGCCCTGCCGGCCGTGCTCAGCTCTGTGGTCCGACCTGACCGGTCGAAGGCCAACGCGCGACCGGGAACCCTCAGAGGGTGAGAGACGCGGGCCACCAGATGTGAGAGGACTGCATCGGCCCGAACGGTCTGGGCCGGGGGGTGTGCGTGACGACCGTGGGGTGACCATGCTCTGCTGCCTCACAGCTCCCGACAGTCGTAGGGCAGGCGATATCAACCGTCGGGCCCCCACTGCGGTCGGCTGCCCGCGGCCGGCCTGTGTCGTCCTTCATCCGCCATCGGTCAGCCGAGGAGATACACCAGCGCGATCAGGGCGGCCATCACCACGACAGGTGCCAGAACCAGCGCCAGGAGACGCCCCGTGCCACCGCGGGGATCCGGTTCCGGTGGCACGGGCAGCGGAGCCGGGGCCGGGGCCAGCGTGCTGGCGCCGCCGCGCCAGAGCTCATGGCCGCAGATCTCGCAGCGCACCCGGGTGGTGGGGTTGCCATGGTGGCAAGCAGGGCAACGCGGCCCGGGAACCCTCCTCTTCGGGACCGGCTGCGGTCTTCCGGCACCGGTGCCGGGGCCGCCGGACCGTTCGCTGCCCGGGCCGCCACGTGGGCGGCGCAGCGCTCCGTCGTACGGGTCGCTCATCGCGTACCTCCGCCGTGAATGGTCAGGGTGTAGCGGACGCCGATCGGCAGCTCGTTCTCGATGACGGCCCTGATCTGCCGTTCGGACAGCCGGCCGGCTTGGTCGAGCTTGATGCGCACCGTGGGGTCCGGTGCCGGGACGGGGTCGTCGGGACCGAAGATCCCACCCGAGTCCGACACGTCGGCCCGGCCTCCGGTCAGCGCGGCGAGTAGTGTCTCCAGCCCGATGGCCGTGCCTCGCCTGCCCAGGTTCTGGCCGACCGCGCGGATCAGCCGCCGCTGGGCGATGCGGCCTTCCTCGCTGTCGGCGACGGTCAGGGCCTGGAGTTCGATGCCCAGCCAGCCGGCCAGATAGGCGATCATCTCCGGCGACGCCAACTCGATGTCCAGCTTGGATTCCAGGTCGTCGAGGTGCTGGACGACCGAGTCCACGGTCTCCTCACACCCCAGGACGAACCCGGCGAGCACCTGGTCGCGGATCATCGCCTGCGGGAGCTGGGCCAGCAGCCAGCCGCTCACTGGCTCACCACCACCTCATGCAGGTCGGACATGAACAGAGCGCCCGGGGGGAGCTGCGCCTCCTGTCCGGCGTTCACCGGTGCCCGCTCACCCCATAGATCGGTCTTGAGCATCTCCACGGATCCCACGCTGCCGACCCCCGGCACCGCCCTGAGAACCGCGTAGATGTCGCCGATGGACAACCCCTGGTCGAACGGCCAGCCGCCACCGTCCGGGCCGCCGCTGACCGGGTTGATGAACCGGTACAGCTCCTCCTCCGCCGCCGACCGGAGCCAGTCCGGCTGCACCGTCGCCGCGGCACGTACCACGGCCTTGACCGAGATGCCCTGGTAGAACGGTGCCTTGATGCGCACCTGGGTGGTCAGCAGCCGCCGACCGTCCAGATGGCGCCTGATGTCCTCGCAGACGTCCGGCCCGGGCTCCAGCTGATCGATGTTCAGGGAGCGCGGAGAGTCGAAGACCTTCGGCACCACCAGCAGCCGCACCGGCTCACCTGCCCTGTCCGGAGGCAGACAGCGGGCGCGCGCCACCCCCGGCGCCCCCTCCAGTGTCAGCCGCTCGAAATCTCCAGCGGTAACGGCCCGTTGACCGCCGCGCAGCCCCAGCGGTCCGCGGAGCTTCGCGTTGTCCACGGTCTCGGCGTCGACGCCGCCGGTCGCCGGATCCAGATTGCGTACCGAGCCGACCTGCGGCACCGAGGTCAGCAGGACGGTGAGCTTGTCGGCGCCGACATTGCCCCGGCTGCCTCCGCCGTAGCGATAGCCGGTGACGGTGATCTGCGCGTTCTCCGGGGGAATGGCGCCGTACTGGCGCGTCTCGCCGGTCTTGGCCGTGACCCTCGGGCCGAACCGGATCTCGCCGGTCGCCCCGGACCAGGTGAAGACCCGGTCCTCCTCGCCGGCGCCGGTGAAGTCCCTGACCTCGTACCAGGTCTGCGCCGTCCCGTCGGACCGGCCGCTGATCACCCGCACCTTCTCGTCGGGCGTACGCGGCAGCACCGGCGCCCGGCGGACCACGAAGTTCTGGCCGGGACGGCCGGTGCTGGTGCCGAGCAGCTCCGCGGGCGCGCTCTCGGCGTGGTGGGCCTTGACGACCCCACCCTGACTGCTCACCGTCAGCGCCTGCAGCAGCGGGGAGGTCTGGTAGGCCGGCTGCCCTTCGGTCCCTCTCAGCACACATCGCAGCCAGTACGCCGTCACTCCGCCGACCGCGAGCTGCTCGTGCGCCACATGCAGCAACAGGTTCACCTGGCCCGTGCTGTTGAAGCCGCCGCTGGTGTCGGCCAGCACGCGCGCGTCGCGCCAGGCCTCGCCGTCCCAGCTCTGCCACACCCGGGGCGGACGGTCCGGGTCGATGCCCGCGCCATGGGCGTCGGCCACCGTGACATCGAGCCGTACCAGATTGCCGGCCAGGCCCTGCCGGAAACCGAGATAGAGGGCGTCGCCCTCGGTCACGGCCGGGAATACCGCGATCTCCGCCCCGCTGCCCAGCGCGGCGGTACGGTCCTCGTCGCTGCCGCCGCCCCTGGTCCGGCAGGCGACCAGCTCCGGCGGGACGATCCGCAGATCGGCCTCGGTCATGAAGACGACCTGGTCCCCGGTCTGGTCCCGTTCGGTGCCGACGCGGGTGCCCTTGCGCACCACGATCGTGTCCTTCGCCGGGCCGGCCAGCTCGAAGAGCAGATCGGTGCGGGCGGGAGCGGCCGAGTAGAGGGAGACGCCCACCAACTCCAGGAACTTCACATAGAGCCGGTCGGGAACCTGATTGAGACGGTAGAGGATCATCTCGGTCATCCAGGCGAACAACTCGATCAGCGCCACGCCTGGGTCCGACACATTGTGGGCGGTCCAGTCGGGGCAGCGCAGGGCGATCCGCCGCTTCGCCTCGTCGACGATGTCCTGGAAGCGCCGGTCGTCGAGATGGGGCGCGGGCAGGGTCACGGAGCTTGCTCCTCACCGGGAATCACATAGAAGGGGTACACGAGATTGCGATGGTCGTTGGTGGCCCGTACCCGGTACGCGACCTCGATACGGATCACGGAGTCGCCGTCGCTCACGGCGGACACGTCCTCCAGGACGATGCGCGGCTCCCACCGGGCCAGCGCCTCCCGTACGCACTGCTCGATCAGGCCGAGCGTGCTGGAGTTCATCGGGGCGAAGACCTGCTCCCACATCGCACAGCCGAAGTCGGGCCGCATCACCCGTTCCCCGGGTGCGGTGGCCAGGATCATCCGTACGGCCGCGTCGATCTCCTCGCCACCGCCGACCAGCCGCACCGTGCCGGCCGGGGTCAGCGCCGCCGGGAACGACCAGCCGGAGCCGATGAGGTCGGTCATACGACCACCACGTCCGGCGAGCCGGCGGTGATCAGGGACGGCGGGCCCGGCAGGTCGAAGCAGCTCAGCACCTGATCGCCGACCCGGGCCAGCGGCTTGCCGTTGACGAGCACCGTCGGGGCGCCCATCTGTACCTGACCCTGGTTGGCCGGCGGTACGACCAGGCTGGTTCCGGGCGGGACCGGCAAGTGAGGAGGCTGGTTCTGGGCGACGCTGCCCACGGTGGCCGCCGGCCGGCCGTTGATGAGGACGTCGGTGGACAGATTCGACACCAGCGTTCCGTTGAACTGCAGCGGCTGGGGGACCTGGGCCGGTGCCCCACCGGGCGTCGGCACCCACACCAGGTGCATGTCGGTCCCGGTCACCGGGTCGCCCTGCCGGGCGGCGGACTGTGGCATGCGGCGCGCCTTTCTCGTTCGTGGCGGACTCTGGCCCACCGTGGTGGGGCCGGGACCTAGTTGAGCCGGATCGGTCTACCGCTCGCCTTGAGTTCGGACTGCGCCGTGATCTCGATCTGCGGCGCGCTGAGCACCAGCTTGCGCGAAGCCGTGATCTCGATCTGCTGGGCGCTGACCGTCAGCTTCTGCTCCGCGGCGAGCGACGACTCCGACTTCTCCAACGTCAGTGCACAGTCGGCATCGCCCAGCGACAACTCGACCGAGCTTGCCGGGTCGTCCGTGAGCACCAGACGGTGGTCCTTGCGGCTGGCCAGCAGCCGCTGGGTCACCTGCCCGCCCTGGACGGGAGCAGCCTCGGGCGGGGTCTCCCCGCGGTTCCACAGGCCGCCCAGGACGAACGGGCGGTTACGGTCGCCGAATTCGAAGCCGACCAGCACCTCGTCGTCGGCCTCCGGCAGCCATTGCACTCCGCGTCGCGGGCCGGCCCCGGGAGCGGCGACCCGGGCCCACGCGCTCTCGTCCTCCGTGGACAGCGTAGGGAATTTCACCCGCACGCGCCCCAGTTGTTCGGGGTCTTCATTGCTGGTGACGACCCCCACGATCAGACCGCCGCCGGGCTGCCCGCCGGCTCCCGGACCCTTCCCGCCGAGCAGATCGGCCAGTTCCGCCGCGTCCCTGGCGCCGCACACGAACCGGCTGGTGTACGGGCGGCCGCTGCCGTAGTCGTGCTCGACGCTGGTCACGCGGTACTTTCCGGCCAGCCGTCTGCCCACCCGGTCCAGCGTGATCTCCGCTCCGGCGGCGATCAGCGGGTTGCCGGTCGCCTCGCCCCGCAGCACTACCTCCGAGCCTGAGGCACGGAGCAACAGTGACCGCGCGTACGCGTCGGCCTCCGCCTGGCTCGACGCCGGGACATGACCGGCGCGCCGGGACACCCGCCCGAAGGTCCGGCGCGCCGCCTCGGCCATCTCGGTGGCGACGGGGGCGTCGGTGCCATGGTCGGGATCCGTGGCACGACCGGTGACGGTGCGTTTGTCGACCGGGTCCCAGGCGGTGACGATCACTTCGTCACAGTGCTCGGCCGAGGCGCAACGCACCGTGAAGTCCAGCAGGTTCTCGCCCCAGCGCAGGGTCGGGGCCGAAGTCCTGCTGGACGGCCGCCGCTTGAAGTGCAGCTCCCGGTCGCTCACCCACAGATCAAAACCGATCCGGTCTGCCAGCCCGCGCAGAAACGCGTAGTCCGTCTCCGCGGCCTGCAGCACATACTCCCGGGTGTCGTCCGTGGCATCCACGTCGGCGTCCAGTCCGTACTCACCGGCGATACGGGTGGCGATGTCCGCATCCGACATCCGCAGGAAGCTCCTCGTCTTCGGTCCCCGCGCCAGGCGGTGCGTCAGATCGAGGCCGGTGAGCACCAGTTCATGGCGGCCGGAGACCCCGGGCGCCACCAAAATCGCGGTCACCTCGCCCGCCGTCACCATGACCGCGTCGCCGTCGGCGCGGAAGGCGATCTCGATGCGGGTGCCCAGCCGGAAGCGGTCCTCGTCGAACAGCTCGAAGTGGGCGTCCTCGAAACGGATGGTGAAGGCGTCCGGCAGATGTACCGACTCCTCCACCCGCACCTGGGTGATCCTCGGATACAGCGACGCCGTGAGCGGCGCACCGTCCACCGTGATCACGACACTGTCGAGACTCCGCTGCTCAGCCACGGCGGCGCACCACCGGCTGCTCGGGGATGACCAGGGCAGTGCCCGCGGGCAGGGCCAGCGGGTCGAGGATGTCATTGGCCTCCGCGATCAGCCGCCAGCGCGTGGGGTCGCGGTAGCGCGCGGCGGCGATCCGGTCCAGGGTCTCGCCCGGCCGTACGACATGGACGGAATGCAGCGTCGGCGTGGAGGAGGTGGGGTTCTGCAAGGGCTGGAGGCCGTCGTCCTGCCACTGCTTGAGAGTCATGTCCGCCTTGGCCCGCAAGGGTTTTCCCGTACTGGCGAAGTAGGTGAACCGCACCTGGAGGCGATCCACGACCGCCTTGAAGGAGTGCAGATCCCCCCAGTGGAACTTCACCCATGGCGGCCGTCCGGATCCCCGGCTGCGGTCGGAGGCGGGCAGGTCCTGGTCGACCTTGAGCAGATTGAGCAGCTTGGACGTGTGGAACGTGACGTCTTTCCCGTCCCGGGTGGTGTCGAACATCAGGGTGAGTGACAGTGTCGCGGACTGACCCGCCTGGAACCGCAGCGCGGGCGCGTTGACGCCCTTCGCGTCGCCCGCCTGCCAGGAGTTGGACTTGCTGATGGTCAGCTCCGCCGGGTTGAACAGGCACTCGATCTTCTCACCGTTGCCCTCGACCTCGAGATAGGCCTTGGACGGCTGTTCGTTCATCTCGTTCATGGACACGCCCCCCTCAGAATGTTCCTGCGTACCGGCCGCCACGCCGTTCGAGCTGATGCAGCAGCCGCTCCTCGACCGCCCGCACAATGTCTTCCAGCGACGGCTGTACGGAGCAAGCGGCGGGGACACCCGGTGCGCCCGCTGTCCCGGGGTCGGCGGCGGCGCCCGACTCGGCCTGGGGTGCCATACGGGCATCAGACGCCCCGCCCGTGAACCCGTCGCCGCCCCCGGAGGACGGCAGCCCGGATGCCGCCCCCGTCCCCGCCCGGTTCACGGAGGACAGCGCCCGTTCCACCTCCTCGCGCACCGCGTCCCGCGCCGCCCGGGTCGCCGCGTCCACCAGCGCGGTCGCCCCGGCGGAGGCCCCGCCGACCGGCAGTGTGCCGGCGAGGCCCGGACTGACGTCGGCCAGGGCGCGCCGCACGGCGAATCCGGTGGCCTGCGCGGAGCGTTCGTCCGCGTCGGCGGCGCCGGCGGGGGCCTTCAGCGAGAACCGGGGCCTGACGACAGGGCTTCGCGCATGGCTCAGCTCATGGGCGAGCAGGACGGGATCGGTTCGGCCGGGCTCGGTGGGCAGATGCACGGTGGTCCGTGTGGTCGCTCCGTGGGCCCCGGCCGCCGCGAGGGCCAGACGGGTCGCGGGACCCGTGGTGTACGTGGAGGTGGTTCCGCCGGTGATCGCCTGGACCATGGGGAGCAGCCTGCCGGGAAACGCCCTCGGGGACTCGAGCGGGGAGCGGAACACCGCCGCCCTCCAGCGCGCTTCCGGAGTGCCGGTCACGGGAAGTCCGGCGTCACCGGGGGAGAACGAGGAGGACGCTCCCGGTGCCGGGACGGTCCTCGATCGCGTCGCGTGCGGTGATGCGTACGGCGACGCAGACGGGCCCGTGTACCGGAGCATGGCCGACGAGCGGGTCGCCGTAGGCCCCGTGAAGGCCCGCCGGACCGCACCCGGCACCGGCTCCGAAGCCCGTACGGGCACGGACGGCGCTCCGGGTCCGGGAGGCGTCCCACGACGCGTTCGCCCGGGTGTTCCTGCCGCAGCCGGTGCGGGACGGCCCGCGCCAGAGGCAGGCTCGCGCCCCGTCATCCAGCGCGAAGTCGTCATCGACCCGGGGTACGCCGATGCCCCCCACCCTCCTGCGGAGCCGATCTCCCCCTCCGGTGGAACCGCGCCGGACGGGGCTACGGCCCCCTGCGGCCGCAGCCCCGTCACGCCCTGCTGACGCCCGGTCAAAGCGGGTCTCGCCACTGTCACGGGACCGGCCGAGCCGACGACGGGTGGCCCGCTCTCCACGGAAGGCGGCGCTGGGGAGCGCGGAATCGGGCCGTGTGACGGGGGCGTCGCCACGATCTCCGGGTGGAAGCCACCCCCGGCCGGTGACACCGCGCCCCCGCCCAGTACCCGCAGACACGCCACATCGCTGACCCCGCCGACCACAGGCCCTTGATCGAATCCCGCGGCCCGGATCAGCGCGACCCTGGCCGGGATCCTGCCGGCCGGGCGGGCCGGCCTGAGCCCCCGGCCCACACCTGCCGGAGCCCCGCGCGCGGTGTCCCCGACGAGAGGCAGCGCGCGTGGCGCGAGGGACGGCCGGGTGGCCGTATGAGCGCCGGCGCCCGCAGTGAGGCCGGGACGCCTGCCGAGCAGCAGCGCCCGGCGGACGAGCAACCACCATGGGGAGCGCACCGGCAGGCCGGGCACGTCCTGCCCGGCCGTCGTAGCTCCCACCGGCCCCCGCCCGAGCCACCGCGCGGTCCGCACCGGGCGCCGGGCCAGGGAAGGCCGACGGCCGGGGCCGGGCAGGACAGGGCCGCTAGCGGTGATGCCCCTCCATGCGGAATCCACAGTGGGCCACCTCCAATTCCTCGACGGCGAGGTCCTTGGAGGTCGCGGCCAGCCGTGGGCCGGTCCACTTCACCGGGTAGGCGCCGGTGAACTTCCAGGTCGCCACGTCCCGCCCCTTGGCGTCCTTGAGGGTGATCGCGCCGTTGCGATGGGTCAGCTTGTTGCCCGCCTTGGCGAACCCCTCACCGGAGCTGGCGGCGAACCAGGCGAACAGATTGTCCGCGTTGGTCATGCCACGCTTGAACACCAGGTTGGGCCATTTCATCCGCCCCGGCAGCTTGTGCGTGTACTGGTTCTGCCCGCCCTCGGCGTACTCCTCCACTTCGATCGACACGGTCAGCCCGGCGACCTCCGTGAAGGACCCGATGTCGAGGTCGTCGACCGTGAACACGAACCGGCCGCCCCAGGGCGGGTCCATGGTCCGGTCCTCGCTACCCATTGATGACCGCCTCCCACGATCGTTCGTTCAGCACGGCGACCTGCCGCAGAAACCGGATGCGGTCGCCGTGCTGCAGCCCGAGCAGTTCGTCGAGACTCCAGTGCAGGTGGTACGCGAGATACGTGATCTCCTGCCAGAGCTCGTCCTCCGCGTATCTGCCTAGCCCGCCTCCAGCGATGCCTGCGGGAAAGGGGCGCCCGGCTCCAGTTCCTCCAGCACCGAGGGATCACCGAAGTTGATCACGCGGTAGAAGTCCTGGAGATACGCGAAGTCGCCGGCGAACATGCGCTCCACCACGCTGGTGTTGACCCGGGGGAGCGTGCCCAGCTCGGTGATCACGCGGGCGAGCACGATGACCGTCCCGTAGGACTCGTTCTCCTTGACCCTGGGGTCACGCAACGGCTCGATCTCGTCGCGCGCGCATGCCAGGCGCATCACGCCGGCGCGGTGGAGGGTGCCCTCCTCGTCGACGTACCCCTTGGGCAGCGTGAAGGGGTATTCGGTGTGCAGGCTCATTTGACGCGGACCAGGCCTTCGTGAGTGATGACGACCTTCTCGGTGGCGATGTCGTTGGCGCCCGCGTCGAAGTCGGCGCCGCTCCACTTCGACGGCCATCCGGCGACGAACTCCCAGCGGGCGACGGTCTCGCCCTTGGAGTCCTTGGCCAGGATCGCGCCGTTGCGGCGGCCCTTGTCGACGTCGCCCTGGATGATCTCCTTGCGCCAGTTCCACAGCACCTGGGAGACGTCGATCCGGCGCTCCAGGGTGATGTCGGACCACTTCATGGCACCCGGCTGCTTCCGGATGATCATTTTGCCGTCCTTGTTGACTTCCTTGTACTCGATCGTCTCGGTCTCGGACTCGATGCCGGAGACCTTGCGAAAGCTGCCGACTTCGACGCTGTCGATCTCGAGGACGAACGTGAACGTGGTGAGCAGATCAGACATGCCGCATTCCCTTGTCTACTGGCGCGCTTGTGCCGAGGTGCCGGAGTGGCGGGGACTTCCGTGCCGGTCATTCGCTGCTCGTGGCGCCGCCCTGCCACTGGCTGATCCTGAAGACGACGTACTCGGCGGGCTTGACCGGTGCGATGCCGACGTCGACGATCAACTTCCCCTCGTCGATGGAACTCTGCGGGTTGTTGGTCTCGTCGCACAGCACGAAGAACGCCTGCTCCGGGGTGGCACCGACCAGCGCGCCGCGCATCCAGAGGTTGTGCAGGAACGCGCCGATGGTGCGGTTGACCCTGCCCCACAGGTCGCTGTCGTTGGGCTCGAACACCACCCACTGGGTGCCGCGGCGGATGGTCTCCTCGATGTAGATGAAGAGCCGGCGTACGTTGACGTAGCGCCAACTCTGGTCCTGGGACGCCAGGGTGCGCGCACCCCAGATGCGCAGGCCGTTGGCGCCGAACGAGCGCAGACAGTTGACCTGCTTCGGGTTCAGCGCGTCCTGCTCGCCGGTGGTCACCTCGGTCTCCAGCCGGGCGATGCCCCGGATGACCTCGTTGGCCGGGGCCTTCCAGACCCCCCGGGCCCCGTCGGTGCGCGCCCAGACGCCGGCGACGTGTCCGCTCGGCGGGATGGTCAGGAACCGCTCCCCGTTGGTCGCGCCGGGCCGGGCCTTGGGGTTGGCCACGACGACGTGCGGGTAGTACGCGGCCCCGAACGCGCTGTCCACGGCCAGCCGCTCGCGCCAGGCCAGGGCCTGCTGGGCGTTGAGGCCGGGGGGCGAGTCGACGATCGCCATCATGGACCGCTTCAGCTCGCACCAGTCGACCAGCTTGCGCTGGGCGGCGAGGTACAACTCCTCGTCGACGGTTCCGTCTTCCCGCCGGCATACGGTGATCAGATCCGGGATCGCCACGATGGACACGTCCTCGGCGATCGCCAGACCCTCGTACCCGGTCCGGGTCGTCTCCGAGCCGGCCAGGTCCGCCGGGGTGGCGGTGATGGCGGCGGGGGCGCTGGGTTCGATGGCGTAGCTGCCGGGGGCGGGCATGCGGTCGGCGGGGGAGAGGCCGGGGACGGTGCGGGTCTCGACCCGGATGAGCTCGGACTGGTCGTTGACGACCTTGACGACGTTCTGGGTGCCCTTGCCGAAGGTGAGGTTGGTGAAGTGCTCCTTCGTGGTCCCGTCCCGGTTGACCTTGATGGCGAAGCTCTGCGGCTGCTCGCCCTCGGCGGGGGGCTCGGTCTCCACGACGACGTCCAGCGCGCCGCCGACCTCGCGGGCCGACACCACCAGCGACTCGACTTCCGGCCTGCCGGCGGCGGGGAGTGCACGCTGGGCGGTGCCGGTGTCGCCGGCCGGAATACGAACGATGTAGCAACTGCTGCCACCGTTCTCGAAGAACCCCTTGACGGCATGCGGCAGCACGATGTCAGGCGCGAACCCGCCGTACACCCGCTCGTACTGCGGCCAACTGGTCACCAACTGCGGCTTGACACCCTCCGGGTCGGTGGCATCGCCGTTCTCCTGGTCGTACTTCTCGGTGAATCCGACGAACGCGGCGACGGCGGTGCCGATCCCTTGCAGCGGCATCGACCCGCTGACCTGCTCCTCGACGTAGACGCCGGGGGCTCCCCCCACTGCCATGTGCCTACTCCTGTTCTAGGTGTACTCAGACTTCCAGCTTGCGTTTGAAGTCGGGTCCGATCTCGCGCTGATATTCCTTCTTGGCTCCGCCTGCCACCCGCGCCTTGTCCTTGGCGTTGTTGCAGTCATCGCACAGGCCACCCCAGTTGTCCTTTGATTCGGAGAACTTGTCTCGCTCGCCCTGAGTGGTGTTGTGGCCCGGGGTGGAGAAGGAAGAGCGGCGATCGCCGAGGTTCCAGTGTGTTACCAGCTCAGTGATGTGATCGACTTCGATCGGCTGCTGCTCGTAGACCCGCTTCGAGTTGTCCTTGAAGCCCTCCCGACTGGCGAGATGCGCTCCGGGCTGGTCATAGTCGTTGGGCCGCGTGTAGGCCTTCCCCGGGCAGAGGTACGTCCAGCCATCCCTGAAGAACTCTTCCTCGCCCTTGACGAGGTACTTGGACTCGCGAGCCAGCTTTGCCTTGACGTGCTCCGCGAAAAAGGTGTTCGCCCTCGATTCCCGGTCAGGGACTTCCTTGTAGTAGTACGCGCGGATGTCGATGTCTTTGTGGACTTTGTTGTCGACGATCTCTGCGTCGTTACGGAGGTAGAAGAGATCGAAGTCGACGCCGATGGACACGAGATCGTTCTTGAGTTGCTCCAGGTCCTGCCGCAGGAACGGCTCCATGGCGCGCATCAGTTCGGCGGCGTTCTGGGACTGCACCAGATGGTCGACCTCGCACAGCTTGTCGAGATCCTTCTGGGCCTGCTCCAGCCGTTGCTTGGCGGCCGGATTGTTCTTGATCTTCTCTTCGCTCAGCGCCGCCCAGATCTTCCGTTGCAGGTCCCAGCGTTCCGGGGAGGACATCTGCACCACAAGTCTGCCTTCCGTATAGCGGCCGAACAGGGTGTGCTCGTGACCTTCCATGGTGAACGGCACCTCGATCTCCGGCGTGGTCGCCTTCGGAGAGTCGGGATCCCCGGGCTGTTGGCCGGGCTGCGCGCCCCCGCCGCCGGTGAGGGCGTTCAACGCCGCCTGGCCCAGTTGCATCGCCTTGTCGAACAGCCAGTCCAAGGCGTCGTCCACCAGTTTCCGCAGGCCCTTGATGATCTCTACGACCTGCTCGGGCACGTTGCCCAGCCCCACCTGGTTGGCGAGGAAGCCGATGGCCACCGGGACCGCGTCCGCGAAGCCCTTGGTGATCTTTTCGGCGCCCGGCTGGATGTTGCCCTTCGCCACTTCGGCGATCGTCCGGGTGTACTGGTCGACGATCTGGAGGATCTCGCGGATGTACTCGATCGCGGACTGGACCGCGCTGAAGAAGGCCTGGCAGCTGCGGATGACGGCCATGACGCCGGTCGGGTCCAGCATGGAGGCGAGCCTGGTCACGGCCTTCTCGATCACCTGCTTGGTGATCCACTCCACGGCCATGTCGAGCACGGTGTTCCACAGGTCACCGAGCTTGTCGGCGACGTAGTCGTAGATCGCCGGGACGCCCCGCTCCTGAACGTCCTTGATGAAGGTCCAGGCTCCGCTCAACGCGTCGACGCCGGCACGCAGTCGCCCGACCGTCTCCTCTCCGATGCGCGCGCCCAGCTTCTGCCACAGGGTCTCCGTGCTCACCCCGAGGACCTGGAGCGCCACGTCGAGCATGGTGGAGGCATTCAGCTCGGCGGGGATGGTGATGCCCATCTGACCGAGGCCGCGCGTCAGCCATTTGCCCAGACCCTGGAGCAGATACGTGCCGATGCCGTCGATGAACCCCAGGAAGCCCGTCCTGAGTGCCTGCAGCATGCCGAGCAGGAACTGGACCGGGTCCTTCTTGATGTCCTCGATGGCCTGTACGACGTTGCCGATGATGTCCCCGACCAACTCGGTCGGGAAGTTCATCATCTTGATGATCAGCGTGACGACGACCTCGAGGACGACGCCGACGAACTCGACGATTCGCGCCAGCGGTTCACCGAACTGGTTCAGGATGCGCTGGAACGCCCCGAGGGGGTCGAGCAGATCGTCCAGGGACAGGGTGTCCCAGATGCCCCGGAAGGTGTTGACGATCAGGTCGGCGGAGATGCCGAGCCGCGCCATCTCGCTCTCGATGCGGGCGGCGGCCTGGCCGATCACCCCCGACTCGGCGAGCTGGCTGTAGGTGGCGTCGCCGCCGGGGAGCAGGGTGATGAAGCCCCTGATCAGGTTCTCTGCGTTGCGCGGTACGGGTTCGCCGGTGAACGGTTCCTGACCGATGATCACGGTGAGCAGCGGGAAACCGGTGACACGACGGGCGCGGTCACCGAGCGGGCCGATCAGGGCTTGCTTCACCAGTTCCAGTGCCTTGGCCATGATCGTGGCGGTGAAGGCCGCGATCCGCCGTACCAGAGCCACGGCCCGCGCGGCGAGGTCCGGCAGCGTGTCCAGCAGCCGAGGCAGATTCTGCGGCTGGATCGCCCTCCACGCGTCGGTGAACAACTGCACCAGGTCGTTCTTGATGCCGACGAACGTCGCGAACTGCGTGTCCAGCCAGTCGGCGGCCTGCTGGAGGGTACCTCGCTCACGCAGTTGCTCGAGCGTCTGCTCCTTGCCGATGAGCTTCAGGAAGTCGCCGAGGATCTCCACCGTCGGCGCCTCGACCGCGGTGCCGCGCAACGGGTCGTGGTGCAGCACCTTCTTGGCCAGCTCCCACACCGGCCGTACCTCGGGCCGCTGCAGCAGCGGCTCGGCCACCTCGGCGATGACGGCCCGCACCGCCTCGATGACCTGGTCGACGAGTTCGGAGACCGCCGCGCGCGCGTCGGCGAGGACGGCGTCGAGATGGCGGCGTACGACGGCGACGTTGCCGTCGATGCCCGCGGTGACCGAGAGCTCGTCCCAGGCCTTCCCGACCTCGTCGACGATCCTGTCCAGGGTCAGATTGTGCGCGGCGAGCCGGGCCTGGACCGCGTCGAGCACCTCGTCGACGACGCCGATGGTGCGCAACAGCCGGCCGGTCGCCTCGCCGAACGGCCCGAAGGTCAGTACGGACTCGACCAGTTGCTCGGGTCCGGCGTGCACCGGCCGGTGCGTGATCGGGTCGCTTCCGATGACCTGCGTGAGCATGGTGTAGCCGGGGATCGCGGACACCGCGGCTTTCACGCCGTCCACGATGAAGTCGGGGACGAGGTCGTCGAGCAGCGAACTCTCGCCGCTGCCCTCCCGCGCGACCTCCACGGGGCCGTCGGCCGCCCGCTGAACCACCGCAGCCGCGGATGGAGGAGCCGAAGTCCCCGTATTCCCGGGCACGACGGCCGGGTTGACCACCCGCCCCTCGGCCGCCCCGACGACGGCCGCCGCCCCACTCGCACCCGCACCCGTACCCGCCCCGGCCGCCGAACCCGCGTCCCCCGACTCCCGTACGTCCCGCAGCACGCGTGCCGTGGCGTACGCGACCTGCTCGTCGCGGTCCTGCGGCTCGCTGACCAGCAGCCCGGGGGCCACCGCCCGCCCCTGCGAGGGACCCGCGGACTGCTGGAGGGTGTGGGTCAGTTCATGGGCCAGCAACTCGTAGCCGTCCGGCGTGGACGGGTTGTACTCGCCGGAGTTGAAGAAGATGTCGTTGCCGCTGGTGAACGCACGGGCCCCCAGCAGACTCGCCAGTTCGGCGGCCTCGGCGTCGTCGTGCAGGTGTACGTCCCCGA
This sequence comes from Streptomyces echinatus, assembly GCF_014203595.1. GTDB lineage: Bacteria > Actinomycetota > Actinomycetes > Streptomycetales > Streptomycetaceae > Streptomyces > Streptomyces echinatus. Next base: position 188,638 of record NZ_JACHJK010000006.1, read on the forward strand.
GAGGGGTCCCGAAGCCGCTCTCGGCCTCGGCGCGTAATTCCGCGGGAAGCGGCTTGCCACCGCCTCGGAGGGCGGTGATGCGCGCCGCGAGGTCGAGGCCGGGCGCGGACGATGACTCACCGGACTCCAGCAGCCGGGCGACCATGGCATTGCCGCCCGATGCCGTCGGCAGCACGGCGTGGGCCGCACGGGAGGGGCGGCCGGCCCCTGACAGCACCTTGCCCACCGCCCGCATCGACACCACGGGGGTACTGCTCGCACGTGAGCGCACACCAGTCGGGCGCGCATCAGCGACACCTTCAGGCGACAGCGACAAACGGCGTCCAACCGGCACGGGCTCAGTATGACCATGTTCACGTACTCTTCGCAGCAATTCCGCAAGGTGGCATTTCCTCACCCCAACAGAGCATGTGAGCAAGGATTTTCGACTACGTGATCAGATGTCGGAATCGTCGTCGCCTCCGCTCCACGTGACGGGCCCCCGCTCGGGGACCACCCCTTCGCCCGGCCCGCCCGACACCTCGTCACCGGTCCGGCCGGGCACGAGGAACGTTCCCTTGTCGCTCACCCGCGCGGTGCCGCGCGGCGTGACGACCGGCGAGCCCTCGGGCTGGTCGATACGACCGGCCACCAACTCCCGTTCGCCCACGGGGACACCGTCCTGCGCGGTGCGGATGACGTAACGGTGTACATCGGGTGCGGCTTCGGCCACCAGGGCGGCGTCGACGGTCGTGGTGACCAGCACATCGAGCCCGGGTTTGAGCTGGCCGCCGAGCGCGGACCAGAAGTCCGAGTTGTCCTGGCCGTCACCCGCCGCGATCTCCACCGAGGGCAACGGCCGCAGCTCCCTGAGGGACCCCGGCAGATGCTCGGTACCGATCTCATGGTGCAGCAGCAGCGTGGCCATCACCCGGCCGAGCAGAGCGTGTTCGTCCCGTACGTCACTGGTGAACGCCGTGATGAGATACCGGCAGTCGACCCTGGGCAGTGGCCTGCGGCGGTGCTTGCGTCCATCTGCGTCGACGATCACCTCCATTCCGCCCTCGCGCTGTTCCACGTTGCGGCGGACGTCCCAGAGGTACAGGTTGACCGTCGGCCGGCCCGACGTCCGGGCCACCCAGTCGCGGTCAGGGGCCTCGAACGCGATCGCGACGTCCTTGCCCAGCGGCACCTTGGCCCGCAGGAACGATTCCAGGGCCCGGTCGAGCAGATCGAGCAACGAAAGACTCCCTTCCCCTCAGTCTTGCTCGGTGTCCAGCAGGTCCATGTACGGGCCGAACTCCGCCTCCGTGCACAGCCGTCCGATCTTCTGAAACTCCCTGTGCAGTGCGAGGACCACATGTTCCATGGTGATCGTGCCGCTGTCCCGGGCGGCCCGGAACGCGGCCCCGAGCGCGGCGTTGCGGATGATGCCGCCCGTAACACGGAACTGCCGGGCCAGGAAGTCCAGATCCAGTTCCGACACCGGTGCGGGCGCCGGGAACGCCCGCTGCCAGATGCGGCGTCGGCCGCACTCGTCGGGGGCTTCGAACTCCACCCCGACAGAGACGCGGCGCAAAAACGCGTCGTCGATGTTGCGCTGCAGGTTGGTCGCCAGGACGACGATGCCGTCGTACGACTCAAGGCGTTGCAGCAGGTACGCCACCTGGATATTGGCATAGCGGTCGTGCGAGTCGCTGACCTCGGAGCGCTTGCCGAACAGCGCGTCGGCCTCGTCGAAGAACAGCACCAGGTCGCCCGCGGCGGCGGCCCCGAAGATCCGCTCCAGGTTCTTCTCGGTCTCCCCGATGTACTTGCTGACCACCGAGGACAAGCTGACCTTGTACAGGTCGAGTTGGAGCTCGCCCGCGATGATCTCGGCGGCAAGTGTCTTGCCGGTCCCCGACGGTCCGGAGAACAGGGCGACGACACCGGCCGAGGGCAGTGGGGAGAAACCCCACTGCTGGTAGACCAGGGACCGTCGCTGATGGCGGGTCACGATCTCCCGCAGCCCGCGCGTCTGGTCGGCGGGCAGCACCAGGTCGTCCCAGTCGCGCTGCGGGCTCACCCGGACCGCGAGCCGGTCGAGATGACCGCCCGCGAGGCGCCGGATTCCCGCGGACAGGCCTGCGACCTGGCCTCCGGCGGCGGCGGCGACCAGGCCGAGCTGGTCACGGGTCAGTCGTATGCCTGCCTCCGGGCCGGTGCCGAACGCGGCTGCCCAGTCGGCGGCGTCGGCGGCCGCGGGGCCGACCGTCAGCTCGGTGAAGGCCCGGCGCGGCAGCACCTCCAGCGGCAGCTCCGCGCCCGAGCCGAGCACCCAGGTCAGATGGTCCGCACGGTCGATCCGGTCGCAGGTCTCCCGGTCCGGCGGCCCGGTCAGCTCCAGCACCACCGCCAGTTCACCGATGGTGGCCTCACGTACGAGTGCCTCCCAGGCCGCGGCGCCACCCGGTACGGCGCTCGTCAACAGGCCCTGACCCGACCGGTGTTCGGTCACCGCGCGCAGTCGACTGGCTGTGTCCGTGCCCGACACGAGGAGCAGTTCCGGGACGGCGGTGCCGGGGGCGGTGCCCTCCGTGCGACGGGTGCCGGGCGGGAGGCCGGGGTCGGGAGTGTCGTCGCCGGTCAGGGCCCAGAGCACTCGGTCCGCCGGGGCGAGCATCCGGGTGGCCCACGGCCCTTCGGTGCCGACCGCGACGAGCGCTGCAGTGAGCAGCCGGGAGCCGTGCGCCGCGGCGTGCGCCGAGCCGAACATACGCGTCACCGTCGACAGGGTCAGCCTCGGCAGATGCACGTCGTCCTGGATGTAGCACACCAGCTTCATCCGGGCCGGGGACAGGTCCACCGCGCAGACCACGGCGAGGAGTTCGGCCTGGGAGAGTGTCAGCCGGGAGCGGCGTACCAGCATGGTGAAGGGGTCGCCGCCAGTCGAGGCATCCTTCCCGGCACCGTCGAGCGAGGCGGCGAACATCTCTCTGGCCGCGGCCAGTCCGGGCTCCAGGTGGTCGCGTACGCCGCGCACCGCCGAGCGGTCCGGGCCGTCGAGGCCGGGGAGCGTACGCAGCACTCGGTCGAGATCCTCGCTCGCGACGTAGAGTCCGGCGAAGTCGTGGGGCGGTACGCCCTCGCCCAGACGGCAGATCAGTGCCTCGCGCTGCAGCAGTGTGTCCGCCAGCATCTGCCAGGGCGCCACGGCCTCGGACGCGTGCGCCGTGTGTCCCACTCCCTCAGATCCGCTCGCCGGAACCACCCCTGAGTCCGTTTCCAGCCCGACCCGCGCGGCCGTCATCGTAGCGCCGGTCCGTCGTCCGATATCACGAGAGAACATCAAATCGCGGACTCCACGGTGGAGTGTCCGGCACAGCCGTACTCTTGCGACATGCCTCGCTTCTCCGCCGAGCAGATCTACGCCTTCGCCCGCCAGGCAGGCTTCTCCCCGGACCAGGCGACCACCATGACCGCTGTCGCCCTCGCGGAGTCGGGCGGTGACAGCCGGGCGTACAACCCGGTCGGGGAGGACAGCAGGGGGCTGTGGCAGATCAACGCGCGCGCCCACCCGGATCTGGCCGAGCGGTTCGACCTGAACGACCCGGTCGACAACGCCAGGGCGGCCTTCCAGATCTCCCGGCACGGCAGCGACTTCTCGCCGTGGACGACGACGCACCATGGCTCGTCCGCCCGTTATCTGCGGTTCCAGGAGGAGGCCCAGGCAGCCGCGGTCGCCCACGGCGACGGAGCCGGGCTCGGTGTGTGGAGCGGTACTTCCGGCTACGGTGATCCCCGCAGCGCCGGGTCCGACGACGGGCAGCAGGCGATGCCTCCGGCTCCCGCGACCACGCAGCCCTCGGTGACCCCGGCCGTGGACCACGGCACGACGACCGGCGCCGGGGCCGACACCGCGCCGGGGCAACCCCGGTCCTCCGAGCGCCTCGGAGCCGAGTACGGCATCCCCCTGGAGGGCGGCACACCGCGGGCCGGCGGGGAGTACGGACTGCCCGCGGCGACACCGGGTGACCCCGCCTCCGGGCCAGCAGCGCCCGCACAGCCGCAAGCGCCCCCGGCGGAACCGCCCGCAGCCGCGCCCGACAGCGGCACGGTGCCGGCGGCGGCGCACGCGGACGGCAGCCAGGTGGACCGCTTCGTCCAGGCGGCGCTGGCCCAGAACGGGGACCAGTACGTCTACGGCGCCGAGACACGGCCGAGCGATCCGAACCCGAGCGCCTTCGACTGCTCCGAGCTCGTGGAGTGGGCGGCACAGCAGGCCGGACTGCACATCACGGACGGCGCGCTGGCGCAGTACCGGCAACTCCACCAGGCGGGCACCGAGATGTCGGTCGAGGACGCCATCCACACCCGCGGAGCGCTGCTCTTCAACTTCTCCAGCGACCCGGTGACCGGAGCGCCGTCCGGTCAGCATGTGGCGATCAGCCTCGGCGACGGACGGACCATCGAAGCCGCCAACTCCCGTGACGGAGTGGGTATTTTCGAGGCCAGTACCAGACGCTTCAACTACGCCGCCATGATCCCGGGCACCCAGGGCGGCGCCGCGCCCGCTGCACACCCGCCCGAGCACGCGACCGCCGTGGCGACACAGGAGGAGCACCCGGCGGCGGAGCCCGCCCCGCCCGCGCAGACAGCCGAGCCCGCTCACTCGGCGGCCCCCGCCGAGCCGACCGGGTCCGCCCCCGCGGCCTCGTCCGACGCGCAGCCGGACGGCCAGGCCTTCAGCGCCGGGCCCGCCGCCACCGAGCACGCCGCCACGGAGCCCCCTGCCACCGAGCCCGACGACTTCGACCGCCGTCTCGCCGCCGATCCCTTCGACCTGGACCAGGACACCCTCCCGGCCAGCCTGGAGTTCACCGGCCCGACGACGCCCCCGGACCTCCCGGCGCACACGGCGGTGGACCCGTACCCGACGGCCCCGCCGGACGCGTCGTTCACCGGCCACCCGGAGGCCGACGGATCCGACGGGGCCCACGGGACCGACGACATGGGCGGCTTCGACGCACCCCACGCGACCGTCGCCCATGTCGACCTCGGCGTCGACCACCACGGTGCCGACCCGGACCTCGGCCACGACATCGCGTACGGAGGGCACTGATCGCAGGTGGTGACAACCGATCAGCTGGCGCGCCGGCTGCTGGCCGAGGCCATCGGCGAGGCACGACGCAACGGCAGACCCGACCTGGCGGCCCGGCTCACCGCCGAGGCGCGGGACCTGACGTCAGGGCCTTTCCAGGTGCTGGTCGCGGGAGAGTTCAAGAAGGGCAAGAGCAGCCTTGTCAACGGGCTGATCGGGGTCCCGGTCTGCGGCACCGACCCGACCGGGTTCACCAGGGTGCCGGTCCTCGTCGGCCATGCGGCCACCGCCCACGCCGAGGTGGTCACGTCGGGCGACACCCCCGAGACCGTGTCGGTCGACCCCCGCGAGGTGGCGGGCTGCTCCACCTCGGGCGTCGACGGCGGCGGGCGCAAGCTGGCGGCCATCGAGGTCGGGCTGCCGCGGACCCTGCTGTCGACCGGGCTGACCCTCGTGGACAGCCCCGGCATCGGCGGGGGTTTCGCCTCGGCGCAGGCATCCGCCGCGATCCGGGCCGTGTCGCTGGCCGACGCCGTGCTCATGGTCAGCGACGCGAGCCAGGAGTTCACCGCGGCCGAGATCGACTTCCTCAGGCATGTGATCGAGACCTGCCCCAACACCCTCTGTGTACTGACGAAGACCGATCTGTACCTGGACTGGCGGCGCATCCTGGAGATCAACCGCAGACACCTCGCGACCGCCGGGCTGAGCGTGGAGATCGTGCCCGTCTCGGCCAGGCTGCGGGAGCTCGCACTCGACTCCGGGGACGCCGAGCTCAACGCGGAATCCGGTTTCCCCGTGCTGGTGGAGAGACTGCGCTCCCGGCTGGCGGGCAACAGGGCTACGGCGACCGGGCGGGCTGTCGCTGCCGTGGCCGACAGCATCGGGCAGATCGAGCACACACTGTCGGCGGGGCAGCGCGAGCAGGACCGCGGACAGGCCGAGCGGACCCGGCAGCGCGCCGAGCGGCTGGCCGCCCCTTCGGCCCGCTGGATGAACCTGGTCAACGACCGGTTCGCCGACGTCAACGCCCGTACCCGCAACGAGCTGCAGGACCGGATGCTCCGCTTGGAACAGGACGCGGTCGCCCGGGTCAACGCGCTCGACCCGCTGCGGGAGTGGGACGAGTTCGTGCCCTGGCTGTACCAGCGGACGAACGAGGAACTGACCGACTGCCACAACCGCGCCCTCGCAGCCATCGAGGACGTGGCCGCGGAAGTCGCCAAGGCCTTCGCGGACGAATCCGGTGAGATCCTGCCCGCCTCGCGCCAGGGACTGGCGGGCGCCAGCGCCAGCGTCCAGCTCGGCAGCCTCACGACCAAGGCGGCCGGCCGTGTCGAAGTGGGCATGCAGGCCGCCCGGGGCTGGTCGCTCAGCAGCTCCGTGATCACCACCTTGCTGATCACGACCCTGCATCCGGCGTTGTGGGTGCTGCTGCCCATCACCGCCACCTTCGGAACGGTGTTCGCGGTGAAGTCCGTACGCGACCAGAAAACGGCGCGGATGGAACAGTCCCGGCGCGAGGGTGCTTCCGCAGTGATCAACTACCTCCGGCAGCAACACAGTTTCGCCGTGAACGCGGCCGCCGACCGGATTCGCACCTGCCAGAGCCGCCTGCGCGACTACTACCTGGACCGCGCCACCGAACTGCGCGAGACCGCCGAACGCAGCTACCGGGCGGCCACCTCCGCCACTGTGGCCACGCCTGCCGACCTGGGCCGCGTACGGGCACTGCTCGACTCCGCGAACGCGGCGGCGACCCAGGCCGGATTCCCGAGAAAGCGGCACCCATGAACCTCAGCACCGCGGTCCGCGAACTGCTCGGCGAAGCACGGCAGGTGTACCGGGGCAGACCCGGCGGGGCGGCGGTCGAGGCGGTGACCGCGCATCTGGCGGAACCCCTGAAGGTGGCGATCGCCGGACGGGTCAAGGCCGGCAAGTCGACCTTGCTCAACGCCCTGGTGGGGGAGCGGGTCGCGGCGACCGACGCGGGAGAGTGCACCCGGATCGTCACCTGGTACAGCTACGGTGACCGACCCGCGGCCTGGGCCGATCCGAGCACGGGCGCGTCGATCCCGCTCAGGCCGACGGAGCCCGTCACGCTGCCGCCGGGTATCCGGATCGAGGAACTGGACCGGCTGCGCATGCAGTTGCCCGCACCCTGGCTGAGGTCCATGACCCTGATCGACACCCCCGGGACCGGATCGCTGACACTGACGGCGGGCGCCCGCACCGAGCGGTTCTTCGCCCGGCCCGACGACGGCGGTACGGTGGACGCCGTCCTCTATCTCATGCGTCAACTGCACTCGTCCGATGTCGACTTCCTTCGTATGACGGCCGAGGCCGGGGCCAACGGCGGCAGTCTCGTCACGGCGATGGGCATCCTGTCCAGGGCGGACGAGATGGGCGGCGGTGCCGACGACGCGCTCGCCCACGCCGACCGCGTCGCGGCCGACTACCGTGACAACGGCCGCGTACGCTCCCTGGTACACACCGTCGTCCCGCTGGCGGGACTGCTCGCCGAAGCATCGGGGACGATGGAGCCGCGCGAGTTCACCGGGCTGACCACGCTGGCAGCCGCGGGGGCCCCGGCCACCGCACCGCTGCTGGTCTCGACCTCACGCTTCCTCGACCCCGCCCGACGGGCCGTGCTCTCCGGCGCCGACCGGGAGGCACTGCTGCGCAGACTCGGCCTGTACGGCATCCGCCTCAGCCTGCGGCTGCTGGCGGACAACCCCCGCCTCACCCGGCAGGACCTGTGCCTGGCACTCGCCGAGCACAGCGGGCTGACCCGGCTGCGCACCCTGCTGTCGTCCCAGTTCGCCGAACGCCGCGATGTACTCAAGGCGGAGTCCGCGCTGCGCGCCGTTGACGCGGTGACCGCGGCCGATCCCGTACCGGAGGCGGCCGCACTGCGCCGGAGCATGGAACGGATCCGGGTGAACGCCCATGAGTTCACCGAGATCCGGATGCTGACGGATCTGCGCACCGCCCGGGTCCCCGCCAAGGCCGACCAACTCGCCAGAATGGAAAGGTTGTTGGGCGGAGAGGGCGGCGCCGCCAGCACGCGCCTGAACCTCCCGGCCGCCGCTACCGGGGACGCGGTCCGTGCGGCGATCGGCGCCGAGCACGCCTACTGGGCGCGGCTGGCCCGCCATCCCCTCACCAGGCCGGACCTCGCCCGCGCGGCCACGGTCGCGGTCCGCAGCTGCGAGGTGCTGGCCGCCAGGAACGAGGCGGAGTCGGGCCGCTGACCCGGGCCACTCACGGGCGGGACCCGGGCTGCGCACGGGTGGCTGAGCCGGGCCACCCACGGGTGGCCTATGCCGCCCGGCCTCGGAAGGCGAACAGTGCGATCAGTACCAGCACAGTCAGCACCAGCAGCACCACGGCGAGAACCCCCAGACCGCCGCGCCCGGTGCCGCCGCCCTCCCCGGTCCGTACCGTGACGGACTCCCGGGGGTCGGGCGGGGTGTGGCGCGTGATGCTGGAGACGGGGACATTCACCCGGGTGTCCGTGGCCGTCGTCAGGCCGGTGCGCTCCAGATCGGTGATGACGGTGAGCTCCGGACCCTGCTCGGGTGTTCCCTGGGGTCGGGGTGCGCGGACCACGGGGATGACGGCCTTCGGCTCGCTGACCGTCTGCCGGGGCGCCGCGGCGATCGCCGCACCGAGGCTCACCACGTGCTTGGAGTGCGCGTCGGTCCTGACGGACACGCCCAGTTCGCTCTCCAGCAGCCGGGACACCAGCGGGATACGGCTCGACCCGCCGACCAGCAGCACCGCGTCGAGCTGGTCCGGCCGAACTCCCGCCCGGTCGAGCACATCGGTGAACATCCCTATGGTGTCCATGATCATCGGCCTGATGAGCGCCTCGAAGCCGCTGCGGGTGATCTCCACGTCCCGGGACACTCCCGGCAGCCGGACGTGTACCACCGCTTCCTGGAGGGTGGACAGCACCTCCTTGGCCGCGATCACATCGGCCTGCAGGCGCAGCAGGTCGGCCTCGGCCTCGGGTTCGTCCGGGTCGAAGCGGCCGGCGGCTCCCGCGATCTCCTGGACGTGCTCCATCAGCAGATCGTCGAAGTGGATGCCGCCCACGCGGTCGTCACCGGCGGGTTCCCCCTCGATCTCCACGCCGGTCCGGCTCTTGCGGACCAGGGTGGCGTCGAAGGTTCCGCCGCCGAGGTCGTAGATGCCGATCAGGGCGCCGGGACGCACCGGCACGATGCGCTGCTGGGACACGTAGAAGGTACCGGCGGCGATGGGCTCGGGCAGCAGGCCGACGTCGCTGAGCCCCGCGACGGAGGCCGCGTCGATCAGTGCCTGGCGCCGGTGCTCTTCCCACTCGGCGGGGTGGGTGAGCACCACATGGCCGGGCCGGGCGCCCTCCAGCTCGGAGACGGTGTCCAGCACCCAGCGCAGCAGATGGCCGGTCAGTTCGTGCGGGGGATAGCCGGTCTCGCCCATGAGCATCGGATAGTCCTCGCCCATATACGGCTTGAAGCGCTGGGCCATGCGCTGGGGATCGGTGGCGCCCTTGAACCGCGCGGTGTTCCCGACCAGAAGGGTGCCGTCGCCGGCCCGGTACAGCACCGAGGGCACGAGGTCGGAGCCGTGCGAATGCTGGCCGAGCGGCACGGTCTCGGCACGGCCGCCGCGCCACAGTGCGGCGCCGGTGAAGGTGGTGCCGAGATCAACTCCCAGAGGAAACATTCCGACCCTTCACTGAGCTTTGTGAAAATGGCCAATATGAACCGCCAAGCGGCCTGAAGTGGCATCATATGGGCCCTGAGTACGGGGGATGGCCGGACTCCGGAGGTCCGCGTCGGCGGCCCGGGGCTCTGACCACGTCCGACTCCCCGCCGCAGGGGGCAACCGCGACGGGACAGCCGGGCTCGGGGCATTGGGGGACGTCTCTCATGGCACAAGTGCGAGGGAAGAAGCGCCCGTTCGCCTTCAGGGCCGTGGGCCGAGGAGAGCGGCCGCGCAGGCCTCCGCTCCCCCCGCTCGTACGGCGGATGACGCGACTCGTGGCCTGGACGCTCGCCGCGGTCCTGGCCGTGACCGGCCTCGCGCTCGCCGGCAGCGGCAACTCGGCCGAGAAACCGCGTCTGCTCTCCGGAGCGGCCTGGCTGCCCTCCGCGCGTGCGGGCCAACTCGCGCTGCTGGACGGCTCGACGGCCGAGGTCGCGGCGCAGGTGAAGGTGTCCTCCGGCGGCCGCGGTCTGGAAGTCGTCCAACAGGGCGCGCACGCCTACGCGGTCGACACCGAAGAGGGCGCGTTACGCCGCGTCGACGGTGCCACCTTCGCGGTCACCCCCGCCCTCGCGTCCGGCACACCGGGAGCCAGACCGATCCCCGACGCCCGCGAAGGGTTACGGGCGTTCGCGAGCCCCGACCACCTCTACGCCGTCGACGTCGAACACGGCGTGTTCACCGAGGCCGACGCCCACACCCTCGCCCGGCGAGGCGCCCTCCAGCCGCTCGCCGCGGACGCGGACGCCCAGTCGACCGTGCTGGACGACACGGGCACCCTCTGGGCCCTCGACGCCCGGACCGGCGATCTGGACATCATCGGGGCAGGACGGCACACCACCCGCCGCCACGCGAGCACCCCGGGCCCCGGCCGGCTGGTCCTCGCCGGCGGCTCACCCGTACTGGTCGACCTCACCCGCAGAACCGCCTCGCTCCTTCGGCCGGGCAGCGGCGAAGCCGCCTCCGCCGTCCCCCTGGAGCTCCGCGAAGGGGACGAGGTCACCGTCAGCGGCTCGCCCGGCAGCCCACGGGTCTACGTGATCAGCCGCGGCGTACTCACCATCTGCGAGTTTCGTTCAACGAGCTGCGGCTCGTCGGTCCAACTCGGCGACTCCGGGCAGGGGTTCGGTCAGGCCGTGGAGACCGGCGGACGGCTCTTCGTCCCCAACTACCGCACTGGCAAGGTCTGGATCGTGGACCTGGCCGGCACCCGTGTCGTCGCACAGCCGAGGGTCATCACCCCGACGACCCGGTTCCAGCTTCTCACCCGTGACGGCGTCGTCTTCTTCAACGACCCCGTCAGCGAACGAGCCGGGGTCGTCCGTCTCGACGGCGAGGTCGTCAAGGTCGCCAAGTACGACCCCGCCCGCCCGGACAAGGGTGTCGTACGTCCCGACGTCCCCCAGGACGACAAGCAGAACCGGAACAACAAGGACGACAGGGACGGCGAGGCCAAGCCCGAACCCTCCGCCACCCCGCTGCCGCCGGACCCCCTCCCCGGCCCGAGCCAGGACGTCGTACCGCCGCCGCCCACGGGCAACCCGCCGCCCCCACCCACCACGACCGCTCCCACCCGACTCCCGCCCCCCAACGGGGGCGACGGGGCGAGTGATCCCCCAACGCCCTCGGACAGCCCCAGCCCTTCATCGACACCGCGTGCGATCACGATCGCGGCGACCACGACGGCCCCGACGGCCGGTGAGGGCGTGGGGCTGGAGGTCCGGGCCACGGACGGGGGCACCGCGCCCCGGGCCGCCGCCTGGGACTTCGGTGACACCTTGACCGGCAGCGGGCTGTCCGTCACCCATGCGTGGAACGAGAGCCGCACCGCCCAGGTCTCGGTCACCGCCACCTTCGACGACGACCGGACGGCCACCACCTCGATCCCGATCGCCGTGTCGGCGCGGACCGTCACGCTGACGGTCAGCAACACGGGGGCGGGCACGGTGACCGGCCAGGGCATCGACTGCGGTGTCGATTGCCAGGAGACCCTTCCGGCCGGGACCACGGTGACCCTCACCGCGGCCGGAGGCACTGCGGCCGACTTCCGTGGCTGGCTGGGATGCGCACAACCGAACGGTGACGTTTGCACCGTGACGGTCGATCAGAACATCACGATCAGCAGCTCCTTCGCCGATGTCGTCTCATCGGGGCAGACGGTGGTGGAGGGGAGCTACACGGTCGACCTCGACAACGGGCGCGTGGGCGCCGGCTCCTGGGACATCTGGTGGTACCAGGCGTCCTTCACCCAGGGGCTGGAGGAGTCCGCGCAGATGACCCCCGGCAGGGGCTCCAGCACGGGGTCCACGATCGTCAATCTGGGTGTCACCGACTTCCAGAGCATCGGCCCCGAGCAGTTGCCGGGCCTCGCCTACTCGACAGAGGCGATTCCCGGCGGCCCGGACGTCCCCAACCAGCTGGTCGACGGAGACGTCTTCGCGGTGAGGACGAAGACAGGGAACTACTCCAAGGTCCTCGTCGTCGGCCGCGGGCGATGGGACATCACAATCAGGTGGATAACCTACAAGAGCGGCTGAAAACCCGGCAGTCCACTGAATAATGAGATAGCCGACGGGCAGCCGCGAACGGCTCCTCGGCACGACCGGTCATCACTTCTTGCGCAGTCCGTGAAGGACAAGGGGGGACCTATGTCAATGCCCGCTGATCCAGGGGCCATCGACGCGTCCTGGGTACAACGCCGGGTCGACGACCTGATCCGGAACATCGAGCAGGTCGTCCACGGCAACGCGCAGGTCGTGCGCAATGCCGTCGTCTGTCTGCTGGCCGAGGGCCATCTGCTCATCGAAGGTGTGCCCGGCGTCGCGAAGACGACGCTGGCCAAGGCGATCGCGCACTCCATCAGCGGCCAGTTGCGCCGGATCCAGTTCACTCCGGACCTGCTGCCCTCGGACGTGGTCGGCGTGAACATCTTCGACAGCGGCAAGCAGAAGTTCGACTTCCACGCCGGACCGGTGTTCGCCAACATCGTGCTCGGGGACGAGATCAACCGCGCCTCGCCCAAGACCCAGTCGGCACTGCTGGAGGCCATGGGCGAACGGCAGGTCACCGTGGACGGCGAGACCTACGAGCTCAACTCGCCGCACTTCGTGATCGCCACCCAGAACCCGTACGACCACCAGGGCACCTACACCCTGCCCGAGGCCCAACTGGACCGCTTCATGATGCAGTTGCACCTCGGCTACCCCAGTCCCGAGCAAGAGGCCAGGGTCATCGGCGATGCCATCGCACGGCGGCTGCCCGAGCAGCTCACCGCGGTCACCAATGTCAGCGAGCTCACGAAGATGATCCAGGTGGCCCGCGCCACACACGTCGCCGACGCGGTCCGCTCGTACATCGTCACGGTCGTCGGAGGCACCCGCGCCCTCAAGGAGAAGGTGCGGCTCGGCGCAAGTCCCCGGGCCAGCAACGCCCTTGCCGTGGCCAGTCAGGCCAGGGCCGCGGTGGACGGCCGCTCGTACGTCACCGCCGATGACGTCAAGGCGATGGCGCACCCGGTGCTGTGCCACCGGATCATCCTCACCCCGGAGGCCTCGATCAAGGGTGTGACGACGTCCTCGGTCGTGGACGAGATCCTCGCCTCGGTTCCCGTGCCGCACGCTTCCGCGGGTCTGTGAGGCGAGGATGCTGACGCGATCGGGGCTCGTGGTCGCGCTCGCGGCCGCCATCCTGCTGTCGACGGGCGCGCTGCTGGACTACCCGGAACTGACGCTGCTCGGGTTCGCATGCCTGATCGCGATCCTCGCGGCCGCACTGTGGATGCTCGCGAAGCCGGATCTGCTGGTGCACCGGCAGATCCGGCCGGGCCGGGTGACCGAGGGCGAGGAGGCGGTGGGGGTCATCACCGTCACCAACGAGATGTCGCGGCGCTGTCCGCCGATCACGGCCGCCGAATGGGTGGCCGGACGCAGCGTGGGTGTGCCGCTCCCGAGCCTCGCCCCGCGGGCCGGCCACTCCATGACGTACGCCCTGCCCACATCCCGGCGCGGGGTCTACAAGGTGGGCCCGCTGACCATCGGGCACACCGATCCGCTGAGGCTCATGGCGGTCACCAAGCAGTACGCCACCGAGTCGACGCTGTACGTGCATCCGCAGACCGACCTCGTCCACCCCGTGCCCACCGGCCAGAGCCGTGACCAGGACGGCCCCACCTCCAGCCTCGCCCCGCAGGGCGGTATCGCCTTCCACAGCCTGCGGGACTATGTCTCCGGCGACGACTGGCGGCTGATCCACTGGAAGTCCAGTGCCCGGACGGGACAGTTGATGGTCCGTCACAACGTCGTCCCCAACGAACCCCGGCTGATGATCCTGCTGGACACCAGCGAAAGCCCGTACACGGAGAAGTCCTTCGAGGACGCCGTGAGCGCCGCCGCCTCGCTCTGCGTGGCGGCGGTCCGGGCCGGGTTCCCGCTCGAACTGCGCACCACAGGTGGCGGGATGACCGCCGCCGACCAGACCGGCGAGGGCCTCACCCCCACCCTCGATCTGCTGGCCGGTGTCGAGCGCGACCGCCAGGACCCGGGTCTGGCCGCGCTGCCCTCGATGGTGCCCGAGCAGGGCGCCGTATCGCTCGGTGTCGTCACAGGACAGCCCGAGCCCGCGATGCTCACCGCGCTGCCACAGGTGCGCTCCCGGTTCATGATGATCAGTCTGGTGCAGTTCGCCGACACCTACGCGGCGCCCCCGAGCGCGCTGCACGGCGTGGTGTCGATGAACGTCCGCAGCCGCGAGGAGTTCGCCGCCACGTGGAACGATCTGGTACGACGATGAAGTCCCCCTCCAGGACCGGCGAGCCGGTCGGCGTCCTGCACTACGCGGAACTCGCCCTGGCGACCCTCTCGGTTGCGACCACGGCGCTGGTCTACGGCGAACTGTTCGCCACCAAGGGCCACTTGGTTCCGCTCCTGGCCGCCACCGCGGGCGCCGCGGTGCTGGCCACCGTCACCGCCCTGCTGCGCCGGCGTACGCCCACGACCGTGGCCGTCGCGGTGGTCGGCTTCGTCGTCGTGGCGGTGTACGCGGTACTGACCCCCACGCTCCGGCACGGGATTCCCACCCTCGACACCCTCGACACCCTGCGTACCGGCGTACTGCGCGGCTGGGCCCGGATACTGAGCGTGGGCCTGCCCGCCGATGTCAGTGGAGAGCTGCTGATCACACCGGCTCTGATCCTGTTCACCGCGGCGTTCGTGGCGGTGAGCGTGTCCCTGCGCACCCGCAGCCTGCTCGGCCCGCTGGCCGCTCCGGTCCTCTCGCTCGTCGCCGCGCTGCTGCTGACCGCCTCACGCGCCGGCGACGAACTGATGCTGACCGGCGTCCTGTTGCCGGTCCTGCTGCTGCTCGTGCTCATCCGGGCGGTACGCCTGGACCAGACCGACATCGTGACCGGGACCGACGGCGACAGCGCGGCGCGCGGTACAGCGGGACGCACCCTGTTCGGACTGCCCGTGGTGGTGATTGTCACCGTGGTGGGTGTCGTGCTGTCCCAGGCCGTGCCCCTGGCCACCGGGTCGAACCGGTTCGACCCGCGGGACGTGGTGTCCGTACCCGTCGAAGTGGAGGACACGCTCACGCCGTTGGCCACTCTGAAGAGCCAGCTCCAGGAGAAGAAGCCTCGCGAGCTGTTCACCGTCCGGGTGGACGGCAACCCCCTGGGCGGACGGCTCGACCGGGTGCGCACCGCCGCACTGGACACGTACGACGGCGCCCTGTGGACCTCCAGCGACCAGTTCCTCGTCGCCGGGCACACCCTGGCGCCCGACCCCGGGCTGACCCCCACCGCACGGGTCGCATTGCACGTGGAGATCAAACAGCTCGACCACCCCTATCTGCCCGCGGTCGGCCGGCCGGAACGGGTCACCGCCCATGGCATCGGCTTCAGCGACGACTCCGGCGTGCTCGCCGCGGACGCGCGAACGCGGCCCGGCCTCTCCTACGACGTCGTCGGCGCGGTACGACCACGCGACAGCGCGGCCAGGCTGGCGCTGCCCCGGCTGACGCCCGACACCAAGCGGTACACCACCGTGCCCCCCGAGCTGCCCGCCGAACTGAGCCGGGCCGCGGTCGAGATCACCGGTGGCGCCGACGAGCCGTACGCCAAACTCGTCGCACTGGAGAAGAGACTGCGCTCGTCCCCGTACAGCCTGTCCGCCCGGCCGGGGCACTCCCTGGACGCACTGCGCCGACTGTTCGACGACAAGCAGCACAAGACGGCGGTCGGTTACGCGGAGCAGTACGCTGCCGCGTTCGTGGTCCTCGCCCGGTCCCAGGGCTTCCCCGCCCGCGTGGCCACCGGCTACGTACTGCGCCCCGGCGAGCGCAAGGGCAGCACGTACACCGTGCGTTCCACCGACGCCTACGCCTGGGCCGAGGTCGCCATGACCGGCTACGGCTGGATGGCCTTCGACCCGACCGACCCGACCCGCAAGCCGACCGACAAGTCCGATCCGAAGAAGCCCGACCGCGCCGGCGGCCAGAACCCCGCCGCCTCGGATAACAGGGCGACCGACCAGGGGACCATCCCGAACATCCCCGTCGCAGGCGGCGGCCGGTCGGCGATGGACTGGGCGCTCATCGTCCTCGGCATCCTTCTCGCCCTCGTGATCGTGGTTCCCACACTGATCGCCCTGGAGAAATGGCGCAGACGACGCGGCAGGCGTACGGGCCCGCCGTCGCGGCAGATCGTCGGCGCGTGGCGCACCAGCACGGACCGGCTCATGGAGACCGGTATGCCGGTACCGCGGTCACTGACCGCCCTGGAAGTGGCGGGCCGCGCGGAACACAGGCTCGGCGAGACCGCCGCACCCGTCGCCGTCCTCGCACCACTGGTCACCGAGGCGGTGTTCAGCCCGGCCGAGCCCGCACTCGAGGCGGTCGCCCAGGCCTGGCAGGCGGACGCCGCGCTGCGTTCCGCGCTGCGCCGCGACCGGGGTGCGGCGGCCACCGTCGTGGCGTGGTTCGACCCGCGCCCGCTCATCGCCGGAAGCCGTCAGGACCGGCGGTCCCGCAAAGCTCTGAAGAAGCTCCAAGGGGGATAGGCCATGGCCAGGGCACGGCTCACAAGGGCACAGCTGGGGGAGGCGGCCCGGTGGCTGCTGCGCGGCCGGCGTGCATCCCTGATCGCCTGGACACTGGCCGGGGCCCTCGCCCTGGGCGTCGTGGTCATCGCGGGCGCCGAGGAGGGCTACACCGCCAAGCGGCCACGGCTGCTCTCCGGCGCGGCATGGCTGCCGTCCACGAAGGCGGGCCAGCTCGCCCTGCTGGACGGCGCGACGGCCGAGGTCGCCGCGCAGGTGAAGGTCTCCTCGGGCGGCGGCGACCTGGATGTCGTCCAGCAGGACTCACACGCCTACGTGGTCAACACCTCGCGGGGCTTCGTACGGCGCGTCAACGGCGCCACGCTGGCGGTCACCCCCGCCCTCGCCGGCGGCGACCCGGGCGCCAGGCCCCTCCCCGACGCGGGCAAGGGACTGCGCGTGTTCGCCGGCCCCGGTGTGCTGTACGCCGTGGACACCGAGCACGGCGTCCTGGTCCAGACCGACCCGGTGACCCTGGCCCGCCGTGGCGATCTGCAGCCTCTGGCGGCCGACGCGGCCCCGGAGTCCACGGTGCTCGACGACCATGGCGCGCTGTGGGCCCTGGACGACCGGACAGGGGACCTGAACATCCTCAGGGCCGGGCACCGGGTGACCCGGCGAGGCGTGAAGGCTCCCGGTCCGGGCCGGCTGGTGGTGGCGGGCGGTGCGCCGGTGCTGGTCGACACGGCGGCGCGTACCGCGTCGCTGCTGGACCGGGACTCCGGTGAGCCGGCCTCGGCCGTACCGCTGGAACTGCGCGACGGGGACGAGGTGGCGATCAGCGGCTCGCCGCATTCCGCACGCCTGTATGTGGTGTCCCGGGGCGTGCTGACGATCTGCGAACTGAAGTCCACGAACTGCGGCCGCGCGATCAGCCTCGGCCGCTCCGGTGACGGTTTCGGTGCGGCGGTGGAGAACGGCGGGCGGCTGTTCGTGCCCAATTACGTCACCGGCCGGGTGTGGATCGTCGACCTCGCCACCTCGAAGGTGGTGGCCCAGCCGGAGGTACTCGACCCGCCGACCCGGTTTCAGCTGCTCACCCGTGACGGTGTGGTGTTCTTCAACGATCCCGCCAGCGAGCGGGCCGGCATCATCCGGTTGGACGGCGACGTCCTCAAAGTGCCCAAGTACGACCCCGGCAACCCCGACAAGGGCCTCACCGAGCGACCCGACGACGAAGGCGGCCTGTCGCCCGAACACCCCACCGAGCGGCCGGACGACCCAGAGTCGAGCCCGGCCCCGACACCGTCCTCGGACGTGAGCGTGCCCCCCGACAGCTCACCGCCGCCGGACTCCGGCGGGACACCCCCGTCGCAACCGTCCACCGGGGGCCCCAAGCCCTTGCCGTCGACCGGTCCGTCGGGCCCGTCGACCCCACCGCCGCCGACGACCTCACCGCCGCCGTCAACCTCACCGCCGCCGGGCCCGCCGACCGTGTCCATCTCCCTGTCCCAAACGACCGCGACAACAGACGAACCGGTGACGCTGCGGGCCACCGCGCCGACCGGCAAACCGTCCCCGACCGGGGCCACGTGGACATTCGGTGACGGCAAAACCGGCTCCGGAGTGCTCACCAGCCATGCGTGGACGACCCCGGACACCTTCCAGATCAATGTCACCGCGACGTTCCCCGGTGGCCGGACGGCGGTGGCCGCCGCCTCGGTCCAGATCACGGAACGTCCGGTGCTGACCGTACAGACACCCCTCGGCGGCAAGGTCACCGGCGGAGGCATCGACTGCGCACCGACGTGCACCAAGGCCGCCGATCCGGGGGAGACGATCACGCTCACCGCTCAGCCGTCCACCGGATTCCGGGTGCGCGGCTGGGGCGGCGCCTGCTCAGGTACGGCGGCCACCTGCGTGGTGACCATGGACGCCGGCAAGACCGTGTCGGTCCAGTTCGCGAGGGACTCGCTGGCGCTGATCCCGCTCGCGCCCGCGGCTGCCTGGCGAACGGGCGTGGGCCCCATCCCCTGGAGCGGCACCTCCGCCGTCAACGGCGGCCCGGACGCCAACCCCGACGGCTTCGCGCTGCTGCGTCCGGCCGGCAGCCTGCTGCTCGAGGACAGGACCGACCCCGAGTACCTGGAAACCCATCCGCAGTGGGTCAACAACGGCTGGATCGAGGGCGACTTCACCCTGCCCGCGCCGGTGGTCCCGGGCGATCGGTTCCGCACCACGCTCGGCTTCATGGCGGTCGCCAACCCGCCGTCGGCGGGCGAGGCCGACTTCGTCGTGCTGGCGGTGTTCCCCAACGGCTCCGTGCTGGAGCTCAGCCGCACACACGACCGCGGTGACGACGGCGTCATGCACCCACTGGACGTCGATCTGAGCCAAGCCGTCGGCGCGACCAAGATCCGCTTGCGGGCCGAGGCGGGCGCGAAGGCGGACCAGGACTGGTGTTCCTGGGTGAACCCGAGGATCGAGGGCTAGGAGTGTCCGGGTGGGATCGGGCCGGATCCCTGAGCCCGGCGTGATCCCACCGGACGACGCCCACTGAGGCGAGCCGGCCTCATGGCCGACACACAGGAGGAGACACCATCCCGATGACCAGCACGCTGACGGTGGCCGTGGCGCCGGCGGAGATCACGGTGCGGCCGGGGGAGTCCGTCGACGTCTCCGTGACCGTCGTGAACACCGGCACCCTGGTCAGCCATTACGAGACGACCGTCGTGGGACTGCCCGACGCCGAGCACGTCCAGGCCGAGCCGCCGCAGGTGGAGCTCAACCCCAAGCAGACCGGCACCGTCTCCGTGCGGATCTCGGTGCCGGCCCAGGGGGAGCCGTTCGCGGGGCGGCATGTGCTGGGGATTCTGGTGCGCGCGATCGGTGACCAGCCCGCTTCCCGATGCGAGGAACTGGCACTGACCGTGCCGCCCGTCCCCGCGCTGAGCGCCGCAGTGCGCCCCGAGGTCGCCGAGGGCGGGCCGTCCGCCCGCTTCACGGTGGACGTCCGCAACACGGGGAACACGGCCCTGCCGGTGACGCTGAGCGCGAGCAACCCGGAGAACAAGGTCACCTTCACCTGCACCCCGCGGACCGTCACTGTGGCCCCCGGAGCCGCTGTCTCCGTGGACATGGCCGTGGAGGCCGCGGCGCCCTGGTCCGGTGCCCAGGTGCGCCGCACGCTCAAGATCACCGCCGCCGCAGGCCAGGCCAGGGCAGAACAGCAGGCCACCTTCGTACAGAGCCCCAGAATCAGAGGCGGACTGCTCAAGGCCGCCGGACTGGCCACCGGCGTGCTGATCATGGCCGCCTCCGTGCTCGGCGCCGCGCTCCTGGTCCGGGGCGGCAGACCGGCGGCCCAGCCCATCCGCACGCCCTCGCCCCCGGCGTCCGGACCGTCGACTCCGTCGACGCCCCCGAACAAGGCCACGATCATCGACTTCGGTAAGGAACGCGGCGACCAGCTCGTCCCCGCCGACCGCTACACCAAGCAGGGCATCACCCTCTCCACGGTCCTCGAGCGGGCCCCCGAACAGTGTGCCGACGCCTCCGCGTTGGCTCTGCGGACGGTCACCGGTCTCGGCACCTTCCTCACCAGCGCGCGCCCCACCGGCGTCGACCTCTGCAACACCATCCCCGTCCAGGTCGACCTCGCCGCGCCCGCCGACACGGTGCGTCTCACCTTCGCGGGCAAGGGCGCCCAGTACACCCTGGGCGCCCAGCTCTCGGACGGAAGCAAGGCCGCCGCCGACGGCACGTCCCAGGCCGGTACCGCCACCCAGCTCACCTACCAGGCGCCGCCGGGTCTGTCCGTCGTGTCGTTCACCTTCGGCCACGCGGATCCCAGCCCCACGTCCAAGGACCCCACGGTCATCAAGCAGATCGCCTTCACTCCCGCGAAGTTCTGAGCCGCTCGGTGTTGTGCTGCTTCCGGTTGTTCGTGGTCCACGGGGTGATGCGGGCGCCGTCGTCGGTCGCCATGTTGTAGGCATCCAGCGGTAACTGGCCAGCACCCAAACGCCACACATGCCGAGACGGCTGCCCAAACAAAGGCCTGGTGGGCGGCGTCACAGCGGCCTGGTCCTCGCGGAAGTAGCAGGCGGGGCGCCTTCTCACCGCCCTTGACCTGCACAAAGCAGGCAGGGAGCCGTCTTCCAGGAGTCCAGAGTGCTGCGTACTCTGTTCAAGTCCAAGATCTAACGTTTGGGTGTTTTTGCAGGTCAGCGGCTTGTTAGCCCCGCTCGGGTCAGCAAACGGTCAGCACCGGACGCGGGAGCGTCCCAGCTTGCCGACCAGGTGGCCGCCATGACGGGGGAGCTGAGAAAGGCCGATGGCCCGTGCATGGGTCCGGATCTCGGCCGGCTGGGCCGCGAACGCGAAACGCTTCAACCGTCCGTCCGCCCTCGCTTGCCGGTCCCGGGCTTCCCGCCGGCCCGGAGCATCTGGCTCGCGGCCAGCTCGCGATAGAGGGCGCTACTGACCAGCAATTCCTCGTGGCGTCCGCCGGTGGCCGTGCGGCCGTCCTGGAGCACCACGATGTGGTCGGCGTGCTGCACGGTGGACAGGCGATGCGCGATGACCAGCAGGGCGCACTCTTGGGCGACGTCCTTCATGACGGAGGTGAGCGCCGATTCGTTGATCGCGTCGAGGTGGGAGGTGGGTTCGTCCAGCAGAAGCAGCGAAGGGCGGGCCAGCAGCGCGCGGGCGAGGGCGACGCGTTGCCGTTCACCGCCAGAGAGTTTGCTGCCGCGTTCACCGATGACAGCGGCCAGGCCCCCGGACAGCCGGTCGACGACCTCGTCGAGCCTGGCCAGTTCGACGACGCGCCGGATCTCCGCCTCCGTGGCGTCGGGCACCGCGTAGGTGATGTTGTCGCGCAAGGTGCCGTGCACGACATGGGTGTTCTGGTCGACCACGGCGATATCCCGGCGGCAGGCGCCACGGGTGAGTTCGGTTGCGGGCCGCCCATCGAAGAGCAAGGTGCCCGCATCCGGCTCGTAGAACCGCGCCACCAGGGCGAACACCGTGCTCTTTCCGGCGCCGGACCGGCCCACCAGGGCCACGTGCCGGCGCTTCGGGACAGTGAACGAAACACCGCGCAGGACCGGCCGCTGCGGGTCGTAGCCGAAGTGGACGTCGCGCAGGGCGAGGACGGGCTGCTCGCGGGAGCCGGACGGCCGGGTCGGCCGCAGTGTGGGTGCGCGGTCTTTCGGGATCTGGGGTGCGGTGGGCTCCACAGGAAGGCGGAGTACCTCGTCGATGCGCTGGTAGGCGCCCATCCCGCGTTGGACGAGGCCCACAGCGCGGAAGACGGAGGACAGCGGCAGCACGAGGTACGAGGCGTACAGCAGGAACGCGACGAGGTCACCCAGGGAGCCGGCATGACCGCCTACGCGCAGGCCGCCGACGACCAGGACGATGAGGAAGGAGCCTTGAACGGCGAGTTCGACGGCGGAGCTCATCACGGAGGCGAGCTTCGCCGTGCGCACCCCCGCGCCGTAGGCCGCCTCCACGCCGGCGCCGATGCCGGCCGCCTCACGCTCCTCAGCACCGTGCACGCGGACCATCGGCAGGGCGCCCAGGGCGCGTTCCATATCGGCGGCGACGGCACCGACCGAACCCTGCATGTGTTCGGACGCGTTCCTGATGCCCGTGAGCAGTGAGGCGACCACCACGGTCGCCGCTGCCACGGTCACGGCGACCAGAAACAGCAGCAGAAGGTCCAGCCACGCCATGAGGGCGATCGCCCCGGCGGCGACCAGGCTTCCCGTCACGAGATCGACCAGAGCCTGCGAGACGACCTCCCGCAGCAAGGTGGTGTCGGCCGTCACCCGGGAGATGAGGTCGCCGCCCCGGTGGCGGTCGTACTCCCTCATCTCCAGCCGCAGCAGCCGATCCACCAGCCCGAGCCGGAGTTGTCGTACGACGCCTTCGCCCATCCGTTCCAGAAGGAAGCGTCCTGCAGCCCCCGTCGCCGCCTCGGCGACGAAGAGGGTACCCAGGAGTGCCAGCAGCGGCCAGATGACCTGTCCGCGGCCGCTCGCGTCGACGACCTGCTTGGCGACGAGTGGCTGGACCAGTCCCAGGGTGGAGCCCACCAGGGTCAGTACGCTGGCGACGGCGATGGAGCTCCGATGCCCGGCGGTGAGCCGGTACATCGTGGCCACCGCAGCCCAGGTGGACTTGTCGGCTTCAGCGACCGCGGCCCGTCCGCCGTGCGGGACCGTCGCGCCGGTCATCGTTCAGTAGGCCGTGGCAGCGGGTCGACGGCCATCAGCCGGGCGAAGTAGCCCTGCGGGACTCCCTCGCCGACGGGACGGCCTTCAGCCTCGATCCAGGCGTGTGCGGTGAAGGGCGGGGTGACCCGTACGCCGGTGCACCAGGTCGGCCATGTTCCGCCGAGCCGGCACAGCAGTACCGCTCCCAGGGAGCGCGGCAGGCACCCCTTGGGGCCGGCGCAGCGCAGGCTGACGGCGCACATGGCGTCGCGCGCGTTCTGGGCCTGCTCGGTGGTCGAGGGAGCGGCGCCGCGCCGCAGAAAGCCGAGCACAGCGCGGATGCGGCGGGGCGGCAGCAGGGCGAAGGCAACGGCGGGGAGCAGGACGAGGCGGGCGGTGAGACGTCGGGCCAGGGGGACCCCGGTGGGGCGCTCGAGCGCGCTGGGCGTCGTCATGAGGCGAGCCCCGAGTCGCGCAGCTCCCGTACGAGCGTCTCGACGTCCTGCAGGGCCTGCGCCTGGTCGATGTCGAACTCCTGGACCAGGGCGGCGGCCGCGTCCGCCTCCTCACCGCCGTCCAGCAGCGTCCGTACCACGACGGTGGCCGTCGGGTTCAACTCCCAATAGGCACCGGCCTGTTCGTCCAGCAGCACCGTGCCGTAGTCGGTCTCGGCCGTGGAGACGTTGTCGCCGAACCGCAGGGGCATGTGAGGGCCTTTCTGACGTGCCTGACAGGGATGCGGTCAGGGTTGTGGGACGTGGGTGCGGCCGCGGGCGAGTCCGCGCAGCCACACCTCCGCGGCGATCGTGGAGTAGAGGATGGCGTCGGAGAGCCCCGGGGAGGCGGGCCGCCGGGCGAGGCGGCGCAGCTCCGCGCCGTCCACCAGGCCCAGCTCCGCCAGCCGTGAGTCCTCCCACAGGGCCAGCAGGTCGGCGCGGTGTTCACGCAGCCCGTTGGAGGCGTCCATGGAGGCCGTGGCCTTGTTGCTGCGCCGCAGGCACTCCTCGGGCACGATCCCGCGCATCGCGGCGCTCAGGACGGGCTTGTACCGCCAGGGCGTGACGCGCTCGCTCGGCCGTACGGCGAGACACGCCTCGATGACGCGGTCGTCGAGGAAGGGAGAGGCCATCGGCAGGCCGGCGCGGGCCGCCATCCGGTCCCACTGCCGGATGACGCGGGTGCACGAGCGGATCTGTTCCAGGTCGGTGTGGAGCCCACGGTCCGGATGGAGCGGAGAGGTCGTCGCCGCAGCATCGAGCAGCGCCCGGCGGGCCATCCGTTCGGCCTCGGGAGTCACCCAGTCGAACAGGCGTGGGGCCATCCCCCAGC
The DNA here is from genome assembly GCF_014203595.1 of Streptomyces echinatus. Taxonomy (GTDB): domain Bacteria; phylum Actinomycetota; class Actinomycetes; order Streptomycetales; family Streptomycetaceae; genus Streptomyces; species Streptomyces echinatus. The sequence goes on from NZ_JACHJK010000006.1 coordinate 213,045, forward strand.
CGAGCCCCGTCGCGACGGACGGGGACATCGGGCCGCGTAGGTCACCGGCGGCGTCGGCGAGCCAATTCCCGTACGGTCGGGAGTCGGCGAGAGCGCGGAGCGTGCCGCCGAGGGGCCATTGCCACAGCGCCCGGAATCCGCGCAACTGGCGCAGGGCGAACAGCGGGCGGGTACGCAGCAGTCGGTGGTAGTACGCCTCGGAGCACCATGCCACGTGGTCGCCGCCGATGCCGGTCAGGTGCAACCGGCTGCCGCGTGCGGCGAGGCCAGGCAGGTGGTGCAGGACCCGGGAGCGGTCCATGACGCCGATGGTGGGCTCGTCGAGCAGGTCGTCGATGTCGAGCAGGTCCTCGTAGACCAGCGGCGAGGCGTCGGCGTCCCAGACCAGGTGCTCGACGTCCGGGAGGTGCCCCATCGCCCGCTGGGCCCAGTGCAGATCGGTGTCCGCCGGATCACGTCCCGGCCACGTACTGGCCAGCACGCGGGCTGGGGAGCGGTCAGCCAGGAAGCAGACGGAGGTCGAGTCCAGGCCGCCCGACAGGTCGCAGCTCACCACGCCGCCTTGACGGGTACGCGCGTCGACGGCCTCCTGCAGTGCCCTCCGGATCAGGGGCGCCGCTTCGGTGAGCGGCTGGACCGGCTCCGGCGGCGTCCACCACTGAGTGTGCCGTGCGGTGCGCCCGTCCGCTGCGACGACCACGGCGGCTTGCGGAGGAACGGCGGTGACCGCACGCCACATTGATGTCTCGAACAGCGGATACGGGGCGGGCCACAGCAACCGTACGGCCAGTTCCTCCACGTCGGGGTCCAGGCCCAGGACGGTGGCCAGCGTGTCGGCGCGGGTCGCCGCCACTCGCACGCCGTCGATCTCCGCGTGGAAAACGAGTCGCAGCCCGGAGGCAGTGCCCTGGACCCTGATCTGTCCGTCGAGGGCGCCGATGAGGTGGAAACTGCCAGGGAGGGATCGGACCAGTGCGTCGAGCTGAGCGAGGTCACGCAACCGTGCGGCCCGGCGCCGCAGCTCGTCGGCGTCGATCGGGCAGCATCCGACGACGGCGAGGGAGGCGCCGCCGGCGCCGGCCGTGACGACCTCGTCGTCGTGCCAGTGGCCGACCAGCCACGGCCGGCCCGACGCATGCGCGAGGGTCCGGCTTCCGGGGCGGGTGAAGGAGCGGGCCGCGGCGGCCGCGTCCGCACGGTCCGTGAAGACCGCGAAGTGCGCGTCGCCGGGGCCCGTCCCCGCACTTTCGTGCAGTTCAGTCATGACGTCGGGTCAAGGACCGTCGGTCGTCAGTTCTTGCTCAGGATCAGCCGGTCGTTGCCGGAGCGCTGAAGGAGCCCCGTCTCCTTCCGGAACGAACCGAGCCGGACGAGCGTCGGTGCCTCATATGCCTTCTTCACGACTACTCCTCACTGCAGGCTTCGCGAACACATCCCTGACCGACGGCCCGGGGACTGGCCGATGTGCTGTCGGTCGGCCCAGGGCTCATCGGGAACCCGGGCCAGGAAGTGGCGCAGCAATAGCTAGCTGCAGAGCGTGAGATCACGGCAAGAGCCCTTGCGAAGCTCGGATAATATGCAAAATTCGAATCCCCCTGGTTGCGCACCCGCTCCCGTTCCGGTTGTCGTCGGTGCGGCATTGTTGTGTGACCCGGGTGTACACATGCTCGATTGAACGTTTTGACATGCGTTCCGGCGGTCGCTCGTCGCTCCTGCCAGGACGCGTCCGACGGCCGTCACGGGGGGGCGCCGCCGGGGCGCGCTCCGTGCCCTCGATGTGCTCCCCTTCGGTCCGCTCCTAATCGGTCGCCAGGGAAATCACACGTCGTCAGCCCTCAACGACACCACGCCACAAAGGTTGGTAACCGTCACGCGTGTGCGCATACGACTGGCGCGCCGTCAGGAAAGTCAGCAACGGGTCAGTGTGAGTCCTGGAACACCTGGCGACAGCTGGGTGTTTTTGCAGGTCAAGCCCCTGATCGCTGCCTCCGGGTCAGCAAACGGTCAGCATCGATTCGGACGGTGTCCGGCTTGCTGACCTGCACGTATGACATGGGTCTGCCGGGCCGTCCACGCCCTGCTCGCAAGGCTTGATACGTGGCTCGACAGCTCGCCCGTGGGATGGGGTCGTTCTTCAAGGAGTGTGGTTGTTCCAGGTCGACCCGTCACTCGCACCCGTACACGATTCGGTTCCGTGACGGTCTCGGCAAGCAGCGTGAAGAGGTCGGCTACGACGTCCTCGCCGTCGACGAGCTGTGTGCCGCGGACGCCGAGAGATCGCCCAGCACAAGGAAGACGTCGAAGCTCTCATCGGCGCCCTGCACCAGGCCACGGTCGAAAACCAGATCCAGCGCCAGCAGCCGGCTAGGGCAGCGCGCTGCCATCGTCCACGCGCTGCCCCCCCCCGCAGCCTCGGCCGCCGACGGCCCACGCGGAACGTGACCTTCACGGCAGGTGAAGCCGACCTCGGCGAGCGACCTAAAGGATCATGCAGGTGGTGGTGGCGTGGGCGATCAGTTTGCCCTGGTCGTCCAGCACCTTGCCTTCGGCGGTCGCCGTACGGCGGCCGGCGTGGATGACGGTGCCCTCGGCGGTGAGGGTCTGGCCGTCGGTGCGGGCGGCGCGGATGTAGTTGACCTTGAGTTCGAGGGTGGTGTAGCCGGTGCCGGCGGGGAGGGTGGTGTGGACGGCGCAGCCCATGGCGGAGTCGAGGAGGGTGGCGGCGATGCCGCCGTGGACGGTGCCGAGAGGGTTGGCGAAGTCGGGGCGGGTGTCGAGGGAGATGACGATGCGGCCGTGGGCGACCTCGTCGAAGCGCATGCCGAGCAGGCGGCCGATGGAGGGGACGTCAGTGGGGCGTTCGGTCTGCACCCAGCGCATCAGTTCCAGGCCGGTCATGGCGGTGAGGTCGGTGGTGGTCACGGGTCGTTCTCCTTGCGAGGTGCTGGTGGTGCCGCCCCGAGGGGCGGGGTGTTCATCAGGCGGGGAGGGGCTGGACACGGACGGGAACGTGCTTGTGCCAGGGGGTTCCGGCGATGGGGTCGCGCCAGGTGAGGTCAGTGAGGGTGTTCAGGGCGACGCCGGTGCGTTCGTTGCCGCCGTCGTGGGTGGGCAGGTCGAGGCCGAAGCCGTTCGGCAGGGCCGCGTCCCGGGCTGCAGGCGGGCGTCGCTCTCGACCACCGCCTCAGCGGTGCCGCGCGACGCGGTGATCTGGGCGAGGGCGCCGTCGGACAGGCTCAGCCGTTCGGCGTCGTGTGGGCCGGCGCGCAGGGCGTCCTGCTGGTCGCGCTCGCGCCAGGTGTTGTCGCGGAAGATGGTGTTTGCGGTGAACGCCCTGATGCGGTGGGCAGTTGGGGCAGCCCGTGCCCCCGGGAGACGGCGCCCGGGGCACGGCTTGGTGCGGTCGGTGGGGTGCTGGTCAGCCGAGCGGGTTGGTGGTGTCGCGCAGGGTGGCCAGGGCCGGTGCGTACATGCGGGCCTTGATGGTGCCGAGGGTGTCGCCGGCCTTGTTCACCTGTGCCTGGGCGATCTCGATCGCGGTGGAGCGCACGGCTTCCTCGGTGACGGCCTGGTCGACGATGCCGGCGGCCGCGGCGTCGGCGCCGCCGTAGCGGCGGGCGGTGATCATGGCCTCGTGCGCGGTCTGCGGCGCCAGCCGGGATTGGATGAGGGCGGCCATGCCGCGGGTGAAGGGGATGTTGATGTCCGCTTCGGGCAGGCACCAGAAGCCGCGGTCGGCGCGCATGACGCGGAAGTCGTGCGCGAGGGAGAACATCGCGCCGGCGGCGAAGGTGTGCCCCTGCAGCGCGGCCACCGTGATGACCGGCAGCGACAGCATCCGCGCGAACAGCTCATGGACGGTGACCACGTAGTCCTGATAGTGGTCGGTGTGGGCGGACAGCCAGTCCAGGTCGAGCCCGTTGGAGTAGAACTTGCCGGTGGCGGCGGTGACCAGGGCGCGAGGGCCTTCCACCTTCTCCACCTCGTCGAGCGCGGCGCTGACGGCGGTGAGCCAGTCGGGGTGGAAGCGGTTCTCTCCGTCTCCCAGGTCGAGGACGAAGACGTTGTCCTGACGGTCGAGTGAGGGCATGGCGACTCCTTCGGGCTGAGCTGACTCGGACAAGCGACTGCGGGCTACGGCCGGGGACCGGATCCGGCACCGGGGCGGTCGCGCAGGGCGTGGAGGAGCAGGTCGTGGATCTCGGCGGCGGCTGCCTCGATCGGGGCGGTGCTCCGTTCGGCCCGGCACATGATCACCGCGCCTTCGACGGCGGCGATCATGAAGGCACCGAGCCGGCGGCTGCGTTCCTCGGTCAGGCCGTGCCGGACGAGAAAAGCCGCGAGGGCCTCCTGCCAGCGGGCGAAGACTGCGGCGGCCGAGCGGGCAAGCTGGGGTGCATCATCGTTGGTCTCCACGGCCACCGCCACGATCGGGCAGCCGGCCCGGAAGCCGCTCTCCACGAGCCGGTCACGCCACAGCCGGAAGAACGCGTCGACGGCCGCCACCGGGTCATCCACCTGCATCGCGGTGTCGATCAGCCCCGTGAGGAAGTCCGCCGCCAGTGCCAGCGCCTCCTCGATGAGCTGCGCCCGCCCGCCGGGGAAGTGGTGATACACCGAGCCCCGGGGAGCTCCGCTGTGGGCGAGCACCCGGTCGATGCTGGTCGCGCTCGCACCGTATTCACGCAGCAGAGCTGCAGCACTGAGGACCATCCGGTCACGGCTTTCACTCTTGCGCGGGCTCATCTGCTCACCGGCTTCCCCATGGCCATACGGCCCACCAAACGGTCTACCTATCAGTAACTTAAGGTGTATGCCATAGAACATGCAAGAGCAGGTGCCGGCGATCATCGAATCCGTTCCGATGGCGCCGCTCGGCCACATGCACATACAGATGCGGCAGACCACGGCCTCCTTCCGCGCTTCCAGCGCCCCGTCCAGGCTGTCTCGGTGAGGCTTTGATGCAGGTCCGAGCAGATGCGGCCGAGCTGCATCGCACCAGGTTCTCCGCCTCGCTCCGCAGATGACACTCAGCACGGCCACAACGTCAGGGCGTGGGCAGGTGCCGGCGCACCCAGCCGGCCAGCAGCTCGCTCTGTCCGACGTCCTCGGTGAGTGGTAGCGGAAGCGGGGATTCGGGGCGAGGGGTGTGCCGTCGTACTCCAGCAGCGGACGTATGCCGAGCAGATCGCTGATCTCCCCGCGGAGGGCTCCGACGTCCCGGTCCGGGCCCACACGCAGCCGCGCGTCCAGAGCCGGCAGCCGCCCGTCGAGCCACTGCCCCTGCGGTTCTTCGCCGCCGCCAATGTCGGGGTTCAGCCACGAGGGGTGAAGGGGGTCCAGAAGCCGGAGTGCGCCCGCGGGAAGGCGGTCATCCCGTCCCTCGACCATGTGAAAACGGCGCCGGCCGCCGCGGATCACATCCTTGCGTTCCGAGAGGTTCCTCTGCCGCGCTCGCTGCGGGAAGCGATGGAACGCCACGAGGAGAAGCACGGCACCACGAAAGACGGCTACCTGCTGCGCGGTCCGAGCGGCTCTTTCCCGGGACCCGGGCTCCGTCGTTCTCGCGCTCGGCCCGACGTGGCTGGTATCGGCCGTGGTGCCGGTGCCCGCGGGAGTGGTGTGTCACCACTCGATGGCGCGTCCGTCGACGGTCGTTCCGGGGTAGAGGTGTTCGGCGGTCAGGGCCAGCATGGTGGGATTGATGCGGTCCAGGTGGCGCAGCAGCATCAAGTCGGCGAACTCCTTGGCGTGGCGGGCGACGGCGGCCACTTCCTCGGTGTCCTGCAGGTACGTGCGAGTCTCGTCCAGGTGGCGGGGGCCGTCGTCGTTGGCGGGGTTCTTGTGTCCGGCGACGACGGCGCGAGGGTGGACCGCAGCTATCTTGTCGATGGCGGCGATCCAGTCCGCGCGCCGCTCGGGCAGCGGCCGGGCCTTCTCGCCGCCGGCGAGGTAGGGGTGGACGCCGTTGTAGACGATGTCGCCCGCGACGACGAGGCCGACGGACGGCACGTGCACGAACGTGGTGTCCGGTGCGTCGCTGTCGCCGGCCTCGACGAACCTGACCTCTTCGCCCTCCAGGAGGAAGGTGTGGTCGTCGATCGCCTCGGGCAGCACGATGTCCTTGACGATCTGGCCGGGAAACTGGCTGTTCCAGAACGCCATTCGCTTTCCGGCGGTGAACTCCGCCAGGGCCACGGTGCCCTCAGTGGCGATCATCCGCGCGTCGGGAAAGTGCTTGGCGACCTCGGAGAATCCGAACCAGTGGTCGCCGTGGCCATGAGTGGCGTACATGGCGACCAGGTTCTTGCCCGAGGCCAGCACCCATTCGGCCACCTGCCGGGACTGCTCCTCCAGGTGCGGGGCGTCGATCAGGATGGCATCCCGCTCCCCGTAGATGAGGGTCGCCGATATCGGCGACCAGGCCGGGAGAGGCCGGACCGAGGAACCATCGGGCAGGACCGCCCGGGGAGGAAGGGTGACGAGCACGTCGTATTCGAGAGCCATGATTTTCTGCTTTCTGTACTTTCAATGCTCTGTTCCTATTTTTGCCAGACCATCCGAAATGGTTCCTGTCGGGTTGGTGAACTCGTTGGTGGCGGTGACGGCAACGCATGATCAGGTGTGTGCTCTCGGCCGCGCCGAAATCCCCAAGCGCTCGGTCGCGTGAAAGAGCGAGTTGGACCTGCAACGCCGGTTCGCTGCGGATACGACACGGCCCATTCCGAGGCGCGCATGCCGCCCATGGATCCGCCGACGACCAGGGCCCAGCGATCGATGCCGAGGGCGTCGGCCAGGCAAGCTTCCGCAGCGACCTGATCGCTCTGTGGCCAAAGAGGGGAGGTGGCACCCCAGTGTCGTTCGTCGGGACGCATGGAGGACGGTCCAGTACTGCCCTGGCAGCCGCCCAGCACATCGGCACCTCGTACGCCCCGGCATCGGTTGAAGCGGCGGCCGTCGGCGAAACGGCTCCCGGGTGTGGATCTCCGGCCGCACGGCGGCTCCCGCGGATCGGGGCTCATCGGACCGCCTCGTGCAGCAGCGCGGAGTCGGGCCGCCAGCCCAGCTCGGGCGCGATCGAGTGCCGTACGTCGTGCAGGATCTGCTCGTAGTCGGCCCGTTCGAACTCGTAGGGCAGCTCCAGGCGCAGCTCCGAGACGGCCGCGACCACGGGATCAGCGGTCAGCTGCTCCAGGATCTGGTCCGCGGTTCCCACCACGTCCGGGGCGAACAGGGTCCGCTTCGGGCCCTGCGGCGCCAGGGTGCGTGCGTGCCGACTGGCCGCGTACGCACGGTAGCGGGCCCGGGTCGTCGCGTCCGCGCTGTCGAACGGCACGATCACTCGTCCCAACGCCACCCGTGGCGAGCGGTCGCTGGTGATCAACCGCCGGTGTTCGCAGAGCAGGGCGAGCTGGGCCGTGGTGAAGTCGTCGGTGCCCTCGCCCGTCACGATGTTGCCGCTGAGCAGGTTCAGGCCGTGCTCGGCGGCCCAGCGGATCGAGCGCAGACTTCCCCCGCCGTACCAGACCCGGTCCACCAGGCCGGGGGCGTGTGGCTGCAGGCGCGGCCGCTGGGTGTTGCCGGGCGACCGGATGACCGTGTCGGGGCCGCCGAGATAGTCGCCGCGCAGGTGGTCGATGACACGGGCGATCCTGCCGTACGACAGGTCGAAGTCGTGCCAGTCCCCGTCGTGGACCAGGTCGCCGAGGAGTTCGGCGTGCGGCATGCCGGTGCTGAAGCCGGCCTGCAGGCGGCCGCGGGACAGTACGTCGGCGAGCGCCAGGTCCTCGGCGAGGCGGAACGGGTTCTCGTACCCGATCGGGATGACCGCGGTCCCCAGTTCCACCCGCTCGGTGCGCTGGCCGGCGGCGGCGAGGAACACCGCGGCCGAGCCGACACCGTGTTCGAGATGGCGTTGCCGGATCCAGGCACCGTCGAAGCCGAGTCGTTCGCCGTACTCGAACAGCTGCAGGGTTTCCTCCAGGCCGGTGTACGGGTCGTCATCGGCGAAGTTTCCCGGAGTGAGAAAGGCCAGCGAGCTGATCGTGGGTGTGCTCATGCGGTCTCCGCCCTCTTCGTCGTGGTCCCCTCGGTGGCGCAAGGTGTTCAGGAGCCGCCCCGCTCACGTGGGATCTTCTCCCCGGCCTCGATCGCCACCGACAGCCGGTTCTCGGCGGGCGGCAGCGGGCAGGTGGCCAGATCGGTGTAGGCGCACGGCAGGTTCGCCGCCCGGTTGAAGTCCAGGACGACCGTGCCGTCGGCGGCGGGCGGGGGGAGGACGAGGGCCCGGTTGGCGGCGTAGGTGGTGACCCCGGACGTCGCGTCGGTGAACAGCACCAGCAGACTGCCCGGACTGCGTCCGGGGAACGCGGTGAGGGCCTGGGGCCGCCCGTCCAGTTCGAACTCGACCCGGCCCGGCGCGTCGTACACGTGCTCGAGACCCTCGACCGCCGCGCCCACCGTCGTCGGTCGTGGCTCGTCGAAGGCCGTGTAGCGGCCGGTCACCGTCCAGCGGGGATGCGGGGCATAGGCGGGCGTGCCGGTGAAGGCGGTGCGCAAGGGGTTGTCCGGGTGCCGGGGACGGACGATGTCGTGTCCGCCGCGCTTGGCCACCTCGATCACGGCGTCGCCCCAGACCGCGTTGACTCCGCCGCGCTCCGGGAGCACCCCAAAGCGGTGCTCGCCGCGGACGGGGGCGCCGTCCACGACCAGTTCCTCACCGTCGTCGAGGATGACGACGACCCCGTCGGCCCCGGTCGACCAGGCGCCCGGAGCGTCCGGGAGACGCTGCGGCTCCTCGCCCAGCCAGTGCAGCCCGGTGATCGCGAGGAACCCGTGCGGGGCGGCGAGTTCTGCCTCCTGCCTGGTGTGCCATTCCTGCCAGTCGTGGATGAAGGCGGACAGGTCTGCGGTGGTGTCATGAACGGTCATGCGGACTCCCTTGCTCGCATCGGCTTGATGCGGCCGTGGCACGGCGGCCGCGGGGATCACCGCGAGCAGCTCGCGGATGTCGGTGTGGCGGGGGTGGGTGAACACGAAAGCCTCGTGGGGACGAGGCGGGAACGACAGAAGAGCGCCGTGGACGTCGAACAGCGCTGAACGTCCTCAGGCAGCCGGCGGGACGCGGTCAGCCATGACACAGACAGCTGGTGATGCGCTGCAGATCGATGTGGCGTCGGCGGGAGAATCGAGAGAAAGTCGCCGCACACACGAGGGAGGGACCGGGGACGCTGCTGTACAACACGCTCACCCCTCCGTGTCCCAGGCCCCTGCCACGGCGCCACGCGCTTGCCGGATCGGCGACCCGGCCGGGCTTTCACCTGGAGCACCCCACCGCGTCGGAGGGTTGCCGGTCAGCAAGCCAGGGCTTGACGCTGACACTCAATGCCGGTTGAAAAGCTACCTATCGCCGCCGTAGCCCGTCAATGTCGAGAGACGAGCCGTCGCTTCGTCTCGAAAGGTACTCGGGTAACGGGCGTATGGCGGGGACGCGAAGCCGTCATTGCAATGTCAGGCGGGCAACCTCCTTTTGTTGACCAAGGGTTGGGGCCTGGATAGCGTCCCCGGCATGCCGATCTCCCTGCGGTTCACTCGGCGGCGCGCCGTTGATCTGCTGCGTGTCGCCGCCGCGCTGTGTAGCTGACCCTCACCTGCGCCCCGGTCAACAGCAGTCACCGCATATCCGCGAGGGAGTACCCGTGCATCCGCTCACCACCCGCCGCTCCGCCCTGAGGGCGCTGGGCTCGGCCGCCCTGCTGGCCGCCTCCGGCACCGTCCCGTCCGCCACGGCTGCCGTGGCGGACGAACGGACGTCGCGCCCGTCCGTGGCGCTCGACTGGTACGACCTGACGGCCGCTACCATCGCGGCCGCCGGCGCCGCCACCCAGATCACCAACAACCGTACCTGGGCCATCAGTTGGCTCGCGGCGGCCCGAGCCACCCGCGAGGTGCCGCCCGGCGTCGACCGGAGGGACTTCCAGGACGCGGCCCTGGCGTCCGCCGTACACGATGCCCTGCTGGCCCTGGTCCCGTCCCGCACCCAGGAACTGGATGCCGCGTTGCGAACCACTCTGGACCGCGTCCCGGACGGGTTGGCCAGGTCGAAGGGTGTGGCGGCCGGTGCGCGCCAGGCACGGCTGGTCCTCGCTTCCCGCGAGGGCGACGGTCTCGACCCGGCCTCGGTCAACGCGCCCTTCACCGTGCCGCCCGCGGCTCCCGGCGTGTGGCAGCCGACGCCGCCCGCCTACGCCCCCGCCGCACAGTACGGCAACCGGCTCGCGAGACCCTTCCTGCTGGACGGCCCCGATCAGTACCGGCTGCCCGCACCGCCCGCCCTGGACTCCGCGCGCTATCGTGCCGACCTGGCCGAGGTACGGGCGTACGGGGCCGTGGACAGCACCGTGCGCACAGCGCTGCAGACCGAGACCGCCACCTTCTGGCTGGGCTCCTCACTGACGCTGTACACCGAGCCGCTGAGGGTCGCCCTCGCCCGGTCGCCACGCTTCGTCCCCGCACGGGCCGCGCTGGTGGCGCTGTTCCACATCGCCCTGGTGGACACGCAGATCGCCACCTCCGACACCAAGTACGCGTACCTGCGCTGGCGCCCCGTCACGGCCATCCGCGCCGGCACGATCGACCCCGACCCCGACTGGACGCCGCTGCACGTCACGCCGGCCCACCCCGACTACCCCAGCGGCCACAACACCTACTCGGGCGCGGCGGAGACGATCCTGACGGGGCTCACCGGGCCGCGGACCGCACCGTTCGAGCTGACCAGCCCCACCGCCCCCGGAGTGACGCGCACATACACGGCCTGGAGTCAGCTGTCCCAGGACAACGAGGACGCCCGCGTCTACTCCGGCATCCACACCCGCTCGGCCGACGTGGCCGGCCTCGCCCTCGGCAAGCGGGTGGCGGGGCACGCGCTGCGCAACGCGGAACGTCTGTTCGGCGTGTCGTGAACGATTCGGGATGCGGCCACCCGGCGGCCCCGTCCCGAACCTCGTTACCCGACACGGCGGCCGCCTCCCGCAGTGCCTGAGCCGCCGCCTGGGGTGAGTCCGGGCCAGGGGCGTCCGGGTGGCAGGTGACCGAGCGGAGGGCGCCGGTGTAGCGGAAGACGCCGTGGCGCTCGTACAGCGGCCGGGAGACCGGCGACTTGCGGTCGAGGTCCACGCTGACGCCCTGGAACGGGGCCATGCCGATGAGCTGGTGGACCGGTCACGGTGCGGCGCGTTCGGCGCCGTCCACGGCGAGCGCGAAGCGCCGGCGCAGCCCCGTTCGGCGGTGGGCGTGAGGAGGACGGTGGGGGTCCCGGGATGGAGAGCGCTCGCGTCCGTCTCGCGCAGGGCTCCGTACTCGTTGTACGCGAAGTGCAGGCGGCCGTCCTCGACGTAGAGGCTGTACGCCGCCCTGGTCGCCGTGCGAGACCAGGACGCCCGCGGTGCCCTCCTCCTACGACTCCAGCTCGACCGTGACCGTGAAGGAACGGAAGGCGATCAGGCGGGGGGCGATAGCGCTCGAGTTCGGGCGTGCCGGGGAGCAGGGTGACGCGGCGGCCGAGTTTCTCCTCCGCCGGGCCGTGCAGGGCGAGGGCACCGGGGGCGTCCTGGAGCGGGAAGACGCCGTTGCGCCAGGCCGCCGCCTCCCAGGCTGCCGCCAACTCCTCGACCAGAGGGTGACTCCCGCCAGGTTCAGCAGCGTCGGCGCGAGATCCGTGACGTACCGGTACTGGTGGCGGACGCCGTCGTCGTCGGGGGAGCGGCGCAGGCCGCGCGGCCGGGAGATGAGGAGGACTGTAGGCCGAGTCCTCTGCGTCGACGCTGACGTGACACAGATCTCGATGTGCCTCCGGTAGACGGTCTATAGTCTGGGCCCGTTTGTTGGCCGAAGGTGAGATGTAAGGCTCGTGAAGAGCCTTCCGCATGTGGCTGGCGAAGCGTCAGCCAAGTCAGCAAGCGGCCAGCAAAAAGCCCGCAATGGGCGTCGGAAGCGCGTGGGTGGCGGGCCGCTGTAGGGTGAGAGAACAGCCCTTGACCTGCACAAAGCAGGCAGGGAGCGAATTCCGGGAGTGCTGAATGCTTCGTACCGTATTCAAGTCCAAGATCCACCGTGCCACCGTCACCCAGGCCGACCTGCACTACGTGGGATCGGTGACCATCGACGCCGACCTCCTCGACGCCGCCGACCTGCTGCCCGGGGAACTGGTGCACATCGTCGACATCACCAACGGCGCCCGGCTGGAGACGTACGTCATCGAGGGTGAGCGCGGGTCCGGGGTCATCGGGATCAACGGGGCGGCGGCCCACCTCGTCCACCCCGGCGATCTGGTGATCATCATCAGTTACGCTCAGGTCACCGACGCGGAGGCACGCGAGCTGCGGCCCCGGGTCGTGCACGTCGACGCCGGCAACCGGATCGTGTCCCTCGGCGCCGACCCGTCCGAGCCGGTCCCCGGTTCGGAGCAGCAGCGCAGCCCGCAGGCCGTACGGGCCTGACCGGCGGAGCAGGACCAGGAGCGTGCGTGCCATGAGCGAGATCGAGATCCGCGACGACCGGGCGGCGGGCCGCCTGGAGGCCGTCGGCGACGGTGAAGTCGTCGGCCACATCGAGTACTTCGTCCTGGAGTCGCCCGCGCGCGCCCTGGTCCCCGTCCACACGATCGTCGAGCCCGCCCATGAGGGGAAGGGCATCGCCGGATCGCTCGCCCGCGAGCTGTACGCCCTCGCCGAGCGTGAGGGCGTGCCGGTGGCCCCGCTGTGCCCGTACGTCGTCAAGTGGGCCGAACACCACCCGGAGACGGCCCCGCCGGCCGACCCGGAGCTGCTCTCGGCCGCCAAGGACTGGCTGCGCGCCCACCCCGGACGCTTCTGACCGCGCGGCCGGGCCCGGAAATGCCGCTGGGGCCCGCAGCGTCGCCGCCGGGGGCCTGCAGCGCCGCCGCCCTGGGCCCACAGCGCCGCCGTCGGGGCCCGCAGCGTCGTCGCCGGGCGGTCGTGCCCCGGGTGCCGCCTGTTCGCCGTCGGGGCCGGTGAGCCAGCAGCGGTCCTGCGCGGAGTGCCGCCAGTCGGCCCTGAAGCCCCGGGTACCGGCAGTGGTCCGTAGGTCCCCGGTACCGTCTGCGGGCCGCAGGACCCGGACATCCCTGTCGGCCGTCGCGTCCAGGGTGCCGTCCGCGAGCCGTCGGGCCCGGGTACCGCCGGTTGCCGTGCGGCAGGCGACCTCACCGGGACCCGGCCGTGCGGGTGCAACGAACCGGGCCACCCGGATCGCCGGGACCCGGCCGTGCGGGTGCGCGAGCCGGGCCGCCCGCACGGACCCGTTCGGTGCCGCCGTCGGGTGAGTGGCCGCGCGGGCGTCGGGTAGGCGGGGGAGTAGTCCAGAGGCGACGTGCCGTGACAGCCCGGAGGACCTCATGACCAACCCGCACCCCGCACCGGTCCCGCCCGGCCCGCCGCCGGGTCCCGGGCCGACCCCGCCGGATCCCTACCCCAGCCCGGTGCCGACCCCGGAACCGGCCCCGCAGCCCACTCCGCCCGTACCGGGTCCCGATCCGACCCCGCCCCCGGCACCCCCGGCCCCGGGCCCACCGGAACCGTCACCGTCCCCGATCCCCCCGGGCCCGGAACCCGTACCGAACCCGGAGCCGGGTCCACCCCTCAGCTGAGCCAGTGCCCACGGCGCCCCGCAAGGGGCGCGGGGCACGGCGCACGGCCACGACGCTCTCGCACCGCGGCCCTGCCGCGGCTGCTCTCGCGCCCGGGGGCCTGTCTCGTACCCGGGGCCCGCCGCGAACGCTCCCGCACTCGGGGCCCGCCGCGAACGCTCCCGCACTCGGAGCCTGCCGCGAACGCTCCCGCACCTGGGGCCCCGTGGACGCTCCCGCTCCCGCCCCCCGGAGCCCGCCGCGGACGCTCCCGTAAGCCCCGTAAGCCCCGTAAGCCCCGTAAGCCCCGCAGGGGGCGCGGGGAACGGCGCGAACGGCCACGACGCTCCCGCACCGCGGCCCGCCGCCGTTCCCCCCCCGGGCCCGCCGCAGGCGCTTCCGCCCCCGCGACTCGCCGCCGGTTCCCGGCCCCCCGGGAAGCGCGCGGAACCCGGGCGGAATCCCTACGCCGAGACCTCGCTGCGGTCCCCGCCCCACAGTGTGTGGAACGCACCGTCCCGGTCCACCCGCCGGTAGGTGTGCGCACCGAAGAAGTCCCGCTGTCCCTGCGTGAGCGCGGCCGGCAGGCGCTCCGCCCGCAGCGCGTCGTAGTACGCGAGCGCCGCCGCGAAGCCCGGCGTCGGCACGCCCTGCCGGGTCGCCGCCACCAGGACCTCCCGCCAGTCGTCCTGCGCCGCGGCGATCTCCTGCGCGAACGTCTCGTCCGACAGCAGGCTCGGCAGGTCCGGGCGGCCGTCGTACGCGGCGCGGATGCGGTCCAGGAACGCCGCCCGGATGATGCAGCCCCCGCGCCAGATCGCGGAGACGGCGCCCAGGTCGATGTCCCAGCCGTACTCCTCGCTGCCCGCGGCGATCTCGTGGAAGCCCTGCGTGTACGACACGATCTTGGACGCGTACAGCGCCTGCTCCACCCGGTCCGCGAACGCCCCCGCCTCCGACTCGCTCAGCGGCGACGGCTTCGGCCCGGCGAGCCCGCGCGAGGCCTCGCGCAGCGCCGCGTGCCCGGACAGGGAGCGGGCGAAGACCGCCTCGGCGATGCCGGACACCGGAACGCCCAGGTCCAGCGCGATCTGCACCGTCCAGCGGCCGGTGCCCTTCTGCTCGGCCTGGTCCACCACCACGTCCACGAACGGCTTGCCGGTGGCCGCGTCCACGTGGGACAGCACCTCGGCGGTGATCTCGATCAGGTAGGAGTCCAGCCGGCCGGTGTTCCAGGTGCGGAAGATGTCCGCGATCTGCGCCGGCGTGTACCCGGCGACGTCGCGCAGCAGCTGGTACGCCTCGCCGATCAGCTGCATGTCGGCGTACTCGATGCCGTTGTGGACCATCTTCACGAAGTGCCCGGCGCCGTCGGGACCGCAGTGCGTGACACAGGGGGCGCCGTCGGCCGCCTTCGCGGAGATCTTCTCCAGCATCGGGCCCAGCGACCCGTACGACTCCTTCGAACCGCCCGGCATGATGCTCGGGCCGTGCAGCGCGCCCTCCTCGCCGCCGGAGATGCCGGTGCCCACGAAGTGGATGCCCCGCTCACGCAGCTCCCGCTCCCGGCGCCGGGTGTCCGCGAAGTGCGCGTTGCCCCCGTCGATGATCATGTCGCCGGGCTCCAGCAGCGGGGCGAACTCCTGGATCACCGCGTCCGTCGGCTCGCCCGCCTTGACCATGATGACCAGGCGGCGCGGACGCTCCAGCGCCGCCACGAAGTCCTCGGCGGTCTCGGCCGCGACGAAGTCACCCTCCTGCCCGAACTCCTCCACCAGCGCCTTCGTCCGCGAGACCGTACGGTTGTGCACGGCGACCGTGTAGCCGTTGCGGGCGAAGTTCCGGGCGAGATTGCGGCCCATGACCGCGAGGCCCGTGACACCGATCTGCGCTGAAGTGCTCATACCGCCTGCTCCCTGGTTGCCTCGTGACTACGGCTCCGTCAGTACGGGCCCTCGCCCATCCTGACGTGCCGCTACGGCGAGCGCACATCCGACCCGCCACGCATGTGTACGCGCCGCGGCCGCGTTCCGCCTCAGCCACCGGCCGCTCGGTTCAAGCAGGGGCCGTTTACGGCCACTTGTCCCCGGCGAGAGGCCGATTTCCCGTCTTGTCATGGCCTGTTCGTGGCGCTTACTTTTGCCGCTCCTGACGCATGCCGAGGGGATTTCGGACATGGCCGTACGCGGCCGGCACCGCCGGTACCAGCCGAACAGGATCAACCGCGCCTCACTCACCGTCACGGCGAGCGGCGCCGGCCTCGCGATTCCGCTGGTCGCCGCCGGCACCGCGAACGCCGCCGACACGGCCACCTGGAACAAGGTCGCCGCCTGCGAGTCCAGCGGCGACTGGAGCATCAACACCGGCAACGGCTTCTACGGCGGGCTCCAGTTCACCCAGTCCACCTGGGCGGCGTACGGCGGCACCCGCTACGCGCCGCGCGCCGATCTGGCCACCCGGGCCGAGCAGATGGCCGTCGCCGAGAAGGTCCTGGACGGGCAGGGGCCGGGCGCGTGGCCCGTGTGCTCGGTGCGGGCCGGACTGACCCGGGGCGGGGGCGGCCCCGACGTGCACCCCGACTCGGCGACCACGCATCAGGCGCACACCACCGGCACCACGAGACCGGGCAGCCGTGAGTCCGCTTCCGTCAAGGACGTGCAGCCGCAGACCACCCCGCAGTCCCGTGCGGGCCGGGCCGAGATGTACACGGTGGTGCACGGAGACACCCTCTCGGGCATCGCCGGCGACCATCACGTGCCGGGCGGCTGGCGGGCGCTGTACACGGGCAACCGCGCCACGATAGGCGCCGATCCCGACCTCATCGTGCCGGGGCAGCGGCTCAGCCTGAACGGCCACCGCACCGCCCCCGCGCCCCCCAAGTCCCCGAAGCGGAAGACGCCTTCGGAGCACCCCACCACGCACCACACCCCGCCCCCCGCCCGGCACGCGCTCGTCGCCCCGGTGACCGCGTCCATCGGCACCGGCTACCACGTGGCGGGCTCCCACTGGTCGAAGGGATACCACACCGGCGTCGACTTCCTCGTGCCCACCGGCACCCCGGTGAAGGCGGCGGCCGCCGGGCAGGTGGTGGCCGCGGGCTGGGGCGGCTCGTACGGCTACCAGGTGGTGATCCGGCACGGAGACGGCCGCTACACCCAGTACGCCCATCTGTCCGCCATCTCCGCGCGGGTCGGCCAGAGCGTCACCGCCGGTCAGCGCGTCGGCCGCTCCGGTTCCACCGGAAACGTCACGGGCCCGCATCTGCACTTCGAGGTGCGGACCGGGCCCGGCTTCGGCACGGACGTCGACCCGCTCGCCTACCTGCGGGCCGGCGGCGTCAGGATCTGACCCGGGGACGGTGCCCGGTCCAGGTCCGGCAGCGGTGCGTGGAAGGCCGCGGTCAGCAGGACGTACGACGCGGGCAGCGCGAGGCCGGCCGACGGCGCGCCGCCCTCGGTGTCCGCCCCGCGGTCAGCCCGTTCCGGCACCAGGTGCTTGCGCCGGGCCGGCTCGGTGGTCCCGGCGCCGGGCCCGGCGTGCCCGGCGCGGTCACCTCCCGCGCGCCGGACCCCGCGCTGCCGCGGCACACCGAGGCGCGCCCGGGCGCCGGCCCGCACCGCCTCGGCACCGGCCGGCACCTCGTGCGCGCAGGAGCCCCCGGCCGCCGACAGCACGGCCGGAGCGGGAACGGCGGGCAGCGCCCCGTCCGCCACCGGAACGGCCGCGGGAGTCGTGTCCGCCATCGGTACGGCCGGCACCGGAACAGCCCGAGACGCCCCGCCCGCCGACGGAACGGCCGGAGTGCCCGACGCGGCAGTGGCCGCGGCGGCCGGGGCCGGCGTGGCAGGTGTCGCGGTGGCCGGGGCCGGCGTGGCCGGGGCCGTCGCGGGCGACAGCCGCTCCGTCGTCAGCATGATCAGGCCGCCCGCCGCCACCACCCCGCAGCCCAGGGCGAGCACGGTGCCCGTGGTGCCGTGCCGGAACGTCTCGCCGAACATCAGGATGCCGACCGCGGCGGCCAGCATCGGATTGACCACCGTCGCCGTGGCCAGCGGGGCCGCGAGGCCGCCGCCCCGGTAGGAGGCCTGGGACAGCAGCACGCCGGCGACCGTGAACAGCGCGATCACCGCGAGGGAGGGCAGCTCGCCCAGGCCGACGCCGTGGGACCAGTCCACGGCCACGGTCTTGGTGAACACCGACGACATGCCGAACGCGATGCCGGAGGCGGTGGCGAGCAGCACGCTGCGCACCGCCGGATGCCGGTGCACGGCCAGCCCCGCGAGCATCAGCGCCACCACCGCCCCGCCGGTGACCAGCGCGACCGCCACCCGCTGCGCGGGGGCGAGGGAGTGCGCGGAGGAGGAGCCGACCAGGGCCAGCAGACCGGCAAGGCCCACCGTGGCCATCAGGGCCCCGCGCCAGGCGGTCGCGCCGGCCCGGCGGCCGACGCACAGCGCCGCCAGGGGCAGCGCGAAGACGATGGTCAGCGCGCCGAGCGGCTGGACCAGGCTGAGCGGCCCGCAGGCCAGCGCCACGACGTGCAGCACACCGCCGAGACCGTTGAGCGCCAGCGCGCCCCACCAGCCCGGCCGGCGCAGCGGCAGATACGCGCCGTCCGGAGAGGACACCGCGACCTGCTCCTGCGCGATCGCTCCGCCCGCGTAGGCGACGGCGGAGACGACCGACAGGAGCACGGACAACGCCAGGGCGCTCATCGCTGTCTCCTCTGAGGGCGGTGGGCGTCCTGCGCCCGGCGCGGCGTACGGTCGGCTTCCATGAACCAACACTCTGCCCGCCCGGGCCCTTTGAGTCGTCGTACCTGAGCACGCCATGCGTCCTACTGCCGATGGAGTACACGGGCCGAGTGATCATCCCCTGGAGGGGTGACCGCGGGTGGACACCCGCCGGTGCGCCCCGGCTACGTGCCTGGTAGTAGTGCCTGTCGTGGATCTCGACCCCGGACTCGCCGCACTGCGCCCCCTCGGCGGCTTCTTCGTCCTGCGTACCGCGCCCGGCACGGCCGCCGCCGGTGCCGCGCCATGGCGGCTGCCGGCCCTCGCGGACGGGTACGCGGGGGCGGCCCCGGACGTTCACCGGGATCCGGTGGCCTCCCGGGTCGCCGCCGTCGGACAGCGGCTGCGGACCCGCGAGGTCCGGGTCGCCGCCTCCATCGCCCAGCAGGGGCTCGCCGCCCGGCTGTGGTCGGCGGCCCTGGGCTGTGCCGTCCTCTACGGCCGGCTGCCCGACCTGGACCCGCGCCTGCTGCGCTGGGACGTCCTCGCCATCGCGCCCGACGACCTGTGGCTCACCGAGCTGCGCCCGCTGCCCGGGGACGCGGCCGCGCTCACCGGCACGGTGCTGCACGGCCATCTGGAGCCCCTGGCGGCGACCCTGCGGGCCCGCTACGGCGTCGCCGCCGGCCTGCTGTGGGGCAACGCGGGCTCCGCGCTCGCCGCGACCGCCCGGGAACTGGGCCGCTGGGCCCGCGTCCACGGCCGTACCGACGTGGCGGCCCGCACCCGCGTCCTCACCGGTGAGCTGTTCGACCACCCGCTGCTGAGCGCCACCGGCGTGCGCACCGGCACGGCCTTCCGGCGCCGCAGCTGCTGCCTGTACTACCGGGTGCCGGGCGGCGGGCTCTGCGGCGACTGCTGCCTCACCCGGCCGCCGCGCTCTTCCCCGGGCGCCGCGTCTGGGTGACCATGAGGGGAACCTGCCGCCGAGACCAGGGGGTTGACGGGTGCGAGTGGGACTGCTGACCCGGGAGTACCCCCCGGACGTGTACGGCGGCGCGGGCGTCCATGTGGAGTTCCTCGCCCGTGAACTGACCCCCCTGGTCGACCTGGAGGTGCACTGCTGGGGCGAGGGACGCGGGGTCGGCGTCGTACGCCACCGTCCCTGGTCCGCCCTGGACGGCTCCAACGACGTCCTGCGCACCTTCTCGGTGGACCTCGCCGTCGCCGCCGCCCTCGAAGGCCGCGAACTCGTCCACTCCCACACCTGGTACGCCAACCTCGCCGGCCACGTCGCCAAGCTGCTGTACGGCGTCCCGCACGTGGTGACCGCCCACTCGCTGGAGCCGCTGCGCCCCTGGAAGGCCGAGCAACTCGGCGGCGGGTACGTTCTGTCGAGCTGGGCCGAGCGCACCGCGATCGAGGCCGCCGACGCGGTGATCGCCGTCTCGGGCGCCATGCGGGAGGACATCCTCGCCTGCTATCCGGCGCTGGACCCGGCCCGCGTCCACGTGGTCCACAACGGCATCGACACCCGGCTCTACCGCCCGGCTCCCGGCACCGACGCCCTCACCCGGCACGGCATCGACCCGGCCCGCCCGTACGTCCTGTTCGTCGGCCGGATCACCCGGCAGAAGGGCGTGCCCCAACTGCTCCGTGCGGTACGGGACATCGATCCCGGGGCACAGGTCGTGCTCTGCGCGGGCGCCGCCGACACCCCGGAGACCGACCGGGAGTTCCAGGAGCTGTTCGAGGAGCTGCGCCGGGTGCGGGCGGGCGTGTTCTGGATCCCGCAGATGCTCCCGCGCCCCGAGGTGATCCAGCTCCTCACCCGGGCGGCCGTGTTCGTCTGCCCCTCGGTGTACGAGCCGCTCGGCATCGTCAACCTGGAGGCGATGGCCTGCGGCACGCCCGTGGTGGCGTCCCGGGTGGGTGGGATCCCCGAGGTCGTGGAGGACGGCCGTACGGGCCTCCTGGTCGACGCGGACGACGATTTCGTGCCCGGTCTCGCCAGGTCCCTGGACACCGTCCTCGCCGACCCGGAGGCGGCCCGGCGGATGGGAGAGGCCGGACGGGCGCGCGCGGTCGGGGAGTTCGGCTGGGACGCGGTGGCCCGCCGCACGGCGAAGCTGTACGAAGAGGTTCTCGAACGGGCTCGGTCCGGCCCGTTCGGGGCATCCGTGGTGGAACCAGGGTGAGGGGAGCGGACATGCGTCGTGGAGGGCCTTCCGTGCTCGGGATCGTGCTGGCGGGCGGGGAGGGCAAGCGCCTGATGCCGCTCACCGCGGACCGCGCCAAACCCGCGGTCACCTTCGGCGGCACCTACCGGCTCGTCGACTTCGTCCTGTCCAACCTCGTCAACGCGGACGTACTGCGCATCTGTGTGCTCACCCAGTACAAGTCGCACTCGCTGGACCGGCACATCACCACCACCTGGCGGATGTCCAGCCTGCTCGGCAACTACGTCACCCCGGTTCCCGCGCAGCAGCGCCTCGGGCCGCGCTGGTACCTGGGCAGCGCCGACGCGATCCTGCAGTCCCTGAACCTCGTGCACGACGAACAGCCCGAGTACGTCGCCGTGTTCGGCGCCGACCACGTCTACCGCATGGACCCCCGGCAGATGCTCGCGCAGCACATCGAGGGCGGCGCAGGGGTGACGGTGGCGGGGATCAGGGTGCCGCGATCGGAGTCCTCGTCCTTCGGGGTGATCACGCCGGGACGGGACGGCCGCACCGTCGACCGCTTCCTGGAGAAGCCCGCCGACCCTCCCGGCCTGCCGGACGACCCCGGGTGCGTCTTCGCCTCCATGGGCAACTACATCTTCACCACGAAGACCCTGATCGAGGCGCTGCACCGGGATGCCGAGGACGGGCGGTCCGTGCACGACATGGGCGGCTCGATCCTGCCCCAGCTGACCGCGCGCGGCGAGGCCCGGCTGTACGACTTCAGCGACAACCACGTCCCGGGCGAGACCAGCCGGGACCAGGGCTACTGGCGGGACGTCGGCACCCTGGACGCCTACTACGAGGCGCACATGGACCTGATCGCCGAGCGCCCGGCGTTCAACCTGTACAACCGTCAGTGGCCGGTCTACACCCACTCGGGCCAGCTCTCCCCGGCCCGCTTCAACGCGGGCGGCATCGCGAGCGAGTCCATCGTCAGCGCGGGCTGCCTGATCCGCGGTCAGGTCACCCGGTCGGTGCTCTCCCCGGGCGTGCGTGTCGACCCCGGCGCCGTGGTGCAGGGCTCGGTGCTGCACGACAACGTCCGCGTCGGCCGCGGAGCGGTGGTCCGCGGCGCGGTCCTGGACAAGAACGTGGAGGTCCCGCCGGGCGCCACGATCGGCGTCAACCCGGAGCGGGACGCCGAGCTGTACACCGTCTCCAAGGGCGGCGTCATCGCGCTGGGGAAGGGGCGCCGGGTGACCTGACGGACACGCCGTCGGCGGCGCTCGCGGCGCGACGCGTCACAAACCGATCCCTCGGAATGCCCGGGTTCGTGGCGTCCGGCCTTCAGGATGCAGGCAACGATGTCCAACCTGCGGAGGTCATCCGACATGAGAGGGACCCGGCGCACGCGGCTGTGCCTGGCCGGGGTGATGGCAGCGTCCGCGCTGATCACCCCCGCCGCACGGGCCGCGGAGCGGGCCGACGGCCACCTCACCGACCTGGTCAACCCGTTCATCGGGACCCAGAACGAGGGCAACACCTTCCCCGGCGCGGCCGTGCCCTTCGGCATGGTGCAGCTCTCCCCGGACACCGGGCACAGCACCGGCTACGACTACACGCAGAACCGTATCCGCGGCTTCTCCCTGGTCCACCTCTCGGGCGTCGGCTGCCGCATCGGCGGCGACCTGCCCGTGCTGCCCACCACCGGCGAGGTCACTCAGACGGACCACGCCCGGTACGCGGCCGCGTTCTCGCACGACGACGAGGAGGCGAGCCCCGGCTACTACCGCGTCGGCCTCGCCTCCGGGATCCGCGCCGAGCTGACCGCGACCGCCCGCACCGGGGTGCAGCGCTACACCTTCCCGGCCACCACCGAGGCCAACGTCCTGCTGAACGCGGCCCAGTCGCTGCACAAGCCGGCCGGCAGCGTGGTGGAGGTGCTCGACGACCGCACCGTGCGCACCGAGATCACCGGCCACGGCTTCTGCCGGGACACCGGCCCCTACACGGTCTACACGATCACCCGCTTCAGCCGGCCGTTCACCGCCTACGGCACCTGGGACGGCCGGACCGTCACTCCCGGCTCCCGGAGCGGGCCCGGCGGCGCCTACGTCCGCTTCGACACCACCCGGGACCGCACGGTCGAGGCGACCACCGCCCTGTCGTACGTCGACGCGCGCGGCGCCGCGACCAATCTCCGTGCCGAGGGCGGCCGGTCCTTCGACAGCGTGCGCCGCCGGGCCCGCGAGGAGTGGGAGCGCCGGCTCGACGGCGTCCGGGTGCGAGGCGGCACGTCCACGCTCCGCCGGACCTTCTACTCCTCGCTCTACCGGTCGTACCTCGCACCCAACGTCGGCAGCGACGCCGACGGACGCTACTTCGGCTGGGACCGCCGTACCCACCGGGCCCGGGGGTTCACCTACTACCAGAACTGGTCGCTGTGGGACACCTACCGCACCCAGGCCCAGCTGCTGGCGCTGCTCGCGCCGCGCGAGGCGCGGGACATGGCGCGGTCGGTGGTCGCGGTCGACGAGGACGGCGGCTGGCTGCCCAAGTGGGGCTACGGCCCGGTCGAGACGAACATCATGAGCGGCGACCCGGTCACCCCGTTCCTGACCACCGCCTACCACATGGGGCTCCTGAAGGGCTTCGAGGAGCGGGCCTACCGGGCGCTCAGGAAGAACGCCGACGGCGTGCCGCCGGCCGCCTACCCGGGCATCGGCCGGGAGGCCAACGCCGAGTACGTCGCGCGCGGGTTCGCGCCCTACGTCAAGGGCCGGCCGTACGCCAAGATGGGCGACTCCGACTACCACCACGGCGCCTCCGTCACCCTGGAGTACGCGCTCGCGGACGCGATGCTCGCCCAGATGGCCCGCGGTCTCGGACATCACGAGGACGCGGCCCGCTACGCCGCCCGCTCGAGGAACTACCGCAACGTCTTCGACCCGGCCACCGGTTTCTTCCGTGCCCGTGACGCCTCCGGCGCCTTCACCGGCTCGCCCGACCCGGCCCGCGGCGTCGGCTTCCACGAGGGCACCGCCTGGCAGTACCAGTGGCTCGTCCCGCAGGACGTACCGGGCATGGTCGGCCTGATCGGCGGCGAGCACGCGGCCAACGAGCGCCTGGACGCCTTCTTCGCCTACGGCCGGCTGCTCTCGGACCCGGAGGGGACCGCCCGCGAGGTGTGGGTGCACGGCGACCCGTACGCCTACTACAACGCGGCCGTGTACAACCCGATGAACGAACCGGACCTCATCGCGCCCTACACCTACCTCTCCACCGGCCAGCCCTGGAAGACCACCGACGTGGTGCACGCGGCGCTGACCCTGTTCACCGACGGGCCCACCGGCATGACCGGCAACGACGACCTCGGCACCATGTCCGCCTGGAACGTGCTGTCGTCGATCGGGCTGTTCCCGGTCCAGCCCGGCCACGACACCTGGGGACTGACCACCCCGGTCTTCGACCGCGTCGACCTGACGCTGGACCGTCACTACTGGCCGAGCGGCCGGCTGACGGTGACCGCGCCCGGCACCTCGGCCACCGACCGCTACGTCCAGGCCGTGCGCGCGGACGGGACACCGCACGGCCGGACCTATCTGACGACGGGCGCGCTGCGCTCGCTGCGCTCCCTCGCCTTCACGGTCGGCCCGCGCCCGTCGGAGTGGGGTACGTCACCCGAAGCGGCGCCACCCGTCCTGAGATGACCTCAGCCGCCTCCTTGAGTCCCGCCGCTCGCAGCGGCGGCGGGACTTAACCTGACGTTAACTGTGCGTAGACTGATCGTACTTGACCGTAATCGCCTGGCGGAGATTGACTGCTGATCCACCCGTCGCCGACGCGTGAGGCAAGCCCTTGACTTCCGACCCGCTCGCTCCCCTCGATCTGGCCTTCTGGAACATGGAGTCCGACCGTCACCCGATGCACCTCGGCGCGCTCGGCGTCTTCGCCGCGCACTCACCCACCGCCGGGGCCCACGCCGCTGACCTGCTCGCCGCCCGCGCCGCCGCCGTACCCGGCCTGCGCATGCGCATCCGCGACGTCTGGCAGCCGCTCGCCTTCGGTGGCGCCGCCCGGGAGCCCGACCCGGACTTCGACCCCCTCGACCACGTCCGGCTGCACGCCCCGGCCGACGACTTCCACGCGGTCGCCGGCCGGCTGATGCAGCGCCCGCTGGAACGCGGCCGGCCGCCCTGGGAGGCGCATGTGCTGCCCGGCGAGGACGGAGTGTCCTTCGCCGTGCTCTTCAAGTTCCACCACGCCCTCGCCGACGGGCTGCGCGCGCTGAAGCTCGCCGCCGGCGTCCTGGACCCGGTCGACCTGCCCGGGCGGGCACCCCGCGCCATCGAGCCGCCCCGCGGCCGGCTGTCCGATGTGCGCCGGCTGCCCGCCCGGGTCCCGGAGCTGGTCAGGGCCGCCCTGTCCGACGCGGGCCGGGCCCTGGACATCGGCGCCTCGCTCGCCCGCTCCACCTTCGGCGCGCGCCCGTGCGCCGCGCTCACCTCCACGCCCAGCGGCACCCGCCGCACCGCCGGCGTCGTCCTCGACATCGACGACGTGCACCGGGTGCGCAAGAGCGCCGGCGGCACCGTGAACGACGTCCTCATCGCCGTCGTCGCCGGCGCGCTGCGCCGCTGGCTGGACGAGCGCGGCGACGGCAGCGAGGGCGTGACGCCCCGCGCCCTGATCCCCGTCTCCCGGCGCCGCCCGGGCACCGCCCAGTCACAGGGCAACCGGCTCTCCGGCTATCTGATACGGCTCCCGGTGCACGAGAGCGACCCGCTCGGCCGTCTGGGCGCCGTGCGCACCGCGATGGTCCGCAACAAGGACGCGGGCCCCAACCGGGGCGCCGGCGCGGTGGCCCTGCTCGCCGACCACGTGCCGGCCCTCGGCCACCGGCTCGGCGGCCCGCTGGTCGGCCAGGCCGCCCGGCTCTGGTTCGACATCCTGGTCACCAGCGTGCCGCTGCCCGGCATCGGGCTCCGGCTCGGCGGCCACGAGCTGGCCGAGGTGTACCCGCTGGCCCCGCTCGCGCCCGGCCAGGCGCTGGCGGTCGCGATCTCGACGTATCGCGGGCGCGTGCACTACGGCCTCGTCGCGGACGCGCGGGCCGTGCCGGACCTGGACCGGTTCGCGCACGCGGTCTCGGCAGAGGTGCGGGCGTTGCTGGCGGCCTGCGAGTACTGAGCGGGGCCCCCGGCCGGACCCGGGGCCCCGCACCCGGCCCGCACCCGCACCGCCCGGCGGCCCCCGTCGCCGGGTGCGGGTGGTGCCGCGGAGCCCACCGGACCGGTGGTGCCTACGGGGCACGGCGGACCGGTGGTGTCCGCGGGGCCGACGGGCCTGGTGTGCCTGCCGGGACCGCCGGACGGGAGCGGTTTGGTCCCCGGGGCCGGCGCTCCGTAAAATCCGCTGTTCGAAAGCGGGCGCGAGTCGGAGCGCCGCGCGGGCGACCAGGGAAGCGGCAGCGCGATGACGGTGACACAGGACGGCTCGGCGTCCATGGACGAGGTGGTCTACGGGCCGGGAATCGACCCCGAGCGGCTGGCCGTCTGCCTGAGCGTGCTGGAGGAGCTGGACCGGCTCGAGGTCGACCACCCCGACGCCATCCAGGTGCGCCGGGCCACCTCCGGCCTCTACCGCACGGTCAAGCAGCGCCGCCGTCAGGAACGCCGGGCCGCCAAGACCGCGCACGACCGCAGCGTGACGGAGGCCACCGCGACCGGCTCCGCCGAGCGCATCGACGACGAGACCGAGGGCATCCTGCCCTCCTCCAAGGTCGAGGAGGGCCGCGTCGCGGGCATACTCCAGCGCCCGCGCTCCTGCTACGTCTGCAAGCAGCGCTACATCGAGGTCGACTACTTCTACCACCAGCTCTGCCAGAAGTGCGCGGCCGAGAACCGCACCAAGCGGGACGCGAGCGCCGACCTCACCGGTAAGCGCGCCCTGCTCACCGGCGGCCGGGCCAAGATCGGCATGTACATCGCGCTGCGGCTGCTGCGCGACGGCGCGCACACGACGATCACGACGCGGTTCCCCAAGGACGCCATCCGCCGCTTCAAGGCGATGGACGACTCGGCGGACTGGATGCACCGTCTGGAGGTCGTCGGCATAGACCTGCGCGACCCGGCCCAGGCCGTCGCGCTGGCCGAGCAGGTCGCCGAGGCGGGACCGCTGGACATCCTGATCAACAACGCCACGCAGACCGTCCGCCGTCTGCCCTCCGCCTACGCCGCCCTGGTCGAGGGCGAGAGCGCCCCGCTGCCCGCCGGGGAGCTCCCCGCCCACCACGTCATCGGCGCCTTCAACTCCGGCGCGGTCGACGGTCTGGCCGCACTGCCCGTGGGCGGCAGCGGTCTCGACGCGCAGAAGGTCGCCGACCTCGCGCTGGTCGCGGGCAACGCCAGCGTCGCCCGGCACCTCGACGGCACCGCCATCGACGCGGGCGGCCTGCTGCCCGACGTCGTCGACAGCAACACCTGGGTGCAGAGCATCGAACAGATCTCCCCGGTGGAGCTCCTGGAAACCCAGCTGTGCAACTACACGGCGCCGTTCATCCTGATCAGCAAGCTCCGCCGGGCCATGGCCGACGCCGCGGGGAAGGCGGTGAGCGGACGGGCGTACGTCGTCAACGTCTCCGCCATGGAAGGCGTCTTCAGCCGCGGCTACAAGGGCGCGGGCCATCCGAACACCAACGCCGCCAAGGCCGCGATGAACATGGTGACGCGGACCAGTGCCGAGGAGATGTTCCGGACCGACGGCATCCTCATGACCTCGGTCGACACCGGCTGGATCACCGACGAGCGGCCGCACTACGACAAGCTGCGCCTGGCCGAGGCCGGCTTCCACGCGCCCCTCGACCTCGTCGACGGCGCCGCCCGGGTCTACGACCCGATCGTGCGCGGCGAGGCGGGCGAGGACCTGTACGGCGTCTTCCTGAAGGACTACGCGCCCGGCAAGTGGTGAGGCGCCTGGCGGGTGACGCGCCGAAGAGCCGAAGAGCGGGGCGTCGGAGAGGCCGAGGGGCGGAGGGCCGGCCGCGGGCGGTCCTCAGTCGACCGCGCCGAGCCGCGCGTGGCGGGCCGCCACCAGCTCCAGCACCGTGCGCCAGTCCTCCAGCACGCCCGCGTCGAAGCCGGCCGTGCGGCCCTCCTCCTCGGCCTGGCGCAGCCGCAGCAGATCGTCGTCGGCGGGGCCCGCGTCCCCGCTTACCAGCCGGAACACCCGCTCCCCGAGCAGGGAGCGCACCGCCTCGGCCGCGCTGCGCGTCCCGGCCGCCCCGTCGCCCGGGCGGAGCGCCGGTCCGATGCCCCGCACCAGCCCCGCCACCTGGAGCTCCTTGTCGGCGGGGCGCCCCCGGCGCAGCAGCGCCGCGGTCCGCAGCGCGTGCTGGTGCCGGCCGGTGTACAGCAGATCCATCAGCTCCTCGACGCTGCGCAGCTCCATGCGTCAGTCCTTCCGCGAGACAGCCGTTGCCGCGTCAGCAGACCATGGCGAGCTTGCCGCCCGGCCAACGGCACTTGAACTGCGCCGGGTCCGGCCGACGGCCGCCGACAGATTCGAAGATGTGTTCGTTCGTATAGGCCGAGTGGGTGATTCCGTGTGTCGCCCGAGTAGACGTCTTGTTTCAAAAGGCCCCACATTGGGGGGTATTGAGGCGCTGGAGGAAACGCAGGGCTTACCCCTTATTTGCATTCCCTATCGAGCGGATGCCCGCTCATTTGGTTAATCTGGATCGGACGGACAGCAGTACGGGATCCCACCCACACCCACCGTCCGTCCTGGGACGAGCCGGTTGACAACGGCCCGCTCCGGCAGAGGTACCGGCGCCACCGCGTCCGAACTGGCCTTCCATCCAGACCCGAGCGGGCGTCCAGCGCCGTAGCGCAGACCGTCCGGTATGCCCCGAGGGTGACCCGACACATAAGGAGTGCGCGGTGACACCGGAGAAGACGAATCGCGATCAGCGCCCCAAGGAACGCACGGAGCGCGTGGGCCGCCGGCCCGGAGAACTCGGCAGCCTCGACGTGTGGGCCCGGTCCGCCCCGATCCGCCTCGCGGGGTACGAGGACGACCTGGCCGAGCCGCACATCCTGCCGAGCGTGGACTGAGCCCGGCGCGTTCCCGTCGCGATCGCCGCACGCATGGGCGTGACAGACTCGCGCCCATGCTGATCAGACGAGCCGCGGCCGACGACTGGCCGCGCATCTGGCCCTTCTGGCACCGGATCGTCGCCGCCGCCGAGACCTACGCCTGGGACCCGGAGACCACCGAGGAGGCGGCCCGCGAGCTGTGGATGAACCCGGCCAAACGGGTCTACATCGCCGAGGACGAGAACGGCGGCGTGGTCGGCTCGGCCTACCTCACCCCCAACTACGGCGGACCCGCCGCCCACGTGGCCAACGCCGGCTTCATGGTCGACCCCGACCGCACCGGCCGCGGCATCGGCCGCGCCCTCGCCGAACACGTCGTGGCCGAGGCCCGCGCGCACGGCTACCGGGCGATGGTCTTCAACGCCGTGGTCGAGACGAACCCCGCCGTCGGCCTCTGGACATCCCTCGGCTTCACGATCCTCGGCACGGTCCCCGAGGCGTTCGAGCACCCGCGCCACGGCCGGGTCGGGTTGCACATCATGTACCGGGCGCTGGACTGACGCCGTCCCTCACCACCGGGCGGACTCCGGTGCCGTCCGCTGCCAGGGGTTCAGCTCCTCCAGCTGCTCCGCCAGGTCCAGCAGGACGGACTCCGTGCCCGGCCGGCCCACGAGCTGTACGGCGCAGGGTGCGCCCGAGGGCAGGGTGCCGGCCGGTACGGACATCGCCGGCCAGCCGGTCAGGTTCCACGGCGGAGTGAAGGGTGAGTAGGCGGAGTTGGCGACGAGGTTGCGCAGCCAGCCGCGTTCGTGCCACGGGCCGGCCCCCGGGGAGCGGCGGGCCAGAGCCGGGGTGAGCAGCACGTCGTACTCGGTGAAGAACGGGGTCAGCCGGGCGCGCAGCCGGTCCCGGGCGGCGCCGGTGCGCACCGTGCGGTCGAAGCGGCGGCCCAGGGCCGCGTGCACCCGGGTACGCCTGGCCAGCCGCGCCCGGTCCAGGCCCGCGGCGTCCCGCGCCGTCCCGGCCGTCCAGTGCTGGAGCGCGGTCACGCCGAGGGAGAGCGGGTACGGCGGCTCGGCGCGCCGCACCCGGTGCCCGGCCCGGGCCAGCGCCCCCGCAGCCTGCCGCGCCGCGGCCGTGTACGGCCGGCTCACGCTCACCCCGGCGACCGGACTGCGCAGCGCGACGGCGATCTTCCGGGGACCGCGATCGTCCGCGCGGGCGAACTCCGCGCCGGCGAGGACCCGCAGCATCAGCCGGGCGTCCTCGACGGTCGTGGCCAGCGGGCCGTTCTCCGCCATGCCGAACCAGTCGCCGTTGCCTATCCCCGCCGGCACCACCGCGTGTCCGGGCTTCAGTGTGACCAGCCCGCAGTTCGCGGCGGGGATGCGCAGCGAGCCCATCCCGTCGTTGCCGAGCGCCAGCGGCACCAGCCCCGCGGCCACCGCCGCCGCGCTGCCGCCGGAGGAGCCGCCCGCCGTCCGGGCGGGGTCCCAGGGGTTGCGGGCGATGCCGTACGGGCCCTCCGTCGTGCCGAAGACACACAGCTCGGGCACGTTCGTCAGACCGACGACCACCGCACCGGCCGCGCGCAGCCGGGCCACCGTCACATGGTCGTCGGCGGCCGGGACGTCCGGGGTGGCGGCGGAGCCGTTGCGGCACGACTCACCGCGCACCGCCAGGTTGTCCTTGACGGCCACCGGTACGCCCGCGAGCGGCAGTTCGGTCAGATCGTCCCGGGAGGCCACCTCGTCGGCCTCGGCGAGTGCCGCCTCCGCCCGGACCTTGCGGAACGCCCCGATCCGGCCGTCGAGCCGCTCGATCCGCGCGAGATGTCCGGCCACCACCTCCCGGGGCGTGACCCGCTTCTCGCGGACGGCGGCGGCGATCTCGGCGGCACTCCGGCCGGCCCAGCTGCTCACGGGCGCTCCTCGGGTAGTCGTCGGCTCCGCGCCCGTCGGCTCGCCGGCCACTCGCCGGTATGAATCAAGCGCGTAGGGAGAACTGTGCCCGGCCGGACCGGGTACGTCGAGAGGCCGTTCGCCCTCGCCCGCCGGTCGTCCGTTCGGCGCGTCGGGTACCGCCCGCCGGTCGCCCGGCCGCCGCGTCAGGCACCGCCCGCCGTATCCCGATCCCGGTCTCCCGTTCCCATGCCCGTGCCCGTCCCCGGTGCCGGGTTCCGGGCGGACGGTTCGGCGCGGCCGGCGGCCGCCGCCGTGCTGCCCCGCACCGTCAGGCGCGGCATCGGCACCCGCACCGCTCGCGCCGGGCCTCCGTCCAGCAGGGCCGTCAACTCCCGTGCCGCCGTCCGCCCGAACTCCGCGCTGTCCCGGGACAACGCGGACAGCCAGGGCTTGACCATGCGGCACAGGGCCGAGTCCTCCCAGGAGACGACGGAGACGTCCGCCGGCACGGAGCGGCCGAGTTCGGCCGCCGCCGCGACCCCGGCCACCGCCATCACATCGTTGTCGTAGATCAACGCGGTCGGGGGAGCGGCGCGGCTCAGGACGCGGCGGGTGACGGCGGCGCCCTCGGCGTCCGAGTAGTCGGTGGTCACCGAACGGACCTCGGTCAGGCCCCGCCGCTCGGCCTCGGCCTCCAGGGTCCGCACCCGGCGCTGGGTGTGCGCGAGGTCGGGCAGGCCGGCGATGTGCACGATCCGCCGGTGGCCGAGAGCGGTCAGCTCGTCCACGACCGACGCCATCGCGCCCGCGTCGTCCGCCCAGACCGTGGACAGCCCGGGGTGACGCTCGTCCGGTGCGCCGCCGATCACCACGGCGGGCAGCCCGAGTTCGTCCAGGAGCTGCGGGCGCGGGTCGGCGGCGCGCGGATCGACGACCAGCACACCGTCCACCCGGTGCTCGGCCCACCAGCGCCGGTACACCGCGCACTCGTCGGCCACATCCTCCACCACCTGGAACAGCAGCCCCAGATGGCGCTCGGCGAGCACCTCCTGGATGCCGGAGACGAGCTGGAGGAAGAAGGAGTCGACGCCCAGCGTGTCCGCCGGGCGGGCCAGCACGAAGCCGACCGTTGCCGCGCCCTCCCCGGACAGAGCGCGGGCCGCCGTGCTGGGCCGCCAGCCCAGCTGCTCGGCGACCCGGCGCACCCGGGCCCGGGTGACCTCGGACACGCCGGGACGGTCGTTGAGCGCGAAGGACACCGCGCTCTCGGACACTCCGGCGCGCCGGGCGATGTCCTTCATCGTGGGCCGTCGGGCGGGGGACCGTCTGGTCGGCACGTTTCTCCCCCTTCCGGGAAGATGCTCGCTAATGCGCTTGAGTGTCAAGACCCTAAAGCGCATTAGCAGTTGACGGCAAGTTCTCGGCCAAAGTCGCCTGACCTGCACTAATTAAGGCCGGATTTCTTTAGCTCGAACGAATGCATTGACTTTCTCCGAACGCGCTGGGCAAGGTCTTCGGCGCCACCGACAGCCCGACCCAGCAAGGGAGCCGTGTCCGTGCCCATGTCCCGCAGAGCCCTCGCCGCCGCCGTCGTCGCCCTCGTCCTGCCGCTGAGCGCCTGCGGCTCGGGCGGTGACGACGGCGGCACGACCGACGCCTCCGGCAAGGTGGAGGGCGACATCACCTTCCAGACCTGGAACCTGCGCGCCAACTTCAAGTCCTACTTCGAGGACCTGATCGCCGGCTTCGAGCACAAGTACCCCGGCACGCACGTGAAGTGGGTGGACCAGCCCGCCGAGGGCTACGCCGACAAGCTCGGCGCGGACGCCGCCGGCGGCACCCTGCCCGACGTCGTCAACGTCTCCCCGGACCTGGTCGCCCCGCTCGCCAGGGCCGGCCTCGTCCTCGACCTCGACAAGGCCGCCGCCAAGTACCGCCCCGAATACCTGGACGCCGCCTGGTCCAGTCACCGGGTGCCGGGCATGAACGGCACGTACGCCTTCCCCTGGTACCTGAACACCGGCCCGCTCTTCTACAACAAGGCCCTGTTCACCAAGGCCGGCCTCGACCCCGACCAGCCGCCGAGGACGTACGACGAACTCTTCACCGACGCCCTGCGGATGGCGGAGAAGAGCGACGGCAAGGTCGCCACCCTCGCCAACGTGCCCACCATCGAGGACTTCGGCCGCTACGGCGTCCCGCTCATGAACGAGCAGGGCACCGGCTTCGCCTTCAACGACCCCAAGGGAGTCGAACTCCTCACCAAGTACAAGGCGCTGTACGACGCCAAGGCGCTCGATCCGCAGGCGCTGACCGCCACCGGGGAGTCCTCCGGCAAGAAGTTCCTCACCGGCGCCGTCGCCATGAACCCCGGCAGCGCCCTGGACCTCGGCAACTTCAAGAAGAACGCGCCCGGCCTCTACCGGAACATCGGCATCACCGACCAGATCACCAGCACCGGGCACGTCAACATGTACGTGATGGGCGTGATGGTCAACTCCCGCACCAGGCACACCCCGGCCGCGGTCGCCTTCGCGCACTTCGTCACCGACGCGCGGAACCAGATGTCCTTCGCCAAGAAGGTCGCCATCTTCCCGAGCACCGCCGGCTCCCTGGACGACCCGTACTTCACCAAGGAGGACGGCACCGACGAGACCCGGGTGCGGATCGCCGCCGCGAAGTCGCTGAAGAACGCCGTCAACTACACGCCCGTGCTGTTCAGCGAGCAGATGAAGACCGCACTGCGCAACGAGGTCGCCAAGGCGCTCCAGGGCAAGGAGAGCCCCCAGGAAGCCCTCGACAACGCTGTCAAGGCCGCCGACCGGCTGCTCCAGCAGGGCTGACCGCCATGGCCGCACCCCTGCGCATCAAGCGCCAGCTCCCCTTCGGGCCGTGGCTGTTCGCCGCACCCGGACTCCTCGTCACCGGCGCCTTCGTGCTCTACCCCTTCGGCTCCACCCTGGCGAACTCCTTCACCGACCGCCGCACCCTGGTCCCCGGCCACTTCGTGGGCCTCGCCAACTTCCGCGAGCTGCTCCACGACGAGATGTTCTGGACCGGACTGCGCAACAGCGTCCTGTACATCCTGGGCGTCGTCCCGGCGCTGGTCGTACTGCCGCTGCTGCTCGCCCTGCTGGTGCGGAAGAACATCCCCGGGATCACCTTCTTCCGCTCCGTCTTCTACACCCCGGTCGTCGCCTCCATCGTCGTGGTCGGCCTGATCTGGGTGTGGCTGCTGGACGAGCGCGGCCTGGTCAACTCGCTGCTGGAGAGCGTGGGGATCGGCCGGATCGGGTTCCTCAGCGACCAGTGGCTGCTGCTGCTCAGCGCCATGGCGGTCACGGTGTGGAAGGGCCTCGGCTACTACATGATCATCTATATGGCGGCGCTCGCGAACGTGCCGCGCGAACTGCACGAGGCCGCGGCCGTGGACGGCGCCGGACCGGTGCGCCGCTTCCTGTCGGTCACCGTGCCCGCCGTACGGTCCACGATGGTGCTGGTCGCCGCGCTCTCCTCGGTCGCCGCCTTCAAGGTGTTCTCCGAGGTGTACCTGATGGCGGGCCCGAGCGGCGGCCCGGCCGGCGAGGACACCACCCTCGTCATGCTCGTGCAGCGCACCGGCACCGGCCTGACCGGCCGGGTCGGCTACGCCTGTGCCCTCTCCGTCGTCGTCTTCGCCGTCACCGTGGTCCTGATGCTGCTGGTGCTGCGCGCCGACCGCAGGGAGGAGTCGTGAGCGTCCTGGAGAAGGTGCGGCCCGGGCGGCCGGCCACCGCCGTCGCCCGGGAGCCGCGCGTCACCGACGAGCACGGCCGCCGCGTCCGGGCCGGCGAACTGGTCTGGCGGTATCTGCTGCTGCTCGCCGTCCTCGCCCTGACCGTCGGCCCGTTCCTCTGGCAGCTGTCCACCTCCCTCAAGGGACCCACCGAGGACATCTACGGCTCACCGCCCAGGTTCCTGCCCGGCCACCCCACCCTGCACAACTACGCCCGGGTCGCCGACACCATCCCGGTCTGGGACTACGCCCTGAACTCCCTGAAGGTCGCCGCCGCCAACGTCGTCACCAACTGCGCCGGTTCGGCCCTCGCCGGGTACGCCCTGGCCCGGCTGCGCTACCGCGGCCGGCGTGTCACCACGCTCGTCTTCGTGCTGGCCATGCTCGTCCCCGTCGAGGGCATCGTCATCGCCCAGTTCACCACCATGCGCGAACTGGGCCTGAACAACACCCTGATCGGAGTGGTCCTGCCCGGCGCGATCGGCGCCATGAACGTGCTGCTGATGCGCAACGCCTTCCGCAACCTGCCCTACGAGATCGAGGAGGCGGCCTACGTCGACGGCGCCAACGTCTGGCAGCGGTTCCTGCGCGTCGCCCTGCCCTCGGTCAAGGGCACCCTGGCCGTCGTCGCGATCTTCGCCTTCATGGGCGCCTGGGACGACTTCCTGTGGCCGCTGATCGTGCTCAGCGATCCGTCGAAGTTCACCCTGACCATCGGCCTCAACTATCTGCACGGCACCTTCGCCAACGACGAACGCCTCGTCGCCGCGGGCACCGTGATCGCCGTGGCCCCGCTCATCGCCCTGTTCGCCTGCCTCCAGCGGTACTTCTTCCGCGGGGTCGGCGAGGGAGCCGTCAAGGGCTGACCGACGTCAACCGCTTCCCGAGGACAGCAAGGACATCCATGCCTCCTGCCGTGCGCTTCGGCGTCAACTACACGCCCAGCGAGAGGTGGTTCCACCACTGGCTCGACTTCGACCTCGACTCCGTGCGTGCCGACCTCGACTCGATCGCCGCGCTCGGCCTCGACCACATCCGGGTCTTCCCGCTGTGGCCGTACTTCCAGCCCAACCGCACCCTGATCCGGCCCCGTGCCGTCGACCAGCTCGTGGCCCTCGCCGACGCGGCCGCCGAACGCGGCCTGGACGTCAACGTGGACGGCCTGCAGGGCCACCTGAGCAGCTTCGACTTCCTTCCCGCCTGGACCCGCACCTGGCACCGCCGCAACCTCTTCACCGACCCGGACGTGACCGACGGACAGGCCGCCTACCTGCGCACTCTCGCCGCCGCCCTGGCCGACCGGCCGGGTTTCATCGGCATGACCGTCGGCAACGAGGTCAACCAGTTCGCCGCCGGACCCCACCCCGACCCCGACCGCGTCACGGCCGCGGAGGCGGGGCGCTGGCTCACCCGGATGCTCACCGCCTGCGCCGAGGGCGCCCCCGGCCGGCTCCACCTGCACGCCTCCTACGACGCCGCCTGGTACCAGGACGACCAGCCCTTCACCCCCGCCCACTCCGCCCGGCTCGGCGCCGTCACCGCCGTGCACTCCTGGGTGTTCAACGGCACCGCCCAGCGCCACGGCCGCACCTCCGTGCCCACCGAACACCACGCCGCCTACCTGGTCGAGCTGAGCAAGGCCTGGGCCGACGACCCGCACCGGCCGGTGTGGCTCCAGGAGGTCGGCGCCCCCGCGCCCCTGGTACCCGCCGAGCACGCCGCCGCCTTCGCCGAGGCCACGATCACGAACGTCCTGGACTGCCCGGACCTGTGGGGCGTCACCTGGTGGTGCTCCCACGACGTCTCGCGCACCCTCGGCGACTTCCCCGCACTCGAGTACTCCCTCGGCCTGCTGACCGACGAGCGCCGGCCCAAGAGAATCGCCCGCGTGCTGGCCGAGGCGGCCCGTCGCACCCACCCCGCCCCGGCGGTACGCGGCACGGCCCTCGCCGTGCCCGCCGACCCGGCCCACCGCTCCCGCTGCGCGCCCGGCGGCGACGTCTTCGAGGCGTTCTTCCGGCTCGTCGCCGACGGGGCCCGCCCGACCACCGTGCTCGACACGCGCGCCGACGACAAGGACCACCTCGCCGCGCGCGGCATCACCGACGTCGTCACTCCCGGCCAGGTACTCCCCACCCCCCAAGGAGGCACCCGCTCGTGAACCCCACCAGACGCACCGTCCTGATCGCCGCCACCGCCACGGCCGGGGCCGCCCTGGCCCCCTCGCCGCTCGCGACGGCCGCCCCGCGGGCCGCCGCCGCGACCCCGCCCCACGCCTCGTACTGGTACCCGGACACGCTGCCCGCCGGCGCCCCCGGCCCGGGCATCACCTGGCGCAGCCTGAAGAGCTGGCGCGCGGCCGACGACCCCGACCTCGACTGCAACGCCGCCTCCGTGCCGCTCGCCGCCCGGTTCACCCCGACCCCGGCGAACGCCACCGCCCGCTCCGGACAGGCCCGAATCCAGGCGCTGGTCTCGTTCGGGCCGACGTCGGGCAACCCCTCCCAGGGCTCGGCCACCGCCGACCACTACGCCCTCACCCACTGGGCCTACCTCGACGAGCTGGTGTTCTGGGGAGGCTCGGCCGGCGAGGGCCTGATCCTCGCGCCGAACGCGCCCGTCGTGGACGCGGCCCACCGGCACGGCGTCCCCGTCCTCGGGAACGTCTTCCTGCCCCCGGCGGCCTACGGAGGGCAGCTCCAGTGGACCCGGGACCTGGTGCAGAGGGACGCCGCCGGGCACTACCCGCTGGCCGCGCAACTCGTCGCCGTGGCGGCCGCGTACGGCTTCGACGGCTGGTTCCTGAACGCAGAGACGGGCGGCGGGAACACCGCGCTCGGCACGGCCGTGCTGGGCTTCGTCCAGGAGCTGAGGGCGCTCGCGGCGGCCCGGGGGCAGCGGGTGACCTGGTACGACGCGATGACCGTGAACGGCACGGTGAGCTGGCAGGGCGCCCTGAACAGCCAGAACCAGGCCTTCTTCCGGGCGGCCGACGACATGTTCGTGGACTTCCGGTGGAGTGCGGGCACGCTCGCCTCGTCCGGCACGAAGGCGGACGGGCTGGGGCGCAGCCGGTACCAGCTGTGGGCCGGCGTCGACGTCGAGTCGAACGGTTCCGGCACGTATGTGGACTGGGACGCCATCGTGCCGGCCGGCAAGCCGCACATCACCTCCGTCGGCCTCTACCGGCCCGAGTGGACCCGCAACCACCTGCCCGCCGACCAGCGGGCTCCCGAGTACTTCCACGCGGCCGACGACCGGTTCTGGACCGGGCGGTCACTCGATCCGGCGCGGCCCGACGCGAGCGATCCCTGGCGGGCGCCGGCGGTGTCCGTGGCGGACCGGTCGACGGTGACCTCGGTGCCGTTCGCGAGCGTCTTCAACACGGGACACGGACTGCGGTGGTACGAGGAGGGGGCCGTCACCTCGGACGCGCCCTGGAACCACCTCGGGCTCCAGGACCGGCTGCCGTCGCGGCGGTGGGTGGTCCGGACGGCGGGGAAGCGGCCGACGGTCACCTTCGACTTCGCGGACGCCTGGCGGGGCGGGAGCAGTGTGCTGGTGGCGGGTGAACCGGATCAGCCCGTGGTGGTGGATCTGTACCAGACCCGCCTGCCGATCGGTGTGAACACGGTTGTCGAGCTGACGTACCGGAGCGAGTCTGGGGAGGTGAACGTCGAGTCGGCGGTGGCGACGGCCGAACCGAGTACGGCGGGGGAGACGCCGCCGTACAGGTATCTGGCTGTGAACTCGGTCAACGCTGTGAAGACCGTCAACGGCTGGCAGACCGTGACGGTCCCGCTCACCGGCCTGTCCGGCACCGTGCACGCCCTCGGCGTCCGGCTCACCGCCACCGAGGGCCCGGTGCGCTGGCGGCTGGGCGGCCTCGCGGTCCGCGCCGACGGCACCCCGCCCGCGCCCGCCGCCCCCTCCGGCGCCCGCGTCACCGCGGCGAACGGCGGCGACCTCCGCCTCGCCTGGAACCCCGCCCCCGGCACCGTCCGCCACCACACCCTCCACCGCCTCCTCCCCGACGGCACCCGCCGCTTCCTCGGCGCCACCGCCCAGCGCGCCTACTTCCTCTCCGGGCTGCGGCCCGAACAGGGCGAGAAGGCCGCACGGTTCGAAGTACGCGCCGTGGGGGAGCTCTACAACGCCTCGACCCCCGTGACCGTCACCCACCCCTGGTAATCACCCGGAATCCACAGGGAGCACCCCGCATGCATGACGACCGCACGCTGGTGGAAGCCCGCCTCAGGCGCGTCCTCGACGAACGTGTCCGCCCCGCCGTGTACCCCGAGTCGGTGCCGCTCCGGGTCGCGGTGTGGCACGCGCCCGGCGAACCCGTACCGGTCGCGGAGGGACTCGCCGCCGTGACCGAGCCGATCGAGGTGGGCGCCCGGTGGGGTGCTCCCTGGGGCACCAGCTGGTTCCGGGTGACCGGAACCGTGCCCGAGGCATGGGCCGGGAAGACCGTCGAGGCCCTCCTGGACCTCGGCTTCGACGAGAACATGCCGGGCTTCCAGTGCGAGGGCCTGGTCTACCGGCCCGACGGCACGCCGGTGAAGGGCCTCAACCCGCGCAACCAGTGGGTGCGCGTCGGCGCGCCCGTCACGGGCGGCGAGGAGGTGCGCCTGCACATCGAGGCCGCCTCCAACCCGGTCATCCTCGACTACCACCCCTTCCGCCCCACCTCGCTCGGCGACAGGGACACCGCCGGGCAGGAGCCGCAGTACACGCTCACCCGCATGGACCTCGCCGTCTTCGACGAGACCGTGTGGCAGCTGGTGCTGGACCTGGAGGTGCTCGGCGAGCTGATGGCCGAGCTGCCCGTGGACTCCGCCCGACGGCACGACATCCTGCGCGCCGTCGAGCGGGCCCTGGACGCCGTCGACCTCCAGGACGTGAACGGCACCGCGGGCCGGGCCCGGGAGCGGCTCACCGGCGTGCTGTCGGCCCCCGCCGTGCCGTCCGCGCACCGGATCAGCGCCGTCGGGCACGCGCACATCGACTCGGCGTGGCTGTGGCCGCTGCGCGAGACCGTGCGCAAGGTGGCCCGTACGACGTCCAACATGACCGCGCTGATCGAGGACGAGCCGGAGTTCGTGTTCGCCATGTCCCAGGCGCAGCAGTGGGCCTGGGTGAAGGAGCACCGGCCCGAGGTGTGGGCGCGGGTGAAGAAGGCCGTGGCGGACGGGCGGTTCGTGCCGGCCGGCGGAATGTGGGTGGAGTCGGACACCAACATGCCCGGCTCGGAGGCGATGGCCCGCCAGTTCGTGCACGGGAAGCGGTTCTTCCTCGACGAGTTCGGCATCGAGAACGAGGAGGCGTGGCTGCCGGACACCTTCGGGTTCGCCGCGGGCCTCCCGCAGATCATCAAGGCGGCCGGCTCCAAGTGGCTGCTGACGCAGAAGATCTCCTGGTCCCAGACGAACAGGTTCCCGCACCACACCTTCCACTGGGAGGGCATCGACGGCACCCGGATCTTCACGCACTTCCCGCCCGTCGACACCTACAACTGCTCCATGAAGGGCAGCGAGATCGCCCACGCGGTCCGCAACTTCAGGGACAAGGGCAGGGCCCGGCACTCGCTCGCGCCCACCGGCTGGGGCGACGGGGGCGGCGGCACGACCCGGGAGATGGTGGCCAAGGCCGCCCGGCTGCGCGACCTGGAGGGCTCGGCCACCGTCACCTGGGACACCCCGCGGGCGTTCTTCGAGAAGGCCGAGGCCGAATACCCCGCACCGCCGGTCTGGGTGGGCGAGCTGTACCTCGAACTGCACCGTGCCACCCTCACCAGCCAGGCGAAGACCAAGCAGGGCAACCGGCGCAGCGAACACCTGCTGCGCGAGGCCGAACTGTGGGCGGCCACCGCGGCCGTCCGCGCCGGATTTGCCTACCCCTGCGCGGAGTTGGACCGGATCTGGAAGACGGTGCTGCTGCACCAGTTCCACGACATCCTGCCCGGCTCGTCCATCGCCTGGGTGCACCGGGAGGCCCGGGCGACGTACGAGCGCCTGGCCGCCGAGCTGACCCGCATCATCGAGGGCGCCCAGCGGGCTCTCGCGGGCGAGGGCACCACACCGCTGGTGTTCAACGCGGCCCCGCACCCTTGCCACGGTGTCCCGGCGGGCGGTGCCGGCACCCCGGCCGCGGCCGGCCGCACCACGCTCGGGGCCCGTGAGGACGGCGGGTTCACCCTGGACAACGGCCTGCTGCGGATCACCGTCGACGCCCGGGGCCTGGTCGTGTCCGCCTACGACCCGGCCGCCGACCGCGAGACCGTCGCCCCCGGCGAGGCCGCGAACCTCCTCCAGCTCCACCCGGACTTCCCGAACATGTGGGACGCCTGGGACGTCGACTCGTTCTACCGCAACACCGTCACCGACCTCACCGGCGCCGAGTCGGTCACGGCCGGCGAGGACGGCGCGTCGGTGCGGATCGTCCGTTCCTTCGGTGACTCCCGGGTCACCCAGCTGCTGTCGTTGCCGCCCGGGGAGCGGCGGCTGCTCATCGACACCGAGGTCGACTGGCACGAGACGGAGAAGTTCCTGAAGCTGGCCTTCCCGCTCGACCTGCACGCCGAACGGTACGCGTCCGAGACCCAGTTCGGGCACGTGCACCGCCCCACGCACACCAACACCTCTTGGGAGGCGGCCAAGTTCGAGGCGTGCAACCACCGGTTCGTGCACCTGGAGGAGCCCGGCTGGGGTGTGGCCGTCGTCAACGACTCGACGTACGGCCACGATGTGACCCGCACGGTGCGGGACGCCGGTGACCGCGGTACGACCACGACGGTCCGGGTGTCGCTGCTGCGCGCGCCGCGCTTCCCCGACCCGGAGACCGACCAGGGCGTCCACCGCTTCCGGCACGCCCTGGTCCCCGGCGCGTCGGTGGGCGACGCGGTCCGCGAGGGCTGGCGGATCAACCTGCCGGAACGGTCCGCGACCGGAGCGCACGAGGTCGCCCCGCTGGTCACGGTGGACGACGACGCGGTGGTGGTGACGGCGGTGAAGCTCGCCGACGACGGCAGCGGGGACGTGGTCGTCCGCTTCCACGAGGCCCACGGCGGCCGGGCCCGGGCCACCCTGACGGCCGGGTTCGAGGTCGCGGACGTCACGGTGACGGACCTGCTGGAGCGGCCGGTCACCGGGGAGCAGCCGCCCGCGCGCGAAGGCGAACGGATCACCCTGCGTCTGCGGCCGTTCGAGCTCATGACACTCCGGCTCCGCAGGCCCTGACCCGGCCCCGCCGCCCGGCTTCCGGACGAACGACCGGCCACTCGGGTCCCCCGAGCGACTACGTGCACGTGGCCTCCGGCGGCAACGGCTGCTTGTCGCCAAAGCGCCGCCGGGCCGCCTGAGCCAGCGGCACGCCGGGAAGACTCCCCTCGCGCAGTCGCGGCCGCCCGGCGGTGCCCGGGCGGCCGCGGGAGAGGCGGGGGTCATGCCGCAGGACACCGTGTTCGAGCTTCCCTTCGCACCGGACGTCAGCCCGGACGCGGACGGCGCCCGGCGGCGCAGTCCCGACTGGTGCCGCGGCCTCGGCCTGGTGACCCACCCCGTCGACCAGCAGCGCTTCCTGCGCTGGGACATCGCCGGGCTGATGGCGGCATGGCTCCCCCGGGCCACGGGGGACCGGCTGGATCCGGCGGTGGACGCGGTCGTCGTGGCCACCTTCCTGGACGATCAGTTCGACGGCCCCCTGGCCGACCAGCCGCTCCGGGTCGCGGCGGCCTGCCGGGCCTTCACCGACGTGATCGCCTCGGCCGGCGCCGTGCCGGCCGGCGCGGGACCGCTGACCGCCGCGTTCGCGCAGGTGTGGATCCGGCTGGCCCACCGGGCCTCGCCCGCCTGGCTGGAGAGCGCCGGGCAGCACTGGCGGTGGTACGTGAACGCCTATGTCGAGGAGGCCGGCAACCGTGCCCACCGGCACACCCCGAGCCGGGTCGAGCACTTCGCGCTGCGCCGCAGGTCCGGCTTCGTGTACGCCATGCTGGATCTGAGCCAGAAGGCGTACGGCTTCGAACTCCCGCCCCGTCTCGGCAGGGACCCCACGGTGCGCCGCATGCCCGACATCACCGCCGACGTGGAGGACACCCTGGTGCGCGGAGTTCGTCACCCTGGAACACGCCCTCACGGACCGCGTGCCCCCGTCCGACAGCACGGTCGTCGCGCTGCTCACCGACTGCATGCGCAGCGCGATGAGCGGCTACCTGCGCTGGAGCCGGGTCTGTCTGCGCTACTCGCACCTGGTGCCCCCGGGCGAGCCCGCTCTCGTCACCGATCTCCTGACGTCCCGCTGACCGCGCCCGCCAGCCGTGTCGGCGGCAGATACTCCCGCACGTACGTCCGTTCCCAGCACGCCCCCGTCTCGCGCAGCTCCCGCCAGCTGGTGTACCGGTACCGGAACAGCCGGGCCCGGACGAAGCGGGGCGGCGTGTCCGGCGGGAAGGGCGAGCGGCGCAGCAGCCGCAGGGTGTCCCGGTCGTTCTCCAGCAGCCGTTCCACCAGGCCGCCGAACCACTCCCCGGCGTAGCCGGGCGACAGCGCCGCGAACCACATCAGCCAGTCCAGGCGCAGGTGGTAGGGAGCGAACTGGCGCGGCCAGTGCCGGGGATCGCCGGGCTTGCCCCGGAAGGCGTACTCCCGCCACTCCGAGTCCTCGCGCGGGGCGGCGTCCAGCGTGCCCTCGACCACCACCTCGTAGCGCACCTGGCTGACGCTGCCGAACGCGCCGTAGGTGTTCACCAGGTGCAGCGGGTCGAAGGAGCGGTTCATCACCTGGCGGCGGGAGATCATGTTCACCACCGGGTGGTAGCTCAGGAAGACCAGCAGCGCGGCCACCGCGAGCACCAGCACCTCGTACCACAGCGGCGCGGGCGGCACCGGCGGCGCCGTCGTGGGCAGCCGGAGCGCGGACAGGGCCAGCACGATGGTGATCCAGTTCAGCCAGGAGAAGTTGCCGGAGAGCACCAGCCACAGCTGGGTGACGATCATCAGGGCGGCGGCGGCCGAGGCGATCGGCTGCGGGGTGAACAGCAGGACCGGCACGACCAGCTGGGTGACGTGGTTGGCGGCCACCTCCGCCCGGTGCAGCGGCTTCGGCAGGTGGTGGAAGAACCAGCTCAGCGGGCCCGGCATCGGCTGGGTCTCGTGGTGGTAGTACAGGCAGGTCAGCTTCCGCCAGCAGGCGTCGCCGCGCAGCTTGATCAGCCCGGCGCCGAACTCGACCCGGAACAGGATCCAGCGCAGCAGGAACAGCACGACGACCGGCGGCGCCACCTCGTCGTTGCCGAGGAACGCGCCCAGGAAGCCGGTCTCCAGCAGCAGCGACTCCCAGCCGAACGCGTACCACGTCTGGCCCACGTTGACGATCGACAGGTACAGCGCCCACGGCACCAGCCACAGCAGGATCCCGGCCCACAGCGGCAGCGCGGAGTCCGCCCCGGCCAGCAGGGCCGCCGACACCCCGCAGCCCGCCCAGGCGCAGGCCGCGAAGAAACGGTCGGAGTAGTGCAGCTGGAACAGGCTCGGGGCGCGCCGGAACCGCACCCGGGCCGTGAAGCGGGGGACGGGCAGCATCCCGCGCTCGCCCAGCAGGGCCCGGAACTGGAGCGCCGCCGTCAGGAAGGCGACCAGGTACACGGCGGCCAGGGCCCGCTGGAAGACCAGCCGGCTCAGCCAGTCGCCGGGTGAGGTGAACCAGTCCACGGCTGTGCACGCCCTCCTGTGCGGCTCCACCGGCGCCGCTGTCGTCACGGCGTTCCCCGAGTTGCCAGCCGATCCGGTGCGATGCCAACAATAGGGCGTAATCACCCAAAGTGATGTGGAGTGTGCGGTGCGGATACCCACCGGAACCATCGTCTGCGTGCTGGCGGTGCTCTTCGCCGCCGGCTGCGCGGGCTCCGGCGTCAAGCAGACCCGGCTGGGCGAGATGGTCCTCCTGCAGGCCGCCACCGACCGGGGCCCGGAGCCGTTCACCGCCTCCACGGCCATCTCCTCCACGGCCACCGCCGCCCCCCGTTCCGCGTCCCCCCGCAGCACCGTCCCGGTCTCGGCCGCCGAGCTGGCGGCGCCCCTGCGCGCGACCCGCACCCTGTCCGGCGGGACACCCGGCCTGTACCGGGGCAGCCCGCACGTCGCCGGCTGCGACGCCGAGCGGCACATCGGCTATCTCGCGGCGGACGAGGCCAGGGCCGACGCCTTCGCCCGCGCGGCCGGCGTCACCCGTTCGGCGCTCCCGCGCTATCTGCGGGGCCTGACCCCGGTCGTACTGGGCACCGACACGCGCGTCACCAACCACTCCTACCGCGACCGCCGGGCGCAGGGCTACCAGGCCGTGCTGCA
This sequence comes from Streptomyces echinatus, assembly GCF_014203595.1. Classification (GTDB taxonomy): domain Bacteria; phylum Actinomycetota; class Actinomycetes; order Streptomycetales; family Streptomycetaceae; genus Streptomyces; species Streptomyces echinatus. The sequence continues at coordinate 257,712 of NZ_JACHJK010000006.1, forward strand.
GGCCGGCACGGCCGTCCTCGTCGACGACCGGGGTGTGCCCCGGGTGCGCTGCGCCTGCGGGAACCCGCTCGGTCCGCCCGCGCCGACCCGCGGCGGGGCCGGTGCCCGCGGTACCCCCTGGGCCGGTTACCGGCCGAACAAGGTGATCGTGGTGGCTCCGGCGCCGCGGGCCGTCAAGAGCATCACGATCGTCGACAGCGAGACCCGTACCTGGACCGAGCGCCGGGTCGGACAGGACGTCAGCCGGGACCACGTCGTGCCCCCGCCCGTGCGGGACGTCAGCCCGTCCCCGCCCACCACGGCGGCCACCCCGTCACCGGCCGACGGGCGGCCCAGCCCGCGCGACAGCCGCCCGGCCACCGCCCCGGCCGGCACCGGACCGTCCCCGGCCGGCACCGCGGCACCGGACGGCCGTACCGACGCCCCGTCCGGCGCGGCCGGCCTCGCGGACGGGAACCCCGTGGCGCCGACGCAAGAGCCACGCGCCCCCGCTCCCTCGCCGGCCCGGTCCAGTCCCTCCCCGCCCCGGCCCAGGCCGTCCCCGGCCGCGTCCAGCCCCTCACCGTCCCGGCCCAGCCCGTCCCCGGACCCGTCCGACCGGATCGCCCCGCTCACCATGCCGGAGACCGCGGACCTCCCCGACGGAGCCGGTCCGGTCCCGGGCCTCCCCGACGGCGCCGGTGCGGCCCCGGACGGTGTGACCGCCTCCCGGACCGGCGGCTGAGCGTGCGCCGGGGGCCGCGCGGAACGCCGGGCGGGCCGGCGCCGGTGCCCGCCGACCAGGTCGAAGAATCCACCCGATACTGGCAAGGTGGCCCCATGGCCGATCGGGGCGCGAGTGCCCTGTCACTCCCGGAGGACTGGCCCGCACACCCGGACCCGATCCTCGCGCTCAACCGCATGGGCAGCTTCGACTGGGACCTGGACGCCGGTCTGATGGACATGGACGCCCAGGCCTTCGAGGTGTTCGATCTGCTGCCCGAGGAGTACGACGGGCACCCGGAATCCCTGACCGTACGCGTCCCGCCGCCGGAGGCCGCCCGGCTCGACGCGGCGGTCGCCCGGGCGATCAAGGACGGCAGCGAGAACTACGGCGCGTACTTCCGCATCCGCCGCCGCGACGGCACCCTGCGCTGGACCCACACCCAGGGCTACATCCGGCGCGACGAGTCGGGCCGCCCGAGCCGGGTCGTCGGCATCGTCCGCGACGCCACCGAGGAACTCGCCGACAGCGCGGCCCGCAGCCTCCGGGCCGCCCAGGACGAGGCGTTCCGCCAGCAGACCGGCGTCGTGCAGGTCATCTCCGCGGCCCTCGCGCACGCCCGCAGCGTCCAGGACGTCATCGACGTCCTCAAGGACACCCACGGCATCCGTCATCTGGGCGCGGCCAGCCTGGTGATGGGCCTGGTGGAGGCGGGCCGGATCCGGCTGGTGGCCGAGGGCCCCGTGGGCAGCTTCGTCCCCGGCACCCGGATCACCCGGATCGACGAGCCGTACCCCATGAGCGAGGTCGTCCGCACGCTCAGCCCCCGGTTCATCGAATCCGCGGAGGAGTTCGAGGCGGACTACCCGATCCTCTGGCCGCACATCACCGACCTGCGGATCACCGCGGCCGCCTATCTGCCGCTGATCGCCCAGGCCCGCCCGATCGGCGCGATGGGCCTGCTCTACGACGACCGGCGCGGCTTCTCCGACGAGGAGCGCGCCGTCCTGGTCGCGCTCGGCAGCAGCATCGGGCAGAGCCTCATGCGGGCCATGCTCTACGAACAGGAGAAGGACCTCGCCCAGGGCCTCCAGCAGGCCATGCTGCCGCGCACCATCCCCAGCGTCCGCGGCGCCGACATCGCGGTCCGCTACCGCTCGGCCGCCCTGGGCCGGGACATCGGCGGCGACTGGTACGACCTGATCCCGCTGCCCGGCGGCACCGCCTCCGGGGGAGGCCGGGTCGGCGCGGTCATCGGGGACGTCCAGGGCCACGACACGCACGCGGCGGCCGTCATGGGCCAGCTGCGGATCGTGCTGCGCGCCTACGCCGCCGAGGGCCACCCGCCGGCCACCGTGATGGCCCGCGCCTCCGTCTTCCTCCATGAACTCGACACCGACCGGTTCGCCACCTGCCTGTACGCGGAGGCCGACCTGTCCACCGGGGTCGTCCAGGTGGTGCGCGCCGGGCACATCGACCCGCTGATCCGGCGCGGCGACGGCAGCTGTGACCGGATCCCCGTCCAGGGCGGGCTGCCGCTCGGCCTGTCCGCCGAGTTCGGCCGGCTGGAGTACCCGGTGACCACCCTCGAACTCGACCCCGGCCACACCCTGCTGCTGTGCACCGACGGGCTGGTCGAGCTGCCCGGCACCGATCTGGACGACGGCATGAGCGGCCTCGCCGCGCTCATCCGCGAGGGGCCGGACGAGGTGCGCGACCTCGCCGACCGGCTGATCCAGGTGGCCGAGGAGCGGGGCGGTGACGACGACGTGGCCCTGCTCCTGCTGCGCCGCCGCACCCGGCAGACCACGCGTCCCGGCGGCCGGCTCCAGCAGCATGTGGCGCCCGGCGACCCGGAGGCCCTCACCCAGGCCCGGCACATGATCCGCGCCGCGGTCCGCGCCTGGGGGGCCGGTGGTCAGGCCGACGAGATCGAGCTGGTCGCCGACGAGCTGGTCACCAACGCCCTGCTGCACACCGAGGGCTCCGCGATCGTCACCCTGCGGGCCCTGGACGGCACCGGCCACCGGCTGCGCATCGAGGTCGAGGACTGCTCCAGCGCCCTGCCGCGGCGCCGCGACGCCGGCGAGAACGGCGTCTCCGGCCGCGGTCTGCTCCTGGTGGACCGGCTCGCCGACAGCTGGGGCGTGGAGGCGCGGGGCGGCGGCAAGGCGGTCTGGTGCGAGTTCCGGCTGCCGTAGGGCACCGGTGCGGGCGCGACACCGGGGCGTTGCCGGTACCGGGTGGCACCCTGGAGCCATGCCGGAACTGCCCGAGGTACAAGCGCTGACGGACTTCCTCACCGAGCACCTGGTCGGACTGCGGGTGGTGCGGGTCCTGCCGGTGGCCGTCAGCGTCCTGAAGACCTACGACCCGCCGGTCACCGCCGTCGAGGGCGCCGAGGTGACGGCCGTGCGCCGGCACGGCAAGTTCCTGGACATCGAGACGGACGGCGGACTGCACCTGGTGACCCACCTGGCCCGCGCGGGCTGGCTGCAGTGGAAGGACCGGCTGCCGGACGGCCCGCCGAAGCCCGGCAAGGGCCCGCTCGCGCTGCGGGTGGCGCTGGAGACCGGGGAGGGCTTCGACCTGACCGAGGCGGGCACCCAGAAACGCCTGGCCGTGTACGTCGTCCGCGACCCGGCGGAGGTGCCGGGCGTCGCCCGGCTCGGCCCCGACCCGCTCGCCGGGGACTTCGACGAGGACCGCCTGGCCGCCCTGCTGAAGGCCGAGCGGCGGCAGCTGAAGGGTGCCCTGCGCGACCAGTCGCTGATCGCGGGCGTCGGCAACGCCTACAGCGACGAGATCCTGCACGCCGCGAAGATGTCCCCCTTCAAACTCGCCGCGTCGCTCACCCCGGAGGAGACCCACCGCCTGTACGAGGCGCTGCGCGGCACGCTCACCGAGGCGGTCGAGCGGTCCCGGGGAGTGGCGGCCGGCCGGCTGAAGGCGGAGAAGAAGAGCGGTCTGCGGGTCCACGGCCGCACCGGCGAACCCTGCCCGGTGTGCGGCGACACCATCCGGGAGGTCTCCTTCGCCGACTCCTCGCTGCAGTACTGCCCGACCTGCCAGACGGGCGGCAAGCCGCTGGCCGACCGGCGTCTGTCCCGGCTGCTGAAGTGAGTCCGGGCACCTCAAGTCCGGGCACCTCCCGGTGCCGTCACCGTGCCTCCAGCACGACCAGCCGCTTTCCGTCGTCCGTGCGGACCTCGTAGCGCTGGATCTGGTCCGGGTGCAGGGCGGTGGAGCCCATCGCGGTGGTGGGCCGGCTGCCGTCACCCGCGTTGGTCCACCCGGCGACGTCCTGCTCCGTGCCGTCGAGGCCGACCGCGACCAGCCGGCAGGTGTGCCGCCCGGAGCCGTCCTTGACCTCCAGCCTGAGGTCGCTGCCCCAGTCCTCGTCCTCGGAGGTGACCCGCGCCCACACCCCGGTGTGCGGATCGGTCGCCGCGGTGACCCGCGGGGCCGGCCCCGCGTGGCCGGCGAAGGCCACGATCGCCGGGCCGGCCACGGCCAGCACCACCGAGGCGGCCAGGCCGTACAGCAGCCGGCGGCGCCGTGCCCGGTGCCGTTGCGCCAGCTCGCCGAGCAGCCGGTCCAGCAGCCGGGGACCGGGCTGCGCCATGGGGTGCACGAAACGCGGCGTGGCCCGGCGGTACAGCAACAGCTGCCGGGACGTGGGACCGAACTCGGTCACCTGTGCCGCGCACCGTGAGCACTCCATGAGGTGGTCCTCGAAGCGGAAGGCCTCCGCCTCGTCCAGCACGCCGAGCGCGTACGCGCCGACGTCGCGATGCCTTTCCAGGGACCTCATGCCGAATCCTCGTGCCTATGGGTGCGGGTGGGGTTACTCCTTGCTCCCATCCGTACGCAGGCGACCGCCGAATCACTCAAGCCACGCACAGAATCCCGGACAAGAGATTCGGAGCGGCCCGGCCCGTGGATTGGTGTGAATTCCAGAAGATTCAGAAGAGGTGGATCGCGAGGTGCCCGAGGGGCAGTCCGAGCCGCCAGGCCGGCGTCCACACCTTCGGCCCCTCGTCCTCCCCGAACACCGCGCCGCCGCCCGGCACCGCGTCCAGGTCCGGGGCGAGCAGCTCCGTCTCCTCCAGCCAGCGCCAGGCGTCCTCCGCCAGTGCCAGGTCCGGACAGGGGGCGCCGGAGACCGCCGCCCCCTCGGTCAGCTCGGCCATGCGGGCCCGCACCCAGTCCTGCCACGGCTGGTCGTACGCGGTCAGGGCCAGCCAGTTCTCCAGCTGGGAGATCACCCGGATGCCGGAGAGCTCCCCGTCGGTGTCGGAGAGGAAGACGGTCAGTGCCAGCGCGTCCCGGCCGGCCCGGAACTCGAAGGACGTCGGCGGCATCAGATCGCCGGTGCGCAGCAGCTCGTCGGCGATGTACTCGGCGTACAACCAGGCCATGGGGACGGCCAGTTCATGGCCGTCGGTGCCGTCCGTGCTCTCGTGACCTCTGTGTCGCATCCCTTCCTGCCCTTCCTCCGGTGCGTGCGCGTCGCCCGGGCCCTGCCGGGACCGCCGTCCCCGCTCCGCCCGGAACGCGTATGAGGACAGCCCATTGCCCGAACGGGGGCCACAGCAAGGCGCTTTACCGAGGTTTGACCAGGCTTCCGGTTTCATCGCAGGTCGGCCGCGTAACCCGGAAGGACCCGGCGCAGGGCGCGCAACGCGTAGTACGCGCGGGATTTCACGGTACCGGGTGGAATCCCCAGGGCCTGCGCCGCCTCCGCCACACTGGCCCCGCGGAAATACACCAGTATCAGGACGTCACGGTGCTCCGGCGTGAGTGTCTTCACAGCCTCCCGGACGTCGAGCATCGCCGCGGCCCGCTCGGCGTGGTCGGCGGTCACCCGCGCGTTCTCGGGGACTTCGTCGCCGACCTCGGGCGGCCGCGCCTGCCGGGCCCGCCGGGCGTCGATCGCGAGCCGCCGGGCCACGGTGAGCAGCCAGGGCCGTACGGAGTCGAAGTCGTCGGCGTGCAGTGCCTCCGGGTGCTGCCAGGCGCGCACCAGGGTCTCCTGGACGAGGTCCTCGGCGCGCTGGCGGTCCCCGTCGCAGAGCCTGAGCAGCAGCGCGAACAGCGGGCCACCGTGCTCGCGCTGGAGCGCGGCCAGCTCGTGCCCGGCGGTCGTGGTCCCGATGGTGAGTGAGGTTCCGGCCGTCATGGCCGTATGCCAGCGCAGGCCGCGGCCGGCCGACAGACCGCGGACCCGCTCGTGCGACGGACGGTCGATCGCGTCGGCGAACGGTCGGACGAGTGGTACGTCAGGGCACCGGACGGGCTAATGAGGCCACCTGGACTGTTTATCCGGGACATCAGATTCATACCCATATGCCCGTCACGGCTTCGTCTGTATATACGACAATGCTGGGGTGAGTTGATGATCGGACGCAGACAGCAGGTGGCCCTGGCCCTGACCGCCGTGCTCGCGGCCGGGGCGGCCTGCCAGAACCAGAACCAGGAATCCGGCACGCGGGGACAGCCGGCGCCCGCCGCGACCAGCGGCGGCGGCTTCACCCTCGTCGCCTCCGGAGACGTCCTGCCGCACACCTCCGTCATCGAGCGGGCGGCCTACGACGCCGACCGGAACGGCCACGACTTCCGGCCCATGCTCTCCGGCGTCCAGCCGGTCGTCTCCCGTGCCGACCTGGCACTCTGTCACATGGACACCGTCTACGGCGCCGACGGCGACTACACCGGCTACCCCGTCTTCAAGTCCCCTCCGCAGATCGCCGAGGCCCTCGCCGCGACCGGCTACGACAGCTGTTCCACCGCCTCAGCCCACGCCCTGGACGACGGCACCGCCGGCATCGGGCGCACCCTCGACGCGATGGACCGGGCCGGGCTGCGGCACGCCGGGACCGCCCGCAGCGAGAACGAGGCGCGCTCGGTGCGCTTCCTCCGGGCGGGCCGGGCCAAGGTCGCCCATCTGTCGTACACCTTCGGCACGAACTACCCGATGCCACCCGGACAGCCCTGGGCGGTCAACCTGATGGACGCCGAACGGATGATCGCCGACGCCCGGGCCGCCCGGCGGGGCGGCGCCGACGTGGTCGTGGTCTCCGTGGACTGGGGCACCGAGTGGCAGGAGGAACCCGACCGGATCCAGCTCACCCTCGCCCAGCAGCTCACCGCCTCGGCCACCGACGGCCGCCCGGACATCGACCTGATCCTCGGCACCCACGCCCATGTGCCGCAGGCCTACGAGAAGGTCAACGGCACCTGGGTGGTCTATGGACTGGGCGACCAGATCGCCGGCGAGATGTACAACCGGGAGGGCGCCCAGGACCCGCGGGGCAACGAGTCCAGCCTCGGCCGCTTCACCTTCGTCCCGCCCGCCCGGCCCGGCGGGCCCTGGCGGGTCACCAGGGCCGAGTTCCTGCCGCAGCTGTACGACCTCGACGCCGGCCGGGTCGTCGACCTGAACCGGGCCATCGCCCAGGGCGCCGACCTGGAGGCCGTGCGCGACCGGATCGGGAAGGCCGTCCTCAGCCGCGGGGCCGCCCAGGACGGCCTGGTCATGGGCGAGTGATCAGTCGGCGGGCCGCTGCGTGGCGAGCACCGAGCGCCGGTAGGAGTAGCCGAAGTAGATCACGCAGCCGATCAGGAACCACACCACGAACCGCACCCACGTCTCCCACTTCAGGAACGTGATCAGCCAGACCGAGAAGACGACACCCAGCGCGGGCACGAACGGCATCCACGGCGTCCGGAAGGTGCGCGGCAGCTCCGGCTGCCGGTAGCGCAGCACGATCACCGCCACGCACACCACCACGAACGCCAGCAGGATGCCGATGTTGGTCAGCTCGGCCGCCTCGCCGATCGGGACCAGCCCGGCGATGACCGCGGACGCCGCCCCGACGATCCAGGTCACCCGGGTCGGCACGTGCCGCGTCGGGTGCGTCTTCGCGAACCACCGGGGCAGCAGCCCGTCACGGGACATCGAGAACCACACCCGGGTGACGCCCAGCATGAACGTGAACATCACCGTGAGGATGCCGATGATCGCGCCGACCGCGATCACGTCCGCGAGCGCGTCCAGGCCCACCGACTTGAACGCCGTGGAGAAGCCGCTCTCCGGGTCGATGGCCTTGTAGTTCTGCATCCCGGTGAGCACCAGACAGGCCGCCACGTACAGCACCATCGAGATCGCCAGCGAGTAGATGATCGCCTTCGGCATGTACTGCTGCGCGTTCTTCGACTCCTCGGCCGCCGTCGACATCGCGTCGTAGCCGAACACCGCGAAGAACACCGTCGCGGCACCGGTGAACGCCCCGCTGAGGCCGAACGGGAAGAAAGGGTGGTAGTTCGCCGTGCTGATGTGGAACACACCCACCCCGATCACCAGCAGCACCACCAGCACCTTCAGGGCGACCACGAACGTCTCGAAGCGGGCCGCGGTACGGATGCCCAGGTTCAGCAGCCAGGCGATCAGCAGACACAGCACCGCCGCGAACAGGTCGACCCGGTGCCCGGCGCCGGTGCCGGGCGCCCCCAGCATCCACCGCGGCAGATCGGCGCCCATCTCCTCGACCAGGAAGCTGAAGTAGCCCGAGATGCCGATCGCCACCACCGCGACGATCGCCGTGTACTCCAGCAGCAGGTCCCAACCGATGAACCAGCCCGCGAACTCGCCGAGCACCGCGTAGCCGTACGTGTACGCCGACCCCGCCTTCGGGATCAGCCCCGCGAACTCGGCGTACGACAGCGCCGCGCAGGCGCTCGCCACGCCGGCGATCAGGAAGGACACCAGCACCGCGGGTCCGGCCGTGCCGTTGGCCACCGTGCCGGCCAGCGTGAAGATGCCCGCGCCGATGATCCCGCCCACGCCGATCGCGGTGAGCTGCCACAGCCCCAGCGACTTGTCCAGGCGCGTGCCCTCGCCGACCTCGGTCTCCTCGATGTGTTCGATGGGTTTGCGGCGGAGAATCCCTTCACCCGAGCGGAGCCTGCCCATGCGCCTCACCTCTTCACCACGGCAACGGCTGACGGCGGATCATGATGTCTCAGGGGCGGTGCCCAGGGAAGACGCCACGCACGCCACGGGCCGGTGTCGCCGTGGCGTGCTACGGCACCACCGTCACCGGCCAGCGTCCCGCCTTCACCAGCCGGACCGCCACCGAGCCGATGATCCGGTGCCCGGCCTGCTCCGAGGCGCCCACCACCACCGCGTCCGCCTTCAGCTCGTCGGCCGCCTTCACCAGCCCGCCATAGGGATCGCCGCGGAAGGTGTGGAACTCCCAGCGCACGTCGAATATCCCCTTGACCCGCTCGGCCGCCTCCCGGATCTGCGCGATCAGGTCCTCGGCGATCTCGTCGGTCGTCTCCGCCACCGGCGCCCCGAGCGCCGCCCCGGCCGCCAGCACCGGCTGCACGTACACCACGGCCAGCAGCGCGCGCTGCCGCCGGGCCAGCCCACCCGCGTACGCCGCGGCGCGCAGTGAGGAGTCGGAGCCGTCCACCCCGACGACGATGACCTTCGGGCCGTCCGTGCCCCGCTCGAACGTGTGCGAGGGCTGTTCGTGCTGTTCCGTCACGGCCTCGAATCTATCGGAATCAAGCGTTCCAGCCCATGCGCGGGGCCCGCTCGACGGGCGGGGCGCCCGGGGCCTTCCTACAGTCGGAATCATGACTGCCACCGCGGAGCCGGCCACCCGCAGGGGCGACGGCGGCCCGTCGCGCCCGCACGGCGGGCGCCTCGGCTGGGTCCCGGAGGCCTTCGCCACCCTCTTCGCCGCGCTCGGCCTGCTGTGTGCCCTGCTGGCGGTCGTCGCCCCGCTGCGCCGCCCGCTCGGCGCGGTCGTCCGCACCCTCGACCTGCTGCTGGTCCCGATCAGCGCCAACCTCGCCTACGCCGTCTTCCTGTTCCTGCTGGCCGGCGCCACCGCCGCCCGCAAGAAGATCGCCTGGTGGCTGGTCGTCGTCTATCTCGGCCTGCTCGTCCTCACCGACGTACTCGGCGCGGCCGTCGGCCTGTACGCGCAGTCGCTGCCCTCCCTGGTGCTGTGCGCGCTGCTGCTGCTCCTGCTGGTCGTGGCCCGCGGGGAGTTCTACGCCGCCTCCCGCCGCGGTGCCGTGTGGCGGGCGCTCGCCGTGCTGCTGGCCGGGCTCGCCGTGGCGATCGTGCTGGGCTGGGTCCTGCTGCAGTTCTTCCCGGGGACGCTGCCGGCGGGCCAGCACCTGGCCTGGGCGGCCGACCGGGTGTGCGGCGGGCTCGTCCCGAGCAGCTCCTTCGACGGCAGACCACCGCACCAGGTCACCTTCGTCCTCGGCCTGTTCGGCGCGCTCGCCCTGCTCAGCGCCGCCGCCACGCTGTTCCGGTCCCAGCGCCTGGAAGCCGCCCTGCACGGCGACGAGGAGGCCCGCATCCGGGCCCTGCTGGCCGCGTACGGCGAGCGGGACTCCCTCGGCTACTTCGCCACCCGGCGGGACAAGGCCGTCGTCTTCTCGCCCAGCGGCAAGGCGGCCGTCACCTACCGCGTCGAGGCCGGAGTGTGCCTCGCCAGCGGGGACCCCGTGGGCGACCCGGAGGCCTGGCCGCACGCCATCGACGCCTGGCTGGACGGAGCCCGCCGGCACGCCTGGGCCCCCGCCGTGATGGGTGCCTCCGAGGCCGGCGCCCGCGCCTACGCCCGGGCCGGCCTGGGCGCCCTCCAGCTCGGCGACGAGGCGATCCTGCACGTCCCGGGGTTCGACCTGAACGGCCGGGACATGCGCGTCACCCGGCAGGCCGTGCACCGGGTCCGCCGCACCGGAGCCGTCTGCCGTGTCCGCCGGCACTCCGGCCTCACCGAACGGGAGACGGAGGAGATCGTCTCCAAGGCCGACGCCTGGCGGGACACCGAGACCGAGCGTGGCTTCTCCATGGCCCTGGACCGGCTCGGCGACCCCGCCGACGGCGACTGCCTGCTCGTGGAGGCCCTCGGCGAGGACGGCCGGCTGCTCGCGCTGCTCTCCTTCGTCCCCTGGGGCCGCGACGGCGTCTCCCTGGACCTGATGCGCCGTGACCGGGCCGCACCCAACGGCGTGATGGAGTTCATGGTCGCCGAACTGTGCGCCGCCGCCCCGAAACTTGGCGTGCACCGGATCTCCCTGAACTTCGCCGTCTTCCGGTCCGTCTTCGAGGAGGGCGCCCGGATCGGCGCCGGACCGGTCCTCAGGCTCTGGCGCCGGCTGCTGCTGTTCCTCTCCCGCTGGTGGCAGCTGGAGGCCCTGTACCGCTCCAACGCCAAGTACCGCCCCGAGTGGTACCCGCGCTTCATCTGCTACGGCGACACCGCCTCCCTCGCCCGCATCGGCCTCGCCTCCGGCATCGCCGAAGGCTTCGTCTCCGTACCGTCCCTGCGCAAACTCTGGGGAAAGGGGCACCCGAAGGCGGGGCAGCGGCCCGCCGCCACGGCGGGGCCGCCGTCCCGGCCGGCGCTCGGCCTCGACGGAGGGGACCAGGCCGCGCCCGCCGCCCCGGACGCGGGCCTGCCCGACCAGGTCCGCGTCCGGCACCGCACTCTCGACCGGCTGCGCGCCGGCGGCACCGACCCCTACCCCGTGGGCGTCCCCGCCCCCACCCACGCCCTCGCCGACGTACCGCCCGGCGAGGACGTCACCGTGGCCGGACGCGTCATGCTCGTCCGCGACTTCGGCGGCATCGTCTTCGCCGTGCTGCGCGACTGGTCCGGCGACCACCAGATCGCCCTCACCCGCGACGGCTGCGGACCGGCCCTCGACCGCTTCACCGCCGACACCGACATCGGCGACCACATCACCGTCACCGGCCGTGCCCGGCCCAGCGACCGGGGCGAACCCACCGTCTTCGCCGCCTCCTGGCAGCTCACCGGCAAGTGCCTGCACCCGCTGCCGGACAAGCGGCGCGGCCTCACCGACCCCGAGGCCAAGGTCCGCCGCCGCCACCTGGACCTGATCACCAGCCCCGACGCCCGCGCGGTCGTCCGCGCCCGCTCCACGGCCGTACAGGCCCTGCGCCAGGGCCTGCTGGACCGTGGCTACCTGGAGGTCGAGACCCCGATGCTCCAGCAGATCCACGGCGGCGCCAACGCCCGCCCCTTCACCACCCACATCAACGCCTACGACCTCGACCTGTACCTGCGCATCGCCCCCGAGCTGTATCTCAAGCGGCTGTGCGTCGGCGGCCTGGAGAAGGTCTTCGAACTGGGCCGCACCTTCCGCAACGAGGGCGTCTCCTACAAACACAACCCCGAGTTCACGATGCTGGAGGCCTACCAGGCGCACGCCGACTACGACGTCATGCTGGACCTCGCCCGCGAGCTGATCCAGGGCGCGGCGACCGCCGCCTTCGGCTCCCCGGTGGCCCGCAAGGGCGGCGAGGAGTACGACATCTCCGGGACCTGGCCGGTCAAGACCGTGTACGGGGCGATCTCCGAGGCGCTCGGGGAGGAGATCGGCCCCGGCACCGAACTGCTGCGGCTGCACCGGCTGTGCGACCGCGCCGGGGTGCCGTACACCGCCGACGACGGGCCCGGCGACATCGTGCTGGAGATGTACGAGCGGCTGGTCGAACACCGGACCGGAACGCCCACCTTCTACAAGGACTTCCCGACCGACGTCTCCCCGCTGACCCGGCAGCACCGCGCCGATCCGCGGCTCGCCGAACGCTGGGACCTCGTCGCCTTCGGCACCGAACTCGGCACCGCCTACTCGGAGCTGACCGACCCCGTCGAACAGCGCCGCCGGCTCACCGAGCAGTCACTGCTGGCCGCCGGCGGCGACCCGGAGGCCATGGAGCTGGACGAGGACTTCCTCCAGGCCCTCGCCTACGCCATGCCCCCGACCGGCGGCCTCGGACTCGGCGTCGACCGGCTCGTCATGTTCCTCACCGGCCTGACGATCCGTGAGACGCTCCCGTTCCCGCTCGTGCGCCGCCGCTGAGAAGTGCCGCTGAGAAGTGCCGCTGAGAGGTGCCGTCCACTCCGCTGTCCGGGTGCATTCCCGCCGCCGCACCGGTGGCGTTGCGGTGCGCCGGAGTCCGGCGGGGCGACTGATGAGTCATGCAGAAGGATCAGTTGTTCACGCGGCGCCGGATGCTTCTCGCGGGCGCCGCCGCTCTCGGGTCGGCGGGTACCGCGGGCATCGTCCTGGCGGCCGGCGGCGAGGAGACCGCCCGGACCGCCGCGGCCCCGGTCCCCGGCCCCCAGGCCCGCCAGGCACTCAAGCCCTCCGCCTTCCGGCTGCAGCCGTTCACCGGATACGGACCACCGCGCACCGCGCCCCGCAAGCTCAAGGTGCGCAAGAAACCGATCCTGCAGATCTCCGGACGCGGCCGGCGCATGATGCTGACCTTCGACGACGGACCCAACCCGGACTACACCCCGCACATCCTGGACACCCTCGCCAGGTACGACGTCCGGGCGATGTTCTTCGTGTGCGGGGAGTGCGTCGCCGACAACCGGGAACTGCTGGCCCGGATGGCCGAGGAGGGCCATGTCGTCGGCAACCACACCTGGACACACCCGCTGCTGACGACGCTGCGCCGTAAGGAGATCCGCTCCGAGATGGAGCGCACCAGCGACATCATCGAGGACACCTACGGCGAGCGCCCCCAGTGGTTCCGCGCCCCCTACGGCGCCTGGAACCGGGCCGCCTTCCAACTGGGCGCCGAGATGGGCATGGAACCGATGGCGTGGACGGTGGACACCACCGACTGGATGGAACCCGGCACCGGCACCATCATCGACCAGGTGGAGGACGGAGCCGCCCCCGGCGTCGTGGTGCTCTCGCACGACGCCGGGGGCGACCGTTCGCAGACCGTCCGCGCGATCCGGGAATGGCTTCCCTATCTGATCGACTCCGGATACCGGCTCACCGTGCCGGCCCGACGCATGTGACCGACCCGGGCCCCGCGGGGCCGGCCAGTCCGCCGGGCCACGGCGGTTCAGGCGACCGTGGCCAGGCGGGCGAAGACGACGACGTTCCCGTCGTAGCCGTTCTGCTTCGAGAAACCGCCACCGCAGGTGATGACCCGGAGCTCCGGTGTCCCCTTCGAGCCGTACACCCGGTCGCCGGGGAAGTTGCTCTTCGCGAAGACCTCGACCCCGTAGATCTCGAACACCGCGGTCTTCCCGTCCTGGCGCAGCACCTCGACCTGATTCCCCTTCTTCAGCGCCCCCAGGCCGTAGAACACGGCGGGGCCCTGCTTGTTGTCGACATGGCCGACGACGACCGCGGTGCCCTTCTCACCGGGGGAGACGGCGCCGGTGAACCAGCCGGCCAGGCCGGGGTTCTCCGGTGGCGGCGCGGCGACCCAGCCGTCCGAGTCGAGGCCGACCGGCACGACGGGCGCGTCCACGTGGATCGCCGGGATCCGGACCCTGCTCACCACGGAGAACGGCAGCGAGGCGGGTGCGGGGCCGAAGGTGCCCAGGGTGGCGCGGCTGTCCGGCGCCGCCGCCGAGGCAGGCTGCGGCGGACCGACGTCGAACTCTCCGGAACCGTTCCGGATGAGTGCCAGACCGGTCAGCAGAACAAGCGCTATCACGCCCCAGGGCGCACGCTTCTTCCGCCGCTCCTCCTCTTCCGCAAGCTCGGACAGCTTGGACGCAGACATTCGCCATCCCCTCTCGACGCGGTCGCGCCACGTCCATCGCGCATGGGAAAACGCTAAATCCCGCGCGGGCGGCGGGCGACGGGGCGATCGGCGAACGGGTGGCGGTCCGCCCGATCCGTGCGCCATCCGAGTTGCCGTTCCCAGATATTTTCTGACGGTCCGTGACCTGCGGCAATATCCGATTGTGTGGTTTTCCGTCGGCGTGTCGCCTCACCAGGACGGACCATTCTCGACATGCGGGCGTGTTCCGCGCGTCTGAGGGTCGTGGCGGGAGGTGTTCTCTCGCCGATCCACCGGGGACGGGCCCCGGTGACCTCCCGCGGAGGATCACATGCGCAACCAACGTGCCCTGGCGGCGGCGTGCACCACGGTCGCCGTCCTCGGGCTCGCCGTCCCCGTGGCCGTCGCGGACGGCATGGGCAACGGGGGCGGACCGAGCGGGACCGACAGCAACGGTGCGGTCGTCGTCCCCGGGACCGGCACCGGCAACATCGGCAGTCTCAGCGGGATCGGGGTGCTCCCCGGCAACGGTGTCGTCGGCGGCGTGGGCCGCATCCCGGGGAACGGCAACTTCAACGGCAACGGAAACTTCAACGGCAACGGAAACTTCAACAACAACGGCCGCGGCAACGAGGGGTTCGGCAACGGCCACGGGAACCAGGGATTCGGGAACGGCCGAGGGAACGAGGGGTTCGGCAACGGCCGTGGCAACGAGGGGAACGGGCGCGGGAACGGGCGCGGGAACGAGGGGTTCGGCAACGGCCGTGGGGGTGAGGGCGGTCGCGGGGAGGGGTTCGGAGGCCATGGCGACGACTTCGGCAACGCGCACGACATCTTCGTCACCCCCGACGTCGTGGCCGCCGGAGGCCGGCTCACCATCATCGTGAACGGCTGCCGTTCCGGCACGGCGAGTTCCGACGCCTTCGGCACCGTCCCGCTGGAGCCGTTCCACGACGACACCTCACGGGGTGTCGCCTTCGTCGACCGTGACGTCCGCCGTGGCCGGTACGACGTCACCGTCCGCTGCGACGGCCGCACTCTGACCCGTCGGGACGCCTTCACCGTCCTCGGCGGCGTCAACGGCGGTCTCGGCGGCAGCAGGTCCGCCGGCGCCACACCCACCGACATGGCGATCGGCAGCGGCCTGGTCGCCGTGGCACTGGTCGGCGGTGGCGCCTTCTGGGTGCGCCGCCGGCACGAGAAGCGCGCCTGACCCCCGGCCGGCCGCCGAGGCCACCGGATCCGCCCCCGTCACCGAGAGCCCGCACGCAGACAGGCCTTCGCCCCGATTCCGCACGGAAGCGGGGGCGAAGGCCTGTCGTGACGGCCGTGCCGGAACCGGCGGCTATCCGGTGACGTTCGGGAACATGCTGAGGAACGGCTCCGCCGTGACCGCGATGCCCCGGCTGTACGGCGCGTCGAAGTCCCAGATGAGGAACAGCATGAAGGCGATGGTCGCCGAGAACAGGCCGGCCAGGATCAGTTCCCGCCTGGTACGCCGGATCTGCAGGGCGAACACCATGCCGACGGTGATGAGCGCGCCGGTGAGCAGGCCCCACCACACGACCGGCGGCATGGTGGCCCCGGTGGAGTCGGCGCGTGCGTTGCGCGCCTGGTCGGCGGTGGCCAGCTGGTCCAGCAGCGGCTGGTAGGCCTGGGCCTCGAAGTCGTTCCTCGGCCGGTAGTCGGTCACGTCCGCCCGCACCTGCCGCAGCAGTTCGGTACCGCGGTCCGTGACCTGCCCGTCGTCCGCCATCCGCCGCCACTCGGTGTGGACGACGTAACCGACGTACGCGTCCACGTCACCGCGGATGCGGTCGCGGACGTCCGGCGGGTAGACCCGCACCCGCTCCGAGATCTCGTGCAGGGCCTGGGCCTCGGTCTGCACATAGTCCTGTGCCGCGTTGCGTGCCTCCCACACACCCGCGATGGCCAGGCCCAGGACGATGGCGTAGACGACGCCGATCCACATCGTCATGTACTCGATGACGTCCGGGGTCTCGCTGGGATCCTCGTCCTCCGCGGCCGTCCGGTGCCGCACCAGAGTGATGACGACCACCACGGCACAGGCCCCCAGCATCGCGAGGACGAGAACAAGCCAATCCGACAACAGGTGCCTCCAGGGGTTGAGATGCCGGCACGTCAGCGCGGGCGCAGCGCCGCGACGGCGACGATCGCGGGGACGGTGATGAGCAGGACGTAGGTGACGGGGGTGGTGTGGCCGCGCGTGGTGTGGCTGACGGCATGGGGGTGGTACGCCGGGTAGCTCACCGGGGTCACGGTGGGCCGCGGCGTGGGCCTGGGCGTCGGCTTCGGCGTGGGTTTCGGCGGCGGGGCGGGCGGCGGGGGCGGCGTGGGCGCCGGCCGGGGTGCCGGGGGCGCCGGAGCCGGCCGGGCGGGCGGTACGCGCCGGGGTGGCGGTTTCGGGGCGGGCGTCGGTTTCGGGGTGGGTTTCGGCGGCGGGGCGGGCGGCGGGGGCGGCGTGGGCGGCGGCTCGGGCGGAGGCGTCGGCTTCGGCGTCGGGGTGGGCGTGGGCGTCGGCGTCGGCTCGGGCGGACACGGGGGCGGGGTCGGCTTCGGGCAGGGCGGGGGAGTGGGCCAGTGGTGGCCGCCGGCGTAGGCCACCGCCACCGTGCCGTCCGGGCCCGTCGAGGCGTACGCGCAGGCGTCGGCCGACGCGCTGCCGGCCGGACAGCCGACCAGCGCCCAGGTCAGTGTCATCAGGGCCAACACCCGTGCCGTGGGCGCGCATCGGGTCACTTCGGGTCCATGCACGACGCAGATCATGAGGCGCCGGAGGCCGCCGCACGCCCCGCTGAGCCGAGATTGCTCCGAAAGAGGGAGATACCGCGATCCATGGTTTGACGAGCGGAAGTGTCCGTATCGAGCACCATCCGTCCGGATGCCCGTGCGTCCGGCGGCCGGGCGGGTCACAGGGCGCGGAAAGAAATTGCGGCCGCCGTTGAACACAGCGGCCCCCGCGGTGCGTACCCATGGCCGTGCGGCGGCACAGCAGGCGCTGCAACATCCAGGCGATAATGGGGAGTCGACGATGAATACCTCCTGGCGGACCGCCTCACTGGTGGCCACGGCCGCCGCGGTGCTGACGCTGACGACGGCGTGCGGTCAGGACAACACCACCACTCCCGCGTCGGCGGCCCAGAACGTGGGGGCCACGACCGCGGCCGGCGGCTACGGCAACCCGGGCAGCGGGACCACGACCGGCGCGGGCAACGGATACGGCGCCGACGGCAGCCAGAGCTCCGCCTCCCCGGCCCCGGTCACCCCGGCGGGCAAGCTCACCGTGGCGAGCAACCCCGACCTCGGCAATGTGCTGACCGACGGCTCCGGCCTCACCCTGTACCGGTTCGACAAGGACACCGCCAACCCGCCCAAGTCGAACTGCGACGGCGACTGCGCCACCACCTGGCCGCCGGTCCCCGCCGACGACGCCAGCGCCGGCACCGGCATCGACAAGGCGCTGCTCGGCGAGGTCACCCGCGCCGACGGCTCCAAGCAGCTCACCGTGGGCGGCTGGCCGGCCTACCGCTACGCCAAGGACGTCAACGCCGGTGACGTCAACGGCCAGGGCGTGGGCGGCAAGTGGTTCGCGCTCGCCCCGAACGGCAAGAAGGCCAAGCTGTCCGACCTGCCCGGGCTGTCCGTCCACAAGGACCCCAAGCTCGGCGACATCGTCGTGGACAAGAACGGCATGACGGTCTACCGCTTCATGAAGGACCAGGCCTGGCCCAAGTCCGTCTCCAACTGCACCGGCGCCTGCCTGGAGAAGTGGCCGGCGGTGGGCCCGGTCGCCGCCGACGACACCGAGGGCGTGAAGAAGAAGGGCCTCATGCCCTTCACCCGGCCCGACGGGGCCAAGCAGATGACCGTCAACTGCTGGCCCATCTACACCTTCTCCGGGGACAAGGCCCCCGGCGACACCAACGGTCAGGGCGTGGGCGGCACGTGGTACGCCGTCTCGCCCGACGGCAAGCCGGTCGGCGCGCCGGGCAACTAGATCACCTCCCCAGGGTCGATCGCCCCGCCCGGCCCGGCGCGCGACCGAAGATCCGCCCCCTCCGCACCGCACGGAGGGGGCGGATCGTTGTGTGCGGTGGGAGACCGCACGGCCGCGCCGTCGTCACACAGCGGGGTCGTACGGGCACTTGCCGCAGGCAGTGACCGGGAACGGACGGTCAATTTCCGGTTCGGGTCGCTCCTTTGGCAGGCGATCAGTAGCCTCAGCTCGAACACCGGATCGCCTACACCTGTCCACGCCTTGGAGAGATACATGGAGCGCCCCGCCTGGGCCCCAAGGAGCATCGACATCTCGGTGCCGAGCGTCTCGCGGATCTACGACTACTACCTGGGCGGTTCGCACAACTTCGAGGTCGACCGGGAAGCGGCCCGCAAGGCCATGGAGTTCATGCCGGGCCTGCCCAAGATCATGCAGGCCAACCGGGCGTTCATGCGCCGGGCCGTACGGTTCGCGGCGGGGGAGGGCATCACCCAGTTCCTCGACATCGGCTCCGGCATCCCGACGTTCGGGAACGTCCACGAGGTGGCCCAGGCGGCCGTACCCGGCGCCCGCGTGGTCTACGTCGACCACGACCCGGTGGCCGTCGCCCACAGCCAGGCGGTGCTGGCGGGGAACGACGGCACGGACGTGATCGCCGCCGACCTCCGCAAGCCCCACGAGATCCTCGCCGGCCCCCAACTGGAGCGGCTGATCGACCTGAATCGGCCAGTGGCCCTCCTGCTCGTTGCCATACTGCACTTCGTGGAAGACGCGGACGACCCGTACGGTGCGGTGGCCGAGCTGCGCGACGCGCTCGCGCCCGGCAGCCTGCTGATCCTCACCCATGCCTCGTACGAGGGAATCCCGCTGCCCGCCGAGCGGGCGGAGGGAGCGGTGGACGTGTACCAGGACATTCGCAACCCGCTGATCATGCGCTCGCGCGACGAGATCGCGCGGTTCTTCGAGGGGTACGACATGGTGGAACCCGGACTGGTGCAGATGCCGCACTGGCGCCCGGATTCGGCGCCGGAGGACGAGGATCCGTATGCCTTCTCCGGGTTCGCCGGCGTGGGGCGTACGGCGTGACCGCGGAGCCGGACGGGCCGGAGGACAGACTGCGCCGGCTGACGACGATCTGGAGCCGGGCGCTCTTTCCGGTGACCTCGACGTCGCTGACCCGTGCCGAGTTCGAGGAACAACTCCTTCCGCTCGTCCGCCGGTTGAGCGAGCTGCTGCGGGCCCGCAGCTTCGACGCGGAGGCGGCGAAGGCGGTCGGTGCCGCCCTGGTCGGGGCGCACTGCACCGACCCCGAGGCGCTGACCCGCACCCTGGACTGCGTCGACGCCTACCTGGTCCTGTACTGCGGTGCCGACGGCCCCCAGGACGAACTGCGCATGCGCTCCTCACGGTTGCAGCACGCGATGGCCGCCGGATACGCCCAGGCGCTGCGTGAGCGCACCCTCGCCGAGCAGGAGGCCATCGCCCAGGCCGCGTTGCAGGCGCAGGGAGTGGTCGCCCAGGCGCTGCACGCGAGCGAGGCCCGCTTCCGCGCGGTCTTCGAGGGCGCCGCCATAGGGGTCGGCATCGCCGACCTCGACGGCAACGTCCTGCAGGTCAACGAGGCGCTGTTGCGCATGTTCGGCCTCTCCGAGCAGACCGTGCGCGGCCGGCGCGTCCAGGACTGGGTGCACCCCGAGGACGCCCCGCAGACCTGGCGGCTCTACGACGAACTCGTGCGCGGCGAGCGCGAGCACTATCACCTGGAGAAGGCCTTCAACCGGCCCGACGGCACGGTCCTGTGGACCAATCTGACGGTCTCCCTGCTGCGCGACGCCGACGGCAGCCCGCAGTACCAGCTCGCCCTCATGGAGGACACCACCGAGCGCCGGCTGCTCAACCTCCGGCTGCGCTACGAGGCGACGCACGACGCCCTCACCGGCCTGCCCAACCGCACGCTGTTCTTCGAGCGGCTGGAGAAGGCCCTGAACGCGGGCGAGGGCCAGCGCTTCGGCCTGTGCTATCTCGACCTGGACGGCTTCAAGACCATCAACGACAGCCTCGGCCACGCGGCCGGCGACCGGCTGCTGGTGGAGGTGGCCGACCGGCTGCAGTCCTGCGCGACCGCGCCCGGCGAGATGGTGGCCCGGCTCGGCGGCGACGAGTTCGTGGCCCTGACCACCGGCCCCGGCACCGAGCGCGAGGTCGACGAGCTCGCCGAGCGCATCATGCACGCGCTCGTCACCCCCATCAGCATCGACGGCCGGGACCTCCTGGTCCGCGGCAGCCTCGGCATCGTCGAGGGCCCGGCCGGCGAACGCACCGCCGCCGAGGTCCTGCGCAGCGCCGACATCACCATGTACCGGGCCAAGTCGGCGGGCGGCAACCGCTTCGAGCTCGCCGACCCCGAGGCCGACGCCCGCGCCATCACCCGGCACGGCCTGACCACGGCTCTGCCGACCGCCCTGGAGCGCGGCGAGTTCTTCATCGAGTACCAGCCCCTGGTCCACCTCGGCGACGGCAGCGTGCGCGGCGCCGAGGCCCTGGTGCGCTGGCTGCACCCGCAGCACGGAGTCCTCGGGCCCGACCGCTTCATCCCGCTCGCCGAGCACACCGGCCTGATCGTCCCGCTCGGCCGCTGGGTGCTGGAGGAGTCGATCCGCCAGGCCCGCGCCTGGCGGGAACGCCACGGCGACCAGAGCGCCGCCGGACCGCTGCGCATCAACGTCAACCTCTCGCCCTGCCAGCTCAGTCATCCGGGGCTGGTCCAGGAAACGGTCGACATCCTCGAACGCGCGGGGGTCGCCCCGGACGCCCTGTGCCTGGAGGTCACCGAGTCCGCGCTCATCGGCGCCGACGACGACCTGCTCAAACCGCTGCGCCGGCTGGCGGAGATGGGCGTCGACATCGCCCTCGACGACTTCGGTACCGGCTACTCCAACCTCGCCAACCTGCGCCGCC
Source organism: Streptomyces echinatus (assembly GCF_014203595.1). Classification (GTDB taxonomy): domain Bacteria; phylum Actinomycetota; class Actinomycetes; order Streptomycetales; family Streptomycetaceae; genus Streptomyces; species Streptomyces echinatus. The sequence continues at coordinate 278,988 of NZ_JACHJK010000006.1, forward strand.
TGCCGGTGAGCATCCTCAAGCTCGACCGCTCCTTCACCCAGGGCATGCAGCAGTTCCCCGCCGACCCCGTGGACCTGAAGATCGTGGAGGGCATCGTCACCCTGGCCCACAGCCTCGACCTGGCCGTCACGGTGGAGGGCGTGGAGACCGGCGCCCAGGCCGAGCAACTGCGGATACTGGGCTGCGACACGGCCCAGGGCTGGTACTACGCCCGCCCGGGCCCGCCGGAGAGACTCCACGACCTGGCCCTGGTGGACGCGACGGGCTGAGCGGAGGCCTCCACCACGGGGAGCCGGGGCGACGGCCCCCCGTCGTGCGGCCGCTCACCGCCGCGCCCGGCCCGGCCGGGCGGGGGCCGTGTCGAGGACGGGGGGCCGACGGACACGCGCTCGGCGACGCGCGGACGAGGTGTCCGACCGCCGCGAGGACCGGGAGCAGGATCACCGCGCCGGCGACGACGATGCTCCGCCGGTCACCGACCTCGCCGGGCGGCGGTGCGGGGTTCCCGGGCGCCCGGCCCGGCTGGAAGGAAGCTCTTTCTGTCGCATCGACGGCGGAAGCCTTCAGTGCTCCAGCAGCATCCGCTGCAACTCCCTGGCCGCGCGCGGCGGAGCCACGTCGCTGCGGTGTGCCAGGGCGATCGTCCGGTGGAGTCCGGGCCGGGCCAGCGGGGTCACTCGCAGCCCCTGCCCCGCCCGGGCGGCCACCATCCGCGGCACCACGGCGACCCCGAGTCCCGCCCGGGCGAACCCGAGGACCGCGTCCATCTCGCCCCCCTCCACCGCGAACTCCGGCTCGAACCCGGCGGAGCGGCACGCGGCCACGGTCAGCTCCCGCAGGTCGTACCCGTGCCGGAACATCACCAGCCGTTCCCCCTCCAGGTCGGCGATCTCGACGGCCCGCCCGGCCCGGCCGGGCACCGGCGCCTCCGGAGAGGACACCACCACCAGGTCCTCCCGCAGCAGCTCCACGGTCGTCAGCGCGGGCGCCGGCGTCGGCAGCGGCAGCACGACCAGCGCCAGGTCGAGCGCGCCCCGGGCCAGTCCCCGCACCAGGTCGTGCGAGCCGCCCTCCTCGACCAGCAGGCGGATCCCCGGATACCGGTCGTGGAAGGCGCGCAGTACGTCCGGGAGCAGCCCGGTGCACAGACTGGGCGTCGCCCCCAGCCGCACCCGCCCCCGCCGCAGCTGGACCAGCTCCTGCACCTCGTGCCGTGCCGTGTCCGCGTCGGCCAGGATGCGCCGGGCCAGCGGCAGCAGCGCCTCACCGGCGTCGGTGAGCGTGATGTTGCCCCGGGCGCGCTGGAACAGGTCCGCGCCCAGTTCCCGCTCCAGCGCCTTGATCTGCTGCGACAGTGAGGGCTGGGCGACATGCACCAGCTCGGCGGCCCGGGTGAAGTGCCGGGTCTCGGCGACGGCCACGAAGTACTGGAGCTGCTGGAACTGCATCCAGCAACAATAGCCTGTGCCTATGGAAACGAGCTGGACCATGTCTTGGACCGATCGGGTCCCGTCCGCCTAGCGTGCAGGGCATGGCTCTGGCAACGCGGACGGACCGACGGCCGTCCATGGCACGCACCGTGTGGGACAGCTCCGTCGGCAAGAAGACGGTCATGGCCGTCAGCGGCGTGATCATGCTGCTGTACCTGGTCGCGCACGTCATCGGCAACCTGAAGATCTTCTTCGGCGCGGGCGAGTTCAACCACTACGCGCACTGGCTGCGCACGGTCGGCGAACCCTTCATGCACTACGAGTGGACGCTCTGGCTCGTCCGGATCGTCCTCGTCGCCGCCGTGATCGCCCACGCCACGTCCGCTTACCAGCTCAGCCGCCGCGACATCAAGGCACGGCCCAGCAAGTACGTGCACAAGAAGCCACGGGCGAGCTACGCCACCCGCACCATGCGCTGGGGCGGCATCATCCTCGGCCTGTTCATCGTGTGGCACATCCTCGACCTGACCACCGGCACCGTGCACTCCGGCGGCTTCCAGGAGGGCCACCCGTATCAGAACGTCGTCGACACCTTCTCCACCTGGTACGGCAACGTCATCTACATCGTCGCGATGCTCGCGCTCGGCCTGCACATCCGGCACGGCTTCTGGAGCGCCGCCCAGACCCTCGGCGTCGGCAGCCGCACCCGCGACCGCGCCCTGAAGACCGTCGCCGACATCCTCGCGCTGCTGCTCACGGCCGGCTTCGTCGCCGTACCCGTGGGCGTCATGACCGGAGTGGTGAGCTGACCATGACCTACACCGACTACGCGACCGGCGCGCCGGTCACCGACTCCAAGGCCCCGTCCGGCCCGATCCACGAGCGCTGGGACAAGCGCCGCTTCGAGGCCAAGCTGGTCAACCCGGCCAACCGGCGCAAGCACACGGTGATCGTGGTGGGCACGGGCCTCGCGGGCGGCTCCGCCGGCGCCACCCTCGCCGAACAGGGCTACCACGTCGTCCAGTTCTGCTACCAGGACTCCCCGCGCCGCGCCCACTCCATCGCCGCGCAGGGCGGCATCAACGCGGCGAAGAACTACCGCAACGACGGCGACTCCGTGCACCGGCTGTTCTACGACACCGTCAAGGGCGGCGACTTCCGCGCCCGCGAGTCCAACGTGCACCGGCTCGCGCAGATCTCCGTCGAGATCATCGACCAGTGCGTCGCCCAGGGCGTGCCCTTCGCCCGCGAGTACGGCGGCCTGCTCGACACCCGCTCCTTCGGCGGCGTCCAGGTCTCCCGCACCTTCTACGCCCGCGGCCAGACGGGCCAGCAGCTGCTGCTGGGCGCCTACCAGGCGCTGTCCCGGCAGATCGCCGCCGGGAACGTGGAGATGCATCCGCGCACCGAGATGCTCGACCTGATCGTGGTCGACGGGCGGGCCCGTGGCATCGTGGCCCGAGACCTGATCACGGGCCGTGTCGACACCTACTTCGCGGACGCGGTGGTGCTGGCCTCCGGCGGGTACGGCAACGTCTTCTACCTGTCGACCAACGCCATGAACTCCAACGCGACCGCCGTCTGGCGGGCGCACCGGCGCGGCGCGTACTTCGCCAACCCCTGCTTCACCCAGATCCACCCGACCTGCATCCCGCGCACCGGCGACCACCAGTCCAAGCTCACGCTGATGAGCGAGTCGCTGCGCAACGACGGCCGGATCTGGGTACCCAGGGCCCAGGGCGACACCCGCCCGCCGAACCAGATCCCCGAGGACGAGCGCGACTACTACCTGGAGCGCATCTACCCGTCCTTCGGCAACCTCGTGCCCCGGGACATCGCCTCCCGCGCCGCGAAGAACGTCTGCGACGAGGGCAGGGGGGTCGGCCCCGGCGGACAGGGCGTCTACCTTGACTTCGCCGACGCCATCGAGCGGATGGGGCGGGCGGCCGTCGAGGCCAGGTACGGCAACCTCTTCGACATGTACCAGCGGATCACCGACGAGGATCCGTACGAGGTGCCGATGCGGATCTACCCGGCCGTGCACTACACGATGGGCGGCCTGTGGGTCGACTACGACCTGCAGACCACCGTCCCCGGACTGTTCGCGATCGGCGAGGCCAACTTCTCCGACCACGGAGCCAACCGGCTCGGCGCCTCCGCGCTGATGCAGGGCCTGGCCGACGGCTACTTCGTGCTGCCGGCCACCATCAACGACTACCTGGCCCGCAACCCGCACCAGGACCCGGTCACCGCCGAACACCCCGTCGTCCAGGAGGTGCTGGCCGAGACCGAGGACCGGATCAACCTGCTGCTCGCGGTGGACGGCGACCGTACCCCGGACTCCTTCCACCGCGAACTCGGCGAGCTGATGTGGGAGTTCTGCGGCATGGCCCGCACCGACAGCGGGCTGCGCAAGGCCCTGGAGCGCATCCCGCAGATCCGCGAGGAGTTCTGGCGGCGGATCAAGGTGCCCGGCACCGGCGAGGAGTTCAACCAGTCGCTGGAGAAGGCCAACCGCATCGTCGACTACCTGGAGCTCGCCGAGCTGATGTGCCTCGACGCCCTGCACCGCGCCGAGTCCTGCGGCGGCCACTTCCGCGAGGAGTCCCAGACCCCGGACGGCGAAGCGGCCCGCCGGGACGAGGCGTTCACCTACGCGGCGGCCTGGGAGTTCTCCGGCACCGGCGAGGCACCCGTCCTGCACAAGGAAGACCTGGTCTTCGAGTACGTCCACCCCACCCAGCGGAGCTACGCATGAAGCTCACCCTGCGCGTCTGGCGGCAGAAGAACGCCGACGCCGAAGGAGCGATGTCCACCTACGAGGTGGACGACATCTCGCCCGACATGTCCTTCCTGGAGATGCTGGACGTCCTCAACGAACAGCTCATCCTCTCCGGTGAGGAGCCGGTCGCCTTCGACCACGACTGCCGCGAGGGCATCTGCGGCGCGTGCTCGCTGGTCATCAACGGCGACGCGCACGGGCCGGAGCGCACCACCACCTGCCAGCTGCACATGCGGTCCTTCCGGGACGGCGACACGATCGACATCGAGCCGTGGCGTGCGTCCGCCTTCCCGGTGGTCAAGGACCTGGTGGTGGACCGGTCGGCGTTCGACCGGATCATCCAGGCCGGCGGCTACATCACCGCGCCGACCGGATCCGCGCCGGAGGCCCACGCCACAGCGGTGCCGAAGGCCGACGCCGACTTCGCGTTCGAGCACGCGGAGTGCATCGGATGCGGCGCCTGCGTGGCCGCCTGCCCCAACGGGGCCGCGATGCTGTTCGCCTCCGCGAAGGTCAACCACCTCAATGTGCTGCCCCAGGGGGCGCCCGAGCGGGAGACGCGGGTGCTGGACATGGTGGCGCAGATGGACGCGGAGGGGTTCGGCGGGTGCACGCTGACCGGTGAGTGCGCCACCGCCTGCCCGAAGGGCATCCCGCTCTTCTCGATCACGAACATGAACAAGGAGTGGCTGAGGGCCACCCGCAAGGCGGGGAAGCGGTAGCGACCGCCGGCCGCGGCCGCCTCAGCCCGCCCCGAGCGGGCACACCGAGCGTTCGCCGAGTGGTGGACGGGCGGGGCCGGGAGTGGTGCTCATCCCCGGCCCCGTCTGGTTTCCCGGGCCCCTGTAGTCTCCGCCCATGATCTTCGGGAACAGGGTCACGACGGGTCACGACCGCACCTGACCGGTGACCTGGTCCTCAAGCGTGTGCCCGGGCGGAGGAAGCCGGCCGGCCGCCCGCCGGGTGCCTGACCGAAAGACGGCTGACCCCGCCGTTCAGCATCCCCACATCCGCTCTCCTGGCACAGGTCACGCACCGGCCAACCGGCGTCGGAAGAACTGGAGCGACGGGCCGTACGCACCGGGCCCGCCGCCCTCGCCGACCCGGCCCGTGACCAGGAGAGAGCCATGACCGGCGTTTCCACCCTCGACCGTCCACCGCAGCCCGCGGCCCCCACTCGCTACACCGTCACCCTCGCCCGAGACGAGGCGGACGTGCGTGCCGCGCAGCGGCTGCGGCACGACGTCTTCGCCGGGGAGATGGGCGCCCTGCTGACCACCGCGGAGCCGGGGTACGACGTCGACGCCTTCGACGCGTACTGCGACCACCTCCTCGTGCACGACACGGTGACCGGGCAGATCGTCGGCACCTACCGGCTCCTCCCGCCGGAACGGGCCGCGGTCGCCGGCCGGCTCTACTCGGAGGGCGAGTTCGACCTGGGCGCGCTCGACGCGATCCGGCCCGGCCTGGTCGAGGTCGGCCGCTCCTGCGTCCACCCCGACCACCGTGACGGCGCCGTCATCGGCCTGATCTGGGCCGGCATAGCCCGCTACATGACCGACCGGGGCCACGAGTGGCTGGCGGGCTGCTGCTCCGTGCCGCTCGCCGACGGCGGTGCCCTCGCCGCCGGCACCTGGGAGCGGGTCCGGGCGAAGCACCTCGCGCCCGAGGAGTTCCGGGTCCGGCCGCTGCTGCCCTGGGTCCCGGACGCCCCGGCCCCGGCCGGCCGCACCGAGCTCCCCGCCCTGCTGCGCGGCTACCTCCGGCTCGGCGCCTGGGTCTGCGGCGAACCCGCGCACGACCCCGACTTCGGGGTCGCCGACCTGTACGTGCTGCTGTCGATGCGCCGGGTCGACCAGCGCTATCTGCGGCACTTCCTCTCCCTCGTCCCGGCCTGATGAGCGTCTGGCTGCCCACGGCGCCCTGCACCCCGGGCGCCTGCGTGGAGCAGGCCCGGGCCGCCGCGGCCGTACCCCGTGCCGTGCTGCGGCTGACCGCGGTCACGATCCTGGTCCTGGCCGGGATCGCGCTGTCCCCACTCGGCGGGAGGATCCCCGCCGAGTGGGTCAGGCGGTGGTGCCGGACGATCGTCCGGGCCATGGGGGTCCGGATCCGCGTCACCGGCACCGCCGCACCGGCCGGCGGGCTGCTGCTGGTCGCAAACCACGTCTCGTGGCTCGACATCCCGCTGCTCACCGCCGTGCGCCCGGCCCGCATGCTCGCCAAGACCGAGGTCCGGCAGTGGCCCGTGGCGGGCGCGCTGGCCGCGCGCGGCGGCGCCCTGTTCATCGAACGGGACCGGCTGCGCGCCCTGCCCGGCACGGTCGCCGCCATCGCCGACGCCCTGCGCGCGGGCGCGGCCGTGACCGCCTTCCCCGAGGGCAGCACCTGGTGCGGACGCGCCCACGGCCGGTTCCGCCGGGCCGTCTTCCAGGCCGCGCTGGACGCGGGCGTGCCCGTCCAGCCGGTCGGCCTGCGCTACCGGCAGCAGGGCGGCGGCCCCGGCACCGCGGCGGCCTTCGTCGGCGAGGACACGCTGCTGGCGTCGCTGTGGCGGGTGGCCCGGGCCCGGGGGCTGGTCGCCGAGGTGGAGATCCGGCCGGTGATCCCGCCGGGCGGCCACCCCGACCGCCGCGCCCTCGCCCACGCGGCCCAGCCGGCCGCCCCCGAGCCCGCCTGGACCCACGCGGCGCTGATCGCCGACGACCGGACGGCGGCGCCCCGGAGGGACGCGGAACCCCGGCCGGCCGCGGCCGCCGCGGCGGGAAGCGCGACCGGCCACGACGGCGCGCCGGCCGGTCGAGGACGTATGACGGCCCCGCCACCCCCGCACGGAACCGCACGGGACGAGCCCGTTCAGGGCATGACCCGCGCCAGATAGGGCGCGGTCGCGCTGCCCTCCGCCCGGGCCACCCGCTCCGGTGGACCGGCCGCCACGATCCGGCCGCCCCGGTCGCCGCCGCCGGGGCCCAGGTCGATCACCCAGTCGGCGCCCGCGACCACCGTCATGTCGTGCTCGACCACGACCACCGTGTGCCCGGCGTCGACCAGCCCGTGCAGCCGGTCCATCAGCACCTCCACGTCCGCCGGGTGCAGTCCGGTCGTCGGCTCGTCCAGCAGATAGAGGGTGTGGCCGCGGCGCCCGCGCTGGAGTTCGCTCGCCAGCTTGATCCGCTGCGCCTCACCGCCCGACAGCTCGGTCGCGGGCTGCCCGAGCCGCAGATAGCCGAGGCCCACGTCGAGCAGGGTGCCCAGGCTCCGGGCGGCCGCCGGGGTGTCCGCGAAGAACTCCCCGGCGGCCTCCACGGTCAGGTCCAGCACGTCGGCGATGTTCCGCCCCCGGTACGTCACCTGGAGCGTCTCGGGGTTGTAGCGGGCGCCCGCGCAGTCCGGGCAGGGCGCGTAGGTGCTGGGCAGGAACAGCAGCTCCACACTGACGAACCCCTCGCCCTGGCAGGTCTCGCAGCGTCCCCCCGCCACGTTGAAGGAGAACCGCCCGACCCCGTACCCGCGCGCCCGTGCCTCCGGCGTGCCGGCGAACACCTTGCGTACGACGTCGAACAGGCCCGTGTACGTCGCCAGGTTGGACCGCGGGGTGCGCCCGATGGGCCTCTGGTCGACCCGGACCAGCCGTTCGACCCCCTCCAGCTCCGCCGTCAGCTCGCCGACGAGGGTGGACTTCCCGGAGCCGGAGACACCGGTGACGGCGGTGAACACGCCGAGCGGGAACCCGGCCGTCACCGCGCGCAGGTTGTGCCGGCTGACCGGTCCCACCGTCAGCCAGCCGCGCGGCTCACGGATCTCGCGCGCCGGTCCCGGCGACTCGTCGAAGAGGTACACGGCCGTCGCCGACTCCGCCACCGACGCCAGTTCGGCCACCGGTCCGCTGTACAGCACCCGCCCGCCGTGCTCGCCGGCGCCCGGACCCACGTCGACCAGCCAGTCCGCCCCGCGCACCACCTCCAGGTGATGCTCCACGACGAACACCGAGTTGCCCGCGGCCTTCAGCCGCTCCAGCACGGTCAGCAGCGCCTCGGTGTCCGCGGGGTGCAGTCCGGCGGACGGCTCGTCCAGCACGTACACCACGCCGAACAGTCCGGAGCGCAACTGGGTGGCGAGCCGCAGCCGTTGCAGCTCGCCCGCCGACAGGGTGGGCGTGGACCGGTCGAGGCTGAGGTAGCCGAGACCGAGCTCGACGACCGGCGCGATCCGGGACCTGAGGTCCGCCACGAGCACCCTGGCGGCCTCCGTTCCGTCCTCCGGCAGACCGGCGAGGTCGGTCAGCGGCAGCGCGGCCAGCTCGGCGATGGTCCGGCCGCCGAAGGTCACCGCCAGCGCCTCGGGCCGCAGCCGGCTGCCCCCGCAGGCCGGGCAGGGCGCACTGGTCAGGAAGCGCTCCGCCTTCGCCCGCAGCGTCGGGGACTTGGTGTCCGAGAACGTCTTGAGGACATACCGGCGGGCGCTCATGTACGTGCCCTGATAGGGCCGCTGGATCCGGTCGGCGTCCCGCACCGGGTGGACGGTGACCACGGGCTGCTCGTCCGTGAACAGGATCCACTCGCGCTGTCCGGCGGGCAGTTCGCGCCAGGGCCGGTCCACGTCGTACCCGAGCGTGCCCAGGATGTCCCGCAGGTTCTTGCCCTGCCAGGCGCCCGGCCACGCGGCGATCGCGCCCTCGCGGATCGACAGGGAGGGGTCCGGGACGAGCGACTCCTCGGTGGTGCCGTGCACGTGGCCGAGACCGTGGCACTCGGGGCAGGCACCGGCCGCCGTATTGGGCGAGAACGCGTCGGAATCGAGCCGCTCGGCGCCCGGCGGATAGTCCCCGGCGCGGGAGAACAGCATGCGCAGGGAGTTGGAGAGATTGGTGACCGTGCCCACCGATGACCGCGACGTGGGGGCCGAGCGGCGCTGCTGGAGCGACACCGCGGGCGGCAGGCCGGTGATCTCACCGACCTTGGGCGCCCCGACCTGGTGGATCAGCCGGCGCGCGTACGGGGCGACCGACTCGAAGTACCGCCGCTGCGCCTCGGCGTAGACGGTGCCGAACGCCAGGGACGACTTGCCGGAGCCGGAGACGCCGGTGAACACGGCCAGCGCGTCCCGCGGGATGTCCACGTCGACGCCCCTGAGGTTGTGCTCACGGGCGCCGCGGACGCGGACGTACGGGTCATGGGGGTGCTGCATCGGGGGAACTCTAGCCGCCCCCGGGGCTTATGACTGCGGAGGGTTGCCCCGGTCCTGCCGGGTGCCGAACTCGTCCCTCAGCTTGTCCTGACCGGTGTCGACCTGTGACTGGTACTTGTTCCCGGTGCGCTGGTCGATGTAGTCGCCGCCCTTGTCGATGCCCTTGTCGGCCGTGCCCTCGTGGCCCTTGAGCATGCCCTTGATCTTGTCCATGAAGGACATGGCAGCCCTCCTCGTCGGTTCCAGGCTTGCCTTCCCAGGGTCACCGGCCGGGACCGGGTTCGCATCTTGATCAGCTCAACGGCCCGGCGCGAAGAGCGCGGCGAGCCGCCGCCAGGAGTCCAGCAGGGCCGGGCGGTCGAAGCTGCTGGTGGTGACGAGGACCTCCTCGGCGCCCGTCTCCTTCAGCACCGTCTCCAGCTCGTGGGCGACCCGGTCCCCGGTGCCGGCGATGTGCCCGGCGAGGCCCGCCTCGTAGAAGCCGCGCTCCTTCGCGGTCATCGTGCGGGCCTCGACCGCCTCGGCGGGGGCGAGCGGCGGGAAGGTGCCTCGGGTGCGGGAGTACGCCGCCGACCAGGCCTCGGGCACCAGCAGGCGTCGCGCGTCGGCCTCGGTGCCGGCCACGGCGATCGTGCCGGAGATCATGACGTACGGTTCGGCCGCCCAGCGCGAGGGCCGGAACAGGGAGCGGTACCGGTCGATGCCACGGAGCAGCTTCTCGCGGTCGCGCAGGTCACCGATGACCATGGGCAGGCCGGCGCGGGCGGCGATCCCCACGCCCTCGCCCATGGCCAGCACGAACGGTGGCACCGTCAGTCCCTCCGAGGGGCGCGCGTGCACCCCGGTCGGCGAGCCGCCCGTGAACCAGTCCAGGAGCTCGCCGAGTTGCGCCGCGAAGTCCTCGGCGTCGCCCTTGTCCCGGCCGAGCGCCCTGCGCACCCCGTCCGTGAAACCCACGGAGCGCCCGAGCCCCATGTCGATCCGCCCCGGGAACAGCGCCTCCAGCACCCCGAACTGCTCGGCGACGACCAGAGGCCGGTGGTTGGGCAGCATGACTCCGCCGGTGCCGACCCGGATGGTGCGGGTGGCGGAGGCGACCGCGGCGGCGAGCACGGTCGGCGCGGAGCCGGCGACCCCCGGTACTCCGTGGTGCTCGGAGACCCAGAACCGGTGGTAGCCGAGCGCCTCGGCCTCCCGGGCGAGCGCGACGGTGTCCCGCAGGGCCGCCGAGGGCGGGTGGCCTTCCCGGGTGCGGGAGCGGTCGAGGACGGAGAACCGGGTCCGGGCGATCACTGAGCTGCTCACGCACGCTTCAACGCCCTCACGGGCCGGGCATTCCCGGGGGCCCGCCCGGTCGGGGTGTGATCGAGGGCGGTCGGGCCGAGCCGTGGGGGAGGCCGGTCGGGTGCGCCATGAAAGAAGGATCCGGTTGCGCCGTACGGTGCGACCGCGCGGCGCGGGCGCGGGGGCACTGGCGGGATCGGGGCGCGGCTAGGCTGGCCGGGTGACCGACAGCAGTCGACCTCCGATCGCCGTGTTCGACCTCGACAACACGCTTGCCGACACTGCCCACCGACAGCACTTCCTGGAGGGCCGGCCGCGGAACTGGGCGGCGTTCTTCGCCGCCGCGCCCCAGGACCCGCCGCTCCCGGAGGGCGTGGCGCTGGCCGTGGAGAGCGCCCGCCGGTGCGAGGTCGTCTACCTCACCGGCCGTCCCGAGCGGTGCCGCCGCGACACGCTGGACTGGCTCGCGGCCCACGGCCTGCCCGAGGGACGGGTGTACATGCGGAGCAACGCCGACCGCAGGCCGGCCCGGTTCACCAAGCTGGAGATCCTGCGCCGGCTCGCCCAGAACCGTGAGGTCCGGGTGCTCGTGGACGACGACGAGCTGGTGTGCGACGACGCCGAGCGCGCCGGGTTCACCGTCGTACGGGCTCGCTGGGCCGCGAAGTCGGCCGCGCTGGAGGAGGCGCAGGAGCGGGAGGGGCGCACCTGACGCCGGGGGAGAACCGGCGCCGGGGCGGCCGGCTCAGTCGCCGTCCTCGATGCGGAATCCCACCTTCAGCCCTACCTGGTAGTGCTCGATCCGGCCGTTCTCGATCTGGCCGCGGACCTGGGTCACCTCGAACCAGTCCAGGTTGCGCAGCGTCTGGTCGGCGCGGGCGATGCCGTTGCGGATGGCCTGATCGATTCCCTCGTGCGAGGTACCGACGATCTCGGTGACCCGGTAGGTGTGGTTCGACATGCGGGTGCTCCTCTCGTGTCACGCCGTACTCCACCGTGCCGTATCCGCGCTCCGTCCGCACGGCGTCACCGGGTCCGCGGCCCGGACCGCTTGACCTCCGCATTGGTCCATACCAAAATCCCAGCACACCCGTACGAGCCGCGCGCTCGTTCCCCCACGCCGGGCCCCCACCCCCTGTCCCAGCACCCCTGCCAGACAGAACAGGACCCCTCGTGAGACGTCGTCTGCTCGCCCTCATCTGCGTCACCGGCTCCCTCGTCACCGGCTGCGGGATGCTCCCCGGCGACCACGAGCGCAGGACCGTCACCGTATGGCTGATGAAGGACAGCGCCTCCCAGGACTTCGTCCAGCGGTTCACCGAGGACTTCGAGCGCACCCACGACGACCTGCGCCTCGACATCCGCGTCCAGGAGTGGACCGGCATCGTGGAGAAGGTCCGCGCCGCTCTCTCGGCGGACTCCGGCGACGCCCCGGACGTCATCGAGGTCGGCAACACCCAGGTTCCGCTGTACGCCGAGGGCGGCCGGCTCGTGGACCTCTCGCTGGAGTCCATGCGGGACTGGGGCGAGGACACGTGGCTGCCCGGCCTCGCCGAGCCCGGCAAGGACGGCAACCAGCAGTACGGCATCCCCTGGTACGCGGCCAGCCGGGTCGTCATCTACCGCAAGGACCTGTTCGAGCAGGCCGGCATCACCAGCCCGCCCCGGACCCGCGAGGAATGGCTCACCGACACCGAGAAGCTCAACTCCCACGGCAACCAGGGCATCTACCTCGCCGGGCAGGACTGGTACACGCTCTCCGGCTTCATCTGGGACGAGGGCGGTGACCTCGCCCAGGAGAAGGACCACGAGTGGCGGGGCACCCTGGACACCCCCGCCGCGCTGCGCGGCATGGACTTCTACCGGCGCCTCCAGGCGCTGGGCCGGGGGCCCGTCGACGCCGACGAGGAACACCCGCCCCAGGCTGGGGTGTTCGCCGACGGCAAGGTCGCACAGATCATCGCCGTACCCGGACTCACCCGGTCGGTCCTCCAGCGGAACCCGGGCCTGAAGGACGAACTCGGGTTCTTCCCGGTGCCCGGCCGCACGGCCGGGCGGCCCGGCGCCGTCTTCACCGGCGGCTCCGACCTGGTCATCCCGCAGAACACCGACGACCAGTTCGCCGCCGCCACCGTCGTCGGGGCGCTCACCGGCGCCAAGTGGGACACCGAACTCGCCCGCACCATGAACTACGTGCCCAACAAGACCACCCTGGCCGGCGCGGTCGCGAGCGAGGAGGGGGTCGCCGCCATGGCCGCGGGCGCGGCACACGGCCGGGCGACCCCCACCACCCCTCAGTGGGCCGACGTCGAGGCCGACAACCCGATCAAGGAGTACATGACCCGGGTGCTGGGCGGCGCGGACCCGGCGACCGAGGCGCGCCGCGCCTCGCGGAAGATCACCGAGGCGCTCGAACCGGACCTGGGCTGAACCACCGTGCCCGGGTCACCGCGCCACGCTCAACGACACCGCGAAGCGGCCCTGCTCGTCCGTCCACCAGTGGGTCAGCTCCAGTCCGGCCACGGCCAGTTCGGCGGTCACCCCCTCCCGCCGGAACTTGGCAGACACCTCGGTGCGCAGCTCCTCGCCCGCCGCGAAGTCCACGGCGAGGTTCAGTGCGGGCACCTTCACCGTCTGGGCCGTACGCGAGCGCAACCGCATCTCGATCCACTCCCGCTCGGCGTTCCACAGGGCCACGTGGTCGAACGCGTCCAGGTCGAAGTCGGCGCCCAGTTCGCGGTCGACCACGGCCAGCACGTTCTTGTTGAACGCGGCCGTCACCCCGGCCGCGTCGTCGTACGCCCGGACCAGCACCCGCTCGTCCTTGACCAGGTCGGTGCCGAGCAGCAGCCCGTCGCCGGGGGCGAGCAGCGAGCGCACGGAGGCCAGGAAGCCGGCGCGCTCGTCGGGCAGCAGATTGCCGATCGTGCCGCCGAGGAACGCCACCAGCCGGGGTCCGGGGGTGGCGGGCAGGCTCAGCGGGGCGGTGAAGTCGGCGATCAGGGCGTGCACGTCGAGGTCCGGGCGCTCCTCGACGAGGGCCTGCCCGGCCTGGACGAGGGCGCTCTCGCTGACGTCCACCGGCACATAGGCGGTCAGCGAGCCGAGCGCCTCGATCAGATAGCGGGTCTTCTCCGAGGAACCCGAGCCCAGTTCCACCAGGGTGCGGGCGCCGCTGGCGGCGGCGATCTCACCGGACCGGGTGGCGAGGATCTCCCGCTCGGCGCGCGTGGGGTAGTACTCGGGCAGCTCGGTGATCCGCTCGAACAGCTCGCTGCCGCGAGCGTCGTAGAACCACTTGGGCGGCAGCCACTTGGGTGTGACGGTGAGGCCGCTCAGCACATCGGCGCGCAGCGCGGCGTCCGTGGCGTCCTCGGGAAGGGTGCGGGTGACGTGCAGGGGGCTCAACGGCAGGGCTCCTTCGGGGTTGCGGCCGCCGGATCCTCCAGCGGGGCGAGCAGCACGCCGGCGCGGCTCGCGGTCAGCACGGTGCGGTCGGGGACCTCCTGCCAGAGCGGGTCGTCGTCGTACGGTTCGGAGGCGACGACCGTGCTCCGGCCGGGCTCGGTGCGGTACCAGAGGGAGTCGCCCCAGGCGGTGGCGGCGATCGACTCCCCGTCGGTCAGCAGGAGGTTGAGACGGGAGGCGGGCGCCGCCTGCGCCAGCCGGCGGACCGGCTCGCCCAGGGCCTGGTCCAGGGTGTCGCCACGGCGCAGCCGGTGCAGGACCAGCGCCCAGACGAACGCCGAGTCGTTACGGGCCTGGAGCGACAGCAGCTCGACCGGGGGCAGCGTGGACACCAGGGGTGCCGCCGAGTCCGGCCAGCCCGCGATCACGCCGTTGTGGCTGAACAGCCAGCGCCCGGACGCGAACGGCGCCGCCGCGGCCTCCGCGTCCGCCCCGGCCAGGGTCGCGTCCCGGACCGCCGCGAGCACGGTGCCCGAGCGCACCACCCGGGCCAGGTCGGCGAAGGACAGGTCGGCCCAGATCGGGCCGGCCCGCCGGTAGCGGGCCGGCACCGGATCCTCCGGCGTGTACCAGCCGACCCCGAAACCGTCGGCGTTGACCGTGCCGTGCCGCTGCCGCCGGGGCGCCCACGACTGCCGGAACAGACTGTGCGGGGGCTCCACCAGGACCCGGCCGAGCGGCTCCGCCAGCCCCACGTAAGCGAGGTGACGGCACATCAGAAGCCCTCCGAGCGGGCGGTGCGGAACCCGGAGAAGATCTGCCGGCGGATCGGGTAGTCCCAATTGCGGAACGTGCCCCGGCAGGCCACCGGGTCCACGGCGAACGAGCCGCCGCGCAGCACCTTGTACTCGGGACCGAAGAACACCTCCGAGTACTCCTTGTACGGGAACGCCCGGAAGCCCGGGTACGGCAGGAAGTCGCTCGCCGTCCACTCCCACACGTCACCGATCAACTGCCGTACGCCGAGCGGCGACTCACCGGCCGGATAGCTGCCGGCCGGGGCGGGACCGAGGTGCCGCTGGCCCAGGTTGGCGTGTTCCGGTTCCGGGTCGGCGTCACCCCACGGATAGCGCCGCGAGCGGCCGGTCGCCGGGTCGAAGCGGGCCGCCTTCTCCCACTCCGTCTCGCTGGGCAGCCGCCGCCCGGCCCAGCGGGCGTAGGCGTCCGCCTCGTACCAGCACACGTGCAGCACCGGCTCGTCCGGCGGGACCGGCTCCGTGACGCCGAACCGGCGCCGGAGCCACTGGCCGCCGTCCCGCCGCCAGAACAGCGGGGCGGAGACGGCGTGCTGCCTGATGTGCGCCCAGCCCTCGGGCGCCCACCAGCGCTCGGTGTCGTAGCCGCCGTCCTCGATGAACGCCTGGTACGCCGCGTTCGTCACCGGGACCGTGTCGATCCAGAAGGGCTCCACCTCCCGCGGGTGCGCCGGGCGCTCGTTGTCCAGCGCCCAGGGCTCGCCGGAGGTGCCCATCGTGAACGGACCGCCGGGCACCAGGACTTCGGCCGGACCGGTGAACGGCGGGGCGGGGTCCGGGTCCGGTGCGGTCAGGACCGGCGGGCCTTTCCTGAGCTGATGGGTGATCAGCATGGTCTCGTCGTGCTGCTGTTCGTGCTGGGCGATCATCCCGAACGCGAACCCGGCCTCGGTCAGCCCCGTGCCGTGGAAGTCCGCCGCCTCCAGCAGGTCCAGCGCCCGGCCGCGCACCTCGGCCGCGTACCTCCGGGCCTCGGCGGGCGCCAGCAGCGGCAGCGAGGGGCGCTCGGACCGCGGGTGCTCGAAGGCGTCGTAGAGGCTGTCGATCTCGGGCCGCATCGCCTCCCGGCCGCCGACCGCCCTGAGCAGCCACAGCTCCTCCTGGTTGCCGATGTGCGCGAGGTCCCACACCAGCGGGGACATCAGCGGCGAGTGCTGGGCGGTGAGATCGGGTCCGTCCACACAGCTGGTCAGCAGCGTGGTGCGGTCACGGGCGGTGGTGAGGGAGGCCAGCGCCCGCTTGCGCAGATCTTCGGTGTCCGTCTCGGTGGTCGTGATGTCGGTCTCCGGGGCGGTCATGTGCGGATGTCCTTCCTCCGGCGGGCGGTGGGTGCGCCCCCGGTCGTACCGGGCCGGGGCCGCTGGTGCTCCGGGGCGGCCGGCCGGCCGAGCAGGTCGTCGGCGGGGCACCGGCCCCGGGCGACGTAGCGGTCCCGGTACGCGGCCACGGCGTCGGTGACGCGCGTGGTGGCGCCGAACCGGGGGAGGGCGCGCAGGGCCGCCGCGAAACAGGTGTCGGCGGCCTCGCGCAGCTCCGGGTCGGCGAGCCCGTGCCGGGCCGCGTCGACCCACAGCGGGTTGTGCGGGGCCGGCAGGTTCAGGGCCCGCTCCGCGAGCGGCTTCACCGTCCGGTAGGCGGTCTCGGCTGCCTCCGGGTCGTCGAACAGGGCCGCCGTCACCGCGAGCGGCACGATCCACCCGTTCTCGCCGGGCTGCGCGTCGATCATCCGCAGCTCCAGATGGCCGCGCGGCCGGACCGGCGGGAACAGGGTGGTCATGTGGTAGTCGAGATCCGCCCGGGTGGGCGGCCGGGGTGACCGGGAGCGGGTCCACTCCCGGAAGGTGAGCCCCTCGGGCACCTCCCAGGGCCCGCTGTCGCGGCGGACGCACATCACCGGCGCGTCCAGCACGTGCCGGGCCCAGGCGGCCCGCGGTTCGGCGTCCAGCGGGGGAGCGCCGGCCCGGCCGGCGCCGATCTCCGTCCACATCAGCTGCCGGGTGGACTGCCAGCCCGTGGGCCGCCGGCCGAGCAGCGGCGAGTTGGCGAACGCGGCCACCAGGACCGCGCCGAGCTGGTGCGCCAGCCACCAGCGCCGGACGTGTCCCAGCGGGCCGGGCTCCTCGTGGCCGGCGTCCACACAGACCTGGACGGAGGCCGAGGCGCACATCATGTGCCGGCCGGCCGGCCCTGTGCGGTCGAGACAGGTCTCCATGGCGTCGTAGCGCGGTTCGCGGAGGAACCTGCGCGGTGTGTGCCAGGGGTCGTGGCCGATGCCGGCGAGGCCGAGACCGTCCTCGGCCAGGACGGCCCGGACGGTGTCCAGATCGGCGGAGACGGTGTCGACGCACTCCATCAGGGAGGCGGCGGGCGGCGAGCTCAGCTCCAGCTGGCCGCCGGGCTCGACGGTGAGCGGCGAGTCCAGGGGTACGGCCCGCAACGTGGCGTAGGCCGCTTCGAGTCGTTCGGGAGTGACCGGGAGCTGCGGCAGCTCCAGGGAGTGGACGAGCCACTCCAGCTCGACACCGAGGGTGCGGGGCGGTCCGGTCTTGAAGCAGATGCCCCGGACCAGGGCCTCCACCTCGGCCTCGGTGACGGCGGTGGGGTGCGTCGTACAGTCACCACCGTCGCTGCGTGTATCGGACATGTAGGGATCCTCCTGAGGTTCCACCATGCCACCGGTCCGGCGTGTCCGCCGGGCAGGCGCTCGTCCCAGCCAAGACCCTTCCGCGGATTCGCACAAGAGTGCCCTCGCGGACGTTCCGGTTCCGTCACTCCTGTTTCCATGAACGTTTCCGGACCGTTCCGAGGGCGGGAAACTCCGTTGCACCGCCTCACCAGCATCACCCAGGATGCGTACATGAGCACGACGGGGGAGACCGCGCGGGACGTGGTCGTGGCGCCCACGGGGGTGGCGCCGTGAGCGCGCGCCTGCGCGGGATCGCCGCGGAGACGGAGCAGATCGTGGCCGCGGGCCGGTACCGGTCGCCGGACGGCCGGGAGGTGCCGATCGCCGAAGCGGTCGAGGCCGCCCGGGCCGGCACCCGGATGTTCGGCCCCGCACCGGTGCCGGTGCCGCCGGCGCCGGCGGACGGGGACGGCACGGTCTTCGAGGTCACCGGAGAGAGCAGCCTGGAGGCGGCCCGCCGGCTGGCCGACGCCCCCGTCGCCGTCCTGAACTTCGCCTCGGCCCGGAACCCGGGCGGCGGCTATCTCAACGGCGCGCAGGCCCAGGAGGAGGCCCTGTGCCGTGCCTCCGCGCTGCACACCTGCCTGCTGACGGCCCGCGCCTACTACGACCACCACCGCGCCGTCCGCGACCCGTTCTACTCGGACCGGGTGATCCACTCCCCGGCCGTTCCCGTCTTCCGCGACGACCGGGGCCGGCTGCTGGCCGAGCCGTATCTCGCGGGCTTCCTGACGGCCGCAGCCCCCAACGCGGGCGTGATACGGCGTACGGCACCGGAGCGGACCGCCGAGGTGCCGGCCGCCCTGGTGGTGCGGGCCGAACGCGTGCTGGAGACGGCCGCGGCCCACGGCTACCGCCGGCTGGTGCTCGGCGCCTGGGGCTGCGGAGTCTTCCAGAACGACCCGGTCCAGGTCGCGGGCGCCTTCCGGACGGCGCTGGGGCCCGGCGGCCGCTTCGCGAGCTCCTTCGAGCACGTGGTGTTCGGGGTGCTGGACCGGGCACCGGGAGCGGCGGTACGGCAGGCGTTCGCGCAGACCTTCCCACCGCCCCGGGCGGCCGACCCGCCCCGGAGGACAGAGGCCGGCCAGATCCAGCCGTAGCGCTCGTGGGGCCGGCCGGTCCGGGAGGCGGCGCTCCGGGTGGGGTGCGGTGCTGGTGGAGGTGGCCGGCTGTGTGGGTGCGGTGCTCGTGAAGGCGGCCGGTTGTCTGGGGTGCGGGCGGGTCAGGTCCCGCCGGAGCGCTCGTCGGGCCGAGGGGGCGGGGCGTTTCCGGTGGGGGGCGGGGCTCGCGCGGGCGGGCGGGTGCGGGACGGTCAGGTCCAGCCGTAGCGCTCGTGCAGCCGCTGTCGGACCAGGTTGAACCGCATCCGGTCCAGCGCGCACGCCTCCCGGCGCATGCCCCGCTCGTGCAGCCGCAGCACACGGTCCACGTCCACCCATGAGTCCCGGCCCGAACGGTCCCAGGGCCCGCTGCCGATCGCGACCCACTCCCGGTCGCCGTCGTGCCGCTTGCTGGAGAGCTGGACGGCGAGGAAGGTGCCGGCCGCCTCACGGGCCACGACCAGCACCGGACGGTCCTTGCCCCGGCCGTCGTTCTCCTCGAACGGCGCCCAGGTCCACACGATCTCGCCGGGGTCCGGATCGCCGTCGTGTGCCGGGGAGTACTCGGTGCGCACCGGCCCGACCTGGCGCGGGTCCGCCTCGGTGGTGGCATGGGGGCCCTGCCGGCCCGGGACGTTCTCTTCGGTAGACGTGCTCACGGACGCACCCTAGTGGGCCGGGCAACTCGTCTCCGCGGCAGGTGCGTTACTCAGGCCCGGTGCCGGGGTGTCCGGCCGGTGCGCTGTCGGGGCGGGCATCCGCATCCCGGGGCGCCGGCCGTACACGGTCGGATACGTCAGCCCGGCCTCGCCTGTGACCGCACGCGACCCGCGGACCGGCCCGGACGTCGTCGAGGGGCTCACCCGCGACCCCGACCCCGAGGTCCGTGCGGCCTGGCCCGCCACCCGAACCCGCCCGCCCGCCGGCTCACGGAACTCCTGGTCGACCCCGAACTCGCCCACGCTGTCGCCGCGAACCCGGCGCTGGACCAGCGGACCGCCGACCGGCTCGTGCGCACACACGGCCACAGCCCCTGGTGGGGGAGTCCGCTCGCGCACACCCATGGGGGGCCGTGGTGGGGGACATCGCTCGCGCACACGCACGGCCGGCGTCCTTGTGAGGCACCCGCTCGCGCGACACGCACGGCCGGTGGCCCTGGTCGGGCACCGGCTCACGCGGCACGCACGGCCGGGGGCCCTGGTGAGGTTCCCGCTCCTGCGCACGCACGGCCGGGGGCCCCTGGTGCGGGACCCCCGGCCGTGCGGGACCGGTCTGTGTCAGCTCTCCCGGTCCACCGTCACCTTCTGCGGCGGGGGTGCCGCCACTCCGTTGACCGAGGGCGAAGTGCCGTTGGGCGCCTGCCCGTTGTCGCCCATCGTGGCGAGCAGCTTGCGGGCGAGGCCCAGCCCCGTGCCGCCCATGGTGAGTGCCTTGGCGAACATCTCGCCCATGCCCTCGGCACCGTTGAGGAGCACCATGTTGTCGACGTTGCCGAACGCGGACGCGCCGGCCTGGACGATCTCCGGCCACTTCTCCGCGAGTTGCTGGGCGACGACCGCCTCCTGGTTCTCCGCCAGGGCCGCTGCCCGGGCCTTGATGGCCTCCGCCTCCGCCAGACCCTGGGCCCGCGTCGCCTCCGCCTCCGCCAGGCCCTTCGCCTGAGCGGCCGCGGCCTCCGCCTCACCGGTGGCCCGGGTGGCGGCGGCGGTCGCCGCACCGCGGGTCTTGGTCGCCTCGGCCTCGGCCACCGCCGCGGTCTTCACCCGGGTCGCCTCGGCCGCCGCCGCCAGCTCCGTCTCCTTCGCCCGGGCCTCGGCCGCCGAGATCCGCGCGTCGCGCTCGGCCTCGGCCGTCGTCCGCGTCTCGTAGGCCCTCGCGTCCGCCGGCTTGCGGACGTCCGCCTGCAGCTGCTGCTCACGCCGGTGCGCCTCCAGCTCGGCGACCCGCGTCTCCTGGACGACGACCTCCTGCCGGGCCCCGGCCGCGGCGAGCGGGCCGGCCTGCTGGGCCTTCGCCGCCGCCTTGTCTCGCTCGGCCTGGTAGCCGGCCTGCAGGATCTCGCTGTCCCGGGTGGCCTCCGCCATCCGTGCCATCGACTGCTGCTCGGCCTCGGTGGCGAGCCGGTTCGCCTCCGCCTGCGCGATACGAGCGTCCCGCTGCACGGCCGCGGCGTGCGGCATCGCCAGGTTCTGGATGTACCCGGTCGGGTCCTCGATCTCATGGATCTGCAGCGAGTCCACGATCAGACCGAGCTTCTCCATCTCCGTACCGCAGGCCACCCGGGTCTGCCCGGTCAGCTTCTCCCGGTCGCGGATCATGTCCTCGACCGTCAACCCGCCCACGATGGACCGCAGATGACCGGCGAAGACGTTGTGGACCCGCTCCGCCATCAGCTTCTGCTGGTCCAGGAAACGGCGGGCCGCGTTCGCGATCGACACGAAGTCGTCGCCCACCTTGAAAATGACCACGCCCCGCACCTTCAGCGGAATGCCCTGGTGGGTCACGCAGTCCACGTGCAGCTCGGTCTCGTTCAGGTCCAGCGAGAGCCTGCGCACCGCCTGCACACCGGGGAGCACCAGCGTGCCGCGCCCGGTGACGATGCGGAAGCCCATGCCCTCCTCGATGCCCTCGGTGCGGTGCTTGGACCCGGAGATGATGAGCGCCTCGTTCGGCTCGGCGACCCGCCACATCATCTTGAAAAGACCGATCAGGACGAGAACGGCCACGACGACCGCCCCCGCAACGACGCCGACCATCATCGGCATACGCCCCCTTTGCCTGGTGCCCGTTCGGCACCGAACGAAGGGAGTGTGCGCCTGCCGGGGGCCCGGGTGAAGGCACCGGGGAATCCTTGTTGCAATCTTGACGCATGCCGCTCTCACCTGCGGCTGAGCGGGCTCAACTGTCGTACGCGGCCGTGACGTAGACGGTTCTCGGCGGCAGATGCTCCACCACCATCACCACGGTCCCGGTCGTGATCCGGGAGGTACCGTCGGCCGGGTGGGCGAGGAAGTGCTCCGCACCGCCGCGCACCCGCACGATCACCTCACCCACCAGACCGGGCCCGACCGTCCCCGTCACCCGCCCCATCAGCCCGACCATCGCCGCGTCGCCCATGGGAACAGCGTAGGGTCCGACGGCATGACCTGCACCGTTGTGTGCACGGTCGCCTCCGCACGGTGCGGTGGCCCGGCGCGCGGCGTGCACCGGACGGCTGGGGCTCTCCGGGGAGTGCCGGGTGCTCAGCCGGCCTTCGTCGGTTCGGCCTGGCGCTGCGGCGGCCACCGCTCGTGCCAGCGCAGTTCCGCCTCCAGCTGCGCGGCCAGGGAGACCAGGAGCGGCTCGCTGTCGGCCGGGCCGAGGAGTTGGGCGCCCACCGGCAGGCCGGGGCCGGCGAACCCGGCGGGCACGTTCACGCCCGGCCAGCCCAGCACGTTCCACGGCCAGGCGTACGGGCAGGCGGCGATGATGGCACGGTCCGTGGCCAGCCCGCCGAGCCGGGAGAAGGCGCCGATCCGCGGCGGGGGCAGGGCTGTCGTCGGCGCGAGGACCACGTCGTACGACCCGAAGAACGCGCCGATCCGCCGGTGCAGCACCGCCTCGGCACGCCGGGCCGCCCGGAGCGGGGCCCCGCCCAGCAGCCGGCCGAGCCGGGCCGCCTCCCGGGTGCGCGGGTCGAGCAGCGCGGGGTCGGGGACTTCGCGGGCCCGTTCGGCGATCCCGGCCGTGGCCCGTGGCACGAAGGTCAGCCCGATCTGCCCGTACGGCGGATCCGCCTCCTCGACGACATGTCCCAACCGCGCCAGCTTCTCGGCGAGTTCCACCACCCGGGCGCGGATCTCCGGATCGAGCCGGGCGGGTGTGGCGGTGAATGGCGGCTTCAGCGACAGCGCGATACGCAGCCGGCCCGGGTCGCGGCCGACCGCGTCCGCCACCGTCTGCGCGGGCGGCCGGTGCGGGTCCCGGTCGTGGTTGCCGCTCGCCGCGTCCAGCAGCAGGGCGGCGTCGGCGACCGTACGGGCGAGGGTGCCGTTGACCGTGATGCCTTGGAAGGACTCGCCCCACGGCCAGGTCGAGATCCGGCCGCGCTGCGGCTTGATGCCGATCAGATGGGTCCAGGAGGCCGGGATGCGCACGGAACCGGCACCGTCGGAGCCGAGCGCGGCGGGGACGAGTCCGGCGGCGACGGCGGCGGCCGAACCTCCGGAGGACCCGCCGGGCGTGTGCCCGGTGTTCCACGGGTTGCGGGTGTCGCCGAACGCCGGACCCTCGGTGAACGGCCACTGCCCCAGCTCGCAGGTGTTGGTCTTGCCGACGATCACCGCGCCGGCCGCGCGCAGCCGGCGTACCGCCTCGCCGTCCGCCGCCACCGGCGGGAAGTCCCCCGGGCAGCCGAACGCGGTCGGTTCGCCCGCCACGTCCATGTCGTCCTTCACCGCCACCGGCACGCCGAGCAGCGGGCGCCGGACCCCGGCGGCCAACTCCCGGTCGGCGGCCTCGGCTTCGGCGAGGGCCGCCTCGGTGCGGACGATCCGGAAGGCGTTCAGGGTCGGCTGGGTCGCCTCGATCCGGGCCAGGGTCCGCTCCACCAGCGCGCGCGAGCTCACCTCCCCGTCGGCGAGGGCGCGTCGGGTCTCCGCGAGGCCTGCGGCACGGTCGGGCGTCATGACGGGGTACCTCCGGAGTCTCCGAGCGCGATGTCTACTGAACGGTAACGTCAGATGGGGTCCGTCGATACGTCTTTCACACAGGCCGCTGGGCCGACCGGCCGAACACGGATCGTGACGGCGTGGTGCACATCGGAACATGGTGCTCGGATGCCCGATGCGACACCAGGAGGTGATCATGTGACGACTCCCTCGAAGTCGGAAGAGCCTGAAAAAGAGTCTGGCTCCGGCTCGTCCGTGATGGTGCGACGGGGGATG
The DNA here is from genome assembly GCF_014203595.1 of Streptomyces echinatus. GTDB lineage: Bacteria > Actinomycetota > Actinomycetes > Streptomycetales > Streptomycetaceae > Streptomyces > Streptomyces echinatus. The sequence continues at coordinate 302,605 of NZ_JACHJK010000006.1, forward strand.
CCTAGATCCCCATGCTTACGGGCGGAGATGGCAGGGGTCGTACTGGTTCTGCTCCTGACCGCGCTGCCGGTGGGCTGGTGGGGCCTCCTGTCTTTCAGCGAGGCTCTGACCTTCCCGAGTTGCGTCACCGGAGTGGCCCTCATGGTGGTGGCCCTCGTTATGCTCGTAGGCGTTTTCGCGGTCGTGGACTGCTGGGTACGAGGGCCCTTTTCCAACTTCGGGGTGATCGCGCTGATCAGTACCGGCGTGGCGTTCTTCACGAACATCGCGCTCCTGTTTTACACATGGAAGGACGGTGAGAAGATCCGCTACCCGGTACTGTTCGGCCTGCTCGTGCTGGCTTCGGTGTGGGCTGCCATCTCGGTGTGGCGGAGACTGGACGAAATTCCCGTTCCGAAGCGGGTGGCTATTGCGCTGATTGTTCCCACGATTGTGGCGGTCGCCAATTTCAGCTATCAGTACCTCTACCAGCCGTACCGGCGCGAAGCCGCTCCCCTCGTGCAGCTGGTCGTGGGCAAGGCGGTGCTCAGCGGCGACCGTAAGGCTTTCTCCGTGCCGATCGACATCAAGCTCGTGAACCGCAGTGATTTGAGTTTCTACGTGCTGGGTGCCGAGTTCCATGCCATGGGCGAGGACGTACGGCTGAGTCCGACGGACCTGCCACCCGTAAAATGGCGCAAGACTGTCGAGGAGTGGGCCAACGTACGGGAGAAGCACCCGCTGACCCGCAGGGAGGTCTATCAGCCCGGCCAGCTGGTGGCGGCACAGCAGTGGCTTCCGGCTGGAAACTGGGTCGAGACGAACGACGAGACGGTCGCGCGAACCGTCGTTGAGCTTCCGATCAATACGCCGTACGACAAGTTGGCGTTCTACGCCAGCGTGAACCTGGCGCGCAAGGACCGGATCGTAGTCGGAAAGTTCGGCAAGCCTAAATACTCCTGGCGGGGCATCAAGCTGCCGCAGTGGGTGAAGGACGGGCAGAAGCAGCAGGACACCATCGTCCAAACGGCCGAAGCGCAGGAAAACAGTGTGATCGATCGCTACACGAGGGAGCCCCGCCGCGTCACCACCTATTGGCGATTCGGCCAGCATGGCGTGGACGTGTCGCCGGTCATCGCGCGAAGGGGTGAGGAAGGGCGCGCACTTACCGAAAAGGCGAACCGCGAAGTGGTGAACCGCTACGGTATGATCGACGTGCTGGTGGGCCCCATCGAACAGACACTGTGGGACATCAAGAGTCAGCGCTGACCAGCCCCTCTGGTCGCAGCATCGGGCGTTCCGCCGCAGCGGCATGCGTAGGGGAGGTCGGCGGACGGTGTCAGGACTGGTACCCGTGTCCGTCGTACGAGGCGCCGCTGAAGCCGTGGATCAGACGGCTGTTGCCGAGCAGGAGCAGTCCCCGCGGCCTGCGTCGACGCCGCAGTAGTCGGAGAAACATCGCCTACCTCCATGGTCGGGCAGAAATAGTACATTTCAGCGTACTATGCATCGACCTGCCCGTAAAATGGAGCTTCGTCCACTCGGGCTCCCTGACAAGCGCGCTGATGTCGAGTCAGGTGCGCTGAGCTCGGCGTCACTTGTGTGCCTGGTGGTCCTGCGGGGCCCGCAACAGTCGCCTCAGCCAGTTCAGATGGGACGCGCGGGCCGTGCGGGACAGGGCCGCATGGGGGACGAAGCCGTCGAAGCCGTGGAAGCCGCCGGGCCAGACGTGGAGTTCGGCCACGCCACCGCACCGCCAGATGCGGGAGGCGTACTCCACCACCTCGTCGCGGAAGGTCTCGGCGGAGCCGACGTCCAGGAAGGCCGGGGGCAGGCCGGACAGGTCGGTCGCGCGGGCGGGGGCGGCGTAGGGGGAGACGTCGGGGCCGCCCCGGCGATCGCCGAGCAGCGCCGTCCAGCCGGTCTCGTTGGCGGTGCGGTCCCACGCGCCGACACCCGCCATCTGGTGGGCGGACACGGTGTCGTTGCGGTCGTCGAGCATCGGGTACATCAGGAGCTGGCCGATGACCGGCGGGCCCTGGCGGTCCCGCAGGAGGAGGGCGAGCGCCGCGGCCAGGCCGCCGCCGGCGCTGGCCCCCGTGATGATGATCCGGTCCGGGTCGCCGCCGATCTCCCCGGCGTGGCACGCCGTCCAGAGGAGACCGGCGTACACGTCGTCGATCGGTGCCGGGTGCGGGTGTTCGGGTGCGAGGCGGTACTCCACCGACACGACGACCGCGCCGAGCTCGTGCGCCCAGGCCAGCGGGCCGTCCACGCCGGCCCGGTTGTTGCCGACGACCATGCCGCCGCCGTGCACGTGGTAGATCACCGGCAGCGGGGTGGCAGGAGCGGCGGAGGTGGGGCGGCAGATGAGGAGGGAGACGTCCGGGGCGCCGTCCGGGCCCGGTACCGTACGGTCCTCCGCCTCGAAGGCGCCCCCCATCGTGACGTCGATCAGGTCGAGCAGTTCGAGTCCCGGGCCCTGCCGGACGGTGGTGATCTCGTCCGGGGTGAGCCCGGGCCTGAGCGCATCCTTGACCGGCTCCAGCGTGGCGGCGAGTTCCGGATCGAACGGGGGTGGTGGCGGGACCGGGACCGGGGGCATGGCTCCTCCTGACCTGACGCGTGCGGCGGTGCGTGCCGCGGTCCTTGTCACCCGTGCCGCTCGTTCGAGGCATGAGCGCCCGGCACGTGGCTGCCGCTCGTGCGGCCATGACCGCGTACCCCGCCGACGGCCGATCACCGACGGACGGCGGAAGGAGTTCGACGGCGGCGCCGAGGACCCGATGCCGGAGGCTCGCACCGGCCGCCCTCCCCGCCCGGCGGCTCGCGCCGGGCGTCGCCGCGGTGGTCCCGGGTCCGTGGCGGGCCGGGCCGCGCGGTGGACCCGGGGCCGGGCCGCGCCATGGGCCGGGAGTCTCGCGCGCAGGCGGTGGAGCGGCAGGCCGAATCCGGGTGGGCCGGGGCGGCATGCGGAAGGGGCCGCAGCCGTCAGGCTCCGGCCCCTTCGGGGTGCGCACGGGTCAGGCGGCCGCGCCCACGTTGCCGTGCAGACGGGCCACGACCTCGGTGAGCTGCGCGGCGACCTCGGCGTCGTCGACCGGGTGGGTCTCGGCGAAGCGGGTCACAGAGCCGGGGATGGACAGCTTGATGTCCTCGATCACCTTGCCGCCGGCGATGCCCACGGCCTTACGGGCCTCGTCCTGGGCCCACACGCCGCCGTACTGGCCGAAGGCGGTGCCGATCACGGCGACGGGCTTGCCGCCGAAGGCGCCGGCGCCGTACGGGCGGGACAGCCAGTCGATGGCGTTCTTCAGCACGGCCGGGATCGTGCCGTTGTACTCGGGCGAGAAGAGCAGGAAGGCGTCGGCGGCGCGGGCGGCCTCGCGCAGCGCCACCGCGGCGGCCGGGACGCTGCCCTCCACGTCGATGTCCTCGTTGTAGAACGGGATCTCGGCCAGGCCCTCGAACAGCTCGACCTCGGCGCCCTCCGGGGCGAGCTTCACGGCGGCCTCGGCGAGCTGACGGTTGTGCGAACCGGCGCGAAGGCTGCCGACGAGCGCGAGGATGCGAACAGACATGGGTGACTCCAAGGGGCTGAAACTCACTGTCACGATCCGGACCGAGGTCCGTTTAGATTTGTATCACTGCAAACGGACCGCGGTCCAGTTTTCTTCCCCGTGCTTTACGCTGTGTTCATGTCCAGCGCTCTGCCGCCCTTCCCCAAGCCGGAAGAACCCTTCGACGCCCCTCAGATGCTGGAAGTGGGCACGTCCTCCGACGAGCCGTGCCTGCGTGCCGACGCGGCGCGGAACCGGGCCCGGCTGCTGGAGGCCGCGGCCCGGCTGATCGCCGAGCAGGGGGTGGCCGGCGTGACGATGGAGGCGGTGGCCGCGGCGGCCCAGGTGGGCAAGGGCACCGTCTTCCGCCGCTTCGGTGACCGCACCGGGCTGCTGATGGCGCTGCTCGACCACTCGGCCAGGCAGTTGCAGGCCGACTTCCTCGGCGGCCCCCCGCCCCTGGGCCCCGGCGCGGCGCCCCTGGAGCGGCTGAGGGCGTTCGGCGTGGCGGTGCTGTACCGCTCGGCCGAGCAGCTGGATCTGCAGCTGGCCGCCCAGCCGGAGCCGACCCGCCGGTTCTCCCACCCCGCGGTCGGTTCGCTGCGCACGCACGTCACGATGCTGCTCCGGCAGATCGTGCCGGACGCCGACTGCGACCTGCTGGCCCACACGCTGCTGGCCTCGCTGGACCCGGCGCTGATCCATCATCTGACCCGGCAGTGCGGGATGCCCATGGAGCGGCTGGAGGCGGGCTGGCTCGACCTCGTCGCCCGGGTGACCGCGACGCCGCCGCCGGGCACCGGCCGGTAGATCACTCGTCCCGGCCGGTGGATCAGTTCTCCCGGCCGGTGAACATCTCCACCAGGCCCCGCGGGGTGTCCTCGCGGAACAGCAGGTCCTGGCTGCGGGCGGAGTCCCTGGCGGACGCCTCCGCGCGCGGGAACATCCGGGCCTCGTACGCGGCCAGCCCGGCCTCCGTGTCCCCGGGGTGCGCGGCCAGCGCGAGGCCCAGTTCGGCGCCGTCCAGCAGGGCCAGATTCGCGCCCTCGCCCGCGAAGGGTGACATCAGGTGGGCGGCGTCCCCGAGCAGGGTGACCCCGGGCACCCGGTCCCAGCGGTGGCCCGCCGGCAGGGCGTGGATCCGGCGCGGCACCAGCGCCCCGTCCGCGTCCGCGACCAGCGCCCGCAGACGCTCGTCCCAGCCGTCGAACTCCTTCAGTACGGCCGCCTTCGCCGCCTCGGTGTCGGTGAAGTCGATGCCGTCCAGCCAGTCCTCCGGCGCCGTCACGGCGGTGTACACGTGCAGGCTGCCGTCGGGTTCGCGGTGCGCGAGGAAGCCACGGCCGGGGCCGAGCGCGAAGAGCATGCCGCCGCCCACGACCTCCGCGCTCACCGGGTGCCGTTCGTCCGCGGCCGTCAGGTCCGTCTCCACGAACGACACGCCCGTGTACGCGGGCAGGGCGGCGGAGACCAGCGGGCGCACCCGCGACCAGGCGCCGTCCGCCCCGACCAGCACATCGGTGGTGAACTCGGTGCCGTCCGCGAGCGTCACCCGGTGCCGGCCGCCCTCCAGCGGGCGGGCGCCGGTGACCTTGGCGCCCCACCGGACGGTGCCCGCGGGCAGGGAGCCGAGCAGCAGGTCGCGCAGCTCGCCCCGGTCCGTCTCGGGGCGCCCGCCGGTGCCGTCGTCGGACTCCGCGAACCGGACGCTGCCGTCCCGGTCGAGGACGCGTACCGCCTGGCCGCCGCCGTGGACCCGGGCCAGGAACTCCTCGTGCAGGCCGGCGGCCCGCAGCGCCTCCTGGCCGGAGTCGTCGTGGATGTCGAGCATGCCTCCTTGCGTCCGTGCCCCGGGCGACGCGTCCAGGTCGAACACCGCGGCCCGGATGCCGTGCACGTGCAGCACACGGGCGAGGGTGAGCCCGCCGAGTCCCGCGCCGACGACGGCGACGGGGTGGTGGGGGAGGGAAGCGGTGGTCACGGGGCCTCCTGGCCTTCGGTCGGCACGACGGTCCGCTCGATGCCGTTGATCAGGGTCTGGAAGGCCCACGACAGGCGGGCCTCGGGGGTGCCGGACAACAGCGCGCCGGCGTCGGCGGCGATGTGCGGATGCGTCGCGGCGGGCGCCTCGCGCAGCGCCCGGACCAGCGCCTGCCAGGTGCCCGGCGAGTCCTCCCCGGCGTGTTCGGCGGCGGTCGCGGTGGCGTGCTGGAGCAGCAGGTCGACGCCCCAGGCCGCTTGCGCGCGCGGTACCCCGCCCGCATGGAACAGGTCCAGCAGGGTCTCGATCAGGCGCAGGTAGTGCGGGCCGCTCGGCCGGGCGGTCAGCGCCGAACGGGCCAGGGACGGGTGCTCCAGGAGCATCGCGGTGTAGCCGGTGAGCACCCGCTCCAGCCGCTCCCGCCAGCCGCCCTCATCCGGTGCGAGGCCGATCGTGCCGAGCAGCTCGTCCAGTACGGCCGCGTGCAGCTCGTCGGTGTTGCGCACGTACACGTACAGCGAGGCCGGGCCGGTGTCGAGCTCCTGGGCGAGCCGTCGCATGGTCACCTTGCGCAGCCCTTCCGTGCGCAGGATCGCGACGGCGGCGGCGACGATGCCCTCCCGGGTGAGGGCGGGCTTGGCGGGGCGCTCCCGGCGGGAACGGGGGGCTTCGGTCATGCCTCGAGGATAGCGAACATGTTCGTTACGAACAAGTTCGGCACGAACATGTTCCTCCTGGTGGGGGAGTGAGCCTCAGAACCGAAAAACGCACGGGCTTCGTCGAATTCTGAACCACCGCGCCCCGCCCGCCCCCGGCCCCCGGCCCTCTGCCAAGATGCGGTCTGTCATGGTGCAGATACCGAACACGCCCACGAGCGCCGACGTGGCCCGCCTGGCCGGCGTCTCGCGCGCGACCGTCTCCTACGTCCTCAACAACACCGACGCGGTACGGATCAGTGAGGCGACCCGCCTGCGCGTGCGCGAGGCCGCCCGGGAACTGGGGTACGTCCCGCACGCCGCCGCCCGCAGCCTGCGCGCCGGACACAGCCGCCTGGTCCTGATGCCCGCCCCGGCCATCCCGGTCGGCCACCTCTACAGCAGGTTCCTCAACGAACTCCAGTGGGCCCTCGGCCGTCTCGACTACACCGTCGTCCAGTACGGCAGCGTGGGCCTGCAGGGGGACGAGGCCGCCCGTGCCTGGGCCGAGCTGCGGCCCGTCGCCGTCCTGGTGCCCGGCGCCGGCCTCGGCCCCCAGGGCGTCGCCGTCCTCAAGCGCTCCGGCGCCCGGGCCGTGGTCACCGTCGGCCCCGGCCGCGTCGAGGGAGCGCACGCCCTGCTGATGGACCACGACGCCGTCGGACACTGCGCGGGCGCCCATCTGTACGCCCGGGGCCGCCGGCGGATCGGTGTGGTCGTACCGCGGGAGCCGGGGCTGGAGGACTACGCGCTGCCCCGGCTCGCCGGGGTGCGGGAGGCGCTGCGCGGCACGGACGCCACCGTGACGGAACTGCCGCTCGCCTACACCGAGGAGTCCGCCGCCGCACTGGCCGCCCGCTGGCCCGGACCGGACCTGGACGCGGTGTTCGCCTACAACGACGAGTACGCGATGCTGCTGATGCGCGCCCTGCAGGACGAGGGCGTACGCGTCCCCGAGGACGTCGCCCTGATCGGCGCCGACGACCTGATGCTCGGACGGCTGCTGCGGCCCCGGCTCAGCACGGTCCACATCGAACTGCCCTCCGGCCGCGACCTCGCCGGACTGGTCGACCGCGCGGTGCGCGACCCCGGCGGGGAGCCCGAGGTGCACACCGTGCTCGGGGCCTCGGTGGTGCGGCGCGAGTCCAGCTGAAGCGGCCCCGGGCGTCACCGCCGGACCGGGCCTCACCGCCCCGGTCCGGCGTCGTGGGTCACTGCTGCGTCTGGCCCTCCTGGGCGGCGATGCTCTTGCGCACCTCGTCCATGTCCAGCTTGCGGGCCTGCCCGATGAGGTCCTCCAGGGCCGGCGCCGGCAGGGCGCCCGGCTGGGCGTAGACCGCGACCTGGTCACGGACGATCATCAGCGTCGGGATCGACGAGATACCGAAGGCCGCGGCCAGCTCCGGCTGCGCCTCCGTGTCGACCTTGCCGAACACCAGGTCCGGGTTCTCCTCGGCGGCCTTCTCATACACGGGGGCGAACTGCCGGCACGGTCCGCACCAGGACGCCCAGAAGTCGATGAGAACGAACTCGTTCTCGGAGACCAACTGGTCGAAGTTCTCCTTGGTCAGCTCCACGGTGCTGCTCATGGCGTGATTCCCTCTTCCTGGTGTGGGGTGTGCCGACGGCGGAAACACGGCCGCCGGGCCGCCTATTCCACCCGTGCACGCCTGTGTGCCGCGCGCGTACCCATGTGGCCAGGGCGCACACCACCCACCAGACTGACCCCATGACGGAAACGGAATCCATCGCGTACGACGTCGTGGTGATCGGGGGCGGGCCGGTGGGGGAGAACGTCGCCGACCGCACCCGCGCGGCCGGCCTGACCACCGCGGTCGTGGAGAGCGAACTGCTCGGCGGCGAGTGCTCGTACTGGGCCTGCATGCCCAGCAAGGCCCTGCTCCGGCCGGTGATCGCCCAGGCCGACGCCCGACGCCTGCCCGGCCTCACCCGGGCCGTCCAGGGCCCGCTCGACACCCCGGCCGTGCTGGCCCGCAGGGACGACTTCACCTCCCACTGGAAGGACGACGGCCAGGTCGCCTGGCTGGAGGGCACCGGCGCCGACCTGTACCGCGGTGCCGGACGCCTGGCGGGCCCCCGCACCGTCACCGTCACCGGTCCCGACGGCACGGTCACCAACCTCACCGCCCGGCACGCCGTCGCCGTCTCCACCGGCACCCGCGCCCTGCTGCCCGACCTGCCCGGACTCGCCGAGGTGAAGCCCTGGACCAGCCGCGAGGCGACGAGCGCCGAGACCGCCCCCGGCCGGCTGATCGTCGTCGGCGGCGGTGTCGTCGCCACCGAGATGGCCACCGCCTGGCAGGCCCTCGGCTCCCGGGTCACCCTGCTGGTCCGCGGCAAGGGCCTGCTGAACCGCATGGAGCCGTTCGCGGGGGAGCTGGTCGCCGAGGCCATGGCCGAAGCCGGCGTCGACATCCGGACCGGCACCTCCGTGGAGTCCGTGACCCGCGAGAACGGCACGGTCGTGGCCGTCACCTCCGCCGGCGACCGCATCGAGGCGGACGAGATCCTCTTCGCCACCGGCCGCGTCCCGCACACCGACGACCTCGGCCTGGAGACCGTCGGCCTGGAACCCGGCTCCTGGCTGGACGTCGACGACAGCCTCCGCGTCAACGGCACCGACTGGCTGTACGCGGTCGGCGACGTCAACCACCGGGCCCTCCTCACCCATCAGGGCAAGTACCAGGCCCGCATCGCGGGAGCCGCCATCGCCGCCCGCGCCGCCGGCAGCCCCCTCCTGGACGAACCCTGGGGCGCCCACGCCGCCACCGCCGACCACGACGCCGTGCCCCAGGTCGTCTTCACCGACCCGGAGGCCGCCGCGGTCGGACTCTCCCTCGCCGAGGCAGAGCAGGCCGGCCACCGCGTCCGCGCCGTGGACGTCGAGTTCTCCTCCGTCGCCGGGGCCGGTCTGTACGGCGACGGCTACAAGGGCCGCGCCCGTATGGTCGTGGACCTGGAGGACGAGATCCTGCGCGGGGTCACTTTCGTCGGCCCCGGCGTCGGCGAACTCATCCACTCGGCCACCGTCGCGGTCGCCGTCCGCGTCCCCGTCAGCCGGCTGTGGCACGCCGTACCGTCGTACCCGACCCTCAGCGAGGTGTGGCTGCGGCTGCTGGAGGCCTACCGGGACAACTGAGCTCCCGTCTACGGCAGTTCGAAGCCGAGGGCCGCGGCCGCCGCCTCCGGGGCCGGCTGGGCCCACAGGGCCGCCACCGCCTCGTTGGTCGACAGCGAGCGCAGCTCCGCCCGGTCCAGGTACAGCGTGCCGTCGAGGTGGTCCGTCTCGTGCTGCACGATCCGTGCGGGCCAGCCGGTGAACACCTCGTCCAGCGGGCGGCCGTGCTCGTCCTCGCCGCGCAGCCGCACCTCGGCGTGCCGGGCCACCACCGCCTGCCAGCCCGGCACGCTCAGGCAGCCCTCGAAAAAGGCGGCCCGGGCGGTGCCGGCCGGCTCGTACACCGGGTTGACCAGCACCCGGAACGGCTGCGGGACACGGCCCCGGGCCACCGCCACCTCCTCCGGCACCGGCGCCGGGTCCTCGATGACCGCGATCCTGAGCGGCACCCCGACCTGCGGCGCGGCGAGGCCGACCCCGGGGGCCGCGTGCATGGTGGTGCGCAGTGCCTCGACGAACCGGGCCAGCAGCGCGGCGCCGAGCTGGCCGTCGTACGGCTCGGTGCCGCGCCGCAGCACGGGCCGGCCGGCCGCGACGATGGGCAAGGGGCCGCCGGCGGCGAGGAGTTCCTCGACCCGCTCGGCGAGCGGTGTGTCATCACGGGGAGGTGCCATCGCGTCAGCATGCCACGCCCACCGGCCGCCCCCGGCGGTACAGCTCACCAACACCCCGGGGTAACCGGCCCCCTTCGCCGTCCGGCCACCTGCCCGGGACCGACCGCGCCCCCGCGGCCCCTTCCCGGCGGACCACAGTCGGCCGACGGCCGGTTCGCCGCGGAACCGGCCGGTGTCGTACCGGCCCGGGCGGCGGGGCCGCGGGAGTGGCGTGGGTGTGAAGTAGCGTGGAACGGCGGGTGAGCGAGCGCGGGACGACGGGGGGAGCCGGGGATGGCACGGGACGGCGGCCGGGCCCGGCGGCGCGGCCGGGGCGAGCTGGAGGGGCAGGTGCTCGGCGCGCTGCGCGAGGCGGAGGGGCCGGTCACCGCGGGCTGGGTGCGGGAGCGCCTCGGCGGCGACCTCGCCTACACCACCGTCGTCACCATCCTGACCCGGCTGCTCGCCAAGGGCGTCGTCTCCCGCGAGCGGCGGGGCCGGTCCTTCCGGTGGACGCCCACGGCCGACGTGGCCCGGCTCGCCGCCCTGCGCATGCGCCGCCTGCTGGACGCGGAACGGGACCGCGAGTCGGTCCTGGCCAGCTTCGTCACCGCGCTTCCGCCCGGTGACGAGCAGGTGCTCCGGGCCCTGCTCGCCATCCCGCACACGGACCCCGGCGCCACGGAACGCTGACCGCCCGTCACCACCGCCGCCACCACCGCCGTCACCTCGCCCCGCAGTCGGCCGCCCAGGCCAAGCCCCTCTCCGCATCCGCCGCGCGCGGCGGCCCTGTCGTCGCCCGGCCCCGCCGGGCGCCGCCACCGGGGGCGCTGGTGTCCGCGATGCCGTCGGCGCACTCGGCCGTCGTTCCGATCCTGATCGGGGACGGGCCTGCGCGGCCCCCCGCGACCGCGAGGGACGCATGCGAGGGGCCCGGCCCCCCGTACGGGGGACCGGGCCGGAAACGTACGGTTCACTCCTCGGGGAAGTCACCCGCGAGCGCCGAGGCGATCCGCAGGTGCCGCTCCGCCTCCTCGTGCCGGGCCTGCCGCTGGAGCGTACGGCCCAGCATCAGCCGGGCGTAGTGCTCCACCGGGTCCCGCTCCACGATGGTCCGCAGCTCGGCCTCGGCGCGGCGCAGCTGGGCCGAGTGGTAGTAGGCGCGGGCCAGCAGCAGCCGGGGCCCGGTCTGCTCCGGCACCTCCTGGACCAGCCCGTCCAGCACCCGCGCCGCGCCCGCGTAGTCCTTCGCGTCGAAGAACAGCCGCGCGCGCTCCCAGCGCTCGGCGGCGGTGCCGTGCTCGTAGTACGTGGTCTCCTGTCGCGTCTCCACTCGTGACCTCCTTCGGACGCCACAACGGAACGCAGTGGTTCAATATTCCACTACTTGAGCGGGGCGGGGTCGTCGGTGGTGCCGAACGGGTCGAGCGGCGCGTCGAGCAGGGCAGTCAGCTCCCGGGTGAACTCCTGGGCGCGCGGGCTGTCGGGGCCGCCGAGAGGGGCCAGCAGCTGGCGCAGCAGCCCCTGGACGACGTCGATCGCCTTCCGGGTGGTCTCAAGGCCCCGCTCGGTGAGGGCGAGCTGGACCGCGCGCGGGTCGGCCGGGTCCCGGGTGCGTTCGAGCAGGCCGGCCGACTCCAGGGCGCGGGCCAGCTTGGAGACGTACAGGGCCTCCAGGCCGGTGTGGTCGGCGAGACGGCGCTGGCTGGGGCGCAGCCCGGAGCGCTGCATGCCGTACAGCGACCCCAGCAGTGAGTACTGCGCGTGGGTCAGCCCGAGCGGAGCCACCGCACGGTCCACCGCGACCCGCCACTTCGTCGACAGCCGCCACACCAGGAAGCCGGGCGTGGCGCCTTCGGAGAGGTTGCTCATGGCGAATACGGTACATGGGTATTGTGTCCATGGCTGCTATCGGCGCCGTCCGCCCGCCGGCCCGCCCGGCAGAACTACCGGGCCGGCAGCGCGGCCGGTGCCGCCGGCCCGCGGCGCACGGGACGCCAGGTGGCCACGAGCGCTGCCGCCAGGAGCAGTTCGGCGATGTCACCGCCGTAGTACATGATCTCCGCGCCGCCCCGCACCTCGGTGACGGGAGCGCGGATGTCCACCCAGAATCCGCCGTACATCAGCTGCGCGGTGACCGCGTGCACCGCGATGGCACAGCCCAGACAGACCAGCCGGGCGGGCACGCCGGGCCGGCCGGGGGCCGGGTCGGGCCCCGCGACGGAGTGCGCGAACAGGCACCCCGACAGCAGGAAGTGCGCATGCAGCAGCCAGTGTGCGGCCGGACGGTCCATGGCGCTCTCGTAGAGCGGCGTGAAATACAGGACCGGCAGGCTGCCGGCCGACAGCGCCAGGGCGACGGCCGGGTGCGCGAGCAGACGCGCCGGGCGGCTGTGCAGCAGGCCGGTGAGCCGGCGGGCGCGGGCCGCGGGGAGGGTGCGCAGCAGGAGGGTGACCGGGGCGCCGAGCACGAGGGCGAGCGGCGCGTACATCCCGATGAGCATGTGCTGGGCCATGTGACCGCGGAAGTCGTGGTGCGCGAAGGGCGCTACGGGGGGCAGCAGCGCCGCCGCCAGCAGGGCGACGCCTCCGCAGAAGGCGACGGTCCGCCGGCGGTGCCAGGGCCGCGCCGGATTGCGGCGGCGTGCCGCGCGCGCCAGCAGCAGATAGCCGCCTGTGCACACCAGCAGCGCAAGGACCGGCAGCAGCACCTCCGCCACGCCGCCGCCCTGCTGATGGGGGAGGTGGGACATGTGGTGGTCCATCAGCCGGCGTGTCCGTCGCGTCCGGCGTCGGAGGGGGCCGGGGCGCGGACGCGTCCGCCGCGCTGCAGCAGCCACCCGCCGGCCAGCAGCAGCGCGCCGAGGGCGAGGAAGCCGAGGTCCCACCACACCTGGTACGGCCCGCCGTGCACATGGTGGATGCCCAGGACGTGATGGTCCAGGACGCCCTCCACGAGGTTGAACAGGCCCCAGCCGGCCAGGATCCACCCCCACAGCACCCGTGAGGCCCAGACCCGGCGCCGGTCCGTGGTCACCCGGGCGTACAGGACGGCGAGGCCGGTGAGGACGGCCAGCCAGCAGACGGTGTGGAACACGCCGTCCCACACGGTGTTCATCCGCAGCCCGGAGACGCTGTGCGGATCGTAGTACTTCAGCCCGATGTGGTCGTGGTTCGTGCTGGTGAGCATGTGGTGCCACTGCAGGAGCTGGTGCAGGAGGATCCCGTCGGCGAAGCCCCCGAGTCCCACGCCCAGAAGGATTCCGGGCAGTTGCAGACTGGCGGGCGCCGTGTCGGCCCTGAAGTCTCGTACGGTGGTTGCCATCGCTCCTCGTCTCGGTCGTTTCCCGGATCGATCGGTTCCGGCTGCGGTTGCCCTCCCGAGAGCTATCAGTTGTCCGGCTCCACCGCTGCGGCACGCTCGGCCATCTGTACGGGGCGGTACGGACCCGCCCGGCGTGTGGACCCGCCCCTCTTGCCAGGCAAACGGATGAAAAACCATAACTTGTTGGGTTTCGCATGCGTTTTGCCGAACGCGGGTGAGTGCCCGCGACCGTGTCTGGAAGGGCAGGGAACCCCATGAAACGGGCTACCCGAAACAGTGTGATCGCCATTGCCGTCGCCTCTGGTGCGATGGCCGTCGCGGCGCCGGTGTACGCCGACTCCGCCGCCGAAGGTTCCGCGAGCGGATCGCCCGGGCTGATCTCCGGCAACGACATCCAGTTGCCGGTGCATCTCCCGGTGAGCGTGTGCGGGAACACCGTGAACGTGGTCGGTCTGCTCAACCCCGCGGCGGGCAACCGCTGCGCCAATACGGACGGCGACAGCGGGAAGGCCGCCGCCAAGGAGGGGGCCACGGCTTCGGGTGGGGCCAAGGCGGTGGGCGCCGCACAGGGCTCACCGGGCGTCGTCTCCGGCAACGGCATCCAGCTCCCGGTCGATCTGCCCGTCAACGTCAGCGGCAACTCCGTCAACGTGGTGGGCGCGCTCAACCCCGTCTTCGGCAACCAGTCCGTGAACACCTCGGACGACCACCCCGAGGCGCCCAAGACGCCCTCGCCGGAACCGACCACGCCGCAACCGCCCACGCGGGTCACGCCACCGGTCCGCCACCTCCCGCCCGCGACGCACCCGGCGCCCAAGCCGTCCCCCGTCGTCGTCCGGCAGCGGACGACCGGCGCACTGGCCAGCACCGGAGCGGACAACACCTGGGCGGCGGCCGCCGCGAGCATGGCCTCGCTGATGGGCGGAGCGGTGCTGTACCGCCGCTTCCGCTCACGGCCGGCCGGCCGGCAGGGCTGATCCGCGACACCGCACGGCCCGGCCGGCCCGGTCCCGACGAGGGACCGCCGGCCGGACCGCGCGGGGCGACTCGGCCGGGAGCGCGCGGCATGACGCGGCCGGGAACGCCTGGGCTCACCACCCGGTGATCAGCAGATGGTTCAGCGCCAGGGCGAGCACCGTCTGCGCGGTGAGCCAGACGCGCGGCCGGGGCAGCAGCGCGCAGGCCGGGAGCAGCCACATCGCGAACGGCAGCCAGATGCGCTCCGTCTCGGCCTTGCTCATCCCGGACAGGTCGGCGGCCAGCAGCGCCAGCAGCGCCGCCGCCACCAGCAGAGCGAGCCGGACCTCGGCGCGGGGAGCCGTCCGGCGGCGGGCCGGCACGGCGCCGGCCCGCCGCAGCCCCGCCACCGTGGCCACACCGGTGAGCAGCACCGAGCAGGCCAGATTGGCCCACACCCAGTAGCCGTACGGGCGGACGCCGCCCACGCCCTCGTAGTAACGCGTGACCAGCAGCCGGTACCCCTCCCACCAGTCGAACCCGGAGAGCGTGAACGCCACCGGGACGACCGCCGCCCCGGCCAGGAACAGCACCGGCAGCAGCACCGGACGCTCCCGCACCCGGCGCCGCCCCAGCACCAGCACCGCCACGCCGATCAGCGCGAAGAGCGTGAGGCCGTACGAGAGATAGCAGGTCAGGCCGAACAGCAGCCCGCTGCCCGCCGCCCAGGCCACGGACCGCCCGGTGACCGCGAGGGCCAGCAGCGCCACGGACCAGGCGGCGACCGCCGCGAAGTACCCGTCGGCCGAGGCCCCCACCCAGACGGCGGCCGGGGCCGCCACCAGGAACGGCGCCGCCCGCCGGGCCAGCCGCTCGTCGGCCAGGGCCCGTACCGCCACCAGCACCGCCACACAGGCGGTCGCGCCCACGGTGATGCACCAGGCGCCGGCCCAGCCGCCGCCGCGCAGGCCGATCCGGTCCAGGAGGACGAAGGTGAGGGTGGCCGCCGGCGGGTGCCCGGCGATGTGCGCGGGCCAGGGCGCGGGGGCGCCGCTGACGATGTGATGGGTGAAGTCGCGCAGGGTGGCCGGGATGTCGTGGAAGCGGCCGATGACCGTGAGGTACTCGTTGCGGGTGGTCAGCCGGCCCGCCACACCCCGCCGCCAGCCGTCGACCAGCGCCAGCGACCAGGTCCACGCCAGCGCCGTCGCCCAGGCCGTCAGGAGCAGCCCCCGCCACGGCAGCCGCGCGGCGACGGACGGCCCGTAGGCCACCACGGCCACCGCCACCAGCACCGCGGCCGGCGTGCCCGGGCCCAGGTGCGGGTCCCAGACCGCGAACAGCGGCGGCCAGCGGACGAACAGGGTGCGACGGGTGTCCTGGATGTGCCGGCCGACCAGCACGGCGGCGAGGACGAGCAGGACGGCCGCCGAGGCGGCACTGAGATCGGCATATCGGCTACGGGGGGTCACACCGGAACGCTAGGGCGCCGACCGGACCGACGAGTGCACCGACGGCCTGACGTCAGACTTTCGTCACGGGTCGCGCATCCCTTCCGGGGGCACTCCCGGCCTACCGTCTGATCATGCGGAACGACGACCCCCGGCTTCCCTCCTCGCCCGGCTTCTGGCGCAGCCCCCTGCGCGGCACCGGGTTCACCTCGGTGCTCGGCCTCGTGCTGCTCGTCGGCATCACCGTGCTGTTCGTGACGGGCCTGGTGTCCTACGCCGCCTACAACCCGGACCTCTCCCCGGTGAACGACCAGACCCCGGACAAGGGGATCCTCGGCTTCTACCTCTTCGCCTGGCCGACCGACCCGCACTGGCTGTACCGGTTCACCCAGGGCCTGCACGTCACCCTCGGCATCACCCTGATCCCGATTCTGCTGGCCAAGCTGTGGTCGGTCGTGCCCAGGCTGTTCGCCCTGCCCCCGGCCCGCTCCCTCGCCCACGCCCTGGAGCGGCTCTCCCTGTTGCTGCTGGTCGGCGGCGGACTGTTCGAGTTCACCACCGGCGTCCTCAACGTCCAGCTCGCCTACGTCTTTCCCGGCTCCTTCTACCCGCTGCACTTCTACGGCGCCTGGGTGTTCTTCGCCGCGTTCGTGGCACACGCGGTGCTGAAGGTGCCGGCCGCCCTGCGCGCCGTCCGCCGGCCGGGGCGGGAACAGGGTGATCTGGTGTCGCCCCGGCCCGGTCCGCCCACCGTCTCCCGGCGCGGGGCGCTGTGGTTCGTCGGCGGCGCCTCGCTGCTGTTCTTCGCCACGACCGTCGGACAGAGCATCGGGGGCGTGCTGCGGCGCACCGCCCTCCTCGCACCGCACGGCGGAGCCGACCCGGGCGGCGGACCGAACGGCTTCCAGATCAACAAGACGGCCGCGTACGCCGGGATCGACACCCGGGAGACCGGCGCGGAGGCCTGGCGGCTCGTTGTCACCGGGCGCGGCGGAACCGTCCGCCTGAGCCGCGCCCAGCTGCTCCGCATGCCGCTGCACAGCTCGGCGCTGCCCATCGCCTGCGTCGAGGGCTGGTCCACCGCGGACCAGTGGTGGCGCGGGGTGCGGCTGCGCGACCTCGCGGCGCTCGTCGGCCACGACGGCGACCCGCCGGACCTCTTCGTGGAGTCGCTCCAGCGGCACGGCGCCTTCCGCCGCGCCGCCCTGCGCGCCAACCAGGTGGCCGACCCCCGCTCCCTGCTCGCCCTGTACGTCAACGGCGAGGCGCTGTCCCCCGACCACGGCTACCCGGCGCGGATCATCGTGCCCGCCGCCCCCGGTGTGCTCAACACCAAATGGGTGGCCCGGCTGACCTTCGGAGACCTGTGATGCGCACGCGCCCGCCGCTCGGCAGCCCCTTGCAGATCCTGCTGCTCGCCTGCTCGTTCGCGCTCGCCGGCTATGCCGGGGTGCGGCTGTTCGCGGACGACTGGCGCGGCGTCGCGCTGTGGCTGGTGGGGGCGGCCCTGCTGCACGACCTCGTGCTGCTGCCGCTGTACACGCTGGCCGACCGCGCGGTCGTGGGCGGGCTGGGCGGACGCCGGGCGTGGGTGATGTACGTCCGCGTTCCCGCCGCCCTCTGCGCGCTGCTCCTGCTGGTGTGGTTCCCGCTGATCAGCGGGATGATGGAGGAGCGCTACCGGTCCGCCACCGGGATGTCGACGGACGGCTTCCTCGCCCGCTGGCTGCTGATCACCGCGGTGCTGTTCGGCGGCTCGGCGCTGCTGCTGGCGCTGCGACTGCGCAGGGCGACGAAACGGCGCGCGCCGGCCGTCCACTGACCGTCGGTGCGCCAGCCCGCCCGGGCCGCGTACCGCAGCAGGGCCGGGGTCCCCAGCCGCGCCCAGGGGAAGGCGCCACCGCCGCCCGTCCCCGGGCCGGCGCCGTCGACTACCTGCACCTCCAGCCGTTCGTCCACGTCCACCGCGACCGTCTCGGCGATCAACAGGCCGCCGGGGCACAGGAGTCGGGCCACCCGGTCCAGCAGGGCGCGCGGATCGCCGCCGATGCCGAGGTTGCCGTCCATCAGCAGGACGGTGCCCCAGCGTCCCGCGCCGGGCAGCGGCTCGAACACCGAGCGCCGCAGGGCCTGGCCGCCGAGCCGCCCGGTGTGCTCGACGGCCGCCTCGCTCACGTCGATCCCGAGGACGGTACGGCCCCGGGCGGCCAGTTCCGCCACCAGCCGGCCCGGTCCGCAGCCGACGTCGAGCACGGCGCCCTCGCACCGGTCCAGCACCGCCCGGTCCACCGGGTCCGCCCTCGCGCACCACCGCTCGACCTCCAGGGGCAGCAGCCATCCGTCGCCGCGCCGCAGGAACAGCGGGCCGCGCCCGGTGCGCAGGGCGGCGGCATAGGGGTCGGCCGCGGCCCAGGCGACGGCCGGCGGCGTGCTCATCGTCCGGTCCCCTTCCCGGTGCGCGCGCCGCACCCGGCCAGCCGGGCGGCGAACCGGCCGTGCGGCGCCAGGGCGGCGACCGCCGCCGCGTCGGCCGCGGTGTCCACGTCCCGCAGCCGGGGCAGATCGCGCACCCGCAGCCCCGCGGCCACCAGCCGCCGCCGCTGGACGGCGCCTGTTCGGGGGGTCGACATGGGCACGCCCCGCAGCAGCGCCGGGTCGGGCCGGGCCAGCCCCAGCGCCCAGAAACCGCCGTCCTCCGCCGGGCCGAAGCAGGCGTCGTATCCGGCGAAGTCCACGGTGAGCAGCTCCGGGGTCACCTGCGGGGTGTCCATCCCGATGAGCAGGGCGGGTCCGTCGCACCGCGCGAACGCGTCGGCCAGCCGCAGGTCCAGACCGCCCGCGCACTGCGGTACGACGTCGAATCCGGCCGGCAGCCAGGGGCCGGGCGTTCCGTCGAGCACCAGGACGCGCCGGCCGGCGGGGGCGGCCGCCACGGCGTCCAGGGTGTCGGCGAGCGCCGCCTCCGCGAGCGCGGCCGCCTCGGCGGGGCTGAACGGCGGGGTGAGCCGCGTCTTGACCCGCCCCGGCAGCGGTTCCTTGGCGATGACGAGCAGCGTGGTCACCGTGCGGCCCTCCCGCCGGCCGGCGGCTCGGCCAGCACGTGGCTCATGTCCCGGACCGCCTGCCAGGTGCCGCGCCAGGTGCCCGTCACCTTGGAGGTGCCGGTGCGCGGCAGATACGGCACGTCGTGCTCCGTGATCCGCCAGCCCGCGTCGGCGGCCCGCACCACCATCTGCAGCGGGTAGCCGCTGCGCCGGTCGCTGAGACCGAGCGCGAGCAGCGGCTCCCGGCGGGCGGCGCGCAGCGGGCCGAGGTCGTGCAGGCGCAGTCCGGTACGGCGGCGCAGCAGCCGCGCGAGCGCGAGGTTCCCGGCCCGGGCGTGCGCGGGCCAGGCCCCGCGGGCCCGCGCCCGCCGCCGCCCCAGGACCAGATCGGCCCCGCCGTCGAGGACTTCCCGCACGAACGGGACGAGGAGCGCGGGGTCGAGCGAGGCGTCGCAGTCGCAGAAGCAGACGATGTCGGCGGTGGCGGCGGTCAGCCCGGCGTGGCAGGCGGCCCCGAAGCCGCGGCGCGGCTCGTGGACGACGGTCGCGCCGAGGGCTCGGGCGATGTCGGCCGAACCGTCGGTGGAGCCGTTGTCGACCACGAGGGCGCGCCAGCCCGCCGGGATCCGGGCGAGTACCCAGGGCAGGGCCTCGGCCTCGTCGAGGCAGGGGAGGACCACGTCCACGCCCGGCGGTGATGATGGTGTCGAGGGGATCACGGCGTTCACCCTACGAACGGCAAGCGGGCATATCGGACTCCCGCTCCTTACGAAACGCGGACGTCGGGGCCGGGGCCCGGTTCCGGGTGCGACACCCGCGGCGGCCCGGTGCGAGGCTGGACGCATGCAGCAGCCGCACGTGCCCACGCCGGGCAGAGCCACCGACGCGACCGCGCCCGCCGGCGCGGAACCCGCGGTGCCGCCCGCCCCCGAAGCCGCCAGGGTCCTGGTCGTCGACGACGACGCGACCGTCGCCGAGGTCGTCGCCGGATACCTCGGCCGCGCCGGTTACGCCGTCGAACGGGCGGCCGACGGCCCCACGGCGCTCACCCGCGCCGCCGCCCGTTGGCCGGACCTGGTGGTGCTCGACCTGATGCTGCCCGGCATGGACGGCCTGGAGGTCTGCCGGCGGCTGCGCGCCCGGGCCCCCGTCCCCGTGGTCATGCTCACCGCCCGCGGCGACGAGGACGACCGGATCCTGGGCCTGGAGGTCGGTGCCGACGACTACGTGACCAAGCCGTTCAGCCCCCGCGAACTGGTCCTGCGGGTGCGGTCGGTGCTGCGCCGCACGCTCCCCGCCGCGGACCCCCGCCCGCTGGCCGCGGCCGGCCTCGCCGTCGACCCCGGCGCCCGCCGCGCCACCCGCAACGGCACGGAACTCGCCCTCACGCTCCGGGAGTTCGACCTCCTGGCCTTCTTCCTCGGGCACCCGGGGAAGGTGTTCAGCCGGGAGGACCTGATGCGTGAGGTGTGGGGCTGGGAATTCGGCGACCTCTCCACGGTCACGGTCCACGTCCGCCGGCTGCGCGGCAAGGTCGAGGACGACCCGGCCCGGCCGCGTCTGATCCAGACCGTGTGGGGCGTCGGCTACCGCTTCGGCCCGAGCGGCCGGGAAGAGACGGGCTGACATGCGCGACACCCTGCTCATCGCCCTGTACGCCTTCGCCGGGGCCGCCGTCACGGGCCTGGCGGGGGCCGCCGCGCTGCGGCTGCTGCGGCGCCGCTCGCTCACCGTGTCCCTCGCCGTGGTCGCGGCGGTCGGCGTCGGGGGTGTGCTCACGGGCACCCTCGCGGTCGCGTGGGCGATGTTCCTGTCCCCGCACGACCTGACGGTGGTGACGACGGTCGTCGCGATGGCGGCCGTGGTCTCCCTGGTGACCGCGCTGATACTGGGCCGCTGGGTCGTCGCCCGCAGCCGCGAACTCGCCATGGCGGCCCGCTCGTTCGGCGACGGCGGTGACTTCGCCGCGCCCGCGGCGCCGGCCACCGCCGAACTGGCCGAGGTGAGCCGCGAGCTGGCGGCCACCAGTGCCCGGCTCGCCGAGTCCCGGGAACGCGAACGCATGCTGGAGACCTCACGCCGGGAACTCGTCGCCTGGATCTCCCACGACCTGCGCACCCCGCTCGCCGGTCTGCGCGCCATGGCCGAGGCCCTGGAGGACGGCGTCGCCGACGACCCCGACCGCTATCTGAAGCAGATCCGCGCCGAGGTGGAGCGCCTCGACGGCATGGTCGGCGACCTCTTCGAACTCTCCCGCATCCACGCCGGCACCCTTCCGCTGAGCCCGTCCCGGATCTCCCTCTACGACCTCGTCGGCGACGCCCTCGCCGGAGCCGGTCCGCTCGCGCGCGCCCACGGCGTGCGGCTGGTCGGCGACCGGGTGGCGCCGGTACCGGTCGAGGTCGACGCCAAGGAGATGAGCCGCGTCCTGGGCAATCTGCTGGTCAACGCGATCCGCCGGACACCCGCCGACGGCACGGTCGCCGTCGTCGCCGAGCGCTCGCCGGACGGTGTCGTCCTCTCCGTGACGGACGGCTGCGGCGGCATCCCCGAGGAGGACCTGCCCCGCGTCTTCGACACCGGCTGGCGCGGCACCGACGCCCGCACCCCGCCGGCCGGCGCGGGCCTGGGCCTCGCCATCGTGCGCGGGATCGTCGAGGCCCACCAGGGCCGGGCCAGCGTGCGCAACATCCCCGGCGGCTGCCGCTTCGAGGTCACGCTGCCCACGGCACCGTAGCCCCGTCGGCCGAGAGCGTCGAGCCACCGCGTCCGCCCCGCGATCCCCGGCCCCTGGTTTCCCGCCGGGCCGGGTGAGGGGCAGGCCGTGGACGTGTGCTTTCGGCTCCCTGATCCCGGCCCCGGTTTCCCGCCGGGCCCGGTCAGCGGCAGGCCGCGAACTCGCGCATTCCCTCCGCGAATCCGACCTCCGGCTTCCAGCCCAGCTCGGCCCGCAGCCGGGAGGAGTCGGCGGTGATGTGCCGTACGTCGCCCAGCCGGTACTCCGCGGTGACGACGGGCGCCGGCCCGCCGTGGGCGTCAGCCAGCGCGCGGGCCATCTCCCCGACGGTGTGCGGCTCGCCGCTGCCGGTGTTGTACGCGGTGAGCGCGCCCGGAGCGGACCCCGCCCGCAGCGCCGCGACGTTGGCCGCGGCCACGTCCCGGACGTGCACGAAGTCCCGGCGCTGCCGCCCGTCCTCGAACACGCGGGGCGCCTCGCCCCGGGCGAGCGCGGACCGGAAGAAGGAGGCGACGCCCGCGTAGGGGGTGTCCCGGGGCATCCGGGGCCCGTACACGTTGTGGTAGCGCAGCGAGACAGCGGAGCCGCCCGTCGACCGGGCCCAGGCGGCGGCCAGGTGCTCCTGGGCGAGCTTGGTCGTGGCGTACACGTTGCGCGGATCGGCCGGCGCGTCCTCGCCCACCAGGCCGGGGGCGAGTTCGGCGCCGCACACCGGACACCTCGGCTCGAACCGTCCGGCCTCCAGATCGGCGACCGCCCGCGGTCCCGGTCGCACGACGCCGTCGCGCGGACAGGCGTACCGCCCCTCCCCGTACACGACCATCGACCCGGCCAGCACGAGGTGCCGTACGCCCGCGCCGGCCATTGCGGCGAGCAGTACGGCGGTCCCCAGGTCGTTGCGGGAGACGTACTCCGCGGCGTCCCCGAACCCCGTGCCGAGCCCGACCATCGCGGCCTGATGGCAGACGGCGTCCACGCCGGCCAGGGCCCGCGCCACGGCCTCGGGGTCGCGGACGTCGGCGGCGGGGTCCGCGCGCACGTCGAACACGACCGGCTCGTGCCCGGACGCCGTCAGCGCCTCGACCACATGGGAGCCGATGAACCCGGCACCGCCGGTGACCAGTACTCGCATACGCCCACGCTAGGCCCGCCCCGGCGGCGGACCGGAAGGGCGCGCCCGCACGTCACGACTCCGTAAGACCTGGCGCGTTCGCGCCGCGTCCCGGGCCGGCGGGGCGGGCCCACTGAGGGACGGGGCGCCGCCGACGGACAGGGCCGACGAGGGACAGGGCCCGGCGCGGGAGAGGCCCGGGCGTGGGACACGGGTCGCGACGGGCAGGTCCGGGCGTGGGACAGGGGACCCGCGAGGGACAGGCCACGGCGTGGGACAAGGGGCCCGTGGGGGACCGGTCCGGAGCGGTCGGATCAGCGGCTCAGGACCGTCTCGCGTTCCATGCGCGACAGCTTCTCGGGGTTGCGGACCGCGTAGAGGCCGGTGACACGGCCGTCGGCGATGTGCACCGCCACGACGGTGTCGACCCTTCCGCCGAGCCGGAGGACCAGCGCCGGATAGCCGTTGACCTGGGCCGGCCGCAGCGCCCCCGCCCCGAACCTGCTCAACCCGGCGGCCAGCGGGGCCACTTGCCCGGCCCCCACGATGGGCTCCTGGGCGGCCTGGGCGACGCCGCCCCCGTCGCCCAGGAAGACGACGTCGGGCGCGAGGAGATCGAGCAGGCCCCGCAGATCGCCCGTCTCGACCGCCTGCCGGAACGCCCCCAGCACGGCGCGGGTCTCGGCCGCGGAGACGGCCCCCCGAGGCCGGCGCGCCGCGACGTGGGCACGTGCCCGGTGGGTGATCTGGCGGACCGCGGCCTGGCTCTTGCCGACCGCTTCGGCGATCTCCTCGTACTCCAGGCCGAACACCTCGCGCAGCACGAACACCGCCCGTTCGGTCGGCGCGAGCGTCTCCAGGACCAGCAGCATCGCCATCGAGACACTGTCGGCCAGCTCGACGTCCTCGGCCACGTCCGGGGCGGTCAGCAGCGGCTCCGGCAGCCAGGGGCCGACGTACGCCTCCCTGCGCCGGGACAGCGTACGCAGCCGGGCCAGCGCCTGACGCGTGGTGATCCGGACCAGGTACGCCCGCCGGTTGCGCACCGCCTCCTGGTCGACGTCCGCCCACCGCAGCCAGGTCTCCTGCAGCACGTCCTCGGCGTCGGCGGCCGAACCGAGCATCTCGTAGGCCACGGTGAACAGCAGGTTGCGATGGGCGACGAACGCCTCGGTGGCGCGGTCCACACGGTTCCCGGGCGGTCCGGCCACGTCCGTCTCGTGCTCGCTCATGCCTGGCTCCCGCCTGCTCGCTCCCGACCTGGTCACACCCACGAGATGCCGGTGCCCGGCGCCGTGTGACACCCCCGACCGGTGGCGTACGTCACAGTGCGGGCGGCCGGCCCTCATGATCGTCGGGCTGGCGCGATGGCTGAGGCCGAGAGCACGGCGGGCGCCGGGACGGGCATCGACGGCGGCGGCCGGTCCAGAACCCGCCCGTGGGCAAGCCGCCGGCCGTACTCACCGGCGCCCGGAGAACTGTCCCCAGGCGCCGTGCGAACGGTACGGCCGACGGGTCGTCATGCGAGTACGGGGGTCACCAGACGGCCGGCAGGCGCAGCGGGAAGCGGCGGATGGTCCCGGTGTCCCACCGGACGTCCTCGGGGGCGACGGCGAGGCGCAGGCCGGGGAAGCGGGTCAGCAGGCCGGTGACCGCGCTGTCCAGCTCCGCCCGCGCGAGCGGAGCGGCCAGGCAGTGGTGCCCGCCCCAGCCGAACGTCATGTGCGGGTGCACCGGCCGTTCCAGGTCGAGCGTGTGCGGGTCGGGGAAGACCGCCGGGTCGCGGTTGGCCGCCAGGTAGGACACGTGCACGTAGTCACCCGCGCTGATGGCGGTTCCCTCGATCTCCGCGTCCTCCAGCGCGATCCGCGGGATGCCCACACCCTTGCGGAACGGGATGAACCGCAGCAGCTCCTCCAGCGCGCCGGGGAGCCGGCCGGGGTCGCGCGCCAGTGCGGCACGGTCCTCGGGCCGGGTCAGCAGCAGATAGGCGATGTTGCTGATCTGGCAGGTCGCCGTGTCGTTGCCGCTGAGGATGAGCGTCACGGCCAGGACCGCCAGCTCGTCGTCGCTCAGCGGCTCCTCGCCCTCCGGCACCGGGGCCGCGGCCAGCGCGCTGAGCAGGTCCTCGCCCGGTGCGACGCGCCGGTCCGGGACCAGCTTGGCGAAGTAGGACCGCAGCTCGGCCTTGGCGTCGGCCGCGTCCTGCCGGGCGTCGGGCGAGGTGGCCAGGAGCCGCATGGTGAGCGTGCGCAGATGGTCGCGGTCGTCCTCGGGGACGGCGAGCAGCTCGCAGATCGTCAGGTGGGGGAGCGGCACCGACAGATGGGTCACCAGGTCCGCGGGCGGTCCCGTCTCCGCCATCGCCGTGAGCAGCCCGGCCACCACCCTGTCCACCGCCGGCCGCATGCCCGCCACCCGCTCCCGGGTGAACGCCTGGGCCGCCACGTGCCGCAGCCGGGTGGCGTGCGGCGGGTCCGTCACATTGATCGATTCCGGTGACACGATGGGCTCGGGCGTCATCCTCGGATAGTCCCGCCCGACGATCGCCGCCCGGCTGAATCTCGGGTCGCACGTCACCTGACGCACTCCGGCGAAACTGGTCACCAGCCACGCCTCGGCCTCACCGTAGGGCAGCCGGATCCGGCTGACCGGGCCGCGCCCCGCCAGCGAGGCCAGCGAGGGGTCGAACTCCAGCGCGTCGGCGAAGTCGAAGGGGCAGACGGGCACAACCGGGTCCTGGAACGACATACAGCCTCCTCAGTGCGCAGCGTCGTCGCGGCCCGCATGGGCCGGCGTTGTCCCGGGCGGCCGGGGTGGCCGCGGCCGACGGGATGGCGGCACCGGACAACGCCGCCCGGGCGCCCCGCACCCACCGAGCCGAGGACGCCGCCGACCGGACCCCGGTCGGGCCGGCCGGCCCGGCACGAGAGCCGGGCAGTGCCACCTCGCCCCGCACCTCGTTCACTATGCGGTACGGCGACCGCTCCCGCAGCCCAGCGGCCCCGGGCGACCGGCCGGTGCCGTCGGCGACAACCGGCCCGCGCGTGCGGCACGGTCGCTCCGCACGGTTCCGGGGGCCGTTACGGCGTTCGGGTGAGCCGGTCCGGCCCCGGTGCGGCTTCGCCGGCCGTCCCCGCGGACGGGGACCGTGACCGGCCCCGGCGGATCCGGGCCCCTTGAGCCCGCCCCCTGGCCGTGCCCCGCGCCGGAGCGGAACGTGCTGACGACGCGTGACCCGCCCCGCGCCGCGGCCACCGGAACGGTCGACAGCCGTGGCGCCCGGGGACACCGCGCGGCGCCCCCGGGCGACGCGTCACCGCGCCCGGCCCATGCCCCTGTCCACGCGGCACACGGGACGGGCTCCCCCGTGCCCGGCGACCAGGAGCAGGCGCGCCGCGAACTGGCCAGGCGCCGCCCCTTGAACCCCGCGCCACTCGCCCTACTCTGGTCACCCGTGCCGGTGGAGCCGCCGCCGAGCGCCTGCCCGCCCCGGCCGCGGGGGATCAGCAGCTCCGACGAACAGCCCGTTCCCGCACAGGAGTTCCCTTGCATGACGACCTCCCGGCTCCCTGGGCCGCGCCTGTTCTGGAGCGGCTGACCCGTACCTTCGTCGCCCGCTACGCACTCCCCGGATTCCCGGACGCGGATCCGGACACGGCGGCCGTCGAGGCCCGGATAGCGGCCCTGTGGACCGGTGACGGCCGTGACGAGCCCGACGTCGAGGAGGAGTGGCTGGCGCTGCCGGGAATCGGCGGCAACCGGATCCGGGTGCGCATACTGCGCCCCGCCGGCACCGACGAGGCCCTGCCGGTCGTGCTGTACCTGCACGGTCTGGGATGGATGCTGACCGACGCGTACGCGCACCGGAGCCTGGTGACTGACCTCGTCCTGGGAACGGACGCGGCCGTGGTCGTCCCCGAGTACGACGCGCCCGCCGACGCCCGCCATCCGGGAGCCGTCGAGCGGGCGTACACCGTCGCCCGGTGGATAGCCCGGCACGGCCGGGGATCCCGGCTGGACGGCAGCAGGATGGCCGTCGTCGGCGCCAGCGCGGGCGCCCAGCAGGCGGCCGCGCTCACCCTGGTGGCGCGGCGGCGCGGCGGCCCGGACTTCGTGCACCAGGTGCTGCTGTGCCCGGTCACCGACGCGGCGATGGACACGCCCTCCTACCACCAGTTCGCCGAGGGCTACTTCCTGAGCCGCGCCGCGATGCGGGACTACTGGCAGCGGTACGCACCCGACCCGCGGACCCGGACGCACGAGACCGTCTCACCGCTGCGCGCGCCCGCCCCGAGCCTCCACGGCCTGCCGCCGGCGCTCATACTCACCGCGGAGGCGGACGTGCTCCGCGACGAGGGCGAGGCCTACGCCGCACTGCTGCGGGAGGCGGACGTCCCCGTCGTCTCGATCCGCTACCACGGGACGATCCACGGCTTCGTCCTGTTCGACATGCTCCGCCGCACGGACGCGTCCAGGGCGGCCCGCGTCCAGGTGACGGACACCCTGCACACCGCCCTCCACCTCGCCTGAACGAGCGGCCCGTCGGCCCCTCGGCGGGGCCGCCGGTCTGTGACGCGCGCCACGGAAGCGCCCCGGAACCCGGACCCGGTCCGGTCCGACTCCTGGGACGAGTGCGGCTCGATCCGACCGGCGCCGTGCCACCCGATCTGGAGACACGGCTGATGGACGAGTCCCGCCGATCCCCGCGCCCGCGCGCCTTCCCACGCGGCGCGGCGCCCCCGCCCGCCCTGTGCGGATTCCTTCTGCTGCTGGCACTGGTCTTCACGGTGTCGTACGCGGTCGGCGCCGCCGCCGGACCCGTCGCACCCGGCATGCACGGCACCGCGCCCGGCGGGGGCGGCGACGGCGACGACGGCGGGAGCGGCGGCCCGGACATGGACGACATGGGCGGGCCGCACGGGGGAGGGCACTGATGGGCGCGGAGCCGGTGACCGTCCTCGTCACGACCGACCTGACCATCGGCGGCATGACGTGCGCGGCCTGTGTGACCCGGGTCGAGAAGAAGCTCGGCAAGCTGGCGGGGGTCACGGCGACCGTCAACCTCGCGACCGGCCGGGCGCGCGTGCGTCATCCGGAGGGAACCGGGCCCGAGGAACTGGTCGCCACCGTGGAGAAGGCCGGTTACACGGCCGCCCTCCTCGACGTCTCCGGAGCCGGACGGTCCGCGGACGACAGCTCCGGGGGCCGGGAGCCGGCGGAGGCACGGCGGGAGCGCGAACGGCTGCTGATCACCGCGGGGCTCGCACTGCCCGTGCTCGTGCTGTCGATGGTGCCCGCCTGGCAGTTCCGCAACTGGCAGTGGCTGTGCTTCGTGCTGGCCGCGCCCGTCGCC
Source organism: Streptomyces echinatus (assembly GCF_014203595.1). Classification (GTDB taxonomy): domain Bacteria; phylum Actinomycetota; class Actinomycetes; order Streptomycetales; family Streptomycetaceae; genus Streptomyces; species Streptomyces echinatus. The sequence continues at coordinate 330,593 of NZ_JACHJK010000006.1, forward strand.
GTGTGGGGTGCCTGGCCCTTCCACGCGCGGGCGGTACGAGGGCTGCGCCACTCGGCCGCGACCATGGACACCCTGGTCTCGCTCGGTGTCGCCGCGTCCTTCACCTGGTCGGCGTACGCCCTGTTCCTCGGCGGCGCGGGCGACCCCGGCATGCGGATGCCGTTCGGACTCGTGCCGTCCGCCTCCGACGGTGTCGCGCACCTCTACCTCGAAGCCGCCGTCGGTGTCCCCCTGTTCGTCCTCGCGGGCCGTCACCTGGAGGCGAGGGCCAGGAACGGGACGGGGGCGGCACTCCGGTCGCTCGCCCGGCTGGCCGCCAAGGACGTGGCCGTACGGGACGGCGACGACGAACGGCTCATCCCCGTCGAGCGGCTGGCCGTGGGGCAGGTCTTCGTCGTGCGTCCCGGTGAGCGGGTGGCCGCCGACGGGCAGGTGGTGGAGGGCAGTTCGGCGGTGGACCTGGCACTGGTCACCGGTGAGAGCCTGCCGGTCGAGGTGGGGCCGGGTTCGGCCGTGGCCGGCGGGGCCGTCAACGCCGGCGGACTGTTGCTGGTGCGGGCCACCGCGGTCGGCGCAGACAGTCAACTGGCCAGGATTACCCGGCTGGTGACGGAGGCTCAGTCAGGCAAGGCGCGTGCCCAGCGGCTCGCCGACACGGTCGCCGGTGTCTTCGTGCCCATGGTCCTGGCACTGGCGGTCACGACCCTGGGCTTCTGGCTCGGGGCCGGAGCCGATCCGCAGGCGGCGGTCACGGCGGCGGTGGCCGTGTCGGTCGTGGCGTGCCCGTGCGCCCTGGGCCTGGCGACGCCGACCGCCCTGATGGCCGCGACCGGGCGAGGGGCCCAGCTGGGTGTTCTCGTCACGGGACCGCAGGCACTGGAGGGGCTGCGGCACCTCGACACGGTGGTCCTCGACAAGACCGGCACGCTCACCACCGGCCACATGACCGTCGCCGGGGTCACCGCCGCACCGGACGGACTCGGGAGGGACGCCGCGCTGCGGCTGGCCGGGGCCGTCGAGCAGGGGTCGGAGCATCCGCTGGGGCGGGCCGTCACGGCCGCGGCCCGACGGGACCGCCCGCTGCCACGGGTGACCGGGTTCACCGCGCTGCCCGGCCGTGGGGTGAGCGGCCGGGTCGAGGGCCGGCTCGTGGAAGTCGTCGCACCCGAAGGCGAGTTGCCCCCGGCGCTCGCCGAGGCCCGGCAGGCGGCCGAGACCGCCGCACGCACCGCCGTCCTGGTCCGCGTGGACTCGGTGGCCGAGGCGCTGATCGAGGTCGGCGACACGGTACGGCCCGGCAGCTACCGGGCGGTCGACCGGTTGCGGCGCCTCGGCGTACGCCCCGTGCTGGCCACCGGCGACCGGGAGGGACCCGCGCGCGCCGTCGCGGACACCCTGGGGATCGACGAGGTCCACGCCCGCCGCGCCCCCGAGGACAAGGCCGGCCTCGTACGTGACCTGGTCGCGCGGGGCCACCGGGTCGCCGTCGTCGGCGACGGCGTGAACGACGCGGCCGCGCTCGCGGAGGCGGACCTCGGCATCGCGATGGGCGGCGGCACGGACGTCGCCATCGGGGCCGCCGACGTGACGCTCGTCCGCGGTGACATCGAGGCGCTCGCCGACGCGGTACGGCTGGCCCGGCGCACCCTGGGCACGATCCGCGCCAACCTGGTCTGGGCGTTCGGCTACAACGCCGTCACCGTCCCGCTCGCCATGGTCGGCCTGCTCAACCCCATGCTCGCCGCGGCGGCCATGTCGGCCAGTTCGGTCCTGGTCGTCATCAACAGCCTGCGGCTGCGCACCTGGCAGCCCGCACCGACCGGAAGGCGTACCCGATGACCGTCATGTCGTGGCGGCCCACCCGCCGTCGGCTCACCGACGCCCTGCTCGCGGCGCTCGCCCCGGTCGCCGCGTGCGCGCTCGCCCTCGGCGGCCTGAGCGTATGGACCGCCTACGGCAACGCGGGCGGTCCGGCCCGGATCACGGTCACCGGGGGACGGGTGCTCCTGCCCTACGGTGACACCACGGCCGCCTTCTTCCGGATCACCAACACCGGCGGCTCCGCGGACCGGCTGCTCGGGGTGACGTCCGCCGGGACCGGCGGCGCGGCCACGCTCAGCCGCCACCGTATGGTCACGGAGAACACGGCATCCGGCCGGACGGTGCCCTCGGTGCCCGTCCCGGCCGGCCAAAGCCTCGTGATGACCCCGACCGGAGTCGACGTGATCGTGCCGGCGGACCCGACGTGGCGCGCCGGCGATCTCGTCGCGTTCACGCTGCACTTCGAGCGGGGTGGGGCCGTGCGGAGCCTCGCGGTGGTCGTCCGTCCGGGTCAGGACGGCACCTGACCCTTTCCGCCATGGCGGTGTGTCGGGTATCACTGACTCGGAGTTGAGCGGCGAGCCCGGGTGCTGTGCGTACCCCTGCGTGACGAGCGGAGCCCGGATGCGAGGATGAGGCCGTCATGACAGCTGGATGGTGTGCGCGCACGACGCGGGCCGCGATGTTCGCGGCCGTCTGTGTGCTGCTCGCCGCCCTCGGGCACGTCATGATGTCCGGTGCCGCCGTGCCCTGGTGGGCCCTCCTCGCCGGTTTCGCCGCGACGAGCGGCGTCGGCTGGTGTCTGGCGGGCCGGGAACGCGGACTGCCCTTGGTGGTGTCCGTCGTCGCCCTCGCCCAGGGCGCGCTGCACTCGGTCTTCTCGCTGACCCAGCCGTCGGCCCCGGGTGCCGGCACGGGCATGACCGGCATGCACATGGGCTCCTCGCACATGGGCTCCCTGCACATGGACGCGATGGACATGGGCGCCATGGGTTCCATGAACGCCCTGGGTTCCACGGGGTCCATGGGCATGGGGCACGCCGGGCACCTGGGCCACATGGCCCACGACATGGGCGGCGGCTCGGCGTTCGGCATGTTCGCGGCCCACGCGCTGGCCGCCCTGCTCAGCGGTCTGTGGCTGGCCTACGGCGAGCGGACCGCCTTCCGCCTGCTGAGGGCCGTCGCGGCCTGGCTGGCCGCACCCCTGTGGCTGCCCCTGGCGCTGCTGCCCGCACCGCCGAGCCGGCCGCGCCCGCGGCCCGCGCGCGAGCGGACGGAGCGGGAGCCGCGGCTGCTGCTCGCTCACACGATCATTTCTCGGGGGCCTCCGGCCGGACCCGCTGTCGTCTGAGACAGCTGGTTTCCCGAAGCCGACCCCCCGGCCGCCGTGTTGACTCCGGCGCCGGTGCAGGGGGCTTCGGGCACGGGCCGTACGACCGTTGCGGCCCCGTCCCTTTACCTGTTCCGGGTCTTCCACCCCGGCGTGCCGCCACGCTCGGCGTGCCAGGGCACGGTCGCGAGCGCGACGGCCGCGGAAGCGCGACCACGCGTGCCGCGGCCGTGCGCCCCCTTGCCCGCTCGTCATCGTGCGTGCCGCGCCGCGGGGATCCCGGACATCCCGAGAAGGACATCAGGTGATCACTCCTGTCCTGCCCGCCGTGCGCACGACCCGCGACACCGGACACCAGGTGACGGACACGACCGGTGCGACGGGTTCGCCCGACGAGTCGGCCACCGCCTGGGCGCTCGCCGCACGTGGCGGCGACCCCTACGCCGTCGACCGGTTCGTCCGTGCGCTGCACCCGGACGTCGTCCGCTACATCCGGCATCTCTCCGCCGACCGCCAGCTCGCCGACGACCTGGCCCAGGACACGTTCCTGCGGGCCCTCGGCAGCCTCCACCGGTTCGAAGGGCGTTCGTCGGCCCGTACCTGGCTGTTGTCCATCGCGCGCCGCACGGTCGTCGACAGCCTGCGGCAGGCGGCCGCCCGGCCCCGGCTGAGTGCCGCGGACGACTGGGCGCTGCGGGCCGAACGGGCCCAGCCGAGCGGTCTGCCGGGCTTCGACGAAGGCGTGGCGCTGCTCGACCTGCTGGACACGCTGTCCCCGGAGCGCCGCCAGGCGTTCGTCCTCACCCAGCTGACGGGGCTGCCCTACGAGGAGGCCGCCCGGGCCAGCGGCTGCCCCGTCGGCACGATCCGCTCGCGGGTGGCCCGCGCGCGGGCCGTTCTCGTCGAACTCCTCGCTGAGGCCGAGGCCGAGGCCGGCGCCGGGGCCGACTCCGGGGCCGACTCCCGGGCCGGAGCCGGAGTCGAGGCCGGAGCGGGAGCCGGAGTCGAGGCCGGAGCGGGAGCCCGAGTCGGAGCCGGGGCCGACGTGGCGCGGACGCACGTGCCGGTCACCGTGGCCGGGTGACACGAGGGGTGCCGGTCCCCCCCCGCCGGAGGCACCGGCACCCCTTCCTCCGTCCCCGCCCCTGAGCCGGGGGAGCGGGCACCTGTCCCAGCCGGGCCGGCCCACGGCTCCCAAGCCTTCACGGGTCCGGGGAAATTCGCTCGGCGTGACGGGAACTCCCGGTCGCCCGCGGCCGACTACCAGTTCGACAGTGCGGCTCGCCGCCCGGCCGGCCGCCTCGCGGGGCCGTTCGGGCCGTGCGCGGAACCTCGGAGACCCATGACGCCAGAGATAGAGAACGCCTTCGCCGCGATCAGAGCCGAGTTCGGTGCGGAAACGATCACTCGGGTCGAGCGCATGCTGGAACCGGGCGGCGGCGAACGGCATCCCCTGCAGAAGGCCGCCAAGTGGATCATGCCCGGGCTGTCGTCCACCCCCTGGCACGACCCCTACGCGCATCCGGAGCTGGCTCCCGTCGTCCGCGCGCTGGAGGACGGCCACCGGACGATCAAGGCGGAGTTCGCCTCCGCCTGGGCTGCGCGGCGCGAGGAGTTCTCGGACTACGAGCACTACCTGACCCGCCAGGACGACTGGCAGGCCCTGTACCTCTACCGCGACGGAAACCTGGTGGAGAAATCGGCGGCCACGGCGCCCGCCGCTCATCGCATACTGCGGGACGTCGTCGTCGGACCGGAGAAGATATGCCCTCTCCTCGAATGTCATTTCTCCACGCTGCTGCCGGGTGCGGTGATCCGGCCGCACTGCGACCTGTGGAACTTCAGTATCAATCTCCACCTTGCCGTCGAGGTCCCCGAGGGATGCAGTATCACTGTCGCCGGGGAGACGCGGACATGGGAGGAGGGAAAATGCCTGCTCTTCGACTACTCCTTCGAACATGAGGCCCGCAACACAGGGACGCGCCCGCGAACCTGCCTGCTCATCGACCTCTGGCACCCGGAAACCACTCTTCCGGAGCGCCGCGCACTGGTCGCCGTGATGACCGAGATTCGTCGGCTCATGGGAGAGAGCTGACCCGGAATTAGAACTTTCATTCATCCGGCTGCCCTTCGGCTGCCGGGAATTCGAGCTGCCCGGAAATTCCGTGAACAGGCAACAGTCGTCCGGAAGTCGGCCATTCACAAGTCCGGGCGGTGCTGCTACGGTGACGCAAAACGCTCGGCATACCGGAAATTCCCTCCGTGGGAATTCCGGATTCCGTGATTCTGGGGGGTGCGATGATGTCCGTGAAACAGCCGGAAACGGCTCGGATCCGGAAGCCGTCCGGACTTCCGCTGTTCGTTCTGGCGCTGGGTCAGCTCGTCATCTCGCTCGACTACAACATCGTGTACGTCGCCCTGCCCGGCATAGGCGCCGGTCTGGGATTCTCCGACCACGACCTCCAGTGGGTGGTGAGCGCCTACGTCGTGGCCACGGGAGGCTTCCTGCTGCTGGGCGGCCGGGCCGCGGACCTGCTCGGGCGGCGCCGGACGTTCGTCCTCGCGGCGCTGCTGTACGCGGGCTCGTCCCTGGTCGGCGGACTGTCCACGACGCCCGGTGCCCTGATCGCCGTCCGGGGCGTCCAGGGCGTCGGCGGCTCCCTGCTGTTCCCGGCCACGCTGTCCCTGATCAACACCCTGTACGACGAGGGGCCCGACCGGAACCGTGCCCTCGCGGTGTGGGGGGCCGCGGGAGCCGGCGGCCTGTGCTTCGGGTCGCTGCTCGGCGGGGTCCTGGTGGAGGCGTTCGGCTGGCCGTCGGTGTTCTTCGTCAACGTGCCCGTCGCGGGCGCCCTCGCGGTCGCGGGCCGGCTGCTCTTCCCGGCGGACGGACCCCGGGACCGCTCGCGGCGCTTCGACGCGGCGGGCGCGCTCAGCGCGACCGGTGGGGTGACGCTCCTGGTGTTCCTGCTGATCCGGGCACCCGCGGAGGGCTGGGGCACACCCACGGCCCTGGCCGTCGCGACGCTGTCCCTCGGACTGCTGACGCTGTTCGCCGTGGTGGAGCGGCGCTCCCGTGACCCGCTCGTGCCGACCCGGCTGTTCGCGCACCGCGGCCTGCTGACGGCGACGGGGACGGCCGCCCTGTTCAGCGCCACCTTCGGTTCGGTGCCGTACTTCCTGACCCTGTACTTCCAGACCGTGCACGGATACAGCGCGGTCGCGACCGGGTTCGCGTTCCTCGGGCCCGCCGTCCTGGTGGCCGTCGGCACACAGGCGGGCGAACGGGCCGTGTCCGCCTTCGGCGTGCGCCGGCTGCTCGTGGGCGGCATGGCGCTGGGCGCCGCGGGAGCCGCGGCACTCGGCCTCGCGCTGACCTCGGACGGCTCGTACACCGCTCTGCTGCCCGGAATCGTGCTCCTGGGACTCGGTCAGGGTGCCACCTGGACGGGGACCTGGATCGCCGCGTCCGCCGGCGTGGCCCCCCATGACCAGGGCATCGCCTCCGGGCTGGCGTCGACCACCCTGCAGGCCGGCGGCGCCGTGGGCCTCGCCGTCCTGGTCGCGCTGTCCGGCGGGGCCGGGCAGAACGCCACCGGCGCCGGTCTCCTCGACGGCCTCCGTACCGCCCTGTTCGCGACAGCGGGCGCCCTCGGCTGCGGGGCGCTGCTCCCGCTCGCCCTGCGCAGGAGCACCGCGCCCTAGGGCCTTTCGTTCGGATCAGGCCGGATCAGGGAGCGGGGTCTGGTGCCGTACATCGCAAGGCGGAGGAGGGCGACATGGCGGAGCCATGGCAACCGACGACAACGCGGCGAGGTGCGGTGCCAGGGCCCGCGAGCCCGGCATGATCCAAACGAGAGGCCCTAGCCCTGCCCCAGCCCCCGCCGGCCCCCGGTCTTCCTCTCCCGTGCCCGGGCCGCCCGGCACGTCCTCCCTCATGCCAGGAGCACTCCATGTCCGCTGTCACCGCAGGCCCCTCCGCCCCGCCCGCCGCCGTCCTGTGCGGGCTGGCCGGCTGGGTGCCGCCCCGCGTGGTGACCAACGAACAGCTCGCACGGCGGCTCGGCACCGACGAGGCCTGGATCCGCACCCGGACCGGCATACGGCGACGGCACGTCGTCGACGCCGGACAGGCGACCTCCGACCTGGCGGTGGAGGCCGGCCGCCGGGCCCTCGCCTCCGCCGCCGCGGACAGTGTCGACGCCGTCGTCCTCGCCACCGCCACCCCGGACCGCGCCTGCCCGGCCACCGCGCCCGCCACAGCCGCCCGGCTCGGCCTGACCGGGGCCGCCGCCTTCGACGTCAGCGCCGTGTGCACCGGGTTCGTCTACGGACTCGCCTCGGCCGCCGGGCTGATCGCGGCGGGCGTGGCCGAACGGGTGCTGCTCATCGGGGCGGACACCTACTCCACCGTCGTGGATCCCCTGGACCGCGCCAACGCCGTGCTGTTCGGGGACGGAGCCGGAGCCGTCGTCCTGCGAGCCGGGCACCCCGGCGAGCAGGGCGCCGTCGGCCACTTCGACCTCGGCAGCGACGGCGCCCACGAAGACCTGATCACGATCGCCGCCGGCGGCTCCCGGCAGCGCTCCGGACCGGGCGAACCCGGCCACCGCGAACGGCACTTCGCCATGCGGGGCAAGGAGGTCTACCGCCACGCGGTGCGGCGCATGGCCGAGTCGGCGCGCACCACCCTGTCCCGGGCCGGCTGGAAGACCGACGACGTCGACCACTTCGTCCCCCACCAGGCGAACCTGCGCATCCTGCGCTCGGTCGCCGACGACCTCGGACTGCCGCGCGAACGGTGCCTCACGCACGTCGAGGACGTGGGGAACACCGGTGCCGCGTCCATCCCGCTCGCTCTCGCCGACGCCGCCGCCCGCGGGGCCGTCCGGCCGGGCGACCGGCTTCTGCTGACCGCCTTCGGAGGCGGCCTCACCTGGGGCTCCTGCCTCCTCACCTGGCCCGGCCTCCCTGGCCCGGACCATCCGCACCACGAAGGAGAACGAAAGACGCCATGAGCACCACCTACGACCGACTGGTCGAGATCCTCACGCGGCTGCACGACACCCCCGCGGACCGGTTCAGCCCGGACGCGACCCTGGGCGCACTGGACGTCGACTCCCTGACGACGGTCGAGATCGGCATCCGCATCGAGCGCGACCTCGGCGTCACCGTCGGAGACGACGAACTCGGCCCCGGCCTCACCCTCGGCCACATCGCCCGTCTCGTCGACTCCCGCCGAGCGGCGGCCTGATCCCGCTCCCCCTCCGCCCGCCACCACCCCGAGAAAGGCAACTCCCCATGCAGATCAGCGACCAGCCCGGCACGGCGATCGGCGCGACGGTCGAGGACTTCGACCACACCAGCGCCTCGGACGCCGACATCGCCGCCCTCAAGGCGACGGTCTACACCAAGAAGATCGCGGTCCTCAAGAACCAGGACCTCTCCCCCCAGGCGTTCCTGGACCTCGGCAAGCGCCTCGGGCGGCCGGAGACGTACTACGAGCCGATGTACCACCACCCGGACATCCCGGAGATCTTCGTCTCCTCCAACGTCCCGGAGAACGGGAAGCAGATCGGCGTACCGAAGACGGGCAAGTTCTGGCACGCGGACTACCAGTTCATGCCCGACCCGTTCGGCATCACCCTCATCCACCCCCAGGTCGTTCCGCGGAAGAACCGCGGAACGTACTTCATCGACATGGGGAAGGCGTACGAGGCCCTGCCCGCGGACCTCAAGCGGGACATAGCCGGAACCCGCTGCCGGCATTCCGTGCGCAAGTACTTCAAGATACGGCCGCACGACGTGTACCGCCCGGTGTCCGAGATCCTCGACGAGATCGAGCGGAAGACCCCGGCCGTCCTCCAGCCCACCACCTTCACCCACCCGATGACCGGCGAGACGGTCCTCTACGTCAGCGAGGGCTTCACGGTCGGCATCGAGGACCGGCACGGCGATCCGCTGGACGAGGAGCTGCTCAAGCGGCTGTTCGAGGCCACCGGCCAGCTCGACGAGACCTTCGGGCACGACCGGATCCATCTGCAGGGCTTCGAACGGGGCGACCTGCTGGTCTGGGACAACCGCAGCCTCATCCACCGCGCCCGGCACACGACCACCCCCGAGCCGACGGTCTCCTACCGCGTGACCGTGCACGACGAGCGCAGGCTCCACGATGGCATCGGCACGGCCGACGCCATCGGCACGACCGGCGGAATCGACGCGACCGGCGGAATCGACGGGACCGAGGCGGCATGACCGACGAGGCCCTGCTGGCCCGGGTGCTGCAGCCCTACAAGGAGCACTGCAAGTACCTGCTGTCGGCGGACGTGACCGCCCGGGACGGGCGGATCGCCGCCCGGTGCGCCTTCGCGATACCCGAGTCGTGCTACATCGACGACACCGGTCATCTGAATTCCGTCGAGGTCAACATCTGTTACAACCAGATGATGTATTACCTCGTCGCCAAGTCCGTCAAGGAGGGACTGGGCACGGGGTTCGCGTCCTGGACGCTCGACGACTTCTGGAGACATCAGCTCCCGGACATCCTGATCGCCCGCTTCGCCGCGGACTTCCGGCGACCGGTCAACCCCCGTTCCTTCACCGGGGAGATGGAGTTCACCTCCGTCACCAGACGCGCCCCGGCAGGCGGCAAGCCGTTCCTGCGCGCGGAGACCGCCTTCCGTTTCCAGGACTCCGAGTCGGGCCGCTGCCACGGCGAAGCGACCCTGGCGTTCACCGACGTCCCCTGACCCCGCGGAGGACTTCCCATGGACAAGCTCCACCACGCCGGGCCGCGCACGCTCGCCGAGACCACGGGCTTCCACGCACGGCACCGGCCCGCCACCCCCGCGGTCCACTGCGAGGACCGCACCCTGACGTACGGGCAACTGCATGCCGAGAGCAACCGCGTCGCCCACGCCCTCCGGGCCGCCGGACTCACACCCGGCGACCGGGTCGCCTACCTCGGCAAGGAGTCCGAGCACTACTACGAGATCCTCTTCGGCTGCGCCAAGAGCGGCACCGTCCTGGTCCCCGTGAACTGGCGGCTGACCGCGCCGGAGGTCAGCCACATCCTCCAGGACTCCGGCACCCGGCTGCTCTTCCTGGAGGACGAGTTCGCGCCGGTCGTCGAGAAGATGCCGGCCGAGCCGCCCGAGACGGTCGTCGCGCTGGGAGAACCCTTCGCCGCCTGGAAGGCGTCCCGTCCCGACACCGAACCGGGCGTGCCGGTCACCCCGGACACCCCGGTCGCCCAGCTCTACACCAGCGGAACGACCGGACTGCCCAAAGGCGTCGTGCTCGCCCACCGCAGCTTCTTCGCGATCCGCGACGCCCTGGCGAGCGAGGGACTGGACTGGATCGACTGGCGTACCGGTGACATCGCGCTGGTCGGCATCCCCGGATTCCACGTCGGCGGACTGTGGTGGGCCACGCAGAACCTCAACGCCGGGACGACCGTCGTGGCGATGCGCGCCTTCGCCGCCCGGCAGGCGGTCGGCCTCATCCGCGACCTCGGCGTCACCACCGCGTGCGTCGTACCCGCCATGCTCCGCATGATGCTGACCGAACCCGGCGTCGGCGCACGGGACTTCGCCACCCTGCGCAAGACGGTGTACGGCGGGTCCCCGATCTCCGAGGCCCTGCTGGAGGAGAGCATCGCCGTCCTCGGGTGCGAGTTCGCCCAGATCTACGGCCTCACCGAGACCGGCAACACCGCCGTCTGCCTGCCCCCCGCCGCCCATGTGCCGGGCGGCCCGCTGATGCAGGCGGCCGGCCGGCCGTACCCGGGCGTCCGCGCCAAGGTGATCGACGGCCGGGGCCGCGAACTGCCGCCCGGCGCCGTGGGCGAGGTGTGCCTGGCCACTCCGGCCCACATGGTCGAGTACTGGGGACTGCCCGACAGGACCGCCGAGACCCTCGTCGACGGCTGGATCCACACCGGCGACGCGGGCTGCATCGACGCGGACGGCTACATCTTCATCCGCGACCGCATCAAGGACGCGATCCTCGTCGCCGGGGAGAACGTCTACCCGGCCGAGATCGAGAACGTCCTGGAAGGCCACCCCGAAGTCGCCGAGGCCGTGGTCGTGGGCGCCCCCGACGAACGCTGGGGCGAGTACGTCCACGCCTTCGTGGTCCCCGCACCCGGACGCCGGCCCGGCCCGCGCGACCTGCACACCTTCCTCGTGCCACGGCTCGCCGGCTTCAAGCTGCCCGCCCGCTACGAGTTCATCGACCGCGTCCCGCGCAACCCCAGCGGGAAGATCCTGCGCCGGGAGCTGCGCGACCGCTTCTGGGGCGACGCGGCACGCAAGGTCAACTGACCCGCCCCGACGCGCTACGGAGAAAGAACGACATGCCTGCTTCCCTCACCCTGGACGGCTTCCGCGCGGACCTGGCGGAGTTCCTGTACCAGCGGCCCGACGAAGTCGACCTCGACGACAACCCCCTCGACGCCGGCCTGGACTCCCTGCGCATCGTCACCCTCATCGAACGCTGGCGGGAGACCGGCGCCGACGTCGGCTTCGTCGAACTCGCCGAGTGCACCTCGTTCGCCCAGTGGTGGCAGCTGCTCGCCGCACGTCAGGGGGGAGCCGCCGGTGCCGAGGCCTGAACGCCACGCGCTGCTGGCCGCCCAGGAGGGCATCTGGACCGGCCAGCGGCTCGACCCCGGCAGTCCCGCGTACAACACGGCCGAGTACGTGCGGATCGACGGCCCGGTGGACCCGGCCGTGTTCGACGCCGCCCTGCACCAGGTGGTCGCGGAGACCGAGGCCCTGAACGCCACGTTCGTCGTCGACGAGGAGGGCAGGCCCTGGCAGGTCGACGCCCCCGCCGGCGACTGGCGCCTGCACACCGCCGACCTGACCGCCGAGCCCGATCCGCGGGCGGCGGCCCTGGCCTGGATGGACCGGGACCTGGCCCGGCCCGTCGACCTCACGCGCGGCCCCCTCTTCGGCCACGCCCTGCTGCGGACCGGGCCCGAGCAGTACCTCTGGTACCACCGCGTGCACCACATCGCCCTCGACGGCTTCGGCCTGTCACTGGTCGCCCGCCGGGTCGCCCAGGTCTACACGGCCCGGGCGGCGGGCGAACCGGTGCCGGACAGCGGCTTCGGCACCCTGGCCGCCGTGCGCGAGGAGGAGCGCGCCTACCGCGCATCGGCACGCTTCGCCGAGGACCGCGCCCACTGGGCGGACCGGTTCGCGGACCGGCCGGCCGTGGCGAGCCCCGCCGGGCGCACCGCCCTGCCCGCGCGCACCTTCCACCGGCAGGTCGTGGACCTCGACGGAACACGGACGCGGGCCCTGCGCTCCGTCGCCCGCGAACTGGGGGTGACCTGGTCCGAGATCCTGCTGGCCGTGACCGCGGCCCAGCTGCACCGGGCGACCGGGGCCCCCGAGACCGTCCTCAGCCTCCCGGTGATGGGCCGCCTCGGTTCCGTCTCGCTGCGGGTCCCGTGCATGGTCCGCAACATCCTGCCCCTGCGCGTCGCCGTCGGCCGGTCGGACACCCTGCGCGAACTCGCCGCCCGGATCTCCCGCGAGCTCCGCGGCGGGCTGCCGCACCAGCGCTACCGCTACGAACGACTGCGGCGCGACCTCCGACTGGTGGGCGGGCAGCGCCGGTTGTCCGGTCCGGGCGTCAACATCATGCCCTTCGCGTACGACCTGCGGTTCGCCGGACACCGCAGCACCGTGCACAACGTGTCCGCCGGCCCCGTCGACGACCTGGCCGTCAACGTCTACGACCGCTCCGAGGGCGCCGGACTGCGCATCGCCGTGGACGCCAACCCCGAGCTCTACACGGCGGCGGACACCGCCTCCTTCCAGCAGGGATGGCTGACCCTGCTGCGGGAAGCCGTCGCCTCCCCGGACCGCGCGCTGGGCGGCGCGCGGGCGGGCGGGACCGTCGCCGTGCTCGACGGGGGCCCGCTGCCCGGCCCCGCACACCCGGTCCTCGGCCTGATCGCCGAACACGCCGCCCGGCGCGGCGGAACCGTCGCGGTCGAACACGCGGGGCGGGACATCACGTACGCGCGGCTCTTCGGCGCGGCACGTGAACTGGCCTGCCGACTGGCGGCCCGCCGGGTCGGCCGCGGTGACGTGGTCGTCGTCGCGCTGCCCCGGGGCGGCGACATCGTCACCGCCATCCTCGGTGTCCTGCTGTCCGGAGCCGCCTACTGCCCGGTCGACCCCGCCGCGCCCCCGGCTCGCAGGGCGGAGCTGCTCGACGACGCCCGCCCCGCGCTCGTCCTGACCACCGGCGCGCACGCCGACGCCTTCGGCGGCCACCGGGTTCTGCGCCTCGACCGGCCGGAGCCCGCGCCCGCGCCGGCCCCGCCGCCCCCGCCCGCACCGGACGACCTCGCGTACGTCATCCACACCTCGGGCTCCACCGGACGCCCCAAGGGCGTCGAGATCGGCCACCGCGCCCTCGCGCACTTCGTCGCCGGCGCCACCCACCGCTACGGTCTCCGCCGCGAGGACCGTGTCCTGCAGTTCGCCCCGCCGCACTTCGACACCAGCGTGGAGGAGGTCTTCCTCACCCTCTGCGCCGGCGCCACGCTCGTCGTCCGTACCGACGACATGACCGACTCGGTCCCCGGGTTCCTGGACGCCTGCGCACGGCTGCGGATCAGCCTCCTCGACCTGCCCACCGCCTACTGGCACGAAGTGGCCCACGCCGTCTCCACCGGCGCCGCCGCCCTGCCCGCCGGGCTCGGCACCGTCGTCATCGGCGGTGAGGCGGCCCTGCCCGAGCGGGTCGACCGCTGGCGCGAGGCCGTCGGCACGCGCGTGCGGCTGCTGAACAGCTACGGCCCCACCGAGGCCACCGTGGCCGCCACCGTCGCCGACCTCCACGACCCGGCCCTCGCCCCCGGCGACGTCCCCATCGGGCTGCCGCTGCCCGGCACCCGCGCGGCGGTCGTCGCCGGCGAACTCCACCTCCTCGGCGACAACCTGGCCGCCGGCTACCGGGGCGACCGCCCGGCGGACGCCGCCCGCTTCGCTCCCCTCGACGGGCTCCCCGGCGCGCCCCGCTCCTACCGCACCGGCGACCTCGTACGGATCGGCGACGACGGACAGCTGCGCCACCTCGGCCGGGCGGACGACGAGTTCAAGATCAGTGGGCACCGGGTGCACCCCGCCGAGGTCGAGAGCGCCCTGCTGACCCACCCGGGGGTCCGGGAAGCCGCCGTCGTCGGCCGGGCGGGCCGGGACGGGACACGGCACCTGATCGCACACCTCGTCGCGGACGGCCCGGCCCCCGACGCCGCCGCCGTCCGGGAGCACCTGCGCACGAGACTGCCCGCCGCGATGATCCCCTCGGCCGTCGAGTTCCGGGACCGGCTGCCTCGTACGAGCTCGGGCAAGACCGACCGGAACGCGCTCGTCGGGACGGCACCCGCGGAGCCGGTCACCCGGGCGGCGGAGGCGGACGGCGGCCTGGAGCGCACCGTCGCCACCGCCTGGCAGCAGGTGCTCGGCGTGGCCGCCCTCTCCGCGCGGGACGACGTGTTCGATCTGGGGGCCCAGTCGCTGCAGGCCATCCAGGTGGCAGGCCGGCTCGGTGCCGCCCTGCGCCGGGAGGTGAAGGTCGCCTGGCTCTTCCAGTACACGACCCCGGCCGAACTGGCGCGGTTCCTCGCGGCCGGGGTCCGGCCGACCGCCCCCGCGCTTCCCACGGCCGTACTCACCGACGCCCGGCTCGACCCGGACGTCCGGCCCGGCGACGGCCCGCGCCCGGACGGGCCTGCGTCCCGGATCCTGCTCACCGGCGCCACCGGCTTCGTCGGTGTACACCTGCTCGCCGCACTCCTCCGTGGCACCGGCGCGGAGATCGTGTGCACCGTCCGTGCCCCGAGCCCCGCCGAGGCCACCGCACGCCTCCACCAGGCCCTGGAGACCCACCTGATCCCCCTGGGGGACGAGGAGAGAAAACGCGTCACGGCGCTCCCCGCGGACCTGGGCCGCCCCCGTCTCGGCCTGGAGGAGACGCTCCTCGACGAACTGGCCCGCACCTGCGACGCCGTCTTCCACAACGCGGCGACGGTCAGCGTCCTGCGCGAGTACGCCACGCTCCGGGCCGTCAACACGGAGTCCACCAGGGACCTGCTGCGCCTCACGGCCGTGCGCTCCGTCCCCCTGCACTTCGTGTCGACGCTCTCCGTCGCCCCGCCCCTCGGCCTCGCCGCCGAGGTGCCGGAGGCGTTCCTGCCGCCCCACGCCGGACTGCGCTACGGCTACCAGCAGTCGAAATGGGCGGCCGAACGCCTGCTGGAACAGGCCGCCGAACGGGGCCTGCCGGTCACCGTGCACCGGCTCGGCCGGATCGTCGGCCCCCACGGCACCGGATACGTGAACGAACGGGACTTCCTGTGGCGTGTGCTGCGCGCCGGCGTGCCCGCGGGCCTCGTCCCCGACCTGTTCGAGGAGGAGACATGGACCCCCGTCGACCACGCAGCCGAGGCTCTGGTCCAGCTCTGCCTCGGACAGCGCCCTCCGGCGGCCACGGTCTTCAACCACGCGTCCGGCGCCCCGGTGCGGCTGAGCGACCTCTACGACTGGCTGGAGGAGTACGGCTACCCGCTGCGCCGGGTGTCCCTGGCCCGATGGCGGGCGGAACTGCCGCGCCTCAGCGGCGATACCGGTGTGACGGCGTCCGTGCTCGCCTTCTTCGAGTCCCTGGACGCGGACCCCGCCGAGGAGACCGGGCCCGGCCTGCGCCTCGGACGGATCCGCGCGGACAACGTCGTCAGTGGCCTGCGGGACAGTGCGATCAGCTGCCCGCCCGTCGGCCGGGACCTCGTCTTCCGCTATCTGGACCACTGCGTCGCGACCGGAACACTGCCTGCCCCGCCCACCGCACACGGCCGCCCCGCCTCGCCCGCGAAGTAGCCGGCACTCCCCGGGAACTCCCCGGGCCGTCCCCCCGACTACTGCAACGGAACCCTCCACAGCACGAGCAACTCCCAGCAAGGAGCACGCATGTCGAAGAAACGGCCGGTCGCCGTCGCCCTGGCCGGAGCCCTCTGCCTGGCGACCGCGGCCTGTGCCGACTCCTCGGCCGACCGGCCCGGCGGCACCGGCGCGGGGGCCGCCGCGGACGCCGCCAGGTCCGGCTACCCGGTGACCCTGGACAACTGCGGAGTGTCCGAGAAGTTCGACAAGCCGCCCAGCCGGGTGGTCGTGATGAACGGCGCCTCGGTGGCCGAGGTGTCCACCCTGCTCTCCCTCGGCCTCGGCGACCGTGTCGTCGCCAACCAGCAGAGCTACGGAATGTCCGAGGTCCCCGGCCGAGTCAAGGCCATCAAGGCCCTGCCCACCGGAAACGTCGAGGTCAACGACGCCTACGACATCCCGCGCGAGGCGATGATCGGGCTGCGCCCCGACCTGGTGCTGTCCACGACGTCGTACGGCTTCGACGCCAAGAACGGCTTCGCCACCCGCGACCAGCTGGAACAGGCCGGCGCCGCCACCTACGTCTCCCCGCAGGGCTGCACGCAGGACACCTCCGGCATGACCATCGCCGACAGCTACACCCTGCTGCGCGACCTGGGGAAGATCTTCGCCGTGAGCGACCGGGCGGAGCGGCTGATCGCCGCCTCCGAGAAACACATCGCCGGGGTCTCCGCCAAGGTCGAGGGCACGAAGCGGCCCAGGGTCATGGTCCTGTTCTCCAACATGGCCATGGGCGGCAACGACTTCAGCTCGGTCGTCGCCAAGGGCATCTACAACGACATTCTCGCCAAGGCCGGCGGCACCAACGCCTTCGCGTCGGCGTCCAGGACCTCCTTCGCCGACCTGAGCAAGGAGAAGGTGGCCGCGACGGACGTCGACGCGCTCGTCGTCATCGGCTACAACGACCCGAACCCGGCGGCCTACGCCAGGAAACTGCTGAAGGAGTTCCCCCAGTGGCCGGCCGCGAGGAACCACACGTACGTGACGCTGTCCGACTCGATGTACCTCGGCCCCAGCAACGACCTGGCCGTCGAGAAGATCGCCAGGATCCTCCACCCCGACAGGTTCTGAGCGGCCTGCGCCTCCCGCTCTGCGTCGCCGCCCTGCTGGTCGTCCTCGTCGCCGTCATGGTGGTCGCCGTGAGCATCGGGGCGGTCGGCATCCCGGTGTCCGACGTGTGGCGGATCCTCCTGCACCACGTCACCGGCCGGGGAGCCGCCGGCGACCCGGCGCTGGACCAGATCGTCTGGACCTTCCGGGCCCCCCGCGTCGCCCTGGCCGCCGTGGTCGGCGCGGGCCTGGCCGTCGCCGGGGCGGTGCTCCAGACCCTGGTCACCAACCCGCTCGCCGACCCCGTCGTGCTCGGCTTCTCCTACGGCGCCTCGCTGGGCGCCGTCCTGGTCATCACCCTCGGCGGTGTCGCGATCGGCGGGCTGGGCGGACTGGGCGTCTCCGGGGCGGCGTTCGCCGGCGCCCTCGCGGCCGGGGCCCTGGTCTTCGCCCTCGGACAGCGCAGGGGCCGGCTTGCCCCGACCCGGCTGGTCCTCGCCGGGGTGGCGGTCGGCTACGTCCTGCTGTCGGTGACCAGCTTCGTCCAGCTGCTGGCGACCCCCACCGAACTGCGCACCGTCATGTTCTGGATGCTGGGCAGCGTCGCCGGCGCGCAGTGGTCCCAACTGCCCGTCGCCACGGGCGTGGTCCTGGCGAGCACGCTCGTGCTCACGATGCTCGGACGACGGCTCAACGCGCTGCTGGCCGGCGACGAGTCCGCCACCGCACTCGGGGTCGACGTCAACCGGCTGCGCGCGGTCCTGCTGGTGATCAGCGCCCTGCTCACCGGCACCGTCATCGCGGTCGCGGGAGGCGTGGGCTTCGTCGGCCTGATGATCCCGCACCTGGTCCGTCTCACCGTCGGCGCCGACCACCGCCGGCTGCTGCCCCTGACCGCGCTCCTGGGCGCCGTCTACCTGGTCCTCGTGGACCTGCTCTCCCGTACCGTCAACCGCCCCAACGAACTGCCGCTGGGCATCCTCACCGCCCTGCTCGGCGCCCCGTTCTTCCTGTGGCTGCTGCGCCGCGACAAGGGCCTGGACACCGCATGAGGCGGACCGCCGTATGAAACTGACAGTGGACCGGCTCCACATCACCCTGGACCGCCGGCCGATCCTCCGGGACGTGCGCCTGGAGGCGGAGAAGGGCGACATCGTCGGGCTCGTGGGCCCCAACGGCAGCGGCAAGTCCACGCTGCTGCGCACCGTCTACCGCTCGCTGCGGCCCGCCGGCGGAGTGGTCGAGGTGGGCGGCGACGACGTGTGGCGGCTGTCCGCGCGCGCGGCCGCCCGCCGCACGGCGGCCGTCCTCCAGGACACCGGGGCCGTCACCGGCCTGTCCGTCATCGAGACGGTCGCCCTCGGCCGCACCGCTCACCACGGCCTGCTGGGCCGCGACGGCGCCGAGGACCGCCGAGCGGTGGCCGAGGCCGTCGCACGCTGCGGAGTCGAGCCCTTCGCGGACCGGGACTACGCGACGCTCTCCGGCGGCGAACGCCAGCGCGT
Source organism: Streptomyces echinatus (assembly GCF_014203595.1). Classification (GTDB taxonomy): domain Bacteria; phylum Actinomycetota; class Actinomycetes; order Streptomycetales; family Streptomycetaceae; genus Streptomyces; species Streptomyces echinatus. The sequence goes on from NZ_JACHJK010000006.1 coordinate 349,264, forward strand.
CCTGCTGGCCCGCGCCCTCGCGCAGCGCCCGCGGCTCCTGGTCCTGGACGAGCTCACCAACCACCTCGACATCCGTGCCCGCTTCGAGCTCCTGGACCTGATCCGCAGCACCGGGATCACCACACTGGCGGTGCTGCACGACCTGGACCTGGCCGCCCGTCTCTGCGACCACCTCGTGGTGCTCCACGAAGGCGCGGTGGTGGCGGCGGGCCCCGTGCTGGAGGTCCTGACGCCGGACCTGCTCGCCGACGTCTTCGGCGTACGGGGCCGCACCGAGCGGCACCCGGACGGCGTCGTGCGCCTCACCTACGCGGCCCGGCCCCTCGCCGACGGCCGGGAGGCCGAGCCCGGCCGCTGACCACCCCTCACCTGCCGTACGACACGGTCGGATCGGCCGACCGGCCGACCGGCTGACCGGCTGTCCGGCTGTCCGGGTTCGGACGGTCGGTCCCGCCCGCCGGGCGTCAGCCGTCGTGTGTCAGCCGCCGGGCGTCAGCCGTCGTGTGTCAGCCGCCGGGCCTCAGCCGTCGTGCGTCAGCCGTCGGAGGAGACCGACGGCGCGGTCGGCGTGGGCGGCCCCGCCATGGCCGCCAGCTCCTCCGCGGTGCGCGGGCCCGACGCGCCACCGGGCAGCAACCCCTGGAACCGCAGCAGTTGTGCGGCCGCGATGCCCCACGGCAGCCGCAGTCCCGCCTGCCGCAGGAGTTCCGTGCGGGCCAGTGTCGCGGCGGCGGGCCCGGTGCGCACCGCGGACGGGGTGAGCAGGGCCACGTCGTCGGCCCAGCGCAGGGCGAGGTCGACGTCGTGGGTGGCCATGACCACGGTGGTGCCGGACGCGCGCAGGCCGTCGAGGGTGCCGAGGAGCAGTTCCTGACCGTCCGGATCGAGGCCGGCGGTGGGCTCGTCGAGGATCAGCACCCGTGGCCGCATGGCGACGGCGCCCGCGATCGCGGTCCGTTTCCGCTGCCCGTAGGAGAGCAGATGGGTGGGCCGGTCCGCGAGGGCCGTGATGTCCAGCGCGGCCAGCGCCTCGTCCACCCGCGCCCGCACCTCGTCGTCGGGCAGGCCGAGGTTCAGCGGCCCGAAGGACACGTCCTGGGCCACGGAGGCGGCGAACAGCTGGTCGTCCGGGTCCTGCACGACCAGCTGGACCGTCGTTCGCAACCGGGTCAGTCCCGCGCGGTCGTACGTCACCTGCCGCCCCTCGACCGCCAACCGGCCGGTACGCGGCTTCAGTCCACCGCTGAGCAGCCGCATCAGGGTGGTCTTGCCGCTGCCGTTGCGGCCGAGCAGGGCCAGTGCGCGGCCCTCGCGCACCTCGAAGTCGAGGCCGTCGACCACGGTGGGGCCGTCCTCGTAGGCGAAGGACGCGCCGCGCAGGGCGACCAGGGCGGCCTCGGTCATGTCAGCGGCCTTTCCAGTACGAGGGTGAGGGCGGTCAGCGACACCAGCAGGACCGCGCTCGCCGCCGTGAAGCGGACGGACACCCGGGCATCGGGCACCAGCACGCGCAGAGTGCCGTCGTAGCCGCGGCCGGCGAGACCGGACTGGAGGCGGGCCGCCCGGTCGAAGGCGCGGACGAACGCCGTCGCCCCCAGCCCCGACAGCGAACGCCAGGCCGCCGTCCGGGTGGTGTGCCCGAGCCGCGCGGCCTGCGCCTCACGGATCCGGCGCAGGGAGTCCAGCAGCAGGAAGCTCATGCGGTACGTGACCAGCGCGACGTCGACGACGGGCGCGGGCACCCCCGCCCGCACCAGCCGGGGGAGGAGGTCGGACATGGGGGTGGTGAACGCGAACAGCAGGACGCCGAGGGAGGCCGCCGACGTCCGCAGCAGCAGTTGCCCGGCACGGGCCGGACCGCCCTCGGCCAAGGCCACGAAGCCGTTCGGGCCGCCGACCTGGATCAGCAGGGTGGCGGCTCCGGTCACGCAGAAGCCCAGCGGCACCCGGTACGCACGCCACAGCCGGCGCCAGGGCACCCCCGCCGGGCCGAGCAGGACCACGAGCGCCGTCACCAGCACCAGGGCCGCGCCGGGCCAGGGGGGCAGCGAGATCGCGAAGACGGTGAGGCCGAGGCCCAGCACGGCCTTGTCCACGGGATGGCGGCGGCGCCAGCGACTGCTGTGCGCCGCCGCGTCGATCGGCAGCACGTCGGGCTCAGACCTCTCGGGCCGTGGGGTCCTCGGCGCCGCGGGGCGCGGCCTCCGGGGCCGTCGCCGGGCCCCCGGCCTGTGCCAGGGCACGCTCCTCGCCTTGGCGCCGTCCGCGCCGCAGGCCGAAGTAGTAGGAGAGGACCCCGGCACCGATCGCCGCCTGGAGGGCGAAGAGCGCCGACTCGATCTCACCGGAGGGGGGTTCGTACAGCGGCGAGAACCACGGCTCGTAGTCCGGCTTGATCTCGGTGATCGCCGTCTGGGCCTCGGTGTCGGCGCCGGTGAAGGGTTCCTCCTTGTGGTCGCCGAGCCCGAGGACCAGGGGCAGTACGGCGAGCAGGACGACGGCGAGCAGCAGCAGGGAGTTGATCTTCGCGTTCCTGCTCACCGGGCCACCGCCTCGGCGTTCGCGCCGGTCTCCCGGCCGGCCACCAGGACACCGAGCCGGGTCAGTTCGCCCTTGCTGGACTGCACGAGCAGCCGCATCACCAGCACGGTGAGGAGCCCCTCGCTGACCGCGAGCGGGATCTGGGTGACCGCGAAGATGGAGCCGAACTTGCCGAGCGCGCCGAGGAATCCGCTGCCGGGGTCGGGGAAGGCGAGGGCCAGCTGCACGCTGGTGACGCAGTAGGTGGACAGGTCGGCGACGAACGCGGCCGCGAACACCGTGACCATCAGCGGCAGATCGAAGCGCCGCAGCAGCCGGTAGACCCCGTATCCCGCCCACGGACCGACGACGGCCATCGAGAAGACGTTGGCCCCGAGTGTGGTGAGGCCGCCGTGGGCGAGCAACAGGGCCTGGAAGAGCAAGGTGATGGTGCCCAGCACCGCCATGATCGGCGGCCGGAAGAGAAGGGCGCCCAGGCCGGTGCCGGTGGGGTGCGAGCAACTCCCGGTGACGGAGGGCAGCTTCAGGGCCGACAGAACGAAGGTGAAGGCGCCGGACGCGCCGAGGAGCAGCGTGCTCTCGGGGTGTTCCCTGACCTCACGGGTGAGCGACCGTACTCCGTGGACGACGAACGGGGCGGACGCGACGCCCCAGGCGACGGCATGCGCGGGAGGAAGAAATCCCTCGGCTATGTGCATGGTTCAGCAGACCCTCTCCAGCACCTCGTGGATGGTTGACGCGCCTTGGCCGGTCTCCTGGCTCACGGGTACCACCGAACTCCGCCTTCCCGGGTCCGAGGACCCAGTGGCTGCCCGCGAGGGCCGGAGCCGGACTTCCCGATCACAGTGGCGAGGGCCGCACCGGCATCACACCGGATTTCCCGTTCACCAAGGCGTGGTGACAGTAATGCCCGCACCAAGGGAGTGACAAGCGGAACACAGGGGCACACAGGGGGCGCTCGCCGCCGCCCCGGACGCCCGGTCCTTCGCCCGCCCCGAATCCGGGCGCTCTCGCGGTCCGGCGAGCGGATGACGAGTGCCACGCCTCACACTTTTCCGGCACGACATCCCGCGCGCACACGGCCGTTCACGATGTGCGCGGAGGCGAAGGAACGGAAGCGCGGCGGGGCACCGGGACGCCACCGACCGCGGTCACCGTAGCTGTACGTAACCATTCGCTGCTTTGCATAGCGCCCCGCCGAGAAGCCGGGCGTGCCCCGGCGAGGTGACCGGCCGCGCCCGCCCGGTCACACTCCGGTCGCCGGTGGGCATGGCGTCCGGAACGCGGTGACGATGAAGGTGAAAGACAGCAAACCGCCGACGTGGCGTGCTCCCGCGAGCAGGGGAGGAGTGCGGCGTATGGGCAGGACGGATGCCCCGCGGCCCGGCACACCGGGCCGGCCCCTGCCCGGTGCCGGCTCCTCGCCCACCGGCCTGCTCGATCTGCTGAACGTCGCCGCGGTCGTGCTGGACGCGCACGGGCGCGTGGTGTTCTGGAGTCCACAGGCGGAGGAACTGTTCGGCTACGCCGCGCCCGAGGCGCTGGGCCGGTTCGCGGTGCGGCTGCTGGTGCACCAGGAGCACTGGGACGAGGTGATCTCGCTGTTCGGCGAGGTCATGGAGTCCGGCGCCGACTGGGCCGGGGCGTTCCCGGTCCGGCACAAGGACGGCAGTACGCGGCTGGTGGAGTTCCGCAACATGCGGCTGCTCGACGATCTCGGGGACACCTACGCCCTGGGCCTGGCCGTGGACCAGGCGATGGTGGCCCGGGTCGAGCGGGGCCTGGCCCTGTCGGCACGGCTGGTGTCCCAGTCCCCGATCGGCCTGGCCATCCTGGATCCCGACCTGCGCTACGTGACGGTGAACCCGGCACTGGAGCGCATCCACGGCGTCCCCGCCGCCGCGCATGTGGGCCGGCATGTCCGCGAGGTCCTGACCTTCCTGGACGCCGAGGCCGTCGAGGGACGCCTGCGCCAGGTGCTGGAGACCGGGCAGCCGGTGTCCGACCGGTACGTGGTCGGCCGCACCGCCGCCGACCCGCACCGCGAGCACGCCTGGTCGGTGTCGTACCACCGGCTGGAGGACGCCGCCGGCCGGGTGATCGGTCTGGCCACGTCCGTCATCGACATCACCGAACGCCACGAGGCGAACCTGGCGACGACACGCGCCCGCAACCGCCTGGCCCTGGTAGCCCACGCGTCCGCGTCCATCGGCACGACCCTCGACGTGGAGCGGACGGCGCACGAGCTGGCCGGTGTCGTCGTACCGGACCTGGCCGACGTGGCCGCGGTCCACGTGCTCGACAGCGTTCTGCGGGGGCGGTCCCCCTCCGAGACCGGACCCGCTCGCTTCCGGGTCGCCGCCGTCGCGACGGCACCCGCCCGCGCGACGGCACAGGCGGCGGCCGACCCGCCCGGCGGACTCGCCTCGTACGACAGCGACCGTCTCCTCACGCGCTGCGTGCGCACCCGCAAGCCGGTCCTGGTGGCCGAGGCCACCCGCGGGGACCTGTGGCACATCGCCCGCACCAGCGAGGCCGCCGCCCTCCTGGAGGCGACCGGTGTGCACTCCTATCTCGCGGTGCCGCTGCTGGCCCGCGGCGAGGTCCTCGGAGCGCTCAGCCTCGAACGCGCCGGCACGCCCGAGCCCTTCGACGAGGACGACACGCTCCTCGCCTGCGAACTGGCGAGCCGCGCCGCGACCTGCATCGACAACGCCCGCTGGTACCAGAGCGTCAGCGACACCGCCCTCGCCCTCCAGCGCCGCCTGCTCCCCGAACTGCCGCCCCGCCTGCCCGGACTGGAGATCGCCTGCCGCTATCTGCCGGCCGGAGCGGTCACCGGGATCGGCGGAGACTGGTTCGACGCGATGCGCCTGCCCGGTGACAGGACCGCTCTGGTCGTCGGCGATGTGATGGGCAGCGGCATCAACGCCGCCGCCAGCATGGGCCAACTGCGCAGCGCCACCCGCGCCTTCGCCCAGCTGGACCTCGACCCGGCTGAGGCGCTCCGCCATCTCGACCGGCTGACCGAGGACGTCGAACACACCATCGCCACCTGCGCCTACTGCCGGTACGACCCCGAGCGGGGCGAGTGCCGGGTCAGCGTGGCCGGTCATCTGCCCCCGGCCCTCGTCCGGTCCGGCCGGCCGGCCGAACTGCTCGACGTGCCCTCCGGTGTGCCGCTGGGCGTGGGCGGATGGGCGTTCAGCACGACGGCCTTCCCCTTCCGCCCCGGCGACCTCCTCGCCCTGTACACCGACGGACTGGTCGAGACGCGTGAGGACCCCATCGACGCCCGCCTCGGCATCCTCCGCGACGCCCTGACCGCCATGGCCGGCGAGGACCTGGAAGAGGCCTGCGACCGGGTCCTGGAGACCCTCCGCCCCCCGGCCGGCGACGACGTGGCCCTCCTCCTGGCCCGCGCCCGGCTCTGACCGGCTCGGCTCGCCGCCTCAGCGCGCCGCCAGGGGCGTGGAGAGCCGTCCGGCCATGACGGCGTCGGCCGAGGAGAAGGGTCTGCTGCCTCTCCCTCTCAGCAGCACCGGCAGGCCCCATGCCATCCCCTCGTGGATCAACGCGATCCGCATGTCGCGGTCGGCAAGGCGCTGCCGTGCCGAGTGTGCACCGAAGTCCGGAGCACACTCTGGACGATGGCCCGGCCGGGAAACGCTGTGAATCCCCCAGAATCGGGGATGGCGTGGGCGGACGGGGCGGGGAGGCGCCTCGTCCGGGCCCGGGTCAGCGCAGTCTGCCGCGGGGCTTCAGGGGTACCGCCGGCAGTTCCGGCGCGCGCAGCGGGGCCCCGTCGTACCCCTTCACCTCGCCGAAACGGCTCCCCTTCGCCCAGTCCTCGCGGGCCTGCTCGACCTCGGCCTGGGAGCGGGCCACGAAGTTCCACCACATGATCAGCTCCTCCGCGAAGGGTTCGCCGCCCAGCAGCATGAACCCGGCGTCCGACTCCGCGCGCAGCGGGAGTTCGGTCCGCCCGCAGCCGAGGTAGAGCATCGAGCCGGGGAGCACCGGCACCCCGTCCACGTGCACCTCGCCGGACATGGCCAGCACGCCGTACTCGAAGTCGGGTTCGAGGGGCAGACGGGTCTCCGTGCCCCGGCGCAGGGCGAGGTCGGCGCCCACGATGGGGGTGTACGTCGTACCGGGCGAGACCGAGCCGTCCAGGCCGCCGAGGAGCACCGTGGCGGTCAGGCCGGGTGCCGTGACCGTGGGCAGGTCCGGGTGGTACTCGAACTTCGGGCCGGTGTCGCGGTGTTCGTCGGGCAGGGCGACCCACAGCTGCGCGCCGTGCAGGAAGCGGGCGTGCGGGCGGGGGCTCTCCTCGGAGTGGCTGATCCCGCGGCCCGAGGTCATCAGGCCCAGCTGCCGGGGCCCGATCGTCTGCCGGCTGCCCGTCGAGTCGCGGTGCAGCACCTCGCCCGCGTGCAGCCAGCTGACCGTCTGCAGCCCGATGTGCGGATGCGGCGGGACCTGCATGCCGGGCTCGTCGGCGATGTCGTCCGGGCCGTAGTGGTCGACGAAGGCCCACGCGCCGATCATGCGACGGCCGAGGTTCGGCAGCAGCCGGCGTACCTCGGTCGACTCGCCCAGCTGCACATGACGGGGGCTCAGCAGTTCGCGGACCGGCTCGGCGACGACGAAGCCGCGGCCACCGCAGACACTGGGCACGGGCGCGCGGTCAAGGTTGCTCATGCCGCCCAACTTAGCGCCGCGGGAGCCGGCCGGGGTGTGCGCGAACCCCGATGTCACCCGGTCCGGCACCGGACACGCCACGCACCCCGCCCGCCCGGAGCGGGGCTCACGGGCCGGGGACGCTCGGGGTGGGCCGGGCGGAGCGCCTCCCGGGCCGGGTCTGCTCGGGTGGGCCGGGCGGAGCGGCTCACGGGCCGGGTGTGCTCGGGGTCGGCCGGGCGGAGCCCCCTACGGGCCGGGTGTGCTCGGGGTGGGCGTGCTCGGGGTGGGCCGGGCGGCGGACGGGCTCACCGCGCTCGGGACCGGGGACGGTGTGCCGATCGGCGGGTGCGGGGAGCGGGCCGGGCCGGCCGGGCGGGGCTCCCCGCCGCGCAGCGCGAAGAACACCAGCGCCGCCACGGCGGCCAGGGCCAGCACGCCCACCACGGCACGGCGCACCGGTACGCTCCGGATCCGCGCCGGTCGGGACGGCGGGCGCAGGGGCCGCAGGTCGGCCGGGCCGACGGAGTGCGCACGTGCGGCCAGCGCGGCCCGCAGCCGCTCCTCGACCGGCGTCGCCGTGGTCCCCGTACCGGGCTCGTTCATCGCAGTCCCTCCAGACGCCGGCCCAGAGCGTCCAGGGCCCTGCTGGCCGTGGACTTGACGGCACCGCGCGACAGCCCGAGCGTCGCCGCGATCTCGGCCTCGGTCAGATGCGACCAGTAGCGCAGCACCAGCACCTCCCGCTGCCGCCGGGTCAGCGTGCGCAGCGCGGCGAGCACCTCCCGGTGGTCCTCGTGCAGCAGCACGTCCTCCTCCGGTGCGGGCGCGTGTCCTTCGGGCTCGGGGGTGTGCGCCCGTACGGTCCTGCGGCGCCGCAGGACCGAGCGGGCCGCGTTGACGACACTGGTCCGCAGGTACGCCTCCGGATCGTCCAGCGCCGCGAGGCGGTGGCCGTGCCGCCGGAACAGCGCGGTGAAGGCGTCCTGTACGACGTCCTCGGCCGTGGGCAGGTCGTCCACCAGAAGCACCGCCAGGCGCACCAGCGACAGCCGGCGGTGGTGGTACAGCTCCTCGATGTCCGGCTCGCCTCCGGCCCCGGCGGCCGGCCGGGTGCCGGCGCGGGGCTCGGCGCCGGGCGCGGCGGGTGTCGTACCCGTACCCGTGCCCGTGCGGGCGAGGACGGGCAACCGCAGCGCGTGCGTGAACCGCCGCCAGGAGGCGGGGCGCTTCGGGGTGCCGGTTCGGTCCCGGGGCAGGGCCGCCGCCGGTGGTGTCGCTGTCGTCATGGATCTCCCGGTGCCGGGTGCGGGGGAGCCGCCGCGCGACGGCTCCCCCGCACCGGCCCTGCCTCAGTGCTGCTGCGGAACCGGCGCCGGCGTGGCGTGACGGTGGTGCGGTACGGGCGCCGGGCGGGCCGGCTCCGGCGCGGCGGTGGACGGCACGGGGCTCGGGATGGCCTGTCCGGGAGTGGCCGGGACGGGGGAGGGGGTGGCGGTGCGGGGCGTGGCCGGGACGGGGGAGGGGGTGGCGGTGCGGGGCGTGGACGGTACCGGGGAGGGGGTGGCCGTGCGGGGCGTGGACGGTACCGGGGAGGGGGTGGCGGAGCTGGGCGTGGACGGCACCGGGGAGGGGGTGGCGGTGCGGGCCGGGGCCGCGGAGTGGCCGCCGTCCTGCGCCGCCTGGGCGGTCATGGTGCCGGCGACGGCCAGGGCCGCGCCTACGGCGGAGACCCCCAGCGCGGCGCGCAGCCGGTGGATGCGGTTGGGGCGCGGGGCACGGTGTGCGGACATGTGTTCCTTCGGTCGCTCGGGTCGGACATCTGGTCGAAGTGGAGGCCTCCACCCCGACAGACGTCCGACCCCGTCCGAGGTTGCAGGTGACGGCGGAGAGATTTCCCGCCCGGCCTGCCGCCCCGCCTTCACCGCCCCGGCGAGCGATCGCCCCGGGACCGATCCGGGTGGGGAACCGCCCTGCTGCCGGCGAGTGACGCCCCGGGTCCAGGGTGAGCACCAGCCCCTGCCCCGGCCGAGCGACCGTCCCCGCCCCGCCTCCGCCGCCCCGGTGCGTGTCAGCCCAGCCGCTTCAGCAGTTCCCCGGCGACCGGGGCCGAGGAGGCAGGGTTCTGGCCGGTGATCAGGGTGCGGTCCACCACCACGTGCGGCGCCCACGGCTCACCGGCGCGCACGTCCACGCCCGCCTCCGTCAGCCGGTCCTGCAGCAGCCACCTGGCCCGGCCGGCCAGGCCGCCCTGGGTCTCCTCCTCGTTGGTGAAGGCCGCGGCGCGATACCCGGCGAAGGCGTTGGTGCCGTCGGGGCGGACGGCGGCGAGCAGGGCGGCGGGACCGTGGCAGACCACGGCCAGCGGTTTGCCCGAGTCCAGGGCCGCGACCAGCACCCCGCCCGACTCGACGTCCACGGCCAGGTCCTCCATGGGGCCGTGCCCGCCGGGGTAGAACACGGCGGCGTAGTCGTCCAGGTCCACCTCCGCGAGCTTGACCGGCGTCCGCAGCTCGGTCATCTCCTCCAGCGCGCCGGCGATCTCGTCGGCCCTCTCCCGGCCCCCGTTGACCTCGGCGGCCAGGCTCGCCCGGTCGACCGGCGGCAGCACGCCGCCCGGCGTGGCGACGACGACCTCGTGCCCGGCGGCCCTGAGGGCGCGCCAGGGGACCACGGCCTCCTCCGCCCAGAAGCCGGTCGGGTGGGTGCTGCCGTCGGCGAGGGTCCAGTGATCGGCGCCGGTCATCACGAACAGGATCTTCGACATGGGGTTCTCTCTTCGGGGAGCGTGCGTCTGCGAGACCGAACGTAGGCGACCCGGCCCATAGGGAACCAATGAAGCATCGTATGGCTGGTATTGGATCTCCTATGGGGCGGGCGGGAATACCGGGAGGTGATACTCGGACCCGTGGAGACCGCTTCCCTCGACCTGAACCTGCTGCGCACCTTCCTCGCGGTGTACCGCTCCGGCTCCTTCACCGGCGCCGCCCGGCTGCTCGGGCTGTCGCAGCCGACGGTGACGACGCAGATGCGCGCGCTGGAACGGCAGACCGGCCGGGAGCTGTTCGAGCGGCTGCCGCGCGGGGTCATGCCGACCCCGGTGGCCGACGAGCTGGCGACCCGGGTCGCCGCACCCCTGGACGAACTGGCCGCCGTCGCCGGTCCCACCCCGCCGGCCGGTGCCCGGGCCGAGCCCGTCCACCTCGCCGGCCCGGCGGAACTGCTGTGCACGACCGTCCTGCCGGCGCTGGCGCCGCTGGTCGCGGCGGGCGTACGGCTGCGGGTGTCGACCGGGCTGACCGATCCGCTGCTGGACGAACTGCGCGCCGGGCGCCACGACCTGGTGATCGCCACCACCCGCCCGCGTGGTCGCACCCTGCACGCCGTTCCGCTCACCGACGAGGAGTTCGTCCTGGTCGCCGCCCCGGTCTGGGCCGAGCGGCTGAGGGGCCGTCAGCGTGCCCGTCAGTCCGCCGAGGGCGCCCGGCCCGGCGCGCGGGAACCCTTCGACCCCGCCGTCCTGCACGACGTCCCGCTCGTCACCTACGCCGAGGATCTGCCGATCGCCCGCCGCTACTGGCGGCACGTCTTCGGCCGGCGGCTGTCCCGTACCGCCGCCGTGACCGTGCCCGACCTGCGCGGTGTCCGCGCGGCCGTGGCCGCGGGCGCCGGGTTCAGTGTGCTGCCCCGTTACCTGTGCCAGGAGCTGCTGGCGTCCGGTGACCTCGTCGCGCTGCTGGAACCGGAGGACCCGCCGATCAACACCGGCTTCCTCGTCCAGCGCCCCGGCGCCCCCGACAACCCGGACGTGGCCCGCGTCCGCGCCCTGCTGCTCCGGGCGGCACGCGGCTGGTAGGCCTCGCGCAAGCACGCCGCCCGGCGCCGCCGTCACCGTCGTCGCCGGGGGAGGCCGCGAGCACGGTCACCCTCGGGCGCGAGCACCTCACCCTCGGACGGTGCGTGGCGGCGCCTAACAGCACGGCCTCGGAGTCGAACTCCAGCCCCGGGCAGTGCCGTGGCACCCGGTCCACCAGCTGGGCCGCGACGTCGTGCACCGCCCGGAGGTGGGCCACCGGCCGGGGCGGGGCGGCGACCCGCTCCAGCAGACGGACGGCCCGCGCCGGCAGGGGGCGCAGGGGCGGATCCGTGAGGTCGTCCATCGCCGTCGACGCTGTGCCGGAGGCTGTCACCGTGCCAGGGTGATCACCGGCGCGCGGCCCGCCGGAGAGCCGACCGGAACACCCGCCACGACAGCGCCCTCGTACGCCGCCGGCGCGTCGGACGCCCGCTGCCCGGCCTCGCCCGTCCCGGCTTCCGGCGGGCCGGACGCGTGCGGCCAAGAGACGGGCATCGCCGCCCCGTCCGCCGGATGGCGGCGCCGGATCGGCGGGCCGACGATGGTCTCGTGGGGCACGGCCGCCGCCGCGACGCCGGCGTCGTCCGAGGCCGCCGGGGGACGGAGGCCGGCCCCGGCCGCGGTCAGCGGCCGGAAGGGAGGACACCGTCATGCTGGAAGTGAAGGCGGTCGACAAGCCGGACGAACGGCGCGACTTCCCCCGCGGCCACCTCGAAGCGCTCCACCTGACCGGGCTCGACTTCGCGGTGGGCACCTTCGAACCGGGCTGGCGCTGGTCGGAGTCCGTGGCACCGATCGCGGGAACGGCGAGCTGCATGGTCCACCACAACGGATACGTCGTGCAGGGACGGATGCACCTCCGCATGGACGACGGCGGAGAGGGTGAGGTCGGCCCGGGCGACGTCTTCGTGTGCCCGCCCGGCCACGACGCCTGGGTGGTCGGGGACGAGCAGGTCGTGCTCTACGACTTCGCCGGGACCATGGCGAACGAGTACGCGAGGAGTTGAACGAGTAGGCGAGGAGCCGGCCGTACGGCGGTCCGTCCGCCCGCTCCCTCACCGGGCCGCACCGACCGCGGCCCGGTGGCCTGTCCGGGGCCCTCGCGGGCCGGCGGCCCCGGTGACCGCGATCCCCCTCAGTCGCCGAAGGTCCGCGCTCCCTCTTCCGCGAAGGCCACCGCGGCCGGGTGGCCGAACAGGCCGGGCAGCCCGCCGGTGTGGACGAAGACCGTCCGCTCGCCCGGGCGGACGTCGCCGTCCCGGACGGCCGCGTGAAGGCCGGCCAGCGCCCGGCCCGTGTAGGTCGGGTCCAGGACCAGGCCCTCGGTGCGGGCGGCCAGGCGGAGCGCCCGCGACACCGCGTCGGTCAGGGCCGCGTAGCCGGCCCCCACCTGGTCCCGGCGCACCCGCAGCCGCCCCGCGTCGACCTCCTCCGTCGTGAGCGGCGCGGCGAACTCCGCCACCGCCGCGGCCGGGTCGGCCAGCGCGCCCACGTCGACACCGAGCACCGAACCGCCGCCCAGGGCCGCGACCAGACCGGCCATGGTGCCGCCCGAGCCCAGCGCGACCACCGCCGTGCGCAGGCCGGGAAGCTGCTCGCGCAGCTCCGTGCCGCAGCGCGCGTAGCCCCGGGCGCCCAGCACGCTGGAACCGCCGAACGGGATCAGCGCCGGACGGGCACCGTCCGCCCGCAGCCGCGCGCCGACCTCGGCCGCCGCCCTGTCCAGCCCGGCCTGGTCCACCTCTCCGGCCCAGGCGAGCCGCGCCCCGAAGAGCCCGTCCAGGGCGAGGTTGCCGGAGCGCGAGACGCCCGGGGAACCGCGCAGGACGAGGACGACATCCAGCCCGAGCCGGGCACCCGCGGCGGCGGTCAGCCGGGCGTGGTTGCTCTGCGGCGCCCCGGTCGTCACCAGTGTGTCCGCGCCCTCGGCGAGGGCCGCGCCCACCGTCCACTCCAGCTTGCGGATCTTGTTCCCGCCGCCGCCCGGGCCGGTCAGGTCGTCCCGTTTCACCCACAGGTCGTCCGGCCCGAGCCCGAGCGCGGCGGCCAGCCGCGGAGCCGGTTCGACGGGGGTGGGGAAGGTGCCCAGCGGCACGGGAGGGTGGTGGCTCATGGCGAGGTCCTCGGGTCGGTGGCCGGCCGGGTGCGGCCGGCGTCACGCCCAGTCGATCATGGCAGGGCGCCCGGCGTCCCGTGTGTCACACCGGCAGCAGGCGGGCGATGAGCGCGCCGAGCTGCCGGGCCGTGCGGCACTCGTGCATCGCGACGAGGCCGGCGTAGGCGGGCGCGGCCGAGTCGCCGGTGCCCCAGCGGTCCCGCGGCTCGGGGTTCAGCCAGTAGACGCGCCGGGCCTGCCGGGCGACCTCGCGCACGGCGTGGAGGTTCGGGTCGCTCATGTTCGTGCGTGCGTCTCCGAGGACGAACACCGTCGTCCGCGGGCCGACCGCACCGCCGTACCGCTCGGCGAACTCGCCCAGCGCCACGCCGTAGTCGCTGCTGCCGTGCCAGCCGGTGAGCGTGGCCTCGGCACGGATCCGGGCGCCGAGGCCGTCGGGGTCGGCGCGGCCGTGGTCGAGCAGGCCGGTCACCTCGTCGAGCCGGTTGACGAAGGCGAACACGCGGACCTTGCTGAACTGGTCGTGCAGGGCCTGCACGAGGAGCATGGTGAAGTCCGAGAAGCCGGAGACCGAGCCGGACACGTCGCACAGCAGCACCAGTTCGGGGCGGACCGGGCGGCGCCGGCGCAGCACCGGCCGCATCGGCACCCCGCCGGTGGACAGCGACGAGCGCAGGGTGCGCCGGAGGTCGACCGTGCCGCGCGCGGCCCGGCGGCGGCGCGCGGCGAGCCGGGTGGCCAGCTTGCGCGCCAGCGGCGCCACGGCCCGGCGCAGCTCCGTGAGCTGGTCCCGGTTCGCGAACAGGAAGTCGACCCGGTCGGCGGTCGGCCGGACACCCCGCCGCGCGATCTCGTCCCGCCCGCGCCGCTCCGCCACCCGGCGCCGCGCCTCCGCTGCGACCATCCGCCGGAACTCCTCGATCCGGCCCCGGATCTCGTCGTCGAGGAGCCGGTCCGCGAACCCCGCGCCGCTGCCGTCCCGGCCCCGGACATCGGCCCGCACCCGGGCCAGCAGGGTCTGCGGACGCAGCCGGTCCAGGGTCTGGTACGCCGACCAGCCGTCCGAGCCCGGTGAACTCCCGTACCCGCCCATGCCGTCGACCGCCTCCGCCGCCAACCGGGCCATCAGCGCCCGGTCGTCGGCGGCCAGCGCCTCGGCGAGCCGGTCGCGCAGGGTCTCCCGGTCCAGGGGCGCCTCCCGCGGACCGCCGACCCCCCGCGGGAAGTACAGGTCGAAGACCGAGTCGAACAGGGCGCGTTGGCCGGGTCCGTGCAGCAGCGTCGCGGCCAGCCCTTCGCGCAGCAGCTCCCGGTCCGCGAGGCCCAGCGCCTCCACCGCGCGGGCCGCGTCCACGGTCTCCCCGGTGCCGATCCGCACCCCGTGCCCGCGCAGCGCGCCGACCAGGCCCGTGATCCGCTCGGCGACGGCGGTCACAGCGCTTCCAGGTCGAGCTTGGCCGCCGCCTTCTGGATGTCGTCCTGGTGCTTGAGGATCACCCCGAGGGTGTCCCGTACGACGGTCTCGTCCAGGGTGTCGGCGCCGAGCGCCAGCAGGGTGCGCGCCCAGTCGACGGTCTCGGCGACGGACGGCGCCTTGCGCAGGTCCATCGCGCGCAGCGCGCCGACCACCCGGACCACCGACTCGGTGAGCGCCTGGCCGAGGCCCGGCACCTTCAGCCGTACGATGCGCCGCTCCAGCTCCTCCTCCGGGAAGCCGATGTGCAGGAACAGGCAGCGGCGGCGCAGTGCCTCGGACAGCTCCCGGCCGGCGTTCGAGGTGAGGACGACGAACGGGCGGCGGGTCGCGGTGACCGTGCCCAGTTCCGGGACCGTGACCTGGAAGTCGCTGAGCACCTCCAGCAGCAGGCCCTCCATCTCGACGTCGGCCTTGTCGGTCTCGTCGATGAGGAGCACCGTCGGCTCGTCGCCGCGGATGGCGGTCAGCAGGGGGCGGGGGAGCAGGAACTCCTCGCTGAAGATGTCGGTGCGGGTCTCGTCCCAGCTCTCGTCCCGGCCGGCGCTGATCCGCAGCAGCTGCTTGGCGTGGTTCCACTCGTACAGCGCCCGGGACTCGTCCACGCCCTCGTAGCACTGGAGCCGCACCAGCCGGGCGGCGGCCACCTGGGCGACGGCCTTGGCCAGCTCGGTCTTGCCGACTCCGGCGGGTCCCTCCACCAGCAGCGGCTTGCCCAGCCGGGCGGCGAGGAACACGGTGGTGGCGACGGCGGGGGAGGCGAGATAGCCGGTCTCGGCGAGACGGGCGGAGACGTCGTCGACGGACGTGAACAACGGGGCCTCCGGCGGTTCGGGGAGCAGGGTCCGGGGTCGGACGGGTCCGACTTATATCTAAGCGCTTGTTCAGCGCCCGCGCCACGGTATACACCGATCGGTTTCTTTCGTGGCGCGCCACGGTAACCTCGTCCCATGGCCACCACAGAGAGGCAGCCGGGGAAGGCGTCCCCGCGTGACCGGCTGCTCGACGCCGCCGCCCGGCTCTCCTACCAGGACGGCGTCTCCGTCGGCATCGAGGCGCTGTGCCGGGCGGCGGGTGTGTCCAAGCGGTCGATGTACCAGCTGTTCGACAGCAAGGACGCGATGCTGGCCGCGAGCCTGGAGCGGCGCATCCCCTGGTACGAGGCCCAGCTCGCCCACCCCGACCCCGGCTCGGCGACCCCGCGCGAGCGCATCCTGTACGTCTTCGAACAGCTGGCGCGGGCCTCCCTGGACGCCGGCTACCACGGCTGCCCCTATCTGGCGGTGCTGGTCGAGCTGAAGGACCCGGAGCATCCGGCGAGCGTGGTCGCCCGCGGGGTCAAGGAGGCGCTGGCGGCCCGTTTCCGTACCGAGGCGGAGCAGGGCGGGGCCCGCGAGCCCGAGCTGCTCGCCCGCCAGCTGGTGCTGGTCTTCGACGGCGCCAGCGCCCGGGCCGGCGCCGGGGTGGAGCGCCTGGACGACGGCCTCGTCATGGCGACGGTGACCGCGCTCCTGGACGCGGCCGGCGTGCGCCAGGCGTAGGAGTGCCGGGGCGCCGGGGTGCCGGACCGCTGTGCCGCGGGGCGCCTCCGGGGCACTGAGACAGGTGGCGTGGCGGTAGCTCCCCGACGGGTGACCTCGGGGATTCCCGGAACACCACCCCCCCGCGAAGGCACGGGCCGCCGGCGCAGCGCCCCCCGTCCGGGTCACCACAACGCGCCGACCCGCTCGGCCGCCCGGTGGAATGGATCCGTGACCGCGCCCCCGGACGACTGCCTCGCGCGCAACGAATGGATCTGCGGCGCCTATCTGAGCACGCGTCGGCAGATCCTGTTCGACGCGGTGGTCCAGCACCTCCAGCTGACCCTCCTGTCGGTGCTGATCGCCCTGGTCGTCGCGCTGCCCCTCGCGGTACTGGCCCGCCGCTGGGGCTGGGCGGCCGGCCCGGTCCTCGCCGTGACGACCGTCCTCTACACGATCCCGTCGCTGGCGATGTTCTCCCTGCTCCTGCCCCTCTACGGCCTCTCGGCCGCCCTGGTCGTCGCCGGGCTCGTGCTGTACTCGCTCACCCTGCTCGTGCGGAACATCCTCGCGGGCCTGCGCGCGGTCCCGGAGGAGACCCGGCAGGCCGCGCGCGGCCTCGGCTACGGCCCCGTACGCCTGCTGCTCACCGTGGAGCTGCCGCTCGCCCTGCCCGCCGCGATGGCCGGCCTGCGCATCGCCACCGTCTCGGCGGTCTCCCTGGTCACGGTCGGCGCGATCGTCGGATTCGGCGGGCTCGGCAACCTCATCTACGCGGGCATGAACACCTACTTCAAGGCCCAGGTGCTCACCGCGTCCGTGCTGTGCGTGCTGATCGCCTTCGCCGCCGACCTGCTCCTGCTGGGCGTGCAGCGGCTGCTCACGCCCTGGACCAGGGCGGCCCGGACATGAGCACCCTCGCCGCGAGCTGGGACTGGCTCACCGACCCCGCGCACTGGTCGGGCGACGACGGCATCCGGCACCGGCTGCTCCAGCACCTGCTGCTCACCGTCGTCTGCCTGCTGCTGAGCTGTCTGATCGCCCTGCCCGTCGCCCTCGTCCTCGGCCACCTCGGCAAGGGCGGCGCGCTCGCCGTGAACCTCTCCAACGTCGGCCGGGCCGTCCCCACCTTCGCCGTCCTGGTGCTGCTCCTGCTGACCCCCGTCGGGAGATGGGGCGAGGGGCCCACGGTGGTCGCCCTGGTGCTGTTCGCCGTACCGCCCCTGCTCACCAACGCCTACGTCGGCATGCGCGAGGTCGACCGGGGCGTCGTCCAGGCCGCCCGGGGCATGGGGATGACCGGCCGGCAGCTGCTGTTCCGCGTGGAACTGCCCCTTGCCCTGCCCCTGCTGCTGAACGGGGTGCGGATCGCCGCCGTCCAGCTCGTCGCCACCGCCACCATCGCCGCGCTCGCGGGCGGCGGCGGACTCGGCCGGATCATCACGGCGGGCTTCAACCTGGCCAGCACGCCCATGGTGGTCGCGGGCGCGCTCCTCGTGGCCGTGTTCGCGCTGCTCGTCGAGGGCGTCTTCGAGGTCGCCGAGCGCCTGGTGCCCAGGTGGGCCCGGGGCGGCCGGTGAGGGGCCGCACCGCGGCGACGGCGGCCGCGCTGCTCGCCCTCACCGCCTGCTCCACCGGCCCCTCCCTGGAGAACCGGGGCCAGGTCACCGCGTCCCCGGGCGACAGCCACCACCTGACCATCGGCTCGGCCGGCTTCACCCAGAGCGACCTGCTCGCCCAGATGTACGCGCAGCTGCTGAACCAGGCCGGGTACCGGACGTCGATCCTCACGGTCGCCAACCGGGAGCTGTACGAACCGGCCCTGGAATCGGGCCAGATCGACGTCGTACCGGAGTACGCGGCCACCTTCGCCGACTGGCTCGACGCCAAGTCCCACGGCGCCGGCGCGAAACCCGTCGGCTCCCCCGACCTCGACGCCACCATGAAGGCCCTGCGGAGCCTCGCCACGCCCCGCGGCCTCACGGTCCTGCCGCCCGGCCGCGCGGTCGACCAGAACGCCTTCGCGGTGAGCGCCGGCTACGCCCGTGAGCACAACCTCAAGACCCTCAGCGACCTGGGCGCCTCGAAGCTGAAGGTGCGGCTCGCCGCCGGCGACGAGTGCGTGCAACGGCCGTACTGCGCGCCGGGCCTGAAGAAGGTGTACGGCATCGACATCACCGGGATCGACCCCAAGGGCGTCGGCACCACCCAGGCCAAGCGGGCCGTGCAGGACGGCCGGGACCAGATGGTGCTGACCACCACCACGGACGCCACCCTCGACCGGTTCGGCCTGGTCCTGCTCGCCGACGACAGGCATCTGCAGAACGCCGACTACGTCGTCCCGGTCGTCAACCGCTCCCGCGCGGGCAGCGAGCGCGTGGCCGGGGCGCTGAACAGACTCAACCACGTCCTGACGACCGAGGACCTGGCGCGGCTCGGCCGGGAGGTCGACGACTGGCGCCGGCTGCCCGCCGACGTGGCCCGGACCTACCTCAGGGACAAGGGCCTGCTGAAGTGATCCACGTCAGGCGTCGGACACCGAGTCGAAGCCGGCCTGCCCCCGCGTCACGCCCCGCGCGTCCGCGTCCACCGAGCGGCGCAGCGCCTCGTGCAGCTTCGCCGGGGTGAGCACACCGAGGAACCGCGCGCCGTCCAGTACGGCGACCCACCCGGCGTCGTGCTGGAGCATCACCCCGAAGGCCTGCTTCAGCGGCGCGCCCACCGGCACCCAGGAGGTCATCCGGTGCACGAGGTCCCCGACCGTGCCGCCCGCCGCCAGCTCGTCGACGCCGGCCCAGCCGCGCAGCGCACCGTCCGGGTCCAGGACCACCGTCCACCGCGCGCCCTCGGCCCGCAGCCGCTCCACGGCCCGTGCGGCGGGCTCGTCCGCGCGGGCCACGGGCGGCTGCTCCAGATCGTCCGGCTCGATCTCGGTCACCGACAGCCGCTTCAGCCCCCGGTCGGCGCCCACGAAACCGGCGACGTACGGGGTGGCGGGCGCGCCGAGCACCGCGCCGGGCGTGTCGAACTGCTCGATGCGGCCCTGCCCGTACACGGCGATGCGGTCGCCGAGCCGGACGGCCTCCTCGATGTCGTGCGTGACCAGCAGCACGGTCTTGCGCACCGCCGCCTGCATGCGCAGGAACTCGTCCTGCAACTGCTCGCGCACCACCGGGTCGACCGCGCCGAACGGCTCGTCCATCAGCAGCACCGGCGGGTCCGCGGCCAGCGCCCGGGCGACGCCGACCCGCTGCCGCTGCCCGCCCGAGAGCTGCTCCGGGTAGCGGGGCCCGTACGTCCCCGGGTCCAGGCCCACCAGATCCAGCAGTTCGGCCGCCCGGGCCCGCGCCTTCCCCCGCTTCCAGCCGAGCAGCGCGGGCACGGTCGCGGTGTTGTCCAGGACGGTGCGGTGGGGGAAGAGGCCCACCTGCTGGATGACGTAGCCGATGCGGCGGCGCAGCCGCACCGGGTCCAGGGTCGCGATGTCCTCGTCGCCGACGAAGATCCGGCCGGCGGTCGGCTCGATGAGCCGGTTCACCATCATCATGGTGGTCGTCTTGCCGCATCCGGACGGCCCGACGAGGGTGACCAGTTCCCCCTCGGACACCTCGAAGGAAAGGTCGTCCACGGCCGTCGTACCGTCCGGATACCGCTTGCTGACCTGCTCGAACCGGATCATTCCCCCACGCTACGGCAGGGGGCCCCGGGCCTCATCCCGCCGTGCCCCGACCGGCGGACGCCGGGCGGTCAGCGCCCGGCCGTCAGCACGATCTTGCCGTACTGCGCGCCCGCCTCCATGTACCGGTGGGCCTCCACCACGTCCTCCAGCGGGAAGGTGCGGTCGACCACCGGGCGCAGGGAGCCGGTGCGCAGCCCGGAGTCGACGAAGGCGACGGCGCGGCGCATCCGTTCGGGGATCGCCAGGACCTCGCGGGTCACGGTGTACGTGCGCATGTTCAGCGCGGGCATCCCCAGGTCGAACCCGGGGAACGGGGTGGGCTCACCGCTCTGCATCCCCCACAGCAGCAGCGTCCCGCCCGCGGCCACGGCCCTGCCCAGCTCCAGCACGCCCGGTCCCGCGACGGCGTCGAGGACCAGCTCGGCGCCCCGGCCGGCGGTCAGCTCCAGCACCCGGCCGGCCACGTCCTCCTCGTCGGAGACGATCACGTCGGCGGCGCCGTCGTCCAGCAGGCGCTGCCGCTTGGCGGGGGTCCGGGTGACGGCGACGGGCGTGGCGCCGAGCCGGTTCGCCGTCTGGATCGCGGCGAGACCGAGGCTGCTGGACGCCGCGTTCACGACGACCACGTCACCGGCCCGGACGCCGTCGACCTCCACCATCGCGCCGTACGCCGTCAGGTACGGCATCCAGACCGCGGCGCCGGTGACCGGGTCCACCTCGGGGGACCGGGGGAGCAGCGCGGACGCGGGCACGAGCGCGCGTTCGGCGTACACGCCGTAGTCGTTGTGCGAGAAGCTCGGGACGACGCTGACCGGCTGGCCGGGGGCGACGGTGGTCACCCCGGGGCCGACGGCCTCCACCACGCCCGCCGCCTCGTTGCCGAGCCGGGACGGGAACCGCTTGACCGGGTCGATGTACCGGCCGCCGCGGAACAGTCCGTCGGCCCGGTTCACGCCGATCGCCTCGATGCGCAGGCGCACCTCGCCGGGACCCGGCTCGCCCGGCTCCAGATCCTCCAGCCGCAGCACCTCGGGCCCGCCGGTCTCGTGGAACCGCACCGTCTTCGCCATGTCAACTCCCCCTGTCCCTAAGGTGATCACGGACCACTCTGCGGGAAAGTACGATGACTGTCAAACTACGAAGAGATTCGTACTACGGGCTGGGCGGTCGGCCGAGCAGGATCACCTCCAGCGTGCGCGGACCGTGCACGCCCTCCACCCGGTCCAGTTCGATGTCGCTGGTGGCCGACGGGCCCGAGATCCAGGTCAACGGGCGGGCCGGATCGAGGCGTTCGAGGGCCTGCGGGACGGAGGAGACCACCTGTGCGGGCACCCTGACCACGCAGATGTGGTGGTCGGGGATCAGCGAGATCCGGCGCCGCCCCTGGTCGGGAGAGCCGTCCAGGACGATCGTGCCGGTCTCCGCGACGGCCACGGCACACCCGGTCACCACGCTGCCCACCCGGTCCAGCCGGTGCGGCGTGCTCTCCGCCCGGTCGTGGATCCGCACCGGGTCCGCCGCGGCCAGCCACTCGGGCGGCAGCCCCGGCGGCACCAGCACCTCCCCGGAGCCGCGCGCGGCCAGCAGCCGCATCACCAGCAGCGGCAGCTCCTCCGCGTCGCAGCGGTGCACGATGGCCCGGTAGTCCGCCAGGTTCTCCGCGAGCAGCCGCACCGTCTCCTCGGCCGTGCGCTCCCCGTGTTCGCGCGCGTAGTCACGCGCCACGGCACGCTCGTACGGCCCCTCGGCAGGCGTGACATCGGCCAGCGCCCGCCGCACCCGGCCCAGGATCCGCTCCCTGCCGCTCACTTGGCGCCGTCCTTTCCGCCGTCGGTGCGCTGCCACCAGTCCCGGAAGGACTCCGGCGGCACGGCCGGCAGGTCCCGGGTCCCGCTCCACGCCCGGCCGGGGCCCGGCAGGGTGCGCGGGTGCAGCCGGCGCGTCCGGGAGGCCAGCCGCCGGCCCGCCCGCAGGGCGCCGGGGTGGGTGAACGCCCAGCGTGCCGCTCGCATCGCCGCCCGCTCTGCCGCGTGCCCCTTCGCCGGCCGGAGCACCACCTTGTTGCCCTGCCTTACCGCCGGACCGCCCTCGACCACTCGCTCCCGCAGATGGACGAGCACCTCGGGGATGTCGATGGCGACCGGGCACACCTCGTAGCAGGCCCCGCACAGGCTCGACGCAAAGGGCAGGGAGGCGTCGATCTCGCTCCCCGTGCCCCGCAGCTGGGGGCTGAGGACGGCGCCGATCGGGCCCGGGTAGACCGAGCCGTACGCGTGCCCGCCCGCCCGCTCGTACACCGGGCACACGTTCAGACAGGCCGAGCAGCGGATGCAGCGCAGCGCCTGGCGGCCGACCTCGTCGGCGAGCGTGTCCGTGCGGCCGTTGTCCAGCAGCACCAGATGGAAGGTGCGCGGTCCGTCCCCGTCCGTGGTGCCGGTCCACATGCTGGTGTACGGGTTCATCCGCTCGGCGGTGGAGGAGCGGGGGAGGGTCTGCAGGAAGACCTCCAGGTCCCGCCAGGTGGGCACCACCTTCTCGATGCCGACGACCGAGATCAGTGTCTCCGGGAGGGTCAGGCACATCCGTCCGTTGCCCTCGGACTCCACGACGATCAGGGTGCCGGTCTCGGCGACCATGAAGTTCGCGCCCGAGACGCCGACCCTGGCCCGCAGGAACTTCTCCCGCAGGTGCAGCCGGGCCGCCTCGGCGAGTTCGGCGGGCGTGTCCGTCAGGCCCGCCGGGGCCGGGCGGCCCCATTTGCCCATCTCGCTGCGGAAGATGTCCCGGATCTCGCCCCGGTTGCGATGGATGGCCGGGACCAGGATGTGCGAGGGGCGGTCCTCGCCCAACTGGACGATCAGCTCGGCGAGATCCGTTTCGTAGGCGCGGATGCCCTCCCGGGCGAGCGCCTCGTTGAGGCCGATCTCCTGGGTGGCCATCGACTTGACCTTCACGACCTCCGACTCGCCGGTGGCCCTGACCAGTTCGGTGACGATCCGGTTCGCGTCGTCGGCGTCCACCGCCCAGTGGACCGTCCCGCCGGCCGCGGTGACCGACTCCTCCAGCTGCAGGAGATACCGGTCGAGGTGGCGCAGGGTGTGGTCCTTGATCCGCCTGCCCGCCTCGCGCAGCTCCGCCCAGTCGGACAACTCGGCCACCGCCCCGGCCCGTCTGGCCCGGATGGTGTGGGTGGCGTGCCGCAGATTGGCGCGCAGGACGGGGTTGTGGACGGCGTCGTGCGCGGCCCGCGGAAAGGCGGGGAACGCGGGCATGCCGACGAACGTTCCGCTCATGCCGCAGGGTCCTCCTTCGTGCTCGCCAGGATCTCCGCGATGTGCACCGGCCGCACGCCCGACCGCAGCCGGCTCATCGTCCCGCCGAGGTGCATCAGACACGAGTTGTCGGCCGCGCACAGCACCTCGGCGCCCGTCGACTCCGCGTTGCGCACCTTGTCCACGCCCATCGCCGCCGACACGTCCGCGTTCTTCAGCGCGAACGTGCCGCCGAAGCCGCAGCACTCCTCCGCACCCGGCAACTCGGCCAGCTCCAGCCCCTCGACGGCCCGCAGCAGCCGGCGCGGCCGGTCACCGAGCCCCAGACTCCGCAGCCCGTGGCAGGTGGGGTGGTAGGTGACCCGGTGCGGGTAGTGGGCGCCGACGTCCGTCACCCCGAGCACGTCCACCAGGAACTCCGTCAGCTCGTAGGTCTTCGGCGCCACCGGTGCCAGCGTCCGGGCGAGGGCCTCCCCCCGCCCCTCGGCGCGTGCCCGCTCGCCCATCCGGGGGTACAGCTCCCGCACCATCGCCCCGCACGACGCGGACGGGGTCACGATCGCCTCGTACCCGCCGAAGACATCGGAGAAATGCCGGGCCAGCGGCTCGGCCCCGTGCCGGTAGCCGGTGTTGTAGTGCGCCTGTCCGCAGCAGCTCTGGCCCGCCGGGAAGTCGACCTCGACACCCAGTCTGGTCAGCAGCTTCACCACGGCCCGGCCGGTGTCCGGATACAGCGTGTCGTTGACACAGGTCAGGAACAGGGCGACACGCATCGCGGCTCCTCGGCGTCGGTCGTCGGACGAGTGCAGGGTAGTGGCCGGCGTCCCGGCCGGGGCGGAGCACGGCTCACCGCACGGCGATCCGCGCCTCGGCCTCCCGCCACCGGCCGGCGTCGCCGCGGGGCGTGTACCGGGTGAGCGGCCGGGTACGGCTGAGCAGTCGGCGCAGGGCGGGCAGGTCGCCGCCGAGTCCGTGCGCGCGGGCCTGCACCAGGACGTTGCCGAGGGCCGCCGCCTCGGCCGGCCCGGCCACCACCGGCAGACCGCAGGCGTCGGCCGTCAGCTGGCACAGCAGCGTGTTGCGGGTGCCGCCGCCGACCAGGTGGACCACGTCCACCGGACGGTCGGCCAGCCACCGCGCGTCCAGCACGGCACGCCGGTGGGCGAGGGCGAGCGAGTCCAGGACGCACCGGGTCACCTCGGCCCGCGTCGCCGGCACCGGCTGCCCCGACGCCCGGCACGCCTCGGCGATCCGCTCCGGCATCCGCCCCGGCGCCAGGAACGCCTCGTCCCCGGCGTCCACCACCGAACGCAGCGCCGGCACGCCGGCCGCCTCCGCGAGCAGCGGCCCGAGGTCCGGCCCGCCCCAGGCCCGTACGCACTCCTGGAGCAGCCACAGCCCCATGATGTTGCGCAGATAGCGGACGGTGCCGTCGAGCCCCAGCTCGTTGGTGAAGTTCGCGGCCCGGCTCTCCTCGGTGAGCACCGGAGCGGACAGTTCCAGGCCGACCAGGGACCAGGTGCCGGTGCAGACGTAGGCGAAGCGCTCACCGGTCGCCGGGACGGCGGCCACCGCCGACGCGGTGTCGTGCGAGCCGACCGCCGTCACCGGCACCGGGCCGGCGAGCCCCGTCTCCGCCAGCACCTCGGGCCGCAGCGTCCCGGCCGGATCGCCCGGCCGCCGCAGCGGCGCGAACAGGCCGAGGTCGATGCCCAGCCGCTCGGCGACCTCCCGCGACCAGGTCCGGGTCCGGGGGTCGACGAGCTGGGTGGTGGAGGCGTTGGTCAGCTCGGTGCCCAGCTCGCCGGTGAGCCAGTACGTCAGCAGGTCCGGGATGAGCAACACCCGTGCCGCACGCGCGAACTGGGCGGTCGAGCGGGCGGCCGTGAGCTGGTAGAGGGTGTTGAACGGCGCGTACTGGACGCCCGTCGCCGCGTACAGCTCCGCCGCCGGCACGCTCGCCCACACCTTCTCCGCGACCCCCTCGGTGCGGGCGTCGCGATAGTGCACCGGGTTGCCGAGCAGGGCCCCGTCGGCGTCCAGCAGGCCGTAGTCGACCGCCCAGCCGTCCACGCCCACGGAGTCGACCGGGCCCGCCGCCCGCAGCCCGTCCAGGACGCCGCCGTACAGCGCCAGCACGTCCCAGCGCAGCCCCTCCGGCACCCGCACCGGACGGTTCGGGAACCGGTGCGCCTCGCGGAGCTCCACCGAGTCCGGGCCCACCCGGCCCACCATGACCCGCCCGCTGGACGCGCCCAGATCGACGGCCGCGTACGTCCTCACGCCCGTGCTCATCGCAGGAACGCGGCCGCCACGCCCGCGTCGACCGGGATGTGCAGCCCGGTGGTGTGCGTGAGGTCCCCGCCGGTGAGCGCGAACACCGCGTTGGCCACGTGCTCGGGCAGCACCTCGCGCTTGAGCAGGGTGCGCTGTGCGTAGAACTCGCCCAGCTTCTCCTCCGGCACCCCGTACACCGCGGCCCGCCGCGCACCCCAGCCGCCGGCGAAGATCCCGGAGCCGCGCACCACCCCGTCCGGGTTGACGCCGTTGACCCGGATCCCGTGCTCACCCAGCTCGGCGGCCAGCAGCCGCACCTGATGGGCCTGGTCGGCCTTGGCGGCGGAGTAGGCGATGTTGTTCGGCCCGGCGAAGACGGCGTTCTTCGACGCGATGTACACGATGTCGCCGCCCAGTCCCTGTGCGGTCATCACGCGGGCCGCTTCTCGCGACACCAGGAACGAGCCCCGGGCCATGATGCCGTGCTGGAGGTCCCAGTCCGCGGCGGTCGTCTCCAGCAGCGGCTTGGAGACGGAGATCCCGGCGTTGTTGACGACGAGGTCCACCCCGCCGAACGCGAGCACGGCCGCCCGGAACGCGGCGGCGATCCGCTCCTCGTCGGTGACGTCGACGGTGACGGCGACGGCCCGGTCCGGCCCGCCCAGCTCCTCAGCGACCCGCGTGGCGCTCTCCGCGTCCAGGTCGGCGACGACGACGCACGCCCCTTCCGCCACCAGCCGGTGCGCGATGGCCTTCCCGATCCCGCTGCCGGCCCCCGTGACGAGCGCGACCCGGGTGGCGAGCGGCCTGGGCGCCGGCATGCGCCGGAGCTTGGCCTCCTCCAGCGCCCAGTACTCGATGCGGAACTTCTCGGCCTCGCCGATCGGCGCGTAGGCCGACACGGCCTCGGCGCCGCGCATGACGTTGACGGCGTTGACGTAGAACTCCCCGGCGACGCGGGCGGTCTGCTTGTCCCTGCCGAAGGAGAACATGCCGACACCCGGGACGAGCACGACGGCGGGGTCGGCGCCGCGCATGGCGGGGGAACCGGGCAGGGCGTGCCGGCGGTAGTAGGCGGCGTACTCCTCGCGGTAGGCGGTGTGCAGTTCCCGCAGCCGGGCGACGGCCTCGTCGAGGGGCGCGGTCGGCGGCAGGTCGAGGACGAGCGGCCGTACCTTCGTGCGCAGGAAGTGGTCGGGACAGGAGGTGCCGAGGGCGGCCAGCCGGGGGTGCTCGGCGCGGGCCAGGAAGTCGAGGACGACATCGGAGTCGGTGAAGTGCCCCACCTGCGGCCGGTCCCGGGAGGCGAGCGCGCGGACGTACGGCGCGAGAGCGGCGGCCCGCTCCCGGCGGTCGGGCCCGGGCAGCGGCTCGTAGCCCTCGGTCACGGGCCCGAAGGGCTCCGCCCTGCCCCGCCGGGCGAGGAACTCCTCGGCGGTCCGGATGATGTGCAGCGAGTTGCGCTCGCACTCCTCGGACGAGCCGCCCCAGGCGGTGATCCCGTGCCCGCCCAGGACGCACCCGACGGCCTCCGGGTTGGCCTCCTTGGCCGCGGCGATGTCCAGCCCCAGCTGGAACCCGGGCCGCCGCCACGGCACCCACACCACGCGGTCCCCGAAGCACTCGGCGGTGAGCTTCTCCCCGTCGGCCGCGCAGGCGAGCGCGATACCGGAGTCCGGGTGCAGATGATCCACGTGGGGGGCGTCCACCAGCCCGTGCATGGCGGTGTCGATGGAGGGCGCGGCCCCGCCCCGGCCGTGCAGGCAGTAGTCGAAGGCGCCGGCCATCTCGTCCTCGCGCTCGGCACCGGGGTGGACGCCGACCAGCGCCCGCAACCGGTCCAGCCGCAGCACGGCGAGCCCGTCCCCGGTCAGCGTGCCGAGGTCGCCCCCGGACCCCTTGACCCACATCAGCTCCACGTCACCGCCGGTGACGGGGTCGAGGG
Source organism: Streptomyces echinatus (assembly GCF_014203595.1). Taxonomy (GTDB): domain Bacteria; phylum Actinomycetota; class Actinomycetes; order Streptomycetales; family Streptomycetaceae; genus Streptomyces; species Streptomyces echinatus. The sequence continues at coordinate 376,627 of NZ_JACHJK010000006.1, forward strand.
CGGTGCCCTTGGCGGACGCGTTCCCGCCGGCGTAGTTGGTGTTGCGGGGGTCGGCGCCGAGGCGGTGGCAGCGGGCGAGGAGGGCGGCGACTTCGGGAGGGGGTGCCATGGGTACCGGTTCCTTTCGGATCGGGGAGGGACGCAGAGGGGTGCGGGGTGGCGTCGGCCGCGCCTGGCGCCGCGGGGGTGCGAGCGGCCGCGCACGGGCCGCTCCGCGCGGCCGGCGGCACCCGGCGGCCGCTCACGCCCCCCAGCCGGCCTGCTCTCCGCCGACCCGCTCGGCGACGATGCGCTCGGCCCATCCCGAACGCCGGTACGCCGCGAGGGGATCGGGATCCAGCCCCAGCTCCTCGCGCACCGCACGCAGCAACGGGCGCACATCGGTGTCGTACGCGTCCATCAGCACGGCGTTGGCGCCCAGCACGTCCCCGGCGGCCTGGGCCCCGGCCAGCGCGGCCCGGTCGACCAGCAGTGCCTTGGCCGTCGCCTCCTGGACGTTCATCACCGACCGGATGATCGCCGGGATCTTCGGCTCGATGTTGTGACACTGGTCGAGCATGAAGGCGACCCCGGAGGTGAGTCCCCCGCCCCGCGCCACCTCGTACATGATCCGGAACAGCTGGAAGGGATCGGCCGCCCCCGCCATCAGGTCGTCGTCGGCGTAGAACCGCGAGTTGAAGTCGAATCCGCCCAGTCTGCCCTCCCGCAGCAGCGTGGCGACGATGAACTCGATGTTGGTTCCCGGTGCGTGATGGCCGGTGTCCACCACCACCCGTGCCTTCTCGCCGAGTTTCAGACAGTGGGCGTACGCCGTCCCCCAGTCCGGCACGTCCGTCGTGTAGAACGCCGGCTCGAAGAGCTTGTACTCCAGCAGCATCCGCTGCCCGTGCCCGAGCCGGGCGTACACCTCGGCCAGTCCCTCGGCCAGCCGGTCCTGCCGTGCCCGGACGTCGTCCTGCCCGGGATAGTTCGTACCGTCCGCGAACCACAGCTTCAGGTCGCGGGACCCGGTCGCGTCCATGATGTCGACGCAGCGCAGCAGATGACCGACGGCCTTGCGCCGGACCGCCGCGTCCGGATGACAGATGCTGCCCAGTCTGTAGTCGTCGTCCTGGAAGGTGTTGGAGTTGACCGTGCCCAGCCGCAGCCCCCGCTCCTCGGCGTACTTGGCGAGCGCCGCGTAGTCCTCCACGGTGTCCCAGGGGATGTGCAGGGCCACCGTCGGCGCCACCCCGGTGAAGGCGTGCACCCGCGCCGCGTCCTGGAGCTTCTCCCATGGCGAGCGCGGCACCCCGGCCTGCGCGAACACCTTGAAGCGGGTGCCCGAGTTCCCGTACGCCCATGACGGTGTCTCGACGGCCTGGGTCTTGAGCGCGGCCTTCACCGCGGCGAGGTCGGTCACTTCAGGGCTCCTGTGAGGTGGGCGGAACGACTGAGCGCATGAAACGATTCAGAACCGCAAGCTAGGGGTCACCCCCGGGGGTGTCAAGCACTGCGGCCGACCCGGCCCCTTGGCATCGGATGCGCGGCCCACGGCTGTCGGAACTTTTCGATACGGACCCATTGACGTGACATGGGTGCGGTCCCTAGCGTCCCAGGCCATCCAGTTGAAACCTTTCACGGCATCGCGCGGCCTCCTGGCCCGCCACCGGTGCCGTCGAGGAGCCCCCATGACCCACCCGCCTGACACGGGACCGGCCCCGGTGCTGGCGCTGAAGGGCGTCTCCAAGTCCTTCGGGGCCGTACGCGCCCTCAGGGACGTCTCCCTGGAGCTGCTGCCCGGCGAGGTGCACGCACTCGCCGGTGAGAACGGCGCGGGCAAGTCGACGCTGATCAAGACCCTCGCCGGAGTGCACCGCCCGGACGCCGGACAGGTGCTGCTCGACGGCGAGCCCGTCGTCTTCCACGGTCCCGGGGACGCCCGTGACGCCGGCGTCGCCGTCATCTACCAGGAACCCACGCTCTTTCCCGACCTGTCGATCGCCGAGAACATCTTCATGGGCCGGCAGCCCAGGCGGGCCCTCGGCCGGATCGACCACAAGGCCACCCGGGCGGCGACGGCCGCGCTGATGGAGCGGCTCGGCGTCGGCCTCGACCCCGACCGGCCCGCCCGCGGACTGTCCATCGCCGACCAGCAGATCGTGGAGATCGCCAAGGCGCTGTCCTTCGACGCCCGGGTCCTGATCATGGACGAGCCGACCGCGGCCCTCACCGGCAGCGAGGTCGCCCGGCTCTTCGGCGTCGTGCACGCCCTGCGCGCGCAGGGCGCCGCCGTGCTGTTCGTCTCCCACCGGCTGGAGGAGATCTTCCGGATCTGCCAGAAGGTCACCACGCTGCGGGACGGCGCCCGGATCGCCTGCGAGGCCCTCGCCGGGATGACCGAGGACGACCTGGTCCGCCGCATGGTCGGCCGCGAACTGGCCGAGCTGTATCCCGAACGGCGGGCCCGGGCCGGTGAGGTCGCACTGGGCGTGCGCCGGCTGACCCGTGAGGGCGTCTTCACCGACGTCTCCTTCGAGGTGCGGTGCGGCGAGATCGTCGGCCTCGCCGGACTGGTGGGCGCCGGCCGTACCGAGGTCGCCCGGGCCGTCTTCGGCGTCGACCGCTGGGACGCGGGCGAGGTCGAGGTCGCCGGGCGCCGGCTCCCCAGGGGCGCGCCGTCCGCCGCGATGGCGGCGGGGGTGGCCCTCGTGCCGGAGGACCGCCGGGCCCAGGGGCTGGTGATGGACCTGTCCGTCGAACGCAACATCGGCCTGACCGGCCTGCGGACGACCGCCCGCGCGGGGCTGATGAACCGGGGCGCCGAACGCAGCCGGTCCCTGGACTGGGCGGTGCGGCTCCAGGTGAAGTACGCCCGGATCGCGGACGCCGTCTCCACCCTGTCCGGCGGCAACCAGCAGAAGGTCGTCCTCGCCAAGTGGCTCGCCACCGGCCCCAAGGTGCTCATCGTCGACGAGCCGACCCGCGGCATCGACGTCGGCACCAAGGCCGAAGTGCACCGGCTGCTCGCCGAGTTGGCCGCCGGCGGAGTGGCCGTCCTGATGATCTCGTCCGACCTGCCGGAGATCCTCGGCATGGCCGACCGGGTCCTCGTCATGCACGAGGGCCGGATCAGCGCCGAGATCCCGCGCGCCGACGCCACCGAGGAGAGCGTGCTGGCCGCCGCCACCGGGAGGGCCGCCGCATGACGGTGACCACCAGGGACGACACCCCCGTCACCGAAGTACCCCGGTCGAGCGGCACCCGGCTCGTCGAGCGCGTCCTCAGGATGCGCGAACTCGCCGTCCTGGCCGTCTTCCTGGTGATGATCGCCGTCACCCAGGCGGGCAACAGCGAGTTCCTGTCCGAGCAGGGCGTCAAGGACCTGCTCCTCAACGCGACCATCCTGGTGCTGGTCGCCACCGGTCAGTCGCTGGTCGTCCTCACCCGCAACGTCGACCTGTCCGTCGGCTCCACGCTCGGGATCAGCGCCTTCGCCGCGGGCACCTGGCTGCACGGCGGCGGGAGCGCGGCCGTCGCGGTTCTCCTCGCCGTCCTGCTCGGCACCGGCGCCGGGCTGCTCAACGGTCTGCTCGTCAGCCTGGGCCAGGTCCCCGCCCTCGTCGTCACCCTCGGGACCCTGTACATCGTCCGGGGTGTCGACTCCCTCTGGGTCGGCTCCCGCCAGATCACCGCGGCCGACCTCCCCGACGGCTTCGTCGACTTCGGCTCCGGCGGCATCTCCGCGATGCCCTGGCCGGCGCTGGTCGCCCTGGCCGTGCTCGTCGCGACCGGGTACTGCCTCAAGCACTTCGGCGGCGGGCGGGAGCTGTACGCCCTCGGCTCCAGCCCGGAGGCGGCCCGGCTGGCCGGGATTCCGGTCCGCAGGCGGATCCTGACCGCGTACACCGTCTGCGGCGCCCTCGCCGGTCTGGCGGGGGCGATGTACCTGGCCCGGTTCGGCAACGTCGACTCCGGCACCGGCACCGGCTACGAACTCACCGTCGTCAGCGCCGTCGTGGTCGGCGGCGTCGCCTTCACCGGCGGCTCCGGCAGCGTGTACGGCGCCGCCCTCGGCGCCCTGCTGCTCACCTCGGTCAACAGCGTGCTGCCCGCGCTGGGCGTCAGCTCCGTGTGGGTGCTCGCCATCAACGGCGTCCTGCTGCTGCTCGCCATCGCCGCCGACCGGATCGTGGCGCTGCGGGTGGCCGCCGCCCTGAAGAAGAAGCCGGCCCCCAGGAGGACCGCCATGGCGAAGGAGAAGCCCGGTGCCTGAGTCGCTCACCCGCGCGATCCGCTGGGACACGGTCGTCGGCGCGCTGCTGCTCGTCCTGCTCCTGCTGTCGTCCGGCCTCGTCGACGGCTTCGGCAATGCCCTCAACCTGTCGTTCCTCATCGGCAACACGCTCCCGATCGCGCTGATCGCCCTGCCGATGACGCTCCTCGTCGTCGCCGGGGAGATCGACCTGTCGGTGGCGTCGACCGCCGGGCTGTCCGGGGCGGTGATGGGCAGGCTGTGGAACGAGGGCATGGCCATCGAGACGATCATCCCGCTGTGCCTGCTGCTGGGGGTGGTGTGCGGGCTGGTCAACGGCCTGCTGGTGACCCGGCTCGGGCTTCCGTCGCTCGCGGTGACGATCGGCACGCTCGCCGCCTACCGGGGGGTCGCGCAGATCGTGCTCGGTGCCGACGCGGTGACCGACTTCCCGTCGCAGTACCTGGACTTCGCAGCGGGCCGCCTAGGTGACTCCTTCCTGCCGCGGGCCTTCCCGCCCTTCCTGGTGCTGCTGGTGATCGCCGTGGTCGTGCTGCACGCCACACCGTTCGGGCGGTCGCTGTTCGCGGTCGGGGCGGGGGAGGAGGCGGCGCGGTTCGCCGGGATCCGGGTGAAGCGGACCAAGCTGCTGCTGTTCGTCGCCACCGGGCTCATGTCGGCCCTGACGGGGATCTTCTGGGCCCTGCACTACGCCAGCGCCCGCTACGACAACGCCACCGGGCTCGAACTCTCGGTCGTGGCCGCCGTGCTGCTGGGCGGGATCGACTTCGACGGGGGCAGGGGCACGCTGGGCGGTGCGATCGCCGGGGTGTTCCTGCTCGGGGCGCTGCAGAACGTCATGAGCCTGCGGGACGTCTCCGCGCAGTCGCAGATCGTCGTCACCGGTGTGCTGCTCGTCCTCTCCGTGCTCGGACCGCGGGTGGCCCGGCAGATCGCCGTTCTCCGGGCTCGGTCGTCCGGCTGACCACCGTCTCGCGGCCGGCCGCGCCCGCGCGGCGGCAGCCGCATGCCCTCCTGTAGCCCCGCCCCTGAGAAGGGGCCACACCCCCTGCAAAGGACCCTCGTCATGCCGGAATCCGTCATCCGCCGCTCCTGCGCCGCCCTCGCCGCCGGCACCTCCCTCGCTCTCGCCCTCACCGCCTGCGGCGGCACCACCAAGGACGACGTCAAGGCCGACAACGCCTCCGCCGCCACCGCAGGCAAGGCCGACCCGAACGCGGCCACCAAGAAGGGGCTGACCGTCGGTTTCCTGCCCAAGCAGGTCAACAACCCCTACTTCACCAGCGCGGACAAGGGCGGCCGGAAGGCGCTCGCCGAACTGGGCTCCCGGTACAAGGAAGTCGGTCCGTCCAGCGCCACCGACACCGCCGGGCAGGTGAGTTACGTCAACACGCTCACCCAGCAGCGGGTGGACGCCATGGCCGTGTCCGCGCAGGATCCGGGTGCGCTGTGCACCGCGCTGAAGCAGGCGATGAGCAACGGCGTCAAGGTCGTCACCTACGACTCCGACACCGAACCCGGCTGCCGCAACGCGTTCGTCTCGCAGGCGAGTGCCGAGGACCTGGGCCGTACGGAGGTGCAGCTGCTCGCCCGGCAGATCGGCTACCGGGGCAGGATCGCGGTCCTGTCGGCCGCCCAGACCGCCACCAACCAGAACACCTGGATCGGCTACATGAAGGACGAGCTGAAGGACCCGAAGTACAAGGACGTCGAGCTCGTCAAGATCGCCTACGGCAACGACGACGCCCAGCAGTCCTTCCAGCAGACCCAGGGCCTGCTCCAGGAGCACCCGGACCTGAAGGGGATCATCGCGCCGACCACCGTGGGCATCAAGGCGGCCGCCCAGTATCTGTCGGGGTCCAAGTACAAGGGCCGGGTCAGGCTGACCGGTCTCGGTACCCCGAACGACATGCGCAAGTACGTCAGGAACGGCACCGTCGAAGCCTTCGAACTGTGGGACCCGGCCGCACTGGGCGACCTGGCGGCCCGGACCGCGGTCGCGCTGGCCTCCGGGCAGATCACCGGCAAGGAGGGCGAGACGTTCCAGGCCGGGAACGCGACGTACACCATCGGCGAGGACGGCGTGATCAATCTGGGCAGGCCGACCGTGTTCGACGCGAAGAACATCGACCGGTTCGACTTCTGACCGGCTCGGCTCGGCACGGCCGTCCCGGCGCCCGCACGTGGCGGACTTCGCCCTGTCGGCGTGACGGTAATGTGAAGGTCGTCCCGCCGCCCTCGTTCCCCGGAGGTCCAAAGCCCGATGGCCCAGTCGGTGGGTATCAAGGATGTCGCGCGTGCCGCCGGAGTGTCGGTGGGCACGGTGTCGAACGTCATCAACCGCCCGGACACCGTCGCCGGAGAGACCCGCGCCCGGGTGCTCTCCGCGATCGACCGGCTCGGCTACGTCCGCAGCGAGTCGGCGCGCCAGCTGCGGGCGGGCCGCAGCCGGATCATGGGGCTGCTCGTGCTCGACATGGGCAACCCGTTCTTCGTGGACGTGGCGCGCGGCGCCGAGCGGGCCGCGCGGGAGGCGGGGCTCGGCGTGATGGTGTGCAACAGCGCGCAGAACGCGGCCGAGGAGGCGGAGTACCTGTCGCTCTTCGCCGAGCAGCGGGTGCGGGGCGTACTGCTCACCCCGGCCGACGCCACCGGCCGCAACATCGAGACCTTCCGCCGGCACGGCATCCCGTTCGTGCTGGTCGACCGGGTCGCCGAGGGCACCACCGAGTGCTCGGTCTCCGTGGACGACGTCGCGGGCGGCGCGCTCGCCGTCCGCCATCTGGTGGACGCCGGGCACCGCTCGATCGCGTACGTCAGCGGTCCGCCCGGACTCAACCAGGTCCGCGACCGGCGCACCGGCGCGCTGTCCGCCCTGACGGAGGCCGGACTGGGTCCCGAGGCGCTGCGCGAGCTGCCCACCGAACGTCTGGACGTGGCCGCCGGCCGGGACGCGGGCGCCCGCCTGCTCGGCCTCGCGGACCGTCCCACCGCCGTGTTCTGCGCCAACGACCTGCTCGCCCTCGGCGTTCTGCAGGCCCTGTACGCGGCCGGCGTGAGCGTCCCGGACGAGCTGGCGATCGTCGGCTACGACGACATCGAGTTCGCCGCGGCCGCGGCGGTACCCCTCACCTCCGTACGCCAGCCCGCCGTCACCCTGGGCGCCCTCGCCGCCGAACTGCTCCTGGAGGAGACCGAGCAGGGCGAGGGCGGACGGCCCCACGAGCACCGCCGGGTGGTGCTCCAGCCGGAGCTGGTGGTGCGCCGCTCCAGCCTGGTCGGGCGCTGACCCGAAGTTCAGTAACAATCCATGATCCCGGGGCTCCGCCCGGGCTCGTTCCTGTGCTGAACTGGGACGCGTCCGTGCCGTCCGTCCCGGGAGCCCCGTTGAGTCACAGCTACCGCCAGCCCGGCGTCGTCCTCACCGACCGCCACTTCACCGTGCCCCTCGACCACGCCGACCCGGGCGGCGAGACCATCGAGCTGTACGCCCGCGAGGCGGTGGCGAGCGACAAGTCCGGGCAGGACCTGCCCTGGCTGGTGTACCTCCAGGGCGGCCCCGGGTTCGGAGCGAATCGTTTCGTCGGACGTCAGGCGTGGCTCGACCGGGCCCTGAAGGAGTTCCGCGTCCTGCTGCTCGACCAGCGCGGCACCGGCCGCTCCACCCCCGCCACCCGGCAGACACTCCCGCTGCGTGGCGGCCCCGCCGCCCAGGCCGACTACCTCACCCACTTCCGCGCCGACTCCATCGTCCGCGACTGCGAGGCCATCCGGCCCCGGCTCACCGGCGGCGCCCCGTGGACGGTGCTCGGCCAGAGCTTCGGCGGCTTCTGCACGGTGTCGTACCTCTCCCTCGCCCCCGAGGGCGTCCGCACCGCGATCGTCACCGGCGGCCTGCCCTCCCTGCACGCCCACGCCGACGACGTCTACCGCGCCGCCTACCCGCGCATCGAGCGCAAGGTCGCCGCGCACTACGCCCGCTACCCGCAGGACGTGGAACGGGCCCGCCGGATCGCCGACCACCTCCTCGGCCACGACGTGGTGCTGCCGAACGGCTACCGCCTCACGGTGGAGGCCTTCCAGTCCCTCGGCCTGATGCTCGGCACCGGCGACGGCAGCCACCGGCTCCACCACCTGCTGGAGGACGCCTTCGTCCGCGCCGCCGGCGGCCCGGAGCTGTCCGACGCCTTCCAGGAAGAGGCGCAGGCCCTGCTGTCGTACGCCTCGCACCCCCTCTACGCCCTCGTCCACGAGTCGATCTACGGCCAGGACGTCCGCCCCACCGACTGGGCCGCCGAACGCGTCCGCGCCGAGTTCCCGCAGTTCGACGCGGCCAAGGCGCTCGCGGGCGACGGACCCGTGCTCTTCACCGGCGAGACCGTCCACCCCTGGACGTTCGACACCGATCCGGCCCTGCGGCCCCTGCGCGAGACGGCCGAACTGCTCGCCGCCCGCACCGACTGGCGCCCGCTGTACGACCCGGCGCGCCTCGCCGTGAACGAGGTCCCCGTCGCCGCGGCCGTCTACCACGACGACATGTACGTCGACACCGCCCACTCGCTGGGGACCGCCCGCGCCATCCGCGGCCTGCGCACCTGGGTCACCGACGAGTTCGAGCACGACGGCCTGCGCACGGGCGCGCCGCGCGTCCTGGACCGGCTGCTGGCCCTGGCCCGGGACGAGGTCTGACCCCGCGCCCCGACCGGGCGCGCGCCGGTGTGCGCGTAGTGTGCCGCCCATGACCGAGGCGAAGATCACCGAGCTGCTGCCCCTGCCCGACGACTGGCGGCGCGCCCTGGCCGTGGTGGCCCACCCCGACGACCTGGAGTACGGCTGCTCGGCGGCCGTCGCCGCCTGGACCGACGGCGGCCGCGAGGTCGCCTATGTGCTGGCCACCCGGGGTGAGGCCGGCATCGACACCCTGGACCCCGCCCGCTGCGGCCCGGTGCGCGAGCGCGAGCAGCGGGCCAGCGCGGCCGTGGTCGGCGTCGACACGGTGGAGTTCCTCGACCACCGGGACGGCGTGATCGAGTACGGCCCCGCGCTGCGCCGCGACATCGCCGCCGCGATCCGCCGTCACCGCCCCGAACTCGTCATCACCCTCAACCACCGTGACACCTGGGGCGGTGTCGTCTGGAACACCCCCGACCACGTCGCCGTCGGCCGCGCCACCCTGGACGCCGCGGCCGACGCCGGCAACCGCTGGATCTTCCCCGAACTCGCCGAGCAGGGCCTCGAACCGTGGAACGGCGTCCGCTGGGTGGCCGTCGCCGGCTCCAGCGCCCCGACCCACGCCGTCGACGCCACGCCCGGCCTGGAACGGGCGATGCGCTCGCTGCTCGAACACCGCACCTACCTGGAGGCGCTGACCGAGCAGGAACCGGAGGCATACGTCCGCGACTTCCTGACCGAGACCACCACCGCCACCGGGAAGCGCTTCGGCGGCCGGCCCGCGGTGTCCTTCGAGCTGTTCGGCCGATAGCCGGCACCCTGCCGAGTTGACCCTCCCCCTACGTCAGGCTCAAGGCTGTGAGCGGACGAAAGGGCGGGCGGATGGGCTACTCGGTCGGGCAGGTCGCGGCGTTCGCCGGGGTGAGCGTGCGGACGCTGCACCACTACGACAAGGCGGGGCTGCTCTCGCCCGGCGAACGCAGCCCCGCCGGCTACCGCTTCTACAGCGACGCCGACCTGGCCCGGCTGCAGCAGATCCTCTTCTACCGCGAACTGGGCTTCCCGCTCGAGGAGATCGCCGTCATCCTGCGCGACCCGGGGGCCGACGCCCTGCACCACCTGAGGGAGCGGCAGCGGCGGCTGCGTGAGGAGATCGCCCGGCTGGAACGCCTCGCGGAGGTGGCCGAGCAGGCCATCGAGGTGCAGCGGACCGGGGTGGCGCTCACCCCCGAGGAACGCTTCGAGGTCTTCGGCGAGATCTCCTTCGACCTCAGCTACGCCACCGAGGCCCAGCTGAAGTGGCGGGACTCGGCCGCGTACCGCGAGGCGATGGCACGGGCCCGGGCCCACACCAAGGAGGACTGGCGGCAGCTCATGAACGAGGCCGCCGCCTGGCGGGCCGAGCTGCTCGCCGCCTTCGACGCGGGCCGGCCGGCCGACGGCGAGCGGGCCATGGACCTCGCCGAGCGCCACCGCCGCCACCTGAGCCGGTGGTTCACCCCTTGCACATCGGACACGCACCGGCGCATCGCGGACGACCTCGCCGCCGATCCGCGCGCCTTCGCCCTCCTCGTCCCGCCGTCACAGCAACGTCCCGGCCTCGCCGCCTATGTGAGCAAGGCGATCCACGCCAACGCCTCCCGCCGTGACGGCTCCCGCACCGATCCCGAGGAGCACCCATGAGAATCCTGATCGCCACGGCCGGATCCCGCGGCGACGTCGCGCCCTACACCGGCATCGGCGCCGGACTGGCCCGCGCCGGGCACGAGGTGACGCTGGCCGCCACCGGCGGCTTCGCCTCCCTCGTCCAGGACGCCGGCCTGGGCTTTCGGCGGCTGCCCGCCGATCCGCGGGCGCACGGGAAGGCCGGCGGCCGGCGCGAACTGATGCGCACGGCCGCGGGGTTCGTCACCGAACTCGGCCGGGGATTCGCCGACGCCGTCGCCGACGGCACGGACCTGCTCCTGCTGTCGGCCACCACGGCCCAGCTCGGCTGGCACCTCACCGAGGCCACCGGCATCCCGAGCCTCGGCGTGTACCTGCAGCCGACCGCACCGACCGGCGACTTCCCGCCCGTGGTCACCGGCACCCGCTCGCTGGGCCGGGCCGGCAACCGGGCGGCGGGCCGGTTCGCCCTCCGCATGGCCGACCGTGTCTACGAGCCGGCGGTCGCCGCGCTGCGCCGCCGCCTCGGGCTGCCGCACCTGTCCGCCGCGGCGATGCGCCGGCGCCGGGAGGAGGCGGGCTGGCCCGTGCTGCACGGCTTCAGCACGGCCCTCGTGCCCCGGCCGGCCGACTGGCGGCCCGGACTGGAGGTCGCCGGCACCTTCTGGCCCCACGTCGGCTCCGGTGAACGGCTGCCCGCCGCCCTGGAGGACTTCCTCGTGGCCGGACCCCGCCCCGTCCTCGTCGGCTTCGGGAGCATGGCGTCCGGAGAGGGGGAGCGGCTGAGCGAACTCGCCGTGCACGCGCTCCGGCGCGCCGGGCTGCGCGGCATCCTGCAGTCGGGTGCCGCCGGGCTCTCCGCCGAGGGGGACGACGTGATCACCGTCGGCGAGGTGCCGCACGCCCTGCTGTTCCCGCGGCTGGCCGCGGTCGTCCACCACGCCGGGGCGGGCACCACGGCCGCCGCCCTGCGCGCCGGAGTGCCGGCGGTCGCCGTGCCGGTCACCGCGGACCAGCCCTTCTGGGCCGCCCGGCTCGCCGCGCTCGGTGCCGCCCCCGAGCCGATCCCGCTGCGCGCCCTCACCGCCGAACGGCTCGCCGTCGCGCTCGATCTGGTCACGAGCCGGCAGACGTACGCCCGGGCCGCCGCCGGGGCCGCGCGGCACATGGCCGGCGAGGACGGGGCGGGCCTCGTGGCCAAGGCGGTCGAACGTCTGGTCCGGGCCCCCGGCACCCCGGTCTGACGGGTGCCGCGCGCGTCGCCCGGTCGCACGGGGTCCGTCACCGTGCCGCGGGCGGTGACGGGCGGGGCGGCGGTGCAGGTCAGTAGGCTGTGGGCATGCCGGACCAGATAACCGACCCCTCCGACCTGCGCGGCGACTGCGCACAGTGCTTCGGGCTGTGCTGTGTCGCCCTGCCCTTCGCCCGCTCCGCCGACTTCGCGCTGAACAAGCCCGCCGGCAAGCCCTGCCCGAACCTCCAGGGCGACCACCGCTGCGGCATCCACGCCGACCTGCGGCAGAAGGGATTCAGCGGCTGCACGGTCTACGACTGCTTCGGCGCCGGTCAGAAGGTCTCCCGGATCACCTTCGGCGGACAGGACTGGCGTACGGGCTCCAAGGAGGACGCCCGCCGGATGTTCGACGTGTTCCCGGTCGTACGGCAGCTGCACGAACTGCTGTGGTACCTCACGGAGGCGCTGGGCCTGCCCGCCGCCCGCCCCGTCCACCCCGAGCTGCGGAAGGCGCTGGAGCGGACCGAGCGGCTCACCCGGGGGACCCCCGGGGAACTGGCCGCGCTGGACGTGGCCGCGCACCGGCAGGAGGTCAACGTGCTGCTGCTGCGCACCAGCGAGCTGGCCCGGGCCGGCGCCGGCGGCAAGGGGAAGGGCAAGGGCAAGGACCGGCGGGGCGCGGACCTGATCGGCGCCCGTCTCAAGGGCGCCGACCTGCGCGGGGCGAGCCTGCGCGGTGCCTGTCTGATCGCCGCCGACCTCACCGGAGCCGATCTGCGCGGCGCGGACCTCATCGGCGCCGACCTGCGCGACACCGACCTGACCGACGCCGACCTCACCGGCGCCTTCTTCCTCACCCAGCCGCAGGTCAACGCGGCCCGGGGGAGCGCCGGTACCCGGCTGCCGGAGTCAGTCGGCCGACCGGTGCACTGGACAGCGGGAGGCTGACGCCGGGGGCGCCGCTTGTGTGGCCGCGCCGTGCGTGGGCCGTGACGCGCCCTCGTCCGTCCGCGGTTCCGTCGTGGCCGCTCGCGCGGCCCGCGCCCCTTCGTCATGCTCCTCGCCGGCCCCGCTCGGCGGTACCGGCCGCCGTTCCAGCCGCAGCCGCAGGCCCTCCGGCATCAGCGTCAGGCGCTCGGCGACGGTCAGCCGGTAGCCGGGGTCCAGACGCAGCTCGTAGCGGCGCAGCAGCAGGCCGAGGACGAGGGTCGCCTCGTGCAGGGCGAACTGGCGGCCGATGCAGGCCCGCGCGCCGGTGCCGAAGGGCTTGAAGGTGTGCGGCGGCCGGGCCCGGACCGCCGCCGCGGTGAAGCGGTCCGGGTCGAACCGCTCGGCGTCCTCGCCCCACACCTCCGGTTCGCGGTGCAGCATCGGCGTCAGCACCAGGGCCCACGCGCCCCGGAGCATCGGATGGTCCCCGGCGAGGACGGTGTCCTGCCGGGCCTCGCGGGCGAAGGCCGGCGCGGTCGGCCACAGCCTCAGCGACTCGTCCAGCACCCGGCGGACGTAACGCAGCTTGGCGACCTGCTCGTAGCCCGGCAGCGGGGTGTCGCCCCAGACGCGGTCCACCTCGGCGCGGGCCCGGGCGGCGATCTCGGGATGCCGGGCGAGGTAGTAGAGGGCGAAGGAGAGCGCCCCCGAGGTGGTCTCGTGGCCCGCGACCAGGAACGTGATCACCTGTTTGCGGACGTTCTCCGCGGACAGCTTCTCGCCGGTCACCGGATGCGCGGTCGCCAGCATGCGGTCCAGCAGGTCCCCCTCGCCGCCGCCGGACCGCCGCCGGGCGGCGACCAGGCCGTCGACGGTGCGGTTGAGGTGGTCCATGTCGGCCGCGTTGCGCCGGGCGGCGGCGCGCAGCAGCAGCGGGGCCAGCGGCCCGGGCACGCTGTTCAGCCGCTGCGCGTAGGTGAGCGTGCCGACCATCGCCGTGACGAAGGGGTGCGGCCGGTCCCGCTCGAAGGAGCCGAAGTCGTGCCCGAACCCGGTCCGGGCGATCGTCTCCAGCGTCAGCCGGGTCATGTCCCCGGGCACGTCCACCGTGTGCCCGGCCGCCTGCCGCCGGTCCCAGTGGTCGGTGAGCCGGCCGGCGACGGCCAGCATCATGCCGTGGTAGCCCGCCATGGCCTCACGGCTGAACCCGGGTGCGAGGACGTCGTGGGCCAGCTGCCAGTTGGGCTCGTGGTTGTAGGCGGTGAACAGGCCGTCCCCGGCCACCGGCCGCAGGTTGGCGACGCCCAGTCCGACGTGCTTGGCGAACCGCGACTCGTCGGCGAGGTCGGCGGCGAGCCGCGCGCCCCACACGAACACGAACTCCTTGCCGAAGGCCCGCCGCCGGTAGATCGGGCCCAGCGCCCGGGCGAAGCGCATCGAGTCCTGGAGGGGCCGGTGCCGGTCGGCGCCCAGCACATCGCCGAGCAGCGGCACCCGGTGCGGGGGATGCGGGATGCGGTGCAGCTCGGGCCAGCCCTGCTCGGCGCTCCGGAATCCCTTGGGCAGCCCGGCCTCCGTGGTCTGCGTCGTCGCGGCCATGACGCGATCTCCCTTGATCCAGCGGATGGTTGGAACGGTGGCGCCGTGTTGTACGTGGGTTCAATAACGTGTTTCCAGTGTCGACCTGTTGTTGAACCGACGTCAAGTAGAGTGACGGCATGCCCGCGAACCAGGGGGAGCGCGCCCGGCGCCGGCTCAGCACCGAGGAGCGGCGCGAGCAGTTGCTGTCGGTCGGCGCGCGGCTGTTCTCGGAGGACCCCTACGACGAGGTCCGGATCGAGCAGGTCGCCGAGATCGCGGGGGTCTCCCGCGGGCTGCTGTACCACTACTTCCCGACCAAGCGGGACTTCTTCGCCGCCGTCGTGGAGCGGGAGAGCGCCCGCATGCTGCGGATGACGGCGGCCGAGCCCGGTGTGCCGGCGCGCGAGCAGCTCACCGCCGGCCTCGACACCTACCTCGGCTACGTCCAGGCCCACGCCCACGGCTTCCGCGCCTTCCACCGGGCCGACGCGGCCGGCGACCAGGCCGTGCGCCGGGTCTACCGGCAGGCCCTGGCCGCGCAGGAGAAGCAGATCCTGGCCGCGCTCGCCGCCGACCCCGAGTTCGGGCCGGCCTTCGCGGCCGCTCCCGAGGTGCGCCTGGCGGTGCGCGGCTGGCTCGCCTTCACCACCGCCGTCTGTCTCGAATGGCTGCGCGGCGAGGGTGAGTTGGGTCGCGAGCAGGTGCGCGACCTGTGCGCCCGCGCCCTGCTGGGTGTCCTCGCGTAACCCTGTCCGCCGGTGCGGAGTGGTTGGCGCGCGCCCGGATCTCCGATAGGTTAGGCAAGGCTTACCTAAGGAGGCCCGGGATGGGTGACAGGCAGGACTGGACGGCCGCCCCCGGCGCGGCGGAACGGGCGCGCTCGGTGCCGGCCACCGCGTGGTCGTGCGCGGTGACCGCGGACGGCGTGCGCGAGGAGTACGTCGGCGCGCACACCGTGACCGAGGACGGCGCGGTACGGCTGGCGGTACCCGACGACAGCGGCCTGTTCGCGGCGGCCCTGTGCGCCCCGCGCCAGGAGCCCTCCGCCCTGCTGGAGTTCGCCGACGTGGCCCCTGTACCCGTGCGCAACCGCATCCGCGCCCGGCTCTGGCTCTCCGGCTGGTTCGCCCCGTCCGGGGGCGCCCTCCTCTTCCGGCCCACCCGGGTGGTGCTCCGGCAGGCCTCCGGCCCGGTGGTCGTCGACCTGGACGAGTTCACCACGGCCCGGCCCGACCCGCTCGCGGATGCCGAGGCCCGGCTGCTCACCCACCTGGCCGACGCCCACCCGGACGCCGTCGAGCGGCTCACCCGTCTGGTGCGCCCCGAGAGCCTGCACGCCGCGACCCGGGTGGTGCCCCTCGCGGTCGACCGGCACGGACTGACCCTGCGCATCGAGCGCACCCGCGCCCACGGTGACGTCCGGCTGCCCTTCCACACGCCCGCCGACGACGTCACCCAGCTCACCGAGCGCATGCACGCCCTGCTGGCGCAGGCCGGTGCCGCCGGCTGCCCCCGCGCGCTACAGCGGCAGCGCGCAGACGGCGACGGGTGACGCGAACGGCTCGCCGCCCAGGCGGAGTCCGCCGCCGTCCGGATCGACATGGAAGACGGTGACCGTGCCGGAACGCTGGTTCGCCGCGAACAGCAGCCGGCCGTCGGGCGAGAACGCGATCTGCCGCGGGAAGTCCCCGCCCACCGGCACGGTGCCGAGCAGCCGCAGCCGGGCCCCGTCGGCCTCGACGGCGTACCGCGCGAGGCTGTTGTGCCCCCGGTTGGCGAGGAAGGCGTACCGGCCGTCCGCCGTCACCAGGATCTGCGCCGGATAGTTCGTGCCGCCGTCCGACCCCGTCGGCCGAGGCTCACCGATGTCCAGCCGGCCGGACCGCGGGTCGTAGGCGCACACGGCCACGGTGTCGTCCACCTCGTTGGCCAGATAGGCGTACCGGCCGCCCGGATGGAAGGTCAGATGGCGGGGACCGGCGCCCGGCCGCGTGTGCGCCCGCGCCACCTCCGTGAGCGTGCCCTTCCCGGGATCGAGGCGATAGCTGTAGACGGTGTCGGTGCCGAGGTCCACGGCGAGGACGTGTCCGCCGTCGGGGCCGGTGACGAACTGGTGGGCGTGCGGGCCCCGCTGACCGGGGCCGGGTGGCGGGGAGCCGTGCGTGACCTGGTCGGTGCGCTCACCCAGGGCGCCCGAGGCGTCGATGGGATGCACGGTGACACTGCCCGAGCCGTAGTCGGCGCTCAGCAGCCAGCGTCCCGTGGGGTGCACCGACAGATGGCAGGTACCCGCGCCGCCCGTGCTCCGCGTACCGAGGACGCGCCGGTCCGCCAGGCGTACGGCCGTCACCCCGCCGTCCTGCCGCTCGTCCACCGCGTAGAGCGTGCGGCCGTCCGGGTGCACGGCGAGATACGACGGGTCGGGGACCCCGGCGAGCGTGCCCGACCCGGTGATCCGGCCCGACTCCGGGTCGTACGACGCCAGGCCGATCCCGGTGCCGCCGCCCTCGACGGAGGTGTAGGTGCCGAGGTACAGCGGGCGTGGCCCGGACGGCTTCCGGGACGGCGCGGCCGCCCTCGGCCCGCTCTCCGTGGACGGCGACGGTGTGCCCGCCGGCGGGGCAGCGGGGGACGGCACCGCCACGACGGCCGCCGCGCCGGCCGCGGCCCCGACGAACCGGCGCCTGGTCCAGCCGCCACCGTGCCGCCGCTCCCGCCGGGGCGCGGGAGATCCCTCTCCCGCCGCCCGTGCCTCCGTGTCCATGCCGCACCTCAGGTCGTCGGTCGCCCCGCTCGTGACAGACACCCTGGCCCGCGCACACCCTGAAGGGCAAGAAGGGCAACGAGCGTTGCGCAGGAAGCAACCCGTGGGGAGGTTCTCGATCAGCCGCCCGGCGCCCGCGGCGCCCGCCGGTGACCGCGAGGCCGAACAGGACGAGTCCGCGGGCAGGCGGGTCGAGGCGGCCGGGGCAGGGGGACGGGGGCCGGACCGGACGGCCCTACCAGTCGCCGTCCTCGACCGGCTTGCCCGGCGCGTCCTTCAGCGGCGTCACCTGGCCGGTGGAGGGGTTCTGCCACGGGTCCAGGTCGTCCCCGAGCCACTCGCCGACCGGCTTGACGCTCCCCAGGGTGTCCGTCGGGGCGAGGTCCTCGGCATCGTCGTCGTAGTAGTCGTACCAGGGCAGGCCCGCCCGGGTGTACGCCGCCCGGTCCACCGGCGACGGCGGGGGCGCCTCGCCGGTGATCCGGCGCCACTCGGGGGGAGTCACCAGGTGGACGAACACCCGCCCGGCCGGTTCTCCGGCCCAGTCCTTGAGCGACCGGTCGTCCCGGTAGACCTCCTGCCGCATCGAGCCGCCGACGCCGAGCCCCATGGCCGCGGCGCGCCGCGGGGCGGCGGCCGGCGGCGGAGGCGCGCCGAAGGCCATGGCGGGCGCGGGCGGCGGCGACCCCGGAGGGCCGCCGGGGGCCGGCGCGGCCACGGGCGCGGCCGCGCCGTAGCCGCCGAACGCCGCGGCCTGCCGCTCGCGCTCCCGGCGCCGCCACTCGGCGAGCACCTCCTCCTTCAGCGGGAAGGACTGGAGCTGCACCCCGCCCCACACCTCCTCACCGGTGACCTGCCCCTCCACGGTCGCACCCAGCCCCAGCGGCACGGCCACGAACTGGCGGACCGTGCCCTTGCCGGAGTTGATGCCGTCCAGCCAGGGCTGGCGGGGGAGCACCACGTAGTTCTGCGGGCGCCGGGACAGCCGGTTGCGCCACGGCTTGCCGGACACCGCGCACACCTTGCCCACGCCGACCTGGAGCGCGGCCGGCTCCGTCGTGCCGGCGAAACTCAGCCACATCGCCTCGCGCAGATACACCGGCAGCATCACGCCGCCGCGCTCCCGCCACTCGTCCGGCACCCGGTCGGCGAAATCGGCCACCCGCCGGACCGGGAACTCGCCCAGCCCCGGCGGCAGCGGATGCGTCCCGGTCTCCGGGAGCCGCAGCGTCCGCACGAACCGCACCACCACCCCGCCCGGCAGCCGCAGGCTGTTCCCGTCGATCCGGACCCCGGAACCGCTCATCGGCCCGACCTCTCGCTCCCCGCGCCGGCCGCCCCGGCGCCTCCCTCACCGATAACGCTCACCGAAGCCCGCGTGGTTCCGCCACAGCTCCTCCTGGACGCCCAGCCGGTCGCGCAGCCGGGCCATCCGGGGCAGCCTGGCCCGCTGCTCGCGGGAGACCCGGTCGAGTTCCTCCAGCAGGCGGCGGGTGCGGTGCTCGGTGTCCAGCTCGTCGATGATCCGGGTCGTCTCGGTCAGTACGGCGCCCAGCAGCTGCCAGTTCGCCCAGTCCTTGCCGATCTCCTCCCGGAGCAGCTCGGCCAGCCGGTCCCGGGTGCCGGCCGCCGTGTGCAGCTCGGCCGTCAGGCGTGCCTCCGCGGACTCGGCGTTCTCGCTCAGATGGGTGGTCACCAGCACGGCGAAGCTGACCACCGCGTCGGCGATCTCCGACAGCAGCTGTTCCACGGTGGCCCCCACCCGGGGCGGGAACAGTTCCTCGGCCCCGCGGGCCTTCGCCAGGTCCGTGAACGAGCGGGCCAGCACCCGCAGCACCACCGTGCAGATCTCCAGCGTGTCCAGACCGGTGCGCAGCACCACCCGGTGCAGCAGCCCCTCCTTCACCCGCGGATTGAGCCGCAGGCTGTCCTCGGCCTGCCGCAGCGCCGCGTCGACCCGCACGATGTCGTGATCGAGCCGGCGTGCCTCGTGCAGCCGCTCGGCCGCCCGCTGCCAGGGGATCCGGCTCGCGGCCTCCTCGCCCATGCGGAGCATCAGCTGGCGCACCCGCCGCGCCAGGTCCTCGATGGACCGGCCGGCCGCGTCCACCCACACCGGGGGCGGCAGCAGCAGGTTGCAGGCGGTGCCGACGACCGCGCCGATCAGCGTCTCCACGATCCGTGCCCAGGCGGTGAACCCGACCGTGGTGACGCCGAGCACCAGCATGGCGCTGATCGCCACCTCGGCCACGTACTCGTCGACCCGCACCAGGTGTCCGACGGCCAGCGCGGCGACGATCAGCAGCGCGAGGCTCCACCAGGTCAGCCCCACCAGCACGCTGAAGGCGATGGCGACCAGCACGCCGGCGACCACCGAGTTCACCCGGCGGATGCCGTTGGTGAGCGTGGCGTAGAAGGTCACCTGGACGACCAGCAGTGCGGTCAGCGGCGCGGTCAGCGGGGCCGGCTCGGGGCTCAGCCGGAGCGCGATGACGTAGGCGACCGTGGCGGCCGCGGCCGAGCGCAGTGTCTGGACGACCACCGGTTCCCGGCGACGCCGCACCAGGCGCAGCGCTCCCGTGGTCCACTTTCGTACGTCGAGCATCCCTTGGCCTGTTCCCATTCCTCGGGTGCATCGAACGTCGCTATTTGCGGACTGTTTCCGACCGTAAGTGTTCGCATCGGGGCAGGTGGCCGGAGTCACGCCCGCCACTGCGGCCTTCGACGGGTCGGTGACGGCCCGGCTGCGCGGCCGATATCCGGCCACCCGCGAGGTCACGCGCGACGGCGACCCCGGTGCCGGGCGGCGGTCACACGTACAGCTTGTCGACGAAGGCGTACAGATTGCGCCTCGTCCGGGCGATCTGCTCCTCCAGGGTCAGGCTCTCCTCGAACCGGGTGCCGGACTGGGGCACCTTCCTGCCGCGCACGTACAGCGAGCACGCCAGGTCCGTGCACATGTACAGCCCGACCGAGTTGCCCTCCCGGCCCGCCGCTCCCGCCTTCCGGGCGGTCATCAGCGACACCCCGCCGCCGGGATGCGTGGTCAGGCAGACGGAGCACATGCTGCGGTGCAGGAAGCCGCGCTGCGAGGCGGGGAAGCGCAGGGCGACACCGGCGGGCCGGCCGTCCCGTTCGGTGACCAGATAGCTGCGGTCGGGGGCCCCGGGATCGCGCCAGCCGAGGAAGTCCAGGTCGTCCCACGGGCGTTCGCCGAGGTCGCGCGGGACGGCCAGCCGCTTGGCCTCGCCCTTGGAGCAGTTGATGAACGAGTTGCGGATGTCCTGCTCGGTGAGCGATCTCATGGGGAAGGGTCCTTCCGGATTCCGTGGCCGGTCTGCCTAGGAGCTCTAGGCAGAGGGCTATCGTATTTAGCCAGAGAGGGACGGGCCAATGGATTTCCGGCACGGGCTGTGCCGCAGCGCCCCCGGCGGCGCTGGACCAGGTCACGGCGCGAGCGTCCGGCCCCCCGCTCGAACCCGCCCTGCGCCTCACCCTCGACTTTCACCCCGACCGCGCCTCCACCGGCCTGCCGATCCTGGAATCCCCGGCCCGGGACGGCGGGGCACCGCCGGCCGGAGCCGAGGCCGGGGTGGGGGCCGGAGTCGGGGTGGAGCTGGGGCCCACGGGGTTCACGGGAGGTGGGTGATGGTTACTCCTCGTCTCCCTCGGCGGGGGTCGCTCGCGGGGGCCACACCCCGGGGGTGAGGACGCCGCAGGCGTAGGCGCGGGCGACCAGCTCGGTGCGGTTGGCCGCGCCCCACCGGGCCGACAGGCGCCGCAGGTGGTACGTCAGGCCGTCCCCGCTGAGGCCCAGCTCGCGGGCGGCCCGGGCGGTGGTCGCGCCCCCGGCCAGCAGGACCAGCACCTGCCGCTCCACCGCGCTGGCCCGTACCGGCTCCAGCGCGCCGGCCCGCACCGGCTCCGGCGCGGGTGCCGGGCGCTCGTTCAGCACGCGCAGCATCACCAGCAGCGCCGGTGTCTCCTCCACGCTGTCGCTCACCGGATCCGCCGTCAGCTCCCCGTACCGCTCGGCTCCGCCGGGTGCCCGCCAGCACACCGACACCTGGTAGCGGGAGCGGTGCCGCAGCCGCAGCGCCTCGACGATCCGCTCCACCTGGGTGGCCTCCTGCGGACGGAACAGCTCCAGCACCTGCCGGCCGCGCAGCCGGCCCGGGGTCGTATCGCACTCCGCGGCCATCGCCGGGTTCGCCAGCGCCACGAGGCCGTTCACATCGCACACCGCGACCGGTACCGACACCCGGTCGAACACCATGAGCGCACGGTTGCGCCACACCACCGCGTCGGCCTGCCCCGCTTCCATGTCACCTCCCGATCGGTCGGCCGCCCGCCATCAAAGAGGAAGCCACAGGTCAGCGGCAACTCGACGGGGCGGCCGGCAGCGCCTCGTACGGCCCGGCAGACGCCCGGCGCGAAAGTACGGCCCGCCCGCACGCACGGCCCGCCGCAAGGCACCGCCCGCCCCAGCGCACGGTCCGTCCGCACGCGCGGGGCGCCCTGGTGTGGACCGGTCGGCCCGCGCAAGCCCCGCCACCCACTTTCCACTGCACGATCGTGTAGTGCCACGGCCCGGGCACGGCCCGCCCGTCGACCACCCTGGAAGCCGTACGCCCGCTTCCGCGAAAGGCAGTTGTCGCGTCATGCCCCCCACCGCACTGCACCCCGAACCGGCCGGCACCCTGCCCGGCGTCCCCGTCGTGGACATCACCGCCACCGGCCCGGGCCGCACCCCCGTCCAACAGGTCATGGAACTGATGCGGGCCCACGGCCCGGTGCTGGTGCGCCGGCTGCACGGCCGGGACGCGCTGTTCGTCGCCGACACCGACCTGGTCGCCGAGCTGGCCGACGAGGAGCGGTTCGCCAAGCACATCGGGCCCGCCCTGGAGAACGTGCGGGAGTTCACCGCCGACGGCCTGTTCACGGCGTACGACGACGAGCCCAACTGGGTGAAGGCGCACGACATCCTGATGCCCGCCTTCGCGCTCGGCTCGATGCGCACGTACCACCCCGTGATGGTGAAGGTGGCCCGGCGGCTCATCGGCTCCTGGGACCGGGCGGCGCGCGCCGGACAGCCCGTCGACGTGCCCGAGGACATGACCCGCATGACCCTCAACACCATCGGTCTGGCCGGCTTCGGCTACGACTTCGGCTCGTTCGAACGCGACGAGCCGCACCCGTTCGTGGAGGCGATGGTCCGCTGCCTGGAGTGGAGCATGACCCGGCTGGCCCGTGTGCCGGGCCAGGACCACTCGGCGGCCGACGCGGCCTTCCGGGCGGACGCCGGCTACCTCGCCGGGGTCGTGGACGACGTCATCGCCGCCCGCACCGGCACCGACCAGAGAGGCGCCGAGGACCTGCTCGGGCTGATGCTCAGCGCCCCGCACCCGGCCGACGGAACCACCCTGGACGCGGCCAACATCCGCAACCAGGTCATCACCTTCCTGATCGCCGGCCACGAGACCACCTCCGGCGCGATGTCCTTCGCCCTGTACCACCTCGCCAAGCACCCCGCCGTGCTCCGGCTCGTACAGCGCGAGGCCGACGCGCTGTGGGGTGACACACCCGACCCCGAACCGACGTACGACGACATCGGCCGGCTCACCTACACCCGCCAGGTCCTCAACGAGGCGCTGCGGCTGTGGCCGACGGCCGCCGCGTTCAGCCGGCACGCCCGCGAGGACACCCTGCTCGGCGGCCGGATCCCGCTGCGCGCCGGCCAGGCCGTCACCGTGCTCGCGCCGATGCTGCACCGCCGGCCCGTCTGGGGCGACAACCCGGAGCTGTTCGACCCCGAACGGTTCACCCCCGAAGCCGAGGCGGCCCGCCCCGTGCATGCCTTCAAGCCGTTCGGCACCGGTGAACGCGCCTGCATCGGACGGCAGTTCGCGCTGCACGAGGCGACCATGCTGCTCGCCCTGCTGGTCCACCGCTACCGGCCGCACGACCACGCCGGCTACCGGCTCACCGTGAAGGAGACCCTCACCCTGAAGCCGGAGGGCTTCACCCTCACGCTCACCCCGCGCACCCCGGACGACCGCCGCCACGCCCCGCTGCCCGGCGCCGCCCCCGCCCGGTCCGCCGAGACCCCGGTCCCGGACACCCTCCCGGCCCGGGTCCGCCCCGGCACCCGCGCCCTCTTCCTGCACGGCAGCAACTACGGCACCTGCCGGGACTTCGCCGCCCGGCTCGCCGACGAGGCCGCGGCCGCCGGCTGCGCCACCGAGGTCGCCGCCCTGGACGCCTACGCGGACGGCCTGCCCACCGACCGGCCCGTCGTCATCACCGCCGCCTCCTACAACGGCCGCCCCACCGACGACGCCGTCGCCTTCACCGCCTGGCTCGACGGCACCCCCGACCTGACCGGCGTCACCTACGCCGTCCTCGGGATCGGCGACCGCAACTGGGCCGCCACCTACCAGCAGGTTCCCACCCGCGTCGACGCCCGGCTCGCCGAACTCGGCGCCACCCGGCTCACCGACCGCGCCGCCGCCGACGCCTCCGGCGATCTCACCGGCACCGTCAGGGAGTTCACGGCCCGGCTGCGCACCGCGCTGCTCCAGCAGTACGGCGACCCGGACGCCGGGACCGGCACCCCGGCCGAGCCCGCCCGTGCCTACACGGTGCGCACCCTGACCGGGGGCCCGCTGGACGCCCTCGCCGAGCGGCACGGCCTGGTCCCGATGACGGTCACCGAGGCGTACGACCTCACCGCCCCGGACCACCCCCGCACCAAGCGGTTCCTGCGCATCGCCCTGCCCGAGGGCGTCACCTACCGCACCGCCGACCACCTGACCGTGCTGCCCGTCAACACCCCGGAGCTGGTGGACCGCGCCGTCGCCGCGTTCGGCCTCGACGCGGACGCCGTCCTGGACATCCGGGCCACCCGCTCCCACGGACCGGGGGCGCCGCGAGCGGGCGGAGCCGGCCACGGGGGAGAGCTCGCCGTCGACCGACCGCTGACCGCCCGCCAACTCCTGACGCACTACGTCGAGTTGCAGGAGCGCCCGGCGGAACGGCAGCTGTCCCTCCTCGCCGAGGCCAACCCCTGCCCGCCGGAGCGGGCCGCCCTCGCCGCCCTGACCGCCGACGATCCGCGCACCCTGGTGGAGCTGGCCGAGGACCACCCCGCGCTGCGCGGCGCCCTCGGCTGGCCGATCCTGCTCGACCTGCTGACCCCGCTGCGCCCCCGCCACTACTCCATCTCCTCCGCGCCGGCGCCCGGCGCCCGGCACGCCGACCTCATGGTGTCCGTGCTCGACGCCCCCGCCCGGTCCGGCCGGGGCAGGTACCGCGGCACCGGCTCCGGCCACCTCGCCTCGCTGCGGCCCGGCGACACCGTGTACGCCCGCGTCCAGCCCTGCCGCGAGGCGTTCCGGATCGACGGCTCGGCACCGGTCGTGATGGTCGCCGCGGGCACCGGACTCGCGCCGTTCCGGGGCGCCGTCGCCGACCGGCTGGCCACCCGCCGCGCGGGCACCGAACTCCCCCCGGCGCTCCTCTACTTCGGCTGTGACGCCCCCGACGCCGACTATCTGCACGCCGACGAGCTGCGGGCCGCCGAGCGGGCCGGCGCGGTGTCCCTGCGCCCCGCCTTCAGCGCCGCCCCCGAGAACGGCGCCGCCTTCGTCCAGCACCGCATCGCCGCCGAGGCCGAGGAGATGTGGCGGCTGCTCACCGCCGGGGCGCGGGTGTACGTCTGCGGCGACGGCGCCCGCATGGCACCCGGTGTCCGCGAGGCGTTCCGTACCCTGTACCGGGAACGCACCCCCGGCGCCGACGAGACGGCCGCCCAGAGGTGGCTCGACGCGCTGGTGGCGGACGGGCGCTATGTGGAGGACGTGTACGCGGCGGGCTGAGGGGCGCGGGAGGGGCGCGGTGGGTGAACCGGAGGAGCGCGCGCGGCGGATCCCGGACGTGGGCGGATCCCGGACGCGGGGGGCTCACCGCCCGTCCGGCCGGCCCCGGCACGCCCCGCGACGGTGACCGCGACGGTCCCCCCCCCGGTGGCCGGCGCCGGTGGATCCGGCAAATCGTCGCCCTCGGACGGGCCGCCCCGCCGGCCGGCATCCACCCCCGTCCGTCTCCACCCCCGTCCGTCTCCACCCTCCTCTTTGCTCACAGCGTGAACTAAGGTGTGTGAAAATGTCGCGTCCCGCTGCCCGAAGGGGTATGTTGCAGGTCGGGCACGGTTCGTGAAGGGAGCAACATGGCGGGGCGCAACGGGCGCACGGTACGCGACCTGAGACGAGGCAACCGCACGGCGGTGCTCCAGCGGCTGTATTTCGACGGCCCGCTCAGCCGTTTCGAGCTGGGCCCGGCCACCGGACTCAGCTCCGGGTCGGTCAGCAACGTGGTCGCGGACCTGATCGCCGACGGCCTGGTCGAGGAGGCCGGCAGCGTCGACTCCGACGGCGGCCGGCCCCGCACTCTGCTGCGCGTCGCCCCGCGGAGCGGCCAGATGATCGGCGTCGACGTGGGCGAGACCCGTGTCCGCGTCGAGCTGTTCGACCTGGCCCTGACCGAACTCGCCCGCGTCGAGCGCCCCCTGACACCGCAGGGCTACGACGCCGAGGTCATCGCCCGCCACATCCGCGACGGCGTCGCCGAGGTGCTCACCGCCGAAGAGGCCGCGCCCGACCGGCTGCTCGGCGTGGGCATCGGCGTCCCCGGCATCGTCGAGCACACCCCGGACCGGGGCGCCGTCGTCCACGGGCAGACCATCGGCTGGGACGCGGTCCCGCTGGAGCGGCTGCTCCGCTCGGCCTCCCCGCTCCCCGAGGAGGTGCCGTACTTCATCGACAACGGCGCCAAGACCCTCGGCCAGGCGGAGATGTGGTTCGGCGCCGGGCGCGGCGCCGACAACGCCGTGGTCGTGCTCTTCGGCTCCGGTGTCGGCGCCTGCCTGGTCACGCCCGAGGTGGAGCACGGGCGGGCCGTGGAGTGGGGCCATCTGACGGTGCGGGTGCGCGGGCGCCGCTGCCGCTGCGGTGCCCCCGGCTGCCTGGAGGCCTACGCCGGTGCCGAGTCGCTGCTCGCCCGCTGGCGCGAGGAGGGCGGCCGGCCGCCGGAGGACACCGACGAGGAGACCGCGCTCACCGCGATGCTCGCCGCCGCCTACCCGCCCGAGGGCACCGCGCCCGACCCGGTCGCGCTGGCCGTCCTGGAGGAGACCGCCGAGTACCTCGGCGCCGGGCTGTCCGACCTGATCAACCTCTTCCAGCCCGAGCGGATCCTGATCGGCGGCTGGGCCGGGCTCCAGCTCGGCACCCGCTTCCTGCCCGCCGTCCGCCGGCACGCGGCGACGTACGCGCTGCGCCACCCGGCCGACAAGGTGACCATCGACCTCGGCCGGCTCGGCCCGGACGCGGTGACCGTCGGCGCGGCGATCCTGCCGCTGGCCGAGTTCTTCGCCGGCGGCGGCCGACGCCCCGAACCGGCCGCCGAGGACCGCCCGCCCGCCTGGCGAGCGGCCCTGCGGCAGCGCGCCCCGCACTGAGCACGACCGCGCCGCCGTGGGGCGGGGTTCCGGCTACAGGTCGATGACCCGCGCCCCGCACTGAGCACGACCGCGCCGCCGGGACCGTGGTCCCGGCCGCAGACCGACGGCCCCCGGCCGGTAGCGAGCGCCCCCGCGCTCCACCGGAAGACGGGGGCCGCCCGCCACGGGCCCCGGCCCTAGTCCGACGGCTCCTGCGGAGCCGGATGCTCGGGATGCACGGTGCCCGCGCGGGGCGCGCCGCTCGGACCGCTGCCTGCCTCGTCCGGGTCGGGCACGGCCTGCTCGTCCTGGTCGGGCGCGGTCTCGTCGCCCGGGTCGGGCGCGGTGTCCTCTTCCGGTTCGTCGCCGGCCGGTGGCCTCGTGGCGACGTCCCACGGGTCCGCGCCCCGACGGGCCTGCTGATCGGGCATGTCCCTGGGGACCGGAGCCCCGCCGGATCCGGAGCCGCCACCGGATCCCCGCTGCCGCTGCATGGCCATGGTCTGGTTCACTCCTCCGTCGCAAGGGGGCGCGGCCGGCTCAGCCGACCTTTCGCCCGCGCATCGGTTCCGTCTCCATGCCGCCGCCCTGCCGCAGGCCCTCCAGGAACTCCTGGAGCACCTCGGTGGAGGAGCGCCGGGGCCGCCAGCCCAGCTCGGTGTGCGCCCGCGTGCAGTCCATCAGCGGCAGCCGCAGCACCGCGTCGAACAGGTGCGGGGAGGCCGGCAGCAGGTGCAGTCCCCAGGCGGCGGCGATCGCCGAGCGGGCCGCCGTGCGCGGCAGCCGCACCGGCCGGACGCCGAGCAGCCCGGCGAGCACACCGGCGTCCAGCGGAGGATCGGCGGCCAGGTTGAAGGCGCCCCGGGCGGTGTCCGAGTGCACCGCGAGCCGGTAGGCCTCGGCCGCGTCGTCCGTGTGCAGCGCCTGCACCCTCAGGCCCGGGACGTCCGGCAGGAACGGCAGCAGATCCGGCCGGGCCAGCGGACCGGGCAGGAAACGCCCGCCGAAGATGCGCCGCTGCTCGCTCGCCGACTGCCACTTGAACAAGAACGCCGGGCGCATCCGGACCACCCGCACCTCGGGGTGGTCGCGCTCGAACACGTCCAGGGTGCGCTCCAGGTAGGCCTTCTCGCGGCAGTACGCGGCGTCCGGCCAGCCGTGCGTCGGCCAGGACTCGTCCACCGGGTGGTCCTTCGGCCCCGGCGAGTACGTCCCGACGGACGAGGCGTGCACCAGCACCGGCACCCGGGCCGCGGCGACCGCCTCGAACACCCGGATGCCGCCGAGCACATTGGTCCGCCAGGTGGTGGCCGGATCGTGCGTCGGCTGGAACGCCCAGGCCAGATGGACAACGGCGTCCGCGCCCTCGAACCGCTCGGCCAGGTTGTCCTGGTCCGAGGCCAGGTCGACGGCGGACCACTCGGTCTTCGCCGGCGACCAGCCCGGTATCCGCCGGGCGAGTCCCCGCACCGACTTGACGCCGGGATCCTCCGAGAGCAGACGTACGACACTCGTACCGACATTGCCGGTGGCGCCGGTCACGACCACCCTGCTGCCCGCTGAGCTGCTCACGTTCGGCTCCTCTCGTCGGCACGGCGGAGGCCGCGACGAGCGGCCGGGTACCCGGAGGCCCGGCCGGCACACGCGGCGTCGTCCGTGCGGCGGCATGCGGAGAGCCCCGGCCGTGACGGGGGAATCACGGCCGGGGCGGCCAGGTGGTGGGCACGGATGGCGGTCGCCTCTCGGCGAATGGCTCCACAGGGCTTCAGCCGGACGATCGTCCCTGTGGGCGGAAGGTGAGGCCCGGGGACTCTGTCCCATCCGCACCCACGGTTGGTTCAACGGGCAACCACATCCCGGTGTTCCGCTCCCGTCCGTGACCCGCGTCACCTCGGCGGCCGCTCACGCCAGCGGGCTCCCCGCCAGCCGCGCCAGCAGGTCGGCGGGGTCGGCATAGACCGTCTCCGCGCCGGCTTCCTCCAGATCGGCCCGGGGGATCCCGCCGCACAGCACGCCCACACAGCGCACCCCCGCCTTGCTGCCCGCCTGCATGTCCCACACGGTGTCCCCGACGAACACCGCCCGTGAGGCCGGCACGCCGGCCAGCTCCAGCGCGTGTTCCACGGGCTCGGGGGCCGGCTTGCCCTCCTGCACGTCGTCGGCGCTGGCGGTGTCCGCGATCGCGTCGTCCGCGTCGATCGCCCGGCGCAGCGCGCCCAGTTCGGCGCCGCTCGCCGAGGTGGCGAGGACCACCGTCCAGCCGTCCCCGTGCAGCCGGCGCAGCAGCTCCCCGGCGCCCGGCAGGGCGGGGAGCCGGTCGAAGTACTGGCCGTACAGCGCCTTGTGCGCGGCGCTCAGCTCGTCGTCCCCGTCCGGGTCGCGGCCGTCGCCCAGCAGATGGGCGATCAGGTCCGTGGAGCCGAGGCCGACGGCCCGGTGCACGGCGTGCATGGGCACTTGGTGCCCGGCCTGGCGGAACGCCTCCCACCAGGTGACGACGTGCAGGTGATTGGTGTCGACGAGGGTTCCGTCGACATCGAAGACGGCGGCTCGTTCCATGCGGGGTCCCTTCCTCGCTCTCGCTCGTGCCCGGGTACCACGCAGGGCGGGTCAGGAACCCGCCGCCCGCGCCGGCATCCGGCCCTCGCGGGTCCAGGCCAGCAGTTCCCTGGCCGACCAGGTGGTCACCACCCGCTCCGGCGGCACCCCGCACTCCTCGGCCCGCGCGCAGCCGAGGATCTGCCAGTCCAGCTGGCCGGGCGCGTGCGCGTCGGTGTCCACCGAGAACAGCGTCCCCGCCTCGACCGCCCGGCGCAGCAGCCGGCGCGGCGGGTCCAGCCGCTCCGGACGGCTGTTGATCTCCACGGCCGTCCCCGACTCGGCGCACGCGGCGAACACCTCGTCCGCGTCGAACTGCGACTCGGGCCGCCCCCGGCCCGTCACCAGGCGCCCGGTGCAGTGGCCGAGGACGTCCGCGTGCGGATTGCGCACGGCGGCCACCATCCGGCGGGTCATGGACCGGGCGTCCATCCGCAGCTTGGAGTGCACCGACACCACGACCACGTCCAGCCGCTGGAGCAGCTCCGGTTCCTGGTCGAGCGAGCCGTCCTCCAGGATGTCGCACTCGATTCCGGTGAGCAGCCGGAACGGCGCCCACCGCGTGTTCAGGTCGGCCACCACCGCCAGCTGTTCGCACAGCCGCTCGGCGGACAGCCCCCTGGCCACGGTCAGCCGTGGCGAGTGGTCCGTGAGCACGGTCCACTCGTGCCCCAGCCCGGCCGCCGCCCGCCCCATCTCCTCGATCGGGCTTCCGCCGTCGGACCAGTCCGAGTGCGTGTGGCAGTCCCCGCGGATCAGCGCCCGCAGGCCGGCACCGGCCACGTCCGGGCCGAGCGGGGCGTCCGCCTCCCCCTCCAGCTTGCGCAGATAGCCGGGCACCTCACCCGCCAGCGCCTCCAGCGCCACCTGCGCGGTCTTCGGCCCGACCCCCTTCAGCGACTCCAGTGTCCCCGCCGCCGCCCGCTCGGCGACCTCGCCCTCGGGCAGCGCGGCGAGCACCCGGGCGGCGGTCCGGAACGCCTTCACCCGGTAGGTGGGCGCGAGGGCTCGCTCCAGCAGGAAGGCGATCCGCTCCAGCGCGGCGACAGGTTCCATGGAACCAAGGTTCACATCCGGCGCCCGGAAGGGGCGCGGGGAACCGCGCGAGGAGCCACCGGTCACCCGCGGTCCGCGACGCGCCGCCCCCCTCACGGCCGGACCCGTTTGCCCCACCCCGCCCCCGGGTACTGCGAGGCCCACACTCACGGGAGGAGCCGGTCATGCCGAGCGCAGCGATCGTCACGGGCGCGGACAGCGGCATCGGCCGCGCCACCGCCGTCCGGCTGGCCGAGGCGGGCCTGGACGTCGGCATCACCTGGCACTCCGACGAGAAGGGCGCCGAGCGGACGGCCGAGGAGGTCCGCGCGCACGGCCGCCGGGCCGCCGTGGCGCGGCTGGACCTCACCCGGCTGCCCGGGGCCGCCGACACCGTGGACGCCCTGTGCGAGGAGCTGGGCCGGATCGACGTCCTGGTCAACAACGCCGGTACGGGCACCATGACCCCCTTCCTCGACCTCACCCTGACGGATGTGCGCCGGGTCCTGGACGTCGACCTCGTCGGCCCCTTCCTGCTCGGGCAGCGGGCCGCGCGGCGCATGATCCGGCAGGGCGACGGCGGCCGGATCGTCAACGTCACCTCCGTGCACGAGCACCAGCCCCGGGTCGGCGCGGCCCCGTACTGCGCGGCCAAGGGCGGGCTCGGGCTGCTCACCCAGGTGATGGCCCTGGAGCTGGCCGAGCACGGCATCACGGTGAACGCGGTCGCGCCCGGCGAGATCGCCACCCCGATGACCGGCCAGGAGGACACCGACGTGCACTCCGAGCGCCGCCCCGGCGTGCCGCTCGGCCGGCCCGGGGACGCCCGCGAGGTCGCCGCGGTGATCGCGTTCCTCGCGAGCCCCGACGCCTCCTACGTCACCGGCGCCTCCTGGAGCGTCGACGGCGGCATGCTGCGCATGGGCCCGCAGGCCGGGTCCCATCTGACCGGTGACGACTGGCGCCGGCCCTGAGGCCACGATGCGACTGCGGACCAGCGACCGCGACCGCCCCGGCTACGGACGTGTCCGCAGCGGCCGGGGCTTCCGTTACACCGACGCCACCGGCGGCCGCCTCACCGACCCCCAGCAGGTCGCCCGCATCCGCGCCCTGACCATCCCGCCCGCCTGGCGCGACGTGTGGATCTGCCCCTGGCCCAACGGTCACCTCCAGGCCGTCGGCACCGACGCCGCCGGGCGTCGCCAGTACCTGTACCACGAACGGTTCCGGGCCGAGCAGGAGCAGGCCAAGCACGAGCACGTACGACAGATCGCGCGGGCCCTGCCCGAGCTGCGCGACCAGGTGGCCATGGACCTGGCCGGACGCGGGCTGAGCCGGGACCGGGTCACCGCCTGCGCGGTACGCCTGCTCGACCTCGGCTTCTTCCGCGTCGGCAGCGACCGGCACACCCGCACCAGCGAGACCTACGGCCTGACGACCATGCTCCGCGAGCACGTCAGCTGCGGCCGCGGCGAGCTCACGTTCAGCTTCCCCGCCAAGGGGGGCGTCGAGACGGTGCGCGCCCTCGTCGACGACCAGGTGCGGACCGTCACCCACGCCCTGCTGCGCCGCCCGCGCGGCGGGGACCGCTTCCTCGCCTTCCACGAGCGCGGCGCATGGCACGACCTGCACAGCGACGACCTCAACGAGACCCTGCGCCGGCTGTCCGGCACCGATGTCACCGCCAAGGACTTCCGCACCTGGCATGCCACCGTGCTGGCCGCCGTGGCGGTCGCCGTGGTCACGCCCGGCGCCCGCGCCACCGACGCCGCCCGGCGGCGGCAGACCGCCCGGGCCGTCCGCGAGGTCAGCCACTACCTGGGCAACACGCCCGCGGTGTGCCGGGCGTCGTACATCGATCCGAAGGTGTTCGAGCTGTTCGAGCAGGGCGTGACCATCACCCCCGTGCTCACCCGGCTGGGCGAACACGGGGACTTCGGCCGTCCGGCCACGCAGGGGGCCGTGGAGGCCGCCGTGCTCGATCTTCTGGACGGCTCCGGTGGATGACCCGTCGGCGCGGGTTGCGTTCTACCCTCGATGACATGACCGAACAAGCAGCTCCGCACATCTCCCGCCCGCGGGTCCTGGTCCTCGGTGTGTGCCCGGGCAAGCCGGGTGAGCCGCCGTTCCGGATCATGGAGATCGACGGTCAGGTGGTCGGTGAGGCCAGGACCGTCACCGACGTCCTGGAGGCGGCCGCCTCCTACGGCATCACCATTCACGATCTCGACGACCCGGACGTGGTCCGCTTCGTGGGCGGCGACAAGTACACCTGGACGGTGCACTGATCGGTGCACCGGGCGGACGGCTCAGCCGACGGTCCACTTCTGGTTGGCCCCGCCCGTGCAGGTCCAGATCTGCAGCCGCGTCCCGTTGGCCGAGCTGTTCCCGGTGACGTCGAGGCACTTGTTCGCCTGCGGGTTCACGATGTCGTGCGCCCCCGTGACGGTCCACTTCTGGTTGGGGCCGCCGGTGCAGTCCCACAGCTGGACGGCCGACCCGTCCGCCGTGCCGTTGGCCGTGACGTCCAGGCATTTGCCGAGCGCCCGCAGGGTGCCGTCCGAGCCGACGGTCCAGGCCTGCGCCCCCGTGCCGTTGCAGTCGTAGAGCTGGACCGGGGTGCCGTTCGCGGAGTTCGCGCCGGCCACGTCCACGCACTTGCCCGCGAGCCCCCGGACCGGCACCCCGGCCGCGCTGTCGCTCGTCGTCACCGACACCGAGTCCACGACCAGCTGCTGCGGGAGCTGGGTGGAGCCGTCCGGGTCGCCGGGCCAGTAGCCGCCGACCGCGAGGTTCAGGATCAGGAAGAACGGCTTGTTGAACACCCAGGTCTTCCCGCCCAGGTCGGCGGGGGTGCGCCGCTGGTAGACGTTCCCGTCCACCGACCAGGTGATGGAATCGGGTGCCCAGTCGACGGCGAAGGTGTGAAAGGCGTCCGCGAAGGCCTGGCCGTTCGGCAGGGTGTAGCCGGCGCCTATGCCGCCCGAGCCGGAGTAACCGGGCCCGTGGACGGTGCCGTGCACGGTCGAGGGCTCGAAGCCGACGTTCTCCATCACGTCGATCTCGCCCGAGTCCGGCCAGTTGACCGGGGTGCCCAGCATCCAGAACGCCGGCCACATGCCCTGCCCGCGCGGGATCTTCATGCGCGCCTCGACATGGCCGTACTGGGCGTTGAACTTCCCGGCGGTGTTCAGCCGGGCCGAGGTGTACTGGCAGCTTCCGTACCAGCACTGGTAGCCGGCCGGGTTCTCCTTGCGGGCCGTGATCACCAGATGGCCCTGGCCGTCCAGGGCCGCGTTCTTCGTGCCCGAGGTGTAGTACTGCCGCTCGTGGTTGTTGACGTTGTCGCCGGTCTCCAGCGTCCACTTCGAGCCGTTGACGGCCGAGCCCGCGGGCCCGTCGAAGGAGTCGGAGAAGGTGGTGACGGCCGCCGCCGCGGGGGCGGCGGCCTGGGCCCGCGCCGGGCCGACGGCGACGGATCCGACCAGCGCGGCCGACAGGGCGGCCAGGAGACATCTGCGGAGCAGGCGGGGGGAGGCCATGGCTCTCCGTTCCGGTGGGGGGTGTGACGCCTCTTGATTTAAGGAGTGAGATAAGAGGCAGTCAATACCTTGGTCCGGACCTGATGCTGACGATCACTCCGCCGCGGGCTGTCGCACGCGCCGGTGCACCCCGCGCCCGAGCCGTCGCCCCAGCAGCAGCCAACCCAGCAGCGCCCCACCGGTGTTGAGGATGACGTCGTCGATGTCGAAGGCCCGCCCGGTGACCAGCGCGCCCTGCGCCAGCTCCACCATCAGCATCACCAGCGCCGTGAGGGCCAGCACCCGAAGCACCCCTCGGGCGCGCGGGGCGAGCACCGGGACCAGCACCCCGAACGGCACGCCGAGCAGCACGTTCCCGCCGATCTGCTTGACCGTGTCCCGGAACTGCCCCTGCTGCAGGTAGGCGTTCAGCGAGCGGCCGGGGTGCAGGTTGCTGTGCGTCAGGGGCACGGAGGCCGGGGACGGTTGCAGCGTGAGGCGGGCCAGGACCACGGCGAACGCCACCATGCAGGCGAAGGCGACGAGCATCGCCAGCAGCCGGACCGGCAGGGGGAGCGCGTGCCGTCCGGCCGGGGAGCCGGGCTGCGCCGCCGGCTCCCGGGAGCGGCGCGACAGCGCCGGCAGACGGCGGCGGGCCGGGGCCGGATCCGTCCGCCGCCGGTTGCGGGAGCGGCGCAGCACTGCGGGCAGGCGCGGGGCGGAACGGGCCGGTTCGGCCGGCTCCCGCTTCCCGGGGATGCGCAGAGCCGCGGGCAGACGCGGCAGGGTCCGGGCCATTCGGTCCTCCTCAACTTCGGCAGGTGATATGGCGGTTACCCGGCATCGGATGCGGGATGCCAGTCCTCCCGGGGCGCCGGACGCACACCCGGGTTTCCGTTCACGCCTCCGGGGCACTCCGGGTGCGGACCCGCGTGCCGCCGCTCCCGCCCGGGGCGGGCGGTGCTTGGATGCCCCCAGCGGCACTCGGGACAGATCGCCGCGAAACCGTGTGCAACGGACCGAGGAGGTGCCGCATGACCCGCCGTACGGCCCCCCGCGCGGTCCTCCTCGCCACCGGTGAACTCCTGGCCTGGTGGGCCGCGCTGGCCCTGCTGTGGCTGGTGCTGATCACGTCCGTCGACACCCTGGAACGGATCGTCGGAGCGAGCTGCGCCGCCCTGGGCGCGATCCTGGCCCGGCTCGGCCGGCGGGCGGTGACCTGGCGGTGAACGGCTGGATCCTCGCGGCGACCGTCGCACTGGGCGGGGGAGGGGCGGCGGCACTGTGGGGCGTGACCACCGGCCCGCCGGCCCGCCGGGTGATCGCCCAGAACCTGACCACCTCCGCCTTCTGCCCGGCCCTGCTGCTCCTGGCCCAGGGCTACGGCCGCCCGGCCTACGTCGACCTCGCCCTGCTGCTGGCCCTGCTCGGCCCGGTCGGCACCCTCGTCTTCGCCCGCCTGCTCTCCGACGACCTGTCAGCGCAGGACGCCAGCGCCTGGGGCCTGACCTGGACGGCGGCCGTGCTGGGCGCGGCGGCCGTGGTCGCGCTGTGCGTGGCCGTCGGGCCGGGCCGGGCGATGGTGAAGCTGCTGGTGATCGGCGTTCTGCTGATCGGCGGCAACGTGATCGCCTCACGCGCGCTGGCGGGCGGGTTCCGGGGGGTGCGGGGTGGCTGACGCGCTGATCGTCGTCGTCCTGCTGCTGGTGGCCGCCTCCGCCACCGCGGCCGTGGCCCAGCGCGACCCCGCCCGCCAGGCGCTGGTGCTGTCCTTCCTCGGCACCCTGCTGGCCGCGCTGTTCACCGTGCTCCAGGCCCCGGACGTGGGCCTGTCCCAACTGGCCGTCGGCTCCGCGCTGACCCCGCTGCTGATCATGCTGTGCGTGCGCAAGATCAGACGCCGCGGGCGGTCGAAGGAGGACGCGCGGTGAACCGGCTGCGGCTGTGGCTGCTGGCCGTGGGCGGCGCGGGGCTGGCCGCCCTGCTCGTCGCCGCCTGTCTCGACCTGCCCGGCTTCGGCGGCCGGCACCACCCCTACGGCGACCGGGCCGTCCAGGCCTCCCTCGCCCGGCACACCGCCAACACCATCTCCTCCGTCAACTTCGACCAGCGCGCCTACGACACCCTCGGCGAGATGAGCATCCTGTTCGCCGCCGTCCTCGGCTGCGTGGTGCTGCTGCGCCAGGCCCGCGACGAGCACCGGGCCCCGCCCGAACCCGCCGAGGTGGCCCGCCCGGTCCGCCGCTACGCCCTGCTCGTGCTGCCCGTCGCCCTGGTCACCGGCCTGTACGTGGTCGCACACGGCCAGCTGAGCCCCGGCGGCGGTTTCCAGGGCGGGGTCGTCGCCGCCACCGCCCTGCACCTGCTCTACCTCGGCGCCGACTACGGCGCGCTGGAACGCGTGCGCCCGCTCGGCGTCTACGAGACCTCCGACGCGGTCGCCGTCTGCGCCTACCTCGTACTGGGCCTCGCGTCGGTCCTGGCCGGCACCGCCTTCCTGGCCAACACTCTGCTGCCGTACGGCACCTTCAACACCCTGTCCTCCGGCGGCGCCGTCCCCCTGCTGAACGCGGCCGTCGGCATGGAGGTGGCGAGCGCGGTCGTCGTCCTGCTCGCCCACTTCCTCGACCAGGCCGTCGAGATCGAGGAGGAACACGGGAGTTGAGTACCGTGATGCACGTCCTGCCCTACCTGGTCGCCGCCTACGTCTTCCTGACCGGCTGCTACGGACTCGCCACCAGCCGGAACCTCGTCCACGCCGTCGGCTGTCTCGCGGTCTGCCAGTGCGCCACCTACGTCCTGCTGCTGGCCGTCGGCTACCGCGACGGCGCCACCGCGCCCGTCTTCTCCGACATCGCGCCCGGCTCCCGCCCGGTGGTCGACCCGGTCGTGCAGGCCCTCACCCTCACCGACATCGTCGTCGGCGCCACCGTCACCGCGCTGCTGCTCGCCCTCGTCCTGCAGATCGCCAAACGGCACGGCACGGTCGACCCCGACGAACTGCGGGAGCTGCGCGGCTGATGCACCACCTGATCCCGTTGCTCGTCGCGGTCCCGCTGCTCGGCGCCGCCCTGCTGGTGGCCACGGGCCGCTTCCTGCCGCGGATCGCCGCCGAGATCACCGGCGTCGTGGTCTCCGGCGGCACGGCCGCGCTGGCCGTCGTGCTGCTGCTGAACTCCGAGCCGCCCATGGTCGAGTGGGTCGGCGGCTGGCTGCCCGTCGGCGGCGAGAGTGTCGGCATCCTCGTCGTCGGCGACGGCCCGGCGCTCGGCATGGCCACCCTGGTCTCGCTGCTGACCCTGTCGGCCCTCGCCTACTCCTGGCGCTACTTCGACGAGCCCCCGACCGGCCACACCGGCGCGTTCACCGCGCTGATGCTGGTCTTCCAGGGCGCCATGTGCGGATTCGCCATCGCCGGGGACCTGTTCAACGCGTTCGTGTTCTTCGAGCTGATGAGCGTGGTGGCGTACGCCCTGACCGGCTACCGCATCGACGAGGCGAAGGCCGTCCAGGGCGCCCTGACCTTCGGCGTCGTCAACTCCCTCGGCGCGTACGCCATGCTGATGGGCATCGCCCTGCTGTACGCCCGCACCGGCGAGCTGGCCATGACGAAGATCGGACGCGGGCTCGACGCCACCGGGCACAGCGGGCCGGACGCGCTGGTCCTCGCCTCGTTCGTGCTCGTGCTCACCGGACTGCTGGTCAAGGCCGCGGCCGTGCCCTTCCACTTCTGGCTCCCGGACGCGCACGCCGTCGCCCCCACCCCGGTGTGCATGCTGCTGTCCGGCGTCATGGTCGAACTCGGCGCGTACGGCGTCTGGCGGGTGTACGGCACCGTCTTCGCCGGCCCCGGCGGCATCCCCGCCGCCGACCTGACCCGGGCCCTGGTGACGCTCGGCACCCTCACCGCCGCCGTCGGTGCCGTCATGTGCTGGTACCAGCGGCACATCAAACGGCTCCTCGCCTACTCCACCGTCGCCCACACCGGCCTGTTCCTCGTCGGGCTCGGTGTTCTCACCCCCGAGGGCGACGACGGCGTCGCCCTGTACATCATCGGGCACGCCGGAGTGAAGGCCGCGCTGTTCGCCTGCGCGGGCGTCCTGCTGGACCGGTTCGGCAGCGTCGACGAGCACGCGCTGCACGGCCGGGCACGCCGACTGCGGGCCACCGCAGTGATGTTCGCCGTGGGCGCCCTCGGCCTGGCCGGTCTGCCGCCGTTCGGCACGGCGCTCGGCAAGGCCGTCACCGAGGAGGCGGTCGGGGGTCCGCTCACCGTGGTGTTCGTGGCCGCCTCCGCGATCACCGCGGGCGCGGTCCTGCGGGTGACCGCCCGGGTGTTCCTGGGCCTCGGGCCGCGCCCCGAGGACGCGGAGTACGAGACCAGCGGCTCCGACGAGGAACCCGAGACGTC
The DNA here is from genome assembly GCF_014203595.1 of Streptomyces echinatus. GTDB lineage: Bacteria > Actinomycetota > Actinomycetes > Streptomycetales > Streptomycetaceae > Streptomyces > Streptomyces echinatus. The sequence continues at coordinate 414,791 of NZ_JACHJK010000006.1, forward strand.
CGGCCTGCTGAGCCGCATCCCGGACACCATGACGACCGTGCCCGCCGTGCTGCTCGCCGCCGCCCTCGCCGTCGGGGTGGTACCCGGTTTCGGCGACCTGGTGGCCGCCTCCGTCAACGAGGCCGGCTCGGGCGGCGCCCATGTCTCCGTGCACTGGACCCTGCACGGCGTCCTGCTGGGCGTGGCCTCCACGGTGCTGGCCGTGGCACTCGCCGGTCTCGCCGTCACCCGCCCGGCCTGGGTGTCCGCCCCGGGCTGGGCCGCGCCCCTCAGGCGCCTGCAGTCCGGGCACGTGGGCGACTACGTGGCCTGGCTGCTGATGGGCGCGACCGTGCTGGGGGCGCTGGCCCTGCCGGGGGTGCTGGGCTCCTGATCAGCCCGCGGTGCCGTAGGTGACGCGCACCTCCCGGAAGCCGAGGGAGCGCAGCAGCCCCTGGAGCATGCCGGTGGTGTTGCTCTCGGCGCGGGCGGTCAGCCCGCTGCTCCTCGCGGCCTCGCCGATGTGCCGGACGGCGAGCTTCTGCACGGCCTGCTCGCTGTTGGGGTTGTCCGAGAACAGGTCACCGAGCCGGTCCAGCAGCCCGCGCTGCTTGGACACGGCGTAGGAGTGGTCGGGGTCCAGGGCCGGCCTGCCGAGCCGTGCGTGCGGCAGGCGGAGGGTGGCGGACGTGCGGTCGCCGTCGACCGTCACGTCCTTCTCGCCGATCTGCCCGAGGTCGACGTAGGCGTCCACGGTGCCCGCGCCGACGTACAGGGTGCGGGTGCCGCGGATGGCGTCGGGCAGGAACTTCGCGTCCTTGTCCAGGTCCACGACGACCTGGAAGGTGCCCGAGGCCGCGTCGTAACGGCTCATGTCCTGGATGGACTTCAGGAGAGCGGGTCCGGAGCGGTCGTGGGTCTCGGTGCCGAACAGGTCCTTGATGCCCGGCAGCACGGCCAGCCGGATCCCGGCGAACAGCACGGCGAGCACCAGTACGAGCGCCGCCACGGCCTTGGCCCAGCCCGGCAGGCGCCTCACGGAAGTCGTCATCGCGACGGTCCTCCTTCCTGCTGACCGGATTCCCGCCAAAGTCCGTGACAGGCCTATGAGTTGACCGGATCGGACCTATGGCGTCCGCGCTCGCCGCCCGCGGCCGGCCCGGGGCCGGGACCTCACAGCGAGCCGGACGCGGCCTCGGAGCGGGCCAGGGCCGCGTCCAGGCTCGGCTGCGGCGGCAGCAGCCGGGCCAGTCCGGTGACCCGGAAGACCCGCAGGGTCAGCGGCTGCGTGCACACGAGGTGCAGCTGCCCGCCGCGCTCCAGCACCCGGACGCGGGCCCGGTACAGCAGCCGCAGCCCCGAGCAGTCGAAGAACTCCGCCGGCCGCAGGTCGATCACGACCCGGGCGCCGGTCCGGCCGGTGGCCTGGTCGAGATACGGGCCGATCTCCGTGGCCGCGACGATGTCGATCTCGCCCCGGAACTCCAGCACCGTGTGCCCGCGGTAGGCGTACATGCCCAGCTGCCGGGTGAGAGGTACGGGTTCGTGTCGCACCTCGGCCCCACCTCCCACCCGCACCCCGACGTCGGTTCCCGATCGTCAAGTTACCCTCGATGGAAGGAATTTGAGCATGTTCGATTGACATATGTCTTCGAGTTTCGCGCGTGTTCTCGGTACGTGTCGCTCAGCCGGCCAACAGGACCAGCTTGCCCGTCGTCCGGCCGGTGTCGCCCAGCTCGTGCGCCTTCGCGGCCTCCGCCAGCGGGAACGTGCCGGCGATCGTCGCCTTCAGCCCGCCCGACTCCGCCAGTTCCGCGATCGCCCGCATGCCGGCGCGGTCGGCGTCCACCAGCATCCGCACCGCCCGTACACCCAGCCGTTCGGCCTCCTCGGGGAAGTCCGCCGGCCCCACGGGCAGGATCGACACCACGACACCGCCCGGCCGCAGCATCCGCAGGGACCGTACCGAGGTCTCGCCGCCGAGCGTGTCCAGGACGACGTCGACGTCCCGCACCGCCTCCGTGACGTCGGTGGAGCGGTAGTCGACCGGCTCGTCGACACCGATCTCCCGGAGGAAGCCGTGCTTGCCCTCGCTCGCCGTACCGATCACGTACGCCCCGCGCGCCTTGGCGATCTGCACGGCCACATGGCCGACCCCGCCGGCCGCCGCGTGGATCAGCACCCGCTGCCCCGGCCGGACGTCCGCGTGCTCGGTCAGCGCCTGCCAGGCGGTCAGGGACACCAGCGGCAGCGCGCCCGCCTGGGTGTGGTCGAGCGCGGCCGGCTTGTGCGTCAGGGCACGGACCGGGGCGATCACGTACTCGGCGTGCGAGCCGTGGCCGTAGGGGTAGGGCAGCATGCCGAAGACCTCGTCACCGGGCCGGAAGGCGGCCACGCCGACACCGGTCGCGGCGACCTCGCCCGAGACGTCCCAGCCGAGGACGAACGGGGGCTCGCCCAGGAACCCGCCGGTCGCCCGGTGCTTCCAGTCGGTGGGGTTCACCCCGGCCGCCCGCACCCGGACCAGCACCTGGTTGGGCCCCGGCTCCGGCCGGGGCACCCGGACCTCCCGCAGCACCTCGGGACCGCCCAGGACGTCCTGGCTGATGGCTCGCATCGTGTTCTCATCGCTCATGGCACCCAGACTGCCCGCCCGGTGGCCGCCGGAGGCCGGCGACCTGCCGGTGCGCCGGCCGAACGTTCCGGACCGCCCCGGCCGCGACCGGCCGCCACCGCTACGTGCCGGCGGCCGTCGCGGACCCCTCGCACGTCCACCGGGACGGCGTCACCCGGCGGTGTACACGCACTCACCCCCCACATAGGTGAGCGCCACGGCCGTGCCGGCGATCGCCTCCGGCCCGTCGGCGAACGGATCGCGGTCCAGGACCACCAGGTCGGCGAGCGCGCCGACGGCCACCCGGCCGCTGTCGTCGAGGTGGTTCACGTACGCCGACCCGGCCGTGTACGCCGTCAGCGCCTCCGCCAGACCCAGCCGCTCGCCGGGCAGGAACACCGGCCCGGCGCCGCCCGGCTCCACCCGGTTGACCGCGACATGGATCCCCTGCAGCGGATCGGGGCTGCTCACCGGCCAGTCGCTGCCCGCCGCGAGCCGCGCCCCGGAGCGCAGCAGCGATCCGAACGGATACTGCCGGGCCGCCCGCTCGGGACCGAGGAACGGGATCGTCAGCTCGTCCATCTGCGGCTCGTGCGCCGCCCACAGCGGCTGGATGTTCGCGGTGGCACCGAGCCGGGCGAAGCGGGGCACGTCGTCGGGGTGCACGACCTGGAGGTGTGCCAGGTGCGGCCGGGTGTCGCTCGGCCCGTTGGCCGCCCGGGCCGCCTCGACCGCGTCCAGCGCGTCCCGCACGGCCCGGTCGCCCAGCGCGTGGAAGTGGCACTGGAAGCCGAGCGCGTCCAACTCGGTGACATGACGGGGAAGCTGCTCCGGATCGATGAAGCTCTTGCCCCGGTTGGCCGTGGCGCACCCGCACCGGTCCAGATACGGGTCGAGCAGCGCCGCCGTGTGGTTCTCCGCGACACCGTCCAGCATCAGCTTCACCGTGCCCGCCCTGAACCGGCCCCGGCTCAGCGCCTCCCGCCTCGCCACGAGTTCGGGAATCTGCTCGGCCCCGCGCTCCCGGTCCCACCACAGGGCACCCACCACCCGGGCGGTCAGCGAACCCTCCGCGGCCGCGCTGAGGTACGCCTGCGCCGGGTCGTCCATCCCCAGGAAGTCACCGACCAGGGCGTCCTGCCAGGCGGTGATGCCCAGCGCGTGCAGATGCCGCTGGGCGTGCAGCAGCGCGGCCAGCCGGTCGGCGGGACCGGCGGGCGGGGTGAGCCGGCCGACCAGTTGCATCGCGCCCTCCTGGAGCGTGCCGCTCGGCTCGCCGGAGGCGTCGCGCTCGATCCGCCCGTCGGCCGGGTCGGGGGTGCTCCGGCCGATCCCGGCCAGCTCCAGCGCCCGGCTGTTGACCCAGGCACCGTGGTGGTCCCGGTTGGGCAGATACACCGGCCGGTCCGGGACGACGGCGTCCAGCAGCTCCTTCGACGGCGTACCGCCCGCGAACGCCTCCATGGACCAGCCGCCGCCGAGGATCCACTCCCGCTCCGGATGGGCGTCGGCGTAGGCGCGTACGGCGGCCACGGTCTCCTCGGCCGTCGTCCGTCCGGTCAGATCGCACTGGGACAGTTCGAGCCCGGCCGGCACCGGATGGACGTGCGCGTCCTGGAAGCCGGGCAGCAGCAGCCGGCCGGCCAGGTCCACCACCTCGGTGCGAGGCCCGGCGAGTTCGCGCACCTCCGCGTGTCCGACGGCGGTGATCCGGTCGCCGGTGACGGCCACGGCGGTGGCGGTACGGCCCTCGGGGGTGAGGACGGGGCCGCCGGTGAAGAGCAGGTCAGCGTGCATGGTGCCTTTCCTGACAGGTCAGTTGGAAGGGGTGAGGAGCTTCGGTGAGTCGGCGTCGGTGCCCGCGCCGGTGCGGAAGTAGGGCGACTTGCGCACCCACTTCGCCCAGCCGGCCACCACGAACCCGGACACGATCATCACAAGCGGCATGAGCAGCAGGAACCAGCCGTTGTCCGCGCTGAGCTCGAAGTGGTCGGCCGAGGTGTAGAAGGACCAGCCGAGGTAGCCGCCGAGGCCCAGCAGAGCCACGGCGGCGAGCGCGGGCAGCACCACCGCCCGCAGCGCCTGCCGCCGGTCCGTGCGCAGCAGCGAGCGGAAGCGCACGGCCGCCGCCAGCGCGGTGAGTGCGTAGGAGAGGGCGACGACGATCCCGACCGCGTTCACCGTCGCCATGATCATATCGGCGAGGCGGGGAATCACCAGGGCGAGCACCGCGACCGCCGTGGCCAGCACCCCGATCAGCAGCGTCCCGGCCGCCGGTGTCCCGTACCGGTCGCTGATCCTGGACCACACCGGACCGAGCGTGCGGTCCCGGCTCATCGCGAACGCCCCGCGAGCCGTCGGGATCACCCCGGCCTGCAGCGAGGCCACCGCCGAGAACATCAGCGCCACCAACGGCAGCGCGGCCAGCGGCTCGCCGGCCAGCCGGTCGCCGTAGTACGCGAGCCCCTGGGCGCCGTGCCCGGCCAGCTCCTCCTCGGACAGCACCCGCTGGAAGGCGACCGAGCCGAGCAGGAACAGCCCGAGCATCGTCACCAGCGTGATCAGTCCGGCCCGCGAGGCGTCCCGCGGATCGCGCACCTCCTCGGTGACGGTGAACGCGGCCTCGAAACCCCAGTAGCAGAACACCGACAGCAGCAGGCCCTGGGCCAGCGCGGTCGCCGACGGGATGGCGAACGGGTCGAACCAGGACAGGCTGAAGGAGCGGGGACCGGTGACGATGCCGTAACCGCAGAAGCCGAGCAGGACGACGTACTCGAAGACCAGCAGCCAGGTCTGCAGCCGGGCCGCGGTGCGCACCCCGGTCACGGCGGTCACGGTGACCGCGGCCAGCACCACCACGCCCAGCGCCGTCGTCTGCGCGGTGGAGTCCGGGTCGAGGCCGAGCGAGCCGATCCGGTGCAGGCCCGCCCGGCCGGCCAGCTGCAGCAGGGCCGAGCCGGTGACCGCCGTGGTGTAGGCGAGGAAGGCCACGCTCGCCACGATGTTCACCCAGCCGACCGTGAAGCCCAGCCAGGGGCTGAGCGAGCGGCCCACCCACACATAGCCGTTGCCCGCGTTCGGCTCCACCCGGTTCAGCCGGGAGTAGGCCCCGGCGATGCTCAGCACCGGCAGGAACGCCAGCAGCATGATCGCGGGCAGATGAGGGCCCACCACCCCGGCGGTCACCCCGAGCCCGATGCCGATGCTGGTGGTCGCCGCCGTACTGGAGGCGGCGACGGCGACGCCGTCCACCACGCCCAGGGACCTGCGCAGTCCGGGACGCGCGGGGTCGTCCCCTCCGATGGTTCCGTCGTTCATGGCCGGCTCTCCGCTCCCACCGCGGGGGCCTCGGTCGGCCCCGGTGAGCGGACATGAAACTGCCGGGGCCCTTAACAGGTCAACGGTGTTGTCGTAAGGTGCCGCACACGTCCCAGGGAGGCTTCCATGACCGACCGCGTCGTCCCGCCCGCCGCCCGGCAGCGCAAGCGCCCCACCAAACAGGGCGTCGTGCTCTCCGCCGAGCTGATCGTCGACACCGCGCTGCGGCTGATCGAGGAGCACGGCGCCGACGCCCTCTCCGTGCGCCGTCTCGGCCGGGCCCTGGGCGCCGATCCCAGCTCGCTGTACCGGTACTTCCGGGACACCGACGATCTGATGCTCGCCATCGCCGACGAGCTGATCGGCCGTACCCTGCGCTCCTGGCGGCCCACCGGCGACTGGGTCGCCGACCTGCGCGAACTCGGGCTGCGGATGCACGCCGGTGCCCTCGCGCACCCCCGGGCGGCGGTGCTGAGCGCGCACCGCGTCACCGGCCGCCGCCACGAGATCCAGGCCGTGGAGAGCATCCTCGGGGTGCTGCGCCGGGCCGGGTTCCCGGGCCCGGAGGCGGTGCGGATCTACCACGCGTTCGTCGACCAGGCCCTCGCCTTCGGCGCCCTGGACTCCGCGGGCACCGCCCTGCCGCGGTCCGCCCGCGAGGCGGAGGCGCAGGTGTGGCGGACCACCTACGGCCGGCTGCCCGCCGAGAGCCACCCGCACATCGCGGCCACCGCCCGGCACCTGGTCACCACCATGCGCGCCAGCTCCTACCCGGCCGCCCTGGACCTGTTTCTCGACGCCGCCCGGACACGCCTGGACAATCTTCCTGCGGGGACCGGGGATCCACGGCCACACTGAACGGAAACGATCACACTCAGGAGGCCGTACGCCATGACCCCGCCACCCGCCCGCTCCGCCGAGCAGCGCAAGAAGGACACCCTCCACCGGCTGGAGAACGACGTCGACGTATGGGTCGCCACCGCCGCGCCCGACGGCGGAGCCCCGTACCTCGTACCGCTGTCGTTCGTGTGGGACGGCACCGCGCTGCTGATCGCCACCCCGGCGGAGAGCCCCACCGGCCGCAACCTCGTGGCCACCGGCAGGGCCCGGCTCGGCATCGGTCCCACCCGGGACGTCGTCCTGATCGAAGGCGTCGTCCGGGCGGTGACGCCGGAGGACCTGCCCGAGGAGGACGCCGAGGTCTTCGCCGGGAAGACCGGCTTCGATCCCCGTCAACTGGCCTCTCGCTACCTGTACTTCACGGTCATCCCGCAGCGGGTCCAGGCCTGGCGCGAGGAGAACGAGCTGCGCGGGCGCGAGCTGATGCGCGACGGGGAGTGGCTGGTCGCCGACTGAATCCGGCGGCCCGGGATATCCGCTGGGGGAAGGACACATCCCGGGAGGATCCATGGCACTGGTGAAAGCGGGCGTGGTCGTGCTGGACTGCGCCGAGCCCGAGAAACTCGCCGAGTTCTATCGGGAGTTGCTGGCGGGGGAGCGGATTGCCGCGTCCGCCAACCTGGTGGAGGTCCGGGGCGCCGACGGCGTCCGGCTGGCCTTCCGTCGTGACGTCAACGCGACCCCGGCCAGCTGGCCACGACCGGAGAACTCCCTCCAGGTCCATCTCGACTTCCTGGTCGAGGACCTGGACGAGGCGGAGCGGCGGGTGGTGGGGCTCGGTGGCCGGCCGATCGAGACGAGGGACCCGGCGGGGCCGTACGAGGAGCGCGGCTACGCCGACCCCGCCGGACACTCCTTCACCCTGCGGCTCCTGCCCCCGACGGCACCGAAACAGGACTGACCCGTGCCTGCGGCGCCGAGCGGGCCCACCGCCCCCTGCGGCGCCGGAACAGGCCCGGCCGCGGAGGGGCGCCCAACACCTCGATGCGGGCTGGCTCCGGGCGCCCGCGGCTCGTCCATGGCGCTCGCGCAGTTCCCCGCGCCCCTGGGGAGCTGCGGCCGCCCCGCCGCAAAGGTGGCCCGAGCCCGAGAAGGCCGGACGTTCGCGGTGCGGGGCTTCGTAGCAGCGGACCTTCACCGCAGCGCGACGTGCCGGCCCGCTGCTCCGGGCGTCCGCGGGGCGTCCGTGGTGCTCGCGCAGTTCCCCGCGCCCCTGGGGGGCTGCGGCCGCCCCCGCCGCACAGGTGGCGCCGGCCTGGGAAGGCCGGGAGCGGGGGCGGCCGGTCGGGTCAGTCGCGGCCGCCCTTGTCGGTGGCCGGCCAGACGCCCGTCGACCGGGCGATGGCCTTCGCGCCGGTGCGGTCCACCGCGCTGCGCACCACCGCGAAGATCGCGCCCTGGACCGCCGCGGCCAGCAGGATCTCCCCCCAGCCGCGGTCCGGGTCCAGGGCGTCGGGCGCGTCGTCCTCGTGCCGGATCGCCTTCCACGCCTTCCGGAAGGCCATTCCGGCCAGCGCGCCGCCTGCCCAGCTGAGTACGAATCCGACCGGCTGATAGGCGAGTGGAAGCTTCTTCTTCTTGTTCTTGGCCATGTGTGACTACTTCCTCGTCAGGCGACCCTCATGCGGGCCTTCCCTGTGGGGCCACTCGTTCGCCCGGCGGCACCGGCCCCGGCGGCGTGCCCGTCCCGAACGGCCGCCCGCCCAGCTCCTCCCGGTGGTGCGCGCTCAGCCAGCCGCCGAGATCCGGGCCGAGCGGCACGATGCCGGTGGGGTTGATGCCGCTGTGCACCCGGTAGTAGTGCCGCTTGATGTGGTCGAAGTCGACCGTGTCGCCGAACCCCGGCGTCTGGAACAGGTCCCGGGCGTACGCCCAGAGCACCGGATGCTCCGCCAGCTTCCAGCGGTTGCACTTGAAGTGGCCGTGGTAGACGGCGTCGAACCGGACCAGGGTCGTGAACAGCCGGATGTCCGCTTCCGTGAGGGCGCCGCCGACCAGATACCGCTGCCCGGACAGCCGCTCACCGAGCAGTTCCAGCCGCCGGAAGACCCCGGCGCACGCCTCCTCGTACTCCTCCTGGTGCGTGGCGAAGCCGGCCCGGTACACCCCGTTGTTCACGTCCTCGTACACCTCGGCCATCACCTGGTCGATCTCGTCGCGCCGGCCGGCCGGGTACAGGTCCGGCGCTCCGGTGCGGTGCAGGGCCGTCCACTCGGTGGCCAGGTCCAGAGTGAGGCGCTGGTAGTCGTTGGTCACCAGCTGTCCGCTGGGGACGTCCACCATCGCGGGCACGCTCACCCCGCCCGGATAGCCGGTCTCCCGCCTGTCGTAGGCCTCGCTCAGGAACCGGATGCCGAGCACCGGGTCCCGGCCGTCCGGGTCCAGGGTGAACCGCCAGCTGCGGTCGTCCTGGACCGGATCGGCGACGCCCATCGACAGCGCGTCCTCCAGCCCCAGCAGCCGGCGCGAGATCACCGCCCGGCTCGCCCACGGACAGGCACGGGAGACCACCAGCCGGTAGCGACCCGCCTCCACCGGCCAGCCGTCCCGGCCGTCGGCGGTGATCCGGTCGCCGAAGTGGCTCCTGGACCTGGTGAACGTCCGGTGTCCGTAGGCGCTGTTCCCGTCGACACCCATGTCTCCTCCTCGCCGCCCGTCCCTCCTGCCCACGCGTTCCCCGTTTCGCGCGGAACGCACGGTGTGAGCCGTCGGCTCGGGGGCAGTCGGCGATAGGTGAGCGGGACATCCTCGGAACAGGAGAGGGCCGCACGGACGGCCGAGAACAGCGCGACACGACCGGGCGGCGCCCCGGGCCCGGAAGGGCCACCGGCACCCGCCGGGGGCGACGGAGACCGGACGACCGGCCCACCGGGCGACCGCCGGGACGATACCGAAGCCGACCGGCACACCAAGGTCACCGTCCTCGTCGCGCTCGTCGCCAATCTGGTGATCGCCGTGGCCAAGGCGGCCGGCGGTGTCCTCGCCGGCTCACCGGCACTGCTGTCCGAGGCGGCGCACTCGGTCGCGGACAGCCTCAACGAGGTCTTCCTGCTGGCCGCCCTGCGCCGCAGCCGACGCCCGGCGGACGCCCGGCACCCGTTCGGCTACGGCAAGGAGCGCTTCTTCTGGTCCCTGCTCGCCGCCGTGGGCATCTTCGTCATGGGCGGCTGCTTCTCCTTCTTCCAGGGCTTCGAAGCGCTGCGCGGCGGCGCCGAGGAGAAGTTCAGCGGCTATGTGGCGGGCCTGATCGTGCTGGGCGTGGCCCTGGTCGCCGAGGGGGTCTCGCTGCTGCGGGCCCTGCACCAGGTGCGCCGGCAGGGCGGCGGCCTGGCCGGGCTGCGCGATCCCGCCCTGCGCACGGTGGTCGCCGAGGACGGCACGGCGGTGCTGGGTGTGACCCTCGCGATGGCCGGCATGGCCCTGCACATGGTGACCGGACAGGTCGTGTGGGAGGCGTCCGCCTCGCTGGCGATCGGCGTCCTGCTGGTCTACGTCGCCTATCGGCTCGGCCGCGACGCCCGCGACCAGCTGATCGGCGCGGCCGCCGACCCCGAGCTGAGCGGCCGGATCCGGGCGCTGCTGCAGGCGCAGCCGGAGATCGACAGCGTCGAGGCGCTGTTCACCATGCAGATGGGACTCGACTCCACGCTGGTGGCCGCCCGTATCGATCTGATGCCCGGCCTGGACAGCGAACGCGTCGAGGAGGTCGCCGTACGCATCAAGCGGTCCCTCGCCCGGACGGTTCCCGAGGCCGACCAGGTCTTCCTCGACGTCACCGACCGGCCGGCGGGCGAGGCAGGGGAAAGCCCCGCCGCGACGGGGGAACGCGGCGGGGCCTGACGCACGAGTGCCCGCCCGGGAGCCGGTTCACACGTCGCGGAAACAGATTTTTCTGAATCGGACCGCTCTGCGGCCTGAATCGGCTCCCGTCCGAACCGGCCCCCGCGGGCATCGGCTTCGGTCGGCGTCAGCTCCCGTCGAGAGGCTCCAGCACGAAGACCGGGATTTGCCGCGCGGTCTTCTCCTGGTACTCGGCATACGGCGGGAACGCGGCCACCGCCCGCTCCCACCACTCGGCCTTCTCCGCGCCGGTGACCTCACGCGCCCGCATGTCCCGCCTCTCGGGACCGTCCTGCAGCTCGACGAGCGGATGCGCCTTCACGTTGAAGTACCAGACCGGATGCTTGGGCGCGCCGCCGACGGAGGCGACCACCGCGTACCGCCCCGCGTGCTCCACCCGCATCAGCGGCGTCTTGCGGATCTTCCCGCTCTTCGCGCCCAGGGTGGTCAGCACGATCACCGGCAGTCCGGTGTCGAGCAGCGTCGTGCCCTTCGTCCCGCCGGAACTCTCGTACTCCTCGACCTGCTCGCGCACCCACTGCGTCGGGCTGGGCTCGTACTCGCCCTCAAGAGGCATCGTCTGCTGTCCCTTCGTCGGTCCCACGCGTGTCCGCCACCCTCAACACCGTAGATCTCCCGGCGCTTCCCCGCCGCGTGCCGCGGCCGCCGGCACGGTGATCGCGCCGGCGGACCACGCCCGTGCCCCGCCACCGCCCGGGGCGGCCCGGCCGTGCGGCATCATGTGTACGAGGGCGCTCTCGTCGTCGCCCGGACCGAGATCGGCGCCGGCTGCCCGGACCGGCCGGTTCCCGCCCCTCGGCCCGTGGTGCTTCGGCCAGATCACGAGGGTCACCGAAGTGGCCGAACTTCAGGTCGACCCATAGATGCCTGGGGCATCTAATGAAGATCGGCACGACGCACTTCCTTCGTCTGCGAGGTCTTCCCATGACGGAACTGACGGACATCACCGGCTCGGCTGATCTGCCCGGCCCCGTCGCCTTCCCCCAGGACCGCACCTGCCCCTATCACCCGCCCACCGGCTACGAACCGCTGCGCGACGGCCGCCCCCTGTCCCGGGTCACCCTCTACGACGGCCGCGAGGTCTGGCTGGTCACCGCGCAGACCACCGCCCGCGCCCTGCTCAGCGACCCCCGCCTGTCCACCGACCGCCGCCACTCCGGCTTCCCCGTGCCCACGCCCCGCTTCGAGGCGGGCCGCGACCGCAGGATCGCCCTGCTGGGGATGGACGACCCCGAGCACCACCGGCAGCGGCGCATGCTGATCCCGTCGTTCACCGTGAAGCGCGCGGCCGCGCTGCGCCCCTGGATCCAGCGGATCGTGGACGGGCTGCTGGACGCGATGACCGAGCAGGGGCCGCCCGCCGATCTGGTCTCCGCCTTCGCGCTGCCCGTGCCGTCGATGGTGATCTGCGGACTGCTCGGTGTGCCCTACGCCGACCACGAGTTCTTCGAGGAACAGTCCCGCCGGCTGCTGCGCGGACCGACCGCCGCCGACGCCCAGGAGGCACGGGACCGGCTGGAGGAGTACCTCGACGGGCTGATCGAGGCCAAGGCGAAGGAGGCGGGACCCGGCGACGGCATCCTCGACGACCTCGTCCACCACCGGCTGCGCGACGGCGAGCTGGAGCGGGCCGACCTGGTGTCGCTCGCCCTGATCCTGCTGGTCGCCGGGCACGAGACCACCGCCAACATGATCTCCCTGGGTACCTACACCCTCCTCCAGCACCCCGGCCGGCTCGCCGAGCTGCGCGCCGACCCCGCGCTGCTGCCCGCCGTCGTCGAGGAACTGCTGCGGATGCTGTCCATCGCCGAGGGGCTGCAGCGGGTGGCGCTGGCGGACATCGAGATCGCCGGCGCCACGATCCGGGCCGGCGAGGGCGTCCTCTTCGCGACGTCGGTGATCAACCGGGACACCGCCGTGTACGACGGCCCCGACGGCGTGGACTTCCACCGCCCCGACCGCCACCATGTCGCGTTCGGCTTCGGCATCCACCAGTGCCTGGGCCAGAACCTGGCGCGTGCGGAACTGGAGATCGCCCTCGGCGCCCTGTTCACACGGCTGCCCGGGCTACGGCTGGCCGCTCCCGCGGAGGACATTCCCTTCAAACCCGGCGACACGATCCAGGGGATGCTGGAACTCCCCGTGACCTGGTAAGAGGCTCTGCTCATGCACATCGAGATCGACATCGACACGGACGTCTGCATCGGAGCCGGACAGTGCGCGCTGGCCGCGCCGGGCGTCTTCACCCAGGACGACGACGGGTACAGCATGCTGCTCCCCGGCAGCGAGAACGGCGTGGCGGACCCGATGGTCCGGCAGGCGGCGCGTTCCTGTCCGGTGAGCGCGATCACCGTGCGGGACACCGCCGGCTGACGGCCCGGTGGCCCGGTGGCCCGGCGGTACGGCGGCCGTCGTCGTACCGCCGGGGTCGCCCGCCCACGGCGGTGAACCCCCTAGCGCACCCTGCGGACGTACGCCGCGTCACCCGGCCGGGACACGTCCCGGTCCCGGCGGACGATGCTCAGCCGGTCGCCCCAGCGGGCGCGGGCCGCGTGCAGACCGTGGTCGGTGTACTCGATGTCCACCACCCGGTCGTCGAACGCCTTCGCGTACACCTCGCACTCGTCGTACTGCCCGCACTCCTCCGCCACGGCGAAGTCCACCCCGGCGCGCTCGCGCTGTCCGGTCAGTTCCGCGGTGTTCTTCTGCGCGACGGCCAGGTGCCGGGCGTGCGCGTGCCGGGAGAGGAGCCGCATGAACGCGGTCGCGTCGGCCGGGCGGAGCAGCCGGTGGGAGCGGGTGTAGCTGTCGTAGTTGTCGGGTTCGACGGCGTCGAAGCCCTTGTCCGCGCAGCCGTCGATCCACCCGTTCACCCGCCGCGCCACCCGCTCCCGCCCGGCGGGGGTGCGGAGGTCCAGCAGCGGCTCGTTCCAGTCCTCGTCGATGACGACTCTGCCGTGCGCGTCGCGCAACAGCAGGTCGGCCGGCCAGGAGGAGCGCTCGGCGGGCTGGGCCTGGAACGCGTTGACGTAACAGATGTTGTACAGGCCGGGCGCGGGGGAGTCGGACCGGTCGCGGCTGACGATGCGCACTCCCGCGGGCGGGGGATAGGCGCCACCGATCTGGTAGTCGAAGCCGGCGCCCCGCGGAGGCAGCCGGACGGCGGCGGGTTCCGGGGAAGCGCCGTTGTCGCCGGTCCCGTCGCCGGAGGCACAGCCGGCCAGGGTTGACACCGCCACGACCAGGGCCGCCGACAGGGCGCCCAGGGCCGTGCGCGGCCGCGAGGCGCGAAGAACACCCGTGGGGGGCAAGTCCGCTCCATCCTGCCCACGCCGGGCGGCGCGGCACGAGTCAGGATCAAATCGCCCGGACGTTCCCGTCGTCAAGTCGGCCCAGGGCCGCGCCGTAGGCTCGGTCGTGACCATCGTCCCGAAGGCAGGAGCAGCAACGATGCAGTACGTGAAGCTCGGTTCGACGGGCCTGGACGTCTCGCGGATCTGTCTGGGCTGCATGACCTACGGACTGCCGGACCGCGGCACGCACGAATGGACCCTGGACGAGGAGGCGTCCCGCCCGCTGATCCGGCAGGCGCTGGAGGCGGGGATCAACTTCTTCGACACCGCGAACGTCTACTCCGACGGCACCAGCGAGGAGATCGTCGGCAAGGCCCTGCGCGACTTCGCGGCCCGCGACGAGATCGTGCTCGCCACCAAGGTGAACGGCCGGATGCGGCCCGGCCCGAACGGCGCCGGTCTGTCCCGCAAGGCGATCATGACCGAGATCGACCACAGCCTGCGCCGCCTCGGCACCGACTACGTGGACCTCTACCAGATCCACCGCTACGACCACGCCACTCCCGTCGAGGAGACGATGGAGGCGCTGCACGACGTGGTCAAGGCGGGCAAGGCCCGCTACATCGGGGCGAGTTCGATGTACGCCTGGGAGTTCTCCAAGGCGCAGTACACCGCCGAACGGCATGGCTGGACGAAGTTCGTGTCCATGCAGAACCACTACAACCTGCTCTACCGCGAGGAGGAGCGGGAGATGCTGCCCCTGTGCGCGGACCAGGGCGTCGGCGTGCTGCCGTGGAGCCCGCTCGCCCGCGGCAGGCTCACTCGCGACTGGGGCACGGTCACCGGGCGCAGCGCCACCGACGACTTCGGCGGCCGGCTCTACCTGGAGAGCGACGGCGCGATCGTCGAGGCGGTCACCCGCATCGCCGCCGACCGGGGCGTGCCGCGCGCCCAGGTGGCCCTCGCCTGGCTGCTGCACCAGGACACGGTGGCGGCGCCCATCGTCGGCGCGGCCGAGCCGCGCCATGTCGAGGACGCGGTGGCCGCCGTCGAACTGGTCCTGAGCGACAAGGAGATCGAGGAACTCCAGCAGCCCTACACCCCGCGGGCCGTCAGCGGGCACTGAGCCGCTCCCGTGGTGCCGGGCCGCTTCGGCCGGGGCCCGGACCACGGCGTCGGCCGCCTTCGGCGCCCACCGGGCGGGCGAGGGCGGTAATGGGGAATTGGCCGGCCTTGACGAAACGTCAATAGGAGCATTGACGAAACGTCAATAGGTCACCCTTGACGAAACGTCAATAAAGGAACGCCCGCCGGGAATACCGAGAATCGTGAGATCTCTTGTTCGGCGTGTTCGGCTGTGCAAAAGTGTGCGTCGTCGGCGCGCAGACACATACATTCCGCTCTATGTGCCAGGCTGCTCCCCGTACACCCCCCACGCTTCAAAAGAGCCTCCCCAGGTGCACGTTCGAGCTGTCTCACGACGTTCCCATACCCTTTGGTATGGACTAATTCCGTACGTGCGTCTGGAGGAATACGGTCGTGACCGAGGAAGGTCCGTCGGACGAACAGCTGAGCGCTGAACTGAAGAAGTGGACGGGCACGTCACCCGCGCTGCACCCGGTCGGTGAACTCCTCGACCGGCACTGGGCGGCAGCCTTCGCGTACGCCCGGCTGTGCACCGACGGACCGCGTGCCGCCGGCATGCTCACCACCGCCGCCTTCACCCGGCTCTTCGGCGAGTCCCTCCGGCAGACCGGCCCGAGCGCCGCGTGGCGGCCCCATGTGCTGGTCGCCGTCCGCCGTATCGCGGCGGAGTGGGACGCCGACGGCCGACGGGAGCACCTCCACCCCGCCCTGCGCACCGGCAGCGGCGCCGGGGAACGCGCGGCGGCCCGGTTGCTGCCACCGCCCGGCCGGCGCCTGTTGTCCCGCGCCTTCCAGCGGGTGCCCGAGATCTCCCGCGCCGTGCTGTGGCACATCGAGGTCGAGGCCGAGCCCCTGGCGGTGCCCGCCGCGCTGCTCGGCCTGGACGAGGAGGACGTCCGCGTCGAACTCCGCCGGGCCCGCGAGCGGCTGCGCGAGGAATGCCTCCAGGCGCACCGCGAACTCGCCCCCGACAACGAGTGCCGGCGCTATCTGCGCATGCTCGACGTGACCTACCGGCGCGGCGGCACCGACATCGACCCGGATCTGCACGAGCACCTGTCCGGCTGCGCCCACTGCGGCCGGACCGCCGAGCAACTCGCCCGGTTCGAGGAGGGACTGGGCCGCGCGCTCGCCGAGGCGGTCCTCGGCTGGGGCGCCCTCGGCTATCTGGAGTCCCGGGCGGACCGCGCAGCGGAACCCGCCGCGCCGGCCCCGGACGCCGCCGCCGTCGCGCCGGCCGGCTGGGACGCCGCCGCCCCCCGGGGCGGGGACGCCGGCACGCCTCCGGCCGGAGAGGCCTTCGCGGCCGCCGGGCCCGCCGCGCCGGCCGGGGAGCCCGCCCGCCGACGGCCGGCCGGCCGCGGCGCCTCACCCGCCCGCCGCCGGGCGGGCACGGCCCCCGGCGCCGCCGAGGGCCCGGAAACGGCCCCCGTCTCCCGCCGTTCCGCGCAGCGCGCCGCCCGGCGGGCCCGGCGCCGCAACCTCGCCCTCGCCGTCGGCACCGTCAGCGGTCTGGTCATGCTGCCCCTGGTGCTGTGGTCGATGCAGGGCTCCGGCGACACCCCGGCCTCCGCCGCCGCCACGCCCTCCCGGACGCCGGGCCGGGACACGCCCTCACCGGGCGCTTCCTATGCCGGCACCCCCACCGGCACACAGGGCGCCCTGCGCGGCAGGCTGCACAACCTCGCCTCCGGCCTGTGCGTCGACGTCGTCGGCGAGAAGGCCGTCGAGGGCGCCGAGACGGAACTCGCCGCCTGTTCCGCCTCCGCGAGCCAGCAGTGGACGTACGAGACCGACGGACTGCTGCGCAGCGCCGCCGCCCCCGCCCTGTGCCTGGACTCCCACCTCGGCTACTCGGTCCGTCTGTCCCCCTGCGCGGCCACCGGCAGGGCC
Source organism: Streptomyces echinatus (assembly GCF_014203595.1). Lineage (GTDB taxonomy): Bacteria > Actinomycetota > Actinomycetes > Streptomycetales > Streptomycetaceae > Streptomyces > Streptomyces echinatus. The sequence goes on from NZ_JACHJK010000006.1 coordinate 431,795, forward strand.
GCCCGCGACATCCACTACGACTTCACGCTCCAGGGCGCCCTGGTGCCTCGCTGGAACCAGGAGCTGGCCCTCACGCCGGCCGCCACCGACGGCTCCGGCGCCCTCGTGCTCAAGACCCGCGCCCCGGGCACCGCCCAGCGCTGGTCCGTCGACACCGCACACGCGGATCTGCGCATGGAGAACGTCAACTGGGGCGGCGACAGCACCCCGGTGCCGCCCTCCCGCGCGTCCCGGGGCACCCCGTCCGGTCCGGCCACCCGCACACCGTCCGCGACCCCGCGGGCCGGTGCCACGACCGCGCCGACGCCGACGGCATCCGGTCCCGCGCCCTCGCCGACCGTCACCGCCGACCCGTGCACGGCGTACCCGGAGTACTGCGGCTGGGGCGGCGGACGCGACTGGGGCGGCGGACGCCGTCACCACTGAGTCAGGGACGGTGCGGCGGCGGGGGCGGCATCGTCCCCAGGTCCGGTGCCCGTTCCGGCCACACCAGCAGCACCGGGCAGGGCGCGTGGTCGACGGCGAACCGGGCGGCCGGTCCGAGGCTCTTCGGCCCCAGCCGGGACCGGTCCCCGTCCCGGGCCAGCACCAGCAGCCCCGCCCCTTCGGCGGCGGCCACCACCTCCCGTTCGACCCGGCCCGACCGCTCCTCGCGGACACAGGGCCGGCCCAGCCGTTCGGCCGCCGCGTCGAGCAGGGCCGTCGCCGACGTGCCGCCGAGCGCCTCCAGCCGGTCGCCCGGGTCCCTGCCCCAGCCCTCGGCCGGGCGGTGCCCCCGTGGGTGATCGCGCCCGAGCAGCCCGGCGAACGCCCCGTGCGCCACCGCGGGCACGTCCGGTCCGCTCACATGGAGCAGCACCACCTCGGCGTCGTCCGGCGCATGGGCGCGCACGGCGTCCACACAGGCCGGCCAGGTGCCCTCCACCAGCCAGGCGATCACCCGCATCCCCAGCCCCTCCCTCCGCTCCCGCACAGCCCTACAGAATCTGCAGCGACCCCCACAGTGCCACCACCGCGACGGCGAGGGAGGACGGCACGGCGAGCAGACCGAGCCGGGTGAACTCGCCGAGGTCCACTTCGTGCTCGTGCTGGTGCACGATCCGCCGCCACAGCAGCGTGGCCAGCGACCCGGCGTAGGTGAGGTTCGGGCCGATGTTGACGCCGAGCAGCACCGCGAGGACCGCCCCGGGTCCGGTGGGTGCCGCCAGCGGCAGCAGGACCAGCACCGCGGGCAGGTTGTTGATCAGGTTGGCCAGCAGGGCGGCCAGCGCGGCCAGGCCGAGCAGCGCGGGCAGCCCGGTGCCGTCCGGCACCACGTGCCCGAGCACGTCGGCGAGCCCGTTGTCGACCACCGCCCGCACCACGATGCCCAGCGCCAGGACGAACGCCAGAAAAGCCGGGGCCGCCGCGCGCACGACCGTCAGCGGGGTCGCCTTCCGGCGTGCCAGCGCCCGCCCGGCCAGCACCAGCGCACCCGCGGCCGCCACCCAGGCCGGTTCGACGCCGAACGCCGACGCCACCACGAACCCGGCCAGCGTGCAGCCCACGGTCGTCACCGCGAACAGCGGCAGCCGCGGTGCCTCGCCGGTGTCCTCCGCCGCCGGGGCGGCCGCCGCGAGATCCCGGGCGAAGAACCGCCGGAACACCAGGTACTCGGCGCCGATCGCGGCCAGCCACGGCAGCGCCATCAGCGCGGCGAACCGGGTGAAGCTCAGCCCGCTCGCCGAGAACGCCAGCAGGTTCGTCAGGTTGGACACCGGCAGCAGCAGCGACGCCGTGTTCGACAGATGGGTGCAGGCGTAGACGTGCGGCTTGGGCCGTACGCCGGTGCGCGCGGCCGTGGCGAAGACCACCGGTGTGAGCAGCACGACCGTCGCGTCCAGGCTGAGCACCGCGGTGATGGCCGAGGCCAGCGCGAACACCGCCGTCAGCAGCGGCACCGGACGGCCCGCCGCCCAGCGGGCCGTCCAGGCCCCGCACGCCTGGAACAGCCCCTCCACGTCGCAGAAATGGGCGAGCACCAGCACCGCCGCCAGGAACCCGACCACAGGACCGAGCCGTTCCGCCTCGGCCCGGGCGTGGCCGAGCGAGATCGCCCCGGTGGCGACGGCGATCCCGGCGGCGGGTACGGCCATGACCGCCTCCGGCCATCCGAAGGGCCGTACGACGGCCCAGGCCAGCACGGCGACGAGCAGAACGGCGGACAGGGCCTCGGCGAGCGGGGTGTTCAGGGCGGGTCCTTCCGGAGGTGATCACACGGTGCCCGCCCATGAAAACAGACGACCCGGAAGGCGCTACGAGGCCGGGCTGCCCGCCGCGCCCAGGAACTCCGCCCAGCCGCCCGTGGGGGACTGACCGGGGGAGAGCGTGCGCAGCTTGCGCAGCACCACCGGGTCCTGCGCCTCCAGCCAGGCCACGAGCTGCTTGAAGGACACGAAGCGCACGTCGTCGTGGGCCGCCATCTGCTGGACGGCCTCCTCGACGGCGTCCATGTAGATGCCGCCGTTCCAGCGTTCGAAGTGGTTGCCGACGAAGAAGGGGGCGCGGTTGCTCTCGTAGGCCCGCCGGAATCCGGCCAGATAGGTGTCGCGGGCCTGGGCGCGCCAGGCGTCGTACCGCGCGCGGTCCCCGAGCGGGTTGCCGCCGGACTGGTTGAACATCATGTTGTAGTCCATGGACAGCACCTGGAAGGAGTGTCCGGCGAACGGTATGGACTGCAGCGGGAAGTCCCAGATCCGGCCGCCCTGCACCTTGCCCGGCCAGATCTGCAGACCGCCGGGGGAGCTGGCGTCGTACGTCCAGCCGAGCGCGGCGGCGGTGGGCAGCAGGCGCGCCTGGCCCTCCAGACAGGGGGTACGGCCGCCGGTCAGCTCCCTGCGGTAGTCGAAGGGCAGTGGTTCCAGGTCGGTGAAGCCGGTGTTGGTCCGCCAGTGCGTGACGAAGTCCACCGCCTGCTCTATCTCGCTGCGCCACTCGGCCGGGGACCAGTTGCGCACCCCGGTCGCGCCGCAGAAGTGCCCGTTGAAGTGGGTGCCGATCTCGTGGCCCTCCAGCCAGGCCGCCCGCACCTGCTGGAGCGTGGCGTGGATGTGCCGGTCGGCGAGGTAGCCGATGTCGGAGGCGCCGACCGGGTGCTGCGGGGGCCGGTAGAGGTGCTTCTTGGACTCGGGCAGGGTGTAGATCCCGCTGAGGAAGAACGTCATCCTCGCGCCGTGGTCGGCGGCCACCTTGCGGAACCGGGAGAACAGCCGGTTGCTCAGCTCGCCCGCGCCGTCCCAGGAGAGCACCACGAACTGCGGGGGCCGTCGGCCCGCCTCCAGCCGGTCCGGCGTCGGCTGGTGCGGCTGGGCGCCGGTGTCGGCGGTGGAGCCGTCGCCGATCGGCTTCACGGGCCGGGCCTGCGTGGTGCCCTCGCCGTCCGCCTCCGCCGCGCCGGACCGGAGGCCGGTGCCGGAGGAACAGGCGGCCAGTGTCCCGAGGGCACCCGTCGCCGCCCCCGCCGTGAGCACCCGCCTGCGTGAGATCCCGCTCATCTTCTCCCCGATTCCCTGGTCGTGGCCCTCGCGGGGCCCGTTCGCCGTGCGGTCGACCGGGTTCGATGACCGAGGACCGGGGAAAGATCGCGGCTGACGGCGCCTGTTGCCGTCCTGTGACGGTTGTGGCGCCGGCATGACGAACCCCGCTGCCTTCACGGGGTGAGGGCAGCGGGGTTCGGGCGGGGCTTGTGCGGGGTTCGTGCGGCGGGGGAGAGCCGCTCAGGGGGCGGCGCCGGGGCTGAGCACGGTCAGCCGCACGGACGAGGAGTTCCCGGCGACCGGCACCGGACCGCCCGGCCAGGCCACCTTCAGCGAGTCCCGCTCGTCGGGCGGGGTGACCAGCAGCGCGGCCGGCGTGGCCTGCTTCGCCCCGCTGACCTCCGGGTTGGAGAAGGTCAGTCCGGCCCAGGCGCTCTGGCCGGGCCTGAGTGTCACGGTCACCGCGGAGCCGGGCTCCCGCCGCGGGTCGGCGCCGAGCCGGCCGCCGGAGCCGTTCACGAAGGCCGCGCCCGGATAACCGCGCAGGGTGCAGGTGCGACCGGACGTGTTGGTGAGCACCACGGGGAAGTTCTCCTGGCCGGCGCCCGGGTCGTTACGGCCCACGGCGGCCCCCAGCTCGGAGGTGTGGCAGCGGGAACCGCCCGCCTGTGACGCCGTGCGCGTCGTGGCCGGTGTCGTACCGCCGCCCGCGGAGGCGGTCGACCTCGGGGCGGAGGCCGTGGGGGTGCCGGCCGGAACGGAGGCCGGGGCGGACGCGGAGCCGCTCTTGCCGTCCTGCGCGGGCGCGGCCGTACCGGAGGCCGTGATCGGCGGGCTGCCCGCCTCCTGGCCGTTGCCGCAGCCGGTCAGAAGGCCCAGCACGGCGACCGTGCCCACGAGCAGGGTCCCGTGCCGCGCGGACCGGGGGGTGTACACCATGTCGCTCAACACTCCTGGAAGGTCACGGCACGCGCCCGGGACGCGTGCCTACGGCGCCGGGTGCGCCGTCACCACGGTCCGATGCGCGAAGCGTCGGAAAAGTTCGGGACTCGTGGGTTCCTTTCCCCGACTCGGCCCTCCCCAGGCCCCTTTCAGGACACCCGAAGCGAACGGAGTACGCCGTCGGTGGCGTCGCCGTCACCCCGCTGGCGGACCTGCACGTACACCTGCGGCCGTGCGGCGCCGTCCGCCGGCACCAGCGCGGACTCGGTGACCGAGCCGCCGTCCGGGCAGTCGCTCCAGGACCGGACCAGTCCGTGCCAGTCGGCGTCCCCGAAGGCACGGGCACCCGCGTAGCGGCAGCCGGTGTGCGCGAGGCCCCGGACCCCGGCCGTGACGTCGCCGTGCGTGCTGACCCCGGCGAACACGCCGTCCACGGCCGCCTTCAGATCGGACCAGTGGGTCAGGTCGTCGGCCACCACCAGGCCCGGCTCGTGTCCCGCCGTCAGCCCGAGCGCGTGCGGGTCCCAGCCGGAGTCGCGCAGCTCACGGCCCCAGCCGGCCGGCACCTGGAGGCTCACCCGCCCACTGGCGTCCGTGACCCGTACCTGGTCGTCCGTGCCGCCGCCCCGGTGCAGTGCCACGGTCACCGTGACCGCGGCGGCCGTGGCGGCGAGGGCCGCGGCGAGGACGAGGGTCACCGTGTCGAGCCGGCCGCGCACCCCGTCCAGCCGCCGCGCGGGCCGCGCCGACGGCCCCGCGGCCAGCCGGTCCAGCTCCCGCGCGAACGCCGGGGCGCCCGGCCAGCGCCGCGCCCGGTCCGGCTCCAGCGCGCGCAGCAGCGCCCGCTCCACGTCCTCGCCGAGCTCCGGCCGCAGCCGCCGGGGCGGCACCACCTTTCCGGGCGGCCCCGGCACGGTCCCGGTGAGCAGTTCGTAGCCGACGGCGCCGAGACTGTAGACGTCGGCTCGCTCGTCGATGCCCTCGCCGGGTTCCGCCTGTTCCGGTGGCTGGTAGCCCGCCGAACCCGCGGCCAGGGTCAGCACCGAGGCCTGCGCGAGGCTCTTGGCCAGGCCCAGGTCGGCCAGCAGCACCCGCCGGGTGCCGTCCGGGGCGGTGTGCAGCAGCACGTTGGTCGGCTTGATGTCGCGGTGCACGATGCCGGCCTCGTGCAGCGCGGCGGCGCTGCGCGCGGCCTCGGCCGTCAGCGCGAGCGCGTCCCGCACCGGCAGCGGGCCGCCCGCCAGCAGATCGGCGAGAGTGCCGCCGCCGGCGTACTCCATGACGAAGTACGGCCTGCCGTCGGGGAGTTCCCCGATGTCGTAGACCTGCACCACCCGGCTGGAGCCGGCCCGGCGCAGCAGCCGCGCCTCGGACAGGAAACGTTCCCTGATGTCGAGCCGGTGCGCCCAGTTCTCGGCGAGGACCTTCACCGCCACGGGCGCCTGGAGCTCGGGGTCGTGGGCGAGCCACACCGTGGCGAAGGCGCCGCTGCCCAGCGGCCGTTCGAGGCGGTGGCGGCCGATCCGCTCCAGGGGGTGCATACGACTATCATGCCTGGCCTGAGATCGACTTGGAGGGGGGCCGTTCCGTGCAGGACCAGGCGCCGATGGAAGACCTCGCCCGGCGTGCCGCCGCCGGTGACAGCGTGGCTCTGGACCGGCTGCTGACCGAGATCCGGCCCGAGACGCTGCGCCGCTGTGCGCGTTTCCTGCCCTGCCGGGAGGACGCCGAGGAGGCGGCGCAGGACGTGCTGCTTCAAGTGGCCCGGCACATCTCCGGCTTCGAGGGCCGCAGCCGCTTCGGTACCTGGCTGTACACCGTCGTCGCCAACTGCTGCCGGCAGAAGTACCGCGAGCTGAAGCGGCGGGCCGCGGAACAGCCGGTCGTCATCGAGCCCGCGCACGCCGTCGACCCGCGCACCACCAGCGTGATCGCCGGCTCCCGGGTGGATCTGCTGGAGGCCCTGGAGCGGCTGGAGCGGGAACATCCGCACCTGGTGGCGCCGCTGGTGTACCGGGACATCTGCCAGCTGGACTACGCCGAGGCCGCCGAGCGCGCCGGCATCCCGCTCGGCACGCTCAAGTCCCGCCTGCACGAAGCCCGCAAGCAGGTACGCCCCTGGCTGACGGCCTCCTGAGCCCTGCCGCCCGGCGGAGCCGCAGGCCCCGTCGAGTCGCGCGGGCCCTGCCGAGCCCTACTGGTCCTCTTCGAACAGCGGCAGTTCGGCCCAGATGGTCTTGCCCTCCGCGGTGTGCCGGCTGCCCCAGCGCTGGGTGAGCTGGGCGACCAGCAGCAGGCCCCGGCCGCCCTCGTCGAAGATCTTGGCCCGGCGCAGGTGCGGGGCGGTGTGGCTGGTGTCGGAGACCTCGCAGATCAGCGTGGTCGCGTCGTGGATCAGCCGGAGCCGGATCGGGTGGGAGCCGTACCGGATGGCGTTGGTGACCAGCTCGCTGACCACCAGCTCGGTCGTGAACGACGCCTCGCTCAGCGACCAGTCGTCCAGCTTCTCCACCACCTGCTTGCGGATCGGCGCGACCAGCGCCGGGTCGGCGGGAATGTCCCAGGTCGCGACCTGGTCGGCGGGCAGGCCCTGGGTGCGGGCGACCAGCAGCGCCACGTCGTCGGCGGCACCGCCGGAGGGGAGCAGGGAGTGCAGGACGCGGTCGCAGGTCGTGTCCAGCGAGTCCGTGTCCTGCCCGAGCGCCTGGTACAGCAGCTCACGACTGGCGTCCCCGTCCCGGTCCCGGGCCAGCACCAGGCCGTCGGTGTACAGGGCGAGGACGGTGCCCTCGGGCAGTTCCACCTCGGCGGACTCGAACGGCAGCCCGCCGACGCCCAGCGGGGGACCGGCGGGCAGGTCGAGCAGGCACGGCCGGCCGCCGGGGCGCATCAGGACGGGCGCCGGATGACCGGCGCGGGCCACCGTGCAGCGCCGGGACACCGGGTCGTAGACGGCGTACAGACAGGTCGCGCCGACCTCGCCGGGGCTGCCCTCGCCGCCGGACTCGTCCGAGAGCCGCAGCACCAGATCGTCGAGGTGGGTCAGCAGTTCGTCCGGGGCCAGGTCGATGTCCGCCAGGGTGCGGACGGCGGTGCGCAGCCGGCCCATGGTGGCGGAGGCCTGGATGCCGTGCCCGACCACGTCCCCGACCACCATCGCCACCCGCATCCCGGACAGCGGGATCACGTCGAACCAGTCGCCGCCCACGCCGGCGCGCGCGGCCGGCAGATAGCGGGAGGAGGCCTCCAGCGCCGCTGTGCGCGGCAGCGAGCGGGGCAGCAGGCTGCGCTGCAGCGCGAGCGCGGTCTCCCGCTCGCGCGAGTAGCGGCGGGCGTTGTCGATGCAGACCGCGGCCCGCGTGGTGATCTCCTCGGCCAGCAGCACATCGTCCGCGGTGAACGCGTCCCGGCGCCGGTGCCGGGTGAGCACCGCGACCCCGAGGGTCAGCCCGCGCGCCTGGACCGGCACCGACATCGAGGAGTGGATGCCGAACTCCCGTACCCGCTCGCCGCGCTCGCCGTGCCAGCTCAGCCACTGGTCCATGTCACCGGTCGCCAGTGAGGTGACGAGGGTCCGGCCGGCCGTCATCGAGTCGGCCTGGGGGGAGAAGTGCGGGTACTCCTCCGTCCGCCCGGGACTGATCACCGCCTCCGGCACGCCGCGCAGCACCGACTGGTGGGCGGCGCGGCGCAGCCGCACCGGCGCGGTGACACGGGCCGGGGGCTCGCCGCCGTACTCCTGGGGGTCGAGCAGGTCGATGGTGACGAAGTCGGCGAGCGCGGGCACGCACACGTCCGCCAGCTCCTGAGCGGTGCGGGTGACGTCGAGCGTGGTCCCGATGCGCACGCTGGCCTCGTTGACCAGCTGCAGCCGTTGCCGGGCCCGCCGGCTGTCGGTGACGTCGTGCGCGGACATGCACACGCCGCGCACCCGGCCCGCCGCGTCCCGGACCGGAACCAGCCGGGCGAGCCAGGCGTGGGCCCGGTCCTCGTCGCCGGCGCGCAGCGGGGTCTGCACGTCCAGCGGCCGGCCCGACGTCAGCACCCGGAGCAGGTCCTGCTCCAGCTCCTCGCTCTGCGCCCGGCCGCCGATCTCCGTGAGCCGGAGCCCCCGTACCCGCTCCTCGGGCAGCCCGACGACGGCGGCCATCGCCTCGTTCATCCGGCGCAGCCGCAGCCGGTCGTCGTACACGGCGATCGCGCAGGGCGACTGGATCAGGCCCGCCTCGGCCAGCGGGTCGAGCGTTGCGGGCGCCTCCGCGCCGTCGAGCGGGGTGACCACGAGCCAGTCGCCCGGGTGCCCGTCGTGCGGCGGGCGGTGGTGGGCGAGCAGCCACACCGAGAGGGCGCGGCCGTCCCGGTGGCGCAGTCCCACCGTTCCCTGCCAGCGGGAGCCCGTGGGCAGGGCCGGGGTGCCGGCGCCGGCCAGCAGTTCGGCGGCGGGACGGCCCAGGACGGCGTCCGCCGGGTGGCCGAGCAGACGCCGTGCGCCCTCGTTCCACTCCGTCAGCGTGCCCTCGTCGTCGATGACGGCCCGGGCCGTCGCCGCATCGTCGAACGGAAAGACCCGGCTCATCGTCGCCGCTCCCAAACGCACACTCACAGTGAACGGGTGACACCACTCGTGTTCCAGCGTAGTGCCTTCGGACACTCCGCGGACGCCGTCCGGGGCCGCGCGGCCGACCGGTCGAACGCGGTCACGATCCGGGCGCGGGGGGAAATCCGGCCGGTCCGGGAACGAGAGCGGCCACGGTCTTTCGAGCCGTTGATGATCGCGTACGACTGGACGCCAGAATCCGGTCGTTCACGATCAGTTGTGAGTACGTCCGGAACCCGATGGCCCTCGTCGACAACGGCCGCGGGCGCGGGCCCCGGCCGGTCAGGCCGCGTCGTGGAAGACCAGGCCGAGCGTCCGCCGCCGCCCGGACCGCACGGTGCTCACCCCGTGCCGCACGGCCCCGGCCGACCAGCCGCGGCGCGTGCGCAGGGGACGGTCCCGGGTGGTGAACACCAGCCCGTGCCCCTGCCGCAGCACGCTCGCCGTGCCCCGTGACTGGGCACGCGGGCGCTGCTCCACCATGAGGAACTCGCCACCGGTGTAGTCGGTGCCGTGCGCGTCCAGCGCGATCACCACCTGCAGCGGGAAGACCAGCTCGCCGAACACGTCCCGGTGCAGGGCGTTCCAGTCGCCCGGCCCGTAGCTGAGCAGGATCTGCGCCGACCGGTCCTGGCCGGCCGCGTGGCAGCGGTCCAGCCACTCGTCGAGCGAGTCGGGCCAGGGGGCCGGGCGGTCCAGCCGGGCCGCCCAGTCCCGGGCGACCGGCAGCAGACGGGGATAGAGCGCGGCCCGCAACGCCGCGACGGGGGCGGGCAGGTCATGGGTGAAGTAGCGGTACTCGCCGGAGCCGAACCGGTGCCGGGCCAGGTCGACCGTGGTGCGGAACAGCTCCGGCTTCTCGTACAGGGCGGCAAGGTCCGCGCACTCGGCGGGCGTCAGCAGCTCCTCGGTGGGTGCGCTGCCGTGCTCGTCCAGCCCGGCGGCCAGCGTGGTCCAGTCGGTGCGGGCCGCCCGGCGGCGGACCTCGGCACGGGTGGGCGTCATGGGTCCTCCCCTCACAGCAGGGTCGGCTGCAGCGCGCCCTCGTGGGTGAGCAGCCATCGCTTGTTCTCGATCCCTCCCGCGTATCCGCGCAGCGAGCCGTCCGCGCCGATCACCCGGTGGCACGGGCGGAGCAGGAGGAGCGGATTCGCGCCGAGGGCCCGGCCCACCGAGCGGATCTCGGAGCGGGGCACACCGAGCCGGACGGCCAGCTCGCCGTACGTCGTCGTCGTGCCGTACGGGACGTCGTCCAGCGCCTGCCACACGGCGTGCTGGAAGGGACTGCCCGCAGGGGAGAGCGGCAGGCCGAAGCGGGTGCGACGGCCCGCGAAGTAGGCGTCCAGCTGCCGGTGCGCCTCGGCGAACGGCCGGTCGTCGCGGACCTCGGTCCGGGCCTCGGGCGCGTCGCGCCGGCCGGGCAGGGACAGCGAGGTGAGGCTCAGGTCGCCGGCCGGGGACACGGAGCCGGTCAGCCGCAGGTCGCCCAGCGGGCTCGCGTGGACGGTGCGGACAGTGCGGACGGTGGGGGCGGTGTGGACGGTGTACGTCGCCATCGGTCCTCCTCGGGTTGTTCCGTGCTGTCGAGTCTGCTGCGCCGCGCGCCGTGTCACCGGCGGGAATCGGACATGGCCCTCTCCGCTCTCCGGTACCGTCACGGATGCCTTCCGACCTGCGGATATTTACGCGTGAGTACCCGAGCGGTACCGTGTGGGACATGCCAGCTCTCAACGTGGAGTTCAGCGAACGGGAACTAGAGGACCTGCGGCAGATCGCCAAGGAGCGCGGTACGTCGATGAAGGCCCTCGTGCGCGAGGCCGCCGCCGCCGACATCGCCCGGCACCGGGCCCTGCAGGAGGGCGCCGAGGCGTTCCGCCGCTTCTTCGCCGGCCATGCCGAGGAGTTCGCGGCGGCCTTCCCCGACGACGAGCGTCCCGCCAGGGGCGAGGCCGCCTGAGCGATGTCGTCCGTCCTCCACATCGACGTCCCGTGGCTGCTCCAGCGGCACGAGGAGGTCCTGCCGGACCAGCCCTCCGTGGACGACTTCTCCGCACTGGTCGCCGCCGTCGCCCGGCACCGGGTGGACCCGCCCCGGCTCGGCGTCGACTCCGACCCGGCCTGGCGGGCCGCCGCGCTGCTGCACACCCTCGCCGTCCTCAAGCCGCTGCCCGCGGCCAACGCGCGCTTCGCCTGCGCGACCGCCGTGGCCTACATGTTCGTCAGCGGCGTCGGCATCGACCCGCCCTACGGCGCCCTCGTCGACCTGGCCCGTGACCTGATCTCCGGCAAGACGGACGTGTACGGCGCCGCCGACCGGCTCCGCTCCTGGCAGATCTGACGGGCCGTCGGCCGGTCCCGCCGAGGACGGACCCGAGAGACCGTCGGCCGGTGCCGTTCCGGGCGGGTCCGACGGTCCGGGACCGGGTCCGGGCGGGCGTCCCCGCCCCGGTCGGCGGGGGAAGCCGCCGGGGCCGCCGGCCGGGGGCGGGGCCCTTCGAGGAGGGCCGGTGCCCAGTCCACCACCGGGCCGCGCGCTGCGGGAGCGTGCGTGCCCGGCCGGGCTGTGCGACCGCTTCACACGGGGCACGCGGGGAGCCGGGCGCCCCCTCCACAAGCCCCGGCGGAACCGTGTTCCTGACCTTCCGTCAAACGTGGCCGATGTCGCACGAGCGCCTTGTTGCTGGTGTGGAAGTTGTGCAAGGGTTCGAGAGCGGTGCACTTTCCGCGTTTCCGCGCACGCGGGAGCGCGAGGGGCACGCACCGACGCACCACGCGCCAAAGGAATCCGCTCAGTGCCCACCCCCCACCCCCCTCGTCCTCCCTATCCGCCGTCGGGCGCCGAACCCGGGGAGTCCGACGAGTTCCTCGCCGGACCGCTGCGGGCCGGCTCCGACGCCGAGGCCTCCCGGTCCGCCGCCCTCCTGATGGCCCGTCACTGGCAGCCGGTCCAGGAGTACGCGGTCATCTGCCTGGCCGCCCCCGGACCGCTCGCCCACATGGTCACCGCCACCGCCTTCCACCAGGTCCTCGGGCGGCTGGCGCTCGGCGAACCCGCCGACGCCCTGCGGCCGCGCCTGCTGGTGACGGTCCGGGACACGGTCGTGAACTGGTCCGGCACGGACCGGATCACCGCCGTACTCCCCGGACTCGGCAAACCGGCCGGAGGCCGCGGCATGCGCGCCGCCCACCCGCCGATACCGGAGAACCGGACCCTCTCGGACCGCTCGTTCCACGCACTCTCCCGACTGGAACAGTCGCTGCTGTGGCACACCGAGGTCGAGGCCGAGCCGCTGGACGTGCCCGCCGGGCTGCTCGGCATGGAGGCCGAGAGCGCACGGGCCGCGCTCGGACAGGCCCGGGAGAAGTTCCGCGAGGGCCTGGTACGTGCCCACCGGGAACTCGCGCCCGGCAAGGAATGCCGTTACTACAACCGCCTGCTCGACGTGCCGATCCGGCGCGGCGGCGCGCTGCTGCCCGACGTCCAGGAGCATCTGGCCGGCTGCGCCTACTGCCGGCACGCCGCCGAGCAACTGGGCCACTCGGACGCGGCGTTGGGCGTGCTGCTGGCGGAGGCCGTGCTCGGCTGGGGCGCCCGCCGCTACCTCGACTCGCGGCCCGGCCGGCGTCCGGATCCGGCCTCCACCCGCGCCGGTTCCCGGCGTGGCGGACGACGGCGCGGCGGCGGACCGGGACTCCTGACCCGGGCCGACGCACCCGGTGGACGGCGCCGCGCCGGCGGGGACCGATCCTCGTCGCCGGGCCGGTTCCTCGCCGGGGAGTCCGGGCGCCGCGCACCCGGCGCCGTCCGGTCGTCCCGGACGCTGCTGACCGGCTTCGGCGTGGCCTCGGCCGGGTTCCTGGTCACCGTGCTCGTGGTCGGCCTGTGGCCGGACGGGGGCGACACCGCCGACCCGGTCGCCACCAGCGCCGTCCCCGGCGCCTCGTCCGCGCCGGGGTCCGCCACCGCGCCGGGCGCCGCGCGGTTGCCCGCCGCCGGCCGGACGGGTCCGCTGCGCAACGCCGCCGCGGGCCTGTGCCTGGACATCGAGGGCACGCCCCGCGCGGGGGCGAGCGCCGTCCTCGCCGTGTGTTCGACCGCGGTCACCCAGCGGTGGACGTACGACGCCGACGGACAGCTGCGCAGCGCGGCCGGCGCCGGCCTGTGCCTGGACTCGCACGCCGACGCCGGCGTGGTGATCCTGGGCGACTGCGCCGACGCCGGTGCGGAGCGGGGCGACGACGTGCGCTACGACCTGACCGCGCGGGGTGAACTGCTGCCCCGCTGGGACGGCACGCTCGCCCTCGCCGCCGGCGACCGGCCCGGCGACGATCTCGTCGTCAAGGTCCGGGACGGCTCCGCCGGCCAGCGCTGGAAGACCGACGCGCCGACCGCGAGCCCCGGTTCGCTGTCGATCGCCGGCACCGAGAGGCCCTCGGCCGGACCGGCGTAGCCCCTTCGTCAGGACCGCCGCGGCGCCCTCGGGGCCGTATACGGCCCGTGGTTTCCGGATCCGCCACAGCAAAGCACGCCGATCGGCACGGCCGCTCCTCGGAGGGAGCCGGCGGTCCGTCCCTGGTGGCGGAGGAACCTGCTCCGGGTGATCCATTCATGAACACGGGGAGTCATGAAGGGACTTTTCGAGGGCGAAGCGTGAATGTTTCAGGACGATTAACGAAGCGCTGCTTTTCGGCCATCTGGCCGCTTCCGAGGCGGCCGAACCGCTCTGTTGCGGGGTCATGGCGTTCGAATTCCGTGACTTCACGCCACTGATTCAACACGAAAGGTTACTGAAACCCATGGGTTCGATGTGAGTTTCGCCCGCCGACTCGGCAGAGTGGCGCTCGCCGCTCCGGTGCCCGACCGGGCCTGAGCCGGCACCTCGTCTGTTCGAGCGGAAGGATGCACACAATGCGGAACACCGCGCGCTGGGCAGCGGCCCTCGGCCTCACGGCCGGAGCCGTTTGCGGACCCCTGATCGGGGCTGCCGTCGCTGCACCGGGCGCCGCCCCGTCGTCGCTCTACGCGCCTTCGGCGCTGGTGCTCACCACCGGCCACGGCAACGACGCGGCCACGGCCACTCCGGAGCGCGCCGTCACCCTGAACTGCGCCCCCTCGGCCTCCGGTACCCACCCCGCGGCCGTCACGGCCTGCGCGGAGCTGCGCGCCGTCGGCGGTGACCTCGGAGCCCTGAAGCCGGCCGGCGACGTGGCGTGCACCAAGATCTACGACCCGGTCGTGGTCACGGTCCAGGGCGTCTGGCAGGGCAAGCGCGTCTCCTACGAGCGTACGTTCGGCAACACCTGCGCGAGGGATGCCGTCGGCGGCAGCCTGTTCGCGTTCTAGAGCCGGGATCGCAGGGGTCCTCGTGGACGCCGGATCAGGCCCGCAACTGGGGAGTGCGGCCCCTGCAGCGGGGAACCATGCGATCTCGTACCGGGGAAGGCGGGCGGAGTGGGGCCGCCCGCCGGCTCCGGGCACACAGCCGCTCCCCGGGCAGGTCCGTGGGGGGCCTTCCGGGGAGCGGCGAAAAACAAGCGGTTTCAATCGGGTGTTCAGCCCTTTCGCCGGTGACTCGTGTCGCACCAGGGAAAGCGGCGACTGCGCCGGCAGGTACACAGAGCGACGCGGAACCGGTCCGAGAAGACCGTGGTCCCGTCCTCCAGTTCGACTTCCACGGGCCCTTCCACCAGGAGGGGCCCGCGCCGTTGCACGGTGATCCTCCGGGCCCGGCCCGCGCGGTCGTCCACCGGGGAGGGGCCGGGGCCGTTCGGCTCGGAGTCAGCGGGGTCGTTCGGCACGGATGACCACCAGCTCTTCCCTGTTCTCGGCCGGCGCGAGCAACCCGCGCCGGCGCAGCCAGTCCTCCCGGGAGCGCAGCACCGGACCGAGGGCGATCCAGCGGCGCCGGACCACGGCGGCCTTCAGCCCCGCCGCCCGCAGCAGCTCCAGGGTGCGGTCGGGACCGCTCAGCGCCGACTGCACGATCAGCAGCAGCCCTCCGGGGCTCAGCAGCGCCGGCGCGTCGCGGCAGATCCGGTCCAGCAGCAGCCGCCCGTCGCTCCCCGCGTCCCAGGCCCGGCTCCGGCCGTGCGGCCCGCGCCCGGCGTCGGGCGCCGGTACGTAGGGCGGGTTGGCCAGGATGAGGTCGTACGTCCGGCCCAGGACCGGGGCGAAGAGGTTGCCGCGCCGGATGCGCACCGGCAGCCGGGTCAGCCACGCGTTCAGCCGGGCCGTCCACACCGCCCGCCGGGACACGTCCACCGCGGTCACCTCGGCACCCCGCCGGGCCGCCTCCAGGGCCAGTGCGCCGCTTCCGGTGCCGACGTCCAGCACACGTGCGCCGGCCCCTGGGGCCTCCTCACGGAGCGCCTCCGCCAACAGCGCCGTGTCGTCCTGAGGGGCGTACACGCCCGGTAGCAGCAAAGCGATCACCTCACGCGAGTACCCCGGGAATCAGGAGGTATGGGATACCTTCTGTTCCCTGGGAGGCAGCGGGGACGTTCCGAGGGGCGTGCGCAGCGCCGACCGCCCGGCCCGCCAGTCGGCGAGCAGCCGCCGGGCCAGCCGGTCCTCCAGGTACTCGGTCGCGTCGATGCCGAAGGCGATGTCCGGTGCCAGCTCCGGCTCCTCTTCGAGCAGCCCGCCGATCACGTCGTGCCGGACCACCTGCTCGTGCACCGCGTCCGCCTCGACGTGCTCGTCGTAGAAGAACTCCGCGGCCGGGCCGGCGCCGGTGCGGCGCATCGCCTCGGCCAGCCTGCGGGAGGCGGGCGAGGAGGTGATCTCCACCTCGGCGAAGTGGCCCACGAGCGCGCCGCGCAGTTCCCGGTGCAGGCCGAACAGGGACATCAGGTTGACCACGGCCAGCATCTCGGCCGGGGCCGCGTCCAGATGACGGCCGTACGCGGAGTCCAGGCCCAGGTCCGCCATCAGGTCGGCGAACAGGCGGGCGTGCACCCGCTCGGCCCGGCCGCCGCCGAACTCGTCGTACTCCACCGCGGCCATCGCCGCCTTCGCCCGCCCCCACAGCCGCGGCAGCACCCAGGCGTGCGGGTCGGCCTCCTTCAGGTGGTACAGCGAGCGCACCGCCGCGTACTCCCGCAGCTGCCACAACTCGCCCCGCGCGCACAGGAAGTGGCTGACCCCCGTGCCCTCGGCCGGCTCGACCAGCAGGTCCGCGAGTGCCTCGTCCAGGCTGTCGTGGCCCGGGGTGTCGGCGCGCAGCGCGGAGTGGAAGCGGTGCTCCAGCGCGGCCCGGACGCGCAGCAGCTCCGGGTCCCACTCCGTGTCCGGCGGCACCCCGGCGAAGCCTCGGTAGTGCAGCTCGTAACACAGGTACAGGCCGAGCTGGAGGTCGTCGCCGTACGGGTCGGCGGCGCCGGCGTCCGTGGGGCGGGGAAGTGGGCCCGCACCGCGCAGATACGCGGTGACCGCGGCCGAGAGCGGGCCGCGGGGCGGGGGCGGCTGGGGTCCTCGCTGAGCGTCGTTCATGCCGCTCGGGTACCCGGCCTGCGGCGAAGCACGGGGACCGACCGCACGCCGGAGAGGTCACCGGCCCCCGACACGCCGAACCGTCCCGCCGGCGCCGCCCCGCCGGTCTAGTCGCCCGCCGCCTGTTCCTGTGCCCCGGTGTTCGGGGTGATGGCGTCACCGGCCTCGCCCGAAGCGGACCGGTCCTCGTCGCGCTTCTCGGCCTCCTCGACCTCCCGGAGCACCTCCTCCAGGGCCGTCTCCGGCCGGTCCTCGTGGTCGTCGCCGCCCGGCATGGCGTCTCCTTCCGCCGTCGTGTCGATCTCCCCTGCGGGTTACCCGCCGACGGGTTCTCAAGCGTCGGGCCGGGTGCCGCCGTCTCCCTGCGGACGGCGGCACCCGGCCCGGCCGCGGCGGCTACATGTGCACGACGGGTGCGGCGCCCGGGGCCTGCCGCGGCACGCCACGGCGGTAGCAGACGAAGGCGATCACCGCGCCCGCGCCGAAGAGGACCGCCGACCACCAGAAGGCGGTCGTGTAGCTCTCGATCGTGGCCTGCGCCCGCACCGGCCTGCTGGTGGCGTCCCGGCCGGACAGGTAGTCGGTGGCGGCGCTCGACGCCACGGTGTTCAGCAGGGCCGTGCCGATCGAGCCGCCCACCTGCTGCATGGCGTTGACGGTCGCCGAGGCCACGCCCGCGTCCTCGGCGGCGACCCCGCCGGTCGCCAGCTGCATGGCCGGCGGCATGACCAGGCCGAGGCCCACGCCGATCACGATCAGCTGGGGCAGCACCGCGCCGAGGTAGTGCGAGCCGAGGCCGATGCCGGTGAGCCAGGCCATGCCGGCCGTGGCGACCGCGAAGCCGAGCGGGATGACCGTCTTCGGGCCGAACCGGGGCAGCAGCAGCGTGGTACCGGCCTGCGCGGTCACCATCAGCGCGCCGACCATCGGCAGGAACGCCACGCCGGTCCGCGTGGGGCTGAAGCCGAGGTTGAGCTGGAGGTAGTAGGTCAGGAAGAGGAACACGCCGAACATGCCCGCGCCGGTGAGGAGCACCGCGAGGAAGGATGCGGCACGGTCCCGGTCGAGCAGGATGCGCAGCGGCAGCAGCGGGTGCGCGGCGCGCGTCTGCCACCAGGCGAAGGCCGCCAGGAGCAGGCCGCCGGCGAGCAGGAAGCCCCAGGTCAGCGGCGAGTCCCAGTCGTGGGTCTCGGCGTTGGAGAAGCCGTAGACGAGGCCGAACAGACCGGTGGCGACCAGGACCGTGCCCGGTACGTCGAGCTTGGCGTCCGCCGCGTCGCGGTGGTTGCCCAGCAGCAGCCAGCCGCCCGCGAAGGCGACGACCGCGATGGCCACGTTCACGTACAGCGTCCAGCGCCAGTCCAGCGCGTCGGTCAGCACACCGCCGAGCAGCAGGCCGACCGCGCCGCCGGCGCCGGCGATGGCGCCGTACACGCTGAACGCCCGCGCCCGCTCCCGGGCGTCGGTGAACGTGGTGTTGAGCAGCGACAGCGCCGCGGGGGCGAGCAGCGCGCCGAAGGCGCCCTGCAGGGCGCGGGCGGCGACCAGCATGGTGAAGCCGTTCGCGGCACCGCCGAGCGCGGAGGCCGCGGCGAAGCCGACGACGCCGACGAGGAAGGCGGGCTTGCGGCCGAACAGGTCGGCGATCCGGCCGCCGAGCAGCAGCAGGGAGGCGAAGGCCAGGGCGTAGGCGGTGACGATCCACTGCCGGCTGCCGTCGGAGAAGCCGAGGTCGTGCTGGGCGGACGGCAGCGCGATGTTCACGATCGTGGCGTCGAGGACCACCATCAGCTGGGCCGTGGCGACGACCGCGAGGATCCACCACCGCTGGGGCGAGGCCGCGCCGTGTTCTGTCGCCACGGCTCCCGTGCGGGAGCTCTCGGCCAGGGTCTTCTCGGGCATGGGGGCCACTCCAGGGAGGTCGTCCGGGCGGGAGGTCGGGACAGCTCGTAAACGAAACTGTTTCGTACAGATGGAGGGTAGGCCAGTGCGAGCGAAACGGCAACGTTTCTTTATTTTGTGCATTCCTTGACCGGCATATAACCAGCGAGGCATATTGGCTCCATGTCCGACGCCGCGCTCTGGACCGCACTCGCCGACCCCCACCGGCGGGCCATCGTCACGCTCCTGCTGGAGCGCCCCCGGCCCGTCGGGGAGATCGCCGACGCCTGCGGACTGAGCCAGCCGAGCGCCTCCAAACACCTGAAGGTGCTGCGGGAGGCGGGCCTCGTCCGGGTCAGCCAGGAGGCGCAGCGCCGCGTCCACGCCCTCGACCCGGCACCGATCGCCGCCCTGGATGCCTGGCTGGAGCCCTATCGCCGGCTGTGGAACCGCAGCCTGGACGCCCTCGGCCGGCGTCTCGACGAGACGCCGGCCGACACCCGACCCCCACAGCGGAGGACCGGACCACCATGCCCGCCGACCTCACCGGCACCTACCTGACCCTGGCCGACGGCCGCCCCGCCGTCCGCTTCAGCCGTGTCTACGACCACCCGGTCGAGCGCGTCTGGCACTTCGTCACCGACCCCGGCGAACTCGCCGCCTGGTTCCCCTCGCGCGCCGAGATGGAGCTGAGCCCCGGCGGCGCCATCCGCTTCAGCGGCGACCCGAACATGCCCGAGTCCACCGGCCGGGTCCTCGCCGTCGACCCGCCCCGGCACCTGTCCTTCGCGTGGGGCGGTGACGAGCTCCACTTCGATCTGGAGGAGGCCGGCCCCGGGCGCACCCGGTTCACGCTCACCGACGTCCTGAGCGCGGCGGACACCGCCGCCCGCAACGGCGCCGGCTGGGAGGTGTGCCTGACCGCCCTCGACGCGAAGGCGGGCGGCGAGCGGCACGAGGGGCCGCACACCGGGGCGAGCGCTCCGTGGAAGGAGTTCTACGACGGCTACCGCGCCGCCGGCGTGCCCTCGGGCGCCCCGGTGCCGGGCCTGGACTGACCGCGCGCGCCGGTCAGGCGCCGAAGACCCGGGCGAGGGCAGCGGTCAGCCCGGCCCCCCCGCGATCAGTACCCCGGTGTCCGCCATGCGCCTCTCCCACTGGGCGCTCCCGCGACCGGGCGCGCCGCACGGGCCGGCCCGTGCGGCCCGGGTCCCATCGTCGCCCGGGGGGTCACCGGCGGCGAGCCGGGACCCGGTCCGGCCGGCACGGACCGCGGCTCCGCCGTGCGCGGTGTTTCAGTGTGTGGCGCCCTGGATACACCGCGAAGGTTCGGCCCCGGAGTTCGCGAGCCCGTGCACGCCGCCGCAGTGAGGTCGTCACCATGTCCCATGCCCCGTCCCCCGCAGGACCGTCGAAGGGCACCCGGCCGGCCCCGGCCGCGGCCGAGGAGCGTTGTGCCGCCCCGCGAAGCGGCCGTGGCCGGTCCGGCCGGGGCGGCACCGCCCTGGTGACGGGCGCCTCCTCGGGCATCGGCGCGGCCGTGGCCCGCCGGCTGGCCGCCGAGGAGGGCTGGCGGCTGGCGCTGAACGGACGCGACGTCACCCGACTGGAGCAGGTGGCCGCACAGGCCGGCGCGGTCGCACTGCCCGCGGACCTGACCCGGCCCGGCGCCGACCGCAGGCTCACCGAACTCGCCCTGGACCACCTCGGCCGCGTGGACCTGCTCGTGGCGGGCGCCGGCGTGGGCTGGGCCGGGGACTTCACCGGCATGCCCGCCGCGCGGATCGACGAGATCGTGGGCGTCGACCTGCTGGCCACCGTGCACCTGGTGCGCGCCCTGCTGCCCCACATGATCGCGGCCGGATCGGGACGCATCGTGCTCATCGGTTCCCTCGCCGGCAGCGTGGGCGTGCGCGGGGAAGCCGTCTACTCCGCGGCGAAGGCCGCCCTCGGCACCTTCGCCGACTCCCTGCGGTACGAGCTGCGCGGCACCGGGGTGGGCGTCAGCCATGTCATCCCCGGCGTGGTCGACACGCCCTTCTTCGACCGGCGGGGCATCCCCTACACCCGCTCCTGGCCGCGGCCCGTGCCCGCCGAGCGCGTGGCGGACGCGGTCCGCGCCGCCGTCCTGCACGGCAGGGACGAGGTGTACGTCCCCGGCTGGCTGCGCCTGCCCGCCCTGGTGCGCGGCGCCGCGCCCGGCCTCTACCGGCGGCTCGCCGCCCGTTTCGGGTGAGCCGGCCATGACCGCCGTCACGGTCCTGCTCGCCCTGCTCGCGGCCCTGTCCAACGCGTCGGCCTCGGTGCTGCAGCGCAGGGCCGCCGTGCAGGAGCCGGACCGGGGCGGCGGGGCCGGGTCCGTGGTGCGACGGTTCGGCAACCTGCTGCGGCGCCCCTCCTGGCTGGCCGGCGCCGGGCTGCTGGCGCTGTCCAGCCTCCTCCAGGCCGGGGCGCTCGCCACCGGGAGCCTGTCCCTGGTCCAGCCCCTGCTCGCCGCCGAGCTGCTGTTCACCCTGGCCGTGGGCAGCGTGGTCTTCCGGCGCCGCCCCGATCCCCGGACCTGGCTGGCGTTCGTCGCCCTCGGCGGCGGGCTGGCCCTGTTCCTGCTGGCGGCGGCGCCGTCGCCCGGAACGACCACCGCGCGGCCGGGCGCCTGGCTGCTGGGCGGCTGCGGAGCGCTCGGCCTGGTCGTCCTGCTCGTGCTGGCCGCGCGGCCGGTGCGGGGCGCCTCCCGGGCCGCGCTGCTCGGTCTCGCCTCGGCGGTCACCTTCGCCACCACGGCAGCGCTGCTCAAGGAGGCGGTGGGGCGGCTCGGGCACGGACCCGCGGCGATGTTCGGACACTGGTCGCTGTACGCCACCGGGGCCGCCGGACTCGTCGCCTTCCTGCTGCTCCAGGGCGCGCTCGCCGCCGGATCGCTGACGGCCTCCCAGCCCGCGCTGACCCTCGGCGACGCGCTCACCAGCGTCGTCCTCGGCTGGGTGCTGTTCGACGAATCGATCCACCTGGGCCTGAGTCTGCTGCCGGAGGCGATCGGCGTCGCTCTGATCGGAGGGGGCAGCATCGGCCTGGCCCAGGCCTCGTCGGCCGCCGGGGAGTGGGATGCCACCGACCCGACGGCCCCGACCGGTTCCACCACCGCGGTCCCGCGCCCACCGAGGAGGTAGGTCACCGATGCCCACCGTGCCCGGCCGCTTCCTGCGCACGGCCGCCGTCCTGTTGCCGGCCGGTGCCGCGGCGGCCCACATCGGCCCGGCGGCCACCTGGCTCCCGGGCCCGCGGCCCCTGCTCTTCCCCGGGTTCGCCGGCACCGGCGGCCGCCGGCACATCGCGCTCACCTTCGACGACGGACCGGACCCGGTGTCCACCCCGGACTTCCTCGACGCGCTGGACGAGCTCGGGGCGCGGGCCACCTTCTTCGTGGTCGGCGAGCGGGCGGTGCGCCATCCGGCGGTGGTCCGCGAGACCGTACGGCGCGGGCACGAGCTGGGGGTGCACGGCTGGCGGCACGACCGGCCCTGGCGCCCCGTGTTCGCCCGCGACGCCGAGGAGGTCGCCCGGACCGTCCGGGCGGTGCACGACCTCACCGGGCACCGCCCCCGGTGGTACCGCCCGCCGTACGGCATCCTCACCACGAGCCGCTGGCGGGCCGCCCGCCGGGCCGGGCTGCGGACGGTCCTGTGGTCCGCCTGGGGCAGGGACTGGACGGCCGACGCCACGCCGGAGTCGGTACGGGCACGGGTCGCCGCGGACCTGCGCGGCGGCGGCACCGTCCTGTTGCACGACTCCGACCGGTACTCGGCTCCCGGGTGCTGGCACGCGGCTCTGGGCGCCCTGCCGGCCGTAGTCCGCGACTGCCGCGAGGCAGGCCTCTCGGTGGGCCCCCTCTCCGAACACGCCCCGGCCCCGGCACGGGGCCCCGCGCCGGGGGGAGTCCTCGCCGAGTGACCTGGTGCGGGAGGGTAGGCGGCCGGGCGCGCGAGAGCAGTGACCGGGGCTAGGAGGGGCGAAGTGCGGGAGGGCGGCGGCTCACCAGTGTGTCGCGGACTCCATCGCGTCGTGTCGGAACAGCGCCCGGCCCCGGGCCACCCGGTCCGTGCGGGTCCGGCCGCCTTCCCGGAGCGCGTCCAGTGCCGCCAGCAGCGCGGGGGCGTCCGGGGCGAGCGCGGACAGGCCGAGTTCGGCCATCCGCCGTACGCCGTCCGCGCCGTGGCCGGGCAGCGGACGGTGGCCGACCACGGGCAGGCCCGTGGCGAGGGCCTGGACGGCGGTCTGCCCCGCGGCGTTGTCCACCAGGGCGTAGCAGGCCGCCAGCAGGCCGGGCATGTCGTCGACCCAGCCCAGGGCGAGCGCCGCGGGCTCCCGCGTCATGCGCGCGAGCAGCCGCTCGTCACGGCCGCACAGCACGACCGGGAGCCAGCCGGCCGACGCCAGCAGCCGGGCGGTGCCGGCCGGCCGGGACGCCGCCCCCCAGGCGCCGGCCGACAGCAGCACCGGCGGCCGGCCGGGCGCCCGTGCGGCGAACCGCTCCCGCCACCGCTCCGCCCCGGGGGCCGGGCCGAGGAAGCCGGGCGCGACCACCGGGCCGGTCGTGACCACGGGCGCGCCGACCGCCCGGCGCACCCGCGCCGCCGCCGCGTCGGTGAGACACAGGTAGCGGTCGTTGCCCGGATGCAGCCACTGCCGGTGCACCGCGAAGTCGAGCAGGAAGACGGTGCTCGGCACCCGCAGCCGGCCCCGCTCCCGCAGATGCCCGGTCAGCTGCGCGGCCAGATGGAAGACGGAGACCACCGCATCGGCGTCCAGCCGGTCCACGAGCTCCGTCAGCCGGTCCCCGGCGAGCCGGGCCAGCGGCACCCCGCCGGGCCGCGGGCCGTGCCCCTCGCGCAGCAACGCGCCGTAGACCCCGGCGTACACCCAGGGCAGGTGCCGCACCGACACCCGGTAGCCGCGGCGCAGCCCCGTGCCCAGGCCGTACGGCAGCAGCCGCAGGACGTCGGCCACCTGCGCCTCGTGTCCCCGGGCGGTGGCCCGGCGCGCGAGTTCGGCGGCCACGGTGTCGTGACCGGCTCCCATGCCCGCGCTCACGATCAGCGTTCGCCGCCGGCCGCCCCGCGCTTCGTCGTCGGTGGTCCCCACGGGTTCCGATTCTCCTCCGGCGCGCCGCCCGAACGGCGGACCCGCCGCCGTGTCGTGCGCCGGACGGTCACCCGTGCGCACCACGGCACCGGGCAGCCGCCCGCTCTCCGGCTGCGAGTTGCCCGGCGCGTGCCACGCTGGATGAATCGGTACGGGAGAACGTGTGGGCGGCGAGCACGGGAGGAGCCGTGAAGCGGTTGCGGCACGGCCTGCACCGCGCGTGGGAATGGCTGCGCGTTCGGGCCCTGTTCGAGCACGGACGGGAACTGGAGCTGATGCACCGGGCCATGGGGTTCGCCACCCTGGCCCTGGTGACGCTGGCGCCGCTGCTGATCGTGGTGGCCGCCGCCGACCCCCTGGCGCGGGGCGGCTTCGCCTCCTGGCTCACCGACGGCATGGGACTGTCCGGCCGGTCCGCCCATGTGCTCACCGACGTCGTCAGCCCGCCGCTCAAGGTCATCGGCACCACCAGCGTCTGGAGCGCCGTCCTGCTCGCCGTCTTCGGCGTGGCCTTCGGCGGCAGTGTGCAGAACGCCTACGAACGCATCTGGGGCCTGGCGTCCGGCCCCTGGCACCGGGTGTGGCGGCAGGCGACCTGGCTGGTGGTGCTCACCGCCTACCTCTACCAGGAGGTGGCGACGAAGACCACGGTGCACGGCGGCCAGCGCATCACCCTGTCCACCATCAGCGGTGTGCTCTTCTTCTGGTGGGGCCAGCGCTTCCTGCTGGGCGGCCAGGTCCGCTGGCGCGCGCTGCTGCCCGGCGCGCTGGCCACGGTCATCGGCCTGGCCGGCCTCCGGGCCTTCTCCTACCTCGTCTTCACCCCGCTCATCGTCACCAACGCCCTGAGCTACGGCGCCGTCGGCACCGTCCTCGTCGTCGAGTCCTGGCTCATCGGCGTCGGATTCGTCATCTACGGCGGCGCCATCTTCGGCCGCTGGTTCACCGAGCACCACTGGATGCCGTCCCACCACCACGACGAGCCGGACGACCCCGGTGAGGCCGACGAACCGGCCGGGCCCGCGAGCCCGGCCTGATCCGGACGAAAGCCCTTAGGCCAGCTGCCGGCGCACCAGTTCGTGCAGGCGGCCCCCGGTGTCCGCGAGGAGTTCGGCCGGGGCGCCCTGCTGGACGACCTTGCCGTCCTCCATCACGATCACCCGGTCGGCGTCCAGGACGGTCGACAGCCGGTGGGCGATGACGATCCGGGTGGCGTTCAGCTTGCGGGTGCTGTCGATGACGATGCGCTGGGTGTCGTTGTCCAGGGCGCTGGTCGCCTCGTCGAAGAAGAGGATGCGCGGCCGCCGGATGAGGGCCTGGGCGATCATCAGGCGCTGCCGCTGACCGCCGGAGATCGCGCCGTTGCCGGCCACGATCGTGTGCAGCCCCATCGGCATCCGCCTGATGTCCTCCGCGAGCCCCGCCAGCTCCGCCGCCGCCATCGCCTCCTCCGGCGTGTACGGTTCGGTGCCGCAGATGACGTCCAGGATCGAGCCGGTGAACGGCTGCGCGTGCTGCAGGACCACGCCGCACTGGCGGCGCACCGCCGACTGGTCGAGCGCCCCGAGGTCCTGGCCGTCGTACAGGACACTGCCCGAGACCGGCCGGTCGAAGCCGATGAGCAGCCGCAACAGCGTGGACTTGCCGCAGCCGCTGGGGCCGACGACCGCCACGAACTCGCCCGGCCGGGCGGCGAAGGACACGTCGTCCAGGACCAGCGGGCCGTCGTCGGCGTACCGGAAGGAGAGCCGCCGGGCCTCCACGGCACCCGACAGCGGACCGGGGCGGGTGCTCCCCGTGCGCACCTCGGGCGTGGCCTCCAGCACCGGCTTGATCTCCTCGAACAGCGGCAGCGCCGCCACCGCCGACACGAACGCGCCGGTCAGCTGGGTGACCGAGGTCAGCACCATGGTCACCGACGTGTTGAAGGTGAGGAAGTCCGCCGCCGACATCGCGCCCCTGGCCGGGCCCGCCAGCAGCATGAACATCAGCAGGGTGCACACCGGCAGATAGACCGCGCCGAGGACCGTGGTGACGTTCTTGATCCGCCCGGCCCGCTGCTGCAGCTCCCGGCTGCGGGCGAACTCCCGCGCCCAGGCCGCGTACGCGTAGTTCTCGGCCGCCGCCACCCGCAGTTTGGGCAGCCCGCGCAGGGTCTGGAACGCCTGGTTGTTCAGCTTGTTGCCGAGCACCACCAGCCGCCGCTGCCAGCGCACCTGCCACAGTCCGAGCGCCCCGAACACCGCCGCGATCACCACGAGCATGCCGATCGCCGCGAGCGCCATCGGCACGCTGTACCAGAGCAGCAGCCCCAGGTTCATCGCGCCGACGGTCACCGACTGGGCGACCACCGGGCCGACGCCCGCCAGCACCCGGCGGACCGCGCTGATGCCCATCGCCGCACTGGCCAGCTCGCCGGTCGAGCGCTGGGTGAAGAACCGGGTGGGCAGGCGCAGCAGCCTGTCCCACACGGCCGGTTGCAGCGCGGCCTCGATACGGCCCTCCAGCCGCAGGATCGACAGGTTCTCCAGCAGGGTGAACGCCGCCGCGACCACCCCGCTGACCATCACCGCCAGGCACACCTGCACGATCAGGCCCTGCTGCGCCCGGGGCACGTACTCGCCGAGCACCTTGCCGGTGGCGATCGGCACCAGCGCGCCGATCCCCACCGTCACCAGGCCCGCGAGCAGCAGGTTCAGCAGGTCGGCCCGGGTGCCGCGCAGGCTGAACCGCAGCAGTCCGAGCGGTGACAGCCGCTTGTCGGGCAGCGGCCGGTAGAACATCACCGCGCGCGGCTCGAACTCCTCCGCGTTCGCCTTCTCGACCGGTGTCTCACGGCCGGTCGCGGGCTGTACGGCCACATAGCCGCCGCGCCGCCACAGCAGCGCGACCGGCGCCCCGGACAGCGCCCGGTGCCCGACCAGCGGGCCCACGTCCTCCCGCCACCAGCGCCCGTCCAGCCGGACGGACCGGGTGCGCACCCGGGAGGCCAGCGCCACCCGCTCGACCGGATCCAGCCGGTCGCTCCCGGTGCCGCTCTGCGCGGGCTCGGCCAACGTGATCCCGGCCGCCTCCGCGACCAGCTTGCAGGCCGCGTACGAGGCGTCCGCGTCGGCCGCCGTGGTACGGCGGGCCGAGCGCTTGCCGATGGAGGCCAGGAGGGTCTGGTCGGCCTGCGCGCGTACCGCCTCACCGGCCTTGATCCCGGCGGCCGTACGCGTCTCGTGGGCGCGCTCCAGCTGCTCGATCCACCGGTCCAGGGCGGTGAGCAGCCGGTACTGCTGGTCCACCATGCTCTGCCACAGCGCCGGGTCCATCAGCAGATCGGCGGCGGCCTCCGCGCCGTACAGCGAGCCGTACTGCACACTGCCCGGCGGCACCTGCATCCAGAACACGTCGTCGTCGGTCGGCGTGGCGGGGCGCTCCTCGCCCATCGGGGCCTGGAACAGCACGGACAGGCCCCGCCCGACACCGAGCGCGACCGCGTACTCCAGGGGGCTGGTGGCGGGCGGCACGTACTGGGGGTTGCCGTACTCGTCGTACGACCAGGTCTGCGTCTGGGCCGGCTGGTACAGCTCGCGCAGGCTGACGCGGTGCACCACGCAGTCCCGGACCGGGCGCGCCACCAGGGTGTGCTGGGGTCCGGCCACCGGGCCGAGCAGCAGCGCGCCGGGCTCCAGCCGGCCGAGGTGGTGCCAGTGGCCCTGCTGGGCGGCGTCCACCGCGAACAGGTCCAGGGCGCCGGACGTGACCAGCCACAGCACCTGCGGGCCCTCCAGCTCCAGGCGGCCCAGGCCGGCGCAGTCCAGCCGGGTGCCCAGGGAGCCGAGCGCGCCGAGGACGAGGTCGCCTCCGTACCCCTCCTGAACAGTCGTCATCTCACCGCTCCCGGACCAGCGTCGCGTACGCGCCGCCGCGCGCCACCAGCTCCTCGTGCCGTCCGCGCTCCACGACCGTGCCGTGCTCCAGGACGACGATCTCGTCGCTGTCGCGGACCGTGCTCAGCCGGTGCGCGATCACCACACAGGCGCACCCGCGCCGCCGCAGGTTGTCCATCACGACCAGCTCGGTCTCCGCGTCCAGCGCGCTCGTCACCTCGTCCAGCACGAGGATGCTCGGCCGGCGCACCAGCGCCCGGGCGATCTCCAGCCGCTGGCGCTGCCCGCCGGAGAAGTTCCGGCCGTCCTGCTCGACCCCGCTGTGGATGCCGCCGGGCCGGCGCGCCACCACGTCGTACAGGGCCGCGTCCCGCAGCGCCTCGACCACCGCCTCGTCGGGGATCGACGGGTCCCACAGGGCCACGTTGTCGCGGACCGACCCCTCGAACAGGAAGACGTCCTGGTCGACGAAGGAGACGGACGCGGCGAGCGCGCCGCGCGGGATGTCCTCCAGCCGCCGGCCGTCGATGCGGATCACCCCGTCCCACGGGGTGTACAGGCCGGAGATGAGCCGGGACACCGTGGACTTGCCGCTGCCCGAGCCGCCGACCAGCGCCACCTGCTGTCCCGGGCCGACGGTCAGGTCGAAGCCGGTGAGCAGCGGCTGGTCGAGCGGGCTGTAGCCGAAGGTGATGTTCTCCAGCTCGACGTGCCCGTGCAGCCGGCGGGTCGAGTCGCCGTCGCCGGGCCGGGCGTAGAGCGGGTCGGCGCGGAAGTTCTCCACGTCCTTCAGCCGGGCCACGTCGGCCGCGAAGTCCTGGATGCGGCCCGCCACGCCGTTGAGCCGGGTCAGCGGCGCGGTGAAGCGGGTGACCAGCGCCTGGAACGCGACCAGCAGCCCCACCGAGATGTGCCCCTCGACCGCGCGCAGTCCGCCGATCCACAGGATGAGCGCGCTGTTGACGGTGGCGAGCGTCGGCGCCACCACGCCGAGCCAGGCGCTCGGCACGCCGAGCCGCTGCTGCTCCTCCAGTGTGGTGGCGTGCTGGCCGGCCCACTTGCGGAAGTAGCCGTCCTCGCCGCCGGTCGCCTTCATCGTCTCGATCAGCTGAAGACCGGTGTACGAGGTGTTGGTGAGCCGGGCGGTGTCCGCGCGCAGCTTCGCCGTCCGGGTCGCGCGCAGCCGTACGACGAGCCGCATGGCCACCACGTTCAGCAGGGCCACGGCGATGCCGACGACCGTCAGCTGCGGGTCGTAGGTGTAGAGCAGGACCGCGTACAGGACGACCACGATCGCGTCCACGCCGGCCGCCGCGAGATCGCGGGCCAGGGTCTCGGCGACCTGGTCGTTGGACTGCAGGCGCTGCACCAGGTCGGCGGGGGAGCGCTGGCCGAAGAACGTGACCGGCAGCCGCAGCAGATGGCGCAGGAAGCGGGCGCTGGAGAGGGTGGAGGAGATGATCCGCCCGTGCAGCAGATTGGCCTGCTGGAGCCAGGTCAGCACCAGCGTGAGCAGCACACAGGCGGCCATCGAGGTGAACAGCACGCCCAGCAGCGAGGTCTGTCCGCCGATGAGGAACATGTCGATGTAGGTGCGGCTGAGCGCGGGCACGGCCGCGCCGACGGCGACCAGCAGCAGGCTGGCCAGTACGGCGGCGGGCAGGGTGCCCGCGGTTCCGCGCAGCCGCGCCGGCATCGCGCCGAGCACGCCGGGCCGGCGGCCGCCCTTGGTGAAGCCCTCGCCGGGCTCCAGCACGAGCACGACACCGGTGAAGCTGCCGTCGAACTCGTCCATGGGGACGAAACGGCGGCCCTTGGCGGGGTCGTTGACGTACACCCCGCGCCGGCCGAAGCGGCGGCCGATCCCGTCGTAGACGACGTAGTGGTTGAACTCCCAGAAGAGGATGGCCGGTGCCCGCACCTCGGCGAGGGCGGCCAGGTCCATCTGCATGCCCTTGGCCGTCAGACCGTAACCTCGGGCCGCCTTCAGCAGGTTGGAAGCGCGGGAGCCGTCACGGGAGACACCGCAGGCGATGCGCAGCTCCTCCAGCGGGACGTGCCGGCCGTAGTGGCCGAGGACCATCGCGAGGGAGGCGGCGCCGCACTCGACGGCCTCCATCTGCAGCACGGTGGGTGTGCGGACCGTGCCGGTACGGGACTTGGGGGCCGGCCGCTTCGGGGGTGCCGCCCGTCTGCGGCCTCGGGTTTCCTGGGCGGTGGTCACGGGAGCAGCCAATCGACGGGGTGCTGGTCGGCGAGCCGGACGGAGCCGGTGGCGAGGGTCATGGAGTCGAGCCGGAACGGCGGCCCGCCGGCGGTGGACCACCGGTAACCGCTCTTCGTGGACGACGACTTCCCGAGCTCCACCAGGACGGCCACCGGGCGGCCCTTACGGGTGAACTGCTCGCCGAGCTGGCTGTCGCCGAGGAACGCGGCGATCGACTGGGCGGACTGCGCGGTGCGGTCCACCGACTTCACCTCGCCGCGCAGGACGCCGAACCGCTCCGTCGGCACGGAGGACACGGTCAGGTCGACCGTGGCGTGCGCCGGGATGGCGGCGGCGTTCTCGGCGGGCACGTACACGGTCGCGTACAGCGGGTCGGAGGCATGGGCGACCTTCTCGACCGCGGCCACCGTGGTGCCGGTGCGGATGATCTGGCCGATGTCGGCGGCGAGCGTGGTCACCCGGCCGGCGGCGACGGTACGGACCACGGAATCGCCCTGTGGCGTACGGACCTTGAGGACCGGCGCGTTCGCCGGCAGTCGTTCGCCCTGCCGGGCCAGGACGGCCGTCACCTGCCCGGACACCGGGCTCTGCAACAGGTAACTGCCCTGTGCGTGGGTGAGGACGGCCGGCGCGCCGACCGTGGAGGCGACGGAGCCGGTCACCGCCCACACGGAGGCGGCGGCCATGACGACGACGGTGACACCGAGCGCGAGCCAGCCCTGGGGACGGGCGAGCCGCACCGGTAGGTCCAGCTCCTCCGGTGACTGGAGCTTGGCGAGGGCCTGTTGGCGGAACTGCACGGAACTTCCCTCACCTGTGGGAGAGACGCATGTGTATCAGAGGCACATGTGTTGGGGAGTCACATGTGTTTCAGAGCACCCGAGAGTCCCGGAGCCGAGGAACGGCTCCGGGACTTCGGTGACACCGAGGTGCGGTCAGAGACCGGCGACCAGGCCGTTGACCGGGGCGGTGTTCAGGCCGGAGACACCCTCGACGGTGCCGACGACCGTGTTCACCAGACCGGTCACGCCCGGGGCGACCTGGTTCAGGGTGCCCAGGGTGCTGTTGAGGGTGTTCACGGACAGACCGCCGGACACGCCGTCCAGCTCGGCGTCCGAGATCTCGACGGTCTCGACCTGGGGGGTGGAGTTCATGGTGGAACTTCCCTTCGTATGGATATTTCACAAGGGGGAGAGCGGCCCCCTCTGGGGACAGACGGACGGCCGCCGACCGAGGGCGTCGGACCTTCCGTCTCCGGTAGGCCCGCCGAACCCCTGCGGTGCGATGGATCAAAGCACGCACGAGGGGCGCGCTTCCAATCAATCAGGCCTCTCACCTGGGCACTTGGCTCACGAAGGGACTCATCCGTGCAGGCGTGCGCACGGCATGTCGGCGACTCCTTCACATGCCGCGCGGCATCGTCGCACCGGGTGCCTTGTCGGCCGCGGAGCGAATCCGGCACTCCTCGCCAATGGCCTGTCAGGGGGCGCGCGGATGTGCAGATCCCCGGATGGCGGTGACGTCACTGGGCAGTGGATGTGCAGATTCCCTGAAGGTGGGATTCCGCTTCGCGTTCGAGACTGACCGTTACCGATCGGTAGCTGAACGTGTCAGCCCAGAATCGCATAGACCGTGCTCGCCCGGGCGGCGAGCGCCCCCGAGCCGGCATCGCTCAACGTGACATCCGCGAACGCCATCCTCCGGCCCAGCTTCGTCAGGACCGCTTCGATCAGGACATCCGCACCGGCCACCGCCCGCTGGAACGAGGTCGACTGCTGGACCGTCGTCATCGGCACGAACCCGCCCCGGGCGGCCGAGACCGCGATCACCGTCGCCGTGTCCGCCGCCGCCATCAGCGCCTGCCCCGACAGCCCGCCGCCCTCCCGGGCCAGCCGCTCCGACCAGGGCAGACGCAGCACGGCCCGGTCCTCGCCCACCGTCTCCACGGTCAGCCCCAGATCGAGCACCCAGGGGGCGAAGTTGGCGGAGAGGATCTTGTCGGCTTCGGCGGAGGTCATCGTCATATGGGGGATTGTTCCCGCCCGCCCGCCGCGACACGCGCGGCATGGCCGATTCACCGCGCCCGTACCGCCGCCGGGAAGCGGAATTGAACACACCACGCGGCGGGTGCGTACGTACGGCCATCCAGGCGCCCCGATACCAACCCCCCAGACACGAACTGCCCATGAGCGGCAGACCCCCGTCCCCAGGAGGTCGAGAAGGTTGAGTCACAAGCGAATGCCCAAGCGCAAGGCGGCCATAGCGGTGGGCGGTGTCGCGGCACTCGGAGCGGCGGCTCTTCTGCTGCCGAACGCCAACGCCTCGCAGGACAAGGACAACGCGACCGCGGGCGGCACGGCGGACGCCAGGACCCTGAAGGCCGGGGACGCCTCGGACCTCGCCGCCCAGCTGCAGAAGATCCTCGGTGACGCCTTCGCCGGCTCCTACTACGACAGCGGCAAGCAGCAGCTCGTCGTCAACGTGGTCAGCGGCGACGACAACGTCATCGTCCAGGCGAAGCAGGCGGGCGCCGTCGTCCGCCAGGTGGAGAACAGCACCGCCGAACTCAAGGCCGCCGCCCGGACGCTGAAGACCAAGGCGACCATCCCCGGGACCTCCTGGGCCGTCGACCCGCGCACCAACAAGGTCATCGTCACCGCCGACTCCACCGTCACCGGCGCCAAGTGGGACAAGCTCGAGTCCACCGTGCAGGGCCTAGGCTCCGGCACGGCCACCCTGAAGAAGTCCTCCGGCGCCTTCAAGACGTTCGTCTCCGGCGGCGACGCCATCTTCTCCCAGACGCAAGGAGGCAACGTCCGCTGCTCCCTCGGGTTCAACGTGACCGCCTCCGACGGCAGCCCCGCCTTCCTGACGGCCGGTCACTGCGGGGTCGCCGCCAAGGACTGGTCCGACTCCGCGACCGGCCAGCCCATCGCCACCGTCGACCAGGCCACGTTCCCGGGCCAGGGCGACTTCTCCCTCGTCAAGTACAACGACGCGGGCACCCAGGCGCCCAGCGAGGTCAACGTCGGCAACGGCCAGACCGTGCAGATCAAGCAGGCCGCGGACGCCACCGTCGGCGCGACCGTGTTCCGGATGGGGTCCACCACCGGGCTGCACGACGGCCAGGTCACCGGCCTGGACGCCACCGTCAACTTCCAGAGCGAGACCGACCCGGGCGGCGTGGACACCGTCACCGGCCTGATCCAGACGAACGTCTGCGCCGAACCGGGCGACAGCGGCGGCTCCCTGTTCACCCAGGACGGCAACGCCCTCGGCCTCACCTCCGGTGGCAGCGGCGACTGCACCAGCGGCGGCGAGACCTTCTTCCAGCCGGTCACCACCGCCCTGCAGGCCACCGGCGCGACCCTCGGCGACGGCGGCAACGGCGCAGGCGAGGGCGGCAACGGCGGCGGTCAGGCGGCCGACGGCGGTCAGGCGGGTGCCGGTGACCAGGCGGCCGACGGTGACCAGGCGGGTGCCGGTGGCCAGGCGGCCGACGGTGGCCAGGCCGGTGCCGGTGGCCAGGCGGCCGACGGCGGTCAGGCCGGTGCCGGTGACCAGGCCGGCGACGGCGGTCACGCGGGCGCGGGCGACCAGGCCGGTGCCGGCGGTGACCAGATCGGCGGCGGCGCCGCTCCGTCCGACCCGGCCGGCTCGGCGGGCGACCAGTCCGGCAGCGGCACGGCGCACGACGGCTCGTCGTCCCTCACCGGGACCCGCTGAGCGGTCCCCCCGGCGGTCGCTGACGGACCGCCACCCCGTACTCCCCGCCGGCCTTCCCCCCTCGGTCCGGCCGGCGGGGAATGGTCCGGCCCTCCGACGGGAGGGCCGGACCACGGCCGTGCGGGTCAGCCGTCGTCGCGGGCCCGCAGCAGCAGCACCGCCACGTCGTCCACCCGCTGCCGCGCCGCCGCACTGTTGCGGACCACCTCGTCCGCCAGGCTCTCCAGCGGCTGGTCACCGATGTCCGTGAGCAGCTCGCCGAGGCCCACCAGCGCGTCCTCGATGTCGACGCCAGGGGTCTCCACCAGGCCGTCGGTGTACAGGACGAGCACCGAACCGGGGGTCAGGGCCACCTCGGTCGTCGGATACACGGCCCCGGCGTCGATCCCGAGGAGCGGGCCCCCCGCCAGGTCCAGCACCCGCACCTGGCCGTCCGGCCGGCGCAGCAGCGGCGGCGGATGCCCCGCCCGCGCCATGACGGCCCGGCCGTGCGCCGGGTCGAGGCGCAGATACAGACAGCTGGCGAACAGATCGGCACCGAGATCGATCAGCAGCCGGTTGGTACTGCTCATCACCTCGTGCGGCGCCTGCCCCACCGCGGTGAACGCGCGGACCCCGGTGCGGATCTGTCCCATCAAACCGGCCGCCGTGACGTTGT
Source organism: Streptomyces echinatus (assembly GCF_014203595.1). GTDB lineage: Bacteria > Actinomycetota > Actinomycetes > Streptomycetales > Streptomycetaceae > Streptomyces > Streptomyces echinatus. The sequence continues at coordinate 465,850 of NZ_JACHJK010000006.1, forward strand.
GTCCCTGGACGTCGCCGATCACCGCCGCCGCGAGCGGCCGGGTCGGCACCAGGTCGTAGAAGTCGCCGCCGATCTCCATGCCGTGCGTCGCCGGCAGATAGCGGGCCGCCGCCTCGATACCGGCCGGCGGCGTCAGCGAGTGCGGCAGCAGAGCCTGTTGCAGGCCCTGCGCCAGGCGGTGCTTGGCGTCGTAGAGCAGGGCCCGCTCCAGGGCCTGCGCGATCAGCCCGCCGAGCGAGGTCAGCACCGCCCGCTCGTCGGCGGGGAAGACATGCGGGTCGGCGTAGGCCAGCACACAGGTGCCCACCGGCCGGCCGGACGCGATCAGCGGCAGGTACGCCCAGGCCGCGAAACCGTCCGGGGTCTCGTGCCGGCCCGGATACAGCCGTTGCAGCTCCTGCCGGGAGCCGAAGAACGCCGGCACGCCGGTACCGAGCACCTGTGTGCCCGGTGTGCGCTCGGCCAGCGGGAGCCCGTCGAACCGTTCCACGGTGTGCGGATCCGGGTATCCGCGGTGCCCGAGCACATGCAGCCGCCCGCCCTGAGTGCCGAGGACCGCCAGCGCCTGGCTGCCGACGGCCGGGGCCACCTCGTCCCAGACCAGCTGCACCACGTCCTGCACCCCCACCGCCTCGGTCAGCGCGGCGGCCAGGCTCAGCACCTGGGAGATCGTCACCAGCCGGGACGGGCCCGGACCCGTCCGCGGGGCATCGCGCGCCATCTCCGCCACCGCCCGGGCCCGGCTGATGCGTACGCTCAGGCCGGTGGTGCTCGGATACATCCGGAACGACAGCCAGTCGCCGGGCGGGCGCAGCGCCACGAACGAGGCCACCTCCTGGCTGAGCAGCGCGGCCCGGTAACGGTCCTCGTACATCGGGTCGTTCAGCCAGGGCACCGCCGCCCAGAGCAGCATGCCCAGCAGCTCCGCGGGCGGCCTGCCGAGCAGGTCGGCGGCGGCCGTGTTGGCGAAGTTGATCCGGCCGTGCAGATCCAGTGACACCAGTCCGTACGGCAGCCGGGACACCATCCGCGCCGCCTCGATGGAGCCCAGTGTGTCCGCCACCCCCGACACGGGCGTCGACAGCACGTCGTGCTCCCGGCCGGGCGGCGGACTCGTCCGCCGGGACCGCTCCAGCCGCAGTGCCAGCCGTTCGCAGGCCGCCCACAGATGGTCCCGCTCGCCGTCGGACAGCTCCGGCGGATGCGCACCGGGCCAGGTCACGAACACCGCGCCGTACACCTGCCGCTCCGTCGCCACGGGCACCGCGGCCAGCGCGAACGGGTACGGCAGCACCACCGCGATCCGCGGATAGCGGCGGGCCATCTCCTCCTCGCCGCCCACCCACACCAGCCGCCGTTCACGCACCGCATCCGCCACCGGCAGGGACGCGCTCAGCCCGAGCCGCTCCCACGGCGCCGCGAACGCCCGCGGCATGCCCGCGTGCACCGCCATCTCCAGTACCGGTTCGTCCGGTCTGAGCAGATAGACCGCGCCGGAGTGCGCACCCACCGCGTGCATCAGCGAGACCAGCGCGAGCGACAGCACCGGCTGGGCGGCCGGTGCCCCGTGGGCCGCCGGTGCCGGTTTCGGCCCCGGCCCGTCCGACACGCCGACCACCTCCTCGTACGGCCGCGCGTGGCATCCCGGCCACAAGACTCTCTCGGGGCGGCGCCCCGCGCACGGCGAGCGCTCGTGGAATTCCGCTGATGCACCCGTGCGGCGGATGGCTTCGTGCGGCGGACGGCTCCGGGCGGCGCACGCCCTCCTGCGACGGATGCCGGGGCGCCCGGCCGCGCGGGAGGAGAAGCACGGGTGGTGTGCAGGTGCCTCATGTGCGCCCCCGTCGCGCCAGGATGGCCGATTTCATACGCAGGAGAATGAGACGTCGATTCCCGGACCCCGGAGCGGCCGCGTGTCGGGGTGGCGGCGGGCGGGGTGGCCGGGCGTGTCGTCGGCGTGCCCCGGCCGGCCGACGGCGTGTCGCGCCGTGGTTCCGGGCGGCGGCCGCGACAGGTCCGCCGGCCGGATCATCGCCCCAGATCAGGGGAGGTCCCGACCACCGGTCGAGCGGCGGGGCGGAGCGCCGGATCCGTGCGGTCCGGTGCCGAGGACATTCCGGCCGGTGCCCCGGCGGCATCTTTTTCCCGCGTGCCCGGTTTACGGGTGGGGCGCCGGGGCACACGCGGGTGCGACGATCCGGCCGCGGCGCCATGCGCGCGAGTGACGTGACGAAGTGGCCGGATGGTGACGCAAAAGCACCGGGCGAGTACTCTCCGTTCAACTTCAGGGGGTTGCTTGCGTGTGACTCGCCATGAAGACTGTGGCCGAGTTCCATCGAAACGAAGGTGTCCCGAGGTACGCATCATGCCAATCGTGGGGCGGTACGGCATGCGACTGCGTATTCTCACACCTCGTTTCGAGCGGCGGGGGCTGCGTACCCCGTTGTCCGTTGCACGAGCCGGGAGGGACCCGCGCGGTCGCCGCGCGGGAGGTATCGCCGAGGGGGATGGGTTATGCCGGGTTGGCGCGCCACACGACTGGGCTCGCTGCGGGGCCGTGGCCGGCCGCGCGGACTCCGCGTTCTGCACCGCACGTGTTGAGGGCCTCCGGCCCGTACCGGCGACAGACCGCCGGCGGCTGACCGGCGAAAGACCGACCGCGGCCGACCGTCCCGCCGCGCACGAGTGAGGCCACGCGGATCAGGTGCTTTCCCTGTCCGCATGTCCCCGGTAGGGGCACGGCCGTGCCCGGGACCGCCCGCGGCCCCAGCCGGCCCCGCCCTGACATCCCGCTGTGTGCGCGACTCCTCGGTGCCCGCACGCGCTAGCAAGGAGACAAGGTGATCAGCAGACAATCGACGGGCTCACGGCCCCTCCTGGACGAGTTACCGGACCGCTGGCGGGGCTTACACGACGCCGGGCCGGTGCGGTACGACGACAAACAGGGGGTCTGGCAGGTGCTGGACCACGAGACCGTCGCCACCGTGCTCGCCGACCCGGCGACGTACTCCTCGGACCTCTCCGCCCTCGCGCCCACCCAGTCCGACTTCGAGACCTTCACCCAGGGCAACTTCGTCGGCATGGACCCGCCGGAGCACCGCAAACTGCGCACCCTGGTGAGCCAGGCGTTCACCCCGCGGGTCGTGCACGGGCTCGGCCCCCGCATCGAGGCCGTCTGCGCCCGGCTGCTGGACGCCGTCGCCGACCGCGACCGCTTCGACCTGGTCGACGCGCTGGCCTATCCGCTGCCGATCATCGTCATCGCCGAACTGCTCGGCATCCCCGCCGAGGAGCACCGGCTCTTCCAGGAGTGGGCGAGCGTCCTGTTCGGCGGCGACCAGCTCGGCGAGGCGCCCGACATGGCCGACCTGGAACGGGCGCTGGAAGCCATCGCCCCCACGGTGCGTGAGATGAACAGCTACATGCTGGAGCACATCCGTGCCCGCCGGGCCGACCCCGGCGACGACCTCACGAGCAGACTCATCGCCGCCGAGGTGGACGGCGTCCGGCTCGCCGACCAGGAGATGGTCGGCTTCGTGGCCCTGCTGCTGGTCGCCGGGCACATCACCACGACCGCGCTGCTCGGCAACGCGGTGGTCACCTTCGACCGGCACCCCGGCACGGACGCCGCGCTGCGCTCCGACCCCGCACGCATACCGGCCGCCGTCGAAGAGGTGCTGCGCTGGCTGCCGCCCTTCCCGGAACTGGGCCGCCGCGTGACCCGGCCCGTGACCCTCGGCGGTCACGAGCTGCCGGCGGACGCCCTGCTGATGGCTCACCTGGGCGCCGCCAACCGCGATCCCGCCCGCTTCGCCGCACCGGACGTCCTCGACATCGCCCGGACTCCCAATCCCCATCTGACCTTCGGGCACGGCATCCATTTCTGCTTCGGCGCGCCGCTGGCACGGCTGGAGGCACGGATCGCCCTGCGGATGTTGCAAGAACGATTCCGCATCCTGGCGATCCCCTCCTACGAGGACATCGCCTACCAGAACCCGGCCGTCATCATCGGCGTACGGCATCTGCCCGTCGAGGTCCGCAGACCGTAGCCCGAGCGCGCACAGCGCCCCCGGCCGGCCTCGACACCGCTCGTTCACGGGCCGGACCGGTACACCCGCACATGAGACCCACCCAACGGGAGTCCCCTTCTCATGCCGTACACCATGCCCACCGCTCCGGCCGCTGCCCGGACGCCGTCCCTGTTAGGCCAAGAACTCCAGGACCGTCTCGACACCCTCGCCCGGAACCACCGGGTGCCCGGCGCCCAACTGGTCCTCGACACCGGCACGGACGTCGTCTCCGTGCACACCGGTACCGCCGACGTCGCGACCGGCAGCCCCGTCACCGCCCGGACGGCGGTCCCGCTCGGCTCGCTCACGAAGCCCTACACCGCCGCCCTCGTCATGCTCCTGGCCGACGACGGCGACCTCGACCTGGACGAACCCGCCGCCGGTCACCTCCCGGAGCTGCGCGGGACACCACAGGTGACGATACGTCAACTGCTCAGCCACACCGGCGGGCTGCCCACCGGGCCCGACTCGGACACCGCCGCCTCGACCACCGCCGCACGCTACCTCACGGCCGTCTGCACCGGCCGTGACCTGCTGTTCACGCCCGGCACCGACTTCTCCTACTCCAACGCCGGTTACGTCGCCGCCGGACGGCTGGTGGAGACGGTCACCGGCATGCCGTGGCCCGAGGCGGTCCGGGCGCTGCTCCTCGAACCCCTCGGTGTGCAGGGGACGTTCATCGGCGACGCCGCCCCCACCCGGCCGGTGGCCGCCGGGCACGCCGTCAACACCGCCACCGGGCACGCCCGTCCGGCCCGGCAGAACCTGGCGCCGCTGGAGGCGCCGGCCGGCGCCCTGCTCGCGAGCGCCCTGGACCTGGCCGCGTTCGGCAACGCGCTGATCGGCCGCTCGGACCTGCTGCCGCCCGCCGTCGCCAAGGAGATGCGCCGCCCCGAGACCGCCGCCCGGCCGGGTGCGCTGGCCGACGGCTGGGGCTCCGGGCTCGCCCTCTACCAGCGGGACGGCCGCGTGTGGTGCGGACACGACGGCAACGCCCAGGGCACGTCCTGCCATCTGCGGACCGAGCCGGAGAGCGGGGTGGTCGTGGCGTTCACGGGCAACGCCGGGGGCGCCACCGCGCTCTGGCGCGACCTCGCCGACGAGCTGGCCCGGCTCACCGGCATACGGGTCCCCACCGGGGCGCAGGCCACCGACCGGGGCCGTCCCGTCGCCCTGCCCGACTGCGAGGGCACCTATCGCAACGGCACCACGACCTACCGCGTCGCGCCCGGACCGGACGGCGCGCCGGCCCTCTCCGTGGACGGGGACCTGCCCCTCCCGCTGGTCTGCTACGCCGACCTCTCGTGCGATCTGCTCGATCCGGCCACCGGCCGCCCGGAGCCCGGGGGGCGGTTCCACCGAGATCCGGCCACCGGCAGGGTCGACCGGGTCCAGATATCCGGCCGTACGGCGCGCCGCACCGACGACGGCTGAGCCGCGGCCCGCCGTCGGCACCGGATGCCGGTCCCGATCCCGGCCCGGCCTCCGACGTGCTGCCCGCCGCCGGTTCGGTCTGGTCCGGTTGCCCGCCGCCGGTCCGGGTGCCTGCCGCCGGTTCGGCCTGGTCCACGGTGCCGGTTCGGTCTGGTCCGGGTGCCCGCCGGCGGTTCCGGCTGGTCCGGGTGTCTGCCGCTGGTTCGGCCGGTCCCGGGGGCCCGCCGCGGATTCCGGTTCGGGCAGCCGTCGGCGGCTCCGGCTCCGGTACCGGCTCCGGTCGCGCTCGGGTCGGTCGCCGGGCGGTCCCGGTCCTGGTACCGGCGGACGTCGCCCGCCCGGCCGGCACCGTTCCCGGTTCCGGCAGCCACAGGCGGTTCCGCCCCGACGGTCCTGCGGCCCGGTCACCCGCCGGCCCCGCGCCGTCCGGCGGCCCCGCCCGGAGCACGGGGGCGCCCGCGCAGGGGGCCGGATCGCCCGGTCGGCCCACCACCCCACCACTTCGAAGCACCGCCGCACCGTCGCGCCCGCCCGGTGTGTCACCCCGGCCCAGCGCACCGCTCCCGCGGTGGGCCGGGCGCGCCCGTGCCGCATCGTCCCGCTCTCCAAAGGACTTCACCCATGACGGACCTGCACGACAAGCCCGCACCGGCGTCCTCCCTGCCGCAGGCCGGTGGTTCCGCCGCCGGCACGCCGGAGAGCGTCGCGGCTGCGGAGCACCCGACGCTCGGCGGGCTGTTCGCCGCCTGGGTGGCCCGCACCCCGGACGCACCGGCCCTCACCGACGGCCGGCGGACCTGGACGTACCGAGAACTGGCCGCCCGTGCCGACCGGCTGGCCGGGCACCTGTCACGGCGGGGAGCCGGACCCGACCGGGTGGTGGCCCTGGTGCTGCCGCGCTCCATGGAACTGATCGCGGCGGAACTGGCCGTCGCCCGGGCGGGCGCCGCCTTCCTGCCCGTGGACCCCGCCTACCCCGCCGAGCGCCGGGCCCTGATGCTCGCCGACGCGGCGCCGGCGGTCACCCTCGACGACGCGCGCCTGGTCGGTCGGCTGCTGGACACGGACACACCGCCGGACACCGAGGACGCCGCCGACCCCGAGACCAGAACCGAAGCGGCCACCGACCACGCGGCCGGAGCGGAAGCCGAAGCCGACCATGCGGCCGGAGCCGGAGTCGGCGCTGACCACGCGGCCTACGTCATCTACACCTCCGGGTCCACCGGCACGCCCAAGGGTGTGACCGTCACCCACCGCGGCATCGGTGGCTTCACCTCGGCCGCCGCCGAACGGTACGCGGTGGGCCCCGGCGACCGCGTGCTCCAGTTCTCCTCGCCGAGCTTCGACGCCTCCGTCCTGGAACTGTTCGTCTCCGTCCTGTCCGGCGCCACACTCGTCGTACCGCCGCACGGCCCCTGGCTGGGCGACGAACTCGCCGCGGTCCTGGACGAGCACCGCATCACCCACGCCCTCATCCCGCCCGCCGCGCTGGCCACCCTGCCCGACCCCGCCCAGGGCACCGCGCCCCACCTGCGCACGCTGATCGTGGGCGCCGAGGCCTGCCCGGCCGGGCTCGTCGACCGCTGGGCACCCGGCCGCCGCATGATCAACTCCTATGGTCCGACCGAGACCACCATCGTCGCCACCTGGACGGGGCCGCTCACCGCCGGCCAGGGCACCCCGACGATCGGCGGCGCCCTGCCGCACACCCGGGTCTACGTCCTCGACTCCGCGATGCGGCCCGTACCGCCCGGCGCGGACGGCGAGTTGTTCGTGGGCGGCGACGCGGTGGCCCGCGGCTACCTGGGCCGTCCGGGCCTGACCGCCACCCGCTTCGTCGCCGACCCCTTCGGGACGCCCGGCGCCCGCCTGTACCGCACCGGGGACCGGGCGCGCCGGACCGCCGACGGGGAACTGGAGTTCCTGGGACGGCTGGACCGGCAGGTGAAGATCCGCGGCTTCCGCATCGAGCCGGGCGAGATCGAGGCGGCCCTGCGCCGGGCCGGCGCCGTCGGCGAGGCCGTGGTCGTCGTACGCGAGGACGAGCCGGGACACCAGCGGCTCGTCGGCTACGTCACCCCGGCCGGAGAGCCGGCCTCCGCCGCACCCCCGGCCACCTCCGCCACCGCGGCTCCCGTTCCGGAGGCGGAAGCGGAACCGGAAGCGGAACCGGCCCTGGACCCCGCCGTCCTTCGCGCGGCCGTGGCCGCCGTCCTGCCCGCCCACATGGTGCCGTCCGCGATCGTGGTCCTGGAGCGGATGCCGCTCACCCCGCAGCACAAGATCGACCGGCGGGCCCTGCCCGCCCCCCAACGCACGGTGGCGGCCGGCCGGGTGGCGCCGCGGTCACCCCGGGAGGCGGCCCTCGCCGCGATCTGGGCCGAGGCGCTGGGCGTCGACGCCGTCGGGGTGACGGACGACTTCTTCGACCTCGGCGGCGAGTCGATCCTCGCCGCCCGTGTCCTGTCCCGGATCAGGGACGAACTGGGCGTACGGCTGTCCGTACGGGACGTCTTCACCGCACGTACGGTCGCCGCCCTCGCCCCGCTGCTCACCGACCCGTCGGCCGCCGCCCCGCCGGAGCCGATCCCGCCCGCCCCGCGCGAGGACGGCCTGCCCCTGTCGAGCGCGCAGCGGCGGCTCTGGTACCTCGACGACCTCACCGCGGGCGGCACCGAGTACAACACCGGGGTGGCCCTGCGGCTGCGCGGCCCGGTGGACCCGGACGCGCTGCGCCGCTCCCTGCACCGCCTCGCGGGCCGCCACGCCTCCCTGCGCACCACGTTCACCACGGCCGACGGCCAGGGCGCGCAGCGCGTCGCGCCCGAGCCGGACCTGCCGCTGCGGACGGCCGATCTCACCGGCGTACCCGACGCGCGCCGCGCCGAGTCCGCCGAGGCACTGCTCACCGAGGAACTGAGCCGCCCCTACGACCTGGCGGCCGGCCCGCTCACCCGGGCCCTGCTCGTCCGGCTCGCCGCCGAGGACCACCTGCTGCTCCTGGCCCAGCACCACATCGTCACCGACGGCTGGTCGGTGGGCATCCTCACCCGGGAACTCGCCGCCCTCTACCACGCGGAGACCACCGGCGAGCCCGACCGGCTGCCGCGACCCCCGCTGCAGTACCCGGACTTCGCGGTGTGGGAGCGGCGGCAGCGGGCCGCCGGGGGCGACGCCGCCGACCTGGCCTACTGGAAAAGGCACCTGACGGGCCTGCAGCACCTGGAGCTGCCCACCGACCGGCCGCGTCCGGCGGTGCGCACCACCGCCGGGGCGGCCCACCGGCACACCCTCCCGGCGGAGTTGGTGAACCGGCTGCGGCAACTGGCCGCCGGCCGCGGCACCACCGTGTTCACCCTGTTCGCGGGCGCCTCCGCGCTGCTGTTCTCCCGTTACTCGGGACAGCGGGACGTCGCGTTCGGCACCGTCACCACCGGACGCGGCCGACGGGACCTGGAGGACGTGCCGGGCTTCTTCGCCAACACGGTGGTGCTCCGCGGCGAGGTGGACGAGCGGGCCACCGTGGACCGGTTCGTGGAGAGCATGCGGACGACCGTGCTGGACGCGTTCGCCCACGACACGGTGCCGTTCGACCGGGTGGTCGAGGAACTGGCCCCGCCCCGCGACCCCAGCCGCACCCCGCTGGTCCAGGCGCTCGTCGTGCAGCAGACCGCGCCCGCCGTGCCCCCGCTCTCCGGCGGCCTGCGCTTCGCCGACCACCCGCTGCCCCGCCCCGCCGCCCGCTTCGACCTGGTCCTGGAGTTCACACCGGACGCGGACGGCGGCTGTGTGCTGACCGCCGAGTTCAGCACGGACCTGTTCGAGGCGGCCACCGTGGCCCGGCTGACCGCTCATCTGCACCGCCTGCTGGAGGGCATGGCGGACGGCCCCGGCCGCACGCTGGCCGAGCTGTCCATGCTCTCGGCCGAGGAACAGCGCACGCTGGTGGACACCTGGAACCCGCCCGCCGGCCGTGCCCGGGACACCGGGCACATCACGCTGCCCGCTCTGCTGCACGCCCAGGCGGCCCGCACCCCGGACCGTACCGCCGTCGTCTGCGGCCCGGTACGGCTGGACTACGCCGAGGTCGTCCGGCGCGCCGGCCGGCTGGCCCGGCTGCTCGCCGCGCACGGCGCAGGCCCCGAGCGGCTGGTCGCGCTGTGCCTGCCGCGCTCCGCGGACCTCGTGCCCGTGCTGTGGGGGGTGCTCGCCTCGGGCGCCGCCTACCTCCCCGTCGACCCCGGCTACCCCGCCGAGCGCGTCCGCCTCATGCTCGCCGACGCCCGGCCCGCCCTCGTCGTCGCCACCCGGGAGACCGCCTCCGCCCTGCCCGCCGACTGCGCACCGCTGATCCTGGAGGACCACGCGGACACGGCCGGGTCCGGCCCGGAGCCGACCGACGCCGACCGGACCGTACCGCTGCTCCCGGACCATCCCGCGTACGTCATCTACACCTCGGGCTCCACCGGACGCCCCAAGGGCGTCGTGGTCACCCACCGCAGTGCCGGTGCCCTGGCGCAGTGGGCGCGGGAACGCTTCGGTGCCGAGGGGCTGGCCCATGTGATCGCCTCCACCTCCCTCAACTTCGACGTCTCGGTCTTCGAGCTGCTCTGCCCCCTGGTGGCGGGCGGCACCGTCGAGGTGGTCGCCGATCTGCCCGCCCTCGCCGACGGCACCGGCCCACGGCACGCCGGGCTGCTCAGCGGCGTGCCGTCCGTCGTCTCCCGGCTGATATCGGGCGGCACCGCGCCCCTGACCGCGGACACCGTCGTCCTGGCCGGCGAGGCCCTGCCCGCGCAGACGGTGCACGAGCTGCGCGCCGCCATGCCCGGGAGCCGGATCGCCAACATCTACGGCCCCACCGAGGCCACCGTGTACGCCACCGCCTGGTTCGCCGGCGACCGGCTGCCGGAGCAGGCCCCGCCCATCGGCGACCCGGTGGCGCTCACCCGGGCCTACGTCCTGGACCACGCCCTGCGGCCCCAGCCCGTCGGTGTCACGGGCGAGTTGTACCTGGGCGGCGGTGGCCTGGCCCGGGGCTACCTGCGCCGGGCCGGGCTGACCGCCGTCCGGTTCGTCGCCGATCCGTTCGGCGCGCCGGGGGAGCGCATGTACCGCACCGGCGACCTGGTGCGCCGCTGTGCCGACGGCGGACTGGAGTACGTGGGCCGCACCGACCAGCAGGTCAAGGTGCGCGGCTTCCGCATCGAACTGGGCGAGGTGGAGGAGGCGCTGCGCGGCTGCGCGGGCGTGGCCGAGGCGGCGGCCACCGCCACCACCGACGGCGACGGTCACCGGCGCCTGGCCGGCTACGTCGTCCCGGCCGCCGGGGAACGGGTGGAACCCGAGGCCGTACGCCGCGAACTCGGCCGTACGCTCCCCGACTACATGGTCCCGTCGGTCGTCCTCGTCCTGGACGCCCTGCCCCTCAGCCCGAACGGCAAGCTCGACCGCGGCCGCCTCCCCGACCCCGGCCCCGCCGTGCGCGCGGTACGGCACGTCGCACCCCGCACGCCCACCGAGCGCGCGCTCGCCGCGATCTGGGCGGAGGCGCTGCGTGTGGAACGGATCGGCGTCGACGACAACTTCTTCGAACTCGGCGGCGACTCGATCCTGAGCATCCAGGTGGTGGCCCGCGCCCGGCAGGAAGGCCTGCCGCTGACCTCCCGGGACGTCTACCGGCACCAGACCGTCGCCGCCCTCGCCCGCTGCGCGGACGCCGCCGCCGGCCCGCGCGGGGCGGCCCCCGCACCGGAGGCGGCCACCGGCCCGGCACCCCTGACCCCCATCCAGCACTGGCTGTTCGGCACGGCCGCCGAGCGCGCCGGCCACTTCTCCCAGGCCCTGTCCGTCCGGGTGCCCGACGACCTCGACCCGGTGGCGCTGGAGGACGCGCTGGGCGACCTGGCCGCCCACCACGACGCCCTGCGCTCCCGCTTCGTCACGGGCGACGAAGACGGCGGGGCCGAGTGGCGCGTCGACGACCGGACACCCCGCGTCCGCCTGGCCCGCCACACCGGCCCGGAGACGGACACCCCGCACTTCGGCCCCTTCGACCTGGCCCGGGGACCGCTGCTGCGGGCCGTGCTGCACGACCCCGGGGCCGGCCTGCCCCGCGTGCTGCACCTCACCGTCCACCACCTGGTCGTCGACGGGGTCTCCTGGCGGGTCCTGCTGGAGGACCTGGACCGCGCCTACCGGGCCCGCCGGGCCGGCGCCGACGGCGCCGCCGCGCTGCCCGCGAAGTCCTCGCCGCTGCGGCAGTGGGCACGCCGGCTGAACGCCCACGCGGCGGACGGCGGATTCGACGACGAACGGCCGTACTGGGCCGAGGCGTTCCCCGGCGCCGAGCCCGCCCTCCCCGCCGACCTGCCGGACGGCCGGAACACCTACGCCGACCAGCGCGCGGTCACCGTACGGCTGAGCCCCGAGGTCACCTCGGCCCTGCTGCGCACCCTGCCCGACACCTACCGCACCCAGGCCAACGACGTCCTGCTCAGCGCCCTCGGCCGGGCCCTGTGCGCCTGGAGCGGGCGGGACCGGGTGGTGGTCGACGTCGAGGGGCACGGCCGCGAGGAACTCTTCCCCGAGCTGGACATCAGCCGCACGGTCGGCTGGTTCACCACCCGGTATCCCGTCGCGCTCGCCGTGCCGGAGGACGCCGGCTGGGACACCGTGCTGAAACGGGTCAAGGAGCAGCTGCGCGCCGTACCCCGGCACGGCCTGGGCCATGACGCGCTGCGCCGGCTGGCCGGGCCCGGGGCGGCCCCGCGCACCCCGGACGCGCAGGTCAGCTTCAACTACCTGGGCCGGATGGGGCTGCCGGAGGACCCCGAGGGCCTCTACCGGGGCACCGTACGGCCGCTGGAACTGGACGCCGACCCGGCGGCGGAGCGCCCGCACGCCCTGGAGGTCGTCGGACAACTCGTCGACGACATCCTTGAGTTCACCTGGTTCTACCCGGACCGGCGGTACCGGGAGGACACGGTCGCCGGCCTGGCCGGGCGCTTCGCCGACGCGCTCGCGGACCTCGCCCGGCACGCCGCCCGTCCCGGGGCCGCCGGACGCACCCCGTCCGACTTCCCGCTGGCCCGGCTCGACCAGGCCGCCGTGGACCGCGTCACGGCCCCGGACCCGGCCGCGGTGGCCGACGTCCTGCCGCTCACGCCGACCCAGGCGGGCATGCTCTTCCACGGCCTGTCCCAGGACGACCGCGGCGTCTACTTCCAGCAGCTGACGTTCGTCCTCGACGGCGTGCCCGACCCGGAGGCCCTCGCCGCCGCCTGGCAGGACGTGACCGACCGCACCGAGGCGCTGCGCGGCCGGGTCGTCTGGGAGGACGTACCCGAACCGCTCCTCGTGGTGCAGCGCCACGCGACCCTGCCGGTCACCCACCTGGACTGGCGCGGCCTGCCGGCCGAGGAGAGCCGCGCCCGGCTGGACGACGTGCTGGCCCGGGACCGCGCGCGGGGCATCGACCTCGGGCGGGCCCCGCTCCAGCGCCTGCTCCTCGCCCGCGTCTCCGGCACCGCCGTGCGCGTGGTGTGGTCGTTCCACCATCTGCTCCTGGACGGCTGGAGCCTGTTCCAGGTGCTCTCCGACGTCTTCGCCCGGCACGCCGGTGCCGGACCCGACACCCTCCCGCACCGCCCGCCGCACCGCGACTACGTCGCCTGGCTGCGGCAACGCGACCAGGCCGCGGCCGAACGCCACTGGCGGCAGCGTCTGTCCGGCCTCATCGAGGCCACCTGGCTGCCGTACGACCGTGAGCCGCGCGAGGCCCACCGCGCCGAGTCCACGCACGAGGTCCGCGGCACACTGCCCGCGGCCGCCACCCGGACGCTGGAGGAACTCGCGCGCACCGGCGGCCTCACCCTGAACACCCTGGTGCAGGGCGCCTGGGCGCTGCTGCTGGCCCGGCAGGCGGGCCGGGACGAGGTGGTGTTCGGCACCACCGTGTCCGGACGGCCGCCCGAGCTGCCCGGCGCCGAGGCCATGACCGGCCTGTTCATCACCACCCTGCCCACCCGGGTCACGGTTCCCGGCGACGGCACCCTGCTCGACTGGCTGCGCGACCTTCAGCAGGACCAGAGCGAGGACCGGCGCTTCGACCACCTGCCGCTCACCCGGATCAAGGCCCTCACCGAACTCCCCGAACGGGTCGCCCTGTTCGACAGCATCGTCGTCTTCGAGAACTACCCGGTGGACGACGATCTCGCCGCCTCCCACGGACTGCGCCTGAGCGGCCTGGAGGGCATCGAGACCACCAACTACCCGCTGAGCCTGACCGCTTACCCGGGGCCGGAGCTGACGCTGCGCCTCGGCTACGACCCCGAGCTGTTCGACGCCGGCACCGTCGAGCGGATGGCCGAGTACCTGACCGCGCTGCTCGCCGGCCTGGCCACCGGCTCCGGGAACCCGCCCGACCGGCTGCCCCTGCTCACCCCGGACCGTCGCGAGCAGGTGCTGCACGCCTGGAACGACACCGCCACCGACCTGCCCGACACCACCGTCGCCGCCCTCTTCGCCGAGCAAGTGTGCCGCACCCCCGACGCGGTGGCCCTGGAAGCCGGCGACGAACACGTCACCTACCGCGAACTCGACACGCGGGCGGCCCGGTTGGCGGCCCGGCTGGCCGGCCTCGGCGTGCGGCCGGAACGCCCGGTCGGTGTCCTCATGGACCGCTCCGCGGACCTGATCGTCACCCAGCTGGCCCTCGTCCGCACCGGCGGCGTGTGCGTGCCGCTCGACGGCAGGGCCCCGGCCGAGCGGCTGCGCCGCACACTGACCGAGGCCGGCGCCGCCCTGCTGCTGACCGACGCCGGCTGGGAGGAGACGGCCCGGGAGGCGCTGCCCGGCGACGGCGTCCTGCGCGTCGACGACACCTCCGGCACCCCCGCCCCGGCCCCCGCCCGCACGGTCCACCCGGACAACATCCAGTACCTGATGTTCACTTCGGGCTCCACCGGCACCCCCAAGGGGGTCGCGGTGCGCCAGCGCGACGTCGTCGCCCTCGCCCTGGACCGGGCCTTCACCGGGCACGACCGGGTCCTCGTGCACTCGCCGGGGGCCTTCGACGCCTCCACCTACGAGGTGTGGGTGCCGCTGCTGCGCGGCGGCACGGCCGTCCTCGCCCCGCCCACCGACCTGGACGCCGCCCAGGTCCGGCACGCCATCACCGAACAGCGGGTGAACTGCCTGTGGCTGACCGCGGGCCTGTTCCGGCTGCTCGCCCAGGAGGACCCCGCCTGCCTGCGTGGCGCCCGCGAGGTGTGGACGGGCGGCGAGGCCGTGCCCGGCGCCGTCGTGCGCCGGGTCCTTCAGGCCTGCCCCGGCCTGACCGTCGTGGACGGCTACGGCCCCACCGAGACCACCACGTTCGCCACCCGCCGCGTCTTCCGGGCCGGCGACCCGCTGCCCGCCGTGCTGCCCATCGGCCGCCCCCTCGACAACACCCGCGTGTACGTCCTGGACGCCGCCCTCCAACCGCAGCCGCCGGGCATCCCCGGCGAGTTGTACGTCTCCGGCGCGGGCCTCGCCCGGGGCTACACGGGCCGCCCGGGGGCGACCGCCGCCCGCTACGTCGCCGATCCCTACGGCCCGCCCGGCGCGCGCATGTACCGCACCGGCGACATCGTGCGCTGGAGCGCCGACGGCGAGCTGCACTTCGTCGGCCGCGCGGACGACCAGATCAAGATCCGCGGCTTCCGGGTCGAACCCGCCGAGATCGAGGCCCGGCTCACCGCCCATCCCGGCATCGCCGAGGCCGTCGTCTCCCTGTACGAGGACGCCGGACGCAAGCGGCTGGCCGCCCACCTCGTGCCGGCCGGCGCCGCCACGGTGCCCTCCGCCGCAGAGCTGCGCGCCCACCTGGCGGCCGGACTGCCCGACTACATGCTGCCCGCCGCCTTCGTCACCGTGTCCGAACTGCCGCTGACCGGCAACGGCAAGGTCGACCGGCGGCGGCTGCCCGCCCCCGACTGGTCGGCGGGCGGCGAGCGCGCCCACCGTGCCCCGCGCACCGAGACCGAGCGCGTCCTCGCCGGGATCTGGGCCGAACTGCTCGGCGTGGCACGGGTCGGCGTCGACGACAACTTCTTCATGCTGGGCGGCGATTCCATCCTCAGCATCCAGGTGGTCTCCCGCGCCCGGACCGCCGGGCTCACCCTCACCCCGCGCGACCTCTTCCGGCACCCCACCGTGGCCGAACTCGCCGCGGCCACCGGCGGCACCGCGCCCGCCGTCGCCGGTACCGAACCGGTCGACGGAGCCTCGGGCCTCACACCGATCCAGCACTGGTTCCTGGACCCGCGGCCGGAACACCCCGGATTCTTCAACCAGTCCGTCGTCGTCGAGACGGCCGGCGCCGTCGACAGGGACGCCCTGCGCAGCGCCCTGACCGCCCTGTGGACGCACCACGACGCCCTGCGCGCCCGGTTCACCCCAGGCGCCGACGGCACCTGGCACCAGGACGTCGCCACCGCCGACGGCCCCGTCCCCGAACTGCTCCAGGTGCACGACGGGCGGGCCGAGGAACACGCCACGGCACAGGCCCACGGCGGACTCCGGCTGGACACCGGCCCGTTGTTCACCGCCCGCCTGTTCACCGCCGACGGCACCCGGCCCGCCGACCGGCTGCTGCTCGTCGCCCACCACCTGGTGGTCGACGGCGTCTCCTGGCGGATCCTGCTGGAGGACCTGGAGACCGCCTACCGGCAGGCCGCGTCCGGACAGCCCGTACGACTGCCCGCCCGCACCACCTCCGTACGGGAGTGGGCCCGCCGGCTGAGCGACCACGACCGCTTCACCGGGCGGCTCGCCCACTGGGAGCGGACCGCCCGGCACAGCGCCGAACCGCTGCCCGTGGACGGCACCGGCGGCAACACCATGGCCGACGTCCGCGAGGTGACCGTCCGGCTGGACCGCGAGCGCACCGACGGCCTGCTGCGCCGCGTCCCGGGCGTCTACCGCACCCGCGTCGACGACGTCCTGCTCACCGCGCTGGGCCGGGTCCTCGCCGACTGGACCGGACGCGACACCGTCGCCGTCGGCCTGGAGGGCCACGGCCGCGAGGACCAGCTCTTCGACGACGTCGACCTGTCCCGTACGGTCGGCTGGTTCACCTCGCTCTTCCCGGTCGCCCTGTCCGTCCCGCGAGGGGACTGGGGCACCGCTCTGAAGTCGGTGAAGGAGCAGCTGCGGGCCGTACCCGACCGGGGACTCGGCTACGGCGTGCTGCGCCACCTCGCCCGCGAGGAACGGCTGACCGGCGCGCCCGAGCCCGGCATCAGCTTCAACTACCTGGGCCGCTTCGACTGGACCGCCGACGGCGGCACCCTGATCGGGGCGGTGCCCGGCGGCCTGGGCGGCGCGGAGGCGCCCGGCACCGAGCGGCCGCACCTGCTGGACGTCGTGGCCCGGGTCGAGGACGACCGGCTGGAGATCACCTGGCACTACAGCGCCGGACGGCACCGCGAGGAGACCGTCACCGCCCTCGCCGAGGGCATGCTGACGGCCCTCGGCGACATCGTCGCGCACTGCGCCCGGCCGGACGCGGGCGGCCGCACCCCGTCGGACTTCCCGCTGGTCCGGCTGGACCAGGCCGCCGTGGACCGGATCGCCGGGGACGGCCGGGACGTCGAGGACATCCATCCGCTGACGCCGATGCAGTCGGGCATGCTCTTCCACAGCCTGCTGGACCCCGGCGGCCGCACCTACGTCAACCAGGTGCAGCTGGTCCTGTCCGGTGTCACCGACCCGCACGCGCTCGCCGCGGCCTGGCAGCACACCGTGGACGCCAACCCGGGCCTGCGCACGCGCCTGGTGTGGCAGGAGACCCCGGAACCGCTCCAGGTCGTCCGGCGGCGGGTCACCGTGCCCGTCACCCACCACGACTGGTCCGGGCGGCCCGCCGGCCCCGGCGCGCGCGACCTGGACCGGCTGCTGGCCGAGGACCGGGAGGCGGGCATCGACCTGGGCACCGCGCCCCTGATGCGGCTCACCCTGATCCGGCTGGCAGCCGACCGGGTCCGCCTGGTGTGGACCTTCCACCACGTCCTGCTCGACGGCTGGAGCGCCGCCCAGGTCTTCGACGAGGTGTGCGAGCGGTACGCCGCCCTGACCTCGGGGCGCCCGCCGCAGGTGCCGGACCGCAGGCCCTTCGCCGACTACCTGCGCTGGCTGGCCGGGCGGGACACCGGCCGGGCCGAACGGTACTGGCGCGCCGCCCTGGCCGGCTTCCAGGCCCCCACCGAACTGCCCCGGGACCGGCGGCCCGCCGAGGCCCACCGGGCCTCCTCCTCGGAGTCGGTACGGATGACCCTCGACGGGGACGTCTCGGCGCGGCTGCGGGAGACCGCCCAGCGCGCGGGGCTGACCCTCAACACGGTCCTCCAGGGAGCGTGGGCCCTGCTGCTCTCCCGCTACGGCGGCGGCTCCGACGTGGTGTTCGGCACGACCGTCTCCGGCCGGCCCGCCGAGCTGCCGGGCGTGACCTCCATGGTCGGCCTGTTCATCAACACCCTGCCCACCCGGGCCCGCGTCGACGAACGGCGCCCGCTGCTGGACTGGCTGCGCGAACTGCAGGCCGCCCAGTCCGAGTCCCGGCGCCACGACTTCGTCTCACTGGCCCAGCTGCAGGCGTGGAGCGAGGTGCCGGGCGGCACCGGACTGTTCGACTCCATCGTCGTCTTCGAGAACTACCCCTTCGACGAGGGCGCGTTGGCCCGGCACGGCCTGGCCATGGAGCAGGAGCGGGACCTGGAGCCGACGAACTACCCGCTCAGCGTGGTCGTCGCGCCCGGCGACACCCTGGCCGTGCACCTCGACTACGACCCGGCCGCCTTCGACGCCTCCACGGTCCGGGCCCTCGGCGAGAGCCTGCGCACCCTGCTGACGGGCATGGCCGCCGGCCCGGACCGCCGCCTGGCCGACCTGCCGCTGCTGGACCCGGCCGACGGGCGCGCCCTGGTGCACCGGTTCGGCGGACCCGTGGCCGAGGCACCGCGGGACACCCTGCCCGAGGCGTTCCGGCGGCAGGCCGCGCGCACCCCGGACGCCCCGGCGGTCCGCCACGGCGACACCTGCCTCACCTACCGCGAACTCGACGCCCGCTCCAGCCGGCTGGCCCGGCTGCTCGTCGCCGCCGGCGCCGGACCCGAGCGCTTCGTCGCCCTCTGCCTGCCCCGCACCGCCGACCTGATCGTGGCGCTCCTCGCGGTGCTGAAGAGCGGCGCCGGCTATCTGCCGGTCGACCCCCAGTACCCGGCCGAGCGCGTCGCGTTCCTCTTCGAGGACGTACGGCCCGACGCCGTGATCACGGCCACGGAGACCGCCGGCCGGCTGCCCGAGGGCCCGTTCACCAGGATCCTGCTGGACGAGGAGCCGGATCCCGGAGTGCCGGACGCGCCCCTCGGCGACGACGAGCGGCCGGGCGCCCTGCTGCCCGGCCACCCGGCCTACGTCATCCACACCTCCGGCTCGACCGGCCGACCCAAGGGCGTCGTCGTCAGCCACGCCTCCGTGCTGGCCCTGACCGACTGGGCGGCGGCCGAGTTCACCGGCCGCGGACTGGCCCACGTGGTGGCCTCCACCTCGCTCAACTTCGACGTGTCGGTCTTCGAGATCTTCTCGCCGCTGCTGTCCGGCGGCTGCGTGGAGGTCGTCCGCGACCTGCTGGCCCTCGCCGAGCGCCCCGGGCCCTGGCGGGCCGGACTGCTCAGCGCGGTGCCCTCGGCCCTGGACCGGCTGCTCGCCGAGGACGCCGTGCGGATCACCGCGGACACCGTCGTCCTCGCGGGGGAGGGGCTGCCCGCCCGCACCGTCGGCCGGGTCCGCGAGGCCGTTCCCGGCTGCCAGGTGCGCAACATCTACGGCCCCACCGAGGCGACCGTCTACGCCACCGCCTTCACCTGCGACCCGGCCGATCCCGACCGGGACCCGCCGATCGGCCGTCCGCTCGGCGGCGCCCGCGCCTACGTCCTCGACGAGCGGATGCGCCCGGTGCCCCCCGGAGCGCCCGGCGAGCTGTTCCTCGCCGGGACCGGCGTCGCCCGCGGCTATCTGCGCCGCCCCGGCCTGACCGCCTCCCGATTCCTGCCCGACCCGTTCGGCCCGCCCGGCAGCCGCATGTACCGCACCGGCGACCTGGTCCGCTGGACGGCCGACGGCGACCTCGACTACCTCGGCCGCGGCGACGACCAGGTGAAGGTGCGCGGCTTCCGCATCGAACTCGGCGAGGTGGAGGCCGCGCTGGCCCGCCACCCGGCCGTGGCGGCGGCAGCGGCCCGGGTGGTCGAACACGACGGCCACCGCCGGCTGATCGGCTACGCGGTCCCCCGGACCCCCGGCCTGGCGCCCCCCGCCGCCGACGACGCTCCGTCCCGCCCGTCCGGGCCACCGGCCCCCGCCGACGATCTGGTGCCCCGCCCGCCGGGTTCCCCGGCCCCCGCAGTCGACGCGCCGTCCCCGTCCGGTTCGCCGGACGCGGGCGGCCGGGCGGTGCCCGGTCCGACCGGTCTTCCCGACACCGCAGAGCTGCGGGCCTTCCTCGCCCGCAGTCTCCCCGACCACCTGGTCCCGGCCCTCGTCGTCCCGCTGGAGCGGCTCCCGCTCGGTGCCACCGGCAAGCTCGACCGGCGGGCGCTGCCCGCGCCGCAGTGGGCCGGTCCGGGGACCGGCGGGGGCGGCCGGCCGCCGCGCACCGCGGCCGAGCGGACCCTCGCCGCCATCTGGTCCGAGGTGCTCGGCGTGCCCGAAGTCGCCGCCGACGACAACTACTTCACCCTCGGCGGCGATTCCGTCCTCGGCATCCGGATCGTCTCCGCCGCCCGCCGGGCCGGACTCTCCCTGACCCCGCGGCACCTGTTCACCCACCAGACCCTCGCCGAACTCGCCGCCGTGGCCGAGCGGTTGCCGGACCCGGCCGCGCCCGCCGTCGCCGCCGAACAGGGACCGGTGACCGGCGACGCCCCGCTCACCCCCGTGCAGCACTGGCTCCTCGACACCGTCACCGGCGACCCCGCCCACTTCAGCCAGACCGTCGCCCACGAGCTGGCCGGCGATCCCGACGAGACGCTGCTGCGGGCCGCCCTGGCCGCCGTACTGGAGCGGCACGACGCGCTGCGGCTGCGCTTCGAACCGGCCGGTGACGGGCGGTGGCGGCAGTACGGCACCGCCCCCGGCGACGACGCCCCGCACCTGGAGGTGCACCGCCGGGCGGCCCCCCACGAGGTGGCCGACGCCCTCGCCGCCGGCTTCGACCTGGCCCGCGGGCCCCTGCTGCGCGCCGCGCTGTGCCGTCCGGCCGACGGCGGCCGGCCGGTGCTGCTGCTGGCCGCCCACCACCTGGTCGTGGACGCCGTGTCCTGGCGGCTGATCCTGGAGGACCTGGACACCGCCTACCGCGCCCTGCGCGACGGGGAACGGCCCGTCCTCGGCCCCAAGACCACCTCGTTCCGGGACTGGGCCCGACGGCTGGCCGCGCACACCGGCGCGGGCGGCTTCGACGCCGAACTCGCCCACTGGCAGGGCATCGACGCCGACACCACCCTGCCGGCCGACCACCCCGGCGGCGCCAACACCGTCGCCGTCGAGGAGAGCCTGACCGCCGGACTCGACGCCGAGGAGACGCGCCGGCTGCTCCAGGACGTGCCGGACGCGTACCGCACCCGCGTCAACGACGTCCTGCTGTGCGCGCTGGGCCGGGTGCTGGCCCGCTGGACCGGCCGCGACCGGGTGGCGGTGACCCTGGAGGGCCACGGCCGCGAGGAGCTGTTCGAGAACACCGACCTCGCCGGGACCGTCGGCTGGTTCACGGCCATGTACCCGGTCGCCCTGGACGTGCCCCGCGACGCCGGCACCGGCACCGTGCTGAAGGCCGTCAAGGAGAACCTGCGGTCCGTGCCCCACGGCGGACTGGGCTACGGCGCGCTCCGCTTCCTCCACCCCACGGCCGGCGCCGAGCTGCCCGGCCTGCCGCCCGTCTGCTTCAACTACCTGGGCCGGCCGGACCGGACCCCGGCCCCGGGCGGACTGCTGCACGCGCCCCACGGCGGCCTCACCGGCGGCATCGACCGCTCCGCGGACCGCCCGCACCTCCTGGACGTGCTCGGCCAGGTCGTCGACGACCGGCTCGAGTTCACCTGGTCGTACTCCCGCGAGGTGCACCGGCGGGAGACCGTCACCCGGCTGGCGGCCGAGCTGACCGACGAACTCCGGGAGATCGTCCGGCACTGCGCCGCACCCGGCGCCGGCGGCCGCACCCCCTCCGACTTCCCGCTCGCGCCGCTGGACCAGGCGGCCGTCGACCGGCTCGTCGGCGACGGAGCGGACGTGACGGACGTCTATCCGCTCACACCCACCCAGACCGGCATGGTGATGCACGGCCTCGACGAGGCCGAACACGGCCTGTACGTCGAGCAGATCACCTTCGTGGCGGACGGCGCCCGGGATCCGCGGACCCTGGCCGACGCCTGGCGGCACGTCGTGGACCACACCCCGGTCCTGCGCACCTCCGTCGCCCTGCACGGCGTCCCCGTGCCGCTCCAGATCGTCCACCGGGACGTGACCCCGCCGGTCACCGAGCACGACTGGAGCCGGCTCCCCGCGGACCGGCGGGACGCGGAGCTGGAGCGGCTGCTCGCCGAGGAGCGCGGCCGGGGCATCGCCCTGGACCGGGCCCCGCTGCTGCGGCTCGCCCTGGTCCGGCTCGGCCCGGACGCGGTCCGCGTGGTGTGGACCTTCCACCACGTCCTGCTGGACGGCTGGAGCGTCTTCCACGTCCTGTCCGACGTCATGGCCGCGCACGCCGCCCTGGCCCGCGGCGAACGGCCCCGGCTGCCCGGGCGCAGGCCGTTCGCCGACTACGCCGCCTGGCTGGCCGCCCGCGACACCGGCCGGGCGACGGAACACTGGCGCGGCGCCCTGGCCGCTGTGAACGGCCCGACCCCGCTGCCGTACGACCGCAGGCCCGCCCCGGGCGAGACCGCCCGCTCCGGCAGCTGGCTGTCGCGACGGCTCGGCGCCGAGGAGACGCGGCGGCTGAAGGAGTTCGCCCGCCGGCACCACCTCACCCTCAACACCCTGGTGCAGGGCGCCTGGGCGCTGCTGCTGGCGCGCTGGAGCGGGGAGCGGGACGTCTGCTTCGGCACCACCGTCTCCGGACGGCCCGCCGACCTGCCCGGCGCCGACACCATCACCGGCCTGTTCATCACCACGCTGCCCGCCCGGACCGACGTCGACGGCGGCGCGAGCTGCGCCGACTGGCTGCGCGCGCTGCAGGAGGCGCGCGCCGAGGACCGGCGCCACGACCACCTGCCCCTGGGCGAACTGCACGCTCTCGCCCAGCTTCCGCCGGGGACAGCGCTGTTCGACAGTCTGGTGGTCTTCGAGAACTACCCGGTCGGCGACGCGACCGCGGGCGCGCACGGGCTCGCCCTGCGGGACCTGGACGCCCGCGAGGCCACCAACTACCCCCTCACCGTGGTCGTCTCGCCCGGCGACCGGCTGGCCGTCGAGCTCGGCCACGACCCGCGCTACTTCGACGCGGCCACCGCCGAGTCCCTGGCCGCCCAGCTGCTGCACACTCTGCACACCCTGGCCGGCACGGACGGCACCGCCCGCCTGGACGACCTCGACGTGCTGCCGCCCGCGCAGCGGGAGCGGCTGCTGCACGGCCCCGCCCGCCCCGCCCTCGGCCCGGTACCCGCCGCCACCCTGCCCGCCCTCGTCGAGGCCGCCGTCGACCGCCGGCCCACGGCCCCCGCGCTCGAAGCGGCCGGCACGACGCTCACCCTCGCCGAGGTGGAGGACCACGCCAACCGGCTGGCCCACCGGCTCATCGGCCGCGGCACCGGTCCCGGCGACCTCGTCGCGCTGCTGCTGCCCCGCTCGGCCGACATGGTGCTGGCGCAGCTGGCGGTGACGAAGGCGGGCGCCGCGTTCCTGCCGGTCGACCCCGCCTACCCCGAGGAGCGCATCGCCCTGATGCTGCGCGACGCGGCCCCCGCCCTCACCCTGGACGCCAAGGAGGTCGCCGGCCTGCTCGCCGCCCCGCCGGACGACACGCCCGGACACCGGCCCACCGACGCCGACCGGACCCGCCCCCTCGACCTGGACGACCCCGCCTACGTCATCTACACCTCGGGCTCCACCGGCACCCCCAAGGGCGTCGTCGTCACCCACCGCGGGCTCGCCGCGTTCTCCGCCGCCGAGGCCGCCCACTACCGAGTGGACCCCGGAGACCGGGTGCTGGCCTTCGCCACGCCCAGCTTCGACGCCTCCGTGCTGGAGCTGTGCGTGTCCCTGCCGCACGGCGCCCGGCTGGTCGTACCCCGGCCGGGTCCGCTGCTCGGCCCGGAACTGGCCGACGTCCTGCGCACCGGGCGGATCACGCACACCCTGCTGCCCCCGGCCGCGCTCGCCACCCTGCCGGCCGACACGCCCGGCACCCTGCCGGACCTGAAGACGCTGATCGTCGGAGCCGACGCGTGCGGCGCCGAACTCGTCGCCCGCTGGGCGCCGCACCACCGCATGGTCAACTCCTACGGCCCCACTGAGGCCACCGTCGTCGCCACCTGGTCCGCGCCCCTGACGGCGGACGGCGGCGCCCCGCCCATCGGCCGCCCGCTGCCCGCCACCGGGGCCTACGTCCTCGACGCCCGGCTGCGGCCGGTCCCCGGCGGCGTCACCGGTGAACTGTGGCTCAGCGGAACGGCGCTGGCCCGTGGCTACCTCGGCCGGCCGGGCCTGACCGCGGCCCGGTTCGTCGCCGACCCGTTCGGGCCGCCCGGCACCCGCATGTACCGCACCGGCGACCTGGTGCGCCGCGACAGCGCGGGCGAACTGCACTACCTGGGCCGCACCGACCACCAGCTCAAGCTGCGCGGCCACCGCATCGAGGCGGGCGAGGTCGAGGCGACCCTGGTCCGTCACCCCGGCGTGCTGGACGCCGTGGTCACCGTACGCGAGGACGAACCGGGCCTGCCGCGCCTGGTCGCCCATCTGCTCACGGCCCCCGGCGCCGAACCGCCCACGGCCGCCGGACTGCGTGAGCTGGCCGCCCGCTCGCTGCCGGGGCACATGGTGCCGACGGCGTTCGTGGTGCTGGACCGCTTCCCGCTCACCGAGAACGGCAAGACCGACCGGGCCGCCCTGCCCGCCCCGGCCCCGGCCGAGGACCGGGAACGGCCCGGACACGTGGCACCCCGCACGCCCACCGAGGAGGTGCTGGCGGCCATCTGGGAGGAGACCCTCCAGACGGCCGTGGGCGCCGAGGACGACTACTTCCTGCTCGGCGGGGACTCGATGCGCGCCCTGCTCATCGCCTCCCGCGCCAACGACGCGTTCGGCGTCACGCTCACCCCCCGCGACGTCCTCGTCTCCCACACCGTCGCCGCCCTGGCGGAACTCGTGGAGGACCAGGTGCTGAGCGAACTGGAGGACGCCGCGTACGGCGGCGACGGCCCCGAGGACGCCGCGTACGGCGGCCACGACTCCGGGGACGCCGCCGAGCAGGGCCATCACGACGCCGAAGACGCCGCGCACGGCGGCCCCGACCACGAACGGTGAGGATCCGACGACCATGACGTCTTCGACCCCTTCGAACCCCTCCGGTCCCGCGCGGTCCTCCAAGCGGGACCGGGCCGAGGCGCTGCCCGAGGAGATGCGGGAGGCGCTGCGACGGCGGCTCGCCGGACGGGCCGGCGGCGCGTCCCGCGTCCCCCGGCCGGGCATCCCGCGCGCCGGCCGGGAGCACCCGCTGCCCCTCTCCTTCGCGCAGCAGCGCCTGTGGTTCCTGGACCGGCTGCGGCCCGGCGACGCCCGCTACAACAGCGCCGTCGCGGTCCGCCTCACCGGCGCCCCGGACCGCGAGGCGCTGGGCGCGGCCCTGGCCGCCGTCGTGGCCCGGCACGAGGCCCTGCGCACCACCTTCGAGGAGACCGACGGCCGGCCGGTGCAGCGCGTGCGTCCGGCGGCACCCGTGCCGCTGCCGCTGCGGGACACCGGTGACCTCGACGCGGACCTGCTCGCGGAGTACTCCCGCCCCTTCGACCTGACCGACGGGCCCCTGCTGCGTGCCCTGCTGCTGCGCGAGTCCGCCACCTCGCACGTCCTGCTCCTGACGGCCCACCACATCGTCACGGACGGCTGGTCGATGGGCCTGGTCCTGGACGAGCTGTGCACCGCCTACGACGCCCTCGCGCAGGGCACCGCCCCGGAACTGCCCCCGGTGGCCACGCAGTACCCGGACTTCGCGGTGTGGCAGCGGGAACAGCTCTCCGGGGCCCGCCTCGAACGCGCCCTCGACCACTGGAAGGAGCGGCTGTCCGGGGCGGTGGCACCCGAACTGCCCCTGGACCGGCCGCGACGCGGCGAGGAGGCGGGCGAGGGCGCCGTCCACACCTTCACCGTCCCCGCCGGCCTCACCGCCCGCCTGCGCGACCTCGCGAGAGAACACCACAGCACCCTGCACACCGCCCTGGTCGCCGCCACCCAGGCCCTGCTGGCCCGCTGGTCGGGCCAGGACGACATCACGGTCGGCTCCCTCACCCCCGGCCGGTCCCGCACCGACCTCGAACGGACCGTCGGGTTCTTCGTCAACACCGTCGTGCTGCGCACCCCGGTGGACCCCTCCGGGTCCTTCCACGACCTGCTCACCAGGGCGGCCGACACGGTCAACGACGCCTTCGCGCACGGTGACACACCGTTCGAGCGGATCGTGGAGGCGGTGGGCGCACCCCGCGAGGCGGGCCGCAACCCGCTGTTCGACGTGATGGTCCTGCTGCACCCCGACCCGCCCGCCGCCACCGCCCCGCGCGGGCTCGCCACCACCCCGGTCACCGTGCCCCGGCAGGCGGCCACCTTCGACCTCAGCATCGAGTTCGTGCCCGACGGCACGGAGCTGACCGGTCTGCTGGAGTACCGCACCGACCTGTTCGACACCGCCACGGCCGAACGGCTGGCCGGACAGCTGCTGCGCCTGCTCCGGGGCGCCACCGACACGCCGGACCGCCCGCTGGGCAGCCTGCCCCTGATGTCCGCGGAGGAGGTGCGGCGCGTCGTCCACGACTGGAACACCCCGGCACCCCACCCCGTGGACGACACCCCCCACCCGGTCCTCTTCGAGCGCCGCGCGGCCCGCACCCCCGACGCCCTCGCCCTCGTCGCGGCCGGCGAACGGCTGGACTACGGCACGCTCAACGCCCGCGCCAACCGGCTCGCCCACCACCTCATCGCGCAGGGCGCGGGACCCGAAGAGCTGGTCGCGCTGCGGCTGCCGCGCACCGCCGACATGATCGTCGCGATCCTCGCCGTCTGGAAGTCCGGCGCCGGCTACCTGCCGCTCGACCCGGCGCTGCCCGGGGAACGCATCCGCTTCCTGCTGGACGACGCGCGCCCGGCCCTGGTCCTGGACGAGGCCGCCCTTCGCCGGATACCCGCCACCGCCCCGGACACCGACCCCACCGACAGCGACCGGCGCGCCCCGCTGCACCCCGACCACACCGCCTACGTCATCTACACCTCCGGCTCCACCGGCCGCCCCAAGGGCGTCGCCGTCACCCACCGCTCGGCGGCCCGCCTGCTGGCCGCCCACCGGGCCGGCTTCGTCGCCGAGGCGGGCGGCGGCCCGCTGCGGGTCGCGCTCACCGCGTCCTTCTCCTTCGACACCTCCCTCGAAGGCGTGCTGCTGATGGCCGACGGCCATCCCCTGCACCTGGTCGACGAGGTGACCCGGATGGACCCGGCCGCGCTGGTCGAGTACGTCGTCGAGCACCGTGTCGACTTCCTCGACGTCACCCCCTCCTACCTGCGGCAGTTGCTGCCCGCCGGGTTGCTCACCGACCCCCGGCACCACCCCCGGGTCCTGATGCTCGGCGGCGAGGCGGTCGGCCCCGCGCTGTGGCGCGAGCTGGCCGCCCACCCGGACGTGACCGCCCACAACTTCTACGGGCCCACCGAGTGCACGGTCGACGCCCTGTCCTGCCGCATCGAGGGCGGGGACCGCCCGCTGGTGGGCCGCCCCCTGCCCGGGACACGCGCCTACGTGCTGGACGACCGGCTCCAGCCGGTGCCGCCCGGCGTCGGCGGCGAGCTGTACCTCGCCGGCGCCCAGCTGGCCCGGGGCTACGCCGGCCGGCCGGGCCTGACCGCGGCCCGCTTCCTGCCCGACCCGTACGGGCCGCCCGGCACCCGCATGTACCGCACCGGCGACCTGGCCCGGTGGACCGCCGACGGGCGCCTCGACTACCTCGGCCGCGCCGACGACCAGGTCAAGGTGCGCGGCCACCGCATCGAGCCCGGCGAGATCGAGGCCGCCCTGCTCGCCCTGCCCGGCGTCGCCGCCGCCGCGGTCGTCGCCGTGCCCGACACGCACGGCCACACCCGCCTCGCCGCCTACGTCGTCGCCGCGCCCGGCGCGCCCCGGCCCGCCGCCGCCGAACTGCGGGCGGCCCTGCGCCGCGTCCTGCCGGACCCCTGGGTGCCGTCCTCCTTCACCGCGCTGGACGCGCTGCCGCTGACCACCAGCGGCAAGCTGGACCGCCGCGCCCTGCCCGCCCCCGACCTCGAAGGCGGCGACGGTGAAAGGGAGTTCGTCGCTCCGCGCACCCCCGCCGAGGAGACCCTGGCCGGCATCTGGGCCGAGGTGCTCGGGGTGGCCCGGGTGGGTGTCACGGACAACTTCTTCGAACTGGGCGGCGACTCGATCCTGAGCATCCAGGCCGTCTCCCGGGCCCGCGCCGCGGGCCTCGGCATCGGCTCTCAGGACGTCTTCCGGCACCAGACGGTCGCCGACCTGGCCGCCGCCGCGTCCCGGCGCACCGCCGGCGTGCCCGCACCCCGGCTGCCGCACGAGGACGGGCCCGCACCGCTCACCCCGGTCCAGGAGTGGTTCTTCGCCACCCATGGGCCGCTCGCGCACTTCACCATGTCGATGCTGCTGGACCTGCCGCACGACCTCGACGAGGGGGCGCTGGAGCGGGCGTTGGAGGCCGTCGTCGCCCATCACCCGGCGCTGCGGACTCGCTTCGTCCGCACGGCGCGGGGCCGGCGGCAGCTCCCCGGCACCGGCCCGGCCACCGGACTGCTCACCCGTCACGGCCCCGGCACCCCACCCGCCGAGGCCGCGGAGGCCGCCCGCGCGGCCCTGGACCCGGAGACCGGGGCCCTGCTGCGCGCGGCCCTGCTCACCGGCCCGGAGCGTCCCCGGCTGTTCCTGACGGTCCACCACCTGGCCGTCGACAGCGTCTCCTGGCGCGTGCTGCTGGCCGCCCTGGAACGGGCCTACCGGCAGGCCGCGGCGGGCGAGGAGCCCCGGCCGGAACCCGAGCACACCGCCTTCGCCGACTGGGCGCGCGCCCTGGCCGGCCGGGTCCGGGCCGGCGATCTGGACGACGACCTGCCGTACTGGACGCGGGAGGCCGCGCAGCCCCGCACCCCGCTCCCCGTCGACCTCCCCGGCACCCCGCTCGCCGGGTCCGTCCGCACCGTCCGCACGCGGGTGGACCGCGCGACCACGGAGGCGCTGCTGCGGCGGGTGCCGGGCGTGTACCGCACCCAGGTCAACGACGTGCTGCTGAGCGCGCTGGGCCGGGTGCTGGCCGACTGGACGGGCGCGGACCGGGTGACCGTCGCCCTGGAGGGCCACGGCCGGGAGGAGGACCTGGCCGAGGGGGCCGACCTGTCGCGCACGGTCGGCTGGTTCACCACCCAGTACCCGGTCACGCTGACCCCGGCGGGCCCGGACGACTGGGGCGCCACGCTCAAGGCCGTCAAGGAGCGGCTGCGGGCCGTGCCCCGCCGCGGCCTGGGCTACCAGGCGCTGGGCCACCTCGGCTCGCCCCGGCCGGAAGCCCGCGCCCTCGCCGAACTCCCGCTCCCGCAGGTGTGCTTCACCTACCACGGCCAGTGGGAGGCACCCGCCGGAGGGGACTTCGCGCCCGTCGCCGACGTACCCGGCCGCGACATGGACCCCGGCGCGCCGCTGGACCACCTCCTCGATGTGTCCGCCCTGGTCGCCGACGGCGAACTGGAGATCACCTGGCACTACAGCGACCAGGTGCACCGGCCCGGCACCGTCCGGGAACTGGCCGACGGCATGGTCCGGGCCCTCACCGCCATCACCGAGCACTGCTCCCGCCCCGGCGCGGGCGGCCGTACCCCTTCCGACTTCCCGCTGGCCCGCCTCGACCAGGCCGGAGTGGACCGCCTCGCCGGGGACGGCCGGGACGTCGAGGACCTGCTGCCGCTCACCCCGCTCCAGGAGGGCATGCTCTTCCACCGGCTGGTCGGCGGACCGGACGACGTGTACGTCGACCAGGCCGCACTGCTGCTGGAAGGGGTGACCGACCCCGACGCCCTCGCCGTGGCCTGGCAGCGGGTGACCGATCGCACCCCCGCCCTGCGCACCTCCGTGGTGTGGGAGGGCGTGCCGGTGCCGCTCCAGGTCGTCCACCGCCGCGTCGAGGTCCCCGTCACTCTGTCGGACTGGCGGGAGGCGGCCGCGGCGGAACGGGCCGAGCGGCTGGCCCGGCTGCGCGCCGACGACCTCCGACGCGGCCTCGACCTCGGCACGGCGCCCCTGATGCGGCTCACCCTGGTCCGGCTGCCCGACGCCCGGCTGCAGCTGCTGTGGACCTCCCACCATCTGATCCTGGACGGCTGGAGCCTGGCCCAGGTGCTCACCGAGGTGTTCGAGGAGTACACGGCACTCACCACCGGCGCCACTCCTCGGCCACCGGCGCGCCGGCCGTTCGGCGACTACGTGCGCTGGCTGGCCGGCCAGGACGGCGCGGCCGCCAAGGCGCACTGGCGGGACGTGCTCACCGGGTTCGCCACCCCCACCCCGCTGCCCGTCGACCGCGCCCGGCGCCCGGGACACGAGACCCGGTCCGCGGGGGTGCACACGGCCGGGCTGAACGACGAGGTCTCCGCGCGGCTGGCCCGCACCGCCCGCGCCGCCGGACTCACCCTGGGCACCGTGGTGCAGGGCGTCTGGGCGCTGCTGCTGTCCCGCTACAGCGCCGAGCGGGACGTGCTGTTCGGGACCACCGTCTCCGGACGCCCCGACGACCTGCCCGGCGTCGAGTCCATGGTGGGCATGTTCATCAACACCCTGCCCACCCGCGTCCGCGTCGACGGGGACCGCACCGCCACCGACTGGCTCCGGGAACTGCAGGAGGCACAGGCCGAGGCACGGCGGTTCGCGGCGGTGTCCCTCGCCGAGCTGACCTCGCTGAGCGACGTACCCTCCGGCAGCCCGCTGTTCGACAGCATGGTGGCCTTCGAGAACTACCCCTTCGACGACGCCCGTTCGGCCGCCTCCGGCATACGCCTGGCCGACGTCTCCGCCCGCGACGCCACCAACTACCCGCTCGTGCTGCGGGCCTACCAGGGCGAACGGTTCGGCTTCGACCTCGCCTACGACCCCGAACTGTTCGACGCCACCACCGTGCGGAGCCTCGCCGACCGGCTGTGCCTGCTGCTCACCGAGCTGGCCGACGATCCGGACCGGCCCGTGCGCGCCCTCGCCTGGACGACCGCCGGGGAACGGCGGCGGATGCTGTCCGACTGGAACGGCACCGAGGAGGGCCGGCCCGACGCCACCCTCGACGGTCTCTTCGCGGCCCAGGCCGCCCGCACCCCCCACGCCGAGGCCGTCACCTGCGGCGACGACCGGCTCGACTACGCCACCCTGGACGCGCGCTCCGGACGGCTCGCCCACCGGCTCGCCGAACTCGGCGCCGGACCGGAGAAGTTCGTCGCCCTCGCGCTGCCCCGCTCCACCGACCTCGTCGTGGCCGTCCTCGCCGTGCTCAAGACCGGCGCCGCCTACCTGCCCATCGACCCCGCGCTTCCCGCGGAACGCGTCCGGCAGCTGCTCGCGGACGCCGGGCCGGTGACACTGGTGACCACGACGGGGACCCCGGTCGACACCACGGTGCCGCTCCTGCCGCTGGACGACCCCGGGGTACGGGCCGATCTGGCCCGCCGTCCGGCCGCCGGACCGGCCCGCCGTGCCCTGCCCGAGAGCCCCGCCTACGCCATCTTCACCTCCGGCTCCACCGGCCGGCCCAAGGGCGTCGTCGTCCCGCACGCCAACGTGGTGCGGCTGTTCACCCGCACCCGGCACTGGTTCGGCTTCGGCCCCGACGACGTGTGGACGCTGTTCCACTCCTACGCCTTCGACTTCTCGGTGTGGGAGCTGTGGGGCCCGCTGCTGCACGGCGGCCGGCTCGTGATCGTCCCCGAGGACACCGCCCGCTCCCCGGAGGACTTCCTGCGCCTGCTCACCGACGAGCGGGTCACCGTCCTCAACCAGACACCGTCCGCCTTCTATCCGCTGATCCGGGCGGAAGCCGAACGGCCCGGCACCGCCGGCCGGCTCGCGCTGCGCACGGTGATCTTCGGCGGCGAGGCGCTCGACGTGACCCGGCTCGCCGACTGGTACGACCGGCACCCGGACACCGCGCCCCGCCTGGTGAACATGTACGGCATCACCGAGACCACCGTGCACGTCACCTACGCCGCGCTCGACCGCCCGACGGTCCGCGCCCACACCGCGAGCCCCATCGGTACCGGCATCCCCGACCTACGGCTCTACGTCCTCGACGACACCCTCCGGCCGGTGCCGCCCGGCGCCGTCGGCGAGCTGTTCGTCGCCGGCGAGGGCCTGGCCCGCGGCTATCTGAACCGGCCCGGGCTCACCGCGACCCGGTTCCTCGCCGACCCGTTCGGCCGGCCCGGCACCCGCATGTACCGCACGGGCGACCGGGCCCGCTGGCGGGCCGACGGCACCCTGGAGTACCTGGGCCGCGCCGACCAGCAGGTCAAGATCCGCGGCTACCGCATCGAACCCGGCGAGATCGAGGCCGCCCTGCACACCCACCCGGGCGTGGCCGCCGCCACCGTCGGCGTGTACGAGGACACGGCCGGCACCCGCCGGCTGGTCGCCCACATCGTCGCAACCGGCACCGGCACCGGCACCGGCACCGGCACCGGCGACCGCCCCGCACCCCCGTCCGCCGGTGAACTCCGCGCCCATCTGGAGGGGCTGCTGCCCGCGCACATGGTGCCGGCCGCCTATGTCCCGATGGCCGCGCTGCCCCTCACCGTCAACGGCAAGCTCGACCGGCGCGCCCTGCCCGCACCCGGCCCCGACGGCTTCGCCGCCGACCGCGCGCGGACCCCGCTGCGCACCCCCGCCGAACGGCTGGTCGCCGCCGCCTGGACGGACGTCCTGGACACCGACGAGGTCGGCGCCGACGACGACTTCTTCGCCCTCGGCGGCGACTCCATCCTCGCCGTACGCGTCACCTCCCGGCTGCGCGCCGCCTTCGGCACGGACGTCTCGCCCCGGCTGCTGTTCACCCACTCCACGCTGTCCGGCCTCGCGGCGGCGCTGGACGAGCCCCTGACCCAGGCCGCCGCCGACGCCATCCCGGCCGCCGCCGCGGACACCCCGGCACCCCTGTCGTACGCCCAGCAACGCCTGTGGTTCCTCGACCGGTTCGAGCCGGGCAGCACCGAGTACACGACCCTGTCCGTGCTGCGGCTGCACGGCCCGCTCGACACCGCCGCCCTGCACACCGCCCTGAACGGCCTGGTCGCCCGGCACGAGACCCTGCGCACCACCTTCGCCGAACACGACGGCCAGGCCCGGCAGATCGTGCACCCGCCGCGGCCTGTGGACCTGCCCGTGGAGGACCTCCCCGACACCGCGGCCCTGGACGCCCTCCTGGACCGCGCGGCCGCCACCGCCTTCGACCTGGCCGCCGGCCCCCTGCTGCGCGCCCGCCTGGCCCGGCTCGCCGCCGACGAGCACGTCCTCGTCCTGGCCGTGCACCACATCGTCACCGACGGCTGGTCCGGCGGCGTGCTCGCCCGCGACCTGGGCGAGCTCTACGCGGCGGCCCTGGAGCACCGCGCCCCCGAGCTGCCCGCACTGCCCGTGCGCTACACCGACTACGCGGCCTGGCAGCGCGCCCGCGCCGACCGTGCCGAGGCCGAACTGGTCTACTGGCGCCGTGCCCTGGACGGCGTCACCCCGCTCGAACTGCCCACCGACCGGCCACGCCCGGCCGTCCGCACCCGCGACGGCGCCCTGGTGACGTTCACTCTGCCCGCCGCGCTGACCGAGCGGCTGCGCGAGCGCGGCCGGGACGCCGACGCCACCCTGTACATGACCCTGGTGACCGCCTGCCAGATCCTGCTCGCCCGCTGGGCCGGCCGGCCGGACGTCACCGTCGGCACCGTCACCGCCGGCCGCGAACGACCCGAACTGCACGACGTCGTCGGCATGTTCGTCAACACGCTGGTGCTGCGCGCCCGGGTCCGCCCCGAGCTGCCCTTCCGGGAGCTGCTGGCCGAGGTGCGCACGTCCGTCCTGGAGGCGTTCGCCCACCAGGAGGTGCCCTTCGAGCGCGTGGTCGACGCCCTCCAGCCCGAGCGGGACACCAGCCGCACCCCGCTCTTCCAGGTCATGGTCGCCCTGCACAACCTCGACGCCGAGCCGCCCCGGCTGCCAGGGCTGGCGGTGGAGCCGCTGACCCCGCCGGTCCGCAACGCCACCTTCGACCTCGCCTTCGACTTCGTGGCCGGCGACGACGGACTCACCGGCCACCTCGAGTACAACACCGGCCTCTTCGACGCCGACACCGCCGAACGCCTCGCCGGCCGGCTGCGCGTCCTGCTGGAGGCCGTCGCCGAGGACCCGGAGCGGCCCGTGGGCCGGCTGCCGCTGATGACCGACGACGAGCGACGGCAGGTGCTCCGCCACGGGCGGGGAGCCCCGCTGCCCCGGCCGGACACCACCTTCCCCGCACTGTTCGAGGCCCAGGCCGCCCGCACCCCGCACCACACGGCCCTGGCCGCCCGCGACACCACCCTGGCCTTCGCCGCGCTGAACGAGCGGGCCAACCGGCTCGCCCACCACCTCATCGCCCACGGCGCCGGACCCGAGGACGTGGTCGCCGTACGGCTGCCGCGCACCTCCGACCTGGTGGTGGCGCTCCTCGCGGTTCTCAAGTCCGGCGCCGCACTGCTCTGCCTGGAACCGGAACTCCCGCCGGAGCGAGCGGACTTCCTCCTCGCCGACGCCCGGCCGCACACCCTGCTGACCGACCTCGGCGCGGTGCCCTGGGACCGGCTGCCCGCCCACGACCCCACCGACGCCGACCGCGTCCGGCCGCTGCTGCCGGAACACACCGCCTACGTCGTCTACACCTCCGGCTCCACCGGCCGCCCCAAGGGTGTCGCCGTCGAACACCGGCAGCTGGTCAACCTCTGCCACGACCACCGCACCGGCCTGCTCGCCCCGCACACCACCGGCGGACGGCGGCTGCGAGCCGCCCTCAGCGCCTCCTTCTCCTTCGACACCTCCTGGGAAGGACCACTGCTCCTCGCCCTCGGGCACCACGTCCACCTGATCGACGAGGACGTCCGCCTGGACCCGCAGGCGTTCTGCGACCAGGTCGTCGAGCACCGGCTCGACCTGGTGAACGTCACCCCGTCCTACCTGCGCGAACTGACCTCCGCCGGCCTGCTCGCCCCCGGCCGCCACCACCCGCGGCTGCTGCTCGTCGGCGGCGAGGCCGTCACCCCGGCCGACTGGCGCGACCTCGTGCGCGCCGAACGGGAGCTGGGCGTGGCGGTGTACAACATGTACGGCCCCACCGAGACCACCGTCGACGCCGTCTACGGCCGCTGCGCCGACCGGCCCGACCGCCCGGTCATCGGCCGTCCCGGCGGCAACCTGCGCGCCCACGTGCTCGACGGCGCCCTGCGCCCGGTCCCGCCCGGGGTGCCCGGCGAGCTGTACCTGGCCGGGGCGCAGGTGGCCCGCGGCTACCTCCACCGGCCCGGCCTCACCGCCGCCCGCTTCCTCGCCGACCCGTTCGGGGCACCGGGGGAGCGGATGTACCGCACCGGGGACCGCGCCCGCTGGGACGGGGACGGCCTGCTGGAGTTCCTGGGCCGGGTGGACGAGCAGGTCAAGATCCGAGGGTTCCGCATCGAGCCCGGCGAGGTGGAGGCCGCCCTCCGGGACCACCCGGACGTCGCCGACGCCGCGGTCGCCGCGCGCGAACACGCCGGGCGCCGGATGCTCGTCGGCTACGTGGTGCCCGCCGACGGCCGCGCCCCGTCCGCCGACGCCCTGCGCCTCGCACTGCGCCGCACCCTGCCCGACCACATGGTGCCCGCCGCGTTCGTCACGCTCGCCCGCATCCCCCGCACCACCAGCGGCAAGACCGACCGGCGCGCCCTGCCCGACCCGCCCGCACAGCCCGACGGCACCACCCCGTACGTCGCCCCCCGGCCCGGCCCGGAGGAGCGGCTGGCCGCGATCTGGACGGAGGTGCTCGGTGTCGAACGCGTCGGCGCGCACGACAACTTCTTCGCCCTCGGCGGCGACTCCATCCTGAGCATCCAGATCGTCTCCCGGGCCCGGCAGGCCGGACTCGCCCTCACCACCAAGGACGTCTTCCGGCACCAGACGGTGGCCGAACTCGCCCTGCGCACCAAGGAGTCGGAGCCGCCGAGCGAGTCCGCCGCCGGCACCGCGCCCCGCGAGGCGCCGCTCACGCCGATCCAGCACTGGTACCTGGACGGCCGCGACCCCGCGCGCCCGCTCCGCTTCACCATGACACAGCGCCTGGAACTCGCCCCGGACACGGACGGCCGGGCACTCCGGGACGCCACCGGCGCCCTCGTACGGCACCACGCGGCCCTGCGCACCCTCTTCCGCCGCACCGACGACGGCTGGCGCCAGGAAGTCCTGCCCGACGCACCGGAAGGCGTCTTCACCCGGCACGACACGGCGGGGCTGGACGACACGGCGCTGGAGAGCGAGGTCCAGCGGCTCACCGACGAGGCGCAGGCCGCCCTCGACCCCACCACCGGACGGGTCGTACGCGTCCTGTTCCTGGACCGCGGACCGGGCCGGTCCGGACAACTCGTCGTCACCGCGCACCACCTGGTGATCGACGGGGTCTCCTGGCGCATCCTGCTGGCCGACCTGGAGACCGCGCACCGGGCGGCCGCGGCCGGCGCCCCGGTCGAGCTGCCCGCCACGGGCACCTCCTACGGCCACTGGGCCGACCGGCTCGACCGGCACACCCGCTCCGGCGCCCTGGACGCCGACCTGGCGTACTGGACCCGCACCGTTGCGGCCCCGGCCGAGCTGCCCCCCGGCCGGCCCGGACCGAACACCCACGGCACCGCGGCCGCCCTCACGGTCACCCTGGACGCGGACACCACCGACGCCCTGCTGCGCAAGGTCCCGGAGACCTACCGCACCCAGGTCAACGACGTCCTGCTCAGCGCCCTCGGCCGCACCCTGGCCCGCTGGTGCGGGCGCGACACCGTCCTGCTGGGCGTCGAGGGCCACGGCCGGGAGGACCTCTTCGAGGACGCCGACCTGTCACGGACCGTGGGCTGGTTCACCGCCGAGTACCCGCTCGCGCTCACCGCCGGCCCGGACGCCGGCTGGCACGACACCCTCCGCTCGGTCAAGGAACAGCTGCGCGCGGTACCGCTGCGCGGCCTGAGCCACGGAGCCCTGTGCCACCTCGTGCCCGGCAGCCCGCTCGCCGGGGCCCCCGCACCACGCGTCGGCTTCAACTACCACGGCCAGTGGGACACCGGCGGCGCCGACGGCCTGTTCCGCGGCTCCCTGCCCCCGGCCGGCCGGGACACCGACCCGGACGAACCCCGCCCCTACCTGCTGGACATCACCGGAGTGGTGCAGGAGGGCCGCCTCGAACTCGGCTGGACCTACCCGTCGGCCGTCTACGACGAGGCCACCGTCCGCCGGCTCGCCGAGGGCATGCTCGCGGCCCTGCGGGACATCGTGGCGCACTGCGCCCGCCCCGGGGCGGGCGGCCGTACCCCCTCCGACTTCCCCCTCGCCGGACTCGGACAGGACCAGCTGGACCGGCTCGTCGGCACCGGCCGGGCCGTCGAGGACGTCCTGCCGCTCACCCCGCTCCAGTCCGGCATGCTCTTCCACGGCCTGGTGGACACGGAGCACGCCTATTTCGACCGTACGGCCGTACGGCTGTCCGGCGTGGCCGACCCGCGCGCCTTCGCCACGGCCTGGCGGCAGGTCGCCGACCGCACCCAGGCGCTGCGCACCAGCGTCCACTGGCACGGTCTGCCCCACCCGGTCCAGGTGGTCCACCGCCGCGCCGAGCTGCCCGTCACCCACCTCGACTGGCGCGGCCTGACCCCGGCTCAGCGCAGGGAGGCGACCGAGCGGCTGCTCGCCGAGGACCGCACGGCCGGCATGGACCTCACCACCGCGCCGCTCACCCGCCTCACCCTGGCCGCCCTGCCCGGCGACGAGGTGCTGCTGCTGTGGTCCACCCACCACATCGTCCTCGACGGCTGGAGCACCGGGCAGCTGCTCACCGAGGTCTGCGAGCGGTACGCCGCCCTCACCGGCGGCCCGGATCCGGCACCCCCGGCGCGGCGGCCCTTCGCGGACTTCCTGCACTGGCTGCGCGAGCAGGACGAGACCGCGGCCGAACGGCACTGGGCCGACGCCCTCGCCGGGTTCACCGCCCGCACCCCGCTGCCGTACGACCGCACGCCCGCCGAGGCCCACCGCGCCCGGTCCGCAGCCGCCGTCCACCACGAGCTGGACGCGGGGGTCTCCCGGCGGCTGCGGGAGACCGCCGCCCGCGCCGGACTCACGGTCAACACCGTCGTGGAGGGCGCCTGGGCGCTGCTGCTGGCCCGCTCCGGCGGCCGGGACGACGTGGTGTTCGGCACCACCGTCTCCGGCCGCCCGGCCGAACTGCCCGGTGTCGAAGGCATGATCGGCATGTTCATCAACACCGTGCCGACGCGTGTCCGGGTTCCCGCCGGGCCGGTGCTGCCGTGGCTGCGCGGGCTCCAGGAGCGGCAGAGCGACGCCCGCCGCTTCGACTTCCTCGCCCTGCCCCGCATCCAGGCCGTCAGCGAAGTGCCGACCGGGGAAGCGCTGTTCGACAGCATGGTGGTGTTCGAGAACTACCCGGTGGACGAGTCGGCCACGGCCCGCACGGGCGTCCGGGTGGAGGAGGTGCGCGCCGACGACGCCACCACCTTCCCCTGGTGCCTGCGCGCCCACCTGGCCGAGCGGCTCGGCTTCGACCTGGCCTACGACCCCGCCCTGTTCGACCCCGCGACCGCCGAGCGCGCCGCGGACCGGCTGGCCGCCCTGCTCACCGCCCTCGCCGACGGGTTCGACACCGACCTGGCCGACCTGGACCTGCTCACCCGGGCCGACCACGAGCTGCTGGCCGCCTGGAACACCACCGCTCGCCGGACCGCCCCGAGCAGCCCCGTGGCCC
Organism: Streptomyces echinatus; assembly: GCF_014203595.1. GTDB lineage: Bacteria > Actinomycetota > Actinomycetes > Streptomycetales > Streptomycetaceae > Streptomyces > Streptomyces echinatus. The sequence goes on from NZ_JACHJK010000006.1 coordinate 504,689, forward strand.
TGCTCGCCCAGCAGGTCAGCAGGACCCCGGACGCGCCCGCGGTCCACGACGGTGACCGTGTTCTGACGTACCGTCAACTGTGGGACTGGGCGACTGCGCTGGCCGGACGGCTGGTGGCCGACGGCCTGGCGGCGGAGGACCGGGTGGCCCTCCTGATGGACCGCTCCGCCGAACTCGTCGTCGCCGAACTCGCCGTGCTCCTGGCCGGCGGAGCCTACGTCCCCGTCGACACCCGGGCCCCCGAGGAGCGCCGCGCCGTCCTGCTCGCCCAGGCGGGCGCGACCGCCCGGCTCACCGCCCGCGAGGTGGCCGCGGCCCGCACCGACACCGGGGGGACGCGGACCGCGTCCACGCGTCCCGCAACGCGAGGAGAGGCCGAACAGGCGCCCGCCGTGTGCGAGCGGGTGCCGGCCGTCGATCCCGACCGGCTGGCCTACGTGATGTTCACCTCCGGCTCCACCGGCCTGCCCAAGGCGGTCGCCGTCCGGCACCGGGATGTGGCGGCGCTGGCCACCGACAGCCGGTTCGCCGACGGCGTCTGCGACCGGGTGCTGCTGCATTCGCCGGTGGCCTTCGACGCCGCCACCTTCGAGGTGTGGGCGCCGCTCCTCAACGGCGGCTGCGTGGTCGTGGCCCCGGGCGGGGACGTCGACGCGGCCCTGCTGCGCCGGCTGTCCGGCGACGGCGGGCCGACCGCGCTGTGGCTCACCGCCGGGCTGTTCCGGCTGCTCGCACAGGACACGCCCGACTGCTTCCGGGGCCTCGCCCAGGTGTGGACCGGCGGTGACGTCGTCCCCGCCCAGGCCGTGCGCCGGGTGCTCACCGCCTGCCCCGGCCTGACCGTCGTGGACGGCTACGGACCCACCGAGACCACCACCTTCGCGACCTCCTGCGCCCTCACCGACCCGGCGGCCGTGCCCGACACCGTTCCCATCGGCCGCCCGCTGGACGACATGCGGGCGCACATCCTCGACGCCCGGCTGCGGCCGGTCCCGCCGGGCTGCCCGGGCGAGCTGTACCTGGCCGGCGAGGGAGTCGCCCGCGGTTACCTGGGCCGGCCCGGCGACACCGCGGCCCGCTTCCTCGCCGACCCCCTCGGCCCGCCCGGTGCCCGCATGTACCGCACGGGCGACCTGGCCCGGCTGCGCCCGGACGGCACCGTCGAGTTCCTCGGCCGCGCCGACGACCAGGTGAAGATCCGCGGCTTCAGGGTGGAGCCCGGCGAGGTCGAGGCCGCGCTCGCCGCCCACCCGGACGTCGTGGACGTCGCCGTCCTCGCCCGCGAGGACCGGCCCGGCGCCAAACGGCTCGTGGCCTACGTCGTCGGACCCGCCGGAGCGGACCCCGAGGAGCTGCGGGCCTTCGCCGGCCGCACCCTGCCCGACTACCTCGTCCCCACCGCCTTCGTCCCGCTCGCCGCCCTCCCGCTCAGCCGCAACGGCAAGGTCGACCGGGCCGCCCTGCCCGCGCCGGACGCCGGGTCCCGGCGCCCCCGGGTCGAGCCCCGCAACGAGACCGAGCGCCGCACCGCCGACGTCTTCGGCGAGGTGCTGGGCAGCGAACCACCCGGTGTGGAGGACGACTTCTTCCAGCTCGGCGGCGACTCGATCCTCAGCATCCGGCTCGCCTCCCGCCTCGCCGAGACCTTCGACACCGACCTCACACCGCGCGCGGTGTTCACCCACTCCACCCCGGCCGCGCTGGCCGGCCTGCTCGGCGCCCGGCAGGGCTCCGGCCGCCCGGCGCTCGTCCCGGTCGCCCGCGACGCGGTCGCGCCGATGTCCCACGCCCAGCAACGCCTCTGGTTCCTCCAGGAGTTCGAACCCGAGGGCGCCGAGTACGTCACCGCGCTCGCCGTGCGTCTGCGCGGCACCCTGGACACCGGCGCGCTCCGCGCGGCCCTCGGCGCCGTGGTGGCCCGGCACGAGTCCCTGCGCACCACCTTCGACAGCGTCGACGGCCACGGCATCCAGATCACGCACCCGCCGCAGGACGTACCGCTGCCCGTGCGCGATCTGTCCGGACTCGCCGCGGCCGAACGGGAGCCGGCTCTGCGCCGCCTGCTCGCGGAGGAGCGCGCCCGTCCCTTCGACCTGCGCGAGGGCCCGCTGCTGCGGGCCGGACTGGTACGGCTCGCCCACGACGAGCACATACTCGGCCTGACCCTGCACCACATCGTCACCGACGGCTGGTCCACCTCCGTCCTGCTCGGCGACCTCGCCCACTGCTACCGGGCCGAACTCGGCACGGAGGAACCGGACCTGCCGCCCCTGCCGGTGCAGTACGCCGACTTCGCGCACTGGCAGCGCACCGCCGGGGATGCCGACGCCGACGAGCACCTCGCCTACTGGAAGGACCGACTGGCCGGCGGCGCACCGCTGGACCTGCCCACCGACCGGCCCCGGCCGCCGGTGCGCACCAGCGCCGGCGCGACCACGGGGCTGGTGGTGCCCGCCCGCACCGCACGGCGGCTCACCCGGCTCGCCAGGGACCACGGCACCACCCTGTTCACCACGCTCGTCGCCGCCGCCCAGGCCTATCTCGCCCGGCTCTCCGGCACCGAGGACATCGCCGTCGGCACCGTCACCTCCGGCCGCGACCGGCCCGAGACCCAGGGCCTCGTCGGGTTCTTCGTCAACACGCTGGTGCTGCGCTCGCGGGCCGAGGCCGAGCGCCCCTTCACTGGATTCCTGACCGACGTACGGCGGACCGTCCTCGACGCCTTCGCCCACCAGGACGTGCCGTTCGAGCGGGTCGTGGACGAGGTGCAGCCCGTCCGCGACACCAGCCGCAGCCCGCTCTTCCAGGTCATGGTCGTCCTGCAGAACACCCCGGCCGCCGGTCTCGAACTGCCCGGCCTGGAGGTCACCGACGTCGAACCGGACTCGGAACAGGCCGCGTTCGACCTCACCCTGGAGTTCGCCGAGACCGGCTCCGGCGCCCTGCACGGCCTGCTCACCTACAACACCGACCTGTTCGACCCGGCCACGGCCGAGCGCATGGCCGGCCAGCTCGGCAGCCTGCTGGGCGCCGTCGCGGAAGACCCCGGCCGGCCGCTCGGCGCCCTGCCGCTGACCTCCGACGACGAGCTGAAGACCGTACTGGACCAGGGCCGGGGCACCTTCCGGCCGGTGCCCGAGTCCACCCTGCCCGCCCTGTTCGAGCACCAGGTGGCCCGTACCCCGGACGCGGTGGCGCTGGTCGACGGCGACCGGGAACTGACCTACGCGGAGGTGGACCGGGCGGCCAACCGGCTGGCCCACCGGCTCGTCCGGGACGGCGTCGGACCGGAGAGCGTGGTGGCCCTGGCGCTGCCCCGCTCGGCGGCGACCGTGGTGGCCCAGCTCGCCGTCGCCAAGGCCGGCGGCGCCTTCCTGCCCGTGGACCCCGACTACCCGCCACAGCGCCGGGAGTTCATGGTCCGGGACGCCGAAGCCCGACTGGTCCTCGGTGACCCGGCCGAGGTGTGGGCCGCCGACGGACCGGAGACGGCACCCACGGACAGCGACCGGGCCACGCCCCTCACCCCCGCCCACCCCGCCTACGTCATCTACACCTCCGGCTCCACCGGAACCCCCAAGGGCGTCGTCGTCACCCACCGGGGACTCGCCTCCTTCGCCGCGGCGGCCGCCGAACAGTACGCCGCCGGTCCCGGCGACCGGGTGCTCCAGTTCGCCTCGCCGAGCTTCGACGCCTCCGTGCTGGAGCTGTGCGTCTCCCTGCTCAGCGGGGCCGCGCTGGTCACCGGCGAGGAGGGCCCCCTGGTCGGGGAGCGCCTCGCGGAGGTCCTCGCCGGCCGGCGGATCAGCCAGGCGCTGATCCCCCCGGCGGCGCTGGCCACCGTCCCGCCGGAGACCGCCGCCGCCCTGCCCCAGCTGCGCACCCTGATCGTGGGCGCCGAGGCCTGCCCCGCCGACCTGGTCGACACCTGGGCCCCCGGCCGCCGGATGATCAACTCCTACGGGCCCACCGAGGCCACCGTGGTGGCCACCTGGACCGGCCCGCTGGACCCCGGCACCGGCGCCCCGTCCATCGGCCGCCCCTCCGGGCACACCCGCGTCCGGGTGCTCGACGCCGCCCTGCGCCCCGTACCGCCCGGCGTCACCGGCGAGCTGTACCTCGCCGGGCCCGGTCTCGCCCGCGGCTACCTGGGCCGGCCGGGACTGACCGCCCAGCGGTTCGTGCCCGACCCGTTCGGCGCGCCGGGGGAGCGGATGTACCGCACCGGGGACCTGGTCCGCTGGACCGCCGACGGCCGGCTCCGGTTCGCCGGACGCGCCGACGACCAGGTCAAACTGCGCGGCTTCCGCATCGAGCCCGGTGAGATCGAGAGCGCGCTGCGCCGCAGCCCCCTGGTGCGGGACGCGGCCGTCGTGGTACGCGCCCAGGAGACGCCCGGAGCCCCGGCCCGGCTCGTCGCCTACGTCGTCCCCGTGGAGCCGTCCGGCACCGGGCTGCCCGTCGGCGAGCTGCGGCTGCACCTCGCGGGGCTGCTGCCCCCGCACATGGTGCCCTCGGTCTTCGTACCGCTCGACCGGCTGCCGCTCACCCCGAACGGCAAGACCGACCGGCCGGCCCTGCCCGCGCCCGGCCCGGCCCAGGCCGCCGACGGCCCGCGGACCGCGCCGCGCACCGACACCGAACGCCGGGTCGCCCGCATCTGGGCCGATGTGCTGGGCATCGAGGAGGTCGGCGCCGACGACAACTTCTTCGCGCTCGGCGGCGACTCCATCCTGAGCATGCAGGTGGTCTCGCGGCTGCGCCGGGACGGCCTGCACGTCGCCACCCGGGACCTGTTCACGCACCAGACCGTCGCCGAACTCGCCCGCGTGGTCCGCACCGCGCCCCGGCGGACCGACGACGGCCCGGTGACCGGCGAGGTGCCGCTCACCCCGATCCAGGAGTGGTTCCTGACCACCCCCCGCGCGGCCCACCACCACTTCAACCAGTCGGCGCTGCTGGAGCTCGACGGGACCCCCGACCCGCGGGCGCTGCGGGCCGCGCTCGACGCCCTCCTCGACCACCACGACGCGCTGCGCATGCGGTTCACCCGCGAGGAGGACGGCTGGCGGCAGTTCAACCCGCCGCCCGCCGCCGGCCACGACATCCTCGTCCCGCACGACCTGACCGGGCTGTCCGCGGAGGAGGCCGACGCCGCCATGGCGAAGGCCGCCGACGAACTGCACGCCGGCTTCGACCTGGCCCACGGACCGCAGTTGCGGTCGGCCCTGTTCACCGGGGACCCCGGCCGGCCCGCGTTCCTCCTCCTCGTCGCCCACCACCTGGTGGTGGACGCCGTCTCCTGGCGCATCCTGCGCGACGACCTGGAGACCGCCTACCGGCAGGCCCTCCAGGGCGGACCGGTCACGCTGGGGGAGCGCGGAACCAGCTTCCTGGAGTGGTCCCGGCGCCTGGCCGCGCACGTCACCGAAGGCGGCCTCGACGACGAACTGCCCCACTGGGAGCAGGCGGTGGACACCGCGCCCACCGCCTCCGGACCCGCCCCCGAGCCCGACGCCGGACCGGCCGCCACGGTGAGCGTGGAACTCGGCGAGGAGGACACCACGGCGCTGCTGCGCTCCGCGCCGACCGCCTACCGCACCCGGGTCAACGACGTCCTGCTCGCCGCCCTCTCCCTGGCGCTGGCCCGCTGGACCGGACACGACCGGGTCCGCCTGGACCTGGAGGGCCACGGCCGCGAGGACCTGCTCGACGGCGTCGACCTCTCCCGCACCGTCGGCTGGTTCACCACCGTCTACCCCGTCGCTGTCCAGGTGCCCGACCCCGGCGACCTCGGCCCCGACCGGGACTGGCGGTCCCTGGTGAAGTCGGTGCGCCGCCAGCTGCGCGCCGTACCCGGCAACGGCATCGGCTTCGGCGCGCTGCGCACCTTCGGTCCGCCCGAGGTCCGCGAACGCCTCGGTGCCCGGGCGCACGGAGAGGTGGTGTTCAACTACCTCGGCCAGTGGGACGCCCGCCCCGAGACCGCGGACGGCGGACTGGTCCGCGCCGAACACGGCTCCTTCGGACAGGACCACGACCCCCGGGACCCCGGCTCCCACCCGGTGGAGGTGGTGGGCGCGGTGCAGCACGGCCGGCTCGCCTTCACCTGGCACCACCGGCCCGCCGTCCACGACACGGCGACCGTGCGCCGGGTGGCCGAGGAGTTCGCCGAGGCCCTGCGCCACCTCGCCCGGCACGCCAGGGGAGGCCGGTGACGACACTCCCGCCCCGCGAGGCGCCGCCCCGGCCGACCGCCCGGCGCGGCCCTCGTTCCCCCCGCGCCCCGACCGCCCGCCCCGACTCCGCCCCCCATCCGATCCGCACGACGAAGGAACCCGACATGGACGAGAACACCCGCTACCAGGTGCTGCGCAACGACGAGGAGCAGTACTCCCTCTGGCCCGTCGACATCGAGGTGCCCGCGGGCTGGCAGCCCGTCGGCAAGGAGGGCACCGAGACCGACTGCTCCGCCTACGTCGACGAGGTCTGGACCGACATGCGGCCCAGGAGCCTGCGCGAGCGCATGGAGAACGCCGGCTCCTGACCCGGCCGCGTCCTCACCGACACGCCGGGCCGGCCGCACCCGCGCCGGCCCGGCGCCTCTTCCCCCCACGCGTCGCCGTCCAGGTGCCCCACCGCCCTCGGCCCCCACCGCACCGCGTCACTCCCGAGGAGCCCGCCATGACCCCCGTCCTGCGTACCGAACGCCTGGAGTTCCTTCCCTACCGGCCCGAGCACGAGGACGTCTTCGTCGCCCTGCTGCGCGACGAAGAGGTGTGCCGCTGGATGGGGCAGGACCTCGTGCCCGAACCGGAGATCCGCGCGCTGTTCCGCGCCATCCTCACCGAGGTCTACCCCCAGCGCCGGTTCGACGTGTGGGGGCTGTGGCTGGCGGGCGACTACGTCGGCCACGCCGAGGTGAAGCCGACCGGCAACGTCGACGGCCATGAACTCGTCACCGCGCTCGCCCCCGGGTACTGGGGGCACGGACTGGGCGGCGAGGCGGTGCGCGGCCTCCTCCGGCACGCCGCCGAGAACCTCGGGCTCAGCGAGGCGTACGGCATGGTCGGCGCCGAGAACACCGCCAGCCTGGCCATGTGCCGCCGCCTGGGCTTCCGGGAGGTCCGGGACGTGGTCGGCGACGACGGTTCCGTGACGAAGCTGGTGGTCATCTCCACCAAGGACCCGTCCGCACCCGCGGAACCGGGCACGGCGGAGAGCGACGTGCGTCCCGCCGTGACCGCGGCCGCCGGGCACCCGGGCGACCCGGGCGGGCGGGGTGGCTCGGGGGGCCCGGGTGGAGGCCCGGGTGCCGGGGCTCCGGCTCCGGCTCCGGCTCCGGCACCGGGCGGGACGGTCGCCGCCGTCGCGGCGGACGCCGGAGCTGCGGGCGGGGCGGGAAGCGGCGTCCCGGCGGCGCGTGCCGAGGACCCGGTATGAGCGGGCCGCCGCTCGCCGAGGGTGCCGCCGAGGCGGCCGGCACCGGACCGGCGCCGAGCCTGTGGCGCAACCGCGACTTCAACCTGCTGTGGACCGGCCAGTGCCTGTCCGACCTGGGCGGCGCCATGGTGGACCTGGCCCTGCCCCTGCTGGTGCTCCAGCAGACCGGCTCCCCGGCCCGGGCCGGGCTCGTCGGCACCGCCGGGCTCGTCACCGCCCTGGTGTGCCGGCTGCCGGCCGGTGTCCTCGCCGACCGTGTCGACCGGCGCCGGCTGATGATCGCCTGCGACCTCCTGCGGCTCGCCGTGCACGGCCTCCTCGGCTGGGCGGTGGTGACCGGCGCCGCAAGCCTGCCGGTGATCCTCGCGGTGGTGGTCGCCGGTGCCGCCGCCACGGCCGTCTTCAGCACCGCCGAACACGCCTCGGTGCGCAACCTGGTCCGCCCCGACCAGCTGGTCTCCGCCGTGGCGCGCAACGAGGCACGCACGTACGGCGTGTCGCTGGCCGGTCCGCCGCTGGGCGGGCTGCTGTTCGGGTTCGGCAGGCCCCTGCCCTTCCTCGGTAACGCGCTGAGCTTCCTGCTCTCGCTGGTGGCCGTCTGCCGCATCCGGCGGCCCCTCCAGGAGACCCGGCAGGAGGCCGCCGCCCCGACCGCCCGCGCCTCCGCCGCGGAGGGCCTGCGCTTCCTGCTGGGCCATCCGTTCCTGCGGGCCCTGCTGGTGATCGCCGCCCCGCTGAACATGGCCTTCACCGGCATGATCTTCGCCATGACCCTCGCGCTGCGCCGCGCCGGTGTCCCGCCGTACCTGGTGGGCGTCGCCGGCACGATCTTCGCGGTGGGCGGCCTGCTCGGCGCCTTCGCGGCCCCGGCCCTCCAGCGGCGGCTGCGGCTGCCCGTCCTGATCACCCTGCTGTGCTGGGTGACCGCCGCGCTGATGGCCGCCGCCGCGCTGCTGTCCCACAGCGTCCTGGCCGCCGTACCGCTGGCCGCAGCCGTGTTCCTCGGGCCCACGGCGAACGCGGCGCTCTTCGGCCACCAGGCCGCCGTCACCCCGGACCATCTGCAGGGGCGCGTGGTCAGCGGCGTGCTGCTCGCCGCCGGCTCGGCGGCCGCGCTCGCCCCCGCCCTGGCCGGTGCCCTGCTGGCCCGCTGGAGCCCGGCCCCGGCCATGCTGGTCTTCCCGCTCCTGGTCACCGCAGCCGCGGTGACGGCCACCCTCAGCAAGGGCCTGCGGACGATGCCCGCCTGACCCGCGGCCCGGGCGCGCGCGTAATGCGCGCGCCCGGGCCACGGTCACAGGGGCTGCGCGGGCGGCTCACACGCGCTGTAATGGCGACGTGGTGAGTGAGGGCGCTGCGATCAGCAGAACGAGGGCGGAGCGTGCCGAAGTCGCCCTCGCATCGCTGATGGCGGCACCGGCCACGCCCGACCGGCTGCGCCGGGTCCTGGAGCAGGCGCTCGTGTTCGCCGGGGCGTCCTTCGCCGGGGTGTACACGCCCGGCGGCGACCCCGCGCTGCTCCGTCTCGCCGAGTCGGCCGGCCTGCCCCGCACCCTGTACGGACTGCGGGACGGCTATCCGGCCGGCGGAGCGTCGCCGGTCGCCGAGGCGCACCGCACCGGACGGCCGCGCTGGCTCGGGCCCGCCGAGCTGGCCGACGCCCCGGACGCGCGCCGCACCCCGTCCCCCGACTTCTCCGTGGCCGTCCTGCCGCTCGGCCCGGCGGGCGCCGGCTGCCTGCTCGCCGTCGGGGAGTACCCCGGCGGCTTCGGCACCGACGACCGCTCCTGTCTGGAGCTGATCGCCCGCTCGATCGCGGTACCCGTCCCGGCTGTCGCCGACGACACCGGTGAGCTGCCCGAGAACGCCTTCAGGCTGGGCATGGACAGCGGCCGGGTCGAGGTCGGCGACGCGATCCTGCGGCTGTTCGACCTCGACCGGCAGGAGTTCGACGGCCGGGTGGAGTCCCTGCTCGGCCGTACGGTGCCCGAGGACCTGCCCGCGCTGATGTCCGTGGTCGAGGCCGACCACATGTCCATCGGCGACCGGGAGCTGGAGTTCCGCATCCTGCAGACCTCCGGCTCGCCCAAGTGGCTGCGGCTGCGGGGCCGGCTGCTGCCCGGCGGAGAGGGCCGCCCCGCCGAGCTCGTCGGCACCGTCACCGACGCCTCCACTCTGCGTTCCGACGTCACCGACGTCGCTCGCGTGCAGCGCCTCGCCGCCGCCCTCGCCACCGCCGGCACCGTCAAGGACGTCGGCCAGGCCGTCGTCGCCGCCCTGCGCGCACCGCTGCGCGCCGACCGGATCGCCCTGGCCGAACTGGAGAACGACCGGCTGGTGGTCACCGTCCTCGACCCGCCCGAGCCCGAGGCCTGGCCCGCGGTGTGGCGCAGCGAGTGGCGCACCGAGTGGCCCGACGCGCCGGTGCGCGCCATGCCCACCCTGGCCACCGCGCTGCGCGAGGGCCGCGCCCGGATCTGGCCCGCCGGCACCCCGCTGGAACCCGCCCTCGCCGAGGTCGGCCCCGGCGGCCTCGCGGTGCTGCCGCTGCCCGCCGGCGGCCGCATGGCCGGTGCCTGCCTGATCGGCTGGGACCGCCCGCACGACTTCGCCCCCGACGAGCGCGCCCTGCTCACCGCCTGCGCCGCCCTGACCGGCCAGGCCCTGCTGCGCGCCCACGCCTTCGACGCCGAGCACGAACTCGTCGGCATGCTCCAGCGCACCCTGCTGCCCCGCCGGCTGCCCCGGCTGCCCGGCGCGGTCGCCGTCGCCCGCTATCTGCCCACCACGGCCGGCCTGGAGGTCGGCGGCGACTGGTACGACGTGATCCCGCTCGCCGACCACCACGTCGCCCTCGTCATCGGCGACGTCCAGGGCCACAACGCGGGCGCCGCCACCCTGATGGGCCAGATGCGCACCGCACTGCGCGCCTACGCCGCCGAGGGCCACGCCCCGGACGTGGTCGTCGCCCACGCAAACCGGCTGCTGCTGGACATGGAGACGGACCTGTTCGCCACCTGCGCGTACGTCGACGTCGACATGGAGCGGGGCACCGCGTGGTGCGTGCGGGCCGGACATCTGCAGCCGGTGCTGCGCCACCCGGACGGCACCGCCGAGATCCTGCGCACCGAGGGCGGACCGCCGCTCGGCGTGCTCGCCCAGGCCGAGTTCCCGATGACCCCGCTGCGGCTCCAGCCCGGCACCGTGATCGCGCTGACCACCGACGGCCTGGTCGAGTCCGCCGAGGCCGACCTCGACTCCGGCATGGACCGGCTGGCCGGCGAACTGGCCGCCGCCGATCCGGCCCACCTCGGCCTGGTCGCCGACGCCCTGCTCACCGGCGCCCACCGCGGCGACGACGTGGCCCTGCTGCTGATGCGCTACGACGGCATGGCCGTACGGCCGCTCCGGGAGAGCTGGACGGTGTGGCGGGTGCCCGAGGCGGCCCGGCACGCCCGCCGCTTCACCCGGCGCACCCTGCGCGCCTGGGAACTGCCCCGGGACACGATCGAGACGGCCCTGCTGGTGGTCTCCGAACTCGTCACCAACGCCCTCGTGCACACCGGCGGCCCGGTCCGGCTCGACATGAGCCTGGTCAACCACCGGCTGCGGCTGGCCGTCGCCGACTCCTCCCCGCGCAGCCCCGTGAAGCCCACCAGCATCGGCTGGGAGGCCACCGGCGGCCGGGGCATCCTGCTGGTGGAGGCCGTGTCGGAGGCCTGGGGGACGGTTCCGGTCAGCGGCGGCAAACAGGTGTGGGCGGACCTCGTACCCTCCGGCTGACCCGCCACCCGGGTGCCGATGAGAGCCGTTCGGACAGGCTGGGGAGGCGCGCTGCGGCACCCTTGCCTAGGGTCGGTTGATGTGGCACACACCTTCGAGGAACTGGTGCAGAAGCAGCGCGCCGCCCAAGCGGCCCACACCACGGTCGCGGACCTGCGGGAGACCTACGGCCCGCCGGCCGAGCGGCGGATGACGGGCGCCCAGTCGGGCACTTACGAGACCGCCCTGCGCGCCTGGCGGGACCTGGCCCGCGATGTGCAGACGGCGGTCAGCGAGTACGCCAGGGAAACGGGCCGGCCACGGGCCGAGGTGGAGGCCGAGGTGGAGCGGGCCGCCGCGACGGGGGACACATGAGCCGAGCCGGCCGGCGCGCCGAGCGGCTCGCGGACGCGGCCGACGCGCGGCTGCCCGTCCTGGAGGGCGGCTCGCTGCTGCGCAAGGCGTTCCCGGAGCACTGGTCCTTCTTCCTCGGCGAACTCGCCCTCTACAGCCTGCTCGTGCTGATCCTGACCGGCGTGTGGCTGACGTTCTTCTTCCAGCCGGAGACGCGCGAGGTCGTCTACGCGGGCTCCTACGTGCCGCTGCGCGGAGTGCGCATGTCGGCCGCGTTCGACTCCACCCTGCACATCAGCTTCGACGTGCGCGGCGGCCTGCTGATGCGGCAGGCCCACCACTGGGCGGCGCTCGTCTTCGTCGCCGCGATCGGCGTGCACATGCTGCGGATCTTCTTCACCGGCGCCTTCCGCCGGCCCCGGGAGCTGAACTGGGCCATCGGGGTGAGCCTGTTCGTGGTCTCGCTCGCCGAGGGGTTCGCCGGCTACTCGCTCCCCGACGACCTGCTCTCCGGGACGGGGCTGCGCATCGCGCAGGGCATCATGATGTCGATCCCGGTGGTGGGCACCTACGTGGCCTTCTTCGCCTTCGGCGGCCAGTATCCGGGCCACGACATCATCACCCGCCTCTACCCGCTGCACATCCTGCTGCTCCCCGGTGTCCTCATCGCCCTGGTGACGGTGCATCTGGTGCTGGTCTTCCACCTCAAGCACACCCAGTGGCGGGGCCCCGGCCGCACCAACCGCAACGTCCGGGGCAAACCCCTCTTCCCGCAGTTCACCGCCACCTCCACGGGCCTGTCCCTGATCGTCTTCGGCGTTTCGGTGCTGCTGGCCGGCATCGCCCAGATCAACCCGGTCTGGACGTACGGCCCCTACCGCTCCGACCTGGTCTCCACCGGCTCCCAGCCGGACTGGTACGTCGGGTTCCTGGAGGGCGCGCTGCGGCTCGTACCGCCGTGGGAGACGAACGTCGCCGGCCACACGCTCATGTGGAACGTGCTGCTGCCGGCCGTCGTCCTGCCCGGCCTGCTGTTCGCCGTGCTCTACGCCTATCCGTTCGTGGAGCAGCGGCTGACGGGGGAGTGGCACCACGAGCAGCACCTGTGCGACCGCCCGCGCGAACGTCCCGTGCGCACCGGTCTCGGCGTCGCGGGCACCGTCTTCTACGGCGTGCTGCTGCTGGCCGGCGGCAACGACATCATCGCCCTTACCTTCCGTGTCTCCGTCAACGCCCTGACCTGGGTGTTCCGGGTCGCCCTCGTGGTGGCGCCCGTCCTCGCGTTCCTGGTCACGCGGTGGTTGTGCCGCGCCCTGACGGCGGCCGAACGGGAACGCCTCGCCGAGGGCGTGCCCACCGGGGACATCCGGCAGACCGTCGCCGGCGGCTACGAGAGCGACCACGAGCCCGTGGACACCTTCCGGCCCGGCGCGCCCCGCAGACCGCTCACCGGCGCGCGTACTGGAACACCATCCCGAACACCCCGCGAGCCAGAACACCGAGGCCGATGAGGAACAGCCACAGCCCGTAGACCACACCGGTGGCCGTCACCGCGAAGCCGAGCGCGGTGACGATCGGCCAGGGGCTCTCGTCGGGGAAGAACGCCACCGGCCCGGCCCCGTCCGCCACCTCCGCGTCGGTGCGGTCCTGCGGGCGCGAGCCCCGGCGCCGGTACTGGACGAGACAGAAGAAGGAGACGAGCGCCGCCATCAGGAACGCGACGACCAGCGCGGTCGTACCCGTCGCGTCCCGCGACCACGCCCCGTACAGGACTGCGGCGCCACCGAAGAACAGTGCCACGCCGCCGAACAGCATCGCCTCCGCCTTCATCGCGCGAGCTCCTCGCCGGCCGGGCTCTCGACCTCGGGATGGTGCAGGTCGAAGGCGGGTGACTCGGACCGGATACGGGGCAGCGCGACGAAGTTGTGCCGGGGTGGCGGACAGGACGTCGCCCACTCCAGACCGCGCCCCCAGCCCCAGGGGTCGTCCAGGGAGACCTTCTTGCCCTTCGCCGCGGTGCGCCAGACGTTGTAGAGGAACGGCAGCGTGGACACGCCCAGCAGGAACGCGCCCGCTGTCGACAGCGTGTTGAGCAGCGTGAAGCCGTCCCCGGGCAGATAGTCCGCGTACCGGCGGGGCATCCCCTGCTCGCCGAGCCAGTGCTGGACCAGGAAGGTCAGCTGGAACCCCGGGAACAGCAGCCAGAAGTGCACCTTGCCGAGCCGCTCGTCCAGCATCTTCCCGGTGAACTTCGGCCACCAGAAGTAGAAGCCGGCGAACATCGCGAACACCACCGTGCCGAACAGGACGTAGTGCAGGTGCGCGACGATGAAGTACGAGTCGGTCAGGTGGAAGTCGAGCGGCGGGGAGGCGATCAGCACGCCGCTCAGCCCGCCGAGCAGGAACGACACCATGAAGCCCAGCGACCACAGCATCGGCGTCTCGAACGAGAGCGAACCGTGCCTCATCGTCCCGGTCCAGGCGAAGAACTTGATGCCCGTGGGCACCGCGATCAGGAACGACATCACCGAGAAGAACGGCAGCAGCACCGCCCCGGTGGCGAACATGTGATGCGCCCACACCACTGCCGACAGCATGGTGATCGAGATGGTCGCCCCGATCATCGGCAGATAGCCGAACAGGGGTTTGCGGGAGAAGACGGGGATGATCTCCGAGACGATCCCGAAGAACGGCAGCGCCACGATGTACACCTCGGGATGCCCGAAGAACCAGAACAGGTGCTGCCACAGCAGCGCGCCGCCGTTGGCCGCGTCGAAGACGTGCGCCCCGAACTTCCGGTCGGCCTCCAGCACCAGCAGGGCCGCCGTGAGCACCGGGAACGCGGGCAGGATCAGGATCGAGGTGAACAGCACGTTCCAGGTGAACATGGGCATCCGGAACATGGTCATGCCGGGCGCGCGCAGGGACAGGATCGTGGCGATGAAGTTCACCGCGGTCAGGGTCGTCGACACGCCCGACACCACCAGTCCCATGGCCCACAGGTCACCGCCGGCGCCGGGGGAGTAGTAGGCGCTGTTGAGCGGCGCATAGGCGAACCAGCCGAACGCCGCCGCCCCGCCCGGCACCAGGAAGCCGGACACCACCATCAGGCCGCCGAACAGGTACATCCAGTACGACAGCGCGTTCAGCCGGGGGAAGGCGAGGTCGGGGGCGCCGATCTGCAGCGGCATGACGGCGTTGGCGAACCCGGCGAACATCGGCGTCGCGAACAGCAGCATCATGATCGTGCCGTGGACCGTGACGAACTCGTTGTAGCCCTGTTCGCTCAGGAACTGCAGACCCGGCCGGGCCAGTTCGGTGCGCATGCCGAGCGCCAGCAGCCCGGCCAGCAGGAAGAAGCAGAACGCCGTGACCATGTAGAGGCGGCCGATCACCTTGTGGTCGGTCGTGGAGACCCAGCGCAGCAGGGTCCGGCCGGGTCGCGGAGCGGGCGCCGAGTACCGGGCGGTGATCTCCGTGATTTCTGGCATCTGCGGCGATTCGGTCATCGCGGGTGACGCTACTGCAGACGGCGGGGGGCCCGGTCACGCCACGCCCTGCGCGCACGCCGGGGTGGGTGCGGCCGGCTGGGCCGTTCGGCTGACGGCCGGGTCACCGGGCATTCCCGGCGGGCGCCCGGGTACCCGGCGTACATGGACACTGCCATGTACGAAGCAGCAGCCGGTGTACAGGTCTTCGGGTACATCGCCCTTCTCGTCGCCGGGGTGGCCTGCGTCGCCGGGCTGATCTGGGCCTTCCGGATGGGGTTCAAGGTGCGCCGACGCGAACCGCGTCCGCCGAGGCCGGAGGAGCAGCCCAGGATGCCGGCGTCCGGGCCGGTGCGCGAGACCCTCGAGATGCGCGAGCCCGACGAGGTGCCCCGGGCCGCCGGGGACGCCGAACGGCTCACTCCGTACCAGGTCGGCAACGTCCGCAGCAAGCGCGCCGAGGACCAGCGCCGCACGCGCTGGTCGCCCGGTTCCAGCGGGTCGTTCGGCGGCGGTGGCGGCGGCCGGACCTGACCGTCGCCGGCCCCCCGGGGTTTGCCCGCGCTCCGGCGCGGGGACCCGGGGAGGCCACACAGCGCAGAAGGAAGATGAACGACGTGACCGCCCACAGCAGCGAGAAGCCCGCCCAGCCCCACGCCGAGACCGGCTGGGCCGAGTCCCGCCGCCGGAGCGGCCGGGGGATGCGCACCTGCCTTCCGGCCGTCCTGGACCGGACGCCCACCGCGCCGCGCGGCGGCCCGGCCGAGGACACCATAGTGCGCGGCGAGGACTGAACCGGCCCCGGCACGGGCGCCCGGCGGGCATGCCGCGTCCCGCCCCCGTTTCGCTCAAGGGCGGCGAGGTGGCGGCGGACGCGTGGGTGAGGCGGCGGCCGGCCGACGGGAGCCGGGCGTGGTCAGGGCCCGGCGCCGGTGACCGGCCGCCGCCCGTCGGTCAGTCGCGGGTCTTGGCGAGGAGTTCCAGGATCTCGGCGGTCGTGCCGCTCTCGCCGAGGCGCGGGAAGATCCGCCCGACACTGCTCGCGTGCGCCTCCCCGTCGGCGTCGGCCATGGCGTCCGTGGCGAGGGTGACGTGGTAGCCGTGCGCATAGGCGTCGCGGGCCGTGGACTCGACGCCGATGCTGGTGGCGATCCCGGTCAGCACGATCTGTGTGATGCCCCGGCGGCGCAGCTGGACGTCCAGGTCGGTGCCGTGGAAGGCGCTCCAGTTGTGCTTGGTGACGCGGATGTCCCCGGGGTGCCCGGACAGTTCGTCGACGATGAGGTCCCAGCCCTCCGGAAAGGCGAGCCCGCGCGCCTGCCGCTCGGTGCGGCCGGGCACGGCGTCCGCCCCGTCGGCCGCGAAGGAGACCCGGACGAGGACCACGGGCAGCCCGTGGGAGCGGAAGGCGTCGGCGAGTTCGGCCGTGCGGGCCACGACCTCGGGACCCGGGTACGGCTGGGTGGGCATGGCCACGACGCCCCGCTGCAGGTCGATCGCGACGAGGGCGGTACGGGCGTCGAGGGTGGTGAGCGACATGGGTCGGTCAGGCCTTTCGGGGTGATGAGGGGTTCGGGGGCTCAGGGATGGTGACGGGCCCGGGGGTGGTCATGCGGGGTGGGCCTGCCGTCGGAGCCGACGGGGTGGGGACCGGCCCGGCGCGGCGGGCGGCCCGGTGTCACGGCCGGGACAGCCGGTCCAGCAGTTCCAGCGCCGAGAGGACCGTCCGCCGCTCCTCCTCGGTGTAGCGGTCCTGGAAGGCACGGGCCAGCCACTCCTCGCGCACCTGCTTGTTCCCCTCGACGCGGGCCCGGCCCGCGTCGGCCAGGGTGACCAGCTGGCGGCGGCCGTCGTCCGGGTCGGGGGCACGGCGGATCAGCCCGTGCCGCTCCAGGGCGGCCAGCGTCGTCGCCATGGACTGCGGGCGCACCCCCTCGGCGGCGGCCAGCGCGCTGGCCGTGGCCGCGCCGTGCTTGCCGACCAGGGTGAGCGCGGACTCCTGGGAGGGGCTGAGGTCGGCGTCCTGCGCCACCTCCCGGATGCGGCGCCGCAGCCTGCTGAAGACCACGCGCAGGTCGCGCGCGGCGCGGGCGGCGGAGTCGGAGATGTCAGCCATGACCCCAGGCTATGACCGGCAGACACAGCTGTCCAGTTGAAACTGTTCAGTTTTGCCTGACTATTCGCCGGGTACTCGCCCGGCCTCGGACAGGGCAGCACGGCGGAGAAGACCAAGGAGACCAGATGACCCCTCCGGACACGTCCGGCCTGGAGGCGGCACTCCGCGCCGAGGTGGACGGCGAAGTCCGCTTCGACGCCGGCAGCCGCGGCGCGTACGCCACGGACGGTTCGAACTACCGGCAGGTCCCCATCGGCGTCGTCGTCCCCCGCACCGTGGAGGCGGGCGCCCGGGCGGTGTCGGTGTGCGCACGCTTCGACGCCCCCGTCCTCTCCCGGGGCGGCGGCACCAGTCTGGCCGGACAGTCGACCAACACCGCCGTGGTGATCGACTGGAGCAAGTACTGCACCGGCGTACTCTCGGTCGAGCCCGAGCGGCGCACCTGCGTGGTCGAACCCGGCATCGTCCTGGACGAACTCAACCGGCACCTGGCCCGCCACCGGCTCCAGTTCGGCCCGAAGCCGTCCACCCACAGCCACTGCGCCCTCGGCGGCATGATCGGCAACAACTCCTGCGGCGCCTCCGCGCAGGCCTACGGCAAGACCGTGGACAACATCCGGCGCCTGGAGATCCTCACCTACGACGGACAGCGCGCCTGGGTCGGTCCCACCCCGCCCGACGAGCGGGCCCGGATCGTCGCCGGCGGCGGCCGGCTCGCCGAGATCTACGCCGGCCTCGACCGCATCGCCACCGCGTACCTGGCCGACATCCGCCGCGGCTATCCCAAGATCCCGCGCCGGGTCTCCGGCTACAACCTGGACTCCCTGCTGCCCGAGAACGGCTTCGACGTCGCCAAGGCGCTCGTCGGCAGCGAGGGCACCCTGGTGACCGTCCTGCGCGCCGAACTCGACCTCGTGCCCGTGCCGTCGTACCAGTCCCTCCTCGTCCTCGGCTACGACGACATCTGCGCCGCCGCCGACGACGTCCCCCGCCTGCTGGAACACTGCTCGCCCACCCAGCTGGAGGCACTGGACGGGCGGATGGCCCAGCTGATGCGCGAGGAGGGCGCCTACCTCGAATCGCTCGCCGTGCTGCCCGAGGGCGACAGCTGGCTGATGGTGCAGTACAGCGGCGACAGCCAGGACGACGTCGACGAACAGGCGCACGCCCTTCTGCACGCCCTCGGCCGCGACGAGAAGGACGGACGCGTCGCCTTCTCCGACAACCCCGAGCGCGAGCAGAAGATGCTCAAGGCCCGCGAGGCCGGACTCGGCGTGACCGCCCGACCGCCGGACGACCGGGAGACCTGGGAGGGCTGGGAGGACTCCGCCGTACCGCCGGAACGGCTCGGCGACTATCTGCGCGACCTCAAGCGGCTGTTCGAGGAGTTCGGCTACGACCACCCGTCCCTGTACGGCCACTTCGGGCAGGGCTGCGTCCACACCCGCATCCCCTTCGGACTGAAGACCGCCGAGGGCGTGGCCGGCTTCCGGCGCTTCCTGGAGCGCGCGGCCGACCTCGTCGTCTCCTACGGCGGATCCCTCTCCGGCGAGCACGGGGACGGCCAGTCCCGGGGCGAGCTGCTCACCCGCATGTTCGGGGAACGGCTCGTGACCGCGTTCGGCGAGCTGAAGGCGCTCTTCGACCCCGGCAACCGGATGAACCCGGGCAAGATCGTCCACCCGAACCCCGTCGACGGGCAGCTGCGGCTCGGCCCCGCCTGGCGGCCCGCCACCCCCGCCACCCACTTCGGCTTCCCCGAGGACGACCACTCCTTCGACCGCGCGGTGATGCGCTGCGTCGGCATCGGCAACTGCCGCAGCCACTCCGGCGGCGTCATGTGCCCCTCCTACCGGGCCACGAGGGAGGAGGAACACTCCACCCGCGGCCGGGCCCGGCTGCTGTTCGAGATGCTCGACGGGCACGCGGACTCCGCGATCGAGGACGGCTGGCGCTCCACCGCCGTGCACGACGCGCTCGACCTCTGCCTGGCCTGCAAGGGCTGCAAGTCCGACTGTCCCACCGGCGTCGACATGGCCACCCTGAAGGCGGAGTTCATGTCCCACCACTACGCGGGCCGGCTGCGCCCCATGGCCCACTACTCCATGGGCTGGCTCCCGCTGTGGGCCCGGCTGTCGCGCGCCGCCCCCTCCCTGGTCAACTCCGCCCTCCACGCCCCCGTCCTGGCCCGGCTCGGCAAGCGGCTCGCCGGCATCGACGAGGCCCGCCCGGCCCCGGTGTTCGCCGAGGAGTCCTTCGTCCAGTGGTGGCGGGCCCGCGACCGGGACGAGCCGGACCCGGCCGACCCGCGCACGGTCGTCCTGTGGCCGGACACCTTCAGCACCTACTTCCACCCCGCCATCGCCAAGTCCGCCGTACGCGTCCTGGAGGACGCCGGGTTCCGGGTGGCCGTCCCCACCGAACCGGTGTGCTGCGGCCTGACCTGGATCTCCACCGGTCAGCTCCCGGTCGCCAAGAAGGTGCTGACCCGCACCCTCGCAGTGCTGCGGCCCTATCTGGAGGCCGGCACACCGATCATCGGCCTGGAACCCTCCTGCACGGCCGTCTTCCGCGCCGACGCCCCGGAACTGATGCCCGGCGACCAGGACGTGACACGGCTCGCCGCGCAGACCCGCACCTTCGCCGAACAGCTCGTCCACCACGCCCCCGACGGCTGGCGGCCACCGGGGCTCGCCCGGCAGGCCACCGTGCAGACCCACTGCCACCAGCACGCCGTCATGAAGTTCGACGCCGACCGCGAGCTGATGCGCCGCGCCCATCTCGACGCCGAGGTGCTCGACGAGGGCTGCTGCGGCCTCGCCGGGAACTTCGGCTTCGAACGCGGCCACCACGAGGTCTCCATGGCCGTCGCCGAACAGGGCGTCCTGCCCGCCGTCCGCGGTACCGCCCCGGACAGCCTGGTCCTCGCCGACGGCTTCAGCTGCCGCACCCAGATCGAACAGGGCGGCACCGGCCGCCGCGCGCTGCACCTCGCCGAGGTCCTCGCGCTCGCCCTCGACGGCAACCTGCCCAGCGACCACCCGGAACGCCTGGCCGACCGCCCCGACGAGCCGTCCCGGACGGCCCGCTGGGGCACGGCCGCCGCCGTGGCCGCCCTCGCCCTGGCCGCCGCGGGTGCCGTGGGCGCCCTGGCCGGACCGCGGCCGCCGAGGAGGTGACCATGAGCGACCAGCCGGCCGTGGACGCGGTCGAGGCCGCCGTCTACACCGTGCCCACCGACGCCCCCGAGGCGGACGGCACCCTCGCCTGGGACAGCACCACCCTCGTCCTGGTCACCGTCCGCTCCGGCCCCACGACCGGGCTCGGCTACACCTACGCCCCCGCCGCCACCGCATACGTCGTCCGCGAACCGCTCGCCGGCACCGTCACCGGTCTCCCCGCCCACGACGTGCCACGCGCCAACGAGCTCATGTGCCGGGCCGTGCGCAACGCCGGACTGCCCGGTGTGGCCGCCCAGGCCGTCGCCGCCGTCGACATCGCCCTGTGGGACCTGAAGGCCCGACTGCTCGGCCTGCCCCTCGTCCGCCTGCTGGGCGCCGTCCACGACGACGTGCCCGTCTACGGCAGCGGCGGCTTCACCACCTACGACAGCGCGCGGCAGGAACGCCAACTGCGCGGCTGGACCGAGGAACAGGGCATCCCCCGCGTCAAGATCAAGATCGGGGAGTCGTGGGGCGGCCGCGAGAAACGCGACCTGGAACGCGTCGCCCGGGCGCGGGCCGCCATCGGCGACACCGCCGAACTGTACGTGGACGCCAACGGCGGCTACACCGGCGGCCAGGCGATACGCGTCGCGGGCCGCCTCGGCGACCAGGACGTGACCTGGTTCGAGGAACCCGTCTCCTCCGACCACCTCGGCACCCTCGCGGACATCCGCGGCCGGACCCCGATGGACGTCACCGCCGGCGAGTACGGCTACACCCTCCCGTACTTCGCGCACATGCTGGCCGCCGGGGCCGTCGACTGCCTGCAGGCCGACGTGACCCGGTGCGGCGGCATCACCGTCTGGCTGCGCGCCGCCGCGCTCGCCCACGCGCACGGGCTCGACGTCTCCGGGCACTGCGCGCCCCACGCCCACGCCCATGTGGCCGCCGCCGTGCCCAACCTGCGCCACCTGGAGTGGTTCCACGACCACGTCCGCATCGAAAGGCTCCTGTTCGACGGCGTCCTCGACCCCGGCGGCGGCAGCGTCACGCCGGGCGCCGACGGAGCACCGGGCCTCGGGCTGACCCTCGCGGAGGAGCGGGCGGCGGCGTACCGGGTGGAGTGACACGGACCAGGCGACAGACCACGCGACAGACCTCGTACGCACAAGGAGAGGACCATGCCCCCCACCGTCGTCATCACCGGTGCCAGCGCCGGCATCGGCCGCGCCACCGCGCGCCTGTACGCCCGGCGCGGCGCGAACGTCGTCCTGGTCGCACGCGGACAGGGCGGCCTGGAGGCGGCGGCCGACGAGGTCGCGGCCCTCGGCGGACGCCCCCTCGTCCAAGCGGCCGACACGGCCGACCCGGAGCGGGTGGAGGCCGTCGCCGACGCCGCCGAGAAGGAGTTCGGCCCGATCGACGTCTGGATCAACTGCGCCTTCTCCACCGTGTTCGCGCCCTTCGAGGAGATCACCGCCGAGGAGTTCGAGCGGGTCACCGCGGTGACCTACCTCGGCTTCGTCAACGGCACCCGCTCGGCACTGAAACGCATGCTGCCCCGCGACCGCGGCACCATCGTGCAGGTCGGCTCCGCGCTCGGGGAACGCTCCATCCCGCTGCAGTCGGCGTACTGCGGAGCCAAACACGCCATCAACGGCTTCACCTCCTCCGTGCGCACGGAGCTGCTGCACCGCGGCAGCAACGTGCGCGTCACCGTCGCCCAGATGCCCGCGGTCAACACGCCCCAGTTCCAGTGGGTGCGCTCCCGCCTGTCCAAGCATCCGATGCCGGTGCCGCCGATCTACCAGCCGGAGGTCGCCGCGCGGGGCGTCCTGTACGCCGCCGACCATCCCGGCCGCAAGCAGTACTACGTCGGCGCCAGCACCGTGGCCACCATCTGGGCCAACCGGTTCGTCCCCGCGCTGCTCGACCGCTACCTGGCCCGCACCGGCTTCGACTCCCAGCAGACCGACAGCGTCCCCCCGGCCGGCCTGGACAACCTCTTCGAACCGGTCGACCGCACGCCCGCCGACGACCAGGGCGCGCACGGCGCCTTCGACGACGGCTCCCACGCCCGCTCCTGGCAGGAGACCCTGGTCCGGCACCCCGCCGCCACCGCCCTCGGCGCGGGCGCCGCGGCACTCGGCGTCGCGCGTGGCCTGCGCCGGCTGACCTCCCGGAACCCCTAGGCTGACGGCGTGCGCCTGCTGCTCATGTCCGACACGCACCTGCCCAAGCGCGCCAAGCTGCTGCCGGAGCAGCTGCTCGCCGAACTCCCGCACGCCGACGTCGTGTTCCACGCGGGGGACTGGGTCGACACCGCCACCCTCGACCTGCTGGAGAGCCGCAGCCGCCGGCTGATCGGGGTCTACGGCAACAACGACGGCCCAGAGCTGCGCGCCCGGCTCCCCGAGGTCGCCCACGCGGAACTGGGCGGCCTGCGCTTCGGCGTCGTCCACGAGACCGGCCCCGCCCAGGGCCGTGAGGCCCGGTGCACGGCCCGCTTCCCCGGCCTCGACGTCCTGGTCTTCGGGCACAGCCACATCCCCTGGGACACCACCGCGCCCGGCGGCCTGCGCCTGCTCAACCCAGGCTCCCCGACCGACCGGCGCCGCCAGCCCCACTGCACCTACCTCACCGCGACGGTCGCCGACGGAGCGCTCACCGAGGTGACCCTGCACCGGCTGCCACGGCGGTGACGGCCCGTGACATCATCCCCGGATGATCAACAGCTCCGGGATACCCGCCGTCGTACCCGCCGGCCGCCTCGCCGACCGTGACCAGCCCGTGCTGCCGCTGCCCGGCGGGCTGGAACTGCGGCCCTGGCGCCTCGACGACGCCGACGCCGACGCCCTGCACACCGCTGGGCAGGACCCGGCGATCAGCCGCTGGAACCTCTTCACCGTCGCCGGCCGTGACGAGGCGCGCGCCAGGATCGAACGCCTGCACGCGCGCCGGCGGGCCGAGACCGGGGCGATCTGGGCCGTCGCCCCGACCGGCGGCGCGGCCGTCGGGCTCGCCGGCCTCAACGACGTGGACCTGGCGGGCGGCACCGCCGAGGTCGTCTACTGGGTACTGCCGGAGGGGCGCGGCCGCGGCATCGCGGTCGCGGCGACCCGGCGGCTCAGCGGCTGGGCCCTGGACGAGCTGGGACTGCACCGGCTGGTGCTGTGCCACTCGACGGCCAACCCCGCGTCCTGCCGGGTGGCCGAGAAGGCCGGATACACCGCCGAGGGCACCCACCGCAGCGCCCTGCTGCACGCCGACGGCTGGCACGACCAGCACGTGCACGCCCGCGTGGCCGGAGATCCCGCTTAGCGGGCACGGGAGCAGTCGGTGCCGGGTGCGGGTTGGCCGGTGGGTGTGGGTGTGGGTGTGGGTGCGTCGTGGTTGTTCGCGCAGTTCCCCGCGCCCCTTTCGGGGCGCTACCGGCGTCGTTTGCCGTGGCGCCGTCGGTTGCGGCGGCACAGGCGTAGGGCCACGGTCAGGGCCGCCAGGGCCGCTGCCAGGGCCGCCGCCCGTTTGGCCACCGGGAGGCCGGCGACGTGCAGCAGGTCGAGCGGTTCCGGTTCCGGTTCCGCCGGGCCGGCCGTAGCCGTCGCCGTCCCGCCCTCCCGCGGCTGCTCCTCCGTGGCCGGGGGCCGCTCGGTCAGCCGCTTCGCCAGACAGTCCGCGAACTGGGACACCAGGCGGTCGCCCACCTCCGCCAGCACCCCGCGCCCGAACTGCGCCGGGCGCCCGGTCACCGTCAGATCGGTCCGCACCGACACCGCCGTACCGCCGTCGCGCCCGCTCAGTTCCGCGGTGACCGTCGCCCGGGCCGTGCCCTGCCCCCGCGTCTCCCGGCCGCTCGCCACGAGCACCATCCGGTGCGCCGACTCGTCCTGCTCCTCGAACACCGCCGTGCCCCGGTAGGTGACGGTGACCGGGCCGACCTTGACCTTCACCGAGCCGGTCACGGTCCTGCCGTCGTACTCCTCCACCGTCGCGCCCGGCAGGCAGGGTGCCACGCGCTCGATGTCCAGGAGCGCGGGCCAGGCCTCGTCGACCGGGACGGGGACGGTGAACTCGTGCTGCAGCTCCATGACTTCTCCTCGCACTCAGAGCATCAGACGGCGGCGGGCGGGTGGATGGCCCCGGTGGTCGCGGTCAGCGGCGTTCCGCTGCCGCCCCAGCGCAGGGCGACGATCTCGGCGGCGACGGACACGGCGACCTCCTCGGGCGTACGGGCCCCGAGGTCGAGCCCCAGCGGTGAGCGCAGCCGGGACAGCTCCACCGGGGTGAGACCGGCCTCGGCCAGGCGTTCGCGCCGCTCGTCGTGGGTACGGCGGCTGCCCATCGCCCCGATGTAGGCCGCCGGCCGGCGCAGCGCCTCCTCCAGCAGCGGCACGTCGAACTTCGGGTCGTGGGTGAGGACGCAGATCACCGTGCGCTCGTCGGTGCCGGTGCTCCGCAGATAGCGGTGCGGCCACTCCACGACGACCTCCACACCCGGAGGGAAGCGCTTGGGCGTGGCGAAGACCGGGCGGGCGTCGCACACGGTGACCCGGTAGCCGAGGAAGGCGCCGATCCGGGCCACCGAGGCCGCGTAGTCGATCGCGCCGAACACCAGCATGCGCGGCGGCGGCGCGAAGGACTGGAGGAACACGGTGACGTCGTCCTCCCGGCGCTCGCCGCGCGGCCCGTAGTGCCGCAGGACCGTCGCGCCGAGGGCGAGTTCGCCGCGCGCGTCGGCCGTGACGGCGGCGTCGAGCCCGCTGGTGCCGAGGGTGCCGGACGCGGTGTCCGCCCAGACCGCGCGGGCGGCCCCGCGCGGGGCGGGCCCGTCGACCACCGTGGCCACGGTCACCGGCTCGCCCGCGTCCACCGACGCCGCGACCGCCCCGAACACCGGGTCCGTCCCGGGCGTCACCGGCCGCACCAGCAGAGTGATCTCCCCACCGCAGGTCAGCCCCACCGCGAACGCGTCCTCGTCGCTGTACCCGAAGCTCTCCAGCCGGGCCTCGCCGCTCGCCACCACCTCTCGCGCGAGTTCGAACACCGCGCCCTCGACGCAGCCGCCCGACACGCTCCCCACCACCTCGTCGTCCGGGCCCACGGCCATCGCGGCACCGGGCCCGCGCGGCGCGCTGCGGCTGACCGCGACGACGGTGGCGAGCCCGAACGGGGCCCGGTCGCTGTACCAGCGTTCCAGCGCCGGGAGGATCTCACGCACGCTGCGCTCCTTTCACGACGGCCGCGCCGTCCGCGGCCCCGCGCACCACCGCCGCCAGTCGCTCCAGTGCCGCGAGGCTGTGCCCCTCGACGAAGGCGTCGACACTGGGCAGGGCGGCGGCCATCCCGGCCGCCAGCGGCGCGTAACCGGGGCGGGCCTTGCGGGGGTTGGCCCAGATCACCTGGTGGGCGAGGGCGTGCAGCCGGCGCATCTGCGCGCCGAGCAGCTCCGGATCCCCACGCTCCCAGCCGTCCGACATGAGGACGACGACCGCGCCGCGCGCCATGCCGCGCTGCCCCCAGCGGTTCAGGAACTCGCGCAGCAGCTCGCCGAGGCGGGTGCCGCCGCGCCAGTCCGGTACGGCCGCGGCGAGGGCGGCCATCGCCAGGTCAGGGTCCCGGTGGGACAGTTCGCGGGTCGTCCGGGTCAGCCGGGTGCCGATGGTGAAGACCTCCGTGCGGCCGGCCCGCACCGCCGCGTGCGCGAACCGCAGCAGCGCGTCCGCGTACGGCGCCATCGAACCGCTCACGTCGACCAGCAGCACCACCCGGCGGGGGCGCTCCACGCGCGCGTGCCGTCGCAGCCGGGCGGGTTCCCCACCGCGCCGCAGCAACTCCCGTACGGTGCGCCGCGGATCGACGTCCCCGCGCCGGGCCGGACGGCGCCGGGCCGTGCGCCGGGTCTGCCCGTGCAGCGCGAAGGCGGCGAGCAGGCAGCGCAGCTGGGCGCGTTCGGCGGTGTCCAGTTCGGCCACGTCACGATGGCGCAGCACCTCCGCCGAGCTGGCCAGCGTGGCCGTGGGCGGACCCGCGGGCTCGCTCCCGGCCGGCCCGCCCGGCACACCGGCCGCCTCCCGCACGGTGAGCCGCAGCCGGGGCGGGGGAGCGGCACGCACCCGCCGCGGGGCCGCGTCGCCGCGCGCCCCGAAGTACGCGGCGAACACCCGCTCGTACCGCTCCAGGTCGTCGTGGCCGCCGCACAGCGTCGCCCGGCCGGCCCAGTACACGTCCGCCCGCATCCCGGGCCGCAGTACGGCCACGGCACGCAGGAACGCGTACAGCCGCTCGGTGCTGACGTCGAGCCCGGCCGCCCGCAGCGCCCGGGCGAAGCCGACCAGCACGGCGTCGGCGCCGAGTGGTGTCCCGGGAGGGCCGCCCTGCGTGCCGGGCGGCCGGTCCACCGCGCCGTCGGCCGTGCCCATCGCCGTCACACCCCCCGGGCGGCCAGGGCCGCCGCGAGGTCCAGGCCCCGGGCCCGGTCCATGTCCTCCCGGTACTTCAGCACCGAACCCAGCGTCGTCACCGCCAGGTCCGCGTCCGCCTCCCGGGCGCCCAGCGCGTCCAGCGCCTGCGCCCAGTCGATCGTCTCGGCCACACCCGGGGGCTTGAGCAGGTCCGCGCCCCGCAGGGTCTGCACCAGCGAGGTCACCTGCTCGGCCAGCCGCGCCGACACCTCGGGGAGCCGGCGCCGCACGATGGCCAGTTCCCGCGCGAAGGACGGATGGTCGAACCAGTGGTAGAGGCACCGCCGCTTCAGCGCGTCGTGCACCTCCCGGGTCCGGTTGGAGGTCAGCACCACCACCGGCGGCACCTCGGCCCGCAGCGTGCCGAGTTCCGGGATCGAGACGGAGTACTCGGACAGCAGCTCCAGCAGGAACGCCTCGAACTCGTCGTCGGCACGGTCGATCTCGTCGACCAGCAGCACCGACGGCTGCGTCTGGAGGGCCTGGAGCAGCGGCCGGGCGATCAGGAACCGCCGGTCGTACAGCTCGCTCTCCAGACGGTCGGCGTCCGTCACCCCGGCCGCCTCGGCGGCCCGCAGGTGCAGCAGCTGACGCGGGAAGTCCCAGTCGTACAGCGCCTGCGAGGCGTCGATGCCCTCGTGGCACTGGAGACGGATCAGCGGCGCGCCGAGCGCCTCGGCGAGGGCGGCGGCGAGCGCGGTCTTGCCGACGCCCGCGTCGCCCTCGCAGAACAGCGGCCGGTGCAGCCTCAGGGCCAGGAAGCAGGTGACGGCCAGCCCCTCGTCGACGAGGTACCCCGTCTCCTCCAGGCGGGCCCGCACCTGCTCCGGGCCGTCCATCCGGGTGATCGGCGCTCACCCCCATCCGGTGGCGGTCAGCACCGCCCGCCGGGTCAGCACGCGCGCGAGGTGCCGCCGGTACTCGGGGGAGGCCGCCAGGTCCTGCGACGGCCGGGCTCCCTCGGCCGCCGCCTCGGCGGCCCGGGCCACGGCCTCGGGGCCGTCGGCGCCGGACAGCGCCTCCTCGGCGGCCGTGGCCCGCAGCGGTGTGGAGCCCATGTTGGTGAGGCCGACGCGCGCCTCGGCGATGTGCCCGTCGTCGCGCCGCACGAGCGCCGCGACACCGACGATGGCCCAGGACTGGGCGACCGGGTGGAACTTCTCGTAGTGGAAGCTCCAGCCGTCCGTCTTCGGGATCCGCACCTCCACCAGGAGTTCGTCGGGTGCCAGCGCCGACTGGAGGTAGTCCACGAAGAACTCCCGCGCCGGTACCGTGCGCCGGCCGCCGGGGCCCGCCACCACCAGCTCGGCGTCCAGCGCCAGGGCGACGGCGGGCAGGTCCCCGGCCGGGTCGGCGTGCGCGAGGGAGCCGCCGAGGGTGCCCCGGTGCCGTACCGCCGGGTCGGCGACCGTGGCGGTCGCCTCGGCCAGCAGACCGGCGTGCCGGCGCACCAGCGGGTCCCGGACCACCTCGTGGTGCGTGGTCATGGCGCCGATGACGAGCGTGTCGCCGTCCTCGCGGACCCCGCGCAGCTCGCCGATCCTGCCGACGTCCACGACGAGTTCGGGGAAGGCCAGCCGCATCCGCAGCAGCGGCAGCAGGCTCTGCCCGCCGGCCAGCACCTTGCCGTCCTCGCCCGCGCCCGCGAGGACGCGCACCGCCTCGTCCACGCTGCCGGGCCGGGCGTACTCGAATGCGGGGGGAATCATGCCTGGTCCTCCTTCCCCGAGGGGTCGTACTGGCCCACGTCGCCGGACTGCGCCGCCTGCCCGGACTGGCCGGACTGCGCGGGCCCCGTCCCCTCGACGTCCTCGGCCGGGACGCCGCCGCCGGACCGTGCCGCCTGGACCGCCTGCCACACCCGGTGCGGCGAGCAGGGCATCCGGACGTCCCGCACACCGAGCGGCCGCAGGGCGTCCACCACGGCGTTGACGACCGCGGGCGTCGACGCGATGGTCCCCGCCTCGCCGACGCCCTTGACACCCATCGCGTTGTCGACGGCCGGGGTCTCGGTGCGGTCGGTGACGAAGTCCGGCAGGTCCGCCGCCGACGGCACCAGGTAGTCGGCCATCGTGCCGGAGACCAGGTTGCCCTGGTCGTCGTAGACGGCCTCCTCGAACAGCGCCTGCGCGATGCCCTGGGCGAGCCCGCCGTGCACCTGGCCCTCGACGATCATCGGGTTGACGACCGTGCCGACGTCGTCCACGCACACGTACGCGCGGATGCGCACCTTGCCGGTCTCCGTGTCGACCTCGACCGCGCACAGATGGGTGCCGTGCGGGAAGGAGAAGTTCTCCGGATCGAGGACCGTCTCGGCGTTGATCGACGGCTCCATCCCGTCGGGCAGGTCGTGCGAGGTGAACGTCTCGAAGGCGATCTCCTGGATCGTCCTGCGGGCCTCCGGGGAGCCCTTCACCGAGAACGCCCCGCCACTGAACTCCAGGTCCTGCTCGCTGGCCTCCAGCAGGTGGGCTGCGACCTTGCGCGCCTTGTCCACGACCTTCACGGCAGCCCGGTGCACGGCCTCGCCGCCGACGGCCAGCGAACGCGAGCCGTAGGTGTCCATGCCCATCGGGGACGACTTGGTGTCGCCGTGCACGACCTCGACGTCGTCGAACGGCACGCCCAGCACGTCGGCCGCGATCTGGCTCCAGCAGGTCTCGTGGCCCTGCCCGTGCGGGCTGGTGCCGGTGACGACCTCGACCTTGCCGGTCGGCAGCATGCGGATGCTCGCCGCCTCCCAGCCGCCGGCCCCGTACCTGAGGTCGCGCAGCACCCGGCTCGGCGCGAGACCGCACATCTCCGTGAAGGTCGACACACCGATGCCGAGGCGTACGGTGTCGCCGCGCTCGTTGCGCTTGCGCTGCTCGGCGCGCAGGTCGTCGTAGCCGAACAGGGCCAGCGCCTTCTCGGTCGCGGCCTCGTAGTTGCCGCTGTCGTAGGTCAGGCCGGCGATCGTGGCGTACGGGAACTCCTCGTGCCGGATCCAGTTCCGGCGCCGTACCTCCACCGGGTCCAGGCCGAGTTCCACGGCCAGCTCGTCCATGATCCGCTCGATGGCGAACGTGGCCTCCGGGCGGCCGGCGCCGCGGTAGGCGTCGGTGGGGGTCCGGGTGGTGAAGACGCCGGTGCAGTTGAATTCGTAGGCGTCCATCTTGTAGATGCCCGGGTACATGAAGGCGCCGAGGATCGGGATGCCCGGGGTGACGAGCATCAGGTAGGCGCCCATGTCGGCGAGCAGGTCCACCTTCAGGCCGAGCAGCCTGCCCTCGCGGGTGGCGGCGATCTCCACGTCCTGGATCATGCCGCGGCCGTGGTGCGTCGCCAGGTAGCCCTCGGAGCGGGACTCGGTCCACTTCACCGGGCGCCCGAGCCTGCGGGCCACCGCGAGGGCCAGCGCCTCCTCGCCGTACACCTGGAGCTTGGAGCCGAAGCCGCCGCCCACGTCGGGGGCGATCACCCGCAGCTTCTGCTCGGGGATGCCGGTGACCGTGGCCAGCATGATCCGCAGGATGTGCGGGATCTGGGTCGCGGAGTGGACCGTGTACTCGCCGGAGGAGGCGAGCGGTGTGACGACCACCGCGCGCGGTTCCATGGCGTTGGGGATCAGCCGCTGCTGGTGGTAGCGGCGCTTCAGGGTCACCTCGGCGCGCTCGCGGACCGCGTCGAAACTCTCGCCGGTGGCGAGCGGCCAGGTGTAGCAGCGGTTGGTGCCCTTGTCGGCGTGGACCAGCGGCGCGTCCTCGGCGAGCGCGGCCTCCAGGTCGAGCACCGGGGGCAGCGGGTCGTAGTCGACCTCCACCGCCTCCAGCGCGTCGGCGGCCGCGTACCGGTCGCGGGCGACCACGACGGCCACCGGGTCACCGGCGTAGCGGACCTCGTCGACGGCGACCGGCGGGTGGTCGGGCAGCACGATGTCCTCGGTCACGGGCCAGGCGCAGGGCAGCGAGCCCAGTCCCCCGGCGAGGTCGGCGCCACTGAAGGCGGCGACGACACCCGGCCGTTCCAGGGCGGGGGAGACGTCGACGCGGGTGAGGCGGGCGTGGGCCATCGGGCTGCGCAGCACGGCGAGGTGGAGCAGGCCCGCGACCTGGATGTTGTCCGTCCAGTTGGTCTGGCCGGTGATCAGCCGGGCGTCCTCCTTGCGGAGCCGGGAGCGGCCGATCTCGTGTTCCACGGCCTGATCGGTCATGCCCTGGCCTCCTCGCCGACCTGGTGCTCGGCCGCCGCGAGCACGGCACGGACGATGTTCTGGTAACCCGTGCACCGGCAGAGGTTGCCCTCCAGCGCCTGTCGCACCTCGTTTGGGGCCGGGTGCGGATTCTCACGGAGCAGATCGCGGGCCGCCATGATCATCCCGGGGGTGCAGTAGCCGCACTGCAGGCCGTGCCGTTCGTGGAAGGCGTGCTGCAGCGGTGTCCACTCGCCGTCCCGCGCGAGCCCCTGGACCGTCGTCACCTCGCCGCCGTCCGCCTGGACGGCCAGCACCGAGCAGCTCTTGACCGTCGCGCCGTCCAGTTCGACGGTGCACGCCCCGCAGTTCGAGGTGTCACAGCCGATCGGGGTGCCGGTGAGGCCGAGGCGGTCGCGCAGGTAGTGGACGAGGAGGAGACGCGGTTCCACGTCGTCCTCGTACGCCGTGCCGTCCACCTTGACCTTGATGTGGGTCATGCGCCCTCCAAGGCGTGCGCGCAGGAGTGGAGAACAAGCCAGATTGGCGTGATGTAGGTCACTCTAAGTCCGCCCCCTGATGGCGGCGAGTGCTACGGGCGGGGAGTCGTTGAACGTTAATGCATTGCCGTCGCGTCAGCGGTTCTGCTGCACTGCTGGGCGACCCCGACGACACACCGAAAGGCCCTCCGATGCGAGCTGCGCGCATGTCCTCACCGAAGCAATCCATCCCCACGCCGAAGGACATCGCGCTCAGTGCACCTGCTCAACCTCGGAATCCTCGCGCACGTCGACGCGGGTAAGACCAGCCTGACCGAACGGCTGCTGTACACCGCCGGAGTGATCGACGAGATCGGCAGCGTCGACGCCGGCAGCACCACCACCGACACGCTCGCGCTGGAGCGGCGGCGCGGCATCACCATCAAGTCCGCCGTCGTGTCGTTCCCGCTCGCCGGCGTCACCGTCAACCTCATCGACACCCCCGGTCACCCGGACTTCATCGCCGAGGTCGAGCGCGTGCTCGGCGTCCTCGACGGCGCCGTCCTGGTCGTCTCCGCCGTCGAGGGCGTCCAGGCACAGACCCGGGTGCTGATGCGCACCCTGCGCCGGCTGGGCATCCCCACCCTGGTCTTCGTCAACAAGATCGACCGGCGCGGCGCCCGGGACGCGGCCGTGCTCCGCCAGATGGCGCAGCGGCTGGCCGTACCGCTCGTCCCGATGGGGACCGCCGCCGGGCTCGGCACACGCGCCGCCCGCTTCGTCCCGGACCTCGGCCCGGCCGCGCTGGAGGCGCTCGCGGACCGGGACGACGACCTGCTGGCCGCCTATCTCGACGGCGGGGTCCCCGAAGGCCGGCTGCGCCGGTCCCTGACCGCGCAGACCCGCGGCGCCTCGGTCCACCCGGTGTACTTCGGCTCCGCCGTCACCGGAGCCGGTGTGCCCGAGCTGATCGGCGGCATCGAGCGGCTTCTGCCCACCGCCCCCGGCGACCCGGGCGGCCGCCTGTCCGGCACGGTCTTCAAGGTGGAGCGGGGCCCGGCGGGCGAGAAGGTGGCCTACGCCCGCCTCTTCTCCGGCACCCTGCGCGTCCGCGACCGCATCCCGTTCGGGGACGGCCGCCGTGGCGCCGGTGGCGAAGGCCGCGTCACCGCGCTCACCGTCTTCGACCGTGGCACGGACAGCCGGGCCGACCGGGCGGGACCGGGGCGGATCGTCAAGGTGTGGGGCCTGGGCGGCGTCCGGACCGGCGACGCGCTCGGCGCGCCCGGCCGGTCCTGCGAGCACCATTTCGCGCCGCCCACCCTGGAGACGGTCGTCGTGCCCGGCCCCGGCACGGACCGGCGCTCCCTGCACCTCGCGCTGACCCAGCTGGCCGAACAGGACCCGCTGATCGGCGTCCGCCACGACGAACGGCGCGGCGAGACCTCGGTGTCCCTCTACGGCGAGGTGCAGAAGGAGGTCGTCCAGGCCACCCTCGCCGAGGAGTACGGCCTCGACGTCGCCTTCCGCGAGACGACGACCCTGTGCGTCGAACGGCCGTCCGGCACCGGGCACGCCGTCGAGTTCAACAAGAAGGACGCGAACCCCTTCCTCGCCACCGTCGGCCTGCGCGTCGACCCGGCCCCGCCGGGCTCGGGCGTCGCGTTCCGCCGGGAGGTGGAGCTGGGGTCGATGCCGTACGCCTTCTTCAAGGCCGTCGAGGACACCGTGCGGGAGACGCTCGGCCAGGGACTGCACGGCTGGGAGGTCACCGACTGCACGGTCACCATGACCCACTGCGGCTACTCGCCCCGCCAGAGCCATGCGCACCAGGGCTTCGACAAGAGCATGTCGAGCACCGGCCACGACTTCCGGGGCCTGACCCCGCTGGTCCTGGTCGAGGCGCTGCGCCAAGCCGGCACCCTGGTGCACGAGCCGATGCACCGCTTCCGCCTGGAGGCGCCCGCCGACACGCTCGGCGCGCTGTTGCCGGTGCTGGCCCGGCTCGGGGCGGTGCCGGAGAGCACCGGCACCCAGGCCGCCGCCTGTGTGCTGGAGGGCACGGTGCCGGCCGCCCGGGTGCACGGCCTGGAGCAGCGGCTGCCGGGGCTGACCCGGGGCGAGGGGGAGCTGGAGACGGCCTTCGACCACTACGCGCCGGTGACCGGCGGCACGGTCCCGCGGCGGCCGCGCACCGACCACAACCCGCTGAACCGGAAGGAGTACCTGCTGAACGTCACCCGCCGGACGGGCGAGTGATCCCTTGGTCTGACTGATAGTCAACTTACCGAGAAGTCAGTACCTATTGACGCCTCCGGGAGAGCGCCGGACTGTGGTGTACATGCCGAATTTCTGGGCGCGTCTGCCGGCTGTCCTGGTCGTCCTCTGCGGATCCCTGACGGTGGCGGGAGCCCCGCCCGCCACCGCCGCCGGCCCTTCCGGCTCCCTCTGGTTCGACGGCGCCCCGCTGACCGTGCGGGACGGCCGGTTCACCGACGGGCAGGGCCGCGAGGTCGTCCTGCGCGGCTACAACGTCTCCGGCGAGAGCAAACTCGCGGAGAACGGCGGCCTGCCCTTCGCCTCGGTGGCCGACGCCAGGAAGTCCGCCACCGCGCTGCGCGCCCTCGGCGGCGGCAACGCGGTCCGGTTCCTGCTCTCCTGGGCGCGCGCCGAGCCCGTGCGCGGTCAGGTGGACACCGCCTATCTGACCGCCGCCACGGAACAACTGCGCGCCTTCCTGGACGCGGGTGTCCGCGTCCACCTCGACTTCCACCAGGACCTGTACTCCCGCCACCTGTTCGACGCGGGCAGCTGGTACACCGGCGACGGCGCCCCCGAATGGGCCGTCGACGCCGGGAGTTACCCCAGGGAGTCCTGCGGGATCTGCTTCTTCTGGGGCCAGAACATCACCCAGAACGCGGCCGTGCGGCAGGCCCAGTACGACTTCTGGCACAACGCCCACGGCCTCCAGGACGCCTTCCTGGCCACCGCCCAGGCCACCATGGACCACATCCGACGGCACCTGTCCGCCGAGGAGTTCGCGGGAATCGCCGGCTTCGACCCGTACAACGAGCCGTACGCGGGCGACTACGACTCCGGGCAGACCTCCCGCACCTGGGAACGCGACCTGCTCTGGCCGTTCTACGTGAGGTTCCGCGCCCGCATGGACGCCGCCGGATGGCAGGACAAGCCCGCCTTCGTCGAGCCGAACCTGTTCTGGAACGCCAACATCTCCGCCCAGAGGCAGGAGGGCGGCCTGCTGGACGCCGGCCCGCTCGGCCCGGGCTACGTCTTCGACACCCACTTCTACGACCAGAAGGCCATCTCCGGCATCCTCATGTGGGGCAAGGCGGCCGACGGCCAGTACGCCGCCGACTTCGCCGCCGTCCGCGACCGCGCCTCGGCCGCCGGCACCGCCGCCGTGGTCAGCGAGTTCGGCCACCCCCTGTCCGGCACGGTGTCGGACAAGGCGCCGACCGTGCTGAAGGCCATGTACCAGGCCCTCGACTCCGGCCGCGCCGGGGCGCGTTGGTGGACGGATCCGGCCGCCTCCGGCCCGGTGCTGTCCGGCACCCAGTGGCAGTGGGACCTCTACAGCGGCCGGCACCACGAGCCGATGAACGGCAACCCCGGCAAGGTGCTCACCGCCAAGGACGCCTGGAACGACGAGGACCTGTCCGCGGTACGGCTGGACGGCTCCGGGAACGCCACCCTGCGTCAGGACGCCCGCCTCCTGGACCGGCTCTACCCGGGCGCCACGGCCGGCACCACCCTCGCCTTCACCTACGAGGACCGCTCCCGCGACGGCTCCACCACGCTCACCTGGAACCCGGTGCCGGCCTCCCTGCCGCACGTGGCGGAACTGGTCGGCTCCGGCCAGTACGGCGTGCTCGTCTGGCGTTCCGGCGACGGCACCGCACCCACCGAACTCCACCTGCCGGCGTCCTTCCCCACCGCCGCCACCACCGTCGTCTCCGACCTGGGCACCGTGTCCGCCCCGCCCGCCGCCGGCCCGGTCGCCGTGGTCCCGGAGCCCGGCGGCACCGGAAGCCGCCGGCTGCTGCTCACCGACGCCGACTCCGGTGTCCCGCACTACGCGCTGGTCACCAACGGGGCGACGGCGCCCGCCCCGGACCTGCTGACCGCGGCGAGGTCCGAGCTGGCCGCGTGGGCGGCGACCCGGTTCTGACCGGTGAGCGGCCTCCGGGGTGAGTGGGGGCATCCCGGAGGCCGCGTCCGGCGGCCGGCCGGGCGCCGCTCAGCCGCCGTTCGGACCCGTCCAGTCCGCCGGTACACGCCCCAGCCGGACGCGCTGCGGGTGGTCGCCGACCGGGACCGACGTGACCTTCCGGCCGGTGGCGAAGTCGATCGCGGTCACCTGGTCGGCGCCGCTCTCGGAGACGATGCAGTCCCTGCCGTCCCCGCTGACCGTCGCCCAGTACGGCTTGGACGTCGACACCAGCGGGCCCTCCTGGAGCGAGGCACGGTCGACCACGGTCGCGTAGTCGTCCATGGTGCCCGCCACGCACAGCTTGGTGCCCTCGGGGTTCATGGAAATGCCGTGGTGCCGCGAGTCGTTGACCCAGGTGGTGCGGTCCTCGCTGGTCGCCGGGTTCTTCGGCAGGGTCTTCATCCGGGTGATCTTGTCGGTGGCCAGGTCGTACTCCAGGAAACCGTTGAAGAACGACACCTGGAAGTACAGCTTGGACTCGTCGGCGGAGAACACGGCCGGCCGGACGGCGTCGGAGAAGTTCCTCAGCCCGAAGGCGTCCAGCCGCTGCCGCATGTCGATGACCTTGACCTGCTTGTACGTCGTCGCGTCCACGACCGTGATGCGCCGGTCGCCCTTGGTCCAGTCCCAGCCCGGGTCGTCCAGGGCGGTGTTGACGTCGCCGATGGACATGTTCCAGATGTACTTGCCGTCCTTGGTGAAGATGTTCTCGTGCGGCTTGTCGCCGGTCGCGAACGACCCCAGCTGCCTGCCCGTGCCGATGTCCAGGACGTGCACGGTGTTCGCGGTCGAGGCGGAGACCGCCACCCGGGTGCCGTCCGGGGAGACCGCCATGTGGTCGGCGCGGTAACCGGACACCGGGAAACGCCAGTTGACCCTGCCGCTGGCCAGGTCGATGGAGACGACGTCCGCGAAGCTGGGCCGGGACACCACCACCGACCTGCCGTCCGGGGTCGCGTACATGTCGTCGGCGAACTGGTCGTGGCCCTCGCCGACACTGTTGCGGATCGCCTGGAAGTAGATCCACTTGATCGGGTCCGCGTTGATCTCCGCCATCCGCGCGTCCTTGTCCGGGACGACGTCGATCCGGCCGACCTTCGCGAAGTCGCCGGAGGACTCGATGACATCAGCGGTGCCGTCCCAGTTGTTGCCGACGAACAGCACCTCGCGCAGGCCGCCGGGCGCGGCGGAGCCCGCCGCGGCGGAGGCGGCGGTCGCCGGACCGGCGACGGTCAGGGCGAGGGCGGCGGTGACGGAGCACAGGTGCCTGGTTCTGGAGGCGGCCATGACGGCTCTCTTTCCTCTGGGGAGTCTGAACACGGGCGCATTCACAGTGAACTTACTGAAAAGTAAGGAGAGGGGGCCCTTCTCGACAAGATGTGTGCACGACAAGATTGGGGGTCCGGTGAGATGACGGAGGGGGACGCGTGGGGGGCAGGCTCAGAACGCCGACGGGACGCTACGGCGGCAGGTCCGCCGAGGAGCGGCAGGCCGAGCGGCGCCGCCGCTTCCTGGACGCGGCGCTGCGGCTGTTCGGCGACACCCCCGGCTACCGCGGCACCACGGTCGCCGCGCTGAGCCAGGCCGCCGGCCTGTCCACGCGCCAGTTCTACGAGGAGTTCCGCACCCTGGAGGACGTCCTCGCCGCACTCCACCTCCAGGTCAACGGCTGGGCCGAGCAGGCCGTCCTGGCCGCCCTCGCCGACGCGGAGGACCTGCCGCTGGCCGACCGTGCCACCGTGCTCTTCAGGGCCTACGCCCACGACGTCACCCGCGACCCGCGCCGTATCCGCATCGCCTTCGTGGAGATCATCGGCGTCAGCCCCCGCCTGGAGGAGCAGCGACTGGCCCGCCGGGCCCGCTGGGTCGACCTGATCCGCGCCGAGGCGGACGCGGCCGTGGCCCGCGGGGAGGCGGCGCCCCGCGACTACCGCCTCGCGGCCACCGCCTTCATCGGCAGCGTCAACGGCCTGCTGCACGACTGGACCGCCGGCTGGCTGGACGCCACGCTGGACGAGGTGGTGGACGAGCTGGTCCGGCTGCTGCTGGGGATGCTCCGGCCGGAGGACTGGCGGCCCGGGAGCCCCTGACACCGGCGCCGCCCAGGTCAGCCGGGGTGCCGGAGCCTCGGCGCGCAGGATCGGGCCCGAACTGGTCTGCTGGTGGCGAGGACCGTCGTACCCGTTCACCGGAGAGACAGATGAGCACTTACCGAGTTGCGCAGGTGACGACCGCGGGCGGCGCGGTCGAGCTGGCCGAGCGGGAGGTGCCCCGGCCGGGGCCCCGTCAGGTGCGGATCGCCGTCGAGGCGTGCGGGATCTGCCACAGCGACGCCCTCTTCGTGAACGCCGCACTGCCGGGCGTCAGCTTCCCGGTGGTCCCCGGGCACGAGATCGCCGGACGGGTGGAGGAACTGGGCGAGGGCGCGCAGGAATGGGGATACCGGACCGGCGACCGGGTGGCGGTCGGCTGGTTCGGCGGCAGCTGCGGCCACTGCACGCCCTGCCGCCGCGGTGACTTCATCGTCTGCGTCAGCCTCAAGGTGCCCGGCTGGACCTACGACGGGGGCTTCGCCGACCAGGTGATCGCGCCCGTCGACGCCCTGGCCCGGATTCCCGACGCGCTGGCGGCCACCGACGCGGGGCCCCTGGCCTGCGCGGGTGTGACCACGTACAACGGGCTGCGACACAGCTCCGCCAGGCCGGGCGACCGGGTCGCGGTCCTGGGCATCGGCGGCCTCGGCCACCTCGGCGTGCAGTACGCGGTGGCGATGGGCTTCGAGACGGTGGCGATCGCCCGGGGCCCCGAGAAGGCCGACTTCGCCAAGCGGCTCGGCGCCCGCCACTACATCGACAGCACGTCCGGCACCCCGGTCGCCGAGGCTCTGCAGTCCCTCGGCGGGGCCAAGGCGGTGCTGGCCACCGCCGGGAACTCCGAGGCCATCACGGCCACCGCCGACGGGCTCACGCCCCGAGGAGAGCTGGTGGTCATCGGTGCCGACAACGCGCCCCTCGGGATCAACCCGGCGCAGCTGCTGCTGGCCGGACGTGTCGTCCGCGGCCACCCGTCCGGCACCGCGCAGGACGTGGAGGACACCATGGCCTTCAGCGCCCTGCACGGCATCCGCCCGATGACCGAGACCGTGCCGCTGGACGACGCGGACCAGGCGTACCGCAAGATGCTCTCCGGCGGTGCCCGCTTCCGGATGGTCCTCACCACCGGCTGACGCGCCCGGCCGCCCGCGCCGGGAGCGCGCCGTCCGCCGGCCCGGCGGGTCAGCCGCCCAGCCGGTCCAGCGCGGCGAGCACCGGTGCGGTGCCGTCCTCGCCCCGGATGCGGGCTCCCAGGGCGTCGGCGCGCCGCCGGTACGCCGGGTCCCGGGTGGCCCGCACCAGCGCCGAGGCCAGCGCGTCCACAGTCAGGCGGCGCAGCGGTACGACGGCCGGGGCGACGCCCAGGGCGACCAGCCGGGCCGACCAGAAGCCCGCGTCGAACTGGACCGGGACCGGTACCGCCGGCACCCCGGCGCGCAGCCCGGCCGCCGTGGTGCCCGCGCCCGCGTGGTGGACCACCGCGGCCATCCGCGGGAAGAGCGCCGAGTGCGGTACCTCGCCGACGGTCAGCATGTCGTCCCCCTGGGCCGCGAGCCCGCCCCAGCCGCGCTGGATCACCCCGCGCAGCCCGGCCCGCCGCAGCGCCGCCACCACCCGTGCGCTGAGCCGCCGGGCATCCGGCACGGTGGCGCTGCCCAGCCCGACGAAGACCGGCGGCGCACCGGCGTCCAGGAACTCCCGCACCGCCTCGGGAAGTCGTGCCCCGGCGTCGTACGGCCACCAGTAGCCGCCCACCTCCAGGCCCGACCGCCAGTCGCGGGGCCGGGGCACCACCAGGGGGCTGAAGCCGTGGTGCACCGGCCAGCGCCGTCGCTCCCGCGCCCGCCACGCCGCACCGGCCCGCACCGGGGGCAGGCCGAGCCGCTCCCGCACGGCCGGCACCGCACCGGCGAACACATGCTCCACGGCCAGGCCGACCCCCTGCCCGGTGAGCCGGTTGACCGGCCCGCCCCAGGCGCCGCCGCCGAGCACCGGAGGCGCGAACTCCCGTGTACCGGCGAGGGGCTGCAGAAAGACGCCGAGGCTCGGCAGCCGCAGCCCTTCGGCGATCGTGTGACCGAGCGGGGCCAGCGAGGAGGACAGGAGCAGGACGTCGTTGTGGCGGGCGGCGGCGAGCAGGTCCTCGGTCATCCGTCCGACCACGCGCCGTGCCAGGTCCCCGACCCGCAGCAGTTTGCCGGGACCGCTGGTGCTGCGGTGCAGTCCCCGGCCCCGCGGGGACTCCAGTTCGGCCAGCGGATCCACCGGCAGCGCGTGGAACCGCACCGTCGAGCCCGCCACCAGCGGTTCGAAGCGGCCGTG
This sequence comes from Streptomyces echinatus, assembly GCF_014203595.1. Taxonomy (GTDB): domain Bacteria; phylum Actinomycetota; class Actinomycetes; order Streptomycetales; family Streptomycetaceae; genus Streptomyces; species Streptomyces echinatus. The sequence continues at coordinate 544,773 of NZ_JACHJK010000006.1, forward strand.
GGTGACCAGGGTGACCTCGTGCCCGGCCAGGCCCAGCCGGTGCCCGAGCCCGGTGTAGGGGGCGGCGTCGCCCCGGGATCCCGCCGTCATGATCGCAACGCGCACGACGACCAGTATGGCGGGTCCGGCGCTCCCCGGGACCCCGGACGACCGGTGCGACACGACCGGTTCACGCCCCGGCGGCCGGAGGCCGGCTAGGCGGCCGTCGCCACCAAGGCCGCCGCCGCCAGCAGCGCGCACCCCAGGACACAGCAGGCCAGCAGCCGTCGGCGCAGCGCGCGGTAGCGCGTCTCGTACGCCTGCCGCAGTTCCTGCGCCCGCTCGGCCGTGCGCCCCCACGAGAGCCGGGCCAGCGCCAGGTACTCCGCCTCGAAGTGCCGTTCCAGGTCGTCCCGTTGGGATTCGGTGAGCCAGCCCAGCCGGGAGCTGAGGCGCAGCGCGGCGCCGCGCCCCTCTTCCCGCGCGGCGGCCAGCATCAGATGACCCTCGACCTGCCGGACGAGGTCTCGCTCGTCGTGGGCCGTCACCGCGCGGTCAACTCCCGCTCGGGCACGTGGGGGTGGTGCAGGTCGAACGCCGGGGACTCGCTGCGGATCCGCGGCAGGGTGAGGAAGTTGTGCCGGGGCGGCGGGCAGGAGGTCGCCCACTCCAGCGAGCGGCCGTAGCCCCACGGGTCGTCGACGCCGACCGGCTCGCCGTACCTGGCCGTCTTCCAGATGTTGTAGAAGAAGGGGAGCAGGGACGCGCCGAGCAGGAACGAGGACACGGTGGAGACCGTGTTGAGCGTCGTGAACCCCTCCGCCGCCAGGTAGTCGGGAATCCGGCGCTGCATCCCCTCGGCGCCCAGCCAGTGCTGGACCAGGAAGGTGCCGTGGAAGCCGACGAACAGCGTCCAGAAGGTCATCTTGCCCAGGCGCTCGTCCAGCAGCTTGCCCGTGAACTTGGGCCACCAGAAGTGGAAGCCGGAGAACATCGCGAAGACGACCGTGCCGAAGACCACGTAGTGGAAGTGGGCCACCACGAAGTACGAGTCGGAGACGTGGAAGTCGATCGGCGGCGAGGCGAGCATCACGCCCGTCAGCCCGCCGAAGACGAACGTGACGAGGAATCCCATGACCCACAGCATCGGCGCCTCGAAGGAGAGGCTTCCCCGCCACATCGTGCCGATCCAGTTGAAGAACTTCACCCCGGTCGGTACGGCGATCAGGAACGTCATGAAGGAGAAGAACGGCAGCAGCACACCACCGGTGACGTACATGTGGTGGGCCCACACCGTCACCGACAGGCCGGCGATCGCGACGGTCGCGGCGATCAGACCCATGTAGCCGAACATCGGCTTACGGGAGAAGACCGGGACCACTTCGCTGATGATGCCGAAGAACGGCAGGGCGATGATGTACACCTCTGGGTGGCCGAAGAACCAGAAGAGGTGTTGCCACAGCAGAGCTCCGCCGCCCGCCGCGTCGAAGACATGGGCGCCGAACTTGCGGTCCGCCTCCAGGGCGAACAGCGCGGCCGCGAGGACCGGGAAGGCCAGCAGGACCAGCACGGC
>NZ_JACHJK010000007.1 GCF_014203595.1 Streptomyces echinatus
ACCACGAGGTAAGAACGACTCCAGCCGATCCCACTCCGCATTCGTCAGGTCACCACGTCCCATGCAGCCAGCCTGCCCCCAACGCCCCACTCACGCAGGGAGATCCGAGAAACAGCGCCTAGTACTGCAACGGTGCTTGCTGTGACTGATGACCAGGTCGGTCGTTGGTGTGGTTATGGGTGGGGACCTTGCTGATGTCAGGTCGTGGGCGGGTGAACTGGAGGCTGTGCATGAGCGGTTCGCGCACCGTTTCAGCAGGTCGGAGCCGCGTGAGTCGACACTGGCCTATATGCGGGGGCTGATCGCTCCACTGCAGCGGAAGAACGGCTGGACGCTGGCGGAGGAAGCCGGCCACGCGGGCCCGGACCGCATCCACCGGATGTTGAATCGGATTGAGTGGGACGCCGATGAGGTCCTCGACGATGTGCGTCAGTACGTGGTCGACAACCTCGGCGACCCCGGCGCCGTCCTGGTCGTGGACGACACGGGCTTCTTGAAGAAGGGGACGCGGTCGGCCGGGGTGCAGCGGCAGTACTCCGGCACCGCCGGACGCACGGAGAACTGCCAGGTCGGTGTCTTCCTCGCCTATGCCACTGAGCGCGGGCGGACATTGATCGACCGCCGTCTGTATCTGCCCACCTCCTGGACTGATGACCGCGACAGGTGCCGCCGGGCCGGCATCGACGACGAGGTTGGCTTCGAGACGAAGGTGGCCATGGCCAAGGCGATGGTCCGCCGCGCCATCACGGACAAGATCCCGTTTCGATGGGTGACCGCAGATGCCGCCTACGGCTTCTCCAAGGGCTGGCGCTCGGAGCTGGAGCGGGCGGACGTCTTCCACGTCATGGCCACCACCCGGCACGACACCGTGGTCACCCGCTGGGCGATCGACCATCCCGTCCACGACCTGTTCAACGGCCTTGCCCGGCAGAAATGGAAGCGCCGTTCCTGCGGCAGTGGGGCTCACGGCCTGCGGATCTACGACTGGGCACGTGTCGAGGTGCGGCCCTGGCACCGGCCCGACCGCCGCCACTGGGTGATCGCCCGCCGCAGCGTGGCCCGCCCGCAGGAGATCTCCTACTACATCGCCTACTGCCCCGCCGAGACCACGCTTGATGACCTGATCCGCATCGCGGGCAGCCGATGGGCCATCGAAGAATGCTTCCAGAGCGCGAAACAGGAGTGCGGCCTGGACGACTACCAGGTCCGCCGCTACCCCGGATGGCACCGCCACATGACGCTCGCCATGGCCGCCCACGCCTGCCTGACCGTCCTGCGAGCCCGCGAACTGGATGCCGGGAAAGCAGAAACGGATCCTCCCAGCTCATCCACCTCAGCCTCGCCGAGATACGACGGCTGATCACCCGCCTCACCAACCGCCGGCCCACACCCGTCGAGCACATCCTGCACTGGTCGACCTGGCGCCGACGACGCCAACACCAAGCCCGCACCAGCCACTACAGACGACGCGGACACATCCCCTGACCTGGCCATCAGTCACGGCAAGCACCGTTGCAGTACTAGGACCGTCCCCGGCACCCGACCGGCCCCGGACGGCGGCGTCTCGTCGCCTCCCGGGGCGGGCCCTGAGGTCGTCAGCGGTCGTCGTCCGGATGCCGCTCCGCCGTCGCGTACGGGTTCTCCTGACCGTCGGCGAGCACACCGACGAAGGGCTCGCCCTCGCCCGCGAAGGTGTACGCGCCCGCCTCCAGGCGGTCGATCAGGCCCTGGGTCCAGGCCGCGTCGGAGTCGGCCGTGTGCAGCCAGAGGTTCATGATCTCGCCGATGTGGCCGAGCTGCCCGGGGCCGTCCTCGGGGACGTAGTCCTCGGTGACCGCGGCCCGCCACCGCCCGATCCCTTCGATCCGCTCCCGGAGCAGCTCCAGCACCTCGGCGCGGGGCAGTTCGACCAGGAATCCGATGGCCGCCGACTGGATGTCCGTCTTCTGGTCGTAGGCGACCAGGGACTCGCGCAGCAGCCGGAAGAACTCCTCGTCGCCGCGGTCCGTGATCTCGTACTCGGTGCGCGGCGGACCGCCCGCCGTGGACGGCGCGATCTCGTGCGCGTGCAGCAGTCCCTGCCGGGCCATCTGCTTGAGAGCGTGGTAGATCGAGCCCGGCTTGGCGTGGGACCACTCGTGCGCGCCCCAGTACTCCAGGTCGTTGCGGATCTGGTAGCCGTGGGCCCGCCCGTGCTGGCGCACCGCGCCCAGTACGAGAAGACGGATCGCTGACATGCGGTCCAGGTTATGGCCGGGGAGCCGCCCGGACCGCCGCGGAGCCTTACGCCTGTCCGGCCTGCGCCAGTGCCACCAGCTCGAACGCGGTCTTCCCGTCCAGCGACTCGCGGATGATGTCGGCGTGGCCGGCGTGCCGGGCCGTCTCGCGGATCAGGTGCAGGCACAGCCAGCGCAGCGAGACACGGCCCTCCGGCGGAAACCAGGGGTCGGGCGGCAGCGGGAAGGTGTCGTCCAGGCTGGGCGCGGAGCGGATGTACTTCTCCGTCTCGGCGGCCACCTGCTCCCAGTACGCCAGCTGCGAGGCGACCGTCTCGTCACCGACCAGCTGGAAGGTCTCGTGCCAGTTCGTCTCGTCCCGCTGCACCCGCGGCGGCTCCTGCCTGGCCCGGGCCAGCCAGCCCTGCTCCACCTCGGCGACGTGCTTGAGCAGGCCGCCGAGGGACAGCTCGCTGGCGCTGGGCCGGGTACGGGCCTGCTCCTCGGTCAGCCCGAGCAGCGCCCGGCGGATTCCGCCGCGCTGTTCCTCGATGAACGCGAGAAGCGCTCCGCGCTCGTCGCCCTTCGCCTCCGCCGGAACGTGCATGACCATGGCACGCCGCCTTTCGTCTGGCTGTCCGCCGGGGCCGTTTCCCCGACATGGAAGACGCTACGGGCCATTGCGGTCAGCAGCTGTCCGCAATGGCCCGGCGCCTCGAAAAAGGCGACCAGAGGTGACTAGAACGGGAATCCGCTGCGGCCGTGCTGCACCGAGATCCACTTGACCGTGGTGAACGCCTCCAGCGTCGTCTCGCCGTTGAGGCGGCCGAGGCCGGAGTGCTTCTCGCCGCCGAAGGGCACGATCGGCTCGTCGTGGACGGTGCCGTCGTTCACGTGGAACATGCCGGTGTCGATCCGCTTGGCGAAGGCCACGCCCCGCTCGACGTCCCCCGTGTGGACCGCGCCGCTGAGGCCGTAGGGGGTGCCGTTGACGATCCCGACCGCCTCCTCCTCGCCGTCGAACGGGACGAGGAAGACGACCGGGCCGAAGACCTCCTGCTGGAGCAGCGCGGAGTCGGCGGGGATGCCGGTCAGCACGCTCGGCTCGACCAGGTTGTCGGTCGTGGTGCCGCGCACCAGGGCGGTGGCGCCCTCGGCGAGCGCCTGCTCGACGGTGCCGGAGATCGCGCCCGCCTGCGCGGAGTTGATCACCGGGCCGATCACGGTCTCCGGGTCCCGCGGGTCGCCGACCTTGAGGGTGCGGACCTTGGCGACGAACTTCTCGGTGAACTCCTCGGCGACAGAACGGTCCACCAGGACGCGGTTCGCGGCCATGCAGACCTGGCCCTGGTGCACGAACCGGCTGAAGACCGCCGCGTCCACCGCGTAGTCGATGTCGGCGTCGTCCAGCACCACCAGCGCGCTGTTGCCGCCCAGTTCGAGGACCGAGCGCTTGAAGTGCTTGGCACAGACGGTGGCGACATGCCGGCCGATCTTGTCGGAACCGGTGAAGGAGATGACCTTCGGGACCGGGTGCTCGATGAACGCGTCGCCGATCTCGGCGATGTCGGTGACGACGACGTTCAGCAGGCCGCCGGGCAGCCCGGCCTCCTCGAAGATCTTCGCGATCAGGGTGCCGCCGGCGATCGGGGTGTTCTGGTGCGGCTTGAGCACCACGCCGTTGCCCAGCGCGAGGGCCGGTGCGACCGACTTCAGCGACAGCAGGAAGGGGAAGTTGAAGGGGCTGATCACGCCCACGACGCCGACCGGCACGCGGTAGACGCGGTTCTCCTTGCCCTCGGTCGGGGAGGGCAGGATCTTCCCCTCGGGGCGCAGCGCGAGGTGGATCGACTCGCGCAGGAACTCCTTGGCCAGGTGCAGCTCGAAACCGGCCTTCACGCGCGTGCCGCCCAGTTCCGCGATGATCAGGTCGGCTATCTCCTGCTCGCGGTCCTCTATCCACCGCAGCGCCCGCTCGAAGACCGCGCGCCGGGTGTAGGGGTTGGTCTCGCCCCACTTCTTCTGGGCACGGGCGGCCGCCCGGTAGGCCTCGTCCACCTCGTCGACCGTGGCCACCGTGATCGAGGCCAGTTTCTCGTCGTCGTAGGGGTTGAAGTCGATGACGTCCCAGGAGCCCGTGCCCGGGCGCCACTCGCCGTCGATGTACTGCTGGGACAGGTCGGTGAACCAGGACGCCATGTCATCCCTCAATCGCTAGCGGACACCAGATCTACGCCGGGTCTGATCGGTTGTCATCGTACTTGCGACAGAAGGGAGTTGAGCAGATCGATCGGTCAGGAGAGTTGCAGGAGGCCGCGGAGCAGGTCCCGGCTCTCGTCCGGGCCGGGGCTGTCCTGCTGCAGTTCCTTCAGGGCCTGCTCGTACTGGGCGACGTCCTCGCGCTTGTCCAGGTAGAGGGCACTGGTCAGCTGCTCCAGGTAGACGACGTCGGACAGGTCCGCGTCGGGGAAGCTGAGGATGGTGAACGCGCCGCTCTCGCCGGAGTGCCCGCCGAAGCTGAACGGCATGACCTGCAGCCGCACGTTGGGCCGCTCGGAGATGTCGATCAGGTGCTGCAGCTGGCCGCGCATCACCTCGCGGTCCCCGTAGGGACGGCGCAGGGCGGCCTCGTCCAGGACGATGTGGAACTCGGGGGCGTTGTCGGCGAGAAGGTACTTCTGCCGCTCCAGGCGCAGCGCGACCCGGCGTTCGACGTCGGCGACGCTCGCGCCCTGCATGCCGCGCCGGACCACCACGCGGGCGTACTCCTCGGTCTGCAGCAGGCCGTGCACGAACTGCACCTCGTAGGCGCGGATCAGTGAGGCGGCGCCCTCCAGGCCGACGTAGGTGGGGAACCAGGTGGGCAGGACGTCGGTGTAACTGTGCCACCAGCCCGCCACGTTGGCCTCCCGGGCGAGGGAGAGCAGCGACTCGCGCTCCGCCTCGTCGGTGATGCCGTAGAGCGTCAGCAGGTCCTCGACGTCTCTGGTCTTGAAGCTCACCCGGCCCAGCTCCATCCGGCTGATCTTCGACTCGGAGGCGCGGATCGAGTAACCCGCCGCCTCACGCGTGATCCCGCGCGCTTCCCGCAGCCGCCTGAGTTGCGAGCCGAGCAGCATCCGCCGCACCACCGATCCGGGCTCTCCCGCGCTCACGTTCGCCAGCCTCCCCAACCGTCTTCAGGGGCCGAAGTCTGCCACTAAAACACTCCGAGCAGTACTCGTCCGGTTACGGAAACGGAAAGAGCTCGGCCGTTTCTGGCGCGTTGAGACCGGGAAGAGGTCCGGACCTCTGACAGGACCGTCAGGAAGATGGCAGAAAAAATGGCCAAGAAGCGGTACGGGCAGTGCCATTTCGGTCGCGTGCACGTGCATCTGCCCTTGCATCTGCTCTACGCATCCGAAACCATGGGAGCCGCGCCACCGCTGCATCGCAACGACCGCGAATTCCCGGGAGTGCCTCGCATGGGGACGAATGGATCGACCATGCTCAAGCCGTTACGGCAGGGCCTTCCGCCGCTGGATCCCGCGGCCGTGTCCGATGCCGCCTCGTGCGCCCTCCCCGCCCGCTACGAAGCGGTGCGCGAAGCCCGGCACTTCACCCGGGACACCCTGGACAAGTGGGACGTCGGAGATCACTTCGACGACATATGCCTCGTCGTCTCCGAGCTCGTCACCAACGCCCTGCGCCACGCCGTGCCGGCCGACCCGTGCCGTACCGACGAGCGTCACCCGTCGGTACGGCTGCACCTGATGCGCTGGACCGAGCGGCTGGTGTGCGCGGTGCGCGACCCGAGCCACGAGACGCCGGTCCCGCGGGACTCGGACGACTTCTCCGCCGAGTCGGGCCGCGGCCTCTTCCTGGTCGACTCCTTCGCCGACAGCTGGGGCTGGCACCCGCTGGCCGGCACGCTGGAGGGCAAGGTGGTCTGGGCGCTGTTCCGGCTCCGGACGGCCGGCTGATCCGGTGACGACGCCGCACGCAGGGGATGTCTACGCGCGTATATCCATCGCGGACACCGCCTGTGCGCCGGCGCCCGCCCGACATCGTTGCCACCCTCCGCGGCGGCCGGCGCCGACGCTCAGCTGGCGATCAGGTGGTCGAACTCCCCGTCCTTGATGCCGAGGAGCATCGCCTCGATCTCCGCACGCGTGTAGACGAGCGCGGGGCCGTCCGGGAAACGCGAGTTGCGTACGGCGACCTCGCCCCCCGGCAGCCGCGCGAACTCCACGCAGGAGCCCTGCGAGTTGCTGTGCCTGCTCTTCTGCCAGGCCACTCCGTCCAGCTGCGTGGCAGCCATGCCGTTGTACACGTCGTCGTACCCCCCGTACACGCCGTCAACGTCGCGGTCCACAGGTCGCTCCCCGGTGGTGCACTGGCTGGTGAGGCCATAGATGCTGTGGTCAACTGACCCGGATCATAGCTCTCTTCACGTGCAGGTGCATGAGCAAATGCACGTGCACGAGGGGTGTTCCCGTGGTTACAGCTTTGACGTGCCCTTTACCCGAGCCGCTCCAGCGCCTGCCCAAGAGCAGGCAGGACATGTCCCCTCCAGCCCCCGTTCATGATGGTGCGCGCCATCATCTGAGCCGGGTCGTCCGGATCGAATCCCTCGTGCACTAGGAAGAGACGCGTACCGCGCCCTTCGTGTTCCAGGGTCCAGGTGATGGTCCAGTCCGCGGGATTGGCCGGATCGGCGTCCGTCCAGCGGAGGGACAGCATCCGCTCGGTGTCGTAGGCGAGCACCCGCACCTCTACGACGCCGGAGAAGCGGGAGTTGGGACGGGGGACGGAAGTCATCCGGTACCGGTGGCCGACCCGGAGCCGGAAGTCCTCCGCGCCGGGCATCTGCCAGCGCGCGAGCAGTTCGGGGTCGGTCAGGGCCCGCCAGACCTTGGCGGGCGGGTGCGGAAAGAATTGGTCGACGCGGATCGTGGTGAGGTCGTCCTCGTCACCGCCGGCTGCCGGGCTCATGACTCGCCATCGTCGGGCATCCGGTCGAGCAGATCACCGAGGCCCCTCAGCCGGTCGCGCCAGAACCGCTCGTACGGATGGAGCCAGTCCTGCACCTCGGCGAGCGGGGCCGCCTCCAGGCGGTAGATCCGCTGCCGTCCGGAGCGCTGCTCGGAGACGAGGCCGGCCTCCCGGAGCACCCTGAGGTGTTCCGAGAGGCTGGGGCGGCGCATCTCGAAGTGGTCGGCCAGGGCCTGCACGGCCTGGGGCCCGCGCTCGCGCAGCAGCCGCAGCACCTCGCGGCGGGTGGCGTTGGCGAGCGCGGCGAAGACCCGGTCCTCGGCGGCGGTACCCGTCGCGTTCATGGTGCGGTCAGAAGCCTTCCTTCTCCGTCAGCAGCATCAGACCGTTGCCGTCGGGGTCCGTGAAGGAGGCCATCCGCCCCCAGGGGAGTTCGTCCGGCCCCTGCACCGGGACGCCTGCCGCGGCGAGCCGGGCGCAGTCCGCGTCGACGTCGGTCGTGACCAACATGATCCCCCGGGCGGACCCGGGCTCGAAACCGCCCATCCCCGGGCCCGAGAGGGTGAAGACGGTCTGCGCGCCCTCGGGGGCGACCTGCAGCCAGCGGCCCGGGGGCAGCTCCCGGTCGACGGTGACCTCGAAGCCGAGGACGTCGGTGTAGAAGCGCAGGGCCCGGTCCTGGTCGGTGACGGGGAGCGTGACGAAAGAGGCGTGCGTGATGGTCATGCCGGGAGGATAGGTAGGGAATCACCTACGCGTCAATCGTAGGAGAATTCCTACCTATGGGCCTCGCCTGCTGGAGCAGGGCAGCAATACCGACTCCCGCGCGTGTCTGAGGCCTGCGTCGGCTGCCGCTGCTGCTGGGCGGCCGGCCCGATGTGGCCGGTGTGCCCGTGCCCCGGCGGCTCGGGGGCTCGGGGCCCCGGCGGCTCGGCGGCTCGGCGGCTCGGCGGCTCGGCGGCTGGCGGCTCGGCGGCTCTTGCCGCGGTCGGAGGCGGACTTCCGCGGCGGGTCGGTGGTCGTCACGGCACTCTTTCCGGTGGTCCTGCCGGTGACTGCTGGTAGCTTGCGCTGCGGGCCGTCCGGCTCGGCGGCCGGCCGATACCGCTTGGGGGATTCCGGTGACGAGTGCGACTGCGAAAGTACGGAGCGCGGCCGTGGCCGCGGGACTGGTGGGCACGTTGGCGCTGACGGCGTGCAGCGGCGGCTCCGGGGACGGGGACGGTTCCTCGTCCGCTCCGAGCACGTCCACGGCCCCGTCCGGGGCGGCGTCCTCCCCGGACGCGAGCGGTGCCTCCGCCGACATCCAGGGCAGCTGGATCACCACCGTCGGCGGCAAGGTCGTGGCCCTGGTGATCAACGGGAAGCAGGCCGGGAGCTTCGAGACCGGCGGGGCCGTGTGCAACGGGACCGCCGGAGCCGAGAACGGCATGCAGATGATCCACCTGACCTGCGCCGACGGCAGCGAGAACCGCACCACCGGCATGGTCGACTCGGTCGACGGTACGACGCTGAAGGTGACCTGGTCGGGCAAGACCGGCCAGGAGACCTACACCAAGGCGGACGGCGGCAAGCTGCCGTCGGGCCTGCCGACAGCGCTGACTCGGTGAGACGGGGGCGGCGACGGGGGTAGCGGGACGGGTTGTCTTCCGTTCCGAGGAGTGAGGCCAGGGCGCGAGTGGTTCGTTCCGGAGGAGTGAGGCCGCGGCGCGAGTGGTTCGTTCCGGAGGAGTGAGGCCGCGGCGCGAGTGGTTCGTTCCGCGGTGGACGGGGTCCTCGGTGAAGGTGGTTCTTCCGGAGGGGCGGGCGAGCGGGGGCCGGGCGCAGGCGCCATGATGCAAGGGCACCGTCACCACCAGGACAGGGACCTGCCCATGCGCGTCATTCCGCTCACCGTCACCGCCCTCGCCGCCGCCCTGCTGCTGACCGCCTGCGACGACGGTGGCGGCAAGAACGGCGAGAACGCCGGCTCGGCCTGCGAGATCGGCGGGGTCTCCGTGGAGATCGGGTCGGCGAGCGTGGCCCCGGCCGCCGGGGACAGCGGCGAGATCCCGGTCAGCATCACCAACCAGAGCGCCTCCTGCACCCTGGACCACTTCCCCGGCGTCTCGCTGAACGCCGGCGACGGCGAGAAGGCCGTGCCCGTGCTCAAGGGGGCGAAGGCCCAGACGCTGAAGCTCGCCAAGGGCGACTCCGCGAGCTTCTCCATCAGCTACGTGCGCGGCAAGGACGGCGACAAGAACGCCGTGGCGGCGCAGACCGTGAAGATCACCCTGCCAGGCTCGGACACCAGCCGGAGCTTCCCGTGGAAGTACGGCCCGGTGGCCGGCAAGGCCGACGGGAGCGGGCCGGACGCTTCGGTGAGCGCCTTCCAGCAGGTCGGCGACTGACGCTCACTCCAGCCGCGGGCGTGCCCTGACCTGCGCCCGGTCCGCCGCGCGTGCGCCCTCGGTCCAGCCCGCCGCGTCACTGACACCGCGCAGCCGGGTCGTGGTGGTCTCCGGGAACATGCGCTCCAGCCGGCCGGTGACGGCCGTCTCGCGCGTGGCCAGCACCGGCAGCAGGTCCTGGGTCACCTGGGTCTCGGCGGCGGCCGCGAGGCGGTCGCCGACGCGGTGGGCGTAGGCGGCGAGGAACGACTGCCGGAAGGTCTTGGTCCGCTTGCGCCCGCCGGCCCGCTGGGCGGCTTCCGCCGCCGTCATCGCGTGCGTGGCCTGCACCAGCAGCGAGGTGTAGAGCAGCTCGACCGCCTCCAGGTCCGCCTCGAAGCCGACGACCGTGGAGAAGGCGAGCGGTTCGTTCCACACCGCCCGGCAGTGGTTCGCGGTGGCCACCGCGTCCAGCAGGACGGCCTTGGCCTGTTCGTACGGCGGCTCGACCCCCAAGCGACAGGCGCCGGGCGCGTCCGGCGCGGGTGCCTCGGCGGCGAGCAGCGCCTCGTCGACGCTGTGCCGGGCCATCAGCTCCTGCGCCTTGGCGCTGAGCGCCTCCGCCTCCTCCGGATAGCCGGTGGCCTCGGCCTTGGCGAGCAGCGCGCGGATGCGGGTGAGCATGCGGGAGGCGGCCGGGCCGGTGGCGCGGCGGGGCTCCTCCAGGGGCTCCAGGGCGGGCAGGCCCAGCAGCAGGCGGTACAGCTCCAGGACGGCCGTGGAGTGCGAGAAGCGGTCGGCGGTGCGCTCGGGGGCGGCGGGCAGCGCCGCCAGCTGGTCGGCCCAGCGGCGCCCGCGCGGGCGGTCCTGCCCGGCCTGCGCCCGGATCAGCGTGGCGGCCAGCCGGACGTGTGTGTCCTCCAGTTCGCGCCGCACCAGCCGTACGACGTCGGCGGGCTGCCAGCCGCGCCGCCAGGCCTGCGCGACGAAGTCCTCACCGCGCCGCGTGAGTTCGGTGTCGGCGGCCGGGTCGGCGGCGAGCAGGGAGGCGCCCGTGTCGAGGCCGGTGTCGGTGTCGTCGTAGAGGGCCGCCCGGAAGGCCCGCTCGACGGTGCTGGCGGTACTGGTCACACCGCCGATCGTGCCACGCGCCACCGACAGGGGGCGCGGGCCGTCCACAACCTGTGGACAGCGGTCCGGGCGCGGCGGCTGCTCGACGGAATCGGCGCGACGGCCCACGGACGGCGCCCCGGGCGGCAGCGGCGCCGCTGTCTCACTCCCCGGAATTTCGCCCGCGCGCGTGGGCGGGTGCCAAGCATGGCCGCATGATGGACGCTTCTCTCTACGCGGCGTTCCTGGTCGCCGCGTTCGCACTCTGCATCACTCCCGGGCCCGACATGATGTTCATCGTGGCGGTGGGCGGCCGGGGCGGCCCGCTGACCGGGGTGACGGCCGCCGCGGGGGTGGCCTGCGCGATGTTCGCGCACGCCGTCGCCGCGGCGCTCGGCCTGTCCGCGCTGTTTCTGACCCTGCCCGCGCTGTACCACGTGCTGCGCTGGGCCGGCGCGGCCTATCTCCTGTTCCTCGCGGTCAGGGCGTTCCGCGGCGAGGGCGGGCCGACCGGGGCGGGGCCGGTGCCCGGGAAGGGACGCCGGCGGGCCTTCTGGCGCGGTGCCGTCACCAATCTCCTCAACCCGAAGGTGATCCTCTTCAACGTCTCCTTCCTGCCGCAGTTCGTGAACCCGGACCTGGGACACGTACGGGAACAGTTCCTCGTGCTGGGCTGCACGATCACGGTGATGGGCCTCCTGGTGGACGGCTCGGTCGGGCTGCTCTCCGGCAAACTCGCCTCGCTGCTGCGGCGCAGCCGGCGAGTGGCGCGGGGCCTGGACTGCTTCAGCGGGACGGTGTTCGCCGGGCTCGCGGTACGGCTGGCCGCCACGCCCAAGTAGGCCGCAGGAGGACCCCGAACCGACCGGAGGAGGACAGGGCATGGACATTGTCAACCATCGGTTGACACTCCCTAAGTGACAACCTACGGTTGACATCATGGCGAGCAACCCGAACCCCACGGCATCCGTGCGCCTCGACGACCTCATCGAGGCCATCAAGAAGGTTCACCACGAACCCCTCGACCAGCTCCAGGACGCGGTGATCGCCGCCGACCACCTCGGCGACGTGGCCGATCACCTGATCGGCCACTTTGTCGACCAGGCCCGGCGCTCGGGCGCGTCCTGGACCGACATCGGCCGGAGCATGGGCGTGACCCGGCAGGCGGCACAGAAGCGGTTCGTGCCCAAGGAGTCCGCCGACCTCGACCCCAGCCAGGGCTTCAGCCGCTACACCCCGCGCGCGCGGAACGTGGTCATGGCCGCGCACAACGAGGCCGTGGCCGCCCGCAGCCCCGAAGGACGCCCCGCGCACCTGGTCCTCGGCCTGCTGACCGAGCCCGAGGGCCTGGCCGCGAAGGCGATCACCACCCAGGGCGTCCTCCTGGACGCCGTACGCCAGGCCGCGACCGCCGCGCTGCCGCCCGCCGCGGACGAGGTCCCCGACCTCGTCCCGTACGGCCCCGAGGCCAAGAAGGTCCTGGAACTCACCTTCCGCGAGGCCCTCCGGCTCGGCCACAACTACATCGGCACCGAGCACCTCCTGCTGGCCCTGCTGGAGCACGAGAACGGCCGGGGCGTCCTCAACGGCCTGGGCATCACCAAGGCGTCCACCGAGGAGCGGCTCGCCGAGATGTTCGCGCTGCTGCTGGAGGGCACGCCCGACACCGGCGGCACGCAGGAGCAGAGCCGCGACACCGACGGCACGCAGAAGTAGAGCCGCAGGTCAGGCGCATTGTCAGACCTCCCTGCCACACTCGCATGCATGACCGACCGGTGGGCGCTCGCACCGGCCGAGGACGGAGGCGTGGACGTCGCCCCCCTCGGCCCGGACGGGCTGCCCAGCGGGCCGGTGCGGCGGGAGAGCGATCTCGCCGGGGCGGTGCGGAGCCGCCCGGAGGTGACGCGCTGGGTGTGGCGGTCGACCGCCGAGGTCTATCCGCGTCTGCTCGCCACGGGGGTGCGAGTGGAGCGGTGCTACGACATCGAGGACGCCGAGACACTCCTGCTGGGCCACGAGGGGCGGTACGGCGAGCCACGCTCGGCCGCCGCCGCCCTGGCCCGCCTCCGGGGCGGCCCCGTCCCGCCCGACCCGCCGCAGCGGTCGGCCGAACCGGGCGCCCAGTCACCGCTGTTCGAGCCCGCCGGCATCCGCCTGCCCCTGCCGGACCTGCTCGCGGTCTACGCCGACCAGCTGCGCCGGCACGAGAAGGCCGCCCATCCCGACCGGATGCGGCTGCTGACTGCCGCCGAGTCGGCCGGGATGCTGGTGGCCGCCGAGATGAACCGCACGGGTCTGCCCTGGAGCACCGAGGTCCACCGCGAGCTGCTGCACACCCTGCTCGGCGAACGCTACGCGGGCGGCGGCGAGCCGCGCCGCCTCGCCGAGCTGGCCGACGAGGTGTCCGCCGCCTTCGGCCGGCGGGTGCGCCCCGATCTGCCCGCCGACGTGGTCAAGGCCTTCGCCCAGGCCGGGATCAAGGTGAAGTCCACCCGCCGCTGGGAGATCCGGTCCGTCGACCACCCGGCCGTCGAGCCGTTGCTGGAGTACAAGAAGCTGTACCGCATCTGGGTGGCGCACGGCTGGTCCTGGCTGCAGGACTGGGTGCGCGACGGCCGCTTCCGCCCCGAGTTCCTCGCCGGCGGCACGGTCACCGGGCGCTGGGTGACGAACGGCGGGGGCGGCCTGCAGATCCCCAAGGTGATCCGCCGGGCCGTCGTCGCCGACCCCGGCTGGCGGCTGGTGGTGGCCGACGCCGACCAGATGGAACCGCGCGTGCTGGCCGCGATCTCCCGCGACCCCGGCCTGATGGAGGTGGCGGCCCGCGAGAGCGACCTGTACCAGTCCGTCTCCGACCGCGCCTTCTCCGGCGACCGTGACCAGGCCAAGATCGCCGTGCTCGGCGCGGTCTACGGCCAGACGTCCGGCGACGGCCTGAAGAACCTCGCCGCGCTCCGCCGCCGCTTCCCGAAGGCCGTCGCCTACGTCGACGAGGCGGCCCGCGCGGGCGAGGAGGGCCGCCTGGTGCGCACCTGGCTGGGCCGCACCTGCCCGCCGGCCGCCGGTGCGGGCGAGGACGCGGCGGAGGAGGCGGGCATCCCAGTCGGCGAGGAGGAGCCGGAGGGCCAGACCGGCTGGGTCCCCGGATACGCCTCCACCAACTCCCGCGCGCGGGGCCGCTTCGCGCGCAACTTCGTCGTCCAGGGCAGCGCCGCCGACTGGGCGCTGCTGCTGCTCGCCGCGCTGCGCCGGACCTGCGCGGAACTCCGGGCCGAACTGGTCTTCTTCCAGCACGACGAGGTGATCGTGCACTGCCCCGCCGAGGAGGCCGACACCGTCGCCGGGGCCATCCGCGAGGCCGCCGCCCTGGCCGGCCGGCTGACCTTCGGCGAGACACCGGTGCGCTTCCCGTTCACGACGGCGGTGGTGGAGTGCTACGCCGACGCCAAGTGAGCCGTTCCGGGCGGCCCGGTCAGCCCCTGAGAAGCTCCCGCAGCTCCGCCAGCACCACCTGCTCGTCCGTGCCGTCCAGCGCCGCCCGGGCCGCGCGCCAGGCCTCGTACGCCTCCGCCCGCCGACCCTGCTCGCGCAAGAGAAACCCGTGCTGGTGCAGGGCCAGTCCGCCCGTGTAGCGGTCGGCGCGGGCGTCGGCCCGGCGCAGCAGCTCGGCGCACTCGCGGGCCGCCCGCGCGTTCTCCCCCAGCCGCCGCAGCGCACGGACCAGGCCGAGCCGGGTCTGGGACTCACCGTGCCAGTCACCGTGCTCGCCGAGGATGCGCAGGCTCTCCTCGAAGTGCCGGGCGGCCGCGTCCGGTTCGCCGAGGGTGAGATGGGCGTAGCCGATGTTGCAGTGTGCCGAGTGGCGCACGATGACCGCGCCGATCCGGTCCCCGATCGCCAGCGAGCGCCGGTGCTGCTCGATGGCGGCGCGCGGGTCGGTGTGCTCGTAGAGGTTGCCGAGGTGGCTGCGGGTGACGGCCTCGCCGTAGGGGTCGTTCAGCAACCGCGAGTAGGCGAGGCTCTGCCGCAGCGCCTCGCCGGACTCCTCGAAGCGCCCGAGCCCCTCCAGCAGCAGCCCGCGGTTGTTCAGACAGCGCCGGATCCGGGAGGCCGTGCCCAGCCGCACCCAGATGTCCAGCGCCTCGTCCGTGAGGGTGAGTGCGTCGTTCTGCCGGCCCGTCAGGAAGTACAGGCCGGCGAGGTCACCGAGCGCGTACGCCTCGGCCGCCAGGTCGCCGAGCCGCCGTGCCGCCCCGAGCGCGGCCTGCCCCAGCACCTCCATCTCGGCGACCCGGCCGCTGCGCTGCACGTAGGGGAAGAGGAGCCGCGCGAGCACCGACAGATGGGCCGCCGTGCGCGGGTCACCGGTGTCCGCGTTCCGCGCCACCAGGGCGACGACGTTCTCCAGCTCGACCTCGCCCCAGGCGAAGGCCTGCTCGGCCGACTCGAAGGACGCCAGGGCGCCGACGTCCTCCGCGTGCCCGGCAGGCTGCGCGAAGGTCGGCCGCCGCCGGTCGTCCTGGTCGAGCCCGGGTTCCACGACCGCCGTCAGCATGCGCTCGGCGACGGCGGCGTACCAGCGGAGGGCGACGAGATCGGCTGCGGTGGGGGTGCCACCGGGGCCGGCGGCACCCTGGGCGCCCGAGCCGCCCGAGCCGCCCGAGGCGCCGGGAGCCTCGATGGCGCCGGAAGACCGAGGCCCGCCGGAAGCCTCGGGGGTGCCGGGAGCCTCGTCGGCGCCGGAACCCGCGGTGCCGGGGGTGGCCGCGATGCCGGGGGTGGCGGCGGCACGCGGGGCAGCGTCCGCCAGTTCGCGGGCGAAGTCCCGGACCAGGTCGTGCGGTGTGTAGCGGCCGTACGCCGTCTCCTCCAGCAGGGCGACGTCGACCAGACGGTCCAGGGCGGCCTCGGCCCGCCGCTCGTCGGTGCCGGTGAGACGGGCGATCAGCGGGGCACCGTACGTCGGCAGGTCGAGCACGCCGATGCGGCACAGCGCGAGGGCCGCGTCCCGGTCGGCCTCGCGCTCGGCGGCGGCGAGCGCGTCGTGGGCGACCGCCAGGGAGCGGCGGACGCTCAGGTCGTCGTACTCCAGGTGACGCAACCGTCCCCCCGTGGCGGCCAGCTGGCCGGCCAGCACGTCCGGGGTGAGCGCACGGCGGGCGGCCAGCCGGGCGGCGACCACACGCAGTGCCAGCGGGAGCCGGCCGGTCAGCTCGACCAGCGCGTGACCGGCGTCCAGCCCCGCGCGTCCGCTCACCGCGCGGAGCAGGGCCGCGCTGTCCTCGCCGGTCAGCGGGGTGAGCGGAAAGCGGCGGGCACCGTCGAGCGCGGTGAGCGGCGAACGGCTGGTGACGATCACCGCGCAGCCCGGCCCGGCCGGCAGCAGGGGCCGTACCTGCGCCGCATGGGCCGCGTCGTCCAGCACCAGCAGAATGCGGGCGGGGGCGAGCAGTGAGCGGAGCAACGCCGAGGCTGCGTCCGGGTGTTCGGGGATGTTCCGGGGGTCGACGCCGAGGTCGCGCAGCAGCGCGGCGAGCGCCTGCGTGGCGGTGAGCGGGGGCATGCCGGGGGTGGCGCCGTGCAGGTTGACGTAGAGCTGACCGTCGGTGAAACGTTCCCTCAGCTCATGGGCGACGTGCAGGGCCAGGGCGCTCTTGCCGACGCCGGCCATGCCGCTGATCACCACGACGGCGGGGGCCGGGGCGGGCGGCTCGGTCAGCGCCCGGCCCAGCTCGCGGCACACCTCTGCCCGTCCGGTGAAATGGGCGGGCGGGGCCGGCAGCTGGGCAGGGCGCGGGGTCTGCCGCGCCGCCGGAGCGGCGCCGTCCTGCGCGGAGCCGCCGTTCGCGGAGGACGCGAGGACCTCCGGGGCCCCGTGGGCCGTCGACGCCGTGGGAGCCGTGTGAGCCGTGGCGGACGCGGAGGAAGCGAAGCCTTCGGGGTCCGCGGAGTCCGCGGGGGCCCCGGCATCCCCGAGGGTGCCGGTGGGCGACTCGCCTTCCCGCCGCGGCCGTCCCTCCCGGCCGGACTGCCGCGGATCACCGGTCGCCTCGTCCCGCCACCAGCCCCCGCCGCTCCCCCGCAACACCTCGACATGGGCCTCGCGGACCGCGGCGCCGGGTTCGATGCCGAGTTCCTCCAGCAGGCGGGCACGCAGATCCCGGTGGACGGCGAGGGCCTCGGCCTGCCGGCCGGTGCGGTGCAGGGCGAGCATCAGTTGACGGTGGTACGCCTCGCGCAGCGGGTGCTCGGCGATCAGCGCCGCCAGCTCGGGGACCAGGGCGGCCAGGCGGGCGCCGCCGAGGGCGAGTTCGGCGTCGTAGCGCCACTCCAGCAGAAACAGCCGGGCCTGCTCCAGGCGCTGCACGAGGGCGTAGCCGCCGAAGTCGGCGGGGAGACCGCTGAGCGGGGTGCCGCGCCACAGCGCCAGAGCGGCGGCGCACGCCCGCACCACGCCCGGCCAGTCCCGCCGGGCGTGCGCGGCCCGCGCCTCGGTGACCCGGGCGTCGAAGACATGCACATCCAGTTCGCCCTGGTCGACCCGCAGCACGTAGCCGGGCGGTACGGCCCTGAGGCGCTCGGGGTCGTCGAGGAGACGGCGCAACCGGGTGACGTGGTTGTGCAGGGAGGCCTGCGCGGAGACGGGCGGCGCGCCGCCCCACAGCGCGTCCTTCAGCGACTCGACGGACACCACCCGGCCGGACTCCAGCAGCAGCGCGGCGAGCAGGGCGCGGACCTTGGGACTGCCGATGGCCCGGACGCAGTTGTCGGGGGCGTCGCCACCGGCCCGCTCGACGGGCCGGCCGGAAGAGCCGGAGGTCCCGGACGAGGGGTCGTACGAGATCCCGTACGGCGTCCGGTCGTAGAGGACCGGCGGTCCCAGCAGTCCGAAGCGCAGCTCGCACCGCCGCATCACGCCGCTCCACAGCCTTCCCGCGCGGCCGGGGCCGACCGCACTCCGTGGCGGGCGCGCGCCCGCCGCCGTCTGGCGGAATCCCGCCGTGTCCACAACGGTTTCCCGCCACCTTCTGCCTGTCGGTCCGGCACCGGAATCCGGTACTCCGACGGGCCGTTGCCGTTACGGCCGGACGACTTCCAGCCATCCGGTTCGCGGCTCACCGACGAACCGTTGGCCACATGTTAGCGATCCGTTGGCGAATCCTGATGTGATCATTGCATCGGATCCGGCCCGACGGCGCGCGCGTATGTCGCGTAACTCGGGGGAGTGTCGCCGCAGGCTGGGTCCGGGGACGACAAGGGCCCCGGTCGGCGGAGGTGAACGACCGGGGCCCCGTCCCGCCTTTCCGGCTTCCGGCCGCTCGCCCCGCGCCCCTGATCGCGGTCGGACCCGTTCCTCCCTCAGGTCGCGTCACAGGCCTCTATCCCGCAGATCGCCCCCCATACCGCCGAGGCTTCCCCCTCGGACCGCCGGGGCTTCCCCCTCAGACCGCCGGGGCTTCCCCCTCGGATCATGGGCTTCCCGCTCAGATCACCGGCGGACGCCCCAGCCGGGTCAGCCGCCACACCGTCCGCCAGCGCATCGGCCGCCGCTCCCCGGCCGGTTCCCGCAGGCCCTCGGCGAAACCGCCGAACCATGCCTTGAGCCCGGCCGGGGAGCGGGTCCGGGCGAGGGTGAGGAGCGTCCACACCCCGAGGTGCACCGGAACGAGCGGCAGGGGCAGCCGGCGCCGGACGAGCCAGACCCGGTTGCGGGCGTTGACCCGGTAGTAGATGGCGTGCCGGGCCGGTGAGGTCCAGGGGTGCTGGAGGAGCAGCTCGGGGGCGTACAGGATCTTCCAGCCGGCGTCGACGGCCCGCCAGGCGAGGTCGGTCTCCTCGTGCGCGAAGAAGAACTCGGCCGGCCAGTCCCCGGTCTCGGCCAGCATCGCCATCCGGAAGGCGTGCCCGCCACCGAGGAACCCGGTGACGTAACCGCCGCGCATCGGGTCGGACTTGCCCACCCGGGGCACGTGCCGCTGCTGGGTCCGGCCCTGCTCGTCGGCGATGCGGAAGCCGACGACGCCGAGGCGCGGGTCGGCGGCGTACAGGTCACGCACCCGGCGCAGCACGTCCGGGTCGACGAGCAGCCCGTCGTCGTCCAGCTCCACGACGACGTCCACGTCCCCGAAGTCCCTCAGCCGGGAGAGGGCCACGTTCCGGCCACCGGGACAGCCGAGGTTCTCCTCGACGTCGATGGCCGTGACCTCGCCGGGCAGGGAGAGCCGGCGGGCGAACTCGGGCAGCCGGCAGCCGTTGCCGACGATCACGATGCGGGCGGGGGCGATGTCCTGCTTGGCCACGGACTGGAGCAGGGCGTCGACCTCCGCGGGCCGGTTGCCCATCGTCACCACGGCGACGGCGATCCTCGGCTCCACCACGTCCCTCACCTCATCCGGCCGACGGCGACAGCGCTGCCCGACCGCGCGCTGCCCGCCGTTCACCAAGATGTTGCCTCAGAGCCCCCGGTTCACCTGACGCCGATTCACTTTGCCGCGTCTTTGATCCGGTTTTATGACCACGTTTGCCGGCTCCCACCCCTTGGATTCGTTGAAGGGGCAACCAGCCCGGGGCCAAGATGCGTCGGATCAGCCGTCCCCACACGATGGGAAAGGGGCCGACCTGCCCGGACAGCTGGGAGAAGACAGTGAATGCTGAACGACTCCCGCCGTCGTGGCTCTTTCCCCAGGCCCACGCCGCCCACGTGCCGAGAACCATGGGAAGCGAACCGTTCCTTCGGATGGTCGACGGCGTCCAGACGGTCTGCGAGTGCGGATTCCTGCGCGGGATCGTCGAAGGCACCACCGCCCCCGTGCTCATCCTGGACCGCCATCTGCGGCACCTCTACGTCAATCCGGCCTGGTCCCGGGTCACCGGGGTCCCGGCCTCCGCGTTCCTCGGCAGGACGCTCGCGGAGGTGCTGCCCGACGTGCAGACGTCCGAAGACGTGCTGATCGAGGTGCTCGCCGACGGCCGGCCCCGGGAGGTCACCCTGTCCGGCACCACACGCGTCCCCTCACCCGTGGGACGACGGCTCTGGCGCGCCGTCTTCCACCGGCTGGAGACGCAGGGCCAGGTGGTCGGCGTGTGCGGGATGGCCGTCGAGGTCAGCAACCTGCGCCAGTACCTGGACGACCTGGAGAACGCCCACCAGCGGCTCGCCCTCCTGGACGCCGCGGCCACCCGGGTCGGCACGACCCTCGACGTGGAGGCCACCTGCGCCGAACTGGCGGACTTCCTCGCACCCTCCCTCGCCGACATCGCCGCGGTCGGAATCGTGGAGAAGGAGTTCTTCGGCGTACCCCCGCCGCCGCCCGGAATGCTGCGCCTGCGCAAGATGAGCCTGACGGTGCCGCCGGAACTGCAACGGCACCTGAGCGAGCTCGGCGGGCCGAGGCCCTACATCGATCTCCCGCGCGGCTCGGCGCCCCGCCGCTGCATCGACAGCGGACGGCCCTGGCTGGGCAACCTGGCCTCCGACGAGCTGTTCGAGAAGGTCATCGCCGATCCCGACCGGCTGCGGATCTACCGGGCGGCCGGGGTTCACTCGGTGCTCATCGTCCCGCTGCCCACGGCCGGCCGCAGCGTCGGCGTGGTCATCCTCATGCGGATGGGAGCGTCCCCCTCCTTCAGCAACGACGACATCCTGACCGCGCAGGGCGTCGCCGCGCGGGCGGCCGTCTCCATCGACAGCGCCCACCGG
This sequence comes from Streptomyces echinatus, assembly GCF_014203595.1. Taxonomy (GTDB): domain Bacteria; phylum Actinomycetota; class Actinomycetes; order Streptomycetales; family Streptomycetaceae; genus Streptomyces; species Streptomyces echinatus. The sequence continues at coordinate 20,370 of NZ_JACHJK010000007.1, forward strand.
TACAGCCACGAGCACACGATGACCCTGGAGCTCCAGCGCGCCCTGCTGTCCGAGCCCGACCGCCCGCACCCCACGGTCGAGGTGGCCACCCGCTATCTGCCGTCCGGCCGCAGCGCCCTCGTCGGCGGCGACTGGTACGACTCCATCGCGCTCCCCGACTGCCGCACCCTGCTGGTCATGGGCGACGTGATGGGGCACGGCTTCCAGGCCGCCGTGGCCATGAGCCAGTACCGTTCCGTCCTGCGCACCGTCGCCGCGTCCGGGCTGGCCGTGGACGCCATGCTCTCCGAGGCGGACCGCAGAGCGGCACGCATCGGCCTCGACCGCGTCGCCACCTGCCTGCTCGTCCTGCTGGACCCCGCGGCCGGGACCTGTACGGCGGCCACGGCCGGGCATCTGCCACCCCTCGTCATCCGCCCCAACGGCAGCACCGGCCTGATGCGCCTCCCGGCCGGCCCCCCGATCGGCACGGAACTCGGCGAGTACGAGATGACAACGTTCGCATTCGAACCGGGCTCCGTGCTGCTGCTCTACACAGACGGTCTCGTGGAGCAGCGGGGCGTGGACATCGACGACTCGGTGCGCGCCCTCACCGAGATGGGACTGTCCGCCGACGACTGTCTGGAGGACCTGCTGGACACCCTGCTGACCCAGCTGACCAGCGGCTTGTGCGAGGACGACATAGCCCTCCTCGCAGCCCGCCTCCGCCCCACCATCGCCCACCACCCCGAGAGCCTGCCGGAACCGGACGACCGCTGACGACACGCCTCGGGCTCCCTCAGCGGCTCCATGCCCACCGAACGACGAAAGACCAGCCAGGACATCCCTGACTGGTCTTTCCGATGGAGCCGCTTTCGGGATTCGAACCCGAGACCTACGCATTACGAGTGCGTTGCTCTGGCCATCTGAGCTAAAGCGGCGTGCTGCCAGCACCATGGTGCGATCAGCAACGTCGGTAAGTCTACACAGTTTCCGAGAGTGCTTCGTACCCACCCCGGAGCGGGCGGCCCCGGGGTGGGCGGCAGGGCTATGAGCAGCGCTTTCCGGCGGCCGGCGGGGTGCCCCGGAGGAGGTAGGCGTCGATCGCCGCGTCGATGCAGGAGCTTCCCCGGCCGTACGCCGTGTGGCCGTCGCCGTCGTAGGTCAGCAGGCGGGCCGAGGAGAGCTGGCCGGCCAGGGACCGGGCCCAGCGGTACGGCGTCGCCGGGTCGCGGACCGTACCGACCACCACGATCGGCGCCGCTCCCCTCGCCTCGATGCGGCGCGGCTCGCCCGTGGCCCGCACCGGCCAGTACGCGCAGTTCAGCGAGGCCCAGGCCAGACCCGGCCCGAAGACCGGGGACGCCTTCCCGAACGCGGGCAGGGCCTTCTCGACCTGTTCGGGACCGTTGAAGGCCGGCGGCAGGTCCAGGCAGTTCACGGCGGCGTTGGCCATCATCAGGTTGCTGTAGTGGCCGCTCGCGTCCCGCTCGTAGTAGAGGTCGGAGAGGGACAGCAGACCGGACCCGTCATGCTCCTTCATCGCCGAGGTCAGCGCCTCGCGCAGCCGCCCCCAGGACCCCTCGTCGTACATCGACGCGATCACCCCGTTGGTGGCCAGCGCCTCCCCGAGCTTGCGGCCCTCCGGCTCGCCCGCCGGGATGGGGTGGGCGTCCAACTGGCGGAAGAACGCCCTCAGGTGATCACCGACCTGCGCGGGCGTCGTGCCCTTTCCGCCGAGCGGGCAGTCGGTGTGCCGTACGCAGTCCTTCGCGAACGCCGCGAACGCCGTCTCGAAGCCCGCCGTCTGGTCCTGGTTCAACGTGCGGGAGTCCAGGGACGGGTCCATCGCGCCGTCCAGCACCATCCGGCCGACCCGCCCGGGGAACAGACCGGCGTACGTCGCCCCGAGCAGCGTGCCGTACGACGCCCCGACGTAGTTCAGCCTCCGGTCCCCCAGCACCGCCCGGAGGATGTCCATGTCCCGCGCCGCCTCCACGGTGGACACGTGCCGCAGCAGCCGCGCCGAGTGGGTTCCGCAGCTCTCCGCGAACGTCTGCTGCGCCGTGACCACCGCGTTGCGTTCCCGCTGGTCGTCGGGCGTCAGGTCGGTCTCCGTGTACGTGTCCATCTGCCGGCCGTTGAGGCATTGGACGGGCTCGCTGCGGGCGACGCCCCGGGGATCCATCGCCACCATGTCGTAGCGGGCGCGGACCTCTGCCGGATAGCCGAGGCCCGCGTAGTCCTGGAGGTACCCGATGGCCGAACCGCCCGGGCCTCCCGGGTTGACCAGCAGCGAGCCGATCGGCCTGCTCTTGCCGGTGGCCTTCTTGCGGGCGACGGCGAGCCGGATGGTGCCCGCGTCGGGGTTCGCGTAGTCCAGCGGGGCCTTCATCGTCGCGCACTGGAATCCGGGGACACCGCAGTCGCGCCAGCGCAGCCGCTGGTCGTAGTACGACGCCAGGGCCGACGGAGTCGAATGCGGCAGCGCGGCGAGCGCCGCCTCCACCGTCCCGCCGGCCGTGGTGGTCGAGGCCCCGGAGGAGCAGGCGGACACGAGCAGGGCGGTGGCCGTGAGGAGGGTGGCCGTGAATCGGGCCGTCGTCCGGGGGCGGGGCCCCCGGGTCCGGCGGGAGCGGGGGGATGGCCTGGTGTACATCAGGCGAGCGTAACGCTGGGCGACGGATCGGGTGCGCTGCGTGGACATGGGTGCCTCCTACGAGGGACACGGCGCCGTCCCCGAGCCGGGCCGGTCCCGCTGCCCGCACGGGTCGCACGGGGTCAATCGGGTCGCACGAGGCTCAGGCCGTCGCCGGCGCGGCTGTCAGCCCGCCCTCAGTGCCATCGTCATCGCCTCCACGGCGAGCAGCGGAGCCACGTTGCGGTCCAGGGCCTCGCGGCACGCGGAGATCGCCTCGATGCGGCGGAGCGTGGACTCGGGGGCGCCGGCGCGGGCCAGCCGCTCCAGGGCCTCCCCCGCGTCGGCGTTGGCGATCGCCACGCGCGTGCCGAGCTGCAAGGCGAGGACATCGCGGTAGAAAGCAGTGAGGTCACCGAGGGCGACGTCCAGGCTGTCGCGCTGGGTGCGGGTTCTGCGCCGCTTCTGCATGTCCTCCAAGTCCTTGATGACGCCCGCCGTACCGCGCGGCAGCCGGCCGCCCTGGGCCGCGCCGAGCGCCGCCTTCAGCTCCTCGGTCTCCTTGCCGTCCATCTCCTCGGCGAGCTGTCTGGCGTCCTCCGCGGCGGCGTCGACCAGCTCCTGGGCGGCCCTGAGGCAGGCGCCGACCTCGTCCAGCCGCAGCGGCAGCTTCAGGACGGCGGCGCGGCGCTCGCGGGCCGCCGGGTCGGTGGCCAGACGGCGGGCCCGGTCGACATGGCCCTGGGTGGCGCGGGCAGCGGACGCGGCGACCTCGGGCTCGATGCCGTCACGCCTTACGAGCATGTCGGCGACCGCCTCGACGGACGGCGTGCGCAGGGTCAGATGGCGGCAGCGGGAGCGGATCGTCGGCAGGACGTCCTCGACGGAGGGGGCACACAGCAGCCACACGGTGCGCGAGGCGGGCTCCTCCACGGCCTTCAGGACGGCGTTGGCCGACTTCTCGTTCAGCCGCTCGGCGTCCTCGACCAGAATGATCTGCCAGCGGCCGTTCGCCGGGGAGGTGAACGACTTGCGGACCGTGTCGCGCATGTCCTTGACCAGGATCTCGGAGCCGACCGCGGCCACCGTCGTGACATCCGCGTGGGTGCCGAGCAGCGCGGTGTGGCAGCCGTCGCAGAAGCCGCAGCCGGGGACACCGCCGAGGGCCCGGTCCGGGCTCACGCACTGCAGGGCCGCGGCGAAGGCCCGCGCCGCCTGGTTCCGGCCCGCGCCGGGCGGGCCCGTGAACAGCCAGGCGTGGGTCATCTTCGAGGCCGTGGGCGGCGGCTCGTCCGCCGCGGCGGCCGTGACGAGGGCGTCGGCGTCCCGCGCGGCGGCGTCGAGCACCGCGCTCACCTTCTCCTGCCCGACGAGGTCGTCCCACACGGTCATGGGTCACGCCGCCCTTCCGTCGCACTCCGCTTCCCGCCATCCATTGTGCGGGTGGGCACCGACAACGAGGTCCCACCGCCGACGAGGCCCGGCGTCGACGAGGTCCCGGCGTCGACGAGGTCCCGGCGTCGACGAATCTCCGACGCCACCGAGGTCCCGACGACGAGGCCGAGAGATCCGGACCCGGCGACCAGGCCCAGGCCCAGGCGACAACAGGCTCACCGGCGAGGGGGCCGCCCCGCCGGAAAGGCCGTACCCGGAGAAGCCCGTCGGCAAAGGGCGTCACCGGCTGGGGCCGACAAGCAGGCGCCCACTCGCAGGAAACCCCACCGGCAGAGGCACCTGCCGGCAGGAGGCCCACCGGCGGAGGTTCCCGCCGCCAGGAGGCCCACCGGCCCGGACGGGGGCGCCCGCAAGCACCGGGTCCTCGCCGGTGCCCGTGGGCGCCCCCGTCCGGAAGAGCCGTCGGAAGAGCTCGTGCCGGTCAGCCGCGTCGGCCCCGGCCGCGGCCCTTGCGGCCCTGCTGATCCGCGCCGTCACCCTGGTCGCCGTTCTTCGGCTCGTCGTACGAACCCAGCAGTTCGTCGGCCAGCGTCGGCAGGTCGTCCAGCGGGGTCTCCTCGGCCCAGTCGGACCGCGGCCGGCGGCGGGGCGTGCCGTCGGCGTCGAGCTGGGGCATCTCACGGGTGCGCGGCTCGGAGCCGTCGGGGCCCGCGGCGGACCGCTCGTCCCGGAAGAAGCCGGGCGGCACCCGGTCCGCCGGGGCGTCGTCGCGCACCGGCGGCAGCACTGCGGTCTCGTCGGCGGCGCCCGGAGCCACCCGCGGCGCCTCGGCCGTACCGTCGGCGGAGACCGGCGGCAGCACGGTCGTCTCGTCCGCCGCGCCCGGGGGCACCTGCGGCAGCACCGCCGTCTCCTCAGCCGGCCCGGAGGGCACCGGCGGCTGCGGCAGCTCGGTGGTCATCTCGGCGTCCGACTGGCGGCCCCGGGCGTCGTCGGCCCAGCCGCCGCGCTCCTCGCGCACCGGCCGCAGCACCGTCGTCTCGTCCGTGCCCCGCGTGTCCGGCGCGTGCGTGTCCGGCGCGTCCGTGCCCTGCCCGTCCGCGCTGCGCTCCGCCGCACCCGGCTCCCGAGCGTCCGGTGCCTGGGCGTCCGGCGACACCACCGGCGTCGGGACGGTCTCCTCGGCGCCCCGGACCACATCCGGTGAGACGACCGGCGTGGGGACCGTGACGGCGTCGGCAACCACGCCCGGGGCCGTCGGCCGCGGCGCGCTGGGCCTGCGGGCCGCCGCGTCGGCCGCCGCCGCGGCCTCGGCCGCCTGCCGACGGGCCTCCTCGGCGCGCAGCAGCGCCTCCTCGGCCTTGCGCTGCGCCTCCAGACGCCGGGCGTCCTCCTCGGCACGCAGCCGCGCCTGCCGGGCCTCCTCCTCGGCGCGGACCCGGGCCTCTTCCTCGGCCTGCCTGCGGCGCCGCTCCTCCTCGGCCTTGCGGCGTGCCTCCTCCTCGGCGCGCGCCTTCTCCTCGGCGAGCAGCCGCTGCCGCTCCTCCTCCGCGCGCCGGGCCGCTTCCTCGGCCCGCAGCCGGGCCTCCTCCGCCTGCCGTTCGGCCTCGCGCCGCTGCGCCTCCTCCAGCTCGCGCCGCTTGCGCTCCTCCTCCTCGGCGCGCAGCCGGGCGAGCTGCTCCTGGCGCTCGCGCTCCAGGCGCTCCTCCTCGGCCTTGCGGGCGGCCTCTTCCTCGGCCTTGCGGCGGGCCTCCTCCTCGGCCTGCCTGCGCGCCTCCTCCCGGGCCTCGATCTCGGCCTCGGACAGCGGCAGCACTGTGTCCAGCCGGTGCCGGATCACGGTGGTGACGGCCTCGGGCTCCTGGCCCGCGTCCACGATCAGGTAACGCCCGGGGTCGGAAGCGGCCAGTGTGAGGAAACCGGCCCGCACGCGCGCGTGGAACTCCGCCGGCTCCGACTCCAGCCGGTCCGGCGCCTCGGTGAACCGCTCGCGGGCGGTCTCCGGGGAGACGTCCAGCAGGACGGTGAGGTGCGGGACGAGCCCGTTGGTGGCCCAGCGGTTGATGCGGGCGATCTCGGTCGGGGACAGGTCGCGGCCGGCGCCCTGGTAGGCGACGGAGGAGTCGATGTAACGGTCGGAGATCACCACCGCGCCGCGCTCCAGGGCGGGGCGTACGACCGTGTCGACGTGCTCCGCGCGGTCGGCGGCGTACAGCAGCGCCTCCGCGCGGTGCGACAGGCCCGCCGAGGACACGTCCAGCAGGATCGACCGCAGCCGCTTGCCGACCGGGGTGGCCCCCGGCTCGCGGGTGAGCACGACCTCGTGCCCCTTGGCGCGGATCCACTCGGCGAGCGCCTCGGCCTGGGTGGACTTGCCGGCGCCGTCACCGCCCTCCAGGGCGATGAAGAAGCCGTTCGCCGCCGGGACCGTGACCGGGTCGTCGCCGCCGAGCAGCGCGTCCCTGAGGTCTTGGCGCAGCGGCACGCCGGAACGGTCGTCGACCTTGGCGAGCACCAGCGCGGCCACCGGCAGCAGCAGCGCGCCGACCAGCATCAGCGTGAAGGCCGCCCCGCCGTGCGCGAAGACGAACCTGCCGTTCTCCAGCCGGTGCGGGCCGATCAGGGCCGCGACCACTGGCGCGACCAGGACGCCGAGCGCTGTGAAGACGCGGACCACGGCGTGCAGGTGCTCGGTGGTGCGCGCCCGGCGGTATTCCTCGGTCTCCTGGTCGAGCAGGGTGTGCCCGGTGTTGGCGGCCACGCCCGCGGCGGCACCGGCCAGCGTGACGATCAGCAGGACCGTGGTGACGTCCGGGACCAGCCCGGCGGCCAGCAGCGCGATGCCGGTGACGGCGATCGCCAGGGCGAGCAGACGGCGGCGGGACAGCGAGGGCAGCAACGCGGGGGCGGTGCGGATACCGACGGCGACTCCGCCGGTCAGGCCCAGCACCAGCAGGCCGTACAGCACCGGGCCGCCGCCCAGGTCCTTGGCGTGCAGCACGCAGACCGAGACGGCCGCCGCGATCGCCCCGGCGACGCCGGCGCAGGCCGGGATCAGCAGCGGGACGGCTCCCGTGCGGCCCTTGTCGACGCCGGTGCCGGTGCGCGGGCGGCGCAGGCCCTCCAGCGGGGACCGCGGGCGCGGGGTGCGCGTGTCGGGCAGTTCCAGGTACGTCAGCACGGACAGGGAGGCGGCGAACAGGCCCGCCGCCACGTACGACGCGAGGGCCGCCTGGTGCTGGTCGAACCAGGCCACGCCGGTGCCCAGCAGGTTGTTCAGCAGGGAGGCGGTGACCAGGGTGGCGGCGGCCAGCGGGACCGCGAGGAAACCGGTGCGCAGCGCGAGGCGGCGCAGGGCGTCCAGGTGGTCCGGCAGCGGCCGTACGGTGGCGCCCTCCGGTGGCGGGCCCGGCAGCAGGGCCGGGGCGGCGCTCTCCCGGCACACCGTCCACAGCCGCTCGGCGACGCCGGTGACGAAGGCGGTGACCAGCAGGACGGCGAGCGCGTCGTCGGGGATCCAGTCGATCCACAGGGGCGCGACGATCAGCAGCGCGGCGCGCAGGCCGTCGGCACCGACCATGGTCCAGCGGCGGTCGAGCGGGCCCTCCTGCGCGGTGAGCGAGGTCAGCGGGCCGAGGAGGACGGCTCCGAAGAACAGTGTGGCGAGGATGCGGGCGCCGAAGACCGTCGCCACCGCGAACGCCACGCCTCGGTAGCCACCGCCGAAGGCCCCCTCGTCGATTGCCGCCTGGAGGACCAGGACGACCAGCACGAGAAGGGAGAGGGCGTCACCGACACCGCTCACCAGTTGCGCGCTCCACAGGCGCCGCAGCTGCGGGCGGCGCAACAGGGAACGGACGGCGCGCTCGCGGGAGTCCGCGACCAGGGCGTCGTCCGGGGGGGTGGGGTGGGCCGTTGGCTGCTCGGCTCGCGTCATGCGTTCAGCCTATCCGCAGCCGCCGACACCACACCTCGCCCGTCCTGGCATGCGCACGCCCCGGCATCGAAGTGATGCCGGGGCGTGCGCTCTGCGATTCCCAAGGCCGCGACTCCGAAGGCCACGGTCCGAAGGGGCCGACCGTCACGGCCCGAAGGCTCCGGTCCGGAAGGCGCGTCAGTCCTCCGCGCCGGAAGCCGCCGTCTTCGAAGCCGCCTTCTTCGCGGTGGTCTTCTTGGCGGTCGTCTTCTTCGCGGCCGTCGTCTTCTTCGCGGCCGTCTTCTTGGCGGCGGTCTTCTTCGCCGGGGCCGTCTTCTTCGCCGCCGCCTTCTTCGCGGTCTTCTTGGCCGGGCTCTTCGCGCGCTTCTCGGCGAGCAGCTCGAAACCACGCTCAGGAGTGATCGTCTCGACACTGTCACCGGAGCGGAGGGTGGCGTTGGTCTCGCCGTCGGTGACGTACGGGCCGAACCGGCCGTCCTTCACCACGACCGGCTTGCCGGACACCGGGTCCTCGCCCAGCTCCTTCAGCGGCGGCTTGGCGGCGGCCCGGCCACGCTGCTTCGGCTGGGCGTAGATCGCCTGGGCCTCCTCCAGCGTGATCGTGAAGAGCTGGTCCTCGGTCTGCAGCGAGCGCGAGTCCGTGCCCTTCTTCAGGTACGGGCCGTAGCGGCCGTTCTGCGCGGTGATCTCCACGCCCTCGGCGTCCGTGCCGACGACACGCGGCAGCGACATCAGCTTCAGCGCGTCCTCGAGCGTCACCGTGTCGAGCGACATCGTCTTGAAGAGCGAGGCCGTCCGCGGCTTGACCGCGTTCTTGCCGGTCTTGGGGGTGCCGTCGGGGAGCACCTCGGTGACGTACGGGCCGTAGCGGCCGGCCTTGGCCACGATCGGGTGACCCGTCTGCGGGTCGGTGCCCAGCTCGAAGTCGCCGCTGGGCTTGGCCAGCAGTTCCTCGGCCAGCTCGACGGTGAGCTCGTCCGGCGCCAGGTCGTCCGGGATGTCGGCGCGCTGGTGCTGCTCGGTGTCCTTCTCGCCACGCTCGATGTACGGGCCGTAGCGGCCGACGCGGAGCACGATCTCGTTGCCCACCGGGAACGACGACACCTCGCGCGCGTCGATCGCGCCCAGGTCGGTCACCAGTTCCTTGAGGCCGCCGAGGTGGTCCCCGTCGCCGTTGCCGGCCTCGGCCGCGCCGCCCGTCGCCGTGCCCTCGCCGAAGTAGAAGCGCTTCAGCCACGGCACGGCCTTCGCCTCACCGGCCGCGATCCGGTCGAGGTCGTCCTCCATCCTGGCGGTGAAGTCGTAGTCGACGAGCCGCCCGAAGTGCTTCTCCAGGAGGTTCACCACGGCGAAGGACAGGAAGGACGGCACCAGGGCCGTGCCCTTCTTGAAGACGTAGCCGCGGTCGAGGATCGTGCCGATGATCGACGCGTACGTCGACGGGCGGCCGATCTCGCGCTCTTCCAGCTCCTTGACCAGCGAGGCCTCGGTGTAGCGGGCCGGAGGCTTGGTGGCGTGGCCGTCGACCGTGATCTCCTCGGCGGACAGCGCGTCGCCCTCGGCGACCTGGGGCAGCCGGCGCTCGCGGTCGTCCAGCTCGGCGTTCGGGTCGTCGGCACCCTCGACGTAGGCCTTCAGGAAGCCGTGGAAGGTGATCGTCTTGCCGGAGGCGCTGAACTCGACGTCCCGGCCGTCGGCGGCGGCACCGCCGATCCGGACGGTGACGCTGTTGCCGGTCGCGTCCTTCATCTGGGAAGCGACGGTCCGCTTCCAGATCAGCTCGTAGAGCTTGAACTGGTCGCCGGTCAGGCCGGTCTCCGCGGGCGTGCGGAAACGATCACCCGAAGGGCGGATCGCCTCGTGCGCCTCCTGCGCGTTCTTGACCTTCGCGGCGTAGGTGCGCGGCTGCGGCGGCAGGTAGTCGGCGCCGTACAGCTGCGTGACCTGGGCGCGGGCCGCGGCGATCGCGGTGTCGCTCAGCGTCGTGGAGTCCGTACGCATGTACGTGATGTAGCCGTTCTCGTACAGCTTCTGGGCGACCTGCATGGTCGCCTTCGCACCGAAGCCCAGCTTGCGGCTGGCCTCCTGCTGCAGCGTCGTCGTACGGAACGGGGCGTACGGCGAGCGGCGGTACGGCTTGGACTCGACGGACCGCACGGAGAAGCGGGTGTTCTCCAGGGCGGCGGCGAGGGCGCGGGCGTTCGCCTCGTCGAGGTGAAGGGTGTTCGCACCCTTGAGCTGTCCCAGGGAGTCGAAGTCGCGGCCCTGCGCGACCCGCCTGCCGTCGACGGTCTGCAGGCGGGCGACCAGCGACGACGGGTCCGAGGGGTCTCCCGCACGGCCGGTCGCGAAGGTGCCCGTCAGGTCCCAGTACTCGGCGGAACGGAAGGCGATGCGCTCGCGTTCCCGCTCGACGACGAGTCGTGTGGCGACGGACTGCACGCGGCCGGCCGACAGCCGGGGCATGACCTTCTTCCACAGGACCGGCGAGACCTCGTAGCCGTAGAGGCGGTCGAGGATGCGGCGGGTCTCCTGGGCGTCGACCAGCTTCTGGTTGAGCTGGCGCGGGTTGGCGACGGCCTCGCGGATCGCGTCCTTGGTGATCTCGTGGAACACCATGCGCTTGACCGGGATCTTCGGCTTCAGGACCTCCTGGAGGTGCCAGGCGATCGCCTCGCCCTCCCGGTCCTCATCGGTGGCGAGGAAGAGCTCGTCGGAGTCCTTCAGCAGGTCCTTGAGCTTCTTGACCTGTGCCTTCTTGTCCGCGTTGATGACATAGATCGGCTGGAAGTCATGTTCGACGTCCACACCGAGGCGGCGGACCTCGCCGGTGTACTTGTCCGGCACCTCCGCGGCGCCGGTGGGAAGGTCGCGGATGTGCCCGACGCTCGCCTCGACGGTGTAGCCGGGGCCGAGATAGCCCTTGATCGTCTTCGCCTTGGCAGGCGACTCGACGATGACGAGTCGGCGACCGCCCTGGGCGGTCTCGCTGGTCGGGGACAACTTCGCTCTTCTCTCCGGTCGACGCTGGGGCCTCCCCAGGCCTTCGTCCCGGGGTCGCGGCGTGCTGCTGGCTCGTGTGACGCTGCGGAGTGTGACGCTACATCCCGCCCCCGTGTCAAACGGGAAAAGCCCACAACGGCCACTCGAACGGTAACCCGACTACCGGCATTCCTGCCGCCCGGACTGTCCGACCGCTGTCGCACCTCTGTCCGGAGCGTGACGCTCCCCTTACCCTCCGGACACGGTGTCCGCCGGGCTCAGAGCCGGGTCAGGCAGTACACACCGAGGGCCAGCGCGGCCATCCCGGCGACGCTCGCGGCGGTGGCAGATGCGATCCGATTCACACCGGCGGCAACCGGTTCCCGGCGCCTGACGCGCGTCCCGGTCCAGGCCAGCAGACCTGCCCCGAACAGGGCGAACACCACTCCCGCGAAGATCGCCGGTCCGCTCTCCATCGGCCGCCCACCCCTTCCCTGCCGTCGGCTCTGCCCAGCGCCGGGAGGGTGGCACGCGCGGGAGACGCGCGGGCGACATCGGGGTGAACGGAAGGCCGACATGCAATCGAACGCACGCCCGAACGGGTCCGCCCCCGACCCCTCGGCCATATTTTTCCGGCCGTTTTCCGGAAACGGGTCCACACCCGTCTCCTGCGGCATCCTCCCGCGACCCGTGCCCCCGGCATACGACGACGCTCGCGCCGGTCGCAAGACGCCCGCACTCGGACGGAAATGCCCGGGTCCGGTCGGAAGACGCCAGAGCCGAGGCCGGAAGGTGATCGCGCCGAAGCCGGAAGACGCCCGCGTCAGGGTCGGCAGATGATCACGTCCCCTTCCCCAGCCACATCCGCAGCCGCAGCACATCCGCCTCCACTTCCGCGTCCTCAGTCACGTCCGCCCCGCGGAGGATCGCGCACGCATCCGCAGATCATCGGAGCCCGCGTCTACGAGGGCACGAGCATCCGGCGTACGGCACCCGCCCGGCACCGCATCGCTGTCCGGCACCGCACCGTCCGCTCGGCGCCCTCGACCGGCGGCCACGGCATCCACGCCGGTGCCGGGTCCTCGGCACGGCACCGCGCACCGGCTTCGGCGCACCGGCTTCAGCGCACCGGCTCCAGGAAGCCCTGTTCCACCAGCAGCCGGATCTGTGCGGGGGTGCGGTCGCGGAGCAGCACCGGGTCCTCGCCGACGAGCTGCGCGATGGCGTCCAGGATCCGGCCCGCGCTCAGCGTACCGTCGCAGACGCCCGCGAACCCCGCGCCGACCGTGTCCACCTTCGTCGCCCGGCGCATGCCCCGGTGCTGCCGCAGCACGACGTGCTCGGGGTCCTCGGCGCCGGGCAGCCCGACCTGTTCCTGGACCACCTCGGCGACGAGCTTGAAGTGGCTGTCCAGCAGCGCCGCGTCGTCGTGCTCCCGGAGGTAGTCGAGACGGTCGAAGTGCGCCCGGATCGTCTCCCCGAGCGGCTGCTCGACCGGGTGCGGCCACTCCTCCACGGTGACGACGGGCTCGGCGGACCCGGTCCTGCGCAGGGTGATCCAGCCGAATCCGATCGCCTTGACCTTGCACGCCTCGAACTCGTCGAGCCAGGCGTCGTACCGCGCCTGGTACTCCGCCGGGTCGCCACGGTGGTCTCCGGCGTCCCTCAGCCACAGCTCGGCGTACTGCGTGACGTCCTGCACCTCGCGCTGCACGATCCAGGCATCGCACCCGCGCGGCACCCATGACCTGAGTCTGTCCTGCCAGTCCTCCCCCGCCACGTGCTGCCAGTTCGCGAGGAACTGCGCGAACCCGCCCTCGTTCAGCCGTTCCCCCGCCTGCTGAACGAGCGAGCGGCACAGATCGTCCCCGCCCATGCCGCCGTCGCGGTACGTCAGCCGGGCGCCCGGGGAGATCACGAAGGGCGGGTTGGAGACGATGAGGTCGAACGTCTCGTCGTCTGCGACCGGCTCGAACAGGGAGCCCTCGCGCAGGTCGGCGGCGGGCGCGCCGGAGAGCGCGAGCGTGAGCGCGGTGATGTGCAGCGCGCGCGGGTTGAGATCGGTCGCCGTCACGCGCGTGGCGTGCTGGGCGGCGTGCAGTGCCTGGATGCCGGAGCCGGTGCCGAGGTCCAGGGCGGAGGCGACGGGGGTGCGGACGGTGATGCCGGCGAGCGTCGTGGAGGCGCCGCCGACGCCCAGGACGACGCCCTCGTCGCGCTGCCCGATGCCGCCGGCGCCACCGACCGCGCACCCGAGGTCGGAGACGATGAACCAGTCCTCGCCGCCGGGACCGCCGTACGGCCGTACGTCCACGGTCGCGGCCACCTCGTCACCGCCCACGCGCGTGAGCCAGCCGGCCTCCAGTGCCTCCTCGACGGGCAGAACGGCCTCCACGCGCGCGTGGAGCACCGGTTGCTGGAGCAGGAACAGCCGTACGAGCGTCTCCAGCGGCGTGTCGCCACGGGTCGCCCGCAGGGCGGGCACGGTCTCACTACGGGCCAGCGCCGCGTACGCGGGGGCGCCGAGCAGGTCGAGCAGCCCGTCGGCGGTGAAGGAGGCGGCCAGCAGCGCGTCCCTCAGGCGCGCGGCGGTGTCGGGCCGGTCGGATGCGGGCAGGGGAGCGAGTCCGGAGTCAGTCACGCCCCCATTGTGGCCCGGGGCGGCCGCCCGGTGCCGACTCCGCGCAGACCGCCGGCCGACGTCAGCCGGTGGTCGCCTGACCCGTCGCCTGACCCGTCAGCTGACCCGTCGGCTGACCCGCCGCGGACGCGGCGACCTTGCAGCTCGGCTGCTCGGCCATCGCTTCCTTGACGTCGCCCTGTTCGAGCCGCTTCAGCGCCTGCGTGCCGTTGTCGCCCTGCTTGCCGACTTCCTTCGTCTGGATGGCGACCTCCTTGAGACCCTTGGCGAACTTGCCCTGGTCCTTGGTGTCGAGGCCGTCGACCTTCTTCTTCAGTTCGGCGTACGACGTGGAGAGGCCCGCGAGGTTCTTGGACGCGTCCTGCTGCAGCTTGGCGCCGCCGTCGACCCCCGGGGGCGCTCCGGCGGTGTCGAGGGCGTTCGCGAGCGTCTTGTAGCCGTCGGCCAGGTCCTGGAAGGCCTCGACGTACGTCTGCTGGGCGCTCTTGGGCGGCAGGTTGCTGTCCGTGGCGATGGCCGCGATGGACGCGTTGGCCGACTTGATCTTCGTGCTCTGCGCGGGCACCGCGTCGCACACCGTCTTGGCCCAGGACACCAGCTTGGGGTCGGGCCCCTTGTCACCGCCGCTGCTGCAACCCGTCGCCGCCACTACCAGTACCGCACCGCCGGACAGTGCGGCCGCGAGCTTCTTGTTCACCGGATCGGTCCCTTCCATGGCTCTCGGCCCCCGGAATCTACACGGCGGACGGGGTTCCTCCCCGAGCCGGAGGAGGTATCAGTCAGCTTTTGTGACTATTTGCACCATGAGAGAGAAGGCTCACGACGTGGGTGATCACACACGGAAGCGGGCGGACGGCACGTGCGTACGCGCCGTCCGCCCGCCTGTGGACCGGGCCTTCTGGGCCTGCCCTACGAAACCACTGCCGCGTCGGGCGAGTTGGCGATCCGCTCGGCGCTCGTCTCGTCGTCGTCCCCGACGGCGATGCCGCGCCGCTTGGAGACGTACACGGCGACGACGATCACCAGAAGGGCGAGGATCGCGACCCCGATCCGCACTCCGAGGTTCTTGTCCTCACCGTAGGAGAACTTGATCACCGCCGGCGCGATGAGCAGCGAGACCAGGTTCATGACCTTCAGCAGCGGGTTGATCGCCGGCCCGGCGGTGTCCTTGAAGGGGTCACCGACCGTGTCGCCGATCACCGTGGCCGCGTGGGCCTCGCTGCCCTTGCCGCCGTGGTGGCCGTCCTCCACCAGCTTCTTGGCGTTGTCCCAGGCTCCGCCGGAGTTGGCCAGGAACACCGCCATCAGCGTGCCCGAGCCGATGGCGCCGGCGAGGTAGGAGCCGAGCGCACCGACGCCGAGCGTGAACCCGATGAAGATCGGCGCCATGACGGCGAGCAGACCGGGCGTGGCCAGCTCCCGCAGGGCGTCCTTGGTGCAGATGTCGACGACCTTGCCGTACTCGGGCGTCTCGGTGTAGTCCATGATCCCGGGCTTCTCACGGAACTGCCGGCGCACCTCGAAGACCACCGAACCCGCCGAGCGGGACACGGCGTTGATGGCCAGTCCGGAGAAGAGGAAGACGACCGCGGCGCCCGCGATGAGGCCGACGAGGTTGTTGGGCTGCGAGATGTCCAGGGACAGGCTGAGCGGCGATCCGGGCCCGGTCAGCTTCGTCCCGACGTCCTGCACGTTGGTGGTGATCGCGTCGCGGTAAGACCCGAACAGCGCCGACGCGGCCAGGACGGCGGTGGCGATGGCGATGCCCTTGGTGATGGCCTTGGTCGTGTTGCCGACCGCGTCCAGGTTGGTGAGCACCCGCGCGCCCGCGCCCTCGACGTCGCCGGACATCTCGGCGATGCCCTGCGCGTTGTCGGAGACAGGCCCGAAGGTGTCCATGGCGACGATCACGCCGACCGTGGTGAGCAGGCCGGTACCGGCCAGGGCGACCGCGAACAGCGCCAGCATGATCGACGTACCGCCGAGCAGGAAGGCGCCGTACACGCCGAGCCCGATGAGCAGGGCCGTGTACACGGCGGACTCCAGACCGACCGAGATGCCGGACAGGACGACGGTGGCCGGGCCCGTGAGGGAGGTCTTGCCGATGTCCCGCACCGGGCGGCGGTTGGTCTCCGTGAAGTAGCCGGTCAGCTGCTGGATGACGGCGGCGAGCAGGATGCCGATGGCCACCGCGACCAGCGCCAGGAGACGCGGGTCGCCGTCCTTGCCCTTGATCGCCGCGTCGGTGACCCCGTCGAGGTCGGCGTACTTCGACGGCAGATAGAGGAAGACCGCGACCGCGACCAGCACCAGCGAGATCACCGCGGAGATGAAGAAGCCTCGGTTGATCGCGCTCATGCCGCTGCGGTCGCTGCGGCGCGGAGCGACCGCGAAGATGCCGATCATCGCCGTGATGACGCCGATGGCGGGCACCAGCAGCGGGAAGGCCAGTCCCGAGTCGCCGAAGGCGGCCTTGCCGAGGATCAGCGCGGCCACCAGGGTGACGGCGTACGACTCGAAGAGGTCGGCCGCCATGCCGGCGCAGTCGCCGACGTTGTCGCCCACGTTGTCGGCGATGGTCGCGGCATTGCGCGGGTCGTCCTCCGGAATGCCCTGTTCGACCTTGCCGACCAGGTCGGCGCCGACGTCGGCGGCCTTGGTGAAGATGCCGCCGCCCACTCGCATGAACATCGCGATCAGGGCGGCACCGAGGCCGAAGCCCTCCAGCACCTTCGGCGCGTCGGCCGCGTACACCAGCACCACGCAGGAGGCGCCCAGCAGGCCGAGGCCCACCGTGAACATGCCGACGACGCCGCCTGTGCGAAATGCGATCTTCATCGCGGTGTGCGAGACGGTGGTGAGATCCTTTTCGGGTTCGCCTTCCGCCGGTGTGGCTTCCCGGGCCGCCGCGGCGACCCGCACGTTGCTGCGCACGGCGAGCCACATGCCGATATAGCCGGTGGCTGCCGAGAATGCCGCTCCGATCAGGAAGAACAACGAGCGGCCGGCCCGCTGATTCCAGTCGTCCGCGGGCAGCAGCATGAGCAGGAAGAAGACGACCACGGCGAATACGCCGAGCGTGCGCAACTGTCGGGCGAGATACGCCTTGGCGCCTTCCTGGACCGCCTCGGCGATCCGTTTCATGCTGTCGGTGCCCTCGCCCGCCGCGAGCACCTGACGCACCAGGATCCCCGCGACCACCAGCGCGGCCACGGCGACGGCCGCGATGACGGCCACGATGATCCGATTGTCGTCGGTCAGTACCGCGGCCGCGAGGGATGTGGGGTGACCCAGCTGATGTGGGGTAGAAAGCCCCGCCATTCGTCCTCCTTGACGCTTGGGCTGAGCTCAAGATGTGGACGGATTGTAGGTACCCCCGAGTGATCTAAACAGGGGACGGTAAGTGGAATCAGCCTTCTGATGCTCTTCAGCAAATGATCGAGGCGCCACCATGGGACCCGAAAGGGGTAACGCCCTAAAAGCATTGACGGCCGCATTGGCGCTTGATCAAATTATCAGGCTATTGATCGTGAATTGCTTCACGAATTCCGGGACGCGCCGGAAAACGCGACGAGGGCCCTGCTCAGCAGGGCCCTCGGGAAGGGGTACCACGGCCCGCAGGCGGACCGCGGGCGACTCAGAGGAGTGCCGTGACCGGCGGTGCGGTCGGCCAGGTCATGCGGATCAGGCCACCGTTCTGCCCGGTGGTGACTTCCACGTCGTCGACGAGGCCGCTGATGACCGCGAGGCCCATCTCGTCCTCCTCGATCTCCGCGTCGCCGTCCTGCGCGCCGGGCGTGTCGCCGCCCGGCACGGCGTGCGGCGCCTCGTCGCCGACCTCGATGGAGAACTGTTTCTCCTCTTCGATCAGCGCCACCTTCACCGGTGCCGTGACGCCACTGTTCCGGTGCAGCCCGACGGCGCGGGAGCACGCCTCGCCCACGGCGAGGCGGACCTCGTCCAGGACGGCCTCGTCCACTCCGGCCCTGCGCGCCACCGCTGCCGCCACCAGACGGGCGGTCCGGACGTGCTCGGGCAGCGCGCTGAAGCGGAGTTCGACGGTGGCCATGCATCCCCCTCGCGACTACGGGCGTGCGGTCGGGGTCGGGGCCGCCGAGCGCCCGCACCCCTTGGTGTACTTCTGTGCCCCGGGCCTCTTCACCGGCCCCGGAGCGGACCGGCGCACAGGCCTGGGAAGGAACCGGGCACCGGCCCGGCGCGGTCGACAGTCCGGCGCGGAACGGTCATCGGTCCGACAGGGGACGGTCACCGGCCCGGCGCGGTCAGCTGTCCGGCATCGGTCCAGACGGGACCGGCCGACGTCCGGGCCCCCTCGGGAGCCCGGCGCCGGCGACCGGTCCGGGTCAGTCGGTGGCCGCGACCGCTTCCTCGACCGAGGTGTGGATCGGGAACACCTTGGTGAGGCCGGTGATGCGGAAGATCTTCAGAATGCGCTCCTGGTTGCAGACCAGGCGCAGCGAGCCCTCATGGGCACGAACTCGCTTCAGGCCGCCGACCAGCACGCCGAGCCCGGTGGAGTCGAGGAAGTCCACGCCCTCCATGTCGACGACGAGGTGGAAATTCCCGTCGTTCACCAGCTCGACCAGCTGCTCGCGCAGCTTGGGCGCGGTATATACGTCGATTTCGCCACCGACCTCGACGACCGTACGATCGCCGACGGTACGGGTCGACAGGGACAGGTCCACGGATCCTCCAGCACCTTGCTATCGAGCGGTTGTCCCTCGGGCTCCTCGGCTTGCGGCCCTCGGGACGTTTCGCCAGCCGCGATGGCATTCAATCACTTACCGGCAGGCGTGCACGACGCCTTGACTCCATTGTCCGTCACGCCAGTGACACACTCGGTGCCAATGGCCAAGAATCACCGATCCGATCGAACCCCGGCGAACCCGGCGTCCCGCCCGTCTCCGGGCGCGGTCCTGGACCGGCTCGCCTCCGGGCCGAGCCGGGCTGCGCGCATCACTCATACGGAGCACTTGCCCCCGCGCGCGGGCCGCCATGCCGTCTGGCCTGACCGTATTCGGTCCGAGGTGATCGCGGCCGTCCAGGCGTGCGGCATCGAGCATCCCTGGGCGCACCAGGCGCTGGCCGCCGAGCACGCCCTGGAGGGCGACTCGGTGGTCGTCGCCACCGGCACCGCCTCCGGCAAGTCCCTGGCCTACCTCGTGCCCGTCCTTTCCACCCTCATGGATGGCGCCGAAGCGCCGAACGGCCGCGGCGCCACCGCCCTGTACCTGTCCCCCACCAAGGCGCTGGCGGCGGACCAGTGCCGGTCGGTGAAGGAACTTTCACAACCTTTGGGCAATGCCGTACGCCCAGCCGTGTACGACGGCGACACCCCGTTCGAGGAACGCGAGTGGATCCGCCAGTACGGCAACTACGTCCTCACCAACCCGGACATGCTGCACCGCGGGATACTTCCCTCCCACCCGCGCTGGTCCTCCTTCCTGAAGTCGCTCCGGTACGTCGTCATCGACGAGTGCCACACCTACCGGGGCGTCTTCGGCTCGCATGTCGCCCAGGTGCTGCGCCGGCTGCGCCGTCTGTGTGCCCGCTACGGCTCCTCCCCCGTCTTCCTGCTGGCCTCGGCGACCGCTGCCGAGCCCGCGGTCGCCGCCGGCCGGCTGACCGGGCTGCCGGTGGTCGAGGTCGCCGACGACGCGTCCCCGCGCGGGGAGCTGGTGTTCGCCCTCTGGGAGCCCCCGCTCACCGATCTGCAGGGTGAGAAGGGCGCGCCCGTCCGGCGTACCGCCACCGCCGAGACCGCCGACCTGCTGACCGACCTCACCGTGCAGGGCGTGCGCTCGGTCGCCTTCGTACGCTCCCGGCGCGGCGCCGAGCTGATCTCGGTCATCACCCAGGAGAGACTCGCCGAGGTCGACCGCTCCCTGGTCCGGCGTGTCGCCGCCTACCGCGGGGGCTACCTCCCCGAGGAGCGCCGCGCCCTGGAGCGCGCCCTGCACTCCGGCGAACTCCTCGGCCTCGCCGCCACGACGGCCCTGGAGCTGGGCGTGGACGTCTCCGGCCTGGACGCGGTGGTGATCGCCGGCTACCCGGGCACCCGCGCGTCCCTGTGGCAGCAGGCGGGCCGCGCGGGCCGCTCCGGCGAGGGCGCCCTCGCCGTCCTCGTGGCCCGTGACGACCCGCTGGACACCTTCCTCGTCCATCATCCCGAGGCCCTGTTCGACCAACCGGTGGAATCGACCGTCCTCGACCCCGACAATCCCTACGTCCTCGCCCCGCACCTGTGCGCCGCCGCCGCGGAGCTGCCGCTGACCGAGGAGGACCTGGACCTCTTCGGCCCCGCCTGCGCGGACGTGCTGCCGCAGCTGGAGGCCGCGAAGCTGCTGCGCCGGCGGACGAAGGCCTGGCACTGGACCCGCCGGGAGCGGGCCGCCGACCTCACCGACATCCGCGGCGCCGGCGGCCGGCCGGTGCAGGTCGTCGAGTCCGGGACGGGCCGCCTGCTCGGCACGGTCGACGCGGGCGCCGCGCACTCCACGGTCCACGAGGGCGCCGTCCACCTGCACCAGGGCCGCACCTACCTGGTGCGCACCCTGGACCTGGAGGACTCGGTCGCCCTGGTCGAGCAGGCGGACCCGCCGTACTCGACGGTCGCCCGCGACACCACGTCGATCTCCATCCTGGAGACGGACACCGAGATCCCGTGGGGCGCCGGCCGCCTCTGCTACGGCTCGGTGGAGGTCACCAACCAGGTGGTCTCCTACCTCCGCAGACGCCTCATCACCGGCGAGGTGCTCGGCGAGACGAAACTCGACCTGCCGCCCCGTACGCTGCGCACCCGCGCGGTGTGGTGGACGGTCACCGACGACCAGCTGGACGAGGCACGGATCATCCCGGAGATCCTCGGCGGCTCCCTGCACGCCGCCGAGCACGCGTCCATCGGCATGCTGCCCCTCTTCGCGACCTGCGACCGCTGGGACATCGGCGGCGTCTCGGTCCCGCTGCACCCCGACACCCTCCTCCCCACGGTCTTCGTCTACGACGGCCACCCCGGCGGCGCGGGATTCGCCGAGCGCGCCTTCCACACGGCCCGCGCCTGGCTCTCCGCCACCCGCGAGGCCATCGCGTCCTGCGAGTGCGAGGCCGGCTGCCCGTCCTGCATCCAGTCCCCCAAGTGCGGCAACGGCAACGACCCGCTCCACAAGCGGGGCGCCGTACGCCTGCTCACGGTGCTGCTGCGGGGGGCGCCGGAGGAGACGCCGGGGAAGGAAGAGCGGCCGGAAGGTGCGCTGAGGGAGGCGGAACGAGCGGCGGAGGAGGAACCGGTGGCGGAGGAGGAACCGGTGGCGGAGGAGGAACCGGTGGCGGAGGAGGAACCGGTGGCGGAGGAGGAACCGGTGGCGGAGGAGAAGCCGACGGAAGAGGCGCGGGCCGACTAGGGGCCGGGGGCCGACCCGGCGGCGGGGCCGGCCCCACCGTCATCCAGGCGCCACCCCCACCGGCGCCTCGGGCCGCGCCGGACCCGCCGGACCCGCTCTCGCCCTGACCTCCGCCGTGAACGGTCCTCTTCCCGCGGCCGCCGTCACCTCCGAGGTGTCGCCCACGACGGCGCACCGCACCAGCCGTACCCCTTGGGCCGCCGCCAGCCGTTCGGCCCGGGCGCAGGCCGCCGGGCCGCCCTCGCTCCAGTGGTCCGCCGCGGCGAGCGCCGCCAGATCCGCGCCGCCGGCCGCCCGGTGCCGGACGACGACAGCCTGCCCGAGAGCGAGAACGGCGCCGAACACCACGCACAGCACGGCGATCGCCCCCAGGCTCCACACGGTGGCGGACCCCCGGTCGGTGTCCTCCCGCCGGCCCCGGCGACCATGCGGCCTGCGCCGGGCCTCCGCGCGGTCACGCCGCTCGCTCCGCCACCGCCCCGGCCATCCACGGCACCCCTCACCCCGCACCCGAGCGAGGTCCTCCCGGTCGGCCCGCCGCCCCGGGAGGGCGTGCCCCCCTTCGCCGTCCGGCTCTTCCTCGCGCCTCACGGCCCCGCCTCCCCCGTCCGTACCGTCGCCCCCACGGTGTCCTCGACGAGCGCCACGGCCTCCTCCCGTACCTCGAACGGCAGGCCGCTCAGCACCGGGGGCTCGGCCACCACCGTCACCCTGACCTTGTCGCCCTCGCGTGCGACGGTCACCCGCGCTCCCCGCGGCGCCGCTTCCCGGGTCACCGTCACCACCGCGTCCGCCGGGTCCTGACGGGCGGCGGCCCGGGCGCCGGCACGGGCCGCGTCCACGCACTCGATCTGCGCCGCCACCACGAGCAGGCCCCAGACCAGCGCCATCGTGAACGCCACCAGCACGCACAGCACCACGGCCGCCTCGGCGGTCACGAACCCCCGGTCCCCGCCCCGCTCACATCCGCGCACTGAGGGCCTTCTTCACGATGGCCGCCAGCTCCGCCCGCACCTGGCCGCTGGTGACGACCTCGTAGAGCAGCACCGCGAACCCGACGGCCGCGATGATCCCCATGGCGTACTCGGAGGTCACCATTCCGGCGTCCTGACGGCACACCCCGCTGAACCGGGCCGCCGTTTTCCTGATCTTTCCGAACATCTCAACCCCCGTAAGGTTCTGGTCTGTAGTCGTTCCACGCGCGCGATCCACGCGCTTGTCCCACGTCTGCGTGCCGGTCCGTCTCGGTAGGCCTCACCCCCTTCCGGTCACCCCGCCCGCCAGCCCGATCACGACGGGCAGCACCCCGACCGCGATGAACGCCGGCAGGAAGCACAGGCCGACCGGCGCGGAGATCCCCACGGCCGCCCGGCGCGCCCGTGCCGTCGCCGTGCGGGCCCACTCCGCCCGCGCGTCCGCCGCGAGCCGGGCGGCCGGTCCGGCCGCGGGAAGCCCGGACTCGTCGGCCCGCTCCAGCAACCGCGCCAGGGCACCCGCGCCAGGCAGCGGGGCCAGACTCCGCCAGGCGTGCGCCGGTGCGCCGCCGAGCCGGACCTCCGCCGCGCCCCTCGCGAGTGCCTGTCCGACGGGTCCGCCGAGGGCCTCGCCCACCGCGTGGGCGGCGACCACCGGACCGGCACCGGCCGCGATGCAGGCCGCCAGCAGGTCGGCCGCGAGCGGGAGTTGGGGTGCGGCCGCCGCGGTGTCGATCGCCTCCTTCGGGCCGGCCGCCGTCTGCCGGCCCCGCCACCGCCAGAGCACGACGCCGACGCCCAGCCCGAGAACGGCCCCCACAGCCCCGCCGACCAGCACCCACACACCGCATGCCGCACCCGCCGGCGCCGGCCACCGCCGTACGGCGTCCGGAATCGCGAACCGCGTTCTGCCGGAGGGTGCTTCGAGCCCCAGCAGTCCGGCCACCCGGATCCGCGTCCGACGCCGACGCCGCGCCAGCTCCAGCCTCCGCACACCCCAGCCGAGGACCAGCATCCCGGCCCCGGCCATCCCCAACCTGTGGACAACTTCCCCGCTCACACCGCCCGCCCTTCCCGCACGTGTCGACCTGCCCGCCATTCCGCACATCCCGGATCTTTCGCCGCCCTCCGGACACCACCCCCTTCTCACACGGCACACCACCCCCGGCCCGGCCCCCCTCTCACACCGCCTCGGCCCTCCGCACGATCCACACCGCCCACCACATCCCGGCCGTCTCGAACACCGCCCCGGCGGCCAGACAGCCGAGACCTGCTCCGCTGTGCAGCAGGACGCGCAACGGATCCGCTCCCATGGCCGTGCCGAGGAGCAGGCCGAGGGCGGGCAGCGCGGCGAGCAGCACCGCGGTGGCGCGGGCTCCCGCCAACTGGGCCCGCAGATCGGCCCGCTGGTCCCGCTCGGCGCGCAGGGCCGCCTCCAGCCGGTCCAGGCCGGCGACGAGTCCGGCTCCCTGGTCCACCGCCACGCGCCAGCACGCGGCGAGTCCGAGCAGCCCTTCGGCGCCCTGCTGCCGCGCCGCCGCGGCGAGCGCGCCGGGCACGTCTCCGCCGAACCGCGCCGCCGCCACCACGGCGGCCTGCGCGTCACCGAGTCCGCCGGAGTCCCGCGCGGCCCGCAGCAGCGCCGCCCCCGGCTGCCGTCCCGCCCGCACCTCCCCGGCGAGCGCCCCGCACAGGGCGATCACCGCGTCGGCCCGCCGTTCCCGGTCCTGCCGGGCCTGCCGGGCCAGCCGCACCCGGCGCAGCACCGGCACCCCGGCCGCCCCCGCGACGACCGGAATCACCGAGGAGCCCAGCAGGGCCACCACAAGGCCGGCGACCGGCGCCCACCACTCGGCGCCCAACCGGCCGCCCCAGCGCCGCAGTTCCGCGAGTGCCCGTTCCGGGGCGGGCGGTCCGGTCGCCACCGTCCCGCCGCCTGCCAGTAGCAGCCGGGCCCTGCGCATCCCGTAGTGCCGGCCTCCCAGCAGCCAGGCCAGCGCGCCGAGACAGAGCAGCGCGGCTCCCATGGACGTCCCACCGATCACTTCCGTCACCTCTCTCGTCATCCAGGGACCCGGCCCGCTCACGGGTCCCACCTCTCGCCACCGGGGCATCCGCCTCCCGCCATCCGGGAACCGCCTCGCACGGGACTCCGGCCTTCCGCCCTCCAGGGCCCCACCCCGACACACGGCCCCCGCCTCTCGCAGTCCGGGGAACCCACCCCGCACACCGCCCCGCCTCCCGTCGTCCGGGCATCACCCCGCACACAGCCCCCGCCCGCCCGGACTGTTCACTCGTCCGCGAACTCACCCGACGCGGCCAGGAGGTGCCGCAGCCGCTCCCAACCCCGCTCCCGCGCGAACGCCCGCTCGCCCCAGCGCAGTGCGGGTACCGTCCGCACCAGCCCGCCGGCGTCCCGCTCCAGCACATGCACCTCGTCGATCCGGCGCCGTCCGGACCGGTCCCGCACCAGGTGCACCACCACCGAGAGGGCGGCCGCCAGCTGGCTGTGCAGCGCGGCCCGGTCCAGCCCGGCGGCCGTGGCCAGCGCCTCCAGCCGGGCCGGTACATCCGCGGCGGCGTTGGCGTGAACCGTGCAGCAGCCGCCTTCGTGTCCGGTGTTGAGGGCCGCGAGCAGATGCACGACCTCGGGTCCGCGTACCTCGCCGACGACCAGCCGGTCCGGCCGCATCCGCAGCGCCTGCCGCACGAGGTCCTCCAGGGTGACCAGGCCTGCGCCCTCCTGGTTGGCGGGCCTGGTCTCCAGCCGGACGACGTGCGGGTGGTCGGGCCGCAGCTCGGCGGAGTCCTCGGCGAGCACGATCCGTTCGCCCGGTCCGACGAGGCCGAGCAGGGCGCTGAGCAAGGTGGTCTTGCCGCATCCGGTGCCGCCGCTGACCAGGAAGGACAGCCGGGCCGCCAGCAGCGCCCGCAGGATCCGGTCGCCGCCGGGCGGCACCGTGCCGGCCGCGACGAGTTCCTCGACGGTGAAGGCCCGGGGCCGTACCACCCGCAGGGCCAGGCAGGTGCAGCCGACGGCGACCGGGGGCAGCACCGCGTGCAGCCGGGTTCCGTCGGGCAGCCGCGCGTCCGCCCAGGGCCGGGCGTCGTCCAGCCGGCGTCCGGCGACGGCGGCCAGTCGCTGCGCGAGACGACGCACGGCGGCCGCGTCGGGGAAGGTCACCGGGGTCAGTTGCAGTCCGCCGCCGCGATCCACCCACACCCGGTCCGGGGCGGAGACCAGGACGTCGGTGACGTCCTGGTCGGCGAGCAGCGGTTCCAGGGGGCCGGTGCCGACGAGTTCGGACCGCAGGTGTTCGGCCGCGCCGAGGACCTCGGCGTCGCCGAGCACCCGGCCCTGTTCGCGCAGTGCCTGGGCCACTCGGGCGGGAGTGGGTTCGGCGCCGCTCTCGGCGAGCCAGCGGCGGACGCCGTCGAGCAGGGCCGCGCCGTCGGCCCGGTCGAGTCCGGGCAGGGTCATCGGGTGCCTCCCGCCTCGACGAGCGCGCGCTCCCAGAAGTGCGCGCAGAAGCGGGCGAGCGGCCCCCGCCCGGTCGCGCCGGGGGGCTTCGCGGCGCCGTGCGGGCGCAGCAGCGCCGGTTCGACGGGTACTTCGCCGGCCAGCGGCAGACCGAGCAGCCGGGCCACCTCGCGGTCGTCGAGGCCGGGTGCGTAGGGCCCGCGCACCGCCACCCGCAGGTCGCGTACGACCATGCCGACGGCGGAGGCGACCCGGCCGGCGGCCGCGACCGCCCGCAGTTCGGCCGGGACGACGAGCAGGGCCAGGTCGAGCTGGGCGAGGGCTTCGGCGACCCCCTCGTCGAGCCGGCGGGGCAGGTCGACCACGACCGTGCCGCCGCGCCGCCGGGCGGCGGCCAGCACCGCGCGCACCGCCGGGGAAGGAACGGCGACGCAGTCGCCGCGGTCCCAGCTGAGCACGCGAAGGGAGTGCAGCTGGGGCAGCGACTCCTCCAGGGCGCCACCGCCGACGCGGCCCCGGGAGGCGGCGAAGGCGGGCCAGCGCAGCCCTTCCGCGCCCTCGCCGCCGAGGAGTACGTCGAGTCCGCCGCCGAGCGGGTCGGCGTCCACCAGCAGGGTGCGCAGTCCTTCGCGTGCGGAGGTGACGGCGAGCGCGCAGGCGAGCGTGGACGCCCCGGCACCGCCCCGGCCGCCGATCACCCCGACGGTGAGGGCCGGGCGGCCGATGCCCTCGGCGACGTCGGCGATGCGGTCGACCAACCACGGCTCGCCGTCGGGGAGCATCAGGACGTGGTCGGCTCCGATCTGGACGGCTCGTTTCCATACCCCTGGGTCGTCCTGGTCCAGGCCGACCAGCACCACTCCGGGCCGGCGCGCGACGCCGTTCACCCGGCGGGCGGCGTCGTCGCCGACAAGCACGAGCGGGGCCGCCGCCCAGCCGTCGCCGGATTCCGGTACGCCGTGGTGGACCTCGGGTGTGGCGCCCGCCGCCGCGCACAGGCGCAGCAGATCGTCCAGGAGCGCGGCGTCCTCGGTGAGGATGAGCGGCCGTCCGGGCCGGTCTCCGGGGCCGGGCGGCGGGTCGTGGGTGACGGTTCCGGTCACGGGTGTTCCCCCTTCGCTGCACGGGCCGCGCGGCCCCGACGGCCACGCGATTCCCAAAGGTGTGAAGAACCGGCAAGCGGCCTCCATATGAACGGCCGATAGGAACCGGCCATACGCGCCCGGGCAATCAGAACCGGCCATGAACTCGCCGTGGCCGAAGCGCGTGGGAATCACGGTGCAGCGATCCGCGAAATAAAGTGGATCTTGGGCGAAAACTGTGGACAACGCCGGTCCTGTGAATAACTCCGTCACCCATACCGGTGACCCCTGTACTGATCCCTGTGCGACTTCCACAGAGCAGCGCCGCAATTACCCTCAGTAACAGATCATGGACATGCCGAAGCGGTGCCGACAACGGCACGATGCCGGCCGTGCGGCCGCGCGGAGGAAGGAGAAGGAGGGGAAAACCCATCCGGACATGCGACGACCCCCGCCGGGGGGGAGAGCGGGGGTCGTCCCCACGGCCGACTCGGGGGGGGGAGGAGTCGGACCGGGTTAGCACGGTCGCGAACGATCCGTGACTTCCATGGTGTACCCGAGAGCCCTCTCAGGCAAACCCACGCGCCCCACCTTACGCCGAATGGTGGGCGCCTATGCTCAGGGACGTGGAAAACCACTCCTTGCCCCGCGCAGCAGCCTTCTTTGACCTGGACAAGACGGTCATTGCTAAGTCGAGCACGCTCACCTTCAGCAAGTCCTTCTACCAAGGCGGTCTGATCAACCGCAGGGCCGCCCTGCGTACCGCATACGCCCAGTTCGTCTTCCTGGCCGGCGGCCTCGACCACGACCAGATGGAGCGCATGCGTGAGTATCTCTCCGCGCTGTGCCGAGGCTGGAACGTCCAGCAGGTCCGGGAGATCGTCGCCGAGACCCTGCACGACCTGATCGACCCGATCATCTACGACGAGGCCGCCTCCCTCATCGAGGAGCACCACGCGGCCGGCCGCGACGTCGTGATCGTGTCCACCTCGGGCGCGGAGGTGGTCGAACCGGTCGGCGAGCTGCTGGGCGCGGACCGCGTGGTCGCCA
The DNA here is from genome assembly GCF_014203595.1 of Streptomyces echinatus. Lineage (GTDB taxonomy): Bacteria > Actinomycetota > Actinomycetes > Streptomycetales > Streptomycetaceae > Streptomyces > Streptomyces echinatus. The sequence continues at coordinate 47,950 of NZ_JACHJK010000007.1, forward strand.
CCCGCATGGTCGTGGGCGAGGACGGCTGTTTCACCGGAGAGGTGGAGTACTACGCCTACGGCCCGACGAAGGCCGAGGCCGTCAGGGAGCTCGCCGCGTCCGAGGGCTACGACCTCGACCGCTGCTACGCCTACAGCGACTCGGCGACCGATCTGCCCATGCTCCGGACCGTCGGCCACCCGCACGCGGTGAACCCGGACCGCGCGCTGCGCCGCGAGGCACTCGCGCAAGGGTGGCCGGTTCTGGAGTTCCGCCGCCCGGTCCCGCTCAAGAAGCGGCTGCCCACGTTCTCCGTCCCGCCCCGCCCTGCGCTGGTCGCGGCGGCGGCCCTAAGCGCGGCGGCCGCGACCGCCGGGCTCGTCTGGTACACCAGCCGGCGTCGCGGCACGGCCTGACCCGCACCCGATTCACCCCTGTTCGCACCTGAAAGTAAAGAAGTGCAGGCAGGGGTTCCGCTTCGTCCCGGCTCGCGGTACAAAGAACGTAGGCCCGCGAGACCAAAGGACATCCGAGAGGATCCCCTGACACTACGCACTTGGCCCCACGGACCCCGCATGAACATCGGGCACCCACGCGACGTCGACCCGTCGATTACGGGCCAGCCGCACCAGGTGACGGGCAAAGTATCCCGACCTGATGGGCAACATATCGAGGACGCTTGGTAACCGGGTGAGCATGCCAGCGGCGGTACGAAAAATCGTACCGCCGCAACCCTTGTCCGGGGCTTCTCCTCAGGCCGCGCCGCGCTGCAGCGCCTCGCACACCGCCGTCGACTCACGCACGCCCAGCTCCACCGCCCTGCCGCAGTGGGCGATCCACGCCGCCATGCCCTCGGGGGTGCCGGAGACGTAACCGTCGAGGGCGGCCAGATAGGAGGCGCGGCCCAGCTCGGCGTGTCCGACCTCGGCCGGGCAGATCGCCTTCGGGTCCAGCCCGCTGCCGATCAGCACGATCCGCTCGGCCGCGCGCGCGATCAGGCCGTTGTGGGACACGAAGGGGCGCAGCGCGAGCAGCTCGCCGTGCACCACGGCGGCCGTCACCAGGGCGGGGGCCGAGGTACCGGCGATGATCAGGTCCGCCAGCCCCTCCAGCCGTCCCGCGACCTCCCCGGCGGCCGGCAGCGGCAGCTCGACCAGCGGTTCGTCCACCGGTTCGCCGGCCTGCCGCGGCCTGCCGACCCGGTCGTCGTCGCTCGCCGCGGCGACCAAGTGGAGCCGGGCCAGCACCCGCAGGGGCGACTGGCGCCAGATGGACAGCAGCTGTCCCCCCTCGGCGGAGAGCCGCAGGGCCGCGCCGACGACCCGGGCCTCGGCGTCGGCGCCGAAGTCGGTGCGCCGCCGCACCTCCTCCAGCGCCCAGTCCGCACCGGACAGGGCAGCCGAGCCACGGGCGCCGCGCAGCGCCGCCTCGGAGGTGATCTCGTTGCTGCGGCGGCGCATGATCCGGTGCCCGTAGACCCGGTCCACGGCCTTGCGCACGGACTCCACGGACTCGGCCACACCGGGCAGCGAGCCCAGGGCCGCGAGCGGATCGGCGGTCGCGCCTGTCGTACTCATGAGTACGACAGTACGCACCTCACCGGCCGACCCCACGAAGGAGTGGTCTTCTTCACTCCCCCTGACACGTACAGCTATCGCCCGACTACCTTTGGTGAACATGAAAATTGCTTTCGTCGGGAAGGGCGGCAGCGGCAAGACCACGCTCTCCTCCCTCTTCATCCGCCATCTCGCCGCCGCCGGCGCCCCGGTCGTCGCCATCGACGCGGACATCAACCAGCACCTCGGCCCCGCACTCGGCCTCGGCGAGGAGGAGGCGGCGGCACTGCCCGCCATGGGCGAACGTCTGCCGCTGATCAAGGACTACCTGCGCGGCAACAACCCGCGCATCGCCTCGGCCGCGACGATGATCAAGACGACGCCGCCCGGCGAGGGCTCGCGGCTGGTCCGGGTCCGGGAGCCCAACCCGGTCTACGACGCCTGCGCGCGTCCGGTGGAACTCGACGGCGGCGCCGTCCGTTTGATGGTCACGGGCCCCTTCACGGACGCCGACCTGGGGGTCGCCTGCTACCACTCCAAGACGGGAGCGGTGGAGCTGTTCCTGAACCACCTCGTCGACGGCCCCGACGAGTACGTCGTGGTCGACATGACGGCCGGTTCGGACTCCTTCGCCTCCGGCATGTTCACCCGCTTCGACATGACGTTCCTCGTCGCCGAGCCGACCCGGAAGGGGGTCTCCGTCTACCGCCAGTACAAGGAGTACGCCCGCGACTTCGGGGTCGCCCTGAAGGTGGTCGGCAACAAGATCCAGGAACCGGACGACATCGACTTCCTGCGCGACGAGGTCGGGGACGACCTGCTCGTGACGGTCGGACGCTCGGACTGGGTGCGCGCCATGGAGAAGGGCCGCCCGCCCCGGTTCGATCTCCTGGAGGAGACCAACGCCCGCGCCCTGGACACCCTCCGGGCCACCGTCGACGCCACCCACGAGCGGCGCGACTGGGAGCGCTACACCCGTCAGATGGTGCACTTCCACCTGAAGAACGCCGAGTCCTGGGGGAACGAGCGCACGGGGATCGACCTGGCGGCCCAGGTCGACCCCCACTTCGTGCTCGGCGAGAGTGTGGCGACGCCCGCCTGACGCCTACCGCTTGTCCGCCGGCGCCCCGGGCACTCCCTTGGGCGCCGGGGCCGGCCGGCCGGACAGGAAGGACGCCCAGCCCTGCCGGGGCGCCTCGCCCACCTCCAGGGTGCGCAGCCGGGCCAGGGTCCCCGGGTCCTGGGCGTCCAGCCAGTCGACCAGCTGGCGGAAGGAGACGCAGCGCACCTCGGGCTTGGTGCACACCTCCTTCACCACGTCCTCGACGGCGCGCATGTAGGTGCCGCCGTTCCAGGACTCGAAGTGGTTGCCGATGATCAGGGGCGCGCGGTTGCCGTCGTAGGCGCGGTAGAAGCCCTTCAGGAGCCCGTCGCGCATCTGGCTGCCCCAGTAGTCGAACTTGTCCGGGTCGCCCTGGGTCTCGGTGCCGGACTGGTTGACCATGAAGTTGTAGTCCATGGTCAGCTGCTCATAGGTGTGCCCCGGGAAGGGCACCAGCTGCATGGACAGGTCCCACAGCCCCTCCTTCCTCTTGGGCCAGATCTGGTCGTTGACCCCGCTGGAGTCATAGCGGAAGCCCAGCTGGCGGGCGGCCTTCATGAAGTTCTTCTGCCCCTCCAGACAGGGTGTGCGGGCGCCGATCAGCTCCTTTTCGTAGTCGAAGGGCAGCGGGGCCTCGTCCTTCATCCCGGCGTTGGTCCTCCAGGACTTCACGAACTTCTTGGCCTGGGCGATCTCGCTCTTCCACTCGTCCACCGACCAGGTGCCGACACCGCCGTCGGGCCCGCAGAAGTGACCGTTGAAGTGGGTGCCGATCTCGTTGCCCTCCAGCCAGGCCAGTCGTACCTGTTCGAGGGTGTCGGCGATGCCCTGCTCGTCGTTGAAGCCGATGTCGGAGCGGCCCGGCGCATGCTGCGGCGGCTTGTACAGGTCGCGCTTCTCCTCGGGCAGCATGTACACGCCGCTGAGGAAGTAGGTCATGGTCGCGTTGTTCTCCTTGGCGACCTTGCGGAAGTGCGAGAACAGCTTCTGGCTGTCCTCGCCCGCGCCGTCCCAGGAGAAGACCACGAACTGCGGAGGCTTCTGACCGGGACTCAGCCTTTCAGGGCTGGGCAGATGCGGCTGGGATCCGGTGTACGCGGTGGATCCGTCGCCGATCGGCCGGAACACACTGCCCGGCGCCGGCGCCCCCTTCCGCGGGCCGGACGCCCCTTGCTTCGCACCGCTGGAGTCGGTCGCACAGCCGGCGAGCGACGCCGCACAGGCCGCGGCGACCATGGCGCCGACGGCGATCCTCTGGGTGGCGGCCATGTTCCGCCCACCTTCTTCCTTCTCTCAGGCACACGCTGACGAGGGCCATTTGTGGTGATTTGCCGGGCTTGGCCTGGCAGCGCCGTCAAGGTCGCACAAGATCGAGAAGGAATTAGTACGACAAGCCGATCAAATGATTAGTTCACTCCGGCGAGCGATCTTCTGCCCCGTTTGCCCCGAAAAATCATGCTTGACCTTTACGTGGCATTACGGTTCTTTTACCGAGCGTTGCTCCATCCCGCCGCTGCACGCCGTGACCCACGGCCGCGACCGACCCCGCCCATCACGGCGGGCCCACCCAGTCCGCGACCGCGCCGCCCCGGAGGAGACGGGAACATGCCAGCCTGCGCACCCCTTCACACCGAGCACCCCCACTCGCCGCACAGCCCCGCACCGACACGCCGCCGCCCCCGGATCGAGGGCGCCGACCTGTCCGCGGCCGTCGCGGTCTTCCTGATCGCCCTGCCCCTGTCCCTCGGCATCGCCCTGGCCACCGGCGCCCCGCTGCAGGCCGGCCTCGTCGCCGCCGCCGTCGGCGGAGTCGTCGCCGGACGGCTGGGCGGCTGCCCGCTCCAGGTCAGCGGGCCCGCCGCCGGACTCACCGTGGTCACCGCCGACCTGATCCACCGTTACGGCTGGCGGGCGACCTGCGGTATCACGGTGCTCGCCGGTGTCGCCCAGCTCGGCCTCGGCTGCCTGCGAGTGGCGCGCGGCGCGCTCGCGGTCAGCCCGGCCGTGGTGCACGGCATGCTCGCCGGCATCGGCATCACCATCGCCGTCGCCCAGCTGCACATCGTCCTCGGCGGCAGCCCGGACAGCTCCGTCCTCGCCAACCTGCGGGATCTGCCCGCCCAGTTGGCCGGCCTGCACCCGGCGGCGGTGACGATGAGCGTGCTGACCCTGACCCTGCTGCTGGCCTGGCCGCGCCTGCCCGGGCGCGCCGGCCGGCTGCTGCGCAAGGTGCCGGCCGCCCTCGTGGCCGTGAGCGGAGCCGCCGCCACCGCGGCCCTCACCGGCCTGGCCCTGCCCCGGGTCGACCTGCCGTCCTGGCACAGCCACGCCCTGGCCGGACTCCCCGAGGGACCGGTGCTCGGTGTGGCGGCCGCCGTGCTCACCACCACCCTGGTGTGCAGCGTGCAGTCGCTGCTCGGGGCGGTGGCCGTGGACAAACTGGTCGCCTCCCGTCCCGGGCCCCAGTCCCGTGTCGGCCGCTCCGACCTGGACCGGGAACTGCTCGGCCAGGGCGCCGCCAACATCGTCTCGGGAGCCCTCGGCGGGCTGCCGGTCGCGGGAGTGGCGGTGCGCAGTACCGCGAACGTGAAATCAGGGGCGGTCAGCCGGAACTCCACGATGCTGCACGGCGTTCTCGTAGTAGTCGCCGCGCTGCTGATGGTCCCGGTCCTGGAGGAGATCCCGCTCGCCTCCCTCGCCGCACTGGTGATGGCCGTCGGCATCCAGATGGTGTCCCTGCACCACATCCGCACGGTGACGCGCCACCGCGAAGTGCCGGTCTACGCCGCGACCGCACTCGGTGTGGTGTTCCTCGGCGTCCTGCAGGGCGTGTGCCTCGGAGTCGCCGTGGCCGTCGCCATCGCCCTGCACCGCCTCGCCCACACCCGCATCACCCACACCGAGAAGGAAGGAGTCCATCACGTACGGGTCCGCGGCCAGCTGACCTTCCTCGCCGTGCCCCGGCTCAGCAGAGCACTGCATCTCGTACCCCAAGGCACCCACGCCGTCGTGGAGTTGGACGGTTCGTTCATGGACCACGCGGCGTACGAGTCGCTGCAGGACTGGCGCGGTGCCCACCTCGCACGGGGTGGAACGGCCGAGCTGACGGGCCGGCGCGACGGAATCCGGACCGCCGGGCAGGCCCCGCCCGCCGAGTGCCGGTGCCACCCCTGGACCCCCTGGCGCAACCATCAGTCCTGCTTCGCCGGTGCCCCCGCCGCCCCGGCCGGGCGGGAGGCGGGCCGGGAACTGGCCCGTGGCATCAGCTCGTTCCAGCGGAACACCGCGCCGCTGGTGCGCGACGAGCTGGCGCGGCTCGCCCGGGAGGGCCAGCGACCCGCCCAGCTGTTCCTCACCTGCGCCGACTCCCGGCTCGTCACGTCGATGATCACAGCCAGTGGTCCCGGCGACCTGTTCGTCGTCCGCAACGTCGGCAACCTGGTGCCGCCGCCGGGCGAGGAGCACGGTGACGACTCGGTGGCCGCCGCCATCGAGTACGCGGTGGACGTGCTCGGGGTGCGCTCGATCACGGTGTGCGGGCACTCCGGGTGCGGGGCGATGCAGGCGCTGCTCACCACCGGGCCCGATGACCGGAGCACTCCGCTGCGGCGGTGGCTGCGGCACGGGCTGCCGAGTCTGACCCGGATGGCCGGAGACCTGCGCGGCCGGCCCCGGCTGGCCGGGCGGGCCCCCGTTGACGCGGTGGAGCTGCTGTGCCTGACCAATGTCGTCCAGCAGCTGGCGCACCTGCGGGCGCACGAGCCGGTCGCCCGGGCGCTGGCCAGGGGAGAGCTGGAGCTGCACGGCATGTACTTCCACGTGGGCGAGGCCCAGGCGTACCTGCTCGCGGGACCGGAGGGAGGAACGGTGTTCGAGGACGTCGCGGAAGGCGTCCGCCGAGGTGAGGAGGCATGCGGCCCGGCACGACCCAGGAGCCGGGGACAGGTCTAAACCAATTTTTCCGTCGACCCTTGTCATCGGACCCCCGCGTCTGATGAGCTGTGGCCTGGGACACAACGGACACCCTTCGAAAGGGAGATGTCGTGAGCAACGAAAGCCTGGCCAACCTGCTGAAGGAAGAGCGCAGGTTCGCGCCGCCCGCCGACCTGGCCGCGCACGCCAACGTCACCGCGGAGGCGTACGAGCAGGCCAAGGCTGACAGGCTCGGCTTCTGGGCCGAGCAGGCCCGTCGGCTGACCTGGGCCAAGGAACCGACCGAGACGCTGGACTGGTCCAACCCGCCGTTCGCGAAGTGGTTCAAGGACGGCGAGCTGAACGCCGCGTACAACTGCGTGGACCGGCATGTGGAGGCGGGCCATGGGGACCGTGTCGCCATCCACTTCGAGGGTGAGCCCGGCGACAGCCGCGCGATCACCTACGCGGAGCTGAAGGACGAGGTCTCCCGGGCCGCCAACGCCCTGCTGGAGCTGGGCGTGCGCAAGGGCGACCGGGTCGCCATCTACATGCCGATGATCCCGGAGACCGCGATCGCGATGCTGGCCTCGGCCCGTATCGGCGCGGCGCACTCGGTCGTCTTCGGCGGATTCTCCGCGGACGCTCTCGCGACCCGGATCCAGGACGCGGCCGCCAAGGTCGTCATCACCGCCGACGGCGGCTACCGGCGCGGCAAGCCGTCCGCGCTCAAGCCGGCCGTCGACGAGGCGGTCGAGAAGGCGGGCGGTGTCGAGCACGTGCTCGTGGTGCGCCGTACCGGGCAGGAGGTGGTCTGGAACGGCGAGCGGGACGTGTGGTGGCACGAGCTGGTGGGCCGGCAGTCGGCCGAGCACACCCCGGAGGCGTTCGACGCGGAGCACCCGCTGTTCATCCTCTACACCTCCGGTACGACGGGGAAGCCGAAGGGCATCCTGCACACCTCCGGCGGCTACCTCACCCAGACGGCCTACACCCACTGGGCGGTGTTCGACCTCAAGCCGGAGACGGACGTGTACTGGTGCACGGCCGACGTCGGCTGGGTGACCGGGCACTCGTACATCGTGTACGGCCCGCTGGCCAACGGCGCCACGCAGGTGATGTACGAGGGCACGCCGGACACCCCGCACCAGGGCCGGTTCTGGGAGATCGTGCAGAAGTACAAGGTCACGATCCTCTACACCGCGCCCACCGCGATCCGGACGTTCATGAAGTGGGGCGACGACATCCCCGCCAAGTTCGATCTGAGCAGCCTGCGGGTCCTGGGGTCGGTCGGTGAGCCCATCAACCCCGAGGCCTGGGTCTGGTACCGCAAGCACATCGGGGCCGACGCCACGCCCGTCGTGGACACATGGTGGCAGACCGAGACCGGCGCCATGATGATCACGCCGCTGCCCGGGGTCACCGAGGCCAAGCCCGGTTCGGCGCAGCGGCCGCTGCCCGGCATCAGCGCGACCGTCGTCGACGACGAGGCGAACGAGGTGCCCGACGGCGGCGGCGGTTACCTGGTGCTCACCGAGCCGTGGCCGTCGATGCTGCGCACCATCTGGGGCGACGACCAGCGGTTCCTCGACACCTACTGGTCCCGCTTCGAGGGCAAGTACTTCGCCGGGGACGGGGCGAAGAAGGACGACGACGGCGACATCTGGCTGCTGGGCCGGGTGGACGACGTGATGCTCGTCTCCGGGCACAACATCTCCACCACCGAGGTGGAGTCCGCGCTCGTCTCGCACCCGTCGGTCGCCGAGGCCGCCGTCGTGGGCGCCGCGGACGAGACCACCGGCCAGGCCATCGTCGCGTTCGTGATCCTGCGCGGCACGGTCTCGGAGACCGACCAGCTCGTCGGTGAGCTGCGCAACCACGTCGGTGCCACGCTCGGTCCGATCGCCAAGCCCAAGCGGATCCTGCCGGTCGCGGAGCTGCCCAAGACCCGCTCCGGCAAGATCATGCGGCGCCTGCTGCGGGACGTCGCGGAGAACAGGGAGCTGGGCGATGTCACCACCCTGACCGACAGTACGGTCATGTCGCTCATCCAGGACAAACTGCCCTCTGCGCCCAGCGAGGACTGAGCGCACCCGGAGGCGTGAACGGCACCCCGGGGGGCACTCGGCCGGCGAACGTGCCGGGTGCCCCGCGGGTGACTAACGTAAAGATCACCGGACCCGGCACGCCCCACGTTAGGTAAACTAAACAAAGTGCCGCAGGAGCGGCACGCCAGGTGCGCCGGGAAGTCTGGTCGGCATGTGCGTCCCGCCTGCCCCCGGAGGTCTCCCGTGACCGCGCCCCGCACCACCCCCCGCAAGGTCCTCGGCCGGCTGTCCCTGCCCGAGCGGACCTTCGTCGCGAACGCGCTGCGCACCGAGACCGTGGGCGGCACCCTGCTGCTCCTGGCCGCCGTCGCGGCGCTGCTGTGGGCGAACATCCCCGCCCTGCGCGACAGCTACACGAGCGTCGGCCACTTCCACCTCGGCCCCGGCGCCCTCGGCCTGCATCTCTCCGTGGCCCACTGGGCCGCCGACGGACTGCTCGCCGTGTTCTTCTTCGTCGCCGGCATCGAGCTCAAGCGTGAGCTGGTCGCAGGCGACCTGCGCGACCCCCGGGCGGCCGTGCTGCCGGTCGTGGCGGCGCTGTGCGGGATGGCCGTACCGGCGCTCGTCTACACGCTCACCGCCCTCGCCGGGCACGGCTCTCCGCAGGGCTGGGCGGTGCCCACCGCCACCGACATCGCCTTCGCCCTCGCCGTCCTCGCGGTCATCGGCACCTCACTGCCCAGCGCCCTGCGCGCCTTCCTGCTCACGCTCGCGGTCGTCGACGACCTCTTCGCGATCCTGATCATCGCGGTCTTCTTCACGGACCGGCTGAACTTCGCCGCCCTCGGCGGGGCCGCCGCCGGCCTCGCCGTGTTCTGGCTGCTGCTGCGCAAGGGCGTGCGCGGCTGGTACGTGTACGTGCCGCTCGCCCTCGTCGTCTGGGCACTGATGTACAACAGCGGCGTGCACGCCACCATCGCCGGCGTGGCGATGGGCCTGATGCTGCGCTGCACCCCCCGAGAAGGTGAGCGGCACTCCCCGGCCGAACACGTCGAGCATCTGGTGCGGCCCCTGTCGGCCGGGCTGGCCGTCCCGCTGTTCGCGCTGTTCAGCGCCGGTGTGCCGATATCCGGCCGGGCGCTCGGCGACGTGTTCGCCAGGCCCGAGACGCTCGGCGTCGTGCTCGGCCTGGTCGTGGGCAAGGCGGTCGGCATCTTCGGCGGCACGTGGCTGACCGCCCGCTTCACCCGCGCCCAGCTCAGCACGGAGCTGGCCTGGGCCGACGTCTTCGCCGTGGCCTCGCTCTCCGGGATCGGTTTCACGGTCTCGCTGCTCATCGGTGAGCTGGCCTTCGAGGGCGACGCCGTGCTCACGGACGAGGTGAAGGCGGCCGTCCTCACCGGATCGCTGATCGCGGCGGTGTGCGCGACGGTGCTGCTGAAGCTGCGCAATGCCCGGTACCGCGGGCTGTGCGAGGACGAGGAGCGCGACGAGGACCTCGACGGCATCCCGGACGTCTACGAGCAGGACGACCCGGCGTACCACCTCCGCATGGCCGCGATCCACGAGCGCAAAGCCGCCGAACACCGGCGTCTGGCGGCCGAGCGGGCGGCCGAGGCACGCCACGGGCTTGCCGAAGTACCGGGCGGGGCAGGCGAGGAGAGCGGCGGTCCGGCATGATCTGACGAGACGGTACAAAACAAGACGGCCGCACACGCACGACGGCTACCCGGATGGCCGTACGGAACCGACGGCCGTTCCACACAGCGCATGTGCGGCACGAGAGACCTCTGAGGGAGAACGCGATGAGCGCACCCGACGGCAGCCCGGTCGGCGCCGAACGCAGCATCGGCCAGCTGTTCGCCTCGGCGACGACCGATTTGTCGGCGCTGGTGCACGACGAGATCGCCCTGGCCAAGGCCCAGCTGAAGCAGGACGTGAAGAAGGGCGCGGTGAGCGGTGGCGCCTTCTCGGTCGCCGGCGCGGTGCTGGTCTTCTCCCTGCCGATGCTCAACTTCGCCCTGGCGTACGGCATCAGGACCTGGAGCGGCTGGAACCTGGCCGTCTGCTTCCTGCTGTCCTTCGCGGCCAACGTGCTCATCGCCGGCTTCCTCGCGCTCATCGGCGTGGTGTTCGCGAAGAAGGCCAAGAAGAGCCAGGGCCCGCAGAAGGTGGCCGCCTCGATGAAGGAGACGGCGGGCGTCCTGCAGAACGCCAAGCCGCACCCGCGCCCGGAACTGCCCGAGGACCGGGCGCCCGCGGCCATCAAGGCTGTGGCACGCTCGTCGTCATGACGGACCCCGCCGCCCTCTCACCCGTGCGGATCGACCTCCCGGACGGGAGGCAGGTCACCCACCGGGATGTCGCCGCCAACGGCGCCCGCTTCCACATCGCCGAGCTGGGCGACGGCCCCCTGGTGCTGCTCCTGCACGGCTTCCCGCAGTTCTGGTGGACGTGGCGGCACCAGCTGGCCGCGCTCGCGGACGCGGGCTACCGGGCGGTGGCGATGGACCTGCGGGGCGTCGGCGGCAGCGACCGCACGCCCCGCGGGTACGACCCCGCCAACCTGGCCCTGGACGTCACCGGGGTGATCCGCTCGCTCGGCGAACCGGACGCCGCGCTGGTCGGCCACGACCTCGGCGGCTATCTGGCGTGGACGGCGGCGGCCATGCGGCCCAAGCTCGTGCGGCGCCTCGCCGTGGTGTCCATGCCGCATCCGCGGCGCTGGCGCGCGGCCATGCTGCGGGACGCCCGGCAGACGGCCGCCAACTCCTACATCTGGGGGTTCCAGCGGCCGTGGCTCCCGGAGCGTCAACTCACCGCGGACGAGGGCGCGCTGGTGGGCCGGCTGATCCGGGACTGGTCCGGGCCGCGGCTACCCGAGGACGCGGCCGTGGAGACGTACCGGCGGGCCATGTGCATCCCCTCCACCGCGCACTGCTCGATCGAGCCGTACCGCTGGCTGGTGCGCTCGCTGGCCCGCCCGGACGGCGTGCAGTTCTACCGCCGGATGAAACGGCCGGTGCGCGTGCCGACGCTGCATCTGCACGGCTCGCTGGATCCGGTGACCCGCACGCGCAGCACGGCCGGTTCGGGCGAGTACGTCGAAGCGCCGTACCGCTGGCGGCTGTTCGACGGCCTCGGCCACTTCCCCCACGAGGAGGACCCGGCGGCCTTCTCCACCGAACTGGTCAACTGGCTCAAGGATCCCGAGCCCGACCGGTGACCGTTCTGTGAGCAATTGGATGCGCGGAGTATCCGTATCGTGAACAGATGTCCCCCGAACGGCCACATGCCTGCCGCATAGGCCAATTGGGCGGCGCGGAGGCGGTTATCGACCTTCGGGCGGGGGCACACGTCGGGGTATGGGCTGGACGCACGACTACAGTGACGCACCCCGCAACCGCCGCTCGGCCGCTGGCCTGAGCATGCCTCAGCGAGGCACCCCGCAACTCGCGGATGGCGACCTCCGGGTGGGAATTCCGCGTATCCTCCGCCGCCGGGCCCGCTGGGTCTCGGTGCGCCTGCGTCACCCGCGGGCCTGACGCCGCCGCGCCGTCCTACAGGGCGCAGCTGTCCGTGTCCACCTGCTCGTTCGCCGTACGGCCCCGTTCGATGTCGGCCCGGATCTCGTCCGACGTCAGGGCGTAGCCCGTGTCCGCGTCATCGAGGGACTTGGCGAACACCACTCCGTACACCTTGCCGGCCGGAGTGAGCAGCGGGCCGCCGGAGTTGCCCTGACGGACGGTGGCGTACAGGGAGTACACGTCGCGGCGGACCGTGCCGCGGTGGTAGATGTCCGGGCCGTTGGCCGTGATGCGTCCGCGGACCCGCGCCGCGCGCACGTCGTACGCGCCGTTCTCGGGGAAGCCCGCGACGATCGCGCCGTCGCCTCCGCTCGCGTCCTGGTCGGTGAACCGCAGCGAGGTCGCCCTCAGGTCCGGTACGTCGAGTACCGCGATGTCGCGCTTCCAGTCGTACAGCACGACCTTGGCGTCGTACTTGCGGCCCTCGCCGCCTATCTGCACCCGCGGCGCGTCGACTCCGCCGACCACGTGCGCGTTGGTCATCACACGGCGGTCGGCGAAGACGAACCCGGTGCCCTCCAGGACCTTGCCGCAGCTCTGGGCGGTGCCGGTGACCTTGACGATGGAGCGCTGGGCGCGCAGGGCCACCGGGCCGTTCGCGAGGGCCGGGTCGGGCGGCTGCACGTCCTTGATCGGCTCGTCCGAGAACGGGCTGAAGACCTGCGGGAAGCCGTTCTGCGCGAGCACGGAGGAGAAGTCCGCGAACCAGGTGTCGGCCTGTGCGGGCAGCGCCCGGGAGACGCCGAGGAGCACCTTGGAGCCGCGGACCTCCTTGCCGAGCGTGGGCAGGGTCGTGCCGGCCAGGGCGGAGCCGATCAGCCAGGCCACCAGGAGCATCGCGACGACGTTGACCAGCGCTCCGCCGGTGGCGTCCAGGGCACGGGCCGGGGACCAGGTGATGTACCTGCGCAGTTTGTTGCCGAGGTGGGTGGTCAGGGCCTGGCCCACGGAGGCGCAGACGATGACGACGACCACGGCCACGACGGCGGCGGTGGTGCCGACCTCCGTCCTGTCGGTCATGGCGTCCCAGATGACGGGCAGCGTGTACACGGCGACGAGGCCACCGCCCAGAAACCCGATCACCGACAGGACGCCGACGACGAAGCCCTGGCGGTAGCCCACCACCGCGAACCACACGGCCGCGACGAGCAACAGGATGTCCAGCACGTTCACTGCTTCAGGCCTCGCCTACTCACTCCGCTCCCAGCAGCTCGGCCGGGGCCCGGGGGTCGCCCCGGGCGATACAGCACGGGGATCACCCTGTCATGCGTGCCAGTCGAGCGGGACCTGCTTCGCACGGTCCCACGGGCGTTCCCAGCCCGCGTAGTGCAGGAGGCGGTCGATCACTCCGGCCGTGAATCCCCACACCAGGGCCGATTCGACCAGGAATGCCGGACCGCTGTGGCCTCTGGGATGGACGGCGGTGGCGCGGTTGGCGGGATCCGTGAGATCCGACACGGGGACGGTGAAGACCCGGGCGGTCTCCTTCGGATCGACGACGCCGACCGGGCTGGGCTCGCGCCACCAGCCGAGCACGGGTGTCACGACGAAGCCGCTGACCGGGATGTACAGCCGGGGCAGGACGCCGAAGAGCTGCACACCGGAGGGGTCGAGCCCGGTCTCCTCCTCGGCCTCGCGCAGCGCGGCCCGCAGCGGGCCGTCGCCCTGCGGGTCGCCGTCCTCGGGGTCCAGTGCGCCGCCGGGGAAGGACGGCTGTCCGGCGTGCGAGCGCAGGGAGCCCGAGCGCTCCATGAGCAGCAGCTCGGGGCCGTGCGCTCCCTCGCCGAACAGGATCAGCACGGCCGACTGCCGCCCGGAGCCGTTCTCCGGCGGCAGGAAGCGGCTCAGCTGGAGCGGCTGGACCGTCTCGGCGGCGTGCGCGACGGGATCCAGCCAGTCCGGCAGCCCTTCCTTGCTGAGCGTCACCGGACCGCCTCGTGTCTCGCTTGCCCTCGTCATCGCCACCCCCGTCGCTCTGCCTTCTCCAACGCCCGAGGGCCCCTAGATCGTTCCGTCACGCGGCCCCCAGCGGCGGCGCCGGTCTGCCGCCCGCGTCGAGGTAGGCCTGCGGTGGCTTCAGCCGCTGCCCGGGGAAGCCGCCCTTCTCGTACTTCAGGAGCTTTTGCGCCTTCTCCGGGTCGGTCTCGCCCTCGCCGTAGGCCGGGCAGAGGGGGGCGATGGGGCAGGCGCCGCAGGCGGGCTTGCGGGCGTGGCAGATCCGGCGGCCGTGCCAGATCACGTGGTGGGACAGGTCGGTCCAGTCGCTCTTCGGGAAGAGCGCGCCGACGGCGGCCTCGATCTTGTCCGGGTCGGTCTCCTCGGTCCACCGCCAGCGCCGGACCAGCCGCTGGAAGTGGGTGTCCACGGTGATCCCGGGCCGCCCGAAGGCGTTGCCGAGGACGACGAAGGCCGTCTTGCGGCCCACGCCGGGCAGCTTGACCAGGTCCTCCAGCCTGCCGGGCACCTCGCCGCCGAAGTCCTCGGTGAGGGCCTTGGAAAGCCCTATGACCGACCGGGTCTTGGCGCGGAAGAAGCCGCAGGGGCGCAGGATCTCCTCGACCTGCTCCGGGTCGGCGGCGGCGAGGTCCTCGGGGGTGGGGTACCTGGCGAAGAGAGCCGGGGTCGTCTGGTTGACGCGCAGGTCGGTGGTCTGGGCCGACAGCACCGTGGCGACCAGTAGCTGGAAGGGGTTCTCGAAGTCCAGTTCCGGGTGGGCGTACGGGTACACCTCGGCCAGCTCGCGGTTGATGCGGCGGGCCCGCCGCACCAGGGCGGTGGACGACTCCCCGGACGGCGGCCTGACGGCGATCTTCTTCACGGCCGCGGCCTTCTTCTCGGCACCCTTGGCGCCGGCCGCCTTCTTCGCGGCACCCCTGGCCCCGGCCGCCTCCTTCTCGACGCTGCCGACGGCGACCGCCTTCTTCGCCGGCGCGGCCTTCTTCGCGGGCGCGGCCTGCTGCGAGGAGTTCTCCGGAGCTACGACAGCCTTTTTAGCCGATTTGCGTGTTTTACTACTTCCTCCGGAAGCGTGTTCGCCCACAGCGGAATCGCGACGTACAACCACCCGCCCAGCCCCCTTGGCCTGTGCTCTCACCGGCGATTTGGACACCCGGCCAGCCTAAAGCCCGGCGCCGACATCCGCCCCGGACCCCGTGGACCGGCCCCCGATTGGACCCCTGACGCTTACCCCGGGACACCTGTGCGGCATCCTTGTGACAGATCACACTGTTTGGACCGTCCGGCAAAACGGGGAACACGGTCCCCTGGTACACCGGGGAGCAATATCCCCTGAGCAGGTCGACAAGGAGAGAACTCGTGGACGACGTTCTGCGGCGCAACCCGCTCTTCGCGGCTCTCGACGACGAGCAGGCCGCGGAGCTTCGCGCCTCCATGAGTGAGGTGACCCTCGCACGCGGCGACTCACTCTTTCATGAGGGGGACCCAGGCGACCGGCTGTACGTCGTCACCGAGGGGAAGGTCAAGCTGCACCGCACTTCCCCCGACGGCCGGGAGAACATGCTCGCCGTCGTCGGCCCCGGCGAACTGATCGGCGAGCTGTCGCTGTTCGACCCGGGCCCGCGTACGGCGACCGCCAGCGCGCTGACCGAGGTCAAGATGCTCGGCCTGGGCCACGGCGACCTCCAGCCCTGGCTGAACGTGCGGCCCGAGGTGGCCGGCGCCCTGCTGCGCGCCGTCGCCCGCCGGCTGCGCAAGACCAACGACGCCATGTCGGACCTGGTCTTCTCCGACGTCCCCGGCCGCGTGGCCCGCGCCCTGCTGGACCTCTCGCGCCGCTTCGGCGTGCAGTCCGAGGAGGGCATCCACGTCGTCCACGACCTCACCCAGGAGGAACTGGCCCAGCTGGTCGGTGCCTCCCGCGAGACCGTGAACAAGGCCCTCGCGGACTTCGCCCAGCGCGGCTGGCTCCGGCTGGAGGCACGCGCCGTGATCCTGCTCGACGTCGAAAGGCTGGCCAAGCGGTCACGCTGACCGTCCCGGGGGCTGCCGCCCCCGGAACCCCACCCCGGCCCGACCGGCCTCGTCCCAGGGCGCCGGACGGGCTGTCACGGCTGTCCCGCCTCCGAAAACCGGCTGTCCGGGGCAGTCGTACGCGGCACAGTGGCCCCATGAACCGCTCGGACCTCACAGACGGCACGGCCCGCACCAGCGGCACGCACGGCGTGGACGGGGCCGGGGCCGTCCGCCGTCCCGGACTCGACGCCCAGGGCTTCATCGCCCGTGAAGGCTCCCTCACGCGGGTGCCGGACGTCTTCCGCCCGGTCGTGGCCGCCGCCCGCGACCGGCTCCCGGACGTATTCGGGGAACGGCTGCACAGCGCGTACCTCTACGGGTCGATTCCGCGCGGCACCGCGCGCGTGGGGCGCAGCGACCTGGACCTCCTGGTCGCCCTGCGCGAGGAGCCGGCCGACGCGGACCGGGACGCCGTACGGGCCCTCGGGGAGGCGGTGGACGAGGAGTTCGGACAGATCGACGGCGTCGGCACGCTGCTCTACGGGCGGGAGCGGCTGCTGAGTGAGATGGAACGGTACGACCTCGGCTGGTTCGTCGCCTGCCTGTGCACCCCGCTGCTCGGCGAGGACCTCGCCGAGCGCCTCCCCCGCTACCGCCCCGACTCCCTGCTCGCCCGCGAGACCAACGGCGACCTCGCCCGCCGGCTGCCGGGCTGGCGGGAGCGGATCGAAGGGGCCCCGGACACCGAGGAGGCCCGCCGGCCGCTCGTGCGCTTCATGTCCCGGCACCTGGTCCGCACCGGCTTCACCCTGGTCATGCCCCGCTGGCAGGGCTGGACCAGCGACCTGCGGGAGATGGCCGAGGCGTTCTCCGCGTACCACCCCGAGCGGGCGTCACAGATGCGTACTGCGGCCCACTACGGCTACGAACCCGTCGGCGACGCGGGCGTCCTGCGGTCGTACGTGGACGACCTCGGGCCCTGGCTCGCCGAGGAGTACGCGCGCGTGCACGGCACCAAGGCGCCTCGACCGGACTAGGGCCCTGCCTGGACCAGGCCCCCTCCGGATCAAGCCGGCCCGGCCCCGCACCCACGGCAAGGTCCGGACGGCGGGCCTCAGATCAGCCCGTGGTCGCTGAGGTAGTCCAGCTGGGCCCGGACCGAGAGTTCCGCCGCCGGCCACAGTGAGCGGTCCACGTCGGCGTAGACGTGGGCGACGACCTCGGCCGGGGAGCGGTGGCCGTCCTCGACCGCGGTCTCCACCTGGGCGAGCCGGTGGGCGCGGTGGGCGAGGTAGAACTCGACGGCGCCCTGGGCGTCCTCCAGGACCGGCCCGTGGCCCGGCAGGACGGTGTGCACGCCGTCGTCCACCGTCAGGGACCGCAGCCGCCGCAGGGAGTCCAGGTAGTCTCCGAGCCGGCCGTCGGGGTGCGCCACGACCGTCGTACCGCGCCCGAGGATGGTGTCTCCGGTCAGCACCGCCCGGTCGGCCGGGAGATGGAAGGACAGCGAGTCCGCGGTGTGCCCGGGTGTCGGTACGACCCTCAGTTCCAGGCCGCCGACGGCGATCACGTCGCCCGCGGCCAGGCCCTCGTCGCCGAGTCGCAGGGCCGGGTCGAGGGCACGCACGCGCGTGGCGGTGAGTTCCGCGAAGCGGGCGGCGCCCTCCGCGTGGTCGGGGTGACCGTGGGTCAGCAGGGTCAGGGCTATGCGCCTGCCGGCCTTCTCGGCGGTGTCGACGACGTTGCGCAGGTGGTCGTCGTCCAGCGGCCCCGGGTCGATCACGACGGCCAGGTCGGAGTCCGGCTCGGCCACGATCCAGGTGTTGGTGCCGTCCAGGGTCATCGCGGAGGCGTTGGGCGCGAGGACGTTGACCGCCCGTTCGGTGGCCGGTCCCGAGAGGACTCCGCCCCGGGGCTGGCCCGGCAGGGCACTTGCGTCGGTCATGCGGGGCCTCCACCGGTGGTCGACGGGGTGGTGGGCGCAGTGACGGCCGGAGGGTCCGCCGGGCTGTTCTTCCGCGTACCCGCCTCGACGGCCGGCAGCTCCGCCTTCGTCGCCTTCGCCGCCGTCGTCACCGTCGCGGTCCCGGCCGCCGGGACGTGCTTGGTGAACTCGTCGTGGCCGGGCCAGGACAGGACGATCTCGCCGTCCCTCAGGCGGGCGCGCGCCAGCACCGGCGTCATGTCGCACCCGGGCGCGGCGGCCAGCGTCTCGGCGGCGGTGCCGTACGGGAGCAGCTGGCGCAGGGTGGCGACGGTGGGCGGCATCATCAGCAGCTCGCCCTTGTCGTACCCGGCGGCGGCCTCCGCGGGGCGGATCCACACCGTGCGGTCGGCCTCCGTGGAGGCGTTCCGGGTGCGCTGTCCCTCGGGCAGGGCGGCCACGAAGAACCACGTGTCGTAGCGGCGGGCCTCGAACTCCGGGGTGATCCACCGGGTCCAGGCGCCCAGCAGGTCCGAGCGCAGCACCAGGCCGCGCCGGTCGAGGAACTCGGCGAAGGACAGCTCGCGCGCGACCAGGGCGGCCCGGTCGGCCTCCCAGTCGTCCCCCGTGGTGTCGCCGACGACCGACTCCGGGTCGGGCCCGGCGAGCAGTACGCCGGCCTCCTCGTAGGTCTCCCGTACGGCCGCGCAGACGATCGCCTGGGCGCCCGCCTCGTCGACGCCGAGCCGCTCGGCCCACCACGCGCGCGTGGGGCCCGCCCAGCGGATCTGACGGTCGTCGTCACGCGGGTCGACACCGCCCCCGGGATACGCGTACGCGCCTCCGGCGAAGGCCATGGAGGCGCGTCTGCGCAGCATGTGGACGACCGGGCCGTCCGGGGTGTCCTTCAGGAGCAGCACCGTGGCCGCGCGCCTGGGGGTCACCGGGGTGAGCGAGCCGTCCGCGAGCGCGCGGATGCGGTCCGGCCACTCCGGGGGGTACCACTGACCGTTCGCCATGGCCGGAGGCTATCCCGTATAGGGCGAATGTTCGAGAGGGGCCCGGGGCCCGCGGGGCCGCGGTGGACTACTGGGCGAGCTCCACCTGGATCTCGACCTCGACCGGCGCGTCCAGCGGCAGCACCGCGACGCCGACCGCGCTGCGCGCGTGCACGCCCTTGTCGCCGAGGACCTCGCCGAGCAGCTCGCTGGCGCCGTTCACGACACCGGGCTGGCCGGTGAAGTCGGACGCCGAGGCGACGAAGCCGACGACCTTCACCACGCGCGCGATACGGTCCAGGTCACCGACGACGGACTTCACCGCGGCGAGCGCGTTCAGCGCGCAGGTGCGGGCCAGGTCCTTGGCCTCCTCGGGCGTGACCTCGGCGCCCACCTTGCCGGTGACCGGCAGCTTGCCCTCCACCATCGGCAGCTGGCCGGCGGTGTAGACGTACACGCCGGACTGCACTGCGGGCTGGTAGGCGGCCAGCGGCGGTACGACGGCCGGCAGGGTCAGGCCCAGTGCGGCCAGCTTGGTCTCGACCGCGCTCACGCCGGCTTCTCCTGCTTCTCGCGCTTGAGGTAGGCCACGAGCGACTCCGGGTTCGGACCCGGCACGACCTGCACGAGCTCGTAACCCTGATCGCCCCAGCTGTCCAGGATCTGCTTGGTGGCGTGGATGAGCAGCGGCACGGTCTGGTATTCCCACTTCTTGGTCATGGGGGCGACTGTAGCCGCTGTGGCCCAGGGGTCCCGCGGCCCACCACGGCCCCCGTTATCCACAGCCTCCCGCGTGAGTGTCGGCCGGACTGGTTAGTCTCGAAGACGTGAGCAGGCTCCAGGTCGTCAGCGGCAAGGGCGGGACCGGAAAGACCACGGTCGCCGCCGCACTCGCGCTGGCCCTCGCGACCGAGGGGAAGCGGACGCTTCTCGTGGAGGTCGAGGGCCGGCAAGGCATCGCACAACTCTTCGAGACGGAGGCGCTTCCGTACGAGGAGCGCAAGATCGCGGTCGCACCGGGAGGTGGCGAGGTGTACGCCCTCGCCATCGATCCCGAACTGGCCCTTCTGGACTATCTCCAGATGTTCTACAAGCTCGGTGGCGCGGGCCGGGCCCTGAAGAAGCTCGGCGCGATCGACTTCGCCACCACCGTCGCGCCCGGCCTCAGAGACGTCCTCCTGACCGGCAAGGCGTGCGAGGCCGTGCGCCGCAAGGACCGGTCGGGGCGGTTCGCGTACGACTACGTCGTCATGGACGCCCCGCCGACCGGCCGCATCACCCGCTTCCTGAACGTCAACGACGAGGTGGCGGGCCTCGCGAAGATCGGCCCGATACACAATCAGGCACAGGCCGTCATGCGGGTGCTGAAGTCGCCGGAGACGGCGGTGCATCTGGTGACGCTGCTGGAGGAGATGCCGGTCCAGGAGACCGCCGACGGCATCGCCGAACTCCGCGCGGCACGGCTGCCGGTGGGCCGCGTCATCGTGAACATGGTCCGGCCCGAGGTGTTGGACGCGGCCGACGTGGAACTCGTACGGACCGTGGAGCGTTCCTCAGTGGCACAGGCGCTCTCGACGGCCGGGCTGGGCGGGGCCCGGCGCGGCGGGAACGCCGAGAAACTGGTGGACCCGCTGCTGGAGCAGGCCGCGGAGTACGCCGAGCGGCACGCGCTGGAACAGGAGCAGCGCGCGGTCCTCGGCGCACTGGACCTGCCACAGCACGAACTGCCGCTGCTCGCCGAGGGCATGGACCTCGCGGGCCTGTACGAACTCGCCACCGAGCTGCGGAAGCAGGGGTTGTCATGAGTCCGGACCGGGCGGAGGCGCGCGAGGCCCCCGAGGGGCGCGGGACGGCCGGGGCGCAGGAGGCGGCCCGGCGCCTGTCCCCCGCGCGCGTGCTCGACATCGATCCGCTGCTGGACGACCCGAAGACCCGGATCGTGGTGTGCTGCGGGTCGGGCGGGGTCGGCAAGACGACGACCGCGGCGGCCCTCGGGCTCCGGGCCGCCGAGCGGGGCCGCAAGGTGGTCGTCCTGACCATCGACCCGGCCAAGCGGCTGGCCCAGTCCATGGCCATCGACTCCCTCGACAACGTGCCACGCAAGGTGAAGGGCACCGAGGGCGACGGCGAGCTGCACGCCATGATGCTCGACATGAAGCGCACCTTCGACGAGGTCGTGGAGGCGCACGCGGACCCGGACCGGGCGGCCGCGATCCTGTCGAACCCCTTCTACCAGTCGCTCTCCGCGGGCTTCGCCGGCACGCAGGAGTACATGGCGATGGAGAAGCTGGGGCAACTGCGGGCGAAGGACGAGTGGGACCTGATCGTCGTCGACACCCCTCCGTCCCGCTCGGCGCTGGACTTCCTCGACGCGCCCAAGCGGCTCGGTTCCTTCCTGGACGGCCGGCTCATCCGCCTGCTGACCGCGCCGGCGAAACTCGGCGGTCGCGCGGGGATGGCGTTCCTCAACGTCGGCATGTCGATGATGACCGGCACGCTCGGCAAGCTGCTGGGCGGTCAGCTGCTGAAGGACGTGCAGACGTTCGTGGCCGCGATGGACACCACCTTCGGGGGCTTCCGCACGCGCGCGGACGCCACCTACAAGCTGCTCCAGGCGCCCGGCACGGCCTTCCTGGTGGTGGCGGCCCCGGAGCGGGACGCGCTGCGCGAGGCCGCGTACTTCGTGGAGCGGCTGGCCGCGGAGGACATGCCGCTGGTGGGTCTGGTGCTGAACCGGGTCCACGACAGCGGCGCCGGCCGGCTGTCGGCCGAGCGGGCGCTCGCCGCCGCGGAAAATCTTGAGGACGCCCGCATTGTGGATCAGGCGGACGGGAAAGCTGGACTTCGTAACTCTCCCGACACGTACGGCAGTTCACGACCTCCCGCATCCGAGACCGCAGCCGCTGCTCCCGAGGAAGGCTCCCCCGCCGACACGGAGCGCTCCGTCGACCGGCTCACCGCGGGCCTGCTGAGGCTGCACGCCGAGCGCATGCGGCTGCTCTCGCGCGAGCGGCGCACGCGCGACCGCTTCACCGCCCGCCACCCCGAGGTGGCGGTGGTCGAAGTACCCGCGCTGCCCGGCGACGTCCACGACCTAGTGGGCCTGCGTGACATCGGTCACCGGCTGGCGGCCGAACGGCCGGAGCACCCAGAACACCCGGAGCACATATAAGACACACCGCACGGACAGCTCAGCAACAGCTCGGCAC
Organism: Streptomyces echinatus; assembly: GCF_014203595.1. Taxonomy (GTDB): domain Bacteria; phylum Actinomycetota; class Actinomycetes; order Streptomycetales; family Streptomycetaceae; genus Streptomyces; species Streptomyces echinatus. The sequence continues at coordinate 70,237 of NZ_JACHJK010000007.1, forward strand.
GGCCGGCTCATCGCGCACACGGGCTCCGCGGACCCCAGCAGGGGCGCGCACGGCGCACATCGGCACTCGAACGGCGCAACCCGGCCACCTGGTCACCTGGTCACCTGCAGGACCGCAAGGCACCCGCAGGCCGGCACGACGGCCGTGTCCCGGCGCACTCCTGCCGTATCACCGCCGAACGCCTGCCGTATCCGCACGGCTCACCTCGGCGCACGTACGGCATGCGCGGCGGTCGTGGCCGGACGCGGCTCGCGGTCAGCCGCACGCAGGCACATGCGCGGCGGCCGCGGCGGTCACCATGATCACCGCTGGGCGGCACACGCGGACACGGACGCGGTGAGAACGGACGGCCGCCACGAGGCAGACCGGTCCGGAGCGTTGTGCCCCTGGAATGTGCCGGAGCGTGCCGAAGGGTGTCGCCCTCAGCTCACGGCCGCGTAGTTCTCGTACACCTCGTCGTTGTCGAGAGGCACGATCCCGGTGCCCCGCTCGTACTCCGAGCGGGCGGTTTCCAGCAGTCTGCGCCAGGAGGTCACGGTGGGCCGCCGACGCAGCAGTGCGCGGCGCTCCCGCTCCGTCATGCCTCCCCACACGCCGAACTCGACGCGGTTGTCCAGCGCGTCCGCCAGGCATTCGGTGCGTACCGGGCATCCGGTGCACACCGCCTTGGCCCTGTTCTGCGCTGCTCCCTGAACGAACAGTTCATCCGGATCGGTAGTGCGGCAGGCAGCCTGCGCACTCCAGTCGGTTACCCAGCCCATACCGGCGCCGTCCTCTCCCGAATCGAGGCTCCCCCACGGCGGCAGCGGCATATTCACCGCCGCCAGTTGAGGACGTTACGGAAGGTGGGGACAGCGCAACACCCCCTTCGGGCCCAATCTTGAATGGCCCGAACGGACTATGGGTAAGCGGCAGATCACCCGCGGGAGTGAGCCGACGACATGAGTGACCATCCCGGCAAACCGGGGCACTCGTGGTACGTCACACCGGGCGCCAGGTGACACACGCGGCGGATTCGGACTCATCACCCTCGGGAAGCGGGCGCGCTCCCCGGAAATTCCGGGCTACGTCCGGAATGCTTCGGGGTCGCCGGACGTATGGATACATGACCGCACTGCTGTGACAGTTGAGAGCAGCTTAGGCCAAGGCCTGTGCGCGTGTCCGGCGAATGGGAACGTAGGCGTCCCGCTTTGCCGTGCCGTGACGCGGACCGGCGCGCCCGGGCGGAATCCCCGGCGTTACATCACGATCCGGCACCCGGAACATCCCGAGAAGCGGTCGCTCCTTCGGAAGGCTCAACACTACGGATTAGGCTGCCCCCATGCCAAAGAAGCGCTCGGGCGGTGGTCTGTCGCCCATGCAGCAGGCCGCGAAGTTCCTCGGTGTCAGTGTGCTCGCCGGAGCAGTGATGGCGGGCATCGCGCTGCCCGCGGCCGGCGCGCTGGGCCTCGCGGCCAAGGGCTCGGTCAAGGGATTCGACGAGATTCCGGCCAACCTGAAGAGTCCGCAGCTGAGCCAGCGCACCACGATCCTGGACGACAAGGGCGACCAGATCGCGACCGTCTACTCCCGCGACCGTACGGTGGTCGACCTCAAGGAGATCTCGCCGTACGTGCAGAAGGCGATCGTCGCGATCGAGGACTCGCGCTTCTACAAGCACGGCGCGGTCGACCTCAAGGGCGTGCTGCGCGCCCTGAACAAGAACGCTCAGGAGGGCGGGGTCGCCCAGGGCGCCTCCACGCTCACCCAGCAGCTCGTGAAGAACTACTTCATCGAGGAGGCCGGCGACGACCCGACCAAGGTCGCCGAGGCCACCCAGCAGACCCTGGGCCGCAAGATCCGCGAGCTGAAGTACGCGATCCAGATCGAGGACAAGCTCGGCAAGAAGAAGATCCTCGAGAACTACCTGAACATCACCTTCTTCGGCGAGCAGGCCTACGGTGTCGAGGCCGCCGCGCAGCGCTACTTCTCCAAGCACGCCAAGGACCTGAACCTGCAGGAATCGGCGCTGCTGGCCGGCATCGTGCAGTCCCCGAGCCGCTACGACCCGGTCAACGACGAGGCGGAGGCCACCAAGCGGCGCAACATCGTCCTGCAGCGCATGGCGGAGCTCGGCGACATCTCCCAGAACGAGGCCGACCAGGCCAAGGAGAAGCCGCTCGGCCTGCACACCAGCCGCCCCAAGAACGGCTGCATCACCGCGGTGAAGGGCGCCGGCTTCTTCTGTGACTACGTCCGCCAGGTCGTCCTCACCGACCCGGTCTTCGGCAAGACCAAGGAGAAGCGGGCCAAGCTCTGGAACCAGGGCGGCCTGACGATCCGTACGACGCTCGACCCGCAGGCCCAGGAGTCCGCGCAGGAGTCCATCAAGGACCACGTCTACAAGAGCGACGCGGTGGCGACCGCCGCGACCATCGTCGAGCCCGGCACCGGCAAGATCCTCGCCATGGGCCAGTCCCGGCCGTACGGCGTCAACATCCGGAACGACGAGACGACGATCAACCTGTCCGTCAACCACGACATGGGCGGCGGCGTCGGGTACCAGCCCGGTTCCACGTTCAAGCCGATCGTCGCCGCGGCGGCCATCGAGGGCGGGAAGCAGCCCACGCAGGAGTACTCGTCGCCGTACGAGATGACGTACCCGAGCCCGGTCTCCGCGTGTGACGGCAAGGTGTGGCGCGACGACCCGCGCAAGCCCACCAAGCTGACCAACGAGAACGAGGAGGAGCGCGGCCCGTACGGCATGAAGGAGGCGACCGCCAAGTCGGTCAACACCTACTACGTGCAGCTGATCAGCGACATCGGCATCTGCCCGGTCGTCGACATGGCCAAGAAGATGGGCGTGCAGCGCGCGGACGGCCGTCAGATCCGGCAGGCGCCCTCCATCGCGCTCGGCACCCAGGAGATGTCCCCGCTGACGATGGCGAGCGCGTACGCCGCCTTCGCCTCGCGCGGCATGTACTGCACGCCGGTCGGCATCGAGTCGGTCACCAAGAAGGTCGGCAGCGAGCAGAAGTCCCTGGCGGTGCCGAGGTCGACCTGCTCGCGGGCGATGTCGGAGAACACGGCGGACACGGTCAGCACCCTCCTCAAGGGCGTGGTCGAGGACGGCACGGGCCAGGAGGCCGGTCTCGACAGCCGCGCGAGCGCGGGCAAGACGGGTACGACGGACGAGCGCTACGCGGCCTGGTTCGTCGGCTACACCCCGAACATGGCCGGTGCGGTCTGGGTCGGCGACCCGCAGCACAAGCGGAAGATGACCGGCATCACCATCGGCGGTGTCCCGTACGACAAGGTCTACGGCGGCAAGGTGCCGGGCCCGATCTGGCGCGACATGATGAGCGGCGCGCTGGAGGGCAGGCCCGCTCCGGACTTCCATCTGATCGACATCCCCGACGACACCGACGACGAGGACGACCAGGGACGGGGCGACCGGGGCGATCACCACGGGCACAACGGGAACAACGGGGACACGACGGGACAGTTGATCGGGGGACTGATCGGCGGTCCGACGGACGGGGGTCCGGCCAACGGCGGAGCCACGGGTGACACGACCGGCGGTATCGGCGGCGCGTTCCCGACGCCGACCTTCTCCGTCCCCGGGAACTTCATCCAGGGCCAGAGCAACGGCGGGGCCAACGGACACGGCAACGGCGGCCGCCACTAGCGTCGCCGACGGGACGTTCCCGGCACCGGCCGCGGTACGACAGCGGGGCCGCACCTCCGAGAGAGGTGCGGCCCCGTGGTCGTGGAGACGGCCCGGGAAGGCTGCCGTGGAGGGCCGAACGGACACCGGGCGGCGGGAAGCACGACGGGCAGCCGGCGGCGGGCGGCGGGCGGCGGGCGGCCGGAAGCACGACGGGCGACGGGCAGCCGGCGGCGGGCGGCGGGCGGCGGGAAGCACGACGGGCTGCTGGCGACGGGCGACGGCAGCTCAGCCATTCGAGTGGATTCCTCAGCCTCCGAGGCGCGGCTCGCTCAGCGCCCCTGACACCTGGTCCTCGGCTCCGGCCCGGCCGCTCACTCGGCGCCCGTGAAGCCCGGTCCTCCGGCTCCGGGCCGGCCTTTCCGGCTCCGGGACCGGCATTCACGGGCGCGCCGGACGGCGTGCCCGGAGCCCGTCGCCGTCGGCCGGCTCCGGGCCGGCTTCGCTGCTCCGGACCGGCAGCCCGGCTCCGGACCGGCAGCTTCCGGCTCCAGCCCGGCTGCCCTTGAGGCCCGGCTTTCTCAGCCCTGGAGCAGCTTCTTCACGACGGCGGCGACGCGGCCACCCTCGGCCTGGCCGGCCACCTTCGGGTTCACGATCTTCATGACGGCGCCCATGGCCCGCGGCCCCTCGGCACCGGCCGCCTTCGCCTCCTGCACGGCCTGGGCGACGATCGCGTTCAGCTCCTCGTCGGACAGCTGCTTCGGCAGGTAGTCGGCGAGCACCTCACCCTCGGCCTTCTCCCGCTCGGCCTGCTCGGCGCGGCCACCCTGTGCGAAGGCCTCGGCCGCCTCGCGGCGCTTCTTCGCCTCGCGGGTGATCACCTTGAGGACCTCGTCGTCGGAGAGCTCCCGCTTCTCCTTGCCCGCGACCTCCTCCTTGGTGATCGCGGTGAGGGTCAGCCGGAGCGTCGAGGAGCGCAGCTCGTCGCGCCCCTTGATCGCGGCGTTGAGGTCGTCCTGCAGCTTCGACTTGAGCGTGGTGGTCATGGCCACGATTGTCGCAGGTGCACGACCGCCCGGGCCGCCCATTTAACCGGCGGCCGTTCTCGCTCCGACCAACCGGTCTGACACCATGGGCACATGCACGCGCGATACGGAGTTCCCCTCGGGATCATGGCGGCCGGTGCCGCCGGCCTGGTGTACGCGGCGGGCTTCGAAGCCCGTTCCTTCCGCCTCCGACGGGTCACCGTCCCCGTCCTGCCCCCGGGTATGGGCCCGCTGCGCGTGCTGCAGGTCTCCGACATCCACATGGTGAGCGGCCAGCGCAAGAAGCAGCGCTGGCTGCAGACGCTGGCCGGGCTGCGCCCCGACTTCGTGATCAACACCGGCGACAACCTGTCGGACCCCGAGGCCATCCCCGACGTCCTGGACGCCCTGGGCCCGCTGATGGAGTTCCCGGGCGCGTATGTGTTCGGCTCCAACGACTACTACGGCCCGAAGTTCCGGAACCCCGCCCGCTACCTGCTGGAGAAGGCGAGCGGACGCCACGGCCTGAACGGCAACGCGCCGGCGGTCGGCGTGATCCACAACCGGTGGGAGGACCTGCGGGACGGCTTCGACGCGGCGGGCTGGCTGAACCTGACCAACACGCGCGAGGTCCTCAAGATCGAGGGCGTCTCCATCGAGCTGACCGGCCTGGACGACCCCCACATCAAGCGCGACCGCTACGCCCGGGTGTCCGGCGGCCCGTCGGGGACGTACGACTTCTCCATGGGCGTGGTCCACGCTCCCTACCTGCGCGTCCTCGACTCCTTCACCGCGGACGACTACCCGCTGATCCTGGCCGGTCACACCCACGGCGGCCAACTGTGCATCCCCTTCTACGGCGCCCTGGTCACCAACTGCGACCTGGACGCGGACCGCGTGAAGGGCCTGTCCACGCACACGGCCGAGGGCCGTACGTCGTACCTGCACGTCTCGGCGGGCTGCGGCACGAACCGCTACACCCCGGTGCGCTTCGCCTGCCCGCCGGAGGCGACGCTGCTGACGCTGGTGGGCAGGGAGTAGGGGCGGGGGACTCCCCCTCACCCGCCCGGCCCAACCCACATGGCCCCGCCCTCCGCCCGCTCCTAGCGTGAGGGCATGACCGCCCCGATACCCCGGGACATACCGGACCTGCCCGCGGTCCCGGGCCCACCGATACTGCTGCCCGCGCCGGTCCCGGCCTCCGCCGTGGTGGCCCCGATCCGCCGCCCCGCGATCGCCGTGTTCCGCCTGCTGACCGCCGTGGCGGCGGCCGGCGGCGTCGCACTGGAACTCCTGCTGGGCCCGCCCGCCCGCATCCTGAGCTACTTCAGTGTCCAGGCCAACATCCTGCTGACCTTGGTCATGCTGCTGTCGGCCGCGAGGGCGTGGCGGGCCCGCCGCCCGCTCCCGTCCGCCCTGACAGGAGCCGCGCTGCTCTACGCCGTGGTCGGGGCGCTGGTCTACCACCTGCTCCTGGCCCATACGACGCCCCCGTTCTCCATGACCGGCGCGACGGCGGTCCCGGAGCGCTGGCACGCTCAGTGGACGGCCCTCCAGGTCCTGCACGTGCTGGTTCCGACAGCCGCGGTGCTGGACTGGCTCCTCCTCACTCCCGCGGGCCGCCTGCACCTCCGCCAGGCCGCGGCCTGGCTCCTCTACCCCCTGGCCTACCTGGCCTTCACCCTCATCCGGGCCGCCTTCCTGCCGCCCTCGGACCCGTCCCGCTACCTCTATCCCTTCCTGGACGTGACGGCCCACGGCTACCGCAGCACCCTGGCGAACGCCCTCCTGCTCGGCCTGGCGATGTACGCCCTGGGCGTCCTCCTGGTGGCCCTCGACCACGCCCGCCCGACCCCGATCCGCCACCGTGTCTAAACCGGATTTCGTCTACAGCCACCGGTGGGCTAAAGTAAACGACGTCGCCGCGACGAGCAGCGACATCGGGGTGTAGCGCAGCTTGGCAGCGCGCTTCGTTCGGGACGAAGAGGTCGTGGGTTCAAATCCCGCCACCCCGACGCTGGTCAGAGGCCACATACCAATTCGGTATGTGGCCTCTGTCGCGCTCAGGGAGCCAAACAGGGGGCCCAAGGCTTCCGATCAAGCCTCGTAGGCGGTCGCCTCGCGCCGCTGGGCAATGATCACGTCCATGGCTTCCGCACCCTCGGTGATGACCGGCCGGAGCTGCTTGCGGTAGACAGCCTCCGTCATCGCCTGACCGGTGTGACCCAAGCTGTGCAATGCGTTCCAGCGGGATGCCGTGATCAGAAAGCAGCGAGACAAAGCTGTGCCGCAGCTCGCGCGGCGTCCACTCAGGGGCCAGCCCCGCTTTCTTCACGATGGCCTTGAAGTCACGCCGCACGTTGGCAGCGTCGAGCGGCTCCCCGGACCGCGTCGTAAAGACGCGGCCGGCCGGGCTTCACTCCATCCCTCGGGGGCCCTCTCCTGCTTCTGCCACTGCTTGTGTTCCTGGAGGACGTCGACGACCTGCCTCGGCAGAGCGGTGGTCCGCCGGCTCTTCCTGGTCTTGGTCTCGCCGTGTGTGCGCACCGATCGCCACACGGCGACGTGAGGCGGGATGCCGTCGTTCGTCTCCAGGAAGATGTGATCCCAGGTGAGGGGCCGTGCCTCCTCGGTGCGCACGCCACTGAGGAGTGAGAGCACGAAATAGGCGTACAGCCGCGAGGGACGAGCCGCAGCGAGCACAGCTTCTGCCTGCCTGAGGTTCAGGGCTTTGCTCGGACGCCCCTGGCCGTCCTTCCGGAGCGGTGACGAGCAGGGCGACGTTCCGCGCAGCCTTGTCTCTGCGCTGAGCCTGCTCGATAGAGCGGCGCAGGATGGCGAGCAGGTCGCGGAGACTGCGCGTCGCCAGAAATCCGGCCCTCCCGTCCAGCCAGTCATCGACGTCGTCCGCGCTGAGGTCTTTCAGCTTGGCTTTGCCGATGAACGGGATCAGGTGCTTGTTGGCCATCGAACGGTTCTTCCCGATGGTGCCCTTTTCGTCACGCCCCTTCAGGCCACGCTCCAGCCAGTCGTCCACCGCGTCGGCCACGGTGTAGTTGGCCGGCGTCTTGACGCCCGATTGCAGTTCCTTCTTCAGCTCCCGGATCTTCTGGCGGACCTCGCGGTCTTGGTCTTGCCGTAGACCTTCGGCCGGCGGCGCTCGCCGTTCGGGACATACCCGAGGGACACGGCCCCCACATAGCGGTTCTTCGCCGCGTCCCAGTAGATCGTGTCCCCACCATGGCCAGCCCTGCGGACCTTCGGGGTCTCGGTCATGTGGTGTTCTCCAAACGAGCGGGCCGCGCCCGATGGCGCGGCCCGGCTGATGCGAACGAACGGAGGTGAGACAGGCGGCGGCTTCGGACATCAGCGGACCATCAGTGCAGGTGAGGAACACACCAGGCCAAGGCAGTGCCCTTACCCAAGTTGCTTCTGGGTGGCGTCCGATGACGGGCAACGGCGAAGAATGCGCGGGGTTGCTCAACTCGTCCGTATGGCCCCATGCACGGGGAGTCGGAAAGACGCGAGTCGAGCACGGCACTTAGCGTCTGTCGCGGCGATCATCAGCGCCGCGGCGGTCCCGTATGTCCATGCCGGGCATCGATCACCGCCTTCATCAGGAGCACGCCATCGCACCTCTGGTGTGGCGCATTGCAGGAGGTCTGCATGTCGGGAATCACGGTACGGGGGGCATCGGAGCAGGGAAGCAGGGACCGAAGTCGCGGGAGCACAGGTCCGTGGTGGGTGCTGGTGCGGACCTGGGTGGCGGGGCTTGCGGTCCTGGCCGGCCTGGCCGTCCCGATCGCCATGGCCACGCCCGCCGCCGCGCAGACCGGCACCTTCACCTATGCCACCAACTTCGGCTCGGACAGCGTGTCGGTGATCGACACCGCCACCAACACCGTCACCGCCACCGTGCCCGTCGGCGACGGCCCCTTCGACGTGGCGGTCACCCCGAACGGCACCCGCGCCTACGTCGCCAACAACAACTCGGACAACGTGTCCGTGATCGACACCACCACCAACACCGTCATCGCCACTGTCCCCGTCGGCGACAGCCCGCGCGGCGTGGCGATCACCCCCGACGGCACCCGCGCCTACGTCACCAATCTCGGCTCCGACAACGTGTCCGTGATCGACACCACCACCAACACCGTCACCGCCACCGTCCCCGTCGGCAACGGTCCCCGCAGCGTGGCGATCACCCCCGACGGCACCCGCGCCTACGTGGTCAACAACCTCTCGAACGACGTGTCCGTCATCGACACCACCACCAACACCGTCATCGCCACCGTCCCCGTCGGTGTCAACCCCGTCGGCGTGGCGATCACCCCCAACGGCACCCGCGCCTACGTCACCGACCAAGGTTCGGCCGACGTGTCCGTCATCGACATCGCCACCAACACCGTCATCGCCACCGTCCCCGCCGGCACATCCCCCGTCGGTGTGGCGATCACCCCCGACGGCACCCGCGCCTATGTCACCGACAACGCCGAGGGAAATGTGCGGGTGATCGACACCGCCACCAACACCGTCGTCGGGAGCCCCATCCCCGTCGGCGTCAGCCCGAACGAGGTGGCTATCACCCCGGACGGCACCCGCGCCTACGTCGCCAACGCCGGCTCCGACAACGTGTCCGTGATCGACATCGCCACCAACACCGTCATCGCCACGGTCCCCGTCGGTGACGTCCCCGTGGGCGTGGCGATCGGGACCCTCGCCTCGGAGCGCATCCCGACCACCCTGACCCTCAAGGTGCAGAAGAAGTGGAAGTGGAAGAACTCCAGGGGTGCCGGGGGCGATGACGGCGTCACCCTCAAAGCGCAGCTGACCGCAGAAGGCCGGCCGCTGGCAGGCAAGGAGATCGAATTCACCACCGACTCCACCGTGCTCTGCACCGACACGACCGACAGCAGGGGCAAGGCCACCTGCAAGGTGCCCGGCAAGCAGCCCAACGAGATCTGCTACACCGCCACCTTCGCCGGCGACGACACCTACGAGCCCTCCACCGCGACCGTCTGCAAGAGCAAGGACCACAAGGACGACCTCTGGTCAGAACTGCCCGCCCCGAGCGACATCCATGACGATGTCCACGACCTCGTGCAGAACACCATTGCCTCGGCAGGCCTGCCCGGCTGAGACACCCGGACCGGTCCAGGACGCGCTTGACGCTGAAGGCCCCCCTCCCGCCTCCCGTAGGCCGGTGTGGGGGCGCGGTCTCCACTGTGTTGTGAAGGCAGAGGGGCAGTGCGAGGCCGATCACTCCGACCAGGGCGGCCACGGTTGGAAGCGACAGAGCCGTCCTGGATAGCCCCGTTCTCCGGACTCTGGCTACCGAAAACCCGGCTTGCAAGGCGCGGTACCGGGGGCCGGACAGGGGGCCAAACGGTAAAGCCGCGCGAGGACGGTCCCGATCACTAATGGACTGTGGCAGCGACGTACGAGCAGGCCAGTAACCCCGAACCAAAGGACCCAAAGGGTCCAGATCGCGTTCGGGACGAAGCGGTCGTGGGTTCAAATCCCGCCACCCCGACGCTGGTCAGAGGGCCAATCGCATGATCGCGATTGGCCCTCTGTCGTGCTCGGGGGCCAAACGAAGTTGATCAGGGTCCCCAGTGTCAGGGCTGCGGGTTCGTCCACATGGGGTCCTCATCCACAGGTCGCCCGAGCGTTCGGACCGAATCACGCAGGCGAGGGCTCGTCTGGAGGCGGACAGCATGAACCAGGGCTGCGCGGGCGTTCTCTACCGGCCGGCGCAGTTCCAACCACGCTTCCTGTCCGGCCCGGCCACCATGGATCGCTGAAGCGTTCTTCGCCGAGGTGGACACCGACTCCGCGGCGAACGCGTGAACAAGCTCAAGCCGCGGTTCGGTATTTGATCAAACTACAAAGCCCACGACGTCTGAATCGGTCAGAGTCGTGGGCTTCTTCTGTCTCACTGGTCACGGAGGGGCGGCCCGACGGAACCGCGTCGTGGCCGTTCACCCAGGTCGGCGTGCAAGCCAGCCGGAAATGATCGCAGCTTCCCAAGGGCTCAGGCACCGTCGTCACGGGCCGGCCGTTGCGGCTTGCTCCGGCCTACGGAGCCGGCGGCGTTGTTGAGGCCGGTGGGGGTGCAGCGAGACACACACGTGCCTGATCGGTTCCCGGCACGAGGCTGAACCGTCACTGGGACGTCCGAGGCCGCTTAGCAGTGGCAAGGACGACCAGCGGACTGGCAGGCAGGTGCTTCTCCTGAACCGCTCCAGCGGGAGAAGGAGCGAGTGTCTAACTGCGTGACAACGCCGACGCACCTCGGTGGACCACCACGAACGTCTGCGGACCATCCGACACAGGTGAGGGGCAGACCAGCCCAAGGCACAGCCCTCCCCCAGGTTGCTCCGGGACGAAGAGGTCGTGGGTTCGGATGCCGCCCCCCGGCACAACTCAAGGCGGACATCGCCACCTCCACGCCGGTGGCGGCAAGGAGCCAGTTGTGTCCGGCTGTGGCGGGGACGGGCGACGGTGATCCTGACGGGCACTCTCCGGCATGCGCTGCCGGAGCTCCCGCGGCGTCCACTCGGGCTTCAGGCCGGCCTCTGCACGACGGCGCACGGGTTCTCTTCGAGGACGTCGGCGTCCGCGCGCCGCCCGCAAGGGCGTCCCCCATCCCGGACAGGCATCCCAGGTTCCCCTGTTTCTGCAGGTGGCCGGGGTGGGATCGTTCCACCGTTGCAGGTTGGGCGGCAGCCGTTGTCCCCAGCCCACACGGCATCCGATGCTACGGATGTCGCACCGGCTGAAGCGGCCGACCGCGCCGGCAGCCCCACGGCACCCCACCCACCGTGCACCCGCCCCTGGGACAACCCACTCTTGGGGCGACCGGGATGCGGGGCGTGGAGGCTCAAAAAGGCGTCTGACCGTCACTGCCCAAGTGGCGTGGCGCGGCGGCCCGGTACGCACCTTGATCCGCAGTGCCGGGCCGCCGACCCGTGCGACCTCATACCGATCGGAGAAGGAACATGCGTATGAACATGAAGTCCCTTACGGGCCGCCGTGTGGCCGTGGCCGCGGGTCTCGTCCTGGCACTCGGGGGCGGTCTGTCGGCACAGGCCTCCGCCACCGGGCCGCTGACGATCGGCGGGAAGGCCGGGGACGCGGTGGCGCACCGCTCGGGCGGCAGTGGTGCCAAGGGCACCGTCGCCCCCTGCTCCCAGGAGGTCCTCGGGGTCTCCGCCACGAAGGAGCCCGCGGACAGCGAGGACGCCAGGCACCTCCTCCTCACCGTCCAGAACGCCGGCGACAAGAAGTGCAACCTCTACCGCTACCCCCTGGTGCGGCTCGGTGCCGGGAAGAACACGGCCCGCGTGATCGAGGAGAGCGACCCGAACCCGGGGGTCCCCGTCACCCTCGCTCCGGGTGAGGAGGCGTATGCCGGTCTGCTCGTCAACGGCCCCATGGACGAGTACGAGGCGAGGAGCATCACCCTCAGCCTCCAGGGGCGCAAGCCCGGCAGCAGCGCGGGCAAGCCGATCGATGTCCCCATGCCCGTCGAGACGTTGTACGCCAACGACTTCCAGCGGGTCACCTACTGGACGACCGCTCCCGGCTTCGCCCTGGATTTCATCATGTCGAAGTGACGGGTTTCGACCGGGAACGCTTCCCAGCGGCCGGCCGGAACGGTCGCACGGCCTGCTGAACACCGGCTGAAACCGGGCCGATGGGCGGGGGTGCGGCGGGCCGGTCGACGCGCCCGCCGCCGTGGCCGGCGGCGGCACGGGTTCGCCCCGGCCATGCTCCGGCCGTGCCCTGTCCATCACCGCTCGCAGAGCGAATCGAACAGTTCACAGAATTCTTGGAGATCTGATGAAGTCCGTCATCCAGAAGGCCGCAAGCTTCGCGGGGGTCAGCGTGGCCGCCGCAACCATGTCCGTGACTGGCGCGTCCGCGGCCCACGCGGAGCCTCCCACCCAGGGCTGCCCGTACCCCTACGTCTGCTTCTACGTGGACAACGACGCCTTGCTCGCAGGCAGGCCGATCTCGAAGTACAAGGACGTCACCAGTGGCTATCAGGCGGTCACCCCTCGGCCGCACTACGGGGTCCTGAACACCCGGAACGACGACGTGGTGTACCTGCGGCTCCAGAGCGGGGGCTCGATCTGCCTGGAGCCCAACACCCAGACCGTGTTCGCCGACGCCTACAGCGTCAACGGAATAAGGATCTCCAGCAGCTCCACGTGCTGAATCCGCCTGTTGTTTCGTCAGTCGCCGGGCTCGGTCGTGTCGTCGGAGGTGGCCATGGGGACCCAGCCGGAGGGGTTGCGGTACCAGTAGTGCGGTAGCCCCTCGATGGTGGTGGTGCGGAACGGGCGGCCGTGGTCGTCGATGCGCACCGTGCCGGTCCGGCCCTGTGAGGACCAGTCGAGTTCGACGTACCAGTCGCAGGTGCAGGAGTCGGTGCGCGCGGAGAGCAGCAGGACCTCCGGTTCCCGCAGGGACACCTGGTAGGGGAAGTCGACCGCGGGGTCCGGTCTGTCCGGGTCGTTGCCGGGGACCGAACGGGCCAGGGGTCGGTGCGCGTCGAGGTTCACGGAGAAATGGCGGGGGATGAGGATGGCCCCGCAGCCTTCGTACATGGAGTAGGCGATGCCTCGGCCGGCGGCGGGGGTGGTGCGGCTGACCACGCGCACATGCAGCGCCTCCAGGATGACGGCGGCGGAGCCGCGTCCCTGCACCGAGATCCGCAGATGGGTGGTGCGCCCGTGCACCGCCCCCAGGGACGTGGCCCACGCGGCGGCGTCCTGCGGGGCCGGCGGCGGCGGAACCTGCCGCGGTGGCTTGGCGATGACGTAGTCATGGTCGCATTCGGGTCGCCAGAGGTGGGAGTTGGCCGTCCAGGTGAGCGGGACCGGCGGTGGGACCGGGCCGGCGCTCGACCGGTTCTCCTGCGGGCTGCCGCTGGGCGTGGCAGGCGCCGAGGGTTGCGGTGTGGTGTGGGCGGAGGCCGACGGCTCATCGCCGCCGGAGGGGGGTCCGGCAGTGGACTGTGGGCTGCCGCTGGGCGTGGCCGGCGCCGAGAGTTCCGGTGTGGTGTGGGCGGAGGCCGACGACTCACCGCCGCCGGAGGAGGGTCCGGCAGCGGATGCGGCGAGGCCGGCGAGCGCGAAGGCGAGCGAGGCCGCCAGTGCCATCGATCGCACGGACCGTCGTCGGGGGCGCCCGGCGCGGGGCCGCCGGTCGGCCGGCGAGACCGGCTCCGGACGCACGCCGGCCGACGAGGTCGGCCCCGGGCGCGGGTCGGCCGGCGAGGTCGGCGGGGTCGGCTCGGGTGTCTCGTCCGCTGGGCTGTGGTGGCTCACGGATGCGGCCGCTGCCGCGGTGCTCGTGGTGTCGCGGGGCGCCGGTGCACGTCGGGCAGCGGATCGGCGTGGTCGTTTCCGTGCCGCCACGGCCAGGATCCACCGGCGGTGCAACTCCACTCGTTCCTCGGCGGAGGCGCCGCAGAGTGCGGCGAACCGCTCGATCCCGGTGAAGTCCAGGGGGACCGCCTCTCCGGCGCAGTAGCGGTGCAGCGTGGAGGCGTTCACGCCCAGACGGTGGGCCAGCGCCGCGTAACTGCGGTCTGTGCGCTCCTTCATACGCGTCAGCAGCAGCGCGAACTCCGCTACGTCATCGTGGATTGCATCCATGTGGTCCGTACTCGCATCCGTCCGTCGCCGTGCGCGCTCATGTCCCGATCCGGGACGACATCCCAGGCACTCCCCCGTACCTGCACGTCAATACGGCTGGGGCGGTTCCAGCGTTGCGTCGTCCCTCTCCTTGAAACCACCCCTCACTCAGCGCGAGCAAGCCCCCCGTCCCATAAGGACTTGATGACCCGCCGCCATACCGGCGCCGCCCCGGCGCGCCACCACACACCGGACGAAGAGGCCGCGGGTTCAAACCCCGCCACCCCGACCGTCGTTGAGGCGCCGCACGGGGCCGCGCGCCGGCGGGACCGGGGTTCCGGCACCGCACCGTGGCTCGTCGAAGGGCAGTGTCGGTGAGCGGCCGGCCGAGTGAGGAGAAGGCACTCGGCCGGCGCGGCCGTCCGCTCGGGGCTCAGTCCGGAAGGTGCAGGGCGGTTCGCGCGTCCGGTCCGGCCCATCCGTCCGCGGTTCTCCAGACGGTTCCCACCCCGAAGACGTCTCGGAGCGCACCCACCGCCCAGTCCTGCGCCGGCGGCTCGGACAGGACCAGGAACCGGTGATCGACGGTACGGGGCTCAAGGTGTTCGATCTCCATGAGGCGTGCCGCGCCCGCGCGCAGGTCGGTGTGGGCCGAGCGGCCCGCGCCGAGCACTTCGTACAGGCACAGGCCCTTCGGACCGCCCACGATCACGTCGGCCGCGGGAGAGTCCGAGGGGCGCAAGCCGGCCCTCAGAAGGGCCGCCTTCAGTTCGAAGCGCACGGCTTCGTGGGTGTTGCACTCTCTGTCGGCCTCCGCCCCGAGGGCGAGTTCGCGTGCCAGGGCCTCGCCGTGGGCCGGCCGCCCGGTGGGCTCTGGTGCGGAGGTGTCCGTGGGAGCGGCAAGGTCCGCGGCGGGGTCCGTCAAGGGAGTGTCCTTCTGGTCTTCCTGGTCTTCTTGGGTTGTCCGGTGCCCGGCCGTGGTTCCGTCGGATCCGGGGGTTCCGTCGGGCTCGGGGGCGTTCGGTCGCGCGGGGCCGCTGTCGGGCGGCGGCGTGGGGGCGGGGGCAGCAGGTGTGGTGTCCGGCTCGGCGGGTGGCTCGCTGTCGAACCGCCGGAACAGTTCCTCGCGGGCCTGTGCCAGGGGGCCGGCCCAGTGCTCGAACGCGGGATCGGCCGCCAGGGCCGCCCGCAGGCCGGGGGCCGCCGAGGTGACCGCCAGACGTGTGCGCTGTGCGAGGTCCGCCAGGGCGGTCAGCCGGTCGCGGTCCGCCGCGCCCAGCAGGCGCCATACGCTGAGCCAGTCGACCCGGTCCCGGCGCAGGCACCGGTTGGCCATGCCCTTCAGTTCCGAGAGACGGTCCGCGGTCCCGGGCGGGACCGTGCCACCGCCTTCGACGATGTCCCGGAGCGCGTCGAGTGCCCCCAGATAGCGCGGTGCCATCCGGGCACTGATGGGTCTGCGCCCGAAGTCGCCGGCCGCGACGAGACTCACCGGTCCCTCGTTCCGCGTCACCCAGGCGTCCAGCCGGGAGCCGGCCCTGGGCGTGGGCTCCCCGTGACGGGAGACGAGCAGCAGGGTCCGCTCGGTCGCCGGAGCGAGAGCCCTGACCTTCCAGTGGGCCCCCGGCCCCGGGCCGAGCACGCGCACCTTGACCTGGGTGCCGATCGGCAGCTCCCCGGCGCCCCGGGGTCCGCTGCCGTCCGGCGTGCCGGCGGTCCCCGTCGCGGAAGCCGGGCCGGCGTCCGCGGGCGGGGTGGCGGAGGACGCTGAGGTGTCGTCGGCTTCGTCGGCGGTGCCCAGTTCCCGGGGCAGCGGGGTCGTGTGCAGGACGGTCAGCGTCTGGGTGCTCCGCGTCAGTGCGACGTACAGCTGCCGCAGTCCGGCCGGACCGCGGTCGGCGATGACCGACGGCTCCAGGACGAGCACGTGGTCGAACTCCATGCCCTTCGCCTGTGCGGCGGGGAGCACGGACACCGTGCGCAGCCTCTCCTCGGTCATGCCCTCCACGCGGTCCACGCGCCGGCGGACCTCTTCGAGCCAGTCGGAGTCGTCGGGCACGACGACCGCGATCGACCGCAGGGACTGCCCGTCGTCGGTGCCGACGAGGCGGGCCGTACGGTCCGTGGTCTCCTCCAGCAGACCCCAGGGGGTCGTCGGAACGAGCCGGACCGCGTCCTCGCCGGCCGTCCGCACAGCCGTCGGATAGGGCAGAGAGGGTGCCACGGCACGGGCCAGGGGAGCCACGAAGTCCATGATCTCCGCGGGCACGCGGTAGCTGGTGTTCAGCTCCGCCACCCGCCAGTCCCCGTGGTCCGAGAGGAGTCCGCCGAGCCGCTCCCAGCCGTCGTACGTGTGCGGACCGGTGGCCTGCGCCAGATCACCGAGCACCGTCATGGAGCCGGTCGGGCAGCGCCGGCGCAGTGACCTGGCCTGCATCGGGGTCAGGTCCTGTGCCTCGTCGACCACGATGTGCCGGTACCGCTGCGGGGTCTCACCGGCGAGCAGGAACCGGAGTTCCTCGAGGCAGACCAGGTCGTCCTGGGTCCAGGGTTCGTCGTCCGCGTTGTCCGCCCTCGGCCGTCGCAGGGCGGCCTGCTGTTCCTCGTCGAAGTCCGGTGCGGCGCACTCGCCGAGTCTGCTGCGTGAGTCGAGCAGGCTGCGCAGTGCCTCTTCGGGGCTCAGCTGCGGCCAGGTGCGCTCGACGAGGGCGGTGACCTGCCGGTTGCGCTCCAGATCACGGCGTACGGTCCGGTCCCGGCTGCGGCGCGGGGCGATCCGTACGAGCTCGCTCAGGAGCCGGTCGACGAGCAGGGTACGGAAGCGGTCCCTGCGCACCCGGTACGCCCCGGCACCCTCGCGGGCGTCCTGGAGGAGGGCGAGCACCTCCGAGCGTGGGAGCCGGAGGGCCAGGCTGCCCACGGTGACGACGAAGGCCGCCTCGTCCTGGGCGTGCGAGGGAGCGGACACGAGGGAGTCCAGGGCTTCCGGGCGGCACTCGCTCTCCACTCGCCGCCGCAGGACGGCGGCCATCCGTTCGTCGGACTTCACCAGCCGGGCGGCGACGGTGTCGGTGCCGCGGATCTCCCCTTCCCACAGCAGGGGCAGCTGGACCGCGGTGACGTTGCGGGTGCCGAGGGTGGGCAGGACTCGGCCCACGTAGTCGAGGAAGTTCTGGTGCGGTCCTACGACCAGGATGTCCTGGGCGCGGAAGTGGTCGTTGTTGACGAGCCAGGTCACGCGGTGCAGGCCGACCGCGGACTTACCGGTTCCGGGACCGCCCTGGATGACCAGGATGTCCGCGGGCGAGCCGGTGACCAGGGCCATCTGGTCGCGCCGGATCGTCTCGACGATGTCCCGCATCCGGCCGCTGCGGGACCGGCGCAGTTCCCGGAGCAGGAAGTCGTCGACCGGCTGGGGCCTCCTTCGCTGCCCGCGGGCGACGTCGTGGGGCGACGGGGCGGGCCGGGGCGGTACGGCTCCCTGCTCGCCCGTCCGCTCCCGGCCGGTACGGTCGCCACCGGTCCGGTCGTCGTCGAACGGCTCCTCGCCGGTCCGGCCTTCGCCTGTCCGGTCGTCGTCTGCCGCGTGCGGTGTTCCGGGGCCGTGCGGGACGGCTTCCGGCGCGGCTGGGCCGGTGGCGGGCGGTTCCTGAACGGCGGTCCCGCTCTCGGACGTCGGCTTCGGCTTCGGCGCCCCGGTCCGTAACCCCCCGGCCCCCGGTGCTCGGGCCAGGGCCCGGGTGATCTCGTCGCGGTAGTCCTCGACCGTGCGACCGGCGCACCGCAACTGCCGCCGCAGCAGTACCTCACCGGGTGTTTCCGGCAGTGCGTTGTGCCAGCGCACGGCGAGCGGGGTCGTCCAGTTGACGACCACCTGGTCCCGGTTCTCGGGGTCGAACACCTGGCGGCGGCCGACGTAGAACGTCTCCGGCTCGTCGTCCCCCGGCTCCTGGACGTCGACCCGGCTGATGACCAGGGCCTCTCCCCCGAGACCGCCGTAGCTCTCCGCCGTCGCCTCCGCGCCCTTGCGGACCGCGATGCCGTCCTTGCCGCTCGCGGAGGCCTTCGCCGCCGTCTGCCCGGTCAGTTCCGCAAGTCGGGCCTCGTAGCAGTCGTAGGCGCGGTCGACGGCCTTCTGCTCCACGGCGATGGCCGCGGCTCGTGATGTCGTACCCACGTGTGTTCCCCTCCTGCAGCGCTGTGCGCGCTGTCGCGGGCCGGGGCCCGCGCCTCCCCTGGTACAGAAGTAGCAGAGAACGGTGCCCGGACCGGTGCGAACGGGCAACAAGGGGATCGGCGGGAGGGTTTCACGTGAAACAACCTCGGCGAGATGTTCGCGCCCGCCCCCGCCGGTGAGGACGCCGGTGCATAGGCCCGTCAGGAGGTGAGGACGGAGATGCCGTCGCCGAGCAGCTTCAGTCCGAGGACGAAGAACAGGACGGCCATGACGGCGACATTGTGCTGAGCCGCCCAGTCCTTCCAGTTCCCGAGCGTGGTCTTGGCCCGCTCCCCGCCGAGGAGGTAGACGCCCAGCGGGGCCAACAGGCCGAGGCTGGCGACCAGGACGAAGACCGCCAGTGAGGCGATCTGCTGGCCGGCCGGCAGTCCGGCCGAGCCGATCGCGGCGCCGGCGGCGATGGTCAGCGGCGCGTTCTTGGCGTTGAGCGCGGCCAGGGCCAGCCCGAGTCCGAAGACCTTCACCGGCGTGAGGCGGTCGATCGCGCCCATCCACTTCGGCAGCCGTGCTTCCGAGGGGTCCTTCGGGCGCCGGTGCCACAGCCGGGCGCCGAAGACGACGAGGAACAGGCCGAGTGCGAGCTTGAGTGCTCCCACCCAGGTGGCCGGGTGATTGTGGGAGGAGGCGCCCGCGGGGGAGGCCACCGCCAGCATCACCGCGCCCAGGACCGAGAGGCCGAGGATCCAGCCGACGGTGAAAAGCAGTCCGTTGGAACGTCCCCGGGGTGTGGCGAGGATGAGGATGACCGCGATGATCGGGAGCGGGCTGACCGCGACGCCGGCCGCGAGGCCCAGCACGTCGCCGAGAACTTTGCCCATGGTTGCCTCCGGAGGGGAGTCAGGGCGGCGATCCGGTTGAGCAGGGCCGGGCAGGGAACCAGGACGGGCGGACATCGGTGTTCCCGACCACCCGGGTGGCGCGACGCGTGACGTGTGTTCGCTGTGCCGCTGTCCTCACCGCCGTGTACACGCGATGGACCGAGCGGGCGGCGTACGGCAACCCGGAACGTCGTAACCCCATCTTCCTGCGCCCTGCCGGATCTGTCCTCGCGGAGCTGCTCCGGCCACCGGGCACACCGGCCGGGTTCCCGGGGTGACCCAGCGCTCAGGGGCGAAGATGCGCGGCGGTGCGTTCGTGGTGACGATGAAGAGGTGAGGGCGATGGCGCCCCGTGGCCGTGCGCTTGGAGACCCTCGCACCGATCGCAGCAGGAGGCTCACGATGACTGCGACGTCAGGTGCACCCCAGTCGGCTCACCCCGAGCGTCCGGGCAGGTCGGACGGGGTCTGCACGGAGTTCACCGTCTTCACCAGGATCAAGCCGGGCGAGGGCGACGCGCTGCGCAAGGATCTCGCCGCGCTGTCCGACGCCGGGGACGACGCGCGCGTCCACGCGGCGGTGCGTCAGATCGGCACCCTGCACGACGCACGGCACGTGATCTTCGACGACGACACCCGGTTCATGTTCGCCAGTGTCTTCGACGGCTCTTGGGACTCCTACATCGACGACTTCGCCCAGACGGTGGTCGGCGCCCGCTTCGACAAGGTCTTCTCGCACAGCGAGGGGTTCCCCGGCGTCACCGATCCGCACGTGAAGGACTGGTTCGTCGCCCACCAGGCACCCGCGGAGGTGTTCCTCAGCGCCTACCCCGATCTGACCGTCCAGCAAATCTGGAAGGACCAGCGCGTGGACGACGCGTTCCAGGAGGTGCTGGACACCCCCGCGTTCCGGGCGGCGCTCGACAACCCGGCCAACGCCGAGCTGGTCTCCTCACCCGCCTTCCAGAAGCTGCTGAAGGAAGCCGAGGCCTAGAACCCGGACACGACCGGTCTCCGGGGCCGGCCCGACGTCGGTGTGACCCGACCCCGGGGCGTCCCCCGGAGGGCCGCTCCGGCAGAGCCGATGTGGAGGCACGACGGTCATGAACACCGTGGACAGCGGCAACGCGGCGAGCGTGCGCGTCGAGATCGACGACGTCCAGAGCGGGGCCCTGCGTCCACGGCCCGTTCCCTACGCGGGCAAGTTCCTCTTCCTGCACGTCGACGACCGCCGGGCGGGGCGCGCCCTGTTGCGGCGACTGCTCCCGGTGACCTCGGGCGGGCTGCCCGACGCGGACCGTGGCCGGGACGCCTGGGTCGCCGTGGCGTTCACCCATCAGGGTCTGCGGGCACTGGGGGTGCCCCAGGAGTCGCTGGACAGCTTCCCCCAGGCGTTTCGTGAGGGCATGGCCGCACGGGCGGAGCTGATCGGCGACGTGGGCGAGAGCGCGCCGGCCCACTGGGAGGCGCCGTTCGGAACGGGCGAGGTGCACATCGCGCTCAGCGCCCTCTCCTCCGATGTGGCACGGCTGGACGAGGAACTGGAGGGGGCCCGCGCCGCCTACGAGGACACGCCCGGTGTCCGGGTGATCTGGCAGCAGGAGGTCCGCCAGCTGCCGACCGGGCGCACCACCTTCGGCTTCCGGGACGGCATCAGCCATCCGAACATCGAGGGTGTCGGACTGCCCGGTTCCAACCCGCGGGAAGCCCCCGTCAAGGCGGGCGAGTTCATCCTCGGCTACCCCGACGAGACCGGCGGCCTGCCGCCCATGCCCGTCCCCGAGGTCCTGGGCCGCAACGGGACCTACGTGGCCGTCCGCAAGATCCACACGTCTGTGGCGGCCTGGCGCCGGTTCCTGCGCGCGAACAGTTCCAGCGCCGAGGAGGAGGCCCTGCTGGCGGCGAAGATGGTCGGCCGCTGGCCCAGCGGCGCGCCGCTGACACTGTCACCGGAGCACGACGATCCGGAACTGGCGGCCGATCCGCACCGCGTCAACGACTTCCTGTACCGGGAGGACGACGACCGCGGCCTGCGGTGCCCCGCCGGAGCGCACATCCGCCGCGCCAACCCCCGCGACGCCACCATCATCGGCGACGCGCGGATGCATCGCCTCATTCGGCGTGGCACCACGTACGGCCCGCCGTTGCCCGAGGGCGTGCTGGACGACGACGGTGCCGACCGCGGGCTGGTCGGTGTGTTCATCGGGGCCCATCTGGAGCGGCAGTTCGAGTTCATCAAGGCCGAGTGGGTCAACGACGGGAACTTCATCGGTTACCCGGGCGAGAAGGACCCGGTGGCCGGGCATCACGGCGGAACCGGCAGCGTCACCATTCCGGAGAAGCCCGTCCGGCGGCGACTGCGGAACCTGCCCAGCTTCGTGGTCACCCGCGGCGGCGAGTACTGCTTCCTGCCGGGCCTGCGTGCCCTGCGCTGGCTCGCCGAACTGGAGGACTGACCACGGGCCCCGGGCCCCGAGGTCCGGTCACGCTTTCCCGGGAGAGGTCGCGTCATGGCAACTCAGTTCGTCCGCTACACACCTGACGTCGAGAAGGACGACCCCCGTTTCGACCAGAACCTGCAGACGGTGATCAAGAAGACCGAGAGCTACATCGCCGAGTCGGTCGGCGCCGGCGGCACCGGACGGGCCCTGCGGGACGCCCATGCCAAGGGCTACGGGCTGGTCCGGGGCGAGGTGGAGATCCTGGACGGACTGCCTCCCGAGTACGCCCAGGGCATCTACGCGACGCCGGGAACCCACGACGCGCTCATCCGCTTCTCCAACGGCTCGCCCCACGCTGGGGCCGACGCGCGGCTGGGCGCCGCCACCGGGCTGGCGCTGAAGATGTTCGGCATGCCGGGCCCGACCCTGCTGGAGGACGAGCCGGACACCGGCACGTTCGACTACGCGAACATCAACGGGCCGATCTTCTTCTGCAACACGGTCGAGCACTACCTGTTCATCCAGGATCTGTTCCTGAACGCGCCGGCCTACTTCGCCCAGGGACGCCCCGGCATGCATCGCTTCTTCACCGATTTCGTGACCGGCAAGGGAACGCTGGACCGGGACGACTGGGCGTGGGACGAGTTCCTGGCCTACCTGCGGCTGTCGAAGACACCTCCCGTGAACCTCCTGTTGTCCAGCTACTGGACGATGGGCGCCGTCCGGCACGGGGACCACATCGCCAAGGTCCGCTTCACCCCCGAGCCGTCCGCCGCCGCCAAGGTGGTCCGGCGCGACCTCGACACGGCTTCCGAGCAGGAGGTCTTCCGGCCGGCTCTGCAGGCCGAACTGCTGGAGCGGCCCTTCACCTTCGACATCCAGGTACAGCTCTGCACCGACCTGGCGCGCATGCCGGTGGAGGACACCACCGTGGAGTGGCCCGAGCGGCTCTCGCCGTCCTTCACCGTGGCGAAGCTGCGGCTGCCGCGGCAGGACATCTCCGGCCCGGAGAACCTGGAGAAGATGGACGCGCTGTCCTTCACACCGTGGCGGGTCACCGCCGAGCACGCGCCCCTGGGGAACATCATGCGGGTCCGCAAGGAGGTCTACCGCCGGTCCTCCATCGAGCGCCACCAGCTCAACCGGCAGCCGCGCACCGAGCCCCGCAGCGCCGACGAGGTGCTCGGCCCCCTTCGGTGAGGCCGCCGACGCACTCGCGGCGCCGGCCGGTCACTCCTGGCCGGTCACTCCTCGGTGCGCGTCCCCCACACGGCTCGCAGGTCCGCGCACCGGACGGTGACCGACGCGTCGGTCAGCGCGATCTCGTGGACGCATCCGCCGTCCTCGCCGGGGAGGATCTCGTCGAGGAGCACGGTGTCGGCCCGCATCCAGTCGATGCAGTGCTCGTAGTCGACGGAGAAGTGCGTCACGCCCGAGTAGCTGATGCGCAGGCCGGCGTCGTGCTTGAACCGGTTGGGCGCGAAGTCGAGGACCAGGCCGCCGCTCTTGTCGGTGGCGAGGTGGATCCCGGCCAGTTCCAGGTCCTTGACGCAGCGGGCCGCGCCCGCGATGTCGTAGTGACCGGGGTCGGTGGCGAAGGACCGGGCGCCCGGGGGCAAGGCGGTGCGCAGGCGTGGCAGTTCGGCCAGGTAGGCCCGCGGGTCCACGAAGAACCCGGCGTCGTCCCAGACGGCCGTGACGTACTTCATCGGCACCCCTCCGCGGCGGGAGGCGGCCGCCTCCCCGGACGGCATTCTCGCCGCCGGGCGGGATTCCCGCGGAGGCGGGATCCCGGCGGAGGGCCGGTGCCGCGGACCGTGCCGCCCGCGAGCCGCTCTCCGGGCGTCGGATGCCGCCGCGTGGGCGATCGGCGCGGCGGTGCCGACGCTCACAGGTCCAGCCGGTACGGCAGCAGGCACACCACCACGTCGGTACGGGACCGCAGCACCGTGGCGAGGAGCAGTCCGCGCTGGTTCTGGAGGATCTCGTAGCGGCGGTGGCGGGGTTCCACCTCGGGGATGAGGACGGCGACCTGGCGTCCGTCCCGCGCGGCGCGCCGCACGTAGTCGACGACCGGCTGGACCAGGGACCGGTGCGGGCTGTCGATCACGTCCAGGCGTACCCCCGGATTCCAGCGGTCCCAGGCCGCCCGCAGGGCGCGCCGCTTGTCCGGGTCGGCGTGGACGGCGACCGCCACGACCTCGTCGCCGAGCGCGAGGGCCGCGCCGAGCGCGTGCCGGGCGAGCTTGCTGACCTCGCCGAGGGGGACGATGACCAGGCTGGCGCCGCGGCGGTCGGGCGGGGCGGGGACGCGGCCGAGGCCGAGTTCCTCGCCGACGGCCGTGTAGTAGCGCTGGATGCGGGCGAACAGCAGCATCAGCAGCGGGACCGCCACCACCACGACCCAGGCGCCCTCCAGGAACTTGGTGGTGAGGAGGATGACGCCGGCCAGGGTGGTGAGCACGGCCCCGGTGCCGTTGATCAGTGCCCGGTGTTTCCAGCCGTCCGGCTTCCCGCGGGTCCAGTGCAGGACGAGGCCCAGCTGGCTGAGCGTGAAGCCGATGAAGACGCCGATCGCGAAGAGGGGGATCAGCCGGTGGGTGTCCGCGTCGGTGGCGAGGAGCAGCAGTGCCGCCGTCAGGGCCAGTGCGGCCACGCCGTAGCGGTAGACGGGGCGTTCGGCGCGCAGGCCGAACAGGTGGGGCAGACGGTGGTCGCGGGCCAGCAGGCTCATCAGGACGGGGAGGCCGCCGAAGCTGGTGTTCGCCGCGAGGAGCAGGACGAGGGTGACGATGAGGTTGGTGGCGTAGTAGAGCCAGCCCGTGCCGAACGCGCCGGCCGTCAGCTGGGCCAGGACGGTGACGTCGCCGCGCGGGGCGACGTGGTCGCGGCGGATCAGGACCGCCAGGCCGATCAGCATCACGCCCAGGAGCGCGCCGAGCATGAGTTCCGTGCGCTGGGCGCGCCGCACGCGGGGGGTGCGGAACGTCGGTACGGCGTTGGCGATGGCCTCCACGCCCGTCAGCGCCGAGCAGCCGGACGAGAACGCCTTGAGGATCAGCAGCAGGCCGAGGGACTCGTGGGCGGGGAAGGACAGGTGGGTGCCGACGGTGGCCGCCGGGTGCGAGCGGAGCAGGTCCACGACGACGACGCCGAGGATCGCCGCGACGAACAGCGCGGTGGGCAGCATGAGCACCCGGGCGCTTTCGGTGACGCCCCGCAGGTTGACCACCGTCAGCAGGGCCAGGCCCACCAGGCAGACCAGCAGCTTGTCGCGGGCGAGGGAGGGGAAGGCGGAGGCGAGCGCGTCGGCGCCGGCGGCCAGGCTGACGGCCACGGTGAGCACGTAGTCGACGACCAGGCTGGCCGCGCCGAGCAGCGCGGCGGTCGGCCCGAGGTCCTTCTCGGCCACGGCGTAGGCGCCTCCGCCGTCCGGGTGTACGGCGATGACCTGGCCGTACGACACCACCAGTGTGGCGAGCAGGAAGACGATCGCCAGGGTGACGGGCAGCGTCGCGGTCAGGGCGCCGGTGCCCGCGGCCACCAGTGCCAGCACGATCGCCTCGGGGCCGTACGCCACCGAGCTGAGGGCGTCCAGGGACAGGGCCGCGAGGCCCTCCAGGCTGGTCAGCCGGTGCTTCTCGCCCTCGCCCGGGCACAGCGGGACTTTCGGTCGCAGCTCGCGGCGTGCCAGGCCATAGACCATCGGGACCTCGTCGGGGCCGGTCGGGCGGTGGGCCCCAGTCTGCTGCGTGGGGTGGTGGCGCGCCTCCTGGTGTGGCCCGGGCGGGTCGGCCGGTGTGGTGAGGGAAGGCCGGCCCGCCCGGGGGTCGCGGTGGGCCCGTGGACGTGGCCCCGTCCACGGGCCCGCGCCGACGGGACCGCGGCTACAGGCCCACGTCGCGGCCGCGGATGTCCGCCAGGGACTCGCGGCGCACCAGGAGGCGGGCGATCCCGTCGCGCACGGCGACCACGGGCGGGCGGCCGACCAGGTTGTAGCCGGAGGCCATGGACAGCTGGTAGGCGCCGGCCACGGGTACGGCGAGGAGGTCGCCGGGGCGGGCGTCGGCGGGCAGGTCCACATCGGCGGCGAGGATGTCACCGGCCTCGCAGTGGCGGCCCACCACGGTCACCCGCGTGCGGTGCGCGGTACTGGGCCGGCCCACCAGGCGGGGTGCGTACCGGACTCCGTACAGGGCCGGACGGGGGTTGTCGCTCATGCCGCCGTCGACCGCCACGAACACGGTGTCCCCGGTGTGTTTCACGGACAGGACGTGGTAGACGGCGATGCCCGCCGGTCCGGCGATGGCCCGCCCGGGTTCGATGATCAGGCGCGGGACGGGCAGCCCGGCCGTCGCGCAGGCGTCGGCGAGTTCGGCGCGGACCTTGCGGGCCAGCGCCGTCAGGTCCAGGGCCTCCTCGCCGGGGCGGTAGGCGATGCCATGGCCGCCGCCGAGGTCGAGTTCGGGCAGGACCAGGCCGTGCTGCTCGTACAGACGGCTCATCAGGCCGACCAGGCGGCGTACGGCGACGAGGTACGGCTTGACGGATGTGATCTGCGATCCCAGGTGGCAGTGCAGGCCGGTGAGTTCGAGCTGTGGCTGGTCGAGGATGCGGGCGATGGCGTGCTGGGCGTAGCCGTCGGAGACCGACAGGCCGAACTTCTGGTCGTCGGTGCCGGTGCGGATCTTCTCGTGGCCGCCCGCGCTGACGCCGGGCACCACCCGGACCATCACCTTCTGGTGGCCGTCCGGACCGACGGCGGCGGCCAGCCGGGCGATCTCGGCGGGGCTGTCGATGACGATGCGGCCGACGCCGAGGCGCAGGGCGGTGTCCAGGTCGCGCGGTGACTTGGCGTTTCCGTGCAGCACGATCCGCTCGGGCGGGAAACCGGTGGTGACGGCGAGTTCGAGTTCGCCGGCGGAGCAGACGTCGAGGCCGAAGCCCTCCTCGTCCACCCAGTGGGCCATCGCCCGGCACAGGAACGCCTTGGCCGCGTAGAGGACTTCGGCGTCGGGGAAGGCGTCCCGGTAGGTACGGCAGCGGTCGCGGACCTCGGCCTCGTCGAGGACGTAGACGGGGGTGCCGAAGCGGTCGGCGATCTCGGCGAGCGGTACGCCGCCCACGGCGAGGGCGCCGTGCGGGGGTTCGGTGGTGGAGGCGGGCCACACCGAGAGGCCGTCGGCGGTGGCGGGTTGGTGAACCGTGGTCATCGTGGCTGCCCCTCTCAGGCGATCCGTGCGATCCGTCGCGGGAAGGCGGGTGCCGGTGCGGGCGTCGGCCCGGGGGCGGGTGCGGAGAACCGCGGGTCCACCGTGACGGTGGTGACACCGAGCGGCGCGGTCAGCGCGCGCAGCGCGGGCTCGGCGAGCCGGATCCACGCCTGGCCGCGGCCGAGGGTGGCGGTCAGCCGGCGCGCGGAGGTGAAGCCCACGGCGGTGCGGTGGCCCGGCGGGGTGCGGAAGAGCCGGGCCACGCACCCGGAGGGACCCGGCCGGACCGGGACGTACAGGGGTCCGGCCGGGGACCGATCGGAGGGCTCGGAGTCGTCGCCGTAGCGGTGTTCTGGCATGGGGTGCCTCCTGAAAGGCAGGAGAGGAGTGATCGGGGACGCCCCGGCGGCGGGGAGGCGACCGGGGCTCGCCGTCGACGTTATGCCCGGTTCCCCTCGCTGCCGGACGTGCCCTGACGGGACGCTTACGGTGATCCGGGGGACCTTGACGGGATGCTGACGGGCCCGGTGGCCGGGTCCGTCACGGGTCGTCAGAAGGGCGCCAAGAACGGGCGTACGGCCTGTTCGGACGGGACACACGGAGGTGAGATGGACAAGATTCCGAGGAGGATCCGATGTCCGAGTCCCGCCCGCCCGCCGCCCCTCGCGTCCTCGTCGGTGTGAGTGGTTCGCCGGGCAGCCTGACCGCCCTGGCGCGGGCCGCCGACGAGGCGCGGTGCCGTGGTGCGCAGCTGTGGCCGGTGCTGGCCTGGGAGCCGCCCGGCGGGGATCTCGCCGCGCGCAGGCAGCCGGTCGAGTCCGTCACGGCCGACGAGTGGGAGGGGCTGGCGCGGGAGCGGCTGCTCCAGGCGCTGTCCGAGGTGTTCGGCGGCCCGGAGACCGGGTTGCCGGGGCAGGCCCTCCTCGTCCGGGGCTCCCCCGGACCGGCGCTGGTGCGGACCGCCGGACGGGACGGTGACGTCCTCGTCGTCGGCGCCGGAGGGCGGGGCCGGCTGCACCGCGCGCTGTGGCCGTCGGTCGGCCGCTACTGCCTCGCCCACGCCGGCTGTCCCGTCCTCGCGGTGCCACCGTCTCCGCTGCGCGCCGCCCTGACGTCCCTGCACCGCCGCAACGCCCTGGGGCTACGGCTGGACACCGGGCTGCTGGAGCGGGACTTCGAGACGGTGCCGCCGGACGCCTGAGTCCGACGGCCCGGCGTAGGTCGTCCTCCCCGACGAGCGTCCGGGTCAGGGGTGTGAGCCTCTTCTCCCGTGCCGTTCGGACGAGCGCGTCACTTGTGGGCGACGAGGCCCTTGAGCGCGGTGTTGAGCTCCAGGACGTTCACCCGCGGCTCGCCGATGAAGCCGAGCGTGCGGCCGTCGGTGTGGTCCTCGACCAGCTTCTCCACCTGGGCGACCGGCAGGCCGTTCTTCGCGGCGACCCGGTGGACCTGGAGCCCGGCGTAGGCCGGGGAGATGGCCGGGTCCAGGCCGGAGCCGGAGGAGGTGACGGCGTCGGCGGGCACCTGGGACGGGTTCACGGTGCAGCCGGGGACCGAGTTGTCCTTGACGACGGCGGCCTTGGCGTCCTCGACCTGCTTGAGGAGGTCCCCGCTGTCGGCGGCCAGGTTGGTCGCGCCGGACAGGATCAGCTTGTACCGCGTGTTGATGCCGTTGGCGCCGAGGCCGTTGGCCGGGCGGCCCTGGAACCACTTCAGGTCCGGGTCCGGGGTCTCCTGGCCCTTCTTCAGCGGCAGGTCGTACGACTGCCCGATCAGGGACGAGCCGACGACCTTGCCGTCCGCCTTGATCTCGGATCCGTTCGCCTTGTCGCGGAACAGGGCCTGGGCGATGCCGGTGACGGCCAGCGGGTAGATGACGCCCGTCACCAGGGTCAGCACGAGCAGGGCCCTGAGGCCCGCCCCGAGCAACCGGGCGGTGTTCGTGACGGAGTTGTTCATGGTGATCAGCACGCCTTTGAAAGGTCACAGCCCGGGAATGAGGGAGAGGAGCAGGTCGATGATCTTGATGCCGATGAACGGGGCTATCAGGCCGCCGATGCCGTAGATCCCGAGGTTGCGCCGCAGCATCCGGTCGGCGCTCATCGGCCGGTAGCGCACGCCCTTCAGGGACAGCGGCACCAGGGCGATGATGATCAGCGCGTTGAAGATGACCGCGGACAGGATCGCGGAGTTCGGCGAGGACAGGTGCATGATGTTCAGCTTGTCCAGGCCGGGGTGGACCGCCGCGAACAGCGCCGGGATGATCGCGAAGTACTTCGCGACGTCGTTGGCGATGGAGAACGTGGTCAGCGCGCCACGGGTGATCAGCAGCTGCTTGCCGATCTCGACGATCTCGATGAGTTTGGTCGGGTCGGAGTCGAGGTCGACCATGTTGCCGGCCTCTTTCGCGGCCGACGTGCCGGTGTTCATCGCCACGCCGACGTCCGCCTGGGCGAGTGCGGGCGCGTCGTTGGTGCCGTCGCCGGTCATCGCGACCAGCTTGCCGCCGGCCTGCTCCCGCTTGATGAGGGCCATCTTGTCCTCGGGGGTGGCCTCGGCGAGGAAGTCGTCGACGCCCGCCTCCTCGGCGATCGCCTTCGCGGTCAGCGGGTTGTCACCCGTGATCATGACCGTCCTGATGCCCATGCGGCGCAGCTCCACGAACCGCTCCCGCATGCCGTCCTTGACGACGTCCTTGAGGTGGATGACGCCGAGCACCCGGGCGCCGTCGGTGTCCTCGACCGCGACGAGCAGCGGGGTGCCGCCGGCCTCGGAGATACGGTCGGTCAACGCCTGCGCGTCCTCGGCGACTTCCCCGCCCCGCGCCTCGACCCAGGCGATGACGGAGGCGGTGGCGCCCTTGCGGATCCTGCGGCCGTCGGCGTCGACGCCGGACATACGGGTCTGGGCGGTGAACGCGAACCACTCGGCGCCGGCCAGTTCGCCCTGGTGGCGTTCGCGCAGCCGGTACTTCTCCTTGGCCAGGACGACGATCGAGCGGCCCTCGGGCGTCTCGTCGGCGAGGGAGGAGAGCTGGGCGGCGTCAGCCACCTCGGCCTCCGTGACGCCGCGCACCGGCAGGAACTCGGCGGCCCGGCGGTTGCCGAGGGTGATGGTGCCGGTCTTGTCGAGCAGCAGCGTCGAGACGTCGCCGGCGGCCTCCACCGCCCGGCCCGACATGGCCAGCACATTGCGCTGCACCAGACGGTCCATGCCCGCGATGCCGATCGCGGAGAGCAGGGCGCCGATCGTGGTCGGGATCAGGCAGACCAGCAGGGCCACCAGCACGACCATCGTCAGGTCGGTGCCCGCGTAGCCGGCGAACGGCGGCAGGGTGGCGCAGGCCAGCAGGAAGACGACGGTCAGCGAGGCGAGCAGGATGTTCAGCGCGATCTCGTTCGGCGTCTTCTGCCGTGCCGCGCCCTCGACCAGGCTGATCATCCGGTCGATGAAGGTCTCGCCCGGCTTCGTCGTGATCCTGACGACGATCCGGTCGGAGAGGACCTTCGTACCGCCCGTGACGGCGCTGCGGTCGCCACCGGACTCCCGGATCACCGGAGCGGACTCGCCGGTGATCGCCGACTCGTCCACGGACGCGACACCCTCGACGACGTCACCGTCGCCCGGGATGACGTCACCGGCCTCGCAGACCACCAGGTCACCGATCGTCAGCTCGGTGCCGGGGACCCGCTCCTCGGTGCTCCCGACGAGCCGGCGGGCGACGGTGTCGGTCTTGGCCTTGCGCAGGGTGTCGGCCTGCGCCTTGCCCCGGCCCTCGGCGACCGCCTCCGCCAGGTTGGCGAAGATCACCGTCAGCCACAGCCAGGCACTGATCGTCCAGCCGAACCAGTCGCCCGGGTCCTTGACGGAGAAGACGGTGGTCAGCACCGAACCGATCCACACCACGAACATCACGGGCGACTTGACCATCACCCGGGGGTCGAGCTTGCGCAGCGCCTCCGGCAGCGATCTGACCAGTGCCCCGGGGTCGAAGAGGCCGGCTCCGACACGGCCCTCGGCGGGCCGGTGCCCGGTCGGTGCGTCGCTGTGCGGCGCAAGGGTGGGAGTGGACATGGAGTCCTCGTACTTCTCGGTGTCGGTGGTCATCACGCAAGCCCTTCCGCGAGCGGGCCCAGGGCCAGGGCCGGGAAGTAGGTGAGACCGGTGATGATCAGGATCGCGCCCACCAGCAGACCGGTGAACAGCGGCTTCTCGGTGCGCAGGGTGCCCGCGGTGACCGGGACCGGCTTCTGCCCGGCGAGCGAGCCGGCCAGCGCCAGGACGAACACCATGGGCAGGAAGCGGCCGAGCAGCATCGCGAGTCCGGTCGTGGTGTTGTACCAGTCGGTGTTCGCGTTCAGGCCGGCGAAGGCCGAGCCGTTGTTGTTGGCGGCCGACGTGAACGCGTACAGCACCTCGGAGAACCCGTGCGCACCGGAGTTGAGCATCGAGTGCGGCGGGGTCGACAGCGCCATCGAGGCCGCGGTGAAGACCAGCACCAGCGCCGGAGTGATCAAGATGTAGCAGGCGGCGAGCTTCATCTCCCGGCCGCCGATCTTCTTGCCCAGGTACTCGGGCGTGCGGCCCACCATCAGACCGGCGATGAACACCGCGATGACCGCCATGATCAGGATGCCGTACAGGCCCGAACCGGTACCGCCGGGCGCGATCTCGCCCAGCATCATGCTCAGCATCGTGATGCCGCCGCCCAGGCCGGTGAAGGAGGAGTGGAAGGAGTCCACCGCACCGGTCGAGGTCAGCGTGGTCGCCACCGCGAAGATCGACGAGCCGCCGACCCCGAAGCGGACCTCCTTGCCCTCCATCGCGCCGCCGGCCGCCTGGAGCGCCGGGCCGTGGTGGGCGAACTCCGTCCACATCATCAGCGCGGTGAAGCCGAGCCAGATGGTGAACATCGTGGCGAGGATCGCGTAGCCCTGCCGCACGCTGCCGACCAGCACGCCGAAGGTGCGGGTCAGCGCGAACGGGATCACCAGGATCAGGAAAACCTCGAAGAGGTTGGTGAACGGGGTCGGGTTCTCGAAGGGGTGCGCGGAGTTGGCGTTGAAGTAGCCGCCGCCGTTCGTGCCCAGCTCCTTGATGGCCTCCTGCGAGGCCACCGCGCCGCCGTTCCACTGCTGCGAGCCGCCCATGAACCGGCCGACCTCGTGGATGCCGGAGAAGTTCTGGATGACGCCGCAGGCGACGAGCACCACGGCGGCGATCGCGGCGAGCGGCACCAGGATCCGCAGGGTGCCGCGCACCAGGTCGGACCAGAAGTTGCCCAGCTCGCCGGTGCGCGAGCGGGCGAAGCCGCGCACCAGGGCCACGGCGACGGCCATGCCGACGGCGGCGGAGACGAAGTTCTGCACCGCCAGACCGGCCGTCTGCACGACGTGACCCATGGTCTGCTCGCCGTAGTACGACTGCCAGTTGGTATTGGTCACGAACGACACGGCCGTGTTGAACGACTGCGCCGGGTTCACCGAGGAGAAGCCCAGGGAACCGGGCAGCACGCCCTGGAGCCGCTGGAGCAGATAGAGGAAGAGGACTCCCACCGCCGAGAACGCCAGGATGCCCCGCAGGTACGCGGGCCAGGTCATCTCGGTGTCGGGATCGGCACCGATGCCCTTGTAGATCCACTTCTCCACCCGCAGATGCTTCGGGGAGGAGTAGACCCGGGCCATGTGATCGCCGAGGGGAATGTAGACGAGTGCCAGCGCGCCCACGAGAGCGATCAGCTGGAGTACGCCTGCGGAAACGGGACCCATACGGCGCTCAGAACCTCTCCGGGAAGATCAGGGCGAGGACGAGATAGCCCAGCAGGGCGACGGCCACGATCAGGCCGACGATGTTCTCGGCGGTCACAGCTTGGTCACCCCCTTGGCGACAAGGGCCACCAGCGCGAAGGCCGCGATCACGGTGACGACGAAGGCCAGATCGGCCATCGCGAACTCCTGGAATGAGGTTCGGAAACGGACGATTCGAGGAAACCGCCCCCCTGGCCGGATTCCACCGCCCCTTGACGCCACCCTTACGGCGCCCCGCACCCCTTTGACGCGCCCCTTACGCCCCGGACACGAACCGGGAGTGGTGCCTCGCCGCGCGCCGGCGGCTAGCGTTCGGCGCCGGCGGCCGGCCGAGTCCCTCGGACCAGGGCGACCGCGCCGCAGACGGCCGCGGTCGCCGCGAGGCCGCCGAGCATGACCAGGCCCACGCCGATCGCGAAGAGGCCGGTGGAGTCGTCCGACCAGTCGTACCAGGCCGCGGCAGTCAGACCGGCCGTCGTCCCGAGGACCACGCTCGCGGGGTGGCGCCTGGCCGCGGCCCAGCACACCGCCACCAGCAGGGTCAGGACCAGCCCGATCACCTGCCACGCCTGGTACGGGCCGGTCGTCGTGCCGTCCGGCCGTACGTCCCGCTGCCGGTCCCAGCCCAGCCAGACGGCCCAGGCAACCGGCGCCACCACGGCCGGAACGAGGGCCGGCAGCATCCGGAGAAGAGGTCTCATCATCCCGTTGCTCATGCGCCCACCCTGGCGCCGCCCGGCGGCGCCGGACAGAGCGGACATACTCAGGTCCGTCCGAGTACACACGGCCGGGGCGGGGGTCGCGCGAGGCCGGGATCTAGGCTTCTTCCTGGAGGAGATTCGCTTCGTCCGTGCAGTCTGTTGAATCATGAAGGAAGCCCGTTGAACTTCTGGTCGATCTATCAGCACGGCTTCGCGCGCGTCGCCGCGTGCACGGGCCACACCGTCATCGCCGATCCGCCCGCCAACGCCGAAGCGGTCCTGCGCCAGGCACGCCGGTGCGCGGACGAGGGCGTCGCCGTCGCCGTCTTCCCCGAGCTGGGCCTGTGCGGCTACTCGATCGAGGACCTGCTGCTCCAGGACGCGCTGCTCGACCAGGTGGAGGCCGCGCTCGCGACGGTCGTGGCCGGCTCGGCGGACCTGCTGCCCGTGCTCGTCGTCGGCGCCCCGCTGCGCCACCGCCACCGGATCTACAACTGCGCCGTGCTCATCCACCGCGGCCGGGTCCTCGGTGTCGTACCGAAGTCGTACCCGCCGAACTACCGGGAGTTCTATGAGCGCCGGCAGATCGCCGACGGCCACGACGAGCGGGGCGGAACCCTCCGCGTCGCCGGCACGGAGGTGCCGTTCGGGGTGGACCTGCTGTTCGCGGCCGACGACGTGCCCGGACTCGTGCTGCACACCGAGATCTGCGAGGACATGTGGGTGCCGGTGCCGCCGAGCGCGGAGGCCGCCCTCGCCGGGGCGACCGTACTGGTCAACCTCTCCGGCAGCCCGATCACGGTCGGCCGGGCCGAGGACCGCAGGCTCCTGTGCCGCTCGGCGTCCTCCCGCTGCCTGGCCGCGTACGTCTACGCGGCGGCCGGACTGGGCGAGTCGACCACCGACCTGTCCTGGGACGGGCAGACCATGATCTACGAGAACGGGGTGCTGCTGGCCGAGACCGACCGCTTCCCGCTCGGGGACCAGTACGCGGTGGCCGACGTCGACCTCGACCTGCTGCGGCAGGAACGGCACCGGATGGGCACCTTCGACGACAACCGCCGGGCGCACGGGTCGCGGACCGGAGACTTCCGGACGGTCTCGTTCGAGCTGGACCCGCCGCTCACCGACCTCGGACTGCGGCGGCGCGTGGAGCGGTTCCCGTTCGTGCCCGCCGACCCCGAGCGGCTCGCCCTGGACTGCTACGAGGCGTACAACATCCAGGTCGCGGGGCTCCAGCAGCGCCTCGCGGCGATCGGCGGCCCCAAGGTCGTCATCGGCGTCTCCGGCGGCCTGGACTCCACGCACGCGCTGATCGTCGCCGCCCGGGCGATGGACCGCGCGGGCCGGCCGCGCAGCGACATCCTGGCCTTCACCCTGCCCGGCTTCGCCACCAGCGACCACACCAAGGACAACGCCCACCGGCTGATGCGCGCGCTCGGCGTCACGGCCGCAGAGCTGGACATCACGCCGACCGCACGGCTGATGCTCAAGGAGATCGACCACCCGTTCGCCTCCGGCGAGCCGGTCTACGACGTCACCTTCGAGAACGTGCAGGCCGGCCTGCGCACCGACTATCTGTTCCGGCTGGCCAACCAGCGCGGCGGCATCGTCCTCGGCACCGGCGACCTCTCCGAGCTGGCGCTCGGCTGGTCCACCTACGGCGTCGGCGACCAGATGAGCCACTACAACGTCAACTCCGGCGTGCCGAAGACCCTGATCCAGCATCTGATCCGCTGGGTCATCAGCAGCGAGCAGTTCGACGACGAGACCGGCGAGATCCTGGCCGCGATCCTGGACACCGAGATCAGCCCGGAACTGGTGCCGGGCGAGGAGATGCAGTCCACCGAGTCGAAGATCGGCCCGTACGCGCTGCACGACTTCACCCTCTTCCAGGTGCTGCGGTACGGCTTCCGCCCCTCGAAGATCGCCTTCCTGGCCTGGCACGCCTGGCACGACCCGGCGTCCGGCGCCTGGCCGCCCGGCTTCCCCGAGGCCAAGCGGGGCTCGTACGACCTCCCCGAGATCCGGCACTGGCTGGAGGTGTTCTGCCGCCGCTTCTTCGCGTTCTCGCAGTTCAAGCGCTCGGCCATGCCGAACGGGCCCAAGGTCTCGGCCGGCGGCTCCCTCTCCCCGCGCGGCGACTGGCGCGCCCCGTCCGACGGCAACGCCGAGGCGTGGCTGAGGGACCTCGACCGCTTCGACCGGCCGGAGAAGGAGGCGTAGGCGCGGCCCCCGGCGGGTCCGGCGCGCACGGCGTCCCCGCCCGCGGCCGGGTCAGTTGTTCCAGGTCTCGTCGTACGGGTCGGACGGCACCGGGACCGGCCGGACCGAGGTGACCTCCAGGTACGGGACCGGGCCGTCGTTGACCGGGTCGTGGGTGAGGCGGGGGGTGTACCTGCCCGTCACCTCCAGCCAGGCGTCCGGCCGGAGGACCGGCGGCAGCTTCCCGGTCAGGGCGATCTTCACCGGCTGGGCGTCCGCGGCACAGCAGTTGAGGGCCATG
Source organism: Streptomyces echinatus (assembly GCF_014203595.1). Classification (GTDB taxonomy): domain Bacteria; phylum Actinomycetota; class Actinomycetes; order Streptomycetales; family Streptomycetaceae; genus Streptomyces; species Streptomyces echinatus. The sequence goes on from NZ_JACHJK010000007.1 coordinate 106,280, forward strand.
CGCACCAGGTAGGCGGCGCCCGAGCGGTCCAGGGCGAGGAAGCCGGTGACCCGGACGGGCCGGCCGTGCAGCGAGCGGCCGTGTCCGTAGGCCGCGCGGGAGGCGTAGTCGACGACGGAGAGCGGGACCGGGTCGCCGTCCGGCAACGGGCCGTAGGCGTACGGCTTCTGCAGGGCCGTGCCGGAGCGCAGGGCGCTGTACGAGCCGAGGGCCGGCGGGGCGATCAGGATGAGGGCGAGGAGCGGCAGCAACAGCAGCCAGGCGACGCGGGGTTCGGGGTGCGCGTGCTCCCGCGGGCCGCTCCGCCGGCCGCGCCGGCGCTCGTACCAGGCCGTCGCCAGAGCCGTCGCGATCAGCACCGCGCCCGAGAGCAGCAGCAGCGGGCGCAGGTCCGCCTTCACATAACGCAGCGCGAGGTCGGTGGCGCCCGCGTGCAGCAGCACGGCGCCGAGCAGGAACAGGACGGCCGCCTGGGCCTGGCGGTTCACAGCAGCACCGCCCCGGTCAGCACGGCACCCGCGACCGCCAGCGCGAAGGTGGCGGGGGCGAACCTGAGCGCGAAGCCGCGGCCGAAGGTACCGGCCTGCATCGCGAACAGCTTGAGGTCGATCATCGGGCCCACCACCAGGAACACCAGCTTGGCCGTCGGGGAGAACTGGGTGAGGGAGGCCGCGACGAACGCGTCCGCCTCCGAGCAGATGGACAGCACGACGGCCAGCACGGCGAGGGCGAGCACCGAGACCAGGGGGATGCCCGCCGCCGTGCCCAGCCAGGCAGCCGGGACCGCCGCCTTCAGCGTGGCGGCGGACATCGCGCCGAGCACCAGGAAACCGCCGGCGTGCATGATGTCGTGCCGGACCGAGCCCCAGAACGCCTCTCCCCTGGTGGCGCCCTCGTGTGCGCCGTGGGCCGGCGGGCGCAGCCAGTCCGTACGGCCCAGCCGCTGCCACAGCCAGCCCATCGCACAGGCCACCAGCAGGCTCGCCAGGAACCGGCCCAGGACCATCTCCGGGTGCCCGGGGAAGGCGACGGCGGTGGCGGTCAGCACCACCGGGTTGATCGCCGGCGCGGAGAGCAGGAAGGCGAGGGCGGCGGCGGGAGGCACGCCCCGGCGGACCAGCGCGCCCGCCACCGGTACCGACGCGCACTCGCAGCCCGGCAGCACCGCGCCCGCGACGCCCGCCACCGGCACGGCCAGCGCGGGCCGGCGCGGCAGGGCGCGCGCGAAGAACGACGCCGGGACGAACACCGCGATCCCCGCCGACAGCAGCACGCCGAGCACCAGGAAGGGCAGCGCCTGCACGGTCACCGCCACGAACACCGTCATCCAGCTCTGCATCGCCGGAGTGCCGAGCAGCCCGCGGATCGGGGACTGGGCGAGCACCGCGAGCAGCAGGACGAGCGTCAGCACCAGCGGGGAGCTGAGCCGCCGGCCCGCCCGGCCGGGCGGCTGCCCGGCAGGTCGTACGTCCGCGCCCGGCGGGGCGTCCTCGGTGATGGCCACGGCTGGTTACCTCCGGCTGCTGCTCTCCCTCCCCCTGCGTACGCGGTCCCCGGCAAAGGCGTTCAGCCATTGCTGGAACCACGCATCTTCTTGGGCCACTCTTTTCCCTTGTGGCGAGCGTTCCGTACCAAGGAGGGCCAGGAGCCCCGCAGGCGCACATGGTGGTGTGCGGTGACGACGGGCTCGCGCACCGGCTGGCCGCCGAGCTGCGCGGGGTCTACGGCGAACAGGTCACCCTCGTCGTACCGCCGAACGGCCGCACCGCCCGGCCCCCCGTGGTCGGCCGGGCCCGGGCCGCGTCGGCGCTGTTCGACCGTGTGGTCAGCGCCGCGGTGGGCGGCCGGGCCGGCGCGGCCGGGCAGCCCCCGGGACCGAACCCCGGCCCGCGCACCGAACTCGACGGTGTGCTGGAGGCCACCGAACCGGCCGAGGAGGTGCTCGCCGAGGCCGGGGTGGCCCGGGCCGCCGCGCTGGCCCTCGTGTACGACGACGACGAGACCAACATCCGGGCCGCGCTGACCGCCCGCCGCCTCAACCCCCGGCTGCGGCTCGTCCTCCGGCTCTACAACCGGCGGCTGGGCCAGCACATCGAGGAACTCCTCGACCAGGCCGCCGCGCTGGCCGCCGGGGAGGAGGGCGGTCCGGGCACCGGCGCCGAGACCTCCACGACCGTGCTGTCCGACGCCGACACCGCCGCGCCCGCGCTGGCCGCCACCGCGGTCGCCGGCACCAGCAAGGTCGTCCAGACCGAGGGCCTGCTGCTGCGGGCCGTGGAACGGCCGCTGCCCGCGGACGGGTCCGGCTCCGGCGGGCAGTACACCCTCGCCCTGCTGTCGGGCGGCGATCCGGACGGTGGCGGGGAACAGCAGCCGCGGCTGCTCCCCGACGACGAGGAGGTGCGGCAGGCCGCCGGGCGGCACGCCGTGGTGCTGGAGCACGTCTCCTCCGCGGCCGGTACGCCGTCCGCCGCGCCCAGCGGCCGGATGACCGGCGTGATGCCGCTCGCCTCCCTCTTCTCCCGGCGGCTGCGCTGGTCCCTGGCCGGCCTGGGCGGCTGCGTGGTCGGCCTCGCCGTCGCCCTGTGGCTGGTGACCGGCATCCATCCGCTGCGCGCCTTCTACGTCACCCTCCTCGACCTGTTCGCGATCGACGACCCGGCCCTCGGGGCGCCCCTCGGCCGGCAGCTCCTGCAACTCCTCTCCGCGCTCCTGGGGTTGCTGCTCCTGCCGCTGCTGCTGGCGGCCGCCCTGGAGGCGTTCGGCACGTTCCGCACGGCCTCCGCCCTGCGCAGGCCGCCCCGCGGCCTGAACGGACACGTGGTCCTGCTCGGGCTGGGCAAGATCGGCACCCGCGTGCTGACCCGGCTGCGGGAGCTGAACATCCCGGTGGTGTGCGTCGAGTCCGACCCGGAGGCCCGCGGACTCGCCACCGCCCGACGGCTGCGGGTGCCCGTGGTCCTCGGGGACGTCACCCAGGAGGGCGTCCTGGAGGCGGCCCAGATCCACCGGGCCCGGACGCTGCTCGCGGTGACCAGCGCGGACACCACCAATCTGGAGGCCGTGCTGTACGCGCGGACCGTACGGCCCGATCTGCGCGTGGTGCTGCGGCTGTACGACGACGACTTCGCCACCGCCGTGTACCGCACCCTGCGGGCCGCCTACCCGCACGCGCTGACCCGGAGCAGGAGCGTGACCCACCTGGCCGCCCCCGCGTTCGCCGGGGCGATGCTGGGGCGGCAGGTGCTGGGGGCCGTCGCCGTGGAGCGGAGGGTGCTGCTGTTCGCCGCGGTCGACGTGGACGGGCATCCCCAGCTGGAGGGGCGGGCCGTGGGGGAGGCGTTCCGGGCGGGGGCGTGGCGGGTGCTGGCGGTGTTGGGGCGGGCCGACACGCCTTCCGGTCATGTGCTGGAGAAGGGGGACCGGGTTGTGGTCGCCGCTACTCGTCGGGGGCTCGCGGAGTTGCGGTGACCCTCCAGGGGGCTCCGCCCCCTGCCCCCGGCCTGCCCACCCACCCGACCGGTCAGGGAGTCAGGTGGCGTTCCGCGAATTCCAGTTCCAGCCGGACCTGCTTGATGCGCTCCTCCACCACCAGTGAGCCGTGGCCCGCGTCGTACCGGTACACCTCGTGGACCGCGCCCCGGGTCTCCAGTCTCTTGACGTAGTTGTCGATCTGGCGGATCGGGCAGCGCGGGTCGTTGACGCCCGCCGAGATGTACACCGGGGCCTTGACCTGGTCGACGTAGGTCAGCGGGGAGGACGCCTCGAAGCGCTCCGGGACCTCCTCCGGGGTACCGCCCAGCAGGGTGCGGTCCATGGCCTTCAGGGCCTCCATCTCGTCGTGGTAAGCGGTCACGTAGTCCGCGACCGGCACCACCGCGATGCCCAGCGCCCAGGCGTCCGGCTGGGTGCCGACGCCGAGCAGGGTGAGGTACCCGCCCCAGGAGGCGCCGGTGAGGACCAGGCGGGCGGGGTCGGCGAGTCCGGAGGAGACCGCCCAGTCGCGGACCGCGGCCACGTCCTCCAGCTCGATCAGGCCGACCCGGTGCTTGAGGGCGTCGGTCCAGGCGCGGCCGTAGCCGGTGGAGCCGCGGTAGTTGACGCGGATCACCGCGTAGCCGTGGTCGACCCAGGCGGACGGGCCCGCCGCGAAGGAGTCGCTGTCGTGCCAGGTCGGGCCGCCGTGCAGGTCGAAGACCGTGGGGAGGGGACCGGTGGCGCCCGCCGGCTTCTGGATCAGGGCGTGGATGCGGCCGCCGGGGCCCTCCACCCAGACGTCCTCCACCGGCACGGAGGGCGGGCAGGCCATGCCGGGAGGATCCAGCACCACTCCCCCGGCCGTGGAGCGCACCACCGGCGGCTCCGCGGCCGACGACCACAGGTACTCCACGCTGCCGTCGGGGCGGGCCGTCGCGCCGGAGACCGAGCCGGGCGGGGTGGGGATGCGGGTCAGCTCGCCGGTCGCCGGCTCGTACCGGAACAGCTCGCTGCGGGCCTCGAAACCGTGGACGACGAGCAGGGCCGAGCCGTCCGGATACCACTCGGCGGCGACGTCACCCGGCAGGTCCAGGGCCAGGTCGGTCTCCTCGCCCGTCGCCACGTCCCACACCAGCGGCTCCCAGCGGCCCCGGCGCTGGTGGCCGATGAGCAGCCGGGTGTCGCCGTCGACCGGGGCGAAGCCCAGCACCTCCAGACCCAGCTCCTCGGTGCCGCCCTCGGTGTCGTCCAGCTCGGCGACCGTCGTGCCGTCCGGACGGAGCACACGCAGGGCCGCGTGCATGGCGTCGCCGTGCTCCGTGTGCTCGACGGCGATCAGGGAGCCGTCGTGCGACAGGTCGCCGACGCCCGCCGACTCCCGGTGCCGGTAGATCTGCACCGGGTCCGCACCGGCCCGCGCCAGGTGGATGGTCGTGCCGTCCTCGTCGGTGGAGCGGCCGATCACCGCCGTACGGCCGTCGCGGGACAGGGCGAGACCGGCCGGATAGGAGGGGCCCAGACCGGGCACGGCGGGCTCGTCCGGGCCGCCCGTGAAGGGCTGGCGGCGCCAGATCCCGAACTCGTCGCCGTCCTTGTCGTCGAACCACCAGATCCACGCGCCGTCCGGGGAGAGCACGCCGTCCGTCGTGCCGTTCGGCCGGTCCGTCGCCTGTCGCTGCCCGCCCGTCGCACGGTCCCAGGCGTACAGCTCGTACGTCCCCGTCGCGTTCGACACGAACAGGGAGCGGTCCGGCGCGTCCTCCGCCCAGTCGGGCAGCGAGACCCGCGGCGCCCGGAAGCGCTTCTCCCAGTCCGGCATGTCCGGTGTGTCCGGCGTCCTGCTCTCACTCATGGCCCCAGTCATGCGCCCATACTGCCTGGCCGCGCCGACAATTGGGTGGCGGGTGTGCGCAGCCTGTGGATAACTTCCGGACCATGAACGTTTCCACCGCCTCCGCCCGCGTTCCCGAGGGCTGGCGCGAGGTCAACCGGGCCATGTGGGACGAGCGCGTCCCCGTCCACGTCGCCGGGTCCTTCTACGACCTCGACGGCTTCCGCACCCGCCGCGACGACCTGCGGGACTTCGAGAAGGCGGAGGTCGGGGACGTCACCGGGAAGTCGCTGCTGCACCTGCAGTGCCACATCGGCACCGACACCCTCTCCTGGATCCACCACGGCGCCGCCCGCGTCGTCGGCCTGGACTTCTCCGCGCCCGCCGTGGAGGCGGCCCGCGCCCTGGCGGCCGACCTCGGCCACGGCCCCGAGCGGGCGGCCTTCGTGACCGGTGACGTGTACGACGCGGCCGAGACCGTGCCCGAGCCCTCGTACGACATCGTCTACACCGGGCTCGGCGCCCTGTGCTGGCTGCCGGACATCCGGCGCTGGGCGGAGACGGCGGCCTCCCTCGTCAAGCCGGGCGGCTTCCTGTACCTCGCCGAGTTCCATCCGTTCACCGAGGCCCTGGACGACGCGACCGGCACCCGGATCGTGCGCGACTACTTCTCCCGGGGCGCCCAGGTGTGGGACGAACCGGGCACCTACGCCGACCAGGACGCGGTCACCGTCAACAACCGCAGCGTGGAGTGGCAGCACACCCTCGGCGACGTCGTCTCCGCGCTCGCCGCGGCCGGACTGCGCATCGAGTTCCTGCACGAGCACGACGTGTCGCTCTTCCCGCGCTTCGACAACTTCGAGGTGCGCGACGGCTACCACCGCTTCCCCGAGGACCATCCGCGCATCCCGCTGATCTACTCGCTGAAGGCCGCCAAGAGCTGACCCGCGGCCGAGCCACCGGGCCGGGCGCCGTACCGTGGAGGGCGTGTACCGCTTTCTGCTGACACCCCGCTGGTGGGGCATCAACGTCTTCGTGCTGCTCGCCATCCCGTTCTGCGTCTTCATGGGGTCGTGGCAGCTGAGCCGGTTCGAGGGCCGGGTACAGGACCACCGCGCCGCCGGCGAGCAGGCCGCGTCCGGCCGGGACGAGGCCGCCCGCCCGCTGCGGACGATGCTGCCCGTCGACAAGAGCACGTCGGGGCGGCGGGTCACGGCGAGCGGGCGGTACGGCGAGCAGCTGCTGGTGCCCGGCCGGGAGCTGGACGGCAAGCGCGGTTTCTACGTCCTCACCCTGCTGCGCACCGGTTCCGGCAAGGCGCTGCCCGTGGTGCGGGGCTGGCTGCCGGGCACGGCGGACGCCGCCAGGGCTCCCGCCGCGCCGGCCGGTGAGGTGACCGTCACCGGCGCGCTGCAGGCGTCCGAGACGCCGGGGGACAACGGGGTCGGCACGCAGGGCGGGCTGCCCGCCGGACAGACGGCGGCGATCAGCTCCGCGACGCTGGTGAACCTGGTGCCGTACCGGCTGTACGACGCCTGGGTGACGCTGGACAAGGGCGACGCCGGGATGAAGGCGGTCCCCGCGAGCGCGCCGGACGGTACGGGGCTGGATCTGAAGGCCTTCCAGAACCTCGGTTACACCGGCGAGTGGTTCGTGTTCGCGGGGTTCGTGGTGTTCATGTGGTTCCGGTTGCTGCGGCGGGAGATCGAGTTCCAGCGGGACGCCGCGCTGGGCCTGGTGCCGGAGGAGCCGGAGCGGGCGCCGGTCGTGAGCGGCTGAGCGGTGTCCGCGGGGGTGCGGGGTCCGGGCGTCACCCCGTGGCCAGCACCCCGGTGTAGTAGACCGTCCCCGCGCACGCCCCGGGTACCACCGCCGTCGCCGTCGGGGCACCGCCCTGAGCCGTGTGGCTGATCGCGACGCTGCCGTCGGCCGTGCCGTCCTCGGTGGCCAGCTGGGTCGTGGTGCCGTCCGCGCCGGTGGTGTCGGACGTACCGCCGGAGGCGCTCGTCTCCTGGGTCTGCGTCGGGTCGGGCGAGGGCTGGCCCGTGTCGGGTCCGTCCGTGCTGCCGCCGGTGGTGGGACAGGTCTCCGAGGGCACGAAGGCGAACTGTTCCTCGTACACCGCGCCGGGCTGCAGGACCAGCGAGGTGACCTCGAGGGACGGGTCGGGCAGGGTGGTCGCCGCGTCCCCGGCCACATGCCGGACCACGCTGATCTTGGACTGGTCGGCGGCGCCCTGGGCCGTGGGCGTGACGGTGCCCGGGCCCGCGACCGTACAGGCCGCCTCGGAGACGTTGGTGACGCGGAAGCTGCCGTAGACGGCGCCCGCGGAGTCGGGGGCGTTCACGGTGCCGGTGGCCGAGCCCAGCTGGATCGCCGTGCACAGCGGGACGTCCGCGGACAGGGTGGCGGAGGGGTCGATGCTGCCGGGGGCGGTGCCGGTGTGGCCGCCCTTGTCGTGCTTCTCGTCGGGCTTGCCGGGCTCCTTGCCGGGCTTGGACGTCGGGCTCCCGGGATCCTTCGGGCTGCTCTTGCCGGGGCCCTTGTTCTCGCCCTGGCCGGTGCCGCCCTGGGCCTGGGACGACTGGCCGGCCATGGCGGTGTTGGGGTCCGAACCGCCGGCCCGGGAGACGTGCACGAGGGCGGGGATCGCGGTGCCGATGAACAGGGCCGCCGCGGCCACGCCGACCACGGCCTGCCGCTTGCGGGCGCGGCGCGTGGGTACGGCCCGGCGCAGGTGCTCCAGCGTGCCGGAGCGCGGTTCGAGGTCGTCGACCGCCGCGTGCAGCAGGCTCCGCAGAGCCGACTCGTCCGAGCCGAGCCCGTCGAGGTCGTCGAGGCCGCCGAACCCGTCGCTGCCCGGGCCGGGCTTCTCGGGGCCCTTGTCGTCGGGGCCGTGGTTCACAGTTCCGTTCCCAGCGTGCGATTGCGTGTGCTCTGGCGCGTGACGCCCCGTCGGCTCGCGCCGGGCGCGGGGCTCGTGACGTTCGGGGGAGTGGTGCTCACGGGAGTGACCGTCAAGGGAATCGCCCCCTTCGGCGTCGGTGCTCATGCCGGTGCCTCCATGGCGACCCGCAAGGCGGCGATGCCCCGCGAGCCGTACGCCTTCACCGAGCCCAGGGATATGCCGAGCGTCTCGGCGACCTGAGCCTCGGTCATGTCCGCGAAGTAGCGCAGCACGAGGACCTCGCGCTGGCGGCGCTGCAGGCCCTTCATCGCCTGGATGAGGTCCCGGCGCTCCAGCCGGTCGTAGGCGCCCTCCTCCGCGCTCGCCATGTCGGGCATCGGCTTGGAGAGCAGCTTCAGGCCGAGGATGCGCCGACGGAGCGTGGAGCGGGAGAGGTTGACGACCGTCTGCCGCAGATAGGCGAGGGTCTTCTCGGGGTCACGGACGCGCTTGCGGGCCGAGTGGACGCGGATGAACGCCTCCTGGACGACGTCTTCGCAGGAGGCGGTGTCGTCGAGGAGGAGCGCGGCCAGGCCGAGCAGCGAACGGTAGTGCGCGCGGTAGGTCTCGGTGAGGTGGTCGACGGTGGTTCCGGCGGCCTCGGTCGCCACGCCACCCGCGGGCTCCTCGGCACCGTCACGCTGGCTGGGTATGCGGGCGGGCCGCGCTGCGGGCATGGGCGCGATCACCGGCATGCCGCCGGCCACGCCGGGCCGGCGTGCTGCGCGGGGCCGCAGGGCCGTGCCGCCACGGGCCACACTGAGTTCGAGTACCTCTGCCACGCCAGTTGGACACGTTTCCCCCCTCGGGGGTTGTACGTGCCGGACGTCACATGTGCGACGACCGTCGGTACCTCAAGTGACGACATGCGTCCCGCTCTTCCCTTATGTCCTATTTGAACGGGCGTCCCCACGCCCCGATCACGGCGTCCCCACGCCAGGATCATCACGTCCCCAGGTCACGCAAGGGTGACCGCAAAGACGCTCCCCGCCCTCCGTACGGTTGCGGAGGGCGGGGAGAGAAATCCCCTGCTGCCAAGAGGGACGGTTCAAGAGATCTGGACCATGCTCCCGGCCACACTGCTTACGAAGATCCTACAAAGCCGTCAGGCGCGGCCGGGCGGCTCCGTGGTCTCCGCCGCGATCAGCTCCGCGAGCTGCGCGCAGTTCAGTGCGGCACCCTTGCGCAGGTTGTCGCCGCACACGAAGAGTTCGAGCGCGGTCGGATCGTCCAGCGCCCGGCGCAGCCGGCCGACCCAGGTCGGATCGGTGCCCACCACATCGGCGGGGGTGGGGAACTCGCCGGCCGCCGGATCGTCGCAGAGCACCACGCCCGGCGCGGTGGCGAGGATCTCGCGGGCGCCGTCGACGGCGACCTCGCGCTGGAAGCGGGCGTGGACGGTCAGCGAGTGCGTGGTGATCACCGGCACCCGTACGCAGGTCACGGCGACCGGCAGCCTCGGCAGGCCGAGGACCTTCCGGGACTCGTCGCGGACCTTCATCTCCTCCGACGACCAGCCGTCCTCCCGCAGCGACCCGGCCCACGGCACGACATTGAGCGCGACCGGGTCCGGGAACGGCCCGGTGTCGTCCCCGACGGCCCGCCGCACGTCCCCGGGCTTGGTGCCCAGCTCGGTGCCGGCCACCAGCGACAGCTGGGCCCTGAGCGTCTCCACCCCGGCCCGCCCGGCCCCGCTCACCGCCTGGTACGACGACACCACCAGCTCGCGCAGGCCGAACTCGGCGTGCAGCGCGCCCAGGGCGACGATCATCGTCAGCGTCGTGCAGTGGGGGCTGGCGACGATCCCGCGCGGACGGGACCGCACCGCGTGCGGATTGACCTCGGGCACCACGAGCGGCACCTCCGGGTCCATCCGGAAGGCGCCGGAGTTGTCGACGACGACCGCGCCGCGCGCGGCGGCGACCGGCGCCCACTCGGCGGCGACCTCGTCCGGGACGTCGAACAGCGCGATGTCGACCCCGTCGAAGGCGTCCTCCGCCAGGGCCACCACCTCGATCTCCTCCCCGCGCACGGCCAGCTTGCGCCCGGCCGAGCGGGGGGAGGCGATCAGACGGATCTCACCCCAGATGTCCGCGCGCTGGGACAGGATCTGGAGCATGACCGTGCCGACGGCACCGGTCGCTCCCACGACCGCGAGCGTCGGCTTGCCGGTCATCGGACCGCACCCCGGCTCATCGGCCGGTGCCTCCGTAGACGACCGCCTCGTCGGTGTCGGAGTCGAGCCCGAAGGCGGTGTGCACGGCACGGACGGCCTCCGGCACGTCGTCGGCACGCGTGACGACCGAGATGCGGATCTCGGAGGTCGAGATCAGCTCGATGTTCACGCCGGCGTTGCTGAGCGCCTCGAAGAAGGAGGCGGTGACGCCCGGGTTGGTCTTCATACCGGCGCCGACCAGGGAGATCTTGCCGATCTGGTCGTCGTAGCGCAGCGAGTCGAAGCCGATGCCGGAGCGGTTCTTCTCCAGTGCGTCGATGGCCTTGCGGCCCTCGGTCTTCGGCAGGGTGAAGGAGATGTCCGTCAGACCGGTGGAGGCGGCGGACACGTTCTGCACGACCATGTCGATGTTGATCTCGGCATCGGCGATGGTGCGGAAGATCGCGGCGGCCTCGCCCGGCTTGTCCGGCACGCCGACGACCGTGATCTTGGCCTCGGAGGTGTCGTGCGCGACACCGGAGATGATGGCCTGCTCCACCTTCTGGTCCCCAATCGGCTCACTGCTGACCCACGTGCCCTGCAGTCCGCTGAAGCTGGACCGGACGTGGATCGGGATGTTGTAGCGGCGGGCGTACTCCACACAGCGGTGGAGCAGCACCTTGGAGCCGGAGGCCGCGAGCTCCAGCATGTCCTCGAAGGAGATCCAGTCGATCTTCTTCGCCTTCTTCACCACGCGCGGGTCGGCGGTGAACACGCCGTCGACGTCCGTGTAGATCTCGCAGACCTCGGCGTCGAGGGCGGCGGCGAGTGCCACGGCCGTGGTGTCGGAACCACCGCGTCCCAGCGTGGTGATGTCCTTCTTGTCCTGGCTGACGCCCTGGAACCCGGCGACGATCGCGATGTTGCCCCTGTCCAGGGACTCGCGGATCCGGCCCGGCGTGACGTCGATGATCCGGGCCTTGTTGTGGACCGAGTCGGTGATGACGCCGGCCTGGCTGCCGGTGAAGGACTGGGCCTCGTGGCCCAGGTTTTTGATCGCCATGGCCAGCAGGGCCATGGAGATACGCTCTCCGGCGGTCAGCAGCATGTCGAATTCACGCCCGGCAGGCATCGGAGAAACCTGCTCGGCGAGATCGATCAACTCGTCCGTCGTGTCGCCCATCGCGGAAACGACGACGACAACCTGGTTGCCGTTCTTCTTCGCTTCCACGATCCGCTTGGCGACGCGCTTGATGCCTTCGGCATCGGCTACGGAGGAGCCTCCGTACTTCTGCACGACAAGGCCCACGTGCGCTCCTCGCTCGGTTCGTTTGTGTCGGCTCAGTCTATCGAGCGTCCGAATGCCACCACCGCGCTCCCGCATGGTGAGACGTCGGACGCCCGCGACCGGCACCTGCCCAGCCTTCGGCGGACCACTCGGCAAAGTGCCCCGGCTCACACCGCGCCGGGCCCGGCGCTACTCGCCCTGGCGGATGCCCAGCGGCGCGCCGATCTCCTGGGCCATCACCCGGCCCGCCTCGAACTCCAGGGTCTCGTCGCCTATGGCCGGCTGATCGGTGTCCAGGCCGTCCAGCTCCTCCAGGGGCTGGTTCAGGCGGACGTGGATGAGGACGGACTGGAGGGCGCGCAGCACGGCGGAGGCCGTCGGACCCCAGTTGGAGAAGTAGGAGAACTGCCACCACCACAGCGCCTCGGTGGTGCGGCCCGCGCGGTAGTGGGCCATGCCGTGGCGCAGGTCGGTGATGATGTCGGCCAGGTCGTCCGAGATCCGGGCCGGCACGGGCGCCTTGCGGGGCTCGTAGGGGTCGAAGACCTCGGAGTAGACGTCGACCGGGTCCAGCAGCCGGGCGAAGTTCTCGCGCAGCTGGTCCACGTCCGGCTCGGGACCCGGGTCGGGCTCGTAGCGCTCGTCGGGGACGATGTCCTCGTGGGCGCCGAGCCGGCCGCCGGCCAGCAGCAGCTGGGAGACCTCGAGCAGGAGGAACGGGACCGCCGATTCGGGTTCGTCGCCCCTCGCCACCTCTGTGACCGCCACCAGGAAGCTCTCCACCTGGTCCGCGATCTGGACCACGAAGTCGTCCGGGTTCTGCGTCGTGTCGTGCAGCGTGGCGTCAGACATCTAGCAGTCGTCTCCCCTCGAAGGCGCGGCCGAGGGTCACCTCGTCCGCGTATTCCAGGTCGCCACCCACCGGGAGGCCGCTGGCCAGGCGGGTGACCTTCAGGCCCATGGGCTTGATCATGCGGGCGAGGTACGTCGCCGTCGCCTCGCCTTCCAGATTCGGGTCCGTGGCCAGGATCAGCTCCGTGACGGTCCCGTCGGCCAACCGCGCGAGAAGTTCTCGTATACGCAGGTCGTCGGGTCCCACGCCCTCGATGGGGCTGATCGCGCCCCCGAGCACGTGGTAGCGGCCCCGGAACTCACGGGTCCGCTCGATCGCGACGACGTCCTTCGGCTCCTCCACCACACAGATGACGGCCGGGTCGCGGCGCGGGTCGCGGCAGATGCCGCACAGCTCCTCCTGCGCCACGTTGCCGCAGGTCGCGCAGAAGCGGACCCTGGCCTTCACCTCCAGGAGGGCCTGCGCGAGCCGCTTCACGTCCGTCGGCTCGGCCTGCAGGATGTGGAAGGCGATCCGCTGCGCACTCTTGGGACCGACGCCGGGCAGCCGCCCCAGCTCGTCGATGAGGTCCTGGACCACGCCTTCGTACAACGGACTGCCCTTCCTGGAGACCTTTCGGTACGTACCGTAGTTGTCTTCCGCCTCCGCCCGGAAGCCGGATGCGTCAGAACGGCAGTCCCGGGATGCCGCTGCCGCCGCCCAGGCCCTGGGCCAGCGGGCCGAGCTTCTGCTGCTGCAGCGTCTGCGCGTTCTCGTTGGCCGCCTGTACGGCCGCCACGATCAGGTCGGCGAGGGTCTCGGTGTCCTCCGGGTCCACCGCCTTGGGGTCGATCTTCAGCGCCCGCAGCTCGCCCGAGCCGGTGACGGTGGCCCGCACCAGACCGCCCCCGGCCTGCCCGTCGACCTCCGTGTTCGCCAGTTCCTCCTGCGCCCGCTGCAGGTCCTGCTGCATCTTCTGCGCCTGCTGGAGCAACTGCTGCATGTTGGGCTGGCCACCGGGGATCACGATCAGCTCCTCGCCGTTCTACGCGTCGTCGTCTCGTATGTTTTCTCCGTCGTCAACGAGCCTACGTGGTCCACGCGGCCACTGCCCCGCCACTCTTTCGAGTGAGAATGACGGCTGTCCTATACCTGATCAAGGCCCTCTTCCGAGCGGAAAAGCTGGGAAAGCTTCCTCTTCGCCACCCATTGGGCGGTAGGAAGGTGCCCGCGCGTCGGCATGGAATGTCACGCATCGTGACCGGTCGTGAGCAGTAGGGAGTGCCGGGTGGGTCAGCCGGAGATGCAGCCCGAGGGTCCGCCTCAGGACGGGCGGGGCGAGGGTGCGGCCGGGCTGCGGCCGGGCGATCTGACCGGGCGGGCCTTCCCGCTCGGGGACTGGGGCGAGCCGGCCGAGCGGCTGGACGAGCTGTACCGGTGGGTGGAGCGCCGGGCGCTGGAGACCGCCGACTGGTATCTGCGGGACCGGATCTGGAAGCGGCGCGGGGCGCGCGTGCTGCGGGTCGGGACGGCGGCCGGGGCCGTGGTGGGCGCGGCGCTGCCGCTGCTGGATCTCACCGGGGCGGCCGGCCCGGTGGCGCCCTGGGGCTGCCTGGCGCTGCTGCTCGCGGCGTCCTGCGTCGGCGTCGACCGCTTCTTCGGGGTGACGTCCGGCTGGATAAGGGACGTGGCCACGGCGCAGGCGGTGCAGCGGCGGCTGCAGGCTCTGCAGTTCGAGTGGGCGTCGGAGAGCGTGCGGGAGGTGCTGGGGCCGGCGGAGGGCACGGCGAGCGAGGCGGCCGAGCGGTGCCTGTCCGTGCTGCGGCGCTTCTCGGAGGACGTCACGGAGCTGGTGCGCACGGAGACGACGGACTGGATGGTGGAGTTCCGCACGGGTTCGGCGCCGCTGGGGATCCAGACGGCGGTGGCGGCGGTGCCGCGGCAGGAGGCCGGGGGTGCGGGTGGGCGGTTTCCGCTGCCGCCGGCGAACGGGAGCCGGCCGAACATGCCGCGGCAGCGGCCGCCGGAGCCGCGCTAGCGGTGTGCGGTGCGCGGTGCGCCTGGAGGCCGAGGTCGCTGCCGTGATGCTGTCGGGTGCGGGTGCGTTGTGGCTGGTCGCGCAGTTCCCCGGGCCCCTTTGGGGCGCCTCGTGTGTGGGGAGTTCAGGCGCACAGCTTCATGCCTTCCGGGGTCCAGCACGGTACGTGGCCGTGGGTGCGGATGATGCTCTGGCCGTTGCCCCGGGAGAGGTAGGTCAGGAAGCTGGAGGCCAGGGAGTCGGCGGGCGGGCTGCCGTAGGTGTACGCGTACTCGATCTCCCGGTACGGATATCCGCTGCGGCCGTGCTCGATGGCGTCCACGGACGGGGCGTCGCCGTCGAGGTTCAGCACCCGGACCCCCTTCGCCCGCGTGGCCAGGTTGAGCTCGCTGTAGCCGACCGCACCGGGCAGCTCGGCCACCTCCGCCAGCACCTGGTCGGTGGAGTCCAGCTCGCAGCGCGTCACCGGCGCCGACGGATAGTCCTTGCCGACGCAGTCGACGGACGAGTTCGCCATCTCGCCCTCCCTCAGCACCCGCCGCTGGAAGACCTGCCGGGTACCGGAGTTGGCGTCCCGGCTGACCAGATGGACCGGCACCGGACGCCCGCCCAGCTCGCTCCAGTCGGCGACGCGCCCCTGGTACAGCTCGCGCACATCGGCGGTGGACAGGTTCCGTACCCCCACATCGTCGTTGACGACGAGTGCGAACACGGACAACGCGACCCGGGTCTCCCGCAGTTCGGGCAGGTCACCGGGCTTGGGCCCGTCCGAGAAGGCGACGACGGCCGGTGCCCCCTTCCCCTTCGCTGCGACGCCGGCCACCGCCAGCTCCCGGATGCCGGCCGTGGATCCGTGCACGTCGACCTCGACGGCCGCCCCCGCACAGTCCTGCGCGTACTCCGCCGCCACCTCCCGGAGCACCGGCGCGAACGCCGTCGACCCGATCAGCTTCAGCCGGCCCTGCTCGCAGCCGACCGGCGGCGGACTGTCGTCACGGACCACGACGATGCCGGCGAGCGTCATCACGCACACCGTCAGCATGATGGTGATGAGCCGGGAGGCGCGGCTGAACAGGGGCGGCTTGTCGTCCGGCGTGGCACTGCGGTTGGGGTGCACCTCGCCCTCCCGGATCCCGCCGATCAGCCGGATCTCCCGGCCCACGTCACCGCCGGACAGCAGGACCAGCAGCTTGAAGTGGTCGCCGCGGTTGAGCGGGACGCGCGGGATGCGCAGGGTGTTGCCCTCGTAGCCGAAGCCGCGCTCGGCGGTGAAGTGGTCCATCAGATGGTCGGTGTCGGTCGGCTGGGTGACCGACACCCCTCGGATGGTCCGGTCGGCGAACACCGCGGTGAGACCGTGCCGTTCGGGGCTCGTGTAGTCGTCCCGGTCGATGCCCTGCGAGCCGTCGTTCTCGATGCGCAGCAGGACGAGCGTGGCGTCCTCCATGCCGGGCGCCTCCAGGAAGAGCCCGAGGCGCCGGTTGACGCGCCCCGACCGCACGTCGTCGCCTATCGGGTTGTCCGTCTGCACCCGATAGCCGATCCGCTTGCGCCGTGGCACCCGGCGCTCGTACCAGACCATGCCCGCGGACGCGGCGATACCCAGCACCGCGGTACCGACGGCGACGACGTTCTCCGCGCTCAGCCACTCCATGTGGGTGCCCCCGCCACTCCCCGGAGCCGGATGATGGTGGAGTCACGGTACGCGCGCGGAGGTGCGCCGGCGTGCGCCGCCCCCGAACGTTCGCCCGCCGTTCAACAACCTCATGTGCACCGGGAGCCGGACCCCGCCCCGGTCACTGCTTGTTGTACGTCAGGCTCTCCCCGCCGCTCGCCTTCGCCCGCTTCAGCCGCCCGTCCGGCAGCAGGGTGACCTCGGTGGCCTCGCCCGGGGTGCAGGAGGAGGCGGGTTCGCCGGTGGTGACGGTGGACGGCCCGATCTCCAGCGGGCCGTTCCCCGTGGGCTGTTCGGCCAGGTCCGCCTCGAAGACGCAGTGGTACGACCCGCCGCCCTCGGCCGGCCCGTCCGCGACCAGCGTCAGGACGCTGTCACCCACCTCGCCCTGCCGGATGGTCAGTTCGCGGGTGTTGTATCCGCCCGCGTTGTCGATGGTCGTCCGCCAGGTGCCCAGATAGGCGTCCGGGACCGCCCCGGCCCCGGTGGTGGAGGCGGACGGGGACGGCGCGGAGCCGGTCGGCGTGGGCTCGCCGGAGCCGGACGGCTGCCCGGAGGTGGCGGTGGGCGCGGGGCCGACGGTGCCGCCGCCCTTGTCGTCGGTGCCGCCGTTCCTCATCAGCGCGTAGACGGAGCCGCCGGCACCCAGCGCCACGATCAGGGCGATCACGATGAGCAGCGCGGTGGACCGGCCGCGCCGCTCGGGCTCCGCCGGCATCCCGGCGGCCGGCGGCCCGTACGGCGGGGTGGAGCCGAGCCCGCCGCCCGCGTAGGGGTTGTACGCCGGCTGTCCCGCGCCCCAGGCCCCGGGACCGGGCTGCTGCGGATACGCGTAGGCGGCGGCCTGAGGGGGCTGCTGGGGGTGCGGCGTCCCGTACGCCGCCCCCGGCACGGCCCCGTACCCGGGAGTCGCCGGCGGCACGCCGGGCGGCGGCGGAGCCTGTGCGGAAGCGACGGTGGGCAGACGGTCGACTCCACCGTCGGAAA
Source organism: Streptomyces echinatus (assembly GCF_014203595.1). Lineage (GTDB taxonomy): Bacteria > Actinomycetota > Actinomycetes > Streptomycetales > Streptomycetaceae > Streptomyces > Streptomyces echinatus. Next base: position 123,510 of record NZ_JACHJK010000007.1, read on the forward strand.
CGGCGGCATGCTCAGGAGACCCACCCAGCCCTCCGGCACCACCGGCAGCCCTCCCCCCACCGGCAGCCATCCCGCCACCCCCGGCACCACCGGGCACCCCGGCGGGCATCCCGGCACCCTCGGAGGACACCCCGGCACCCCCGGCCGGCACCCCCGCACCCCCGGAGCGCACCCCGCCCCCGGCACCACCCGCACCCGCCGGGCCACCGGCACCGGCCCCCGCCGAGACCCCCGCGGACGCACCCGCACCCGCACCCGCCGACGGCGCATGCCCCCCACCAGGGCCACCCGCACCCGACGACGCTTCCCGCACGGGTGGTGCGGGCGGGAGACCCTCCCCCGACGCACCCGCACCCGAAAACGCACCCGCACCCCCGGACACACCCTCACCCGAAGACGACGCCCCCTCACCCGCACCCGAGGCCCCGGCCCCCACCCCCCGCTCCGGGTCCTCCACCTCCAGCAACTGCACGGCATGCCGCCCCAGCTGCGCGACCAGCGAACTCGGCAGCCAGGGATCCCGCGACCGCCCCCCGGCCACGGTGTCCTCCACCCCCGTCCGCTCCAGGATCACGTCCAGCGAAGGCCGGCCCTCCGGGTCCTTGCGCAGGCACTCCCGCACCAGGTCGGCGATCCCCTCCGGCACCCCCGTCAGATCCGGCTCCTCCTGGGCGATCCGGAACATCAGCGCGTGGACGCCGCTGTGCGAGGTCCCGAACGGCAGCGCCCCGGTCGCCGCGTAGGCGAGGAGGGAGCCGAGGCAGAACACGTCGCACGCCGGCGTGATCCGGTCCCCGCGCACCTGCTCGGGCGCCATGAACCCGGGCGACCCGACGAGCGACCCGGTCCGCGTGAGCCCCTCCCCGCCGGAGGTCGCCGTCTGGCGTGCCCGCGCGATCCCGAAGTCGATCACGCGCGGCCCGTCGATGGTCACCAGCACGTTCGACGGTTTGAGATCCCGGTGCACGATCCCGGCCGCGTGGATGTCCTTCAGCGCGTGCGCGAGCCCCGCCGCCAAAATCCGTACCGACCGCTCGGGCAGCGCCCCGTGATCGTGCCCGACGACCTGTTGCAGACTCGGCCCAGCCACATACCCGGTCGCCACCCACGGCACGGCCGCCTCGGTGTCCGCGTCCAGCACGGGCGCGGTCCAGTACCCGCCGACCCGTCGCGCGGCCTGCACCTCCTGCCGGAAGCGGGCCCGGAACTCCTCCTGCTGGGCCAGCTCCTCGCGGACGAGCTTCACGGCGACGGTCCGCCCCCGGTCCGACCGGGCCAGATACACATGCCCCATGCCGCCGGCGCCGAGCCGCGCGAGCAGCCGGTAGGCCCCGATGCGCTGAGGGTCCCCCGGTCCCAGCTTCTCCATCCCCGTGCCGCCTTCCGCCCCCATAGTTCCGCGACGATCGAGGATAGTGGGCTGGTACGACCACCGCCCCGGGGCCGTGGTCTACGGTTCCGTAACAGGCCGGCCCGGGCCGCCGGCGCTGCCGCACGACCGGGCCCCGCCGCCCGCGTCGACAACCTGTCGCGGTTTACCCCCGTCCAGGGAACAAGACGCCGATGTCGCTTCCGCATCGCGGACATTTACCCTCACCGGCATGACCCCTCAGCCCAGCCCCGAAGCCGGCGCCGCAGTGAAGGCCGCGGACCGTGCGCACGTGTTCCACTCCTGGTCCGCCCAGGACCTCATCGACCCGCTCGCCGTCGCCGGCGCCGAGGGGTCGTACTTCTGGGACTACGACGGCACGCGGTACCTGGACTTCACCAGCGGGCTCGTCTACACGAACATCGGCTACCAGCACCCCAAGGTCGTCGCGGCGATCCAGGAGCAGGCCGCGAGGATGACGACCTTCGCGCCCGCCTTCGCCATCGAGGCGCGCTCGGAGGCGGCCCGGCTGATCGCCGAGCGGACCCCCGGCGACCTGAACAAGATCTTCTTCACCAACGGCGGCGCGGACGCCGTCGAGCACGCGGTGCGCATGGCCCGGCTGCACACGGGCCGCCCGAAGGTACTCTCGGCCTACCGCTCGTACCACGGCGGCACCCAGCAGGCGATCAACCTCACCGGCGACCCGCGCCGCTGGGCCTCCGACGGCGCCGCCGCCGGTGTCGTCCACTTCTGGGCGCCGTTCCTCTACCGTTCCCGCTTCTACGCCGAGACCGAGGAGCAGGAGTGTGCCCGGGCGCTGGAGCACCTGGAGACGACGATCGCCTTCGAGGGTCCGGCGACGATCGCCGCGATCGTCCTGGAGACCGTCCCCGGCACCGCCGGGATCATGGTCCCGCCGCCCGGCTATCTGGCCGGCGTCCGTGAGCTGTGCGACAAGTACGGCATCGTCTTCGTCCTGGACGAGGTCATGGCCGGGTTCGGCCGGACCGGCGAGTGGTTCGCGGCCGATCTGTCCGGTGTGATCCCCGACCTGATGACCTTCGCCAAGGGCGTGAACTCGGGCTACGTCCCGCTCGGCGGCGTCGCCGTCTCGGGCGAGATCGCGGAGACCTTCGGCAAGCGGCCGTACCCCGGCGGGCTCACCTACTCCGGCCACCCTCTGGCCTGCGCCGCCGCCGTCGCCACGATCAACGTGATGGCGCAGGAGGGCGTCGTCGAGAACGCCAGGCGGCTCGGCGAGAGCGTCGTCGGCCCGGCCCTCGCCGAGCTGGCCGCGCGGCACCCGAGCATCGGCGAGGTGCGCGGTGTCGGCATGTTCTGGGCGCTGGAACTGGTGCGGAACCGGGAGACCCGCGAGCCGCTGGTGCCGTACAACGCGACCGGCGAGGCGAACGCCCCGATGGCCGCGTTCGCGGCGGCCGCCAAGAAGCACGGCGTGTGGCCCTTCGTGAACATGAACCGCACGCACGTCGTCCCGCCGTGCAACGTGTCCGAGGCCGAGCTGAAGGAGGGCCTGGCAGCGCTCGACGCCGCGCTGACCGTGGCGGACGAGTACACCGTGTGACGACCGCCGCACGGCGTCACCGAGGGTGCCGGGGCCGAGCCTGCCGCCGGGCCCGTCCGAACGCGTAAGGTGACGTGCTCGTAAGCAAGAGGGCCCGCGGGAATCGCGAGTCCGTACGAGTACGTCCCCCGGACGTGTGAGGAGAGGCACGGACCATGCCCGGCAACGGCACCGTGACGCGCAGCACCCTGCGCCAGCAGATCGCGGACGCGCTCCGTGACGAGGTGCTGGCGGGACGGCTGCGCCCGGGCCGGGCGTTCACCGTCAAGGAGATCGCCGACCAGTACGGCGTCTCCGCCACCCCTGTCCGCGAGGCGCTGGTCGACCTGTCCGCGCAGGGCATCCTGGAGGCCGACCAGCACCGCGGCTTCCGGGTGCCCGAGTACTCGGTCACCGACTACCGGAACATGATCGAGGCCCGCAGTCTGGTCACCGACGGCATGTTCCAGGCCCTCACCTCCGGCCACCCCGCCTTCCGGACCTCGCCGGAGGACCCGCGCACGGCCGCGGCCCTGGCCACCGTGCGCCGCCGCGGCGAGGAGGCCCAGCGGGCCGCGGCCGCCGGCGACCTCACCATCCTGATCGGCTACGACCTCCGGTTCTGGCGCGAGCTGAGCGCCCTGTTCGGCAACCCCTACCTCGGCGACTTCCTGCACCGCCTGCGCGTGCAGTCCTGGGTCTGCGCCGTGCAGTACCTGCTGCGCCTGCCCGACCTGCGCGGCCGGCTCTGGGCCGGGCACACCGAGCTGGTCGACGCGCTGGCCCGGCGCGAGGCCGAGGCCGCCCGCGCGATCATCGCCACCGCCAACGCCCACTCGCTGGCGCTGCTGGAACACCTGTCGGGCGGGTAGACGACCGATACGGCCCGTACGGGGGAGCCGTCCCGAGGCCGCACCGACTACCCTGCCCTGACCGACCGCTGCCGTGCGTGACCACGCGCCTGCCGATGCGAGGAGCCCTCTTTTGGCCTGTGACCTGTGGCTGGTACCGCTCGTGGACGTGTTGTGCCACACCCCGGACAACCCCTTCGCCGAGGAACTCGCGCAGTACAACAAGGCGCTGGCCGAGGCCGGCCTGCCGCCGGTGCCGGTGTACCAGTACATGCCGGGCCTGTCCGGTGACGTCGCCCCGGTCGCCGGCTTCGACTACGACGCCCTGCACTTCCTGCGCCGGGCGTACCTGCTCCAGGTCTGCGGGCTGCCGGTGACCCCGGTGGACGAACTGGGCGGCGACTACGAGCAGTTGCTGGAGATGTTCGAGTCCACGGCCCAGCAGTCCCACCTGGTCTGGCACTACGACCACGCGGGCGCGTACGTCCCGGTGGACTTCCCGCACCCGCTGTCGAACGACGAACTCCTCGCGGGCGGCGGCCCGTTGGGCTCAGCGCAGACGCTGCTCCGGGAACTGCAGTACGTCGCCCCGGCCATCGGCATCGACCCGGCGAACCCGCCGGCGGCCCCGGCCGCTCCGACGGCCCCCACCGAACTGGAGGAGCCGGCCGTCCCGGCGCCGTACGACCCCAGCCCCTTCGCCCGCGAACGCCACGTGTGGCTCGGCCTGCACGCGGCGGCGACGCGGTCCCTGGCCCAGGGCTCGATGATCGTGTTCAGCTGAGCTGCGGCCCCGCCCCCCGCCACCCCCGCGCGCGGCAGGGCCTGCGGGGACGCCTGCCGGTCACCTCTGCCGCGGGGGTGGGCCGCTCTCGTCGCCCACGCGGTTCCCGGCGACCGACAGGCAGGGTGACGTCAGGTGCAGGCGTCCGCCGGCTCCCCGGCCGTCTCCGGCGTGCCCGGCTGCGTCTCGCCCAGCTTCGCGGCGAGGTCCTCGGCGTTCCGGCCGACGAGTTCGTCACGGAGGCCGAAGTTCGGGTCGGCCGAGGGCAGGGCCGATTCCTCGGCGGCGGGTGCCGTCCGCGTCCGGCCCTCGAACTCGCCCTGTCCGAGGACGCCCTGATCGTAGGGGATGGTGGATTCGTCGCCGAGTCCGCGCCATTGGCCCGGGACCGGGTCGTCCCCGGGCGGACACTGCGGCGCCTGCCACTGCAGGGCCATGACGTAGCTGTGCCCGGGCTCGATGCGCGGCTCGTGTGCGCCGGACATCTCGATCCGCTCGCCGTCCTCGTCCTGGTGCCAGCCGAAGGCGTTCCAGTCGAACGCCGCCGGCGGCTCGTGGGCCGGCTTCTCCTTGGACCAGAGGATCTTGTCGACGCGCAGCCTGACTTTGCGCATGACCGGGCCCGAGTCGCCCACGGGGTTGTCGGGGTCGTCGGCGTCCGGCTCGATCGCCGAGTCGTCCAGGGCCGTGACGACCACCGCGTAGTCCGCGTACGTCACCCAGTCCCGGGCGGTCCGGGACGGGTGACGGTCGTTGCCCTCCGCGAGGATGACCCCCTTGTCCTGCGCGTGCGTGTCCCCGGCGGGGCGGCTGTGCGCCACGGCGGCCAGGGCGCACACGCTCACGGCGAGTGCGGCTCCCGCACCGATCGCCGCCGTACGTGTTCTTCTGCTCATCCGGGCCCCCGTCAGTACACGCTGTTGATGTTGCGCCGGTTGTTGTCGCCGAGCCCTTCCGAGCCGACGTTCTTCTTCATGCAGCCCAGACGGGAGTCCTGCATCCCCACCACGGGAGAGGCGTCCTCGCCGTGCACGAAGCCGACGGCGTGCCCGGTCTCGTGGCAGACCAGGCCGGAGGACCAGTGGCCCGGCTCGATCTTCACGTACTGCTGGTCGCACTTGTACATGCCCGGGGCGGCGTTCTCGCAGTAGGTGTAGCCGTTGTCGCTGCCGGAGACCGTCCCCTCGCTGTAGTAGATGTCCGTCTCGGAGTCGCCCGACCAGGATGGGGTCGAGTCGTAGCTGACGGAGAAGTCGGTGGAGCCGTACTCGTGGGAGAGCACGGACCGGACGGTGGCCTTGTCGTCGGACTCCAGCGCGTTGCTGCCGCCGGAGTCCATGTAGTAGGTGAGCTGCGCGTTGTCGGTCTGGCAGAGGATGCCCTTACGGCAGGGCGTGTCGTAGTGGCTGGTCGGGATGATGTTGTCAATGGTCCGCGCCGCTTCGACGTCGGAGCCGTCCGTGGGGACGTCGTCCGCGGGGCTGGGCTGGGCCGTGGCGAGCAGGGCCCCGAAGGCGAGGGCGATCACGCCGGCTGCCCGGCCGGCGTGGCGCAGTGAGGCACGCGTCAAGGTTCCCCCGTGTTTGAAAGTTGCCAGGTGCATGTCCATTGCGCACCACAGGGGCCACTTACGCAACACACATTCACATGCGGAACAGGTATCAACTCTTCCACGGCGAAGGGCAGTTGACCTTTCCCGCCGCGTGCAGCGCCTTCTTGATCCGGTCCCGCTCGAGCCGCAGCCCCTCGCCCCTGAAGACACCGGGCTCCACGCCGTCGCGTTCGGGTACGGCGATAAGCAGGTGCTGCCCGGCCTTTACGGCGCGCCGGGCGTCCGTCGCACCCGGGTCGACGACGTCGAGGGTGACCCGGCGCTGCCCCCGGGCCGGTTTCAGCCACTGGGTGGCATCGAGCGTCACCGAAATGCGCCCCTTGCGTCCCGGGGAGGCGGCCACCGACGCCACGTCGCCGACGACCATCGTCGTCGAGCAGGCGACCCACTCGGGGGCGGACTGGCCACGGTCCCCCCGGGCCGGTCCGCCGCCGCCACAGGCGACGAGGGCCGACGCCGCTACGGCCATTCCCACGGCTGCGCTTCTGATACGGGTCACCGGAACGCTCTCCTCCCTGGTCCTGCGGCACAGCGCGCACCGCACCACTCCGACGCAGCAGGCCGGTCGAACGTTCAGTCGTCCTGCGGCGGTCGCCCGGGAGGGCGGTTCGGTCAGCCGGCCGCCCTACGGGCGCAGGCCGGGGACCCGGCCGATGAGTCTGATCTCCGGGGGCCACAGCACCCCGCTCGCCAGGAGCAGGGCGGGGCCGAGGTGCACGGGGCACACGAGCAGCGGCGGCTTGTTGTGCCGGACGACCTCGAAGACCGCCGGGTCGGAGCAGTCCGTGCCGCCGGCCTGGTGGCCCTCACCGCCGTACGGCCCCCGGCACAGCGCGCTCCGGTGGACGCCCATACGTCCATTGTCCACCGGGCACGACGACGGACCGCCCGCCGTCGCGCCCGGGGAGGGCGGACGGCGGGCGGTGCCGCGGGGTGCCTACAGGAACGAGTTGATCTCGATCGTCTCGTCCCGGCCCGGGCCCACGCCGATCGCGGAGATCGGGGCGCCGGACATCTCCTCCAGCGCCTTCACGTAGTTCTGGGCGTTCTTCGGCAGGTCGGAGAAGGACTTCGCCTTGCTGATGTCCTCGGACCAGCCGGGCAGCGTCTCGTAGACCGGCTTCGCGTGGTGGAAGTCGGTCTGGGAGTACGGGAGCTCCTCGACGCGCTTGCCGTCGATCTCGTAGGCCACACAGACCGGGATCTGCTCCCAGCCGGTCAGCACGTCCAGCTTGGTGAGGAAGAAGTCGGTCAGGCCGTTCACACGGGTCGCGTAGCGGGCGATGACGGCGTCGAACCAGCCGCAGCGGCGGTCACGGCCCGTGGTCACGCCCCGCTCGCCGCCGATGCGGCGCAGCGCCTCGCCGTCCTCGTCGAACAGCTCGGTCGGGAACGGACCGGCGCCGACGCGGGTCGTGTAGGCCTTGAGGATGCCGATGACACGGCTGATCTTCGTCGGGCCCACGCCGGCGCCGGTGCACGCGCCGCCCGCGGTCGGGTTCGAGGAGGTCACGAAGGGGTACGTGCCGTGGTCGATGTCCAGCAGCGTGCCCTGGCCGCCCTCGAAGAGCACGACCTTGTCGTCCTCCAGGGCCTGGTTGAGGATCAGGACCGTGTCGGCGACGTACGGCTTGATCTGCTCGGCGTAGCCCAGCAGCTCCTCGACCACCTGGTCGGCGGTGATGGCCCGCCGGTTGTAGAGCTTGGTGAGGACCTGGTTCTTGACGTCGAGGGCCGCCTCCACCTTCTGGTGCAGGATCGACTCGTCGTACAGGTCCTGGACCCGGATGCCGACGCGGTTGATCTTGTCCGCGTAGGTCGGGCCGATGCCGCGGCCGGTCGTACCGATCTTGCGCTTGCCGAGGAAGCGTTCCGTCACCTTGTCGACGGTCACGTTGTACGGCGTGATGATGTGCGCGTTTCCGCTGATCAGGAGCTTGGACGTGTCGACGCCACGCTCGTTCAGACCGCTCAGCTCGGAGAGCAGGACCGACGGGTCGACGACGACGCCGTTACCGATGACCGGCGTACAGCCGGGGGACAGGATTCCGGAAGGGAGAAGGTGCAGGGCGTACTTCTGATCGCCGACGACCACCGTGTGGCCGGCGTTGTTACCGCCCTGGTAACGCACCACATAGTCGACGGAGCCGCCGAGCAGGTCCGTCGCCTTTCCCTTGCCTTCGTCACCCCACTGAGCACCGAGCAGCACAAGTGCGGGCACGCGCGTACACCCCTTCCGGGCGGGGCATGTCCAAGGTCGGGGGCGTGGGCGTAAGGTTCACCGCCGCGTACCACCGCGACCGCCTTTGGTCGCACAACCGTCGGACCGGATGCCCCGGAATAGACGAAGCCCCTGGCGCAATAGCGCAAGGGGCTCTTGCACAAAGATGCTACCCGAGGAAGCGAGGCAGGACCGAGGTGGCGACTTTCGCGACGTCCGATCAGCTGCTGGTGATCATCGATCCGGCGGCACGGCAGACGGACGGAGAGTCCGTACGAATCGCGAAAGACGTGCTCAGCGCGGGTGCGGCGGCCAAGCTGTGCCTCCCTGAGGGACCGGAGGAATTCGCCCGCGCATTGGACCGCAGGGGGTCCCGGCGGCCGGTCGTGATCGGTGACGGCCGGGCCCTGGTCCGCGCCGTCACCCTGCTGCACCGGCAGCGGGAGCTGGCCGGGTGCGCGCTGTCGGTGGTGCCGGTGGGGGACACCGCGCTCGCGGAGTCGCTCGGGGTGCCCGGCGGGGCGGTGGCGGCGGCGCGGGCGGTCCTGGACGGTGCCGAGCGGCGCCTGGACCTGCTGGTCGACGACAGCGACGGGGTGGTGCTGGGGGCGCTGGGCATTCCACCGGCGCCGGGGCGTGCGGTCGCCGCCCGGCCCGTGCCGATCGCCTCGGGCCGGCCCTGGTACCGCTCCCTGGTCCGCACCCTGGCCTCCCGTCCCGCCCGGCTGCCCGCCGTGCCCTCCCCGTGCGCGGCCCGGCTGCGGGTGGAGGTCGACGGGCGGACGGTGGTCGATCTGGACCAGCCGGTGGTGACGGTGTCGGTGACGCCGGGCACGGACGGGGTGGCCTCGGTGGAGGTACGGCCGCTGTCGGTGGGCGCGGAGGCGACCCCGCTGCTGGCCTCCGGCCGCTCGGTGACGGTCACCGGGGCGGACTTCCGCTACCGGGCGGACGCGGCGGTCTCCGGCCCGGTGCGCAGACGGACCTGGCGGGTGGCGGAGGGGGCCTGGGGGCTCGTCCTGCCCGCCGGCCGATGACCCGCACATCCCGCCTAAAGGTCTGGTGACAAATATTTAACCTGGCCGACCCCTTCCCGAGGGCACCCTTCGTCCACCATCCTGCTCCATCAGTACGTATGGACGGGACACGGAGGGGGCCACCCCATGGCTGTGGACGAGGGCGTCGCCCCGGCGACCGAGAGCGGCGACGACACAACGGTTCACCGGCTGAAACCCAATGCCGTAGGACTGCTGGGCGTGGTGTTCATGGCGGTCGCCACCGCCGCGCCGATCACCGCGATGACCGGCAACGTGCCCTTCATGGTGTCGTCCGGCAATGGCGTCGGGGCACCCGCGAGCTATCTCGTGGCAATGGTCGTACTGGCAATCTTTTCCGTGGGTTTCACGTCGATGGCGAAGCACATCACGTCCACGGGCGCCTTCTACGGATTCATCTCGTACGGGCTCGGCCGCACCGTCGGCCTCGCCTCCGGTCTGCTCGCGACCTTCGCCTACGCCGTCTTCGAACCGGCGCTGATCGGGATCTTCTCCACCTTCGCCACCACCACCCTCAAGGACCAGACGGGTGTGCACGTGCCCTGGTGGGCCTTCGCCGTGCTGATGCTGGCGATCAATGCCACCGGCACCTGGTTCGGGGTCAGCGTCGCCGAGAAGCTGCTGGTGGCGCTGCTCGCGACCGAGGTCACCGTGCTGGCGGCCATGGCGGTGTCCGTCGCCCTGCACGGGGGCGGGCCGCACGGGTTCACCTTCGCACCGGTCGACCCGGTCAACGCCTTCAAGGGCACCTCCGCGGGACTCGGGCTCTTCTTCGCCTTCTGGTCCTGGGTCGGCTTCGAGTCGACGGCGATGTACGGCGAGGAGTCCCGCGACCCGAAGAAGATCATCCCGAAGGCGACGATGATCAGCGTGCTGGGCGTCGGCGTCTTCTACGTCCTCGTCTCCTGGATGGCCATCACCGGCAACGGCGAGGCGGAGGCCGTGCGGGCCGCGTCCTCCGCCAACCCGCTCGCGATGTTCTTCGGCCCCACCGAGCGCTACGTCGGCCACTGGGCGGTCGACGTCATGCAGTGGCTGATGATCAGCGGCTCACTGGCCTGCGGCATGGCCTTCCACAACTGCGCCGCCCGCTATCTGTACGCGCTGGGGCGGGAGGGCGTCCTGCCGTCGCTCCGCGGCACCATCGGCCGCACCCACGCCCGGCACGGCTCCCCGCACATCGCCGGGCTGGTGCAGACGGCCGTCAGCGCGGTGCTGATCGGCGCGTTCTGGGCCGCGGGCAAGGATCCCTACACCGGTACGTACGTCCTGCTCGCCATCCTCGGCACCATGGCGATCCTCGTCGTCCAGGCCGTGTGCTCCTTCGCGGTGCTGGTGTACTTCCGCTCCCACCACCCCGAGAGCCGGCACTGGTTCCGCACCTTCACCGCACCGCTCGTCGGCGGTGTCGCGATGCTCGCCGTGGTCGTGCTGCTGGTGTCCAACATGGGGGCGGCGGCCGGGCCGGAGTCGGGCTCGCTGGTGCTGAAGGCGACCCCGTGGCTGGTGGCACTGGTGGCGGCCACCGGCATCGGCTGTGCCCAGTACCTCAAGCGCCGCTCCCCCGACCGCTACGCCCTGCTGGGCCGGACGGTCCTGGAGGAGACAAAGGAAAGATGACGCTCCGCCGCGCGGCGGGATGCCTGGCGTCAGTCCGCGTAGGGCTTCAGATCCTCGGTGTCGAGTTCGATGCCGACGGGGTCGGGGAGGGTGATCGTGCCGCCGAGTCTGGCCACATGGACGTCCCGGTACCCGACCTCCAGGTCCGGATTGCTGTGCACGAGGATCGAGAGATTCTCACGGTCGATCAGCAGGTGTACGGGGATACCTGCTTCGGCGTAAGCCCGTGGCTTCTCGACTCGATCACGACTGTGGGTGTCCGAATCGTGCGATGTGATCTCGACCGTCATCAGTACGCCTTGAGGATCCGCCCAGTTGCCCTTTCCCGTGAAGTGACCCGCCGGTGCAAGCACCCCGTCCGGCCTGGCGCGACCGTTGCGGTACGCCCCCACCTTCAACCCACGGTCCGGGTACAGGGTGAGCTCGGGCCGCGCGTGCTTGCACCGGAAGACCAACCACATCGTGATCTCGTCGTGGTTGCCGTTCGTCACCTTCTTGACCCCGATCCGTCCGTCGATGAACTCGAAACCGACGGTCTCGTCCTCACGAGCGGCGAACTCGGCGATCCGCTCGAACATGTCCACCGACATCTGAGATGACACGCGCTCTGCCATAACCGTCATGGTGCCTCCCTTCTCAGGCGGGCACCAGCGTGGCAAGGCCCCGACGGGAATCGGCCGAGAGCGTCCGGTGATCAGCCGAACGGGTGATCACCTCAGTTCGACCGGCAGACCCTCCAGGCCGCGGATCACGAAATTGGGCTTGCGGCGGGGGTCGGCGGCCGGGGTCAGGGTCGGGGCCCGTTCCAACAGGGCCGTCATCGAGGCCGCCAGCTCGATGCGGGCCAGCGGTGCTCCGATGCAGTAGTGGATGCCGGCGCTGAAGGAGATGTGCGGGTTGTCCTCGCGGGTGAGATCGAGCCGCCCGGGGTCCCGGAAGACTGCCGGGTCGTGGTTGGCGGAGCCGAAGAGCATGGCGATCTCCGCGCCCCGGGGGATCGTCGTACCGTCGATCTCGATGTCGTCCAGGACCCAGCGTTCGAAGAGCTGGAGCGGGGTGTCGTACCGCATCAGCTCCTCGATCGCGGAGGGGACCAGGGAGTGGTCGGCGCGCAGGGCCGCGAGCTGGCCGGGGTTGCGGAACAGGGCGTACCAGCCGTTCACCGTGGCGTTGACGGTCGCCTCGTGACCGGCGTTCAGGAGCAGCACCGCCGTGGAGATCATCTCCTGCTCCGTGAGGCGGTCCCCCTCGTCGTGCGCCGCGATCAGCCCGGAGATCAGGTCCTCCCCCGGCTCCTTGCGGCGCTCGGCGATCAGTTCGCGCAGATAGTCCGAGAACTCCACCGACGCCCGCACCGCCCGGGCCGCCGTGTCCTCGGACGGGTTCAGCTCGTACATCCCGCAGATGGCCGCCGACCACGGGCGCAGCGGCCCCCGGTCCGCCTCCGGGATGCCCAGCATCTCGGCGATCACGGCCACCGGCAGCGGTTCGGCCACGTCGGTCAGCAGATCACCGCCGCCGGCCTCCACCAGCTTGCCCACCAGCTCGTTCGCCAGGCCGTGCACATACGGCTTCAGCCGCTCCACCGTGCGCGGGGTGAACGCCTTCGACACCAGGCGCCGGATCCGGGTGTGGTCCGGCGGCTCCAGGTCGAGTATGCCGTGGTCGTTGAGGGTGTGGAACGGCTCGTGCGCCGGCGACGGCGCCGTCCGGCCGAACTCCTCGTGCGTGAACCGGTGCTGGTACGTCCGCCCGAGCCGGCGGTCCCGCAGCAGCGCCGAGACGTCCGCGTGGTGCGGGACCAGCCACTGGTCCGTCGGCTCGTACCGGACCACCCGTCCGCGCGCCCGCAGCCCGGCGTAGGCGGGGTACGGGTCCGCGAGGAACTCCGGGTCCCAGGGATCGAAAGCGAGGTCGATGGGGCCTGCCATGCGGGGACGCTAACCCGTACGCCCGCGTCTGACCAGGGGCGGGTTTCCGCGTCCTTCGGACTGCGGTCTTCAGGGTGCGATCTTGTCGGCGACCAGCCCGCGTCGAAGCCCGTACCGAGCCGGAACGGGCCCGTACCGACGTGCGGCGTGATCTCAATGTCCGTCCGTGATCCTTCTGGGAAGGTGACGTTGCCTCAGCCGGGCGTCACCAGGCGGGCCTCGTAGGCGAAGACCGCCGCCTGGGTGCGGTCGCGCAGGCCGAGTTTGACCAGGACGCGGCTCACGTGGGTTTTGATCGTCGACTCCGCGACGACCAGGCGGCCGGCGATCTCCGCGTTGGACAGGCCCTGCGCGATGAGGACCAGCACCTCCGTCTCCCGTTCCGTCAGCTCGCCGTACGCCGCCCGGGCCGCCGGCAGCAGGCGGGGCGTGTCCGCCAGCCGGGAGAACTCCGTGATCAGGCGCTTCGTGACCGAGGGCGCCAGGAGGGCCTCGCCCGCCGCCACCACCCGCACACCGTCGGCCAGTTGGCGTGCCGAGGCGTCCTTGAGGAGGAAGCCGGAGGCTCCCGCGCGCAGGGCCTGGTAGACGTACTCGTCGAGGTCGAACGTGGTCAGCACCAGCACCTTCGCCGTCTCGTCCGCGGCGACGATCTCCCGGGTCGCCTCGATCCCGTTCAGCTCCGGCATGCGGATGTCCATCAGGACGACGTCCGGGGCGAGTTCCCGCACCCGTTCGACCGCCTCCCGGCCGTTGACGGCCTCGCCGACGACCTCGATGCCCGGCATCGCGTTCAGCAGCACCGAGAAGCCCTCGCGGACCATCATCTGGTCGTCCGCGATCAGTACCCGGATCGTCATGCCTCGTCCTCGGTGCCCGTGGCCGTCGGCACCGGCAGGAACACCGTCACCTCATAGCCTCCCTCGGCCGTCGGGGCCGCCGTCATCTCGCCGTTCAGCATCGAGACGCGCTCCCGCATGCCCGTGACGCCGTGCCCGGCGCCGGGCGACGCCTTGATCAGGTGCGGGGCCGGCGGCGGCCCGTTGACCACGCGCAGGCCCAGACCGCCGAGGACGTAGCCGATCTCGACCCGGGCGCTCGCGCCCGGGGCGTGCCGCAGGGTGTTGCTCAGCGCCTCCTGCGCGATCCGGTACGCCGACAGCTCGACCCCCTGCGGCAGCTCCCGCACCGCCCCGGTCACCGCCTTCTCCACCTCCAGGCCGGCCCCGCGCACATTGGCGAGCAGGCCGTCCAGGTCGGCCAGGGTGGGCTGCGGGGCGTCCGGGGCCTCGTAGTTCTCCGCGCGGACCACCCCGAGCACCCGGCGCAGCTCGGTCAGGGCCGCCACCGCGTTCTCCCGGATGGTGGCGAACGCCTTCTCCAGCTCCGGCGGCGGATTCTCCACCCGGTACGGTGCGGCCTCGGCCTGGATCGCGACCACCGACATGTGGTGGGCGACCACGTCGTGCAGCTCCCGGGCGATCGTCGTGCGCTCCTCCAGCAGGGTGCGGCGCGACCGCTCGTGCTCGGTCACGGTCTGCTGGGCGGTCACCTCCTGCCGGGCCTCCCGGCGGGTGTGCCGGACGGTGACGGCCAGCAGGATCAGCGCCGAGAGGATGCTCATCGGCGCCGCGTCGGTGTCGTAGTGGTCCCCGCCGAACACGGTCACCGACCAGACGCCGTACAGCGTGGTCAGCAGCCACATCCAGGCGGCGGTGCGCGGCCGGGTGCGTATCGCCACGACCGTGAGCACCACCAGGTGGGAGACGAAGCTCCCCGGCAGCCACGGCCAGCTGGACCAGCTGTCACCGACCGCCGAGGTGACCGCCGTCGCCGCGAGTGACAGCCAGAACGCGCCGACCGGACGCGCCAGGGTCAGCAGCACCGGGACCAGCACGAGGAACGCGGACACCAGCTGGGTCGCCCTGCCCTCGGAGAGGCTGGCCGCCTCGGCGAGCACCGCCACCACGCCGGCGGCGGCCACCAGCGCGTGCGGGGTCCAGGACGCGTACTCCCGCGCGCGGCCGGTCAGATGGCGGGTGAGCGGGCCGTCGACGGCCATGCGGGGCATCGGGCGGTAGGCGAACGCGCCGTGGAACAGGTCCTGCCGCAGCCCCCGCAAGGCGTCGACGACCAGCCGGAACTCCGGGCTGCGCGGCCTGCCGGCCGCCTCCGGCGGGGTCGTCTGCGTGTGCGTCGTCTCGGTCACAGGGGCAACGGTAGGCGCGGGCGGGATCAGGGTCGTCCCCTTGGAGAGGGGTCCTGCGGGGTCCCCCTCAGGTACTACGGGCGGCGCGGGACCCCGGACGCGGGAGGGAGCCGGGGTCAGCGGCCGCCGGGGCGGACCAGGCCGGACTCGTAGGCGAAGACCGCCGCCTGGGTGCGGTCGCGCAGACCCAGTTTCACCAGGATCCGGCCCACGTGCGTCTTCACGGTCTGCTCGGCCACCACCAGCCGCCCGGCGATCTCCGCGTTCGACAGGCCCTGCGCTATCAGCGCCAGCACCTCCGTCTCCCGCTCCGTGAGATCGCCGACGCGCCGCTTGAGCGGGGCCCGGCCGCCGCCGTCCAGGCGGGAGAACTCCGCGATGAGGCGCCGGGTGATGCCCGGGGCCAGCAGGGCGTCGCCCGCGGCCACGACGCGCACCGCCTCGGCCAGCTGGTCCGCGGAGGCGTCCTTGAGCAGGAAGCCGGCGGCCCCCGCCCGCAGCGCCTCGTACACGTACTCGTCCAGGTCGAACGTGGTCAGCACCAGCACCCTGACGGCGGTGTGTTCCGCGGTGATCCGGCGGGTCGCCTCGATGCCGCCCAGCTCCGGCATCCGGATGTCCATCAGCACCACGTCCGGGGCCAGTTCCGCGGTCCGGGCGATCGCGTCCAGGCCGTCCACCGCCTGTCCGGCCACCTCGATGCCGGGCTGGGCGTTGAGCAGCACGGTGAAGCCCTGCCGGACCATCTGCTGGTCGTCGGCGATGAGTACGCGGATGCCGCCGCTGCCGCTCGTCATGGGGTCTTCGCTCCTGTCGGGGGGTGGTCGGGCGGGGGCGGGGTGAGGTCGCCGGGGAGGAACGCCGTGACGCTGAAGCCACCGCCCGCGGTGCCGTTCGCGACGAGCCGGCCGCCGAGCATCACCGCCCGCTCGCGCATGCCGAGCAGCCCGTGTCCGGCTCCCGGCGAGGGCGGGACGGGGTGCCGCGGCGGGGAGTTCTCCACCGTCAGGTGCAGCCCGTCCGGGAAGTGCCCGACCTCGACGCGCACCCGGGAGTCCGGCGCGTGCCGCAGGGCGTTGCTCAGCGCCTCCTGCACGATCCGGTACGCCGACAGCTCCACGCCCGGGGCGTACGGCCGCACCTCGCCCACGGCCTCGGCGGTCACGTCCAGCCCGGCCGCGCGGGTGTTCTCGATCAGCGCGTCGAGCCGGTCGAGGGTGGGCTGGGGGGCGTCCGGGGCCGCTCCGGTGCCAGGGGCTCCCAGCCCGTAGGGGTCCTCAGGGTTCTCGGAGCGCAGCACGCCGAGCACCCGGCGCAGCTCGGTGAGCGCCTCCAGCGCGTTGTCGCGGATGCCGGTGAGGTTCTCCAGCAGTTCCCCGGAGGGGTTCTCCACGAGGTGGGGGGCCACCTGGGCCTGGATGGAGATCACCGACATGTGGTGGGCGACCACGTCGTGCAGTTCCCGCGCGATACGGCTGCGCTCCTCCAGCAGGGTGCGGCGGTCGCGCTCCTCGGCGGTGAGGGTCGCCTGCTCGACGAGTTCGGCACGCGCCTCCCGCCGGCCGCGCAGGGCGAAGCCGAGCAGCACGACGACCGCGGACAGCACCACCGCGACGACACCGGTCGGGTCGTAGCGCAGCCCGCCCCACACGCCCTGCAGGAGGTAGGTGACCAGCGCGGTCAGGGCCAGCGCCTCGACCGACACCCGGGTGCGCCTGCGCAGCGCCAGCAGCAGCAGGACGAGCAGGTGCGCGATGATGCCGGCCGGGCTCCAGGGCCAGGTGAACGTGTGCCCGGTCGTGCCCATCCGCTCGTGGACCGCGACGGCGCCCACGACGGTGCCCGCCATGGACAGCCACCAGCCCGGGACGGGCCGCCTCAGCGCGAGGACGACAGCGCCGCCCTGCGCGAGACCGACCAGGAAGGCCGGCTCGGAGTCGACGTGCGCCTCGCCGGTGAGCTGCGCCACGGCACCAAAGGTGATCGCGAACGCGGCCACACACAGCAGACCGTGCGGCACCCGGCGCAGCCACCGGAAGGCGGGCAGCGGATCCACCTCGGCGTTCCACAGGTCGTCGCGCAGGACCCGCAGCCAGCGCCGGGCCCGGTCCCCGAGCGGCATGAACACCTGGCGGCCCCCCGTTCCCGTCACCCGGACCACCCTAGACAACACGGCGGGCCGCCCGCCCGGTGCCCGGGTCCGCGGTCCGGTGCACGCGCACCACCCGCGACCGCCCCCCGCCGGTGCCGCGGGTACCGCGGCGGCGCCCCTGTTCGGCGGAGCGGAACGCCGTCCGGCACACCGCCAGGACCAGGCCGAACACCGGCAGCCAGAGGAGCCGGGCCGCGACCCAGCCCGGGCCGTCGGGGAGGGTGTGCAGTCCGGGGAGGCGGCCGGCCGTGAGGGCGGTGGTCGTCGTGGCCATCAGGGCCGTCTGGTGCCAGAGGTAGATCGTCATGGCGGAGAGATTGACGAGGGTCACGGCCGCCCAGACGAGGGGGCGGGCCGCCGTACGGCGCAGCCGGTCGCGCAGCAGGAGCGCCAGGCCGCACTGGGCCAGTCCGAAGGTGACGGCCGCCAGCGTCGGCGGGTTCAGGTTGGAGACGGCGCTGCCGGGGACGCCGACCATGGACACCGGGTAGCCCGCGCAGCCGACGAGGAGCGCGGTGGCCGCCGTACCGCCGACGAGGAGGACCAGGGCCGAGCGGCGGCTGCGCAGTTCGCCCCGGGCCCAGGCCGCTCCCAGGGTGTAGGGGACCAGCCAGCCGGCGGCCAGATTGATCCAGCCGAGCCAGGACGGGCCGAGGTGCAGGCCGAAACGGAACAGGTCCACGTGGAGGACGACGGCGAGCGGCCAGAGCGGGTTGAGCCGGGCGACGAGCGGGGTGGCGG
This sequence comes from Streptomyces echinatus, assembly GCF_014203595.1. Taxonomy (GTDB): domain Bacteria; phylum Actinomycetota; class Actinomycetes; order Streptomycetales; family Streptomycetaceae; genus Streptomyces; species Streptomyces echinatus. The sequence goes on from NZ_JACHJK010000007.1 coordinate 141,622, forward strand.
CGGTCAGCACGGCGAAGACCAGCAGGAACCACAGCGGGGACAGCGCGAGTTTCACCAGGGTGTGGACGGTCGCCAGGGGTGCGCCGGTGAGGAGCAGGGCGGTGGCGGTCACCGACCACAGGGCCACGAGCGCCGCGGCCGGGCGGAGCAGCCGGGCCAGCCGGGCCCGCAGCCAGCGGGCGTAGGAGTCGCCCCGCGTGCGGGCCGTGGCCAGGCCGCGGACCGCCACATGGCCGCCGACCAGGAAGAACACGGCCAGGGTCTGGAAGAGCCAGGAGACCGGGGCCAGCCGGGGCAGGTGCCGCAGCGGGCTGTCCGTGTGGAGGGCGCCGTCCTGCGCGACCAGGGCGGTGACCAGCCAGTGGCCGAGGACGACACCGAGGACCGCGAGGGCCCGCAGGGCGTCGACGGCACGGTCGCGGGAGGCGGGGGTGGCGGCGTCCACGCGATGGGCGCCCTGCCGGATCGCGTGCAGTGCGCGGCGCGGGGCGCGGGTGACCGGGGTCCGCTCAGGCACGGGTCACCTCCGACGGCTCGTCGAGGGTGATCCGGGCGAGGTTGGCGAGCGAGGCCGAGCCCGGGGTGAAGTAGCCGCTGTGGCCGGCGCCGGCCGCGTCGAAGACCCGGGCGCCGAAGGCGGCGGAGACGGGGTCGGCACCGAAGCCGACGGTGGTGCCGAAGAGGCCGGTACGGACGTGCGGGACGTGCCCGACCCAGTCGTCGCTGCCGCGGGCGGCCCATACGCGGGCGCGGGTGTGCAGGGCGGCGGCGCAGTCCGCTCCGCTGCCCGGGCTGCCGATCAGGGCGATGTCGTCCGCGGCCAGGCCGGGGGCGGCGCGGCCGCAGACCACGGAGCCGTAGGAGTGGCAGAGCAGGGAGACGTGGGCCGTGGCGGGGGCCGCGGCGCGCAGGTGGCGTACGAAGGCGCGCAGGCGGGGGGCGGCTTCGTCGGCGCGGGTGGTGGTGGTCACCGTGGTGCTGACCGTGGCCGGCGTCTCGTAGCCGAGCCAGGCGACGACGGCGACGGGGGTGCCGGGGGCGGCGCGGTGGGTGAGGTCCGCGTACAGGGACGCGGCGGTGCGGTGGAAACGGGCGTAGGTGTCCAGGGAGGTGTCCGAGCCGGGGACCAGCACCGCGATGTGGTGCGCGTGGGCGAGGTCGCCGAGGACCTCCGTGGCCCGGCCGGCGCCCCGGCCGTCGAAGGCGAGGAGGTGGCGGGACGGGGCGGCGAGGGCGCGGTCCGCGGCGGAGCGGTGCGGGGCGGCGTGTGCGGCGGCCATGTGGGCGGCCCGGGCGGCGTTGGCGCGGTTCGCCGCGTACACGGTGTGCAGGGTCGAGGAGGACAGAGTGGGAAGGGCGGGGGGTGGTGGGGCCGGGATCGGGGGGCGGGCGGCGCCGGCGAGGGGGACGACGACGGCGGCGGTGAGGAGGGCGGCGAGGAGGAGGCGGAGGGGGTGGCGCCGGGGGTGGGGGTGCGTCTGCGGGTGCGGGCCGGTGCGTGGATGTCCGGCCCTCGGCCGGATCCGGTCTCCCACCCGCACCACCCGTGCGGCTTTCGTCGTCGGGTGCGGGTGGCCCCCGCGGGGCGCGGCCGCCGCCGGAGGCCGGGACTGGGCGGTCTCGTTGAGTGGTGGGACTTGCCCCATGGTGGCTTCCTTTCGGTGGGCCCGGTCATCGGGCGTGTCCGAGAAGGAAGTTAGGAACGGGCGCCTGTCGTCGGCGTCCCGCCAGGGAGCTGTCCTGGCGCGTAGCTCTCAGGTACTACGGGTATCACCGGGCTCCGCCCGGGCGGCCGGACCCGGTTGCTCACCAGGCCAGTTGGGCGATCTCCTCGGCCACCACCGCGCAGGCGTCCGCCGCCGGGTCGATCAGCGGGAAGTGGCCGACGTCCTCCAGGAGCGTCAGCCCGACCATCTCCCCCGCCTTCGCCGCCGCCTCCGCGTACGCCTCGGCCACCTGATGCGGCACGTCCAGGTCGTCACGGCCCTGGACGAGGGTCGTGGCGATGCCCGTCGGCAGCAGCAGCGCGGGGTCCGCGTACGGCCGGCGTTCGGCGAAGCGGTCCTGCCCGCCGAGGAGTTGCAGGGACGCGTTCGCGCAGACGTCCAGCTTCTCCGCCACCACGAGGTCCGCGATCGGGGCGAGCGCCACGACACCGCGCAGCGGCGCCGGGCCGTCGGTGCGCCAGGGGGCGTCCACGGGCAGGACGTGCCGGGCCGCCGCCCACAGGGCCAGGTGACCGCCGGCCGAGTGGCCGGTCAGCACCGTACGGCGGGGATCCGCCTGCGGGAGCGCCTCACGGACCAGCGCCGGAAGGGCGTCCAGGGCCGCCGCGACGTCGTCGAAGGTGTCGGGCCAGCGCCCGGCGGGCGGTGTGCCGCCGGCGCCCCCGCAGCCGTCGGACTCCGGTCCCGCCTGCTGTCCCGGGATCAGCGGCTCGCCACCCCGTCTGTACTCGACGTTGGCCACCGCGAAGCCCCTGCGGGCCAGGTAGTCCGCGAACGGGGTGATGTGCCGGCGGTCGTAGCGGGCGCGCCACGCGCCGCCGTGCAGGACGACGACCAGCGGGGCGAAGGAGGCGGGGGCGGCGGACTCCGGGCCGGATCGGGGGGCGTAGAAGTCGATCACCTGGTCGGGGTGGTCACCGTACGCGGCGGTGGCATCGGGGTCGACCGGGGAGTGCGAGAAGGCCGACTCCTCTTCAGCGGCGGCGCGGGCAGCCGCGGCGTCGTCCGGCATGCTCCAACCTCTCAGCGAAGGAACGGGTTTGACGGACCAGGTGACGATTCGGCCGTTGGCGGGGACGGTATCAGGCCGGTGACGTGCGGGGACACGCGGATGTCACGCACGGTGAGGTCAGACGGTGCCGTGGGCCGCGGGGGCCGGTGCGGGGGCCGGGACGCCCGGCCCGGCTCCCCGGCCCCCGCACTCCCGCTAGAGCAGCTCGTCCCGCAGGATCCGGGCCGCCCGCTCCACGTCACGGAATCCCACGTACAGCGGGGTGAAGCCGAAGCGGAGGACGTCGGGACTGCGGAAGTCACCCACCACGCCCCGGGCGATCAGGCGCTTCATCACCTCGCCGGCGTCCGGGCAGCGCAGGGCGATCTGGCTGCCCCGCTCCTCGTGCCGTGCGGGGGTCAGGCACTCCACCCGGCCCGGCTCGGTGTACGCCTCGACGCACTCCAGGAAGAAGTCCGTCAGCGCGAGGGACTTGGCCCGCACGGCGTCGACGGACACCCCGTCCCAGACCTCCAGCGCCGCCTCCAGGGCCAGCAGGGAGAGGATGTCCGGCGTGCCGACCCGGCCGCGCAGGGCGCCCGGTGCCGGGGTGTAGGCGGGGGTCATGCCGAAGGGCTCGGCGTGGGAGTTCCAGCCGGGCAGCGGCGAGTCGAAGCGGTCCTGGTGCTCCCTGCGCACGTACAGGAACGCCGGCGAACCCGGGCCGCCGTTGAGGTACTTGTAGGTGCAGCCGACGGCGAGGTCGACGCCGTGCTCGTCCAGGCCGACCGGCAGGGCGCCCGCGCTGTGGCACAGGTCCCAGACCGCGAGGGCGCCGCGGGCCCGGATCGCGGCGGTGAGCGCCGGGAGGTCGTGCAGCCGGCCGGTGCGGTAGTCGACGTGGTTGAGCAGCACCGCGGCCGTGCGCTCGCCCAGCGCCTGAGGCACCTCGGCCGGGGTCACCGCGCGCAGGGTGCGGCCGGTGAGCCGGGCCGCCGACTCGGCGATGTAGCCGTCCGTGGGGAAGGTCGTCGCGTCCACCAGGATCTCGTCACGGCTCCCGTCCGCCATGCGGACCGCCGCCACGAGTGCCTTGAAGACGTTGACGCTCGTCGAGTCGCCGACGACGATCTGGCCGGGTGCCGCGCCCACCAACGGGGCGATCCGGTCGCCGATCCGCTCGGGCGCCGTCCACCAGCCGCTCTCGTCCCAGGAACGGATGCGCAGCTCGCCCCACTGGCGGCGGACGACGTCCGCCACCCGGTCGGGGACGTTCGCGGGGAGGGCGCCCAGGGAGTTGCCGTCCAGATAGACCACGTCGTCGAGGACGAAGCGCTCCCGCAGGGCCGCCAGCTCGTCCGCCTCGTCCAGTTTCCCGGCCTTCTCGGCCCGCAGGGTGGTCTCAGACATGGGACCTCGCCGTCCACAGCTCCGGGAAGACGTTCTTGCGGGCGCGCTTCTCCAGCCAGGCGACGCCGGCGGAGCCGCCCGTGCCGGCCTTCGCGCCCATCGCGCGCCGGGTGGCGACCAGGTGGTCGTTGCGCCAGCGCCACACCAGCTCGCCCACGTCCGTCAACGCCTCGCCGAGCCGGGCGAGTTCGTCGCTCTCGTCGCCGGCGTAGACCGCGGTCCAGGCGGCCTCCACCGCCTCCGCCGGCTCGTACCGCAGCGAGACGTCCCGCTGCAGCACGGACGCGGGGATGTCGTGGCCGCGGCGCGCGAGGAGCCGTACCACCTCGTCATACAGGCTGGGCTCGTGCAGTGCCTTCTCCAGTTCCGCGTGGACGCGCGGGGCGCCGCGGTGCGGCACCAGCATCGACGCGGATTTCTCCCCGAGCAGGAACTCCAGCCGCCGGTACATCGCCGACTGGAAGCCGGAGCCCTCGCCGAGCGCGCTCCGGTAGGCGTTGAACTGGGCCGGGGTGAGCTGGCCGAGCGGCTTCCACGAGGCGTTCAGCGCCTCCAGCTCCCGCACGGACCGCTTCAGCGCGGCGATCGCGGCCGGCACCCGGTCCGAGCGGAGCGCCTGCGCGGCCGTCTCCCACTCGTGCACGATCACCGTGAACCACAGCTCCATGACCTGGGTGGTCACCAGGAAGACCATCTCTCCGGGGTCGTCGGAGAGGGTGTGCTGGAGGTGGGTGAGCACGTCCGCCTTGACGTAGTCCTCGTACGGCGTCGTCCCCGCGAAGTCCAGGTTCGGGGTCTCGGGCTCAGCGGCCTCGAAAGGGGGGTGAGCCTGTTGGGACATCGCTGTCTCCTGTGTTGCTACGGGTAGCGGTCCGCCCCTGCCGATGCCGGCACGGGGGCCCCGGTCCCCACCCCGCATCCTCCGCAATGCCCCCGGATACGGCAAGGCCCGCCCGTCCGCGGACGGGCCGTTGCGGTGAAATCTCACACCCCGGCCGAGCGGGACCGAGGACGGACGCCGACGCACCGCCGGGGCCGTCACGAGCAGCGCGCGGCGGCTGTCGTCACCGGCCCGGCCCGCCTGTCGCCGGGCGGGCCGGGCCGGGGGGACAGCCCTCCGGGTCAGCCCAGGGTCTGGGCGGCCGTCGGGGAGGAGTCCTTCAGGAACTGCGCGCAGCGCTCGTACTCCGCCTGCTCGCCGATCGCCTGCGCGGCGCGGGCGAGGGCGTGCAGGGCGCGCAGGAAGCCGCGGTTCGGCTCGTGCTCCCACGGCACCGGGCCGTGGCCCTTCCAGCCGTTGCGGCGCAGGGCGTCCAGGCCCCGGTGGTAGCCCGTACGGGCATAGGCGTACGACTCCACGGCCGCGCCCCGCTCGAACGCCTCGTCGGCCAGCTGGGCCCAGGCGAGGGAGGAGGTGGGGTACTTGGCGGCGACGTCCGCCGGCGCCGTGCCCTGGGCGAGCAGCTCGCGGGGCTCCGGTTCGTCGGGGAGGTGGGTCGGGGGCGGACCGCCGAGGAGGTTCTCATGCATCGTCATGACTTCAGTCTGGCGCACGGCCCCACAACTCGATCAGCCACGGGGCCCCACACCACACAGCCGACGCCACCACACCCACCCAGGGGCGCGGGGAACTGCGCGACCGGCCACGACCCACCCGCACCCGGGCACGGCGCCCGGACACCCACGACGAACCCCACGCACCCCGGACACGGCGCCCGGCAACCCACGACGAACCCCACGCACACCCCGGCCCCCACCCGGCCCACCGGCGGAGCCCCTAGCCGCGCCCCCCGGCCTCCAGCGGCGGAGCCGTCACGCAGCCGTGCTGCCTGCACTCGGGCCGCCGGCAGCCCGGTGCGGGCCGGCGGACCAGCGCGAAGGCCAGTGCCGAGCCCAGCACCAGCACCCCCGCGCAGATCGGCATGGCCCGGTCGAACGCCGCGTCGAACGCCGTGGGCGACCGGTACGCCTCCGGCCCCATCCCCGTCAGCAGCGGCAGCGCCGCCACGGCCACCAGACCCGCGGCCCGCGCCGCCGCGTTGTTGATGCCGCTGGCCAGACCCGCCCGGGTGGCGTCCACCGAGGCCAGGACCGTGGCCGTCAGGGGCGCGACCAGGGTGACCATGCCGGCGCCCATGATCAGCAGGGCGGGCAGGACGTCCGTGAGGTAGTCGGCGCCGGGCCCCACCCGCAGCATCAGCAGCATCGCCGCCGCGCAGAGCAGAGGGCCGGCCGTGAGCGGCAGCCGCGGGCCGGTGCGGTCCGCCAGGGCGCCCGAGCGGGACGAGAACAGCAGCATCAGGACCGTGGTGGGAAGCAGGGCCGTACCCGCGGCGAGCGGCGAGTACCCGGCCACCACCTGCAGCTGGAGCGCGGTGAGGAAGAAGAAGCCGCCGAAGGCCGCGTAGACACACAGCGTGACCAGGTTGACCGCGGTGAACTGGCGCGAGGCGAAGATGTCCGGCGGCAGCATCGGGTCCGGGCGGTGCCGCTCCACGAAGACGAAGGCCACGGCCGCCGCCACCCCCGCCGCCCCGGTCAGGGGCACCGCCGGGCTTCCGCCGCGTGCCTCGATGAGCGCGTACGTCAGCAGGGCGAGGGACAGCGCACCGAGCGCCGCACCCAGGATGTCGAAGCGGCCGTGGGCGCGGGTGTCGGCGGACTCCGGCACATGCCGCAGGGCGACCGGCACGCACAGCAGCGCCAGCGGCACGTTGAGCAGGAACACCCACCGCCAGCCGGGCCCGGCCACCAGCCAGCCGCCGAGGAACGGGCCGACCGCCGCGCCGATCCCCCCGAAGCCGGACCAGAAGCCGACGGCCCGGCTGCGGTCGTCGGGGTGGAAGGACGCCTGGATGAGGGCGAGGGAGCCGGGGGTGAGGAGGGCCCCGCCGATGCCCTGCAGCGCCCGCGCCGCGATCAGTACGACGGAGTTCGGGGCGAGGCCGCACAACAGGGAGGCCGCCGCGAACCAGACGACCCCGATCACGAAGATCTTCCGGCGGCCGTAGCGGTCCCCCAGCGAGCCGCCCAGCAGGATCAGGCCGGCCAGCGTGACCATGTACGCGTTGACCGTCCACTGCAGGGCGGCCAGGCTCGCGTCCAGGTCCTGGCCGATGCGCGGAAGGGCGACGTTGACGACGGTGGAGTCCAGCAGGGCCATGCTGGAGCCGAGGACCGTCGTGAGGAGGATCCACCTGCCCTGGCGCGAGGCCAGCCGGACATCGGGCATGCCCCCAGGTATACAGCGGGCCCGGCGGCCTGGACAGCCGCCGGGCCCGCCGTGGGGCACCGCTTACTTGATCTTGTTGCCCGCCGAGCGCAGGTTCTGCGTGGCGAGCACGACACGCTCGGCCATGGAGGCCTCGGCCAGCTTGCCCCAGGTGCGCGGGTCGTACGTCTTCTTGTCGCCGACCTCGCCGTCGACCTTCAGGACGCCGTCGTAGTTCTTGAACATGTGGGCGGCGACCGGACGGGTGAAGGCGTACTGGGTGTCCGTGTCGATGTTCATCTTCACGACGCCGTTCTCCAGCGCGGTGAGGATCTCCTGCTCGGTGGAGCCGGAGCCGCCGTGGAAGACGAAGTCGAACGGAGCGGCCTTGCCGAACTTGGCGGCGACGCCGTCGGCCAGCTCCTTCAGCAGCTCGGGACGGAGGACGACGTTGCCCGGCTTGTACACGCCGTGCACGTTGCCGAAGGAGGCGGCCAGCAGGTAGCGGCCCTTCTCACCGAGGCCGAGGGCCTCGGCGGTGCGGATCGCGTCCTCGACCGTGGTGTAGAGGGAGTCGTTGATCTCGTGCGAGACGCCGTCCTCCTCGCCGCCGGTCGGGGTGATCTCCACCTCGAGGATGATCTTCGCGGCGCGGGCCTGCTCCAGCAGCTCCTGCGCGATCTCCAGGTTGTCGGCGAGGGTCTCGGCGGAGCCGTCCCACATGTGGGACTGGAACAGCGGGGGGAGACCGGCCTCGACGCGCTTCTTGGAGAGCGCGATCAGCGGCCGGACGTACCCGTCGAGCTTGTCCTTCGGGCAGTGGTCGGTGTGCAGGGCGATGTTGACCGGGTACTTCTCGGCGATGATGTGCGCGAACTCGGCGAGCGCGACCGCGCCGGTCACCATGTCCTTGCTGTACTGGCCGCCGAGGAACTCGGCACCACCCGTCGAGATCTGGACGATGCCGTCGCTCTCCGCCTCCGCGAAGCCGCGCAGGGCCGCGTTCAGGGTCTGCGAGGACGTGACGTTGATGGCCGGGTAGGCGAACTTGCCTGCCTTCGCCCGGTCGAGCATCTCGTTGTAGACCTCGGGGGTTGCGATGGGCATGTGTCCGCTCCTTGAGTGTGCGGGTTGACGTGCTGCGTTACGGCCCTGACCTAGACCTTGGGGGTGACGTCATCGTCGGCCCCATCTTTCCAGACCTGGGGCGCAGGTCCACGCCCCCGCCAAGTCCAGGTCAAACGAGCGTGTCAGTCCAGACCCAGTTCATCCTTCGAGAAGGCGAACCGGTAGGGCACGCCCGCGCCGGCCTCGATCTTCTCGGCGGCGCCGGTCGCCCGGTCGACGATCGTCGCGACGGCGACGACCTCGGCCCCGGCCTCCCGCACGGCCTCCACGGCGGTCAGCGGGGAACCGCCGGTGGTGGAGGTGTCCTCCACCACCAGGACCCGGCGGCCCGCGATGTCCGGGCCCTCGACGCGCCGCTGCAGGCCGTGCGCCTTGGCCGCCTTGCGGACGACGAAGGCGTCCAGGCGCCGCCCGCGCGCGGCGGCGGCGTGCAGCATGGCGGCGGCGACCGGGTCGGCGCCCATGGTGAGCCCGCCGACGGCGTCGAACTCCAGGTCCTCGGTCAGGTCCAGCAGCACCTGGCCGACGAGCGGGGCGGCCTCGCCGTCGAGGGTGATGCGGCGCAGGTCGACGTAGTAGTCGGCCTCCAGACCCGAGGAGAGCGTCACCTTGCCGTGCACCACGGCCTTGTCCTTGATCTGCTGCAGCAGCGCGCCACGTGCTTCCGTCATGCCGACAAGCTTAGAGCCGACGCCAGGTCCAGGTCGTCGTCGCCTCCAGCGGGTCCAGCGGGGTGACCAGGCGCGGAAGGGTGTTCAGGCCGTTGGGCGGCCCGGTCTGCGGCTCCACGCAGACGGCCTCCGTCTGCTCGTCGTAGACGACCACCCACTCCTCGCGGCTGGTCACCTTCAGCTCCAGCCGGTCCGGCCAGGTGAGGGTGACGTCGACTCCGCCGGGCATGCCGAAGCAGTCGTCCCAGGGCCCCGGTTTCCGGTCGGTCCGGTTGCCGGTGGGCAGGTGGTCGTCGCCGCGTTCCTCCTGCCAGGCGGGCTCGAAGTCCAGCCGCGCGTCGACTCCGTCGAGGGTGCGGTTGAACCAGGGGTGCCAGCCGAGCTGCGCCGGGAAGGAGTCGTCGTACGTCTCCACCGACATCGTCAGCGTCAGGGCGTCCTCGGCGAGGGAGACGACCTGGGTGACGCGCGCGGGGTGCGGCCAGGGGTCGGTCAGCTCGCACGTGATCACCGCCTCGTCCGCCGAGACGCGCGCGATGCGCCAGGCGCCGTCGCGTGCGGTGCCGTGGATGGCGTGCGGCGGGGAGTTGAGCGGCATCTGCCGGACGGTGCCGCCGTCCAGGAAGCGACCGTCGCGGATCCGGCCGCACCAGGGCACCATCGGGAAGCAGCCGAAGCGCGGGCCCTGCCGCAGCAGCTCCAGGGAGTCGACCTTGAGGCCACTGAGACGGCCGCCGTTGCCGGGGCTGACGCGTACCTCTGCGTTGCCTGCTGTCAGCGTGATGTCTTCGTTACTCACAGGATGACAGTACTGGGGTGGCCGCTCAGCGGCGTTTGCGCAGTGCCCTGCTCACGACGATCGCCGATGCCACCGCCAGCGCCGCCGCGGGTGCCGCCCAGCGCAGTGCCGACACCGCCGTCACCGTCTGGGGGGCCGGCACGGGAGCGTAGCGGCCCCTCGGCGGGGCGTGGTCGACCTCCTCGGCGCTGCGGCCGATCATCGTGCGGCGGGCGTGCGCGGCCTCGGCCGGCGGCTCACCGGTGTCGGCGAAGTCATCGGCGAGCCGGTCGGGGTGGTCGGCGCCGGTGCCGTCGTCGTCCGCGTCCGGGTCCAGGGAGGGCGGCGGGACCTCGGTGTCGAAGACGGAGGCGCGGGCGGGCTCGGCGTCGGAGGGCTCCGGCCCCTCCGTTCCGGCCGGCCCCTCCTGTTCGTCCCCGGGCCGCTCCGCGCTCCCGTCGCTGTCGTCCGGCCGGTCCTGCCGCTCGTCCCGGCCGGCGGCCAGGCCCTCCACGCACCGGTTCAGCAGGCGGGTCGCCGCCGAGGTCACCGTCTCCGCCGGCAGTTCGCCGATGCGGCCGTCCGCGTCCGCCGTGCCCTCGACCGTGACCGTGCAGCCGCCGTCGGTGTCCGCGAGGCGCAGGGTGAGGGCGATCTTGACCGAGCCGGTGCCGCGGGCCTCGGTGGCGTCGCCCTCGACGGCGTACGTACCGTCCTGGCGGGCGGTCACCCGCAGGGCGCCCCGGTAGGTGACGGAGTGGCCGCCGACGCGCAGCTTCAGCCGGCCGGTGATCGGTTCGGCACCGGCGTCCTGTTGCAGACCGGGCACCGCCCGGGCGACACGTGCCGGGTCGGCCAGCGCGGCGCCGAGCCTCTCGGCGGGGACCGGGACGAAGACCTGGTGCTCCATGTCCGCTGAGCCTACCCAGTAGTGACCGGAACTCACCCCGCCGTGAAGGCGACAAACGTTCAGTACCGCGGATGCACCAGCGTCGACGCGGGCAGCCCCGCGATCCGGGTCCGCCGTGCCGCTTCCCCGTCCGCCGCCAGCCCGGCCCGCGTCAGGGTGCGCGGACGGTCGGCGCCGATCCGCAGGGGCGGCGGGGTGCGGCCCGGAGCCGCGAGCAGGAAGCCCCAGTCGCGCGGCGCCCGGGACGCGCCCGTCCCGCGGCCGGGGTCGTGGCCGAGCACCCGGTAGGGGGAGACGGCGAGGCCGGCCGTGCGCAGGGTCGCGGCGACGGTCCAGTAGGCACGGGGGCGGGTGGTGACGGGGCCGGCGTGCACCACCAGGCGGCCGTCCGGGGCCAGCGCCCGGCGGGCGAGGCCGTAGAACTCCTGGGAGTACAGCTTGGTGCTGGTGGTGATGCCGGGGTCGGGGAGGTCGGCGATCACGACGTCGTACGTCGGCCCGCGCACCCCGCGCAGCCAGGCGAGCGCGTCGCCGGTGCCGGCGTGGACGCGCCGGTCGGCGAAGGCGTGCCCGTTGGCGGCGGCCAGGCCGGGGTCCCGGCGGGCGAGGCGGACCAGGCCCGGGTCGAGGGCGACGACGTCGACGCGGCGCACCCCCCGGTGCCGCAGCACCTCACGGGCGGCCAGGCCGTCGCCGCCGCCGAGGATCAGGACGCGCGCGTGCGGGCCGGCCAGGGCCGGGGCGACCAGGGCCTCGTGGTAGCGGTCCTCGCCCCGGCCGCCGGCGCGGAGGCGGCCGTCGAGGAAGAGGTCGAGGGGCCGGCCGTGGGTGCCGCCGGCCAGGACGACCTCCTGGACGCCGGTCTGCACGGCCACCCGGACGTCCCTGCCGTACACGGCGCGCCGGGCGGCCCGCTCGAAGTCGTCGGCGAGGGCGGCGGCGCAGGCGAGGACGCCGAGGACGACGAGCCCGGTCAGCAGGAGGGTCCAGCGGGCGCGGCGGGTGAGGTCGCGGCGGAAGAGGCCGAGCACCAGGGCGCCGCCCGCGACCACGTTGACCGTGCCGGTCAGCAGCGCTCCGGTCAGCTGGCCCAGCAGCGGCAGCAGCAGGAAGGGAAAGGCGAGGCCGCCGACCAGGGCGCCCACGTAGTCCGCGGCGAACAGGTCGGCCACCGCGCCGCCCGCGTCCTGCCGGCGGATGCGCTGGATCAGCTCCATCAGCAGCGGGACCTCGGCGCCGATGAGCAGTCCGATGGCGAGCGAGAAGGCGACCAGGAGGCAGCGTGGGCCCTCGGCCCACATCCCGCCCCAGCCGGCGGTCCAGGCGAACACGGCGTACAGCGCCATCGCGCTGCAGCCGCCGATCAGCGCCAGGGCCGACTCGACCGCGCCGAAGCCGGCCGCGGCGTGCCAGCGCAGCCGCTTGGCGCCGAGGGAGCCGATGCCCATCGCGAACACCATCACGGACAGCACCACGGACGCCTGGGTGACCGGGTCGCCGATCAAGTACGAGGCCAACGCGACGAGTTCCAGTTCGTACACGAGTCCGCAGGCCGCACAGACGAAGACGCAGACGAGGACCAGGAACCGCCCTGTGCCGGGCCGGACGGGCAGCCGCGCGGGGCCTGTCCAGGAGGGCGGGGCGCCCGGCGGCGCGGGCGCGTGCGGTTCGATCACGCTGCGACGTTACGTCACGCACTCGGCACGCCTCGTCACCCACACGTGTGGATCTGGAGGCGGTTGACGGGGGACGGGTTTACGCCGCCCCGGGGGCGGTCAGCCGGGCCGGGCCACCCGGGCCCGCACCCCGACCCTGGTCCGGGTGGCCACCAACTGCCCGTCCTGCGGGTAGGCGTGCCAGGTGCGCCAGTGCACCTGCCCCTCGTGCTGCTGGGCCAGCAGCGCGGTGAAGGCGTGCGGGCTGCCGGGGAAGACGCCGGCGAGGCCGTGCGGGTGGTCGGAGACGAGGGCCAGCAACTCCTGGGCCCGTCCGGCGAACGAGCCGGGAGTGAGCACCTCCACGCGGGCGGCGAACTCGTACTCCCAGTCGCCGACCCGTTTGGCGACGCCCAGGGGCAGCGGGGTGCTGGAGCCGGGGATGCAGGCGACCGTCTCCGAACAGCGTCCTCGCTCCTCGTCCAGGAGCACCTGGTGGGACGCGCCGAGCAGCCTTAACTGCAGTTTGGCGCCCGTCAGTTCGAGATCGAGGGTGGCCAGGGCGGGCAGCGGTTCGCGGCCCAGGGCCCAGGCGAGGTCGGCAGCCCGCGTATCGGTGTAGGAGGTGTTCAGGGTCGTGAGCATGGATCGGCTCCGCTAACACGCAAGGAGGGGGAGATCGGCCATGTCAGCCCAGCCGGCCCGGCCGGGATGGGGAGTCGAGGGGGCGTCAGAGGGGCTGCGTTGGCGATTTAGAGGGAATCATGAACAGAGGCGACGCCACAGCGTTTTTACCCAACTTCGTGCGGTTTCCATCCCTCAGAGGGCTCCACAGCTCAACTGTTCAACCATGGCGTACGCCGGGCGCGGGACCGGACGCGGCGGGCGCCCGCCGGAAGTCGTCTCCGACGGGCGCCCGAACGGGTGCGTCCGGATGCGGTTCCCCCTGTTCCCGCACGCTCGGCCGCCCCGTGTCAGCTGCCTCCCCCGCATCCGCCCCCGCCGCCGCACGACGAGCCCCCGCCGCAGGACGAACCCCCGCCGCACGAGGAGGAGCCACCGCAGGACGAGGAACCGCCGCAGGAGTGGCCCCCGTGGTGCCCGCCGTGGTGCCCGTGGCCCCCCGAAGAACCGGAGTCACCGCCACCGACCCACCAGCTGCTCGCACCCGCGTCACCCGGGTAGGCCGACGAGGACGACCCGCGGTACGCCCTGTTCCGCCCGCGGGCCTTGCCGAACGACACCCTGGTCCGCCGGTTCCGGCGGGCCTGGGCCGCCGCGATGAGCATGACCACGGCCACCGCCAGGATGATGCCTTCGATCGCGGTGTCACTCATGGCGTCACCCTCCTTCCGTTCCCCCGAAGCGGCCCCCCGTGGGCGCCTCGCCTGGCACCGCGTCTGGCGCGGTGCCGGGGGGATGCCCGCCCGCCACGACGCGCAAAGCAGAGTTGAGGAACTTCTGAGGGTCAACTGCCAGAAAAGACCCCTGACCTGCACAGACACACAGATCGGGGACAGTGCGGGAGGGGTTCGGCGAGCCGGTCCCGGGCGCGGGGGCACTGCGGAGACGGGCAGGTCCGGGACCCGCCGGACACGCCCGGCGGCCGGCGGCGGTCTCCGTGGCCCGGAGCAGGCGCTCCGGGCGTCAACGGCCGCGCCCGCCGGCGGGCACGGGTTGAGGAAGGCCGGAGCCTGCGCGCAGGATGGCCGGCATGACCTCCAGCGCACGCCCTCACCTCAACCGCCGGCTCGCCGAGTTCGGGACGACGATCTTCGCCGAGATGTCGGCGCTCGCCACCGCGACCGGGTCGATCAACCTGGGCCAGGGTTTCCCGGACACCGACGGCCCCGAGGAGATCCGGGAGGCCGCCGTCCGGGCACTGCGCGACGGCCGCGGCAACCAGTACCCGCCGGGCCCCGGTGTCCCCGAGCTGCGCACCGCGATCGCCGCGCACCAGCGGCGCCGCTACGGGCTGGCCTACGACCCCGACACCGAGGTGCTGGTCACGGCGGGCGCGACGGAGGCCATCGCGGCCGCGCTGCTGGCGCTGGTCGAGCCGGGGGACGAGGTGGTGGCCCTGGAGCCGTACTACGACTCGTACGCGGCGAGCATCGCGATGGCGGGCGGCACGCGGGTGCCGGTGACCCTCAGGCCGCACGAGGGAAGCTTCCGCCTGGACCTGGACGAGCTGCGCGCGGCGGTCACCGGCCGCACCCGGCTGCTGCTGATCAACACCCCGCACAATCCGACCGGTACGGTCCTCACCCGCGAGGAGCTGGCCGCGATCGCCGAGCTGGCGGTGGAGCGGGATCTGCTGGTGGTGACCGACGAGGTCTACGAGCACCTGGTCTTCGACGGTGCCGAGCACCTGCCGCTCGCCACGTTCCCCGGGATGCGCGAGCGCACGGTGAGCATCGGCTCGGCGGGCAAGACGTACTCGTTCACGGGCTGGAAGGTCGGCTGGGTCACCGGGTCGCGGGAGCTGGTGGGCGCGGTCCGTGCGGTGAAACAGTTCCTGACGTACGTCTCCTCGGGCCCGTTCCAGTACGCGGTGGCCGAGGCCCTGTCCCTGCCCGACGCCTACTTCGAGGAGTTCCGCGCGGGCATGCGGGCCCGGCGGGACATCCTGGCGGAGGGGCTGACGGCGGCGGGCTTCGAGGTGTTCCGGCCGGCCGGCACGTACTTCGTCACCACCGACATCCGCCCCCTCGGTGAGAAGGACGGTTTCGCCTTCTGCCGCGCCCTGCCCGAGCGGGCGGGCGTGGTGGCCATCCCCAACGCGGTCTTCTACGACGACCGGGAGGCGGGGGCGCCGTTCGTGCGGTTCGCCTTCTGCAAGCGGGAAGAGGTGCTCCGGGAGGCCGCGGAGCGGCTTCGGGGCATGTGACACCGTGGTCCGGGGGCTCGCCGCCCCCGGACCGGCCGGGACCGTCTACTCCCCGTCGTCGCCCTCGGGCTCCTCGGAGTCGTCGACCTCCTCCTCCAGGCCGAGCTGCTCGATCAGCCACTTGTCGAACTCGATCGCGGCCCGCACCCAGCTGACCGTGGAGGAGACGAAGTGGTTGATGTCGACGCCCGTGCCGATCAGCATCTGGGCCTCGCCGATCAGGCGGACGGTGCCGTCGTCGTGGGTGTGGGTGTACACCTTGGGCCACAGGGTGCGGCGGTTCCAGTCGTCGATGGACTCCAGCAGCCGCGGCTTCTCGTCGATCTTGTGGGGGCGGTCGTAGAAGGTCCGCACCGAGAAGATCGCCTGCTCCTCCTCACCACGGAACATGAAGTAGGTGCGGAACTGCTCCCACGGCGCGGCGAGGTCACCCTCCTCGTCGACGACGTACTTCAGCTCCATCTGGTCGAGAAGCTGCTTCACCAGGTCCTGATCCGGGAGGACGGGGCCCGCCGGTCCTTGGGGCTGCGGTTCGGGCTGGCCCCCGAAATTCGGAATCGAGGACGGGTCGATGCTCACCGTGTTTTTCCCTTCATGCGGATGCCGCCATCCTCCCCCATGCGGGGAGGGGGGTGGCAAGCCCCGGCGGGGCCTGTCAGCCCACGGCTGACATGATCCGTCCGGTCGGTCGAAGGCGGCCGGGGCGGCGCCGGTTCAGCGGGCGGGTGTCACAGCGTCTTGCCGGTCGCCGGGCCGACCAGCAGGCCCCCGCCGAAGCGGTCGACGCGGACCGTGTCGCCGTCCTTGATCTCGCCGGACAGGATCTCCCTGGCGAGCCGGTCGCCGATGGCGGTCTGGACGAGGCGGCGCAGCGGCCGGGCGCCGTAGGCAGGGTCCAGGCCCTCCTCCGCCAGCCAGGCCAGCGCCTCGGGGGTGATCTCCAGGCTGAGCCGGCGCTCGGCCAGCCGCCTGCCCAGGCGTTCGATCTGGAGCTGTGCGATCCGCTCCAGCTCGGGCTTGGTCAGCGCCGAGAAGACCACCAGGTCGTCCAGCCGGTTGAGGAACTCCGGCTTGAAGGAGGTCCGGACGACCTCCAGCACCTGCTCCTTCTTCTCCGCCTCGGTGGTGAGCGGGTCGACCAGGAACTGGCTGCCCAGGTTGGAGGTGAGCACCAGGATGGTGTTGCGGAAGTCGACCGTGCGGCCCTGGCCGTCGGTCAGCCGTCCGTCGTCGAGCACCTGCAGCAGGACGTCGAAGACCTCGGGGTGGGCCTTCTCCACCTCGTCCAGCAGCACCACGCTGTACGGGCGCCGCCGCACGGCCTCCGTCAGCTGGCCGCCCTCCTCGTAGCCGACGTAGCCGGGGGGCGCGCCGACCAGCCGGGCCACGCTGTGCTTCTCGCCGTACTCCGACATGTCGATGCGGACCATGGCCCGCTCGTCGTCGAAGAGGAAGTCCGCGAGCGCCTTGGCGAGTTCGGTCTTGCCGACGCCGGTCGGGCCGAGGAAGAGGAAGGATCCGGTGGGCCGGTCGGGGTCGGCGATCCCGGCCCGCGACCGCCGTACGGCGTCGCTCACGGCCCGGACGGCCTCGCCCTGCCCGATGAGCCGCCGGCCGAGCTCCTCCTCCATCCGCAGCAGCTTCTGCGTCTCGCCCTCCATCAGGCGGCCGGCCGGGATGCCGGTCCAGGCGGCGACGACGTCGGCGATGTCGTCAGAGCCCACCTCGTCCTTGACCATGGTGTCCCTGGCGGCCTCCTCCTCGGCCGCCGAGGCGGCCTCCAGCTCCTTCTCCAGCTGCGGGATCTCGCCGTAGAGCAGCTTGGCCGCGGTGTCGAAGTCGCCGTCGCGCTGGGCGCGTTCGGCCTGGCCGCGCAGGTCGTCCAGCTTCTCCTTCAGCTCGCCGACCCGGTTGAGGGACTGCTTCTCCTTCTCCCAGCGGGCGGTGAGGCCGCGCAGCTCCTCCTCCTTGTCGGCGAGGTCGCGGCGCAGCTTCTCCAGGCGGGCGAGCGAGGCCGGATCGGTCTCCTTGCCGATCGCCAGCTCCTCCATCCTCAGCCGGTCGACGGCGCGCTGGAGCTCGTCGATCTCGACGGGGGAGGAGTCGATCTCCATGCGCAGCCGGGAGGCGGCCTCGTCCACCAGGTCGATGGCCTTGTCCGGCAGGAAGCGGGAGGTGATGTACCGGTCGGAGAGGGTGGCCGCGGCCACCAGCGCGCTGTCGGCGATCTGCACCTTGTGGTGGGCCTCGTACCGGCCCTTCAGACCGCGCAGGATCGCGACGGTGTCCTCGACGGTCGGCTCGGCGACCAGCACCTGCTGGAAGCGGCGCTCCAGCGCCGGGTCCTTCTCGATCCGCTCCCGGTACTCGTCCAGCGTGGTGGCGCCGACCATGCGCAGCTCACCGCGGGCGAGCATGGGCTTGAGCATGTTGCCCGCGTCCATGGCCGAGTCCCCGCCGGCGCCGGCCCCGACCACCGTGTGCAGCTCGTCGATGAAGGTGATGATCTGCCCGTCGGAGTCCTTGATCTCGGCGAGGACGGCCTTCAGCCGCTCCTCGAACTCGCCGCGGTACTTGGCGCCGGCGACCATGGCGCCGAGGTCGAGCGCGACGAGCCGCTTGTCCTTCAGCGACTCGGGCACGTCCCCCTTCACGATCCGCTGGGCGAGCCCCTCCACGACGGCGGTCTTGCCGACCCCGGGCTCACCGATGAGCACGGGGTTGTTCTTGGTACGACGGCTCAGCACCTGCACGACCCGCCGGATCTCCTGGTCCCGCCCGATGACCGGATCCAGCCGGCCCTCGCGCGCGGCGGCGGTGAAGTCGGTGCCGAACTTCTCCAGGGCCTTGTACTGGCCCTCGGGATCGGCGGTGGTCACGCGGCGTCCTCCCCTGGCCTTCCGGAAGGCCTCCAGCAGCTTCTTCGCATCGGCGCCCTGCGCCTTGAGCAGGTCCCCGGCCGCGCCGCCCTTCGCGGCGAGACCGATCAGCAGGTGCTCGGTGGACAGATAGTCGTCACCGAGGTCCTTCGCGCGCTCATCGGCGTCGGCGATCACGGCCAGCAGCTCACGGTTGGGCTGCGGGGGCGCCACGGTGGAGCCGGTCACGCTGGGCAGCGAGGCCATGATCCGCTCCGCGCCCGCGCGCACGGCGGCCTGGTCGGCCTCGACGGCGGCCAGCAGGTCGGTGATGTTCTCGTTGTCCTGCCCCTGGAGCAGAGCCAGCAGCAGGTGAACGGGGGTGAGGTCCGGGTGCCCCTCGGTCACGGCCCGACTGCTCGCCGCGTTGATCGCGTCCCGGCTCCTGTTGGTCAGCTCGGCGTCCACGTTGTCCGTTCTCCTCCTCGACCGCACTCACTGCTGACTTCACCAGCGTACACAAAGTTGAGTCTATTCCACTCAAGGTTCGGAAGAGAGTGCTTCGGGGCTAGGTTGCAGCGCATGACGAGGCACTCCGTGGACCCGGTTTCCCCCGACGAGGCGTATCTCGCCTTCTGGCGCGAACGGCACCTGTGCACCCTGACGACCCTGCGCCCCGACGGCAGCCCGCACGTGGTGCCGGTGGGGGTGACGTACGACGCCGGGGCCCGGCTGGCCCGGGTGATCACCAGTGGCACCAGCGCGAAGGCGCGGCACGTGAGCGCGGCGGGGCCCGAGGGCGCCCGGGTCGCGGTCTGCCAGGTGGCCGGCCGGCGCTGGGCGACGCTGGAGGGACGGGCGAGGGTGCGGACCGAGCCGGAACGGGTGGCGGAGGCGGTACGGCGCTACGCCGAGCGCTACGAGCGGACGCCCGGCCCGAATCCGGCACGTGTGGTGATCGAGATCGAGGTCGATCGGGCCCTGGGGCACGGCTGAACATTTTCAGCCACCCTGACAGCGCGCCGATAGCGGGAAATGTCCCCGCAAAAGTGCAGCGGCGTCACCGTGTTCAGGTCACGGTGACGCCGCTGCGGGGGGAAGCACCTGAGCGATGTGTTACGACGGGGGAATCGCGTCAGGCACTGCGGGGGGTGGCCGAGATGGTCCTCAGGTCGGATTCCGCCGGCTCACACAGCCGGTGGTCCCGCTGGTCCAGGTTCACAAAGATCATTCCGTACCGGATGGCACAGCGCACCGGCTGCGGCGCGCCGCGCGGCTTGCGCAGGCACCGGAACGCCCGTACGTCATCGTCGTCGTCCCGCGTGACGACGACCGGCTCACCGAACACGGTCACCATCAACGAGTCACCGCTGTGGGGGATGGCGGTGACCAGATCGATGAAGTGCCAGCCGGAGCGGTAGGCGGTGGCCATTTCACGACGGAAGGAGCGGTCGTCGGGTGGAGTGGTCACATCAGCTCCCAGCCACGTTCGCCGTCGACTCCGCCGCCGCTGCCGCCGGCCAGACACTGTCTGCCAGCACATGCCCCTTCGGAGCCAGCGGCCAGACACTGTCGCCCGCGTCATCATCCCTGCCGCCGGAGCCTCCAGCGAGAACCCCGACGGTGGCAACGGCGGCGAAGGTGGCGACAAGCACCGAGCGAAGCATTCTGTTACGCATAGTCGGCTTCGTCCTCACTTGAAGGTCCCCTCTTCCCCCGTCGAGTACGACGATGGCTCATTCGGGCACATCATTGCCACACGATCGGTGCATCATGTTCCTGCATGTTCAGGACCCTGGGGGGTGGAGATTTGGTAGCGAATCAGACTAAGGCGACACATCCCCATGCGGTGACCGAGATGTGCGACGAAGGCGGCCAACTTTATGCTGCCGCCCTGCGTACCGGGCGTGTTGCGAGAGAAGACGCGGTGGCCGCTCCCTGCCTGATGGAGTTCGCCCTCCTCCACCCCGATCCCGACGATCCGGATTGGCTGCGTCCGGTCCCGCCTGCCGTTGCCCTGGCTCAGCGGCTCAACCCCCTCGAGCATGAGATCACCGAGCGCAGACGGCAATCGATCGAACTTTCCGACGCCTTCGCGCCCTTCATGGTGCTGGGCGCTCAGATGTCGACCACGAGCGACTCCATCACTGTGCTCGAGGGCAGCGAGCGGATCAACGCAGCGCTCAATCTGGCCACCTCCCAGTGCCAGACCGAAATGCTCACGGTGCAGCCGAGCGGCTACCGGCCCGAGCACAGCCTCAAGCAGGGGCTGGAGCGCGACCGCCCGCTGATCGAACGCGGAGTGCGCATCAGAACGCTCTACCCACACACCGCCCGGTACAGCTCGGAACGGCTGGATTACGCTGCTCGGCTCTCCGACGGCAAGGTGGAGCAGCGCACGATCGACGGACTGGTCGAGCGGCTCATCATTTGCGACCAGACCGTCGCTTTCATCCCGACCCGTGACGATCAGAAGGTCGCCCTGGAGGTTCGGCAGCCGGGCCTCGTCCGCTACCTGATCAAGGTGTTCGAGTTCATGTGGGACCACGCCGTGCCACTGAGCGCCGGAGCCCCGTACGAAACCGCCCCCGACGGAATCACCGAAGTCCAGCACTCCATCGCCAAACTCCTCGTCGAGGGCCACGTGGACGAGGCCATAGCCCGGCGTCTCGGCATGAACGTCCGCACCTGCCGCGCCCACATCGCCAAGCTGGCCACCGCCCTCGGCAGCGGCAGCCGCGCCCAGCTCGGGTACCTCATCGCCCAGTCCGGCATCCTGGACCGGGAGCAGTGACGCGATGAGCGGATTACCGCGCCCGTCGTGGCCCTGCACCGTCTGCTGCGCTCGGCGGAGGGCCGGATCGCCGAGGAACGCCGTGGCGAGACCCGGCTGACCGAGATGTTCGAGCCGCTCATTCACCTCGACGGGCGACGGACCGAGAGCGCGGCTGGCACCCCCGGATTACGGCTGCTCGACGGCAACCAGCGCATCGACTCGGCCATTACGGACGCGATGGCCGAGGCGAGCAAGGAAGTGCTGTGCATCCAGCCGCCTACCAGGAGCAGCTGAACGGCGACCACGAGGTCCGCACCCTGGACCAGGTCACCGACCGCCTGATCCTCGTGGACGGCAGGATCGCCTTCCTTCCGGCGAACGCGGACGGCACCCTCGCCCTGGAGGTACGCCAGCCGGCGCTGCTGCGCCACTTCGTCACCACCTCCGACCGTCTCTGGCACCTCGCCACCCCCATGTACCCCAAGGCGGTCCAGACGCCGTCGCTGGGCGGTGTCACACCGCGCCAACGCGCCATCGCCGCCCTGCTCACCGAGGGCCACACCGACGCCGTCATAGCCGAACGGCTCGGGATGAGCGTCCGTACCGCGCGGCTGCACATCGCCAAGCCGGCCGCCACGCTCGGCAGTGAGAGCCGGGCGCAGCTCGGTTGTCATCGCACGGTCGGGGGTTCTTGATCCGGACCGGTGAGCGCTGCGCCGGGCAGGGACGGCCGGTGGCCGTCCAGGCCGACCTGGGCGATGCGGACGCCGAGTTGGGTGCGGCTGGCCGCGCCCAGCGTCTCCGACAGACGGGCGATATGGGCCCGGCAGGTGCGCACGCTGATGCCCAGCCGCTCGGCGATCACCGCGTCCTGGTGGCCCTCGGCGAGCAGCGCGGCGATGGACTGCTCGCGGTGCGAGATGCCCTCGATGCCGGTGTCGGGCAGGGCGGCCGTCAGCGGGATGGCGAGGCGCCAGAGGCGCTCGAACACCGTCACCAGGTATTCGACCAGCGCCGGGTGGCGCAGTTCCAGGGCCATCGTGCGGTCGGCGTTGGCGGGGATGAAGGCGACCGTGCGGTCGAAGAGGATGAGCCGGTCGATGACCTCGTCCAGGGTGCGGGCCTCGACCGTGTCACCCATCAGCTCGAGATAGTTGAGCAGTCCCTGCCCGTGCCGGGCCACATGGGTGTACAGGTCGCGCATGCGCACGCCGCGTCCGCGCAGGGCGAGGGCCCGGTGCAGCCCCTCGGTCAGCTCGGCCTCCCGCCGGATGCCGCCGGGCTGCACGGTGAGCACCTCGGTGGTGCACGCCTCGGTCGCCTCGTCCATCGCCGCCTGGATGCGGGAGAGCCCGTCCAGGACCCGGATGGCGCTGCCCTCGACCGGTGCGGCCAGGGCGTTCAGCTGCCGGCCCAGACCCGCGTACCACTCGAAGGCGGCCACCGCCGAGCCCACCCGCCGCTGACTCGCGCTGACCTCGTCGTAGACCCCGCGCAGCAGCCGGGTCATGACCTCCTGCGGGGAGGTCGGCACCAGCCAGTCCATGTCGTCGGGATCCGGGTGCAGGAGGGCCAGCTCCAGCAGGCAGGGCACCGCCTCGGCGTCCGTGCGCGGCACCCGGCCCCGGCGTACGGCGCGCGAGTACACCCGGTCCCCGGCCCCGCACAGCCGGTCGGCACCGTGAGGATGCTCCTCCGCCCCGCGCCCGGCCATCGCCCATTCCACCCCCGGTGTGCTGCCACTTCCGCAGCGCAACTATGCGCGGAGCCGACCGGGTCCGCAACACGGCTCCCCACACCGGGGCGCCCGGAACGCCCTGCTGCGCCCGGGTTTGACGAGGGTCCGCCCCGCGCATTGCAACAAGATGAAGGTGGTGGCGCCGGCGTCACTTCGGCATCGTGGGTGTCGCTTCCCCCGGGCGCCCACGGCACCCGGAACGGTCCCGGCCGGGGTACCCCCACTCCGGCCGGGCCACCCGACCGGGCCCCGGGAACGCGGCGCCGGGGCCTACTTCAGGCCGAGCGCCGAGCAGGCCGGCTTGTACTTGGCGGTGCAGATGTCGTCGACCGAGTAGATGCCGTCGGAGACGACCGTGTCCTTGATGGTGTGCTTGGTCAGCGCGCTCACCTGGACCAGCCTGGACGGGATGTCCTTGAGGGTGGGGCTGTCCACGCGGTCCTGGGTGAGGGCGTCGAACTGGATGTCCTTGCCCTGGATCTTGGTGACGGCCATCTGCGCGGCGGCCTCGGCCTCGTCCGGGTAGGACTTGTAGACGCTCATGTACTGCTCGCCGTCCACGATCCGCTGGACCGCGTCCAGTTCGGCGTCCTGGCCGGTGATCGGGGGCAGCGTGGTGACGCCGGCGTTCTTGAGGGCCTTGATGACACCGCCCGCCATGCCGTCGTTGGCGGCGTAGACGGCGGCGATGTTGTTCTTGCCGATCTTGGTGATCGCCTCGGCCATCTCGGTCTCGGCGATCTCCGGCTTCCACTCCTTGGTGTCGTAGGAGTCCGCGATCGTCACCTTGCCGGACAGCTCCGACAGCGCGCCCTGCTTGAACTGCTTGGCGTTCGGGTCGGTGGGCGAGCCGTTCACCATGACGATCTTGTCGGAGGTGTCGGCGCCCGAGCCGAGCGCCTCCAGCAGGGTGCGGGCCTGCACCTCGCCGACGAGCTCGTTGTCGAAGGAGATGTAGGCGTCGATCGGGCCCTCGGCGAGACGGTCGTAGGCGATGACCGGGATGCCCGCGTCCTTGGCCTTCTTCACGTCGCCGGCGATGGCGTGCGAGTCCACCGCGTCGAGCAGGATGACGTCGACCTTGGCGTCGATCATGTTCTGCATCTGCTCGGACTGCCGGGCGGCGCTCGCGTCGGCGTTGGCGTACTCGACCTTGCCCTGCTTCTTGGTGAGTTCGGCGACCTTGTCCTTGATGATGGGGTAGTCGAACTTGTCGTAGCGGGAGTTCGCCTTCTCCGGCAGCAGCAGGCCCACCGTGACGTCGTTGCCCTTGGTCGGGCTCGCGCTCGCGTCGTCCCCCGTCACGTTCAGCACGCCACAGCCGGCGAGCGAGAGGGTCATCGTGGACGCGGCCACGGATATGGCGATACGGCGCATTCGGGGGCTCACTTCAGGTGCGTTCCGGACGTGGGCGCTGCTATACGACCCAGGTGTCTGAAAAGACAACGCGGAGGCCGCACCCGGCGTCAAGAAGAATCACTTAACGAGTGCGCAACACCACGCACAGCTGCATCTGTGGAGGTCGCGCGAAATCACCTTCAAAGACCCTTTACCGGCCGTCCACCCAAAGGGAGTTCACGCGTCGGCGAACACCCCTGCGACCCACCCGTCCGTCACGCGCTGTGATCACCGACGGCCCCGAGCCGCACTCGCATTCGATCGGACTCGATCCGCCTCGATTCGACTCGATCACAGGACCGAACGAACTCGGCCAGATCCATGACCGCGACAGCTGTCGTCGGCGGCCGGTGGCGGCCCGGCGGCCGTCGCGCCCCGGGCATGCGGAAGGGGCCCGGAGTCCGGGCCCCTTCCGCCGAGGTGCGGGTCGGTCGTCAGTCCGAGGACTGCTGCCGCTTCGGCCGCCACACCACCAGCGCGCTGGTCTGCTGGACCTCCTGGTACGGAACCAGGTCGCGCCGGTAGGAGGCGTGCACGGCGGCCTCGCGCTGCCGCATCGCCGCCGCCGCGCCGTCCAGGGCCGCCTCCATCTCCGCGAGACGGGACTGGAGCGCGGCGACCTGGTTCTCCAGTTCGATGATCCGCTTGATGCCGGCCAGGTTGATGCCCTCGTCCTGCGACAGCTGCTGCACCTGGCGGAGCAGTTCGATGTCGCGGGCCGAGTAGCGGCGGCCCCGGCCCGCGGTGCGGTCCGGGGAGACCAGACCCAACCGGTCGTACTGGCGCAGCGTCTGCGGGTGGAGTCCGGAGAGCTGGGCCGCCACCGAGATGACGTAGACCGGGGTCTCCTCGGTCAGTTCATACGGCCCACGAAAATTGTCACCGCGCCGACGGCCGTCCATACCCTCAAGCTCCCTTCGCGGCCTCGAACAGCTCCGCACGCGGGTCCTCCCCCGCGGTCGCCTCGCGATACGCCTCCAGCGCGTCACGAGCCTTCCCCGACAGGTCCGCGGGGACACGCACCTCGACGGTGACCAGCAGATCGCCGCGGGTGCCGTCCTTGCGGACCGCGCCCTTGCCCCGCGCCCGCATCGTCCGGCCGTTCGGAGTCCCGGGCGGCAGCTTCAGGGTGACGGCCGGGCCGCCGAGGGTCGGCACCCGCACCTCGCCGCCGAGGGCCGCCTCGGCGAACGTCACCGGCACGGTGACGGTGAGGTTGTCGTCCTTGCGGCCGAACACCGGGTGCTCCCCGACGTGGACGACCACGTACAGGTCGCCCGCCGGGCCGCCCCGCTCGCCGGGCGCCCCCTTGCCGCGCAGCCGGATGCGCTGGCCGTCGGTCACCCCCGCGGGGATGCGGACCTGCATGGTCCGCGACGACTTGGCGCGCCCGCTGCCCTTGCACTCCATGCAGGGGTGCTCGGCGATCAGACCGCGGCCCTTGCAGTCGGGGCAGGGGTCGGTGAGCGAGAAACCGCCGCCGGAGCCCCGCGCGACCTGCCCGGTGCCGACGCAGGTCGGGCACACGCGCGGTGTGCCGTTCTTGTCGCCGGTGCCCGAACAGGCCTTGCAGGGCGCCTGGGAGGACATCCGCAGGGGCACCGTGGCGCCCTCGATGGCCTCCGTGAAGCTCAGCGTGACCTCGGACTCGATGTCCTGGCCGCGCCGGGGCTGGGTACGCGTGCCCGCGGCGCCGCCACGGTTGAACAGGCCCCCGAAGACGTCACCGAGTCCGCCGCCGAAGCCTCCGCTTCCGGCCTGGGCGCCGCCTCCGAAGAGGTCGCCCAGGTCGAAGTTGAAGGAGCCGCCGGCCCCGCCCGGTCCGGGGCGGAAGCCGCCGTTGCCGAACAGGGCGCGCGCCTCGTCGTACTCCTTGCGCTTCTTGGGGTCGCCGAGGATGTCATTGGCCTCGGAGATCTCCTTGAAGCGCTCCTCGGCCTTGACGTTGCCCTTGTTGGCGTCCGGGTGGAACTCGCGGGCGAGCTTCCGGTACGCCTTCTTGATCTCGGCCTCGGTGGCGTCCTTGGGGACGCCGAGGACCTTGTAGTAGTCCTTCTCGATGAAGTCCTTGGTGCTCATCCCCGACGTCCCTCCTTCCACTCGGTTACCGCGTCAGCCCTCCTCAGGGCCGTTGTCCTTCTCGTCGCCGGCCGCGGAGTCCTCGTCGGCCCCCTCGGCCTTGACGGCCTGCGCGCCGGGCTGCGGCTCGGCGACGGCCACCCGCGCGGGGCGGATGGTGCGCTCGCCGATGCGATACCCCGGCTGCAGGATCGCCACGCAGGTCGTCTCGGTGACGTCCGGCGCGTAACTGTGCATCAGGGCCTCGTGGATGGTCGGGTCGAAGGGCTCGCCCTCCTTGCCGAACTGCTGCAGGCCCATCTTGGCCGCGACGGTCTCCAGCGATTCGGCCACCGACTTGAAGCCGCCGACCAGTTCGCCGTGTTCCCGCGCGCGGCCGATGTCGTCGAGCACGGGCAGGAGCTCGGTCAGGAGATTCGCGATGGCGATCTCCTTGACCGCGATCCGGTCGCGCTCGACGCGGCGGCGGTAGTTCTGGTACTCGGCCTGGAGCCGCTGGAGGTCCGCGGTGCGCTCGCCGAGCGCGGTGCGCACCTGGTCCAGCTGGGCGACCAGACCGGCGTTTTCGGTCGCGTCCCCGGCCGGGGCCGCCCCCTCCTCGGGGGCGGCCTTCGGCTCGGCGTCGTCGGAGGTGGCGCCGGAGGGGACGTCGGGCTTCTCGTCAAAGCCCGGGGTCTCCTCCGTCACGCGGCACCGTCCTTGCGCTCGTCGTCCACGATCTCGGCGTCGACGACGTCGTCGTCGGCCTTGGCCTGGCCGGCACCGGCGTCACCGGCACCACCCGCGGCCTGCGCCGCCTGGGCGTCGGCGTACATGGCCTGGCCCAGCTTCTGCGAGACGGCCGCGACCTTCTCGGTGGCGGTGCGGATCTCGGCGGTGTCCTCGCCCTTGAGGGCTTCCTTCAGCTCGCCGACCGCGGCCTCGACCTCGGTCTTGACCTCGCCGGGGACCTTGTCCTCGTTGTCCTTGAGGAACTTCTCGGTCTGGTAGACCAGCTGCTCGCCCTGGTTGCGGGTCTCGGCGGCCTCGCGGCGGGCGTGGTCCTCCTCCGCGTACTTCTCGGCCTCCTGGCGCATCCGGTCGACCTCGTCCTTCGGCAGCGAGGAGCCGCCGGTGACGGTCATCTTCTGCTCCTTGCCCGTGCCCAGGTCCTTGGCGGTCACGTGCATGATGCCGTTGGCGTCGATGTCGAAGGCGACCTCGATCTGCGGGACGCCACGCGGCGCCGGCGGCAGACCGGTCAGCTCGAACATGCCGAGCTTCTTGTTGTACGCCGCGATCTCGCGCTCGCCCTGGTAGACCTGGATCTGCACGGACGGCTGGTTGTCCTCGGCCGTCGTGAAGATCTCGGACCGCTTGGTCGGGATCGTGGTGTTGCGCTCGATCAGCTTGGTCATGATGCCGCCCTTGGTCTCGATACCGAGGGACAGCGGGGTGACGTCGAGCAGCAGGACGTCCTTGACCTCACCCTTGAGGACACCGGCCTGGAGGGCGGCGCCGATGGCGACGACCTCGTCCGGGTTCACGCCCTTGTTGGCCTCGTTGCCGCCGGTCAGCTCCTTGACGAGCTCGGCGACGGCGGGCATGCGGGTGGAGCCGCCGACGAGGACGACGTGGTCGATCTCGCCGAGCTGGATGCCGGCGTCCTTGATGACGTTGTGGAACGGCGTCTTGCAGCGCTCCAGCAGGTCGGCCGTCAGCTGCTGGAACTGGGCGCGGGTGAGCTTCTCGTCCAGGTGCAGCGGGCCCTCGGCGGACGCCGTGATGTAGGGCAGGTTGATCGAGGTCTCGGTGGAGGAGGACAGCTCGATCTTGGCCTTCTCGGCGGCCTCACGGAGGCGCTGGAGGGCCATCTTGTCCTTGGACAGGTCCACGCCGTGACCGGACTGGAACTGCTTGACCAGGTAGTCGACGACGCGCTGGTCCCAGTCGTCACCACCGAGGTGGTTGTCGCCGTTGGTGGCCTTCACCTCGACGACGCCGTCGCCGATCTCCAGCAGCGAGACGTCGAAGGTGCCGCCACCGAGGTCGAAGACGAGGATCGTCTGGTCGTCCTTGTCGAGGCCGTACGCCAGCGCGGCGGCGGTGGGCTCGTTGACGATGCGCAGGACGTTCAGACCGGCGATCTCACCGGCCTCCTTGGTCGCCTGGCGCTCGGAGTCGTTGAAGTAGGCCGGGACGGTGATGACCGCGTCGGTCACCTTCTCGCCCAGGTACGCCTCGGCGTCCCGCTTCAGCTTCTGCAGGATGAACGCGGAGATCTGCTGCGGGTTGAAGGGCTTCCCGTCCAGCTCGATCTTCCAGTCGGTGCCCATGTGGCGCTTGACCGAGCGGATGGTCCGGTCCACGTTCGTGACCGCCTGGCGCTTGGCGACCTCGCCGACGAGCACCTCACCGTTCTTGGCGAAGGCGACGACGGACGGCGTGGTCCTGGCGCCCTCGGCGTTGGTGATGACGGTGGGCTCGCCGCCCTCCAGAACGCTGACGACGGAGTTAGTCGTGCCCAGGTCGATGCCGACCGCACGTGCCATGGTTGATTCCTCCAGCTGACTTGAGTGGAACAGGCTCAAGTGTGCATGAGGAGATGCGCGGGGTCAACAGACCTGAGTCATGCGGGCTCAACTCTTATCCGTTCCTTACGCGCAAGTGCCCGCTGACCTGCGTGGACGTCGTAGGCCGGGGCTGCTGGACAGGATTCCGAAGGAGTACGAGGACCAGCACGACGAGGCCGACCGCGCCCGCCACCCAGAGCGCGGCGCCGCCTCCGGTCCACCCCGCGTGCACCAGTACCCCCACGAGGACCGAGGAGAAGGAGGCCGCCCCCAGCAGCACGGCCGACGCCTGGGGAGCGAGCCCCAGCCGCCGCAGCCGGTGCCCGAGGTGGTCCGGGCCGCGCCTGAGCAGCGGGCGCCGGGCCACCCCGCGGGCGAGGACCACCAGCAGGGCGTCGGCGACGGCGACGGCACTGAGGCAGAACACCACCGCCACGCTCGGCCCCAGCTCGTACCCCGCGCGCGTGAAGACGACGGCCGAGGACAGCACGAACCCGGTGAACAGCGAGCCGCACGCGCCGAGACCGATCCGGGCCGGATGCCAGTTGTGCATCAGGAATCCGGTGAGGGCGGCGGCGACCACACTGAGCAGCACGGCCAGTCCGTCCATCACCTCCGCGGCCGCACAGGCGCCCACACCGAAGGCGGTGACCACCCCGACCGTGCCGGCCAGCCCGTCGGCATGGTCGAGCCCCTTGAAGGCGAGGGAGGCGAGGGCGATCCAGCCGACCGCGAGCACCCCGCCCAGCAGGCCCGTCTCGTCGTACGGCACCACCCAGGCGGCCGCCGCGACCGTACCGGCGACGAGCACCCGGGTGCGCAGCCGCCACAGGTCGGCCACCAGGCCGAGGCCGGCGACCGCGGCGGCGGCCGCCAGCAGATCACCGACGCCCTGACCGAGCGGGGCGACCCGGGTCCACTCGCCCACCCCGGCGACCAGGCACGTGACGGCCACGACGGCCAGCCCGCCGAGGAGCGGCAGGGGCCGCTGCCGGCGGCGGTCGAGGATCCCGGCCCGCAGGGCGGGCGCCCGGAACGCCGCCGCGAGCACGGCGGCGAGGAGGAGGGCGGCGGTGGCGGCGGCGATCCCGTAGAGCACGGCTCTAAGGTAGGGGCGAATGTAGCAATTCGGTATGAATAACACGATCTGATTGCCTGGCGGCGACCCATATCACCCCGCGCTCGGCTGCATCCGGACGGAAGATGGGGGTAGTCTCAGACGGACTGCATAAGTTACCGCTTAGTAATGTCGATCAGCTCAGACAGCTCGTTCAGACCGAGGCCGCCTCAGGAGCCCCAATGCAACTCGCCGCGATCATCGTGTCGCTGGTCCTGATCGTGGTCGGCGTGGCACTGTTCGGCCGCGCCCTCCTGCAGATCTACAACTTCATGCGGCTGGGCCAGCCCGTGCCGGCCGGTACCCGGACCGACGATCCCACGCAGCGCACCATCACCGTGGCCAAGGAGTTCCTCGGCCACACCCGGATGAACCGCTGGGGCGTCGTCGGCGTGGCGCACTGGTTCGTGGCGGTGGGCTTCTTCTCCCTGCTGCTGACGATCGTCAACGCCATCGGGCAGCTGTTCCAGGCGGACTGGCTCCTGCCGGTCATCGGCGACTGGGCGCCGTACAACGTCTTCGTCGAGTTCCTCGGCACGATGACGGCCCTCGGCATCCTCGTCCTGATCGTCATCCGCCAGCTGAGCAAGCCGAACAAGCCGGGCCGCAAGTCCCGCTTCGCCGGCTCCAACTTCGGCCAGGCGTACTTCGTCGAGGCCGTCATCCTCATCGTCGGCGTCTGCATCTTCATGCTGCACGCCCTCGAAGGCGCCCAGCACCACGTGGACAGCTACGAGGCCTCGTTCTTCATCTCGTACCCGGTCGTCGCCTGGCTGCGGGACATGGACGTCTCCACGCTCCAGAACCTCACCTACTTCTTCGCCGGCCTGAAGATCGCGACCTCCTTCATCTGGATGATCACGGTCGCCCTGAAGACCGACATGGGTGTGGCCTGGCACCGCTTCCTGGCGTTCCCGAACATCTGGTTCAAGCGCAACGCCACCGGTGAGACCTCCCTGGGCGCCCTGCTGCCGATGACGAGCGGTGGCAAGCCGATCGACTTCACCGACCCCGGTGACGACGACGTCTTCGGCGTCTCCCAGGTCGAGCAGTTCTCCTGGAAGGGCCTGCTGGACTTCTCCACCTGCACCGAGTGCGGCCGCTGCCAGTCGCAGTGCCCCGCCTGGAACACCGGCAAGCCGCTGTCGCCGAAGCTGCTGATCATGTCGCTGCGCGACAACGCCCACGCCAAGGCCCCTTACCTGCTCGCGGGTGGCGGCAAGACCGTGGAGGGCGAGGAGAAGGCGGGCGAGGAGCAGCTGGCCGGCGTGCCCGCCGCCGCCCTCGCCGAGGCCGAGCGCCCCCTGATCGGCACCGCCGAGGAGAACGGCGTCATCGACCCCGACGTCCTGTGGTCCTGCACCACCTGCGGCGCCTGTGTCGAGCAGTGCCCGGTGGACATCGAGCACGTCGACCACATCGTCGACATGCGCCGCTACCAGGTGATGATCGAGTCCGCGTTCCCGTCCGAGGCGGGCACGATGCTCAAGAACCTGGAGAAGAAGGGCAACCCCTGGGGCCTGGCGAAGAAGCAGCGCCTGGAGTGGACCAAGGAGGTCGACTTCGAGGTCCCGGTCGTCGGCAAGGACATCGAGGACCTCACCGAGGTCGAGTACCTCTACTGGGTCGGCTGCGCCGGCGCCCTGGAGGACCGCGCCAAGAAGACCACCAAGGCCTTCGCGGAACTCCTCCACATCGCGGGCGTCAAGTTCGCGATCATGGGCGGCGACGAGAAGTGCACCGGTGACTCCGCCCGCCGCCTCGGCAACGAGCCCCTGTTCCAGGAGCTCGGCATGGAGAACGTCGCCGCGCTGAACATGGCCTTCGGCGAGGATGACGAGGACGAGTCGACCAGGAAGCCGAAGTCGGCGAAGAAGATCGTCGCGACCTGCCCGCACTGCCTCAACACCCTCGGCAACGAGTACCCGCAGCTCGGCGGCGACTACGAGGTCATCCACCACACCCAGCTGCTGCAGCACCTGGTGGACGAGGGCAAGCTGATCCCGGTGACCCCGGTCGAGGGCATCATCACCTACCACGACCCGTGCTACCTGGGCCGCCACAACAAGATCTACACGCCCCCGCGCGAGATCATCGGCAAGGTCCCGGGCCTGCGCAACGAGGAGATGCACCGCCACAAGGAGCGCGGCTTCTGCTGCGGCGCCGGCGGCGCCCGGATGTGGATGGAAGAGCGGATCGGCAAGCGCATCAACAACGAGCGCGTCGACGAGGCCCTCTCCCTCAACCCGGACATCGTCTCCACCGCCTGCCCGTTCTGCCTCGTCATGCTGACCGACTCGGTCAACGGCAAGAAGAACGACGGCAAGGCCAAGGAGTCCATCCAGGTCGTGGACGTCGCCCAGCTCCTGCTGGACTCGGTCAGGACGCCGGTCGACCCGGCGGACGAGCCCGAGACCGAGAACGAGCCGGAACCGGAACCGGTGAAGTGACCGCCCGCTGAAAGACCCGACGCCGCCCCCTGACCCGCACAGGCAGGGGGCGGCGTCGTTCCCCGGGGCGCCGGGCCGGGGCCGGGGCCGGGGCCCGGGCCGGGGAACGATTGGCAGGTCCGTTCCACCGCGGACGCGGGCCCCACCCCTCAACCGCAGGTCAGAGCGACTGCCCGGACCTGCGGCGTGGAACTCCTCTGCCGATCACCTGCGGAACGGACGGCTACGAGGACTTCGGGGACGCCTGCTGGACCACCTCGAAGGACCAGAGGGTGGAGCCGGAGGCGGCCGGCTTGGGGCGGTCGCCGCCGCCCTGGTGCGCGGACTTCATCGGGCCCTCCATCCACGCCTGGAAGGACTCCTCGTCACGCCAGCGGGTGTACACGAGGTACTGGTCGGTGCCCTCGACGGGCCGCAGCAGCTCGAACCACTCGAAGCCGTCGGAGTTCTCCACCGCGTGGGCCCGCGAGGCGAACCGCTGCTCCAGGACCTCCCGCTGCTCGGCGGGCACGGTCAGCACGTTGATCTTCACTACGCTCATGGCCCCATCCTGGACCATGCCCCCCGCCGTTCTCAGAAGCCGGTCGTGAACGCGTACACCAACAGGATGAGGACGAAGCCGCCCCCGGCGAACAGGAGGGACACCAGGTTCGCCTCCTGCCCGAGCAGGATCGGGCGCCAGGCCAGGTACAACCCGGCGACGAACAGGCCGCGGACCGTCTGCGCCCACGCCGACCAGGCCCGGTCCTGCAGGGCGTCCGGGTCGGGCGCCAGGGAGAACACGGCCGCCATGACGAGGCCGAAGACCACCGTGACGAGAACGAAGGCGAACAGCGCCGCCCGCCCCTGGTCGTCGTCCGGGAACGGCTTCCAGCGGCCGGCGGCCAGGGCGGGCAGGTCCCTGGACTCGTTGACGTATCCGCCGAGTTCGGGACGCGACCTGGACCACAGCACCTGGACCGGCGTGCCCGCACGGGGCCTGTCGTAGGTGTAGGCGCCCTTCACCAGGACGCGTGCGCGGCCGCCGGCCACGGCGAGGGTCAGCCGGGACGCATAGCCCTTCACCCGGTCCTCGTCGTCCCGCTCGGGCCGTACCCGCAGCGGCTCGCCCACCACACGGGCCGGGCCCACCTCGGCGCCCGCGTCCCGCAACCGCTCGATCCGGTCGTTGGACGGCATGCTCATCAGGCAGCCGAACATCGCGCCGGCGGCGAGGCCCACCAGCAGCCAGACGGCGACCGTACGGCCCTTGATCCACAGCGCGGAGTCGTCGGTCCAGGGCCAGGGTGCGCCGGGCTTCCGCGCCCCGGGCTTCCCCACTACGGGCTTCCCCGCCCCGGGCTTCCGCGCGCCCTTCTCCAGGGAGACCCCGCTGCCGGGGGAGGCGCCGCCGGGGCCCGGCGGCCCGTCCTCCCCCACCAGCCGCAGCGACCACAGCGCCACCACGCGCACCGCGGCGCACCCGGCGGCCACCCCGCCCCACACCAGCGGCCCGTTCCAGGGGTGCGACATCGGCGCCACCCCCAGCAGCCACACGCACGCGACCACCCCCGCGGCCCACCCCACGAGCCCGCACAGCCGCACGAGCCACACCAGCACGGACGCCATCCGTTCCCCCCTCCAGCGCACGACCGGCCCCGCCGGGACCGCATGACTCCCGTGCCCCGGCGGCCACAGCGATCCCACACCCTCACCGAACGCGCGTTCAAGCATCTGCGCGGCACCGGAAGGGAGATCACCCCCCGCGACGGACCCGCGCCGCCTCCGCCGTGCCGACCGCCACGGTCTCCGCCGCTTCCCCGAACGCCGGGGGAACCCTGAGCGACCCCGGAGGATCCCCGGGTGCCGCGCCTGACGGCCCCTTAGGGGATGTCACAGGTCGGCCGCAAAGGCGGGCCCGGACCGCAGGGCCCGGCACGTCGGTCACCGGGACCAGGTACGTTCGATGACGTGGCTGGATTCA
The DNA here is from genome assembly GCF_014203595.1 of Streptomyces echinatus. Lineage (GTDB taxonomy): Bacteria > Actinomycetota > Actinomycetes > Streptomycetales > Streptomycetaceae > Streptomyces > Streptomyces echinatus. The sequence goes on from NZ_JACHJK010000007.1 coordinate 175,924, forward strand.
GGATCGGACGCGGGGGCCGGGACAACCGCACCCCCCAAGGACAGCAGGCTCCCCAGGGACCGTCGTACGGGCGCGGGCACGGCCCCGCTCAGCCCGGAGGCCCGTCGCACGGACAGCCGTCGTACGGACGGCCGGGCCCGTCGGGCCCCTCGCAGGGCTACCCGTCGGCGCCCCAGCCGCCGTACCCGCAGCAGGGGCAGCAGTACGGCTACCCGGGACCGGCCGACGACGGTCCGGAGTACTTCGGCGACGGCGGCTACCCGCACCCCGGGAACGTCCCGCACGACCCGTACGCGGCCAACAACCCTGGCCACACCCAGGCGTTCTCGGTCGACGAGGCCGCCGGCTACACCCAGGGCTCGACCTACCACGCCGGCTCGGCCGCCGCGCCCGCCGGCCCGGTCGGGCCGCCCCTGCACTGGAAGGAACTGCTGAAGGGGATCGTCTTCTCCCCGGACCAGACGTTCCTGCGCATGCGGGACTACACGATGTGGGTCCCCGCGGTCGTCGTGACCTTCCTGTACGGCCTGCTGGCCGTCTTCGGCTTCGACGACGCCCGCAAGGACGCGATCGACTCCTCGTTCTCCACCACGGTGCCGATGGTGCTGCTGGCGGCCGTCGCGATGGTGGTGGGCCTGTTCGTCCTGGGCGTGGTCACCCACACCCTGGCCCGCCAGCTGGGCGGTGACGGCGCCTGGCAGCCCACGGTGGGCCTGTCCATGCTGATCGCGGCCCTCACGGACACGCCCCGGCTGGTCTTCGCCATGTTCTTCGGCGGCGACGCCGGCTTCGTCCAGGTCCTCGGCTGGGCCACCTGGATCGGCGCGGGCGCCCTGCTGACCCTGATGGTCTCCCGCTCCCACGACCTGCCCTGGCCGAAGGCGCTGGGCGCGTCGGCGATCCAGCTGATCGCGCTGCTCTCCATAGTGAAGCTGGGCACGTTCTAGCGGTCACCGGTCACCGGAGACGACAGGGCCCTCGGCGGCATGCCGAGGGCCCTTGCTGTGCGTCGCGGGAGGCGAGGCGGCCCGCTAGGCGTCGAGGACCTGGCCCTCACGCTTCACCACGGGCGGCTCGACGCTCCACGGGAAGTTGATCCATTCGTCGGTGCGCTTCCACACGTACTCGCACTTCACGAGGGAGTGCGACTTTTCGTAGATCACCGCGGAGCGCACCTCGGCGACGGTGTCCAGGCAGAAGTCGCGGACCAGCTTCAGGGTCTTGCCGGTGTCCGCGACGTCGTCGGTGATCAGCACCTTCTTGTCGGAGAAGTCGATCACGTTCGGCACGGGCGCGAGCATGACCGGCATTTCCAGGGTGGTGCCCACACCCGTGTAGAACTCGACGTTCACCAGGTGGATGTTCTTGCAGTCGAGGGCGTAGGCGAGCCCGCCCGCGACGAACACCCCGCCGCGCGCGATGCTCAGCACGATGTCGGGCTCGTACCCGTCGTCGGCGATGGTCTGCGCCAGCTCGCGGATGGCGGTCCCGAACCGCTCGTAGGTCAGGTTCTCCCGCACGTCGGCGTCGCTCATGTCGTCGTAGCCCTCACACCTGGGTCCGATGGAAATTGAGATAGGACCGCGAGGCGGTCGGCCCGCGCTGCCCCTGGTACCGGGAGCCGTACCGCTCGCTGCCGTAGGGGTGCTCGGTGGGCGAGGACAGCCGGAACATGCACAGCTGACCGATCTTCATCCCGGGCCACAGCTTGATGGGGAGCGTCGCGAGGTTGGACAGCTCCAGGGTGACGTGCCCGCTGAAGCCGGGGTCGATGAACCCGGCGGTGGAGTGTGTGACCAGCCCGAGCCGGCCGAGCGAGCTCTTCCCCTCGAGCCGCGAGGCGAGGTCGTCGGGCAGCGTGATGACCTCGTAGGTGGAGGCCAGCACGAACTCCCCGGGGTGCAGGATGAACGGCTCATCGCCCTCGGGTTCGACCAGCCGGGTCAGATCGGCCTGCTCGACGGAGGGATCGATGTGGGGGTACCGGTGATTCTCGAACACCCGGAAATACCGGTCCAGCCGTACATCGATGCTCGACGGCTGCACCATGGATTCGTCGTAGGGATCGATCCGCACCCGCCCGGCGTCGATCTCGGCCCGGATGTCCTTGTCTGAGAGAAGCACGTAGCGAGGATACGCAAGGCACGCGGAGCCATGGCAATCACGACGGCTCCGCGCGCCCGCTGTCACAACCCGACTACAGCCGGTGCTCTGACCTTCCGGTTCGCCGCTTCCTCCCGGTCCGGCTCACCGCTTCTCCATGACCACGGGCACCGCACTGCGGAGCCGGGCGCATCGCGGACACCGCACGAGCCGGCCGGGGCCGAGCCGGTCGGCCTTCTGCATCGGGAACGACGCGGTGCTGAAGACGTGCCCGTCCGCGCAGCGGACGACGGTGCGTTCCATCAAGTCCCTCAAGTCCCTTCCCCAAGAGCCGCGTCCGGCGTTCTGCCCGGACGCCAAAAGCCACATTACGGGATCAATGGGACGACTCTCCAGGCGGCACTCCGGCCCCAACGGTACGCCCCAACTCGGGCCGCCCGCAGCCGGATCCCACCCTGAGACAGACTCAAACCTGCCGGGTTCGAGCACCGGGGGACCGCGATGATGTAAAGTGAGCGAGCGTCCGGACAAGGGATCCATCGGGACCATGTCCGTACATACGCGGGTGTAGTTTAATGGTAGAACATCAGCTTCCCAAGCTGAGAGCGCGAGTTCGATTCTCGTCACCCGCTCCATGACAAACCCCCAGGCCAGAAGCCCGGGGGTTCTTTGTTGTCTAGACCGATGAACAGGTCGCGCACCACAACCGCACCATAAGGACTTGATCAGCTGCCGGTGGGGTGCTCCTCGTGGTGCGCAGGGTTGTCACTCTGCTGCTTGTGGTGCTTCGCAACCCGTCAAGGCCAGGCTCGGCGTACGACTCCAGGTGCCAGCGGAGCTCCCGGCGGAGGACCGCGGGAAGAATCACAGTCCGCGTTCCTGCCTCGCTCTTTTGTCGCACTGGACGTGTCTCCCGTTCATCCGCTCCCATTCGGCGAGACGAACCCGGATCCTGAGGACGCCAAGCGGTCCGTGACGCTGGACCAGCCCGGGACGCCAGGCTCGGTGTCCTTCCGGGCCAAGGCCATCGACGCCAAGGGCACCAACGCCACCCTGGACGCTGATCAACGCCTACCGCACCACGAGGTGAACCGAAAAAGTTCCCGGCTCGCGGCAACCCTGTGCGGAGTCTGTGACCACTAGGCGTCGGATCCGGTCATCCCCCGTGCCTGGATTCACTCCTCTTCTGGTGAACGGCATGCAGGCGCAGCACCGACTACGGCGCGCCATGGAGTCAGGTCTCCTCGTTCCCCGTCAAGGACGGGGCGAGCAGCGGCGCGGGCATCTCCTTCGTGACGTACGGCCCGGCCGGCAGCAACACGGTCTACGCCGGCGTCAACGACAGGTCCACCTCCCTGTACCGCTCCACCGACGGCGGCAGCAGCTGGCAGGCCGTCTCCGGGCAGCCCACCGGCCAGATGCCGCAGCACGGCGTGGTCTCCGGTGACGGTTCGCTGTACCTGTCGTACAGCAACGACATCGGCCCCAACGACGCGACGGCGGGCTCGGTGTGGAAGTACACGCCGTCCGGCGGCGCGTGGAAGAACATCTCCCCCTCCCAGGGCAGTTACGGGTTCTCCGGTCTGGCCGTCGACCCGCAGAAGCCGTCCACGGTGATGGTCACCACCCTCGACCGCTGGTGGCCCCAGGACGAGGTCTACCGGACCACCGACGGCGGCACGACCTGGAAGGCACTGGCCGACAAGTCGCAGCGCGACGCCTCCGCCGCTCCTTACATCGGTACCGGCATCGGTCACTGGATGACCGCGCCGGCCATCGATCCCTTCGACTCCGGGCACGTGCTGTACGGCACCGGCAACGGCATCTGGCGCAGCAAGGACGCCAATGCCTCCGACAGCGGCGGCACCAGCCACTGGACCGCCGGGGCCCGCGGGCTGGAGGAGACCTCGCTGGCGGACGCGATCGCCCCTCCCGGCGGCGCCACCGTCATCACCTCCATGGGCGACCAGGGCGGCTTCCGCCACGACTCCCTGACCGAGGTGCCCGCCGGACGGCTGAAGAACCCGCTGATGAGCAGCAGCACCGACATCGACTTCGCCCAGTCGGCCCCCGCGGTGATGGTCCGCGTCGGCACTGGCGGCGCGCAGGACGGCGCCTACTCCACCGACGGCGGCAGCACCTGGAACGGCTTCACCGCAGAACCGGTCCCCAGCGCGAACAGCGGCCATGTCGCCCTCGCCGCGGACGGCTTCACCATCGTCTGGGCCGAAGCAGGCCAGGCCCCCTACCGCTCGACCGACAAGGGAGCGAGCTGGTCGAAGGTCAGCGGCCTGGGCACCGACGCCGTCGTCGTCGCCGACCGCTCCTCGGCCAACACCTTCTACGCACTGACCAACGGCACGCTCCACGCCAGCACCGACGGCGGCGCGACCTTCACCCCCCGCGCCACCAGCCTGCCCTCCGGCAGGCTCACCGCCGTCCCCGGCATCGCGGGGGACCTGTGGATCGCCGGCGGCGGCAACGGGCTGCTGCACTCCACCGACGGCGGCCGCACCTTCACCACACTCACCACGGTGAAGTCCGCCTCCGCCCTCGGCTTCGGCAAGGCCGCACCCGGCGCCAACTACCAGGCCCTGTACCCGATCGGCACCGTCAACGACGTCACCGGAGTCTTCCGCTCCACCGACAAGGGCGCCACCTGGCTCCGCGTCAACGACGACGCCCACCAGTGGGGCGCCATCGGCAGCCTCGGCATCATCACCGGCGACCCCGACACCTACGGCCGCCTCTACATCGGCACCAACGGACGCAGCCTCCAGTACGGCGACCTGTCCTGACCTCAATCACCCGAGCGGGGCCGCAGCCACAACGGCCTGCGGCCCCGCTTCCGGGTCCGCCTGCTACCGCGCGCACTCAGAAGGTCGCTCAGCACGCGCACCAGTGACGAAGAAGATTCTGTGGCTCTTCGCGGCAACCTTTTCGGCCTCTCGGACCACTCAGTGTTGTCCGGCCAAGTGGTCCGGTCAGATGCAACGGCTGAAAGAGAGCACAGGCATGTCCCTGGAACGAGAGCACAGACATGTCCCCGGCCCACCCACGTCATCGGTGGCGTCCCGCGCCGGCGGCCACCGTGCCGACGACGGCGCGCGCGGTGGTCGCCCGAAGCATCGTGGCCGTCGGTTGCTCGCGCGTCGGGGTCTCTGGGCGGGTTTCACCATGGTGGTCGTGGCCGGCTCGGCCGTCGTGGTCAGCCAGGCTTCGGCGGAGCAGAAAACCCTGGATCTGAAGAAGTGGTACGTGCTGGTCAACCGCAACAGCGGCAAGGTGCTGGACGACCGCGCCTCCGCCAAGAACGACGGCGCGGCGGTGGTGCAGTGGGCGCGCCACGGCGGGGCCAACCAGCACTGGCGGTTCATCGACGCGGGTGACGGGTACTACCGGCTGCAGAACCGGAGCTCCGGCAAGGTGCTGGACGACCTCGGCTGGTCGAAGACCGCCGGCTCCGCCATCGTGCAGTGGAAAGACCTGAACGGCACCAACCAGCAGTTCAAACTGGCCAAGTCGCCGGACGGCTACGTGCGTTTGGTCAATCGTTTCAGTGGCATGGCTGTCGGTGTCCACAACGCCGCCAAGGCCGACGGGGGCGACGTCGTCCAGAACCGCGACCGAGGCGGCGCCGATCAGCAGTGGCAACTCGTCCCGGCCGGGAGTGCCGGCGGCGCCGGTACGCCCACCGCGCCGGGCGGCAGCGTTCCCGCAAGCCCGACTCCGAGCAGCTCGCACCCGTCGTCCACGCCGTCGTCCACGCCGTCTCCCGTGGCCGGTGGCGGCAGCTCGACGACACGTTTCATGGGCAGCAGCACGGTGCTCATCGGCGGCTCGATGCCCGACGCCTCGGCGAACGCCGCGCCGTTCGACATGCGCTACGCCTATGTACACAGCCAGCCCGCGCCCTCGTCGGACTACTACTCGGCAGTGCGCTGCCACGACGATTGGTCGGGTTGGTGGGGTTGCTGGAACGGCAGCACCACGGCGCCCGGCACTTACGTGACCTGGCGGGACAGCGTGGCGGCCCAGGCGACGTACAAGGGCAGCCCGCGTCCGCAGAAGATGCTCTGGACCTGGTACTCGTTGCGCGACCTCGGGGATGCGGCAGGCGAGGGCGACGGTCCGGGCGAGGTCAAGGCCATCAACAGGCGTGACCTGCTCACCCGGTATCTGAACGACTACCGTTTCTTCCTCCAGAAGATCGGCCCGTCGCACGACGCGATCGACCTTGAGCCCGACTTCTGGGGCTACGTCCGGTCGCTCGGCGATCCGCAACAGGTTCCCGCACAGGTCTCGGGCGCGAATCCGACGGATTGCGGTGCGCAGGAGAACAGCGCCACCGGACTCGCCCAGTGCCTGATCTCGATGGCGCACAAGTACGCGCCGAACGCCGCCGTGGGGATGCACCTTTCCTGCTTCGACTGGGAGACCAACACACAGGCTTGCGTCAAGGACTACGCGAGCCTCGGGGCGAAGAACGCCGACTTCCTGGCCACCGATGTGTCGGACCGCGACGCGGGCTGGTACGCGCAGCCGGCCCATGGTGGTAGTGACCACTTCTGGAATGACCAGAAGGCCGCCGCCACGCTGAAGTTCTACAAGACGATGGCCGAGTCCGTGGGCAAGCCGGTGGTCCTGTGGCAGATCCCCGTGGGCAACATGGCGCAGAACAACACCCTCAACCACTACAAGGACGACAAGGTGGACTGGTTCTTCGCCCACATGGACCAGGTGGCGGACGCCCACATCGCCGGCCTGCTCTTCGGTCCAGGGCAGCAGGAACAGACCTCGGTCGAAACCGACGGCGGAAACCTGATCAACAAGACGATCACGTACCACAACTCGGGTGGTACAGCACTCAAGTAGGCGGAGCTGACGAAATGCGCCCCCATCTCTTCGATGGGGGCGCATTTCGTCGTCTTCGTCGGGCTGAGGACTTCTCGGTCGGCGCCTGGTTCCCCAACGATGGGAACCCCAGCCGGCGCACGGCTGGGGTTCCTCGAGGCGGTGAGTATCGGTCAGCGGGTGGAGGTGCCCACACCGTAGACCGCTCGTCTACGCGCCGGTGCACCGCACCCGATCGCGATCACCGTGGTTCAGGCGGGTCAGCGCTGGGGGTGAGGACTCCCGGCCGCCACGGCAGTCGGTCGTAAGGGCCGGTCGCGGTGGGGGACTTGCCCTGGTAGAGGAACTGCAGGTGGCAGGGGTCGATGGTCATGGTCTGGTCGGGGTTGTCGCGGACCAGGTCACCGTGGCTGATGTCGTTGGTCCAGGTGGCGCCGCTGTTGGCCTTGCCGGCGAAGGGGTTGCTCTCGGTGTCGGCCTGCGGGGTCCAGGAGCCGTTCAGGCTGGAGGCGGTGAACGAGCGGAAATAGCGCTGCTCGTTCGCTCCCCGAGCCTCGACGATCATGAGGTACTGGTTCTGGCCCTGGACCTTGTAGACCTGCGGCGCCTCGAACAGGTTCTTCGTCGTGTCGCTCATGACCGTCGTGTACGACGAGCCGAAGCTGCCCGGGAAGTTCCCGATCGGCATGCTCGCCCGGTAGATCTTGCCGTTGTCGCCGGCGAAGAACAGGTACATGTTCTGGCCGTCGGCGATCAAGGTCTGGTCGATCGGGCCGGTGCCGGATTCGGTGCGGGGGATGCTGCCGGTGAACAGCGGCTGCGGCGCGGACCAGCCGTTGGGGTTGGTGGGGTCGCTCGACGTACGGTAGACGAAGGGCGACGCGCCCCACTGGGACGCCAGCACCCAGATCTTCCTGGGCGCGAAGTAGAACAGTGTGGGCGCCACCGCGTTCTGGCTCATGCCGGTCTGGCCGGCCGCGGCCATGTCCGCCCAGTTCGTGAAGGGCTTGAACATCATCGAGCCGTACGACGATCCCGCCACGCTCGACGCGTAGACCACGTGCTTGCCGTTGTACGTCACGGTGGTGAAGTCCTTCACCGCGTCCCACCGGTTCGCGGGCTGCGCCAACGCACCCGTCGACGTCCACCGGTAGGTCGACGGAAGAGCACACGTGGTGCTCTTCGGCGCCGCGGTCGGCTTGAAGTTCCAGTGCTGGTTGGCGCCGCCGCCGTTGGAGTCCCAGATCCGGACGGGGGTGCCGTTGGCGGTCTTGCCGCCGGGGATCTCCAGCGCCCGGCCGCTGGCGACGTTCGTCAGGGTGTAGGAGCCGTCGCTGTTCCGGGCGGCCCGCCAGTGCTGGTTGGCGCCGCCGTTGGAGTCCCAGACCGCCATCCTCGTCCCGTTGCCCGTCTGGTTGCCCGGCTCGTCCAGTACCCGGCCGCTGGCGACGTTGGTCAGCGTGTAGGAGCCGTCGCTGTTCCGGCCGGCCCGCCACTGCTGGTTCGCGGCACCGCTGGCGTCCCACACCTGGAGCGGGGTGCCGTTGCGGTTCTGTCCCGCGGGCTCGTCGAGAACGCGTCCGGCGGCCGCGTTGGAGAGCGTGTAGACAGTGCCGGAGGTGATGTCCCCGGCCGTCGTGCCGCCGCCCGCCGTGCCCCCGCCGCTGCTGCCGCCCAGGGCGGTGAGCACCGCGTCGTAGGCGGGCTTCTTGTTGCCGCTGTTGTCGAACAGCAGCGGGTTCTCACCGGTGCGCCAGGAGTCGCTGTCGCGGATGCCCCACACGGTGATGCCGGTGCAGCGGGCGACGTTGAGACAGTCCTGGACGGTGTTGGCGTACGCGGTGGCGGACGCCTGGGCGATGTCGAGCTCGGTGATCTGAACGTCCACGCCGAGCGCGGCGAACTTGGACAGGGTGGTCCGGAAGCTGGCCGGCGGGCCGCCGGCGCCGAAGTGGCTCTGGAAGCCGACACAGTCGATGGGCACGCCGCGGGACTTGAAGTCCTTGACCATGTTGTAGACGCCCTGGGTCTTGGCGTCGGTCCAGTTCTCGATGTTGTAGTCGTTGTAGCAGAGCTTGGCCGCGGGGTCGGTGGCCCGCGCGGTGCGGAACGCCTCCTCGATGAAGCCGTTGCCCAGCACGTCCTGGAAGACCGAGCTGCGGTGCTGACCGCTGCCGCCGTCGGCGAACGCCTCGTTGACCACGTCCCAGGCGTAGATCTTGCCCTTGAAGTGGGTCATCTCGGTGGTGATGTGGTTGTCCATCACGCTGCGCAGCGTGTTGGCGTCGGTGATGGACTTGACCCAGCCGGGCAGTTGGGAGTGCCACACCAGGGTGTGGCCGCGCATCCGCTGCCCGTGCCCGGTGGCGTGGCCGACGATCTGGTCGGCCGGGCCGAAGTTGAAGTTGCCGCGGGAGGGTTCGATGGTGTCCCACTTCATCTCGTTCTCCGGGGTGATCATGTTGAAGTCCCGGTCGAGAATCGTGGAGTACGTCGAGTCACCGAGCCTGCCCGAGGACACTGCCGTGCCGAAGTAGCGGCTGGTGCCGGCCGCCGCGGCGGCCAGGGACGGTGTGCGGGTCTCCGGCGTGCGTGCGGCCAGCGCGACCAGCGGTACGGCGGCACCCGCGGCGGCGAGGACCACAGCGGCGGCGAGCACGCGGCGGGTTGCCGGACGGCGGCGATGAGAGCGGTTCTGATCTGACAACGGCATGTCCTTCTGGCGCAGCGGGCCTTGATCCGGCCCCGGTCATCCGCCAGTTGCCGCCACGCACACAGAGGTTGCCGCGATCGAGGAAAGAATTTTCTCGGCCGCCGTCACCATCCCCAACCCAGCTCCACGGCGACCTGCCGACCACCATGAAGGCCACCTACGCCGACGGGACCAACGCCGGGCCGGCCGACTGGACCCCGTACCAGCAGCTCGGATACTTGTTCTCCCATCGAGCTTGTGCGGCAAGGGGACCTCGTCCCCTTGCCGCACAGCGGCGTTCACCGGGCCGGGACGAACCCTCCCCGTACCGACGCGGAGCCGCCCGAACCCTGCCCGTCGACGCGGTAGCCGTCGCCCGCGGCACTGCGGACACTGGTGCCGTTGTTGAACTGCGCGGCGAACTCATGGCTCCCGGCCGGCACGGTCAGGCCCGGCTTGAGGACCCAGCGGTAGACCAGCATGCCGCCGGCCTCCTGGACGGTGACGGTGAAGTCACCACTCGGCAGGGTCTGCCAAGTACCGGTGTTCTCCACCCCGCCGGTCTGCACGATCCGCATCTCGACCGTGAGCGAGGTGAGCGGCTGCGTCGTCTTGAGGACGAGGTTGCTCTGCGTCCAGTAGACGGTGCTCTGCGGATCCAGCGAGCCGGCCGACCACAAAGGTCCGTTCTGGCTCTCACCGGCGGCCGGCGATGGACTGGTGGCCGGCGATGGACTGGTGGCCGGCGATGGACTGGTGGCAGGCGGAGTCGGGCGCACGCTGCCCGGGGTGGTGGCCGGGGCCGGCGCGACAGGGGTGGGGCGGGCCGATGTCGGGTGCGGGGAGCTGACGGTCGGGGACGGGGTGGCAGGCGTGGTCACGGTGGGCGACGGCGACGAGGTGGCGACGATGGCGGCGACGGCGAGGCCGCCGGTCGCCAGGATGCCGGTGGCGGCGAGCCCGGCGAGCGCGACCCTGGTCCCGGACCTCGCGAACGGCCGCGCGCGGTGACGGACGGCGGGGCCGGCCATGCCGCGTTGCACCCGGGCCAGCATCCTCGCGCGGTCGGGCCGGTGGGCCTCGGCGGCCTCGTGCAGCCGACGGGCGATCTCCTCGTTCACCGGCTCCTCCTCCCTGCCACCAGGTCCCCGGCCGCTCGCGCGCCCAGTATCCTTTCCAGCTCGGCCATTCCCTTCGAGGTCTGGCTCTTCACCGTGCCGACCGAGATGCCCAACGCCGCCGCCGTGTCCTTCTCCGACAGGTCGAAGGCGTGCCGCAGCACCACGCAGGCGCGCTTGCGGAACGGCAGCCGGGCGAGCGCCGCGCGGACGTCCAGCACGGCCGCCATGTCCGGCCCGTCCACCTTCTCGGGGCTGCGGGACCAGAACAGCGTGATCCGGCGTCGCTCGCGCACCGCGCTGCGGATCCGTCCCCGCGCCAGGTTGGCCACCACACCGCGAGCGTAGGCGAGCGGGTGGTCGGCCTGCCGCAACCGGTCCCAGCGCTGCCACAGGGCGACCAGGGCATCCGCCGCGAGGTCGTCCGCCGCGTCGGTCTCACCGGTCAGGAGGTGTGCCAGACGCGCGAGTTCGGCATAGTGGCGTTCGAAGAATTCGTGGAACTCCGCGGACGCGTCATCGAGGACCATCCCCCGGTCGCCCTCTCCTGGCAATGATGTGCGCGTTGGTTGCGCGTTAAACAACGGGGAGCAGAGCCTAACAGTGCCCAGCCCGGAATTCGAACAGCGGTCGCGCTCGGTTGCGGGGCGGTGAGGCCGACCGGCGGGCTGGTCAGTGCCGGGCGAACTGGACGCCGGTCGGCTGCGCGACGTCCGGCCGCACGTCGGTGCCGTCGACGGTCAGCCGCTCCCCGTAGATGTCGGTGATCCTGACACCGGTTCCGCTCCCGGGGGGACGGCACGCCAGCACACCGACGACCAGCAGCCCCGAGGGAATGCCCGTGACCAGGCCGCGCCTGCGCCACGGTTGCGGCGCGACGTGCTTCGTTTCCCTCATGCCCGTCCATCCGGTAGTTCGACTCGGCCTTCCGGCTCCCAGTTGCCGCTGAGGACGAGAAGGTTGCCGCCCCGACGCTGTTTTCTCGGCGACCGGTGCACGGCACGAAAGGGAACCGTTCCCCCGGACCCGATGCCTTCCGTGTGCCAGGTGGGCAAGTCCTCAGTCCGCCCGCTCCATCGCCTCGGGGGTGTCCACCCCGAGCAGACAGCGTTGCGGGGGCCGCTCCAAACCCCTCCACCCCGAGTTGCTCGGCCGCCTCTGCCCCCTCGTCCTCTATGTGCTCCTGCACCGACGGCTTGCCAGTCAACCCTCGCTTCCATGACTCGGCCGCTCGCCGGCCACCCGGAGGCGCCCGTCACGTCCACAAGCCGACGGCGTGCCCATAAGACTGGTAAACCACGGTCAACAGCGGTGCGACCCCAAGCCCCTGGTCGCCACGCCAGCCAACATAAGTGCAGGTCAGAAGCTGTCCAGCTCCCCAAGCGCCGTCGCTTCCCAAGCCGAGAGCGCGAGTTCGATTCTCGTCACCCGCTCCATGAAGAAGGCCCAGGTCGGCGACCGGGGCCTTTTTGCTGTGCGGGGATCGGTGGGTCGCGTGCCGGATCCGTGCCGGCGGCGTGCCCCCGACCGCTGCCGCCGATCCCGTTCAGCGCCGTCCCGTTGTCCGGGGGCGGCGGTCGAGGCCCCGGAACGCGCGAACGTCGCCATCCGCCGCGTGAAAGTCCCGTGCCGGGTGGATGGTGGCGGGCCGCAGCCGAACGCGGGCGTCGAGGCCGGTGCCGGGGGCCGGATGGAGGGTGATGGCGCCACCCGAGGTGTCGACGAGGTGGCGAACGATGGGCAGGCCGAGGCCGGTGCCGTCGTGGTGGGTGTCGGAGGCGCGCCAGAACCGGTCGAAGGCGCGCTGCCGTTCGGTCTCGCTCATGCCGGGGCCCTGATCAATGACGTGCAGCTCGGTGCCGGAGGGCACATGCCGGATGGCCAGGGTGACGGTGGTCCCGGAGGGCGCGACGCGAAGGGCGTTGGCCAGCAGGTTGTCGATGATCTGTTCCAGTGCACCGGGGATGGCCCACACGTGTCCGGCCGGTCGCCCGGTGGTGGCGATGCGGACGTCGTGTTCGGCGGCGAAGGGGGACCAGGTGGCGGCCCGGTCGGCGACCACGGCGTCGAGATCGAAGGCTTCCGGGGTGGTGGCGGTGGATTCGAGACGGGCCAGGGAGAGCAGTCCCTGGATCATGCGGCCGAGGCGTTCGGTCTCGCCGATGGCTTCGTCCAGGCTGTCGTGGGCGGCCGGGTTGAGGTGGGGTTCGAAGTTCTCCAGCCGGATCCGCAGCGCCGTCAGGGGGGTCTTGAGCTGGTGAGAGGCTTCGGCGGCGAAGGCGCGCTGGGCGGCGAGGAGGTGTTGCAGGCGGGTCGCGGTGTGGGTGAACGAGGCTGCGAGACGCCGCAGTTCGGGCGGTCCGAGGTCGGTGGCGGGCGGGTTGGTGAGGGTGCCGTCGGCGAGCTGGGTGGTGGCGCGCTCCAGAGCGTGGACGGGACGGATGATCCAGCGGGACAGCGCCAGGGCGATCAGTGCCGCGGCTGCCAGCACGCCCAGGCCGGTCAGGGCGAGGGTGAGCCAGATGTCGCGGACCCGGCCGTCCAGGACGTCGGTGGGACAGCTGAGCCGCAGGGCGCCGCGGATGGTCTCGCCGGAGGAGCCGGGGACGGTGACGTAGCGGGTCCCGGTGCCGCTGTCCGGGTCGGGCGCGGTGCCGACGGTGGTCTGGTTGCGCAGAGCGGTGGCGATGTCCGGCTGTGCGGACAGGTCGGTGCCGACGGGGGTGGTGGAGGCGGAGTCGGTCAGGACGGCACCGGTGCGGTCCACGACGACCACCCGGGCTCCCATCCGGTCCGCGTAGTCGGTGGCCAGCTCGGGCAGCTCGTCGGTGCTGCCCTCCTCGATGCGTTCCTCGGCGAGTTCGGCCAGCATTCCGGCGTCCCGCTCGAGGCTGTTGGACAAGCGAGACGTCTCGGCGCGGGCGAACAGGAGGCCGAAGGGAATCTCCAGGCCGAGCAGGACGAGCAGGACCAGACCGAGATGGCCGACCAGCAGGCGCCGGGTCATGTCCGTGCCTCTTGTCCTGCGTCGTGGGGCGGTGCCGCGACATCAGGGGCGTGGAGGCGGAAGCCGACCCGGCGGACGGTCTCTATCCAGGCGGGATCGCCCAGTTTGCGGCGCAGGGCGGCCACGTGCACGTCCAGCGTCCTGGTGGGGCCGAAGAAGTGCGGGTCCCACACCTGGTCGACGATCTGCTGACGCGAGCAGACCGCGCCCGGGTCCAGAGCGAGGTGGGCCAGCAGGTCGAACTCTTTCGGGGCCAGCGCGACGGGAGCACCGTGGAGGCGGACCCGGCGGGTGCGGCGGTCGATGACCAGCGGCCCCACCGCCTGCGGTGCTTCCGAAGGGGTGGGCCCGGGGGCGGAAGGGGTGGGACCGGGGGCGGACGTCGGGACGGGGCGGCCCGGGCCGGGCGCGTTTCCGGTGGTGCCGGCACCCGCCGTGACCGGCGGGCGGGTGCGGCGGGTGACCGCGCGAATACGGGCAACCAGTTCACGGACACCGAACGGCTTGGCCATGTAGTCGTCGGCGCCCAGTTCAAGGCCCAGGACCCGGTCGATCTCCTCACCCCGGGCGGTGATCATGATGATCGGCACGTCCGAGCGCCGGCGCAGGGCCCGGCAGACATCGAGACCGTCCATGTCCGGCAGGCCCAGGTCGAGCAGCACCATCTCCGGCTCGGGCGCGGCCAGCGCCGCCGAGCCGGTGCGCACCCGCTCCACGGTGTACCCGTAGCGGCCCAGGCCCTCGGCCAGCGGGCCGGCGATCCGTTCGTCGTCTTCGATGAGCAGCACCTGCATGACGTCGGGCTCACACCCCCACTGCTCCACTGCCGTGATCACATCAACCCGCCCCGGTCTTCCGGACAGTCTCTGTTACGCGTTCGGGAACGCGTCCGCTCAACGAAGACGGCCGGGCTCGTCGGCCGCGGGCGCCTTGTCCGTGGCCGACGGCGCCGAGCCCGTCGTCGGGCCGGATCAGTCGTCGTCGCCGGCCTCGTCCTTGGTCTTGACGACCTTGTAGGTCTTCGGGTCGAGGTAGATCTCCACCTCGCTGCCGTCCGCCTTCTTGATCTCCACCGCGTACATCCCCGGGTTCTCGGCGTCCTTCTCGGACTTGACCACCGTGCCGGGATGGGCGGCCAACGCAGCGGCCTCCGCCTTCTGCTTGGCTTCACCGGTCAGCGGGGTCTCCACCGGGTCACCGCTCTCGTCACCCCCCGCCTGCGCACCGCCGGCCGTGGCCTGGGTTTCGCCGCCGGTCTGACCGGCCGTCGCGCTGTTCGAGGACGAAGCGGAATCGTTGGAGTCCGATCCACCGCAGGCGACCAGTCCGACCAGCAGAGCGGCGGTGGACACGGCGGCGGCCAGGGCGCGCTTGGAAGCGTTCATGTGGATGTTCTCCAGGAGAGTCGGGGAGGTACGGGCGGCCGGACGGCGCGGAACACCGGAGGTCCGGGCCGTGTCGGAGACGTCAACGACCCTAGGAACAGGCACTGCAGCAAGAGGCCAGAGAGCGGCCAGGAAACCGGCAGGAAACGCCCAACCTTCCTCCGCTGGACCATGAACACCTGGTGGTCCTGCGTACTGGCCGTGGCCGGCGGACTGCTTGCGCTCTGGCTGCCCGCCCTTGCCTGTCCGGCCCTTGCCCGCCCGCCCTGGTGCCGGACTTCGATCCGGGGCTCCCGGTGGCACGGCGGCCGCTGCTCAGACGGAACTCCCGGCCAACTCCTCGTCGACCGGGTCGGGTTGGGGGAAGGAGCGGGACGGGATGGAGTCGAAGCGGGTCGGCTTCGGCGGCTTCGTCGGTCGGCTTCGGATGGCTGTCGGGGCCGACGTCGTACCGGTACGGCGGCCGGCACCAGCGAACCTCGGTCTCCCGCGCGTCACTCCCCGCCGCTGCGCAGTACGGCGAACGCCTCGTGCAGGAGGGCCGCGAAGTCCTCGAGCGGAGGAGGCGGATCGGTCGTCGTGGCGTCGCGGGTGGTGAAGGCGATCAGGGCGCTGCGTACGGCGGCGACGGAGGCGCGGGCGAGGACCGCGGCGCGCAGGGCGCGGGCCGGGGCGGGCTCGGCCGGTGACCGGTGGGCGAGGCGGGCGGCGAGGGCCTCGGCGATGCCGTCCTCGAAGTCGGTGAGTACGGCACTTCGCCGCATCCCGGTGGACAGGGCGCGCGGCGGGGCGCCGACGAAGAGGATGCCGAGGCCGCCGTCGAGGCGTCCGGCGGCGGCGAACAGGCCGCCCAGGACGGCGGTGTACGGCGGCTCGTCCGCCGGGCGGGCGGCGATCTCCTCCTTGAGCGGCGGCACGAAGTCGAGGATCTCCGCGAAGACCAGGTCCTCCTTCGACGGGAAGTAGCGGAAGAAGGTGCGCTCGGTCACGCCGGCCGCGGCGGCGATGTCCTTGACCGTCGTCTGCTGGTAGCCGCGGTCCGCGAACATCCGCGCGGCCGTCCGGAGCAGGTTCCGCCGGGTGGCCGCCTTCTTCCGGTCGCGCCTGCCCGGTTCCCGCGCCTCCCGCGCGCCCTGCCCCTCTTGCTCGTCCCGCGTGACCTGCACCTCCTGCGCGACCTGCGCGACCCGCACATCTCGCGCGCCCCGCACGCCGTGCGCATCCCGGTCCTGCGTGTCCCGCACGCCCTGCGCATGCCCCACGTCCTGCGCGCCGCGTGCGTCCCGCATGTCTCGTACGACCCGCTCCTCCGCCACCCGTTCATCCTGACACGCCGTTCCTCCCGGCCCGGACGCTGGGGCCAAAGGAAGTGTCAGCTATGACAGTTTGTGTATCGTGTCAGTCATGACATTTTCTGGTCGGCCGGTCCTCAGGCCGCGGCTGCGGCGTCGTACGGCGATCGTCCTGTGCACCGTCCTCGCCCTGACCGCCCTCGCCGGAACGGCGGAAGCGCTGGTCCGGCACCGGATCGCCGGCCGGGTCGCGGCCGTGGCCGGCGAGCGACTCGGCACCACCCCGGACGTCGGGCTGGGCGCCACTCCCGCGCTGTGGCAAGTGGCGCGCGGCAGCCTCCCGGACGTCGAGCTGACGGCGAACGGGGTGTCCGCCCGGCACATGACCGGCCTCGCCGTCGACGCCCATCTGCGTCAGGTGCGCCGGAGCGGGCAGGGCGGCACGGTCGGTTCGTCCAGCGTGACCGTCGACATCGGTGCCACGTCCCTGGCCGCCACCGGCGGAAGCGGGCCGGACACCGAGGTGGTTCCCGATCCCGCGCACGGGCGGCTGGTCGTCCACGTCGGCCGTGCCGGTGCCCTGACCGTGCCCGTCACCCCCGTCCTGGCCGGCCGGCAGATCCGTCTCACGCCCGGCCGCCCGGAGTTCGCCGGCACTCCCCTCCCCGACGCCCTGGCGAAGAGGATCACGGCCGAGGTCTCCCGCACCGTCGCCCTGACCGACCTCCCGCTGGAGCTGGCGCCGCGCCGGCTCAAGGTCACCGACGACGGCCTTCGGCTCACCCTGAGCGGCGGCCACGCCGCGTTCCGCGCCTGACCCCGCGCTCCCCGGCTCTCGCACGCGGTCACCTCCCCGAACGTGCCGCTCATCCCCGCACACCCCCCTCAAGGAGCACGTTCCATGGCCTCCCTCCTCCATCGGCTCGGCCGCGGTTCCTTCCGGCACCGCCGGGCGGTGCTGGCCGCCTGGCTGCTGGCACTGACCGCGGTGATCACCTGCGTGATCGCGTTCGGCGGCACGACCGACGACGAGTTCACCGTGCCGGGCTCACCGGCCCAGACCGCGATGGACACCCTGAAGAAGGAACTGCCCTCGGCGGCCGGCACCAGCGCCCAGATCGTCTTCGTGGCCCCCGCGGGGCACCACATCACCGAACCGCGGTACGCCCGGGCGGTCAGTGCCACCATGGCGGAGGCCGGCAAGGCCCCGCAGGTCGTCGGCGTGACCGACCCGGTGCAGGGCAAGGTCATATCGCCGGACCGCACCACCGCGCTCGGCCAGGTCCGCTACCAGGTGACCCGCGCCGGCCTGCACGACGACAGCCTCACCTCGCTGGAGGGGACCACCAGGCCCGCGCGGGACGCCGGGCTCACCGTGCGGGTGGGCGGCTCGGCGTACGGCAGCGGCAAGAGCACCGGGCACTCCAAGGAACTGATGGGCGCGGCCGTCGCCCTCCTCGTGCTGACGATCACCTTCGGCTCGCTGTTCGCGGCCGGCATGCCCCTGCTGACGGCGGTCACCGGGGTCGCCGTCACCCTGCTCGGCCTGTCGGCGCTGACCGGTGTCCTGACCATCTCCGGCACCGCGTCCTCGCTGGCGTCCATGCTGGGTCTCGCGGTCGGCATCGACTACGCGCTGTTCATCCTCTCCCGCCACCGCTCCCAGCTCGCCGGCGGCATGGGCACCGAGGAGTCGGCGGCCCGGGCCACCGCCACCGCGGGCAGCGCGGTCGTCTTCGCCGGCCTGACGGTGATCATCGCGCTGTGCGGACTGGCCGTCGTACGCATCCCGTTCCTGACCGTCATGGGCGTCGGCGGTGCCGCCGCCGTACTCGTCGCGGTCGGCGTCTCCACCACCCTTCTGCCCGCCCTGATGGGCTTCGCCGGTGAACGGCTGCGTCCCCGGCCGGGCTCACGCGCCGCCCGCCGCGAACAGGCCGCCCACGGCGAGCAAGCCACCCACCGCGAGCAGGCCACCCACCACGAGCAGGCCATCCACCACGAGCAGGCCGGCCGCCCCGGCCAGTCGGCCCACGGCGACGAGGGGCAGCGGGGCGAACACCGTGAGGGGTCCGGCGGGGCCGGCGGGGCCGGCGGGTCCGGCGGGCACGGCGCGCGCGGGACGATGGGCGAGCGCTGGGGCAGGATCGCCGTCCGCCGGCCGCTGCTGACCCTGTCGGCCGTCCTGATCGGCCTGCTCGCCGTCGCCGTACCGGCCCGGGACCTCCAACTGGCTCTGCCGGACAACGGTTCCGCACCGGCGGGCAGCGGTCAGCGCCAGGCGTACGACCTCGTCTCCGAGAAGTTCGGCCCCGGCTTCAACGGACCGCTGCTCGTCCTCGCCGACACCTCCCGCGCCGGGAACCCGCGAGCGGCCACCGCCACCCTCGTCCAGGACCTCAAGGCTGCCGACGGCGTCGCCGCGGTCGGTGAGCCGCAGGGCATCGGCCACGGGGACGCGGCCCTCATCCAGGTGGTGCCGGACAGCGGCCCCTCCGACGACGAGACCGAGGAGCTCGTGGAGCGCATCCGGGACGAGGCGACCGGCTGGCAGCAGGAGACCGGCGCCAAGGTGTCGGTGACCGGTACGACGGCCGTGAACATCGACGTCTCCGCCCGGCTGGCGAGTTCCCTGCTCCCCTTCGCGCTCGTCGTCGTCGGTCTGTCGCTGCTGCTCTTGCTGCTCGTCTTCCGGTCCGTGGTCGTGCCGTTGAAGGCCAGCGTCGGCTTCCTGCTGTCGGTGGGCGCCACCTTCGGCGCGGTCGTGGCCGTCTTCCAGTGGGGCTGGCTCGCGAGCGCGCTCGGCGTCGCCGAGACCGGGCCGGTGGTCAGCATCCTGCCCATCCTCGTGATGGCGGTGCTGTTCGGACTCGCCATGGACTACGAGGTGTTCATGGTCAGCCGGATGCGCGAGGCCCACGCCCACGGCGCCACGCCCCGCGAGGCCGTGCTGGCCGGCTCCCGGCACGCCTCCCGCGTGGTGACGGCCGCCGCGCTGATCATGTTCGCGGTGTTCGCGAGCTTCGTCCCGGGCGGCAGCACCATGCTCAAGCCGATCGCCTTCGCCCTCGCCGTCGGCGTCCTCATCGACGCCTTCCTGGTCCGCATGACGCTCGTCCCCGCGGTCCTCGCCCTCGTGGGCCGGGCGGGCTGGTGGCTGCCGAAGTGGCTGGACCGGCTGCTGCCCGACCTCGACATCGAGGGCGAACGGCTGGCGGCGGACGCGGGGAAGGGCGGTTCGGACAGGGACGGTCCCGGTCTGCCCGTGGCGATCGGTGGCGCCTTCACCCAGGACCGGCCGCGGCAGGACGGCCGGCGGTGAGCGACGGAGTCCGTGGCCGTCACCGGTCACGGACTCCGTGTTCTCGACGCACGCTTCAGGAGTCGGGTCATGAGTCGGGTCATGAGTCGGGTCATGAGTCGGTTCCGGAGTCGGGGTGACCGGACCGTCCGCCGTCCGGGCCGTGCCGGGCCCGTCTCCCGCTCAGCGCTGGCTGTTGCGGAAGCCGATGAGCACAGCACCCCACCAGCAGATCTGTGAAACCAGGGCCGTCGAAGCTCCCCGGACCATCAGGCGTCTCGTGGGCGGGGTGGCGTCCTGCTGCGTCAGGCGTCTGTTCAGGAGGCCGGCCTGCAGACCGTTCAGGGTGAGCAGCAGAACCAGTCCCAGCTTGACGCGCGTGGGAACCGATCCGAGGTTCGGATGGAGCATGACGCCACTGGCTACGAGGCCCGCGAGGCCGGCCCAGATGGGGACATGGAGGCGAGCCGCGCTGTCGAGGGCGTCCCGCAGGGTGCATCGCCCGGTCAGGTAGAGCAGTGCGCTGTAGTCGGCGGCCAGGACGGCTCCGAAGCCGAGCACGAGAGAGGCCAGGTGAAGGAAGAGCGCCGCCGTATGAAGGGCGGCGTCCACCCGCAGGTGCAGGGATATCCACGCGCACGCCGAGAGCGCGAGGCATGCGGCGAGCGAGGCGGCGGCCACGGTCCACCATGTGTCGTACAGCCCCAGCCGTCGGACGGGCGCCGGCTGAGCGGACACGGACGGCTCGGTGGGCATGGTGGACACACAGGACTCCCAGGACGTTCACAGCAAGATTTAGGTAAGGCTCACCTAAGGAGACTCGGCGGTCAAGCCCAGGATGCGAGAAGGACGCACCGCGACGCAAGCGTGATCGTCACGTTCCGATCGCGAGACCTGCGGCGACCGCGGTCTCGGCCGAGGCTTCCCTCCGAGACCGGAACGCCTCATGGCGCGGCGGCCGCTCAGACCCGCGGAGCGACGCGGCGCCCCTCGGAGTCCGCCCCGCTCCGGGAGGACATGACGCCGGGCGACGTCCCGGGCTTCGAGGCCGACGGGGCCGGCGCGGCGGGACGCACCACGCGCCGTGACCGCGGCGCCGAGAACAGATCCTGCGCTCCGATGAGGCCGAGCAACCGGTCGACGGCGGGGCCCGCGGCCTGGAGGACGACGGTCTTGCCCTGACTCAGGGCCCGCCGCCGGAGCTCCAGGAGGACGTTCAGGCCGGCGCAGTCGCAGAAGCCCAGGCCGCTCAGGTCCAGCGTGAGACCGCCGCCCGAAGCGGCGAGCGCTTCGGCCAGCCGGTCCCGGAGCGCGTCGCCCGAGGCGAGATCGAGTTCACCGCGCACGGTCACATGGATCCGGTTGCCGCGGGGCGCGGACGACGTGGCCAGCCGGCCGGGCGGCAGGAGCCCCGTGGTGCCGCCTCCGCCCGGGCGGGGAAGGCCTGGTGCCGTGAGGGGCCGCGCCCGGTGGGACGGGTGCTGCATGGCTCACTCCCTCGTGCGCTCGCCGTGGTCCGCTTCAACGTTCCCCCAGAAGGACGATACACGTCAACTGATGCACGAAAATCTGTACGTGTTTTTGGATGCGTGTACGTCCGCTCAGTAAACTCGGGGCATGACTGAGGTGCCCGAGCCCCACAGCGGATGGACGTTCCTGACGAACCACGCACGCGTTCTCGCGGCCATCGCGGACAACCAGCAGGCGCGCGTGCGTGACATCGCCGCCCGCTGCCGCCTCACCGAACGGGCCGTGCAGAAGATCATCGCCGATCTGGAGCAGGCCGGTTATCTCTCGCACGTCCGTCAGGGGCGCGGCAACACCTACCGGATCGACCCCAACAGGATCCTTCGTCATCCGACCGAAGCGGGCCAGGGCCTGACGGTGGCCTCGCTTCTCTCACTGCTCATCCAGGACGAAGACCACCGTGCGCGGCCGGACGGTGAGAGCACGCACGCCTCCGGCTGACGTGCGCGACCGGATGACCTGATCGGAGCAGCGCGGCGAGACGAGCCCGGGCGGCGGGAGGGCGTGTTTCGCCTCCGTGCGGGGGCACCCCCGCCCCGCCCGGGCGCCGCGGGCGCCGTGGCGTCTGCTCGTCGGTCGTCCTCGACGGTGGCAATGTGGAACATGTGAACGCTGAGTACGGCTCGGCCGGGGGGTGGCAGCTACGGCGGGCGCACCGCGCGTTGGTGCTGATCCCGATCGTCCTGATCCTGGTGATCACGGCCGTCGACCAGCTGGTCCCGGAGGACGTCCATCTCGGGCCGCTGCTCGTGATCGCGCCCGCGGTCACCGCCTCGTTCGCCGGGCCCCTGCTCACCGGTCTCATCGGCTTCCTGTCCGTGGCGGCACAGGCGTACATCGGCTGGCACTTCGGCGTTCTCTCCTCACGCAACGTCCTGGTCCAGATCCTCGCCCTGGCGGTGCTCGCGGCCCTCAGCGTGGTCTTCTGCGCGATGCGCGAGCGGCATCTGCGCCAACTGGCCCAGGTGCGGTCGGTGGCGGAGGCCGCACAGCACGGCCTGCTGTGGCCGCTGCCGGAGCGGATCGGCCCCGTGCGGATCGCCTGCCTCTACATGGCCGCCGAGGACGAGGCGCAGATCGGCGGCGACCTGTACGCGGCCACCCGCATCACCGGCGGCGTGCGCATCATGATCGGGGACGTCCGGGGCAAGGGCCTGTCCGCGATCGGTGAAGCCGCCCTCCTGCTCGGGGCCTTCCGCGAGGCCGCCCACCGGCACGCCACGCTTCCCGACCTGGCCGCCACCATGGAGCACAGCGTCGCCCGCTACCTGGCCGACTTCGAGCCGGCCGCGGAGGCCGGCGAGCGTTTCGCCACCACCTTGCTCCTGGAACTGCCCGACGACGACCACGTCATCCGGATGATCAGTTGCGGGCATCCCCCTCCCCTGCTGCTCAGCCCGGCCAGCGCCCTCACGGTCCCCGGCCTGCATCCCGCGCCGCCCCTGGGAATCGCGGAGACGGGACCGGACGCCTACGCGATCGACGTGGTCTCCTACCAGCCGGGGGACACCCTCCTGCTCTACACGGACGGCGTCATCGAAGCCCGCGACGCCTACGGCCGCTTCTACCCCCTGGAGACACGGGCCGCCCAGTGGCCCGCGGGCGGCCCCGAGGCGCTGCTCCACCACGTCCAGCGCGATCTGCTCACCCACACCCGGGGGCGCCTCCACGACGACGCGGCCCTCGTCGCGCTCCACCTCCACCCGGACACCCACGGCCACCGCCGCCACGGGCACGCCGTCCACTCGGGCGGGTTCGGACACGCGTGAACCGGACGAGGGTGAGGGCGGCCGGTGCCGCGCGTCCCCGATTCCCGGTCATCGGCAAGTGCCTGCCCGTACGGGACGCCACGTGGCGCCCTCGGAGCCACCGGTGAGGCGGTGCACCGGCTGCCGATCCGGGCGAGTCGTGTTTCGATGGGGGAGAGACCGTCACCGCTTCGGGCGGTGGCCACCGCCCAGGCCGTCGATGCGGCGCCGGAGTTTCCCGCAGGGGTCCCTCGGCCGGCGCCAGCCCTGGAGCGGGCCGGCGGGTCGGCCGGCGTCTTTCTCATCTCCCTCGCAGAAGCACGAGAGGAGCACCCCCATGCGCAGAAACAGCCGGAGGCACCGTCTTCTGACGGCATCGACGGTCCTCGTGGCCGGAGGCATCATGCTCCTGCCCGACGCCGCGGTCGCGCGGCCGGTCATGCCCGGCGCCCCGGCACAGGTGTCGGGCAGCTTCCAGTTCGTCAACCTGCGGACCGGCAAGTGCGCGACCGTGGCCGGAGGAGTCACGACCGCCAACAACCAGCCGCTCGTCCAGTTCACCTGCGACCAGGACCTCTCACGCCGCTGGATCGTCGCCAACGGCAACGGTGTCTCCGACCAGCTCGTCAACGAGCGGACCCGCAAGTGCCTGACCGTGGCGGGCGGCGTCTCGACCGACAACAACCAGCCGCTCGTGCAGTTCACCTGCGACACCGACCCCTCGCGCCGCTGGAGACTCGTCAGGGTCAGCGGCGCCAACGTGTTCCAGGTCGTCAACCAGCGGACCGGCAAGTGCCTGACCGTGGCCGGTGGCGTCTCGACCGACAACAACCATCCGCTCGTGCAGTTCACCTGCGACTCGGACCCCTCGCGCCGCTGGATCCTGAAGCGGGTCGGCGTGATCCTCGACTAGAACCAGTGAGACCGGTCGGGAATGGCCGGGACCCCCTTTCGGCGGGCCCCGGCCGAGTGCCGGTGTGACGGTGACGCCGGTGTGACGGCGAGAAGGAGCGTCCTAGGCCACGGCCGGCCGCAGGCCGGAGACGACGCCCGCGAATCTCTGCGCCGCGAACTCCGCCTCCTCCATGGTCATCGTCAGCGGCGGCATCAGTACGACGGTGTCCGGCGTGTAGTGCACCAGCAGGCCCTGCCGCCGGCACGCCGACTCCAGGTGACGTCGGTCCTGCATGGACAGCGGACTGCCGTCGTCGTCCACCAGGTCGATCGCCACATACGCGCCGACGGCCCGGACGCCCCCGAACGTGGGCGCGCCTTCGAGCAGGCCGTTCAGCCGGTCGCGCAGGAACGTGCCGAGTGCCCGGCCGTTGGCCACCAGGTCCTCGGACGTGTACGCACGGATCGCGGCGAGCGCCGCGGCGCAGGCCACCGGGTGGCCGTCCGTGGTCGACGCGTGGGCGAACACCGTGCTGCCGGTGTCGAAGGCCTGGTAGATCGCGTCGGTCGCCAGGACGGCACCGAGCGCCGAGTACCCGGCGGTGATGCCCTTCGCCAGGCACATGATGTCCGGCGAGATCCCGGATATGCCGGCCGCGAACATCTCGCCCATCCGCCCGAACCCCGTGAACGCCTCGTCGAAGATCAGGAGGATGTCGTTCTTCGTGCAGTACTCGCGCGCGGCCCGAAGGTACGCGTCGGGGAGAGGCTGTCCGTTCCGCCCCTTCACCGGCTCGACGATCATCGCCGCGATGCGCTCGGGGCCCAACGCATCGAGCTGTCCCGCGAGTTCGGTCCCGGAATCGCCCTCCGGTTCCGGAAGGTGGGAGAAGCCGTCCGGCATCGGGCCGAAGAGCCAGTGCATGATGCGCTGCCCGCTCGCCGCCATGGCCGCCATCGGGCTGCCGTGGTAGCTGTCACGGAGGCCGACGATGAGGCGCTTGCCCGGCTTGCCCTTGTTCCGGTGGTAGGAGCGGGCCATCATCACCGCGCTCTCGACCGCCGCGCCGCCCGTGTGGCAGAACCGCACCCGGGTGAGGCCGGACGGGGCGATCCCGGTGAGTGCCTGCGCCAGTTCGACGACCACCGGAGCAGGCAGTTCCCACCGCACCATGCAGACATAGGGCAGCTCGCGCGCCTGACGGGCCATCGCTTCCACGATGTCCGTCCGGCCGTAGCCGAGCATCATGTTGCCGACCCCCGCGCGGGCGTCGAGGGCACGGTTTCCCGAAGCGTCGATCAGCCAGGAACCCTCGCCCCTGACCCACAGGTCCTCAGGGCCGCTCCGGTCGAGGATCGTTGACGTGGGTACGGTCCCGTGCCAGAGGGGATAGGTCGCAGGGTCCCATGTACTCGGCGTCGTGGCCATGTCTTCCCCGGTCTCCGCGTTACTTCGCGGGCGCCTGGACCACGGCACACGTGAAGGTGTAGCCGCCGGTGCCCTGGATGAGGATCCCGTACTCCCCCGGGTTGAGGCTGCCCTCGATGTCCACCAGGTTCCCGAGGAAGTCACCGGCGCCGAGGCAGCCGGTGGTGCAGTCGACGTAGGTCGGGTTCCCTCCGATGAGCTCGGCGACGGCGGGCTTGAACATGCCCTCGCGCATCGTCCGGGTGAGACGCGGCAGCGCGATGGCGCTGACGTCCTTGGGCTCGATGCCCGCCCCGCGCAGGGCCCGCATGATGAGGTCGTGCAGCTTGGGCACACCGAGCTTGACCATACGTGCCGCCGCACCGGATTCCCTGAACACCTTGTTGGCGCGCTTGAGGTCGATCGGAGTGCCGTGCCCCAGCGGAACGGAGGAGAACGGGTCCTCCCCGCGCATCTGGATCTCGCCCTCGGTGTCCGTCGCCATCTCCTGCGAGAGCAGCCGGAGGAACTCGTCGCCCTCTCCCGGACGCCCGAGCACGACCGCGGCCGCCGAGTCCGAGTAGGCCGCGTCGTCGTCGCTCGACCACCGGTCGAAGCCCGGCGCGGCGAACCGGTCCGCGGTGGTGACGAGGGCCGTGCTCGCCTCGGGCGTGGCGACCAGCCACTTGGCCGCGACGTGCAGGGCTAGGGCGCCGCCGTTGCAGAGTTGCTGGACATTGATGGGAAGCCCCTCGATGATCCCGGACTTGTTCGCGATGTAGTGCGCCGGCGACCACATGTCGAAGCCCTGGTGGTAGCTGAACGCATGGACCAGGCAGCCGATGCCGGTCGGCTCGACACCGCTGCTCTCCAGAGCGCTCTTCGCGGCCAGGACGGCCATCTGGGGCGGCGCTATGTCGTCCGAAGCGACATACAGTTCCGAGACACCGATGCGCTCGAAATCCGCTGAGCTGAGTTCGCCGTCAGCGGGTCCTTCTTTGCCAGACGGAAGCCAGAGGTTCGCCGCCTTGATACTCAGCCCGGTCGCTGTCACTGGAGCCTTACCCTTCTCTCGTCTTCTCTCGGAATTCGCACAGCTCAGTGCCGTTGTGACAGGAGGGCCCTGCGGTCCACCTTGCCCGAGCCCGTCAGCGGCAGGCTGTCACACAGGTGAATCTCCCCAGGCAGCATGTAACTGGGGACTTTTGTGACCAGGTGGTCGTGGCACGCCTGGGGCGTGCACGCCTCGCCGGCCGGCACCACGAAGGCCACCACGACCTTCTCGCCGGACTCCTTCTCACTGGTGGTGACATAGGCCTGCTTGACGTGCGGCACCTCGTTCATGAAGTGCGCGATCTCGCCGAGTTCGATACGGAACCCGTTGACCTTTACCTGGTCGTCGAGGCGTCCTTGGAAGACGACGTTTCCGTCTTCCCGGCAGTAGGCGCGGTCACCGGTGTGGTAAAGCCTCACCTTTTCGCCGTCGATGTCGTACTCGACGTACTTCTTCTTCGTCAGCTCATCCATGCCCAGATAGCCGGGGGAAAGACCCGGCCCCGCCAGGCACACCTCCCCCGCCTCGCCCGGGGCGCACAGCTCACCGTCGCGGACGACATACAGGGACGTGTTCTGAATGGGCAGTCCGATCGGCAGCGCGGACTCGCCGAGGACGGTGTCCCGGACGGGATAGTAGGTGGCGAAGACCGAGCACTCCGTCGGCCCGTAGACACTGACGACCTTTTCGTTCCCGTAGTACTCCCGGGCCCTTTCGATGTGCCGCAGGGAGTGCGCCTCGCCGCCGGTGAGGATCGTCCGCACGGACTCCAGGGTGCCGGGCGCCTCGTCCACGATCACATTGAAAAGCGCCGTCGTCACGAAGACCGCCGTGGCGCCGTTCTGCTGGACGACCCGCTTCAGCTCCGACAGCCGGACGTGATCCGACGGGTAGAGCACGGATGTCCCGCCGTGCAGCAACGCGCCCCAGATCTCGAAGACCGCCGCGTCGAAGAATATCGACGCCAGCTGCGGGATGACGGAGTCCTCGTCGAGGTCGACGAAACGGGAATTGAACACCAGCCGGACGACGCCCTCGTGGCGGATCGGCACGCCCTTGGGGGATCCTGTCGATCCCGACGTGAAGACGATGTAGGCGATGGCGTCCTGGGGGACCCGCAGCGGCGGGTTCTTCTCGTCCGCGTCGAGCGCCGGCAGGTCGACGGGGATGACCCGCAGGTGCGCGAAGCGGTCCGTCATCTCGGCGGGCGCGTCGGTCAGCAGCGCCGTGCAGCCGGCCTGGCCGAAGATGCCGTTCAGGCGCTCGTCGGGCCAGGTGCGGTCGTACGGGAGGTACGTGGCGCCGGACTTGATGACCGCCAGCATGGCGACGATCATCTCCGGGGACCGTTTGACGCACAGTCCCACGACGTCACCGGGGTTCACCCCGGCCGCGCGGAGCCGCACGCTCAGGCTGTTCGCCAGGCCGTTGAGCTCGCGGTACGTGAGTCTGCGGTCCCGGTGGACGACCGCGACAGCCTCGGGACGACGCTCGGCGGCGGCCTCGAAGAGTTCCTTCAGGCTCTCCGCCGGATAAGCAGCGTCCGTCCTGTTGATCTTCTGATGAATAGATAGAGCCTCGTCCGAAACGGCAATCTTATCCATTCAAATTCCCCAGACGTGTGTTGACGATTCCGGTTACGTACTCGGGGTGGCTGTCCACGAAGAAATGTCCGCCGGGAGCCTCGATGAGCTCGCAGTGCCGCCGGGTGAAGTTCTGCCAGCCGCGCATGGATTCCCAGCCGTCGATCGGGTCATCCGGGCTGTACAGGGCGGTGATGGGAACGTCCACTCCGGAGGCGTGGCGGTGGTCCCACAGTTCGGCGAGCCGGATCTCGCTGCGCACGGTCGGCAGGAGCAGGCGCAGCAGCCTCTCCTCCTCGAAGAGCTCCGCCGGTGTGCCGCCCATCTTCGCCACGGCGGCGCGGAAGTCGCTCTCCGGCATCTCGTGCATGTACGGGCGGTTCTGCGGTGCGTCCGGGCTCCGGCAGCCGGAGACGAACAGCCGGCGCGTCATGCCCGGGTGCTCGGCCACGGCCAGATGGGCCAGCTCGTAGGCGAGCCGCCCGCCGAAGCTGTGACCGTAGAAGGCGTGGCGGCGGCCCAGGTACGGCGACAGTGCCTCGAAGACGTCGTCCACCAGGGGCTGCCACCGGTCGTAGCGGGCTTCCTTGAGGCGCCGTCCCCGGCCGGGCAGGATCACGCACACCAGCTCGATGTCGTCCGCGATCGCGCCGCTCCAGGAGCGGAACGTCTCGGGGCTGCCGCCCGCGTAGGGGAAGCAGAACAACGTGCCGGCGGGCTCCGCCGTCGCCGCCTTGAGGGTCATCACCCACTTGTCCGTCGCCGCCACGCCGGCCCTGCTAGTCCGTCACCGCGTCAGCGGGCTTGGTGTTGCGCTGGATGCTGGCCACGATGTCGGTGATCCGGCTGTCGGTGAACAGCTCGTCCGCGGGCAGCGAGTCGTCGCCGAACTCCCGTTCAGCACGCTCGATCAGCTTCACCGCGGTGAGCGATGTGCCTCCGGCCTCGAAGAAGTCGTCGTCGCCGCCCGTCACCCGCAGGCCGAGCTGCTTGCACTCGTCGACGACCCAGGCCAGCAGCGTTTCCGATGCCATGCGGTTGTCCGTCTCGCTCATTTTTCATCTCTCCTAGTGCACCGGGAAGCGGAAACCATTGACAGTGCTCTCGACGAAGCGGTTGTGGCCGTACCGGTCCTCACCGGACGTCAGCACGCAGCCGTACTTCTCGAGGCTCGCCCGCGCTCCGAATTCCTGGAGCTCGTCGGAGTACGGGTAGACCTGGACCTGGGTCGGGAGGTAGCGGGAGGCGAAGCCGAGCCGCATCTGGTCGGTCTCGCCGCTGTGCGGGTGGGACGCGTGCATGAGCGTCGACCAGAAGAGGATGAACTGTCCCTGACGCATGACCTGGGAGACGGCCTTGGACTCGTCGGGGCTCCAGTCCGGGTCCTTCTGCAGCTGCCGGTAGTCGTAGCCGAAGAGCCCGCGCTTTACGCCGTCCTTCTCCACCGCATTGATGAGGTCCGGATTGTATTCCATGACCTTTGTCTCGTCGTAGTTCATCGACGTGTGGGTGCCCGGGATGAACTGAAGGCAGCCATTCGCCACCGACGCCTCGGTGAAGGCGGTCCAGGCCGTGATGGTGCCGCCGAACTCCGCGTCCTCCGGCCACACGATGTGCGGGTGCTTCGAGCCGTCGACGCTGGAGAAGTTGTCCGCCTGGTGCCAGTCCGTCCCCTCGTCGCCCGGGTACTTCGGGAAGAGCTCGGTGCGCCAGCAGAGCGTGTCGGGACCGAGGATGCTCGACACCCGGTCCACGATCTCCGGCCGGGCGATGTGCTCGGCGAGGAAGTCGACGTCGATATGGCGGTCGTAGCTGGCCGCCAGGTTCGTGTTACCGGATTCCGTTTGCCCATCGGCGTAAATGGACGTTTTGGTCTTCAGCAGCTTCGGCCTGATCTGCTTGAGATATCCTTCCATCTCGTCCTCGGTGTAGAGATCGAAAGGACCGATGTACCCATCGCGAGCGAACTTCTCGAGCTCTTCGGCGGTCAGCGCGAACGTTTTCGTACGAGCCATGATTTCTCCCTGGTCCTAATCGCGCTCGAAGACATCGCTTGGAGCGACATAAGGCTGGATACTGCGGCCGCCGGCTGCTCGGGGGCCGAAGCAGCGGAAATTAAGACGAAGAACCGAGAAAGGACGCTACGGGCGGAAAACCCCTATCGGCAACCCCTATAAGGGGTCGCCAACCCCTAGTCGGGGGTCCGCAACCCCTATTCGGTCATCGCGATCACGGGCCGCCGTTCACCGGCGTCAATCCACCGATGGAACGGGCCTGTTGACGCTGCCGGCGGCCGTGCCGGGAGGGTGCTCGCACGAGCCGCCGGCTCGTCCACGCGGCGGGCGCCGGGGGGGCGGTCCGGTTCGCTCCGGTCGCGGCCGGCGCGGGCGCGAACAGGGCGCGACGCTGTCGTGCGCCGCTCCCTCCGCCCCCGCCGACCGCCGCGATCACGGCGCTGACCTGGCCGGTTGCAGGGTGGGAGGGACCGGGCGAGGGTGGAAGGAGAACCCACGACGAGCGCCGAAGGGAGCTTGTGGTGCGAGCAAGCAAGGCGGAACTCTACGCGCTCGACCTGACGGGAGCGCGCTGGGTCAAGAGCAGCAGGAGCATGGACAAGACGACGCCGTACTGCGTCGAGGTGGCAGACCTCGGCGGCGGGGCGGTCGCCGTCCGTGACTCGAACAACACGGACCTTCCCCCTCTGCGGTTCACCGCGGAGGAATGGGCCGCGTTCCGAGAAGGTGTACGCGAGGGCGAGTTCGGTTAGGACGTCTCGCGTTTCCTGAATTCCTTGGGCGTGTACGCGGTCGTTCACGACCGACCGGGAAATGACCGGCCGCCGGTGTGGCGTGTGCCGAAACAGCGATTACCGAAGGGGTGTTGAGCCGGGGGTAGGGCTTTTCGTGCCGGTCGGAAGGCACGGGCCCTACCCCCGCGTGTTCGCGCGACCATTTCGGCGGGGCTCAGGGGTTGCGGGCCGGGTCGGTGACCCGGGCCCGCTGTCCGGTGCGCGGCGCTTCTCAACGGGGCATGCAGCCGAACCAGTTCACCTTGTTCTTGTCGGTGGTGTAGCCGAGGCATCTGATGGTTCTGTCGTGCAGGGTGCGGGTTCCGTCGACGCCCGCGTCCACGTAGTCCGCCTTCTGGTGGGGCTGCACGAGGGTGTCGATGTCGACCTTGTACCAGCGGTGCTCCTGGTCCGGGATGTCGCAGTGGAAGCCGGTCACGTTACGGCTGGGCCCCTCGCTCCATATGGGACGCTCGGCCCGGTCGCAGTGCGCCCTCTCCGCGCGGGCGTCGGCGGTGCCGGCGCCCGTTCCGAGCAGGGCCGTGGCACCTGTGGCCACCGCCGCGGCAGCGCCGAGCAGGCGCTTCAGAGTGAGGTTCATCGATCGGTCCTCCTACCGGATCTGGTGACGGCCCGGAGTCGCCGTGGCACCTTGATGTGATCGTCACACCGGTCCGGTGGGTCCCGCCTGCCGGCCGGTGCCGCCGTCCCCCGACCCGGTGACGCCGGTGCTGCCAATGCAGCAGGCCGCGGCCGCCCGGGCGGTGCCCGGGCGCCGACAGGTCTCCGATGGCCGCGCCCCGGTGGAGGCTCTAGCGTCGGATCATGCACTCGGCCCGCGCTGAGCCGGCGCAGGAGACGGTGCCCGGACTGTCCGCCGGGGTGGTCGCGCTGGCCTGGCTGACGCAGTTCCTGGTGGGCACCGATCTCTTCGTCGTGGCGCCGCTGCTGCCGCACATCGCCGCGTCGTTCGGCGTCTCCACGGCCGGTTCCGGACTGCTGGTCACGGCTTTCTCGATCGCGTACGTGGTGGCCTCACCCTTCGCCGGCCGGGTCTCCGACCGGCGGGATCGCGCCACGGTCCTGGTGGTGGCACTGGTGCTGTTCTCGGCGGCCAACGTCGGGACCGCGCTGGCACCGCACTTCGGTGTGCTGCTGGTGGCCCGCGTGATGGCCGGAGCCGCGGCCGCCGGGACGGGCCCCACCGTGTACGCCCTGGTCAGCGCCCGGGCCCGGCCCCAGGCCCGGGCGCAGGTGCTGGCCGTGGTGGGGTCGGGTCTGCTGACCGCCCTGTGGGTGGGCGCGCCGGCCGGTGCGCTGCTGGGGCGGTACGTGGGCTGGCAGGCCGCCTTCGTCATCCTGGCCGCGGGCACGTTCCTGCTGGCGCTGCCCCACGCGTTCGTCTGGCGCGCCCGTCCGGTGCCGCCGGCACCGGCCGCCGTTGCGCCGGACGCCCCGCGGCGGGCCGGGCGGCCCGGTGCGGGCGTCGCGGTGTCCGCCGTCGCGGTGACGGCCCTGTGGGCCTTCTCCGTCTACAGCCTGTACACCTTCCTGGCCGTCGCGCTGCACTCCGACGGCAGGGCCACCGCCGTGACATGGCTGCTGGTGGTCTACGGCGTCGGTGCCGTCGTCGGCGGGCAGGTGGGCGGCCGGTTCGCGGACCGGGCCGACGCCGTGCGGGTCACCAGGTCGGCGCTGGCGCTGACGGCGGCGCTGGAGGCCGTCGTGGCCGTGGCCTTCCCCGCGACCTGGGCCCTGGCCTGTGCGCTGGGGCTGTTCGCGCCGGCCGCCTACGCCTTCTTCCCCGCCCAGCAGCGCCACCTGGTGGACCTGTTTCCCGAGCGGGCCACCGCGATGCTGTCGTGGAACAACAGCGCGCTGTTCGTGGGCCTGTCCCTGGCCGGTGCCGCCGGTGGGCAGATCGTGCACGCGCTGGGCTACCCGGCGCTGCTGTACATCGGCGCCGCCGTGGCGGTGCCGGCGTGCCTGGCCGCCCGTGGGCGGCCGCGCCGGACCGGCGGACGGTCCTGACCCGGCCAGGACCGGAACCGGGATCTGACACGGCCGGGCCCGGCGCCGGGACCGGGACGTCGTTCGCCGCTCAGCCCTTGTGCGGGTAGACCACCAGGTACCGCTCGTTGCCCTCGGAGTGGGTGAAGACACCGACCCCGGCGAGGTCGGCGACCGGTACCTCCTGCCCTTCGGGCAGCGCCTTCGGGGTGCCCGAGGCCAGCGGGAGCTCGACGGGGGCCGTGGACCCGGTCAGGCTCTTGCCCTTCGTGAGCGAGGTGCCGTAGGCGGTGCCGTCGTCGGTGACGGCGTCGAAGCTCAGGGGTTTGGTGTCGTCGGTCTCCTCGAAGCAGTACCCCTTCTTCGACTCCAGGTCGAAGGCGAGGTGGTCGGAGACGAGGTAGCGGCCGTTCGGGGAGAGCGCGGAGTCGGGTGCCTCGGCGGACCCGATGAACGGCTTGGCGCACAGCGCGGACGCCTGGACCTGGCCGGTCCGGCTGTCGAGTACGGCCCATACGTTCTGGCTGCCGCCGTATCTCTGCTCCCAGCGGGCGATGAGGTGCCCGCCGGTGCCCGGCCACACCATGCCGGTCGCGGGGTCGGCCCCGGCCGGCGCGATGCGGTCGTCGTCCCAGGAGCCGGGGACGCCGAACGCGCCCGCGCCCTCGTTGAGCACCACCGGGTCCCGGTCCGTCAGGGCGGCGATCTCGTTGCCGTAGGCGCACGAGGAGCAGCCGGGCGCCTTGAGGGAATCCGTGTCGTACCTGGTGGTCCGGCCCGTGGCCACGTCGAGGGCGACCATGCCCTTGTCGGTCACGGGTATCAGCAGCCGTTCCCCGCCGTCGGTCACGCGGCCCGTGCCGTAGTCGGTCGCCGGGACCTCGACGTGGTGGGCGGGCGCGACCGCGTCGCCCGAGCCGTCGGCGGTGTAGACGTCCACGGCGTACACCTGCTTCGCCTTGGACAGGGCGTCCTCGCCCTTCTCGCCCTGGGACCAGGTCACCAGGTACTCCTTGCCGCCGGCGGCGACGACGTACACGCCGGGGGCCTCGCCCTCGGCCAGGTCCCGGAACGGCTTGCCCGTCCAGCGCACCTCGCCGGTCACCGCGTCCCGTACGGTCACCCGGTAGCCGGTTCCCTCGCTGGTCATGGTGGCTATCGCGCCGGCCTTCGGCAGCACGGCGTACGTGCCGATCCGGTTCCCCGACAGCTGCCAGCCGTGCGAGGTGTCGTACCCGGCGGGCACGTCGAGCTTGAGCGTCGGCGCCGGTGCCGAGGTGTGGACGGAAGGTTTCTGGCCGCCACCGGAGGGCTTGTCCCCTCCCGATCCGCCACCACAGGCCGCGAGTGTTCCGACGGCGACGACGGCGACGGACGCCTTGCCCAGTACCGGCCTCATGCACTGCCCTTTCCGTTCCGCGGGGGACAGCCCACGAGCCGAACCGCCTCCCCCGATGGCGCGATCTTGGTGGCCAGACTACCGCCGGCGTCATGACGGCGGCACTCCCCGGCACAGCGCCGGGCACCACAACCGGGGTAATCGGCAATGGACTTGGGCCGGCCGGTGACCGGACGCTCCGGTCACCGGGCACGGCCGTACGTCACGGGCGGGGCCTGCCGGAGCCGTCAGTCGGCGAGGGCGCCCATGGGGTCCCAGGCGGGAAGGACGATCGGGGGCTGTTCGAGGGCGGCGGCCAGGTCGGCGGGGAGTGCGGAGCGGCGGACGGCGATCTCGAAGACGTGCTCGCCGAACCAGGAGTCGTTCATGGTCCAGAAGCCCTTGTCGGCCTTCTCGTCGCCCCAGCTGTTCTCCACCCGCCAGCGGCGCGGGCTGCCGTCCACCACGTCGACGCCGGTGAACAGCATCGCGTGGGTCATCTGGGTGTCGTGGTGCAGCAGCCGGTCGGCCTTGTCCATGGTGAAGGGGGCGTCGTAGACGGCGGCGTAGTCGAACAGGCCGGCGTCCCAGACGCCGGCGTCCGCGCGCATCATCTTGGCCACGTCACAGCCGAACCACACCGGCTCCCCGCCGACGATCGTGTCCATGGCCAGCCGCTTCAGCAGGTCCATGGGCACGTTCAGGTAGACCACCGGCGGAGCGTCCACGACGTTGCCCAGGTACTCGACGGTGAAGGTCCGGCCGACCGGACTCGACTCGCGCGGGTCGTGCACCAGGCAGACGTACTCGTCCAGCGGGAGCCGCACGTACGAGGCGGCGAACTCCGCCGGGGTGAGCCAGCCGTCCCGGTGGAACTCCTTGTCCTTGTCCTCCCACTGCCACAGGAACCGCCGCGGTGGCGTGCCGAGGTGGATGCCGAGCACCCGGTGGACGGCGGCCAGCACCTCCCGCTTGTGCTGCCGCTGCGCGCCGGTCCCCTCGCCGGCCAGCCCCCGCAGATCGCGGGCGCCCTGGCGGAGCAGGGTCCGCAGGGCCCGGTTCATCGTCCTGGTCGAGGAGGAGCTGTCGGTCTCCGGCATCGCCGACTTCGGCACCAGGCCGTGCTTGGCGACCAGGGCCACGAACATGTTCCACTGGCCGCCGTCACCGATCGGGTCGGCCAGCAGATGCGCGACCGTGCGGTCGTCCACGTCCCGGTCCGAGGTGTCGATGACCGCCTCGAGGAAGTGGTTCGCCCGCTCGAACTTGTCCCACCAGAGCAGATAGTTCTGGGAGAACTCGAAGTCCTTCACGCCCAGTTCGCGCGCGGCGCCGACGCGGAGCAGATTGAGCCCGGCGAACATCCAGCAACGCCCGCTCTGCTTCTGGTCGGTGACCTTCCAGTCGTCCAGGTGGTGGGAGACCGAGTGGTCGATGCCGGTGAGGATCCGGCGGTCGAGGGCGACGTCGTCCACGGAGGTCTGGGTGACGGCGTTCTGCATCAGCCGGTTCGCCGGACGGGCGGCGAACTCCTTCTCGAACGCCTCCAGTTGGTCGGAGGTGAGGCTGCGGTCCATGGGCGGGCGGGAGTCTTCGTTTCCGAAGGACACAGCGGTTTGCCTCCAGTTTCCCCGTAATTCCCGAGACGAGCGCTCCCTCACCGTCGCACGGCCGATCAGCCGAGTCAACGGAGCGGGAGCGCTCCGCGGGAGGCCGCGCTCAGCCCGTGAAGAACCCCTTGTCCAGCGCGATGTCCCGCAGCTGGTCCATGCTCAGCTCGGGCCGGGGGCGGGTCACCGGGGCGCTCTCGGCGAAGGAGTTGACCTCGCGGGCCAGCACCCGGCGGCCGTCCGGGTACAGCACGTCCACCGACCACACCTGCGCCGAGCCGCCCTTCTCCGACGTGCCCCGGACCTTCTTGACCCGGGTGCCGTCGCCCAGCGTCGTGGCCGCGCAGTCACCGGAGACACCGGCGCAGCCCATGTGCCCGGCCAGGTCGTCGGTCCTGTCGAACTGCACGTCGACCTCGACCATGTTCTTTCCGTGGCCGTCGTCGTGCACCAGCTGGACCAGTCCGTCGGAGGCGTTCACGTCGGAGACGGTCCCGCCGTGGGGCAGGTGTGCCTTCAGCACCCGGGTCAGGCGTGCCCCGGGTGCGCGCTCGGCCGGGGTGGCGGGGGTTCCCTGCGGGGCGGGCAGCGCGGCGATCACCTTGTGCCAGGCGGGGCTGCGCACGATCGAGGTCAGCTGGGCGACGGACAGCAGCGGGTCGGCTCCGCCGGACGACGCCTTCTCGCCGCCGCCGCCGAACTCCTGCACCGTCAGCTGGGCGCCGTCGGCGGTGGTGAGCACCACGTACCAGCGTTTCTGGCCGGAGTCGGCGTTGGGGTAGGTGAACGACTTGGTGGTGTCGAGCACCGCCCCGCCGGCGAGCTTCTGGGTGGTGCACGTGTCGTAGGGGCGCACCTCCACCGGCAAGCAGCCGCCGTCGCCCTGCTGGTCGCCGGGGATGCCCGGGTCCAGCCGGCCGACGGTGATGTCGATGCCGGAGGACCCCTCGGCGGTGGTGTAGGTGAGCTCGGCGGCGGCCCGGACACCGGATTCGCCTTCGTCGGTGCCCCTGCCGGAGGCATGGGAGACGGTGCCGCCCGGCGGCAGCAGGCTCCTGAGCGTGCGGACCATCTCGTCGCCGTCGACCGGCGCGGCCGCCCGGGAGGCCGGCTGGCCGGTCCGGCCCTGTGCGGCGGTCCGCAGCCGCTCGGGGGTGCCGTCGCCGTGGCCGCCGAGCGCGCCGGTGGCCAGCAGGCCGCCGCCCGCGGCGACCACGGCGAGGGCCGCGGCGGTGATCCGGGCCGCGGCGTACAGCCGCATCCGGCGGCCCTGCCCGACGGAACGCCGTACCAGGTCGGCGGAGTGGGGCGGGAACTCGCCGGTGGTGTGGTGCATGGCGCGGGCCACGCGGGTCTCGAACTCCTCGTCGGACGGTGCGCCGTACTCCTCGTCGAGGGGCATGGTGGTTCTCCGTTCTTCTGGGACCGGCCGCGGCGCGGAGCACCGCCGGGCCGCGGTCGTCATGCGGTCAGGTCGGCCAACTCGGCGCCGAGCAGAGTGCGCAGCCGTTGCAGGGCGCGCATGCTCCTGGTCCGCACGGCACCCGGCGACAGCTTCAGGGCGTGGGCGGTCTCCTCCACGGAGCGGTCCTCCCAGTAGCGCAGCACCAGCACGGCGCGGTCCTTGGCCGTCAGCTGTGCCAGGCCGTCCAGCAGGGCCATCCGCAGTTCCGCGTCCGGGGCCGGTCCCGCGGTGTCGGGCAGCCGGTCGCTGGGGCGCTCGGTGGAGCTGCGCCGGCGGCGCTGGGAGACGAAGGTGCGCACCAGCACGGTGTCGGCGTAGGCCACCGGGGATTCCGCGCGGTTGATGCGCCGCCAGGACCGGTACATCTTGGCCAGGGTCTCCTGCACCAGGTCCTCGGCGAGGTGCCAGTCGCCCGTGAGCAGACAGGCGGTCCGGAACAACGGCCCGCTGCGGGCGACTGCGAACTCCAGGTAGTCCGCGGGTGCTTCCCTCACCGTGTGTCCTCTCGTGGTCGGCGTCGTCCCTTACACGCGGTGGGGGTGCCGTCGCGTCACACTCCGGCGGCAGGGAATTCCCGGCGGCGGTCAGGATCCCGCATCTGGGCGACTTCCACGTACCGCTCCCGTCCTCATCACGCTGCTCGCCGCTCCCGTCGGCGCCGTCGCCGCCCTCGTGGCCGGACGAGCGTCACGCCGACGGAGCCGGCCGCCTTCCGCGAGCCGGGGCGCGGGTAGGCGCTGATCGCGGCGGCCAGCAGGGCCGCCGCGAACGGCACCAGCAGCCCCGCCCGGATCCCGTCCACCCCCGCGGCGCGCGGGTCCGTGCGGGCGCCGACCGCGGTGACGGCGGCGAGGCCGAGTGCGGCGCCGGACTGGAAGGCGGTGTACAGGAGACCGCCCGCGAGTCCCTGCTCCTCCTCCGCGACACCCTCGGTGGCCACGATCGTGAGCGGACCGTAGGCCAGGGAGAAGGCCAGGCCGAGGGCGAGCAGGCCCGGGAACATCGCCGCGTAGGTCCAGTCCGCCGTCACCGGCAGGAACAGTCCGTAGGAGAGCGCGGCGAGGAGGAGCCCGCCGGTGATCACCCTGGCGTTGCCGAAGCGGTCGACCAGACGTGGGGTGAGGGTCGGCGAGAGGACCGCGTCCACGCCGGCGACCAGCATCGCCAGGCTGGTCTGCAGCGCGGTCCAGCCGCGCAGTTCCTGGAGGTAGAGCACGACGAGGAACTGGAAGCCGAAGAATCCGGCGGCGAACAGCATCGCCGCCAGGTTCGCCCGCACCAGGGCACCGTCGCGGAGGACGCCCAGGCGTACGAGAGGTTCGGGGGAACGCCGTTCGACGAGCACGAAGGCCGCGAGGAACGCCAGGCCGGCCAGCAGCGTGCCGGCGGTGAGGACGGCCGTGGTGTGGGCCGCGCGCTCGACCCCCAGCACGATCAGCACGAGTCCGGCGGTGACGGTGAGCGCTCCGGCCGCGTCGACGCGCCGGCCCGTCCGTTCGGGGCGCTCCGCCGGCGGGACGCAGACCAGGGCCGCGGCCAGGATGACGAGGGCGAGCACGACCGGCGCGAAGAAGACCCACCGCCAGTGGACGGCGGTGAGCAGTCCGCCGGCGACCAGGCCGACGGTGAAGCCCGCCGCGGAGGTGCCCGAGTAGACGAGCAGGGCCCGGTTGCGCTCGGGACCCTCGGCGAAGCTCGTGGTGATGATCGACAGGCCCGCCGGGGTCATGAAGGCGGCGGCGACGCCCGTGACGAACCGGGCGAGGATCAGTGTCCACCCCCCGGTGGCGAGGCCGCCGAGCCCCGAGAACAGCACGAAGACGGTGAGCCACAGGACGAACATCCGCCGCCGCCCGAACAGGTCGGCCGCCCGGCCGCCGAGCAGCATGAAACCGCCGTAGCCGAGCACGTAGGCGCTCATGACCCATTGCAGTTCGCCCGTGGACATCCCGAGATCGGCGCGGATCGAGGGCAGGGCCACGTTGAGCATGGCCACATCGATGCCTTCGAGGAAGATCGCGCCGCACAGCACGAGCAGGACGCCCCCTGTGCGGGCGGGCGGCGCGCCCGGGGCGCGCGAGGTACTCACCACGATGAACTCCTACCGGAGCAAGGGGTGTTGTCGGTGGCTCAAGCCTTCGCCGACGCCCGGCCGGGAACAACAGCGATGATCGCAACGTTCGTTCAGCCAGGCTTACCGATCGGTGCCGGATCCCTGTCCACACGGCCCCGGAGACCTGCGTGGACCACAACGAACTCCGCTGTTTCCTCGTGCTCGCCGAAGAACTGCACTTCGGCCGCACCGCCGCCCGGCTGCGTCTCTCCCGGGCCCGGGTGAGCCAGCTCGTCCAGCGGCTGGAACGGCGCGTCGGAGCAGCCCTGTTCACGCGCACCAGCCGGCGGGTGGAGCTCACCGGTCTGGGCAGCCGTCTGCGCGACGAACTCGAACCGCACCACCGCGGCATCGAGGACGCCCTGGCGCGCGCCGCGGCCTCGGCGCGGGCCACGGAGGCCGTCCTGCACGTCGGCTTCTCCACGCCCCTGGCGGGCGAGCTGGTGATGGGGGTCACCGAACGGCTGCGCGTCACCCGTCCGGGTCTCACCGTCGAGGTGTGCGAGGTGCCGCTGGCCGATCCGTTCGGGATGCTGCGCAACGGGGACTTCGATCTCCAGCTGGCCGACTTCCCCGTGCGGGAGGGCGACCTCCTGCACGGGCCCACGCTCCTGACCGAGGGCCGGGTGCTCGCCGTCCCGGCGGGACACCGCCTGGCCGGGCGGCCCGCGGTGACCTCCGAGGACCTGGCCGGTGTCGCGCTGCTGACCATCGAGGGCGAGGTCCCCGAGTACTGGCGGCGCCACCACCTGCCCACCCGCACCCCCGGCGGCAGGCCGATCGGGCGGGGGCCGGCCGTCACCGGGCTGCAGGAGGCGCTGACCCTGGTGGCGGGCGGCCGGGGCGCCCTGCTGACGGCGGCCCACATCGCCCGGTACTACGGCCGGCCCGGGGTCGCCTACGTCCCGGTCGAGGAGGACGAGCCGCTGCGCTACCGCGTGACGTGGCGGCCCGGCGGCCCGGACGGGGCCGTACGGCTCTTCGGATCGCTGGCCCGTGAGGTCGCGCGGGACATGACCGCGTCCTCGCCGTCCCCGGGCGCGGCCCGGCCGGTGTGACCGCGGCCGCGCACCCCGCCCGGCTGCTCCGTCCGGGTGTATCCGTCATCCGTACGGCCGCGCGTCGGCCGCTCAGGGGGGCACAGGGCGGCCCTCGCGCGGCGAGGATGGCGGGTGACTCACGTCATGGCGTGAGCCGACGTCGAGCATCGGGAGACGGACGACTGGTGAGCATCCTCAACGAACCCCAGGGCGGTGCCGAGGCAGCTGAGGACTCGTACGAGAACGAGCTGCCGGTCAGGCGCAAACAGCCCGGCAACGTCGTGGTGAAGTGGCTGACCACCACCGACCACAAGACCATCGGCACGCTGTACCTGTCGACGTCGTTCGCGTTCTTCCTGATCGGCGGGGTGATGGCGCTGATCATGCGCGCCGAGCTGGCCCGCCCCGGCATCCAGTTGATCTCGAACGAGCAGTACAACCAGATGTTCACGATGCACGGCACGATCATGCTGCTGATGTTCGCGACGCCGCTGTTCGCCGGCTTCACGAACTGGATCATGCCGTTGCAGATCGGGGCGCCCGACGTGGCGTTCCCGCGGCTGAACATGTTCGCCTACTGGCTGTACCTGTTCGGCTCGACGATCGCGGTCGCCGGCTTCCTCACCCCGGACGGCGCGGCCGACTTCGGCTGGTTCGCCTACACCCCGCTGTCGGACGCCATCCGCACCCCGGGCCCCGGTGCCGACATGTGGATCATGGGTCTGGCCTTCTCCGGCTTCGGCACCATCCTCGGCGCGGTCAACTTCATCACCACGATCATCTGCATGCGCGCCCCGGGCATGACCATGTTCCGCATGCCGATCTTCGTGTGGAACGTGCTGCTGACCGGTGTGCTGGTCCTGCTGGCCTTCCCGTGTCTCGCCGCGGCGCTGTTCGCGCTGGAGGCGGACCGGCAGTTCGGCGCCCATGTGTACGACCCGGCCAACGGCGGGCCCCTGCTCTGGCAGCACCTCTTCTGGTTCTTCGGCCATCCCGAGGTGTACATCATCGCCCTGCCGTTCTTCGGCATCGTCACCGAGATCATCCCGGTGTTCTCCCGCAAGCCGATCTTCGGCTACATGGGCCTGGTCGCCGCGACCATCGCGATCGCCGGCCTGTCCGTGACGGTGTGGGCCCACCACATGTACGTCACCGGCGGCGTGCTGCTGCCGTTCTTCTCCTTCATGACGTTCCTGATCGCCGTACCGACCGGCGTGAAGTTCTTCAACTGGATCGGCACGATGTGGAAGGGCTCGCTGTCCTTCGAGACACCGATGCTCTGGGCGGCCGGCTTCCTGGTGACGTTCCTCTTCGGCGGCCTGACCGGTGTCATCCTGGCCTCGCCGCCGCTGGACTTCCACGTCTCCGACTCGTACTTCGTGGTGGCCCACTTCCACTACGTGGTCTTCGGCACGGTCGTGTTCGCGATGTTCGCCGGATTCCACTTCTGGTGGCCCAAGTTCACGGGCAAGCTGCTGGACGAGCGCCTGGGCAAGATGACCTTCTGGACGCTGTTCGTCGGCTTCCACGGCACCTTCCTGGTCCAGCACTGGCTGGGCGCCGAGGGCATGCCCCGCCGGTACGCCGACTATCTGGCGACCGACGGCTTCACCGCCCTGAACACGATCTCGACGATCAGCTCCTTCCTGCTCGGCCTGTCGATGCTGCCGTTCCTCTACAACGTGTGGAAGACGGCCAAGTACGGCAAGCCGGTCGGCGTCGACGACCCGTGGGGCTACGGCCGCTCGCTGGAGTGGGCGACCTCCTGCCCGCCGCCCCGGCACAACTTCGTCACCCTGCCGCGGGTCCGCAGCGAGTCCCCGGCGTTCGACCTGCACCACCCGGACATCGCCCTGCAGGAGTTCGAGGCCCACGGATACCCGGCCACGACCGACCGAGGGCACGGGTGAGCGGTCCGCAACGGCAGGGAGCCGGCCCGGACGGCGACCTCGGCAACGAGGTGGAGGGCTACCTGCTGTGGCAGGCCAGGGTCGCCGAGGCCGAGCGGCGCGCGCGGGAGTTCTCCGGCACCCTGGACTGGCTGACGACGGCGCAGCGCGAGGAGATCGAGCGGCGCTACACCGCCGACAGTCTGCGGCGGGCCCGGGCGGACCTCGAACGGATCGCGGCCCGCTGCGCGTCGTTGCGCGCCGAGTACGAGCACCGCTACCAGGTGCTGCGGCGGCGCTGCGTGGGCGTGGCGCTCGCGGTGTGCGCCGGCTTCACCACCCTGGCCACGCTGCTGCTGACGTTCTGACGTCCGCGTTCGCCGCGCGGCCCGGGCGGGCGGGCCGGCGGCTACGGCCGCGCGTGGCCGGTGCCGCCCTTGCCGGTCGCGCTGTGGGACAGCCACTCGGACCAGGTGAGGTTCCAGTCGCCGTAGCCGTTGCCGGCCTCGACGGTCTCCTTGGAACCGGTGACGCGGATGACGTCGCCCGGCATGACCCTCTGGTAGAAGCGTTCGGCCGTGCCGTCGGTGGCGAGGCCGACGCAGCCGTGGGTGACGTTGTCCCGGCCGGCGTAGGTGTTCGCGTTGGGGTTCTGGTGGACGTAGGTGCCGGACGTGGTGACGTGCACGGCCCAGGCGTAGTAGCCGTGGTAGGCGTCGCCGAGGCCGACGGTCCGGGAGTCCATGTAGACCTTGGGCTGCTTGTCCATCACCACCATGGTGCCGTTCCAGGTGTCCAGGCCGGGCCGGCCCGCGGTGACCGGGATCCGGGTGCTGGGCCTGCCGTCCTCCTCGACGGTCATGGTGTGGCCGCGCACGTCGACGGTCGCGGTCAGCGAGCGGCCGACGGTGAAGTGCCGTACGGCCTGGGTGCCGACGCGCAGCGTGACCCGGGTGCCGGGCTTCCAGTACGCCGGCGGGCGGTAGTCGACGCGCTGTCCGTCGAGCAGGTTGCGGTCCTTCACCCAGCTCCAGGCGCCCGTGACGGACGGCTCGGTGCCGACGGAGAGCCAGTGCTCGACCGCCGCCCGCCGGGACTCGGGGACCGGGTGCGGGAAAGTGACGGATATCGGCATGCCGACGCCCACGGTGGCACCTTCGCCGACATTGACCCGGGCGCCGGCGAGGGCGGCCGGCTCGGGGACGGCGGGCGCGGTCCGGCTCGGCGCGGCGGTGGGCCGGTGCGTGCCCCCGGCGGCCGGGGCGGTGGGTTCGGCGGCGGCCGACGAGGTGGTGCCCGCGCAGCCGGTCGCCGCGAGCAGGAGCCCGCAGGCCGCCGCGAGGGCGGCGGCGACGGAACGCGGGCGGCGCGGACGGCGGCCGGCCGGGCCGTGGGTGTCGCGGCCGGCCGGGCGGTGCGGGTGGCCTGCGGCCGGACGGCCGGGC
Organism: Streptomyces echinatus; assembly: GCF_014203595.1. GTDB lineage: Bacteria > Actinomycetota > Actinomycetes > Streptomycetales > Streptomycetaceae > Streptomyces > Streptomyces echinatus. Next base: position 219,628 of record NZ_JACHJK010000007.1, read on the forward strand.
GCGTCGTGGGTGTACACGGATTTTCCCCCTGAGGTGTGTACGGACATCGTCTGTACGCACCGCACGGAGCCCCGGTTGCATCCGGCCCGCGGGAAATTCCGCGGGCCCGTGGCGTACGGGCGGGGCCCGGCACGCCACGTAGGATCGCTCCTCCGGGACGGGGACATGGGGGGCCGGATGACGGAGGAGGAGTTCGACGCCTTCTACGCGTCCGCTTTCCCGCGGCTGGTGGGGCAGTTGTACGCCTTCACCGGCGATCACGCCGAGGCACAGGACGTGGTGCAGGAGGCGTTCGTCCGGGCCTGGGACCGGCGTACGTCGTTCGACGCGGCCGAGGCCCCGGAGGCGTGGATCCGCACGGTCGCCACCCGGCTCGCGGTCAGCCGCTTCCGGCGGGCCCGGCGCTGGCTGGAGCTCGTCCGCAAGGACACGCCGCCGGAACAGGCGCCCGGCCCCGGCCCCGAGCACGTCGCCCTGGTCGCCGCCCTGCGCGAACTGCCCCCGGCGCAACGGCTGGCCGTGGTCCTGCACCACGTGTGCGACCTGAGCGTGGACCAGGTCGCCGCGGAGACCGGCTCGCCCGTCGGCACGGTCAAGGCACGGCTGGCCCGTGGCCGCGCCGCACTCGCCCGTCATCTGTCGCCCGAGGAGGCTGAGACCATGACCGGGACGAAGGAGGCCACCCATGCCTCATGAACCGTCGGGCCCGGCCGCGCCCGAGGAACTCTCCGACCGGCTCAGCGAGGCGTTGCGCGAGGTGGCCGTCCAGGGCCGGCGCTCCGCCCCCGCGCCGGGCGCCTTCGTGCGGCGGCAGGCCGCCCGGCGCCGCCGCACCCGCCGGGCCGCGCTGGTGTCGGCCGGGCTCGTCGTCGCGGGCACGGCCGTCGTGGCCGGCACGGTCCTGCTGGACCCCGCCGACCGGCCGACGCGCCCGCCCGCGGCCACCGCCTCCACCACCGCTCCGGCGCCGCCCCCGTCCCCGGACGGCACCACCGTCGACGACATCAGGATCGATCTGACCAGACTGGAACTGAGCGCTGGCGGACGGACGTTCTCCGTCTCGGCGCCCGGCATGAACCAGCCGTTCCGGGGTGACGCGGTCGCCCGCGTCACCGAGCGCCTGCGCCGCGTGCGGTTCAGCTCCTCGCCGACGGGCGTGGTGGAGGAGCACGAGTGGGTGCTGGCCTTCCTCGGCCGGCGCGGCGACCAGCACTTCGTCTACGGCACCGACTCCACGGTGGACGTCCCCGGCCGACGCCCGTCCACGCTGGGCCTGATCGGCCTGCGCACCGCCGACGCGCGCTGGCTGTACGAGCACACCGTGGTCGGCGCCAAGGTCACGATCACCGGCGAGGGGACCTGACGGCGGGCGAACGGCCGGGTCCCGCGGGGGCCCGGCGGCCGCCGGTCACTCCTCGTCGGAGGTCCGCACCGGGGTCGACCGGCCCACCGGGGGCAGTTCGGCCAGTTCGGACCGGACGATGAGGACGTCACCGATGAAGAGGTCGTAGACCAGGATGCCGATCGCGCCGCCGACGAGCGGCCCGACGATGGGGATCCACCAGTAGTTGCTGAAGACACCGGCCACGCTTCCCGGGAACGCCAGGCTGCCCCAGCCCTCCGCGTACGTGAGCAGGCGCGGTCCGAAGTCGCGGGCGGGGTTGATGGCGTAGCCCGCGTTCGCGCCGTAGGACATGCCGATGGCGGCGACGGCGAAACCCACCACCAGCGGTCCGAGGTTGGCCTTCACGGCCTGGTTGCGCAGATCGATGACGGCGGCGATCAGCATGAGCAGGAAGGCCGTACCGACGATCTGGTCGATCAGCGGTCCCCAGACGCCGCCCTGGAAGTACGGGGCCGGGAAGGTGGCGAAGATGGAGAAGGTGGCGTTCGTGTGCCCGTTGACCTTGGGCCCCGGCGCGATGCTGTCGAAGGTGTTGATGGCGTCGTGGTAGACGAGGTAGACCAGCGCGGCGCCGGTGAGGGCGCCGACGACCTGCGCGAACCAGTACGGCAGCACCTTGGCCCAGGAGAATCCCCGGCGCAGGGCCATCGCCAGGGTCACCGCCGGGTTGAGGTGGGCGCCGCTGATGCCGCCGGCGACGTAGACGCCGAACACGACGGCGAAGGCCCAGCCCCAGGTGATGAGCAGCCAGTCGCCCGCCGCGAGGAAGATCGTGGTGGGGGTGGCGGCCCGGCCCGAACCGGGCAGCGCGGCCACCGCCATCGCGACGACACCGCAGCCGAAGGAGATGAGGACGAAGGTTCCGAGGAACTCCGCCAGGCACTCGCCCAGCAAACCGCCCCGGCTCCTGAGACGGGACGTCTTGACGAGCGCAGGGATTTCCACAGCCATAGAGGCCCCCTTTGAAGAGACCGAAGCGGCCAACATCACCATATTGGCCCACAAATCCACTCCCCGCAGGGTGACCGCCCCGGGGCCCGTGGGTGGGGTCAGTCGGCGAGGTCGTCGGCGTAGTGGCGGAAGCCGTGGCGCTCCTGGTGCATGGTCCACAGGGTCCGCGCGAGCACGTCCGGGTCCTTGCGCGCGTGTCCCGCCGTGATCGCCCCCGGGATCACCAGCTGGGCGACGTGGATCCCCTCGGCCGCGAGCCGGTCGTGCAGCAGATGGCCGTACGCGCTCTCCGCGGCGAAGGCGATGGAGGTCCCGGCCCGCTCGGGGTGCGGCACGGCGGCACTCCCGCCGTTGACGAACAGGATCGTCCCGCGTCCGAGCCGCCGCATCCCCGGCAGCACCTGCTGCACGGCGGCCACCGGTCCGTAGACGGAGAACTCGATCGGCCCCACCAGGTCCCGGTGCCCGGTGTCCAGCACGGGCCGCATGAAGTCCCGGTGCGGCACCGGACTGTACTGCAGCACCTCGACGGTCCCGAGGGCGTCGGCGAGTTCGCCCAGTGCCGCGGCCAGCTGCTCCGGCCGGCGCACGTCGGCGGCGAACCCGCGGGCGACGATCCCCTGGTCCGCGAGCCCGTCGACGATCACACCGAGGCGCCCCCGGTCCCGGGCGACGAGCCCGACGGGGAACCCCTCCCGCCCGAACCGCCGGGCGACCGCGGCCCCGAGCCCGGGGCCGGCTCCCACGATGGCGACACTGCTCATGCCCACCATCCGTACCGCGCGGGCCACCGCCTCACACCGGCCGCTCAGGCCATCCAGAAGAAGACCGCCGTCATCCGTTTCTCCTCCAGCGTCCGTCCGGTGTAAGCGGTCGCGCTGTGCACCAGGTTGGCGTGGTAGAGGAGCAGGCGGTTGTACCGGTGCGGGACGCGCACGTCCTCCTCGAAGTGGTCCGCCGGGACGAACCGCGTGCCGAGGGCCTCGACGAGGTTGGTGTGCGGGGCCTGGACGAGATTGCCGCCGAGCCGGCCGCCGGGCAGCGACTGGCGGTAGAACGCGGTCCCGCAGTCCTTGGGAACGTCCGGGTTGAGGTAGAGCACGGCCGCGTACCGGCACAGGGCGCGGGAGTCGGTGTGCGGGCGGGGTTCGCTCTCGCCCGCGCCGACCACCTGCACGCAGTTGTGGTTGAGGGTGCCGCCGCCGGGGGTCCCCTGCACCCACAGCTCCCGCGCCCCGGTCGCCTTCTTCACCAGCCGCTCCACGCGGGCCAGTTCGCCGGGTTCGAGGCCGGGCATGGCGCGCAGTCCGGGCCAGGCCTCGGAGGTGTACGGATACCCCTCGGCCCAGTCGTCCTTGGCCAGGCAGCGCTGCCGTACGGCGTCGATGTCGGGCAGCACGTCGTCCAGCACCCAGTAGTCGCGGCCCCGGGTGGGCTTGCGGTAGGGCAGGACGGGCAGCGCGACGGGCGGACGGGGCGGGGGCTGTGGAGGCATGCGGCGAATCTAGGACCGCGCCCGGTACGCCTTCGCCCGCCCGATGGTCAACGTTTCGGCAACCGTATGTCATGTACACCAACGAAGGGCAATCGGTCGCCCCGAACGCCTATTCACAGTTTTTACCCGCGCGGCAGAGACGAACGGCTCTCCCGTCCGTACTCCTGTGCGTCCAACCGCCCACGCCGTCACCGTGGGCCGGATCCACGGCCGGGCAGGAGGAACGGTGCGCTTTTCGCGTAACGCGACGGGAACTCTCTTCGTGGGCGGTGCCATGGCCCTCACCCTCGCGGCACTCGCCTACCCGGGCATGCTCGGCCTGGACAAGGTCACCACCGACCAGTCCCGCATCATCGCCAACACCCAGTGGGGACCGCTCACCGAGCAGGACCGGGACTTCGTGGTGAAGGTGCGGGCGGCCGGCCTGTGGGAGTACCCGCTCGGTCAGATCGGGCTGCAGAAGGGCTCCTCCAAGGGGGTGAAGACGGCCAGCGAGCACCTGGTCGACGGGCATGCCGCGCTGGACGCCTCCTGCCGCAAGATCGCCCCGATGCTGAACATCACGCTGCCCAACATCGCGAGCCCGCAGCAGGAGGGCTTCGTCACCCAGCTCAAGGGGGAGACCGGCAAGCAGTTCGACACCGACTTCGCCAACATCCTGCGGATGACCCACGGATCGATCTTCAACACCATCGCGAAGATCCGCTCCACTACCAAGAACTCGCTGGTCCGCGCCCTGGCCGACCAGGCCAACGACACCGTGCTCGACCACATCACGGTGATGGAGAAGACCGGTCTGGTGGACTTCGACCAGACCCTCTTCAACCAGACCACACCGCCGAAGCTGCCCCAGTCCGACCTGACCCCGCCGCCGCCCGCCGCGGGCCAGCCGGAGGTGGTACTGGCCCCGCCGCCGACCGCCACCTCCACGCCGCTGGACCTGAGCGGCCTCACCGGCGGCGGACCGGCGGGCGCCGCCCCCGGCCCCAGCCCGTCGGCCGGCTAGGGGGTTTCGTTTGGATCAGGTCGGATCAGGCCGCGGCGTCCGGTGCGGTGCATCGCAAGGCGGAGGACCATCCGCGTACTGGGCGTACTCGGGTGGTCCGACAACGCGGCGTGGGGGTACCCCCGGCCGAAGGCTGGGGGAGTGCCGTGCCGGGCGTCGCGGACCCGGGCTGATCCAAACGAAGCCCCCTAGGGCCGCCCCTCCGGACCGGACCGGGCTCGTGGTCCCCGCACCCGCCCGTCGCCGGTCCGTCGGCCGTCCATCCGTCGCCGGTCCGTCGGCCGTCCGTCGGTCAGGCCAGCCAGACCGTCGTGTCCGGTGGCAGGGTTCTGTCGTCCGCCGGCGGTGTGCTGCTCAGCAGGATCTCGCCGGGCGGCAGCGGTACCGGCTCGGAGCCCAGGTTGGTGACGCTGCGCCAGACCTCCGTGCGGGCGAAGTCCAGCACTCCGGCGGGCGCGCCCGGCGTCCAGGTCAGCGCCTCGCCCTCCAGCAGCTTGCGGCGCAGCCGCAGGGCCGTGCGGTACAGCTCCAGCGTGGAGCCCTCGGCACCGGTCTGCGCCTCGACGGAACACGCCGCGAAGGACGACGGCTGCGGCAGCCAGGCCGCGCCGGGACCGAAGCCGTACGACGGTCCGGCCGTCGTCCACGGCAGCGGCACCCGGCAGCCGTCGCGGCCCTTGCGGACATGGCCGGTCTGCTCCCAGATCGGGTCCTGGAGCACCTCCGTGGGCAGGTCGGCGACCTCGGGCAGGCCGAGTTCCTCGCCCTGGTACAGGTAGGCCGAGCCGGGCAGCGCCAGCATCAGCAGGGTCGCCGCCCGGGCCCGGCGCAGCCCGGCCGCCGGGTCCACCGCGGGTGCCGCGCCGCCGGACAGCAGCCAGGCGGCCGGGTCGGTGCCGGGCGGCAGCATGAGCCGGGACGCGTGCCGGACGACGTCGTGGTTGGACAGCACCCAGGTAGCGGAGGCCCCGACGGCCCGGGCCGTGGCCAGCGACCCGGTGATGACCTCACGCAGCTCCTCCGCGTCCCACCCCGCCTCCAGGTACTCGAAGTTGAACGCCTGGCCCAGTTCGTCGGGACGGGCGTACAGGGCACGCCGGGCACCCGGGACCCAGGCCTCGGCGACGGCGGTGCGCGGCGGGCTGTAGGCGTCGAAGATCTTCCGCCAGTCGCGGTAGATCTCGTGGACCTCGTCACGGTCCCAGTAGGGGTGGCTGCCCGGTGCCGTCCGCTGCAGGGCCGCCTCGCCGGTCGCGCCGATGTCGCCGACGTCCCGCAGCGGCTCCGCGAGGTCCTTGGCCAGGCCGTGGGCGACATCGACGCGGAAGCCGTCGACGCCCCGGCCGGACCAGAACCGCAGGGTGGTCCGGAAGTCGGCGCGGACCTCCTCGTTCCCCCAGTTGAGGTCGGGCTGTTCGGGTGCGAAGAGATGCAGGTACCACTCGCCGTCGGGGACCCGCCGCCAGGCGCTGCCGCCGAACACCGACTGCCAGTCGGTGGGCGGGAGTTCGCCGTGCGCGCCCCGGCCCGGCCGGAAGACGTAGCGGTCCCGGGCCGGGGAGCCGGGGGCGGCGCGCAACGCCTCCTGGAACCAGGGGTGCAGCCGGGAGGTGTGGTTGGGGACGACGTCCACGACGACCTTGAGGCCGAGGCGGTGCGCCTCGGCCACCAGGGCGTCGAAGTCGTCCAGGGTGCCGAGGCGTTCGTCGACACCGCGCGGGTCGCCGACGTCGTAGCCGCCGTCGGCGAGTTCGGAGGGGTAGAAGGGGCTCAGCCACAGGGCGTCCACGCCGAGCGTGGCCAGGTGGTTCAGCCGCTCGGTGACGCCCCGGAGGTCGCCGAGGCCGTCCCCGTCGGCGTCGGCGAAGCTGCGCGGATAGACCTGGTAGACGACGGCCTGCCGCCACCAGTCGGGGTTCCGGGACGAGAGGTCCGGTGAGGGGTCCGGCGGGAGGGCTGCCATACGGGCTCCGTTCGGGCGGTACGACGGTCGCTGTGCCGTGCGGTCGACAGTACAGAATCTGTCCACCTTGCCCGGGAAAGGAACAAGAACTAGCGTTCGACCGTTTCCAGGTACAGCTTCACGTACCGGTCGACGTCCACGTCCAACGCCACGTCCACCAGGGCCCGTTCACGTCCCCCCTCGTGGATCTCGGACTCGCCGGGCCGGGGACGGCGGTCCACGACGGTCTGGCCCCGGGACGGACCGGGCGCCAGCGAGACCTCGACCGGCAGCAGCCGGGTGCTGATGCCCCGCGGGTCGGCGACCGCGCACACCGCGCCCGCGTCGCCGAGGCCGCCCGCCTCCTCCGCCTCCGGCTGCTCGCCCTGGGCGGTCGGCCGGTGCGCGAGGAGCTCTCCGGCCAGACGCGTGCCGGGCTCGCCGCTCGCGCGCAGCCGGTGCACCTCGCCGGCGGGGACGACGACCCGCATGAAGACGTCCAGGCCGTACATCGTGATCGGCACCCCGGCCGTGAGCAGGATCGCCGCCGCCTCGGGGTCGTGCCACACGTTGAACTCCGCGACCGGCGTGGCGTTCCCGGTGGTCACGGCGCCGCCCATGAACACGATCCGCTCGATGTTCCGGGTCACCTCCGGGTGGGTGCGCAGCAGCAGCGCGATGTTCGTGAGCGGGGCGGTCGGGATCAGGGTCACCGGGCGCGGGGAGGCGAGGATCTCCCGGCGCAGCAGGGTGACGGCGTCGACGTCCGCCGGGACCCGGGTGGGCGCGGGCAGGCCCAGGTCGCCCATGCCGTCGGCGCCGTGCACATGCCGGGCCGAACGGGCCGGCTCCAGCAGCGGGCGCTCGGCGCCCCGCCCCACCGGGATGCCGGGGGCGCCCGCCTGCTCCAGCACGGTGAGGGTGTTGCGGACCACGCCGTCGACGTCGGTGTTCCCGGCCACGCAGGTCACCGCCCGCAGATCGAGCGCCGGGTGGCGTACGGCGAACAGCAGGGCCAGGGCGTCGTCGACGCCGGTGTCGCAGTCGATGATCACGGGAATGGGCTGACCGGTCACGGCGGACTCCTTCCGTCGTTGCGACCTTAAGTCAGGCCGGGCCGCCGTGGCCGGTGCCGGGCGGACGGTCCCAGAGCGCGGTGCCGCGTGCCGCGACCCGTTCGGCGATCCGGCCCAGCACCTCGGACACCGGGAGCGCGCCGGGCCGCCGCCCGTCCCGCAGCCGTACGGCGGCCAGCCCGGCGCCGGCCTCCCGGGCACCGATCACCGCCTGGTACGGCACCAGGCGCGGCACCAGGCGCGCCGCGCGGATCCGGGCGCCCAGGGTGCCCTGACCGGGTCCGGCGAGTTCGGCGCGCAGGCCGAGCGCGACCGCCTCGCGGACCACCGCCACCGCCCGCTCCACTTGCTCCTCGCCGACCGGCAGCACGACCAGCTGGACCGGGGCCAGCCAGGCCGGGAACGCCCCGCCGTGGGCCTCGGTCAGATGGGCGACGGCCCGCTCGACGCTGCCGACGACACTGCGGTGCACCATCACCGGCCGGTGCTTCGCGCCGTCCGCGCCGATGTACTGCAGGCCGAAGCGGGCGGGCTGGTGGAAGTCGATCTGCACGGTGGACAGGGTGGACTCGCGGCCCGCCGGATCCGCGATCTGCACGTCGATCTTCGGGCCGTAGAACGCGGCCTCGCCCTCCGCCTCCTCGTACGCCACCCCCGCCTCGGCGAGGACCTCCCGCAGCAGTCCGGTGGCCCGGTGCCACAGGTCCGGGTCGGCGACGTACTTGCCGCCCGCACCGGGCAGGGAGAGGCGGTGGCGTACGGCCTCGATGCCGAGGTCGGCGTAGGCGCGGGCGATCAGCTCCAGGGCGGCGCGGGCCTCGGCCACCGCCTGGTCCAGGGTGCAGAAGATGTGGGCGTCGTTGAGCCGGATGGCCCGCACCCGGGTCAGGCCGCCCAGGACGCCGGACAGCTCGGCGCGGTACATGGTGCCCAACTCGGCGAAGCGAAGGGGAAGTTCGCGGTAGCTGCGGGAGCGGGAGCGGTAGATCAGGGCGTGGTGGGGGCAGAGGCTGGGCCGCAGCACGGCCTCCTCGGCGCCGAGCCGCATCGGCGGGTACATGTCGTCGCGGTAGTGGTCCCAGTGCCCGGAGATCTCGTACAGCTCCCGTTTGCCGATCTCGGGCGAGTACACGTGCCGGTAGCCGGCCCGGCGTTCGGCGTCCCGGATGTACTCCTCCAGGGTGTGCCGGACGACCGCGCCGTCGGGCAGCCAGTACGGCAGGCCGGCGCCCATCAGCGGGTCGGTGTCGAAGAGGCCGAGTTCCCGGCCGAGGCGGCGGTGGTCGGGGAGCCGGCCCTGGCCGTCGTCGCTCACCCGGTCGTTCCGGTCGTTCATGGGGTCTCCTCCGTGGGGTCGGCGGGAGAGGCGGACACCCCGTGGCAATGCCGAAGCCCCGGGGCGTACGCCCCGGGGCTTCGGTGCTGGACAGGTGTCAGCGCGCCGGGACGGTCTCCGGCGTCGTCGTGCTCGACGGGCACTGCTGGGCGCGCTGCATGGACGGGACCGTAACAGCCCCCGTCCGGCCCGCACCACACGTTTTCCTCCGCCCCTCACCCGTACGGACCGGAGCGCTGGTGGGCCGGCCGGGCCGGTGATGCCGTGAGAGCAGGCAGTCCGCCGGCCGCACGCAGCCCAGGAGGCATCGATGTCCCCCGCGATACGCCCCCGCATACCCCGTGCCGTCCTCCTCCCGCTCATGGCCACCGGCCTCCTCGTCGGGGGCGGCTGCGCGGCCCTCGGCCTGGAACACCCGCGGAGCGCCCCGCACCCCCTGCCCACGCTCGACCGGCCCGCGCCGACGTCCAAGGCGTCCGCGCGGGCCGACGGTTCCACGCTCACCGACGAGCAGGCGCAGGGCGCCCTGATCACCCAGACGGACCTCGGCGCCCCCTGGACCGCCACGCGCGGCGCGGCCACCTGGCGGGACGCCCTGCTGAAGACGCGCACCACGGTCGCCGAGTGCCAGCGGCTGCTGGACGCCCTCTACAGCGACGAGCTCCTCGGCGCCCCGGCCCGCGTCGCCATCGGCCTCGACGACGCCGACACCGACGCCCAGATCCGTTTCCAGATCGGCGCCCGCCGCCCCGCGGACGTCGACACCACGCTGGCCTGGCTGGGGACGATGCCGACGAACTGCGCGCGGTTCACGGCCACCACGGACCTCGGGCTCGTGGAGGACGTCCAGGTGGTGAACGCCCCGCTGCCGGAGGTCGGTGACGTCCGCCAGGGCCTGCGGGTCACCTTCGCCGGTATGTCGGACGACGGGCAGGAGTTCCTGCTCACCATGGACGTGGCCGCCGTCCGGATCGGCGAGGACGCCTTCGCCCTGACCAACGGCGGTCTCGGCGACGTGCCGAACGACGCGACCCAGGCCGCCGTCCAGATCGGCGCCCTCCGGCTGGCGGACATCCGCAGGCAGGGCCGGGCACAGGTGTGAGACCGGGCCGGGCCCCGGCTCACAGCGGGGGCTGTGCCGGGGCCGGGCACAGGTGTGAGACCGGGCCGGGCCCCGGCTCACAGCGGGGGCTGTGCCGGGGCCGGGCCCAGGGTGGTGGTGCCGGGGGCGGTGCGGTGCCCCAGGCCGGTGCGGTAGGCGTCCAGGGCGGCCTCGACGCGGCCCGTGCGGCGCAGCAGGTCGCCCAGGAGGCGGCACAGGTCGGCCAGGTCACCGGCCGCGCCCGCGCGTTCCAGGAGGCTGAGGGCGCGGACGTAGTGCTCCTCCGCCGCCTCGGTGTCCCGGCCGTCCTCGGCGATGATGCCGAGCAGGCGGTGCGCGGCGGCGGCGTGGACGGCGCCGCGCTCGGAGGAGAAGTCCCCGAGGACGCCCTCCAGCAGCTCGGCGGCCTCCTCGGACTTGCCCCGGCGGTGCAGGACGTCGGCGAGTTCGACGGCGGCCTGGCTGCGGTACAGGGCGGCCCGGCTCGCCGAGAGCATGGTGTGGGCCTGCCGCAGCTCCGCCTCGGCGCGGTCCAGTTCGCCGTTCTGCGCACAGACGTAGCCGCGCATCCAGTGGCAGTTGGCCAGCTCGGTGCGCAGGCGCAGCTGGCGGTACAGCTCGGCGGCCTTGGCCAGGGAGACGTCGGCCTCGGCCATCCGGCCCTCGGCGAGCAGGGTACGGGCCACCGAGCGGTGCATCCGGGCGATCAGCGCGGGATCGCCGGCCCGCGGGGCGAGCGCTAGGGCGAACTCGGCGGCCTGGGCGGCACGGGCGTGGGCGCCCATGTCCATGTACGGTCCGATGACGCTGGCGTAGAGCAGCAGGAGCGCGTCGGGGTCGTGCAGTCCGCCGCGGTTCAGTTCGTCGAGGGTCGACTCCAGGAGGTAGACCGCGTACCGGAGTTCGCCCGCCAGGTAGTGGGCGACGGCCCGGCCCCGCACGGCGGGCACGCGCACCGGCAGGGCCTTCCCCGCCATCTGCTCCTCGGCCCGCTCGAAGTGCTCGCGCGCCTCGGTCAGCCGCCCGGTCTCCAAAGCGCATTCGCCGAGCCCCAGCAGGGCGGCGGCCTGTTCGCACCCGAGCCCGTGGGCCTCCGCCTCGGCGCGCAGCACGGCGTACTGGGCGGCGGCCTCCTCGGCCCGGCCGTCGGCGAGGGCGCGCTGGGCCTCGGTCAGCCGCAGCCGGACGCCGGTGGCGAGGTGGGCGGGTCGGCCGACGGCCAGTTCCTCGAAGGCGACCCCGAGCCGGTCCGCGATGTGCCGGAGCGCCTCGTCCGAGGCCCGTGCCCGGCCGGCCTCCAGGGTGGAGATGTAGGCGGGCGTGTAAGCGGGTTCGGCCAACTGCCTCTGGGTGAGACCGCGCTGCGTGCGCAGTCGCTGCACACGCCGCCCGACGACCTCTGGATCGTCCCGCTCCGGCATACCCCTGCCACCCCCAACTCCTCCGGCACCTCTTGCCGTTGGGATCCGGTAACCCCTAGGTTAAATGGCGGATTAAGCACGCTTAATACGCCGCTGTTGTGTTGCGAGGTCGCCGTGCCCGGACGTACATCCGCACCTTACGCACCCCCCACCGCCCTCTCCCACACCCACCCGCGCCCGGCCGGGCGGGTCACCGCGGCCCGGGGGGTCGTCGCGGCCGTCGTCGCCGCCACGGCGCTGCTCCTCGCGGCCAACGCCGGTCCGGCCCGCGCGGCCGACGCGCCGCCGGCGCCGCCGGCGTCCCGGCAGGCCGCGCACTGACGGCCCGGGGGCACGCGCCTCTTCGGGCCCGTTCCCCTGTGGAGTCCGCCGGCCGGGGCCTAACCTGACCCCGTGACCTCCCCCGCCGCCCGTGCCGCCATGGAACTGACCGCCGGTCTTCCCGTCCCGGCCCTGGAGGACTTCTACCGGGACCTGCACCGGCATCCCGAGCTGTCCCTGCGCGAGCACCGCACGGCCGCGAAGCTCGCCGGGCGGCTGGAGGACGCCGGGTACGAGGTCGCCCGGGGCATCGGCGGCACGGGGGTCGCCGGGGTGCTGCGCAACGGGGACGGGCCCGTCGTGCTGATGCGGGCCGACATGGACGCGCTCCCGGTCGCCGAGGAGACCGGCCTGCCGTACGCCTCCGGCACCGCCGGGGTGATGCACGCCTGCGGGCACGACCTGCACGTCACCTGGCTGGCCGGGGCGGCACAGGCGCTGGCGGCCGGGCGGGAGGCCTGGAACGGGACGCTGCTGGTGGTGGGGCAGCCCGCCGAGGAGACCGGGCAGGGCGCGGCCCGGATGGTCGCCGACGGGCTGTACGAGCGGTTCGGGCGGCCGGACGTCCTGCTCGGGCAGCACGCCGCCCCGGGCCCCGCGGGCCTGTACCCGCACGCCCCCGGCCTGATCATGTCCGCCTCCACGGACGTGGACATCGTGGTGCACGGCCGGGGCGGGCACGGCTCGCGCCCGGAGGCGACCGTGGACCCGGTGGTGACGGCCGCCTACCTCGTCACCCGGCTGCAGACGGTGGTGTCGAGGGAGATCGCCGCGGGCGAGTCCGCGGTGCTGACGGTGGGGCGGATCGAGGCCGGCAGCCGGCACAACATCATTCCCGCCGAGGCCCGCGTCGCGCTGAACCTGCGCACCCAGTCCGAGGCCGTCCGGCAGCGGATGCTGGCCGCGGTCCGGCGCATCGCGCACGGCGAGTGCCTGGCCGCCGGCTGCCCGCGCGAACCGGACGTCACCGTCGGCGCCACCTTCCCCCTGACCGTGAACGACGCCGGCACCGACGCCGCCGTGGCCGCCGTGCACGGCGAGGTGTTCGGCGCGGGCACGGTCTTCGATCCCGGCCCGGCGATGGGCAGCGAGGACTTCCCCGAACTCGCCCTCGGCTCCCTCCCGTACGCGTACTGGTTCGTCACCACCACACCCGCCGAAGTGTGGGAGCGGGCGCCCGGTGACACCCTCCCCGAGAAACTCGCGGCGGTGCCGAGCAACCACAGTCCCCACTTCGCGCCCGACCTGTCCACGGTTGCCCCGGGTGTCCGCACCCTGGTCTCCGGGGCCCTGGCGCTGTTGTCGGTGACATGACCTAGTCTTTCCACACTCGCCACACGAGGCACACGGCGCGCACAGGGGACTCGCACATCGCCGTGCCCGGGTGGCCCCATGCCTTCATTCGTTCCGGGGGGTTCGAATCAGCGTGCGCAAGCGCTCTCTCCTTGCCGCCACCACCCTGGCGGCCCTCATCGGCTCGACGGCGCTCGCCGTGCCGTCGTACGCCGACACCGACCGGCCGATTCCGCTCTCGGACGCCGGCGACACCGTGGTGGACGGCGTCCACCAGCACATCTTCCTCGCCGACCGCTACCAGAACCGGATCGTCGTCACCGACGCCACCGGCACGTACACCGGCACCATCACCGGCCTGCCGCAGGTCCGGGACCTCGAACTGAGCCCGGACGGCAACACCCTGTACGCGGCCCTCTACGGCGCCGACAAGATCGTCGCCATCGACACCGCGACGCTCGGGCAGACCGCCGAATACCCGACCGGCGCGGGCACCATGCCGTCCAGCGTCTCCTACGCCGACGGCAAGCTCTGGTTCGGCTACGGCGACCAGTGGGAGTCGGGGCTCGGCGTCGTCGACCTGACCGCCGAGACGCCGAAGGTCACCCTCGACCTGGCCGCCGGACACGACTTCGCCAGCCCGCCCAAGCTGTACGCCGACCCGGACAACCCGGGCACGCTGCTCGCGCTGGACGCGGGCATCAGCTCCGGCCCGATCATCGTGTACGACATCTCCTCCGGCACGCCGGTCATCCGCGTCACCGAGGACAAGGGCGGCTTCTACAAGGACGCGGCTCTCACACCGGACGGCCAGAACGTCGTGGTCGCCGGCCCCGGCACCCGCGCCCTGACCGAGTACCGGCTCTCGGACCTCGCCCAGGTGCGCACGTACCCGGTCAAGGACCAGCCGGAGACGGTCGCCATCGCCCCGGACGGGACCGTCGCGGCCACCGTCCTGGACACCGACGACATCGGTGACACCTACGTCTTCACCAACGGGCCCGCCAAGCCCAGCGTCCGCAACGTCTCCCACAGCTGGATGCCGTGGGGCGCGCACGCCATCAGCTGGTCGGCGGACGGCGCGAAGCTCTTCGTGCAGACGGACCCGGGCTCGAACGCCAAGCTGCACCGGATCGACCGGCCCCGCACGTACGAGGCGACCCTGACGGTGAACGCCCCGACGACGGCGGCCCGTGCCAAGTCCCTCAAGGTCACCGGCAGGCTCACCTCCGGGCTGGCCCTGCCCGCGGGCACCCCGCTGAAGGTGACCCGTACGGACATGGAGTCGCCGAAGGGCAAGTCCCTCGGCACCAGGCCGCTGGGCACCGGCGGCGCGTTCAGCTTCACCGACACGCCCCAGTCCGGGGGCCGGGTCACGTACACGGTGACGTACGAGGGCGACGCCGCGCACACGTCCGCCAAGGCCGCCGACTCCGTCGCGGTCTCCCGCGCCAAGCCGGTGCTGAAGATCAACAACAGCGGCAAGGTGTACGCGTACGGCAAGGACGTCAGGTTCACCGCCCACCTCGGCACGACGTACAAGAACCGTACGGTGGAGATCTGGGCCGACCCGTTCGGCGGCGACAAGCCGAACAAGCGGGTGAAGACCGGCCGGGTCAACTCCCACGGCGACCTGTCGGTCGTCCTGGACCTGCGGCGGGACACCAAGGTCACCGCGAGGTTCAAGGGTGACTCCCGGTACCTGGCCGCGTCCGCCACCAGCACGGTCGGCGCCAAGGTCAGCGTGTCCACGTCGGTGTCCAACCACTACCGGGCGAAGTCGGCGTGGGGCCACACGTACTACTTCTTCCACAAGACCCGGAACCCGCTGATCACGACGAAGATGCCGTACTACCCGGCCCGGGCGCAGAAGTTCGAGTTCGAGGTGTACTACCAGGGCCGCTGGTACCCGGGCGACCCCGCGTACTTCCGGCTGGGCACCGGCGGTGTCTCCAAGGTGACCATCACCGGGAACCACGGCCAGGACGTCGGCTGGCGCTTCCGGGTCCGCTCGTCGTACATCAACGGCTCCTCCGGTGACAGCGTGAACTCCACGACGTACGGCGCCTGGAAGTACTTCACCTTCACCGACTAGGGCTTCGGCCGGGGCTACTGGGCGGCCTGCAGGCGGCCCAGCTGCCGCTGGACGTTCTCCAGCGCGCCGCTCCGGCGCCCCGGCACCCTCAGCCGCAACCGCGCGAGCGCGGGCCCGAGTTCACGGGCCCGCGCCGTGTCCTTGATACGGGCCCACTGGTGGTGGGCGCGGTCCACGGCCGCCTCCACGGCGGGCGCGTCCACCGCCTGCCCCGCGCCCAGCCGCGTCTCGGCCACCGCCAGCCAGGCCCGGCAGCTGCGCACCGGGTCCCCCGCGAACATCGCCAGATCGGCCCGGACCTCGCTCCAGTGCAGCGCCTGCTCGGACCCGGCACCGTACGCCCGCACGGCCTCCTGCTCGTACCGGGCGGCAACCGAATCGGCTTCCCCGTGCCGCCCACCCTGCACCGCATCACTGATGGCAACATGCGGATCAGCCCCCCGAGACCCCGGCGCCGCCCCGGCGAACCGGGGCCCGGGAACGGACTCGGCCGGCCGGACACGGGAGGCGGGCTCGACGGGGGCACTGGCGGGGCGGAGTTCGCGCGTGAGGCCTTCGGTCCGGGGGCCGGGAACGGACTCGGCGGGCGAAGAACCCACCCCCGGCGCACCCGCACCGGCGGCCGTACCCACGCCCATGGCCGTACCCGCGGCCGTACCCGCGGCCGCCGACGGTGAAGGCGCCCCGCTGGGGCCACCCGCACCCGACGACGATGGCGGCACGGGTGGTGCGGGTGGGAGACCCTCCACCGGCCCACCCGCACCCGGCACCGGCACCGGCACGAACCCGCCGGCCGTCGAGAAGCCCGGCGCGTACCCTCCGGCGTGCGCCAGCAGCAGGTTGCCCCTCGTCTCCTCCGGAACACGGGACAGCGCCTGCTGGTGCAGCACGTCCAGGGCCGGCCGGTGACCGCTCCGCAGCAACGTGGCCACCGTCTTCATGTACACCGGCTCGGCCGGCCCCCGCCGCCCGGCACCGGGGGCGACCCGGCCGTACACGGCGGTGTGCGGCCCGCAGTCGAGTCCGCGTTCGGTGAGGTGCCGCCAGGCCTCGGGATCCGCGTGCAGATCGAGGACGAGCGCGGTGTCCGCGGCGGAGCGCAGCCGCAGTTCCTCGCGGATCCACTGCCAGGGGAGCGCGGTGTATCGGACGGTCGCGGGGGTGGTGCGGGCCAGGCCCAGATGGAGCCGGTGCTGGCGGCGGTCCAGGTGCAGCTGCCCGGTGAGATAGAGGGTGAGCGGCCCGGGCGCGGCCGCGGCGGCCCGCAGCCGGGTGAGGACGGCCTGCGGCTCCAGCGGATCGGCGAGTTCCACCACGTTCGCGGTGTCGGTGCCGGACAGCACGGCGGGGGCGACGGCGGCCAGCACCGGCAGGACACCGGCCGCGTCCACCAGGCGCCCCCGGCCCAGCGGCGACGCCGCGAGCAGCAGCACGGTTCCGGGCATCGCTTCCCCCTGTCACCCCGGGGACCCCGGAGACCCTCCGGACCCGAGGACCCCGTAGATCCGCTCTCCAGCCAGCACCGTAGCCGCTGCCGCCGCGAACCGGCGCCTCAGGACCGCAAACGTCCCTGTTCGGGGTCTTCGCCCGGAGCGCCCCCGGCATCCGCCAGCCGTCGCAGCGCGAAGATCGTGGTGTCGTCCTCCAGCCGGCCCCCGCTGTGCCGCAGGACGCCGTCGCGGACCTGGCGGACCAGGTTCCGGGGCTCGGCGCGGCGCGGGTCGGCGCGGACCGCGCGGGCGACCTCACGGGCCAGCTGGTAGAACTCGCCGGGCGTGTCGCGGGCCTCGGTCACCCCGTCGGTGACCAGCAGCAGTGTCTCGTCGGCCGCCAGCGGCACCCGGTGCACGGGCGGCAGGCCGCCCGTGAGGTCGCCGAGGCCGAGCGGGACCCCTTCGCCGCTGGGCAGCTCGCGGACCCCGCGCGGGCCGACGACGAGCGGCGGCTCGTGTCCGAAGTTCGCGATGTCGATCCGCTCCGGGGCGTCGTCGGGGAAGGCGACGAGGACGGCGGTGGCGAAGCGGTCGCCGTCGTCGTGGCCGAGCGCGGTGCTGTGGGAGCGGTGCCGCAGCATCCGGATCTCCAGCCGTTCGGCGACGGTCGCGAGGTCCTTCTCGTGGTAGCCGGCCTCCCGGAAGGTGCCGAGCACCGCCGCGGCCGCCTCCACCGCGCCGAGACCCTTGCCCTGCACGTCTCCGACGAGGACCCGGGTGCCGTGCGGGCTGGGCTGGATGTCGTAGAAGTCGCCGCCGACCCGGGCGTCCGTGTCGGCGGCCAGGTAGACCCCCGCGTGCTCCAGACCGGCCCAGCGCGGCGGCAGGGGGCGCAGCACGGTGCGCCGGGTGGTCTCGGCGATGTCCCGGATGTGCAGCATCCGCCGTTCCTGGCGCACCCGCACGACGGCGGCGAGGGCGGCCAGGACGCCGCCGAGGGCGACCAGGAGGAAGTCGCCGAGTCCGGCCTTGTACTGGTCGGGCCAGGCACTGTCCACGACGATGTACGTCACCACCGACACCACGCCGTAGGCGGCCGTCGTCCACACCCCGCAGATCGCCGCGGCGATGCCCGGCACCAGCACGATCCAGGAGATGATCCGGAAATCCGCGCCGGTGGCGAAGTCCAGCAGGATGACGCCGGCGAGCAGCAGCAGCGGCGGCAGCCACGCGATGCTCCGCCCGCGGACCCACAGCAGGGGGCGGCGCCGCCCGTACTCCATCTCCGTCACGGCCGGCCGCCCTCCATGTCCCTCAGGGAAACACGGGGGAGAACCGCACGCATCCGGGCACCCGTCACCCTCCTGGCCGACTTGCCAGGCCGTGCCCCCCGGTGTGCCCTGGTACCGGGGGCAGAGCGGGGGGAGAGAGAGGAGTGCTCTCATGGCTCAAGCGGCACCCGCGCCCGGCGGTATGCCCCGTCCCGGCCGCACACCGCAGGCGGAGGGCCGGGCGACCGATGTGCACGCCCGCCCGCCCGATGTCTTCGACGCCCGCACCCATGCGATGGCACGGATCGGCGTGCCTGTCGTGCTGGGTCTGGTCTACGGCTACTGGGTGGCGGCCAACAACCGGTCCGGCGGTGAGATCACCGGCTGGAACCTGCTGCTCGGCTTCGTCAGCGCGCTGGTGTTCGCGGTGGTGTGCATGGCGCTGCTGGCGCTGGCCCCGCGGATGCCGCGGGAAGTGCACGCGCTGCTGTGGTCGGCGTTCGTCGGCTGCGCGTTCGGATTCCTGTACAGCCAGAGCGGCAGCTTCCTCTCCACCCAGGGCGCCGGCCAGGGCAGCCGCGACGACCTGGTGCGGTCGGTGCTGATGTCCCTGGCGGTGGCAGCGGTCACCTTCATCGTGGTCTTCTACCGCTACTACACGCGGGAGGACGCCTCCGGGCGCCGGGTCCGCTGAGCGGACGCACCCGCGACACGCGTGGGTCCCGGCCGGAGCGGCCGGGACCCACGCGCTCCCCTGTGCTCCCCCCTGCCGGAGCGGGATCGCGGCCGAGGCCCGGCCCCACGACCCGGAGAGGCCGGACGGCCGATCCCGCCCAGCACCAGGAAACACCCGTTCGGGTGATCCCTCCACCGGGGAGCGGAAACCCCGGTTCCGCCAAGGGGGTTCTTCCGCCGCCCGTTTGCAGTCCCCCCGCTCGCGCGCGGCCCCTCGCGGTCCTTGCCTGGAAGCGTGCCCTCACGACGCCTACGGAGCGCCCTGTCGGCCGTGCTGATCACCCTGTCCTGCCTGCTCGCCCCGTTCGGCGCGCTGGCGGCCTGGGCGGCGTACGGACTGGCCGACACGGGTCGCTACGTCACCACGATGGCGCCGCTCGCCGCCGACCCGGCCGTGCGGGAAGCCGTCGTGGACACGGTCGGTGACGGCATCCTGCGCGCGGTGGGCGAGCACCTGGACGTCCGTCCGATACGCGGTTCGGTCCGGCCGTTCGTGCACGACGCGGTGCGCTCCTTCACCCAGACGCGGGCCTTCCGGCTGGCCTGGGACACCGGCAACCGGGTCACCCACGACGCCGTACTGCGCGCCCTGCGCGAGGCGGACGAGCGCACCGTCACGGTCGACCTGGCCCCCGTCGCCGCCCAGGTCAAGCGCCAGCTCGCCCACGATCACGTGCCGCTCGCCGCACGCATCCCGGTGGAGCACACCGCGGTCGCCGTGCTCCCGGCGGGCCGGCTGACCACGCTCCGGAAGGGGTTCCACGTGCTCGAAGTCGCCGGCTTCTGGCTGCCGGTGGCGGCCGTCGCCTTCGCCGTCGGCGGGATCGCGCTCGCCGTCCACCGGCGCCGGGCCGTCGCCGCCACCGCCCTGGGGACGGCGCTGGGCGGCGCCCTGCTCGCCCTCGCCCTCTCCGTCGGCCGCGGCCTGACCCTGGCCGACCTGCCCCCGGGCGTGTCCCACCCGGCCGCGGGCGCCGTCTACGACGCCCTCACCGGCACCCTGCGCACCGCCGCCTGGCTGCTGCTCGGTCTCGGTCTCGCGGTGGCCCTCCTCGCCTGGCTCACCCGCTGTCTGCGGCTGCCCCGTCCCGCGCGAGTCCGGCGAGGGTCGCCAGCGCCCGGGCCAGCTCCGGCTCCGGGGCCGACCCGAGCCCGAGCCTGACCGCGTCCGGGGTCCGGCCGGGGCCGACACGGAAGGCGGCGCCCGGTGTGACGGCGATCCCGTGCGCCCGCGCGGCGGCCGTGAAGGTGTCCGCGCGCCACGGCGCGGGCAGCTCCCACCAGGCGAAGTAGGCGGCCGGATCGGACCGTACGGCGAACCCGGCCAGTTTCTCGGCGAGCAGCCGCTGCCGCCGCCGGGCGTCCTGCCGCTTGGCGGCCACCAGGCGGTCCACGGTGCCGTCGCCGAGCCAGCGCACGGCCGCCTCCAGCGCGAAGGCGCCCGCGCTCCACCCGCCGGACCGCACCGCCCGCGCCACCGCCTCGACGCGGTCCCCGGGTACGACGGCGAAGCCGACGGTGAGGCCGGGCGCGACCCGCTTGGACAGGCCGTCGACGAGGTGCACCAGCCCCGGCGCGAGAGCGGCGAGCGGGGGTGTGCCGCCCGGGTGCAGGAAGGACCAGATCCGGTCCTCGACCACCGGTATCCCCAGCCTGTGGACAGTTTCGGCCAGCTGCCGCAGCCGCCCGGGGCTCGTCGTGTGCGAGGTGGGGTTGTGCAGGGTGGGCTGGAGGTAGAGGGCGGACAGCGGCGCGCCGCGGTGGGCGGCGGCGACGGAGCCGGGCACGGGTCCCTCGGCGTCCGTGGCCAGCGGGACGAGGACCACGCCGAGGCGGGCCGCGATCTCCTTCACCAGCGGGTACGTCAGCGGTTCCACGCCGACCCGGCCGCCGGGCCGGACCAGGGCGGCGAGGGTGGCGGCGATCGCCTGGCGGGCGTTGCCGGTGAACAGGATCCGCTCCGGCCCGGTCCGCAGCCCGCCCCGGGCGAGCAGGGCGGCCACCGCCTCGCGGGCCGCCGGGGTGCCCGCGGCGGCGGCCGGCCGCAGCGCCTGGCCGAGCGCGTCCGGCCGCAGCAGCGGCGCCAGCGCCGGGGCCAGCAGCTCCGCCTGGCCGGGCGCGGAGGGGTAGTTCAGCTCCAGGTTCACCAGCGGGGCGCCGGCCGCCTCGGTCAGGGTGTGCCCCGGCTGCCCGTCCGGCGCGGTGGCCCGGACGAACGTGCCGCGGCCCACCTCGCCCACCACCAGCCCGCGGCGCACGAGTTCGGCGTAGATCCGGCCGGCCGTCGACGGCGCGATGCCGTGCCGGCGCGCGAACGCCCGCTGCGGCGGCAGCCGTTGGCCGGGGCGGAGCCGTCCGCCGGTGATGTCGGCCGCGATCCGGTCCGCGATGCGCCGGTAGTCGTCCACGAAGTCCCCCTGTTTTCCGGTCCGTTGTATTGCACCGAGGGCAAAGATTTTATTGCACCGAGCGACGGGGCGGACCTAGGGTCGTCACATGCCCCCCTTCCTCGCATACGATGACAAAAACCCCGGAATCTCCTCCCGGGTCCCCCTCGTCCTCGTCCACGGCCATCCCTTCGACCGCACGATGTGGCACCCGCAGCTCGCGGAGTTCGCCGCCGGCCGCCGGGTGATCGCCCCCGATCTGCGCGGCTACGGCGCCTCCCCGGTGACCCCCGGCACGGTCCCGCTCGCCCGCCACGCCCAGGACATCACCGGCCTCCTGGACCACCTCGGCGTGGACACCTGCGTCCTCGCCGGCCTGTCCATGGGCGGCCAGATCGTCATGGAGTGCGCCGCCCGCTCCGGCGACCGGATCCGCGGCCTCGTGCTCGCCGACACCTTCCCCGCCGCCGAGACCCCCGAGGGCGTGCGGAGCCGCAACGCCATGGCCGACCGGCTGCTCGCCGAGGGCATGCGGGGCTACGCCGACGAGGTGCTGGAGAAGATGGTCGCCCCGTACGCCGACCCCGAGGTCAAGGCCCATGTGCACCGCATGATGACGGCCACCTCACCGCAGGGCGCCGCGGCCGCCCTGCGCGGGCGGGCCGAACGCCCCGACTACCGGGACCTGTTGGCGCGGCTGCCGGTGCCCGCCCTCGTCGTCGTCGGCGCCGACGACACCTACACGCCCGTCGCCGACGCCGAGGCCATGCACGCGGCCCTCCCCGACTCCGCCCTGCACGTCGTCGAGGGCGCCGCCCACCTGCCCAACCTGGAACGCCCCCGGGAGTTCAACCGGGCGCTGGGCGAATTCCTGGCGCGGCTGGACGGCTGATCGTAGGCTCGCTCCCGTGAACCAGCGCGGACGCAGGCCCGGCGCCTGGTGTGCCGGTCTGCTGCTCGCCGGGGTGAGCGTCGTGGTCGGCTGCCGGGCCGCCGGCACCGACGGCATCACCCCCGTGCCCCAGTTCCTCGCCTTCCTGCCCTGGCTGCTGGCCCCGGCCGGCTTCGCTCTGCTGTGCGCGCTGCTCGCCCGCTGGTGGCCGGGTGTGGTGTGGGCCGTCGCCGTCCTCGGCCTGCTCGCCTGGTACCTGGATCCGTACGGCGGCACCGGCGAGCCCGACGGCCCGCCCCTCGCCGCGCTCCGCGTGCTGACCTCGAACGTCGAGTTCGGCCGCGGCACCCCCGCCCTGGTCCGGGTGGTGCGGGACCGGCATCCGGACGTGGTCTTCGTGGAGGAGTGCGAGCCGGGGTGCCGGGCCCTGCTGGAGCGCGAGTTCGCGGACGCCTACCCGTACCGCCGGGCCGTCGCGGCGGACGGCTCCAAGGGCTCCCTCATCCTCAGCCGTTTCCCGCTGACCCCGGCCGCGGGCGTCGCCGGCACCATGGGCATGCCCGGTGCCGTGGCCGACGTGCGCGGCCACCCGGTGCGCCTCCAGCTGGCCCACCCCATGCCGCCGCTACCGGGCCAGGTCGGCCTGTGGCACCGCGAACTCGGCCGGCTCCGGGCCTTCGCCGCCGCCGGCCCCGGCATCCCGACCGTCCTGGCCGGCGACTTCAACGCCTCCCAGGACCACGCGGCCTTCCGGCGCATCCTCGACACCGGACTGTCCGACGCCGCCCGCCTCACCGGCCACGACCGCACCCCGAGCTGGCCCTCCCGCACCGCCTCCGTCATCGGCGCCCAGATCGACCACGTCCTGGTCTCCCCCGACTTCTCCGTGACCGACGCCCGCTTCCTGCGCGTGTCCGGCACCGACCACCGCGCCCTCCTGACCGACCTCATGCTGCACGGGCGGAAGTGACGCCGGCCCCCACGGGACCGGGCCCCGGCCACGCACCGGCCCCACCCGACCAGCTCGAATCGGCACATTGGCCATAATGGGCGCATGCCCCGAGAGTTCCCCATCGGCCTCACCCCTCCCGACTGGCTGGTCCGGAACCTCAGGCCCCAACAGGCACCCGTCAACCGGTCCGCCCTGGCCCGTGCCTCCCTCGCCATGGCCCTCCCCCTGGCGCTCGGCCTCGCCGCCGGCCGCCCGGCCTACGGCGCCCTCGCCTCCATGGGCGCCCTGTCCGGCGTCATCGGCGACACCGCCGACGCCTACCGCATGCGCATCCTCAACATCGCCGTCCCGCAGCTGTTCGGCGCGGTCGGCGTGACCCTGGGCACGCTGGCGTACGGCCACGGCTGGTACGCGGTGGCCGCGGTCACCGGCGTCGCCCTGGTCTCCGGCATGATCTCGACGATCGGTGCGGTGGCCTCGGTCTCCGGCCTGCTCCTGCTCCTCAACTGCGTGGTGGGCGCGGGCCTGCCGCTGCCGCAGCCCTGGTGGCTGGCCCCCGTCCTGATGACCGGCGGCGGCCTCCTGGTCCTGCTGCTGGCCCTGCTGGCCTGGCCGCTGCGCGCGGGAGTGCCCGAACGGGCGGCGGTCGCGGCCACCTACCGCACGGTCGCCGACCTGCTCGCCGCCGCCGGCACGGACCGCGCCGAGGAGTACGAGGAGGCCCGGCGCACCGTCACCCAGTCCCTGAACCAGTCGTACGACCTGATCCTGGCCCGGCGCGCCCGCCACCATGGACGCAGCCCCGAACTCACCCGCATGCTGGCCCGGTTGAACGCCATCACCCCGGTGATCGAGGCGGCACCCGCGGCCCACCTGGCGGCCCGCCCGCTCCCGCCCGAGATCCCCGAGGCGCTCCACCGGCTGGCCCGCGCCGTGGAGACCGACGACGCCTCCCCGCCGCCCCTCCGCCTCCCGCTGCCCACCACGGAGACGGCCCGCGCGGTCGACCACGCCCTGCGCCACACGGCCGAGGTCGTGACCGCGCCCGACGTCGACCCCCGGGGCATCGACGACCGCCTGGGCCGGCCGGCCGCGCTCGGCATCCGCACCGCCCGCGCCGCCCGCAGCGTCGTGCTGTCCGCCAACTCCTGGCGCTACGGCGTACGCCTGGCGGTCTGCATCGGCATCGCCCAGTCCCTGGTCTCCCTCGTCCCCGTGGCCCGCTCCTACTGGGTCGCGCTGACCGTCACCTTCATCCTCAAACCGGACTTCGGCTCGGTCTTCTCCCGCGCCCTGCTGCGCGCCCTGGGCACGGTGGCGGGTCTGGTGGTGGCGGCGGTGGTCCTGGCCGAGGTCCCCCTGGGCTGGTGGGACGTCCCGGCGCTCCTCCTCCTGGCCCCGCTCGTCCCGGCCCTCACCCCGCGGGGCTACGGCTTCCAGACGGCGGCCATCACGCCGGTGATCCTCCTCCTCTCCGACATCCTCAACCACCAGGGCACGGCCCTGTTGCTGCCGCGGCTGAACGATTCGCTGCTGGGCTGCGCGATCGTGCTGACCGCCGGCTATCTGCTGTGGCCCGAGAGCTGGCACACCCGCGTGGGCGACCGCCTGGCCGACGCGGTGGCCGACACGGCGGCCTATGTCGAGGCGGCGTTCGGCGACGGCACCGACCCGTCCGCCCGCGCCCGGATGCGCCGCCGCCTCTACCGCGACCTGTCCGTCATCCGGACGGAATTCCAGCGGGCCCTGACCGAGCCGCCGCCGACGGGCCGGCGCGCCGCCGCGTGGTGGCCGCTGGTCGTCGCCGTGGAACGCATCGTGGACGCCACGACGGCGGCCCGGGTGCGCGTCCGCCACGGGGCGCCGCCCCCGTCCACCGGCGAGATCGCCCAGGTGACCCTGCAGCTGCGGGAGCTGTCCGAGGGCGTACGCCGGGCGGAGACCCTGATCGCCGTCCGCACCGACCTCACCGGGCCGGCGGGGAGCGTTCTTGAGCCCCTGCGCCAGGAGGTGGCGGCGGCCCGCGCGATCACGTCGCCGCACTGACCCACCACGACGGCCCGAACGACCACGTCCCCGCATGGACAGGCGACAGCGGCCCGCACCACGTCGTTCCCCCCACCGGCTGGTCGCGGCGGCCCGTGCGATCACGTACCCGTACTGACGCGGTGCCGTGACCCGGGGCCGCTAACCTTACGTGTCCGTCCTGGCCAGCGATTGACGGGTTACAACCTCACGCGAAGGGTTGCGCACATGGGCATTCTCACTCTCCTGCGAAACGCATTCGGCCGCTCACGCAAGTCACGAGCCACCGAGGCGGAGGGTGCGGACCTGACCCCCGCGCAGACCCCGCCCACGGCCGAGCCGACGACCGCGTCCGTCCCCGAGCCCCGCCAGTCCTCCGCGGAGGACCGCGAACTGGACGAGCACGAACTGGTGGCGGCGGCCTTCGACAACGTCAAGGTCCCCCACCAGCCGGACTCCCCGGAGACCGCCCCGGCCGAGGCCGAGGCCCAGAAGGCCGAGGAGCCGACTCCGGCACGGCCCGAGTCCGAGGCGGCCAAGGCCGAGGAGCCGGCCCCGGCGGAGCCCGAGGCCGAGGCCGAGGTGGAGGCGGAGAAGACCGAGGCCGTCGAGGCCGCGGAGCAGGCCGAGTCCGAGGCCGAGCCCCAGGAAACGCCCGCAGCGGAGTCTTCGGCCGAGGAGACGACTCCCGCCGAGCCGGCGACCGAGGCGAAGACCGAGCAGGCACAGGAGCCGGAGCCGAGCGCGAACTCGACCGAGGACACCCCCGAGCCGGCCCCGGTCGAAACGGAGCCCGAGCAGGAGCAGGTCACTGAACCGGAAGCCGCAGCGACGGCCGAGCCGGAAGCCGAGGTCGAGACGACGACCGAGCCGGTAGCCGAAGCGCAGACGGTGACCGAGCCGGTAGCCGAAGCGCAGACGGTGACTGAACCAGAAGCGGAGGCGGAGCCGGCAGCCCAGGCCGAGGTGACGGCCGTGCCGGAGTCCGAAGCGGTGGCCGAGCCGGTCGGTGTGGAGGCAGCCGCGGAAGCGGAAGCTGTCGCCGCAGAGACGGCGGAGCCGCAAGTGGCGGCCGAGGCCGGTGCGGACGTGGAGCCCGCGGCAGAAGCCGAAGCGGCAGCAGAGCGGAAGGCCGAGGAGCCGGAGGCCGAGGAGCCGGCCACCGCCCCGCAGGCCGCCGACGGCGAGGACACCCCGCAGGGGCCACCCGCACTCGACGACGAAACCCGCACGGGTGGTGCGGGTGGGAACACCGACGCCGAAGGCGAAGCCGAGGCGGAGGTGACCGAAGGCGAAGCCGAGACGGACGTGGCCGCCGAGACGGACGTGGCCGCAGACTCCGACGGCAAGCCCACGCCCGCCATCCCCCTCACCAAGGTCAAGTCCGCCACCCCGAACCTCACCACCGCCTACAAGGCCGCCACCACCCCCCTCAGGAAGGCCGACCTCACCGGCACCCGAGCGAAGCTCTACCTCGTACTGGACCGCTCCGCGAGCATGCGCCCGTACTACAAGGACGGCTCCGCCCAGGCCCTCGCCGACCAGACCCTCGCCCTCGCCGCCCACCTCGACCCCGAGGCCACGGTCCACGTCGTCTTCTTCTCCACGGAGATCGACGGCACCACCGACCTCACCCTCACCCCGGACCACGAGACGAAGATCGACGACGTGCACGCCGGCCTCGGCCGCATGGGCCGTACCAGCTACCACGCCGCCGTCGAGGCCGTACTCGCCCATTACGAGAAGAACGCCACCCCCGGCACCCCGGCCCTGGTCGTGTTCCAGACCGACGGCGCCCCGGACGCCAAGACCCCCGCGACCCAGGCCCTCACCACGGCAGCGGAGTCGCACCCCGCCGTCTTCTTCTCCTTCGTCGCCTTCGGCGAGCACGACAACAAGGCCTTCGACTACCTCCGCAGGCTCAAGACCGCCAACACGTCCTTCTTCCACGCGGGCCCCACCCCCCGCGAGCTGACGGACACCGAGCTGTACGAGGGCGTCCTCACCGACTGGCGCCCGTAACCACCGGGCACCCCGCACAGTCACCCTCGGTGACCCCCTGGCCGCCCCTTCCCACCCTGCAAAACGGGAAGCGGGCGGCCCACCCGTGTCGGCTACGATTTCAAGGTTCGAAACCGCAGAAAAAGCAGCGACCTGGGAGCAGCCACGATGGCTCGACACCTCATCACCAGCGCCCTTCCGTACATCAACGGGATCAAGCACCTGGGCAACATGGTGGGGTCCATGCTCCCGGCGGACGTGTACTCCCGGTACCTCCGCCAGACCGGTCACGACGTCCTGTACATCTGCGCGACGGACGAGCACGGCACCCCCGCCGAGCTGGCCGCCAAGGAGCAGGGCCTGCCCGTGGCCGAGTTCTGCGCGCAGGCGCACGACGCCCAGAAGGCGGTCTACGACGGCTTCGCGCTCGCGTTCGACTACTTCGGCCGCAGCTCCAGCCCGGAGAACCGCGAGATCACCCAGCACTTCGCCCGCAAGCTGAACGAGAACGGCTTCATCGAGGAGCGGGCGATCCGCCAGGTCTACAGCCCGGCCGACGGCCGCTTCCTGCCCGACCGCTATGTCGAGGGCACCTGCCCGCACTGCGGCTACGACAAGGCCCGCGGCGACCAGTGCGAGAACTGCACGCGCGTGCTGGACCCCACCGACCTGATCAACCCGCGCTCGGCGATCTCCGGCTCCACCGACCTGGAGGTCCGCGAGACCAAGCACCTCTTCCTGCTCCAGTCCAAGCTGCAGCACGAGGTCGAGGCGTGGGTCGCCCGGCACGAGGACGACTGGCCGCAGCTCGCCTCCTCCATCGCCCGCAAGTGGCTGAACGAGGGCCTGCACGACCGGGCGATCACCCGTGACCTGGACTGGGGCGTCCCGGTCCCGGCGGACACCTGGCCGGAGCTGGCGGCCGAGGGCAAGGTCTTCTACGTCTGGTTCGACGCCCCGATCGAGTACATCGGCGCGACGAAGGAGTGGGCCGACCAGGACCCGGCCAACCGCGACTGGAAGTCGTGGTGGTTCGAGGCGGACGACACCGTCCGCTACACCGAGTTCATGGCCAAGGACAACGTCCCCTTCCACACCGTGATGTTCCCGGCCACCGAGCTGGGCGTGCGCGAGCCGTGGAAGAAGGTGGACTACGTCAAGGCGTTCAACTGGCTGACGTACTACGGCGGGAAGTTCTCCACCTCGCAGAAGCGGGGCGTCTTCACCGACCAGGCCCTGGCCATCCTGCCCGCCGACTACTGGCGCTATTTCCTGATCGCCAACGCCCCCGAGTCGGACGACTCGTCCTTCACCTGGGAGCACTTCACCGCCACGGTGAACAAGGACCTGGCCGACACCCTCGGCAACTTCGTCAACCGCGTGCTGTCCTTCAGCAAGAAGCGCTTCGGCGAGGAGGTCCCGGCCGGCGGCGAGCCCGGCGAGGCCGAGGCGAAGCTCGGCGAGGAGATCGCGACGCTCCTCGCGGAGTACGAGTCCCACATGGAGGCCCTGCAGTTCCGCAAGGCCGCCGCCGCCCTGCGTGCCCTGTGGTCGGCCGGCAACTCCTACCTGGAGGAGAAGGCCCCCTGGCTGGAGATCAAGACGAACAAGGAGGGCGCCGCCCTCACCCTGCGTACGGCGATGAACCTCATCCACCTGTACGCGGTGGTCTCCGAGCCGTTCATCCCGGCGACGGCCAAGGTCATGCGCGAGGCGTTCGCCCTGCCGCAGGACACCGCCGCCTGGGTCACCGCCGAGGAGGCGAAGGCCCTGGCCTCCGTCCCGTCCGGCACCCCGTTCACGGTCCCGCCGGTGCTGTTCGCCAAGCTGACGGACGAGGACCTGGAGACGTACAAGGAGCGCTTCGGCGGCGAGGAAGGCTGACCCTCCTCATGTCCGCGCCCCGCGTCCGGTGACCACCGGGTGCGGGGCGCGTGCCGTTCCTGCGTCAGCGTTCCGAGGCGTACGCCACGAAGTCCGTCCAGGCATCGGACGTGAGCGCCAGACGGGGACCGTCGACGTTCTTGGAGTCACGGACGTGCACCGTGCCGGGAGTGACGGCGAGCTCGACGCAGGAGTTCCCGTCGTTCCCACCGCTGTAGCTGCTCTTGAACCACGCCAGCTCGGAGGCGTCCCCGGCGGTGGTCTTGCGGATCATGTCTCTCCCAGCAGTTGTTCGATGAAGGCCAGCGACTCCCGCGGGGAGAGCGCCTGAGCCCGGATCGTGCCATACCGCAGCTCAAGGATGCGCAGGTGTCTGGGTTCGGAGATCGGACGGCCGTTGAACGCGCCATCAGAGCGCCCCACTGCCGTGCCCTCCGGAAACTTCAGCAGTTCGATGCGACCGTCCAGACCGGAGTGGGTGTCACAGTTCATCGGCATCACCTGAAGCACGACGTTGTGCAATCGCCCCACCTCCAGCAGGCGTTCCAGCTGCTGACGCCACACCATTGTGCCTCCGATGGGGCGCCGCAGTACCCCCTCTTCCAGGACGAAGCTGAGCGCTGGCGCGGGTGAGCGTTCGAATACCGACTGCCGGGCCAGACGAGCGGCCACCATGCGTTCCACATCGTCCGGCGAGTACGGCGGCTGCGCTGCGCCGATCACGGACCGCGCGTGCTCCGCCGTCTGCAACAGCCCTGGGATGATGTGGCACTCGTAGAGAGCCATCTCGACAGCCTTGGCTTCCAGCTTGCCCAGTTCCCGGACCTTCTTCGGATAGCGGACCCGCTTCACGTCCTCCCAGGCGGCCGCGATGAGTCCCCCGGCCTCCAGCACCTCGTCGGCCCTCTCCAGATACTCCTGCCGGGGGATCCGCTTCCCGCCCTCGACCTTGTAGACCAGGTCCTCCCCGTACCCGACCGCCGCCCCGAACTCGGCGGCCCGCATCCCCACGGCCTCCCGCCGCAGTTTCAGCTGCCGCCCCACGGTGGTGATGACCGCCACGCCCCACTCGTCGTCCGGGTCCACCTCCCACCCCGGCCCATCGGCCTCGTCCTTGAGCCGCCGTACCTCGCCGTCCACCGACATGCCGCGTCCTCCGTCGTACCGCTGGACAGTCACCCTGCGTATCAACGCCGTGACTGTTCACGGTAAGCACGCACCGCCACGCCCGGTGATGCGAACGGGGAAAAGTCCACCCGACTTCTCTCGCGCAGTGCCCACTTCGGCATGCTGCCGTGCCGGAGCCCGATCCCGTGCGCTCCGGTGCCGTCGGCGGTCTCCCCGAGGACCACGAGAGGGAAAAAAAACCCCACCAAGCCCCACCCCTCCCGCCCACGGCGCACGCTCACTCGCCCGAGTGAACATCACGAACTCAGCTGGATCCGGGACCGGTTGTCTGCCCTACGCTCAGCGCAGCACGGCACAACTCCGGACATACAACGGCCCCCGCCGGGACTGGCATCCCGATGCGAGGGCCTGACCACCAAGGAAGCCGAACCCTTCCCGATGGACACTCAAAACACTAGCGCGCGCCCGCACGCCCGGTCCCGTTTCGGCGGGAAAAACCACCCGCACCGGCACTCTCACGGCGGCGGCGTCACCCATGACAACACTCGCCACACCACCCGCTTCACGGTGATCGGCAACCACCTCACCCAGCACCCGGACCTGACGCTCCTGGCGATCGGTCTGGCCTGCCACATCCAGTCCCTTCCCACCGGTGCCCCCATCGACACCAAGACGCTCGCCACCCGCTTCCCGGAGGGCCCGACCCGGATCGCCGCCGCCCTGCGCGAACTCGAAACCCACGGCTATCTCCGCCGCACCCGTGAACGCACGCAGGCCGGCCGCATCGTGACCCGTACCGTCTCCTGCAACCAGCCGGGCCGCCACCGCGACGCGTCCGAAGCGGCAACCGCCGGAGCCCCGGCCCACCGAGCGTCCACCGATCCGCAAAAACCCCGGCGCCGCGCGGTCCTCCCCGCCGTACCGAAGCCCGCGTACGCCTCCCCCGCCCTCCTCCAGGCGGCCACCGAGGTTCTCGCCGGTCTCCGCCGCACGGACCCCCGCCTGATCCTCTCCGCGACCGACGCGGAACATCTCGCCCCCGGCGTCGCCGCCTGGCTGGAGCGGGACCTCACCCCTTCCGCCGTACGCACGGCGCTGACCACGAACCTGCCGAACGAGCCCCTGATCCGTCCGGCCGCCCTCCTCGCCCACCGCCTGACCGCCCAGCTCCCGCCTACGCCCCCGTTCCGCGCGCCGGCCCGGCCACCGGCCGTCCGCCACCCGCTGCAGAACTGCGACGGCTGCGACCAGGCCTTCCGCTCACCGACCCCAGGGCTCTGCCGTGCCTGCTCCACCCGCTACGCCCAGGCGGAGAGCAATCCGGGGCATGAAGATCCGGAGGGGTTCTGAGCCCGGCAGATTGCGGGGCCGGCCGGAGGAATCTCCGGCCGGCCCGGTCAGGCGAGGGAGCCGAGAACGAGAGCCCCGACCACCGGTGCGGCGTAGACGAGCGGGAAGGGGATGTGCGAGTACCACCGCGCCCGCGCCACGGTGATCGCGGCGCCGAGGAAGTAGAGCACCAGCCCGCACCCGGCCAGCACCCCGATCACCGGCACGAACAGGCCGACCACGAGACCGACGGCGCCGGCGGCCTTGGCCAGCCCCAGCGGGGTCCACCACGCGCGCGGCACCCGGTAGTCGTTGAGTGCCTGCACGATCCACTGGGCCCGCATCAGCAGCACGACGCCGGAGAAACCGGCCATGAGCGCGGCGAGCAGGGTGACGACGATCTGGGCGATACGCATGAGAGGCTCCTGGCGAGTGTTCTCCGTGCTTCGGACAACTCTTTGAACCCCGTCGTCGCGCGTGTGTGACAGGAAGCCGGAAAAATCTTCCCGTGGACATTCCCGAACCCCATCGCCGGCTCCTCGCGGACGCCGTCTCGGCGGGCGGCCCGTACGGTCTGGTGCTGGCCGGCGGCTACGCCCTCCAGGCGCACGGCCTGGTCCGCCGCCCGCACGCCGACCTCGACTTCGCCACCGAGAACGCCGAGGGCATGGAGCGCATCGCCGGTGCCCTCGCCGCGACGCTGGAGGCACGAGGGCGACGCGTCCGGGCCGGGGACGTCAGCGCGCTCGGCGCGCGGCTGACGGTCACCGACCCGGCGAGCGGCGAGACCTGCGAACTGGCCCTGCACAAGGAGGCCTTCTGGCAGTCGCCGGAACTCACCGAGTACGGCCCGGCCCTCTCCCTGGAGGACGCCGTCGGGACGAAGATCCGCGCGCTGTACGACCGGGGCGCGGCCGTCGATCTCATCGACGCGCGGGCCGCCGCGGCCCGGTTCTCCCTGCCGGATCTGGAGGAGCTGGGCCGCCGCCACGCCCACGACCCCTTCGACCTGCCCACACTGCAGTCCCGGCTGACGGGCACGGACTTCTACGCCGACCGGGACTTCGTCCGGTACGGGCTGAGCGAGCAGGAGGTCACCGCCCTGCGCGTCTGGGCCCAGCACTGGTCCGACGACATCGCCGAGCGGCTGATGGAGGACGGAGCGTCCCCGGACGCCGATTCCGACGAGCGGGAGCAGGGCGACTGACGACGGCCGCCCTCGTGCGACGTCCTGCGGGACCGTGGGGACGCAGCCCGTCGCCGGGGCCGGAGACGGCTGTGCGCGCCGGTCGTCGAGAGCGAGTCAGGACAGACCGGCGCGCACAGGCGGAGCCGTGCCGCTTACTTCGGCTGCGGCTTGCGGATGCTCAGGTGCAGCTCACGCAGGCGGGACTCCTCCAGCTCGGTCGGCGCGCCCATCATCAGGTCCTGGGCGTTGCCGTTGAGCGGGAAGGCGATCGTCTCGCGGATGTTGGGCTCGTCCGCGAGGAGCATGACGATGCGGTCCACACCCGGGGCGATGCCGCCGTGCGGCGGGGCGCCGAAGCGGAACGCGCGGAGCATGCCGGCGAACTTCTCCTCGACGGTCTCACGGTCGTAGCCCGCGATCTCGAAGGCCTTGAGCATGATGTCCGGCTCGTGGTTCCGGATCGCGCCGGAGGACAGCTCGACGCCGTTGCAGACGATGTCGTACTGCCAGCCCAGGATGTCCAGCGGGTCCTGGGTCTCCAGGGCCTCAAGACCGCCCTGCGGCATGGAGAAGGGGTTGTGCGAGAAGTCGATCGCGCCGGTCTCCTCGTCCTTCTCGTACATCGGGAAGTCGACGATCCAGCAGAAGCGGAAGACGTTCTCCTCGAAGTGGCCGGCGCGCTTGGCGGCCTCGACGCGGACCGCGCCCATGATCTTGGAGACCTCGTCGAACTCGCCCGCGCCGAAGAAGATGGCGTGGCCGGCGGCCAGCGAGAGGCGCTTGGTCAGCTCGGCGACGTTCTCCTCGGTGAGGAACTTCGCGATCGGGCCGGACAGCGTGCCGTCCTCGCCGACGCGGACCCAGGCCAGGCCCTTCGCACCCAGCGACACGGCGAAGTCGCCGAGCTGGTCGAAGAACTTGCGCGGCTGGTCCTGGACGGCCGGGACGGGCAGCGCGCGCACGTGCTTGCCGGCGAAGGCCTTGAACTCCGAGCCCTCGAAGACGTCGGTGATGTCCACCAGTTCCAGCTGGGCGCGCAGATCCGGCTTGTCGGAGCCGTACTTGAGCATCGCCTCGCGGAACGGGATCCGCGGGAAGGGGGACGTCACATGACGGCCGTTGCCGAACTCCTCGAACAGCTCGGTCATCAGCCGCTCGATCGGCTGGAAGACGTCCTCCTGCTCGACGAAGCTCATCTCGACGTCGAGCTGGTAGAACTCGCCCGGCGAGCGGTCGGCGCGGGCGTCCTCGTCGCGGAAGCAGGGCGCGATCTGGAAGTAGCGGTCGAAGCCGGAGATCATCAGCAGCTGCTTGAACTGCTGCGGGGCCTGCGGCAGGGCGTAGAACTTGCCCGGGTGCAGCCGGGAGGGCACCACGAAGTCGCGGGCGCCCTCGGGCGAGGTGGCGGACAGGATCGGCGTCGCCATCTCGTTGAAGCCGAGCGCCGTCATCTTGTGCCGGATCGCCGAGATGACCGCCGTACGCAGCATGATGTTGCGGTGCATGCGCTCGCGGCGCAGGTCCAGGAAGCGGTACTCCAGGCGCCGCTCCTCGTTGACCCCGTCCTCGGCGTTGATCGTGAAGGGCAGGGGCTGCGCCGAACCGAGCAGCTCGACCTCGGCGACCTCGACCTCGATCTCGCCGGTGGGCAGCTCGGCGTTCACGTTCTCGGTTCCACGTGAAACAACGCGGCCGTCGATGCGGACCGTGGACTCCTTGGAGATCTTGTCCAGGGCCTCGTACGCGGGGGTGCCGGGGCGGGCGACCAGCTGCGTGATGCCGTAGTGGTCGCGCAGATCGATGAAGAGGATGCCGCCCAGGTCGCGCCGATTGTGCAGCCAGCCGCTCAGCCGGACGTCGGTGCCGACGTCAGAGGCGCGGAGCTGGCCGCAGGTGTGGGACCTGTACCGATGCATCGTCGTTCATCGTCCTTCGTGGTGGGGTTTCTCCTGCCGGCTCTGCGGACCGGCAGGAACGGGCACGGGGCCCGGACCCATCAAGGGTACCGGGCACGCCAAGATCGGCTCCCCACCATTTCCCCGGCCGCCCGCGCACCGGCTCCGGCCCCTCGGAGATAGCTACAACTGTGACATCGGCCCCATCAGATCTCCCTACAGTGGCACTTATTTATCCGATCTTCATAAAGTGGGGCAATGCGCACAGGTGAGCCGCTGCCGTCCGTAGAGGACGTCCTCGGCGCCCTCGCAACCGGGCTGTGGCACTGGGACACCGCCGCCGGGCTGGTCAGCGTGGACGCGGAGGCGGCACGGCTGCTCGGTCTGCCCGCGGAGCCGACCACCCTCACGGAGGCCGGGACCCGGGCCCGGCTGCACCCGGTCGACTGGAACGAGATCACCGGCGTGGTGCGGCTGGCCGTCGCCGAGAACACCCTCGCCGAGGTGCGCGTCCGGATCATGGACGGGGACGGCAGCGTCCTGCGGGTCGTCCGCAGCCGGTCGAAGCCGTCGTACGACCCCGGTCGGCAGGCGTACGAACTGATCGGCACCCTCCAGGAGGTGACCGAGCCGACCCCCGGCACGGCAGCCGCGCGCAGCGCCGTCACCGGGGACTGGCGGCGCTCCCGGGAGGCGTTCCTGCTGGACGCGGGCCGCGCGCTGGCGGAGGCGCGGTCCACGGCCGAGGTGCTGCGGGTGGTGGGCGGCCTGTCGATGCCCGGCTTCTCCCCGGACGGACTCGTGGTGTTCGGGGTGGAGGGCGACCGGCTGACGATCACCGGCCAGCACGGACACGAGCCCGGTGACATGAACCCCTTCTCCCACATGCCGCTGGCCACCGACTACCCGGCCGCCGAGGTCGTCCGCACCGGCCGGGCCGTCTATCTGTCCTCCCCGGACGAGTACAAGGACCGCTACCCGGTCACCTGGCCGCTCGCCCGTATCTTCGGCCGCAGTTCCTGGGCGTTCCTGCCGCTGACCGCCGCCGGGCGCACGATGGGCACCTGGATGGCCGCCTTCACCTACCCGGTCGCCTTCACGCCCGACGAGCGCGCGGTCCTGACCACGGTCGCCCGGATGCTCGCCCAGGCGCTGACCCGGGCCGGCGCCGCCGAGACCGAGCGGGAGCTCACGGAGGGCCTGCAGCGCTCCATGCTGCCGTCGCTGGGTCCCGAGATCCCGGGGATGCTGGTGGCCGCCCGGTACATCCCGACCGGCGGCGGACTCCAGGTCGGCGGCGACTGGTACGACATGATCCCGCTGCCCTCCGGCCGTTTCGCGCTGGTCATCGGGGACGTCCAGGGCCATGACGTCCGCGCGGCCGGGCTCATGGGCCAGCTGCGGATCGCGCTGCGCGCCTACGCCGCCGAGGGGCACCGCCCGGACGCCGTCCTCACCCGGGCCTCCCGCTTCCTGCACGGTGTCACACCCGCCTCCGGCGACGACCCCCTGGCCGACCTGCGCTTCGCGACCTGTCTGTACGCGGAGGCCGACCCGGCGACCGGCATGCTGGAGATCGCCCGCGCCGGGCACCCGGACCCGGTGATCCGGATGGCCGACGGAACGGTGATGATGCGGCCGACGACGGGCGGGCTGCCACTGGGCGTCGACCCGGACCCCGACTACCCGACGACCCGGTTCACGCTCGAACCCGGCGAGACGCTGATGCTGTGCACCGACGGCCTGATCGAGACCGGCGGGCACGACATGGAGAGCGGCTGGCGCAGGCTCCGCGCGACCCTGGAGGACCACCGGGGCGACCCGGAGTCCCTGGCCGACGCCCTGGTGCAGGCGGTGCACGGGCCGTCCTCGCACCACACCACCGGCCCGCTGGCCGACCGCCGCGAGGACGACATCGCGCTGCTGCTGCTGAGCCGGCCGGCGGAGGGCCACGGCGGCACCGTGACGGCGGGGCGCCCGGTGCGGCGCACCCTGCTGTCGGTGGCGCAGGACGAGCCGGACCGGATCGCCGAGGCCCGCCGGCACCTGCGCGAGCTGCTGCACGACTGGACCTCGCCCGATCAGGTGGACTCGGCGGTGCTGCTGGTCTCCGAGATGGTCACCAACGTCCTGGTGCACACCGACGCCGACGCGCTGCTGCTCGCCGAGGTCACCGGCGCGCGGACCGGGCGCCGGCTGCGGGTGGAGGTCTTCGACGCCGGCGACGACCTGCCGCACAAGCGCCGGCCCGGCGAACTGGCCTCCTCCGGCCGCGGCGTCATGCTGATCGAGCTCCTCGCGGACGCGTGGGGGGTGGACCCACGGGGCGAGGGCAAGAGCATCTGGTTCGAACTCTGCGAACCGGCGGACGCGCCGGGAGATGCGTGGGCGGTGCCGGGCGGGGCGTAGGAAACGACGGCCCTAAGGCCCGCCCGGCGCTTCGGGGGACGCGTCGGGCGGCTTTCCTGTGGCCGAAGGCCCGGCCGCTCCGCCGTACCGGCCCCTCAGTTCCGCGCCCACACCGAAGGCCGCCGCCGTCAGCGGGACCGCGAGGAGCATGCCGAGGATGCCCGCGACCGAGGCGCCCGCGGTGATCGTCAGCATCACGACCGCCGGGTGCATCTGCACGGTCCGGCTCTGGATCACCGGCTGCAGCACATGCCCCTCCAGCACCTGCACCGCGAGCACCACTCCGAGCGTCCACAGCGCGATCACGAAACCCCGGTCGGCGAGGGCGACCAGCACGGCCACCGCACCGGAGATGAAGGCGCCGAGGTAGGGGATGTAGGCGCCGACGAGGACGAGCGCGCCGAGCCCCACCGCGCCCGGCACCCGGAGGATCAGCAGGCCGACGGTGATGCACAGGGCGTCGATGAGGGCGATGACGGTCGTCCCGCGCATGAACCCCTCCACCGCGGCGAAGGCCCGCCGGGCGATGGCCTCCAGGGTGTCGGCGGTGCCGCCGGGCGCGAGGGAGCGCAGGGCCGCCAGGGCCCGTTGGGAGTCGCGCAGGAAGAAGAAGACGAGCAGCAGCGCGAGCACGGCCATGGCGATGCTCTCGGCGACCACGCTGACACCGCTGATCACGTTGGACGCGGCCGTCGCACCGAACTTGCCCAGCAGCCGGCGCGCGTTGCCGGCGAGGTCGTCCAGCCCGGTCCCGGCGGCCCCGAAGTGCCGGGCGACGCTCTTGGCGGCGCTCCGCAGCGAGGAGACGATCTGTCCGCCGGAGTCGATCAGCGCGGCGACGACGATGTAGACGGCACCGCCCACGACGGCCACGACGGCGACACAGGTGAGCCCGGCCGCCACCGACGGCTGCACCCCCGCCCGCACCAGCCGCCGGTGCAGCGGCCCGAGCAGCGCGGTGCCGAGCAGGGCGAGCAGCACCGGCGTGACGGCCGTGCGGAGTTCCCCGCACAACTGCACGCCGACCCAGCCCACCCCCGCGACGAGCAGCAGCACGACGCACCAGGCGGCGAGCCGGCGAACGGGATCGGGCAGCAGACGCACGCGTCCAGCCGATCACGCACACCGCCCACTGTCCTGCGGCGCGAGGCCGGGCGGGTGAGGGCGGCGTCCGACGGCCCCCGTGGCCCGCCGCGCCACCGGAGGCACAAGCCCGCGCCGCGTTGGGCCCCTGCGGACGTACGGTCGGGACATGGAGACAACCGCACAGGACCCCACGGCTCCCGGCGGGCCGGGGATCGTCGGCTACCGGACGGCGCGGCCCGAGGACGGCGAGGCCATCGCGGCGCTCGACGGGTCGTTCACGACCGACTCGGTGTTCGAGGTGACCGCGACACAGGAGGGTTTCCGGATCCGCGAGACCCCGGTACGGCCGCCCCTGCACAAGGTCTTCCCCGACGACGCGGACGGCGTCGCGGACGACGACGGGGACACCGGCGGCCCCGGGCCGAGCCGGACGGTGGTCGCCGTCCACGGGGACGAGCTGTGCGGGTTCGTGACGGCGTCCTTCGAACCGTGGAACGCGCGCCTGGCCGTCCGTGACATCGAGGTCGCCCCGGCGTGGCGGGGCAAGGGGGTGGGCCGGGCCCTGATGAGCCACGCCGTCAACTTCGCCAAGGAGGTCGGCGCGGTGCACGTCTGGCTGGAGGTCAGCAGCGTCAACGCGCCCGCCGTCCGCGCCTACCTCCGGATGGGCTTCGCCTTCTGCGGCCTGGACACCTCGCTCTACGAGGGCACGGAGTCGGCCGGCGAACGGGCGCTCTTCATGGCCCGGCCGGTGCCCTGACCGGCCGGGCCACGAGGGATCAGATCCCGCTCTCCGTCATCCCGTGCACCGCCGGGATGGTGCCGAGGCGGCCCTTCTGGAAGTCCTCGAAGGCCTGCATCAGCTCTTCCTTGGTGTTCATGACGAACGGGCCGTAGTGGGCCATCGGCTCACGGATGGGCTGTCCGCCGAGGAGCACGACCTCCAGGTCCGGGGTGTGCGAGTCCTGCTTCTCGTCCGCGCGGACGGTCAGCGAGGAGCCGGCGCCGAAGACCGCCGTCTGGCCCATGTGGACCGGGCGCCGCTCCGCTCCGACGCTGCCCCGGCCCGCGAGGACGTACGCCAGACCGTTGAAGTCCTGCCGCCACGGCAGCGTGACCTCCGCGCCCGGGGCGACGGTCGCGTGGATCATCGTGATCGGCGTGTGCGTGATGCCGGGGCCCTCGTGGCCGTCCAGCTCACCGGCGATGACCCGCAGCAGCGCGCCTCCGTCGGGGGTGCTGAGCAGCTGGACCTGGCCACCGCGGATGTCCTGGTAGCGCGGGGCCATCATCTTGTCCCTGGCGGGGAGGTTCACCCACAGCTGGAGGCCGTGGAAGAGGCCGCCGGACACCACGAGGGACTCCGGCGGGGCCTCGATGTGCAGCAGGCCCGAGCCCGCGGTCATCCACTGGGTGTCACCGTTGGTGATGGTGCCCCCGCCGCCCTGGGAGTCCTGGTGGTCGAAGACGCCGTCGATGATGTAGGTGACGGTCTCGAAGCCACGGTGCGGGTGCCACGGCGTGCCCTTGGGCTCGCCCGGCGCGTACTCCACCTCGCCCATCTGGTCCATCATGATGAACGGGTCGAGATGGCGGTAGTTGATCCCGGCGAACGCGCGGCGAACCGGGAAGCCCTCACCCTCGAAACCGCTCGGGGCGGTCGTGACGGTGAGCACGGGGCGTGCCACGGCGTCGGCGGGAGCGGTCACACGGGGCAGCGTCAACGGGTTCTCGACGGTCACTGCGGGCATGGTGGGTACCTCCTTGGTACGCCCACTTTAGTTGAGCGTTGAACTTCTTGCCACCACTAACGGAAGAAGCCCGGAGGGAATTCCCTCCGGGCCGTCGATCGGGCGACCGCGTACGCCACGGCGCGGCCGGGCGGCGGAACACCGCCGTCCGGACACGACCGGGCGGCGGGATGCGGGTCGGGGTCACGGCGGCACAGTAGGGCACCCCCGCGACGCGGCACAGAGGGCCGGTCCCGACGACGGAGGGCCGGCCCTCCGTGACGGAAGGCCGGCCCGGCGAGGAAAGGAGCGGTTCAGCCGCCGTACATCCGGCGCATGGCGAAGTCGACCATCTGCTCGACCGCCTTCGCGTCGAACACCATCCGGTGCTCGCCCTCCATGTCCAGGACGAAGCCGTAGCCGGTCGGCAGCAGATCGATCACCTCGGCGCCGGTGATGACGAAGTACTTGGACTCCTTGCCCGCGTACCGGCGCAGCTCCTTCAGCGAGGTGAACATCGGGATCACCGGCTGCTGGGTGTTGTGCAGGGCGAGGAAGCCGGGGGTGTCGCCGCGCGGGCAGTAGACCTTCGAGGTGGCGAAGATCTGCTGGAAGTCCTCGGCGGCCATCTGCCCCGTGGTGAAGGCGCGCACCGCGTCGGCGAGGGAGGGCGGGGACGGCTCCGGGTAGAGCGGCGGCTGCTGGCCGTATCCGCCGACACCGCCCGGCATCTGCTGCTGCGACGCGGCGTACTGCTGCTGGGCAGCGCCCCCGTCCATGGGCTGGCCGTATCCGTACATGGCGCAAGCCTACCGAGCACGGCCCCCCGGGCGGGCGCCGGGGAAATCCACGCGGCGGCCGGCAGGGAAGCCCGGTACGCGGGCGGCTCCACCACGGCCAACTGCGGCTCGGCCGTGGACCGGTGGACGATCTTGCCCGGCGCGGAGGAGTAGACCCTTCTCACACTTGGACCGAGAGGGGTTGCTTCTTATTACCGACGGGTAGCATCATCGGAGCTACTTGTTGGTACGTGAACTAGGTGCGAGGAGCCAGTGCCTCGCCGATCTCTCTACGGAGCCGTCGCCATGGGGCACTACAAGTCGAATCTCCGCGACATCGAGTTCAACCTCTTCGAAGTACTCGGGCGCGACAAGGTGTACGGCACCGGCCCGTTCGAGGAGATGGACGTCGAGACCGCCAAGAGCGTCCTGGAGGAGCTGACCCGCCTCTCCGAGAACGAGCTGGCCGAGTCCTTCGCCGACGCCGACCGCAACCCGCCCGTCTTCGACCCGGAGACCAACACCGCGCCGGTCCCCGCGTCCTTCAAGAAGAGCTACCAGGCCTTCATGGACTCGGAGTACTGGCGGCTCGGCCTGCCCGAGGAGATCGGCGGCACCACCTCCCCGCGCTCCCTGATCTGGGCCTACGCCGAGCTGATCCTGGGCGCCAACCCTGCCGTGTGGATGTACTCCTCGGGCCCGGCGTTCGCCGGCATCCTCTTCGAGGAGGGCAACGAGGTCCAGAAGCACATCGCCAAGGTCGCCACCGAGAAGCAGTGGGGCTCCACCATGGTCCTCACCGAGCCCGACGCGGGCTCGGACGTCGGCGCCGGCCGCACCAAGGCGGTCCAGCAGGAGGACGGCTCCTGGCACATCGAGGGCGTGAAGCGCTTCATCACCTCGGGTGAGCACGACATGTCGGAGAACATCCTCCACTACGTGCTCGCGCGTCCCGAGGGCGCCGGCCCCGGCACCAAGGGCCTGTCCCTCTTCCTCGTCCCGAAGTACCTCTTCGACTTCGAGACCGGCGAGCTGGGCGAACGCAACGGCGCCTACGCCACCAACGTCGAGCACAAGATGGGCCTGAAGGCCTCCAACACGTGCGAGATGACCTTCGGCGACAAGCACCCCGCCAAGGGCTGGCTGATCGGCGACAAGCACGACGGCATCCGCCAGATGTTCCGCATCATCGAGTTCGCCCGCATGATGGTCGGCACGAAGGCGATCTCCACCCTCTCCACCGGCTACCTCAACGCGCTGGAGTACGCCAAGGAGCGCGTCCAGGGCCCGGACCTGGCCAACTTCATGGACAAGACCGCGCCCAAGGTCACCATCACGCACCACCCCGACGTGCGCCGCTCGCTGATGACGCAGAAGGCGTACGCGGAGGGCATGCGCGCCCTCGTGCTGCACACCGCCTCCATCCAGGACGCCATCCAGCTCAAGGAGGCGAACGGCGAGGACGCCTCGGCCGAGGAGGCGCTGAACGACCTGCTCCTGCCCATCGTCAAGGGCTACGGCTCCGAGAAGGGCTACGAGCAGCTCGCCCAGTCGCTGCAGACCTTCGGCGGCTCCGGCTTCCTCCAGGAGTACCCGATCGAGCAGTACATCCGGGACTCCAAGATCGACACCCTGTACGAGGGCACCACGGCGATCCAGGGCCAGGACTTCTTCTTCCGGAAGATCGTCCGCAACCAGGGCGCCGCGCTGAACTCCCTCGCCGAGGACATCAAGAAGTTCCTGGCGCTCGGCACCGGCGGCGAGGAGCTGTCCGGCGCCCGTGAGCACCTCGCCAAGGCGGCCGTGGAGCTGGAGGCGATCGTCGGCCTGATGCTGACCGACCTCGCCGCCACCGAGCAGGACACCAAGAACATCTACAAGGTGGGCCTGAACACCACCCGCCTGCTCATGGCCTCCGGTGACGTCGTCGTCGGCTACCTGCTGCTCAGGGGCGCCGCGATCGCCGCGGAGAAGCTGCCCACCGCCTCGGCGAAGGACAAGGCCTTCTACACCGGCAAGATCGCCGCGGCGAAGTTCTTCGCGGCGAACGTCCTGCCGGGCGTCACGCTGGCCCGCAAGGTCGCCGGCAGCGTCGAGCTGGACCTGATGGAGCTGGACGAGGCCGCGTTCTAGACGACCCCGTCCTGGACGTTCCGGACGTCCCCGTCGATTACTCGCACGGGCCCGCTCTCTTTCCGGGAGCGGGCCCGTGCACGTCGTTAAGGTGAATCCATGAGCGCAGCTTCCCGCTTCGACCGCGGCCACACCGACGACCTGATGTCCTTCCTGGCGGCGAGCCCGTCGCCGTACCACGCCGTGGCGAACACCGCCGAGCGGCTGGAGAAGGCGGGCTTCCGGCAGGTCGCCGAGACGGACGCCTGGGACGGGACGAGCGGCGGAAAGTACGTGCTGCGCGGCGGGGCGATCGTGGCCTGGTACGTGCCCGAGGGTGCCGAACCGCACACGCCGTTCCACATCATCGGCGCGCACACCGACTCGCCGAACCTGCGGGTCAAGCCGCGCCCCGACACCGGGGCGCACGGCTGGCGCCAGGTCGCCGTCGAGATCTACGGCGGCCCGCTGCTCAACTCCTGGCTGGACCGGGACCTGGGCCTGGCCGGCCGGCTGACCCTGCGCGACGGCACCTCCGCCCTGGTCAACATCGACCGCCCGCTGCTGCGCGTGCCACAGCTCGCCATCCACCTGGACCGTTCGGTCGGCGCCGAGGGCCTCAAGCTCGACAAGCAGCGGCACCTCCAGCCGGTGTGGGGCCTCGGCAACGACGTGCTCGAGGGCGACCTCATCACCTTCCTGGAGCAGGAGGCCGGGCTCGCGCCGGGCTCGGTGGCCGGCTGGGACCTGATGGTGCACCCGGTGGAGCCGCCGGCCTACCTCGGCCGGGACCGGGAACTGCTCGCCGGCCCGCGCATGGACAACCTGCTGTCGGTGCACGCCGGCACCGCCGCCCTCACCGCCGTGGCCGCCTCGGGCGCGGCGCTCACCCGCATCCCGGTGCTCGCCGCCTTCGACCACGAGGAGAACGGCTCCCAGTCGGACACCGGCGCGGACGGCCCCCTGCTCGGCACGGTGCTGGAGCGCTCGGTGTTCGCGCGCGGCGGGTCGTACGAGGACCGGGCCCGCTCCTTCGCCGGCACGGTCTGCCTGTCCTCCGACACGGGCCACGCCGTGCACCCCAACTACGCCGAACGGCACGACCCGACGCACCACCCCCGGGTCAACGGCGGCCCGATCCTCAAGGTCAACGTCAACAACCGCTACGCCACCGACGGTTCGGGCCGCGCGGTGTTCGCCGCCGCCTGCGAGAAGGCGAACGTCCCCTTCCAGAGCTTCGTCTCGAACAACTCCATGCCGTGCGGCACCACCATCGGCCCGATCACCGCGGCCCGGCACGGCATCCGCACGGTCGACATCGGCGTCGCGATCCTCTCCATGCACAGCGTCCGTGAACTCTGCGGCGCCGACGACCCGTTCCTGCTGGCGAACGCCCTGACGGCGTTTCTGGAGGGCTAGCCGGGGCTTCGCCGGGTACCCGGACGGCACCGGAGATTCCGGAACCGGAAGGGGAGGCGAGGTCTCATGGGTCTCGGCGGATGCATCATCCTCATCGCCGTGGGGGCCATCCTGACGTTCGCGACCGACTGGCACATGCACGGTGTCAACCTCACCGTCGTCGGCCTGATCCTGATGGCCGTGGGCCTGATCGGCGTCGCGACGTTCAGTGGCATCGCGCGCCGCCGGCGGGTCGTGGTCCCGCCGACGACGCCGGTGGTG
Source organism: Streptomyces echinatus (assembly GCF_014203595.1). GTDB lineage: Bacteria > Actinomycetota > Actinomycetes > Streptomycetales > Streptomycetaceae > Streptomyces > Streptomyces echinatus. Next base: position 263,988 of record NZ_JACHJK010000007.1, read on the forward strand.
GAGGAGGAACCGCACCACCACCACACCCACCGCGTCGACGGCTACAGCGACGGCTACGGCGTCTGAGCCGCCGCCTCCTGCTCGTCCATGCCCGCAAGGACGAGCGGCAGGCGGTCCGTCCCGCCCTCGGTGAGCCGGAGCGGGACGCCCCAGTCCTGCTGGTGGACATGGCAGGCGGGATACTCGTTGCCCGCGTCGTCGTCGCAGCTCGCGGCCATCGCCGAGACGTGCAGGACACCCTCCGGGACGGCCGGGTTCAGCTCCAGCTCACGGGACAGGTCCGTGTCCGCTCCCTCCCCCTTGAGCAGCAGCTCGGGCGGGGTGGAGGAGACCAGCAGACGGGTCGAGGGACCGTACCGCGTGTCGAGCTTCTGGCCCGCCGGCGCCTGGAAGATCACGTCCAGGCTCAGGCGTCCGGGGGCGACCTCCGTGGCCGCGCGCCGGGTGCGGTGGGCGACCGACTCCACCCGCACCGCCTCCTCGGGCAGCCGCAGACGGGTCAGCCGGTGCCGGGCCGACTCCACGACCACGATGTCCTCGCCGACGAGGACGGCGTCGCTGGGCTCGCGCAGATCGGTGGCGAGCGTGGTGACCTCGCCGGTGGCGGGGTCGTAGCGGCGCAGGGCGTGGTTGTAGGTGTCGGCGACGGCGACCGAGCCGTCCGGCAGGGCGGTGACGCCCAGCGGGTGCTGGAGGAGGGCCTGGTCCGCGGCACCGTCGCGATGGCCGAAGTCGAACAGGCCGGTGCCGACGGCGGTGTGCACCTGCCCGTCCCCGTCCACCCAGCGCAGGGCGCTCGTCTCGGAGTCGACGAGCCACAGCCGGTCGGCGGTGGCCGCGAGACCCGAGGGCTGGGCGAACCAGGCCTCGGCGGCGGGCCCGTCCACCAGCCCCTCGTTGGTGGTGCCGGCCGCCACGGCGACGGTCCGCGTGACCGGGTCGTACGTCCACAGCTGGTGGACGCCGGCCATGGCGATCCAGACCTTGCCGGCGAAGAGCGCCACGTCCCAGGGTGACGAGAGGTCGACCTCACGGGCCGGGCCGGACGTCGCCGACCCCTGCCACCACTGCCTGCCGGTGCCGGCCAGGGTGGTCACCTCGCCGCTCGCCGGGTCCAGGCGGCGCAGGGCGTGATTGACGGTGTCGGCAACCACCACCGAGCCGTCGTCGAGGAGCGCGAGCCCCTGCGGCTCGTTGAAGGACGCCTCCCGAGGGCCGCCGTCGGCGAACTCGCGCGTGCCGGAGCCGATGCGCCGCACGACCGTCTCCCCGTCCTCCTCCAGCTCCACCAGCTGGTGCCGGGTGGTGTCGCTGACCAGCAGGTTCCCCGACGGCAGGAGCAGCGCCTTGCCGGGGAAGCGGAGGGACGTGGGCTCGGGCTCCGGCGGTACGTAGGGACCGTCGCCGCGGCGCAGCGTGCCCTTGGCCTCGTGCTCGGCCTCCAGCTCCGTGACCAGGCGCTCGATGGCGTGCACGTGCCCCTCGCCCGCGTGCTGGGCGACGACGTATCCCTCGGGGTCGATCACCACCAGGGTCGGCCACGCGCGCACCGCGTACTGCTTCCAGGTGGCCAGCTCCGGGTCGTCCAGCACCGGGTGGGCCACGCCGTACCGCTCCACGGCGTCCACGACCGCCTGGTGCTCGGCCTCGTGAACGAACTTCGGCGAGTGCACCCCGACCACCACCAGCGTGTCCGGGTGCTTCTCCTCCAGCTCACGCAGCTCGTCCAGGACGTGCAGGCAGTTGATGCAGCAGAAGGTCCAAAAATCGAGGATCAATGCGCGACCTCGGAAGTCGGCGAGCTTCAGGTCCTTCCCGCCGGTGTTGATCCAGCCGCCCTTGCCGATCAGCTCGGGGGCACGGACGCGGGCACGGCGCGGGGCGGAAGGGGCGGCGTTCATGCGTCAAGCGTGCCACCCTCGGCCGGCGGGCCGGCGGGCCGGCGGGGTCCGGACGCGCTGCTCGGGGATGAGCCCTCGGCCCCGGACTCCAGGAGTCCGGGGCCCCGCGGTCTCTCCGGGACGTCAGTCCTGCTGGAGTACGTTCCGGCCGGGGCCGCCGGAGAGGGTGTCACGGCCGGGGCCGCCGTACAGCCGGTCGTCGCCGCTGTTGCCGTAGAGCTTGTCGTTGCCGCTGTTGCCGTACAGGGCGTCGTTGCCCCTGCCGCCGTACAGGGTGTCGGCGCCGGTGCCGCCGGTGAGCGTGTCCTTGCCGTCGTCGCCGGCCAGGTACTGCCCCCCGGCCCCGCCGTGCAGCGCGTCGTCGCCCTTGCCGCCCTGCACGATGTTGTCGCCGCCGCTCGCGTTGATCCTGTCGTTGCCGTCGCCGCCCCAGGCAAGGCCCAGCTTGCCCACGGTGATGGTGTCGTTGCCCGCGTCGCCCGAGACGTACGCGCCGTCGAGGCGGCCGGAGTCGGTCGCCCGGTCGTTGCCGGCGCCCAGCGACATCTCGGTGTAGGAGTACACCTGGTCGGTGGCGTTCCGGTAGGCGACCGTGTCGTCGCGGTCGCCGAGGTCCATGATCAGGGCGGCGTAGGGGTCCTGGCTGTCCACGCTGGTGACCGTGCAGGAGACCTTGGTGCGGTCCGTGGCGACGGGGTAGCGGCAGTCGTGGCCCGCCTTGATCGTGACCACGTCGTCGATGACGTACGTGATGCCGGTGCGGTCCGCGGTGAGCGTCGCGGTGACGGTGGCCTCGTTGCTCTGGCCGGCGGCGGCCCGGTAGGTGAGCTGCCAGTCGTACTGGTTGACCTCGGCGGTGGCCGGCGTGGTGGCCGCGGCGGCGCTGCCGGCCAGGGTGAAGGGCGTGGCAAGGGCGGCCGCGCCGAGGGCCAGGGCGAGCGCGCGCACGGGCCGGCGGCGGTCGGGGCGAAGGGACATGGTGGACCTCCGAGAAGAACGGGCGGGTTGTTCCGCTGGCTTCCGCACCGTTCGACTCGGGGACCGGACCGTCGGTTGGCCGGCTCACTCGGCGAAGATGGAAGTTCACCCGGCGCACACCTGGCGTCCGGACGGATTCCGGTGCCCGGACGGATTCCGGGCTCCCGGACGGATTCCGGCGCCGGTTCAGGCGAGCGCGTGGCCCGTGGTCGCGTCCACGTGGTCGGGGACCTCCTCGTGCCGGTCGCCGACGGTCAGGGTTCCGGTGGGCTCGAACAGCAGGAGCTCGGTCGGCACGGGCGCGTACGGCTTGTGCTCGGTGCCGCGCGGCACGGTGAAGACCGAGCCCCTGGGCAGCACCACCGTGCGCTCGCCGGCCGGTTCGCGCAGGCCGATGTGCAGTTCTCCGCTGAGGACCAGGAAGAACTCGTCGGTGTCCTCATGGGCGTGCCAGAGGTGCTCGCCCTCCACCTTGGCCACGCGGACGTCGTAGTCGTTGACGGCGGTGACGATGCGGGGGCTCCACCGCTCGGTGAAGGAGGCCAGGGCGTCGTCCAGGGAGATCGGTTCCATGGACCCATCGTGCGGGTGACCGGGCCGCCGTACGAGTGCTAGAAATCGCATATGCCGCAACGATCCTCTCACCGCGTCGTGCTGATGGTCGACGAGAACTCCAACCCCTTCGAGATGAGCTGTGCCATCGAGGTCTTCGGGCTCCGGCGGCCCGAACTGGGGCGGGAGCTGTACGACTTCCGGCTGTGCGCGGCCGGGCCCGAGACCCGGATGCGGGACGGTTTCTTCACGCTCACCGGGGTGGCCGGACTGGAGGCCGCCGAGTCGGCCGACACGCTGATCGTGCCGAACCGGCCCGACACCGAGGTGCCCCGCTCGGCACGGGTCCTGGACGTCGTCCGGCGGGCACACGCGCGGGGCGCCCGGCTCGTCGGCTTCTGCTCGGGCGCCTTCACCCTCGCGGAGGCCGGGCTGCTGGACGGGCGGCGCGCGGCCTGCCACTGGATGTGGGCGGAGGCCTTCCGGGCCCGCTTTCCCCGGGTGGACCTCGAACCGGACGTGCTCTTCGTGGACGACGGTGACATCCTGACCGCCTCCGGCAGCGCCTCCGCGCTCGACCTGGGCCTGCACCTCGTGCGCCGGGACCACGGTGTGGAGATCGCCAACCATGTCTCCCGGCGCCTCGTCTTCGCCGCGCACCGGGACGGCGGGCAGCGGCAGTTCGTGGAGCGGCCGGTGCCCGAGGTGCCGGACGAGTCCCTCGGCCCGCTGCTGGCCTGGGCGCAGGAACGGCTGGGCGAGCCGCTGACGGTGGCCGGGCTGGCGGCCCGCGCGGCGGTCAGCCCCGCCACGCTGCACCGCCGTTTCCGCAGCCAGCTGGGTACGACGCCGCTGGCCTGGCTCACCGGGGAGCGCGTGGCGCTGGCGTGCCGGCTGATCGAGCGGGGCGAGGAGCGACTGGACGTCGTGGCGGCCCGCAGCGGCCTGGGGACGGCGGCCAACCTGCGGACCCGGCTGCGGCGGCAGACGGGACTGAGCCCGTCGGCGTACCGCAAACGGTTCGGGACGACGCCCTGACCCGCCGGTCCGGTTCTCTCCGCCCGCTCGCCCCGATCGCGGGGGTTCTGTGACGATCGGCCGGTGCCGGGGAAGCATGATCCGTATGAGATTCCTCGTACGCGACCGGATCCTCGGCATCGGTGACGACTGGTGGATCGAGGACGAGCACGGCCGGAAGGTGTTCCTCGTCGACGGCAAGGCGATGCGCCTGCGGGACACCTTCGAGCTGAAGGACGCCCAGGGGCGGGTCCTGATCGACATCCACCAGAAGATGTTCGCCCTGCGCGACACCATGGTGATCGAGCGGGACGGCGAGGCCCTGGCCAGGATCAAGCGCAAGCGGCTGTCCCTGCTGCGCAACCACTACCGGGTCTCGCTGGTGGACGGCACGGAACTGGACGTCAGCGGCAAGATCATGGACCGCGAGTTCGCCGTCGAGTACGAGGGCGAACTCCTGGCGGTGATCTCGCGCCGCCGGCTGAGCGTCCGCGACACCTACGGCGTCGACGTCGTACGGGAGGACGCCGACCCGGCGCTGCTGATCGCGGTGGCGGTGTGCGTGATCCACCTCGCCGAGAAGGAGGGGGAGGAGGACTAGGGGCCCCTCAGCCCTGGTGCCGGGGTGGTTCCAGGCCCAGGACCCGGTCCTTCAGTGCCGGGAACTGTTCGCGGGTCGCCGCCACCTTCGCCGGGTCGATGTCGGCCGTGAGGACCTCCTCGCCGGGGCCGGCCTGCGCGAGCACCTCGCCCCAGGGATCCACCACGATCGAGTGACCCGCCTGTGGAACTCCCGCGTGGGTCCCGGCCGTTCCACAGGCGAGCACGAACGCCTGGTTCTCCACCGCCCGTGCCTGGGCCAGCAGCGTCCAGTGCGCGCGTCGCCGCTCGGGCCAGCCCGCCGGGATCACCAGCGTCTCGGCGCCGGCGTCGACCAGTCCGCGGAAGAGTTCGGGGAAACGGAGGTCGTAGCAGGTGGCCACGCCGAGCGTGGTCCCGGGCAGCCGTACCGTCACCAGGTCCCGGCCCGCGCCCATCAGCACGGCCTCGCCCTTGTCGAAGCCGAAGCGGTGGATCTTGCGATAGGCGGCGGCCAGTTCACCGGAGGGGGAGAAGACGAGGGACGTGTTGTAGAGGGTGCCGTCGCCCGTGGCGCCGCCGCCGGACGGGGCACGCTCGGGGATGGAGCCCGCGTGCAGCCACACGCCCGCGTCGCTCGCCGCCTTGGCCATCGTCTCGAACGTCGGCCCTTCGAGCGGCTCGGCCTCGCGGCCGAACTCCTCGTAGGCGAAGGCGCCGGTGGTCCACAGTTCGGGCAGTACGACGAGGTCGGCCCCGCTCTGCTCCCGCACCAGCGCGGCCACGCGCCGCCGCCGGGAGCCGACCGGTTCACCCTCGTCCACGTCGATCTGGATCAGCGAGGCGCGCACACTACCACCGTCCTGGCATTCGAGCCGTCCACACGGGCCTACGATCGTCACACGAAAGCACTGCCGGGGTGCCTTTCAGCAGCGTAACTTAGCCTCTCAAGACGCCCGCCGAAGTGCAGCCGCCGCCCGCTGGCAATGCCGCCACCACCTGCCCGTGTACCGACCGCCGAGGGGTCCCGTTCCGTGAGTCTGCATCCCACCCTCCAGCCCTACGCCGACGCCTGGACGCATTCCGTCGAAGCGATATCGGAGATGGTGCAGCCGCTTGCCGAGGGCGAGTGGAACCGGCGGACCCCCTGCCCGGGCTGGTCGGTCCGGGACATCGTGTCCCACGTCATCGGCATGGACTGCGAGATGCTGGGCGACCCGCGCCCCATCCACGCCCTGCCGCGCGACCTGTTCCACGTCGCCACCGAGCACCAGCGCTACATGGAGATGCAGGTGGACGTCCGCCGGCACCACACGGCGCCGGAGATGACGTCCGAGCTGGAGTACACGGTCATCCGCCGCAACCGCCAGCTGCGCAACGAGTCCCGTGAGCCCGGCACCCTGATGCGCGGTCCGCTGGGTACGGAGATCACGCTGGAACAGGCCTACCGGATGCGGGCGTTCGACGTCTGGGTGCACGAGCAGGACCTGCGCACGGCCCTCGGCCGTCCCGGCAACCTGGACTCGCCGGGCGCCCTCATCACGCGGGACGTGCTGCTGGAGGCCCTGCCCAAGGTCGTCGCGCACGACGCGGGGGCGCCGCGCAGCTCGGCGGTCGTGGTCGACGTGCACGGTCCGGTCGAGTTCCTGCGCACCGTCCGCGTCGACATCCAGGGCCGCGGCACCGTGGAGACCGCCCCCGCCCTCGGCCCCGCCGCCACCCTGGTCCTGGACTGGGAGACCTACGTCCGTCTGGCCTGCGGCCGGGTCACGCCCGAGGCGGTGGCGGACCGGGTCAAGACGGAGGGCGACCAGGAGGTGGCGGCGGCGATCCTGCGTCACTTCACGGTGACGCCGTGACCGTGGGCGCCCCACGCGGCTGACAAGCCCCTTCGACAGCGGGAGTTCGTGGCGGAGTCGGCGCTGGAGACCCGGCGCGGGCCCGCCGACCTGGTGCTGTGTCCGGGCTCCAGCCATGCGCTGAGCACGGCTGAGCCGCCCGCCTCCCAGGCGCTGCGCGAGCTGCGCCGGCTGGTGACCGACGACGGGCGGGTGCTGCTCGGCGAGGGTCTCTGGGAGCGGACGCCCACGGAGGCCGAGCCGGCGGGCAGGTGGCCCGGGGCGAGCCGCCGACGGTGAAGGCCCCCCACAGGTCGGCCGGCCTCTCGGCCACATGGAAACGAGTGGCGCGTGGGTGGGCGAACCCCCCGCTCACGCCGCCGGCACGTGCACCGTCTCCACCCGGCTGGCGACCAACCGCTCCCGCTCCCGCCGAGCCGCCCGTCCCCGCAGCCGCAGGATCTGGCTGACGCCGAGCGCCTGGAGGACGAACACCGAGGAGAAGGCCACCGTGTAGTCGTCCCCGGTCGCGTCCAGCAGCACGCCGATCGCGAACAGCGTGGTCATGGACGCGATGAAGCCGCCCATGTTGGTGATGCCGGACGCCGTGCCCTGCCGCTCGGGCGGATTGGCCGGCCGGGCGAAGTCGAAGCCGAGCATCGACGCCGGCCCGCACGCGCCGAGCACGGCGCACAGCACCAGCAGCAGCCACATCGGCGCGTGCTCCCCGGGGTAGGCCAGCGTCGCCGCCCACAGCAGCGCGGTGGCGCCGACCGTGCCCAGCGCCAGCGGCAGCCGCGCCGCGTGGTGCCGGGCGACGACCTGGCCGTAGACCAGGCCGATCACCATGTTGGACAGGACGACGAGGGTGAGCAGTTCGCCGGCCGTGGCACGGCTGAGTCCCTGCGCCTCGACCAGGAACGGCAGGCCCCACAGCAGCAGGAACACCATCGCCGGGAACTGGGTGGTGAAGTGCACCCACAGCCCCAGCCGGGTGCCCGGCTCCCGCCAGGACGCGGCGATCTGCCGGCGGACGTAGGCCGCTCCCCGGTGCGGGGACGGCTCCGGTTCCTGCCCCTCGGGGTGGTCCTTCAGGAACAGCAGGGTCAGGACCAGGACGACGACGCCGGCCAGCGCGCTGCCCGCGAACGCCGGGGTCCAGCCGATGCCGTGCAGCAGCCGGGCCAGGACCAGGGTGGAGACCAGGTTGCCGGCCATGCCGACCAGCCCCGCGAGCTGCGCGACCAGCGGGCCGCGCCGGGCCGGGAACCAGCGGGTGCCGAGCCGTAGCACGCTGATGAAGGTCATCGCGTCGCCGCAGCCCAGCAGCGCCCGGGAGGCGAGCGCGGTGCCGTACGAGGGGGAGAAGGCGAAGCCCAGCTGCCCGGCGGTGAACAGCACCGCCCCGATGCTCAGCACCCTCTTGGTGCCGAGCCGGTCGACCAGCAGGCCGACGGGTATCTGCATGCCCGCGTAGACCAGCAGCTGGAGGATGGAGAACGTCGACAGGGCGGAGGCGTTGACGTGGAAGCGGTCCGCCGCGTCGAGACCGGCCACGCCCAGCGACGTACGGAAGATGACGGCCACGAAGTAGACGGCCACGCCTATGGACCACACGGCGACGGCCGGGCGCCCGCCCGGAGGGTCACCCGGAAGGGTGAGGTTGCGCGCGGGAGCGCTCATCGGACCTCACCTCGCGCGAGGTGGGAGAACCAGCCGACGTGCCGGTGCACGACGGCGACGGCCGCCTCCGCGTCCCCGGCGCGCAGCGCGTCCAGGATCTCCTCGTGCTCGGCGAGCGTCTTGGCGATCCGGTCGGGGTGGGAGTGCATGACGGCGACGCCCATCCGCAGCTGACGGTCGCGCAGCTGGTCGTAGAGCCGGGAGAGGATCTCGTTGCCGCCGCTGCGCACGATCTCGGCGTGGAAGCAGCGGTCGGTGACCGCGGCGGCGGCCAGGTCTCCGGCCGCGGCCTGCGCCCTCTGCTGCCGCAGCAGTTCGGACAGCCGTTCCAGCAGGCCCGCGGGGGCGGGTACCGCCTTGCGGGCCGCGTGCTCCTCCACCAGCAGCCGGGTCTCCACCACGTCGGCGATCTCCTGCGCGGAGACCGGCAGGACCAGGGCGCCCTTCTTGGGGTAGAGCCGGATGAGCCCCTCGGCCTCCAGCCGCAGCAGCGCCTCCCGAACGGGCGTGCGCGAGACCCCGACGGCCTCGGCCAGCTCGCCCTCGGTGAGCAGGGTGCCGCCCTCGTAGCGGCGGTCGAGCACCCCCTGCTTGACGTGCGCGTACACGCGGTCGGCGGCGGGTGGCGGCTTGAGGGACTGCGGGGCGGACTGCTCGACGGCCGTTTCCATGCCCACAGGATAGATACAACACGTACGCAAGCGGCAGGACCGTCCACCATCCGGACCCGGCCGGGCGCGCCGGACACCCCCCGCAGCGACCGCACAACCTTCTGTGCTACTTACGTGTCACACAGATGCGGCCCTCGCCAGCTCCCGTTTCAACTCGGCCGCACTCCATGGGCATTCAAGACATTCGAGGTACATCAAGTTGATTACCGGCATTACGGTCACCCGTCTTCGCAGAGCCGCCGCCGTCGCCGTCACCTCCGGCGCGCTGGTCGCCACCGGTGCCCTCACCGCGGCGCCCGCACAGGCCGTCACCGCGCCCTCGATCGTGGCCAAGGGCGGGTACCTCATGAACAACGCGAACAACTCGACGCTCTACGTCAAGAACGCGGACGGCCGGCTCTCCACCGGCTCGACCACGAAGATCATGACCGCCAAGGTCGTGCTCGCGCAGCCCAGCCTCAACCTGGACGCCAAGGTCGAGATCAAGAAGATCTACAGCGACTACGTCGTCAGGAACAACGCCTCCCTGGCGCACCTGATCGTCGGCGACAAGGTGACCGTGCGTGACCTGCTGTACGGCCTGATGCTGCCGTCCGGCTGCGACGCCGCCTACGCGCTCGCCGACAAGTTCGGCTCGGGCTCCACCACCGCCGCGCGCGTGAAGTCCTTCGTCGGCAAGATGAACTCCGCCGCCGCGGCCCTGCATCTGCAGAACACGCACTTCGATTCCTTCGACGGCATCGGCAACGGCAACAATTACTCGACGCCGCGCGACCTGACGAAGATCGCCAGCAGCGCGATGAAGAACGCCACGTTCCGCACGGTCGTGAAGACCAAGACGTACACCGCCAAGACGCAGACCAAGTCGGGCGGCACCCGCACGATGGCGCCGTGGAAGAACACCAACGGGCTCCTCGGCAGCTACAGCGGCACCATCGGCGTGAAGACCGGCTCCGGCCCGGAGGCCAAGTACTGCCTGGTCTTCGCCGCGACCCGGAACGGCAAGACGGTCATCGGCACCGTCCTCGCCTCCTCCTCCATCGCCCAGCGCGAGGCGGACGCGAAGAAGATGATGAGCTACGGCTTCGCCCGTCTCGGCTGACACCCGCTCCACCCCGCTCCACTCGCTCCACCCCGCTCCACCCGCTCCACCCCGCTCCACTCGCTCCACCCCGCTTCATCCGAAGGGCCCGCCGCACACAGCGGCGGGCCCTTTCCGCTGCGTCCGCCGGCGCCCGCCCTCCCCGGATGACATACATGGTGCTAGTGTCATTAGCACCATGCTGCTGCACCTGGACAAGGCCGACACCCGCCCGCTGCACGAGCAGATCGCCTCGGCGGTCCGGCGGGCCGTCGCCGAGGGCGAGTGCCGCGCGGGCGACCGGCTGCCGTCGGCCCGCGATCTCTCCTCGGCCCTGGACGTCAACGTCAACACCGTCCTGCGCGGCTTGCGCGAACTGCGGGACGAGGGCCTGCTGGAGTTCCGCCGGGGCCGGGGAATCACCGTCGCCGAAGGAGCGGCCCGGCGATCCGGGCTGCAGATCAGGGTGCGGGAACTGGTGGCGGAGGCGTCCCGGCTGGGCTACAGCCGGACCGACCTCATCGACATGATCAGGGGGCTGGCGTGACGGTGACGGGGAAGGACGCGGGGCCCGCGCCGCACGGCCGTGCGGGACGCCGGTGGCTCATCGGCTCGACGGCGGCCGTCACCATCCTGATCGCCGGCCTGCCCTGGGCCGCGCACGGCCGGCTCCCCGGCCGGCTGGCGACCCACTGGAGCGGCGGTGGCACCCCCGACGGCTCGATGCCCCTGTGGGCGGCCTCCCTGTTTCCCACCGGTATCTGGCTGCTGGCCGCCCTCGCGGGGAGCGTCCCGTGGCGCCGCTCCCGGCCCACCGCACGCCCCTGGCGGGCGATGGCCCTGGCGCCCACCGGGGCGGTGCTCCTCGGCGCGCAGGTGTCCGTCGTCCGGGCGAACCTAGGCCACGCGGACTGGCACGACGCCCGCCTGCCGGTCCTGTGGGCGGTGCCGCTCGTGGCCCTGGCGGCGGCCGCCGGCGTGCTGGCCTGGCGGCTGACCACCCGGTCCACCGCGGCGCCCGCGGACAGCGCACCCGCGCTGGACCTGCCCGAGGGGGAACGGCTCGTGTGGTTCTCCCGCACGGCCAACCCCTGGCTGTCCCTGCTGGCGGCGGTGACGGGGCTGATCGCCGCCGCCGCGCTGGTGGCCCTGGCCGCCGGCCTGGCGGACCCCGCCGGACTGTGGCCCGTGAGCGCGGTCTGCGCGGTCACATCGCTCGCCGGCGCCGCCTTCTCCTCGGTCCGGGCGACGGTGTCGGAGACGGGCCTGGAGGTGTCGTTCGGCCCGCTCGGCTGGCCCGCCCGCCGCTGGGCCCCGGCCGCCATCGAGTCCGCCCGAGCCGAGCGGCGGCTGCCGTCCCAGGTCGGCGGCTGGGGCTACCGCCTCAGCGGCCTCGGCACGACGGTCATGCTCCGCGCCGGCGACTGCCTGGTCATACGCCCCCGGGGCCGGCGTGCCGACTTCGCGGTGAGCGTGGACGACGCCGAACGGGGCGCGGCCCTGCTGAACGCGCTACGGACCCGACGCCCCCGCTGAACGCGGGGCGGCGCCGGCCTCGGTCGGGCGCCGCGTCCGCCGCACGACCGGAGCCGAACATGCCGATTCGGGCGTGAGGCCGGGGACTTGACACCCGGTCTCCTCCCGCGCTGCCCGTGGTGGCCGCCTCATCACAGAACACCGTTGCGGCGCAAGGGATTTGACATTCTTCGCCCGCAATCGTGAACAACAAGCCTTTCCGCTGGCATATTCGCCGCCTTGCGATCTACGTTCCGCGGCGGAGGTGGTTCCCATGAACGAACCCAGGAAGCAGTCCCATCCCGCGGGACAGCGCGAGGCGATCGACGTCAGTGACTTCGTGTACGCGGCGACCGGAGCCCGTGTGCGCCGGCTGACGATGCCGGACGGAAAGCACTGGTTCCCGGCGGTGGACGTGTGCAAGGAACTGGGCCACAGCAACTCCCGGCAGGCACTCGCCGATCACGTCCCCGAGGTGCACCGAGAGATTCTCGAGACCGTAACTGGAGCTTACGGTCTCAGCATTCCCGCAGGTCGGGAGTGGCGCCGAGACTTGAATGTCATCTCTCTGCAGGGTCTCATCCTCCTCGTCCAGGCCTGCACCAAACCCTCCTGCGCCCCCTTCAAGCAATGGGTCGCCGAAGTCATCGAGACCGTGCAGCGGGAGGGGTCCTACACGCTCGAAGAGGCCGAGGTGCAGCCGGCCGGGCCCGGCGCGCCCCTCGCCTACGCCATGCCCGAGCAGGTGGCGGAGGCGATCGTCCGGCTGGAGACGCACAACCTTCAGCTGGACGAGGAACTGGCCGACGGGCAGCGCAAGACGCTCGAGCTGCAGAAGGAGACGCTGGCCGTCCAGCGGGAGGCTCTGACCGCCCAGCAGGAGACGCTGACCCTCCAGCGCGAGGCTCTGACCGCCCAGCAGGAGACGCTGACCCTCCAGCGCGAGGCTCTGACCGTCCAACGGGAGGCGCTGGCGACGGAGAAGGCCACCCTCGCCGTCCAGCAGGCCATGGTCCGGGCGATGGAACGCATCGCGGACCGGCTCGACGCCCTCGTCCTCGGACGTCCCGCCCCCGGCGCGCAGCTCGTGGGATCGCCCACCACCGAGTCCGTACTGGCCGGCTGGCGGCAACGGCTGTCGGTGACGGCGGACGTGTGGACGGTCGCCGTGGTGATCGCCCCGGTCCTCGTCGAGAAGGGCGAGCTGCGCGAGCCCCTCGAGTCGATCGCGGCCCGTACGGGTCTCTCGGTGCACCGCGTCAACGAATGCCTCCGCCTGCTGCGCAAGCACGCCTGCATCCAGTCGCGGGGCGGGGCGGAGGACGGGGCGCCGGTGTACGTGCTCGACCAGGGCTGAAAGGGAGAAGGGGCGGTCGCAAGCCAAAATTGCGACCGCCCCACCTCGTCTCAGACGTTACCCGCCGAGGGCTCTCACGCCCAGGTGATCAGCCTCTTCGGCTGCTCCAGAATCGCCGCCACATCGGCCAGCACCTTGGAACCCAGCTCGCCGTCGACCAGGCGGTGGTCGAAGCTCAGGGCCAGCGTGGTCACCTGGCGCGGCTTCACCTTGCCCTTGTGGACCCACGGCTGGAGCTTGATCGCACCGACCGCGAGGATCGCCGACTCGCCCGGGTTGAGGATCGGGGTGCCCGTGTCGACGCCGAAGACACCGACGTTGGTGATGGTCACCGTGCCGCCCTGCATGGCGGCGGGCGAGGTCTTGCCCTCGCGGGCCGTCGCCACCAGCTCGCCCAGTGCCTCCGCCAGCTGCGGGAGCGTCTTGTCGTGCGCGTCCTTGATGTTCGGGACGATCAGGCCACGGGGGGTGGCCGCCGCGATGCCCAGGTTGACGTAGTGCTTGAGCACGATCTCCTGGTTGGCCTCGTCCCAGGAGGCGTTGACGTCCGGATTGCGCTTGATGGCGACCAGCAGGGCCTTGGCGATCAGCAGGAGCGGGTTGACCCGCAGGCCCTGCATGTCCTTGTCCTGCTTCAGCTCCTCGACCAGCTTCATCGTGCGGGTCACGTCCACCGTCACGAACTCGGTGACGTGCGGCGCCGTGAAGGCCGAGCCGATCATCGCCTGCGCGGTGGCCTTGCGGACGCCCTTGACCGGGATGCGGGTCTCGCGCCCGGTGTCGTACGACGCCGCGGGCGCCGGAGCGACGGGGGCGGTGGCCGGGGCCGCCGGGGCCGGGGCGGTCGGCTGGGCGGCCGCCGGTGCGGCCGCCGCGTGGACGTCCTCACGGGTGATGACGCCGTCCGGGCCCGACGGGATGATCGCGGTCAGGTCGACGCCGAGGTCCTTGGCCAGCTTGCGCACCGGGGGCTTGGCCAGCGGGCGGGACTTGTCGGCGACGGCTCCGCCGTGGCCGTTCAGCTCCGTCTGGACCGCCTGGGCCGGCGCCGGGACGGTGACCTCGGGGCCCTTGCGGGGGCGGCGCTTGGTGGAGGAGGTGGCCACGCCGTAGCCGACGAGGACCGGCTGGCGGGCCGGCGGCTTGGCCTCCTCCCCGGGCTGGGCCGGCTCCGTCTGCGGCTGCGCGGCGGGGGCCTCCGGAGCGGCACCGCCGGCCACGGCCACCGCCACGGCGATGATGGGCGTGCCCACGTCCACCGTGGTGCCCTCGGGGAAGTGCAGTTCGCGAACCACGCCGTCGTAGGGGATGGGGAGTTCCACCGCCGCCTTGGCGGTCTCCACCTCGCAGACCACCTGGCCGTCGGTGACCGTGTCGCCCGGCTGGACGTACCACTTGAGGATCTCGGCCTCGGTGAGTCCCTCGCCCACGTCGGGCATCTTGAACTCGCGTACGGACGCTTCCGTCATCGTCGTCACGACCCTCTCCTCAGTACGCCAGCGAGCGGTCGACGGCGTCGAGCACGCGGTCCAGGTTCGGCAGGTACTCCTCCTCCAGGCGGGCCGGCGGGTACGGGGCGTGGTAGCCGCCGACCCTGAGGACCGGTGCCTCCAGGTGGTAGAAGCAGCGCTCGGTGATCCGCGCGGCGATCTCCGCGCCGGAGCCGAAGAACACCGGTGCCTCGTGCACCACGACCAGGCGGCGGGTCTTCTCCACCGAGGCCTGGACGGCGTCGAAGTCGAGGGGGCTGACCGAGCGCAGGTCCAGGACCTCCAGGGACTTGCCCTCCTCGGCGGCCGCGGCGGCGACCTCCTGGCACAGCTTCACCATCGGGCCGTACGCCGCCAGGGTCAGGTCGGTGCCCTCGCGGACGACCTGGGCCCTGTGCAGCGGGGCGGGGATCGCCTCGAAGTCGACCTCGGCCTTGTCCCAGTAACGCCGCTTGGGCTCGAAGTAGATCACCGGGTCGTCGCTCTGGATGGCCTGCTGCATCATCCAGTAGGCGTCGGAGGCGTTGGACGGGCTGACGATCTTGAGGCCGGCCACGTGCGCGAACAGCGCCTCGGGGGACTCGGAGTGGTGCTCGACCGCGCCGATGCCACCGCCGTAGGGGATCCGGACGACGACCGGCAGCTTGACCTTGCCCAGCGAGCGGGCGTGCATCTTGGCGAGCTGGGTGACGATCTGGTCGTAGGCCGGGAAGACGAAGCCGTCGAACTGGATCTCCACCACCGGGCGGTAGCCGCGCAGGGCCAGGCCGATCGCGGTGCCGACGATGCCGGACTCCGCGAGCGGGGTGTCGATGACCCGGCTCTCGCCGAAGTCCTTCTGCAGGCCGTCCGTCACCCGGAAGACGCCGCCGAGCTTGCCGACGTCCTCGCCCATGACGAGGACCTTGGGGTCGGCGTCCAGGGCATGGCGCAGCGACTCGTTGATGGCCTTCGCCATCGCCATCTTCTCGGCCATCTCAGTGACCCCCTTCATCGGCGAACGACGCCTGGTAGGCGGCGAACTGGGCGCGCTCCTCGTCGACGAGCGCGTGCCCGTCCGCGTACACGTTCTCGAAGATGGCGAAGTGGTCCGGGTCGGGCATGGCGCGGACCGCTTCGCGCACTCGCTTGCCCAACGCTTCGGACTCGGTCTCGAGTTCCGCGAAGAACGTCTCGTCCGCGTGGCCCGAGGCCTCCAGGTACCGGCGCAGGCGCAGGATCGGGTCCTTCGCCTCCCAGGCCTGCCGCTCCTCGTCACCCCGGTAGCGGGTGGGGTCGTCGGAGGTGGTGTGGGCGCCCATGCGGTAGGTGAACGCCTCGACCAGGGTGGGGCCCTCGCCGTTGCGGGCACGCTCCAGCGCCCACTTGGTCACCGCGAGGCAGGCGAGCACGTCGTTGCCGTCGACCCGGACGCCGGGGAAGCCGTAGCCCTGGGCGCGCTGGTACAGCGGCACCCGGGTCTGCTTCTCGGTGGGTTCGGAGATCGCCCACTGGTTGTTCTGGCAGAAGAACACCACGGGGGCGTTGTAGACCGCGGAGAAGGTGAACGACTCGGCGACGTCGCCCTGGCTGGAGGCGCCGTCACCGAAGTAGGCGATGACCGCTGAGTCGGCGCCGTCCTTGGTGATGCCCATCGCGTAGCCGGTGGCGTGCAGGGTCTGGGAGCCGATGACGATCGTGTAGAGCTGGAAGTTGTTGCTGTTCGGGTCCCAGCCGCCGTTGTTCACACCCCGGAACATGCCGAGCAGGTTGGCCGGGTCGACGCCGCGGCACCAGGCGACGCCGTGCTCGCGGTAGGTCGGGAAGACGTAGTCGTCCTCGCGGGTGGCCCGGCCGGAGCCGATCTGGGCGGCCTCCTGGCCCAGCAGGGACGCCCACAGGCCCAGTTCGCCCTGGCGCTGCAGGGCGGTGGCCTCGGCGTCGAAGCGACGGGTGAGCACCATGTCGCGGTACAGGCCGCGCAGCTCCTCGGCGGTGATGCCGGCGACGTAGGCGTCGTACTCGGCGTTCGCGACCCGCTCCCCCTCCGGGGTCAGGAGCTGCACGAGTTCGGGGTCGGTGCTCTTCTTGGCGGTACTGCGGGTGGTGCGCTTGGTGCCGGTGGTGCCGGCCTTGCCTGCGGCGCTGCGTCGCGGCTTGCGCGCGGCACTGCTCTCCACGGTCACGTGTGCTCCTCCGTCGTTCCGGCCCCCGGGGTTGCCGGTAGGCCAGTGCGGCTCACCTGTTTCGACCACCGGGCACGGGGTGGGTGCCACTCGGCCGGGAACAGGCGTGACAGGTGCCCCGGCGAGCGCCCTGCAGCCATCACGTTACCCAGTGCTTCACATTTCTGTGAAACACCGTTTGACCTGCGATTTTGCTTGGATTTCCAAGTAAATCGAGACGATGTGAAAGCGCGCTGGTCACAGCCTTGCGGCAGTCCGGAGCTACCGCACGTTATCCCGCGCACCCAGGTCACGGGAAGAGTTCCATGTGAGACTTAACTCGTGCGCGAAGACGGAAAAATACGGGTATTTCTACTCGATGACCACGAGGTCGTACGGCGTGGCGTCCACGAGATGCTCTCCGTCGAGCCCGACATCGAGGTGGTCGGCGAGGCCGGCACGGCGGCGGACGCCCTGGTGCGCATTCCCGCCACCCGCCCCGACGTGGCGGTGCTGGACGTACGCCTCCCGGACGGCAGCGGCGTCGAGGTGTGCCGGGAGATCCGCTCGTCGGACCGGTCCGTGCGGTGCCTGATGCTGACCTCGTTCGCGGATGACGAGGCACTGTTCGACGCGATCATGGCGGGCGCCTCCGGGTACGTCCTGAAGGCGATCCGCGGCAACGAGCTGCTCCAGGCGGTCCGGGACGTCGCCGCCGGGAAGTCGCTGCTGGATCCGGTGGCCACCGCGCGCGTGCTGGAGCGGCTGCGCGGCGGCGGAGCGCACACGGACGAGAGACTGGCCCGGCTCACCGAACAGGAACACAGAATCCTCGAACTGATCGGCGAAGGACTTACCAATCGCCAGATCGGTGAGCGACTGCATCTGGCAGAAAAGACGATCAAGAATTACGTCTCCGGCCTGCTCGCCAAACTCGGAATGCAGCGGCGTTCCCAGGCGGCCGCCTATGTCGCTCGTATCCAGGCGGAAAAGCCCGCCCCATGACCGAAAGCGACCGCCGGCGACTGTCTGTGACAAGGCCCAGCTCACAGGGGCCGCGCGTGCCCTAACATCTGGCGCGTGCCGCGCTCATGTGTACCCCCCCTCTCGCCCCATGCGCCCCCTCTGGGCGCCCTGCTGCGCCTGTACGCCGCGGGTACCGCCCTCACATGCGAGCCGGTCGACCAGGGACTGCTCAACCGCGGCTACCGGCTGTGCACCACACGCGGCCGCTATTTCCTCAAGCACCATTTCGACCCGGCCACCGCCGACCCGGCCGCCATCGAACGCCGGCACCGGGCCACCCAGCGCCTGGCCGATCTCGGCGTCCCGGTCGCCGTGCCGCTCGCCCACCGGGAGGGCCGTACGGTCGCCGTCGTCGGGGGCCACGCCTACGCCCTGCACCCCTGGATCGACGGCAGGCACCGCCACGGGGGCCAGCTCACCCGCGGGGAGAGCGCGCGCCTGGGGGCGCTCCTGGGCGCCGTACACGCCTGCCTGGAGCGTGTGATGCCTCCCAAGGGGCGCACGCGCCCGGCGACGAGCCCGCATCCCGTGGAGAGCGCCGACCCGGCCGACACCTTCGCCCTCATCGACGACCTGCTCGCGCACGTGCGCCGGCACCGTCCCGCCGACGCCTTCGACGAGCTGGCCCGGCACCGGCTGCTGGAACGCCGCGCGCTCCTGGAGCAGCACACGGACCGGCGTCCGCCCCGCGGCGGCTCGGTGGGGTGGGTGCACGGCGACTTCCACCCGTTCAACCTGCTCTACAAGGACGACGCCCCGGCCGCCATCGTGGACTGGGACCGGCTCGGCGTGCAGCCGCGCGCGGAGGAGGCCGTACGCGCCGCCGCGATCTTCTTCGTACGGCCCGGCGGGACGCTGGACCTGCCGAAAGTGCGTGCCTACGCGCGCGCGTACCGGCGCGCTGCGGGCGCCGCACCCTCGGAGCTGTCGGCGGCGGTGCACCGCGTGTGGTGGGAGCGGCTGAACGACTTCTGGATGCTGCGCTGGCACTACGAGCGCGGCGACACCCGCGCGGACCGCCAGTTCCCGGCCGCGTCGGCGCTCGCGGTGTGGTGGACGCGCGAGTACGACGCGGTGTGCGACGCGTTCGTACGGTGAGCCGGGACGGCCCGGGCAGAGTGCGGGCCGGGCACGCCGGTCAGGCCGGGACCGGTGCTGCCGTCCCGGCCTGCGTGGGTGGGCTTCAGCCGGTGGTCTCGCCCGTGACGCCGTCCGTCGTGGTCCCCTCGGTGGTGGTGCCACCCTCCGTGGTGGTGCCGTCGGTGGTACCACTGCCGTCGGTGGTCCCGTCGGTGGTGCCGTCGGTGGTGCCGCCGCCGTCCGTGACCCCGCCGTCCGTCGGGTCCGTCGGCTGCGACTGCGAGGGCTGCGGGTTGGACGGCTCGCCGCTCGGGGTGGACGGGGCCGACTGCGACTGGCTGTACGAGGGCGTGGTCGCGGGCGGCCAGTCGGAGCCGGTGCCGGTGTCCGAGCTGCCCGTGTCCGTCTGGGGATCGCTGGGCTGACCGGTGTCGTCCTCGTCGGACGGGCTCGGGGAGGGCGACTCGTGCTTCGTGCTCTTGGAGTGCGTCGTCGTCGGCTTGGTGTCGGTGCCGTTGCCGCCGCCCCCGCCTCCGCCCTTCAGCGCCAGCGCCACACCGCCCGCGATCGCGATAATCGCGAGGACGGCGAGGATCCACAGCTTGCCGCGTCCGCTGCCCTTGTTGCCGTGCCCCTCGAAGCCGCCGTCGTCGCCGCTGCCGTAGCCCGCGGGCAGGATCGGCTGCGGGATCTGCGTGGTGCCGGCCCCGCCCACGGGGTGCGGCATGACCGTCGTCCCGGCGAAGCCGCCCGCCGGGGTGTGCCGGCCGTCGTGCGCCTCGACCGGGCCGGTGTTCCAGGTGCCGGTGTGGCCGCCCTGGTCGTACAGCATCTGCAGGCCGTACTGGACCAGGCCGCGCATCTCCTCGGCCGTCTGGAACCGGTCGTCGGGCTCCTTGGCGAGGGAGCGCATGACCAGGCCGTCCAGCTCCGGCGGGCACGTCCCGTCGACGACCTGCGACGGCGCCACCGGCGTGTCCTGGACGTGCTGGTAGACCACCGACAACGGGGTCTCACCGGTGAAGGGGGGCCGCAGCGCGAGGAGTTCGTACAGCAGACAGCCGGTCGCGTACAGGTCGGAGCGGTGGTCGACGGCCTTGCCGAGCGCCTGCTCCGGGGAGAGGTACTGAGGGGTGCCCATGACCATGCCGGTCTGCGTCATCGTCGTGGACGCGCCGTGCAGGGCGCGGGCGATGCCGAAGTCCATCACCTTGACGGCGCCGCTGTCGGTGATGATGACGTTCGCGGGCTTGATGTCACGGTGCACGATGCCGTGCTGGTGCGAGTAGGCGAGCGCCTCCAGCACACCGGAGGTGATGATCAGGGCCTGTTCGGGGCCCGGCGCCTCGGCGTTCAGCAACAGGTCGCGGATGGTGCGGCCCTCGACCAGCTCCATGACGATGTACGGCACGGACTGGCCGCCCACCACGTCCTCGCCCGAGTCGTACACGGCGACGATCGCATGGTGGTTGAGGCCCGCGACCGACTGTGCCTCGCGGGTGAAACGAGCCTTGGAGACCGGGTCTTCGGCCAGATCCGCGCGAAGCAGCTTGACCGCGACCGTACGGCCCAGCCGGACGTCCTCGGCCGCGAACACCTCGGCCATGCCGCCCCGGCCCAGCCGGTGCGTGAGCCGGTACCGGCCGTCGCCGACGAGCCCGCCGTTGCCCCACAACTCCGGCGAGTCTGACATGCCGCCGCCACTCGCCTCGGGGTCGGACGGGCCCTGAGAGCGCTGCGTCTGTGCCATCAGTCCTCGCCGTCGTTTCTGCCCGCGGTGCGCGCGGTGCTATTACGGTCTCCGTCGGCCACGCTACAGCCTCCATGGGGGCCGCCGGTTCGGAACGGCAACCGGGACCGATCCCGAGACGGACCGGTCATGAAACCTCTAGCACGCGCTGTCGTGCAAATTCTGTGCGCCGGTCGTACATGGCCTGTAACGCTTGCGAGACGCTTCTTGCGCGTACGGTCACGGAACGGGCACCGAGCTTGACGTGTCGGTGCCCTGGGGCAGACTTGGCCGGGAATGACACATTCGATCAAGGCCTGTTCGCCATGGGACGGCGCCGCACGGCCAGTGGGGGACGCGGAGAGATGAGCCAGGACGGCGCACACGGCCGGTACGCGGGGCAAGCGCTGGCCGGTGGCCGCTACCAGCTGCGCGACTTGCTGGGCGAGGGCGGTATGGCCTCCGTACACCTGGCGTACGACACGGTGCTGGACCGCCAGGTCGCCATCAAGACGCTCCACACCGAGCTCGGCCGGGAGCAGGCGTTCCGGGAGCGCTTCCGCCGCGAGGCGCAGGCCGTGGCCAAGCTCACGCACACCAACGTCGTCTCCGTCTTCGACACGGGCGAGGACGAGCTGAACGGCATGGCGACGCCGTACATCGTCATGGAGTACGTCGAGGGCCGGCCGCTGGGCTCGGTCCTGGAGCAGGACATCCGGCAGTTCGGCGCGATGCCCGCCGACAAGGCGCTGAAGGTCACCGCCGACGTGCTGGCGGCCCTGGAGATCAGCCACGAGATGGGCCTGGTCCACCGCGACATCAAGCCGGGCAACGTGATGACCACCAAGCGTGGCGTGGTCAAGGTCATGGACTTCGGCATCGCCCGCGCCATGCAGTCGGGGGTCACCTCGATGACGCAGACCGGCATGGTCGTCGGCACCCCGCAGTACCTCTCGCCCGAGCAGGCCCTCGGCCGGGCCGTGGACGCCCGTTCCGATCTGTACTCGGTCGGCATCATGCTGTTCCAGTTGGTCACCGGGCGGCTGCCGTTCGACGCGGACTCGGCGCTGGCGATCGCGTACGCGCATGTGCAGGAGGAGCCGGTGGCGCCCTCCTCGGTCAACCGTGCCCTGCCGCCCGCCGTGGACGCGCTGGTCGCCCGCGCGCTGAAGAAGAACCCGAACGAACGCTTCCCGACCGCCGAGTCCATGCGTGCCGAGTGCCTGCGGGTCGCGGCCTCCTTCCAGGCGGCCCCGCCGAGCATCGTGCCGGGAGCCGGGCCGCAGCAGAGCGGCTCGGGTGTCGGCTCCGCGGTGTTCCCGCCGGTCGGACAGGCGACCCCGGCGCCGCAGGGGCAGGTGCAGACGCCGTACCAGCCGGCTCCGGTCCCGAACCCGTACGGCCACCCGACGCCCGCCCCGGCCTACGGCTACCCGCAGCAGGGCGGTTACCAGACGCCTCCCACGGGCTACGGCCCGCAGGCCGCGGCCCAGACCCCGCCGCCGTACACCATCTCGCCGCAGCCGGCCGGACAGTCCGCCGGCGGCGGCCGGAGCAGGCGGCCGGTGGTGATCGGCTCGGTCGCGGTGGCGGCCATCGTGGTGGTCGGGCTGATCGTCGCGCTGACACTGAAGAACGGCGGCGACGACACCGGGGGCGGTGGCGGTGGCTCCAGCGCCTCGGCGGCCTCGTCGCACCGCGCGGGCTACCGCGGGCCGGACCACACCCGGCGGATCGACACGGAGAAGTGCACCGATCCGCAGGAATCGTGGAAGGACCCGAAGAAGGCCGAGATGCCCGACTTCCGCTACAAGGACATCGACTCCGTGAAGCAGTGCCTCCAGGCCGCGGGCTGGAAATGGGACATCAAGGACCAGGAGGAGAACACCTGGGGCGACGGAACCGTGCTGAACCAGTTCCCCGCCGCGGGCACCGACATCGACCCGAAGGATCCGGACAGCATCCAGCTGAGCGTGTCGACGGGCAATCCCGCGCAGTGATCCCCGCGAGGCCGGCCGGGCGAGAGCTCCCGCCGGTCCGGCGGGCCGGGGCACGGCCCGGGACATAGGTCGGGCCCGGCGGTCGTCCGCCGGGCCCTTCGTGTGTCATGGCCGACCGGGGTGTGGGGGCCGCGTACGGGTACGGCCCGCCCCGACTACAGGTACGGCCCGCCCGAGCGGCCGCCCACGTGAGGGTCGTCCCCGCCCTCGTGACCGGAGACTCCCGGCGGGAGCGCGCGGCGCATCTGCTCCAGCTGGGCCCGGGCGGCCATCTGCTGGGCGAACAGCGTCGTCTGGATCCCGTGGAAGAGGCCTTCCAGCCAGCCCACCAACTGTGCCTGCGCGATCCGCAGTTCGGCGTCGCTCGGGGTGACGTCGTCGGTGAACGGCAAGGAGAGCCGCTCCAGTTCCTCGACCAGCTCCGGGGCCAGACCGTCCTCCAGCTCCTTCACCGAGCTGGCGTGGATCTCCTTCAGCCGTACCCGGCTGGCCTCGTCGAGGGGAGCCGCACGCACCTCCTCCAGAAGCTGCTTGATCATGCTGCCGATCCGCATGACCTTGGCCGGCTGTTCCACCTGCTCCGTCACCGGGGTCTCACGGGAGTCCTCGTCCCCGCCGCCGCCGAGCGCCATCCCGTCCTGACCCACGACGAGGATCTGGGGATTCTCCGGCGACCGTTCGTTCCTCGGCATCTCCATGCCGCCATTCTCTCGCACGCCAACACCTCATCACCGTGGTGCCCCCTCATGGGGTTGATCCACCGTTTAGACCCTACGGCCCAATCCGAAATGCCCGATGAGGCATTGAATGTGAGGCTTATTCCCGTCGGTTATCCATAAGTCACGACACCTGGGCTCCGGGAGGTCACCGACGTGACTCCACGCCTACGCCTCGCATTCCGCTGGCTGAGGCTGCTGGCCGTCCTGACGGCAGCGGCTCTGCCGGTGTACGGCGCCGCCGCCGCGTACGGCGGCACGGCCGCGTACACCACAGAGCCGGACCCCTCCCGTGCCTCCGGCACGGGCCACGGGGAGAAGCAGCACGGGCCGGCGCGGCACGCCTCCCCGGAGCACTCCGCCCCGCGGCACGGGCCGCCGGACCACCCCTCCGCGGACCACTCGGCCCCGGCCCGGGGCCACGCGCAGGAGCAGCGGCCGGGGCACGACGGCCCGAGCCCGGAGCCGTCCGCCCCCGTCGGCCTCCAACTCCCGGACTCGCCCGTGCCCATGCCGTCCGACTCCGCGTCGGCGTCGGTCATCCCCTCTCACTCCCGCGCCTCCGCCTCGCCGTCCCGGGCGGGCAGCCAGGCCGGTGAGGGCCGGATGCGGCCGGGCCGGCCGGACGGACCCGGGACCGAGGTGGAGGGCGACGACCCCGGTTCGGCCACCCCCGCCGCACAACCCGCCGAGCCGGAGACCACGAACCTGCCCACCGCCTCCGAGCCGGCCGTCGAGACCGGCCTCGACTCCGCCACGCCTCCGCCGACGCCCGACGCCCAGCAGGCGGCCGATCAGGGCGAGGCTTCCACGGAGCCGGTCCTGCGGATCCTCCCGCTGGGCAGCGGCCTGGTCCTCATAGGCCTGGGCCTGGGGCTGGCATTCCTGGGCCTGCGACTCCGCAGGAACTGACCGCCCGGCACCGGCCCGGCCGCTACGGCGCCACCAGCAGCACCTTGCCGACGTGACCGCTCGCCTCCACCAGGCGGTGCGCCTCGGCCGCCTCCGCCATCGGCAGCTCACGGTCCACGACGGGGCGGATCTGTCCCGTGGCGAGCAGGGGCCACACATGCTCACGGACGGCGGCGACGATGGCCGCCTTCTCGCCCAGCGGCCGGGCCCGCAGCGAGGTCGCGCTGATGGCGGCCCGCTTGTTGAGGAGCGCGCCGATGTTCAGCTCGCCCTTCGCTCCGCCCTGCATGCCGATGATCGCGAGGCGCCCGTTGACGGCGAGGGCCTGGACGTTGCGGTCCAGGTACTTGGCGCCCATGTTGTCGAGGATGACATCGGCACCCGCGCCGCCGGTGGCCTGCTTGATCTCGGCGACGAAGTCCTGCTCGCGGTAGTTGATCAGCACGTCCGCGCCCAGTCCGGCGCACTGGTCCAGCTTCTCCTTCGTGCCGGCGGTCACCGCGACCCGGGCGCCGAGGGCCTTGGCGAGCTGGATCGCCATCGTGCCGATGCCGCTGGAGCCGCCGTGCACCAGCAGCGTCTCCTCCGGACGCAGGTGGGCGACCATGAACACGTTGGACCAGACCGTGCAGACCACCTCGGGCAGCGCCGCCGCCCGGGTGAGGCCGACGCCCTCGGGCACGGGCAGCAGCTGCCCGGCCGGTACGGCCACCTTCTCGGCGTAACCGCCGCCCGCGAGCAGTGCGCACACCTGGTCGCCGACGGCCCAGCCCGAGACGCCGGGGCCGAGCGCGGCGATCGTGCCGGAGCACTCCAGGCCGGGATAGGGGGAGGCGCCGGGCGGCGGGTTGTAGAAGCCCTGACGCTGCAGGATGTCGGCACGGTTGACGGCGCTGGCCGCCACCTCGACCAGCACCTCGCCCTCGCCGGGCACCGGATCGGGGACCTCGTCCCACACCAGCGCCTCGGGACCACCAGGTTCGGGAATCGTGATCGCATGCATGCCGGTGACGCTACTCCTCACCGGTCCCGTCACCCGTGTGGCAGGGGACGGATGTCGGGGGTGACCCGGGTGCCCGGGCTGGCCCGGACGATGGTGATGAGCCGGTCGGTCAGCTGCAGGGTGCCGACGGACGGATCGTCGTAGCCCAGCACCCGGTGCCCGCGGACGACGCTCACCACGAGGTCGTCCGTCTCGCGCGGTTTCCTGCCCACCTCGCCGCGGACCACCGGGCGTTCGATCAGGTCCAGCCCGCTGCCCTGCTGGATGAGGTCCTCCATCACCATGCCGGCGGCTGGGCTGAGCACGGACAGGCCGAGCAGCCGGCCGGCCGCGCCGGAGCTGGTGATGACGGCGTCGGCGCCGGACTGCTTGAGCAGCGGGGCGTTCTCCTCCTCGCGCACGGCGGCCACGATCTTGGCGCCGCGGTTGAGCTGGCGGGCGGTCAGCGTGACGAGGACCGAGGTGTCGTCGCGCTGCGGGGCGACGATGATCTGCCGGGCCTTGTGGACCTCCGCCCCCTTGAGCACGTCACTGCGGGTGGCGTCGCCTATGACCCCCGCGTAGCCCTCGGCGGTCGCCGCCTCGATCGCCTTGGAGCTGGGGTCGACGACGACGACCTGCTCCTTCTTCAGCCCGGTCGCGCAGACGGTCTGGATGGCCGCCCGCCCCTTGGTGCCGAAGCCGATGACGACGGTGTGGTCGCGCAAGGTGGACCTCCAGCGGTTCAGGCGCCATTCCTCCCGGGTGCGTTCGGTGAGGACCTCCAGCGTGGTGCCGACCAGGATGATCAGGAACAGCACACGCAGGGGTGTGATGACGAAGATGTTGGTGAGCCGGGCGCTGTCACTGACCGGGGTGATGTCGCCGTATCCCGTGGTGGAGAGGGTCACGGTCGCGTAATAGAACGCGTCGAGCAGGTCGACGGGGCCGTCGGAGTTGTCCTGATAGCCGTCGCGGTCGGCGTAGACGACGAGCGCGGTGGCGACCAGGACCACCAGGGCCATGACCAGCCGCTTGACGACCTGGCGGATCGGGCGCTCCACCACGGCTCTGGGGAGTTTCACCCGATGGGCCACCAGATGGTCGCCCGGCTGGCGGGCGATGGCGTCATGGCCCGGAAGTTTCACGTGAAACACACCCCGATTCCGGCGGTCGCCCATGGCAGGTCCAGCAGTTCCGCCTCCTCGCCCTGCCGGGTCCCGCCCGGCGGTACGACGGCCAGCGCGTCGGCGGCGGCGATGCCGCGGAGCATGGCCGGGCCGTTGTAGTGCAGCGGCGTGGCGTGGTCACCCCGCAGCACCACGGGGATCAGCCGGGTGTCGTACGGGTGCCCCTGCACCGCCTCCCCCAGGGGCAGTGTGTACGGCTCGGGGGCGGGGTGGGCGGCGAGGGTGCGCAGCAGGGGCTCGGCGAGGGTGAGCAGGCCGGAGACGGCCGCGAGGGGGTTGCCGGGCAGGCCGACCAGGTGCTGGTGGTCCGTGACGCGGGCCAGCAGCATGGGGTGCCCGGGGCGCACCTTGACGCCGTCGACGAGGAGTTCGGCGCCGATGCGTTCCAGGATCGGGTGGACATGGTCGACGGGCCCGGCCGCGGTGCCGCCCGTGGTGACGATCAGGTCGGCCTTGGAACCGGTGACCGCCTTGCGGAGCGCCCGGGCGTCGTCGCCGATCCGGCGAACGGCCACGACGTCGGCGCCGAGCGCGCGCAGCCAGGGCGGCAGCATGGGGCCGAGCGCGTCCCTGATCAGCCCGTCGTGCGGCAGGCCCTCGGTCAGCAACTCGTCTCCGAGGACGAGTACTTCGACGCGGGGGCGGGGTACGACGGTGACCGTGTCGTAGCCGGCCGCCGCGGCGAGACCCAGGACGGCGGGGGTGATCAGGGTGCCCACGGGCAGCAGCTGGTCGCCGCTGCGGCACTCCTGGCCGCGCGGGCGGATGTCCTGGCCGTGGAGCATGTCGCGGGTGGTGTGCAGACGCCCCTGGGCGTCGATCCGGCCGTGTTCGGTGCGCAGGACGGCGGTGGTGTCGGCGGGGATGCGGGCGCCGGTGGCGATACGGACGGCCTCGCCGTCGGTGAGCGGCTCGGGCTGCGCGTGCCCTGCGAGCACTCCCTCCTCCCGGACCTGCCAGGGGCCGGGCCCGGCGACCGCCCAGCCGTCCATCGCGGAGGTGTCGAAGGAGGGCAGGTCGGTGAGCGCGTCCAGGGGGGCGGCCAGGACCAGTCCGAGGGCGTCGCCGAGGGGCACGGAGACGGGGGCGCGCCGGGCACCGGTGGGGGCGCCTCCCGCGCCCTTCGGGCCCTGGCCGCGCGCGGCGCGGGCCGCGATCTCGCGGGCCCGGGTCCAGGGGGTGGCCCTGTGCCGTTCGGCGGGCCGTTCACCGGCGGGGCGCGGGGACGGGTTGGACACCTGACCCGGGCCGTCGTCCGTGCCGTCGTCCCGGGACTCCCGGTGGCCTTCCCTCACCAGCGCCAGGGCCTCCTCGACATCGAGGTCGTCGGTGTCCCCGGCGGGCGCGTCGGCCCGGGTGCCGGGGGCGGTCATCCGGCGTCCGGGGCGCTCGGGCCCCCGGTGCTCTCGTCCTTGCCCCCGGCGCTCTCCTCTTCCCACCTGAGGGCCAGCGCGGCTGCCTTGCGGGCGGCCTCGGCGACGGCCTCCGGGTCGCCCTTGCCCTTCGCCGCGGCGTAACCGACGAGGAAGGTGGTCAGCGGGGCGGCGGGGCGGGCCACATTGTGTGCGGCGTCCCGGGCCAGGTCGAGCAGGACGCCGGTGTCGACGTCCAGGTCGATGCCCAGTTCGTCCTTGACTGCGGAGATCCATTCATCCAACACGTGGCCATGCTCCCTGATCCGTGCCCTGGCGGCGGCGATGTCGTCCCAGGTGTCGCAGTCGAACGAGGCGAGCGGGTCCGGGACGCGGGTGAGGCGGAGGGCGCCGGTCAGCCGGCGCAGGGGCAGCCCGGTGAGGCCGTCGTGCGTGGTGGCGAGGGCGGTCAGCTCGCGGCGCAGGGCCGCGGTGCGGTAGGCGGCCACGAGCGGCTGGTCGCGGCCGTCGGCGTCGGTGAGCAGCGCGCCGTCGGCACCGGTGTCCTGAAGTACGGTCAGCAGCCGCTCGACGGTGCCTCGTTCGAGGAAGGGCAGGTCGGCGGAGAGCACGACGGTGTGCCCGGCGGTGGTGTGCCGCAGTCCGGCCTCCAGCGCGGCGACCGGCCCGCCGCCGGGCGGCTCCTCGCGCGCCCAGCGCACCGGGCGGGCGGTGGGCCGGGGTGCGGCCACGACGACGGTCGTCCGGGCGTCCGTGCAGGCCGCGAGCACCCGGTCGAGCAGCGCGCGGCCCCCGACCCGGAGCCCGGGCTTGTCGGCCCCGCCGAGCCGCCGGGCGGCCCCGCCGGCCAGCACGACGGCGTCGTACGGCGCGGGCGCCCCGGAAGCGGCGGGTGGGGTCTCGGTCACCCCCCGAGTATGTCCTGCCCGCCGCTCCTTCCGGACCCGTCGTACGTCACAGCGTGCGCACGCTCATCTCTCACAGCGTGCGCAGCAGCACCGCCGGCTGTTCCACGCAGTCCGCCACATACCGCAGGAACCCGCCTGCCGTGCCGCCGTCGCACACCCGGTGGTCGAAGGTGAGCGAGAGCTGGACGACCTGGCGGACGGCGAGTTCGCCCTCGTGCACCCACGGCTTGGGGATGATGCGGCCGACGCCGAGCATGGCCGCCTCGGGGTGGTTGACGATCGGGGTGGAACCGTCGATGCCGAAGACGCCGTAGTTGTTCAGCGTGAACGTCCCGCCGGTGAGGTCCCCGGGGGTGAGCGTCCCGGTGCGGGCCGCCTCGGTGAGCCGGGCGAACTCGGCGGTGAGGGATTCGGCGTCGCGCGTGTGGGCGTCCCGGACGACCGGCACGACCAGCCCGCGATCGGTCTGGGCGGCGAACCCGATGTGGACCTGGTCCAGCCGGACGATCTCGCGGGCGTCGGTGTCGACGTAGGAATTCAGCTCGGGGAACCGGGCCAGGGCGGCCGTGCTGATGCGGGCGAGCAGCGCGAGGAGGGAGATCTTCGGTGCTCCGGCGGCGTTCATGGCGGCCCGGGCGCGCATGAGTTCGGTCGCGTCGGCGTCGACCCAGCAGGTGGCGTCCGGGATCTCCCGGCGGCTGCGGGACATCTTGTCGGCGATGGCACCGCGGACGCCCTTGAGCGGGATCCGGACCCCGGCCTCCGCCCGGGGGGCCGGCGCGGGGGCCGGTACGGCCTGCTCGGCCGCGGTGAGGGCAGGGGCGGTGCCGGCCCGCAGCGCGTTCTCGACGTCCGCGCGCAGGATGAGTCCGTCCGGGCCGGAGCCGGCGAGCCGACGCAGGTCGACTCCGTTGTCCCGGGCCAGCCTGCGCACGAGGGGGGAGATCACGGGGACCGGTCCCCCGGCGAGCGCGGCGGCGGGCACGGGCGCGGCCGGGGGCGCGGCGGCCGGCGCCTGCGCGGACGCGGACGTCTGTGCCCGGACCGGCACGGACCCGCGCGCGTGCGGTGGCGCCGGGACGGACTCGGGAGTCCTGGTGTGACCGTTGGCGGTGGTGGTGGCCGCGGCCGACCGGACCCGGCGCCGGCGTGCCGCCGGGGCCTGGGTGCCGTACCCCACGAGGACGTTGCCCGAACCCTCCGGCTCCGTCGCCGGTTCGCCCACGGCGACCGTCAGGAGCGGGGCACCGACGGGCAGTTCGGTGCCCTCGTCGCCGTAGCGCGCGGTGACCACGCCGCCGTACGGGCAGGGCACCTCGACCATCGCCTTGGCCGTCTCGACCTCGACCACCGGCTGGTCGACGGTGACCACGTCACCGACCTGGACCAGCCAGCGGACGATCTCCGCCTCGGTGAGTCCCTCGCCGAGGTCGGGCAGCTTGAACTCCAGCACCTGAGCCATCAGCCCTCGGCCTCCCACTGCAGCCGGGCCACGGCGTCCAGGATGCGGTCGACGCCGGGCAGGTGGTGCCGCTCCAGCATGGGCGGCGGGTACGGGATGTCGAACCCGGCGACGCGCAGCACCGGCGCCTCCAGGTGGTGGAAGCAGCGCTCGGTGATCCGGGCCGCGATCTCGCCGCCCGGCCCGCCGAACCCGGTGGACTCGTGGACGACGACCGCGCGGCCGGTGCGCCGGACGGCCGCGCAGACCGTCTCGTCGTCGAACGGCACCAGGGAGCGCAAATCGAGGACCTCCAGGTCCCAGCCCTCCGCCCGGGCGGCCTCGGCGGCCTCCAGGCAGACCGGCAGCGAGGGGCCGTAGGTGATCAGCGTGGCGCTGCTGCCCGGGCGGCGCACGACGGCACGGCCGATGGGCTCGACGTCCGTCGGCTGCTCGGCGTTCCAGGTGTCCTTCGACCAGTACAGCCGCTTGGGCTCCAGGAAGACGACCGGGTCGTCGGAGGCGATGGCCTGGCGCAGCAGTCCGTAGGCGTCGGCGACGGTGGCCGGGGTGACGACGTGGAGCCCCGGGGTCGCCATGTAGTAGGCCTCGGAGGAGTCGCTGTGGTGCTCGACGCCGCCGATGCCGCCGCCGTAGGGGACGCGCACGGTGATCGGCAGGGGCATCCGGCCGCGGGTGCGGTTGCGCATCCGGGAGACGTGGCTGATCAGCTGCTCGAACGCCGGGTAGGCGAAGGCGTCGAACTGCATCTCCACCACGGGCCGCAGGCCGTACATGGCCATGCCGACGGCCGTGCCGAGGATGCCGGCCTCGGCGAGCGGGGTGTCGGTGCAGCGGTCCTCGCCGAACTCCTTGGCGAGCCCGTCGGTGACGCGGAAGACGCCGCCGAGGGTGCCGACGTCCTCGCCCATGACGTGCACGGTGGGGTCGGCGGCCATGGCGTCGCGCATCGCGCGCGTGAGGGCCTGTGCCATGGTGGCGGGCTTGACGGCGACGGTCGTCATCGGGCGCCGCCTTCCCGCGCGCCGGGCTCCTCGCCGTGCTGTTCCTGCTCGGCCTCCAGCTCGGCCCGCAGCAGGGCGCGCTGCTCGCGCAGTTGCGCGGTGGTCTCGGCGTAGACGTGGTCGAAGAGGTCCATGGGGTTGAGTTCGGGGTCCCGGTTCATGCGTTCCCGCAGGGAGGCGGCCATCGTCTCGGCGTCCTGGCGGGCGGCGTCGACGGCGGCCTCGTCCAGCAGTCCGCGCGCGGTCAGTTCGCGTTCCAGCAGCTCGATCGGGTCGTGGGCGCGCCAGGCCGCCACCTCGGCGTCGCCGCGGTACCGGGTGGCGTCGTCGGCGTTGGTGTGGGCGTCGATGCGGTAGGTCACCGCCTCGATCAGGGTCGGTCCGCCACCCGCGCGCGCGTGCCGTACCGCCTCGCTGAGGACCTCGTGCACGGCCACGGCGTCGTTGCCGTCGACCAGCCGGCCCGGCATGCCGTACCCGACGGCCTTGTGGGCCAGCGAGGGGGCGGCGGTCTGCTTGGCGAGCGGGACAGAGATGGCGAAGCCGTTGTTCTGCACCAGGAAGACGACCGGTGCCTGCCAGACGGCGGCGAAGTTCATCGCCTCGTGGAAGTCGCCCTCGCTGGTGCCGCCGTCGCCGACCATGGCGAGCGCGACCACGTCGTCGCCCTTGAGCCGGGCGGCGTGGGCGAGGCCCACGGCGTGCGGCAGCTGGGTGGCCAGCGGGGTGCTGAGGGGGGCCACGCGGTGGGTGTAGGGGTCGTAGCCGCTGTGCCAGTCGCCGCGCAGCAGGGTGAGCGCCTCGACCGGGTCCACGCCGCGGGCGACGACGGCGAGCGTGTCGCGGTAGCTGGGGAAGAGCCAGTCGCGCTCCTCCAGGGCCAGGGCGGCGGCGATCTCGCAGGCCTCCTGGCCGGTGCTGGACGGATAGACGGCGAGCCGGCCCTGCTTGGTGAGGGCGGTGGCCTGCACGTTGTAACGGCGCCCGCGCACCAGCTCGGCGTAGAGCCGGCGCAGCAGGCCGGGGTCGGCCTTTCCGGCCGACTCGGTGCCGAGGACGCGGTAGGGCTCGGCGTCGGGCAGCAGCGGCGCGGGGTCCATACGGGGCTGCCAGGCGGGCGGCGGCGAAGGCCGGTACGCGCCCCGCTGCTCCAGAACCGTCATGACGGCACCTCCTCGTGGGAGCGGCTACGGGAGACGTGTCGCCTGTGACCCGCCTCACCTACCGATTGTTCGGTCGTCGGCACATTTTGGCTACAGGCCCCGTCAGGCTGTGGACAAACGGTTCTCCACAGCCTGGAATGAACGCAGGACGTCCACGGCGAGGGAGCGGGGGGACATGGAGCCTGAACAAATGGCCGAAGGGCCGCTGGATGGTGTCGCGCTTCCGCCGCCGCGCCCGCTGGACTCCATCGATCAGGACATCCTGCGGATCCTGCAGGCGGACGGCCGCTCCTCGATACGGTCCGTCGCCGAACGTGTCCACGTCTCGCGCGCCAACGCCTACGCGCGGATCAACCGGCTCGTCGAGGACGGGGTGATCCGGGGCTTCAGCGCCCGCGTCGACCACGAGCGGGCGGGCCACGGCACGTCCGCGTACATCACGCTGAAGATCGTCCAGAACACCTGGCGCACGGTCCGCGACCATCTCAGGCAGCTGCCCGGCGCCTCCCACATCGCTCTGGTGGGCGGCGACTTCGACGTGCTGCTGCTGGTGCACACGCCCGACAACAGGGCGCTGCGCGAGCTGGTGCTGACCCGGCTCCAGGCGATCCCCGAGGTGCTCAGCACCCGCACGCTGCTGGTGTTCGAGGAGGAGGACCTGGAGCCGGACAGCTGAGGTCAGTCCTCGCGCAGCCCCGAGAAGACCAGCCGGACGACGGCGTCGGCCACCTCCCGGTCGTTCGCGCCGCGCGCGTCCGGCCGGTACCACTCCACGATGGAGTTGACCATTCCGAAGACCAGCCGGGTCGCCAGACGGACCTCCACGTCACCGCGCACGTCCCCGTCGGCCGCCGCCGCCTTGAGCAGCTCGGCGACCCGGTGGTCGAAGTCGCGGCGGCGTTCCAGCGCCCACCGTTCGGTCTCGGTGTTGCCGCGCACGCGCAGCAGCAGCGTCACATAGGGCAGTTCGGATATGAGCACCTCGACCATCCGGCGCACCACGTGCTCCAGCCGGTCGACGGCCCGCCCCGCGCACGCGTGCTCCTCGTCCAGGATGGCGAACAGGCCGTCCAGGGCGCGGCTGACGGCCCGGCGCAGCAGCTCCTCCTTACCGCTGACGTGGTGGTAGATCGACGACTTGGAGATGCCGGCGGCCTTGGACAGATGCTCCATGGAGGTGCCGTCGTAGCCGCGCTCGTTGAAGACCCGCACGGCGACGGAGAGCAGCGTCTCGGGCGTGTAGGTGTCGCGTCTGGCCGTGGTCATACGGTGCCCTCCCGCTTGTCGATGGCGTACGCGTGGCGGTAGAGCGCGAGGGAGGGCGCGTAGCGTCCGGAGGGGTCGCGCTCGTGCATCTCGTCCAGCACGTCGAAGGCGAACTCGCGGCCGAGCCCGCGGTCCCACCGGAAGGGGCCGAGCGGGTAGTTGACGCCCAGGCGCATCGCGGTGTCGATGTCCTCCTCGGTGGCCACGCCCTTGGCGACGGCGTCGTGCGCGAGGTCGATGATCCGGGCGACCGTACGGGCGACGATCATGCCGGGGACGTCCCCGATGACGCTGACGTCCTTGCCCAGCGCCTGGAACAGACCGGTGGCCTCGGCGAGCGTCTGCGGCGAGGTGTCCTGGGAGGCGGACAGGGCGATCCGGGTGGCCGCGCGGTAGTCCAGGGCGAGGTCGAAGTGGACCACGTCCCGGAACTCCGCCGAGGTCTGGCCGTCGGCGAGGACCAGATGGCCCCCGCTGGGCAGCACCAGGCGGCAGCCGTTGTCCTCGTCCTCCTCGCGGACCTGGATGCCCGCCTCGCGGATCAGGGTGACCAGCGCGGCGGCCGGGCCCAGGCCGCCCTCGGCGACGACATGGGCCGGCGGCTGCTCCTTGTCGGCCGTGTGCGGCTCGGGCCGCTCGGCGCCGTCGGCGTAGTCGTACCAGCCGCGTCCGCTCTTGCGGCCGAGCCGGCCGGACTCCACCAGCCGGCGCTGGGCCAGGGAGGGGGTGAAGCGCGCGTCCTGGAAGAAGGACTGCCACACGGAGTGGGTGACGGACTCGTTGACGTCCTGGCCGATCAGGTCGGTCAGTTCGAAGGCGCCCATCCGGAACCCGCCGCACTCGCGCAGGACCGCGTCGATGGTGGCGGGGTCGGCGGCCTGCGCCTCGTAGACGGCGAACGCCTCGGCGTAGTAGGGGCGGGCGATGCGGTTGACGATGAAGCCCGGGGTGTCCGCGCAGGCCACCGGGGTCTTGCCCCAGGCCCGGGCGGTCTCGTACGCGCGCGTGGCCGACGTGACGTCGGTGGCGAACCCGGAGACCACCTCGACCAGGGGCAGCAGGGGCGCCGGGTTGAAGAAGTGCAGGCCGACGAAGCGGCCCGGGTGGCGCAGGGCACCGCCGACGGCCGTCACCGACAGCGAGGAGGTGTTGGTGGCGAGCAGGCAGTCCTCGGCGACGACCTCCTCCAGCTCGCGGAAGAGCTCCTGTTTGACGTCCAGCCGCTCCAGGACGGCCTCCACCACCAGGGCGCAGTCGGCCAGCTCCGTGAGGCCGTCCACGGGCCGGAGGCGAGCACGGGCCGCGTCGCGGTCGTCACCGGCGAGCCGGCCTTTGTCCACGAGCCGGTCGAGGCGCGTGCCGATCGCTTCGGCCGCCTCCCGGGCCCGCCCGGGAGCGGCGTCGTAGAGCCGCACGGGGTGGCCGGCGACCAGCGCGACCTGGGCGATTCCCTGGCCCATGGTGCCGGTGCCGACGACGGCCACGGGGCTGCTGAGGTCGAGTGCTGTCATGTGCGCGATCCTCCCGCACGGTGTTTTCCACAGATGCGCCGGACCCCTTGTCCCGACCGATCGTTCGGTTACTCTATCTCTGACGGGCAGCCCCTGCCCAGGTCACGGACTCGACGAAGAGCTCTCCAGACGAGGAGTTGGTCCCGCATGGCCGCCGAACTGACCGCCCACGAGCTGATCGAGAAGCATCGGCCCACCCTGGACCAGGCACTGGAAGCGATCCGCACCCGCGCGTACTGGTCCCCGCACCCCGAGCACCCGAAGGCGTACGGCGAGAACGGCAGCCTGGACGCGGCGGCGGGCAAGGCCGCCTTCGACGCCCTGCCGGGCTCCCGGCTCGACCTCGGCCAGCCCGGCACGGACGACTGGGTGGGCGGCGAGGTCTCGCCGTACGGCATCGAGCTGGACGTGTCCTACCCGCACGCGGACGTCGACGTGCTGATCCCGGCCATGCGGGCCGGGCAGCGGGCCTGGCGGGACGCGGGACCCGAGGTCCGTGCGGTGGTGTGCCTGGAGATCCTCAAGCGGATCAGCGACCGGACGCACGAGTTCGCGCACGCGGTCATGCACACCAGCGGCCAGGCGTTCATGATGGCGTTCCAGGCCGGCGGCCCGCACGCCCAGGACCGCGGCCTGGAGGCGGTGGCCTACGCGTACGCGGAGCAGGTCCGCACGCCCGGGACGGCGGAGTGGACCAAGCCGCAGGGCAAGCGTGACCCGCTGGCCCTGACCAAGCGGTTCACGTCCGTCCCGCGCGGCATCGGCCTGGTCATCGGCTGCAACACCTTCCCGACCTGGAACGGCTACCCGGGCCTGTTCGCCTCCCTGGCCACCGGCAACGCGGTCCTGGTCAAGCCGCACCCGCGCGCGGTGCTGCCGCTCGCGCTGACCGTTCAGGTCGCCCGGGACGTGCTGGCCGCGGCCGGCTTCGACCCGAACCTGGTCGCACTGACCGCCGAGCGCCCCGGCGAGGGCGTCGCCAAGACCCTCGCCACCCGCCCCGAGATCCGGATCATCGACTACACGGGGTCGACGTCCTTCGGCGACTGGCTGGAGGCCAACGCCCGTCAGGCGCAGGTCTACACGGAGAAGGCCGGCGTCAACACGGTGCTCGTGCACTCCACGGACGACTACAAGGGCATGCTGTCCAACCTGGCCTTCTCGCTGTCCCTGTACAGCGGCCAGATGTGCACCACCCCGCAGAACCTGCTGGTTCCCCGCGACGGCATCACCACCGACCAGGGCCCCAAGACCTTCGACGAGTTCACCGCCGACCTCGCCCGCGCGGTCGACGGCCTGCTCGGCGACGACGCGCGCGCCAACGCCCTGCTGGGCGCGATCGTCAACCCGGACGTCAAGGCCCGCCTGGAGGCCGCGGCCGGTCTCGGCGAGGTCGCCCTGGCCTCCCGCGAGATCACCAACCCGGAGTTCCCGGACGCGGTGGTCCGCACCCCCGTCATCGTCAAGCTGGACGGCGCCAAGCCGGACGACGAGGCCGCCTACATGAGCGAGTGCTTCGGCCCGGTCTCCTTCGCGGTCGCCGTCGACTCGGTGACCGACGCGGTGGAGCTGCTGCGCCGCACGGTCCGGGAGAAGGGCGCGATGACGGTCGGCGCGTACACGACCGACACGGAGACCGAGCGGGCCGTCGAGGACGTCTGCCTGGAGGAGGCGGCCCAGCTCTCCCTGAACCTGACCGGCGGGGTCTACGTCAACCAGACGGCCGCCTTCTCCGACTTCCACGGCTCGGGCGGCAACCCGGCGGCGAACGCGGCCCTCACCGACGGCGCCTTCGTGGCCAACCGCTTCCGGACGGTGGAGGTGCGG
Organism: Streptomyces echinatus; assembly: GCF_014203595.1. GTDB lineage: Bacteria > Actinomycetota > Actinomycetes > Streptomycetales > Streptomycetaceae > Streptomyces > Streptomyces echinatus. Next base: position 300,943 of record NZ_JACHJK010000007.1, read on the forward strand.
CGGGAGGCGTAGCAGCTCCCGCCGTCACCGGCGAAGTGCCGCGGACCGGCTCCGGACGGACCGCGGCACGGGGCCGTCCCGGCCGTCCGGCCGCCACCCCGCCCCGGTACGGTCCGCGCTCCTCGCCCCTTGACCGCCGTTGCGCGGGCCGGAGCCGGCTAGAGCTCGTCCCCGGGGACGCCGGCGCCGGTCGCGCTCCAGTGGTACAGCGTCATCGCCACACTGGTGGCCAGGTTGTAGCTGGAGACCTGGGGGCGCATCGGGAGGCGCAGCAGGTGGTCCGCGCGGGCACGGAGCTCCGGCGACAGGCCGGTGCGCTCCGAGCCGAAGGCCAGCACGGCGTCGTCGGGCAGCCGGGTGCCGCGGATGTCCTCGCCCTCCGGGTCGAGGGCGAACAGAGGTCCGGCGGGCAGCTCGCCGACGCCGAGGCGTTCCACGGCGGTCGCGAAGTGCAGGCCGGCGCCGCCGCGCACCACCGTGGGGTGCCAGGGGTCGAGGGTGCCCGTGGTGACCACCCCGGTCGCCCCGAAGCCGGCGGCCAGCCGGATCACGGCACCGGCGTTGCCCAGGTTGCGGGGGTTGTCCAGGACCACGACGGGGGCGGTGCGGGGCGCCCGGTCGAGTGCGCGCAGGTTGGCCTCGCGGGACGGCCGTACCGCGAGGGCGGCCACGCCGGTCGGATGGGGGCGCGGCACGAGGGTGGCGTACGCCTGCCCGGACACCTCCGTCAGGAGGGCGTCCAGGGTGGCGCGTACGTCCCCGGCGAGCTCCTCGGCGAGGGCCAGTGCCTCCGCCCGGTCGGTGGTGACCGCGACCGGCACCTCGGCGCCGAAGCGCAGCGCGTGCTTCAGGGCGTGGAAGCCGTCGAGCAGGACGGCCCCCTCCGCGTGCGCGCGCCAGCGGCTCAGCGGGTCGGTCATGCCGTGAACCCTACGTGGTCGGCCGTGCTGTCCTCCGGGGAGCGTGGCGCCGGGACCGTACCGCCGGTGCTCCGCGTGAGCCGTCCACGCGCGCGTGCGGCCAGGTCGCCGAGCCGGCGCAGGAACGACGTCGGCAGGAAGACGGCGTCGGCGGCGATCATCGCGAGCGAGAAGAACGGCAGGCCGAGGACGACCGCGATCACCGCGTGCTCGGTCATCATCAGCACCAGCAGGACGTTCTTGACCCGCCGGTTGAACAGGGTGAACGGGAAGGCGACCTGCACCATGACCGTCCCGTAGGCCACGATCATCATGATCGTGCCGCTGGAGGACATCAGGTCGGCGAGTCCGGGCCAGGGGGAGAAGTAGTCCAGGTGGAGCGGGTAGTAGACGGCGGTGCCGTCCTGCCAGCGCGAACCCTGCACCTTGTACCAGCCGGCCGTGGCGTAGATCAGGCACGCCTCGGCCATGATCACGACCAGGGCGCCGTTGTGCAGGACGTTGGCGATGACGTCCAGCAGGGCGCGGGGCTCGTGCCAGGCCGCCCGGCGTCCGACGGCCCACCACAGGCCGAGCACCGCCCACGCCGTCCACAGCAGCGCCGGGATCAGCCAGCCGTTGTCGAACCGGCCGGTCAGCGTCGCCGTGCCGAGCGCCAGGCCGAGCACCGCCCACAGCACCGGCCCCACCCGGTCGGCGGGTACCCGCTCCCCTCGCGCGCGCGTCGCCGCGACGCGTGCCGCGCGGCGGGCGTCGAGGGACCACACCTGTCCGCAGCGCGTGAACACCAGGTAGATGGACATCAGGTGCAGGACGTTGTCACCGCCGTCGCCGACGAAGACGCTGCGGTTCTGCAGCGAGAGCACACCGACCATGAACAGCAGGGAGGCGGTCCGGGTGCGCCAGCCGAGCATCAGGGCCGTGGCGGCGAGGACGGCCAGCGTGTAGCAGAACTCGAACCAGAGCCGCCCGTCGGACCACAGCAGTGCCGTGAAGGCGTGGTTGTCGGCGGTCAGCTCCTTGGCGAGGTTCCAGCCCCACGGTCCGGAGGGGCCGTACAGCTCCTGGCGGTGGGGGAACTCGCGCAGCAGGAACAGCAGCCAGGTGCCGGCGAAGCCGATCCGTATCACGGCGCTCTGGTACGGCCCGAGGGCCGCCTCGGTGACCCGGGCGACACCGCGGGACAGGGTCAGGGAGAGACCGTTCACCGCACGCCTCCCGCGGCCTCGTCGGACGTCAGGGACCACCAGGGCAGCACGCGGTAGACGGGCTTGTCGGAGATCTGCTCGCGGCTCCACGACGGCGGCGGCACATTGGTGGTGCTGGAACGGACCTGCACGCGCTGGATCACGCCTTCCCGGCTCGTCGGATCGTCCCGGTACAGGCGCATCGCCACGAGGCGGCGCAGGTACTGCTCGGAGAGCGAGCCGCGCATGCCCACGGGACGGTTGTCGCCGCCGTGCGTGGCGGCGAAGAAGTCCCAGGCCCGGCGCAGCTCGTTCTGCTGGGTGTGGCTGGGCACCGGGTTGCCGTCGATGGCCCGGCCGTCCTGGGCGGACAGGTCGGTCCAGCCGGTGGTGCGCAGGCCGCCGTCCCGCATCCGCACCTCGGCACGGACCTGTACGGCGATGTTCTGCTGGAGCGGGTTCGGGGCGAACAGCTTCCAGTTCTGCTCGAACTCCGGGTACACCCAGTCCTGTACCGCCTGGCCGTGCTGCTTCGTCACCGTGTTCGCCGGGGCGAGGCTGAGGAACACCATCAGCAGATGCACACAGCCGGCGACGGCGACCACCGCGAGCGCCAGTGCCGCGGCGACCTGGTAGCGGGGCGAGAGCGCGGCGACGCCGGTGCGCGGCGGGGACGGCGGATGGTGCTCCGGGGGTTCTTCCGGGAGACGCGTCCCGGCCGACCCGTCGGGTGCCTGGGGGCCCCGCGAGTCCTCGTCGTACGCGTCCATTCCGTTCCGTCCCCCGTCTCGGCTCATGCGGTCGGCTCGTCGTCCAGCTGGGTCGTGCGGCCGGGCCGGCCGGCTCAGCGGTGGGCTGAACGGGCCGGCCTGTGACGCGGCGCCCGTCACAGGCGCCGCGGGCTTCACGAGCGCCACGTCTCGGCACTCGCACGGAACGGTACTCAGCCCCGGGCCCCGGGCGCAGCCCCGGGTACGGGCCGATGACGGTGGTCCTCGCCACGCGGTGCGGCTCCCGGCGCCGGCCCGCCCGCCCCTCCGGCCTGCTCCGGGGCGTTGTCCACAGGCGGATCCGCCGAGTTTTCCACAGCGGTTGACACCCCGTGGCGCCCCGGCACACCATGGATACGCACGGACCGAACGATCGGTCGGGACAGATCGAACAGTCAGTGCTCACCGCAGAGCCCGAGGTCAGGGGGACCGCATGGCCATAGCAGCCGCGCAGCGCACGGCCCGCACACCGGCGGACGGCGCGCCGGACACCGTCGACACGGCGGCCTACCAGCACGCCTTCGACACGGCCGTGGCCGCCGACGAGCGCATCGAACCGCGCGACTGGATGCCCGACGCCTACCGCGCGACCCTCGTCCGGCAGATCGCCCAGCACGCGCACTCCGAGATCATCGGCATGCAGCCGGAGGCCAACTGGATCACCCGGGCGCCGTCCCTGCGCCGCAAGGCGATCCTGATGGCCAAGGTCCAGGACGAGGCCGGCCACGGCCTGTACCTGTACAGCGCGGCCGAGACCCTCGGCACCAGCCGCGACGAGCTGCTCGACAAACTGCACGCCGGCCGCCAGAAGTACTCCTCGATCTTCAACTACCCGACGCTGACCTGGGCCGACGTCGGTGCCATCGGCTGGCTGGTGGACGGCGCCGCGATCACCAACCAGGTCCCCCTGTGCCGCTGCTCCTACGGCCCGTACGCCCGCGCGATGGTGCGGATCTGCAAGGAGGAGTCCTTCCACCAGCGCCAGGGCTACGAACTGCTGCTGGCCCTCAGCAAGGGCACACCGGAGCAGCACGCCATGGCCCAGGACGCCGTGAACCGCTGGTGGTGGCCGTCGCTGATGATGTTCGGCCCGCCGGACGACGAGTCCCAGCACTCCGCGCAGTCGATGGAGTGGAAGATCAAGCGCCACTCCAACGACGAACTGCGCCGGCGCTTCGTGGACATCTGCGTCCCGCAGGCCGAGTCCCTGGGTCTCACCCTCCCCGACCCGGAGCTGAGGTGGAACGAGGAGCAGGGGCACCACGACTTCGGTCCGATCGACTGGACGGAGTTCCAGGAAGTCCTCAAGGGCAACGGCCCCTGCAACGAACAGCGGATCACCCAGCGCAGGCGGGCCCACGACGAGGGCGCCTGGGTACGGGAAGCCGCCGCGGCCTACGCGGCGAAGCACACCGGCGACACCGGTGAGACAGGAGCGACGCGAGCATGAGCACCACCGACTGGCCCCTGTGGGAGGTCTTCGTGCGCTCCCGGCGCGGCCTCTCCCACACCCATGCCGGCAGCCTGCACGCACCCGACGCCGAACTGGCCCTGCGCAACGCCCGCGACCTGTACACCCGGCGCGGCGAGGGCGTCTCCATCTGGGTCGTACCGGCCGCCGCGATCACCGCCTCCTCGCCGGACGAGAAGGACCCCTTCTTCGAGCCGTCCGCCGACAAGCCCTACCGGCACCCGACCTTCTACGAGATCCCGGAAGGGGTGAAGCACCTGTGACCGCCACCGGCCCCGCCACCGTCCCGGTGACCGCCGCGCTCGCCCTCGGCGACGACGCCCTGGTGCTCTCGCACCGCCTCGGGGAATGGGCCGGGCACGCCCCCGTGCTGGAGGAGGAGGTCGCCCTCGCCAACATCGCCCTGGACCTGCTCGGCCAGGCCCGGGTGCTGCTGTCGCTGGCCGGCGACGAGGACGAGCTGGCCTACCTGCGCGAGGAGCGCGCCTTCCGCAACCTCCAGCTGGTCGAGCAGCCGAACGGCGACTTCGCCCACACCATCGCCCGCCAGCTGTACTTCTCCACGTACCAGCAGCTGCTCTACGCCGAACTGGCAGCGGGAACCGGACCGTTCGCACCCCTGGCCGCGAAGGCGGTGAAGGAGGTCGCCTACCACCGCGACCACGCCGAGCTGTGGACGCTGCGCCTCGGCGACGGCACGGAGACCAGCCATGAACGGATGCGGCTGGCCTGCGACGCGCTCTGGCGGTTCACCGGTGAGATGTTCCAGCCGGTGGAGGGCCTGGACGCGGGCCTCCCCGCCCTGGAAGCCCGTTGGCTGGAGTCCGTGACCGACGTGCTCGGCCGGGCCGGTCTGACCGTCCCGGAAGGCCCGCGCACCGGAGCCTGGTCGGCGGGAGCCGGCCGGCAGGGCCTGCACACCGAGCCGTTCGGCCGGATGCTCGCCGAGATGCAGCACCTGCACCGCAGCCACCCGGGAGCGTCATGGTGACCGCCACCGCCCTGGAGGCGGAGCTGCTGGAGCTGGCCGGATCGGTGCCCGACCCCGAACTGCCCGTGCTCACCCTGCGCGAGCTGGGTGTGCTCCGCGCGGTGCACCTGCACGGCACCGACGCGGTGGAGGTCGACCTGACCCCCACCTACACCGGCTGCCCGGCCATCGAGGCGATGAGCTCCGACATCGAGCGGGTGCTGCGCGCCCACGGCATGCGCGAGGTCACGGTCCGCACGGTGCTCACCCCGGCCTGGTCGACCGATGACATCACCTCCGAAGGACGCGACAAGCTCCGGGAGTTCGGTATCGCCCCGCCGCGGGTGCGGCACGACAGCGGCCCGGTGACGCTGACCCTGGGCCCGACCCGCACCCAGGACGAGGGGAGCGCGACCGAACCGGTCCGCTGCCCGCACTGCGGCTCGGCCGGCACCGAGCTGCTGAGCCGGTTCTCGTCCACCGCGTGCAAGGCGCTGCGCCGCTGCCTGGACTGCCGGGAACCGTTCGACCACTTCAAGGAGTTGTGATGGCGCGCTTCCACCCGCTCCCGGTGGCCGCGGTCGACCGGCTCACGGACGACTCCGTCGCCCTCACCTTCTCCGTCCCGCCAGAACTGCGCGAGGAGTACCGGCACGCGGCCGGCCAGCACCTCGCCCTGCGCCGCCGTGCCGACGGCGCGGAGATCCGGCGCACCTACTCGATCTGCTCGCCCGCCCCCGACCCGGCCGGCGAGGGACCGGCCGTCCTGCGGGTGGGGGTGCGCCTGGTCGACGGCGGCGCCTTCTCGACGTACGCGCTGAAGGAGATCGCCGTCGGCGACGAGCTGGAGGTGATGACCCCGGCCGGCCGCTTCACCCTGGACCCGGCGCCGGGCCTGTACGCGGCGGTGGTCGGCGGCAGCGGCATCACCCCGGTGCTGTCCATCGCCGCCACACTGCTGGCGCGCGAGCCGGCGGCCCGGTTCTGCCTGGTCCGCAGCGACCGCACGGCCGCGTCCACGATGTTCCTGGAGGAGGTCGCCGATCTGAAGGACCGCTATCCGCAGCGGCTTCAGCTGGTGACCGTGCTCTCCCGGGAGGAGCAGCAGGCGGGTCTGCCGTCGGGCCGGCTCGACCAGGAACGGCTCACCGGGCTGCTGCCCGCGCTGCTGCCGGTGGAGCAGGTGGCCGGCTGGTTCCTGTGCGGACCGTACGGGCTGGTGCAGGGCGCGGAGCGGGCGCTGCGCGAGCTTGGCGTGGCCCGGGGCCGGATCCACGAGGAGATCTTCCACGTGGACGCGGGGTCGGCCCCGGCGACGACGGTCGCGGCGCCCGCGCACAGCACCGTCACCGCGCGGCTCGACGGTCGCGGCGGCAGCTGGCCGGTGCGGGACGGGGAGTCGCTGCTGGAGACGGTGCTGCGCAACCGGCCGGACGCGCCCTACGCCTGCAAGGGCGGGGTGTGCGGGACGTGCCGGGCCTTCCTGGTCGAGGGCGAGGTGCGCATGGACCGCAACTTCGCGCTGGAGACGGAGGAGACGGACGCCGGGTACGTACTGGCCTGCCAGTCGCATCCGCTGACGGAAAGGGTGGAGCTGGACTTCGACCGCTGAGGGCCGTCGCACGGGGAGGGACGGACCAGGCGGCCTGCCGCCGCGGCCGTCTTCGGGGCACCCGAGCGCTCCGGGGCCGTTCCCTTCTTCTAGAACCTGTTCTATCTTGACGCACCGTCAGGTCGCTGGCCGTCAGACCGTCGTCCGCATCGTCCGCCGGACCGGCCGGTCAAGTGACCACACCCGTCGGAAGGACAGGCTGTGGACTTCACCTTCAGCGAGGAGCAGCTGGCCGCGGCCGAGGCGGCGCGAGGAGTGTTCGCCGCGGTGGTGCCCGACTCGGTGCCCAGCCCGGCGCTCACCACCGGCGCCGTGGCCGAGGGCTTCGACCGGGCGCTGTGGTCCCGGCTCGCCGACGCGGACCTGCTGAGTCTGCTGCTGGCCGAGGCGCACGGCGGCTCGGGCCTCGACGCCGTCGCGCTGTGCCTGGTGCTGCGCGAGGCCGGCCGGGTACTGGCGCGGGTGCCGCTGCTGGAGCACAGCGCCGCCCTGGCGGCCGTGCAGGTCCACGGCGGCCCGGAACACGCCGGCCGGCTGCTGGCCCGGGCGGGCCGCGGCGAGCTGGTGCTGACCGTCGCCGCGCACGGACGTACCGGTCACGACCCGGCCGAACCGGCGGTCACCGCGCGGCGGGACGGACCGGCGTGGCTGCTGGACGGGGTGCAGACGGCGGTGCCGTGGGCGTACGACGCGGACCTGGTCGTCGTACCGGCGCACACCGAGGGCACGGCCGCCGGCCGGACCGTGCTGGCGCTGGTGCCGCGCGAGGCGGACGGGCTGTCGGCGGCCGAGCAGATCTCCACCAGCGGTGAGCGGCTGGCCGAGCTGCGGCTGCGGTCCGTGCGGGTCGGTCCGGAGGACGTGATCGAGGCGGACGGCGCCTGGGAGTGGCTGCACTCCCTGCTGGTGACCGGGACGTGCGCGCTGGCGCTCGGACTGGGCGAGCGGGTGCTGCGGATGACCGGTGACTACACCGGCAAGCGGGAGCAGTTCGGGCATCCGATCGCGACGTTCCAGGCGGTGGCCGTGCAGGCAGCCGACCGGTACATCGACCTGCGCGCCATGGAGGCCACCCTGTGGCAGGCCGCGTGGCGGATCGCCTCCGGGGCACCCGGGGCGCTGCCCGCCGCCGGGGACGTCGCCGTGGCGAAGATCTGGGCGGCGGAGGGGGTACGGCGCGTGGTGCAGACGGCACAGCATCTGCACGGCGGGTTCGGCGCGGACACCGACTACCCGCTGCACCGGTACCACGCCTGGGCCAAGCACCTGGAACTGGCACTCGGCCCGGCGGCGGCGTACGAGGAGAGGCTCGGCGACCTGCTGGCCACCCATCCCCTCGGCTGACGAGAGCGGCCTCCCGGGGGCTGCGGCACAGTGCCCGACGGCTCCGGATGCGGGGGCCGCACGGTCAGGAGGCCTGGACGGCCCGGAAGCCCCCGGACGGCCCGGGAGGCTTCGGCTCAGAGGACGAAGCCCGGCTTGCCGTCGTCGGTGACGACCGCGCGGCCCGTCTGCTCCCAGTACTGCATGCCGCCGTCGACGTTCACCGCGTCGACGCCCTGCTGGGCCAGGTACATGGTGACCTGGGCCGAGCGGCCGCCCGAGCGGCAGATGACGTGGACGCGGCCGTCCTGCGGGGCGGCCTCGGTCAGCTCACCGTAACGGGCCACGAACTCGCTGATGGGAATGTGCAGCGCTCCCTCGGCGTGGCCCGCCCGCCACTCGTCGTCCTCGCGGACGTCCAGCAGGAAGTCACCGTCCTTGAGGTCCGTGACCTGGACCGTGGGCACACCAGCTCCGAAATTCATGGCCCCGACGCTACCCGAAGCGAGGGCTTCGCAGCCCTGGCCCGGCTGGACGGCTCAGCCCTGCCCCAGCAGAGCGGCCAGCTCGGCCTCGCGCTGGGCGATGTCGGCGCGCAGCCGGTCACCGATCTCCTCCAGCAGCCCGTCCGGATCGTCCGGAGAGAGGCGGAGCAGGCCCGCGATCGCGCCTTCCTCCAGCTCACGGGCGACCAGAGCGATCAGTTCCTTGCGCTGGGCGAGCCATTCGAGGCGGGCGTACAGCTCCTCGGCGGGGCTCGGACGGCGCTCGGGCGGCACCGGCCCGGCGGCCCACTCCTCGGCCAGCTCCGTGAGAAGGGTCTCGTCACCGCGGGCGTACGCGGCGTTGACCCGGCTGAGGAACTCCTCGCGCCGCTTGCGCTCCTCTTCCTCCTGGGCCAGGTCGGGGTGCGCCTTGCGGGCGAGGTCGCGGTAGAGCTTGCGGGCCCCCTCGCTGGGCCGCACCCGCGGCGGGGGCTGCACCGCCTGGCCGGTGAGCATGGCGGTGGCCTCCGGGAACAGGCCGTCCCCGTCCATCCAGCCGTGCAGCAGCTCCTCCACGCCCGGGATCGGCTGCACGCGGGCGCGGGCCTCCTCGGCGAGGCGGAGGTCCTCGGGATCACCGGTTCGGGCGGCCTTCGCCTCGGCGATCTCCGCGTCCAGTTCCTCGATCCGGACGTAGAGGGGGCCGAGGCGCTGCTCGTGCAGGCGGGAGAAGTTCTCGACCTCGACGCGGAAGGTCTCCACAGCGATCTCGTACTCGATCAACGCCTGCTCGGCGGCCCGTACGGCCTGTTCCAGCCGTTCCTCGGGACGCGGCGGCCGGGACCGGTCGGCTTCGGGGGTCGTCACCCGCCCAGCGTAGCGCTGCGCTCGGCCTGGGCCGGGGTCCGAGGTTCCGGTCCGGTGAGGATGCGGTGGGCGTGGGTGGGGATGCGGTGTCTCGCCGTGGGGCGATGGGTCCGCTGCCGGGTGCCGGGCCGTCGTGGCCGCTCGCGCAGTTCCCCGCGCCCCTCAGGAAGCCGCAGTCACGCCTGCTCGACAGCCCCCACCGACCCCAGGAAGCGGCAGGCACGCCTGCTCAGCATCTGCCCACGAGCCTCAGGGAACTGCGGTATCGCCTGCTCGACAGCTCCCCACCGGCCTCAGGGAACTGCCCTCTCGCCTGCTCAGCACTGCCCGCGTCCCCACCCAGCTGCCGCGCCGTCCGCTCAGTGGCGGCCCGGGCTTCCTCACGCCTCCGTCTCGGCCGCCAGCCGGCCCGTGCGGATGGCTGTGAGGAGGTCGGTGTGGTCCGCCTCGGTGCGGTCGGCGTAGGAGACGGCGAACGTGGCGATCGCCTCGTCGAGCTCCTCGTTCTTGCCGCAGTACCCGGCGATCAGCCGCGGGTCGGCGCTGTGGGAGTGGGCGCGGGCCAGCAGCGCGCCGGTCATGCGGCCGTAGTCGTCGATCTGGTCGGTGGCGAGGGCGGCCGGGTCGACGCTGCCCTTGCGGTTGCGGAACTGACGCACCTGGTACGGGCGCCCCTCGACGGTGGTCCAGCCGAGCAGGATGTCGCTGACGACCTGCATCCGCTGCTGGCCGAGGACCACCCGGCGGCCCTCGTGCGCGACCGGCCGGGTCGCGAGCCCGGCCGTGGCCAGGTGCGGGACGAGCACGGAGGGCCGGGCCTCCTTCACCTGGAGGACCAGGGGCTCTCCGCGGTGGTCGAGCAGCAGGACGACGTACGAGCGGGTGCCGACACTGCCGGTGCCCACCACCCGGAAGGCGACGTCGTGCACGGCGTGCCGGGCCAGCAGCGGGCGGAGGTCCTCGCCGAGGGTGTCGACGTACGGCTCCAGGGCCGCGACGACCGCCGCGGCCTCGGCGTCCGGGATGCCGCGCAGCACCGGCGGCGCGGGCACGAACCGGCGTCCGCCGTCCTCGGCCGCCTCGGTCGACTTCGCCGCGAACCGGCCGCTGGTGTTGGACCGGGCCTTCTCCGAGACCCGCTGCAGCGTGCCGAGCAGGTCGTGGGCGTCGGTGTGGGAGACCAGTTCCTCGTCCGCGATGGCGTTCCAGGCGTCGAGCGCGGGCAGCTTCGCGAGCAGCCGCATGGTGCGGCGGTAGGCGCCGGCCGCGTCGCGGGCCGCCGCGTGGCAGGTGTCCTCGTCGGCGCCCGCCTCCCGGCCGGCGAGCACCAGCGAGGTCGCGAGCCGCTTCAGGTCCCACTCCCAGGGGCCGTGCACGGTCTCGTCGAAGTCGTTGAGGTCGATCACGAGGTCGCCGCGGGCGTCGCCGTACAGCCCGAAGTTGGCCGCGTGCGCGTCCCCGCATATCTGGGTGCCGATCCTGGTCAGCGGAGTGCGCGCGAGGTCGTACGCCATGAGCCCGGCCGAGCCGCGCAGGAAGGCGAACGGGCCGGCTGCCATCCGGCCCACGCGGAGCGGGGTCAGCTCGGGGATGCGGCCGGCGTTGGACTCGGTCACCGCGCTCACCGCGTCGGGCCGGGCGGGGTCAAGGTCGAGGGCGCTGTGCGCGGAGCGGGGCACGCTCGACCGGAGCGCCTTGCCCTCCTCCTTCGGCGAACCCTGCGAGCCCCGCGGCGGCCACTCGGCGAATCCGCGCACCCGGGGCAGCCGGCGCGCCGCCCGGTCCGCCACGTCCGCCGCTCCCACACCGGTTCCGGTCACCGTGACCGCCTCCCCCGTACTGTCCGCACGCCGTGAACAGGCGTCCCCACGAACATCAACTCGAAGAGACCGTACAGCCGGTGGCCGAAACGCGTCAGACCCTGTGGACAACTCCGCCGGACGGCCACCGGGGAACGGCCCCCCACGGCCTCACCCGCCGCATCACCCCGCCGCCACCGCCCCGCCGGCACCGCCCTGCGACCCCGCCGCGAAATGCCCTGCCGCCCCACCTGATTGGGGACGCACGCGGAGAGCGCGCCGACGGAAGACACCGCGCACACCGCCCACTGCACCCACCCGCACCACCCGGGTGACCCGGCTCTCATGAGGCGGACGCCACCCCGTGACACCGGTCATGTGACCCGCGCCTCGCCCGGCCGCCACCTGCCCCCGCACTCGACGCACCGTCAGTCCGCACTGCCCCCACCGGCCTGAGAGCTTGCTCACAGCCGAGGCCCCCACGCGCGGGCGGCACGAAAACGACCAAGGGCCCATCGTTTTCACGATGGGCCCTTGGCCTCTGTGTGCGCGAGGGGGGAGTTGAACCCCCACGCCCTTGCGGGCACTGGAACCTGAATCCAGCGCGTCTGCCTATTCCGCCACCCGCGCATTGGGTGTGTCTTCCGTTTCCCGCCCTTTCGGGCCGGCCCCTTCCGACACCCAGAACATTAGCACGTCGTACGGGGTGGATTCACATCGCTTCCCGCCCGCCCGCCTCCGCCTGCCCGGCCCGCACGCAGGCCCCCGGGACCCCGGCGCGCGCCGCACGCACCGCGCCCGCCGCGCCCGGAAACACCCGCACCTGCACCCGGCGGACCGTGCCGTGGCTCACGTGTCCCGTACGTATCAAGGAGACACGCCTCACGTATCAACCTCGTACCGGTCCAGGTCATCTGCCCAGGAGACGGACCGGGTCCACAGCCGGGTGCGGGACACTGGTCTTCGCCCCCCTCTACGATCCATGGCAGCGGGACACGCGCCGAGAGTTCGAAGGGGAGCCGCTCGGGGAACCGGCTGATTGACGGGCGCGTAGATACGATCAGTGAGCAGTACCGGCAGTACCCGGCACGGCAGCGGCACAGAGCAGGCAAGACGACGGCAGGGACGGAGGAGGTGCCCCATGGGAGTCCTGAAGAAGTTCGAGCAGCGTCTCGAAGGTCTGGTGAACGGCACCTTCGCCAAGGTGTTCAAGTCCGAGGTCCAGCCCGTGGAGATCGCCGGAGCGCTCCAGAGGGAGTGCGACAACAACGCGACCATCTGGAACCGCGACCGCACCGTCGTACCCAACGACTTCATCGTGGAGCTGAGCGCGCCCGACTTCGAGCGCCTCAGCCCCTACTCCGGGCAGCTCGGCGACGAGCTGGCCGGCATGGTGCGCGACTACGCGAAGCAGCAGCGCTACACCTTCATGGGGCCGATCAAGGTCAACCTGGAGAAGGCCGACGACCTGGACACGGGTCTGTACCGGGTGCGCTCGCGCACCCTCGCCTCCTCCAGCAGCCAGCAGGGCGCGCCGGGGGCGGCCCCCGGCGCTCCGGCGGCCGGCCGCCCCGGCCAGCCGGCCCCCGGCGGCTACGGCTACCCGCCCGCCGCCCCTGCCGGCGCCCCCCCGATGCCGTCCGCGCCGCCGCCCGGCGCCCGCCCCGGCGGATACGGTTACCCGCAGCCCGCCACCCAGCGGCCCGCCGCGGCCCCGATGAGCGGCGCGCGGACCCGCTACTGGATCGAGATCAACGGCACCCGCCATCAGATCTCCCGCTCGACGCTCGTGCTGGGCCGCAGCACCGACGCCGACGTGCGGATCGACGACCCCGGCGTCTCCCGCCGGCACTGCGAGATCCGGACCGGAACGCCCTCGACGATCCAGGATCTCGGCTCCACCAACGGCATCGTGGTGGACGGGCAGCACACCACCCGCGCTACGCTCCGCGACGGCTCGCGGATCGTCGTGGGCAGCACCACCGTTATCTATAGGCAAGCCGAAGGGTGAAGCGGGGGCAATGTCAGAGCTGACCCTCACGGTCATGCGGCTGGGTTTCCTGGCCGTACTGTGGCTGTTCGTGATCGTGGCCGTGCAGGTCATCCGGAGCGACCTGTTCGGTACGCGCGTCACTCAGCGCGGATCGCGTAGGGAAGCGTCCCGGCCGCAGCAGTCCGGCCGGCAGCAGGCCCGGCAGCAGGCCACGCCGCCGCCGCAGCGCGGCCAGCAGGGCGGCGGTGGCCGCCGCGGCCGCAACGCCCCCACCAAACTGGTCGTGTCCGAGGGCACACTGACCGGCACCACCGTGGCGCTGCAGGGGCAGACGATCACGCTGGGCCGGGCCCACGACTCCACGATCGTGCTGGACGACGACTACGCCTCCAGCCGTCATGCCAGGATCTACCCCGACCGCGACGGCCAGTGGATCGTCGAGGATCTGGGCTCCACCAACGGCACCTACCTGGACCGGTCCCGGCTGACGACCCCGACGCCGATCCCGCTGGGCGCACCGATCCGCATCGGCAAGACCGTCATCGAGCTGCGGAAGTAGTGCTACATCATGAGTGAGCGCGAGCGGAGCGAGCACGCAGCGGCAGGCCGCCACCCGGTCTCCGGCGCGCTCCCGACCGGAGGGTGGGCAGTGTGGCTCGACACGACCGGCTGTACCCGGAGCCGACAGGCGAGGTGCGCATGAGTCTGTCCCTGCGCTTCGCCGCCGGATCGCACAAGGGCATGATCCGGGAGGGCAACGAGGACTCCGGTTACGCCGGTCCGCGCCTGCTCGCCATCGCCGACGGCATGGGCGGCCAGGCGGCCGGCGAGGTCGCCTCCTCCGAAGTGATCTCCACCCTGGTCGCGCTCGACGACGACGTGCCCGGCTCCGACCTCCTCACCTCCCTGGGCACGGCCGTGCGGCGTGCCAACGACCAGCTGCGCACCATGGTCGAGGAGGACCCCCAGCTGGAAGGCATGGGGACGACCCTCACCGCGCTGCTGTGGACCGGGCAGCGGCTCGGCCTCGTGCACATCGGCGACTCCCGCGCGTATCTGCTGCGTGACGGCGTCCTCACCCAGATCACCCAGGACCACACCTGGGTGCAGCGGCTCGTCGACGAGGGCCGGATCACCGAAGAGGAAGCCACCACCCACCCGCAGCGCGCCCTGCTGATGCGCGCCCTCGGCAGCGGCGACCACGTCGAGCCCGATCTGTCGATCCGCGAGGTCCGCGCCGGCGACCGCTACCTGATCTGCTCCGACGGCCTCTCCGGCGTCGTCTCCCAGCAGACCCTGGAGGAGGCTCTCGCCAGCTACCAGGGCCCGCAGGAGACCGTGCAGGAACTGATCCAGCTCGCCCTGCGCGGCGGCGGCCCCGACAACATCACCGTCATCGTCGCCGACGTGCTCGACCTGGACACCGGCGACACCCTCGCCGGGCAGCTGTCCGACCAGCCGGTCGTGGTCGGCGCCGTCGCCGAGACCCAGCACCACCTGCACGACAACGGCATCATGCAGACGCCGGCCGGCCGAGCCTCCCACCTGGGCCGTCAGGGCCGGCGGCACGGCGGCGGCGAGTTCGGCCCGCCCGGCTCCGGCGACACCACCGGCTACATCCCGGCCGACGACTACGCCGACGACGACTTCACCAAGCCGCGCAAGCGGCGCTGGCTGAAGACCTCGCTCTTCGGCGCCCTCGCCCTCGCCGTGATCGGCGGCGGCCTGTACGGCGGCTACCGCTGGACGCAGACGCAGTACTACGTCGGCACCAAGGACGAGCACATCGCGCTGTACCGCGGGATCAGCCAGGACCTGGCCTGGGTCTCGTTGTCGAAGGTGGAGAACGACCACCCCGAGATCGAACTCAAGTACCTGCCGCCGTATCAGCAGAAGCAGGTGAAGGCCACGATTCCGGAGGGCGGTCTGGAGGCGGCCCGGACGAAGGTCCAGGAGCTGGCCGTGCAGGCGTCCGCCTGCCGCAAGCAGACCGAGCGCCAGGCCGCCGAGGAGGCGCGGCGCAACGCCAAGAACGGTGGCAAGGACAAGACCACCGGCTCCGGCACCGCGCGCAGCACCACGGGTGCCGTCACGCAGACCGCCTTCACCAAGGCCTCCCCGACGCCGAACCCTTCGGCCTCGAAGACGTCCCCCACGCCCCCTTCGAAGTCTCCGTCCACGACCCCGTCCGCGACCCCCAGCCCCGGCCCCACTCTCTCGGAGGATGAGCAGAAGGTCGTCTCGCTGTGCGGTAAGCAGTAGGCAAGCCGTGAGAGGCCCTGTCACACGATGAGCAGTACTACGAACTCGCCGACGCATCACACGTCCACGATCGGCGCCATCGGCGCCCCGAGCCGCCGCAACACCGAGCTGGCCCTGCTGGTCTTCGCCGTGGTCATCCCGGTGTTCGCCTACGCCAACGTGGGCCTGGCCATCGACGACCAGGTGCCCGCGGGCCTGCTGAGCTACGGACTCGGCCTCGGTCTGCTGGCCGGCGTCGCCCACCTCGGGGTGCGGAAGTTCGCGCCCTACGCCGACCCGCTGCTGCTGCCGCTGGCCACCCTGCTGAACGGGCTCGGTCTGGTGTGCATCTGGCGGCTGGACCAGTCGAAGCTGCTGCAGTCGCTGCCCAACTTCGTCACGGCCGCGCCCCGCCAGCTGCTGTACACCGCACTGGGCATCGCCCTGTTCGTCGTGGTGCTGATCTTCCTCAAGGACCACCGCGTCCTGCAGCGCTACACCTACATCTCGATGTTCGGCGCCCTCGTGCTGCTCATCCTGCCGCTGGTGCCGGGCCTCGGTGCCAACATCTACGGCGCAAAGATCTGGATCCGGGTGCCCGGCCTGGGCTCGCTGCAGCCCGGTGAGTTCGCGAAGATCGTCCTCGCCGTCTTCTTCGCCGGCTACCTGATGGTGAAGCGGGACGCCCTGGCCCTCGCCAGCCGCCGCTTCATGGGGCTGTACCTGCCGCGTGGCCGCGACCTCGGTCCGATCCTGGTCGTCTGGGGCATCTCGATCCTCATCCTGGTCTTCGAGACCGACCTCGGCACCTCGCTGCTGTTCTTCGGAATGTTCGTCATCATGCTGTACGTCGCCACCGAGCGGACCAGCTGGATCGTCTTCGGTCTGCTGATGTCCTCGGCCGGTGCCGTCGGCGTGGCGAGCTTCGAGCCGCACGTGAAGATGCGTGTCCAGGCGTGGCTCGACCCGATGAAGGAGTACACCCTCAGCCAGCAGGGCGTGCTCGGCCACTCCGAGCAGGCCATGCAGGCCCTGTGGGCCTTCGGCTCCGGCGGCACGCTCGGCACCGGCTGGGGCCAGGGCCACTCGGACCTGATCAAGTTCGCCGCCAACTCCGACTTCATCCTCGCCACCTTCGGCGAGGAACTGGGGCTCGCCGGCATCATGGCGATCCTGCTGGTCTACGGCCTGATCGTGGAGCGCGGCGTGCGCACCGCCCTCGCCGCCCGCGACCCGTTCGGCAAGCTGCTCGCCATCGGCCTGTCCGGCGCCTTCGCCCTCCAGGTCTTCGTGGTGGCGGGCGGTGTCATGGGCCTCATCCCGCTGACCGGTATGACCATGCCGTTCATGGCGTACGGCGGTTCCTCCGTGCTGGCGAACTGGGCGCTGATCGCCATTCTCATCCGCATCAGCGACACCGCCCGGCGCCCGGCGCCCGCCCCCGCCAGCAACCCTGATGCCGAGATGACCCAGGTGGTCCGCCCGTCATGAACAAGCCCCTGCGCCGTATCGCGATCTTCTGCGGTCTCCTCGTGCTGACCCTGCTCCTGCGGGACAACTGGCTCCAGTACCTCAAGTCCGACAGTCTCAAGGAAGACCCCAAGAACCGCCGCGTCACGATCGCCCGCTACGCGACGCCGCGCGGCGACATCATCGTCGACGGCAACCCGATCACCGGGTCCGTGGAGTCGAGCAAGACCGGCCTGAACGACCTGAAGTACAAGCGGACCTACAAGAACGGCGCCATGTGGGCGCCGGTCACCGGCTACGCCTCGCAGGCCTTCGGCGCCACCCAGCTGGAGTCCATCGACGACGGCATCCTCACCGGCAACGACGACCGGCTGTTCTTCCGCAAGACCCTGGACATGATCACCGGCAAGGAGCAGCAGGGCGGGAACGTCGTCACCACGCTCAACGGCGCCGCCCAGAAGGCCGCCTTCGAGGGCCTGAAGAAGCAGGGCGGCAAGGGTGCCGTGGTCGCCCTGGAACCCTCCACGGGCAAGATCCTGGCGCTGGCCTCCTACCCGTCGTACGACCCCTCGTCCTTCGCGGGCAACAGCGACGACGACGCGGCGGCCTGGAAGAAGCTCCAGAAGAAGTACGACCCCAACGACCCGATGCTGAACCGGGCGCTGCGCGAGACCTACCCGCCGGGCTCCACCTTCAAGGTGGTCACGGCCGCGGCGGCGCTGGAGAACGGCAAGTACACCTCGGCCGACCAGAAGACCGACTCGCCGCTGCCGTGGGTCATGCCGGGCACCACGACCCAGCTGAAGAACGAGGGCAACATCCCGTGCAAGGACGCGCCCATGCGGGTCGCGCTCCAGTACTCCTGCAACACCGTCTTCGGCAAGATCGGCTCCGACCTCGGCAACGACAAGATGCTCGAGGAGGCGAAGAAGTTCGGCTTCGACACCGAGCAGTTCACGCCGGTCCGCGCCACCGCGTCGGTGTTCTCCGACGACATGAACCAGTCGCAGACCGCGCTGTCCTCCATCGGCCAGTACAACACCGCCGCCACCCCGCTGCAGATGGCCATGGTCGCCTCGGCGGTCGCCAACGACGGCAAGCTGATGAAGCCGTACATGGTGGACGAACTGGAGTCCAACCTGGACCCGATCGCCAAGACCGAGCCGGAGGAGCTGAGCCGGCCGCTGTCCGCGGAGAACGCGCAGATCCTGCAGGACATGATGGAGACGGTGGTCGAGAAGGGCACCGGCACGAACGCCAAGATCGACGGCGTGAAGGTCGGCGGCAAGACCGGTACCGCCCAGCACGGTGTGGAGAACAGCGAGAACCCGTACGCGTGGTTCATCTCCTACGTCAAGCAGAGCGACGGCAGCTCGCCGGTCGCCGTGGCCGTGGTGGTCGAGGACGAGAGTGCCAACCGCGACGACATCTCCGGCGGCGGCCTGGCGGCGCCGATCGCGAAGAACGTCATGGAGGCGGTCATCAACTCCAGGAAGTGACCGCCGACGGCCACCGAGAGTGACACCTCTCACATCCCCTTCACATCGTTGCACGTTGCGATACCGGTCCTGTATCGGGTTACGGGCTTGGCCAGGTCACACAGAACGAGCCGGGTACGGTAGGCCCGGACGGCAGCCTCCGGCCGCGCACGCAGATGCGTGGCCGGGACCGACGGAGAGGGCTGGTAGGTAGCTATGGAAGAGCCGCGTCGCCTCGGCGGCCGGTATGAGCTGGGCCAGGTGCTCGGCCGCGGTGGCATGGCGGAGGTCTACCTCGCGCATGACACCCGGCTCGGCCGCACCGTGGCGGTGAAGACGCTGCGCGCGGATCTCGCGCGCGACCCGTCCTTCCAGGCCCGGTTCCGCCGGGAGGCCCAGTCGGCCGCCTCGCTCAACCATCCCGCGATCGTCGCGGTCTACGACACGGGCGAGGACTACATCGACGGGGTCTCCATCCCGTACATCGTGATGGAGTACGTCGACGGCTCCACGCTGCGCGAGTTGCTGCACTCCGGCCGCAAACTGCTGCCCGAGCGCGCGATGGAGATGACCATCGGCATCCTCCAGGGCCTGGAGTACGCGCACCGCAGTGGCATCGTCCACCGCGACATCAAGCCGGCCAACGTCATGCTGACCCGCAACGGGCAGGTCAAGGTCATGGACTTCGGCATCGCCCGCGCCATGGGCGACTCCGGCATGACCATGACGCAGACGGCGGCGGTCATCGGCACGGCCCAGTACCTCTCGCCGGAGCAGGCGAAGGGCGAGCAGGTCGACGCGCGGTCCGACCTCTACTCGACCGGCTGCCTCCTCTATGAACTGCTGACGGTGCGGCCGCCCTTCGTGGGCGACTCCCCGGTGGCCGTGGCCTACCAGCACGTCCGTGAGGAACCGCAGGCCCCGTCCGTCTTCGACCCCGAGATCACGCCCGAGATGGACGCGATCGTCCTCAAGGCGCTGGTCAAGGACCCCAATTACCGCTATCAGTCGGCGGACGAGATGCGCGCCGACATCGAGGCGTGCCTGGACGGCCAGCCGGTCGCGGCCACGGCCGCGCTGGGCGCGGTGGGCTACGGCGGCTACCCCGACGACCAGCCGACGACCGCGCTGCGCTCGGACGCGGGCGCGGGAGCGACCACGATGCTCCCGCCCATGAACGCCGACGACGGCGGCTTCGGCTACGACGACCGTCCGGACCGCCGCCGCCAGCAGAAGAAGTCCAACACCTCCACGATCCTCCTGGTGGTCGCGGGACTCCTGGTGCTGGTCGGCGCGATCCTGATCGGCAAGTGGGCCTTCAGCGGCGGGAACAACGACCAGTCGTTCAAGGCGCCGAACTTCGTCGGACACACCTTCGCCGAGGCCCAGAAGATGGCGGCGAACTCCGATCTGAAGCTGGCCTCGCCCACCCGCGACGAGTGCGCGGACCAGCCGAAGGGCAACATCTGCTCCCAGAACCCCGAGGCGGGCACGGACATCGAGAAGGGCGCCACCGTCTCCCTGGTGATCTCCAAGGGTGCTCCGAAGGTCCAGGTGCCGGACGTGCTCGGCGCCCAGGCCGACCAGGCGGAGGCCCAGCTCAAGGAGAAGGGCTTCAACGTCGAGAAGAGGTTCGAGGTGTCGGACCGCACGCCCGGCGTCGTCACCGACCAGGACCCGGACGGCGGCACCAGCCAGGAGAAGGGCACGACGATCAAGCTCACGGTCGCCAAGGCCGAGGAGAAGGTCGCCGTCCCCGACGTCACCGGCAAGTCCTGTGACGAGGCGAAGGCCGAGCTCCAGGCCAAGGGCCTGGTGCCGAGCGCCAGCTGCACCGAGACCCCGGTCACCGACCCCGCCCAGGACGGCAAGGTGCAGAACACCAACCCTCCGGCGGGCCAGGAAGTCGTCAAGAACACCAACGTGGTGATCAACGTCGGCAAGGTCCAGCAGCAGCAGACGCCGGTGCCGAACGTCGTCGGCCAGCGGGTGAAGGACGCCAAGAACCTGCTTCAGCAGGCCGGCTTCAAGAACATCCAGTTCGCCCCGGGCAGCGCCGGCGACGACAACGCGTTCGTCACCCAGCAGGATCCGCCGGCGAACACTCCCGCCGACCCGAACAACACGACGATCACGCTGACGACCGTCTCCTTCGGCGGCGGCGGCAACGGGAACGGCAACAACGACAACGGCGGTCCGACCATCTTCGGCGGCACCGACGGCTGACGCCTCCGGCACACAGTCGTGGGCCCCGTCCGGGAGATCTCCCGGACGGGGCCCACGTCGTTCCGCCGTCCCGCCACGGGCTCGGGCGGCACGAACTCAGTCGAGCAGCTCCTTGGGGGGAGTGCGCTCGCTGTCCACCTTCTGCACGCGGACCAGCTCGCCCCACACCACGTACCGGTAGCGGGAGGTGTAGACGGGCGTGCAGGTCGTCAGGGTGATGTAGCGGCCGGGCTTCTCCTTGCCGGACTCCTCCGGGACCGACGACAGCACCTTGACGTTGTACTTCGAGGTCTCCGGGAGGATCGAGTAGACCTTGTAGACGTACCAGTCGTCCCGCGTCTCGAAGACGATCGGGTCGCCCTCCTCCAGCTGGTCGATGTTGTGGAACTTGGCGCCGTGCCCGTCCCGGTGGGCGGCGACGGCGAAGTTGCCCTTCTTTCCCGTCATGGGCAGCGTGGCCTTGACCGGGTCGGTGTAGTAGCCGGCCACACCGTCGTTCAGGACGTCCGTGCCCGTGCCCTTCTCGACCAGCACCTCGCCGTTGTCCATCGCCGGCACGTGGAGGAACCCGATGCCGTCCTTGGTGTCGAGCGCGCCGGGACCGGAGTCCTGACCCTGCGCCCAGTGCTCGCGCACCTTGCCGGCCTGCCGGTCGGCCTTGCGGTCCGCTATCACGTTCGTCCACCACAGCGAGTAGACGACGAACAGGCCGAGCAACACGCCCGCCGTGATGAGGAGTTCTCCGAAGACGCTGACCGTCAGCGCGATCCGGCCGGGGCGGCGGCGCGGCTCCGGATCCGGTTCGGACGCGTCCGTGGTCTCGTCGGTCTCGTCGGCGGTCGCTGCCACAGTTCCTCTGCCCTTACTCGATGAGCCCTACTCGATGAGCGCGTCCGGCTTGCCCTGGCTGCGCGGGCGTTCCTGGACCATTTTGCCCCAGACGATCAGCCGGTACTTGCTGGTGAACTCCGGCGTACAGGTGGTGAGCGTGATGTAGCGGCCGGGCTCGGTGAAGCCGGAGCCCGGGGGAACCGGGTTCAGCACACCCGTGTTCGACGGCGGGGTCACCGGAAGCATCGAGGTCACCTTGTACACGAAATAGGTGTCCTGCGTCTCGACGACGACCTCGTCACCGGCCTTGAGCCGGTTGATGTACCGGAACGGCTCACCGTGCGTGTTGCGGTGCGCCGCGAGGCCGAAGTTGCCGGTCCTGTCCTGCGGCATCGCCGTCTTCAGCGGAGCCTCGCCGTAGTGCCCGACCATGCCCTTGTCGAGCACCTTCTTGTTGCTGACGCCCTCCGCGATGGGCGCCACCACGTCCAGCTTCGGGATGTGCAGGATGGCGAAGCCCTGCCCCGGCTCGAAGACGCCCGGACTGCGCTTGCCGCTGGCCCAGTCGTCCTGGAGCTGGTGCGTCTCGCTGCCCGCCTGCGCGTGGGCGCGGACGTTGGTCCACCACAGCTGGTAGGTGACGAACAGCAGCATCAGCACGCCCGTGGTGATGAACACCTCGCCGATGGCGCGGCTCGCGACGGTCGCCGGGCTCGGCTTGCGCAGCCGGGCCTGCCGCCGGGCCTCCACCCTGGTCAGGGGCCGCTCGGAAGCCCGCTGCGCCGGGGCGGCCGCCGTCTCCCGGGGACCGCCGCCGTGCCGGCCCCCGCCACGCCGCTTGGCGGCCTTTCTCCGGGCCGCACGGCCGCCCGGGGTGACTTGGGTGCCAGAAGGGGCCGAGGAGGCCCCAGCGGCCCGTCCGGCCCCGCTCCGCCGGTGGAATTCCTCCGCCCCCGGGACGCGCAGCGCCATCGTCTCGTCGTCGACGGCGGGCAGCGGCGCCGTGAAGTCCTCGGCCGCCGTGCGGGACGGCACGGTCGGGCCGTCCGCGGCCACCCGGGGCATCGGGGCCGTCGGCGGGTCCGGCCGGCGTCCCGTGTACGACCGCGCACCGCCGGAGGACTTGTACGGTCTCTCCCCGCCGTACAGGTCCTCGCGCTCGGGGCGCAGGGCGGTCACGCCGTGGCCCTGCCCACCACCGGGGCGAGCCCCGCAGACCTCGCCACGGCACCGTGGTCGCCGCACTCCACCAGCCAGTTGGCCAGCATCCGGTGTCCGTGCTCGGTCAGCACCGACTCGGGGTGGAACTGCACACCCTCGACCGGGAGCTCCCGGTGCCGCAGGCCCATGATGATGCCGTCGTGGGTGCGGGCGGTCACCTCCAGCTCGGCCGGGACCGTCGCCGGTTCGGCGGCCAGGGAGTGGTAGCGGGTCGCCGTGAAGGGCGAGGGCAGGCCCGCGAAGACGCCCTTGCCCTCGTGCTCGACCGGCGAGGTCTTGCCGTGCAGCAGCTCGGGCGCCCGGTCGACCACACCGCCGTAGGCCACCTGCATCGACTGCATGCCGAGGCACACCCCGAAGACCGGCACCCCGGTCGCGGCGCAGTGCCGGACCATGTCCACGCACACGCCGGCCTGCTCAGGCGTCCCCGGCCCGGGTGAGAGCAGCACGCCGTCGAAGCCGTCCTGGGCGTGTGCCGTCGACACCTCGTCGTTGCGCAGCACCTCGCACTCGGCGCCCAACTGGTACAGGTACTGGACGAGGTTGAAGACGAAGCTGTCGTAGTTGTCGACGACGAGAATCCGCGCACTCACTGGTTGTCCACCGTCACATCGTTGAAGGGCAGCAGCGGTTCGGCCCACGGGAAGACGTACTGGAAGAGGACGTAGATCACGGCCAGGACCAGTACCAGCGAGATGACCGCCTTCACCCACGCGTTCCCCGGCAGATGCCGCCAGATCCAGCCGTACATGCCGTCCCTTGCCGTCCCTTCCGTATCCCTACGGCACCAGACCCACGCCGTACGTCACCAGACTAACGGCGCAGAGCCTTCGGTTCGCCTGCCTCCACAGGCTGTGTGGAATCCAGGTGCGCCCAGACGATCAGCCGGTGACTGTGCCCCCATTCCGGATCACACGTGGTCAGCGTCAGATACCGGCCCGGACGCGTATACCCGGACTTACGTGGGACAGGGTCGATCACCTCGACGTCGGTGGGCACGGTTTTGTAGGGCCCTTTGTCGATCCGATACGTGAACCAGGTCGTGCCGTCCGTGAGCACCACCGGGTCGCCCGGCCGCAGCTCCGGGAAGTCCTTGAGCGGGTCGCCGTACGTCCGCCGGTGCCCGGCGACCGCGAAATTCCCGGTCCCGCCGAGCTTCGCGGTCCCCCGATAGTGGGCGAGTCCCTTGGCCAGGACATCACGACCGGTGCCCTCCAGCACCGGCTTGTTCCACGTGAAACCGAACCGCGGGATGTACATGATCGCGAAGGCCTCGCCGCGGCGGTACGGCTCCGGCCGCGTCGCGGAGACCGTCCGCTCGCCCGGTCCGTCCGTCGGCCGCACGCTCCCCCGGGACCACTGCCGGTGCAGCTGGTCGATCTGGTCGCTCATCGCGGCGTCCGCGCGCACCCCCGTCCAGAACAGCACGTAGACGACGAAGAGCACGATCAGGGTGCCGAGGGTGATGCACAGTTCGCTGACGGTCCTGATGATCACACGCACCGGCGGCTCCTGCCAGAGACCTACCTGTCCACGGGCTTCGCGTAGTGCAGATCCACTGTGCCGGAGTAGCCGGGAAGAGTCACCGTCCCGTCGTCGGCGACTTTCCAGCCGAGGCCGTACACGTTGACGTAGACCATGTACGTCTGGATCGCCTTGCTGTCGGCGAGCGACTGCTTGAGCCGGTCCGGGTCCCCGATCGCCGTGATCTTGTACGGCGGCGAGTAGACCCGGCCCTGGAGGATCAGGGTGTTGCCGACACAGCGCACCGCGCTGGTGGATATCAGCCGCTGGTCCATGACCTTGATCCCCTTGGCGCCGCCCTGCCACAGCGCGTTCACCACGGCCTGCAGATCCTGCTGGTGGATGACCAGGTAGTCGGGCTGCGGCTCGGGGTAGCCGGGGAGCTTGGCGGTGGCGTCCGGCGGGGCGTCGTTCAGGGTGACGGTGATGGCCTTGCCGGTCAGCTTCCGGGTGCCCGCCCGCTCCTCGAGGCCGCCTAGCTTCTCGTCCTCGGCCTTGGTGCTGCCGTCGTCGCTCTCGGCGAGTGACTCGACGCTGTCGCGCAGGGTCGCGTTGGACTCGTCCAGCCCCTTTGTTCTTGCGGCTGCGCTGCTGGATCAGGTCGGACAGCTTCAGCAGGGAGCCGTCCTGGCGGATGTCGGTGCCCTTGGCCGTGTTGAAGCTGGTGAAGAAGATCAGCCCGGCGAGGGCGAAAACGGCGGCCGTGAGCACCCGCACCGGCCGGAAACGCAGCCTGCGGGCGGGGCTGCCCGTTGATCCCGTCCCGGGGGAGTCGGCAGAATTGCTCAACGTACCCTTATCTCCTTCGGCGCCACGGAAGCACTACGCTAACGGACGCCCGGGGGAGTACACAGAGTCGTCATGTTGGCCGCTTGTACGCTGCCCGAGCCCGACCCAGTTCCCTGCGCGGCCACGCAGCGCATCGACAGGAGAGACCCTCGTGCCGAAGTCACGTATCCGCAAGAAGGCCGACTACACGCCGCCGCCGGCGAAGCAGGCTCAGGCCATCAAGCTCACCAACAGCGCGTGGGTCGCCCCGGTCATGCTGGCCATGTTCCTGATCGGCCTGGCCTGGATCGTCGTCTTCTACGTGACCGACGGTTCGCTGCCGATCGACAGCCTGGACAACTGGAACATCGTGGTCGGCTTCGGCTTCATCGCCGCCGGGTTCGGTGTCTCCACGCAGTGGAAGTAGCCAGGGCCGAAACAGCTCTCCCCAGGGCTATCCACTGAGTTATCCACAGCCGTTTTCCACAGTGGGGAAAAAGAACGACGATCTGTGGATAACCCGTCGGGTGTTGACGCCGGTGTGACTGGTCCAGCGTCCCTCAGACATCCGTTCGCCCCCTGTCCGACCTGCGGAAACACATCCGAGCGACAGGGGGCACAGCTGTGCCCGAACGGTGTGCACAAGATCCGCCACCCGCTGTGGACAACGGTTCGGTATCGACCTGTTCCCCAGCCCCTCAGGAGCCCCTCAGGTGAGCTGGGCCGTCCTGACCAGCACAAGGGCCAGGGCCAGTGCCAGAACGACGGCACAGGTGCCGTACTGCACCAGCGACCTCCGCTCGCGCGGCGCGTGGACCATCGCGTAGCCGGTGACGACACCGGCGACGAGCCCGCCGATGTGCGCCTCCCAGGAGATGTTCAGGGACGAGTTGAAGGTGAAGATCAGGTTGATCACCAGCAGCGCGAGGACCGGCCGCATGTCGTAGTTCAGCCGGCGCATCAGTACGGCGGTGGCGCCGAAGAGCCCGAAGATCGCGCCCGAGGCGCCGAGCGAGGGTTGGTTCGGTGCGGCGATCAGATAGGTGAGCGCGCTGCCGGCCAGGCCCGAGACGAAGTAGAGGGCCAGATAGCGGGCGCGGCCGAGGGCGGCTTCCAGGGGTCCGCCGACCCACCACAGTCCGAGCATGTTGAACACGATGTGCGCATAGCCACCGTGCAGGAACATCGACGTCAGCAGCCGGTAGTACTGCCCCTCGGCGACTCCCTGCACCCCGTCGAGGAAGGGGGCGTAGGCCTGGCCGATGAGTTCGAACCGGTTGGTGAAGCGGTCACCGACGGACAGCTGGACCAGGAAGACCGCGAGGTTGATCCCGATCAGGATCTTGGTCAGCAGCCGGGGGTCCGCCGTGACCGTGCCGCCGGCGACCGTTCGCGGGCGGGAGGCGCCCGGTGCGTGCCCCGTGCCGGAACCGCCGCGGACGCACTCCGGGCACTGGAAGCCGACCGAGGCGCTGACCATGCACTCCGGGCAGATGGGCCGTTCACAGCGGGTGCAGCGCACGCCGGTCTCGCGGTCCGGGTGCCGGTAGCACACGGGCACGCTGTGGGCGTCCTGCGTGCTCCCTGCGGCCTGCTCCATCAGATCCCCTTGCTTTTCGTGTCCCTGCTGACGCCACTATCCTGCCCCGCTCATCCTTACGGTCGAGCGGGACGTTTGGTTCCCCTCGGGAATCTCCGGTGAGCGGTGTGGCGGAGGGGCTCAGTCCGCGCGCGTCTCGATGACCACCGTCTCGATGACGACGTCGGTCAGGGGCCGGTCGTTGCGTCCGGTCGGCACGCTCGCGATGGCGTCGACGACCTTCCGGCCGGCCGGGCCGGTGACTTCGCCGAAGATGGTGCGCTTGCCGTTCAGCCAGGTGCTCGGGGTGACCGTGATGAAGAACTGCGAGCCGTTGGTCCCCGGGCCCGCGTTGGCCATCGCCATCAGATACGGGGTGTCGAAGGCCAGGTCCGGACGGCACTCGTCCTCGAACCCGTAGCCGGGGCCGCCGAGGCCGTTGCCCAGGGGATCGCCGCCCTGGATCATGAAGCCGCCGATGACGGAGTGGAAGACCGTGCCGTCGTACAGCCGGTCTCTGCTCTTCACGCCGGTGCCGGGATGCGTCCACTCGCGTTCGCCGCGGGCCAGCTCGACGAAGTTCCTGACCGTGACGGGAGCGCGCAGCGGGAAGAGCCGGACCTCGATGTCGCCGAGGGAGGTCTTCAGGGTCGCGTACAGCTGCTCGGCCACGGTCCGCCTTCCGTTGTCGTCCGTCGCACCTCGATCCTTCCACGCCCCCGGCCGCGCGTCGCCAGGCGGCCATGACTTCCGCCGGGCGGGCGGCGCGTCCCGGCGATTCGTGGCAGTGTCGACGACGGGCCCTTGTTGCCCGGAAGCACGCGGAAGGAAGCGATCGGCACCCATATGCCCGTCCGCGCATGCCGCACCGGCCCCGGGCAGGCATGATCCGTAAAAGGGTGGAAAGTCGAAATACCGTACGCCACCGAGGAGGAGGAAACCCGTGACCCGCATCGACAGCGTGCGCGCCGCGACCGGCTCGGCGAAGGACAGCGTGCTGCACGCCGCGGAAGTGGTGGCGCCCTACGCCGACACGGCCAAGGAGCGTGCCGCGTACTACGCGCAAGAGGCACGCGTACGGCTGGCGCCCGTGGTGTCGCAGGCCGCTGAGCAGGCCCGCGAGCAGTACGACGCCCGGCTCGCCCCGCGTCTGGAGCAGGCTCTCGCGCATGTGCCGCCGAAGGTGGACCTGGCCGCGCACGAGGCCGCCGTCCGTACCCGAAAGGCGGCCCGGCAGGCCGCCGACTACTCACGTCCCAGGATCGAGCACGCGGTGGCCGCGACGGCCCCGGTGCGCGACGAGGCCGCCGCGCGCGGCGCCGCCGCGCTGGCCGCGCTGCGCGGTCAGGTCTCGGCTCGGGACATCCAGAAGCTTGCCCGGCGGAACCAGCGGCGGTGCCGGGCCGGCCGTGCCCTGAAGTACACCGCGCTGCTGGCCGCCCTGGCGGGTGGCGCCTTCGCGGCCTGGAAGTGGTGGGACAAGCAGGCCAACCCCGACTGGCTGGTCGAACCGCCCGCGCCGACGGAGGTCCCCGACTCGCCCCACCTCACCTCCGTGGACGGCACCGGCACCTCGGGCCTGGACCCCGAGGTACAGGCGAAGCAGGCGGAGGAGGACGCGGCGGACCCCGACGATCAGGCCTGATCCCGTCCCTCCGGTTGTCCTCGACGGGCCCTCGCCGACCGTTTACCGGTCGGCGAGGGCCCGTCGGGCGTTTACCGGTCGCCGAGGGCCCGTCGAGTGTTTGTTCACGGCAGCAATGCCGTCGGCGGTGTTCCGGGCTGTGGACCGGGAGTGAAGCCCTGCGGATGCGAAGAGCCTGCGCCGGGCGGCGGCGGTGCGGGCGCCCGGGCGGCCACCTGGGCGTGCCCTGCTCGGTGGCCACGGGGATCTTCGGGGTGCCCGGCTCGCGCTGGGTCGGGCGGCTCACGGTGAGGCGGGCGGGCGTGTCGGCGGCCGGCACCAGGGTCGTGGCGGGCCACGGCGGGCCGTCGGCTGCCGTCGGGAGGAGCGCGACCGTCTTCCGGCCCGCGCCCGGGCGTCTCTTCCGGCGTCGGCTCCGGCGGCACGGGACAACACGGCGAACCGGCACAGGCGTTGGCCCGGCCACGGCGGGAAGGCGGCACCGATCACGCCCCGGCCAGGGCGACCATCGACGACAAAAGACCCCTCGGACCACGTTTCCGCAGGTCAGAGGGGTCTACCGGGGTGGAGCCTAGGGGAGTCGAACCCCTGACATCCGCCATGCAAAGACGGCGCTCTACCAACTGAGCTAAGGCCCCGGGAAGCAGCTCCCGGCCGGAGGGTGTGGATTCCGGCGGGTGCCGCAGACCAGAGTACCGGGTCACCCCCCGTATCCCGCAAAAAGATTGGGGGTCCCCGCGGATGACCACTCTCCGTAAGATGCTCGTCGTGGTTCGCTACAGCGAACCGCGGTTTTTCAGGGGAAGCGATGGGGAGACGCAATGGACGCCGCACAGCAGGAAGCCACCGCCAGAGCGCGGGAGCTGCAGCGGAACTGGTACGGGGAGCCGTTGGGGGCGCTCTTCCGTAAGCTCATCGACGATCTCGGGCTGAACCAGGCACGGCTCGCGGCGGTCCTGGGCCTGTCCGCTCCGATGCTCTCGCAGCTGATGAGCGGCCAGCGCGCGAAGATCGGCAATCCGGCGGTCGTCCAGCGGGTGCAGCTGCTGCAGGACCTGGCGTCCCAGGTCGCGGACGGCAGCGTCAGCGCCGCCGAGGCCACGGAGCGGATGGACGAGATCAAGAAGTCGCAGGGGGGCTCCGTGCTCAGCAACACCACGCAGACCACGAGCAGTTCGGGTGCTCCCACGGTCAAGCGAGTGGTGCGCGAGATCCAGTCGCTGCTTCGGTCGGTGGCCGCCGCGGGTGACATCATCGACGCCGCGGACACCCTCGCGCCGAGCCATCCCGAACTCGCGGAGTTCCTCCGGGTCTACGGCGCCGGCCGCACCTCCGACGCCGTCGCGCACTACCAGTCCCACCAGAACTGATCCATGGGCCGGCGGACCGGAGGGTAGCCGGGCCGGCCGGGTCGGAACGCTCGTCTCTTGGGTAGGGAGGGGAGCGAGGGAATCCACGGGGGAGAAGAGGTCGGGGGGCTTCGTGGGGCCGGTGGGTTCGAGGGCGCGGTGGTGTCACCGGACCTGGGGGGTCGCAGAGCCTCCGGGTTCGCCGGGCCTGTGGGGGCGTAGAGCCTCTGGTTTCGCAGAACCAGTGGGTTCACAGAGCCAGTGGGGAGGAGCGGCGGCTGCATGGGTGAGGTCTTCGCCGGCCGGTACGAGCTGGCCGACCCGATCGGACGCGGTGGCGTGGGTGCCGTGTGGCGCGCCTGGGACCACCGCCGACGGCGCTACGTGGCCGCCAAGGTCCTTCAGCAGCGCGATGCCCACTCGCTGCTCCGCTTCGTCCGGGAGCAGGGACTGCGCATCGACCACCCGCACGTCCTCGCCCCGGCCAGCTGGGCCGCCGACGACGACAAGGTGCTGTTCACCATGGACCTGGTCGCCGGCGGCTCCCTGGTCCACCTGGTCGGCGACTACGGCCCCCTCCCGCCGGCCTTCGTGGCCACCCTGCTCGACCAGTTGCTGTCGGGGCTCGCCGCGGTGCATGCGGAAGGCGTCGTGCACCGGGACGTCAAGCCGGCCAACGTGCTCCTCGAAGCCACCGGTACGGGCCGGCCGCGGCTGCGGCTGTCCGACTTCGGCATCGCCATGCGGCTCGGTGAGCCCCGGCTGACCGAGACCAACCTCGTGGTGGGCACGCCCGGCTATCTCGCCCCCGAGCAGATGCTGGGCGCCGAACCCGACTTCACGGCCGACCTGTTCGCCGTCGGTCTCGTCGCCCTGTACCTCCTGGAGGGGGCCAAGCCCGACGCCAAGGCGCTGGTGCAGCACTTCCTGGAGCACGGGACGCCCGGTCCGCCCAAGAGCATCCCGGAACCGCTCTGGCAGGTCGTCGCCTCACTGCTCCAGCCCGATCCCGCGGACCGTTTCCGCACCGCCACGGGGGCGCGCAAGGCGCTCGCCACCGCCGCGGAACTCCTGCCGGAGCCGGGGCCGGACGACGAGCTCATCGAGATCTTCGACCAACTGGGCCCGCTGCCGCCGGGGTTCGCCCACGACGGCCCCCTCCAGCAGGCCTCCGGCGTGGTGTTGGAACTGATCTCGGGCACGACCACGGCAACGACCCTGCGCAAAGCACCGGAACGGCCGACGGATCCGGAGGCGGAGGCAGCCCCGGGCGGGAGCGCGGGCCCCGGTGCGCAGGCGAGCGCGGCTGCGTCCGCCGGTCCGAGTGCGGGCGGGGGCACGACCACGGGTACGGGCGGTACGGGCCCTGACGCGGGTGCGGGTGCGGGTGCGAGTCCGGGGGCGGGCTTGAGCGCGGGCGCGGGCCTGGAACCAGGTGCGGGCACAGGGCTTGGTGCGGGCACAGGGTTCGGTGCAGGTCCGGGACTTGGTGCGGGCACAGGACCTGGTGCGGACAACGGGCGTGGCGCGGGTGCGGATCCCGGCGCGTCCACCCACACCGGCTCGATGTCGGACACCGGAAGCTTCCGGCTGCCGCCGCCCCACCACGGCCCGGCGCCCGATCCGACCCCGCTCCCGTTCCCCGTCCAGGCACCGGACCCGATGCCGTACCAGCCCGCCTCTCCGCCACAGGCGCCGCCTCCCCTGCCGACCCCGCTGCCGGGCACCCCCGTCGACACCACCACCGCCGCGTACACCACCCGCGATGCCCAGGCGGCGCCCCACACTCCGCCTCTGCCGGAAGCGCTCACCCCACCCACATCACCCGCACCCCGCGCACGGGGTCGCCGGGCGCGCCGCAGGCCCGGCCCCCCGGCCAAGGCCGCCATCCCCCTCCTGCTGCTGGCGCTGGCCTGCTACGCGGTGGGGTTCTGGGCACTGACCCGTCTCTGAACACGCCCCCGAGCCCATAACCCCAACCCCAACCGAACACCTCACCGAGCCCGCGCGTGGGACCGGCGGGACGTCAGGGTCCAGACGGCGAGGACGAACAGCAGCGCGGTTCCCGTGCCGATGCCCCCGACGGCGATCAGCCGCATCACGCGGTCGTCGTCGCCGCCCCCGGTGTCCCCGGTCAGCGTGGCCAGCCGCTCCTGCTCGGTGACCGTGAAGACGTCCTTCGGCGCGGGACTGCCCGCGTACGCGGGCCCCCCATGCGCCTGTCCGTCCACCCGGACCCGCAGGGTCACCTCGAACGGCCCCTGGCCGAACGTGTCGGCCAGCCGCGTGCTGAGGTGCAGGACGAGGTAGTACTCGCCGGCGAAGCGGACAGAGGTCACGCCCGCCTGGACGGCGTACCGGTTGGCGTACTCCACCGGCGGCAGCGGCGCGAGGGCGGCGGGCTTGGCGACGCCGGTGTAGCCGACGGCGGCGTCGTCGACGTAGCCGCGGACGGGGTTGTAGAGGGAGAGGTTCAGGGCGCCCCCGACGTAGCCGTGGCCGGAGGCGCCGCCCAGCTCGGCGGAGGCGTGCAGCTGCCGGCCCCAGTCCAGCGGCACCTTGTAGAAGCGGGTCTCACCGGGCGCGAGCGCGGTCCGCCAGACCCCCTGGCCCAGCGGGCGCGCCCCGGCGAACCCGGTACCGCCGGTGCGGTCGCGGGGCCGGCCGGTGAGGGGTGCCGGGGTGGCGGAGTTCCAGGTCCGCGGCGGATCGGTGGGGCCGGCCCGCTTCAGGCCCGGTTCCGTGGCGGGCGCGATCTCCAGGCCCCACGGCTCGGCCGAGGCCGCCGCGCCGGAACCCTCGGCGTCCAGACGTTCCACGAGCAGGTGGTACGTCCCCCCGCCCTGGCACAGCGCCTTGCCCGTCTCGCGCTGCGCCAGCGCCGTGACCGGGCGCGGGCTGAGCCCGGCGCCGAAGCGGGCGGAGGAGTAGAAGCAGGAGGTGCCGTTCGGGTCCCGGAGCGAGACACGGATGCCGTCGGTGGCGGAGACGGTGGTGTCCGCCGGCGGTACGGCGGTGACCGCGACGTACGCCGTGTCCTGGGCGGTGAGCCGGAGGCCGTAGTAGAGCCTGCCGCCGCGCGGCAGGGAGCTGCGGTAGGTGTGGCGGGCGTCCAGCGGGACGGCGTCCGCGGTGGCCTCCGCGCCCTCGACGTTCCGGGCGCCGGGCGTGAAGGAGTACGGACCGGGCCGCGCGCCCGCGTCGGCGGCGGCCGCGGCACCGGCACCGGCACCGGCACTGGCCGGCAGGACGACGGTGGCGCAGAGTCCCAGCAGCAGGATCACGGCGGACCGGGCGGTGACGGCCCGCCACCGCGCCCACGCCGTACGCCCTCGCCCCCGCACGCGCCACCACCCCCAGGTCGTCGCAAGGCCCTGCCGGACCGCAGGCCCCATCCTGCCCTGACCGCCCCTGCGCCATCCGGGCAACGCGTACGCCCGTCCGAATCGCCCGGCAACATCCGGCACCGGCCGGCACCGCTCACCGTCCCGCTTACCGCACCCGCCGGGCCCCCGCAACACGAGGCACCGTAGGGGCTCCCCGGACCACGGACCACGGGCCCCGCCCCGGGCCCCGGACAACACAAAACCCCGACCGCTCGGGCGGCCGGGGTCTGTTCAGATTCGGTGTCAGATTCGGTATCGGGACTCACGAACCCGTGGGCACGGAGTCAGTCGCCTCCGTCCACAGGTCCTGCTCGGCGCGATCCGCCTGGATCTGGCGGTACACGAGGAGCCCGCCGATGGCGGCCAGTGCGACCAGGAGCAGCTTCTTCACCGCGCGACCTCGTCTTTCCTTGACGTAGGGGACCTCTGGCGCCCGACTATACACACCGACCGATATCGATCGGTGACCTGCGTCGGGGCCCAACTCCCGCCCCCGACAGCGCAATAGGCCAGGTCGGACGCCATTCGGGCCGGAGGGTGACCGTGCCCGCACGGACGGTTACTTTGCTCCCCCTTCGCTCGCGCTCAGCGTGATTTGTGAGCTTTCAGGGCTCTTGCGTCCATACGAGTGGTGTTCATCGGAACATCGACGCGCCACGGCCATAGGTCCACCACTTCGCGACGCTCATACACATCATGAACAAAGTACGCAAATCGCCCAACCTGAAAGTGAGGGGCCATGACCCAGAACAAGGTCATGAAGCTGTGGACCACCATCGTCACCGCCTTCCTCGCGCTGTTCACGGCGCTCGGACTCGTCTCCGCCGGAACCGCCACCGCCGCCGCGGCCGGACCCCGGGCCGAGACGCCCCTCACCGGCACCGCGCACCGCACGATCCCGACGATCCCGGCCCCCTGGGCCTGGTCCCATGGCAGGGCCCTGCCCCCCACGATGAAGCAGCGGATCCGGGCCGAGGCCCACGGAAAGACCCCCGGCTGCCGGCACCGCGCCCTGACGGAGACACAGGCGGAGCCCCAGGCCCCCGACGCCACCTCGCCGGAGCTCGACTGCTGAGCCTGCGCCCCTGACGCAGTACCGCAACGTCTCGACACAAGGCGACTTGCGTACGCACCAGTCGAAACGGAAAGACCCCCGGCCGGGATCGGCCGGGGGTCTCGCGCTGTTCAGGGCTCCGCCGTGCGCCATGCTGGCAGCGACAAGAGCGAGAAA
Organism: Streptomyces echinatus; assembly: GCF_014203595.1. Classification (GTDB taxonomy): domain Bacteria; phylum Actinomycetota; class Actinomycetes; order Streptomycetales; family Streptomycetaceae; genus Streptomyces; species Streptomyces echinatus. The sequence goes on from NZ_JACHJK010000007.1 coordinate 335,289, forward strand.
CCCGCCCCGCCCACGGAAAGGTGGTGAGCGCCCCCGTGAGCCGGCGCGTCACCGTAGTCACCGCTGTCCACGGCCCGTCCGCCCGGTTCCTGCCGGACGCCTACGCCTCCCTGCGCGCGCAGCGGCTGCCCGCCGGCTGGGAGTGGGACTGGGTCGTCCAGCAGGACGGCACGACGGACGACGTCCGCCCGTACCTCCCGGACGACGGGCGCGTGAGCTTCCGCCAGGGCCGTCCGGGCGGTCCCGGTGTGGCCCGGACGATCGCGCTGGCTCGCGCCGAGGGCGCGTACGTCAAGGTGCTGGACGCGGACGACCAGCTCATGCCCGGCGCGCTCGCCCGGGACCTGGCCGTGCTGGAGGCCGACTCCACCGTCGGGTGGACGACGTGCCGCGTCCTGGACCTGTTGCCCGACGGCTCCACGGTCGCCTTCCCCGGCGACCCCGGCGACGGTCCGCTCGAACGCGGTGCCGTCCTCGACCACTGGAAGCGCAACGGCTTTCGCGCGCCGGTCCATCCGGCGAGCCTGTGCGTACGGCGCGAGCTGCTGGTCGCCCTGGGCGGCTGGATGGCACTGCCGGCCTCCGAGGACACCGGCCTGCTGCTGGCACTGGACGCGGTGAGCCGGGGCTGGTTCTCGGCGGAGGCGGGTCTGCTGTACCGCAAGTGGGAAGGGCAGGTCACGGGCCAGGCCGCCCATGTCGACCCCGCCGAGCTCGCGGCCCGGACGTCGGTCGCCGAGGGCCGGGCCCGCGCGCTGGCCGACTTCGGCTGGGGCTATCCCCCGGCCCCGGCCGCCCCCGCGTCCGCCGCCCCCGCTACCCCTCCCGCTCCGTGACGGCGATGGCCTGCGAGGGGCACTTCTCGGCCGCCTCCCGGACCGCCTCCCGCGTCCGCGGGTCATCGGCGGCCTGAGCGGCGCCGGGGCGTACGACGCCGTATCCGTCCTCGAACGCGAACACGGCGGGCGCCCGGTGCGCGCACTCGGCCGAGCCGTAGCACAGGGAGCGGTCGACGGAGACCTTCATGCGTCCTCCAGCCGTCAGCGGTGACCTCCAGGACGTCACTGCCCGGCGAACCACCCACCGAACCGGCGCGCGGGCCCGGCGCCTTCCGGCCGGACCGGGCCGACCCGACACGAACGGAAGGCCCTGGGGTCTCTCTGATCCGAACGCCAGGCCCTTAACCCCGGCCGCCCGCCATGGACAGCCACTGGGCCACCCGGCGGACGGTGGGCTCGTCGAGCCGGTCGGCCAGGATCCGTACCGTCTCGCCGTCCTCGGGGCTCAGGTCGTACAGGCCCGCCTTGCCGAGCCCGGCCATGAGCACCTGGTGACGGCGGTCCGTCATGCGCTCGGTGAGCCGGGCCGGTTCCGGTGAGCCTTGCGCGGGCCGCTCCGGCGCGGGTGCGGGTGCCGGGGCGGACGGGGTGCCGAAGAGGCGCCAGGCACCGTCCTCGGGCCCCCAGAGCGCGACCGCCACCTCGTCTCCCCGCGCCCGTACGGTCCGGGTCATGTCGCCGACGGCGTACAGCACCGGGCCCCGGTACGGGGACTCCGCGCCCACCGTCCAGGTGCCCCGGGCGGACTCGTGGAACATCGCGACCCAGCGAGGCTCGCCGGGCGGTCGCGGGCACCGGGAACGCTGCTTCTCCATGGCACTCATCCCTTCGGGAACGGCCGGCGAGGCGACCGTAGCTGACACACCATCAGATTTCCAGGCACGCGGCGGCCGACAGCCGCCCGCCACCCCAGGGTCCGCGCCCTCAACACCCGACAGCCGCCCGCCGCCTCCGTCCGCGCCCTCAGGCCTGGCAGCCCACAGCCCGCACCCCGCGCCCCCAGCCAAGAGCCGACACCCGGCACCCCGCACCCCGGCACCCCGGCACCCCGGCACCCCGCAGAAACCCTCGCGCTTGTGTGGTCTCCTCGCGTCCGGCGTGGCACCCTGCCCGCGCCCGCCCCGCGCGGTGACGGAGCGGACGGTGTCGTCCCGGGAGCCGTCCCGGGAGAGGAGGCCGGAGGATGAGCGTGAGCGGACGGGAAGCGGCGGCGGCCGCGGCGGACACACGCGCACAGGAACTGCGCCGGGCCCACGGCGCCCGCGCCCACAGCGCCTACGACCGCGCGGTCGCCGCGTGCCGGCACGCCGGTGTCGGCCGGGACGCCGCCGAGATCGTGCCGAAGGACGCCGTGGGCCGGGCCGCCAACGCGCTACGGCTGTCGGCACAGTCACTCGACGCCCTGGCCGCGAGCGTTCCCGACCCGGCGGCGGACGCCCGCTGCGCCCGCAACGCGGCCGCCACCGCCGCTCTGGCCACGCAGCTGGCCGCGGCCCGGGACGGCGGGCCGGCCGGTGCGACGGCACTGCGCGCGGCACTCGCGGCCTCCCGGGCCGCGGCGGCGGCCGCCGGCGGCACCGCACAGGGGCGGGACGCGGCGCTGAACGACGACGCCGAGGAAACCGAGCGGCAAGCCGTCACCACGGCCCGCGACGCGGGTTGGCTCGGCTGACGGATTCTGCTTCCCGACCGCCCGGCACCGGTCCCTCCCCTCGTGGGGACCGGTGCCGAACGGTGCGAGGCCGTCGACCCGTACCGTGTCGGCGCTGCGGTGCGGGTCGAAGAACGGGGTCGGTTTCCGGGGCGCGCGGGCTCATTCGCCGGGCGCGGCACGGGTCGACCGAATCTGGCCGAGAACATTCGGCGCCTCGGGCCGTCTCTCCGAGCGGCGAGCCGGTGGCCAGTCCGGACGGTATGTGACCGTTCCGCTACCGGGATGGGATCCTGCCACCTGTGGCCGCCGACGAGGAGGTTCCGGTCTCCGGCCCACCCCTTCTCCGCAGGTCAGCCGTATAGGGTGAGTTTTCCGGTCCGGACGTCCGCACGCGGGGGAGAGTAAGGGGTGGAACCTTGAGTTTCGACTCAGGGGCACGCACAGCCTTCGCCGAGCGGCTCGCGCTGCTGTACAAGGAGGCCGGAAATCCTCCCCTGAAGAGCGTCGCCGAGGCGGTCGTACGGCTGCAACGGGTCGACGAGCGCGGCCGGCCCGTACGGGTGTCCGCGCAGCGGATCAGCGACTGGCGCCGGGCCAGGAACGTACCCGCCCAGTTCGCCGCCCTCGCGGCGGTCCTGCAGATCCTGATCCCGGAGGCCCGGCGCCTGAGTCCCGCTCCGGTCTCCGCCGGGCTGTACGACATCACCCACTGGCAGCGGCTGTGGGAGCTGGCCCTGGCCGGTCCGGCCGGCGACCGCGCCGCGCCGCCCGCGGAGGAGAACCGGCGGCCACCGGCCCAGGCACCACCAGCCGTCGCCGGTGGTGTGTGCCCGTACCGGGGGCTGGCCCCGTACCGGCGGGAGGACGCCCGGTGGTTCTTCGGCCGGGAGCGCAGCACGAACACCCTCGTCGCGCAGCTCCACGCGGCCGAGCGGTCGGGTGGACTGATCATGCTGGTCGGCGCCTCCGGAGCCGGGAAGTCGTCCCTGCTGAACGCCGGTCTCGTCCCCGCGATCCGGGGCGGCGCCCTGAACACCGGCGCCGGCGCCGGACGGAACGGCCCGCAGGCCGACGGGGCGGCCCAGGCCCAGCAGTCCCAGAAACTCCCCTCCGCCCCCTCCGCCTCCTCAGGCCCCTCTGCCTCCTCAGGCCCCACCGCCCCTTCCGGCTCCTCCGCCTCATCGGGTCCGTCCGCGCTCTCCGGACCCCCCACCCCCTCCGCCACCTCACAGCCGGCGCCCCCGCCCGCCGCTGGTTCCCCCGCCGGCCCTGTCGCCGATCCCGCCGCCGGTCCCCCCGGCCCCGTCCTCCAGCTCGTCCCGGGTGCCGATCCGCTGGGCGAGCTGGTCCGCCGCGTCCCCGGACTCGCCGACGTCGCCGCCGAGGCGCGCGAGGCCGAGCGGCAGGCGTCCCGGAACCCGGCGCTGCCCGGGGGCGACGCCCCGCACGTCGCCCGGGGCGTGCGCAAGGCGTTCGCGGCCTGGGCGAGCCACGCGAACTCCCCCGCCGACCGGCCGGTCGTCATCGTGGACCAGTTCGAGGAGGCGTTCACCCTCTGCTCCGACGAGGTGGACCGCCGCACCTTCATCCAGTTCCTGCACGCCGCCTGCACCCCGCCCGCCGGCTCCGGCGAACCCGCGCCCGTCCGGGTCGTCCTCGGTATCCGCGCCGACTTCTACGAGCAGTGCCTCGGCTACCCGGAACTGGCCGACGCGCTCCAGCACCGCCACATGGTGCTCGGGCCGCTGACCAGCACCGAACTGCGCGAGGCGGTGACCGGCCCGGCCAAGGCGGTCGGTCTCGAACTGGAGTCGGGGCTCGCCGAGCTGATCGTGCGCGAGGTGAGCGCCGACGGCCCGCGCGGCGCGCACGACGCGGGCGTGCTCCCCCTGCTGTCGCACGCCCTGCTCGCCACCTGGCAGCGCCGGAAGGCCGGAAAGCTCACCCTGGCCGGCTACCGCGCGTCGGGCGGCATCCAGGGCGCGGTGGCGGCGACCGCCGAGCGCGCCTGGTCCGGCCTGGACCCCGCGGCCCGTACCGCCGCCCGGCTGCTGCTGCTGCGACTGGTCCGGCTCGGCGAGGACACCCAGGCCACGCGCCGGCGCGGCACCCGGCGGCAGCTGGCGGAGGAGTCCGCGGACCCCGGCAAGACGGAGGAGTCGCTGGAGGCCCTGGTGCGGGCCCGGCTGGTGACGCTGGACGCCGACACGGTGGAGATCACCCACGAGGCACTGCTGCACGCCTGGCCCCGGCTGCGGCACTGGATCGACGAGGGCCGGGGCGACCATCTGCTGCGCCAGCGGCTGGAGGAGGACGGCCGGTCCTGGGAGGACTCGGGCCGGGACAGCTCGCTGCTGTACCGGGGGTCCCGGCTGGAGCAGGCCCGCAGCTGGGCCCGGTCGGCCGGCGACACCTATCTGACCCGCAGCGCGGTGGAGTTCCTGGCCGCCTCGGTACGGCTGCGCAAGCGCTCCGTGTGGCTGAGCCGGGCCGCGGTGGCGGCGCTGGTCGCGCTGGCCGTCCTCGCCGCCGGTACCGCGGTGATCGCCTGGAAGCAGCGCGACGACGCCGTCTTCGAACAGGTGCTCGCCGAGGCCGACCGGGTCCAGCACACCGACCCCTCCCTCGCCGCCCAGCTCGACCTGGTCGCCCACCAGCTGCGCCCCGGCGACGAGGGCACGTACAGCCGCCTGCTCTCGATCGTCAACGCTCCCCTGGCCACCCCGCTGTCCGGGCACCGGGGCGCCGTCTACCTCACGTCGTTCAGCCCGGACGGCAGGACGCTGGCCACGGCCGCCTACGACCGCACGGTCCGGCTGTGGGACGTACGGGACCCGAACCGCCCGGCCCCGCTCGGCAAACCCCTCACCGGCCACACCAGCTGGGTGAGCAGCGCCGTCTTCAGCCCGGACGGCCGCACCCTGGCCAGCGCCGGCGACGACGGCACGGTCCGGCTGTGGGACGTCACCGACCCCGCGCACGCCGTACCGCTCGGCGCACCGCTCACCGGCCACCGGGGCACCATCTACCTGGTCGCCTTCAGCCCGGACGGGCGCACGCTGGCCACGGCCGGCGAGGACCGCACCGTGCGGCTGTGGAACGTGGCCGACCCGCACCGGCCCACCCCGACGGCCACGCTGCGCGGCCACACCGCCGCCGTGCGCTCCGTGGCGTTCAGCCCGGACGGGCACACGCTCGCGACCGGCGGCGACGACGACACCGTCCGGCTGTGGGACGTGACCGCCGCACGCCGGCCCGAGCCGGTCGGGACGCTGCGCGGACACACGGAGCTGGTGCACTCGGTGGCCTTCAGCCCCGACGGGAACACGCTGGCCAGCGGCAGCGCGGACGACACCGTCCGGCTGTGGGACGTGACCGACCCCGGCCGCGCGGCACCGGTCGGCTCCCCGCTGACCGGGCACACCGGACCCATCTGGTCGGTGGCCTTCAGCCCCGACGGCGGCCGGCTGGCCGCCGCGAGCGCGGACAGCACGGCGAGCCTGTGGAACGTCACCGACCCCGCGTCCCCGTCCCAGGTCGGCGAGCCGCTCGCGGGCAGCAGCGGCGAGATGTACGCCCTGGGGTTCAGCCCGGACGGCCGTACCCTCGCCACCGGCAGCGGGGACGGCAAGGTGCGGCTGTGGTCGGTCCCCACCTCGGACATGGTCGGCCGGAGTGGAGCGTTCCGCCCGGACGGCAAGGTCCTGGCCACCGCTGCCCGGGACGGCAGGCTGCGGCTGTGGAACGTGACGCGGCCCGGCCGGCCCGTCCCGCTCGGCAAGTCGTTCATGCACGCCGACGGCGACCAGCGCTCCCTGGTGTTCTCCCCCGACGGCCGCACACTCGCCGTCCTCACCGGCGTCCGGTCGGTCTACCTGTGGGACGTCACCGACCCCGCCCACCCCGTCACCGCCGGCCCTCCGCTGTCGCTGCGGACCCGCTTCATGGGACCGAACGCGCTGGCGTTCAGCCCGGACGGGCACACCCTGGCCACCGCCTACGACGACCGCACCATCCAACTGTGGAACGTCGGTGACCCCCGGCACGCCGTCCCGGTCGGCAGGCCGGTCACCGGCCACCGCGGCTACATCAACGCCCTCGCGTTCAGCCCGGACGGCCGCACCCTGGCCGGCGGCAGCGCGGACAGCACGATCCGGCTGTGGAACGTCACCGATCCCGCGCAGGCCGTACCGCTGCGGGGGCCCCTCACCGAGCACGCCGGACCGGTCAACGCCCTCGCGTTCAGCCCGGACGGCCACACCCTGGCCAGCGGCAGCGACGACGACACGGTCCGGCTGTGGAACGTCACCGAACCGGCCACGGCGAGCGCCCTGGGCGACCCGCTCACCGGGCACACCGAGGCGGTGACGTCGCTGACCTTCAGCGCCGACGGCCACACCCTGGCCAGCGGCGGCAACGACAACACGGTCCGGCTGTGGAACGTCACCGAACCGGCCGGGGCGAGCGCGATCGGCCAGTCGATGAGCCCCAACGCCAAGACGGGCAACTTCCTCTCCTTCAGCCCCAACAGCCGTGTCCTCGGCGTCTCCAGCGGTGCCGACACCGTGCGCCTGTGGAGCCTGGACGCCGACACGGCCATCCGGCACATCTGCTCGGTCACCCGGGGCGTGCTGACCCCGCAGCGGTGGCACGAGTACCTGCCCCGTCTGTCCTACGACCCCCCGTGCGGTCGATGATCAGCCAACGTGCCCGAATCCTCACCGACTTGCCCCCACGGAACCGGCAACCTTGTTACCCTTGGCCATAGCCCGATCGCTGGTGCATCCCCCGTCGCCAGCGGTCGGGCGTTTTCGTTGCGGAAAAGCAACATGACCGGCCGTCCGGAGCAGCGGGGCCCCGGCCCCAGCGGGCCCCGGCCGCCTGTTTCCGGTGCGTCCCACGGGGTGGTTTTTGCCTCCTGCCTCACGGGCACATCAAGGGCACATCACCGGTGAGACTCCGGGGAGGTACGAGATGAGTTCCGGAGAACGGGCCAAGGCCAAGGCCGAACAGGTCCTCGGGAAGACCGTGCGGAAGGCGGCCCACGCGGTGCACAAGGAGACCCTGGCGGCGAAAGGCGCCGCGCTGGAGACACGGGGCCGGATGCGGGCCGCGAAAGAACGGACCAAGGACTCCTTCAAGCACTGACAGGCTGCTTCCGCCGTCGGCCGGACAACGAAAAGACCCCCTGCCCCACCGGGCCGGGGGTCTTCCGCCGGGCGGACCGACAGACCGCTCCCGGGGACGCTCACTGACTCCGTCGGCCGAGGACACAGAATTCGTTGCCCTCGGGGTCGGACATGACCACCCACGACTGGTCGCCCTGGCCGATGTCGACGCGCTTCGCGCCATGGGCCTCCAGGCGTGCCACCTCGGCGGCCTGGTCATCGGGCCTGAAGTCGAGGTGCAGCCGGCTCTTGGCCTTCCTGGGCTCGTCGAGCCGGACGAAGTCCAGCCCCGGCAGGCGGTCCGGCGCCGGGCGGATCTCGAACTCGTCGTCGGAGGAATAGACCACGACCCAGCCGAGAGCCTCGGCCCACCACTGCCCCAGGGCCGCAGGATCCGCCGAGTGAACGATTACCTGTTCCCATTCCAAGGTCATTCGCCGAGCCTAGGACCACCGGGGCTTCGAGAACCAGTGCCTTTGCGCGGAACAGACAAAGACCCCCAGCCGATACCGGCTGGGGGTCTTCTGTCTGTGGGGCTAACAGGATTTGAACCTGTGGCCTCATCCTTATCAGGGATGCGCTCTAACCAACTGAGCTATAGCCCCGCCGCGCTCTGCGGTGTATGTCCCGCGCGCTGACTCCTGAAGATTAGCGCACGACCACGCCAGTCCCAAAATCGGTTGTCGGGCAACCGTCCGTCAGGGAGGCGCGGCCGGTCACGGGCGCCGTCACTCGTCCTCGGCCAGGGTCAGTTCGATGCCGCCCACGAAACCCGCGGACAGGTTGTAGATGAACGCGCCGAGCGTCGCGAGCGCCGTGGCCAGCACCACGTCGATGACCGCGATGATCGTCGCGAACATCAGGACGTGGGGGAGGGACAGGAACGCCTGGAGGTCGAAGCCGTTCGCCTCGTTCGAGCCGGTCGCCTCCGAGATCGTGCCGCCGACCGTCGAGAACACGCCCATCGCGTCCATGACCATCCACAGCACCGCCGCGGCGACGACCGTGCAGATGCCGAGCGCGATGGAGAGCAGGAAGCTGACCTTCATCACCGACCACGGGTCGGCCTTGGCCACCCGCAGCCGTGCCTTGCGGGTCCGCGGCGCCGTCCGCACCCCGGTCCGGGGCTTGCGGACCGCCCCGGTGGGAGCCTGCGCCGGGTAGGCCTGCGGCGGGTGGTACGGCCCGTCGGGCTGCTCGGGGCGCCGCTCGCCGGGGAGCGGCGACGCCGGCCGTGCGTCACCGGCCGGAGCCGGTCCTCGGGTGTCCGTCACGGTTACCCCCTGGGATGCCTGCTGGGATTCCTGCGTGCCTGAAGCGTCCGCCACGGAAGCCTTCACCGGCCTCAGGTTGGTCGTGTGCGGGTCGTTCGCACTCGCCGCACGCGCGGCGGAGCCACGGCCGCCGCCGCCCGCTTCCGTACCCGTGGAGGTACCGGCCGATCCGGCGCCCGTGGCTCCGCTCACGATGACTCACTCCTCGTGCTACTCGGCCGAGGGCGCCTCACCCTCGTCCGTGCCGGCGGTCGCGGCACCCTCGGCGGTCTCGTCCACGGCCACGTCGCCGTCGACTTCCTCCGCCTCGCGCCCGGCCTCGGCGTTACGTGCGATACCGACCACGGCATCGCGCTTGCCCAGGTTGATCAGTTGGACGCCCATGGTGTCACGGCCCGTCTCCCTGACCTCGCTGACTCGCGTACGAATCACACCGCCGGAGAGGGTGATCGCGAGGATCTCGTCGCTCTCCTCGACAATCAGCGCGCCGACGAGCGAACCGCGGTCCTCCACGATCTTGGCGGCCTTGATACCGAGGCCACCGCGACCCTGGACGCGGTACTCGTCGACAGCGGTCCGCTTCGCGTACCCGCCGTCGGTGGCAGTGAACACGAACGTACCGGGTCGAACAACATTCATCGAGAGAAGCTCGTCGCTCTCCCGGAAACTCATCCCCTTGACACCGGAGGTGGCACGGCCCATCGGGCGGAGCGTGTCGTCCGAGGCGGTGAACCTGATCGACTGCGCCTTCCTGCTGATCAGAAGGAGATCGTCGTCGGACGAGACCAGCTCGGCACCGATCAGCTCGTCGTCCGTACCGTCCTCGCGCTCGCGCAGGTTGATCGCGATGACACCGCCGGAGCGGGGCGAATCGTAATCCTTCAGAGGCGTCTTCTTGACCAGACCGGACTTCGTGGCCAGGACCAGGTAGGGCGCCGCCTCGTAGTCGCGGATCGCGAGGATCTCGGCAATCGCCTCGTCCGGCTGGAAGGCCAGCAGGTTCGCCACGTGCTGGCCGCGGGCGTCCCGGCCGGCCTCGGGCAGCTCGTACGCCTTCGCCCGGTACACCCGGCCCTTGTTCGTGAAGAACAGCAGCCAGTGGTGCGTGGTGGAGACGAAGAAGTGGTCGACGATGTCGTCTTCCTTCAGCTTCGTGCCGCGCACGCCCTTGCCGCCGCGCTTCTGCGCCCGGTAGTCGTCCGTCTTCGTCCGCTTGACGTAGCCGCCGCGCGAGACGGTGACGACGATGTCCTCCTCGGCGATCAGGTCCTCGATGGACATGTCGCCCTCGTACGGGATCAGCTTGGTCTTGCGGTCGTCGCCGTACTTCTCGACGATCGCGGCCAGCTCCTCGCTGACGATCCCGCGCTGGCGGACCGGCGAGGCGAGGATCTCGTTGTACTCGCTGATCTTCGCCTGGAGCTCGTCGTGCTCCTGGACGATCTTCTGCCGCTCCAGGGCCGCCAGGCGCCGCAGCTGCATCTCGAGGATCGCGTTGGCCTGGATCTCGTCGATCTCCAGGAGCCCCATCAGGCCGGTGCGCGCGACCTCGACGGTCTCGCTGCGCCGGATCAGCGCGATGACCTCGTCGATCGCGTCCAGGGCCTTCAGCAGACCGCGCAGGATGTGGGCGCGCTCCTCGGCCTTGCGCAGCCGGAACCGGGTCCGGCGGACGATGACCTCGATCTGGTGCGTCACCCAGTGCCGGATGAACGCGTCCAGGGACAGCGTGCGCGGCACGCCGTCGACCAGCGCCAGCATGTTGGCGCCGAAGTTCGTCTGCAGGTCGGTGTGCTTGTACAGGTTGTTCAGCACGACCTTGGCGACCGCGTCCCGCTTGAGGACGATCACCAGGCGCTGGCCGGTGCGGGACGACGTCTCGTCGCGGACGTCCGCGATGCCGCCGATCTTGCCGTCCTTCACCAGGTCGGCGATCTTCTGCGCCAGGTTGTCGGGGTTCACCTGGTACGGCAGCTCGGTGACCACCAGGCACTGGCGGCCCTGGATCTCCTCGACCTCGACCACCGCGCGCATCGTGATGGAGCCGCGGCCGGTGCGGTAAGCCTCCTCGATGCCCTTGCGGCCGACGACGAGCGCGCCGGTCGGGAAGTCGGGGCCCTTGATGCGCTCCATGAGCGCGTCCAGCAGTTCCTCGTGCGAGACCTCGGGGTTCTCCAGGTACCACTGGGCGCCGGCCGCGACCTCGCGCAGGTTGTGCGGCGGGATGTTGGTGGCCATGCCGACCGCGATACCGGCCGAGCCGTTGATCAGCAGGTTCGGGAAGCGGGCCGGCAGGACGGTCGGCTCCTGGGAGCGGCCGTCGTAGTTGTCCGTGAAGTCGACGGTCTCCTCGTCGATGTCGCGGACCATCTCCATCGACAGCGGCGCCATCTTGCACTCGGTGTAGCGCATCGCCGCCGCCGGGTCGTTGCCCGGGGAGCCGAAGTTGCCGTTGGAGTCCACCAGCGGCATCCGCATCGACCACGGCTGGGCGAGGCGGACCAGGGCGTCGTAGATCGAGGAGTCGCCGTGCGGGTGGTAGTTGCCCATGACGTCGCCGACGACGCGGGCGCACTTGTAGAAGCCGCGCTCGGGGCGGTAGCCGCCGTCGTACATCGCGTACAGCACACGGCGGTGGACGGGCTTGAGACCGTCCCGGACGTCGGGCAGCGCACGGGACACGATGACGGACATCGCGTAGTCGAGGTACGAGCGCTGCATCTCCGTCTCGAGCCCGACGGGCTCGACACGCATCACGAGTTCGCCGCCCTCTTCAGGGGTGACGGGAGTGTTCTCGTCGGCCATTGCTGGTGAAGATCCTTCCTGGTGCGGTCAGCTGAGACCGACTCAGATGTCGAGGAAGCGGACGTCCTTGGCGTTGCGCTGGATGAACGCGCGGCGGGCTTCGACGTCCTCGCCCATGAGGACCGAGAACAGGTCGTCGGCCTGGGCGGCGTCGTCGAGCGTGACCTGGCCGAGGACCCGGTGCTCCTGGTCCATCGTGGTCACGCGCAGCTCCTCGGCGTTCATCTCGCCGAGGCCCTTGAAGCGCTGGATCGAGTCCTCGCGGACGCGCTTGCCGCGCTGCCGGCCCATCTCGATCAGCGCGTCGCGCTCACGGTCCGAGTACGCGTACTCGATGTCGTCCCGGCCCCACTTGAGCTTGTACAGCGGGGGACGGGACAGGTACACGTGCCCGGCCTCGACCAGCGGCCGCATGAAGCGGAACAGGAAGGTCAGCAGCAGGGTGCTGATGTGCTGGCCGTCGACATCGGCGTCCGCCATCAGGATGATCTTGTGGTAGCGGAGCTTCTCGATGTCGAAGTCCTCGTGCACACCCGTGCCGAAGGCCGAGATCAGCGCCTGGATCTCCTGGTTCTGCAGGATCTTGTCGATCCGCGCCTTCTCCACGTTCAGGATCTTGCCGCGGATCGGGAGGATCGCCTGGTACTGCGGGTTGCGGCCGGACTTGGCCGAGCCGCCGGCGGAGTCACCCTCGACGATGAAGATCTCGCACTTGGTGGGGTCGTTCGACTGGCAGTCGGAGAGCTTGCCCGGCAGGGACGCCGACTCCAGCAGGCCCTTGCGGCGCGTCAGGTCGCGCGCCTTGCGGGCCGCCACGCGCGCGGTGGCCGCCTGGATGCCCTTGCGGACGATGTCCGCGGCCTCGACCGGGTTGCGGTCCAGCCAGTCGTTGAGGTGTTCGTAGACCGCCTTCTGCACGAAGGTCTTGGCCTCCGTGTTGCCCAGCTTGGTCTTCGTCTGGCCCTCGAACTGCGGCTCGCTCAGCTTGACCGAGATGATCGCGGTCAGACCCTCACGGATGTCGTCACCGGTGAGGTTGTCGTCCTTCTCGCGCAGCAGCTTCTTGTCGCGCGCGTACTTGTTGATGAGGGAGGTCAGGGCCGCGCGGAAGCCCTCCTCGTGCGTACCGCCCTCGTGCGTGTGGATGATGTTCGCGAAGGAGTACACACCCTCGCTGTAGCCGCTGTTCCACTGCATGGCGACCTCGAGGGACAGGCTCTTGTCCCTGTCCTCGGCCTCGAGGTCGATGATCGTGGGGTGGACCGCCTCTCCCTTGCGGGAGTTGAGGTACTTCACGAAGTCGACGATGCCGCCCTCGTAGTGGTACGTGACGGTCTTGACCTCGGCCTTCTCGTCGGCACCCGCCTCGTCCGCACCGGCGACCGCCTTCGCCGACTCACGCTCGTCGGTGAGCCGGATCGTCAGGCCCTTGTTGAGGAACGCCATCTCCTGGAAGCGCCGGGACAGCGTCTCGAAGGAGTACTCGGTGGTCTCGAAGATCTCCGGGTCGGCCCAGAAGGTGACCGACGTGCCGGTCTGCTCGATCGCCTCGTGCTTGGCCAGCGGGGCCGTCGGGACGCCCATCTTGTAGTCCTGCGTCCAGCGGTGCCCGTCGGTCCTGACCTCGACGGAGACCTTGGACGACAGGGCGTTCACGACGGACACGCCGACACCGTGCAGACCGCCGGAGACGGCGTACCCGCCGCCGCCGAACTTGCCGCCCGCGTGCAGCACGGTGAGCACGACCTCGAGGGCCGGCTTGCCCTCGGAGGGCACGATGCCCACCGGGATGCCACGGCCGTTGTCGACCACGCGCACCCCGCCGTCGGCGAGGATCGTCACGTCGATGGTGTCCGCGTAGCCCGCCAGCGCCTCGTCGACCGAGTTGTCGACGACCTCGTACACCAGGTGGTGCAGGCCTCGCTCGCCCGTGGAGCCGATGTACATGCCGGGCCGCTTGCGGACCGCGTCCAGACCTTCGAGCACGGTGATGGCGCTGGCGTCGTAGGACGCGGAGGCGGTGGCCTCGGCGTTCACGCCGGCGTCGGTGGACGGGATGTTCTCGTTGGGGTTGCCGGAATCGGCCACGAAGCGCCCTTTCTGGCACAGCACGAGCCGGGCTCGTCGGCAGGTTGCCGGAGCGGCTGCGGCATGTTGCGTTGGTAAGCCTTGATCAGCGTTGCTCAGCTTTTCCCGGGCGGTCCCCACGTTGGGGCGGGATTGTCTTCCAGTCTACCGGTAGCACTGACATCGATGGGGGTTTGCGGGCACCTGAGCCCCCATGTGCCGCCCTCAACCGGTCTCGGCCGGGTCCCGATATACGGATGGGGGCTCCAAGGGGCTCACAGCGGCACTCAGCGCTTCGAGTCGTCAACCCTTGGCTACTCGGGGGTCAGAAGGCCGTCCAGGCCCGCTCCGGCGGTGATCCACAGCCGTGCACGCAGGCATGACGGCACGTCACGGCAACCCCGAGACGTGAGGTACGTCACCCGTACGTATCGCCGGGCCCGGTGCTCCCCGGAGCCCGCAGGGGGCCGTAGCGGCGGGCCGGGCCGCCGGGGTTGAGCACCTTGATCATCCGTACGCTGCCGTGCCCGAGATCCTCGTTGAGCCGGGCCACCAGCGCGGGGGCGAGCACGCGCAGCTGCGTCGCCCAGGCCGTCGAGTCGCACTGGACGGTCAGCACCCGCTCGTCCTCGTCGTACCGCTGCGGCACGCAGTGCTTGGCCAGGTCCTCGCCGACGATCTCCGGCCAGCGGCCCATCACCCCGCCCACCGCGGCCGGGGTCTCCCATCCGCGCTCGTTGATCAGCCGGTTGATCGCCGCGCCCAGCGCCAACGGATCGCGTCCGTCGGCGCGCGCGCCGGAGCGCAGGCCGCCGCCCCGCCGCGCCTGCTTCTTCTGCCGTGCCGCGTCCCCACGCGCGCGTGCCTGTTCCTTCGCCGCGCGCAACGCCACGCGCGCGAGGTCGACACCGGAGGGCTCCTGCTCGCTCCGGGCGCGGCCCGAGGCGTTCTTCCGGGCGTTCGGTGCGGGGTCGTCGGTGCTCATACGCGCTCCACCGTCCCGCCGGCCACCGCGTACCGCGCGCCGGCCAGCACATGCGGTACGTCGTCGTCCACGGCGGCGGTGACCAGCACCTGCTCGCCGGGCGCGACCAGCTCCGCGAGCCGTTCCCGGCGGCGGGCGTCCAGCTCGGCGAAGACGTCGTCCAGGATCAGCACCGGCTCGTTGCCCTCGGCCCGCAGCAGGTCGTAGGAGGCCAGCCGCAGGGCGAGGGCGTAGGACCAGGACTCGCCGTGCGAGGCGTATCCCTTGGCGGGCAGCTGGCCGAGGCGGAGCCCCAGGTCGTCCCGGTGGGGGCCGACGAGGGTGACGCCCCGCTCGATCTCCTGCTTGCGCGCCTCCGTCAGGGCCGCCATGAGCTGGGCGTAGAGGCCCTCGCGCGTGTGGGCCTCACCGGGCGCGGACGGCTTGTACTCCAGCACGACCGGGCCGCCGCCGGGAGCCAGCTGCTCGTACGCCTTGTCGGCCAGCGGCTGCAGCGCGGCGATGAGATCCAGCCGCTGGGCGAGCAGCTCCGCGCCCGCGCGCGCGAGGTGCTGGTCCCACACGTCGAGGGTGGACAGGTCCGCCCCCGGGCTCGAATCCGCCCGCCCGGGAGGTGCCCCCCTCCGGCCGCCGTGCCGGCGCGCGAGCGCGGCCGACTTCAGCAGGGTGTTGCGCTGCTTGAGCACCCGCTCGTAGTCGGAGCGCACGCCCGCCATCCGCGGGGAGCGCGCGGTGATCAGCTCGTCCAGGAACCGCCGCCGCTCGCCGGGGTCCCCCTTCACCAGCGCGAGGTCCTCGGGCGCGAACAGCACGGTCCGTACGATGCCCAGCACATCGCGCGGTCTGACCTGCGAGGACCGGTTGATGCGGGCACGGTTGGCCCTGCCCGGGTTCAGCTCCAGCTCGATCAGCTGCTGCCGCTCGCCCTGCCGGACCTGCGCCCGGACGACGGCGCGCTCGGCGCCCATGCGGACCAGGGGGGCGTCGGAGGCGACCCGGTGGCTGCCGAGCGTCGCCAGGTACCCGACCGCCTCCACGAGATTGGTCTTGCCCTGCCCGTTGGGGCCGACGAAGGCGGTGACGCCCGGGTCGAGCGGAACCTCGGCCCGGGCGTACGAGCGGAAGTCGGCCAGCGAAAGATGCGTGACGTGCATGGTCGTCCCGCCGACCTCCCTGCTTCTCTCCGGCCCGTCGAAAGGCCTACTTCTTCTCTACGGCGTGGCCGCCGAACTGGTTGCGCAGCGCGGCGATCATCTTCATCTGCGGCGAGTCCTCCTGCCGGGAGGCGAACCGCGCGAACAGCGACGCGGTGATCGCCGGCAGCGGCACCGCGTTGTCGATCGCGGCCTCCACCGTCCAGCGTCCCTCACCGGAGTCCTGTGCGTAACCGCGCAGGCCGTCCAGGTGCTCGTCCTCGTCGAGGGCGTTGACCGTGAGGTCCAGCAGCCAGGACCGGATGACCGTGCCCTCCTGCCAGGAGCGGAAGACCTCGCGGACGTTCTCCACGGAGTCGACCTTCTCCAGCAGCTCCCAGCCCTCGGCGTACGCCTGCATCATCGCGTACTCGATGCCGTTGTGGACCATCTTCGCGAAGTGGCCCGCGCCGACCTTGCCGGCGTGCACCGAGCCGAAGTCACCCTCCGGCTTCAGCGCGTCGAAGACCGGCTGCACCTTGGCGACGTTCTCGGCGTCGCCGCCGTACATCAGCGCGTACCCGTTCTCCAGGCCCCAGACGCCACCGGAGACGCCGCAGTCGACGAAGCCTATGCCCTTGGCGGCCAGCTCCTCGGCGTGCCTCTCGTCGTCCGTCCAGCGGGAGTTGCCGCCGTCCACGACCACGTCACCGGGCTCCAGCAGCTCGGCGAGCCGGTCGATGGTCGACTGCGTGGGCTCGCCGGCCGGGACCATCACCCAGACCACACGCGGGCCGCTGAGCTTGCCCACAAGCTCTTCCAGGCTGTGGACGTCCGCGACGTCCGCGTTGCGGTCGTATCCGATGACGGTGTGGCCCGCGCGGCGGATCCGCTCGCGCATGTTGCCGCCCATCTTGCCGAGGCCGACGAGACCGAGCTCCATCAGTTGTGTTCCTTAAGGTCGCTGTGTGGCGTGTGAGGCACGAGATGCCGGACCGAGCCTAAACCCGTCTCATCACGCACAGTTGTGGGCATACGCGCTCATGCGTAGCCCCTGCGACCTGCGGCTTTCCCCACCTGGCCGACGAGCGGTCGTGCCGCCGGGCCGGCACGGGCGAACGGCGGCACGAGTGGGCGCCGAACGCACCCCTCGGGGAGACAACCGGCCGGCGCCGGCAGGCGGCCCGCCCCGCCGGCCACAGCCCCGGGCACCCACAAGGGGCACCCGGAACCGTGCACACTTGTGGAAAACGTCAGCCGCTGAGACGCACCGGCATGATCAGGTACTTGTAGGCGTCGTCGGCCTCGGCGTCCAGCGCCGGCTTGCCGCTGAGCAGCGCCGGCTTCGTGGACGTGGTGAACGACAGCTGCGCCACCGGCGAGTCGATCGCGCTCAGACCGTCCAGCAGGAACGTCGGGTTGAAGGCGATCGAGATGTCGTCGCCCTCCAGCTGGGCGTCGACCCTTTCCACAGCCTGTGCGTCGTCGCTGGAACCGGCCTCCAGGATCAGCACACCCTGCTCGAAGCTCAGCCGCACCGGGGTGTTGCGCTCGGCGACCAGGGCCACACGCTTGACCGCCTCCACGAACGGCGCGGTCTCGATCACGGCGACGGAGTTGAACTCGGTCGGGAACAGCGTCCGGTACTTCGGCAGGTCGCCCTCGAGCAGGCGGGTGGTCGTGCGCCGACCGGCCCCCTCGAAGCCGATCAGGCCCTCACCGGCACCGGCACCGGCCAGCGCCAGCGTGACGCTGTCCCCGGCACCCAGCGACTTCGCGGTGTCCAGCAGCGTCTTGGCGGGGACCAGGGCGACGGCGGAGGCGTCCGGGTTCTCCGGCTTCCACAGGAACTCGCGGACCGCGAAGCGGTAGCGGTCGGTGGAGGCCAGGGTGACCGTGTCGCCCTCGATCTCGATGCGCACACCGGTGAGCACCGGGAGGGTGTCGTCACGGCCGGCGGCGATGGCGACCTGGGAGACGGCCGCGGCGAAGACCTCGCCGGGGACGGTGCCGGTCGCGGTCGGCATCTGCGGCAGCGCCGGGTACTCCTCCACAGGCAGGGTGTGGAGTGTGAACCGCGAGGAGCCACAGACCACCGTCGCCCGTACACCGTCTGTGGAAATCTCCACCGGCCGGTTGGGGAGGGCGCGGGAGATGTCGGCGAGCAGGCGGCCGGAGACCAGGACCGTGCCGTCCTCCTCGACCTCGGCCTCGACGCTCACCTTGGCGGAGACCTCGTAGTCGAAGCTCGACAGGCTCAGCTGGCCGTCCTCGGCCTTCAGCAGCAGGCCGGCGAGGACAGGCGCCGGCGGACGGGCCGGGAGGCTGCGTGCAGCCCACGCCACTGCCTCCGCGAGTACGTCGCGTTCCACCCGGATCTTCACCGTAAGCCGCCTCCTGCTGTTGCTACTGAGTCCTCCGACTCGGTGTCACCGCCCACTGCGACGGGAAGGACACCGGGGACCAGTCTGACGCACCGCACTGACAGTAGGTGCCCGTCGGGGTCAAGTCGGTCCGGGCGGCAGCCGGACGCGAGACGGCGAGTTGTGCACAGGCCCCGCTTCAAAGCGATTGCCGAACTCTCTCTAGTTGGGAGTAGTAGTAGGGCCTGTGGATACCGTGGATAACCACGTTTGCCCAGCTCAGCGCGGGTTTTTTATCCACTGGGCCTGTGGGTGGAGGCAGTGGAAAACCGGGCCCGTCTGTGGAGAACAGAAAGTTCTGCACACATCGCCCACAGCCTGAGGGCAGTTCTCCCCAGCTGTGTCCCCAGGAATACCCAGGTTTCCCACACCCCAACCCGGCAGCTTCCTGTGACGCCTTTCACTCGACGCGGTGAGCGGGTGCGTCGGGTTGCCGAACAGTGGACAGCCATGTGGAGAAGCCGGGGATCGCTGGGGACAACCGCCCCCAGCCTGTGGGCGGCCGGTGGACAACTTCGTGCACAGGTTGTGGAACCTCGCGTTTTCCACAACCTGTGGAGATCGTTCGTCCACGATTCCACAGCCCCCTGAGCTGGGCCGTCGGGCTGGAACCAGCTTCCCTGTGGACGCAGTTCGGGACAACTCCACAGTCCCCAGGATGTGGACGGAAGAAAGTCACCGAATCTGTGGAGAGTGGCCGTAACCAGGCAAGTAATCGAACACCGGATGGCCGGGGAGGAACGGCGCACAGGGCTGAGCGCGGCACCGGGGACGGGCGCGAGGAGCGCCGAAGGGGCTTCGGAGGGGCCTTTGGGGGCCTCCGAGGGGCGCGCCGGAGGGTCGTCGCAGGGGTCGGACGGGCGTCGGGCGGGCGTCGGGCGGCGCTCGGACAGCCCGGCTCGTGGTCCTCGGACAGAGCCCGGCTCGTGGTCCTCGGGCAGCCCGTCCGGCGGGCGTCGGGCAGGTGTCCGGGCGCCCTCTTGAGCATCGGCGGGCGGCGACGGGGGCGCGGTGCCGGTGGGGGCGTGGTGCCGGTGGGCCGGCCGGCGGCGGTGTGGACGGCGTTCCGGCAGGGCGGGAGGCGGACCCCGGACGGTCCCGCGGATCGGCCCCGGAACGCCGGAGGGCGCCCCGGGGATGCGTTCCCCGAGGCGCCCCGTGCGCCGGCGTACGGCGCGCTCAGCCGTTCTTGATGCGGTTGGTCAGCTCGGTGACCTGGTTGTAGATCGAGCGCCGCTCCGCCATGAGCGCGCGGATCTTGCGGTCGGCGTGCATGACGGTCGTGTGGTCGCGGCCGCCGAACTGCGCACCGATCTTCGGCAGCGACAGATCCGTCAGCTCACGGCACAGGTACATCGCGATCTGCCGGGCCGTGACCAGCGCGCGGCCACGGGAGGTGCCGCACAGGTCCTCCACGGTCAGCCCGAAGTAGTCCGCTGTGGCCCCCATGATCGCCGTGGCCGTGATCTCCGGCGCGCTGTCCTCGCCGCCGGGGATCAGGTCCTTCAGGACGATCTCCGTCAGGCCCAGGTCCACCGGCTGCCGGTTGAGCGAGGCGAAGGCCGTCACCCGGATCAGCGCGCCCTCCAGCTCCCGGATGTTCCGCGAGATCCGGGAGGCGATGAACTCCAGCACCTCCGGCGGGGCGTTGAGCTGCTCCTGCACCGCCTTCTTGCGCAGGATCGCGATGCGCGTCTCCAGCTCGGGCGGCTGGACGTCGGTGATCAGGCCCCACTCGAAACGGTTCCGCAGCCGGTCCTCCAGCGTGACCAGCTGCTTGGGCGGCCGGTCGCTGGAGAGCACGATCTGCTTGTTGGCGTTGTGGAGCGTGTTGAAGGTGTGGAAGAACTCCTCCTGCGTCGACTCCTTGTCCGCGAGGAACTGGATGTCGTCGACGAGCAGGATGTCCATCTCGCGGTAGCGCTTGCGGAAGCTGTCGCCCTTGCCGTCGCGGATGGAGTTGATGAACTCGTTGGTGAACTCCTCCGAGCTGACGTACCGCACGCGGGTGCCCGGGTAGAGGCTGCGCGCGTAGTGCCCGATCGCGTGGAGCAGATGCGTCTTGCCGAGCCCCGACTCCCCGTAGATGAACAGCGGGTTGTACGCCTTCGCCGGCGCTTCGGCGACCGCGACCGCGGCCGCGTGCGCGAACCGGTTGGACGCGCCGATGACGAACGTGTCGAACAGGTACTTGGGGTTCAGCCGTGCCGTCGGTTCGCCCGGGCCGCTCGCCGGGGCCGGCTGCGCGGCCGACGGAGCGGGGGCACCCGTCGAGGACGCGTCCGGCCGGCCGGGGCCTCCGCGGTGCGCCGGGGGTTCGGGCAGCTCGCGGCGCACCGGGTCGCGCTGGTCGTACTCGGTACGGGAGCGGTCGTAGTCGGTCCGGGAACGGTCGTACTCGGAACGCGCGGCGTCGTAGTCCGGGCGGGACGGCTCGTAGTCCGCGCGCGGCGACTCGTACTCGCCGCGCTGCTGCTCGTACGGCGGCCGCTCCATGGCCTGCGGGCGGTAGTCCTGGGGCGGTGTGCCGTAGGCGTCCGCCCCGGAACCGTAGGCGTCCTGGGACGACGGGGAGGCGTACGGGTCCCGCTCCGGGAAGCCGAGCCGGGGCTGCTGCCAGCTGTACTCGTCCTGCCCGGGGCGCGGCCAGGCGCCGGGCTCGGGGCGCTGGTACTCGGACGGGTAGGCGGGGCGGGCCGTGGGGAGCTGGTCCGACCGGGAGGACGGAGGCTGCTCGGAGCGCGGCTCGGCACCCGGACGCTGGTCGGCACCGCGGTGACGGCCGTAGCCCTCGTACGGGCCGGAGGGCAGCTCCGGCTCCTCGTAGCGCGGCTTCGGCGACTGCTGCGCGGGGGGCGCCGCGGGCGCCGGCGGTTCGCCCGCCGAGTCGTCCACGGTGATCGCGATCCGGATGGGCCGGCCGCACTCACGGCTCAGGGTCTCGCTGACGATCGGAGCGAGACGGCCCTCCAGTACGTTCTTCGCGAATTCGTTCGGCACGGCGAGGAGAGCGGTGTCCGCGACCAGCGCGAGCGGCTGGCAGCGCCGGATCCAGTGCTCGTCCTTGGTCTCCACACCCTGACCACGGCCCTCCCCGAGTAGCTGCTCCAGTACTCGTGGCCACACTGCGGCAAGATCGGCAGGTACGTCAGCCACAGGGCACGCTCTCTCACGGGTCCCACGAACGTGTGGTTCAGGGACGGGTCGGGATGAAAATCAGGTCGGGCGGGGATAAGGGAACGAATCGGAGTCCAGCCACGGTAGTCAGCGCGGCCGGTACGGTTCAAGTTGTTGTCCCCAGCCTGTGGATAGTGTCTCTCGGTGACCCCCGGTTTGACCGGATGGCGTAGCCCCGCGTACCGTAACCAGGTCGAGTTGTCGATGGCTGCTGCCGCCTGCCTCCGATGGGCACAGATCGCGTCAGGTGATCGGGAAGCGGTGCAATCGGGCGTGACGCGAGCTACTCGTGGGCGCACGGTGACAGCCAGGACGGCACCCCGCCACTACCGAATCTTTCTGGAGCCCCCGAGTGAGCAAGCGCACCTTCCAGCCGAACAACCGTCGTCGCGCGAAGACCCACGGCTTCCGCCTGCGGATGCGCACCCGCGCCGGCCGCGCGATTCTCGCGAACCGTCGTGCCAAGGGTCGCGCGAGCCTGTCCGCCTGATCCCGATCAGGTCATGACATCGTGCTGCCCACCGAGAACCGGCTGAGGCGGCGCGAGGACTTCGCGACCGCGGTTCGACGAGGCCGCCGGGCAGGCCGCCCGACCCTCGTCGTCCACCTTCGTAGCGGTGCCACGGACCCGCACGCGCCTGGGGAGAGCGCTCCCTCGACGCGTGCGGGTTTCGTCGTGAGCAAGGCCGTGGGTGGCGCGGTCGTGCGCAACACAGTGAAGCGCAGACTGCGCCATCTGATGCGTGACCGAGTCGCCCTGTTTCCCCCCGGTAGCCTGGTAGTCGTACGAGCGCTGCCCGGAGCGGGTGACGCAGACCACGCACAGCTGGCCCGAGACCTGGACGCCGCCCTTCAGCGGCTGCTGGGAGGGGGCGCGCGATGAAGTACCCGCTGCTGGCTCTGATCAAGCTGTACCAGTGGACGATCAGTCCGCTGCTGGGGCCGGTGTGCAAGTACTACCCGTCGTGCTCCCACTACGGCTACACGGCCATCGACCGGCACGGTGCGGTCAAGGGAACGGCACTCACCGCCTGGCGCATCCTCCGGTGCAATCCGTGGTCGCTGGGTGGTGTGGACCATGTTCCGCCGCGCAAGCGCCCGCGGTGGCACGAAATGCTGCGCAACGCTTGGCGCGCACGCAAGGCGGGGCCCTCCGCCGCCGAACCGGCCACCGAAGCGAAGCTTCATCGGGAGTCTCCTTCGGGCCCGGCCGCAGAGACCTCGTCCCATGCCCAAGGAGCATGATTAGTGGACACGATTGCCAGCCTCTTCAGTTTCATCACCTGGCCCGTCTCCTGGGTCATCGTCCAGTTCCACACGGTGTACGGGACGATCTTCGGACCTGACACCGGGTGGGCCTGGGGCCTGTCCATCGTGTCTCTGGTGATCCTGATCCGCATTTGCCTGGTCCCGCTTTTCGTGAAGCAGATCAAGGCGACTCGCGCGATGCAGACGCTCCAGCCGGAGATGAAGAAGATCCAGGAGCGCTACAAGAACGACCGGCAGCGTCAGTCCGAAGAGATGATGAAGCTGTACAAGGAGTCGGGTACCAACCCGCTCTCCTCGTGCCTTCCCATCCTGGCGCAGTCCCCGTTCTTCTTCGCCCTGTACCACGTGCTCAACGGCATCGCGTCCGGCAAGCAGATCGGCGTCATCGACGAGGGCCTGCTCGAGAGCGCGCGGAAGGCGCACATCTTCGGCGCCCCGCTGGCCGCGAAGTTCTTCAGCAGCGAGGAGCAGGTCACCGCGCTCCACGCCTCGCTCACCGACGTCCGCGTCGTGACCGCGATCATGATCGTGCTGATGTCGGCGTCGCAGTTCTACACGCAGCGCCAGCTGATGACCAAGAACGTCGACACCACGGTGAAGACGCCGTTCATGCAGCAGCAGAAGATGCTGATGTACGTCTTCCCGGTCATGTTCGCCGTTTTCGGTGTGAACTTCCCGGTCGGTGTCCTCGTCTACTGGCTGACCACCAACGTGTGGACCATGGGCCAGCAGATGTACGTCATCCACAACAACCCGACCCCGGGTTCCAAGGCCCAGGCCTCCTACCTGGAGCGCCTGACCAAGCACGTCACGCAGCACGGCAAGGTTCGCCGGCGCAGCGAGAAGGCCATCGTCAAGGCGATCGTCACCAAGGGCCGCGACCGCAACGAGTTCGAGCGCAAGTTCATCAACGCGCTGAACAAGGCCGGCCTCGCCGCCCAGCCCGACGGCACCGTGTCGAAGAGCGCGGCCCAGGCCGCGGCGCAGACCGAGGAAGGCGCCGAGGTCGGCACCACCACGGCCACGGCCACCGGTCCCCGGCGCCAGCAGCCCAAGCGCCAGAGCAAGTCCCAGCGTCAGACCGCCGCCCCCCGGCAGGTGGGTGACTCTCCCTCGCTGGAGAAGTCCGACACGCCGCAGGACGCCAAGCCCGAGGCTGCCCAGCAGTCCCAGAAGCCCGGCTCCGGCACCCGCAGCAAGGCCCAGTCCGGGCAGCGCAAGGGTGGCCCGCAGCGGCCCAAGTCCCCGTCCAAGAAGTAAGAAGGAGCCCAGCCCGTGACGGAAGGCACCACCTCCGCCGCTGCCGAGGGTGCAGACACCCTCACCCGCCTGGAGCAGGAGGGTGAGATCGCGGCGGACTACCTGGAGGGTCTGCTGGACATCGCCGACCTCGACGGCGACATCGACATGGACGTCGAGGCCGACCGCGCCTCCGTGTCGATCATCAGCGACACCGGCGGCCGCGACTTGCATAAGCTGGTCGGCCGGGACGGCGAGGTGCTGGAGGCGCTGCAGGAGCTGACGCGCCTGGCGGTGCACCGGGAGACCGGCGACCGCAGCCGGCTGATGCTGGACATCGCGGGATACCGGGCCAAGAAGCGGTCCGAGCTGTCCGAGCTGGGTGCCAAGGCCGCCGCCGAGGCGAAGAACACCGGTGAGCCCGTGAAGCTGCAGCCGATGACCCCGTTCGAGCGCAAGGTCGTGCACGACGCGGTCAAGGCCGCCGGGCTGCGCAGCGAGTCCGAGGGCGAGGAGCCGCAGCGCTTCGTCGTCGTGCTGCCGGCCTGATCGGCTCCCCATCCCACCGGCCCCGTCTGTTGAGCAGGCGGGGCCGAACTTTGTCAGCCTGGTAGTTCTGGTGGCCGACGCGCGAAGCGCCGGCGCTGTACGGAAGGACGGTCCCCGTGACGGAGGCAGCGGAGCTTCCCCCCGCGCCCGAGCAGGCTCGGGAAGTGTTTGGTGATCGCTTCGCCGATGCGGTCCGCTATGCGGAACTGCTCGCCGAGGCAGGCGTGCAGCGCGGTCTGATCGGCCCGCGGGAAGTGCCCCGCCTGTGGGAGCGGCACCTGCTGAACTGCGCGGTGCTCTCCGAGGCCGTGCCGCAAGGGGTGACGGTCTGCGACGTCGGCTCCGGCGCCGGGCTGCCGGGTATCCCGCTGGCCCTGGTCCGCGACGACCTGAACATCACCCTGCTGGAGCCCTTGCTGAGGCGTACCAACTTCCTCACGGAGGTCGTCGAGCTGCTCGGCCTGGACCACGTCACCGTGGTGCGCGGCCGTGCCGAGGAGGTCCTCGGTAAGTTGCCGCCGGTGCACGTGGTGACGGCGCGGGCCGTTGCGCCGCTGGACCGTCTGGCCACCTGGGGGATTCCGCTGCTGCGCCCGTACGGCGAGATGCTCGCACTCAAGGGCGACACCGCCGAGGAGGAGCTGAAGGCCGCGGCCACGGCTCTCAGCAAGCTCGGCGCGGTGGAGACGTCCATCGTGCATGTGGGTGAGGGCGTGGTGGACCCGCTGTCCACGGTGGTGCGGGTCGAGGTCGGGGAGAGCCCGGGTGGTGTGCGCTTCGCCGCGAAGCGTGCCAAGGCGGCCCGTACCGGTCGCGTTCGTCGCCGTCGCTGATCCGTCCTGACGACGAGACGTACTCCACACAAGCTTCCAAACCTACGCAAGCCGGAGTGTCGCGAAGGTCCGGTCGCAGCCGCTGTGCATCGTGTTTCACGTGAAACGTCGCTCTCTGCTGCACGGCATCATCAGTCGTGGTCGCGCCGCGGCCGAACCACGCGACCGGAAGCCTCTTGGATCACTCACGGAGGATCCTGTCTCGACGGAGACTTCGTCCCCCTCCAGGGGCACGGAGTTGTCCACAGAGGTG
Organism: Streptomyces echinatus; assembly: GCF_014203595.1. GTDB lineage: Bacteria > Actinomycetota > Actinomycetes > Streptomycetales > Streptomycetaceae > Streptomyces > Streptomyces echinatus. Next base: position 360,957 of record NZ_JACHJK010000007.1, read on the forward strand.
GATTTCTCCACAGAACGCCAGGGCTCACTGGTTCACGACCCCGAAGGCATGGGAGGCTCTGTTCATTGCGAGCCTGAAGTCGAGGAGAGTGAATCCTTGCGGTCCGACGCCAACATCGCGGGACCGATGACCGATCCGGTCCCCGGTCCCCGTACCGAGTCGATGGGGGCGGATGTTTCACGTGAAACACCGCCCCCGATGGACGACACTCCCATCGGTCGTGCGGCCCAACTGGCGGTGGAGGCTCTCGGCCGCGCCGGCGAAGGCCTGCCGCGACCGGAGCAGACCCGAGTCATCGTGGTCGCCAACCAGAAGGGCGGCGTGGGCAAGACGACGACGACCGTCAACCTTGCCGCTTCGCTGGCTCTGCACGGTGGCCGCGTCCTGGTGATCGACCTCGACCCGCAGGGCAACGCGTCCACGGCTCTCGGGATCGACCACCACGCCGATGTGCCGTCCATCTACGACGTGTTGGTGGAGAGCAAGCCTCTGGCCGAGGTCGTCCAGCCTGTCCCGGATGTCGAAGGCCTCTTCTGTGCCCCCGCCACCATCGATCTCGCTGGTGCGGAGATCGAGCTGGTGTCCCTGGTGGCCCGGGAGAGCCGCCTGGAGCGGGCCATCCAGGCCTACGAGCAGCCGTTGGACTACATCCTCATCGACTGCCCGCCCTCGCTCGGCCTGCTGACGGTCAATGCGCTCGTCGCGGGCCAGGAGGTCCTCATCCCGATCCAGTGCGAGTACTACGCGCTGGAGGGACTGGGGCAGCTGCTTCGCAACGTCGACCTGGTGCGGGGGCACCTCAACCCCACCCTGCATGTGTCGACCATCCTGCTCACCATGTACGACGGCCGGACGCGTCTCGCCTCCCAGGTCGCGGAAGAGGTGCGCACCCATTTCGGCGACGAGGTGCTGCGGACGAGCATTCCCCGCTCGGTCCGTATCTCCGAGGCGCCGAGCTACGGGCAGACGGTGCTGACTTACGATCCAGGATCGAGCGGCGCCCTCTCGTATCTTGAGGCGGCCCGAGAAATTGCGCTGAAGGGCATCGGCATCAGCTACGACGCGAGCCAGGCCCACATCGGCGCTCAGAACGACCCGAACATGGTGGAGGGGATCCAGTGAGCGAGCGACGGAGGGGGCTGGGCCGTGGTCTCGGCGCACTGATCCCCGCTGCCCCGACCGAGAAGACGCCGACCCCGGCGGCGTTGGGGGGTGGAGCGTCCGCCTCCCCCGCAGCCGTCCCGGTGCTGACGAGCGACCGTGGAGTGGCCGCTGCCAAGGTGGCCACGCTGCCGCCCGTGGCACACGAGACCGAGATGGCTCCGGCGAGCCCGGCCGCGGAGGTGCCCGCGCCTCCCATGGGGGCCCACTTCGCCGAGATCCCCCTGGACGCCATCACGCCCAACCCGCGTCAGCCGCGTGAGATCTTCGACGAGGACGCACTCCAGGAACTGGTCACCTCCATCCAGGAGGTCGGTCTCCTGCAGCCCGTCGTGGTGCGGCAGCTGGGGACCGGCCGCTATGAGCTGATCATGGGCGAGCGTCGTTGGCGCGCCTGCCGTGAGGCGGGTCTGGACGCCATCCCGGCCATCGTGCGGGCCACGGACGACGAGAAGCTCCTCCTGGACGCGTTGCTGGAGAACCTGCACCGTGCGCAGCTGAACCCGATCGAAGAGGCAGCTGCCTACGACCAGCTGCTGAAGGACTTCAACTGCACGCACGACCAGCTGGCCGACCGGATCGGGCGCTCCCGCCCGCAGGTCTCCAACACCCTGCGTCTGCTGAAGCTGTCCCCGACCGTCCAGAAGCGGGTGGCCGCCGGGGTGCTCTCGGCCGGCCACGCGCGGGCTCTGCTGGCCGTCGAGGACTCCGAGGAGCAGGACCGGCTGGCGCACCGGATCGTGGCCGAAGGACTTTCGGTGCGGTCCGTGGAAGAGATCGTGACGCTGATGGGCTCGCGCCCTCAGAAGGCATCACGGTCCCGGGGCCCCCGGGCCGGTTCCGTGCCTTCTCCGGCGCTGAGCGAGCTGGCCACACGTCTCTCGGACCGCTTCGAGACCCGGGTGAAGGTCGAGCTGGGTCAGAAGAAGGGCAAGATCACCGTCGAGTTCGCCTCTGCGGACGATCTTGAGAGGATCCTCAGTTCGCTCGCCCCGGGCGAGAAGCTGGCTCTCCAGAAGAGCCTTCAGGAGAGCGACGACGAGGAACTGCACGACTGATCCTCGGGCGGTACCGCCCGTCGGTGCAGTGGAGCGGGCCGTGTCCGGTGTGTACCGGAACACGGTCCGCTCTTTGCTTTGAGGCGGTATCGAGTGAATCCCATCGTGGATACGATGCGATCAGGTATGGCACAACCACCGGACAGCAGCTGCATCTGTGAGTGGGGAGACGGGGGCCATGCGATCGATGAGCCGCATCGGACTGCTGAGCGCGGGCCTGAGCCTCGGAGTGGCCGGCGGATTCGTCGGCAGTCTCCTCAGGGAACGGACCTCTCTGGCAGCCGCTCGTGATGCGGCGGGCGAAGGAAGCGAGGATCAGCCTTCATGGGGCGTCGGCTCGTGCCGCTCACTCTGGACAACCTTCAGGACCTTCCCCACCGGTGTCGCTCCTGCGTCTTCTGGGAACTGGATCCCGTCAGCGGCGAAGCGGCGCTGAAGGCGGGCACAGCCGCGATGGAGAAGGAAGCCTGGATCTCCGCCGTCCTGCTGGACTGGGGATCGTGCGGCCGGGTGGTGTACGTCGATGACGTCCCGGCGGGTTTCGTTCTCTATGCCCCGCCGGCTTATGTGCCGCGCTCGACGGCCTTCCCCACGAGTCCCCTCTCACCGGACGCCGTCCAGTTGATGACGGCGTTCGTCATGCCCGGCTATCAGGGCCAGGGGCTGGGCCGGGTCCTGGTGCAGACGGTCGCCAAGGATCTGCTGCGCCGGGGGTTCAAGGCGATCGAGGCGTTCGGTGACTCCCGTTGGGAACATCCCGCGTGTCTGCTGCCCGCCGACCATCTGCTGGCTGTGGGGTTCAAGACGGTCCGGCAGCATCCCACGCACCCCCGGCTGAGGCTGGAGCTGCGGTCCACGCTCTCCTGGAAGGAAGACGTGGAACTGGCCCTCGACCGGCTCCTGGGGGCCGTCCAGAAGGAGCCGGCGCTGAGGCCGCTGTAGCTGAGGCCACTATGGCGAATGGGCCAACCCGAGAGGGTCGGCCCATTCGTGTTTCACGTGAAACGTCACTTGGTGATGAACTCTTCGAGGTCGCGGAGGAGCGCGGCCTTGGGCTTGGCGCCGACGATGGTCTTGGCAACCTCGCCGCCCTGGTAGACGTTCAGGGTCGGGATGGACATGACGCCGTACTTGGCGGCCGTGCCGGGGTTCTCGTCGATGTTGAGCTTGACGATCTCGATCTTGTCACCGTACTCGGCGGCGATCGCCTCCAGGGACGGCGCGATCTGGCGGCACGGTCCGCACCAGGCTGCCCAGAAGTCCACCAGAACGGGCTTCTCGTTCTTGAGGACTTCCTGATCGAAGGAGTCGTCGGTAACAATCTTCAGGTTGCCGGCCACGGTGGGCTCCTTAGCTTGCTCGTGCGGTGAGGCGGGGGAAGGGGAAGGTCAGACGGCGGTCTTCTCGGGCTCCGCCTGCTCCTCGTCCGCGAGAGCGGCGAGGAAGCGCTCGGCGTCCAGAGCCGCGGAGCAGCCGGTACCCGCTGCGGTGATCGCCTGGCGGTAGGTGTGATCGACCACGTCACCGGCGGCGAAGACACCGGTCACATTGGTGCGGGTGGACGGAGCGGCGACCTTCAGGTAGCCCTCCTCGTCCAGGTCCAGCTGGCCCTTGAACAGCTCGGTGCGCGGGTCGTGGCCGATCGCGATGAAGAGACCCGTCACGGGCAGGTCGGACAGCTCGCCGGTCTTGACGTTGCGCAGCTTCAGCCCGGAGAGCTTCTGGTCGCCCTGGACCTCGGCGACCTCGCTGTCCCACACGAACTTGATCTTCGGGTCGCCGAAGGCGCGCTCCTGCATCGCCTTGGAGGCGCGCAGGGTGTCCCGCCGGTGGACGATCGTCACCGACTTGGCGAAGCGCGACAGGAAGGTGGCCTCCTCCATCGCGGTGTCGCCGCCGCCGATCACGGCGATGTCGTGGTCCTTGAAGAAGAACCCGTCGCAGGTGGCGCACCAGGAGACGCCACGGCCCGAGAGCGCGTCCTCGTTCGGCAGGCCCAGCTTGCGGTGCTGCGAGCCGGTGGTCACGATGACGGCCTTGGCCTCGTGGACCGTGCCCGCGGTGTCGGTGACCTTCTTGATCTCACCGGTCAGATCGACGGAGACGATGTCGTCCGGGACCAGCTCGGCGCCGAAGCGTTCGGCTTGGGCGCGCATGTTGTCCATGAGGTCGGGGCCCATGATGCCGTCGCGGAAGCCCGGGAAGTTCTCCACCTCGGTGGTGTTCATCAGGGCGCCACCCGCGGTGACGGCGCCTTCGAACACCAGGGGCTTCAGCGACGCACGGGCGGTGTAGAGCGCCGCCGTGTAGCCTGCGGGCCCGGAGCCGATGATGATCACGTTACGGACGTCGCTCACGGCTTGATTCCTCGTCTCTGGTCTGCGTCAGTCGACCGGTGGAAGACCCTTTCGGGACTCCCACCCCACCCAACGGATCCTACGGGGCCCGCATTCCCGGTGTGTCCGGGCACACGCGTGGCCGGGGACGACCGAAGAAGTGTTCCAGCAGACTCAGTGACGCGCGACGGATTGCTTCAGCAGAACCCTGCCGACGGAAGCAGGTTGCTGCTGGACGCAGATCGCGTCGACCACGTAGGCCGTGACCCGCTTGCTGTCCTGGGAATCGGCCACGACGACGAGGTAGGCAGCCTTCCCTCCGTACGTGCCCGTCTTGGCGCCCAGGACGTCAGGGCTCTGGCCGAGCGCCTGCCGGACACAGTCGGGAACGGGGACCTCGGTCTGGATCAACGTGTTCGGGCCCTCTGTCGAGCGCGGTGTGCCCGACTCGCTCTCGGTGCCCAGCCGGGGCTTCTCGCTGCTTTGCGGCAGCCCCTTCTTCGTGACGAGGAGTCCGTGCACCTGGTTCTGCACGCTGTCGCCCGAGAAGGTGCCGGCGGACGCGGTCGGCGTCCTGTGTGCCGTCGTGTGGTCGGTGTTGCCGCGGAGCGAGGTCACGACCAGAGTTCCGGCGCCCAGGACAGCGGCGGTGAGAACAGCGCCCAGGACGAGCCGGCTGCGGCGTCGGCCGCGCTCATGTGCCTTGCGTCCCGGCCCGGTCGCCGCACGCGCATGCCCGGTGGGACGGTCGGCCGTGACCGATGTTTCACGTGAAACATGACCCGCTGTGTCTGCGCCTTGGGTGTCCAGTGGCGCCTCGGCGGCAAGGGCTGCCTCGATCCGCGCGGTCACGTCGTCCGGCATACGCTCCGGGGCCGGTACGGACCCCAGCAGCCCCCGGATCTCCTCCAGGGAGGCGTACATGTCCGCACACGCCTCACAGGCGTCCAGGTGGAGCCGCACATCGGTACTGCGGTCAGGTGGGAGCAGGCCCTCGGTGAGGTCGGAGATCTCCGCGACGTCCGGGTGCCCGGCCGTGTCTGTCGAGGAAGTCACGCTCGCCCACCTCCGCCCTTCACTACGGCTGAACCACTCGGTCCCGTGCTCCTGGGATGTCCGCTCGGTGACCCCGTCGCCGGTGGGACGGATGGCCCTTGTCCCCGGTTCCGTTCCGGGTCCTTTTCTTTCCCGGGCTCGCCGCTGCCCGATCGTGGGCTTCCGGCTCCCTCGGGCCGTAGATGCGTGAGCAGAGGAAGCAGCCTGGCCCGCCCCCGGGCGCACCGGCTCTTCACCGTCCCCGTCGGCACCTCCAGGATCCGCGCGGCCTCCGCCACGGGATAGCCCTGCATGTCCACCAGGACCAGAGCGGCCCGCTGCTCGGGCGGCAGGGTGCCGAGCGCCTCGAGGAGCTGGCGGTGCACGTCCTTCCGCTCGGCGGGTGCCGAGGCGGACTCGTGCGGCTCCAGCAGCTGCTCCAGCCGCTCGGTGTCGTCGACCGGTGCCGTCTTCCGTGAGGCCGCCTTGCGTACCCGGTCCAGACAGGCGTTCACCGTGATCCGGTGCAGCCAGGTCGTGACGGCCGACTGGCCGCGGAAGGTGTGGGCGGCCCGGTAGGCCGACACCAGGGCGTCCTGGACCGCGTCAGAGGCCTCCTCGCGGTCCCCCAGGGTTCGCAGGGCGACCGCCCAGAGCCGGTCCCGATGCCGCCGCACGATCTCGCCGAAGGCCTCGGGGTCGCCTTTCACGTGGCGGGCCAGCAGGTCCCTGTCGCCCACGCCGTCGTATCCGGCGCCCTCCGCCATCTGCCCCTCCGGTCCGGGTGAGACGTCAGCCCGTGAACTTCACTTCGCCGATGGCCTGCTTGTAGCCGGGACTGGCGTACAAGGTGGCGTCGTAGCCCGAATTCGGCACGGCCGTCAGCCAGACGAGGACGTACTGCGACTTGACCGACTTGGTGGCCTTCACCGTGGCAGTGGTGCCCGTGGTCGTGACGCTGCCGATCTTCGTCATCGAGTCCAGTGACGCCGGCGTCAGCGAGTCCGCAGCGTACAGCTCGACCGTCGTGTGGTCACCGCCGTAGCGCAGGTCGAGAGTGGCGGTGCTGAGCTGCTTCGCCGAGCCGAGGTCGTACACGATGCCGACGCCCGGCTTGTACGGCGCGATCGGCGGGCCCTCGTCGAAGCTCTTGGTCTTCCAGTACGTCGACGCGTCGCCGTCGTAGGTCTTGGATTCGGCACCGGCGTTCTGAGGGCCGTACTGGGCGACGAACTCCTGGCTGCCCTGGATCGCTATCGGAACCGGCTTCGGCTTCGCGGCGTTCTTGTCGCCGTTGTCCGTCGTCTGGCTCTGGTGGGTGTCGTCCGACTTGTCGCCCTGGTCCATCAGGGCGTCAGCCAGCTGCCAGCTGCCCAGACCGAGGGCCGCGATGAGAAGCGCCGACACCGCCCACTTCAGGGCCTTGCCGGTGCGGCTCTGCAGCGGGGGCGGCGGGGGCGCGATCGGCTGCGTGGCCCCGGGACGGGGCGACTGGCGGCCGTAGGTGCCCTGCTGGTACGTCGTGCGCTGGTACTCCGGCGGCGCCGTGAACGCCGGCTCCGGCGGGCGGATGCGCGGCATCTCGCCGATCGCCTTCACCAGCTCCTCCGGCGTGGTGCACGGAGTCTCGTGCCGTGACGCCGTGGCCCCGTCGTTGGCGAGGGCGCGCATGGCCAGCTCGGACAGGCCGCGGTGCACACCGGCCCGTACCTGGTCCGGGGGGATGAGGCCGAGGTCCTTGGGGAGACCGGACAGGCCGTACGCGTCGTTGTCGTACGGCCAGCGCAGGGTCAGCGCCGCGTACAGCAGGGCGCCGATCGCCTCGGTGTCGGTGCGCTGCGGGGTGTCGGAGCTGATGCCCCGCAGCGCCGCGTTCACGGCGAGGCCGCGGATGCGCCACTGGCCCGTGGAGGCGCGCAGTACGGCGTTCGGGTTCAGCCGCAGATGGGCGAGGCCCTCCCGGTGCGCGGCAGCCATGGCCGAGGCGACCTGACTGACCATCTGGTAGGCGTCGTGCGGCTCCAGCGGGCCACCGGCCAGGAGCGTGGACAGCTCGGTGGCATCGGGCAGCCACTCGTGGACGACGTAGACGAGGTCGTTCTCCTCGACGGCGTCCAGGACCTGGACGAAGCGCGGATCGCCGAGCAGCGCGGAGGAACGGGCGGCGGCAAGCACGGACCGGGCCCGGGGATGGTCCGCGGGCAGCACATGGACGCCGACGGCACGACGGAGTTTCTCGTCGACCGCACGCCAACTGCTGAATCCGTCCAGACGGGTGACGCACTCCTCCAGCCGGTAGCGTCTGGCGAGCTTGTGACCGCTGTGCAGTTCCGGAGGCGAGGCCTTCCGGCCGGGACCTTCGGCTTCGCTGCTCCCCTGCGCCTTGTCGCTGTCCGTGTCCCGCTCCGGGTTCTTGGCCGCCCCGTCGGACGTGGACTGGTCCGCCTTGGCGGTCAGCGGCTGCTCACCGCTGTTGTCTGCCACGTCGACGGCAGCCGTACTCCGTTCCGCCACCGTCGTCCCTGCCTCCCCATCCGTTGCACGCTGTCCGACGCCGAAACCAATTGTGCCCACAGTCTGTCGCTATGCACGACACACGACGGCGGCCGATGGTTGTGCGCCTACCCCGGCCTCAACGCCCCAGACGCCCGCGGACCATTCCGACGAGCGAGTTGAGTTCCTCGATACGCATCCGGCGGGCGGCGACGAAGAAGATGCCGAACAGGACGGCTCCGCCGACGAGCAACGCGGCGAAGGAGCCGATCACGCCCTGGCCGAGGCTGTGCCCGATGCCGTAGCAGGCCGCGCCGCTGAGCAGGGCGGCCGGTACGGAGGCGATACCCAGCCGTGCGTACGTGCGCAGCACCCGGGCCCCGTCCAGGTCCCCGCCCAGCCGCTTGCGCAGCCTGCGCCAGGCGACGCCCACACCGATGGCGTAGGCGAGCCCGTAGGTCGCGGCCATTCCGGCGACCGCCCAGCGCGCGGGCAGCAGGAAGTAGCACAGTGCCGAGGCGCCGGCGTTGACCGCGGCCACGATGACCGTGTTGTAGAAGGGGGTGCGGGTGTCCTCGTAGGCGTAGAAGGCGCGCAGGACGACGTACTGCACGGAGTAGGGGATCAGGCCGAGGCCGAAGGCCATCAGCATGTACCCCATGTTGGTGGCCGCGTCGGTGCCCGCGGAGCCGAAGATCATCGTGCACATCGGGATGCCGAGCGAGACGAATCCGAACGCGATGGGCACGATGGCCACCGCGGTGGTGCGCAGGCCCTGGGAGATGTCGTCGCGGATGGCGCCCGCGTCGCCCTCGGCGGCCGAGCGCGAGATGCGCGGCAGCAGGGCGGCCATCAGGGACACGGTGATGATGGCCTGCGGCAGGCCCCAGATCAGCTGGGCGTTGGCGTAGGCGGCGAAGCCGGTGCCCTTGACGCCGGAATCCTTGCCGGCGGCCGTCGACAGCTGGGTCACCACCATGGCGCCCGCCTGGTTGGCGAGGACGAACAGGACCGTCCACTTGGCGAGCATCGCGGCCTTGCCGAGGCCGTGGCCCTTCCAGTCGAAGCGCAGCCGGATCCGGAAGCCGGTCTCGCGCAGGTAGGGGATCATCGCCAGCGCCTGGACGACCAGGCCGAGCAGCACGCCGACACCGAGCAGGCGCTGTCCCTCCGGCGGGATGTTCTCGACGGCGAGGTGGGAGTTCGCGGCAGTGCCGTACACCCAGATGAACGCGCCCAGCGAGACGATGATGACGATGTTGTTCAGGACCGGCGTCCACATCATCGCGCCGAACTTCCCGCGCGCGTTCAGGATCTGACCCATCACCACATGGATGCCCATGAAGAAGATCGAGGGCAGGAAGTAGCGGGTGAAGGTGACCGCGACGTCGTTCGCCGCCGGGTTGCTGGCCACGGGGTTGGCCAGCAGCCGTACCAGAAGCGGCGCGGCGAACATCGCGAGGGCGGTGAGCGCGGCCAGCGCCACCATCACGAGGGTCAGCAGCCGGTTGGCGAAGGCCTCGCCGCCGTCCTCGTCCTCCTTCATGGAGCGCACCAGCTGCGGCACGAACACGGAGTTCAGGCCGCCGCCGACGGTGAGGATGTAGATCATCGTCGGCAGCTGGTAGGCCACCTGGAAGGAGTCGGCGAGGAAGCCGAGGCCCAGTGCGGCGGCGATCAGCGCGGAGCGGATGAAACCGGTGAGGCGGGACACCATCGTGCCCGCCGCCATGACGGCGCTGGACTTCAGGAGCCCGGCGGCCCGCCCGCCCTTCTTGGCGGGAGCGGAGCCGGCGTCACCGGACGTGACCTCCGGCTCGACGGTCCCGACGGCCCCGACGGGACCCGGGGGGGCGGCCGGAGCGGGCACCGGGGGCTGCGCCGGGTATCCGGCGGCGGCCGGACCGGCGGAGTAGGCGGGGCCGGGGTACGGCTGGCCCTGCTGCGGGTTGTGGGCGTACGGCTGCTGGTACTGACCCGCGGCGTCGTACCCCCCGCCCGGCGCGGCGGCCGGTCCGGGTGCGGCCGGCGGCTCCATGGCCGCGTTCCCACCGCCGTGCTGCTGGTCCTTGAAGAGATGCGCGAAGGCGTCCGGCTCGTGGTACTCCTCGCCGGAGTGCGACACCAGGTCGTCCACACCCACGAACTGGGTCGTGCGCGGATCCTCGCCGTACGGCAGGTACTGGGTGGCACCACCCGGCTCCGGCGCCGGGGTCTGTGCCCACACGCGCGGGTCGGGTGCGTAGGGCGACTGGCCGGGCGGCGCGTACGGCTGCTGCTGCGGGTCGTACGACCCCGGAGGCGGCGGCGGGTGCGCGGCGCGGTCGTACAGCGCCTCGGCCACCGGGTCCTGCGCGGCGAGGTCGTGCGCCCGGTAGGGGTCCTGCTCGTAGGCGTCCTGGAGGTACATGTCCGCCGCGTGCGGCTGCGGCGCCTGGCCGGGCTCGGGCGGCGGCTCGGGGTAGCCCGAGCCGGCCGCGCCCTGGCCGCTTTCACCGTCGTACGGCGCGTTCATGCTTACCCCACCTCATCGTCCCGGGCCCACCGGCCACGACATCGCTCAACGGTCCACTCTCTCACCCGTCCCGGACGGGTCGGCGCTTTCCGGTGCGGTGTCCGGCGCAGGGTCACTCGGCTGCTCCGGGTCATCTGCTCCGGAGGCGGAGTCGGATTCCTCGGGGAGACGGTCCCCGGGCGCTTCGGGGTTCCCGGGCTCGTCCGGGCCCTCTCCCGCCGTGCCGGGGCCGTCCTCGTCCGTCTGCCGGGCGGCGGCACGCTTGCGCTGGGTGTACATCCGGAAGCCGGCGAGGACGAGGAGCAGTACTCCACCGCCGATGACCAGCATGACCGTGGGGGTGACCTCGGTGACCTTCACGTCGAAGCTGACGGGGTCGCCGTACTTGCGGCCGTCCTCGGTGTACAGCTGGGCGATGACCGCGACACGGCCGTTGGCGTTGGCCGAGGTGGTGAATTTCACCGACTGGCTGTGCCCGCCGGAGATCTCCACGGGCTGCTCGTAGTAGGCCTTGTCGCCGATCTTCAGACGGGTCGGCATGGTCGACTCCAGGCGCAGCACCAGGTGGCCGACGGGCTGCACGAGGTTGTTCTGGACCGTCACCGGGATCGTGGCGCTGCGGCCCGAGAGCTTGGTCTCGGACTTGTCGATCAGCTTGACCTGGTCGGCCAGCTCGTCGAGCCATGCCTCCACGGCGCCGCGGTAGCTGTCCGCCTCGCCGCCGCGGCCACGCCAGGACGTGGACATCTCCCGGTTTATGGCCCGTCCGAAGGGGGTGACCACGCGGGACTGGTCGGTGAGGACCACGCGGAAGCTGTCGAGCTTGTCCTGGGTGCGGGCGATCTGCTCGAAGGCCGTCCGCGGGAGCTCCTGCCGGCGCAGCGAGGAGGGGTAGGCGGACGTCGACGGGATGCGGGTGGTGGCGTCCGGGTCGGGCTTGTCCTTGGAGGTCGCGGTGAGGTCCTGGGGCAGGGACCAGGTGCCGCCCTGGAGCGCCGTCAGCGCTGCCGCCATCGCCTGTGCCTGGCTGGCCGTGGGCGTGCGCTGCGGGGCGACGACGATGCTGCGCTGCTCGTCCGTCTGCGTGTTCAGCTGCAGGCTCAGGGCCAGGAACTGCTGCACGGCGAGGGTGGCCGAGCCCGCCTTCGTCAGGTCGCCCTCGAACGCCGTGGACAGCCTGGAATCGGCGACCACGGCCGTGGTGCCTCCGCCGACCGGGCGGGCGGCGGACGGTGTGTACGACAGTCCGGCGGTCTCCCGGAGGCTGTCGCTGCGGGCGATCACCCGGTCGGCTCCGGCGGAGGTCGCGACCTTCATGATCGACGGGTCCACGGCGCCGTTCACCGGCCAGGCGAAGTCGGTGCTCGGTGTGACGTGCAACACGGTCTTGACAGTGGTCGCGGCCACGTCGGTGGCGTCCTTGAGGTGGCTGAGCGAGCCGGTGACGCTGGTGCCCTTGTGCGCCAGGGAGGCGAGGTCCGGGTCGGCGAAGGGCAGCGCGACGACCTCCTTGCCGGCCACCGCCTTCTGCAGGGAGGCCAGCCACTGCTTGGCGACCGCCTGGTGCTCCCGCGAGCCGGGCGTGCTGGTGCCGCCGGCGCCCTGGAGCCGGTAGTTGCCCACCGCCATCGCGTCGACCGAGGCCAGCAGGTCCGGGTCGATCACCCAGGTGACGTCGAGGTCCTTGCCCAGCTCCACCATCTGCGCCAGCCGGCCGCCCGGTACCAGATCCTTGGCCAGGTCGTCGTCGAGGAACTCCGGCGTCTGCAGATCGCCCGCGCCCGTCTTGGCCGTCATGTGGACCGTGGAGAGCAGCGGCCACAGGAACGTCGTCTTCGTCTTGGTGTCGGCGTCCGAGGGCTGCCACGGCAGGAACGTCCGCCGGATGCCCAGGGGCTGGTCCCAGGGCTGGGCGGAGGTCTGGCCGGACAGGGCGACCCCGAGTTCATAGACCCCGTCCTCGCCGAGGTCGAGCTTGTCCACGGGGACGGAGATGCTGAAGTGCTCGGCGACGCCCGGGGCCAGCTTGTCGAAGTCCTCCTCGTACTTCCCGCCGATCTCCGAGCCGGAGCTGCCCTGCACTTCGTCGGAGTGCCGGGCCACGGAGTCGATGGCCGACCGGGTGGTCAGCGGGGAGCCCACCTGAAGGCCCACATGGGCGTGGGTGACGGTCTGCTTGCCGTTGTTGGTCACCGTGCCGGACACGGTCAGCGTGTCGCCGTCCGTGGGAGCACTGGGGCTGAGCGCGTCCACGGAGACCGACACCGTGTCGGAGGAGGCGGCCTGCGCGGGTCCGGCGGCCGGCAACTGGAGCAGACCTGCCAGCAGCGGTGTCCCCGCGAGAAGTGCTCCGGCCCGCCGCAGCCATCGGCGGGCAGGTGAGGCACTGGTCCCCTGGAAGTCAGCCGCCTCGGCCACGCGCTCGCCCGTCCCTCGTCGTCGTCAGTGGTCGTCGGAATGTGCGTCCCCGCATGGTAACGATGCGCGCGGAACGGAAGTGCCGCGGTCTCCTCCACAAGATCAGGAGGACGGCCCTCAGCCGTCCTCTATATCCAGTATCGAGGGGAGAGCGGACGTACGCCGTGAAGGGCAGCACTTGCACGGGTATGCAGGGACCTGTACGTGCCCTATTAATGCGGGCGCCCCTGGTCGCGCGGGACACGTACCCTCTTCTGTTGTGCCGAACCCGAACGAAGACACTCCCTCTGCCCTGAGCCAGGCGCAGCAGCGCGCGGTCACCGAGCTGCTGCGGGTGGCCCCCGTCGCCGACGATCTCGCCCGCCGATTCCAGGAGGCCGGGTTCTCGCTCGCCCTGGTCGGCGGATCGGTCCGCGACGCGCTGCTCGGCCGGCTCGGCAATGACCTGGACTTCACCACGGACGCCCGACCCGAGGACGTACTGAAGATCGTCCGGCCATGGGCGGACGCCGTCTGGGAGGTGGGGATCGCCTTCGGTACGGTCGGCGCGCACAAGGGCGGCTACCAGATCGAGATCACCACCTACCGGTCCGAGGCCTACGACCGCACCTCCCGCAAGCCGGAGGTGTCGTACGGCGACTCCATCGGGCAAGACCTGGTCCGGCGTGACTTCACCGTGAACGCGATGGCCGTGGCCCTGCCGGAGAAGGAGTTCATCGACCCGCACGGCGGTCTGGAGGACCTCGCGGCGCGTGTGCTGAGGACGCCGGGCACGCCCGAGGAGTCCTTCTCGGACGACCCGCTGCGGATGATGCGGGCCGCCCGGTTCGCCGCCCAGCTGGACTTCGAGGTCGCCCCCGAGGTCGTCACCGCCATGACGGAGATGGCCGGGCGCCTCGAGATCGTCTCGGCGGAGCGGGTGCGGGACGAGCTGAACAAGCTGGTCCTGTCCGCGAACCCGCGCAAGGGTCTGGCGTTGCTTGTCCACACCGGGCTCGCCGCGCATGTCCTGCCCGAGCTGCCGGCGCTGCGGCTGGAGCGTGACGAGCACCACCGGCACAAGGACGTCTACGAGCACACGTTGATCGTTCTGGAGCAGGCGATCGCTCTGGAGCAGGACGGTCCGGACCTCACCCTGCGGCTGGCCGCGCTGCTGCACGACATCGGCAAGCCGCGCACCCGCCGCTTCGAGGAGGACGGCCGGGTCTCGTTCCACCACCACGAGATGGTCGGCGCCAAGATGACCAAGAAGCGCATGACTGCCTTGAAGTACTCCAACGAGCTGGTGAAGGACGTCTCCCGGCTGGTCGAACTGCACCTGCGCTTCCACGGCTACGGCACCGGGGAATGGACGGACTCGGCTGTCCGCCGGTACGTCCGTGACGCGGGCCCACTGCTGGACCGTCTGCACAAGCTGACCCGTTCCGACTGCACCACGCGCAACAAGCGCAAGGCGGTCGCCCTGTCCCGGGCCTACGACGGTCTGGAGGAGCGCATCACCCAGCTGAAGGAGCAGGAGGAGCTGGACGCCATTCGGCCCGACCTCGACGGCAACCAGATCATGGAGATCCTGGGAGTCGGCCCGGGCCCCGCCGTGGGCAAGGCGTACAAGCACATGCTGGAGCTGCGCCTGGAGAACGGCCCGATGGAGCACGGAGACGCGGTGTCGGCGCTCAAGGATTGGTGGGCCGCGCAGAGCTGATCCCGACCTGGTGGATGTTTCACGTGAAACATCCACCAGGGCCGGTGCTGCCGCAACAGTGACGCCGAGGGGCGATGTTTCACGTGAAACATCGCCCCTCGCTCTGTCTCGGCCCGCTGGAGCCCGTGCTCGCGGGATCACCGCCGCTCGAAGCGGCCCAGGGCCACGGTGATCACTCCGTAGAGGACGCCGACGAGAACAACCAGCACCGTCGAGCGGCCGTCCGGTGGAAGCATCAGTGCCGCCACCCCTGCCGCCCCGACGAAGGCGACATTGAAGAGGACGTCGTACACGGAGAAGATCCGGCCGCGGAAGTTGTCCTCGACGCGGGCCTGGACGATCGTGTCCGTGGCGATCTTGGCTCCCTGGGTGATCAGGCCGAGGACGAAGGCGGCGACCATGAGCGGGCCGGTGGCGAACGGAAGACCCAGGGCGGGTTCCAGCACCATGGCCGCGCCGGAACACACCATGATCCAGCGGACGGGGCCGAGCCGTCCCACCGCCCAGGGCGTCACCACGGCCGCCGCGAAGAACCCCGCGCCGGACAGTGCCAGCGCCGGCCCGAGCAGCCGCAGTCCTTCCTCGGGGGTGTCCGCGAGGGCGTAGCGGCAGAGCATGAGCAGCAGGACGAGGAGCGCGCCGTAGCAGAAGCGCATCAGCGTCATCGCGGCCAGGGCCCAGGCCGCTTCTCTGCGCCGGGGTGAGGCCAGGTGCCGGACGGCGGCGACCAGCTCGCGTGCGGTCTCGGCGAGTGTCGTACCGAGACCGGGCCGTTCCGGGTGGCGGTCGGGACCGAGCAGGCCGGGAGGCAGGCGCAGGGAGGCGAGGCTCGCGCACAGATAGAGGAAGGCGCCGAGCAGGACGACCGCCGCGTCGGAGCCCGACGCCACCAGCCGCACGCCGAAGGCCAGGCCCCCGCCGGCGGTCGCGGCTAGCGTGCCGGCCGTCGGGGAGAGCGAGTTGGCCAGCACCAGACGCTCGGCGTCGACGACCCGGGGCAGGGCGGCGGACAGCCCCGCGAGGACGAAGCGGTTGACGGCTGTGACACACAGCGCGGAGACGTAGAAGAGCCAGTCGGGCGCGGGGCCGATCATCAGTACGGCGGTGGCCGCGGCCAGGAGGGACCTCAGCAGATTGCCGTACACGAAGACCTGCCGACGCCGCCAGCGGTCCAGCAGGACGCCGGCGAAGGGGCCGACCAGCGAGTAGGGGAGCAGCAGGACCGCCATCGCCGAGGCGATCGCGGTGGCCGAGGTCTGCTTCTCCGGGGAGAAGACGACGTAGGCGGCGAGCGCGACCTGGAAGACGCCGTCGGCGCCCTGGGACAGGAGACGGATGTACAGCAGGTGCCGGAAGTGCCGCAGGCGCACCAGCAGACGCAGGTCACGTACGACGGGCATGGGCGACAGCCTCACATGTGCGGAAGGTCCCCGGGTCAGGGAACCCGGGGACCTTCACCGCCCTGGCAGGAGCGTTCTCGTGCGAGTGGTCTCAGCGCCTCAGCGCTCGACCTCGCCGCGGATGAACTTCTCGACGTTCACGCGGGCCTCGTCGTCGAAGTACTGGACCGGCGGGGACTTCATGAAGTAGGAGGAGGCCGACAGGATCGGGCCGCCGATGCCGCGGTCCTTGGCGATCTTCGCGGCGCGCAGGGCGTCGATGATGACACCCGCGGAGTTCGGGGAGTCCCAGACCTCGAGCTTGTACTCAAGGTTCAGCGGGACGTCACCGAAGGCACGGCCCTCGAGGCGGACGTAGGCCCACTTGCGGTCGTCCAGCCAGGCCACGTAGTCGGACGGGCCGATGTGGACGTTCTTCTCGCCGAGGTCCCGGTCGGGGATCTGGGAGGTGACGGCCTGCGTCTTGGAGATCTTCTTGGACTCAAGGCGCTCGCGCTCGAGCATGTTCTTGAAGTCCATGTTGCCGCCGACGTTCAGCTGCATCGTGCGGTCGAGGATGACACCGCGGTCCTCGAACAGCTTCGCCATGACGCGGTGCGTGATGGTGGCGCCGACCTGGGACTTGATGTCGTCACCGACGATCGGGACGCCCGCCTCGGTGAACTTGTCCGCCCACTCCTTGGTGCCGGCGATGAAGACCGGGAGGGCGTTGACGAAGCCGACCTTGGCGTCGATGGCGCACTGGGCGTAGAACTTCGCCGCGTCCTCGGAGCCCACGGGGAGGTAGCAGACCAGGACGTCGACCTGCTTGTCCTTCAGGACCTGGACGACGTCGACCGGCTCGTCGGCCGACTCCTCGATGGTGGCACGGTAGTACTTGCCGAGACCGTCGAGGGTGTGGCCGCGCTGGACGGTGACACCGGTGCTGGGCACGTCGCAGATCTTGATGGTGTTGTTCTCGGAGGCGCCGATCGCGTCCGCGAGGTCGAGGCCGACCTTCTTGGCGTCCACGTCGAAGGCGGCGACGAACTCGACGTCCTTGACGTGGTAGTCACCGAACTGCACGTGCATCAGGCCGGGGACCTTGGACGCCGGGTCGGCGTCCTTGTAGTACTCGACGCCCTGCACCAGCGACGCGGCGCAGTTGCCCACGCCGACGATGGCTACGCGAACCGAACCCATTCCGGTTGCTCCCTGTGTGTACGAGTGAGGCCCTGACTGGGTCTCACGTGGCGGTGTCGTCGGGCGTATCCGTGCGGGGGGTTTCCCCGCCACGGGGCAGGCCGCCCGTCGATCCAGTGGTGGTGTCCTGCTGAGCGGTCCCCCCGGACGCGGAACCTCTCAGGTCCCGTCCGGCCCGCTCGCTCTCGATGAGCTCGTTCAGCCAGCGCACTTCGCGCTCCACGGACTCCATTCCGTGGCGCTGGAGCTCAAGCGTGTAGTCGTCGAGGCGTTCCCGGGTGCGCGCCAGCGAGGCGCGCATCTTCTCCAGGCGCTCCTCCAGGCGGCTGCGCCGGCCCTCCAGGACGCGCATGCGCACATCGCGCGAGGTCTGCCCGAAGAAGGCGAACCGTGCGGCGAAGTGCTCGTCCTCGTAGGCGTCGGGGCCGGTCTGCGAGAGCAGTTCCTCGAAGTGCTCCTTACCTTCTGCCGTCAATCGATACACGATCTTCGCGCGGCGTCCGGCGAGAGAGGCGGTGAGGGCGTCTTCCTGGGCGTTTCCCGGTTCCTCGATCAGCCAGCCGTTGGTGACCAGTGTCTTGAGGCAGGGGTACAGCGTCCCGTAGCTGAACGCACGGAACACACCCAGTGAAGTATTAAGTCGTTTGCGCAGCTCATAGCCGTGCATCGGGGACTCCCGCAGCAGGCCGAGCACGGCGAACTCAAGGATGCCGGAGCGCCGGCTCATCGTCGCCTCCTCTCGGCCCGTCGGGTCGTTCCCGCAGGTCTCGCAGTTCCTGTCAGCGTCTTTATCTCGCGCTGATGTATCGACTCGATACATCCCGACGATAGAACGGCCCGCCGCGGGCGACAAGGGGGACGGCGGTGAACGGGATCACATCACCGATTCGTAGGAGGCAAGTTGCCTGTTTTGGGGTGAACTTCGGGGCTCGGCAGGTTTTGGTGGTGCGTAGTCTGTGCGGCATGCACACCACCGGGAACCGCGTGACGCCTGGGGAGCGTCGTCGTCCCCGGTGCAGTACGGGTGAATGCAGGACCGACCACATCCGTACTTCGGGGGGACCGGAAACCAGCCGCCGTTCCAGGCGCGCACGGGTGCGCCTGCCCGAGGAGTAATCGTTCGATGAGCGAGCACCGTCGCAAACCGCCGCAGCCGCAGGAAGGCGGACGTGCCGCGGCCCGACGCGGCCAGTCCGGCTCGTCCTCCGGCCGCCGCGCGGCACCGCGAGGCGCCACCGGGTCTTCCGCCGACTCTTATGGGTCCCGTTCCCATGGGGCGGAGTCCGCTGACTCGGGGGGTGAGGAGCGCCCCTTCGGCAGCCGTGCGGAAGCACGCCGAGCGGCGCAGAAAGGCGGTCGCCGCAGAGCGGCCGACAACACGGGTCCCGGCGGCCGGCGCGGCGGTCCGGGCGGGCCGTCCGGGCCCGGCCGCGGCAAGGGCCGTGCCACGACGGCCCCGGGCAAGAAGCGGTTCATCGACTATCCCAGGGTCGGCAAGCACGGCTGGCGGCGCTGGGTGCCGTCCTGGAAGCTGGTCAGCGGGCTGTTCCTCGGCTTCGTCGGCAGCCTTGTGGTGATGGTCGGCGTCGGCTACGCGATGGTCTCGATCCCGAACGAGAACGACGCGGCCAAGTCCCAGAACAACGTCTACTACTGGGCCGACGGCAAGCAGATGGTGGCCACCGGCACCGGTGTGAACCGGCAGAACGTCAGCATCGACCAGATCCCCGAGGCGATGCAGTTCGCGGTGATCTCCGCCGAGAACAAGTCCTTCTACAAGGACTCGGGTGTCGACCCCATGGGCATCGCGCGCGCCATGGTGAACATGGCACGGGGCGGCCAGACGCAGGGTGGATCGACGATCACCCAGCAGTACGTGAAGAACACGTACCTCAGCCAGGAGCAGTCGGTCACCCGGAAGTTCAAGGAGATGTTCATCTCCATAAAGGTGGGCGCGAAGCTCGACAAAGACCAGATCATGCAGGGGTACCTGAACACCTCGTACTTCGGCCGGGGCGCGTACGGCATCCAGGCCGCGGCGCAGACCTACTACGGCAAGAACGCGGTCGACCTCGAGCCGAGCGAGTGCGCCGTGCTCGCGGCCCTGCTCAAGGGCCCCACGTACTACGACCCGGCGGGCAACCAGGACCTCGACAAGTCGGCGACGCCGCAGGCGAACGAGAAGCGCTCCAAGGACCGCTGGGCCTGGATTCTCGGCGAGATGCACAAGGACAAGCACCTCACCGATGCCCAGTACCAGACGGCCTTGGCCAAGTACCCCAGGCCCGACGGCCGCAAGGCGACCAAGGGCATGAACGGCCAGATCAGCTACCTGGCCGATACGGCGAAGAAGTACGTCCTCGCGCACTCCGACATCACGGAGGCGCAGTTCGACAAGGGCGGCTACCAGATCTACACGACCTTCGACAAGGCCAAGGTCAACGCCTTGTCCAAGGCCGTGAAGAACGTCCAGCAGGAGCGCCTCGACCCGAAACACCGTGACCTGGACAAGTACGTCCAGTTCGGTGCGGCCTCGGTGAAGCCCAAGGACGGGGCGATCGTCGCCCTCTACGGCGGTGACGGCTACGAGAACGGGCACTTCACCAACAACGCGGACACCTCGGGTGTCCCCGTGGGATCGACCTGGAAGCCCTTCGTGCTGGCCGCGGCCATGGAGTACGGCACCTACAAGTCCGAGGGCGAGGGTGTCTCCCCGCTGAGCAAGTACAACGGCAACGACCACCTCAAGGTCCAGAAGCCGGACGGGACGTACTTCCTCAACAAGGACAACTCGTACTTCTACCAGAACAACGAGAGCGACCATCCCTGGGGCTACATCACCCTGCGCAAGGCGATGGAACAGTCCGTCAACACGCCGTTCGTGCAGCTCGGTGTCGATGTGGGGATGACGAAGGTGAGGGACGTCGCCAAGGCGTCCGGCATCCTCGACGCGAGCATGTCGCAGGACCTCAACCCGTCCTTCGCCATCGGTACGTCCACGCCCAGCGCGATCCGCATGGCCGACGCCTACGCGACGTTCGCCGCGTCCGGGCAGCAGACAGACCCCTACTCCGTGACCGCCCTCAAGGTGAACGGCGCCGACGCGCCCAGCTTCGTCAAGCCGAAGCCGGCCCCGAAGGACGCGATGGACCCGAACATCGCCAACAACGTCACGGACGTCCTGCAGAACGTCATCCAGAACGGTACGGGTACGAAGGCCAAGGACCTCGGCCGTACCGCGGCGGGCAAGACCGGTACCACCGACGAGAACAAGTCGGCCTGGTTCGTCGGCTACACCCCGCAGCTGTCGACCTCGGTGGCGATGTTCCGCGAGAACCCCAAGAACCACAAGCTGCTCTCCATGAACGGCACGGCGAACACGGACTCCATCCACGGTGGTGACATCCCGACGCTGGTGTGGACCGAGTACATGAAGGCCGCGCTCAAGGGCCAGAACGACCCCGGCTTCCCGAAGGCCACGGAGATCGGCACGGTCCAGAACGAGGCGGGCGCGCCTACCCCGACCCCGAGCGTCACCTTCACCCCGACCCCGACACCGAGCGACACGCCGACCCCGACGCCGACCCCGACGACCCCCACGCCGACCCCCTCGGCGAGCGAGTCCTGCGGCTTCGGCTGGGGCAAAAAATGCAACGACAACGGCATCGGCGGCCCCGACACAGGTGGCACCGACGGAGGAACCACGCCGACGCCCACGGGCACGGAATCAACCGGAACCGGGACCAGCGGAGGCAATGGCAACGGCAACGGGAACGGCAATCCCACCGGAGGATTCTTCGGAGGCCAGGACGGTTAGTCCGGTGATCCGACCGGCGGGCGACCATATCGCCCGCCGGGGGTGTTTCACGTGAAACAGGGCCGCCGCACCCACGAGGTGTGGCGGCCCTCGGCGTATTCCCAGACAGGTACGGCAGGATGTGCCCCATGCCCAGTGCAGAGATGACGCCCGCGAGCATGCACGAGCCCGAGCCCGTGCGGCCCGCCGCGGCAGAGCCGGTGCAGCCGACCAGAGAGGACAAGGTCGCCGCCGCCGGCAGTGAGCTGATCGGCGGTCCCCTGGGGCGGCACGCCCTGCTCGGGACCTCCTGGTGGACCCCCGTACGCGTCGTGGCGCTCGTGGCGATCGGTATGTTCGCCCTCGGCCTGGTCCAGAAGGCACCCTGCTACGACGGCGCCTGGTTCTTCGGAGCGAGCAGCCAGTACACGCACGCCTGCTACTCGGACATCCCGCACCTCTACCAGGGCCGCGGGTTCGCCGATCACCTCGTGCCGTACTTCGACAAGCTCCCCGGCGACATGGACTACCTCGAATACCCGGTACTCACCGGAGTGTTCATGGAGGTGGCCTCCTGGCTGACCCCGCACAGCGGATCCATCCAGCACCAGGAGCAGTGGTACTGGTTCGTCAACGCCGGAATGCTGATGGTGTGCGCCGCCGTCATCGCCGTGTGTGTGGCCCGCACCCACCGCCGACGCCCCTGGGACGGCCTGCTGGTGGCCCTGGCGCCCGCCTTCGCGCTGACCGCGACCATCAACTGGGACCTGCTGGCGGTGGCGCTGACGGCCGCCGCGATGCTGATGTGGTCGCGGGGCCGGGCCCTCGCCTTCGGCGTCCTCCTGGGGCTCGCCACGGCCGCCAAGCTGTATCCCGCCCTGCTGCTCGGCCCGCTGCTGGTGCTGTGCTGGCGGACCGGCAAATGGCGGGCGTTCTTCCAGGCCGCGGGCGGCGCGGTGGGCGCCTGGCTCCTGGTGAACCTGCCCGTGATGCTCACGCACGACGCGACGGGCTTCCACATCCGCGAGGGCTGGGCGAAGTTCTACACCTTCAGCAAGGAGCGCGGCGTCGACTTCGGCTCCTTCTGGCTGATCTGGGCGCAGAACTCCAGCAACCCGCCCACCACCGACTTCGTCAACAGCGCGGCCACCGTGCTGGTGGTGCTCGGCTTCCTCGGCGTCGCCGCGCTGACGTTCACCGCACCGCGCCGGCCGCGCTTCGCCCAGCTGGCCTTCCTGATGGTGGCCGCCTTCGTCCTCACCAACAAGGTCTACTCCCCGCAGTACGTCCTGTGGCTGGTGCCGCTGGCGGTCCTCGCCCGGCCCAAGTGGCGGGACTTCCTCATCTGGCAGGCGTGCGAGGTGGCGTACTTCCTGGGCATCTGGATGTACCTCGCCTACACGACCAGCGGGGACGCCCACAAGGGCCTTCCGACGCAGGGCTACCACTGGGCGATCGCGGTACACCTGCTGGGCACGCTGTACCTGTGTGCCGTGGTCGTACGGGACATCTTCATGCCGGAACGGGACGTGGTGCGCCGCTCGGGCGACGACGATCCCTCCGGTGGAGTGCTCGACGGCGCGGAGGACGCGTTCGTGCTCGGTGCGGCGGCCCACCCGCCGCGGCACGCCGCCCAGATCGAGGGGGCCCAAGTGGACTGGGGACGGCCGGAGACGCTGTCCCACGAAGAGCGTTCGCTCTGAGCGAACGGACGTCCCGCCTCGTCGGCCCTACGGGCCGGCCGTCACGCAGAAGGCCGTATCCGGAGCATCCGGATACGGCCTTCTCGCTGTCCTGAACGGGGTCAGCGGTCCACGAGGCGGTCGAACTGGGTCGTGGTGTGCCG
This sequence comes from Streptomyces echinatus, assembly GCF_014203595.1. Lineage (GTDB taxonomy): Bacteria > Actinomycetota > Actinomycetes > Streptomycetales > Streptomycetaceae > Streptomyces > Streptomyces echinatus. The sequence continues at coordinate 383,899 of NZ_JACHJK010000007.1, forward strand.
CAGATGGGCCACCAGCTCGTCGCCGACCTTCGGCTCGGGAGCGTCCGACGGCACGAAGAGGATCGACACCTGCATGTGCGGCGGCTCGGCGAACCAGCGCTGCTTGCCGCCCCAGACGAACGGAGAAAGGTTCCGGTTGACGGTGGCGAGCCCGGCCCGGGCGACGCCCTTGGCGCGCGGCATGACCCCGTGCAGGGCCTTCGGGGCCTCCAGGCCCACCCCGTGCGACGTACCGCCCGCCACGACCACCAGGAAGCCGTCGGAGGCCGCCTTCTGCTGCCGGTAGCCGAACCGGTCGCCCTTCGCCACGCGGGTGACGTCCAGGACGGCGCCGCGGTACTCGGTGGCGTCGTGGTCCCCCAGCCACAGCCGCGTGCCGATGCGGGCGCGGAACCGGGTCTGCGGGAACTGCTGCTGGAGCCGGGCCAGCTCGTCCGCCTTGAGGTGGCTGACGAACATCGTGTGCAGCGGCAGCCGTGCCGCGCGCAGCCGGTCCATCCAGCCGATGACCTCCTCGACGGCGTCCGAGCCGTCGGTGCGGTCCAGCGGCAGGTGGATGGCGAAGCCCTCCAGGCGGACGTTCTCTATGGCCTGGTGCAGCTGCGGCAGCTCGTGCTCGCTGATGCCGTGCCGCTTCATCGAGGACATCACCTCGATGACGACACGGGCACCCACGAGGCCGTAGACGCCGTCGATCGACGACACCGAGCGCACCACCCGGTCGGGCAGCGGTACGGGCTCCTCGCCGCGCCGGTACGGGGTCAGTACCAGCAGGTCACCGCCGAACCAGTCCTTGATGCGCGCGGCCTCGTACGTGGTGCCGACGGCGAGCAGGTCGGAACCGAGCCGCGTGGCCTCCTCCGAGAGCCGTTCGTGCCCGAAGCCGTAGCCGTTGCCCTTGCAGACCGGGACGAGTCCCGGGAACTGCTCCTGCACGTGCTTGTGGTGCGCCCGCCAGCGCGCGGTGTCGACGTAGAGCGTGAGCGCCATGGCCGGACCCGGAACCTTTCTCGTGGCTGGGGTGGATCAGAGGTGTGAGAGCTGTGGAGGCTATGGAATCAAACGCCCGCGCGGCTCAGCGGCGCGACATGTAGATGTCGAGCGCCTTGTGGAGCAGCTTGTTCAGCGGGAAGTCCCACTCGCCGAGGTACTCGGCGGCCTGGCCGCCGGTGCCGACCTTGAACTGGATCAGGCCGAAGAGGTGGTCGGTCTCGTCCAGCGAGTCGGAGATGCCGCGCAGGTCGTAGACGGTGGCACCGAGCGCGTAGGCGTCGCGCAGCATGCGCCACTGCATCGCGTTCGACGGCCGGACCTCGCGGCCGATGTTGTCCGAGGCGCCGTAGGAGTACCAGACGTGGCCGCCGACGATCAGCATCGTCGCCGCGGACAGGTTCACGCCGTTGTGGCGGGCGAAGTACAGCCGCATGCGGTTGGGGTCCTCGGTGTTGAGGGCCGTCCACATGCGCTGGAAGTACGACAGCGGGCGGGGCCGGAAGTGGTCACGCACGGCCGTGATCTCGTACAGCCGCTGCCATTCGGCCAGGTCCTGGTAGCCGCCCTGGACGACCTCGACGCCGGCCTTCTCGGCCTTCTTGATGTTGCGCCGCCACAGCTGGTTGAAGTTCTTGTGGACCTCTTCAAGGGAACGGTTCGCCAGCGGCACCTGGTAGACGTAGCGGGGCTGGACGTCACCGAAGCCGGCGCCGCCGTCCTCGCCCTGCTGCCAGCCCATACGGCGCAGCTTGTCGGCCACCTCGAAGGCGCGCGGCTCGATGAAGTCGGCCTCCAGGTCACGCAGCCGCTTGACGTCCGGGTCCTGGATGCCCTTCTTGATCGTGTCGGCGTTCCACCGGCGGATGATCACCGGCGGGCCCATCTTCACGGAGAAGGCGCCCTGCTGCTTCAGGTGCGCCAGCATCGGCTGGATCCAGTCGTCCAGGTTCGGCGCGTACCAGTTGATGACCGGGCCCTCGGGCAGATAGGCGAGGTAGCGCTTGATCTTGGGCAGCTGGCGGTAGAGAACCAGGCCCGCACCGACCATGTAGCCGGTGCGGTCGTCGAACCAGCCGAGGCTCTCCGAGCGCCACTCCGCCTTCACATCTGCCCATGCCGGGACCTGCATGTGGCTCGCCGCCTGCAGGCTCTGGATGTAGGCCAGATGCTGCTCGCGACTGATGGTCCTCAGGGTCAGGCTCATTCGGGGCGCTCCTCGGGCTGGTGTGTCCCCATGGGTACAGGGGCTCCGGCTCTCGCGCCGAAGCCTACTGCGCCTTGCGGGCGCCCCGACTGGGCGTATGGGCCTTGAGCCCGGCGAAGTCAGCCGAGGAGCCCCCCGAACAGGCCGCCGTGAGCCATGCCGATCATGAATCCGACCCCTGAGGCGCCGAGGCCGAGGATCAGGCCGAACCGCTCCCGCGTGGTCACTGAGATCCACTGTCCGTAGATGCCGACGGCGAGCCCGACCAGACCCGACCATGCGGTCAGCAGGTGCAGGCCGTGGAAGAAGGACGTGATGAAGGACAGCAGACCGAGGGCGAGGGTGAGCGCCATCAGGGCGGTCTGAAGCGGACGGGGCTTGCCGTCCGTGGCGAAGAGGGAACCGGCGACGTTGGGATGGACTGCCTGTGCCATGGGCACCTCCTGCGGAAGGCGGCGCATAGTAGCGCCGTACACACCCGACGTGTACAGAGTGAGGGTCCTCGCCCCCGGATTTCAACCGGAAGCGGGTGTGCGGGTAGTCTGTACCGTCTGCACTGGTGTCTGCCCACGCCTGCCCAGGTAACACTGCGGGGATCCTCCGGGATCCCCGATTGTCAGTGGTGGCCGATACCTTTGCGTACGCATCACAACCCTCCTGCCACGGAACGACCGTGGCCGCTGAGTCCAAAGGAGGTGGGTTCCACATGCGTCACTACGAGCTGATGGTCATCCTCGACCCCGATCTCGAGGAGCGTGCTGTCTCCCCGCTGATCGAGAACTTCCTGTCCGTCGTCCGTGACGGTGGCGGCAAGGTTGAGAAGGTCGACACCTGGGGCCGTCGTCGTCTCGCCTACGAGATCAAGAAGAAGCCCGAGGGCATCTACTCGGTCATCGACCTGCAGGCCGAGCCTGCGGTCGTCAAGGAGCTCGACCGCCAGATGAACCTGAACGAGTCGGTCCTCCGGACCAAGGTCCTCCGCCCCGAGACCCACTGAGCTCTCCCGCTCAGCTGATCTCGGGATTCGAGTAGCAGCAACCAAGCAGCCAGAGCAGCAAACCCGCCGAGAGGTTCCCCCATGGCAGGCGAGACCGTCATCACGGTCATCGGCAATCTTGTCGACGACCCCGAGCTGCGCTTCACCCCGTCCGGTGCGGCAGTCGCGAAGTTCCGCGTCGCGTCCACTCCCCGCACCTTCGACCGCCAGACGAACGAGTGGAAGGACGGCGAAAGCCTGTTCCTGACCTGCTCGGTCTGGCGTCAGGCCGCGGAGAACGTCGCCGAGTCGCTCCAGCGAGGCATGCGCGTCATCGTGCAGGGCCGGCTGAAGCAGCGGTCCTACGAGGACCGTGAGGGCGTCAAGCGCACGGTCTACGAGCTGGACGTCGAGGAAGTCGGCCCCAGCCTGCGCAATGCCACGGCCAAGGTCACCAAGACCGCCGGTGGCGGCCGCGGTGGCCAGGGCGGCTACGGCGGCGGTGGTGGCGGCGGCCAGCAGGGCGGCGGCTGGGGCGGTGGCTCCGGTGGCGGCCAGCAGGGCGGCGGCGCTCCGGCCGACGACCCCTGGGCGACCGGTGCTCCCGCCGCCGGCAACCAGGGCGGCGGCGGCTGGGGCGGCGGCTCCGGCGGCGGTGGCGGTGGCGGCTACTCGGACGAGCCCCCCTTCTAGGCCCTCGGGCCGAAGGCGGGTCGTACCCCAACTTCTTGATCACACAGGAGAAACACCATGGCGAAGCCGCCTGTGCGCAAGCCGAAGAAGAAGGTCTGCGCTTTCTGCAAGGACAAGGTCACGTACGTGGACTACAAGGACACGAACATGCTGCGGAAGTTCATTTCCGACCGCGGCAAGATCCGTGCCCGCCGCGTGACCGGCAACTGCACGCAGCACCAGCGTGACGTCGCCACGGCTGTGAAGAACAGCCGTGAGATGGCGCTGCTGCCCTACACCTCCACCGCGCGCTAAGGGAAGGGTGACCGACTCATGAAGATCATCCTCACCCACGAGGTCTCCGGCCTCGGTGCCGCTGGCGACGTCGTCGACGTCAAGGACGGCTACGCTCGCAACTACCTGATCCCGCGGAAGTTCGCTATCCGCTGGACCAAGGGCGGCGAGAAGGACGTCGAGCAGATCCGTCGTGCTCGCAAGATCCACGAGATCCAGACCATCGAGCAGGCCAACCAGGTCAAGGCCCAGCTCGAGGGCGTCAAGGTCCGTCTGGCCGTGCGTGCCGGCGACGCCGGTCGCCTCTTCGGTTCCGTCACCCAGGCCGACATCGCTTCGGCGATCAAGGCTGCCGGTGGCCCCGAGGTCGACAAGCGCCGCATCGAGGTCGCTTCGGCGATCAAGACCCTGGGCGCCCACGAGACGTCCGTGCGTCTGCACCCCGAGGTTGCCGCCAAGGTCAACATCGAGGTCGTCGCGGGCTGATCACCACGTGATCGCCGTGCTCGCTTGAGCCGGTGAAAGGGGCCGCACCCATGAGGGTGCGGCCCCTTTCACATGACCGTGACGGTCACCGCGGCATGTTTCACGTGAAACGGTCAGCAGGGCCGGCCCTGGGAAACGGTCAGCGGGTCGCGCCTGTCACGATCCAGCGGCCCGAGCGGCTCCGCAGCCACAGGGTCACCATGCGGATCGTCATCATCAACGTCATCGCTGCCCAGAGGGCGGTCAGGCCGCCGCCCAGCACGGGGACGAGCAGGGCCACCGGGGCGAACGCCGCCAGGGTGACCACCATGGCCCATGCCAGATACGGACCGTCACCCGCGCCCATCAGGACCCCGTCCAGGACGAACACGATCCCGCAGATGGGTTGGGAGAGTGCCACCAGCAGCAAGGCGGGCAGCGCGGTGTCGTTCACCTCGGAGTCGCTGGTGAACAGCGGCAGGAAGAGCGGTCGTGCGGCCACCACCAGCAGACCCAGTACGACCCCGGACGCGATGCCCCAGTGGATCATTCGGCGGCAGGCTTCGCGTGCTCCCTGAATGTCGTCCGCGCCGAGGTAGCGGCCGATGATGGCCTGTCCCGCGATCGCGATCGCGTCGAGCGCGAAGGCCAGCAGGCTCCACAAGGACAGGATGATCTGGTGCGCGGCGATGTTGGCGTCCCCGAGACGTGCCGCGACCGCCGTGGCGATCATCAGGATCGTCCGCAGGGACAGGGTGCGGACCAGCAGCGGAACGCCCGCCTGGGCCGAGGCCCGGATGCCGGCGGCGTCCGGGCGGAGGGAGGCGCCGTGCCGGCGGGCTCCACGCACGACCACCGCCAGATAGACGGCGGCCATGCCGCACTGTGCGATCACCGTTCCCCAGGCCGAACCCGCGATGCCGAGCCCGGCGCCGTAGACGAGTGCCGCGTTGAGTCCGGCGTTGGCGACGAAGCCGGCGACGGCGACATAGAGCGGGGTCCTGGTGTCCTGCAGGCCGCGCAGCACTCCGGTCGCTGCCAGGACGATGAGCATGGCCGGGATGCCCAGCGCGGAGATGCGCAGATAGGTGGTGGCGTGGGGAGCCGCGGTCGTGGAGGCTCCGAAGAGGTCCACGATGCCGGGGGCCAGCGGCAGGACGACGACGATGACGGCGATGCCGAGCAGCAGTGCGAGCCAGATCCCGTCCATGCCCTGGCGGATCGCCGCTCGGAGGTCGCCGGCACCGACGCGGCGGGCCACGGCGGCCGTGGTGGCGTAGGCGAGGAAGACGAAGACGCTCACGGCCGTGGTCAGGAGCGCCGAGGCGACACCGAGGCCGGCGAGCTGGGCGGTACCGAGATGGCCGACGATCGCACTGTCCGCCATGACGAAGAGAGGCTCGGCGACGAGGGCACCGAAGGCCGGGACGGCCAGCGAAACGATTTCTCGGTCGCGCTGCCGCCGGGTGGCCTGGGGGATCTCTGGAGCCTGTGTCATGAGCATCAATCTATCCGTCCACAGGTAAGAGATGCAACCAGCTAGTGATCCTTACTTCCGGCGCGGGGACGTGTCCTTTCGGGTGCCGTTCGAAGCGATCTTGGCCCGACTGGGGAAGTTTTTCTTCTGCACAGCCGGTGGATCGAAAAGCCGCAGGTCAAAGGCGTGTGTCCGACGAGAGGGAGGGCTTGTTCACAGGGCTGTCCACCGGGTCGTGCACAGGTTTCGCCGACTTCTCCACAGCATAGGGGCGGTCGTCCACATGGCCTGTGGATAACCAGATTGGCTGACGGTGCCGACAGGCCTACCGTTGTCCGGCGCCCGCTCCTTTCCCCGGCCCGGCACGTGCCCTTCGTCCGGCCTGGGAACCGTCACAAATCCGACGCGTCAGAACCGGAGTTGGGCCTCTTATTTGTCAGTGTCGTGCCGTACAAAAGAGGCCACGGCGAGGTCCGCCGTGCGGACGGGAGGAGGTGGCTCGGTGAGCATTTCCGAGCCCTTGGACGATCCGTGGGCCGACAGCGGACCCAGCGATCGTCTGCCGGCCTCCCGCCGGCGCGGTGACGGCGGCCGGGCCCGGGACGAGCAGCACGACCGGGGCCGGGAGAGCGGCGGCTGGGACGGCGGAGGTTCGTCCTTCGAGCGGGTGCCGCCGCAGGATCTGGACGCCGAGCAGTCCGTGCTGGGCGGCATGCTGCTGTCCAAGGACGCCATCGCCGACGTCGTCGAGATCCTCAAAGGCCACGACTTCTACAAGCCCGCGCACGAGACGATCTACCAGGCCATCCTGGACGTCTACGCCAAGGGCGAGCCGGCCGACCCGATCACCATCGCCGCCGAACTCACCAAGCGCGGCGAGATCAACAAGGTCGGCGGTGCCGCGTATCTGCACACCCTCGTCCAGACGGTGCCGACGGCGGCCAACGCCGAGTACTACGCGGAGATCGTCCACGAGCGGGCCGTCCTGCGCCGCCTGGTCGAAGCCGGCACGCGCATCACGCAGATGGGATACGCGGCCGACGGCGACGTGGACGAGATCGTCAACAGCGCCCAGGCCGAGATCTACGCCGTCACCGAACAGCGCACCAGCGAGGACTACCTCCCGCTCGGCGACATCATGGAAGGCGCGCTCGACGAGATCGAGGCGATCGGCTCGCGCAGTGGCGAGATGACCGGTGTGCCCACCGGGTTCACCGACTTCGACTCGCTGACGAACGGCCTCCACCCCGGACAGATGATCGTCATCGCCGCCCGTCCCGCCATGGGTAAGTCGACCCTTGCACTGGACTTCGCGCGGGCCGCCTCCATCAAGAACAATCTCCCGAGCGTCATCTTCTCGCTCGAAATGGGCCGCAACGAGATCGCGATGCGTCTGCTGTCCGCCGAAGCCCGCGTCGCCCTGCACCACATGCGGTCCGGCACCATGACCGACGAGGACTGGACCCGGCTCGCCCGCCGTATGCCGGACGTGTCGGCCGCGCCGCTGTACATCGACGACTCCCCGAACCTGTCGATGATGGAGATCCGGGCCAAGTGCCGGCGCCTGAAGCAGCGCAACGACCTGAAGCTGGTCGTCATCGACTATCTCCAGCTGATGCAGTCCGGCGGTTCCAAGCGTGCCGAGAGCCGTCAGCAGGAGGTCTCGGACATGTCCCGTAACCTCAAGCTGCTCGCGAAGGAGCTGGAGATCCCGGTCATCGCGCTCTCCCAGCTCAACCGTGGCCCCGAGCAGCGCACCGACAAGAAGCCGATGGTGTCCGACCTGCGAGAGTCCGGCTCCATCGAGCAGGACGCTGACATGGTCATCCTGCTGCACCGCGAGGACGCGTACGAGAAGGAGTCCCCCCGCGCCGGCGAGGCCGACCTGATCGTCGCCAAGCACCGAAACGGTCCGACAGCCACCATCACGGTCGCGTTCCAGGGTCACTACTCCCGTTTCGTGGACATGGCCCAGACCTGATCCGCGCGGACGGTCACGTGTGCGCGGCAAATGGATTCGACGCCCGCCGTCGTAACGGGTGGACTGGGCCCATGACGACAACTCAGGAAGCCCTCCTCCCGGGCACCCGGCGTGCTCTGCTGCACCGGATCGCCGTGGCGCAGGCCGAAGGGCGGGCTCCGTCGCTGGTCGCCGCCGTCGTACGGGACGGACAGGCCGTCTGGCACGGTGCGCGGACCTCGGTGGACGGGCACGGCCCGGACGAGACCGTGCAGTACCGGATCGGGTCCATCACCAAGACCTTCACCGCCGTCCTGGTGATGCGGCTGCGCGACGAGGGCCTGCTCGATCTCGGGGACCCGCTGGAGAAGTACGTGCCGGGCACCGGCGCGGGGGAGGCGACGATCGCGCAACTGCTCGCGCACACCGCCGGGCTGGCCGCCGAATCGCCCGCTCCCTGGTGGGAACGGACGCCCGGCTCCCTGCGGCCCGAGCTGAGCGATGTGCTCGGGGAACAGCCGTTGCTGCACCCGGTCGGCCGGCGGCATCACTACTCCAATCCCGGCTACACCGTGCTCGGCACCCTGGTGGAGAGGCTGCGCGGTGCACCCTGGGAGGAGGTGCTGCGTGACGAGATTCTGGAGCCGCTCGGCCTGCACCGGACGAGTGCTCAGCCCGAGCCACCGCACGCGGGCGGATGGGCCGTGCATCCGTGGGCCGACGCGATGCTGCCCGAGCCGACGGAGGACCTGGGCCGCATGGCACCGGCCGGCCAGCTCTGGTCGACCACCGCGGACCTGGCGCGCTTCGCCGCGTTCCTGGCCCGAGGAGACGATCGGGTCCTGAGCGCGGAATCGGTACGGGAGATGCGCACCCCGGCGGCGCCGGCCGAGGCCGCGGACGTGGTGGACGGGGTCACCTACGGCCTGGGCATGCAGCTTCAGCGCCGTGACGGCCGACTGCTGGTGGGGCACTCCGGCTCGCTGCCGGGCTTCCTGGCGAACCTCACCATCAGCGTGGAGGACGACGTGGCCGCGGTGGTGCTCGCCAACTGCACCAGCGGACCGCTGCTGGGCGCCGTGGGAGCGGACCTCGTCCGGATCGTCGCCGAGGCGGAGCCGCGGATCCCCGAGCCCTGGCGGCCCCTGCGTGAGGTCGATTCCACGGTGCTGGACCTGGTGGGGCAGTGGTACTGGGGCACCCATGCCTTCGGTGTGCGCGCGAGCGCCGACGGGCTCATCACCCTGGCGCCCCTGGCCGGCGGCGGCCGTAGGGCCCGCTTCCGCACGAACGGTGACGGCACCTGGACGGGGCTGGAGGGCTACTACGCGGGTGAGCTGCTCCGGCCGGTGCGGCGCCCGGACGGTTCCGTGAGCCACCTCGACCTTGGTTCGTTCGTGTTCACACGGCAGCCGTACGACCCCGAGGCTCCGGTGCCCGGTGGCGTGGACCCGGAGGGATGGCGGGGCATCGGCTAGCCCGAGGTTGCCCAGGGGGTGTTTCACGTGAAACGCCCCCTGAGGTTTTCAGGGGGCGTTGCTTCGGCCGGCCACGGGCCTCAGATGGCTCTTCCAGTGCCTTCGGGGCAGGGGGAAACGCCTTAAGGACGTGGTCAGAGCCGCAGCTTGAAGCCCTCGTGCGAGGCGGTGAATCCCAGCCGCTCGTAGAAGCGGTGGGCGTCGGTGCGTGACTTGTCGGACGTCAGCTGCACCATCTGGCAGTCGAGCCGCCGGGAGGTATCGATCGCCCACTCGATCAGCCTGCCGCCCAGCCCGCTGCCGCGTTCATCGGCATGAATGCGTACGGCCTCGATGAGTGCGCGGTTGGCCCCCCGGTGCGAGAGCCCAGGGATGATCGTGAGTTGCAGGGTCCCGATCACCCGGCCCTCCCGCACGGCGACCACGACATGCTGGTTCGGGTCGGCGGCGAGGCGCGCCAGTGCGGTCCGGTACGGCGTCAGGTCGCCGGGCGATTCGCGCTGGGCACCGAGCGGATCGTCGGCGAGCATCGCGACGATCGCCGGGAGGTCGTCGGCGGTCGCGGCGCGTATTTCAAGATCTCCCATGCCGGCACCCTATGTGGCCACGTTCAGGGACTCCACCACCCGGACCAGCGGGGCCAGTTCCGGGTTTCGGGCGGCGCCGTCCAGGGCCTCGCGCAGAGCGGCGTCGTTGGTGGGCCGTGCCTCCTCCAGCAACCGCAGGCCGGCCGGAGTGACGTTGGTGTAGATGCCGCGGCGGTCGGTGGGGCACAGATAGCGCTCCAGCAGTCCGCGGTCCTCCAGCCGGGTCACCAGGCGGGTGGTGGCGCTCTGGCTGAGTACGACCGCGTCGGCGACCTGCTTCATCTGCAGATGGCCACCCTCGCCGGCGTGCTGCCTGCTGAGCACGTCCAGCAGCGAGTACTCGCGCACGCTCAGGTCGTGCTTGGCCTGCAGGGCGCGCTCGATGTGCGCCTCGATCCTTCCGTGCAGCGCTGAAAGGGCGCACCAGCCCTGGGCGAGGGCGGTGAGCGCGGGGTCCGTCGCTGTCATTGGCGTTTCCTCCGTCCCGAAGCGGCTGCACCACAAGAGTAGAGCACCGCCGCAATAGTCGGCCCTTGCACTTAACCCGCGTCTGCAACTATTGTGAGCGAACGCAAAGCGCTCCTGCAATCGTTTGGGAAGGTGTACCCCCACATGCCTCTCGCGCTTCTGGCCCTCGCGATCGGGGCCTTCGGAATCGGAACGACCGAGTTCGTGATCATGGGCTTGCTCCCCGAGGTCGCGGGTGATTTCGGGGTCTCCATCCCCACGGCGGGCCTGCTCGTGACCGGCTACGCGCTCGGCGTGGTCATCGGGGCCCCGCTGATGACCGTGCTCGGCACCAAGGTCCCGCGCAAGCGGATGCTGATGCTGCTGATGGGCCTCTTCATCGCCGGAAACCTGATCTCCGCCGTGGCCCCGAACTTCGGGATCATGCTGATCGGACGGGTGGTCGCCTCGCTCGCCCACGGCGCCTTCTTCGGCATCGGATCGGTCGTCGCGGCCGAGCTGGTTGCACCGGACAGGAAGGCCGGCGCCATCGCCATGATGTTCACCGGGCTGACCGTCGCCAATGTCGTCGGCGTCCCGCTGGGCACCCTCGTCGGGCAGAGCGTCGGCTGGCGCGTCACCTTCGGCATCGTCGCCGCTCTCGGTGTCGTCGGGCTCGCCGGTATCGCCAAGCTGGTTCCCGACCTGCCGCGCCCTGAGGGCGTACATCTGCGGCACGAACTGGCCGCCTTCAAGAACGCCCAGGTCCTGCTCGCCATGGCGATGACCGTCCTCGGCTTCGGTGGCGTCTTCGCGGCCATCACCTACATCGCGCCGATGATGACCCACGTCGCCGGCTTCGCAGACGGCTCGGTCACCTGGCTGCTGGTCCTGTTCGGCCTCGGCATGGTCGGGGGCAACCTCGTCGGCGGCAAGTTCGCCGACCGCGCCCTGATGCCGATGCTGTACGTCTCCCTGGGCGCCCTGGCCGTCGTCCTGGCGCTCTTCACACTGACCGCCCACAACAAGATCGCCGCCGCGGTGACCATCGCGCTGATCGGAGCCCTGGGCTTCGCCACCGTGCCGCCGTTGCAGAAGCGCGTCCTGGACCAGGCGCACGGCGCTCCGACGCTCGCGTCGGCCGTGAACATCGGCGCCTTCAACCTGGGCAACGCCCTGTCGGCGTGGCTCGGCGGTCTCGTGATCGCGGCCGGCTTCGGCTACACCGCCCCCAACTGGGTCGGCGCCGCGCTCGCCGCCGCCGCCCTGGTTCTCGCCCTGCTCTCCGCCGCGCTGGAGCGCCGCGACCGGGCACAGAGCGCCGTGGTCGCCTCCGCGACGCCGGCCGGACAGCGGACGCCCGTCCACCACTGAGCCACCCGCCCTCCGGACGCCTCACCGCCCCTCACCCCGTAGACGTCCGTGCCGGGCCCTCCCCGGTACGGCGGCACCCCCTGCAGCACCACCAAGGAGACACCCTCATGAGCACCACCGCCGTCACCCCGCTCACCACCGAGGACGCCGAGCTGCTCGTCGCCACGGCCCGTAGGGTGGCCGAGGACGCCGGAGTCACCGTCAGCGTCACCGTCCTGGACGCCGGCGGCCACCTGCTCGCCTTCCGCCGGGACGACCGAGCGGTGCTGATCTCCGGTGAGACCAGCAACCGCAAGGCCTACACGGCGCTCCAGCTGAACGCGCCCACCGCCGACCTTGTGGACGCCGTCCAGCCCGGCGGCCTCTTCCACACGTTGCCCACGGCCCTCGAACGGCCCCTGCTGTTCATCGCGGGCGGTGTCCCCGTCCACCGGGACGGCCGGCTGATCGGTGCGATCGGTGTCGGCGGCGGCAGCCCGGAGCAGGACCACGGTTTCGCCACCGCGGCCGTGCAGGCGCTCGCCTGAGTCCGCGGCCTGATCTCATGACGCCGGCCCCGCCGCTCGAAGCGGCGGGGCCGGCGTCATGTCATTGAGGGGTTCAGCCCGCGGCCACCGTCAGCGGGGCGAAGCGCCGGGTCCAGTCTCCCGGAAGGTCCGTGATGCCGTAGGTCATCACCGCGTTGAAGGCCACCGAGGCCAGTCCTCGCTCCTTCGCCCAGGCCAGCAGTTCCTCGTGCCGCACATCGATATCGGTGCGCAGGGGGCGCTCCGTACGGGCCGCCAGCGAGGCGATGAGGGCCTTGGCGGTCTCCGTGTCCCGGGCGATCAACGGACCGACGACATGGGTGTCCATGTTGGGCCATGCGGCCGTGTAGCCGACGAGCCGGCCGTCCTCCTCGGCCACCCGCAGCTGATCGGCGAAGGCGGGCAGCCGGGTGATGAGGGGTGTGCGATCCGTTCCGAACACCTCCTCGTCGAGGCGCAGGATGGCCGGGAGGTCCTCCGCGGTGGCGGCGCGCGTGACGATCCCGGATTCCGGGCCGCCGGGGCGGAAGCGGCCCACCAGCATCTCCGCCCGGCCCGTCACCTTGAAACCGAGCTCCTCGTAGAGCGGGCGGCCTTTGGGGGTGGCGTGCAGGGTGAGCGGAGTGGTCCCCATGCCCGCCACGACGTGCCGCATCAAGCGGCGTCCGACGCCCCGGCGCGCATGGCGTTCGGCTACCAGAACCATGCCGATGGCGCCGAGATCCGGCCGCCCCCACGCACCGTACTCCGTGACTACGCAGGCGGCGACGAGGCCGCCCTCGGGGTCGTCGATGCCGAATCCCTGGCCGGCGGTGAGGAGGAGGCCCCACTTGTGTTCCTCGCGTGGCCACCCCCGGTCTTCGGACAGGTCGGCGCAGGCGGTCAGATCGCGGAGCGTCAGACGACGGATGGGCAGAGTGGCGAGGGAAGGAGTTGGCACGCAGGTCAGGCTGTCCGACCAGCAGCCCTGCCGTCCACCTGTTTCGACACAGACACACGTGCTTTTGGCCATCCGGGGCCCATGCGCACAGCTCACGGTCAGCTGCGGCGTTTCACGTGAAACATCGGCAGCAGACTAGCCTTCGGGTCCATGGCGAGACTTCATCTCTTCGATCTCGACGGCACGTTGCTGCACGGAAGCACCGCGCCGGTGGAGATTTCGCGCCAGTTGGGCCTGGAGGCCGAGACGGTGGCGCTGGACCGAGCGATCGCGGAAGGCCGGATCGGCCCGCCGGAGTACGCGGCGCGGGTGTACGACCTGTGGGCCGATCTCACCGAGGCGCATGTGCGGACCGCGTTCGAGGCGGCTCCTTGGCTGGCCCGGATCCGCGAGGTCTGGGCGGAGATCAGGAACGCGGGCGAATACTGCGCGGTGGTGTCCCTCTCGCCCTCCTTCTTCGTGGAACTACTCCTCGACTGGGGTGCCCACGCGGCCCATGGATCCCGATTCCCGGCCGTGCCGTTCACCGAGCCCGTCGATCCGGCCGGGGCACTGAGCGCCGCGGCCAAGGTGATCATCGCGAATCGGCTCTGCGAGGAGTTCGGCGTGGCGCGAGCGGACTGCGTGGCGTACGGCGACTCGTCTTCGGACAAGGATCTGTTCGCTGCCGTGCCGGTTTCCGTGGCAGTAAATGCCGATGCTCATCTGGCCGGCCTGGCGACCCACTCCTACACGGGACGGGATCTGTGGGAAGCCTATGAGTTGGTCGGACCGGCGCGCTAGCGCCGGTTCACCCGAGGTCGGGGGCGTGCATGGCACGTACGCCTTCGATGTTTCCGTCCAGGTAGTGGCGCAGGGACAGCGGGACGAGGTGGACGGAGGCGATGCCGACGCGGGTGAAGGGCACACGGACGATCTCGTACTCACCGGCCGGCTCCTCCACTTCCGGGCCATGGCGCAGGGCCGGGTCCATGGACTCCAGTCGGCAGACGAAGAAGTGCTGCACCTTTACGCCGGTCGCGCCCCCGTCCTCGCCGATGTGCTCCACCGTGTCGACGAAGCACGGCACCACGTCGGTGATCTTCGCGCCGAGCTCCTCGTACACCTCCCGGTGCAGGGCATCCACGACGGTCGAGTCCCCGGGCTCGACCCCGCCACCGGGGGTGACCCAGTAGGGATCGACCCCGGGCTTGGTCCGCTTGATCAGGATCAGGTCGTCACCGTCCAGGAGAACGGCACGGGCGGTGCGCTTGACCACGGGTCGGACGGTCATGGGAGAAATGTGGCCCGGCTGGTTCCACGTGAAACATCGCAAAGAGCCATGACGTGAACGCAGCGCGTGCACCCCGCTCGGACGGGCGTCAGCCCCAGGCCGTGGCAGCCTGCCGGAGCCACTCGTGAGCCCGCGCCACATGGGGCATGGCGAGCGAGCCGGTCCGTACCACCAGGAAGTAGGTGCGCAGCGGTGGCACGGCCGGGTCGAGCAGGCCGACGATCGTTCCGTGATCCAGGGACGGAGCACAGAGATAGCGGGGCAGTACCGCCAGCCCCGCCCCGGCGATCGCACAGGAAAGCACGGCCCGCAGGTCGGGGACGATGATCGTGGCCGTGGCGGCCGGGCGGCAGTCGAAGACGGAGGCCCAGTAGCGCGAGACGAACGGCAGCGACTCGTGGACCTCGACGACGGGCAGGTTCTCCAGGGCCCCTGCGCCCTTCAGCCACAGGGCGTCCGAACCGATCCGTTCCGCCCACCGCGGGGCCGCGATCAGCACATGCTCCTCGTCGCAGAGCGGAGTGGCGGTGAGCAGAGCCCCGCGCGGCCGGGCCGTGCTGATGGCCAGATCGTGGTGGCCGCAGGCCAGCCCGTCCAGCACTTCCTCGGCCGTCCCGAAGGAGGCGCGCAGCGCTAAGCCCTGGCCGTCGTCGCCGGTCAGCCCCGTGAGGGCGGGCAGCGCGAGTTCGGCGGTGAACTCCGGAGGTCCTGCAAGATGCAGCGTCCGCGACGAGGAATCGTCGTCCAGACCGCTCTCGGCTATCTCCACCAGTGCGTCGAGATGCGGCGCGGCCCTGTGGGCGAGTTCGTCGCCGATCGTCGTCGGGGTCACTCCGCGCGCCTGACGGAGGAACAAGGGTCTGCCCAGCTGGCGCTCGAGGGTGCGGATCTGCGAGGTGACGGCGGGCTGGGAGAGGCCGAGCAGGGCGGCGGCGCGGGTGAAGGAGCCGGCCCTGTGCACGGTGACGAAGGTCCGCAGCAAGGCCAGATCCATGGCAAGCCCTCCTCTGTCCCTGCCCTCCTCGCCCTCCTCCGGCCTCCAGGCAGGCACCAACTATAAATATGTCGATAGGACTCTGTCGCTACTGTGATTGGACACTGACACAGAGTCAACTAGCCTTGGTCGCGCGGTCTTTCCCCTGGGAGAAGCTGCAGACGGTCCGAGCCACGAGGGGGGAGGCTCGGACCGTCCCGAGGCCATCGGAGGGCGGACGCGTCCGCGCCTACTCGGCGGACTCGTCCAAGGCACGCAGGATGTCGGCCACCAGGTCCTCGGGGTCCTCCGCGCCGACGGACACACGGACGAACCCCTCCGGGACGGCGTCCCCGCCCCAGCGACGACGGCGTTCGGCCGTGGACCGTACTCCGCCGAAGCTGGTCGCGTCCTCCACCAGACGCAGGGTCTCGAGGAAGCGCTCCGCACGCGCGCGCGTGGGCAGCGTGAACGACACGACACAGCCGAAGCGCCGCATCTGCTGTGCCGCGATCTTGTGCGAGGGATCGTCGGACAGCCCTGGATAGCGCAGGTCGGATACCTCGGGCCGCTGCCGCAGTGCCTCCGCGACGGTGAGGGCGGTGGCGTTCTGCCGGTCGACGCGCAGCTGGAGCGTCGCGATGGACCGGTGGGCGAGCCAGGCCTCCATGGGCCCGGAGATCGCGCCGACGATCTTGCGCCAGCGGCGTACGGCGGCCATCGCCTCGGCGTCCCGTCCGGCGACGTAGCCCAGCAGGACATCGCCGTGTCCGGTGAGCTGCTTGGTGCCGCTGGCCACGGAGAAGTCGGCGCCGAGCTCCAGCGGGCGCTGCCCGAGCGGGGTGGCGAGGGTGTTGTCGACGGCCACCAGGGCGCCACGCGCGTGTGCCGCCTCCGTCAGCCGCCGGATGTCGCACACGTCGAGTCCGGGGTTCGACGGGGTCTCTATCCACAGCAGCCGCGCCCCGTCGAGCAGCTCCAGCTGGGCGTCGCCGCGGGTCGGCGCGGTGCGCACCTCGACGCCGTAGGCCTCCAGCTGGGCGCCGACCATCGGCAGCACCTGGTAGCCGTCGGAGGGCAGGACGACCGCGTCCCCGGCGCGCAGCTGCGAGAACAGTACGGAGGAGATCGCCGCCATGCCGGAGGCGAAGACCAGTGTCTCGACGTCCTCCCGCCCGGGGGCCTCCAGCTCGCCGATGGCCCGCTCCAGCAGCGTCCAGGTCGGGTTGTCGTCCCGGCCGTACAGGTACGGTCCCGTCACCTCGCCGGGCAGGTGGAAGTGGGCCGCGAAGACCGGCCCGGGCAGCGTCGGCTCGTGCTTGACCGGCTCGGGCAGACCCGCCCGCACCGCGCGCGTGCCGTCGCCGGTGCGGTCCGCGTCCTTCGTGCCCTCGTTCATGCGGCCCGTCCCTCCAGTTCTTCCCGTACGGCGGCGAGCAGACCGGTGCTCGCCGCCTCCACCATCTCAAGGCACTCCTCGAAGCCGTCCCGGCCCCCGTAGTACGGGTCCGGTACGTCGAGGTCCTCGCCGGCGGCGGGGTCGTAGGAGGAGAGCAGACGGATCTTGCGGGCGTCCGCCTCGGTGGGTGCCAGCCGCCGCAGGGCCCTGAGATGCCCGGCGTCCAGGGCTATCACCAGGTCGAGCCGGGCGAACCACGACGGCTGGAACCGGCGGGCGGTGTGCTCGCTGCCGTAGCCGTGCTCCTCCAGGACCGAGACCGTGCGCGGGTCGGCCGGCTCGCCCTCGTGCCAGCCGCCGGTGCCGGCGCTGTCGGCCACCACCAGGTCCTCCAGCCCGGCCTCCACCACCCGCGCGCGGAAGACGGACTCGGCCATCGGGGAGCGGCAGATGTTGCCGGTGCACACGAAGCAGACGCGGTAGATCATGGCGTGCTCAGTCCTCGTCCGGCAGAACGACGTGCAGTGCCCAGGAGACGACCGAGACGATCAGACCGCCGAGGACGGCCGTCCAGAAGCCCTCCACATGGAAACTCAGGTCGAGCTTGCCGCACACCCAGGAGGTCAGCAGCAGCATCAGCGCGTTCACCACCAGGGTGATCAGGCCCAGGGTCAGGATGAACAGCGGGAAGGTGAGTACCTTCACGACCGGCTTGACCAACCAGTTCACCAAGCCGAAGATCAGCGCGACGACGATCAGCGTGCCGGCCTTCTTGGCGGTGCTGTCACCGGTCAGAGTGATCTTGTCGAGCAGCCACACGGCCACTGCCAGGGCGCCCGCGTTGGCGATCGTCTTGACTACGAAATTCTTCATGTGTCTGATCGTGGCAGACCTGGACGGGCGCTGACCGGACGGGCGGCGAGCGATGTGACGGCGAGCAGGGAGCGGCGAGCGGTGAGGCGAGGGCGGCAGCGGCGATGAAGGCATTCCGGCTGGACGAACTGGAGGCGGAACGCGCCGCCAACGAGGGTGCCTACCTGCAGTTCCTGCGCGAGCGGAACATGTCGGTCGGTCTGTACGCCCTCAACGCGGGCGAGCACGACCCGCAGAAGCCGCACAACCAGGACGAGGTGTACTTCGTGGTCAGCGGCCGGGCCTCCCTCACGGTCGGCCTGGAGACGACCCAGGTGGCGCGGGGCAGCGTCGTGTACGTGCCCGCCGGTGTGGCCCACAAGTTCCACCACATCAGCGAGGACCTCAGGGTGCTCGTGATGTTCTCTCCGCCCGAGGCGTGATCCCGCGACCCGGGATTCCCTAGGGGACGGGTCAGGGGAGGACAAGGGGCCCGAGGCCCCCGCGGAGACCCCGCACGGCCCTAGCATCGAGTGCGGAACATCGACAGACGTCGACAACGCACGAGAACGCAAAGGACGAGGGCGATGCGAGAGATCTTCGCGGGGCTGCCGTGGTGGGTGAAGTGGGTCGCGGTGCCGGTCATCGCCTTGGTCGTGTTCGGCGGCCTGATAGCGAGTGTGGTCGGGTTCGTGATCGGCCTGCTCTTCAAGGTGCTGGTCTTCGTCGCCCTGGTCGGCGGACTGATCTACGTCGTGCGCAAGTTCACGGGGAACTCCTCTTCGCGCAGCGACTGGTGAGGCTTCTGGGAACCGGTGCTCGACCACAGGAGGATCGGTTCCCTCGGGGGAGGGAAGTTTTCCCGGGAGCCGTCTGCGCGCGGTGGTGGACGGTTAGAGTCCGGAACTCCCCACGGGGTTCCGGCGCCGTGGGTGACGCAGCCCCCTCCGTGCTCTTCCCCCGCACGGGCTCCCCCCTCGCCCTTCGGGAGTGACCCTTGGCCACGGTTGACACCGCACTGGCAGACCCCCACGCACCCGCCGCTCCACGCTCCTGTACTCCCCCGGTCCAGCGACCGGCTCCCCTGGCCGTCCCCGAACAGGTACACGTCCGCACGGCGGACGTCCCCAAGCCCCCGCGTCCCGCGGCCCTCCCCGGACCACCGCCCTCCGCGGGCCGGCCGGAACCACAGGCCGCCACCGCGTCCACCGCCCCGCCCACCGCGACGCTCATCGGATCCGTGCAGCGCGCCATGCGCCTGCTGGAGACCGTCGCCGCGCACGTCTACGGCGCCCCCGCCAAGCAACTCGCCCGGGAGACCGGCCTCGCGCTGCCCACCACGTACCACCTGCTGCGCACCCTGGTGCACGAGGGCTATCTGCGCCGGGAGAAGGGCCTGTTCTTCCTCGGTGAAGCGGCGGAGCGCCTGAGCCGCAGCGGAGCGCAGCAGAAACGTCGCAGCACGGTGGCCGACACGCTCGCGCACTGGCGCGATTCCATCGGTGTACCGGTGTACTACGCGCTGTACCGGGACGGCGAGATCGAGGTCATGTGCGTCTCCGACTCCCTTCAGGCGCCCGCGGTCGAGGAGTGGGCGGACTTCCGGGAGACCGGCCACGCGCACGCGATCGGTCAGTGTCTGCTCTCGCAGCTGGACGAGGACGCGCGACGCGACCATCTCGCCCGGTATCCCGTGCGCCCCGTCACGCCGTACTCCGTGCGGGACAACGACGCACTGCTGCGGCGGCTGGCCAGGACGCGGCGGATGGAGCCCGTGGTGGAGCGTCAGGAGTACGCGGTCGGGACGGTCTGTGCGGCGGTCCCCATCACGGTCGGCACCACCGCGGCCACCGTGGCCATCTCGCTCCCCGCCCACCAGGCCGACCGGTTGATGCCCGCCGCCCGTCGGTTGCAGGCGGAGATCGGGCGGCATGTGGGGTCCCTTGCACTCTCTATCAGCATCTGAAAACTTACTCCTTGTGATCTCCTGTGTACTTTCAGCAAGATTTGACCACGGTTAGAGGGATCAATCCCGGCCAGTCGATGTCATATGACGGGATAGGCGATGCGCGAGTCCGTACAGGCTGAAGTCATGATGAGCTTTCTCGTGTCGGAGGAGCTCTCCTTCCGCATCCCGGTGGAGTTGCGTTACGAGACCAGTGATCCCTATGCCGTGCGGCTCACCTTTCATCTGCCCGGCGACGCACCGGTCACCTGGGCCTTCGGGCGCGAGCTGCTGATCGACGGGGTCGGCCGTCCGTGCGGAGAGGGAGACGTGCGTATCGCCCCGGTCGACCGCGAGGTGCTGGGCGAGGTGCTGATCAGGCTTCAGGTCGGCTGCGACCAGGCCCTTTTCCGCTCATCGGCGCCTCCGCTCGTGGCCTTCCTCGACCGCACGGACAAGCTCGTCCCGCTCGGTCAGGAGGGTGCGCTGGCCGACTTCGACGCTCATCTCGACGAGGCTCTGGACCGCATCCTGGCCGAGGAACAGAGCGCCGGCTGAAGCGTTGCCGTACGGGGCGCCGGAGAGAGCCGTGCCGCCCGGAATCGTGCAGGAACGCTTCTTCAGTGGGCGCCCGGCCCCGCCGCCCTCACCGCTTCCGGCGCCGGCCCCGGCCGCCGCGTGCCGGCGCGGTCCGGGCTCCGGCGGGTGCCGGGACAGGCGTGCCGGGCCGGTCGGCCGACACCACCAGCGCGGCCAGCGCCGTGGTGACCGGGACCGAGGCGACCAGACCGATCGAGCCGACCAATGTGCGCACGATCTCCTCGGCCACCAGCTCACTGTTGGCCACCGTCCCGACGCTGCTCTGGGCGATCGAGAACAGCAGCAGCAACGGCAGCGCGGCACCGGCATAGGCGAGCACCAGGGTGTTGACCACGGACGCGATGTGGTCGCGGCCGATGCGGATGCCCGCCCGGTACAGCCCCCGCCAGCCCATGGACGGGTTGGCCTCGTGCAGCTCCCAGACGGCCGACGTCTGGGTCACCGTCACGTCGTCCAGGACGCCGAGTGAACCGATGATGACTCCCGCCAGCAGCAGGCCGCTCATGTCGATCGACGGATACAGGCCGTGGATCAGGCCGGTGCTGTCGTCCGTGTTGCCGGTCAGCGCGGCCCAGCCGATGAACAGCGAGCCGAGCACCCCGATCAGCGAGAGCGATATCAGCGTGCCGAGCACCGCCACCGAGGTACGGGCCGACAGGCCATGGCACATGTACAGAGCGATCAGCATGATGGCGCTCGACCCGACCACGGCCACCACCAGCGGGTTCGACCCCTGCAGGATCGCCGGCAGGATGAACAGCGTCAGCACCAGGAAGCTCACTGCCAGCGCGACCAGCGCCATGACGCCGCGCAGCCGGCCCACCAGGACGACGGCCACCGCGAAGATCCCCGCAAGCAGCGCCATCGGGAACTTCCGGTTCACATCGGTCACCGAGTACTGCAGTTCCCTCGGTGCCGAGGGCTCGTAGGCGACCACCACCTTCTCGCCCTGGTGCAGCTGCCGGGTCTGGTCCGGCTGCACGATCTCGGTGAACGTACGCCCCTCGTCCTTGCCGGTGTCGACCCGGATGGTCGCCTTCTTGCAGGAGCCGTTGTCCTGTTGCTGCGCCGAGGTGCCCTCGCCGGTGGAGGTGCCGCCGGCCGGAGGCACACCGGAGGCGTTCACCGACTTGCAGCTGACCTCGACGACCCGGGTGACCGTGGCCTGCTGGGTCTGCCGGTCGAAGCCGACGCCGGTGCGCTTATGGGACGGAGCGTCGCCCGGCCAGAGCACCACGAGGCCGACGAGGACAGCCGCGGTGAAGGGGAGCAGGATCGCGGCGATGACCTTGCGCAGGTGCTGCGATACGGGGGCGGCAGGGCCGTGGCTGTGGCTGTGGCCGTGCGCATGACCCGGCCCGGCCTCACCCACGCCGCCGTGGGCTTCATGGCCGGGTCCGGTGCCCTGACCCGAGCCGTCTCGGGGGTGGGGCTCGGGCGGCTGGTACGGGTACTGCTCCATCCTGGTCACCGCCCGATCATCCCAAGAACGGTGGGGGCCCACTGTTCAGCACGCCACACATGACGCTAGCGTGGAGGCACCTTTGCACACGCGGGAGCTCGGAGCACCGGGCTGAGAGGACGCTGACCTCCGTAGACGCGATGTTTCACGTGGAACCAACGCTGTTCCGCAGGAAACATCGGCAGACGGAAACCGCTGCGTCGACCGCCGAACCTGTTACCGGGTAATGCCGGCGTAGGGAGTAGGTCTGATGACCAACAAGGACGCACGCACGCCTGCCTCCGTTCAGGACGAGAAGTCCCAGGAGGCCGGGAAGTCCATCGGCTGGCACAAGGCGTACGTCGAGGGTTCGCGCCCCGACCTGCGCGTGCCGGTCCGTCAGGTGCACCTCACCAACGGGCAGTCGGTCACGCTGTACGACACCTCGGGCCCGTACACCGATCCACTCGTCGACACGGACGTCCGCAGGGGCCTGCCGCCGCTGCGGGACAACTGGATCATCGCCCGCGGCGACACCGAGGAGTACGCGGGCCGTCCCGTCCGTCCGGAGGACGACGGGATCAAGCACACCTCGCCGCGTGGTGGACTGCGCAACCTGGACGCGGTCTTCCCGGGACGTCCGCGCCAGCCGCGGCGGGGCCGGAGCGGCGAGGCGGTGACACAGCTCGCGTACGCCCGCCGGGGCGAGATCACCCCCGAGATGGAGTACGTGGCCATCCGGGAGAACGTCTCGCCCGAGGTGGTCCGCGAGGAGATCGCCGCGGGCCGGGCCGTGCTGCCGGCCAACGTCAACCACCCGGAGATCGAGCCGATGATCATCGGCAAGCGGTTCCTGGTGAAGGTCAACGCCAACATCGGCAACTCCGCGGTGACGTCCTCCATCGAGGAGGAGGTCGAGAAGATGACCTGGGCGACCCGCTGGGGCGCCGACACGGTCATGGATCTCTCCACCGGCCGCAACATCCACACCACCCGCGAGTGGGTGCTGCGCAACTCCCCCGTCCCCATCGGCACGGTGCCGCTCTATCAGGCCCTGGAGAAGGTCGACGGCAGGGCCGAGGAGCTGACCTGGGAGATCTACAAGGACACCGTCATCGAGCAGGCCGAACAGGGCGTGGACTACATGACCGTCCACGCCGGCGTCCGGCTGGCGTACGTCCCGCTCACCGCCAACCGCAAGACCGGCATCGTCTCGCGCGGCGGTTCGATCATGGCCGCGTGGTGCCTGGCGCACCACAAGGAATCGTTCCTGTACGAGAACTTCGAAGAACTGTGCGAGATCCTCGCCGCCTACGACGTCACGTACTCGCTGGGCGACGGCCTGCGGCCGGGGTCGATCGCGGACGCCAACGACGAGGCGCAGTTCGCGGAACTGCGCACGCTCGGGGAACTCAACCGGATCGCCAAGCGTTTCCATGTGCAGACGATGATCGAGGGTCCCGGGCACGTCCCGATGCACAAGATCAAGGAGAACATCGACCTTCAGCAGGAGATCTGCGAGGAAGCTCCGTTCTATACGCTCGGCCCACTGACCACGGACGTCGCGCCGGCGTACGACCACATCACCTCCGGCATCGGTGCCGCGATGATCGCCTGGTGGGGCACGGCGATGCTCTGCTACGTCACGCCCAAGGAGCACCTCGGTCTGCCCAACCGGGACGACGTCAAGACCGGCGTCATCACCTACAAGATCGCCGCCCACGCGGCGGACCTCGCCAAGGGGCACCCCGGTGCGCAGGAGTGGGACGACGCGCTGTCCGACGCCCGCTTCGAGTTCCGGTGGGAGGACCAGTTCAACCTCGCCCTGGACCCGGACACGGCACGGGAGTTCCACGACGAGACCCTCCCGGCCGAGCCCGCCAAGACGGCCCACTTCTGCTCCATGTGCGGCCCGAAGTTCTGCAGCATGAAGATCTCGCAGGACATCCGGCGCGAGCACGGTGGCAGCAGGACCGAGATCGAGGAGGGCATGGCCCAGAAGTCGAAGGAGTTCGCGGAGAGCGGGAACCGCGTGTATCTGCCGATCGCCGACTGAACCGCACACGGGGAACCTGGCGTGCCGACGGGGCGGTGGGCCGTCGGTGAGGCGCGGGCAGTGGCCTTGCGGCTGACGGGAGTGGGGCGCCACACCGGTCAGCCGCTCGGCCCGCCGGACGTGCCCGCGCCGAGGGGCGGTCGGCTCACCTCGTGCGCGGGTGTCGAGCCCGGACTGCTCGGTGCGCGGCGGGTCACTCGGGCCGGTGCTCCGGGCCGCCGAAGTCCGGGCTCGTGTAGTCGGGGCTGGTGAAACTCGGGCGGCCGGACGCGGTGCCGTCGTCGGGGCTGCTGAAGCCGGGGCGGTCGTAGCCCAGGCGCGGTATGCGGCCGGTCGGTGCGGGTGGGGCCGGGTGGCGCACGGCGGGCGGGCCGGGCTCGGCCAGTGCCTCTTGGAGGAACGGCAGGATGCCGCGCTCCAGCAGGGCGTCCCGCCAGGCCTCTCTGGCCCCGGCCAGCTCTTCGTCGGCCGTTTCCCTGGTCCGGGCGTCCGCCGCGGTGCTGTTGCGCAGGGCGGTGAGCAGCAGCCCGACGGCGGCGACGAGGATCGCCGCCACGGTCATGGCGCCGAACACCCAGCCGGTGGTGAGCAGGGTCCGGGCGAGAGTCTGCCCGGGGTCCAGCATCTTCAGGATGTAGCCGACGAGCAGGAAGATCGCCGCCGCGGTTCCGGACAGGACGGGAGCCAGGACGGCGATGACCGCGATGGCACCCGCGCCGGTGCTCTCTGCGGCTTCCCCGATGGCGGTGACGAGGCCGGTGTCGGCCGGGCCGGTCTCCGGGGTCCCGGAGTCGCCGGCGGCCGGCGGGGCGGAGAGCGCCGGATGCCGCAGTTCGTCGCGTATCTCGACGTAGCGCTGGTATTCGGCTGCCGCGGCTGCCGTGATCAGGGCGGAGGCGTTGAGAGCCATGGTGCGCAGTTGTTCGGGGTTCAGCCGCTGTCCGACAGCGGCCAGTTCCGGTCGGTGTGGTGCGGAGCGCAGCGCCTCATCGAGGAGCCGCTCGAATTCCTGGCGGTCCTCGCTCTGCAGGTGCTGCGGAACGCTGTTCATGTGCATCCCCCGATGCTCCGTAGGGCTTGGGGCTCGCACGCAGGCGAGCCGTCGGGCAGAAACGGAGGGGAGCCTGCTACGGATAAGCCGATGGTAGAGCCGCGACGGCGCACGTTGACAGGGGATTGCCGGAAATTGCGTTCCGGCCTGCGCGTACGCGGCCGGGAGACGCCTGCCCGGGGAACGGTCAGTTATCCAGGGGAAGTTGCCGGACCAGCAGTTTTCCGGCCATGGTCACTCCGCCGTCCATCGCGATGGCGAGCCCGTCGGCGTAGACGTGCGGTCCTTCGACGACCGGGCCGGCGTTCTCCTCGCCCTCCTCGGAGCCGACTTCGCCGAGGAGGTAGGGAATCGGGCTGTGGCCGTGAACGACCCGGGTGCCGCCGTACGTATCGAGGAGGGAGCGCACGGCCTCGGCACCGCCCTCGTCACGGAAGGAGAAGCGCTTGGTGAACTTGCGGAACAGGTCCCAGACCTCGTCGGCGTCGTTACGGGTCAGAGCTTCGCGGACCGTGTCGTTGACCGCCTCGATGGAGTCGCCGTAGTCGAGGTAGGCGGTGGTGTCGGAGTGGACGAGCAGATAGCCGTCGACCAGCTCGACGGCGTCCAGGCGGGCCATCCACTGCAGATGGTGGTCCTGGAGGCGGTCCATGTCGGTCTTCTGACCGCCGTTGAGCAGCCAGGCCGCCTGGAAGGTGGCGGTGCCCGCGCCGGAGTTGACGGGCGTGTCGCCGAACCGCTTGGCGCCGAGCAGCAGCAGCTCGTGGTTGCCCATCAGCGCCTTGCAGTAGCCGCCCGCCGCGGCGGCCTCGGCCGACAGCCGCATGACCAGGTCGATGACGCCGATGCCGTCCGGGCCGCGGTCGGTGAAGTCACCGAGGAACCACAGCCGGGTGGTGCCGGCGCACCACTGGCCCGAGGCGTCGACGAGGCCCTGCTCCCGCAGGGCGGTCATCAGCTCGTCCAGATAGCCGTGGACGTCTCCGACGACGAACAGCGGTCCGGGCCCGGTCGCGGGCTGGGGGTCCGGGGCGGCGGGGGCCGGTTCGACGGTGACCTGCACGGTGTCGCCGCGGTTGATGACGGGCAGGTCGCGCTGGGTGGGGGTGTAGCCCTCGGGGTACGCGTCGTCGGCGGCCGGGAGGGCGTCGCCGGGGTGGATGCTTCCGACATACGGACCGGTCTCGTTGACGTACGCGGGTACCCGGAAGTCGCGCAGCGTCGCCGTCCGCTCCACCTCGGGTCCCCGACCGGCCCCCTGAGTCATCAGACCCCTCCACCATCGCGCCGCATCTGCACCGCTTCGGACTGCCTGGTCGCAGCGGTCCGCGGTGTCGTGGGCCCATCATAGGAATGCGCGTCGCGCCGTGTGATGACCCAGGGGTGCTGAATCGGAACAAGACTCCGGTTCGCCGCGGCTTTCGCCCCGTTTGGGCAGATGTTCGGCCGACTGTCGGCCGAGCCTACGCGCTTCCGGCCGGCCTCGTGCCGTACCGGCCGGGCCCCGCGCCGGCCGGTACGCCCACGGGAGCTACCTCTCGTCGGGTGTCCGCGGCGGACTGACCGTCGTGCGCGGGGACCGTCGCTGCGAGGAGGTGCGCACGATCAGTTCGGTCGGTATCACCTGCTCGACCGGCTGGTCCGACTCGACGCCCTCGATGGCGTCGATGAGGAGCTGGACGACGGCAGTGCCGATCCGGCGCGGCTTCAGCGAGAGCGTCGTGATGGCCGGCTCGGTGCTGGCGTACACGGTGGACTCGCTGCAGCACACCAGCAGCAGGTCGTCGGGGACACGGAGGCCGTAGCGGCGGGCGGCGGCGAGCAGGTCGGTGCCGTTGGGGTCGAACAGGCCGTAGACGGCGTCGGGCCGGTCGGGGCGGGCGAGCAGCCGGTCGGCGGCGACGGCACCGGCGCACGGGTCGTGTGCCGGATAGGCCTCGTAGACCGGATCCTGGCCGACCCGTTCGCACCAGCGCAGGTAGGCGGTGGTCGACAGATGGGTGTACGTGTCCGTCGACGTGCCCGTGAGCAGGCCGATGCGGCGGGCGCCGGCGTCGGCGAGGTGGTCGAGGATGCCGAGGACGGCGGCCTCGTGGTCGTTGTCCACCCAGGCGGTGACGGGGAGGGCACCGGCCGGGCGGCCGTCGGAGACCACCGGGAGCCCCTGCCGGACGAGTTCGCTGACGACAGGGTCCTGGTCGGAGGGGTCGATGACGACCGTGCCGTCCAGGGCGACGTTGGACCAGACGTCATGGCGGGACGTGGCGGGCAGGATGACCAGGGCGTAGCCGCGGGCGAGCGCGGCCGACGTGGCGGCCCGGGCCATCTCGGCGAAGTACGCGAACTCCGTGAAGGTGAAAGGTTCATCCCCGTACGTCGTCACGGTCAGGCCGATCAGACCCGATTTGCCGGTACGGAGCGTGCGGGCGGCGGCTGAGGGCCGGTACCCGAGCCGGTCCGCGACCTCGCGGACATGACGCCTGGTGGCATCCGGGAGCCGTCCCTTGCCGTTGAGGGCGTCGGACACGGTCGTGATGGAGACTCCGGCGGCGGCGGCGACGTCTCTGATGCCCGCCCGGCCCGGCCGGCTGCCTCGACGTGAGGTTTCCGCGCGGCTCACCTGGTGCTTCCCTGCTGCTGTCATGGCGAGCCGATAGTAGGGCTCATGCGGTGGGGTAGTGCGGACGCATATGCACGCGTTGACAGGCACGTTTCTGCATGGTCATAGAGGGTCAACTCCCTTGGAATAACAGGCCGTTGACCGAACCAATAGTAAGACGTGACTCGTCGACGCGTATGGACCTGCCAAGTGCCCGATGTCTCGAAGAGGTCTCAACTCACCTTGACGGGGGATGCGCGCCACGGCGCAAGCCACCGGCGCGTAGATATATGTACGGCGCGCCCCCCGAAACGTACGCCTTCGTGCGCTGATGCCCCTGATGCCGATGGGGCACGTGAGATTCACCTCTTCCTCGGGACGGCTTCCGCGTTCCCGCCGGGCCCGCAGCTGTACGCAGCGGCGCCGAATCCTCATAAGGTGAGAAGTATTGGAAGCCGGCGGCGTCGACGGTCCGCCGGTGGTCGCGAGGAGGACTGCGGTGAGCGAGACGAGCCCCAAGCTGCGCACCGAGCTGGAGAGTATCCCCACCTATAAGCCGGGCAAGCCGGCTGCGGCAGGCGGGCCGGTCGCCTACAAGCTGTCCTCCAACGAGAACCCGTATCCGCCGCTGCCGGGTGTGCTGGAGAGCGTGACCGCGGCGGCCTGCGACTTCAACCGTTACCCGGACATGGCCTGCACCGGCCTGATGAACGAGTTGTCCGATCGCTTCGGTGTGCCGCTTTCCCATTTGGCCACCGGTACCGGATCGGTGGGCGTCGCCCAGCAGCTGATCCAGGCCACCAGCGGTCCGGGCGACGAGGTGATCTACGCCTGGCGTTCGTTCGAGGCGTACCCGATCATCACCCAGATCAGCGGTGCCCGGTCGGTGCAGGTGCCGCTGACGCCGGGCGATGTGCACGACCTGGACGCGATGGCGGAAGCGATCACCGACCGGACGCGGCTGATCTTCGTCTGCAACCCCAACAACCCGACCGGCACGGTGGTGCGGCGGGCAGAGCTGGAGCGGTTCCTCGACCGGGTGCCCAGCGATGTGCTGGTGGTGCTGGACGAGGCCTACCGGGAGTTCATCCGCGACCCCGAGGTGCCCGACGGTGTCGAGCTGTACCGGGATCGGCCCAACGTCTGTGTCCTGCGCACCTTCTCCAAGGCGTACGGACTGGCCGGGCTGCGCGTCGGTTTCGCGATCGCCCATAAGCCCGTGGCGGCGGCGCTGCGCAAGACGGCGGTGCCGTTCGGGGTGAGCCAGCTGGCGCAGAACGCGGCGGTCGCTTCGCTGCGGGCCGAGGACGAGCTGCTGGGCCGGGTCGGCTCGCTGGTGTGCGAGCGCAATCGCGTGGTCGACGCGCTGCGGGCCCAGGGCTGGACGGTGCCGGAGACACAGGCCAACTTCGTGTGGCTGCGGCTGGGGGAGCGTACGGTCACGTTCGCGCAGGCCTGTGAGCAGCACGGTGTGGTGGTCCGGCCGTTCCCGGGCGAGGGTGTGCGGGTGACGGTCGGTGAGGCCGAGGCGAACGACATCTTCCTGAAGGCGGCGGAGGCGTTCCGCAAGGAGCTCTAGTCCGGCAGGGGTGTCATTCCTCGATCAGTTCGACCCGGATGGGGTCGCCGCTTCGTACGGTCGCCAGCAGGCCGGCGTCCCCGTCCACGCTGCCGAGGATGTTGCACGGGCTCGCGAGGCGGCACTCGTCGCCTCGCGAGATCGGCGTCGGGCCGTAGGGGAGGGCGAGTGCGTCGCCGTCCGTCCAGAAGGCCACTGTGCCCGGCTCCACGACCTGACGGGCGTCCGTTTCACGTGAAACAGCGACGCCTGTGTCGAAATACACCTCCTCGCCCCATGTGCGCGCGGTCGAAGCGAGAGGCAGTGCCTTGGCGAGGGCCTGCGTGGTCGGCGTGCTGGCGTCGAGAGTCGCGGTGATGTTGCCCGCGGGCCAGGAAATGCGTATCTGCATGGCGCGCAATTCAACAATATGTTGAAGTCGCTGCCAAGGTCTTGACGCGACGGCGAAGGGGGGACCCCCCTTCCAAGGCTGAAAATCAGTGGGTCATAATGGCTTGTGAATGTGAACGCGTTCACAAGCGCGTCCCGTTTGCTCCCGTACGTGTGCATTAGAGGGGGCAAACCGCCGCTGTACCACGCCGTAGTAAGGAGAGTGACGACGTGGACCTGGCTTTGGCGCCGGAAACACTGGCGCGCTGGCAGTTCGGCATCACCACCGTCTACCACTTCCTGTTCGTCCCGCTGACGATCTCCCTGGCCGCTCTCACGGCCGGGCTGCAGACGGCCTGGGTGCGCACGGAGAAGGAGAAGTACCTCAGGGCGACGAAGTTCTGGGGCAAGCTCTTCCTGATCAACATCGCGATGGGCGTGGTCACGGGCATCGTGCAGGAGTTCCAGTTCGGCATGAACTGGTCGGACTACTCCCGCTTCGTCGGTGACATCTTCGGCGCCCCGCTGGCCTTCGAGGCATTGATCGCGTTCTTCTTCGAGTCCACGTTCATCGGTCTGTGGATCTTCGGCTGGGACAAGCTGCCGAAGAAGATCCACCTGGCCTGCATCTGGATGGTCTCGATCGGCACGATCCTGTCGGCCTACTTCATCCTCGCCGCCAACTCCTGGATGCAGCACCCGGTCGGCTACAAGATCGACAAGGCCAGGGGGCGGGCCGAGCTGACCGACTTCTGGGCCGTGCTGACCCAGAACACGGCCCTCACCCAGGCCTTCCACACCCTCTCGGCAGCCTTCCTGACGGGAGGTGCCTTCATGGTGGGCATCTCGGCCTACCACCTGGCCCGCAAGAAGCACATCCGCGAGATGAAGACCTCGCTGCGGCTCGGACTGATCACCGTGGTCATCGCCGGCCTGCTCACCGCGATCAGCGGCGACACCCTCGGCAAGGTCATGTTCAAGCAGCAGCCGATGAAGATGGCCGCCGCCGAGGCACTGTGGGACGGCCAGAAGCCGGCACCGTTCTCGATCTTCGCCTACGGCGACGTGGAGAAGGGCCACAACAGCGTGGCCGTCGAGATACCCGGCCTGCTGTCCTTCCTCGCCGACGACAACTTCACCTCCTACGTCCCCGGCATCAACGACGTCAACAAGGCCGAACAGCAGAAGTTCGGGCCCGGCGACTACCGGCCCAACATCCCCGTCGCCTTCTGGGGCTTCCGCTGGATGATCGGCTTCGGCATGGCCTCCTTCGCCATCGGGCTGGCCGGGCTCTGGCTCACCCGCAAGAAGTTCATGCTGCCGCAGCATCTGCGGGTCGGTGACGACGAGGTACCGCACCTGGTGCTGTTCAAGAACAAGGCGCTCAGCCCGACGCTCACCCCCTGGTACTGGCGCATCGCGACCTGGACGATGGCCTTCCCGCTGATCGCCAACTCCTGGGGCTGGATCTTCACCGAGATGGGCCGCCAGCCATGGGTCGTCTACGGCGTCCTGCAGACCCGGGACGCGGTCTCCCCCGGTGTCTCCCAGGGAGAGGTCCTCACCTCGATGGCCGTCTTCACCGCGCTGTACGCGATCCTCGCTGTGGTCGAGGTGAAGCTGCTCGCGAAGTACGTCAAGGCCGGCCCGCCCGAACTGACCGAGGCCGACCTCAATCCGCCCACGAAGATCGGCGGCGACACCCGTGACGCCGACAAGCCGATGGCCTTCTCGTACTAGGCCGGGGGAACAGTCATGGAACTTCACGACGTCTGGTTCGTCCTGATCGCCGTCCTGTGGACCGGCTACTTCTTCCTGGAGGGGTTCGACTTCGGAGTCGGCATCCTCACCAAGCTGCTCGCCCGGGACCGGCCCGAGCGCCGCGTGCTGATCAACACCATCGGACCCGTCTGGGACGGCAACGAGGTGTGGCTGCTCACCGCGGGCGGTGCGACCTTCGCCGCCTTCCCGGAGTGGTACGCCACTCTCTTCTCCGGCTTCTACCTGCCGTTGCTGGTCATCCTGGTCTGCCTGATCGTCCGGGGTGTGGCCTTCGAGTACCGGGCCAAGCGGCCCGAGGAGAAGTGGCAGCGCAACTGGGAGACAGCCATCTTCTGGACCTCGCTGCTCCCGGCGTTCCTGTGGGGCGTGGCCTTCGGGAACATCGTGCGGGGAGTGAAGATCGACCAGCACTTCGAGTACGTGGGCACCGTCTGGGACCTGCTCAACCCGTATGCCCTGCTCGGTGGTCTGGTGACGCTCACCCTGTTCACCTTCCACGGGGCGGTGTTCACCGCGCTCAAGACGGTCGGGGACATCCGGGTGCGGGCGCGGAAGCTGGCCCGGTGGGTCGGCCTGGTCGCGGCCGTGGTGGCGCTCGCGTTCCTGCTGTGGACGCAGGCCGACAGCGGCGACGGCAAGAGCCTCGTGGCCCTGGTCGTGGCCGTGGTGGCCCTGGTCGCAGCTCTCGTGGCCAATCAGGCGGGCCGGGAAGGATGGGCGTTCGCACTGTCCGGTGTCACCATCGTGGCCGCCGTGGCGATGCTTTTCCTCTCGCTCTTCCCGAACGTCATGCCGTCCACGCTGAACGGGGACTGGAGCCTGACGGTCACCAACGCCTCGTCCAGCCCGTACACCCTGAAGATCATGACGTGGTTGGCGGCGATCGCCACACCGCTCGTACTGCTCTACCAGGGCTGGACCTACTGGGTGTTCCGCAAGCGGATCGGTACGCAGCACATCGCTCCTGAGGCTGCTGCCGGCGCCGCGCACTGAGTCCGCCGAGGGTGTGTTTCACGTGAAACACACCCTCTGGGCCCGAAGGGCATGTTTCACGTGAAACCAATCGATCCGCGCCTTCTGCGCTACGCCCGTGCCACCCGGTTCTTCCTCGCGGCCGTCGTCGGTCTGGGGGCTGTCGGTGCCGGGTTGGTCATCGCTCAGGCGATGCTTGTCGCCGAGATCGTCGTCGGAGCGTTCCAGCACGGGCAGTCGGCCGCTGGCCTGAGCACTCCCCTGCTGCTGTTGGCTGCCGTGGCCGTGGGGCGATCGATTGTCGCGTGGCTGACCGAACGCGCCGCCCATCGCGCGAGCGCGGCGGTGAAATCGGAGCTGCGTGGGCGGCTTCTGGACAGGGCGGCGGCGCTCGGTCCGGGGTGGCTCAGCGGACAGCGGACCGGCTCGCTGGTCACGCTGGCCACGCGGGGAGTCGACGCCCTGGACGACTACTTCTCGCGTTACCTCCCGCAGTTGGGGCTGGCCGTGGTGGTACCGGTGGCGGTGCTGGCGCGGATCGTCACCGAGGACTGGGTGTCGGCAGCGATCATCGTCGGCACCCTGCCGCTGATTCCGGTCTTCATGATGCTGATCGGCTGGGCGACCCAGTCCCGGATGGACCGTCAGTGGCAACTGCTGTCCCGGCTGTCCGGCCACTTCCTGGACGTGGTCGCGGGACTGCCCACGCTGAAGGTGTTCGGCCGCGCCAAGGCGCAGGCCGCGTCCATCCGCCGGATCACCGGGGAGTACCGGCAGGCCACTCTGCGGACGCTGCGCATCGCCTTTCTCTCGTCGTTCGCGCTGGAACTGCTGGCCACGCTGTCGGTCGCGCTGGTCGCCGTGACGATCGGAATGCGGCTGGTCCACGGCGACATGGACCTGTACGTCGGTCTGGTGATCCTGGTGCTGGCGCCCGAGGCGTATCTGCCGCTGCGGCAGGTGGGCGCGCAGTATCACGCGGCGGCGGAGGGGCTTGCCGCGGCGCAGGAGATCTTCGCCGTGCTGGAGACGGCGGTGCCGGTGTCCGGTACGGGTGCGGTGCCCGCGGGCGCTGTGACCTTCGAAGAAGTCGGCGTCCGCTATCCGGGGCGTTCCTCGGACGCGGTGACCGGGGTGTCGTTCAGTGTCGAGCCCGGTGAGACCGTTGCGCTGGTCGGGCCGAGCGGGGCGGGCAAGTCGACGCTGCTGAGTGTGCTGCTGGGGTTCGTACGGCCGACCGAGGGACGGGTGCGGATCGGGGGTGCCGATCTCGGGGACCTCGATCTGACGGAGTGGCGGTCGCGGGTCGCGTGGGTGCCGCAGAGGCCGCATCTGTACGCAGGGACCATCGCGGAGAACGTGCGGCTGGCTCGGCCCGAGGCCGACGACGGTGCCGTGCGCCGGGCTCTGCGGGATGCGGGTGCGCTGGAGTTCGTGGAGGCGCTGCCGGAGGGGGTCGGCACCGTGCTCGGGGAGGACGGGGCGGGGCTGTCGGCGGGGCAGCGGCAGCGGCTTGCGCTGGCTCGGGCGTTTCTGGCGGACCGGCCCGTGCTGTTGCTGGATGAGCCGACGGCTGCGTTGGACGGGGCGACGGAGGGGGAGGTGGTGGCGGCGGTGCGGAGGCTGGTGGCCGGGCGCACCGTGTTGCTCGTCGTGCATCGGCCGGCGTTGTTGGGGGTGGCCGATCGGGTGGTGCGGCTGGAGGGGGCCGGGTCTGTGACGTACCCGGCGGGCGTGTGGCCGACCAGGGGGCTCCGCCCCCTGGACCCCCGACCTCGCCCACCCGCCATCCGACTCGGTGGGCTGGATGGTGAGCCGACGGGATTCCGGCTCGGTGGAATGGATGGTGGGCCGAGGGGGGCTCGGCTCGGCGGGGTGGATGGTGAGCCGGCGGAGTGCCGGCCCGGTGGGGTGAACGGTGAGCCGACGGGGGCTCGGCTCGGTGGGCTGGAAGGCGAACCGATGGGGTTCCGGCCCGGTGAGTTGGATGGTGAGCTGGCGGGGGCTCGGCTCGGTGGGCTGGAAGGTGGGGCGTCGGGGGCTCGGCGTGGTGGAGTGGTGGGGGGCCCGGAGGTCGCTGGGGTGGGGCGGCGGGTGTGGGGGCGGGTTCGGGAGAGTGGTCGGGGGGCGGCTGGGCGGCTGGTGGGGGCCCTGGTGCTGGGCAGTCTCGCGCTGGGGAGTGCCGTCGGGCTGATGGCGACCTCCGGCTGGCTCATCTCGCGGGCCTCGCAGCAGCCGCCGGTGCTCTACCTGATGGTGGCCGTGACCGCGACCCGGGCCTTCGGGATCGGGCGGGCCGTCTTCCGCTACGCCGAGCGCCTGTTGTCGCACGACGCCGTCCTGCGGATGCTGGCCGGCACCCGGGTCGCGGTGTACCGGCGGCTGGAGCGCCTCGCTCCCGCGGGACTGCGGGGTGTCCGGCGCGGTGATCTGCTCACCCGGCTGGTCGCGGACGTGGACGCCTTCCAGGACTACTGGCTGCGCTGGCTGCTGCCCGCCGGCACCGCCCTCGTCGTCTCCGTCGTCTCCGTCGGCTTCACGGCCTGGCTGCTGCCCGAGGCCGGTGCCGCCCTCGCGGCGGGGCTGCTGGCGGCCGGCGTCGGTGTGCCCCTGCTGACCGCGACCGCGGCCCGGCGGACCGAGCGGCGGCTGGCGCCCGCCCGGGGACTGCTCGCCACCCGCGTGACCGACCTGCTCACCGGCACCGCCGAGCTGACCGTGGCCGGGGCGCTGCCGGCCCGTACGGACGCGGCCCGGCGGGCCGACGGCGCCCTCACCCGGATCGCCGCGCGTTCCGCCGCCGTCACCGGGCTCGGCGACGGGCTCACCGCGCTGGTCTCCGGGCTGACCGTCACGGCCACCGCGGCGTTCGGTGCCCAGGCCGTGGCGGCCGGCCGGCTGAGCGGCGTGGCGATGGCCGTGGTCGTACTGACCCCGCTGGCCGCCTTCGAAGCCGTACTCGGTCTGCCGCTCGCCGTGCGGTACCGGCAGCGGGTGCGGCGCAGCGCGGAGCGGGTGTACGAGGTTCTGGACGCGCCCGAGCCCGTACGCGAGCCCGAGTCGCCCCGGCAGGCGCCCGTCTCGCCGTTCCCGGTGGTCCTCAAGGGCCTGGTCGCGCGGTACGAGGGCCAGCGGCGGGAGGCGCTCACCGGGCTGGACCTGACGCTGGAACAGGGGCGCCGGGTCGCGGTCGTCGGGCCTTCCGGGTCCGGCAAGACGACCCTCGCCCAGGTGCTGCTGCGGTTCCTGGAACCGGAGGGGGGCACCTACACCCTCGCCGGGGTGGACGCGTGCGCGCCGGCGGGGGACGACGTACGGCGGCTCGTCGGGCTGTGCGCGCAGGACGCTCACCTCTTCGACAGCTCGGTGCGCGAGAACCTGCTGCTGGCCAGGAAGGACGCCACCGAGGCCGATCTGCGGGGGGCGCTGGCCCGGGCCCGGCTGCTGGACTGGGTGGACTCGCTGCCCGACGGCCTGGACACGCTCGTCGGCGAGCACGGTGCGCGGCTGTCCGGCGGGCAGCGGCAACGGCTGGCGCTGGCCCGCGCGCTGCTGGCCGGATTCCCCGTACTGGTACTCGACGAGCCCGCCGAACACCTGGACCTGCCGACGGCGGACGCGCTGACCGCCGATCTGCTGGCCGCCACCGAGGGCCGTACCACGCTGCTCATCACTCACCGGCTGGCCGGGCTCGAGGCGGTGGACGAGGTGATCGTGCTGGATGCGGGCCGGGTCGTGCAGCGGGGGCCGTACGCGCGGTTGACGGCCGAGGACGGGCCGCTGCGGGAGATGGCGCTGCGGGAGGCCGAGGCGGACTCGCTGGTGGGGGTGCGGTGAGTCCTCATGGGCGCCCTCGTGCCCACGTGTTCCCGCGCCCTCCGGCACCGGCCGAGTTTCGGCGACAAAAGGGACTCATTACGCTCGGGGCATGGCCGCAGTTCACCGTCCCGAACCCGGCCCCGGACCCGAGCCCGGTAGCCGGACCGGACCCGAGCCCGGGCCGGTCGGCGAGTCGGCCGCCGGGCCCGGTCTGCTGGTGCCGCAGCTGCTGGCGGCGCTGCGGTGCGTGGGCAGCGGGCTGGAACTGCACTCCACGCTGAACCGCATCTGCGAGACCGCGGCCGGCCTGGCCGGGGCCCGGTTCGCCGCGATCGAGGTCCTCGCCGAGGAGGGCGAGGAGCTTTCGGACTTCGTCCATCACGGCCTGGACGAGGTGACCGCCCGCCCTGCCGGCAGGCTGCCGGACGGACACGAGGAGCTGCTCGACGCGCTCGTCAGGGACGGCCGGCCGGTTCTGCCGGGCGGCTTCGACGGGGACGCGCGGTCGGGCGGCTTCCCCGGGCACCGTCCGCCGGTGCGCAGCTTTCTCGGGGTGCCCATCCGGGTGCAGGGCGAGATCTTCGGCAACCTCTATCTGACCGGGAAGCACGGTGGCGAGCCGTTCGACGACGACGACCTGGCCATGGTCCGGGTGCTGGCCACCGAGGCGGGGATCGCGGTCGGCAACGCCCGGCTGTACGAGGCGGCCAAGCAGCGGGAGCGCTGGATCGACGGCTCCGTGGCCGTGACCACCGCCCTGCTGTCGGGCGGTGACGCCGACGAGGCCCTGCAGGTCGTCGCGGAGCAGGCCCGCCGGCTGTCCGGGGCGGCGGCCGGGATCGTGCTGCTGCCGGCGGAGGTGGGCGGTCTCGAGGTCGTCGCCGTGGCGTCGGACGAGCCGGCCGGGCTGCTGGGCGCGCTCATCCCCGCGGAGAGCGAGATCGTCGCGGACCTCCTGAGCGGTCAGGCGGTGTTCGTGGCGGACGCGGCCACCGACCCGCGGATGCTCACACAGCACGCGGACGGGTTCGGCCCGACGATGATGCTGCCCCTGCAGAGTGACGGCCGGGTCCTGGGCACGCTGGTCACGCCCCGGGCGCGCGGCGGACGGCCGTTCACGCGGGCCGAACGCACACTCGCCGTGCAGTTCGCCTCGCAGGCGGCGCTCGCGCTGATGACGGCGGAGGCGCAGCGCGACCGGGAGCGGCTCGCGGTGTACGAGGACCGTGACCGGATCGCCCGCGATCTGCACGACCTGGTCATCCAGCGGCTGGTCATGACGGGCCTGATGCTGCAGAGCGCACAGCGGCAGTCCCGGGTGCCCGAGGTGCGGGAGGGCGTCGGCACGGCGGTGGAGGAGCTGGACGTGACCATCCAGGAGATCCGCACGGCGATCTTCGCGTTGCGGCAGGGGCCGACGGAGGCGCCGCCGGGGCTGCGCACGCGGGTGCTGCGGGAGATCAACCTGGCCGCCGTGCCCCTGGGGTTCAGGCCCGCGCACCGCATCGTGGGGCCCGTCGACACGGCCGTCGGCGATGTGACCGGAAAGAACCTGATCGCGGCTCTGCGGGAGGCGCTGTCCAACGCTTTCCGGCACGCCGGGGCCTCCCGGATCGACGTCGTGGTGGACGCGGCCGTCACCCTGCCGGACGGGCGGCCGGGTGTACGGCTGACCGTCGCGGACGACGGCGTCGGTGTCCCCGGGAGCGGCCGGCGCAGCGGTCTGCGGAATCTGAAGCGCCGAGCCGAGTCGCTCGGCGGGGACAGCCGGCTGGGCCCGGGGATCGGGGACGCCGGCGGCGGTACGACCGTGGTGTGGGAGGCGCCGTACTAGTGCACGGCACCCCCCGGCGGCGATGACAGCGGTGCCAAGCGGTGCCCGGTCCGCCTGCGGCCGTGGTGATCCGGTGGGTTCACGGCCGCGGCGGTCCCGTGCGCGCGGTGTGCCTACGGCATCCGGTTCGCGAGCAGTTGTTCGATCACCACCGCCACGCCGTCGTCGTTGTTGGCGACCGTACGGCCCGACGCGGCGGCGACGACGTCCGGGTGGGCGTTGCCCATCGCGTACGACTGGCCGGCCCAGGACAGCATCTCGACGTCGTTGGGCATGTCCCCGAAGGCGACGACCTCCTCGTGCGAGATGCCGCGCTCGGCGCAGCACAGGGCGAGGGTGCTGGCCTTGGAGACACCGGGTCCGCTGAGCTCCAGCAGGGCGCTGGGGCTGGAGCGGGTGACGTTGGCGTGGCCGCCGATCGCGAGGCGGGCCAGGGTGAGGAAGGCGTCGGGGTCGAGGGAGGGGTGGTAGGCGAGGATCTTGAGCACGGGCTGGTGGGCGTCCGGGCCGTCGGGCGCGAGCAGTTCCTCGGCGGGCAGGAGGTTGTCCGGTATCTCCATGTGCAGCTTGGGATAGTCCGGTTCCTGGTGGAAGCCGTACGTCTGCTCGACCGCGAACACCGTGCCGGGCGCCGCCTCGCGCAGCAGTCCCACGGCGTTCAGGGCGTTCTCCCGGGCCAGTTCGCGCACCTTCACGAACCGGTGGGCCCCGGGGCCGCCGTGCAGGTCGACCACGGCGGCGCCGTTGCCGCAGATCGCGAGTCCGTGGCCGTGGACGTGGTCGCTGACCACGTTCATCCAGCGGGCGGGCCGGCCGGTGACGAAGAAGACCTCGATCCCGGCCTCCTCCGCGGCGGCCAGCGCGGCGACGGTCCGAGCGGAGACCGACTTGTCGTCGCGCAGCAGAGTGCCGTCCAGGTCGGTGGCGATCAGCCGCGCGGGCAGGGCGGCGGCAGGGGTCCCGGGCTGTCTGGTCGCTGAGGTCACCCGCATATTCTCGCCCAGGCGTCCGCACGGCCGTGCGGCGGTCCGCACAGATGAGACGCAGCCGACGTTCGGCCTGGCCACGGACGTCACCACAGTGGGCCCGCGTTCCCCACGGCACAGGGGACACGCCGCCGGGGCCGAGCTGACGCGGAACCGCGGTCAAGGACACGCGGCACCCCCGCCCCGGCACTCGGGCCGTCCGCCCGCGCACACACGGGACCCCCGCACCCACGCCCCACGGCGCCCGCGCCGGACGGGCGCGGGTGCCGCTCGGCTCGGGTGGTCAGTCCAGCTGGGCCAGGCCCTCCATGGCGATCCGCTCGAAGACCTTCTCGTCCGCGGCGAAGTCGGAGTCCGCGATGGGCCAGTGGATGACGATCTCGGTGAACCCCAGCTCCCGGTGGCGGCCGGCGAAGTCCACGAAGGCGTCCAGGGACGTCAGCGGGCGGCCGCGGTCCGGTGTGAAGCCGGTGAGCAGGACCTTGTCCAGCTCGCTCATGTCCCGCCCGGCGGCCTCGCACGCCTCGGACAGCTTGCCCACCTGCCCGCGCAGGGCCTCGACGGACTGCTCCGGCGTGCCGGCCTCGTACAGCTTCGGGTCTCCGGTGGTCACCCACGCCTGGCCGTACCGCGCGGCGAGCTTCAGCCCCCGCGGGCCGGTGGCGGCCACGGCGAACGGCAGCCGGGGGCGCTGCACGCAGCCCGGTATGTTGCGGGCCTCGTGCGCCGAGTAGAAGCGGCCCTCGTACGTCACCGTGTCCTCGGTGAGCAGCCGGTCGAGCAGGGGCACGAACTCGGCGAACCGGTCGGCGCGCTCGCGCGGGGTCCAGGACTCCTGGCCGAGGGCGGTCGCGTCGAAACCGGTGCCGCCGGCGCCGATGCCGAGGGTGACCCGGCCGCCGGAGATGTCGTCCAGGGAGATCAGTTCCTTGGCGAGGGTCACCGGGTGGCGGAAGTTGGGCGAGGTCACCAGGGTGCCGAGGCGCAGCCGGTCGGTGACCGCCGCGGCCGCCGTCAGTGTCGGGATCGCGCCGAACCAGGGGCCGTCACGGAAGCTGCGCCAGGAGAGGTGGTCGTAGGTGTACGCCGTGTGGAAGCCGAGCTGCTCGGCGCGCACCCACGCCGAACGGGCGCCTTCGTGCCAGCGGCGGTACGGAAGGATCACGGTGCTCAGACGCAGACTCATGCGTCCGAGGGTAAGCGGCCCCGCCCGCAACCCGGGAAACGGTCACCGCACGCGGCCGGCCGGGGCCGCAACGTGAGCGGGCCGACGGCGCGCCTCGCTCAGCGGGGGCCGGGAAAGCGCAGGTAGCGGGGCGGTACGGCGGCTGTCAGCCAGACGCCGTTGGCGCTGACATGGAACACGTGGCCGTCGCGGTGCATGGCACCGGAGTCCACGGCGAGCACGACCGGACGGCCCCGGCGGGCGCCCACGCGGGTGGCGGTCTCCCGGTCCGCGGAGAGGTGGACGGCGTGCCGGGTCATCGGGCGCAGGCCCTCCGCGCGGATCGCGGTCAGGTGCGCGGCGACCGTCCCGTGGTAGAGGTACGGCGGCGGGGTCGCCGGGGGCAGGCCGAGGTCGACCTGGATGCTGTGCCCCTGGCTGGCGCGGATTCTGCCGCCCTCGATCACGAAGCGCTGTTTGTCGTTCGTGGCGACCACGTGGTCCAGTTCCTCGCGCGTGAACCGGAATCCATGGGCGGTGGCCGCGCTGATCAGAGTGTCGATCTCCACCCAGCCGCCGGGGTCCGGGGTGAGCCCGATGCGCTCGGGCTGGTGGCGAAGGTGTCTGGAGAGATATTTGGACACCTTCACGGTGCGTCGTTCGTCCATGCGTCCAGCGTGTGGGAGAGACGCGGATCACGCAGCCTGTTTTCGACCGCGGGTTTGATCCACAGCCAAGTGGAGTTATCCACAGGGTAATTGGCGAAGTTGTGGACAACGAGAGCCGATTTTACGGCACTTCGTGAACACCTGTGCGGTCATGCGCCGATGATGCAAGATCATCCAACGCGCGTGCGCGTATCTCGCGTTCGGCGGCCAGCGCGATGAAGTCCGAAACGCGCTCCCGGCCAACCAGCTTTTCCACGGCCTCTGTCGTCTCGGCGGGCAGTGGCACCGTTCTGGTGCCGGAGGGTGGCTGGGGCGGAGTCTGCGCGACGAGGTGGGTGCGCAGCCGGCGGGTGGCCAACGTGCGCATGGCGCGGGCAAGTTCGGCGTCCACCGTCTGCTGGGCGAGGGGGCGCAGGCGGCGGACGAGCGAGGCGGCTTCGGCCGCGTGAGCGTCCGTGCGGTGGTCCGGGTCGGCCAGGTAGCGCGCGAAGACGTACTCGGTGGTGAACTCCAGAAAACGGGCCGCGATGTGCTCGACCTGTCCCCTCAACTCCCTGAGGTGGCCCGAGATCGCGGACAGCGGCACCCCGGCGGCGTGCAACTCGACCGCCACCGCCAGCTCTTGGGGGCTCGGGACGAGGAACGTGTCCGGATCGCCGGCGACCGGTTCCAGTACGCCGAGGTCGACGGCCTCGGCCACGGCGTCGTCGGGGGTGCCGCCGAAGCGGGCGTCCAGCTCGGCGCGGGTGACGCGGTCGGGCTGTTCGTCCGTCCACGGGCCCTCCACCTCCGCGACCAGACCGAGGATGCCGGCCAGGCCGCGGCCGGTGTCCCAGGCGTCCAGGACCTCCTTGATCGAGGCCAGGGTGTAGCCGCGGTCGAGGAGGTGGGCGATCTGGTGCAGGCGGCTGACGTGGGCGTCGGAGTAGAGGTTGGCCCGGCCCCGGCGTTCGGGGCGGGGGAGGAGGCCGCGGTCCTGATAGGCGCGGATGGTTCTGACCGTGGTGCGGGTGTGCTGGGCCAGGTCCTCGATGCGGTAGGTGTTGGGGGCCGGGGGGTCGGGCATCGTCGGGTTTCCTTGCGCGGTACGGGAGTTGGTGCCGGTCGGGGGTGGGCCGCTTGCCCGCGCCGGCGGGGTGCCGCCGCGCCCACCCGTGCCGCCCCAGCGGCACGACCGCCCGCGGCTACGTGTTACCTGCCGCCCGGTGTCACAGTCTGGGTTCCACCCGGGCGATCCTCCGGAGCAGGCCCGGTGCGAAGCGGGACAGTACGTGGGCGCCCCGGGCCTCCGGGGTCACCGGTGCCACCGCCGTGTTCCGGGTCACCGCGTCCAGGATCGCGTCGGCCACCTTCTCCGGCGGATAGTTGCGCAGCCCGTACAGGCGGGCGGTCCGCTGCCGGCGACGGCGTTCCTCCGCCGCGTCGACGCCGGTGAAACGGGCCGTGGAGGTGATGTTGGTGTTGACGAAG
This sequence comes from Streptomyces echinatus, assembly GCF_014203595.1. Taxonomy (GTDB): domain Bacteria; phylum Actinomycetota; class Actinomycetes; order Streptomycetales; family Streptomycetaceae; genus Streptomyces; species Streptomyces echinatus. The sequence goes on from NZ_JACHJK010000007.1 coordinate 426,126, forward strand.
CCCGGGCAGACCGCCGTGACCCCGATGTCCTGGGAGGCCAGCTCGGCGCGCAGGCACTCGGAGAGCATCAGCACGGCCGCCTTGGAGGTGCTGTAGGCCGGCAGGGCACGGGAGGGCTGGTACGCCGCCGCGGACGCGATGTTGACGATGTGGCCGCCCTGGCCGCGCTCGGCCATGCGCGCCCCGAAGAGCCGGCAGCCGTGGATCACCCCCCACAGGTTGACGTCCAGCACCCTGCGCCAGTCGTCGGCCGTCGTGGCGAAGAAGGAGCCCGACAGGCCGATACCCGCGTTGTTGACCAGCACGTCCAGCACGCCGTACTCGCGGTCGACCTTCTCCGCGAGTTTCTCCATGGCCTGCTCGTCGGAGACGTCGGCCGGCTCGGCCCAGGCCTCGGGCGCGCCGACCAGCCGGGACAGCTCGGCGGTGCGGGCGGCGGCCTCGGCGTCGCGGTCGACGGCGATCACGCGCGCTCCGGCCTCCGCGAAGGCGAACGCGGTGGCCCGCCCGATACCGCTGCCCGCGCCGGTGACCAGCACCAGCTGCCCGGCGAAGCGGTCGGCGTGCCGGCCGGTGGGCACCGCGGCGGGCCGGCCGCCGTCGACGGAGGTGACGAACGCCTCGATCCAGGAGGCGACCTGGTCGGGCCGGGTGCGCGGAATCCAGTGCTTGGCCGGGAGCGTGCGGCGGGTCAGCCGGGGGGCCCACCGGTCCAGGTCGTCGTACAGCCGCTCGGAGAGGAACGCGTCCCCCTGGGGCGTGATGAGCTGCACGGGCGCGTGCGCGAACGCGTCCGGGCGGGGCCTGCTCAGCCGGGCGCGGACGTTGTCCCGGTACAGCCAGGCGCCGTGCGCCGCGTCGGAGGGGAGGGAGGAGGTCGGGTAGTCCCCGCCGGGGACCCGCTCGACCCGCTCGAGGATCTTCGGCCAGCGCTTGCCGAGCGGTCCGCGCCAGGCCAGTTCCGGCAGGGCCGGTGTGTGCAGCAGGTAGACGTACCAGGACTTGGCGCCCTGGCCGAGGAGCTGGCCCACCCGGCGGGGCGTCGGGCGCTTCACGCGCGCGTTGATCCAGTGCCCGAAGTGGTCGAGGGACGGGCCGGAGATCGAGGTGAAGGAGGCGATACGGCCCTCCGTGCGGCCCACCGTGACGAACTCCCAGGACTGCACCGAGCCCCAGTCGTGCCCGACGAGGTGCACCGGCCGGTCCGGGCTGACCGCGTCCACGACGGCCAGGAAGTCGTCCGTCAGCTTGGCGAGCGTGAAGCCCCCGCGCAGTGGCCGCGGTGCCGTGGAGCGGCCGTGGCCCCGGACGTCGTAGAGGACCACGTGGAAGCGGTCGGCGAGGCGGGCCGCGACCTCGGACCAGACCTCCTTGCTGTCCGGGTAGCCGTGCACCAGGACGACCGTCGGCTGTTCCGGGTCGCCCAGCTCGGCCACGCACAGCTCGACCCCGCCGGTGCGCACCCAGCGCTCACGCGCGCCTTTCAGTGTCACTTCTCCTCCGCCCAGCGCCGCACGTGCGGCAGATCGTCGTCCAGCCAGAAGGCGCTCTCCGCGGGGTCCCGGGAGTCGGTGACCACCAGGATCTCCTCGAACTTCGCGCCGGTGCCGCGGAAGCCGAGGTGCGGTTCGACCGCCCACAGGCCCGGCCGCGGCGGGTGGTCCGAGAAGCGGTACGGCGACCACAGCGGCGACCAGCCCTCGCGGTGGCCGTGCAGCGCGTCGGCGGCCAGCCCCTTCAGGGACTGCGTGCCGAACCCGAACAGGTGGGGCGACCAGCGGCGCTGCTTCACCCGGTCCACCTTGTGGGCGATCACCCCGAAGGGGTAGGCACGGTGCCGGTTGGCATAGCCCTGGCGGACCATCAGCCGGTCCACGTCCTGGTAGATCTCCCGCAGCGGGCGCCGCTCGCGCACCTCGCGCAGGATCAGCTCCCGGTGTGCCTCCAGGTCGGCCATCAGCCGGTCCTGCACCGGGTTCACGCCCAGCGAGCCCGAGTAGCCGATGTCCGCCGTGTGCCCCTCGTACACCGGCGCCATGTCCAGGATGAACGGCATTCCCGGCTCCAGGGCGCGGTCGGTCGGGAAGAACTGGAGCGGGATGCGGAAGTCCACGAACGCCGTGCGGTCGCCGAACCAGGCGAAGGGGAGGTGGAACCAGTCCCGCACGCCCCGCTCGCGCAGCCACTCGCGCTGCATCCGCGCCGCCTCGCGCTCGGTCACGCCCGGCTCCAGGCGGGCCGCGACCGCCTCCGCGCACTCGTAGGCGAGGCGCTGCACCCGCCTGAATCCTTGGAGTTCCACCGGGAGTTCGCTGCTCACTGCCGTCGTCATGCCGCCCCGTCCCGTCGCCTCGACGACTCGTCCGTCGTCCCGGTGACTTGGCCCGCCGCCTCGTCCCGTCGACCGCGGTACGCGTCCGTAACTTGACACTGGTGAATGTGACAGTTGTTAGAGGCGGCGTCAATAGGCGGGATCGAGGCCTGTGGACGACGGCCGTCCGGCACCCTCTGCGACACTCCGTCCGGCCCCCTCTCCGACAGTCCGTCCGGCGCCCCGGCCCACCCTGGGACAGACGACCCCTAGGGCCTCGTAATACCTGGGTCTGACGAGGAAACGGCTCTGAGGTCTGACGACCGACGTGGTCCGGGTCACTACCTTCGAAGACGTGACTGTGATCGTGACCGAAAGCCTGAGCAAGCGGTTCCCCCGGGTGACCGCGCTCGACCGGCTGTCCGTGGACATCGGGCCCGGTGTGACCGGACTCGTCGGAGCCAACGGCGCCGGCAAGTCCACCCTGATCAAGATCCTGCTGGGGCTGTCCCCCGCCACGGAGGGCCGGGCCGAGGTGCTCGGCCTCGACGTCGCCACCAAGGGCGCCGCCATCCGTGAGCGGGTCGGGTACATGCCGGAGCACGACTGCCTGCCGCCCGACGTCTCGGCCACCGAGTTCGTCGTCCACATGGCCCGCATGTCCGGCCTGCCGCCCGCCGCGGCACGCGAGCGCACCGCCGACACCCTGCGCCATGTGGGTCTGTACGAGGAGCGCTACCGCCCCATCGGCGGCTACTCGACCGGCATGAAGCAGCGCGTGAAGCTCGCCCAGGCCCTGGTGCACGACCCGCGGCTGGTCTTCCTGGACGAGCCGACCAACGGCCTCGACCCGGTCGGCCGTGACGAGATGCTCGGCCTGATCCGCCGCATCCACACCGACTTCGGCATCTCGGTCCTGGTCACCTCCCACCTGCTGGGCGAACTGGAACGCACCTGCGACCACGTCGTCGTCGTCGACGGCGGCAAGCTGCTGCGCTCCAGCTCCACCACCGACTTCACCCAGACCACGACCACCCTCGCGATCGAGGTCACCGACAGCGACACGCACCCCGACGGCACCCGCGCGGTCCGCGAGGCGCTCCACGCGCGCGGGGTCGACACGCAAGGGGAGGCCGGCGGGCTGCCCGGCGCCGGACACATCCTGCTGCTGACCGCCACGGGCGACGAGACGTACGACCTCGTCCGGGACGCGGTCGCCGACCTCGGCCTCGGCCTGGTGCGCATGGAACAGCGCCGGCACCACATCTCCGAGGTGTTCACCAGCAGCGACGAACAGCGGAAGGAGGCCGTCGGCCATGGCGGTTGAGCATTCCCCGGCCACGCCCGCCGGCGACCGGTCCCGCATCCACGACATCGGCTACCGCGGCTACGACGGCCCCCGCCTCGGCCGCGCCTACGCCCGCCGCTCGCTGTACTCGCAGTCCCTGCGCGGCGCCTACGGCCTCGGCCGCTCGGTGAAGTCCAAGGTGCTGCCGATGCTGCTGTTCGCGGTGATGTGCGTACCCGCCGCCATCATGGTGGCCGTCGCGGTCGCCACCAAGGCGCACGAACTGCCGGTGGCCTACACCCGGTACGCGATCATCATGCAGGCCGTGATCAGCCTGTACGTCGCCTCCCAGGCCCCCCAGGCCGTCTCCCGCGACCTGCGCTTCAAGACGGTGCCGCTGTACTTCTCGCGGCCCATCGAGACCGCCGACTACGTCCGCGCCAAGTTCGCGGCGCTCGCCTCGGCGCTGTTCGTCCTGACCGCCACGCCGCTGCTCGTGATGTACGTGGGCGCGCTGCTGTCCAAGATGGGCTTCGCCCACCAGACCGAGAAATTCGCCCAGGGACTGGTCTCCGTGGCCCTGCTCTCACTGTTCTTCGCCGGGATCGGCCTGGTCATCGCGGCCGTCACCCCGCGCCGCGGCTTCGGCATCGCCGCCGTGATCGCCGTGATGACCATCTCCTACGGCGCGGTCTCCACCCTGCAGGCCATCGCCTTCGCCCAGGACAGCACCGGCGCCATCCCGTGGATCGGCCTGTTCTCGCCGGTCACGCTGATCGACGGCGTGCAGTCCGCCTTCCTCGGCGGCAGCTCCGCCTTCCCCGGCGGGACCGGCCCGTCGGGCGGCGAGGGCGCGGTCTACGTCGTGGCCGTGCTGAGCCTGATCGCCGCCTGCTACGGCCTCCTGAACCGCCGCTACCAGAAGGTGGGGCTCTGATGACGACGCTCTCCATCGACCACGTCTCCCGCTGGTTCGGCAACGTGGTCGCGGTCAACGACATCACCATGACCATCGGCCCCGGTGTCACGGGCCTGCTCGGCCCCAACGGCGCCGGGAAGTCCACCCTGATCAACATGATGGGCGGTTTCCTCGCCCCCTCCACCGGCACGGTCACCCTGGACGGGCAGCCGGTGTGGCGCAACGAGAAGATCTACCAGCACATCGGCATCGTCCCCGAGCGGGAGGCGATGTACGACTTCCTCACCGGACGCGAGTTCGTCGTCGCCAACGCCGAGCTGCACGGCCTCGGCGACAAGGCGGCCCAGCGGGCCCTCGCCACGGTCGAGATGGAGTACGCGCAGGACCGGAAGATCGCCACGTACTCCAAGGGCATGCGGCAGCGCGTGAAGATGGCGAGCGCCCTGGTGCACGACCCGTCGCTGCTCCTGCTGGACGAGCCGTTCAACGGCATGGACCCGCGCCAGCGCATGCAACTGATGGACCTGCTGCGGAAGATGGGCGACGAGGGCCGCACGGTGCTGTTCTCCTCGCACATCCTCGAGGAGGTCGAGCAGCTCGCCCGGCACATCGAGGTCGTCGTCGCCGGACGGCACGCGGCCAGCGGCGACTTCCGCAAGATCCGCCGCCTGATGACCGACCGCCCGCACCGCTACCTGGTGCGCTCCAGCGACGACCGCGCTCTCGCGGCCGCGCTGATCGCCGACCCGTCGACGGCCGGCATCGAGGTCGACACGGCCGAGGGCGCGCTGCGCATCCAGGCCGTCGACTTCGGCCGCTTCACCGCACTGCTGCCGAAGGTCGCCAGGGACCACGGCATCCGGCTGCTCACGGTCTCGCCGTCCGACGAGTCCCTCGAGTCCGTGTTCTCGTACCTGGTCGCGGCGTAGGAGGCCGAAGATGTACGACCCCACCGTCGCCCGGCTCACCTACCGGGCCCTGCTGGGCCGCCGCCGGGCCCTCATCCTCGGCGCGCTGCCCCTGCTGCTCATCGTGATCGCGGTCGCCGTGCGCGCGCTGACCGGAGCCGACGACCAGACGGCCTCCGACGTCCTCGGCGGCTTCGCGCTCGCCACCATGGTGCCGATCATCGGTGTCATCGCGGGCACGGGCGCGATCGGCCCGGAGATCGACGACGGCTCCGTCGTCTACCTGCTGTCCAAGCCGCTCAAGCGGCCCACGATCATCTTCACCAAGCTGATCGTCGCCATCGCCGTGACCATGGTCTTCTCGGCGGTGCCGACGCTGATCGCGGGCCTGATCCTGAACGGCAACGGGCAGCAGATCGCGGTCGCCTACACGGTCGCCGCGCTGGTCTCCTCCATCGCCTACTCGGCGCTGTTCCTGCTGCTGGGGACGGTCTCCCGGCACGCCGTGGTCTTCGGGCTGGTCTACGCCCTGGTCTGGGAGGCGCTGTTCGGCTCCCTGGTGCCGGGAGCGCGCACGCTGAGCGTCCAGCAGTGGTCGCTGGCCGTCGCCCACAAGGTCTCCGGCGGGGACCTGGTGACCTCCGACGTGGGCCTGACGACGGCCACCGTCCTGCTGGTGGCGGTCACCGTCCTGGCCACCTGGTACGCCGGCCAGAAGCTGCGGGCGCTGAAGCTGGCGGGCGAGGAGTAGCCGGGGCGGCTCTTGACGGGGGCTTCACTCCCGTCCGGGCACTCTGGATCCGGGGACGCAATTCCGGGAGGCACGGAAATGGCTGACGAGGCGCTGCCCTACGACGAGTGGGACGGGGTCGTCCTGGACGAGGCGTTCATACGCTCCGCCGGGGCCTGCGAGCCGTCCGCCCGGGCCCGGATGCTCGCCGCCCGCTGGCGGGCCGAGGAGCCGCAGCCGGAGCCCTGGCGTTCCGACGAGCCGCCGGCGGGCTGGTTCTTCAGCAGGGCGCGCAGGCGCCGGTGGCGTCGACGGTAGGCGCCCCTTTTATTCGGTGGCGTCCAACTTGGTGGCGGGGCACAGTGGTTGTGCCCCGTCCGCCGGGATCGTCCCGGCGCCGCGAACCGGGAGTGGAGGTGGGCGATGTCCATGCACGGCAGTACGCCCAGCTCCCGTCAGGGCAGTCCGAGGCCGGCTCCGGAGTGATTCGTTACCTCTCCGTGTAGCCACGGGAGCTGCCCGGGGCGGCCGCTTCGAGCACGCGATGTCGCTCTCGCGTGGGCCGCCCACCCGGAGGATTGGCCGAGTGGTAAGGCACCGGCTCGCGCTGTGTTCGATCAACGCGAGTCGTGGTCGGGGGACACCCCGCGCACGTTCGATCCGTGCATCCTCCGCGAGACGTTGTCACTGTGACTCGGCCGCGTTTTCTGTCGGCAGTGCGTCGAACCGGCCGGAACGCCCAGTTCGGCGGGCCGGAGTGTCTGTCTGTGGCGGGCGGGGCTTGACGGCCGACGGGGCGGCGGTTCCCCAGGGGCGCGGGGAACTGCGCGAACGGCCCCCACGCACCCGCACCCGGCGAACGAGCGCACCCCCTGCGGCGCGCACCCGAGCACACCGGCGCTCCCCTACGCCAGCAACCGTTCCAGGACCACCGCGATGCCGTCCTCCTCGTTGGAGGACGTCACCTCGTCGGCCACCGAGCGGAGCTCCTCGTGGGCGTTGGCCATCGCCACCCCGCGGGAGGCCCAGGCGAACATCGGGATGTCGTTCGGCATGTCGCCGAAGGCGATCGTGTCGGCCGCCTTCAGGCCCAGCCGGCGGGCCGCCAGGGACAGACCCGTGGCCTTGGACAGGCCAAGGGGCAGCAGTTCGACGATGCCCTCACCCGCCATGGCGACCGTCACGAAGCCGCCGGCCGCCTGCCTGGCCGCCTCGGCCAGCTCGTCGTCGCCCATCGTCGGATGCTGCACATAGATCTTGTTGAGAGGCGCCGTCCACAGATCGGAGGCGTCCGTGAACGGCGTCGCGGGAAGCGTGCCGGTCACCGCGTAACCCGGGCCCACCAGCACCTCGCCGTCGAGGCCGTCACGGCTGGCCGCCAGGTACAGCGGACCCACCTCGGCCTCGATCTTGGCCAGGGCCACGCCCGCCAGCTGCCGGTCCAGGGTGACCGAGGTCAGCAGGCGGTGGGCGCCGGCGTCGTAGACCTGGGCGCCCTGGCCGCAGACGGCGAGGCCGTCGTAGCCGAGGTCGTCCAGGATGTGCCGGGTCCACGGCACGGCGCGGCCGGTGACGACGATGTGGGCCGCGCCCGCCGCGGTGGCCGCGGCGAGCGCGTCACGGGTGCGCTGCGAGACCGACTCGTCGGAGCGCAGCAGCGTTCCGTCGAGGTCGGTGGCGATCAGCCGGTAGGGGAAACCGGTCACTTGGCGACCGGCTCCAGCACCTCGCGGCCGCCCAGGTACGGGCGCAGCACCTCGGGGACCCGGACGGAGCCGTCGGCCTGCTGGTGGTTCTCCAGGATCGCCACGATCGTGCGCGGGACGGCGCACAGCGTGCCGTTGAGCGTGGCCAGCGGCTTGACCTGCTTGCCGTCGCGGACCCGGATGGACAGCCGCCGGGACTGGAACTCGGTGCAGTCCGAGGTCGACGTCAGCTCGCGGTACTTGCCCTGGGTCGGGACCCACGCCTCGCAGTCGTACTTACGGGCGGCCGAGGCGCCGAGGTCGGCGGAGGCGACGTCGATGACGCGGAACGGCAGCTCCAGCGAGGTCAGCCACTGCTTCTCCCACTCCAGCAGGCGCTGGTGCTCGGCCCGCGAGTCCTCGGGAGCGACGTACGAGAACATCTCGACCTTGTCGAACTGGTGCACGCGGAAGATGCCCCGCGTGTCCTTGCCGTGCGAGCCGGCCTCGCGGCGGAAGCACGGGGAGAAGCCCGCGTAGCGCAGCGGCAGCTTGTCGGCGTCGATGATCTCATCCATGTGGTACGCCGCCAGCGGGACCTCGGAGGTGCCGACCAGGTACAGGTCGTCCTTGTCCAGGTGGTAGACGTCCTGGGACGCCTGGCCGAGGAAGCCGGTACCCGCCATGGACTGCGGGCGGACCAGCGCCGGGGTCAGCATCGGCGTGAAGCCGGCCGCGGTGGCCTGCGCGATCGCCGCGTTCACCAGGGCCAGCTCCAGCAGGGCGCCGACACCGGTGAGGAAGTAGAAGCGGGAGCCGGAGACCTTGGCGCCGCGCTCGACGTCGATCGCGCCGAGCAGCTGGCCCAGCTCCAGGTGGTCCTTGGGCTCGAAGCCCTCGGCGGCGAAGTCGCGGATCGTGCCGTGCGTCTCCAGCGTGACGAAGTCCTCCTCGCCGCCGACGGGCACGTCGGGGTGGACGAGGTTGCCGAGGCGGAGCAGCAGCTGCTGGGTCTCGGCGTCGGCCGCGTCGCGCTCGGCGTCGGCGGCCTTCACCTCGGTCTTCAGCTGCTCGGCGCGCTTGAGCAGCTCGGCCTTCTCGTCGGCGGTGGCCTTGGGGATCAGCTTGCCGAGCTGCTTCTGCTCGGCGCGCAGCTCGTCGAAGCGGACGCCGGAGGACCTGCGCCGCTCGTCGGCAGACAGGAGGGAGTCGACGAGCGCGACGTCCTCTCCACGGGCGCGCTGGGACGCGCGCACACGGTCGGGGTCCTCACGGAGCAGGCGAAGGTCAATCACGGGGCCAAGGCTACCGGTGCGGGGTCGCCGCTCACGAATCACTATTCCGGGGAGTTCGGATTGGCGGCTTACGTTCCGTTATGCGGTAAATGCCGAACGTGTTCCCCGCGTCAAGGGAAAAGCGTCTCACTCCCTGGGACGGGGCAGGGCTCCGGTGCCCGGTTGACCGGATTTCCTTGTGGAGAACGGGATTTGGCGACCCGGTTGTCCACAGGGATCCAGGCCCTCCGGAGAGTTATCCACAGGCTGTGTGGACAGTCTGTGGATTTCGGAATTGATCACTCCGGAAACGCCGAACGGACTGAAGAATTCCCGGGTCAAACCCTGCTGACACCCACTTTCGGGTGGAAAACGGTCGCCCCAAAAGATGAACCAAAGGAAACGGGTGGACGAAGGGTGACCCAGGGAGCGGTGACCTCCGGTGGGGTCTGTAGGGCGATTTGTCGACCCGGTGACACTGCCCTGTCGACTTGTCCCCAGGTCGAGAAGGGAACCTGTGGATAACTCCTGTGGATAACGTTCCTATGCAGGTACGACTGGCTAGAACCGGCCGTCCTGGCAGCGTGCCACCCAGTCGGCGGCGGCCATGAACTCCTCGTCCGACGTCCCCGGCAGCGTCGGCCGGGACTGGGCCGGCGTGATGTCCGCGCGCGGATAGGAACCGAGAAAGCGGACCTGGAGACAGATCCGGCGCAGCCCCATCAGTGTCTCCGCCATCCGCCGGTCGGCGATATGGCCCTCCGCGTCGATGCAGAAGCAGTAATTGCCGATGCCGGCACCGGTCGGCCGGGACTGGAGCAGCATGAGGTTGATGCCGCGGGAGGCGAATTCGCCGAGCAGGTCGCGCAGGGCGCCGGGGTGGTCGTCCCGCTGCCACAGCACCACCGAGGTCTTGTCGGCACCGGTGGGTGCGGCCGGCCGGGCCGGGCGGCCGACCAGCACGAACCGGGTCTGCGCGTTCTCCGCGTCGTGGATCCCGGTCTCCAGTGCTTCGAGGCCGTACCGGGCGGCGGCGAACTCGCCCGCGAAGGCGGCGTCGTAGCGGCCCTCCTGGACCAGGCGGGCGGCGTCCGCGTTGGAGGCGGCGGACTCCCAGAGGGCGTCCGGGAGGTTCGTGCGCAGCCAGTTGCGCACCTGCGGCTGCGCTGCGGGGTGGGCGGAGACCGTCTTGATGTCCGCGAGCTTGGTGCCCGGCCGGACCAGCAGCGCGAAGGTGATCGACAGCAGCACCTCGCGGTAGATCATCAGCGGTTCGCCCGCGACCAGTTCGTCCAGGGTGGTGGTGATGCCGCCCTCGACGGAGTTCTCGATCGGCACGAACGCCGCCTCGGCCTCGCCGACCCGGACCGCGTCCAGCGCGGACTGCACCGACACGTACGGGATCAGCTCCCGGGTGGCGGCCTCCGGGAGCGTGCGCAGGGCGACCTCCGTGAAGGTGCCCTCCGGGCCGAGATAGGCATAGCTCGCTGGCATGTACCTCACCCTAACGGCCGTAGGGGGAGCAGGCGTCCGTGTCTCAGGAATGCCACTCGTCCGTGTGGTTTGAACCCGGTTCACCCTTCGAGCAGCCGCTGGCCGACGTATTCGCCCTTCGCCGCCCCGCCGGGGACCGCGAACAGGCCGCTCGCCTCGTGCCGGATGAACTTCGACAGCGCGTCTCCCCGGTCGAGCTTGCGCTGCACCGGGACGAAGCCGCGCAGCGGGTCCGCCTGCCAGCAGACGAAGAGGAGACCGGCGTCCGGTGTGCCGTCCCGGTCGATGCCGTCGTGGTAGGAGAAGGGGCGCCGCAGCATGGCCGCGCCGCCGTTGCGGTCCGGCCGGGTGATCCGCGCGTGCGCGGTGAGCGGGACGGCGAGGTCGCCCTTGGCGTCGGTCTTCTCCAGGTCCATCGGGGTCGTCTCGGAGCCGCCGGACAGCGGCGCCCCGTCGGCCTTGCGCCGCCCGATGACCTGCTCCTGGGCGGAGAGCGACAGCTTCTCCCAGTCGTCCAGGAGCATGCGGATGCGGCGTACGACGGCGTAGGAGCCGTTCGCCATCCACGCGGGCTGACCCGAGGCGGGCACGAAGATCCGCTGGTCGAAGTCGGCGTCGGCCGGCCTCGGATTGCGGGTGCCGTCGATCTGGCCCATGAGGTTGCGGGCCGTCATGGGGTGGGCGGTGGCGCCCGGACTGCGGTTGAAGCCGTTCATCTGCCAGCGCACCCGCGCGGCCGAGCCGGCGTCCTTCTGGAGCGCGCGCAGGGCGTGGAAGGCGACCAGGGCGTCGTTCGCGCCGATCTGCACCCACAGGTCGCCGTCGCTGCGGGACCTGTCGAGCTGGTCGGAGGAGAAGTCCGGCAGCGGGTCGAGCGCGGCGGGCCGCTGCTTCTCCAGGCCCGTCCGGCCGAAGAATCCGTGCCCGAAGCCGAAGGTGACCGTCAGCGAGGACGGCCCGGCGTCCCGGGCCACACAGGTGTCGTCGTGCGGGGCGGCCTCGCCCGCCATCAGCCGCTCGGCCGTCGCCGACCAGCGGCGCAGCAGGGCCGCCGCCTCCTTGCGGCCCGCGCCCGCCGCCAGGTCGAAGGCGACGAGATGGCCGCATGCCTGGAGGCCCTCGGTGATGCCGGGCTGATGTTTCCCGTGAAACATCGCGCGGCCGGAGCCCACCGACGTCAGCGGGGTCGCCCCGGCGGGCGCGGCGGCGTATCCCACGGCCCCGCCGGCCGCGCCGAGCACGAGCCCGGTGGCGCCGGCGGTGCCGAGCAGGGCGCGCCGGGAGACGCCGCCGGCGCCGGACGCGGGCTCCGCCGGCGGTGCGCCGGGGGTACGGGCCGCCTGTATGGACTGGTCGGGCATGGTGCGGTTCAGCCGATCTGCGCGTTCTTGGAGACGGACGCCTGGTCGATGTCGGAGGTGCGTACCGTGACGGCGATCTTCCAGTCGCCCGCCACGGGGATCTGCACCTCGTTCGCCGACCAGTGTCCGGTGGTGATGTGGTCGGGGTTCACGGCGAGCGGGCCGATCTTCTGCGCCTCCAGGGTGAAGGCGACCTTCACCTCGGGGACGTCGAAGGCCCGGCCGTTGGGCCGCTGGACGTAGACGTGCATCTCGTTGCCGCCCACGCGCGCGGGGTCGATGTCGATGCTGACGACACCCTTGCCGTCGGCGCCGCCGGTGTCGAACGGCATGTCCAGGGTGAGCGCGCCGGACGCCGCCGAGGTGCCGGAACCGGCCGGGGCGGAGGTGGCCGCCCTGGCCTCCTGCTCGGTGCGGCCGGGCTCGGTCTGGGTCAGCGCGGTGGTGACCGCGAGCAGCACGATGGCGACACCGGCCTCGGTGAGCACGGAGCGGCGCAGCCCGAAGCGGTTCGGGTCGGCGTCCCGCACCCGCTTCTGCCGGGCGGCGTCGACGGCCGCGCGCTGCCGGGCGAGCTGGGCGGCCCGCTGGGAGTCACCGCTGCCGGTGGCCTTGCCGCCGCCCTTGCCGGCCGTGCGCGAGGCGGTGACCTGTTCCTTCTCGGTCCGGGCCGGCTTCGCCCCGGCGGCGCCGGCCTGGTCCGTGAGCCGTCCCGTCCATCGCCGGGACACCGCCGCGACCCCGACCAGCACCGCCACCAGCCCGATCTTGACCAGCAGCAGCTGCCCGTAGCGGGTGTCGGTGAACGCCGACCAGGAGCCGAGCTGCCGCCAGGACTGGTAGGCGCCGGTGGCGACGAGCGCGAGGACGGAGCCGAAGGCCAGCCGGGAGAAGCGGCGTGCGGCGGTGGCCTCGACCGGGGTGCCGGCGGGCGCCCGGTACAGCGCGACCAGCAACGCGGTGAGACCGCCCAGCCAGCAGGCGACGGCCAGCAGATGGACGACGTCCACCGGCATGGCGAGGCCCGGCTGGAGCCCGGTGGAGGCATGCTCGGCCATGGCCCAGCTGGTCGCGAGCCCGGCCGCGACGACCACGCCGCCGACCGCGAGACCGAAGGTCAGGTCGCGCTTCTCCGTGCCCTCCTCGCGCCGGGTGTAGGCGCCGAAGAGGACGGCGACGAACAGCGCGGCGGCGGCGAGCAGCAGCAGCCGGGAGACCAGCGCCGCACCGGTCTTGGTCTGCAGCACCTGGCCGAGCAGGTCGAGGTCGAAGACGTCGGCGAGCTTGCCCGAGCCGGTGTACGAGCCGCGCAGGAGCAGCAGCCACAGGGTGGCCGCGGTGAGCGCGACCCAGCCGCCGACGACCAGCCGCTGCAGGGCCCGTACCCCCGCGCCCCGCTGCCAGCAGGCGAGGACGAAGGCCGCGCCGCCGGCGAGCACGATGAAGCCCGCGTACGACACATACCGTCCGAAGGCGTAGAGCCCGCCCACGATTCCGCCGCCCGCGGTGGGGCCGGTGCCGGAGACGACGGTCTGGGAGGGCGCCCCGACGGAGAAGGTGTAGGCGCCGGCGACGGGGTGGCTGTCTGCCGAGACGACCTGGTAGGTGACGGTGTAGGTGCCCTTGGCCAGGCCGCTCTTGAGCTTCACGGCGTACGTCGTCCCGCTCACGGCCACGGGGCTGCCCGTCTGGACCGGCTTGCCCCGGGGGTCGAGGACGCGCAGGGAGTCGTCGTTCATCGCCACCTTCTCGGAGAAGGTGAGCGACACCTGGGTGGGCGCCTCGTCGACCACCACCCCCTGCGCGGGGTCACTGCCGGTCAGCGCCGCGTGGGCGGAGGCCGGTCCGGCGCCCGCCAGCAGCGCGCCGGTGACGGCGAGGCACAGCAGCAGCAGGACCCGCAGGCGGGGGGCGATGGTCCGGGTCACGGTGGTCCCTCCCTCAGTGGCCGGTCGTCGGGTTGTACGTCGCGGACTTCACCGGCATCTCGACGGTGAGGGGTCCGGATGTGGCGAAGGTGAGCTTCACGGCGACGGTCTGGCCCTGCTTGGGCGCGCGCTTCAGCTCCTCGAACATCAGGTGGTTGCCACCGCTTCGGAACACGAGCCGGCCGTGGGCCGGTATGGAGAAGGAGGACTTCTCCGCCATGGCACCGCCGACGGTGCTGTGCATGGTGACCTGGCCGGCGACGTCACTGGTGACCGAGGTCAGCGTGTCCTCGGCCGCGCCCTCGTTGGTGATCGTCAGGAAACCGGCCGCCATGTCGGCGGAGACCGGCTGGGGCATGTAGGAGGAGCTGACGGCCAGCTCGGCCTTGTCCGTACCGGATTCCGCACCGGACCCGGAGCAGCCCGTGAGGGCCACGGCACCGGCGAGCGCGCCGGCGGTCAGGACGGCACTGCGCCTCACGGCTTGGCTCCCTCGACGAGCTTGGGCAGGTCCTTGGTGTAGACGTCGACCGTGGCCAGCTCGCCGTAGAGGACGTAACCGGCGTCGGTCTTCGGCGAGAAGGCGATGACCTGGGTGCCGTGCATCGAGACGAGTTTGCCGTTCTTGTCCTTCGTCGTCGGCTCCACGGCGATGTGGAGCGCCCGGGCGCCGGCCTGCACCTTGCCGAAATCGCCGGTCAGGCCGATGAACTGCGGGTCGATGCCCTTGAGCCACTTGCCCAGCTCGGCGGGCGTGTCGCGGCCGGGGTCGGTGGTGACGAACACGACCCGGAGATCGTCCTGCTCCGCCTTGGGCAGCGCCTTCTTGGCGACGGCGATGTTGCTCATCGTCGTGGGGCAGATGTCGGGGCAGTGCGTGTAGCCGAAGTAGACCAGGGTCGGGTGGCCCTTGGTCTCCTTGCGGAGGTCGTACTTCTTGCCGTGGGTGTCGGTGAGGACCAGGTCCGGCTTGGCGAACGGCTGGTCCAGGACGGTGGCGGCCTTGCCGGAGCCGGAGCCGCCCGAGACCACGGCGACCGGCGATGTGTCGTCGTCCCCGTTGCCGCAGGCGGAGAGGGTCAGCGTGGCGGCGGCGAGCAGCGCGGCCGCGGCGAACGTCTTCTTGCGCATAGGAAAATGTCCCAGATGTGTGTACTCCGGCGCGCACCGGGGTCGTCCGGGGCGTCGTGGGACGACCACGTACGACGCCCGGTGCGCGCTGCGGAACGAAGGCTCAGGCGGTGGTCCGGCGACGGCCCGCGAAGATCCCGTAGGCCACGCCCGCGACGCCGATGACGATGCCGGCCACGCCGAGCACCCGCGCGGTGGTGTCGGTGCCGCTGTCGGAGTCCTCGGCGGCGGCCGTCTTCTCGGTCTTGCCGGTCTTGTCGGTCTTGTCGTCGGCGCCGGCCGCGCTCGCGGAGCCGTGGTGGTCGTCGGTGGCGGCGGACAGCTCCAGGACGGGGGCCGGGTTCTCCGGCTCGTCCTGGCCCTCCTGGGGCACCTCGATCCAGCGCACGACCTCCTTGTTGGAGTAGGTCTGGATCGCCTTGAACACCAGCTGGTCGGCGTCCTCGGGCAGGGCGCCCAGGGAGAGCGGGAACTTCTGGAAGTAGCCGGGCTCGATGCCCTTGCCGTCGGCGGTCCAGGTGACCTTGGTGACGGCCTCGTCGATCTTCTCGCCGTGCATGGTCAGCGGCTTGGCCAGCTTCGACTTGGTGACGGCGACCTTCCAGCCGGGGATGGGCTGCGGCATCACCGAGGCGAGCGGGTGGTCGGCGGGCAGGTTCACCTCGATCTTGGTGGTCGAGGCGTCGTCGCGCTCGTTCGGGACCTTGAAGTCGACGACCGCGTAACCGCCCTTGGCCGCGGTGCCTTCCGGCTGCACGCTGACGTGCGCGAAGGCGGGGGCGGACAGGGCGAGGACGGCCGAGCCGGCGACGACGGTGGCGGCGGCGATACGAGAAGCCTTCATGGCAGGAGTACTCCACTCCGAGTGAGTTCCGGTGCTGATCAGGAGTACGCGTGCGCGGGGAGGTATCACTCGTGGTGACCCGGCCCGATGTGCGCACGCGCGCGCCGCACGACGGCGGCCCTCCTGTCCGGTTCTCCGTTTCCGGAGCCGCTGGAGTGGTGGTCGCGTCGTGTCAGGCGGCGAGGAGGAACGCGGCGGCGGGCGGACCGCGCCGGATCACCGTGTGCTGGAGTGCGGCGGTGTGCGGGGCGGGAGCGTCGTCCCGGTCGCGGCGCGGGGCGCGCGGGCCGGGCCCGGTGACGGGCAGCAGACCGGCGCACAGGGCGCGTGCCAGCGCGAGCGCGGCGCGCAGGGACCGTACGAGCGCCCCCTCCGTGACTCCATGCGCCGATAGCTCGAACAGCCGCAGTACGGCCAGGTCCCCGCGGCGCATCAGCCAGCCGGCGGCGACCGCCGCGAGCACATGGCCGAGCAGCATCGGCAGCGAGGGCAGCAGGCCGGCCGAGGCGCCGGTGGCGTCGTGCACGTGCTGCAGGGTGGCCGTCGGCCGACCGGAACGGTCGATGAGACGCGCGCCGAGCAGCAGCCGGAAGGCGTGCCCCGGGGTGAGGGCCGCCGGGGTCGCCCCGCACACCAGCCGCGTGGCCTGTTCGACCAGCGCGCTGTCGCTCAGCACGCCCGTGAACCCGGTCGGCCGGGTGACGTTCATGGCCCCCATCGGCATCCCGCCCGAGGCCATGGCCGCGTGGCCGCCCAGCCCGAACAGCGTGTGCAGCACGGCCTGGCCCACGGCGAGAAGCACCGCGATGCCCGGCAGCGACCGGGTCCGCCCGGCGAGCGGGACCACGAGCACCAGGGAGCCGAGGAAGCCCGCGACGAGCGTCCACAGCGGCACGCCCGCGCAGGAGGCCAGGGTGTGCCCGCCCGCGGCCAACACGACGCAGACCGCGGCGAACACCGCGGCCCGCAGAATCCGGAGTCCGGCTCCGGGTCGCGCCGTGCGCGGGTGGGGGGCAGTCATGGCGGGCTCATCATCCCACTGTGCTCACCGGCCGTGTACGGCAGGTCGTCTGAGCCGTCCCTCATACACCGATTCCTCCCACCGCGCATCGGCCGTATGGGCGGCGTCACGTCAACGGAGTGCTTACGGCCGCCTACGGGCGGCAATACGTAACGGTATGTCGAGCCGCGGCCAGGAGGCTGGAGCATGAGCATCTGGTGGTCACTCCATCTGCGGCGCGAGGCCGCGAGCGTGCCGCTGGCGCGGCGGCTGCTGATCGGCACGATGGAGACGGCGGGCGTCGACCCGGAGATTTCCTACGACCTGTCGGTCGCCCTGAGCGAGGCCTGCGCGAACGCGGTGGAGCACGGCGGCAACCGCGCGTCCGGCACCTCGGAGGCCTACCGGGTGACCGCGTACCTCGACGGGGAGAAGTGCCGGATCGAGGTGGCCGATTCCGGCCCCGGCTTCACCCGGACCCAGGACCTGCGGCCCGCCCGGCCGGACGCCGAGCACGGGCGCGGCCTCTGTCTGATCGGTGAGCTCGCCGACCACGTCCACATCGGGGCCAAGCCCGGCCGGTCCGGGACGGTGGTCAGCTTCGACAAGATCCTCAAGTGGAAGAAGGACCCCTCCCTGCTCACGGCGTAGCGCGGGATCCGGGTCAGCCCGTGGTCTCCAGGACCTTCGCCAGCACCTCCAGCGCCTCCGGGTAGGCCCGCTCCCGGGGCGTGCCGTAGCCGACGACCAGGCCCTGTGGCCGGCCGGTACCGGGGGTGTGCCAGTGCTCGCCGAGGGCGCCGAGCGCCAGGCCCTCCGCCTCCGCGCGGGCCAGCACCCCCGCCTCGTCCGGCACCTCGATCAGCGCGTGCAGCCCGGCCGCGATCCCGCGCACGCTCCGCCGTGCCCCGAGCCGGTCCAGCAGCTGGTCCCGGCGCCGCCGGTAGCGCAGCCGGCACGCGCGTACATGGCGGTCGTAGGCGTGGCTGTCGATCAGTTCGGCGAGGGCGAGCTGGCCGATCGTCTCGGTGTGGTGGTCGCTGTGCAGCTTGGCCTCGGCGACCGCGCCGGCCAGCCGCGGCGGCAGCACCATCCAGCCGAGGCGCAGCGCGGGGCCGAGCGTCTTGGAGGCGGTGCCCAGGTAGACGACGTGGTCCGGTGCCATGCCCTGCAGGGCGCCGACCGGCTGCCGGTCGTAGCGGAACTCGCCGTCGTAGTCGTCCTCGACGATCAGTCCGCCCCGCGCGCGGGCCCAGTCGGTGAGCGCCCGGCGCCGCTCGGGGTGCAGGGTCACCCCGGTCGGGTACTGGTGGGCCGGCGTGACCACCACGGCCGCCGCCCCGCCCAGCTCCTCGGGACGCACCCCGCGGGTGTCGACCGGGACCGGCAGGACCGTTCCGCCGTTGTGCCGGACCACCTCCCGGTGGAAGGGCAGCCCGGGATCCTCCATGGCGACGGCGGCGCCGGCCAGCACGCGCGTGAGCAGCGCGAGGCCCTGCACGTACCCGGAGGTCACGACGATCCGTTCCGGCGGCGCGAGCACCCCGCGGGTCCGGCCCAGGTAACCGGAGAGCGCGGTGCGCAGCTCGATCCGGCCGCGCGGGTCGCCGTAGTCGTACGCCGGTGAGGGGGCCGTCGCCAGGGCGCGGCGCACTGCCCGCAGCCAGGCCGCCGCCGGGAACGCGCCGACGTCGGGGCTGCCGGGGCGCAGGTCGAAACGCGGCGCACGCGCGTGTGCGGCCGCTCCCGGCTCCTCCGTCCGCACGGCGGGCAGCTCGGCGACCCGGGTCCCCGAGCCCTGCCGTGCCGTCAGATAGCCCTCGGCGACGAGCTGGTCGTAGGCGGCCTTGGCGGTGCCGCGCGAGATACCGAGGTCGGCCGCGAGGCGCCGGGTGGCCGGCAGCCGGGTGCCGGGGGTGAGCCGCCCGTCCCGCACGGCGTCCCGCAGCGCGCGCTCCAGTCCGACCCGGCGTCCGTCCGCCGCGTCGGGTTCGAGCCGCAGGTCCACCCCGACACCGGACCAGAAGCCGTCGTCCACGTCTCCACCCCCGTCACTGCCCGCGCCTCCGGCGAGGCGCGAGGCTCTGCTGCCGTGCGGCCGGCCACGAACCCCCGGCAGACGAAATGGCCGGGCACCTTCCGGTACCCGGCCATCGGACTTCGGATCAGCCCTTCAACGCGGCCATCCACGCCTCCACCTCGGCGGAGCGCCTCGGCAGCCCGTCGGAGAGGTTGCGGTTGCCGTCCTCCGTCACGAGGATGTCGTCCTCGATCCGGACGCCGATGCCCCGGTACTCCTGCGGGACCGTCAGGTCGTCGGCCTGGAAGTACAGGCCCGGCTCGACCGTCAGCACCATCCCCGGCTCCAGGACGCCGTCCACGTACGTCTCGGTCCGCGCGGCGGCGCAGTCGTGGACGTCCATGCCGAGCATGTGGCCGGTGCCGTGCAGCGTCCAGCGGCGCTGCAGGCCCAGTTCCAGGACGCGCTCGACCGGGCCCTCGACCAGGCCCCACTCGACGAGCTTCTCGGCCAGCACGCGCTGGGCGGCGTCGTGGAAGTCGCGGTACTTGGCGCCCGGCTTCACGGCCGCGATACCGGCCTCCTGGGCCTCGTACACGGCGTCGTAGATCTTCTTCTGGATCTCGCTGTAGGTGCCGTTGACCGGCAGCGTGCGGGTCACGTCCGCGGTGTAGAGCGTGTGCGTCTCCACGCCCGCGTCCAGCAGGAGCAGGTCGCCGGAGCGGACCGGGCCGTCGTTGCGCACCCAGTGCAGGGTGCAGGCGTGCGGGCCGGAGGCGCAGATGGAGCCGTAGCCGATGTCGTTGCCCTCCACGCGCGCGCGGAGGAAGAACGTGCCCTCGATGTAGCGCTCGGAGGTCGCCTCGGCCTTGTCCAGGACCTTCACGACGTCCTCGAAGCCGCGCGCGGTCGAGTCGACGGCCTTCTGCAGCTCGCCGATCTCGAACTCGTCCTTGACCAGCCGCATCTCGGAGAGGAAGACGCGCAGCTCCTCGTCGCGCTCGGCGGTGACCTTGTCGGTCAGGGCCGCCTCGACGCCGGCGTCGTGGCCGCGCACCACGCGGACCGGGCCGGTGGCCTCGCGCAGCGTGTCGGCCAGCTCGCGCACGTCGGAGGCGGGGATGCCGTACAGCGCCGCGGACTCGGTGAGGGAGTGGCGGCGGCCGACCCACAGCTCGCCCTGGCCGGAGAGCCAGAACTCGCCGTTCTCCCGGTCCGAGCGGGGCAGCAGGTGGATCGTCGCCTCGTGGCCGTCGCCCTTGGGCTCCAGCACCAGGACGCCGTCCTCGGTCTGGTTGCCGGTGAGGTACGCGTACTCGACGGACGCGCGGAAGGGGTACTCGGTGTCGTTCGAGCGGGTCTTCAGGTTGCCCGCCGGGATCACCAGGCGCTCGCCCGGGAAGCGGGCGGAGAGCGCGGCACGGCGGCGGGCGGTGTGCCCGGCCTGCTCGATCGGCTCCAGGTCACGCAGCTCCGTGTCGGCCCAGCCGGACTTCATGTTCTCGGCCAGCTCGTCGGAGACTCCCGGGTACAGGCCGTTCTTGCGCTGCTTGACGGTCTCCTCGGCCTCGGTCTCCGGGCCCTCCGCGGTAGCGGAGTCGGGCACAGCCGGGTTGAGCTCGTCGGACACGTGATCCTCCTCGATACGCCATTGATCTCCCCCGGGGCCCGCGCGCTCCTGCTTGTGGCCGAGCGGGGACCTCCATCATCGTACGGTCGTACCGGTAGGGAACGGGTCCGGATGATCTGTTATGCCCGGTCATGCCGACCGCCGGCGCCCCGGCCCGGTCGGGGCCAGGCCGGGGCTCAGTCGAAGCGGGCCGCCAGCAGCACCACGTCCTCCTCGCTGTCGTCCCCCGCTCCCGCGCGTCCGCGGCCGGAGGGCGCCCCGGCGTCGGGGCCGTCCGGCAGGACCGTGCGCAGGACGTGGTCGGCGACCGCTCCCGGATCGTGCCGCACCGCGCGCGGGACGCTCGTGGCGGCGGCGTGCAGCCGGGCGAAGGCGCGGTCCATCGGGTCGCCGGTACGGTGCAGCAGCCCGTCGGTGTAGAGCAGCACCGTCTCCCCGGCCTCCGCCTGGATCTCCACGCTGGGCGCCTCCCAGCAGGCGAGCATGCCGAGCGGCGCGGAGACGGAGGTCTCGGCGAACTCGGTGCGCCGTTCGCCGATCAGCAGCGGCGGGCTGTGCCCGGCACCGGCCAGGGTGATCTTGCGCAGGGCGGGCTCGCAGTAGGCGAACAGGGCGGTGGCCGAGCGGGCGGGCTCGGTCAGCCGCAACAGCAGCTCCAGATCGGACAGGACGGCGACCGGGTCCTCGCCCTCCATCACGGCGTAGGCCCGCAGGGAGGCGCGCAGCCGGCCCATGGCGGCCACCGCGCTGGGGCCGGAGCCGGTGACGGAGCCGACGGACAGGCCGAGCGCGGCGTCCGGCAGCGGCAGGGCGTCGTACCAGTCGCCGCCGCCGCGCGCGCCCGTGCGGTGCCGGGCGGCGAGCTGCACGCCGGCCACCCGGGGCAGCCGGGAGGGCAGCAGTTCCTCGGTGAGGGTCGCCACGCACGCGCGCGTGCGCTCCACTTCGAGCAGCCGCGCGAGGTGCTCGGTGGCGTGCCGGACGTAGAGGCCGGCGAGGTGGCGCTGCCGCTCGTGCGGCTCGGCCGGTTCGTCGTAGAGCCAGACGGCGGCGCCGAGGCGGCCGGCGGAGTCGGTGGCGAGGGGGAGGGCGTAGCTGGCGGCGTAGCCGAGGCGGGCGGCGACTTCGCGGTGGCGGGGGTCGAGGCCGTCCTCGGCGAGCAGGTCGCAGTGGACGATCTCGGCGGTGCCGCCGGTGTCGTAGGGCAGGGCGCCGCGCGGCACGGTCTCGATGTGGCCGAGGTCGGCGCGGCCGAGGCCGAGGCCGAGGGTGGTGCGGGGGCCGAGGCCGTCGGCGGGCTCCAGGACGACCAGGCCGCGGCGGGCGCCGACCAGGGCGGCTCCGGCCCGCAGCAGCTCGTGCAGGGCGGGGTCGAGGGCGTTGGTGCGGGAGAGGCGCTCGGTGAGCTCGTGGAGGGTCGTGAGATCGGAGACCCAGCCGGCCAGCCGGTCCTGGAGGAGGGTGCCGGGGGCGGGGGCGCCCGGCGCGGGGACCGGGGCGGGACCGGCGCCCGGGGCGGGAGGGGCAGGCGCGACAGTGTGTGCGGGAGTGGGAAGTGTGGGATCGATTCCGGCCACTTTCGAGGGATGCGGGGCGTTCATGGCGTCCGGCTCTCAGACCGGTGCCTATTGCACAGAAGCATCGCAAACCCCCATGTCATTCTGCGCCGCTAGCAGTGTCTCCACATGTACACGCACTCGTAAGGGGATGTCCAGCATTGTCCTGCGGGGATTCCTGGTGTCCATGGGGCGGACGAGGGTTTTTCCCGAACCCCTTGCCTTACTGCCAAGTTGGCTCAAAACTGCCTTAGGTATCGGTCCACTGCGGTCGACTGGCCTAGCTCCACAGAGCGTCACAGCGGTCGTGATGGGTACGTACTCGGAGAAGGCCAGGGGTGGTTGGGGGCCGCCCGGAACCTGGCGACGGACCCGGGCGTCATAGCCACCGACGGCCGAGCCCCATCCTCCCGTGGCGGAGGCGGAGAGAAATACGCGCGACGGCAAAACGCCAGACTTCGCCACCCCCGCGCCGCAGCCGTGCTTTTGATGGACGCACTACGGACGCGGACGCGGCCAACGCTCGACCCCTAGGGGTTCCCCATGCCATGCGCGGGGGTGTGATGCGCCATGAGATACGCACAGTGAAGTGATCGACACATGGTGTGATGTGGCCCACGGTGTTGCCAGCGGTGCAACGGAAAGGAACGAGCGCTCATGCGCGAGATCCTCGGAAGGCGACGCAGGCTTCTGTCCAGGCGGAACGGCGACAGGCCTGAGCTGATCGGCGCGGCCCTGACCTTCGCGGCGGAATGGCAGTGGCCGGTACTCCCCGGTGTGGCACCGGACCCGCAGGGGCGGGCCCGCTGTGCCTGCCCCGACCCGGAGTGCACGGTGCCCGGTGCCCACCCCTTCGACCCCGGCCTGCTCGCGGCCACCACCGACCCGCGCATGGTGCGCTGGTGGTGGACCAACCGGCCGAGCGCCCCGATCGTCATGGCCACGGGCGGCACGGCGCCCTGCGCGGTGAGCCTGCCGGCGCTCGCCGCCTCCCGTGCCCTCGCCCTGCTCGACCGGCGCGGCATGCGGCTGGGGCCGGTGATCGCCTCGCCGACCCGCTGGGCGCTGCTCGTGCAGCCGTACTCCATGGAGCAGCTCGGCGAGCTGCTCTACGCCAAGGACTTCGTCCCCGGCTCCCTGCGCTTCCACGGCACGGGCGGCTATCTCGCCCTGCCCCCCTCCGAGACAGGCCAGGGCGCCGTCCGCTGGGAGCGTGCCCCGCTGCCCGGCTCGGCCTCCCCCTGGGTGCCCGGAGTGGAGGCCGTGGTGGACGCCGTGGTGGACGCCCTCACTCGTACGGGTGTGAGCGCACCCGAGTTGTAGGGGTGTCCGGCGCGGACGGGGGGTGACGGCCGCGCCGGCTCGTAGTCTTCCGGGCATGCTGCGTCATTCCGGCGGCCACCGAGCCCCACAGCCGCCCCGCGGCGGGCGGGACCCCCGAAAGCTCCGTCTGCTCGCCCTCGCGGGTGTCGTCACGGGCGTGGTCGCGCTGCCGCTGGCCGTGGCGTCCGCGGGCCAGGTGGGTGACGCCTCCCGGGCCGCCGGACCGGCCGCCCCCCGGGGCGACGCCAAGACCGGCGCGGACACCGCCCGCCGCTCCCCCTTCCTGCTCGGCATCGGGCTCGCCACGGCCGCCCGCTGCGGCCCCGAACTCACCTCGCCGGACGGCATCGAGGCGCAGACCTGTGTGCTGACGCAGGGGGCGGACACCTGGGCGCGCACCTACTACCGCAACGCCACCGGCACGTCGCTGGACTCCGTGCTGAGCCTGATGGGGCCGGACGCCCGGACCGTACGGACGCACTGCGTCACCGGGGCCGACGACGAGCCCGCCACCTGTGAGACACCGCGTGAGCACAGCCGCGGTGGACCGGATGCCTACACGGCCGTCACCGAGTTCGCCGAGCGCGGCGCGGAGGGGGCACTGCTGCTCCGCTCCGGCAGTAACTCCCCTGAACAGTAAGGGAGTTGACGTTCCGCAGCGCGCTGTCCACCGGACGCGGACATGGAAAGGCCCGGTTGCTGGCGACGGGGGATGCACCAGCAACCGGGCTACTGGAACGGTAACAAGAGATCGGCGGTTCGCAAATTCCGTCTTGGCAATTCGGACACCGAATTCCATGTCAGAACAGCGAGTTGTGACAGGAGTCACCTGCCGTGCGGCCGGGTGTCACGGCTGACCGACCAGTCAGCCGTGACACCCCCCGTCCGGCGCCTCAGCTGAGCGTGACCTGCCGGTTGGTCAGCCCGCCGCGCGCCCGGCGCTCCTCCGGCGTGAGCGGCTCCTGGACGGCGAGGGCGGCGGCGAGCCGCTCGGCGAACTCGGCGGCCGGCTTCTCCACGTCCTCGGCCGAGACCCCGCTCGGCAGGTCCCAGACCGGCACGATGAGGCCGTGAGCACGGAAGGAGCCCACGAGGCGGGTGCCCTCGCCGAGGCTGGAGCGGCCCGCGGCGTGCAGCCGTGCGAGAGCGTCCAGAAGCTGCTCCTCCGGATGCGGCATGACCCAGCGCAGGTGGTTCTTCTCCGGGGTCTCGCACCAGTACGCGGCGTCCACACCGGACAGCTTCACGGTCGGGATGGCGGCGGCGTTGGCCCGCTCCAGGGAGGCGGACACCTCCGGGGTGGCGTTCTCCGCGTCCGGCACCCAGAACTCGAAGCCGTCGTGCACGACCGGCTCGAAGGCGCCCTCCGGGTCCAGCAGGTCCTGCAGCCGCGGGCCGTCGGTGGGGGCGCGGCGGCCCTGCACCGGCGTGCCGGGCTCGGCCCGCAGCGCGCGCAGCAGCGTGTCGGCGAGGTCGCGGCTGAGGTCGCCGGACGCCGTGTCGTTCTGCAGCCCGATCAGGACCGAGCCGTCGTCGCGGCGCAGGGCGGGCCAGGCCATCGGCAGCACCGTGGCCAGCGTGACCGACGGGACGCCCTCGGGCAGGCCCTCCTTCAGGGGCAGCTCGGCCGTCGCGGCGGGGACCAGCTCGCGCAGCGCGACCCAGTCGCACTCGCCGGGTACTCCCTCGAACGGGCGGTGCACCAGCTCGGTCGAGGCGTGCGCGGCCGCACGCCCGTGGCAGGCCTTGTACCGCCGGCCGCTGCCGCAGGGGCAGGGTTCGCGGGCGCCGACAACCGGGATCTCCCCGTCGATCAGCTGCGGCTTGGCCTTCGTCTGGGGTCGCTTCTTGGCCATGGTGGGTGTCTCCCGGTTACGGCTCTTCTCGTACGGCGGGAGCCTAGCCGTTCGGGCCATGGCCGACGGGAACCTGTGGACAACGCACGCGCGCTCGACGCCGGTGGTGTGCACCGGACGGCGGTGCCGCCCGGCCCTCCTCGGTCAGTCCAGGTCCTCGAACACGTCCGCGAAGTCCAGGCCGGACAGGTCCGGCAGCGTCAGGTCCGGGGCCGGCGGTCCGGGCAGCGCGAGGTGCGAGGCCCTCATGTCCGGCAGCGCGAGGTCCGTGAGCGGCAACTCCGTTGCCCCCGGCCGGGTGACGCGCGTAGCGAACGCGTCGCGGCGGCACCCCGCGTCGGGATCGTGGACGTCCTCGTGGACCAGTGCCCAGACCGTCACCTCGCCCAGGACGTCGTCCCGGACGCCCCAGTCGTTGGCCAGGGCCGTGATGATGTTCAGCCCGCGGCCGCCGTGTGCCGTCACCGACGGCGTGGCGGGCGCCGGGCGGGTCGGCCCGCCGCCGTCCGTGACCTCCACGATGAGCCGCCCGCGCGTGTCGACCCGCCATGCGGCGCGGACGTCGCCGTCCCCGGCCGGAGCGTTCCCCAGGGGCCGCCCGTGTTTGCAGGCATTGCTCAGCAGTTCGGAAAGGATCAGCACGGCATCGTCGATGACCGGTTCCGATACGCCACCGCTGCGCAGCTGCGCCCGCATCCGGTGCCGCGCCTTCCCCACGCCCGCAGGGCCGTGGGGTACGGCCATGCTCGACGACGTCGGCACTTCCTGTGCCACCACCAACGCCACCCCCGAGACCTCCTTCGCCCCACGCCACGGTGTGGATGCCCCTTTGGCCTGTACCGGAAACCGGCCAATCCTCTTCCGGTGACGCACTCGACGCGGCGGTATACGGAACGAACGCGCCGGAGCACTCCCCGTGACGAACGCCGCCCGGCCGTGACCGGTATGGCCGGATCCGTCGGGTCGCGGACCGGTGGTCTCAGCGGCCCAGTCGGCGCAGCACCGCGCTCGGGCGGTTGGTGATGACGGCGTCGACGCCCAGCTCGGCACAGAGGTCGACGTCCTCGGGCTCGTTCACGGTCCACACGTGGACCTGGTGGCCGGCCCGCTTCAGGCGCTCCACATAGGCGGGGTGGTTGCGCACGATGCGGATCGAGGGGCCCGCGATGTGCACGCCCGCGGGCAGCCGCCCGTCGCGCAGCCGGGGCGAGACGAACTGCATCAGATAGACGGCCGGCAGCGTCGGCGCCGCGGCACGCACGCGGTGCAGCGAACGGGCCGAGAAGCTCATGATCCGTACCGGTGACTCGGCCGCGGAGGCCGGGGCGTCCAGGCCGAACCGCTTCAGCAGCGTCAGCAGCCGCTCCTCCACCTGACCCGCCCAGCGCGTGGGGTGCTTGGTCTCGATGGCCAGTTCCACCCGCCGCCCGGCGTCGGCGACCAGTTCCAGCAGCCGTTCCAGGGTCAGTACGGAGGTCTCCTCGCGGTCCTCCGGCCGGTGCTCCCAGTCGGGCTCCTCGTCCCGCCCGCGCCAGGCCTCGCGCGTCTTCCAGGAGCCGAAGTCGAGGGCGGCCAGGTCGGCCAGCTCCAGCGCGGAGACCGCGCCGCGGCCGTTGGACGTACGGTTCACCCGCCGGTCGTGGACACAGACCAGATGGCCGTCGGCGGTCAGTCGTACGTCGCACTCCAGGGCGTCGGCGCCGTCCTCGATCGCCTTCCGGTAGGCGGCGAGGGTGTGCTCGGGGGCGTCCTCGGAGGCGCCTCGGTGGGCGACGACCTGGAGGGTGTGCTGTGGTGCGTGGGTCACCGCGTCATGGTGCCATCGTCACCGGGTACACGGGGCTGCGCGGATACGTCCGTGCGACGAACGGGGGCGCGCACCCCCGCCCGCTTATGTAACTTTTGCCCTAGAGGTCGCGGTACATCCTATGTAAAGAGGACTGCCGGACCCACAGGCACCGCTTATGGTGCTCTGACGGCCCGTGGGAAAAGCTGGACGCAGACCAGTGCGACCGATGACAACAGGCGATGACAACAGGCGATGACAACAGGCGTGGACCGAGGAGAAGAGCTGTGAGCACCGAGAACGAGGGCAACGCGGTCCCCCCGGCGCCGTCCGCACCTCCCGTGCCGGTGGGCTCTCCCGAAACCGCCCCGCAGGGCCCCGCGGCCGCTGGGAACCCGCCGACGGCGCCGCTCCCGCCCGTGCCCCAGGAGAGCCCGGCGGCCCCGGAGCAGGGCGTGGCCTACCAGCCGGTTCCGGCCCCCGACGGCACCTGGCCGCCGCCACCGGCCACCCCGGCCTACGGCGACGGCGCCGGCCCGGGCGGCCCGGGCGCCGGCTGGGGAGCCTCGTACCAGCAGCCCGCCCCCAAGCCGCGCAACGGTCGCGGCGGTCTGGTGGCGGCCGTCCTGGTGGCCGCGCTGGTCGCGGGCGGCCTGGGCGGCGGGCTGGGCTACACGCTGGCCAAGGACAGCGACGGCGGTGGCTCCACCACCGTCTCCGCCTCGGACAGCGCCACGCAGGTCAAGCGCGCGCCGGGCACCATCGCCCACGTGGCCGCCAAGGCGCTGCCCAGCACGGTGACCATCGAGGCCGAGAGCACCAACGGCGAGGGCGGCACCGGGACCGGGTTCGTCTTCGACACGCAGGGCCACATCGTCACCAACAACCATGTGGTGGCGGACGCGGTCGACGGCGGCAAGCTCACGGCCACGTTCCCGGACGGCAGGAAGTACGACGCCGAGGTCGTCGGACACGCGCAGGGGTACGACGTCGCCGTCGTCAAGCTCAAGAACGCCCCCTCCGACCTCAAGCCGCTCGCCCTCGGTGACTCCGACAAGGTGGCCGTCGGCGACGAGACCATCGCCATCGGCGCCCCCTTCGGCCTGTCCAACACGGTGACGACGGGCATCATCAGCGCCAAGAACCGTCCGGTGGCCTCCAGCGACGGCAGCTCCACCAGCAAGGCGTCCTACATGAGCGCCCTGCAGACCGACGCGTCCATCAACCCGGGCAACTCCGGCGGCCCGCTGCTGGACGCCTCGGGCGCGGTCATCGGCATCAACTCCGCGATCCAGTCCTCCAGCAGCGGCGGTTTCGGCGCCGGCCAGTCCGGGTCGATCGGCCTGGGCTTCGCCATCCCGATCAACCAGGCCAAGTACGTCGCCCAGCAGCTGATCAAGACCGGCAAGCCGGTGTACGCCAGGATCGGCGCCTCCGTCTCCCTGGAGGAGTCCACCGACGGCGCGAAGATCACCGACCAGGGCACGGGCGGTGCCGCGGCGGTCGAGTCCGGCGGCCCGGCGGACAAGGCCGGCCTCAAGCCCGGCGACGTCATCACCAAGCTCGACGACCACGTGATCGACAGCGGCCCCACCCTGATCGGCGAGATCTGGACCCACAAGCCGGGCGACAAGGTCGCGGTCACCTACAAGCGGGGCGGCCAGGAGCACTCGGTCTCGATGACGCTGGGCTCGCGCGAGGGCGACAGCTGACCCGGACGACGGCGCGAGCGCCGCTCGTGACCCGCTTCGAACGGCCCGGTGGCGGGCCGGGAGGGCGACCACGGCCCCGCGACCCGGTGGCGGGCCGGTAATGTGTACCCGCGTCGCCGGACTCCGGCGGCGCGGGGAGGTGTGCCCGAGCGGCCTAAGGGAACGGTCTTGAAAACCGTCGTGGCAGCGATGTCACCGTGGGTTCAAATCCCACCGCCTCCGCAGAGGTCATAGATGTGCTGGTCGGAAGAGGCGTCCCGCCGTGAGGGGCGCCTCTTCCGCGTGCGGGCAGGCTGTCTCGGCTCGGTCCGGCCCGCCGGCGCAAAGTCCCCCCGCGCCGCCCGGGAGGGGGCCGCGCAGGGGGTGAGGACTCCCCGGTTCGGCGCGGTGCCAGGCACGCCGTGGCCGTGCGCGGCGCTCTCTCATGGCGGGAGGCCCCCCATCGGCGGGGCCTCCTGCCTGGTCGACGGGTCGGACGGCGACCTCGCGCTCGGTCCACCGCTGGGAGCGCTCGCCGTCGTGCACGGCAGCTCCGTGCGACGGTCGGAAGGGGTGTCCCGGACGGGACACCCCTTCTCGGTCGTGTGCTGCCGGGTCGTGGGGCCGTCCCGCTACTCGACGGCCGGGTCCTCCTGTGTCTGCCGTACGGCCTGCCGTACCGCCTGCTCGACCTCGCGCGGGTCGGCCCCCGTCGCCTCGGCGTGCGCCGTGATCGCGGCCCGGACCGCGTCCGAGGCCGTGCAGAAGCGGCGCCGCTGCTCCTCGTACGCGTCGCCGGTGAGGCCCGCCAGGCGGGCGCGTTCCTCTTCGGCGGTGCGTTCCAGCCTGATCAGTTCATCCGGTATGTCCGTCACGATCGGATCGTAAGAGCCATCGCGCCGCAGCGCCTGTCCAGCCGCCGGGCGGCCGGTCACGGCTCCTGCTCGGCGGGCCGGTGTCCCGTCATCCGGGCCGCCGACGCGATCGTCGCGCGGGCCTCGCGTTCCGACAGACCGGTGTGCAGGGCCGCCTCGGTCAGGGGGGCCGTCAGGGCCGGGCCGATGCCGTTCTCGTAGGCGCGGCAGGCCGCCCAGAACAGGCGGGTGTTGCGCTGGCCCTCGTGTGCGCCGAGCACGAACTGGACCAGGCCGCGGCCGTGGTCGCCCGGGGCGGGCGGAGCCGGGTGGTGGGGGCGTGGCGGGGGCAGCAGGAGGCGGAGCAGGGACGGCGGGCAGGGCGCGGGCGCCAGGTGGGCGGTGCCGGGGGCGGTGGTGTAGACGCCGTGGTCGGTGCGGGAGCCGGGGCCCACGAGGTAGCCGCCGGCGCCCCGGATGTCGATGCCGGGGGCGAGCCGGCCGGCCGAGTTCGGTACGGCGGTGTCCCGCGGGCCGGTCAGCCACAGATGGCGTCCTCCGCTCGGGGTGAGCACGACCACCGTCTCCGGGATCGTGAACAGATGGCGCAGGGCCAGTTCGCGCAGGGCGGCCGAGGAGTCCGTGCCGGACTTGGTGTCCAGGTCGACGCCGATCAGGTGGTACGGGGGCAGCCCGCAGGCGATGCCGTAACCGGTGGCCCAGGGGGCGGCGGCGAACAGCCGGCGGATGCGGGCCGGGTCGGTGGAGGCGTCGTACACACCGTGCCCGAAGCGACCGCACTCGCCGTGGCAGGGCGTGGGGTCCGGGTCGTCGCGGTGCGGGGAGCGCAGGGCCGGGAGTTTCGTCCGGGACAGGGGGATGACGGCCAGGCCGCGTTCGGCGGCGGACAGGGCGTGCGCGAGGGCCAGCGTCGTGGCCTGCCGGTCGGTGGTGGCCATGACTCCATGTTCGTACTTGTGTTCGAAAAAGGGAAGGGCGACTCCCGGCGACGCGCCGGAGCCGGGCGGATTGGCCGGAAAAGCGCCGGAACGATTCATCCCCTGTGCCGCTTGAGGGCCGGAAATCCGTACTGCCCCGGCCTGGGGTGAGAGATGGCTAAAGATGACGATGAGGGTTTATCGACATGTCATCACGCTTGCGTGCGAATCAGGGCTTCCGAGGTGGTTCGCCGGGGATTCGGTGGGCAACTCTGGTTGCGCGACGTCGTCCACGACAGTCAAGGCGGTCGGCCAACTGCCTTGGTGCCAGTGCTTGGTTCTGGAGGAAACAACATGGCAAGTATCCGTACCGCCCGCGTCATCGCCGCCGTCTCCGCCCTTCCGCTCGCAGCCGCTCTCTTCAGCGGTGTCGCGTCGGCGGACAACGGCGCCATCGCGGACGACGGATCGAACGCGGGCGTGGCGTCCGTCCTCGGAAGCGGGGTCGTCGGCGACAACAACGGCAACTCGTCCACCACGAACCAGAACGCGGCCGGCTCCGGTGCCTCGAACCAGAGCAATACCGCCCAGGTCAACGGCTCCGCGTGGACCGCCATCCAGCAGGGCAACGAGAACGTCGCCATCGACTTCACCCACCTGTGGTGGTGACCGTCGGCTGAGGGTCCTCGTGGGGAGGGCCTTCAGTGGGTGTGCTTCGGGGTCGTAACACGTCAGCGCGGCGGCACTTCGGTGCCGCCGCGCCGGCGTTTTCCGGTGGCGGTGGGAGCCGTCCGGCCTTGACACCCCCCACGATCTGACGGACAGTCAGAAACCGGTCCGAGCCAGGGGGTGGTGGCGTGAGCGGCGATCAGGCGTACGACGAACTGGGCGCACGGCTCAAGGAGTTCGAGGGACGTCCGGCCGCCGTCGCCGGTGTCGGCAAGGACCCGGTGAACACGGCCATGATCCGGCACTGGTGCGAGGCGCTCGGCGACACGAACCCCGCCTACACCGGCCCGGACGCCGTCGCCCCGCCCACCATGCTCCAGGCCTGGACGATGGGCGGACTGACCGGACACCGGGGCCGCGCCGGGGCGTACGACGAACTCCTCGGCCTGCTGGACGCCTCGGGCTGCACCTCCGTGGTGGCCACCGACTGCGAGCAGGAGTACCTGCGGCCCCTGCGGCCGGGCGACGAGGTCACGTTCCACACGGTGATCGAGGAGGTCTCCGCCCGGAAGGCGACCAGGCTGGGCACGGGCTACTTCGTCACCACCCGCATGGAGGTACGGGTGGACGGCGAGCCCGTGGGCACCCACCGCTTCCGCGTCCTCAAGTACGCCCCCGCCCCCCGTGCCCCCCGGACGCCCCGGCCCCGCCCCGTGGTCAACCGGGACAACGCCGGCTTCTGGCGGGGCGTGGCCGAACACCGGCTCCTCATCCAGCGCTGCACGGCCTGCGGCACCCTGCGCCACCCCTGGCTGCCCGGCTGCAACAGCTGCGGCGGCCCGGACTGGGACACGGTGGAGGCGAGCGGCGAGGGCACGGTCCACTCGTACGTGGTGATGCACCACCCGCCGTTCCCGGCCTTCGACCCCCCGTACGCGGTCGCGCTGATCGAACTCGCCGAGGGGGTGCGGATGGTGAGCAACGTGGTGGGCGTGCCGTACGACAAGGTGCGTATCGGGCTGCCGGTGCGGCTCGTGTTCCGCCGGTACGACGAGGAGCTGACGCTGCCGGTGTTCGAGGCGGTGAACCGGTGAGGGCCGGCGACCGGCTGCCGCCGCTGGAGATCCCGGTGACCCGGACGCTGATCGTGGCGGGCGCGATCGCCTCCCGGGACTACCAGGACGTCCACCACGACCCGGAGCTGGCCCGGCAGAAGGGGACGCCGGACATCTTCATGAACATCCTGACGACGAACGGCCTGGTCGGCCGGTACGTCACCGACCACTTCGGCCCGACGGCGGTGCTCCGCAAGGTCTCCATCAGGCTGGGGGCGCCCAACCACCCGGGGGACACGATGGTGCTGACCGGCAGCGTCGAGGCGACCGACGGCGGCACGGCGGTCGTCCGGGTCACCGGGACCAACGGCCTCGGCACACACGTGACCGGCACGGTGACCGTGACACTCCCCGCCGAGGAGGCCACCCCATGAGCCTGCGCACCCGGGACACCCTCGGCGGACGCGCGGCGATCGCCGGCATCGGGGCCACCGAGTTCTCCAAGGACTCCGGGCGCAGCGAACTGCGCCTGGCGGTGGAGGCCGTGCGGGCCGCGCTCGACGACGCGGGGCTCACCCCGGCGGACGTGGACGGCCTGGTGACGTTCACGATGGACACCAGCCCGGAGATCACCGTGGCCCAGGCGTGCGGGATGGGCGAGCTGTCCTTCTTCTCCCGGGTGCACTACGGCGGCGGGGCGGCCTGCGCCACCGTCCAGCAGGCGGCGCTCGCGGTGGCGACGGGCGTGGCGGAGGTGGTGGTCTGCTACCGGGCCTTCAACGAGCGGTCGGGCCGCAGGTTCGGCGCGGGCGTGCAGCACCGGGAGCCGTCGGCGGAGGGGGCGGCGCTCGGCTGGGTGCTGCCGTTCGGGCTGCTCACCCCGGCCTCCTGGGTGGCGATGGCCGCCCAGCGGTACCTGCACGCGTACGGGCTGACGCCGGAGGCGTTCGGGCACGTCGCCGTGGTGGACCGCGGGTACGCGGCGACCAACCCGGCCGCCTGGTTCCACGGCCGCCCGATCACCCTCGCCGACCATGCCGCGTCCCGCTGGATCGCCGAACCGCTGCGCCTGCTCGACTGCTGCCAGGAGACCGACGGCGGACAGGCGGTCGTCGTCACCTCCCTGGAGCGGGCCCGGGACCTGCCGCGGCCGCCCGCCGTGATCGCGGCGGCGGCCCAGGGCGCGGGACGGGCGCAGGAGCAGATGACCGGCTTCCACCGGGACGACCTGACGGGCCTGCCGGAGATGGGCGCGGTGGCCCGCCAGCTGTGGCGCACCTCCGGCCTCGGCCCGGACGAGATCGACGTGGGGATCCTGTACGACCACTTCACCCCGTTCGTGCTGATGCAGCTGGAGGAGTTCGGGTTCTGCGGGAAGGGGGAGGCGGCGGACTTCACGGCCGAGCGGCGGCTGCCCCTCAACACGCACGGCGGTCAGCTCGGGGAGGCGTACCTGCACGGCATGAACGGCATCGCGGAGGCGGTCCGCCAGCTGCGGGGCACGGCCGTCAACCAGATACCGGGGGCGGCCCGCACCCTGGTGACGGCCGGCACCGGGGTGCCGACATCGGGGCTGGTCCTGACGTCGGACGGCTGAGCCTTCAGGGTCCGACCCGCAGACGGGTCGGAGCCGCCGTCCACCTTCAGGAGGTGCAGTCAGCCCCACCCCTACAACCTGAGGGGGACTCCGCTTCGGGACCTGCGGCCGATCCGCGGCGGTGGGGCCGCTCCTAGCGTGGAGGCATGACCACACCCGTCTGCACCAGCGCCTCGGACGCCGCCGCACCCGGGCGGCAGGGCCACTCCCACGCCCGGCTCCGCCCGCGCGGCGGGACGCCCGTCTACCCGTCGTTCGCGTCGTACGTGCGAGCCCGCCAGCCCGTCCTGCTGCGCACGGCGCGCTCGCTGACCGCGAACCCGAGTGACGCCGAGGACCTGCTGCAGACCGCGCTCGCCAAGACCTACGTGGCCTGGGAGCGGATCGAGGACCACCGGGCGCTCGACGGCTATGTGCGCCGGGCGCTGGTGAACACCCGCACCTCGCAGTGGCGCAAGCGCAGAGTGGACGAGTTCGCCTGCGAGGAGCTGCCCGAGCCGGAGCCCGTGGCGGGCGACGACGACCCGGCCGAGCGGCAGGCGCTGCACGACGCCATGTGGCGGGCGGTCCTGCGGCTGCCGGCGCGGCAGCGGGCGATGGTCGTGCTGCGGTACTACGAGGACCTCAGCGAGGCGCAGACCGCCGAGGTCCTCGGCGTGTCGGTGGGCACGGTGAAGTCGGCGGTGTCGCGGGCGCTGGGCAAACTGCGCGAGGACCCGGACCTGGTGCCGGCCCGTCAGGACGGTTTCCCTCGCACGGAGTGACGCGCTCCCTAGTGACATACCGCGTGGTATGTGCGCAGAATCAGCGCAACCTCTACCACCGCGTAGGCAATGTCGCCCGGGAGGACTCCGTGCTGAGCACCATGCAGGACGTACCGCTGCTGATCTCCAGGATCCTGACCCACGGGTCCACGGTCCACGGATCGTCGCGCGTGACCACCTGGACCGGCGAGCCCGAGCCGCACCGGCGCACCTTCGCCGAGATCGGGGACCGGGCCGCCCAGCTCGCACACGCCCTGCGCGACGAGCTGGGGGTGACCGGCGACGACCGGGTGGCCACGCTCATGTGGAACAACGCCGAGCACGTCGAGGCGTACTTCGCCATCCCGTCCATGGGCGCGGTGCTGCACACGCTCAACCTGCGCCTGCCGGCCGAGCAGTTGGCGTGGATCGTCAACCACGCCGCCGACAAGGTCGTCCTCGTCAACGGCTCGCTGATCCCGCTGCTCGCGCCGCTGCTGCCGAAGCTGCCGACGCTGGAGCACGTCGTCGTGGCCGGGCCCGGCGACCGCGCCCCGCTGGCGGGCGGCGGCGCGCGGGTGCACGAGTACGAGGAGCTGATCGCGGGCCGGCCCACCGCCTACGACTGGCCGGAGCTGGACGAACGCCAGGCCGCCGCCATGTGCTACACCTCCGGCACCACCGGCGACCCCAAGGGCGTGGTCTACAGCCACCGTTCGATCTACCTGCACTCCATGCAGGTCAACATGACCCAGTCGATGGGCCTGACCGACCAGGACACCTCGCTCGTCGTCGTCCCGCAGTTCCACGTCAACGCCTGGGGCCTGCCGCACGCCACCTTCATGACCGGCGTCCACATGCTGATGCCGGACCGCTTCCTGCAGCCGGCCCCGCTCGCCGAGATGATCGAGCGGGAGCGGCCCACCCACGCGGCGGCCGTCCCGACCATCTGGCAGGGCCTGCTCGGCGAACTCACCGCGCGCCCCCGGGACGTCTCCACCCTCGGCCAGGTCACGATCGGCGGCTCGGCCTGTCCGCCGTCCCTGATGGAGGCGTTCGACAAGCTGGGCATGCGGGTCTGCCATGCCTGGGGCATGACGGAGACCTCCCCGCTGGGCACGGTGGCCCGCCCGCCGGCCCACGCGGTCGGCACCGACGAGGAGTTCGGCTACCGCCTCACCCAGGGCCGCTTCCCGACCGGCGTCGAGGCCCGCCTCACCGGTCCCGGCGGCGAACGCCTGCCCTGGGACGGCGAGTCGGCCGGCGAGCTGGAGGTGCGCGGCCCCTGGATCGCGGGCGCCTACTACAACGGCCCCGACGCCGAACCGCTGCGCCCGGCCGACAAGTTCAGCGCGGACGGCTGGCTGAAGACCGGTGACGTCGGCACGATCTCGGCCGACGGCTTCCTCGTCCTCACCGACCGCGCCAAGGACGTCATCAAGTCCGGCGGCGAGTGGATCTCCTCGGTCGAGCTGGAGAACGCGCTGATGTCCCACCCGGACGTAGCCGAGGCCGCCGTGGTCGCCGTACCCGACGCGAAGTGGGGCGAGCGCCCGCTGGCCACGGTCGTCCTCCGGCCGGGCGCGACCGCGGACTTCGAGACCCTGCGCACCTTCCTCGCCGAGGAGGGCCGCATCGCCAAGTGGCAGCTCCCGGAGCGCTGGACGGTCGTCGAGTCGGTGCCGAAGACGAGCGTGGGCAAGTTCGACAAGAAGGTGCTGCGCCGGCAGTACGCGGAGGGCGAGCTGGACGTCACCAGCATCTGAGGGAGCGGGGCGGCACGGCCGTCCCGCCCTCCTCGTCCGTCCGGTCCCGTGAGCGCCGGGGCCGGGTGGCCGGGTGGCCGCACCCGGCCACCCGGCCCCCGGGGTCACCGCCGTGCGCCCCGCCCGGCCGTGGCCGCCCAGCCCAGCACCAGCCACAGCCCCGCCACCGCGCACACCCCGGCCCAGCCCCAGTGCTCGAAGGCGGGGCCCGCGACGGCCGAGGCGAGGGCGCCGCCGGCGAAGCCGGAGACGACGTAGGCCGTGTTGGCGGTGGCCGGTGCGGAGGTCGTGGTCAGGGCCAGCGTCTGGTTGGCGACATGGGAGGCGACCAGGGCCGCGTGGATCGCGACGGCCGCGGCGAACAGCGCGGGCAGCACGTGCCCGCCGAGCCAGAACAGCGGCACGGCGACGCCGGCCAGCGCATAGGCGGTGCCGACGACCCGCGCCGCGCCGAACCGGTCCACCAGGCCGCCGGCCAGCGGCGCCACCGCGCTGGCGGTCAGGCCGAAGAGTCCGAACAACCCGGCGGTCGCGGTGGACAGGTCGTAACGGGGACCGGTCAGCAGCAGCGCGAGCGAGGTCCACAGGGCGCTCCAGGCACCGAACATCCCCGCCTGCCGCACGCACGCCCGCCACAGGCCGGGCGAGCGGCGCAGCAGCCCCGGCAGCTCCGCGACGCCCGAGAACAGTCCGCCCTGCCGCACCGGCCGCTCGGCCGGCAGGGCCAGGGCGGTGGCCAGCCCCAGGACGAGGGTCAGCACGGCGGACCCGGCGAACACCCAGCGCCAGCCGAAGCCCTGGCCGGCGAGCCCGCCGAGGACGCGGGCCGCGACGATGCCGGTGAACAGCCCGGCGATGACGGCCGCGACATGACGGGCGCGCCGGTCGGCCGGGGCGCGCGCGGCGACCAGCGGGACGAGCAGCTGGGGGACGACGGTGGCCGCGGCGGCGACGAAGACGGCCGCGGCGAGGGCCGCGGTGCCCGGAGCCACGGCCGCGAGGAGCAGCGCCGCCGCGGTGGCCACGGAGAGCCAGGCGACGAGCGGGCGGCGGTCGACGCGGTCGCCGAGGGGCGCGAAGAAGAGCAGTCCGGCCGCGTAGCCGAGCTGGGCGACCGAGGCGATCCAGGCCACGGCCGAGGCGGTGGTGCCGAAGTCGTGGGCGATCAGGGGGAGCAGCGGGGCCGCGAGGTAGATGTTGGCGGCCGTCACGGCGGTGCAGACGGCGATGAGCAGGAGGAAGAGGGAGCCGGAGGCCGGCCGTTCGGGGGCGGGGGGCCGGACCTCGGCTGCCTGGCGGGTGGTGGTGGCTGACGGCATGAGCGCGGATACTCCTTAGGCGCCGACTCATACAACCAACTGGTTGGTTGA
Source organism: Streptomyces echinatus (assembly GCF_014203595.1). Lineage (GTDB taxonomy): Bacteria > Actinomycetota > Actinomycetes > Streptomycetales > Streptomycetaceae > Streptomyces > Streptomyces echinatus. The sequence goes on from NZ_JACHJK010000007.1 coordinate 463,853, forward strand.
TAGACGCCAACAGCGTGCACGGCCGCCGGCATTCCCGTCAACCAAATAGTTGGTTACCTGTGCCCGGGCCCCTACCCTGTCCCCATGGCAGCAGTGAGGGACCCCGAGGCCACCAAGGCCCGCATCTTCGAGGCGGCGGTCGCCGAGTTCTCCCGGCACGGCATCGCGGGTGCCCGCATCGACCGCATCGCCGCGGCGGCCAAGGCCAACAAGCAGCTGATCTACGCCTACTTCGGCAACAAGGCGGAGCTGTTCACCCAGGTCCTCGGCCGGTGCATGGTCGACCTGGCGTCGGCCGTGCCCGTCGACCCCGACGACATCGACGGCTGGGTGGACCGCCTCCTCGACTACCACGCCGCCCACCCCGAACTGCTCCGCCTCCTCTTCTGGGAGGGCATCGAGTACGGCAGCGCGGAACTCCCCGACGAGCCGGCCCGCCAGGACCACTACGCCCGCAAGGTCACCGCCATCGAGGACGGCCAGGCCCGGGGCGTCATCACGGACGCGATCCCGGCCGGCGACCTGCTGATCCTGCTGACCGCGCTCACGAACTGGATGACCGTGGTCCCGCAGATGCGGCGGATCCTCGCCGGTACGCAGGACAGCGACCGCGACCGCCTGCGGACCTCCATCAAGGAGGCGGCCCGCAGACTGGTCGCCCCCTAGGGCCTCTCGTGCGGCCCGGGCCGTATCGGGCGCGGTGCCGGGGCCCGCGAGCCCGGGGCGGCCCGGAACCGGTCCCCTAGTTGGTGCCGATCCGGGCCAGCAGGTCCACGATCCGGCTCTGCACCTCGGTGCTGGTGGACCGCTCGGCGAGGAACAGCACCGTCTCGCCCGAGGCCAGCCGGGGCAGGTCGGCCTGGTCGACGGCCGCGGTGTAGACGACGAGCGGGGTGCGGTCGAGCTGTCCGTTCGCCCGCAGCCAGTCCACGATCCCGGCCCGCCGGCGGTGCACCTGCATCAGGTCCATCACCACGAGGTTCGGCCGGAACTGCCCCGCGAGCGTCACCGCGTCGTTGTCGCTCGCGGCCCGCGCCACCTGCATCCCGCGCCGCTCCAGCGTCGCGGTCAGCGCCAGCGCGATCTCCGCGTGCTCCTCGATGAGCAGCACCCTCGGCGGATGCTGCTCGCTGTCCCGGGGGGCCAGCGCCTTCAGCAGCACGGCGGGGTCGGCGCCGTACGCCGCCTCCCGCGTGGCCTGCCCGAGCCCGGCCGTGACCAGCACCGGCACCTCGGCGGCCACGGCGGCCTGGCGCAGCGACTGGAGAGCCGTACGCGTGATCGGCCCGGTCAGCGGGTCCACGAACAGGGCGGCGGGGAAGGCCGCGATCTGCGCGTCCACCTCCTCGCGGGAGTGCACGATGACCGGCCGGTAGCCGCGGTCGCTGAGCGCCTGCTGGGTCGTCACGTCCGGCGCGGGCCACACCAGCAGCCGGCGCGGGTTGTCCAGCGGCTCCGGGGGCAGCTCGTCGTCCAGCGGCTGCGGGCGCGGGGTGTCGGCCACCTCCACGGCCCCGCCGGGACCGTCCAGCGGCTCCGGCCCCTCGGCGGCGTCCGGCCCCGGGGCGCCTATGGCGTACGACCGCCCGGCCCCCTCGGTGCCCGGGACCGGCAGGGGCTGACCGCCGAGCGAGGGCTGCGGCCCGGGTGCCCCGGCGGGCGCGGGCTGCGGCAGCGACGGCTGTCCGGCGAGCGACGGCTGCGCGGGCGCCGGTTCGGCCGACGGGTGCGGCCGGGCCGCCTGGTCCGGCTTCGCCTCGGGACGGGTGGCCGGGTCCGGGGGTGTGCCCAGCTTGCGCCGCCGGCCCGAACCGCCGGGCGCGTGCGGCGGCGGGGTCGCCGTCGGCTGCTGCACCTGGGCGGCCTGCCGGGCGAACGGCACCCCCTGCCCGAGCGTGCGGACGGAGATCGCCCGCCCCTGCGTGGAGTCCGGGTCGGCCGGCGCGCCGCCCGCGGCCTCGGCGGGCAACGGCTGCGCGGCCCGCTGCGGCCGGACACCGGGCACGCCCGCGGGAAGCGGGGTGCCGGGAACCGGCGTACCGGCCGCCGGGATCGCGGGCTCCGGGGCCGGGGCCCCCGCACCGGCGGTGTCACCGGCGCCGGGCCACTGCTGCGGGACACCGGCCACCGGACCGCCGCCGGGCGGTACCGGCACGGACTGGGTTCCTTGCGCGGGCACCTGCCCGGTCCCGGCCTCGGCGGGCAACGGCAGCGCACCCGGGGCCGCCACCGGAGTACCGGCGGGCGGGGTGCCCGGCTGCGCGGCGGCCGGGGATCCCGGCGCCTGCGCGGGAACGGGCTGCGCGGGGGTGCCCTGGCCGGGTACGGCCGCGGACTGCTGGGCCGGGACGGGAGCGGGCTGCGCCGCGGTGCCCTGGGCGGGCGTGCCCTGGGCCGGGACGGGTGTGCCCTGGGACGGCGCGGCCGAGGCCGGTGCCGCCGGGGCGGGCGCGGGCCGGCCGGTCGTGCCCTGGGCGGGTACGGCGGCCTGTCCCCCGGCTGCCGGCTGCGGTGCTCCGGCAGCCGTCGGCACGGCTGCGGGAGCCGCCGCGGGCGCCCCGGTACCCGGCTGGACGGGGATGCCCTGTCCGGCCGTGCCCTGCGCCGGGGTCTGCTGACCGGGGACCGGCGGTACGGCCGCTCGCTGGGGAGCCTGGCCGGGAGCGGCCGGCACCGGATTAGGCTGCGGCGGAGTCTGCCCGGCCGCGGTGCCCGGCGCCACCGCCGGGTCGGCCTCGGCCGGCTGGGCCACGGCACGGCGCCGTCGGCCGGTCGGGGCGCTGGTGGGATGCGGCTGCGGCGGAGTGTGGTCGTCGGCCTGGTCGAGCGGTACGGCGTCGTGGCGGCCGTCGTCACCCGGGGCGCCCTCGACGGACAGCGGCGTCCGGGCGGGTACCTGCACCTGACCGGGTACCTGCACCTGACCGGGCGCCACCTGACCGGGCACCTGCACCTGACCGGGGGCCTGCACCTGACCGGGCAGCGGCCCGGTACCGGCCTGCGGAGCGACGGTCTGCGGAGCGGCGGTCTGCGGAGCGGCGAGCTGCGGCCGTCCGTCGACGGCCGGACCGGCACCCGGGGCGAGGGGAGCACCCGCACCGGGAGGGACGGGCGCGCTCGCACCCGGGGCCACCGGCACGCCCGCGCCCGCGCCCGGAACCGTGCCGTTCGCCGGGGCCGCGGTCTCCGGGGACCGGTCGGCCTCGGCCGGCGGCAGGGCGAAGACCGTACGCGCGCCGCCCGCCTCCTGCGCCGCGGCGCGCTCCGCCGCGGCGGCCAGCGCCCTTCGGCGCCGTCCGGTCGGCTGAGCACCCTCGGCGGGAACCGGCGTGCCGTCCTGTGCGGGAACCGCCGCGTTGCCCTGTGCGGGGACCGGTGCGCCGCCCTGGGCCGGGACCGTCGGGGTGCCGGCGGCCGGGAGGGCCTGGGCGCCCGGCAGCGCGGGCGCGCCCGGTACCGGCTCGCCGCCGGCCGCGGGGAGCGCCGGGGGCAGGGCGGCCTGCGGGGCGCCCGAGTCGCGGCGGGCCCGCCGGCCCGTGGGCGCGGGCACGCCCTGCGGCGGCACGGTGCCACCGAGTCCCGTACCCGAGGCCGCCGCGCCCGCGCCCTGCTCGGCCGCGGTCACCACGGCGCCCTCGGCCACGCCCTCGCCCGCACCGGCGGCCACACCGCCCGCGTCGCTCTCGGCGGAAGGGCCACGGCGCCGGCCGGTACCGCCGGACGCGCTCTCCGCGTCCTCGGCCGGGCCCGCCGTGATCTCCCCGACGGGCCCGGCGGGTCCGGCTGATCCGGCGGGACCGTCGGCACGTCGCCGCCGTCGGCCGGTCGGCGTGGGCGCCTCCGCCTCGACGGCGTCACCCGCGCCGGCCACGTCACTCTCCAGGAAGGCGTCCGTGGAGGCCCGCCGGGCCCGCCGCCGGCCGCCTCCGGCGCCCTGCCCGGCCGCCCCGGAGTCGTCCCCGAAGGCCCCGCCGGCGTCCGGGAACTGCGCAGCCGCGGCGTCCGGGACCTGCGCGGCGACCGCGCCCGCCCCGCCGCCCAGCGGAACTTCGAGCACGTAGGCGCTGCCGCTCATGCCCGGCACCTCGTGCGTCTGCAGCACGCCCCCGTGGGCGCGCACGATGCCGCGCACGATCGGCTCGTGCACCGGGTCTCCCCCGGCGTACGGCCCGCGTACCTCGATCCGCGCGACCTCGCCGCGCTGGGCGGCGGCGACCACGACGGTGTTGTCCAGATAACCGCCCGCCGACACGGGCGTGTTGCCGGTGGCGTCGACCCCGGCGACGTCCGCCACGAGATGCGCGAGCGCGACGGCGAGCCGCTGCGGGTCGACCTCGGCCTCGATGGGCGGCGCGTGCACGGCGAACTGCACCCGGCCCGGACCGATCAGCTCGACGGCCCCGTCCACACCGGCGGCGACAACGGCGTCCAGCATCACCTTGGTACGGGCGATCTCCTCGCCGTCCGCGTCCAGCCGCTGATAGGCGAGGACGTTGTCGATGAGGGTGGTGATCCGCGAGTAGCCGGCCGACAGGTGGTGCAGGACCTGGTTCGCCTCGGGCCACAGCTGCCCGGCGTCGTCCGCCGCCAGCGCGGCCAGCTCGCGCCGCAGCTCGTCCAGCGGCCCGCGCAGCGACTGCGCGAGCAGGGTCAGCAGCTGTTCGTGGCGCCCGGCGAGGGCCTCGTACCGGTCCTTCTCCCGCTCGGCGAGCGCGGCGTACCGCTCCTCGCCGGAGGCCAGCTCCTCGGTGTGCTTCTCCAGGAGTTCCTCGGTCTCGGCGACCTGCTGCTGGCGCAGCGCGGTCAGGTCGGAGGCGTGCTCCTCGGAGAGCCGTTCCAGCTCCTCGGCGTGCGCCTTTTCCAGCGCCTCCTTCTCCTCCGCCAGGGCGTCGAACGGCCGCCGGTCGGTGAAGGTCATCACGGCGCCGACGAGCTGGTCCCCGTCCCGCACCGGCGCGGTGGTCAGATCGACCGAGACCTGCTCGTCGCCCTTGGACCACAGCACCTGCCCGCGCACCCGATGCTTGCGCCCGGAACGCAGGGTGTCGGCGAGCGGCGACTCCTCGTACGGGAAGGGCGAGCCGTCGGCGCGCGAGTGCAGCACCAGCGTGTGCAGCTCCTTGCCGCCCAGCTCACCCGCCCGGTACCCCAGTATCTGGGCGGCGGCCGGGTTGACGAGCACGATCCGCCCGTCGGTGTCGGTGCCCACGACGCCTTCCGCCGCGGCCCGCAGGATCATCTCGGTCTGCCGCTGCGAGCGGGCCAGCTCGGCCTCGGTGTCGACGGTCCCGGACAGGTCCCGGACCACGATCATCAGCAGCTCGTCGCCGGTGTAGCCGTAACCGTCGTACGCCTGCTGCCCGTCCAGGTTCGCGCTGGTCACCTCGACCGGGAACTCGCTGCCGTCGGTTCGCCGGGCGACCATCCGGGTCGGCTTGGTCCGCCCGCGGGGATCCATGTGGTCGGGCCGCCGCATGGAGCCGGGGATCAGCCGGGAGTCGAACTGCGGCAGCAGATCGAGCAGCCCGCGCCCGACGAGCGCGGTCCCCGGCGCCTCGAAGGCCTCCAGCGCGATGGTGTTGGCGTTGACGACGGTTCCGTTGGCGTTGACCAGGACCAACGCGTCCGGCAGCGCGTCGAGTATGGCTGCGAGGCGAGCAGCGCCTCGGGATGGCCTGCTGCTCACGAGACGCCTTCCTCCCTGTTACCGCACCTTGCCGACCGCTCGGGCCATCTTGCCAACCGGCCCGCGACGTGTCACGCGAGGGAGTCTAAGGGCACCGGTCGCACTCGCGGCGCCGGATGAGAGGGAGGTCCCACGAGGAAGTGACGGCGAACGCGTGACCGATGCCCCGGCTTCCCCATACCTTCGCGGGACCTTTACGGAACCGGTGCGTCCGCCACGGTTCCCCGTCCGTCACGCGGCCGGCCCCATCTTCGGCAGCAGCGGCACCATCCCGTCCCACCGCCCGGCCTGGCACCCGTCGGCCCGGTCGAACGAGGTGTCGACCGGGCGGCCGGCCCAGATGCCGGTGACATGGGCGGTGGCGGGGCCGCCGTAGAGCATGGTGCAGGTGGTGCCGGGAGGTACCGGTGCGAAGGGGTCCCGGCCCCAGCGCGTGTGCGTGTCGAGCACCCGGCAGGCCCCGGCGACGTCCGGGTGGTGCCCGGCGCCGGGGTGGCAGTACAGCTCGTACCTCCCGTCCCGCGCGGCGCCGGCGTTCCGGACCACGACGGTGAGGTGGTCGCCGCGGTCCTCGGGCCGGGCGGGCGGCGGTGCGGCGGTGGCCGAGGCGGCGGCCGGGACGGCGGTGAGCGGGACCAGGGAGGAGGCGGCGGCGAGGGACGCCACGAGGAGGCGGCGCCCGGTGGCCGGCAGGACGAAGACCATGCCCTGTCCAACGCCGGACCCGCGAAGACGTTGCGGCGCACCGCCGGGCGAAGCCCTTTGCCCTGTGACCGGTGCGCCTAGTACCGTGGGGGGCGATTGGTGACGCGGTGCTTGCCTGTGTCATCATCTGCACGCACCGATCGCGCGCTCGCGTGAGCGGTTGTGCTGGAGGCGTCGCCTAGTCCGGTCTATGGCGCCGCACTGCTAATGCGGTTTGGGCCTTAAAGCCCATCGAGGGTTCAAATCCCTCCGCCTCCGCACCGATCCCGAAGCCCCGGTCCCCAGGACCGGGGCTTCGGCGTTCCCCGAGACCGGAGGCTCCGGTGTTCCCCGGATGCCCGCGCGGATCATCGCCGCGTCCCCCGTTCGCGACGTTTTCGCAGGTCACAAGGGGTGGGCGGATCGGATTTCACATGACGGCGGCAGTCATGTAATGTTCTTCCTGTCGCCGCGAGCGGGCCGAAAGGACCGGGAGCGGGGGCAAAACAAAAGAACAAGCACTCGTAGCTTAACGGATAGAGCATCTGACTACGGATCAGAAGGTTGCAGGTTCGAATCCTGCCGAGTGCACAACAGTTCAGAGGCCCTGTGGAGAGATCCACAGGGCCTCTGGCTTTTCCCTTGACGGCAGTGTTTGACGGCAACCGCCGGGTTGGAGCGCCGCCTAGTCGTCGGACGCGAAGGGACGGACGACGGTGTCCGGGCCTGGACTCATCAGCGTCTCGTGCCCGTCCTCGAAACGGACCCGGTAGGGAGGTCCTCCATCCATCCCGAGCACCTCGATGATCTCTGCGGTGCGATCGTGCTGTCCCACGATCCGACCGTGAACAAGAATCCTGTCGCCGACACTGGCCTGCACGCTGTCACCCTTCTGTCGAGCTGTCCTCGACTGCCCTTCCCCGCGAAGTGCTGGGTCGCAACGACGGGCGTCATCAGTTCGACCTAACCGGTGAGAGCGGGCCGATCAAACGGCTACGAAGACGCCAGCCGCGCCGTCGTCATCGTCTGGCCTGTTGTCGTCACCCCTGAGCGCATCCCCGACGCGGTCGAAGGCGGACCGCTGGGAGTCGAGCCGTACGAAGGTGTAGATGTCCATGGTCACGCGGATGGAGCTGTGGCCCAGGACTTCCATGATCATTCGCGCATCGCCGCCCTGTTCGTGGAGCAGGGACGCGCGGGTGTGGCGCAGGGCATGGAAGCGGACCTTACGGACTCCGGCGCGAGCGCACAGCGCCTCGAAGGACCGGTTCAGGTTCCGCGGCTCGATGGGGGTCCCGTTCTTCGTGGTGAAGACGAGGCCCTGCCCCGTCCCCTTCCAGTTGGTACCGGCCGCCTTCCGGTCGGCTACCTGCTGCGCGCGCTGGGCACGGAGCGCCGTCACGCATTCGGCCGGCAGAGCCACGCGGCGGGCCGAGCGCTGAGTCTTCGGCGCGACGATCAGCAGTTCGCCGCCGACCCGCTGAAGGGCCTGCCGGACGGTGAGAACGCCTTCGTGGAGGTCCACGTCCGACCAGCGCAGCGACGACGGATGTGCGGCCCGTATCGCGCGATCGGCGACCCGGACAGCACGAATGTCCAACAGCGCGGCGCGGAGGAGAGGTTCGGCCACGGGATCGAGTCCCGTGGCCGACTCGCCCTCATGCACTACCGCCCGCTTGCCGGGGTACCTGGCATCGAGGTTCGAACCCATGCCACCACGCTCTACAACTCGATCTATCGTGCGGATGACCAGGCACTGGTCAATGCCCATGTCTGGGGCGTGAACGCCTACGGTGCTCCCGTGCGGCATCTCCGGCGCAGCGGGAAGGGCGGCATGTTCGACACCTACACCAGCAGCTTCGACGCGGTGTGGGAAACCGCGACACCGGTAGGAGAAGGCTGACCATGGCACGGACCGAGTACTACGACGACCCAGCGGCACCAGAGCCGAACAGCATGGTGGTCGCCGCGTCCGCCGTGGTCACCGACGACGAAGGGCGCGTACTCCTTCAGCGCCGCCGGGATAACGATCTGTGGGCGCTGCCAGGCGGCGGCATGGAAATGACCGACTCACTCCCAGGAACGGCCGTCCGCGAGGTGAAGGAAGAAACCGGACTGGACGTAGAGATCACCGGGCTCGTGGGAACGTATACAGACCCTCGCCACGTCATCGCCTACTCGGACGGTGAGGTGCGCAGGCAGTTCAACGTCTGCTTCACCGCCCGCGTGGTGTGCGGCGTAGCGGCTTCGGGCTGGAGGTTTGGGACCGAGGCAAGGCGACGGGCGCCGCCCCACGGTGAGGACGGCGCCCATACGAGGGGAAAGCTTTGAGGTGTGACCTCATCCTTATCAGGTCGATCACTGGCCGGTGACGACTCCGGCCAACACGCGATAGGCCTCCCCTGTTCGTTCGCTGAGGTTCGCCGGTGACCGCTGCTGTCCGCTCCTGTTGGTGTCAGCCGCTGGTGTCAGCTATCGCGTGGGGCCTTGACAAGCCAACCGCGTGCGGCAGCGACGCCGCGCTCCGTGAGGAGTAGTCACCGGCCTGGCTGGCGGTGGGTGATTTCCTGAAGCAGCCAACCATTGCCGTCAGGATCGCTGAAGGTGGCGTAGGAGGCATAAGAGGTTCGGTCTGGGTGAGGGCCGGCGAGCCGCTCCTGGCCGTCACCGTCGTGGACGGCATCTCCGCCTTCGTGGCCGTGGTGGAGAAGCCCTCCGGCGTCGTGAAAAATTTCGCTCACTTTGATGCCGCGGCCGACGAGTTCCGAGCGTGCCTGCTCGACGTCCGGGACGATGAGGTATAGGCCCTGGACTGAGCCTGGCGCGGCGGAGATCATGCCCTTGCCGAAGATAATGGAGCACGCTGACCCGGGTGGTGTGAAGTGCACCAGTCGGTAGTCGTCGCTGAACGTGTTGTCGACATCCAAGCGGAATCCCAGCGTCTCGTAAAAGCTCTTGGCCCTGTCGACGTCAGAAACCGGTAGCACTATTACTTCGAGCTTCAGATCCATCGTCTTTACCTCTAGATCGGATTCCGAGAGAATGCGATATCAATTGAGTAGGTGCGCCCTGAGGTCCAATTCCGGGCAGAGGTAGATCTGGGAAGTCGAAGTCGACTGACGTGCCCCCTGCCAGTGTCCCGCGCGCGTAACTGTTGCGCATCCGCGGAGACGACTTCGTCCCGTGTACAGGCCGACTTGAACGCGTGACCAGGATCGTTGCTGTCCCACCGGCCAGCAAGTCCCAGTGAACCGCGCTTACAGTGCTGTTGTCCCGGGCGCCCTGTCGCTGTGTTGAAAAAAGTTGAAAGTGGCTCGATGCCGGACCGTGTGCAGCCTGATGGAAATCAATCTGCTGCTCCCGACGGATATGTCCCCAGTGCGCCTCGAAGGGGTTGAGTCTATTATCGTGTACGTAAAGACTTCAGGGCGCAAGAAGGGCAAGGCGTCATGCACTGCTTTGACTGCTTGCTGGAGAGTCAACCCGGGCTCGTCGTACCCAGCCCGGCTGTTGCTGCCGGTGTATGTGCTCGCTGCGGAGCCGGTATCTGTGGCAGGCATGCGCATGTCACAAAGCCTCCGATTTCCACATCATCTGGTGGCTCCGAACCAGCACCCGAAGCCAGGCGACTAACTTGCAGTACCTGCTACGAGGCCGAGAGTGCCAGCGCTGGTCAAGTGTGAACACGCACCGCAGTTTGGCCTGCGTCGCTGACGCTCTGCGCGCTAACTTGTTCATGCTGACAAAGCCGACACCCGCGCCTAAAACCGCCCCCAGCTCCCATCCCGTACGCCGTCGACCCACACACCGTGGAGCGGGCGGGGTTCAGGGGCGTCAAGGTGGAGCGCGCCACTGTACGAACGACCTTGACGCCCCTGGGCCGCGTCTGCTCGGCTCTGCCTGGGTCGATGGTGTGCGGGATGGGAGCCCCCGCATCCGCCACGACGGGCCCGCGGTCGGCGACGGCGCCCCCTCCATCCCGGTGCCGGCCGATCCCCCGCCGGAGGCACTGTTCTGACCGTCGCGTACGCGGTGATCGACTCATGGCGACCGGCCCTATCCACCAGTGGGCGCGCGTCGGCGCAGCGCGGGCGGAGCGGGCCGGAGGCAGGAGCGTCGCCCGCAGCGGAGCGGAGCGCAGCCGGGGCTTGAACCTGTAGAGCAAGTTGTAACTCTCAGCCTGGCTGAACCTGAAGTCCTGCGTAGGGTGCGAGTCGGTGCCACCGGTCATCCTGACGGCAATCCTGACGGCAACGACGGCACACAGAGGCAGTTGATCACGGCCATCAGCGATCAACTGAGAAGAAGGTGGAACCCCGGCCCAACCGCCTGCCCGATCCTACGGATCAGAAGGTTGCAGGTTCGAATCCTGCCGAGTGCACAAAGAAACACCAGGTCAAGGCCCTGATTCTCCCAAGTGGAGGTCAGGGCTTTTGCGTTGGCGTCTCACGGAATCTCGCGCGTCACCATCCGCGCTTGATCAGTTACAGCTCAGTCGGGCAGCTCCCGGCCCACGCCGAGACGACCGTGTCCGGCACGCCCCGTCTGCCCTGCCGGACAGACGCGTCAGCGCGAGCGCAACGTCCGTCGCACTGCACTGACGAGGTTCTGAGCGTCAACGCCGTACACGGCGGACTCCCGGAGCGTGTTCCAGACCCGCAGGTAGGCGGCCACGCTCTCGGCGTCGTCCAGCCACAGCTCTGCATGCCAGTCCTCGGCGATCACGAGCCTGTCGTCAAAGATCCAGAAACCGTTGGCCGTCGGGATCTTGAGCGAGGCGCCGAGCGGGATGATCCCCAGCTCCACGGTGTCCATGCCGACGATGCCCGCGAGTCGATCGAGTTGGCTGGCGAGGACAGGCGGAGGACAGATCAGGGCGTGTAGGGCCGCTTCCCACACCAGGGCGTGGAACTTCCGGCCTGCCTCGTACAACCACTCCTGGCGCTGCATGCGGGCGCGGACGGCAGCATCTGTGTCGCGGACCGAGCCCTGGAGGTCTGCGTACCGCAGGAAGATGTGCCGTGCGTAGTCGGCAGTCTGCAGCATGCCAGGGACGACAGACTCCTCCCAGGCGTAGATGGCCTGGGACCGCCCGACCTCAAGGTTCCAACTGTCCTGCACGGGCCGGTGCCCGGCGGCCAGTTGCCGGCGCCAGGAGCGGATGTGGGACTCGAAGCCCTTGAGCCGGGCGTTCAGTTCATCGAAGACATCCGGCTGGCCGACGCCTCCGGCCCAGGCCCGCAGGTCTTCGCTGGTGGCGGTCTGTTGACCGTTCTCCAGCTTGTAGATCTTGGAGTGCGGCCAGCCGAGTCGCTGAGCCAGTTGCGTGCCGGTGAGCCGTCCTCCCGGGGCCGACAGCCGGAGTTCCCTCAAGCGCAGCCCGAGGGCCTCCCTGGCCTGCTGGAAGTCTGTGCTCACTGGTTCCGCTCGCTAGTGGTCGGCGCCGAGTTGCGCCGCGAACTCGTCGTACGGGACGGACTCGTGCACGGCTGCGTCGCGGACCTGGCAGTACCGCAAGACCTCAGCAGGCTCCGTGATGACCTCGACGTCATGGAAGGCGTCCTCGTCATCGAAGTGCAGTACGGCCACCAGCCGACTATCGAAGATCCAGAAGTCCTCCGCGGGTAGCCGGAGCCGCTCCGCGTCCTCGCGCCACAGGTTCCGCACGTCCTCACCCGTCGCCGCGTTGCACTTCGCATAGTCGAGCAGGAACGACTGCCCCTCGGTCGGCGGGTTGTCGATGACGCGCACCCGCCCGACGTACTTGCCGCAGGCCGTCTGCTGGCGGATGTTGGCGCACCACTCGCTGTCGAGGTCGCACGGGGCCGTGCCGGTGGAGAGGAACTCCGCGTACCCAGGATCCTCCCGGTCTGATGCGTAGCCCCGCCGTGTCTCCAGGTGCCAAGCCGAGTGCTCGAAAGTCTCAAAGAGCCGCCCGAAGTCCTCCAGGTCGATCAGCTTGGGCACGCGGGTGACCTCCTTGGGCCCGTGATTGACGAGGAGTTCACGAGGCACCGTCACTGCGGCATCTCCGGGGCCGAAGTGCCGGAGCTGGGCGATGTCCTCGGGGTCGGTGAGCGGCGTTCCTTGAATGATGATCTCACCGGAGTCGAGATCCTCATGAACGGCGGGGCAGCCACCGTTCTTGCTGTCGGTGCCGTTGAAGCGCAGTCGTCGTGCCACGGTCGCCTCCCATGGTGTGGAGCCCTGTCGCCATCAGCATCACCGGCGCTGATGCGCCCGCACCACAGCGTGCACCTCCTCGCGTGAGACCACACGAGAACATTCATCCAGACTGAGAGAACATCCGAGAACATCGCATCGCGGCCAGTACCTCCCCGTCCTTACTGTCCTGTCCATGGTCACAGCACGCGACGATGTTGATCCCTTCGCAGCCATGGAATCCCTACGTGCGGCTCTCGATCAGGCGCGCATCGTGCTGCCGTCGCTCGGAGTCGATGCCGGCTCGCCCGCTCTTGGGCTCGTGGAACTGGGGCGTGTACGCGCCGACGTGGCCATGCGACTGGCAAAGGCGCTCCGACGCGGCGGTGACGAGTGAGCGGCGCGGGTAGGCCCGGCGAGGACGGCGGTCTCGCGCCTCAAATGACCTTGCGGGTCTACACCGTGGACCGCAAAGGTCGCGTCACGAGCGACTCCGGCATTCACGGCTTCGAGGGCACCGAAGCCGAGACGGCCACAAGCCTTGGTCAGGAGTTCCCTCCTTGTGCGTGCCCTCATCACCGGGCCATGAGGGCAGTGCGATGAGCGCCCCCACCACCGACACCGCCTCGTGGTCCCCGGAGTGCGCTCTCGCTCTCCGCCCCGGCTACGAGGACCTGCACGCACAGTGCCGCCAGACAGAGGTCGTTCCTCTGCCCTACGCCACCGGACTCCTGCTCTTGCACCGCTGCACCTGCCTGTGCCACGGCTGCAACCGCCAGGACACCACCCGAGTCGCCCGTTCCAGCCAGATCACCCAGTAGCTCTCGCTGGGACGGGATCCGCAAGGCGCCCGCACTGCGCGTCCAGGCCTGGACAGGCTGGCAGACGGGGCGGGCTCGAACAGGTACGGCACGACCTGTCTCCGAAGGAGTAGTCCATGACCGTTACGCTCGACCGACCTACGAGCACCCGCACACGGGACCCGAAGAAACTCCTCAACGCCGTCCAGCCCCACATCAAGCACCTGACGATCAACGTCCTGGACAGTGGCATGACCCTCTGGGACCGTGAGGTCGCCCTGCTGCTGCGTGACCACACGATGGTCCGCGACATGGCCGAGCGCATCCTCGGCAACGCCGTCACGTACACCATCGGCTGCATGGAGCACCCCGAGGTCCACCTGGGCGTCGGCAAGCTCGTCGACATCGGCGTTCACCAGCTCATCCTCGACACACCGGTGTGGTGGGCCCTGTGCGACGTGTACAACGAGGGCAGCTACAAGCACCACGCCCCGTTCATCGAGCGCCGCCGTGACGGCCTGTGCCTGCGCACGGCGGACTTCCTGAAGTCCATCGGCTTCGGCGTCGACGAGGAGCTGTGGGCGATCGACGGCACGGACTGCTCGCCGTGCGACAACAAGGTCCCCGACAGCCACTGAACGGCCCTACGCTGGCCCCTGTCCTCGGTCCCCCGGAGGTCAGGGGCCAGCCCTGGTGAAGAGGAACCGCCTTGCCCGCACAACACGACATCGCCGCCGAGACTGAGCTGTGGGACACCTTCGCCGAGACCGCCTTCAAGGACGACGCGGAGCCCAGCTTCTGCTGGACCCAGTACGCCGGTCACAGACCGGGTCCGGAACTACTCGGCGACCCGCGCTCCGTTCTGGAGATCGGCTGCGGCACCGGCCGCGCCCTCGCCCACCTCGCTCAGCACGGCATCACGGCTCGGGGCGTGGACCTGTCTCCCGTCATGGTCAAGAAGATCACCACGAAGTGGGCCAGCACGGGCGCGGAGTTCGTGTGCTCCGAAGTCCTGGAGTACCTGCGCGAGCACGAGGACGCGTACGACGCCGTCTACTCGATCTTCGGAGCCGCCTGGTTCACTGACCCGAGCCGCCTCTTCCCCCTTGTCCGTCAGCGGCTCAACTCCGGCGGCGTCTTCGTCTTCTCACAGCCTCCCGCCATCCCCGGCGCCTACGGGCCCCAGGGCATGTACAAGGGAGGCTTCGCCGGCAAGGCGATGTTCACCTACCGCTACAGCTACCGCCCGGCCGTCTGGGAGCGTCTGCTGACCCGGGCCGGGTTCCTCACGGCCGATGCCCAGGTACTCGATGCCCCGTGCCCTGGTCACATCGGAACGCTCCTGGTCCGCGCCGTGACCCCATGACGATGTTCCCCAGCCGTGGATGGGCCCGATGCCGCGGTCGAAAGCCGCTCGCATAGGGGAGGGCGGGACGAATACCCTCATCGTGCGACGACCAGCGTGGACGAACAGCCGCTCGTACGCGCCATCGTGCGTGTCCGCGGCTCCGCCGCCCAGGGCTTCCCGCTCCGGCCCTGGGACGAGGTGCGCCGTTTCGTCTCGTCCTGCGCCGGCCTGGAGTGCCCCATGCCCCTGGCACCGGAGCGGCGGTTCCGGGCCGACCCCACGTTCGGATACGAGGGGGACGCCGAACTCGTCGCCCAGCTGGCGGAGAACCTGGGGCACCGGCTCTTCCCCGTCGGCTGGGAGACGTCCGAGAACGGCATCGTCCTGCTGGTCGACACGGGACGCTTCTTCTGTCTGCACCACACCGGGCCTTACCGCTTCGTCTGAGGCCCTACCGGCTGCCGCCGCCGTCAGCACTCCTCGGCCGGGTCGTTCCGGTTCAGCTTCTCCAGGTACTCGTGGGCGAGGGCAGTGGCGCGGGTGAACCAGTCGGTGATGACCGCCAGTTCCTCCGGGGAGTAGTCGGCGAAGAGTGCCGTCAGGCGCTTGTAGTGGCCGGCGTACACCGCTTCCACCTGGGTGACGGCGGCCGGTACGGCGGCGACGCGTACCCGGCGGCGGTCCTTGGGGTCGGGGCGGCGGGTGACGTAGCCGGCGCGTTCGAGGCGGTTGAGGATGCCGGTCACCGCGCCGGTGGTGACATGGGCGCGGGCGGCGAGGTCGCCGGCCGTCAGCAGTTCGTCGCCGGCCTCCAGGACGAAGGCGAAGCAGGTCAGGTCGGTGACGTTCAGGCCCAGTCGCCGGGCCAGCTCCTGCTGTCCGATCAGGTGGGCGGCGATGAGGTGGTCCATCGCCGACAGCGCCTGGGCCGGGGTGGCGGGCGGGCGCGGCGTACCGTGCATCTTTCGAAATCCCTTAGCTCGCGAGATATTCGGGTTGTAAATTTCTTAGCCCGTGAGGGAACTAGGGCTTCGTCCGCTGGAGGCGGCTCCATGAGTCTGTACGACGAGGGTCACACGATCGCCGGCTGGACCGGCTTCGGCATCGCGGCCGTGGGCAGCGCGGTGGTGGGGTGGGGGGTGTGCGCGGTCTCGCCGCCGCTGCTCGTCGGGGGGCTGGCCGTGGTGGCGGTGAGCGTCCTGGTGACCTGGGCCCTGCACCTGTCCGGCTGGGGCAAGCCGCCCGGGGTGCGGCCCCGCGGGCAGTGGGGGATGCGGATCCGCGACACCCAGGCCCGGGCGGGCCACACCGGCTGCGTGAGCTGCCGGCTGGCGGGGCGGGGGCGGCGGGCCGGGGTGCCGGCCCCGGTGACGGCGACGACGGCCGCCGAACCGGCCCACCTGTCCTCTGTGGAGTGAGGCCGAGTGAGTCCGAGTGAGAACGAGCTCCCGGCTCCCGGCGGATGCTCCCGTCGCCGCTCCCGGAGCGTTGTCGGACCCACGCCTTACCCTCACCGGTGATGGCACAGGTGTGGAAGTGTTCCGGGCTGCGCTGGTCGGCGGAGGGCCCGGCGCTCGTGTGGGACGGCGGGCGGCGCAGCGCGCTGCCCTGGGGGAAGCGTGTCGCCTTCGCGGTCCCGGAAGGGGGCGTGCGGACGTGTGTGGGGGCGCGGGGGCACGTCTGTCCGGTGGGGGCCGTGGTCCCGGGGCGGAGCACGGGGGCCCGCTGCGAGGAGTGCGCGCGGCTGGACCGGGCGCACTCGGTGGCCGCCGACACGATCGCGGACGACCCGCGGCCGTACCGCGTGTACCTGGCGTGGTTCGGGCCGGGCATGGTGAAGGTCGGCATCACCGCCCTCGAACGCGGTCCGGCCCGGCTGCTCGAACAGGGCGCGGTCTGTTTCAGCTGGCTCGGCACCGGCCCGCTGATGGCCGCGCGGCGCACCGAGGAGCTGCTGCGGGCCGCGCTGCGGGTGCCGGACCGCGTCCCGTACGCCGAGAAGCGGGCGGTGCGGTCGGCGCTGCCGGCGACGGAGCCGGAGCGCGCCGCCGAGCTGCGGGAACTGCACGCGCGGGCGGTCGCGCTCACCGGGTGGCCGGAGTCCCTCCGGCCCGAGCCCTGCCAAGTCGCGGATCACGTCGGGGCTTTCGGCCTCGAAGCGGCCCCGGCCGCGTCCGGCGAGGTCGTGGAGCTGGTGCCGGGCGGGGCCGTCCGCGGTGAACTGGTCGCGGCTGCCGGTCCCGACCTGCATCTGGCGGCCGGCGGACGCGGAGCCGTCGTCCTGGACACCCGGCTGATGACCGGCTGGGAGCTGCTGCACCCCGGGCCGGGGCCGGCCGAATGCGCCTTTCCCGCAAGGGAGTTCACAAGAGAGCCGGACGGGCTGTTCTGACCCGGAAGCCGCCTTGGGACTTTCCTGTGTGTTTCTCAGGGAAATCACAGACTCGGGAAAGCGTCTTCTCAGAGGGCGCCGACAAGGTGTCCACCATGACCACGACCTCGCCCCAGGGGCGCACCGAACTGCTGAGGCCGGACGGGAGCCCCGTCCGAGTGCTTGTGGTGGACGACGAACTGTCGATCACCGAACTGCTGAGCATGGCCCTTCGTTACGAGGGCTGGCAGATCAGGAGCGCGGGGGACGGGCAGGGGGCCGTCCGGACGGCCCGCGAGTTCCGGCCCGACGCCGTCGTGCTCGACATGATGCTGCCGGACATGGACGGGCTGGCCGTGCTGGGGCGGCTGCGCCGAGAACTGCCGGACGTGCCCGTGCTGTTCCTGACCGCCAAGGACGCCGTCGAGGACCGTATCGCCGGACTCACCGCCGGCGGGGACGACTACGTCACCAAGCCGTTCAGCCTGGAGGAGGTCGTGGCGCGGCTGCGGGGGCTCATCCGGCGCTCCGGTGCCGCCGACCGGCGCTCCGACTCCGTACTCGTCGTGGGGGACCTGACGCTCGACGAGGACAGCCACGAGGTCTCGCGGGCCGGTGCCTCCATCCACCTCACCGCCACCGAGTTCGAGCTGCTGCGCTTCCTCATGCGCAACCCCCGGCGGGTGCTCAGCAAGGCGCAGATACTGGACCGGGTGTGGTCGTACGACTTCGGCGGCCAGGCCAACGTGGTCGAGCTGTACATCTCGTACCTGCGCCGGAAGATCGACGCCGGCCGTGAGCCGATGATCCACACCCGGCGGGGGGCCGGTTACCTGATCAAGCCCGCCGTCTCATGAGCGGACGACGGCGGCCGCGTCCGCGGAAGCGACGCGGGAAGGGGCAGCCGCGCACCCTGCGGACCCGGCTCGTCGTCGCCTCCCTGGTGCTGATCGCCGTGGTGTGCGCGGTGATCGGCACGGTGACCACGCTGGCGCTGCGCTCGCATCTGTACGCCCAGCTCGACGGCCAGCTGCACGAGGTCGGGGCCCGGGCGTCCGGACAGTTCGGTCCGCCCGTCGGAGGCAAGGGCACGACCGGGCCCGGCGACCAGCCGAACGGACAGCAGCCGGGGCACCCGGTCGACCTCGGGAACTTCGTCAGCCGGGGCCCGCAGCCGTCGCAGAGCACGGTCGCGGCCAAGGTGGTCGACGGGGAGACGACCGAGGGCAAGGCCGGCCGCAAGTCCGCGGACAACTTCTCGATCAGCGCGAGGCCGCTGACCAGGGCGCAGCTCGCCGCCCTCGACGCCGTCCCCCGTGACCGCGAGAAGCACACCGTGCACCTGCCCGGCCTGGGCAGCTACCGCGCGCAGTACGTCACCGGACCCAACGGCACCTACTACGTCGCCCTGCCCACCAAGGACACCGACGACAACATCACCACCCTGATCCTCGTCGAGGTCAGCGTCACCGCCGCCGGACTGGTCGCCGCCGGGATCGCCGGGTACGTGCTCGTCGGCGTCGCCACCCGCCCCCTGCGCAGGGTCGCCGCCACCGCCACCCGGGTCTCCGAACTCCCGTTGCACACCGGCGAGGTGAACCTCAGCGAGCGGGTTCCCGAGTCGGAGTGCGACCCGCACACCGAGGTCGGCCGGGTGGGCGCCGCGCTCAACCGGATGCTCGACCATGTCCACGGCGCCCTGCACGCCCGGCAGCGGAGCGAGACACGGGTACGGCAGTTCGTCGCCGACGCCAGTCATGAGCTGCGGACCCCGCTCGCCTCCATCCGCGGGTACGCCGAACTCACCAGACGCGGACGCGAACAGGTCGGGCCCGACACCCGGCACGCCCTCGGCCGCATCGAGTCCGAGGCCGGGCGGATGACCCTCCTCGTCGAGGACCTGCTGCTGCTCGCCCGGCTCGACGCCGGGCGCCCGCTCCAGTTCGAGCACACCGATCTGATCCCGCTGGTCGTCGACACGGTCAGCGACTCCCGCGCGGCCGGCATGGACCACAACTGGCGGCTCGATCTGCCGGACGAACCGGCCCTGGTCTCGGCGGACGCGGCACGCGTCCAGCAGGTGCTGGTCAATCTCCTGGGCAACGCCCGCAAGCACACCCCGCCCGGTACGACCGTCACCGCGCGCGTGCAGCGGCGCGGGCCGTGGATGTGCGTCGAGGTCGAGGACAACGGACAGGGGATCCCGCCGGAACTGCAGCCGCACGTCTTCGAGCGGTTCGCCCGCGGGGACTCGGCGCGCTCCCGCGCCACCGGCTCCACGGGGCTCGGGCTCGCCATCGTGCGGGCCGTGGCCGCCGCGCACGGCGGTGCCGTGACCGTCGACAGCGTCCCCGGGCGGACCGTGTTCACCGTGCGTCTGCCCGCGCTCGCCCCGGCCGCCCCCTGCCCGGCCCCGGAAACGGACCGGGCGGCGCACTCACAGGCACAGCACAGCACCACCACATGGGTGCGACAGGGCACCTGACGAAAGTCGGTCCCATGCGAACCGACTCTTCTCGCGGCACCCTGCCGGCGCGGGAGCACCTCCCGGCCGGCGACGCCGGTACGCCTGTCCTGGACGTAGTGATCCCCGTCTACAACGAGGAGAAGGACCTCCAGCCGTGCGTCCGCAGACTGCACGACCACCTCACGCGCACCTTCCCGTACGCCTTCCGCATCACGATCGCGGACAACGCGTCCACGGACACCACCCCGCTGGTGGCGGCGCGGCTGGCGGCGGAGATCCCCGAGGTCACCAACTTCCGGCTGGAACTCAAGGGGCGGGGGCGGGCGCTGCGGACCGTCTGGTCGGCGTCGGACGCCCCGGTCCTCGCCTACATGGACGTCGACCTGTCCACCGGCCTCAACGCGCTGCTGCCGCTGGTGGCGCCGCTGATCTCCGGTCACTCCGACCTCGCGATCGGTTCCCGGCTCGCCCACGCCTCCCGGGTCGTACGCGGCCCCAGGCGGGAGTTCATCAGCCGGGCCTACAACCTGATCCTGCGCGGTTCGCTCCAGGCCCGCTTCACGGACGCCCAGTGCGGCTTCAAGGCGATCCGGCGGGACGTGGCACAGGTGCTGCTGCCGCTGGTGGAGGACACCGGCTGGTTCTTCGACACCGAGATGCTGGTGCTCGCCGAGCGGGCGGGCCTCAGGATCCACGAGGTGCCGGTGGACTGGGTCGACGACCCGGACTCCACCGTGCACATCGTGAGCACGGCCACCGAGGACCTCAAGGGGGTGTGGCGGGTCGGCAAGGCCCTGGCCGGCGGTTCGCTGCCGCTGGACCGGCTCACCCGCCCGTTCGGTGACGACCCGCGCGACCGCGAACTGACCGACGTGCCCACGGGCCTGGCCCGCCAGCTGGTCGGCTTCTGTGTGGTCGGCGGTCTGTCCACCCTCTTCTACCTGCTGCTGTACAGCGGCTTCCGGCAGTTCGGCGGGGCGCAGACCGCCAACGCGCCGGCGCTGCTGGTCTCCGCCGTGGCCAACACGGCGGCCAACCGCCGGCTCACCTTCGGGGTGCGCGGCCGCGGCGGCGCGGTCCGGCACCAGGCGCAGGGCCTGGTGGTCTTCGGCATCGGGCTCGCGCTGACCAGCGGTTCGCTCGCCGCCCTGAACGCGGCCACCGGCAGCCCGGCGCACTCCACCGAGCTGGCGGTGCTCATCGCCGCCAACCTCGCGGCGACCGTGCTGCGGTTCCTGCTCTTCCGCGCCTGGGTCTTCCCGGACCGCGGGGAGACCGGACCGTCCACGGTGGTGGCCGCGCACACCCCGGCCGCCTCGCCGGCCCACGGCCCGACGGCCCCGTACGCACCGCTCCCGCAGCGCCCGGTGTCGCACCGGCCGTACGGGGAGCCCTACCAGACCACCCAGGTCCGCGCCGGCGACGCCGCGGACGGCAGCTGGAGGGACGCGACCGTGCGGCTACAGCCGGTGCGCCCTCACGACACCGATCCGGGGGACCCCCGATGACCACGCAGTACGACCCGCCGACCAGCCGGCAGGGCGAGGCGGCCGGCTGGGGCCCGCCGCCCCCCGCTCCCCCGCGGACCCCCGGCGCCGGCCGGCCCCGGCAGCCGTTCGTGCGCCGGCTGTGGCGCGGCCGGGCCGAGGACCCCCGCTGGGCGCGCCCGGCCCTCCTCGGCCTGCTGGCCGCCACCCTCCTGCTCTACCTCTGCAACCTCAGCGCCTCCGGCTACGCCAACTCCTTCTACTCGGCGGCCGTCCAGGCGGGCAGCACGTCCTGGAAGGCGTTCTTCTTCGGCTCGCTGGACGCGGGCAACGCCATCACCGTCGACAAGCCCCCGGCCTCGCTGTGGCCGATGGAGCTGTCGGTCCGCCTCTTCGGCCTGAACTCGTGGGCGATCCTCACCCCCGAGGTGCTGATGGGCGTGGCGTCCGTCGCCGTCGTCCACGCGGCCGTGCGCCGCCGGTTCGGCCCCGGAGCCGGTCTGATCGCGGGTGCGGTGCTCGCGCTCACCCCGGTCGCGGCGCTGATGT
Source organism: Streptomyces echinatus (assembly GCF_014203595.1). GTDB lineage: Bacteria > Actinomycetota > Actinomycetes > Streptomycetales > Streptomycetaceae > Streptomyces > Streptomyces echinatus. The sequence goes on from NZ_JACHJK010000007.1 coordinate 485,407, forward strand.
TCCGGTTCGACAACCCGGACGCCATGCTGGCCCTGCTGATGGCGGTGGCCTGCCACCTCGTCGTCCGGGCGGTGGCGGAGGGCCGTACGAAGTGGCTGGTGTGGGCCGGGGCCGCGATCGGCTTCGCGTTCCTCGCCAAGACGCTCCAGGCGTTCCTGATCCTGCCGCCGCTGGCGCTCGTCTACGCGGTGTGCGCGCCGGTGCCGGTGAGGAAGCGCCTGGGACAGCTGGCCGCGGCGACGCTCGCGCTGGTCGTCTCGGGCGGCTGGTGGGTCGCGGTCGTCGAGCTGTGGCCGGCCTCCTCCCGCCCCTACATCGGCGGCTCGCAGCACAACAGCTTCCTGGAGCTGACCTTCGGCTACAACGGCCTCGGCCGCCTCAACGGCGACGAGACCGGCAGCGTGGGCGGCGGTGGCGGGGCGGGCGGCTCCGGGATGTGGGGGGAGACCGGCTGGGACCGGATGTTCGACTCCGAGACCGGCGGCCAGATCTCCTGGCTGCTGCCCTCCGCGCTGATCCTGCTCGTCGCCGGCCTGGTGGCCACGCGGAAGCTCGGGCGGACGTCCGCCACCCGCGCCTCGTTCCTGGTGTGGGGCGGCTCGCTGCCGATGACCATGGCGGTCTTCAGCTACATGGCGGGCATCTTCCACCAGTACTACACGGTGGCCCTCGCCCCCTACCTCGCGGCCGTGACCGGCATGGGCGCCGCGCTGCTGTGGGAGAGGCGGCGGGAGACATGGGCGTCGGTCACGCTCGCCGCGTCCGTGGCCGCCGCGGCGGCCTGGGGATACGTCCTGCTCCACCGGACCCCCGACTACCTGCCGTGGCTGCGGTGGCTGGTCCTGGTCGGCGGGCTGGCCGCGGCCCTCGGCCTGGTCTTCGCGGGCCGGGTCTCCCGCCGGCTCGCCCTCGGGGCGGCGGCGGTGGGCCTGGTGGCCGCGCTGGCCGGGCCGACGGCGTACACCCTGAGCACGCTGCGGGAGGGCCACACCGGCTCGATCGTCACGGCCGGCCCGGCGGGCGCGAGCATGATGGGCGGCCGGGGCGGCGGTCCCGGCGGCGGTATGCCCGGCCGGAACGGGCGGAACGGAAACGGCGGCACCCAGGGCAGGCCGGGGCAGCAGGGGCAGCAGGGCGGCCCGGGCAACGGTTTCCCGGGAGGCGGCGGCTTCGGCGGTGGCGTGCCGGGCCAGAACGGCCAGAACGGCAACGGCGGCACGCAGACCCGGCCGGGGCAGCAGGGGCAGCAGGGCGGCCCGGGCACCGGCTTCCCCGGTGGCGGTCTCGCGGGTGAGGGCGGCATGGGCGGCGCCGGCGGTGCCGGTGGCCTGCTGAACGGCGCGACCGTGTCGGCCGAGGCCGGGAAGCTGCTGGAGAAGGACGCCGCGGAGTACACCTGGGCGGCCGCCTCCGTCGGCTCCCAGAACGCGGCCGCCTACCAGCTCGCCACGGGCGCGCCGGTGATGGCCATCGGCGGCTTCAACGGCACCGACCCCTCCCCGACCCTGGCCCAGTTCAAGAAGTACGTGGCGGAGGGGCGGATCCACTACTTCATCGCCGGCGGCGCCATGGGCGCGGGCGGCGGGAGCGGGACCGCCTCGCAGATCAGCTCCTGGGTCCAGAAGACCTTCACGAAGGTGACGGTGGGATCGGCCACGTTCTACGACCTCACGCGGGAGACGAGCGGCTGACTTGGAAACGTGTCCGGTCAAGTCGGCGAGCCCGGCCACCAGGGAGCCGGTGCCGAACAGGGCGAGCCCGGCGATCAGCATCTTCTTGCGGCCGTAGCGGTCGGCGGCGCTGCCCGCCGTGAGCCGGCTGATCGCCGCGCGGGCCGGAACGGGGCATCGGCGGCGCCCTGCTCATGCTGGGCGGATGCGTGGCGGTGGGGCTGCTTCGGCGGGCGGAGCGGGTGTCCGCCTGAGCGCCCGGGGGGATGGGTAGTCGTGCGGCGCCGGGTGCGTCCGGGGCTCGCGCCCACGCGGCGGAACCGGATGCCGGGCACGGGCCCGCGCCCCGTCGGGCCGGCCGCAGTCCTAGCATCGTGAACAGTGATCGGGAAGAAAGAAGGGCCGCCGGTGACGAAGGCAGCAGGTCGGTCGGCGCGGGACAGCGTCTGGCTGGAGGGCAGGGGCCGCCGCGGCGGGCGTGGCGGACAGCCCTCCGGGCTCGACCGGGAGCGGATCACCGAGGCGTCCGTGCGGCTGCTGGACGCCGAGGGGCTCGACAAGTTCTCCATGCGCCGGCTGGCCGCCGAGCTGAATGTCACCGCGATGTCCCTGTACTGGTACGTCGACACCAAGGACGACCTGCTCGAACTCGCCTTGGACGCGACCTACGCGGAGCTGCGGCTGCCCGATCCGGACCGCACGGACGACGACTGGCGGGAGCAGCTGCGGGAGCTGGCCACCGCCTACCGGGCGCAACTGGTCCGCCATCCGTGGCTGTCGCCGCTGGCCGGGCGCTACCTGAACATCGGCCCGAACTCGCTCGCCTTCTCCCGCGTGGTCCGGCGGGTCATCCGCCGGACGGGGCTGCCCACGCAGAGGGTGACCGGGGCGATCTCGGCCGTCTTCCAGTTCGTGTACGGCTACGGCACGATCGAGAGCCACTTCCTCGCCCGGACCGCGGACACCGGGCTCAGCCCGGACGAGTACTTCGAGCAGTCCATGTCCCTGGCGGAGGAGGTGCCGGGGACCGCCAGGATGATGGAGGAGTCCAAGACCCTGATGGCGGCGCGCGGCGGGGACACGGTCGCCGAGATGCTGGACCGCGACTTCACCTTCGCCCTGGACCTGCTGATCGCCGGTATCGAGGCGATGGTCGCCCGCGGCTGACTACGAGTCGGCGACGAGCCGGGCCGGAAAGCCGCCCGTGGCCACCGGCCCCCAGCGCTCGGGAGTCACCCGGACGATCGACTTGCCCTGCTTCAGCATCGCCTGCCGGTACTCGTCCCAGTCGGGGTGTTCGCCGGCGATGTTGCGGTAGTACTCGACGAGCGGTTCCACGGAGTCGGGCGCGTCGATGACCTCGGCCGTGCCGTCGATCTGGACCCAGGGGCCGTTCCAGTCGTCGCTGAGGACGACCAGGCCGACCCGCGGGTCGCGCCTGGCGTTACGGGTCTTGGCCCGCTCGGGGTAGGTGGAGACGACGATCCGGCCCGAGTCGTCCACGCCGCAGGTCAGCGGCGACGCCTGCGGGGAGCCGTCGGCCCGCCTGGTGATCAGGAGGGCACGGTGACGGGGGCGCACGAAGTCCAGCAGCTCGTCCAGCGACACACGCGTGTTGGTAGCGATGTTCGGTGCCATGGGGGCAGCCTAGGGGCAGCGCGTGCCCCTGGGGCCGACCCTGTCGTGTCTACGCCTGGGGCAGCGTGTCGCCCTGTACCGCCTGGATGTCCAGTTCCACCTTCAGCGTGGTGCCGATGGCCGCGATGCCCGCCTGCAGCACCTGGTTGTAGTTCATCGCGAAGTCCTCGCGGTGCAGCTCGGCGGTGGCCCGGAACGCGGCCCTCGTCCCGCCCCAGGGGTCCGCGCCGGTGCCGAGGTAGGCGAGGTCCAGGTCCACCGGCCGTACGACCCCGTGCATGGACAGCTCGCCGTGCACCGTCCAGCGGTCGGAACCGGCGGGGGTCACCCCGGTGGAGCGGTAGGTGATCTCCGGGTGCCGCTCGACGTCGAGGAAGTCCCCGGACTTCAGATGCGTGTCGCGCATGCCGTTGCCCGTGTCGACGGACGCCGCCCGGATCACCGCCGCCACCCGGGACTTGGTGACGTCGTCGGGCGCGATCTCGATCGCCCCGCCGAACTCCGTGAACCGCCCGTGCACGCTGGAGATCCCCAGGTGCTGGGCGACCGCGGCGACGGAGGAGTGCGCCGGGTCGATGGTCCAGGGCCCGGGCGGCGGCAGCTCGGAGCCGCCCTGCCGGGCCAGCGTGACCGCGCCGACCTCGGCCCGGCCGCTCGCGGTGACGATCGCGCTGGACGCGGCGGGCGCGTACCCGACCGCCGTCACGATCACCGTGTACGCCCCCGGAGCCAGCTCGGTGGTGTCCCGTACGGCCCCCTCGGCGTCGGCCTCGGCGCGCAGCACCTGCGTACCGGTCATGTCGGTCACCGTGACGACCGCGTGCGACACGGCCCACCCGTCCCGGGTACGGATCTTCGCGGTCAGTCCCATCCCGTTTTCTCCCTGCAAAGTCTTACAAATTGGTCGTATGAGACCGGCCCGTGGCGGGCGCGCCCTCCGCTCAGGGCGCGCGCCGCCACGGGCCGGGGTGAGAACTACTCGCCGGGGTGGGCGAGTTCGATGTCGTGGCCGTCCGTTCCGGCGCCGGTCACGGTCAGCGCGGTGGCCACCGGCGGGTAGCCGGTCGCGATGAGGGTGTACTCACCGCCGTCCAGGTCGGTGAAGGCGTACGCCCCGTCCCCGCCGGTGGTGGCGGTGCCGACGACGTTGCCGGCCTGGTCGACCAGGGTCACCCGGGCGTCGGCCAGCGGGCCGTGCGGGGCCCGGACGACTCCCTGGAGCCGGGCGCCGGCGTCCAGGTCGACCTCGACGCGGGTGACGCCGGTGGCGCCGACCTCGACCGGCAGGGCACGCGGCCGGAACCCGCTCGCGTTGACCGCGACGGTGACCGTGCCCGGCACCAGGTCGGTGAGGGCGAAGTCGCCCTGCTCACCGGTGGCGGCGGTGGCCAGCAGGTCACCGCGCACATCGGTGACGATCACCATGGCGTCCTTGACCGGAAGCGCGCTCCCGGCCGCCCGGACGACGCCGGTCAGCCCGCTGGTGCCGCTGAGCAGGATGTCGTAGGCCAGCGGTTCCTCGCCCACCACGACGGTGGAGGCCTGCGGCTGGTAGCCGTCGGCGGAGGCGATCAGGACGTACGAGCCGGTGCCGGGGGCGTGCAGCGCGTAGGAACCGTCGGCCTGGGCGACCGAACGGCCCAGCTGGCGGCCGGACAGCGAGATCAGGGTGACCGCGGCCTGCGGGACCGGGGCGCTCTCGGCGCCGCGGACGAAGCCGTGCACCGGGGTGCCGCCGAAGGTGTCGCGCTCCGCCACCGTGGCGACGGCGGTCATCGGCTGGACGGCGGTGGCCACGGCCGTGCCGGTGTCGGACAGCGGGGCGGCGGCGACGGCGGCCGGGACCTGCTCGGCGGCCGGTGCCTGGGCCTCGGCGACGACGGGAGCGGCGGCCGGGTCGGTCAGGGGAGCCTCGCCCTCGGCGCTCTGCGCGAGCGCGCCCTTGGTCTTCAGCGGGACCTCCTTGATGAACAGCGTGATCAGGAAGGCGACGGCGGCCAGGAAGCCGGCGATGAGGAAGACGTCCGCGATCCCGTGGCCGTAGGCGCTCTCCAGCAGCGTCCGGATGGGGGCCGGCAGCGTGTCCATGTCCGGGATGCTGTCCGTGGACCCGGAGCCGCCGGCCAGGGCGGCCTGGTACTTGGGGCTGAGGGTGGAGACGCCGTCCTTGACGTAGTCGGTGATCCGGTGGGCCATCACGGCGCCGAGCGCCGAGACGCCGACCGCGCCACCGAGGGAACGGAAGAACGTGACCGTGGAGCTGGCCGAGCCGAGGTCGGAGGGCGCCACCTGGTTCTGCGTGGCGAGCACCAGGTTCTGCATCATCATGCCGATGCCGAGACCCAGCAGGGCCATCCAGATGGCCATCTTCCAGTAGTCGGTGTCGTACCGGATGCCGCCGAGCAGCAGCAGGCCGGCCGTGACCAGGACGCCACCGCTGACCAGCCACGCCTTCCAGCGGCCGGTGCGGGTGATGAACTGACCGGAGACGGTCGAGGAGACGAACAGACCGCCGATCATCGGGATGGTCATGACGCCCGACATGGTCGGGGACTTGTCGCGGGCCAGCTGGAAGTACTGGCTGAAGAACACCGTGCCGGTGAACATCGCGACACCGACGAACAGCGAGGCGAGCGACGCCAGAGTGATCGTGCGGTTCCGGAACAGACGCAGCGGGATGATCGGCTCGCTCGCCTTGGCCTCGACGAGCACGAACAGTGCGCCGAGGACGACCGAACCGCCGACCATGGCGTAGGTCTGCCAGGAGATCCAGTCGTACTTGTCGCCGGCGAAGGTGACCCAGATCAGCAGCAGGGAGACGGCGGCGGAGATGAGGGTCGCGCCGCCCCAGTCGACCTTGACCTCCCGCTTGACCACGGGCAGGTGCAGGGTCTTCTGCAGCACGATCAGCGCGATGATCGCGAAGGGGACGCCGACGTAGAAGCACCAGCGCCAGCCCAGCCAGGAGGTGTCGGTGATGACACCGCCGAGCAGCGGGCCGCCGACGGTGGCGACGGCGAAGGTGGCACCGAGGTAGCCGGAGTAACGGCCGCGCTCACGCGGAGAGATCATCGCCGCCATGACGATCTGCGCCAGGGCGGACAGACCGCCGACGCCGATGCCCTGCACCACACGGCACACGATCAGCATGCCGGGGTTCTGCGACAGACCGGCCGCCATGGAGGCGACCACGTAGATGACCAGGGCTATCTGGACGAGAGCCTTCTTGCTGTACAGGTCGGCGAGCTTGCCCCACAGGGGAGTGGCCGCGGTCATCGACAGCAGTGCGGCGGTGACGACCCAGGTGTAGGCGGACTGACCGCCGCCGAGGTCACCGATGATCTCCGGCAGGGCGTTGGAGACGATCGTGGACGACAGGATCGCCACGAACATGCCCAGCAGCAGGCCGGACAGGGCCTCCATGATCTGCCGGTGCGTCATCGGGGCGTGGCCTGTGCCTCCCCCGTGCTTGGCGTGAGCCCGCACACCGGCTGGTGTGGTCGTTGCCATGGGCTTCCTTTTCTTACGTGCTTGCGGGTGTACGGGTGGTCTCTTCGACTACGGGGGTGGGGAGCCGCAGCGGGGCGGACCGGCAGTCGCCGAAGCTGGCGCGCAGGCGCGTCATCAGCCGGATCAGCTGGCCGACCTCCTCGTCGGTCCAGTCCGCCAGCCGCTCGGCGAGCAGATGCGTGGTCCGCCGGGACAGCTCGTCGAGCTGCTCCAGACCCTCGGGCGTCAGGCGCAGGATGCGCGAGCGCTTGTCCGCGGGATCCGGGTGCCGCTCGATCCAGCCGCGTGCGGCGACATGCGCGACGTGCCGGCTGGTCACCGACATGTCCACGGCGAGCAGCTCAGCGAGCTTGCTCATGCGCATGTCGCCGTGGCGGCCGAGCAGGGTCAGCACGGCGGCCGAGCCGGCCGGGCAGTCGGGCGGCAGGATCCGCCCCATGTCCCGTTTCACGGCTCCGACGGCACTGAGCTGACGCGCCAGCTCTTCAAACTGCGGCCGCTCGGCCATCACACCTCCCGTATTCGTTGCTTGGGGCAACCATAGGGTTGTTTGGTTGCTGAAGGCAAACAAACAGGGGGTGGGTGGCGCAAAAACTTGGCAAAGGCAAGTATTGCGAACGTAAATATGCAGGTGAGGATGGGTGGTCTGCCCCGTCCGATCCGCTGCCGTCCCCCCGGGTCCCGGCTTGGGCCGCCCGGGGCCTCTTCGCTAAGGTCTCGGGGCATGGCTAACACCCAGGGCCCCCAGGGCAATTACGACCCCGCCGGCAGCACCCAGATGTTCCGCGCGTTCGTCGACGAGGCTCCCCAGGGGCGACAGCAGCAGCAGGCGGCCTCCTCCGGCCCCCGGGTCGGTCTGATCATCGGGGTCGTCGTGGTGCTCGCCGTGGTGGCCGGCGTGGCCTGGCTGGCGCTGAAGTAGCGGTCAGTCCCACACGACGGAGACGTCCCGCGTCTCGATGTGCATGCCGAGCGGCACCCGCCAGGCGTCGACGCACACCGTCCACACGGGGCTCCTGCGCGCGCCCGGCGGGAGCGGCACCGGAAGCGCCACGGTCGACTCGACCGTTCCCCAGTCGATGCCGAGCCCGCCGATGATGTGCGTCCCGAACGTCACCGCGCCCGAACGCACCCGCGTGCCGCCCGAGTTGCGGAAACCGACGGTCACCTGCTGGCACCAGCGCTTGTCGGTGTCCTCGGTCACCGGGTCGCCCCAGGACAGGGCGGCCGGCGTGGCGGGTGTCGTACGGCTCGGAGCCGGGCTGGGCGAGGCGGGCGGTGGTGTCGTACGGCCGTCCCCACCGCCACCGGGCTCCGGGGTGCCCGGGGCGGGGTCCTCCGGGGGCCGGGCGGGCGTCTGCGGAGCGGCCGGTTCCGGCGTGCCGTCGTGCCCGGGGCCGTGGGACACCGCCGGACCCGTCGTGCCGTCCGGTCCCGTCACACTGTCCGGCCCCGTCGCGCCCGCCGGAGCCGTCGGGGAGCCGGCTGGGCGCGGGGCGTCCCCGCGCGTGCCGTCCCTCTTCGCCCCGTCCAGCGGCACCAGGCTCACCGGCGCCGTCGGCACCACGGCCGTCGGACCGCTCCGGCCCGCGCCGACCGCGGTGTAGCCGCCCGAGCCGCCGCCCCCGCACGCGGCCAGCACCCCGCCCAGACAGACGACGGCCGCCGACGCTGCCGTAACGGCGCCTCGGCGGCCACGAGTCCCTGTCGTCGTACGAAGCATCCCGCCATGGTGGCTGACGCTCCGTCAGATGTGAACCCCGTGCGCGGACCGCGGGAGGGGCGGCGCCCCGTAACGGGTGCGGGGAACCGCGCGACCAGCTACGACGGTGCCGCGGCCGCCTGACGCCCGACGCGTCAGGCGCACGTCCCGGCCGCGGCTCCTCCCCGCGGAGTGCTCAGTCGGAGATCAGTCCGTCGCGCAGCTGGGCCAGCGTCCGGGTCAGCAGCCGGGAGACGTGCATCTGGGAGATGCCGACCTCCTCGCCGATCTGTGACTGGGTCATGTTGGCGAAGAAGCGCAGCATGATGATCCGCCGTTCCCGGGGCGGGAGTTTGGCCAGCAGGGGCTTGAGGGACTCGCGGTACTCCACGCCCTCCAGGGCCGTGTCCTCGTAGCCGAGCCGGTCGGCCAGGGAGCCCTCGCCGCCGTCGTCCTCGGGGGCCGGGCTGTCGAGGGAGGAGGCGGTGTAGGCGTTGCCGACCGCGAGGCCGTCGACCACGTCCTCCTCGGAGACGCCGAGCACGGCGGCCAGCTCCGTCACCGTGGGAGAGCGGTCCAGCTTCTGGGACAGCTCGTCGCTGGCCTTGGTGAGGGCCAGGCGCAGCTCCTGGAGCCGGCGCGGGACGCGCACGGACCACGAGGTGTCACGGAAGAAGCGCTTGATCTCGCCCACGACCGTCGGCATCGCGAAGGTCGGGAACTCCACGCCCCGTTCGCAGTCGAACCGGTCGATCGCCTTGATCAGGCCGATGGTGCCGACCTGGACGATGTCCTCCATCGGCTCGTTGCGTGAGCGGAAGCGCGCGGCCGCGTACCGGACCAGCGGCAGGTTCAGCTCGATCAGGGTGTCCCGGACGTAGGCCCGCTCGGGGCTGTCCTCGTCCAGCGCGGCCAGGCGCAGGAACAGCGACCGGGACAGGGTGCGGGTGTCGAGGTTCGCCGCGGGCTGCGGGGCCGGGAGAGCTTCGGCGGCCGGGCCGGCGGCCGGGGACGGCACGGCTTCGAGGGCCGTGACGCCCTCGAAGCCGTCGAGGACGTCGAGAGCGTCGAGCTCCTTGGGCGCTGCCTCGCTCATCGTGGGCGTCAGCACCTTCGAGCTGCCCTGGTCTGCGGACATGCCACCCCCTTTGGGTCGCGGGACGGTCGCGGCGGCGCTGACTTTCGAGCAACGCAGCCTTCACCTGAATACCGGAGCCGGAGCCACGGCAAACGCGCTTCCCGCAGAATGTCACATGTCGGCAACGCGCTGTACCGACATGTCGACACGCAGGTTGCGAATCCGCCCTGGAAAGAAGGGGTCTGACGGTTATTCGGGCCGCAACTGTCGGCATCGGCCCTGGTGAGCGATTCGCCCGCGCCGGTTACCGATCGATCGGGTTTGCGATGCAGTGCTGTTCGGGCCGTGCTTCCGTGCGCCCGCTATGCATCGGCCGAACGCCTTGTGTGCTTCGGCTCCGCGCACGCAATGCCCGGGACTACGCGTCGATCCGATTCGCGGAGCGCAGCCGCTGGAAGCTACGGGCGAGTAGTCGCGAGACATGCATCTGGGAGACGCCGAGTTCCGCGCTGATCTGTGACTGGGTCAGATTGCTGTAGTAGCGCAGGAGAAGGATTCGCTGTTCGCGCTCGGGGAGTTGGACGAGGAGATGGCGGACCAGGTCGCGGTGTTCCACGCCGTCCAGGGCCGGGTCCTCGTAGCCGATCCGGTCCAGCAGGCCGGGCAGTCCGTCGCCCTCCTGGGCGGCCTCCAGCGAGGTGGCGTGGTAGGAGCGCCCCGCCTCGATGCAGCTGAGCACCTCGTCCTCGCCGATCCGGAGCCGTTCGGCGATCTCCGCGGTGGACGGCGAGCGGCCGTAGAGCGTGGTCAGGTCCTCGGTGGCGCTGTTGACCTGCACCCACAGCTCGTGCAGCCGGCGCGGGACGTGGACCGTGCGGACGTTGTCGCGGAAGTAGCGCTTGATCTCGCCGACGACGGTGGGCATCGCGAAGGTCGGGAACTGCACGCCCCGGTCGGGGTCGAAGCGGTCGATGGCGTTGATCAGGCCGATGGTGCCGACCTGGATGACGTCCTCCATCGGTTCGTTGCGGGAACGGAAGCGGGCGGCGGCGTAGCGTACGAGCGGGAGGTTCGCCTCGATCAGCGCTCCCCGTACCCGGTTGTGCTCCGGCGTGCCGGGGGTGAGCTGCTTCAGCTCGGTGAACAGCACCTGGGTGAGTGCCCGGGTGTCAGCACCGCGGCGCTTCTCGGGGGCCGGCGGGGGCGGGGCTGCCGCCTCGTCCTGAGGCGGCGCAGTACTGGCCGACACGGTCAACGCCACCTCTTCGTCCGTCAATCATCCGTCAAAAGCGGTCATAGCATCACAAGACATGTGCACTGTGTGCAAGCACCGCATTACACCGTGTTGTCGCCAAACTCCAACAAGTTGAGGCGTATAACAGACGAAAGCCCCCCACCGGAACGGTGAGGGGTTGTGGGGAGTGCGCGGCTCAGATCTCGTAGTCGGCGATCACCCAGGTGGCGAACTCGCGCCAGAGCGCGACGCCCGCCTGGTGGGCCGGGTGCTCCAGATAGCGCTTGAGAGCGTCGGCGTCCTCGACGGCCGAGTTGATCGCGTAGTCGTAGGCGATCGGCCGGTCGCTGATGTTCCAGGCGCACTCCCAGGAACGCAGCTCCTCGATCTGGTCGCCGAGGGCCCGGAAGGCCTCCACGCCGGCCACGACCCGCGGATCGTCGCGCTCGACGCCCTCGTTGAGCTTGAAGAGGACCAGGTGGCGGATCATGCGGTGTACCTCAGCTCTTTCCTCCGTTGGCGACCCAGGTCATGAAGTCGCCGATGGCCCTGGCCGCGTCCGATATGCCCTCGAAGCCTATCTGGACGTAGTCGGCCGCCTTGGCCGGGTCGGTGATGATCACGTACAGCGCGAAGACCACGAGCACGTACACGGCGATCTTCTTGGCGTTCACCGTCACCGCGGCCTCCCCACGTCGCTGACTGCTCAGAGCGTTGTTGATAATCGCACAGAGGCTCGCGTCCGACGGATGGGGGCGTGCGGCGGGTCGGGCTCCCGGCGGCCCGGACCCGGGAGGCGCCCGTGACTCCGGAGGAACCCCGCACGACGCGCGGCCGCAGACACCCCGCCCGGAACGGCGAGAAGGGCCCCGTCCGGTGGACGGGGCCCTTCTCATCTGCGGTGGCGGAGGGATCCGAACCCTCGGTGACTTGCGCGTTGTGCTCGTCGTGCAGGCCGCTCGATTCGTGGGGACGGTGGGGTCAGGAAGGCTTGACCGCCGAGACCGGGGTGGCGGTCACCTTGTTGTCGCACTCGGCCCACCACCCGTCGTTCAGGGCGACCTGGTGCTTCCCGGAGCGCGGCAGCCCGATGACCATCGTCGGATACGCCACCGGGTCCTTGCCCGACACGCAGTAGCCGTCGGCCTCCCCCTGGACCTGGACGAAGGTCAGCTTCACCCACGCCTTGCCGTGCGGGCGGACCGTCACGGTGGCCGCCCTGCCGGTGGGGGTGACCTTGAGCGGGGTGTTGTGGGCGGGGGAGCCGTTGCCGGCGCCCGCGACCGTCGGATGGCCCTTCAGGACGCACGTCTTCCGGGAGACGTTGGTGAACTGCACGACTGCTGCCCCGGTCCCGGTCCCGACGGGCCGGTGGGCGGCCTGCCAGGCGCTGACCTGGAGGGCGGAGGCCGGGCAGGCCGGCGGCGGGGTGGAGGTGGTGGTGCTCGCCGCCATGGCGGTGCCGGGCAGGATGCCGGTCACCGCCGCCGCGACGGCCGTGACCGCCGTCGTCGCCAGAGCCGCCCTGCGAATGCCGTTGCTGTGCCGCATGCTGTCGTCCCCCTGAGTCGTCTCGTCCGCGGGTTTCGGTCGTCGGTCGTTGCCCCGCGGTACGTGTGGTCGTGGTACGTGAGTACAGACAGGGCGGGAGAGCGGCAGGGTTCCGTGCGGGACCACTTGTGACGGAACGGTGACGACAGGCCGCACCCGTGCAGATGGCCGACACGGCAGATGTGGCGTTGTCGGCCATGCGCCGGACCGACTGAGACGGGAACGGGGGCGGAAGCCGAAGGGGCGCCCGGTTCGATGAACCGGGCGCCCCTTCTCTCTGCGGTAGCGGAGGGATTTGAACCCTCGGTGACTTGCGCCACACTCGCTTTCGAGGCGAGCTCCTTCGGCCGCTCGGACACGCTACCGAGGGAGACCCTACAGCACAGTGGGGCGTGCTTCGAAATCGATGACCGGGGAGCCGGAACCGGCCCGGCGGCGGTTCCTCAGCGGTCCCGGAAGAAGTCCGTGAGCAGCCCGGCGCACTCCGCCGCGAGAACACCTTCGACGACCTCGGGCCGGTGGTTGAGCCGCCGGTCGCGGACCACGTCCCACAGGGAGCCGGCCGCGCCCGCCTTGTCGTCCCGGGCGCCGTAGACCACCCGGTCCACCCGGGACTGGACGAGCGCGCCCGCGCACATCGTGCACGGCTCCAGGGTCACGACGAGGGTGCAGCCGGTCAGCCGCCACTCGCCGGTCACGGCCGCCGCCCGCCGGATCGCGAGCACCTCCGCGTGGGCCGTGGGATCACCGGTGGCCTCGCGCTCGTTGTGCCCGGCACCGAGCACCGTCGTACCGTCCGGGGACAGTACGACGGCGCCGACGGGGACGTCTCCGCCCCGGACGGCGAGCTCGGCCTGGTCCAGGGCGAGCCGCATCGCGGCACGCCAGCGGTCACGGACCGGGTCCGGTGTGTCCCGCGGGTCCCGTGGCGTGGTCAGCGGACGGTCTCCAGGACCTCCGAGGCGCCCAGCGCCTCGGCGATCGTGCCCAGCGCGTCCTCGGCGTCCAGGGCGCGCAGCTCCTTCTCGCCGATGCCGAGGTCATCGAGGATCTCGCTGTCGCCCACCGGGCTGTGCGGCACCGCGTCGGCGCCGACGGCGACTTCCTCGTCGTCCTCGGACTCACCGTCCTCCGTGCCGTCGAGGTCCAGGGAGTCCAGGTCCGGGCCGTCGTCCGAGCCGGGCTCCCGGCCGAGCAGTTCGTCGGTGAGCAGCAGCTCCCCGTACGCGCTGCGCTGGGCGGCGGCGGCGTCCGAGACGTAGATGCGAGGGTCGTCCTCGCCGTCCACGCGGACGACTCCGAACCAGGAGTCCTCCTGCTCGATCAGGACGAGCACCGTGTCCTCGTCGGGAGAGGCTTCCCGGGCCAGGTCGGCCAGATCCGACAGGGTCTCCACATCGTCCAGCTCTGTGTCGCTCGCTTCCCACCCGTCTTCGGTGCGCGCGAGCAGTGCGGCGAAGTACACCGTGACTCTCCCACTGGTCATAGGCGTGCCGGTTGGGGGTCCCCCCGGCGGAGGTACGTGGGCGGAGAGAGCCTGGGCTCCGAGCCCCACCCACTCGGAATCGTGGCAGAAACAAGGCGTCCAGGGGACGTCTTCGGCTCCCTGTGTCTGGCTGTTTCGATCGCGGATCCGCGAACGGCTCAGCAGCGCACTCATTGCCGCCACCTGCGGATCGTACGCGGCTTTTCCCCGCGCCCACGCACGTCCACGTCCCCAACACCGCTGCGGACGTGGATCTTCCGCGCCGGGCACGGTTCCGCGGAGTTACCAGCGGAACGTCCGCATACGCATCGCGTGGCGCAGCCGGGCCGCCTTGGCGCGCCGGGGCTGGACCCGGTCGCGCAGCTCCCGGGCCTCGGCGAGATCGCGCAGGAACTGGGCGCGCCGTCGGCGGCGCTCGGTCTCGCTCTCGGGTTTGTCGGGATCCTTCCTCGCGGCCCTCGCCGCGGGGCCGGCCGCGTCGGCGGTGGGCCCGGAGGCGTCCGCGGGGAGGTCAGGCAGGTCAGACACGTCACACCACCCCAAGTCCGTCCCTCCCACCTTCCCCGGACGGCCGGTTTGACGCCAGGGCGAGGGCGACTCGTGACGCAGGTACCGTTAGGGGCATGCGTCTCCATGTCGTCGACCACCCCCTGGTCGCCCACAAGCTCACCACGCTGCGCGACCAGCGCACCGACTCCGCGACCTTCCGGCGGCTCGCCGACGAGCTGGTCACCCTGCTCGCCTACGAGGCCACGCGGGACGTGCGCACCGAGGCCGTCGACATCCGGACGCCGGTCGCCTCGACCACGGGCGTCAAGCTCGCCCGCCCCCGTCCGCTGGTGGTGCCGATCCTGCGCGCCGGCCTCGGCATGCTGGACGGCATGGTCCGGCTCCTGCCGACCGCCGAGGTGGGATTCCTCGGCATGATCCGCAACGAGGAGACGCTGCAGGCGTCCACGTACGCCTCGCGCATGCCGGAGGACCTCTCGGGCCGCCAGGTGTACGTCCTCGACCCGATGCTGGCCACGGGCGGCACCCTGGTCGCGGCGATCCAGGAGCTGATCAAGCGCGGCGCGGACGACGTGACGGCCGTGGTGCTGCTCGCCGCTCCGGAGGGCGTCGAGGTCATGGAGCGCGAGCTGGCGGGGACGCCGGTGACGGTCGTGACGGCGGCGGTGGACGACCACCTGAACGAGCACGGCTACATCATCCCGGGCCTCGGCGACGCGGGGGACCGGCTCTACGGATCCGCCGAGTAGGCACCGCGCCCACCGGGCGCGGCCCGGTCTCCGTCCGGAGCGCGGGCCGGCCCCGGACGGTCGTGCCCCGGAGGCGAAGACGCGTCCGGGCAGGACTCCGCTCATCCGCCCCGGTACGGCCCCGATTCTCCCCGGGGCCGCCGCTCAGCAGCCCTTCTTCGTGACCGCCGGCTGTCCGGGTGCGGTCAGGGACGTCAGCGCCTGATCGGCGGCCGCCTGCCGGGTGAGGCCCTTGAAGCCGTCCCCGATGATCAGGTCGAGGTCGGCGCCCTTGCGGCCGTCGGCGCGCACGGGCGCACCGGCGAGCTGGGTGCCGAGCACCCGGAGCGAGGAGTCCTGCGCGGCGGGGGAGCCGAGGAGCAGCCCCGTGCCCTTGACCTTCTGGTCGTAGTCCTTGGCCGCGTTGCCCACGGAGCCGATCCTGAAGCCGCGCTTGCGCAGCTCGTCCGCGGTCTTCTTGGCGAGCCCGGTGCGCTTGGTGGCGTTGAAGACGTTCACGGTGATCCGGCCGGGCTTCGGCAGGACCTTCACCTGGGCCGCCGGGGCCGGTTCGGCCTTGGTCCGGCAGTCCGCCGCATGGCCGGCCACCGTGGGGTTGTCGCCGCCGTCGAAGACGTCGATGAGCTGCAGGGTGCCCCAGCCGATCAGACCGAGCACGGCGACGGAGGCCACTGCGGCGGCCACGAGCCTGCCGCGTCGGCGAGGCGGACGCATCCGCGGGTATTTGTCCCCCGTGATCCGGTACTGGCCGCCCATGCCCGGGGGAGTCAGCATGCTCATGAACGCAGCGTAGTGCGCCCGAGCGGCAATGCCTATCAGATGATCAGCCGATGCCGCTCAGCGGAACCCGAAAGGGCCAACCGCCGTGTCGCGCCGGGTCAGTCGAGTTCGAGCACGCGCGCGTGCAGCACCTGGCGCTGCTGGAGGGCGGCGCGGACCGCGCGGTGCAGGCCGTCCTCCAGGTACAGGTCGCCCTGCCACTTCACGACGTGTGCGAAGAGGTCGCCGTAGAACGTCGAGTCCTCCGCCAGCAGGGTCTCCAGGTCGAGCTGCTGCTTGGTGGTCACGAGCTGATCGAGGCGGACCGGGCGCGGCGCGACGTCCGCCCACTGCCGGGTGCTTTCCCGGCCGTGGTCGGGGTACGGCCGGCCGTTTCCGATGCGCTTGAAGATCACACGGAAAGCCTACCGGTCAAGACGTTCCGGGCGCAGCCATGGCGGCGGAGTGCGACGCTTGAAAAGATGGAGCAAAACGGGCATACGGGCTACTACGGGAACAGAGGCCGGGGATGAGCGACAGTGAGACCGTGCCTCCCGCGGCCCCCGGGGGAGCCGGCGCCCTGCCCGCTCCGGCGCAGAAGATCGCCTCCGGTTACGCCTTCACCGGCCCCGCGCTCGAGCTCGGCGCCCTCCTGTGGGACGGGCGGTGCCACGCCGGCGCGCCGGTCCGTGTCCCGCTGGCCGTGCTCAACCGGCACGGCCTGGTCGCGGGCGCCACCGGCACCGGCAAGACCAAGACCCTCCAGCTGATCGCCGAGCAGCTGTCCGCGCAGGGCGTGCCGGTGTTCCTCGCGGACATCAAGGGCGACCTGTCCGGCATCGCGCGGCCGGGGCAGGAGAACGACCGGGTGCGGGGGCGCTCCGGCGAGGTCGGCCAGGAGTGGACCCCGGCCGGCTTCCCGGCGGAGTTCCTCGCGCTCGGCGGCCTCGGCCACGGCATCCCCGTGCGGGCCACCGTCACCAGCTTCGGCCCGGTGCTGCTGGCCAAGGTGCTCCGGCTGAACCAGACCCAGGAGCAGTCCCTCGGCCTGATCTTCCACTACGCCGACACCAAGGGCCTGGAGCTGATCGACCTCAAGGACCTCAGGGCGGTGGTCGCCTTCCTCACCTCCGACGAGGGCAAGGGCGAGCTGAGGAACATCGGCGGCCTCTCCACCGCCACGGCCGGGGTGATCCTGCGCTCGCTCACGGCCTTCGAGGCACAGGGCATGGCGGACTTCTTCGGCGAGCCCGAGTTCGACACGGCGGACCTCCTGCGCACGGCGGCGGACGGCCGGGGGATCGTCTCGGTCCTCGAACTCCCCTCGGTGCAGGACCGACCGCTGCTGTTCTCCACCTTCCTGATGTGGCTGCTCGCCGACCTCTTCCACGACCTGCCCGAGGTCGGCGACGTCGACAAGCCCAGGCTGGTGTTCTTCTTCGACGAGGCGCACCTGCTGTTCGACGACGCCTCCAAGGCGTTCCTGGAGTCCATCACGCAGACGGTGCGGCTGATCCGTTCCAAGGGCGTCGGCGTCTTCTTCGTCACCCAGACCCCGAAGGACGTGCCCGGCGAGGTCCTCGGCCAGCTCGGCAACCGCGTCCAGCACGCCCTGCGCGCCTTCACCCCGGACGACCAGAAGGCGCTGACGGCGACCGTGCGGACCTTCCCGAAGTCGGCGTACGACCTGGAGGAACTGCTCACCGGCCTGGGCACCGGCGAGGCCGTGGTGACCGTGCTCGGCGAGACCGGGGCGCCGACCCCGGTGGCCGCCACCCGGCTGCGCGCCCCGGAGTCCCTGATGGGCCCGGTCGACGCCGCCGAACTGGACCGGGCGGTCCGCGGCTCCTCGCTCCACGGCCGTTATGCACAGGCTGTGGACCGGGAATCCGCGTACGAGAGGCTGAGCGCCGCCCGGCCGCCGGAAGCGGTGCGGACACCGAAGCCCACGGAGGCGGCACGGGACGAGCCGTCCCTGGTCGAACAGGTCGTCGGCAGCGGGATGTTCAGGTCCCTGGCCCGCTCGGTCGGCACCCAGCTCGGCCGGGAGATCACCCGCTCCCTGTTCGGCACCGCCCGGCGGAGACGGTAGCCCGCCCCCGCCGGGTCCGCTCAGCGGTCCCGGTCCCGCGGTTCCCGCGGCTGCTGCGGGGTCCGCTGATCCGGCTTGGGCGCCGTACCGCGCCTGGCCTCCGCGCGCAGCAGGGCGCGCAGGACGGCGTAGGGATCCTTGGGCATGGCTGTGGTGCTCCTTGCGTCGAGCCGACTGACCTTCGCGGGGGGACGCGGGTCTGTCAGCAGCGCAGGACCACCGTGCGCGGCCGGGGCGGGGCGGACGGCGCCCGCGGCGCGGCGGGGATCGGGCGAGCCGCCGGGCGGGCGGGTGCCGGGTCGGTGCGGGGGGCGAGGCGCTCGGGCGCGTCGGCCCGGTGGACGGAGCGGGCGGGCGGCCTGAGGGGCGTGTCGAGGACGTCGTGCCCGTCGGTCTCGGCGGCCACGGCGAGTCCCGGCACCGCCTGGGCCGGGACCTGGGCGCCGGGCACCCACAGGGCGAGGAGCAGCGCGAGGACCCGTAGCCAGGGGTGGCTCCGGGCTGTGCTCCTGCTCCTGCTCACGACGTCTGTTTTCCCGGGGCGCGGGGTGGGGGCAGCACGCCGGGTGCGAGATCCGCCCGCTCGGCGTACCCGTGGTCACGCGAGGTTGACGGCGGGTCAGACCGTCCGCGGCACCCGGCGCGCCCGGCCGCGGATACGGATGGCGGTGACGATCTCCACGATCCCCACCGCGACCAGCCAGACCCCGCCGACGAGGGTCAGCACCGCGATCGACACGAACGGCGAGTCGATGAGCACGATCCCGGCGATGAAGGTGAGGATCCCGAGGAAGATCTGCCAGCCGCGGGCGGGCGCGCGGGAGTCGTGCACGGCGGCCAGGGTCTGGGTGATGCCGCGGAACAGCCAGCCGATGCCGATCCACAGGGCGAGCAGCAGGATCGACTGCATGGGCCCGCGGAAACAGAGCAGGCCGAGCAGGATCGACAGCGCGCCGCTGATGAAGGCCAGCACGCGCAACGAGGTCGCCTGGTGGGTGCCGAAGGCGGACACCAGCTGGAGGATGCCGCTGTAGAGCAGGTAGAGGCCGAAGAGCACACCGACGGCGAGCAGGGACGCGTCGGGCCAGACCAGCACCAGGACACCGAGCACCAGGGAGCCGATCCCGGTGCCCAGGACGACCTGCCAGGTGGCCCGGGACAGGGCGTGCAGCGGGCCTTCGAGCGGCGGCTCCGGCTCGTGGTGGCCGCGGGCCGGCTCGGCCGCGGGGTGACCGCCGGGCGGCGCCGCCTCGTGGACCCGCCGGTCGTCGGACGCGCGGTCCCGGTCCGGGCCGCTGCTGGGTATGTCGCTCATGCCCCATGCTGGGACCGGCCGGACGGCGGCAGCCACCGGGGTGGGCCGAGCGGGTGACGCGCGGTCCCCTCCGGCGGGTGCCGCTACTTCTGCTTCGCCGCCTTGGCGGCCGCCTTCATCTCCTGCTTGTGCGCGCGCACCTTGGCCAGCGACTCGGGGCCGGTGATGTCGGCGACGGACCGGAAGGACTCCGGCTCGCCGTAGGCCCCGGCGGCCTCCCGCCAGCCCGTGGGGGCGACCCCGAGCTGCTTGCCGAGCAGGGCCAGGAAGATCTGCGCCTTCTGCTTGCCGAACCCCGGCAGGTCCTCCAGCCGCCGCAGCAGTTCGGTCCCGCTGCCGACGCCCCGCCAGACCGCCTCCGCGTCCCCGTCGTAGTGCTCGACGAGGTACTGGCACAGCTGCTGGATCCGCTTCGCCATCGAGCCCGGGTAGCGGTGCACGGCGGGCTTTTCGGAGAGCAGAGCGGCGAACCCCTCCGGATCCATCACCGCGATCTCGTGCGCGTCGAGGTCCTCCGCGCCGAGCCGGTCGGCGATGGTCCGGGGGCCCTTGAACGCCCACTCCATCGGGACCTGCTGGTCCAGCAGCATCCCGGTGAGCGCGGCGAGCGGGGAGCGCCCGAGCAGCGCGTCGGCCGGGGGGTCCTGGGCGAGGTGCAGGGTGACGTCCATGCGTCGATGATCCCGCGCCCCGGCCCGCCCCGCCCGCCAGGCCCGGGCATGCCCGCTCCGCCTCCCGGTCCGCGGCCGCCTCGTCCGTCCGCCTCCGGGCTGCCCGCCCCCGGGTTCACGCTCATCCCGTCTCACGGCTCCCCCGGGTCCGCGGCCGCCCGGTCCGTCCGCCCCCGGGTTCACCGCTCACCCCGGCTCACGGCTCACCCTGTTCGTCCGCTCCGTCCGCTCAGTCCGCGCGCCAGTACCCCAGGGCGTGCACCCGCTGCTTCGGCACGCCCAGGTCCCTGCGGACGTAGGCCGCGAGCGTGCGGGTGGTCGCCGTGTCGCAGGCGATCCAGACGTAGGGGTCGGGGGTGCCGGCGAGGACGGCGGGCAGTTCGGCGCGGACGCGTTCCACCAGGTGGGCGCCGTCGTCCCGGCGGGGCACCGGCCGTATCTCGTGCCGGCCGGCCGCGGTCCGGCTGGGCAGCCCCGCCGGCTCCCCCTCGAACCAGACGGTGGCCGGGGCGGAACCCAGGGCGCCGAGCAGGGAGTTGATCGCGGGCAGCGAGGCCGGGTCACCGATCGCGACGAGATGGGAGGGCGCCGGGTCGGGGTCCCGGAAGCCGGTGCCCTGGACGGTGGCCTCGACGGTGTCGCCGGGCCGCGCGGCCCGGGCCCAGTCGGACGCCACGCCCTCGTGCAGGGCGAACTCCAGGCCGAAGGTGCCGGTGGCCGGGTCGGGGTCGACCAGGGTGTAGGCGCGCTGATGCGGCCGGCCGCCGTCGGAGAACCACAGGCGTACCCACATCGTGGGGTGGACGCCGGCCGCGGCGAGCAGTCCGCCGTCGTCCAGCCGGATCCGCCGGTAGTGCGGGGTCACGTCCTCGGTGTCGAGGACGGTCAGCGCGAAGTCCTTCGCACGCATCAGTCTGAGGACCGCGCCTTCCCAGCCCCGCCCCTGCCCCATGACTCCTCCATCGGTCGCGTACGATTCCGCCACGGATAACTTAGGCAAGGCTAACCTAAAGCACAGGGGGTTCCCGGGGTGACCATCGAGATCTACCGCGACGCCTGGGGAATTCCCCATCTGCGCGCCTCCGACGCCCGCGAACTCGCCCACGCCCAGGGCCGGGTCACCGCCCACGACCGGGCCTGGCAACTGGAGGTCGAGCGCCACCGCGCCCAGGGCACCTCCGCGTCCTTCCTCGGCGCCGAGGCCCTGTCGTGGGACGTCTTCGCCCGGCGGGCCCGGCTCGACGACACCGCCCGCCGCTGCTTCGCCGCGCTGGAACGCCGGGACCCGGAGACGGCCGCGTGGGTGCGGGCGTACACCGACGGCGTCAACGAGGGGCTGGCCGCCGGGGCCCGCCGCGCCCCCGAGTTCGCCCGCACCGCTCTGGCCCCCGGCCACTGGCAGCCCTGGACGCCGCTCGGGGTGTGGCTCGGCACGCACATCCTCTTCGCCGGTTTCCCGGCCAAGCTCTGGCGCGAGCAGGCGATCCGGCACCTCGGCCCCGAGGCGGTCGGCCTGTTCGCCACCGACGGCCCCGGCACGGCCGGCAGCAACGGCTGGCTGGTCACCGGCGAGCGCACCGCCGGCGGTCACGCCCTCCTCGCCGGCGACCCGCACCGTTTCATCGAGGACCCCGGCGTCTACCAGCAGATCCGCCTGGCCTGCCCCGAGTTCGACGTGGTCGGCCTGGCCGTGCCCGGTGTCCCCGGCATCGCCCACTTCGGCCACACCGGCACGGCCGCCTGGGCCATCACCAACGCCATGGCCGACTACCAGGACCTCTACCGGGAGCGGCTGCGGCGCACCGGCGCGGGCATCGAGGCCCTCGGCCCGGACGGCACCTGGCACCGGGCCGCCCGCCATACGGAGACCGTCCGGATCGCGGGCGAACCCCCGCTGGAGATCGAGGTGGTGGAAACGGAACGGGGCCCGGTCATCGCCGGAGGCCCCGAAGGCCTGGAGTCCTCCCGGCCCCGGGTCCCGGCGGCCCACCTGCCGACCACGGAGCCGGCACGGCTCACGGCGGACCGCACACCAAGCCCGGTTCCCTCCGCGACGCGAACCCCGGCGGGCCGTGCGGCCGACGCCTCCGCGCACGGTCCGGAGGCCGCCGACGGCGGCGACGCCGTGCCGGGGCCACCCGCAGCCGGCGACGAGAGCCGCACGGGTGGTGCGGGTGGGAAACACCTCGGTGGCGACGGCGAAGCCGAGGCGCTGGCCCTCCGCTACCCACCCCGCGTGACGGAAGACCTCGGCTTCAGCGCCCTCCTCCCCCTCCTCCGCGCCCGCGGCGTCGCCGACATCGACAGGGCCCTGGACGCCTGGACCGAGCCGGTCAACGTCGTCCAGGCCGCCGACACCGCCGGAGGCACCCTGCACCGCGTCGCCGGCAAGGTCCCCGTCCGCGCCGAGGCCAACCGCCTCCACCCGGTCGCCGCATGGGAACCCGGCCACGACTGGCACGGCACGCACGAGACGCCGTACGCCGAACCGGCCGACGGCATCGCGGTGATGGCCAACGCCCGCGGCCTGGCCACCCCGCTCGGCGTCGAGTTCGCCCCGCCCCACCGCGCCGCCCGCATCCGCGCCCTGCTCGACGCCCGCCGCACCTGGACCGCCGACGGCATGTCAGCGATCCACACCGACACCCACCTGGGTTCCGCCGCACCCCTGCTGGACCACCTCGCCGCCCTCACCGGCCTCACCCCCGCCGCCGCGGACCTGCGCGACCGCCTGCTCGCCTGGGACCGCCACATGGCGGCGGACAGCACCGAGGCGGCCGCCTACGCGGCGGTGCGCGGCGCGGTCGTCCGGCGACTCGCCGCGCACCCGGTCTTCGCCCCGCTCACCGAGCCCCCGGCCTACCCGGAGGTCCTGCTGCCCTGGCTGGCCCTCGTCCCGCGCGTCGGCTTCGCCCTCGAACACCTCCTGCGCGCCGAGGACGCGTACGGCATCGACCGCGCGGCAGCCGTCCGTACCGCCCTGGAGGAGGTGGCCGCCGCGCCGCCCGCCCGCCCCTGGGCCGCCACCCACCGTCTGGCCCCCTGGAAGGCGCTGCCGGACGAGCCGCACACCACGCCGGACGGAGCCGCCGCACCCGGTCTCGCCGGCGACCACGACTGCGTGCTCTGCACCTCGGCCGTCCCCGGCCTCACCGACCGCGCCGCACGGGGCCCGGCCGCCCGCTACGTCTGGGACCTGGCCGACCGCGACAACAGCCGCTGGGTGGTCCCCTTCGGCGCCGACGGCGTACCCGGCGCCGCCCACCACCGCGACCAGCTCCCGCTGTGGCTCACGGGAGAACTGGCCCCGGTGGTCACCGACTGGTCCCTGCTCACCCCCGAACCGACCGAACCGGCCGAACCGGCCGAACCCGCCGAGCCGACCCCCGCCGAATCCACCGAGGGAACCCATGACTGACCTGCACGTCCAGCACATCGACGGCTACGGCACCGTCCGCATACGCCCCCTCGACCCGGAGGGCGACGCGGACGTGGTGCACGCCTGGGTGAGAGAGGAACGCGCCGCGTTCTGGGGCATGAACGGCCTCACCAGGGACCAGGTCGCCGAGATCTACGCCCATATGGCCACGCTCGACACCCACCACGCCCATCTGGTCACCAAGGACGGCGGGCCGGCCGCCCTCTTCCAGACGTACGAGCCGTCCGCCGACCGGGTCGGCGAGTGCTACGACGTCCGCCCCGGCGACCTCGGCGTGCACCTCCTCCTCGCCCCCGCCGGCCCGGAAGGCCCGCACCACGGCTGGACGTGCGCCCTGCTGACGGTGCTGACGACGTACGTGCTGCGGGGCCTGGGCCGCCAACGGGTCGTGGTCGACCCGGACGTGCGCAACGTCAGGGCGATCACCCGCTTCGAACGCCAGGGCTTCTGCCGCGGCCCCGTCGTCGTGCTGCCCGAGGTCGATCTGCCGGACGTGTACCTGCCGGAGAAGCACGCTCAACTGGCCTTCCTGGAACGGGCGGTAGCCTTCCCCGAGTGACGACGCCCGAAGAGCTGATCGCTGTCCACGGCCTCGAACCCATCCCCCGCGAGGGCGGCCTGTTCCGGCGCACCTGGACCGGCCCCGAACGGCCCGACGGCCGCCCCGAGGGCTCCGCCATCGTCGCGCTGCTCACCGCGGGCGACTTCTCGGCCCTGCACCGCCTGCCCTTCGACGAGGTCTGGCACTTCTACCTCGGCGACCCGCTCCACCTGCTGCTCCTCGCCCCCGACGGCACCACCAGCACCGCCGTCCTCGGCCCCGGCCCGCACCCACAGCTCGTCGTGCCGGCCCGCACCTGGATGGGCGCGCGGGTGGCGCCGGGCGGCGCGTGGGCCTTCTTCGGCTGCACCATGGCCCCCGGATTCACCTACGCGGACTACGAACACGGGAACGCGGCCGAGCTCACGGCGCGTTACCCGGCCGAGGCCGCCCTGATCGGGGAACTGTGCCGCCCATGACCCTGCTCGACGGACAGACCGCCCTGGTGACCGGCGCGGGCGGCGGCATCGGCCGCGCCATCGCCCTGCGCTTCGCGGCACAGGGCGCGGCGGTGGCCGTCCACTGCCGCACGGCCGTCGCCGCGGCCACCGACGTGGCCGACCGGATCCGGCGGGAAGGCGGCCGGGCGGTCGTCCTCCAGGCGGACCTGACGGACGAGGCCGCCTGTCACCGCCTGGTCGAGGAGACGACGGCCTGGTCGGCCGGCCGCCTCACGGCCCTCGTCAACAACGCGGCCGTACAGCCCGTCCAGCCGCTCGCCGGCATGACGGCGGACGACTGGCGCACGGTCGTCGACACCGACCTCACCAGCGTCTTCGCCTGTACCCAGGCCGCCGTGGCCCGGATGCGCGGCCACGGCGGCGGCACCATCACCCACATCGCCTCCATCGAGGCCGGCCACCCCGCCCCCGGCCACGCCCACTACGGCGCCGCCAAGGCGGCGGTGGTCATGCACGCCCGCGCGGCGGCCCTGGAGTACGGCTCCGACGGCATCCGCGTGAACACCGTCTCGCCCGGCCTGATCGACCGGCCCGGCCTGGCCGGGTCCTGGCCGGACGGCGTACGGCGATGGCTCGCCGCGGCCCCCGCCGGGCGCCTCGGCCGCCCCGAGGACGTCGCCGACGCCTGCGTCTTCCTGGCCTCCCCGCTCGCCTCCTGGATCACCGGCCACGACCTCGTGGTGGACGGCGGGGTGACGGCCCGGCCGACCTGGTGAGCACACGGGCCGTTTCCCGCGTACCTGTGGGGAGGCCCTGTCACGGAGCACGGGGGGACGGAGGCTGAGAGTGCTGCGCCACGGAGACCGAGGACCGCGACGGGCACACCGGTCCGCACGGCTTCTCAGGGCCGTGCTCCTGCTCCTGCCCGTCCTGCTGTCCGGCCTGGTCCTCGGCACGGCCGCCCCCGCCTCGGCGCACGCCGTGGTGCGCGCGACGGACCCCGCCGACGGAACCGTCCTGCGCACCGCGCCGCGCCAGGTGACCCTCACCTTCACCGAGTCGGTCGGCCTGCTGACCGACTCCTTCCGGGTCTACGACCCCGGCAACCACCGCGTGCGCACCGGCCCCGCCGGCCACGCCGCCGGCCGCTCCGACACGGCCCGCGTCACCCTCCCCGCCAAGCTCGCCACCGGCACCTACACGGTCGCCTGGCGGGTGGTCTCGGCCGACAGCCACCCGGTGTCCGGCGCCCTCACCTTCTCGGTGCGCGAACGCACCGCCGCACCGGCCGCCCCGCCGTCCGAACAGACCGAGAACCCGGCGACCACGGCCCTGAACAGCATCGCGCGCTACCTCGCCTACCTCTCCCTGGCCCTGCTCCTGGGCACGGCCGCGTTCGTGGCCTACTGCCGCCCCCCGACGACGGCCCACCTGCGCACCCCCGCCCTGGCCGCCGCGGCCGTGCTGACCGCCGCCACGGCCGGCCTCTACCTCCTGCGGGCGCCGTACGAGGAAGGCACCTCCCCGGCGACGGCCCTCGCCCTCTCCTCCCTCACCCGCACGGCGACGACCCGCCCCGGACTGCTGCTCCTGGCCCGCCTGGTGCTGCTGCTCCTGGCGGCGGCCTGCGCGGGCCTGCTGAGAACCCGCCGCGTACGGCTCCCGCGTCGCGCCACCCTCGCGGCGGCCGCGGTCCTCGCCGTCGCCCTCTCGCTGACCTGGTCCGCGTCCGACCACGCCTCGGCGGGCATCCAGGTCCCGGCGGCGCTCGTCTCCTCGACCCTGCACCTGCTCGCCATGGCCGCCTGGCTGGGCGGACTGGCCGCCCTCCTGTGGACGCTGCGGCGCTCCGCGGCACCGGCCGGCCTGCCGGCCTCGGTACCGGCCCGCTTCTCCCGTCTGGCCCTCGCCTCGGTGACGGTCCTGGTCGTGACCGGCGTCTACCAGTCCTGGCGGGGCCTCGGCTCCTGGCAGGCGCTGACGGACACCACGTACGGCCGCACCCTGCTCGCCAAACTCGCGGCGGTCGCCGCACTCCTGCTCGCGGCGGCCTGCTCCCGTACCTGGACCACCCGCCTGGCCCGGGCGGCCGCCCCGGTCCGCGCCCGTGTCCCGGAACCGGCCACGGGCCCCCCGCTCCCCCCGGAACCCCCGCCGGCCGGCCGCGCCCCCGTCACCGCCGTGCACCTCCTGCGCCGCTCCGTCCTGGCGGAGGCGGTGGCCGCGCTGCTGGTGCTCGCCCTGACCACGCTCCTGACCAGCACCGTGCCCGGCCGTGCCGCGACGGAGTCCGCACGGCCGGCCGCCGCGCCGGTGGTGGCCGGCATCCCCACGGCGTCCGTCATCACGATCCCCTTCGACTCCGGCGCCCCGGGCGGCCGGGGCAGGGTCCAGATCACCCTGGACCCGGGCCGGGTCGGCGGCACCTCCGTCCAGGCGGTGGTCTACGGCCCCGACGGCGGCTTCGCCTCGGTCCCCGAACTCCGCGTCACCCTGACGCTCCCGGCCCAGCGCCTGGGCCCCCTGGACACGAGGGTCACGGACCGCGGCGGCTACTGGGCCGCCGACTCCTTCACCCTCCCCGTGCCCGGCACCTGGACCCTGAAGGCGACGGTCCGTGTCTCGGACGTGGACCAGGTCACAGTGTCGGCGCCGGTACGGGTGACCCGGTAGGCCCCGGCTCCGGCGCGGCCGTCGGCTGCTCCGGGGGGCGGGTCCGCTCCACGCGGCGGGTGGCGGGCCGTCCGGGTGAGGCCTCCTCGGCGCCCGGGTGCGCCGCCGTCCGGCCCGGCCGCGCGCGCAGCACAGTGCCGCTATGTTGATCTCCCATCTCGCGCTCGTCTCCCTCACCGAGGCCACGCGGATCAGCGCGTCGGGACTGAGCCGGGTGGCCGCCGCGCTCCAGAAGCAGGCCACCCGTGACTTCGGGCCCATCTGGCAGGTCACCGCGACCGTGGACGCCTTCGACCGCCTGGAGGACGTGCCCGTCGGATACTGGCCGCTGATCGTGGTGGACGACGTCCCCGATGCCGCCGGGTTCCACCTGGACGAGAACGGGCAGCCCTTCTCACTGATCGAATTCAGCGACAGCTGGTCGCTGACCGCGAGCCACGAGATGCTCGAAATGCTCGCCGACCCGCTGGGGGACCGCCTGGTCGCGGGCAGGTCACCGCACCCCGAGCAGGGCGTGGTGGAGTTCCTCGTCGAGGTCGCCGACCCCTCGGAGGCCGCCGAATTCGGCTACACCGTCAACGGCATGCTCGTCTCCGACTTCTTCACCCCGCGCTTCTACGACCCCGTCGTGTCCGACGGCGTGCGCTACAGCTTCGGCGGACACATCAAGGAGCCGCGCCAGATCCTGCGCGGCGGCTATCTCACCTGGCGCGACCCGGTCACCGACGACTGGTGGCAGCAGACCTGGTTCTCCGGCGACCGGCCGGAATTCCGCAAGCTCGGACGTCTCAACGGCTCCTCGATCCGCGCGGCTGTCGACGCCAGGACCAAGACCGTGAGCCGTATCGCACGCGATGCGCCGGAGGCCGAGAGCTTCACGGCCGCCCGCGAGCTCGTCGCGCAGGCCAAGGAGTCCACGCGGGCCCGCGCCGAGGCGTGGCGACGCCAGATCGACCGGCTCAGGAGCGCCGACCCGCTGGCCGATGCCTGGGCGGGCGGCGAGGAGGACAATGCCTGACAGAGCCTTCTGCCGTCTGGCCCGGGGAGGTCGCGATGGACGCCGAGGACAGGCACGACACCGGCGGTGACCGGGCCCGGGAGCGGAACGCGGCCCCGGGGCCGGAAGAGAAGACGGTCCCGGCCCCGGAGGAGAACACGGTCCCGGGCCGGGAGGAGGACACGGACCCGGCCCGGGAGCGGGAGCGCCGACGCGAGGCCGATGAACTGCGGCGGCGCGTGGCCGCGCTCGCGCACGAGCCGCCGCGGAGCCTGCGGGAGGCCGTGCACCGCGCCGCGCGCAGGCGCACGGCGGACGACACCGGCCGGGATCCCGCGGCCGGGACGCGTGGCCGCCCCGCGGAACCGGGCGACCCGGCGGACACTCCGTAGCGCTTCCCCGCCCCGTTTCCGCCCTGGAACGCCAGAGGGCCGGGCCGCTTTCGCGGTCCGGCCCTCTGGGCTGGCGGAGGATACGAGATTCGAACTCGTGAGGGGTTGCCCCCACCACGCTTTCCAAGTCTGTTGGTGCCTCGCGGGGTGGAGTGCAGTGCTGTTCACCTGCGTTCATGGGCGGGTGAGTGCTGGGACGACCCTCGCGGATGGTCCTGCCTGAACGGCGGTGAACCACGCTGTATGAGACGAAAACTGAGACGGCCTGGCGCAGGGCCAGACCGTCTTCACCCGCTGTGGCCCTCTGATCCGTAGCTCTATGTGGATCGGTCGGTGAGGGGCATACCGGTCGGGCTACGTCCTTTCGAGGTCGTCACCGGACGGGGCGGTTGCTGTGGTTGCGTACTTCGCTGCTGTACCGCCACCGGCCTTGCCAGGGGTGCCGACGGGACGCGGGGGTCAACTGCAGCCGGGAACGGGGGTGCCGGCACAGTTTTCCGGGATGTTGTTGCGCACCCTGGAGTTGTCCAGCGTCACCGAGCCGCCGTTGTTGAAGATGCCGCCGCCGCTGCCAGAGCCCCCGTTCGAGGTGTTGCGCTCCACCGCGGAGTTTCTCAGCGTCTCCGTGCCGCCGTTGTCGTAGATGCCGCCGCCTGCGCTGTTCGCGATGTTGTTGCGCACGGCGGAGCGGTCCAGCGTCAGCACGCTGCCGCCGCTGTTGTAGATGCCGCCGCCTTGGTCGGCGGTGTTGTTGCGCACCGTGGAGACGCTCAGCGTCAGCGTGCCGAAGCTGTCGTTGATAACGCCGCCGCCGAAGGTGGCGGTGTTGTTGCGCAGCGTGGAGACGTTCACCGTCAGGGTGCCGAGGTTGTAGATGCCGCCCCCGAAGGTGGCGGTGTTGTTGCGCACCGTGGAGCGGTTCAGCGTCAGCACGCTGCCGGAGGCGATGTTGATGCCGCCGCCGAGGGTGCCATTGCCGCCGGTGATGGTCAGGGCGGTCAGCTGCACCTGGACGGGTCCGGAGATCGTCACAGTGGTACCGGTCTGGGTGCCGTCGAGGATCGCGCGTCCCTGGCCGATCAGGGTCAGGTCCTTGTTGATGGTGAAGTTGCCGGTGCATGTCCCCCTCACCAGCAGCGTGTCCCCCGGCGTAGCGGCTACGATCGCGGGCTGCAGGGCTGCGGGGTTGTTGTTGCAGTTCACCACTGTGTTCTGGGCAGCCGTCGCCGCCCCCGCCCCGGCCAGGCCGGCCGCCCCCGCCATCGACGCCACCGCCACCGCCGACCCCCACCGGCGCCACATCTGCCGGGCTGCTCGCATCAACATCCAGCTCCTCCTTCACTGTGACAGGGCAGGCCCGATGCCTTGCCTGCTGTCGTTCCTGGGTAAGGGCGGGTGAATGCCCACGCATGAATCAAGGGATGCCCTGTTGGACGGGAGGCGGCCTGCGCGTCCCCTGAACGGCTGGGGATGATGACCGGTATGGCCCACAGGCGGCGGTAAGCGGGGTGCGAGGTCGGTGGAACGGCTTTGGGCTCGCGCCAAAGTGGCTGCCTCAGAGGTCGTTCTCTTTCCGAACCTCACGTGCGGTTTCCGCTGGTCCGGCATGAGATGGCGGCTGGCACGGAAGTCTCGGTCCGTTGCTGACCGAG